>NZ_JAHBBK010000009.1 GCF_018390515.1 Mucilaginibacter sp. Bleaf8 | reverse complement strand
CAAAGCCATACTGGGCTGGGAGCCGAAGGTATCCAGGCAGGAAGGGCTCCGGATTACTTATGAGTACTTCCGCTCACTGCCCGAGCATGAAATCAAACACAAAGAATTCAATCAGTATATCAAGTAAATGAAAAAGCCCGGCTGTTATGCAGTCGGGCTTTTATGGTTATTTAAAAGTGTTTAGGCTACTTTTTGTGCCACGCACATTAATGTAAGGGCACTTCGTTCCGACTCTGGATTTCGGCCTGATAAGATATTCCCAAGCCGGTATTTAAACTCAGCTTTTCCCCTTTTACCGGATAGTACTTCCATGCCTAAGTCATGGTTATGTGGATATACTTTTACTTGAAAGCCATGCGGCTCCAATATGCTTTCAAACATTTCCCTTTTTACACCATCGCCCGGTTTATGGTGTAATTCACAAGCCAAGCCCCATTTTTGCTGCTCTGACGTTTTGTGAAATCCATGACCAGTAATCCGGTACAACAGCAATCTGGCATTCCATAATAGTTTCGCTGCGCCTTTATAGTTCCAGGCTGTAAATTGCGGGTCATGGTCTGTAACTAAAACACCGCCTGGCTTTACTAGCCGTGCTGCTTCTTTAAGTACAGAATCCATGTTTTCGCAATGATGTAAGGTGGCATTTAAAACCACAATATCTGCAATTTCTGATTTAAAAGGTAAGTTGTTTGCATCAGCTAAAACAGGTGTGTAATCCAAACCCGCGGCAAATTTAAGTGAGTTTGGTGCTACATCTACGCCAATCAAATGTTCAGGTTTACCCACAACATCCTTAAGCGTTGCATATATATTTCCCGGGCCGCAACCTATATCAATTACTGTCTTGCCTGTCCAATCGCCTGTAGCAGCAAGCCAACGGCTTTTAAAAGTATCGCTGCGATGGCAATAGGTTAAATATTCTTCGGCCCATTCTTCGTTGCCAAAGTAATAGGCATTAGCTTCCAGGCCTTCAGATCGCCTTAAAATTGGAAACTCATAGTATTGCCCTTGATTTGTGAATTTTGCGCCGTTTTTTAATAATGGGCTAATATCAATCATAAATCGCTTGTAGGTATAATGTAATAAATTGTGAATAACGTCTTATTTCTTATGAGTAAATAGTAGACACTGGTACGAGTTAAATGTAAATTTGTTACACAATATAGGAATAAATTGCGAGGTTTCTTAGTTTGTAATTGTATATTTTAAAAGTTAATAATTATTTAATAAGGCTTTGTAGGTCAATAGATTAGGCATAGTGTTAAATGATTATAAATAAAAAAGGAGGATTGATATATCAATCCTCCTTTTTTATTTATAATAACTCTTAGTTAAGAAGCTTTTGTTTTATCAGTTTTTTCTGCCTTTGCTGGCTTAGCATCTTTAGCAGCCTTTTCTTTTTTGCTGGCTTTCTCTTTTTCTGCTTTTGTTTGCAGTTTATACTGCCACAGGTTTTGTTTGTAGCTTTGAATCTTAGCTTCTACCTGTTTGGCGTTTTCTTCTTTTTCCTTAGCTGCATCTTCTGCACTCGGAGCAGCTGCAACGCCGGCTTGTGCAAAAGCACTTGCTGTGGTAGTATTACCATTAGCGCCACTTGCTCTAACAACAGTGCTGGCGTATCTTCTTTGTACAAAAATGTCGTCCATGCTGGTATCATATAAGTTGCGATCCGGGTCAGACACGTCTTTGCCGGCAAAGAAGTTACGGCATTGCGGGAAGTATAACCAGAACGCTGGCGATTCGCCAATGTTCTGACCGCCGGCCTGTAAGCTCATTAATGGTGCAATACCAATAATGCGGGTTACTACAACCGAACGTTTTTTGTCGAAGTATACATCCTCTTTAACTCTAAATTTGGTGATCTTTTCAGGGTTAAAATCATTCAATACCATTTTAGAGCCAATTTTGTTACCATCTTGGTCAAACTGGTCAACCATGGCACTGTCTTGTAGTTTTGATAGCGCTTGTCTGATAGTTAGACGTCTGGCAAAGGTGTTATCGCTATTGGTCATGCTGGCTTCATAGGCGCTCAGCTTACCGGTTCTTACACCTTCCATAACAATATCCGCTAAGGTTGCACCCGGGGCGTCAAACAGGTAGTTCTTTTTGTCCTTGGTGTCAATATCGCGCCATACGCGTTTATAGAATTTTACGTTGGTACTTTCTACTGAAGGATAGGCAAAAGCTTTAGCATTACTAAACGCCGTGTTTTTCATAAAACCATCTACCGGAACGATACTGTCTACCGGCAACATGTCCAACGAGTCGGTAACAGCTGTATTAGCAGGTGTGCTTGTTGCTCCCGTTGAAGGTGCAGTATAATTACTTTGAGGATCGTTGTAATAAGTTGAACGCTTTGCCTTAGTGGTGCGCGATTTGGTGCTTTTGCTCTTCGATCTTTTTTGAGCATCGGCAGTAGTGCAGGTTGCTACAATGCTTAATGCGCAAAATGCAGATACACAAACTTTATAAGCTAAATTTTTCATGTTGTGTCGTGTGTTAAGTGAGTGGTGTTTTCAGGATGTAAATCTTAAAAACGCTATACTTACATTAATATGCTATCTATTTGTTGCTGGCAAGTTTTCTGGTTTTTGACTGTTCCAGGATAATATCCGGAGCGGCCATAACACATCGGAAACCGATATAAGAGTGGCCAACTTCCTGCAACTCATAGTTACGGGTTGATGGTGTCAACAGCGCTGCATTATCTTTCCATGAGCCGCCTCTAACTACTTTACGACGCATTACTTCGCTGTCGGTATCTTTAGCATCGTATAATAAAACGGGGTTTAAGTCATGCACCAGTTCCTGGTAAGATGGGCTAAAGGCATCTAAAGTCCATTCAGAAACGTTACCTAACAAGTTATAAACACCTACAGAATTTGGTGCATAAGATTTTACAGGTAGGGTAAATGTACCTCCATCCTGACCGTAATCGCCTTCCTGCTGTTTAAAGTTAACAGCAGCCTTGCTCACTTTTTTCTTTTTCTCTTTTACTTCTACCGAAGCCAGCTTGTCCATATCCTCCGGTTTTACCTCTTTTGAAGCAGCGTATTTCCACTGTGCTTCGGTTGGCAGGCTAAACTGCAGGTTAAGCGTATTGATTAGTGAATTCGGGCCAATTAACCGGTGTATGGTTTTGCTTCTCCAGTCAGTATAGGCGCGAGCTTGTTTCCAGCTTACACCTACCACCGGATATTCATTGTAGCCGCGGTTAGTGTAATAGTTATTGTCCATTACCTCCATCTGCGCATTCGGAAAGTCTTTCGACCAAACTTTCAAATCAGGCAATACGGCAACGTACTCAGTAATATATTTGGATTTGCCGCCCGGATCTGCTGTTAGGTGTGTAAATGAATATTTTGCCAGGTCGCTAACCAGCATAGGCTGGCCATTAACCATGGTATACAGTTTATTCATCAACTTGGATTGGATGGCCGGATCTTTACTTTTCCATAATGGGGTTGATCCATCTACTTTAGTCCAGTCAATACGTTTAGTAGAATCGGCCACAAAGTTGGGTGCGGCTTTGCTTTTAAGGGCTTTTACTTTCAGAAAGTATTTTTCATCCTTTAAGTAATCAGTAATAGCAACTGAATCGGCAACCCAGTCCACAAAGGTGCGGTACTGCTTGTTGGTTACCTCGGTTTGGTCCATAAAGAAAGCGCTCAGTGTTACTGTCTTTTTAGCAGTATCGCTATTCATACCGCTGTCCATCGGCATTACTACATCTTTATCAATGATAGTACCGGCAGGTACAAATACCATTCCGGGAGGAGCCATGGAGTTAAGCGATTGTGCACTTGGCCTTATTGAAGGCACATTGTACATGTCAGACAAACGCTTGTTTGATTTACAAGCTGTAAAAAGCAGTGCTGCTGAACATGTGACCGCAATGTGTGAGAGTTTGATATTCATTGACCTGTGAAATTATAATTCAAGTTGAAATATATATTAAGTTGACTAAAGAGTAACTACTTTACTTCTGCCCCTTTCAAATCATAATAAACAAGCACACCCCGCTGGTCAACAGATGCCGAAAGTTAACATGTGTGTTTATCATCAATGTGAACTTAAAGTTATGTTAAAAAGCATCTCTGTCTATCGTGTAAATAGACGTTCATTCAGGGTTGTATTCCTCACAAAGCAGAACGCTAAACTGCATTATTACTTGCAAGTTAACGAAAAAATAGTGTTTATTATTACAATAATAGTAAGAAAATGTTTGGTTGCCGCTAAATATTATAAAATATCATAAATACTATGTTTTGGTTAATTAAGAATTAAAATGTTATTCTAATTCAATAGCTATCACATGTAAATTTAGGTTTGGGTTATATATTATTACTTAGGTTTATTGAATATGAGTAGTATTTGCTTATTTATATTAGTTAATAGCTGGTGGATGTGTAATTAAAAGTGTACTAATAAAAATTGAGGGTAGTTAAACTATCATAAGCTCATTTTGTTGGTAATAAACTTAACTTTGGGCAAGCGCTTAAACGCTTGTCTTTTTCAATCCTATATACATGTTATCTATTATTCAATCACAGGTTCAGGCTTCCATACAAGTAAAACAGGCACTTTTAAGTAGCGATATATTACTGCAACAAGTTGAATCTGCTGCCCGCATGATTATTACAGCTTACCAGAACGGGCGCAAAACGTTGCTTGCCGGAAACGGCGGGAGTGCAGCTGATGCACAACATATTTCGGGCGAGTTTGTGAGCCGTTTTAATTTTGACCGGCCGGCTATTCCTTCTATTGCATTATCAACTGATACATCCATACTTACCGGCATAGGTAACGATTACGGTTACGAGCGCTTGTTTGCCCGCCAGATAGAGGCGCATGGTAATGAGGGTGATGTTTTTATTGCCATATCAACATCTGGTAACTCCCCCAATATTTTAAAAGCGCTGGAAATATGCAAAGCCCGCGGTGTGAAATCTATTGGATGGACCGGCGAGAGTGGCGGAAAGATGGCCGATTTATGCGATATTTGCATTAAGGTACCATCCGGCGTAACGCCTCGAATTCAGGAATCGCATATTTTGATAGGTCATATCATTTGCAACCTGGTGGAGGACGAGCTTTTTGGTCACTTAAAAAATAAATAGTCTTTATTTTACCTTTCTGATTGTATGCAAAGAGTTATCGTTTTCGGCTCATCAGGCCAGTTGGCACAGTGTTTAAAGCAAGTGGTTGCTGAGCAGCATATTAAGGATGTTAGTTTTTTCCCCGGAACCACAGTTTCGGAAGCTGACGCGCTTGAGTCGATTTTTGCAGAACAACAACCTGCATACTGTATCAACTGTGCTGCCTACACGGCTGTTGATAAGGCCGAGGACGAAACGGAAGAGGCACGCCGGGTGAACAAAGACGGTGCTGCCAACCTGGCCACTGCATGTAAAAAGCACAACACTGTGCTCATCCATGTATCAACCGACTTTGTATTTGAGGGAAACTCACCTCATCCGTTAAGTGAAGCTGATCAAACCAATCCAATTAATGTGTACGGGCTAACCAAACTGGAGGGTGAGCTGGCTATTGCCGAAGCCCTGCCAGCACATTATATCATCCGCACCAGCTGGCTATATTCAGAGTATGGGAACAACTTTGTAAAAACTATGCTGCGCTTAGGCAGGGAAAAAGAAGAACTCAAGATTATTGCTGATCAGGTAGGAACGCCTACTTATGCCATTGATCTGGCGAAAAGTATTTTTGCTATGATTGCCGGCGATAAAGGCCAATATGGTATTTATCATTTCAGTAACGAAGGGGTAACCTCCTGGTATGATTTTGCCAAGGCCGTGTTTGATATTTCGCATACATCCATCAGGATGTATCCGGTGCGTACAGCTGAATATGTAACCAAAGCAACCCGTCCGGCGTATTCAGTAATGGATAAGGCTAAGATCAAGCAAAACTTTAGCATCGAGATACCTTACTGGCGCGACAGTCTGGAGCTGTGTATCAAAAAGCTGGCTGTTCAGCAAGCTTAGTATCTATGTAAGCCAGCATGCCCTCAATATCGGCAGGTTGGAACCATTGTATGCCGGTATCTTTTCGGAACCAGGTGAGTTGCCTTTTGGCAAAGCGCCTGGTGTTCTGTTTAATCGTTTCAATGGCTTCATTCAGGTCGATTTTTCCATCTAAATAATCAAATATTTCAGAATAGCCAACCGTATTAAGTGCGTTCAGGTGGCGATGGGAGAGCAGGCTTTTGACCTCATCCAAAAGCCCCTGTGCTACCATCATATCCACACGATGGTTTATACGCTCATAAAGTTGTTCGCGAGGTATGTCTAATCCAATTTTGATGATATTAAACGGTCGCTGCTGCTGGCTGCCTTTGCGGTAAGATGAATAAGGCTTTCCGGTACTCTCAAAAACTTCCAGCGCACGAATAAGCCGCTGCGGGTTGTGTTGATCTACCTGCTCAAAATAAATAGGATCAGCCGCTTTCAGTTGCTCTTGTAGATAACCAATGCCATGTTCGGTAAGTTGTGCATTTAATTTTTCCCGTATGCCGGGCTCGGCAGTAGGTAGGTCGTCAAAGCCTTCGCATATAGCTTTAATGTACAGGCCCGAGCCTCCGGCCATAATGACCACATCATGCTTTTGATATAATTCGTTCAGCAGTTCCAATCCCTGCCTTTCAAAATCACCTACGCTAACCAGTTCCTGAATGGAGTGCGAATCAATAAAATGATGTTTCACAACAGCCAGTTCCGCGGGAGAGGGCTTAGCCGTACCGATAGACATTTCACGGAAAAACTGCCGTGAGTCGGCCGAAATGATTTCCGTTTGGTAATGTTGGGCTAATACGATAGCTGCGGCAGTTTTACCGATGGCTGTTGGTCCGGCTATAACAACTAAATGTTTCATTATAAAAAATGGTTCATGGCTATGGCGTAATCTTTACCCCACAACCATGAACCATTTGTGTTTATTTAAGTGTCAGATTAATAATCTTCATCACGGCCGGTACGACGGCCATTGTCTTCATCTTCAAAACCTTCGTTATCAGAAAACTCATTGCCAAACTCGTCTTCTTCCTCGTGGCTCTCTTCCTCATCAGTTGCAGCTGCACCCGATCCTGGTACTTCTTCAAAGTCTTCCGTATCCTCAGGGGTATACTCCATTTCATTCAGGAAATCGAAGTCCTCATTGGTTGGCGGAACTACTGTCGGGTTATATACGTTACCAAATTGTTTAGGCGCTTCACCTACGGTTTTGGAGGTGGTTGGGTATACCACGCCCGGTGCATCGTCCAAAATTTTCACCAATTCAACATGAAAGTCAAACGGGCGGTCAAAGTTAGAGGTATAGTAAAACTTTTGGTGCGGATCGTCAATAAAGTTGCTCAGTTTGGAATTCTCCATCAGTGCAACGCCGCGGTCAATTTTGCGCTGGCTTGGCTTATAAGCAATTTCCTCGCCCTTGGTCCATTGATCGTTGCTGATATAGAAAGAAGAAGAATAATCAGGGTTATAGCCTATGGATTGATGAATAGCCAGATGTAAATCAGCAAAGGTTTGCGTTGACTTCACATCAACTTCCCTTACTACATCATCGTAATCCTCAAAAGTAACTCTGAACCTGTAGATGGCCATTTGTATAGGTTGATTTTAATAGTTAAAAATACGGTTTGAAATTTAATTTGTGTTTGCCACAACTTTTAAGCCAATTTCTTCTCCTTTGGCTATTGTATATTGAAGGGCAGCCTCGTAAGTGTTCGGAATTTCGCCTTCCAGTATCGCTTCGCGTATCTGGTTTTTGATAATTCCAACCTCACGGCCCTCTTTTAAACCAAAAATACGCATAATATCCGTTCCGGTAACGGGCGGCTGCCAGTTGCGGATACGGTCGCGCTCTTCAACATCTTTTAATTTTTGCTGAACCAGCTCAAAATTCTGGCGATACTTTTTAATCTTGTACTCATTTTTGGTGGTGATGTCTGCTTTGCATAACAGCATGAGGCTTTCTATGTCATCACCTGCCTCAAATAACAGACGGCGCACGGCCGAGTCGGTCACAATTTCCTGCGTTAGTACAATAGGGCGCATATGGAGTTGAACCAGCTTTTGCACAAACTTCATGTGCTCATTGAGCGGCAGCTTAAGTTGTGCAAATATTTTAGGTACCATGCGTGCACCGCGGTCTTCGTGGCCATGAAAGGTCCAGCCGTGGCCGGGTTCATAACGCTTGGTAGCAGGTTTGGCAATATCATGTAATATGGCAGCCCAGCGCAGCCACAGGTCGCCGGTTGTAGTGGTTATATTATCCAGCACCTGCAAGGTGTGGTAAAAATTATCCTTGTGCCCACGTCCGTTTACGTAATCTACACCATATAAGGCAGCCATCTGCGGAAATATCAGTTGCAGCATGCCGGTATCAAACAGGTATTTGAAGCCGATGGAAGGCAGCGGCGCTAAAATGATCTTGTTCAACTCATCTGCAATACGCTCCATAGAAACAATGCGGATTCGCTCTTTATTCAGCTTAATGGCCTGGATGGCGGTATCGTCTATCACAAAATTAAGCTGGGTTGCAAAGCGGATGGCCCGCATCATGCGCAAGGGGTCGTCAGAAAAAGTTTCTTCCGGATTTAATGGCGTACGAATCAGTTTATGGTCCATATCTGCCATGCCATCGAACGGGTCGATAAGTTGCCCGTACTGGTCGGGGTGCAGGGCTATCGCGAGGGCGTTGATGGTAAAGTCACGGCGTTTTTGGTCGTCTTCCAGCGTGCCGTTTTCCACAATGGGTTTGCGTGAATCTGACCGGTAGGATTCTTTACGTGCACCCACAAACTCAATTTCGGCATCGCGGTAGCGTAACATGGCTGTACCAAAGTTTTTAAAAACCGAAACCTTGACCTGCAGCTTTTTTGCCACGGCCTCAGCAAAGGCAATACCGTTACCGACCACCACAATATCAATATCTTTTGATGGGCGCTTTAAAAAAATATCGCGCACAAAACCGCCTATAGCAAATGCCTGTACATTAAGTTCGGCTGCCAGTTTAGATACAACCGGAAATATAGGGTGTTGCAGGTGGTTTTCCATTGATTTTAAGTTCAAACTGTAAGCAGGTTGAATAAGGGCGCAAAGGTAGCTATAATACCAAAATTAACGACGGATAAATTCAAAACGGCCGCTTGGCTCTAACCGCATAATGGTAGACGGCTTTTTCCGGGTCATATCATGCTGGTCGATATCAACTACGTAATCCACACCGGCAATGATCTCTTCAGCAATTTCCGAAAAGTTTTGCGGCGAAGGCTGCCCGCTGATGTTGGCCGAGGTGGATACCAGCGGTTTGCGCAAACGCTGTATCAACTGCTGGCAAAATGGATGCTTGCTTACGCGGATGCCGATGCTGCCATCGGTATTGATTAGCGCGGACGAGATGTTTTTTGCCTGGGGCATCACCAGTGTTAGCGGGTTTTCGGCAAACTCGATCAGATCATATGCAATGGCCGGAACATCCTGCACGTAGCTTTCCAGTTTGTTTTCGGTATCAAGCAGTATAATCATGCTCTTGGCTTCATCGCGCTGCTTGAGTTGATATATTTTTTTTACAGCTTCGGTATTAGAGGCGTCACAGCCAATGCCCCATATGGTATCAGTGGGGTAGAGGATAATGCCGCCTTGCTGTATAATCTCCAACGCTTTGTTTACTTCGTCTTTAAGCATGGGTAATCGTTTTTTGATATAAGTCCATTAATTGCCCGGCCAGTTTTTCATCATCAAAATTATGGCCATATTCAAAACCCTTGATAATCATCTGCTGCCTCAGTGGCGGGCTGCTCCACAACTGGTTTATTTTCTTAGCCAATTCCTGTTCATCGTCGGGACTAAAATATAGGCCGTCCGGCCCTCCGGCCTCTTCCAAACAAGAGCCGCTGGCAGCAATCACCGGTACGCCGGATTTTAATGCTTCCAATACCGGTATGCCAAAACCTTCGTACCTGGATGGGTAAACGAATGCGGTTGCCAGTTGGTATAGTGTGGGTAATTCGGCAAAACTTACTTCGTGGTAAAATTGCACCCGGCTGGTTAACTGGTTGGCATCAATAAATGCTTTCACTTTTTCCAGGTAGGGTGTAGGTTTGCCCACTACTACCAGCGGCATGCTGATGCGTGTATGCAGTAAAGCTTTAACCAGTACCAACAGGTTTTTCCGTTCCTCAATAGTACCTACGCAAAGCAGGAACTTTTTGGGTAAGTTATATTTTTTGCTGATCGACTTTTTATGGGCCTCGTGCTGGTGCAGGCTGAAAGCAGGATCGCAACCCTGATAAATCACCTCTATTTTGGTTGGGCTTACGTGCAATAGTTCCACCAGGTCATCTTTAGTGCGCTGGCTGATAGCGATTATACTGTTGGCCGCCTTGCAGGCATACCGCAGTTTCGCAGTGTATATCTTTCGGTTGAACCAGCTATAATATTGCGGGAAGCGGAGGAAGATCAAATCATGTACGGTAAGCACAGCTTTACTGCCACTTTTACGTATGCCGAAAGGGAGTTCATGACTGAGACCATGATATAGCTCTATCTCATCCCGCTTCAAGTCCTTGACTATCCCGCTGCTTCGCCACCAGGAGCTGAGCAGTTTAGAGGAAGGTACAATACTTTGTAGGTTCTTGAACCGTGCCAAAAAATCGAGGCGGCTATTTGGTTTAATTTGAGGTGTATAAAGGTAATAGCGATGTTCAGGATAGTATGTTGCCATCACTTTGATGAGCCACCGGCTGTAATTACCCAGCCCGGTATTGTTCAGGAAAGCACGTTTGGCATCGTATCCTATTTTCATTTTATCCAGTCTTACTCCAAAACGTCATTGCGAGGTACGAAGCAATCTCCGAGCTGAAGTTTTAACAACTACCCAGGGTGCTTTGTACCTCGCAATCACGAAGTATAATATCGCATTAAATTACACCGCTACGTTATGATCGCGCAGTGCACTATTTAATGATGTTTTTTTATCGGTTGATTCTTTACGTTTACCAATAATCAGCGCGCAAGGTACCTGGTACTCGCCGGCAGCAAATTTTTTGGTGTAAGAACCAGGAATTACTACTGAACGGGCAGGTACGCGGCCTTTATATTCAACCGGGGTTTCGCCGGTTACATCAATAATTTTGGTTGAAGCAGTTAATACCACGTTGGCACCCAATACCGCTTCGGCTTCTACGTGCACGCCTTCTACGACTATAGCGCGCGAACCCAGGAAACAGTTATCTTCGATGATAACAGGAGCGGCTTGTACAGGCTCTAATACACCACCAATACCAACACCGCCACTCAAGTGGCAGTTTTTACCTACCTGCGCACATGAACCTACCGTAGCCCAGGTATCCACCATAGTACCTTCGTCTACATAAGCACCAATGTTTACGTAAGATGGCATCATGATTACACCTTTAGCCAGGAAAGCACCATAGCGGGCAATACCGTGAGGTACTACGCGTACACCAGCTTTGCGGTAATCGGTTTTAAGTTTCATTTTATCATGAAATACAAACGGACCAACTTTGATCTCTTCCATTTGCATGATAGGGAAGTACAGTATAACGGCTTTCTTAATCCAGTCGTTTACGTGCCAGCGGCCGGCAATTACTTCGGCAACACGCATTTCACCTTTGTCCAGGCGGTCAATTACAGTTTCTATAGCAGTAACGTACTCATTACTGTTTAATAAGTCCCGGTCGTCCCAGGCATCTTCGATCAGCTTTTTTAAAGTAGCGGGCATTAGTTTAAATTTTTCGCAAATTAAGGGATTTTTAGGGAAATTTGCAGCTTTAGCTTACCAGGGTCACACAACCTGCTGTAAACAGGTGTTGTGAAGTAAGCCAATTATAAATATTGTTAAGTACATGCCAGAAAAAGAAAAACTAAGAATAGATAAATATTTGTGGGCCATCCGCATTTTCAAAACCCGTACTATGGCGGCCGATGCCTGTAAGGCGGGGCGTGTTAAAGTGAATGGGCAAAACATAAAGGCATCCCATGAAGTGAAGATTGGGGAGGTATACCATGTATCTAAAGGATTGGAACGCAAGGTGGTAAAAGTAACCGGTTTGCTGGAAAACCGGGTAGATGCCAAAACCGCCGTGAACTTCTACGAAGATCAGACACCGGTTGAACAAACCACCTCATTTAAATCGATGTTTCATTCGCCGGTACTACGTCGCGACCGGGGCACCGGGCGCCCCACTAAGCGCGACCGGCGGGAGATTGACGACCTGCAGGGTGGCTTTTTTACCGCACCTAATCCTGAAGAGGAATAATGAAGGCGACTATCAGCATTGAGTATTGCCCTAAATGCGGCTGGATGCTGCGTGCCGCTTACATGGCGCAAGAACTGCTCACTACCTTTACCGAAGATTTACATGGCGTACTGCTGCAGCCCAGTGAAGTAAGCGGTAGTTACATTGTCCGGGTAAACGGGCAGGAGATATTCAACCGCAAGCAAGCCGGCCGGTTTCCCGAAGTCAAAGAACTAAAACAGTTGGTTCGCGATGTAGTGAACCCTGACAAAAGTTTGGGCCATTCAGACAGATAAGCGTTTTTGGAATATTGTAAATAGGATTAAGGTAGTGAGCCTGACTAATTCTAACTGAGATTTATGTACATCAAAAATAGGTTTTACTACTCTTTCAAGGGGATAATGCTATTAGCAATATGGATAACAAGTATTGCAGCACAAGCGAATGATGCCCTTTATAAGGAACACACATTGGCGAATAGAAGCACGTCTTTTTTAACGCCATGCAGAGAAGCCTTGATACCTATACACGAATTGGTAATTCAGGCTGAACAAACAATGCCTGAAATAGCCGGTACCTACAAAGCAGCTCCAGCCGATGGTGAAACAAAAGCCTGTGATTTGAGCGTGCAGATCAGGAAGCTGAATGGGGCATACGCTTATACTTTTCATATGAACAGTAAAGTTTACAAAGGCAAGGTTAAGCTGGAGAAAGGCGATAATAAAGGCGAGGTGTACGTGACCTTTATGGGGATAGAGTTGGCGGAATATGAAGGGGATGAGGATGAAGAGAAGCGCCCGGTAAAAAAGCCGGTTGGCATAAGCGGATTATGGTCTGATAATCAAATTACCATTCAAAACACGGGCAATTCCATGAACTACTACGTTCAGATTGCCGGATGTGATCAGAAATACATCAGCCTGGTAAAAACAGAAGTAAACAAACGGTGAGTAAAAAAGAAAAGACCAGCCAACGGGCTGGTCTTTTCTTTTAAGTATGCTACTATTAGCTCAATCAATAATGCGTTTTAGATGTTGAATCAGCCCAGGTTTTAAACGCACCCAGGGCCTCGTCTCTTAATAACTGCACTACTGGTAGTTTTCGCTCGGTCATCGGGCGGTCCAATTCTTCGTAAATAAACTGGTCGTCAAAGCCAATCTCTGCTGCATCGCTTTTGGTATTTGCATAATAAATTTTATCCAGGCGTGCCCAGTAAATAGCGCCCAGGCACATAGGGCAAGGCTCACAACTGGTGTAAATTACACATCCTTCCAAACTAAAGGTGCCCAGTTTCTGGCACGCCAGCCGGATGGTTGATACCTCGGCATGGGCCGTAGGGTCGTTGCTGGGCACAACCTTGTTGCCGCTGGCTGCAATCACTTCGCCGTCTTTAACAATTACGGCACCAAACGGACCGCCTAAGCCTTGTGCTACGTTCTGCTCAGATAGCGCAATGGCCATCCGCATAAATTTATCGTGGTGCTCTGTATTCATAAATTATATTCCATAAAAAAACCTCAACTGTAGGGTTGAGGTTTTGATTTATCTATTTAAACAGTTTTTATTTTTTGTTTTTGCTATACTCGTCGTTCAGGCGTTTCACTACCTCGGCAGTTACATCCAGTGACGGATCGCCATACAACATGGTTGCGTTGCCCTTTTGGTAGGTTAAAATCATTTTGTAACCTTTTTCTTTGGCATAGGCTTTCATAAAGTCGGAAATCTTCTCATACAGTTTTACCTGTTCGTTAGCCTGATCGTTTTGTACCTGTGCGCCCGCATTCTGGCTGTATTGCTGAAACTCCTGACCTTTACGCTGCAGGCGCTGCTCGGTAGCGGCACGCTGATCGGCGCTCATGGTATTAGCGTTTTTCTGGTACTCGGCAATTTCGCGTTGTATAGCCTGCTGGCGTGCACCAACATCGTTTTGTGCTGAGCGGCCTTTGCTTTCCAGGCGGCTGGTCATGTCTTTAACGTACTGATATTTTGATAACAGGGAATCCTGATTAACGAAAACAATTTGTTCTTTGCTCTCCGTACCGGTTGTGCTGGTTGCAGCAGGGGCTGAAGCAGTTGAAGCCGATTTATCCTCGGTTTTGTTGTTGTTGCAAGCGGCCAGGGTGCCTGCTACCAATAGGCTTAAAGTAATTTTAGTGAAAATCGAAACAGGGGTTTTCATCATGCTAACTTAAAAAAATTTCACAAATATAAAACTTAACCTCAAGTATCCTAATGTTTTTAATTGCTGGATAATGACCGGTCTAATTCTCCACAATAGCGTAAAACTGCTGTAAATTCCGTATATTTGTTAGTTATTTATTCAAATAAATATGAGCGAAGAAAATCAGAATAAATCGAATTATTCGGCCGACAACATTCAGGTTTTAGAAGGCCTGGAGGCTGTTCGTAAACGGCCATCCATGTACATTGGCGATACCGGTGTTAAAGGTTTGCACCACCTGGTATATGAGGTTGTGGATAACTCGATTGACGAGGCCCTTGCCGGTTATTGTACCGATATCAAAGTTATTATTCACGAAGGCAACTCCATTACTGTTGAAGATAATGGCCGCGGTATCCCAACGGGTATCAATACCAAAGAAAATAAATCGGCACTGGAAATTGTAATGACCGTATTACACGCCGGTGGTAAATTCGATAAAGACACTTATAAAGTATCAGGTGGTTTGCACGGTGTGGGTATTTCCTGCGTTAACGCCCTGTCAACCCATGTAAAAACTGTAGTACACCGCGAAGGTAAAATCTTTACCCAGGAGTATGAGCGTGGTAAGCCGATGTTTGATGTTAAAGCAATCGGCGAGTCAGACCGTACCGGTACCATCCAGTGGTTTCAACCGGATCCGGAGATTTTTACTACTACTTTAGAGTATAAATATGAAACCTTAGCCGCCCGTTTACGCGAGCTGGCTTTCCTGAACAAAGGTATCCGCCTGGTATTAACTGACGAGCGTGATGTTGATGAACAAGGCAACTTCCGTATCGAAGAATTTTATTCAGAAGGCGGTTTAAAGGAGTTTGTTAAATTCCTGGACGGTACCCGTGTTCCTATTATTCCTGAACCTATTTATGTAGAAGGTACTAAGCAGGGCGTGCCTATTGAGCTGGCGTTGCAGTACAACGATACTTATTCGGAGAACGTACACTCTTACGTAAATAATATCAATACCATTGAAGGTGGTACGCACGTAACGGGTTTCCGTATGGGCTTAACCCGTACGCTGAAAACGTATGCAGAAAAAGAAGGCTTACTGAAAAATGTTAAAATAGATATTTCAGGTGACGACTTCCGCGAGGGCTTAACCGCTATTGTGTCTGTGAAAGTAGCTGAACCGCAGTTTGAGGGCCAAACCAAAACTAAATTGGGTAACAATGAGGTGAGCGGTGCGGTAAACGTTGCTGTAGGCGAAATCCTGAGCATGTATCTGGAAGAAAATCCGAAAGAGGCGCGTATGATTATCGACAAGGTAATACTGGCAGCTACTGCACGTGCTGCTGCCCGTAAGGCACGTGAGATGGTGCAGCGCAAAAGCGTCATGACCGGTTCTGGCTTGCCTGGTAAACTGGCCGATTGTGCTAACAGTGATCCCGAAAAATGCGAGATTTACCTTGTGGAAGGTGACTCTGCAGGTGGTACAGCCAAACAAGGCCGTGCACGTGAGTTTCAGGCAATCCTGCCCTTAAGGGGTAAAATCCTTAACGTGGAGAAAGCCATGGAGCATAAGATTTACGAGAACGAAGAGATCAAGAACATGTTTACCGCCCTGGGTGTAAGCATTGGTACACCGGAAGATAATAAGGCACTGAACCTAACCAAGCTGCGTTACCATAAAATCATCATCATGACGGATGCTGACGTGGACGGTTCACACATTACCACATTGATTTTAACCTTCTTTTACCGTTATATGAAAGAGCTGGTTGAGAATGGCTACGTTTACATTGCCACGCCGCCGCTTTACCTGGTAAAAAAAGGCAGGGAGTTTGAATATTGCTGGAATGATGAGCAGCGTAACGCCGCTATACAGCGCCTTAAAGGTGCCGGAAAAGAAGATAGCGTGCACGTACAGCGCTATAAAGGTTTAGGTGAGATGAACGCCGAGCAGTTGTGGGAAACTACTATGAACCCGGATACCCGTACCTTACGTCAGGCCAGCATTGAAAATGCTGCCGAGTGCGACCATACCTTCTCTATGCTAATGGGTGATGAAGTTGCACCGCGCCGTGAGTTTATTGAGAAGAATGCTAAGTATGCACGTATTGATGCATAATATTATCAATCAAATACAAACAGAAATGCCTTGCTGTAATAGCAGGGCATTTCTGTTTAAAATGCAATCTGTATTTAAGTAATAAAGGGGCGAACCAAAACATTTCATATTTGTATATAATTAGTATTTTGCAAAGCTGAATTGCGCTTAACTAACCCATTATAACTTCCTTACCTGATTATAATAGTTCGGGCTGATTTGGCGGCACACTAATTAGTAAAGCCGTGAACGATTATTTACTGTTTATTGATACCGAGGCATCGGGGCTGCCGGTGAATTGGAAACTGCCGTACTCGGCTGAAGGCAACTGGCCTTCTGCCGTGCAGGTGAGCTGGATTGTTTACACTAAAGACGGGCAGGAGGTTAAGCGCGAAAATCATTACATCCGGAATGATGATTTCTTTATTACGCCTAAGGCGATGGAGATACATGGTATCAATCCTGGCTTTCTGGCTGTAAAAGGAGAGGTAAGAAAGGATGTTATTGCTATGCTCGCAGCTGATCTGAATCAATATCAGCCTTTAGTGATCGGCCATTTCATCCAGTTGGATTATCATATCCTGGGGGCCGACTTTTACCGGGCCGGAATTGATAACCCACTGGTTAACCTGCCGATGTTTTGTACCATGACAGCCACTACCCAGCTCGCCTGGACGCCTATGCAACGAAGCTTGCGATTAGGTGACTTGTATGCTTACTTATTTTATAAGCCACAGGAAAAGCAACATGATGCAGCTGCTGATGCGCAGGCTACTGCCGACTGCTTTTTTGAGCTGTTGAACCGACGGGAAATAACCGAAAGAAGTATACATCAACAGCAGCAAACTACAGTGAAAAGTATCAAGACCGCTATTGGTACAATGCTGAGTTTGGCTGTTTCATTTATTGTTCTGGTACTTATTATTTTGATAGCCAATCGTCATTTATGAATGAACGCGTAAAGCACCTGCAACAGGTTGCACCTTTCAACTTATTGCCGCTTGATGTTTTGGAAGGCGTGGCTGAACAGTTGCAGGAAATAAGATACAATAAAGATAAGATCATCTACGAACAGGAAGTATCCAGGCTTAAAGGCGTGGATATTATTGTAAAAGGCGAATACGAGTCGTTTTTTTATGATAGCATGCAAAACAAGCGCCTGTTGGAGCATCATAGTCCGGGGTTTTGTTATGGTGGCGTATCGGTATTGCTCAACCGCAGGCAATCGCTACGTACAGTAATCGCCAAAAAAGGAACGGTTGTGTATTTTCTGCATCGCAAAGACTTCAGGTTGCTTTGCAAAGCCTATGAGGATTTCTTCCTGTATTTTACTGCTGAGTTTGGCAAAAGGATGCAGAACGAGGAGTTTGTGCATTTTTTTAAGCAGCCTGCTGCTTTTGAAGAAAGCTACCTGGCGGCCGATCAATTATACTCACGCAAAATAGAAAGCATCGAGTATCGCCCTATTGTACAATGCAGCGGTGATACGCCCACATTTGAAGCGGCCCGCCTAATGGCGGCCAACAAAGTAAGCTGCCTGTTTATAACCGATCAAAACAGGCAGATAGTAGGTTATGCCACTGATATTACCCTGCGCGATCATGTAATTGCCCAATGCCGCGATGCGCGCGATCCGGTAAGTACTGTTATGGCAAATCCAATTGTGGCAATTGACGTAGATGCCTACGTATATGAGGCGGTGCTGATGATGTTTAGTACCAAAACGCGCTACCTGCTTGTACGAAAAGATAATGAGTACATCGGCTTTTTGAGCCGTAATAAATTGTTGAGCGAGCAGGCACAGTCCCCCTTGGTTTTCATCCAGTCGGTAAAGTCGGCTGTTTCGGATGATGAGTTGAAACGCAAATGGGAATCGGTACCGCAGTTTGTAAATCAATTGTTGGAGCGGGGCGTTAATGCCGAAATTGCCAATCAGGTAATTACAACCATAGCAGATACAATTGCGCAAAAGGTGATAGAGAATGTGATCGCAAGCGTAGGTAAACCACCTGCAAAATTTGTGTTCATTGTTTTGGGTAGTGAAGGGCGTAAAGAGCAAACTTTCAAGACCGATCAAGATAACGCGATTATTTACGAAGATAAAGCCAACGAGCACCGGGAAGAGGTGCGGGCTTATTTTCTGGAATTTGCCCAGCAGGTATCCGACCGCCTTAATGAAATTGGATTTGTGTATTGCACCGGTGGTTTTATGGCGCAAAACCCTAAGTGGACCCATTCCCTTTCGCACTGGAAACGTAATTATACGGCCTGGATGGCTGATGCTCTTCCTGAAACAGCCATTAAGTTTTCCACCTTCTTTGATTGCAGGCTGGTGTACGGCGAAGCCGCTATATTCGATGAGCTGAAGGTTTTCCTGAACGATGAACTGCAAAAACCTATGGGAAAGCTGTTTTTCAGTATGGCCAAAAACGCCCTGCAGTACGAGCCGCCTCTTACTTTCTTCAATAACATCCGCACCTTTACCAAAGGCAGCAGGGAGGTATTCGACATTAAAAAAGCCATGACACCCATTGTCGACCTCACCCGCGTTTACGCTCTTAAGTACCGAATATTTGAGGTAAATACCGGAGAGCGTTTAAAGGCCTTGCGCAAGCAGGAGGTGTTTTCAGAAACTGAGTATCACGAGCTTTCCCAATCTTATTATTTCCTGATGAATATGCGATTGAAAAAACAGGCCGTGCAGATTATACGCGATAAAATTAATCCGGACAATTACATTGATATCAGCGGGCTGACGAAAATAGAGCGGGTGGCATTAAAGGAAATTTTTAAAATTATCGGCAACTTCCAGGCGCGTATACGAATAGAATTTACCAACAATGTGTTAGGGTAAATTCGTGCTGGCTTGGTTCGTTTCTGTGCTTTCGAGATTTTGAAATCTTGTTTACTTTATCGATCTGATTGTAATTAAGAAGTTAACAGAAACTAATTAGGCTTACTAAATGTGGCTTTAGCTTCATAAGAATTTAATTTATTCCATTACAACATACATCAGGATAAGCTTTAAATTTGGGCGCGCTATAGAGTGAACCACCGGATATAGTACGGTGGCCTTATAGTTCATCTTCTATTTTATGATTTTTCGATGAATGACAACCTTAACCCTGAGAAGCCACATCTTCGGCTGAGGGCATTTAGAGCAATAGACGAACCTCGTACCTGTGAGTTGTTTATTGAAGGGCATACCAACGTTTTGACCAGTATCGGGGTCACTAAAGTTACATCTTCCAGGCACGAGTGGCAGTACAACCCGGCTGCATTTGTAATCGTTGTAGAGTCGCTTGATGGGGAGCAAGTGTATGGAGGCGCCCGGGTGCATGTTGCCGGCGGTACGCAACCACTGCCCATTGAAGAGGCCACTGGCGCTATGGATAACAAGATATTTGAAATAGTATGGAAATATGCCCAGCAAGGTACCGGCGAGATTTGCGGTTTATGGAATTCGCCCGAGCTGGCTGGTTTCGGTATCGGCAGCCCACTACTTATCCGTACCGGCATTGCCCTTTGTACCCAAATCGGACTGCATTCACTCTTTGCACTATGTGCACCTTACACGGTTAAACCGGTGGTCAACTCCGGGATGGAGCTCATTCATGAGGTTGGAAATGAAGGTACATTCTATTACCCCAAACTGGATTTGGTTGCAACTGCCATGATGCTAAAGAATGTAACGGATATGCCGCTGGCTAAAGAGGAAGACCGCGCAGCTATATGGGAAATGAGGCAGTATCCTAATAATTTAAAGATAGACAAGTTAAAGGATAAAGATATCGTCATTGATCTTCAGCTGGAGATCCCTAATTTGTATAAATGGGATTTAGCGCAAACCATTGCCTCTGCCAATAAAAAGTTTCTCGAAAAGGCCGTTGACCTTAAAGACCTCAGCTTTTTTTAAAAGCAGATCGTCCATTCAACAAACCTTTCTAAAATAACGTACAAAGCACTAATTACTAATCGAATTTTTTTCATGAGTAATATCAATAATTATCTGACCCGTTCTCAATACATCATTGCTTCGGGCGATTATCAGCCGGTAATTTACCGTTTATCAGATACCGCAAGTAAAGCAGCACTTGAAGAGTTGTTTGAAAAAGGCAACGTTTTGTTTGTGCACGATGAGATTTATGGGCAGCTGCAGGAGCTTATTAAAAGTAAGAACCCGTCAGTGAAAATCAAACCGCAGGAGTATCCTGAGCTTATCAACGCCTACTTAGCGGGGCGTAATATCCAGGAATACGGCGTTTGGGTGTATTACCCCTGGAGTAAACGATTAGTGCATTTGCTTGATGAGGAAGAATTTATAGAAGTGCGTACCAACCGTAACCAATATAAAATAACGAAGGAAGAGCAGCAGGCGCTCAGGCAAAAAAAGGTAGGGGTAATCGGCTTGTCGGTCGGGCAATCTATTGCGCTTACTATGGCTATGGAGCGTATGTTTGGCGAATTGCGTATAGCTGATTTTGATACGGCCGAATTAAGCAATTTAAATCGTATCCGTACAGGTACACAAAACTTGGGTTTAAATAAAACAGTTATTGCTGCGCGTGAGATAGCCGAGATAGACCCTTTTCTGCAAGTAAAGATCTACTCGGATGGATTGACCACCGATAATATTGACGCGTTTTTTCTGAAAGATGGCAAACTTGACTTGTTGGTTGAGGTTTGCGACGGCTTGGACATCAAAATACAAAGCCGCTATAAAGCGCGCGAACTGCAGGTACCTGTCATTATGGATACCAACGATCGCGGAATGCTCGATGTAGAACGCTTTGATCTGGAACCAAGCCGGCCCGTGTTACACGGACTTGCTGATGGTCTGAATCCCGAAAGTATTAAAGGCTTATCTAACGAAGATAAGATTCCTTACATCCTGAAAATGATTGGCGCTGATACCATTTCTACCCGCTTAAAAGCATCCATGCTTGAAGTAGAACAATCCATTAATACCTGGCCGCAACTGGCATCATCCGTAACGCTGGGCGGCGCGCTTACCACAGATGTAAGTCGCCGGATACTCCTGGATCAGTTTCATGAATCGGGCAGGTACTATGTGGATATGGAAGAATTGGTAAAAGACGAGCAAACAAAAAAGCAAGGCGATACTGCAATTGCTATCAATCCACACCAACCGCTCCAAGCTGCTCAGGTTAAACAAACTGCCGAAGCGTATCTGGAAACTATAGAAGTCCCTGCTTATATTCCTTCGGCGCAGGAGATTGACCAGATAATGGATGCTGCCCTGGCTGCACCATCAGCCGGTAATAACCAGCCCTGGAAATGGTTTTACCAGAATGGTACCTTGCTTTTATTTCATGATAAGTACAGGTCATGGTCCTGGGGCGATTATCACGAAATGGGATCGCACATGTCGTTAGGTACTGCTATCGAGAATGTGCATCTGCAGGCAGCAGTAGCAGGCTTGCAGGATAAGGTCATCTTATTCCCAGTGCAGGATAATGCTAAACTCATTGCAGCCATAAATTTTCAACAAGTGGCTACGGCAGGTGCTGATGAGCTGGCTTTGGCCAAAGGTATTTTCACCAGACTTACCAACCGTAAGGTAGGGGAGCGTAAGCTGCTGGACCCTTCGTTTTACGAGGATTTAAAACACGTAAGCCAAATAGATGGTGTTGAGATGTTTTACGTTGATGATGATCAGAATTTAGCCGAGTTGGCTGATATAATTGCCGAATGTGACAAGGTGCGCCTTCTGAACAAACTTGGACACGAAGAATTTTATCACGAAATAAGGTGGAACCGTGATGAAGCATTGCAAACTAAAGACGGCGTAGAATTAGCATCGGTTGATATTAGCCAGGGTGAGATAGCCGGCTTTAAAGTGGCGGGCGACTGGAATGCCGTTGAGCTGCTTACCGAATGGAATAAAGGTAATGCTTTTAAAAAAATGTCGGTTAAGTCGGTTATAAATGCGTCGGGCATGGTTTTATTTACCATTCCGGAGTTTAGTAACACGCAACTGCTACTGGCTGGTCGGGCTGTGCAAAAGGCTTGGATTCGGGCCAACCAGCAAGGTTTAGCCGTTCATCCCATGCTTTCACCTGCATTCTTTTTCAGCAGGCTGATACATGGGAAAGGGGTTGACCTTACAGCCAAAGAAAGTCAAAATTTACTGAAGCTTAGGGAACGGTTCTTAAAGATATTCCCAATAGCAAACGGGCCACAACGTTATGAGGTGTTTTTGATGAAAGTAGCCGTTGCAGATGCACAGACAGGGCCACGATCATTAAGAAAAGATAAAAACGAGCTGTTTATTTCAGCGTAAACTTGCTAAGGCTTATACACCTTACGTATAAATAATGAGAAAAATAAGGCAGCGATAAGCCTTACATGCAAATCAGATACATGTATAAACAACTGTGTTATATTGTATGCTTCCTTTTGGTATTGTTTTGCCGGCAGGCATTCAGCCAACAGGAAGTAAAGCTTAACGGAAATTTAAGTTCGATAGGCGATAAGCTGGAACTGTTGGTAGATACTAACTCGAATATCAGCTTACAGCAAGCCCTTCGCTCCAAGGACTTCAAAAGGTCTGAAAGCCAGTTTCCTAATTTAGGCATTACACCTTATTCCTATTGGATCAGGTTTACTATAAGTAATCAGCTGCAAACGGCAAGGTTGGGTATTCAAATAGCTGAGCCTTTGATTGACAAGATTGAATTCTTTCAGTTGAAAGGTGAAAGGGTTATCAGTTCTAACCTAAGCGGGCAGAGTATGGTTTTTAATTCCAGATTTATCCGCCATCAGAATTATATCTATCCAGTTGATATTGACCCGGGCCAATCTGGCACTTTTTATTTTCACATTAAGTGTGATAAACAGCTGGTGCTGCCCGTTTATGCAGGTACGTTTGAAGAAACCGTGGTCAGTTCGATGCTGACCGATATCCTGTTCGGTATATATGCAGGTATTATTCTGGTTATGTTATTGTATAACCTGTTTATCTATGTTACGGTAAAAGATATCAACTACCTGTATTACGTATCCTACTTGCTGATTGTGATCTTAACCCAGGCATGTTTGGAAGGTTATTTATTCCGGTTCGTGATACCAACTCATCCTACGGCTGCCAACTTAAGCATCTATATCGCCTCTGCTGCTATAGGTTTGGCTGCAATTGAGTTTGCTAAGAACTTTCTTGCAGCTAAACAATATACGCCGGTTCTGTATAAGGTATCTTACGTGTTTTGGGCCGTTTATCTTGTTCAGATTGGTTTTGCGTTAGGCGGATATTTTAATACCAGTTATACGCTTATACTGGCAGCAGCCATGTTGAGTGCCATATATGTGATGATTATGGCGATAACAATAGCATTCCGGGGTTTCCGGGCGGCCAAGTACTTTCTGATAGCATGGTCGGTGTTTATTGTTTGTGTGGTTATTTATGTATTGAAAGATTTCAATATTGTTATTCCTTATAACAAGTTCACTGCCTCATCGCTTTTGATAGGATCCGCGTTCGAAGCCGTAATGCTATCTTTTGCGCTGGCCGATAAGATTAATGTTTTTAAGGCCGAAAAGGAGAAGTCGCAAGAAGAAGCCTTGCACGCTTTACAAGAAAATGAGCGCATTATACGTGAACAGAACGTGATACTCGAAGCTAAAGTAAATGAACGTACTTTTGAACTTAGCGAGGCTAACGAGGAATTGAACCAAACCCTTGAGGAGCTGAAAGAGGCGCAGGCACAGTTGGTGGAGTCTGAAAAGATGGCATCGCTGGGTCAGCTTACAGCCGGTATAGCCCACGAGATCAATAACCCTATCAACTTCGTTACATCTAACATCAAGCCATTGAGTCGCGATATTGACATGATTTTCGAGGCCATAGAAACCATCGAAAAAGTCGGTTTCTCGGACGCGCCATTGGGCGAGAAGCAGAAGCAGATAGCCAGCTACAAGGAAGAACTTGATTTTGAATACCTGACCATGGAAGTTAAGCATCTGATGAAAGGCATTCGTGAGGGCGCAAACCGCACAGCCGAGATTGTTAAAGGATTACGGGTATTCTCCCGGCTGGATCAGGATGATCTTACGCTGGCTGACCTTAATGAGGGGCTGGAATCCACATTGGTTATTGCCAATAATATGCTTAATAAAGTAAAGGTGATTAAGGAGTACGGAGATTTACCTAAGGTGGAATGTTATGCTGGTAAATTAAATCAGGTGTTTCTGAACCTGATCTCGAATGCTGCTCACGCTATTCATCGGCAATTTGGTGAAAATACAGGCGGTGAACTGTTTATCAAGACAACTTGCGATGAGGAAAATGCGTATATTGTGATGAAAGACAATGGGATAGGGATGGATGAGTTGGTGCAGAAAAAAATATTTGAGCCATTCTTTACCACCAAAGATGTTGGTGAAGGCACAGGATTGGGTATGTCTATCTCCTACAACACGATTAAAAAGCACAGTGGTACAATTGATATTATCAGTTCTCCGAGTAAGGGCGCTGAGTTTCGGATAACTTTACCAATTATTTTTAAAGTATTATAACAAATAGCAGCAACAGGTTAAAGCAATATTACTCCTGATTGGTTTAATAGATATAGCGGTAACATATATTAAACATTTAGATCTTGACAACTGCAACAGAAAAAATTAAAATATTGTATGTGGATGATGAGCAGGAAAACCTGGTTGGTTTCAAAGCGTCTCTGCGGTTTCAATATCAGGTCTTTACGGCGGTAAACGTACTGCAAGCGATTGACCATCTCAACAATCACCCCGATATACGGATCGTGTTTTGCGATCAGCGTATGCCCGGGCAAACAGGGGTCGAGTTTTTTGAGCAGATACGTATCAGTCATCCGTCGCCAATCCGTATTCTGATTACCGCATATACCGATGTGGAATCGGTAATTGATGCTATTAACCGTGGCAACATCTTCAGGTACATCAAAAAGCCTTGGGAGGAAGCCGATGTGATTTCTGCTATTGAGGAAGCGAATAAATTTTATCTGGCCAATACTTTGCTGGCTGTTAAACATACCGAGCTGCAAAAGGCTTATGATGAGTTAAACAGGTTCGCCTATAGTGTAAGTCATGATATCAGGGGGCCCATTGCCGGCATATTAGGGGCTATTAATATAGCGCGGGATATTTCAGATTTGAACGAGATGAAAGAGATGCTGTATCTCATGGAAAAATCCCTGCAAAAGCTGGATACGTATGTGCTGAATATGAACGATTATTATTCGTTGCAACGCGGCGAGCTGCATTTACAGGAAATAGATTTCACGGAGTTTTTTGAGGAGCTGGAATCGATATTCGGCGTTGTTGCGAATGTCAGCAAGATATCGTTCCGTATTAACGTCAATCAGCAGGAGGTGTTCCGTAGCGATAAAGCATTATTAAAACTTATTTTCACAAATTTGTTATCCAACGCTTTCAAGTACCAGGATGATAGCAAAGTAGAAAAAAGCGTAGTGGTAAACGCGGAGATAAGCAGAGGCTCAGCCACAGTTTCAGTTGGTGATTCGGGTATTGGAATTTTGGGTAGCCACATTGGTGAGATATTTAACTTGTTTTACCGTGCAACTTCCCAGAGTGTTGGCTCGGGTTTCGGCTTGTACAATGTAAAAACGGCATTGTTGAAGTTGAATGGGCACATCGAAGTAAATTCGGTGATGAATCAAGGTACCACATTTAAAGTAATTCTTCCGTCTATCTAACCGGTAACATGAATTTAGCTTTTATTGTAATAGACGATAGCGAACTGGATTGCTTTATTGCCAAAAAGGTTATTGAGCATAACGATGAAAGCACGAAAGTAACTATCTATAAAGAAGCAACGCTGGCCTTGCAGGCAATTCGCAGTACGTTAGCTACTGCCAATTTGTTTACAATAATTTTGCTGGATTTAAGAATGCCGGTAATGAACGGCTTTCAATTTATAGAAGAATTTGAAAAACTACCTCCTTATGTGCAGCAGCAGTATGCCATTTATATTCTTTCCTCTACTAAAAACGAAATTGATATAAACCGGGCGTTAGGTTACCAAACAGTAGTAAGTGCGCTTGAAAAACCGCTGACGAAGATAAGCTTGGGAGCGTTGCTTTATGATGTAAGGCACCGGCACTTTTAATGATAAGCCTTATTACGAAAGCAACTTTTGCCTGAGCAGAAATTCTAACTGGTCATTTGAAGTGACAAGTTTTTCGTTGGTTTCTTTCAGCTCGATGTTCTCGTGATACTTTTCGTAAGCACGGTTTATGGTCATATCCAGCTCTTCTTCATTCCAGGGCTTGGTCAGGTAATGGAAAATTTTGCCTTTATTCACCGCGTCGATCACCGCATTCATGTCTGCATAGCCGGTTAAAAGGATCCGCATAGGCTCCGGATAGCGTTCAATTACTTTTTCCAGAAACTCTACACCCGTCATCTCGGGCATACGTTGGTCTGTAATGATGATATGAATTTGCTTGTTTGAGAGAATACGTAGTGCCTCATCTCCGCTGATAGCGGTTGATACGTCGTACTTCAGGCGGAAAGTGGCCCTGAAAGAGAATAAGTTGTTCTCCTCATCATCGACATACAAAACTTTTATTTTAGTGTCAGCCATATCACTTTCCTTTGTGCTTTCTGCTCATCTTAATATTGACCTCATGCAGATGCAGAGGTTTAATGTTAATTCGTATTAAAGGCACAAAGATACGATAATTCGTGCATGCATATTTAGCGCTAACGTCAGGCGAACATCAAAATGCATGAGCATCTTAAACTTCACAGTCATTAGCAGAAGTGCTAAATGCGATGTGTCGGATATAGCTTACAGAGCAAGGAGAGTTAGCTGTTACGTTACGGAGAAAAGCATTTTACTTATCCCACCAAACTCTTGCCGTCAATACATCGCCGCCTTGCAGGCGGTCAACAGCAGCCTTATACTGTTCCGAGTTATTGAGTATTTCAGTTGATAAGTAGATCATCCTTCTCGGGATGCTCCCTCCGGTTACATTGCCCGGATATTGAACGGGTTTCAAATCTGGGTAGCCAGATCTTTTCCAGTTGAACCAGTTTTCCATAAAGTTGAAGGCGGTACCTGTTGCAACCCAATATTGCGTATTAATAGTTTCTAATGCGTTATTCAAATCCGATACATTCAGCGGATGTGTATTGGCATATTGGTTGATCGCTGTCGGTGATATGGCTGCCTGTTTGTCTATCTGGGACATTGCCTGCAATGCGCCTTTAAGGCCATTGGCATAATGTTGCGTTGCCGAGCCTGGGATGTTCCAGCCACGTACAGCAGCCTCGGTCAATAAAAGTTCAGACTCAGCATAGGTCATGATGAAAATAGGCCCGCCAAGCTTGAGGTATACCGCAGTACGCGGGCGAGAATACTTTCCCAGCGCAGCAAAATCGTTACCTGTACCAGTGCCGCCGGGGTAACCGGGTGCATGGGTTATATCGGTAGTGCCGCCCAGCAGGTCATAACCGTTAGGCATACCTATTTGCACGGCCTCGTCGGTGTTCCCTGGTAATGAAGCATCCGAGTTTTTAGCCAGCCCATCCTGCGGTACCTCGGCAATTACACCCAAACGCGGGTCGGCATTATTGCGCAAATAATCAATCAGCGTTTTGCTCCAGCGTACTTCCCGGTAGTCTGACAGGGTGCGCAGGGCTACCGAAGTGCCGTTTTGGCTGGTGTAAACGGAGGCATCGGTCTGTAAAACGGCATTATCGTCCGGGGCAGAGAATGTGCCGCCTGCGGCCGCCTTTTCGGCCCAAATGCGGGCTGTTTCAACATCGGCTTTAGTAAGGCGCATAGCCAAACGTAGCATCAGCGAATAACCAAACTTTTTCCATTTAGCTATATCGCCATTATAAAATAAGTCGGCAGTAGGTTTGGGCTTTGTAGCATCCAGTTTTTTCAAGGCCTTATCCAGATCATTCAGCATGGTATTGTATATATCCTGTTGCCGGTCGTAAACCGGATACTTGATGCCTTGTTGAGCCTTATTAGCTTCTGAGTAAGGCAAGTCGCCATAGGTGTCCGTAGCTCTTTGCATAATCAGCACATTCATAATATCACCTATGGATATCAGGTTATTGTAAGTTGTGCTGTCTTTTTGCCTGGCTAATTGCTGCATTTGCCTTATGGTCGACGATTCTGTATAGCTGATGGTAAAAATGCGGCCCTGGTAATCGGTATAGTTTGCTGAATTTATATACTTATCGCCATTGTTGTAATAATTAAAAGTTGAGGCCAGTACCTGCATCATAGTACTTTGATAAACCAACTGATAATACCCGATGTTGGCATAGTTGAACTGTGCCGTAGAAAGCAGGCTGTTGGGGTCATACCGATCGCCGGTTTCTTTAGTGGGATCCGTATTGGTTTCATCCAGCTGCTGTTTGCTACAGGCTGTCAGGGTTAATAATGCAACAATGAAAAATATTTGAAGCGCTTTGAGCATAGCTTATTGTCAAAATCTGAAATTAAGGTTTAGGCCTAAGCTTCGGGTAGCCGGGAGTGAGGCCCCTTCAATACCCGCATAATTCAAGTTAGGCGAAAATTGGGACTCGGGGTCGATGTTTTTAGTGTATTTGAGTATAGTAAACAGATTGCGCCCTACCAAATCAATGCTCACAGACCGGAAAAAATGGTTGAAAATACGCGGTTTACATTCGTACCCCAGTATTAATTGTCTGAATTTTATAAAGCCTCCGTTAAGTACTGATAAAGCAGAAATGTTGCTTGCCAGCTGCGGATAATAATTGTAGGCAGCTACGTTAATCATGTTAGGCGAGCCATCCGGTAATACGCCATTAGCTACTACGCCGCCTTCGCGCCCGGCAAGGGTTGCCTTATTCAGGCCATATACGTAGGAATAGTTCTCGGTTGCCGACAGCACCTTGTTGCCAAACCGGAAATCAATCAGGAACGATAAACTGAAACTTTTGTACCGGAAGGTATTGCTTATACCACCATAATCAGAAGGCAGCGTACTTCCCATTGCTTTGAGTCCGCCCCGTAATGGAATGCCATCATTGCCAATTATTATATTACCCTGTTGATCGTAGCGGTAATCGTAAGCCATAATTTGGGTGATGGATTTGCCAACCACCATAGCTGTATTGGCATTTAACGGGCGATAGGTACCCGTTAATACATATTGGCTGGTACCATCAATTGACAATAGTATGTTGTGGACATGGCTAAAGTTCAGATTGGCATGCCAGCCAAAATTCTTTTTCTCAAGCAGTGCAGCATTTAGTGATACTTCTATACCCGAGTTTTGGGTTTTACCCAGGTTTACGTATGCTGATGTAAAGCCGGTTGTAACCGATTGTTGCGCTTTGGTAATTTCATTATGCGTAATGCGGTGAAAGTAAGTAAAATCAAGATTGAGCCGATTATTCAGAAATACCAGATTAAAACCACTTTCAAATTCATTTAACGTAAATGGTTTTAGGTTTTGGTTAGGCAGTTCCCGGCCAAAATTCCCCAAAGGGATGCCATTGATGGATGAGTTTGTGGCATAGTATAGTTGTGTGGTATAAGGTTGCACCGGCTCGCCGCTGGTTTTAGCCAAGCTCATTCTTAACTTTCCATAGTTTAATAGCGGGATATGCAAAAGCTCGGTAAATACAAAGCTGCCTGATATTGCGGGTACAAAAATACCGCGGTTGCCCGATGGTAGCGTCGAGTAAATATCATACCGGCCGGTTGTTGAAATGCTTAAGTACTTTTTGTAATCCAAATCAGCCGTGTAGTAAGCCGATTCGGTAATTAACTTTTGCAAATTCCGGGTAAAGCTGGTGCTCGCCAAATTGGCTATCGTATACACATAAGGAATAATAAACTGACCGCCGGTGTAACCCTCATTACTGTAATTCCTTCGCCGGAAGTTGCCTCCCGCTGATAAGTCGAGATGTACATCAGGCGAAACAGTGCGCTTGGTAGCGATCAACAAATCTGTATTTAATTCGGTAATCTGCGTATCATATTGGCCGTTTAACACGCCCTTTTGGTTAACGGTAAAGGCGGTTCCGGTTGGTACCACATTCAAAATGTGATCTTTACTGATATCGTATCCAAGCCGCCCTTGCAGATACGTATCCGGACTGATATCGTATTTGACAACCGTAGCCGATATAAAGCGGTTGCGGCTGGCATCATCCACCTGTTTGGCTATTACAAAATAGGGATTGGTTTTGTAAACATCGTCGTTCCAGGGCGTTTCTATACCGGTTGTTGGGTCATAGCCGGGTGCAAGGCTTTGCTGGCGGGCACTGGTAGCTAAAAAGTTAATGCCGTAATTTGCATTGAGCGGGGCATCACTCAGATAGGCGCGGTTTTTATTGAGTTCGTGAATGTAATTTCCGTAAAAGTTGATAGCCAGCTTTTGGGTAACATCATATCCTATATTCAGATTAATTGTCTTTCTGTTTAAGTCGCTGTTTTTTAAAATAGAGGCATGTTGCAGGTTAGAAGCCGATAAGCGATAGGTAAGATCACCGGTACCCCCGTTTATCGCTATCGTATTGGTGAGCGCCGGTGCCAGACGGTAAAAGCTGCTGGCATTGTTTTTTACTGCACTGTAGGGATAGTAGTTGCCATCAAACTGAATGGTTGGCTGCCCATCCAATCGCTCGCCCCAGCTATAAATTCCCGAGTTGATGGCGTTGGCAACAGATGACGGGCGTTTGTTTTGCTGCCCCTGCCCATACACATACTGATAATCGGTATTGTTGACGGCCTGGTCGTACGAGAGGTTGAAATTGTAGTCGATCGCTGGCCGGCTGTTTTTAGCCCCCGTTTTAGTATTGATAATTAATATACCATTAGCAGCCCTTGCACCATATAGTGCAGAGCCGGCCGAACCCTTTAGTACGGTTATGGTTTCAATATCATCAGGGTTAATGTTGCTGATGCCATCGCCATAATCGGCCCCACCATACTCATTGGCACTGCCGCGCTGTGTGTTATCGATAGGAATACCATTCAGGATAAGGAGCGGCGGCCCGGCATTCATGCTGGTAGCCCCGCGTAACAGTAAACGGGATGATGACGCTGGCCCACCATTAACACCGCTTATATTCAACCCGGCAATCCTGCCTTCCAAAGCCAGTGCTACGTTAGCTTCGCGCGCTCTGGTTAGCTCACTGCCTTTAACAGTGGCAGTCGCATAGCCAATTGCTCGTTCTTGTTTGGGGATGTTCAGTGCTGTTACAATAATATCGCTTAGCCGACCGGTATCTGGTAATAATATAACATTGAGTTGTCTGCTGTCTGGAGCCGGCCGTAACTGGCGAGTTGTAAAGCCTACGTGTGTGAACAGTAAGGTTTGGCTGGGTGATATATTGATACTGTACTTTCCGGCACTATCAGAAGCGGTAGTAAAGGTTTTACCTTTAACATGCACAGATACGTTTTCAAGTGCCCTGCCCAATTGGTCTGTTATGGTGCCGGTTATTAATGTACGGCCAACTTTCTCATTACGCATGCTAATAACAATCAGGTGGTTGGCCAGCAGGGTATAAGTGAATTCGGTTCCTGATAAAAGCTGATCAAGTAGGCTTGTGGCCTCCTGGTTCCTTGCCTGGATATTTATCTGATTTTTAGGCAGGTGCTCAGGATCGTAAACAAATCGATATATGGTTTGCTTTTTTATAGCCTCAATCAGGGGTTCAAAGCTGGTGGTTTGTTGATTTAGGGTAACTGTGGTTTGGGAACAGGCTTTATGAGCAATCTGAAATAGCAAAAAGAATAACAGTATGCGGATCAGCCTCATGTAATTACTTCAATACCAAATGCGTCGCCATTGCTCAGGATTGTATTAGTTGAGCAATGGTGTGTAGATTTATAATTAGTAAATATACACGTTGCTATCCTGAATTTTATATTGAAAATGTGTAATTATTTGCAGCGACTGCAAGGCTTGCTTGAGGTCTTCCTGGTTAAACTCACCGGTAAATTTATGGGCTCTTAAATCTTCGTTTTTAAAGATGATTTTCACCCCATATTTTCTGGACAGGCTGTTTGCCAGGTCTTCAAAACTCTGCTTATTAAAAATCAGCTTATGATTCATCCAGGCAGTTTCTGCAACGGTAGTATTAGCTGTGCTGGTATAAGTTTGCGAGGCCAGATAATAATCAGATGCGCTGGTGAGTACCAGTTTATCCTTGGGTTTCAGCATTACCTTAGCAGCCGGCTTTTGTTGAAAAGTTACCTGTATGCTGCCTCTCAGCAAGGTGGTTTCATATACCTTGTCTTCGGCATAGGCTTTTACATTAAATGCGGTGCCTAATACCTGAATATCGCTTCGGGAGGTGTGAACGATAAAGGGGTGATTGTGGTCTTTCGCTACATCAAAAAATGCTTCGCCTGTTAGGTATACTTCCCGTGTCGGGCCGTCAAATATAGCAGGATATTTTAAGGTTGACTGGGCATTAAGTGTTACTTGCGTGCCATCCTTAAGCCTGATTTTTGAAATAGAACTGCCGGGTGTTTGCAGCTTCAGTAAACTGGTAGTAGTTGTCTTATCACTACTGGCTTGGATATGTAACTGATACAGGCCTGCAAGAATGGCTACACCTGCTACAACAGCAGCAGCCTTTTGCCACAAAGAATAGCTTCGCCGGATAGGTATTACCGGCTGGCTTTCACGCTCGTGAATATCAGTGCGGCGTTTAATGTTTTCGAAAATAGCCACCATATTACCCGAATGCAGCTCATCCTGCTGCCAGTACGATTTAAGAGATTCGTATTCTGACCGGAAAAGTTCATCGGCTGCAACCAACGCATTAAACTCCTGCAGTTCGGCAGGGGTTAATTCATTGGCCAGCTTTTTGGCTAATAGTTCCGTGAATCTTTCTTCGGTCATGTAGTGCGCCTATTTCAAATAGTAAAGCCTGCTTCTAACAAAAATGCCTACAAGTTACGAAAAAATAATGTAGCACATTAATTAGCATAAAGCCTGCAGTAACACACTGCTGCGCATTTGATCGCGATGCACTTTGATGATAACCCTTTAGTAAAACTCTCAGTTTGGCAATAGCTCTGAAAAGCTGGGTTTGCACGGTGCGGGGAGAAATCTCCAGAATTTCTGCTACTTCTTTGTATTTCAGGCCGTTTTCTTTAATAAGCCTGAAAACCATGCGGGCCTGTAAGGGCAGCGTTTCAATAGCTTGATCGAGACGGTGATGTAATTCCTTGCGTTCCAGTTTTTGGCTGGGGTCGGCTATATCAATTAGCTGGTGCTGATCTGGCTCAATTTCTACCAGGTGTATGGTGGAATACTTTTTACGATATTTTAATGCCTGATTCTTGGTAGCGATGAACAGATAGGTTTCCGGATAGGTAATATGCGCCAGGCTTTTCCGGTTATTCCAGCACGTTACAAACAGCTCCGAAACGATGTCTTCAGCCGGTTCCTGCTGGTGGGTATAATACATGCAAAACTTCAAAAGCTTGCTGAATAGGGTGTAATACAGGCGTTCAAAAGCCTTTGTGTCATCATCCTGGCAAATCTTTTTCCAAAGTTCGCTAATATCGGTTTTCAAATCAGTTAACGTTAGTAAGGGTAGATAATTCTTATTAACGGCAAAGCTGTTAATTAACTATGCAAGTTAATAAATAAAAATTATTTATCCTGTACGTCATGTAGTTAACCTTAATGTTAAAAAAAGTTGAATTACTTGTAAGCAATTTTTCGGGCTATGGGCTCTATACTCCAAAACCAATTAGCATGTGAACTGATTCGAAGGCGATAATGCCTTTATCAGTAGCATTTTTTAACCATTAGTAACCAATTAATATCTATTTAATTAAGCGCATGAAAAAACCATTACAGTTCACATGTTTGCTCCTTTATGCTTCTTCGGGCGTGTTTGCCGCTTCGGCAAGCGCTGCGTCGACAAGCTTAAATCATTATGTACACCGCGCTGTATCTCATGTACTGGTACCGCAGGTTAACCAGGAAGGTGTAACCGGTACCGTACGCGACAACACCGGTACCACCTTAATTGGCGTGAGTGTTAAAATTAAAGGCACTACCACAGGTACGCAAACCAATGCCAGCGGCCAGTTTTCTATCCCAGCTAAACCCGGCGATGTACTTGTTTTCTCGTACGTAGGTTTTGACGCGAAAGAAGTAACGGTAGGTACAGAGAAAGTACTAAACGTTGTTTTGGCTGATAACAACAAACAGCTAACCGAGGTAGTAGTAACAGCTTTCGGTATCAAGCGGTCGGAGCGGTCAATTACCTATGCTACACAGCAGGTATCTGGCGACGAACTGACTAAGGTGCGTACCGATAACTTAATGAACTCTCTGAATGGTAAAATTGCAGGTGTGGCTATTAGTCCAAGTGCCTCAGGTGTTGGCGGATCAACAAAAGTGATTTTACGTGGTAACAGGTCTTTTACCGGCAATAATCAGCCGTTATATGTTGTTGATGGCATACCCGTTTCAAATGTCGGTAATAGCAGCGGACAGCCTAACAACCCGTTTGGTGGATCTACGAACGTGGATGCCGGCGATGGTATATCTAACCTGAACCCAGATGATATTGAGAGTATGAGCGTACTCAAAGGTTCGGCAGCTACTGCGTTATATGGTAGTGAAGGAGCTAACGGTGTAATTCTGATTACAACCAAGTCAGGAAAAGCCGGAAAAATGCAGATTGGTTTCAATTCGTCTTTTACAACCAATCATATTGCAACCCAACCCGAGTTTCAAAACAGCTATGGCCGCACCACAAGTACGGCTAAGGATAGCTGGGGAAGCAAAATATCAGGAGGTAACCAAAATAATCTGGATCAATTCTATCAAAACGGATACAACCTTGCAAACTCTCTGAATTTATCAGGCGGAACTGAAAATACGCAAACTTACTTCTCTTATTCCAATACCCATGCCCGTGGCGTTGAACCTGGCAATAAATTAGATCGGAATAATTTTAATCTGCGTGAAACGGCTAAGTTTTTAGACAAGAAACTGACCGTTGACGGTAGTATTAATTACGTTGATCAAAGGATATATAATACGCCAGGCATCGGTTTGTATTTTAATCCGCTAACGGGTTTATATCTTTTTCCACGTGGTGTGGATATAACGCCATATAAAAATCAGTATGAGTTTGCTGATAGGGGTGGTTATGACAGGCAGAACTGGGTTACCAGCGAAGATATACAACAGAACCCCTGGTGGATAGTAAACCGTAACCCTAACTATTTAAGACGTCACAGAATACTGGTTAACGGTAGTGTGAAATACGACTTTAACAAGTGGTTGAATTTGCAGGTTAGAGGTAGTGTTGACCGCAATACCGACTCTTATGAGCAAGACCTTTATTCTGGTACCCAGGCCTCATTGTCTAAAATGAATGGTCAGTACATTATAAATAACAGCACACTGGAACAAAAGTATGGTGATGTGTTGTTGACGTTTAATTTACCTGAGATGTCAGGTTTCAAAATTGACGGTTTAGCTGGAGCAAGTATTAAAGATTGGGTTACCGACGGAACAAATGTTGGTCCGGGTTTAGGCCTTTCGGTTCCAAACCTGTTTGTAGCACAAAACACGATTGTAAACGGGCTGCAGTTAAGCAATGTGAGTACGCTTGCTGCGCGACATAATCAGTACCAGTCTGTTTATGGTAACTTGAATTTTAGTTATAAAGATTGGGCATTTTTGAACTTAACTGCACGGCAGGATTGGTCATCAACGTTGGCTTACACTGATGACTATAGCTTCTTTTATCCATCAGTTGGCTTATCTGTGTTACTAACCAAGGCATTGCAGTTGCCTAAAGTTATCAGTTACGCCAAAGTGCGGGCTAATTATGCACAGGTAGGTAACTATCCGCTTCCTTATTATACTTATCCGGTTGGTTACAACGATCCTGCTTCAGGCGGATTTAATTTAAGCAGCGTAGCTCCTTATCCAACCCTAAAGCCTGAAAGAACTAAAAGTTGGGAGTTTGGTGCTGATTTGCGTTTATTTAATGATGATCTGACATTGAATTTCTCGTATTACAAAACCAATACGTATAACCAAACAGTAGCGATAACGCCATCAGCTTCTACTACATATAGTTTAGGTTATGTAAATGCAGGTAATGTTGAAAATAAAGGTTTTGAGCTTTTAATCGGTTATAACGTGTTTAAATCTAAAAACTTCACTTGGAACTCTTCTATCAACGGTGCCCGTAATATTAACAAGGTAATTGATGTAGCCAGCTCATACGGTATTGATCAGTTTATTTTAACGGGTAATGCCAATACCAACTATCAGTCTGTAATAACCAAAGGTGGGCGATATGGCGATATATATGGCTATACAGTTAAGCGTGATGCGCAGAACCGCATTATTGTTAATGCTGATGGAACGCCACAAACCAATAGCGGTTTTAATTACATTGGCAACCCTAATCCTAAATTTACATTGGGTTGGAACAATAACTTTACTTACAAAAGCATTAATCTGAGTTTCCTGGTTGATGGCAAATTCGGTGGCCAGGTGCTGTCCATGACCCAAGCTTTGATGGATCAGTACGGTGTATCTAAAGCGAGTGGTGATGCCCGTGACGCAGGTGGTGTAGCAATTAACGGTGTTACAGCTGATGGTACGCCGGTTAGCAGCGTTGATGCTAAAACCTGGTATGGCGCCATAGGTGGCCGGACCGGGGTTTCTGAAATGTATATATACAGTGCTACTAACGTCAGGTTACGCGAGGCTACTTTAGGTTATACTTTCCCGCTTAAAAGCAAGGTTGTTAAAAGTTTGAGGTTAGCTGTAACCGGCCGGAACCTACTGTACTTTTATAAAAAAGCGCCATATGATCCAGAAGTTACCTTATCAACAGGTAATGGCTTGTCGGGTGTAGATATATTCAGCTTACCTGCAACCCGCAACATTGGCTTTAATCTTAATGTAACGTTATAAACGTTTATATGAAAAATAAAATGAAAACGAATTCACTATATAAGCTTCCTAAAAGAAACAGCAAAGGTGTATTGCTGCTGTTAGGTATATTAACGGTTTTAGGTATCAGCTGTACCAAACACTTTGAAGATTATAATACCGACCCAACAGGTATACCTACAGACAGACTGGATACGGCTACTTTGAAAACCGTATTCAGGCCTATTCAGGCAAACATATTTCATAACTATCAAACCGCTCAAAACTTAAGCTCCGATGCCTATAGCGGTTATATGATGTCGCCTACGCCTTTCCGGGCCGATTACAATCTGAATTATGCGTTCGTGGATAGTTGGAATCAGAATGCTTTCAATGATATGTATACGTATGTTTTAGGACCGCTTAATCGTATTGCTGCATCTAAATTAAAAGCTGCTGCGCCCGAAATATGGGGTGTAGGCTTAATTATTAAAGTTGAAGCCATGCATCGTGTAACTGACCGATTCGGGCCTATTCCATACTCAAAAGCCGGTACTTCATTAACAAGTACACCTTACGACAGCCAACAGGATGTATACAATCAGTTTTTCTTGCAATTGGATACTGCTGTTAGTAATCTGCAAACTTATGTGGCAGCACATTCCGGGCAAAGGCCTTTCCAAAATCAAGATTTGATTTTTAATGGCGATTACACTAAGTGGATCAAGTTTGCCAACTCATTGCGCTTACGGTTAGCTATGCATATCGTTAAGGCCGATCCATCTACTGCTAAATTACAAGCCGAGAAAGCGATGAGTAACAGCGGAGGTTTGATGACCGATCCGTCTGATAATGCAGCTGTAACGATAACCAATGGCACCAGTGACTTATACCAAATCACGCATGACTGGAACGATAACCGCTTGAATGCTTCTATAGCTACTTATCTAACCGGCTACAAAGATCCTCGCTTACCTGTTTATGCAGCACCAGCTACGGATCCGGCATTTAATGGGCAGTATGTGGGTATACGCATAGGTATCAATATCCCTTCAAAGGATGAGTATCAAACCTATGCCAGTTTAAATACAGGTAATACGTTTACCGCAAGCAGAGCACAATTATTGATGAGTGCTGCTGAAGTATGGTTCTTAAAGGCCGAAGCTGCGTTGCGCGGCTGGTCAGGTGCCGGTTCTGCACAGCAGAATTACGAAAAAGGTATTCAGGTGTCCATGCAGCACTGGGGAGTAAATATTGGTAATTATCTCAATGATGCTACCAGTACACAATCTGCTTATGTAGATCCCAAAAATGCAGCTAATAATTCGCCTGCACTATCAAATATTACGATCAAATGGGATGATGCGGCTTCGAACGAGCAAAAGTTAGAGCGGATCATGACCCAAAAATGGCTTGCTATGTTCCCGGAAGGTCAGGAAGCGTGGACCGAGTTCCGTCGTACCGGCTACCCGAAACTATTCCCGGTAGTGGTAAACAAAAGTGGCGGTACCATCAGCACCCAGGTGCAGGTTCGCCGTTTGGCATATCCTCAAATTGAGTATTCATCAAATGCTGCCGGTGTTCAAAGCGGCCTGCAAAGCTTAGGTGGGCCAGATAATGGTGGTACCCGCTTATGGTGGGATGTAAATAAAGGAAACTTCTAAGCCAGTACCCGAGCTTAATACTAACTAAAAGGCCGCCCTGCATTTAAATACAGGGCGGCCTTTTGTAATTATACTATTTGATGCCAGTAGTAGCAACAAGTATGATTCGCTGTGGTTTTAAATAAAAAAAGCTGCCCTTTTGAGGCAGCTCTTGTTGTTTAATAACCTGGGTTTTGTTTCAGGTTAACGTTCAAATCGCGTTGACGTTGAGGTATCGGATACAAGCTTTTAACGGCAGATGTAGGGTTATGATCCCACCATATACCTGTTGTAAACTTACCAAATCGGATCAGGTCATCTCTGCGGAATCCCTCGAAAATGAACTCCCGGCCACGTTCAGCCAACAGCTCATCCATAGTAAGCGTTGAGGTAGTGTAAGCCCGGGTTGCCCAATCAGCATCCGAGAATGCACGCTTTTTACAATCATTAATTAACTGTACAGCAGTAGCGTTGGCCACGCCGCCATTTTTGCGCATCAGGGCTTCAGCTTTGGCAAAATAAACCCAGGTAAGGCGGTAGATGTTCCAGTCGCCGTTACGGTAGTTGGCATCAGGTTGCGGGGTGTTGTTTGGGCCGGCAATCAAGTTACCTAATTTATATTTGTTGAAACGCACACCACTGTTTTCCTCACCCTCGCTCATGTTAGATACGGTGGAGCCTGTTTTGTTTCTGCGAATGTTATCTACAAAAACAAGGGGTTGTAAATTGTATTCTTCAGAACCTAACACAGCAACATCCGGTTTTTCAAAACGGTATTGCGGGCCAATAAGTAACCAGTTAGATCGGCGTTGGTCAGCCGCATCGTAAGTGGTATAAACACCTGGAACCACTACAATACCATCATTGCCATTTACTGCACCGCCGTAAATGCTGGATTGGTTAAAGTGATAAAATTCACTTGCCCAATTTGAAGAAAAATTAGCGACTTTATAATCATAAGCGATGGAGAAGATCACTTCTTTCGACAAGTCATTAGTGGTTTTGAACTGATCTGTGATGTTCGGGTCCAGAGCCATTGTACCATTTTGTGCGCCACCAGCGTTGTTAATTAATTGGTCGGCAGCGGCAATACAATCATCCCAGCGAGGGGTTCCTGTCCAAACTTCGGCATTCAGGTAAAGTTCAACCAACATGGCATAGGCACCGGCCTGAGACATACGGCCCATCATCTGGCGCGAAAGCTTTGGCGCTTTATTAATATTGTCTTTAATTTCTTTTTCAATGAAATTAAAGACCTCTGTTCTTGATAGAGTTTCGGGTTTGGCCGGCGTGCCTACCTTAGTCACGACAGGCACGTTGCCCCACAAATCCATGATTTTTAAATAATGGAAAGCCCTTAACAGTTTCAGTTCTGCAATATAGGCGTCTTTTTCTGCCTGGGTAATGCCCATAGCCGCTGCATCTTTTGCTTCTATGTTTTCAATAGGACTATTGCACAAACCCATACCCCAATACATCAAAACCCAAGCTTGGTTTAAGCCGCCTTCGTCAGTTGTCCAGGTGTGATAGTGCAGGCGTTTCCACTTGCTGCCATCTTCGCCGTGGCGCCCTTTGGTAGGCCAGGCCAACTGGTCGCCCGATAGTTCAGCAGCACGCCACCAACCATCTTGACCAGAAGGGCTAACCCAAGCATTCGCGTGAGTGTACGGCCTCAAAACGGCTGATAAGACTTCGTTTTTGTTATTATAAAAATTATCAGCTAATAATACACTGTAGGCATTCTCATCTAATCCTTTTTTACATGATGTTACGCTAACTGTACCGGCTAACGCTATCATCATCAGTAATTTGTTTTTCATTTTCTATTTCTACTTAAAATCCAACGTTAAAACCTAATAAAATAGACCGTGTGTTCGGATAACGGCTCCTGTTATCAACACCTACAGATAAACCTACATCCTGAATCAGATCTGGGTCGTTACCCTTGTAGCCGGTAAACAAAGCCAAGTTTTGGCCGGTTACATAGGCGCGCAGGTTGCGAATGCCGTTACCTTTAAATTTGAAGTTGTATCCTAAGGTTACTTCGTCCAATTTAACAAAAGATGCATTTTCGATGTAGTAGTCCGAGTACTGGTAGGTATCGTTCAACTGGCTGTATTTGGTGAAAGTGCTTTCGAGCAGGTTGCCGCTCCAGGTTCTGTTTCCATAGGTCAACGCAGAAGTATTCAGAGCATCGAACCCGAATTTACCTCTGAAGAACAAACGCAGGTCCCAGTTTTTGTAGGCGAAATTGTTGGTCCATGAAGCATAAAGCTTAGGAATAGCATTGCCTATTGGTGCTAAGTCGGTTACGTTTTTATCTTTAGAGTTGTTGATTTGCGTATTCGGTACGGCTTCTCCTTTTCGGTTATAAAATAACCATTTACCGTCGGCTGTAAAGCCGGCAAAACGCTTACCCCAAAACTGTCCCAGTGGGCCGCCTTCATAAATAGTAACAGCATCTCCCAATGCACCAGCGCCGCCTATTCCTGCATAAGTTGCATAAGCTACCTTGTATTCATCATTGGAGAAAGATTTTAGCGTGTTTTTATAGCTCCAAACGTTTCCGTCCATATTCCAGCTAAAGTTCTTAGTTTTCACAGCTGTATAACTTAAGGCCACTTCTATACCTTTGGCAGATAAGCTGGCTACATTGGTGAAAATGTTGTCTAATACAAATGGAGGTTGTGGTGAGGTATAAGTACCCAGCAGGTCGCTTGTTCTCCGGTTGAACACATCAATTGATCCGGATAGGCGGTTGTTCAGTACCGTAAAATCAATACCAACATTTATCTCCTTTTTTGTTTCCCATTTCAAATTAGGGTTTGGGTTTCTGCGCGGACCGTAAGTCTCGAAGTAGCTGCCATCAGGGTAAATATACCTGCCACCACCACCTAAAGTTACGCGAGATACGTTATCCTGAATAGGGCTATTACCTGTAACGCCGTAGCCTACCCGCAATTTCAGGAAGTTTACTGCTGTTACATTCTTCATGAAATCCTCCTGGGTAATAGTCCAGCCAGCTGATACGGCCGGGAAGTAACCCCATTTGTTGTTGGAACCAAAACGTGCCGAGCCATCACGCCTTAAACTGGCCTGGAACAGGTATTTACTATCATAAGAATAGATTAACCTACCGAATACACCAATCAAGGAGTTGTCAACTTTGAAACTTTGCATACCGGCTTTCCCAAGCGCCAAGGCACCACCCTCACCTAACCGGTCTTCATGTAGTAAGTCATTCAGGAAATTTCTATTATTAGCATTGAACTCCTCGCGTACGTTATAACGGTAGCTATAGCCGGCCAGCGCCGTTAAATTATGTTTGTTTAAAAAGCTACGATTGTATTCAAGCGTAGGCTCAACGGCAAAGCTTTGATCGAGTGCTGTTCCTCGATAAGCGTAACCGCCGCCTGGATAATCGCCGTCCTCTAACGAAGATTCGCTATTTTTGAAGCGATAAGCACCATCTATATAACTATTTCTAATTACCGAACCGAATACAGAAGCTTTCAATCCTTCAACGATTTTTAAATCAGCCTTTACACTGGCAGAGGTGGTTTGCTGTTTCCGTCGGTTAGTTTCTTGCTGAATACGGGCAAATTCATTGGTGCTGGTCCGGTCAAACCTAAAAGATCCATCAGGATTAAAATTAGAAAGTGTGGGGTTTTTTGTCAATTCACTTTCCACCCAGCCATCGCCACCAAGTAAATTAGCGTTGTTAAAGTTAGTAGCCACATCCATTGCCACCTTTAAACGGTCATTTAAGCCGGTTTGAATAACATTAAGGCGCAAAGTATACTCTTTTCTGCCGTTTTCTTTAGCAATGCCCTGCAGGTCTCGGTAGTTGATGCTTGCTCGGTAAGTAGTATATTTACTACCACCCGACATGGAGAAGTTATGATTCATGGACAGATTATCATGGTTGATCATCTGGTCAAAGAAATCAGTAGAATTGCCAAAATCCTGTTGTCTGATATCGCCCGAAGCTATACGCTGACGGTATTGATCTGGTGAGAGAAATTTTAGCCTTTGATTAACATACTCTTTACGGAAGTAGCTCGAGTAATCAAATTGGGCTTTACCTTCTTTACCCTTTTTAGTAGTGATGATAATTACACCGTTATTTGCTGTAGTACCATAAATAGCCGCAGCAGATCCATCTTTTAAGACGTCGACAGAAGCAATGTCGTCTTGTTGTAAGAGGTCTAACACATTGGTAGTAACTTGATTCCCATCACCATTTACAAAAGGGGTGCCTTGAATCGGGATACCGTCAACCACATATAAAGGGCTTGCTGTACCTGAAAGTGTAGTGGCTCCCCGTAATTGAACACTCGGTACGCCGCTATTAGGATTGGAGCCGCCGGTACGGGTTATGCTAAGGCCGGGTACCTTGCCTTGCACTAAGTCAAGCGCATTACGCGAACCGCTTTGCCTGAATTCATCGGCCTTTACGGTTGATACGGCGGTGGTTACCTGGTCGCGGTTCTGTGTACCGTAACCAATTACAACAACTTCGCCTAAGTTACGGTTTGATGGTTTTAACTGGAGGCTCAAGGTGCTCTGGCTGCCTATAGTAATGGTTTGGGTATCGTACCCTATGTACGATATAGTGATCACGTCACCTTCCGTGGCTTGCACAATAAACTTTCCGTTTACGTCAGTTTGGGCGGATACACCAGTTTTGGTGTTTTTCACGACTGCACCGGGTAGGGGCTGGCTCTTTTCATCGGTTACCGTTCCGGTAACTGCTTTCTGTTGTACGTATGCTTTAAAGGTTTGCATACTTCCTTTTGGCAATTCTTTCGTCACCGCTTCCTTGTAAAACGCTGCAAATGCAGGGCTTTCTATCAGAATAAGTGCAGAGATCGCCGAAATCTTTAGTAAATTAATTTTCATCAGCAATTTGTTTTGGTTCTAGAAAAATGATTACATATAGGAGTGCCTTAATCATAATGTGATATTATGAGGCTACACTGCTTAAAGCTTCCAAAAGCAGGTGATCTTGATTGATTGGATATCTTGTAATAAACTTAGGACTATTGGTTATTTGATAAAATGTATAGGTTGATAAAACGATTTACTAAAGAGGTCAAATGTTTGACTTTTGAATCGTTGCAATTAAAAGAACAAGCTTGTGTGGGTTTGAAGCACCAATATTATTGTTTTTTGTGGTAGGTTCAAAGAGGAATTTTTTAATTTAACATCATGCTATCCTTTAATTTTAACAGGATTAGCTAATTAACTATCGCCGCCATTATAATCTATACTCTAATCAAATACTCCTTAAGTACTATTGTTGTGTGGATACTATTCCCCAGTTTTGGGGAAGTATGTAGGCAATCGAGATTTTAAAAAACCATTTACACGCTGTTTTACGTACAAAGAGCTATTGGACCGTATTTTGTCTTACGGTTACAGCAACATAGCCAACACTCATGAAACAAATTTTTACATTAGCCCTGCTTGCAGGCGTCGTTTCTTTTTCAGCTTGTAAAAAAGATGCCGCACAGCAGGAAGTAGGTACAACAACGCCTACAACTAAAATTGCTCCCGACGGATTTAACTTTAGTACTTCTAAAAATATTAATCTGAACCTGACGCTGAAAGCAAATAACAATGGTGCTTTGTCTGGCGTAATCGTAAGCGTTTATTTACCTACCAATACCAGCGAGCCTATTTACAAAGGTGTAACCAACAAAAGCGGCCAGTTACAAGGTATTGTGACCGTTCCAACTTCTGTTAGTAAACTGATTATTGATCCTGCGTATGTTGGTTTGATGCGTAATGCCGAGGCCGCTATCAGCTCCTCTAATAGCGTTACGGCTACCATCGGTGGTAAAGAAGGGTTCTCTGGCGACATTGTAGCGCAGGAGATAACTAATACCGCTACCAGCACTACATTAAGCACCAACAGAACCACATTGGCTATTAACCCTCCACTGGCCTACCCAAGTCCTTATACTTCATCATCACAAGCCATTGTTAATACTAGCACTTATCCATTTAAACTGGGCAGACCTGTTTACCTGGAAAGTACTCAGGATGTGATTGATCCTTCTTTGCTTTCTTACATCAACGCGTCATTACCAGAAGGTAGCGCATTAACTAAAACCCACCCGGAGTACTTGAGCAATACTGCAATGCCTGACTTGAATGTTACTGCAACCTCTGACGTTTGGATTACTTTCGTATCTGAGGGTGCCGGATTGTTAAACAGCTTGGGTTACTACACTTACCCAACAAACAATCCCCCAGCCAGCGCAGCTGATATAAGCAAAATTACCCTGATTTTCCCTAACTCATCAGCTGTAGGTTCGGCCGGTGGTTTAAATTCTGGTGATAAAGTTAAATTAGGTCGCTTTAGTGCCGGTACATCTATAGGTTTTGTATTATTACAAAATGCCTGGAGCACTACCAGCGGTGTTATAACTACTACAGTTAAATTTTACTCAAACCCTAAATTCAATCCGGAAACAACTGCAGCAACGCAAAAACATACGGTTACCCTGTATGATGATGTGCACAAGTTGTTCCTGATGGGCTTTGAAGACTTAAACCGTCAAACTGAGTCAGATAATGACTTCAATGACCTGGTAGTTTATGCAAGCTCTAACCCGGTTACTGCTATATCAACCGACAATGTACCTTCGATTGATAAAGGCGGCGATAGCGATGGCGACGGCGTGCAGGATGCGCAAGATGCGTTCCCGAACGATCCAACCCGTGCCTATGTAAGCTACTACCCATCAAAAACCGGTTATGCAAGCATCGCTTTTGAAGATAACTGGCCTAAAAAGGGTGACTTTGACTTGAATGACTTAGTGGTAAATTACCGTTATACCTTTACCAGCAACGCCAGCAACCAGGTAGTGGACATGAAAGGTGAGTTTACTCCTGTTGCATCAGGTGCTTCATTCCATAATGGTTTTGCAGTTCAATTACCGGTAGCTGCATCAGCAGTTAGCTCAGTAACCGGTCAGCAAACTATCAGTAATTATATCAGCTTTGCCGGTAACGGTGTAGAAGCCGGTCAAACCAAAGCGGTAATCGTTCCATTCGATAACCACGAGGCTTTATTGAAAAATCCTGACGGTGCATTCTTTATCAACGTATATGCTGATAAGAACAAAGTAACTGGTAGCACTGCAACTGTAAACGTAACTTTTGCATCACCTATAGCAGCGTCTAATCTGCAAGTGTCTGCATTCAACCCATTCCTGATCAGTGATATGCGTCGCGGTTACGAAATTCACTTGCCAGGTTTCGCACCAACTGATAAGGCAGACAGCAAGCTGTTTGGTACTGATGACGATGCTTCAAACGCTGCAAGCGGTAAGCTATATGTATCTAAAGAAAACTGGCCTTGGGCTATCAACTTCACCTCAGAGTATAAATACCCTGTAGAGTTGCAACCAGTATACCAGGCTTACCCTCGCTTCTCAGAGTGGGCGCTGTCTGGCGGCACTTCATATGCTGACTGGTACAGCAACACAGGTGCAGGATACCGTGATTTATCAAAAATTTATACCAAGTAATTAAACTGGTATATCTATAATAAGAAAGGCAGTCTTTGTAAAAAGACTGCCTTTCTTATTTAGAATAAAGTTTTGAAATATTTAAGATGAAAGGGGTGCTGCTGCTTATGGTATACTCGTACCAGATAGCAACGGGCTACAAGTTAAAACTGCTTTCTTGGCCGTTTAGGACGATCGGAAGTATTGCTTGGGGCAGATGATGGCCTGCTGCTGAATGTTCTTGGCTGCCAGGTTTTGTTGGCTCTTGGCGGTGCCGGTTTGACCGGCTTGTCTTCCGAAATTTTTACGTTCAGGTTTCGGTCGCCCATGGGGTAGTCGTTTAGTGCGTCTACTGCAGTTTGGGCACCTTCTTCAGTAAGCATTTCAATAAATGCGTAGCCTTTGCACTGTTTGGTTTTACGGTCACGTACAATTTTGATCGTATGTATGTCGCCATGGGGTGCAAAAAGCTTGGCTAAGTCCATTTCAGATATATCGAGCGGAAAGCCGCCTACAAAGAGTTTGATCATGAGTAACAAGGTTTCTGGTAAATAATAAACCTTCAATTCTATTTAACGGTAAATGCAATGTAAGCGTATCGGTCGTAAAATATTTACCTAATCACCTACATTTTTCAAATGTAACAAACGATTAAGAGCTTTAAAACATTTATGCACATGTTTTAGCCGAATGTGATATAAGTTGATGACACAGAATTTGAAACGACAATAAATATCATCGTCCTTGTAATGCGTTTTTGTGCGCTTTTGTATAATTATCTTGCATAGTTGCGACGTTGATAAAGTATTTATTATCTTAATCGCGTCATATTAAGCAATAAAGAATTTATTGGGTTGCGTTTTTGTGCATAACTTGAGATTTTATTCTAATGTTTGCTATGATCAACCTTTAAAATTTTACCTATGTCTTTACGCATTAATTCTGCATGGTTGTTTGGGATGCTGCTTTTATCGTTGCATACGTTGGGGCAATCTGTTCAGCGTGATTCGGTACAAGCAAATAAGTGGGTTAAACAACACTTTCGTAAGCTTAATAAAAAACAGAAAATAGCACAACTTATGGTGCTTCGCCTGTCCGAAAAGCGAGGCAATGGGGCGGTTTTCTTTGATGAAGAGGTTAAGCAGTACATCAAAAAGTATAAAGTAGGTTCGGTTTGCTTATTCCAGGGCAATTCTGCACAGCAGGCCAGGGTATTGAATGCATTACAGGCCAAATCAAAAGTGCCCCTATTGGTTTGCATTGATGGCGAAACCGGTGTAGGGATGCGCTTTGGTGATGTAAAACCTTTTCCGGACCAACTGACTATTGGCGCTACAGGCGATGCGCAAATTGCTTACCAGATAGGCCAGGCCATTGCCGAACAGTGTAAGAGGATTGGCATTCAGGTTGATTATGCACCTGTTGTTGATATTAATAATAACCCCAATAATCCGGTTATTAATTTCCGTTCGTTTGGTGAGGATAAGTACAAGGTTGCGTTATATGGCACGCGCATTATGCAGGGTATGCAGGATGGTGGTATTATGACTTGCGCCAAGCATTTTCCCGGCCACGGCGATGTTGCGGTTGATTCACACCTGGATCTGCCCGTTATCAACAAGAGTCTTGATCAGTTAGATTCGCTCGAATTATATCCATTTAAGTCCATGATTAAGGGCGGAGTAAGGAGTATGATGGTAGCACATTTGTTTATTCCTTCTATTGATACCACCCGCAACCGTGCAACCTCCCTGTCACCGAATAACGTTACCGGATTACTGCGCAAGCAATTGCATTTTAACGGTATATCTTTTACCGATGCACTTGAAATGAAAGGGGTGGCTAAGTTTTATCCTCAGGGCGAGGCTGCTGTACAATCGCTCATTGCCGGCAATGATATGCTTTGCCTGCCCGGTGATGTGAAAGGGAGTATTAAAAAAATTCGCAAGGCAATTAAGGACGATAAGCTATCCTGGAAAGATATTGATGCGCGGGTAAAAAAAGTGCTATATGCCAAATACCAACTCGGGTTGGATACAATTAAGCTTATTGATACCTTAAATCTGCAACAGGATTTAAACAAAGATGTAAATACGCTAAAGCAGGCAACGTACGAAAAGGCCATTACCCTCATAGCGCAGCAGGATAAAAATATGCTGCCGTTGAACCGGACAGGTAAGGTTGCCTTTGTGGGTTTGGGGTTGGACAAAGAAAACCATTTTGCTGCTAAACTGCATGAATTATATAATGCCGACTGCTACTACCTATCTTATAAAGATGATAGCGTTAAAGCAAACAGCTTGCTGCAACAGGTGCAAACCGGGTACGATGCGGTAATCATTGGTTTGCATAAATATGCTAAATATCCGGCTCGTAACTTTGGTATCAGCAGTGCCGCGGTAGAGTTGATGCAGCAGTTGCAGCAAAATAGTAATACAATCAGTTTTGTTTTTGGTAATCCTTACGCTATTAAAAATACGGCAAATGCACGCAACCTGGTTGTGTGCTATGAAGATGATAGTTTGATGCACAACGTTGCAGCTGATTTGCTGACGGGTAAAATCACCCCTAAGGGTACCCTGCCGGTAACGGTAGCTCAATTTAAATATGGAACAGGTGTCACTACCAATTACTATTTTCCGGTAGTACAGGCCGCCGAAGCGGGTTTGGATAGTACTGTGCTAACAAAGATTGATACTGTCGCCGCAGAGGCAATTGCCAAAGGCGCAACACCAGGCTGCGTAGTGCTGGCGGCTAAGGATGGTAAAGTAGGTTTCTTTAAGGCTTACGGCCATTTATCTTATGATGGTAAAGAGAAGGTAAGCCTGCAAACGGTATACGATATGGCGTCGGTAACTAAAATAAGTGCCACCAATGTTTCAGTAATGAAACTGTACGAGGAAGATAGGCTGGGCCTTGATAAAACGCTTGGCGATTACCTGCCCTGGTTACGCGGCTCGGATAAGGCCGGACTGAAACTGGCTGATGTGCTATTGCACCAGGCCGGTTTGGTTTCATTCATTCCATTCTACCGCGAAACTATCGATATGAAAACAGGAAAACCTAAGCCGGGCTTTTACCGCACAGCACCAGACGGGGAATATAGCGTACGTGTTGCTGAAGATATGTATATGCGGGCCAGCTGGCTGGATACCCTAAAAGTAAGGATCCGAAACAGTAAGCTGGGGGCGCCTAATAAATATGTGTATAGCGATAACGATTTTATATTACTGGGCATGATTGTGGAACAAATTACCGGACAGCCATTGGATCAGTATGTGCGCAATACATTCTACTTGCCGCTCCATATGGTGAGCACTACCTTTAAGCCACGTGAGCATGAGCCGTTGGACATGATTGCGCCTACCGAGAAAGAAAAGTTGTTTCGCTTGCAACAGCTTCACGGCGATGTGCATGATCCGGGTGCTGCAATGTTTGGCGGTGTGGCTGGCCATGCCGGTTTGTTTAGTAATGCATATGATCTGGCGCAGCTTTATCAAATGCTTCTTAATGGCGGAGAGTTGCATGGGGTACGCTTGCTTAAAAAGGAAACGATAGATTGTTTTACGGCTTACCATAGTAATATTAGTAGAAGAGGATTAGGGTTTGATAAACCTGAAAAAGATAATGCTACCAGCAAAGTACCTTATCCTGCACTAAGTGTATCACCGCTTGCCTTTGGGCATACCGGCTTTACGGGCATAGGCGTATGGGCCGATCCAAAATATAACCTGTTATATATATTCTGCTCAAACCGGGTAAACCCAGATGGTGGCGATAACGGGAAGCTGCTTTCCATGAATGTGCGCGGTAACATTCAGGAGGTTATTTACCAGGCTATGCGCGCCGGGCAGGCAGCAACAAAACAGCAGGTTGCAGATAAGGCTAAGCCTAAAGCAAAAGCGAACAAGCCTGTGAAGAGCGGCGTTAAAAGAAAGCCAAGAAGATAAAGTATAAAAAGGTAGCGGTACTATAGTATCGCTACCTTTTTTGCATAGCGTTTCAGGCTTTCGTCATCGGCCTCGGTGTCGGTAATCAGGTAGTCGATGGCGTTTAGATTGCATATTTGCATTTTTTGGACAGAGTCCAGCTTTTCAGCAATGCTCAGGATGGCAGTTTTGCCGGCCGATTTAATCATTGCCTTTTTTACCTGTACTACTTCCCAGTCCGAGTCGGTAATGCCATCGTTGAGCGAAAGCCCGTTGGTGCCTAAAAAACACAGATCAGCTTTAATTTCGGATAGCTGGCTGATTACCTGCGATCCTGTTACAATGTGGGAGTTGCCACCTAGCTGCCCGGCTAAAAGGTTAACACTCATGTTCGGGTGCTCAACCAGTTCCAGCGCTACCAGCGGACTAATGGTGAAAATAGTGCAGTGTAAATTATCCGGAAAAATACGCGCCAGCTCAATCATGGTGGTGCCGCCGCCAATAAGCAGTACCATGCCGTCTTCAATCAGGGTTACTGCTTTGCGGGCTATCTCTTTTTTACCGTCTTTTTTATAAACATCCTTTCCCGAAAAAGGGTAGTGAAAAGATTTAGATAGTGCGCCGCCATATACTTTCACAATCTTACCCAATTCGGCCAGTTCATTCAAGTCTCGTCTTACGGTATCTTCCGATACGTTTAGCTGGGCGCTTAAATCGGTAGATAAAACCTTATTGTGAATATTGATTTGGTTTATGATGTATTGCTGTCTTTCTTCCTTAAGCATATAGGTAAAAGTATAAATTATATTGTTTTCTAAACGTTGATGCTTGTAGAGATTTTGTATGCGCGTTTGTGCAAGTTTAATACAGGATTTTAATCTGCTTCAGAAAATTTAGTGTTTTATTATGCGTGTTTTTGCATTGTGTTTATTTATATTCGCATAAATACGCTTTTGACCTACTGATATTGAAATGGAAACAACTACCGAAAAGGATTCCCCTTACCTGAATCTTGATGAAATGTCTATAACCGATATTTTAACTAATATTAATAACGAAGACAAAACTGTGCCGCTGGCTGTTGAAAAATGTATACCACAAATCAGTGCATTGGCAACCGCTGTGGCCGGAAAAATGCGTACTGGCGGTCGGTTGTTTTATATAGGTGCAGGTACCAGTGGCCGTTTGGGCGTTGTTGACGCATCAGAATGTCCGCCCACTTTCGGCGTGCCGTTTGATTGGGTGGTAGGCATAATTGCCGGTGGCGATGGTGCCATACGCAAAGCCGTAGAAAATGCTGAGGATGACGACCAGCAGGCCTGGCTCGATTTGCGGGCTTACAATATTACAGCTAAAGATGTGGTGGTAGGTTTGGCTGCCTCTGGCCGTACGCCATACGTGATAGGAGGTTTGCAGCAAGCCAATGCACATGGCCTGGTTACCGGCTGCATTGTTTGTAATGCAGGCAGCCCGGTTGCTGCCGAGGCCCAGTTCCCGGTTGAAGTAGTTACCGGACCGGAGTTTTTAACCGGATCTACCCGTATGAAAGCCGGTACCGGCCAAAAGCTGGCGCTTAATATGCTGACCACATCGGTGATGATAACCTTAGGCCGGGTAAAGGGTAATAAAATGGTGGATATGCAGTTAACTAATCATAAATTATATAACCGGGGCGTGAATATGATTATGCAGGAGTCGGGTTGTGATGAAGCTACCGCTACCAGGCTGCTCGATCAGTATGGCAGTGTGCGGCTTGCACTAAAGGCCTTATCCGAAAAAGAAAAGGAGACGGATAAATAGTATTACGGCGTTGATACACAAAAATTAATTGCAATTTATACGTAGCTTAAACCATAGCTCATTAATATAGTTGCTTTAACATGACGGCATATTCAAAATTGGCATATCGTTTTTTAATCAGCATTATTGGGGGACTGGGTTTGCTGTTTGCACTATCGGCAAAGGCGGCATTACCTGTGGCTGATAGTGCTGCCGCAAAGAAGGCTCTGCAAATCATCAATGATATTAAGCGCCAATATGCACCTGATAAAAGAACGGATATTGTAAATACAGATCTTACAGGTCTGAATCCGTTATCTTTTCACATTGAAACAACTACGCCACGGGTAATTATCGCTATCAGAAATGCCTTAGCTGGTGCGTCTGTGCAAGCAGTTATCAATGCAGATACCTTGCCTGCAAAAGCTTTAGGTAGTAAAATCTACGGTGTTGTTACCTTGTCCGTAGCCAATAACCGTATTACACCCGGCAACGCCGCCGAAATGGTTACCCAGATGATTTTGGGTACGCCGGTAACAATACTACAGCAGCAAAAAGGCTATTACCTGGTGCGCACGCCGGACAGGTACCTTTCCTGGGTTGACGAAAGTTCTGTCTCAGCGATGGATAAAGCCGAATTCGCATCCTGGCAAAAGGCTGATAAGGTTATCTATACTAAACAGTATGGTCATGCTTTTACGGAGCCATCTGATAAATCCTTGCCTGTTTCTGACCTGATAGCCGGCAACTTGCTGCAGGTAACAGGCAAGAAAAAAGGATACTTCCAAGTTGTATTTCCTGATAAGCGTGTAGCCTTCGTGCAAAAAAAAGACGTACAGGATTTTGCTAAGTGGCGTAAATCAATCAACCCAAAGGCTGATCCTATACTGGCAACTGCGCAAACCTTGATAGGCGTTCCTTACTTATGGGGCGGTACTTCAATTAAAGGAGTGGATTGCAGTGGCTTTACCAAAACAGCTTATTTTTTGAACGGTGTAATTCTGCCCCGTGATGCTTCGCAACAAGCATTGGTAGGTGATGAAGTGGATATTTATGAAGCCGATTCGGTAAGCAATGCCAAGTGTATGCAAAATCTGCAAGCTGGCGATTTGCTGTTCTTTTCGCCTGGTGCAGGGCAGGGTAAGCAGGCTAAAATTACGCATACGGCTATTTATATGGGTCACGGGCAATTTATCCAGGCAGCGGGGTTAGTAAAGGTGAGCAGCCTTGATCCAAAGGCGGCGAATTATGATGACTACCGTTGGCGCAGATTGGTAAAGGCCCGCCGGATGTTAACTGCCATAGGCCAACCCGGCGTAACAAAAGTAAGCGATCATCCATCCTATATATTGACAGCTCAATAAAATGAACAACAGAAGAAAATTTATGAAAACTTCGGCCCTGGCGGCAGGCTCTTTAGTGTTGCCCTGGGAGTCGGCGCTTTCTGCAATACAATCGCAAATGGCAGGTAAGGGCAGGCTGCAGTTGCGGTACCGGGCGTACACCTTGCAGCTTAAACATGCATTTACGCTGTCAACCAGCTCGCGCACCACAACACCTGTCGTGCTTACGGAGCTGGAATATAACGGGGTGATTGGTTATGGCGAAGCATCCATGCCGCCGTACCTGGGCGAGTCGCACGAGAGTGTGCTGAAGTTTTTAAGCAAGGTTGATCTGTCGCGTTTTGATGATCCGTTTCAGATGGAAAATATTCTGGCTTATGTTGACGGGATCGAGGAGGCTAATAAAGCGGCAAAGGCATCGGTAGATATAGCCCTGCACGATTTGGTGGGTAAGCTAATTAAGCAACCCTGGTACAAGATATGGGGCTTTGATCCGGCAAAAACGCCTAACACATCGTTCACCATCGGTATTGACACGCCCGAAGTTATCCGGCAAAAAGTACGCGAAGCTGACCCTTACCGCATGCTTAAGGTAAAGCTGGGACGAGATACGGATAAGCTGCTGATTAATAATATTCGCGAAATAACCGATAAGCCGATTTGTGTAGATGTAAACCAGGGATGGACCGATAAGCAAATGGCGCTGGATATGGCGCACTGGCTAAAAGAAAAAGGTATTGTGTTTATTGAGCAACCGATGCCCAAAGAAAAGCTGGATGATAATGCCTGGCTTACCCAGCACAGCCCGTTGCCTACTATGGGCGATGAGGCGGTGCAACGTTTGGATGATGTGTTGAAGGCTTATCAGGTATATAGCGGCATTAATATTAAGCTCATGAAATCAACCGGTATGCGTGAGGCGCACAAAATGCTTGTGCTGGCTCGATCCTTAAAAATGAAAGTGATGATAGGTTGCATGACCGAAACATCCTGCGCCGTTACGGCAGCGGCACACCTTGCGCCCATGGCCGATTGGGCCGATCTGGACGGCGCTTTGCTGATCAGTAATGATGTATACAAGGGCATGCAGGTTGTTAACGGTAAAGTTACTTTGACTGATCGTCCGGGTATCGGCATCCAAAAAATATAATCCTAATTTTGCGGGATTGGTGAACGTATAAGCGATGAAACTAAACGAAACAGATTTTCAGCAGTTATTAAAATATTTTTCGGGTGATCTCTATTATAACAACTCCATAGCGCATCAGGCCGTACTTAAAGTATATGCTACGGATGCTTCAGTGTATCAGGAACAACCCTTGGCGGTAGCTATGCCCCGCAATACAGAAGATATTAAACAACTGATTCTGTTTGCCAACACGCATCACTTAACGCTTATACCACGTGCTGCCGGTACATCGCTGGCCGGGCAGGTAGTGGGTAATGGATTGGTGGTGGATATATCCCGCCACATGACCGCTATACTTGAAGTGAACGAAAAAGAGAAGTGGGTGCGTGTACAACCCGGTGTAATTCGCGATGATCTGAATGCGTTTTTGAAATCCTACGGCCTGATGTTTGGTCCCGAAACGTCTACTTCCAGCCGGGCTATGATTGGGGGGATGATCGGCAACAACTCCTGCGGGTTGCACTCTATGATATGGGGAGCTACCCGCGATAATATTAGTGAGGTAACCGCACTCCTGTCTGACGCTAGTGAAGTGTTATTTGGTGAGATGGATATGAAAACTGTGCAAAACAAGTGCAGTAGTAATGGTTTTGAAGGTAAAATATACAAGCAGCTGCTTGATGTAGTGCAGCAGCAGGATAACCAACAGGCTATAGCCGAAAACTTTCCTAAAAAAGAAGTAGCCCGCCGTAATAGCGGTTATGCGCTTGATAGGATGATACGTATGCTTGAGGCTGAACGACTCAACTTAAGTGAATTTATAGCCGGTTCGGAAGGTACGCTGTGTTTTGTAACGGAGGCCAAACTGAAGCTGATTGACTTGCCGCCAAAGGAGGTGGGTATGGTTGCCATACACTGCAGTAGTTTGCAGGAGTCTTTACGTGCCAACCTGATCGCTGTAAGATCGGGCTGTGCAGCTTCCGAATTGGTAGATCATGTTATACTGGAACAGGCCATCAATAATCCCGGCCAAACCGTGAACCGCTTCTTTTTAGTGGGTAAGCCTGAGGCTATCTTAATGGTTGAATTTTTTGATGCCACTCCGGAGGGGCTGATGGAAAAGTGCAACGCGCTGATAGGGGCCTTGCAGGCAGCTGGATTAGGATATGCTTACCCGATACTTACCGGCGATGAAACCAAGAAAGCCTGGGATATACGTAAGGCAGGTTTGGGCTTGCTTCGGAATTTAAAAGGAGATACGCAGCCCGTTAATCTGATTGAGGATTGCGCTGTTGCGGTTGACGACTTGCCGGCCTACATCAGCGATTTGGAGCATCTGCTTAAAAGTATGGATATACCATATTCGGTGTATGCGCATGCGGGTGATGGTGAGCTGCATGTTGAGCCCATGGTTAATTTAAAAGACCCGGCCGGGCGGCAACTGTTCAAAAAGGTGCTGGAGGAAACTGCCGGGCTGGTAAAAAAATATAAAGGTTCGCTCTCGGGCGAGCACGGGGATGGTCGGCTGCGTGGCGAATATATCAGTTACGTAATGGGCGATAAGGTGTACGAGTTATTCAAGCAGGTAAAAAATATATTTGATCCTGCCGGAATATTCAATCAGGGTAAAATTACCAATACGCCATCCATGCTGGCCAATTTGCGATACGAAGGGGAGGCTGTAAAGCAACGGCCCGATACGCTTTTCGATTTTACCGATGATGAAGGCATGTTACGGCTTACCGAGAAATGCAGCGGATCGGGTGATTGTCGCAAAACACAGGTAACCGGCGGTACTATGTGCCCGAGCTATATGGCTACGCGCAACGAAAAGGACACCACCCGTGCACGGGCCAATATACTCAGGCAGTACCTTAATCAGGCGCCTGCAAAGCTGGGCCGTGGTAAGGAAGCGGAAGAAGTAAAAGAAGTGCTCGATCTGTGCATTTCCTGCAAGGGGTGTAAAATTGAGTGTCCGTCGTCGGTTGATATGACCAAGCTGAAGGCGGAATTTATGTATCATTACCAGAAAGAGCATGGCGTATCTGCCCGCTCCAAATTGATCGGCCATTTCAGCAAAAACATGAAACTGGCCTCCTTAGCACCGTTTGCCTACAATCTGGCTGTTAAAACGCCATTGATTCGTAAAGCAATTAATGGCTTCTCTGGCTTCCATCCGCAAAGAAGCTTGCCGACGCTGGCTAAGCAAACCCTCAAAAGCTGGTATAAATCCAGAAAAAGAAGTGGAACACAAGCATCGCAAAAACTGGTTTACCTTTTCTGTGATGAGTTTACTAATTATAACGATGCCGAGATTGGAAAAAAGGTAATCCTGCTGCTGGAGCATCTCGGTTATCAGGTAGTAATACCCGATCATACAGACAGTGGCCGGTCTTTCCTTTCCAAAGGTATGCTCGACGAGGCAAAGCAATGTGCAGAGCAGAATATTAATGCCCTTCATGACAAGATCAATCAAAATGTACCGCTTATTGGTATCGAGCCTTCCGCTATCCTCTCTTTCCGCGATGAGTATATCAGTTTAGTTAGTCCGGCGCTGCAAAGCGAAGCTAAAGAGCTGAGTAAACATGTCTATCTTTTTGAAGAATGGCTGTACCGTGAAATGCAGAGTGGCCATATATCGCCCGATAGTTTTACAGGTGATACCAAGCGCATTATACTGCATGGGCATTGCCATCAAAAGGCGCTCTCTTCCATGATGGCTGCACAGGCAATTCTGGCCCTGCCGCAGCATTATCAGGTAGAGGTAATTCCATCCGGTTGTTGCGGTATGGCAGGCTCCTTTGGTTATGAAAAGGAACATTATGATGTTTCTATGCAGATAGGTAACCTGGTGTTGTTCCCGGCCGTTAACAAAGAACCGGAATCAACCATCGTAGCCGCCGCAGGCACAAGTTGCCGGCACCAGATCAAAGACGGCACAAACAGGATAGCGCAACATCCTGCAGAAATCTTATATGCTGCGCTAAAAAGGAACGATAAATAATAGTCTGCTCGGATGATTAATGCCGGGCCGTTCGCGCTTGCGCTACAAATTGAATTGCTTAATAATCAAAAGTCGTCAGTATATTAACCTGGCGGCTTTTTTTATTCGTTTTGTTTAAGTCTGAATTTTGTGGCAGGTAATATGGTGTAGTTAAGCTCAAGCGGAATTTCCTTTCATTGATTATGTAACATTTGCGTGTTTTTGCAAAAATGTGTTTAAAAAGAGCAAAAATCTATTGCTTTTTAACTTGCGGTTTATATATATTTGGGAAGTAAGGTATTCTTGTTTGCGTTTTTGTGCGTTTCTAAACTTACATAACCTTTAGCCCGGAATTTATTAACAGCAATTAAAACAGTAGTCGGATATGCGTTTTCAGGCCCTATGGTTGCTTTTGTCGCTATGTGCAAGTACGTCGTTTGCGCAAACTGATTCACTCAGCTTTGAAAAAGTAGAGTGGGAAAGTAAACGGCTGGCTTCCGGTATGCATCTTAGGCAAGCATGGTTCCGTCACAAATCGCTTTTCGGGGCAAACCAATTTATTGCTGTTATTGATATTAAACCCCGTTCAAAAAACCATTTCACCATCGCGTATGAGCCAAAAGTAAAGCGGCGTACCAGCGAATTTGGGCAACAAGCTAAAGCGGTTGCAGCTATCAACGGAACCTTTTTCGATGTTAAAAACGGAGGATCGGTTGATTATCTGCGGGCAAATGGCCAGGTTATCAACCTAAACCGTCCTGAAAAAGGTGGCACCCGGGCAAGGCATCAGCAAGCCGCTGTTGTAATGAAGGGCAACCAACTAAGCATTGCCAAATGGGACGGCACAGCCGATTGGGAAACACGGCTTGATGGCCAGGATGTGATGTTGACCGGCCCGCTGCTGCTTGATCAGCATCATGTAGCGGCACTTGATTCCGGCGTTTTCAACACCGCCCGGCACCCTCGTTCGGTGATTGGCATTACCAATAAGCACCATGTGCTGTTTATCACCGTAGACGGCCGGGATGCAAACGCCGCCGGCATGAGCCTGTTTGAGCTGCGCAAAGTAATGCAATGGCTGCATTGTACAGATGCCATCAATCTGGATGGTGGGGGATCAACCACCTTATGGGATAAAAAGCATGGTGTAGTAAACTACCCGTCAGATAATAAAAAGTGGGATCACGAAGGTCAGCGTAAAGTGGCCAATGTAATATTGATAAAACGGAACTGACTATGAGAAAAGTCTACCTGAAACCCTCACGCTTTATAGGAACACTCCTCGTTATTGGATTGGTAATACATTTTACGGTATCCGTTGCCGCAAAAAAGCCAATTATTCCCGGTGCCGATCAAACAGAAAAGTATCTGCCTTATTTGCAGGGTAAGCGCATTGGTATGGTGGTAAATCCATCCTCGCGAATTGGTAGCAAGGCCAGTGTGGATAGCTTAGTTGCTTTAGGCATTCATATCGTTAAGGTGTTCGGCCCTGAGCATGGTTTTCGCGGTGATGCCAGTAACGGCGCACATGTGGATGATAGTGTAGATCCCAAAACCGGCATTTCTGTTATTTCCCTATATGGCAAAACGGCTAAACCCAGTGCCGAAAGCCTAGCAGATGTAGACCTGATGGTGTATGATCTGCAGGATGTAGGCGCACGCTATTATACCTACCTGGCCACCCTGCACCGCGTTATGGAGGCTTGCGCCGAATATAACAAAGAACTGCTGATACTGGACAGGCCCAACCCCAACGGCTATATGGTTGATGGCCCAGTGCTGGATATGAAACTGAAATCGGGCATTGGCTTTCACCCGGTTCCTATAGCACATGGCATGACGGTAGGTGAGTACGCACAGATGATCAACGGGCAAAAATGGATGGCCAACGGCGTGCAATGTCGCATCAAAATTATACCAGTGGGTAATTATAAACATAGCATGGCTTATACACTTCCGGTGCACCCATCGCCAAACCTGAATACGCAGCAATCTATTCTGTTGTACCCGTCTTTGTGCTTGTTTGAGGGAACCATCATTAGTCAGGGTAGGGGAACATACTATCCATTTTGTGTACTGGGTAATCCCGATTTGAAAGGCCGGTATGCATTCTCTTTTACACCAGTGAGTATTCCGGGCATGAGCGAAACGCCGCTGTTCCAGAACCAGGCCTGCTATGGGCTTGATCTGAGAAATTATAACCTGCGAAAGCTCATTAAGCAAAAGCGGATTAACCTGAGCTGGCTTATTGAAATGTATAAAGCTTATCCATATAAAGATCGCTTTTTTGATTACAAGCAAAGTAAACAGATGGGCAACTTCGATAAGCTGGCCGGTACTACAGCATTAAAGGAACAGATAATAGCCGGCAAAACAGAAAAAGAAATTCGCGAAAGCTGGGAGCCCGCACTTTCAGAATTTAAAAGAATGAGGCAGCAATACCTGATTTACCCCGACTAATAAACACTAAACGCAATAAACCAACCATGTTCACTAAACAAGCTATTAACGTTAACTTATGAAGAAAAAATTACTTAACCTCTTTCTGGTACTGTTCTTTTTGTCTGTGCAGGCTATGGCACAGCATAAAACAATTACCGGAAAAGTCATCTCTTCTGATGACGGCAATCCGCTACCGGGTGTTTCGGTAAGGCTTAAGGGTACACCCCAGGGTACCGCTACTGATATTAACGGTAAGTACAGCATCAGGGCCAACGCCGGGCAGGTGCTGGTATTCAGTTTTACCGGTTCCGCTACGCAGGAAATTACTGTAGGCACATCAGATGTGATAGATGTAAAGCTGGGTGCCGATGCCAAATCATTGAACGAGGTGGTTGTGGTAGGTTATGGTACGCAAAAGCGGGCCAACCTAACCGGATCTGTTTCTACAGTTGATACCAAGCTGTTAGAAGCAAGGCCAATTACCGATGTAGCCCGGGGCCTACAAGGTGCAGTACCTGGTTTAACCATTACCACTTCAACCGGCGATATTGGTACCAACCCTAAAATCAGGCTGCGCGGTTTGCAAGGCTCTATTAATACCGGGGCGGGCGGCGCTTCGCCGCTTATTTTGGTAGATAACGTGGAAATACCAAGCTTGCAGATGATCAATCCAGAGGATATTGAATCCATCTCGGTATTAAAGGATGCGGCCTCAACGTCTATTTACGGTACACGGGCAGCATTCGGTGTGGTGCTGATTACTACTAAAACAGGTAAGCGCAACTCGCCAACTAAAGTTACTTACTCCAATAACTTTGCTTGGTCAAGTCCAATCAACAATCCCAAATTAGCATCAGGGGCTGATAATGCACAGGCATCTTTACTGGCCTTGCAGCGTTTTAGTCCCAATACCACCAGTTACAATGTAATTGGTTATTCTATCGATCAGGCTTCTATTGATAAGATGCGCCAGTGGGATGCACAATATGGCGGCCAGGATTTGGGCCAGGACATGGTTGAGGGTCGCGATTTTGAATTTGTTGGCGGTAAATTATATTTCTACCGCTCATGGGATCCGGCCAAGCTGTACCTGCGCGACTGGACACCGCAGCAAACCCACAACATCAGCGTAAGCGGTGGCAGCGAAAAAACGAATTATAACCTGGGCTTAGGCTACCTGAACCAAATGGGTGTGCTAAAAGTAAACCCCGACGAGTTTGACCGTTACAGTTTAAATCTGGGTATCAATACAGCGGCTACCAGTTGGCTGGATGTAAGGGGCAAGGTGTTGTTTTCTAACACCAAAAGTAAAAGTCCGTTCACGTTTTCGGGCAGCCAGTACGGGCCCTACTATTACCTGTACCGCTGGCCGTCCAATTATCCTTATGGAACCTATTTGGGTAAGCCTTTCCGCGGCGCGGTAACCGAGGTGCAGCAGGCTAAAATGGATGATGACAAAAACCAGTTGGCGCGTATATCGGTAGGCGGAACCCTGAAATTAGCTAAAGGCCTTACCTTCGATGCCGATTACACTTATACCTCAACCAATGAGCACTTGCACCAAACTGGTGGGAACACCCTGGCTTACGATTTCTGGTCGTTAGGTACTTCGGCGTCAACCGCCGATAAACTGAACTACCGCCCGTACCAAAGTGCCAGTTACGATAAAGTAAGATATTACTCTTACTGGAACGAGATCAACACCGGCAAGGCATTCTTTACCTATAATAAAAGCATTGGCGACCACGCCCTGAAATTTATTTTGGGTGGTGATATTGAACTGAACCGGGCCAACAGCCAGTCGTCTGAACGCCGCGGATTGCTTGACCCGAATTATGGCGAAATACCCTTGGCAACCGGCGACCAGTTTGTAACCGGTAGTGCAACGCAGTTTTCTACATTAGGTTACTTTGGCCGTATCAACTATGCTTACCAGGATAAATACCTGTTGGAGCTTAACGGTCGCCGTGATGGTTCATCGCGGTTCCCGGTTAGGCAGCTTTATGGCTTTTTTCCTTCTGGTTCGGCCGGTTACGTGATCAGTCGTGAAAAGTTTATGGACTGGAGCAAAAACTGGTTATCGTTCCTGAAAATCAGAGCATCTTATGGTTCTGTTGGTAACCAGGCTGTTGGCAATGGGCGTTTTCTGCCTCTAATGTCCTCTTACAGTACGGGCTGGATATTACCTACTGGCAATGCGGTATCGCTTACTGCGCCACTGCCATTATCGCCCATCCTGACCTGGGAAACGGTTAAGACTGCCGACCTGGGTTTGGATGTAAGGGTATTGCATGATGAACTGGGCTTCACGTTTGTTTTTTTTAACCGGGTAACCAGTAACATGATTACCAGTGGGGTTACATTGCCGTCAACGTTTGGCGCTTCTTCTCCGGTTCGGAATTATGGAGAGCTAACCGGCAAAGGCTGGGAATTGGCTGTAGATTATAACCATACTTTCGCGAATAAATTACATATCAATATTACCGGTACTTTGTCTGATGCAATAGAGCGTATTTCAAAATATCAAAATGTAAATCGTCAGCTTCCGGCTACAATTTCAGGGCTTAACAGTAACTACTATGAAGGTATGCGCCTTGGAGAAATTTGGGGTTTTGAAACCGACCGGTTATTTACTGAAAGTGATTTTACAGGCAGGGATGCGGCCGGGCACTACGTGTATGCACCAGGCGTAGCCTCTCAAACCAGATTAGAAAGCGGGTCGTTTTATTATGGCCCCGGCGATGTTAAATACAAAGACCTGAACGGCGATGGTACCATCTACTTTGGCTCAAATACAGTTGATGATCCGGGAGATAAAAAAATCATAGGTAATTCAACACCGCGCTACCAGTATGGCTTACGCTTAGGTGCCGATTGGAAAGGCGTAGATTTTAATGTGTACTTTCAAGGAGTAGGTAGCCGGCAATTGTGGGCAAATGGTTCCGTAGTGTTTCCTGGCTTCCGTGCGGCAGAAGGTTGGTTTGATAATCAGATGGACTACTGGACACCGCAAAACCCGAACGCCTTTTATCCAAGGCCTACCGATTACGGCGCTGCAATTGATAAATGGGACTATCAGCCGCAAACCCGCTATCTGCTCAATATGGCTTACCTGCGTTTAAAAAACCTGAGTGTGGGTTATACCTTGCCAAAACGCTGGTTGCAGCGTGTGAAAATCCAAAACACCCGTATATTTTTCAGTGGCGAAAATCTCCTGACGTTTGATCATTTGGGTAACATTCCGATCGACCCGGAAATTGATTTTTCACAAACGCAGATTGATAATGACCGGGCTGGCTTTGGCCGGGTATATCCATACCGAAAAACGTATTCTTTCGGATTACAAGTAACATTTTAACCATTTACAGAAATGAAGACCTTTAAATATATCGTATTAGGATTGGTTCTGTTGGGCTTTGGCTGTAAAAAACAGGATGAGTTTTTAACCAAATACCCGCTCGATCAACTCACGGACGATACCTACTGGACCAGCGAAAACAACGTACGCACTTTTGCCTATGGGTTTTACCCCAACTATTTTCCGGGTTATGCATCGGGCTTTGATTTAACTTGGGGCGGCTATTTTTCGGGCGAAAGCTTGAATGATGATTTTGCGCCTACAACGCCAACTACATTTGTCAGAAACGTTCCGGCAAGTGCAAGCGGTACGTCGCCTTCCAGCTGGTATTTTAATAATGTGCGCCGGGCTAACTTATTTATTAACCGTATTCAAAGAGTACCGATGTCGGCTGAGGCAATCAGCCATTGGACAGGCATTGCCCGTTTCTTCAGGGGGATGGAATATGCTGCTAAAGTAAAGAGCTATGGTGATTTGCCCTGGTATGGTCGTGTACTCAATGAAACCGACGAGGCGGAACTGTATCAGACACGCCAGCCACGTACTGCCGTAATGGACAGTGTACTGGCTGATTTTAAATATGCGGCTGCCAACGTGCGGGCTGTGGATGCCGGCGTTTCAAACGCTAATAAATTAACCGTCACTAAAATGGTGGTGCTGGCGTTCATGTCGCGCGTGTTTTTGTATGAAGGTACATGGCAAAAATATCAGGCTAATAATACGGCTAAAGCAACGGAATATCTTGAAGCAGCCAAATGGGCGGCCAACGAGGTAATGACCAATGGTGGTTACCAGGTTACTGCGAACTACCGGCAACTGTTCAATTCACTTGATCTGGGTACTAACCCGGAAATTATTATGTACCGCAAGTATCAGCAAGGCTTACTTACGCACAGCTTGCATAACTATGTAAATAAAGAGCCGCAAACCGGCGCTTCAAAAAATGCAGTTGAATCTTACCTGTGCAGCGATGGTTTGCCTATAAGTGTTTCGCCTCTTTACCAGGGCGATAAAGGTATCAATAACGTGATGGCCAACCGCGATCCGCGCATCAGCGAAACCTTTGCCAAAGAATTAAGGTTAAATGGTGTAGTATCTAATTTTTCGACTTCCGGCTATGCCTGTATCAAGTTTTTCAACGATGCATTAAAAGATCAAACTAACGGAAACAGCAACCTGAACGATACCCAGGCACCTGTAATACGTTATGGCGAGGTATTGATGAACTATGTGGAAGCTGTGGCCGAACTGGGTACACTTACGCAGGCTGATCTGGACTTGACTATAAACAAACTTCGCCAGCGTGGTGGTTATACCGTTAAGTTACCAGCATTGCAGGTGATGGGCAACCAGCCGGCCGTTAACGGCGTTGCTTATGATGATCCGAAAAGAGATCCAAGTGTGTCGCCTATTCTATGGGAAATTCGCCGCGAGCGCCGGGTGGAACTGATGATGGAAGGTTTCAGGAATGATGACCTGAAACGCTGGAAAAAATACCCTTACCTGGACACCCGCGCCAACCCGGACATTAACCTGGGCGCGTGGATCAACAAGGCCGATTATGCGAAAACCCTTTCGGTAACTATCCAAAACAATACAACTGAAGGGTATATTGTGCCTGCTCCTAAAGCCGAGACACAGCGCATTTTTGATAACCCTAAGGTATACCTCAACCCCATACCGCTGGATCAGATCAAGCTTTATCAGGATCATGGTGTAACGCTCACGCAAAACCCAGGCTGGTAAAATTTATATCCCGGTGAAATCCCCTTCTTTGCTCAGGCAGGAAGGGGTTTCTTTTGATAGGAACTCAAAGCATATATCATTAATCTATAATATGTATAAAAGATACCTTCTGTTTTTGCTGGCCATGCTGGTGAATATAAGGCTTGTTAATGCACAGTCGTTTAAATTTGCTTTCGTTTCCGATACCCATATTGGCAACCCAACTGCTGCTGATGATCTGCGCAGAACGGTAAAAGATATTAATGGGAACGATGACATCAAGTTTGTTGTCATCACCGGTGATATTACTGAGTTTGGAGCTGATGAAGAGCTTAAGCTGGCTAAACAAATTCTCGACAGCCTGAACAAAAAGTGGTATATTATACCGGGAAATCACGATGCCAACTGGTCTGAAAGTGGCAGTAATACCTTTCGTAAAGTATTCGGTGCCGAAACTTTCGCTTTTAATCATGGGGGTTACCTGTTTGCAGGCGTAAGTTCGGGCCCTAACATGCGGATGGGGCCAGGTCAGGTGCCACGCGAGCATGTGGTTTGGCTCGATTCTGTATTGAAACGCACGCCGGCCAATACGCCCGTTGTTTATTTGAACCATTATCCGCAGGATTCTGCTCAAAACAACTGGTACAATATAATGGATGCTCTGAAAAAGAAAAACGTACAGTTGGTGTTATGCGGGCATGGGCATGCCAATCATCAATACAATTTTGAAGGGATACCTGGCGTTATGGGGCGCTCAAACCTGCGGGCTAAAGACAGCGTAGGTGGCTACAATATAGTGACCTTAGCCAACGGTAAAGCCTTTTTTGAGGAAAGAAACCCTGTGCTAGCAATAAACCATCAATGGACCGGTGTTAATCTTTACAACCACCATTTTGATAAAGATACTGTTCATTATCTACGACCATCTTACGCGCTCAACGAAAAGCTTACCGGCGCTAAGGTAATGTGGACCTATCAGGATCAAAGCGATATCGGGTCGGGTATGGCCGTCGCTGGCGATAAGCTCATTTTGACGGATACCAAAGGATACATCTACGCTTTAAGTAAGCAGACAGGTAAGCGGGTATGGGCATATGCTACCGGCGGAAAGATCTATTCAACTCCAGCAGTAAGCGGCAACTATGTGGTCGCCGGCTCATCTGATAATTACATTTATTGCTTATTAGCCAGCAGTGGTAAGCTGGTGTGGAGGCATGCGGCTGCAAAAGCGGTAGTCGCCTCCCCGGTAATTAAGGATAATGCAGTTTATATAGGTGCGTCCGATGGGCATTTTCGTGCCATCAATTTAGTAAGCGGCCGTTTACTATGGGATTTTAACCAAGTAAGCGGCTTTGTAGTAACCAAGCCTTTAATTTATAACGGACTAATATATTTCGGTTGCTGGAAAAACGACTTCTATGCCCTGGACATTAAAACCGGAAAGTTGGTTTGGAAATGGAATAATGGATCAAGTAATCGCATGTTCTCACCTGCTGCCTGTTATCCTGTAGCTGCTTACGGCCGGGTATTCATCGTGGCACCCGACAGATACATGACTGCTTTCGAAGCATCTACCGGTAAAGTGTTATGGCGACAGCAAGTGCCCAAAATCAGAGTGCGCGAATCAATGGGAATTTCAGCGGACAGTGCTATTGTGTATGTGAAGACAATGGATGGGCAGGTGCTTGGCGTAGACACTCGAGCCGATAGCATGCAAATAAGCTGGAAATCAACATTACAGTTGCCTTATGAAATCTGTCCTTCTGCAATTGTTGAAAATGCCGGCATGATATACATCCCAACCAATTCAGGAATTATTTATGCGGTTCATCGAAACACCGGAGCGTGCAGATGGAAGTATAAACAATCAAATTGCCTGGTAAATCCGGTTACGGCAACGGGAAAGGATGTTTTTGTAAGCACAATGAATGGCAAAGTGGCATACATAAAGGAAGGAAAGTAGCAGGTACAATCAGTCTTTAACCTGCCCATATTAAAATAGTTTTAAAAAGGTATAAATAAATTTGGCAGAGTGGTGGAAGATGTGCTATCTTTGTTGCCCTGCAAACGAGCAGGGAATGTTATTTGAACAGTCAGCAAAGTGTAGCAAAGTCTTGAAAAAGGTGGGTGAGAAAGAAGTTAAAGATCGCTGTTTTTTATTTGAAAAAAGGTCTTGACATGAGTTCTAAAAAGTGTTACCTTTGCAGTCGCAAATCGAAAGAGTAGCGAAGTTCATTGAAAGATAGGTAAAGGATGGGTGAGAGGAAGAGCGGAGCGCGGTGAAAGCTGTAGTGAAGTTCAGAAACAAACCGGGAAGCTGAAAAAAAACTTGAAAATAGTTTTTGGAAATGTAAAAAAGCTTCTTACCTTTGCACTCCCAACCGAAAGGAAGGGCGCTGAAGACGAAAGTTTGAGGCGAAGATAACAAGAAAAGTCATTCACTGCAATAGTGAACGGATATAAAAAGCGGAACCGTGAGGGGAAGCGAAAAAGTTCTTTTAAGAAATAATCATGTAGCGTAGCGGGAGACAACCGATCTTGGTTGTTCTCAGTCAAAAAAAAACCACAATAAGTTACGGAATACTGTATAAAGATATATTAATACAGATTTCTATTTTGAGTAATAGGGTCTGGATACAAACAAAACATTTTACAATGGAGAGTTTGATCCTGGCTCAGGATG
>NZ_JAHBBK010000008.1 GCF_018390515.1 Mucilaginibacter sp. Bleaf8 | reverse complement strand
CTCTTTCCGGGCACATCACCGCAATCAAAAAACAAAACAATAAGCTGTGTCTTTTCAGCTTTCGACTACTTCTTTCAATAATATGTCATTGTTGATGGCTGATCATTAAGGTTAAGCAAACAACAATAAAAATATTCAGGTGCCTATATCGGCGGTGTCCACCTCTTCCCATTCCGAACAGAGAAGTTAAGCCCGCCAGAGCCGATGGTACTGCGGTAACACGTGGGAGAGTAGGTCGGCGCCAAACCTTACAAATCCAAGCCCCTCTTGCTTACGCATCAGGGGCTTTTTGCTTGAAGATGGGGGAGATGCATGGCAGGGAGGAGGTGTGTGTCCCTGTTTTGGATCATGAGGATGCACTTGGTGCAAGCTTCTTGACTCAACAAGATGAAATGATTCTTACAATCAATTACATCATCGTTACATGCTTATAAGATTATTTGTTCAATGCTTAGTAAAGGTGTTTTTATTTAGCACTGTTCTATACGCGAAAGATTTTCTATAGTCATCCGCTTTTCGCCCCATTCGTTTAAATAACGAATGAACGGTATTAATTCTTCGCCAACAGGTGTCAGTCTGTATTCAACCTTCGGTGGTACCTCTATATAAACTTTACGGGCAATCAGTCCATCATCCTCCAGCTCTCGTAACGTTTGTGTGAGCATCTTGGCTGTTATATCTTTAATGGCTCTGCGCAATTCACCATACCGCATAATCGATTTTAATTCAAGGTACCACAGTATGCGCCCCTTGTACTTGCCGCCAATTCGTCTTAATGCGAAATCTACTGCACACAGAGCCTCCTCTTGTTTTTTAGCCATTCTAATATTAATGTCATTGATAGTCAGGTGAGTAACTTTTTAGTTCCTAGGGTACTAAAAAGTGCATACTTGATGTAAAGATACGGTTAAGTTACTTTTGAATAAAAGGTATGAAAAGAAGAACGCTTATCAAAAGTAGCCTATTATTAGGTATATCGTCAGTTGCGCCATTTAAGAGTCTATTTGCTACCCCGGTTAAATCAAACTTCGGTAATAGTAGCCATAAGTTTAAGTTAGGAATTCTGGAACTAATGGTGTTTACCGATGGGCATATTGTATTTCCAACGGTACAACCTAGTTTTGCGCCGGATGCAAGTCCGGCTGAAGTATTGGAATTACTTAAAACTAATTTCTTACCAACTACTCATGCCGATTTAAGTATGAATGTACTTGTTGTTAAAAATGAGGATAGATTAATTTTAATAGATACCGGCTGTGGAACCCTGTTTGGTGGAAACAGCGGTTGGCTTACCAAAAGCTTATTTACCGCAGGTATAAAGCCTGAGCACATAACTGATATCATTTTAACCCATGCGCACCCGGATCATATAGGCGGCTTGCTAGATTCTAAGAATGAGTTAACGTTTACTAACGCCAATATTTATTTGTCGCGTATAGAGAAAGCGTTTTGGGAACAAAGAGCGCCGGATTTGTCAAAAAGCAGAATGGATAGTGCTGTTACCAAAAATCTAATTGTCGATACAGCACATCGAGTATTGAATAAGATTAATAGCAGGTTACATTTGTTTGAAGATGGCGATAGATTATTTAATTGCTTAAAGCTCCAGGTGGCTCCAGGGCATACGCCTGGGCATAGCATCATTACGGTTTATTCGGATGGACAGGAGCTTGTTCACGTTGCGGATTTGGTACACTCGCCGGTTTTAACTTTTGCACATCCGGAATGGGGATTTGATGGAGATGCTGATTTTAATTTAGCAGTAACAACCCGCAAAAAGGTATTGCGCGAATTTGCGATAAATCGTAAGCAAGTATTTTCCTATCACTTACCTTGGCCCGGCTTAGGACATGTAAAGCAAGATGGTACCGGATTTGAGTGGGTGCAAAACACTTTTGCTGTGCCCGACTGATCGTCTTCTTGTTAGTTAAAGTTTAGTAAGTCAACATGAGCTTTGCGGTTGCAAGGTGGGGTAATACATCCAAAAGGAAAGCCTTACTGCATCAGTAAGGCTTTCCTTTTAATAAATAAGGCAGCACAATTACATGATTTTGTACAATGTCCAGTTATCAGTTATATATACTTTGGTAAGCCGCAATGCCTCGTTCTTCACTTTAATACTTTCCAGATAAGCTTCTGTAAGCTGTGTATAGCTCAACATGGGGTTGCCTGTATTTGCAATTAACACATAACCATTGTACTTATCGGGTGCTTCAACGGCGCTCAGATATTCCGATTGAAATGGAATCGTAAAGCGTTGAATGTTGTTTGTATAACCTACAATGGCATAAGCCACGGCATCATCTGCCAGGATATGTGTATCGGCTGGCATGCTTTTAATGTATTTAGCCAGGTTATAATTTTCATCGTCTACACGCTCGGGTTTACTGTTGAATAATGCTTCCGCAAAGTTCTTCTCTTCTCCAATAGCTGATTTATTCAGGAATACATAACCGATGTAGCACTGCACTGCGATGACAGCAATCAGGCATACTTTCAGCGGGTTTTGGTTTTTGATAAACCGGACCCGAAAGATAATACACAATAGCGCCAATATCAAAAACAGCAGGTAATACTCATAAACGAGGTTCACTTGATCGTATTTTACTTTTAAAAATTCGATCAGGCCAAACGGTGTAAGTAGTGTTAGTATCTGGTACAGGTGCTGCTTAAAAAGGTATATCGCCAAAACAATTAACGGGCAAAACAGAATGGCCTTGAGTGATACCAGGATAGATACCTCCGAAATATCATACTTGGTAGCAGTTTCCTTCATGGTATATTCCAAATTGTCTGTTATAATATTCCAGGTTGCGTATGGGCTATCTAAAAAGTAGTTCAAGTCATCGGCATGTGTCAGGTTAAGCATTTTGTAGATCAGAACTGATGCCAGCGGCAGCAAAAAGATGATAGTATAAATTGAAAAAGTTTTATTGATGAGCTTACGCCGCAGGGATGGGTTGTTGAAACTCATGAACAGCCTAAATACCGATTCTTTTTCGCCCAGGTTTAAGCTGTGTACGGATATGGCCAATACCAGCGGTATAAAAAATAAGCTCAGCCATATCATTTTGTAATCTGTAAAAATCAGCATCACAAAAAATAAGCTGGCTACAGACACATGGAAGGTGGTGTTGGAATTATAGTACTTTAACAGGTTCAGGAAAAACAGGAAGAACAGTATCAAATCTAAATAAATGGATTTACCCGAACAGGCCGTGTATAACAAGCCGGGATGCAATGCAAATATGCCAACCAGCAGGTACAGGTAATAAATGTCTTTATTGCGTTTCATCATGGAGCTGGCCATGATATAAAACAAAGCGGCTGTTCCTATAGCCGAAGCCAGTACCGGTGCCAGCTCGTTGTTGAATAATGAAAAGAACACAACGCTGTAAAACGGCAAAATAGGGGAGGTTAAACCCATAATACGCAGCTTATCACCCACGCCACTGAAGATGATTTGTGCTTTTTCTACATAAAATAAAGACTCCTGATTGGTATAACCTGCTTTATGCAGGTATATGCCCAGAGCCAGGTAATAAGCAGCCAGCAGTGCCGTTATGATGATCAGGTATACGGCTTTAAATCGTTTCATTATTTAACAACGTTGTTTTGATTGTGGGTTTTACTCAAACCATGATTGGTTTTTTCCCAGTAAAAAGGTTTCACAATAAGTTGATATAAGCCTTTGTATGCAGCGACCGAGTGCATTAGCCAGTAAATAGGATTAGCTATCGCAAACAGGATAAGCTCGTAAAAACGACGCTTAAACACGGCCATCATATTTACGTAAATCATCAGGATGTTGCCCACCATCAGGTTAAAGATGGAGATGAACAGAACCCAGTCCGGAAAGAGTGTGCGGATAACTTCCAGATCAAATACCACATAGGCCAAAAAGATAAATATCAAAATAGGGTTCAGCAAAAACATGATCGGCGTGGCCCCCACGAAAAACGTAAAGCCTAAAAAGCCCCTCATCCCAATTTTTTTAATTAAGGCTGATGGATTGCGCATATGCACCAGGTAAGTTTGCATGTAGCCTTTGATCCAACGGGAGCGCTGGCGTATCCAGTTAAAGAAGTCGTTGTTGGCTTCCTCGTAAGTGGTGGAGTTGAGTACAGCAATTTTGTAGCCCTTGGCATAAGCACGCACACCTAAGTCGGCATCTTCGGTTACGTTAAAGGGGTCCCAGGCACCCAGCTCAACCAGGTTGGCCAGTTTAAAGTGATTGCTGGTTCCGCCCAATGGGATTGGAATGTCCAGCGTATCCAAACCGGGCAATACGTAATCAAACCAGTAAGAGTATTCCAGCGTAAACATCCGGGTAAGGAAGTTCTCATTGCGGTTAAAGTAGTTCAATGCACACTGCACACAGATGTAGTTATCGGGCAGTTTACTGAACATAGCCACCACTTTTTTCAGCTGATCCGTATCCGGAATATCTTCCGCATCATAAATGGTCAGGTACTCGCCGCGCGAAAAGTGCAAGCCATAGTTACAAGCTTTAGGTTTGGTTTTAGGCATGTGGAAAGGCACTACAATTACCTCAAAAATGGCCGGGAAATCCAGGTTGCGTACAGCATTCAGCGTCTTGTCGTCGTCCTCTTCAATCAGCAGCTTAATGTCCAGCTTTTCGCGTGGGTAGTCAATACTTTGCAGGTTCCAGATCAGTTTCTTAATCAGCTTATCTTCTTTATAAACCGGCAGGTGAATGGTGTACACCGGTAGCTCGTTATTATTTATTGCCTTTACCTCGCTTTTGGTAACCGCCTGATATAATTCAAAGCGCGATCCTACTAACGACAGGAACAGCTTAAACACGATAGTAACCAGAAAGAACAAGCTCATGAAAACATTAAGCACCGTAGCTGTGGTTTTAAAGCTTAAAACAAATCCGGCAGCAAGCAACCCAATAAATGAGAAAATAAAAATCAGCTGTTTATCTGTAAAAGTAGTAAGTGCAGAGTTGCCCGGGTCTTCATTAAGCAGCTCAAACACGGCCGATTTTACGTATTTAGTACCCAGTAGCTTGTGGCTTAGCCAGGTAATATCCAAATCGGATGCAATGATGATGTGCGGCTCCAGCTGGTAAGTTGCCCGGATGAAGTCGATAAAAGTCTGATCGGTAGGATCGGCCATGGCACACACCAGCTTGCCATTGTCTGCCCGCAGGGGTAATGCAAGTCTTTCGTCTGCAAACTTCAGGTCAATCTTATTCAGCACCTCCTCATCATAGGGTAGCTCCCTTATCTGTTCAAAAACGTAGCCGGCCCTTGTTAATGAGCGCTCGTAGTTTTTACGGGATATAAAACCGAAGCTGAGCAATATCTTTATGAATGAGGCGCCGGTTTGCGCATACACTTTATCTATCTTCTCAAAATCCGACTCGCTTAAAAAGCCATCCTCAATCAAAATTTTTGCTATTTCAGAATGATAGGCATTGCCATAGGGAAATGCAGCACTGTCTTGAAGTAAGCTTTCTGAAATAATTGTACTCATTTATTCAAAATAAGATGATGTATATAATCATTAACAAAAAAGCAGGGCAAACTGACAGCAGCCCTGCTTTCTTATGCTATGCGGTAAGCAGGTGCTTATTCGTTAATAATTTCCTGCGATTTCTGTACCTTATTACGCACGTACAGGAAGGCAAGCAGTATGAGCACTAATACGCCCAGTAGTACAAACAGGTTATAGTTTTCCCAGAACTGCGCCAGTCCGCTTTTACCGTCCGTATACTCCAGGTTATCACCGGTTTTATTGATATTGAACAGGTATTTATTGTTGTTAATATCAGCTATACAAACGTTACTGTTCAGGGTTGATAGCTGCTCGGTAATCGCTCTTGATGCCGATAAAAAAGCATCACCTACGTGGCTGCCGGTTGCAGTCAGTATCAGCACAGCATTGTTGCTGCGGCCATAAAAAATCTGTGCCAAGCCATTAGATACCGAATCAGACAGGGAGTACACCGTTTTGTTATCGGCGTTGTTATATAAACGGAACGAATGATTGAACTTAATAGGTGCATCCGGGAATTTATTCATCAGCATATCATCTTTAGATAATAAAGCAATGATATGTGAGTTTTTCAGATCATTATCATTTACCTCATCCGAATAGCTGAACTGCGGGAAGTTATTTGATGCAATATTATTGTTCAGTTCATATAATATTTCGCCGATAGCGCTGGCAGCATACTTGGTATAATTTTTACTTACCACAATACGGGTTGAGCCTGATGTGAAAGCTTCCGGGTATTGGTAAAAGCTCAGTGTATTGTTGGCAATCGGGTTTTTGGACTCTAGGTAAGAGCGGTCTACGTCAATTTCGCTGAAGAAGTTAGTAAATGCGTTCTGGCAATTGCCGCTGTTTGGATAAAAGCGGAACTCGGTAGTAAGTGCATTATACTTGCGGTGCTGGTAACGGTTAATTACTACGGAGGTATTTAACTTGCCCGATGCATTCAGTTTTTCGCTGCTGATCAGCATACCATTCAGGTAAACGTTAAAGAAACCGCGGTCGCCTGCATTCAGGCCGCTATAAGTACCTACAAATTTAATCTCAACTTCTTTTGGTGTAAAGCTGAAATCGCTGTTGCGGAAGTTATACAAGCTGCGGAGCGAACCAATGCCCGATAAAAAGTTGTTTACACCACCAATTTGGCGGAAGGTTAACCTTGAACGGTTTTGCTCAATACCTTTAGCAAGTTCGGTCGCCGCTACGTTCACAACCAGGTAGTCGCCATAGGCGGTATTGATTACGTTAGGGTTAGCTAACGCAGCTACGGCTTTTTCATAACCGCTGTCATCAGCACCGGTTACAAACAATATTTCGTTACTGGCAAAAGCCTGGCGGGCTGCATTTGGTGTTGCTGCCGAACGGTATTGCATAGCTGCAGTGGTATCGGTAGCCATAGGGCCTTTGTATAAGTAAAGCAGGCCCTGGCCTTCTTGAGGCGTAACCGAAATTAAACGGCGTTTATCTGCAGGTAAGGCGTCAATATCGCCTACCATTACATAGTTCTTAACACTGTCAGGCACGCGGTCGGCTGGGTAAACGCGGATGTTGCCGGTAGCTACCGATTTTTTAATGCGGGAGTAGGCCCAGGCAATAGCTTTTAAATCATTCAGGCCGGTGCGGGTTGGGTATACAATGGCCGTTTTGGTATCGAAGCTGTTGCTGATGGATACGTTTTTGTAAGCCGCGCGGCTGCCCTGTGCTAATGCCAGGTAGCTGTAGCCTTTTACTTTAAGCCACATGGCCGGGTTATCCAGGTCTTTACATTTATTGTCAGTAATGGTCAGCAAGGTTTTAACCTGTATTTTCAGATACTGGCGATTTTCGGTAAGATAACTGCTGCTTAACGGCAATACCAGTTTCTGGATCGAATCGCGGGTAAGGCGTCCGCTATATACTGGTTTGTCGCCAATTAATATGTTAACGTAAGAGAGGTCTTTGATCAGGGCCTGAGACGGCTCATAATAAATAACCACCTTACTGTTGTTTACGTTCACTAACGGGTCGATCTTAAAGTAAAATGATGTAGCTCCGCTCATTCCATAAATAACGTCGTCATCGTGTCCGAGCGTTTTGAAGGAGATGTTGGTTGTTTGTGCCAGAGCCGTTCTACCGGCTAACAGCATCGTGAATAAGATTAGTCGGGTTAGTAGTTTGTTCATCTTTTGTTTTGAGCGTTATTATTTATTGTTGAGCGTATTATTAGTTAGTGGCGTAAAATTCAACTTTAAAATAGTTTCCTTTATCATCGCTGCGGTAAGTAAGTTCGCCGCCCATTTCCAGGGTCATTAGCTTGGCTATGGATAAGCCCAATCCCAGGCGGCTTTCGGCTGCCGATCCGGACGCATCGTTCAGTGTTTTAAGGCGGTTAAACATAATATCCAATTCCTGCTGGCCAATGGCAATGCCTTCGTCTATGATCTCGAACACAAACTTTTGCCGTTGCAAGCTCGTTACCACGCGAATATTGTTATTGGTTTGCGAAAGCTTAACCGCGTTTGATAGCAGGTTTTGAAATACCTGGCCGGTAAATACCCTGTCTAAACGCACGTTTAGCGGCAGCTTCTGGATGTTATCTACCAGGTGAACGTTTTTCATCAGCGCCGTATCAATCAGACCTTTGTAAACCTGTTGCGCCAGCTTGTTGGCGTCAAAGGTTTCCATATTGAATTTAATCTCCGGCGACTCGATTTCCTTTACGTCCATCAGTGTTTTGAGCAGGTACTGCATCTTCTCTGTCGAATCTGCAATATACTGCGAAAATTCTTTCTGGTCAGCGCTCAGGCGGTACTCCTCCTCCTGAATCATGTTATTACTCATCACAATAGAGCCGATCAGGTTCTTTAAATCGTGACCAGCAATATTGATGAAGCTGTTTTTCTGTTCGTCCAGTTTGCGTAGCTTCTCGTATTGTAAGTCGATGATGGTATTCTTCTCAACAATGTCGCGGTTTTGCGCTTTCAGCTGCTCATTGGAGTGTTCAATTTGGAGCTGCTGCATTACCTCGCGTTGTATTACTTTATAGCGCGCTGCCGGTATAAGGCATGATATCAGTGCAATAATGAAGAAATACTGGCCACCATGCTCAATAACCAGGCTCAACTCGTACTGGCTAAAGCTGTTAAAAAATATAGCCAGTAGCACAATAGCTATCAATGACTGCACTACGGAGTTAAACGGTTCCCAAAATACCTGTAAATTAAAAAACAGGATAATGATAGAATAAGTAAGGTAATATGCCGTTAAGTTTTCAATATCTACCAGGTTACACAGCAAAGCGGTAACAGCAGATAGCAAAAAGAAACTGATGTGCAATAGTACGCGATGGTCGGTTTTCTTTTTTTGAAAATAAGCATTTAAGGTAAGGATAAGCAATACAGTTATTACCCTGGCTACGGCAAACTGTATCCATATACCGCTGGCATAAATCAGGTCAATAATACTAAACAGGGGGTATATAAAAACTATACTCCAGATAATATTATTGGTCTGAAACCAGGCTTTTTTTCTGAGTTCCTTATTGTACTCGTCTTTATTGATTTGAGCAATCATTTATTTAAATAGGGGAATTAGCAACATCACGCCAACCTGAATAAATTAAGGTTGTTAAACATACCTAATATTAATTGATAGTAAAATGAGATTCTTTAAAAGCTATTACGAAATTTCAGCTCGCCAGGTTTTACTATTATTAACAGTGGTACTATACACCCAATGTGCAAAAAGTAAACCAATTGTAGCTGATGATAAGGCTACAGTATTTAACCGGGCGGCGAGTTTGGATAATGGTATCAGTATTTCATGGCTGGAGCAAACCTGGAATTTACACGCGCTCAGTGCGCATAAAGTAACAGCTGCCGATTTACTATTACTTAAAAAACTGGGATTTAAAAGTATCAGGTTGCCCGTTGCCTTTGCCGTATATAATGCCCGGCCCGCCCAGTTTAAGCAGGCCCTGCAAAGGGTTGACGAGGTGTTGGCCTTATGTAAAAAATACGGCTTTAAGCTGGTGATTGACTATCACGGGGGCTCACTAAATGATGATACTTACATACAGGAAACGCAAAAAGCAATTAAAATATGGACTTTGTTAACTAAAAAGTACCAGCGCGAAAGTGCCGGTCAGCTGTTTTTTGAGCTATACAACGAGCCGCCGCACATGGATCCGCAGAAATGGAAAGATGCGGCTTACAATATGGTAACAGCCATCAGGCTTATCGACAAGAAACGGACATTGCTGGTAGGGGCTTCTAACTTTAATAGTATTTATGAGTTGAGCAGGTTTGTACGGCTGGCTGATAACAACATTATCTACACCTGCCATTTTTATGAACCTTTTTTATTTACCCACCAGGGTGCGCCATGGGTGGGCGATCAGGTGGCTACAACCGGGGTGCCTTTTCCCTATACTGTGGAAAATTTTCCAGCACTTAACCCAAAGGCAAAAGGTACCGCTGGTGAAAGTAATTATGAGCTATATAAAACAGATGGTAATGAGCAGTCTGTCAGAGATAAACTTCAAATTGTTAAAAACTGGTCGGCTAAATATTACGTTCCTGTAATATGCGGCGAGTATGGCGTATACAACCAATATGCCGATCTGGACAGCAGGTGCCGGTATATTAAGGCGGTGCGCACAGCGCTTAAAGAATTACACATACCCGGCATGTTGTGGGAGTATGACGGCAATTTTTCAATCTTCAGCGGAAAGCCATCTTTAAGCAAACTGCCCGATTGTATGAAACAAGCTATTGGATATGTCAGTAAAAAGAATAAGAATAAATAACAATTAACCCGGCAAATATGATTAGCTTTGCCTACTAAGTACGAATATGAGATTTTTTGAAGAGAAGCGCCGCGAGGTAATGAAACATATTGAAAAATACATGCTCGAAAAGATGCATGAATTTTTGAAGCCTATTGAACAAATATGGCAGCCGTCTGATTTGTTGCCTGATTCAACCCGGGATACTTTCTTTTCAGAGATTAAAGAATTGCAGGAAAGTGCCAGAGGTTTATCTTATGATTTGGTTGCCGTTCTGATTGGCGATACCATTACCGAGGAGGCTTTGCCTACTTACGAGTCATGGTTATCCATGGTAGAGGGTGTGGATAAAGACCAGCATAGCGGCTGGATGACCTGGACCCGCCACTGGACTGCCGAAGAAAACCGCCACGGCGATTTGCTGAATAAATACCTGTACCTTTCGGGTCGTGTAAATATGCGTGCCATGGAGGTGTCAACCCAGTATCTGATTGCCGATGGTTTTGATATCGGTACCGGTACCGACCCATACCGCAACTTCATTTACACTTCTTTCCAGGAGATGGCGACCAACGTATCACACCGTCGTGTAGCTTCACAAGCTAAAAAGGATGGCGATACGCTGCTGTCAAAAATGTGTGGTGTTATTGCTTCAGATGAGGCCCGTCATGCTAAAGCCTATAAGCATTTTATCAGTAAAATATTTGAGGTAGATGCCAATGAGGCTATGCTGGCCTTTGAAGATATGATGCGCAAAAAGATTGTAATGCCGGCGCATTTTCTGCGCGAGGTAGGCTTAAAAGTAGGCCAAACCTTTGGTCATTTCACCGATGCTGCACAACGCCTGGGTATTTATACCGCGGTTGACTATGTTGACATTCTGAAAGAATTGATTGAAGACTGGCAATTGGAAAGCCGTACCGAGCTTAACGAAGCTGGTGAAAAAGCACGTGATTATATCATGGCATTGCCTAATCGTTTACTGCGTGTGGCAGAGCGTATGAAAAATCCGATGCTGGAATATAAGTTCAGCTGGATACACGGTTAATTAAAAGTATTACTTTATCATATTACAAGGGCGATGGTTATTCTATCGCCCTTTTGCATTTTGGCCTATTTTGAACCTCACTGGTATAAACCAGTGCTTACGGTTTTTGTTATACTTGCACTACTAATACCGCTTGTATATGAATTACAAATTACTGGGCCGGTCAGGCCTTAAAGTATCACAGCTTTGCCTGGGTACGATGGGCTTTGGTACCGAGGGCGGCTGGGGAGCCGACAAGGCAACCAGCTTTGAAATTATGGATGCCTTTGCCGAAGCCGGCGGCAACTTTCTGGATACGGCCAATGTATATAAGTTGGGTACCAGCGAAAAGATTATCGGTGAGTATATGCAGAACCATGATCGCGATTATTTTGTGCTGGCCACCAAATACACCCTCAAGGATAATCAAACCAATGCTAACGCATCAGGCAATAACCGCAAAAATATGATGCGTAGCGTGGAAGAAAGCCTTAAACGACTACAAACCGATTTTATAGACGTTTTGTACCTGCACATATGGGATAACATTACCCCTATAGACGAAGTACTGCGCGGATTGGATGATTTGATACGCCAAGGCAAAGTAAATTACGCTGCCATTAGTGATACGCCTGCCTGGGTGGTAGCTAAAGGCAATACACTGGCCGAACTGATGGGCTGGAGCCAGTTAATAGCCCTGCAGGTTGAATACAGTTTACTGCAACGCACACCCGAGCGCGAACTGATACCTATGGCCAAGCACTTTGGCATGACGGTTACGCCATGGGCGCCTTTGGCCGGCGGTGCACTAACCGGTAAATACCTGCGTGGCGATAAAGGCCGTATTAAAGCTGAAAGCAACCGCCTGAACGAGAATAGCGAGCGCATAACCCGCGAGGTGGTGACTATTGCAGACGAGTTGCAGGTATCCCCATCGCATGTGGCCCTGGCCTGGACGGTGCAGCAAGGCTTCTCCTGTATACCTATTGTAGGCGCTACCAAGCTGGATCAACTGCATGATAATATGAGATCTATTGATGTGGTGTTAAGCAACGATCACCTGCAACGCCTGGACGAAGCCAGCAAAATACCACTCGGTTTCCCCGGCGATTTCTTCCAGGAAGATGCCGTGAAGATGAATTCGTTTGGCGGGTTTTATGATAGGGTTGAGAAGCGGTAAGTTAGTGAGCTTAGCTTACTCGAGCTTTTACTGGTATTTAATAATAGCCTCTGCTGGAACAGGCGTTCGTCTGCTCATTGCCGCAGGGGCTACTTACTTTGTCATAGCCACAAAGTAAGCAAAAGGCCTATCTTTCGCAATCCCTGCTATCGCTACAGGCCATACTCCCGGCCGGGTGCGAAAGTAGCCCAATGCTCGTTTGAGGAGTGAGGTTCGAGGTGCACAGAGTGAGGAGAAGTTCTTGTTTCCCGCTCCAACTCCCCGTCATCTCCCGGCTTCGGATGAAAGGCGGGCAGCCATGTTGGCCTTGTGCGGTTGGCAAGGGCCTTTAGCTTTTGCAGAAGCAAGGGGCTGTGTGCGAAACCAGGGGTAAAAGCTAAACAGCCGTGGTGCTGCCTGCCTTTGCAGCGCAATGGCCTTGTGCGGCAAAGAAGCATAGAGGAGATGACTTGATTTTTGCTTACTTTTTATCAAGAAAAAGTAAGTAGCCCCTGCGGCAATGAGCAGACGAAGGAAGTAAATAACCACTAATGGATGTTCAATACGCATTGCATTATAGAATAGCACTCCAAAGATTAAATAAACCCACTCCATTTATAACCCCATTGTAAATCCTAAAAAGCACTAAATCAAATCCAAAAGCAAAAATCGTATCTTTGCAGGATATGCAGGTTACAGAAGCTACAGTTGCACAAGGATTTAAAGGATATAACAATTACGGAGCATGGCTGCGTAAAAAGTATGAGGGGCAAAGGGTATTTAAAGTAATTGTGGATGGTGGCTTTACCTGTCCAAACCGCGATGGCTCAAAAGGCTATGGTGGCTGTACCTACTGTAACGTAGATTCATTCACGCCATCGGTATCGCGTAATAACCCTTCCCTGCGTGAGCAGGTGATACAGGGTATGGAGCGTGCCCGTAAAGGTAACAAGGCCGATAAGTTTATTATTTACTTTCAGCCCAATACCAACACCTATGCGCCAACACATTATCTTAAAATGCTGTATGATGAGGCCCTGAGCATCAATACCGAAGATATTGTAGGCCTCTCGGTAGGTACACGTCCCGATTGTATCGATGCCGAGAAGATAGCTCTGCTGGAAAGCTATACCGACCGCTTTGACGTAGACCTGGAAATGGGTATGGAATCCATTTATAATGATACCCTGGCCCAGATTAACCGTGGCTGTACCCATGAGGATTTGATAAACGCCCTGAAGCTTACTGAAAACAGTAAACTGGATATCTGCGTGCATACCATCTTCGGCTTCCCTTGGGAAACCAAAGAAATGATGCTTAAATATGCCGACGAGATTAACCGTTTTAAACAGATCAAATTTGTGAAATTTCACCACCTGCACATTGTAGAAGGTTCGGTGATGGGCGTTAAGTATAAGCGCGAGCCATTTAAGCTTTTTACACTGGATGAGTATGCTGAGTTTTTATGTGAGCTGCTGCCGCTGGTTCGGCCTGATGTAGTGGTGCAGCGCTTGTTTGGTATATCGGATTGGGAACTGCTGATTGCGCCAAACTGGAATCTTAAAAAGTCGGAAATACAGCATTATATCGATCAAAAGATACTGAGCCGCGGTGTAATTCAAGGTTCGGCCTTGGTTTAACGGAGCTTTGGTATTTGCTTTGCAAATAATATGGTATTAAGTTACAGTTTAATTTAACTATTGTGTTGCAAAAAGCTTTACCCAAGTACATACCGGCCCTAACGGGTGTACGTGCCTTAGCTGCTTACCTGGTATTTATCTCGCATTACGATTATGTATTCGACGGTAACTTTCCACATGGTGTGCAAAGATTTCTACAGGAGTTCCACATTGGGGTAACCATTTTCTTCGTGCTCTCGGGCTTCCTGATCGCATACCGGTATTACGATAACTTTTATTTAACTACCGACTGGTTTAAGCAATACTTAAAAAACCGCGTAGCCCGAATTTACCCTATGTACCTGCTGCTTACAGTGGGCGCATTTGTTTACTACGGCTATTCGGGCGATAAAAGCGTTACCGGCAACCTCAGCTCTGCCTGGACGGCGCTGCTCATGAACGTTACTTTTGTACGCGGATTTTTTAACGATTTAAAGTTTACCGGAATTGCCCAAGGCTGGTCGCTTACGGTGGAGGAGTGCTTTTATTTTGCAGCGCCTTTCATTTTTCTGATCGCTAAAAAATATAAACAGTTTTACATTCAGCCTTTGGTTATTACCGGGGTAGGTGCATTGCTGGTGCTTATATTTAGTCATGTAAACTGGTATGGCTTTTTCGGCAACTTCACCTTCATGATGATCCATACCTTTTTAGGCCGTTGCTTTGAATTTTTTGTGGGTATACAACTGGCCCTCATCTTACTTAAAAAAGGAACCAACCGTACCAACAACTTAAAATACACCTATATAGGTTTTCTGCTGATTTTTGTATGCGTAGGCGTTATGTCGCAATTACCCGTGCCTAAAGGGTGGACCGCCGGCCTGCACAATCCGCTGGGTATTATCACCAACAATTACCTGCTGGCTATTGCTATTGCACTGTTCTTTTATGGCCTGGTAACCGAAGGTACTGTGATGAAAAAAGTTTTATCGAACCCTTTTGTAGAACTGCTGGGCAAAAGCTCCTATATATTTTATCTTATTCACTTAGGTTACATCCGCAATTATCTGAACGATGGACTGAACTGGTTGAACGACCGTGTTTTTGAATGGTATGATGCAAAGGGTTTAGACTGGCATTCGCCGTTTGAGAATGATACAGTGAACCTGGTACTGCAGTTTATTCTGCTTAATGCGCTATCCATACTGCTGTTCAAAACTATTGAAGAGCCGATGAACCATTACATCCGCAAATCAGATTTCCTGATTAAGAACAACAAACCGGTTAAAAAAGAGGCGCAGCCGCTTGCCTGAAAGCGCACCTATTGCTTATACAATTTCATCATACATGAAAAAAAGACACTTACTAAGTGCATTACTGCTGGTATGTACAGCGAAGGCTTATGCCGGCTGGCCAATAGGTAAGTACCGCCACATCATTGTCCCGTCGCTCAGCTTTTATTACTCCAAAAATTACTGGGATGCAAACGGTCGTAAGGTAGTTACCGGTGCGGGTAACCAGTTCAGCTCGGTTACGGCCGGTGTTACCGCCGGTTACGGTTTAAGCCGCCGTACCGATTTGTATGTTAGTTTACCCTTTACCACCCTCGAAAATAAGTTTGTAGGTGGTAGCCAAACACAATCGGGCCTGGGCGATGCTACCGTAGGCTTAAGCTATAATATAGCGGCTTTTAAATACAAGCGCTACCTGTCGGTGCAAGGCACTGTCATTGCGCCTTTGTATTCGGTTAACCAAACAGGTGTTCCGCTGGGGTATGGCACAGTAGGCGCCGAGGGTAAGCTGATGTTCAGCGGCGCTTTTGTAAGCAGCTCATACTTTAACATGGAAGCCGGATACCGTCGTTATTTTGATAATAAGGGGCCAAACCAAATTGTGTATGATGTAAACATTGGTACCCCGCTCGATGAGCGCAAGAAAAACCAGCTTACTTTTGATGTAGGCGGCGTTACATCTTTCAGTTCCAATAAAAACCTGGTTGTTACCGGCAACCCCAACTTGGTTTACGATGGCTATTATGTAAAAACCACAGCCAGTTACGGGCACAAGTTTACCAACAAAGTATCTGTGTTTGCCAGCGCCTTTTACACCGTGGTTGGCCGCAATGCCTCCATCGGTTCGGGCGGTTCATTGTTCATGATCTATAAATTTTAATTACAGTTTAAATCAGTTATACCATGTTATTACACAGGGTGACCAATATATTCGTGTTTGCCGGCTGCCTGCTGTTGCTGCTTACTACAGGCAGTGTTGCTTTTGCACAGGAGGACGCAGATGACCCGAAGGGCGAAATATTTATGGAAGCTAAGCCGGGACACAAGAACGCTATATTTAGCGAAAACGGATCCATAGCCTACAAACTGAAGGTAAAAAGCACCTATGATGTTCGGCAGGACGGCAAACTTACTTATGAGCTACTGACCGACGATTGGAAAAAAGTATGGTCGGGCAGTACATCGGTACGCCTAGGTAAAAACGGATCGGGTACGTACAATGTGCGTGTACCGCAGCAAAAGCCGGGTGTATACCGCCTGCACTTCGCCCTTAATTTATCTTATTATGATGATACTGTAAGAAGGGTTGCCGTAGTATCGCCCGAAAAAATTGTTACCGAATCGCATATGCCGGGCGATTTTGACAGCTTTTGGGCTAAGGCTAAAGATCAGTTAGGCAAAGTAAAGCCCGAGTATACGGTAACCGAAGATGTAAAACAATCGAACCGCGACGTGAGAGTATATAAGGTAGAAATGCGTTCGCTGGATAATGTAAAAATACGCGGCTGGCTTACTGTACCTACCGAGGGTAAAAACTGGCCGGTAATTTACAAGCTGCCTGGATATAACATCCCCATGAAACCTGAAACTGATAAACCCGATTTTGCCGTGTTTGCTATTGATGTGCGCGGCAACGGCATGAGCCGGGATATCGTAGCGCCGCAGGCAGACAGGTACAATGTAACCAACATCGAAAACCGCGACCGCTATATTTATCGCGGTGTATACATGGACTGCATCCGCGGACTGGACTTCATTATGTCGCATGCCGATCTGGGGCTTAACACTTCTAAAGTCGCCGTATTGGGCGGTAGCCAGGGTGCCACGCTGGCTGTTGTGGTAGCAGCGCTGGATAAGCGGGTAACCGCCTGTACCTTCGAGTTGCCGCTATATGCCGATATGCACGATGCTTATCACATCGGTACGTCGTTCCCTAAAACTACCTGGCCGGTAAACCGCTTTCAGGATTATTTAAAAATACGCCGCGGCAGTTTTACTGAAGCTAAGTTTTTGGCCGTGTGGGATTATTACGATCCGCAAAATTTTGCCAGTAAAATAAGTTGCCCGGTACTAATGGGCGTTGGTTTGCTGGATGAGTTTTGCCCACCCAGATGCAGCTTTGGTATGTACAACAAATTAACCACTTACCAGAAAGAATTCCGTGTAGCGCCTGATAAAGCCCACGAAATGAATTTTGATTACTTTATGTTCCAGTTGCTATGGCTTAAAGAGTCGCTGCGGGTTCCAAATTGATGTGCTATATTTGCTTTTTATTTTAAAAGAGCAGCAACTTTTAAGAAACTATATTCGTAGATATACCCGCTGAAGCATGCCTGCATGCTTTTTAAGCAGATAGAATTATATATTAATTAATGAAAAACATCTTCAGGGTACTATTTTTCCTGATTACTGCGGTGGTTTTTATCACCAATGCTCAAAAGGCCCACGGCATGGTGCAAACCGGGGATGATGAAGGGGAAGTGGTAATAGCTGCCGAACCGGCAAAGAAGGATGCCATTTTTGGCGCCAACAGCGCCATCCATTATAAAGTTGATCTGGATAACCGTTATAATATGCCGCAATCGGGCACCGTAAGTTACCAGATTTTGTCTATTGGCAGCAAGCCGCTCACCAACAGCTCAGTTAGCGTAAAGCTTAACAAAAAAAGCAAGCGTTCAATCGATCTCTCTATACCCCGACAGGCAGCAGGTTTTTACAAGATCAATATCATGGTTAACCTGTCAGACTATGATGATACCATCAAACGCGTGTTTGGCGTAACACCCGAGCAAATCCGTTCTGAGCATGCTAAGCCGGCTGATTTTGACGCCTTTTGGCAAAAGGCAAAGGATGAATTAGCCAAGGTTACTCCCGATTTTAAAGTAACCGAGTATCCCGACTCCTCACGCGATAACCGCCGGGTGTTCGGCATAGAAATGAAATCGCTGGGCGGCATCACGGTGCGTGGGTGGATGACGATTCCCAAAACTACGAACCACCGCAAAAAATTCCCGGTACTGCTGGGCTTGCCCGGTTACCAGGTGAACCTGAAACCAATGTTTGGCTCAGACGAAGACTTGGCCATCGTGGTGCTCAACGTACGTGGGCAAGGCAATAGCCGCGACCGCATCCGCACCCTGCGCGACGATTATATTTTTTACAACCTCGAAGATAAAAACCGCTATGTAATGCGCGGCGCCATCATGGATTGTGTGCGCATGATCGATTTCATCTTTTCGCGCGAGGAACTGGATCATGACAACATCATGGTATCGGGCGGTAGTATGGGTGGATTTTTATCCATTGCCACGGCCGGAGTTGATCATCGCGTAAAGCTATGCTCGGCACAAAACCCCATTTTGTGCGATGTGCAAAACCTGCCCGGTAAAGTAACCTGGCCAGTCAAAGATTTTAGCCGCTACATCCGTACACAGCGCGGCCTTACGATGGATAAGCTATTGGCCAACCTATCGTACTTTGATACCAAGAACTTTGCCAGCAATATTAAATGCCCTACGCTGATGGGTATCGGTTTGCTTGACCACCTGGCGCCGCCAGATAACGAGTATGCCGCTTACAACAGCCTTACCGTACCCAAGCATATGATAATTTTCCGTGATTTGGGGCACGAGGTAGCCGTGTATTACAAAGAATATGAAGGCCGCTGGATGCGCGATACCTTTGGCTTGTTTTAATTGTTCATCATCAAATCAAAAATTCATTGAGCAATAGAATATCGATATTAACACTGGCCGCCTGTTTGCTGATCAGTTTTGAAGCCTACTGCGGCTGGCCTACCCGCCCGCGCCGGCTTGTCGTATCACCAACGCTGAGTTTCTTTCACTCTACATCCGATTGGGACCGAAACGGCAATTCCATTCGTCGGGAAAATAACGGTTCTTTTAACTCTACCAGCTTTTCGCTGTATAGCGAGTACGGGCTGTCGCGCAGGTTTGCGGTTACGGCGTCTATTCCTTACATTAACTATTCGTTGAAAGATGCGGTGTATGGCACTAACTCCGTATCTGGCTTAGGCGATTTGGAAGCAGGGTTAAAATATTATCTGGCTAATATTGCTTACAAGTACTATTTTACCTTACAGGGTACAGTCATTTTGCCTTTGTACAGCAGCTCAAAACCATTGGGCTATGCACAAAACGGTGGCGAATTGCGCTTAGGCTTTTCGGGCGCAGGTAAACTGGGCAGCAAGTTTTACTCGCTGAGCCTGGAAAACGGCGTGCGCCAGTACTTCGGTACCGACGGTCCTATTCAGGATCGGTACAGTGCCTCGTTTGGCATCACGCTCGATCGGAAGTTCCGTGACCAGCTTACGTTAGGTGCATCGGGGCTAATTTCAGCCAGCAGCATCAAAGCCTACACACAAAATATTTACACCACGCGCGATTTCTCGTACACGCAGGTGAGTTTGAGCTACGGGCATTCGTTTAATACCAAAACCGCCTTGTTTTTAAGCGCAGGCCAGTTTGTAACCGGTCGAAACACCGGTATTGGTACCACCGGCACCGTGTCGCTTATTTTTAAGCTGGACAATGTGTTTGATCGTAAACTTAATTACTGAAAAAACTTATTAATAGCTTTTTCGCGATAAGTAAAAATCTGCTCAATTTTTCTGTCTACCAATATCTTGTTCGCCAGCTGGCCGGCAATGCTGTAGGGTATGGCATAGTTCAAAATATCGGTCATCTGTGTGCCGCCCGGTACCTCTTTAAAATGGTGCTGGTGATGCCATAGTGCATAAGGGCCAAAGCGTTGCTCGTCCACAAAGTACTGTTTGTCTGCCACGTGGGTAATCTCCGTCATCCAATTCATCTTAATGCCAAACAAGGGCGATACCTTGTAGGTAATAATCATGCCGGCATACATCTTGGTATCCTCGGTATAAGGCGAGGTTACGGTGAAGCGCATATTGGCCGGCGTAATTTTTGATAAATTCAACGGCGACGAAAAAAAGTCCCAGGCCTCGTCTAAGCTAATGGGGATGAATTGCTCCCAGCGTTTTTCGTAAGTTTTCACATCTTATCATACGCACATACCCTGTAAACAGTTTTACTTAGTTGCGGTTGCCACTAATTACTGCACCATCTTGTTGGCGCAATAGGAACTGGCAAAGGCCTCGGGCTTGGCTTTAAAAACAAAGCCCATGCTCAGTATATAACCCATAGCCTCGTGCAGCGCCTGGTTGGATTTGAACATAGGGTTGGTGTTGATATCAGCATGTACTTCCAGATCAACGTCGTACAAATCCAGCAGGTCGCACAGTTTGTAGGCGATGTCAATTGATTTTTGCACCTCGCTCAGCATGCGTTCTTTAATACTCATTTTTTGCGAGGTACGCTCCTGGTGAATGTACATAAAGCCGCCGCGCTGCTCGCGCAAAAACACAATCACGGTGGCAAAGTCGGTCACGTCGCCTTTTACCTGCGAGTCGGTACCGATGCAAACTTTCAGCTTGTTGCCCAGGTTGCTTTCGCGTTCGATGGTTTTTTCTACTTCTTCGAGGATGGGTGTGCGCAGTACTTCACCGCTAAATTTTCTCCAGGTCATAAAATTCGTTTTTATAGTTAGATTTTATTGACCTTTTTGGGGTCTATAAAAGTAAGCGATACATATCCATATAAACGTAACTTGCAGATGATTTATTTGTTAACATTGTGTTGGTTATCAACATTTTATTGTGATATACATAACGTTGTTGAACGGCTTGCTGGTTTGATAGATGGTACCTTTAGCCAGGGCTTAATAACACGAGCCTGTAATGTATCTTTGCAGAGGAGTGAGGTGCAAAATCTATCTTAGTGCACAAAATTATGTGTAAACCCTTATCACTATTTATCGGGATATTAGCTGTGTTGTTAACTGGCTGTAGCGTAAGCAAACCAAAAAGCCGATTGGGCACGAACCGGAATTCGCAGCCATGATGCTAACAGATCAACTTATGGCACCTGTTATTGCCGACTCTTTCCGGCTTACGTCAGATACGGTCGATACAAAGGGCACCTCCATCCAAATGCCGTATATGGCATTAAACGATATAAAAACAACCTTTTCTAAAGCAGCTCAGCAAATGACCTTGCAAATGGATAGTGTGCGTATACATCCGCATTCCGTGAAAGTAACAGGTGGAACGCTTAAATTGCTAAGCTCAAACTGGAAACCGACTGAGCGTTTGGATAGCAGTGTAGTGGTTGTTACGTTGCAAAACGTTTACCAGTTTAAAGGCAGGCGCGCTACCTGGTGCAGTAGGCTTGTGTATAATTATTTGAATAAAAAGTTTATTCTGAAGCGTGCTGAAAAAGTGCCTTACAATAATTGATAGATATTATTGAATGTTGGATCTCCTTCAAGCACCAAATTCAAAACTAAATATATATAAGCTTGCTTAATTACCCATCCTTCACCATCTTTAACAAAAAATTAACGTAAGCATGAAATATATGAAATGGCTGGTGCTGGCGGCACCGGTATTGGCCGTAACCGCCTGTAACCAAAAGTCGGGCGAGGTGTCTGAAGCGCCGAAGCGTACCGTATTTTTTGAAAAAAGCGGTATGGATACTACGGTAAAGCCAGGCGACGATTTTTTTCAGTACGCCAGCGGTGCATGGTACAAAAAAACGGAGATACCCGCGTCTGAAACGGGATGGGGTTCTTTCTATACTTTATATGATGATAATCAGAAAAACCTGAGAAAGATACTGGACGAAGTATCGGCCAAAGGGAATGATAAAGGCAGCAATGCCCAAAAGGTAGGTGATTTATATGCCAGCGGTATGGATACTGCAGCTATTGATAAACAAGGCTACAACCCGGTAAAACCATTGCTGGCTAAAATAAATGCACTGAAAGATTATAAAGAGCTGATCCACTTTGCAGCCGAGAGCTATAAAGATGGCGACGGCTTTTTGCTGGGCTTTTATGTAAGCCCCGATGACCGTAACAGCGCAAAAAATGTGGTTCATTTTGACCAGTCGGGCCTGGGGTTGCCAAACCGCGATTATTACTTTAATGCCGATTCGGCCAGTAAAAACATACGGGCGGCTTATGTGAAGTACATAGCACAGTTATTTACCTTAACCGGTACCGACGCTGCTACGGCAGCTAAAAATGCCGACAATGTACTGAAGCTGGAAACGGCTTTGGCCCAGTCACACTCTACCCCGGTTCAACTGCGCGACCCGGTAAAGAATTACCATAAGTTTGCTGTAGCCGATATGCAGAAACAGGCGCCCGACCTGGATCTGAAAGACGCGCTGAACCGCATGGACGTAAAAACGGATACCATATTGGTTGGTCAGCCGGAGTATTACAAAGCGTTGAACAGCCTGCTTAAAGCACAACCCATTGATATCTGGAAAAGTAAGCTGCAGTTTATGGCGCTTAACGATGCCGCCAAATACCTGAGCAAACCTTTCCGTAGCGCACGGTTCGAGTTTTTTGGTAAAGTACTAAACGGCCAGAAACAGCCAACAGAACGCTGGAAAGAAATGGTATCAACTACCGACCGTAGCCTTGGCGAATTGCTGGGCCAGTTGTATGCCGAACGTTATTTCACTTCGGATGCAAAAGACCGCATGCTGAGCCTGGTAAATAACCTGCAAAAGGTATATGACGAGCGCATTCAAAAACTGGACTGGATGGGTGCCGAAACGAAGCAAAAGGCTACCGAAAAGCTGAACGCCTTTATCAAGAAAATTGGCTACCCGGATAAGTGGAAAAAGTATGACGATGTAGAAATTGAACGCGGTGCATTCTACAAAAACCTGCAATCGGTAAGCAAACACAACTATAAGGAAATGATTGCCAAGGTTGACCAAAAGGTAGATAAAACAGAGTGGGGCATGACGCCGCCAACCGTAAATGCCTATTACAATCCGAGCTTCAACGAAATTGTATTCCCGGCAGGTATCCTGCAGTTTCCGTTCTTTGATAAAAATGCCGACGATGCCATCAACTACGGTGCTATCGGCGCTGTTATCGGTCACGAAATGACCCACGGTTTTGACGATCAGGGCAGCCAGTATGATAAGGATGGTAACCTGAAAGTGTGGTGGACACCAGCCGATGCCGCCAAGTTTAAAGCCAAAACCCAGCAGGTGGTTGATCTGTATAACCAGTTTACCGTACTTAACAACCTGCATGTAAACGGTAAGCTAACCCTGGGCGAAAACATTGCCGATATTGGTGGTTTGGCTATTGCCTACCAGGCATTTAAAAATACGGAGCAGGGCAAAGGCGATAAAAAGATCGACGGACTTACGCCCGATCAGCGTTTCTTCCTGTCGTTTGCACAGGTGTGGCGCATTAAAAACCGGGACGAAACGCTGCGCATGCGCATCAGCACCGATCCGCACTCGCCCGAAAGATACCGCGTAAACGGCCCGGTGTTTAATATGGATGCTTTTTATAAAGCTTTCAATATTCAACCCGGCGATAAATTATACAAACCCGAAAACCAGCGTATTCATATCTGGTAATTCAAAATACAGCAAAGTGAACGCTGCCCTGAAAAGGGCGGCGTTTTTTGTTAAACAAACGGGTTGAAAAGCAATTTATACAGATGAATGAAAATTTTATACCTTGCTATTATGAAACGTCTGCTTATTTTATTGCTGTTCATCAGCAGTGCTGCGCTGGCCCAGCAATATAAAACCGAAACTAATATTGCCTACTATGCCAATACCGGTGGTGACGCTTACAAGGCTTCGCAATGCCGGCTGGATATTTACTATCCTAAGGATGTAAAAAACTTTGCCACGGTACTATGGTTTCACGGCGGGGGCATAACGGGTGGAAGTAAAGAAATTCCTAAAGCCTTAACCGAAAAAGGTTTTGCCGTGATAGGGGTAGGTTATAGACTATCGCCCAAAGTAAAAGCGCCTGCTTATATTGAGGATGCCGCCGCAGCTATAGCCTGGGCTTTTCAGCATATTGCACAATACGGTGGCAGCGATAAGCTGATCTTCGTTTCGGGCCATTCGGCTGGTGGCTATTTGGGGATGATGACCACGCTGGATAAAAAGTATCTGCAAAAATATAATATTGATGCTAACCGCATAGCGGCGCTTATACCATTCAGTGGGCAAGCCATTACGCATTTTACCATACGGCAGGAGAAGGGCATTAAAGATACGCAGCCAATTATTGATGAGTACGCACCGTTATTTCATGTACGTGCCGATGCGCCGCCTATGCTGCTTATTACCGGCGACCGCGAACTGGAAATGCTGGGCCGCTATGAAGAGAACGCTTACCTGCTGCGCATGATGAAGCTGGCCGGTCATAAGCAAACCCGCCTTTACGAACTGCAGGGTTTTGATCACGGCGGTATGGCACAGCCCGCTTTTCCGCTGCTTATCAAAGAAATCAACCAAGTGAGCAAAGCCATCATGGCAAAGCAGTAATTACTTGTTTTAACTAAACACATCACCATATGAAACTTTGGGGTACTTTATTATTGCTGGCATTGGCGGCCTGTAACAATACCAGTAAGAAACAGGATATGGTTGCAACCGGGGTAACCGTACCGGCAGAAAATATCAAAGCCACGGCCGACCAGCAAACCCGTCGCAACAAATCGGAAGCGTATTGCAAAGCGCATGGCGTACCTATTTACAGTAACCCTAATTCCATGTTCTCCGACCCGGAAAATCAGGTAACTATCCGCAGCAAAGATGAGGTAATTGACCGTTTGCTGGCTTTGTGCTACATCGGGTTGAAAAGCGAGGGGCTAAGCAAAGAGAGCATGGCGCAGCTTGACCAGCAATATCACATGTCGGGCAAACTGTCGCCTGCCGAAAGGGCTTACATCACCGCGCAAAACCCTACGGAGCAGCAAAAGGTGGATGCTAACTGGCGCTATGAAAGTATGCACGTAATGCTTTGGGCATTAGGTTTGGTTGATGACCTGGCGTATCCCGACAAGTTGTGCGATGTGGCCAATGATAACCGTATTATACGCGATTTGGGCGAGCAGGGCCTGCACCAAAAAGCCCGCCTGCGAAGCAAACAGGAGATTATGGACCAGGCCGACCTGGCACTGCGCCTGCACTGGGCCGTGGTAGATGCCCGTGTAAATAAAGAAGATACGCCCGCCCACCTGGAAAGCGGCGTAGTTTATGAAAGGCACTACGCCCTCAACTGGCTCATTAACTACGGTGGCCAGGATTGGGATGATGTAGGTACAGATACCTAATTAATAGCAGGTTGCTGAATAAAAGAGGGGCAGTTAGGGTATATAAAAGGTATCCGAAACCGCCCATCTTCGTATTGATGTAATGGTAGGGCCATAAGTTAGTTTAAACCGGTAACGATGCCTTTGTTTTCGATACAAAGGCGGAATGTTTTTAAATAGATAATTATAACTAACCGGTTCTTCAGCTTTCACTTTTCTGAGGATAGCTGTTTTTCCCGGTGTTGCAGAGGATATATCCAGTACAATCTCCCGCCACTGTTTGTCTATCATCTTTTCTAATCCTACATAGTAGTAGACAGTAGATGCACTGTTTATCTTATAGGCGATGCTGTTTGCGGAATGTTGATCTTCATTTAGTTTAATAACGGCAGGCTGAGCCCGTACTTCACTCACAGCTATAACACTTAACAGGCAGATAGAAAGAGTTAGCTGTTTGTATTTTTTGTGTTTCATTGTGACTGGGTTCATACTAATTGATGACTATAATGGCTGTACATTCAATGAACTCAGAATCTTGTCTGCCGCTTCATGAACCTCAATCCATTCAATATTTGATCTGAAAGCCTGCTTATGCCAGAGTTTTTCAGAGATTTTGCTAATTATAGCTTTTAGGTTTGTTATTTGTTCAAGTTGAAACTGGCAGATTAAGCCTGCAGCCCGTAAGGGATATACTGCATTGTAATCAAAAAAGCTATGAGCATCCCCTTCAAGTTCTTCTAAATGGTCTTCTACTTGTTCGTCATTAAGCGTCTTAAAATTTGAACTGGCCATTATCAAAGTATCAATGAGGAAATTGTAAGTGATTGATAACTGCTTTTGAGAGGACATGAATCTATAGCTATTGAGAAATATCTCGGTTGTTATGATATATAGTGAAGATAGAGAAATTTTAAGTATATCATATTGAGCAAATGCAAGGTTATGCTGAAACATATGCAGCATAACGGATAAGGAGGTTGTTATAAACACTTAGTTCGTAGCGGCCTTGCAATCCTAACAACAAAAGTACTGACAAGATTGTGTCACGAGTATAAATACCTGTACCAAACTGTTCCGGGTGTTCCACACTGTACCAATTTTTGAAAACGGCCCCTGCGTGCTGCAAACGGCGCTTTAGGTGTACAAAAGTGTACCACCTGTACCGGAGCGTACCGGTTTGTTCCGCTTTGTACCACTTTACAAGTGGTACACCCTGAACTGTACAAAAAAGCCCATTGCCTGGTTAAAGGCAATGGGCTTTTTTGATGCAAGGAATAGGAGCGCGCATGTCGCTCTCGCTCCAAAATCCTCGCACCTCCAATTATTGCACCTGCTTTCTGTACTTGATGCGCTTCGGTGCTACATCGCCCAGGCGTTTTCTGAGGTTCTCCTCATGGTCGGTATAGTTACCTTCGAAGAAATAAACCTGCGACTTGCCCTCGAAAGCCAGGATGTGGGTACAGATACGGTCCAGGAACCAACGGTCATGGCTGATGCGTAGGCACAACTGCGCCTTGCTGATAAGTAAAATAACCGATAATGCCCAACTCTCCTGATATCGTGCCCTGTGTAAGTAAAGTATTCACCTGTTTTGCCAGCAGGTCTTTTAAGCTGAAATGCTGCACTTTCTGTGCTGATACTTTAAGCGCAAGTATCAGGGTACTTATAATTAATAAGTTCTTGATCATCTTTTGCTTAGAGTTTAATCCTGTAAATTTTAAACGGCCGTTGTATCTTGTCTTCGCCTTTGTGGAACCAGGGCATATATTGTATTTGCGAAGTTGATATGTACAGGTAGCCATCCCGCGAAATACTGTAACTGTCTGGCCAGCGCAATTTTGCCTTATCGGTAACTATCGTATGCATCTTTAAATCGGGCGTAATTTTTACAATGCTGCTCTTCTCTAAATCGCCCAGATAGAGATTGCCCGACTTATCGAAGATCATGCCATCGGTTGTTACACAGTGCCCAAGGTCTTTCACGCTATCTGCTATTTCTTTTTGCGGTGTGTTAAAGTTGCGAAGCAATGCGGTGCTTACCCGGAACAACCTATTATCGGTAAGTGGCTTGTAATAGAGCCATTTGTTATCAGGCGTAAGTGCAATACCGTCGGAGTTAACTTTAATAGCCTTGCCATCGCCTTTCACCAGTTCAGTACCGGTAGGCGAAAACCGGTAAGCTGTATCCGACTTAACCGATGGATGATTGCCCAGCACAAACCTGGATGCGCCGGTATTAAGATTGAGAATTACAATGCCGCCGCCCGATGAACTGGTCATGTACGCAAAACCATCTTTATTATCAATACGGATATCATTGAGATAAACGTCAGCACCGGCCACATTGTCGGGGAAGCGGTAAACGCGCTCAATCTTGTTATTGGCCAGATTGATCTTAATCACCTTATTACTTTTCTGGTAAACAGCGCTTAGTCCAATACCAGCAGCATCAACCACCCATAGGTAACCTTTATTGTCAGTTACAACAGATTGTACGCAAACAAATTTGTTCTGTCCGTTTTCGCCCTTTTTAAAACTGTTCCATTCCCTATCAGGATAGGGCACCGGTTTGCCATTTACAACTTCAATTACCGAGTAGTTATGCGTATCCAGCCAGTATGGGTAATTGGTAAACAGCCGTCCATTTGCAGATATGGCTACACCCGTAAGTTGGTAGGTACTATCGGCAAATACTTCTTCCAGTTTTGGTAAGTATAGCGTATTGGCGGGACGCTTTTTCTGTTCGTTTGCGGGCCGGGTGTTCTGGCAGGCCGCCATTAGCAACACTGCAGCAGCGGCTACAATCAAGATTTTCATATTTATTAGATTGATTTACAGGGTAACTACAACTTTACCTACTGTGCGGCCGCTCTCTACTTGTAAATGTGCAGCCGCCATTTCTGTAAACGGATAAGAGTGGGAAACATGCGCTTTTAGGATTCCTTGCTCCAGCAACGCTGCTATCTGCTGCATATCACTGCCGTTAGATTGCACCAGCATAAAATAACCTTTTACGCCTTTGGCTTTAGCTTTCTCGGTAACAGCTTCGTTTAACCCTGTAGGAATGCTGATGATTGTGCCACCCGTTTTTGTTACCAGTAGCGACTTATCAATGGTATCGCCGCCAACACCGTCCAGTACAAAATCAAACTCATCGGGATGGCTTGCCCAGTCATAATTGGTATAATCAATATGAGCATCAGCGCCCATCTGCATTACAAAGTCTTTGTTCCGTGCTGATGACGTGCCAGTTACCTCAGCACCCAGGTGCTTGGCAAGTTGAATAGCAAAATGCCCTACGCCACCTGCAGCTGCATGCACCAATACCTTTTGGCCGGTTTTTACCTGACCGTTGTGCACTATGGCCTGCCAGGCAGTTAATGCGGCCAGCGTTGAAGCCGCCGCTTCTTCGTGCGAGATAGTTACCGGTTTAACTGCCAGTTGCGATGCAGGGGCGGCCACATATTCAGCATAAGCCTTACCATGACCTGGAAAGTTAACCATACCAAACACTTCATCGCCTGCCTTGAACTGCTCTGACCGCGATTCGGTTACAATACCTGAAATATCCCATCCGAGAATCAGAGGGCTTTCGCTCTTTATGCGTCCATAAACACCTTTGCCTGCACGGCTTTTTACATCAACCGGATTAATACTGATAGCTTTTACCTGTACCAATACCTCACCATCCTGAATGATGGGCCTTGCTGTTTCCTGAAATTTAAGCTGGCTCACTTCACCAGGGTTATCTATTATTATCGCTTTCATATTTGTTTTTTAATATGAAGGCAAAGTTATACTTGCTTAATGTTTTCTTTTTGGTATAAATTTGCGGAAAAGTGGTACAGATTATGGAAAGACAAAACCTGCACGAGCCATTCTCGATCAAATACACGACGTTAGATGAAGGCCCAGGAAACGGGCACAAGCATAGCTTTTTTGAACTGGTGTATATTGTGGAAGGAACAGGCATCCAGTGCATCAATCAAAGCCAGTTTGCTTATCATCCCGGCCATATGTTTTTGATCACGCCCGATGATTGTCATTCATTCGATGTGAAAACTACCACCACTTTCTTCTTTTTGCGGTTCAATGATATTTACATCAGGGAATCGGGTATATTAACCAGCAATATTCAGAAGCTGGAATTTATACTGCAAAATGCCAATCATAAGCCGGGGTGCATATTAAAGAATCTTGTTGACAAGCAGGTGGTCAAACCGCTTATTGATGCTATTATAAGGGAATACGAGAACCGGGATATCTATAATCAGGAACTGATTCACCAGTATGTCAACACGCTGATTGTGCTGGTAGCCCGTAATATAGCCAAGTTTCTTCACCTGGAGCTTTCAGAAAATACAGACCAACGGGCTGTAAATATCCTTAACTTTATACAGGCTAACATTTATCACCCGGAAAAACTTCGTGCTGAATATTTGTGTAACCATTTCAATGTTTCTGTTAATTACCTGGGCAAATACTTTAAGCAGCATACCGGCAGCACCTTGCAAAGGTACATTACACAGTACCGCCAAACCCTGATTGAGCACCGGTTGATACATAGCGATAAAAGGTTGGGTGAGATAGTTGACGAGTTTGGCTTTACTGACGAAAGCCATCTGAACAAGTTTTTCAGGAATAACAAAGGCGTTAGTCCGAAAGCTTTCCGCTTAAATAATTCGGTTAAAGTATCAGCTTCCGTTAATTAAGCATTTTTAGAAATTCTATGATCTTATAAGCACAACAAAATCAGGACAATATATAATAGATTTAACAGTGGTTTAATATAGGCTAGTTACCTTGAGTGCATCAAATCTTTTCTATGAAAACAGACGGCATTCAGTCCAGGGAAAGTCTTTTTAAGGAAATTTATAACGCCTCGTTTCCTAAACTTTACAAAATATTTTTTCAAAGCTTGAAAAGCGAGGAACTCACCAACGATGTGCTACAAGAAACTTATCTGAAATTATGGGATAAATTAGACGAGCTTGACGGCAGGCAGGATTATATGCCATTCCTGTTCTTTTACGCCAGAAACTTTGCCCGAAAGGAAGTTGTACTGAAGCTTAGTACTTTGGAGCTGGGAACAACCGTATTGCCAGCAAGCTACAATGTTGATATGGAAAATGAACTGGACGTAAAAGAATTCAGGTCTGTTGTTAAACGTGTCATTGAAAGCTTGCCGCCTAAACGGAAAATGATTTACCGGATGTTTAAGGAAGACGGTTTGAGCTACAAACACATAGCTGATACGCTTAACATATCAAGTAAAACTGTCGATAACCATTTAAGTCAGGCCTACAAAGCCGTAAAAAGAGGGCTTTCGTCAAATTACGAATTGCGAAACACTAGCTATATCTTTTTATTGAGCCTTCTTTCTCTACTGAATGCAGGTTAGTATTACCATAAATTTTTCTTGAAAAAGGAGGGCCGTAAGGTCTTCCTTTTTTTTGTAAAAAGTACTTCCGGGCTTGTTTAGTCAAGCCAGGTGCTTGGTTGTTAACTTATAGTGGCTGTTTTAATTAAGGGAAAGTTAAATATTTATTATATTAAAAAATCGGACAGTATTTTGTATAAATGTTTGGAATAAAATTTGTATAAAAAAAGTAATTAAAGTACTTTCGCGCAACCTTTAAAAGAGATTTTAAGGCATTGATTTAAAGAAAAAGGCTTACCTTGTCCGGGGTAAGCCTTTTTTATAGTGCTAGATTTTTCTATTTCACTATCCTTCTAAAAATATTGGACGGATAATGGGAAGGGTCGCCTTGGGGAGCACCAATTCCTAAGGAAATGACAGCATTGGGTGTATAAGTAGAAAAGGTTTCAAAATCCAATACATAGCTGTAACTTCCTTCGTCTATGCTCATTACTTTCGCATTGCCATTTGCAGGGTCAAAGCCCTCAATCACGTAGTAAAAGAATGTAGGGTCTGTTCCTTCAGGAAGCAAAGACGCTGGATTTGGTAATTGTATAAAACTGCTGAATTTGTCTTTCCGGATGCTGCTTATCTTTTTATTGCTTAGTGGTAATCTGGTTCCGCCAAAATCAGTTAAGATTAGTTCGATGTTCATATTATTAGGTAGTGCAGGATCAGTAATCACAAACCTTACTAACATGCTATCCTGCGCTGGTTTAGCTGTCACATCATCAAAGAGAGCAGCAGTTCCGGTATACAAAAATGTGGGTAATGTAAAGGTATTTTGAATTTCGATAGTTACGGTCGTGTCCGTGATAATCTGCTTATTTGCTTGATTAATCAATAGAATACGCCTTTTACCCCCTTTTACAGGTAATCCACTGATGCCCTGTTTAGCAAAAGTAAGCGTATCTTTGGTTTCTCCGTCAATTTGCACCAGCAATGGGTTTGCGTCTGCTGCGAACGAAGAGGTAATATTTAATTTACCGAAGCCGGGGCTTTCAAGATCTTTGCCTTTCTGACAGGCACTTAATATAGTTGAAGCAAGAATGAATAGTGCAATATAAGATATAAAATTTTTCATATTTGAATAAAACCCGGGGCTCATCACCCCGGGTAGTCTTTTAATGGAATTTATTAGTTAAACAATTATCCGTATATCATTAATAAGCGTTTGCGTTAGAGTTATATGAAACCCAAGGAGCAACATCCCAACGAGTGCTTGCTGCTGCACCGAAAGCACCACGGTAAGATGGTGTTTCTAAGGCTGTAACAGCACCACCTGGATGTGGTATAGCTAAACCGGCATAATTGAATCCAGAAGCTGAAGGTGCAGCTGGAAGACCTGCAGCATAACGGAAGTCAGGTACAGCGGTAGAGCCGGTAAAAGCTATGTTAAATGGATTTACTAAACGTAAGGCAACGCTTGCATTGGCCGTAGCGCTAACAGATGATGTTGCAAAAGCGGGGCCTGCAGTTGTAAACGCCTGACCGAAGTTACCTTGGAATGTAGTGGTTGCAGCACTAGCCAGTGATGAACCAATGTCGAAACCGCCTACAACAGAGTTAGCAAATGTTCCCGCAGAATTTACGCGGAATAAAACACCAATGCCGTAAGTAGTACCGGTTAGCGGACCTCTTGGTGGGTTTAAACCAAGAACGGTCAGGTTGGTTAGCAGTGGGCTGGTTAAACGAGAGTTAATGGTTACAACCGGTGCAGTTACGTTGTTACTTTCAATACCGTTAGGGTTTGAAGAAAACTGAGGAGCTGGTGTTGATGCATCTTTTACTGATACCGCATATTGGATGGTTCCCTGATAACCTTGGTCAAAATCAAAGTCATCATCGTTATTGCCTTGTGCAATCAGGTATTTTGCGTTTACAGAGCCACCAAAGAATTCAAAAGCGTCGTCAGCGCCGTAAGATACCTGGATGTGATCTAACGTGGTTGCAGAACCTACGCCGCCTAATGTAAGACCATTTAATTCATTGTCAGCCTCTAAAACAGCGCCAGCGTACTCTATACGTACAAAGCTCAAGCGGCTTGCTGCTGCTGCATCATCTTCAGAAACGTTTGTACCGTACTGAATAGTGCTTGGGTAAGGCAGTCCGAAGCCACTAACATAGGCTGGTGCAATCCCTTCAATTGGACGTAAGCCGGCATTGGTTAAACCGTTGCCTAATATCACTACGCCAGCCCAGTCACCAGGTCTGCGTGCTCCGGCGGCAGCAATACTGGTAAATACAATTGGCTGGCTACTTGTACCCACAGCTTGTACATTCGAACCTTTCGTGATTAAAAGGTATGAAGGTTGGCCAGTGGTTGTTGTTGATGTTAACCTGCCTTTGATAAAGGTGCCAGACTGAATGGTCAGCGTACTGTTGTTTGTAACATAAGTAGGGCCGTTCAGTATATAGGTAGTATCGCGAGACAGCGTTCTGTTGCCGCCAATAACGTTAGGCAATACGCGGGTTACAGATGGTGCAACACGTGAATCAACATACGCACTGCTTGATTTGCTAAAATCACCTTTGTTATCTCCAGTTACAGCGTTGTCTTTTTTACAAGATGATAATGAAACTGCTACCAAAATTGGAGCATATAATGCCTTCAAGGCTAATGATTTAAAGTTCATAATTTAAGTTTTAGTTGTTTTTTAAACTGTTCAAAATGTCCGTTTTGATCAGTGTTTAGTTTAAGTTTTGTTGTCTTTCATGATTACGGATTTGTTTTTTATAATAGATTACATTAAAAGCATTGAAGTAAATTAATGATAGGGCCTATGGATTTAATCAAAACCTGTAAATGAAATTTAGGGTGAAGGTGGTACCAAAACGGAATCGTCTGAACTTGGTATCGTAGTCTTTATTATAGTTGGTGCCTTTAGGATCAATCCGGTTAGCTGGTATTGGTTCCTGGCCGCCTGTATCAGGATATTCTTCAATTGACGCATCCCCAGAGTTTGCGCCAAGTGAATTATCATTGTTGAAGCGGTTCGTATAGATGAATTGCTCCTGGTTTAACAGGTTGCTTATGTTTAACCTGAACTCGGCCTTCTGCTGTTTTAAAAACTTATAGCTAAGCTGAGCGTCCATCATATCCCTTGGATTTTCATACTGATCGAGCGAACGGTTGGGTGAAGCATAAACGATCCTTTTTCCGTATCGATTATAAGTTACATTCAAACCGAAATGCGTTCCTGTATATAACAAGCCGCCATTAATAATATAAGGCGATTGTCCGGCCAGCGGCCGGTTACGTTTGGTGGATACTGGGTTTCCTTTAGTATCAACGGCCACCTGAGGATCGAAATCTATGCTGGCATCCAGCCAAGTAAAATTCCCTGATACGTAGATGTTTTTCCAGATAGGTGATTCGCTCCCCCAAAAGTTAAGCGACTTACGGAAATCAAATTCTACTCCCAGGTCCTTGGCTGATAATAAATTATTGTAGAATAGGGTCTGACCGCTACTTGTACCAATGTAAACAACTTCTATCGGGTTTTTAAACTTCTTGTAGAAGCCCGAAATGCTAACGATCTCACCCGGCGAAGGAAAATATTCAAGTCGCAAATCCGCGTTATTAATGTGCGTAGTTTTTAACGGAGCACCTGAGATTACATCATAGATCTCATAATCAAAGTACTGAAAAGCGGATAGCTCGCGTAGGTCTGGCCGGGCAACGGTTTTGTATACAGCAGCCCGTATGTTGAATTTGCTGGTCAGTGAATAGATAGCATTAACAGATGGCAGCCAGTCGGTTTGGTTGATCCCAGTTGCTACCCTGTTTACTTCCGTCGCTCCTTCATTCAGCACCCTGTCAAAGACCGTTTGGGTATTCCTTTCGGCACGAATACCGCCAATCAGGCGTAACCTCTGTAATGGTTTAATATCCAGCATGCCATAAAATGCATGTAGCCGCTGAAAGCCGTCATACCCTTCAGATGATGCGGTTGCCCCGTAAGTAGCCCCTCCGGTACCAATGGGGCGCAGGTATAAATCATCTGTAAAATTTGCCGTATTAAATACATCATAATAAGGCAACCCATTATAAAAATTGGTGCCCTTGTTAAAGGAAAACATTCGGTACAGGTTGGCATTGAAATCTGACTCGCGGTATTTACCCTGGTAACCTGTCTTGAACGTTTGATTTAATTTTAAGAAGTTGAAGGGAATCTGAATGTTTGTTCCCCAATTGTATAATTTCTCGTTTAATTCTGAATAATATAGTGAACCATTCTTTATTCTTGGATCGCTGAGATCGTAACCAAAATAGTCTTCCGGCGTATTATCGCCAAGGGTACCATTCCCTCTGGTCAGGATACGGCTATAAGGTTGATCGCGGTTTAACCTGGCGGCCGAGAAGTTCCAGTCCACTTTAATCCGGCTTTTAGTGAGGGTATGTTCCCCGCTTAACTGAGATTGCAAAAGGTTATTAATAACGGTTACGTTGTTATAATTGTCAACTCTTGTATTGTTATTATCAAAATCAACGCCCTTATATTTCCAGAAATCATCACTGAATTTACCATTGTAAGTATTTTGCAGCGTGATTTTGTTTTTGCCGAAGCTGTAACCCAGGTTTAAGGAACCACCAAGCGTGGTGATATACCGGTATTGGTCGCCTTGATAATCGTATGCTGAATTAAAATACATATCCCGCTGGTCGGCTCGTTGTTCGTTACGGTAGGTTAAAGCGCCAATAATCCCTAAACGTGAATCATTTTTAAAGGAAAGTACTTTTCCACCCTGTAACTGGTAGTTTTGTATTGGTTCACCTGTGTATTGTTTAAACCGCCAGTTCTCTGGAACAGAACCTAAAAAGCTGTTAATTTTGGTTCGTTGATCAGCCGTGGGCATTCCGTTTTTAACAGAGGAGATTACTGCATTATATTCGCCAAAACTCAGGCCTCCGGGCTTTCTATGAATGTCAGAACCTAAGCCCAGCCAAGCGTGGTTGCCACGATCCAGGCCGAGCGTATTCTTTCCGGTAGCACGGGTATTATAACCGCTTCCTACGGTTATCTGAAAAAAATCTTCTGCCGGAATGTCCTTCGTATTTACCTGAACTAATCCCCCTGTAAATTCTCCTGTTAAATCAGGGGTGGCTGTTTTATTTACAATAACGTTATCCACCAAAGCGCTTGGGATCATATCAAAGGCGAAATCCCGGCGATTAGGTTCACTGCTTGGCAGCATGGCGCCGTTCAGCAAAACGTTGTTATACCGGTCACTAAGGCCCCTTACCACTACATTTCGGTCATTCGATATTTGAAGCCCACTTATTTTGGCTAATACCTGCGCGGTGTTTGTGGCCGGCGTTCTGCTGATCTGTTCTGCTGTTATACCGTCAGACATGGCCGAGTTGTTCTTTTGCTTGGCGTATAATCCTTCGATAGAAGCGCGCCTGTAGCTGGCGGTTACCACAACTTCATTCAAAGATTTTGAATCAACGGTCAATAAAATATCCAGAGGCGTATTTTGGCCCGGTTTCACAATGATATCCGTGATGCGTTTAGTTTTAAAAGATATATAAGATACCTCTATTGTATATGTTCCTGCTGGCAGGTTTAGTTGATAGGTTCCATCTGCGGTACATTGGGTAGCATAATTAGCGCCAATTACCCGTATATTGGCACCCGGAAGCGTACCTCCTTTGTCGTCAAATACTTTGCCTGATAATTTACCCGGTTGTTCTTTTTTTATCCGGTTGGTAAATTCCTGATCGCTTTCTATTTGTATAGTGATTTCATTACGAATCATATGATAGTCCAACGGCAGGTCTTTCCGCATTTTTTTTAAGGCCGATTGGATAGATGACGACGTAAGCCGGAAATTTTGAATCTTGATTTTTTTTGCTGCGACTCTATCAAAGAAAAATTCATAACCGGTTTGTTCTTTGAGTGCATCCAATAGTTCTAATAGGTTTGCTTGTAAGATGTTAACATTGATAGTAGAAGCCGGTCTGGCCGGTGCAGACTGTGCCATTGCCGGACTAAAAAATACGAGCAGCAAGGCCATGAAAATAATGAACGACAAACGTTCCTTTTGAATACAATTACTTAATTTTGTAAAGACGAACATAAAATTGTGATAGTTTACTATTCAGTTTTGGGGAATGCCATGCCACTGGCATTCCTTTTTTATTAGGTGGTGCTATTATTAGCTACTATTTTAAAAGATCAAATATTCTTTCTCTCCTCTCTTTTTATAATGCAGGCCATGCATAAACAAGATGCTATGCAGCACTTCTTCCGTATCATTACGGTAATAATTTCCACTAACCGTTTTGTTTTTCAACACAGCCGGATTCGAAACCGTTAATGATACCCCGTAAATTTGCTCCATACGGTTAATCACATCTTTCAATGGAACGCTTTGAAAAATCACCTTTCCGCTTGTGTATAATTCCATTTTGCCGTTAACATCCATATGATTTATATTCATGTTCCGGTTACTACGATCATATTCCATCATTTGTCCTGGTGTCAAATCTTCCTGGCCGGTGCCATCGCTCACGCGAACATGCCCCCGAAGGAGCAAAACCCTTACTTGTTGCTCTGTAGAATAGGCTTCAACATTAAATGCAGTTCCTAAAACCGTTGTAGTAAGCCTGCCTGCATGAACCCGAAAAGGTTTTTGAGGATTATGTGCTACATCAAAGAATACTTCGCCGGAAATATTGATGTCACGTGTTTTCTCATTGAATTGGTTGATATTGTAACTTACTTTGCTGCCTGGGTTTAACCATAATTTAGTTCCATCTGTTAGTACAGCGTATTGCAGGCTTTTGGTAACGTTAATGATGGTTTCGTATTGAGCAATCTTTTCAGCTTTGCGTTGTGTTAAAGTATTTAGTAGAAAAGCACCGATACTGAACACAATAAGAACACTTGCGGCAATTGTAATATAAGGAAAGATATTTCGATGCTTAGGGAGCGGTTGTGGCTGTTCTTGCTGATGGATACGTTCCATCAAATTATCAAGGAATTTTTCTTTCAGCGAGTTTTCTACAGGCACACCTTCAGCCTGCTTCTCATTCTCTTTGATATACTCATTAAAAACCTGCATATCCTCGCCCTGAAAATATTCCTTCACTTGCTTCATCTCCCAACTGCTGCTCCTACCTTCAAAATATCTTTTTAAGATCTCCTTATTCATTATGCTTCGTTTTTACAAGCTCTGGTATCGCCGGCTGGTCAGATTTCATGTGCCTCATTTATTAAATAATCCAGAAAAGAGGAAACTTCCCTATTCCGGAATAAAAAATATTTGATAATAATTATTGGGCGGGAATAGGGAATAGTTGGAATAGACAGATTATATAATTATAGCGTATAGCATGAAAAAACTGGAACATGGTATTTCATCGGCTTTTATGATCGTAATCATATCATTATTAGCCGCCTGTAAGAAAGAAAATAGTGCAAGCGTACCTCTTTCCGGAAGTAATCAATGGATACTGGACAGCATGAGGGTCTATTATTATTGGAACAAAGAATTGCCCAAACAGCCTGCAGCTAATGAAAGTCCTACATCGTTTTTTAAATCCTTGCTCAATCCGGCTGATCGTTTTTCTTATATTGATAACCCTGACGAGGTAAAAACTGAGTACTCGTCCTTTGCCTGGTACGGCTTTGAATATGCTTTTGTTGAATCTGCTGCATTGGCCGGTCAGCTCATCGGAACGGTTACCCTGGTAGTACCCGGCGGCCCTGCTGAAAAACAAGGTCTTAAACGGGGAGATATTTTTACAGCTGTTAATGAAGTAGCTCTCAGCACATCTACATCCAATTCCATAAAGCGGGTGCTATCTGAAGGTAATGGTGTTACGCTTCAACTTGCAGATTTGCAGGATAAACAATTGATCCGAACTTCAGCTGTAAAGATCACGCATCAGAATTTTTCGGAACAGCCTGTTTACACCACCCGCATCTTTTCAGGAGGGCAAGCAAAAATTGGTTATATATTCTATAATTGGTTTAGCGGGTTAAACGATTACAATGTTCTCGATTCATTGAATAAGTTAAAAAGTCAGGGGATATCCGAGTTAGTTATAGATTTGCGTTACAATCCTGGTGGTGATGTGTCCTCAGCAGCAAAAATTGCTGCTACCCTAACGCCGGGCAAACCTGAGCAACTGTTTGCCATCTATCAGGCTAATAGCAATGGGGGCCACATTAATAAGTCATTTAATGATCTGATCGGGGAGAATGGTTTTCAGCCGCAAGATTTCAGTGAGTTTACTTCCCGCAGAATAAACCTTAAAAGGATATTTATACTCACAAGTGCTTCTACAGCATCAGCGGCAGAGTTATTGGTTAATAATCTTAAGCCTTTTATTCAGGTTATACAAATTGGCCATACCACTACTGGAAAGGATATGGCAAGCTTTGCCATTCGCGATTTTCACACACCTATAAAAATTAACTTTACATTACATCCATTAGTCTTTAAATTATATAATGCTAACGGGCAGGGAGAATATTCAAATGGTTTAACACCGGATTACATTGTTGATGAGTTCTCTGTTCTTCCGCTGAAGCCCTTTAGCGACCCGGATGATCCTTTGTTAAAAAAAGCATTGGAACTTGCCGGTATGGGATTAAGTATCAATCAAAAGAAAGTTAATAGTGCATACAATGCTTTAAGTAGTAAACCTGTTTATATCAGTAAAAGGTCATTGCCTATTATTGTTAATGAAAGCGGCTCGCGAGTAAAGGCCAGATTTCACAATTGAATGGATTGAGCTAATCAGAAAATAAGCTTTACTGATAGTTCTTATTGTGAGCTCGTTTATCAAAGTTACTGGTCCTTATAGGATGCGATATGTGAAGTAAAAGATATTTCCACAGTGTCTTTTAACTCACTTTTTTGACATAAGGCAGAGCGATCGTGTTATAGATATCTATTTGAAAGCCATTAATTACCTGCAGACACTGCAGAGGTCATTCTTTTAAAGACATCTTTGATACCCCATCGGTTAGTGATGCAAGCTTAGAGATAGATTACTGGTATATACAGCATGCCATCATATTTTACTATCTTTAAATGTCTTATAAACCTCTTAAACATGTCATGTCACAATGGAATAATAAGCGCATTGAAAAGTGTTTTTCTAATATGTTGTTTGTTGATGGCTAGTCTGAGAGGGTTTGCACAATACAATCTCCCGCTTACCGATGCGATAGACTCTGCTTTGAAACGAAGTTTGTTAATTAAGCAGGCTGAAAATAATGTTGCGTTAGCTATCGAGGATTTAAAGCAAGCCAGATATAATAAATTACCAAGTTTTGCGGCCAGTCCCCAAGCCAGTATCAACTGGGGGAGATCTCTCGATGTCTCTACTTATAGCTTTATAAATCAAAGAGTATCATTGATCAATGGAAGTATAAGTACCCAATTTACATTGTTTCAGGGAGGGCAGTTGAGACAACAGGTTCTTGAGAATAAGCTTATTTTGGAGGCAGGTAAAAGTGCTGTTACGAAGGTTAAATATGATCTGATATTAAATGTGGCTACTACTTATACCTCTGCATTAGCAAGCGAGGATATGCTGCAAACAGCAAAGCAACAGCTGCGCCTGGCACAATTAACCGAAGAAAATGTTAGAAAGAGCTTTGATGCGGGCAATAAGTCGGAAGCAGATCTTGCGCAGGTTCAGGCACAGGTTATAAAAGTAGAACTTAACATAGCAGACTTGCAAAATCAATTAGATGTAGCGCTGCTTACGCTCAGGCAATTGACTGAAATGCCAAATGTAACGTTCCTGTTAAGCCGGCCTGACACGGCGTTGTCTAAACTTAAAAGCACCTCGGTTGACTCTGTCATCTTAATTAGAAAAGCTATCGAAAATAATCCTGATATTAACATCGCAAGGAGAAATCTGGCAATTCGACAGCAGCGTATTAAAAGAGCAAAAAGCGCTTATTATCCCACTGTTTCACTATTTGGCTCTGCTGGTACTAATTACTCAGACGCGAGAACACTACTTACTGGTTCCAGACAAACCGGCTTTGATACAATTGGCACAGTAAACGGAACAAATCAGAGTGTGTTGACACCTGCCTATAGAAATAATTATAGCGGATATCCTCTGATTAGGCAATTTGCTGACAACTTTTATCAGTCAGTCGGAGTTAGCTTACAAATCCCCATCTTTAGTAAACTGAGCAATAGAATTAATGTTACTAAGGCGAAACTAGCATATATTGATGCGCAGTTTGTGGAACAACTCGCAGTTAGCAACTTTATTAAAATATTCAATCAGGCAATTACAGACATCAAGTTTGCCGAAAAAAGGCTTCGTGCAAGCGAAAAAAACCTTAAGGCGACTGAAAAAGTTTTATTGGTTAGTGACAAACGGTACAAAGCCGGGCTTATCGGTGCAATTGAGTACAATACTGTCCTTTCTGATTTTAACCAGGCCCAGCTCGACCTCATTCAAGCGAAATACGTTTTCTTGTTCCGTCTCAAGATCATTGACTATTATTCTGGCAATATGCTTGCATTTTGATGATTGCAAAAGTGCTATATAATAACCGATTGAATTTTTGGCGAGTAAAGGATTTATAAGCCTTTCTCTTTCAACTTCGTTACAATGTCAGTGATGCTCATATTATAATCTGTAATTTTTCCGTTCTTTGCATTGATTAAAATATAACTGGGAATTGTTGCTAAACCTAATTCTTCATCAATATGCTTATACATGGCTGGTGTAATCCAATATTGCGTGTAATTAAATGGATTTTTAGATAGGTAAGTTTGCCAAGGTTTGATTTGTTTATCTAAAGCCACACCGATAATTTTAAGACGTTTATTTTCCCTAAACTGTTCCTGAATTTCTTTAAGCTGCGGATGCTGCTGTATGCAGGGGCCGCACCAGGTGGCCCAGAAGTCAATAAGTATAAAGTCGTATCCTTGTGAGATATTGGTAAACGAAGTTAAGGAACCCTTATCGTCAACAAGTTCTAAGTTTGGAAATGACAGGTTTTCTTTCGGCGTGTAACGCTTCAACATGTTTTCATACAGCATTTGCATATTATCAATGCGAGCTTTACCAATTGCTTTTTTGTCTAAATTATTTAAAGCTGCCATAATTTCATTTCGGTAAGGATAAGCACCCCCAGGCAAGGGGAGGCAAATCAAATTTCTTAAGCTTTCAGCTGCTAACAGTGACGAATTGTGATGATTAATTACGTCAATCTCCGCCATAGTTCTTTTTCTATTGGCATAATCTGTACCGCGCTGGTTAACGTCTTTATAATACTGCACCAGTATACTATCGTTGAGCGCCTTTTCTCTGTTTAACATTCCACCATTTGTCGCCATTGTATTTGTAAAAATATTGATGGTAAGCTTTGTATAATTACTGTCTATCAAAAACCAGTATAAATCTTTTCCGGGATTTATTTTTTTAGCTTTAAGTTCTGCTTTGTAGATAGAATTATTCATGAGAGAAAGCCTGCTCAAAAAAAGGCCGGCATGCAGCACCGTGTCTTTTAGTTGCTTATTGAGCGAAATCTGAAATCGGCCATCTTGAATGATGCCCTTGTTAAACTCGGGTTTTACGTCTCCGGTAATGACATATACATACGCTTTATCAGTTCGGCCTACAATATCTCCCTTTATCTTTATATGCTCTATTTGGGCATATACGGACGTTTGAGTAAAATATAGAAGGATAGTTAAGGCAAGAATCAGCTTGGCTTTTACAAAATCTAACTTGGTGGAAACATTCATTGTGATGGGGGTTATAGTATTAGCTTTTTAATAATTGGTGCTGTCGGTTTTAACCGAGCTATTGTTTGGTGCTGGAAGTATACATACTAAATTGTATTTTGATATTTTGTGAATATTAAAAGTAGTGGCTTGTATTGTCAGTGCTTGATTCCACACAATCATGAAGTTTTAAAGCTGTTTTTCATTGTTCTATAGCCCTTAAACTTATTGTCGTAGCAAGTATTAGTTAATTAATGATATGGTTTTGAGAGATTGAATAAGACGTTTCCTTGGCAAGGACTACTTCCAAGGGACCTTCATAAGCAGACTCATATTACCTGTAAAGTGACAAATTATTTATATGATGTGTGAGTGCTTACTAACGCTAAATAAATAGGTGATTGTGCGTTGTGAAATAAACTTAATATTTTGTAGTCGGTTTGTTCCGGTCTCTTAAATTCATATTTTGGTTTAATTTATTGGGACAGTATTTTGTACTTCAACTAAGGAAGAAAAAGCATTATATACGTCTATCGGAGCCACTAAGTTAATATCAGTAGTTTCGGAAAATACGTGATGGTGCTGAGTTAAGGCCAGTCCATATCTCCGACTTGAATATTCGTTCGCAAAAATGCCTACTGAAGGTATTCTGAAAAAGTCAGCAGCATGAAGGAAACAGGAATCAATTCCTATGAATACACCTGCGTGTTTTATAAGATCCAGATTTATCTCCAGCGGAAGATCAGCAGCAGAAAAAATACGGTCTTTGTACAGACAATTTTCAGTGTTTAAGACGGAGTTCCCTACCAGCATAATAATATATAAAGGATATCGATCAAGAATCATATCAAACAGTGTATTATAATTAGGGTAGGCCCATGTTTTAAACTCTTTTGTAGTATCGGGATGTACGATAAGTAGTTTGTTATCTGGTGGGATGCTATCAATAATTCGTTTTGCTATGTCTCCATCACTAAACTTGTAGGTGGGCGGGTAGCTGTATTCGGTTAAATTAAGCTGATTATTAAAATACAAAGAAAAATTAAAGTGAGAAATGAGTGAATGTTTTTCCTGGTCCATTGGTACTTGAATTTTGAAAGGCTCGAAGTAACCCATTGTTTCGGTATCCAGGTAATCTATCAAATCAAGTAACTCAGTAAAAAAATAGGGGTTGATATATATAAATAAATCACAGCTTGTTATTTCACGTTTGCAAATTTCTACTGCTTCTTTACGGTTATCTGGCACTACAACATTTGGTATCTCAATGATGCGCCTTAAAGATAGATCTCTGAAAAACAAATCGGCAATACCCTTGGTGCATATCAGCGTTAAACGCCCTTCAAAAAATTCTGATAGTGCCCGCATCGCCGGCAAGTTAAAGAAACAGTCACCTATGCCATCTGAAAACAATAGGTATGGAGAGCTATACAATGGCTTATTCATAAAGATAAAAAGTTAAATGTGATAGCGAAAAGACACACTTTTTGCTGCGTTGCATCTTTGATTTATAGTGGTTTACATAAAAGTAAAATAAAATTTGATATAGAACAATAAAAAATTAGCTTTATAGAATAATTGTAACCAACGATTAACCGCACCCTAATTAGCATCCCTTTTAGATAGAATTAAGCAGCCGGCTTTTATCAGTTTATATTGATGAAAGATTTGGCATGAAGAATATTATTTGCGAATAAACTCACGGCGAGAATGAGTTGCTCACCGTGGCGCCAAGTTGGCCCCTTGGACGAAGTTCAACTCCATTATTTTATCATTTTCTAATTTTTTTGTTATGGAAAGATTTAGTTCTCTTTTACAAGAGTTGAGTAATGCTAAACAACTTACTCGTGCACAAATGAAAAATGTTCTTGGCGGAAGTGGAGGTGAAGGAAGTGGGCAATGTGCTTTTTGTACAGTAACGGGAGGTGTTGGCTCTGGAAGTTCGTCATGTTGGTATACGACCAGTTCATCCAATGACCTCTGCTCAAGGGTTTATCCTAATGGCTCAGGAACAAGCCATCTTGGCCCTTGTACCAGTGATTGCCATATGAACTAATTAAATAGCGCCCTATTAAGCATTTTATAGGGCGCTTTATTGAAGGCATCTATATAATATGTTTTACTATGATCATAGACGTTTAGAAGCGGCGCAGCTATTATAAGTCTGTACTGCTTAAGCCCGACCTATATCTTATTAACATAACATACTCCATGTTATTCTTTAACCTAGAAAAGGATGGTTAGATTATACATGCCCGTCTCGTCATCAGCATGCCATTGCTGAATGATTATTGTTTAAATCACGTTGGTAAATCTTAATTCAATGTCAATATTTTCATTTAGAAAGTTAGATAATACACAAGCAGTTGTTATCAAATTTTTAGAGCTGTTAAATATACCTGAAAACGATAATGTGGTATTGAAAAAATTAGGTTCTCATCCTGAATATCCTAGTTTACTTAGTATTGACGATGTCTTGACAGACGTGGGGGTAGAAACGTATTCATTTCAAATCGAACGTGAAAAGATCGAAGATATACCTTGTCCATTTATTGCCCATACCAAAAGCGATGGTTTTGTATTGGTTAAGAAAAGTTCGAAGCAGCAACTTGTTTTATATAATGAGCAAAAGGCTCATTACCGACTTAACATCGACCAGTTTTCAGAAGCTTTCGATGGAATTGTTCTATTTGCCGCAAACCCTTCAGGCATAAAAAAGACAATCCCTAATTCGCTAATGGTTCAAGTAAAGAGGGCTACCGTGGCTTTTGCTTTACTAACCTTGTTTGGCCTCCTAATTTATAACGTTGATATTTATAGAACCTCCGATCAGAAGAGTCTCTGGACCTTGGTCGCGTTATTCTTTCTAAAAGCAGCCGGTATATTTCTTACCTCTTTACTACTTATTCAGGGTTTTGATGCGAATAATTCATTCGTAAAAAAAATATGTAGAATTAATGCCAAAACAAGTTGTGAAAACGTGCTATCTTCTCAAGCGGCGAAAGCGTTTGGTGGATTTAGCTGGTCTGATGTTGGCTTTGTTTATTTTACAGCCACATTTTTTTCAATGCTTTTTACCCGTGAACTGGATTCTATGGTCAGGCTTATTTATCTCATAAATATCGTTTCCTTGCCGTACACGGTTTATTCCATTTATTATCAGTACAAGGTAATAAAGCAATGGTGTGTGTTGTGTTGTTTAGTCCAATTTGTTTTGTGGATGGAATTCATCACTTTATCCATTAATACAACGATGAGTTTTTCCATTTCAAATCTGCAACCTGTCACAACACTGGCAATCTGTTTCATATCTATTGTATTGTTTTGGACGGTAACTAAAGAGCTAATAGCCGGTTATTTACAGCTCAACCCCCTAAAAGAGCAATTAAGGAAATTTAAATATTCTGCCAAAATATTCGATCTAATTTTGCTTTCGCAACCCCGCTGTATCTTACCTGATCCAAAGTGGTGCATACAAATAGGAAATTCTTTTGCAAAAAATAATATTGTTCTGGTTACAAATCCATTCTGCCCTTCCTGTAAATCGATACATAATGAACTGGATAAATGGTTGCAGGATAGAGTTGACCTCAATATACTCATTGTATTTGCGCCGGACTTAGAGGAGAAGGGTGTTAAAAATCAGATGATTCAGCACTTGATTGCACTTAGCGCTCTGGAAAATAGTTCGATACTTATCGAGGCCATGCGGGACTGGTATGCGGCCGGAACCTACGATTATACAGGTTGGTCAAGGAAATATCCTGTGACAATTGACGAGTCAGTAACTCTTAAATCGCAGTCGCATCGACATTGGTGTGAAACAACGCAGATACAGCATACACCTACCATGTTTTTAAATAGTCACTCTTTGCCCAATACTTATTCGTTGAATGATTTAAAGTATCTTTTGACTTGAGTACAAGGTAGTATAATGCTTTCTGCGAACTCGTATATTAATTAAATAAGTTTAATTGATTTCTTCATGCCGATTGAGGGATTGAAGAGTGTTTAGCGGTATATTGAGCTGTGGTTCCCCTAGGCAAGTATAGAAGTCTTATAATACTTATGATTTAATTATTTATTGCACAGCTTATTGGTCCCCAATAATATTTAGAGCTATGGTTTTCCCCTTCTTTAAGCAGCCAGATCAAATGGATTGCGGCCCTACCTGTCTACGAATGGTAGCTAAATATTATGGGCGTAACTTGAGGTTGCAGACTTTGCGTGATATATGTGAGGTTAATCGGGACGGTGTGTCATTGTTAGGTATCAGTGATGGTGCAGAAAAGATTGGATTCCGGTCCCTTGGTACTAAGCTAAAATTGCCTAATCTAAAATCAATGAAGCTGCCCTGTATTCTGCACTGGCGGCAAAATCACTTTGTTGTATTGCATAAGATACGCAAGAACAACTATTATATTGCTGATCCAGAAAACGGGTTAATCAAACTGAATGAAGCGGAATTTGTCAATAGCTGGATATCTGATAAGGAATTAAACGAAGGCATCGCACTGATATTAAATCCAGCCCCGCAATTTTACGAGCGAGAGGACGACAAGGCTGACGGAATCAGTTGGTTGTTCTTACTTCGATATATTGCTGCTTATCGGCAAATGGTCATGCAGTTATTTTTAGGATTAACCATTGGAACCCTATTGCAACTTATAGTCCCTTTCCTGACACAATCAGTTGTTGATATTGGCATAAATACAAGTAATTTACACTACATATATGTTGTCACCATAGCACAAGCTATTTTAATCATTGGAAGAGTTAGCGTTGAATTCATCCGGTCCTGGATACTTTTACATATCAGTACCCGGCTAAACATTTCAATTCTAACTGATTTTTTAATAAAATTGATGAAACTCCCCCTCAGTTTCTTTGATACAAAAATGACGGGTGACATCATGCAGCGTATGAATGACCAGCAACGCATTGAAAGCTTTTTGACTGGTTCATCATTGAACACATTGTTTTCATTCTTTAACCTATTCATATTCTCTGTAGTTCTGGCATCTTATAGTACTATGATTTTCTTCATTTATATAATGAGTAGTTTCTTGTATGTAGGGTGGATTTTTATCTTTCTAAAAAGTCGCCGTAACCTGAATTACAAAAACTTCGACATATCATCAAAGAATCAGAGTAATGTTGTTCAATTAGTTAGTGGCATGCAGGAAATCAAACTTAACAATTGCGAGCAGCAAAAACGGTGGGAGTGGGAACACCTGCAAGCAAGGCTTTTCAGGTTCAATGTAAAAAGCCTTGCGTTAAGCCAGTATCAGCAAGGCGGCTCTACATTCATCAATGAATCGACCAACCTCGTTATTACTTTTATCAGTGCTAAAACTGTAATTGATGGAGGATTCACCTTGGGGGCTATGATTGCAATACAATATATTATTGGTCAGCTTAATAACCCCGTACAGCAATTTTTAGCCTTTATTCAGGCCTTCCAGGATGCAAAGATCAGTTTAGAAAGGATGAATGAGATTCACCAGATGCAAGATGAAGAACCTGTTGATAAACAGTTTAATCATGTTTTACCGAAAGATCTGAGTGTTACTTTTAATGATGTCACATTTCGTTATCCAGGTGCAGGAAATGAACCGGTATTGCAAAATATATATTTAAATATTCCAGAAGGAAAGACCACTGCTATTGTAGGTATGAGCGGAAGTGGCAAGACAACTTTGTTGAAATTGTTATTAAGGTTTTACGAAACAGAAAAGGGAGAGATAAGGGTAGGAGACCAGCTGCTTACCAATATTGGCTTTAAAACGTGGCGTCGCGAATGCGGTGTGGTTATGCAAGATGGATTCATTTTTTCAGATTCGATAGAGCGGAACATTGCAGTTGGCGACGAGCGGCCTGATAATGACAGGTTACAGCATGCTATTAAAGTTGCTAACATCCAAGATTTGATTGATTCGCTGCCATTAGGAGTTAAAACAAGAATTGGTGCAGAAGGGAATGGTATAAGCCAGGGGCAGCGGCAACGCTTGCTTATTGCACGTGCTGTTTATAAAAACCCTAGCTATATTTTCTTTGATGAGGCTACAAACTCCTTAGATGCCAATAACGAGCGGGTAATTATGGAGAATATGAATTCTTTTTTTAAAGGACGTACCGTGATAATTGTGGCACACCGGTTAAGTACTGTCAATAATGCAGATAATATTATCGTGTTAGATAAAGGGCGGATAATTGAGCAAGGTACGCACCAGCAACTTGTTGATGGTAAGGGAGAGTACTTCAACTTGGTGAGAAATCAGTTAGAACTTGGAATGTAAAAATGAAATCTTATGCCATCTGGAAGTTTCAATAATCAAATAGAAGGAAGACACTCTGATGAGGTACAGGATATTGTATCTGAAGTTCCGTCTTGGGGCCTGAGATGGGGTACTTTCATTTTTTTGTTGATTCTTATAACTGTTCTTGGTCTCTCGGCTTTTATACAATATCCGGATATTGTAAAAACACAACTTAAAATCACATCCCTTGAGACGCCGAAGTCAGTAGTTTCGAAAATTAATGGGAAGCTGGTTGAACTTAAGGTTACGGATAACGACTATGTAACTGCTGAACAACCTTTGGCTTATATGGAAAGTACGGCCAAACACGATAAAGTATTAAACTTATTAATGCATTTGAAGCGAATGCAAAAGCAGTTAAGTGAGAATCAACCAATAGACAATCACCCTTTTTCAAATAACAGCACTTATGAACTAGGTGAGTTGCAATCATCTTACCAGGCTTTCGCACAGGAATATCTGGTTTATAAATCTTCAATTGAAGATGGCGCTCTTTGGAGGAGGAGGAACTATCTCCAAAAAGACATCTCGGCATTGACAGAGCAGGAGCGCCAACTGAATTTAGAGAAGGCATTGTTACAGCGCGATCTTAGCTTAGCTGAAGATGAATATGTGATGCATAAAAAGCTGGCAGAACAAAAAGCAGAGACACCAGCAGAGTTAAGGCAACAAGAAAGTAAGTACCTCTTGCGTAAGTCTCCAGTTATACAGAACGATGCGCAACTTATCACCGCCAGAACAAATAAACAAGGCAAATTTAAAGAGATAATGGAACTGGACCATCAAATCCGGGATGAAAAGCTACAGTTTAGTCAGGCATTAAACAGCCTGATCAGCCAAGCCGAGGAATGGAAAAACAAATATGTACTCACAGCTCCGCAAAATGGCAGAGTAGCTTTCTCTGGTATAATTCAAAAAAATCAAGTTGTAAGAACTGGAGAGGAACTTTTTTATGTTAATGCTGGTGGTGATAAATTTTTTGGACAGATGAACATCCCTCAAGAAAACCTTGGTAAAGTGAAGCAAGGGCAGTTGGTGTTGATTAAGCTTAAAAGTTATCCTTTTGAAGAATACGGTATGCTAAAAGGCAACATCTCCCACATATCCGACGTCCCATACCACGACAGTGTCTTTTTTTCTAGGGTGAATATTGTTTCAAGATCTCAGTTGAAATCACAAAAGCCTATACATTTAAAGCAAGGTATGATTGCAAATGCAGAAATTATTACTCAGGATGCAAGCATATTAAAAAGAATAACACGAGATCTGATGAAAGTAATAAGTAGAAATTGATAAGGTAACGGCAGCTTAAGTACATTGTACATTAACCAAAATCATAAAGGAGATAGTAGTGCAGTACGCTTGTAAAGATATAGGAGATTAAAATAGCCATATAGTTGGTAAAAAAGGAGTGAGGTAAGAATAAGGCCATGGGACCTATTTAAGGTATCAAACTCTTCCTTTACAGTAAGAACAATCATTCCTTTTTGAGAAGCCATCCTAAACTTAAAAAGTTTGACCGCAGGCCTTTATTTTCAAGGAGTGCAAAGATTCTAATACTCAGTCAATAGTTTATTAAATCGGTTCGTTCATTTTTGTGAACGTAATTCGAGTAGAGAATCTATTCTCTATAAAATGAGAATACTGTAAAAACTTTAAATAGTGGTCAGACCGGCGCCATTCATTTAAAATGTTTAAACACTTCGTTTCTAAATTTCCATAAATCTGAACAAAGTCCTGCTCTTGGATATCCCCTCTGATGTCTATAGACATATCCCCTCGAGGCGAATCGCACACAATAAACTCTTTATTATTTGCATTAACAGTAAATGTTTTAATGTATTCCCAACATTGTTCATCAGCCTTTGTAACCCCCCATTTAATTAAATTTCGATGCAGGAACAACGGCTTTCCAAAAGTGTCGAATTGAACCATTGTTGTTCCATAAAAACGTTTATCTTCTTTAAATCCTAGCGAACCAACATGATGATGAACCATGTAGTATTTCTTATCTAATGCAAGCCATGCGAACTTAAAGGTATCCTTGTCGCCTAAAAGTATTTTGTAATAGTAGGCCGATAGCATATTGAAGTATAAACAAAGCTGCAATTCCTTCCAACACTTTTGTTTGTGAATAAGTATCTGTCCGCTTTCCTGTTCATTTTCATCAAAATAATCTTTTTCAATGATTTTCCAAATAGCGTTATCGGGACTGGTTTTCCAAAAGTCTGGCCAGAAAATGCATCCAAAATCTTCGTATTCTTTTAATGTAAAAAGATATTCGGGATTAAGGATGCAGTTGTTGTCTGCATCTAAGAATAAAACTTCTAAAAACCGGCTGTTTATGATAGCAAGTGGTTTTAATACGTAGCCGGGCGATATATCAGGGTCTATGTCAAGAAAATCTCTGAATTCGACATTAAGCCCATGAAAAGCGTCGATAACTGATTTGGAGACCTCATTACCTAGGTACCAGACCTCTATTGGTAAGCGGCACCCTAAACTACGCAAAAGCTTAATTGATACGATTACGCAAGAAATATAGGTAACGTTTCCAGCGGTATAAACAATTCCTTTTCCTGAAGAGTCCTGATTAAACTTACTGGTGTTAGCTATATAATTTTTCCAATCATCTTTTAATACTCTAATCTCTTCTTCATTAAATTGATGATTTGCTTCCCTTATTCCGCTTTTAGTAAACATAGGCCTGTGAATTGAGTAAAACTTATAGTTTGCTCTATTAGAAAGATATGGTTAAGTTAAAAAAAGCAAATGATTTATTATCAATTATTTGATTATTAGATATTAGTCTTTTGTAGTGATTAAACCTGGATTAATTATTCCGATAAGTAATAATTCGTTTAAGTCCGAAGTTTATCTTCGAACGATGGGCAAAGCAGAATGAAACATCGTTTCTAGTGTTAAAGTGCTAAATTATGGGAAAGAGATTGGCGACATTGCACAAGTTGCCCTGTACTATGGCTCTTTCGAACGTGTATCATCAATGGAGTAAAAATCATTTTTGAAGATGAATGAGAGAGCGTGTGTATACTTTGTGTTCGATACTTATATCTGACAAGAGTGATTGGTTCAACCTAAGCTCACAAAAAATTTACTTCTGATATCACCTTGTAATAACTGCTTTTTTAGATAGACACCAGCTTCCATTTGTCATTCTAGATTAATTTTACAATTATTTAGGAATGAACATTCCAAATATATACCATATTTGGAATGTTCATTCCTAAATAATACACAACATGAAAAAATTAGTGGATAAAGTAGCGTTAGTAACAGGCGCATCTAAAGGTATTGGTGCTGGCATTGCCAGAAGTTTAGCTGCTGAAGGCGCAGCCGTTATAGTTAATTATGCCTCTGCAAAAGCAGGTGCCGATAAAGTGGTGGAAGAAATTGCTGCTGCAGGCGGCAAAGCCATAGCTGTGCAGGCCGACGTATCAAAATCAGTTGATGTAGAGCGTCTGTTTGCTGAGGCCGAATCTGCCTTCGGGCCTCTGGATATTTTGGTCAATAATGCCGGCGTTTACGAATTTGGCGCAATAGAAGCCATTACAGAGGAGCATTACCATCGTCAGTTCAACACCAACGTACTTGGGCTGCTGCTGGTTACCCAGAGTGCCGTAAAAAGCTTTGGTGAGCGCGGGGGCAGTATTATCAATATTAGTTCAACGGTGTCACGTATTACGCCGCCGCAAAGCTCAGTGTATACAGCTACCAAAGCCTCAGTAGATGCTATTACGCAGGTATTGTCGAAAGAACTGGGCCCTAAAAAGATTCGCGTCAATGCCATCAACCCTGGCATGGTAGAAACGGAGGGTACGCATACCGCAGGCTTTATTGGCAGTGATTTTCAGAAACAGATTGAGTCGCAGGTTCCACTGGGGCGTGTCGGACAACCGGAAGATATTGCGCCAATTGCCGTATTCCTGGCCTCAGAAGATTCTGGCTGGCTGACTGGCGAGGTATTGATTGCCAGCGGCGGCATGCGATAAACTATTAAACTCACCAACAAAATTAATAGCTTTGTCCTTTTATTTAGGACAAAGCTATTGTTATTATGGCTAGAACGAAAGATTTTGATGAAAGGGAAGTACTGAAAAAGGCTATCTGTCTTTTTTGGAACAAAGGCTATAATGGTACCTCAATGCAGGAACTGGTGGATGGCTTGGGCATTAGCCGTTCCAGCCTGTATGACACTTTTGGCGACAAACATCAGCTCTATCTCAAAGCGCTGGAAGCCTACCAGCAAGGTTACGGCAATCAACTTTGTACGCTCATCCGCGAAACACCCACGGCCAAGGCCGCTATTAAGGCTATGCTTGATTTGGTGGTAAACAATTTACTGAATGACCAGCAGCGCAAAGGCTGCTTTATGGTAAACGCGGGTATTGAACTGGCAGCACATGATACCGAAGTGAACGAGCTGATTTGTCAGAACGAGCAGCAACTGGAAGAAAGTTTTCTGCAGGTTATACGACAGGGGCAGCAAAGCGGCGAGTTGGACAAAGCAAAAGATGCACAGGCATTGGCGCGCTTTCTGAGCAATACCGTAAAAGGCATGCAGGTTTACGTAAAATCAACTACCGAAAAAAGGTTCTTTGAGGACATTATTAAGATTGTGCTGACCGTGCTGGATTAGGAAGATAGCACCGCAGTACGTGCGATAAATCGTTCACCTGCATTCCGGTTGCCTCAACTTCAAAAAAGCTTTTGCTTAGCCTTGGCTCATTCTCTGCCTCCGGTTCAAAGTAGTGCGCGGATTATAACCGCTGAGAATTCGTTTAAAACTCGAAATCATACTTTAAGCGCAGCTTCTGACTGGTGTGAAGCGTAAGCAGTATACACTTAAGTAAATAAGTTCTTTGTACTGGAAAGCGTTACGAACCTTAAACGGGAGCCTGCAACGTATTACTGGTATTATAAATTTTTATAGGTAGATTGTAACAGAAAGGACAGTGCTTTCCTGATTTCGTTTCGGCCTTGTTCGGCCTGCAAATCAATGCCGCAAAAAACACTTCCGTTAACAGCCGCGTAAAGGTCCAGATAATAAGTGCCGGCAATAAGCACGGCCATAATTGAGCGGAACTGAGTAGACTGCCCGCCAAAATGAGGGTCGGTGATGCTTTGAAGTAATGTTTCGCCGTTTGCCTCCTGGGCATCAGTCAGCTTTTTAAGTGATTCTCTTTGCTCGGTTAACCGCCACAACAATAACTTTTGGAAAGCTTTGTCCTTTGCTACATAGTCAAACTGGGACAATAGCATGTCTTCTACGAATGCATGGCCGCCGTCGGTGATCGCATCAGGTACTTTTTCACCTTTAACGTTGCTCCAGAAGTCCTTTGTCCGGATGTATTCATCCATTAGCTGCTCTGTTCCGCCAAAATACTTGTAGATCAATTTTTTATCTAAGCCGGCAACTTTAGCTATGTCATTCACTTTGAGTGCAGCAACTCCCTTTGTGATCAAAATTTGCTCTATAGCGTCTAAAAACCGCTGCTTTGTCTGTGCCTTATTTCGCCTTATGCCTTTCGCTGCTTCCTTTTCCATAATTATCGATGATATCTAAACAACTGCTTGCAAAAGTAACAATCTACATCAAGTACCATTGATGCACAATTTGCTTTAAAAAAATCATATATTAGTCACCACTTGGTGACTTTAATATTATATTTGTTCTTGCCACGATGCCCCGGTTCAGGGGGTAATCAGATATAATTAAATTGTAAGAGAGTTTGCAATCTATATGAAAAAGGGAAATGCACTTAAATTCACGTTAGGTATTGTTGCCATAATTTTGGGTGTAACATTATTTAAACATTTTGATTTTGAGCATTTAAGATTTGCAAAGCCTGCTTTAGATATTCTCTATTTAATTGTCTTCATTGCTTCAGTTTCCTTGCTGTTAAAGAAACCAAAGAAGCAGTGACGTAAACTTACCTTCCTATTCAATCTTTTCCATCATAAAATACTGTCTTATTAACCTTTCATCACATGAGTAATTGCAAGGCTTGCGACTTCGAAGTTTTACATAAATACTGTCCAAATTGCGGACAGCCTGTAGCGTTAAAAAAAATAAATGGCGGCTACCTCCTCCACGAGATTGAACATGTTTTGCATTTTGAACGGGGCATACTTTATACCATAAGGGAACTGCTGCTCAGACCGGGCACCAATATCAAAAGATTCTTATCTGATGACAGGAGCAGGTTGGTTAAGCCCGTAATCTTTATCATTGCAACTTCTGTTGTTTACACGCTGATCTCGCATCTTTTTCATGTTGAAGGCATAGTAGACAAGAGTATTCAAAAAGGCTCTACAACTGAAAAGATCATGATCTGGACTGAATCACACCTGGGATATTCAAACATCGTGATGGGCGCATTGATTGCCCTTTTTATAAAGCTTTTCTTTAAATATTGCGGCTATAACTATTTCGAGATTCTGATTCTGCTTTGTTTTGTGATGGGTTTTGGCATGTTGATCTCTGCCCTGTTTGCCGTGCTTGAAGGTGTAACCCATATCGATTTGAAATTAATTTCTTCAATTATTGCAATTGGTTACTGCTCATGGGCAATCGGGCATTTTTTCGCGGCTAAAAAGGTTATGAGCTATATCAAGGCATTCCTTGCCTATATCATGGGTGCCACCACTTATTGGCTACTGGCGGTATTATTGGGGAACTTTATTGACGCAGTACTAAGATAGTAAATGCGGCCAGCCTACTTTTCTCAAGGGAGGCGGGATGTGGTTGCTGGGAATTATAAGCCTTATGAAAGAGTTCATCGTAGAAAAGCTACCTGCCGGGATAATGCAGTGGCTGAAAGCTTCTTTGAATCCGTAAGAACTGGATGGTTTATCGCTGATCTTTTCAGACTCAGGCAAAGCCAGATTGGCTGTGTTTAAATATATTGAGGTATTTTCCTTAATTCAACACCTCAAGAGTCTGTTTAGTACAAAAGAAAAGTCTAACCAATTCACCGGAATTATATTGTCCAATTATTTCATTTGAAGTCCGGCAAGCGGCCATATTACCTCCTGCAAAAAAGTAGCATGAAACAACAGGGGTATGGGAGCAACAAGCCAAAAAAACACCCATAAACGCGCTGTTATTTTGTTTTGTAGAAAGTTGATATGATGCAGCGCTAACCTTTTTTCTAACAGCACTGCTAAGCCTTGAATTAGAAAGTAAAGTAAGGGGTGTCCATATCCTTTATTAACCGGTACACTCAACGCCAGCTCATGTAATAAGCCTGAGAAAATGAATACGGCCATTAAGGCTGCTGCATTGCTCACCTTGTGCCTTAACGGCCTGAATAATGTAACTGTCGTCATTTCAATGAAGGCTATATTCCAGCGCTTTCCCCAAAACTCGGTGAGGCCGGTGGATATAGCCGGACGGTTAAACAAGTAGTATGCATGCACGCCCGAAAGCCGCCAGATACCAGCACTGATGCTTAACAGGCCAAAATGTAACACTAAACTAAAAGCAACCAATAATAAGGCACTTACGGTTACATACAGGAAAGTAGAGTTGAGCGGCTGCCTCACCAGCAGATGTGCTACGGCGATAAGCAGTGCACCAGCCACTAATCTGCTTACGCCGAACGTAATCATTTTCCATGCATCAGGTACAGCGATAGTTCCCAGCGTTTCAAAAAGCTGCGCACGCATCCCGGCCCAGCCCGCTGCAAATGCCACCCACTGTTTAAAAGTGAGGGTGAAAGGTTTGCCGCTATAACCTTCGGTTGTAGCTATCACTTTCATAGCGGTAAAAGTAGTAGCTGTTATGGCCAGCATTTTTATGATAGGGGGCAATTGCCAGGATATAAGGCATATTACTACCACACTAATCACCAGCATAAACCACGCAAGTACAACCTGTACCTTTTTTGCCGTGATGTATCCTGCAATAATGATTACTGAATTAAGCAGTAAAAAGCAAAGCAAAGGCAATAAGTGCAGCATGGCTATAACTTTTGGAGATTGCTATAAAAGGCAGATGCATATACTATACATAAGAATAAGAAGAGTGACACCAGCACAATTTCGCCAAATACAAGCCATTTGCCGGTAGGGAAGTTCTTCCGCTCGAATCCAAAAAATTGTATACATATCCGCGAAACCCAGTACAAACCGATGAAGCCGGTATTAAGCACAGCCAGTTTTGACCCATTGGTTAGATCGTGGGCGCAAAATGCGGACACAAATCCGAAGCAGAAATTGATAACTAAAATATACCCCGCATACATCCAGAAAATATGCCGGATGAGTGGGTTTACTTTGGTTAGCTCTGTTTTCCATTTAAGGATACCCGGTATAGCTGTGCTACCTGCAGCCAGGCAAATTTGTCCGATACCTGCCAGGCGAACCAATAATTCGATGTGATCAAAAATGCTTTTCATCATGGTACGGCTTTAACTATCAACCGCATAACAAAATTACATATATTTCTGAACTTTCAAAAATAAATGAAAGTTATTTCAATTTGTGCCTGTTTCGCTTTCTCTAAAGGTGCGTCAAGCTTAGGGTGTAGTGGGGACGCCATTTTATTGTGAGAGATAATGTTATTACGAATGTTGTCATTGCAGGTCATAGCATGCACTTATGTGCTGTAATATGGCAGCGAGCGGGCCACTTTGCTCTCACGCTTATAACAATAAGAAAAGTACTGACAGTATTGTGTCATGAGTATAAATACCTGTACCAAACTGTTCCGGGTGTTCCACCCTGTACCACTTTTTTCTAACGGCCTATACGTGCTGCAAACGCCGTTTTAGGTGTACCAAAGTGTACCACCTGTACCGGTTTGTTCCGCTTTGTGCCACTTCAAAAGTGGTACACCCGGAACGGTACAAAAAAGCCCATTGCCTGGTTAAAGGCAATGGGCTTCATTCTTTTTCGGAGGGAGGTAAGAGCACAATATTGCTCTCCGCTCCAAAATCCTCGCCTCGTTATTGCACCAGTTTTTTATACTTGATGCGCTTCGGTGCTACATCGCCCAGGCGTTTTCTGCGGTTCTCCTCGTAGTCGGTATAGTTACCTTCAAAGAAATAAACCTGCGATTCGCCCTCGAAAGCCAAAATGTGGGTACAGATACGATCCAGGAACCAACGGTCGTGGCTGATGATTACGGCGCAACCGGCAAAGTTTTCCAGTGCCTCTTCCAGCGCACGCAGCGTGTTCACGTCAATATCGTTGGTCGGCTCATCCAGCAGCAGCACGTTCGACCCCTTCTTCAGTGTTATAGCCAGGTGTACCCGGTTACGCTCACCACCCGATAGTACCGATATTTTCTTCTGCTGATCGGCGCCATTGAAGTTGAACTTGGATACATAGGCGCGGGAGTTGATAGGGCGGTTGCCCAGTAGTATGCTTTCCTGCCCGTCGGTAATGTTTTCCCAAACCGATTTGTTTGCGTCCAGGTCGTCGTGCATCTGGTCAACATACCCCAGCGCTACGGTCTCGCCCACACGGAAAGTGCCGCTATCCGGCTGCTCCTGCCCGGTAATAAGGCGGAACAGCGTGGTTTTACCGGCACCGTTAGGGCCGATGATACCCACAATGCCTGCAGGTGGCAATGAGAAGGTCAGGTTCTCGAACAGTACACGGTCGCCATAGGCTTTGGTTACGTTGTTTACCTCAATTACCACGTTACCCAAACGAGGACCCGGCGGGATAAACAGCTCCAGCTTTTCTTCACGTTCCTTACCCTCTTCCGAAGCCAGCTTTTCATAGTTGGCCAAACGGGCTTTACCTTTGGCATGGCGGGCTTTAGGGGCCATACGCACCCATTCCAGCTCACGCTCCAGTGTTTTCTGGCGTTTGCTTTCTGTCTTCTCTTCCTGGGCCAAGCGTTTTGCTTTCTGATCCAGCCAGCTTGAGTAATTGCCTTTCCATGGAATACCCTCGCCGCGGTCGAGCTCCAGAATCCAGCCCGCTACGTTGTCCAGAAAATAACGGTCGTGCGTAACGGCAATAACAGTACCCTGGTATTGCTTCAAATGCTGCTCCAGCCAGTCTATCGACTCGGCATCCAAGTGGTTGGTAGGCTCATCCAGCAGCAATACATCCGGCTCCTGCAACAGCAAGCGGCACATAGCCACACGGCGGCGCTCACCACCCGATAGTACGCCTATCTTGGTTTCGGGATCGGGGCAACGCAAGGCATCCATGGCACGCTCCAGTTTGGTGTCCAGTTCCCAGGCGTTTACGGCATCAATCTTGTCCTGCAGTTCGCCCTGGCGCGCCATCAGCTTATCCATCGCATCGGCATCCTCATAGTATTCCGGCAAACCAAATTTTTCGTTGATGTCTTCGTACTCTTTAAGGATAGCCGTGATTTCGGCAACGCCTTCTTCTACCACTTCACGAACGGTCTTTTCCGGATCCAGTTCAGGTTCCTGGGCTAAGTAACCCACCGAGTAACCCGGCGAGAAAACCACTTCGCCCTGGTACGACTTATCTAAGCCGGCAATGATTTTTAAAAGAGATGATTTACCCGAGCCGTTTAAACCAATAACGCCAATCTTGGCGCCATAAAAAAACGACAGGTAAATGTTTTTCAGTACTTGTTTTTGAGGCGGGTAAATTTTATTTACCCCTGCCATCGAGAATATAATTTTTTCGTCAGCCATCTAAGTTGTTGTATTGATTGCCAAATATAACGCATTACAAAAAAAGCCACTCATGTGGCTTTAAATTGTTTGTTAATGCAAATAGGTTTGTATGCCAAAGCTTTCGTCGGCCAGTACGGGTTTCCAAACTTCTATCAAGTGCTTGTAAGCCTTACCCACGGGGCGTATTTTACGATCCAGGTCATAAAGGCCCAGCTTGTTTACATTGCCGGCATTGTGGCGCAGGGCCGAGTCCCAGTCCATCTGGTCGGTTAAGCTGTACCAGGTAAATCCTACAATAGGAAAGCCATCCTGCTTAAAACGATATAAGTTGGCCCATTCCTTATGCAGCCACATTTCGGAGTTTGGCTCAATAATATTAGTTTCGGTATGCATTACCGGCAGGTGATAGCGGTCATAATACTGTTTGGTAATTACATAATAGCCAAATATCTCGCCTGATGCACGGGTTGACCCATCGGGCAATACCAGGTGCTCATTGGTAATATAATAATCGTTACCCATAATACATTTGGCTTTGATTTTATTGTTCATGAACCACATGTATTCCTTATCCGTCATGCCGTTATCCAGCAGCCATTTGTACATGGTAACGCTTACCGGGTGGCTGTAGCAAAGATCGAGCGATAGGAAGCGCTTACGATTCAGGAAATCGGCCAGGTCGCGGCAGCTCGGATCTTCGGGGTGAAAGTACTCCGACGATTCGCTTTGGATAAAGGTAGCATCAGGCTGTACCTTCAAAATTTCCTGCATGGCCAGTGCATTGGCTTTGCAAAGTATTTTAAGCGCATTTACAAACGCTTTATCGCTGGTTAAGCTTTCATTCCACCAGCCATACTGGCCTGAAAATACCGCTGCAATAAAAATCTCATTAATAGGCGTATACAATTGCAGGTCCGGAAACCGGCGGGCAAATGCGCCGGCAAACTCAGCAAAATAATGTGGCCAGTCAGCATTCTGAAAATCGCCGATCCAGTCGGGTACACCAAAGTGGCACAGGTCAACTATTGGGGTAATATCCAGTCGCTTAAGTTCACGAAAGGTTTCGTCGGTAAAACTCCAATCGTATTTGCCAGGGCCTTCATGTACCTTGTAGTATGGCGGACCGTAGCGCAGAAACTCAATGCCCATTTCCTTTACCAGGGCAAAGTCTTCTTTCCATCGCTCATAGTGGCCGCATTTTTCCATCTCGTCAATACGTATTTTTTTGCCGTTCTCAAATATGGTAGGGTAACTGTTCTCTATCCCGGTACTGAACATGAATTTGCTTTTCATCATAGATGGCTTTATAGGTTAGTAATTTTAACCGATGGCGGTCTGGATTAACCATAGCAAGATGTAGCCTAATGTTTACAAATGCATGCATGCTGGTATTTTCCGTCTCGGTAAACAAGTTTGATTGTTATGAACCACAGCCTGGTGCTGTGTTGTGCTTATTGATTTAAATAATATTGATGCATGTGTAACCCCTGTTTGACTTTTATCGTTATAATGATAAGTAACATTGTGCATAACAATACCTTTAATGCGATATGGCATGCGCTCCTTATTTAAATTAACGACGTTGTTTAGTTTCAATTGCATCGTTTGCTTATAACCGCTTTACCTTATAATGTGTTTTAACTTGAGATTAATGTTAAATGAGATTAAAATCAGGAAATAAGGTTTAAGTAACAGGTGTATGTCAATAAGGCATACTTGTGACGAAATTGCCTGCTATAGTAACCGGTGTATAATAAACTGAAAAATTAATTTTAAACTGTGCAGTAAAAATTAAATCAAATACTACATTGCACATGAAAACACCGTAAACAGAGCGCTACAATCGCATTAACACCTGCAAATCCTATATGGGGATTGGCGAGTTATACAGATTACACTGATTTAACAAATTATCTACGCCAACTTTAAACATTGGCAACATTGTTGATATTAAAGATATAATTCCGTATGCGTAATCAAATCTATTCATCCGGAGGTTCAAATAAACTATAGAAAGGTACTATATGGAAGCTAAATTTTCGCCGCGGGTTAAAGATGTAATATCTTATAGCAGAGAAGAGGCACTGCGCCTTGGGCATGACTATATAGGTACAGAGCATCTTTTACTTGGGCTTATTCGCGACGGCGACGGCATAGCCATAAAATTGCTGAAAGGCTTAAATGTGGATACAGCTAAATTACGCCGCGCTGTAGAGGATGCTGTTAAAGGTACTACCGGAACTAATGTACATATTGGCAGCATTCCGTTAACCAAACAAGCAGAAAAAGTATTAAAGATAACTTACCTGGAAGCAAAAATATTTAAGAGCGATATTATAGGCACTGAGCACTTGTTGCTGTCTATTTTACGTGATGAAGATAATATTGCCTCTCAATTGCTGATGCAGTTTAATGTGAACTACGAAATTTTCAAGAATGAAGTAGAATCTCACAAAAACATTACTGACGAGATGCCTGGTTCATCAACCGGTGGCGACGATGATTTCAAAGAAGAAGAATCATTTAGCCAGCCTAAAAAAGTATCAGACATTAAATCTAAAACGCCTGTACTTGACAACTTTGGCCGCGATTTGACTAAAGCAGCTGAAGAAGGTCGTTTAGACCCGATTGTAGGCCGCGAGAAAGAAATTGAGCGTGTGTCACAAATCCTGTCACGTCGTAAAAAGAACAATCCTATCCTGATCGGTGAACCAGGTGTGGGTAAATCTGCAATTGCGGAAGGTTTAGCCTTACGCATTGTACAGCGTAAAGTATCACGGGTGTTATTCAACAAACGTGTGGTTACGTTGGATCTGGCTTCACTGGTTGCTGGTACTAAATACCGTGGTCAGTTCGAAGAGCGTATGAAAGCCGTGATGAATGAATTGGAAAAATCACCTGATGTGATCCTGTTCATTGATGAGATCCATACCATTGTGGGTGCAGGTGGTGCTTCTGGTTCACTGGATGCATCGAACATGTTTAAACCGGCTCTGGCCCGTGGAGAGATCCAGTGCATTGGTGCCACCACGTTGGATGAATATCGTCAGTATATTGAGAAAGATGGCGCATTAGATCGTCGTTTCCAGAAAGTGATGGTTGAGCCGGCATCAATCGATGAGACTATCGAGATCCTGACCCGCATTAAAGATAAGTACGAAGAGCACCACGGTGTAACTTATACGCCTGAGGCTATTAACGCTTGCGTTGCTTTAACCTCACGCTATATTACCGATCGCTTTTTACCAGATAAAGCTATTGACGCTTTAGACGAAGCCGGTTCACGTGTGCACTTAACCAATATCCATGTGCCTCAAAATATTCTGGATATTGAGCAGAAAATAGAGCAGATTAAAGTTGAAAAGAACCGTGTGGTTCGCAGCCAGAAATATGAAGAAGCTGCGAAATTGCGCGATACTGAAAAACACCTGCTTGAAGAGCTTGACCAGGCTAAAGCGGCTTGGGAGGCTGAAACCAAATCAAAACGCTATACCGTAAGCGAAGAAAACGTTGCTGAGGTTGTAGCCATGATGACCGGTATCCCGGTACAGAAAGTGGGCCAGGGCGACAGTCAGAAACTGTTGAACATGACCACCAGTATCCAGGGCAAAATCATCGGTCAGGATGATGCGGTTAAAAAACTGACTAAAGCTATTCAGCGTACCCGTGCCGGACTGAAAGATCCTAAAAAACCAATTGGTTCATTTATCTTCTTAGGTCCAACCGGTGTAGGTAAAACCGAATTGGCTAAAGAACTTGCCCGTTTCATGTTCGATTCTGAGGATGCACTGATCCAGATAGACATGAGCGAGTACATGGAAAAATTTGCCGTATCACGTTTAGTGGGTGCGCCTCCGGGCTACGTAGGTTACGAAGAAGGCGGACAGCTGACTGAGAAAGTACGTCGTAAACCATATTCGGTAGTGTTGCTGGATGAGATTGAAAAAGCTCACCCTGATGTGTTCAACATCCTGTTGCAGGTGCTGGACGAAGGTCAGCTGACCGACTCATTGGGACGTAAGGTCGATTTTAGAAACACGATCATTATCATGACCTCTAACATCGGTGCCCGTCAGTTAAAAGACTTTGGTCAGGGTGTTGGTTTCAGTACTGCTGCTAAAGTAAATCAGGCTGATGCACATTCAAGAGGCGTGATTGAAAATGCATTGAAACGTGCCTTTGCTCCGGAGTTCCTGAACCGTATTGATGACGTGATTGTGTTCAACTCTTTAACCAAAGAAGACATCTTCAAAATCATTGATATTGAGTTAGCTTCACTGTTCGGCAGAATCAACGGCTTAGGTTACGCCATCGAGCTGACTGAAAACGCCAAGGAAGTAATTGCCGACCGTGGTTATGACCAAAACTTTGGTGCCCGTCCGTTAAAACGTGCAATACAAAAATATCTGGAAGATCCGATTGCAGAAGAAATTCTGAAAGGTGAATTACAGGACGGTGATGTAATGGAAGTTGACTTTGACAAAGAAGCCAACGAAATTAAAATCACTGCCAAACATAAAGGCGAAAGTGAAGATCCTGCTCCTAAAGCTGAAGAGCAAGAGTAATAATCTTAGCTAAGTGAAAACAAAAAAGCCCCTGAGCAATCAGGGGCTTTTTTGTTTATGTGGCATTATCTGAGTGGATGTTGATGTAAAAATAAGAAGGCCATGCTGATTAGCACGGCCTTATCTTATAAATCTTTATAATGGAAAATTACTCGCCCATTTTCTCGATAACATCTGGGGTAACGCCAGTGAAAGAGAAACCACCATCGTGGAAAAGGTTTTGCATGGTAACCATTTTGGTAAAGTCTGAGAACATGCTCACGCAGTAGTCAGCACAGTTATCAGCATTAGCATTACCCAGCGGGCTCATTTTCTCAGCAAAGTTAATGAAGCCGTCAATACCTTTAACGCCAGAACCAGCAGTAGTAAGCGTAGGTGATTGTGAAACGGTATTCACACGCACTTTTTTCTTAACACCGTAGTAGTAACCAAAGTTACGGGCAATGCTTTCCAGCATAGCTTTACCATCGGCCATATCGTTATAGTTAGGGAATACACGCTGTGCAGCAATGTAAGTTAAAGCTACGACCGAGCCCCACTCATTGATTGCATCATGTTTCATGGCTGATTGCAGCACACGGTGCAAGCTGACAGCAGATATATCTAAACCTTTGTGTGTAAACTCCAGGTTATTTTCAGTGTAAGGAATGTTTTTGCGCACGTTGATGCTCATGCCTATAGAGTGCAGGATGAAATCAACACCGCCGCCAAAGTGCTCCATAGTTTTAACAAACAGGCTGTCAACATCGGCCTCGCTGGTTACATCAGCCGGTATAACCGGAGCATTTACCTCTTCGGCCAGTTGGTTGATAGTACCCATGCGCAGGGCAATAGGGGCGTTAGTTAAAACCAGTTCGGCGCCTTCCTCTTTACAGCGCTGTGCTGTTTTCCAGGCAATTGATTTTTCGTCAAGGGCGCCAAAGATGATACCCTTTTTACCTTGTAATAAATTATGAGCCATACTTTTCGTAATTGTTATCGGGGTGTAAAGGTAGAAATTATTTGTCAGTTTAAATGCAAACTAACTATTCAACAATTCTTTGGCATTTTGCAACGCACTCTCGCCCGGTTTATCCCCGCTCAGCATTTTTGCAATCTCCACCACACGCTCATCATTGGTAAGCTGGCGTATCTGGGTATAGGTAATTTCCTTCTCGTTGTTTTTGTATACAAAGTAATGGCTTTCGCCTTTGCTGGCAATTTGCGGCAAGTGGGTAATGGTAATTACCTGCAGGTTTTTAGCCAGTCGCTCCATTACAATACCGGCTTTGTTAGCCACCTCGCCCGAAATACCAGTATCAATCTCGTCAAAAATAATGGTGGGCAGCGCAGTATACCGGGCAATGATCGATTTAATGCTCAGCATTAATCGGGATAGCTCACCGCCTGATGCTACCTTGCTCATTTCGGCCAGGTTGTGGCCTTTATTAGCGGTAAACAAAAATCGTATCTGGTCTACACCGTTTTTGGTTAGTTCATTATCGGCAGTAGGTTTATGTTCAATTTTAAGCTGTGAGTTGCCCATGGCCATTTCAGACAGTGTATCCAATACCTGCTGCTCAATATCAGGAATTGCTTTGATACGGTTTTCCGATATCTGCCCCGCCAGGCTTTCCAAGTCTTCTTTCTGCAATTTGATTTGCTGCTGCAGGCTTTCAATTTCCTCATCACCAAAAAGTACTTGCTGTATTTTTGCTGATAAGTCGTCCTGAATTTGCAATAGCTCTGCATTGCTGCTTACACGGTGTTTCTTTTGCAGGTTATAGATCACGCTTAAGCGTGTGTTTATTTCATCCACACGAGCCTCATTGGTTTGTGTACGCTGCTCCAGCTGCTCAATTTCTGAAGCTACATCTTTTATCTCGATAAGGGTACTGTTGAGGCGCTGGTACAGTTCAGATACTTCCGGGTTAAATTTTTCGATACCTGTCAGTTGCTGGCCTGCTTCCTTAAGTTGCAGGGTAACGGCCGTTTCGCCATCCTGTAATAGATACATGGCACCGGTAAGGTGGCGTTTTATTTCTTCGGCATTATTTAAGGCGTAAAGTTCCTGCTCCAGCTGTTCCTGCTCGTCGGCATCCAAGTTGGCTTTCTCCAGTTCGTCAAACTGGAACTGAAAGTAATCCAGATCGGCTTTGGCCTTATCACTATCAGCTATAAGCTGCTGCAATCGTGATGTGGCTTTTTTATATGCGCGATAATTGGTTTGATATTCGTTGAGCAAAGGCTGGTGCTTGGCTACCGAATCAACAATCAGTAACTGAAATTCAGGATCGGCAAGTTCGCGGGTGGCGTGCTGAGAGTGAATATCAATCAATTGCTCACCCAATAATTTAAGCGTAGTAAGATTTACCGGCGTATCATTCACAAACGCGCGCGATTTACCGTCGGCCGATATTTCACGGCGCAATACAGTTTCGGCTTCATAATCCAGGTCATTATCTTCAAAAAACGACTTTAAGTGAAAGCCGGCAATTTTGAAAATTCCTTCAATTACACATTTTTTTTGCTGATTGAAGAAATACTTACTCTCGGCGCGCTGCCCTAATATTAACGACAGGGCGCCGAGAATGATAGATTTACCGGCTCCGGTTTCGCCGGTCATAATGTTCAACCCCGCATCAAAACTGATATCCAGGTTGTCGATTAACGCATAGTTATTTATGGTAAGCTGTCGCAGCATGAAAATGTATCCTTTGCTTTAGGGTTACTAAGTTACAAAATCAATGCCTAAGCTTTATGATTATCTGTTTAGCAAATGCAAAAAATATTAGCTAAACAGATAATAGGTAAAATTACAGTTTGGGTTCAGGTACTTCCTTCAGTTCGGGTAGTTCCGGTTTTTCAGGAAGCTCGGGTAATTCCCTTAGTTCCTGACGTTCTGTCATCACTGCGTTGGCTGCCTTAGCCATGCGCTTTTTAAAAGCCGGGCTATTTTGGTATTGCTGTAAACGCTCGGTCGCTTTTTTTAATGCGGCCTGTTCTTTGAGCAGCTTTGGATTGGTTTGAAAAGCCTTTAATTGCTGTTGAACGCCAGCCATTTGTTTTTGCTCGAGTTGCAGGCGCATGTTATTAGTTAGGCTTTTAAGCGAATCATCAAGGCCTTGCAACGCTTTATGTTGCTCTTTCAGCGCAGCACTTTGATAATGCTTGCCCAACTGCTCGCTCACTTTGCCAAGTTCGGCCTGAGCAGATTTGATATCCGCATCGTTTTGGTAAGCATTCAGCTCTGCTGTTAATTTATCTAACTGGGCTTTTTTCTTTTTATACTCGGCGCTGTTGGCTTTGGCTTGTGACAGCTCGTTGCTGGCATTTGTAAGTTGCTTTTGCATTTCCAGAAACCTGGCCGAACTATAATGTTCACCTATTTTGGTGGATAGCTGACCGATTTGCTTTTGCAACTGCTGCGCTTCCGGATCCTCAGTAGCCTTACCAATGGCTGCGGCATAGTCCTGTTGCTTTTGCATCAGCCTCTGCATATCCGGATTGTTGAAATATTGATCAACGTTTTGTGCATGCCTGTTCAGATCTTTTTCAATTTTTGTAAAGGCTTCGCTTGCATAAAGCTGTCCAATGGCATTACCATGCTTTTCAATATCGGCTGCTAACTTTTCCATCTCCTTATCCTGGTAAGTAAAGCCATATTTATCCGATTTAAATTTAGGCGGCTTAGGCGCTTCAGGTGGGCGGGGCGGGGCTGCAGGCTCGGCAGGTTTAATAATGGTATCCTGAAAAAAGGTGGGTACCAGCTCGGCAAATCTTACTTTTTTTACCGTAATCTTTCCGTCTTTTACGGTTGGTTCCAGCCAGGCAATACTACTTAGGCTGCCTGCCATCAGTAGCAGCGTAAGCGCTACATGGCGCGGATTAATCATTGTCTTTTTAGTTTCCATAATACGATGTATGCGGTTTAGTAAATAATTTTTTTGTCCGGTGGCTGCCAGTGCAAGAGAAGGAAGGTCGGCCTGCGCTTCCTGCACTTTAAGTAGTGCCTGTGCATATAATAAAGGCTCTCCTGTATGCTGTATTACTACATCATCACAGCAATGCTCGCGCTCCTGGTTAATAGTTCGGTTGATGAGCCATACCAGGGGGTTAAAGAATAAGGTGGTTAAAACCAGTTGCTGTATCAGGTTAATGAGGTAATCATTCCGTTTAATATGTGCCAGTTCGTGTAGTAACAGCGCCTTTATTTCGTCAGCCGATAGCCGGGCATAAGCCGTTATGGGTAAAAAGATAATAGGTTGTAAATAACCGGCAACGCAGGGCGTAGTTACCTGGTTGCTAAGCCCGGATGTCACTTCTTTTTTGACACCTGCCTGGCGGGCTAACAAGTTTATTTGTTTCTGCAAAAAATCATCTGTAATAATTGATTGCCGTAGCTGCCGCAATCGCTGACGCCCCATAAACAGGCGAACCAGTTGGAAAAAGAGACCTGCTGTATAAAATAAACTGATATAAGGCAGGTAGGGGCGGTAGCTTATGCTGTAGCTTTGGTAAGCCTGGTGTATAGCCTGTTGCACCAGGTGCAAATCAAAGTTACGATTATGCTGGTTAACGGTTATGGTTGATGTTGTTACATCCCAGTTCGACTGATAGAGGTGCGCAATCACCGTTATGGCAAACCAGCCCGATACAGCCAGCATAGCACCTGCTGCCAGTTTGTATTTAATGCTTGCCGTTGTATTGGGCAAAAGCAGTATAAGCAAACGCAATAAGGTGTAAACAAGCAACGCCTGCCACAACGAATGGATAATGGCATTAGCCACAGCCTGACTTATATTATAGATAACGGTTTGCATAACAGTGGTATTTATTGGTTCTCGAACTTTTTCAGGTACGCTTTGATGGTATCTATCTCATCTTTGGATGCTTTGTGATTACCCAACGCTTGGATAACCAAATCGGCAGCCGAGCCTTTAAAAACAGTAGATATAATTTTATCCAATGCGCTTTGCTGTGCTTGCTTTTCACTTACAGCAGCTTTATAAATATGTGTTTTGGCTGATGCATCACGTTCAACCAAACCTTTTTCGTGCATAATTTGCATAAGCTTTAGGGTAGTGGTGTAACCGGCTTCTTTGTTCTTAATTAGTTCCTCGTGCACATCACGAACGGTACAGGCGCCTTTATGCCATAGCACTTGCAATATTTCCAGTTCGCTTTCAGTTGTCTTAATTTTCATATATACGAATATCTTCGTACAAAGATCTACGATAGTTTTCGTATTTGCAAGTGGTCAGGAAATAAAAAATTAAAATTATTGTTTAACAGCCTATTTAATAGGTGATAATGCCGGAGTAGGCAGATTAGCGCTGTTGTAAAGCCTGGTAAAGATTGCCGTTAGCCGGATCGGCTTGGTTCAGGATATTCATGGCCTGTAATCGCTCTTGTGGATCGGCCTTGGTATATAAATTAACAAACTCATTGCGCTTGGCCAAAAAGAAGAGGGTGGGCCAGGTAGCACCTACACGCTGGCGATCTAATTGGGTAAGGGTAGGGAGTATGCCTGTAATTGTTTTTCGTCCGGCGGCGGCGTCATCGGCCATTACGTCTAAACCGTTACGGTGGTAATCATACAAAAAGCTACGCAGCGGAATGTAGGTTTTGTTCATCGTGTTTTCTGACAGCCAGTAGCGATTGGTATTGCCGTCAAACGCTTTCCACCCTTTGTATGATGAGCTTTGGGCGTTAATCACTACAGTTTGGGCGTTTGCGTAATAAGCCGTACCGCCAAAACGCGAAAAGCTATCATAATCCATCGCCATAATCAGGTAAGCATAATAAGCCATTACCGAGGCCAAATTGCTCTGAAAATTCTGGTTATTGAAATCAATGGTTTGGCCTTCGGTATAAGTGAAATCAAAATCGCGGTCGTTAACGCTAAGTAGTGTAGTGTTATAAGACGCATTATACACCGGCCGGGAAGATTGTACCTGCAACTCGCCACTAAAGGATGTACCATTATCCCAGGCGGTAACGTTCAAAATAAAGCTGCAATCTATCTTTTCTGACGGCTGTATCGCATCCGCGCTCCATTTACGGCCATTCAGGAAATCGCGCATGGCTGTTTCAAGCGATTTAAATACACGCTTGTTTGCAGTTTGAATTTTGGGTGAAAGTACTTCTACCCGAGCATTCAAATCCTGTGCGGCAGCTGCACAACTGCAAAAACATAAGGCCAGGTAAAGGCACAGCTTTATCATCATTTATATCAGCTCTATAATTTTATTACAGATATCAGCCGCAGTATCCGCTTTGCTTTTTAAATCAAAAGTGGTTTTCTGCAAATGCTGATCAATAATCGTAATCTTATTGGTATCTGTTTTAAAGCCCGCACCTTGATCGTTCAACGAATTGAGCACTATAAAATCCAGGTTTTTCTTCCTGATTTTCTCTATAGCATTCTCTTCCTCGTTTTGTGTTTCAAGGGCAAAGCCTACCAGTAGCTGGTTTTTACGTTTCCGCTCGCCTAAAGTTCTTAAAATATCGGTTGTTTTTTTTAGTTCGATCTTAAATTCCTGGTCCTGCTTTTTAATTTTCTGCGGAGCTACAGTAACCGGCGTGTAATCGGCCACTGCGGCGCTCATCACGCAGGCATCAGCAGTTTCAAAATACATAAGGCAGGCCTCCAGCATTTCTGAGGCTGATGTAACGTCTACCCGCTTGATGCCAGGTTGGTTATTGGTTTGGCTTGTAGGACCAGTAACTAAAGTTACTTCGGCACCTAAAACAGCCAGTCTATCGGCTATGGCAAAACCCATTTTGCCCGATGAGTGGTTCCCTATAAACCTTACCGGATCAATCGCTTCATAAGTAGGACCGGCAGTAACCAGCACCTTACGGCCTGTAAGTGGCAGGTTGCCGCTTAACTGGTTAGTTAAAAACTGCACAATTTCTTCCGGCTCGGCCATTCGCCCTTCGCCATGCAGGCCGCTTGCCAGTTCTCCCGTACCTGGTTGTATAAGCACATTACCATAGCTTTGCAGCTTTTGTACATTATTTACCGTAGCCGGGTGCTTCCACATATCCAGATCCATGGCCGGGGCAAAGTACACCGGGCATTTGGCTGATAAGTAAGTTGCCAAGAGTAAATTATCACATTGCCCGGTTGCCATTTTAGCCAAAGTGTTGGCGCTGGCAGGCGCAATCAGCATGGCATCAGCCCATAACCCCAGTTCCACATGGTTATTCCATTGCCCGGTTGCAGGTTCAAAGTAATTAACCAGTGCGGGCTTTTTAGAAAGGGTTGCCAGGGTAAGCGGCGTTATGAAATTAACAGCGTCGGCAGTCATCACTACCTGCACCTTAGCACCGGCTTTTACCAAAAGCCTTACCAGGCTTGCGGCTTTATACGCAGCAATGCTGCCGCACACACCTAAAACTATTTTTTTGCCATTAAGCATTCAGCAAAAGTATCAAATTAAGTGTATTAAATAAAAAGCCCTTCTTTGCATTAAAGAAGGGCTTTTTATTTAATATTTAACTGGTTAAGTTATTCTTTTGTTGGGTTGCGGTAGTAAACTTTACCATCCAAAAACTCTTGAATGGCAACCAGTACAGGTTTTGGTAATTTCTCGTAGTGTTTAGAAATTTCAATCTGCTCACGGTTTTCAAATACCTCTTCCAGGTTATCGTTTGATGAAGCAAACTCAGAAAGTTTCTGGTGCAGCTCTTCTTTAATATTGTTTGATATCTGGTTGGCACGTTTGCCCATAATTACGAGCGATTCGTAAATGTTATCTGTACCTTTATCCAGCTCCCGTAAATCGCGGGTTACGGTACTGCTTGCTACTGCCGGTTTATTACTGTTATTGTTGCTCATGTCTTTTTCTTAATATATAGTTATATACTATGTTCTCTTAATTCTGCGGACTTCTCTCGCCGTGTCTGCCAATCTCTGATTGCTGCTGGTTCTTTATCGTGTCTTTTTTTGCCAGCTTACGAAGTTGTTTATCATCACTAGCGGCAGCGGCTAATATCCTCTTAGCCCTATCAACACCCCATGAACTATCTTTACGTAATTGATTGGCCTCTCTGATATGTTTACTGTTCGGATACTTTTCAATAAACTGATCTGCATAGCCAATGGCTTGGCCATAACGTTCTTCCTGGCGTAACGGCGTACTGTTTTTTGAGTACATATATTGTGCCTGAATAGTCATGTATTCCATCTCTTCCGCATATTTAGTATCGGGGTAATCACGCAGTGCATTGTTAAATGCCATTACTGCCGATAAGTAATCACCAATATCCCAGTAAAGCTTCGCATTAAGATAAGCTTTAGTCTCCAGTTTATCGCGCAGGTTTTGAATCAATTTGCTGGCTTCAGCAACCCGCTCACTTTTCGGATACAGGTTGATAAACAATTGTAAAGCATCTATTGCCTTTACTGTGTTATCCTGGTCAAGTGTTGCATTTGGTGAATCCTGGTAGTAACAGTAAGCCGCCATATAACGGCACTCTTCTGCACGCTGGCTGGTTGGATACGTGTCGGCAAAGTTTTTAAAATGATAACGTGCTGAGGTATAATCTTTCAGCTTATAGTTGGCGTAGGCATAGTAGTAAAATAGGTCCTCTGCTTCGGCACGGCCACGGTAGCGCTGACTTAAATCTTCGAATAATTCAAGCGCTTTAGTATAGTCCTTTTGATTGTAGTATTTAATACCTGCCTGGTATTTTTTAGCGTTATCGTTACTTGCTTTCAGCTTTTCGTAATTGCTTTTGCAGCTGCCTGCAATCAGCATCACGCTAAATAAAGCCCCGGTAACAATAGTGCGTTGTTTTTTAAACATCCTGCAAAGATAAATATATAATGTAAATCAGTCAATTATTATTTATGCGCTAAGATACAGGCTTATTATGAAGCTAAATGTTAAAATGCGTTAAAATCTCAATATGGTATAGACATATATAGGGCCCACCTTTACATTTATTATATAGTTACGATAGCGACCAGGTTATTCCTGTATTAATGATGTATTAGCTTCAACGATCATAGATTCGATTATACACCTATATATAAGGAAAGGAGTGTCTCCTTAGAAGAGGATAAACAGGTAACCACTTAAACAATAATAATAAGGTTTAAATAAACCATTTGTAAATGAATTCAGCTATTTAAGAAATTTTAGGATTGAGAATGAGTAGCTTAACCAAGTAATACAGCCCTGATTTGATAAAGTTTTGCCAATTTATAAAATTTCCATACCTTTGTCGTCCCGCTTGCAAGGAGCGGCTGATGAATTGACATTAGAAAGGCGCTGAAAAAGCGGCCAGAACCGAAAGGGAAGCCGTTTAAGCGAACGCCAAGGCTGCTTTGAAAAAAGGAAAAAAAGGTCTTGACGGGAGTTCTAAAAAGTGTTACCTTTGCAGTCGCAAATCGAAAGAGTAGCGAAGTTCATTGAAAGATAGGTAAAGGATGGGTGAGAGGAAGAGCGGAGCGCGGTGAAAGCTGTAGTGAAGTTCAGAAACA
>NZ_JAHBBK010000007.1 GCF_018390515.1 Mucilaginibacter sp. Bleaf8 | reverse complement strand
CATCCTGAGCCAGGATCAAACTCTCCATTGTAAAATGTTTTGTTTGTATCCAGACCCTATTACTCAAAATAGAAATCTGTATTAATATATCTTTATACAGTATTCCGTAACTTATTGTGGTTTTTTTGACTGAGAACAACCAAGATCGGTTGTCTCCCGCTACGCTACATGATTATTTCTTAAAAGAACTTTCTCGCTTCCCCGTCTCGGTTCCGCTTTTTATATCCGTTCACTATTGCAGTGAATGACTTTTCTTGTTATCTTCGCCTCAAACTTTCGTTCTCAGCGCCCTTCCTTTCGGTTGGGAGTGCAAAGGTAAGAAGCTTTTTTACATTTCCAAAAACTATTTTCAAGTTTTTTTTCAGCTTCCCGGTTTGTCTTAGAGCACCATCGCAGTTTTCACCGCGCTTTGCTCTGCCTCTCACCACTCCTTTACCCTTCTTTCAATGAACTTCGCTACTCTCTCGATTTGCGACTGCAAAGGTAACACTTTTTCTAACTCACGTCAAGACCTTTTTTCCTTTTTTCAAAGCAGCCGTGGCGTTCAGTTAATCGGCTTCTCCTTTCGGTTCTGACCGCTTTTCAGCGCCTTTTCCTTCTGTCAATCCATCAGCCGCTCCTTGCAAGCGGGATGACAAAGGTATGGAAATTTTACAGATTGGCAAAACTTTATTGCGCTTTGTTTGTAATGGCGCGTTTTCTTTAGTTCCAGCCGCCGCCTAATGAGCGATACAGGTCAACAGTAGCATCTAATTGTGCCTTTTTGATAGAGGCTAATTCAAGTTCGCTTTGCAATACGTTACTTTGTGCTGTAATTACTTCCAGGTAATTGGCCATTCCATTTTTAAACAGCATGTTGGCATTACGTGTGGCTTGTTCCAATGTTTTGGTACGGTCGGCTGCGATGTTTTGTTGTTGGCTCAGTTTGTCAATCCGCACCAAAGCGTCAGACACTTCGCCCGCGGCTTGTAATACCTGCTGCCTGAACTGGATCACCGATTTTTCGCGGTTCACTTTAGCTATCTCGTAATTGGTTTTTAGTTCTCGCCGTTGTAATAGGGGCTGAGCAATACCGCCTGTAGCGATACCAAATAAGGATGCAGGTACATTAAACCAGTTGCTGGCTTTAAATGCGTTAACTCCGCCCTGTGCAGTAATAGTTAGCGACGGGTACATGCTTGCTTTGGTATAGCCAACTACTGCATTAGCACGCTCAATATCCAGCTCGGCACTTTTTACATCCGGACGCAGGCTTAATAATTGTGAGGGCAAACCAGTTGATAGCGTTTGAGGCAAAGCGACATCGTTAAGCCGGCCCGACCGCACAATGCTATCCGGGAGCTTGCCGCTTAGGATGCTTAAAGCATTTTCCTGGATAGTAATATCCTGCTCAAATTGCGGTATTAAGCGTGCGGCAGTAAGGCGTTGCGCTTCGGCTTGCTGCACGGCAAGTAGCGTTACTTGCCCGGCGTTAAATTGCAACCTTATAATACGCAGTGTGCTATCAGTAAGCATTACATTACGTTTAGCCACACCTAACTGCTCATCCAGCATCAGCAAATTAAAGTAAGCTTGTGATACGCTGGCAACCAATTGGGTTTGTACCGCCTTGCGGGCTTCTCCGGTTTGCAGGTAGGCGGCCAGGGCCTGTGCCTTACGACTACTGATTTTTCCCCATATATCGGCCTCCCAGGATATATTGGCGGCTACCGTATAATCTTCAATATGCTTGCTACCCAAAAACTGGCTTAGGCTGATACCATTCAAACTATTGTTTGAGGGGCGGTTGATAGTAGCGGTTGCCTGCAAGCCTACCGCCGGTACGTTGCCCCATTTAGCCTGCTGTAAAGTAAGACGGGCGGCTTCGATGTTTTTGATAGCCAACTGCAGATCATTATTACGCGCAATGGCGCTGTCGATCAGGTTCTGTAAGGTAGTTTCGGTAAAAAAGCTTTTCCAGGGCAAGCGACCAACGGAATTGGTATCTGTACTGGCTGTTGCCGAACGGTAGCTGCCGGGTAAACTATTTTCCGGCAGCCGTACATCTTTAGATACCTTGCAGGCGGCTAATAGGCCAACCAGCATAATCAGCAGGTATCCGTTTATATTCTTTTTCATTGTTATGTGTGATTGGGAAATTAGTGAGCTGATATTTCTTCGGGCTCATGAGCATGCTGTCCGTTCAAATGACCATCGGTAGGAGGTACCTTAACCGGTACGCCACTTATCCTTTCCTGCAGATGCTGGAAGATGACGAACAATACCGGAATAATGAACAATCCTAAAATTACGCCACTCACCATACCGCCTGCTGCACCTATACTGATGGAATGGTTACCCTGTGCTGACGGACCTTTGGCACCCATCATAGGTATTAAGCCTACCACAAAGGCCAGTGAGGTCATGATGATAGGGCGCAACCTGGATTTTGCCGCTTCGAGTGCCGCTGCTACCAAGCCTTCGCGATTGCGTCGCCTTTGCACGGCAAACTCCACAATAAGAATGGCATTCTTAGCTAATAAGCCAATGAGCATTACCAGCGCCACCTGTACATAGATATTGTTTTCGATTCCGGTAAGACCAATGGCCACAAACACGCCCAATATACCTGTTGGGATAGACAGGATAACAGCGAAAGGCAGGATATAACTTTCATACTGGGCAGCCAGCAGGAAGTAAATGAACACCAGGCTCAACATAAAGATGATAGCTGATTGCCCGCCGGAAGAGATTTCCTCACGGGTTTGTCCGGAAAATTCATAGGCATAGCCTTTTGGTAAACTTTGCTCGGCAACCTCCTGTATGGCTTTGATAGCATCACCCGAACTGTAGCCCGGTTTGGCAATAGCATTAATACCCATAGAGTTAAACAGGTTATAGCGGGAAGCGGTTTCGGGACCATACACACGTTTAAGTTTCACCAGTGTATTTAGCGGCACCATCTGGCCCTGATTGTTCTTTACATAAACGCCTTGAATGGATGTCGGGTCGGCCCGGTCCAATTTATTAGCCTGCACCACCACGCGGTAGTATTTACCAAAGCGGTTAAAATCGGATGCTTGCGAACTGCCGTAAAAGGCCTGCATGGTTTGCAGTATATCTTTTACACTTACGCCCAACTGATCGGCTTTTACATCGTTCACTTCCATTTCCAGTTGTGGGTAATCGGCACGGAAAGTGGTAAAGGCAAATGCAATTTCCTTGCGTTTCATCAGCTCCATGATAAAGCTGTTGCCTACGTTGCCAAACTTATCCAAACGGCCGGTACCGGTTTTATCCTGCAATACAAAGTCCAAACCATCTACGTTACTAAAACCGGGTACGGTTGGGAAGGTAAACACAAAGAAGTTGGCACCTTTTATAGCAGCCAGCTTGCCACGCACCTGGTTCATGATATCGTTGATGTCTTTAACCGCACCACGCTCTTCACTTGGCTTTAACAGAATGAAGGCAACACCGGCCGACGGACTGGTTGAGGAGGTAAGTACGTTGAAACCTGATATAATATTTAGTGTACGCTGATAAGGCTCATTTTGAAGGGCATTTTCCAGTTGCTTTTCAACCTCAGTTGTACGTTCTAGTGATGCACCGGCAGGTAAGGCCACCGATATGGCAATAAAGCCCTGATCTTCAGATGGGATGAAACCTGATGGCGTACGTTTCATGAGCCAGATGGTAGTTAGTAATACCAGTGCTAGTCCGCCCATGCTCAGCCACTTGTTTTTTACCAAAAACTTCAGGCTGTTTACATAACGGTTGGTTAACGAGTTGAAGCCGGTATTAAAACCTGTAAAGAACTTCTCTTTAAAGCTTTTAGGCGCATCGTGCTGCTTATCGGCGTGCGTATTTTTAAGAAACAAGGCGGCCAATGCCGGGCTCAGCGTTAAAGCGTTAACAGCCGAAATTAAAATGGCGATAGCCATAGTGAAGGCAAACTGCCGGTAAAATACGCCAGTTGAACCTTCAATGAAACCTACCGGTAAAAACACGGCCGACATCACCAGCGTAATGGATATAATAGCCCCGGTAATTTCGCTCATGGCCGATAGTGTGGCATTGCGCGGTGTTAAATGCTCGTGCTCCATCTTAGCGTGCACGGCCTCAACCACCACAATAGCATCATCTACCACAATACCAATGGCCAGTACCAGCGCGAACAACGTTAGCAGGTTGATGGAAAAGCCGAACAATTGCATAAAGAAGAACGTACCCACAATAGCCACAGGCACTGCAATGGCCGGGATAAGGGTAGAGCGAAAATCCTGCAGGAAGATAAATACTACGATGAATACCAGTATAAAGGCTTCGATGAGGGTGTGTTTTACCTGCTCAATAGATTGATCGAGCGCTACTTTGGTACTATACAGCGTGAGGAACTTTACGCCTTTCGGAAAATCTTTAGCCGATTTTTCCATTAGCTTAGTAATATTGGTCTGTATTTCGTTGGCGTTGGAGCCGGCCAGCTGTAAGATACCGATATTTAAACCGGGCTTACCGTTGATACGGGTTAAACTGCCATAGCTGTAAGAACCAAATTCAACTTTGGCTACGTCTTTCAGTCTTAATAATGAGCCGTCGGCATTGGCACGGATCACCATGTTCTCATAATCTTCGGGTTTACTAAGCTTACCTTTGTATTTGATCACATACTCGAACGACTCTTTACTACTTTCACCAAACTTACCAGGTGCAGCTTCCAGGTTTTTATCCTGAATGACGGCCATTACTTCTTTCGGCGTGAGGTTGTAGCTGGCCATTTGGGCCGGGTTAAGCCAAACACGCATCGAGTAATCCTTACTGCCACCAAATACCGTAGCCGAACCTACACCCGGAATACGTTTAATTTCGGGAATAATATTGATCTGCGCGTAGTTGGTTAAAAAGGTTTGATCGTACTTGGCAGCATCATCCGTATATAAATCCACCACCATAATTAAGCTGTTCTGCTGCTTTGCGGTGGTAATACCCTGCTGTACAACCTCGGCTGGCAGCTGACTGGTAGCCTGCGATACGCGGTTTTGCACATTTACGGCAGCCTGATCGGGGTTGGTACCCAGCTTAAAGTATACGGTAATTACCAGCGACCCATCGTTACTGGCGGTGGAGCTCATGTAAGTCATGTTCTCCACCCCGTTAATGGCCTCCTCAAGTGAAGGCGCTACCGAACGCAATATGGTTTCGGCATTGGCACCCGGATAAATAGCAGTTACCTGCACGGCCGGTGGCGCTATATCCGGAAACTGCTGCAAAGGCAGTTTCATGAGGCCCAGTACACCCACAATCACCAATAAAATGGAGATTACGGTAGCCAGTACGGGCCTTTCTATAAATTTCCTGATCATGATAATAAGATTTATTTTTTAGCTGATAGGGCAAGGGCATCGGCTGCTTTAACCGGCTCGGGTTTAATTACCTGCCCCTCCTGTAAATGGTCAATACCGGTGGTAACAATACGGTCGCCGGGTTTTACACCTGCTTTTACCAAATAGTTGTTGCCGCTTTTACCAATAATGGTGATAGGTTGCTTGCTTACTTTATTACTGTCGCCCACGGTGTATACAAACACTTTGTCTTGCATTTCAACAGTGGCATCGGTAGGTACAAGGTTTACATTTTTGTGTTGCAATGCCAGGCGCACCTTACCGGTATTGCCTGATCTTAGCATGCCATCGGCATTTTTAAAGCTGGCACGCAGGGTAATGGCAGCGGTGGTTTTATCAAACTGCCCGTCTACCATATCTACGCGGCCCGGAAGGGTATAGGCACTATCATCGGATAAGATTAAAGATACAGGCGGCAGGTTTTTGATCTTTTCCTGTAGGCTATGACCGGCATATTGTTCTTTAAAATTAATAAAGTCGGTTTCGCCCAGTGAAAAGTACACATGCACATCGTGCACATCTGATAATTGTGTAAGGGATTGTGCATCGGCCGGCGAAACCAAGCTACCTTGCTTTTTTACTAAACGACCAATGTAACCGCTTACCGGGGCTTTGACAACGGTATAGCCCATATCAATTTGTGCCGTACCTACTTGTGCTCTGGCCTGTTCTACATTAGCGGCAGCAACTTTTAATGCTGCCTTGGCAGCTTTCAGCTGATAATCGGATACCACTTTATTTTCAACCAGCGGACTTAATTTTTCAACTTCCAGCTGTGCGTTGGCATATGCGCCTTCAGCTGCATGCAGGGCAGCTTTGGCATTATTCAGCTTTTCGCGGTACGGGCGATCGTTTATTTTGAATAAAGACTGACCTTTAGTTACGTAGGCGCCTTCATCTACAAATATCTGATCAAGCGTACCCTCTACCTGCGGGCGGATTTCTACGTTAACGGCTCCTTCTATAGAAGCCGGATAATCCTGATAAGTAGTTGGATTACCTGTGCTAATTGACATAACAGGTAGTGAAGGCGGTTCGGCAGCCTGCTGTTGTTGCGGTTGCTGCGAACATCCATACAAAACGGCCAGCGTTAATAATAATGCTAATGGTTTCATGAGTGTATAGTTGTTTGTGTTGTGAGTTTTCATTCGGAGTAAGTGATATTGCTTAGTGAGGCTTTTAAAAGAATTAATGCTAACTTAACAATGGTAAAATACCTAACAGTGTTAAATAGTAGTCGAAGTTATAGTGATATGTGTACATAGCAGTTTAATTATCAATGAAGAATGTAGTAATATATATTGCCCCCGGAACGGCTAAGCCTTTATAGCTCTTATGATACCACCTATGGCATCTCTTAATACTTGTTTATTAATATCATCGCTTACGCCCTGCCTAACCAGGTTGATAGAGATCAACCCATGTACAACAGACCAGAATGTATAATAGCGTCTGCAGATTTCATCTTCTGATATACCATCACCTCCCATTAACTCGCGTATCACATCGCTTATCATAATGGCCGGTGCTTCGGCTTCAGGCAAACTGTTATCAAAAACGCAGCAGTTTACTTCAATACCAAACATGAGCTGATAAAGCTCTTTTTCGGCAAAGGCAAAATGCCAGTAGGTAAGCCACATAGCCTCCAGTTGCTCGGCTGGCTTAGCGTGCTTGTCGCGCGCAGCCTGCATATCGCGGCTTAACATGAGATAGCCTTTTTTTGTAAGCTCAAGTAAAAGGGCTTCTTTATTAGAGAAGTATTCGTAAATAACCGGTGCCGTATATTCAATTACATCAGCTATTTTGCGCATGCTCAATGCCTGCCAACCCTCTTTTTTACCTATACAAAGGGCAGCATCCAGAATATTGATCCTGGTTTCATCTTTTAGCCGTTGCTTCCTCTCCTTGCTGCCCATTTTAAAGCTATTAATTTACTTAACAGTGTTAAGCAAATGTAGAAAGGATTTTGGGAGATAGTTTAATTTAAATGTCATTAAATTTAACATGAATGCAGCATCTTATAGGTTATCAGGTAAGCTCCTTAGGACAGGCACGCTTACATTATCATAGGATAATAGAATAAACCTGCCATCATTCTCTGTAATGTATTGCTTCATGCTACTATCCACATCAGTAAATTTAAACTCTTTGTGATAAACATTTTCACCGAAGGTAAACTGGACGGGTAGTAATGTAGGTGCAACATACGTACTCATCAATGCCGGGCTGAACAGCTCTGCAATTCTGCGCTTTACTGCCAGGTCTTGCTCATCGTGTATATGATAAATTTTATCAGCCACAGCTTCGATAAATGCGGCATCATGGCGTTTGTTACCGGTCGTATATATACCGTAGTAAACCTCAGCCTGCTCGTTACCGGCAATCCTTTTAGCTATGCATACGTTTACATTATCTAAATTACCTGCCAGAGCTTTCTTTTTGGCACCTCTTTGTATTAATGCCACGGCAATTAAACAAATTAGTAGCAAGGCCGCACAAGCCCACATCAATGGAGAATAGCTGGAATCGGTTTTAGCCATATCATAAAAGCAATAAGCGCCAAAAGCGCTTATTGCCCCTACCACCATAGGCAATATAATCCATCTGTTTTGCCCTAAGCTGCCTTCGCCGGCATAGGCACGCTTTAAGGACCCGTCTTTTTCCAGTTGTTGTAATAGTTCGCTGGTAAATATCATGGCAGGTATCCGGTAAGGTTAGTAAGGTGTTTTATAATTTATCCAACCATTTTTTCTTGCCGGCATCAAATTCTTCCTGCGTAATGATGCCTTCGTTTAGCAATAACTTTAATTTTTGCAGCTGTGCTACTGCATCAGTGCCGCTTTGCTGTAAAGCCGTATCTTTTTCTGATGCAAATATTTTCCCCAGTTCGGCTCCGGCACCTAATTGCATACCGGCACCGGCCAGGCCGCCTTCGTTTCGGGCGGCATCACGCAGCGCTTTTAGCTTTTGCATTTCTACATAATTGAGTCCGCCTTGTTCTGCTGCCAGGCTCTCGGCCGTTACATCAGCTATGTTACTGATACGGCTCTGGGTCTGTTTGTCAAATACGGTTCCCAGTATCTGGAAATGCGTTAGCTTAAAACCTAACTGCTCAAATGCCGCATTTAACTGTTCTTGTAACGCAGCAGCTATATTGCCCAGTTCGGCATCAATTTGTAAATAAGATAATTTTGCAGATGCCAGGTGAGCAACCAGCGTTTGTGCAATACGCGATTGAATAAGCTGCCTTGCTGCCGCCTCGGTGTATACATCTTTAACTCCTACCACCTGGGTAAAAAAGTGAAGGGCATTGGTTATGCGATAAGAGTAATTACCATTCACCCCCAGCTCAACAGGAATATTATATACCGGATCGGCATACTTAACAGGCATGGCCGTACCCCAGCTTTGGTTTACCAATTCGGCAGTACGGTAATAGTATATTTTGAGCTTATGCTCACTCTCGAACAAATTACGCAGTTTAAGCAGTGTGGTGATGAAAGGGTGGTTGGCTGTTTCGAGCTCATAAATACCTTCTTCTGTAATATGCTCGGCCACGGTGCCTTCATAAACCAGTATACATCCCTGACCAGGCGCTACAATCAACTTGCTGGCATTTTTAATCTCATCACCATCAAAAGTATATTTAAAAATCAGCAGATCGGGCTGCTGGTTTTTCCATTCTATAACTGTTGCAAACTGTTTGCTGAAAAAGTCTCTGATTCCCATAATAGCTTTTTATTTAATGGAATATTGTTCTGTTACTTTACCCTGTGCACTAATTAGGGTAACATCGGCCGAATAGTCGTTTACGGCAACGAACCCGCCGCTGTAAGGAATCACCTTACCACGCATATGCTCTTTAATATCAGTGCTCCATTTTATTTTACCGGTTTCGGCATCCAGGCATTGCAGCCTTGTCGGCGCGCCAGGCGAGGGGGTAGCTTTGTAATCAATTAGCACCTGCTTATCATCATAATAAACTACAGATGGCTCAAAATATAACCTGCCGGGCGTAAGGTCAGTATAGCGCACAACACGATGGCGGCTTTTATCAATCAGCACTTTTCTATAAGGATCCCTATCTGTAAAAATGCCCGAGCCACCAAAATCGCGCGACCAGGATGGCGATGTTTCTTTATCCTCGGGTCCGCCCGCATTACTCATGTAAGTAATCTTTAAAAGTTGCAGTTTCTCTTCCGGGAAATGCATGCTTTTATCACTAAAAACGATATAAGTTTTTTCTTTAGCATTTGGCAGCAATGTATTCATACCATGCTGTGCCGTATACAACTGATCTTCTGTATATACTTTTTTGATGCCCGGATAGTAATTGAATGTTTTACCATCATTGGTCATTACCTTAAGGCCATCGCCATACCTATTGTAAACAAACTCAAAACTGGCAACACCAGCTGTCAGTTGCGGAATACCGTTAAATACCTGTTCTGTTACTTCTTTTAGCTGAAAGCTATTTTTATCAACTAAGAAAAGATGACTTTTTTTAACTGTCAGGTACAGGTTACCATCGTTAAACGTTCTGAAATCCATGTCGGAGCTTGACTCAATATTAAAATCAACTTTACTCTCTTTTATAAATTCCTTTTTTATTGGATTATAAAAAGACAGATAACTACCGCTTTTTTTCTCGTTACCATAGTAGTTACGTTGCATCAGTGATACAACAACCGGCTCGTTATCGCCGCTTAAAAAACCAGTGGTTTTGGAATAGAATGCGGTATATTCATCCGACTGCACAGAGGATGTTGTAGCAGTGTTGTAAGAAGACTTATAGCTTCTTGCAGGCTTTAACTTGGATATCACTATGCCTGCCAATACAAAAAACACCATTATGCCTATTATCCATATGCCCAGTGTTTTTATAGTTTTATGATCATCGGCAGGCTGGGTATAATTGTAAGTATAACGGTGATTGATGTTAATATCATCATTATCCAAAAAGTACTCTGTTTGGCAACTGTTGCACCGGTAATGATCGGGTTTAAGTTCAGTTTTATCTGTACTGCCGCAATGCGGACATTTTATTGCTTTAATCTCCTTCGCCATAGTGATCGGATAGGTTTCAGTAGCTTAAAAATTAATACGTATCTCTGCTATATACAATTTGCCGGCTTGCAAGGTTTTAATAAGTATGTATTACGTGACCTTACCAACAAACGGTCAATCAACTTCACATAACAACTAAATGAATTTCTAAGTGTTAGCTATTATGAATACATGCAGTAAATTATTTGATTTGCATAATACTTTTAAGCTACTGCTCAACCGCTACCTGAACATGTTATTTAAAAACCTTACCCTACGCTACATATTATTTGTGCTATGCCTGTTGCCTTTTTGCAGCATAGCCCAATCTTACCATACGATTAATGATATACCTAACCCCACAACTACGACCGATGGTTATGTAAGTAACCCCGATGGGATATTGAACGAAGCGGATGTCACTGTACTGAATAATATCATCAAAAGCCTGAAAGACACAACCGGCGTGGAAACAGCCGTGGTAATTATTCATGACTTTAATGCAGATGACGACGATTTTAATTTTGCCAAAGACTTGTTCAGGAAGTGGGGCATTGGTAAAAAGGGAGCCAACAATGGCCTGTTGCTTTTTGTAGCTGTTGACCGCAGGCAGTATCGCTTTATTACCGGCGATGGCATGGAGGGGCTGCTGCCCGATGCCGATTTACGCCGAATTGGCGACCAGTACCTGGTGCCCCGGTTCAGGGAAAAGCAATATGGGCAAGGTGTTATAGATGCCATCACTACCATTGACACCTACTTACGCACCCCCGAAAACCAGCGCGAACTCGGTGCCTTGCTCACAAAAGACAACCCCTCATCAACCGGCTGGTATGTACCTGTTGGCTGGGCGTTATTGCTTACCGGGGCTTTTGTTATGATGCGCCGGTACATTAAAAAACAAGTTCCAAATGTAAACAAGAGCGATTACAAGAGAACTACCGCCTATGATAATGCAGCTACTGTTATTATGGTGACCTTTTTTCTGGGCTTGCTGGCTTTAATCGGTCTAATAGCTTTCACCGTCGGTTTCAGATGGCTCATATCCTCTACACGTTTGGACGATTTACCAGTTATCGTTTATAGCCTATCTACCATCCTGTTTTTTGTAAGCTATTTAAATAAGGCAAGCATACTCAGAAAAGTAAATCCGGATGATGAATACTTTACGAATGCACTATACAGCTTTTACAAAAGAACCTGGTGGAGCCTCTGGCTTTCGCCATTTATCATCATCCTGTTCATTGCAGAATACTTTCGCCGGCAGGAACAGGAGAAGAAGCTACAGCCCCCGCTGGATGCCTCGGGCAAACCTATGATCCGCGTAAACCGCAATGAAAATGAGACAGGTAAGCCTTACCTGTCCGATGGGCAGCACAAGGAAGAAGAGTTGGGCGTGTATACGTATTATATTTGGCTGGGCAGTAACAACGAACAAAAGATTATTAAGTACAACTGCAGTAACTTTAACCGGTATGCCAACTGCCCCGAATGCGGATTTAAAACGCTGGACAAGCCCAAGCTCATTACATTGGAGCCTGCTACCTACAGCAGAAGCGGCAAAGGGCAGGAGGTGCGCACCTGCAGCAACTGTAAGTTTGAGCAGATTGTAAGAGCGGTGGTTATCCCCATGAAAACCCGTAGCAGCTCATCATCTTCGTCATCATCAAGTAGCAGTTCATCATCATCTGGCAGTAGTTTTGGCGGGGGCAGCACCAGCGGTGGCGGTGCAGGTGGCAGCTGGTAAGTTGACCTTACCACACACAATTAGGCTATACTATTATTACAGGCAAACTTTTACTTTTGCGCCTGTTTTTATAAAAGCCAATTGTAAAACTAATCATGCCTAAAGAAGCGTTTACAGACCTGCCTTTTCAGCCCATGCTGGATAGCTCACCGATTCAGCTCATCCGCATGAACGGTTTTCATGACGACTCATCGGCCACACCGCACCGGCACGACTTTTATATGCTTTGCTGGACTACCCAAGGCAGCGGCAGGCACGCTATCAATTTTAAAGAATATGATATGCAGGTAGGCCGCGCTTTCTTTTTGCACGAAAACCAGGTACACCAGGTTGTGGAATACCCCGCCGACGGGTGGCTGATTTTGTTTGACGATATGCTTTTTCAACGCTTTCTGAACGTACATCCGCAACAGGAACAATCGGGCATATTGGATTATTTCAACAGATCACCATGGGTGGATTTAGCACATTCCACTTTGCAAAAGTTTAACCAGGTAGCCGAGTTACTGGCCGGGGAGTTAAAGCAGAAAGCCGATCTGGAAATCATTCTGCACTATCTTAGTTTACTTCTTTTATATACCGCACAGCAATACCAGCAAACGGAACGTTTTTCAGTCAGGTCAGCAGATGCCGAGCTTATCCGGAAACTTAAAACGCTGATAGGCCGTCATTATAAAACCGAATGGGAAACTTCTTTTTACAGTAAGGCGCTGGGCGTACCTGCACGTAAGCTTAATGATACGGTAAAAACCGCTACCGGTAAAATTGTACCCGATTTAATTACCGAACGCCTACTATCTGAAACAGAAGCGTTGCTGGCTGCTTCATCAATGCCCATGAAAGAGATTGCTTATGAATTGGGCTTTAACAATCAATCGCATTTAGCAGTGTTTTTTAAGAAGCATACCGGGCATACGCCATCAGCCTTTCGCAATCAATTTCATAAATAAGCAAATTGGTATAACAGATTATACATTTCTGTAATACATCAAACCCTAAAGCTTTGCCAACTTTGCAGCGTAAAGAAAGAACCATCTTCACGCGTTAAGTTTAGTTAGTATAAAAGCGCCTAAAGGCTACCACCTGTAAGCGCTTTTTATTTTTTATACCCGAATATGGCTAAAGCAAATACAATCAAAGCGGTTTTATTAGGAATATTGAGCGCCCTGTTTTTATCCACCGGTTTAATTGTTAACAGCCTTAACGCTTTTCATGGCGGCAACTGGGCCTGGACGGCTTGCTTACGCTACTTACTCCTGTTACCGGTATTGCTTCTGTTAGTAGCTGCAAGAGGTAAGCTAACTCCTTTATTTCAGGTATTGAAACATACCGCCGGCACCTTTTTATTATGGGGCTGTGTGGGTTTTGGCGGCTATTATGCACTACTCTCTTATGCCATCACCATGGCTCCGGGCTGGCTGGTAACAGCCGGATTTATGACCACCGTACTGGCTGGCATATTAATCTCGCCATTCATTTATAAAGATCATCGCGCCATCATATCGCGTAAAGCGCTTTTATTATCCTGCCTGCTGGTTATCAGCTTATTTACTATGCAGTTTGAGCGCTTGGCACACCTGCACGATAAAGCAACTATTGGACTGAGTATGATGATGGCTATTGTAGCCGCATTTTTATGGCCGCTTGGCAACCGCAAATTGCTTTACAAACTGGAAACTGAAGGCATTCAGCTTGACCCAATGCAACGTGTGCTGGGCATGACTATTGGTAGCCTGCCGGTACAAATTGCATTAGCAGCGTATGGTTATCATTCCAGCGGCATGCCATCTGCCCTGCAACTACAATCATCTGTTATTGCGGTACTATTTTCAGGTGTGTTTGGCAGTATCTTATTCTACAAAGCTATGCAACAGGCAGGCAAGCACTTTCTTTCCTTACTTACTGTTGAGGCTACGCAGGTGCTCGGCGTATTATTTACCCTGCTTGGCGAAATGTTTTTTAAGGGCACTCCCTGGCCCGGCCTTTTTGGCACCTTAGGCTTGGTGATGATGCTGATAGCATTGGGCGTTTATATATGGTTGTCTGCCAAAAATAGCCCAGCTATCATTAAACAGCAAAACGAGCAGTTATCTTTTCAGGAATTATCTGCGGCAAGATAATCTGCAAACCCGCCACAGCTACTTTAATTAATCAGCCTTCCGGATAAGTCGACCGTTCTGGCAAAAGGATTTAAGAACTTATTGGCAAGTATGGCAAACTCTAATCGGGTAATAGGCCGTTTCAAATCAAATGCTTGGTTGAATTTGTATACGGACTGCCACTGCTTAGCCATATTCATTTGCAATGGTTTAGGATCGCTCAAAGTAACATCGCTAATAAGCGAAAGCATATTGCCTATAGTGAATTGCTCAGCCGGTTTTTCTTTATTAAACCATAAAAAGGCATGGGTATAAATTTCGGTAAGTACCGGTTTAATCTCGTTGGTTGATACGGTACTATCTGGCTTAAACCACACGGAAGCGGTTTTGCCATCGGTATGTACCACACCCCGCAGCAAACCGGTAGCTCCTACCTGCTGTATGGCCCTAAAGGCATTAGCACTTTGCGGAATATCACAAAAAGGTATCAAATAGCCTTTAAAATCCAATAGCTCACCCTGTATCACGCGCACCTTCAGGTTTTTGGTAGTGGTTTTAAAGAACGACAGGTAGGCTGCTACTGCACCCGCTCCTTGCCCCAACACCATTTGCACAGAAGGGTAAAACGTACTGGCATTTACCAAATGACTGACAGATAGTGATTTTTCGGTAACCAGTAAATTATCAAAATCTTTTACCACAACCGCTCCCAACGGAATACTATAGGCCGGAAATGGCGGGTAACTGGTTTTAGGGCCGTTACCTGCCACATAATGCTGCCCCGGCGAGGCATCGCCCACAGCAATAGAAGTACGATACAACTTAGAGCTTCTGTCATAAGGATTTAAAATATCATCCAGCACCATCCGCACCATGCCTTTAGCCCGCCGGTATTCGCGCATGTAGGGTATGGACGGTAGCTGATCGGGCGTACTAAATTCATCCGTTAAACCAAAATTTTTAAGTCCGCCTGCGGTTTGCAGATAATAGATCAGCCCCAGCGTACGTAAGCGCATTTCTTTATAATACTGTTCGCGATGTTTTAAATTAAGCGAATCAAGGCCCGAAGTGAACGAGTTGGCACACTCGCTCCATTTGATCAGGTATTTATCATTAGGCAACCTGCCGCCTTTTACCATGCGCAGTAAGTCTTTCCCTTTCAGGCAAGCATACCTTTCGGCCTGGTAACCCGCGGGTCGGACAATAGTACGATCTGCTGCTGCACCGTAGTCTTTTACTATGGCACACCAGGTAATATCCTGTATTTCATTAATTGCTTTTTCGGGGGCCAGCTGCTCGCCGGTATCCTGCCGGCTGTCAAAACCACTTACAAACTGCACACCTGCCTGTGTAGCCACATCGCCGGTTTCGGTTGCATCAATCAGTACCTGTGCTTTAATCACATTGGTTTTACCATTTTCGGTTATGGATAGTTCCCAGCCTGTGCCATTCTTTTTAACAGATGTCCAAGGAGTTTTTAGCTTTAAAGTCAGGTTCTTTACCGTATCCGTCATCTTTCTCAGGATGGCGGCACCGGTGTATGGTTCAAAGCGTAACGGCGCATTAAGCGTAGTATCAAAGCCCGGCGTTTTTTTATAGTACTCGCGCACCTGCTTACGGAATTCGCACCAGATGCCGGATGGCAAATTACGGTTACCCTCCAATATGCACATACCGCCGCTGGTCATTTCGCCGCCCAGCCAGGGGCCGGGTTCAACCAATATTGTTTTAACTTTACTGCGTGCGCACTGCAAAGCAGCAGCTACCCCACTGGCACTGCCTCCTACTACCACTACATCGGTTTTAATGGTATCGGCATAAGCCATGGTAAATCCCGACAACAGAATGCAAAACAATAACTTTTTTATCATGCGGCTTATTAAATGGAGTAAAACGCTAAATTAGGGCAAAGCTTTTACGATATATTGATTTTATAGGATAAAAGTTTTAAGGAGAAAATATTATTCTGTATAGTTACTTTTAAAGAAATCATGATTGATAATATCAATATAGATTAACAAGTTATGCATTTAAAATTATTAGGATTTCTTGAGGAACATGATAAATGCATAGATGCCCTACCTTTTCATAAATTACTTCAAAAAAGCTCTTCATATTCCCAAAGGCAAAAAATCATTGATTATTTGAACGAAGGGAGATACTTTTTTGGATGGATGAGTTATTATACAGATATTGAGACTAACGAGCCAATTGCTCCACACACTTACTATACAGACTCAGTTTGGATATGGCCTGCGTACTTACCTTATTACTTAAAAAAACATCCACAGCTTATTTTACCTGAAGAATTTTTAGCTTACTTAGAAGCTAAAAACTTTGATATAAATAAGCCGCTGCTGCAAACCATTAATATTGGTAAAATAGAAAAAGATTTCTTAGCATATTTAATGAATAACGATCAAAAAACTGTTTCCTTTGAAGGTATGATGAGTAACGATCTACGCTACCCAATAGGCCGGTTTCAGGCACCAGCCCATTACACGTCCGAAGATATACAACAATATATAGAAACCATTAAAACGCTACCCGGACGCTTGCGGGAGGCTGTTATATACTTAACCGATGCGCAGCAAAATACAGCCTACCGACCCGGCGGCTGGACACTGAAACAAGTGGTGCATCACTTGGCCGACAGTCACATGAACTCGCTTACCCGCATCAAGCTGGCCTTAACTGAAGAAACACCAACCATTAAACCTTATGACGAAGCTGCCTGGGCCTCACACCCCGATTACCGGTTGCCGGTTGAATCTTCTTTAAAAATGCTGGAAGGCATTCACCAGCATATGGCCGCTTTATTCGAAGCTTTTACCGAGGCGGAATGGTCACGTAACTTTCACCATCCCGAAACAGGAGGCACCATGGATTTGAAGCATCTGCTGGCTGTGTATGCATGGCATAGTAATCACCACCTGGCGCATATTACCGAAACTATGAAGCAGTGGGGGTTGTAGGGACTCTAAAGCATTTACTAATTTTGAAATACTGCTAAAGTAAAAGGATCAATGCAGCTTTTGCATTGATCCTTTTATGCCTTCTACATTTGTTACTCTGCACCGGCCTCGAACAAGTATCCTTCAACGCTCGAACATAGTATCACATCGTTATCATATTCAGAGATTGTATCAACGCCCTCTTCACTTTCATCAGGATCCAGTGAAAGATATACTTTGCTGCCGATGTGATAAAACTTGCACGAATCGACCTGATACTGCTCGGTAGCAGGATTAGCGTCAAAACTATTGGAAAAGATCTCTCTGAACGTGAGCATCAGGTCGGCATCTGTATAAGCCAGCTCAAACAATATGCTCACGGCCGGGATACCTTCTACCTCATGCACCTTATAGCTTTTTACAATGGCGTTCAGCAAGGTTAAGTCGTCTTTTAAAAAATTAATGATATCTGAATTATACCCAATGAACTTCATATTGTATACCTGTTGATGCAGCAACAAGTATACAATATTTTATTAAGTGCGTTTGTGGTTGAGAGCTTCACTTCAATGTCATATCTATACGTTTAATAGATATATCGGAAAATGCCGATATATATTTGTGCAATGGATCAGGTAGAAGTATTTAAGGCACTTTCCAATAAAACGCGCTTGCAGATATTGAACTGGCTCAAAAGTCCGGAGCTCAACTTTCCGGAACAGGCAGTTTATGGTTATGACAACGGCGTGTGTGTTGGGCAGATTCAGCTGAAAGCGGGCTTAACGCAATCCACTATATCCGAATATCTGTCGGCTTTGCAACGTGCCGGTTTAGTAAAATCCACACGGGTAGGGCAGTGGACCTATTACCAGCGTAACGAAGATGCTTTTGCCGCCCTGAGCCAGTTAATCCAGTCAGAAATTTAATCCGAATTATACATATGAACACAGATAGCTTGTTTCAGCCATTTGCACTGAAATCATTAAACATCAAAAACCGCCTGGTAATGGCACCCATGACGCGTTCTTTTTCGCCCGATGGTGTGCCTACTAATGATGTTGCGCTTTACTACCGCAAACGCGCCGAAGGCGAGGTGGGCTTAATCCTTTCAGAAGGTACGGTAATTAACCGCGTAGCCTCATCAAACGATAAGGATATACCTCATTTTTATGGTACGCAGGCATTAGCGGGCTGGCAAAATGTAATCAACAATGTGCATGAGGCTGGTAGCGCTATGGGACCGCAGATATGGCACATGGGTGTGATGCCCAACCACCAATCCGGCTGGACACCTGCCGAACCATTTGAAGGCCCATCCGGCCTAAACAGCCCTGGTTTTAACAACGGCCGTACTATGACCGAGGCTGATATTGCCGATACCATTGCCGCCTTTGGTCAGGCTGCTGCCGATGCTAAGCAATTGGGTTTTGATTGTGTGGAGATTCATGGCGCTCATGGTTACCTCATCGACCAGTTTTTTTGGGAAGGAACCAACCTGCGTGAAGATATTTACGGTGGCAAAACGCTGCCCGAGCGTAGCCGCTTTGCTATTGAAGTAATTAAAGAAGTGCGTAAACGTGTAGGCGATGACTTTGCCGTAATTTTGCGCCTTTCGCAATGGAAGCCTACGGCTTATACCAACAAAATGGCGCACACGCCGCAGGAGCTGGAAGCCTGGTTAAACCCGATGGCCGATGCAGGTGTGGACATATTCCATTGCTCACAACGTCGTTTCTGGGAAGATGAGTTTGAAGGTACCGACCTGAACTTTGCAGGCTGGGCTAAAAAGGTTACCGGTAAGGCTACCATCACGGTAGGTTCGGTAGGCTTAAGCGGCGAGTTTTTGGCTGCCTTTGCTGGCGAGAGCTCAGATCCAAGTTCGCTCGATGAATTGCTGCGCCGTATGGATCGTGGCGATTTTGACCTGGTAGCCGTTGGCCGCCCGCTGCTGTCAGACCCATTCTGGGTACAAAAAATACGTGAAGGCCGTACTAATGATTTAAAAGGCTTTACGAAAGAGGCTTTGGCTACTTTGGTAATGTAATGTGCTGATAGATTTCAAAACAGAAACGCCGGCTGTTAAGTCGGCGTTTCTGTTTTAATATATTACCTGAAATATTTCACCTAACTATTTTATGTCTTCACCATCTTTTTGTTCTGCTACTTTCAGAGCAAAGCTTATAGCCGTCATCGTTGCAAAAACAGCAATAATCAATAGTGTGAAAGTAACTTGATCATCAGTTGGCGTACTGTGCGGAGCTATAATCATCCACCCGACTGCCTGTATAATTATTGTAAGCGTAAGTAGAACGAAGATAGTCCTCATCACATAAATAGCTGCTCTTCTCATTATGTTTTTAACTAAACGATTCCCGAAACGCCACCAGCACCGCCAGGCGGGTATCGCGGTCCAGATCAAAATCCTCGGGTGGTTCGGGGCGTTGGGCTACGCCGTCTTTATATTCAATCGGGAACTTGGCAATAAATTCGTTGAGGGGCAGCTCATATTGCAGCCACTCGGTTTTGTTATAAATCTCTTCCAGCTTAAACTCAAACTTCCGCACTTGGTAAGAATCCATATAGCTCAAAGATACAAAAAGAGAGCGGCGTATAAGGAACGGTGAACGGCTTGGTGTATACCTATCAACAAAAATATACGACGATAAAAGCCGTATGTAACAACTCATAATTCAGTACGCACAACTGGCAAAATTTTCCCAACTTCGCATTCTCTAATTGAAATAGTGAGCATGATTGATCATCACATTAAAATTGCGCAGGAGCTTTCCATCTCCTCAAAACAGGTAACGGCTACCGTTGGCCTGCTGGATGAAGGCGCTACCGTTCCCTTTATTTCCCGTTACCGTAAAGAGCTGACCGGCAGCTTGGACGAGGTGCAGATCACCGATATCCGCGACCGTATTCAGCAATTGCGCGACTTGGACAAACGCCGCGAGGCCATCCTGAAATCGCTTACCGATATGGGCAAGTTAACACCCGAGCTGACGCAGCAAATCAACGAGGCCGAAACCATGGTTGCCCTCGAAGATATTTACCTGCCCTATCGCCCTAAACGCAAAACACGTGCAACAGCCGCACGCGAAAAAGGCCTGCAGCCTTTGGCCGACCTGATACTGGAACAGGGTAAAGCCGATCTGCAAGCCGAGGCAGAAAAATATATTGATGCTGAAAAAGGCGTAAGTACCTTAGAAGAAGCCCTGGCTGGTGCCCGTGATATTATTGCCGAAGCCATTAGCGAAAATGCCGAAGTACGTGCCCAAATGCGCGGGCTGTTTTTAGAAAAAGGTACCTTCCAATCAAAAGTAGCACCGGGTAAAGAAGAAACCGGCATTAAATACAAGGACTATTTTGACTGGACAGAACCGGTTAAAACCGCCCCCTCTCACCGTATACTGGCCATGCGCCGCGGCGAAAAGGAAGAGATTTTATACTTGGACATTATGCCGCCCGAAGATGAGGCGATGGCTTTACTGGATCGTACCTTCGTAAAAGGTAATAATCCATCGGCTGATCAGGTGCGTTTGGCTATTATAGATGGCTACAAGCGTTTGCTTAAACCATCAATGGAAACCGAGGCGCGTTTGCTCACTAAAAAGAAGGCCGACGAAGAAGCCATCCGCGTATTTGCCGAAAATGCACGTCAGTTGCTGCTGGCTGCACCACTTGGCCAAAAGCGCGTAATGGCTATCGACCCTGGTTTCCGTACCGGCTGTAAAGTGGTTTGTTTAGACGAACAGGGCAAACTGCTTGAATACACAGCGATTTTTCCGCACACCGGTGCTGGCCAGGCACGTGAGGCAGAGAAGACCACCAAGCAATTATTCGAAACCTATAAAATTGACGCGATTGCCATTGGTAACGGTACCGCCGGCCGCGAAACAGAAACCTTTGTACGCAATTTGCAACTGCCGGGCGTTACCATTGTAATGGTGAACGAAAGTGGTGCTTCTATCTACTCGGCATCAGAAGTAGCGCGTGAAGAGTTTCCTGATAAAGATGTAACCGTGCGCGGTGCGGTATCTATCGGCAGGCGATTAATGGACCCACTGGCAGAGCTGGTTAAAATCGACCCAAAATCAATCGGTGTAGGGCAATACCAGCATGATGTGGACCAGAATAAATTGCAAACTGCACTGGATGATACCGTGGTTAGCTGTGTAAATGCGGTAGGAGTGGAGCTCAATACGGCGTCTAAGCAAGTGCTATCCTATGTATCGGGCCTGGGCGCACAATTGGCGCAAAACATTGTAGATTTCCGCAACCAAAACGGCGCATTTAAACATCGTGATCAGCTGAAAAAGGTCCCCCGCTTAGGTGATAAAGCGTTTGAACAGGCAGCAGGGTTTTTACGCATCCGCGGATCAGAGAATCCGTTGGATGCCAGCGGTGTGCACCCTGAGCGTTATAACCTGGTTGAGCAAATGGCGCAGGACATGAAATGTTCTGTACGCGATTTAATGAGCGATGACAAGCTACGTAAAAGCATCCCGTTACAAAGGTATACATCAGATAAAGTAGGCTTGCCTACCCTGAATGATATTATGGCCGAACTGGCCAAACCAGGTCGCGACCCGCGTGAAAAGTTCGAAGCCTTTAGCTTTACCGAAGGTGTGAACGAAATTAGTGACCTGAAAGTAGGCATGAAACTGCCCGGTATTGTAACCAATATAACCAATTTCGGTGCTTTTGTGGATATTGGCGTACACCAGGACGGCCTAGTACACTTAAGCCAGATTACTAACCGCTATATTAAAGACCCTAACGAGGTACTGAAAGTGCACCAACAGGTTGAGGTAACGGTTACTGAGGTTGATGTAAACCGCAAGCGCATATCACTGAGCATGAAAGAAGAAGGCAATACCAATAACAATGGCGGTGCCAGAAAACCGGCATCAGCAGGTTCAAACAATCGCAATAAAAGGGAGCCTGAAATGGATATGCAATCCAAACTGGCTGCGTTAAAGGCAAAGTTTAAATAAGCAGTTTATAAGGGTTTAGTAAAGCTGCTTATTATCTCAAAAGCAGCTTTTGTAGCCTCATCATTTAAGCCAAGTAATGGCTGCGTTGCAACCCAACGGCTTTTAATATAATGAGAGCTTTCATATAAACTTGGGTCATCATCTAAAATTAAGAATTCAGATGGTGACCCATTTTTATTTAGCCAATCTTCGATTTCTGAGCGGCGGCTCCGCATTTCAGCAATAGCAGACACGTCATTTACTTTACAAACAGAAGAAGTATGAATGCCTCTGGCTGCAAGTAAACCCATCCACCTATCCGGCGGAAAATTTATTCTGTGCGTAGTAGTTAAAACAATAGAAAATGCTTTACTCGTCAGTATCTTGTTCAGATTTAATACAGCATCGCTGTTGAACATCAAAAAGCCATCGCTCATTAGCTCTGTTTTTCGCCATGGCGGCGTAGTAATCAGTACGCCATCAAAGTCTAAAGACAAAATCATTACTACATAGAGCTATAAAGTAATCGGTGTTTATTCCGATAACGTAATTTGACGTTTAATGCTTTCTTCCAGTGATATAAAGGTTTCGGTACGTTGTATACCTGGTACGCTCTGAATACGCTCGTTCAGTACTTCGCGCAGGTGATTGGTATCATGGCATACAATTTTGGCAAAAATGCTCCAGCCGCCTGTGGTGTAATGCAGCTCAACTATTTCGCTTATTTCTTTCAGCTTTTTTACAGCTTCATTGTATTGTGAGCCTTTCTCCAGGTAAATACCTAAAAAGGCGGTTACGTCAAATCCTAATTTCTGCGGATCTACTTCCAGGCTGGCACCTTTAATTACACCCATCTCTTCCAGCTTTTTCATCCGCACGTGTATGGTACCGCCCGATACAATCAAATCTTTAGCAATTTCGGTATAAGGCGTTGTTGCATTCTTCATCAAAATTGATAAAATCTGTATATCTAAATTATCAATTTCTAAATTATGAGGTTTTCTTTGAGGCATAAATTTATATTTAGATACTTATACACAAGGATAATTAAAAATTGAATAAAAATAAAAATATTTAATTGAAATATTTGCAAAAAACTTGATAGGCCCTTAAATTTGTATCAAGCAAACGATGAAAATCTAAGCGCGTTCTTAAAAACAAAACAATGTTGGGTGGTGAAATTTTTGGCAGACACACCTCCTTGTCCCGGTGGCGGAGATCATGGGAAACCCGCAAGGGCTAACCACTCTGTGAAGGTTCGAGTCCTTCCCCAACAGCTCTTCTCATAATTTAGGTTTATAATTGGTTAGTAAAAGTCTCCTGCCCATCAGGAGGCTTTGCTTTTTTATAGGGGTTTTAAGCTCCTCCATTACAAACAACCTTCTTTGTAATTTGACGCTACCAAAATACACTATCCTCCTTAATTCAATACCAAAACAGGTTCACGTTTTATTGCTCACTTTTATTAAAAGCTGCAGGCTGTTATTTTAAAATTAAAAAAGCCTGCACGCATTACACAGTACAGGCTTAACTTATATATGGGGTTGTTTATTTTAAACTTACGTTCAACCCTTGTTTGGAGGTGCGCAGTGGCGGTCTAATTTCCCACGTTTCGCCGGTAAATTGGTCGCCGCCTATGCTGGGCCGGGTAACGTTTTTCAGAAATGCTTCCCGCTCTTTTATCTGCTGCGCTATTTCGGCTTGCAGGTCATGCAAATCATTCCAGGTTACGTCGCCACAGGCGCTATAGTCATAATTTACGCCGGTTTCTTTTTCAATAATTTCGGCATCATACATGCGCAGCTTATCGTGCCTTGGTACACGGGCCTGCTCTTCGGCATAGCGCCTCACTCTTTTCTCTAAATTATTAAACAGTTCCTGCCCCTTTTTGGCCAGGATCAGCATTTTCACGCTGTCCAGTTCGCCATCGGCAACCAGCTGCTCAGTATCGTTCACAATTCTGGCAATGGTAGCCCGGTCAAGCTTAATCAAGCTTTCGGGCTCCATATCAAAACCGGTGAACAAGGTTACCGCTTCGCAGGCAGGAATCTGCATGGCTAACTGATTTCTCATGCAGCAATTCCTTTCTTTATTTCTGCTTTTTTGGTTGATAACAGTTTAATAAACTGCTCGTCCTGTTGTAATGCTACGTTATTTTTATGGATCAGGTACAAAGCTGCTACGCTGGTTGCTTTTTCAATAGCATCGCGTGTAGGCGCAGGTATGCTCGATGCCACTTCTGCAGGTTTAGTTACGGCTTTAGCTTTAACAGCTTTGCTTTCACTAACTTTTGCAGGGGCAGCTTTTACCTCAGGCGCCTTAGCTTCTTCAGCTTTCGGTGCTGCTGCTTTAGCCTCGGCTGGTGTGGCCGACTCGCGCTGCTGTACCGTACCTTTCACCTCTTTAGCTTTATTTACAGTTTTAGGTTCTTCAACTACGGTTCCTTCAATATCAATAAAGCCCATATCTTCCACGTCCTGGGTAAAGAATTCGGATGCATTGGTGGCTAATAACATAGCGCCTACAAAGGCCCTTTTTTGTGCCATTTTTTGCATGGTATTCTGTAACCCGATCAGATCTGGATTTTCGGTACGCTCTACCCAAATCCAGCTGCCTCCCGCTTTACGGAACTTACCGGTACCTTCGGCCTTCATTAAATCCTGCATGGCCTGGTTTGGCTTTGGTTTCTCCATCCACAGGTAGCGGTATTTAGGCTCATAACTATTAACCGAACCCTCACACTGGGTTACAATACGGCCATCTTTGTTACGGGCAGTGGCTTTATAGGTATAAGCTATAAACTTAGACTGGATATCCAGTATTTTATCAGTACACTCAAACTCTACCGCCATACCAAAAAGGTTCATCAGCTTTTCGGCGCCGGGTTTCAAAAGTGTTGGCTTTTGCACGCCTGGCACTACGCCGTAGTCCTGATCTTTAACCAGTACCTCTTTAGTGAATGCAATCAGCGCATTGCGCATTTGCGCCATGTGCGTAATAGATGACTGCATCTCATCAGTAATTGTTGTTAATTCAAACGTCTCCATTTAATCTTCTTATAATTTAAGTATTCAACAATTCGGCAGCGCTTGCGCAAACTGCCTGTAACTGGTAAGGCTTGTCAGGTTCGGTAAGCCGCAAATCCGACCTGGCTATTCAATCACCAACTGGCTGAAAGTCAGTAATTATACTATAACTATACAAAGCACATGCCGTGCTTAATTTCAAGTTAAAAAGGCAGCTTTTCCAAGCAAAAACAAGTAAGTATGTCATGCTTTTGGCAGCCTTAAAAACAGTATAAATTTAGCTAATATTTTTAGCACTGTCAACCTGTAATTAAATTTATTTTTCGTGTTTACCTGCAGCTGACATACCTGTATGGCACCAAAAATTTGGATTGTATCACAACTATTAACCGGTATCTTTGTCGTACAATTTAAGTAACAGTTGGCCCTTGCTTAAGCGGCCTTTTTATATTTATTACAGATACGTGCCTCATGATAAAAACTGTTTTTGTTACCAGTACCGAGCCCTATAGTGGCAAATCAATCGTATCGCTTGGCTTAATCAATATGCTTTTGGGCAAAGCCCAAAAGATAGGTTACTTTAAACCTATTGTAAGCCGTAACGCACAAGAGCGCAAAAGCGATCATATCCAAACTGTACTCAGTTATTTTGACTTGCCTATCAGCTATGAAGACGCCAATGCGTTTAGCTGGGAGGAAGCCATGCGACTTTCGGAAGACGAAAGCCAGGGCGAAATGATCGATACCATTATCCGCAAGTACAAAAAGCTGGAAGACAAGTACGACTTTACCGTTATTGAAGGTAGTGATTATCGCGGTGAGGGTACAGCCTTTGAGTTTGAGGTAAACGCATCGATTGCTAAAAACCTGGGCGCACCGGCTATCGTGGTAATATCGGGCGAAAATAAAACCACGCCTCAAATTGTAAATGCTGCGATTACTGTAGTACGTAATTTTGATGCCCGTGAGATACAGGTATTGGCGCTGATTGCCAATAAAGTAAGCCAAGCCCAGATAGATGACATTCGTGAATTACTGGCTGCCCAGTTACCGCCCGAAATTATCCTGACGGTTATACCTACCACCCGCGGACTGGAAGCGCCTACCATGAAAGAGATTTGCGAGGCCCTGCCCGACAGCAAATTACTGTTTGGTAAGGAGCGCCTGAGCAACCAGGTAGATAACTTTGTGACCGGAGCAATGCAGGTACCTAACTTTTTAAACTTTATTAAAGAGAACGTACTGATTGTAACCCCTGGCGACCGTGGCGATATCATTATTGCAGCCTTGCAGGCTAACCTGTCTACCAGCTACCCGCCGATATCAGGCATTGTGCTTACCGCAGGTGCCGAACCCGAAGAGCCTATCATCAGGCTGATTGAAGGCTTGCAAACGGTGGTACCGATATTAACAGTCAACTCTGGTACATTTGAAACCACCACACGTGTGGGTAATATCCGGTCGAGATTAACAGCTGATAATCCTAAAAAGATACAATTAGCTATTGATGTATTTAACAAATACGTAGATATAGCTAAGCTGGACGAGCGTATTGTAACCTTTAAACACAGCGGTGGCATTACCCCGCGCATGTTCCAGTACCAGCTTACCAACTGGGCCAAAAGCCAGAAAAAACACATTGTACTGCCCGAGGGTAACGACGAGCGTATACTCAAAGCTGCAGCCCGCCTCATTAGCCAGGAGATTGTGAACCTGACTATACTGGGTAACCCTGACGACATCACTGCCAACATTAAGCGTTTGGGCTTAAACCTGGATGTAAGCAAGATCAATATTGTTAATCCGGCCAATTCTGCACATTACCAGGATTATGTAAATACGCTGTACGAGCTTCGTAAAAACAAAAACGTGAATCTGGAAATGGCCCGCGATATGATGACCGATGTATCTTACTTCGGTACTATGATGGTATACAAAGGCCATGCCGATGGTATGGTATCGGGCGCAGTGCATACCACACAGCATACCATCCGCCCGGCACTGCAATTCGTGAAAACCAAACCGGGTATTTCGGTCGTATCATCCGTATTTTTTATGTGCCTGCCCGACCGGGTATCGGTGTTTGGCGACTGTGCCGTAAACCCCAACCCAACAGCCGAGCAACTGGCCGAAATTGCCATTTCATCAGCCGAAAGCAGCCAGCGCTTTGGTATTGAACCACGTATTGCCATGCTATCCTATTCATCGGGCACATCGGGCGAGGGCGAGGACGTAGAGAAAGTACGCCGCGCTACCGAGATTGTAAAAACCAAACGCCCCGATTTGAAGGTAGAAGGCCCTATACAATACGATGCCGCGGTTGACCCAATTGTAGGCAAAAGCAAACTTCCCGGATCAGAAGTTGCCGGCCAGGCCAGCGTGCTAATTTTCCCGGATTTAAATACGGGCAACAACACCTACAAAGCCGTTCAGCGCGAAACCGGCGCATTAGCCATCGGCCCAATGCTGCAAGGACTGAACAAACCGGTGAATGACCTGAGCCGTGGCTGTACTGTAGACGATATCTTCAATACAGTTATCATCACGGCCATTCAGTGCCAGGAGTGATAATACAAACATGTCATTGCGCGCGTTAGCGAAGCAACCTCTTCTATTGCATGGCCGTTAGCCTGTCCTGTTAAAAGATTGCTTCGTTCCCCCCGCAATGACACAACTAATTAATCATACAAACATTAAAGTTTTCAAATCCTAATGAATATTTTCGTTGTAAACTCGGGCAGCAGCTCTATCAAATATCAGTTATTTAAAATGCCGGCTAAAAATCCGGTTTGTAGTGGCCTGGTAGAACGTATTGGTTTAGATAAGCCATCCATCACACATAAAGTGTTCATTAACGGCGAGGAGAAAGTTATTAACCTTAATCCTGAAGAATTGCCCGACCACGAAGCTGGCTTAAAAGAAGTAAATGCCTTGCTTACCATCGGTGAATATGCCGTAATACAAGACCCTGCCGATATACAGGTAGTTGGACACCGCATTGTGCATGGCGGCGAAACCTTTACCACTACTACTATAATTAACGAGCAGGTAAAAGATGATTTGAAGAAAACCTTCCAGCTGGCGCCACTGCACAACCCGGCCAGCTACTTAGGCATCGAGGTTGCCGAAAAGATCTTTACCAATGCTACGCAGATCGGTGTTTTTGATACGGCATTTCATCAAACCCTGCCGCCTAAAGCCTATCGTTTTGCTATACCCAATCAGTATTATACTGATTTTAACATACGGGCATATGGTTTTCATGGTACCAGCCACAAGTATGTAACCGAGCAGGCCGCCGCTTACCTGAGTAAAAAAGAGAGCAAGCTGATTAGCGTTCACCTTGGTAATGGCTGTAGCATGGCCGCGGTAAACAATGGCCAGTCGGTAGATACCAGCATGGGCTTTGGCCCGCTAAGCGGACTGATTATGGGTACCCGTTCGGGCGATATCGACCCAACCGTTATCTTTTACCTGGCAAACCAGTTGGGATATGATATTGAGCAGGTAAGCAACCTGCTTAACAAACGTAGCGGCATGCTGGGCCTTACCGGCAACAGCGATATGCGCGATATTACCCAGGCCATTGAGCAGGGCGACGAAAATGCGCAACTGGCTTACGATTTGTACACCTACCGCATTAAAAAATACATTGGCGCTTACGCCGCGGTATTAAATGGCTTAGATGCTATCCTGTTTACTGCCGGTGTCGGTGAAAATGATGCTAAAGTACGCGAGATGGTATGTGCCGATTTAAGCTATCTGGGCATTGAGCTGGATACTGCTAAAAACCAAACCCGTTCAAAAGAGATTAACGAAATCAGTACGCCCAACTCACGGGTAAAAGTACTGGTGGTACCTACCAATGAGGAGTTGGAAATTGCCCGTCAGTGTTATGAACTGGTAGATTAAGTATAATATTATTTAAAAGCTCACTTTAGAAAGGCTGATTCTTGACCAAAAAACAATCAGCCTTTCTTTTATCGAGCACTTTCGCGTAAAAAAACAGGTTGCAATCGCCTGAAAGGCTATTTCTTTCTACATTTTTGTGCTATTTTCAGCCCAGCTAACGCGCTGATATGAAAAAACTTTACCTTACAGCGGCAGCCTTACTGATGGCGGCCAGTTCTTTCGCACAAAACGAAATTTTTTACACCGTATCTTTCCCTAACGCAGCACACCACGAGGCTGAAATTAGCATGCGTATACCTGCCGTGCCGGCTGGTACGCTCAAAGTGCGCATGAGCCGTTCATCACCGGGCCGATATGCTACACATGAGTTCGGCAAAAATATTTATAACGTAAAAGCCTATGGCGAGCAGAACCAACCTCTTACTGTTAAGCAGGTGGAAGGCGACGTATATGAAATAGCGCAGCATGGCAGTACGGTAATCATCAATTATACGCTGTTTGGTAACTGGATGGATGGTACTTACAACGGCATTACCCCAAGTACAGCGCACCTGAACATGCCTGCTGCTTTTATGTGGGCCTATGGAATGGAAAAACGCCCCGTTCGCTTTAAATTTGCCGACACAGAAAAGTATGGCTGGCGCGTGGTTACCCAGCTTAAGCCCGAACCGGCTACCAACACGTATTATGCACCCAACATGCAGTACATGATGGATAGCCCAACCTCACTGGCTCCTGTAAAAACGTACAGCTGGACCATCAAAAACCCTGATGGCAAGGTACAGGATATTCACTTGAGCACGCATAGCAATGATGACCAGGCCGCGGTTGATAACTTTGGCAAAATGGTACAACGCGTAACACAGGAAGCTCAGGCCGTTTTTGGCGAACTGCCGGTTTACGATTATGGCAATTACACCTTTATACATGATATATACGCCACCAATGCCGGCGACGGTATGGAGCACCGCAACTCTACCAGCATTGTACAAACCACACCGCGAATTGCCGGGAACGAGAACCGCTTGCTGGGCACCTTTTCGCACGAGTATTTCCATAGCTGGAACGTGGAGCGCATTCGTCCAAAATCATTAGAGCCCTTCAACTTTGAACACGCCAACATGAGCAGCGAGCTATGGCTGGCAGAAGGTTTTACGCAATACTACGGCGAGTTGCTGTTGGTTCGTGCCGGCTTACGCCAACCAACAGACTATCTGCGTACGGCTGCCGGTTTAATTAATGCCGTATTGAACACGCCTGCCGCAGCCCGTTATTCGCCCGCACAAATGAGCCGGTATGCGGTGTTTGCTGATGCCGGCGTTGCCGTAGATGCGACCAACATGAGCAACATCTTTACCAGCTATTACTATTACGGAGGGGCAACCGCACTGGCACTTGATTTACGCTTGCGCAGCGAGTTTAATCTTACCCTTGATGATTATATGCGGGCGCTCTGGCTAACTCACGGTAAGCCGGAAAAGCCTTACACCATTCCCGACCTGCAAAATGCACTGGCAAGCGTAACCAAAAACCCTAAGTTTGCGGCCGACTTTTTCACCAAATACATTTACAGTAACGAAAAAAATAATTACGAAGCTCTGTTAGATAAAGCCGGTTTAATACTGCGCCGGGCGCAAACAGGTAAAGCCTGGGCGGGCCAGCTACGCGCTACGCCAGTGGCTGATGGGTTAGAAATTGAAGGCAGCACCTTAATAGGGTCTCCCATTTACCAGGCAGGCTTAGATGCGGGCGATATTATACAGACCGTAGATGGTAAAGAGGTAAAAGACACACAAACCTATCAGAGCATTATTGCCGGCAAGAAAATAGGCGATAAGATAGTTTATGCTTACAAGAACCGCAGCGGCAGCCATGAAACTACCGTAACGCTGCAGGAAAACCCGGCTTTTGAAGTAGTAACTTATGAGGCCGCAGGCAAAACTCTAACACCTGTACAAGAGAAGTTCCGTAACAACTGGCTATCCACTAAAACAAAATAATGATGAAGAAATATACCTTAGCAGTTGCCCTTACCCTGGCCGGATGGAGCAGCTTTGCACAAAATGTTGATAAACTGATACAAGCCAAAGATGTGGAACGTATCATCAAAACATTATCGGCCGATGACATGCAGGGCCGGGCTACTTTTACGCCGGGTATTGATAAGGCGGCTACTTTTATTGAAGGCGAATTTAAAAAGATTGGCCTGGAGCCTTTTAAAGGGAATACCGGCTATCGCCAGAATTTCAGCATGACGCACATTGCGCCGCTTAAAAGCAATGTGTCTGTAAACGGCACCATCGTACCTGCAGAGCATGTTGCTATTGCTGCCGGCGCATCGTTTGACTGGAGCAACAATGCCGACGTACAGGTAGTAAAAATTGGCGCGGAACAAAATTTTCAGCAAGAATACCGGAACTATATGCGCAGCGGTAAAAAGACTTTACTGCTGATTGATCCACATTTTGAAGCCTTTTTTAAACGCCTGCAAGCTTACATTGGCCGCGGCACCACTACGTTTGATGACAATGCAGCTACCAACCCACAACAGATAGTAATGGTGCTGGGAACCTATAATGAAGTTAAGTCATACGAGGTTAGCTACCAGACCAAAGCAGAGAAGCAGCCTCTGTTTAACGTGGCTGGTATGATTAAAGGCAAATCAAAACCTGATGAGTATGTGGTATTTGCCGGGCATTATGACCATTTGGGCATCATACAATCAGCCGCAGGCGATAGCATTGCCAACGGCGCCGATGATGATGCATCGGGCACCACCGCCATGATTACCTTGGCTAAATATTATAAACAACTGCATAACAATGAGCGCACGCTGATATTTGTAGCATTTTGTGCTGAGGAAATTGGCGGCTATGGCTCTCAGTATTTTTCCAAACAGCTTAACCCCGATCAAACTGTGGCCATGTTTAATATTGAGATGATTGGCAAGCCATCCAAATGGGGCACCAACTCGGCCTTTATTACCGGTTTTGAGCGGTCGGACTTTGGCGAGATTCTGCAGCGCAACTTGCAGGGTACCGCATTTAAATTTTATCCGGACCCTTATCCGCAGCAAAACCTGTTTTACCGGAGCGATAATGCTACACTGGCACGCCTGGGCGTACCGGCACATACTATATCAACCGACCAGATTGATACCGACAAGTACTATCACAGTGTTGATGACGAGCTGAGCACCCTGGATGTAAACAATATCACAGCTACCATCCGAGCTATCGCTTTAAGCTCACGCAGCATTGTAGCTGGTCAGGATACACCTAAACGCATAGCCAAGTTGGAACAATAAACACCCGTTAGTTAAAACATAAAAGGCCATTGCTGATAAGAAGCAGTGGCCTTTTATGTTTTTATGCGTTTAATGCGATCAAATGCGCACCCCAACATAATGCCTACGGTATATGCTATCAAATCACCCCATTCAAAACCTTGCCCTAAAACCAAATGACCGGGAGTGGTAGCTCGTATAGCATTGATCCAAGCGGCCTGGTAAAGCTGGCTTAGCTCAATTGCATAACAAAACAGCAGAGTAATGGCAGCAACCTTGGCTATACGCCAGTTTACAGACAGAAACCGTACTATAAAATAGATCATTAGCCCCCAAAAAGCACTGCCTATCCATAACGGAATACCATCTGATCTTCTGGATAGTAAACCTATAATGATGCTTAGCAGCACCATACCGGCGTACAGTAAACGGGTTTTTGAAAAGTAACTTTTCAGCATTATATTATTTAATGCTAAAAGTACATTATGGCATCATACTTGTACCTATCTATACAACAAAATTAATTAGAAATACTATGAGCTTATTAAGATATGCTGCTATAGGCGCTGCTGTTGCTTATGGCATTAATTACATCACCAAAAAGCGTGATACCGATGGTAAATCTATTTTAGACGACTTGAACGAAAAAGCGCCTGAATGGATGGACAAAGCCAAAAAGTTTGGCGACGAAACACTGTCAAAAGTAACCCAGCAAGCACAGCAAACGCAAGAAAATTACCAGTAATTTTACTGACAAAATGAAAACGCCCGGCATGATACCGGGCGTTTTCATTTTAGCTTTACTATAATCTTACTTGGTTAAAATTTTGCTTTGCGGAAGGCGTATAGTAAACAAGGTCCCCTTGCCCTGTTCCGATTCAATAGCCAAAGTTCCTTTCAAGCTATCAATCAGGTGCTTTACCAGCGCCAGACCAAAACCATAGCCCTGCTCACCGCCGGTACCGGTGGTTGATTCGCCTTTTCCATTCAATATTTGATCTATTTGCTCGGGATCCATACCTATACCGCTGTCCTCAACCTTTATTTGCAATAAATTATCAGGAGTGCCAAGTTCCAGCATCAGGTGTACAGCTACTTTGCCGCCCTGTGGCGTAAATTTCAGTGCATTGGATACCAGGTTGCCTATAATTTGCAACAGCTTATTCTTAGAAAAAGGCACCACCTGATTTTCGGAGCTGGTGCTTACCGTAAAATCCACTTTTTTGTTAAGGGCCTGGGGAGCATATAGCTTTAACAGCTTTTCTTTCAACACCAGTTGGTTAAACTCATTACTGCCTAATTGTGGAGCCTCCTGTTTTGCGGCTTTATCGGCACTTAAAATTTCATCGGCCAGCTCCAGTATAGAGCGCCCGCTGCGGTGTATCAGGTTTACAAACTCCAGCACCTCATCCATCTGGTTTTCGTTACCCTGTTCGCTGATAATTTGCGCCAAACCTATAATGCCGCCTAAAGGCCCCCGAATATCATGCGCCACGCGGCGTTGATTTTCAGATACCTCATCAACTCTGGATCGTAAGTTTTCAATTACTTTAAGTGCCTTTAAGCGGTTGATGATCTCGTCGGCTATAATTTTAAGCAGCTCCACCTTTTCGGGTGTAAGCACGCGGGTTTGCGTATCCAGCACGCACAGTGCGCCAATGTGATGCCCGCCATCCACCCGTAACGGAATGCCAAAGTAGTACCTTAGTTCAGGTTGTCCGGTAACGTAAAACTTATCTTTAAAACGATCATCGGCTGATAGATCTATTACCTCAAAGCTATCCTGCTCTACAATGGTGTACTGGCAAACCGAATCCTCGCGCGGCATCTGGTCTAAAGGCAAACCATAATTGGACACCGTCCATTGGGTAAACGAATCAATAAGGTTTACCATTGAAATATCCGCGCCGGCAACTTTAGCAGCCAGCTTGCTCAGATCCTTAAAATTATTGTGAATATTTGAGTAATCCAGGTCAAAATCAGATAGGGCCATAAGCCTTTCCAATTCATTTTTGGGTATTGGCAATTGCGTAGTCATATTTTGTTTATAAAAACAAGCGCAGCTGGTTAAACTGCCTATCCTTTTTACTCTCTTTAATCAAAATAAGTTTCAACAATCCCCTCTTTTAATAAAAAAGCCTTTGGTATAACTACCAAAGGCTTAACCTATTAACTCAGCGCTTTCAAACGGCCTTTATAACCTCGTCTACCGCCTTGCCAAAACGTTTTTGCTGAATGCGATCGTATTCTTTCACATAATCGGGATGCTCAGTGCCCATCAGCCTGTCCCACACACGAAAGTACAGGCCGTAATTACCTTTAAATTTACTATGGTGCAGGTTGTGGTGCACCGAAGTATTCAACACCTCGAACAACACAGTATGCCTGAACCCCTGGGGTGCTACCTCGTACCCTAAATGGCCGTATACATTAATCATAAAACCTACCACTGTAAATAAAACAATGGTGATAGGGTGCAAAGGCATCAGTATCGCAACCACAAACAATACCCCACCTTCAACACACGCCTCCAATATATGAAAGGAGTACGATGTCCAAGGTGATGGATTGGTTGACTGGTGGTGCACCAGATGTGTATACCTGAATAGTTTTTTATGGTGCAATAAACGGTGCATCCAGTAAAAATAGGTATCATGTATAATTAAGCTCAGGATTAAGCTTACGGCTATCCACCAAACAGGATAAGCATTTATATCGGTATATACCTGTGTGTACCTTTGAAGTGGGGTAAATAATACCAGATACCCGATTACAGCAAATACGGCCGTACTTTGCATAGAGTGCAAAACCTCCCTTACAAAATCTTTTATGCCGGCATTACGGTTTTGAATTTTAGACTGGCTGAACCAGTTGCTCAGCAACTTATAAAATAGAATAAACGGCACACCGGCTATAACAAAATAGCGAACAGCCGATACGCCAAAAAGTCTCATTAAATTTTCAACTATGCTCATCATCACTTACTTTTTGTATCTGCACAAAATTACCCTATGGCCGGGGCAATAAAATTAACAAAGGATAATTAACGCTTTGATGAGGAAGCAATTCTTTTACGGATACGGCTAAGCGAAACGGGCGTAATACCCAGCAAGGTAGCCAGGTATTTATCAGGTACACGGTTAATGATATTAGGTTTATCATGTACCAACTGCAGGTAGCGTTCTTCGGGCGAGAGCAGCACGAACGACTCCACCCGCTCCAGTGATTCGGCCAGCATGTGCATAGTAAAAGTATTTCGTAATGACGATAAGCGCGGATTATGATCCAGCATGTGCTGCACCTTGCTGTAATCCAGTTCCAGCATAACCGTGTCTTCCAATGCCTGGTAAATGAATCGCGAGGGCTTGTTCAGAATAATACTATCGTGCGAGGCGATGAACTGGTTTTCCCAGCGGAGCATCAGGGTTACTTCATCACCGTTTTCTTTGAGATGATACACCCTGATGAGCCCCTTGCGTATATAAGCCAGCTTTTGTGTTGATGCTCCGGACGGTATATAAACATCTTGCGCTGGTAAATGCCGTGTATGTGCCAGCTTTAACAGGTCCATTACATCGGGCAGGCTCAACCCTTTGAATACATTCAGGTAAAATTCTATTTCTTCGGCAGTAAGCATGTATGCTCTTACAACATTAACTTACCTGATTTTGTTGAACAACTACCTTTAGGCTTACAATACGTCTTTCAAAACCTTCCAAACATTATTGGCCACAATCTTAGCCCCTTCTTTGGTAGGATGAATGCCATCAGCCTGATTTAGCTTGGCAATACCGCCTACGTTTTCCAGCAAAAACGGCACTAAAGCCATGTGATTCTTTTCGGCCAGCTTAGGGAACATCGCTTTATAATCGGCGGTGTAGGCAGCTCCCATACTGGGCGGCATTTGCATACCGCATATAACCAGCTTGGCATCCGGGTATTTGTCTTTCACTTTGTCAATAATAGCCTGCAGGTTTTGGGTGGTTGTTTTTACCGGTACACCACGCAAACCGTCGTTAGCACCCAGCTCCAGTACAAACACATCCACCTTACGTTTCAAAACCCAGTCGATACGGCTTAGGCCCCCGGCCGATGTTTCGCCGCTGTTGCCGCCGTTTACCACGTTATATGGCAAGTTAGCTTCTTTTATTTTTTGCTGAAGCACGGACGGATAAGCATCATCTTCCGGGTCTTCCAGCCCGTAGCCGGCTGTTAAGCTGTCGCCAAAAACCAGCACTGTTTTTACAGGAGCCGATTGGTTAGGCACATTTTGTTCCGCACTTTTTGCTGTATCTGCATCGGTGCTTTTAGTATTGCTGTCGCTGCAGGCCACCAGTGCCGCCATGGCTGCCAGCGTAAGGATCTTTTTTAAATGATGTTGAATCATAATCATAAGTAATCAAATATCGGACCTGAGTATTTCCAGCGGCGGGCGATTGAGTACGCCCCGGCTGTTCAACAAGCCAATTACAATAGTTAACACCGCCGTTATGGTAAACATCATAATGGCCGGTGCGTAGTTAACGTTATAAGGTATCTCAAAAGTGTACTTCGCCAGCATCCAGCTACCTGCCAAAGCCAGCACAATGCCGGTCAGGGCAGACAGGGTACCCAAAAACAGGTATTCCATGGCAGTTATCCACAATATCTGTTTGCGGCTGCCACCTAATGTACGCAACAAAACGCTCTCTTTGATACGCTGGTACTTACTGATACGTACAGATGCAATAAGCACAATAAGCCCGGTAGCGATACTGAACCCGCTCATAAAACGGATAACATAACTAATCTTATCCAACACCTCATCCAATACGGTAAGTACCAAACCCAAATCAACTGCCGATACATTGGCGTACTTACGCACTACCGCCTCCTGGTATTGGGCAGATTGCCCGGCCGATTTAGAGTGGGTAAGCAATACGTGAAACTGCGGCGCCTCTTCCAATACCCCTGTTGGGAACAGCACCCTGAAATTGGTTCCCATCTGGTTCCAGTTTACTTTGCGTACGCTGGCTACCACGGTAGTCATGGGTGTGCCCTGTACGTTAAAAACCAGCTTATCGCCTAACTTAATATCCAGGCGCTTGGCGGTGCGATCATCCAGTGATACGGGGATATCCGTTGCATCCCTGGCCTCGCCAATCCATTTACCTTCAATAATTTTTTCGGATGAAGTAAGGCTATCGCGGTAGCTTACCCGGTACTCGCCGCCAAAGGCCCAGCGCCTGGAGTTGCGCGAGGTATCTTTACGGTAATCATTAACCGATTTGCCGTTGATAGTTTGCAGGCGCATGGTTACAATAGGCACCTGCTGCAAAACCGGCATTTTAAATTGCTTGGTTAGCGCTACTATGCCTTTTTCCTGATTGGTTTGGATATCGAACAATACCAGGTTAGGCTGGTTGCCGCTTGACGATAGTTTAACCTGATTGATAAGCATGGATTGCATAAATACCAGCAGGCAGATAAAAGCAGTACTCAGCCCGATTGATGCCATCAGGATAGTGGTTTGGTTGTTGGGGCGGTACAAATTGGCAAAGCCCTGCCTTACCAGATAACTCCATGGGCCTTGCACCAGCAACTTAACCACACGTTTTAACAATAATGCCGTTATCCATAAAATAAAGAAAGCAACCAGCAGGGCTACGGTAAACCCGGCACTGGCAGGCCAGCTCTGCAGCTGTATATAGGCAAACAGCACAATAAAGGCCACAATAAGCCCATACACCAGCCAGCGTAAAGGATCACGTGCCGGACGGCTATCCTCAAAAGCAGAACGCAGTGTATTTAATGGCGAAATTCTACGAATGGAGATAAGCGACAATAGTGCAAAGAGGATAGATATGATAACACCAAGCACCACACCCTGCCCTAAAGCCAGCCACGATATGGCAACCGTTATTTCGAACGGTAAAAAATCTTTCAGTACTATAGGCAACAGGTATTGCACCGCCGAACCTAATGCCGCACCAATAATTGATCCTATCAATCCGATACCGGCAATTTGTATCAGGTAAATTAAAAAGGCTTCAAATGCCTTTACGCCCAGGCAGCGCAAAACGGCAATAGAGGCCACCTTTTCGCGCACATAAATTTGGGTTGAGCTGGCTACACCAATACAACCCAACAGCAGGGCAACAAAACCCACTAATGACAGGAAGCGGTTCAGATCGGTAAATGCTCGTCCGGTATTTTCTTTACGGGTTTGGATGGTTTCATAATGCAGATCGGCTTTGTCTAACCGGGTATCCAGCTTTTCGGCCAATTTATCAACATCCGTATCCTGATCAAACTTGTAATAAAAGCTATAGTTGATACGGCTGCCTTTATCAACCAGCCCGGTTTTGTTCAAATACTGTAGTGGAATGTACACCACGGGCGCAACCCCGGCAGCAAGCCCCGTTTGCCCTGGTGCTTGCTTTAGTGCACCGGCAATAATGAAAGTTAAGTTACCAATTTTTAAGGAATCATTCACTTTGGCTTTGTACTGCAGCATCAGTGCTTCATCAACCAATGTATACTGGCCGGCTTTAAATTGCTGAGCGGCTTGCGCAGGCACTGTTTCTAACGCGCCGTAATAGGGATACCCCCCTTGCAAAGCACGTATTTGCACCAGCCGGGTATTGCCGCTTTGTGTAAACAGCACCATTGAGCCAAAACTACGCTCCTGGGAGCGCTCGGTACCCAGTGAATCGAGCAGGGGCTGTATATTTTTTTCAACCGGCTTGTTGCCCGATATTACCAGATCGGCACCGATTAGTGTAGCCGCCTGGTTATTGATATCATTACGCAGGTTATAGCCAAAAGAATAGATAGCTACCAGCGCTGCAATACCTAATATGATAGACGAAACGAACAGGAATAAACGCGACCTGTTTTTACGACTATCGCGCAGGGCCATTTTAAACAGCCAGCCGAGGCTTGTTTTACGGCTGGGTATTGGTGTTGATGTATTGGCCATAGTTAAGCTTGCGTTTTTTCATCGGCTACCAGCTTGCCGCCCTTAATGCGTAAAATGCGCTGTGTTTTGGCAGCCAGTTCTAAATCATGCGTTACCAGTATCAGGGTAGTACCCGCATCCTGATTCAGTTCAAAAAGCAGCCTTACAATCTTTTCGCTGGTTTCAGCATCCAGATTACCAGTAGGCTCATCGGCAAACAATATTTTGGGCCGGTTAGAAAACGCACGCGCTATAGATACCCGCTGCTGCTCGCCTCCGGATAATTGTGCCGGGAAGTGATGACCACGATCTGCCAGTCCAACTTTATCTAATAAGTCGAGCGCACGGGCTTTGATGTTGCGCTCGCCCCGCAACTCTAATGGCACCATTACATTTTCGAGGGCGGTAAGTGTAGGCAATAACTGAAAACTCTGGAATACAAATCCTACATACTGGTTACGTACCTGCGCCCGCTTATCTTCATTGAGCTGGTTCAGGTTAACGCCGTTGAGCACCACACTCCCGGTGGTTGATCGGTCGAGGCCAGCACATAAGCCCAGCAAGGTGGTTTTACCACTGCCTGACGGCCCTACGATAGCATTTGTTGAACCATCGGCAATAGAAAAATTAATATCATCAAGTACCGTCAGGGTTTTGCCTGCACTTTGGTAGGTTTTACCGAGGTTTATTATATCCAAAACTGTTTTCACTAATTGAATTTTAAATTTGAGTGCGCTTTAAGTTATGACCGCCACCCGTATGATATGTTACAAACGCAGTGCAAGCCAAATGTTTTATCGCAACATGATGATAATTATATGACGATTGGCTATCCTATTTGATGCAAACCCATCATAAAAATTGCGGTGATGATGCTATTTACTTCAAGGCACCATCACCGCAATAATTTGTATTTGGAAATAACGGTCTTATTTCTTTGGCTCAACAGGCGGGTAGCCACCTACTTTACCAAAATGGCGTTCGTGCTCAATTACCGCATCAGAACCAAACGGATGGCCGCCGAACCCGTTACGCATCATGGCAATGGCTTTAGCCGATACCTGGTTGCTATCACGTGAAGCTATCAGTTGCATTACCGATTGTGCAATTACCGGTATAGGCACCTCCATACTCATGGCATCGCTTACCAGCCAGTTTACCTCGCCGGTATCTTCTACGTACGATGGCACATTAAAGCCATCCTTTTCATCATACAGTTTTTTCATCAGCTCAATCAGCCAGGAGCGTACAACGGAACCGTGATTCCAGGTGTGCAGGATATCACTTATATCCAGCTTTTCACGATAGTTTTCCAGCAGGGCCATACCTTCGCCAATAGCTTGCAGCATACCAAACTCAATGCCGTTATGCACCAGCTTTACAAAGTGCCCGGAACCCGATTTACCGGTGTAAGAATATCCCTCGGGCACAGCTAAATCGCGGAATAACCCCTCTAACTGATCTACCGCCTCTTTATCGCCGCCTACCATAAAGCAGGCTCCGTTGCGGGCGCCGCTTACGCCACCGCTGGTACCGCAATCAACCAAATGCAACCCTTGTTCCTTTAATTTGGCAGCACGACGTATGCTATCGCCCCAGTAGGAGTTGCCGCCATCAATTATAATATCGCCTTCTTCAAGTAATGGAGCCAGTTCGGCAATTACATAATCAATAGCTACGCCTGCAGGTATGTAAATAAAAACTTTACGGGGACGCTCCAACTGATCAATCATGCTTTGCAGGCTGTGCGCCAGTACCAGATTTTCCTGCTCAATATCTGTAGGCAGGTGTTTATCATAGCCAATAATGGTGTACCCTTTTTCGGCCGCCTGCAAAGCCAGATTAGCACCCATTTTGCCTAACCCCACAATGCCGTATTTTTTATTTTCCATATCTATGTTGTGTTTACTTCAGTATTAGTACAAATAAGACCCGGTTAAGATTATAACCAAAGTGTAAAAGTTAATTTGACTGCAAGATTTTATCCGACAACAAAAGCATTCAGCAGCATTACGCCGGCCAATCCCATTACAGCTATGATGGATTCCATAACCGACCACGACCGAAAGGTGTCCTTGATACTTAAGTTAAAGTATTCTTTAAACAGCCAAAAGCCCGAATCATTTACATGCGAAAACGCCAGGCTGCCTGCACCGATTGATAGCACCATTAAATTAGGATTAACATGGTTTTGCATGGCAACCGATACCATAATACCGGCAGCAGTTAAACCAGCCACCGTAGCCGAACCTAAACTTACCCTGATCATGGCAGCAATAAGCCAGCCCAGCACCAACGGGTGCACGTTTACGTGCTCTAATTGCCGGGCTATTTCGGTGCTGATACCACTATCCATAAGCACCTGCTTAAAGGCACCCGAGCCGCCAATAATGAGCAGCACCAATACGATATCCTTTACGGCATCCACATAAATACTGCTTAGCCGGCTCATGGTTTTGCCCTGTTTAATACCCAGCGTATAAGTGCCAACCGCCAAAGCAATCAGCATCACCATAGAAGGATCACCAACAAATGCCAGCCACCCGGTTATTACCGGTGGGAGCTTACAGGCATATGGCAGCAATGAAGTAAACATGAGCAGAATAACCGGCAGCAGCGCCGTAACAAAACTATTGAATGCACCGGGCAAGGCTTGCTGCGGAATATCTTCGGGCTTGAAAGTAGCCAGCGGATCAGACTTTATGTTTTTTAAAGTCCGTGCAAATAATGGCCCCGCAACAATAATGGCAGGAATAGCTACCGCAAGACCATAAATTAACGTGACGCCCATATTGCCATGAAACTGCACTACCAATGCCGCCGGCGATGGATGAGGCGGCAAAAAACCATGCGTTACTGAAAGCGATGCCAGCATGGGCAGGCCAATGTAAACTGCCGGTAGCTTATACCGGTAAACAATAGAAAAGATAAGCGGTACCAGCAGTACAAAGCCAATACCGTAAAATAAGGGTATACCTACAATAAAGCCTGTGGCTACCAGCGCCCACTGTAAGTATTTTTTGCCAACGGCATTTACCAGCACCGAGGCTATTTTTTGCGCAGCACCACTAACGGCTACCAGCTTACCCAGCATAGCGCCCAAACACACAATAATAACCAGCGAACCCAAGGTATCGCCCAAACCCTTTTGTATGGATGCCAGGATTTTTACCGGCGGTATCTGTAATAGTAAACCAGCAGCAATAGATACGATAAGAAAGGCCACAAAAGGCGTTACCTTGCCCCAGCTTACCAGGGCAATGAGCAATAGAATACTAAATAATACCGTGAACAGTACCATAAGCGGTGGTAAAGATGCCTATGCCCGTTAGTAAGAAAAACATACAGGAATAAGGTATCTGTTATGCAAACAGCCAACCCACCCGTATGTTTTTGCAACCTGATAATCAGGCTACAATATCTTTTTACACTGTGCTAATAACCCGGTTTCATCGTAAATGAGCAAATCGCCGTTTTTATCCACCTTGTAAAATTCTTTAGCGTTGCTTTTGCTTACATACATATTGCCCGTTTTTTTAAGCGCAGTAGCTGTTGGCGATATTGGCGGAATATCATTCACCGTAATTTTAGTGCCGGTAAACGTAATAACCTGTATAAATATTTGCTGTTTCTTATCGCTCACAATCTCATAAGCTACGCTTTGCCCATCAGGTGCTTTAATGGCATCATCGTACCAAACGCCCAGCAGGTGGCCGGTTTCATGCACGGTAAGGTCTTCATGCGTATGGTCATGTGCGGCAGTATCTGCCGACTGCGGTTGCTGCTGCGTTGCTGTGGCTGTTGAATCGGACTTTTCCTGATTAGATGCCGCCGGCTGCTTGCATGCAACCATTCCGAACATACAATTTAAACCTATAGCGGCTATAACAAGGGCTTTATTTCGCATTATTATTCTGATTATTGTTTTGAACCGTTAACCGGCCAAAACTAAGTAAACATATTAATATACCGGCAAGCTGGAACCAAAGCGTAGATATCGGAAGCGGAGGCAGTGCTGGTTAAGAAGTAAAAAAATCACACAACCGGCAATGAGAAACTAAAAGTACTACCTTCACCAACAGCGCTTTGCACCCCTATTTTACCATTCTGCGCCTCTATAAAATCTTTGGCAATAGCCAGACCCAAACCCGATCCGGCTTTGTTCTGCCCGTCAGTCGGTACCTGGAAATAACGGTCGAACAAGCGCTTTTGGTATTGCTCGTCGATACCTTTACCTTTATCTGTAACCGAAAACTCGATTTGGCCATTGTATTCAACGGTTTGAATAACGATGGTTGACCTTTCCGGACTGTATCGCAAGGCGTTGGACAGGAAATTAACCAGCACCCAGGCCGTTTTTTCTACATCTGCCTGCACGGCAGGTAACTGTTCATTGCGCTTATAGTTGATACTGACGTCCTTTTGCTCAGCCTGGAAGCGCACGGCCGTCAGTGCATAGTCCACAATTTGGGCTGGCTTAACCGGTACGAAGTTCAACTGTATGTTGCCCGTTTCTACCTGCGACAGGTTGAGCAGTTCGCTGGTGATTTTTAGCAGGCGGTCGTTGTCTTCCTGTATATGCTCCAGCAGTTCCTGCTGCTCGGTATTAACCTGACCAATGCGTTCATCTTTCAGCAGCTTTATACTCATTTTTATGGAGGCAATCGGCGTTTTTAGTTCATGTGATATGGTGGCAATGAAATTGGTTTTAGCCTCATCGCGTTCCTTAAACTCGGTTACATTTTTCAGCACATACACCGTGCCTGCCGGTATGCCTGTAGTGCGTATACCTTCTCTTGGCTCGTTGTTCAGGTTTGGAACCACAATTTCTCTTCGCTCCAACTGAAAATAGCTTTCTTTGCCATTTATCACAATCTTAAACGGCTTTCCTTCCGTTTTACCCGACACCACGTAACCGAACAGATCATTACTTTTTATAAGCCCATCGGCACGCTGGCCAACTACTTTTCCGTCTTTGAGATTGAGCAAATTACGTGCGGCATCATTCATAAACAATACCTCCTGGGTCTGGCTAATGCCAATGATAGCATCGTGCATCTGCTCAATAATAGTTTCGATACGGCGCTTTTCGGACATTACGGTAGCCAGGTTGCTGTTCTCCCACTCATTAAGCCGCGAAGCCATGGTATTGAATGCCGAGGCCAGCTCGCCAAACTCGTCGTTCTGGGTAAAGTGCAGGCGCTGGCTATAATTTTTCTGGCTGATTTCACGTATACCATCAATCAGAACACGTAACGGGCCGGCTATCACTTCCGGAAAGTTTACCGTAAAGCTGAACAGCACCAAAAACAAAAACGAACCAACCAGGCTCAGCAGCAAAATTGCGTGGTTTACCTGTTTGGCAACACGGTCGTTCTTTTTAAAAATAGCCTGCATGTTCAGGCTTTCAATGGTGCGCACTTGCCGCCTTACCTGCCGCTCGGCATTGGCCAGTTCAAATGTTATATGCCCGGCAGAGGTAAGCTGTGTAAAATAATGCCTTAACTGCGTAGTAGCTTGTTTTTCGCCAGGCTCGGTTATATTTTGCTCCTGCCGTTTAAGCAGTGTATCAAAACCTGCTATAGCTTTGGTGCTTAGTGGCAGGGCATTTTCATCCAGCACGGTGCGCATAGCCTTGGTATAACTCAGCGTTTCGTAATTATTTTGCAGGATGTTTTTAGACCGGTCTGCAATCTGCTGGATGTAATACAGCGAAATCCCACCAAAAAACAGCACAGCCATAAACAGAAACCCAAATCCCAGCCGAAGCTTATTTTTTATTTTCATAACAGCAAAGCACCCTACCCAAGCAGCTTTAAGGTAGCTGCATCAATATTAACATTTTATTAAATGAAAATACCCTTTCAAAATGAAAGGGTATAGGAATTGTGATTAGTGTTGAGGTTCCAACCTCTTGAGTTTGATGTTGCTGAGCGGATTTACTACCAGTGGTATTTTTTCCACCCGCGTTTCGCTGGTGTCTAAGCCGAACGCTTTGGCATCGCTTTGCGCCAGATGCTTAATGGCGAAATAGCTATTTAAAATAAAGCCTTCACTTACGCTAAAGTTATTGTTGTATGACAGGAATTTCTCCATGATCACAAACTGGAAATCGGCCGGCAGGTTGTAGCTGCCGAGTGATTCATACCGGCTGGTAATATCCAGTTCGCCGCGGGCAATCATTTCTTCAACCGCTTTGCGGAACAGCACATTTACGCGGGGCTGTATCCTAAAACCGATGCGAAACTCCAGGCGTATTACCTTGTCATCCTCCAGCTCTTCTACGGTATATTCCATGGTGTAAGGTTCGTCTGTACGTTCAATATGCACAAACCAGTATACGTCCGCCCGTTTTGGCTTGCGGCTCAGTATGGAGTAAATGATTTTTTGCTCAATCTGTTTGCTGTTGTTAGCCTTAGTAAGATAGATCAGGTGGGTGGCAAACTTAGGTATACCCTGATCGTTGCTCATGGCTTTCAGCATGGGTATATAATCTTTCAGGTCAACAAAGTTCAGGAAACGGTTATTGATTTTACGTGCCCTGTACCAGATATACATAGTAAAGATCAGCCCCACCTCGAATACCAGGAAGAATATACGTTTTACAATTTTTACTGCATTAGCTACAAAGAAGGAGAATTCGATGCTGAGGAACACACACATGATGATAGCCACCAGCCACAACGGCCAGTGCTTTACATAGCGCATAAAGTAGTACATCAGTACGGTGGTCATAAGCATGGCAACGGTGATAGAAAAACCGTAGGCAGCCGTCATCGCTTCTGATTTTTTGAAGTATAAGGTAACAGCAATACAGCCAAAGCACAATATCCAGTTGATGCTGGGAATGTAAATTTGACCACGGATATTGCTTGGATATTTAACCGTAATGCGTGGCCAGAAATTCATGCTCACGGCTTCGCTGATAAGCGTAAACGAGCCGCTGATAAGCGCCTGGCTGGCAATAATGGTAGCCATGGTGGCAATACCAATAGCCGGCAACAAAAATTGGTGCGGCACAATTTCAAAAAATGGGTTTACACCTTCAAACGTTTGATATTTAGTTTGAGTAAGTACCCAGGCACCCTGCCCCAGATAGTTAAGCACTAAACAGGTTTTTACAAATATCCAGCTTACCTGAATGTTTTTACGCCCGCAGTGCCCCAGGTCAGAATATAAAGCCTCGGCACCGGTAGTACACAAAAATACAGCACCTAACAACCAAAAGCCATGCGGGTGCTGCGTTAATAAATCCCAGGCGTAAACCGGGTTAAGCGCTTTAAAAATAGCCGGGTAATGCACTATTTGTAATATACCTAATGTACCCAGCATTAAAAACCAGATCAGCATCACCGGTCCGAAAGCTGCACCAACCACATTGGTTCCAAACTGCTGAAAAAAGAACAGCAGCAGTAATATACCGATTACAATACCAATAATCAGCTCGTTGCCTGGCACAAAATCTTTACTAAGTGATGGCACTAAGCCCAAGCCTTCAATAGCTGAGGTTACCGAGATAGGCGGTGTAATAATACCATCGGCCAGCAGGGTGCCCGCACCGATAATAGCCGGAATCATCAACTTTTTACCATAGCGCCTTACCAGTGCATACAACGAAAAGATACCACCCTCGCCCCTGTTATCGGCCTGCAGGGTAATGAAAATGTACTTGAATGTAGTTTGCAAGGTTAAGGTCCAGAAAACGCAGGATATGGCCCCCAATACCAGGAACGTGTCAGACCGTGCGCCTTCTTTTAATAATGTTTGAAATGTGTAAAGAGGCGATGTACCTATGTCGCCGAAAATAATACCTAATGTAATCAATACACCGGCGCCCGAAAGCTTACGTAAATGTGAAGTATTCATTTTACCAAAAACAATGCTGAGCATTGTACCAGCGGCTGGGCAAGGGATATGCCATTATGAAAAAAAGCATGTTTAAATGAAAACAACAGGCTTTATCTATAATTGCCCAACCAGGGCACCATACCAAAATGAAAGGGTTGCTTTCCATTTTGGTAACCCGTTTTGGTAAAACCCTATCCAGATCGGTAAATTATACCAAAATCTTATACTCGTCTATTTTACGGTAAAGTGTTGTTAAACCGATGTTGAGCAAGCGTGCGGTTTCGGTTTTATTGCCTTTGGTATACTTAAGCACTTTGGCAATGTGATGCTTTTCTACCGAGCTTAAATCAAATACACCTTGCTGCATAGGTTCGTTACCGGTAAAATCAAAGGGAAGCAAATCGGCAGTAAGGGTTGGCCCGTCGGCAATAATTACCGCACGTTCAATCAGGTTTTTCAGTTCCCGGATATTGCCTTTCCAGTTATGGGCAGTTAGTTGCTTCATAAAATCGGCCCCTATCTCGCGCACGCGCTGGTTAGTTTTGAGTGAAAACTCTTTCAGATAATGTGCCGCCAGCTGCGGTATATCCTCCGTACGCTCATTAAGCGAGGGCAGCATAATGGCAAAGATGGATAGCCGGTAAAATAAATCGCGTCTGAATGTACCTTTTTCTACCTCCTGCTCCAGATTACGGTTGGTTGCAGCGATGATGCGGATGTTTACTTTCTGCGTTTGCGTTTGGCCCAGCTTAATGAACTCGCCGGTTTCCAGTACCCGCAGTAGCTTTGCCTGCAGGTCGATATTCATTTCACCAATTTCGTCTAAAAACAGGGTACCGCCATCGGCTTCTTCCATCAGGCCCTTTTTATCTTTATGGGCGCTGGTAAAGGCACCTGCCTTGTAACCAAAAAGCTCGCTCTCCAACAACTCACCACTAAAGGCACTGCAATTGAGGGCTACAAAGTTTTTTTGGTTGCGATTGCTATTGTAATGAATGGCCTGTGCAAACACCTCTTTACCTGTACCGGTTTCGCCCAATAACAGTACGGTAGTATCTGTAACCGATACCCGCTTGGCCAGGTCTATAGCTTGATTAATAGCTTTTGAGTGACCAATGATACTATCAAAGCTATGCCGGTTAATCAGTTTATGTTCGAGCTTAAATAGCCGATATTGCAGCTCGGCCTTCTCGGTGGCCTTACTAAGCAGGGGCAATATGCGGTCATTATCATCGCCTTTGGTTATATAGTCAAAAGCGCCATTTTTGATGGCTGTTACCCCATCCTGTATAGTGCCATAGGCTGTTAAACAAATTACCTCGGTATACGGCTTCTTTTCCTTAATGCTTTTAACCAGTTCAATACCGTTACTATCCGGCAACTTTACATCACTAATCACCACCAGTACATCTTCCTGAGCTAAAATTTTCAACCCATCTTTTGCGGTTGGGGCCTGCAAAACAGTGTAGCCTTCCAACTGCAAAATGCGCGACAGCAACTGGCTCAGTTTAACTTCATCATCAATAATTAATATAGTGGCTTTCATGATTTTTTGCTTTTTTGGAAGATAATCTGCTTACGCCTACCAAATACAATTCCGTTTTAGAAGCATCACTCCAAAATGGCTAACCAACAGGCTTTTGATACGGTTTACATTTATCTTACGGCATGTTGAGCTAACCCAAAACGGAAGGCATTTTTTCAAAATGGAAAGGTAAGTAAAAAGCCCATCTTTGCTAATGGCAAAAGACAGGCTTTGCATAAGGCACGGTATGTATAATGTGTTTATACAGCAACAGGTAATGAAAAGCTAAAAGTACTGCCCTCTCCAATTGCGCTTTGCACCCATATCTTACCATTCTGTGCTTCAATAAAATCACGTGATATAGCCAGCCCCAGCCCCGAGCCTGATTTATTTTGCCCATCGGTAGGTACCTGGAAATAACGGTCGAACAGGCGCTTCTGGTACTGCTCATCAATACCTTTGCCGCTATCCTTTACCGAAAACTCTACCTGCCCGTTCCGCTCCCGTGTAATGATCAGCACTTTGGATTTCTCGGGGCTGTAGCGTAAAGCGTTGGATAAGAAATTGACCAGCACCCAGGCGGTCTTTTCCACGTCGGCATGTACGGCGGGAAGGTGACCATTGGGTGTCAATTCTATTTGCACACCTTTTTGCTCGGCTTGGAAACGTACGGAGTTAAGTGCATAATCCACAATACGTGCAGGCTCAACACTACCAAAACTTAACTGGATATTACCGGTTTCTACCTGCGACAGATCCAGCAATTCGCTTGTAATTTTTAATAAGCGCTCGTTATCCTCCCGAATATGGGTCAGCAGTTGTTGTTGCTCGCCGTTCAGTACGCCAACACGCTCATCGTTCAGCAGCTGCAAACTCATTTTTATGGATGATATAGGCGTTTTCAACTCGTGAGATATGGTAGCAATGAAGTTTGTTTTAGCCTCATCGCGTTCCTTAAATTCGGTAACGTTTTGGAGCACATAAACCATTCCCGCGGATACCCCTGCAATGCGTAAAGTTTCCTGTTGCTGGTTGCTCAGATTAGGCACAGTAATTTCCCGGCATTCCAATTGAAAGTAGGCCTCTTTATGATCCAGCGCTATTTTGAATGGTTTGTTACCCGCTTTATTGTTTAGTATGAAGGTTAGCAGGTCGTTCCCTTTACTTAAATCGGCTATGTTTTGCCCTACTACCTTTTCGGTGGTTAGGTTAAGCAGGTTACGGGCTGCATCGTTAATAAACAACACCTCCTGCTTTTCATTCACGCCAATGATAGCATCGTGCATCTGCTCAATAATGGTATCTATACGGCGCTTTTCGGACAGTACAGTGGCCAGATTACTGTTCTCCCAGTCATTAAGCCGCGAAGCCATAGTATTGAATGCTGATGCTACCTCACCAAACTCATCATCCTTGTTGAAGTTTAGCCGCTGGCTATAATTTTTCTGGCTGATCTCCTGTATACCTTCCAGTAAAGCCCGCAACGGGCCTGCTATTACATCCGGAAAATTTACACTAAAGCTGAACAGGATTAAGAAAGTGAAGGTACCTACCAGGCTAAGCAGGATTGTTGCCCGGTTTACGGCCTCATGAGCACGATCATTCTTACGCATAATGGCCTGCATATTCAGCGTTTCAATAGTGCGCAAATGCTGGCGTAGCGTACGCTGGGTAGTCTGCAGTTCGGCTATGGCCAGGTTACCGGTGGTTAGCCGGTTAAAAACCTGCCTTAGCTGGGTAGTGGCCTGCTTTTCGCCGGGCTCGGTTATGTTATGCTCCTGTTTAACCAATTGGCCGTTAAAATCGGCTACAGCATCTGCATTTAACGGCACCGGATTTTCATCCAGCACAGTACGCATCTCTTTAGTATAGCTCAGCGTTTCATAGTTGTTTTTCAGGATCACCTTGGCACTTTTGGAAATATCCTGAATATAAAACAGGGACAATGCCCCGTAAAACAGGGTAACCACAAACAGAAAGCCAAAGCCTAATCGAAGTTTGCTCTTTATTTTCATGACAGTATCACTAAATCGGTTTCGGTAGCTGCCAGTCTTTTAAGCAGCTCATTAAAAACAGTGGTTTTCAGTATCACCTGAAATAAGTTCAGGTGAGGCTTACCTATGCAAATCGTGGTTATTTCGCGTTCTTCAGCTATGCGCATAATCGTTTGGGTAACCTCATCACTTTTGATGCGCAGTACCTCGGCCCCTAATTCGGTAGCCAGTTTCAGGTTATTGATAAGGTAACGCTGCTTATCGAGCTTAATGCGGTCGCCGCTCTCGCTGCTGGTTTGTACATACAGCACCAGCCACGGCGACCGGTAGTAAGATGCCAGCCGGGCCGTTTTGCGTATCACAATTTTGGCCGTATCGGCGTTGGATGATATGCAGGCCAAAAAGCGCTCAGGCCGCAGCTTGATCTGTTTAGGTACCTCAATATCAATTTTGCGTTCCAGATGATGAGCTACTTCCTTTAAAGCCAGCTCACGCAATTGCAATATCTTATCGCTCCTAAAAAAGTTTTGCAGTGCCAGTTCCACCTTGCTTTTATCGTAAATTTTACCCTCGCGCAAACGGTCAATCAGTTCGTCGGCGGTCAGGTCAATATTCACGATCTCGTCGGCCAATTCCAGCAGCTTATCAGGTATACGTTCGGTAATGGCAATACCAGTTATATTTTCTACCTCTTCATTCAGGCTTTCGAGGTGCTGTATGTTAACTGCCGAAATTACACTGATGCCGGCATCCAATATATCCAGTACATCCTGCCAGCGCTTGCCGTTCTTGCTGCCTTCAATATTGGTATGAGCCAGCTCGTCTACAATAACCACTTCCGGGTGCCGGTTCAGGATGGTTTGCAAATCCATTTCTTCCAGCTCTTTGCCTTTGTAAAAAGTTTTGCGCCTGTCAACAAGGGGCAGGCCGGCCAGCAGGGCATGGGTTTCGGCACGGTTGTGCGTTTCAATGTAGCCAACCTGTATATTGATGCCGTTGCGCAGCAGGGCATGTGCCTCTTGCAGCATGCGATAAGTTTTGCCTACACCGGCACTCATGCCGATATAAATCTTCAGCTTGCCCCGCCGCGATTTTTTCAGCAGCTCAATAAAGCTTTTAACCGACGATTCTTTCTGCTCCTGCCCGTCCATAACCGCTTTGTAGATTAAAATGACACCGCAAAGCTTGCCGTAACCAACGGATTGTTGCCAACCGGGCGACCGTTGCGCGTAAAAATCGCATCCTTGCTATCAAACACCTTACCCTCCAGCCGGATAACGGCATTTTTTACCGGTGCGTAATCCAGGTTTAAGGCATAGCCGGTGGTTTGAAAGCCACGTGGGGTATTGGTTGCGATGATTATACCGTTTTTATCCTGGTAGTACTCTACCCTGCCAGCTACGGCCCATTGATCGGTAAACTGATAACGCATTACTGCTACAGGTGCCAATATATGGTAATAGCCGCTACTGCCTTTTGCCTTTTGCTGTATGCCATAATCAAAACCTGCGGTAAGCCCCAAGGCCTTGTTTAGCTGAAATATGCCATAAAAGTTATTGTAAAAGCGGCGTACACCTGCACTGTCAGCCCCTTCGGTACCTAAATAGTTGCTATAGTTAAATGATATTTTGGATGATGGGGTATAAAACACTTCTAATCCACCGGCTGGCTTATTATTACCATCGGCGCGGTAAATACGCTGCCAGCCGTTCAGGTATAAACCAGTTAAAGTTAACTTATTGTCGGGCGTAACATAGGTAATCTTAGCCCCGGTTTCATAATACGGCGTGTTCTCGGAAACAATATTGCGGGTAAGCATCCAGTTGTTTTTACCGATGGCGCTTTCAAACCCAATATGCGATGCAAAAATACCGGCATCCAGCCACAGGTTGGCTGTTTTGCTTAGTTTAACACCCGCATTCGCCTCAAATACATTCTTCATTACACCCGGTTCGGCCGCCAGGTTGGCATTGGCGTAAGTACCGGCCATCAGCGCCAGATTGGCCCGTAGGTTACCGTTATCATAAGCTGCTTTAATAAAAGCCAGATTCAGGTTCACTTCATTGTGCCGGTTATGCGAATAGATAAATCCCGGCCGGTTATGATCAGCAGGCTTATTGAAATCATAGCCATAATATATCTCTGCGTATCCGCTTATGGTTAAAGGATTGGTTCGTGTGCTATCTTGAGCACGGGTGGCTAAGCCCGCTATTAAAAAGCTTAAAGCCAAAAATATCTTTTTCATCAAGTGATGTAGTTTACTTTCTATATGTGATTAGGGAGCAATACTCAATCCTTTTCCAAGATTGAGTATTGTTTTTAAGTTATTTTCACTAAGGAACTGAACAGCTACTTGTTATTTGCTTAACTGATCTAAGGCAATGTTCAGCTGCAGCACATTTACCGTAGCCGGGCCAAACAAACCTAATAGAGGTTTTTGAATGTGGCTTTCTACCAGTTGAGCTACCTGCTTTTCATCCAGCTTACGGTTGGCGGCGATGCGGCGCACTTGTATTTGCGCAGCAGCGGGCGACAGGTCGGGATCCAGGCCGCTGCCCGATGCGGTAACTAAATCGGCTGGTATATCACTGCGTTTTAAGTAAGGGTGATATTTGAGCAGGGTGTCTATACGGCTGTTTACATCTTTCAGGTAATCGGGGTTACTTGGGCCTTTGTTGGAGCCGGCAGAACCGGCTGCATTGTATCCCACTGCCGACGGGCGGCTCCAGAAGTAACGGGGGCCGTCAAACTTTTGGCCGATGTTGGCATAGCCTACCACTTTCCCGTTTACCGTTACGGTTTCGCCGCCGCCATTGCCTTTTGAAAACTTACCGCCAAAAGCGATGATGACCGGATAGATAACACATAGCAGCACTGTTAAAACCAAAGTGAGGCGGATGGATTGCATGATATAACTTTTCATGGCTTTTATAAGAATAAAGAGATCAACAAATCAATTAATTTGATACCGATAAATGGCGCAATTACACCACCTAAACCGTAAATAAGCAGGTTACGGCGTAACAGTGCGCTGGCACCAATCGGCTTATACTCCACGCCTTTCAGGGCCAGTGGTATCAGCAACGGTATAATGATGGCATTAAATATCACGGCCGACAGGATAGCACTCTCGGGACTATGCAGGCGCATAATGTTGATGCTTTGCAGAGCCGGTATAGAGGCAATGAACAGCGCAGGCACAATGGCGAAGTACTTAGCTACGTCGTTAGCGATAGAGAATGTAGTTAAGGTACCGCGGGTAATGAGCAACTGCTTGCCAATCTCCACAATCTCGATCAGCTTGGTTGGGTCATTATCCAAATCCACCATGTTGCCGGCTTCTTTAGCTGCTTGGGTACCGCTATTCATGGCCACGCCTACATCAGCCTGGGCAAGGGCTGGGGCATCGTTGGTACCATCACCCATCATGGCTACCAGTTTGCCGCTGGCCTGCTCATGTTTAATGTAGTTCATTTTATCTTCGGGCTTGGCCTCGGCAATAAAATCATCCACACCCGCTTTTTGGGCAATAAATTTGGCAGTTAATGGGTTATCGCCGGTTACCATTACGGTTTTAACGCCCATTTTACGCAAGCGCTCAAAACGCTCAGATATACCCGGCTTAATGATATCCTGTAACTCAATAGTGCCCAGCACTTCTTCGTTATAGGTTACTACCAGCGGTGTACCACCGTTTGATGAAATGGCCTCTACGCGATCTTTCACCTCAGCCGGAACAATATGCCCGGCATTGAGCGCCATTTTGCGCATGGCATCAAAAGCACCTTTACGGATGCGGTTACCCTCAACAGTATCCATACCACTGGAGCGGGTTTCGGCCGTAAACTTGATAAAGGTAGCCCCGGCAGGTGTTTGCGGTATTTCGGTATGGGTAGCCGCCAGTTCTACAATAGATTTACCTTCGGGCGTTTCATCTGCCAGTGAAGATAAAACGGCGGCTTTAGTCAGGTCATCAGGTGCAATGCCGGGTGCAGGCCAAAACTGGGTGGCCTTACGGTTACCAATGGTAATAGTACCGGTTTTATCCAGCAGCAACACATCAATATCACCGGCTGTTTCAACTGCCTTACCCGATTTGGTGATTACGTTGGCACGTAAAGCCCTGTCCATACCGGCTATACCGATGGCCGAAAGCAAACCGCCAATGGTGGTAGGAATCAGACATACAAACAGTGATATTAAGGCCGCAATGGTGATGGGTGTATTAGCATAATCGGCAAATGGTTTCAGCGTAACGCATACAATGATGAAGATGATGGTAAAGCTGGCCAGCAGAATGGTTAACGCAATTTCGTTAGGCGTTTTCTGGCGTGATGCACCTTCAACCAAAGCAATCATCTTATCCAGAAAGCTTTCGCCGGGCTGGGTAGTTACGAGTACCTTAATTTTATCTGACAATACCTTAGTACCACCGGTTACGGATGATTTATCGCCACCGGCCTCGCGGATCACCGGTGCCGATTCGCCCGTAATGGCCGATTCATCAATAGTTGCCAAACCTTCTACAATCTCACCATCGGTTGGGATAGTGTCGCCAGCCTCGCACACAAAGTAATCGCCTTTACGCAAATCGCTTGATGATTTGCTGACGATGGAGCCATCCTCCAGCACAACGTTGGCCGGTGTTTCCTCGCGAGTTTTACGCAAGCTATCGGCCTGGGCTTTACCACGTGCTTCGGCAATGGCTTCGGCAAAGTTGGCAAAGAGCACGGTAAGCAGCAGAACGATAAAGATAAACAAGTTATAGGCAAATGAGCCTTGGCCCGCATGGTTTAAGCTGTAGATAGTTACATACAACATAACGGCTGTACCTATCTCAACCGTGAACATCACAGGGTTACGAAGCATGAGTTTAGGATTGAGCTTAACGAACGACTCTTTTAAGGCTGTTTTTACCAGAGCCGGCTCAAATAATTTATTGGATTGCGCTTTCATCACACAGTTTATTTAATCATGGAAAAGTATTCTGCCAGCGGACCCAAGGCCAGGGCAGGGAAATAAGAAAGGGCATTAAGCACCAGGATAACGGCAAACGTCATGATGCCAAAGGTTACGGTATCGATACGCAGGGTACCAGCCGATTCGGGTACATACTTTTTCTGTCCCAGTAAGCCGGCTATAGCAACCGGGCCAATAATGGGCAGGAAGCGGCCCAGTATCAGTATAAAACCAGTGGCTACGTTCCAGAAGATATTGTTGTCGCCTAAACCCTCGAAGCCCGAACCGTTGTTGGCATTGGATGAGGTGAACTCATACAGCATTTCGGAAAAGCCATGAAAACCGGGGTTGTTTAACCATGCTGATGGTTTTACGGCCCAGTCGGCATTGCCATGTGCTACAAACAAGTAACTGGAAAGCGCTGTGCCAGCCATGATGAGGAACGGGCTGAGCAGGGTAATGAGGGCAGCGATCTTTACCTCGCGCGCCTCTACCTTGTGCCCAAAAAACTCAGGCGTACGCCCTACCATCAGCCCCGATATAAATACGGCTATAATGAGATATACAAAGTAATTGAGTATACCCACGCCGCAACCGCCAAAAAAGCCGTTGATCATCATGCCCAGCAGTTGCCATGCACCGGTTAAAGGCATGGTACTATCGTGCATACCGTTTACCGAGCCGGTTGATACAATGGTGGTAAGCGTGCTCCAGTAAGCGGTGGCCATAGGGCCAAAACGTACCTCTTTACCTTCCATAGCGCCGGTAACTTGCGATACCCCCATTTTAGCTATAGCCGGGCTACCGCCTAATTCACTACTGATGGTCGGTATCATCAACATCAGCATACCTACCGTCATTACACCACATATTACCCAACCCAGCTTTTTACGGCGAATAAAGTAGCCGAATGCCAATATCATGGCAATAGGGATAATCATTTGCGATACGATCTCGACCATGTTGGTGAAGTAGCTCGGATTTTCGAGCGGGTGGGCCGAGTTGGCACCAAACCAGCCGCCACCGTTGGTACCTAAGTGCTTAATGGCAATCATTTGCGCAGCTGGCCCGCGTGATACATTTACGGTATCGCCCTGCATGGAAATAAACTGATCTTTACCGGCGTAGCTGCTTGGTGTACCGTTAAAGGCCAGTACCAATGCTACAATAACTGATAAAGGCAGCAGCAAACGGGTGATGGATTTAACAAAGAAATCCCAGAAATTGCCCACGTTTTGCGTGGTTTTATCGCGGAAAGCTTTAAACAAAGCTACCGCTGCAGCTATACCGGTTGCAGCACTGGTAAATTGCAAAAACATCACAATAAAGTGCTGGGTGAAATAAGTAACGCCGCTTTCGCCGGAGTAGTGTTGCAGGTTACAGTTCACCACAAAACTAATGATGGTATTAAAAGCCAGGTCGGGTGTTTGGCCGGGGTTACCATCGGGGTTAAGCGGCAGCTTGTCTTGAAACATCAGTACAAAAAAGCCGTACACCAGCCACAGGATGTTGATGGTCATCATCGCTTTCAGGAACTGTTTCCAGTCCATCGGCGCATTGGGGTTAATGCCCGAAAGTTTATAAATACCTTTTTCGAGCGGCTTTAAAAAATCGGTCCATACCTTTTCGCCGGCAAACATTTTTGCCAGGTACTTGCCCAGTGGTATGGCAATAAGCAGGGTAATGAGAAAAGAGGCTAATATGCCTAAGAGTTCAGTGTTCATGGGAGTATGCCATTAAAATTTTTCGGGTTTCAGCAGCACGTAGATCATGTAGAGGAATACGGCCAGGGAGATAATGAATAGCGCTAACATAGTTTTCAGATTTTTTCGAACCAGTCGATTGTTTTAAAAATGAACCAGCAGCAAATCAGCAAAGCCAGGAATAGGATGAGTGTAAGCATGATTTTTATCTTGTTTTGACAAGGCCTTGCCAAAACCTATTCCAATTCGAAGAAATTAGCACAAATTCCTAATAATCAAATGTTTAAAACTATTAAACTCACCTTTAAAACAAAAAGACCCTTCCAAATTGGAAGGGTCTTTTCATTATAGTAAGCTATATTAGGAAAAGACGTTACTCCACCTTTATAGCATTATCACTGTAATCTATCAAAAGCTTGCTCCAGCCCATTTTACCGGCATTGCGCAGTTCTTTCTTTTTCTGCTCCATTACCTTTTTAATGCGGGTGCTGTAGGTCCAGCAGGTACTTTGGCGGATGGAGAGCTGCTCGGAAAGTTTGTGCGATGATATTTTACCTTTGGTAGAGTACAGCAAAAATATCATGTAAAACGCCTTATTGATAGGAATACGGGTGTTTTGTAAAACGGTATAAGCAATGGCCGATTCATCATAACCGCATTTGGAGCACCGGCGGCTAAAGGGCAAGTGCCCGGTGTTGTATTGCGTATGGTTGCACTTACGGCAGGCATAGCCATGCTCCCACTTCAAATCGGCCAAAAATTTAAAGCAGGCCTCACGGTCGGGGTAAATTTTGCTGAACTCTTCGTAATCCACCTCGGCCGACATTACCCTATCGTGCGTTACCTTTTCAATACTGGTTTGCAGACTGATGTTATCTTTTTCGAGCAGCACATTCATGCGCGAAATTTCTTCGGCCTGCTGCTGCAGCAAAGTGTTGGCTTCTTTCAGCTCCTCGTACTGCTGCTTAATTACAGCCGATTGCTCCATCACCTCGCGGGTGCGTTCAGTTACCTGCTGCTCTAGGGTACGGTTCAGGCTGTCTTTCAGTTCCTCATTTTGCCGTAGCTGCTTAATGGTATTACGCTGCGCCTTTTCTTTTTTCTTTTTAAGCAGCCTTACCTTATCACCAATAGCAAACGAGATGAACGACATTTCCATAATAAAGCAAACGCTTAAACTATAGTGTGTTACCGGTCCGAATGGTAGCCAAGTTACGTTCAATGCAATAAGTACTTTAATCAAAAAGCCGATCATTAAAAAGCTGTAGCCAATTACAAAGTACCTGGCTGGGCGGTAGCCATTGTATAAAATACGGCACCCTGTGATAAAAGCCAGCGACAGCGGCACCAACTCCACAATTTTAAAGGTAAACCAGTTTTTATTGATAAGTAAACAGGCTAAAAAGAATACACTACGTAAAATAATAACAGCCCATATAACTTTATTTAGGCGGCTGGCCTTGTTTTTTACATAAAGCAGGTTTTGCGTAAAGAGTAAAGCAAAAATACTTGATGAGTAAAGTGCAATGCCATAAGCATAATGGTTCCAGCCCGATGCATTAGGCCATATATACTGGTAGGCAATACCATCGGTACACATTTCATACAAACCAATGCTTAGGTTATACATAATGTAGTACAGGTATTGTATTTGCCGCATGGCAAAAAACATAACCAGGTTATACAGGCTAAACACAATGATCATCCCGTAAAAAATGCCGAAAAAGAAATACTCATCCAGCGCGTAATGGATAAACCAGCTTACCGAGCGCAACACTACTATCACGTTTGCCGGCTGGTGCGATTTGATACGGATATAATAGGTGGACTCCTTAGCCTGGTTATTCAGGATATTAACGCTAAAGTTTTTGTGCTGAAACAGGCGTTGCCCGAAAGGCCGGTTGGCCCCCATGTAGGTTACGGTATAAGTGCCATTTTTATTAGGTGTGTAAAAGGTGATGTCATCAATGGTTTGATCAAAAAACTCCAGCAGCCAGTTATTTTTGGTGCGCGGATTGTTTTGAACAGTAATGCGATACCAGTAGTAACTGTTGGTGTTTTTGGCAACAGGTGTATTTGTTTTACTGGGTTTAAACTGTGCAGCTACCTCATTTGAGGCTACTTTGCTTATATCATACCGGCCCGCTGTATCTTCCAGGCAGTATATCTCATGATAAGAAAATATATGCTGATCAATCCTGTCAGACAAGGACACAGCCGTTTGAGCGCTGGCTGTAAAAACGAAGCAAAAAAAACATACAGCCTGCAACAGCAGCAACTTCCACAGTAATTTATTCACAGATGCAAGGGTGTTTTGATTACCTGCTGCCTTAGCCTTTGTAGCATGGGGCAGCAGGTTTAATAATTGGCTGCGTAAAGTTATTATTTTTTCACATCCAAACCTAATGCTTGTATATAGCCTGTACTGGGTTTGCAGTTTTCAAATTTAGCCTGATTCAAAACATCATAAATAGCCTGCTTAATGCGGGCACGATCCTGCGGCGCAGCCTTACGGATTTCTTCAAAACTACTGCGCGGCTTTTCAGTATACTCAATTACGGCATCGTATCCGGCCGGTTTATCAAAGCTCATGATACCGGCAGTGTTGTCCATTTTTTTGTAAGGCCAGTAATGCCAGCCAATGTTGTTTTTCTCCAACATTTCGCGGAAGGTTTTAACCCACTCATCTTTGTTCTCGCCGGTTTCACCAACGTAGATAGGCACATTGTACTTGTTCCTGAAATCAATATAATCCTGCACAACAGCAACAGTTGGCTCTGTCCAGTATTTATGGAAGGTGTAAACCAGTTTCGAATCAAATGGCTGGCTAAATGGTTTGAAGTTACTATCCCACTGTGCGCCGCCAATAAATAAAATGTGGTTTTTATCAACCGTGCGAATGCCCTGGGTTATTCTTTTATACAACGGCTCCAATAACGGGTTGAAATGGTTTACGTCAAAATAATGGGCAATGGGTTCGTTTAACAAGTCGTAGCCCATTACAATGGTTTCGTTCTGGTAGTGTGCAGCAATACGTTTCCAAATATCAATGGTTAACTGCTGGCTGGCCGCATCTTCAAACAAAAACGGATAACCGTAGCCGTCATCAATATTATCGCCGGTTTGGCCACCCGGTGCGCAGTGCATATCCAGCATTACATACAGGCCTTCCTGCTTACACCAGCCAATTACCTTATCGAGCAATTCAAAGCCGTGGTTTGGATCACTCTTGCCTAGGTACTGCTCATGGGTAAACAGCTTGTAGTTAAAAGGAATGCGAATAGAATTCATCCCCAGCGATTTCAGGTAATGAATATCGGCACGCGTAATGTAAACATCCAGATACTTAAGCCAGAACGCCTGCGTTTCTTCAGGACCCATCAACTCAGAAAAAGCCGTATTGATAAGCCTTGGCGAGCTAATATTTTTAAATTTAAACATATAGCCTTCCGGCACAAGCCAGTTACCCAGGTTGGTTCCGCGCATTAAAAAAGGTTTGCCATCGGCACCAATAATGTCTTTACCTTTTACGGTTATAAACTTTTTGCTTTGTGCCTTGGTAAAAAATGCAGCCAACATAAATAGGGTAGCTGCAATCAATCTCAGTCCAAGTTTTCTCATAAGTTATAATTGATAAGATGATGTAATAATAATTGATTCTGGTGAAAGTCTTGCTCTCTTAAAGTTTATGCACCGGTTTTTGCGTCTGCGCATTAATCATATTTATGATCTTTTTAGCTTCATCAGGATAAATAGCAATGCGATGGGTACGTACCTCATAAGGCACCAATGTGCTTTTGCCGCCATTATGTACCGTAATAACGTTTGATGGCTTGGCAGGCATGTGGCAATCAATACATTTGTTGAGCAGGCTTTGATCTACCCGGCCGGTAAGCTTACAAAGGTTATGCTTTTGGGTGGTATGGCAGTTTTGGCATTGCTGTGTAAACACCGGTATCAAACCGCGCTGGTTCTGGTGGGTATTGTGGCAGGTAGCACAATCCATCTGGCTTTTAATGAAGCAGGCACTGCTGGCTAGCAACTGCACCTGGTTACCATGTACATCCAGCTTGGCCGGATCACTATCTTCATGATAAAAGCTGATTTCTTTGAACTTGGCCAGCGTATCGCCAGGTTTAAAAGCGAAGGTTGGCCGAAGCATATTACCGCTGTTGCCCGAATGGCATACCGCACAGGCATCTATTTTTTGCGAGCGCGACAGACTTTTATATTTAACAATATACTTGGCTTCTTTTACACCGGGGTACTCAGTATGATAGTTTACGTGGTTACCAGCCGGCCCGTGGCAGCGCTCACAATCAATACTTAATATTAATGATTTCTGATCCATCTCAACCGGCCGGCTCAGGCTTTGTGATTCGGACGGGAGCTCTTTAATATAAGAACTGTGGCACTCAAAACACCGGCTGCCAATTACCCTGCTGAAATCTATATAATCAGACGTATATCCGGGGCTATTCCCCCAACTGTGCAGCGCATTGTAGTAGGAGACGGGCAATTGCATTATTTGCTTGCCTTTCCAGTACAGATAGGTTTCGGCCTTAACACCGCCAAAGGCAATATCAAACCGGGCTTTTTGCAAAACCTTACCATTTTTATAACTGGTTTGATAAAAAGCTTTGCCCTGCTTGTCCATCACTACCTTCATGCTATCGTTAAATACCAAGGTATTGGAATCGGGCGAAAAGCTGCCATGAACGCTTTGAGGAGATGCTTCGCGGGTGGTTTGAAAATGGGCGGTATGCTGGTAGCTGGTATAAATATCCTTATGGCACTTTACACAAGTTGAAGAACCTGCATATAAAATCCCCCTGGGGTCCCGGCTTTCTGAGCCGCCAGTAAAGCATTGAGAGAAGATGAGCGCCAGCGGGACTAAAAATACGCCCGCCAGCAGCAAAAATCTTTTTTGTTTTGCACTTTGCCTCATCGATATAGTATTAAGCTTAAAGCACCAGCGTGCTTATAGAATGCGGCAAGCTGGTTGTTTGTGCAATTTTACCTTTTATCCATAAACTATAAGGTACTTTTTTATCAGATTTATTCATCACAATTACAGCTATGCTACCATCGGTATTCTGGAAAGCGGTGGATTGCAAAGCATCACGGCTTGATGAACTGATGATGCGCTTAGCGCCCGGGCGTACAAATTTGGAGAAATGGCCCAGATAATAATACATGTTGGTATAAATAAGCTGTTTGGTTTTGGTGTTGTAATGTACCGGCGCATAACAGAAATTGCCTACGTGGTTGGGGCCGCCCTGCTCATCTAGCAAAATGTTCCAGTCCGTCCATCCAACAGTCCCGTTATTAAAATCGTTGATAAGAGAGTTGCCGTAGCGTTCGCCGAGTGCCCAGCTGCCAATACTGTCTAACTTAAAGCTTTCCACACAACCCTCGGTAAACATCAGGTTAGTATTCGGGAATGCTTCTTTTACGAGCTTTTCATTTTCAAAACGCATAGCGCCGCCGGTCCAGGTTTCGTACCAGTGGTAACCTATGCCCCAAACGTATTTAGCAGCTTCAGGATCTTCCAATACGGTGCTTGCCCGCTGGTACATCAAATCGCGGTTGTGATCCCAGGCAATCAGCTTTTTGCCGGCCATACCTTCTTTTGTCAATGTTGGACCTAAATACTGTTTAATGAAATCACGTTCTTCTTCGGCGGTAAAGATGCACGATTCCCAGGTCTGCTTAGCCATAGGCTCATTTTGTACAGACAATCCCCAGATAGGAATGTTAAGCGCCTCATAAGCTTTAATAAACTTGATGGTGTGGTTGGCCCAAGACTGGCGGTATTGCGGCAGCAACTTACCTCCGCCCACCAGTTTGCCATTGTCTTTCATCCAGGCCGGTGGCGACCATGGCGACACAAACATGGTCAGCTTACCGCCCGCAGCAGCTATAGCAGCTTTAATAAACGGGATACGGTACTTCTTATCGTGATCGATGTTAAACGTTTTCAGCGCTGCATCATTTTCAGCAATGTAGCCGTAACTAGCGCTTGAAAAATCGCAACTGGCAATATTGGTACGACCAAGCGTATAGCCTATACCTTTTTGCGGATTGTAATATGCTGTTAAAAACTCCTGTTGCTGCGCCTTGGTCATTTTGGCAAAAACCTCGGCCGATGCATCAGTCAGGGCGCCGCCTATACCGAGCAGCGTCTGGAACTGTTTATCTGGGTCAACAAACACACTTACTTCCGATTCAACAGGCTGACTGTAATTTTTAAAGTCGATAGAACCCGTTTCAGAAAGGCGATATTCAGTATTTTGGGCTGTGGTGTAAACTTTCACTTGTTTGTTACCTGCATCAAAACTCTTTTTTACGGTAGTTTGTGCGGTGCTAACAAGGCTGCACGCAGTAAGCAATGCAAAGGTTAAATAGGTAATTTTCATCTCTCTATAAGTATCAATCTTTTATTACCAAACAAAGGTGGCCACAGCACCGGCAGGCAATGCAGGGCTTACTTGTTTGCCGTTAAATTTTATATTGAAGTTTTGGGTTGAAGATCCGCTGTTCAGCACAATCAGTACCTTTTTACCATCCGGATTTTTAAAGGCAACATTAGGCAGGCTACCGGTCAGGTTGGAAGCAATGCGCACAGAACCTGGTCTTACAAATTTAGAAGCATGGGCTATGATGTAATAAGCCACATTACGGGTAACTGAATTGCTGATGGTTAACGCACCTAAACAGTTGCTACAGCCCCCTTCGGTATGCGGGTTATAATTCGGGTCGGCTGCTAAGTTCCACTCCAGCACGTTACGGCTCCAGTTGCGGGTAGCGCCAATAATCAGGTTATTGACATGCCATTGCAAATCGCCGCCGAAATTGCCCGGGCCACCTACCCATTGCTCTGTAAAATAAACATTTTTGGCAGGGAAAGCATTGTGCACTTGCGACAAGGCGGATATATCGCCGGCATATAAATGGAAGGCCGAACCATCCACATAAGCATTAGCATCAGCATCACCCAGGATACTTAGCGGGTAATCAACACGGTCGGTATTGTGATCGTACAAAATAATTTTGGTATTGATACCAGCAGCCTTGAACTTTGGCCCCAGGTAACCTTTTATAAAAGAGCCCTGCTCGGCCGGCAGCATTAACATGCTTGGATTGTTGCCCGGGTGCAGCGGCTCATTTTGTGGCGTAATGGCATCAATGGTAATGCCTTCGGCCTTCATAGCCTGTATATATTTTACAAAATAGTTGGCGTATGCTTCATAATATTCAGGCTTTAAACTGCCGCCTTTGTAACTGCCATTGGTTTTCATCCAGATTGGTGCCGTCCAGGGGCAGGCCAGTACTTTTATATTCGGATTGATAGCTAATATCTTTTTCAGAACCGGGAGCAAATCTGTTCTTTCTTTATCTATGCTAAAGCTTTGCAGATTGATATCCGTTGCGGCAGTAGTCTCGTCATAAGTAAATGGAGCCGCGCTTAAATCGGATGCGCCAATACTTATACGGATGTAGCTTACGCCAATGTGGGTGCTATCCGTTGCAAAAAGCTCTTTAAGCAAGGCATCTTTGGTAGCGGCATTTAGGCCATTGATTAAAGTAGCGCTGCCACCGGTAAGGGTATAACCAAATCCATCAATGCTTTGGAAAGTTTGAGTGGTATCCACCTCAATAACCGGATTATTATTGTTTCCGGCGCTAAAGTTTAAAGCCACGTTCTGCTTCTGAAAAAGCACCGACTTATCGGAAGTAGTAAGCCAGTACGCAACCTCAGATTTTACAGGCGCGGTAACCACTGGATCAACAATTGGCAAAGATGGATCTGTTTTCTTTGAACTGCAATTTACAGCTGCTAAAGCTGCAAGCGGAACAAGTAATTTGAATACACTATTCATAGGGGATTTGAGTAGAGGAAATTTTAAAGCAAGTGGGCGTATGATAGCTTTATAAGCCTAAACTTGGTGTAGTGCAAAGCAATCAAAGATGGCCTTAAAAATAAAAGCCCTGCTCCCGATGATAAGGAGCAGGGCTTTATTAGGCTAAATTAATAGCCAGGATTTTGTACTAATTTAGTATTGTTAATATCTGCCAGCGGTATTGGTAATATTTCATGCTTACCTGCCTGAAAACCTTTAAAAGATAAAACAGATGCAGCACGTCCGGTTCTTACCAAATCGAACCAGCGATGGCCTTCGGTTGCCAGCTCTAAGCGACGCTCGTTATAAATATTATCTAAGGTTGCCGCTACACCAGGCAAGCCAACACGCGCACGTACAGCATTCAACAGTTGCCCGGCACGAGCTTGATCAGTACCCACCTGTACAAGGGCCTCAGCCTCCATCAAGTAAGTATCTGCTAAACGTATCTCAATATAATTATTAGGATAATTAAGCGCACTTTCACCAGTAGTTGACCTGTATTTCAGCAATGGGGCATACTTTTTAATGAAGTAACCTGTGTTTTGATAACTTGGATTATATTTTAAATTGTTTGCCTTTGTTAAGCTATCCATATTAACTACGGTATACCCATAACGAGGATCATTTTTTAAAGCATCTGCCAGTTGAGTTGTTACTGGATTAAAGCCCCAGCCACCGGCAAATACAGGTCCGCTATAATCTCTCGCACCAACCATATTTACATATAGGTTCGACTTGTATTGGTTCCAGTTACCCCAACCATAACCCTGATTACCAGTATGTGACAGTTCAAAAATTGACTCGCTGTTGAACTTATTATCTGGGCTAAAAATATTTCCAAAATTAGCTTGGAGCTTGTGGTTATATGGCCCGGCGCTTCCTGGAGTTTCTCCGTTTACTAATTTGAATTGAGCAGCCGCCTCAGCCCATTTCTTTTCATAAAGAAATACTTTACCTAATAGAGCAATTGCAGCAGGCTTTGTAGCTCGGCCATTCTCAGCAGCTACAACTGTTGCAGGCAAAACTTCAACTGCTGCTTTCAAGTCTGCTTCAATTAAAGCGTAAACTTCTTCTGGCTTTGCTTGTGTTTTTACATATACCTCGTCAACGCTAACTGGTTGGGTAAAAAGCGGTACATTTTTAAACAAACGTACTAAGTCGAAATAATAATGAGCTCTTAAAAACTGAGCTTCGGCAGTGTAGCGTTTCTGATCCGCCTCGGTTAAACCTGGTACATTTGGAAGTTTGGAAAGGATGGTATTGCAGCGGCTAACCCCCTTAAAGTTACTGCTCCAAAAGCCACCTTGAGGCCCAATGGCCGAATTTAAGCTATAATTATTCCAGTTCTGCCATGTTGGTACGTCATTAGGGCCCCCGCCGCCAGCAAAACAATCGTCAGATGCAGAGTTTAATGGCCCCAAAATGCCAGTATAGGCATTATTAATGCCGCCTGTCTCTGTAACCAGCGGATCATAAGCGGCAACCAAACCAGCAAATGCTTCAGATGGATTTGAATAGTAACTTTCTTCGAGTGCGCCGCCTGCCGGTTGCAACTCCAGGAATGACTTTTTACACGATACAAAACCAGCCACACCGGTTATAAGCAACGCTATGCCAAAATTAATATATCTTTTTTTCATGATAATCTTTCTTAAAACTTGTTTTACAGTGTAATATCAAGACCTACAAGGAATGAACGAGACTGTGGATATATACCTCTGTCTATACCGCCTACAATTTCCGGATCATAACCATTATATTTTGTAAATGTAGCCAGGTTATTGCTGCTCAAATAAACTCTTACACGCTGTATATCAAGCTTATTTAAAATATTTTTAGGCACTGTATAACCTATCTGCAAAGTTTTGATACGGAAATAAGCACCGCTTTGTAAATAAAAATCTGAAGTTGTTGAATAATTTTTATTTGGATCCTGATCGGTTACCCTTGGATAATTAGCACCTGTGTTAGTTGGGGTCCAACCATTTAATGCCTCAACAGGGTAGTTAGCCCCAGCTATATCCAAGCGTCTGTAACCCTGAAATATTTTGTTACCCCATGCACCCTGACCAAAAATTTTAAAATCAAATGCTTTATAGCTTGCACCAATGGTTGTACCATAAGTCCATGATGGTAATTGAGAACCTAAGAATTGGCGATCTGCTTCATCAATAACACCATTGTTATTAGTATCCTGAAACTTGATATCACCAGGCTTAGCATTAGGTTGAATTTTGTTACCATTTAAAGCATATGCATCAATCTCAGCCTGCGAATGGAAAATTCCCTGTGTTTTATAGCCGTAAAAAGATGCAACTGGTTGGCCAACCTGAGTTCTGAAAATTTCAGGAGCAATGTTTTGGAAACTACCGGTGTTTAAAAAAGGAGTAACCCCTAAAGCTTTAACTTCGTTATGGTTGTAGCCCATGTTAAATCCAAAATTGGTCTTCACATCGCCAAAGTTCTTGTTATAGCTTAGCTCGACCTCAATACCTTTGTTTTCTAAATCGCCAACGTTGGCACGCAAGTCACTATTATAACCTGCATAAACCGGCAGAGGTACGTTTTGCAGCATATCCTTTGTATACTTCCGGTATAAATCAACAGTTACGTTCAGACTTTTGAACAGTACCGCATCGAAACCGATATCAGTTGTTCTTGTTGATTCCCATTTCAAATTAGGGTTTGACGGCGAATTAGGGCTGTTACCAATTACTAACTGATTATTGCCAAAAACGGCGTTGTAACCGCTACCAATTACTGAAGTATACTGAAAATAGTCAAGTGATTGCTCATTACCCACTACGCCATAAGATGCACGAATCTTTAAGAAATCAACAAAACTGTTTTTAGGGAAGAAATCCTCACGTGTAACTACCCAGCCCAGCTGTGCTGTAGGGAAGGTTCCGTATAGATTATTTGAACCGAACTTTGATGAACCGTCACGTCTAACAATACCTGTGAACAAATACTTTTGATCATAATCATAAGTTAAACGGCCAAAGTAAGAGAACACGTGATAAGGTTGTGAATCACTTGAAAAACCAAAGCGTTGTTCTTGCGGAAGATTATAATTGAACGACAGCATAGTGTAATCAGATACCGGAATATTATTATAAGTAACACTCTGCTCCAGACCCTTTTGTTCGAAAGCACTGGTACCTGCTAAAACAGTGAAGTTATGCTTATCTATCGCGCGGCTATATGATATAGTATTATCCCAGTTCCAAGTTAGGTTACGATTGCTTGCTCTATAAGCACTTGGATTAGCCAAGTTATTAGCCTGATTGGCCAAATAGAACAAAGGAGAGTAAGACTGGCTGCCATAAAATGCTTGTTTACCGTTAATCTGAGTTCTTATTTTTAGTCCCTCAATAGGTGAAATTTCAGCGTATGCATTACCTAAAATATTGTGCGACCATCCGTAATTACCTCTCACCGTTTCCTGGTAGGCAATTGGATTAGAAATTTCCTGATTTACATAAGGAGAAACGCCATAAAACTGTCCGGCTGCATTTTTTACCAATGGGTTGTTACTTGCGTAAATTCCTGTGATTGGACCTGTATATATAACGGGCGTAATAGGGTCTAAATTCAATGATGAACTTAACGGACCTCCATACTCATTGTTGGTGTTGAAATTATTTTGGTCCCGAGTATAAGAATAATTAAAGTTTTCGCCGATAGTTAACCACTTTTTAACTTTAGAACTGCTGTTAACAACAAAATTATATCGCTTATAATTAGATAAATCCGGTAAAACTGTACCCTTTTGATTTAAATAAGCGAATGAGGTATATAATGTTGATTTTTCAGTACCAGCCTGAACGCTTAAACTATGGTTCTGAATCATTGCATTCTTAAAAATTTGATCCTGCCAATTAGTACCTACACCATAAGATGCAGGATCAGCAAAAGGTAATGTGGTGGAACCATCATTTGTAGCTGCCTGATTTCTTAAGGCAGCATATTGCGCCGCATTGGCAACTTTAACACGAGAAACCGGTTGTTGGAAACCGATATAACTGTTATAAGATAATACTGGAGCGCCTGACTTTCCTTTTTTGGTAGTAATTAAAATTACTCCGTTAGATGCACGTGAACCATAAATAGCAGCAGATGCGTCTTTTAATACCTCAAATGATTCTATATCATTCGGGTTAATATTCTCAATACCTCCGTTCAAAACCACAGCACCGTCCACTACGTACAAAGGCTCAGAGTTATTGATAGAGTTAACACCACGTATTCTGATTTGTGCACTTGCACCAGGAGCACCGGAGCTGTTTACTACAGTAACACCAGATGTTCTGCCTTGTAAAGCTTGGTTAACATTGATGACCTGTTGATCTTGAATATCTGATGCTTTTACCCGAGATATTGCTCCGGTAATCACACTCTTTTTCTGTGTACCGAAACCTACTACCACTACATCATTCAGGTTGTTGGTTTCTTCAGTTAATGTGATGTTAATTACACTACGATCACCTACTGCTATGGTTTGACCTGCAAAACCTACATAGGTAACTATTAGGCTTCCGTTGGGCTGTGCACTAATTGTATATTCACCACCTGCTCCAGTTACTGTACCCGTAGTAGTACCCTGAACTTTAATAGATACGCCAGGAAGTGGCTGGCCAGCCTTGTCTGTCACTTTGCCTTTTACAAGCCCTTGGGCAATGGCAAAGCTGATAGTACATAAGAGGAAAGAAATTAATAAAGTAAGTTTTTTTCTCATAAAATTTCAATTATTTGATATGGATGCGTTTTGGCCGGTAAACTGCATTGCAGCCGGCAATTCATATACGGACAACTGCACCGAGTTACCCGGACGGTAAATAAAGGTATATGTTCATGGTTATTTGTTAGGTTTAAATAAAGCCTATGGTTAAGCCCTATTTAATTGGTGCGGTAAAGTTAGGTAACAAACCCATATACAAACAAGAAAATTATTTATAACCTACTGATTTTTAACTAATTGAACAGTATTTGAAACGCTTTAAAAACAAGTTGCGATATAGCTATGTATACTGATAATCAATGAGTAAAGACACTTTCAACCTAAGCAAAAATTATTTTTGATACGCTATACTCCTCAATCACTTACAAACAACAAATGGCTATAAATGGGCAATAATAAAGCTAAATGCTGTAAATTCTTGTAATACAAAAAGGCTCTCAACAGCATAAAATGATAATATAATATATACATCTGGTAAATTTGAGCAGGAAAAGATGTGGTTATATTTTGTAAACCATATAGAGGTAAATCTTATTAAAAGCAGCCTCCCTCATACTATTTTAGCCTTTGTTTAGCGTATTGGCTTACCAAGCTACAAACAGTAAAAAATTATCCTTATTAATTCATTGTCAGCTTAATACGTATAGCCCTGTTTGCTGGCCAAGCGTATCAACACAAGCACAACAAATTGTATACGAGCAACTTAGCAGCCATCATACTTGCTTAATACAGCTTTTTTGAGCTAACTTTATCCCACATTAACCAATAACAACTTACTATATGCGTAAAAAAGCTTTACCTGCACTGCTATTTATATTATCGTGCAGTGGGTCTGTTTTTGCCCAACAAAATACTGGTGCTACAGATCCTATCGCACAAAAAGTAGAAGCCTTAATGGCTAAGATGACGCTGGAAGAAAAAATAGGTCAGCTAAATCAATATACCAGCGACAGGCTGGCAACCGGTCCGCTTACTCCTAACAGCAGCAAATACCAGGAAATAAAAGACGGTAAAGTAGGCTCTATGCTGAATGTTAAAGGCGCTAAAGAAACCCGCATGATCCAAGAAATGGCCATGCAATCGCGTCTCAAAATTCCCCTGCTGTTTGGCTTGGATGTAATACACGGTTACCGGGTTACCTTCCCTATTCCGCTGGCCGAAGCTGCTAGCTGGGATCTGAACGCTATTGAACTTTCAGCCCGTGTAGCCGGTAAAGAATCAGCCGCAGCAGGTGTGCACTGGACATTTGCCCCTATGGTTGATATTGCCCGCGACCCTCGCTGGGGCCGGGTAATGGAGGGTGCCGGCGAAGACACTTACTTAGGCTCACTCATTGCCAAAGCCCGCGTACGCGGCTTTCAGGGTAAAGGTTTGGGTAATTTAGATGCTATTATGGCCTGCGCCAAACACTTTGCGGCTTACGGTGCAGCCATTGCCGGCCGCGACTATAATACCGTTGATATGAGCGACCGCCAGCTTTGGGAAACCTACCTGCCGCCCTTTAAAGCCGCTGTAGATGCAGGCGCAGCAACCTTCATGAACTCTTTTAACGATCTGAACGGCATACCGGCCACCGGCAACGCCTACCTGCAACGTGATATTTTAAAAGACAAATGGAACTACCAGGGCTTTGTAGTGAGCGATTGGGGATCTATCAGTGAAATGGTTGCACACGGCTTTGCTAAAGACAACAAGGATGCTGCACGCCTGGCTATTCTGGCTGGCAGTGATATGGATATGGAGGGCCATGCTTATCTACCTAACTTAGTACAACTGGTGCAAGAAAAAAAGATTGATGTTGCCTTAATTAATGATGCGGTAAGACGTATTCTGCGCAAAAAGTTTGAGTTAGGCCTGTTTGATGATCCGTACCGTTTCAGTAACGAGAGCCGCGAAAAGAAGGTACTTAATGCAGCCGAGAACCGCAAAGCAGCACGTGAGGTAGCCGAAAAAAGTATCGTACTGCTGAAAAATGACAATCAACTATTGCCTTTGTCCAAATCCACTAAAAAAATTGCAGTGATTGGTCCGCTGGGTAAGTCCAGTGCAGACATGAAAGGCTTTTGGTCAGTAACCTGGGATAACGATCATCTGGTATCATTGTACGAAGGCTTACAAAATAAATTGGGTAAGCAAACGGAGCTACTGTACAGCGAGGGTTGTGGGATTAAAGACACCTCCCGTCAGCACTTTGCTGAGGCTGTGGCTACCGCCAAACAGGCCGACGTGGTAATTATGGCCGTAGGCGAAGCCTTTGATATGAGCGGTGAAGCCAAAAGCCGGTCGAACATTCACTTGCCTGGTGTACAGGAAGAGTTGATCAAAGCGGTACAAGCTACCGGCAAACCTGTAGTGGTACTGGTAATGGCAGGCCGCCCGCTTATATTTAACTGGACTGCCGATAATGCTAACGCTATTTTATATACCTGGTGGCTGGGCAGCGAGGCCGGTAATGCAATGGCTGATGTACTGTTTGGTGATTACAACCCTGCCGGTAAACTGCCTATGTCATTCCCGAGAGCAGAAGGCCAGATACCGGTATTTTATGCCAGCAAGAGCACAGGCCGCCCTGCACTGGATGAAAAAAATACCAACTACCGTTCTGCCTATCTGGATTTGCCTAACAGCCCACGTTATGCTTTTGGTTACGGTTTAAGCTATAGTAACTTTGATTTCAGTGATTTAAAGCTGAACAAAAGCAAGCTATCACAAAATGAAACGCTGCAAGTAAGCTTTACCTTAAAAAATACTGGCAAATATGCAGGTGAGGAAGTAGCTCAATTATACTTACAAGATGTGGCAGCCAGCGTTACACGCCCGGTTAAAGAGCTGAAAGACTTTCAAAAAGTGTTCTTAAAACCGGGTGAAAGCAAAACCATTAGCTTCACCATTGATAAAGAGAAGCTTTCTTTTTACGACCAGAAAATGACCTGGGGTGCCGAAGCTGGTGAGTTTAAACTCATGATCGGCAACTCATCCGACCATATACTGTTACAGGATAAGTTTGAGCTGGTTGATTAAAAATCCTACAATTCATCATTCTATATGCTAAGCAGGGGCACCGTTGGTGCTTCTGCTTTTTTTATGACATTTGGCCGTATCAAATTATCTATCTTTGTATGGTAACCGTAATAATAAATGTCATTATAATTGGTTATGATATTAAACAAGGCTTATATAGCTTAAAACAGTATTAAAACTGATGATCAAAAAGCTGAGCATATTACTATTGCTGGTGTTATACCTGGGTGTATCCACAGGTGCAACATTGCATTTCCAGTACTGCATGGGCAGGCTGGTTAAAGTAAGTATTGCGCACCATCATGATCTTAAATGCCACAAATGCGGCATGGCTAAAAAGGCTGCCAGCAAAAAGAAATGCTGCAGCGACCAGCATCAGCAGCTTAAAACTGATCAAAGCAGCCAGTTGGTAAAAGCCACTCTTAATTTTTCGGCGCCTGTAGTGCTGATTAACCATACCGGCTATCTCAATAATCAGATTTATAAGTATACGGCTCCTGCGCCGCATCCGGTTAGTCAGGCCCCGCCTTACACAACGGCCGTACCTGCATTTATTCGCAACTGCACCTTCCGGATCTGAATACAATATTTATATAATTGCCTGCCTCCTGTAAGGCAAGGCATTAAGCTATCCGTTTAATTTATTATATAACCACATTGCCTGCTGTATGCGGCAAACATTATTGTATTCAGAAAAATCATGAAAAATTTAAAATCTATACTGACTGCCTTATTCATCATGGCAGCAGCCATCACATCATACGCACAAACCTCAGCCGTTAATCAAGCCCTAACTGCTTATTACGAAGTTAAAAACAGCCTGTTTGCCGGCAACGCAGCCAAAGCGCATGATAAGTCTGCCGAACTGCTGACTGCTTTAAAAGTGGTTAATGCAAGCCAGTTAAGCACAGACGAAAAAACCACCTGGACCTCTTACGCCGGTAAGCTTGAAGCCGATGCCAAATTTATTTCCGAAAGCAATAATCTCAGCCAGCAGCGTGAGCACTTTTCTACCTTATCAAAAAACTTAATTGAGGTGGTAAAAAAGGTACATCCAAGCCAGGCAGCTGTTTATCAGCAATACTGCCCCATGAAAAAGGCTTACTGGCTTAATGAGGTAGCCACCATTCAAAACCCGTATTACGGTAGCCAGATGCCTACCTGCGGTAAAGTTGCCGAGGTTATTACCCCATCCAACTAATTGTTTAACGGCTTACCAGAGAGATTCCGGCAACATTCCATTTATGAAAGTTTTATTCTATCTGCTGGCATTTATGCTGGCTTTCCAGATATCCTTTGCGCAGCATGGGCATGGTAGCGGTGCCATGTCTATGCACAGCAAAGATAAACGTATGCCTTTCTTTACAGATAAAGGCCATACCAAAATCTATCATCTCTATGTGAACGATACCACGGTTAACTATACCGGTAAAACACGACCGGCTATGGCTATTAACGGCACCATTCCGGCGCCAACGCTCACTTTTACTGAGGGAGATACGGCCGTGATATACGTACATAACCTAATGATGATGGAAACCTCCATCCACTGGCACGGGCTTATTTTGCCCAACCGCTATGATGGCGTATCATACCTTACTACTACGCCTATTAAAGCGGGCGAAACGCATTTGTTTAAGTTTCCGCTGGTACAGCATGGCACCTACTGGTACCACTCACATACCATGACGCAGGAACAAAGCGGCATGTACGGCGCCTTCATCATCAAAGAAAAGCAGGAGCCGCCCATGAAAAGTTACACGCTGTTACTAAGCGACTGGACGGATGAAAACCCTGAACAAACGCAACGCTCGCTACACAATGCTACCGATTGGTATGGCATTCGCAAAGGTAGTACGCAAAACTACCTTCAGGCACTGCAAACCGGCCACCTCAAAACCAAACTGACTAATGAATGGAAACGGATGACCGCCATGGATGTAAGTGATGTGTACTACGACCGCTTTTTTACAAACGGTAAGGTTGAGGATGCCGCGCCGCAGTTCAAACCTGGCGAAAAGGTAAGATTGCGGGTAATTAACGGCAGCTCGTCTACCTACTTTTGGTTGCACTACGCAGGCGGCAAGCTTACTGCCGTAGCTAATGATGGGGAAGATGTGCAACCTGTAAGCGCCGACCGCATGATTATTGCCGTTGCCGAAACTTACGATGTAGTGGTTACCATACCGCGGGATGGCAGCTTTGAGTTTGTGGCTACTGCCGAAGACCGCACCAAGTATACCTCCGTGTGGCTGGGCAGCGGCCAGCGCCATGCGGCAACCAAGCTGCCCCGGCTTAAGTATTTTGAGGGCATGAAGATGATGAACGACATGATGGACATGCAGGGCAACATGAAAGAAATGGAAGGCATGGAAATGCACGACCAGATTATGGACATGAACACCGTAATGTATCCTGAAATAAACTATAGCATCACTACCCTTAAATATACCATGTTAAAGGCCGTTAAGCCTACCACACTACCAGCGGGGCCAACCAAGCTGCTAAATTTTGAACTGACCGGTAACATGAACCGCTATGTATGGAGCATCAACAACAAAACGGTATCCGAGTCGGATAAGATACTGATCAAAAAAGGAGAGAATGTACGCATCATATTGTATAACAATACTATGATGCGGCACCCTATGCACCTGCATGGTCACTACTTTAGGGTACTGAATGGGCAGGGCAAATACTCACCGCTAAAGAATACGCTTGATATTATGCCTATGGAGCGTGATACCATTGAATTTAGGGCGACAGAAAGCGGCGACTGGCTTTTCCATTGCCATATATTATACCACATGATGAGTGGTATGGGACGGGTATTTAGTTATGAAAACTCACCGCCCAACCCTGAGGTGCCCGACCCGGCCAAGGCTTACCGTATGGTACAGGCTGATGACCGCCACTTTTATGCCTCGGCTAAAATCGGGATTGAAAGCAACGGCAGCGATGGTACCGCCGCACTGGCCAACACCCGCTGGAAATTTTCGACTCTTTGGCATCTGGGCCTTAACAGTGCCGATGGCTACGAAAGCGAAACTATGGCTGGCCGTTACTTTGGCCGCATGCAGTGGCTGTATGGTTACGTGGGTTTTGATGTACACTACCGCCGCAATCACGAAGAAGAAAAGAATATGTTTGGGCAGATCAGCAACAAAAACAACCGTAAAACAGTAGTTGCCGGTATTGCTTACACTTTACCTATGCTACTAGTAGCCGATGCCCGTATTGACGGTAACGGCAAGGTAAGGCTGCAACTGGGCCGCGAAGATATACCGCTAACCAGCAGGCTGCGCTTAAACCTGATGGGCAACACTGATAAAGAATATGCTGCGGGTTTAAGGTACGCCCTAACCAAGTATATATCCGCATCGAGCCATTATGATAGTGATATGGGCCTGGGCGCAGGGTTAACCATCACCTACTAAAATGAAACAAAAATGGCTTCAGGAATATCCCTGAAGCCATTTTTGTTTAGAATTCTGTTTAGCTTATTGATGTAGCTTTTTAGCTTTCAAATACTCCAGCATCTGTTTCGGGCGATCTGTTTGCAGAATGGTTGCCCCATGTGCAATAAGCCAGTCCCAGCTATCTTTTTTGTTACCTTCTTCTACAGCCTTATCATCATCATGCCCGGCATTAAGCGAGGCCCACAATGAATTGAGCCATACTTTGGAACCGGTTTTGGTGATAAACTTATTATCGGCCAGTATGCTTGATGTATCCTGTTTAAAGTTCAGCTCAAATGCATAGGGCTTCATATTTTTCAGGTAATCTGTAATGATCTGCTTTGCATCGGGTTTATCCAAATTAACAATAGGCATGTAAGTAATGCGACCTATCAGTTCAGGATACTTTTCTTTTAGCTCTGCGTAGGTTGCCTCAGCTTTGAAAATAGCTTGATTAAGGGTGCCTGTTTCCTGCAAGATGGCAAAAGCTTCATGGTAATAATCATAACTTTTATCCAGATTCACTTTCACACCGGTGCCTTTAAGGGCCAGCATTACTTCTTTCAAGGTAGGGATATGATTGTTGGTTACACGGCCCAGGCCATTGCGTAAGCCAAACTTTTCAATCTCTTCAAATGTAAAGTCGGATGGCTTGCCATTGCCATTGGTGGTACGATCAATAGTACGATCGTGCATAATCACAATGACGCCATCTTTAGTTTTGCCTAAATCCAATTCAACAATATCAACACCCATAGCTGCTGCGTTTTTAAATGCCCATAAAGAATTTTCGGGTGCATTGCGCCAATCGCCGCGGTGGGCTGCTACCATTACCTTGTTTTGTGCTATCGTGATACTTGTTAAGGCCTGTAAAAGCAGCGCTGTAAATATTAGCTTTTTCATGTTTTAATTTTAATTGGGTTTAATTCATATCCATATTGGATATCCATTGATTTTGCGTTCCCCAAAGCTTATCAGGTTGTTCGGACGTAGTAATTACCAGCGTACCACCTTTCATAATCTCCTGGTGAGTAAGCCAGTTACGGGTGAGCGGTTTATTATTTAAAGTTACCGATTTGATGTACCGCCGGTTTTTAGCATAGTTGGCTACCTTGATGGTAAAATTTTTGCTACCCCAATCCAGCTTTACCTCCTCAAACAACGGTACGCTTAAATAATATACCGGCCAGCCGGTACAGGCCGGGAACAGGCCGGTTGCAGCAAACGTAAACCAGCCCGCCATAGCACCGGCATCATCATCCATGGTGCGTACGTAGGTATCGGGTTTATTTTGGTAAATCACATCTACAAAAGGATCTATACCACGGCTATTGTCATTGAAGTAATACTGCACCACGGTGTCTACCGCATACTTTTGCACCAAATACTGCGATTTCCAGGGCTGGGTGGTAGTGTTATACATCAGTGGCGCCTGTATATCGGGCTCATTGGCATGGTTATAATAATCATTGTCAAAAAATTCATCGAGCTGCTTGCGGTAGGTTTCCTCACCGCCGGTTAGTTCCATTAACCCTTTTAAATCAAAAGGCACCAGCCAACGATATTGCCATACAGTCCCCTGGTACATACCCCGGGCCGATACCTGGTCAACATCACGTTTGGTCAGGTCTTTAAAATCCTTGTTCCAGTATGATTTATAGTTAAGCGCTTTTTGCTTGTAACGGTTAGCAAGTTCCTTTTTACCCATGATACCGTAAATCTGCGACAAGGCCCAGGTATCATAGCTCGATTCGAGCGCTTTATCAGGATGTGAAAAATCCAGGCGATCAACCTCGGCCTGCAGCGAGTCGGCTATGCTTTTGAAATCAACCGGAAAACCCTTTCGGTAAGCATCCAGCAATACCACTATGGCATGCTCGGTGCGTACGGTATTGGATGGTTCGTGCTGGGTAGCATAATCTTTTTTACCGTACTTGTACAAATTGGCAATAGAGGTAGTAATATCCCTATAACGCTCGGGGTAAAGCACGGCCAGCATAGGGAGTTGCGTACGATAATTGTCCCAAATGGCCCAGCCATTGTACACACTGCTGCTGGTATGGGCAAGCTGGCCATTAGTTGCCCGGAAGCTGCCATCTTTTTCGGATACTACGTAAGGCGATTGCACTACACGGTACAGCAGTGAGTAAAACAACTTTTCGCGCTCTGCATCACCCTTCACTTTAATGCGGCCCAACACATCGTTCCAGCTGCGCTGGTTTTCTGCTTTCAGCTGATTAAGACTATTTGCATTTAAGTTTGCTTTGGCATGCGGCACATCAACCGACGAGAATGCGACATTAATTTGTACTTGCTCCACATTATCAGCAACCTGAGCCAGCAGGTGGTGATCGGCCGATGAGTGCAGTTGCACGGGCTTATCAAACCGGATGGCATAATACACACGGTAGGTGCCTACATTACATGTAGTACGTGAGTCTATCCAGCCGCTTAAGCCTTCGGCGTCAGTTTGGTGTTCTTCGGCCACAAAGCGGTTGGCCAGCGTATGGCTCAGGTCAATAAAGAAGCCTTTGTTTCCATTAGGAAAGGTGTATTGTTCTGCACCGGCATTGCCATTTACAACTATAGCTACTTTGATGCCGTTACTAAAATTTACGTTATAGTATCCGACACCCGCATTCTCGCTTGTTTTGCTTAATGTAGATGCCTGAGAATCGGCGCCGGTAAAAGGTTTTATCAATATATTACCGCCACTGCCCTGGCAGCCTACGCCCTCAAAACGGTTGTGCGTAAAACCTAAAAACGTTTTGGCTTTATATTCATATCCCATATGCAGCTTTGGGTAAGTATGCGGCCCTATACTAAGCATACTGAACGGCGACGAAGCAGCAGGCGACATTTGCCCATGATCGCCGGACGAGCCTAAAAATACATTAACCTTGCCGGCTGGCTGTGCTGCCAGATAACCACAGGTGCAAAGCATTAAAAATGTAAGCAGAAATTTCATGCAACGAAGAAAAGAAAAAAGGAGGAACTTACCGTTCCTCCATATATTGTATTCTGATTAATATCCTGGATTTTGGTACATTCTCTCGGGATTGAGCTTGTACTCATCAAACGGAATCGGGAAATAACGATCTTTCGATGTAAAGTTTGTCAGGCGTGCAATACCGAAATCAGCCTGATTTTTACTTCTGAAATAATTTACCAACTCATCGGTAGTGAAGGTACGCAGCAAATCAAACCAGCGATGATGCTCAAACGCAAGTTCTACGCGGCGCTCATGCAAAATGGCTAAGCGTAAGGTAGGATATTTACTGCTATAGGCAGAATTTTTCATTGATTCCGCATAACCTGGCATACCTGCACGGGCGCGTACCATATCCAAGTATTGGATGGCTGCACCATTATCACCTAAATAGTTGTGAACCTCAGCCAGCATTAATATTACATCGGCATAACGGATCAGTATCCAGTCGTTACCACCGTAACCCAGATTAGACGCTGCGGCACTGGCATCCCTAAATTTGGTAATGAAGTAATCTTTTACAACCGTATTATTAGCATATTTTACCGAAAAATCCATCCGTGAGTCGCCAGTTTCATAATCTTTTATCAGATCGGGCGTAACGTTAGCGCCAACGCCTGAAGCAGGTTTCAGTGAATTGATAGTTTCACCCTGTGCCTGGTTATTAGCCGCAATAGATGAGCTGTAATTGGGATCGCCCTGCTTATTCACAATCTGGAAGATCAGTTCCGGGCAGGTTGACTTTTTAGCTACATCAAATACATCTGTATACGGTATGCTGCTCAGCTCTCCAAACGTTCTCATATTATAGGCAGCAAGCAGATACGTTTTGGCATTGTTCAGGTTAACTTGGCTGTTGTTATCATTCAACGTTCTGGCCATAGTCAGGTAAACCTGCCCCAAGGTAGCGTTGATTGCAGCTTTTGATGTTCTACCTATCCCTGCACCAGTTTGCAGATTGGGCAGATTACTGTTCAGCGCATCCTTCAAATCGGCAACAATCTGGGCATAGATTGTTGCTTGTTTTTCGCGATATGTACTTGCAGCAACACCTTCAAGTGATAAGTAGTTGGTTACCAAAGGCACATCTCCCCAGGTGCGTACCAGATGAAAATACATCAGTGCCCGCAAAAACTTAGCTTCGGCAGCATACTGCTGTTTTTGGGCAGGGTCGGTAAAAGGAACCTTATCAATGTTATCCAGTACAATATTTGCCCGTGATATGGTATTATACAAAGAGGCCCAATGGCTTTTCAGATAAGTATTGCTTGGCAATATCGAAAAATCATTAAACTGAAAAGGCTCGCCGGCATTAGATTGGTTATCATTGCGTCCGGTATCATCAGAGCGCTCATCAGTCCATAAACCGCTGCTCTCGCCAATATTGTTGCTGCTGCGCAATGACTGATAAATGCCGTTAACAGCAGTTAATACATCATTAGGCGAACGAAAACTTTCAGTTACTACCAGGTTATTAGCCGGCTTTTGCTCCAAAAAGGATTTTTTACAAGAAGCGGCCAGTAAACCGGCTGTCAGGCATGTAATAGTTATAATTCTCTTGTTCATTTGTAATATCTTTATTTCTTATCAGAAAGCAACTCTTAAACCCAGGTTATATGAACGCACCAACGGGTATACACCATAATCGATACCGGGAGCCAGGTTAGTTGGCTGGGTGCTGTTTGATCCACCGGATGAGAAGTTGTAATCTACTTCGGGATTATACCCTTTATACTTTGTTATAGTAAAGGCATTTACTACGGTAGCAAAAATACGGGCGTTGCTAATGCCCAACTTACCATTCAGCACCTTAGGCAGGGTATAACCTAATGTGATGTTGTTACAGCGCAAAAACGAACCATTTTGTAAGTAGAAGGTAGATAAACGTGTACTGTTGCTTTGCGTACCGGCACGTGATGCACGGTAAACCTGGCCGTTTCCTGGCTGTGCCGCATTGCGGTAGCGGTTTACCACATCGGCATACTGGTTACCCGAGCCCTCCATGTTGTATAGATAATAGTCCTGCCCATCGAGCACATCATTACCTTGTGAACCATTGAATGAAGCATTAAAATCAATGTGCTTGTAAGTAGCATTGATAGCAAAGCCATAAGTAAAATCAGGATACGGGTTACCAATGGCCGTTTTATCTTTATCGTTCACAATACCGTCGCCATTGGTATCTTCAAAATACAAATCTCCTACCCGCAGTTTGTTCGATTGCGAGGCTGATGGCGGTACCTGGTTAATATTCTCAGGAGTAACCATACCAGCCACCTTAAAGCCATAAAACATACCTACCGGCTGCCCTTGCTGGGTAATGTTGGTTTGGTATGATCGCTCTGCACCACTTACAATAATGGTGTTATCGCCGCTTAGCTTAGTAACCTTATTGCGGTTGATAGAAATATTACCGCTTAAATTAAAGGTAAAATCTTTAATGCTGACAACGCGTCCGTCTGCCTGAAAATCAAACCCGGTGTTGCGTATTTGAGAATTGTACAGGTTGGTAAGTACCGAAGTGTTGCCCGAGATGGCAGAGATAGGCTGTGTGTACAATATATCACTTGAATTACTCAAGTAGTAATTGGCAATTAAAGATAACCTTCCTTTGAGCAAACCGATATCAGCACCAATATTGTATTGTGAGGTTGATTCCCAGCTTAAGCGCTCATCAGCAATGCCGGCCGAATAGGTACCAGAAGCAACGGTACCATTGTTACCAAATACTACGCCGGTAGGGCTTGCCAGTAACTGCAGGTAGTTATAGTTACCAATGTTATAGTTACCACTTTTACCCCAGCTTGCACGTAATTTAACGGTAGACTGCTCGCCGAGCCAGTTGTGATAAAATGGCTCTTCTGAAAGTGTCCAGCCAGCTGCTACAGACGGGAAGTAACCATATTTATTTTTAGGGCCAAAACGAGATGAACCATCTGTACGGAATGAGCCGGTCAGAAAATATTTGCCTGCATAATTATAGTTTATACGACCTAAATAAGAGAGCAGGGTAAAGGCTGACTTGCCAGTTGGCAAAAGCCCTGTAGTGCCGGTTCCAATGCCTATACCATTATTTGCGGTATACAGGCGGAAGAAAGCCGGATCAGCACCTTTAGCTGTAATTTCCGGAATATAATCGTTCTGGAAACCGGTAGCAATTACACTCACAATATCACTGGTGTTTTTTTGCGCCGTATAGCCGCCTAATACATCCAGGTGATGCTTGCCAAAATCTTTGTTATAGTTCAGTGTAAACTCAGCCAACTGATCTACATTGGATGTGTTTTGTGCTGCGGCTGTTGCTGCGGCAATAGCCTGCGGCGACCCTGGCGCATTGGCACCGCTACTTAAATTAGTTGGCAGATAATAATCATACTTTTCATTATAAGTAATGGTACCCAGGTTTACCTTAAAGCTCAGTTCAGGTAAAATTTTGTAACTGGCATTGGCATTGATGCTGGTACGGTAACCACGACGGTTTATCTTAGTGCGGGTAGCCAGTGCAACCGGGTTTTCAATACTTTGAAAGCCATAAGCCGCCGATTGTGAAGCCGCCGCATTGGTAGCCAAACTGCCATCTGCATTATAAGCCGGGAAGAATGGCATATAAATTAATGCACCCAATATGGGTCCGTGGTCAAAACGACCTTCCTGAATTTCGCGGTTATAGTTTTGAGTATAAGATACGTTTGCACCTACACGCAGCTTTTTGCTCACATCAGCATCAACGTTACCCCTAAAATTATAACGCTCCTGGCCTGAACTCAGAATGATACCGCCTTGGTTTTGGTAACCACCGCTCAGGTAATAACGCACGCCGTTAGCACCACCCGAAAATGACAGGGTATGGCGTTGGGTTATTGCATTACGGTACAGCTCGTCCTGCCAGTCGGTATTTACCGTTTGCGGAATAAGCGATTGGTTAGCGAAGTTGTACAGGTAGGTGGGGATGCTTACGCTACCTGCACTACCCACGTTGGTAACACGTTTGGCATTGTCGTCAGAAAACATGGCATCGTTCCAGGTATTCCCTTTATTTTCCCATAAATCGCGGTAGGCATTGTTACGGCCATCTATCACCAGTTGTGCAAACTCGTTTGAGTTTAACAGTTTTACTTTCTTGCCTAACTGGTTAATGCCGGTTTGCACATCATACTCAAACTTGCTCTTGCCTTCTTTACCCCGCTTGGTGGTGATAATTACCACACCGCCTGATGCACGCGAACCGTAAATGGCTGCCGATGCGGCATCTTTCAAAATGTCGATCGACTCAATATCTTCCGGGTTGATGAAAACATCGTTATTATTAACCGGATAACCGTCAATCACATATAACGGATCGGAGCTGGCGATAAATGACCCCACACCGCGTACGCGTATTTTGGTTGACTGGTATGGCGCACCGCTGGTTTGCGATACCTGCACACCTGCAACTTTACCTACCAGCGCCTGGCCCAGAGTAGGCGCAGCCAAATTCAGTTCACTGGCTTTTACGCTTGATATAGCACCGGTAACATCGCTTTTACGCATGGTTTGGTAACCTACGGCTACCACCTCGTTCAGTATGTTATACTGAGGTTTTAATTTAATATTCAGTTGTGCGTCGCCAACTGAAACTTCCTGGGCCATGTAGCCAACGAATGAGAATACCAGCGTAGCGCCTTTCTCGGCTCTGATGGTATACTTACCATTAATATCAGTTACGGCGCCAATAGTTGTGTTTTTGATGTGAACAGCAACGCCTGGTAATGGCTGGTTATTTTCGTCGGTTACAGTACCCGACACCGTTTGAGGCTGATTTGCAATAATGAGTCTGCCTGCTGCACGGGTGGTGATAGTTGTTGTTAATGGCGCAATAAAAATGAGGCCGTAACAGAAACTTTTGAAAAGATTAGTAGTAATCTTTTTGTTCATACTTTAAGAATTGATTATTAAAAATGATGCATGTAATTACGTTGACAATCACTACTTCAACAGGTATGTTGAATTGCTGAAGACTTCATTGCCAATAGATGAAAAACAGGATGGCTTTTTGCTACATAGGCGGGTATTTAACTTAATGAGCATGCTTGATTAATAACACTTTTATAAAAAATAGCACCATGTTTTAATCATATTCAAACAAACAACACGGCACTTTGCTATAATGGCAACAAAGCTAATGGTGCTATCTTAATCAAACTGTACACTTAAGGTTAACTTTATATGAATAAAAAAGGGTATAACATGTAATGTTATACCCTTCCCTCTTGTAATCAATATGAGCTTACCAATTGACGCTTATATAGTTAGTATTCTTTTTGTGTGAAGATGTAACTGCTATCCCCTTGTTCATTTTACCTAAAAAGGCAAACCCTTCCAATTCATCGGGCCGGCTATCCTCATTTATTTCTTTAACCGACACCATTGTGCCATTTTCGATGGATTTGGCCAGATCAACATAAGTGAATCGCCATTTGCGGCCCTCTATCTGGTTTTGGATGAGCATAAGCATGCCTTTATCAGCAACCCAATGCAAGTTCTGTACCCAGGGCGAGCACCTAAACTTTTTAAACATCACCCCCGGCTCTGAGGTACGCTTGCAAGTACGCAGCTTCTGCGGATCATATAACCTCACCTCATTACCATTATTACCATAATCGGCTGTGGCTACATACCATTTATTTTGGTATTGTACATATTCGGGGCGTATACCTTGTATGCAAGCATCGTCTTCAATGGTATTTAACAAATTACCGTCAAGCGTACCGGTTTTTAACAGGCCATTCCAATCCAGACAATAAATCATGGCTTTCCAACGGGTACCTTCGGCATTAAGCCGTACTGAATTCCCCATAAACACCAGTCCTGTGCCATGCCAGGCTATTCCTGTAGGGTGTCCAATCACATCTTGTCCGTTTTGGGTGAGCTTATACTCTTTATGAAGATATAGCAGGCTATCCTTTTCCATTTTGTATTCCCGTATCATACCTACCTCTCGGTCGCCATACAGAAACACCCGGCCCTTTTGGTAGGATATGCCCTGGCAAGCACCCAATGAGTCAACCGTTGATTCGCGCGTAATTGACATCTGTACCGAGCCATTTAGGAAAGCGGTTAAGCTCAACAGCAATACCGGTATCAGCAATCTCATCTTTTTCATAAATTTTAATTTACGCTCCATTAAGGGTCCATTGGCTCATCCGCATCGATTTGCAGCGATTCAATAGCGGGATAAAATTCCAATGCCGTTTCAGATAAGCGCTTGCCCAACTTGTAAGGCATGTAACCAAGCTCTTTTTGACAGCGGTTAGCCATATTGGTAATAAAATCGTTCTGGTATTTATCCGTAACAATCAGGCCGGGCTTGGTAAAAGGCATGCCGTACCTAAATACCATACGGGCATCATTGCGGATGTTGGTTGTAGTATGCCGGGCATGAGGCTCAATCATCACCGCATTTGTGGGGATATGCAAAACATCAATCATGTAATCCCTCATTTCCTTAGCCTCGTTGTATTTAGTTTTATAAGGATGTACATTACCTCCTGATACCACGACGAAAGGGGCAACACCCAAACGGTACTGCCTTGCAGCCGCTTTGCAACGTAGCATACCTTCACCGCTCAGGGGCGTACCCCGATCTTCGGGACCAGCGCCGGGTACCAGAATATGTGTGTAAGGATAGTTTGCCCACTTGATTTGTTTAACACGATCAGCCGCCAATTTATTAGCTGTGGTAAGCATTGGCTCAAACTGTGCAGCATCCCGACGCTCATTTACTTCCAGGTAAAGTAAAGCAGCCTGCAAAGCTGGTTCAAAGAACAGCGTTGTACCCTTAGTACTTTCTGCTACCTCGGCCGAGCAATCATACATCAGGGTATAGTACCCTCTGGCCTTGGTGTTAAAGCTAATAGAATCAATAGCCGGGTAGTTAGGCTTAAGGCCTTCTGCATAAACACTGATGGTATGGTTAACGGCAGCGGCATCTTGCTCCCACGCTTTCACAAGCAGATCGGCCGAGGTTGTCGCTTTGTATATTATATAAGCACCCGATGGTATAAGCTGGGTTGTAACCAGTTTATCAAGCGTACTACCGGGCTTACATAGCGCATTTAACCGGGCACTTACTATATGTATCTCATCGTCGGTAAACTTAATTTGAGCCGGCAGGCACAAAGCATCTTTGCAATTGCGAAGTGAGGCTTGCAGGGCATTAGCTTTAGCCTGAGCCAATTTGTTAAGCTCGGCGTCGCTTTTAAGTAAAGCATTCGCAGCCCGATCCTGCTCCAGTAAGGTAAGCAAGTAATAGTTTTTAGCTTTTACCCAGTCGCCGCCAGAAATAAGCTTATATGTTGGGCTGGCATTTTGTGCTTTCAAAGTATAAGCACTGAAGCACAGCAGCAGGAGTAGTAATACACTTTTTTTCATACAGAATATAAATAGCTGCAAAAAACACACTTTAATGTTAAATACATATTAATAAGGCATTACAATGCCTTATTAATTGACCGCACAACCTGCCATAGATTTTGTCTATTTAAACCGAACATTGTATAGATTATAACTTACACAACACAGCGATAATATTTATCTTTAATTACTCAAGGCCGCTTATTTCATTGCTCAGCAAGGTACAGTTGTTATATTAGCATTCTAATGAACAGCAACTCGTAGCCTTTCTGATTGTACACTTGAAAACTATTTATTCTTCATCCGGCGAGTATCTTTTAGGTATCAAAGCCATGCACGAAGACGTACTGTGCATACCTGCACAATACGCCGAATACGCTATATTTTTCATCCCGGAAGGGTCGGGCACTTTCCATGCCGACTTTGGCACGTTTGCTTTTACCGGCCCCGTACTGTTATTTGCTACCCCGCTACAGGTGCTGTATATGGAAGATTGCCAAACGCTCAAATGCACCATGCTGCAGTTTCATGGCGATTTTTATTGTATAGAATATCATCGCAAAGAAGTAGCCTGCAACGGGTTGTTGTTTAACAATATTTATATAGACCCGGTAGTACATCTTACAGATAAAGAAGCAAGCAGGTTTGCAGCTATTTTAAATGATATTGCCGAAGAAGCCGATCAGGATGTACCCTCAGAAATTGTTTTACGCTCTTACCTGCAACTTTTCCTGGCTAAATCGAGCAGTATCAAGCTAAAGGCCATTGATGAACACACGGACCGGCCTCAAAAAGACGAACAGATGGAGCGCTTCAGGCAATTATTGGATGAGCTTTACCTTACGTTGCACAAACCATCTGATTATGCCGGGTTGCTGGCCATGTCGGCCGATAACCTGACCAGGCGCTGTAATAAGTATTTTAAAAAGAACCCAACCCAGCTTATTCAGGAGCGCATCATCCTGGAAGCCAAAAAACAACTGCATTTAACTCGGCAAAGCATTAAGGAGATTGCCTACAATCTGCAGTTTCAGGACGAATTCTATTTCAGCCGCTTTTTCAAAAAGATTACCAAAGTATCACCTCAGGCTTTTCGCGATAAAACAGGCATTTCCATCGTAGCGGATTTGTACAAGGAATAGCCTTTTTTGTCCATGTTGGGGCGTAACCCCATGCTGTAGTTTTGATAAAAAAACAACAGCATGGAAAATTCAATCCTAACCACTATAGCCAGCCTGGACCAACTGGGTAAAAAAGCAGTACGTTTTGGTATTGTTGTGGTATTCTTATGGATCGGCGGCCTTAAATTCTTTACTTATGAAGCTGATGGCATTGTTCCCTTTGTAGCCAATAGCCCATTCATGTCTTTCTTTTATGAGCATCCTGCCGAATACAAGCAGCATATCAACAAAGAAGGAGAACTGATTCCGGCTAACCATGAATGGCATATTCGAAATAACACTTACGGCTTTTCAAAAGGACTGGGCGTAATACTGATTGCCATGGCTATCCTGGTTGCCCTGCACAAGGTAGCGCCACTGCCCAGCATGATAGGCAGTATCATGATCTTCATCATAACTTTGGGCACGCTGTCATTCCTGGTAACCACGCCCGAAAGCTGGGTGCCGCATTTAACCGACCATCAATGGGGATTTCCTTACTTATCTGCACGCGGCCGGCTGGTTATTAAAGACATCGTAATACTGGGTGGCGCTATTATTACCATGAGCGAATCTGCCCGCCTTTACCTAAGCCGTCACACTAACATCAATCAACAGTAATTCAATAAATTTTCAAATCATATCATCATGAAAACTATCACAGTACCTGCCAAAGAGCAGGTTAGTACCGAATCACAGGCTATTTTTGATCAGATTCAAAAACGCATGGGCAAAGTGCCTAACCTATATGCCACCATCGGATATTCCGCACACGCTTTAAAAGGCATGCTTGAGTTTGAAGGTACTTTAACCACCGGCAGTACGTTTTCTGCCAGAGAAAGAGAAGCCGTTAACTTAATTGTATCACAGGTAAACTTATGTGATTACTGTTTAGCCGCCCACACCGCACTGGCACAAATGAAAGGCTTTACCAAAGAAGATACCATTGCCATCAGAAAAGGGGAGGTTAGCGATGCCAGGCTTAGCCCTATTATATTGCTGGCTCAATCCATTACCCAAAACAAAGGTAAAGCTGATAAATCTATTTTGAACCGTTTTTTTGAAGCCGGTTACCATGAAGACGCTTTGATGGAACTGATAGGCCTTATTACTGTCAGAATATTTACCAACTATGTATATGCCGCTACCGAAGTCCCTATCGATTTCCCAGCAGCCGAACCGTTAAATTAAATACAGTAAGATCGTGGGCAAGGTTGTCTTTTTGCTTATGAAAAGACAACCTTTGCTTTTTAATAGAAGTGAGGATAATGGCTTTTTAGTAGCTTAACACGTTTCGGATTCAAACAATGCTTTGGCAGTTCTTCATCCGGATATTTAAGAACGCTTGCCTGTTTAAACCTCTGCATTAATCTTTTCCCGTGCCAATTCCTTATCCTCCACAGTAACATCGAGTTCCTCGTTTTTGGGACGGGCAGAAGGATCATACTGTAAGTTTACACACATAGGGAAGTGATCTGAATCACAGTGGTCCATCCGGTTGATGGTGGTCAGACTAAAATCCGAAGAACAGAAGATATGATCCAGGGGAAATCTCAGGAAGAAGTACTTTGCGTTAAAGCTGTTATAAAAGCCCCGGCCACGTCTTGGATCAAGCAAGCTGCTAATCTTGCAAAACAGCTCGGTAGTGTAACTCCAGGCCACATCGTTCAAATCACCCATTACCAATACAGGCAAATCGGAGTTCTTCGCTTTTTCGGCTACCAGCAATATTTCCTTATCCCGCTCGGTCGACCTCGGATTTTCTTGCGGTACAGGTGGCTTAGGATGCAGGCAGTACAGTTTCACCAATTGTCCTGATTTAAGTTTTACATTCGTTTCAATAGAAGGTATATCATCCTCAACTAAAAAGTTGACGGCTCCGTTTACCAGTTCCAAGCGAGAGTAAAGCAACATGCCATAAGTGTTATCTAAGGGCATTTTGATCTGGTACGGATAGTTTGCTTCGATAGAAGACATTTGTTTTTCCCACCAACGATCTGTTTCTACCATCAGAATAACATCAGGATCACATTTTGAAATAAGCTTACGATACTTATCAGCACGCTTGTTATACTGATATACATTAGCAATAAGTACCGTTATATTATTATTCCCTGCGGGTTTAGTACTGGCGGTCAATTGTTTTTTTCCCAAAAAAGTGAACGGCATTACCAGGTAGCAGAGGTAAATTAAGTTGATGCCCAGCCCTAACATAACAGCGCTATCAAATAGCGTGTACGGAAAGTTAACGGTGCATACCATTACAATAATGAGCACGATATTCAGGAGCAGCTTTTGTAACCGGGGGTATTCAAAAACTCTGAATATCCAATAATCGTTACGGATAAGAGGAATAAGGCTCGCCAGCATAATGAACAGGCTGGTATATCGGATAAAATTCAAAACGATCAATTACAGGTTGTTTATATTAACAAAGCAACCGCTAATATCAACATTATACCCAACATGTGCCTATCAAATATTTAAGCCTTTAATTTCACTATAAAAAGAAAGCAACAGCTCAATGCCTTTATGTTGATAAGCTAAGGTGGCCACTCATTGAGATTTACGCCAAACACCATTTACCTTACCTGCGCTCAAAGACAGCCACAAACCCGTCACCAGAGTTTAATGCTATAGCTATATTGCTTTTACCGCTAATTGCTTTGCCGCTTATACGGCTTGTGATAACTTTATCGCCCAGAGGCTGACAGCTAAAGCTTTTTGTTCCCAAAAATGACAGTGGAACAGATATCTTTTTAGCTTGCTTATTATTTAACACAGCTAAAAACCATTTGGTACCACTGCGCCTGGCCATAACGCATACTTCGCCTATGGCACTTGGCGGCAACACAACCGTTTTATCCCAAACGCTTGGTATAGTGCGTACAAAGGGTAAAGCCTCGCTCTTTAAAAGATCGCCTGGGTCTACTCCTAAACATAAAAAAGGCGAAGTAAAGGTTATCATAGTAGCAACCTGATGAGCAAGTGTAGTAGACGATACAAACTTAGCCGTACTGAGCGGTGTATAATCGCCATGCCCAGCCAGGTAACGGGTAAACGGAATTATAGTATTATGAGTAGGCCAGTCAGTGTCATCGCTGTATTCCAATCCACGTACAGCCTCTCTCGATAATTCGTTGGGCCAGGTACGGCTTTGCCCGGATGGTTTACTGGCACCATGAAAATCGATCATGAGTTGCTGCAGGGCTGCCTCACGGCTAGCCCGGTTGTAAAATTCCACCATACTTTGCGATTCGCTACTCATAAAATCTATTTTTACACCAGCTACGCCTGTTTCCCGGCATTTCTTAAAAAAGCTGAGCAGATAAACAGAATCTTTTAACCCCCGTATGCCGTTGTTATCGGGGTAAGCAGCCCAAACCCATATCTTTACATTTTTTGCAGCCGAGTAATCAACCAGTTCTTTCAATATCTGCCATTCATCCTTGCCCGGCTCCCGCCATTTTCCCCAACCATCGTCTACCAAATTATACGGAATATCGCACCGGGCTGCCATATCTGAAAACTTACGCATATTCTCCGGGGTTACCGCCCGGTTAGCCGTCATCCATGACCATACACTTTTGCCCGGTTTTATCCATTCCGTATCAAAGCCCTTAGGAAATAAGGCCGGGTCGGGCTTTGGCGAAAGGGCGGCAATCATATCATTATTCACTAAGGCATTCAAGTCCTGCCCGATGCTGATTATGCGCCACGGCGTTTTCATATTGCCTGTTAACGTAACGTCGCCATCGAGGGTTGTTTGAAATGTATTACTCCCGGTAGCCTGCAGGTGCATCCCGGCATAATTGTTTACATCAGCTTCTGCAATGGCAGCATAACCTTGCTTTTGTGGCAGAACCAAAGTAAAGGGTAGCCCTACAGGCTGACCTTTTTTTATTGCTGATGGCTTACTCTTAGTGTATTCACCTTCATAGTTTTGAATGTCGCCCTGCCACCATGCCTCCGACTGACCGGGAACTGTGAACGACGTAAGCTCGCGTGTAACTGTAGCGGTACCGCGATGAGGGATAATATACCGGAAAGCCACCCCTTCATCGAATACCTGAACATCTATCGTCCAGTCGTTGCCAGCATATTTACCACCAACTTTAACAGTTGCTGATGTTGCATGGTAACTTGCTACATTATGCACGCCGCGCCAGGCAAAGCGCTTTTGAATATTTGTGATTTTGGAAGGAAACAATGCCCCGCTGCGTCCGTATTCAACACTATCAACCAGCAAGCCCATACGTGAGGGTTCAATTACAGTTTGCCCTTTATTCAATACTTTGTATTGCAGCACCCCTTTACTCATGAAAATTGTTGCAGCAACTTTTTGGTCCGGACTTTTAATAGTAAAACTATTTACTTGTGCCTTAAGGCCACTATTGCCCAAGATAAAGACAATAAGAAGCAAGGAACGTAATAATAGTGCTGGGGTCATCGTGCTTGGTGATTTTAAATTAAATGGTTCTGCTCCGGCAATTGCATAATTATAGCGCAGCCAAACTGTTACAATAGGATGGAATATAGAAGGAATAAATTGTTTTAGCAAAAATTTGTTCATTGCTTAGCACGGCCGGTGATATGAGCTCTTAGACCCACACACCGCTTCTTAATGCCCAAAGTACTATGATTTACTTTATAATAGGATCATTGGCGGGCAGAGGCTTGACTCTTCCATGTGTTCGGTAATACTTACCACCGTGTTGAAGTTCTCACTTCCATCCAGCACATAAACGACAGGATAATTTCCTCTGTCCTTCGTTTTATCACCTCCGTTGCTATTAGGGATATGGACCCAAATTTTACGAGGCTGCCCCAGTATCTTTGAAGGAATTGTTTCCTCGAAACCCGTCCTAAATGGGTTGTCTTTTTGCGCATAGGCGCAGAAAGAAGCGCCGAAAAGAACGATTAAACAGCAGAAGTATCTTGCAAAGTTTTTCTGATTAGGAGCAAGTAAATAGTATTTCATGAATGTTATAAGTGATAAGCATACAAAAGTACTGTTACTTGACGACTTTCAAATCTTGAAATTTTGTGTGTATGTATGTAAAGGTTATTTTTCAAGCTAAAAGCTTAACATGTACCTGGAGTAACGAAAATATTTTATTATTACGGTTTGTAACAGCACTACAAACTCAACTTACCGGTCAAATTAAGGTAACAAAACACGGTGAAAAATTCAGCTAAAAATTAATGGCGCTTTTATATTACATTTTATGCCCAAAGTTTAGTTTTGATAGCAACGTTGGGAACAATAAAGCAATTCAACACTTTCATTACTATTATTCTCTTCTGATTATTGCGTATCATATATCATTTCAGCACTTAACAATGCAATAACGGAGCCGATGATATCATACCTATCCTGCTTGACCCTGTTCACTTTCCGAGCCCATACTAAGGCATGCATAATAAAAACACCACGATATACAGCGTATACTCTGACTAAGCTTGCTGTTTGTAAGGTAGCGACAATTCCATACAAAAGTGGCTTCCCTTTTTAATTGCTGAAACAGGTAGCGGCCCCGGTATTCACAAAAACCGGCAACATTAAAAGAAAATTAATTTAAGTAGACATACCGTGCGCTGAATTTAGAAAATGTACTACAACTTTATTCTTTGTATCCGCACCGCATTCAAAATAGCAAGTAACGCTACACCAACGTCTGCAATTACTGCTTCCCAAAGATTGGCTACGCCTCCCGCGCCTAAAACCAATACAATCACTTTCACCAGCATGGCAATCGTGATGTTTTGCCAAACGACACGACTGGTAATGTTGCCTATTCGTATAGCAGTGGTTATCTTAGATGGCTGGTCATTTTGAATTACGATATCTGCGGTTTCAATCGTGGCATCACTGCCCAAGCCGCCCATGGCAATACCGGCATCGGCTAGGGCTACAACCGGTGCATCATTCACACCATCGCCCACAAATGCAATGCGGCTGCCTGCATCTTTAAAACCCTGTACTTTCGCCACCTTACCGTCTGGTAGCAGGTCGCCATAAGCTTCATCAATGCCTAAGGATTTCGCCACTTTTTCTACCACTGCCTGCTTATCGCCCGACAGCATCACCGTTTGTAGTTTCAGGCTGTGCATCCGCTCAATAGCTTCTTTCGCATCTTCCTTGATCTCGTCCGCAATGGTGATATAGCCCGCATACTGATTGTCCACAGCCAGCACAACCACCGTGTCTACCAAATTATCTACTTCACCAGGATAGGCGATACTAAACTTTTTGAGAAGCTTAGCATTTCCGGCCAGCACCGTTTTACCGTTTATCGTACCTTTTAAACCATGCCCGGATATTTCTTCTACGTTTTCCGCTTTTAAATCTTCCAGCTTATGACCTGCATATTCTACAACGGCTTTGGCTATGGGGTGCGTGGAGCTTGCTTCGATGGCTGCGGCCATTTGCATCAGCTCCTCACTGCTCAAACTAACAGTCTTCACCTGCTGCACTTTAAACACGCCTTTAGTCAGCGTACCTGTTTTATCCATGATGACGGTGTTGATTTTTGTCATTACGTCCAGAAAGTTAGAGCCTTTAAACAGTATGCCATTTCGCGAAGCCAGCCCGATGCCACCAAAATAGCCCAGCGGAATAGATACAACTAACGCACAAGGGCAGCTAATCACCAAAAATACCAACGCCCTGTAAAACCACTGGTGAAAGTTATAGGTGTCTACAAAAAAGTATGGCGCAAAACAAACCAACAGGGCTAAAGCAAAAACAATAGGGGTATAGATTTTAGCAAAGCGGCTGATAAAAAGCTGCGTTTGAGACTTGCGCGCAGTAGCGTCCTGCACCATTTCAAGTATCTGGCTCAGCTTACTGTCCTTGAATAAAGCTTTAACCTGTACTTCGCTTACTCTATCCAGGTTAATCATCCCGGCAAGTACCTTTTCACCTTTACGTTTAGTGTCAGGTTTGCTCTCACCAGTCAGCGCTGCAGTATTAAAACTGGCGGCATTAGAATAAAGCTCGCCGTCCAGCGCTACCTTTTCACCGGCTTTCACCTGGATAATCTCGTTCAGCTGTACCGTCTTTGGATCCACTTCACTGCTCTGCCCGTTGCGTATTACTGTAACCTTATCCGGCCGGATATCCAACAGCGCCTTGATGCTTTTCTTCGCGCGGTTGACAGCTGCATCCTGGAACCATTCACCAATTGAGTAGAATACCATAACGGCTACACCTTCGCTGTACGAACCGATGCTGAACGCACCGATCGTGGCTACGCTCATGAGGAAAAACTCGTTAAAGAAATCAAAATGCTTCGCCTTGCGCCAGGCCATACCCAATACATTATAACCAGACAAGCCAAAAGCAATTAAAAAGACAATCAGGTTTACCGGGAAATCCGGCTGGTATTTAAAACCATATTCCAGTGTCAGCATGATTACCAATATCAGTAAGGCGGTGAGCAGTGGCCAGTGACTGAGCCAGCTTTCTGCTTCCTCGGGGGCTTCCGTCAGATTGAGCGTTTCGTCTTCCTCGTCATGATCATGGCGATGTTCACCTGCTGCATGCTGATCGGCCTTGTGTACCTCTTCGTTGTTAAGTTTCTTCCCGATATCTTTATGATCTGTGTTTTCCATTATCTTGTTTTAAGTAGTTGTTTGCATATTGTTTTTTGTTTCCTGCTTCATTAAGTTAGGCTTCGGATATCATTATAAAAGACAAAAGCCAGAATTCCCATCATCAGTAAAAAGCCGATAACCTGCAGCATTTGCAAAGTTTCCGGTTTCATGGGCTTGCCCCGTATACCTTCGATGGAAACCAGCAGCACCTGCCCGCCATCCAGAGCAGGTATCGGCAGTATATTGATAAAGCCAATACCGATGGAAAGCAGGGCAATCAGGCTCCAAAACCGTTTCCATTCCATGTGCTCGCCAAACATCGTGGCAATCTTCACGGGTCCGTTCAGAGCTTCCTTAACTTTCACCTCGCCCGAGAGCATCTGTCCGAACCCTTTTGCGTTATCCGATATGGCGTTTAAGGTGCGCGTGGTACCGGTAGCAATGGAAGCTCCTACACTAACCGGCTGAGGCTGGTAAGCTGGCTTCTTGCTGCGCAAACTAAAGCCGATATGCCCGTCTTTGTCACGGTGCGCTTTCAGCTGCATGACCTGCCCATCATGAATAACAGTGACAAAAAGTTCCCGCGCCTTGTTTTCCTGGAGCTTAATCAGAAATTCCTCATAAGAATGAATAGAATCGCCGCTCATAGTAAATATCCCGGTATGCTTGAACTCTTTGGTACCATATAGATTGAGGTTACTCAAGACGGAATCGGCCTTGTAGTCCGCATTGACTGAAAAGAAATCGGTCATCCCTTCATCGGCAATGGTCTGCATGACCTGCGGGGGTATGGCAATATGCAGGTGTACCCGTTCCTTACCTTTTGACCGGACTACGGAAAGTACGGTCTTTCCACGTATCAGTCGGCTGCTCGTGAGTTCTTCTTCATCCACCAGCGGCTCATCGTCAACGGCTACCAGACGGTCGCCTGCCTCGAGACCCGCCAGCTTACCCAGTTTGCCGGGGTCAAGACGGTATTCCTGTCCCAATGAAGCCATATACCCTTTGCCATACCGGACTGTGAGACCGGAAAAAACGATAACCGCTAGCACGAGGTTCATCAAGATACCGCTCAGCATCACGATAATTCGTTGCCATACCGGTTTGTTATGGTACCTACGGTGGGCAAACGAGCCTTCATTGCGCTCTTCATCGTCATGATTACTAAGCATGCCCGCCATTTTTACATAGCCGCCCAGCGGCAGCCAGCCTATGCCATATTCCGTGCCTTTATAATTAAGCCGGAACAGCCTTAGCCCCCAGGCATCAAAAAACAGGTAAAACTTTCTTACGCGTATACCAAAAGCCTTTGCGGCAACAAAGTGGCCGAACTCGTGCACGAGCACCAGCAGTGACATGCCGGCCATGAACTGCCCTATCATCACTAATATCTTCATCTTCCTACCATTTGAATTTATTCTTCTTCGTCACCAGTGGCATTTTCAGACGAAAGAATGTAAAAAGCTCCCTTCGTGACGATCTTGATATCTGCCGGTAAAGCCTTCACTAATTTGATTTCGGTGTACCCCAGGTCGGTCACTCCGGTCACCACTTCGGCTTTTTTAAATACATAAGATTTGCCTGATGTACCTTCCCCAGCCTTTGTATGGTTGTCGGTGCCCATTTTTGCCAGGTAATAGATATACTCTTTACCACCCATTTTAACAACGGCTTCCGTTGGAACTGCGGTGGCTAACTGCTGGCCGACATCAATCAGGGCAGATACATACATACCCTGAATTAAGTTGTTTTTTGCCGCCTGCTCAATCACCGCGTGGGCAATGATGGCTTTGCTTTCGTTTTCAAAAGACTGGTTCACCCCATAGATTTTACCGGTGATTTCCCGGTTATTCTGATTGGTGAGAGTAAAGTACACCTGCTGGCCTGCTTTCACTTTGAACAGATCCTTTTCATAAACTACTAAATCGCAATGCACTTTGGAGTTATCAATAATGTTCATCAGCGGCCTTGCCGGTTCGGCATAAGAACCCGTTTGAATCACAATTTTGCCAATAGTACCGCTGATTGGGGCGTATACCGGTATTTGGGTAATGAAACGGCCATGCGCCGCACTTTGCGGACTAACGCCAACCTGCCGGAGCTGGCGGCTCAAAGCCGACACCTTAGCCTGCTCACTGCGTAATGCCGTTTGTGACTGTTCGTATATCTTGCCGGTTCCGGCGTTTGCGGCATTTAGTTCGCGTTGCCGCTCGTACTCTTTGCTGGCATAAGCCAAATTGGAAAGAGCCGACATATAATCCTGCTGCAACTGAATGAGCTGGTTATTTTCGATAGTGGCCAGTTTTTGTCCTTTGAATACATGCTGGCCTTCCAGTACGAAAACCTGGTTCACCACACCGCCCATCAGCAGGGTTACTTCAGCTTTATTTTGTGGCGGTACTTCGAGCTGGCCGCTGGCCTTAACCACTGACTTTAGGTTTTTTTCTTCCAGGCTTCCCATACGGATACCTACTGCATCCAGTTGGCTTTGTATGAGTGTAACACCTTCTGCTGCGAACCTAGGCTTTTCAGTTCGGGCTTCTTCTTTTTCTTCAGTTTTAGGCTGCTGCGAACAGGAAGCCAATAGCGTGCCTGCTGCCAAAAGCAACATCAGCCATGATTTGATGATATATAGATTCGGTAAAGTCATGTTCATTTTCCTCCGGTGGTTAGGTAAGTAAGTTCAATTACGGTTTGGTTGTAGTTGCGCAAGGCAGCCAGGTAATTCAGGCGTATGTTCATCGCCTGCGCCATGTTTTGAATAAACTCCACATACCCGATCTCGCCTTTGCTGTAGGCAAACTGGGCAATGCGGATTTGCTCCGCTGCCTGCTTGAGTCCGGCTTCCTCATAATAGCGAAGCGCTTCGTCGTACTTGGCCAGTTCCTGCAAACCCTGGTTGTATTGCTTACGCAGTAACAGCGCTGCATTCTGATGCTCGGCCTGGGCAATCTGCTGGCCAGCCTGCGCTGCTTTAACCCTGCTGTTCTGCGCGCCGAAGAACAGCGGAACAGCAACACCTACTTCTACACCGCCAACACGGGTACCCGGATAATAATTACGGTTGGTGTTGGCCGGATTAAACGCCCCAACCAGTAACTGCTGCCGATAGCCCAAAGTCAGATCAGGCAGATACCTGCTTTTTTCAGCTTTAAGCTGCGCGTTTGCCAATGCCGTGCGCTGCTGATAGTAACCTAACTGTGGATGCTGACCAACTGCAGCGCTGTCTTTAGGGATAAAAAGTAGTTTTTCAAGTGAGCTAGTTTCAATGACAGGCAGAGTATTAACGCCTAAGAGTTGCTGCAATTCCTGCCTGGCGATCAGTACATCTGCTTCCGCCTGCTTCTTGATTACACCGATTTCCCGGTAAGCGTTCACGGCTGAAAGCTGCTCGAGGTACGAGGTCTCTCCGGTTTTATAGCGAAGTGCCGCCCGCTCATAAAAGCGTTTGTATAAACTATCCTGGCTATTAAGCTGCTGCAGCTTATTTTGTGCATACCGTAACTGGTAGTAAGCCTGGGTTACTTGCTTCACCAGTTCGCTTTCGGTAATGGCTCTGGCTTTTTCGCTCAGTGCGGTTTGTGCTTTGAGTACTTTGCCTTGCGCATGGTAAACAGTAGGAAAAGCAAAAGTCTGCGTGATGCCCAAACTGTTGTCAATATTACCGCCCGACGTAGGATCCTGGGTCAGTGTAAAATCCGTTTTGGCGGGATCAAAGGCGGTACCCTGCAATGCCTTATTCCGGCTTACCTCAAGGGCCGACCTCCTAAGGTTGGGATTATTCACTATGGCCGTTTGCACTGCCTCTTTCAGCGTCAGTGATTTAGTCTGTTGCGCGTGAACAGGAATGCCTGTGAGTAAACCGCCTGTTAGCAGTATTAAAATGATGAATGATTTTAAAGGTATTGACATAGCCGAACCGGCTTTGGGTGGATGATTTTTAGAAAATAAGATATACAATACCGGCAGTACCAGTAAAGTAAGTAAAGTGGCTGATATCAGGCCGCCAATTACCACTGTGGCCAGCGGCCTTTGTACCTCGGCACCGGCGGTTGTCGATATCGCCATCGGCAAAAAGCCTAAAGAAGCAACGGAAGCGGTCATGATGACCGGTCTTAATCTTACTTGGGTGCCTTTTTTGACACGTTCGACAATATCGTTGATACCATCCGCTTCCAGCTGGTTAAAGTAGCCGATCAGTACAATGCCGTTCAATACGGCAACGCCGAATAAAGCGATGAAGCCTACGCCTGCACTGATACTGAAAGGCATATCCCTGAGGTACAGCGCAGCAACGCCACCTACCGCAGACAGCGGCACTGCCGAAAAGATCAGCAGCGTTTCCCTGATGGAGCGGAACGTAAAGAATAACAGCATCAAGATGAGCAATAGGGCAACAGGCACGGCAACCCCTAGTCGGCCTTTGGCCTCCTGCAAGTTCTGGAACTGACCGCCATAAGTGGTATAATATCCGGCCGGCATTTTCAGCTTCTGGTTCAGCAACAGCTGAATTTCTTTCACCGTACTCTCCACGTCGCGGCCACGGACATTAAAGCCTACATAAATTCTGCGCTTACCATCCTCCCGGCTGATCTGTGACGGAGCATCTTCAATTTTAATGGTTGCCACCTGGCTCAGTGGCACCTTGCTGCCGCTGGGTAGTGGAATGTACAGGTTTTCAATATTGCTGATATCTGCACGAAGTTCCCGGCTTAAGCGAAGTACGATCTCAAAGCGCTTTTCGCCCTCGAATGCCATCCCAGCCACACGGCCGGCAAAGGCCGTACTCAGCGCCGTGTTCACGTCTTGTATGTTCAGCCCGTATTGCGCTATCTTGTGCCGGTCGTACGTAACAGCCACCTGCGGCAAGCCGCTTACTGTTTCAACAATGGGTTCACGGACACCTTTTACACTGCTGATCAGCCCGGCTGTTTTGTCAGCCTGTGCGGAAAGGACGTCCAAGTCATCGCCAAAGATCTTAATGGCAACATCCTGACGAATGCCGGTCATGAGCTCATTAAAGCGCATCTGCATGGGCTGCGTTACTTCAACGTTGATGCCCGGAATGTTTTTAAGCGTCTGCTCGATTTTTTCCATCATTTCCGCCCGGTCACCGGCCGACGTCCACTCGTCTTTCGGCTTCATTGATAGCATCATATCGCCCCGCTCAAACGGCATAGGGTCAGTGGGCACCTCCGCGCTGCCAATTCGGGTAACTGCCTGTTTTATCTCCGGAAACTTTTGCTTCAGCAGTCGCTCGGCCTTGCCGAACGTTTCCACCACCTGGCTAAGCGAAGTGCCCTGCATCATCGCAATTTCAACCGTCAGGTCGCCTTCTTCAAGGGTGGGTATAAACTCACCGCCCATTTTGGCAAAAGCCCAAACCGCTGAGGCCAGTAATACAGCAGAAAGAAAAACTGTTACTTTCTTTGCCCGGAGTACGGCGTTCAAAACTGGTGTATAGATACGGTGGATACGGTCAATAATGCGGTCAGAGATATTACGCTTATGGTGTGTTTTTTTACTTAAAAACAAAGCGCTTGCCATCGGCACGTAAGTGAGCGACAGGATAAAAGCACCCAGAATGGCGAAAGCAACCGTTTCCGCCATAGGGCGGAACATCTTTCCCTCAATGCCAACCAGCGCAAACAGCGGCAGGTAAACGATCAGGATAATGATCTCGCCAAAGGCCGCACTATGACGAATCTGCGAGGCGGCCTCGTAAACCTCTCCGTCCATTTCCTTTTGGTTGATGGCTTCCCGATCCTGAAACTTGTTAGTTTCAGTGATCCGGTGAACAATTGCTTCCACGATGATAACGGCTCCGTCTACGATGAGGCCAAAGTCGATAGCACCCAAACTCATGAGGTTACCCGATACGCCAAAGAGGTACATCAGGGTTATTGCGAACAGCATAGCCAGCGGAATAACCGAAGCCACCACCAGCCCGGCCCGCCAGTTGCCCAACAGCAGTACCAGCACAAATACGACGATCAGGCCGCCTTCAATGAGGTTTCTTTCGACAGTTCCCATAGCTCTGCCCACCAGCTCGGTTCGGTCAATAAATGGTTCGATGACCACGCCTTCGGGCAGAGACTGCTGCACCTTTGCCATACGCTCTTTAACGCGCTTATTAACCTCGTTGAAGTTTTCACCTTTTAACATCAGGACAACGCCAGCGACCACTTCACCCTGCCCGTTGCGGGTTACGGCCCCATAGCGGTTGGCACTACCGAATTGCACTTTTGCAATATCACCGATTACCACCGGTGCGCCTTCACGGTTTTTCACCACGATGTGCTCAATATCATCGAGGGATTTAACCTGACCAAGCCCCCGAATGAAGTAAGCGTTGCTGCGCTGCTCGATATAGGAGCCTCCAGTGTTTTGATTATTTTTTTCCAGTGCTGTATAAATATCACTGATGGTGATGTTCAGGCTGTTCAGCCTTTCGTTATCAATGGCAATTTCGTATTGCTTCACGTAGCCACCCCAGCCGCTGATCTCGGCAATGCCGGGTGTACCGGCCAGTTGCCTGCGCACAATCCAGTCCTGCATGGTGCGCAAATCGGTTGCCGAATATTTGTTTTCATAGCCCGGTTTGGTGTGGATCACATACTGGTAGATTTCCCCCAAGCCGGTGGTGATGGGTGCTAGGGAAGGTTCGCCGGTGTCTTTAGGTATTTGTGCTTCGGCTTCTTTTAAGCCTTCGCTGATCTGCTGGCGTGCCCAGTAGATATCTGCGTTATCCTCAAACACAACAGTAATTACTGAAAGGCCGGAACGGGATATGGACCGTTTTTCAATAACTTTCGGCACGTTGGCTATGGCCAGCTCGATCGGTGCGGTGATATACTGCTCCACTTCCTGTGCACCCAACGTGGGTGCCTGGGTAATGATCTGAACCTGGTTATTTGTAATATCGGGCTGGGCATCAATAGGCAGGCGTATCAGCGAATAAATGCCGCCTGCCACGAGTAATAGGATGAATGCACCCACAACCAGCTTATTGCTGATTGAGAATGCAATGATTTTATCAAACATGAATTTCTCGGATTAATACGTAACATTTCCTCCAAGGAGCATAGCTTTAGCTAAACTCTCTGACAAGGAATTAAAAATTGATATAACGTATTAAGCGAGCCGGGGCGGTTGCCAGATCGAAATGCTCTGCTCCCTGATGGCCGGAACGGGTGTTTGGGCATAAGTTCGGGAAACAGGCTGAACAAAGATGGTGATAAAAGAAAGCTGTGGCGTCAGCGTTCTGACGGTTGAACAGCAGGCACAGGTGCAAAACGGCGGACAGCTTTCCTGCCCGGCCTTTTCGTCTGCGGTATGGCTTTTTTGAATGGAGGTATAAGACTTGCCCATATCTGCAAAATCATCCCTGTCCCGGCATGGTAGCACGGCCAGGATGATCATGTATATGCTGAATAGGAGAGCCAGATACTTCATTCGGTAGCAAAAGTATTATTAAAACGGATTATAGCAAGAATTAGTGTTATTTATGACGGGAGATTTGCAGTGATAACAACAGGCTGGTAGTAATCCAGTAAACTGTTGTTACCTATACTTTACATATTGCACTCTATATAAGAAACATTTCGATACTTAATACCTTCTATAGCAATCTATAGCAATGCTCGGATTTATCAATCTAAATTGATTTTAGAAAATTAGTTAAGCCTACCAGCGTTCGACCTTTTCACTATATTTAACTAAATATGCTCTTGCCCTAAAACTCATCAAAACACTTGTAATCTATTTGGCACTTATATGTGAATGGCAATAAGATTTAAAAATGCGCAGCGTCCTTCTTAAACAAGATAATTTTAGTTGTATAAGAAATAACCAAACAGGACTCAAAATCTAACTTGGTTTATGAGAATTGTAAATTCCAGAGCATATAAGATAGGAAAGTAACAAGAGGCCCATGATTTTCATCAGAGGCCTCTTTTATATCCCCAATCGAACTAAAATCGAACCAATTAGAGGAAGACTTAAACGTATAGCCTGTAAATTCAGAATATTACACCCTTAGATTTTAACAGTTGAAGCACTGATTGTAAGCTAAACTAACGTACTTAATTTTTAGTCCCTTTTATAAAAATTTATCTGATAAATAAACATTCATCAATCTCAATTATATAATCCGTTTAACTCCCGGCAGCAATAGAATTAAGGTTGCCAGTAAAAAGCTGCAGATAAGCCCCAGCGGGGCAACGAACAGCAGTTTTATGGCTGGATCAACAGTCCAGCTGCGAAAGGTAAGTGATAAGGCGATGAGGGTAAGCGGATGAAAAATGTAAACGGCAAATGCATGCCGTGAAAAATAGCGTAGCATTAAAGATGCCGCATTCCAATGCCGCTTACCTATGGCGAGAAATGCGGTGATAATAGCCAAGCCTATACATTGCTCCCAAACGGCATATAACAGGGATAGCCCATTAAATCCTCCCGAGTACCATTCAACCGGCATATGGAGCTTTATTCTGATCAGGTAAAATAATGGAAAAAATAAAAGCAGCAAAAGTGCAATGCTGAACACTTGCTTGCCCGTCCGGTAGGAGAGCTTCTCCAGCCAGTTATTTTTGGCAGCCAGTAAGCCAGCTACGAACAAGGTTAAGTATTGTGTAAAGTGTCCTAATTGAAATCCTAATGGTTTAAGTACCCAGCCCACCGGGAACATAATCCTGACAATGAAGCTGGTTAAGCCAATCAATAATGCAGTTAATAAAATAGTTTTTGTTCCTGGCACGGATAGAGATTCTTGTGTACATGTGCTGAGAACTTTCCGGCCAAACACATAAATGAGCGTAAACAATAACAAGGCAGCCACAAACCATAACACGCCGAAATCCACCCAATTATCGAAACCGCTCAGATATTGCAAGTAGCTTACCCGGTGCCTCTTGCCATACCGGTATATTAGAAAGCTAAGGAAAGGGGAAAAAACAAAGGAGTAGAACAACAGCGGAATGCCAAGCCGTACCAGCCTCTCCGTTATAAACTGCCTTAGCCCCTTCCTGTGAAAGGACGAGTAAGTAAAAAAGCCAGCCAATAGGAAAAAGAAACCCATGAAAAAAGACTGGTTAACACTCACAAAGATCGTCATTGGAATCAGTGCTTCCATGCGGGATGTCGCCTCCTTGTAATACCATCCGCCAGAAGCACCATAAGTAATAAAGGCATGATGCAAAATTACGAGTAAGGTTAGGACAACCCTGATGTTGTCAATGTAAAACAACTTTTCAGATTTACGCGGTGTTGCGGTTAAAGGTTGAATGGACACTTGCATAGTTCGGTATTTATAACTCTCCTGATGTTTTCTGACAGAGACTCTTGCCTCGCTTTCAGAAACCCATGGCAAACCTACTAAGCTAAAAAAGGTAAAAAAAGCCCTTTGTGACCAATAGCAAGGCTTTGTGATGAGCAACAATTAGACAGTGGCGGTACCCGTTAAATGTTCATAGTGGTTATTAAACATTTCTAACTGCGTTCGGGAAACCAGTACGTTTTGTTCAGTCAGGTTAAGCGTAAGTGTGTACCCCTGCGCATTTCCTGAGACCTTTTTGATCTGCTGTAAATTGACCAGGTAAGCTCGGTGACACCTAAACAAAAATGGGTAATCAGTAAGTTGTACTTCGAATTGTTTAAGAGATATCCTTTTTAAAGTGGTGCTCACTCGGTTGTTTATACCAAGTGTAACCTCAATGTAATTACCCTCTGCTTTGGCAAATAGCAGATGAGCCGGGTTGAAGGAAAAATCATCCTGCTGTACCTGGGTTTTGATAAACACCTCTGTATTAGTGCTGGCTAAATTCTCGAGATGTAATTCTGAATCAGTAAGAATTGCCTGCGTTACATCCGGCGATTTTGTTGATCGGAAATATGCACCTGCAAAGAGCAAAATAAAATAGAAAAGAATACCCGCGAGATAACAGTTGAGGATTTCTTCAGCCAGATAATGCCATGACCAGTTGTCCGGATTGTTATAAATAAAGCTTCGGAGTAAAAAGCTCGCGATCCCTGTTAAGAAGAAAACAATAGTGAGATGCGCATACTCTCTTAATAAGGTCCAGCTTTTAAGCCCGGAGGTATGTTCGTATACATAGCCCAAACAATAGAAGTAGGCATAGATAATGACCGCTGGAGAAAGGGCGTGCAGGAAGCAGATCAGGACGTAATTCACCCGGTACTCCGGCGCATATGTACCAAAAGGTTTAAACAGCAATAAGAAAACGAAAAGCAGGACAAACTGAATAGATACCGTCTTCAATAGAACGCTTCGTTGATACCTTAGTGGGTATTCAGTTGCCTTAAAGAAATATTTTTCTACTAATGAAGTCTGCATGGCTAAGCTTACAAAAACTATAAGTTTCAAAATCAGAATAAAGTATGTCTTAATTTAACAGGTTCCTGGTTAAATGCTTTTTAATGTTGAAAATAATTGATTAAAAAGCTTGTAACGAAATCATTCTATTTTACTGGTTGTCACAGCATGACTAAAATTAAGTTATAGTAACGAAACCTTTAATATTTAAAGTAAAATATACGTAATTTCTACAAGCATCTTCCTTTTGGAGAGGCAACTAACGTGCATTGAAAATCATTTTAGGACTGATCCTAGCTAAAAACTATAGTTTAAATCGGTTGATCCGGCTATGCTTTAAGGTTTGATAATCTTTTCGGTAAGACAACAGAATTCGAACCAAAAACACCTGTTGTTTACTTAAATTTCAAAGATAAGGAAACTTAAAAATAAAAAAGCGCCTTTCCGATTAAGAAAGGCGCCTGGGTAGCGGGAGCAGGACTCATAAGTTCCGTTTTTTATTGGAAAGAAGCAAGTATGAAACTAATGATGTTACTACCAACAAAATGCCTATTATGAGGTAAGCCCTATTGTTTGTAATTGCATGCATGCGCCTATCTCCAGTGTACATCGTAATAGCCAACATGCCTACAACCAACCCTATCGAACAACATATTTTTGCAAATTTCATAAAATAGTAGTTGTGCATTTTGGCAATAAAAAAGCCCCTGATTTTCATCAGAGGCTTCTTGGGTAGCGGGAGCAGGACTATATTTTACTTTCACGAAACAATTTCTTATGTTTGTTTACGGGCATAAGTGACTGATAATCAGTTAAAAATAAGAGAAACAGCTTTTCTCTATTTTCCCATAAATAAATTAGAAAGAAAGTTTTTGCACCGCAACGTTTACGGATCGATGGGAATCAGAAGAAGATTTGGAAGGTTTTATTTAGACTCAAAACCTGACCTTTTAGGACAACTGCCGCTGATGTATGAATATACTTACGGAGGCTATTATGATGAGAACGGCAAGCATGTTCGTTACCGGATACGACACTACACCGGCTTTAAAATACCTGGCAAAAAAATCACCACCAAGAAGGGGACAAAGTTTGCCTACTGGGATGATTTACAACAGTACGCCAAAGGCTTTATAGATGCCGAGGAAATCAATGGCTATGTTATGGCACTTATCAACCGGGTATCTAAATATGTTCGTCACAAAAAAGAGAATTTCGAGCCCGTTGATATCTCGGAAGTGAAGCGGCTTATCACCGTCAACCATTCGGTAAGCCATGAGAACGTGGTGAGTTACTGTGAAGCTTATCTTAACCGGTATAATAAGCCAGGGCAGGAAAGCACCAAGCGCAATTTGAATACAATGGTTTCTTCCCTGAAAGAATACACCGAAAACAGGCCTCCGCTTTTGGCGAATGTGGGCAAAGAGTTTCTGGAGAATTTCATTTCCTATCTTATCATCACCAAAAAGAATAACAATACGACCGTTGAGAAAAAGTTGTCGATGCTGCAGCAGATATTGCGTGAGGCCTATAAGCAGGGATTGCTCACCAACAAGAGTGCATTAGAGGAAGTAAAAATATCACGTGGCAGCACAGATATTATCTTCCTAAAAGAAGATGAATTGCAACACCTTGAGTCATTTAAACCTAAAAGCGAACGGCTAGAAAAAGTCAAAGATGTATTTCTCTTTGGATGTTATACAGGTTTAAGGTACAGTGATTTGGAGCAGCTCAATCAGGCACATTATTCGAAGAAGAAATTAAAGGGCGAGCAGTACCACATTTTAAGCTTTGTCATTAAAAAGACGAGGAGAACCCATGAAATAGCACTGCCCCCAAAAGCAGTTACCATCGTCAATAAGTATTGGGACAAACAGGAAAACAAAAGATTGCTGCCAGTTCCAACGAACCAAAAAATTAATGATTATATAAAAGAACTCTGCGAAGACGCCGATATTGACACCGAAATTGAAATTACGGCCCAATTTGGTAGCGAAGTCCGGACGGAGATCAAAAAGAAGTTTGAAATTATTTCCTGTCATTCTGCACGGCATACCTAGGCTATACTGAGTTTGGAACATGGGATGCGGCCAGAGGTCCTGCAACGTAATCTGGGACATTCGAAACTATCACAAACTATGGAGTATGTGACGATCTTAGATAATGTTCGTCATTTTGAAACGCTTAAGGCTTTCGCCGTTTAAATTATAATGCATTTAGATCGTTACTACACGGTAACTGAAGATTATCAGGAATATGAATTCTTCAGCGAGGGACCGAAAGGCAGAATAAAGAAATCCGTAAGGTTTATTAAGATTAACGATGATCCTATTGTTTACAATCTCGCTTTTGGTGACGTTGATCCGGCTACAGGAAAAGTAAGTGATTTGACCACAACAGATAATAAAGACAGAGAAAAGGTGCTAGCTACTGTAGCGGGTACAATCCATACGTTCTGTAATCATTATGGCAATCATTATATCTATGCAGAGGGCAGCACATCAGCAAGGACGAGACTATATCAAATGAGCATAGCGAGATTATGGGATGATATTAGCAAAGATTTTGTTGTATATGGAATTAAAAATGGGTTGCCTTACGAATTCGAACTTAACGTGAATTATGAAGGGTTCTTGGTGAAACGGCGATGAAAACGTATATTTGATATAAAGGAGGTGTTAATATGGCAGCAATTAAAAAAGAAGAGAAAAAAGGATATCAGGATACGGTTATAGTTGGCCGTATTGAAAGTCATGCAAATGATCCCTTCTTTGTTGAAAAAGCTGAAAAGGCCAAAGAAGCGATAAAGAAGATTACATTTCCGGAACAGTTGAAGAAATAATTAATTGTTCTGTTATATCAATGAAAGGCTGAAAAATTCAGCCTTTTTCTTTTTTAAGATTAATCCACAATAGGGCGCAGGCTGAATAGTTGTTTATCAACAGTGAATGCTTGTATAGTATATCAATGTTTTATGTCAGCAGAAAAAAAAACTAAACACAAGATTCTGCTCCAGGCAGATGAGATTAGGATAGATTCAAACAGTTATGCCAATGACCCTTTCTTTGTTAAAAAGGCGGAAAAAGCAAAAGAGTTCCTAAGGCTGCATCCAATCCCGGAGCACATTTTGAGAGCACGGGAAGATTAATAAAAGAGATCAGCGGAAAATTGTGTATTGCTCTCGGGAAAAAGGATTAAAAACCAATATTAGTCTCTTAGAATAGTGATCTATTTCTAAGACAAATACTAATTTTTCTTAGAACATTCTAAGAATCTCCCAAAAACATTGCGTTTACTATTTGAAATAGTATCATCAATACCCCTGCTTTTCAAGGTCATTTTTATTTGACTCAGATTCGGAAAACTTTGATCTGTCATTTCAAAAGCCTATCTAAAAGCCTCCAAATGTATTATAAGACCCACTTTTTATTTGACTGGTCTTATAGCACGAAACAAATTCTTATCTTGTTATGGTATATGCCTACTCTATGGATAAAAAGGATTTCAATGATGTTGCTCTCTTTGATAAAATCAAATCCACTCACCTTTATTTTTATCAGATTGCATACCAGGAACAAAAGCCTATCAGATCAGCCTTACACTGGGATGTTCCGAAAGATTTTAACTATGCTCTTCAAAACCATTATTGTGTAACACTAATTGAATGCCCCTTTACTTTCAACTTTGAAGCACTGCTCAATCATTTTGCCTGGTGCTGCCGTTTCATGTTCTTTAACTTTTCTGAGACTACTATCCAGTTTGATATTCTCAAACGATTAAGAGAGAAGGCAATCTCACGGGAAGAAACATTGATACTGCTGAAAATATTAGAGGAAAACCCCGAGCCTTACGCTTACCCATTAGACGCTTACGAAGGAGAAACAAAGTTCGCGCTGATTAAAAGGCATACTATGGACAAGAAGGGAAACTCGAGAGAGTTTCTGAGTAGGGATAAACACTTCAGAAAAGTATTAAATGAAACCTTAAGGAGCCTTCACGCAAATATAAATCAGAATCAAAACGACACTGTAATTAATACTCGTAAGTACGAGCCTTCTATTTACGGTTATCTGCGGTTTAGTGATGTGCTGACTATCGAACAGCAGGAAAAGGTAATCGAGTTTTTATTTGAAATCTTGAAAGATTTGTTCAAAGCCGAATATAGCTACAAAGAGTTCTACCAATTATTTAATAACGAAACCAGTAAGCCCGTTGAATTAGATATTTCAAAAGAAAATAAAAGCTTTCTAGATGCACAAAAGCTGCACCTGCTTTTTCGTAAGTTAAAGGATAGGATACTGGTGGCATCCTGGGATATTATCCGTCAAAAAATCATTGTCTATAACCAAACCGGTGACGTGGTTACATCAGTTTACCAGCTTAGCAGTAGTAAAATTTCTTCTGATAAATTAAGACAGGTAAACAGATTACTACAACCAGTTCTAAACTTGTTGCCAGAGCAGCCCTGATTAAAGTAAACAGGCGTAATTAAATAAAAATTTCTTTCCAGTATTGCTTCCGGTTTCCATTAATCGCCCTTTTAGTGGAACAACCTTGCTTTTCCTTTGCCCAAAACGAAAAGTATGGAACAACAAATTCAATTCGTAGGCTTTTCCTACCAGGAAGCAGAAAAATTCCTAAAATCCATTGTCACTCGCTGTATTGAAGAGCAACAGTCCCGCCAGCGGGGACAACCTGCAGAAGCGCCTTTAACACCTTTACAGGCGAGCCAGGTACTAAAAGTATCCTTGCCTACCCTGCGCAGGTATGTGCAACTGGGTTTAGTACGCAGGCATGATCTGGGGCCACGCCGTAAAGTATTCTACCTGTCCGAACTGGAGGCGGATGTAAAAAAGGTTCAGGCTTCCATCTTAACCTTTAGGTAACATATGGAAAGTGCAGATCAATATATCCGAATCGGTACCAGCTATTACAAGATGGTGAAAAAGCCGCTGGCCTCCGGTGACTTCATGGTCATGCTACTGCCCTGGTCGGTGGAATGCATCAAGCAGGATCATGGCAAGTCCTTTTTGTCCGGCATTTCCAAGTTTGATGGTTTCTGCTTTGTACCCAGTCACCTCAGCTACCAGCGGATCATTGGCAACTTCTACAACCGCTATTACCCGTTCATGCATCAGCCGAAAGAAGGCAAACCGGATAGGACACTGGCTTACCTGGCGCACATCTTTGGCGAGCAACTGGAATATGGACTGGACTATCTGAAAATCTTGCTGGAAATGCCCATGCAGATGCTGCCCATTTTGTGCCTGGTTAGTGCGGAGCGGAACACCGGCAAGACGACTTTTCTAAACCTGTTAAAAGCGGTATTCGGAGACAATATGACCATCAATACCAATGAGGATTTCCGGTCAAACTTCAATGCGGAATGGGCGCATAAAGTTATCATCGGCGTAGACGAAACGTTCTTGGAACGAAGAGAAGACTCCGAACGGTTAAAGAACCTCAGTACCGCCAGCTTTTACAAGGCAGAGGCCAAGGGCCAGGACCGGCAGGAAATCGAGTTCTTTGGTAAATTCATTTTGTGCAGCAACAACGAAGACAACTTTGTGCTGGTTGACCCCGGTGAGACCCGTTACTGGGTACGTAAAGTGCCAGTGCTTCAAACGGATAATCAGGGCTTACTTTCCGAGTTGAAAAAGGAAATACCTTTTCTCATTCACTACTTGGTCAGCCGCAAGCTGAGCACCACCAAGCAAAGCCGGATGTGGTTTACGCCGCAGCAGATTGCCACACCTGCCCTCAAGAAAGTCATCCGCCAGAACCGGAATAAACTGGAGGTCGAGATTGCAGGCATCATGCTCGCTATCATCGATGATAAAGATTTATCCGAACTCCGGTTCTGCGTAGGTGACGTGCAGGACTGGCTCAACCGGAAAGGCTTTCGCAACCATGATACGGCAGCCATCCGCAGGGTATTGCAAAACGTCTGGAACCTTAGGCCTGCCCCTAACTCCAATGCTTACAGTCAGTACCGGTTAGCCAGTGACGGCAGTATTTACGAGGCCGCACAAAAAGGCCGGTATTATACGCTGGATGCGGAAACCATTTTAAAGTTCAATGATACCGGATGATTTGATGACAAGCAGTATATCTGATTGTTAATCAATAAAATAAGATCATCAAAAGCGCATCAAAGCATCATCATTGGTAAGCTGCCGATGAAAATGAAAAGCAGCAGAAATGTGTTGATGAGCCTTTTAATGAAAGATTGATGATAATCTAAATAGCTGACAAACAATACAATAACTATTGCTCGCATCAGATCATCAGAAAATTAGCCCCATAGCGTATGAAAACCCTGAACTGTAATGAAGCCAGGCAAATCTCTATTGTCGATTACCTGGCAAAACTCGATATCAAACCGCAAAGCATCAAAGGTGACAATTATTGGTATTTATCACCCTTAAGAACAGAAAAGACACCCTCTTTTAAAGTCAATAACCGATTAAACATGTGGTACGACCACGGCACCAGCGAAGGTGGTAACTTCATTGATATAGCCATACGGCTACATAGCTGTACCGTCGAAGAGCTACTGGCCAGGTTGAGCAGTGACACTATGCCGCTTCCTTTTCATCGGCCATTAGCTGTTGAAGCACTTACGAATAGTCAGGCGCTCATAAAGGAAGAACCCAAACTGGTCATTGAATCCGTTCAGCCGCTGGAAAGTGCGGAGCTGATGCACTACCTGGCACAGCGTAGTATCAGTGCAGCCATAGCTACTTCTTATTGCAAGGAAGTCAGTTTCACCATAAACCACAACACTTATTCAGCGGTAGGCTTTGCCAACCGTTCAGGCGGGTACGAGCTGCGCAATAGCTGGTTCAAAGGTTCATCCTCTCCCAAGGACATTACCTTCCTAAATAACGGCTCCAAGTCGGTTTGCGTGCTGGAAGGGTTCATTGACTTTTTATCCTTATTAGAACTGGGCAGGCGGGACGAAGCTTATGTGAATTTTCTCGTGCTCAACTCCGTGGTCCTGGCACAAAAAAGCATCCCCTTGCTCAGGCAGCATGAAAATATTTTTCTACTACTGGACCGGGACGAAGCGGGAAAGGCAGCAACCCAGAAGCTGGAGCAGGCAGACATTAACACCATTGATGCCAGTCCGTTTTATGGCGGCTATAATGACTTGAACGAGTACCTGTTGCGCAGTCCGCAGCAGAGGCAGCAGCCCCGGCAAAGCCGTGGTCCGCGCAGGTAAAATCTATATCTCTGTATCAGCATGCGGGTCAGGGGAAGGCTTTGCCTTCCGTAAGGAGCAAGTTTGTGTTTTGGTTCCACCAAAACCTCCGCGAGGGGCTTCGCCCCGCGGCAAACTTGCCTTTTGCTCCCGCTGGTCTCAAAGGGAAAAAACAGCAATGACAACCCATATAATAACATCAGCAAAGTGAGGAGGACAACATGGAATCAGCACCAGAACCACAAGGACATCACCCCATCAGAAATACAGGCGGCAGACCGAAATCCCGGATCAAAAAGGACGATAACATCAAGGTCAGGGTCTCAGCCACGCAGCGGCTCCGGATAGCAGCGAAAGCCGAAAAGGCAGGCCTGAGCCTGAGTGAGTTCTTCAGGCAGGCGGCACTCAAAGCGGTCGTCAGACCCAGGATGAGTAAGGAAGAGGCAGCTCATTACCGGACGTTCGCAGGGGCTGCCAACAACTTCAATCAGTTCGTTAAGATGGCGCACCAAGCGGGCATCTTAACAATGACCAAGAAGGGATGGGAACTGCTACACGAGATTGAGAACATACTCAAACGCATCAAAGGCGATGATCGGGAAAGTTAAGACCGGCCGAAGCTTTGGCGGCTGCATTGGCTATGTAATCAGCAAGCACCAGGCGCAGATCCTGGAAGCGGTTGGGGTCCGGACTACCAACCGGCAGGACATCACGGATGATTTTAATGCCCAGCGTAAACTCAACCCTGCGCTGGGTCAGGCCGTCGGCCATATTGCCCTCAGCTGGAGCGTCCATGACAGAAGCAAGCTCACACCGGAGCTGATGATCGAAAGAGCTAAAGAGTACCTGGACAAGATGCAGATATGGGAAACGCAATACCTGATCGTACAGCATCAGGACAAGGAGCATCCGCATATCCATATCATTTATAACCGTGTGGACAACGAAGGCAGCACCATCTCCGATCGTTTTCAAAAGCAACGTAACGCCAAGGTTTGTAAGGAGCTGACGCTGAAGCACGGCTACCACATGGGAAGGGGTAAAGTGCAGGTCAACAGACAACGCCTAACCGGAGATGATAAAATCCGGTATGAACTGTATGATGCACTCACCAAGGCTGCCAAGCAGGCAACATGCTGGACGCAATTAGAGTGGCTGTTAGGTAAGTAGGGCATTGCCATTCACTACAAGTACCGAAGTGGCACAAACGAGGTACAAGGTGTTAGCTTCAGTAAGGATGGGTTGCAGTTTAAAGGCTCGAAGATTGATCGTTGTTTAAGCTTTGGCCATCTCAATAAGCAAATGGAAGATAACCAGATGCGGATGCTTGCAGCACCCCATGAAGGGGAGTTATCGTCTGTAGAACTGGTGGCAAAGCTTAAAGAGATTACAGGCCAGTCTATGCCAGTAGCAAAGCATCAGCCGGAGGAATCAGCATCGCTATTAGGCGGATTACTAGATGTCGCGCAGCATGGCTTTGCTGGCACACCGGCAGGGCCGAATGAGGAAGAATACAAGAGAAAGAAACGCAATTACATAAGGAGGTAAGTACATGAAGCAACTAGAAGAACGCCTGGACGGCATAGAAGAAGTGCTACAGATCTTTATAGATAAGCTTAATCCGATAGCAGCGGCAATTAGTGAGATGCAGTCAGCACCAGCGGTAGATTATATGCCGCAGTTTGATGAGCTTAAAACCTTATTAACCGAGCTTGTAGAATATCATAAAGACAATAAAGCAGATCATCAAAAGATATTGCAGCAGCTGGAACAGGCGAAACAAGTGCCACAGCCGATAACCAAACAATACCGCTTGCTGCTGTTTCCTGAGCACAATACAGAGTATTATTACAAGTTAACCTTTGGCAAGTTACTGCCCTGGGCAGCAGGCATCATTGCTGTCATAACTTTGGGTTCCTTAGGTAAGCAGTGGGTGAATGCCTGGCAGCAGGTTAAGGAGCAGGAAATAGAGACCAATATCAGCGCCAGAGCCTGGGATGATTTGTATAAGCATGCTAATAGCAGAGATAAACGCATACTGGAGCAGTACTGGCAGCGACATGTTCAGGGGAAATAAAACTAAGCTTTAATGGCAAAGCCAGCGGCTACAGCAGGTTGCTGCATTGCACCACGCGCTTTGCGTCGGGTTCCATTGCGCAGCCCGCCTCGCCGCCACACGCAGGCAAGTATTCGTCCCTCATACACGCCTGCCTTGCCTATAAATTAGAGAAAGAAGGTCACAGCACCGCCATCACAAAGGTAGCTACGCAGGAAAACCGTCAAGGGTATATAAACAACGGCTATCGCCGTTGCCCTTGACAGTTTATCTGCTTTTAGCTCCGGCTGTTTAAGCGATGCAATGACCACCAATGTTTGTATCCTATCCTAAGGGTATTATTAATAAATAAAGATGAACTAATTTCTTAGGTAACGTTTTCGCTATCCTTTAATTGGGAATATGAATTTCCATAAATTGCGGTATGAGAAGCATTATGTTAATGATTATCGGGCTATTCCTATTCTACCCATTTGCGAAGGCTCAGCAAAATCCTGCATCAATTTTGAAACGAGCTGTCGAAGTTGGAGAAAAGCCTCGCTTCATCAGCTATACTGCTACTACTGTAAACAAAAACATATTTAGTAATAACGATACCGCTGTTACCCGAATCAATGAAACTTTAAGCAGAAACGCTCAGCAAAAGATTGTAGCGCAAAACACGACCAATGCTGATCGTTTTGGACATCCGGTTTTTCGCGAAGTGTTCATTCACGACACGCTTTACACGCTTGATTTTAAAGATAGTGTTTACTCATTCCAAGTACACCCAAAAACAGTAACAGGCACCCTAGCCGATTATCTGGAACAACTTAAGTCTGTGCTTTCCAAAAATCATGTGGTTCATCAACGGCCTGATACTATAATTGAACATAAGCTTTGCTACAGTTTGTTTGTCAAAAGTTATGATACGGTTGAGAACAACAACCACGATTTTACTCATCTTTACTTCTACCTTGATAAAAAAACACTGTTGCCGGTTTATACCAAAGAGCTGGGTGCAGGTAGTGCCAGCAAGGGGGGTTACAGCCTTGGCAGGGTCAATGTCTTCAATGAACGGCGTTTCGCAAATTTCAAAATCGGCCAAGACCCTAACGCTGCTATATTTAAATTTGATAAGGTTGGTTTTGACGTGGAGAATAAGCATATGCTTGAAAATGGAAGCGTCGCTCCTTTGATCCAAGTATCTAATTTGACCGGTAAAAAACTTTCACCTGAAGAATTCAAAAACAAAATATTACTGATAGAATTCGGCTCCACCACTTGCGGCGCTAATCCTTTGGCTATTCCCATGTTAAACAGACTGGCTGAAAAGCACAAAGCATCTGAAGTTACAATTCTTAGTATTTATTCCGACGAAACGATTAAGCAGATCAGGGATTACGTAGACGCCAATAGCATTAAGTTTCCAATTTATAAAGGAAGCATTAAGCTCAAAAAGGGCTTTAAAACCGTCGGTACACCTAATTTCTACTTGATTGATAAAAATGGGATTATTGTAATGGCATTTGACGGTTACAGCAATAAAATGGAACAGGAACTGATATTGAGGATTGACAAACTTAAAGGCAACTAATAAGATTTCTGCAAAGCCAAATTACACGCATATAAACCTAATTTTGACTTCTGTTTTTCAGAAGCTCTACCTTTTCACGTTCGCTGGCCAACAATTGCTCATAAAGTTTTTTATTTTCTTCATAGACTTCAATCAACTTGTCGATAGGATTGAAAGTAGGATTATAATTGACAGCATTTAACATTGAAGTATCGTTAAACGTGTTTGAAATGATATTTACAGCCTTTTCTTCGTCAAAGTTTTTAATTGCTTCCACGGGTACTTTAAGTATAGCAGCTACCTGACCCAATATATCTTCTTCAATAATTTCTTTTGCTTCCAACAGAGATACTCTTTTTTGACTCCAATCATTACCTAATGCTAAAGCAAGCGCCTCTTGTTTCAAGCCAAGCATCTCGCGAAAACGTTTCACATTGCGGCCCTGATGAATATTTTTCGGTGTATCGGTAGCTGTACTCATGGCAAAAACGGTTGATTAAACAAATGTATGAAAATTTGAAGCTTTAAGTTACTCGTTTCTGGTAGGTTACACAAGGATAATTTATACGGCTGCATGACTTTATTAGAAAGCTGTAGAATAGGTTAGAAAGGTGCTCATGCAGTCATTTGTCTTGCTGGCAACAATGCGGCATATAGATTATGTATTTAGGTAACATAGCACCTTGGGAACAGTACCCCAAACATCTACGTTTCAGCGAGATTATAAATCCCTTAAAGGTCATCACCGATTTTTTCAGTTCGGGATGGCCAAGCGATCACCGTCAAGATTTAAAGGAATGGCGATACTATGTTTTAAATGCCAAGTTTTACAAAGACCGGCATGGTCCCGGTCATGTGCTGTTTATCTATGACCAAACCTTACAGCTGATTGAAGCAATGCACCTGTTATTACTTAAAAACAAGGATAGGTGGCCACGATTGCAAGATGTTACTGAAGAGCAGATAGAGCAGGAAATGAAGGACTGGATTTATTTTCCTAAGAACCTTTCTGCAAAAGAACTAGCTAACCCCTACGAAGCAGTAAAGAAGTGTTTCAAGAAGACCAGCCCGCAGGAGTACCGGGACTATCTGAAGGAATGGTTGAATGCGGCTTTGTACAAGAGTGCTGCTGATGAAACCCTAATGGCTGGTGAGATCATTGACGTGTATGATAATATCCGCAAGCTATATTCCGCCGCTTGGCTTATTCACCAGCGCGAGACCAGTAATACTTTTACGCATAAATCTTGGGGTCGGGACAAACTTGGCTCAAAGTCACCGGAAACAATTGTGAGCGAAGAGTTATCATCCTTGAAAGACCTGAATCCTGAATTAACCACAACTGAAAAGCTTGGCATGGAGGAGGTGAAAAAGGTTATTGTTGACCGAGTGCCTTCTGTGAGTATGATCTACTTGATGGGTACACATCCTAATCCTTTTACCTATTACGTATTGGTACTTGTAGAGGATAAAGAAAAAACGCCGGAACACGAGATTGCTAACAAAATAGAAGATAACTGCAGGTATCTAGCATTGGTTTTTGCCATCGTGCATAAGCTCGCTAGTGCCAAAGAAGCGTTAGCAAAGAACAAACGATTTTGGCACAACACCCTTTACAAAAGCATCAATATTTATAAGGCACCTAATGTCGAACTTACAGGTGCACATGCCATAGATGACAAAGTATGGCTGGAAAGAGCCCAACATGATTGGAACAGATGGGGCCTTCAGGGAAAAGAGTTTTTGAAAGGCGCAATCCGGTACATGGAAGATGGCAACTATAATTTGGCGTTATTTTCTTTACATCAAGCCGCTGAAAGTAGTTTAATAGCCATTATTAGGGCTGTTCTCGGCTATCGCTTATCCGTACATAATCTATCAAGAAAGATCAGGATAACATTGTTATTTACTGAGGAGATCAAGGCAGTGTTAGCGTTAGAAACACCTCAAGGTGTACTATTATTCAATTTGCTCCAAACCGCTTACTCAGAAGCAAGGTATAAAAGCGACTTTAAACCGGATGATGAGTCGGTAACGCTTTTGAAAGAAAGGGTAAGCTTGCTTTTACGAAAGATTGCGCAGGTGTATCTGCAATTCATTAAAGGTAAGGAAAGCGCTGCTCACCAGCCATTATAAGAAAAGGCAGGCGGTAGTAATTTTTTCATGCCGCCTTGCCTGTTAACATGAATTAAATTCTAAATTGAGTTAACATGTGAATGTTGATTTTCTGATCAATTCAACATGAATTGATAAAATATTACTCAATAATGGCCTAAACGCGTTACTTATAACTCAAGCTGAGCCACTACAATTGACTAATAGATTATCATACTCTTTCCTTAACAAAAGACGAGACTGTTAACCGATGTACACCGAGTATTCGACCTATTGCACTATAAGAAACTTTCCTCTCCAATAATTCCTTGATTCGCTTCTCTTGTCCTGTGAGCTTCGTTTTAGAAGATTTGCGCCCTTTAGGGCGACCTAATATAATACCTTCAGCTTTTTTACGTGCTAAGGCCTCCTTAGTACGTTGCGATATCAAATTGCGTTCAATTTCTGCTGAAAGACCGAAGGCAAAAGCAAGTACCTTCGAGTTTATATCACTTCCTAATCTATAATTATCCTTTATAGTCCAAACTTGAATATCTCTATTCATGCATTCATTAAGCACTCCCATAATCATTAAAAGATTCCTGCCGAGTCGTGAAAGCTCCGAGCATATCAGTATATCCCCTTTTTTCATGCGTTTCAATAATTTACCAAGTTTCCGCTCTTGAACACTTTTCGCACCAGAAATAGTTTCTTCAATCCACCTGTCTACAATTAAGGTATTCTTCTCACAAAAGTTATTAATCTCAAAGCGTTGATTTTCTATTGTCTGTTTATCTGTGCTTACGCGGATGTAGCCGTAGGTCATGATTTATAATGTTAATTTATTTCTATTAAGAACTGTTTAAATTAAACCAAATATGACTAAAATAAACCTATGCAATTTCTGTGGCTATTTTAGGAGCGGTTTTATTAGACATTCAACTGTTAAAATTTCGTTTAGAAATGCTGATAGTTGGATAATTGTATCCCCCATTGAACAACAAATTAGAGCTAAAACAGAGCGATTGAGCGTTCCACTTAAAAACTGGAATGTGAAAATTTATAGAGGTATTCTTACTGGTTACAATGATGCGTTTATCATTGATAGGACCAAGAGGGATGAACTCATTAAGGCTGATCCAAAATCAGCCGAAATAATACGACCCATTTTACGCGGCAGAGACATAAATAAGTACGGATACACTTTCTCAAATTTATGGCTTATAAATACACATAACGGTGTCAAAGAGAAAGGTGTAAAGC
>NZ_JAHBBK010000006.1 GCF_018390515.1 Mucilaginibacter sp. Bleaf8 | reverse complement strand
TATCGGCGGTGTCCACCTCTTCCCATTCCGAACAGAGAAGTTAAGCCCGCCAGAGCCGATGGTACTGCGGTAACACGTGGGAGAGTAGGTCGGCGCCAAACCCTACAAATCCATGCCCCTCTTGCAATTATGCATCAGGGGCTTTTTGCTTGAAGGGGACATATCTCCCAAATACTATCCCACTGATGAGAACTGTCTATATCCTACAAACGCCAGCTCCCTGTATTCAGCTTAGTATCGCAAAACCAATTAATCATCTGCTGCAAGTGTCCAAACTTAGCATCTACAGTCTAAAAGATATTATACTTTTCCAGATTCCAGGTCAACTCTGTTTGTGTGGTGTAGTCCTTAAGTGTCATTTTTAGCGTAGGCGCTTGAATTAGAATAGTGTCTATATAGTTATTAGTTCAAAGCAAGAGTTTGGCTGTATTATTGATAAACTATCACTACTACAATAGCTGATTTAAAGCTGATTTTAGATTGATAACCAATGGAAAACGCTGACAACTACTCTACCTACACACCTGCAACCGAACTATATGATTATCAGGAAGCAGACATCAATAAGCTTTTTAATATACTTGAGCAAGCCGAGCACGGATATAAATTGTTATACCAATTGCCTACAGGTGGAGGGAAAACGGTTATCTTTTCGGAGATTGTTAACCGTTTTATTCATAAGTACCATAGCAAGGTTATGATTCTTACCCACCGTCAGGAACTGTCTGTGCAGACTTCTGCGACGTTAAAAGGTTGTGGTATTAAAAACAAAATAATAAATAGTTCAGTAAAGCGGCTGAGTAAAAAAGAACAATACCGTTGCTATGTGGCCATGGTTGAAACCTTAAACAACCGCATCAACGATGGTGTAATTGATACCAGTGAAATCGGCTTAGTTATTATTGACGAAGCACATCATAACTCGTTTCAAAAGCTGCTTGATAAGTTCGAAAATGCAAAGATTATTGGTGTAACGGCTACGCCATTCAGTTCAGATATCAGTTTGCCCATGCGAGATACGTATAATGAACTGATAGTTGGCGAGAGCATCGAGTCCTTAATAGAAAGGGGCTATTTGGCTGAGCCGGCTACATGGCGGTATGACGTGGAGCTTAATACTTTACAGAAGAATAACTTTGGCGATTTTACGGTGAGCAGCTCAGATGAACTTTATGCATCACCAGCCATGCTTGAGCTATTATTGCATAGCTATGAGGAGCACTCTAAAAACAAAAAGACGCTAATTTTTAATAATGGAATCTTTGCATCCAAAGCTGTGTGCCAGATGTTTAATGATGCAGGCTACCCGGCAAGGCATTTAGATAATGAGACACCGGCCGAAGAACGGGCAGAAATTTTAAAGTGGCTGAAGAAAACAAAAAATGCCATACTAACTTCAGTATCCATCTTAACGACCGGATTTGATGAGCCGTCTGTGCAAACTGTTATCCTCTATCGGGCTACAACCTCATTAACCTTGTATCATCAAATGATTGGTCGCGGTTCACGTCGGTTGCCGAGTAAAAAAAAGTTTACTATAATTGATTTGGGTAATAATACTGACCGGTTTGGTGCGTGGAATGCCTCAGTAGATTGGCAGTATGTGTTTGAAAACCCGGAGGCATTTTGTGAAAGTATCCATGCTCAAATTACTCATGACACGCACCAAATGCCATCAGATATGCGTAGTAAGTTCCCCAACAGCTTGGAAATCTCTTTTGATATACAAAAGGCTTATCATGATGCCTTGGAAAATAATCAAAAAGCTAAAACTGTAATTGAGGGTTCTCTTAATCAGCATGTGCAGATGTGTGTAGATAACAGCGCCAGCATTAGTGATGCCATTGCGCTATCTGCAGAGCTGGATAAGGAAATTGAATGGCGAGTTAAACAATATGGTAAGTGCCTGGGAAAGGTAACCAAGAATTATTTGGAATGGTTGCGTGATGACTATAAAGCTAAACTTAAAGAACGGATAGAAGAGACGATGCGCCCTGTTAGTCCTTTACGAGCAGCTGTATAATTTTCCTGCTTGAAATCTTGGTAGACTTCTTTGTTAGTTTAGGCGGTAATTAGCATTCGGAATCTGGAAGAATGTGAATCTTACTTTTAGAGCTTTCTGCTACCAGTATTGAAGATATAATTAAAAAGGATGGCTTGGATCATTCAAGCCATCCTTTTTTAATAAAGCTATTTGTATGCAAATGTTAAAAGTATCAATTGCTTGTTCCTATCAGGCATCCGGATACATTCCATGAGCTGAAAGCTGTACCTTCTCTTTTCCCCAAGGGTATAGCTACTTTAAAGGTATGCTTACCTGGTTGCAAGTCGGGTAATGGAATATACACAGGAGGGGTAATGCTGCCGGGGCACCAGTTGGAACGGCTCAGGTCAGAAGATGACTGGCCGTTGGCAAAGTTTCCGGATGAGGGGTTTAACAGACGGTAAGTGCCGCAATCCGTTCTCCACGGAATAAAATGGTATACCCGCCGGCCATCCACAAAGATTTCATTCAGCTTTTGGTTAAACTCATCTCCACCGCCCCAGCCGCCATGACCGGTAGTAATATAGCGCAGCTGTAAATTCTTTACTCCTTGTGGAACATTGATACTGACAGTTAGCGAGTCATGGTCGAACATGGTACCGTACTCCTGACCTGCCATTTCCATGAGATTTGTGGTGTTAAATATGGGCAACAGAAACTGAGCTGGCTTTTGGGATCCTTCCCCGTCGCCAGGGTAGTATTTTAAACGAAGGCTTACTTTGTGTCCGCCCTTATCGTAATTGCCAATAAATACGCCAATCCACACTTCACCTTGCAAGCGGGGCTGCATATCCGTAATATCTTGCCTGAATACGGCCGAGTCTGCCCAGTTATACCCCTTTATGTTTGAAGCTGCATTGTATTTGTTGATACCGAATGGTGTAAAGAAACGCAACAGCTCCATCGTTGGTAAATAATTATCCGTAGCCACAACGCCCTGATATTTGTCTTTATATACCGGTAGCGCCTTTACGCCTTTCTGCAGCCCATCTAAAAATGATTGCTGTTTGTCAACAGGAATCATAAATACAGAGCCTGTCCGGTCATAAGCATCCCCATTTGAATATTGTGCCAGCTCTGCAAATAGTTGGGTGCCTGCCATGTAGTCTGGTATTTTAACCTTCTTTAAAATTACAGTACCTCCGGCATAGTGATAAGTAACATTTGTTTGCCCATTGGCGGGGTTTGGCTTATCGTAGCCAAAAGAGATTTGTTCCTGGTTAAAAATACTTATTGTTTTGTACCTGCTTTCTATTACTTGCTGGTTGTAAGTAGCAGCATCTACCACCGTGCCCATACCGGCAGTAGTAGGCCAATTGAGCGTTGCAGGTTTTACTTTGCCCCTATTTATTTGGGTAGCAATTACTTCCTGCTCACCATTTCTCACTGTTTTTAATATCAAACCCAATCCCGGTGTTATACCAATACTTGGTCCGCCTTTAATTGGCAGGGCATTAGTGTACCAAACTTCGATGGTGTTAGAGCGGATAATGACTTTAGCTTTTTTACAGGGATAGCCCAATATAGTAGCGGTATCTGGCAGCAGTTCTGGTTGCTCGTAATCTTTAAAATCTTTTAGTTGAGTAACATGAGTATTATTTTGCAAGGTTAGCACTTGCATGGTGCGGTTTGTTGCATAGTCCAGATAAGATTGTTCTTTTGCGTTCGGATCAGCAACTCTTTGCAGATGCGCATGCTGCCCATCAATAAACAGCTTCAGCCGGCCTTCAGGCACTTCTTTACCATGATATTTAACATCATAGGTGATGGTAGCACTATTTTGGGCAAAACCACTTGTTCCAAATAGCAGGCAGGCAAACAGGAATAGATATTTCATGATTCAGGCTTATAGAATTAAGTCGTGGTGCAAGATAGCTATAAATAAAAAGCCTCGACGAAATTCTCTTAATTATGCCTGTTACTCATTTACTTCAACCGGAAATAACAGCGTCATTTTGATAATAGCCACGTTTAGAAAGCGAATTTAATGTTTGCGCAACATCATGGGCTAATAGTTCCAGGTTATAGTGCTGCTCAACAAGCTTTCTGGCTTTTTTTCCCATACTTGTGGCTACATCTTCATGCTCGGACAAATATTTGACGGCATTGCTGAACGCCGCACTATCACCATATGCAACTTTTAGGCCTATGCCCTCCTTTTCCACATCAATAGGAAAATAAGGATTGTTTGAGGTTATAATGGCTTTACCCAAGGCCATCGCCTCATATAGGGATGTTAAACCGACAGTATAGTTATGTTCATGCGCACAGATGGCCATACAGTAACTGTGATAAACAACTTTGGAAAGATAGGCGTTTACGGAAGCATCTCCCTCAACGATATTTACCTCAATATTTGGAGCACCTTTGTTGGCTTCAGATAATATCTTTTCATTGTTCATATGCCCATGCTGCCTGGTTGTGAAAAGTTTGAGCTGATGCCCGGGCGATTGTTCAAAAGCTTTGATTAGCGTAGGGAAGTCACGGTTTTCCCTTCCTGTAGAGCAATAATATTTTTCGGGTTTACCAGGTAAGTTTTGCTTTTCCTTATTGATGATGCGATCATAGTAGGCGAGATCCGGTCCCCATTTCATGAATTGAAGCTTATCTGCTGCTATTACACCTGGTGCTACCGACTCTTGTATGTGCATTTCGCTGAACATAAACATCTTATCAAACCCGCTGTAATATAATTTTAGTAGCCTTTTAACAACGGCATTACCAGAAGCTTTGAGAGCTCTATGTTGCCATACTACAATAGGCTTGGTGAATAACCCGAGGCATCTAAGTAATACTAATACTTCCAGCCCATTTGCGGTCGATGCATATAAAGCTTGGTAGGGCTTGCTTCCGAGTGTAAGTTTGATGGCAAGTTTAATGCCTCTCCATATTCGGTTTGCTGCAGAGGAGTCGTTGCAGATAGATACATTGATGCCATGTTTTTCCAGATCAGTTGCTGCATAAAAGAAATGATGTGGCAAACTGTCAAGATCGGCGGGCTTAAAAAAGCGATGGTAAAACTTTACATCCATACTTGAAATTTTCAACAAGAAACAATTAATGAAACCAGCTTTTTGAGCTGTGCAGAATTATCAACTTGATTAATTCATTCAAGCCAATTGGATTAATATCATTCAATTAAGCCTTACCGTAATTAGTAGGGCCATTCAGCTTGTCGTTGGTTAAAAATTCTTTAAGTAATAAGGATAACGTGATGACCACGTTAAAAAACATTTTCATGTGTATAAGCGCTTAATAGTGTTAGTCTAATTTCGGGACTAAATATTTCACTGCGCTACACAGTTAATGCCTCAATATGGTACACACCATATTCATCTAACTGAAAGTTAGTATAAATGAGAAAGTTTATAGGAGTACTCTTGAAGTAAAGAAGCCGGGTATGTTGGTCAGGTTAATTTGTAATAATAAAAATTAAGCATGTTGAAAAGCCTTTAAGAACTTTACTGCCGCATCTGAATTTCCAAAGCCGGGGCTCTTTAGTATGTTCTCATCCATTTCGAAGAACATCCGAAGGTCGGGGTGTGCTGACAGATCGATATGTTCAGATCTGAATTCCCAATTATTATAATACCGCTCACTACAATCACCTTGTTTAAGGATAGTTGGCTGCTGATGTAGTGCATCACGTTCAATTATTTTATAAAGGCGCTCAACTTCATCTTTCGGCCCCTCAATCAATTGCATAAATCGGCCCTCTATGTAAGTCCCAGCTTCTCCCTGAATATAAACCAATACACCGGTTATTTGATCCTTTTCATCCCAGGACTTTACATACATAGGGGTATTAGCAATATCCGAACTGGTTAATTGCCCGTTAGCTTTGCTTATATAAATCAAATGGTACATAATGAAGTGAAAAGAACTGCTACCAGTGGTAGCTTATATTTATGTTTGTGTGTGTTTAACGCTTTGTGAATAAGGGTTAAGTGGCAAGCAACAGCTAATTATGGCTATTCCTATAAATAACCTGCGAAATGAAAGGCCCGTCGCTGGCAATTATAGCATAATTGTGTAACTATACCTAAAAAACGATTTTAAATCATGATTAATTAATTGGTGCTATAGTAATCGGTCTGCTTGTGCATACATACAATCTTTTTAGGCCTATTAAATCCTTATTTAACTAACCTTGTATAGCGTTGTTGTACGTAATTGTTGTAATTAGGTTTCCTGATGTGTTGATTTATTTAGCAGCATTTTTTAGAAAGGAGTAAATTACTACGGCATATACAAATGCTGCAACCACTTCTTATCTACGCTGAGATAGGATAATGCAGAAAGTAATAATATCGAGAATGGAAGCCTTGACTGAAGAGGGAGTAAAAAACCGCTATTAAATGGGGATTTAGCGGTAAAAGCTTTTGCAGAACTTAACAGTTAATTAGCAATAGCTATTTTTTATTTTGAGCTTCCATGTTTTGGCTAAGCAGTTCATTGTACTTCTCTAACAAAGTGATGTATTTATCTTTCCAATGATCTGTGGGTGCTTGTTCGGCCTGTTGTTCATCATTATCTGATGATGTTTCCGGATTATTTGCCAGGTATTCAAATTCGTTGGTCCTGAACAATTCCGGGAACTCTTTTGAAAAGTCGTAACTTAATACGCCGCCAATGCGATATATAACCTCAGTTTTAAGTCTTTTTTTATTGAACCAATTATATATCGATCTTCGGTTTACGTTCATCAGGCGTGCCAGCTCACTTATACTGTAGCCGTCCCGCCTTATAACTTTTTCCACTATTTGACCGTAATGCTTATTCATAAACGTATACAAGGAATAATGTGAAGTTCTTAATTTAAGTAATACGAAATATTTGTGTGTACAGATTATAAATACCCTAATTAATTAAGGTTTTCACGATCTACTTTAACAACTACTGCACAACCCAGTTTTTCAAGAACTAAAAGCACGGACTTTCCCTGTATTTTTAATACTCTACCTTCATAGTCAACCAGTGGGCCTTCGTTTATTTTTACGGTATCACCAATATCATACCTGTCAACACTCACTGTTTCTAATTCTTCGCTCGACTGGAGTATGGTATTGATTCTGTTGATTTCTCCGTCTTCCAATACCACCGGCTTATTGCAGTGTCTTACAAAACTAACGATGCCCGGGGTTTGCTGTATGCGGTCTTGTTCAAGAGGGGATATATGAACAAATAAATAGGAGTTAAAAAGAGGAACTTCAACAGTTTTTATTCTATCGCTCCATGCGCTTTTTCTTTTAATTAAAGGGCAAAAACTGGTAACGCCCTGGTTCTTTAATAACTTGTCAGCTTTCTTTTCCCATTTCGATCGGGTGTAAACAACCATCCAACGCTTCGCGTTCGAGGGTTTATCATTGGATTTTATAATTCTCATGTTATATCTATATGCTTATGCAACCAAAAAAACCCAACTAAGTAGCAGATAATATAAAACTTGAACCGTTAGGATAAAATATTAGGTTTATGATAGATGAATGCCTATATAAAGCAAGTATTATTTAATAATCACTTTTCTTACAACTTATACTAAGATAGCCTATATGAGAAATATAGTATACGTTAACTGAACACTTGTATACTATTATGTGCTAACTTTTATGAATGTGAGAAAAAGGTTAACTGAAATTCAACTTACTTTTTCCTCAGGTGTATTATTTTATCTTCATTATATGTGTGAATATTGGTTTACTTAAAATAAAATTAACAGTATAGGAATGATAATCAAGGCAATATGTTTTTTTGTTATAAGTTTTTACGGCCAAATTTAACTCGGTTATCGTAATAGGAAATTTGTGCTGTTTGATAAATGATGAAGTTTGCAATATATCGGCACTCCTGTTATTAACATTGAATAGAAATGGGAGAATCGTTGAAAAAAGAAGAAAAACTAATTTTTTTTCTTTTCATAGTTAAGAAAATCCGAAAATATCAGTGCTCATCAGGTCTTTTATTGCGCACTTTCTTGCGCAGTTAGGGTGCTGTCTTTCCCGGAAAGCTTCTCAGTATAATAATGTTTATACATTAACAGCACATCCGCTCAATCAGGTTTTATTTATTATTAGTGCGCTGTAAGTTTGTAGCGAAGTAATAAGTCTGTGTAGGCAACTAATCAGCAACACAATAAAGGCTAATTATTTTACCTCTAAAAAATAAAGCCAGTGTAACTGGAGTGGCGAAGCTATTGCCGCTACTTAAAAACTACCCAACTACATATTGCTATCTGCAAATTCAAAATAAAGTCTTTATAAGTTACCTAAAAAATTCATTGTGATCAAATTAACCTTCCAGGGCAAAGGCCTGTCTTTTCTTGTGCTCTTTTTCGTGCTGATTGTGTACTCATCTTGTAACTCGTACAAGAAGATACCTTACTTCCAAAATTTAGATAAGACTAGGAATACCGCTCAGGACATTACCAACTACACACCTATAACTATACAACCATCAGATATTTTAGGCATTAACGTTACCAGTTCCAATCCCGAGGCCAGCGCTGTTTTTAATTACAACCTGGGTTCAATTAATGGTACGGCCAATATCAGCTCCAATAATCCGGTTATAGGATACCTGGTAAATACACAAGGCGAGTTAGTATTGCCATTATTAGGGAAGGTACAAGTAGCAGGAAGTACCGTTTCTGATTTGGAAGTTAAATTGCAAAAGGAGTTGTCGCCCTATTTGAAAAACTGTTTGGTGAATGTACGCCTAATCAATTTCAAAGTTTCGGTTTTGGGCGATGTGGAGCATCCCGGCGTTTTCCCGGTTGCTAATGAACGTGTAACCCTGAACGAAGCTATAAGTCTTGCAGGTGATCTGAATATTACAGCGCTACGCAAGGTTTTGCTTATCCGCGAGGTAAATGGAAAGCGGGATTTTATACCTATTGATCTTACATCGAAAGACCTGTTCTCATCTCCTTACTATTACCTTAAAAGTAATGATGTGATATATGTACAGCCCGGTAAAAACAAGTTTGCAAGCGTTGACAATAATTATAGAACGATAAGCTTAATTCTGTCTGCACTTTCTATAGCGGCCATCATACTCACACGCAATTAATACCTGATATGAACAACGAAAGAATTGTCATTGCCCCGTTTGAGTATACTCAGGACGGCAATAAAACCAACATGTTCAAAGTTATCCTCGTGAAGTATCTTTACCACTGGCCATTGTTTGTGCTTGGGGTAGCTTTGGCGCTTATTGGTGCGTTTATCTACACGCAATATATTGATCCAACTTATACCATCACGGCCAAGTTGCTTATATCAGACGATAAAAAAGAAAGCTCTGTTGATAAGATGATGCAAAAGATGGATGTCTTTGAATCATCTAAAGTTATTGACAACGAAAGCGAAATTTTGCAGTCAAGAACATTGCTGGCCCGTGTCATCAATGATTTGAACTTGTATTCGACCTACAGTAAGCCCGGCAAATTCAGAGATGTTGATATTTATGATAACACGCCTGTGCAGTTGCGGCTCCTGAATCAGACCAGCGATCACTTCAATACTTCCTTTACTATTCGCATCAATAATGCCAATGAGTTCACTTTAGTAAATAAAGATGAAAATGATAAGACGTTCAAATTCAGTGACGGCATTAAAAACAGTTTTGGATCATGGCGTTTAGAAAAGACAGCCAATTTCAATAAATACATTGGCAAAGAGATCCATATAGCTACCCGCGATACCGAACAAGTGGTAAATAGTTATGTGAACAAGATCAAGTCGAGCAGGCTAAACAAGCTGGCTTCTGTAATTGAATTATCACTGCAAGACAATGTACTGCAACGGGGAAGAGATATACTGCTGCATACCGTGGCGGCTTACAATGATCAATCGGTAAAAGAAAAAAAGCGCTCCGCCGAAAATGCCTTGCTCTTCATTAACAGCAGGCTGAAAGACGTATCAGGCGAACTTTCATCGGTAGAAAAAAGCTTTGAAGGCTTCAGAAGCCAGAAAGGCCTGACGGATGTGTCGTCCGAAGCAAAGCTCTACCTGGAGAATGTTAAATCTAACGATACCCAGTTAAGCGAAATCAATGTACAGCTTGATGTTATTAATGGTATTGAGCGTTATGTACGGTCTTCGCTAAGTGTAAATAGTGCGCCGGCCACCATCGGCATATCCGATCCGGGGCTTAGCGCCCTGGTGAGGCAATTAATGGATTTACAAGCGCAGCGTGACAAACTGTTGGCCACAACGCCCGAAAAGAATCCCATTTTTGAACCGGTTAACCGGCAGATAGCTTCCACAAAAGCATCCATTCTTAATAACATCAGTGGTATTAAATCATCACTATCAGCCAGCAAAAGGCAGTTACTGGCAAATAGTAATAGGTTTGAATCATCCATCAAAAATATTCCCGGTCAGGAGCGCCAGTTTATCAATATCAAAAGGCAGCAAACCAACAAAGAAAACTTATATGTATACCTTTTGCAAAAGCGCGAAGAGGCTGCATTAAGTTATGCTTCAACCATTAATGACAGCCGCTTAATTGATTATACTTATGTTAAATCATCAAGCAAAAAGATCATTTATATCATCGCATTCATGCTCGGCATATTTGTACCACTGGGTATTATTTATTGCCGCGATAGCCTGAACGACAGGGTAAATACCCGTACCGATATCAGCAGTAAAACCACGGTGCCAATATTAGGCGAATTGGTATACCATGAGGGCAAGCATCCATTGGTTATCGGTAAGCACAACCAAAGTAACTTTGAGATCAGTGAACAGTTCAGGGTTTTGCGTACAAACCTGCACTTTATACATGCCACCCGGCAAAGAGGGCGGGTAACATTGCTTACATCCAGCATTGCTAATGAAGGTAAAAGTTTTGTGACCAGTAATTTAGGTGTTACACTGGCGGTGTCGGGCAGAAAAACAATTATTCTGGAGCTGGACCTGCGCAAACCTAAAATTCACGAAAACTTTAAGCTAAACCCTTACCACAAAGGTTTGAGTGATTATATAGAAGGTACAGCTACCATCAATGAGATTATTCAGCCATCGAATTATAACGACAACCTGTTTGTCATCACAGCAGGTACAGCCACCTTCAATCCGTCTGAACTGCTGGAACAGCAACAGGTGGATATGTTACTGGATGATTTACGCGGCATTTTTGATGATATATTACTTGATACGCCGCCAATAAATATTGTGACCGATGCTATGGTCTTATCACGTGTAAGCGATGTAACGTTGTATGTAATAAGGCAGGGTTTAACCAAAGCATGGGAACTGGAGATGACGGAAAAGCTGTTTAAGCAGCACCAGATACCGAAAATGAACATTGTATTTAACGGCGTACGGAAAGACAAGTATAGCTATGCAGAAAACCACAATTATGCGCGATATGGCTATACCCAGGAGGTTCAGGAGTATACAGCCGCTGTAGCTATCAAATCTATTCTTAAGCGATTTTAATAAGATACTTAAAATATCATCAGCATGAAGTTACTATTAGTCAGACCCCTTGGCGGCATTGCCAACCGGATGCGTGTACTTGAATCGGCCTATAATTTTGCAGCTGCGGCATCATCAAAGCTGGTTGTGTTTTGGGAAAGGAACGGTAATTTGAATGCCAGGTTCAGTGAGTGCTTCGAGCCTGTGGCCAATATGCAGGTTATTGAGATGGACATGCATGGCAGCGGTTTTACCGATAAGATTAACAGGCGTTTGCTGGATATGGCTGCAAGAACATTCTCCGGCTTTTTAGCTGACAAAGCTATCACAGACAGCACCATAGAAGAAAAGCTTCTTGAATACAATTTTCAGTTACCGGCTATGCGAAACTACTTTAATGCGCTTGGCCTTCAAAACCGCGGGATCCGAATTGATACCTGCCTGGAGTTTTACCCGAATCAAAAGAACTTCCAGCTTGAGATATTAAGGCCCATTCAATTTAAAAGCATGAGTATATTGAAAAACTCAGGGCCGGTTATAGGGGTGCACGTTAGGCGTACGGACAATTATCATGCTATTGAAAAATCGCCGTTGGATGCATTTATTGAAGAAATTAAATGGACGATCAGTGTCAGTCCGCAAACAAAATTCTACCTGTCAACAGATTCGCAGGAGGTAAGTGAAAGCTTAAAAGGCTTATTTCCGGATCATATCATTGTTGGCGTTTCAACCAGAAACCGTGATTCAAAGGAAGGAATCACAGATGCACTGACAGACTTGTGCTGCCTGAGCATGTGTAATGAAATTTGGGGCTCTCAGGACAGTAGCTTTTCTGACCGGGCGGCAAAGATCAAAAATATTCCGCTAAAAATTATTTTACAACATGCCGGATAGTACTACGTCGCAAGTTGCTATTCCATCCAGGTTTATTTTTCTTAAAAATTTTATCCTTAAAAAGAATGTACTTGGTAAACTAAAGTCTGGCGGCATTTACCTGTTGGTGCCGGTTATCAACTTCGGGATTTCTTTTATCACATCCCCCATATTTGCCAGGTACCTCTCGGCCGAAGATTACGGATATTACGGTTACTATTCAACGCTTGCTTCCTTTTTGCTGGTGTTTTCCAGTCTTTCTCTCCAAACGTATTATATGTCGGTGTTCTTTAAAGAAACTGAGGAGAAAAGGAGAACCATACAAACAACGCTAAGCATCTTTACCCTGGTTTGGAACCTGGTGTTTTTTCCGATAGCGTACCTGAGTATTTACTTGTACTTAAAGTACTCACATTCGCAAATACCGTTTTTTCCCTTTGCGCTGCTGGCCCTGCTTACCAGCGTTTTAGGTATCTTTAAAGGTTTTGTGCAGGTAAACTACAGGTTAGGCAACCAACCCGTTCGGTACCTGTTTATCGTAGCAGGCTACCGGGTATTAGGCATTTTAATGTCACTGTACTTTGTGATTGGTGCCCATATGGGTTTGCAAGGGCGGATGTTAGGCGTGTTCGTTGTTGAGATCGCTTTTTTTGCGATCTCGTTATATAGCATACTAAGCAAGCAGCAAATCAGGCTGGATAAGGCTACCTTAAAACCGGCTATACGCAAAATACTGCCCTTAATACCTGCTTCGTTTTTATTCTGGCCGTTGATGAGCTTTGATAATATCGTGGTCGAAAAGCTGAACCAGCCCGCACAAATGGGCTTATATAATATCGGTAAAGGTATTGCCAATTACCTCTTTATCGCATTGCAATCACTGTTTCAGGCATTTGAGCCTGATATATATAAATATGCGTCTACTTACAACTTAAAAGGACTTAAAAAAACTGCTTTGTCAATTTTGGTTATTGTGGTTGCTGCTACTCTTGTTTTTACGGTAGGCTCACCTTATTTAATTCACTATTTAACGGCCGGCCGGTTTACCGAAGCTATTAAGTACTCTAATATATTTGCGGTTACTTATGCCTTAATTATCATATACTCCTTACTGGATGCGATGATACTGGCATGGCAAGACACCAAAATTAATTTAGCCATCAATATAGTAGGGGCATCATTAAGCATTATTACTTATATACTTGGCGCACGTTATTATCAGCAAACAGGGGTGGCCGCAGCTACTGTAGCTACACATCTGGTACTAATCACGCTGCTGATTCTTTTCATATCCAGAAAGTTCAAGAACCATCGTTTGGCTCAGGCATAAGCACTTTACCATGCAAGATAATACATATGATATTCCTGTTTTATTGGTAACCTTCAACAGGCCCGATTATACAGTAAAGGTGCTTGAGCGGATAAAAGAGCTGCAGCCACGTAAACTATATGTTTTTTCGGATGGTGCACGTGCCCATAAGCCTAATGAACATATAGCTGTAAACCAGTGCCGCGAGCTGTTCAACTCTGATAATATCAACTGGGATTGTGATATCCAAACCTGGTTTTGTGATGCAAATATGGGTTGTGGCAGGGCGGTCAGTTCTGCAATAAGCTGGATGTTTGCGTCGGAAGAATACGGTATTATATTGGAAGATGATTGCTTGCCTGATATCACCTTTTTCGAGTACAGTGCCGCCATGCTGCACAAGTATGCACAGGAGCCACGAGTGATGCATATTGCCGGAACCCGGTGGAACGAGGAATTTGATACCGGCAGCGCCAGTCATTTTTTTAGTCGGGTAGGGCATGTATGGGGATGGGCCACCTGGAAACGTGCCTGGGATTTATACGATTTTGAAATGAGCGGATGGCATGCCGCTTACGATCGTCAGATGTTATACCGGCAGTTGAAGAGCAGAATTCAAACCCACTTTTGGATTGATTGCTTTGATCGCATCTTTAAAAAAGACACTTACGCTAAAGATACCTGGGATTACCAGTGGCAATATGCCCTGTTCAAAAACCAGGGCTTGTCGGTTGTACCTCAGGGAAATTTAATATCAAACATTGGTATTACCGGCGCGCATGCCAATGCGCATAGCGAGCAGAAGGATATTTATAACCGAAAAACAATTGCGTGGAACATTCCTGCTGAGCTAATTAGTAACCCGGATATAAAGGCTAATGAGGCATTTGATTCCTATCATATCACCAACTACTTTTTAAAAGCGAGCAACCGCATACACCGGTTAAGATGGCACCTGAAGCGGTTATATCATTTAACAAAGTCTTCTGAAATTAACATATAATATGGTAATCAATCTTCCGCCCTGGTTTTTTGACGACTCGGTACCAAGCAGCAAGCAGGAATCGCTGATACTGATTTTAATTAAAACCTTCGGCGTTTGCCTTTTAGGTACGTTTTGCCTAACGGCTTATTCGCCGGTTGTAAACCTGGCCGCCTTTGCACTGATTATACTGGCGTTCTTAAACACGTTGGTTAAAAGAGATCACTTCTCATTACTGATTCAGTTGTTTTTTGCCAATCATTATGTATTTGGTAATGATAAGGGTGGGGTGTTTAATATTGCGGCACTTATTGCCTTGTGCATTTATGGACTCTCGGGTCCTGTATTTAAAACATCGTCATCGTTTCCCCGCATGTTCGGGGGGCTGTTTTTTGTCTTGTTGGCTTTTCAGCTGTTAAGTGTAACGGCTAATATGCATGCCGGGTTAGTAGCAAAGTTTGGCGGACTAATGGGCTTTTTAGGTATTAGTGCATTGATATACCAGTTTTCAAAAGTTTCTATACAGAAATCAGATTTCATCAGGTTTATCCATGTTCTTTTCTTTTTTACCGCTTTCGAACTTATTGTTTCACTGAATCAGAAGTACGGGTTTATAGGCTTACAAACGCCATTCCTCCCGGTAGAAAGTGGTGTAGAATACGAGTTAGATATTTTTCGCTGCATGGGTACCTTTATAAATTTTGAAGCCTATGCCGAATACTCCTTATCCGTTATTGCACTTTTGCTGCCGGGAATCCTGTCCGGATCGTTTAGAAACATCAGTAAAAAGTTCTATTATATGACGGTTGGCATTGTCATCATGTCATTCATGGCCATGATACTGACGGTGACAAGATCGTCGCTGTTTATGTTGCCTTTCGTCATGCTTTTTATTTTGATGAGTCAGTACAAACGCGTGAAATTGAAAGCGGTGTTACCCTTTGTATTAATTCTTTTTGTAGGTATTGCTATTAACAGCAGGGTTAAAATATTTGATATCTCTTCTTTTATTGAGCGTAGTCAGGAAATGAAGATCAAGAATCTTTCAGACGTTACCTCCGGAAACGAGATTAACAGGGGAGGTTTGTTTGCATATGCTTTTGAGAAGATACAGCGTTCTAAGGGATTAATCGGGGCCGGGTACTTCACCAATCCTGATGATTATAATACAGTTCACTTTGATACCCCCAAGCCCGAAATTGGTGACTACCACAATTTATACCTAAGTATAACGGTGTTTTGGGGCATACCGGGAGCCGTAGCTTTTGTACTGATTTTTTTAATGTCCATTTATCATGGTATCAGGGCTCGCCGAACCGCTAATATTTCACCTTTCGACGCCGACTTGCTATTGGGTTTCAATACATTGTTTATATTTTTTCTGGTAAATCAATACAAAATCATTTTTCTGCGTGAATCCAATTATACCGTGGTCATTCTGCTCTTGCTGGTAATGTATAGAGGGCTGATCCGCAAAGTAACTTCTCCTGATTTGAAAGTTATTATCAACTAATGTATAACTGCTTTCTACTAACCGGCTTATCATGATCAAAACAATTTACTATCTGCCCAACTTTGGTCAGTTAGGTAACCAGATGGCTATACTGGCCCATTTAATGGCATTTGCCAGTAAATACAATTATCAGATTATATATCCTTATTCGCCAAGGCTAAAACGTTGCTTGGATGAAGAGCAGATTGGGAAAGCCAATGTGTTTTTTAGCAAAATATTATCAAATAAGCTACTGTCGAGCTTTTTGATAAAGCTTATCAAATATGTATGCGCTCATAAAAACTTTCAGTTTTTGGACATACTGATGGTTAATACGCGATTTGTTGTAGATGAGCAGGCAGCCGGCAAAGTTTTTCCTTCAACCATTATTATAACCGACTGGATGTTCCGGTTCTATGCCGGTGTTGAAGAGCAGCAGAAGGATATCAAAACATGGTTGTCTTTTGATAAGCAGCACACCAACAGGCCACAAAGCTTTATCCAGAAAATTAACCAGGATTTTGCACCAGCTGCCATAGTAGGTGTACATGTAAGGCACGGCGACTATGCAACATGGCATGGCGGCAAGTTTTTTTACGATGCCAATACCTATTACGCCAAAATGCAGCAAATAGCGGCGCAGATGCCAGATTGCGTATTTGTTGTATGCTCAAATGAAAACATCGTGTTCGAGAATACGGCCGGTTTGAATATAGTACATGCCAAAGGATCTGATATAGAAGATCTATGCGTATTGGCGCATTGTGATTATATCATTGGTCCGCCAAGTACCTTTTCGGGATGGGCCGCATTTTTGGGTAGCCGCCCTATATTCTTTCTGCAAACCAAAGAAGATACCGTGGCAGTCGACAAATTTTTCACTTACCAGGTTTAACCAGGCGCCCCTCATTACATTTTAACTTACCTACTACGATATTATAATATGAAAATTGGAATCTGTGGCCCTATCTTTTTACCCCTTTTAGCTAAGCATTTATCGTCTGACAGCGTAATTGATATTAAGGGAATGGGAGGTACACCGGTTAATCATCAAATTACGGCATTACTGGAAAAAGGTTATGAAGTGCATGTTTATTCCATTACGCCCGAACTTGAACCCGGAGAATCACGAGAATGGCATGGCGATAAGCTGCATGTATATGTAGGTTGCTCACGTAAACGAGCCCGCCATTGTTGTAAAGATCTTTTTCAGCAGGAAAGAAGGTTTCTAAAAAACGCCATTATTAAATCCAAGCCGGATATTGTTCATGCACACTGGCAATACGAATGGGGGTGGGCCGCGCTCGACTCTGGTATACCCACATTATTAACCTGTCATGATTCGCCTATTGAGGTACTGAAATCGCAAACCGATTTGTACCGGTTAATACGGTTGGCAATGGCCGCCATTTGTTTAAGAAAGGCAACGCATTTAACAGCTGTTTCTCCTTATACCGCAAAAGGATTACGGCGTTTTACCAAACTCAAGGCGCAGGTAATACCAAACTTTGAACCTTCGAGTGTATTCTCTCTTTATGATCCGGCTAAGAAAGTGAGTGGCGAAATTAATGTTACCATGATCAACAATGGCTTTCATAAAAGAAAGAATGTAGCTAAGGGGATCGAGGCGTTTATAGAATTCAGTAAGCAATATCCAACAGCACAGCTGAACCTGTATGGCACCGAGCATGCTATAGGCCAAGATGCTTACCAGTGGTGCAAAGAAAATAACGTAAATGAACAGAACATACATTTCCACGGCGAGGTGCCTTTTTCGGAACTGATGACGGCCTTGTCCAAAGCGCATATCTTTCTGCATACGTCTTTGGAGGAGTCATGCCCGATGGTGCTGATTGAGGCCATGGCGATGGGGATTCCTGTTGTAGCGGGTGAAGCTGCCGGAGGGATTCCCTGGATGCTGGAAAAAGGCGGTGGCAAGCTGGTTGATATCACCGATAAAGATAAAATTGCAGCCGAGCTGATACGCCTGGCATTGCCGGAATGTAATGAGCAGCTTGCTCATGAAGCAAGAGAAGTGGCCGTACAAAACTTCTCTACAAGTGTAGTTATAGATCAGTATCTATCGGCCTACAAAGAAGTGTTAAGCGCATGAAAGTTTTACATATACTCGCCGAGTTGCAATTTTCTGGTGCCGAATTGATGCTACATACCGCATCAGACCGTTTCAGAACTGCAGGAGTGGAAACCACCATACTGGCAACCGGGCCCACTGAGGGTATTTATGCAGACCATTTCAGAAAGCTCGGCTGGAAAATTGTGCATATCCCGTTCAGGAAAGAACTTGCTTTTTTTGTGCGGTTATATAATTTTATTAAAAGCGAAAAATTTGCTGCTGTTCATATCCATACAGAAGGTGCTTTTATATACAAAGCCTTTATTACCCGTTGGGCCGGCACCAAAAAAGTAATCGCTACTGTACATAACAATTTCTTGTTTAGCGGCTACTTGAAACGCCGCCGGCAGTTGCATCACCTGATGGCGTTGAAGTTGCTTCGCGTTAAATTTATAGCGATCAGCGAAAGCGTTAAGCAAACCGAAAAGCAGATTTATTATACAGATACCACACTGATTCATAATTGGATTGATGTTGAAAAGTTTAGCCGCCAGGGTAAACCTGCCGGGCAGCGCTGGGATAGAAATGCAGCTGCCGGCCAGATCAATATTATCAGTGTAGGTAAATGCCTGGTTGAAAAACAGCATCAAAAAGTACTGGAACTGGTAAAAGAACTGAAAGCCAGGGGTAAGGATTGCCATTACATCCATATTGGTTGCGGCGCACTGGAAAGCCAGGAGAAGCTTTGGGCTTATGATAACGGCTTGCGGGAACAGGTTACTTTTATAAGTCATACCAATGATGTGGCACGTTACCTTGCCAGGTGCAACTACTATGTAATGCCTTCGTTGTTTGAAGGAGTAGGCAATGCCTGCCTGGAAGCAATGGCGGCCGGTTTACTGTGTATTGTAAACAACGCGCCGGGACTAAACACGCTGATTAATAACGGTGAAACCGGCGTAGTAACTGATTTTTCGGATATCCATACAGTTGCCGACGAATTGATTGCAATTCATCAGGATCCGGTTAAATACGATACCATGGTCAGGAATGCACAGCAGTACGTGTCACGCAAACATGGCGTGGCTAACGTGCAGCAAATGATTGGCATGTATTCCTGAACATCAAGTAAACGCCCTTTATAAATTATTCATAACACACTTTTCAGTAAGCTTATCTGCTTTAGGCAGTACACTGAAAAGTTTCGGTACACCGTGGTGTACGTATTACAATCTACATATGATGAGAATAGCAGTGCTGCTTACCACCTTTAACAGACAGGATAAAACCGTTGCTTGCTTGCAAAGCCTTAAAGCACAAAAGCTGCCAAAAAATATAGGTATTGATGTTTTTTTAACTGATGATGCATCGGCCGATAATACGGTTAAAGCCGTAAAGGAAATTTATCCGGATAGTTACATCTTTCATGGCAGCGGGCAATTGTTTTGGGCAGGTGGCATGCGTAACTCGTGGCGCGAAGCGCAAAAAGGGCAATACAGCTATTATCTGCTTTTAAATGATGATACCTTACTAAAAGAAAATACAGTTGCCGCGCTTTTAGCGTGTAATGATGAAATAACGAAAGAACTTGGAAAACCTGCTGTCTGTATCGGGAGTACGCAGGATTGTTCAACCGGCAACATTTCTTACGGCGGTAAAAAGCTCACATCGGGCTTTAACTTAAAAAGTACCGTGGTTTACGATCAGCATCAGTACCAGAGCTGCGATTTAGGCAATGGTAATATTATGCTGGTTCCGGAGGATATTGTAAATGCCGTTGGTATTCTTTCTTCAGCCTACACGCATGGCATCGCTGATTACGACTACACTTTAAAAGTAAAAAAAGCCGGTTTTGACGTGATGGTGGCACCAGGTATACTGGGTTACTGCACAGACGATCATGGCCAAAACTGGAAATCGCAAAGCACCGGGTTAAAAGAAAGAATAAAGTATTTGAAAAGCCCGAAAGGATTGGCTTATAAAGAATATTTGCTGTTCATACGCACGCATTTCCCGCTTTACTATCCACTTGCCTTTGCTAAACTATGGATGAAAACCTTATTGCCTATTTTTTGGCAGATGCTAAAAAGTAAAGAATTTAACAACAATACCTTTAAAGCTCATGGCTAAATCACACCAAACCATCGAAAGTTTACAAGTGCTGCGTGCTTTCGCAGCCATTTCCGTTATGGGGTTACATGGTACTCATATTATGCATATGAGGCTTGGTTTTCATTTTTGGGACGAGATATTTAACGGTGGCTGTTCGGGTGTTGACGTGTTTTTTGTAATCAGTGGTTTTATTATTTTGCATACATCGACAGGGAAAGGTTTTAAGCCATTGGCGTTTCTTAAAAGGCGTTTTCTTAGAATATACCCTTTATACTGGATCGTTACTTTATTACTTGTTATTGCCTACCAGGTTACGCCTGTAAATAACCAGCCTTACAAGGAAAGTGCATCGGCTATTTTGGGATCGCTGTCTTTATTGCCACAAAACTTTTATGTAATTGGTACGGCCTGGACACTTACCTACGAGGTAATGTTTTACACAGTGTTTGCGCTGGCCTGCGCCGTAAGTAAACGTTGCCTGCTTGCTACACTTAGTGTATGGGGAACCATTATTCTTGCTTTATACTTCTCCGGTGTGCATACCTCATCTGTTTTTGTGGGTACGCTCATCAACCCTATTATCCTTGAGTTTTTCTTTGGCTGTGCGTTAGCGTGGATCTATCATCAAGTTAAGGAATTTAAGTACGCTATCTTATTAACAACTGTTGGGTTCGTATTGTTTTGTATGGACTGGGTATGGTATTGGTACGCCAAAAACCATGATGCCACAGCATTTAGTTCTTATATCAGCCGTGTGTATCTTTTTGGTATCCCGGCGGCACTGCTTGTTGGCGGCGCCGTTTATTATAAAAGGCCGGTATCTTCATTGCTGGTAGCTGTAGGCAACTCTTCCTACTCGCTTTACCTGATACACGGAACCGTTATTTCTACCATAATCAAATTTCTGTTCTTGTTTAAAGCCCAATCTTATTTCGCCAATAATATAGGCGCTGTCATCATTTTGCTTTTAACCATAGGCATCAGCTATGTCTTCTATTATTTTATCGAAAGGCCGATTGTTAACCTGTTCAAGCCATGGAACAAAAGAAACCCTATGCAACAGCCTCAGGCGGTATACCGCCTGTCTGAGAGCGAGGCCTAAAAAACTATATCACAACCTTAATATAAATACCAGTGTCATACGTGTTTCAACCTATCCCTGCAATTAAAAATGTATTTGATATGACCGACAATGCAATGCCGTGTGTTTTGTATTTAACAAATATTCCGGCGCCGTACCGCGAAAAAATGCATGAGCTGCTTTCTGAATGTAATCAAATTAAATACACGGTGGTTTACTGCTCGGAGGTAGAACCCAACAGGCAATGGAAGTTTAAAAAGGGTAATTATCAAATGGTTTACCTGAGCAATAAGGCCAACAGGATGATACACAATAACCTGAATGTGATCAGGTGCCTGAACAAGCACAAACCTGATGTGGTTATCTCTACCGGTTTTAACCCTACTATGTTATATGGGTTTATATGGTGCCTGCTTATGGGTAAAAAGTTTGTTCCATTTACCGATGGTACTTTTGATTCTGAAAGGACCTTGTCGGCCGTGCACAGATTGGTTCGGCGCATTATATATAAGTTTTCGGCATCTTTTATTGGTGCCAGTGCCGGCAGCATCAAACTTTACGAAAGTTACCGGGTACCTAAAGAAAAGGTTTTTAAATCTTGCCTGTGTATCGAGAATCACACTTTTGCACAGCAATCCGGGCGCAAAAAGTATGACCTTATGTTTGCAGGCCAGCTTATTGAAAGGAAAATGCCGCTCTTTTTTGCAGAGGTAGCCAAACAAGTGAAAGATAAGCTGGGCAAGTGCAACGTACTTATTGTAGGCGACGGGCCGCTCAGGAACAATTTAGTAGCACATTTAATAAAACAAGGGATAGATTTTGACTATGCCGGATTTGTGCAGCCGCACAGCCTGCCTTACTATTATTCGCAATCCAAACTTTTTTTGTTTCCCACCCTGAATGATCCATGGGGGGTGGTTGCCAATGAGGCTTGCGCAGCGGGCCTGCCGGTAATTACCTGCAAAAATGCGGGGGTAGCTCATGATCTAATTGTGCACGGTTCCAACGGCTACGTTTTGCCTTTAGACGCTGAAACCTGGGTAGAGCATATCTGTGATCTCTTAACTGCGCCAGCCAAACTAAAATCGCTCTCCGCAAATGCGGCCAAGCAGGTTCAGGACTATAATCACCAATCCTCGGCCGATGGCATACTCGCCTCGGTAAAATATGCCCTGGCAAGTTAAATTTCTTGTATCGCTATACCGGCATATATAAGTACTGATGCGTATTTTATTGATCCATTGCGCCTACCAATATTTGGGAGGGGAGGATATTACCGTTGTAAAAGAGCTTGATTTATTGCGCTCAAAAGGCAATGAAGTGGAGATACTGCTTTTTGCTAATGAATCGGCACCATTGGCCAATTTGCTGCAATTGCCTTTCAATATCAAATCATACCGGGCTACGCAAAAGAAAATCGATGCGTTTAAGCCTGATGTTGTTCATATCCATAATCTGCATTTCAGTGGCTCTACATCTGTGATTTATGCCGTTAAAAAACGTGCTGCAGTAGTATATACCTTACACAATTACCGGTTAATATGCCCCTCAGGTACGTTATTTAATAACGGGCAACCTTACCTGCGCAGCATGGAAACAGCTTTTCCGCTGAAGGCGGTTTTTAACCGTGTTTACAAAGGTTCGTGGCTGCTTACATTTTGGCTCGCATTAACTATCGGGCTCAATAATATATCGGGCGTATGGAAGCAGGTTAACCGCTTCATTGTATTAACCAATGACGCTAAAAAGCTGATTGAAAAAAGTAAGCTCTCGGTAATCCCGGCCCAGCTGGCAGTAAAACCGAATTTTACGGACTATACAGCTAAGGCTGATGTTGTAAGGAATAGCCATTTTTTATATGTAGGGCGTTTGAGTGATGAGAAAGGTATCAAGGTATTACTGGAAGCCTTTGTAGGTTCGCCTTATACACTGGATATTATTGGCGACGGCCCTTATAATGAGTATGTGAAAACTATAGCAGAGACCCATGCTAATATTAACTATTGCGGGTTTCAGGATAAACAGGCCATCACAACGGCTATGCAGCAGTGCACGGCATTAATATTCCCGTCAATATGGTATGAAACTTTCGGGCTCACCATCATTGAAGCGTTTGCTGTAGCGACGCCTGTTATTGCTTCAAACATTGGCGCCGCTTCTGCACTGGTAAGTCATTGCCAAAACGGGCTGCACTTTGAACCCGGTAATGCAAACAGCCTTATACAGGCAGTGCACCAATGGGCCGGATATCCGGATGAAATAAAAAGCAGGTATCGCCAAAACGCTATGAAAACTTATCAGGAGCATTATACTCCCGATCATAATTATGAGCAGCTGATGGCTATCTATAACCAAGCCATAGTTGAAAATCATGCCTCATATAGTAAGCATTAAACTGCTTGCAGATCCATAATCGCTGTTTTATCCAATCCTTTAATGCAATGACATACTTAGACGACTTTTTGGCGCAGGGATACGCCGGGCCTTATCCTTTATTAAACAAACGGGAAAGTGAACTCCTGGTATCGAGAGAGAACCTGCTCTCGAACCTGCTATTACCAACGGTTAAGCAACGGCATGTAACCAGCCAGGCTATCGCCAGCGTAGCATTGAGAAAGGAAATTCTGGAAAAGATAAAGCCTATTCTGGGCGATAATATTCTTTTATCAGGAAGCCAGTTAATTCATCAGCATGCAGATGCGGTACATGAATGGCATGTGGATACCGAGCATACGGAGTGGGAAGGGATAACGGTTTGGGTAGGGTTAAAAAATGTAATAAGAAAAGAATGTATGAGGGTAATTACCCGGTCGCACAAATTTGATGTAACACCGGATGATTTAAAATGCGATGGCTTGGACTTATACAATGATACGGAGGTGTTAAATCAGGCACAAAAGCTGTCGCCGGATGCGGAACTTATAGAGATTGATGTCTCGGATGGGGAGTTCTTTATTTTTGACGGCCTTACCTGGCATGCCTCCCGCAATCTGACCCAGTTCACAAGATATGCGCTGGTGTTGCAGTACTGCAATACAGGACAAAAGGTAAAGTCGCTAAAAAGCCGCTTTTTACCAAAAGTTGTTTGGGAAAAATCAAATCCGGAATGCTTGCTGATCAACGGGAAGGACGAATCGCATATCAACAAGATCATCCCAACCAAACAGATAGGCAGTTATGACCGGTTACTTAAAAGCGTTCTCTATTATCTGCCTAAAAATATGGTTGCCAGGAGAAGGAAAATAGCCATGCACCTCACCTCGCACATACGAAGCTTGTTTTTAAATACAGGGTTAAATACTTGATCTGGTAACCTCCCGGTTGCCTATACCTCATTTTAAACGCACAGTATCCCGTTCAAGGGTAGTGTGCTGTTCATTCACCTAACCATTATAGCTATGAATAATACATTTACCACTTGCATGGGATATCCTTTGTTTAATGGTTCATTAACAGATATCTCCCTTCAAAAGAAAACGGTTGTGAATACGATCAATCAATATTCGTACTGCATGGCCGAGCAGGATGCCGAATTTAAAAAAGCCTTGATGGAATCTGATATGCTGTTGCCCGATGGCATTGGGATGGTGTTTGCTTCCCGGTTTTTGGACAGCGTCAGGATTCAAAAAATTGCCGGCGCCGATTTACACCAGCACCTGTTGCATAAACTCAATCAGGAGAAGGGGTCCTGTTTCTATCTGGGCTCATCCAATGGCACGTTGCAAAAGATACGGAACCGCATAAAAAATGAATATCCGAATATTAGTGTTCATTCTTACTCGCCACCCTACAAAGCCATGTTCAATGAGCAGGATAGCCAGCTGATGATCCAGGAAGTGAACCGCTTTGCACCTGATGTTTTATTTATTGGCATGACTGCCCCCAAGCAGGAAAAATGGATACATCATCATAAGCTGCACCTGAATACCAAAGTAATTGGCTCCATTGGCGCCGTATTCGATTTTTATGCAGGTACCGTTAACCGGCCCGCGCAAATGTGGATATCCTTAGGCATGGAATGGTTCGGCCGGTTGCTTGCAGAACCTAAAAGGATGTGGAAGAGATACCTATACTATGGGCCGCTGTTTACCTGGCATTTACTTCATCGGAAAGTTAAAACAGCCAGGTAGCCGAACAGTCGGCCCCTCATTTTAAAACAATCACTCATCAATAAAACCAAACCCTTACAATTCATGAAAAAGAAAGCCTTAATTACTGGCATTACAGGCCAGGATGGCGCTTACCTTACGGAGTTACTTTTAGAAAAAGGATACGAAGTACACGGCATCAAGCGCAGAAGCTCTTTGTTTAACACCGATCGTATCGATCACTTGTATCAGGATCCGCATGAAATTAATCCGGTGCTCACCTTGCACTATGGTGACCTATCAGACTCCACTAACCTGATCCGTATCATACAGCAGGTACAGCCGGACGAGATCTACAACTTGGGTGCCATGTCGCACGTGAAGGTAAGCTTTGATACGCCCGAGTATACCGCTAATGCCGACGGTATTGGTACGCTGCGACTTTTGGAAGCAATCCGCATACTGGGCTTAGAGCAGAAGACCCGCATCTACCAGGCATCCACTTCGGAGCTGTATGGTTTGGTACAAGCCGTGCCACAATCTGAAACTACGCCTTTTTACCCACGCTCGCCTTATGCGGTAGCCAAGCTGTATGCTTACTGGATTACTGTAAACTACCGGGAAGCTTACGGTATGTATGCCTGCAACGGTATTTTGTTTAACCATGAAAGTCCTTTAAGAGGCGAAACCTTTGTTACCCGCAAAATCACCCGCGCGGTAGCTAAAATAGCAATGGGCCTGCAGGATAAGCTGTACTTAGGTAACCTGGACGCACAACGTGACTGGGGCCATGCCAAAGATTACGTAGAGGCCATGTACCTGATATTGCAGCAGGAAACACCCGAAGATTTTGTGATAGCCACCGGCGTAACTACCCGTGTACGTGAGTTTGTGCGTTTGGCGTTTTTAGAAGTGGGCATTGAGGTGGACTTTGCCGGTACAGGAAATAAAGAAAAAGGCTATGTAGTAAGCTGCAGTAATCCCGATTATCAACTTGAGGTTGGTACGGAAGTGGTAGCAGTAGATCCTAAATACTTCAGGCCTACGGAGGTGGATCTGTTGATCGGCGATCCCACCAAATCACAAACCAAGCTGGGCTGGAAACCTAAGTATGACCTGAAAGGCTTGGTTGCAGAAATGGTAGCTGCAGACGTAGAACTCTTCGAGCGAGAAAAACTACTGAAAGATTCAGGCTACGCCATAAAAAACCAATACGAATAATAATAGAATGTTGACAGCATTACCATGCCTGCAGGCAGGTGGTAATCATTGGCAGCCTGGTTTAAGAACAAAAGACAGCTATCCGGTTTCGTTTACAAGCGGGCAAGTGTTGAAATCTTCCGTGCAAATCTATTCAGTTCCTGCTGGGCTAAATAACTGAGTTGCTTACAATTTTATTTTAAATTAAATGCAAAATCGTTATTTATACTCCTTACGTATCGTACTGGCTTCTATCGATTTTTTATGCATCAACCTGATCTTTGCCGTAGCTTATTATGCTGCTTTTCCTGAAAGCGGTGGAAATTCGGTCAATTACTATTTAGAGCTAACGGTCATAAACAGTATACTCTGGGTAGTTAATGTGTTGGTTCTGCACCGGTATCATAATAAAGCCGTCTATCGTTCTGCAATACTTTTCAGTTTACGATGGCAATGTGGCTTTATACACCTGGTTGTGTTTGCTGTATATCTGGTTTTAACGGGCCAGTTGGCCGTGTGTTTGGCGCTGTACCTATTGTTTTTCCTGTTTTTGGGTATACATTTTATATGCAGCCAGCTTACTTACCGGATAGCAGAACCGCTGTTAAAAACCAAGTACAGATTTAAAAAGCCAATAGCGCTGCTGGGTATTTCTAAAAACAGCGAACACTTAGCCAGCTTTTTGCAAAGTACCCATCGCAGATATGACCTCGCAAACTTTCTGGAGCAGCATGAGTGCAGGATGGTGAGTGAAGCAAAAATGTCGTTACCTGCAACTTGCGAACAAATAAAAGCCGCTGCAAATAAGGGTATAACCGATGTGTATGTCGCTATCAATCCGGATACGACTAACGATGAGATAGAGGTACTAATGATCGAGGCTCACAACCAATGCATCAGGTTAAAACTGATTCCGCAACCGGGTGACGCGTATACGCAATCCTATTCTTCTGATCACATCACTCAGCTGCATGGTATAAGCGCATTTTCGGAGCCGCTTGAAGATATGAACAATCGCTTTGTTAAACGAATGTTCGATTTAATAGTGAGTGCGGGCGTTATCTTGTTTGTTTTTACCTGGCTTTATCCCATACTGGCCGTTTTAATAAAACTGCAAAGCCCTGGTCCGGTACTTTTTACCCAGTTACGTAGCGGCAAAAACAACCGGCAGTTTTTATGCTACAAGTTCCGTAGCATGACAGTGAACATGGATGCAGATGATAAGCAAGCCACTAAAGGTGATGGACGGATAACCAGCATAGGCAGGTTTATGCGTAAAACGAGCATAGATGAGTTTCCGCAGTTTTTTAACGTATTGTTGGGCAACATGAGTGTTGTAGGGCCAAGGCCGCACATGCTTAAACACACCGAGCAGTACCGCAACACCATCAACAAATACATGGTACGGCATTACTTAAAGCCCGGCATAACCGGATGGGCACAGATAAACGGTTTCAGAGGGGAAACAAAAGAAGCCGGGCTGATGATTAAACGCGTGGAACACGATATCTGGTACCTCGAAAAATGGTCAATAGCGCTTGATCTGAAAATTATCTTTTTAACTGTTGTAAATATCTTCAAAGGCGAATCCAATGCTTACTGAAAACACTTTGTTACTTAAATCGCATGCGGCTGCTTCCAGCAAGCGGCATCCGGTAAAACTGGTGAAAACTGCCATGAGTAATGCAGCCAAACGCGGGTATTCCCTGTTTGGAGCAGCATTCCACTTCTCATAGTCAATCTATCCGATACAATAACTTTACAATACCCCTAACAATTGAAAACGCTAATTATTGCCGTAACTCTACTCTTTTCAAGCTATTGCCATGCACAAACAGTGCTTTACAAAAAAGACGGTATAGCATTCCTGGTAAAAAACCAGACCCTTAAAAGCATTTATTGCAGCATTGCCAAAAAAGAAATCTACCTCGTTGAATCGAGTGTGCACGTTGTAAACACAACCGGCAGAAATATTTATTTCAGTGGTGCCGTGTTCATACCCGAGCAGATCACCATCAGTGGCGACTGTGTTGCACAGGACAGCATCGATTCCTTAGGCGATTACCTCATTTACTTTGATGCGGCCCATGTAAAAAGCAATGGCAAGGTTACCAAAAGTTCCCGTTGCTGGGTGTTCGATCCCAATTATATCCCCGATTGGAGTATCAGCAAAATAACTCCGGGTAAAATCGAACCTTTTCTGTTTGTCAACAAGAGTAAAATCAAAAGCATCTAACAGTATAAACCTAATCCTATCAAGAGAGTAAGCGGGCAGCTTCGATATCAGTTTCCCGCTTATTTTCTTCTTCTCTCCGTTACGCCTTGGCGCTTATGTGCCGATATATAATTTACTGAGTGATTCTCCAATTCAAACATAAACACACACTTAAAAACTAAATTATGAAAGCAGTAATACTTGCAGGAGGGCTGGGTACCAGAATCAGTGAGGAAACCGGCATTCGCCCAAAACCAATGGTAGATATTGGTGGTAAGCCCATTTTATGGCATATCATGAAAATTTATTCCTATTACGGCATTAACGATTTTGTTATATGTACAGGTTATAAGGCCCATATCATTAAAGATTATTTTGCGCAATACAGCCTCAATAATTCCGATGTAACTTTTGATATGGCCAACAATACTATTGAGGTACATAAAAACAGAACCGAGCCGTGGCGGGTAACGGTAGTGTACACCGGCCAGCACACGCTTACCGGCGGCCGTTTAAAGCGTGTTAAAGACTACATTGGCGACGAAACCTTTTGCATGACCTATGGTGACGGCGTAAGCGATGTGAATATCGAAGAACTGGTTAAATTTCATAAAGCCCAGGGTACTTTGGCTACCCTTACGGCCGTTCGGCAGCCGGGCCGGTTTGGTGCCTTCAATCTATCGGGTGGAGATAACAAGATCAACCATTTTCATGAAAAGCCCAACACGGTGGATATGCCCTGGATAAACGGCGGCTATTTTGTATTGGAGCCCGAAGTACTGGATTATATAACCGGCGACGATGTGATGTGGGAACACGAGCCACTGGAATACCTTGCCCAGCACCAAGAGCTTTCTGCTTACCGACATACCGGTTTCTGGCAGCCTATGGATACGCTGAAGGATAAATCCCTGCTGGAAGAACTATGGCAGGCCGGCAAAGCGCCCTGGTATGATCTGGTTACTTCCACGCCTTATAAAATGCTTTATTAACCTGCTTAACCCTTATTTAAATGAAAATATTGATAACCGGCAACATGGGCTACGTTGGGCCTGGTGTTGTAGATACCTTACGCAGTAATCACCCGGATGCAACCTTGATTGGGTATGACATGGGTTACTTCGGTTCTTGCCTCACCAACGCGGTTGTTCTACCCGAAAGCAAGCTTGATGCACAGTTGTTCGGGGATGTAAGATCCATTTCGCCGGAGATTTTTCAGGATGTAGATGCGGTTGTGCACCTTGCGGCCATCTCCAACGACCCAATGGGCAGCCGGTATGAAAACGTCACGATGGATGTTAATTACCGGTCGAGCGTAAGGATTGCCGGCATGGCCAAAGCAGCAGGCGTTAAGTCGTTTGTATTTGCGTCGAGCTGCAGTATGTATGGCGCGGCCGAAGATCGTCCTAAAACAGAACAATCGTCATTGAACCCACTAACGGCCTATGCGCGTTCAAAGGCGCTTACCGAGCAAGATCTGAAACCTTTAGCAGACGACAGCTTTTTAGTGACCTGCCTGCGTTTCGCCACAGCCTGCGGCATGAGTGCCCGGCTCAGGCTCGATCTGGTATTGAACGATTTTGTAGCAGGTGCGGTTGCCTCGGGAAAAATCAATGTTTTGAGCGATGGTAGCCCGTGGAGGCCGTTGATACATGTAAAGGACATGGCGCGTGCTATTGATTGGGCCATAACCAGAGAAAACGTATGCGGGGGTGATTTTTTGGCGGTGAACGTTGGCTGCAATAGCTGGAATTACCAGGTAAAGCAAATTGCCGAAACGGTTGCTAACGTAATACCAGGTACCATCGTGTCGGTTAACGAAAGCGCTCCGCCCGACAAACGATCATACCGGGTAGATTTCAGCTTGTACAAAGAACTGGCGCCTAATCACCAGCCGCTGTATACCTTGGAGCAAACAGTGAAAGAACTGCAAAACGGGTTGGTGATGATGAATTTTACCGATGATGCCTTTAGAAACTCCCTTTTGATGAGACTGAGAGTTTTAAGCCATTTGCAGGATAATGGCTTAATGAACAGCAGGCTGGAATGGACCCATCCGGTTAACCATCAAGCTTTGGTAACAACTGTGTAATCGTACTTATCATGATATTTACCGAAACTAAATTGAAAGGGGCCTTTATTATCGATGTAAATCGGATAGAGGACGAACGCGGCTTTTTTGGCCGCTCTTATTGCCAAAAGGAGTTCGAGGCCCATGGGCTGAACAGCAACCTGGTACAAACCAATGTAAGCTACAATAAAATAAAAGGCACACTGCGCGGAATGCATATGCAGCGTGAGCCCTTTGCAGAAACTAAGTTGGTAAGATGTACTACCGGCGCTATCTTCGATGTGATTGTGGATTTACGACCGGATTCAGAAACCTATAAAGAATGGATTGGCGTGGAGCTTAATGCCGAAAGCTATCGCATGCTGTATGTACCTGAGGGCTTTGCGCATGGCTTTATAACGCTCGAGGATAATACCGCCGTTACTTACCAGGTTACGGAATTTTACACCGCCCCGGCCGAGCAGGCTTACCGCTGGGACGACCCTGCCTTTAGCATTGAGTGGCCTTTTGAACCGGTATTGGTTTCAGCAAAAGACCAGGCACATTTACCGTTCGAAGCCAAGATATCTGCCTGAATAACCTAAACATTAATTAATTACTAACGCAATGATCATAGTTGATACCGCGCTGGCCAAGCGCGAACAGGAAAACAACCCGATCAGGGTAGCAATGGTAGGTGCCGGCTTTATGGCAAAAGGCATTGCCATTCAAATTTGCAATTATACACCCGGAATGCAACTGGTTGCCATTGCAAACAGGAGTGTAGCTAAAGCCAAATACGCTTACGAACAGGCAGGGATAACTGAAAGCCGGGAGGTAACCTCGCTTTCTGATCTGGAAGATAACATTCGTAATGGTATATGCTCAATAACCGATGATGCGATGCTGCTTTGCCGGGCCGAAGGCATCGATGCTGTTATTGAAGTAACAGGTGCTGTTGAGCTAAGTGCGAATGTGGCGCTGTGTGCTATTGAGAATAAAAAGCATTTGATTTTGATGAATGCGGAGCTTGATGGAACAGTTGGCCCTATACTGAAGGTTTATGCAGATAATGCTAACGTGATATATACCAATGCCGACGGTGACCAGCCCGGCGTAGAAATGAATCTTTACCGATTTGTAAAAACGCTTGGTGTAAAACCCGTATTGTGTGGTAATATTAAAGGCCTGCAGGATCCTTACCGTAACCCTACAACACAGGAAGGCTTTGCAAAAAAATGGGGCCAAAACCCGGCTATGGTAACCTCGTTTGCTGATGGTACAAAGATATCGTTTGAGCAGGCTATTGTTGCCAACGGCACTGGGATGCGCGTTGCCAAACGAGGTATGCTTGGACCATCGGTAGAACCAGGTACGCCTTTAAAGGATGTAGTAAGCAATTATCCTTTAGATGAATTGCTGGAGGGGCCCGGGATTGTTGATTACGTAGTTGGGGCCGAGCCCGGTCCGGGAATCTTTATTTTGGGAACGCATGACCACCCTGCACAACGCCATTACCTTAATTTATATAAGCTGGGCGAAGGGCCTTTATATCTGTTTTATACGCCTTACCATCTTTGCCATTTTGAGGTGCCGCAAACCGTGGCCAGGGCCGTGCTCTTTAATGATGCTGCCCTGGGTCCCATAGGCAAGCCCTGTGTGGAAGTGGTAGCTACGGCAAAGATAGATTTAAAAGCCGGTGATGTGATTGATGGTATCGGGCATTACATGACCTACGGTGTATGCGAAAATGCTGACATTGCAGATCGGGAGAACTTATTGCCCATGGGCGTAGCCGAAAACTGTATCTTAAAGCACGATATCCCCAAAGATCAGGCACTTACTTACGACGACGTTATTTTGCCTGTTGGCAGAACAATCGACCGGCTAAGAGAAGAGCAGAAAGCCTATTTCAAAACTGTTGGGGAAGGGGCTGTTAAAGCGCAGATGTCCCAATTGCTTTGATATGGCGCTTATAAAGCTCAAAGTTGCTTCCGGCTAAGCCATGTGTTGCATGGGCAGTTGAGAAGCATTAGGCCACAAAATTGTATCCAATAATTGTAATAAGAAAAGGTGTTTGCTGATAAGGCAGGCACCTTTTCTTGTTTAAGCAATAGCTTATTATAGTTCTGTAAGCGGGTGCTGGCTTTTCCGTTAGATAACGGGGTTTTCAGTTACCCGCGTCAGGCTAAGTGAAAGTTTTCGTTAAGGGCTAATCAATCAAATAATAAGGATTTGCCGTGAACTGTTCCCAGTGGCGCTGGCATTCTGCACGGGTTTCCTGTAAAGCTTTTTGAGCCTCCGGCGGCAGCTCTGCAAACCCACTCCCCGAATCGGTGGTGATTCTTTCCAGGTATTGAAGCAGGTTGTAGCACATGGTAAATTGTCCGGTAGCCACCAGGTCATTGAGCAGATCAGCATCATTTTCTTCTTCGGTGAACCATAATGTGGTGCCGAAGGCTGCGGCTCTTCCGGCTACGCGGCCTATGGTTTCAGGAGCAATATTCTCCAGCTCGTTTGCGGCAGTAGGGGTGTTTTCAGTTGCTTTTGTTTTGCTCTGTTTTATGCCTGGGCTATCTTCAGATATCAGTTCTTTAATCAGGTTCGATATGCGGCGGTATTGATATCGGTCGTCCTGGTAAAGGCGGTTGTAGTTTAACCGGCGTACCACCTTCAAAAACACGTCCATCAGTAAGGTGGCCAGCGAGTTTATCCTGTCCATAATCAGGGGCTGTGCCCGGTGCAGCGATATTGAGTTAAAGTCCAGCGCGCTGATTTTGTCAAGGTAAAAACCTTTATAAGTAGCCCTAAACCACGCTGCTTTTTCTTCATAAACCTTTTTAGCTTCTGCCACCAGCCAAAGCTTTCCGATAAGCAACAGCAGCATTACACCTGCAATAGCCAGCATTATGCCGCTGGCAATGCTATTAGTATAGTTCCAGCAAGCCGGTAGCAGGGCAAATAGCAAAATCAGGAGCAGTAATGCCCAGGTGGACTGGATGATAAACCGCCCAATATCGTCCCTTATCTCACCAATTGTTTTGGTAAATAGCCCTTTTTTAGGATTCTCCTGAAAAGGTTTAAACGGCGCCATATCAGGCGACGCTACATCCGAAATAATCACCAGATCAAAGTAAGGCGGCTTTTTCGAATCATCTTTATAGTTGAGGATGCTATCAATGCCCTGGTTGTCGTAAATGCCGCCATCCATAATACCAACTGGCAAATTGGCCTTGGCTAAAGCGGCCAGTGCCGGTGCTGCTTCATGAACAAAATCATGCGGCCACAGCAGCGGCTCAAACCCGCCCGGAAAGCAGGATGACGCCGCCATCACATCACTCAGCTTAATCTCGTTGGTAAGCGGCGTATTATACCTCATGTAATGGTTGCCGCTGTAACCGGCCTGCCTGTTGCGAAAACGGAAGTTTACAGCATGATTAAATTCAGTACTGTTAAATACTATATGCTCCAAATGGCCTTCTGCTTCTAGCATACCTAATGTAGCGCCTTTGGTAAAGTGCTTATCATAAAGGTTTGCAAACGCATTGATCAGGTTTTTTCGTTTGGTTTTGTTATCCCATACCGCATCGGGGTTAAGCTGGGTAAGCCCTTCCTTTACCAGATCTACTTGCTGCAACGTTTTCATCAGATAGTCGAATATCTGATCGAATGACTGGCCATTTTGCTGCCCAAGGGCATAAACGATACCGGTTATGGTTCCCCCGGAAACCGTCGATATCATACTGACCTGCTCCAGCAAGGGCTTGTTTTGATAGGTTAAGTGGTTGAGATAGGCAAGAGAGCCGAGATGAAAGGATGCCGCACGGTAACCGCCGCCCGACATGCTGAGCGCAATCTTTTGAAAAGGAGTTGCAGATATTTGGTTGGCGGATAGCATTGCAAAAAATGTTGCTTATTAATTAAATTTACCCAAATGCATTAACTAAAGCAACTGTTATAACCTTTTTATTTTGCCTTTTACCAACCTTTTATGGAGTTAAGGGAATGGTTATTAATGCATAAATAAAGCCACCTGACAAAACGTTCACCTATATCTATAACCTATAGCTATCAAACCGGCGAAGGCCGGTTTGATAAGATTTATTTTAAACGTTTCTTCAAATAGGGTGCAGTTTTACTGTATTTCGATGTAGAAACGCTTGCCGGTGTGCCGCTGGCAACTATTCGACCGCCTTCCTGGCCTGCGTCTGGCCCCATATCAATCACAAAATCACTGGCTGCAATTACGTCCATATCATGCTCCACCACAATTACGGTGTTGCCGGCATCAACCAGTCCTTGCAGTTGAATCATCAGCTTTTCTACATCGGCAGGGTGCAGGCCGGTGGTGGGCTCATCCAGTATGTACAGCGTATTGCCATGTTGCGTACGCTGCAGTTCTGTGGCCAGCTTTATGCGTTGCGCCTCGCCGCCTGACAGCTCAGTTGCCGGCTGGCCTAACCGCAAGTATCCCAGCCCAACCTGGCGTATTACATCCAAAGATCTTCCTAACAGCGGCTCTTCAGCAAAAAACTCATAAGCTTCATCTACGGTCATGGCCAGTATGTCGGCTATGTTTTTGTCGCCATAGGTAACCTCCAGTGTTTTGGCATTGTAGCGGGTGCCCTGGCAAGTAGGGCAGGGTGCATATACACTGGGTAAAAAAAGCAGCTCTACCATTACAAAGCCTTCGCCCTCACAATGCAGGCAGCGCCCTTTGGCTACATTGAATGAAAAACGTCCTGCATCGTACTTGCGTGCTTTCGCCATTGGCGTGGCTGCAAACAGTTTTCGCATCTGGTCGAACAGGCCGGTATAGGTAGCCAGGTTTGACCGCGGCGTACGGCCGATAGGTTTCTGATCAACCACCACCATACGCTTAATGAGTTCCAGGCCGCTTGTAATATGTCCGCCGGTAACAGGTGCCGGCGTTGTTTCGAGCGGGTCAGTTTCTTCTTCTGCGGATAGATCTGCTTTGACGCCCAAACTTTTTGCCACCAGTTCTACCATAACCTGGCTAACCAGGCTGCTTTTGCCTGAACCAGAGATGCCCGTAACGCTGGTAAACACACCGAGCGGGAATGTAACCTCCAGGTTATTGAGGTTGTTGCGGCTGACGCCTTGCAGTTGCAGCCAGCCTTTAGGCTCTCGTACAGGTTCGGCTTCAATTCGGTGTTCGCTATAAACATAGCGTCTGGTCACCGACTCCTTTACAGATTTCAAACCTTCAGGTAAACCACTGTACAGTACCTGGCCACCGTTTTCGCCCGCGGCCGGGCCTACATCCACAATCCAGTCGGCATGGCGTATAACGTCAATCTCATGCTCAACCACAAAGAGGGAATTACCGGCAGCCTTTAGCCGGTCAAGTGCCCGCAATAGTGCCTCCGTATCTGCAGGGTGCAGTCCGGCCGAAGGTTCGTCCAATACATAAACCACCCCAAACAGGTTGGACCGTACCTGCGTTGCCAGGCGCAGGCGCTGCAGTTCGCCGGGAGAAAGTGTAGGTGTGCTTCTTTCAAGTGTCAGATAACCCAAGCCCAAATCCAGTATCACGTTTAACCGTGCAACCAAATCTTCGGCAATGCGTTGTTTTACCAGGGCTTTTTCAGGTTGTGCGTCAGTTCCTTCAGGCTGGTTTTGCGGTGCTGCAAACGGGCGGAACAAATCTGCCAAACGTGCAAGCGGCTCGCGTGCCATTTCGGCTATATCCAAACCAGCAAACTTTACCGACAGTGATTCCGGCTTCAGTCGCTTACCCTGGCAAAGCGGGCATGCTGCACTCAGCATGTATTGTGCTACCCGCTTTTTCATCAGCTGGCTTTGCGTGGTGGCAAATGTTTGCATTACATACCGCTTAACCCCGGTAAAGGTGCCCATATAGTCGGGTGGTTGCTTGGCTTTAATAGCCTTTTTTACCTGGTCTTTATCCAGGCCGGGGTACACCGGCACAACGGGCTGCTCTTCCGTAAATAAAATCCAGGTCCGGGTGTCGGCAGGTAAGTCCTTCCAGGGTATATCTACATCATACCCCATGGTGGTTAGTATATCGCGCTGGTTTTGTCCGCCCCAGGCCGTAGGCCAGGCGGCAATGGCACGCTCACGAATGGTCAGATCTGGATTAGGCACCATCGATTGCTCGGTAACTTCATAAACCCGCCCCAGGCCATGGCATTCCGGGCAGGCACCATCCGGTGTATTGGGCGAGAAGGATTCGGCATACAGGATCGATTGCCCCTCGGGGTAATCGCCTGCCCGCGAGTAAAGCATACGCAACAGGTTGGATAAAGTGGTTACACTTCCAACCGATGAGAGGGTACTCACACCGCCCCGTTGCTGCTGTAAGGCAACAGCCGGAGGCAGGCCTTCAATATCATCCACCTCCGGAACGCTCATCTGGTTAAACAGCCGGCGCGCATAAGGCGAAACCGATTCCAGATACCGCCGTTGAGCCTCGGCGTACAGTGTGCCAAAGGCCAGGGATGATTTGCCCGAGCCTGACACGCCCGTAAACACCACAAGGGCGTTACGCGGAATATCAACACTCACATTCTTAAGGTTATGCTCCCGGGCGCCTTTTACGCGTACAAACTGTTCTAAGTATTCTTTTTCTGTATGACGATCTTTCTGCATGTATGTTTTTCGGTTTCTTTCTGGGCAAGCAAACCTTTAGGATAAGTTGCTGAATGCCGGTTTTGTTTCCCGTAGTGGTTGCGCAAAATTATCTTTAATTGAAGTTTAAGAAAAACGAGGTAAATAGCAACGAATAGAGTGAAATGGGTAATGATAGGGTTTATTTATACTTTAGTAAGTAGTTAATTTAACAGGGGGGCATCGTGGCATCATCAAAATCAATAGTGGTTACAGCTTATTCAAACCAATGGCCGGTTGTATTCAGGCAGTTAAAGGAAGTTTACCAGAAAAAGCTATCAGGCTTGGTGCTGGCAATTGAGCATGTGGGGAGCACATCCGTACCCGGACTTAAAGCAAAGCCTATAATTGATATCGATATCATTGTAAACGATACGGATAAGCTGAACGCTACCATCATGAAGCTGGGGGAGCTGGGGTACCGGCATAAAGGGGATTTGGGCATAGCCGGCAGAGAAGCATTTGAATGCCTATCGCCGCAGGTGCCCTTAGATGGAACTGATAGGATATGGCCGGATCATCATTTGTATGTTTGCCTGCAGGATAGCTTAAGCCTGATGAATCATCTTAAGTTCCGCAACTACCTTCGTACTTACCCCGGTGAGGCACAAGCTTATGCACTTTTAAAAGAAAAGCTTGCAGCGCAGTTCGCTACGGATATTGATCGCTATGTGGAGGGCAAAACAACCTTTATTACCGACATCCTTCATAAGCTCGGATTTGAGCAGGATTCGCTGGCAGTTATCCGTACTCAAAATCAAGCTGCTAACTCCGATGCAGATTAAATGGGCTGGTTAATAGTCTAATAATATCCTGCGGTTATTATGGATGTCTTGCACTTCAATCGCCTGATGGTGCTTACCTTTGCCAATTGGAGATGGAAAGAGCAGAACAGATACCCACCGCAGGTGATACAGACAGTTTAAATGAACAAGCTCGTTTACTGCTGGATTTTTTAATGCAAACCCGCGAGCCGGTGTTTTTAACCGGTAAGGCAGGTACAGGTAAAACCACTTTATTGCGTTATATACGGGCCAACCTGTCCAGGAACCTGACAGTTGCAGCGCCCACAGCAGTTGCAGCGCTGAATGCCGGTGGCGTTACGCTGCATTCGCTTTTTCAAATTCCATTCGGCCCGGTAATTCCGCAACAGGAGGCAGGCGTGGAAGACGACGCTTTTCGGGTTAACTTTTCGGCAGATAAGCGCAAGCTGTTACGCTGCCTGGAAGTGCTCATTATCGACGAAATCAGTATGGTGCGTGCCGATACGCTGGATTATGTGGATAGGGCACTGCGCTGGATCAATGGTTCGGCAAGGCCGTTTGGAGGTGTGCAGGTACTGCTGATCGGCGACCTGTACCAGCTACCGCCCGTGGTAAACCAGGATTGGCAACTGCTGCATAAATATTATGCAAGTCCCTATTTTTTTGACAGCCAGGTTATCAAATCAGCACCGCTGATTACATTTGAACTTACACAGGTATACCGCCAGTCTGACCCTGTGTTTATTGATATCCTGAACGGTATCCGGAGCGGTCAGCTGGAAAACCGGTTGCTCGATAAGCTAAATGCCGCTTACCGGCCTTCGGCCGACCCGGCCGAGTTGCAGGAATATATCACCCTGACCACGCACAACGGTATGGTTACAGCGGTTAACCGCGAGCGACTGGAAAGCATGGAGGGTACTGTGCACACCTTTAAAGCCACCATATCGGGCGACTTTCCGAAGGATGCCTTTCCTGTTGAGGAAGATCTGATGTTAAAAGCAGGCGCACAGGTAATGTTCACTAAAAACGATTCATCAGGTAAAAAGCAATATTACAACGGGCGTATGGGCAAAGTAATTGCCATTAGCAATGGCGCTATTCAGCTACGCTTTCAGGACGATGGCTCGGAGTTTACCGTTTTGCCGGAGATATGGCGAAACGTAAAGTATGCACTGAGCGAAACTGACGGACAAATTGCCGAAACGGATGCCGGTTCCTTTACGCAATATCCGCTCAGGCTGGCATGGGCTATTACCATTCATAAAAGCCAGGGCCTTACTTTTGACCGCGCGGTGGTTGATGTAAGCAGCGCCTTTGCGCATGGGCAGGCTTATGTAGCGCTAAGCCGATGCCGCAGTTTGGAAGGGCTTGTTTTAAACGCGCCGGTTGAGGCTCGTAACCTGATCACCGACCCTGGCGTGATCCGCTTTATGGCATCGGCCACCAGCCGCCTGCCCGATCGGGCAATGTTGGAGCAGGCGGTTTGCGCTTATGAGCGCAACCTGATCGAAGATATGCTGAATTTTGATACCGTAAACAGCCGATGGAAAAAGATTGGAAGCCTGTTAGAAACATCCGGCTTGCCACCGGGTGCTGAGCTTAGAGTGGCGTATGAGTTTATAGATACTGTTCTGACAAAGGAAGTGAGCCAGGTAGCGCACAAGTTTTTGCGGCAGGAAGTGCTCACACTCCAAAGCCTGGAGCGGATAGCCAGCCAGCCGGCACTATTAGCACGATTGCAAAAAGCAGCTGCGTATTTTGGCCCCAAGCTGGAAAGCTCGATAGCTCATCTGCAAAAAGTGGTGGCCTTGCCTTGGGCGCCTGCAATTCAGGAAGCGGAATTGTTATCGCTGCTCGACACCGTATTTAATCTTTTGGTGGAAAAGCGCGCACAGCTTAAAATTGCAGAAAGTGGATTTACTCCCGAAGCTTACCTGGCTGCCCGTAAAGCCGCCGCCGCAGGGTACAAAAGCCTGCGCAAAAATAAAGCCCCGGCCGATAAGCAGCTTCGGCACCTGCAGCTTTACGAGAGCTTATTGGCTTGGCGTAAAGATTACAGTGAGCAGCAAAAGGTGATGGAACGCGCCGTTTTATCGGACCCCATGCTGCGGCAAATAGCCGAAAAGCTACCACGGTCGGTTGAGCAACTGGCGGCAATCAAAAGCATAGGGCCAGCCAAAGCCCGGCAAATTGGGAATGATCTTATTCGTTTGGTTAATCAGTACTTGGGTGCCGATCAGCTTTTTTAATTTGTAAGCACGTCGTGTACCTAATGCAGCGGCCATGTATGCTTCTTAATAAAATAATTAAGCAGGAGTAAACCCTATTACCTATCAGGCTTAATTGCCCGATAGGTAAATGTAGTAAACCAGTTTTAAGATGAAACCGATAATGTGCTGCCGTTGACATTGATGGTATATTTTTTAAGCGCCGATGTAGCAGGCCCGGCTAATACATCGCCTGTTGTATTGAATTGGCTGCCGTGTGCAGGGCAAACAAATCTACCCTGGGCATTATTGTAATTAATAGCTACACCCTGGTGTGTACAGGCCACCTGTACAGCGGTGAACGACTCTGGCGCATTGCCGCTAGCCAGCCTTACGATGATGATGCCGTTGGCTACCTTGGATTCTCCCACGTTTCTTAATTCCGAACTTAAGTCGGCACTCACTAACGCACCTGCGGGCGGATTGCTGCCCGTTCCGTCATCAGGCGTTGGATCATCATCTTTTACGGTGCTGCCGCATGATGCAAACGTACATCCTGCACAAATAGCTGCGATGCCTATACCAAATTTGGCTAAAAATTCTTGTCTGTCCATAATGTTAAGTTGAGGTAGGTTATTTATAAGTGCCTTTGTGTTTGCGGTTAAAATCAAATACCCGGGTAATGGCAAAGCCTAAGCGGTATTGTCCTTTGGTCCATTTTGATTCTGTATCGCTCAGGTAGTTCATGGGCGATATGGCCTGGGCATTGGTGAAGTTTATAGTAAATACGTGCCCACCGGTTTCAATTTCCAACCCCACGCCCGAAGGGTCATAAAACTTAGGGCTGGTGCTTTTGTCGCGGTAAGAGGAAAACGGATGTGCATAATCAAGCACGATACCCATACGCTTACTGAACTTTAAGCGCCCCGCTGCCGATAGGGCAAAAAATCCCTGGCGGTTGCCGGCCATGTACGGGAACGGTAAGTTGTTGCGCACAAAAGAAGGGGATACCTGCACAGACAATGCCGATGAAAACTTTCGGGCAAAAATAATCTGGGCAAAATAGTTAAGCCGGTTGGTGTAGTCATCAAATACTTTGGTAGATACCTCGTACGGCTTCAGGCCGGTTTTGCCTACTACGGTAACGGCAACCGGCATGCTATTGTCGGTTGTTTGGTGTAGTATGTTGTACTTTAAACCCAGTTCCAATAACTGCTCGTATTTGCTTCGGCCAAAATCAATATCCAGGTTATCGGTAAGCCCATACTCAAAACCAATATAGATGTCAGATGAATTATCAAGCCCCCAAAGCGTTTTACCGCCGCCGTTAGCACCGCCGATATCGCCAAAGCGGTGTATCACCATAAAATTCAGATTATTCTTTTTAATGGTTTCGGAGGTTTCTGATAAAATAAGCCGGGTAGATTTAAAGGTAGCTATTACCGGCTGCGGTTTTTCATCGGCAGTAAGGCTGTTGAGCAGCGAATCGGTGGCCGATGAGTCGGTTGGTGCGGTTGTTTGCTGAGCCTTGCTGAGTGTAGCGGTAGCTATAAGGCATGCCAAAAAGAAGCATCTTTTAATCATAAAGCAGTAAGGTTATGTAGGGTTATTTCTTGTAGGGTGTGTAATTAGCGGCTACTTTAATTTGAATGCTCTCCGCTATTTTTTTGAAAACCAGTTGTGGAATATCAATCTGATGGTCTTTGCATTGTACAATAAATTCGGAGGCCATACTTACCGCATCATTTTTTACCGTTACGGTTCCTTTTATGCTGCGCGATTGCTTTATACCATGTACATCCAGTATGCCGCTAACCGTTACAGGGTAGGTGCCGTCTTTATGTACATCAATTTTTTCCTGTATCCGGCCTTTGAAAGTAGCGTTAGGGTACTTGTCGCTTTCCATATAGTTCTCGTTGAAATGTTCCTGCATCAGCGACTTTTCAAACTTGAACGTCCGGATGGGCATACTAAAGGCCAGATCGCCGGTTGCGGCGTTAAACACGGATGTGCCTTGGGTGCTCGTAGCGTCAATATCCTCTAAAGGAGCCTTAGAATAGAGGCTGATTTTGGCATTTTTGCAGACGTAAGTCTCCTGTCTCGCCTGGTTACCGAACCAAACAAGTAAAATAAGGGCGATATATTTCATGATGTTATTTTGGTTTTCCGAACGTGTTTATATTCCAGCTTACACCCAATGCCACACCGGCCGAGCGCAGATTAACATTGCCGTTACCAATGCCCGTAAGCGGCAGTTTCAGGTACGGCTGCGCCACAGCACTAAACTTGCTGTTGATGCGCCGCTGGTAAGTGGCATTGATATTCAGTACCCCAAACCAGTGCTGGTTCTGGTTGGCGATATCCAGCCGGAAAGGGGCTAAGCCGGGTGTATTATCATAATCAAAGCGATAATGCTCGCGCAGCATCAGGTAAGATGATAATCCCGTACCTACGGTAATGGCATCCCTGCCTTTTGCATATAACTGATAATTGACATTCACCGGTATATCCAGCACCTTACAGTTGGCGGCAATAGAGGTTGGCGGTACCGGCGGCTGGAAGGCATTGCTATAGGCAAAGCCGCTTGCCCGGTAGGGTTTAGCTGCATAGCCAAAGCCGGTAGCAATGCTGAAACGTTTGGTTAGCTGCAGCCCCAGCTGGATACCGACGTTGGTACCTACCTGGCCGCCTGCAAAGCTACCCGTGTTGTTTAAATCTGGCGCAGCCAGTATGCTAAGTGTAAACTGTGGCTTGTTTCTCAGATATGGTTTAATAGATTTTGTCTTCTTATCCAGTGGGTTCGCAGTTTCAATAGGTGCTGTAGCTGTGTTGCCGGTATCAATCGCACTATCGGGTGCCCTGTCTGTTTGTGTTTGATTTTCGGCAAGTATTGCTGTTGGCGGCGCTATCATACTGTCAGGTGTTTGCGCCACTGTTTCCTGAATCAACAAATCTTGTTTGGCATCAGGGTAACGACCTTTCCGGGCAGCAGATAAGGGAAAGAACGATTTGCTTTTTCGGCTACTACGGTTTACAAGCTGCTCTGGTTTAACCAGCGGCCCGGAAACTGGATGATGTGAAACCTGCCCGGATTGGTCGTTATGCTTTTTAGGTTTATAAGGGGAATTTTTAGTTAGTTTTTGTTGACGGTTATCTGTATGCTGTTGCTTGCCATTGAAAAAGTACAAGCCCAATACCAGCAGCAACACAGCGGCAATGCCTGATGCGTAATAGATAAAGCGGTAGGCACCGGCCCGTTTACCGGATTTTTTATCCAGTAATTTTTCCATGGCAGCCCAATCCTCCTCACGAAAAGCAACCCGTTTTTCAGAGCCGGCAAAACCGTCTCTAAAAAGCTTGTCCAGTTTATTTTCGTCAGGTTCTTTCATTGCATTATCATATTAATCAGAAAAGACATGCCGATGCTCACGGCGCCTATGGTTACTATCTTATGCCGGTAATCATCCGGCTTGTCGGTTGCCTGATAGTCGGCATCCGTTATCATGCGTTTCAACTTTTCACGCGCTTTAAAAAGATTTGATTTAGAGGTGCCGGTACTGATGCCCAGCAACTCGGCAATCTCTTCATGGCTGTATCCCTCAATAGCATATAAATTAAAAACCGTCCGGTAAGCACTTGGCAAGCGCTGAACCATAGCCAGCAGGTCATCGTAATTCAGCTTCTTGTCGGTCCGGTCATCATGGGCAACGTCCTGCGCTAAATCAAGGCTGTCCATAAAAGCCATTTTCAGGTTGCTGCGATAGTAATCTACCGAAGTGTTCATCATAATACGGCCAACCCAGGCGGCAAAGGGCTTATGGCTTTCGTACTTATGCAAACGGGTAAATACTTTCATAAAACCTTGGTTCATAATTTCGGCAGCCTCATACCTGTTGCCCGCATATCGCAAACATATCGACATAGCAAAACCATAAAATGCTTTATACAGCAATTTTTGATCCTGCCGGTTTTGCTGCAAGCATCCCGCAATCAGTTGTTGTAGTTCTGCTTCTCCCATCATGAGGGCTTCTGCTAAATTGTAATCCTTATCTGTGTGTATCACGCATGCCGCAAACAAAAGGTTGCCTGAAAATAAAAATAAATTTTTGCTGTCTCCGTAGTAATTAAACAACGCCTCCATTTATAAATATATTAGGCTTTAATAGCTGCTACAAGCGCAATAAGCAGCGTGTGCTGCTCCTTACAACTTATTCCAGCAGGGTGTAACTTATCTGTATGGAATTCGTAAAATCATCAATTAAGAAATTATTCTTTTCCGGTTGATGAGTTTTGAAGTGCGTTTGGATTCTGTAAGTGAAAATACAGCAAAAATTTTTCTCGAAGGTAGTCTGATTGTTCGCGATGCAGCCGCAATTCAAGCGGAGTTGCTTACCATTCTGCGTACTTACAGCCGGGCCAATATTCATCTGCAAAACATTGAGCGCATAGATGTAGCTGGTCTGCAGTTGCTATCGGCACTTAAAAAGAGCGTTGAGGTGGAGGGTAAACGCATCCAATTGCTTTTTGAACCTGATGAGTATCTGCAGCGCGTGCTTGCCCTCTCAGGATTTACTCATCTTGTATCGAAAGAAAAAGTATGAAAAGCCGCACTATACTTTTGGTTGATGATTCGGATATGGTGATCCGGCTAACCAGCCTTGCCCTAAAAAAAGCAGGTTATCAGGTTATTTCGGCAACCAGTGGCAGCGAAGGCCTGGCACACCTGAACGGGCAGGATATAGATTTACTGATAACCGACTTGAATATGCCCGAAATGGACGGCATTGCGCTCATTAAGGCAATGCGAAGCATAGCTTATTATCGCTTTTTGCCGGCTATCCTTTTTATGGGTGCGCCGTTTAACCATGTAGAGGAAACTATTAGTACCTCTATGGCTACGATATTGTTTGACAAAGACGGAATTAAAGATAAACTGGTTAACACCGTAACCAAGCTTGTACAATAATGGAGCAGTACAACGATACCTTTATAGAAGAAAGCCTGGAATTGCTCTCAGAAGTGGAAAAAGCGCTGCTTTTAATGGAGGTAACGCCACATGATGCTGCGCTGATTCAGCAGGTTTTCCGGGCCCTGCATACCATTAAAGGTAACAGCAGTATGTTCGGTTTTAGCATCGTTGCAAACTTTACCCATCAGCTGGAATCTGTTTACGAATATATCCGTAACGGGCAGCAGCAGCTTACTAAACCGATACTCAATACCACGCTGGCCGCGGTAGATCATCTGTTTACGCTGGTTAAAAGCCCTACTGATCAATCTGTGGCCGCCAGTGAAACACACAAAGCGCTTAACGTTCGCATAGCAACCTTGCTTCAGGATATTGAAGCTGCCTTGAATAAGGTACATCAAACACCTGCATCTATTACAAGCAATAATGATGAGCAGGAGGCAGGGGTAAAAATCTACGCTATTCATTTTGCACCGCATCAGGAGCTGTTTTATAACGGTACCAATCCGCTTACTTTACTGGCCGACCTGCAATCATTAGGTGAGTGCCATATTTCCTGTAACACGGCAGCTATACCAGCGCTGCAAGATATCGAGCCTACGTATTGTTACACTTCGTGGGATATTGAACTTCAAACAGCGGCCGGTCTGGATGCTATACAGCAGGTTTTTTTATTTGTAACCGGGCGTTGTAAACTTGATATCAAAGAGGTACAGCCGAAAGTAGACGCGGTTGATGTAAAGAGCATACAAGCCGAACAACCAGCGCAGGCAGGTGCCGCAAATACAGTTGTGCCACAACGCACCAACGTGATTTCGAGCATTAGGGTGCCATCCGAAAAGCTGGATAACCTGATGGGGCTGGTTAGCGAGCTGATTACCCTGCAGGCCAAATTGGGCATCATAGCGGGGGAGAGTGCACAGCCCGAGCTGATGGGAGTTTCCGAAAACTTCGAAAAAATACTAACCCGGCTACGCGACAACGCTTTCAGTTTATGCCTGTTACCTGTTAAAACAATGCTTACCCCGTTTAACCGACTGGTAAGAGACCTGGCAGATGAGCTGCATAAAGAAATTGAGTTTGTGACCGAGGGGGTGGAAACCGAGCTGGATAAGAATATCATCGAGGGATTATCAGACCCATTGATGCACGTGTTGCGCAACAGTGTTGACCACGGTATTGAAGACGAGGCAACCCGCTTAAAGCTTGGTAAGAGAAAACAAGGTCGCATTGTGTTCAAAGCCTATTGCGCAGGCACAAACGTTTACATTGAAATACAGGACGATGGCCGGGGTATGGATCCGGAAAAAATCCGTTTAAAGGCTATCGAAAAGGGCTTAATCGGTAAGGATGAAGTTTTAAGTGAAGCAGAGATATTTAGCCTGATTTTCCTTCCCGGATTTTCTACGGCCGAACGGATCAGTTCTATATCCGGGCGGGGCGTAGGCATGGATGTGGTAAAGCGTAAAATAGAAGACATACGGGGGCAAATCAAGATAACCTCGGTTGTTAACCAGGGCACCACAATCATTATTAAGTTGCCGCTAACTGTTTCTATCATTGATGGGCTGCTGGTACAGATCAATGATGGCTCATACGTGATTCCGCTTTCGGCCGTTGAGCGGTGCCTGGAGGCTCCGGCAGTTCAGCAAATCAACCATTTCCATAAAGTACTGATTCTGGACGGTCAGCAGATACCTTACATTGATCTTTCACAGGAATATGGCGGTACCGCAGCAGATAGCGCCGCGCGTGAGGTGGTGCTTGTGTATTTTGAAGAAAAACGGATAGCCTTACTGGTAGACCGGGTAATAGGCAAGTTTCAGGCCGTATTAAAGTCCTTGGGCAAGCACTATCAAAAGATAGAAAATATATCCGGGGCTACCATTCTGGGCGATGGCAGTATTGCCCTGGTGCTGGATACCATCAAGGTAGCCGAACAATATTTACAAAGAAAAAGATTAACACATGTCAGCTAACACCGAAATACATGCCTACCTGACCTTCAGGCTGGAGCAGGAGTTGTTTGCATTTAATGTAGGGCAGGTGCTCGAAATTCTGGAAATGAAGCCTATTACCAAAATACCAGGCGCGCCTGACTTTATGCGTGGAGTAATTAACCTCAGGGGTAATGTTTTGCCGGTTATTGATACCCGCATCAAGTTCCGCATGCAGGAAACAGATTTTACTATTGATACCTGCATTATTGTGCTAACTACCCAAACCGAAAACGGGCCGGTGCAGGTTGGTGCCATTGTAGATGCGGTGCAAAAGGTAATTGACCTGACGCCCGACCAGATACAACCGCCCGTAAGTATGGGAGCCAGCTACCGGGAGGATTACGTTTCGGGAATTGCCAAAGCCGACGAAGATTTTATCCTAACCATCAATATCGACAAAGTTTTTGCTGTCGACGACATCAGTGCCTTGTCCGAAAATTAACAAACCGCAACCATGCAGCGCATAAATAATATAAAGATATCTACCAAGCTATATATGCTGGTCGGTATGCTGATTCTGATCATCGGGGTTATAGGCTTTAATGCCGAACGGGATCTTAAAAGAGTAAATGACTCTCAGGCGAACACGTTTAACAACGATGTTTTACCGTTAAGGCAGTTAAAAGTGGTCTCAGACCAGTATGCCGTAACCATTGTTGACGGTGTTCACAAGATCAGAGCCGGTAATTTGAGCTGGCAGGCAGGCCTGCACGGTATCAGTCAGGCACGTCATGATATACAGGCAAGCTGGTATAGTTACCGCAACACGGTACTTTCGGCAGATGAAAAAGAACTGGCTACGCAAACAGCACCTCTTATTGAAGAAGCCAACGCATCGATTGATCATTTGGAAGATATTCTGCAACGAAAAGATTCAGTAGCCCTGGAGGCCTATGCTAAAAAAGAGCTTTATGCTAAAATTGATCCCGTTACGCAGAATATCAGCAGGCTGTCCGATTTGCAGCTTAAAACTGCCGAAAATGCTAATAAAACATCAGCAGATATTTATGAGCATGCCCGTTCGCAATCTTTATATCTTATTATCGGTGCTATCGTATTTGGTTTGGGCTTTTCTATAATCATTGTACGTAACGTCGAAAATATCGTAAAAAAACTTAAAGAATTGGTGGCTTATGTACAAACCGCTTCCGACAATATATCGGCCGCCAGCGGCGAAATGAGCGCATCTGCCCAGCAAATGTCTGAAGGGGCAACGGAGCAGGCTGCATCTGCCGAACAGGTATCTTCTGCTATGGAAGAAATAGCCGCCGGGATACAACAAAATACAGAAAATGCCCGCATGACCGAGCGTATTGCTCTCGAAGCCGCCACTCATATTGTGGACGGCAGTAAGGCTGTTAATCACACGGTACAATCCATGAAAGAGATTGCTGAGCGTATTACTATTATCGGTGATATTGCACGTCAAACCAATCTCTTGGCACTGAATGCTGCTGTGGAGGCGGCCCGGGCCGGTGATTATGGAAGAGGCTTTGCCGTGGTGGCGGCAGAGGTAAGAAAACTGGCCGAACGCAGCCAGACTGCAGCGCTTGAGATCAATAACCTTTCCCGGTCGGGCGTTGCCGTAGCCGAAAAATCAGGGCAGCTTTTAGAAGCTATTGTTCCGGAGATACAAAAAACGGCCAGGCTGGTACAGGAAATCAGCTTATCGAGTATCGAACAAAACAGCGGCGCAGCCGAAGTGAATAATGCGCTGCAGCAACTCAATCAGGTTATTCAGCAAAACGCAGCAACCTCTGAAGAAATGGCTGCAAGTTCGGAAGAACTGGCCAGCCAGGCAGAGCAATTAAGGGATGTAATTAACTTTGATTTGGGTAACGATGTGCGCTTAACTGCACCATACCCCGGCCAAATGGTTAGCCAGCGCAACGCAAATATACCTGCCGTTAAAAAGCAGACACCTAAAAGCAGAAGCACGGCAAGCTATAAAAGCCGTTCAGGCATTCAGCTTAATATGAACGGAAAAGACACGTTAGACGATAAGTACGAGCGGTATTGATCTTCTAAACCTAAAAAAATAAACTATTGATTATGAACCGTATTAAAATATCAACCAAGCTTTTTATTCTGGCTTTACTGTCATCTGTAGTACTGGTTGCTATGGGCGTGTATAACCTTGTTAACATCAGCAAGGTAAACAGCTCGCTGGAAACGATCTACAAGGACCGTGTGGTTGGCTTAAAGCAATTAAACATCATTGCTGCGCAGTATGGCATCGGCATACTGAATGATGCTCACAAAATGAGTAAGGGCGCGCTTGCCTTTAAAGCGGGCGACCGGGAAATAAAAGCTGCCGAGCAAGTTATTAAAGATAGCTGGAAAACTTATTTAACGGCCGATAGTACACCCGAAGAAGAACTTATAGCGGCAGACGCAGAAAAACTGATGCAAAATGCAGATGCCGTGCTTGGCCAACTGCATGAAATTTTGGCAAAAGGAGATAAAAAAGCGCTGTCGGTATTTATTCCGAATACACTTCACCCGGCTATTGATCCTACCATTAATAAGATCGGGCAACTGATCAATATTCAAATGACGGTAGCTGAGCGCGAGTACCAGCAGGGGGAGGCCGTTTATACCGAAACCAAAATCAGTGCGTGCATCTTTGTTATGTTGGGTATTGTTATCTCCGTTGTTGTTTCAATAGCTATCATCAAAAGTATACGTAGGTCTATTGATTATGCATCACAGGTTATTTCGCGGTTATCTGAAGGCGATTTGACCGTAGACATACAGCCAAAAAACAATGACGAGATTGGCGTAGTGTTAAGTGACCTCAAAATGATGACAGATAAAATCAAGGAGGTAATTGTGTATGTAAATTCTGCATCAGATCATATTGTGGCAGCCAGCCAGGAGTTAAGTGCGTCGTCAGAACAAATGTCTGAAGGGGCAACGGAACAGGCCGCGGCCACCGAGCAGGTGTCATCTTCAATGGAAGAGATGGTAGCGAATGTGCAGCAAAGTGCCGAGAACGCCATCGAAACTAAAAAGATTGCGGTTAAAGCTTCCACCGATGTAATGAATGGCAGTACCGCGGTGCAAGACGCCCTGGGCTCTATGCGGTCGATTGCTGATAAGATTCATGTAATCAGTGAAATTGCCCGCCAGACCAATATATTAGCGCTTAACGCCGCCGTGGAAGCCGCCCGTGCAGGCGATCAGGGAAGGGGCTTTGCAGTAGTAGCGGCAGAGGTGCGAAAGCTGGCTGAAAAATCGCAGGCTGCTGCAACAGAAATTATTGAATTGTCGAGATCGGGCGTCACCATTGCCGAAAAATCAGGTATTTTATTAGGACTCATTGTGCCCGATATCCAGCACACGGCTCGCCTGGTAGAGGAAATCAGTGCATCCAGCGCCGAGCAAAACTTGGGTGCGGAGCAAATTAACGATGCCATGCAGCAACTCAACCAGGTAACGCAGCAAAATGCGGCTACATCAGAAGAAATGGCGGCCAGTGCCGAAGAACTTTCCGCTCAGGCCGAGCAGCTGAAAGATATGATCTCTTTCTTTAAGCTTGAAACAGCTTCTAAAGTAACCCGTACTGCAATACGATCCGACCTGATTTCTAAGCGCTATAATAACAGTGCTAATAAACCGGGTAAGTTACCGAAGCAGAAATTGAACGGGGTGAAATTGAATATGGATTCGCTGGATTCAGAATACGAAAAGTTTTAATGAGGGTGCAGCAATATGAGTTATGTTCCCCCATCTAAGCCTTTAGGCAGCGGGCTTTCCAATACAGATTTTAGCCGGTTAAGCGCTTTTATTTATACGCATTATGGCATCAAGCTCCCGTCATCAAAAAAGCTGATGCTGGAAGGGCGTTTGCAAAAAAGGCTAACAGCGCTAAATCTGAATTCGTACAAAGCCTATTGCGATTATGTTTTTAGTGCGGAAGGGCAACGGTTGGAACTGGTGCCCATGATGGATCTGGTTACGACCAATAAAACTGACTTTTTTCGCGAAGCGGTACATTTTGATTTTCTGTATAATGAGGTGTTGCCTGCTGCTCAGGACGCATTGCCCGCTGGTAAGGCTTTCCGTGTTTGGAGCGCAGGCTGCTCAACCGGTGAGGAACCTTACACACTGGCGATGGTACTCAGCGAATTTCAAAGTAAAAACAAGGGTTTTGAATACCAGATACTGGGTACAGACATCTCCACACGCGCTTTAAACAGTGCGGTTACCGCTGTTTATGCAATAGATAAGGTAAATCCTGTGCCACTTGCATTAAAACGCAGGTATTTACTTAAAAGCAAGGATGTGCAAAATAAAACGGTACGGATTGTGCCTGAGTTGCGCGCCAGGGTAAACTTTGAGCGGTTGAATTTTATTGAGGATGATTATAGTCCGCTACAGCAATTTCAAGTCATATTTTGCCGTAACGTTTTAATTTATTTTGACCGGCAAACGCAGGAGAAAGTGATTAAAAAGCTGTGTACACAATTACAAAGCGGTGGCTTTTTATTTTTGGGGCACTCCGAGTCGGTGGCCCATATGAATTTACCCCTGGTACAAATCAGGCCCACAGTTTTCAAGAAGGTTTAATAATTAGCCTGTTAAATGGATAAGTTTTATTTACTTCCCGGAAAAGTATTTGCAGACCGGAGCCCGCATGTGGTTGATACGGTGCTTGGATCGTGTGTGGCTGTGGTGTTGTGGGATCCGGTGTTGCGTTTTGGCGGCATCAATCACTTCATGTTACCCAAGCTAACGGGAAATGGTATATTGTCCGACAAATACGGTGACATTGCTATGCAAAACCTTATCCAGAAAATGTTGCGGTTGGGCAGTTATAAAACAAACCTTAAAGCCAAGGTTTTCGGCGGAAGCATCAGGCATGATGCAAATGGTATTTTTCAGATTGGCCAGCGTAATGCGGAATTTGCCTTTGATATATTGGACGTAGAAAAGATTCCGGTTGTTAGCCAGAGTGTAGGCGGCTGCCTGGGCCGTAAGTTGATTTTTTATTCTGAAAATGGCGATGTAATGCTAAAATTCATGAAGCCGGCCGATGCCATTGCACCAGCCCCAAATAAACTCAAATACTGATCACATGAACGAGCAAGTTTCTGTATTGATTGTAGATGACTCGGCCCTGTTCAGGCAGCTGTTGCATAAAATATTAAATGGCGATCCCAGTATTGAAGTAATAGCTACCGCTGCTGATCCTTATATTGCAGCCAATAAACTAACCAAGCAGGTGCCGGATGTAATTATCCTGGATTATTACATGCCCAGAATGAACGGCCTTACGTTTCTCAGAAAAATCATGTCGCAGCACCCTATACCGGTTGTCTTTCTGGCTGATATTGATTCTGAAGGTAGCGAAATTGCATACAAAGCACTTGAATATGGTGCCGTGGATGTTTTATCAAAAGAAATTTTTGTCACCTCCGGCAGCACAGAAGAAGCCGCTTCAAGGATACGAGAGGTAGTAAAAAGGGCTGCACATACGCAGTTAAAAAAGCGGTTTTTTGCTGATATGGCAGTAGTGCCGCCTAAATTATCTGCAGATGCTGTGTTGCAGGCTACGAGGACAAACAGTCAGCTCACGTCAGCCAAAATTGTGGCTGTAGGTGCATCAACTGGTGGTACTGAAGCCATTAAGGTGTTTTTAGAGGCCTTGCCGCCTGATGCCCCCGGCGTAGTTATCGTACAGCACATGCCTGAAAACTTTACCAAAGCATTTGCCGACCGTTTAAATGACCTTTGCCAGATACGCGTGAAAGAAGCTGAGGATGGTGATTTGATTGAAGCCGGAGTTGCTCTCATTGCCCCTGGTAACCAGCACATGATGGTGAAACGACGAGGTACAAAATACTATGTGGAACTGAATAGCGGCCCGCTGGTAAACCGGCATCGGCCATCGGTTGATGTATTATTCCGTTCGGCAGCTATTTACGCAGGCAAGAACTGCATCGGCATCCTGATGACCGGTATGGGCGATGACGGCGCAAAAGGTCTGTTGGAAATCCGTGAAGCGGGCGGCAGAACCATTGCACAGGATGAGCGCTCATGTGTGGTATTCGGTATGCCGAAAGAAGCTATTCAGCTCAACGCCGCAGAATCGGTACTGCCTCTCGGTGGGATAGCACAATACGTTATGGATGAGTTATTAGCTTAGCCAAGTGCTTTGTATCAGAAGTTAATCGTATAATAGAAATGGCAGCTTTAAATTAAATGGCTATTTGCTATAAAAGTATTCAAAACTAAATTTGATTTTATTTGACGTTAGGCGTACCCAGATTAGTCTAACGAAATATTAATTGGCCTTCACTTTGTTTTCAATTGCCAACATTTGGCTTTGATCTCCATACATCAGCGTAGCTTTACACATACTATCTTTATCAGGATATAACAGCATATTTCCCACCACCTTTAGGTAAGCTCATCTTAATCGAAAACGAACGTTTATTGTATCGAAAGCGAACACTGATTAATGTATTATGTGTGATAATCGGCTTTAAGTCAATATTTTAACATATAGGTATAGGCTTTGCAATTTGGTTGGAGCCCTAATGAGCGATAAGAACCCTGATAGTCAATTAAGCAGACCTGTTTACTCAATAGAGGCGACACCGCATAACTAAGCCATTGTTAAATAGACGATATGATAAAGAATTACATAAAGATAGCCTGGCGTAATATTGTTACCAATAAGCTTTTTACTACGCTTAATATTGCCGGACTGGCAATTGGGATGTGTGTTTGCATTACGCTGTTTGCCTGCATATCTTATGAATTGAGTTTTGACCGCATGTACAAGAACTCGAAAAATATTTACCGGATAAACATGCAAACCACTGCACAGTATAATTACAAAGTATGGGCGCAGTTACCTAATGCGGTTGGGCCTGCTGTTGCTCAGGCCATTCCGGAGGTAAAAGCTGTGACGCGGCTTATTAAGCACGATTTTGGCGCCCGGGTATCGTTAAAAACAGATGAAAAAAACTTTACCGAAAAGGGCTTGTACATGGCCGACTCAACAGTTTTTAGCATGTTTGATATGCGGTTTACAGAAGGAAACGCCCATGCCGCATTTATACAGCCTAAATCTATTGTCCTCTCGCAGGCTGCAAAAGAACGATTGTATGGCAAGGCATCGGCCCTCGGGAAGATCATTTATGTAAACAACCGCGACACCCTTCACGTTTCGGGCGTTTATGCCAATTTACCGGCAAACAGTACCATTGATTGTGATATGATTTACAATATTATGGACACTTGGGCTGGTAAAAACGTTTACTGGAGTAATGCCAGTTATGAAACTTATTGTTTGTTACAGCCCGCAGCAAGTATACAACGCGTACAAGCGCAGGCAACGGCCCTTATTGATAAGAATGTAGCAAAGGATCAAAAGTACTTCACCCGATTTTTGTTTCAGCCACTCACAGCTATTCACCTGTATTCAGCCGATATCAGATAGGGTTACTCGTCCAAAATCGGTAACATCAGTACAGTAAAAGCGCTCATGTTTTTATCCATATTGGTGTTGCTTATCGCCTGTATCAACTACATGAATCTGGCAACTGCGCGTTCGCAAAAACGCGCTAAAGGGGTAGGCGTAAACAAAGTATTGGGTGCAAATGGCCGCCATTTAGTAGCGCTTTTTTACACTGAAACAGCTTTACTGTCCTTAGTTGCTATACTTATAGGATATGGTTTTGCCTTTATATTACAGCCGCTATTTCAGCGCGTTACAGGTATTGTGTTAAGTTCAACGGCATTTTTTGCTGTGCCTATATTACTTTGCCTGTTTGTAACATGGCTGCTGGTAACTGTTATAGCAGGCAGTTACCCGGCATTTTCAATGTCACGCATTTCCCCATTGGTTTTAATGAATAAACTGAAGTTAAAACATTCCGTTGCCGATTTTATCCGCCGGTCGTTGGTGGTATTCCAGTTTTCCGCTTCTATTATTCTGATTATAGCTGTGATCATTATCCTGCAGCAGATCCAGTTTATCCGTAACAAGGATTTGGGGTATAACCCGAAGGGTATAGTTGCCGTGAACATTAAAGCTGCACAAAGCCAGCAGCAGGTAACGGCGTTCATGAACAATTTGCAGGGGCTATCCGGTGTAGAAAGCGTTTCGGCGGTACAGTCTATTCCGGGCGATGTAGAGAGTGGCAGAAGCGTATGGAAATTAGGAGGCGATGATAAAGGTATGCCGGTAAAAACCTGCCATACTGATGGCTCCATCGTAAAAACCATGCGGCTGAAGCTGCTGGCAGGCAATAGTTTGCCGCATACTGTTGCGGCTGGCGATACCACTTGCTATGTTTTATTAAATGAGGCCGTTATCAAATATCTTGGCTTTCAGTCGCCGCAGGATGCCGTGGGTAAGTACATTGGCACAGAGATGGGCAGCAAAGCCATTGTAACCGGTGTAGTTAAAGACTTTAATTACCAGTCGCTTAAAAGCGAGGTAGGCGGCTATGTTTACTATACGATGAATGAGGCACCGGAATCATTGCGCACGTTACTGATCCGTTATAACACTAAAGATATCCCCCGCTTTGTGCAACAAATACAGAACGATTTTAAAGCGGATATGTCCAACTCGAGCTTTGATTACGAATTTTTGGACAGCCATATTCAAAACTTATATAATGCCGAACAGCATATGGCCACAACAGCTACCGTTTTCTCCATACTGGCCATATTTGTGGCTTGCTTAGGGCTGTTTGGCCTGGCGGCTTTTATAGCCGAGCAAAGAACCAAGGAGATAGGCATTCGCAAAGTGCTGGGCGCAAGCGTACCGGGCATTGCCAAATTACTGACAGGCGATTTTCTGAAACTCGTAACACTTTCCATCCTGATTGCCTCACCAATAGCCTGGTATATCATGAACCAATGGCTAATGGCATTCAGTTACCGCATACACATAAACGCCTGGGCTTTTGTTATTGCGGGAATCACTGCTATTGTATTTGCGCTGCTTACCATTAGCTCGCATGCTATCAAAGCGGCTGTGGCTAACCCGGTAAATAGTTTAAGAAGCGAGTAATTGCAGATAATAGTTTGAATATTCACTACCCAATTTTCCTTTTGGGAACCGGGTAGTGAATATACAAATAATCAATCAGCCTCTTTTACTGCTTACAAAAGTATAAGTTGGTATTACGCACCAAAATCGGTAATTGACGATAACTCTTTCCACTGCTCCAGGTTGGCTTTAAGCTGATCGGTTTTCTGCAAGGCCCGGTTATAGGCATCCGTACCCATAAAGAACCGGACGGGAGGCTCGGGCATTTCCGCCAAGCGGATGAACACCTCGGCTGCTTTTTGCGGATCGCCGGCCTGCTTGCCGTTCATGGTAAGGTAGCGAGTGTGCGATGCCCTTACGGCCTCATATTCTTCCATCTTGTTTTCGGCTAAAACCAACGATTGTTCGCTCAGGAATTCTGTGCGGAATGCGCCCGGCGCAACTACCGTTACATTAATGCCAAATTCGCGTACATCATCTGCCAGTACTTCCGACAGGCCTATAACTGCAAACTTGGTAGCTGCATAAACCGACCAGCCTGTTGCTGCTGCAAAGCCGGCTATAGAAGAGATGTTGATGATGTGCCCCGAGCGTTGCTTGCGCATCACCGGTAATGCTGCTTTGATTACTTTAATCGTACCATATACATTTACGCCAAAACTGTCCACTATTTCTTTTTCGGATAGCTCCTCTAAACTACCTCCAATACCAAAACCCGCATTGTTTACCACAACATCAACACGGCCAAATTTGCTTACGGTTTGTTCAATAGAACCGTTAACAGAGGCCGCATCGCCCAAGTCAACTTCCAGTGGCAGGAACTGGTTGCTGTTTGTATCACCAACGGCGCTTTGCATGGCATCTGCTGATCTTGATGTTGCCGCTACCCTGTAGCCAGCAGCTAATAATTGTTTTACCAATGCCAATCCCAAGCCTTTGGATGCACCGGTAACATACCAAACTTTCTTATCCATTTGCTTAAATTTAATAAAGCAAAGGTGCATCAGGATGGCCCTGTGGCGTTTGCGATCATCAAACGAAAGCTTGCAAAATTCAAACAATCATTTGATACGGCTCATCATTTAGCCACATACAGTGGTTAAAAAGCAGCCTCTATAATGGATGCTTAAGTGTTATCTATATCACTTCAATATTCCCAAACACTTTCATAGCCGCCCAGCTTTTCGGCATAGGCTATCATTTCTGCGTAAAACGGCGTTTGCGCCAGGGTGGCACTATCACCAACTAAAACCAGCTTTCGCCTTGCCCTGGTCATGGCCACATTCATGCGCCGGTAATCTGACAGGAAACCGATAGTGCCGTTGCTGTTGCTTCGCGTAAGCGAGATATAAACCACATCCCGCTCTTGGCCCTGAAAGCCATCCACGGTATTTACTTCTACGGTTGTTCCGGCTAATTGCTCTTTTAAAATTGTAACTTGTTCTTTGTAAGGGGCAATAACGGCAACGCTTACGCCTGTATAATTCATAGTGTCGATATGCCGAATAATAAAGGCAGCTTCCTCGGGGTTGGCAGTGCTGGTGCCTTCGGCCTGCTCTTCATAACCTGCACCGGCCGTGTCAATAAAGGTAAAAGGTTTGTCGCCGGGCACTAATACACGGTTAGCCACTGAAGGATGTGCAACAAGATTGTTGTTGTAGAATTTGAGCGATGAAAAGCCCATGATCTGGGTATTCATGCGGTACTGCTCCTCTAACAAGGTTACCGCCTGAGGGTGCAGGGCTACGCATTTTTCTAACAGGGTTGTGGTTAGCGCGCTCGATGATGATTTAACCGTTGGCGGTAGCTGCAGGTGATCGCCTGCTAAGATAACCCGCTGCGCTTTCAATATGGGTATCCAGGCGGCAGGTTCCAGGGCCTGGCCCGCTTCATCCATAACCACGGTATGGAATTGCAACTTTTTGATGGTATGATGCACCGAGCCAACAAGCGTGGCGGTAATCACTTGTGCTTTGCTGATCACATCATTGCTGACAAACTCTTCAATAGCAGTCACATCGCGCATAATGCGGTGCGCTTCGTCAAAAAGTGCCTTACGCTGCTCCCGTTCTGCCTTGCCGAAGCTGCGTTTATATTTGTGCGCCATGTTTTTGTACTCGGCAGCCATTTTCCGTAGCTTTTTTACTTCCTTAACCTGCTCATGTAAAGCGACGCGGCTATCCAGGGTAAGTTTTTGCAGGCGTTCGGTCACGCGGACGGGGTTGCCAATACGCAGTACATTCAGGCCGGTGTCGGACAGTTTTTCGCTTAACAGATCAACTGCCGTATTGCTGGGCGCAACCACCAGTATCTGCTGGTCGCCTTGCGCAACTAAGGCTTGAATTGCTGCTACTAAAGTGGTGGTTTTACCTGTGCCGGGCGGGCCATGCACAATAGCAAGATCCTGTGCGCTTAAGATACAGCGAACAGCAGCCTCCTGCGACTTGTTTAAATTTGCATTTGTATAAGTTACCGGAACAAACGATGGGCTTGTTTCACCTGTTAGCACCTTGATGATGCGGGAATCGGTTTGCGCTGCTTTTTTCAAGGCATTGCGCATCTCGTCGTAACTATAGTCGTCAAACAACAGGTCGATACCCAACTTACCGTCGGCGGCCCAGTCGGGCAGTTCCTCCACCGTTAAGGTAATCCTCATCCGGTCAGTGCCTAAATAAGTTACCGTTCCTTGCGCCCTGTCTTGCTGATCGTGATTTGAAAACAAGGCAACCGAACTGCCAAAGCGGATCTGATGTGACAGTTCTTTATGGGTGGTACGTTCAACCTCAATGCTGAGATAGTCGCCACGTACAGGCTCCGTGCCGCGGATAGCAATTGGATACCAGCACAAGCCCAACGCCCGGCGCTGTGCCGCTCCTGTACCGGCTGTTAAGCCCGCAAATGAAGCTTCATCGGCAGCACGTTCTGCCGAAAGTAAATTTGTGAGATCCTGAAAATAGCTGTTCATGCCCTGCAAATGTAGGATTATTGCATAGCTTGGAAGTGAGTTAAGCTATTTTGAGTTCATGTGGTAAACGTAAGTATATATTTTGTCTGCAACTCATTGTTCAGCCTGTTGCAGTTATCTCGCCAGATATAAACCGAATCTGCTTAGTTATTGTGATAACTGCAAAAAGTTCGCGGGTACGGTTTCAGTTAACCACACGCCGTTTGCAGATAAGAAAAATGTATAGCCATTCTGATGCATCTCAAGGGCAAGCACCTCAAGCACTACCGGTTTGCCATGCCGGCTGCCTACTTTGATGGCCGTATCCCGGTCTGCACTCAAATGTACATGCTGCCTGCTGCGCTTTTCGAGGCCTGATTGCAGAATGGAGGCTACTGACTGGCTGCCGGTACCATGATATAAAACAGTAGGCGGAACCTGCGGCTCGTAACCTAAGTCTACCTCAACGGAATGCCCCTGGTTTGCTCTAATTTTATGCCCATCATTACTAAAGGCAAAGCGCTTTTTGGCATTGGTTTCCACAACGTGGTTAAGCATCTCCAGGGTAATCAAATGTCCGTGATTGGCGGACTGTTTCAGCAGCTCATCCACCTTAACCCAGCCCTGTTCATCCAGTTCAATACCGATAAGATCGGGCTGATGCCGCAACACCAGGCTTAAAAACTTACTGAGCTTGGTTGTTTCTTTCTCGTTCATAGTTACTTTGATATTACTTGATAGCTGCTTTTACAGTATGGCATTACTTTACAGCGAATATAATAATCAATAGTAGATATGCATTGTGGCACCGACTTAATATATCAATAAGAATGTGTACCACACTTAAAGTATAGGACGGATCATAAAGCTGTATTGGTAGTTGCCAAAAGGTAACTGGTACTTAGCCATAGGCCGGGAATGCCAGCTGTCAATACCGCCTACCCCCATTTGTTTGTAATCAATATTCAGCTGGGTTTGCGGGCGTGCAATCAGATCGGCAGCGTGGCGTTGGTGGCGTTTGTCGCCATCGTCCAAATCACTGTCGCGGTAATGCAGTGCACTCATGCTTAAGTTTTGGTCGGATGTAATTTCCAATCCTTTCCCGTTTTTATTCGTGATCCTAAACCAGCGGATATCGGTTTTATTGCCCGTTTCCTGTGGGGTAACGTAATGGAAGTACTGCGAACTAACGGTTTGTTTATATAATCCAACATGTGCGCTGTAATTACGATCCTGATAGTTTTCAAAAGGCCCGCGGCCATAGTAAATGATCTGCTCAAACCCTATGGGCAAAATCCACTGCATGCCAAAACGGGGCAGCATATCTGTTTTTTGCGTGGTATCTGCTTTTAATTGTTGGTTGATGAGAACCTCACCCGCTGCATTGATGGTATAAGATAGGGTAAGTTGAGAAGCCACATCCGGCAGGCTGTAAACCGCTTTAATCGTGGCTACATCATGCTGTAACTGGTTGGTAAAGCTAATCAGTTTGGCATTGTTTACTGCTGTTTTCCACTTTTTAAGTTTGGTTTGCAAGCTGGCTCCATAGTCATTGTCATTGGGTGCGCGCCAAAAGTTGGGCTTTAATGCTGCTTGGTCATCCAACATTGCCGTTCCTTTCAAGCTGTAGCTATGCATCCAACCCTGTTGCTTGTCAAAAACTATTCTGGCAATAGTTGAGGTGAAGGTTATACTATGTTCGCTTTCCTCTTTTTTCAACCTGCCTTTGCTTTCAACGAGAAGGATATTTCGGTAATTGCCCTGTAATTTCAGCTGATCGGTAGCTATGATATGGCCCGCGCCAACAAGCGGTTCTTCCTTTTTTAGTTTATAAGTGACATTTAAAAAGGCTTCTCCGTCGGCTGTTGGTTTAATCGGTAAGCTGATCCGGCCGGTTTGCTGTGGTGCAACGCTTATATTTTGCACATCACCGTTCTGCTGCTTTTTGCCGTTTACAATCACCTCCCAGTTCAGCGAAACGTTACTGAGATCTTTAAAAAAGTTTTCGTTGTAAAGCTCGATGGTATGCCCGTCAATAAATTTGGTTTGGATGCTTTGATAAAGCTTTTTCATTTCCCAAGCATGGGGATAAGGCGTGCGGTTGGCGTAAAAGATACCTTTGGCAGCATAGTTCCAATCGGTAATGGCTTCTTTAGGCTCATAATCACCACCATAAGTATATACCGTATCGCCTTTAGCATTTACCCGCTGAAAGCACTGATCAACAAAATCCCAAATAAACCCGCCTTGGAATACGGTCTTGTTGCCGCGTATAATATCCCAGTAATCCTTGAAGTTACCTAAGGAGTTGCCCATGGCATGTGCATATTCACACATAATGAACGGGCGCTTGGGCGTTGGGTTGCGCTTAGCATAGGCCAGCATTCCATCCGGCGTAGGATACATGGGGCATATAATGTCCGAATTCCACTCCCAGGTGTAAGTTCTGTAATCGGCCACTGCGCGCTCGTATTGTACGGGGCGGCTATGGTCGCGGTTTTTCATCCACAAATAACAGCTGTAAAAATTATACCCATTACCGGCTTCATTACCGATGCTCCAGATAACGATGGCGGGATGGTTCTTGTCGCGCTCAACCATGCGCTGTACCCGCATCAAATGGGCATTAACCCAGGTAGGGCGGTTGGCCATGGTTTGCGTAATATCATACCCCATACCATGCGATTCGATATTGGCTTCGCCCACAACATAAATTCCATACTGATCGCACAGGTCGAGCCAGTATTCGCTATTGGGATAATGGCTTGTGCGTACGGCGTTGATATTAAAAAGCTTCATCAGCCTGATATCGCGCAGCATAGCTTCTTTTGAAATGGTTTGCCCGGTAACCGGATCGGTCTCGTGCCGGTTTACACCTTTAATTAATACCGGCTTGCCGTTTACCAGAAATGCACCATTTTTAATTTCAATTTTACGGAAACCCACGCGTTGTGGTATCACCTCTGTTACCTGGCCATCACTATTTTTAAGCCTGATAGTGAGTTGATATAAATTGGGTATTTCAGCACTCCATAAGTGCGGTGCCAATACTTGTAGTTGCGTTGTGCCAAGGGCCGAGGTATCAAATGCAACGGTACCAATGGCAACTTTTACTGTGCCGTATTTCAGTTCAACCTCGGCATTAACAGGAGCAACGGGTTTTTTGTTGAGATGGAGCTTGATATATAATCGTCCATTGTGATAAGTACTGTCCAGGTCTGGAATTACCTCGGTATCGTAGATGTGAACCGGATTGCGTGCCACGAGGTAGCAGTCGCGTGTAATGCCGCTCAGTCGCCACATGTCCTGATCTTCGATATAGTTACCATCGCACCAGCGCATGATTTTCAGTACAATCAAATTTTTACCGGAGGTGAGGTAGGGAGTAACATCAAATTCAGACGGCAACTTGCTGTCCTCTCCATAACCTACATACCTGCCGTTTACCCAAACTGCTAAGTTGGATTTTGCAGCGCCGATATGTAACACCACTTGTTTGCCCTGCCAATTGGCGGGTAAGGTAACTTCGCGCCGGTAAACGGCAGTCGGGTCAAAACTAAGCGGCACCACAGGCGGATTTACCTGGTTATTCATCAGGTAAGCAAATTCAAACCCTGAGGTAGTATAAATGGGAAAGCCATAGCCATTCATTTCCCAGTTACTCGGTACATTGAAGTTTTTCCAGGCGCTGTCATCAAAATTAACGGCCTCAAAGTGTTCCGGGATGCCGGCCGGGTTTTCGGCCCATTTAAATTTCCACGCGCCGTTCAGGCTTTGGTAATTGGCGGATGCATGCCAGTTGTTGGTTTGGGCAAGCTTTTCATTCTCGTAAACAAAGTAGGAGGAATGCATGGGCAGGCGGTTTTCCTCATTTTTAGTTTCATCGAGCCAGTATGGCTTTTGAGCCCGGGAAGTAAAAGCAATTAAGCAGGTAAGTAACAATAGAACGAAATGTTTCTTTGAAAGCATAATATTGATTGAGCAGAAGTGCTGATAGGCTTGAAGTATTAATAAAAAAGATACCTGTAGCCTTGACCCCGGCTACAGGTATTGAAATGCAGAAATCAGAAAAAACTTGTTTTGAGAATAACAGAATTAGTTTTTTACCATGCGGCTTCCATATACCGGTCCGGCGCTGTTACCTTCTCTGGCCAGCAGTTTTACCGTAACCTGTTTCTTACCTTTGGTTAGTTCCATCGGTATTGCGTATGAGATGTCATAAAAGCGGCTTTCTTTGTATTTGTTCAAATCTTCGGTCGTAACCTTTGTGCCGTCAATCATTACATCGAAAACCCGGCCGCGGTTATCCATACCCCAATAAGTGTTAATCAGCATGTTTTGCGTAGTAGGGTCAGTTTTCATAGTATAAGTTAAAAAACCGCCGTTCTCGGTTGAACGCCATTTTTTCTGATGATCTTCTCCTATGCTTTCATGCTCGCCGGTAAAGTTGTGGTCTCTTTCGGGTTGCATTTCACCTAAACGTATCACGTCGGTTGTGCGGGCTTCCAGTTCCTGTTGTTTCTTCTTTTGCTCCTCGTAAGCCTTTTGTTGTACTGTCCAGGCCTGCGGTGTAAATACATCCCAGTAAACCGAATAGTATTCATTTTTGGTTTGATTGAAGGGGACAAGCTGCACCTCGGTTGGCTGGGCTATGTTAACGGTGCGAAAGCGTAGCTGATTTTTATCAACCATTTGCAGCCATTGTTTAGGATCGGTTTCGCTGGTTACAAACACCGGTATGCCCTTCAACGGATCCGGCTCCTGGTTGCCCAAAATACCGGCCAGTACTACCGGGCCGTAAAACAAAGCCCTGCGGTTTCCATTGTCAGGCATGGCCTCGGTGTAGATCGTTTCGGGTAGCGTAAGCTCAATCCGGTCATTGTTTTTCCATTTACGGTTAATTACCAGATAACCCTCTGCATCGGGCAATAATTGCTGTATGGTGCCATTTACTTTTACCGTGCAGGTGCTGGCCCAGCTGGGTTTACGTAAGCGAACAGCAAAGGTAGCTGGTTTGGCTGCTGTGATGGTTAACGTGGTATGATCGTCAGCAGGTAAGGTGGTTTCCTGCTTTACTGAAATGCCTTTGTCTTTCCAGTTTAGTACCGATGGAATAAACAGGTTAACGTACAAGCTGCCGTCATTCCCACGAAAATAAATACTTTCATTGTATTTTACATGGTTTTCCATCCCCGAACCTACGCAGCAGGTAAAGGTGGTAAAAGGTGTACTATATTCTTTTTTACCACCCATGCGCAGGGGCACAAAGTAGCACATCATCCCATCATCATGGTTTTGCGAAGCCAGTATATGATTGTATAGCCCCTTCTCGTAATAATTCATCAAACTGGCCGACGGGTTTACCGAAAATAAATGCCGGGTAAGCTTCAGCATGTTGTAGGTATTGCAAGTTTCGGTCGTGTTTTCAGTAAGCTTGTCATTTAGCTTACGCGGCTCACTCAGGTACTCATAATTGCTGTTGCCGCCTGTAGCATAGGAGTGGTTGTTAACAATAGTTTCCCAGAAAAAGTCAGCAATATTCTGGTCCTTCTGTTCGCCGGTTAGCTCATATCTGCGGGCGCTGGCAATTATTTTAGGTATTTGGGTGTTGGAGTGTTTGCCTGGTAAAATATCCTGCTTGCTGGCCAGCGGGTCTAAAACGCGCTTGTCATAAAATTTGTAGGACAGGGTTAGATATTTTTCATCACCAGTAATGGCATATAAATTAACCAGGGTTTCGGCCATGCCTCCGTACTCGCACAGCAGCATTTTCTGTATTTGCTCATCTTTCAAATTCTTTAGCGTTTCGCCGGTCCAGTTGGCCATGCCTTTACACACAGTAAGCGCCTGCTTATTGTCGGTATATAAATAGGCATCCAGTAAGCCGGCCATTACCTTGTGTACCGTATACCAGGGCGACCATCCGCCATTCAGGTCAAACCCTCCTGAACGAATATTGCCTGTGGCAACTTCTGCCCACAGCGTGTCTTCTTTCGGTATGGCGCCTACATAACCCGTTTTGCGTGCTACCTGGCAATCATAAAGCTCCTTAGTAATATAATTAACGCGTTTCAAGCATTCCACATCACCGGTTGATGCATACTGCATGGCAATGGCCGAAATGTAGTGGCCCAGCGTGTGCCCGGCCAAACCGGATGATTCCCATCCCTCATAAATGTTTCCCTTTGGCTTTAAACCCGAGTGGGAGCGAAAGTCGGCCAATAGTCTGTCCGGATCAATGGACTTAAGGTAAGCAGCATCTTTGATCATAGCCTCCTTAAAGGGGCTTTCCAGCAGCTTCACATCCTTCAAGTCAAACGAATAGGCTTTAATGGCAACTTTAGGTTTGATTTTCATGCGGCCATCGTTCAGCTCCGGCACATAAGATTGGGCTTGTGTATTTATACTATATAGGTTGCCTGCCAAAGCGGCCAGCATAATAAATAAGTATTTGTTACGCATAAATTAAAGTATGGTGGGGTAAGTAAGGTAAAATTAGGGAGATATGCCAGCGCGAAGTAGATTATAATTTGCAGGAGTTGCCCATATTTTAGCTCCTTTAACTATGCGCTGTAGCACTGCTGAATTCAATCATGCTTGTACGAATATCTAATGGTTAAAATGATGCTATACCCTGATAAATTATAGGCGATATCCCTGTTTTTTACACGGTAGCTTTGGTTTTAACAAACTGAAACACATATGAGCATTAATTGGAAAGGGGTATTCCCGGCTGTTACTACTAAGTTTAAAGATAACGACGAACTTGATTTTGATGCCTTTGATAAGAATATTGAAGCCCAGCTTGAGGCGGGTGTTGATGGTATAATTTTAGGCGGCTCGTTAGGCGAAGCCAGCGTGCTTTCTGAACAGGAAAAATATGATTTACTGACCCATACTTTACAACTTGTTGCAGGGCGGGTACCGGTACTGTTAAACATTGCCGAGTCTACCACTAAAAATGCGGTAAACTGCGCTAAAAAAGCACATGAACTTGGCGCAAGCGGCCTGATGCTGTTGCCCCCTATGCGTTACTACGCTGATGTAGAAGAAACGCTCGATTATTTTGAGCAGGTAGCCCAAAGCACGCCCCTTCCTATCATGATCTATAATAACCCTGTTGATTATAAAATTGAGGTAACGCTGGATATGTTTGCCCATTTGGCCAAGTATGATAATATACAGGCGGTTAAAGAATCAACCCGTGATATCTCCAACATCACCCGCATGTTTAACCGGTTTGGCGACCGTTTTAAAATTTTTACAGGCGTTGATCCACTGGCGATGGAAAGCCTGGTAATGGGTGCCGATGGCTGGGTAGCCGGCCTGGTAGATGCTTTTCCAAAAGAAACGGTAGCTATTTACCGCCTGGTAAAAGCTAAACGATATGATGAGGCGCTTGCTATATACCGCTGGTTTTTACCGGTGTTGGAATTGGATATTCATCCTAAGCTGGTGCAGTACATCAAGCTGGCCGAGGTAGCTACCGGTATTGGTACCGAAAAAACGCGTGCCCCCCGTTTAGCGGTAAAAGGAGCCGAGCGCGAAAAAGTATTAAAAATTATTAACGATGCATTAGCACAACGCCCGGAATTACCGGTTGGTAGCTGGGGTATACTTGAGGCTATTGCTTAAATAGGTTTTGCATGAACGGAAATAATATTGTTGCCTGCGAATATGTTGCTTCATCAGGCCAAAGCTTTAGCGCTATTAACCCGGCAACCGGTAAAAATCTTGATGGCGATTTCTATCCTGCTACAGATGCTGATGTAAATAATGCTTTGCAACAGGCTACCGAAGCTTTCGAGGCTTACAGATCACTCGATAAAGACAAAAAGGCTGCATTTTTAAGGCAGATTGCAGAGGAGATAACAAGCCTGGGTAGCGCCCTGGTTGATCGTGCATCGGCCGAGAGCGGCTTGCCTGCAGCCCGGTTATTGGGCGAGATGGGGCGTACTACCGGGCAATTACGCATGTTTGCTGATCTGGTACAAGAAGGCTCATGGGTTAACGCTATTATTGATACTGCTTTGCTCGAACGTACCCCTTTGCCACGGCCCGATATCAGGCGTATGCTGGTTGCGCTGGGGCCGGTGGTGGTATTTGGCGCAAGCAATTTTCCGCTGGCATTTTCGGTAGCGGGTGGGGATACCGCTGCTGCGTTAGCTGCCGGATGCCCGGTTGTCGTAAAAGCGCACCCCGCACACCCCGGCACCAGTGCCATGGTAGGCGATGCAATTTGCAGAGCAGCCAAACACTGCGGCCTGCCCCAAGGAGTATTTTCATTGCTTTATGATTCGGGCTACGAGGTTGGTGCAGCTTTGGTAAAGCATTCACAAACCAAAGCAGTTACCTTCACTGGTTCTTTCAAAGGCGGATCGGCACTGATTAAGATGGCACAGGAAAGACCGGTACCTATTCCCGTATTTGCTGAGATGGGTAGTATCAATCCGGTTGTTCTGCTACCCCAGGCACTAAATAAACGTGCGGATGAACTGGCTGCTAAATATGCAGCGTCTATCACGTTGGGGGCTGGCCAGTTCTGCACCAATCCGGGATTGCTGCTGGCTATTCGGTCGGATGGGTTGAATCAGTTTAAAACGTCATTGGCTACCGCCATCAAAAACATACAGCCGGCAACTATGCTAACGCCCGGGATTTTCAACAACTACCAAACGCTGTCATCCGCTGTTGCGGCCGAAAAAGGCGTGTCTGTACTGGCGCAGGCGGAAGCTGGTGAAAGTGGTGCTGTTAACCAAGCCCCGGCATTGGTGGCGGAGGTTGCCGCGCAGGAATTTTTATCCAATCCAAAATTGATGGAAGAGGTATTTGGGCCATTTTCATTACTGGTAGTGGCTGATGACGAGGCCCAGCTTAACGCTGTTGCCGATGCCTTGCAAGGCCAGCTTACCACCACCATAATGGCCGAGGATGATGAATTGCCTGAGTATACCGGTTTGTTAAATAAACTTGCCAATATTACCGGCCGGTTGATATTAAACGGCGTGCCCACAGGCGTTGAAGTTTGTGCCGCCATGCAGCACGGCGGTCCTTACCCAGCCACTAACGATAGCAGGTATACCTCGGTAGGCTCCACAGCAATATACCGGTTTGTACGTCCCCTGGCATGGCAGGACTGGCATCCGTCGCTCTTGCCGGATGAATTGAAAGACAGCAATCCATTACGCATATGGAGGCAAGTTAATAATCATATCACTAAAGACTAACATGGCCGATAAAACCTTTTTTTGTATAGATGCACATACCTGCGGCAACCCGGTTAGGCTGGTGGCAGGTGGCGGCCCAAACCTGCAGGGAAAAAACATGAGCGAGAAGCGACAGTACTTTTTGCAACACTATGATTGGATACGCAAAGGGCTGATGTTTGAACCCCGCGGGCATGATATGATGTCGGGCAGCATTCTGTACCCGCCTCATAATCCCGAAAACGATGTTGCGGTTCTGTTTATTGAAACCAGTGGCTGTTTGCCCATGTGCGGGCATGGCACCATCGGCACCATCACTATCGCTATTCAGGAAGGCCTTATCCAGCCTAAAACGCCAGGCATTGTGCGTATGGAGGCACCTGCAGGTTTAGTGCTTATTGAATACAAGCAGGAAGGCGGACAGGTAAAATCTGTAAAGCTGCGCAACGTACCTGCTTACCTGGCGGCCGAAAACCTGGAGGTTGAATGCCCCGATCTGGGCAAGCTTACGGTAGATGTGGCTTATGGCGGTAATTATTACGCCATTGTGGATCCGCAGCAAAACTTTAGCGGAATCGAAAACTACACCGCTTCGCAATTAATTGCCTGGAGCCAGGTGCTGCGCAAGCAAATCAATGAACGTTACACTTTTGTGCACCCTTTAGATCCCACAATTAATACCTGTACCCACCTGCTATGGGCCGGAGCTACATTGTCGCCCGAAGCTACAGCCCGCAATGCAGTATTTTATGGCGATAAAGCAATTGACCGCTCACCATGTGGCACCGGTACCTCTGCGCGTATGGCGCAGTGGTATGCCAAGGGGAAATTAAAGTTTGGTGAAGCATTTATCCATGAAAGTATTATCGGCAGCAAGTTTACCGGTTATATAGAAGATGTAGTGGAGCTGGCTCAATATGATGCCATTGTGCCAAGTGTGGAAGGCTGGGCTAAAGTGTATGGTTACAATACCATCAAAATCAGTGATGATGATCCGTATGCACACGGGTTTCAGGTAATTTAAGTAAATACAAGGGCTTAATAGAATCGGCGCATGCTGATTTTCTGATCAATTATAACATGTCAAAAGTAATCATCATAGGCGGCGGTATCATAGGCTTAACTTCCGCCTATTATTTAAATAAACAAGGTCATCAGGTAACCATTCTCGAAAAAGGAGAATTGCTGGATAACTGCTCGTTCGGTAATGCCGGTATGATTGTGCCGAGCCATTTTGTGCCGCTGGCTGCACCGGGTATGATACAGCAGGGAATCCGGTGGATGTTTAACAGCAAAAGTCCATTCTACGTAAAGCCATCCCTCAACCCTGAATTGCTAACATGGGGGTTAAAGTTTATGCGAAAAGCCACCCGGCAGCACGTGGCCCAATCAGCCCAACCGTTAACCGATTTATCTTTGCTAAGTAAAAGCCTGTATCAGGACCTGCAAAACCAGCCGGGCTTTGCGTTTAAGGTAACCAATAACGGTATACTGGCATTTTATAAAACGGAAAAAGTAGGCGAAGAAGAAGCGCATCTGGCAGAACAGGGCCGGAAGCTGGGTTTGGATATGGCTGTGCTGTCGGCAGCCGAGTGTGCTGCCCTGCAACCCGATTTAAAACTCGACGTGTTAGGGGCGGTGCATTACCGGTGCGATGCTCATTTATATCCTAACCAGCTCATTGCCGATTTGGTAACGCATTTGGAAGCGGCCGGAGTTAAAATTCAGCGCAATACAGAAGTAACCAAAATTGAAGCGATAAATGGTAGTATAAGCAAAGTAATAGCCGGCAACAATGCTTACAATGCCGATGAATATATTATTGCAGGCGGTTCGTGGTCGCCGGCCATTGCCCGGATGCTGAACCTGAAGGTTTCCTTGTTGCCAGGGAAAGGTTATTCGTTTATGGTCGAAGAAAAGCAGAACCGCATGCAGATCCCTGCATTGCTTTGCGAAGCCCGGGTGGCCATTACGCCAATGAACGGGAGCATCCGTTATGGTGGTACGATGGAAATTGATAAACTAAATGATCGTATCAACATGAACCGGGTAAGAGGTATTGTTGAATCGGTACCTAAGTACTTCCCGGATTTGCACCCGCAATTGCCCGACACCAAAGATATCTGGTTTGGTTTCCGTCCCTCATCACCGGATGGCTTACCTTACATAGGGCGCGTGGCTAAATTCAAAAATCTGGTTATTGCAACAGGGCATGGCATGATGGGGTTAAGCCTGGGCCCAGCAACCGGCAAATTAGTAAGTGAAATAGTGGCAGGACTAAAAACGACTATTCCGGTTGATGCATTTGCACCAAATCGGTCTTAAGGATTAAATTTCTGTCAAATTATACGGTTAACAGATAGGTTTTTCTTGGGAAAGGGGCGTATGTATTGTGTGAATACTAAAATACTAACGTTCTATTGCGATTAAAGGCTGATATTTCTTATTTGCTTGTTGGATTTTGATAGCTCTTTTGATATGGATGCTGTTTTGGGGTGTTTTCTAACCCAAATATGGCTGTAGTTAATGCAATAGGGGAAATGCGCTTAAAAAATTAGCTTATTATAGTTGTATTTTAACATTTTTAATGGCTTCCTTGTGAATTTGAAGTTAATATCTGTAAATTCCGAAAACAATTGATTGAGCCATGAAAGTATTACAATTTACCCTCCCTGTTCCTCACGACAAAAGCGTAATTGCAGAGCAGGTAACATTGCCTTATTTTTATCCTTATCTGCACCGGCACCAGGAAGCCCAAATTACCTGGATACAGGAAGGGGATGGTACGCTAATTACAGGTAACAATATGCATACTTTTACCAGTGGCGAGATTTATTTGATTGGTGCCAATACACCTCATTTATTCAAAAGTAATCCGGAGTACTTTGAACAGGGGGGCACTAAAAATGTGAAAGCCTGTAGTATTTACTTCGATCCGGAGGGTGTTTTGAAGCCGTTATTTGATTTGCCGGAAATGAAAATATGCAAAAGTTTTCTGACACAGCATCAGCAAGGCTTTAAAGTGCCGGCGGTGCACTTTAACGACATTACCAGCGGCCTGCTTTCTATCAAGAATACCACTGGTTCCGACCAACTCTTATCTTTTTTGCAATTGATTAAAGTTTTGCAGAATATGAACCAAAAGCTGGAGCCGCTATGCGAACGGGGCAATGCATCTTCTATTACCGAGAGTGAAGGCATCCGCATCAGTAATATTTTCAATTACATTATACAGCACCATAGTGAATCTATTGCGTTGGAAGATGTGGCCAACACCGCTTACATGACTCCGCAGGCGTTTTGCCGGTATTTTAAAAAGCATACAGGCCATACCTTTATCTCTTTCCTGAATGAGGTAAGGGTTAATGAAGCCTGCAAGAAGTTAACGGCTCATAAATTTGTATGTATATCCACCGTGGCTTACAGTTGCGGCTTCAATAGCATAACCAACTTTAACAGGGTGTTCAAGAGCATTGTCGGTACTTCTCCTCGCGATTATATGGACAATTATATGAGCAACGTAAGTAGTCTCACTAAATTTGCCAGCTAAAACAACTCGTTGTTAGATATAAGCTTTTAGGCAGAGCAGCATCATAGCAAGTGCTGGTTAGCTAACGCGGCCACCACTTTTAAGGCCCAATTTCTCAGTAAATTTTAAAATATCGTTTCTCGCGGCGGCATGCCGCTTTATGCTTACAGTGGTCAATTGATGCCCCGGCTGATATTACACGAAAGCTTTCTATCAGATACTATGCAAAATGAAGAAAATCTGTTTCAATAAAAAATACGGTTATGTGCTAATGTTGCTCGTTGCCTGGCTTGGCACACCCACCGCTTTTGCACAATCACCCTGGGATGCATTAGCCGCAAAGCCATCAACCCTCGGTTTAGACAGCGGACTAATGGCTTTCAATACGCCGGATTTTCAACTAAAGCTAGTAAAGGCTTCGCAAACTGTAGCTGCACTAAATCCTAACAGCGAAAATAAGTTTGATTTCACACCTGGTGAAAGGTTGGAATTGCGTAGCAAAGATGGCATGTACCATTTAGGTGATATCACTTTCAAAGTAAGATCAGGCGGTACCACAGATTGGAAAAGTTACTCAACCGCCGCTAAACGAGGGACAGTTACGGCCATAGCTGCGACCGCACCGGTATTAGCAGCGGCCGATTTGACCGGTACCTTACCGCAGGATGCGCCGTTGCTTGTGCAGCGCTATTGGGAGGTACGTGATCATCACCTGGTGTTGCGCTTTGTGCTTCAAAACAAAACGCAGCAAGCGTTGGAGATAGGAGCCTTAGGCATACCTATGGTGTTTAATAACATAATGGAAGGCAAATCGCTTGAAGAAGCGCATGCTGGCAATGTTTTTTATGACCCTTATATTGGTAAAGATGCAGGCTACCTGCAGGTAACCCGCTTAAGCGGACATGGGCCGGTACTTTTGGTAGTACCCTATAAAAACGCATCATTAGAGGCTTATAACCCTTTGCTGGACGACCCTACGCCAAGAGGAATCACCTTTGAGGGTTTTCATGAATGGACAATTTATAGCCGGGCATATGCAGATAAGGAGTGGAAAGATGCCGAACCCTGGAATACGCCCACCTCTTCTTACATGTTAAAGCCAGGCGAAGTGCGGGAGTACGCTTTGCAATTTCTATTGGCCAGTTCGGTTAAAAGTATTGAGCGTAAACTGGCCGAAAGTAACCGGCCTGTAGCTATTGGAGTGCCGGGCTATATTTTGCCGCAGGATGTAAACGCACAACTGTTTTTAAGTTATAAAGAAAAAGTGAAATCGATACAGGTAGAGCCGCAGAGGGCGCTTACCTTACAGCCCAAAGGTAAAGCTGCCAATGGTTATGCCATTTATGAGGTTAAAGGCAACCAATGGGGGCGGGCAAGATTAAGCATCACTTACAACGATGGCTTGTGCCAAACTATTAGTTACAAAGTAATTAAGGCCGAAAAAGAAGTTGTTAAGGATTATGGCCGGTTCCTGACCCAAAAACAGTGGTTTAATGATAAGTCCGATCCTTTTGGTCGTTCACCTTCGGTTATCAGCTACGATTACGAAAAGGGCGAGCAGGTGACGCAAGATAGCCGGGCATGGATAGCCGGATTAAGTGATGAAGGCGGTGCTGGTGGTTGGCTGGGCGCTATGATGAAAGAATTATTGCAACCCGATAAACAAGAGGTATCTAGGCTGCAACAATTCGTAAACAACACCCTATGGGGAAAATTACAGCATAGTGAGGGTAAGGAAAAATACGGCGTAAAAAAGAGCCTGTTTTATTACCAGCCTGATGAAATGCCGGCAGGTACTTACAATACAGCCATCAACTACAAAACGTGGGCGGCCTGGAGCCATAAGGATGCCAATGATGTGGGCCGGTCTTATAACTATCCGCATGTAGCTGCGGCTCACTGGGCGCTGTATCGGCTGGCCCGTAATCATACCGGTTTGGTTACCGAACAAAACTGGCAATGGTATCTGGACAAGGCGTATAATACCTCAATGGCAATGGTTAAGCTGGCACCTTACTATGCGCAGTTTGGCCAAATGGAGGGTACGGTATTTTACCTGATACTAATGGATTTAAAGGCCGAAGGATGGTTTACACTGGCTAACCAGTTGGAAAATGCCATGAAGGCCCGCGCTAACCACTGGCGTACATTGCAATATCCTTTCGGCAGCGAAATGCCTTGGGATTCGACCGGGCAGGAAGAGGTTTACCTCTGGTCAAAATATTTCGGTTACGGCGATAAAGCTGCTGTAACGATGAACGCTATCTTAGCTTATATGCCTACGGTGCCACACTGGGGCTACAATGGCTCCGCGCGCCGGTACTGGGATTTTTTATACGGTGGCAAGTTGCAGCGGGTAGAGCGGCAACTGCATCATTATGGCTCGGGGCTGAATGCTATCCCTGTACTGAGCGAGTATAGAAACCATCCTGAGGATACTTATTTACTCCGTGTAGGATATGGTGGTACACTGGGTGCTATTTCTAACATTACGCAAGATGGTTTTGGTTCGGCAGCATTCCACTCTTTTCCGTCTACGCTTAAAATAGACGGCCTGTCGGGCGACTATGGTTCCAACTTTTTTGGCTATGCCGTAAACACAGCAACTTATCTTACACACGATAAAGAATTGGGTTGGCTGGCCTTTGGTGGTAATTTGGAACTTAACGGCAGTTGGGTGAAGGTGAATGTTACTACAGCTGCCCAATCACAGTTATATATCGCACCATTGGGTTTATGGCTTACCCTGGATGCCGGGACGTTCAAAAGTGCGTCTTACAATACTAAAACCCGTCAATTGCAAATCAGCCTAAATGCTGCTGATGCTTATACGCCGGTAGCATATCTGCACATTCAACAGCCGACGGCTTTAACTGGTGGAAAAAAATATGGGTTGACAAAGTCTTTTAGTCAACAAAGAGGTGCTTTTGCAATACCGCTTAAAAAGACAATAACTCAGCTTACGTTAGCTGAGAGGAAGTAAACGCCACAGCTGCTAAATTACATTATGAATAAGTTATATCAAATATTTACTCTTTTAATGCTAACTGCGGCTTGCTCGCAAGCACAGGAAGCAAAGCCGAAAACTTTTACCCGTGCCGATACACTGCGCGGCAGTATCACGCCCGAACGTGCCTGGTGGGATGTACAGCGTTATGACATCACCGTAAAACCCGATTATATCGCTAAAACAACATCAGGGCAAAACATCATTACCTATAAAGTGCTGAACACACAGCATGTGCCTGCAATGCAAATTGACTTGCAAGAGCCGCTGAATATTGATAGCATATTACTGGATAAAAAGGTTGCGCTTAAATACAGCCGCGATGGTAATGCCTGGCATGTGCAGGTACCACAGCAGCAAAGTAAAGGATCGGAACATGTTGTGACTGTTTATTTTTCGGGTAAGCCACACGAAAGTACCCGGCCACCTTGGAGTGGCGGCTGGTCATTTAACCAGGATTCGTTGAAGCGGCCCTGGATGACGGTAACTTGCCAGGGACTTGGGGCCTCGATATGGTATCCTTGTAAAGACCACCAGTCGGACGAGCCGGATCGCGGTGCGTCATTATCCATGATTGTGCCTGATACACTGGTGGCTGTGGGCAACGGTCGCCTGCAATCACAAGTAAAAAACGCCGATGGTACAGCTACCTACAAATGGTCAGTCAGCAATCCGATCAACAATTATGATATCATTCCCTATATAGGCAAGTATGTACACTTCGGTGAAACTTATGCCGGGGAGAAAGGTAAGCTTGATCTTAACTACTGGGTGTTGGATTATAATTTGCCAAAGGCGAAAACGTATATGCCGCACGAAGTACACCAGATGCTGAAAGCATTTGAGCATTGGTTTGGTGCTTACCCTTTTTATGAAGACGGCTATAAACTGGTTGATGTGCCGCATACCGGTATGGAGCATCAAAGTGCCGTGGCGTATGGCAATTGGTACAAACCGGGTTATCGCCTGCGCGATGGGTCAGGAACCGGTTGGGGACTGAAGTGGGATTTTATTATCGTACACGAGAGTGGCCATGAATGGTTTGGTAACAACATCACCAGTAAAGATTTGGCCGATATGTGGATACACGAAAGCTTCACCAATTACTCCGAAACTTTGTATGTTGACTATATTTTCGGTAAAGATGCGGCAAACGCTTATAATGAAGGTACCCGTAAAGGTATCCATAATGATAGTCCCATCATTCCGGCTTATGGGGTGAATGACCAGGGCAGCGGCGATATGTATCCGAAAGGGGGCAATATGTTGCACGCTATTCGCCATAGCATAGGTAACGATGAGCTTTTCAGGGGCATAATGCGCGGGTTAAATAAAACTTTTTATCACCAAACGGTTACTGCCAAACAGATTGAAGATTATATATCTGCCAAGGCGGGTTTTGATTATAGCAAGGTATTTAAACAATATCTGCAAACCACACAGTTACCGGCACTTGAACTACGCTTTAACACCAACCGCACCAAGGTGAGCTACCGTTGGACTAACTGCATATCAGGCTTCAATCTGCCGCTAAATCTAACCAATGGTTCGCAGCCGGCGCTGAAAATATATCCGGGTACTACATGGAAAACTATTGCTTTGAAAGCCGGTAATGAGATGTTGTTTGATACGGCTGCTATCACAAAGATGTACTATATAACAGCCGCTATTGTCAAATAGCGATTTTACAAATCAATAAGCAGGCGGGCGGCTAAGCGTTAAAAGTTTAGTCGCCCGTTTTTATTAAAAAGGGGCAGGTTTAGTAATTTGGATTTGCAAGGTGGCGTCTGCAGGAGTGCTATCTGTCGTTAAATCATTCTCGGCACCATGGCAAAGCCGTTTAAAAGCAGGCAGAAAAGCTATAACCAGTATACCGGCCAGCGTGCAGGCCACGGCAATACCGGCAAATAACTGCAGTTCGCCTGCCGAGCGCGACCATATACCTAACCAGCCGGCTACATAATTGCCCAAACCCGTTGCAGCAAAGTATATGCCCATCATGCTGGAACAATACCTGGCCGGGGCCAGTTTGGTAATAAATGATAGCGCAACCGGCGATGCACAAAGTTCGCCTACGGTATGTAAAAAATAAGCTAATACAAGCCAGTACATTGCAGAAGAGCCATCCGCCTTATACTGGTAAGCGGCAGCCACCATGAATAAGAACCCCCAGCCCATAATCATGATGCCCAAGGCCATTTTGAAGATAGCTGATGCTTCACGCCCTTTTCTTTTCCACCAATACCAAAAGGCTGCGATGGGAGCTGCCAGCAGGATGATAAAAAATGAAGTGACTGACTGAAACCAGGAAGCTGGTACGGTCCAATTGGTAAAGGCAAGCCTGCGATTGGTCTTTTGTTCGGCATACAGGTTCATCAGGCCGCCGGCTTGTTCATAAGCGCTCCAAAACAAAACAATCAACAAACAGGTAACAGCAATAACTATCATCCGGTCTTTGTCTGTTTTGCTTAAGCTTGTATTACGGGCAGCAATTTTTTCAGGGGTGGCATTTTGGGCTGTGTTGCCAATGCCTTTAAGGTATTTTTGCCCTAAGGCAAAAATGATTAACCCGAAGGTCATGCCAATACCGGCCAACCCGAAGCCGTAATGCCAGCCGTAAACCTCACCTACATAGCCAACCATCAGCGGAGCAATGAAACCACCAATATTAATACCGATGTAGAAGATCGAAAAGCCCTTATCCCGACGGGCATCGCCTTTTGCATACAACTCGCCAACCATGGTAGATACGTTGGCTTTCAGGCACCCAACACCCATAATGATAAAGGCCAACCCGGTATAAAATGCCCATACAGAAGCCAGGGCTAATATACTATGCCCAGCTACCAGCAATATGCCGCCCAGCATAGCAGCGCGTTTTTGCCCCAGCCACTTATCGGCAATAATGCCACCTGGTACATTAAAAAAGTAAACCAAAAAGGTATAGGTGCCGTACACCTCAAGGGCTTTGCTTTCCGTCCACCCGAACCCCGGATTTTTGGTGCTGGATGTAACCATAAAAAGCACCAGAATGGCCCGCATGCCGTAGTAGCTGAACCGTTCCCACAGTTCCGTCATAAAAAGTACATACAAGCCTACCGGATGGCCAAAAAGTTGTTTTTGCTGCTGCATGGATAACGAATTGAGTTGGCAATAACTAATTATTGATAACGTAACTTTTCGTCGCTTATCAATTCGTTTAAAATAACCATTACATAAAATAGTCAGCTTAAACATTTTACCTGCTTATAGCAGGTTTTTATCATTTTGTATTGCGGTTTTTTCAGGGGAGCAGATTAAAGTACCACGGAGGCCAGCCGAAGGCAAACTTTAATACATAGGCTTAGGAACGGAAAGACAAAGTGTCGGCCTTTTCTCCAGGTAGCCAAGTGAATTATAACAGGGGATAGATAACGATAAAACAGCAAAAGCCTACCTGATGAGGTAAGCTTTCGCTGTAAGTATATTAAATAAAAGAAGGGGTATTAAGGAGTTATTCCCCTTCAGTAATGGTCCAGTCTTCGCTGTTCACAATATAACCTTCGCCCGAAATTGACACGACGATTTTGACGCCATAGTTAAAGGTAACGGTTCCCTGAAAATCAAACGGTGTACCATCGATAGTACCTTTTGCCGTGAACGGCACACGGCCAAGCTGAATGCCGCCAAAAATAACTTGCAGGTTTTGCAAAGTGAAATCGTTATACTGATCTATCACTTTCGGTGTGCCTGATTTGGTAGTGTAATTAATGTGAGACAACTGCTTGCCGGTAACGGAAACCACGCCGAAAGAAGATGCTGTGCCAATGGCGTCGTAATCCTCTCTCACGGTTGATTCCTGCCTGGCCACAGCCGATTCCCTGATGGTGTGTATGCTATCCTTCAGGTGGTAGCTGTTTGGCACTGTGGTATTAGGTAAGCAAAGGTAGGTGAACTGAATGTATCCTTTGGCTATCTCCGAGATGTTACCTGTTAATGTTTTCTGACTATTAACGATAGAATCGCGGGTTGTTCCGCATAGTGAGGCGCTGGTTGCTTGCCTGTTAGAAGCGTTTTTCTTAGCTAAGCTGGCCTTATTTCCATCCTGGGCAAAGCTTTCGTACAGGCTTTTAGCTATTTGTAAGGCAAAGTCTTTTTTATTGATTTCAGTCTTTTCTATAATCGCATCATTCTTTTTGCAGGAAAAGTATAGCGTAGCAATACCTGTTAATATTAAAACAGCAAAAAGTGATTTTTTCTTTAAAATATTCATCGTTGTGATAAGCTTTCGGTACACAAAACTACAATTAATAAACTCAGAAACAAGGTAATAGGTGATTTAACCCTTTTATATGTTGTGACTTAACTTATGCTGTAAATAAGTTTAATCTTTAAGAAATCAATAGGTTATAACAGGGTCAGTAATTGATTGCCGCATTACAGCAAAGGGGTGAATTTTGCAATCCTCATACAAAATGTTAACTTCCCATTTAAAACCTGTAAAGGTGTCGGCTTAAATGTCTGGTTTATCAGGTTTTCCTATATAGGTACCGAAATAAGATTTTAACACAATTTGTGTCATACCCCGGCATAAATTCGGTTATTTTCCGTTATACTGTTTTTGTTCATGATCGAAGTTCATCAGCTGCCCAAACAACCGCCTGTTCTGCAATCCGTCTGGAATGTAGGAAGCCTGCTGTATTACTCTGCGGCGCTATTCGTTGTGGAATCCTGGTTTTATTGGGACAGGTTCCGGCATTATTATGAGCAGGAAGAACTTTGGCTCAGCACATTCTGGTTTGGCAGCGTTCTGTTTGCATTTAGCCACATATTTTTGGTGCTGATGGATAGCTGGTCGCGCTATCAAAATTATAAAAGAATTAAAGACTACCTGTTTGTACAAGGGTTTAAACCCAAAATTGCCCGCTTGTACAGCGGCTCTAAGTGCCAGCGCACCGCATTTCTGGTTGCAGCCCGCGAATTGGGGCTGGAACAAGAGACGTTGCGCTATTATCGCCGGCTGGGCGTCAGGTGGTATCACTTTGTGCCAAATTTTATGATTAAGGATCCGCTTTTTATGTTTAAAAGTTATTACTGGTCGCGCACATTTACCGAAAAATATTACAAATCTAAGTTTGATTACAGAGCACTCGGTGCACAAACGGTTGCCTGATGCTGAGCGGAAAAGAACTGACTAAAACTTATGGTGCGCGCCTGGCGCTCAACAAAGTGTCTATAACATTGCAACCAGGCCAGGTATGCGGCCTGTTGGGCCGAAATGGTGCCGGTAAAACAACGCTGTTTCGAATACTTTGCGGCTTGGTAAAGCCAGATTCGGGTTCCATAACAGTGAACTCGAACAGGTTAAAACCTGTTGGGGGCATTATTGAGCGCCCCGGCCTTTACCCGTACCTCAATGCATTTGATAATATCCGCATTTTTGCAGGCATGCCAGGCACAAAGCTGAGCAGGGAGATTACGGAGCAAACTTTAATTAAGGTGGGCCTGCCGCTGGATCGTACTGATCCTGTACGCAATTTTTCGCTGGGTATGAAGCAACGGCTGGGTATTGGCATTGCCTTATTAGGTCAGCCAGAATACCTGGTACTGGACGAGCCTTTTTCCGGGCTGGATCCAATCGGGGTAGCTGCACTTATTGAGCTGATTACCCGGCTGGCTGTGCAAGAGAATATGGCTATTCTGTTGTCGTCGCACCTAATGGCAGAGCTAACCAAATGCTGTCATTACCTTTACGTAATGGATAACGGGCAAATTGTACGGGCGGCACCAACTGAACAGTTGATCCAAGAGAATGTTAGTCACTACAGTTTATCGGGTCCGGGCCTGTCCTCATCAGAGGTGCTGAAAAGATATGATATTAAATGGGGCTTAAATGATGTACGGGTAGGTTGCCGCCCTGCCGATATGCCCAAGTTACTGAATGACCTCTTTCAGGAAGGTACCCTGGTTACATCCTGTACACCGGAGCTGTCACTGGAGCAGCTTGTAAACAATGATGCTATATGAGAGGATTAATATCCGCTGAATTTTTAAAACTGCGCAGGCAAAGCAAAACGTATTATGCCTTAGCTGCTGTGACCATCATTGAACTGCTGATTTTCATAACCGCCTATTACCAGGGGAGCGCAATACTGGACCTGCTGCTGAGCAATTTGCGGCAGTCGTTTTATTTTGAAGGCACCCTGCTTAACGGTAACCTCATTATGTACATTGTGCTGAACTCGCTTTGGTTCAATGTGCCTTTGATATTAATGATTGTTACATCCAGCCTGGTTACCGATGAATATAAAGATAATTCAGTTCAGACAGTGATGCTGCAGGCTGTAAAAAAGTGGCAGTTTATGCTGGCCAAATACCTGGCTGCAATTGTTTTTACTTTGCTGGTTATGGCTTTTATGATGGTCACCACTTTTATACTGGCCTACAGCCTGTTTGGCAACGGTGATTTGGTGGTATATTTGGGTACCTTGAACTTTTTTAAAGCGCCGGAGGCATTTCAACGTATATGCTGGGCTTTTGGTTCGGGTAGCATAGCCATGGTGTTTTATAGCGTGGTAAGCGTTACGCTGGCCGTCCTCATGCAAGAATCTGCCAAAACATGGATTGTATCCGCCCTGTTCCTCATCATCACCAATCTGTTGCTCAAAGCAGAATTTTTGCCTGCTCAGGTTGATGCGGTGTTTTTCCCCAAACTGATGGATACCTGGCAGCAACTGTTCAATTATGAGGTGAACTGGCATCAGTTGGGTTTTAATAATTTACTGTTAGTGATGTATACAATGGCTTTTGCCGCACTGGGCATATGGCTGTTTCAAAAGAAAGATATAGGATGAGAAAACTCATGACGTTATTACTTATGCTGTGTGCACTTTGGGTACATGCACAGAAAATAGATGCCGACTTACTGCGTATTAAGCAGCGCATGGATTCGGTACAACATTTTTCGGCAATGGTAACGCTGAACCTGGATGTGCCTTTCATTCAAATGCCGACCAAAAATGCGGAGGTAAACTACCAGCACGGAAGCGGAATGAAATTTGCCTCTAAAGATTTTGTGATGCTACCCAAGCGTGGGCTCGATTTTTCAATGAACGAGCTTTTTAAACATCCCTTTATTACTGTTGACCGCGGAACTATCACACGCGGTGGCAAAATGCTCAAGGTCATTAACCTTATACCCACTGATGGTAAATCTGATCTGGTAATGGCCGTGCTTTATATGGATACCAAAGCCCGGCACCTTGTCGAGTCGGAGATCAATACCCGTAAAGACGGCTCCTATACATTACAAATGCAATACCAGCCGGGGCAAACGTTGCCACAAAATGTGGAAGCCGCTTTCGCTATCGAGCGGCTGAAGATCCCCCTGAACTTTATGGGTAAAGACACTAAAATTGACCGGAAAAAAATGCGCAGTATGGAAACCAAAACAGGCAAAATTAAAATGCAGTTTCGTTATCGGGATGTTAAACTGGGGTAGGGCAGCGTAATGTTTTGTTATAAAATCAGGATGCTTAGTTGAGTTTAACGCTTGATGTAAGCAGAAGGGGTTAAGCCAAACTGCTTTTGAAAATCGCGCGTAAAGTTTGCCGGGGAGGTGTATCCCACAATGTAAGCCACCTGGTTTATTTTATATTGCCCCTCTGCTAATAACTCGGCAGAGCGCTTTAGCCTTAATAGATTTATAAACTCACTTGGCGTTATATCCGTTAGTGCTTTAATTTTACGGTAAAGCGTAGGCCGGCTCATATGCATCAGCTCCGATAGCGTTTCTACATTCAGGTCAATGTCGGTAAGCCTGTTGTTGATTATTGCTGAAAGTGTTTCCAGGAAATCAAGGTCGGCTTTGGAGTAGGCAACACTTTTGATCTGGCTTAACGGAGACCGGGCCAGATGCTCCTTTACAAGTTTCCGGTTGGTTAACAAGCTTCTGATTTGAGCATACAGGAAGGGCATCGAGAAAGGCTTTTCTATATAGGCATCAGCCCCGGTACTTAACCCTTCTATTTTTGCGTCAACCGAAGTTTTTGCTGTAAGCAAAATAACAGGAATGTGGCTATAGGCAAAGTCTGTTTTAACGCGTTTACAAAGTTCAATGCCATCCATAACGGGCATCATAATATCACTTACGATCAGCTGTACCGATTGCTTTTCCAAAAGTTTAAGGGCATCGCTTCCGTTGCCGGCTTTGTAAACAGAATAGTCATTTTTTAATTCCAGTTCAATTTGCTTTAAGATGTCGGGGTTGTCTTCAACTAACAGAACCGCAGGCATTCCCGGCGCATGGGCCGGTTCGGCATCGTCTGGTATGGTTGGCATATCCGCGTTATCCGGCTCGGTAGGAGGAAGGCTAACTTCCGTATCCTGATACAGGGGCAAGCTCAGTTTGAAAATGTTAAACTGGTTTGTGGTATCGAGCGTTAGCGTGCCCTTGTGCATTAGGGTTAATGAAAGCGCGAAAGACAAACCAATACCGCTTCCCTGCTCTTTTTCATGAATTCTGAAAAACGGTTCGAATATCTTTTGATGAAATTTGGCCGGAATTAGCTCCCCATCGTTTTTAAACTCAATGCTGAATAACTCGTCTTCACTGTTAATGGGCAGTATCCTGACGGTAACTTCGCTTTCCGCATATTTCACAGCGTTCGACAGCAGGTTAACAAGTATCTTCTTAAAAGCCTCTACGTCCAGCGACGCATGCAAGGTAATATAGCGGGGAAGATCTAACTTATAGCGAAGTCCTTTCTCGTGGGCCAGTAGCTGAAAGTCGTTATAAGCATCCTGCAACAGGTTGTTTAAATTAGCTTTTACAAAGGTTAAACCAGGCTTTTGCCCTTCAATTCTGCGGAAATCAAGTAGTTGGTTAGTCAATTCAATCAGGCGCTCAGTATTTTTTTTGATCATAAGAATATTTTCTCTGACATGTTCATGGAAACCGGGCATATTCAACATCTTATCTACCGGCAGTTTTATTAAAGTTAGCGGGGTTTTAATTTCATGGGCAATATTGGTAAAGAAATTGATTTTTACCTGATATAACTCCTGGGCTTTTTCATATTCAAATAATTCGAGCTTGCGCTGATGTTTGTTGTTGAGGTAATTTCTGTAGGTAAATATGATATAAGTAATTAACAAACAGGTAAACAAAATATACGCAAGGAATGCAGCCTGCGTTTTATAAAACGGTGGCCGTATTTCTATATAGATTTTCTTGCCGCTGCTTATCCATTCACCAATGTTGCTTTGGGCCTTTACCTCAAAGGTGTAATGCCCCGGAGGCAGGCCGGTAAAATATACCTTCCTGTTTTTATCCAGGTGGGTCCAATCTGAGCTAAAACCGTGCAGTATGTAACTATAAGTAATAGCCTTTGGGGCTGTATAATCCAGCGCGGCAAACTCTAAATTAAGGTTGTTTTGCTGGTGCCCGAGGGTAATAGAATCAGCATATACTATAGAGCGATGAAATGGTTCTGCATGGCTAACCGGAGCTAACGCTTCGTTATTGACCTCTATGTTTGTGATATAAACCGGAGGTGTTTTTACCGTTGAAGCAAAGTCATGAGGGTTAAATGATACCAGTCCTTTAACCGTACCAAAGTACATCGTACCGTCTTTAGTCTTGAATGCGGCACCATAATTGAACTGGTCGGTAAGAAGCCCGTTCTCTTGCATGTAAGTGGTCATCTTACCCGTGCGCTGGTTTAACTTAACCAAGCCGTTAATAGAACTCATCCAGACATTCTTCTCGCTGTCTTCCAAAATCCGGTACACATAGTTGCTGGGCAGGCCGTTGTGTGTGGTGTATCGGGTAAGGCTTTTATGGTCTTGGCTTAGCCGTATAACGCCGCCACCTTCGGTGGCTAACCACAAGCAATGGTCGCTGCTTTCGTATATATCATGTACAGTGGGCTCCTCAAGGGCAGCACCTGCCTTTGTTGATGCTGCCAACCGAATATGAACTGATTTATTCGTAAAAGGGTTATAGCCAAAAATACCCTTGTTCTCGCTTCCCAGCCACATCACACCCTGATTGTCTTCTGCAATCGCAAAGACCGGGTTACTGTCGTTTGCCTTGTTTATTTTGGTAAAGGTTTTACGCTGCTCATCAAACAGGTACAAGCCGGATTGCATGTCTATTGTTCCGAGATAGATTTTGCCGGCTTTAGATTGCATCAGGCACAATACAAAGTTGCTTCTGTTCTCCCCGGTCCGGCCGCCAAGTTGTTCAAATTTGTCTGTCACCAGTCCGCTATTCACATCCATCACTTCCAGTCCGTGATGAAAAAGGCCGATATACAATTTGTTATCCTTAATAACTAAACTATGTACGTTCGGATAACCTAATCCGTTAATTTTACCGTTAGAGGTGTAATTCCTGATATCGCCGGTACGAAGATTAATTTTACTTATGCCGGCGTCCTCGGTACCTAACCATATGTTGCTTTTGCTATCCTCGCAAATTGCACTGATGGCATTGCCTGCAATAGCGTTTTTGCCTTCAGTATGGTAGTATTTCTTAAATCTCGAATTTTTAGCCGTGTAATAATTTAAGCCACCAAAGTAAGTGCCCACCCATATGCCCCCCTGCGTGTCTTGGCAAAAAGAATAGATCGCATTATCATTAATGGCATACGGATCGTCCTGGTCTTTTTTGAAGTTTACAGCTGTGTTTGTTTTCAGGTTATAAATAAACAGACCAGATTCCGTAGCCAGCCAGAACTGATGATCGCCGGCTGATAGAATGTCTCTGATGGTGATATCTGTATGATCGGGGTTGCGTGTTAATAAAGCTTTTGGTTTATTTAAGCGGGTGTCATAACTCATCAGGCCCAGCTTAATTGTCCCAATCAGGATGATGCCTTCGTCCGTCGGCAGAACCTTGTCGATACGTCTTGCGTTAACAGGTACTTTTTCATCAATTACCCGGAATTCAGCTTGGCTCTTCGTATTTGGGTTGTACCGCTTTAGTGTGCCTTCTTCCGTACCCAGCCATAAAACCAGCTGCTTGTCAATACCTATGCAATTTGCAGTTATATGCAGGTCAGTAAGCCCGCGTGTGGTGAGGTTGTATTGGTAAAGCCTGCCCGACGAAACAAACCAAATGGACTGCTTGCCATCGGTTACAATAGAGCTGATGTTTCCGCTCGCTGTTGTATTGAGCTCTTCAAAATCTTCGGTTTCGGGATTGAATTTCAGCAGGCCACGTCCTGTGCCTAACCACAGGTTTCCATAAACATCCTCACAAATACACTGGATCAGGTCATCGCCAATATTACCGAACTCCTGGTGTTTGTTTTTAAACCTCCGAAAGGTAGAGCCATCAAACCGGTTTAATCCGCCTTTGGTTCCAATCCAAAGAAAACCTTTTTTATCCTGAAAGATACTTGTGACGGTATTGTGCGATAATCCGTCGTTGGTTGTAAAGTGCTTAAAGTAAAGAGATTGGGTAAAGCCAGCAGCTCCGGATAGCATGATCAGCAACAGGAAAGATAATCTTACTATCAACTTTTTTAGCATAGTTCAACAGGCGGTTAGGCCATTCGTATATCCGTAGTTTATTAGGTTTAAAGCATTGCTGCTTATAACTGGCGGCCGCAAATTTACATTGTTATAGCCGATTGCCATAATAACGTTGGCTAAAATAGTTATATCGTTTGATGTTGCCTTGTATGAACCTACATTGATACAAGCTGAATATATTTTGACCCCTAATGGAAAGCTTCCCTTTTTAATTATTTATTATTTCGTTGTCAGAGTTTGTATGGCCGGTGTACCAATCAGGTAAAGATACCACGCCTGCAGAGGAAACCAATCATTCACTTGCTAAATTCATCACTTAAGTAATCACTATAACATGTTTCGTGCTGCCTATATGCGATGCTCATTAACCAAAGCTGCGTTAATACATTTGCTGTTTATTTTACCAGCCTTTTTTGCAACTGCCCAAACGGGCACGCAACCCAAGGCCAATCCTAAAGCTGTAATTCAGGAGGGCCAGGCCCGCTTTACGGTACTTACGCCACGCCTTGTTCGTATGGAATGGACACCCAACGGATCGTTTGTTGACAATGCAAGCTTTGTGGTAGTTAACCGTAACCTGCCGGTGCCGCGTTTTACCTCTGCCAAAAATAATGGCTGGCTTGTCATTAAAACGGATGAACTGGAAATCCGGTATCAATCCGGATCAGGAAAGTTTACCAGTCAGAACCTTACTGTAAAATCTTTGGATGCCCGGCACCCTTTTACATGGGCACCCGGAGCAAAGCAAAACGGGAATCTTAAAGGTACCTACCGTACGCTTGATAACTTTGATGGCGACGAAGACATCTGGAGCAAAGAAAAAATTAAGCTAGAAGACGGCCTGCTTGCAACGGATGGCTGGACACTCATTGATGATTCTAAAAGCTTGCTTCTTGACCATAGCGACTGGCCTTGGGTAACAAAGCGCCCTGAAGGAGCCGGTTACCAGGATTTGTACTTTTTGGGCTACGGACGCCAGTATAAGAAAGCTTTATTTGATTACATGCAAATTGCAGGTAAGGTGCCACTGCCGCCCCGTTATGCATTTGGCTACTGGTGGTCGCGCTATTGGAGCTATTCAGATAATGAGGTACGTGACGTGGTGGGCAACTTTGAACAGCACAAATTACCGCTAGATGTATTTGTAGTAGACATGGACTGGCATTATACCGACAGCTTGCGTACAAAGCACGACGTGTTTGACCAGGAAAAACAATGGACCGGCTGGACCTGGAACAAAAGATTGTTTCCAGATCCTGATCAGTTTTTGCAATGGATGCAACACAAGGAGTTAAAGGTAACTTTGAACCTGCACCCCGCATCGGGCGTAGCGCCATTTGAACAACCATATAAGGATATGGCCAAAACCTTAAATTTTGATACCACAGGTAAGCCCAATATTCCATTCATTGCCTCTGATAAAAAATATATGCAGGCACTGTTCAGTACTATACTGCATCCGATGGAAAAGAAAGGCGTTAGCTTTTGGTGGTTAGATTGGCAGCAATGGCCTAATGATAAAAAGATCCAGGATTTGAGCAACACATGGTGGCTTAACTACGTGTTTTTTACGGATATGGAGCGCAATTCACCTAATCGTTCTATGCTATACCATCGTTGGGGTGGCCTGGGTAATCACCGTTACCAGATCGGCTTTTCGGGCGATGCTGTTATTTCCTGGAAATCACTGGCTTTCCAGCCTTATTTTACCAGCAGCGCCTCTAACGTATTGTATGGCTACTGGAGCCACGATATTGGTGGCCACCAGTTTGGCCGTAATCCCGACAGGACCCTTAACCCCGAACTATATGTGCGCTGGATGCAATTCGGCGCTTTGAGCCCGATATTCAGAACGCATTCATCTAAAGATGCTGCGCTCAACAAGGAAGCCTGGAACTTTAAAGGGGAGTATTATGATGCCTTAAGCAATTCCATCCGGTTGCGTTACCAATTGGCACCCTATATCTATACCATGGCCAGAAAAACCTATGATACAGGTATTTCACTTTGCCGACCTTTGTATTATGACTATCCGGAAACCAAAGATGCCTATGATAATTCATCAGAATACATGTTTGGCGATGATCTGCTGATCGCTCCTATTGTAAGCCCGATGGAAAATGGCGTATCTACTAAAAAAGTATGGCTGCCTGCCGGAAATGATTGGTTTGAATGGCAAACCGGCACCCTGTTAAAAGGTGGCCAGAACAGCGAGAGAGTATTTGGCCTGGAAGAATATCCTATATATGTAAAAGCAGGTGCAATACTGCCAACTTATCCTCCGGTAAAAAACCTAACTCATGACGCTGATGAATATATCATCAATGTATTCCCAGGAGCAGACGGTTCCACTGAGATTTATGAAGACGGAGGCAACAGTAAGGATTATGCCAATGCTTACGCCGTTACCAAGGTAACTTCTAAGCATTTACCCGGTCGGCTGCAAAAAGTTGTAATTATGCCTCGTAAAGGAGCATATGCAGGCATGCCACAAAGCAGAACTTACACCGTGCGCCTGTATGGTGCCGAGATGCCACAGTACATAGTAGTTAATGGTACAAAAATCAGTTACACCGGCGAGCCTAATGGCAAAGCATGGAGCTATAATGGCAAAGAATTGTCTGTAAATATACCACTGCCACGCAACAGTTGCGCGAAGCAGCAGGAGGTAAGTATTTATTACAGCAAAACAGAAAGTGCTGATGTGAATACCGGACTGGTTAAAAAGTTCAGACGACTAACAAAAGGCATAACCGCTTTAAAATTCAGAGATGCTGGTATTAATCTACCAGAACTTGTAGGCAAATGTGAAGAAACGAACCTGAGCTTGCAATACTACCCGGCTCAGTTCTACAAAACCTTAAAATACTTTAACGATAACTATTCGCAAATTCCTGACGCTATTAAAAAAACAACTAATGGCGATAATGCCAATTGGTTCAAGGAATACTTCAAGGCGAATATACAAGAGAAGCCATAGCCTTTACCTTATCATAATTCTTCTGCGTAATCACCGCAGAAATATTACCTAAATAATCCCAACCTACTGGTTCATAGAACCAGTAGGTTGGGATTTGTCATAAAGATTGCACCTGCCTTTTTAATAGCAGTCTCAGTTGCTGCCAGCCAGTCATTTTAGCGGCGACTTTCAATTCAACTAATCGCCGGGATAACATCATACATAATTACGGTAACATTTTATAATCATCTGTGCAACGTACTAAAGATGTATAAATTAGCATGTAATTCCTGAATCATTTTGAATATAAAATGAACTGCTTTGATAAGTGCAGCAACCATAAAGCCTATACTTTAGCCCATCGCGTAAACCGGAGCTTTTATAGCTAACTGCAATAAACCGGTGCGTGTGTTACCATTATAACCATAATAATTTTTTCTCATGATGACGCTAAGCTATTGGTATGCAGGATACCTGTAACTGATTTTTTGTGCAATAACATCAGCACATAGATAAGCCGCCAGTTAAAACACCCCAAAAACCAATTATGAAAAAATCATTACGTAACATTAAGCTACCTCACTGGAAAAAACCTGCCACCTTTTTGTTGGCTGGGTTACTAAATCATCAGGTGCAGGCAGCAACCATAAGTGAAAAGTTTCCCCACTTTAATCCACTCGAACAACAACAACAGGCAATTTCAATAAGCGGTAAAATAACCGACGAGAAAGGTGAAGCCATACCCGGTGTTAACGTTACCGAAAAGGGAACAACCAACGGAACGCAAACAGATATTAATGGAGAATACCGGTTAAATGTAAGCAGCTCATCTTCTGTTCTGGTTATCAGTTTCGTTGGATACCAAACCCAGGAAATAACCCCCGGCAACCGTACATCAATCAATGTTCGTTTGGTACAGGATCTTAAATCATTGAAAGAAGTGGTAGTAGTAAGCGTTGGTTACGGCACACTTGATAAAAGAGAAGTATCAAGTGCCATCACTCACGTTGGCGGGAAAGAACTACTGACTGTAGCCAGCAACAGCCCCCTACAGGCATTACAGGGCAAAGTAGCCGGTTTAACAGTAACCAACACCGCCACAGGCGATCCTAATTCCGTGCCTTCTGTTCAACTACGCGGGGTATCATCACGCAATGCAGGTTTAGGTCCGCTTTATATCGTAAACGGCGTGATTGGGGCAAATGTGGATAACATTAACCAAAACGATATTGAATCGATTGACGTGCTGAAAGGCGGTGCGGCCTCGGCTATCTATGGTACGCGGGGCGGTAACGGCGTTATCATCATCACCACAAAAAAGGGGACAAGCGAGTCGCGCTTGTTTTATGATGGGTACAGCAGCTTTGATTATATTACCAATAAGTACAATGTATTATCAAAAGATGCCTTTGTTCAAAACCGGGTTAACAACAATCAAGGGAATGATTATGGCGGCAGTACAGATTGGCTGAAAGAGGTGAGCAAGTCGCCTGCATTTGGTCAAAAGCATACTGTACAAATATCGGGTGGTTCAAACGAAGCGAATTTTTTCGCCTCAGCAGATTACCGCAATGCTGATGGTATTGATCTGCGTGCCAACAAAAAAGAATATGGTACCCGTATCAACGCCAATTTTAAGTCAAAGAATGGTGTTTATTCAGCTACACTCTCAGCGGCGCCCCGTTATGCGCAGACCCGCCGTGCCGATTACAGTGGGTTTAATTATGCTTTAACGCTCAATCCAACCTTTCCTATCTATGGCGATAATGGACAATACAATTTTATTAACAACGGCTTTTTTTCAAATAACCCGGTAGAGAATGCACGTTTGGTTAGGGATGAACAGGAACTAAAAAAGTTGGACCTAAGCGGGGTTTTCAAGGTAAATATTTTAAAAAACCTGTATACCACGGCTACATTGTCTGAATCCAGCTCATCGGTTAAAAATCTGGCATTCCAGCCATCTACGCTTTCGACAATTGTTAGAAATGATCCAAAGTACAAGAGAAATTATGCCCAGCAGGAGCAGGAAGAGAATGATGTAAAAAACTTTGAATGGACCGGAAATTATTCATTGAATATTAAAAAGCATGACATCAAATTACTGGGAGGTTACGCCTATTCGTTTTATACCTATGAGCAATTCAGGGCAAGAAATTATGATATTCCATTCGACGAATTTTTGTGGAATAATTTAGGTTCTGGCAGTTATAATGGCGGAGGTGAAGGTTTTGGACAAGATGCCGTTGGTTCAACAAAAAACAGTTCAACACTTATTGCTTTCTTTGGCCGGGTTAATTACAGTTACGATAATAAATACATTTTAACAGCCAGCTTAAGACATGAAGGTTCGTCTAAATTCGGTTTTGATAATAAATGGGGTAACTTTCCTGCTGTTTCGGCAGCATGGCGTGTGACGGAAGAGTCTTTCTTGAAAAATAAATTTTCCTGGCTGAATGACCTTAAAGTGAGGGCAGACTATGGTGTTACCGGTAATCAAAATTTTGACAATTATAAATCTTTATTATTATACGGTCCTTTTGGGTTTTATTCGTACAATGGAAATTACTATCAGGTATATGGCCCATCTCAAAACGTAAACCCTAATTTGCGCTGGGAAAAAGCTATCAATTTTAACGCAGGGTTTGATTTTGAAATCCTTAACGGTAAGCTGTCTGGTTCAGTAAATTATTATGTGCGTACGAATAAGGATTTGTTAGGTGATTATCGTGTTCCTCTGCCACCCAATGCACAAGAATTTACTTACGCGAATGTTGGTACGTTAAAAAACTCAGGGCTTGAAATTCAGCTTTACTCAGCTCTTATTAAAAAGAAGGACTTTAGCTATAGCCTTACCTTTGCAGGCGCTTATAATAACAATAAGTTTGTTTCCTTTTCAAACGACTTATACAAAGGCGCCCCTTATTTGGATGTTGCTGGGTTACCAGGGCCGGGTTCTCCCGGTAATATACAACGTTTGCAGGAAGGCAGGCGTATTGGTTCCTTTTATATGTACAAAAATGCAGGTGTAGATGCTAACGGAAGTTTATTGGTTTATAAAAAAGACGGAAGTATAGTGCCTGCTAACCAAGCCAATAATGATGATAAGCAATTTGTAGGTAACGGTTTACCCAAGTACACAGCATCGTTAGGCAATACCTTCACCTACAAGAAATTTGACCTGAGCATATTTTTGCGTGGCAATTTTGGTTACCAGGTGTTTAATACACCTGCGTTTTATTTGGGTACCCCTGCAACTCAAATTGATGCCAATGTACTTACCTCTGCTTATAACAGCGGCAGTAAATACTCAAAGCTTACCAATGGAGCAACGGTTGCCATTCCTTCCGATTATTTTTTGGAAAGCGGGGACTTCGTGAAGATAGATAACGTTTCTTTAGGTTATACACAAAAAATCAATTCCAAATTTATTCACGGCATACGCTTGTATGCGGCCGGGCGAAACCTGCACACGTTTAAAAAGCTTAGCATAGGCGACCCGGATCTAATTCCGGTAAATGGCTTAACGCCGGGTTTACAACTCGATGGCAATGGTAATGGCACTTTAAACTATTATCCATCAACGTTACAAGTAATTATGGGTGCACAGGTTACCTTCTAATTAATGATTATTCACTATGAAACAATATTTTAAATCGACCAAATTTACAGCGGGAATGCTGGTTGTCTTTATGGCACTGGCAAACAGCTGTACAAAGCTTGATGAAAAAGTTTACGACCGCGTAGATGAAAACTCTTTTCTGCGTCGGCGCGATGATGTGATCCGTGACTTTTTGCGTCCGTTTGAACATGCTTACTGGAGTATACAGGGCGGCGATATATTTGCTGTGAACGAGGATAGCTCTGATGAGTTTGGAACCTATAGCCGTGAAGGTGACTGGTATGACAATGGCTATTACCAGCGTATGCACTACCATACCTGGACAACTAACGATAATTTTACAAGCGACGCCTGGCGGGCTTTTTATCAGGGAATAGTATTAGCTACCAACTCACTTCAAGATTTAGAAGCTATAGAAGACCCTTCCAAATTTAATGTTACCCCATCTGAACTGGCGGATTTTAAAGCAGAACTTAGAACCCTGCGTGCCTGGTTTCACCTGCGTGCGTTAGATTACTACCGTAACATTGTCATCGTAAAAGAAGTAAAAAACCAAACTGAAGGCGGTAAGCAAGTTGCCCCACAGGAAGCGTTTAATTTTATCGAGTCGGAATTAAAAGCGGCTATTGTGGATCTGCCAACACGCGAAGCGTTAGGAACTACCCCAATCGGTAACAGCAGTAGCGTAGGCCGCTGGACTAAAGCAGGCGCCGCGGCGGTTCTTGCTCGTCTTTATCTTAACTCGAAGGTATATACAGGGGTAGATAAGTTTGCTGATTGTGCTACTATTTGCCAGGATATTATAGATGGTAAATACGGTTCTTATAGTCTGGATACCCGATGGGATGGCCCGTTTGATTTTACAAATAATTTGCCTAATTCTGAAGTTATCTTCGGCTTCCCTTCAAGTCTCGCACGTACACATTGGCAGTATGATGGCGGCATGTATTTCAATGGAATGACTTATGATGCAGCACCTTTATATTGCGGCTTTACTGACTGGGGACAAGCGAATCCTAAATATGCTTTACAGCCCGGCCGAGACGTAGATAGTGTGGAGTACACCTTCAAATTAGGAAAACCTTTTGTTAAATTTCAAAAGTACCCCGATGATTTGCGCCTGAAGCTTTACAAAAATTTAGGTAACAGCAAGCGCGAAGGGATGTTTCTGTATGGTTATCTGCCTTACCGGCATACAGTAAATGGCCAGCAACGGATAGATACTGTTAAGGGCAATAAAGGCAATTATCCTTTATTTATACGCGATCAGGTGGGTCTGTTTAGGGGGGCCAAACCTGGAACCAGAATTGCTGATAAGGAATCAAATGTAAACCATGCCGATCATAATTCAGGCGTGTTCATGATGAAATACCCGCTTTATCCCAGTGATGATGCCAATCGTATCACTTCGGCATATGCTGAAATACGCCTTTCTGAAATCTATTACATGCTTGCCGAATGCAAGTACAGGGCTGGCGACCGGCCAGGCGCAGCGCAATTGCTGAATCAGGTAAGAAAGAGAAGCTATCCCGAAGGTTCAACAAGTTTGTATCGGCCAGATGGAGGTCAGCTGGATGAGCAAGAGATGCTCGACGAATGGGGACGTGAGTTTTTGGGTGAGAATCGCCGCCGTACCGACCTAATTCGCTGGGGGGTATTCAGCAGCGGCACCTGGTGGGACAAGAAGCCTGACGGCGATAAACATACCGAGGTATTTCCTATAGGTATATCTGTTATGGGGGTAAATCCGCAGTTTGTTCAAAATCCCGGATACTAATTAGAATAACCCGTCGTGCATCATGCGTTTAGTGTGTATGCCGGCGGGTTAATCATTTTATGATGAGCATTATGATCTGCTCATTCACATCAAAAGCTTCAACTATAAAACATATTACTATTACAGATGACTTTACTTTCCAGACATCTTCTGATTTTTGTTGGCTTACTATCCTGTGCCTTGGGGCTGGCTAAACCGGTTCCGGTTCAGCGCTCGGGCATGGTGGGCAACGCCATTGCCGAATTTATTCCGGCAGGATTTGATCCCATTAAAACGCCATCCTTAATTTTGCAGAAAGAGCCGGTGCTGAAAGGTGCTGTTCCGGCAGGTTGGGATATCGTTCCCGAATTTACTTTTAATGAGGGCAAGGCAAGTGCTGTTGTTCGTTTAAAAGGCGACATCAGTTTGTATGGCGGCGGCGAAGTAACCGGGCCACTGTTAAGGAACGGGCAAACCATTAAGCTGTGGAACACTGATAACGGCGCTTATGGTACAGACGAAGGTAAACGGCTTTATCAAACCCATCCCTGGGTTTTGGGTGTGCGTAAAGACGGAACTGCATTCGGCATCATTTTCGACAGCTCATGGAAGTCGGAGCTAACTACCGACCCTGACAAGATAGAACTCAAAACTGAAGGGGCGCTGTTCCGTGTATTTGTGATCAATCGCAAATCGCCGCAGGAGGTACTGAAAGGGCTGGCTGAACTGACCGGCACCATAGCTATGCCGCCAAGATGGGCATTAGGGTATCATCAGTGCCGTTTCTCGTACGGAACAGAGCAAAAGGTGCGATCCATAGCTCAAACCTTTAGGGAGAAACACATCCCCTGCGATGCCATATGGATGGATATCGATTATATGGAAGGGTACCGGGTATTCACTTTCAATAAACAGAACTTCCCTGATCCTAAAAAGCTGAATGATGACTTGCACAAGCAAGGGTTCAAAACAATTTATATGATTGACCCGGGGGTAAAAGTTGACCCTAATTATGCTGTTTATCAATCAGGCACAGCCAAAGATGTTTGGGTTAAGCAGCCAAACGGTCAGGAGTACCACGGCAAAGTATGGCCGGGCGATTGTGCATTCCCGGATTTTACAATGCCTCGCACACGTGAATGGTGGTCAGGCCTTTACAAAGGTTTTATGAGTACGGGTATTGATGGTATTTGGAATGACATGAACGAGCCTGCCGTGAATGATAATGATTTTCCGGCAGATCAGCGCCTGGGTACCATGCCTTATAATACGCCTCACCGCGGTGGTGGCAATTTGCCGGCTGGTCCGCATTTGTTATATCATAATGCTTATGGCCGCTTTATGGTTGAGGCATCAAGAAATGGGATTTTAGCAGCTAACCCGGATAAGCGCCCGTTTGTGCTGACCAGAGCAAACTTGCTGGGCGGCCAGCGTTATGCCGCAACCTGGACCGGAGACAACCTGGCATCCCCTGAATTTATGAAAGTTTCTGTTCCGATGTCATTAACGCTTGGCCTCTCGGGACAGCCTTTCAGCGGACCAGATATAGGCGGGTTCCTGGAAAATACAAGCGGCGACTTATGGGCGCAATGGATTGGATTTGGTGTGTTTTTGCCTTTTGCACGGGGCCACGCCTGTGCCGGTACCAACGACAAAGAACCATGGGCTTTTGGTAAAGAAATTGAAAACACTTCACGCATTGCTTTATCACGCCGCTATCGTTTACTGCCGTACCTCTATACTTTGTTTTATCAAGCGCATACAACAGGTTTACCGGTAATGGCACCTGTGTTTTTTGCTGATACCAAGAATGCAAAATTAAGAAGTGAAGAGCAGGCTTTCCTATTAGGTGATAACCTGTTGGTAGTTCCTGCCTTTGCTAAGGACCCGACGCTGCCATCGGGCATCTGGGAAAACCTGCGACTGGTAATAGGAGAGGAATCGGACCCTTACCAGGCTTTGCTGAAAATAAAGGGCGGTAGTATAATTCCGGCAGGCCAGGTTACCGAAAGCACTACCGAACGCTCATTTGCACCACTTACACTTTATGTGTGCCTAAATGAGACAGGTAAAGCAAATGGCCAACTTTATTGGGATGCCGGTAATGGTTGGGACTATAAATCTAAAGGTTATAGCCTGCTTTCATTCTCCGCAATAAAAAAGGGGAACCGTGTGCAAGTTAGCCTGGCTTCAAAAGCAGGGAACTACAAAATTGAAAATGATGTTCAACAAGTAAAAGTTGTGCTTGTGAAAGGCGGTAAGCATTACACCGGTGCCGGATCCTTAAAATCAGGCGTAACTGTATCGATGGATAAAGCAGCAGAATAACTTTAAATTGCAGATTTATAGAAAGTTAAACAGCCGTCGAGGAGGCGTGTATATTTAACAGGTACTTAGGTATCTACGCATAAATCGAAGTCAACGTCATCCTTAAACTGGAAACATCTATCCCGTTTCCAGTTTAAGGATGACGTTTTTTTGTAACCATGGCCTCGGTAGCCTATCCGTGGGTGTAGGTAGAATCTGATGATTCCGCCAGAAAATTTCGTGATTTAATGCAGCTATTAAGGGTAAGGTGTTAGTCAATTCAATATATATGTGCATCGATGAAATCATTGGTTAAATAATGTTAAACCTGCATTTTAACCAAAAGTAAACGCCTACCTTTAATAAAACTTAATAGGCTGTGCAACGTTTTGCGGTAATTCTGCATCTCATAATTTGCTGGCTGTTAAACTTTTGCCTGAGGTGGCAGTCTATACAACAAACCAGCACTATCACTACCTTATGAACAAAGCCTTACTTAGCACAATAGTATTCCTTTCTTTTGCCTTACTAACTCGCGGGCAGAACCAGCCTGCTGCCATGACGGTAAAGGGAATCGTTATCGATTCTGCGAAAAATCAGCCTTTAAGTTATGCTACCATTGCTTTGGTAGATGCAGTTACAAACATTACCATTAAAAGCACTTTTAGCAAAGATGATGGCAGTTTTTCGATAAATGGTCCGGCCATTAAGCCTTATAAACTGGCGGTGGTGAATGTGGGTTATGGAAACAAGGTCATTAATATCAGCAACCCTAAAGCAACAACTGATTTAGGTAAACTCTATTTGTCACCATCATTGAACCAGTTAAAGGAGGTAAGCGTTGTAACTGTTAAGCCGCTAATGAAACGGGAAGTGGACCGCATGAGCTACGACGTACAGGCAGACCCGGACAGTAAAGTTATCACGGTATTAGATATGATGCGTAAGGTGCCGTTGCTATCAGTTGACGGCAATGATAATATTAAACTACAGGGCAATACTAATTACAAAATTCTTATCAACGGAAAAGAATCAGCCTTGATAGCACGTAACCCGGCCGATGTTTTTAAATCAATGCCTGCCAGTAATATTCAAAAAATTGAAGTCATCACCACGCCTCCGGCAAAGTACGATGCCGAGGGTATTGCAGGCATTATCAATATCATCACTAAAAAGAACATGGAGCAGGGGTACAATGGCAGCGTCAATGCCCGGTATAGTACCATCTGGGGGTCGGGCGGTAATTTAAATCTGACGGTAAAGCAGGGCAGGTTTGGCCTGGCCGGGTATGCCGGCTACTACACGCAAGGCAGGCTAAATAACGCATATAGCAGCATTAATGAAAGCCGTAACTCGCTTAATGAAAACGATCCGGCTTTTGCATCGTCGTACCTGACACAGCAAGGCAATACGGCCCGTAAAGGCAACAATGCTTACGGCAGTACCGAACTAACTTATGAAGCGGATAGCCTGAATCTGTTTACCGGTACAGTGGAGTTTTATCGGGTTAAAAACTTTGTGGATCGGGATTTGATTTCAAACCTGATTAGCAGCGATGTGACTGGCAACAATAGCTATCAGTCATATAACACCAACAATAACGGCTATAGGGGTTTGAGTGCGGGTTTAAATTATCAGCTGGGCTTTAAGCGCAACAAGGAACAGTTGCTTACAGCATCTTACAAATTCAATGCGTCAAAAAATGATCAGTTCAATAACAGCAAGTTTATAGAAAGGGTAAATTATAATTTTCCTAATTACCAGCAATTTAATAAGTCGGGAAGCAATGAACATACTCTGCAGTTAGACTATGTGCAGCCGCTTAAAAAATTGAATCTGGAAGGAGGAGCCAAAGCCATTTTTCGAAACAACTTCAGCGATTCGCGTAACGAGACTTTTGATAAGGCCACAAACCAGTATATACTTATACCTGAGCAAACGGATAACTTTGATTACCAGCAGAATGTTTATAGCCTTTACAATTCTTATCAATACAAGTTTAATGATAAGTGGATTGCTAAAGGTGGCCTTCGTTTTGAATATACTACGGTAAATGCTAACAACGCAATTAATCAGCGGTATTCTAACCTGGTGCCATCGGTGTCGGTTCAGCGCAGCTTTAAAAGCAGTAGTGTTAACTTGGGGTATTCGGATAGGATTCAGCGCCCGGGAATCTGGCAGCTCAACCCATTCATAAATACACAAAACCCTAACATGATTTATGTTGGCAATCCCGATCTGAGGCCGGTGGTAAGCCATAACGTTGAGCTAACTTACAGTACCTTTAAAAAAGGCTCTATCAATGTAGGGCTTAATTATAAGTTTGCCAATAATACGGTCGAAAATATAACTATCATCGATCCTTTAACTGCAGTAAGTACCTCAACATATCAAAACGTAGGTGCAAACAAACGTTTGGGTATGGATCTTAATGTGAACTATCCGGTTACAAGCAAGCTGAATGTAAATGTGAACAGCCAGTTGGTGCACGTATGGCTAAAGGGGTATGTAAACGGGCAGTTTTTCAACGCAAAAGGCTACCAGGGGCACACGTTTGCCGGGGCTACTTACAATTTTGATAAAGGTTACCGCGCCGGACTAAACTTTGATTATGACAGCCGCTATGTTATGTTGCAAGGCCGGGACAATTACTGGGTGGGCTATTCGGCCAGCATTTCGAAGGAATTCCTGAACAAAAAGGCCACTATAGCTTTGTACGCTAACACCCCGTTCCAGAAGTTCCGTAAAATTGACAATACCATCCGTACGCCCACATCTTACCAGTTCACCGTATTTGAAAATAACGCCCGTAACTTTAACGTGAGCTTCAATTACAAATTTGGCAAGCTGAGCGGCGAGCTGAAGAAAAACCAGCGCGGTATCAAAAACGATGATGTGAGTGGCGGTTCAAGAAACTAAATCGAAACACTGTTAACTAATTATAGCCTGCATATAAAGCTGTTATGCAAGCTATAATTATTAACTTATATCAGCTGTTTATATGATAGCTGAGCTTACTCTTGGGAACTCTCCTGTTAACTTAATAAACCTGCATTTATTCAAGAAAGCTTTTCCAGCCGGGAGGAAGCCAACTCTTTTTTTCAACCGGGGCCTCTTCTATAAGCGGTTTGTTTACAGCTTGTTTTACCGGCTCTGTTTGGGTAAACTCCAGATTGTTAAATGAGTCGATGATCATTTCCATTGCTCTTTTATTTACTTCCCAAAAATCATTTTCCAAATTTGGATTTGGCCCTACCTGTTCAAAATAATACCAGCCCGCCGTTGTTTTAAGTATGTATAACTTCAAATATGCAGCACTTTGTTCTTCTTCATACTTAATGGTACCGGTAGCCACACAAAGTTCGGCTATGGATGGGTTCAATGTACTTTCAGGGGTCAACGGGCTTATTGTTGACTTAAAATCTGACAATCTGCCAAAAGACTTCTCATAAATTTCATTTGCACGTGCCGCTGCTGATTGACTATAAAAGTGTGCGTTAATTATGCCCTTGTTTTCACCTGAAACGTCATGAGTAAGCAGGAAGCGGGAAAAGGTTTTACTGTTATCTGTTTCAAATTTAATATCCCAGGATTCGGGTACATAAAACGAAACCTTCTCGGTGAAGTCATATTCAAACGGGTACAGGAGTTCGGCCATCTGCCAGTTTGATTTATGTATAAAGTCCCAGTTACCTGCAATTTGCAGCAGCGTATAAGCACATTCATTATAATTTTCCTGCAAGCAGGATGCTTTTACGCAGAATATATTGGCACCGGATAGATTTGCATCCGAGTCTTTAAGCACAGTGAAACGTGATATCATTTCTTCGCCTCCCGGCCATTGCCTGTAGGTGAGTACATCAAGATATTTGCCGGTACTTGTTCCCTTAATTTCCCTTACATTTAGAATGGTTTCGCCCATTATGGCCAGCTTCTTTAATAGCCAGTCAGATGGGTTCAGGTCATATCTAATATGCTCATACAGTACCTGCACCTCCATATATGCAGAATCATCAACCGTACTGTATTGTCCCAGTACGGTAAGTCTTAGTTCTGGGTGCTCTATAGCATTAACATTGATTACCTTAACGTTGTTAGGCAGAAGTATCCAGTATTGCAAGGGTTTTTCGGCAGATGTGAAATTACACTTCCAGAAGTTTGACTTGAGGTAAGATACCGGTAAGGTCTGCTCAACAGGAAAAACCAAATTTTCGGCTATCATATTCACTTTACTTTAACCCCCAGTGTGATACAATATGAAAAATAGTGTTTGCCTGTGATGCATAGTTTTTTTCGTTGGCTGATGCTTTCAGCACATAATAATTGTTTCCTTTACTCACACCTGTAAAACGGCTGATTACCCTTTCACCGTTTCCAATAGTTTTTACGGTAAGTACATCCAGGTTTTTTTGCCCGTTGGGGTAGTTGATCTCATTTTGGTTGAGTACCTTTTCGCCAGTGATACGTAGCTTGTTCAATAGCCATTCTGTTGGGGTTTGCTTGTCCTTCACAGTTTCGTAGGCTACCCATACCTCTATGTAAGGCAAAGTTTTATCAATCACATTATAGATGCCGATATTGTTGAGTCCCACTTGTGGCAGTGGCTTAGGATCAACCGACGTAGGCTTGATGGTATTAGGCAGTATAACCCAGTAAGCATGTTCTGGTCCGGCCGAGCTGTAATTGCATTTCCAAAATGTAGCTTTCAAATAATCATCAGAAAAGCCGCTGTTCAACGGAAAGGGAATTGCTGGTTGTTTTTGCTCTGTGCTGTTGTTGCCCGAAGCTGTACTGTCAGACTGGGAGGTGTCGTTTTCCATATTTGATTTTGCGTTTCCGTTTAACTGGCACGAACTTACAATAGCTGTAATTAATATGCAGAAAATTTTTGTTTTCATGGGTGTTTGTTAGTGAGTGATTTACTTTTTTCCGAGCCAGATACCATAAAGCATCAAAGCAGATCCTAAAAACCATATAATGGTTGCTGCCCGCTTCAGGGTGTCTTGATTAGATACCAGGAATTTTACCGGCTGACGGTCAAGGTTGGCAGTATTGTTTTTTTGATGAAAAGATACAACCGTATCAACCATATAAAAAAAGAACTGATTGACTAAATTGATCATGAGAACAACCAGTAAGGCGAATATGGATGAAAAGAAAAAGAACTCAAATATATCGCCTGTTGGCAGCTTAGTAACGCCTATCAATAGTATAATAGCCAATGCTATAACAAATAATGCAGGTATACCCCAAGCGAATATTTTCAATAATACAGGCCTTTCAAACTTTTTCGTGAAGAAAAATAATAGCCAGAAGTTTAACCCTGTAAAAATTAGCCAGCATAAAATTTTCATAGATATTAATTAGCCAATTAAAACGGTTTGGCATCCGGTTAAAATAGTTCCAGGTTTAGTGGCCGGCCTAAAATAATGATATAGATCTACCAACGGTTTAAAGTTCACGGTTAAATCCAAGTCTATTTTTAAACCGAATACAACGTGTGCACCAAGCTTGGCTTTTACGTTTGCGGCATAATCATCAGTGTCTACCCAACCACCTAATCCTAAATCCCATCCTCCTGAACCGGCATCACCGCTAACACCTAAGCTTAGTTTAGTTTTCTTGTCATTCTTTTCAACTGAACCACTGGTTTTAACCACATCAGACGATGCTTTCACTGAACCTTTTACAGCCGCAAAGTTTTCTGTCGATTGTAAATTGAAACCATACTTATTATCGGCTCCACCTGTGTAAAGCTCGGCTGTAGCTTCATGTTCGGCAGTGAAAGCTTGTCCTTCTGCTTTTGCAGCTATATATTTCATCTTTTCGGTGCCGATGTACCCTTCGGCTTCACCAGAATAAACAGAGCCTTTAGCGGTGGTTTCAAACCCATACTGGCCATTGCTGCCATACATAGCGGCCGCGCCTTCGCCCTTTAATACAGACATCCCTGCACTGCCGCCAATACCGCCGTTGCCTTTCCCAAAAAGTTCTTTTTCACCTTTAGCTTTAAAATCCATTAAGCCAAAGCCAGCGGCAGCCTGGTCATAGTCACCGTTTTTGGTTTTGTCTTTCAGGCCGTATTCAACATATAATGCTTTAACCGTAAGGTTGTCGGGGTATTGTGTTTTTACGGTGCCGTCTTTATTTGTGTTTTTTGCCGCCGTTAATACCGTCATTTTGTCTTCAGCACCCTTTGGAGGAGTGGCCGGAGGGGTACCACAACTGGTTTTATCGCCCATTCGCGCGGCCGGTTTACCATTAATCAGCACCGTTTTCGACCCCTCAACAATAGAAGCTTCTCCATGAGAAGAGCACTTTAACGGATCGCCAACTCTTGCTGCGGGTTTGCCGCCAATCATCACATTTTCGCTACCCTTGGTAATAGGACCCGTATGTGCTCCCTTATCAATTAATGCCCGTGCTGCCGGTTTGCCCATAGCTTAAGAATTTATTTTAACCGTTGTAGCTGATATATCTGTTAATTGGCCGCCAGAAACCTTAACCGATTTCCCTGAGCTTATACTATGTGATTCCGTACCGTTGGCCGTAAGTGCCTTTGATTTTTCATTCAGCGTATCTTCGCCCTCTATAGTAATGGCTTTGCCCTTAATATCAATAGTTTGCGTGGCTCCTGCTTGTTGTTCTGCAGTAGCGCCTTGGCCCGCAATATTACCCATTGTGATTTTGGGCGATTGTATATCTATACTTTCGCTGCCATTGATAGATATATTTTTACCGGTGATAGATATGGAACCGTTTTTTTCAAGCGTTATAGTGCTGTCGCCGGTGTGTATAACAATTTTGCTGCCTGCCTGGGCGGTTAGTGACGCCGGTCCGTTTTTAATGTTCACAAAGTTGGCGGCATTGGTGCCCAAAGTTAAATGATGACCCCGATCGTCAAATATCAGGGCGCTACCCCGTCGGGAAGTCATGCCTTTAATATTGCTGTTCACAAAGCTGCTGCTATCTACGCTATTGCTGTGGTATACACTACCAAAAACCATCGGGCGGGCAACATTTCCTTCCTCAAAGCCCACAATTACCTGGTCACCTTTTTCTGGAACTACCAAAAAGCCACGGTTTTTGCCCGTATCGCCATGCCCGGCATTGGGGCTCACCACCCTAAGCCATTCGGTAGGATCGTTACTGGTGCACTGCCACTTGAACTGCACTTTGATGCGGCCCTGTCCCTTGGGGTCGTCATTGTCTACCACCGTTGCCAGCTGCATGTCTGCAAACGGCTTCTGCGCTTCCTTAACGCTGATCTTTTCACTGTCCGCCGATACGCCTTCAAACGTGTTCTGGTAATGGCCCACGCCATCCAGCTGGTGATACACCGAGGTCACCAGAAACTTGCCAAAGTCCTGCACCTGGAAACCGTTCTCGGCCCGCATACTGGTGCTGATGTGCACCACCTTGCCCAAACCCACCTCCGGGTTATCGCCGTTGCCCATGATGCTCAGTAGCTCGGATACCAGGGCGCTGTGCTCATCGTTCACAAACGTATCGATCTCTTTCTGGGAGTTGATGCGCACGTTCAACGGCCCGTTGTAGCGCTTGCTGAACACCTGGTTGGAGGCATCCACCACGTGCGCCAGGTCAGGCGAAGAGGCGGCTGCTGCCGCAGGCTGTGCACTGAACAATTGATCCTGCGGTGAGTGATAGGCAAACTTCTGGTATTTGAGCGGCGCAATCTGCATGCCGTACTGCAAACTGTGCAGATCACGGCCGTATACCAGGCTTACTTCTTCCAGCTTATCGGGCTTGCCGAAGTTGAGCCGGGTGCCATCGTAGTAAAACCATTCATGGTACTCGGCCGAAAGGCGGTTGATAAACTCGAAGTCGCTTTCGCGGTACTGGATGATATAATCGATGGGTGAGGTGTAAGCGGGTTTAACCTGGAAGTTCAGATCATTCTGCGGAGCATCGGCGGTGGCCTGCTGCAGGATGGTTTTCAGGTCTTTATTGAGGTAAGAGCCCAGGTCAGGCCCGCGGTCCAAAAGGATAGAGGGGCTGAAGCCGCTGATCAGGATATCACCCTGAAAGCCGTGGCTCTGGGAGATCTCCACGCGGGTGATCTTGCCGGTGAACTGGTTTTCTTTACCCAGCAGGGTGCCGAACTGTACGGTGATGTTTTTACCGATAAAGGCTTTGGACCTTTCGAGCGTAATGTGGTTGGTGCCCTCGATCTGGTCATGGTTCAGCCGCAGTTCGAAGGTGTGGTGCTCGTTGAAGCGCTGGTTGAGCGTAAAGCTCGAAAAGTGGGCTATGGGCGTACCTTCTATATTGATATCTACTCGGATCTTCTCTTCCATACAGGTTTAGTTGTGTCAAGCCTGGGCTGCTTTGTGCAACCCTATTTAAATGTATTTACAATTGTATGCTTAGATATTCACCTATAACAAATAAGTGAAAATAGTGTTCTGATTTTTTCTTCCGGATTAATTGTAATCTGGTAAGGCATTACTTTCAGCTTATAGTATAGCGGCTACTAAAACCGCTTAACGCAGAACAAGGTAGTGCTTTATACACCATACTTCTAATATTACATGGGTGTTGCATTATCAGTATATTTAAGTGGCGAGGCGGCCAATGGTTAAAACGGATTAACCTATAATTTATTACCTTTTTACAATGATGATAATTAGTGTTTAAAAAACATAAATATCTTAAGGACCTGTAGAAGGAGAAAAGTTTTTAAAGATGCGCTGTACCTGTACCACACGAAATTGCTTACCCTGACTGGTGTGAAAGCCAAACGCATTAAGCTGACTGGCAATTGAAGTCCAGGTATGGCCAGCTGCACGCAAATTGTTAATCATAGCCGATGCCCTGCGGTTATGGTCATTGGTTAAAGCTTTACGCCGCATCGTGTCTGCACCTTTGCGCCCTGCGGCAAGGGTTAAGTTTTCAGGTTTGCCTAAAGTGAAACCTTGTTCCTTTTTTGCAGCTAACGCTTTTTTAGTTCTTTCGCTGATTAATTCGCGCTCATACTGAGCAAGGGTTGCAAAAATACCTATGGTAAGTGTATTAGCTTCCGGCATATCTGCGCAAACAAAGTTTACGCCACTGTCGCGCAGTGCAAATATAAAGGCTGCGTTTCTGGCCAAGCGATCCAACTTGGCAATAACGAGTGTTGCTTTATGCTTATGGGCATAAGCCAGCGCTTCCTTTAATACTTGTCTGTTATTGTTCTTCCCGCTTTCTATTTCAATAAATTCTTTGAGCACCTGTTGGTCTACTCTAAGAAACCTGTTGACAGAGCTACGTTGCGCCTCCAGTCCCAATCCCGACTTCCCCTGACCGGCTGTACTTACCCGGTAATAGGCAATCAACTGCTGTTTTGTCATACACAAATATAATAATTACAAAGCTGAAACGGACGTTCAAGCTTTGTAAAACGCTGATTGCGATCTTGACACCCATGTTATGCGGCTTGCCTGTTTTCATTCATAAAGCATTTATAATTATGGAGTCAGTATTTTTAGATCATTTTTGTGAAAAGCGTAATTTGAGAATGCAATATTTGAATCGTCTATAAGCTGTCTGATCAGGAAGCCTTTTAAACCCGGTTATTACTTTTTTTTATAACCCATTAATAATTGTAATTTGGATACACAAAACTGGTCATGCATATTTGAAGCGCAGACGTCCTCGTCTGCAATTGTGATAAGGTTTAGGTTGAAACCTTCCGGCAGCGAGTGTTGGAAGGTTTTTTTATTTTTCGGGAATTACAAAATACTTATAAGCTAAACAATAAAAAGTACTTTGAAATACATTATCAGGTGAGCAGGGTAGGGGAAACCAACAGTGCTTATTCGGGTGTTTACAATTGAAAAATATAAAAAATCTCTATCTTTAAAATTCTGAACGATGTTATAAGACAGCCAAGCTATAAAGCAGTTGTCTGTGGGAGATATTTACGGGTATGGAAAAAAAGAAAGTTGTAAAAAAAACAGCGAAAAAGCAGAAACTGGTCATGTTACCGGAAGTAAGGAACTATGTAATTCAGCCAAACCGGATTACTAACGCGATATACAACTATACTTTATTCCAGGAGCGTATTTTTACGGCTATCATGTATTATCTTCAGGAACCCATCAACATGTCGATGAAAAACCTGAACTATCAGCAGCTGGATCTTTTCACCAGCAGCGATAAAGTACGGATCAATATTCCATTAAAAGATATCAGCAGGCCAGAGCAATATAAGGATGTAAAAAAAGCCATTAAAGAAATGGCCTCTATTGTACTGGAGCTGCCTTACACTACAAAGGAAAAAAAGGAGCGGATTCGGGTAACCAACCTCTTCAGCGCCGATATTCCGGCACATGCCGATTATTCTTCTTTCGTATCTATTGATATGGAGAAAGTAGTTGCCCATAAACTGATTGAAATAGACAAAGACTTTTCGTCTAAACCGATCAATTACACCCGGTATATCTACGAAATTGCACAGAATGCCGAAACGAAATATACGTCGAGATTATACAAAATCATATCATCCTGGAAAAAGCGTGGCGGATTTATCATTTCTCTGGATCAGCTAAAAGAAAACCTGGGGATCATAAATAAATACCCATCCTACAGCGATTTTAAACGGCGGGTTTTATTGCCGGCGCAAGCAGAGCTTTACGAAAAAGCCGACTGCTGGTTCAACTGTAAGGCTAAAGATTTCGAAATCCGCGACGGAAAGGCGGTTACGCATCTTAATTTTAAAGTGATCACGCCCGAATTTGCACAGGAAGACACGAAGAAGACAGATTATATCAAAAATATTCTGCGCGATCATTACAACTTCAGTGATGTGGATTTAAACGAAATCCGGCCTATATTAAATAGTGAGGATATCAGCAGGCAAGATATTATCAATAAGATCATGCAAATTTCGGAGTATTTGTCTACTCATCACGAAATAGTACATAAGAAAGAATACGTAATTAAGAGTATCAAGAACGAGTTCGCTCAATAAGCTTGCAACCTCTCGATTAGTAAAAGCTAAGATTATGTCGGGGATGTATATCTTAAAAGCGCATTATTAAAGCTAAGAATTTGTCAGAGATGCCAATTCACTATAAGTAATTAGCAAATGTTAAATCACGTCTTTAAAGTTTTCTCTCTTATAAGCAGGCATAAAGCTAAGTATTTGTCGGGGATAGGAATTTCAAGTTCATTATTTTGGACGATTGGCATAGCCTTGGCGCTTCCTCGCTAAGAAATACATCTCTCATTGCACCAATCGAGACCTTCGCCTGTAAAAGATCTTAAGAATTTGTCGGGGATTGCACAATGTAATCTGCTGCGTGAGGCTTTTATCAGTGGATTGCACATTGGGCAAACGTGTTTGAGTCCTACCACCGCTTAAAATAAGCACAAATGAAGCCTGAAGACCTCTAGTCCTCTGGGTAAATGGCAACAACCATCTCAATTCCTAAGAAAATGTCGGGGAAAAATGCTTGTGGCTAAGATTCTGTCGGGACAAAGGTTAAGAATTTGTCCATTTATAGTTAAGATTCTGTCGGGAAAAAGTTAAGAAACTGTCGTAAGAAACCTGCACATCTTGCTGTATATCTGTATGTTACACCACCCTACAAATTACAATGAATAAAAACAAATATATTCAAATAAAGAATTTTATACTGATATAACCTTGTTTCAGGTAAAAATAATGACAAGATGGCATAATTTGAAATGGAAATTGAAACAAATCAGAATTAATCAATAATGAAAGGGGTGCCGTCCGCGGAAAGCTAAGATTATGTCGGGGCAGTGAAAATCCGTTGTACAGTCAAATTCTAAGTATTTGTCTGAGATGAATATTATTATACTGATTACAAGCGATTTATATGAAATATCTGTCGTGACTATCCAGCTCAACGTCTGAGTGAACTTATTGGGCATCTCATATGTTAATAATTTGTCGGGGATAGCTTAAACAAGCAGCGGTATAGTTTTGTATCAAGCTCCGGCTATAGGATACAGCATATAGGTGTTTATATTCATATTTATTATCCCCGACAAAATCTTATAAATTGAACCCTATATGTAAAAAAGCAGGTTAATAAGTAGCATATAGATTTACCATTACTTAACATAAGATATATTATAATGTAAACTTTTATACTATTTTGCCAAATATAACTATGGATTACTATTACCTAATATAGTACAAGGACTACGGGTATTATAATCTTGGTTACCTATTATTTCTGTTTAGCAAGCCAATAAATAAATTAGCGAGCATCCTTAAAGAAAAAATAGTACTTGACATCATTTTTAATCATCTTGATGACCTTATAAAGAAAATAGCTCCCAGCACCGTTATATCTAAACCGATACCAATCCCCAAAAAGAAACCGTAAGCATCGCTATCTAAATAAAAGTCCTGTTCGGGATTAATCGGGTCGTAATAAATAATCGTCTTTTCTCCCAAGTGTGCGCCAGACGTCTTACCCTGTACTTCGTAAATTTGACCATTTCTTCCTTTGAACTGATAAACACCCCAAACACTTTTATCTTTAAATGAATTATAAGTCCTGCTTTTAGGGTTGTTAATGGTTACCGTGGTACGAACTACCGATGCGATTGCCTTTTCACCAGTCTTCCGAAGGTGATTATCTCTACTATTAGAGTTAATACTGAGAACAATTACAGCTAAACCAGCAATTATCGCAAGGAAGGAAAAAATTCTATCTGATTTATCCATATTTCAAATGGTTAATGAATAGCCAAATTGTTAAAAAATGTAAAAAGTAATTGTAAAGTTTCAAAAAGAGCTATATTGGGTCACCAACCGACCCTTACATGAAATACATCATTCTGCTGTTGTGTGTTTTCTTACCCGCTACTTTACTTGCGCAAAGCCGCTATGGAGTTTCGGGCATGATCAAAGATTCCACAACCAATCAAACTCTTGAAAATGCAACTATAGCAGTATTAACTGCAAAGGATTCCATTTTGCAAAGTTTTACGAGAGCCAAAGCCGACGGTAGCTTTAATATGAATGCCTTAAAACGCGGAAAATATATTCTGTTGGTTAGCTATCCTGACTATGCCGATTATGCCGAAAACTTTGAACTAGACTCGGTAAAAAGCAGCAAAGCATTTGGCCGCATCAATATGATCCTTAAATCGAAGCTACTGCAGGAGGTGATTGTTAAAGCAGAAAAAGCTGCCATTAAAATTAAGGGTGATACCACCGAGTTTAACGCCAGTAGTTTTAAAATACAACCTAATGCTAAAGTAGAAGATTTGCTGAAGCAATTACCAGGTATACAAGTTGATAAGGATGGCAAAATTACAGCGCAGGGCCAGGCGGTAAATAAAGTACTGGTTGACGGCGAAGAATTTTTTGGCGACGACCCTACCCTGGTTACCAAAAACCTGCGGGCCGATATGGTAGACAAAGTGCAACTGTATGACAAGAAAAGCGATCAGGCCGCTTTTACAGGCATCGATGACGATAAAAAGGCCAAGACAATCAATATCAAACTAAAAGACGACAAGAAACAGGGCTACTTTGGCAAGGTTGACGGCGGGATAGGTACAGATAAGTATTATCAAACCCAAGCCATGTTCAACGCCTTTAAAGCCAAGCAAAAGCTTTCGGTTTATGGTACATTGGCCAATACCGGCAAAACGGGATTAGGCTGGCAAGATAGTCAGAAATATGGTTCATCATCCGGTAACGTGGAAATGATGGATGGTGGCGGCGTCGCCTTTTATTTTGGTGGTGGTGGCGACGAGCTGGAGTCGTTTGACGGGCGTTACAACGGCGAAGGTATCCCAACTGCAAAAACTGCCGGCGTACATTATGATACCAAGTGGAATAAAGACAAAGAATCCCTGAACACTAATTATAAAATAGGAGATATAAGTATAACCGGTGTAAAGAACGTCCTTTCGCAGAATAACTTGCCAACCGGTACCATTAACAGCAACAACAATCAATCTTTTGACAAGAGCATGTTCAGGCAAAAGCTTGACGCTACTTATCAACTGAAGATAGATACTTCATCCAACTTGAAGGTAATTGTGGATGCAACCACCCGAAGCGGTAAGGTGACCGATAGCTATGATGCAACGAGCGTTCGCGGAAATGACGTATTGTTAAACGAAAGTACCCGGGATATTACGAACAATACCGATGGTAAAGTTTTCCATGCTAATGTGTTCTGGAACAGAAAGTTCAAGAAAAAGAGCCGCACCATATCTTTTACTGCCGATGAAGCTTACAACGAAAACAATGCCCGTGGATTTTTAAATTCAAAAATTAACTTTTATGATAGTACGGGCAGGTTTGATAGAAGGCAGGTTATTGATCAGTTAAAAACAGAGAAGGTGAAAAGCAATGTATTAAAAACAAATCTTGCTTACACAGAACCGCTGGCTAAAAACTTTACGGTTGTAGTTAACTACGGATTTTCAGTAAACAACAGCACCTCAGACCGCCGGTCATATAATGCCTCAGGAAATGGTTATACCGCTTTAGACAGCTTATTGAGTAATAACTATGAGTTCAATCAATTATACAACGAGGGCGGTGCAATTTTTAATTATAAGGGCAAAAAAGGAACTTTAAACTTTGGAACGCGGGCCGCCACTGTGAACTATAAGCAAATTGATGAATTTACTGACAAAGCATTTAAAAGAAGCTTTGTTAACTGGAATCCGCAGGCCTCTTACAACTATAAATTTGCAGCACAAACCAACTTGCGGGTGGCTTATCAGGGTAATACCATGCAGCCAACCATCAATCAGCTGCAGCCGGTATTTAACAACACCGATCCGCTTAATATCACCATTGGTAATCCGAATCTAAAACCATCGTTCAGAAACGAATTCAATTTGAATTACAATTCATATAGAGTGCTTACCGAGCAATATGTAGGTCTCTATGGCTCTTATAGCTTTACCTCCAACCCTATCGTTAGTAATGCCACGGTCGATTCTGCCGGCCGAAGCACTTACCAGTCTGTAAATTTCAATAAGAACGCTACTAACTTTTATTTTGGTATGTATAGCGGCCGTAAGGTTAAATCGTTGGGTAGCATTAATATAGGGCTCAATCTGTCAGCAAACGGAAACACCGCCTACAACCTGATTAATAATGCCATCAACTACACCAAGTCTTACAATTACAGCGGATCACTTAACGTATCAAAGTATAAAGAGAAAAAGTACGATTTGGAACTGTCTGCAGGGCCTAACTATACAGTAAGTGAATCTTCGCTTCAAAAGCTGAACAACAACGGTTATGGCTTTAATAGCAGTGGCGGCTTTAATATCTATTTACCATTAAAATTCCAGATTGGAAGTGATGGAGATTACCAGTACCGGGCAAAAACCGAATCCTTTAACCAAAGCTTTGAGCGCTTTACCTGGAACGCCCGTATCAGCAAAACATTTACCAAGCAGGATCAGCTAAAAATATCGCTTGCAGGCTATGATCTTTTAAACCAAAACAAAGGTTTTGACAGAAGCGCATACGGAAATACGCTGACCCAAACTACCTATACCAACATCAGAAGATATTTTATGCTATCGCTCACCTGGGATTTTAGCAAAATGGGCGGCAGCACACAAGCTAAAAAATAAGCATTATGAAAAATATTATAGCAATACTGGCCATAATTCTCTTTACCAATTACACCGTGCTGGCGCAAGCAAAACGCTTTACGCCCAGTGGCACCATCGAGTTCGAGAAAACAGTAAACATGTATGCGCTCATCAAAAAGATGATTGATAAGAATAACGAAAGCTTTTATACGCCATTGTATGAAGAATATAAGAAGCAAAAGCCGCAGTTCAAAAAGCTCAAAAGCACGTTAACCTTCAGCAATAACCAAACGTTGTATGTTCCTGTTGAAGAAACTGAAGGCGACCAGTGGTTTGCAAGCCCGATGGTAACCCAAAATAATACCACCTATACTAATCTGGCCGGCGGTATAAGCACCACACAGAAAACAGTTTTTGAACAATCTTTTCTGGTAAAGGATAGCGTGAGGCATATCAATTGGAAAATTACGGATGAGCGGCGGGATATTGCCGGTTACTCCTGCCGCCGGGCTAATGCATTGGTTATGGATTCTATTTATGTGGTAGCTTTTTATACGGATGAAATACCCGCATCCGGAGGGCCAGAATCGTTCACCGGTTTACCGGGCATGATATTGGGCGTTGCGCTACCACATGAAAATATTACTTGGTTTGCTACCAAGGTTACCGACCAGCCCATACAACCCAATGTTATTAAACCGCCGGTAAAAGGAAAGCCAATGGATAATAAAAAGCTTATTGAAACCATAAAATCGGCCATGACAGACTGGGGGAACTATGGCAAAACCGCTTTAAAGGCTTTAACGCTTTAGCTTAATTCAGTTAAATATAAACTTTGTAAAAGCTGCCCTCATCAAAACGCGATATAGTTATATCCGGGCTCTGATACCGAGTAATATATTGCGCCCGGGCAATGGAGCAAGATACTTTAGGAAGGAGTTTTGAGGGCGGGCATCTACATTCAGCAGGTTATTGCCACTCAAATAATACTCGAGCGCAAGGCCTTTGACGGTGCTATTATAGGAAACTCTTGCACCAAGCATGTTATATGCCGGCATTGGCGGCTCGGGATTTATGTTTTTACCGAGATAACGCTGTTTCAGATAACGGTCAAACCAAACATGAAGTTCCGCTTTCTTAACACTTACGGCGGATGAAAAGCCATATCTGCTGGTTGGCATGTTGGGCATGTAATCACCCTCTGCCCACTGCCTCAATTTGTCATCCGATGTATTGATGTTTTTAACCAAGTCAAAGTAGGATCCTAATTCCCAGGTACCAATCTTTTCTAATCTGAGTTTATACGCCAGCTCCGCCTCCCATCCGGTAATTTTAGTATCTGATTGCCGCCACTCCTTTACCAAAAAGCCCCCGGAACGGGCTATACCTGTATGAGCAAGGTATAGGTAATTTTGAAATGTAGTAAGGTAACGGCTTACTGCCATGTGTATTCCCTCGTAATTCAATCCTACTCCCAAGTCAACAGTTTTGGCTGTTTCCTTTTTCAGCCGGTCGTCGCCGTTCTCTTCCAGCATAATAGCAAAGTGATTGTTGCCCGAATACAGTTCATTAACATCCGGCGCCCTCTCTGCATGAATGTACGACGCTTTAAGATACCCTGCCTTGAATATACTCCATTGTATATCCGTATTGAAATGATTCAACTGGAAATCTCTGGGCGATAGCTTCCCGCCGGCAAGTCCCCTGCTGGGCTTGTAAGTGGCATCAGGCATTGCCCTGCGCTCTACGGCATCATGGCGGTAGCCTACGTTTACTGACACGGGATTGAGATTGAATTGCTGTAAAGTAAACAGGCCATACTCACGGCTTGTATTGTTCGGCAAATATCTTTGCTCACCGCTTCCGCGCATTTTCATGGATGAAAAATCAAAACCACTTATACCTTTCAAAAAACTTAAAGCCTGCTGTTCAATTTCTGCTCGGGCAACCTGCCGGTTAGTATGAAAGTTATTGGCTTCATAATCCCCAATCAGCTCACTATCGTCAGATAACTGCATCATGTAATTTAATTTCACCGATGAGATTCCTTTGATATGTGGATGGATACCGCTTTCGAACAGCAAGCTATTTGAGCCTAATCGGGTATTAATTGGCAGATACACCATATCGCCTGCAATAACATGCGTATAGCCATCATCATGGGTGTGTGTATGGCCGGGCAATTGTCGCAATGCAAAACCGGGTATGCCATAGTAGCCATAAGATTTGCGATAGCCCACGCCAGCATAAAAGTTTTTGCCGATGTAGCTGGTACCGATATTTAAAGCATGGCTATCTGAGTGACTGTTAGGCATAATGCCCTTTTTTACAGGAGCATAATCATAAATTCCTTTCACAATGGTTGTAGAAAAAGGCGTATTCGGGTCTTGCCCGGCTATGTACTTGTCATTTTTAGGGTTAGGCACAACCTGGCCTCCTATTACCGAATTTTCCTGAAAGGTATATAAATCTGCTTCGCTAAGTCCCCACGCCGGGTTGTTCAGGTTTTCGAGCACAAACTGGCTGATGTAGGGATATAGGGTTAAGTTACGGGTGGTTTCTGTCTCCACATTAACCTGCGCCATAGTTTGCGTCAGGTTGTCTATTTTCGGATCGTAAGCGATAGGTGCCTTGGTATTGCCCGGAATTTTCAAATCTTTGTTTGAGCGATTCATTGCGCCTAAATGCCATACCCAGTTTTTGCCGAGGTCACCATTCAGGTCAAAGGCCTGCTTAAACCCATTGTTAGTTGCACCCTCGGCAGTTGCAAAGCCAGCTACTCTTTTGTCAATCTGAGCCTTGGGGATGGTGTTATCTTTCATGTTAATGGCCCCGCCAATGGCCTTACCACCAAACAGAATGCTGGCGCTCCCTTTATACACGTCCATCCCAAGCAGGTTATCCATATCTGTGATGACATTTAAATTCGGGCTGATGCCGGATAGATCGTTTACGGATAAGCCGTCAGATAGCACCTTCACACGGTTTCCGCTTAGGCTCCTGATAACCGGCGTTCCGGAATTAGGACCGAAATAGGAGTTTTGAATACCTGGAATGTGGCTTAACGTTTCACCCAAAGTACCCGACTGCAAAAGCTCCAACTGTTTGCGTGAAACTTTGATGGCGTTGATTTCGCCTGTACTACTGCCTGGTTTACCGGATACCGTTACTTCGCGCAGAATAGTATTTTTCATGGTATTCCGGGCTTTGCTGTTTTGAGCAAAGGTGCAAAAGTTAAATAATAATAAGGCGGTAGTGAAAGCGCAAAAGGCGCGGTTAAGTAATGACATTTTATAAAAAAGTTTTAGGCATGAATGCCCTGCGCTTCGGCGCGGTGCAAAGATAAATGCTAAAACAACAAATGCAACTATATTGCATTTAATAAAATTTTGTTCTACTTTCGGCCAAAATTTACATTCATGGGAATTAAAAACTACACAAAACTATTGGCCGTTGCCGCTGCATTATTGTTCAGCATCTCATCGTGCAAAAAGGAGGAAGAAAAACAGGCAACCAGGCAAGTTGCTGTTAACCTGCCTTCTACCCTTGCATTAATTTATGGGGAAGAAACTGATATAGCCTTACCAGAAGATTTGCTAAAGCAATCACATATTAACTTCAGGCTGGAGTTCAATGAAACAGACAACACGCAGATCAACAATAGTAGCAAACTTCACGACAAGCTTGCCAAAGCAATTACTATTGACAGGAACCAGGGAAAAATACATGTAGACAGCCGCTTGCTATATCCAAATGGTGCTGTTTCAGCCGTAACAGGCAGCAAAATACCAGACAACTATAAGGTAACTGTTATTGCAAGCTCATCGCAAGAGGCGCTGGAAGGGAAACAAACCCTGGCAATCAAGATAGCGCCGGCCAGGCTTAACATCAAGGGCGTGGATAATAAAAATGAAGTACCTTTTGCCTATGTGCTATATAGCAATGCGGATGCATCTTTTGAGCTGGAAGCGCCGTCTGTACCTTTAGATGGTACGGCCTGGCACCTGGGTACCGAAGGAAATCTCGGATCGGTGGTTTCGCTAAAGGGCAATCAGATACAGTTCAGTGCAAGCGCCGGCGACCCGAAAAAGAAAGCGGAGCAAGCATACGATTTGGTACCTGCGTTGCAAAAAGATGGTTTCAGCATAGCGTTAAGATCTTTCCGCGTTGTATTCATTCCGCAGATCAAGTTTTTTTATGGTACTTACTACTCTGATCTTGATCTTACTTTGCTGTTTAACCAAATTCACATTGCTTTGTCAAACGGGTATATATCTGCGGCCCCTACCCTTTACCCCGAAAATTATAAATCCACATTCAGCCTTACCTCCATTGAAAAGGATGGCGTGGCCTTCGATAATAAAGACGGGTTATTTGAATTAAACACCAAAACCGGTGCTATTACGGTAAAGCAGAATTCAGTACTTCAGGCAGGCAGGTATAAATTCATAGTTAAAGCGCTTACCACTACCGGGCTCGAATTTTCAACAGATCTGACGCTGATCATGTCTAAGGATGAATAGATTATGATCGTGATGATGTGGTAAGCAAAGTAGAACAGCTTATAACTCTTTACACTAAATCTGGATAAATAAAAAAGCGCTTCTTATATAAGAAGCGCTTTTGTTTCATAGGTTAGATGGTATATGTAGATCAGGCCGCCTGTTTAGTTGCGGCAGACTGGGTATTTGCGTTGTTTTTTGACGCTTTGAATCGCTCTATGTCCTGCATTAAAAGCGCTTTCAGTTCAAGGTCCAGTGACTTAAGAATAACGGTTGTTGTAGTAGATGCGTTCATAGTGTTATGTTTGATGTAATGATTATTACCAACACTGTGCCAAAGAGAAGAACATTTAAACACTATTTATGCAAAGTGTTCATTTACTGCGTAATAATTATATTACGCATAGCTTAAGATAGTCTTTCTACCGTTCGGTTCAATACCAGCCAATCCTTTTTTAGGTTTACAATGCATTTATTTTTGACCGGTTCTGTACACCTCTCAGGGCTTATAAGTACACATTAAGCAATGCCTTGTATAAATAACGATACTAATCTTACTTTCAACTAATTGAGGTTTAGAAGTGTAGACCGCAGGGCATCTGTACAAGGCTGCTTATGCTGGGCAACTGAACAATCCGGCCAGATTAGTGAACACCCCAAAGTGCATAGCATCTTGTTAGGCCAAAAGCTCTTTTAAACCTCTGAACTCGTCTTTGTTTAAGATGTCCACTTCGTTCAGCGTGGCCAGCTTTATTTTATCGCGAAATACCTGGATGCGGTGCAGCATAGGCATAATTACGCTGTTACCATGGCTTACAAACTTGTACAAATCCTGCAACGAGGCCGGCAGCTTATAGCCTTTGTGTTCACCGGCACTGCTGCTCACAATCAGTACACCGGCATCCCTTATCTTACCAATTACTTTGGTTCGGAAATTATGCTCGCTTAAAATCTCTTCCCTGCCAACCTGCAGGTGCTGGATGAGCTGCCGCGTAGTGATATAGCGTGTGGTACCATAGGTATTGAAGTATAACAGCATAAGCTTCACGCAATTAACCTGATCGGCATCATCCTGCGTTAATACCTTTTTGTTATCAATGAAGTACAGGGCGCTGTTCACGCCTATCTGTGCAATATCTTCATCAAAGCCTTCTTCCTGCTGGTCTGTTGCCTGTAATAAATGCTGATGATCGTAAGGGAAGAAGTTGAGGCTGGTGATTTTAGGTTCCAGTACTTTCAGAAACTGTTCACTTTCCGGACTGATACGCGTTTCATCAAAGCAGCGACCCAAAGTGCCGGCCACAAAGTCGGCCAGCTGAATCATTACACTATCGGCACTGCCTGCAAACTGGAATTCGCTGCCCGAGAAAAGGTTAGGCTGGTGGTAACGCTGTACATAACGTTTAAACTGGCGCATAAAGTCATTGTCGCCATGCTCATCTACTACCAGATCCAACTCGGGGAAAGTTTTAAATAATTCCTTGTAAACGAGCCCATTCAAAAATTTATAGAAAGAAGGTTTGTGCTTAAAGCCCTCTCCAACCAGTTTGCGTTTGTTAACCACAACGGCATAAATAGAAAAGTCGGCCTGTACAAGTTCCTGCAGTATTTTGAGTCGGCGGTTATGCTGATCGCCCACCTTGCGCGACTTGATTTCGCCGGTTTGAAAGTGCCGTTTACGGATATCTTCAATATAGCGCTCTGTTTCTGCTAACTTTTCTTTTTTCAGAATAACACTGGCTACAATAAAATGCGTGCCCTGTGTTCCAAACTCAAATGAGTTATTACCATACTCGTCTGCAAACGCAATAATGTTTTTCATAATATGATGAACAATTATTCCGGACATTTTATCCGGCCTTAGCCTACTTCTTTCTCTTGATTTAAAGTTGAATTTATGCAAATACTATATAATGAACTTAAGCTGTTGCTAAAAATACATAGTGGCATAGTTACACCGCCGTTTCATTTTTGCGCGCTTCGTCATCATTATCCTGCTTCAACTTGCAACTGCAATATACTAAAATTAAATCAATTAAATACATAAAAGTTTAAAAATATAAATGTATGTATGTTTGTAGGTAAGTAGATGTTTCTGCCGGTTTACGTTGCTGTGGGTTGAATTTTGTTATTAGCAGAATTAGTTATGCAGGCAAAAAGGTTGAAAGACTTGCTTTGATGATATTGCTCCCTCTATTGTGTTATATAGAGCGGGTGAACAATAGCAATCGAATTTTAGCATACTAAAAAAGCCTGCTATTAGCGGGCTTTTTTAGTATGAATAATAAGATAGAGGAGTTTTAGGGTATGATGGCTTCCTTAAGTCATATCATATCCAGTTCCACCAAAGGCTGATATGGCGTAGATCATTCAAGCTGGATTGACGGCTTAGTAATATCGCCTGTTTATAATTATCTGGTCTCGTTGTAAATTTGAAATTCGGCGATAGATGGTGGCGTATCAAAGGTTTGTATAGCCATTCTTACTTTTTCGCCGTGTACCGGTTTAAAGCGGTGTAATTTCATGCGCTCCGCTGTTTCGCCTTCAAACAGTGTTTTCCATACATTATTCTCTAAGTACTCCAATTTATACTTTTTGATATTAAGTTTGCTTTCAAATACGGCTATGGTATTGAAGGTTTGCGGCGTTTTGAAAGCTATTTCATACCAGGGCTGCTTTACTTCGGGGTTGGATTGCCATGAGCTGTGAAAATCATCATCATTGGCAAAATCCATAATATTCATGTCATCGCTCCAGCTCGAATTGGCCGGCTGATTTTTGGCAAGATTAGTTGAAATTATCGGCGCGCCTGTCTTTTTAAACTGTGCCAGCCGACCATCGTTTTTATACAGCTTTCCTATCTCCTTCAGCGCTACTATGGCGTTGTCATCAAACAGGCCATCGCGGTTAGGGGCCACATTTAAAATAAAATTGCAGTTAGCCTTGTTAAGCGGCACCAGCGTTTCATTAACCAGCTTGGCCGGGTCTTTAACCGTAGTTGAAGGGAAATCGGTTTTCCAGAACCAGGAGCTTTGCAGCGGCAGACAGGCCAGTGCTGGCATTGTATTAGTTTCTTTTGAAAGGCGTTGGCCTGCTCCCATTTCGTAGGTTTTGATATCGGTATAGTACAAACCGTCTGCCGGATACTTGGCACCGTTCAAATCCATTAGTATACAGTTAGGTTGTAAAGATTTAACGAGCTTGTATACTTGCTCAAACGGAACATCATCATATGAAATGCGCGACCAAGGGGCATCCCAGCCATCAATAATCAAAGCCTCAATAGGGCCATAATTGGTTAACAATTCGGTCAGCTGCTTTTTAACCATCTCAATGTGCTTGGCCGTGATCTGGTTAGGTCTGAGTTTATGATGTGTATCCAGGATGGAATAGTAAAGCATCACCTTCAAACCATTATCCCGAAAAGCCTTTACAAATTGCTTCACTACATCTTTTTTATAAGGGCTACGCATTACACTGTAATCTGTTGTTTTGGTATCCCAAATACAGAAACCACTATGGTGCTTGGTAGTGAGGCAGCCGTAGGTCATGTTTGCTGCTTTAGCCGCCTTGGCCCATTGATTGCAATCCAGGCGAGTAGGATTAAAAGCTGCAGGTGCAGCTTCTGGGTCGGGCCAGTCCTGATTAAAGTACGTAGGTATGTTGAAGTGAATAAACATACCGAACCGTAAATCAACAAAAGATTGCTGTAGTTGCGCCAGTGGCTGCGGTGCTTTGGACTGTGCAAATACAGCAAGATTAAATAATGAGCAGAAAATGAAAATAAAAAATGAGCTTGTTTTTTTCATAATAAGGAGAGCAGTAGAGTTTGCTTTAATGTTTAGTGTGGTTGAGTTATTTATATAAAAGGTCGTTTCATAAGGAAATTAGGATCGGGCACCTTTGCGATTGATAGCAGACTAATTTCCAATATCTTGTATCCGCTAAGGTAATGCAATAACAATACGAAGATTTTGTTGAATGTGCTACAATTATCTTATGCACAGTACACGTAATAATGAAGTCATTCATGTACATATTGAGTTTTTAAAAGAGGACTGCATTAGAACAGTTATTAAATTCCATCTTAATATGTTAAGCAATAATTATCTGTAGCCTGTGTACGGTTATTGGTAATAGTGGCCAGCATGTTGTACAGATGGTTGATCATTCCGTACTGTCGTGTGCTGTCAGTTTGCCATTGGGTTAGGGCTGTTTTGATAGTTTACAAAACATATCAGCTAAACTAGCAGGTAACCTTTTCAAAGTAAAAAAAGCATCAATTTCTTCTTGCTTCATGTTAAAGGAATAGGCTGAATGAAGTGCCAGATCAGTACAGAGGCAGCAGCTCGTGAGAAAGAACGAGGAATGCAAAAAGCATGACAGGCTTTCCCAGCTTCTATCAGCGGGGTGGAAGCTTTTGCTGACGAGTGTTGACGAACACCACTATACATTACCGGCATTAATGGAGCCTTGATAATATATAAAGCACTAGAAATACTGGCAAAAAAAGCCCTATAATAGTTAGGCCAATGCTATAATTAAAATCTTTTGATCTCATCGATTTTCTTACAAACGATAAATATACCAACCAAAAAAGATCAACAGCCATGAATGCTATTATAATATATTGAAAGAAATAAAATAATAAATCTACACTTAATTCAATTAGAGTTAAATGTGTAATTAATATCACAACCTCTATAAACAAGTAAAGGATTGAATATTTCAATTTAAGATCCATCGTCTCTTTCACAATTAATTTGAGATTTTTAAATTATAACTCTTAACTGTTGTTGAAGTCGGTGTCATTGTTGTCGGACTTACACCTGTGCTTACCTCCCTAGTACTTTCACTTGTTGTATACTTTATTCCTTGTTGATCTAAGTAACTCTGGAACTTATCTATAAATGCCGATTTTCAGATGTAAAGCTTTTCCCCAAGACTTCATTTCGATAAATGATTTAAATAGGAATATATTAGCATCTTTACTACTTCCATATTGTTGTACATAACCAAATATTGAGAGATCGGCTTTTCCTGATGTATTTTTATAAAGGAGAATTTCTTGTCAGAAAATACTTTATAAAGTGAATTTACATAGCTTGTATATTCTTTTTTTCGATATGCAATGTCATCTGTATGCTCATTGCCGTGACCACCAAAAAACGCGTGCTCTAATGAAGCACTAAGAACTAAAGATTTCCACCATCCCACATTTTCCTGCTACCATCATCATCTACGTAGCTATGCGCCCAAGAATCCCCTACTGTATGAAGTTGATTCAAATCTCCTCCCATCCGCCATTTGGATCTCTAAATGCAATAGGATTATTATGACCAAATCTAAAAGGTGTTTCCCTGGAGATCTCTTACGTTCTAGATCTACACTTAACCACTTTCCAATTCTTGGATCATACATTCTTTCCCCAAAGTTAATACTATTGCCGGTACCTTTTACCTCGTTATCATTCTCCTTACCGTTAAAGCCGTATCGGTAAGTGCCGTTGTTGTAGCTGCGGCGGGGCTGCTGGCCGCCAAATGCGTAGTAATCCTGCGCGGAGGCTACTACAGGCAGGAGCCCCGTGCCGCTACCAGTGGCCTGTATACGGTTGTTGGTAATGGTGGCCAGCACGTTGCCCAAGTTGGCACTTTGATATGTAATAGGCTTTTAGTTTTGCCGGTAGCTCTATACGTAAGCTAAACTTACATTATTGGAAACGCTGTTTCTTTAGTTATTTTAGAAAAAAAGCTTTTTGCCTCATTAATCTCAGTAAAAGCATAGTCATATAAAGAAAAGTCTATTTCAGCCTCCCTTCGGATAGTTGAAAATTTAATATCCTCATTTGATATTTCAATAGTTAATATGTAAGGCTGGTTAGGATAACAGTCGATATCAATGAAATGTAAATTATCTTTAAAATTTTCTATAGTTATCTTGTTTCCAAGAGATTGTGATATTATGAATTTCTCAAATTCGATTATGTTAATTGCCATTTGCTTTTACTTCCTTTCTGGAAGTGTTTTACTACCATCTTTGGTTTATATTCATTACCACTATCTTTATATAGTTTTATCTGATTTTCCTTTGTTTTACCCTCTTTTGTGCCATCGCTAAGAGTAGTTATAAATATTCCATACATTCTACCGTCATCTCTATTCGGAATACCAGTAGCCTGTGTACAGTTGTCGGTAATGGTGCCAGCACGTTGTACAGATGGTTGATCATTCCGTACTGCCGTGTACCGTCGGTTTGCCACGGGGTAAAGTTGTTTCATGAAATTAGGTTTAAACCTTTTTAAGAAGAGTATAGTTCTTCAAATAACAAACCGGTGAACTCGAGCTTTTTATAAAGATAGTAAAACTCATCCTGTTTGTCTTTTACCTTAGAATATGTTAAGATCTCCCCTTGTAAGGTTTCAGGTATTTTAAAAATTGGAGAAGTTGGAATTCTATTGTGAAATTTATATTTAAGTATTCTTCCTTTACTTCCATCATCATAATAATCGAAAGTACTTTTTTCTTGATCCAGCATGTTGATGGTTTCCATTACATTTAATGCATACAAGGATTTATCTTCGATTTTTATCGGAAGAATTTCTCCAGCCATTTCCAAAATCGAAAATAGGTCACTGTTAAAAACAGCACTATCAAAAGCCAGAACGCCAGAATTAATATTAAAAAAATTACCCGATCGTTGATTTGAATCTAATATGTACCATTCGATAGCATTCCAGCTTTTGGTTTTAGAAAGACCATCGAAAACTAAATAGTTATACATTAAATCCTCCGTAATATTAGGGGCAATCCATTGATAGTGCTTAACGTCTGTTTTTATTCTATGTATTATCATAATTAATAGATAAATGGTTCTTTTAGAATTTCTTGTTTGATTTTATCTAATTCCTGTCGGACAGCTCCCGGATGGGCATTTAAGAGTCTTATATTTATTTCATCATAATAGGCTTTTGTGTGATAGTCAGTATTCGACCGCTTAACATTTTATAGTTTATTATGAGGATCCGCTTCTTTCAACTGTATTGAAAGCTACGTTTAGGGCATAACTCTTTCTAACTTTTATTCCACCCCGGAGGCAACCAGCCATTGTTAGGCAAATCAGTTGTATTATCAGGTGCTGTGTTAGGCGGCTCAATATCCAAAGGCAGGTTCCTTTCCAAACGAATAAGGCTTTCATACTGACCAAACTCGGGATATGCCTCATACAGACCGCTTATATCAAAGCGCTTATTACCCTCAAAGTCCTGTATCTTTTGGTTTTTCTCATCGTATTTACGGTAGTTTATATCGCCCTGCTCATCAAAGGCATAATGTATGCGGTATTCTTCATCTTTAGCTGCCTCAGAAGCAAAATGATAGTACCAGATTTCTCTGAGAAATAGCGTATGGTCTTCTCGTATTTCATGGAAGGCATAAGCCAGATATTCTCTTCCTGCTTCATCTAAGAAATTAACCCCAATATGCTTATTTCGAGGAATTACTGATACATAGCAATAAGGTACGTCTTCGCTTTCCGTAAATACACAGAATTCATAGTGCAGCTTTTTGTTATGGTTTTCCTTCGCCACATCAGAAGCCGATAACTTCCCAGATTTCACTTTGGCCTTGTTATTCGTATCATTTGATGCATCCAGAAGTGTTTGTGTGCCTGATTCGGAATTTAACTCTTTATAATCTGTTAACCAGCTTTGATATTTAATTATCATCTCATAAGATTATAAAAGCAGCCCTTTGGCTGCTTAAATTTAATTTTTGTTCCAATCGGGAGGAAGCCAGGAATTGTTTTTATTACCCAGATTAGCATCTGATTTGCTATCAGTAGGTGGTTCTGCACTTTCTACTTCTGTACGGAGGAGGGCAAAGTATTCTGGCTTTTCATCTTCAAAGATGGTATGGCCATCCAGTATATACGCACTCATAAAATGCTGTTTGGCTTTGGCTATGTTTCCTTGCTCATAATACACCTGTCCGATGCTGAACCAAATGTAAGCGTTGCCCGTGCCATCTGGTGATTGAAGTGCTTGTTCATATGCGTTCAGGGCATCATCTGGCTGCTGTTTATTTAAATAAGCATCGCCTATAGCTGCGTATAACCAGGTGGCTGCTTCCCAGTCCGTTTTAGGCTCAGGCAGTAAAGCCAGTGCTTGCTGGTACTGTGCTAACGCCGAAGCGAACTGCTCATTTTCAGCATAGGCATCTCCTTTTTCTGATAACGCTATGATTCGGTCGTAAATCTCGTCAGGTAACTCCATATTAACTGTTCATATATTTATCCGGATTGCGATAAAAGTCTAAGTACACTTCATCGCCTGTTCCGAAACAATGCCCTTTTGATTCTCTGTAAGCGACTGAAAAGGATTCGTGTGCACCAGCAAACTCTTTTTTCTCAAAAAGCATTTTTCCCCTCATAAGAGCTAATTCTCCGGGATGCTGTTGTTGCTTCTCATCCAACCAGGCCAACTTTTGTAACCATACATTGGCTTGGTCAAAATCAACAGCGTGTTTAATGTAAAATACAATAAACAGCTTTGCGATTCGATAGCTTTCTTCCCAAGCTTCTTTAGGTTCTGGAATTGCATTCCACTTTTCTAATTGCCATTTAGCGAATCCTTCAAAGTCTTTATTTTGAAAGCATTCACGAGCTTTTATTCCGTAATTATTTATTATTTCTTGTATATCAGCTGTCAGTTCCTTACTTGCCATAATAGATCGTTTATTTCATTGGAGGTAGGTACTCTTCTAATAACTGAGCGCCTCTACTTCTATTAGTTTTATAGTATTCGTATATATAATTTTTGGAATCAAGCATCCATTCTCTTACTTCTTTACTTTTTGCACCATAATATCGGCCTGTTGAATTCCACCATGAAACTGCATCATGAATATGTCCCATGTCAGCTTCCTTAATATTTCGCCATATTTTATTGTCTGCATCATAAAACTCTTTCACAACATTTCCGAAGTCATCCGTAACTTCTCTTGCTAAGCCTGATTTCTTCATGCGCTCAAACACCTCTAGTCCAGTTTTTGATGCTTTTCCAGGTGTCCGGCCAAGATATTTAAGTCTTTTACTAATTTCTTTAATGGCTCCTGTAATACATGCCTTTGCATTATGTACCAGCCAAGCCAGAATGCCTACAAAGTAAGTGTGCCAGCCCTGTACTTCAAAATTAAAGACTTTGCTCTTTTGATACTTAAATTCCTGATGCTTTATAAACCGCCATTCACCTTGTTTGGTTTGCAGTTCATCGGCAGGGCTTAGGTCGGCGGCTGGTTTCCAACCTTCACGGGTATAAAATGGGTGCTCAGCCGTGGTGATTATAGTTTCGCCTTCCAGTGTCACTTCAACGGTAGCATCTACCTCACGTTGCATCGTGGCAGTTACTTTTTTCAGAGCAGTTTGGCCTGTGTCTTCGTCATAGGCCCATACCTCGTCACCTTCAATTACATCTTCAATATTTTTAGTGCCTTTACTGGTATGTACCGGCGTTCCGGCAGCAAAGCAGGCAAATACGCATATTTTACCTGTTGCTTTAGCAATATCATCAACATGCTTGGCCAACCCTTTGGCTACGGCAATTGCGCCTTCTTTAGTAAGTAATTTGCCTGCCGCTTTTAACGAGGCCTTAGCAGCAGCTTTTAGGCCCACCTTAGCGCCCGATTTCATAGCGGTTGAGGCGGCTGTAGTAGCGCCAAAGCTTACCACCCCCGCTATATCCATAGCTAAAAACCCCACATTGGCGGCCGCCATCCAGAAATTACCCTTGGCCGATTCGCGAACAATACCGATAATGCTGCCTGCCACGGGTATTAACTCAGCGGTATCCCACCAACCCCAGCCTTCATCTTCCTGCTCCTGGCTGTTCTCGTCTACCATTTTTTGCAGATCATCCTGGCTTACGGGTACCTGCCCGCTGGTCATGAACTCCACTGTTCCGCCTACGCTGCAAGGCATTTTGCTTCTGAACAGTAATGTTTCCTGACCTTTTATTTTTACCTTGTAGGTATCGGTCCACTCAGTAGGTTCCGGCTTGCATGATCCGCCGTTTACACTGCAGGTACCAAACGACGGGATATTTTCTAAGGAAATTTTATCGGCCTTAGTACAAGCCATGCAGCCACTAATTTTTACATTTTGATTGGCCAGCCCTCTGAAATAATTTGGCGACGAACCTTTGTTGCAATGGCATACCGCCTTATCAACAATATACTCTAATTCATGAGGCATAAGCTTTGAATTAAGTGATATCCGTATCGTTTGAATTGATTCTGACAGTGGCCGTACCATTCATTTTTACATCGGCCCCAAGCACGTGTGTTTCGGTGGTGCCGCTTACATACGCCGCAGCCGAGGTGCTTTGTATACTTACGTCGGTTTTTCCGGTAATGGCTACGCCCATGGTTGTGGCATCAATAGTAATACCTTCCGTATCGGCCGTGGCTGCAATAGTTTTCTTGGCGCTGATGTTGATGGTACCTTCGCCCCCGCCTTGTTCGCCGGGCTGGGCGTTTATAGCTACGCTGTTGCTGGCGTTTACAATAAAATCTTTGGTATTGATAGTGAAAGAATTGGGTGCGGTAAGCGTTACCTGCCCATTGCCATGCATGGTAATCACATTGCCGCTCGGATCTTTCACGTTGATGCTGCCATCGCTGTCGTTAAGGATAACCGTATTGCCGCTTCGGGTGGTAAGGGCTTTTACCTTATTGGTTTGCCCGCCGCCGGTACCGGTTTTACCGCTAAACATACTGCCAATTACCATCGGCCGGGCAACATTGCCTTCCTCAAAAGCTACCAAAACCTGGTCGTCTTTTTCGGGAATGAAAACAAAGCCGCGGTTGGTGCCTACCTTTTCGCTGCTGCCGGCATCCGGCGTAACCACCCTGAGCCACTCAGTAGGATCGTTACTGGTGCACTGCCACTTGAACTGCACTTTGATGCGGCCCTGTCCCTTGGGGTCGTCATTGTCTACCACCGTTGCCAGCTGCATGTCGGCAAACGGCTTCTGCGCTTCCTTGACACTGATCTTTTCACTATCCGCCGATACGCCTTCAAACGTGTTCTGGTAATGGCCCACGCCATCCAGCTGGTGGTACACCGAGGTTACCAGAAACTTGCCAAAGTCCTGCACCTGGAAACCGTTCTCGGCCCGCATACTGGTGCTGATGTGCACCACCTTGCCCAAACCCACCTCCGGGTTATCGCCGTTGCCCATGATGCTCAATAGCTCCGATACCAGGGCGCTGTGCTCATCGTTCACAAACGTATCGATCTCTTTCTGGGAGTTGATGCGCACGTTCAACGGCCCGTTGTAGCGCTTGCTGAACACCTGGTTGGAGGCATCCACCACATGCGCCAGATCAGGCGAAGAGGCGGCTGCTGCCGCAGGCTGCGCGCTGAACAATTGATCCTGCGGTGAATGATAGGCAAACTTCTGGTATTTAAGCGGCGCGATCTGCATGCCGTACTGCAAACTGTGCAGATCACGGCCGTATACCAGGCTTACTTCTTCCAGCTTATCAGGCTTGCCGAAGTTGAGCCGGGTGCCATCGTAGTAAAACCATTCATGGTACTCGGCCGAAAGGCGGTTGATGAACTCGAAGTCGCTTTCGCGGTACTGGATGATATAATCAATGGGCGAGGTGTAAGCTGGTTTCACCTGGAAGTTCAGATCATTCTGCGGTGCGTCGGCGGTAGCCTGCTGCAGGATGGTTTTCAGGTCTTTATTGAGGTAAGAGCCCAGGTCAGGCCCGCGGTCCAAAAGAATAGAAGGGCTGAAGCCGCTGATCAGGATATCACCCTGAAAGCCGTGGCTCTGGGAGATCTCCACGCGCGTGATCTTGCCGGTGAACTGGTTTTCTTTACCCAGCAGGGTGCCGAACTGTACGGTGATATTTTTACCGATAAAGGCCTTGGACCTTTCGAGTGTGATGTGGTTGGTGCCCTCGATCTGGTCATGGTTCAGCCGCAGCTCAAAGGTGTGGTGCTCGTTGAAGCGCTGGTTGAGCGTAAAGCTCGAAAAGTGAGCTATGGGCGTACCTTCTATATTGATATCTACTCGGATTTTGTTTTCCATAACAAAGGTTTTTACTTATCCCTTCAATGGCCAGGGACTATAATAGCTTAATATTCTATAAGTTCCTTTTATCTTCCCGAACACAAACCCAAACGATGTTTCCTTACCGTTATCCTGCACAAACTGTATTTGCAACTCATACAGGGTGCTGCCTTTGTCGGCAGTTTGCGATAGTAGCTGGTAGTAATTTTCGGTAGTGTGCTTATCTATTTCCGATAGTTCATCTTCCACGCTACCGGGTATCAGTCTTTGGGCATCTTTAGTAAAAATATCATCAAAATATTGTGGCAGTTCCTGCCGGCTTACCAGATCCTCCCGGTGGTCAACACTTGAGCTTTGTAAATCCTCGTTGCTCCACTGCGGACCAGTTTGTACCGGGTCATTAAACATTTGCAGTAGCTGTGCTTTATTCTTTTGTTTTACCGCCAGTTTAAACGCTTTTAAAAACTGACGAAACTGCTGCTCGTCTGATAATGCGGGTTTAACTTGAGTTTGTGTTTGTACGCTTGTGGTTTCCGGTTTATTGCTCGTCGTGTTTTGCGCGCCGCGCTTGTTGTTACAACCATATACCGGCTGTAATAGCAAAGCAGCACATATCATATAAATGTATTGCGCATTCATTGATTTTAGTTTCTTGGAATACTGATTAAGGCCCGCTGTTCCATGCGTTTCAGAATTACGGCTGCGCCTAATTGCTGCGATACCGCATTGGCATCAAAAACGCCATCCTTAACGTATTTGCCCTTGGTATAATGGTTTGAAAAGCTCCAGAGGTATGGCGTATGTACGCCCTTTTTATTATAACCGAAGCCATTGTACCCTTCCAGTTTCTGTAAAATAAATGGCAGGCTCCAGTTCGTTACCTGATCGTATTTCATGAGCTTAAGTGCATCAACCGCGCTTTCCTCGAAGGTAAATGGCGGTGCATGCCCTACTTTAGGGCGGTGTGCAGGCACGTGCACAGTATAGCCAGTAAGCGGATCGCCATTATGCAAATGTTTTTTAAAACTAAAACTGCACTCCAAATAGTGTACACAAGCAATGAAATACCATGGTACCCCTGCGCTGCTAAACACTGATGACAGGGAAAACATATCGCGGTTTAAGCCAAATGCGCTGCTATTATCAGTAAAACTGGGTTGCAGCAGGCGGCTGGCCAGCATAGGCGAGTTATTCAGGTCGAACGAGGGCGGCGTGAGTAACGATTTCTGTGCTACGGATGTATCGGTATTACCAGTTAACTGGCCAAAACGATTATAAAAAGGGGTATAAGGTGATTGAAACTGAAAAGGCTGGTTAAGCGATTGGCTGCTTACATTGTTGCCCTTAACCAGATTTGAAACACTTTCATAGCGCTGCCGGTTTACTACCACCTTCTCGTCAATGATCTTATCAACAGCCAGTATCTTTTCTTTTTTTATCTCGCAGGTATTAAACAGCGTGATATACTCCATGGCAGTTGGTATACTCGACTTCTTTTTGCGGGTAGTAGGTTTGGGTGGATTGATAATTCGCTTCTTAATCTTCATAGCAGAAAGCAAAAAGGAACAGTGGCAGAAAAAAAACGGAGAAGATACTTATGCATATCCCCTCCGTATCTTTATAGTTTAGCAGAGCCCGACTTGGGCCGGGCTCTCAAATAATGGCTTATTTAGGCCAGTCGTTTTCGTGTTCGGCGTTACCTACTTTTAGTTTACGGGCCGAAATCACAAAGCTTAATGACATTGGCGCGTTACCCACAATAGATAAGCCCTCATTGTACTGAATGATGTAACCATCTTCAAAAGAAAGCTCTTTCATTTTGGCATCTTCTTCCGATTTTTTGAAAGTAATTACACCGCTCAATGGTTTGTACTGGTTGTTTACCATTGATTCAATTACCGAAGTATCTTCAGTTGATTCAACTTCAACTTGTATTGTACCGCCGTAAACACCTGATGAAGGGCGTCCTTTAGCATCTACATCACGGCTCAGTGCATAGCTGCATTGCAGCACGTCAAATTCTCTTGAGCCTATATTGATTCTTGCTTTAAAAGCCATAGTAGTAAAAATTATAGATAGAACAATCCAGAGGTGGCAGCAAAAGCTGCTTAATCTCTGTTAATAGATTTCAAAAAGATATAATAGGATAACAGCGGTTTAGCTGCGGCCTGGCCAGTCATTCACGTGCTCGGCGTTACCTAATTTCAGTTTACGTGCCGAAATGGTGAATTTGTAAGTCATAGGGGTATCACCTACAATGTTTAAACCTTCCGCATACTTTACAATGTAACCATCTTCAAAAGAAAGCTCTTTCATTTTAGCATCTTCTTCTGATTTTTTGATTAACAAAGTACCGGCTATAGGCTTGTACTGGTTGTTTACCATAGCTTCAACAATAGATGTGTCTTCGGTTGATTCTACTTCTACATCGATAGTACCACCATAAACACCTGAAGCCGGGCGACCTTTAGAGTCAACGTCGCGATTTAAGGCATACGAGCAATTAAGTACATCGTACTCTCTGCCCGAAAAATTTAATCTTGCTTTGAAAGCCATAACGATAAATTTTTGAGGTTAATTTAATTATGTTGCTCCCCGACCACCGGAGAGCTTTCTTATATTAACTACAATATTGGGCAAATATTGTTTAAGGAAAAGTAAAATTAATCAATAGTTTTTTTCAAATGCCTTTCCGGCCGAAGTCATGCAGCTTTTTGAGCCACTTTTGGGCATAGGCATTATCCAGAGAATAGAGGTAACCGATAGTATTGGTAAGTACCGGTTTAATACGGCATTTTTCGAGCACGGAGCGTTTAATAGCCAGGTAGGTTGTGCGCTGGCTGTTTTGCCAGTCGTGCCAGGCGGCTTCGTCCAGTATGGAAACAATACGGGCAGAGCGACCGGCAAAGTCATTACTAAAATGGGGCTGATTGATCACAAAAACCTGGTCGGGCAGGAAAATGCGGTCAAAAAACCCTTTTATTTTAAAATGGATAGAATCTTTATAAACCGGGCAGAAAATAACGATATGATTGCTCCACCTTATTTTATCTATAGCTTCGTTCAAATCCTGTTCGGCATCAGCCAGCTTATTGGGCAGGGATTTATTGGGATTAAATTTAAGGTCGGCAATAGCAATCTCTTTAATAACAGCCTCAGCCTGCCCGGCACCATGCCGGTAGGCATCCATCAGCGCCTGTGTAATAGCGCTTTTGTTTATATCTGCATTAATGAGAACTACCTGCTTCATAAATTTACCGGGTAAAAATACGCAGTGCAGGCAATAAAACAATAGTAAGCAATAACGTTTGCTTAACGTTAAATAAATATGGCTCCATTCTGTATGTACAGAAACGGAGCCATAAATGTTTTTAGTGCAGAATTACTGCTGGTTGTATTCGGTATTCCAAACAGTGCCCTCATCGTCGCCTTTGTGGCCATCCAGTTTAACCACAAAGCTTTTTGCCGGGAAGTAAGGCGTGATATGGATATCCAAATGGATGCGGTCTTTTTGTACCTCATCGCGCTCAAAGCGAACAATTTTAAATCGCTCTATCAGGCGGTCAGGCCCTTGTATACCATCCAAAAACTTCACAATCTGTGAGCGCAGGTCCTGCTCGGTTCTTGAATTCCAGTTTTCAAAAGCGCGGCGGTTCAAAAAGTCGAACAGTACTTTGGTAATATAGTCAAACACGCGCACCACCGAGTAAGTTTGCAGACCAATGTTATCGCCATTGAACAACGTTTTGGCCGAAAAAGCCATCACCTTGCCATACTCATTAACCATGGGTACCAAACCTAATTTTTCAAGGTGTGATATCTCACTTTTTTTCAGGTCAAAGCGCACACCGTCAACCTCGTTTACGGCCCCATGTTTTTTACCGGCGGTAACCTGCGACATTAAGGTATAATACATTTTGCCTGCCAGCGCTGCTGATCCGGGTACAAACAAATCTTCCTCTTCACCCACCTCGGCTACTTTACCGCGGCCTACCATCCAGTTACAGGTCATGATGGTATTGGCTTTAAAGGCTTCGCCACCGGTAAGGTTAGCTGAGCTGAACAGGTCAACCACATCATCGGGTTGATCCAGGTCGGCAAAGTCGGTCACCAGCATTACTTTATTCTCGTGGGCCATTTTTGACCAGCGCTCTACCACTTTGTTTGATCCCAGGTAACCCGGAACAACCATTAGTGAATAGTTTTGGCGCAGATCCAGCCTGTCATAATTCTGTTTTAACTCGTTGCCTACGTATTCAATAAAGCGCGGATTATCCAGTTCTTTAAGCTGATCCAGGCTGGCGTTCATTAACACCACATTTTTCACTTTATCGGCTTCCGTGTTTTTATAGAACAGGTGCAGTGAGCGGTAAGCCTGCTCCAGCTCACGGGTATTTTGCAACACGTTGTGGATGTTGGTATTCAGGTTTTCTTCAACCTGTTGCAGCTTTTGGGTACTGTTCTCAACCATTTCACCAACCGACCCACCGTTTTCCAGTGCTTCGATCCATTGGTTAAGCTTTTGTTTTAGTTCCTCACGTTCACGTTTCTTTTCATCATCGGTCAAAAATATCTGTTTACGGGCTTTGCGTTCAGGGTTTAAGTTTTGCAAACCATCAATAGTGGTTTCCAGCAAATCAAACCCGCCCACGCGCGAAAGCTTGTCGAGGCTTTGGTTTAAGGATAATTCCTGTACGGCCGGCTTTTCGGCCTGTTTATAACCCTGAGCCGATGCGGTATCATTCAGGGCTTGCTCATTTGGTGTTGCCATGTTTTTAATTTGGTGTGTTTAGGTCAATCGTTGGTTACTACTCCAGTTCCTTCACAAAGTTTTTCAGCGCGCTGATAAAAGCGCCCCGGGTCTCTTCATTATCAAGCGCGGTTTTTAACGTTTTGTTAGTTTTCAGCTGCTTGATGATGCTCAGGTACATCTCGCGTTCGATGTTCAGTTTACGCAAGTAGTTGCTTTGCTGCACCAGCCTTTTTACACCAAAATCACCCAGGTTCTGAAATTTCAGGTTTTCGGTTACGGTTGAGCCATCCTGTTTATCTAATGATATATCAACATTAGGTTTAAAATGCTCAAATACTTCCTCAACGGTTTTCAGCCCTTCTACCTTTTCAGGACGCAGGGGTTCGTTATCAGTTAATTTCTGGATGAATAAAGTTTTATTCGGGGATATTTCTCCAAACGCTTCTGAGGTATCGACTTTCTTTTCGTTTCCTCCAATTTCGTAGTTAAACATATTGCAGAGATGAGGTTTGTAGCTTCTTAAACTTATTTATTGGTTAACCCAATTGTGGGCAAAAATGTTTTGCTATTGTTTCTAAACGTGCTAATAGTTAATTAATTACCCAGTCAAGCTCGTTGGTGTCGGTTTTTTTGGATACGCTGATGCTTTGCCCTTTCTTTAACTCGCCGGAAATGATATATCTGGATATGGGCCGGCGCAACTGGTTGCGGATAACACCGGATAGCTGCCGTGCGCCATATTTAGGCGTAAAGCCGCCCAAAGCGAGCATGCTTTTGGCATCGTCACTGATGGAAAAGCCAATGCCCATTTTATCCAGCGCGTCGGTAAGGCTCCGCAGTTGTATGTCAAATATTTTGACCACATTTTGCTCTGATATTGGCGCAAAGGGTACAATTTCAGAAAGGCGGGCTAAAAACTCGGGCCTGAAATGCCTTGCCATCACTTCCATCAGTTGGTTGGATGTTGGCAAGTGCCCCTGGCTAAGCTGCTCGGCAATCCACTCGCTGCCAATGTTGGAGGTAAATAGGATGAGTGAGTTGGAAAAATCACCTTCTTTACCCAAGCGGTCATGCATGTGACCTTCATCCAGTATCTGTAAAAATATATCAAATACAGATGGATGCGCCTTTTCTATTTCATCAAACAGTAAAACGGCGTAAGGTTGCTGCCTGATTTTATTCACCAGCAAGCCGCCTTCTTCATAACCCACATATCCCGGGGGGGCGCCATAAAGCAGTGCAGCCGAATGTTCTTCCTTAAACTCCGACATATCAAACCGTATCATGGCCTTTTCGTCGTTAAACAAAAAGTCGGCAATGGATTTGGCAAGCTCTGTTTTACCGGTACCGGTTGGCCCCAGTAAAAAGAACGACCCGATTGGCTGGCCTTTTTTGTTAAGCCCGCTGCGCGATTCCAGTATGGCATCGGCTACCGCCTTAAGCGCTTGGTCCTGCCCCACTACCCGCTTTTTCAGGAAGCTTTCCATATTCAGCAACCGCTCCTTTTCCTGCGCCTGAATTTTACCCATCGGTATGCCGGTTTTGAAGGATATAATAGCGGCAATATCCTGTTTATCCACCTCGCTTACCTTTTCCTGGGCAAGGGTTTCCAGTTTGGGCAGGTTGCGCTCAAAGTAGGTGATAAATTCTTCGGGCGTTTCAAAGCTGCTTACCTGCGTTTCATCTTCCAGCTTGCCTAAAAGCACAGCGCTGGTTTTGTTTTGCATCAGGTTGTACAGCCATTTATAATCGGCTACGGTTGCCGGTTCTTCATCTTTGTTGGTTAGTTCACCAAACTGCTGGTTCAGTTCAGTAAGCGTCATGTCTGATGTATCGTTCATCAGGCGTATGGCGGCCATGGTGCGGTCCATCAGGTCAAATGCCGCATCGGGCAACCTGCGGTCTTTTAAATACCGTTTAGCCAGGCGCACGCAATCCTGTACGGCATCATTACTTATTTTAAGGCCATGGTGCTCCTCGTAATAAGGCACCAGCTTTTCGAGCATTTTAATGGCAGTATCTATATCCGGCTCGTTTACCTGTAATACTTCAAACCTGCGACTAAAAGCCTGTTCGGGCTCAATAATCTTGCGGTATTCATCAATGGTGGTGGCACCAATAACCGTGATTTCGCCACGGGCCAACTCGGGTTTAAGCAGGTTGCCCACGCCGCCACCTATAGGCCCTTTGTTATCCAGCAGGGTATGTATCTCATCAATAAACAAGATGGCTTTATCATACTGTTTAATTTCGCGCAGAATATTTTTCAGGCGGTCTTCAATCTCACCTTTGTAAGATGCACCTGCAATGAGCGACCCTAAATCGAGTTCAAATAAACTTACATTTAACAGTGACTGCGGTACCTGGTTATTGATAATATCCAGCGCAAAGCCGTCAATCAATGCGGTTTTGCCTACGCCGGCCTCACCGGTAATCATCACGTTTGGCTTGGTGCGCCGGCTTAGAATTTCCATCACCATGCGCGTTTCCCTATCGCGACCAATAATGGGGTCAATTTTTCCTTGTCGGGCCAAATCGGTACGGTCAATGCAATATTTGAGCAGTGCTCCGGTGGTTTTGGCGCCTGCAGCTGCGGCATTTGCCTCGCCGTTAGGCGACGATTGGGCTACAGCGTGCTGCAGGCTGTCATCCTGCAGGTATACATCCAGTATCTCCTTTTCTTTGATGGGCAGGGATTTAAGCTGACCCGGATCAAAGCCAATATTGGGTTTTACCAGTGCAACCAGTACACAAACCGGAGTTATGCTGTCCAAGCCTAATTTAATGCGTACATCGTCGGCTTCGTCAAATACCCGCTTTACGGCATCATTGCCCAGCATTTCATCGGGCACGGTCATGGCCGGGCTGTAATCTTCCATGCGCACCTCGGCCCAGTCGCCTACGTAGGCTGCATCCTTACCAATTGCGTTTAAAAAATTACGCAGGCCCACTTCCTGGTGCATCAGTCCCTTAAGCAAATGCGCAGGTCCGAATTCTTTATGATGGTATTCTTTAGCCAGCGACTGGGCTACTCTGACGGCTGTTTTTACCGAATCGCTCAAGTTGATGATGTTCATAAATGATTCGCTAAAATTATTGTTGCCAGTTAGCTTGTGTTACGTAGTAGTACACCTTGCCGTTTGATAGGAAATGCTGTTTCAGCATGGTTTGCTGTTTCATATTGTTACGGCTACGTATCAGGTAACTTATGTAGGCCTCAAAAGGCTGCTGTGGCATGTTACCTGTACGTTTCAAATCTATCACCCGGTAGGTACCTAATGCAGGGTTGGCAGGTGGTATCAGTCCGGTTGCTTTTTGAATGTAGTCGGTTAGCCTCATTTTTTTGATATCGCCCCGGCTGATATCCATATCCAGGTTATCCTGCAAAATGTTCAGGTAATTGCGGAACAGCTTTTTGCGGAAATTACCGGCATCCTGCTGCAGGTTCTCGCCAATCATCAGGGATAGTATATCCTGCATTTGTTTATACTCTGCATCGTTTAATATTAAAGAGTACTGTAGTAATTGCGGATGCTCGGTTACAACGCTTGCAGGCAAATCAGCCGTCAGAAAATACTTAAAGGCATTATGCGGCATATCATCGCCCAGGTTATCAGGAACCGGTGCCGATAGTTGGGTTAGCACCACCGGTGATACATAGCGGTGCTCGCGGCCGGTAAGCCTGAAGGCGCTATCCAGCGAATGGGTTTGCGATTTGATGTCATATTGGGTTTCGGCCATCAGTCTGCTTAAAGAAGCTTCCATGGCCTGGTTTGATTTAACCACGCCTTTTGGCGGAAATACTACCGCACCCTGTACCAAACTGTTGCGTGGATAATCCAGATAGAACGAAACAGAGTCGGACACGGATGTATTGAACTGCTGACTGTTAGTTAAACCTTCGCCAACAACCATACGGCTTTTTTTACGTTCGGCGGCCTGTACTGCCGATTCCGATACCAGCTTACGTGCCTGAATAACGAAGTCGTTATAAATAGGTTTGTAATCACTGTAAACCTGTATAGCTAATATCCGGGCATCGGCCGATGCCACGCGCGATGCCAGATTGTAAATGCTTTCGTTGTTATAGTAACCGTTACCAGTGCTGCCTATCAATACAATTAGGTTGGTTTGATTGCGGCGGCTGGCCAGCATGTTTACGGATGCGCCTATCCCTTCAAATAACGGCTGGCTGTTGGTTGCTGCGGCACAACCTGCGGTTACGGCAGCTTGTTTATCCAGAAAACGCACCACCTGGCGGTAATCAGAATTAAAAGGTTGCTGCTCAATGCCTCCTGTTGTACAGTTACTTTCGCTACGGTAAACTACTGCACCATACTGTATCTGGTTACCTGCATTATAGCTGTTAAACACTTTTTCGAAAGACTGAATAGTACTGGTTAAACCTGCAAAATAATTACGCATGGCACTGCCACCATCCACAACAAAAACCACATTGATTTTGCGCATGTTTTTACGCAGGGCCAGGTAATCCTGGTAAGAAATGTGCCCGCCTTTAATGTTCAGTATGCTGTTGTTCGATTTGTCATAAACATCGGCAGCCAGGCCAACCTGCATGTTGCCGGCATTGGCACCCGATGAGGTGTTTATCACCGGCAAGCTGCGCAGCAAAGGCTGATCGGGTTCAATAAGCGGATCAAAGGCAAATTTGCCTGCAACAGGGCTGCCCGGCTTCAAGGCCGCATTGATAGCCATTGCGGTTGAGTCGTCAGTGTCGTAACCCGGTCTGGCAGCTGTGATGTACAGCTTTTCGCCCCAGCTGTGTACTGCATCGGCCGGTATCCAGCCATATACGCTGTTTAGTGCGCTATCTGGTATCAGCTGGGTATCAGATCCTACCAGCACGGTTTTACCATCGGGCGATTTTTTATAGATATACAGTAATTGGTTAAGGGCAACCTTACTTTTTTTCTGTGACAGGTCGGGTGAGTTATATACGTAAAGCGAATCCGACCGGTCATAATAAGCGTCCGGGTTCAAAAGCGCTCCCTTGTCTGAAACCATGGTTACCGCTTTTTGCGTATGGCCGCTTGCTTTGTTTACATAGGCCGCCTGCCAAAGCAGCACCTTATTCTTGCTGATCCAGCCGTAGCTTTGTGCCGCCTTTTTATTGGTTAGCTTGCGGCCCTGAACCATGCCCGGCTGGTATTTGATTAGTTTAAGGTAGCCATTGCTTTCCTGGCTCACATAGAAAGGCTCCATAAACTTAATCTTCTTCATCACCAGCGAGCCACCCGGTGCGGTGTAAGTATAGTTCTCGTCGCGGTCCGAAAAAACGATCCATGGTAAGGATGTGGTTTTGCCGTCCTCATAAATATTGGTGCGCGCATCGGGCTTTTCAAAAGCCGCCGGCATGGTTTTAACTTTTTTGCTGATAGAAACCGGCGATTGCGCCTGCGCTGCTGTAACAGTTAATAATATAGTGAAAAAGGTTATTGTGTGTTTCATGGTGAATGCTTGGTTTAGCTAACTATCTTGAACGTTTAATGCCCTGGGCAGAGGTGGCCGAATGCTGCTTTACGGTAAGTAAGCTCGAGCAATTGGATTTTGGCCTTAAGGTAACCTGTGCTTCATCGATATTAACACCGCCGCCAAAAGTAAGGCGCATGCAGTAAGAATAAAGGTCGGTTTGCTTGGTATCGCCATTGGCATCCAGGTTTACGGACACGCGTTCATCGCCACAGAAATATTTATTAACCAGATAGTAGTAATGGTTATTGAAATCGGCACCATTGGCAATGGCCTGCAGGTGTGCACGAATGTCATCAACTACCTTGCGCTCGCCTTCGCCAGGGGCTACCAGTGTATTAACCAGGGCCGAGTCGGGGTTGGTGATACGGATGCGGTGTATAACCTGGCGCAAGCTGTTATCGGTGTTGAGCCTTACGGTATAAATGCCGGGGCTATGATAGGTATACAATGCGGTTGGCCCCTTTACATCCACCCGGCCGGTTTCACCGAACGACCACTCGAGTATACGGGCATTGCCCTGCGCTTCCAGCCTTACCTCTTCGTTCACGATGCCCTGCGTTGGCCCGTTTATGGTAATCAGCGTATCTTTAATTGGTGCAGCAACGGTGTCTTTTACGTCAATCGGGAACTGCTGCTGCAGTTTACCGTTTACCGTTACCCGCACAATGTAAGCGCCCGGCTTATTAAACCGGTAAACCCCGTTTTGTGTGGTTGCACGCTCACCATTGCCAAATTCCCATAGCCATTTGCTGGCTCCTTTGGTATTGTCTGAGTACACCAGATCCTCGTTCAGGTAAATCTGGTCTTTCAGAATTTTTGCGTTAACGGTGTTTTCTTCAAAAAGCGAGCTTTTGAATAGAAAAATTAGGCCGGCTAATAAAAGTATGGCAACAATAATATACAGGATGATGTAATTCTGCCGGTTAGTTTCAACTGATCTGCCGTTATTGTAATCGTCTTGCATAGGTTGAGTGATGTTTGTTTAGTATTGATTTAGCGTGTTCCCAGGCTTTGCTGTAATTGCCGGGTAGATAGTTTACAATCGTCTAAAAGTTTATTGATGTGTGATATGTCATTATAATTACCTCTCAGCTCGCGCTTATCGTAAAAAAGGCTTTCCTGAATTTTGGATGCGTATACAAAGCATTTATAGCGGCTATCATAAGGCCGGCTGTTATAATAAGAACGTACAGCGGTGATGGCATTTTTGATATCATTTTCCAGAAATACAGCCTGTACATTGGGGTTAAATTTCACAATGCGGGTATAGGTAGTATCAATGGCCGGTAACGCTTCAGCAACGGTGGCTTCAAAGCGCTCTTCTTCATTCAGGCGTTTGGAAAAATCTTCTTTGGATATGTCGCTGTCGTTACCATAATTATAAAAGATGGCGGTGCATAACACTGCTGCAGTGAACAGAAAAAGTCCTAAAAAGAACAGGAACTTTTCGCGACGTTCTTTAATGCTAAACTTCATCATAATTATCGTCTGAGGCTTCTGAGTGTGTTTATGGCTGATGTATTGGTTTTGTTGCACGATTGCAGCTGCGAACGCAGGCTCTCGATCTGATAGCGTGTGGTAAAGAGCGAATCTTTAATACTGGCTACCGTGCTGATGTTATTGCTTAACTTTTTATACAATTCAAAGCTCTTGAGCGGCAAGGTATTTTGCTGTAACAAAGCCTGGATTTTTAAGTTGCTTTCCTGTATATCGTTCAGCAGCAGGCTTTGATTGTTCAGTTCGGTTGAATTAAGCTTGGTGTATTGTGACAGCTGCGTAAGGCGCAGCAATATAATGTCAAAGTTATTGTTGATATCATTACGTACCGAAATCAGTTTTTCTGATTCTTTGACCCGGTTGTTCAGCATGGCTACCTCCCGGTTAGACGTCAGGAAAAAGAAATAGACTACCAGTACGCTGAAAAACAGCAGAATAACGAAATAGAGTATAAAGTTTAGATACGAGCTTTTTAAATCTCGATTGTTTATCGGCTTCATTTGTAACAGGTATTACGCTGGTGTTATGTTTGCTTACCGCACTGCCGGCGTTTTCCCCGAACGGGAAAGAATTGCCGGACACTAAAAGCCCCTGTATATGGCGGTACAACAGGCTTACTCGTCAACACAACATTTCATACAACCATTATCAAAAAAAAATGTTTAATAGTTATCAAAAAATAAACCAGCAGTTATCGCTTAGTTACATGCCTATACCTTTATATAAAAAACCGTTTCGTTTGGGTAGCGTTTTCAAGGGCCAGGATCTGGAGACGCAGGATATAGGTACGTCTATATCCGAGTATATCGAACTCATTATATTTACCCGTTTTGGCGAGCATCGCTACCAGCCAGATTTTGGCTGCGAAATATGGGACCTGGATTTTGAGCTGATCATCAGCGAAAGTATCTGGGAAGAAAAATTGCGGCAGTCGCTGCTGCGGTCGATTACTAAGTACGAGCAGCGTATATATGATGTACACATTGACGTGCATATCTCAGAAATCAACAAGTTTTACCCACTACGCAATGTTACCGAAATCAAAAAGCAGGTAGAGATTGTTGTACGGGCAAAAGTTCATAAAACCGGAGAAAATTACCGGTTTTCTATTGCCCTGTTTTTAAGTCCGTTATCAGCCTGATCTAATCATGAGTAATATACTATTTAATACCAAAGAGGATATCCGTTCGCGCATGTTGCGCAATGCTATGGATTACTGGGGCACCAGTAACGCGAACGATATGGACCCGATGGTGAAGTTGCTGATAGAAGCGCTAAGTACGGAGCTGTTTAATATATCAAACGACGTTAAGAACCTCGAAACGAGGGTACTCAATAAGATATCACGTATCCTGGCATCCGATTACCTGACCTCGGCTTTACCGGCGCACGCCATTCTTAGAGCCCAGCCCATTGAATCCCGTGAGGCATTGACGGTTGACAGTCACTTTTTTTACCGGCAGCCCGCAGCTAAGGAGAATGGACAGGCCGAGCAAGCCGACATGTTTTTTTCGCCGGCGGGCGGTGTTTCCTTATTTAATGCGGCTATTCGGTATATATGCAGCGGTAACAACGTGTTTGAGTATGATGAACACCTGCACAAAAACACCGTGCTCCATACCACACAAAGCGGCATTACCGATGGGCGGAGTTTATGGCTCGGTATTGATTGCGCCGAACAATTAACGGATATCAATAATCTATCCCTTTTTATAGAATGGCCCGACTATGGTGCCAACGAAGACTTTTATAAGCTGCTATCGGTTGTTAAGTGCTACCTGCATAACGAAGAAGTACAGAGCAGGCCGGGATTTATTTACCAGGAAGACCTTGCACAGGATATACGCCCGGTATTTTATGAGCAGAATATCATTAACCTGATCATTCGTGATATCAAAGCTTATTACGATAGCCGCTTTATTTCGTTAACGGACGAGCGCTTGCAGAATATCGGCACGCAAAAACGATCTCTTCCGGATGAACTAATTCCTTTCTTTAATAATAGTGAAATGAACAGGCTCAGGCCTTGTGTCTGGATCAAGCTCAGCTTTCCGGCAGCTATTCCGGCTTCCGTTATTGATGATCTTCAGATAGCGATCAACTGCTTCCCGGTAGTTAACCGGCGATTGCACGAAAAGAAATATCGCCTGCGTGAACTGAACAATGTTATTCCGGTTAAGCCCGAAAACAAGGATCATTTTCTCTCGGTTAAGGAAGTGTACGACGACCGCAATACCTATTATGCGGAAATACCCTATGCACAGGCCGGCAAAAGCTACGATGGCAGTTATTCCATCCGTAATGGCGGGGCCGAGCGTTTCGACTCCCGCGATGCCCAGCAGATTATCCAGTACCTGTTCGAGTTATTGCGGGATGAAAAAGCGGCCTTCACCAGTTATGGCACCGACTACCTGACCGGTATTTTAAGAACGCTGGAGCAAAATCTGTCACTTATTGAAAGGAAAGTGCAGCATGCCCATCACAGTCCGGAGCCGTTCAACTATTTAATTGTGAACCCGCCGGCGCAGGCAGCCATGCTTTACGTGCATTATTGGACTACCCTTGCCGACGCAGCCAACCATATCCGTCGCGGCTCGCGCCTGCAGCAATTTGAAATGTTTAAGTTAAGGGCAGATACCTTGCGGTTGATGACCGGTACCATTGGCGGGCGAAACAGCCTGGGGGCCACCGAACGCATACAGGCTTACAAATACGGCCTTACCACCAAAGACCGCATTGTTACCCAAGCTGATCTGATCAGTTTCTGCTATTATGAACTGGGTAACAAGATCACTAATGTGCGGACTGCCAAAGGCGTGGCCGTATCCAGTAACCCGAAAGAAGGCTTTAAGAAAACCATTGACATTTTCCTGAAGCCTGATGATACCTTGAAACTGGACCGCCAGGATTGGGATACGCTGCTTGCCTTATTGCTATCTAAGCTGGAGAGCCGTAGCGTAATGAACGCCAGTTACCGAGTATTTATGGAGGGCTAACTGCCCAGGTAAGTGGTAAAGCCCAGGCAGGCGTTCTCTGTATCATTACCTAATACCAGTTTTTGGTGCTCGGGTTCTACCACGTAACTTGTACGAATGGTAGTTTGCAGGGGTATAAAATAGTTGAGCAGTACATCAAGTGCCTCGGCCTGCCGGGTGCCGGGTAAAAAGGAAAGCATCTTGGCGGCCGTAAGCGGCCCGATGGTTATATGCAGCTCTTCTTCGGCTTCATAGCTGTCGCCGGCAATAAAATTTACGCCCAGCTTGCCTGCACCCAGTTTGCTGCCTGTATCCAGTACCGGCGATACGCCGATTTTAGTTTCGTGCAGGCGATATTGCAGGTCAAAATTAACACCGAACATGATGTTTAATATGTTGCCTATAAATGGGAGATTGTTGCGCTGCTCATGTATAACCGGCAATACATGAATCAGTATAACCATTTGCTGGTTGGTAAAGCACTTGAACTCTTTCCATTCTTTTAAAAAGATGTTCACCAGCTCATCGTACTCATCTTTTTTATCAACGCGGTTTTCGTAAAGCTCAATTACCGTACGCAGATGGTACAGCCCGGTTTCCAGCGGTGCAAAAAAGTTGCGGGCCTGCTTTTCCTCCTCACGGCGGGTTTTGATATCTTTTATCATTTCCTCTTCCGTAACCATCACGCTCGAGGCCGGCGGCTGATGAAAAAGCCCCTCGGGCAACATATCATATAATCCTTCGCGGTTGATATGAATAGCGGTCATCAACCGGTTCCTGTAAGCCGACCGGTAACTGGTGATATCAACTATTTCTTTGGCGTAAGCCCGTTTTTGCGGGCCCTGAGGAATAATTATCACTTCATCAGGGGCTACTTTACCACTATCAATCAGGCCTGCTGCCAAAGCAGCTGCTTTAAAGTCGGTATCAATCAGATTAGGCTTATCAGTTGTCATGTACAGATGTTGTTAGTGCTTTTCTAAAACAATAACCATATTTGTTGGTAATTGATTAAGCAAAGTTGAACTTCTCAAGTTAAGCTTTTTCTTTGCAACATAGACCTATAACTTTTATGGACGTTAAATCGTTTTTTATACGTTTTCTGCTGTTCCCGGTGATTTTTGCGGTGAGTACCGCAATCATGACAATTATTAATAAAAAGAACCAGGTATTTAACAACAAAAAACTAATTGTAACCTTACTGCTTACCTCTTTGGTACTGGGCCTGCCGGGCCTGCTGGGATTTTTAGATTTGCAGTTTATGCCATGGGGCTACATCTGTGTGCAGCTGTACAGCCTTACAGCTGGTATTGTATTTGTATGGCTTGCTGCCACACATTATGAAAGCGAATTGCTGGGGCGTAAGGGTTTTGTTTTTATCTGCAGCCTATTAGCCTGCATGCTGGGTGCCTTTTTGTTTAAGCTGGTGTTCGACTGGCTGAACAATTTGAAATATGGTGTTTGGGCATCTACATCTATATTTGTGTTCCTGGCGCCGCTGCTGTTTTGGTGGGCTTACGTTGCCTACATGAATATTCCGCTTGAGATATATAAGGTATGGCAATACCCATCCATCCCCGAAGATATTAACATGGAACACCTGGACTTTAACCGATTGCTGGTGCTCGAAATTAATTTGTATAAGCATACTAACGACCAGGAACCGCTCAAGGTTAAGGCAAAAGCGCCGCGTAACATGAACTTCGGGCAGTGGTTCCAGAAGTTTATTGATGATTATAATCTGAAGTTTCCTGACTCGCAGATTCAGTACCAGCAAAACACGGGCGAATCCTATAAATGGATATTTTATATCAAACCGTCGTTTTTCAGTCAGCGGCACTTTATTGACCCCGACCGCGATATTGAACAAAATAAGATTACCGAAAAGCTGCCCATTTTTGCCAAACGGGTATCTGAAGCCGTGAATGTGCCGCAAAGAACAGGCGACGAAGCGGTATATTTATAAGCAATTAACCTTTAGCAATCATGATTTTGCCCATCAAACATAAAGCCGTAAACTGGGTTGACGGCATGAAAATTTCAAGCGGTCATTTTGTACAGACCGATAATTTTATTCATGACCTGGTTAAAGACAGCAACTCATTAACGCTGCATAACAATAATTTTGGTTTGTTGCCACCCTTTAATGGCGAAAGCAGCTCAATGGATATCCAGATAAGTGAGCGGGCATCCAATCATATACAGGTAAAGATACGCCAGTGTAATGCCGTAACGGCCGAAGGCTACCGTATCCGTATTTCGCCGCAGGCACTTGGGCAGGAACTGCTCTTTAATCACTATTTCAGCCAGGATAGTGTAACCGATGCAGTAGAAAGCTACTATATTATCCTTACCGTAAACCCGCATGAGCGGGTGGCTGTAGGCCAGCCGGATGCAGAAGAAATGCCGCTGCGTTACCCTGAGGTGGATAGCAGTTATGCAGTAACCATATTACCGGCCTCACAAATCAATAATCGGGCTAATTATTATCTGGAAATAGGCAAGCTAACCCGCAGCAGTTCGGGCATGCAAATCCAGACCGATTATATACCGCCATGTGTGAATATTTTGAGCCACCCGGATCTGGTGCGTTATTATGAGTTTTTCAGTAATCAGCTCAACGAGTTGCAGCTGTTATCATTCCGTATTCTGGACAAGATAACCTCAAAAGATTCTATTTCGACCATTGGTAAGAATGTAAAAACGCTATGCGAAAAAATGCTTGATTATATATCACGTATTTATTTTCCATACCGAAACATGGTGTATAACCAGCCCCCCGTAGTGCTGACAGGTTATTTTTCGGAAATGGCACATGTATTTTTCAGCACGGTAAAAAGCATAGCGGGTGCCGAGCGCGAAGAGCTGTTAAAGTATTTTTATGAATGGAAGGATGTAACTCCCGGCAACTTTGAAGAGTTGTTGGCCCGCCTTATCGAGATCGTATACAACCATCATGATATACGTTCGTCTATGACGGCAGTAGATGAGTTTTTGCGTGTTATCGTAGCTTTATGGAATAAACTCAGCACGTTGGAGTACATCGGTCAGCGGAAAGAAAACATTGTGGTAGCCGAGCAGCAGATTGTACAAACGGTGCAGGCCAAACGTACCTGGACCCTGCTGGATTAATAGCGCCTATAAGCAGAACGATTGCAATATTGCTTTGGCTTTAGTTGCAAATCCTGCAAATTCAGTTATTACAAAAGAGGGGCTTATATATTATATAAGCCCCTCTTTTGATTTATGTATTAAAATTTAGTGTTACACCAAATCAAAACGATCCAGATTCATCACTTTGTTCCAGGCAGCCACAAAGTCCTGCAGGAATTTTTGTTGACCGTCTGCACTGCCGTACACTTCAGCAACGGCACGTAACTCTGCATGTGAACCGAATACCAGGTCGGCACGGGTAGCAGTCCATTTGCGCTCGCCTGTAGCACGGCTGGTACCTTCGTATACCTCGCGGTCGGTTGAGGTCGCTTTCCAGGCCGTACCCATATCCAACAGGTTTACAAAGTAATCATTACTCAGCTGACCAGGGCGTGCGGTAAGTACACCGTGGTTCGAGCCATCAAAGTTGATATTAATTGCCTTCAGGCCACCCATCAGTACGGTAAGTTCTGGTGCAGTAAGCGTTAGCAGGTGTGCTTTATCCACCAGCAACTCTTCGGTAGATACTCCTAAGCCTGATTTGCGGTAGCTACGGAAACCATCAGCCAACGGCTCAAGATAACCGAATGATTCTACGTCGGTTTGCTCCTGCGAGGCATCTGTACGGCCTGCGGTGAACGGAACGGTTATTGGCTGACCGGCATCCTGAGCCGCTTTTTCTACACCGGCATTACCTGCCAGCACGATCAGGTCGGCCGATGAAACTTTCTTGCCGGTAGTTTGAGCGCCGTTAAATTCATTCTGAATCTTTTCGAGCACGCCCAATACTTTTTGTAATTGTACCGGGTTGTTTACCCGCCAGTAACGCTGCGGAGCCAGGCGAATACGTGCACCATTGGCGCCACCGCGTTTATCTGAGCCACGGAAAGTAGAGGCCGAAGCCCATGCGGTTGAAACCAGTTCAGACACACTCAGGCCCGATGCCAGAATTTTCGCTTTTAATGTCGCAACGTCATTCTCATCAACCAGCACATGGTTAACTGCAGGGATAATGTCTTGCCATAATAATTCTTCTTGTGGTACGTCCGGGCCCAGGTAACGGGCACGTGGTCCCATATCGCGGTGCGTTAGTTTAAACCAAGCACGTGCAAATGCATCTGAAAATGCTTCGTGGTCTTCTAAAAAGCGTCTGGATATTTTCTCGTAAGCCGGGTCAAATCTTAAGGCCAGGTCGGTAGTGAGCATGGTAGGGCGGTGCTTTTTAGCGTTGTCATAAGCATCCGGAATGATTGCCTCGGCATCTTTAGCTACCCACTGGTGTGCACCTGCCGGGCTGGTGGTTAATTCCCACTCAAAACCAAACAAGTTTTCAAAAAAGTTATTGCTCCATTGCGTCGGCGTTTTGGTCCAGGTTACTTCCAGTCCGCTGGTAATGGTGTCGGCACCTTTGCCAGAGCCAAAGCTGTTGCTCCAGCCAAAGCCCTGTGCTTCCATACCGGCAGCTTCCGGTTCTTTGCCTACATGATCTGCAGATGCGGCACCGTGAGTTTTACCAAAGCTGTGGCCTCCTGCTATCAAGGCAACGGTTTCCTCGTCATTCATGGCCATGCGGCCAAAGGTATCGCGAATGTCTTTGGCGGCCATAACCGGGTCGGGGTTACCATCAGGGCCTTCGGGATTTACGTAAATTAAACCCATTTGCACGGCAGCAAGCGGCTTTTCCAAGTTGCGTGAATGGATATTGCCATCAGCATTATCGTCTGACACCAGCACACCATGATTTTCAACCACACCTTCCGAACCATTAGCATAACGCAGATCGCCGCCCAGCCAGGTTCTTTCCGAACCCCAGTAAACAGACTCATCCGCCTCCCAGGCATCTTCGCGTCCGCCTGCAAAACCGAAGGTTTTAAAGCCCATAGATTCGAGTGCTATGTTACCGGTCAAAATCATTAAATCTGCCCAAGATAATTTACGGCCGTATTTCTGTTTGATAGGCCAAAGCAGTCTGCGGGCTTTATCCAGGCTTACGTTATCCGGCCAGCTGTTAAGCGGGGCAAAGCGCTGCAAACCGGCGCCACCGCCGCCGCGGCCATCAGTTACACGGTAAGTACCGGCACTGTGCCAGGCCATACGCACAAATAAACCACCGTAATGGCCAAAGTCCGCAGGCCACCAGTCCTGTGAATCGGTCATCAGGGCATGCAGATCCTGCTTTACGGCTTCCAGATCCAAGGTTTTAAATGCTTCTGCATAATTAAAGTCCTTATCCAAAGGGTTGGACAATGACGAATGCTGACGAAGAATATTCAATTTAAGCTGGTTGGGCCACCAGTTATGGTTGCGGGTGCCGTTGCCGGCTAAGTTGTGCTTCATGGTGCCGTTGTGGAACGGGCATTTGCTAATGTCGTTTGATTGGGTATCCATCTTGGTCTAAATTTTAAAGGAATCCTGAACTCAATCAGGTTTTACAGCTGTAAAAATAGAGCATGGAAGTATGCCGTCACAATCGTTTTATTCTATAAGCAATAGCTAAAGCCTATGAATTGCGGAGCAATTGATATTACTAAAACAAGAGGTTAGCTCAATGAACTGACGTTTCCATAGAAGTTAAAGAAAAGCAATAGAAGCCCTGTTAGCGAGCCTTTCCATAATGACATAGCTTATCAAGCGCGTTAAAAGTCCTCTGTTACTTCAAAGCTGATTCTTTCTTTGGTTTCGGGATGTACAAACTCTAGGTAGGCAGCATGCAGGTACAAGCGTTCTGCAGGGGTACCATACAAATCGTCACCTACAATGGGTGCATTAAGTCCCAGCTCATGGGCCGAATGCATGCGCAGCTGGTGGGTGCGCCCTGTAAGGGGCCAAAAGTGAATCTTGGTTGTTGTTTCGGTTGTGTAAACTACCTGCCACCTGGTAATGCTTTTCTTCCCGGTTTCAAAACAAACCAGTTGCCGCGGGCGGTTGTACGGGTCGCCGGTTAAAGGCAGACTGATCTCGCCCTCGGGCTTATCAATCACTTTTGATAACAGCGCTACGTAACGTTTGCTTAGTGTGCGGTTCAAAAACTGCTTTTGAATATGCTTGTGCGCCTCCGGGGTTTTGGCTACCACTAAAAGTCCGGAAGTGCCCATATCCAACCGGTGAACAATCAGCGGTTCGGTATTTACCAATACCTGTTTTAAACGTGTGTAAACCGAATCATGAATATCCACACCCCGTACAGAACGCAGGCCGGCAGGCTTATTAACTATTACAAAGCAGGCGTCCTCATAGATTATCTCCAGCTTGGTGTTTTCTCCGGGGTTTAATAAAAGCGGGTTATCATCAACAGGCATGCCTTCCAGCATGTGCCCTAAAATGGGTTTACATTTACCTGTACAGGCCGGGTAGAACTGCTTATGTTTTCTGATTTCTGATTTTGGTGAAGCGCCCCACCAAAACTCGGCCATGGCCAGTGGTTTGTACCCGTTTGCAAAAGCGAATTGCAAAAGCTTGGGTGTTGCACATTCGCCCGCACCTGCCGGTGGTTTTCCAAAGGCAGTTACGCTGAAGATATCCTGTAAGCTTTTGCTTTTACCATCTCGGTTCAAAAAGGCGTACTGTTCAAAGAGCTGCCTTTGCAAATCGGCTGATCTTTCTTTACGCTCGTTTTTCAGTGCTTCAATTCTGGATTCGAATTGCGCCATGCTTTCGCGCGTTTTATCCAAAAGCTGCTCCCATTGGTCTGTAAGTACTTTAAGCTGATGCTTATCGTGCAAGCTGTGTTTAACTAAGTAGGCTTCAAACAACCCGTAATCGTACAAATTAAGTTTGTTCTGTTGCTCTTCGCGGAGTTTCTTCCGGTTCTGCTTGTTAACTTTTAGCTGTTTCTTTAAGGCTGCTATTTCTTGTGAAGATTGGGTGGAAAATTGGTCGAGCTGCTGCCGTAAATGAGTGTAGGTTGTATCTGCCCATATCTCTTTTACCTGCGCATTGAGCGTGTTTATATTTTCCTGCTCTTTAAGAAAAAAGCTGTTTTCTACCAGCATGTCAAAAACAGGCGGAACAAAGTTTGGATGATCATTTGAGCCGGCCAGTTTGCCCGAAAAGGCCGACAGGTAACCCACTTTCCCTTCGGTATCCTGTACCACTAAAACACCAAACATCTTGCCAATGGCCATACCTTCCTGATCGCTGTCAAGTCCGAAGTTATGATCGAGGCTCGCCTGCTCTTCCAGGTATTGCTGCAGTTGGGCTGCCGCTATTCTGGTTAACGGGTGCGGCTCGTAATAAAAAGGAAAGGTAAAGCGCTCTGGTAAGGCGATATCTTTCACCAACTGATCGGGAAAATAAGTAATCTTAGCCTGACTATGGTTATCCAAGTGGTTTTGCATTATTTAATTTGCAAAATTAACACTTATCCTATAACGCTGCTGCATTTATTCATCTTTCAATAAATGCAGCAGTCATCAATAGCTTGTCTAATACTTTCACAGATAGTAGACTACCTTGCTTTTACTCAAGCGGCAGGCTGAAAGTAAACGTAGCTCCGTTTCCTTCCACACTGTCTACCCATATTTTGCCGCCATGGCGCTCTATGATTTCGGCACACAAGTATAAGCCTATACCAAAGCCCGAGATGTGCTTTGTATTACTGGTTTCTACCCGGTAATAGCGCTCAAAAAGCTTTTCTTGGTCTTCTTTCTTGATGCCCATACCTTCGTCCTGAACGCTTACCTGTACACTGTGTGCAACGGTTTTGTAAACCACAGTAACCGTTGTTCCCTTTGGCGAGTATTTTATAGCATTGCTGAGCAGGTTAGAAACCACAGACTCAATTTTGTCATGATCGGCATGAATGGACAGCGGGCCGGCGGCTACAAATTCAATGCGATGGCTGTTCATCGTTAGTCCGGTTTCTTTAATGACGTTGCCAATCAGTTCCTGCAGGTCAAATGATGTTTTTTGAATGGACATCTTGCCCGATTCCAGCCTGGAGATATTCAGAAAGCCGCTAATCATCGCTTCCATCTTTTTTACCTGAACGCTTGATTTTTCTACCGCTCCACGCAAGAAATTATCATCGCTGGCTTTTAGTTTTAGGCCGGCTACCTGCAATAAGGCCTTCAGCGAGGTAAGCGGTGTTTTTAATTCATGGCTCACTATCCCGATAAAATCGTTTTTTCGCTGCTCGTCTTTTTTCTGCTCCGTAACATCCAGCAGCATGCCGCTTAAGCGGGTAGCCTGCTGCTGTTCATCGAAAAGCGCTTTACCCTTTGCCCTTACCACGCGTGGCAACTGATCTTGCGGATTGATGATGGTGTAATGGATATCATAATCTCCGCCTGATGCGTAGGTCATGGCATGGTTGATGGCCTGAATAACCTTTTCGCGATCGGTATCTGCAATGGCTGCCAGGGCCTGGTCCAGTTCAATTTCGTCTTCGGGCTGTAGGCCGAACCAGGTTTTTGTAAGATCGTTGCCTGAAAACCTGCCGGTGGCGGGATTCAAATCCCAAGTGGCCAGGTCGGCAGCATCAATAGCCAGCTGCAATTCATCCTGACTTACCTTCAATGCATCGTTCAGGGCGGCAAGCTCTTCGTTTACGGCCGCTTGCTCTTCGTTGGCTAATTTCAACTCTTCGTTAGTGGCGGCAAGCTCTTCATTAAGTTGCTGCACCTCTTCGCGGGTAACCACCTGTGCAGTTACATCAATGGCCGTAACAATTACCCCTATAATATTGTCATGCGCATCCTTATAGGGTTGGTACACAAAGTCGAGGTACAGCGTTTCCATCTGGCCGTTCCTTAACAGCGAAATGGGCCGTTCCTTTGCTTCTAAGGTATTGCCGGTTGTATAAATATCCTGTAGCAACTCCTCCAGCCCCTGTCCTTTTGCCTCGGGCACTCCTTCAAAAAGAGGCCGGTTAAGAATTGCTTCCCGCGGCTTGCCCCAAAGGGCTATCATGCGATCATTAGCTATCTCTACTTTGTAATCCGAACCTAAAAGAATGCTTTTGGAAACGGGCGAATGCATAATGATGTTATACAGGCTTTTTTGGCTCTGCTCAACTTGCAGTTTGGCATTCACCAGTTCTGTTACATCAGATGCGGTATTCATAACCCCATAAACTTTACCATGCTGATCAAAGAGCGGCGTAAAGTCATAGTTGAAATAAAACGGCTGTAGCTTTCCGTCAACCAGCAGATCAACACGTTCGTTTTCGGTGTGGTAGGGTATCCCGGTTAGGTAAACATGGTCCAGGCGTTCATAAACACCGGTGCCTGCCAGTTCGGGCAGTACCTCGGCATAGGTTTTGCCAATCAGATCGCTGCCCCTGTTCCAGGTGTCAATAATGGACTGGTTAAGTAGTTCAATCCGCATTTCGCGGCCGGTATATACGCCAATTGGGAAAGGTGCACTTTCAACCAGGCTGCGTACCTTCTGCTCACTGGCTGCAAGTTGCTGTACTGTTTCTTCCAGCTTGCTTTGGCTGTCTGCCAGTTCTTCATTGGTTGCCCGAAGCTCTTCGTTCATGGCGGTAAGCTCTTCATTCAGCGCCTGTTGTTCACTTTCGCTTTCCTGAAGTGCTGTAGTACGCTCTTCCACTTTGCCTTCAAGGTTCTGATTCAGGTCTTCAAGTTGCTCCTGCGTCTGTCTCAGGCTTTCAATGGTTACGGCAAGCTCCTCGTTACCCGAAATAAGTTCTTCGTTGCTGGCCTGCAGCTCTTGGTAAGCCTGCTGCACTTCTTCATGTAATTCATGCAGCTTATGTTCATTGGCCTCGAGTAGTTTGCGGGCTGCTACATGTTCGGTAACTTCGTATTTAAAGCTTAGGATAGCGTTAACGTTACCGCTTTCATCACGTAACGGCTGATACACCACATTGAAGTAATGGTCGCTAAGCTCACCGCCAGTTTGATCAGCCAGTGGTACATGGATCTCGGTATCTACAAACGGTTCGCCGGTGGTGTAAACCTTATTTAGAACGTGCCATATAGGTTCACCCGCAATTTCAGGTAAAGCTGCCAGCAAGGGAAGTCCTAACACATCCCTTCCGGGAAATAGTTCGTTTTGGTATTGCGGATTAACGTAGGTGAAAACCATGTCAGAACCGCTTACAATAGCAATTTGCGCAGGTATTGTATGAAACAGCATTTCCATCTGTTTGCTCAGATGATCTGCACCGGCTCTGGCCTTGCGCTCGTTTTCAAGTCGCTTGGCCAGTTTATGCTCCGTCAGTACCTGGTTGGATACGTCACGGGTTTCGTGAATAATGTAAAGAATATTGCCGCTTTCATCCAGTACCGGTTTATGCAAGGTTTGCCAGTAGCTTTCTTTAAGCTGACCAGGATGTTCCAGGTCGGGCACGTCAAACCGCGTAAGCGGAACATGGTGCTGCTGCCTGGTGGCTAAAACCTGTTGCAATGATTCGGCAATGCCGCCATCTTTTCCCTGGGCCCATTCAGGCACTTCCGGAAATACATCGAAGAAATAACGGCCGGTAATTTCGGTCCGGGTCTTTCCCGTCAGTTTCACATGATCGTCGCTGGCGGTTAGTATGATAAGCTCAGGAGAGAGTACCACACAACAAACCGGTAATGTTTCAAATACACGTAAAGCAACAGGCGGTAAGGCCGAACTGCTTATGTTTTCCATAACGTATAATCTTTTTTGTCTAAGTAGATTTTACAAGAATACACATAAATTAAAAGATTTCGGCTCCGTTTTTGAATTAGAAAACTTGTTTAATTGAGACTGCAGCCCCTACCTGTTAACCGCTGGAAAGCATGCACTTAAAGTGGGTTATTTAACCTATTATGATTGGAGCAGCCTATCAGGCAGTAAATAACTAAACGTTCAGCCTGTTTTTGTGTTGCCAGTGCGCTCAGGCGGTTCTTATCTGTGCGGTGCGGCTTGGATAAGTCGGTCATGTTTGGCTTCGTGTTCAGGGCAAACCTTACTTTTTACGGCCTACAAACCGGATAACGGAACCCAAACCATTGTGATAAAGCCCTTCGTTCAGGTGGATCTCTATTTCGTCTAATTCGATTATATCGTAATTGTTAAAATCAGCTCTAATTTCTTCTACAGAAAATAGGGAATCAACATCTTTTGGCCCGCCCACTTTTTCATTTTGGGCCAGGTAGCTGAGGTGGGCCTTACTAAAGGCCTCAAAAATTACAATACCACCTTTGCGCAGGTGCTTGCTGAGCGCCTGATGCATCTGCGACTTGATGGCAGCCGGAAAATGACCGTAAATGAGTGCTATAGCGTCAAACTCCTCTTCCTGGTATCCCAGCACCGGCAACTCCCCAACCTTATAGCTGATAGTTACCTGGTTTTTTTGTGCAAGCTGTTCGGCTTTCTTTTGGCCTTGTGCACTGATGTCGAATGCAGAAACGGCCCAGCCCTGTGTAGCGGCAAAGACAGCATTGCGACCTTCACCTTCGGCAGGGAAAAGGATTTTGCCAGGTTTTAGCTTCTCTAATTGTTCCTTTAAATAGTGATTGGGTTCTTCGCCGTAGGCAAACGCGCTATCGCTATAGCGCTCGTTCCACCGGTTGGTCCAGGTATCTGTCATATTCTTTGAATTATAGCGCTGTTAAATAGTTAAGTGTCAAACGTTGTTGCCGTTCTTTAATTGTTCCGAAAAGGTCTGTTAGTCTGCAACCGGTAACTCAAAATAAAATGTAGAGCCTTGCCCGGACTCACTTTCTGCCCAGATATTGCCCTCATGGCGCTTCAGAATTTCATAGCATAAATAAAGCCCGATGCCAAAACCCGCCACACTCTCATAGCCGGCATTGTTTACCCGGTAATAGCGCTCAAACAGCCGGGGCAGGTTTTCTTCGCTAATACCTACGCCCTGGTCGCTTACACTCACTATTGCCTTTCCGTTTTTGGTTACACAGGCAATATGAATGGCACTACCCGCAGGGGAATACTTTACGGCATTGCTGATCAGGTTGTTAATCACCTGCCCTATTTTGTCGCGGTCGGCATTTACCCAGGTTTCCTCAACAGGGGCAAATATAACCTGGTGGGTGGTAATCTGGGTTAAAGATTCTTCTTCGGTCTCTTTAATGAGTTCTGCTATATCAAAACGCTCACATTCAATATGTATTTGCCCGGATTCGAGCCTGGATACATTCAGGAACCCGTTGATCAGGGTTGTCATTTTACCGATTTGCCTCGTTGCCTTCTCCGCAAGGTTTATCGTAAAGGCATCCTCCTTTTTTCGTGATTTTGCTTCGATGATCTGTACATAGCCGTTAAGCGAAGTTAGCGGCGTTTTTAGCTCGTGACTAACCATGCTAATGAAATCATTCTTTCGCTGTTCGTTCAGCTTTTGCTCCGTAATGTCCAGGCAGGCGGTAATGTAACCGGTAAACGGGCCGTCGGGCAGAAATCTCGGCGTTGAATTGGCCAATAGCCAGCGGTAATTGCCATCTTTTGTAAACACCCTAAATTCACTGGTAAAAGATGCTCGCTGATGGAATGCTGTAAGGTAGGTGTCCAAATACTGCTTCTGGTCATCCGGGTGCAGCAAATCTACCCAACCGAATTTTAACATATCCTGCATGGGCCTGCCGGTCAGGTCTATCCAAGCCCGGCTAAAGTAGGTGGCATTACTGCTTTCATCAGCCACCGCAATCAAAATACCGGAACCCTCGGCCATTGCGCGGAAACGCTCTTCACTTTCCATAATGGCTGCCTCCGCATTTTTAATATCCGTTATATCGCGGGTGGTACCGGCAATAGCTACTACCTTCCCATCATCATCCGTCACCGGATTTAAAATATAGTCGTAAATACGTTTGCCCAAGGTGGCGTGCGGAAAAGAAACCTCTCCCCTAACCGACTCGCGGGTGGCCACTATGTGGTCAATTTCCCGCTCGTGCATTGCCGCATGCCATTCTTCGTAGCCGTTTTCCCGCAAGCCTTTGCCAACTGCTGTATCCCAGGTTTTGCCCCACATATTCAGCAAGGCCTTATTGGCGTAGGTGAAACGGTAGTTCAAATCAAATACGTAAATCAGATCGGGTGTAGATGAGGTAATGGTTTCGTAAAATCTTTTTTGCTGCTCCGATTCGTCTTTCGCTTCTCTTAAGGCCTTCTCAGTTAGCTTACGTTCTGTAATATCAGTAAACATGCCTACGGCACCGGTAATATTGCCGTCTTTGTCAGTAATAGGCGCTGCATTCATGGTAAGGTACATGCGGCTGGCGCCCGGCCTTTGTATAGCAAGTTCAAAATTAAAAACAGGCTTGCCTGTTGCCATAGCTATCATCGTGGGGTGTTCGCTGTCGGTCATGGGCTTGCCGTTCAGGTGCACGTTGAACCACTCCGGTGAGTTGCTTCTTCTTTCACGGAAGCGATCACTATCGGTTTTAAGAATCTGGTGAGCCATCGGGTTTGAATAGATGATCTGGCCTGTTTTATCAACAATGCCCACACCTTCGGCCATATGATCCAATACCCGTTGTAATTGTTGCTCGTTTTCCTGCAGCTGCTGGTTGGTTTTGGTAGTTTCAGTACAAACTACTAAAATGCCATCGGGCTTTCCGGCATGCCCTCTTATCGGGTTATAGGAAAACGTCCAGTATACATCATCAAGTTTGTTGTTGCGGTAGATAGGAATGAGCTGATTTTCCAGATAAACGGAATTTCCGGTTTCCAAAACGCCTTCAATAAGTGGCCCGATCATGGGCCAGGCCTCTGCCCAGCATTTTTCACCCTGTTGGCCCAATGCACGGGGGTGCTTGCTGTTTTCGGCAGTGCCCAAAATTTCGCGGTAGGCATCATTATAAAACTGGATTTTTTCTGCACCCCACCAGATAAACATGGGAAAACTCGAATCCAGTATCAAATTTACAGTGGTTAGCAAAGGCACCGGCCAGCCCGATATTGGGCCGATGGATGTGGCAGACCAGTTATAGGTACGGGTTCTGTCGGCCATCTCGCCTTTTGCATAAATAAAGTTATTTTCGTCGACTGGTAATTCCATGCTAGTATAAGGCAAAATAAAATAAAAGATTAAATGTTTGCCTAATCAGTATGCAAAGTCCTGATAACTTTTTTCCGAGCATAAAATTAAGTTCACAAAAGCGGCGAACACCCGACAGGTTTAACCTATTATTTATAAGTAGGCAGCTTTTGAATTACTACCCGGCTTCTACATTTTACAAGCTTGCCTCCAGTACCTTTTTCATCATAATATCGGTCTGCTCATCATCACCTAATTTAAAAATATGCTTATCGAACGGCACAAACCCATTTTTCTTGTAAAAGCTGATAGCTCTGGGGTTTTCTTCCCATACGCCCAGCCATACATAAGTGGCTCCATTTTGCGTAGCAACCTGCATGGCTGTATCATAAAGCAGTTGCCCCACACTCTGGCCATGATATTCTTTCAATACATAAATCCGTTCGATTTCAAGCGCTTTGTTGTCTTTAATCTCTGTTTGTGCTTGTCCGAAGTTTAGTTTCAAGTAGCCAATTACCTCGTCATTCTGCATGGCAAAATAAAAGGAAGATGCTTCGTCGCTAAGTTCAGCCGCCAGTTTTTGGGCGGAAAAGCCTTCTTCCAGGTACCGGGCCATGTTTTCGGCCCTATTCCCTGCCGAGAAGGTTTCGGAAAACGTTTGCCTGCTGATTTTCTGCAGCTGGTCAATATCCGCAAGTGTTACGCGTGTGATAGTTATGGTTTCCATATGTTTTAGCGATAAATATTTAGAAGTGGGATTTTCAGATAACCAGCTTAGTGTGATACCGCTTTAAGGCCGATGATAGAGCCAATTAGGGTAGTGATAAAAAACAAGCGCCAGAAAGTGGCAGGCTCTTTAAATATCAGGATGCCAATGATGGCCGTACCTACAGCACCTATGCCGGTCCATACGGCGTAGGCTGTACCGATAGGCAGGCTTTGCGTGGCTTTCATGACTAAGGCCATGCTAACGAACAAGGAAATCAGGAATCCTCCAAACCACCAGTACATTTCGGTGCCCGTAGTTTCACGGAATTTGCCCAAGCAAGAAACAAATGCAATTTCAAATAAGCCTGCTATAATAACGAGGATCCAGTTCATATTTCTTTTGATTTAAAACTGCAAAGATCATTAACCAGCTTCTTTTAGCTTTTTACAAATGTTAAAAAACACAGGTGGTTACTTTAGGCCTGCACGTATACGGCTAAGGCTCACCTGTGACATGCCCAAGTAGGAAGCAATGTATCCTAATTGCACCCTTAGCAGTAAAGCAGGCTGGCTTCCAATCAAATCCATATACCGCTCCTGTGCCGTTTTAAATTGCATGGCAATCAGCCGTTCTTCCGTTTTTACCAATTCATGCTCGGCAAGTTTCCGGCCCCAGTTGGCCAGGTGTATATCCTTTTCATAAAGTGCTTTAAGCGAAGCAATGTTCAGTTCAAAAAACTCGCAGTCTTCCAGCAGTTCAATATTTTCATAGCTTTTCTCGCCAGTGATATAGCTCTTCATGGAAAGTACAGGCGCACCTTCCACGCCAAACCAAAAGGTTACCTGCCCGCCCGGTGCATCAGAGTAGGCCCGCACAACGCCTTTTTTAATGAAGTAAATATTCTTTTCAATACGGTCGGCTTTTAGCAGGATATAGCCTTTGGGATAAGTTACCTGTTTGGCCGTAGCTATTAATGCTGCTTTGGATGGTTCGGGTAGTACGTATAGCGTTGCAATGATTTTGTCGATATCCATCAGCTTTGAATTGGAGTACAAAGGTAAGCAGCTATTCGCTACCTATCATTACAATGGCTGCCAAAACAGAAACCGGTTGCTGTATGGCTTGGATAGATATCATTGTTGCAATCATCAAGCCTTACTAAAACAACAATAGCTTCCTGTTTTACGGGAAGCTATTGTTAACGGGTGCAGCCGTTTGTATTAAACTTCGGTTTTATATTGTTCGTCTGTAACGGGTTCAAGCCAGTTCACAATCCCTTTTTCGGTGTTGATGCCAATGGCGGTATGGATCATAGCGGTATCGGGTGATGCGCCATGCCAGTGCTTTACTCCCGGCAGGATATTAATTACACCGCCTGCTTCAATCTTTTGCACGGGTTTGCCTTCTTCCTGATAGTAACAGGTGCCTTCTTTTATCATCAAAATCTGGTTGCTTCCATGCGTATGCCAGTTGTTGCGGGTACCCGGCTCAAAAAGCACATCGCTGATGATACAGTTGGTATTGTCGTCGGGTTGCACAAAGCTTTTCAGGTAAGCCTTGCCGGTAAAGTATTCGGCCGGAGCTGGTTTATACCCTTCGGCTATCAGTTGTTCCCCAGTGTAGCTTTTCATAAAATAAATGCTTTATGTGTAGACTATTAGTTTTTGTTTTTTAATGAAGCCATATCGATCACGAAACGATATTTCACGTCGCCTTTCAGTAAACGCTCATACGCCTCATTGATATTTTGGATATCAATCATTTCAATATCTGCCGTGATGTTGTGCTCACCGCAGAAATCCAGCATTTCCTGTGTTTCGGCTATACCACCAATCATGGAACCGGCAAAGCTTTTACGACCCATGATAATGCTGAAGGCAGCAACAGGCAGTGGTTGCTCAGGTGCACCGACCAAAGCCAGCGAGCCATCTACGCGAAGCAGCGCCAGGTAAGCATTGATATCATGCTCGGCAGATACGGCATCTAAAATAAAATGTAGTTTGCCACGGTAAGCGGCCATTTGCCCGGCATCTTTAGATAATACCACTTCATCAGCACCTAAGCGTTTGGCCTCGGCAAATTTTGATTCGGAGGTGGTAAAGGCTACTACCGTAGCGCCCATTGCTTTAGCAATTTTGATGCCCATATGGCCTAAGCCACCGATACCCACGATGCCTACCTTCATGCCCTGGCTCACTTTCCAGTGATGTAATGGAGAATAAGTGGTAATACCGGCACATAACAAAGGTGCCGTTGCAGCCAGGTCCAGATTCTCAGGAATACGCAATACGTAATTCTCATCTACCACGATGCTTTCTGAATAACCGCCAAAGGTTGGGGTATCCTGAAGATGCTTGTCCGGTGAATTGTAAGTACCGGTCATGCCGGGCTCGCAATACTGCTCCAAGCCCTCCTGGCAGTACTGGCATTCACGGCACGAGTCTACCATGCAGCCCACGCCAACCAGGTCGCCTACTTTGAACTTGCTTACATGGCCGCCTACATTCACCACTCTGCCCACAATCTCGTGGCCTGGTACGCATGGATACATGGATGGGCCCCATTCGCTTCTGGCTGTATGCAAATCAGAATGGCAAACACCGCAGAACAGAATCTCGATCTCCACATCATGCGGTGTGGCTTTCCTGCGGTTAATATTCATTTCATTTAAAGGTGCGTTTGCTGCTTCGGTACCGAACGCTTTAATATTGGTTGTTTCCATAAGTTAATAGTTATTAGTCGTTTATGAATTTAATAAATTTAGCTGGTACGCCGGCTACCAGGGCATTGTCCGGCACATTTTGGGTAACTACAGCCCCCGCAGCTACTACAGCATTTTCGCCAACGGTTACGCCGGGTAATATTGTAGCGGCAGCGCCAATCCAAGCCTTTCGCTTAATTAAAATGGGTTTGGTGATTAATGCCCGCCTGTCTGCCGGCTCCATGGGGTGGTTTTCGGTAATCAGGTTTACCTTGGGGCCAATCAGTACGTCATCTTCCAGCATAATGCCGCCCATATCCAAAAAGGAGCAGGCATGATTGATGAACACATTTTTACCGATTCTGATAAAGCGGCCAAAATTGGTGTAGAATGGTCCAAATACTGTTACGCTGTCGTCCAGCTTTTGGCCAATGATATCGCCCAGCTTCTCCCGTATTTCAAAAACACTGGTTGCGGCGTTGAGCAGTGGCGATAATGCCAAAGTGCGGTCAACCACTGCCTGTATTTTAAAATATTCTGGATCATCTAACCTCACACGCTCCCCGCTTCGCAGCCTTTCAAAGATGTCTTTCATGATGCAAAGGTAGATTGTGTTAGATCTTCCCTGTTTATGATATTCAAACCAATGCTTAAGATATTTAAACTTCCAGAGCGCGAAGCGAGGATGGGTTGGTGCCTGTTATGCGTTTGAAATAGTTGTTGAAGTAGCTGGGATACTCAAAGCCGAGTGCATAGGCAATATCAGCGATATTCCAATCGGTGTGCTGTAAAAGGGCTTTGGCTTCGCTGATAATGCGCTCGCTGATGTGGCTGGTTGTGGGTTTACCGGTTACTTCCTTTACCGCGCGGTTGAGGTAATTGATGTGCAGGGAAAGGTTTTGCGCGTAATCCTGCGCGGTTTTTAACTGTAGGGGCTTGTCCGGACTTTCTATCGGGAACTGCCTTTCCAGCAGCTCAAAAAATACGGCCGTGATGCGTGCAGCTGCGTTTCTGTGCTGATCAAAGTTTTCGGAAGGCTGCAGTTTCATCGCCTCATGAATAATCAGGTTAACATAGTTACGTATCAGGTCATCTTTGTATACGTAGTTAGTTTGCTGCTCAACAATCATCTTTTGAAAGATGGCATTTAAAAACTCGCGCTGCTCACTGCTGATCGTGAGAATGGGCGTACCGCCTATCTTAAACAAGGGAGATTGCTGCAGGCTTTCAGACCGTTCCGAAAGTTTCAGGAAGTCTTCTGAAAAAAGGCAGGTGTAGCCCTTGTAGCTGGTCGACAAGGTTTCCCAGGAGTATGGAATATGCGGATTCCCGAAAAACAGTACCGTACCCTCGGCTTCAAAACTCCGGTCGGCATAGTGAATAATGCTTTTGCCGGTAGTAAGGCATATCTTATAAAAGTCTTTTCTGCTGTAGGTACGAGTGGCCTGGCTGTCGGTTTCTATTTCGAACACATTAAAACCTTTGAGCTTAAGCTCGCTGTTGAAATCAGAAACTGACCGGATAAGCTTATCTTCCATAACACAAATTTAAGGAAATCAAACTTTCGGATGGTCACTCCAATGTATATAAGTAGCTTACATATAGCAAGTGTTAGTTCGGTTACTTATGCTTTAGCCTTGCTTTATGGTTAAAAACCAGGTATACCACTTTTAAAGTGGTACAAAGCGGAACAAACCGGTACACGCCGGAACAGGTGGTACACTTTGGTACACCCAAAACGCCATTTGCAGCATGCAGAGGCCGTTCAAAATAAGTGGTACAGGGTGGAACACCCGGTACAGTTTGGTACAGGTATTTATACTCATGACACAATCTTGTCAGTATAATAATGCTATCTTGCATTTACTGATTAAACAGAAATACCTATGAGCAATACCCAAACTATCGGTTTCTCTTATAAAGTAGAGAACGTATTGATGCAAACCGTGAACGACGACCTGCGCATAACCGGCAGCTTTGCCAGCCGCGATGTGCTTGACCGCATTAACGCCCTGCTGAAGGAAAAGAATTTTAAGGTAGATGAACGCACCCTCCGCCCCCGCTACATTGGTGAGCAGTTGTACCTGGAAGGCTTTGCCATCGAGATACAAGAACCCAAAACGGTGGGATTTCTGTCAGGACGGGAAAGTTGATCGGAGCCGGGTAGCCTGATAAGCAAAATATGCAGAATCCTCTTAGATAGATCTAAGGGGATTTTTATTTTCAGGACATTTTCAGGGTAGTATATCGGTTGGTCAGATTATCACATTTGGGATTGGAGGCTCTTGATTCGTGTCCAGGACAAACTGTTGATATACAGGACTAAAAGTTGGCTCAATTGGTTGGAGTGATATCCTAATACAGTGATGGTTGAAAGGTTCAAGTACTTTATGCACTCCATATATTTTCCTGTGGTGCAACGGTAGCACATCTTATTTTGGTTTAGAAGATGGTGGTTCGAATCCATGCAGGAAAGCTTCTTTTACTGAATATGTAACATCAGGCAACTCTACGGGCATCTTTGTAAAGATTCATCATAAATCCTGGGTTTCACCATAGTCAGATTAACTTTATCAAATATGTTTTGACAAAGCCTCTATAGTCAAATGTCGCAACTTTAGGTTCGAAGTGATAGGTGATAAGACAAATACTGATGTTATGTTAGACAGGATAAGATCATGATGCACATAGGATCGAACTGAAAAGAAAATAGTTGTGAAGGAAGCGTACGCCATAACAGCAAATAACCTTAAATAAAAGAGCTTTTAGATAGGCGTTTTTTGACAAGGCTTCTTAAGCTCCCGCTGCACTTATCACGGCAGCAAATTGGTTGGTCAGCTTCGCTCGGAACAAGGTAGTCAACATCTCCACAACAACAAATATGGAGGTTTAAGCAAAGTATGATGATAAATAAGGAAAGTTATGTGACGATTACAATCATAGTCCTTGTTGAAGAATAAAGTCTTACTAATTGCATACGATTACCTGATACTTGAACCTGTTATAATCATTAAAAAGCGTTAATTATCAATATTTCTCTTGGTATTTTAAAAATTATTTTGATATCTTTATGATATCATTTTAAATCAAACCATTCACATGGAAACCGAAAAAACAACCAACCCGCCGTCCGGCTACGGCGCCCTAATTTTGTTCCTGGTGCTTCTTGGGGTAGCCATTTACCTGGGTATTGCGCAATATGTAATTCCTTGCATAATTATTTCTGTCATCAATTTGGTGCTCGTTTTGCCGGGGCTAATCATTGTCAACCCTAACGAATCCAGAGTACTTACCTTATTTGGCAAATATGTTGGTACGGTAAAGCAGGATGGCTTCTTTTGGGTGAATCCTTTTACGGTTAAAAAGAAGGTATCCTTAAAAGCAAACAACCTTAACGGGCAACAGCTTAAAGTGAACGACAAGCTGGGCAACCCTATCGAAATTGCCGCTGTTATTGTATGGCAGGTAAAAGATACGGCAAAAGCGATCTTCTCGGTTGAGAATTACATCCAGTATGTTAACATACAAAGCGAAGCAGCAGTACGGCACCTGGCTAATACTTTTGCGTATGATAATTTGGAGGATGAATCAGCAGCGGTTACCCTCCGCGACGGTGCAGAGCAGGTAAGTTTGATGCTTGAACAGGAGCTTAACGACCGGCTGGACCGTGCCGGCATACAGGTGCTGGAAGCCCGTATATCCCACCTTGCTTATGCGCCTGAAATAGCCAATGCTATGCTGCAACGGCAGCAGGCGTCCGCCATTATAGCCGCCCGCAAACAAATTGTGGAAGGTGCTGTCGGTATGGTCGAGATGGCGCTTGCCCGTCTTTCCGAAAAAAACATAGTTGAGTTGGACGAAGAACGCAAGGCAGCCATGGTAAGCAATCTGCTGGTTGTACTTTGTGGTGAGCGTGCGGTGTCACCTGTGGTTAATACAGGCACTTTATACCATTAATCATGAGACAGGAAGCACCCAGAACTCGAAGCCTGGCGAATGAATTGACCGTAAAGCCTAACGGCTTTTGGAAGCCTACTTTCACACTTACGGATGGTCAGAACAGTTACGGCACGCTACGCTATGAAGGCGTATGGCGGCCAAAGGTAATTGTTGAGGCTACTGACCAGACTTGGGTCATCAGCGGAATGAAATGGAGAAATATAAAAATCACCACGGCTCAGGGTGAACCGTTAGGCACCGTATCCGGTAACTTTTGGGGCAATAAAATAACTTTTACTGCTATTGACGGCTTCACCGCCACATTCATTACCCAGTCATTATGGAAAAGTATATTTAGCTGGCAGGCTACTGATGGTACCGAGCTAGTAACCTTTAAGGCCCGGGCATTTAAACAGCCTTTGATCTACATCAATGAGCAAGCCAAACAAAACCAGTGGATACTTATACTGGCTTTCTTAGCTTTGGAGATTCAATTAACCAGGCAAAAGCACGCAGTAGCAGCGATGTAAACTATGGCTGAGAAAAAATCATTTGTACTGAGAGTAAGTGCCGAGATGCTGAAAGAACTCGAAGGATGGGCCAACGATGAGTTCAGGAGTATCAATGGGCAAATCGAGTACTTGCTTAGCCAGGCGCTTAACGAGCGCAAGAAAGCTCAAAGAAAAAGGCGTGCAGATAAATAGTATCTGCGCGCCTTAATATTTTTAATTAAGACATAAAAATAATTCAACTGCTAGATCAAGCTTCCATCGCTCAGTAAAAGACCTTCGTTTTTGATAAAGCGCTTGATGTATTACAGACAGATGCTTTTCCTCTGCGAATTAAGTTGTATTAACTGTCTTAATGTGACTGCTTGAGCACATAAGACTCAAGTTTTTTATTCAGCTCTCCCATGTTCAGGTTTTTGGCTATAATTTTTCCGTCTGGGTCAACCAATATATTTTGTGGGATAGCATGAATATTAAAAGTTTTGGCAGCCAGCCCATCAGAGCCCTTTAAATCAGAAACGTTTGGCCATTCCATCTTCTCCTCATTGACAGCCTTTACCCACTTTTCTCTATTATCATCAATTGAAACGCTTAAGATTGTAAAGCTTTTATCTTTAAACTTTTGATATATTTTTTTGAGCTCCGGGATCTCCATACGGCAGGGAGCACACCAGCTTGCCCAAAAGTCAATCAGCACATATTTGCCTTTTAAGCCGGCAAGGCTTACATATTGACCAGATGGATTTTTTTCGTTGATTTCTTTAATTGGGGCCCCGATTCTCAAGTCGCCTTCTAACCCGAGATACTGTGCAACGCCTGCCCCTCTTGGCGAAGACTTAACGCCGCTAGACAAACTATGGTAAGCAGCGATCAGCTCATCAGTTTTACCCGACCACTTAAACAGGTTCTTATACTCCTGCACCAGGTAAAGTGAAACATAAGATTGCTTATGCTGCTTTAAAAAGTTCACAATGATATTCCTTTTCGATACTTCAATAGAGTCCCATTCTTTATCCAGCTGAGGCTTAACTGTATTGAAGTTTCCTGCTTTTTTTGCATCCCCTCCGCGTTTAATGATATTTTGTTGCGCATTCACTGTAGCCTTATAAAGGCGGTCAAACGAGTTATACTCTTCTTGCGTAATGTTTCCACTGGCCAAAGTGCCCTGTGCCTCATCCGAGAAAGAAAAGGTCGTCGTTTTACCTGGTTCCACCCAAAATTTAACTTTACCGTATGGCTGTCCGGTAGAGGGATCGAGACCTGCGCTTCCCTCATTAATCAACACCAGAGTTGGTTCCGTAACAACACCGGTAAGCATAACTTTGCCCTCGGCACCAGGTTTGATTTTTTTATTGATGGTATCTTTTCCTGAGATGTAAGTTACAGCAAGTACAGTGTCTGTAATATTATGGATTACGCCTTCTGCTTTAAACGTACCTGGTTGATTTTTTCTGCCCCCCTGTGCATTTGCAGTGAAAAAATGGAGCAACAGGTAAACCGGAAGCAGGATCCCTGTAAGACTTTTGTTTGCAATCATGTTGTGTTATAGGTTGAGTAAAAAGAAAACTAAATTGGTAGTGGATAAATTTCTTTTAAAGCAAGCTACCAAAAACAAAACAAAAAGCAAAGCAGATAAGAAAGATTGCTGAGTGCTATAATTATAAATCAACAGCTGGTTGCAAAGCTTCTTATGAAACGAATCTTTACTCCAATAAATCATACTTTTTGATAAGACATGTGATGAGTTGTTGATAAACGAATAAACTCTTAGCTACTCCCTGGCTTTCCCGGGAAGTTATAAATCATTACTTCGTTGAGCCCCCTTAATTGTTATCTGTTTTGCACGAAAAATGGTAATAGCCTGAACCGGTTTCATGTCTGCTTTTATCTGGCATAATTACCGTTGCCGTTGTATTAACCGGAATGTTTACATCCAGGTTAAAATTACCTTTCTCAATCTGCCATGCTGAAGTTACTGTACCATATAAAGTTTCTAATTGGCCAGACGCGCTGGTTAATTTTCCGCCCGGTTGAGGGGTGATCAAAATGGTTTTATAACCAGGCCTGTCTAAGCCGGGGTTGATGCCTGCGATATTTTTGTACATCCAATCTCCAATGGCGCCGTAGGCATAATGGTTGAAAGAATTCATGCCCGGTGTCTGAAAACGGCCATCCGGTTTCAGTCCGTCCCACCTTTCCCATATAGTGGTGGCACCCATTTTAACCGGGTACAGCCACGATGGGTAGCTTTCCTGCATCAGCAGATCATAAGCAACGTCGGTATAACCGTACCGGCTCAGCACATGGCATAGGTAAGGGGTACCTAAAAAGCCGGTGGTGAGGTGGTTCCCATAATCACGAACGTTGGCCACCAGCCGTTCGGCTGCCTGTTGCCTTAATGGTTCCGGAAGCATATCAAATTGCAGGGCCAGCACATAGGCTGTTTGCGTGTTGGATACGAGCCTGCCATTAGCCGTCAGGTATTCCCGCACATAGGCATCTTTTATTTTTTGCAGCAAGGCGGTGTATTTTTGGGTATCATCGGTTTTACCCAGTACACCGGCTGCCTGGGCAAGCAGGTGAGTAGAATGTGCGTAAAAGCATTGGGCAATCATGTGCTTATCTGTAACCGCAGCCCTGCCGTCATTATCATCATCGGGGCGGTAAAAAAGCCAGTCGCCAAAGTGCGAACCGGTGTTCCAAAGGTTGTTTTTAGCTGATGCCGTTATATAATCCACCCAGCCCTTCATACTACTGTATTGCGTTTGCAGTATTTGCTTATCGCCATAAACGGAATACATACCCCAGGGTATAATAGTGGCCACATCGCCCCATCCGGCCGAGCCGGCATCGGATGCGTTTAATACGTTGGGTACAACAAAGGGTATACTGCCGTTCGGCAGCTGATCAGCCTCTACATCCCTGAGCCATTTAGTGAAAAAGCCGGCAACATTCATGTTATAAGCTGCCGTGTTAAAAAATACCTGTGCATCGCCCGTCCAGCCCAAGCGCTCATCCCGTTGAGGGCAATCAGTGGGTAGGTCTACAAAATTGCCTTTTTGCCCCCATTCTATGTTATGTTGCAGCTGGTTTAGTAAAGCATTTGAGGTGCTGAGCTTGCCTGTTGTGGCCATGTCCGAATATAAGGCAACAGCCGTCAGGTCATCAGCTTTTAACGTTCCCGGATAACCTTCTACCTTTACATACCGAAAACCTTGAAATGTAAAATGCGGCTCGAAAGTTTGTTCAGTGCCCGGTTTTAGGATATAGGTATTTTGCTGCCTGGCCGAACGCAGGTTCTCGGTGTAAAAGTTGCCAGCCTTGTCTAATACTTCAGCATGGCTCAGCGTTATTTTGGCGCCGGCAGGGCCCTGTGCCTTTAAAACCACCCAGCCCACCAAGTTCTGGCCAAAATCAACCACTTGTTCGCCCGCTGGCGTAGTGAAGATTTTCACCGGTTTAAAAACTTCATGCTTTTTTACCGGCGGCCCGCTCATGCTTACTAACTCTTCAGCCCCTTTCTCTGCCACGGCTGTATTTTTCCAGGTCGCATCTTCCCGGTAAGCTGCAGCGTCCCAGCCTGTTTTTTCCAAACGTGCATCATAAATCTCACCATCGTATATACTGGATGCCAGTATGGCGCCATAGGCATACTTCCAGCTGTTATCGGTTATCACAACTTCTTTGGATCCGTCGGTATAAACGATCTGCATTTGCATCAGTGCCGCCCGTGTGTTGCCATAAAAGTCATGGCGGTCATTGAACGCTACCCGACCTTTATACCAGCCATCGCCCATCATAATACCCATCACATTGCTGCCTTTGGTTAAACTGGCTGTTACGTCATACACTTGGTATTGCAGGCGCTTGTTATAACTGGTCCAGCCGGGTGCCAGGTAGTTGTTGCTTATCCGTTTGCCATTTAAACGGGCCTCATAAAGGCCCTTAGCTGTTATATAGAGCGTAGCAGATTTAACTTCTTTCTTTAAAGAAAAATCCTTTCTGAAAAGCGGACTTTTACTGGAACTATCCGTTCCGGATACCGTTACCCATTTGGCTACCCAATCGCCGGGTGCAATACCCGTCCGGAAAAATTGCCTGGCAGACCACCCGGATGTATGGCCATGATTGTCTGAAACCCTTACCTGCCAGCTGTAGGGCGTACCCGCCTTAAGCGCAGGTTGCGGACAAGCAACCAGTACAGATTGATCGGTTACGGCATGAAAAATCTTATCGCCTATTTTCAGGTCGTAAGCTTGTTGAACCGTATTTTGTTGATTTGACTTAATTTTCCAGCTAAACCGTGGGCTGAGGCTTTCGGTGCTTAGCGGATTTGTTTGATAATCAACGGTCAGATCGTAAACCGAAAGTTTTTGGGCGGCTGCGTGCTGGCTCGTGGCAAAATGTAACAGTACAGTAAATACAACCGCCATGCGGTTAGCATAAAAAAGGTTCATGAGAGGCAGTTAGGTTATTGGTATTGATTAGGTTAACAATTATCGGAATAATTTTTCGACAATGTAATACCTTAACTCAACTGGTTATGTACGTCTGGAGAGATAAAAGGTAGGCCTTACGGCAAAAGTAAACGCTATTGCGCAAGCGGCTTTTTCATGCTCTTTTTAATCTTTTCGCGGTGCTGTTCGCCCCACAAGCTCAACTCATGTAAAACATTCTTTAATGTGAGGCTATGTTCGGTTGCTTCATAAATGATGGTTACCGGCGTGGTTGCGTATACATTGCGCTTCACGAATTCATTCAGTTCTAAATCCTTCAACTCCTTGGCCAAAATCTTGGGAGAGATGCCGCTTACATCATGTTGAATTTCATTAAACCTTTTTGGAGAGTGTACCAGGCTCAAAATTAAAGGCAATTTCCATTTGCCGCCAAGCACATACAAGGCATCCAGTACGTTATTGAGCGAGCTGGCACATTCTTGTTTATCGGGAAGGGTTTCTGTATCCTGAAATAGCATCATGCACAAAGCTACGTACTTTCCTGAAGGTAAGCGCTTTCCTTTGGGTAAGTACTATCTTTTTGGTAGTGCGTTCGGATACCTTTGCTTGTAGGAATTGCGGGAGTTGCGTAAGTGGGGTTTAAACATCAGTGCTTTATATATTCATGCTCCCTGCCATTCCGAAATATTCACATTTAATCAAAGTTTATGAAACGTATTCTGCATTTAATTTCTACCATTCAGGGAAATGAGTCTTACAGCCTTAAGCTCGGCAAAGCCATTGTTGAGAAGGTAATCGAAAAGTACCCCGGCAGCACCGTTGAAGAGGTGGACCTAAACAATCTGGATATTCCGCATCTGAATCCTAAAATGCTCCAGGCCATGTTTACGCCCGGCGACCAGTTGACGCCCGAAGCCAAAGAGTCGTTGCGCTACTCGGACGAGGCGGTTAAACAATTAATGGCATCCGATATTGTCGTTATCGGCGCTCCGCTTTATAACTTTACTGTTCCAACAACGCTTAAATCCTGGATTGATCATATCACCAGGGCCGGCATTACCTTCCGGTATGGCGAAAATGGGCCTATCGGCATGGTTACCGGTAAAAAGGTATATGTGGCTATGTCATCCGGTGGCATCTATTCAGAAGGGCCATCTCAGGGCAACGATTTTGTAGCGCCTTTCCTGAAAGCGTTCCTAGGCTTTTTAGGTATGACAGATCTTGCGGTTTTCCGGGCGGAAGGTGTTAAAGTTCCGGGCGTTAAAGAGCATGCCTTGGAAAAAGGCATTGCCAGCATACATATCGATTAATTATGCATTGCCGCCTTGCACAGCTACAGCGTAATAAAAATGTGATTTCATGAGCCGGGCTTGCTTTCCTGATTTCCATTCGCCAGTGCGCTAAAAGGTAGGTAGGAGTTTTATTAAGCTAACTCCTGCCTGCCTTTTTATTGGAATTAATATATTTAAACTACCGGAAGCGACCCGCCGTCGATAGCGTAGATGGTGCCGGTTAGGTAGGCGGCTGCTGGCGAAACCAGGTAATGTACCAGCGATGCAACTTCTTCCGGTTCGGCCATTCTGCCCATTGGTATGCCGCCTGTCTGGATCAGCAATTGCGCTAATGCTTCGTCAACGGTTAGGCCTGCAGATGCGGCATAATCTGCAATAAACTTCTCCATTGGTGGTGTTTTGGTTGCTCCGGGCGCTACCGTGAGCACACGTATGCCCTTACCGGCCATTTCTGTTGCCAATGATTTGCTGTAACTGTTTAAAGCCGCTTTAGAAACCGCATAAGCCATGTTAAGGTTCCATAAGGGCTGTTTGGCAGCAACTGAGGAGATATGAATAATTACGCCGCTTTGCTGTTCAAGCATTTGAGGCAAAAAGATTCTGTCCAGGCGAATTGCCGACAACAGGTTCAATTGTAGTTCTTGCTCCCAATGCTCGTCGGTTAAGGTGCTGAAACCGCCTGGAGGCGTGGTAAGTCCGCCTACATTATTGATCAAAATGTCAATACCGTCAAACTTCTCGTTAACCTCCTGCGCCATATCCAGAACCTGCTGAGCGTTTGTTAAATCGGCAGGAATGAAATGATGTTGTAGGTTTGAATCACCGGGGTGATTTCTGGCCGTAACAATGACCTGGGCACCAGCCTGTGCCAGTTCATCTGCAATGGCTCTGCCAATGCCTTTGGTTCCGCCGGTTACCAGCGCTCTTTTACCCTGCAGGTCTGTGTGGATTTGTTTGTTTTCCATGTTGTTGTAATTAATAATTCTGAATTGTTTGTTTCAAAATAATTGCTGTGTATATACTTATTGTGATAATTCTGAAATGGATGTTTCAAAAAAGCGTAAAAAATTTTACTTCGAAATCTGCCTTATAAAATATTGGGCCATCTTCGAAATCTTGGCCGCATCTCTATGCAGAATGTAGGATTCATACCAGCCTGTCCAAGTGCTTAGAAAATAATCGGCAAGCAGTTCCGGGTCTTCTTCTTTCGGTATTTCGCCTGCCTGTATAGCTTTATTAATCAGGGTGTATAAAAACTGGTAGGTATAATTGCTGTCTGCCTTAAGGATGTCCTTCACTCTTTGATCGTTAGTAGCAACCTCAAATGCTGTTTTAACAGCCATGCAGCTGTGCTCTTCGCTAATGATTACCTTAACTGCATCATTAATGTAAGTTACCAGGATAGCAAGCGGCGATGCGTTACTTTCCAGCCGTTGGTCAAGGTCCTTCTTCCGGATATCTATATAGTGTTTAACACAGCGCACAAATAGTTCGTGCTTATCGCCGATGGTATTGTAAAGGCTGCTGCTGTTGATTTTCATGGCCTCAGTCAAGTCGCGAAGCGAAGCGCCATTATAACCCTTCTCCCAAAAAACTTCCATAGCTTTTTGGATGGCTTCCGCTTCATTGAACTCAACATTTCTTGCCATTTGTAATACTTTCCACAAACATAAAAGGATTCTGAAGCAGTTGTTTCAGATAGAAGTCATTTTTAATAACAATGGTTTAGGTATCTTACGGGTGATAGTTCATTCATTGCTTAGACAAAAATAAAAGTTGCTTGTGCGATGAACATACCTGTATGTAAAAAGGCGGTCTTACTCAGACCGCCTTTTTATTATAATTCGCTTTTTAAACCAGTTTTTAACTGGCCCAAAAACTCAGTTGCACTGCGGGCTGTGCCCGAGGTGGGCTCCTTAACGGCGCATCCCATTTCTACAAAGTTGTATACATCTGCCATTTGCCATATCGCTGCGCCGCTCATAGCAGGATAGTCTTGCTTGAAACCTTTCAGTTGAGCCCTGATCTCCGCTACCGACTTACTCCCTTTATAACTGCCACAGGTGCTGAACGATCCGCGTACCATAAATATGGGGTATATAGGCTGCGTCGGTTTTAGAGCTTCTACCCAGTCTTTAATTTCGTTGCGCACCCCGCCGTCGTAACACTGTAAATACAAGGCATCTACAACTTTGGCGTCAGATGCTTTCAGTATATCCTGCCAATACGTATAGCCTTTAAAAGGGCACAGCGTCATGTGCATATTTAGCCTGGCGGCAATTTTGCCCATCGCAATGATAGATGGGCTATCGTATACAGATTCATCATCGATGCAAAATGCGTCGGCGCCCAGCACTTCTTTCAATACCCTGCAAATATTATACAACGTGCTTTGTTCGCCAGTGCCAGTTACAATGCCTGGTACCGATTTAGAGTCATCGTACCAGTCGCGTATAAAATCGAACGTGTTGGGTGGCTGGCCATACCAACGGCCTTCCAACAGTATTTCAATACGTGAAATGGAAGATTTCTTTTTCAGGTTTCTGACCCTTTTTACATAAGCCGAGTCGCCTACCCACTTGCCGTTATGAACAATGGGTTGGCGTGAGTCGCCGGAGTACAGGTCGCCATCGGCATGGATGTAAAAGCTGGAAAGCAGCAGGGTTGTAAACCCGCTTTGTTTTAGCAACTGGTAAGTTTTATCATCTCCGGGGTAAGAGCCTCTGGCAAACATAGCCAGATTTTTGGCAGGCAAAGCCGCCGCCGGTGCATAGGTTTTTTGTGCCGAACAAAAAAGGGAACTGGCCGCTAAACAGACAAAGAGAAAAAAGGCTTTCATGCAATGATCAATAAATTAGAATGGCTCAAGTTAAGCACAAGTTGGCCGTAAATTTACTTGTACCATAAACTTTACATATTGCACAGCATTTGTGCCAGTCCCTCCTGTTAGCGCTGGTAGGTAATTGGTTATTTAAACGCGAAAGCTGTCCATACAAGCACACATTTTGAGCAGTTAGGCTCTTCAAACTAATTGTGGAGCAGGTTCCTCCCGTACATTCACACACGTAATGTTCGGCAACAGGCACAATTTGATTTACAGTGGTTTAAAAATCCTTATAGCTTAAGGGCTTTACCATCATGAACTGCAGGATAGCATAGAGCAGCCTGCCTGCTCCGCGGCCCAGCCGGGTCTGATCTCAAAAAACTCGTCAAAGCGTTTGGCGTAGGGATCTTTAATAGCTTCCTGCAATTTCAAAAAAAGTTCGTTTTTGCCTTTCTCCAATTCTTCAATAGCCTGATGCAGCAGGTAATTCCTTAAAATAAACCTTGGGTTGCTGCGTCGCATTAGTGTTTGAACATCATCTTCGGTGCAAGTGTTTGCCTTTCTACGGATTTGATACCTGTTGATAACACCTTGGAGTTGCATACCTTGATCAGATGTAAGCTCATCATATAAACTATCCTGAAAGTGTGCAGTGATATCGCTTTCAGACTTTGCGTCGAGCGGCAGCTCAATGAGCAGTTGATAAAATATTGTCATATCCGGCTGTATGGCGGATAGCACCTTTTCGAATTCCTGGAAAAGGTAAACATCTTCATCTCGTACCTGGTCTAAGCCCAGCTTACCGGCCATCATGGCGTAATACTTTGCCCAGTAATGATCCTCATATGTTTTAAGCACTTCGGCTAACTGGTCAGCATCCGAAAATAAGGGAACCAGGGCATTGGATAAACAGCTTAAGTTCCAGTAAGCGATATTCGCCTGCTGGCCAAAAGCATAGCGCCTGCCAGGCAGATCAGTGGTATTGGGCGTAAAATCCGGGGCATAATTATCCAGGAAAGAAAAAGGGCCATAGTCGATCGTCAAGCCCAGTACAGACATATTATCGGTGTTCATTACGCCATGTACAAAACCAACCCGTAACCACTCCACAATCATGGTGGCTGTGCGCTCTACCACTTCACCGAACCACTTTAGCACCTTATCGTCACCACTAATATGTGGATAGTAGCGGTCAATTGTCCAGTTAACCAGGTTTGTCAGGTTATCAATTTCATTCCGGGCCCTAAGCATTTCAAAGCTTCCAAACCGCAAAAAGCTTGGTGCAGTGCGGCATACAATAGCGCCGGGTTCGTAGGCCGGCCTGCCATCATAAAACATATCTCTGACTACCTGATCGCCAGTGGCCACGAGGCTGAGCGCCCTGGTAGTGGGCACACCCAGGTAATGCATGGCCTCGCTCATTAAGTACTCCCTTACCGAGGAACGTAAAACGGCACGTCCATCTGCCCTGCGGGAGTATGCTGTACGCCCAGCGCCTTTCAACTGAAGTTCCCACTTGTTTTTATCAGGAGCTTCCCATTCACCTAAACAGATGGCGCGGCCATCGCCCAGTTGCCCGGCCCAGTTACCGAACTGATGGCCCGCATAACACAAAGCATACGGCTGCATGGATGGTGTCACCAGGTTGCCACCCAGTATATTAACGTCTGCTTCGTTTGGCTTTTCGAGGCCCAATTCTGCTGCAAGGTCGTCTGACCAGGCCAGCAGCTTCGGCTCATTCACTGGTGTAGGCAGGGCTTTACTATACAAAACGCCTGGTGTTTGCCGCGGTGTCAGGTTCCCGCTTTGGTCGCCTGGAAAAGTATTTGTGAAATCATACTGAAAAACGTCCGAACTTAAATGCTGTTTCATGGGATGACAAAGATACAACAGCAGCTAAGTTCATGCCATAGCTCCGAACAAGTTACCCTGATAACGAACATGACCTGCAGATTATCAATTTGGAGCTGAGGATTTTTGAAACGGGATTACCTGCCTTCAATAAGTCATTTCAATGGCTATTAGAAGCCTTATCGGCGTAAAAACATTCGGGTTCCAAACGATACAAATTAACCAGTATGCAATAGGAACTGACAAATTAGCCACCGCTTTTCAAAGGCTAACCATGGTTAATATCGACTTCGTTTTAACAATTTCATCGTAAGTAGGTTAAGCAGATAATAAGTACTATATAGTTATGAAAAAACGCAGCTACAAAATAACATGCAGCCTCAAAGAAGGCTATTCGCCTGAAGGAAAGCTTTTTGAAATAAGTAAAGCGGAAACGGTGATCAAAGAGTGGATGGAGCAGCGGTTAAAAGAGCAGCACCCCATTGTTACCGGCCTGTTACAGCAAGGCACGCTGTTCTTCCCGGCAGTAGCCAAAGATGAAAAAAGCTTGGTTACCGTTTCGCCGACAGCCATCTTTACCGGCGAATTATCCTCGCCGGAAGACATGCAGCGACATGATCAAGAGGTTAGAGAAACGCTCGAATCCTTAAGCCTTCAACTTAAAGAAAAACTGAAGCAGGAGTCTGTATTTATTATCTATCTTGACGAAAACTGGTGGGTGTGACCAAACCTATCAGGTCGCCCGCATGCAAGTTTTCCACACTCTGTGCTAACAGCAAACCATTAACACTTTCTTGCTGTTGAAAAACAACCAACAATAGCGTAATGGATAGCAAACATAATATTGGCCGCCCTGGCCGTAAGAGATTTGGTTAAAAGGTAGAAGAGTACCAAAATAACAACGGATCAAAATAAGCCTGTTTTAATTCTGCCACTTCACTTTTAAAAAGCTGCCCTATCATGAAGAAAAAAGCTGATCAAATTAAAGACATTACCGAATCCAATACTCATTTAGAACAGGATGTGGATACCGCCGCGTTACTGAAAGCAGCGCCGGAATCACCAATGCCCGAGTGCATAAAACCGATGCTGGCCACGTTGGTTGATGCTCCTTTTGACGACCCGGACTGGCAGTATGAAGTTAAATGGGATGGTTTCCGCACCCTGGCTTATGTTCAGAGCGGTAAAGCAGACCTGCTTTCCCGTAAAAATAAAAGTTTTAGTGAGAAGTACTATCCTATTCATGAGCTGCTGAAAAGCTGGAAGCTGAATGTGGTGCTGGATGGCGAAATATTAGTACTCAATGAAAGTGGCGTATCCAAGTTTAGCTCTCTGCAAAACTGGCGTAGCGAGGCGGATGGTGCGCTGGTATATTATGTTTTTGATTTGCTTTGGTACGAAGGCAAGGACTTGATGGAATTGCCCCTTTACCAGCGTCAGGCTATACTGAAAGATATTTTGCCTAAGGATGATGACCGGGTCCGCATTGGGCAGGTATTTACCGAAAAGGGAACCGCTTTTTTTAAAGATGCTGAAAAGCTGGAGCTGGAAGGCATCATGGCCAAACGCAGAAGCAGCACCTATACGCCCGATCTGCGTTCAAATGAATGGCTCAAAATTAAAGTACACCAGCGGCAGGAAGCAATCATTGCCGGCTACACTAAGAATGAGGGTACAAATAAGCTGTTCAGCTCCCTCCTGTTGGGCGTTTACGAAAAGGGCGAGATGCAGTTTGTAGGCAAAGTAGGTACAGGTTTCACCAAAAAAGTACAGGAAGAGCTCATTAATGCCTTTAAGCCCTATATTACCGAAAAGAGTGCGTTTAAAGTAATTCCTGACATTAATAAGCCGTCACGCTTCCGGCCAAATCCGCCTAAAGCCGATGTGACCTGGCTTCGGCCCGAGCTGATCTGTGAAGTGGCCTACGTCGAAATGACCAGTGACGGCGTTTTCCGTCAACCCTCTTTTCAAGGTATGCGTTCTGATAAAAAAGCTTCAGAAATTGTGCGCGAGGTGGCCAGGCACAGCCCTAAAGCCGCGAAAGCAGCACCGCTCCAAGCCGACGAAGCTTTTGCAGGCGCGCTGAAACCGCCAAAAGTAAGGGACCGGGCCACCTTGGTGAATCCTAAGGATGACAGCCAGGTACGGCCGGTTTGCGGGCATGATATCAAGTTTGCCAACCTCGGCAAGTTGTACTGGCCGGAAGAACAGGTGAGCAAGCGTGATATGCTGAATTTTTATTATCAGATTGCCGATTATATCCTGCCCTATTTGAAGGACCGTCCGCTTTCCTTGAACCGGTTCCCAAATGGTATTCATGGCAAGAGCTTTTACCAAAAGGATGTAAAGGGCAAAGCGCCTGACTGGGCAGAAACTTTCCCCTACACCACCAGCGATGGCAAGCACAAGGAATTTTTAGTAGGCAATAACGAAGATACTTTGTTGTGGGCAGCAACTTCTGGCTGCATTGAAATGAACCCTTGGTTTAGCCGCACGCATGCGCCCGATAACCCGGATTATTGTGTGATTGACCTGGACCCCGATCAGAATACTTTCGAACAGGTGATTGAAGCTGCCATTGAGGTGCGTAAAGTTCTGGATGCGCTAGGTGTTCCTACCTATCCTAAAACATCAGGCTCAACCGGCCTGCATATTTACATTCCACTCGGTGCCAAATACACCTATGATGAATCGCAGAACTTTGCGCGTAAGCTGGTTCATATAGTCAATGAGCAGTTGCCTGAGTTTACCACGGTAGAACGTTTTATTGAAAACCGGGGTGGCAAAATGTACCTTGATTTTTTACAGAACCGCCCCGGCGCTACCATAGCCGGTCCCTATTCGTTGCGACCTAAGCCGGGCGCCACGGTGTCTATGCCCCTGCATTGGGATGAAGTTAAACCCGGACTGACTATGAAAGATTTTACCATTTTCAACGCAGTGAACCGGCTGAAAATGGAAGGCGATTTATTTAAACCCATATTAGGCAAAGGGATTGATTTGGAAAAGGTGCTAAACAAAGCAAACAGTCAGTTCGGGAAATAGCTATGGCGCTTGCCCGGATCTGCTAATGAAGTAGATCCGGGAAGCTTTACGCTATAAATAACCTTCATGCATAATAAGGATAAATAGGCCTGCTATTGTCAAGAACGATTAAAAGGCTATTTGTCTGTCACTGAAAGACTGAAAAGGCGGCCTAAGGAAAGAGCTAGTGCGCACATATCACATTCTGCGTCATTCAAGGTTTAAAGAAGATGGTAAACCTTGTACCTTCATCCGGCCGGCTTTCGATTGTAATGCTCCCGCCTTGAGATTCTACCTGCGTTTTTACCAAAAATAGGCCTACACCATGCGAATCCTGACGGTGAGTAAACGTTTTATATAGGCCAAAAATCTGATCGCCATAACGGTCGAGGTCAATACCGATACCGTTATCCTCATACGTTAGCACATTGCAGTGCCTGTCCTCATCATAAAAAGCAGCAATATGAATCAAGGGGCGCTCCGTTGCCCGCTTATACTTGAGTGAATTGCTGATCAGATTCGTTAATAAACTTTCAAAATATATTTTAGGAAAATTAATCTCAGCAATATCATAAGCCAGTACAACCTCTGCTTTCAGATAATTAAGGTCCATGGCCAATATTTTTAGCACCTCAGCGGTGGCCGCCTCTAACGGAATCCTGTCAGATTCGATAACCCGCTCGCGTATTTTAATGGCTTCAGAAAGGTCGTTTATTGTTCCTGTGAGCTTTTGAGAAACTTTCTCCAGCTTTAGAACGAGTTCAATATTACCTGCGCCCAAAGTTTCACGATCCAGAAAGCTGGTTAGCATCGCAATATTATTGGCATGGTTTCGCAGATTGTGTGTCAAAATATGATTAAAGCTCTTCAACTGCTGGTTCTGCTGAGTTAGCAGGCTCACACTACGCGACAGGGCAGCTTCGCGATCATGTATCTTCTGCTCTCTGATTTTTATTTCGGTCACATCGCGGGCTATACCGTAGATCAAGTCATTTTCTTCTGACCAAAATGAGCTCCAGGACAGATACACGTAGGTGCCGTTTTTGTGCCTGCATCGGTTTACAAAGTTTCGGGCTGGTATACCGGATAAAATTTCCTCAGCCTTAGCGGCTGCGAGTTCACTGTCATCCGGATGAACAAAATCAGCAAAGTTTCGGCCCAGTACTTCTCCTATCTTATAACCTAAAATATCTTCAACAGCATTGCTCATGCTAACAAAGCAGCCTTCTTGGTTCACTGTACAGATCATATCCAACGAATACGCCATAATATTCTGGATATAGCTAAAGTCTTTTAACTCCTCAATCATTACCTGTCTTCTAAAAGGGTGTATGCGTTTGAACGATATTCTCCGGTTGCTCTTAATTATTTTTACAAGAAAGGTACCACAGTCTAAGCATTTAAACGGAAGTACTTACGAAAGGGTTATCAATTCATTGAGTACTTATTGTTAAAAGTAGAATATGCCATAGATTTACAACTATTTACTAATAAGATCCGAACTATCTTAATAGGTATCGAAAGTTGTCTATAAAGTAATTATCAGGCGTACGGCATAACTATTCTATAAGCCGTTATGCTAAGTCAGCTAAGAGGGTGGGTGCAAAGGGGAAAAGTTTTCACAGTTTGGACAAATAAAGCCTCCATAGCAGCTAAACACAGATATAGTCAGGAAAAGATTATACCTTGTGCCCATAAGTACCTGATCAAAAAAACTTAGAAATAACCTTATCATGACCACTGTAAAACATATGCCAGCTTATCACCGTAAAATATTACTTTACCAGGCAAAATAATTGTTTATCGAAAAGGCGACAAGTGCCTTTGGTCAATCCATATTGGTATTCTTTCCATGAATTTGGATAATGGTTCCAATATCTTTAAACTATAGGGAATTGCTACACCAAATCGTCAGGAAGGGAAAAGAAAGCCCATTTGGCCAACAAACTTAATAATTACGAAAATATTAGCAGGTGCTTCAAATGAGTAATGATATATTGAGAAGAAATAACGTACATGTAGAAGGGAACATAGAAAGACCTGAAACGATCGTTTTTGCACACGGATTTGGTTCAGATCAGACAGCCTGGAGGGGCGTTAAGCCCGCTTTTGAAAGCAGTTATAGGCTCGTTTTATTTGACAATGCCGGTGCGGGTCAGGCGGCCCCGTTATCTTACTCTCCTGCTAAATACCGCTCTCTGCAAGGCTATGCGTTAGATCTTTTAGAGATTGCCAATACATTGAATTTACGTAATGCCATATTTGTAGGCCATTCTGTTAGCGCAATGATTGGTCTGTTGTCTTCGATTAGTGCGCATGATGTGTTTTCCAAGCTTATCTTAATCGGTGCTTCACCCAGATATTTGAATGATGCCGGGTACTGCGGTGGGTTTAGCAAGCAGGATCTGGAGTCTCTTTATACGCAAATGACAGACGGCTATCTGCAGTGGGCAAGCGGATTTTCCAAACTTGCCATGGCCAATCATCACAACCCTGATCTTGCAGCCAGCTTTTCGAAAAGCTTAAGTGCTTTAAGACCAGACACTGCGCTGCAAGTGGCAAAGTCTATTTTCGAATCAGACTTTCGCAGTATATTACCTCAGGTAAATCGAGAGGTGCTGCTGATCCGATCCCAGACGGATACCGTTGTGCCTGAAGAGGTTTCCATCTATCTTAACCAGCATATTAGAAATAGCCGCCTGGTAACAGTAGATGCAGAAGGACACTTTCCGCATATGAGTGCACCTCAGGAGATCATAAAAGCAATTCGGGAATTCATCAAGTAGCAAAGCGTGGAACATACAAATTGGTTAAGGCAAGGGTTTGACTTTCTGGAAGCCGTTCAAAAAGATAAGCCGGAGGCAACTGCAAACGGCCCGGTTAACAGCTGCTTGCTGAACCTGCTTATTTATACAAAGGCAACGCAGGTGTTTTGGCTTGAAAAAAATACGTTGTTCGCCACATCAATGAGTAGCCATCGGATGGCCGTTGAGCAGACCTTGATTTTTAGTCCGGAAAGTATCGGGGCATTGCTAAAGGTACAGGAAGCCGGAAAGGCCGTTAATAGTCTCAAAAAAATACTTGCCGGATCAATGGCGAACGAGGTACAGGCTTGCTATATCCTGCCTGTAAAAACTACTCATCATACCGCATGCTATGTGATAGCTTATAACGCAGATTATTCATTTAATTCCGAACACCTCGAATTCCTGAAGTTTTGCCAGCACGCTATAAACAGCCTGCATAATGACTATCATGCAAAACGCAAGCATGATCAGCTCAAGATCAGGTTTAACGGCATTCTTAAATCGTTACCACACAGTATCGTATTTTTAGAAGACCACGGTGGTTATTGCTGGATCAATGAAAATGCAGCACAGTTACTCCGGTTACCTCCCGGAACCAATGATGCGGCCTTAATACACGAGGCTATGTCCAAATTGCGCAGTAAAGCTACCAACCAGCAGGAAATTGAAGAAAAAGCCATTGCGGCATTTGCTGACAAAAAGGTACAGGACTGGCTGTGGCTTTATGAAGAGCCGGTCATTACAGCGATTAACATCCAGTTTCGCAGGGTAAAGACCGGCAGCATGAATGGCGTGCTTTGGGTTTTTGAGGACGTTACACAGCATTATCAGTATGAGCAAAACCTCAAATTACTCAACGAGGAATTGGCCTTGAAAACCCGGGAAGCTGAAGAAAGTAACTTACGATATCGCTATGTAAGCAAAGCTACATTCGATGCCATCTGGGACTGGGATTTGACGCACAACAGCTTGTTTTGGGGAGAGAATTACCAAAGTATTTTTGGATATGACCAGGCTTCAAACAAGCCTCACATTGACGCGTGGCAGGAAGCTATACATCCGGAAGACGCTAGCCGGGTAATAAAAAGTATTACGGAGGCTGCTGAAGGTTTGGTATCTAACTGGGCGGACGAATACCGCTACCGCAAAGCGGACGGTGCTTATGCCCATGTAACAGACCGGGCTTGGATTGTACGGGATGTGAACGGAAAAGCAACCCGGATGGTAGGTGCATTACGGGATGTAACCGCGCATAAACTGGCGCAAATTAAGATCAAAGAATCAGAGTTTAACCTGAGAGCCATCTTTGAAAGTTCCATAGAATCTTTCGTGCTGCTGGATGCTACTTATCATGTAAAAGCATTTAACAGCCGGGCAAAAAAATATTTAAACAGATTTCTTGGGCAAACGCTTAAAACCGGCGATAGCCTGTTATGCTACCTGCAGCCACACCGAAGGGAAACATTCGGCCGGTATTTAAGGCAGGTGAGCGAAGGTGAAGTGGTTGAGTATGACAGGGCCTTTGATTCAGGAGACGGCTCTAAATACTGGTCGCACCTCACACTAACACCAGTATATCACGAAAGTACTGTCATTGGGGTTTGTATCACCGAGCGTGATATCTCCGAGCGCCAGAACCACCTGAACACCATTGAGAAGCAAAATAAAGCCTTTACGGATATTTCCTGGACACAATCCCATCTCGTTAGGGCTCCCCTTACCAATATTATGTCTATCACCAACATGCTGAAGAACAATCCTTCGGAGGAAGATATGGGTGCTTTGCTTAATTATCTGGAAGATGCGACTGAAAAGCTGGATCAGGTTATCCGTAAGATCACCGCTTTAACACACCTGGAAAAGCAGGGTTAACCAACAGTATGCCAATCATTGTTTCTTGCAGTGACTATTAAAGACAGAAAGCGGAATGATGATTTAACCCGTCAACTGTCCTGAAATTGAACAGAATCAGAGAGATATCTTTCTTCGATAATTTCGGCAGCGGCTTGCACATGAAAATCTTTGAAGCCGGTCAGTGTAGTTATGTTATTCAGCTCTTCTTTAAATCTGTAAATACCAACCTTGGTAATCAATTCATGCTTTGTAGCCATTGAATCCTTATAGAATGGCCTTTGCCGAGCGTTGGACTTAGAGATTTATACATCTACTCCTGGCTGTATGGTGCCAGTATTCCTCAATTTTATGATCTTTTATTATGGCACATGCTTCATACAGATTGCAGGTGCGGCCAATATGGTAAGGCAACCCATAAACAACGTCACTTATCTGAAGCTCCGAGGCTCCGGAGAAGACCAGAAGGTGTTCCTCACTTTGTGAAATAATCTGAGCATCTGATAGTTCAGGAAAATCAACCCTTTCCTCTTTGCTGCTTTCCGATGAGACTGCTTTATAGCCCAAATCCAGGCACACTGTTTCCGGATTTGGCTTAGAGATCACCCGGCTGATGACCAATGCGGCATTTTCAAAGGCCAACTCAGGAAATTGACGCTGGTAGTGCTGGTCCCAGTATATAAAAGTGCCAGGACTGCATTCTATATTCGGTTGCTGAGCATAGTATTGAATAGTCGGCGTGCTTCCGGCTACAATATTGGGCAGGTCAAACCCGGCGAGTACCAGGTCATTGGCTAAATTTCTTACAGCCGCAAAGCCCTCGTCTGCCTGTGCCAGGCGTACGCCGGGGTCCGGATCTGTTAAATGGCCGTCGTAAGCGTGTAGTCCGGCAATTTTAATACCGTCTAAATGGCCGCAGAATTGAAATAACCTTTTGCCTTCAGTCGCCGGCAAAACACCAGTACGGTCCATGCCCACATTCAGATCAATCCAAACGCCTGCAATCAGATTAAACTCGATAGCCGCTTTAGAAATTTGCTGAGCAGACGTTTCATTATCAACCAAACAAGAGAAGGAACAATCCGGATAAGTGGTCATCAATTTAATGAAGCGGAAAACTTTTGGGCCGATGGGCTGGTACGCTAATAATATATCAACAGCACCTGCAATCGCAAGCATCTCTGCTTCCGCAATTGTAGCACATTTAAACTTTGTAATACCGGCCTCTATAAGCAATTTTACCACCTGCGGGCACTTATGCGTCTTAACATGCGGGCGTATCTGTTTTTTGTCAGGAAAGAAACTGATCAATTTTCCGATGTTCTTGACTACGATATCAGGATATACGGCCAGAAGCGGCGTATCGGCTTCCTCTAAATTTTCTATCCTGTAGGCTGATACTGATGTCATGTTCTAAAAAAGAATAATGGTTTTTGACAGCCATTACCGTTCTGTTGAACATTCAAGAGACAATTTTGTGTACCTGCTTTGGATCATTTATGTGTTTTTATCAAATACCGTATCGATTTAGTTTAGCAATCTTCCTGTTCTGATTCAGTTACAAAACTGTAAACTGATTTTTTATGTCGCTGAAAACAGAAAGGTTAGTTTATATGATAAAACCTTCGCCGCTTCGTATTAGCCCGGCATATATAGTAGAACTTATTTGGGTACAACCGGGGGCGTTCACCCATTTGATACCGGCAAAAGTGGATCAACCCCAAAAGGTAACTGGTAAAAGCGGCATACTTAGTCCTTTATCGAAGTCTGTAGCGGCCCTTATTAAGATATTGCCGGATATCTTCTTGACTACATCGAGGGCATTTTGCCCATTTCCCAGGGCATTGCATTCAGGAACCAATTTAGACAAACATCCGGGTATCCTGTCCGCAATACCTGCAATCACAGCCCCGGCATAGCTATGGTCTGCTATGATCACATTGTGCGGGTCCTCGGCTGTGATATAACTGACTTTTATGCGAAGCCGGTATTGATTTTAATTAAACGATTTCCGAAAATCTACTGGCGACATCTTTGTCTTGCTTTTAAACAACCGGGTAAGTGATTGCGGATGTTCGAACCCTAATTGGTAAGCCACTTCAGCAACCGATAGATTGGATGTTGACAGAGCTTCTTTTGCTTTTTCTACCAATTTGTGGTGTATCAATTGTTGCGCATTCTCACCGGTCAGCGCCCGCAACATATCGCTCAAATAGCTGGGTGATAAGTGCAGCTGTTCTGCCAGGTATTGAACGGTTGGTATCCCCTGAATCACGGCTTTATTGGTTGTAAAATACTGATCAAGCAGCTCTTCCAACTGCTGTAACTGGCTATTGTTAACTGCTTTGCGGGTAATAAACTGCCGTTTATAAAAGCGGTTGCTGTAATTCAGCAATAGCTCAACCTGCGAAACAATTACATCCTGGCTAAAATCATCAATGCGGCTGGTTAACTCTTCATCAATAATGTTAAAGATGGTCATGATGGTGGCCCGTTCCTGCTCGGATAGATGCAGGGCTTCGTTTGCAGCATAAGAAAAGAAGCCATATTGCTTAATTTTCTTCGCGATAGGATAAGACAAAAGTAGATCGGGGTGAACAAGTAACATATAACCGGAAGTGGCAGAACCATCCGGACTTTCAAACACTTGTCCCGGTGAGGTAAATACCAAACCCCCTTCGCCAAAATCATAATAGTTTTGGCCATATCTGGCCTTGCCGCATAAACCAGCTTTAAAGGCTATTTTATAGAAATCCATGATTAAGGCGCCTGGGAGATTTGCCGGCTCAAATTTCATTTGCTGGATATCAACAAAACTGACCAGCGGATGCCTGGGCGCGATGAGCCCAAACATCCGGTGAAAGTCGGTTAAGGATTCTAATTTATAAATCAGATTTTCTTCCTTTTTCATCAGCTAAAGTTACTTGTTTGTTATATCAATTACCAGGGCGTTTCACCTGTTTCGGGGTTATACTCCTCTGAAATAAATTTTCCGGTAGGTCCGTCAGGGTCAATCATCGCGTATTTGGCAATGCGGGTGCCACCTTCCTGCACTGTACCTGTACCACGATGTTCATTAAAATCGGTAGCCACAAAGCCGGGACAAACTGCATTTACTTTAAAATCGGTATCTTTTAATTGATAGGCCAGATCAATGGTGTACATGTTCAATGCCGCCTTAGAGGATGCATACAACGCTGCTTTATGCGAGTAGTACTTCCAGGTAGGATCGCTGTGCAAAGTAAGCGAACAACCGCTGGAAGATACATTGACAATACGCGGCTCGGGTGATTTTATTAAAAGGTCGATAAAGGCCTGGCTGACGCGTACCACACCATACAGATTGGTATCGAATACTTCTTTATATTGCTCAATACCGGCTTCTAAAGAAGACTGCGGAAAACCACCGTTGATACCGGCATTATTGATAAGCACATCCAGTACGTCTGTTTTGCTGCCAATCGCTTCGCGGGCAGCTTGCACAGACAGGTCGTCGGTGACATTCAATTCAATGGCCTCTGCCTGATCCCAACCTTCTGCTTTCAACTTTTCCAGAGCTATTTTTCCGTTTTCAAGCGTCCGGCTGCCCAGATAAACATAATAGCCATGGCTTAACAATTGGCGTGCGGTTTCAAAGCCGATGCCCTTGTTGGCACCGGTAATTAATGCTTTTTTCATAAATTATTTGATTTGTTGATGATATACTTGTGCAAATTCTTTGGCAAAGTCCCTGAACTTCGTTTTGCCGAACGCTGGTTTATGGCGGTACAGGTCTTCATACAATGATCCGCTTCCTTGTGCGGCTTGCATGGCGATGAATCCGTTCGCAATCCATTCATTCATCCCGGCAGCCAGCATGCCGCTCAGCATTTGTTCTTGAGAAATTACAATCCATTTGAGTTCCGGCTCACCGATGGCTTCGCCCAGAATTTGTGCAATTTCATTTGGTGATACTTCGTCGCTAACCACGTAGTGAACGGTTCTGCCTTCGAATGGCTTTTCCATTTCCTCAGTAATGGTTTCGGCAATATCTTCAGCGGCTACCCAAGGTTCCTTTTGGTCGCCTCCGTAAGTGGATACAATAGCATGCTGGTTGCGGATAGCATCAAGATTTCGGTACAAATTGCTGTAGAAACCCACGGGCCGGATAAACTTGATAGAAACATCGTTAGGCAACCCGCCTAATATACCCTCCACCTGGTTATGCAGGTAAAGGCTGCCAGTGCCCTGATCGGTATGTGCGCCGATGCTGCTCAGGTGCACTACCCGCTTAACGCCAGATTGCTCCACTGCTGTTTTGTAATTGTTACCTATTTGATTGAATGCTGCCACAAAGTCGACGTTCTTGTCAAAAATACTGCCGATGCCTTCCCAGGCCTCCATCAGGTAAACAACATCGGCGCCGGTAAAAGTCGAAGTCAGGAATTCGAGATCAAAAAAGGTTCCTACAGCTGCTTTAGCACCCATAGACTCAATCGCAGGCTGCCGTTCGGCTTTGCTGGTAATAACGGTTACCTGATGTCCATTCTGAATCAGGTTGGTGGTTAAGGGCTTACCAATATGCCCTAAAGATCCGGTGATAACTATTTTCATAATCTTTAAATGTTATCACAAAGGTGGGCAAAGGCAAAGCGGCTCAATTAACTTAACTGCGGTTTTTCATAACTGAAATGCGTATGCTACAGTCCGTAAACAGAATAAGTTTAGATTTTACAAAAACTCTATGGTCAATAACGCTTGACATATTTTGTAGCAATATTATTTAAACCAGGGGGCACACTCGTTCACCGGAACGCCGGAGAAATGGCAGACAGCGGCACCCTATTCTTGTTGATTTGTGCGTATGGCTATTATTCCTAATTTTATATCCCAGAAAATCCATTAAGAAATGGTTTCTAAATAAATATTTTTAAATGCAGTTTTATACTCGATACTTACTTACAGGGCTTTTCGCATCTCTTGTTTTTTTATCAGCCTGTAAAAAGAATGAAATACCAAAAGAACCAGTCGCTTCTGTTCGCATGAGTTTGGATAGTATTATTCTGGCAAATGACGACTTTCTGGGCACTCGGCTTTCCATCATACTTGACAACTTTCCTGAAGGTACATCAAACAGTGCGGAATGGCGTGTAGACAATCCGCGTATTGCAGAAGTAACTGCTGAAGGAGTTGTATGGCCTAAGGGCGCCGGGATTACCTATGTTTTTGGGAAATTACTAAATGGAAAGGGCGAAGCTAAATGCAAAATAATTGTTACCGATGGTAATGACTATAAATTTAGGCTTGTTTTAACCGATAAGGGAAAATCTGATTATTCAATTGGTAACCCAGAGGCTTTTCTTTCTAAAAAAGCCATTGAGAGGCGTCGCAAACAACATATCCCCATAGATGTAAGTGACTTGCCGATCTCCAGAGAATATCTTAAAGCGATAACCGAAGTTGGAGGCACAATTGTTGCTAAAAGTAAGTGGTTAAACACCGTGTGTGTGAACGTTCGGGATCAGTTTCTAATTGATAAATACAAAGCTTTGCCATTTGTAAAGGAGGTTGCATTGGTGTACTTTGGCAAAAGGAAACAGAATTTAAATGTTCCTAAATATATAGATAGCCCTCAGTCAGGAAGTGCAGGCAATTTGGGTACATCTATTGATTACGGTGCAGCCGCGCTTAACATTAATACTGTAAAAGGCGAAGCGCTGCATCAGCAAGGTTTTAAAGGCGCCGGAATGGATATTGCTGTTATTGACGCCGGATTTATCCATTTAAGAGACAATGCAGCTTTCAGCAACGTACATATTAAAGGCGCAAAATCCTTTGTGTATGAGAACGAGGATCCCTATAGCATCGATACACATGGCGTTTGGGTAACCTCATGTATGGCGGTGAGTAAACCTGGAAGCTACGTTGGTACTGCACCCGAAGCGAATTACTGGTTGCTAAGAACAGAAGACAGCGCCACTGAATTTCCCGTTGAAGAGGATTACTGGACAAGTGCCATAGAATTTGCAGATAGTGCAGGAGTAGATTTGGTCAATTCCTCCTTAACCTATAGCGACGGCTATTCAAGTCTTATAAAGCGTTATACTGCTACTGATATGGATGGCAAAACTGCTCTTGCTACCAAGGCCGCAAATATGGCTTTTAAAAAAGGGATATTTATTGTGAACTGCGCCGGAAACGAACAGAAATGGGTTGGTACCCCCGCCGATTCACCGAGTGTATTAACTACAGGGTCAATCAATAGTGATGGCAAGCAAAACTATTTTACATCTTGGGGAATGACAGCTGACGGGCGGATAAAACCAGATGTAATGGCTATGGGAGGAAATGCAGCTGTAATAAATTCTTCGGGCACGACCGAAAACAGAAGTGGTACGTCTTACGCCAGTCCGATTATGTGTGGATTAGTGGCCTGTTTATGGGAAGCCAATCCCCAATTAACCAATAAGGATTTGATGGAGATAATTCGTAAATCGGCCGATCGGGCCAGCCATCCTGAATTACCTTTTGGCTATGGTATTGCAGACATGAAAAAGGCGATGGAACTGGCTAAAATAAAAGTTGGCGCAAGGTGAAATAAATCATTCTAATCAGTCAGTTTTAAAGATTTTAATTAAGTTGACAATGCTTTAAACATTTGCCCGAAACCTGTTTTCTGCAACATTGGCTTAAAGAACTATGGTGCTAGCTCCCGGGAGCACATCGCGATGTCTTTGTAACCAACTGTCTGGGTACAAATAAATTCCTGTTATTTGATGATTTATAACTGTCTGAATCTTTTTTCAGTCATTGTAGGGGTCTGGCTCAGTTGTGTTGTCTCCATACTTGATTATACATCTCAAATTATAAACTACAAACTTGCCTGTCAATCAACATTATCAAAACGGTATGGTGCTGCATTTAAAAGCAAACACCGAGGAATTCGATGAGGTATACCTCGTTTATTTCAATGCTTTGCACCGGTATGCCTATGCCATGGTAGGTGATGAGATTGTTGCGGAAGAAATGGTACATCAGACGTTCTGGAAAATTTTGGAAAGACAGGGTGGTGTTCAGATCCATACTTCTGTAAAGGCCTACCTGTACCGGTCTGTTTACCATGAGTGCCTTAACTATTTAAAGCATCAACAAGTAAAACAAGCTTATACATCCCACGCTATGCAACAGGAAGAACCCTACGCTGAAAATGCCCTGAGCACGTTGCAATACAAAGAACTGGAGCTAAAAGTGAAACTGGCAATTAACATGCTGCCAGAACAGTGCCGCACCATCTTTCAGCTTAGCCGTTTCGAAGAATTGAAATACGCGGAAATAGCCCAGCAACTTGGATTATCTGTTAAAACAGTAGAAACACAGATGAGCCGGGCGTTGAAAAAGCTCAGGGCACAGTTGGCAGACTACCTGCCGGTTATTCTTTGGATTCTGTTGAACGCTCTATACCATTACCAAAGCTAAAACTATGAAAATACATGACGACATATTAATCTCTTACTTACTTGATGAAGCTACTGCCGAGCAGCGAAAGGAAATAGAAACATGGCTAAAAGCAGATGCTGAAAATCAGCGCCGTTTGGAACAGTTCAAGTTGATTTGGCAGGCAAGTAAAAGCAGTAGTTTGAACCAACAGATGGATGCCCAAGCATCCTTGCAAAGGTTTAAGCAAAAGGCATTAGAGCCGCAGCAGGATACTGCTGATGTAGCACACCTGAAGCCATTGTATACCTGGCTCAAAATAGCCGCTACGCTGCTTTTACTTGCCGGTGGCAGCTGGTGGTTTTGGATGCAGCGGCCCGCGGCTCAAATTGAACTGGCAACTACACGCTTTGAGGTAAAAGCCGATACCCTGTCAGATGGGTCTGTTGTCACTTTAAACCAAGAAACTACACTCCGGTATCCCGAACAATTTAAAGGCAAGCGGCGCGAAGTTGTATTGAGTAAAGGGGAAGCTTTTTTTGATGTAGCACATATAGCTAATGAACCATTCATTATGCATGCCGGAAAAATACAGGTGCAGGTATTGGGTACCTCTTTTAATGTTAAGAACAACAATGGTAAGATAGAAATCATTGTGGAATCTGGCATGGTTGCCGTAAGCAGAGGCACGCAAACGGTTATGCTAAAACCCCGGGAAAAGTTAAGCATCGAATCATCGGGAGGCGCGTTAGTTAAATCCAATACTAACAACCAATTATACAAGTATTACCGTACCCATGAATTTGTGGCGGACGACACCCCTTTATGGCAACTTGTAAATGTGCTGAATGAAGCTTATGCGAGCCATATAGTTATCACTAATCCTAAGCTAAACAACATGCCGCTGAATACTACTTTTAAAAACGAATCTTTAGATGATATTTTAGATATCATTAGCCGAACCTTCGAAATTAAGGTAGTGAAGGCAAATGGTGTTACTATCTTGAAGTAACAGGTAATTGATGACTAAACCTTACTCCACTAAATTCAATGTTCCCAAATTAGTAGCTGCGCTGCTTTGGTTTTTGTTTATAGCCGTCTTTGAATCCAATGCACAGGGTATTTTAAATAAATCAGTTACCCTGCATTACAATCAAAAGCGGGTAGCTGATGTACTTAGCGAAATTAGCAGACAAGCACACTTCTATTTTGCTTACGACGGCAAGTTGCTGGCTAAAGATAGCGTAGTGAGCCTATCTGCAGACAATGAAAAAATCTCCTCTGTATTAATAAAGCTTTTTCATGATCGGTACACTTACGAAGAGCGAAAAAACTATTTAATCATCTTGCCGCAACTGCGGCTTTTTACATTAATCAATACAGATATTACGGATGAAAACAACAGTTACTCTGTAAGTGGCCTGGTGGCTGATGAGCGCACCGGCGAAAGGCTAATGAATGTAAGCGTATATGAAAAGCAGCAGCTTGTATCTACCCTCACTGATGAGCATGGCTATTTCCGGCTAAAGCTCAGAGGGGGTAGTAGCGAGCCTGTTCGTATTACCGTTTGTAAGCTCAGTTACAAAGATACCACAGTCAATTTTTTGCAATCGGTACCTATAAGCAGCAGAGCAAAAGCCTGGGAGTATAAATACGGCAGCAATAATTACAATCGTGTAGAAAGAACAGGCTTAGGGGGATTATTCATCTCTGCCAGGCAAAAAATCCAAAGTCTTAATATTCCTGATTTCTTTGCTAAGCGACCATTTCAGGTTTCCATAACACCAGGGCTGAGCACGCACGGCATGTTCAGCCCGCAGGTTGTAAATAAGTTTTCGCTTAACCTGGCTGGCGGGTATACCGCCGGTGTAAACGGGTTAGAGGTTGGCGGTTTGTTTAATATCAATAAAGAAAACTCAAAATATTTGCAGTTGGCTGGTGTATTTAACTTAGTGGGTGGCAATATGACGGGCTTGCAACTGGCCGGAGCACACAATCTGGCATTAGACACCCTACGCGGCGTTCAGCTCGCTGTATTTACTAACAAAGCGGAGGCGCAGGTATCCGGCTTGCAGCTCAGTGCCCTACATAATGAAACCCGCCGCCTAAAGGGGGTGCAAATAGGCTTGGTAAACGTTGCCGATACCTCAGAAGGTGCCAGCATAGGTCTCTTAAACATTACACGCAACGGTTTCTATAAAGTATCCTATTCGGCCAATAATTTAGCTAACACCAACATAGCTCTAAAAACCGGCACACATGTTTTTTACAGCGCCCTTTTAACCAGCGTTAACATATCGGCAAACCACAAGTTTTATGCATTTGGTTTGGGCATTGGGCACGATTTTATGTTCAATGATAATGTATACCTGTCGGCCGAGGCTGATTATCATTTGGCCAACAATACGCAGTGGGACAATCAATGGATGCAGGGAAAGTTATTACTTAACCTACAGCTTACGCCCAAATTAAGCTTGGTAGCAGGCCCTACCTACAATCATTACAAGTATAATCATCAATGGCATATCACTGGGTACCAAAATGTAACCCATGCACCTGAATACCCTGACATGCTACACCGTGGAGCCACGCAAACAAGAGACTGGCTTGGCTGGGAAGCTGGTATTGCATTTAACGGCGTGTTCAAACCGGCAAAAAAGACTATTGATCGATCGCAGGTCTGGTACCTGGGTGTTGCTGCAACAGGCGGGATAGGCTGGGATGAGCCTTACCGGTCTGTATCTGGTGGCGAACTTTTTTTACAGCGTGATTTGGGCTCAGGCCTTACTGGTGTACTGTCAACAGGATACACAAACATTGCAACAGATAGCGATATTAAGCCGGTTAATATTGTTCCTTTACAAGCAGGTATCCGTTTAAAGATGGCCAGAGGGCTTTTTATTCAAGGTGAAATTGGTGCTGCATTTGGACCCAATGAAGAATATGTTGTTTATCTTGATCCAACGAATGGCGCTGTTGTTACTGATTTGAGACCTTACCGTTCACTTATGTACAGCGTTTCAACCGGCTTCAGTTTTGGTAGTGGCCTGGAAGCTGGCGTGAAGTTTGAAGATTACGGCCTGCAATCACAATATAAGCAGTTTGCCTTACGCTTGGGTTACCGGCTAAGGCTCAGCAAATAATATAAAGTGCTGTAAGGGTATCGCATCAGTTTACTGTCTTGCTTGTAAAAAACATTACAGATGAAGTTTAAATCTCAACTTTTGATTATTACAAGCCTTTTATTTTTCTCTGTTGCTTGTTTTGCACAAAGCAGCTGGCGGGTTGGCCTTGGCCTTAACCCGGGCGTTGCTACCAGTAAAGCTTTCAGGTACACGCTTGGTGCCGATATTCGTGTGCAGAAGAACTTTAATGACCGGATTGCCGGAACGCTGACCGCAGGTTTTACGCATTTTTTTGAAAAGGATCATTTTGCAAACTATTCGCAGTATGGTAGCCCGTATAATGTAATTCCTGTAAAGGCTGGTATTAAATACTTTGTAGGAAATCAACTCTATCTTGGCGGGGAGGCTGGCGCAGGTATTGCATTTGAGCAGTGGGGTACATCGTTTTTATGGTCGCCATCTGTGGGTATGGCATTTCGCAATGGCTGGGATGTGAGCCTCAAATATGAGGATTATACGAAAAGCCCGGTAACTAAAGATGTTGCTTTGCGTCTGGCTTATGGCTTTGGCCCCCGAAAGCTGGCAACTCATAAAAGGAATAGTACCAATTCCGGATGGCATTTAGGTGTAGCCCTTACGCCGGGTTTAACCACCACCGCCTTTGAGGACTTTGTACTCGGCGGCGAGGTTAGCGTGAATAAAAACCTAACGAGTAACTTGGAAGCTTTTGTGAGCGGTGGCTATACGCATTATTTTAAAGGATATACAGGATATCGTGTCATCCAGTCATCAGGTGAGTGGGTGGTTGATATTACGGGAGAAAGAAAAGGATTCATTCCTGTAAAAACAGGTTTAAGACTGTACGCTGGCAATCAGTTTTATGTAAGCGGAGAAGCAGGAGCCGCGTTTGCCATGAACGGCAGAATCAATTTCGTTTATGCACCTTCAGCAGGCTTAGCCTTAAATAATGGCCTTGATGTAGGCATCAGGTATGACAGATACAGCGAGGGCAATATGCCCAATGTGATGTCATTAAAACTGGGATATAGGTTTAAACTTTAGTCATTTACCTAAACCTTCCTATCTATCGGAGCAGCAGTATATTCCAACTCTTTATTCCGGATTTACTTGCTGTTCTGTAGCCTGTTTTCTTCGCCACCTATTATTCTCCGCAGTACTTCAGTTCGAGTTCTTTTAAACGTCCTTTTTTAATGGCACTCTTGGCAAGATAGTTAAAAAGAGGTGCTGCGATTTTTTGTAATCCAACCATCTTAGAGTTGTTTAAGTAAACAAATAAAGCAAGGTCAGCAAGCTTTTTGGGTGTTCCGGCCGCGCTGGCCAAGCCGTCTTTCGCCAGCCCCTTGGATATCAGCAGCGCATTTTCGAAGTTTT
>NZ_JAHBBK010000005.1 GCF_018390515.1 Mucilaginibacter sp. Bleaf8 | reverse complement strand
TATCGGCGGTGTCCACCTCTTCCCATTCCGAACAGAGAAGTTAAGCCCGCCAGAGCCGATGGTACTGCGGTAACACGTGGGAGAGTAGGTCGGCGCCAAACCCTACAAATCCAAGCCCCTCTTGCAATTATGCATCAGGGGCTTTTTGCTTGAAGTAAGGTTGCGGGAGCGGGGATATGCTCTTGCGAATTTTCGCAAGCATCCCTTGTGTTCACTTATCGCCCGGAAACATTATTAAGTTTGGTCTATGCTTTGTACTACTACTGTATGGAAAGAGTAGATAGTTATGAGGTTGGTTGCAAGGTGTTCGTCTCTTCTGACGGAATCACAGATGAACTTAAAATTTCTATATATAGACTAGAGGTTAACGTTTATAATATAAAGGTATCTCTGAATGTTGGTGCTGCTGTTGAATCTCACTCAAACATCTATCAAGTCAATATTTCTGACCACTCTTCCTGTATAAATGCATTTAGTAAAATAGGGCGTGATTTTCATTTGCGAATACCTCACAATTCGCAGGCAACAATTTCTTCCAGTCAAAGTATTCCGTATCATGAAGTTCTGTTAGATAATTTGGATAGCGGGATGCTGTATGGATATGGCGACCCCGCTATAATACGGACACAGTACAAAGGTAGCGACTTATATTATTTGCTATCAACATCAAACGATGCGCCAAACGCTTTTCCAATCTTAAGGTCGGAAGATTTGAAGCAATGGACATTCTCAGGCTAGGTTTTTCCGCAAGGGCAAAAGCCGTCATGGGCTGCCGAGGGTGAAAATGTAAGTGACTACTGGGCGCCTGAGATGCATGAAGTAGGTAAAGAGTATCGGGTTTACTTTGTAGCTCGTGACAAAATTAGTCGGGAGCTTTGTATTGGGATGGCTCGTTCCCTCAAGCCAGTAGGCCCTTTTACCTCCGATGGTTCCCCTATCTTAAAAGGTAACGTGATCGATCCGCATATTTATGTGCAAGATGTTGATACCAGTTATTTGTTTTGGAAAGAAGATAACAACGACGTTTGGCCCGGTGCTCTTTTAGCTTTATTACATAAAGCTCCTCACTTAATTACATCTCTCTTTCCGGACGACTTGGATCGGCGAACAGCTTCTTTCATGGTAACCTTATGGCCATGGCTGCAAACGCTGGAACCGATGCAACGCTTTCTAATGGCACAGGTTTTTATCGAAGCGGTTACAAGTCGGTTCACCGAAGTAGTTTACAATCTGTTACAACAGATAGCGGAGCAATCATCCAACTCAATAATGAAAGAGGTAAAGTCGGTAATGCGCTACATGAAAACGCCGATATTTGCACAGCAGCTGTCACCTGATGGCCGAACACTTATAGGCGAACGCACCAAAGTTTTAGAGAATGATTTAAAGTGGGAAGCCCATTTAGTTGAGGGCATGTGGGTTTCGAAGCAAAACGACAAGTATTATCTGTTTTATGCTGGTAACGACTTTTCTACAACTCAATATGGCATAGGCGTAGCCGTGGCAGATGCTCTTTTAGGGCCATATCATAAATTGGATAAGCCCTTTCTTCAATCTACCGACAGGTGGGCTGCTCCTGGTCATCCTTCGGTAACTATAACGACTGCTGGTAAGCCGGTCATGTTTTTACATGCCTACTTTCCAGGCCGGGCAGGTTATAAGCAGTTCCGGGCCTTATTATCCATTAAATTAAATTTTGACGGTGATAAGGTTACTTGGGAGGAGTAATTAAAAGGGCTGTATATGAATTTATATATCCAGCCCTCTTAAATATTAACTTAATACAGCTCTAAGGCTACTATTGATTTTGCCGGAACCTTTAGGGCCAGCTTGCCTTCATTGTTATGTGCGCCATTAAATCCTTTTATTATAAGCGTGTTCGGCTTTTCAAATGTATTGATATCTGCTACATTGGCCGATGTCAATATCTGGCCGGTTACATTTTTCCAATTCATACCTTTTAATTCGGTGTTTACTTGTATATCCTTCTTTGCATCGAGGTTCACCAGGGTAATATGAATTTTGCCGGCAGCATCTTTTGATGCCGATACATTTACAGCCGGCAGCTTTTTGCCCTCAAACTCGTAATCCGGTGTGTTAAGCTTAATAGGTAAATATTGCGCATTCTGGTGTACCTTGTACATATCAAATACATAATAGGTAGGTGTAAGCAGCATTTTTTCTTTATCAGTAATGATTAAGGCCTGCAGCACATTTATGCATTGAGCAAGCGCCGCCATTTTAACCCGATCACAATGATTATTAAAAATGTTCAGATTGGTGCCGGCAATGAGCGCATCGCGTAAACTGTTTTGTTGAAATAAAAAGCCTGGATTAGTACCCGGTTCTACATTGGTCCAAATACCCCACTCATCCACCACCAGTGCTACCTTTTTATTGGGGTCATACTTGTCCATAATGGCAGAGTGCTTGGTTACCAATTCTTCCATAAACAGGGTGTTTTTCATGGTGTTGAAGTACTCTTTCTCTCCAAAGCCAGTAGCAGCACCTTTGTTTCCCCAGTTACCGGTAGGTATGGTATAATAATGCAGTGATAGTCCCCACATTCTGTTACCGATATTTTTCATGCAGGTTTCTGTCCAGTTATAATCCTGATCACTTGGCCCGCAGGCTATCTTCTTTAACCGGGCATTGTTGTAATCTTTAGCAAAAGTGGCGTAACGTCTGTATTCGTCCGAGTAATGCTCAGCCGTCATACTGCCGCCGCAGCCCCAGCTTTCGTTACCAACTCCCCAAAAACGCACGTTGAAGGGTTTAGGATGGCCGTTTTTGGTACGTAGTGCAGTAAGCGGACTTTGACCGTCAAAATTCAGGTATTCTACCCAGTTCGACATTTCCTGTACCGTACCGCTCCCCACATTGCCCGATACGTAAGGCTCACATTCTAATAGCTTGCAAAGCTCCAAAAACTCATGGGTGCCGAAGCTATTATCCTCTACAACGCCGCCCCAATTGGTATTAATCATTTTAGGGCGTTGAGAGCGGTCGCCAATACCATCTCGCCAGTGATACTCATCGGCAAAGCAACCGCCAGGCCAGCGCAGGGTGGGGATTTTGATTTTCTTTAAAGCGGCAACCACATCCAGCCGGATACGGTCCTGCTTTTTAACCGGCAAGCTCGGATCTACCCAAAAGCCGCCGTATATGCCACGTCCCAGGTGCTCGGCAAACTGGCCATAAATATGGCGGCTAATGGTGTCTTTAGAATCATTGGTAATAGTGATGCTGGCCGTGCTTTGGCCAAAGCTTTTTAGCCCTAAGCCGGTTATTAGCAAAGGCAGCAGGAAGGTTAGTTTGGTTCTTCTCATAATTGAAATAGTTAGTGATAATTCAAATATAAATGTAAATTGCACACTTAATAATAAAGAAGCCGTTCTTTATTTAAAAAGCATTTAAGCTCACTTGCTATACTGTAAATTAGTAAGATGGTGCTTAATGATAGTATAATTTTCAATACCAATAGTAACCTAATAAAACACATTAAATGTGTAGTTAACGATTAATAATCAGAAACCATGACACAAAACAGCAGTTATGTAATAGGGGTTGATTACGGATCAGATTCAGTACGTTCTGTAATTGTAGACACGGCCAGCGGGCAAGAACTGGCTTCATCTGTTTTTTATTATCCGCGGTGGCAAAAGCAGCTTTACTGTAATGCGGCCCAAAACCAGTTCAGGCAGCACCCGCTCGATTATATGGAAGGTTTGGAGCAAACAGTTAAAGCTTGCCTAAATAAAGTTGGAGCCGATGTAGCAGGCAATATTAAAGGCCTGTCTGTTGATACCACCGGTTCTACACCGGTAGCAGTAAATGAAGCTGGTTTGCCTTTGGCTTTGTTGCCTGAGTTTGCTGAAAACCCTAATGCAATGTTTGTGCTCTGGAAAGATCATACCGCCGTTCAGGAAGCCGGTCAAATTAACCAGCATGCCGCACAGTTTGATGTGAATTATCTGCAATACGTAGGTGGAATCTATTCATCTGAATGGTTTTGGGCCAAGCTGCTGCATATATTGCGTATAGATGAGGCCGTTCGTACGGCTACCTATTCATGGGTGGAGCATTGCGATTGGGTTCCGTTCTTACTAACCGGCGGTACCCAGGTGCAGGATATGAAACGTAGCCGTTGTGCTGCAGGTCATAAAGCTTTATGGGCCGAGGAGTTTGGTGGCTTACCGCCTGATCAATTCTTTTCTTCCTTAGATCCGTTGCTGGCTGGTTTTACTGAACGTTTATATAAAGATACCTACACCTCTGATGTAGCTGCCGGAAACTTAAGCCCGGAGTGGGCAGGTAAGTTAGGCCTGTCTACCGATGTAGTAGTAGGCGTAGGTGCTTTTGATGCCCATATGGGTGCTGTTGGTGGGCAGATTGAGCCATATCATTTGAGTAAGGTGATGGGTACTTCAACCTGTGATATTTTAGTGGCGCCAAACCGCGATATGGAAGGCAAACTGGTTAAGGGTATCTGCGGACAAGTAGATGGCTCGGTTATTCCTGGGATGGCTGGTTTGGAAGCTGGTCAGTCAGCCTTCGGCGATACTTATGCCTGGTTTAAAGGCTTAATTGCCTGGCCGTTGGAACAACTACTCAGAAACTCTTCGGTAATTGATACCCAAACAGCCGAAGCATTGAAGGAAGAAATGCTGGGCAAAATTATACCGGAGCTGAGCAGTGCGGCCATGGCCCTGCCATTGGATGAAGATGCCGAACTGGCGGTTGATTGGTTTAACGGTCGTCGTACGCCCGATGCCGACCAGTTGCTCAAAGGAGCCATTACCGGCTTAGGTTTAGGTTCGGATGCGCCAAGGGTATTCCGTGCGCTGGCCGAAGCTACCTGCTTTGGTGCCCGCAGCATTGTAGAGCGTTTCAGAAGTGAAGGCGTACCGGTTAAAGGATTGATTGGTATTGGTGGTGTGGCTAAAAAATCACCCTACATTATGCAAATGATGGCCGATGTACTGCAAATGCCTATCCGTATACATCCGTTTGAACACACCTGTGCACTGGGTGCCGCTATGTTTGCTGCAACAGTTGCCGGAATTTACAGTAAAGTAGAGGATGCTATGGCTGCCATGGGCGGCGAGTTTGATAAAGAATATACACCAAACACGGGTAACAGTACTTTTTACGATAAAAGGTACCAAAAGTATCAGGATTTAGGTGGCTTTGTAGCACGGCAAACAGTTGGTAAAACGGATGCCAGCTAATTAACAGGCAAATAAATCATCTAACCCCATTCAGCAAAATAGCATGAGTAAATACGAGCATATACAGCAGGCTGCTTATGAGGCTAATATGCAGCTGCCCAAATTAGGGCTGGTAATTTTCACGTTCGGTAACGTTAGCGCTGCCGACCATGATTTGGGCGTTTTTGCCATTAAGCCAAGTGGCGTAGCTTACGATGACCTTACACCCGGTAAAATGGTGATTGTGGATTTTGACGGCAAAACTGTTGAGGGCAGCCTGCGCCCATCATCCGATACCTTAACGCATGCTGTGTTATACAAGCACTGGCAGGGCATTGGTGGCGTGTGCCATACGCATTCTACCTACGGTACCGCCTGGGCGCAATCACAGCGTGATATTCCCATTTTTGGTACCACGCATGCCGATTATACTACAGTAGATATCCCTTGTGCCCCGCCCATGAGCGATGCGTACATCCAGGGCGATTATGAATATCAAACAGGTTTCCAGATTATGGATTGCTTCCGCGATAAAGGATTGGATTATAAAGAAACAGAGATGGTGCTGGTTGGTAATCATGCCCCGTTCAGCTGGGGAAAAACGGCTGCTAAGGCAGTGCATAACAGCGCCGTTTTAGAGGCTATTGCTCAGATGGCATTACTTACCGAACAAATCAATCCGCAGGCACCAAAATTAAAGGACGCGCTTATTCAGAAACACTACCTGCGCAAACACGGGCCCGATTCTTATTACGGGCAAAGTTAACCGCGCAAGGTGTAAATCTTAATAACCTAATAAACTCAATAACCAGTAACTTAAAATAATGATAAACTTAAAAAGCTTTGAAGTATGGTTTGTAACCGGTAGCCAGGATTTATATGGCGAAGATACATTGCGCCAGGTAGCCGAGCACTCGCAGCAAATTTCTGCAGGTTTAAATGCTGCCAGCGAAATTCCGGTATCGGTAGTTTTTAAACCTACCGTAAAATCTACTGATGAAATTTATAACCTGATACAGCAAGCCAACGTGGCCGAAAACTGTATTGGTATCATCACCTGGATGCATACTTTCTCGCCGGCTAAAATGTGGATCCGCGGGTTATCTATCTTAAAGAAACCGGTGCTGCACTTGCATACGCAATTCAATAGCGAAATTCCATGGTCGAGCATTGATATGGACTTTATGAACCTGAACCAAAGCGCCCACGGCGACCGCGAGTTTGGTTTCATGATGTCGCGTATGCGTTTGCGTCGCAAGGTAGTGGTAGGCCACTGGCAGGAAGCCGAGGTAGAACGCCAGATTAGCGTTTGGGCCCGTGCTGCTGCCGGCTGGCATGATTGGCAAGGCGCCAAATTTGCCCGCTTTGGCGACAATATGCGCTTTGTTGCCGTAACCGAAGGCGATAAGGTAGAGGCTGAACTACAGTTTGGTTTCTCGGTAAATACATATGGGATCGGCGATTTGGTAAGTGTAATCAACTCGTTGGATTATGCACTGATTGATCAGCAGATTGCCGAGTACATGGATTTGTATGATGTGGCTCCGTCATTACATAAAGGCGGCGAGCAGCACCAGTCGCTTATCGAGGCGGCTAAAATAGAGGTAGGTTTACGTACTTTCCTGAAACAAGGCGGCTTTAAAGGCTTTAGTGATACTTTTGAAGATTTACACGGCATGGTGCAATTACCGGGCATTGGCGCGCAACGCCTGATGGCTGAAGGCTATGGCTTTGCCGGCGAGGGCGACTGGAAAACCGCCGCCTTGGTGCGGGCCATGAAAGTGATGGGTGCCGGCTTGCCGGGCGGTAATGCCTTTATGGAAGATTATACTTATCACTTTGATGGTGACAACTCCCTGGTGTTAGGTTCACACATGCTGGAGGTCGACCCAGCCATTGCCAGCGGAAAACCAAAGGTAGAGGTGCATCCGTTGGGTATCGGCGGTAAGGCCGATCCGGTGAGGCTGGTATTTAACGTAGCTGGTGGTGCCGCCCTGAATGCTTCGATTGTGGATATGGGTAACCGTTTCCGGATGATTGTAAACGAAGTGGAAGGGGTAGAGCCGCAACACGATTTGCCTAAACTGCCGGTAGCCCGCGTACTGTGGAAACCGTACCCGGATATGAAAACCGGTTGTGCCGCCTGGATACAAGCCGGTGGGGCACACCATACCTGCTACAGTCAAAACTTAACCGATGAGCATCTGCATGCTTTTGCCGAAATGGCCGGTATCGAGTATTTACTGATTGGTAAAGAAACCAAGCTGCGTGAGTTCCAGAAAGAAATTGCCTGGAATGATGCGTATTACAAGCTGATCAAATAAAAAATAACTTATACTAAAAAGGCCATTGCAATTTGCAATGGCCTTTTTAGTATAAGGATAAGCTTACTGCCCATAAGCTTTAACGGTTTGTTTTTGTGTGCCAAGCCCGTCAATGCCCAATTCCATCACATCTCCCGGTTTTAGGTAAACGGGCGGCTTAAAGCCTAAGCCTACACCAGCCGGTGTGCCGGTCGAAATCACATCACCAGGTAACAGCGTCATAAACTGGCTTACATATGATATCAGGAACGGAATTTTAAAGATCAGGTTTGCAGTTGTGCCATCCTGCATGGTTTGGCCGTTTACGGTTAGCCATAGGCGCAGGTTGTCAACATCCTTAACCTCTTCCGGCGTTACCAGGTAAGGGCCTAAAAGTGCAAAGGTGTCGCAGCCTTTACCTTTATCCCAGGTACCGTTACGCTCCAGTTGAAAAGCTCTTTCCGATACATCGTTGTGCAGCACGTAACCGGCTATATAATCGCTGGCATCGGCTTCATCCACGTATGATGCTTTCTTGCTTATCACCACGGCCAGCTCCACTTCCCAATCGGTTTTCTCGGAGTTTTTGGGGATAATCACATCATCAAAGGGGCCGGTAAGCGAGGTAGTGCTTTTCATGAAGATAACCGGTTCGGGCGGTATGGGCGCATTAGTTTCCTTGGCATGGTCGGCATAATTCAGGCCGATGCATACAATTTTGGATGGCCTTGCAATGGGTGATGCAATACGCTCGCTGGCCGGAATTTCTTCCAGCTCATCTTTATGTGCTTCTACATAAGCAGCCAGCGTTTCCAGCCCGCCTCTTTCAAAAAAAGCCTCATTATAGTCGCTGCCGTAGCCAGAGGTATCGTAATTTACCCCGTTTATCTGTACGCCCGTACGTTCTTGTCCGGGTGCTCCGTATCTCAATAATTTCATAAAGCGGTTGTAATGAGTTTTACTTCAAATCAGTTGCGGCCAACGGATCCATGTCGCTGTATACTTGGTTTTCGCCGGCCATACCCCAAATAAAGGTATAGTTGCTGGTGCCGCAGCCAAAATGCACCGACCATGGTGGTGATACTACCGCATCATGATTTTGCATCACAATACTGCGGGTTTGCGTTGGCTCGCCCATAAAGTGGAACAAACGTTGTGTTTCGGGCAGGTCAAAGTAAAAATATACTTCGGTGCGGCGCGTATGGGTATGCGGCGGTACAGAGTTCCATACGCTGCCGGGCTCCAGTACGGTTAAGCCCATTACTAACTGGCTGCTGCGGATACCGTCCAGGTGAATGTATTTGTAAATGGTACGCTTGTTTGAAGTTAAAGTATCACCCAATTGTACCGGCGATGCCTCTTCTTTCATCATCAAACGATTAGGATATTCTTTGTGTGATGGCGATGACAGGAGGTAATACACGGCAGGTGCATTGGCATCAGTGCTTTTAAAAGTTACATCCTTAGTGCCTTTCCCTAAGTACAGGCAGCTTAATTTATCCATCTCGTAAGTTTGGCCATCAGCTACGACCACGCCGTTGCCACCTACGTTAATAATACCTAATTCACGTCTCTCTAAAAAGTATTCGGCCATTAATTCGGGATGGTTATCTAAGGTAACGGTGCTGTTTACCGGTTTTACACCACCAATAATCAGGCGGTCGTAATGCGAATAAACAGTAGTAAGCTTGTCGTCCTGCATCAGGCTTTCTACCAAAAAAGCTTCTCTCAACTCTTCGGTAGTCATGCGGCTTACCTCTTTTTGGCTATGCTCAAATCTGATTTCCATAGTTAATGATTGTATTTTGCGTTGTCAGTTATGGAGTGTAAGATGTCTGTTTTTAGTAAACTATTCTCTACCTACAAAACCGGCTCATCGTTCTTAATTCTTATTTTTTGTCTCTTGGTTCTCAAAGCTATCTACCCATCCAGCCGCCATCTACGGTAAGTAAGTGGCCGTTCACATAGTCGCCGGCTTTTGAGGCCAGGAATACCGCCGGGCCTTTAAAATCTTCCGGTTCGCCCCAGCGGCCTTGCGGTATACGGTCAAGAATGCTTTTGCTGCGGGTTTCATCGTTGCGGATGGCCTCAGTGTTATCGGTAGCAATGTAACCCGGTGCAATACCGTTTACATTTACGCCTTTTGAAGCCCACTCATTAGCTAAAGCTTTTACTAAGCTGGCCAAAGCGCCTTTGCTGGCTGCGTAGCCAGGTACATTGATACCGCCCTGAAAGCTTAATAACGAGCAGGTGAAAACAATTTTACCGGAACCTTTTTCGATCATGTGCTTACCCAGCTCGCGGGCCAGTATAAAAGGTGCATCCAGGTTGAGGGATAAAACATTATCCCAATACTCATCGGGGTGTTCGGCAGCAGGCTTGCGCATAATGGTGCCGGCATTGTTAACCAAAATATCTATACGTGGATTTTCCATTAGAAGCTGCTGAATAAAGGCGTATAAGCCATCGCGGTCAGATAGATTGGCTTGGTAAGCTTTGAAGTTGCGGCCCAGGGCTTTCACTTCCTGCTCTACTTCGCTGCCCTGTAAGGCCACCGAGCCGGATACTACAATAACATCAGCACCAGCCTCGGCCAAACCCAGCGCCATGCCTTTGCCAATGCCTTTATTACCGCCCGTAACCAGGGCTACTTTGCCCGACAGGTCGAACAGGTTTTTCAGATCACTCATTTGTATAGCTATATGATGATTATTTAATTAACAGGAAGTTTAAATGCCTGGCGGGCCAGCAACTGCCAGCCTGCTTTGCTTTTTTGCCACACCAGCAAAATGCCTAATTTAACCGAGCCAGGCTTGCCGCCATCATTGGTAGTGGCCGATAAGTTGTGGCGCACAATAGCTGTGGTGCCGGTAACCTGAATGCTTTGCTCGGTGGTTTCGATACCCACAAAATCAGACGAGCCGCTGGTTAGGGCATGTATAAATGTTGCTTTATTTTGCACTATGCCGCTGGAGTGTCCGTAGCTTAAACGATCTGACACCAGATTGCTGAGCTGGGTGCTGTCTGCCGAGATGAGTGCAAGTCTGAACGACTCAACTACTTTGGCTACAGCCGCAGCTTCTGTGGGCGGAGTAGCTTGTGCTACTGCCGACAACCGGCTTACGCCCATAAGGAACATTAAGCACACAAAGGTTTTTAATAGGATGTTTTTCATTGGTAAACAATAGCTTTTAATGGTTGCAGCTGCTGCTATAAAGTGTAAATTTAACGCTTAATCTTTAATTTCAAATTCCTGCTTCAGTTTAATATCTTCCGATGAACTGCCTATCATTACCCGGAATTTACCCGGTTCTACTGTCCAGTTCATGTTCTTATCCAGTATTGCCAAATCGTCAGGATGCAAAACAAACTTTACAGTTTTGGTTTCGCCCGGTTGCAGGGTAATGCGCTCAAAGCCGCGTAGTACAGATTCATAAGTAGTAACGCTGCTTACCAAATCTTTTAGGTACAACTGCACAACTTCATCGCCTTTTACTTTGCCGGTGTTAGTTACATCAACACGCACAGTGATATCGCTTTGGCTGTTAAGAGCAGGTTGATTAACCACTAAATTGCTATAGGCAAAAGTGGTATAACTGAGGCCATACCCAAAGGGGTACAAGGCACCATTAACGCTGGTTTTGCCATAACCATTAGGGCCGCTGGTGGGCTGACTGGCCTGCGATGCCGGTTTGAACGGAAAGTTCAGCTCAATCTGCCCGGTGGTTTTTGGGAAGGTAATGCTCAGCTTACCCCCGGGATTATTATCGCCAAATAAGGTCTCAGCAATCACTTTGCCCGATTGTGCACCCGGAAACCATGCCTCCAATATAGCCGGAATGTTCTTGTTTTCCCAGTTAATGGTTAACGGTTGCCCATTGATCATCACCATAACTATGGGTTTGCCTGTGGCGTGCAGGGCCTGCAACAGTTGCAACTGCCTACCTGGCAAATTAAGGCCGGTGCGCGATAAGCTTTCGCCCACACGTTGTTCATCTTCACCCACTACGGCAATCACTACATCTGCCTCGCGGGCTTTGGCTACGGCACTGTCAATCCCGGCTTGTTCTGGCGCGGTTAACGGTGTAGGGATAATTTCGCTTTCGGGCCAGGTGGCGTCTATTACATTGCAGCCTTTGGCATAATCTACCTGCGCACCCGAACCCACATACTGTTTAATGCCTTCTAAAACTGAAGTTACGGGGTTGTGCGATGGTCCGTACCTGCTGATAGCATAACTTTTAGCTGCCGCCAGCGGACCGGTAACCAAAATATGTTTCAGGCTACTTTTTTGCAGGGGCAGGAGGTTGTTCTCATTTTTGAGCAATACCATCGATTCGCGGTTGATCTGCATCGCAAATTTTTCATCGGCCGGAGTATGCACCGTTTTATCCGCATCCTTAGGGTTTTTAGCATAAGGCTGATCGAATAATCCCAGCCTGAACTTTACCCGCAGCACATCGGCCACGCGGTCGTCCAGCGTTTTCATACTCACGCGGCCTTCTTTTACCAGCTCACGCAGGGGCAGGATGTACGTTTGTGGCATCGTGAAGTTAGTGCGAACATTCAACCCTGCTTCGATGGCTTGCTTTACGGCTCCTTTCATATCAGCTGCTGTATGATGTTTAGAGTACAGAAACTCCACCGCTTCACTATCAGACACCACATAACCGGTAAACCCAAACTTTTGCCGAAGCAGATGGGTGAGGAAGAAGTAGCTGCCAGTTACCGGATCGCCATCCCAGTCGTTGTAGCTGCTCATCACGCCCATAGGCTGGGCATCATGTATTACTTTCTGGAAAGGGTACAGGTAAATCTGGTACATTTCGCGGGGTGCCACGTGGGGGTCGGTGCGGGCGTTGCCGTCTCGTCCGCCTTTGGGTATGCTGTAAACGGCATAGTGCTTTAAAGTAGAGGCTACGCCTTGTTCTTGTATGCCTTTGGTCATCTGCGTACCCAATGTAGCAATTAAAAAAGGATCTTCGCCATAGCATTCCACTACGCGGCCCCAGCGCTGGTCGCGGGCCGGATCTAATATAGGGGCATAAACATTAATGTAACCTAAAGCCTTGGCCTCGCGCCCAACAATGCTGCCGGCCTGGTAAACCAATTGCTTATTCCAGGTACTGCCAATGCCGATAGGTGCAGGTAGTGGTGTTGCACGATCATGATTAAGACCATGAATACCCTCGTTGGTAAAATCAACCGGTATACCGAGCCGGGTTTCTTCCACAAACCACTTTTGTATGGTGTTAATGGCGGCTGCATGTTTGCTAAAAGGGAAGCTGTATTGTGTTGGAGCATCATCCGTATGCGAGGTAAGGTTGTTTAGTTCCTCATCAATATTAGCAATGCCGTCTTTCCAAATTTCATGTTTCCAGCGGGGTACGGGCATTTCATCTTTTAATACCCGCTTGTAGCCATACAGGGTAGCCGTTTGGCAGGTCTTTTCTTCCAGCGTCATTTGCGACAGCAGGTCGGTTACCCGCTTTTCAATGGGCTGGGTTTGGTCTTCAAAAATATCTTTACGGCCGTTTTTATTAAAATCAGTCCAGCCCTTATGGTATATGTTTTTATTTTGTGAAAGTGCAGCCTGTGCGCAAAATGCGCTAAGCAGCAAAAGGGGTAAGCATTTGTTTTTCACATTAAAGCAGGTTAGCAATGTTAGATGTTCTATGCATGCATTAAGGTATTATACCTGTTATGCTATTTTACCATTGGTTATGCCGTAAATATAATTTTATTGGGGGCTGAACCGGTTATAACAGACGGCTTTCAGGCCGATATATTTACGATAACGTTTTTTTAGTAGCGGATGCAATTCAGATTTATGGTTCTCAATAATTCAAGAAGTTCAGCCAACTATTGCCAACTTGATAAGAAAATGAAAAAAAATATAAAAATATTTCATTTTTTAATTTCAGTTACTATATTTGTATCAAATAACACACTGTAGGATGGTGAAATTGGCAGACACACCTCCTTGTCCCGGTGGCGGAGAGCATGGGAAACCCGTAAGGGCTAACCACTCCTTGAAGGTTCGACTCCTTCTCCTACAGCCTCTTCTCATAATTTAGGTTTATAATTGGTTAGTAAAAGCTTCCTGCCCATCAGGAAGCTTTACTTTTTTTATAGTATTCAGCTTTTATAAAAGAAGTAGTGCAGCATAGCTTATGCTCAGTAGCTTTAGCAATAGCCTATTATAATTAATAGCTTTCTGGTTAACATTTAAATCACCATTCAGAAACATATAAATACCTTTTTAATTTTTTAGCTTAGTAACTTAGCACATCAAATCAATAACGTTTGGCAAGGCCATCTGTAAGGAATGGGGTTGCTCAACATACCTAAATAATGTCCCGCTGATTAATCGGGGCCTGTAAAATATGATGAAGAGAAATTTACACAAGTATGCTGTTTTATGTGCAGTTGCACTATTGCCCTTAAATAAAAGCCGGGCGCAAACGAAGGTTAGCGAAGCTACCATCAACCAAAAGATTAACCAGATTGTTAAGAAAATGACACTGGCCGAAAAGATTGAAATGCTGCATGGCAATGCACTCTTTTCATCAGCCGGGGTAAAGCGTTTGGGAATACCAGAGCTTACCTGCGATGATGGTCCGCTGGGCGTGCGTGATGAGGTGCTGCGGTTCGACTGGAAATCGGCCGGCTGGACAACCGACTCAGCCACCTTTTTACCCAACGGATCGGCCATGGCTGCTACCTGGAACCCGGCACTTGCGCACCAGTATGGCATTGTAATTGGCGAGGAAGCCAACTTTCGTAAAAAGATTGTAATGCTGGCGCCTGCCTTTAATATTTGCCGTGTACCAACAAACGGACGTACTTATGAGTATTACTCTGAAGATCCTTTTTTAAATGCGCAATTGGCAGTACAGGCCGTAAAAGGTATACAAAGCCAGCATGTAGCCGCCTGCGTAAAACATTATGCCGTAAACAACCAGGAAGAAGACCGTAATACGGTAAACGCAGTAGTGGATGAGCGCACCCTGCGCGAAATTTACCTGCCTGCCTTTAAAGCGGCTATACAGCAAGGCAATGCTTATACCTTGATGTCGGCCTATAATAAGGTGAACGGTTACTGGTGTTCGGAGAATGCATACCTGCTCAATAAAATTCTGAAAAAAGAGTGGGGCTTTAAAGGTGCCGTTATATCCGATTGGGGCGGCGTACACCATACGGTTGAACCGGCCAATAACGGATTGGATATTGAAATGGGCAGCAGTGGTCCGTACGATCAGTGGTATTTTGCAAAACCGCTTTTGGCAGCGGTAAAAGCCGGTAAAGTACCGGTTGCAACTATTGATGATAAGGTAAAGCGTATTTTATGGGTAATGTATCATACCTCGTTAAGCGCCAACCATCCGGCTGGTAAAATGAGTACGCCCGAACATAACCACGATGCCTATACTATTGCATCAGAAGCCATTGTGTTGCTGAAGAATGAAAAATTCTTATTGCCTTTGCGTACCAACAGTATAAAAAGTATAGCTGTAATTGGTGATAATGCTACCCGCACTTTTGCCTTGGGTGGTTTTGGCGCAGGCGTAAAAGCCAGATATGAAATAACGGCTTTGCAAGGGCTGCAAAACAAGTTAGGTAAAAATATAGATATCCGTTTTGCACAAGGTTACCGGGCCAATTATTTGGCTAATAATACACCCGAGCAAAATGCCGGTTATGATAAACCGGATCAGTCACTGATTGATCAGGCCGTTGCGCTGGCTAAAACTACCGATGTAGCCATGCTGTTTATTGGCTCTAACCGCGAGTTTGAGAGCGAGGCGCATGACCGTAAAGATTTAAGCCTGCCATTTGGCGAGCAGGCTTTGGTTGATGCTGTTACCGAAGCAAATCCGAATACCATCGTCATAGTAACTGCGGGTGCCCCTTATGATTTAACCAAGATCAAAAAAAAGAATCACACCATCGTATGGTCGTGGTTTAATGGCTCGGAAGGTGGTAATGCTTTGGCTGATGTGCTGACTGGCAAAATAAACCCATCCGGTAAAATGCCGTTTACGTTTCCTGCTAAGCTAAAGGACTCGCCTGCCTTTGCACTGGATACTTATCCGGGCAAGAACCTGACCACGCCTTATAAAGAGGGGATACTGGTAGGTTACCGCTGGTTCGATACCAAGAAGATAGAACCGCTATATCCGTTCGGCTATGGCTTGTCTTACACCACATTTGAATACTCGGGCTTAAAGGCAGATAAGAAAGTTTACCATTCTGCAGACCGGATTAATGTAGCATTGACTATTCGTAATTCGGGTGGCGTGGCAGGTAAAGAAACTGTTCAGTTGTATGTGAGTAAGGGGAATTCGGTAGTGCAACGTGCCGAAAAGGAACTAAAAGCCTTTAAAAAAGTAATGGTTGAACCCGGCAAAACCACTACTGTTACCCTCAGCTTAAGTGCAAAAGATTTAGCTTACTATAACGTGAAAGCCAAAGGCTGGACGGTTGAGCCGGGCCAATACAAATTGCTTGCAGGAGCATCATCACGCGATATACGGCAGGTAGGCACAATTACAATTACGAAATAAAGAGGCGTTGTAATTTATTGATTTAACCGCATGGACCACCTCCATGCGGTTTTGTTTTTAAGAACAAACCGGCCATTAATATTGTACATTTACATCCGGGTTTATCAGCTACCTTAAATATCGGCATCATAAAATATGTTTGGCTTATTCAGTAAACGCAAAAGGCACTCCGAGCAACCTATCAGCTTAGCTTCAATAGCTGTAGATCTGCACTCACATGTGCTGCCGGGTATTGATGATGGTGCCCAAACACTGGATGAGTCGGTGCAGTTGATACAAGCGCTTATGCAAACTGGCATACAAAAAATAATTGCCACGCCACACATCATGGCTGATTATTATAAGAACACACCTGCTACTATTCATGCTGCACTTGATAAACTACAACAGCATCTGGCTTCCATTAACTTACCCATTGAAATAGAAGCGGCTGCAGAACATTATTATGATGAGTACTTTTTAGAACTGGTTAAGAAAGAACGGCTTATTCTTATTCAAAATAAGTACGCTTTGTTCGAATTCTCATTTGCCAATAAACCTCTTAATGTAATTAATACCATCTGGCAAATGGTAAGTAACGGTATAACGCCTGTACTGGCACATCCCGAAAGGTACGGTTACTTAACCCTGCCCGAAGTAGCAGATTTGAAAGAAAGAGGCTGTTTAATGCAGCTAAATACGATATCACTAACCGGCTACTATGGTAAGGGCGTAAAAGATAGTGCTGAAAAGTTAGTAGCCGCCGGGGTTATCGATTTTATATCCAGTGATATGCATCATACAAGGCATGCAGAGGCTTTGCAAAAAGCTTTAACCGAACCTGTATTGAAACAATTGCTAGATAGCAATAAGTTGATCAACGCCTCCCTTTTATAGCCGCTTTAAAACAGCTTAGCATGTTTATTCTTGCCCCGTATTGAAGTAAAAAGGTATTTGCTGGGTTGGTATTATAGTATAAGTTAAAAATTATACTTCCATAAACAGGGCCTAACAGGCAAAAAAGTATAACCTTATTGGGTGAAATATGAAGTAAATGCATTAATAATGGCTAACGTTTTTTAACGTGTTGTTGAAGATGAAAACTTAACTCCCTTAATCGATGGAATTTTTAAAAAGCTAATTTTAGCTTAATCAGGGTGTATTCTTATAAATATCCTATTTTAAATCTTACTTCAGATGAAAAGATCTATCTGTTAAAATAAAAGCTATTTCTGTTTGGTTAACCGTTTTACCACTCATTAAACGATAATTTAAGATTATATAATGTTAAAAGAATATTATATAAAGCCTACCCTGCCAGTTTACATTTGATTAATCAATTATAAACAAAATTTTATGGGAAAAATTTTACGAATAGCTCTGCTGTTTGTATCCTTGCTATGCTGTGTCCAATCCTGGGCACAAACTGCAGGAACTGTTATTACAGGAACAGTATCAGATGACAAAGGTGTTACCCTGCCTGGGGTAACTGTTACCCTAAAAAACACCAAAACCACTGCTGTTACCGATATTAACGGTAAGTACAGAATTACAGTGCCAGGTGCAAACAGCATATTGGTTTTTGCTTTTATCGGTTTAGAAAGTAAAGAAGTTGCTGTTGGAGCCAAAACAGTACTGGATGTAACCTTGGGCCAGGGTGCAGCCAAGGCCTTAAATGATGTGGTGGTTATTGGTTATGGTACCCAAAAAAGGGGAGACGTGAATGGTGCAATCACATCAGTAACGGCTGCTCAGATTGCTGACCTGCCACAGCCAAGCGTTGATCAGATGTTGCAAGGTAAAGCTGCAGGTGTAACCGTGGTTCAAAACTCAGGCGCACCGGGTAGTAACACATCCGTGCGGGTACGTGGGGTAACCGCATTTGGTAGCAGTGAGCCGCTTTACGTAATAGATGGTGTTGAACGGCAGGGATCTGCTCCAACCGCTCAACTGGGTCGCCCGGGCGGTGGTCAGGATGAAACTGGTGTTAGTGCGTTGGCAACCATCAACCCTGATGATATCGAGTCGATAGACATTTTAAAAGATGCATCGGCAACAGCTATATATGGTAGCCGTGGTGCAAACGGTGTTATAATCATTACCACCAAACGTGGTAAAAACGGTGCCCCAGTAGTTACTTATGATGGTTTTGTAGGTATACAAAAGCAGGGCAGATTTATTGACATGATGAACCTGCAGCAGTATGCTACGCTGCAAAACCGCCTGGCCCCATCTTTTCGCATACAGCCGCGTGCTGAGTTTGCAGATCCAAGTGTGTTAGGTCCGGGTACCGACTGGCAAAAAGCGATATTTCGCAGTGCTTTTGAGCAAAGCCATAATGTTTCCATTTCGGGTGCAACCAACATAACTGATTTTTACGTATCAGGCGGCTATTTTAAGCAGACCGGTACCATCATCGGCAGTGATTTTGATCGTTACAGTATCCGGGCTAATGTAAACTCACAAGCTAAGCCTTGGTTAAAAATGGGTACTACCTTTGGAGCCAGCCGAAGCAATACCAATGCTGTTATTGGTAATAACACAGGTGTAGTTTACTACGCATTACTGGCCTCTCCGGATCAGGCGGTATATAACGCGGATGGCTCTTTCGCCGGCCCGCAGGAAGATATAAACGGCCAGCGCTTAGGCGGTGTTAACCCTGTTCAGCAGGCATTGAGCGTTTCCAATAAAACTACCCGTAATAACGTAAACGGTAACTTATATGCCGAAATCAGATTTCTTAAAGATTTTAATTTAAGATCTGAAGTGAGTGCTGATTTTAACTGGAATGATGCGCAGGTGTTTAACCCTACCTATTCATATGGGGCACCTGGCAGTACCAATCCTATTACCAACAATCTGGCTACTTTAAATCGCCTGATCAGCAACTCTACCTACTGGAGCTGGAAAGAAACGTTAAATTATACCCACACCTTTGGAAAGCACAGCGTAAACGGGTTAATAGGTCGTGATGTTTGGATGTCAACCTATAACAACGTTCCGCTTTCTGGTTCTAACTTTATTGCTGGTAACAGTATCCAAAGTATTGCCCTGGCTAACACAGTAGGTTCAAATATTGCAGAACAGAAAGGCACCACCACCATGGAGTCTTACCTGGCACGTTTAATTTATACTTTTAATAACAAATACAGCATCACGGCAAACATCCGTAGCGATAAAACCTCAAACTTTGCCGAAGGTCATCAAACCGGTTATTTCCCTGGTGTGGCCGTGTCATGGAGATTGTCTGATGAGTCTTTTATGGCATCAACCAAATCTGTTGTGGATAATATTAAAATCAGGGCAGGTTACGGTGCTGTAGGTAATTCAAATGTTCCGCAATATGTATACGGAGCCTCATTAAGAGCTGTGGCAACGGCATTCGGTACCGGTTTTATTCTTAACAACGTAGCTAATCCTAATCTTACCTGGCAGCATGCGCTGCAAAAAAACATAGGTGTTGATTTTACCTTGTTTAACCGCATTGATGGTGCGTTTGATTATTATGTAAAAACCTCGAGCAAGTTTCTGTTTCAACAGCCGCTGCCTTATTTCCTGTTAGGTGGTCCTAATGAATATGATGATAACCCGGCAGGTATACAGCCGCCATACATCAATGCCGGCGAAATTCGGAATGCCGGTTTCGATCTGGCTATCAACAGTCGCAACATTGTTAGCAAAAACTTTAAGTGGTCTACAAACCTAACTTTAAGCCACTATAACAACAAGGTAACCTCCCTAAATGGTGCTCCGGAAATTAACACATCAATTACCAGCAGCTATGTTAGCTTTTCGCCAACAAGAACCACTGTTGGATACCCGGTGGGTGAGTTTTACGGCTATAAAGTGCAAGGTGTGGTTAAAACCGAAGATCAATTACGTTACCTGGCGGCACATCCGCAAAACGTAACTGGCAGCTCCCCTCAAATTGTTACTAATGATCCTAATGTTGCCAACTCCATTTGGCTGGGTGATTTGCAATATGTGGATGTGAATGGTGACGGTAAGGTAGATGTAAATGACCGTACTCCGTTAGGCAGCCCTAACCCAACGCTTACCTACGGCTTTACCAATACCTTCAACTACAAAGATTTTGACCTGTCGCTGTTCTTCTACGGTTCATACGGCGGCAAAATATTAAACGTATTGCGTTATCAAACTGAAGGTTTAGGCAGCTTATACCTGAACCAAACTGCAGATGCGGCAAACTTCTGGACGCCTGCTAATTCTAGTTCAAACATTCCTGCGCCAAGGGCTGGCATTGATAACCCTAACCTGGTAATGTCTGATCGGTTTTTGGAAAGTGCTTCTTTCCTGCGTTTACAAAATGCCCGGGTAGGTTATACCTTGCCTTCACGGTGGGCCAAATACGCAGCTTTAAGAACCCTGAAAGTTTATGTAAGCGGGCAAAATTTGTTTGTGATAACCAAGTATAAAGGTCTGGATCCGGAAGTGGGCTCACTCAACCAAAACCCAACCTTGTCAAACATCGATTTAGGACGATATCCTAACCCTCGCATTTTCACATTTGGAGTTAACGCATCGTTTTAATCAAGCAGATCTCACAACATGAAAAATTATCTGAAATACATATATGGTGCAGCTGCTGTTTTGAGTATAACAGCTACAGGTTGCAAAAAAGACTTTTTTAATCGCCCGCCAGAATCGGGCGTTACAGTGGGTAACTATTACCAGACCGCCGAGCAGGTGCGTAACAGCACCAACGGCCTGTACGGTTCTCCATGGTTTGGCTGGAACAACAAAGCGGGCTGGTCAATCACGGAACTGGCCGGAGGTAACGGCCGCACTTATTCGTCGGACGTGATTGCCTTCATGAACCTGAATGTCTCCAATACCAATCCTTTGATTTTGGCGGCATGGGATTCACCTTTTACCGTTATTGCGCAGGCAAATGGTATATTAAACAATCTGCCCACATCTGTACCTGCCTCGGTGCCTACAGCCGTGGTAAATAATGCTTTGGGCGAGGCACGCCTGATGCGGGCAACAGCTTACTTTTACTTAGTACGCACATTTGGTAACGTGCCATTAATAGAAAATCCGCTGGATTATGTGAATAATTCGCAAGCTGTTCCGAGCAATCCGGTAAGTGATGTTTACAAATTTATTGTGCGCGATTTGCAGTTTGCTGAAGCCAATTGCTCAGCAGGTGTAACGGCTACGGGCCATGGATCAAGCGGCTCGGCATCTGCATTGCTGGCCAAGGTTTACCTGTATATGCAGGATTACGCCAATGCACGTAAACAGGCAGAGAAGGTAATTAACAGCGGTGAGTTTTCACTGCTGCCCAATATTAATGACCTGTTCAAGACAGCAAACAACAACAATAAAGAATCGATACTGGCCATGCAATGGATTCATAACGGCGGGTATGATTATGGTAACTCTATTCAGGCATCATGGGCTTTCAGTAGTGCAATTACCCAAACCGGCGACGGTTATGGTGTATTAGGTCCATCATTTGACTTACAAAATGCATTTAAAGAAGAAGGTGGCGATAGTACCCGCAGGCATGCTACCTATATGGTAGGCGGCAGTTATTATTCTGAAATTAATCAGGCTGGCGGCGGTTATAAATTTCCGTTCAATGGTAGTGGTGCCGGCACACATGCCGCGCCTAAAAAATACGTTGTTGGCTCACCTGCCGACAATGGCGGCAAGAGTGCAGCGCAGGCAACCGCGCTTAATACGTACATTATGCGTTATGCGGATGTACTGTTGATAGAGGCCGAAGCCATATTGGGCCAGCAGGCAGGGGTAAATGCCGGACAAGGTATTCCTTTCACCGCCAGCACATCAGATGCCACCGCGTTGAAATATTTTAACATGGTTAGGAAACGGGTAAATGTGCCCGAAGTAACCAGCTTTACCTACAGGGACTTGCTTAGAGAGCGCCGGTTGGAATTTGCGCTTGAGCAGGATTACTGGTTTGATTTAGGTCGTATTGACGGTTATAATGTAACCAAACACCCAAGAGCCATAGCAATTATCAATAACCAGGAGCGTGGCGATTCGAGCGGAGGATCAGAACCGTACTATCAGGATTATGAAATTTATAGCAAAAAGGTTACTGCAACCGATGCAAATTTTGTGTTCCCTATCCCGGTAAGAGAAACTACAGCTAATCCGGCTTTATTGCAGCCACCTGTTCCTTATGTGTTTAAGTAATAAGCTATTTAAAAAAGACATTGTATGAAAAAGATTAATATAATTAAGTGTCACTTGGTACTGGCTTTCGGGTTGGTGCTCAGTTTTGCATCGTGCAAAAAAAGTGATACCGATGAGAACGGGCAGCTTAAAGCAGGTAAAGGTGCACCTACTATTACCGGCGTGCGTACATTAAGCCGCTCAACCGTTGATTCATCCCGAACTGAAACCTATACTACCTATAGCAGTAACGGTACGGTAAAAGACACCGTAATTCCTAATTACAATCCGGTGCTAACGCCGCTTGATTCGGCCACGGTTACCGGTAAATTGGGCAGCTATTACGTTATACAGGGCTCAAATCTGGGAAGTACAACCCAGATATTGCTCAATAATGTAAACGTGATTTTTAACAGGGCGTTAAGTTCTGATAACGCTGTTATTTTTAATATTCCTGCTAATGTTCCTGTTGTGCAGCCGCAGCCTAATACTTTACAGGTTGTTACTTTAAATGGCTCAGCAACTTATAGCTTCACAACTTTGCCGCCGCCGCCAACAGTTTCGGCAGTTTCTGACTTCAACTTTGCGGAAGGTTCGCAAATTACCCTAAAAGGCAGGGGCTTTGCTGATGTAACTGCCGTTACCTTAACTAAAGGAGGTGCTGCTGCAACAATTCTAAGTAAGGCAGATACCCAACTGGTAATACGTATGCCAGCTACCACTGCTACCCGCACCACATTGTCGTTTGCTTATACGTCGGGAGGTAAAACTTTAAATACCGGTTCCAGTACAGAGTTTGTTTCATTAAGCAATAACTATCTTTTGTTTGCCGAAGATTATGTAAATGGCTGGAGCGATAACTCCTGGTCACATCCATCGGGCACAACTACAGAGGCCGCAAAAAGAGGAACAGCCTCTTTCAGGTTAAATTACCCTGCGGGTGGCTGGCAGATAGAGGGCCTGAAGAATGATGCTGGTTTTAACTATTCATCAGATTATAAATACCTCACGTTTTGGATTAAAGGTGGCGTTGCTGCTCATAAACTGGTAATTGTGGGCGAGCAGATAAAAGGCGGCTGGGCGCAAACCACGCCAGAAAATGCGTATGCTGCGCAGATAATCGATGTTCCTAAAAATGTATGGACTTACGTTAAAATACCGCTATCATCAGACCGTTCTACAACTAACCCAAGGTTGCTTAATGTTTGGGAAAATAGTACCACCACACATAGCCTTGGGTTATTCCTGAAAGGAAGTGATGGCGACGTGAATGAAGCTATGTATATAGATGATGTTATGTTTGTAAAATAACATGTTCTTAACCCTAAGCCAGGCTGTATTGCCTGGCTTTTTTTGTTGCTGCCAAAGTATTCGGGTTAAAAAAGTATTATATTGCTTTACCAATTAAACTATTTTATGATAACCAATGTAATGCACGAAATTACGCCGCTAACGCCTGGCGATTGCTTTACAATTTTTTCGAGAGTAAAACAGAAATTTGACTTTCCGCTCCATTACCATGATGAGTTTGAGCTGAATCTGATCTTGAATGCAGCAGGCGCCAAGCGTATTGTGGGCAGCCATATGGAGGTGATTGATGATTTGGAACTGATATTAGTAGGACCTAATGTGTACCATGCCTGGATGACGCATCAATGCAGCAGTGAGGCAATTACAGAAATCACCATCCAATTTCACAAAGACCTGTTTGATGATAAGATGCTTAGCCGAAATCAGCTGAGTTTTTTAAAAAGCATGCTGGATCGTTCGCAGCGAGGTGTGTCTTTTTCACCCGAAACCATTACGGCATTGAAGGACCGGATCATGTCGCTAAGTCAAAAAACAGGATTTGATTCTGTTTTGGAACTGATGTCTATCCTGCATGATTTGTCAATCTCCCGCAATATGAAAACGCTTTCGGAGCCGTCTTTCGGTAACGAAAAGCCTGTTTATAATAGCCGCCGTATCGAGAAGGTATTTGAGTATATGAATGCGAGTTACAGTAAGCCTATAACCCTGGCCGAGGTAGCTAAGATAGCTAACATGCCCGAAGCCTCCTTTAGTCGTTTCATTAAAAAGCGTACCAATAAAACCTTTATTGATAGCTTGAACGAAATACGGCTTGGTCATGCGTCCCGCATGTTGATTGATACCACGTACACTGTTGCCGAGATAGCTTACAAATGCGGCTTCAATAATATTTCCAATTTTAACCGGTTATTTAAACGCAAAAAGTTGTGCATTCCAAAAGAGTTTCGCGAAACGTATGTTGGCAACCGGGTATTTATATAAGGCTTGTATTTGCATAAATACATACTCTTTCGTTAAAATAGTATTATCCATTCTTCCTGTTCAGAAATATCTTTGAAAAGCCAGTTATTTCACCTTCTGAATCAGTTTTATCCATTCTTAATTGTTGCCTTCGGATTGGTTGATAGCTTATGCACCTAAAACATGAAATTATCATTTATTGATGCTGCTATAATTATTCTTTATCTGCTTACAACCGTATTTATTGGGTTTTGGTACAAAAACAAAGCGCGGCAAAATAAGGAGAGCTATATGCTGGGCGGCAAAACCCTGCCCTGGTATATGCTTGGATTAAGCGATGCATCAGATATGTTTGACATTAGCGGCACCATGTGGATGGTAAGCCTGTGCTTTACTTACGGTATGAAAAGCATTTGGATACCCTGGTTATGGCCTGTATTTAACCAGGTTTTCCTGATGATGTATTTATCGCGCTGGCTACGCCGCTCTAATGCCACAACTGGCGCTGAGTGGCTCGAGACCCGCTTTGGCAGAACCGGACCCGGTGTAGGCAATTCACACAAGGTAGTTATTGTGTTTGCACTATTAAGCTGCCTGGCATTCTTAGCCTACGGCTTTATTGGCTTAGGTAAGTTTATTGAAATTTTTGTGCCCTGGGATATGGTAAAATCTTATGTTCCTTTTAATGTGGCCCCACAATATGTGCCTCATATATATGGCATTATATTTACGCTTTTTGCTATGTTTTACTCCATTTTAGGAGGGATGCACAGCATCGTACTGGGCGATGTGATCAAGTACATCGTCATGACGGTGGCTTGCATATGGGTAGCTGTTATTACGGTTATAAAACTTAAATCGGGCAGTATACACGTGCCCGAAAACTGGTACAACCCCTTCTTTAGTTCCCGGCTTGATTTAGACTGGTCGCGCATCATCCCTGAGGTAAACCGTAAAATTAAAAGCGATGGTTATTCGTTATTCGCCATCTTTTTTATGATGATGACCTTTAAGGGCTTCTTTGCAGCCCTGGCGGGCCCGGCACCTAATTATGATATGCAAAAAATACTTTCCACCCGTTCGCCCGAAGAGGCCAGCAAAATGAGTGGATTTGTATCTATCATCCTGTTACCAATCCGTTATGCGCTGGTAATAGGATTAACTGTATTAGGGCTGATGTACTTCAAGCAAATGAATCTCAAAAGTGCTGGCGGAGATATCGATTTTGAACGCATTTTGCCGGTGGTAATCAATAACTTTTTACCGGTTGGCCTGGTTGGATTGCTGCTTACCGGTTTGCTGGGTGCTTTTATGGGTACTTTCAGTGGCACCTTAAATGCGGCACAGGCCTACATCGTGAATGATATTTATTTAAAATATATAAACCCCAAAGCCAATACCCGCAAAATCATCTACATGAATTATATCGTAGGCATAGCGGTGGTAACTGTTGGTGTAATACTGGGGTTTTTTGTGCGCGATGTAAGCCAGATACTTAACTGGATTGTATCGGCCTTGTATGGTGGCTACATTGCATCAAATGTGCTTAAGTGGCATTGGTGGCGCTTTAATGCCAATGGTTTTTTCTGGGGCATGTTATCGGGCATTGTTACGGCTATGGTATTATCAAAACTGGTGGCTGATGACAAGTTGCTGTATTACTTCCCGGTACTGTTCGGTGTCTCGTTAGCCGGATCGGTTATCGGAGCTTACGCTACCCCGGCAACCGATATGGTTGTACTTAAAGCCTTTTATAGTAACGTCAGACCCTGGGGTTTTTGGGATCCTGTTAAAGCGCAGGTAATAGCCGATAATCCGGATTTTATACCCAATAAAAATTTCAAGCTTAATATGTTCAACGTAGTGCTGGGGGTAATAGCGCAATTATGCCTTACCATACTGCCTATGTACCTGATATTGATGCAACAACTGCCTTTGCTCATAACAGTAGCCCTACTGCTGGTTATTGTGCTTATTTTAAAAAGAACCTGGTGGGATAAATTAAAAGATTATTAATGATATGATACAGGATTTTGAAGCTAAACTGAACCAACTCCAGCATAAGCATCAGCAGCTACTCAGCAGGGCTAACGAGCCTGTTGAAAGTACCAACGGCATTTATCAGCGTTACCGTTTCCCTGTGCTTACGGCCGAACATGCTCCGCTTAACTGGCGGTACGATTTTAATCCCGAAAGTAATCCGTTTTTAATGGAGCGTATTGGCGTTAACGGTGTGTTTAATGCCGGGGCCATTAAGTGGAACAATAAATATTTGATGGTGGCCAGGGTTGAAGGCGTTGATCGTAAATCGTTTTTTGCGGTGGCTGAGAGTCTCAACGGGGTGGATAACTTTAAGTTTTGGGAGTACCCGGTTACCATGCCCGAAACGGATGAACCTGATACTAATGTATATGACATTCGCTTAACCGGGCATGAAGATGGCTGGATATATGGCTTGTTTTGCACCGAGCGGCGCGATCCTTCAGCCCCGGCGTATGATCAGTCGATGGCGGTGGCTGCCTGCGGCATTGCCCGTACCAAAGATATGGTAAACTGGGAGCGCCTGCCCGATTTGCAAACCAGATCCGCACAGCAACGCAACGTAGTGTTGCACCCCGATTTTGTAGAAGGTAAATACGCATTCTATACCCGCCCGCAGGATAGCTTTATCGAAGCCGGTACCGGCGGTGGCATCGGTTTCGGCTTGTGTGATGATATTACTCACCCGGTTATTGATCAGGAAGTTATCATCGATAATAAAAATTACCATACGGTTTATGAAGCTAAGAACGGCCAGGGGCCGGCCCCCATCAAAACTGAAAAAGGCTGGCTGCATTTGGCGCATGGCGTACGCAATACGGCAGCCGGCCTGCGCTACGTTTTGTATATGTTCATGACCGACTTAAATGATCTGACGAAAGTGATTTATAAGCCTGCCGGCTACTTTTTAGCCCCCGAGGGCGAAGAGCGTGTAGGCGATGTATCTAACGTTGTGTTCTGCAACGGCTGGATCAAGGATGATGACGGAACGGTATATATCTATTACGCATCATCGGATACGCGTATGCATGTGGCCGTATCAACAGTTGATAAGCTGGTGGATTATGTAATGAATACCCCTGCCGATGGTTTCCGTTCGGCTACCTCGGTACAATCCATTTATAAACTGATTGATCATAACAAGCAGGCAGCTTTAGTACAAGAATAATGGGATGCTAAACGAATTGATTATTAACCAGCAATTGCAACAGTACCGGCAGGAGGTAACCGCCGAACTACACAATATATTGAGCTATTGGCTGCAATATACGCCCGATCATGAAAACGGCGGTTATTACGGAAAGATAGATCATGAAAATAAGGTTGATGCTGAGGCACCTAAAGGTGCTGTATTGCATGCTCGTGTGCTGTGGGCTTTTTCGGCTGCTTGTAATCATGAATTTAATGAAACCTACCTGAGTGAGGCGCGCAGGGCTTATGCCTATATAGTAAAGCATTTTATTGATCCACAACATGGCGGCGTTTACTGGACGGTTAATTACCAGGGCCAGCCTTTGGATACGAAGAAACAAGTGTATGCTAACGCCTTTGTTATTTATGCATTAGCAGAATATTATATCGTCTCAGGAGAGCAGGAGGCGAAAGAACAGGCCATTAATCTTTACAGGTTACTGGTTAATAAAAGTTATGATACGGAGCTTACCGGCTATTTTGAAGCCTTTACCCGCGAGTGGCAGGAGACAGAAGACCTGCGCCTGAGCGCCAAAGATGCCAACGAAAAGAAAACCATGAACACGCACCTGCATGTGCTGGAGGCTTACACCAACTTATACCGTATTTGGCCCGATGCAGAATTAAAACAGCAAATGGTTACCCTGTTACATAACTTTCTGGATTATATTGTAGATGTAAAAAGTGGTCACCTCGTGCTGTTTTTTGATGAGCGGTGGAACCGCCGCTCTGATACGATATCTTACGGACACGACATTGAAGCTGCATGGCTGTTGCTGGAAGCAGCAGAGGTAATTGAAGATCACGAACTAATTGAAAAGTTAAAATCGCTCGCTGTTCAAATGGCCAATGCTGCAATTGAAGGGGTGGATACTGATGGTGGCTTATGGTATGAATACGAACCTACCCAAAATCATTTGATAAAAGAAAAGCATTGGTGGGTACAATCAGAAGCGATGGTGGGCTTTATGAACGCATGGCAAATCAGTAAAGATGATCGCTATGCTACGCTATCCTTACGCAATTGGGCGTTTGTAAAAATACATATTTTGGATCAAAGCGGCGGCGAGTGGGTGTGGGGCATTTATGCCGATGGAAGCCTGATGCCGGGCGAAGATAAAGCGGGTTTGTGGAAATGCCCGTACCACAATAGCCGGGCTTGTATAGAAATAGCCAAACGTTTAAACCAAGTAAACTAACCAACAGAATCACTAAAACCTATGATGATGAATATGTATAAACGAATAGCGCTTACTGGCTTACTGGGCTTTTTAACAGGTACGGCCGTGTTTGCACAAGAAGAAGCGCCGGTACAGGTGCAAAAATCGGCCAATGCTAAAGTGACTAACCTCGCGCCAACCCCACCCATGGGCTGGAACAGCTGGAATACTTTTCAAACCCGTATCGACGAAAAGCTGCTGCGTGATATGGTAGATACTTATGTGGCATCGGGCATGCGCGATGCCGGTTACCAGTATTTTACGCTGGATGACGGCTGGATGTCAATGGAGCGTGATAAAAACGGGCAGTTGGAAGCCGATCCTAAAAAATTTCCATCAGGGATGAAAGCCTTTGCCGATTATGTACACTCAAAAGGATTAAAGTTTGGTATATATAATTGTGCAGGCGACCGTACCTGCGCCGGCTATCCGGGTACCCGGGGGCATGAGTATGAAGATGCCCGCCTTTACGCCTCATGGGGTGTGGACTTTTTGAAATATGACTGGTGTAATACTGATAGCCTGAACGCCCGTGAGGCCTATATTACTATGGCCCGTGCATTGCAGGCAACCGGCCGGCCTGTTTTATTTAGTTTATGCGAATGGGGTAACCACCAGCCCTGGCTTTGGGCAAACGGTGTGGGCGAAATGTATCGTGCCACAGGCGATATTACCGCTAACTTTGATAAGGATAAGCACATGGGCACCTGGACGGCCTTAAGCGTGTTAACCATTGTAGATAAACAACCCGCCATACGGCAATTTAACGGGCCAAACCATTGGAATGACCCGGATATGCTGGAAGTTGGTAATGGCATGAGCCCTACAGAAGACAAGGCACATTTCACCATGTGGTGTATACTGTCGGCCCCGTTGGTAGCAGGTAATGATCTGCGTAAAATGAGCGAACAAACCAAAAGCATTTTAACCAATAAAGAACTGGTAGCGATTGATCAGGATAAGTTGGGCATTGCAGCTTACCGTAGCTCGGCGGTTAATGGTTTAGAAACATGGATCAAGCCCTTAAGTAATGGCAAGTGGGCTGTATGCTTTTTGAACCGTAGCGATAAACCGCAGGCGCTTAACCACGTTTGGGCACAAAATGCACTAAACGATAGCTTTTCAAAGCGCGGAGCCGACTTTACCCAATCAACCTATAAGCTACATGATGTTTGGGCTAAAAAGGATGTTGGTACTACTAAAAAAGCTTTCAGGCAAACTATTCCGGCGCATGATGTGGTGCTGCTAACGCTAACCAAATAACTGTAGTTGCAATCAATGAAACGTTTGTTAAAGATAGCTTTACTGGGGGCATTGCTTTATTGCGGCGACAATGCAAGGGCACAAATTTATGCACCTTCCGACCCGCAGGCTACGCCCGAAACCCGCTTTTTGTTTGCCAGTATGCAGCGCCTGCAAGGGGCCGGGGTGATGTTTGGTCATCATGATGATACGGCTTATGGCGTAGGCTGGAAGTTTGATGCCAACCGGTCGGATGTGAAAAGTGTGACCGGGGCGTATCCGGCTATATACGGCTGGGATTTTGCCCGTTTGGAACATAACAGCAAACTGGATATTAACGGCACCCCGTTTAAACTGCAACGCAAGCTGGTGCAACAAGCCTACCGCCGTGGTGGTATCAATACTTTTTGCTGGCACATGGATAACCCGTTTAATGATAAAACAGCCTGGGATACCACGCACAATTCCGTAAAAGAGATTTTACCAGGCGGCAGTGCTCATGCCAAATACATACAGTACCTCGATCATGTGGCTGGTTATGTACGCAGCTTAAAAGGCGATAATGGCGAGGCTATTCCTATCCTGTTTCGCCCGTTTCATGAGCTAACGGGCAACTGGTTTTGGTGGTGCCGCAATACCTGTACGCCTGATGAGTTTAAAGAGCTATGGCGTTTCACGGTGGATTACCTCCGTCAGCAGAAAAAGATTTATAACTTTTTGATAGTATACTCGGTAGCTGATTTTGATACCAAGGCTGATTTTTTGGCCCGTTACCCGGGCGATGCGTATGTAGACTTTATTGGCTTTGATAACTATTGCTACAAAAGTGTACCCGACTATCAACAAAAGTTAGGAATGCGCCTCGCCCTGCAGCAAGAAATTGCTGCCGAACATCATAAAGTGACCTGCCTGGCCGAAACCGGTTATGAGCAGATACCCATGGCCAACTGGTGGACTACCGTACTGCTGCCCGAACTGCAAAAAAATAACAAAACAGCCTACGTGCTGGCCTGGCGCAATGGCCGGCCCGATCATTATTACACGCCTTATCCAGGGCAGGTAAGCGAGCAGGATTTTGTTAAGTTTTTTAATAACCCGGTCAATATCTTTCAAAACCGACTTACGCCGTTGGCCGTATATGGGCACTATATTTTACCCGAAAAAGTAAAGTAACCCAACAAACAGAAAATCCCGATAGTATTACCACCGGGATATTCTGTTATGTAATCTATCAGTTATTCACTAAACGTTAGTAAGGAGTGCTGGCTGGCAGTATGCAGGTCGCGCCATACCTGGTTTATTTCAGTATCGGGCGATGCCGCCTGTAAGCCGCAATAAGGATACAGTAAATCAACACTTTCGCGGGATAGCTGTGCAAGCAATCTGCTGGTGCGGCTTACGGCTTTCAGTAAGCTATCTTCATTCAATTGTTGGTCTGGCAAAGCCTGCCAGGAAGCATCCACCGCCTGATAAAAACTATCGCGCATAGCCTGTAAATTATCTTTTACGTCACGCAGTGTATCTTGTAGCACGGTTTTTTGCATGCCGGTCAACTTAGGCTGTTGTAACTTTTGCTGAAAAACATCCTCACACAAATCAACAAAGTGCATGGCCATGCCCGATAGGTTGGCCGCCAGGGTAGCTTCAGCCAATTGCAAAAATGGATACTGGTACAAAGGGGCATCAACTACAGCCGCATTAGCAGCAATTTTAAAGCTCCGGTTGGTATTTACCTCCACATTATGAATATTAAACGCATGGCTGCCGGTTCCCATCATGCCTACATACTTCCAGGCAGGTACAAACTCAGCATCGGCTTTATCAACTACAAATGGCAATATCACTGGCTTGCCCATATCATCTAACACAGGCTGTCCGTTCTGGTAAATGGCGCAATTAGCTGTAAAGTGCGTAGCATGGCGTACGCCGCTGGCATACTTCCAACTGCCGTTTAACAGATATCCATTCTCGGTTATTGTAGCCGTACCCGAATCGGCACCGCTACCGGCCAGGCATACTTTTGGATCGGCAAAAAGTTGCCGGGCTGTTTCGGGCGCTAAAAAGCCGCCAAACCAGCCGGCACCGGCACATAAGGTAACTACCCAGCCCAGGCTGCCATCGGCCCAGCTCAATGCTTCTTCCAGGCGTACCAGGTCAGGCAATGGCATTTCTAACCCACCATATACAGCAGGCACCAATAATTTAAACCATTGTTGCTCATAAATCAGCTCCAGTTGTTCTGGCTGTAGTAAGCCGGCCTGCTCAGCCGCAAAGGCATGTCTGCGGATGGTATCAACCCAATCACTACGTAATAAAGCGGATGGATGCGGAATAGCGGTCATATAACTTGTTTGGCTGCTTGAGTTGATTTATAAATTTTACGCCACTCCAAATAGCCAAAGATGGCTACAATAAATAGAAACGCTGTTAGCAGCGCAAACAGAGGTAGTTCTTTATGAAACAGGAGCGGAATAGCAAACAGGTTGCTTATATTCAATACCAGCCAGTTTTCAATGCGGCGACGGGCCAGCAGCCAGGTGCCTGCCCATGCTGATGAGGATACCCAGGCATCCCAAACCGGTACGGTTGATGGCGTATAGTTTTTAAGCAGCAAATAAATAAGGCCCCAGCCGCCAAAGGCAATTAGTAAGGTTACCATCCATTCCTTACGGGTGGCATAGGCTACCTGTATTGGTGGCTGCCCTTTCCGGTACACCCACAAAACCCAGCCGTAAATGCTCATCAATACATAATAGGCGTTCAGTGCCGAATCGGCGTAAAGGCCAACCTTTAGTAGAAGGAAAATGGTAATGGCCGAGCTGGCAATACCTGCCGGGTAAAGCCATACCTTATTTTTGCGGGCCAGCAGCACTTCGGCTACACCCAGCAATACGGCAAACCACTCCCAAAAAGTGGTGTGCCGTATTTGTGTGGTCAGTAATTCAAGCCATTGCTGCATAGCGGTTAAAATCTCAGGTTAACAGAGGCCAGGAAATTGCGTGGCGCCTGCGGAAAGAAGTAGTTATAGTTAATAATATGACCGGCCTCAACATCCGGGTAGGTAGCGCCGTTTGCTTCATACTTTTTACTGAACAGGTTGTTAACCAAAAGGGTAACACCAATATTTTTAACGCCTTTTACACTGAAATTGTAATTTAACCGCAGGTCATTTACAAAGTACGATTTCAGGTAGCGGTTAACCGCATAGGGATTATTAGCCACGTCAGGAGAGGTGGTGATGCCCTGCGGGTTAGTGTTTGAGGTATTATCTAAATATTGTTTGCTTACATACTTGCTCAATAAAGCGATGCTGCCGTTTTTAACCGGTGCAAAGCTCAGCTCGCTGCCGGCAATAAATGATGGAGAAAACGCCAGGTTAGATTTGGCAAGCGTTTGTACTACCGGGTCAATCTTTTCAAAGTCGGCATTGTAATTGTCGAGTGCTTGAGTGAAATTTTTCACTTTATTAGTGCTTACAGTAGCGTTAGCACCCCAGCTTAGCTGGCGGGTAATGCGCACGCGGCCCTCGGCCTCAATACCGGCGCGGTAACTGTCTTTTACGTTAGTGCGTATTTGTGTACCCACATCGTTCAATTGCCCAGTAAGTACCAGCTGGTTTTTGTACAGCATATAAAAGCCGTTAATGCTACCGCTAAAGTTAGATTGGTTGATGCGGTAACCAACTTCAAAATCTTTCAGGTTTTCCGATTTTGGCTCTGGCTGCCCGGCAGCACGGTCAGTATAATCATTACGGTTAGGTTCGCGGTTGCCTACAGCAAATGAGGCATAAACGTTGTTATGGTCATCAATCAAATAGGTAAAACCAACTTTCGGGTTAAAAAAGTTGAAGGTTGCCCGGTTGTTGATTAGCTGCATCTTATTTTCAATACCCTGAATGTTGTAGTTTACGCGGCGGTATTGCAAATCACCATAAAGTAATACGTCACCTACCTTGTATTCTGCACGACCAAAAATGTTAAAGTCGTTCTTTTTGCCATTGTTGCGATAGTACTCATAGTTAGGAAGTATACCGGCACTTTGCTCTGTATAAAGCACGTTGCCAATATGATCGCCATCGTATTTATTATATGCGCCACCTAATATAAAGTTGAATTTATCATCAGTGCGATACTTTAATGAGTAAGTTACACCATAAAAGTTATTATCCAGCCAGCGGCGGCGCACCAGGTTGGTATTGGTAATTTTAACGCCACCAATGGTCACGGGTTTAATACCATACGTTCCGGCCAAATCGTCATTATCCTGATATTCTTCATAATAACCATAACCTCTGGTATAATGCAGCGCACCGCTGAATGATAAAGAGCGTGATATGGTTTGATCGTAAAGCAATTGGTAATGCTTTTGGGTATAATCATCTACCTGATTACGGTAGCGGTCGCCATTTGGCATAATACCCAGTTCGTTATACCGGCGCGGATTTTCACCAATGCTATCTGCATATGCCTTATTGCCAATAACATAATCCGGGATACCGTTCCAGGCCTGATAAGTACGCTCATGACCGGCAAAAACATTGGCTCTTATAACATTAGTTTTACCATAGTAAGCACCGCTTAAAAAGTAAGACTGTAAGTTAGAGGACGCCATATCAATGTACCCATCAGATGAAATGCGCGACAAGCGGCCATCGAAAGTGAATTTGCCACCCAATAAGCCGGTACCTAACTGCACCGTATTTTTAACCGTACCGTATGAACCGGCTGCGTTGTTTAATTCGGCATAAGCAGAATCGCGGCGGGTAGTGGTTTGTATATTTATACTTGCACCAAAAGCACCGGCTCCGTTGGTTGATGTACCTACGCCACGTTGTATCTGGATGTTATCTACGGATGAAGCAAAATCGGGTAAGTTTACATAGAAAGAGCCCTGGCTTTCGGCATCGTTGTAGGGGATGCCGTTGATGGTAACGTTGGTGCGCGTGCCGTCTGATCCGCGAATGCGGATACCGGTATAACCAACACCAGCGCCGGCATCAGAAGTAGTAACTACCGATGGGGTTTGATTAAGCAAAAAGGGCAAATCCTGACCCAGATTGTTTTTTTGAATATCCTTGCGGCGCAGGTTGGTAAAGGCAGTAGGCGAGTTGGCCGATGCACGGGTTGCACTCACGGTCACTTCCTCAACCTGTGTTGTAGCGTTTGCTATTTGCAGGTTAACAGTGAGGTTGCCATTTAAATTAAACGCTTTTTGAGCAGTTTGGTAACCGATATAGCTTACGGTAAGTACATAGCTGCCAGCTTTTATATTGCTAAACTGATAGTTGCCAGTTCCGTTAGTTACGGTGCTGGGCGCTAACTGCAGGCTTTTTAAAACGAGGGTAGCACCTGGCAAAGGCTGACCGGTTTGCTGGTCGATCACTTTACCGGATACGGAAAACTGTGCTGCTGCAACAAAGGGCAACAGCATGGCAATAAATGCCGAAAGTAAATTTTTCAAAATGTAATGAATCCAATTACGTTAAACCATCTGCCCGCTAAGGGAGTAAAATGCGTGCAGTATAATTAACTTATTACCTCTCTCCCTACGCCGGCATTACCCGGATCAGGTGCTGGAGTGAGTGGTGAGTGGCGTGTTGTAAATTGTGAGTGGAACACACAACCTGCAACAGATAGCTGACAACACTTCTCCATGGGTATGATCTCAGCCTGTCTTTCAGTTTGATTGCTCAAAGCAAGGCACCCCTTATGAATTTGAGGCAAAGGTAAGATATGATTTGAATTTTGGTGGCTTATCGCGTGCTTTTGTTGCAATCTGTTCATATAGCAGTCGAAATATTAACAGATTAATCAATAGTATCATCAATTTTGGCTGCTTTTGTCAGCAAAAAGTGCTATCTCCCGAACCTTCTTTTTTAACAATTGTTAAATCCGTAATTTTGCACTTATGAAATTACCTATTGTAGCCTACGGCGACCCGGTTTTAAAAAGAAAGGCCGTTGATATTGTGCCAGAGGAATATCCTAATCTGAAAGAATTGGTAGAAAACATGTTTGAAACCATGTATGCTGCCCGCGGCGTTGGGTTGGCTGCACCTCAGGTAGGTTTGTCATTACGTTTGTTTGTAATTGATGCATCACCGTTTGATGAAGATGAACCCGAACTGAAGGACTTCAAAAAGGTGTTCATCAATGCCCAGATGCTGGAAGAAACCGGCGAAGAATGGCCGTTTAATGAAGGTTGCCTGAGCATCCCGGATATAAGAGAGGATGTGTACCGCAAGCCAACTGTGCGTATATCTTACTATGACGAAAACATGCAGCACCATGAAGATACCTTTAAAGGCCTGGCCGCACGCGTTATACAGCATGAGTATGACCACATTGAGGGTAAGCTTTTTACTGATAAATTAAGCCCCTTGCGCAAGCGCCTTATCGAAAAGAAACTGAACGATATTTCGCGTGGCGTAGTAAGAGGAGTGGAGTATAAAATGAAATTTCCGGCAGCTAAAAAAGGCCGTTAATTAGTCATTGCTGCTGCGGCTTTTGTCTCCGGCAGATATTTGTTTAATTAAAGATCCCCAGGCCAAGGGGTTCAGCAACGGATTTGGGATCAGCGAGTGCTGGTTCAGGATTCGTGTATGCATATCCTGCCCTATGGCCGATTGTATTTCACTGGCATCGCGCGGCAACGTGCTGTTGGCCGCCGCCAGTGAACTCTTACTTAAATTCTTCCGGGCGTTTTCCAGATCGTCGTCTGCCAGCTTCATGGTCACAAAGTCTTTTCTGAACTCATCTGTTGTAGCCCACGGAAATACATGAAAAGCAGGCAGGTTAATAACCTGCGGTTGCATTTTGATCTGTATGGTATAGCTTTTACCTATTTTGGTTGGAATTACAATTTGTTGCGGAGCAAAACCTACCGCCGTAAACAACAAGGTATCCTGCTCGTGCGCAACAAATGAAAAGTATCCTTTATAGTTGGAGATGTTGATGGTCTTTTTACTGCTGGCATCCACAATGCTCACGTAAGGCACAATTACTTTATTACTGTCGGCATTAATGGTAATGCCCGAAAATTGCAGCAAAGGCTTTTCCTGCTGTTGGGCAAAACCTGCAACTGCTGTAAATAAAAAGAGTAAAAGGCCAACTACACGCTTCATCATGAACTCCAAAATCTCTTAACGGTATCTGATTTGTTTACCTGATTAGTTTTAAAAAAGTTTCAACCCGATAAAAGTAAGCTTAGGCTTACATAACCAACTAATTTTTAACAAAACTTAACACTAACGCATGTTGGCTGGCAACACGGCATTAGGGTCGTCTATATCCGTTAGGTTCACGGCCTCAACAGCTGTAATTTCAGGTACCGATTTTTTGATGGCCTGCTCAATACCGGCTTTCAGCGTCATGATACTCATCGGGCAACTGCCGCAAGAACCTAACAGTTTTAATTTCACTACATTTTCAGGCGTAATCTCCTCAACCGAAACGTTCCCGCCGTCAGCTTCCAGATACGGCCTGATGGTATCTAATGCTGCTTCAACCTGCTCAAATAAACTCATGTTTATAATTTTAGTAATGTAAAGATATTAAATTATTTAGTGACTTGCCACATTCGCTCCATCGGGTGCCTTGGCATTGCTAATGGATACCTGCTGCGCCACCTTTTCGGCAATGTGTATAAAGGCTTTGCTCATAATGCCATCCTCGGTGAGCACTACAGGCTTGCCTGCATCGCCCGATTCGCTGATGCTTTTAACCAGCGGAATTTCGCCCAAAAACGGAGCATTAATTAATTGAGCCAGCTTTAAGCCGCCACCCTGTCCAAAAATGTAATACTTATTATCGGGCAGTTCGGCAGGGGTAAAGTATGACATGTTTTCGATCACACCCAAAACCGGTACATTAATGGCATCCATCATAAACATGCCTACACCTTTTTTGGCATCGGCCAAAGCTACATCCTGCGGGGTGGTTACAATAACCGCACCTGCAATAGGGAAGCTTTGGGTAACGGTGATATGAATATCGCCGGTGCCCGGAGGTAAATCCACTACCAGGTAATCCAGATCGCCCCAATCGGCATCATTAAACAGCTGCTTTACGGCTGTTGATACCATTGGCCCGCGCCATGGCACCGGCTGGTTAGGGTCGGTAAAGAAACCGATAGACAAGAGCTTGATGCCATACTTTTCAATAGGCTCAATGCGGGTTTTGCCATTTACCTGGCTGGCCTGCGGGCGTGCACCCTCCAAGCCAAACATAATAGGAACCGAAGGGCCATAAATGTCGGCATCAATTAAACCTACCTTGGCGCCGGTTGCTGCCAGGCCCAAAGCCAGGTTGGCCGCCACGGTTGATTTACCTACGCCTCCTTTGCCCGATGCCACGGCAATGATATTTTTAACGCCCGGTACGCCAACATTCTTTTGCTGGGTAACGCGCGATGTCATATTGATGGAAACCTCAATATCCGGACTGATAAAATGGCTGATGGCATTACGGCAGGCATTCTCAATTAACCCTTTTAACGGACAAGCCGGGGTGGTTAGTATTACTGAAAAGCTAAGTTTATTGCCTTCAATATGTATGTCCTGAATCATGTTCAGGGTAACCAGATCTTTCTTTAAGTCTGGCTCCTCTACGTTGCTCAGGGCTTGTAAAACTTGTTCTTTGTTTAGTTGCATTTCAAAACCGAATGAACACAAAATTACAAAAACAGGGCCGTAATGCTTTTTGTTAGAGAAATAATTACTTTACGGAAACGTTTTATAGCCGATAAGAATTAGTTTTGGAGAGAAATTTACACATGCGTCGCCTTAATCCTAAATATTTACGAATTGCCGGTATTGTACTTGGCATCGTCTTCATTATAATTCTTATTGGTGGCTACCTGGCCTATAGTAAGCGTGAAGGCTTGTTACAAACCGCTATTACCAAAGCGCAAACCAAGGCTAAAACGCAATATAACCTGGATGTGAAAATTGGCAAAGCCCATTTTACCGGGCTAAGCACTGTTGCCTTTAGTGATATTACCGTTGTGCCCGAACAGCGTGATAGCCTGCTGCACATACGCAAATTTGTAGTAAGTGTAAAGCTGATGCCTTTGATTGTAGGCAACATTAAGCTGGCCAATGTGGAGCTGCAGGATGGCTTGCTGAATCTGGTAAGCAAAAATGGCGTGCGCAACTTTGATTTCCTGTTCAAGAAAAAGAAAACTGACGATAAGAAATCAACCAAAGGGCTTGATGATTTGGCCGATAACCTGATTAACCAGGTGCTTTACAAAATACCTGATAATTTAGACCTAAAGAATTTTAAGGTAACTTTTACCGATGATAGCAACCAGGTAAAAGTGCTGGCCCGTTCGGCAGTGATTAAAGATGGCGATCTGATGTCGACCTTTGATATCAATGATAATTACGCCACCTGGCATTTTGCGGGCAAGCTGCATCCGTCTGATAAGGAGATTGATGTAAAGTTATATGCAGATGGTAAAAAGGTAGAGTTTCCGTTCATTGAACAGAAGTATCATCTGAAAATGAACTTTGATACCCTGACTACCCGCCTCAACAAAGTAGAGCATGGCAACGATCAGACGCAGATTTATACTTATTGCGCCGTGCGCAACCTGCTTATCAATCATCCGGCTTTATCAGACAGTAATGTTATTGTGCCGTCGGGCGCTATTGATGCCAATGTTTTTGTGGGCAACCGGTATGTGTCGCTGGATAGTTCATCGGTTATTCACCTTAAAAAGATCACGGCCCATCCCTACATTAAATACACTATGCGCCCGGTAAAAATATTTGCCGTTAAAATGCATACCGACTGGCTGCCCGCCCAGGATATTTTTGATTCGTTTCCGCAAGGGTTATTCACTACGCTTGAGGATATTAAGGTAGCTGGTAAACTGCGTTACAACTTGCACCTGTTTTTAGATACATCACGGCCTGATGATGTGCAGTTTGAATCGGGCATGGCGCAGCAAAATTTCAGGATAGTTAGTTTTGGCAAAACCGATTTTGGCAGGCTGAACCGCCCTTTCACCTACGTGCCTTATGAAAAAGGCAAGCCCATGCCAGCCCGTGAAATTGGCCCTCAAAACCCTAATTATACCCCGTTAAATGAGATAGCACCCGAGTTACGCTATGCGGTTATGACGGCCGAAGATCCGTCGTTTTTTACCCATCATGGCTTTGTGCAAGAATCGTTGCGTAAATCAATTGCCACCAACCTTAAAGAAAAGAAGTTTAAGCGCGGTGGTAGTACCATATCCATGCAGTTGATAAAAAATACCTTTTTGAGCCGCAAAAAAACACTGGTACGTAAGGTAGAAGAAGCCATTATTGTTTGGATGATTGAAAACACCCGCCTTATGAGCAAGGACCGCATGATGGAAGTGTATTTCAACATTATTGAATGGGGGCGCAATATTTACGGTATAGGCGAGGCTTCGCATTTTTACTTTGGTAAATCGCCATCCAACCTTACACTGGGCGAAAGTATTTACCTGGCCAGCATTGTACCCAACCCTAAAGCTGGTTTATACGCTTTTGAGCCGAATGGTACCCTGCGCTACCGCCTGCACGGTTACTTCAGACTAATTGGTAACCTGATGGCCAGCCGTGGCTGGGCTCAGCGCGATAGCAATGCTTACGGCTTTTATAATGTGCGCCTGCGCGAAGGCTTGCGCCAGCGCATAGCCCCGGTTGATACTGCTGTGGCCGATAGTATTATGAAAAATCCGGATGCTGTGGATGACGAATTAAACCCGATAGGTGTAACCGAAGAACCAAAGCAATTGGGCTTTTTCCAGCGCTTGTTCGGTAAAAAGGACTCGTCGGAAAGGGCACAGGAAGCAGTACAGGACACTGCCAAAGCAAACCGCAGACGCGAGCGAGATGCCCGCAGAGAGCAAAAGCGGTTAGAAAAAGAGCGTTTGAAGGCTTTGCATGACAGGGGTTTAGGTTAATCTGACATCATGATTACGCTTTTAAATGTTTAAACATCTAAATTTGTTGAAAAAATAAAAAGTCCCATGTCATTAAAGCAATCACTGGAGTGGCGTTATGCTACCAAAAAATTTGACCCGGCTAAAAAACTAAGTGCCGATCAGCTACAGCATTTACTGGATACTGTGCACTTGTCGCCTTCATCATACGGCTTGCAGCAATACAAAATATTGGTGGTTGAAGATGCGGCCATCCGCGAGCAACTGCGCGACGCTGCTTACGGCCAGGCTCAGTTAACCGATTCTTCACAGGTAATTGTGTTTGCCGCCGAAACTGAAATTAACGAAGCTTACGTAAAAAAATACATTGATCACATTGTTGAAGTGCGCGGTATTGAGCGCAGCGCCGTGGCCGATTTTGAAAACGTGATATTAGGTGCTATTGGCCGCATGGGCGAAGACCAGAAAATAGCCTGGGCGCACAAACAGGCTTACATTGCACTGGGTATTGCCATGGCCGCCGCATCAGAAGCTGGTATTGACAACTGCCCGATGGAAGGTTTCAACGCCGGTAAGTTCGACGAGATTTTAGGCTTGAAAGAAAAAGGGCTGACCACCTCGGTGATTTTATGTATCGGTCATCGTGCCGAAGACGATCATTATGCTCACTTTGCTAAAGTGCGCAAACCTGCCAATGAGCTGTTTATCCATATCTAACAGTTACGTTAAATAATACAAAGAGGGCCGCTGGTGTAACACCGACGGCCCTTTCTTTTTGTATGTTTTTAGCTGATAGGATACCGGGCTATGATAGCTACTATAATATGTAGAATGATATTGCTGTACACGCCGGCCAGCACATCGTCCATCATTACGCCGGTACCACCGGGCAGCTTTTCCATACGGCGAATTAGCAAGGGTTTTACCATATCAAAAAAGCGGAACAAAACAAGGCCGATGATGAGGTATAGCGGCGTTATGGGAATGAAAAGCAGTGTAACCAGTTGCCCGGCTACTTCATCAATCACCACACGATAACTGTCCTTACCCCAGTCGGGTTCTACCTGGTCGCCCACGTAGATGCCCAGCAGGGTAATTATTATGGTAATAACAGGCAAAGTCCAGTTGCTGTCTAACAAATGGTTTTGTTGCAGCAGGTATACCAGCAAACAGGTAACGATGGCCGCAAGGGTGCCGCCGCCTTTAATGTAGCCGATGCCCAGCCACGAGGCAATTAATTTATGAATCACTTTTTGTAGGGTTATGCTTAATAAACTGCTAAGTTCAGCATTTTTGGTTTGCCCTTAAAATAAAAAGCCCTTTTGCCAGTAGCAAAAGGGCTTCGTTGCATTCGGTGGTGTAGCAATTATATTTTGAGTGTTAACGCTTGTCATTCTTGGTATGTATGATAATAGTGGCAAAGCACATCAATTAGGCGGTAAGCCGCCTGGTAAATTGATGGCACGAAATAAGCAGCGCCCGGAATATTATTCTTCATACATTTAAAAAATAATTCGATTTATAATTACTGATTTTGGTTTAGCCTTGTTATAATGGCCGTAGTTAAGATATAAGTTTGTTAAAGCAGCTTACTGAACTTGGTAAAAAAGTATCAGCAAAAGCATTAAAAATACAAGGGGCTAAAAACATATTCAATTAATATAGCTTCAGGAAAAAGTATTAGGTTAGCAACATCTATACATCTGTATAACATTATATTAGTTTATGAGAAAACTTCTAAGTTCGGCTGCGTTGGTGGCATTAAGCGTTGTAGGCATGCCTGCAGCGTTAAAAGCGCAAACAGCTGCTGTAAAGCAAGTACAGCTTACCCGGTTCCAGCTGCAATCGTCGGCAATAGTTAAGGAAAGTGGTAAAGAATTATCGGGTAATACCTATCATGGTACTGCCAAATGGTACCCGGTGCGGGTGCCCTCTACGGTATTAACTGGACTGGTAGCTAATAAAGTTTACCCCGACCCCTACCAAGCGCTGAACAACATGCGCATCCCCGATGCGTCAGATGAGTTCAACAAGCAATATGATCTGGATAAATACAGTCATTTACCAGGCAAGGTAAATCCATGGAAAAAGCCCTACTGGTACCGCACCACTTTTAATGTTCCGGCGGGTGATAAAGGCAAAACTTTTCAGCTCATCTTTAAAGGTATTAACTACCGTGCCGAGGTATGGCTGAACGGCAAGCGTATTGCCGACTCCACCCAGATGGCCGGTATGTTTGCCGATTATAACCTGCAGGTTAGTAAGCAAATTGTTCCGGGCGGTGTAAATACGCTGGCCGTAAAGATATTCCCGCTTGATTATCCCGGCCTGCCCGATAAGGAGCAGTTGGAAGCGATGGGGCCTTTTTATTTGAATGGTGGCCCCACCGGCGATATTGGTAAAAACGTAACCATGCTTTGTTCGGTAGGGTGGGATTGGATGCCGCCCGTGCGCGATAGGAATATGGGTATCTGGCAGCCGGTATTTTTACGCACTACAGGTGGCGTAACCATTAGCCGGCCCAAACTGGCAACCGAATTGGCTTTGCCCGATACCAGCACCGCCAGTGTAAAACTGAACTTGATTTTAGCTAACCATAGCGCTGCCGCTGCCAACGGTAAATTAACAGTAAGCATTAAGCCCGAAAACTTTGCCGGCTCGGCTGTGCAGTTTACCCGCAATGTATCGGTAAAAGCCGGAGAAGCCAAAGATGTAAACCTGACCCCGGCACAAGTAAGCGAACTCTATCTGCGTAATCCCAAATTATGGTGGCCTAACGGCTATGGCAAGGCAAATCTGTATCGTATCCGTTTACAATATGCCAGCGGCAAGCAAGTAATGGATGATACCACTTTTGTGTTTGGCGTGCGTACCGTAAGCACCAAAGCAACTGATGTAAATGGCTTTACCCGCCGCGAGTTTTTTGTGAACGGCAAGCGTGTGCATTTGAATGGCGGTGCCTGGGTGCCTGATATGATGGTAAACCGCGATTCGGCCCGTTATGATTACGAACTACACTTGTGCCGTAATGCCAACGTAAACCTGGTGCGGATATGGGGTGGTGGCGTTACTCCGCCTGATCATTTCTGGAATGCCTGCGATAAATACGGGTTGATGGTGTGGTCTGACTTCTGGATCACCGGTGATACCCAGGGCGAGTTCAAAGGTTCGCCTGATTACCCGCTGGAAGGCAACATCTTTACCAAGAACGTGATCAGAACCATTTACCGCATCCGCAATCACCCAAGCTTACTGGTGTGGACGGGTGGTAACGAAGGTCATGCCCGTAAAGAATTATATGATGCCATGCGCAACAATGTGATCCAATTGGATGGTACGCGGCCGTTTATTCCAAGCTCATCGGGCTTTGCTAAATTGCCTGCAGGCTGGCAGGGTTCATGGCCTGATAACTTGCCGAGCGGCGTTTACAGCGGCGGCCCTTATGCCTGGAAAGATCCTAAAGAGTATTATAAATTAGCAGATGCCGGTAAAGATTGGGTGTTTAAAGATGAAACTGGTATTCCATCGCAGCCGCCTTACAACACGCTGGCTAAAAATATTCCGGATACTACCTGGGATCAGAAACTGCCGTACCCGCTCAACAACATGTGGGGCTACCATGATGCCGCTACCGGCGCCGGTAAGTACGATGAGTACTATAAAGACATGGTAGACCGCTATGGTAAACCTAAAAGCCGAGTAGATTTTTCAAACAAAATGCAGCTGATGAACGCTGCTGGCTACCAGGCCATATTTGAATCGGCCGGGCATAAGCTCACGGAAACCGGCGGTGTAATGCTGTGGAAACTGAATGCCGCTTTCCCAAGCGTGATATGGCAGATATACGATTGGTATTTGCAACCAAATGCCGGTTTTTACGCCATGCAAAATGCGGTTGAGCCTATCCACATCCAGTTCAATCAAAATGATTCGACCGTGGCTGTGCTAAACCGTACCCATGCACCAACCGGCACCTTAATGCTGCAGGCTGATGTGTATAATACCAAAGGCAAACAGCTGTTTCATCAAATGGCAACTGCCAACCTGAGCGATGAGGGTGTAAAAGAAGTAATACCAATGGCCTACGTTTTAAAACCATTGAAAGAACTGAGCCTGGTGGTGTTAAATATTAAAGACACCAAAGGTAAAGTTATATCGCGCAATGCTTACTGGATGGCGCCGGGTAATGATTATACCTCTTTGAGCAGCATGCCGAATGCGCAATTGCAAACTACATTGGTAAAAACAGAAAAAGGTAAAACAGAAAACAAGTGGACGCTGCAAATCACTAACAAAAGCAGCCAGGTTGCCTTCTTTGTTCGCCCGCAATTGCTGGTAAATAACGACGAGATTAGGCCAAGTTACTGGAGTGCCAGCTATATTACACTGGCACCTAATGAAAGTGCAACCGTTTCGGTAAGTGCACCTGTAGCTAAGCTAACTGGTGGTGCACCAACCATTACTGTTGAAGGCTGGAATGTGCGCAAACAAAGCGTAACCCTATCTGGTAAATAACCGCATTCGCTAATGCAAAGCTAAAAGGGAGCCGATGAATACTATACATTGGCTCCCTTTTTTATGAAAGGCAATTCTTAAACATTCACAACACTAAATAGCTGAATTGTATGGTAACGGCTAATATTATTAAGCGATTAATTTCCGGGTTAGGCTTGTTGGCTGCCGCAAGCAGCATGAGTTGTGCACAAACTCCACCGGGCGCTGGAGCAGATAGTATCCGTTTAAACCAAATGGGCTTTTACCCGCATGCGTCAAAAGTGGCTATTGTACTTACAAACAAAGCACAGCAATTTACCATTGAAACGGCCGATCATAAAAAGGTATTTACGGGACAACTGCGGCCTTCGGCCAAGCCGGATCTGTCCGGCAAAGCCGTTTATGTGGCCAACTTTACTGCCTTGCAGCAACCCGGTAAGTATGTTCTACAAGTTCCAGGTATAGGTTATTCTTATACCTTTGAAGTGCGCAATTGCATCCACCAGCCTGTAGCAACGGCCAGCATAAAAGCGTTTTATTACCAGCGTGCATCCATTGCCTTGCCCGAAAAGTACGCCGGCCAATGGCATCGCCCGGCAGGGCACCCCGATAATCAGGTGCTGGTTCATCCATCGGCAGCAAGTGCCACTCGGCCTGCAGGTACGTTTATATCTTCATCACGCGGATGGTATGATGCCGGTGATTACAACAAGTATATTGTAAACAGCGGTATCAGTATGGCTACCCTGCTGTCAGTTTGCGAAGATTTCCCTGACTATATATCCACTGTAAAACTGAATATTCCTGAAAGCAGCAATAAAGTACCCGACATGCTGGATGAAATATTATGGAACCTCCGGTGGATGCTAACCATGCAGGATCCGGCTGATGGCGGGGTATACCATAAACTTACCAACGCCCGCTTTGATGGCATGGTTATGCCCGATGATGCAAAGGAACCGCGCTATGTAGTACAGAAAAGTACTGCCGCAACGCTCGATTTCACCGCCGTAATGGCGCAGGCCAGCCGGGTAATGAAGCGTTACAAGCGGGAGTTACCCGGTTTAGGTGATTCATGCCGGAAAGCAGCGTTAAAGGCATGGCAATGGGCGCAAGCTAATCCTAAAGTGATTTATGACCAAACGGCCATGAACGCCGCCTTTAAACCTGAAGTAGTTACCGGTACCTACGGCGACCAGCAGGTAGCTGATGAGTTTGACTGGGCCGCGGCCGAAATGTACATAACCATGCAGGATGACCGGTACTTGAATAAAGTACCATTGGGTGATAAAATAAAATTATCGATACCCAATTGGGGGCAGGTACGTATGCTGGGCTACTACAGCCTGCTGCGAAACCGGAATAGGCTTACACTGGCCGGTAAAGCTGCAATGTCTACACTAACCAAGCAGATGCTGGCCTTTGCAGATAGTTTGACTAATCCGGCTACCTTACCGGCTTATCAAACAGTAATGGGGCGGTCGGCGCGCAATTATGGTTGGGGAAGCAGCTCGGAGGCAGCCAACCAAGGCGTGGCTTTGGTGCAGGCTTATTTGTTCACCAACAAGCCGCAATACCTGAATGCTGCTTTAAGTAATTTAGATTATTTGCTGGGGAGAAATGGAACGGGTTATTGCTTTATTACCGGCTTGGGTAGCAAGCCCGTAATGCACCCGCATCACCGGCCATCGGTGGCTGATGGTATAGTGCCGCCTGTTCCCGGGTTATTATCGGGCGGGCCAAACCCCGGCCGGCAAGACGGCATTGCTTTGCCATCTTTAGTTCCCAATCAGGCTTTTGTGGATGATGACCGGGCTTATGCCGTGAATGAAATAGCTATCAACTGGAACGCACCGCTGGTATACCTGGCCAATGCTATGGAGGCCTTGCAGTATCGTAGCAAATATGCGGTACCCAAAAAGAGGTAAGTGTATCGCTCACCTCTTTTGGGTTTTATTAAGCTTGTTTACCGTTTAAAAAGTCGATCAGCTTTTCCATGGCAATAGCACGGTGACTGATACTGTTCTTTTGCTCCATGCTCATTTCGGCAAAAGTAATGTCGTACCCCTCGGGCTCAAAAATCGGGTCGTAACCAAAGCCTTGTGCACCTACGCGTTCGGTGCGGATAGTTCCGTTTACCGTGCCGTCAAAAAAGTGCTCTTCCCCGTTCCATAGCAGTGATATCACTGTACGGAAACGCGCTTTGCGGTTGGTGACCCCGTTCAGGTTAGTTAGTACTTTATTGATGTTGGCCTCGTGGTTGCCGTGCTCGCCTGCATAACGGGCAGAGTATACGCCCGGCTCATTGTTCAGTGCCTCTATCTCAAGGCCGCTGTCGTCGGCAAAGCAGTTTACCTTATATCTGTCAAAAACATAATGGCTTTTAATAGAAGCATTTTCCTGGAAAGTAGTACCTGTTTCAGGTATATCTTCCATACAGCCAATATCGGTTAAGCTTAGCAGCTGAAGCTGGCTGCCGGTTTTGGCAGCCACTTCCTGCAGTTTATGGTTGTTGTGTGTGGCAAAAACAAGTGGGTTGGGCATATTAAAAAGTTTTTATCTGGTTCCAGAATGCTTTGGTGTTTTCCTTATGGCCCATCATTTCGTCAAAACCAAAAGTATACAAGGCTATGCAGTCATTTATAGTTTGTACGGCATTTAGCGCCACCTCCGGAAAGTTGGCAGGCCGGGCTTGCGCACCTAATATCAATAGCTTCTCCGGACTGAAAAAGCTGGTCAGTTGTTTAAAGTCGGTACCAGCACAGGTGGCGATGTTGAGTAAGGCAATATCATCCTGCGTAAAAGAAATACGGCTTAATGTGCTTTCGAGTGCCTTCAGATGCGCATCGGCCATAAATTGCTCCTGCGGGTAATGGCAAATAACCAAGAAGTGCTTTTTATTGCTACCCAAATACTTGAACTCCCGCTTTGGCGTTTTAATGGCAATCACCTCTGGCTCTGATACTGGTTGGGTTGCTGTAACCGGTGGTTCAGCCCGTTGAGGTGCAGGAGCTGTTGATGCGGCAGGCTCTGGTTCCGGTACTACGGGTGCTGCTGGCTTGGGGTTACGGAGCTGCTCTTTATCGGCATTCAGCAGGTAAATATCATCCTGTAGCAGGTAGCGTAAGGCAGCAATGGCGTTCTCGGGGTTCACTTTAACAAATTTTAACAAAAATAGCTAAACCATGTGAGCCTTTATGGGGATATTAGCACAATTATGCGCGGTAACAATTAATGACATTATTATGCCGCTGAAATTCAGGAAATTTTACGAAATTCGGAGGTTTATTTCGGGCAGTTATCCCGGGTAAATAAACGAGTGTTATACGATAATAAATGAGAAAGTTCGGAATAGTTATTTTTAGTCTTTTAATCGCTTTTTCTGCGGCACATGCGCAAAAACAAACGCTGGATAAAATTGCCGGTGTGGTAGGTGGAAGCGTAATCCTACAATCAGACATTGAGCTGCAATATGCCCAGTACCTGGTATCAGGTAATCAGCCTGATCCTAATATCCGTTGTGTGATACTGCAACGCTTGTTAACCCAAAAGTTGTTGGCACAGCAGGCAGTTATTGATAGTGTTACCGTAAGTGAGGATGATGTAGACGCACAAATAGACCGTCGTATGCGTGCATCCATACAACGTGCCGGCGGTCAGGATCGGTTGGAGCAGTTTTTAGGCCGCTCATTGATCCAATACAAAGATGAAATACGCCCCGATATCAAAGAGCAAATGATTGCCGAGCGTATGCAGCAAAAAATTACAGAAAAGGTAAGTGTAACCCCGCAGGAGGTTAAACGTTATTTTGAAGCAATACCTAAAGACAGCTTGCGTACCTACAATAAAGAGGTTGAGGTTGGTCAGATCGTATTTCAGCCCAAGCTGAACAAAGATGAAAAAGCCTACTACAAACAGAAAGCTGAAGATTTGCTAAAACGTGTTAAAAATGGCGAAGACTTTGGTACCCTGGCGCGCTTATATTCCCAGGACCCGGGCTCGGCACCAGAAGGTGGCGATTTAGGTTTTCAAGACCGTAACGGCCTGGTGAAAGAGTTTACCGCAATGGCTTTTAAACTAAAAGCCGGTGAAGTTTCACCTGTATTTGAGAGTGAATTCGGTTTCCACTTTTTGCAGGTTATCGAGCGTAGGGGCGAGCAGGTGCATGCAAGGCATATCCTTATTGTTCCGGCAGGTACACAATCCAGCCTGGACCGTACCAAAGCTAAAGCGGATAGTGTTTATGACCAGCTAAGCAAAAATAAAAAGATCGACTTCTCTACCGCTGCGTCAATTTTCTCAGACGATAAAGAGACTAAATACAACGGTGGCATGATGATGAATGAGGAGAATGTACAATCACGTTCAACTTTCATTCCAACTGATAAACTGGATCCGCAAACTGCACTGGTAATTGATACAATGAAAGTAGGCGGTATTTCAAAACCACAGTTAATTACCGGTCAGGATGGTAAACAATCTTACCGTATTTATTTCCTGCGGTCAATAACGGATGCACACAAGGCTAATCTGAACCAGGATTTTCCGCGGATGAAAGAAATTGCACAGTCCGACAAACTGAACCGTACGGTAAGCGAGTGGTTTGAGAAAAAGCGGAAAGATACTTATATCCGCATCGATCCGGAGTTCCAAACCTGCAATATACTTAAAGACTGGGTTACCAAGCCTACAACGGCACAGGTAACCAATCCATAATTGAGTTTATGACATACCGTTCAGAAGTTGAAGCAGCTGATGCCTTAAAGCAGGCTTATCATACCATCCGTGCCGAGATAGGAAAGATTATCATCGGGCAGGATGAAGTAGTTAAGTCTGTGCTGATCTCTATTTTCAGTAACGGGCATTGCTTGCTGGTAGGGGTACCTGGTTTAGCTAAAACCCTGCTGGTACAAACCGTAGCCCAGGTGCTTGATCTGAACTTTAACCGCGTCCAATTTACGCCCGACCTGATGCCATCTGACATTATAGGTTCGGAAATATTGGGCGAGGATCGAAATTTCAAATTTATACGAGGCCCCATTTTTGCCAACATTATTTTGGCTGATGAGATCAATCGTACGCCGCCCAAAACGCAGGCTGCCTTGCTGGAAGCCATGCAGGAAAAAGCGGTTACAGCGGCAGGCGTTACCCATAAACTGGAACAGCCATTCTTTGTACTGGCTACCCAAAACCCGATAGAGCAAGAAGGTACTTACCCGCTGCCCGAGGCGCAGTTAGACCGCTTTATGTTTAACGTAGCCCTAAATTACCCAACCTTTGCCGAGGAACTACAGGTGGTTAAAAACACCACCACTACAAACCAAGTACAGGTAAACAAAGTACTGAATGCAGAACAGATTGTATTCTTTCAGCAATTGGTGCGCAACATACCCGTTACCGATCATGTGCTGGAATATGCCGTGCGCCTGGTAGGCAAAACGCGGCCACAGGGCGAGCTGGCTACCCCGCAGGTTAAAAGATTACTGAACTGGGGCGCAGGGCCGCGTGCATCACAATACCTGGTACTGGGTGCCAAGTGCCATGCTGTAATCAGTGGCAAATACTCGCCGGATATTGAAGATGTACAAGCCGTGGCCAAGCCTATTCTGCGGCACCGTATTGTGCGCAGCTACCATGCTGAGGCCGAAGGCTTGTCAACAGATCAGATCATTGAGCAGCTGTTTTAATTAAAAAAGCTTATCATAAAATAAGAGGCGCTGTATCCACATACAGCGCCTCTTATTTTATGGAAATATATCTAACTAAAAAGCCGGCTATTAATGTAGCCGGCTTTTTAATTTATTCATTGAGTTACTACTCGTTTTCAACAGCCGAAAGTATTTCCAGCAGTACGTTCCAGTGGTTTTGAGCATCCATTTCCCACACACGTACGTAGTTGTAGTTGCTTACAATGTTACCTTTACGAATGCGTGCCCGGCCATAGCTGTACGCTAAATCGTTGCTGTTCGAACGGCCGGCATTAACCGTTTCAGCTGAAATACTGATAGCCTGATCGGACAGGAACTGCAATACTTTATCCTGACCGGTTATTGGCTGAAAGCCCGGGAAATAGTAATGAGCCTCGGGGCTGCAAAACGCTTTGTAGCCTACCAAGCTCGATTTTTGAAGGGTTGCATTCAAAGCTTTATCGGTTGACATAATGATAGCCTTGGCCTTAAACGGATCTTTAGTAGTTGTATTGGCTTTGGCTGCATCCGGCTCTTTTACATCAACCAATGGTTCGGCATCGCTTTCGGGGTGTTGTATACCCAATTGAAACAGCAGTTTTAATTTATTATCTAAACCGCCACGCCAGATGGATACATAGTCGCCAAATACTTTATCGTCACTTGCTTTGCCTGCCGTATAAACGTAAGGACCAGCAGTAACCGCTAAATCGCCTGATGCAGATATACGGGCAAACTTTGGCTGCCAGGTTAAGGTGCCGGGTTGTTTATCGATGTTACCGTAAAAGTCTGTTATTTTAACAGGTTCGGGTTTAAAAACCAAGCCTTCAGGATCAGCTACAGATAAAAATGCTTCTTTAATGCCTTTGCGGGCGGCTAACTTGTTAAAATCTTCTTCGGTTTTAATAGCAGTTTGTGTAGTGCCGGTAGTTTGGGCTAAAGTAGTAGCGGCATAACAGCATATTGCAGCAATAGCCGACAAAGCTTTGTTCATATTCATATTTAGATTGAAGACAGTTGTAGTTGATGAAGCAATATGCTAAAGCAAGAAAGCTATCATAACTATGAGTTTAACTTAAAATGTATATAATTATTGTAAAGACAGGGTAAAGAATTTAATGCAAGTCTATACACCGCATGGCTTAATCTATTAATATCCATGCGGTGTTAATAAACGTTATTGCTTATAAAATGTTTTTATGGGAATTTAAATCTTGTTCCAGGTGGTTCCCTCTTTACTGTCTTTCAATTGAAAGCCGATTTTCTGCAGACCATCGCGAATTTTGTCAGATGTAGCGTAATCGCGGTTGGTTTTAGCCTCGCTGCGCAGTTGTACTACAAAATCCATCACTTTCGGCAGTTCATCAGTAGCTGCCTGCTCATTTTTAAGACCCAAGATATCGATGACAAAATCCTGCATCAGCTTTTTTAGCAGTGTTAAATTTGCTTCGTCAATCTTCAGCTTATTATCATGAACCGAGTTGATAATGCGCGATGCCTCAAACAGTTCGGCAATTAAAACCGGGCTGTTAAAATCATCATTCAAAGCTTCATAGCAACGGGTTTGCAGGGCTTGTATATCCGCTTCGCTGGTGTCGGATGCTTTGAGGCCGCTAAGCAGTGTAAGTGCATTCATCAGGCGTTTAAATCCTTTTTCGGAAGCCTCCATCGCATCGTTACTAAAATCAAGCGTGCTGCGGTAATGAGCCTGCAGCATAAAGAAACGAACCATCATCGGGCTATATGCCTTGTTCAGGATTGAGTTGTTGCCCGAAAATAACTCATGCGGCAAAAAGCTGTTACCTAATGACTTTGACATTTTCTGGCCATTAACAGTGAGCATATTGGTATGTACCCAGTACTTGGCGGGATTTTTACCGCAGCTGGCCATATTTTGCGCCACCTCGTTGGTATGGTGTGTTGGTATCAAATCCAAACCGCCGCCGTGTATGTCAAATTGCTCGCCTAAGTATTTATTACTCATGGCCGAGCACTCCAAGTGCCAGCCCGGAAAGCCAACGCCCCATGGTGATGGCCATTTCATCAGGTGCTCAGGTTTGGCCTTAATCCATAAGGCAAAATCAAGCTTGCCACGTTTTTCATCCTGGCCGCCTAAAGTACGGGTGTTGTTCAGCAAGTCGTCCAGATGACGGCCGCTTAGTATGCCGTAGTTGTGCTCATGGTTATATTTTTCAACATCAAAATAAACTGAGCCGCCTACTTCATAAGCATAACCTTTAGCCAGGATTTCTTTTACCAGTTCAATCTGCTCAATGATGTGGCCTGTAGCTGTTGGCTCAATGCTGGGCGGCAAAATATTTAAAGTTTGCATTACCTCATGAAAACCTACAGTATAAGTTTGCACAATTTCCATCGGCTCCAGTTTGGCCAGCTTAGCTTTTTTGGAAATTTTGTCTTCTCCTTCATCGGCATCACTCTCCAGGTGGCCGGCATCGGTAATATTGCGCACATAACGCACTTTATAACCTAAGTGAGAAAGGTATCTGAAAATTAAATCGAATGAAATATAAGTACGCGCATTACCCATGTGAGCATCGCTGTAAACGGTAGGGCCGCATACATACATACCTACATAAGGCGCATCTAATGGTACAAACTCCTCTTTATTACGGGTTAAAGTATTGTAAACAAATAAATTTTGTTTCATGAGTGCAAACTTACAATTTTTTGATGTGAGGTGGCATTATCAGCAGCAATATGAATTTAAGCAGATAAAGAAGGCTATTTAAGCATTAAGTCGCTGCAAACGGGATAATGGTCGGACATTTTCTTTTTCACGATCCAGTAATTGTCTACATCCAGTTTTGGACTGGCCATAATGTAATCAATCTGGTAGTTTGGAAAGCTGCCATTATAGGTGCGCCCCATACCCGAGCCTTTTTCGCGGAAAGCATTTTTAAGGCCCTTAGCCATCTGGTTTACAGCAAAGGATGCCGGGGTGTCGTTAAAGTCGCCTGATATTACATAAGGATAAGGGCATTGCGCAGCATGTTCCTTCACCTTAAATACCTGCTCACTGCGTTTAATAAAGGCGCGCTTAAGCTTGCTGCCAATCCGCTTGGATGATGACAAGCTGGTTTTGCCATGCCGCGAAACCGAATCCAGGTAATCATAATCGGTAGGATCAAACCGGATAGACTGAAGGTGTATGCTGTAGATACGAACAATATGATTGCCTTTCTTGATATCCGTATACACGCACTGGTTACCACTGCCACCTTCGTCTGAGAGCCTAATGTAACCTTTATTTACAATAGGGTATTTTGAGAAAATAGCCAACCCGACTGCCTCATAGCTTCTGTCATAATTAAAAGGCTCAAAATAATAATGATTAGAGCGCATGAGCCTTTTCATAGAGTCGGTAAAGGCGTACTGCCCGCGTTTGCGGGTGAAGTATTCCTGCATACCTACTACATCGGGGTGCTCGGCTGCAATGATGCTTAAGGCTTCGGTTTTGGTATTAGGATTATTTTTGTCGCCATAACCTTTAAAATTGTGCACGTTGTAGGTCATTACCCGCAGGCAGTTCTCTTTAACAACATTACGTGGCGGCTCAAAAAAGCGGAAGCCAATATTATCGAATAATACATTGAAGCCAATTATGATGATAAGCGTTGGCATAAGCCAATACCTTTTACCCCTGAATACCCAGAATATCAGTAGTAAAACATTTGCTAATAAAAGGAACGGATAGGCCAGGCCAAAAAAAGCGACGATCCAAATTTTGCGTGGATCGATTATAGGTGAAAGATAACTGATAAGCAATGATAAGCCTGCCAGAATGGTTAACCACCAGAATAGTTTATCGAAAAAATTAAGCTTCGTATTTTTACCCTTCATTATGATTGCTGGCGCGGAATAAAGTTTCCTTTTCCTGCTTGTTCAGGCTGTCATAGCCGCTTTGCGATATTTTGTCCAGAATACGGTCTATCTCTTCTTCACGCGGGCGACCAGCATTTGAGGGTACGCTGCGATTTTTAGAGGCCACGGTTACTTTGGGCCGTTGGTTCAGTATCCGATCCATTGGGCGGTTCCAGTCGTGCCCGCTTTTTAATTGCTTAATGTAAATAAAGCCCAGCAGCGCCCCGCCTAAGTGCGCAATTTCGCCGCCGGCATTAGGGCCTAATATGCCTAAAAAGTCGATAGTTACATAAAATAAAGCCAGCCATTTTAATTTTACCGGCCCTAAAAACATCAGGTAAATGGTGTAGTTAGGCAGCAGGGTAGCCGTGGCAATTACAACAGCCATTACACTGGCCGATGCGCCTACTACCGTTGCATTATACAAAGCCTCTTTGGAGAAAGCCGGTAATACATTAAACGCCAGGATAAATAGTGCCGCTCCGGCAAGCCCGCCTAAAAAATACAGGCTAACGATTCGAGTTTTACCCAGGTACTCTTCAAACAGCTGCCCCATCCAGAATAACCACAGCATGTTGAATAAAATATGGAAAATACCGTCATGCATAAACATGTAGGTAATCGGTGTCCAGAAGTGGGTGGCCAATTGGGGCAGATAGGCCGGCATGCTTAAGTACTCGTTTGCAAAAATGCTTATGGCATCATTACCCATCATGTGCAAAATAACTGCAGGTATATTGATAGCTAAAAATACCAATACATTAATGCCGATAAGCAGGTTCAGTTTGCTGCCTGATTGCAGCATTTTATAACGCAGTTCTTGCCACAGGGTACTCATGATGCCGGAGAATATTTACTTAAATAACTTACATAAGTTAGTAAAAATTGTTTGGTGTTTTTATATTCCAGATTTTAATTAAAATATAGCCTACCAAAGCGCCCCCGAGGTGTACTAAGTGGGCTATCATATCGCCCTGCTGAGGCCTTATGGTGCTGTATAGTTCATACAGTATGTAAAGTGAAACAGCATACTTTACCTTTACCGGCATTGGTACCGGAAACACGATCAACTCCATGTTGGGGTATAAGATCAATATGGCGGCTGTAAGTCCGAATATTGCACCCGACGCGCCTACCGTGCTACCTCTGATGATTTCCAAAAAGCTCAGAAATTGCTCCTGTGTTTCGGGATTAAAGCTTTCTGGCCCTGGAAAAAAGTGGCCGGTAAGCTGATAGGCCTGTACTGCCTTTACGATATAATTAAAAAGTAAAGCGCCTATACCGGTAATGAAATAATAGTTTAAAAACCGCTTGGTTCCAAATGTTTGCTCAATGATAGGACCTATAAACAGCAAGCCCAGCATGTTTGAAAACAAATGGCTTAAATCAGCATGCATAAACATATAGGTTACTATTTGCCACGGCCTGAAGAGGGGTGAACTTGGATAGTAAGCAGCCAGCCAGCCCATTTGTACCCCCATTTTGGGCAGCATGGCTTCTGCAATAAAAAATATAACATTTATGATGAGCAGGTTTTTTACAACCGGCGTCATGTTTTGTAATGGATTCTGACTGTATGGTCTCATATCTGTACAGGTAGCCGATTGTATTATTTTTCGAACCTTTCGGCCAGTTCATTCAGTGTAAAAGTACTAATCACCGGTTTGCCGTTAATAGCGAGGTTGGGCATTTGGCAGGCAAACAGCTGGTCAATCAGTAAGTTCATTTCTTCGAGCGTTAGCTTGGTGCCGGCTTTGGTAGCCGCATTGCGGGCCAGCGTACGGGCCAGCGCATCGCGCTTATCTAACTTTAGAATAGCCAGATTGTTTTTAAACCCTTCCAGCAGGTCTTCCAGTAACTGATGCTCGTTTGTGGCGTTCATGTCGGCCGGTATGCCTTCAATTACTACCGTATTTTTACCAAACTCGCGGATGTCAAAACCCAGTGAGCGAATATCAGGCAGCAGTTCACGTAAAAGCTCAAAATCTGCCGCATTCAAGGTAACCGTTTGCGGAAACAGGCTTTGCTGGCTAATGCCCGAGTGGTTTTGCAATTGCTGCAAAAAGCGCTCATATAAAATACGCTCGTGCGCCGCCTGCTGGTTAATGAGCATAAAGCCCGATTTAATTTGCGACAGTATAAACCGGTTGTGTATCTGGAACAACTGCCGTTCGCTGTCTTTACTGATCTGCTGGTTGTTTACCTCAATGGTTTCAGTAGGCAATAGTTCTTCCTGCCGGGTGTCTTCCTGCTTGCTGATTTCATATAGCATTTCCCAGTTTTGCGGTATACCGGCTTTATACGGATTGTTATCTGACCGGAACGCAGGCTCGCGTGGTTCACGGGGAGCAGGCCTGTTGTCAGATGCAAAAGGGTTAAAGTCTGGATTGAAAGTAACGCTTGGCGGAACGATCTCATTCAGCGGCTTAGGCGTAATCAGGTGTTCAATACTGTTCTCCTGGTCAAAATCAAGCGTAGGCGTTATGTTGTAACGGCCCATAGAGCGTTTTACCGATGAACGGATGATGGCATATATTGCTTTCTCATCCTGATACTTAATCTCAGTTTTAGTAGGATGTACATTGATATCGATCTTGCTCGGGTCAATATCAATAAACAGCACATATAACGGATAACTTTCTTCGGGTAATAGCTCCTCGTAAGCGGTTAGTACGGCATGGTTCAGGTAAGCATCCTTTATAAAGCGGTTGTTTACAAAAAAGAACTGCTCGCCACGGGTTTTGCGGGCAAATTCGGGTTTACCTACAAAGCCATGCAGTTTAATGATGGTAGTATCTTCCTCAACTGGTACCAGCCGTTGGTTATAATTGTTGCCAAACAAGTGTACAATACGCTGCTTTAATGCCGCAGCCGGTAAATGGTATACCTCCTGCCCATCATGATGCAGGGTGAAAAATATCTGGGGGTGGGCTAAAGCCACACGCTGAAACTCATCGATAATATGCCGCATTTCCACCGAGTTGCTTTTTAAAAAGTTACGACGGGCGGGCGTATTATAAAAAAGGTTTTTAATAGATATTGATGTGCCGGCGCTGGCAGCACAGGCTTCATGGCTTAATACTTCAGAACCTTCAATGCTGATGCAGGTGCCCAGCTCATCCTCGTGGCGGCGGGTTTTTAGCTCCACGTGTGCAATAGCAGCAATAGAAGCCATGGCTTCGCCACGAAAGCCCATGGTGCGTATGGCAAACAGGTCTTCAGCTTTGCGTATTTTGGATGTGGCATGCCGCTCAAAGCACATGCGCGCGTCGGTAGTGCTCATGCCGCAGCCATTGTCAATTACCTGTATCAGGGCTTTACCGGCCTCTTTAAGTAATATCTGTATCTTGTCTGCACCCGAGTCAATGGCATTTTCCACCAGCTCTTTTACGGCCGAAGCCGGCCGTTGTACTACTTCGCCTGCAGCAATTTGATTGGCTACGGCATCCGGTAAAAGCTGTATTATATCTGACATCTAAAATAATCCCTCTCTATTTCGATGCTAAATTAATTATTTGGCGGCATAACTTTACTTTTGAATACTTGTATATAGTTTTGCAAACATTGTACGTTTAAATAACTTCTGTAGCTGAAACGATGAAAAAACTTTGGCCTGCGCTATTAGCGGTGGTTTTTGCCGCCTGCCAAAAAAAAGAATATAATGCCGACCTGCTGGTAAAAAATGCAACCGTATACACGGTTGACAGTAATTTTACCACAGCCGAGGCCTTTGTGGTGAACGGTGGTAAAATTGTGGCCGTAGGCAAAGCCGATAGTCTTGAAAAAATTTACATGGCCCGCCAGGTGTTAGATGCTGCCGGTAAAGCTATTTACCCTGGCTTTATTGATGCCCATACCCATTTTTACCGTTACGGATTAAGTTTGCAGGAGGTGGCGCTGGCCGGTACATCAAGCTGGGAAAGTATATTGGATTCGGTACAGAATTATGCCAAGCGCAATGAAGAAGGCTGGATAGTAGGCCGTGGCTGGGACCAGAACGACTGGGCCGTGAAGCAGTTTCCCAACAAGATACAGCTGGATTCGCTGTTCCCTGTTCGTCCGGTTGTATTGAGCCGGGTTGATGGCCATGCTGCCATTGCCAACCAGGCTGCATTGAATATTGCCGGCATTAAGCCCGGTCAAAAAATTGAGGGCGGCGAGATAGAAACGATTAACGGTAAACTGACCGGTATACTGGTAGATAATGCCGTTGGGCTGGTAACCCACAAAATGCCCGAAGCTACCGATCAGGTAACGCAAGCCGCTTTGCTAAATGCGCAAAAAAACTGTTTTGCAGTAGGCTTAACTACTGTAGATGATTGCGGTCTGGATTACCCAATGATTAACACCATTGCCGAAATGCAGCACAAAGGGTCGCTTAAAATGCGGATGTACGTTATGCTTTCGGATAATGAAGAGAATATCAATTACCTGTTTAACCGTGGTATCTACAAAACTCCCGGATTAAATGTACGTGCATTTAAAGTGTATGCTGATGGCGCTTTAGGATCAAGAGGGGCCTGTATGCTGCATGATTACAGTGATCAGAAAGGGTGGAAAGGCTTTTTACTAAGTAGCCAAAAGCACTTTGAAGAGATAGCTCAGCGTTTGGCAGGTAAAGGGTTCCAGATGTGTACGCATGCCATCGGCGATTCGGCCAACCGCACCATATTAAAAATATATGCCAACGCCCTGAAAGGCAAAAACGACCGCCGCTGGCGTATAGAGCATGCCCAGGTGATAGCACCGGAGGATATGCACTACTTTGGCGACAACAATATCATTCCATCCGTGCAACCTACGCATGCCACATCAGATATGTTTTGGGCAGCACAGCGTTTGGGTAACGAGCGTCTTAAAACAGCTTATGCCTACAAGCAACTGCTGCAGCAAAACGGCTGGCTGCCGCTGGGTACCGATTTCCCGGTTGAGAACATCAACCCGCTGTATACTTTTTATGCTGCTGTAGAGCGTAAGGATATGAAAGGTTTGCCAGCCCGGGGCTTCCAAACCGAAAACGCATTGAAACGTATTGAGGCTTTGCGCGGCATGACCATCTGGGCGGCCCGCTCCAACTTTGAAGAGAAAGAAAAAGGTAGTATAGAGCCTGGCAAGTATGCTGATTTTGTGATCCTGGAGCAGGATATTATGAAAGCAAAAGGCGGCGACCTGCCTAAAATAAAAGTGCTGAAAACATATATTAACGGTGAAAAAGTGTATGAGAAAAAGTAGCTCCACGTTGCTGGCAGCTATCTTGTCGGGAGGGATTTTATTGAGTGCAGCCTGTGCGCAAACGCCACCGCTTATTAACATGCCCACAGGGGCGGCTTACGTAGCAGAAGAGCGGACTGCCGCACAAACCACCGTTTTGCTTAACAATGAGCAAAGCATCATTCCGTTGCGCGATCTGGATCAAATGAAAGCGGCCAGTGTTCGCTTTAACCATACCAACGCACCGGTTTTTGATAGCTTATTGAACAAGTATACCCAGGTAAGCAGCTTTAATGGGCTTACCTACAACGGTTTTACCGGTGCAAGCAAACTGGCCGATGATCTGAAACTGTATAACACCGTTATTTTGCAGTTAACAGATGCCGACCTGATTAATCCGCAGGTGATTGATTTTATTGGTGTAAATGCCCGGCTAAAAAAACTGGTTATTGCCTATTGGGGTAATGGCAGCACACTGGGCAGGCTTAACGAGATTGCGGTACCCATTGTATGGTGCCAGCAGGTTTCACCGGTAAGTGCATCATATGTTGCGCAGGCTGTATTTGGTGGGGTAGCTGTCACACAAAAGCTAGCTAAAACATTTTCGCCCAGGTACGCGGCCGGCACCGGCTTTTTAACTGCGAAAACCCGTTTGCAATATACGGTGCCCGAAGGTGCCGGCATGAGTGCTGCCAATTTGCTGGCAATTGATAATATAGCCCGCGAGGCTATAGGCGACCGTGCTACGCCGGGCTTTGTGGTACTGGCAGCAAAGGACGGTAAAGTGATCTTTAATAAGGCTTACGGTTATCACACGTATGAAAATACACAGCCCGATAAAATAACTGATATATTCGATTTGGCATCGTGTACCAAAATATCGGCCACTACCATAGAGGTAATGCAGCTGGTAGAGCAGGGCAAGTTAGGATTGGATTCAACCATGGGTAGTTACGTAGCTTCGGCACGTAATACCAATAAAAACAAGGTGCTGGTGCGCGATCTGATGTTGCATCAGGCTGGCTTAACGCCTTATATTCCATTCTACGAGCGCCTGCGGCCAAGCGATCATAGTTCCGATTCATCAGCTGCTTATCCAACCAAAGTGGCCGACGGGTATTATCTGCGTAAAGATTATTACAAAGATGTAATGCTGCCGCAGATGCTTAATACCGCTTTACGTACCAAAGGGCAATATGTATACAGCGACCTGAGCATGTATTTCATGAAAGAGATTGTGGAAACCATAACCGCCACACCTTTGAATGTATATGTGCAGGATAAATTCTATAACCCATTAGGTATGCAAACGGCCGGCTTTTTGCCACGAAACCGTTTCAGCCGCGATCGTATTCCGCCTACCGAAAATGATACTTATTTTAGGCATACGCTGGTGCAGGGCTATGTGCACGATCAGGGCGCAGCTATGGCAGGCGGCGTATCTGGCCATGCCGGTATGTTTGCTACAGCTAATGATCTGGCTATTTTATACCAGATGCTGCTGAATGGTGGCACCTATGGCGGTATTCAGTATTTAAAGCCCGAAACCGTACAGCAATTTACCTCCAAACAATCGGCTGTAAGCCGTCGCGGCTTAGGGTTTGACCGTTGGGACCCGGTGGTAAGCAAGCATTATCCATCCAATTTGGCCTCGCCGCAAACTTACGGGCACACAGGATATACCGGCACCTGTATATGGGTTGATCCGCAAACAAACCTCATTTACATTTTTCTGTCCAACCGCGTATATCCAAAAGATTCAACACTACTTAATAGTCGTCGCATTCGTGGGCGCATACAGGATGTGTTTTATGAGGCAATACAAAAGGGGCTTTAGTAGTAAAGAGGGAATTGGTGCGGGGTGAGGTTTTTAGGGAACGAGGAGAGTAACAAGAGCGAGATTCATAGAGAAACGTGCGGGGAATTGTTGTCTGATCGAATTTGATAGTCTTAATCTTGGCGCTTGATCCTTAGTTCTTGGCTCTCAAAATTGGTTCTTTTCCCCAAAATATCTATCTTCATCACTAAAACTTCATTATGTCTCAATTAAATATACCCGAGGGTTACCAGCAGGTAATGCCTTATTTGATTGTCAAAAATGCTGACGCATTCAGCCGGTTTATGCAGGCGGTTTTTGGTGCAGCCGAAAAGATGAAGGTGATGCGCGATGAGGAGAAGATAATGCATGCCGAATTACAGTTAGGTGAAAGTACAATTATGTTCAGTGATGCCACTGCCGAGTTTCCGCAGCAAAACGCCGCGCTGTTTGTGTACGTGGCCGATTGTGATACGGTGTATGACAGGGCGTTGGGCCATGGTGCAAGCCCCTTAATGGCACCCGACGAACGGGAATATGGCCGCAGCGCAGGTATACGTGATGCATTTGGCAATACCTGGTGGATAACCGGTTCTGCTTCTTCAGCTAATGAACAGGCCGAAGAGGAATAATGAGTTAAAGTATGGCTTTTGTATCAAAACTGTTGCGCTGTCAAAGTTTACACGCGCTTAACACATTTGCCATAAATTGCTGTTAAACTTGCACGTATGAAAATCGGAATTGTATGTTATCCAACCTTCGGGGGGAGCGGTGTGGTAGCTACTGAATTGGGCAAAGCACTGGCCGACCGCGGGCACCAGGTACACTTTATCACCTATAATCAACCCGTGCGTCTGGATTTCTTTTCCGAGAACCTGTTTTACCACGAAGTTAGCGTTAGCAAATACCCTTTATTTGAGTTTCCGCCGTATGAGTTGGCCCTGGCCAGCCGAATGGTAGATGTGGTTCGGTTTGAAAAGCTGGATATTTTGCACGTGCATTACGCCATACCACACGCATCGGCCGCTTATATGGCCAAGCAAATTCTGGCTACCTATGGCATTCATATTCCTTTCATTACTACGTTGCATGGTACAGATATTACCCTGGTGGGTAACGATCGTACTTACAAGCCCGTAGTTACCTTCTCTATTAACCAGAGTGATGGTGTTACGTCGGTGTCCGAACATTTAAAGCAGGATACTTACCGCTTTTTTGAAGAAGTGAACCGCGATATACGCGTGATTACCAACTTTATTGATTTAAAACGTTTCAGCCATCAGCCTAAAGGCCACTTCAAAAAGGCCATAGCGCCCGAGGGCGAAAAAATACTGGTGCACACTTCTAACTTCAGGCGGGTAAAACGCACATCAGATGTGGTGCGCATTTTTGCCAAGGTGCAGGAGCAGATTCCATCCAAATTGCTCATGGTAGGCGACGGGCAAGACCGCCCTGAATGCGAGCAACTGGCGCGCGATTTAGGCGTTAGCCAAAACATTCGTTTTTTGGGTAAGCAGGATGCGGTAGAAGAGATTATGTCGGTATCTGATTTATTCCTGATGCCTTCACAGTCAGAAAGCTTTGGTTTGGCTGCGCTGGAGGCAATGGCCTGCCGTGTGCCGGTTATCAGCAGTAATGCCGGTGGCTTGCCTGAACTGAATGTAGACGGTGTAACCGGCTACCTGTGTGATGTAGGCGATGTGGACGGCATGGCTCAACGCGCCGTTTATATGCTGGAGGACGAAGACCGCCTGAATACTTTCAAGGAAGAGGCCCTTAAACACGCCCGCACTTTTGACCTTTCGAACATATTGCCTCAGTACGAAAATTTCTATCAGGAAGTGATTGCTAACAGCAAGCCCGTTAAAACGGCATAGTAAACTTTAGAGTTAAAGCGCACAAAAATTGTTGATCCTGAACGGTTGCTTTGTGCAACTGCCACACCGTTTAAAACAACATGGGCAGGATTTGTGTATAATTAGCACATATACTTAAAGTTTTATTATTTATGAAAAGGATATTTCAATCTACCCTGCTTATAGCAGTTATAGCCCTGGTGGTTTCAGCATGTTCATCAACCAAAAATACGGCAGGCTATGCCAATGCATCACGTGGTAAATTTACCGGCACCTGGACAGTAACCAACATTTCGTATGATGGTATACTGCAAAGCGCCGTAAGTAATGTGTTCGATCAGGCTGCACCTTCAGCTTTTGTGGGCAGTACCTGGAAACTAACAAACAGCGGCAATGGTATTTATACCCTTACCAATGGTGCATCACAAACCATCTTCTGGTCACTTTTCAATGACCCGACCGGCCAGATGTTTCAGTTTAAAAAGATTTTTGAAGGCGATAAAGCCAAAAACGTACAAACTGGCTACCGCATGCTGGTTAGCAGCAACGATGGCAGTACCATGATGTTAAAAACGCCGGTAAGCTTAGGTAGCGGAACTGGTTATGTAGTATATACATTCGCTAAACAATAACAAGCGTTTAAATCATAAAAAAGGCCGGCATGAGTTCATGCCGGCCTTTTTTATATTGTTCCTGTAGCTTAATCAATAGTAGTAAACTTGAGGCATACAGGGCTATCAACAGTAATGCGATTATTGGTAAGCTTAAGTTTACCGGTAGTTTTATCAACCTTAAATACGATTACACTGTTACCGTGCTGATTAGCCACCAACATGTAGCTGCCGGTCGGGTCAATTACAAAATTACGTGGCGTACTGCCCAGTGTCGATTGGCGCTCAACCAAAGTTAACTGGCCGCTTTCCTGGTCTATGGCAAATACCACAATCTCGTTGGCATCACCGCGGTTGGTTGCGTATAAAAAGCGACCATCAGGCGATACGTGCAGATCTGCTGCACCGGTTTGGCCAGTGTAGCCATCAGGCACAATGCTTACGCTTTGAAATGGCTTTGGTTTGCCGCCATTGTAGTGATAGGCATATATCTTACCGGTCATCTCTGTAATTAAATAAAGATGCTTGCGGTCAGCGCTAAAATCCCAGTGGCGCGGACCATCGCCGCCTTCAACGCTTACGCTGGCCGGCGTTGCTGGTGTAAGCACAGGCGTTTGTGATGCTTTATAACGTTGTATGTTCAGTTTATCGGTGCCTAAATCGGTGTATAGCAAAAACTTTTCATCAGGCGTAAGTGAAGCCATGTGAACATGTGGCTTTTCCTGGCGCTCTTTGTTAGGCCCCAGCGGCTGATTGCGGTCGGATAATGTTTGTGATGCCGGTTTCAGTGAACCATCTGCATTCAACAAGAAAACACTAACGCTACCACCGCCATAATCTGCCGTAAAAACGTTTTTTTGTGCTTTATCAATACTGATAAAGCAAGGTGCCGCGCCTGTAGATTGTTTATTCAGGAAAGTAAGCTTGCCGGTTTTAGCCTCGAACGAGAAAGCACTTGCGCCGCCTTTGCGCTCGTCGCTGGCTTCATTGACCGAGTAAACAAACTTGCGGTCGGGCGATACGCACAGGTAAGAAGGGTTGTCCACGCCATCTGCTTCGTTTAAATAAGCCAGGCGGCCGCTTTCGGTGTAAAACCGGTACACATATATGCCTTTGCTTTCGCCGCTGGTATAAGTGCCAATCAGGAGGTCGAGCGATTTGGGTGGTTTAGGCTGTGCTTTTGCCAAAAAGGGAAGCATAGCCATCAGTATCAATGTTTTTTTCATGAATTTAACACTTTAAACAATGCAAGGTAACAAAAAAGCCCTTTTAAAATAAAAGGGCTTTTGTAACAGTCTTGATGCCTGTATGGTGTAATTTTATTAGTTGATCAGGTGTTTTAACTGGATGATTTCTTTTTCATCCAAATAACGCCATCTGCCTCGCGGCAAATCTTTTTTGGTCAGGTTGGCATAAACCGTGCGGTCCAGTTTTACCACCTCGTAGCCTAAGTGTTCAAATATGCGGCGTACAATGCGGTTTTTGCCGCTGTGTATTTGTATGCCTACCTCGCGCTTGGTGCCACCTTGTACATAGGTAACCATATCCGGCTTAATAAAGCCATCTTCCAGCTCCAGGCCGAAAGCTATTTTGTTTAAATCGCCCTGGGTTAAGCTTTTGCTTAGCTCAACCTGGTATAATTTGGTGATATTGTTACGAGGGTGTGAAAGCTTATCAGCCAAATCGCCATCGTTGGTCATTAACAATAGGCCGGTCGTATTACGGTCTAAGCGGCCAACGGGATAAATACGCTCGCGGGTAGCTTTATCAACCAAATGCATCACCGTGCGGCGCTCCTGCGGATCGTCGGTAGTGGTAATATAGTCCTTTGGCTTGTTCAGCAGTACGTATACCATTTTTTCGCGCTTCAGGGTTTCACCGTTGTAGCGAATCACATCTTTAGACGGATCAACCTTAAAGCCCAGTTCTGATACCACTTCGCCGTTAACGCTTACCACACCCGCAGCAATCAGCTCGTCGGCCTTCCGGCGTGAACAGATACCTGCGTTTGAAATATAACGGTTAAGACGTATTAAGTGGCTGTCTTCCTTCTTTCCTTCAGTGGCTTTTTTGCGTCCGCGCATTACACGGGCGGGTTTCTCGCCGGCAAAGTCGTCCTCTGCCGGGCGGCTATAGCCACTGCGTGTTTTAGGCTGATCGCCTCTTTCGCGGAAAGGTTTATTTTTGAAGCCTTCGCTTCTTTCGCCACGGCTTCTGTTGCCGCCGGCTGGTCTGTCAAATTTCTTTTCGCCCTGGAAACCGCCTTCACCACCTCTTTTTGCAAAAGGCTTGCGGTCGGCTGATGCGCCGTTACCAAAGCTGCGCTGCCCTTTACCTTCGCCGCCTGATGCATCTCTGCGCGATGAAGAAAAAGGTCTTTTACCTTCTGATGCGTTGCCGCCGAAACTTCTTTTCGGACGATCATCGCCACCAAAACCACCTGATGAGGTTTTGCGTGATGCTGAAAAAGGTTTTTTGTCAGCATCGGCATCGCCGCCTGTAAACCTTTTACGTGGTGCGCCGGTATCTGATTTTTTAAATCCTGAAGATGCGTTGCGTGTGCGTGAAGATGAGTTACTGCGTGGGTTATCGCCACTTCCGGCACGCCTGCCGGATGATTTGTTGGACTTGTCGTCGCGACTGTTCCCTGGTTTTTTAAATACCATAAATGTTTTTTAAAGCCTTAAAAGCAAGACAGCAAAAGTACGCAAAAAGTTGATATTTATTAAAAAATTTTCCACAGCAGAAAGTGTGTTTAATACACTGTGAGGCGTTGTTTTAAAAACTTTTCAACAAGGTTGTAAACACTAAGCCGGTGTAACTATTTGGTATTCTGATATGTTTGTATACCTTTGCAACACATCTAAACCTATTTGTTTAACTTAATTTAACAGAATGATTAAAAAACACTTAATTACGTGTTCCGTAATCTTTGTGCTGTTTATCATTTCTAAGCTTTTTATTTACAGTGTTCCTGATAAAAAGCCTTTGAAAAACAGTGGTGCGATTTTAAATTTTTATGCCGCAACCAAACCCGCTTCAGCTAAGCTGAACTTTGCCGAAGAAGAGCTTCCTCTTCATAATAAGAAAGTGAACAGAAAGATCCGTTACTCGATCTGGAAACACACTGTCAGAAATACCCAATCGCCCGAATTGCAAGAACAGGCCGAGAAATGGTTTCCTGTTATTGTGCCTATCCTGAAAATGTATGGTATTCCCGAAGATTTCAAGTACATACCGCTGCTTGAGTCGGGTTTTAGCAACAAAAGGAAATCGCCGCGCGGTGCTGCCGGTATGTGGCAGTTTATGCCGCAAACTGCACGTGCCTATGGCCTGAAAGTTTCGCGCCGGCGCGATGAGCGTTATAACGTACGCAAATCAACCATTGCCGCCTGCAAGTACATTCTTGAGCTTCATGACAAATTTAACAGCTGGACACTGGCTGCTGCCGCATATAATGCCGGCTCGCCCCGTATTATGCATGCCATGAACCGCAAAAATAAGGGCAATTACTTTTATATGCGCCTTAACCGCGAAACCAGCTCTTATGTGTACAAGCTGGTTGCCATGAAGCAGGTGATTAATAAAGCCGAAGAAGCTAAGCCGGCCTATGCGCATTACGATGCGCTGTGGGCCATGCTGAAGCCAACCGAAAATTTGACTTTGAATTAATAAATAACCCGCTATTACGGAGCACACCCGGTCGGCCAACGCTATGTTGCCCGGCCTTTTTTCCGTATATTTGCAGCTCTGTTTGAGAGAATTACGGCGGCGTTAAAACTTAGCTGCCTAATGCAAGTTTAATACTTGTTTCCTAACTAAAATATGAGCACAAAACCTATTGATCTGGGCGAGCAAAGCGATGTGGAAGTGTACGGAGCCCGGGTACATAATCTGAAAAATATAGACGTTTCTTTTCCGCGCAACCAGCTGGTGGTAATTACCGGTTTAAGTGGCAGCGGTAAATCATCACTGGCGTTTGATACCATTTATGCCGAGGGGCAGCGCCGTTATATGGAAACCTTTTCGGCTTACTCCCGCCAGTTTATGGGCGGTATGGAGCGGCCGGATGTGGATAAGGTATCGGGCCTGAGCCCGGTTATAGCCATTGAGCAGAAAACCACCAGCAAAAATCCACGCTCAACGGTAGGTACCATTACTGAGATTTACGATTTTATGCGTTTGCTGTATGCCCGTGCAGGCGAGGCTTACTCTTACGTATCGGGCCAAAAGATGGAACGCATGAGCGAAGACCAGATTTTGCGTGCCATTATGGAAAAGTTTGACGGGCAGCCGGTAAATATTCTGGCTCCGGTGGTAAAAGGACGTAAAGGGCACTACCGCGAATTATTTGAGCAGATACGCAAGCAAGGCTACCTGAAAGTTTATGTGGACGGCGCTATTATGGACGTAGAGCCCAAAATGCAGGTAGACCGCTATAAGATTCACGATATTGATATTGTGGTTGATCGCCTGATGATCAGTGAAAAAGATAGCAAACGTTTGTATACTTCTGTGCAATCGGCGTTAAAAACGGCCAAAGGCATTATTCGTATTGCTGATAAAGATAACAATGTATCTTACTTCAGTAAGTACCTGATGGATCCTATATCCGGTATATCCTACGATGAGCCGCAGCCTAATACTTTCTCCTTCAATTCGCCTTATGGCGCTTGTGATAAGTGCGATGGCTTGGGATATATCTTTGTGGTGGATGAAAGCTCGGTAATACCCAATCCAAAGCTAAGCATCATTAACGGCGGTTTGGCCCCGATAGGTGAGTACCGTGAAACATGGATATTCCATGTGCTGAAAGCGCTGGCTAAAAAGTATGAGTTCTCACTATCTGTACCGATTGAAAAAATTCCGCGCGAAAAGCTGGATATTATCCTGAATGGTTCGCATGAATTACTTACGGTATCGGTTGAGCACAATAAATGGAACGTACAAAGCTACCAGGTAACTTTTGATGGCCTGATCCGCATGCTGGAAGAGCAGCAGGAACGCAAAGGCGACGAAATAGCTGACGACCTGGAAGCTTACCGCGTGCTGAAAACCTGCCCGGTTTGCGAAGGTGCCCGGTTAAAGAAAGAATCACTGCATTTTAAGGTAGACGAGAAAAATATATTTGAACTGGCCAGCATGGATATCCGTACCCTGCAAGACTGGTTCAACGGCTTGGAAGAGCGCCTGAACGAACGCCAGAACGTTATTGCCCGCGAGATATTGAAAGAGATTCGCGCCCGCATTGGCTTTTTGCTGGATGTAGGTTTGAGCTATCTTACGCTTGACCGTACGGCCCGTACCTTATCGGGCGGCGAAGCACAGCGCATCCGCTTGGCTACGCAGATTGGTTCGCAGCTGATGAACGTGATGTACATCCTCGATGAACCCAGCATTGGCCTGCACCAGCGTGATAACGACCGGTTGATTAATGCCCTGAAAAACCTGCGCGATTTGGGTAACACCGTATTGGTGGTGGAGCACGATAAAGACATGATTCTGGAAGCCGACCATGTGATTGACATGGGTCCTGCGGCCGGTGTGCATGGCGGTACGGTAGTAGCCGAGGGCACGCCCAAAGAACTGATGGCGGCACATACCTTAACTACATCCTATCTGAACGGCGAGCGCGAGATTGCCATCCCCAAAAAACGGCGTGAAGGTAACGGCAAGGTACTTACCTTGAAAAAAGCTACCGGCCATAACCTGAAAAAAGTTACCGTGCAGTTTCCATTGGGTAAGCTCATTGGCATTACCGGTGTATCAGGAAGTGGTAAATCCAGTTTAATTACGGAGACCTTGTACCCGATACTGAACCATCACTTTTTCAGGGCTAAAAAGCACCCGCTGCCTTATGATAAGATTGAGGGGCTGGAGCATATAGATAAAGTAATTGAAATTGACCAAACGCCTATTGGTCGTACGCCACGCTCAAACCCGGCTACGTATACCGGGGTGTTCTCGGATATACGCGCGCTGTACGTGCAATTGCCTGAGTCGAAGATACGGGGTTATAAACCGGGCCGTTTCTCGTTCAACGTAAAAGGTGGCCGCTGCGAAACCTGCCAGGGTGCCGGTCAGAAAGTAATCGAAATGAACTTTCTACCCGATGTACAAGTGCCTTGCGAGGAATGTGGCGGCAAGCGTTACAACCGTGAAACTTTGGAAGTGCGTTACCGTGGCAAGTCCATTAGTGATGTGCTGGATATGAGTATTGAGGATGCTACGGCATTTTTTGAGCATATTCCATCCATTCATCGTAAGGTAAGAACCCTGAATGATGTGGGTTTGGGCTATATCACCTTAGGCCAATCATCGTTAACCCTGTCGGGGGGCGAGGCGCAGCGGGTAAAACTGGCTACCGAGCTGTCTAAAAAAGATACCGGCAACACATTTTACATTTTGGATGAGCCAACTACCGGGTTGCACTTTGAGGATATCAATGTGCTGTTAGGCGTATTGCAGCAACTGGTTGATAAAGGCAATACCGTGTTAGTGATTGAACACAACCTGGACGTGATCAAAGTGGTTGACCACGTGATTGACCTGGGCCCTGAAGGCGGATCGGGCGGTGGTCAGATCCTGTACAAAGGCACACCCGAAGGCTTGTGCAAGGTAAAGGAAAGCTTTACCGGGCAGTTCCTGGCCAAAGAGATGGGTATAAGCGTACCTGTAAGCGTGTAAATTCAGGAATAAAATAGGATAATATAGGAAAGAGGCGTAAGTAATTACGCCTCTTTTTGTTTGGCCGGTTTTTCAGGTACAAACAGTATGTTTGCGTAAGCCAACCCATCACATGAAACTGAACGACGATCTGAAAACTTTTCTTTCTGTAGCATCTTATATACTGTTTACGTTTATTCTGTCGCGCATAGTTATATGGGGCGTAGATAGCCCGATCATTATCTACGTTTATTTGTCGCTATCGTTCCTGTATTTGGTGTATGTTTCCTATCAAAACGTTGTTTACCGGCTTGGTAAGGCAAAGTACCTGCTGTTCCCTACTTATAATGACCGCTATTATATTCGGTGTTCTTTTATCAATCGGGTGTGTGCTTTTGTTTGTATTTGATACAGGTATCGGCATCTATCTTTTTATCCTGGGCTTTTGTTTAAGTATGCTGATCGTGTTTAATGGTATCTACCACCTACCAAATGCTAAAATAGAAATTAATGGAAATGAAATGCTGATTTCGGGGTATAATACGGCGTTCGATTTAAGGTTGGTAAAGCAAATAGAAATCCAGCAAAATAGGATACTCGTTAAGAATATTAATGATAGTGTAGTTCGGATAGATAATTTGAATCTTGATAAGGACTGGGCAGACCGCGTTAGTAATTATATTATATCATATGCTCCGCAACTAAGCATTGCCACAGCCACCGACAGCAATGTTGCTGTGCTTATATCTAACATTTAAACATGTCAGCATCCATTAAGGTAAAAGATAACAGTCATATTTGGTGGCTTATTATTCCGCTTTGTATGCTTCTTATAGTATTCATAGCTATGTCTAACGTGGTATCAGGTTATCTGACAGCCTTCGTAATTACATTGCTTATTTATACTATATATTTGACCTTATATGTCAGATATCTTATTAAAAATGAACGTACTTATGCTATTGATGCTGATGAAAAAGGAGTCAGAATTCGCAAGTATGGATATTTTAATTGGTTTGATGTAACACAAATTGTAACGGACACCAAAACGGTACGCAATATGAATAGTAGGTATGAAGAGAGATACATCATATTTAAGTTACGTGTACATCCGTACAGTATACGACTGATAGCTACCTCTTATGATGATGATTACCTTGAACTGGCAAATAAACTGCGTATAATGGGTAAGCTGAACGGATAGTTATTAGAATCTCGCCAATAAAATTTTCTTTCTTCAAAACTTGACAACTAATTATTTAGTTATATCTTTACCTAAAGATTTAGTTATAAATACCAATAGTTATGAAAACAAGAAAATTTAACAACAGCTGGGTTGCCAAGGGTGCCGGCTGTATCCTGACATTAACACTAATGCTGAGCTATAATATTAGCAGGGCACAACAAAAAAGCACAGGCAACGAGGTGTTTACATCAGTAGAGCATACGCCCGAGTTTCCTGGAGGTATGGAAGCCTTTTACCAGTACCTAGGCAAAAATATCAGATACCCTGCCCCAGCGCGTGATAAGAATATTACCGGCAGGGTCATCGTTACCTTTATTGTGGAGAAAGACGGCTCGCTGAGCGACGTAAAAGCCGTGCGCTCGCCCGACCAATCGCTGGCGAATGAAGCCAAAAGAGTAATAGCTGCATCACCCAAATGGAAGCCAGGTACGCAAAACAACCATGTGGTGCGGGTACAATATACCGTTCCGGTACAATTCTCTATTATAAAGAATGACGGTAAAGAGCCCAAATCTGAAAAAGGGCAGCCCACCAATAAAGTAGGAAGCACTAAAAATAAAACTACAACAGATGAAGTAGTTGTAGTGAGCTATAAAAATTAACCGGGCTAAAATACAGGCAGGCTATACCAGTGCATTAGCGTTTGGGTATAGCCTGCCTGCTAGTAATTATTCCAGCTCTATCTTTTGGTGCTGGTAGGGGATTTCCACGTTGGCAAAACCATTTTCAGCTAACCGTTCGGCAAACTTTTGCTGGGTATCGTACTCGCCATGTACCAGGAAAACCTTTTTCACCTGAGCCGGGTCCTGACAGGATAAAAAGCGAAGCAAATCTTCATAATCGCCGTGGGCGCTCATGGATTTGATGGCGCATACGCGGGCTTTTACCTCATGGCGCTCGCCAAAAATGAATACTTCATGATCGCCCCGGATGAGGTGCCCGCCTAATGATGAAGGTTCAGAGTAGCCTACCATCAAAATTGTATTCTTGGCATTGTTAATATTGTTGCGGATGTGGTGCCGCACTCGGCCAGCTTCGGCCATGCCCGATGAGGATATAATTACGCATGGCCGCGGGTCATCATTCAGTGCAATAGATTCTTCGGTCGACTGGATAAATTTGAGCCCTTTAAAGGCAAACGGGTCATCATCCACCTCCATAATTTTGTTTACCCGGTTGTTGTATTCCTCAGGATGGTCCTTAATTACCTGTGTAGCTTTTTCTGATAGTGGGCTATCTACATAATAAGCTACATCGGGCAGGCGGCCCTTCAGTTCCAGGCTGTTTAGGGCAAATAATAATTCCTGCGTGCGGCCCACGCTAAAGGCTGGTATAATTACCTTGCCGCCATTGGTAATACAGGTTTCGCGGATGATTTCCTGCAACGCATCCTCAATGGGTTCCAGCTCTTTGTGCAGCGAGTCGCCATAGGTTGATTCCAGCAGAATGTAATCGGCCTGTGGAAATTTTTGCGGATTGCGCAGTATCAAATCACCATACCTGCCCACGTCTCCGCTAAAGGTAATTTGTGTTTGCTTGGCATCCTCAAAAATAGTAAGATGTATAGCGGCGCTGCCTATTACGTGCCCGGCATCAGTAAGCCGGAACTTTATGCGCGGGGTAATTTCATACTCTTCGTTATAATCTACCACCTTAAACAGGTGCATAGCCTCCATCACATCCTCTTCGGTATATAAGGCTTCTTCGGGGTGGCCTTTGCGTTTAGTATACTCGGCATCCTGCTGCTGTATCTTGGCCGAGTCAAGCATCAGTATCTGCGCCAGTTCCATAGTTGGCGCGGTGCAAAATATAGTGCCTTTAAAACCTTCGGCAAGTAGCTTAGGGATCAGTCCGCAATGGTCGATATGGGCGTGCGACAAAATCATATAATCTACCTTGAGCGGGTTAAAGCCCAGGTGGTCGTTATATCCATCCGTTTTTTCGCCCAGTCCCTGGAACATGCCGCAGTCCAGCAAAATGCTGGTACCGTCATTTAGTTGTACAATATGTTTGCTGCCGGTTACATTGCGGGCAGCACCATGAAAAGTAATATGCATGTATATGTTTGTATCTAATTGGTAAAATGAAAAATAACTGTTTCAATTATTAAAATGTTCAGTACATAGAAAAAATTTGTTGACTAAATAATTAGTTGTAAATTTATCATTATACCAATTTAGCTGACAGGTACATATCTTTCAGTAAGTTAAAGTGTTTATACTATGGAAATTAAAGAGCTTACCCGTGCCGAAGAACAAATTATGCAGGTGCTTTGGCAACTTGGTAAAGGCTATGTTAAAGATGTAATAGATTTGCTGCCCGAGCCCAAGCCGGCATACAATACCGTATCTACTATTATCCGTATTTTAGAAAACAAAGGCTTTGTAGGCCATACTGCTTTTGGCAAAAGCCATGAGTATCATCCTGTCATCAGTAAAGAGCAATATCAAAACTTTGCCACCGATAAACTCCTGACCGGCTATTTTGATAATTCGGTAAAAAGGATGTTTTCTTTTTTTGTGCAAAAAGAAAAGATAGATGTAAAAGAGGCCGATGAAATTATGAAACTGATTGAAAAGTTTAAGGACAAATAACCCGATGTGATATGACCTGGTGGCATTACCTTTTGCTCGTAAACCTATACCTGATACTGTTTTTCGGGTTTTATGCTTTGCTGTTGCGGCGCGAAACATTTTTTCAGCTAAACCGCATTTATCTTGTGGGTACGGCAGTGTTATCATTTATACTACCGCTGGTACAGGTGCAGTGGGTAAAGCAGTGGTTTATTACCGAGCAGGTACGGCAAACCATTTATCAGGTTAATCCGCAGATTGTTTTTCTTATCAAGGCCCAGCAGCAAAGTAATATTACTCTGGGGCAAATTATAGCGGGTATATATTTTGCCGGTGCAATAGTGTTTGGCATTAAGTTGCTGTGGCAACTCATTGCCGTAAAAAGGTTGTTGCGGCAAAAGCCGGAAGCCGCTGCCTGGTCGTTCTTTAAAAAAATTAAGGTAGACGAGAACATGCAGCAGCAGGGCGCCATAATGGCGCATGAGCAGGTACACGCCCGGCAATGGCATTCGGCCGATATATTGCTGGTGGAGGCAATAGTGATTATTAACTGGTTTAACCCGGTGGTTTACCTGTGCCGCAAGGCTATAAAGCATATCCATGAATATATTGCCGATAGCAATGCCATCAATGAGGGCTATAGCAAAAGTGAGTATGCCATGCTGTTGCTAAGCCAAACTTTTAATGTACCTACACATAACTTAACTAATACCTTCTTTAATAACAGTATGCTCAAGCAGCGCATATGGATGCTGCAAAAAAGTAAATCTCGGCGGGTAGCTTTAGTTAAGTATGGCTTTTCGGCCCCATTATTTATACTGATGCTGGCTTTATCTTCGGCAACTATCAGTAACAGCAGTGTGGTTAAAGCAATTCAGCACAAAGCGGAGCGCGTATTAGATGCGCCTGCCGGTACTGATATCAAAAGTGCAAATGTCAAGCAGCAACCTAATGAACTGAATAGAAACAGGCAATTAAGCTTTGCGGGTAAGCTATCTGAATCAGAAGCTGAGTTTCCTCGGGAACCAGCTTTGGCCGAAGCAACAGATAACAATATAAAGCAGACGAACGAGGTGTTTACCTCGGTTGAACAGGTGCCCGAGTTTGAAGGGGGAATGGAAAAATTCTATCGATATATAGCACAGCATATACGCTATCCTAAACTGGCCTACGAGAGCAATGTACAGGGTAGGGCTATCATTACCTTCGTGGTAGAAAAAGACGGTAGCCTGTCCAACATCCATTCCCTGCGCGATCCGGGCGCTGGCCTTGGCGATGAAGCCATACGGGTGATGGCGCAGTCGCCACGGTGGATGCCCGGCAGGCAAAACGGCAAAACTGTCAGGGTGCAATATACCGTGCCAATATTATTCACCTTGCAGGATGAGGATAAAACGCCCACAGATACTTTGGCTGCAGCGATGAACTAAAGGATACACGGCAAATTACTATTAATTAAAAGATAGATATGCCACAGCAGCCTTTGGCAAAAAGGGACGATGCGGGGCAGTTCTTATTAAAACAATCTAAACTTTGTAAGCCGGTTAACAACCGGCTTTTTTAATGGTATTGACATTGTTGGTTCTACTCTTTATTTAAGCACCCACAAGTTTATGCCTGGCTTGTGCGCTCTATCCTCAAAATACAACTAATTATTAATCTATTGTTGTATGAAATATTATTTCAATAATTGAAAATATAGCTAACCCTACAGATTTAACTTTCGTAAAAGGTGGAAGGTTTGGATAAAAAGTAAATGTTTTTTCCGGCCTGTAAATGAGCACATAGTTGCTCCGTCATCACGCTAAACTTAATCTGTTTGTTATGAATATAATTCTAAGCTCCGGCAAATCCCACTTTATTATCAATGTATCAGGTCCGGCTATGGGTCTGTCTGGTTTTAACGCTTACTTAACGGCACGAGTAAAATTTGATTCCCTTAAGGCGCGTAATTAACTGTGGGGAAATCAAAACTGTTGTAGAGCACAATACCACACTTTTTCCCAACTCAGGGGAATGACTACCACACTTAAAAACGCTAAATATTAAAAATATGGCCAAATCAGCCCCAATTGAAGGCTTTTCACAATTGGAACAGCGATTGCCTAATGTATAACATAAGTTAATTAGTAAATAAAAAAATAAATAGATATGAATAGAAAATTTACTTATGCCATATTAGCCGGAATTATCTCGCTATCGGCTTGTAAAAAAGACAACGTACGGGTGGATGAAAATCCAGGTACTACAACTCCGGTTAACAAAATTGCTCCGGACGGCTTTACATTCGCAACTTCAAAAAACGTAACACTTAATGTTACTTTAAAAGCCAACAACGATCAGCCGCTGGCAGGTGTTGTGGTAAGTGTGCTGATGCCAAATACCAGCAACATCATTTTTAAAGGTGTTACCAACAAAAGCGGTGTGTTGCAAGGTGTGGTTACCGTACCTGCTGCAACCAGCAAATTAACTATCGATCCGGCTTACATTGGTGTAATGCGTAATGCCAATGCCAGTATATCGGCCAGCAATACCATCAATGTCGTGATTGGTGGTAAAGACGGCTTTAGCGGCGATATCGTTCCTGACGAGTTCAACTCTTCTGAATCAAAAGCCAACAACAAATACATAAGCCAGGGTTGGTTAACAACAGATTATGGCTATCCGGGTTCTTACACTGCTTCTTCAGCGTTTGTAACTACAGCGCCTTATACCAGAAGCATGGGCCGTCCGTTATATCTTGAATCAACAGGTGACGTAATCGAGCCATCTCTACTTTCTTATATCAATGCTTCTTTACCTGAAGGTAGCCCGTTAACCACCACTCACCCTGAATATCTGTCAAACAGTACCGTATCAACTATCAACGTTACTGCAAAATCAGATATTTATGTAACATTCGTATCAGAGGGTGCTGGTTACCAAAGTACTTTAGCGTATTATACTTACAAAACTAACACCCCGCCAACCAATACATCAGGCGGTATTATTGTGAACGCTATTGATAAAATTACGTATGTGTTCCCTAATGCATCAGCTTATGGATCAGGCGGTGGCTTAAAAGCTGGTGATAAAGTGAAGTTAGGCAACTTTGATGCAGGTACTACTATCGCATTCGTATTGATGCAAGATGCTTGGACAGGTACCGGTGTATACAATAGCGCTCAAAAGTTCTATAGCCAGAATTCACTTAACCCGGAAAGCTCAAGCAGCGGTAAAAGACAACATGCGGTTGTATTGTACGATGACGTACACGACCTGTACTTAACTGGCTTTGAGGACTGTAACCGTACAACACCAAGCAGCAACGTAAATGGATATACTACCGACAACGACTTTAACGACTTAGTATTCTATACCACTTCAGCTGTAACCAACGCTATTTCAAATGCTGATGTACCTGCAATTGATAAAGGTGGCGACAGTGATGGCGACGGTGTGCAAGATGTACAGGATGCATTCCCTAATGATCCAACCCGTGCTTACATTAGCTACTATCCATCTCAAAATACTTATGCAAGCATTGCATTTGAGGATAACTGGCCTAAAAAAGGTGACTATGATATGAACGACTTAGTGGTAAACTGCCGCTACACTTTCACCAGCAACGCCAGCAACCAGATCGTGGATATGAAAGGCGAGTTTGTGCCACTGGCATCAGGTGCTTCATTCCACAACGGTTTTGGTGTACAGTTACCAGTTGCTGCATCAGCAGTTAGCGCAGTAAGCGGTCAGAAAGCCATCAGCAACTATATCAAATTTGCAGGTAACGGTGTTGAAGCCGGTCAGTCAAAAGCGGTAATCATTCCGTTCGATAACCACGAAGCGGTTATGAAAAATGCTGATAACTCATACTTTATCAACACCATGACTGATAAGCCAAAAGTAACTACCAGCACTGTAACCGTAAACGTTACCTTCGCATCACCAGTAGCACAATCAAGCTTACAACCATCAACCTTTAATCCATTCCTGATCAGCGACTTGCGCCGCGGTTATGAAATCCACTTACCAGGCTACGCACCAACTGATCTGGTTGACAGCAAACTGTTCGGTACTGATGATGATGCATCTTCATCTACTACCAAATACTACGTGTCAAAAGAAAACTGGCCATGGGCTATCAGCTTTAGCACTGAGTTTAAATACCCTGTTGAGCTGCAAAGCATCAACCAAGCTTATCCTCACTTCCTGGAATGGGCTGGTTCAAATGGTGCTACCTACACCGACTGGTACAGCAACACTGCCGCAGGTTACCGTGTAGACAGCAAAATCTATTCAAAATAAGTTCTATTTACTAATTAAACGCAAGCCCCGACCGGATCTATCCGGCGGGGCTTTTTTTATTTGCATCGTATTTAAAAATTAATGTTTAAATAATGATACTACATCGGGCGTGGTTACCGGCATTTTAATTTTTACACGCATAGCGCCGTTAAAACTGTCTTCTTCTTTCAAAAACTCATGCCCCTTTTTGCTTAGCCAAAAAGCTTGGGTATAGGTGCTGCCATTGGGCGCTTTACCTTCCGTTACCAGTTTCCAGCAATCGGTTTGGGCATTATCCAGAAGGGTAATCTTTTCGCTACCGGTTACTTTATAAGTTACATAACCCGGCTTACCTAAGCCGGCATCATAAAAACTGATGGCAAAAGTTTTACCGGCAGCCAGTGGCAGCATTTCAAACGTCTCAATATCCAGGTTCCAGTTATAATTGGGTTCGGTAAATGCCAGTTCAAAACCTTTGGCTTCGTTATTAGCAACGGTATCTGTTCCTGTTATTTTATCAGATCCCCAGTTATAGGCTTTAGTTTTGCTGCGTACAGTTTCTTTTTGATACACAGGTGCAAAATCGGCAGCACGGTTTACCGCATAATAGGTACGGTAGGCGCTTGTATCGTTAGCATACCAGTGCTGGCTTACCGTAAAAATCTTTTCGCCATTTTGTGTACCGCTTTTTACATCTCTTACCCAGTAAGATAAATTAAGCGTTTTGGGTCTGGCAGGGCTTTGCATATACACCAGGTACTGGCGCAAGCCTGGTTTCAAATACGATGTTTGCAGCTTGTGGCTTTTGAGGTTAACGGTGTCAACATGAGTTTGCGCAAATGCATTTGGTGATAAGGCTGCAGAGCATAAGCCCGTAATCAGCAATCCGGTGTAAGCAAGTTTAAGCATGTGTGTAAAGGTTTATTGTATTGACTATCCCTACCCATGCTTTGTTACAATATTTGACTGAAAGCAGCGAAAAAGATAATTATCAGGTTATTAAACCGTTAATAAGCTGTTAAGTCAAACTCGCACAACAAACAGGTTTATGAAAACAGTGGTAAAACTTTATTGGCACTATCATTTTGGTAGCATGCACAGGCTGCGCACTCAAGTTTGCAAGGCTGCTGTTTACTGAAAAACAAAAAGGCTGCTTAGCAATGCTAAGCAGCCTTTTTATATCTAATACGATATTGATTACTCAACAACAGTAACTTTCAGCATGTTGGTTTTGCCTTGGTTGGCAATTGGCACAGCAGCAGTGTTAATTACTACGTCGCCGGTTTTTACCAGGTTTTCAGCTTTCAAAATGGCATTTACGTCACTGATTGTTTTGTCAGTGCTTTCCAATTCGTTATAATAGAATGCTTTTACACCCCAAACCAGGCTTAATGCATTCAGCAGGTTTTGGTTAGATGTAAAGATATAAGTTGGCGCTTTAGGGCGGTGGCTCGAAATTTCAAAAGCGGTATAGCCAGAGAAAGTCATTGACACGATACCTACGGCATTGGTATGCTCAGCTAAATGTACGGCTGATTCACATACAGCATTGCTCAAGTAGTTAGGGTGAGTGCTTTCAACCTCGCCACCTTGCTTAGATGCATTGAATGGATAGCCACCTTCTTCAACATTACGCACAATTTTAGCCATAGTTTCGATAACGATAACCGGGAACTCACCAACTGAAGTTTCACCGCTCAGCATCACAGCATCGGCACCGTCTAATACAGAGTTAGCTACGTCATTCACCTCTGCACGGGTTGGGCGAGGGGTAGTAATCATGCTTTCCAGCATTTGGGTAGCTACAATTACCGGTTTTGAAGCCGCACGGCATTTACGAGCTATCATTTTTTGCAGCAATGGTACTTCTTCTAAAGGCATTTCCACACCCAGGTCACCACGGGCAACCATCACACCATCGGTTGCGGCAATAATGGCATCGATATTTTCAATAGCCTCCGGTTTTTCAACTTTGGCAATAACGCGTGATGATTTGCCGCTTTGGCTGATAATACGTTTCAGTTCAACAATATCATCACCAGTACGAACAAATGATAAACCAATCCATTCTACGTCGTTTTTCAGCGCAAACTGCAGGTTATCTAAGTCTTCTTCAGTTAAGCTTGGGATAGAAACTTTGGTGTTAGGCAGGTTCACACCTTTGCGTGAAGTTAAGATACCACCGTGAATAACCTCACAAAGTACGTTGTCTTTACGGTTGGTTTCAATCACTTTCAGTTGCAGCTTACCATCATCCAATAAAATGATCTCGTTGGCTTGTACGTCCTGCGGGAAAGTTTCATAAGTGATATAAATCTGGTTCTCATCGCCAATGCACTCATGAGTGGTCATGTTGATGTGCTTGCCATTTACCAGGTGTATACCGCCATCTTTTACCAAACCAATACGAATTTTAGGGCCTTGTAAATCGGCCAGCATGCTTACATTGGTTTTGTATTGTTCGTTGATTTCGCGGATAAGATCGATGGTTTTTTGGTGATCTTCTTGCCGGCCGTGCGAAAAATTCAGGCGGCAAACATTAACACCAGCTCTTATCATTGCCAGCAATACATCTTTTTTTGCAGATGCCGGGCCCATTGTGGCCACTATTTTAGTACGGTTGTAAGATAATTTCATATAATGATTTTTACTGTCCCTGTCAAGCTATTAATATAAGTGTAACGTCAACACTTTGTAAAAGTGCCGCTAAAATAACAGATTTTCACGTGATTTTATTTTTTTTGGGTCAATCTTTACTGCGGCCAAAATTTCCTGAATGCGATTTAAGGAGCTGATGATGCGATTTAAATCGATTTCGTCAATAAAATTCCTGATCATCAGAAAATAATCCACCTCGCGCATTTCCGGGATTAATAATCCGTCAGAGCCTTTGTTGGCAATCAAATAAAAGTCGGTTTCGGTGGTTTCCCAGTGGGTGTGATAAATAGAAAAATGTGCCGGCTCAATGGTGCCCTGATATATATCAACCGCTAAATCGGGGATTTTTTTAAAATCGAAATTGAGGTACTTATTAATAAAGTAACACAACCGGTAATCCCTTAACGGTGCTGTGATGGCAATGAGCGCAAAGTCCAGATCGATTTCAAATTTTAAAATCTTCTTCGTCAAAATCCGTATTTTTGAGCTGCAAAAATACAAACTGAAACCTTAGCAGTGAAATTTTGTTACAACATTGCAGTAGATTTTAGATTTGATATTTAACTAAATTTATTTTTCTTTGCACTGAAATTTTATTTAATCATTAAAGATAAACTATTATGTCTGATATCGCTTCAAGAGTAAAGGCTATTATCGTAGAAAAATTAGGTGTTGACGAAAGTGAAGTAACACCGGAAGCAAGTTTCACCAACGATTTAGGTGCAGACTCTTTAGACACCGTGGAATTAATCATGGAGTTTGAAAAAGAATTTAATGTAGCTATTCCTGACGATCAGGCAGAAACTATCGGCACCGTAGGTCAGGCAATTGCTTACCTTGAAAAAAACGTTAAATAAGAAACTCCCAAGAGAAGTAGATGGAGTTTAAACGAGTTGTTGTAACCGGGCTGGGTGCACTTACTCCAATTGGTAATTCAGTTGCAGATTACTGGAACGGATTGATTAATGGAGTGAGTGGTGCTGCCTTAATAAAAAGTTTTGATACCACGCATTTCAAAACCAAGTTTGCATGCGAGGTTAAAAACTTTGATGCCGATGCTTTTTTAGGTCGGAAAGATGCCCGTAAGCTCGACCCTTTTGTTCAGTATGCTTTATACTCCACCGAAGAGGCAGTAAAAGACGCGCAGCTTGATTTTGAAAAGCTGGACACCAATCGCATAGGCGTTATCTGGGGATCGGGAATTGGCGGTTTAAAAACATTTTTGGATGAAGTGGTAAGCTTTGCCAAAGGTGATGGTACACCGCGCTTTAATCCGTTCTTTATCCCTAAGATGATTGCTGACATTGCGCCTGGTCATATTTCTATTAAATATGGCTTGCGGGGTCCAAACTTTACTACAGTATCAGCCTGTGCATCATCAAATAACTCGCTGATTGATGCGTTCAACTATATCCGTTTGGGTAAAGCTAACATGTTCATCAGCGGAGGGTCTGAAGCTATAATTAACGAAGCCGGCATAGGTGGTTTTAACGCTATGCATGCCTTGTCTACCCGTAATGATGATCCTGCAACCGCATCCCGGCCATTTGACTTGGATCGCGACGGCTTTGTAGCCGGCGAAGGTGCCGGAACCATTATACTGGAAGAACTGGAGCATGCCAAAGCCCGTGGTGCAAAAATTTACGCCGAAATGATGGGTGGTGGCATGAGTGCCGACGCTTATCACATGACGGCTCCGCACCCCGAAGGTTTAGGCGCTGCACTGGTTATGAAAGCGGCGTTAGAGGATGCGAACATGACACCGGCAGATATTGACTATGTAAACGTACATGGTACCAGTACCCCTATAGGCGATCCGCAGGAGGTGAAAGCTATCCAGCAGGCTTATGGTGAAGATGTTTACCGCGTTAATATCAGTTCAACCAAATCCATGACCGGGCACTTATTGGGTGCGGCAGGTGCGGTGGAGGCCATTGCGGCTATCTTGGCTGTGAAGAACGATATCGTTCCACCAACCATTAACCACTTTACCGACGATCCTGCTTTTGATCCGCGTATTAATTTCACTTTTAATACCGCTCAAAAGCGTGAAGTACGTGCTGCACAAAGCAATGGCTTTGGCTTTGGTGGTCACAATGCTTCTGTAATTTTCAAAAAATACCAGGACTAAGCGTATTTTAATGCCCATCTCAAGGTTATATAAGCTTTACATATCGCCTAACAGGAAATACGTAAAAACATTAAAGAATTTGCTCGGCTTCGTGCCGGGCAATTTGTCTTTATACCGACTCGCTTTCAGGCACAAGTCGGTGGCGCAATCTGTTAAAAAAGGCGTTAAGAACAGCAACGAGCGATTAGAGTTTTTGGGCGATGCCGTATTAGGCAGCGTAGTGGCCGAGGTGCTTTTTAAATTATACCCTTATAAAGACGAGGGCTTTTTAACCGAGTTGCGTTCTAAAATTGTGAGCCGGGTTAACCTTAACCAGCTGGCCCGCAAACTGGGTTTGGAACAATTAATTGAGTATGATAACCGCATGGTTAATTCCACACGGCAAAGCTCATTGCTGGGAGATGCTTTTGAGGCCTTAATCGGTGCTGTTTACTTAGATAGAGGTTATGATTTTACCAAAAGCTTTCTGCTCAACCGTATTATCAAACCCCATATTGATATTCATACCCTCGAGCAAACCGAAACCAATTTTAAAAGCAAGCTTATTGAATGGTGCCAGCGCCACGGTAAAGATGTACTGTTTGAACTCACCGCCAACCAGGAAGGCGAAAGCAGTAAGCTGTTCACTATTCATGTAAATGTTGATGGAGAAATAATGGGCCTGGGTAAAGAGTTCAGTAAAAAGAATGCCGAAAAATTAGCAGCCGAAAAGGCCTGCGAAGCATTGGGTATTTAGTATAATTAACCTCTTTAAGGCGAGAGTTTATAAAGGGCTACTTAGCTTTTGTACCGGTTTCTCTTTAATTGACTTAAAGCTCTCAGCCGATTTTTTGATAAATAAGATCAGATCATAATCTGTCCATTTCTTTAAGTCTTCATAACCTGGGCGGTAAGCCAGCATAAATAATTCTGCATCCTCATCCGAGAATTGCCCTATTCTCTTTACCAGCGCTTTGTTGTAGCGCTTGTCAATTTCCTGCTCCTTGCTTTCGCGCTGCATGTAGTTATTAAAACGCCGCGCCTGCGAGGCGTTCTTGCCAAAAAGCTCATACAAGGCTGTAACCGGCGATGCCAGGGCTGATAATGCTGGCGGTTTGCCATCGTAATAAATGCCTTTACTGCGGTAGCCCTCCATTGTTTCCTGCAATTCCTGCTTTTTGCTGGTGCCGCGTATTACCACCGGGCCCAATACTTGTTGCGGCATCATGCGTATAACCAGATCTTGTGTTGTGGTAACGGCAACCTGCTGCTCGGCATACCCTTTTTTAATGAACAGTAGCGTATCGCCCACTGAGGCACGGATGCTGAACAGCCCCAGGTTATCGCTCATTACCATGGCCTTATTATTCAGGTTGCTGATAGATACCTGTGCCGAACGGATATTGGTACGCTCATTAAACACCACACCCCTAATGGCTGTTGCCAGTTGCGCTGATGCAGAAAAAGACCAAAGCAGCAGGGCAGCCAAAAAATATTTAAGGTATGAACGGGGCATAATAATGTTTTTGCGAAAATACGGATAATACCGGTTAATGAATGTTAAAAAAGGTTAACGCAAATATCAGCCGCTTATTCTGATTTGGCGGGCAAACTATAAGTAAATCAAGTAAAAACGCTATCTTTGCACATGATAAAATCCATGACAGGGTATGGAATTGCCGCTTTTGATTCGGGCAGCACCAAATACACCGTTGAGATCAAATCTCTGAACAGCAAGTTTCTGGAGCTTTCGCTGCGTATTCCCAAAGCTTTTTCTGAAAAAGAGTTTCAGTTGCGCACCGAGTGCAGCAAGCTGCTGGAGCGGGGTAAAGTAAACCTGAGCATCAATGTAGAGCAAACCGGTTCGGCTGTAAAAGCTGCCGGTATTGATACCACCCTGCTAAAACATTACTATGAACAGCTTAAAGCAGCCAGTGCTGAGTTAGGTGAAAACTCCGGTAATTTAATGCAATTGGCCCTGGGTTTGCCCGAGGTAGTAAAATATACGGAAGACACGGTTAGTGAAGAAGAGTGGAAACAGGTAGAAAGAACTTTTCAGCAAGCCGTGGCTAATTTTCAGCAGTTCCGTAATGATGAAGGTAGCGTTTTACAACAGGAATTAACCAATCGTATCAACCTGATTGTGCAAAGCCTGGATCAAGTTCTTTTAGAAGATCCTAAGCGTGTACCGGTTATCCGCGAACGTCTGAACCAGTTTCTGGCTGATGCTGTAGGCACCGAACACATTGATCATAACCGCTTTGAGCAGGAACTGATCTACTACATTGATAAGTTGGACATCACCGAAGAAAAGGTTCGCTTGCGTACCCATTGTACGTATTTTATTGAAACCCTGAAATCTGCTGATGCTAACGGGAAGAAATTAGGTTTTATTTCGCAGGAGATTGGCCGCGAAATAAATACCATCGGTTCTAAAGCGAACGATGCTACTATTCAAAAGCTGGTAGTAGGTATGAAAGAAGAACTGGAAAAAATTAAAGAACAACTATTGAACGTACTATAGTTATCAAGTTCGGTGCCCCTAATCATCAAACTTAATAACCTCAAACATTGCAACATCAAACATGGGTAAACTCCTTATATTCTCTGCCCCATCGGGCGCTGGTAAAACTACCATCGTGCATCACCTGCTAACCAAGTTTCCTGAACTGGAATTTTCTATTTCGGCAACCACACGTGAAGCGCGCGGCGATGAGCAGCAGGGCAAAGATTATTATTTCATCAGCAAAGAAGAGTTTTTGCACCGTATTGCCAAAAAGCAGTTTGTTGAGTTTGAAGAAGTTTATACCGGTACTTTTTATGGCACCCTGCGCGAGGAGATTGAACGTATTTGGAATAACGGCAAAACCGTAATTTTTGATATTGATGTTGAAGGTGGCTTGCACTTAAAACGTAAGTACCAGGAGCAGGCGCTGGCTATATTCGTTCAGCCCCCGTCGTTAGAAGTATTGATTGAGCGCCTTACCGGCCGAGGTACTGATAGCGAAGAAAAGCTAAAAGAACGTTTTGCCAAAGCCGAAAAAGAACTGAACTACGCCCCTAAGTTTGATGTGATCCTGAAAAACTATGATCTGGCCACAGCCTGCCAGGAAGCAGAACAGCTTGTGGGAGATTTTCTGAGTAAATAAGGTATCCCTTCATTGTATGAAAAAGGTCGTTTCTTGATATAAGAAACGACCTTTTTGTTTTACTGGTTGATTAGTTATGCTGAACGTGATTTTGGTATTTCCTAGGCCAGTCTGACACTGAAATTATCCTGCAAGTTCAGCACAACAGCAACCTTTTTAACGCATTGCATCTTTCTCCTGATAATTCTGCACAATGTCAACGGCATCGTTTACAGCATCGCTTAAGGTAGTGATGAAAGCCCCTGGCTGTGCCAGGCTAATAGCGTAAGCAATAGCATCAACTTCGTCGGGCAGCATTTCAAGCGGCATATCCGGCTTTACAGACTGGATGCCCTGTGCCATTAAACTCATAATATTTTCGCGTGTACGGCCGCGTAAATGATCGGCTTGGCGCAACAGTATGTGGTCAAACATTTCGGCAGCAATGCGGCCCAGTTCTATAATATCTTCATCGCGCCTGTCGCCCGTACCGGCAATCAGCCCTATCTTCTGTGGCGAGTCAATATGCCGCAAAAATTCACGAATTCCGTTATAGCCATCAGGGTTATGTGCAAAATCAACCATAAACCTAAACTCACGGAAGTTGAAAATATTCATCCTGCCGGGCGTTTGCGTAGCTGATGGAGCAAAGGTTTGCAGCGAGGTTTTAATGTCTTCCGTTTTGAAGCCATACAGGTAAGTGGCCAGAGTGGCGGCCAGCACGTTTTCAATCATAAAGCTTACCGTGCCACCAAAGGTTAAAGGTATCTGGCTGATGCGCTGTACACGTATTTTCCAGTCGCCTTTTTGAATGGTAACATACCCGTTTTCGCAAATGCAGGCAATTCCACCTTTTTGGCAGTGCGCTTTAATAACCGGGTTGTTCTCATTCAGGCTAAAGTAGGCAATGTTGCAGTCGGCATCTTTAGCAATACGCACGCAGTGCTCGCTATCGGCATTCAATACGCCCCAGCCATCTTTTTTTACGGAATTGATCACCACGCTTTTTACCCGCGCCAGGTCATCCAGCGTATGGATGTCGGCAATACCCAAATGGTCGGGCTGTATATTGGTAATTACACCAATGTCGCTTTTACCAAAGCCCAATCCTGAACGTAAAATGCCGCCGCGGGCTGTTTCCAGTACGGCAAAATCAACGGTTGGGTCTTTTAAAATAAACTCAGTACTGTGCGGACCGGTGGTATCGCCTTCAACCATCAGCGTATTTTGTACATAAATACCGTCTGATGTGGTAAAGCCAACTCGGTAGCCATTATTTTTTACAATATGGGCTATTAAGCGGGTAGTAGTAGTTTTACCATTGGTACCGGTGGTGGCAATAATAGGTATACGCGCTGCTGTACCGGGCGGGTACAGCATATCAAGCACATTACCGGCAACGTTGCGGGGCAGGCCCTCGCTTGGTGCCACGTGCATCCGGAAACCCGGCGCAGCGTTAACTTCCAGTATTACGCCGCCATTCTCGGTAAGGGGCTCGGTCAGGTTTTCGGCCATAATGTCGATACCGCATATATCCAACCCAATTACTCGCGAAATACGCTCACAGATAAAAATATTTTCAGGATGTACCTGGTCGGTTACATCAATAGAGGTGCCGCCGGTACTCAGGTTGGCGGTCGATTTCAGGTAAACCACCTCATCCTGAGCCGGAATAGTTTCGAGGGTATAGCCTTTTTTCTGTAGCAGGTCCAGCGTATCTCGATCAACATTGATCAGCGTCAGTACATTTTCGTGGCCATAACCGCGGCGTGGGTCTGTATTTTCCTTGTCAATCAGTTGCTGAATGTTCAGCTCTCCATCGCCTTTTACATGGGCTGGTACGCGGAGGGCAGCGGCAACCATTTTATGGTCAATTACCAGTACGCGAAAATCAAAGCCGGTAATAAATTTTTCTACTATAACCTTGCGCGATATACGGGCTGCATGCTCAAAAGCATCTATGGCCTCCTGCTCGGTTTTTACGTTAATGGTAGCGCCACGGCCGTGGTTGCCATCCAGCGGCTTAAACACCAACGGAAAGCCTACTTTACGGATAGCCTCTTTAACCTGCGATGCCGAAGTAATAGTTATGCCGCTTGCTACCGGTATGGCCTGCTCTTGCAGTATACGCTTCGTTTCTTCTTTATTGCTCGCTAAATCAACGGCGATGCTGCTGGTGCGCTCGGTCATGGTAGCGCGTATGCGTACCTGGTTTTTGCCATAACCCAGTTGAACTAATGATTGGTTGTTTAACCTGATCCAGGGGATATCTCTTGAAATAGCCTCTTCAACGATAGATCCGGTACTTGGGCCCAAGCGGGTTTTTTCCCGTATCTCACGCATTTGCTGAATATCGGCCTCCAGGTTGTACTCACGGCCTTCAATCAGTGCTTCGGCAATGCGTACGGCCGATTCGGCTGCAAACACGCCTACCTTTTCTTCAACATAATTGAATACCACATTGTAGGTGCCCGGCGTTTTGGTTTCGCGCGTGCGGCCAAAACCACAAAACATACCGGCAAGTGTTTGGGTTTCCAGCGCAATATGCTCAATCACGTGGCCCATCCAGGTGCCTTGTTGCACACGCTTAAAAAAGCCCCCTGGTACGCCCGGTGAACAACGGTGCCCGTACATACTGGGTATCAGTTCCTGAATGCGCTCATAAAAACCTTCAATTGTATTTGTAGGGCGGTGCTCCAAATCCTCCAGGTTCAGCCGCATTTGAATCAGTTTTTTACGGCTGATGCTCCAGATATTGGGGCCGCGCAGCACTTGTATTTTTTCAATCTTCATAGATGTTGTTTCTCAATATCAGATAGAGGGTATTCTTTGTTTGCTTAAATCAAAAATTGTAACAAATTAGTGTAATTTCTGGTATTATAAATGATGTTTTATTGCGAAAAGTGCAGATTTTATGCTTTTTTATTTTACTTTGTAATATACCAACTGAATTTAAACGATGATTGTCCCGAAAGGTAAACTAATAATTATAGGCGGTGCGGTTGATATGGGGACCAATGTGAGTGCTACGGAGCATATTTTACAGCCCAATTATATCAAATTTTTTGAACGCGGTATACTAAAAAGAATAATTCTTGAATCGGCCAGGCAGCAGGCTTCGCAGGTAGAGGTAATTACCACAGCTTCGCAGATACCCGAGCTGGTTGGAGAAGAATATATTAAATCATTTACACAGCTGGGCGTACCTAACGTAAATGTGCTGGATATTCGTAATCGCGAGGATGCAGCCAATCCCGAATATCTGGAGCGCATACGCCAGGCCGACGTGGTTATGTTCAGCGGCGGCGACCAATTGCGGCTTAGCTCGATTTTTGGCGGTACCGAGTTTTTACAAACGCTAAAAAAGCGCTATTGCTACGAGCACTTTGTAATAGCCGGCACTTCTGCGGGTGCAGCGGCGGCATCAACCAATATGATTTACCGTGGCGAGAGCAACGAGGCATTGGTGAAAGGCGAGGTACAAATTACGGCCGGCCTGGGTTTTATTGACCATGTAATTATCGATACCCACTTTGTGCAACGTGGCCGTATAGGCCGGTTGTTTTATGCGGTGGCCAGCAATCCGGGCATTTTGGGTATTGGCTTAGGCGAAGATGCCGGCCTGCTGATTACAGAAGGTTGCATGATGGAAGCTATCGGTTCGGGGCTAACTATTGTGGTAGACGGCAAGGGTATGGTCGGTACCAATATTTATGATGTGGAAATGGGTGCACCGGTATCTATCGAAGGCCTTAAAGTGCACGTGATGTCTATTTTCGACCGTTACGATTTAGAGCAGCACCGTATGGTGATGAAAAAACGTACCAAGGTAGAGGATGGCGTTTACCTCCAAGTTCCTGACAAGGATTAAGTTGCTGGTTATATTCTTATAGATAGTGACTTTAACAACTGAAAATGTAATTTCGTTGCACTTCAATCAAAACAATAAATCATTCATTATACTTTTGCAGAGACACAAACTATTGTGTCTCTTTGTGTTTTATAACCCTTATTACCAGTTATGAAAATTATTATACATGGCGGCTTCTTCAGTGAGTCGGGCACTAATCAGGAAGTAAAGCAGGCTAAGCAGGATGCGCTGAAGCAAATTGTGCAGCAGGGCTATGAATATCTGCAAACGCACACCGCAGTAGAAACAGTGGTTTACACCGTAAGCCTGCTGGAGGATTGTGATTTGTTTAATGCAGGTACAGGCTCGCAGATACAAAGCGATGGCGTAACCAGGATGAGTGCCTCCCTGATGGATGGTAAAACGCTGGGCTTTTCGGGCGTGATCAATATTGAGGATGTAAAGAACCCCATTTTTGTTGTCGAAAAGCTGATGGCTTTTGAAGATAAGGTACTGAGCGGTAAAGGCGCCTTGCAATTTGCACGTGATAACGGTTTTGGCTACCACAATCCCGAAACGCCGCAACGCCGTCAGGAATATGAAAAGAAATTAAATGAATCGATCAGACTGGGTACAGTAGGTTGTGTAGCGCTGGATGCTGATGGTAATCTGGCAGCGGCAACTTCAACCGGCGGTAAAGGTTATGAAATGCCCGGCCGGGTAAGCGATTCAGCCACGGCTGCAGGTAATTATGCCAATGCTTATGCGGCAATATCATGTACGGGCGTAGGGGAAGATATTGTGAGCGGTGCAGTGGCCAGTAAAATTGTTACCCGTGTTACCGATGGTATGTCAATCGAAGAAGCTACGCGAAAATCATTAGGCGAATTAAAGCCGTTCGATGGTTTTGCAGGTACTATAGGTATTGCTGCAAATGGCGATATCTATCATGCTGATACACATCCTTATATGGTTTGGGCATTGCATGATGGAGATGTGGAAGTTTTTGATTAAGTTGCAAACTTATTACAAACGGATAACGTAATAAGCGGTAAATTTGCTTACTGGCTAATTTAATTGAACTCAAACAGAGAACGCATGCGCATATCCTTACTCGTTTTGTTTTGTACTGTCAGCTTATCAGCTTCGGCACAATGGTATAAGTTGAAACTATCCAATTACCGCAGGCAGCCGCAATTGGTAACTTCACAGGGGCCGGCGTTTAAGCTTTTACCGGCAAAAATGCAGTTAACCTCGGTTAAACGGGTAAGCATTGCACAAACATGGTACGGCTTGCTGCTCAATGAGCATGTTACCATGAAAACGGCACAGCACCAAATGCGTTTCCGCGAATATGCCGAGGCAAGCTATAGCTTTCGCGATCTGGCAAAAATTTATTTGCAGTTAAACAAGTTGTCGCAAGCCAAATGGTTTTTTTTACAGAGCAACAATTTATCGCGCCAGCAAAATAATGATAGGCTTACCATCGCCAACCTTATTGATCTGGCTGCTATCAAAACAACCATTGGTGATTTTTCACTGGCCCAGCAGGATTTGGACGAGGCACATACCCTGGCCATTGCCCGTAACTGGCAGGATGATGTAGCGCATGTAAACCGCGAAATTAAAAGCTTGCAACGCGATAAGCTTGCCGCTTTAAAACCCGGCACTACTTACGCCGGTACTGCACAAACCGCGCTATAATCGGGCTGCATTAAATCAGTGTATAGTAAATTGTTAGATAAATGACATAACTATACAGTTTCTGATAAAACATTATTAAATATATTATTATTGTATACAGGAGACAGCTTTAAATGCTGTCTCTTTTTATTTACTTTGGCACGAATAATAATATAGGCACCAATATTGATGTTTTATTTAAATACTGATTTAAAAACCGCAAAAGAAATGTTCAAAAAGCTCTATATACTGCTGGTGCTGGGCGCTGCACTGGCTTGCAAAGCGTCTCCATCCAAACCGGTTAAGCTTGCCCCCGGTGATTTGCAGCCAGATCAAAAGCAGAGTTTGGTATGTAAAGAAGTAGCCTCGCTGATATCTCAGTACAACTACAAGAAAGTGAGCCTGAACGATTCGCTTTCCAACGCAGTATATAACCGCTATCTTAAAGCGCTGGATGAGAACCATAACTATCTGTTAGCATCAGACCTTAAGGATTTTGACAAATACAAAAACGAACTGGATGACGATCTGAAAACTGGCGACCTAAGCGCTGTTTTTTACATCTTTAATGTTTACCAAAAACGTTACCTGGATCGTATCAACTACTCGCTAACCCAACTGAATAAAAACTACGATTTTAATACGAACGAAACGTTTACTTATGACCGCGAAGATCAGCCTTGGGTATCTTCTTCATCGGCTATGGATAAGTTGTGGAGCCAGCGTGTAAAATATGATCTGCTGAACCTGAAACTGGCCAGCAGTGATATGACCAAAAACAAAGAAACTTTACGCAAGCGCTATCAAAATCTGATATCGCAGTCTAAAAAGCTGTCTAACCAGGATGTGTTCCAGGTGTTCATGGATTCATTTACTGAGGCCATTGACCCGCATACAAACTATTTTAATCCGGCTAATGCGGCCAATTTCAATATCGAAATGTCGCGCTCGCTGGAAGGTATTGGTGCTTCATTGCTGTCAGAAAACGAATATGTAACAATTAAAAGTGTTGTAGCTGGTGGGCCGGCAGATAAAAGCCGTCAAATCAATATTGATGATCGCATTATCGGTGTTGCACAAGGCCGTACCGGTGAGTTTCAGGATATTGTGGGCTGGCGTACAGAAAGTGCTATTGCCCTGATACGTGGTACAAAAGGTACAATAGTGCGATTGAAATTATTACCTAAAGGTACTGGCGCATCCGATAAGCCTAAAATTGTGGAAATGGTGCGCGAAAAGATCGTACTGAAAGACCAGTTGGCCAGAAAAGAAATTCGTACTTACAATGCCAATGGTAAAACCTATAAAATAGGTATTATCAATGTGCCTGCTTTTTATATCGACTTTAACGCTTACCGCGCCAAAGATCCGAACTACCAAAGCACCACCCGCGATGTGAAACTGATATTGGATACCCTGAAGCGCGAAAATGTGGATGGTGTGATTATGGACCTGCGCCAGAATGGTGGTGGTTCATTGATTGAGGCAATTGAGCTGACCGGCTTATTTATTAAGCAAGGCCCGGTAGTGCAGGTGCGTGATACCCGTAACCGTGTTGAGGTGAATGAGGACGAAGACCCTACTGTAGCATACAGCGGCCCTATGGCTGTAATGGTTGACCGCTTTAGCGCCTCTGCTTCCGAAATTTTTGCCAGTGCCATACAAGATTATGGTCGCGGTTTGATTTTGGGTACACAAACTTATGGTAAAGGTACCGTGCAAAGCGCTATTGAGCTGGATAAGGTAATTAGCACCTCATTGCGCGATATGATCACATCCATGACCAAAAAAGGAAATGGTACAGGTGCCGAAACTAAATTTGGTCAGTTAAACTTAACCATTGCTAAATTCTACCGTATCAACGGCAGTTCTACCCAACACAAAGGTGTTACGCCTGATGTGGCCTTCCCGTCAGTAATTCCGCTGGATAAATATGGTGAAGATACCGAGCCATCAGCATTGCCTTTTGATATGATACCAAAAAGCAACTATACAAAAGCAGCTGATTTAAGCGCAGTAATTCCGCAATTGGCTCAGTTGCACAACCAGCGTATGGCTGCCAGCAACAGCTATAAATATTTAATGGAAGATATTGCCGACTATAAAAAGCGTGATGCCGAGAAAAGCATAACCTTAAATGAGAAGCAACTGAAAGCACAGCGCGATGCCGACGAGCAGAAAATCTTTGAGCGTAATAATTTGCGCAGAGCGGCTTTAGGATTATCGCCGTTGAAAAAAGGGCAAACCCGTCCTAAAAACGAAGACCTTGACTTCCTGAAAATTGAAGCCGGTCAGATCATGACTGATTTCATTAATCTGGATAAAAACGCTCGTTACACAGGAGTAATAGCACCCGGATCATCAAACTGATAAATTCAATTTCTTAGACGTAATCAAACGCCCGGTATTGCCGGGCGTTTGGCGTTTAAAACCAAACCCATTTGCATCGGTTATCTCTATATGTTCAACAAACCGCTGCTCGAATTTACCGACAAAGGCATTTACTGTGCTAAAGGTAAATTCTATATCGACCCCTGGCAACCTGTGGATGATGCCGTAATTACCCACGCACACTCCGACCATGCCTACGCCGGGCACAAACGTTACCTGGCTCATCACTTGTCGCGCGAGGTGCTTAAGTACCGTTTGGGCGAGGATATCCGGTTACAAACGGTTGAGTATGGCGAAAAGGTGATGAAAAACGGTGTCGAGATCAGTATGTTCCCGGCCGGTCATGTAATTGGCTCAGCCCAGATACGGGTTGAAAGCCAAGGCGAAGTTTGGGTCGTATCCGGCGATTATAAAGTAGAAGATGATGGCGTGTGTACCCCTTTTGAACCAGTAAGCTGCCATCATTTTATATCTGAATGTACTTTCGGACTGCCCATTTATAAATGGAAGCCGCAAGTTGATCTTTTTAACGAAGTAAATGCCTGGTGGAAAAATAATCTGGCTCAGGGCCTGGCAACGGTTATTGTAGGGTATTCACTGGGCAAAGCGCAACGCATATTACAAAACCTCGATTTAGGTAACGGTAAAATATATACGCACGGCGTTATCGAAAACACCAATGAGGCGCTGCGCCGCAATGGCATACAATTGCAGCCTACAAAACGCATAACGCAAGCTACATCGAAAGAAGAGATACGTAAAGGCATCGTAATAGCACCACCATCAGCGGTTGGTACACCCTGGATGCGTAAGTTTCAACCCTATAGTTTTGGTTACTGTTCAGGTTGGATGGCGCTGCGTGGCGCCAAACGCCGCCGCGCGGCCGATAGAGGGTTCATCCTATCAGACCATGCCGATTGGGACGGGTTAGTGAGTGCCATTGATGCTACCGGCTGCGAAAAAGTATACCTTACGCATGGCTACACCGCCAGCTTTGCCCGCTATTTGACCGAAATAGGCTTTGATGCGCATGAGGTGCACACCCTGTATGGCGGCGAAGAAGAGGGAGCCCCGCCCCAGCCCTCCCCGGAAGGGAGGGAGTTGGACGATGCGAATATTAATATAGCAAATCAAAAAGTCTCCCCTTCCGGGGGAGATTTAGAGGGGGCTGTAGATTTGGGAGGGGCCACTATATGAAAGCATTTGCCCAACTGTTCACCGCCCTCGATGAAACCAACAAAACCAACGAGAAGGTAAAGGCGCTTAAAGATTATTTTATGCGCGTGCCCGATACCGATAAAATGCACATGCTGGCGCTGTTTACCGGGCGTAGCCCCAAGCGGCAAATCAATGCTACACAATTCAGGCTGTGGGCTATGGAGGCGTCTCATATACCGGCCTGGCTGTTCGAGGAAAGCTATCACGTAGTGGGCGATCTGGCCGAAACGGTAGCCCTGCTCTTACCGGATCATGAATACAGCAGCAGCAAAACACTCACCGAGTGGATGGCCGAAATTGTAGCGCTGAATAATCTGCCCGAAGTAGAAAAGCGCGACTGGTTAACCCGCTCATGGGCGGCATTGGACAGGCAGGAGCGTTTTGTGTTCAATAAAATATTAACCGGAAGCTTTCGTGTAGGCGTATCGCAAAACCTGGTTATTAAAGCCCTGGCAGATGTATCTGGATTAGATGCCGCTACCATTACACACCGCCTGATGGGTAACTGGATGCCTGCTACCTATCAGTTCGAAGAATTGGTGCATACTGATACGGCTATTGAGGATGTGTCGCGCCCTTATCCTTTCTTTTTGGCTTACCCGGTGCAGGAAACGTCTACCGTGCAAAAAACGCCGGAAGAACTGCAAAACCTCTTGGGTGATGCCGGCGAGTGGCAGGCCGAGTGGAAGTGGGATGGCATACGTGCCCAGCTTATTAAGCGCGATGGTCAGATTTTTATCTGGAGCAGGGGGGAGGATCTGGCTACGGATAAGTTCCCGGAGCTGCACCCATTCATGCAGCAATGGCCCGACGGTACAGTGGTGGATGGCGAGATACTGAGCTTTAAGGAAGGCCTGCCGCTGCCCTTTGCCATATTGCAAACCCGTATTGGTCGTAAAACGCTTACCAAAAAGGTATTGGAAGAAGGGCCTGTGGCTCTCATCGCTTATGATTGCCTGGAATACGATGGAGAAGACATCCGTTATAAAACACAGACCGAGCGTCGTGGGTTGCTGGAAGGTTTACAGCACACAACGCCTTATCCCGAAGTGTTCCGCATTTCGGAGCTGATTGAATTTGACAGCTGGGCACAGTTGAGCCAAATACGCGAACAATCGCGCGCTATGGTAGCCGAGGGTATTATGCTGAAACGCAAAAACGCCCACTACCAGGTAGGCCGCCGCCGGGGCGACTGGTGGAAATGGAAGATAGATCCGCTATCCATTGATGCCGTAATGGTGTATGCACAAAAAGGCCACGGTCGCCGCGCCGACCTGTATACCGATTATACCTTTGCCGTTTGGGATGGCGATAAACTGGTGCCTTTTGCCAAAGCTTATTCGGGCCTTACCGATACCGAGATTAACAAGGTAGATGCTTTTGTAAAGCGCAATACGCTCGAAAAGTTTGGGCCTGTGCGTACTGTAAAGCCCGAACTGGTTTTTGAAATTGGCTTTGAAGGGATACAAAAATCAACCCGCCATAAATCGGGTGTGGCTTTACGTTTTCCGCGTATATTGCGCTGGCGGCATGATAAGCCCAAGGATGAGGCCGATACCATTGAAACGCTGAAAGCTTTTTTGGGAGAAGGCCCTATCTAAATATCCTCGAAAGGGAAACTTTTAATAATTGAATATTTAAAATAAACAGTAAGCCCTTCCCTTGCGGAGGGTTTGGGAGGGGGCTTATGACTTTACAGATTCTAAACGGCGATGCAACGCTAAATGGCTTTAATAAAACCGGGCTGGACGGCGATGTGCTGGTGTGGCGCGAAGTATTTTCAGAAGGCCCTTTAATGGAAACCCTGGATGCTGACTTTTGGAAAACCCGGGAGGCCTGGATTACAGAAACGTTTAATGCTACAGCCGAAGGCTACCAGCAAAAGGTTTTGCTGGAGCTGGAAAAGCTGAATGAGCCCTACAGTGAAATTAACCTTTGGTTTGAATTTGATTTGCACTGCCAGGTAAACCTGCTGGGCGTTATGCAACTGCTGCAACGGCAGGCCGATTTAACTGAGCGCAGCATCTTCTTAATTTGCCCGGATAGCCATCCCGATGTGCTCGATTTTCGTGGTATGGGCGAATTGACAGGGGCTCAATTGGAAGATGTATTTGACAACCGCCTGCAGTTAAGCGAATATGATTTTACCATCGCGGCCGAAGCTTGGCAGGCCTATACAAGCGGCAATGCTACGCGGTTAGCTGAGTGGATAGCGGGTACGCCTTTTTGGGGAAGTTTGCACATGCTAAAGCCAGCTTTGGAAGCTCATATTAAACGGTTGCACGTAAACCAACAAGGGTTAACTTATATGGAAGCAACACTGTTGTTGTTATACCAAAGCGGCGCCACCCAGCGCGATGCCTTGTATGAAGCATTTTGGAAACAGCATAAAATTTATGGCATGGGCGATTGGGAGCTTGATATCTATTTGAATAAGCTGCAAAGCAAGGGTTTGATTAATTCTGGTAAATAAGCTGATTCTACTTTAGATAAAGCAATAATTTAAGGCTTGCAATATTCCGGTTAGCTTACCGTTTTAAAATCAGTACCCACATTATTACAGAGGCGCATCTTCCCTCACTTAAGGCAGGTTGTGCCTCTGTAAAACCAAGCCCGGGCGGTTTTAGCTCAAAACATTTTCAGTTTCCGAATACTTATCTTTGCTGAAATAAACTTACAGCAATCAAATGAACACCTATATCATTAGCGGTGCCGGTAGTGGCATTGGCAAAGCTATGGCACAAAAGTTGGCCCAGGCTGGCAGCACCTGTATCTTATTGGGACGTAACAAAGCGAACCTAACTGAAACGCTGAATACATTGCAGGGCAGCGGGCACCAAATTTTGGTTGCTGATATTAAAGAAATAGCCAGCCTGCAGCAAGCAGCAAATCAATTAGGGGATACAGCTGTAAATGGATTGCTGGCCAATTCGGGTATTGGCGGCGAGAACTATTGGGGCGATGCTGACCGTTGGAACGATATCATAGGCACAAACCTTACCGGTACCTATAATTTTATAAATACCTTCTTGCCTAATCTGCGTAAAACGGAGGGCATCAAACAAATTGTTATTACCTCATCAGTACTGGCGCGTTTGGGTGTGGCCAATTATTCGGCCTACTGTGCATCTAAAGCTGGGTTGCTGGGCTTAATGCGCTCGTGGGCTGTGCAATTTGCACCCGAACAAATACTGGTTAACGCCATTTGCCCGGGCTGGGTAGATACCGAAATGTCGCAGGAAGGGCTGCAGGGCATTGCCGACGGCATTGGCATCACCAAAGACGAATTTTTTGAAATAGCCATGCAAAGCGTTCCGCTACGGCGCATGAGCCAGCCCGAAGAAATTGCCGATCTGGTAGCATACCTGCTCAATCAGCGCTCCATGACCGGCCAAACTATTGATATCAACTGCGGCGCAGTGATGAATAGCTAATTACTGGTAATTAAATGTAGTTACTGCCGGTACGCTTTCGTTCTTAAGCCTGTCTATGGCGGTAACTACATACGTATAAATCTTTCCGCGTTCGGCGGTTGGGTCGGTTGCCTCGTTAGCGTTATCGTACTTAATGCTGATGATGTGGCTTGGATCAGAAAGGTTTACTTTTTCGCCGAAATAAAACCGGTATACCACATAGCCATATACAGCTTCGTTATCGGCAGCCAGTAAAGGTGTTTGCCACCTAAGCTGTATGCCACCCTGGTCATGCCGTACCACACCTAACTGGCGTGGTGCATTGGGGGCTACCGAATCCAGCCAAAGCATAACAGGCGGTAGGGCCGGCGTTTTATAATAATTAGTACGCAGCGAATCGGTAAAGCCCAGCGGGTTGCGCCTTAGCGATGCCGAACTGAAATATACACTACCTTGTACACGCGGATTATTTCGCATATATCTGATCTGAGCCGGTAACTGGTTCGGGTTTTTGAATCCCGGCGAGCCCGGTTCGTTAATGCGGTAGGCAGCCTGGCCTATATATAAGTGATGGTTGTATGCATTGTCGCTCCACCAATCGGCCAGCTTTTCGAAAGCTGCAGCGCGGTTGTTAAACGGCCAGTATATTTGCGGGTTAATATAATCTACCCACCCTTCCTTAATCCATTTGCGCGAGTCGGCAAAGTTTTCATAATAGGCGGAACCACCATGGGTTTCAGATCCTTCCGGATCCTGGCTCTCGTTTTTCCAGATACCAAACGGACTGATACCGAATTTCATGTGCGGGCGATACTTGTGTATACTGTCGCCCAGCATGTGTATAAGGCTATCCACGTTGCTGCGGCGCCAATCGCGTATATCGGTAAACTGGCTGCTGCCATACTGCTCATACGTAGCCTGATCATTGATGCGCTGCCCGGCAACGGGGTAGGGGTAAAAGTAATCGTCCATGTGTATACCGTCCACATCATAATTTTTTACCACATCCAGTATTACCTGAACAATATAGGCGCGTACATCTGGTATACCGGGGTTAAACAGCTTCCTGCCGGCGTAAGTGAAGAACCAGTCGGGATGTATGCGGGTAACATGCTGCGGGCTCAGGCTGTTAAAGTTGCCATCCATTGTAGCGCGGTAAGGGTTAAACCAGGCATGCAGTTCCATGCCTCGCTTATGCGCTTCTGTAATAGCAAATTCCAGCGGGTCGTAAAAAGGCTCGGGTGCCTTGCCTTGCTGGCCGGTTAGCCACTTTGACCATGGCTCACGGCTTTTGGCATAAAAGGCATCTGCCGCAGGGCGTACCTGTAACATAATGGCATTAATGCCGGTTTGGCGGTGCTGTTCAAAAATGTTTACCAGTTCCTGCTTTTGCCGGTCGGCGGGGGTGCGGCCGCTGCTGGGCCAGTCTATATTTGTTACTGTTGCTACCCAAACTCCCCTAAATTCGCGCTTTGGAACAGGATTGTTTTGTTTAATGGTATCTATCTGTGCCTGCAGGCGCAAACAGCTTAGCAATATGGTGGCAATCAGCACAAATCTTTTTTTTATCATACAGCGGAACTACTACGTTTAAGGGTTGCAAAGATAAGCAAACCGATGCTTAGCTATGGTTCTATAATGGTTAATTTGGTTTATGGTTTTGGCTTTTTATGAGATTGTATTTATTTTTAGCGCGTCGCGTTGATTAATTTACAGGTTAAAAACGGCTTAAAAGGCAGTTAAAGTATATGCCAGGCCCGATATAAAATAGCTTTGGAACTGTATTGCCGGAATGTTTTTTTACATTCGGCACATCAGTTTTTGATCTTAACGGCGTTATAGTAAGTACCTATTTAAAATTTTAAGATATTCCGATGGAAAATAAATCAGAACCAACATCTAAAAAAAACTCGAACGTAATTTATTTTCTTATTGCCGTAGTTATAGCTTTATTAGGAACCGATGTATACCTGTACATGCAAAAGAAACAGGATACCAAAGTTATATTTCAGCAAGATGATGAAAAGCACCGTCTGCAAACCGAACTGGATAGCCTGGAAGCGCAGATAGAACAGGTAAATGCGGGCAAAGCTAAAATGACAGCCGAAATGCAGTCACGCAATGATTCATTGCAGTCTAAAATAAAAGTATTAAGAAAAGCGCTGGCTAAAGGTCAGCTTACTATAGCAGAGTTAAAAAGCGCACAGGAAGATATCAAGCAACTGCGTTATTTCGTAACCAAGTACACCGCTGATATTGAGGAACTGAAACAGCAAAATGCATCGTTGACTACCGAACGCGATACGCTGAAAAACAACCTGGCTTCCGTATCGCAAAAAGCCACAACGCTGGAACAGCAAAACCAGGAGCTGAATACGAAAGTAAAAGTAGCCTCCGCCCTTAAGATCGGTAACGCCGAGGTGGTAGCTTACAAGGTAAAATCGAGCGGTAAAGAGGTTGATGTAACCAAAGCCGGTTCTGCACAAAAAATTAAAGTTAACTTTAATGTAGCCAGCAATGCTGTTGCCGAAAAAGGTATGCACGACGTTTATGTACGTATTACCGATCCTGCCGGCAACCTGATGATTGCTAGCGATAGCGGCGTGTTCACTGCCGATGGTCAGGAATTGCAGTACACCTACAAAACCGCTATTGATTTTAAAGACGACGGTTCGGTATACACGATTGATTGGGTGAACCCTAACAAATTCGTTAAAGGTGATTACACGGTGATATTATACGCCGATGGTTATACCATGGGTAAAACCACCTTCCACCTGAAATAAGCGATCAAGCACCAATGCATAAAAAAGTCCCGGCCTTTATAAGGTCGGGACTTTTTTATTTGTATAGCGAGGTGGCTTAATGAGTAACTAATGTATAATTGATTGTTAATCGTTACACAGGTACTCTCTTATAGCTAATGAATCGATGTTAAGCGTATCTACTTACAATCATTATTGGCTTACAGGCGCGATACCGGAAAATTCAAGTGGAAGGTAGTACCGTGGCCAATCTCAGTTTCGAACCATACCTTACCGCCTGCATTTTCGATAGAGTTTTTAACAAAGGCCAGGCCCAAACCGGTTCCCGAACTCTTGGTTGTAAAGTTGGGTTCAAATATTTTGGTGCGCAGGTTTTCGGGTATGCCGTTACCGTTATCTTTAATATTGATCAATACCTGATTTGTACTTAGGATGTAAGTCACCTCAATTAAGCCCATCCTATCAGGCGACATTGCCTCAATCGCATTTTTAAGCAAGTTATTAAAGCAGCGCAGTAACTGATCACGGTCGGCTTTGATAAAATAAGGTTGCTCTGGCCGGTTAAAAGCGATTGTGATATTATCCATGTGCTTAAAAATAATGATGGCCTGTCCCAGTGTTTCAAAAACATCCAGTTTTTCCATGCGGGTATCCGGCATTTTGGCGAAGGCCGAAAACTCGGATGCGATGGAAGACAAGCTTTCAATTTGCTCCACAAACGATTTGTTGAAGCGCTCAAACTTCAGGTCAAACTTAGGGTCTTTATCTTTCCACGATTTTTCGAGCAATTGTAAGCCAAGTTTAAGCGGTGTGAGCGGGTTTTTAATTTCATGCGCCACCTGTTTGGCCATTTCGCGCCAGGCGCTTTCCCGTTCGGATTGTGCCAAACGGCTGGCGCTGTTTTCAAGGGCCGCAATCATTTTGTTATACTCGGTTACCAAAGCGCCAATCTCATCATCACGGCGCCATTTAATCGGCTCAATCTTTTTACCATAAACAGTTTTGCTCAGGTTTTGCTGTATAAAGCTCAATGGCGTAGTTATTTGCCGGGCTACAACTACGGCAAACAGCCCTATGGCAATAAATATGAGCGCATAAATGTTTATCAGATCATTCAGGAAAGTGCCGATACGGTCACGATATTCAGCCTCATCCGAAAAGGACGGCAATTGTAGGTAAGCCACCGTAACATTCTTATTATTCCGTATAGGTGCATAAGCCGATTTATAATTGAGTGTACCTACCTTTTCATCATTTACAAAAACAGATTTTTGCAGGCGGCTCAGCATTACATAAGCCTTGGCGTTCATGTACCTTTTAAGAATGCCAAAGCTGTATATTTTAGGCTGGCTCGAAAAAAGCAATCTGCCGCGGCTGTCAAACAAACTCAAATCGGTTGAAAAGTCGGCTGCAATGCTGTTAAATTCAACCTGAGCCTCCTCATCCGGGTCTTGAATGCTGCCCGTAAAGTTGTTTTCCAGTTTGTCGGCAATGCGGGTTACTTTTTCGCTGATAGCTTCGTCCTGCTGGTCCTGATATTGATCTTTGATGGACAGGAAAGTGATAATGCCTACTAAGGCCAGCGTTACAACCACGGCAAAAATCATGGAGAACTGGATCCGCGTTTTATAAAGAATACGATCCAGATCGAGCGCGAAGTTCCACCGGATACTGTTACGTGTTACTTTAACAATAGTTAGCCTTGCCCAAATCCATTTTAAGATAATAAGGCTGGCGCTAAATGCCAGCAACACTACAAAAAAGAAAGTAAGTGAAGCTACACTGTTAAGCAAATTGCTTTCTTGCCGGGTTACCACAATTACCTTGCGCAGGCTTGGCTGATAAATAAGATGGCTATACTTATTCAGACGTTGCCACCAGGGTTTGGATGGGTTGGTTTCCTGCGTGGTTTTAAATACATACTGCTTTAGGTTGCCTTTAAACTCGTTATTAATTACGTTGTAATCGAACTTGCCATTCTGCGTAAGTAAGTGCCCGTCGCTATAAAAGGCATAAGCATAGTCCTTAAACTCGTTCGACAGGCTAAAGCGGTTATCAACCAGTATTTCGGGAAACGAATCGGAAGAATGAAAGGGCTTGGATTTAAGTTCGATGATTAATGTGCCCAAGTTACTTTCGCCTTGATAAACCGGTAAAATGGCGAAGTATTTTTGGAAGCCGAAGCTCTCATTTTCACGGTAAAAGAATTCGGATACTTTAAAGGAACTGTAAATAACCATGTCCTTAAAGTCGTTGAGGGTATAGTCTTTATTCTCAAACAGTGGCTGCCCTTGGCTATTGAACGGATGGATCTTAAATTCGTAGTCAGAAAGGTAGCCATCGAAATAGAATTTCTGCAGCCGGTCTTTCAGGTAGTTAGGAGAGGATTCAGTCCGCGTAAAATAAGAGAGCAGAACCGGATCATGTATAAGCTGGTGTTCAACCGTGCTGAAAGCTTGTTTAATGCCATGCGAATTGCCATTCTCCAGTTCCTTAACCAGCTGCTTGCGCACCTCTCTCTCTTTTTGAGCCTGGAAGCTATTCAGGTTAAGAGAGAATATAAGTGCGCTGGTAAAAATTACGATAACATACGAAATGGCGTTTATTGTTCCGCTTTTATATCGGTCTGCGTAAGCACAGCCCAATACAATGGCTCCCCACAACAAGTAAAATTCGGTAAATTCAAAAACATAGTGAATACCCGTAGCCAGTAAAATAAGGCTAATGAAGATGGCCAATTTAGCTTTACTATTGATAGCAAGCCTCGAATCAATTGCCAGCATAATTTCGGCAAGCAGGTAAAACGCCAAAAAGCTCAAACAAGCCATTAACACACCCAACGCGCTGTATGAGGTGAGGTTCAGTACATTGTTAACATCAAAACTGATATTGGAATCGGCAACCAGCCTTTTAAACAGGTAAAACAATACTGTGGAGCTAAGCACCATAAACAGCACACCACCGATGAAAATGATATAACTAACGGGTTTGCCTAAGTTTCTTTTTACAATTTTATACCGGTGGCTATAGATAAAAGCAACCAGCCAGCACGCCGCCAGCAGGTTCAGCAGCATATCACCCAGCGATGGGAACAGACTGTTAAGGGTGTAGAATGCCGGGTTAAATATCTGCAAGCCCCGGTCAAAGTCCGGAAAATGAAAGTAGATGTTAATAAACCGGATAATGATGATTGATAGGGCCAATGTGCCGAATGCGGCAAGCAATCGTTTTTTATGAGCCAGATAATTGCAAAAGTTATCAATAAGCAGGCAAAGCGCGATGAGCGTAAGTACCCAGCAAACTATTTCGGTTGAAGAAAAAGCGTGGCGTGGTGCATTGCCAGTTGCTTTTACTGAAAAAAGATAACGATTGCTGATATCATGTATATGGTATACATCCTTGTCCGAAAAATCGGCTATATCCAGGTTGGTACCTTGCAAAAGGTCTCTGTCAATATTGTTTTGCAGGTAAGTATTCTGGAACTGGTAGGCGTTTTTAACAGGAATAAATGCAATGGCCGAAAAACTTCCGCGAGTTTTTTTGATGGCCTCGTAATAGCCATTGCTTTGCTTAATGAAAGAGCGGCCTTCTTTAACAACCAAATAGTTATCTGGTAATACTTTGATACCGCTCCAAAAGGCTAACTGGTTATTTTTAAGCGTAATTATCCACAGCCTTTGCTTTTGCGTATAGGTTTCAATAATGTTCAGTGCCGCTCGTTCGTTTTTATCGAGCATTTTAAGCTGCTCAAACTGCGGATCGCTTAATACTTTTCCGGCCAGCGTTTCTTTTTTATGCAGGTTGTTTTCGAGCGTACGGGCAGCGTTTATAAAGCTGTACTTCGGTGTGTTTTTGTAATGTATAATAACCGATGTAAGCAATAAGCTGGCAAACAGCATGGCCAGCAATAAACGTATTTTAGCAAAAGTGGTCAAAGTATTTTCAGATAGATAAATGTAAATATCATAAAAAAATTAAAGCCACATTAGTTTGTGGCTTTAATTTTTTATTTATTACAGGCTTAAACTCGAGGTGTTTGCACTTCGGTCAACCTTCTTGACCAGCCCTTGCAGAACGTTACCCGGACCTACTTCGGTAAACGATGTAGCGCCATCCTGAAGCATATTGGTTACGGTTTGTGTCCAGCGTACGGCACCGGTTAACTGTGCTATCAGGTTTTGTTTAATTCCTTCGGCAGCGGTATGCGGCTTGGCATCTATGTTTTGGTAAATCGGGCAAACGGGGCTTTGGATATTGGTATTTACAATAGCCTGCTCCAGCTCAACACGGGCCGATTCCATTAATGGAGAGTGAAATGCACCGCCTACGTTCAGTACTAACGCACGTTTAGCACCGGCCGCTTTCAGTTTTTCACAAGCCTCTTCAATACCGGCTATGGTGCCTGATATTACAAGCTGGCCAGGGCAGTTATAATTGGCCGCCACTACTACCTCGCTTACCTGCTGGCAAACTTCTTCTACCACGGCATCATCCAAACCTAAAACAGCGGCCATGGTTGATGGCTGTAGCTCACAGGCTTTTTGCATGGCATTGGCACGGGCCGCAACCAGGCGCAGGCCATCTTCAAATGATAATGCACCTGCAGCTACCAGGGCCGAAAACTCGCCCAGGGAATGACCGGCAACCATTTCAGGCTGAAAGCTTTCGCCGGCAACTTTGGCTAAAATAACCGAATGCAAAAATATAGCCGGCTGAGTTACATTAGTTTGTTTCAGATCCTCATCGGTACCGTTAAACATGATATCGGTAATGCGGAAGCCTAAAATTTCGTTGGCTTGTTCAAATAACTGGCGGGCTTGTTCGTGCTGGTCATACAAATCTTTGCCCATGCCCACAAACTGGGCGCCCTGTCCCGGAAAAATATATGCTTTCAATTTAGTTATTAGTTGATTGAGTTATTGATTATTAATTTTTAGGAATGTCAGACGCTTGTATATTATAAATCTTAGCAAGACAATTCTATCCATTCTATAATTCTGATTCAGAATTTACGACAGCTTGGAGCGGATCAGGTCCAGAAACTCGGTGCGGGTTCCCTGCTTGAAAAACTCACCGCTAAAGGCTGAGGTAGTTGTTACCGAGTTTTGCTTTTGCACACCACGCATGCTCATGCATAAGTGGCGGCACTCAATTACCACACCTACACCCAAAGGCTGCAGCGTATCCTGTATACAATCACGTATCTCGTTGGTTAAACGTTCCTGTACCTGCAAACGGCGCGAAAACACATCTACAATACGGGGTATTTTGCTTAAACCCACTACATAACCGTTAGGGATATAAGCCACATGGGCCTTGCCAAAAAACGGCAGCATATGGTGCTCACACATGGAGTAAACTTCAATATCCTTTACAATTACCATTTGGCTGTAGTCTTCCTTAAACATGGCCGAGGTCAGGATATCCTTAGCATTCAGGTCATAGCCGTGGGTAAGGTACAGCATGGCTTTGGCCATACGCTCAGGCGTTTTTACCAAACCTTCGCGCTCCGGGTCTTCGCCAATATTTTTCAACACCTCGCGGTAATGGCCAGACAGGTTTTCAATCAAGTCCGTGTTGTAACGGTCAATCTTCTGGTAGCCGTCAATACCTTCGTCGCGGTCAGGAATATTTTCGTCGTTAATCATGATTGCTGGTTAGTTGCCAAAATACTCGGCAGAGTTGTTTTCGGTTTCGAATAGTTTTACGGAGTGTAAAAATACACCCTCATAAGCTTCAATAGGGCCTTTTAGCTGGTTGAAAATCTCGATACATAAAATCTCGGTCGATGCCATTTTACCTTCCATAAAATCAACATCCTTATTCAGGTTCTTATGATCCAGCTTTTCAATCACATACTCATTAATGATCTCTTTAAGCTCTTTTAAATCAATAAGGTAACCGGTGGCGTGCGTAATTTCGCCTTTAACGGTAACAAACAGATTATAATTATGCCCATGCCAGTTGGGGTTGGCGCATTTACCAAATACTTCTTCGTTCTTCTCAGCGCTCCACTCCTCGCGGTACATCCGGTGTGCGGCATTAAAATGCTCTCTGCGCGTAATGTGTATCATCATAACAAATATTGGTGCAAATATACAAAACAAAAACAGGCGAGTTGTTTTATCTTAGTTGCTATGAATATATTAGTAGTTGCGGCCACCCGTTCGGAAATTGAGCCGTTGCTTAATGTTGTGGATTGTGAGTTGTCAGTTGCAGGTAATCATCAAAGTAATTCTCTCACAACGCACAACACACAACTCACAACCCTAGTTACCGGCGTAGGTATGGTTGCTACAGCTTATGCGCTGGGCGTTCATCTAGCTACCCACAGTTACGATTTGGCGCTCAATTTAGGTATAGCCGGCAGCTTTGACCGCCATATAGCTTTAGGTGATGTAGTTGAAGTAACCGAAGACACTTTTGGTGAACTGGGTGCCGAAGACGATGAACTGTTTTTACCCATTGAAACTTTAGGCTTTGGCGAGAGTAAGTACCATGCTTCGGCTGCGTTGAATGATTTTTATGCAGATTCCGATATAAAACAGGTATCAGGCATAACAGTAAATACCGTACATGGTAATGCATATAACATAGAAAAGCTGACCAGCCGTTTACCCGTTCAGGTTGAAAGCATGGAAGGCGCTGCCTTTTTTTATGCCTGTAAGCAGGCGGGTGTACCTGCGTTGCAAATCAGGGCAGTGTCAAATTACGTAGAAAAGCGCAACCGCGACGCTTGGAAGATAGGGCCGGCTATAAAAAATCTGAATAGCTTTGCGGAGAATTTGTTGTCAGTTGTGGGTTGTAAGTTGTGAGATTTCAGCTAATACCGACAACTGACAACCTACAACACACAACTACAAAATATGAAACTTACCCTTGGCTTTTCGCCCTGTCCTAACGACACATTTATATTTGACGCACTGATACATCATAAAATTGATACCGAAGGTTTGGAGTTTGAGGTATTTTATGATGATGTGGAAACCCTTAACCAAAAGGCTTTTCGCAACGAACTGGATATTACCAAGCTAAGCTACCATGCTTTTGCTTATGTGGCTAACCATTACATATTGCTGGATGCCGGCAGCGCGCTGGGTTTTGGTGTTGGCCCTATGCTGATTTGCAAAGGCAATGAGGAAGAGCTGCACTCACAACTTACAACCGGCAACTCGCAACTCAAAATAGGCATTCCAGGTAAATATACTACAGCCAACTTTTTGTTAAGTCTGGCTTTTCCTCAAGCTACCAATAAGCAAGAGATCGTTTTTTCGGAAATCGAAAACTCAATTTTGGAAGACAAGATAGATGTTGGCTTAATCATCCATGAAAACCGATTTACCTATCAGGATAAGGGTCTGAAAAAAATTATAGACCTGGGCGATTATTGGGAAAAGCAGACCGGCTGTGCCATACCGCTGGGCGGGATTGTGGCCAACCGCCGCCTGCCCGAAGAGGTGCAACACAAAGTAAACCGCGTACTGCGTCGTTCGGTGGAGTATGCCTTTGCCAACCCTAAATCGGGCCTGGATTTTATCCGATCGCACGCACAGGAAATGAGCGAAGAAGTGATGTACAAGCACATTGAGCTTTATGTAAACCAATACTCGCTTGATTTAGGCACTGAAGGCAAAAAAGCTATTCAATTGATGTTTGATACGGCTAAAGAAAAAAATATTATTCCTGAAATCAAGGAGTCGTTGTTTTTGAATTAAGACCCATAGCCCCACCCAAACCCTCACCGGGAGGGTTTTTAAATAGGGAGAAAATAAAAGATAACCTTGTCATGGCGAGGAGCGATAGCGACGTGGCCATCTCCTTACTTGCTTAAGTAAGCGAGGAGATGGCCACGCTATCGCTCGCCATGACAAGGTTTCAAAATAAGAAAGTCTCCCCCTACCGGGGGGAGATTTAGAGGGGGGCCTGGGCTACTTCAACTCTTTCATAATTTCTTCAATAGCCCTATCCAGTTGCGGGTCGGTGCCATTGAGCCGATCAACAAAGGTAGTTTTGATGTAGATGTCGGGTTTTACACCTTCTTTCTCCAAATCCTTGCCATCCAGCGTAAAACAACCCCATGATGGCAGGCGTACGCTCGAACCGTCTACTAAACCTTTGGCGCTGGTAAATATAATCCAGCGGTAAGTTTCGGTACCGATGATCTTACCCAGTTTCAGGGCCTTAAACCCAGCTGCTGTCATTTCGGCATCGCTCAGGCTCTGCTCGTTGATGAGCAGTACAATCGGCTTGGCGGCAGGGGCAAAGTTGGGTTGCACGGTACGTTGGCCGTTGCGGTACTGCCACTGCAAATACGGCCGTTGCGACAGAAAATTCAGCACCGCATCGTGTACATTGCCGCCGGTGTTGTAGCGCAAATCCAGTATAAGTGCATCCTTTTTGTAGGCATCATCTACCATATCTTCCAAAAAGTGTTGCAGGGATGAGCCGCCCATGTCTTTCATCTGCGTGTAGGCAATGCGGTTGTGGCTTTTTTGCGTAACCACCTTGCGGTTATGGTCAACCCACTCATCGTACAGGTTGGCCTTGAGGTCGCCTGCACTCTGCGGGTGTATTTTGGTCGTAAAGGTTTTGCCGCTACGCTCAAACGTGAGTTCCAGCTCAGGGCTAAGTGAGGGTTGCGTAAAATAGAAGTTGCGATTCTGGCTTTCATTAACCGCTACGCCATTTACGGCTTTCAGGCGGTCGCCGGGCTGTACGTCAATGCTTTTGTAATCGGCATTGCTGCGTTTTGCCACTTCGGCTACTACGTAGGGCTGTTCGTTGTTAAACACAATACCCGTTTCCATGGTGCGGTAGTGTAGGTTGGTGCGCTCCTCGGGGCCAGTGGTGCCAAAGCCCATGTGCGATGAGTTGAGCTCGCCCAGCATATCATTCAGCATTACGCGCAGGTCGGCCCGGTTGGTGATGTACGGTAAAAAGGTTTGGTAATGGTCGTGTGTTTTTTTCCAGTCTACACCGTGAAACTGCGGGTCGTAGTAGTTTTCCTCCAAATCGGCCCAGGCTTCGTCAAACATCTGCTTAAACTCGCCATCCAAATTACGATTAAAGGTATAACTCAGGTCTAACTCATCTACCCGGTTTTGGTCGAGGCTTAGTTTATATACATTGCCATTAGCAATAAGATAATAACGGTCGCCACTCGGGACAATTTCAAAACTCCATCCATTGGCCCCGACTACTTTTTCGGTTTTGTTGTTCTCGAACGGCTCAATGGTGGTGCGGTAAACGCCCGGCCGGCCCTCGGCCTGGTCGGATATATAATACACCATCGTTTTGCTGCCTTTTTGAATTACATAAGGGTTACCCTGCCGTCCAAACTCCGGACTAATACGCTCCAGCCTGTTCATTACCTCTACCGTATCTATACTGATATTGGCCGGTGCTTTGGGCACGGGCTGCGTTGATGTATGTTTGGGTGCGTTCTCCGGCTTTTTGCTTTTGTTAATATTGGTAGGCACCTCGCTTTTCTTCTCCTCGCTAAACAGATCACGAAACTTATTCAGCTTAAAATCCTCATCCGTTCTTTGCAGGGGCAAGCGGTAAATATGCGTATTATTGGCACCCGTCGGGTACTGCGCCTGCGTACGCGAGGAGGCAAAGTACAAATCCTTACCATCGGGCGACCAGAACGGGTCTGACTCGGTAACGCCGGTTTGGGTGAGGTTGAAGTTTTTACCGGTATTTACGTTATATACAAAAATGTCCAGCTCAAAATTGCGGCGGGCAGTGTAAGCCACATACTCGCCGTTTGGCGAAAAGTAGGGCTTGGAATTTTGGAAGCCCCAAAGCTCATCTTTCGCAATGGTTTTGCTGGCTAATGTTTTTAGGTCGATAATGCGAACCTCATCGCGGCCGCTCAAATATACGCCCTGGGTATGCGCTTTATTTACCGTAAGCTGGCGGTTACTGCGTTTTTCGCTGGTAATCTGTTTGGGTTTACCCGTGCCATCGGCAGGCAGGGTGTACCAGTTTACGTACCCTTCTAAAGTTTGACTAAAAATAAGCGTCCGGTTATCAGGCAGCCATTTAACCTCGGTTACCCGTTCGCTGTTGCCGCGCGATAATTGCTGAATGAATTTGCCTTCAATATCACTCACAAAAATTTCGCCGCGCGATATAAAGGCAATCTTCTTTCCATCAACCGAGGCATCCATAGCTTCAATTCGTCCGTCTATATCAAACTCCTGGTCCTTAGCCAGCACATTATTGCGGTACAGGTTAAGGTTAAGTTTGCGGCTTTGCTTAGTGGCTACATCATAAACATAAAGCTGATAGTCTTTCTCGAACACCACCCGGTTACCAATCGCGCTTACAAATGGGCGTTTAATAGAAGAAGTGAAGCTGGTTAAAGCTGTTTTTTGCCCGTTGGTCAGCGTATACAAATTGTATTCGCCATTGGTCTCGTCAGACACGAAATAGATATTGCCCTGGCTATCCAGCGTGGTCCAGAAATCCTTACCTATCCAGTTGGTGTATTGCTTGTAGGCTTTGGTTTTGGGGTTGTACGATTGGATGTCGGGATTATAGTCGCCTTTATAATGCTTGCGCTGGGCAAAGTTATAGCTCTCCCAGGTGTTGCTGAAAAACAGCTCACCGGTTTGCGGGTGCGGCACCACGCCGTGTATGGTGTTAAAATAGTGGTTAAACAACCGTACAGGCGTGCCGCCGGTGCGGTTTACGCTATAAGCGCCAAACATATTGTAACGGCCCGAGGTGAAGTAGATGGTTTTAGAATCCCAGCTCCAGGAATCTACCTCGTCATTAGCTTCGTGGTAGGTTAATTGCTTTACCTCGCCGCCGGCCATCGGCATGATATATACATCGTTGTTGCCATACTGGCTTGACGAAAAGGCCAGCCACTGCCCGTCTGGCGATACCCTTGGGTTGGTTTCGATGCCCTGCATGGCGGTTAAGCGCATGGCAGCAGGACTGTTTACGTCGGCTTTCCACAAATCGCCTTCATAACTGAAAATTACCGTATTACCATCGGGTGTAAGGGTAGGGTAAGAGGTAAAGTAAGTTCCGGGGCTTTGCGCCCGGGCAAAAGGTGCGGCGGATAGTGCCGCAAAAAACAACAAGTATAGTTTTTTCATGTTATGGGTTTAGTCAATTCTGTTTGGATAAGTGTATTTTTGAACCATGCTGAAAGTAGTGCATTTGAATACCTATGATGGCAACGGCGGAGCGGGAAGGGCCTGCCTGCGGCTTAACAAGGCATTGCTTGCCGAAAATATTAATTCTAAGGTGATTGTGCACTATAAGTTCGGTAAAAATCCGGCTATAGAAACCTTTAATAACACCGTGCTGCAAAAGGCTTATGCGGCTGCTACTATTGTGATTGAACGTATACTGGCCAAGCGGTTGTTAAAGCCGCTTAAGCGCACGCCTTTTTCTTTCACGTGGTTTGGGCGTTCGGTGGTTAACCATCCTGATGTGCAGGCGGCTGATGTGATTCATCTGCATTGGGTCAATCACAGCTTTTTGAACCCCTCGCACCTGGGCGAGCTGGCTCAACTGAACAAGCCTATTGTTTGGACATTTCATGACAGTAATGCCTTTACCGGCGGCTGCCATGTGCGTTATACGTGCGATCATTACCAGCGACAATGCGGCCACTGCCCTTTGCTTAAAAAGCCAGATGCCGAAGATGCTTCTAACCAGATATGGAAGCAGAAAAATGATGCTTATCAGCAATTGAAGTTTACCGTAGTGGCACCCAGTAGCTGGATGCTGAATTCTGTTTTGCTAAGCAGTTTGATGAAAGACAAGCCGGTACTGCAGATACCCAATACTTTGGAAACAGAAGTGTTTAAACCGCAGCCTAAAACAGAAGCTAAAAAGGCTTTAGGCTTACCTGAAGATAAATTCATCTTTTTAACTGGCTTCATGCCATCGCGCAAGGATTTGCATAAAGGTACCAGCTACTTAATGGAAAGTCTGGATTTGTTGAAGGAGCGCCTGGGTACCAATGCAGCCAATGTAGAATTAGTAGTATTCGGTAACCGCGACGCCAAAAATGTGCCCGATTTTCCTTTTAAAACCACCTTTTTAGGTACCATAAATAATGACGAGATGCTGGCCCGCTGCTACGCGGCGGCCGATGCTTTTCTGATCCCCTCGTTAGAAGATAATTTGCCTTATACGGTGATGGAAAGCCTGGCCTGCGGTACGCCTGTAGTAGCTTTTACTACCGGGGGGATACCCGACATGGTAAAGCACGAGCAGAATGGCTACCTGGCCGAATATAAATCAGCCAAAAGTTTTACCGATGGTATGGAGTGGATACTGAATCACCCTAACCAACCCGAAGTGCAGACCCAAGCCCGCGAAACGGTGATGACGCATTTTGCTGAACAGCGCATTGCCCAGCAGCATTTGCAGGTTTACCGCCAGTTGTTGGACAAGGCAACAGAGGGAGGTGCCGGTGTTTAACCCCAAACTGAGCGTAATTACCATTGTATATAACAACGTGCGTGATATGGAGCGTACCATGTTGTCGGTTATCAATCAAACTTATAGCAATATTGAATATATTGTAGTAGATGGCGCATCTACTGATGGCACGCTGGAGGTGATCCGTAAGTATGAGAGCAAGGTTGCAAAGCTGGTCAGCGAAAAAGATAAAGGTATTTATGATGCTATGAACAAAGGTTTGGCCATGGCCACCGGCGATTATGTGCTGTTCATGAATTCCGGCGATGAAATTTATGCGCCCGATACCGTTGCCCGCGTGTTTGCTGCCGATGATGATGCCGATATCTACTACGGTGAAACCGAGATGATAGATGATGCCGGCAACAGCTTAGGCCGCCGCCGCCACAAAGCACCCCGGCAATTTACCTGGCGCGGATTTAAGTTTGGTATGAGTATTAGCCATCAGGCTATTTACGTGCGGCGTTCGCTGGCGCAGCCCTATAATCTGCAATATCAACTCAGTGCGGATATTGACTGGGTAATTACCGCCGCTAAAAAGGCCCGTAAAATTGTGAATGTAAATCAGTATGTGGGCAAATACCTGGTAGGGGGTATGTCGAAAAAGAAACACCGGCAAAGTTTACTGGAACGGTTTGATATTATGAAACGGCATTACGGCTTAGTGCCAACCTTATTCAATCACGGCATAATTGCATTTAATTTAGGCTGGTACTGGCTGCTGCACCGCCGTACCAATGATTAAGCCGGGCATGTAATGTTTTATTCTTAGTTCTTGGCTCTGATTACTCGCCGATCTTGAATCGTTCCAACAAATTTTTCACGTCCAGTTTGGCGTTCAGGTCTTCGGTGTCGTTGTGGTCTTCTTCGTCGGATTCAACGGCGGCAAAGTCTTCGGGTCGGTATTTAAATATGGTCCAGTTGCCGTTCGCGTATTCCAGGGCGGTGAGGCTCTCTACCCAGTCGCCCGAGTTGAGGTACAGTACGGAGCCTTGCTGCTCGGTTGATTGGATTTCCCGGATCTCGGCATGATGGATGTGCCCGCATACCACGTAATCATACTTTTTATCTATGGCCAGGTCGGCAGCCGTTTGCTCAAAATGGTTGATGAACTTAACGGCTTCTTTTACCCTGCCCTTTATTTTTTGCGAAAAGCTCATCTTTTGGCGGCCCATCGCCGTAAGGCACCAGTTTACCAGGCTGTTAATTACAATGAGGGTGTCATAGCCAACTGCGCCCAGCTTGGCCAGCCATTTGGAGTGCTGCATGGTTACGTCGAACACGTCGCCATGAAAAATCCAGGCTTTTTTACCGTCAATCTCTAATAATAACTTGTTGAGTAGCTGAAACTTGCCCAAGTTAAAATCGGCAAACTTGCGCAGCATTTCATCGTGGTTACCGGTAAGGTAATAAACCGGTATGCCATCGGTTACAAATTTGAGGATACGGCGCACTACTTTCATGTGCGATTCGGGCCAGTACGATTTACTGAACTGCCAGATATCGATAATATCGCCGTTAAGAATAACAATTTTGGGGCGAATGCTTTTTAAGTATCGCAGCAGTTCGGCGGCGTGGCAGCCATACGTGCCCAGGTGCACGTCCGAAATTACAACGATGTCAATATCACGCTTTGCCATTTACCAGCTTATAAACAATAAGGGTGTTATTACAAGCCTTTGGCTTGTTCAAAATAAATACAAAGCTTGGTGATGAATAAATCTTCGGAGATCAATCATCATCCTCGTCTTCCAGCACACTCAACTCATACGGGCTAACGTAAAAGGCCCACAGCAGCAAAAGCAATGCAGTAACGATCAGGTATGGGAACTCGATATTCATTTTAATAACTGGATAAAAGTCGCGGTTAAAAATTATTTTAACGTTAAGACTGCATTAAATATCAAATAGTTACTGTTGTGGAAAACTTTTTTCTATCCTGTCCAGCTGCTTTAAATGGTGTACGGTATGCATGCGTATAAACTTAAGCCATTGCACGGCGTTGAGCATGCCCAAACCGGGGTGGTTAACCTTATAATCGGCCGATGCTTTGCAAATTTGTGGTGCCAGCTCGTCTACCCGTTTGCGTAAACGAACAATCAGGTTGCGGGCTTCTTCTTTGGATATCTTTTTGGCTAAAGCTGCGGCCTGAGGCGGCGCTTGATGCCTGCCTGGTGTAATTTGCCCCAGCAGAAAAACCAGTCGGCCTTTCCAGTTCAACCCTTTGTCGGTACTGGTTGCTGTTTTATTGCAACATTTTTCGGCCGCTATGGACGAGCCCAGGTTGGCCTGTAAAATATGTGAATACACCTCCGCGTAAGACCACCCGCCGCCCGGTGGCGTTTCGGTGAACCGCTCTTCGGATATATTTTCCAGCCGTTCGCGGTAAATATCCAGCGCGGCATTGATGGCCTTGTGCTCGGCGGCTATTCTTTTTTCCATTCTTTTATTTCAAAGCCTGTAACTATTAAATATTGATTAGAACTCAATTATCCGGCTATTTATTATGTTATAGTATCCGGGTTAACTCATCCAAACTGTGTATCTGCACCGGCACATCATCCGGCTTAGTGAGATTCAGCGGATTAAAGTAGATGGCGTCCATACCAAAGTTTAAGGCACCATATATATCGGCTTCCAGGCTGTCGCCTATCATCAGGCTTTCCTCCTTTACAGCTCCGGCCAGTTCCAGCGCATGCTTAAAAATATTGGGATGTGGTTTATTTACGCCCACCTCTTCCGATATAATGATGTTATCAAAATATTTAGCCAAGTCGGTACCGGCAATTTTGGTTTTGGTTGACTCCTGAAAGCCGTTTGAGATGAGGTGCAAGGTGTATTTAGCCTGCAGGTAGCTCAACGTTTCGTGTGCGTGCGGAAAAAGATTGGTTTTGGTAGGGCATAGCTGTACATAGGCATCCTCAAACCCCGCAGGTATCGCTTCGGGCTGCATACCCAGATCGGTAAAGGTTTTATTGAAACGCAGGTGACGTAGGGTGTCCTTTGTGATTTTACCTAAATGATACTCGGCCCAAAGCTGGTGATTGTTGCGCGTGTAGGTTTCAATAAAGGCAACGGCCGATGCTACGCCTAAAGCCTGCAGGTTATGCAGTTCGTATAATTCGTGTAGGGCCTCCTCTGCATTTTTATCAAAATCCCAAATGGTATGATCCAGGTCAAAGAAGAGGTGTGTGTATTTTTTCATGTTCTGGCGTTGTACTGTCGGTCGGCAAAATTGGTAAATATGTTGGTGATATCGCAAAATTTACCCGCAACAAATTGCAGCTGTCATCCCCACCGATAGTGAGAGGTCTTAAACGGGCAATTACCGCATGACATATAAGATTTTCGTTGTCACTCTAAATGCATGGCAGAGAGCCGAAATATCTTATAGCTTTTCACCGAACGATAAGTCGCCCGCATCGCCCAGGCCGGGTACAATGTACGATTTGGTGGTCATCTCTTCGTCAACCGCGCCAATCCATAAATTGGCCATGGGCAAATGGGCGCGTACATGCTCCACACCTTCTGTACTTGCAATTATAGAAGCAATGTGCAATGCTTTGATCTTGTATTGTCCCATCAGTTCTTTGCAAACTTCTACAATGCTCTGCCCGGTGGCCAGCATGGTATCGCACAAAATAAAAGTTTTGTCATCTAAACTTGGCGACGATATATGCTCAATCTGGATCACAAAGTTGCCGCTCTTGTGCACTTTACGGTAAGCCGTAATAAAGGCCGATGCCGATTGGTCAAAAATGTTCATGAACCCTTGATGCATAGGCAAACCGGCGCGGAGTATCGTACCCAAAACAGGTTGCTCTGCCGGTACATTTAACGGTGCGGTACCCAGCGGTGTTTGCACCTCAACCGGTTGATAAGTCAGACTTTTGCTCACCTCGTAAGCCAGTATTTCGCCAATGCGTTCCTGGTTGCGCCTAAAGCGCATACGGTCCTGCTGCAAGTCGGCATCGCGCATCTCAGCCAAAAACTGGTTACAAATGGTGTTGGTTTCGTTTAAAATAAAAAGCATGCTTCCCCCCCGGTCCCCATAATGGGGAGTTATGTTGATATGTTAAATATAACGCTATTCTTAATAAAGAAACTATTTAGGAGGGATAAACGTTTGGTATATTTGATATTGCTAAAATGATTAGCTTAAAATTCGGTGTAATTCCGTATCTTTAATCAAATACTTTACTTCCCTTTATGGGATGGGGGCAAATATGGATTTTAAACTTAATTCTCATTATAAACCTACCGGCGACCAGCCGGGGGCAATAAAACAACTGGTTGACGGGGTGATGTCCGGCGAGCAGTACCAGACACTATTAGGGGTTACCGGCTCAGGTAAAACTTTTACCGTGGCCAATGTAATTGAGCAAACGCAACGCCCTACGCTGGTACTAAGCCACAACAAAACGCTGGCGGCCCAGCTGTACGGCGAGTTTAAGCAGTTTTTTCCGGAAAACGCGGTAAACTACTTTGTGTCGTATTACGATTACTATCAGCCGGAGGCGTTCATTCCAACTACCAATACTTACATTGAAAAGGATTTGCAGATCAATGACGAGATTGAGAAACTGCGTCTGCGCACCACTTCGGCCTTAATGTCGGGCCGGCGGGATGTGATTGTGGTATCGTCCATCTCGTGTATTTATGGTATGGGTAACCCCGAAGATTTTGCCAATTCGGTATTCAAGTTTGCGGTAGGTACGCGCATTAGCCGCAACGCCTTTTTGCACCGGCTGGTTGAAATTTTGTATGCCCGTACCACGGTGGAGTTCAAGCGCGGTACTTTCCGGGTAAAAGGCGATACGGTGGATATTTACCCCGCTTACCTGGATTATGCTTACCGCATATCTTTTTATGGGGATGATATTGAAGAGCTGAGCAGCTTTGACCCGCAAACCGGCAAAACCATCGAGAAGTTCCCGAATATGGTTTTGTTCCCGGCCAATTTGTATGTAGCCCCACGCGACAGGTTTACCCAATCTATCTGGGCTATTCAGGAAGAGTTGGAAATGCGTAAAAAGCAGTTTATAGACGATCAGCGCTACCTGGAGGCCAAGCGTTTGGAAGAAAGGGTAAACTACGACCTGGAAATGATCCGTGAACTGGGTTATTGCTCCGGTATCGAAAATTATTCCCGTTTCTTCGATGGCCGTAAACCGGGTATGCGCCCGTTTTGCCTGTTAGATTATTTCCCGGATGATTACCTGATGGTGATTGATGAGAGCCATGTAACCGTGCCGCAAATACGTGCGATGTATGGTGGCGACCGCTCCCGCAAAATATCACTGGTTGACTACGGTTTTCGCTTGCCTGCTGCATTGGATAACCGGCCGCTTAATTTCGATGAGTTTGAGCGGCTGGCACCGCAAACGGTTTATGTAAGTGCTACGCCCGGCGATTTTGAACTCGAAAAATCAGGCGGTGTGGTGGTTGAGCAGGTAATACGCCCAACCGGCTTGCTGGACCCGTTGATTGAGATACGTCCGGTGATTAACCAGGTGGATGATTTACTCGATGAGGTAGACAAAACCATTAAGCAAGGCGACCGCATACTGGTAACTACACTTACCAAGCGTATGAGCGAAGAACTGGCCAAATATGTGGACCGCCTAGGCATCAAGTGCCGCTACATTCACTCAGAAGTGAAAACCTTGGAGCGGGTGGAGATCTTACGTGGCCTGCGTTTGGGTGAGTTTGATGTGCTGATTGGTATCAACTTGCTACGTGAGGGGTTGGATTTACCCGAAGTATCGCTGGTGGCTATTTTGGATGCCGATAAGGAAGGCTTTTTGCGTTCCGAACGCTCGCTGATACAAACTATTGGCCGGGCAGCGCGTAATGACCGGGGCCGCGTAATTATGTACGCTGATACCATCACCGAATCTATGCGTGTTACTATTGAAGAAACTACCCGTCGCCGTGAAAAGCAGATTGCCTATAATGAGGAGCATGGTATTGTGCCAAAAACTGTAGGTAAATCAAAAGAAGCTATCATTGAGCAAACCTCGGTGGTTGATTTTAAAGGTGGTGTGCAACGCGCTTATGTGGAAAGTGACGAAATTACTATCGCCGCCGACCCGATTGTGCAGTACATGACCAAGGCCGACCTGAAAAAGGCTATCGACAACACGAAAAAAGATATGCTGGCCGCCGCCAAAGACATGGACTTTTTACAAGCCGCCAAACTGCGAGACGAAATGTTTGCACTCGAAAAAATGTTGAGCGAAAAGTAAACCGGCGTTATTATACTTTTACAAAATCCGTATTGTTGCCTTTCTCAAGGACAGCAATACGGATTTTTTATTTAAGGGCTAGATATGTTATTTAAAAGCGAACCTCAAAGCTACCATCTTTAATAACAACCGAATCCTGACTGTTCTGCTCATTGTACAGAACACCATTTAGCTGCCCGCCAACCGTAGGTATGGAGCTACCTGCGGGGCGCTCGTACTTAGTAATGCGTACAGTAAAGGGTTTTGCATGGTTGTTAGGAGTATATGTATTATTACTTTTCCATAATAATATATGTGATTCGGTGAGTAGATTATTAGGTATAGTATTAGAGATTGTAAAAGTCCCTTCTTTGACTTCCCAAATATGTATACGAAGCTTAGCTGTTTCGCTTGGCTTGGTCTCACTCGGCAGAGCAACACTTATCGTATACAGTTCCTTTTGCTCTCCTGAAGCGAAGCCGAGTCCGGTCCAGCTGCCTGATAAGTTTTCGCGGTCCTTTCGCATGGTATTTTCAACTGCCATAGGCTTGCCGTTTACCGAAGCTTTAAAAAACTGGACATACTCCGGTGTGCTCTCCTCAACTGCTTCTTTCTTGGAACAAGATATCATCAATAAGCTGCTCAGGCTAATTAAAGCAGTGTAATTAACTAAACGATTTAAACAGTATGCAGGCATTGGTTTTAAGTGATTCGATTTAGGGGTATACAAATATACAGTATGTGGTGATTTGAATTATTAATTACACAAAATAATCTGAATGTATCATGCTGATATGAAGCGGTTTGGGGAACACACTCCACAATATGGACAGGGATTTTCTTGATGGGATTCTTAAAATGCCTCTATAATTGGTTTTAATACCGTGGCATAATTTGTGCTCTTAATTTTATACAAGTGTATTTTTTAGCAAACATTTCTGTATGCTTAAAATGACATTTGAGCGAGAAAAATAAATTAACTCCCACTTGCTTTTCAAGGTTAAATAAATCTATTTTTGCGCAACTTTATTAATAAGAGCGAGTATAAAGGGGTTATAGAGCACTTTAAGTTTAAGACAAGGGAGAAGGAAGCTGTATTAAAATAAAATCGTGCCAAAATATTAAAAAAGGTTAAAAAAATTAAAATATATCAAAGATGAACTTACGTCCTTCTGAAATATTAACTGAACAGCAGGTACAGTCAGGCCAAAAATATATACTGAAGGATAGTCTTGCCGGTGAGGCAATGGTTAACCTTTCGGGAGGGGCGTTCATTACCGCAATGGCGCTTCATTTGGGCGCATCAAACTTCCAGATCGGACTGTTGGCAAGTTTGCCCATTCTGACCAATATTTTCCAACTATTTTCCATCTGGTTGGTGCAGCGTTACAATAACCGCCGTGCTGTAGCCGTGGTTGGTTCATTTTTGGGCCGTTTCCCAATGCTGTTTGCTGCATTTCTGCCATTCATGTTTTCAACGGCTATGGGTTTAAAACTGCTTTTGGTTATCCTGTTTGCGCATTATTTTTTCGGCTCTATAGCCGGTGCCAGTTGGAACGCCTGGGTAAAGGATCTGATTCCTGAAAATGGCCTGGGTGCTTTCTTTTCACATCGTACCCGGTTAGTTACTATACTGAGCGCCGTATTAAGCTTGTTCGTATCATTTACTATTGATTATGTAAAAGCACATTACATTGATCACTTAACCCTTACCTATTACGCCATCTTTGTATTAGGCGGCATTATCGGTTTGGTAGGGGTAATCTGGTTATCCCGCGCACCGGAGCCTATGCCTATACCGGTTAAAGAGAATGTGTTTGCCCAGTTCAAAAAACCATTGGGTGATAAAAACTTCCGCAACCTGCTTAAGTTTAATGCAGCCTGGGCCTTTGCGCTGAATTTAGCTGTGCCGTTTTTTACAGTGTTCATCATGAAAACCATTGGCTTGTCGTTATCTTATGTAATTGGTTTTACTATGCTGGCGCAGGCAAGTAATATCCTGACTATTAAAAAGGTAGGCCGCTTAACTGATCGTTACAGCAATAAAACGCTTATTCATATCTGTGCACCGGTATATATTGTGTGCATTTTAGCCTGGACTTATGCCGCCATGCCCGAAAGTAAATTATATAGCGTTTTGATCCTGGCTGTTATCAGTGTGGTTAGTGGTGTGGCTACGGGCGGTATAGCTTTGGCATTAAATAATATCGGTATGAAGTTGGCCCCTCGTCGTGAGGCAATGGCTTATATGTCATCATTAAATATGGTGGTTGCGTTCTTTTCAGCTATTTCGCCTATTATCGGCGGTTTACTGGCTGATTTCTTTGCTACTTACCAATTGGTGTGGGATTTTCAGTGGAAAGATGCTGCCGGTGTGGAAACTTTTCAGTTAATTAACCTGCATAGCTGGAGCTTTCTGTTCATTATTGGTGGTATGATGGCTTTTGTGTCATTGCGCTTGTTAAACAAAGTGAAGGAACAGGGCGAAGTGCAAAAAGATCGGGTAATGCTGTACATGCAGGCACGCCTGCGCAAGCAGATCCGCCAAAATTCGCACACGCTAAAAGGCGGCGTTTTAAAGCCGGTACAAAAAGTGCAAACCCTGATGCGTCAGGCATCATAACGGATTATTTATAAACTAACAGAGCGGGTAAATTAAATTTTACCCGCTTTTTTCTTTTATAATCCATCCATTTAACTGATTATTGCCGGTAAAAGGAAGTGCCCGGTTTATGACATTGGTTTAACATCCCGGTAATCATAACCAAACATTTTCAGCGTTATTCAATTATATTTGTAGCCTTAAATTATATTTAATGATCTTAATACGTTTTCTGATTATTTCTGTCTGTGTATTATATATCATCCGCAGTTTAGCCCGCATTTTTTTGCCTATGCTGTTTCAAAGCATGGTAAATAAAGCTCAGCAGCAAAACCGCCAGCAATACCAGCAACAGCAGCAAAGCAGCAATCGCCCGGATGGAAAAATCAAAGTAGATTTTATACCGCCGGCCAAAAAGAATTCCGTTCCTGATAATGAAGGCGACTTTATTGATTACGAAGAAGTAAAATAAAAGCCCATGGTACCCGGAAACGTTTTTAAAGACCGCAATTATAGCTCGCAGGCAATCATTAGCCTTATTACAATCAATTATATTGTGTTTGCTCTGGCCGTGCAAATGTGTGTGTCATGCACTGGTTTGCACTGGTTTTTTTGGATAATTATAGCCGGGCTTGCCGTATATAATTTTTATAATATCAGATTTAACCGCGACGAGTTTTCTGAAAAAAAGACACAGATAATTTATGTGATCAGCTTAGCCGGGCTAAGTATCATTTATTATCTGCTGGGTGTTGCTGCATTAAATTGCAACGTGCCTAAAGCCATGTAAACTAATCGTTTCTATTATCGCTCAAATTTCTATTTTTGGGAAAATATTTTATTCCCAATATAAATGAGTAATTGGTTTAAGCGCAATGGTCTTCATTTGGCCATTATAGGAGTGTTTGTAGTTTTATGCTTTGTATATTTTACTCCGGCATTTCAAGGTAAAACATTAGGGCAAAATGACGTTACCCGAGCTCAATCCACCCAAAAGGAGATTATGGATTATAGAGCAAAGGGGCAAACCATTTTATGGACTAACCAAATTTTAGGCGGTATGCCGGCCTATCAAATATGGGCTCCGTACTCTAGCAATTTAACTTCGCATGTTATATCTGCTGTTAAAGCAATATTTCCCAATCCGGTAGATACTGTACTTTTACTCTTAGTGGGCGCTTATTTCCTGTTTCGGGTATTAAAGATTAACCCGTGGTTAGCTGCTGCCGGTGCTGTGGCATTTACTTTTTCTTCCTATAATTTTATCTTATTGGTAGCCGGGCATGCTAATCAGGCCTTTGCAATTGCTTTTTTTGCGCCTATCGTAGCCAGTATTATTTTAACTCTAAGAGGGCGGTATTTATTGGGGGGCTCGCTCACCGCTTTGTTTTTGGCATTAGAGATAAGAGCCAACCACTTACAAATGAGCTATTACCTGATGTTGGGGCTGCTGATTTTGGTGGGTATAGAACTATATCATGCTGTTAAAGCAAAACAAACTGGTCCGTTTCTCAAATCAATAGGTTATCTGGCTGGTGCAGTTATTTTGGCTGTAGCTGTAAACGCTTCTATATTATGGAGCACTTTTGAATATAGCAAAGATACTATCCGCGGTAAATCTAATCTTACTAAAACTGCTAAAGCATCTGGTGAAACTCCCGGCGATGGCTTATCAAAAGATTATGCATATGAATGGAGCCAGGGAGTAGGCGAGTGCCTTACTTTTTTAGTGCCGAATGCCTACGGCGGATCTTCCGGCTTGCGTGAACTTGATCCAGCCAAATCTGAAATGACCAAAGCTTTTGTAGCTAAAGGCTTACCACAGGAACAAGCCGAGGGATATGTGCAACAATTACAGGGGCTTGGTATATCTACTTATTGGGGGAACAAGCAATTCACCGAAGGGCCGTTTTACTTTGGTGCAATTATATTTTTCCTGTTTGTGCTGGGATTATTTATTGTAAAGAACAGGATAAAGTGGTGGCTATTGGCAACAGTGTTACTAACTATGTTGTTATCGTTCGGTCGCAACTTTCCGTTTGTGTCTGACTTGTTCTTTGATTACTTCCCATTATATAATAAGTTTAGAGCCGTTGAGTCTATATTAGCTGTAGCTGGCTTATGTTTCCCTATACTGGCGATACTTGCAGTTCAGGAGATCATTTCATCCACAGATAAAGCAGCCGTCCTCAAAAAAGTATTGCTGACTTTTTATATTGTTGGTGGCATTACCTTAGTTCTTGCTGCGGTACCAACCTTGCTTTTAAGTTTCCGCACAGAAAATCAACAAGACTATATAAATTATCTAACTCAGGCTTTACAGGGTGATACTGCTCTGGCTAACAGCATTATGAATGGCTTAGTAGCAGACAGAGCATCGTTGGCACAAAATGATGCATGGCGCTCTTTGGGCTTTATTGTGCTTGCTTTCGGTTTGCTGTGGGCATTTTTAAAACAAAAGTTAAACGCTACTTTAACATCTGTTGCATTTTTTGCCTTGATTCTAATCGATATGTGGATGGTTGATAAGCGTTACCTAAACAATGATAGCTTCACTGAAAAACAGACTGTACAACAGGTACAGCCCCGTGAAGTAGATACATTTATCTTAAGGGACACGGATCCTGATTTCCGCGTATTTGATATGACGCAGAATATCATGCAGGACGCCTTTAGCCCTTATTTCCATAAATCAATAGGTGGTTACTCCGCTGCAAGGTTAAAGCGTTATGATGAACTGATCGAAAACCAGTTCACAAAAAGCGTGAACCAGGACGTGCTGGATATGCTGAATACCAAGTACATCATTACGGCCGATGAGAAAAACCAGTCGGCCCGTATGCAGGTTAATGCTACAGCCTGTGGCCATGCCTGGTTTATAAAAAGCATTAAAGTGGCTAAAAATGCCGATGAGGAAATGCAGGCCATCAGCAGCTTCGATCCTAAAAACGAGGCTATTGTTGATCAGCGCTACAGCAAGTTGATTACCAATAAGTCGGGCGCGTTGGATGAGGCGGCTACCATTAAACTGGTGAGCTACAACCCCGATCATTTGGTATATGAAACCGGTTCGCGCACCAGTCAAACCGCCGTATTCTCTGAAATTTATTATGAAAAAGGTTGGAAAATGCTGATAGACGGTGTTGAAAAACCATATTTCCGCGCCGATTATGTACTGCGTGCTGCCGAAATACCGGTAGGTAACCACAAAGTGGAGTTTGTTTTCCACCCGGCCTCTTATTACACCGGCGAAGGTATATCACTGGCCAGCTCTATACTGCTGGTACTGGCTCTGGCCGGCGTTGCATACACCGAAAGCAAAAAGAAAGCGCCTTTAATTAATAAAGAAGCTTAATTAATATAAACTTTTCAGAAGCCCCTGCAAGTAATACTTGCAGGGGCTTTTTCTTGGGCGGTAAATTGGCTGCTTTACAGTAGCCAACTATAAGTTTGTATTATTTTACCGTAAACAAATGTTTAGTTTAAACGCTTTTTTCTGAAAGCGCTTATATTTGCACAGCTACCACCATCAGCCATCGCTATGAAAATTTTGTTCGGTATTCAGGGAACAGGTAACGGCCATATTAGCCGTGCACGCGAAATTGTGCCCTTGCTGCAGCAATATGGCCAGGTGGATCTGCTCATTAGCGGTACCGAAGCCGAAGTGGGCCTATCTCAGCCGCTGGCTTACAAGTTTCATGGCTTCAGCTTTGTTTTTGGTACCAAAGGCGGGGTCGATAAGTGGCAAACCTACAAACGGATGAATTTGCGCCGCCTGTGGCGCGATATGCATAACCTGCCGCTTGCCCAGTATGATTTAATAGTAAATGATTTTGAGCCGGTAAGCGCCTGGGCCTGTCGTATACAAAAGCTACCTTCGGTATCGTTAAGTCATCAATGCTCATTTGTGTCGCCTAAAACCCCGCGCCCGGCTCGGTGGAACTATGCCGAGTGGTTGTTTAAATACTATTCGCCCACTACGCACCATATCGGTTTTCATTTTGAAAGGTATGATGACTTTATTCACACACCGGTTATCCGCAGCGAGATACGTAGCTTGCAGCCAACCAATGAGGGGCATTACACCGTGTACCTGCCCGCTTACCATGATAAAACGCTGGTAAAGTATTTAAGTCAAACCAAGGGTGCAAACTGGCAAATCTTCTCAAAAAGGCAAAAAACAGCTTACCGCGAAGGTAACATCCAGATATTTCCGGTAAGTAATGAGGCCTTTAACCGGAGTTTAGCCAGTTGCGAGGGCTTACTGACCGGCGGCGGCTTTGAAGGGCCTGCAGAGGCGCTTTACCTGCAAAAAAAGGTAATGATGATACCCATGTCCGATCAGTACGAGCAGCAGTGTAATGCGCTGGCCGCGTCCAGACTGGGTGCTGTGGTTGTGCCTGGCATTAACGGCGGCTTTGTACAGCGCGTTAACGAGTGGATTGCCGATGATCAGCGCATAGAAGTTAACTTTCCGGATGAAACTGCACAGATTGTGGACAACATGGTTAAGCAGTATGCCCGCCCGCAGGCTGTATTAGCTTAAACATTTTGTGTAATATTGCCTTTTGAAACTGCGGCAGGCATGATAGGTATTTTTCGTAATTACAATCCGCTCAATATCATTTGGCTTTTCTTTCTGCTTATCATTATGCGGGTAGGGTATCTTTTGTATTCGCCCGATCTGGTAAACCTGCAGTTAGCCGAACCCTTTATGCGGGCGATATTGCCGGTAAAATATGCCAACACCGTTCCGCCTTCTATCAGTATGCTGCTTGCCGGCATTGTGGTGCTGGTGCAATCATTGCTGATAAATTACCTGGTTAATTATCACAACCTGTTAGGCAAGCCCAGCTTTTTACCTGCGCTGATGTATGCTGTTTTATCCGGCTTGTTCACGCCCTTTTTAGTGCTTAGTGCGCCTTTGATATGTAATTTTCTGGTGATATGGATGCTGCATAAGCTGTTGTACCTGTACAAAGCCGAAGATGCCAAGTCTACCGTGTACGATTTGGGTATGATAGCCGCATTAGGTACGCTGTTTTACCTGCCCTTTGTTTATCAGTTTATTGTGGTATGGATTGCCCTTGTTGTTTTGCGCCCGTTCGACTGGCGCGACTGGGCCGCCAGTATACTTGGCTACCTTACCGTTTTCTTTTTCATTGCGGTGTATTATTACCTGCACGATGATCTGGTAAATTTTCACAAAATATGGCTGCCGTTGGGTGCACCATTCAAAGGCATCAGTGCTTTTGACCGGTATGATTATTTTCTGCTTATCCCGGTAGGCTTTATCGTGGTGTTAGGCTTGTTCAGATTACAGGAAAACTTTTTTAAGAGTTTTGTGCTGGTGCGTAAAGCCTTTCAGCTGTTGCTGTTTATATTTCTGATAGCCGGGGCCTCTTTTTACGTACGTCCCGAGTTTGGCATCAGTCACTTTTTAATCTGTACAGTACCCATTTCCATCTTCTTTGCCTACTATTTTTTGTATGCCGGCAAGCCCTGGTTCTACGAAACACTGTTTATTTTTCTGCTTATCGGCATTATTTATTGCCAGTTTAACACTTTTTAACTTTTACATTCGTTCAGGTTCAAGGCGTTGTATTAGTTTTGTAACATGAAATTTGGTGTAGTAATATTTCCCGGCTCTAATTGCGACGAAGACATTATCTATGTACTGGAGCAAATAATGGGGCAGCAGGTGGTTCGCCTGTGGCATAAAGACCATGACTTACAAGGTGTGGATGTAGTAATTCTGCCTGGTGGCTTTTCATTCGGCGATTACCTTCGTTCAGGCGCTATTGCCCGTTTTTCGCCCATTATGCAGGAGGTTGTTCAGTTTGCAGCTAAGGGCGGTTATGTAATGGGTATTTGTAACGGTTTCCAGATCCTGGCCGAGGCTGGTTTGGTTCCGGGTGCATTGCTGCACAATAAAAACCGCAAGTTTATTTGCCGTAACACCTACATCAAGCCGCAAACTACCAATTCGCTGCTTACTTCGCAGATAGATGCCGAGAAAGTGCTTAAAATTCCGATTGCACACGGTGAGGGTAATTACTTTGCTGATGAGGATACACTGAAAGCGTTGAATGATAACGATCAGGTATTGTTCCGCTATTCAGACGAAGCTGGTAATATCACTGATGAGGCTAACCCGAACGGATCAGCCGAAAACATAGCCGGTGTATGTAACATCAAACGCAATGTTTTTGCCATGATGCCACACCCTGAGCGTGCTGCTGATACCCTGCTTGCCAACGAAGACGGCCTGGCTATCTTTGAATCGATCCTGAATATGGCGAAGGCCTGAGATGGCGCAACTGGTTATTGATATCGGCAATACCTTTACCAAGCTGGCCGTGTTTAATGGTAATGAGCTGCTTTTTGCCGAACATTACGAAGCACCCGATGGTGAACTGCTGCAGAGTCTGATTAATCAGTATACTATTCAAAAAGCAATTGTATCATCCGTAAAAAAGGATGTGCCGCTGTGGCTCGTCAGCTTGCAGGAGCGTGTTAAGGTGATGCTGTTTAGCCGCGATATGGCAACCGGCATCCGCAACCATTATCGTACGCCGCATACGCTTGGGCTTGATCGTTTAGTGGGCGTAATGAGCGCACGGCACTTATATCCGGGTACCTATAACCTGGTAATTGATGCCGGTACCTGTATTACGTATGACGGGGTTGATGCCGAAGGGAATTATTTCGGCGGCAGCATATCTCCCGGATTAAATATGCGCTACCGCGCCATGAACCATTACACGGCCGGTTTACCGCTGGTACAGGCCGATGAGCTGTTTAACCGGCTGTATGGTGACGATACCCTGACGGCCATGCAATCGGGCGTGCAAAACGGCATGCTTTACGAAGTGCAGGGATTTATACAAAGTTATTTACAACAGGCCGGCAGCCTGAATATTATATTAACCGGCGGAGATGCTGTTTTTTTGGATACCGTGCTGAAAAATAGCATCTTTGCCGGCTATATTAAATTAGAACCGTACCTGGTTCTTAAAGGATTAAACGCAGCTATACAAGAGCATAATGATTAAATATATCAGATCGGGCTTTACTTTTTTACTTACCCTTTGTGCGGCCGGCGCTATGGCACAAACCACCGCCACTACCAGCTCGCCCTACTCACAGTTTGGCCTGGGTACGCTCAGCGAATCATTGCTGCCGCAAACCCGTGCTATGGGTGGTATTGGTACTGCCGTTAACAAAATAAGCAGCTACAATACCATAAACGTACTCAATCCGGCATCTTACGGATACATCAACCTCACTACTATCGATGTTGGTTTGAATGGTAACTTTTCAACGCTGCGTAATAGCACTACTAACGGGCAATCCAACGGTAATTTCAGGCTGAGCCATGTGCTTTTTGCTGCACCGGTTTCTAAACGATCTGCATTGAGCTTTGGTTTGATGCCATATACCGAGCTGGGTTACAACTACCGTCAAAACGCAAGCAGCCTGGGTACCGGTACAGCTACTGATACTAACGCTGTTCGTTCTATTTACACCGGCGATGGCGGTTTATCCAAAGCTTATCTGGGTTATGGTTTCGGTATAGGCAAGCACCTGAGTTTTGGTGGTAATGTATCCTATATTTTCGGTAACCTGCGCCAGTACCGCTCGCTTGAAGTGGTTGACACTTACGGAAACTTAGGTGCATTAGGTACCCGTACCGAACGCAGTAACAGTATCGGCGGCGTTAACTATGATTTAGGTACACAAGTGAATTTTGATTTGGCCGAAGATATGCACCTGGTGTTTGGTTACTCTGCATCATTAAGTACCAAATTGAATTCAAAACTGAATAACTATACCACCCAGTATACTTATGACTCGCAGGGCAACGAAAGTTTACCTATTGATACCGTGTATGCACAAAACCTGGGCAACTCTAAAATAAAACTGCCGATGATGAACCACTTTGGTGTGTCATTGCAGAAAGATAATAAATACCTGATCGGTGCCGATTACAGTACCAGCAACTGGTCTGACTTTATGATTGGCGGTGTAAACCAAGGCTTGCAAAAAAGCGAAAGCTATCGTATAGGTGGTCAGATTACACCTAACTTCAATGCGCTGCACAGCTATTTTGCCCGTATGGATTACCGTTTGGGTTTACGTTATGATAAAACTTATATTAATATCAACAATACCGATATTAAGCAATACGCGGTAACGTTTGGTTTAGGTTTGCCTATACCACGTAACAACAGTGCGTTCTATAAAGTAAACATCTCTGCAGAGGTAGGCAAATTAGGTACACTGCAAAACAATTTAATCCGCGAGAACTACGTTAACATACACTTAGGCTTTACCCTGAATGATGTTTGGTTTACAAAATACAGATTTGATTAATCAGGTACTTAACATACCGCATAAGGCAGCCCGTAACTTTTTTAGGTACGGGCTTTCTGTATTTGGTTGCATTGTACTTTTAACATCGGTAGGGTGTGAAAATAGTTTGAAGCAGATACAGGAAATATCGGCCAAGGAACTGGAAAAGCCGGTTGAGCGTACCATCGGTGTTGATGTGATCTATAGCGACTCGGCCCGTGTTAAGGCACGCATGAGCACGCCGATATTGTTGCAGTACAACACGGGCACGCCTAAAGCTTATTCCGAAATGCCAAATGGCGTAAAAGTGATTGTATTTGATAAAAGCATGCAGCCTAACAGTACCATTACTTCTGAATATGCCATCACCAAGGAAGATAATAAGGTGATTGAATTGCGCAGAAATGTAGTGGCTAAGAATGATAAAGGCGATGTGTTTAAATCTGAAGAGTTGATTTGGAACCAGCTAACCGGCAAGGTAACTTCCAGCAAGCCGGTAACCATCACTTCGGCCGATGGGTCGGTGATATATGGAAATGGGTTGGAGACCAACCAAAAGTTCGACCCTTGGACCATTCCAAATACCACCGGTAAAATCAATATGAGTTCAAACCTTTCTCAACAATAAACTGTTTAAGAGCGCAAAATTTTGTTTTACAGAATTTTATTAAAAGTTGTATCTTGCGCCTCATAAAAAAGTAAAAATTATTTTTTATAAGTTATATGGGTATAATGGGTTTCTTGCGCGAGCGGATGGGGGTGATATTAGTAGTTATCATCGGTGTCGCGCTGTTTGCTTTTATTGCCGGTGAGGTAATAACGTACGGCAGATCTTTTATGGGCGGCGGCAATGATTTAGGTGCGGTGGCCGGCCAAACAATTACTTACGAGGAATACAATAACAGGGTTAAACAAGGCACTGAAGCATTCTTGCAGCAGTCTGGCCAAACCAGTGTTACACCGCAAATTACAGATTACATTCAGGAAAACACCTGGAACCAGATCATCAGCAAAGCCATTCTTCAAAAAGAAATGGATAAAGTAGGTGTTGTGGTAGGTGCTGATGAAACGCAGTCCCTGATAAGCGGCAAAAATCCAAGCCCGCAAATTGCACAATACTTTACCGATCCTAAAACCGGTCAGTTAAACCGTACTGCCTTGAACGAAGTACTGTCTCGCTACAGAACTGCTAAAGCAGGCGATCCGCTGGTGCAGCAGTGGGACCAACTGGTTACCGGCATCATCGAGCAAAAACGTGCCGAAAAATATTTCGCTTTACTGCACAATGGTTTATATGTAAACTCACTGGATGCAAAAGACGATTATGAGGCCAAAAACAAACTGGCTAAGTTCAAATACGTTGAATTGCCTTACGCATCTGTTGCTGACAATAAAGTAAGCGTAACCGACAACGATTACCAGGATTATTACAACGAGCATAAATATGCTTTCAAAAATCAGCAGGAAACCCGCACACTGGAGTATGTAACCTTTAACGGTGCTGCTACTAAAGCAGATTCTGCTGCTATCCGTGCACAGCTTGATAAATTGGCGCCTGCGTTCAAAACCAGTACCAACGATTCATTATTTGTACAGGTAAATGCAGAAACCAAAGCACCGTTTGTATATCAGCGCAAAGGCCAGTTAGAGCCCGTGCTGGATTCAGTAATGTTTAACGCTGCTCCTGGCTTTGTATATGGTCCTTACGCATCAAACGGCAGTTTCAAAATTGCTAAGCTGGTTGACTCACGCGTTGGTCCGGATTCGGTTAAAGCCCGTCACATCCTGCTTAACCCAGCCAAGGTTGGCGGTGTGGATAAAGCGCTGGCCAAAGCTGATTCAATTAAGAAAGTGATTCAGGGCGGTAAAACTTTTGCCGAAATGGCTAAAAACTTCTCTGAAGATCCTCAGTCTGCCGAAAAAGGTGGCGATTTAGGAACCTTTGGCCGCGGTGCTATGGTGCCAGCTTTTGAAGAAGCTGCATTTAACGGCAAAGCAGGTGAGTTTAAAATAGTAACTTCTCAGTTCGGGGTTCACCTGATTGAGATTGAAAGTCAAAAAGGTTCTTCTAAAGTAGTTAAAGTAGCTACTGTAGATAAACCGATAGCACCAAGCAGCAAAACACAATCTGCCGCTTATGCACAAGCACAGGCATTTTTGGGTAACCTTAATAAAGATAACTTTACCGAACAGGCCAAACAACAAAAACTGGCTGTAAAAACTGCTCCGGATGTAACCGGCGTAGCTTCGGCAATTCCTGGCCTGGATGGTGTTCGTGAACTGGTAAGATGGGCCTACAAATCCGAAAAAGGTGATATTGTAGATCAGGTATATACATCTGGCGACCAATATGTGGTAGCCCGCCTGGCTCAGGTAAAAGAAAAAGGCTTATTGCCGCTTGATGTGGTAAAACCACAAATCAAAAACGAGGTATTGAATTACGTAAAGGCTAAACAATTAAGCAGCAAACTGGAATCCGCAGTTAACGGTGCATCATCTATTGAGCAGGTAGCTCAAAAAGCAGGTGCCTCTGCCGTACCGGTTGAAAACATTGTGTTTGCTAACCCGGTAATTCCAGGCTTGTCGTTAGAAATGGAAGTGATTGGCCATGTGTTTGGTGCTCCTGCTAAAAAGGTATCTAAACCAATCAAAGGTCAGCATGGTGTTTTTGTGGTACAGGTTGATGCTTTAACCAGCCCTGCACCGTTAACCAACCCGGTTCGCGAAAAGCAGCAAATCATTCAAACCTTATTACAACGTGCCGATGGTCAGATATTTGACGCACTGAAAGATAAGGCGAATGTAAAAGATAACCGTGCTAAATTCTTATAACAGAAATTAAAGTAATTTTGTATCCGGAAACAGCGTTAAACCTGTTTCCGGATTTTTTATTTTCAGAGCAATGGATATACAGGAAAATATTATCAATAAAGTAGCCCAAAGCGGACTGGTTACGCTTGACCCGGCCAGCTTTTATCCGCCCGGCGAGCGTGTGATTTATGATATCAAGGATAACCTGTTTCACGGTCTTATCCTGCGCGAGAAAGATTTTCGTGAGTTTGTAAAGGGGCACGATTGGTCGCAGTATACCGGTAAAAACGTAGGTGTTACCTGCACTGCCGATGCTATAGTGCCGGCATGGGCTTATATGCTGCTTGCTAACCGTATGGCACCCTACGCCCGCGAGGTTGTTTTTGGTAATGCCGAGGTGCTGGAAACCGTTCTGTTTGAAAAGGAAATGGCCAGGGCCGATTTTGAGCAGTATCGCGATCAGCGCATTGTATTAAAAGGCTGTGGCGATACGGAAGTGCCTGTATCAGCTTACGTTGAGCTAACCAAGCGCCTTACGCCGGTTGCCAAGAGCCTGATGTTTGGCGAGCCCTGCTCAACAGTACCTATCTACAAGCGGAAAGATTGATTAAGCATCAACTGCGCTTTTGCGTACATAAGGTAAGCTTGTTATATTGGCCGGTGGCAGAAGGACTGTTAAACCTTACAGGTAAACCTATGTCTTTCAGAGAAAGACATAGGTCATCAATTATTATGGCAAGATATATTTTATTGTTTATACTGGCAGGCTTTGCCTCTGTGGTGTCTGGCCAAAACCTTCCGCAATTAAGCGAGCCGGTTTTTAAGCCGGGCGAGGAACTCAATTACCGGCTGAAATATGGCTGGTTTACCGGTGCCGAAGCTCATTTAAAGGTAGAGAATGCTGATACCAAATACGAAGGCAAGCCAGCGTGGCATATTATTGCCGATGGTAAAACAGCAGGTACTTTCGATGTATTTTACAAAGTGCGTAACCGGTACGAAACCTACATTGATCGTAATACACTGTTACCGTACCTGTATACCGAAGACCGGCACGAGGCGAAATACAAGCATAAAGACAAAGTGGTTTTTGATCACCAGGAAGGAAAGATTACAGCCGATAAGGGCGTATTTCCGTTTAAAGGAAAAGTGTTCGATTTTCCGTCGGCCTATTACTTTGCCCGTTGTTTAGATATATCCAAGCTAAAGATAGGTGATAAGTTTGATCTGCCTTACTTTTTGGAAGATGGCATACACACCCTGAGTATTACGTACATGGGTAAAGAGAAGGCCGAATGCCCGCTGGGTAAGTTTAACTGCTTAAAATTTAACCCGACCATTATACCCGGCCGGATATTTAAAAAAGACAGTAAGCTGTACCTGTGGATAAGCGATGATAATAACCGCATCCCTGTAAAGGCCAATGTAGGCCTGATAGTAGGAAGCGTAACTATGGAATTAACCAATGCTAAGGGACTTAAATATCCGTTAAATCCGCTTGGTAAATAATAAGAGATGATGATTGAGGTTGGGAATACTTTACTGCACGAGGATGTAGTAACCGAAAATTTTGTTTGTAATTTAAATCGTTGTAAAGGAGCCTGTTGCCTGGAGGGCGACTCGGGTGCGCCATTGGCTGCTAATGAGCTGGATATCCTGAAGGAGATATATCCTAAGGTAAAGCCTTACATGACCGCTAAAGGCATTGCAACGGTAGAGCAGGAGGGAACTCATGTAACCGATTTTGAAGGCGACTATACCACCCCCTGTGTAGATACCAATAAAGAGTGTGCCTATGTAACCTGGGAAAACGGTATTACCAAATGTGCTATTGAAAAAGCCTGGGAGGCCGGCGATGTAAGCTGGCGTAAACCTATATCCTGCCATTTATACCCCATCCGTATCACCAACTATCCCGAGTTTGACGTATTGCATTATGACCGCTGGAACATTTGCAGCCCGGCCTGTTCATTCGGTAGCGAGCTGAAGGTAAAAGTGCATGAGTTTTTGAAAGAACCATTGATACGTAAGTATGGCGCTGAGTGGTACCAGGAACTGGAAGAGGCACTTGCCAGTATGTAAACCTTTTTATATGTTTAGCGTATAACGGATAATAACCATATAAGATATAAGGCTTTGAAAGGAATTATACTTGCCGGCGGTTCAGGAACCAGGCTACACCCACTCACTTTAGCTGTAAGTAAACAGCTGATGCCGGTTTACGACAAACCGATGATCTATTATCCATTGTCGGTATTGATGCTGGCCGGTATCCGCGAGATACTGATCATATCAACGCCGCATGATATGCCGCAGTTTAAAAAGCTGCTGGGTGATGGAGAAAGCTTAGGTTGCCGCTTTGAATATGCCGTGCAGGAAAAGCCCGACGGACTGGCGCAAGCTTTTGTAATTGGTGCCGATTTTATTGGTAATGATAAGGTAGCTTTAATACTGGGTGATAATATTTTTTATGGTGATGGCTTATCAAACCTGTTGCAAACCAGCAGTGATCCTGAAGGAGGTGTAGTGTTTGCCTATCAGGTTGCCGATCCGGAACGTTATGGTGTGGTTGAATTTGATGCCAATAACCAGGTAATATCTATTGAAGAGAAGCCAACGGAGCCTAAATCAGACTTTGCCGTACCCGGTTTATACTTTTATGATAACGATGTGGTGGAGATTGCCAAAAATATACAACCATCTCCACGCGGCGAGTATGAGATTACCGACGTAAACAAAGAGTACCTGCGCAGGGGGAAACTGAAAGTAGGCATATTAAGCCGTGGCACTGCCTGGCTGGATACCGGTACCTTTGCATCGCTGATGCAGGCCGGGCAATTTGTACAGGTAATTGAGGAGCGCCAGGGTATTAAGATAGCCTGTATAGAAGAGATTGCCTACCGCATGGGCTTCATTGATGAGCAGCAACTGGTAAAGATTGCTACCCCATTAACCAAAAGCGGCTACGGGCAATATTTGCTTAAACTGGTAAAAGGAAAGAAATAAAAGAATATATAATAACAAGAAAGCCCGGCTAATAGCCGGGCTTTTTGTTTGCCGTAAAGTGAAATCTGATACTGACACGATCGTGTCACGAGTATAAATACCTGTACCAAACTGTTCCGGGTGTTCCACACTGTACCACTTTTTTTGAACGGCCTATAGGTGCTGCAAACGGCATTTTAGGTGTACCAAAGTGTACCACCTGTTCCGCTGTGTACCGGTTTGTTCCGCTTTGTACCACTTCAAAAGTGGTACACTTTACCGGAACGAGTCCGGTAAAGTGTTTGGGCAATGTTCTGCTTATCTTGACAGCTACTACCAGATACGTGCACGTTTATCCGGGTCAAGCCACATCTTATCACCTTTCTTGATGTGGAATGCTTCATAAAACTCAGCTACATCGGCAAACGGGCCATTTACGCGTAAAAAGCCCGGCGCATGCTCATTAGTCAATACCTGGTTCATCAGGTTTTCCTTACGTTGCTGCCCCAGCCAGCCTAACGAGTAACCTAAAAAGAAGCGCTGCAACGGGGTAAAGCCATTAATGCTTTTACCTTCTTTATACTGCTCGGTCTTTTTAAAGGCATCCAAACCGATAACAATACCGCCTAAATCGGCAATATTTTCACCTTGTGTAGCTTTGCCGTTTACATGCAGGCCATGTACCGTGAAGTTGTTAAACTGGTTAATGAGTACCTGTGCATGCTGGGTGAACTTTACAGAGTCTTGCGGTGTCCACCAGGCTTTCAGGTTACCATCGGCATCAAACTGGCGGCCGGTATCGTCAAAGCCATGCGTCATTTCATGGCCAATGGTTGATGCGGCTGCATAGCCATACACTACGGCGTCATCCACATTCTCATCTTTTGCTCCCGGAATCATAAACTGCGCAGCAGGCAGCACAATTTCATTGTTGGATGGATTGTAATAGGCATTGTAGGTTTGCGGTGTCATGTCCCACTCGGTACGGTCAACTGGTTTGCCCAGTTTAGCAGCATCCCGCTTGTGCCAAAAAGTAGCGGCCCTGAATACATTTAGTACATAAGCATCCCGGTCTATTTCCAAGTCCGAAAAGTCTTTCCATTTATCCGGATAGCCTACTTTAGGGTTAATCTTCGCCAGCTTTTGATAAGCTTTCTTTTTAGTTTCTTCGCTCATCCAGTCCAGTTTGGCTATACGTTCTCTAAAGGCCGTACGCATGTTCTCTACCAGTTTTACATAACGCTCCTTAGTTTTTTCCGGAAAGTATTCTTTCACGAACAACTGACCTAATACCTCGCCCATTAAATTATTCTCGGTATCCAAAACCCGTTTCCAGCGCGGCAACTGCTCCTTACGGCCCGATAATACGCTGCCGTGAAATCTGAAGTCTTCGTCGCTAAAAGGTTTGCTCAGGTAAGGACTGGCTTCTGCCAGTAAGTTTTTGCGCAGGTATTGTTTCCAATCGGCAATGCTGTAAGTTTTTAAGGCTTTGCTTACGGCCCGGTAATACTCCGGCTGACCGACTATCACCGTATCAACGCCCTTATAGCCCATCTGCTCAAACAAATCTTTCCAGTTAATCTCCGGCGTTAACTTGCTTAATGCAGCTAACGGCATTTTGTTATAGTTGCGGTATGGATCCCGCAGGTTTTCCAGCTTGCGTGAGCTATCTGCCAGGAACTTTTCAAGTGCATAGGTTTTGTTGCTTGCCTGTGTGGCTTCTGCATCAGCCATACCACCCAATTTAAACAGAGCAGGCAGGTGCTGCCGCTGATAGTCGGTGCGTACCTTTGCGCTCAGCTCATCGTTATTAAAATAATAATCGCGGTTGGGCAGGCCAATGCCGGTTTGCCAAAGCTGTAATAATTGTTTAGAGCTGTTCTTGGCATCCTGCCCTACATAGGTGCCAATAGGCGTACCTACGCCGATGGTTGACAGGTGGGCAAACTCAGCCATTAATCCCGGCAGGTCTTTGATTTGTTCAATACGGCTTAATTCAGGCTGCAAAGGTTGTAGGCCCTGCTTTTCAATCCGGGCGCTATCCATGCCGGTATAATAGAAGTCGCCTATCTTTTGTGTATTCGTGCCTTTTGCCGCATTTGCTTTTAAAGCATCCTCACTAATCTTTTTAAGCTGATCGCGTAATTCCTCTCTTACGACGTTGCCAATACCCCAACTTGAATAAGCGCCAGGTATAGGATTCTTTTTAAGCCAGCCGCCATTGGCATACTGAAAAAAGTCGTCACCTACTTTTACGGTGGTGTCTATGTTTTTGATAATAGCATCATGTGCAGCATAGTCTTTTTTTTCCTGCTGGCAAGCCGTAAATAAGCCGGTTGATATCAAGCCGGCAACGGTCCATTGCAATAAGCACTTGTTTTGCATATAAAATTGAGTTCTTGTATATTTTTACGTACAGTATTTTATAATAGGTGTCCTTTTAAATGGAATTGTTGGTTTTTTGAGACACGATTAAATGCATAGATATCTTGAATTTGAAAATTTTATTTTGGGTTAAATCACCCTTGGTATTTCTTTTAAACAAATAAACTTGTCATTTACTAAAGCAACAAACAGTATATATTTTCATTATGCACACAGCTTACTATGCTCCATCGTAAGTAAACTACTTATTTAAAAGCGGCTTTTTAAAGCGGCAAAGGCGATTTTATAGACGTAAATCAAAGCAGTTGCTAATATAAAACAACATAGGTATATACAATGAGCCTTAACTTAGTTTTATAAATATTACCGCGGTTTAAAGCATATAATTATGGAAAATTAAATTGTGGCTTCAGTTTTGTATAACTATTAACGACTCTGCATCTAACTGAAAAACATAAATAGTAACATCTACCTATGTTACATTTCTTAAAAGAGAATTCTCAGGCACCCAAGCTGAGATGAATTTGTTCTTTGTTTTGGGTTTAATCAATAGTTTAAATTAATTAGGGGAAAGGGAGCTTCAAAAGAGCTCTCTTTTTTTGTGCTCAAAAATTTGATTTATCTTAAACCTGTCAAAATCTATAAAGTATACTGATTTTGTAGTGTATTTTTATTTTCTTTGCTGCGATTATTATTCGCATGAAAAAGACATTTTATTTAGCCCTTATACTTTTCTTGAGCGCTGCATCAGCATTTGCCCAAACTAAATTGCCTTCAGGTATATGGCGAGGCGTGTTAACAACTACTGCCGGTGCCGATGTGCCATTCAACTTCAATGTTCAGGATACAGCCGGCCGGCAGCAGCTTACTATCTATAATGCTAACGAGCGCTTTAAAGTGACTGATGTGAAGGCTTCGGGCGATTCCGTATTTATTAAAATGCCATTGTTTGATTCTGAATTTAAGTTAAAGCTGCAAGGCGGCCAATTGAACGGTCAGTGGATAAAACATGTAGGTGAGCGCGATGTGGCCATGAAGTTTACCGCAAGCCATGGCGAAAACTGGCGCTTTGTAAAATCGCCCGAAAAGCCGGCGTATAACGTAACTGGCCGTTGGCTGGCTGTGTTTGGCGAGGGTGCAGACCGTGATACAACAGTTGGTGAGTTTAAGCAGGAGGGAAGCCGTTTAACAGGAACCTTCTTAACCACCACCGGCGATTACCGTTACCTGGAAGGTAACGTGAGCGGCGATAAGCTTTATTTATCGTGCTTTGATGGTGGACATGCCTTTTTGTTTACTGCCACTGTAAAGGATAATCAAACTATAACCGACGGTAAGTTTGGTAACTCGCCGTGGACAGCCGTAAAAGATGCTAACGCAAAGTTGCCCGATGCCTTTTCACTTACTGCGTTAAAGCCCGGCTACAAAAAAATCAGCTTTAGCTTTCCTGATCTGGACGGAAAAAAAGTATCGCTTGATGATCCGCAGTTCAAAAATAAAGTAGTGATACTGCAGATAACCGGCTCATGGTGCCCTAACTGTATGGATGAGACCGCCTTTTTGGTTAATTATTACAAAAAGTACCACAAACGTGGTGTTGAGGTATTGGGGCTGGCTTATGAACGTACTACTGATTTTAATAAATCGCGTAATGCTATTTTACAGGAGAAGAATCACTTCAATGTACCATACCCTTTACTGGTAACCGGTTACACCAGTAATAAACAGGAAACTGCTAAAAGCTTACCTATGCTCAATAATTTCCTGGCTTTTCCAACTACCATTATTATTGATAAAAAAGGTGATGTGCGCAAAATATATACCGGCTTTAGCGGCCCCGGTACCGGTAGCCACTATGCCGAGTTTGTAGATACTTTTGAAAAGCTGACCGAAGATTTACTGGCCGAAAAGTAATTACTGCTTTCTGCGACGCCAGGCTTTAAAGGCCCAGATGATAAGCACAATTAAAAGCAGATAAGGCCAGATACTGATGATACCGAAAAACAGGCCTTGCAGGTTTTGCCAGCCGCTACTCAGCGCCGTTTTTAACTGATAGCCAAAAGTGTTGCCATCATTGCGGGCGGCGCTTTTAGTAAACAAAGTAATGGTTAAAGAACTATAGGCGATTTGCTTATTAAGGTAATTGAGCTGACCCTGGGCTGTTTCAATATTGGTACGAACCTCCGTTAGCTTATCTTCAATTTGCAATATATCTGCCATTCGGGAGGATTGTTGCAGTAATTGCTTATAGCGGTTTTCGAGCAACTGCATATTAGCCAGTCGGGTTGTAATATCAATGAACTCGGTAGTAACATCCTTGATGCGGATGTTCTTAGATTCCACCCGGTCGGCCGCCTCGGTGGCCGTAGCCAAAAAGCGGTCGAACTGTTCGGCAGGTATCCTTACCTTTAAAATAAAATTACGGCCAGGTTGCTCAATGTTACCATTGTCGTTAGTTTCGCTTTCCTCATCCATATAACCGCCTAATTTGGTAAGGTTTTGTATGATGGCTTTACGTGTGGACTGGAGGTTACCTGTTTCCAGGCTGATCTCGCCTTCTTTTATTATCTTTTTAGAAACAGGTTGCTGTGTTTTTTCGGGTGAAACTGCATCGGCCTCTTCCTTAGCCACATTCATCTCGCCTGTTGAGGCTGCCTCCGGAGGAGGTGGAGCGAACTCTACTTCTTGAAGTTGGACTTTGTCATTGGACTGATGCTTACCACAACCAAAAGTTAGTAAAGTTGCCAGGGCAAAGTACAGGTAAAGCAGCTTTTTCATAGTGGGTTAAGGTTTAAGTTTTTCATTGTTGCGATGACGGTCGGCATCGCGTATGCTTTTCTTTTGCAGGTTTTTTTCGAGGGCTTCAGTTAAATTGATGCCGGTTTGGTTAGCCAGGCAAATCAGAACAAATAGCACATCGGCCATCTCATCGGCCAGGTTTATCTCGGTGTCCGACTTTTTGAAGGATTGTTCACCATACTGGCGCGCCATAATGCGGGCAACTTCGCCAACCTCTTCCATTAATATGGCCGTGTTGGTTAGTTCGTTAAAATAGCGTATACCGGTGGTATTTATCCAGTTATCTACCAGCTTTTGTGCTTCTTCAATCGTCATGCAGCAAATAGTTAATGATTTTCCTTGTCTTTCGTATCCATCATAATGGTAACCGGACCATCATTCAGTAAACTGATCTTCATATCAGCACCAAAAATACCGGTAGCAATCTCGTTGCCGGTAAGTGTTTTAAGCGCATAAATCATTTTTTCGTATAGGGGAATAGCCTTATCGGGCTTAGCCGCACGGATAAACGACGGCCGGTTACCTTTTTTAGTTTGGGCAAACAGGGTAAACTGCGAGATAAGCAAAATGCGCCCATTTACATCAGCCAGCGCTTTATTCATGAGGCCGTTCTCATCACCAAATACACGCATGCCGGTAATTTTTTGTGCCAGCCATTGTACATCTTCGTCGGTATCTGCATCCTCAATACCTAACAATATTAAAAAGCCGGCATCAATTTGTCCGGTTATCTGCCCGTTAACCGTACAACTGGCCTGGGTTACACGTTGTAATACTGCCCTCATAGTTTCAGAATCATGAATTTAGGAGCAATATAACACACTCTATCAAAAGTATTTCAATAAGAACTTATTTAGCGCAAGTGCATAAGCTTAACCCCCGCCCTTATCTTCTTACGCCAGTTATGACCGGGTATCGTTGCCGTTATAAATACTAAGGTAGCTTTCATAGCGCGAGGGCTCAATTTCTCCATCTTCGAGGGCCTCTAATACGGCACAGCCCGGTTCGTTAATGTGGCGGCAATTATTGAAGCGGCAATCGTGCATGCGGTTGCGCATTTCCGGAAAAAAGTGGCTCAGCTCCTGCTGGGCAATATCAATGATACCCAGTTCGCGTATGCCGGGCGTGTCAATAATAGATCCGCCACCGGGTAGATCATACATTTCGGCAAACGTAGTGGTGTGCATGCCCTTGTCGCTCCATTCGGATACCTCGGTGGTACGCAATTGCAGCTCCGGTAATATGGCATTCATCAAACTGGATTTACCAACGCCGGAGTGGCCTGAAAATAGCGTGATCTTATCCTGCAGCGTATCCCTTAGCTGGGGTATGTTGGTACCTTCCAGCGCTGATACCTCATAACATGGATAGCCCAGGTTTTCATAAATGCTTTTGTATTCGGCCAGTATTTCCAGTCCCTCGTCGCTAAACATATCCAGTTTGTTGTACACCAGGCAAGCCGGAATATCATACGCTTCGGCTGTTACCAAAAAGCGGTCAATAAAGCCCAGTGAGGTACGTGGCGAAGCCAGTGTTACCACCAAGTAAGCCTGATCCAGATTGGCTGCAATGATTTGTGCCTGTTTAGACAGGTTGATGGATTTACGGATGATGTAGTTTTTGCGGTCGTACAGTTTGGTAATTACACCCGATTCCTGCTCGGGTTCCAGCTCAAACTCTACACGGTCGCCCACGGCTACCGGGTTGGTCGTGGTTAAGCCTTTAATGCGGAACTTGCCTTTAATGCGGCAATCGTACCGCTGCCCATTTGCATCGCGTACCTGGTACCAGCTGCCGGTTGATTTAGTGACGAGTCCTTGCATAAGGGTGTAAAATTAACAAACTTTATGATGCTGTTATGAATTAAAACAGTAGCTTACGGCATAACTGTATTACAGCGTAACTTGTTTTAACATACCATCTGTAAACATGACTAACACCATAATTTTTGATTTGGGCGGGGTTTTGATTGACTGGAACCCGCACTACTTATACGACAAGATTTTTACTAACCCTGCAGAGCGAGATCACTTTTTGGCCAATATTTGCACCTCCGACTGGAATGAGGAGCAGGATGCTGGCCGTACCATTAGTGAAGGAACCGAACTGCTGGTGGCCCAGCACCCCGGGCAGGAAGAAAATATACGTGCCTTTTATGGCCGTTGGGAAGAAATGCTGGGCGGTGCCATAGAAGGTACTGTGGCATTGTTTAAACAGTTGAAAGATAGCGGCCGGTTCAAAGTGTATGCGCTCACCAACTGGTCAACCGAAACGTTTGGCATTGCACAAAGCAAATACGATTTTTTAAACTGGTTTGACGGCATCGTGGTATCGGGTGTTGAGAAAACACGCAAGCCCTATCCCGAATTTTATCAAATACTGTTTGACCGGTATCAGGTAAATCCGGCTGAAGCCCTTTTTATTGACGATAACCTGCGTAACATCAAAGCAGCAGAAGCATTAGGCCTACCCGGTATACGTTTTACCTCATCGCAAGAATTGGAAGAACAACTAATACAAAAAAAGCTGCTTTAACAAGCAGCTTTTTTATTTGTTATTTAAAGTAATAATGAGCGCCGATACCATAAATTGATTGTGCAATCGAAAATGATGCTTGTGATGTAAATGCTGTAGGCGATGTATAAAGCGCGTATATTTCAAATTTTTTATTGATAATCGTGCCAACCTGAACAGGGAGGCTAACCCACAGATTATTTAGTCCATAATAATTATCATTAATGGTTGATATTGAATAAAACTGATAGGTATGCTGGTTCTTACTGTAGAACGAGTAATTGAAACTTGCACCAATGTTCAAGTAAAGCTGTAAATTTTCTTTATTATATATATTGTAAAGCACTTGTGGTTTAAGCGAGAATGTAGCTTGTTTCAGATGATATTTAAAATACATTACGTCATCTGAAATTGCATCATAATTTGCCGAACTGTTATAAAAGCTTAATTCTCCCCGGAAAATCAACTTTTGGGTATGTCTGTTCAGAAATAAATCAATCCCTGCGTTAATACTAGGAAAAAAGTTAGCAGACTTTTGGCCACTGAATATGTTATCTCCATCAATTTCATTAGAGATACGGGCAAAAGTTAAACCGGCAAAAAAGCGGCTGCCTCCCATTTTCGTTTGAATAACATTTTTATCATTATTTATCTGTTTAACTATATTTACTATACTCGTTTCTGTATATCTTCCACGGTCTATACTTGCTCGTAAACTTTTGTTAGTAGGATTATATTTGGTTGCCAGCTGGTTCAATGTAACAGTATAGGGGCTGTATTCTCTAACAGCTTCTTTATCACTGCCTGCATAGAAATGGTAGTATTTGATTTCAAATGGCTGGCTATTGCCTTCCTGAAGAAATATGCGGTATTTAATTTTGTCCTGATAGGTAAGTACTGTTACCGGTTTGCCCCTGTAAGCAAGCTTCAAAAAAACAGTATCCTGCATAACAGTTGTATCAACACCAACAGATAAATCAGGAAATGTACTCTTATCCATAGTAACAGGACCGGTATAAGTGATATACTCATCCATACCGTTTACTACAAAAGTACGCAGCATTTTAGGGTAAAAGCGGTTACTTTGACCGTTAGGCATGTTTTGTTTGAATTCAATGTATTTAGGTGAATGTTCCCACTCTTTGTAGTTGATATAACCTTTTAGTGTATCGCCTTGGGTATTTATTACATATCCGCTTTTGTAATTAGACTGAGCATATAAAAAAGTTGGTAATAGTAGTGATAATAGTAATAAGCGAAAGGTCATGTGTAATAAGGTGTTTATCTGTTAAAGTAATAATGTATACCTGCTCCGTAAGTGGTATTGCTGATGGAGAAATAGACATAGTTGCCAAAAGAGGATGCAGGAGAGTACATGGCAAATACATCAAACTTTTTGTTGACAGTTACGCCCGTTTGAACCATGAAATTGATCCATGTTTTTTCGAGGTCAAAAGGTGTAATAGGCTGGCCTGCATAGGTTAGCTGGTTGTTGCTATAAATGCTGTAATTGATTCCAACACCCGCACCGGCAAAAAATTTAAAATTTTCTTTATTGTAGATGTTATAAAATACTTGCGGAGCAAGCGCGATGGTATATTGATTAAACTGGTAGCTTGCATCAGTCGAGCTCATGATGTTTTTTACAGTACCATTGAACTTTGGATTAGCCGCTGTAAAGGATAATTCTCCTCTGAAAAAGAATTTTTGAACATGTTTATTGGTGAAGAAATCTACACCAACGCTGATAGCAGGCAGATAGGTATTCTGAGATTGGCCATTGAAAATAACATCCCCGTCAAATTTTGTTGCTGTGTTTTTTATTAAGGTACCAGCAAAGAAACGACTGCCATAATTACCCCCCTTTTGTTGTACTTTGTCATTATTAATTCGCTTAGTCAGGCTCAGTATTTCCCATTCCTGAAATTGTGCATAATCAATAGCTCTCAGCAATTTAGCATCCTCGCTTTTATACTTTTCTGCAAGTGCTTTAAGGGTAACCTTATATACATCAATACCTCGGATGGTATTGCCGGCAGTTCCATTACTGTAGTTATCGGTAATATAACTATGGAAAATAAGTTCAACAGGCTGGTTATCATTATCCATAACAAAAAAGCGCTGCTTTAATTGATCGCTTTGTTTGAGCATACTTACCGGTGAGCCTGCATAGAATAGTTGTAAAAACAAGGTGTCTTGCACTACAGTGGTATCTAATGCCAATGGAAGGTCTGGCATGGAGTTCTTATCCATACTTACCCGGCCCTTATAAGATATGTAACGATCCATGCCATCTACAACAAACCCCTGTAACATACCAGGCGTATACCGGGTATATTCTTTATCTGTTGCTGTGGCTTTAAATTCTATATACTTGGGCGTGATTGACCAATCCCTATAGTTGATATATCCTTTTATGGTGTCGCCCTTGGTGTTTATAACATAGCCGCTTTTATAGTTGGATTGTGCGCGGCATATTATAGCAAAGAGTAAGAAAGACACCAATAAATAACTGCGTAAATTCATTTTATAAAGTAAAGTCAGATTAATGATTCGGGGTAAATAAATAGCGTAGGCCAATGCCATAGGTTGTGTTGCTGATGGAAAATAAATGATATTCTGTATAAGCGCCAGACGGAATATACATAGCGAACACATCAATTCTTTTATGAAGAGTTATACCTGCCTGTAATGGAAAGTTCATCCATAAGGATTTCAAATCGTACACATTGTAAGTGCCCCGATCATTACCGGTATAGAATGAATAGTTGAACGATGCCCCTGCCCCTGCAAAGATTTTAAAATTGTCTTTGTTGTAGAAGCTATAAAGGTACTGTGGCGTAAATGATATAGTATATTGCTTAAACCGGTAATCGGGGTTACCCAAAAAGTGTGGACTAACAGTACTAAACGCTAATTCGCCCCTGATATATGATTTTTGTGTATACCGGTTAGGGAAAAAGTCTATTCCACCGCTGATTCGCGGAAAATAACTTGTCGGTTTACTGTCTGCATAGGTGTTTTGGCCGTTGGGGTAAGCAACAGAAATGTTGTTGATACCGTTAAACTGTGATACGGTTCGATTAAATAACAATCCTACAAAAAAACGGCTACCATAGGTGCCTGCTGCTTTAATACGCTGATCATTATTAATCAACCTTGCAGCTTTATACAAGTCCGACTCTGTAAATTCTGTGCGGTTTACGGTTTTGTGTATGCCAATATCTCCGCCTCGGTATTTGCCGGCTATAGCACGTAAAATACTTCTGTAAGGCGTTTGTTCACCAAGGTTGTTACCGTCAACATAATACTGGTGATAAGGCAGCTCTACAGGTGCAGCGTTGTGTTCTTTAATGAAATACCGGATCTTTACATCGTCCTGCTGCTTAAGTAGGCTCACGGGGCTGCCGGCATAAGTTACCTCTAAAAACAGGGTGTCCTGAACCGTTGTGGTATCCAGATTGGAGGGTAGGTCTGGAAAGATGTTTTTATCCGCACTTACCCGCCCGATGTAAGTAATATAATGATCCATGCCGCTTACCTCAAAAGCTTGAAGCATGCCTGGATAAAAGCGAGTCAACTCCCGACTTGACGCTGCCTGCTTAAATTCAATAAATTTCGGTGTTGTTTTCCACTCACGGTAATCAATAAAGCCATTTAAAGTGTCACCTTTAGTTGTGATTACATAGCCGCTTTTATAGTTGGATTGTGCCCGTGTGGAAATAGAAAACGCTACCCCTATCAGTAGCGCTAAAATGCTTTTTTTCATTGCAGTGTTTAGGTTGCCGGCGCAAATATACAATAAGCGGCCGGTTTGGTAAACCGCATTCTATTAAAATATAGCCTGTGCAATGCGTTTGGTAGGTTCGGCATTACCCATGGTATAAAAGTGCAATACGGGTACGCCAAAATCAACCAGCTCCTTACATTGGTTAATCATCCATTCAATGCCTACTTCTTTTACCTCTTTATCGTTTTTGCAGGCATGCACGGCATCGCACAAATCTTCCGGGATATCGATATGGAATATTTTAGGCAGATTAATTAGTTGCTTTGCTGTTGTAAGCGGCTTTAAACCCGGTATAATTGGAATGTTAATACCGTTTTCACGGCATTGGTTTACAAAGGCTTTATACTTGCTGTTATCAAAAAACATCTGGGTTACAATGAAGTTGGCACCGGCATCTGCCTTCTGTTTCAAATATTTGAAATCGGTTTTCAGGTTAGGTGCCTCAAAATGCTTTTCTGGATAGGCTGCCACGCCAATGCAAAAGTCGGTTTTCATGGATGAATCCTGGTACTCGTGCAGGTACATGCCTTTATTCATGTTGGCTACCTGCTCCAGCAATTCGGTGGCGTAGCAGTGGCCGCCGGGCGTGGGTATAAATCCGGGGTCAGTTTTGCGGGCATCGCCACGCAATACCAGTACATTGTCAATACCTAAAAATTGCAGGTCTATTAACGCGTACTCGGTTTCTTCTTTAGTAAAACCGCCGCAAAGCAAGTGGGGCACAGCATCAACCTTATACTTGTTCATGATAGCCGCACACACTGCTACTGTACCAGGGCGCTTACGGTAAGTTACCTTTTCGAGCAGGCCGTTAGGTAACTCCTTGTACACATGATCTTCACGTGACGAGGTTACGTCAATAAACGGCGGTTTAAATTCCATTAAAGGATCAATGGCGTTGTAGATGCCCTGCAGACTTTGCCCTTTGATGGGGGGCAAGAGTTCGAATGAAAAAAGGGTTTTACCTTTTGCGTTCTGGATGTGCTCTGTTATTTTCATTGTAGTCCCTAAAGGGGCTCTATTGGTTTACAAAAGAATATAAATATTACCTGTTTTGAATTTGCTATTGCTTAATAATTCAGATTCGGGCTCAGCCATCGCTCTACTGTTTCAACCGACATATTTTTCCGCTTTGCATAATCCTCAATCTGATCTTTGCCAATTTTGCCTAACCCAAAGTACCGGGCTTGCGGGTGGGCGAAGTAGAACCCGCTAACAGAGGCAGCCGGTAACATGGCCAAACTTTCGGTTAGGTGCATGTGGGCATGGTCCGGCGCTTTTAGCAAGTCAAATAAGGTTGTTTTTTCGGTATGGTCCGGGCAGGCCGGGTAACCCGGTGCCGGACGAATGCCCTGGTATTGCTCTTTAATCAAATCCTGATTGGTAAGCTGTTCATCCTTGGCATATCCCCAATACTCGCGGCGCACCAGTTCGTGCATCTTTTCGGCAAAGGCTTCGGCCAGGCGGTCGGCAATAGCTTTGGCCATAATGCTGTTATAATCGTCATGATCTTTTTCAAACTGAGCCACCAGTTCGTCGCAACCAATACCTGCTGTTACGGCAAAGCCGCCAAAGTAATCGGCCACGCCGCTATCTTTAGGTGCAATAAAGTCTGACAGGGCATAGTAAGGTTCGCCGGCGGCTTTTTCGGCCTGTTGGCGCAGGGTATGTATCTTGCTTAATAGCTGGGTGCGGCTTTCGTCGCTGTATAGTTCAATATCATCGCCCACACTGTTGGCCGGCCAAAAACCGATTACGCCATTGGCCTGCAACAGGTTTTCTTTAATTACACGGTTAAGCAATGCCTGGGCATTATCAAACAACTCACGCGCTTCCTGCCCCACGTTTTTGTCGTCGAATATTTTGGGGTAGCTACCGCGCAACTCCCAGGTATGGAAAAACGGTGTCCAGTCGATGTACGGAACCAACTCTTCCAACGGGAAAGCTTCGAATACCTTAACACCGGTAAAGGTAGGTTTGGGCGGAACAGCACCATCCAGATTGATCTGGCAACGTTGAGCGCGTGCGTCATCAATAGATACATAGCGCTTGTCTGACCGCTTGTTCATATGCGCTTCGCGGGCTTTGGCATACTCATCTTTTATGGATTGAATGTACCCATCGCGTGCATCCTTGCTCATTAAATTGCTGCATACCGTTACACTCCGAGATGCATCCAGCACGTGAATGGCCGGGCCGGAGTAGTTAGGCGCAATTTTTACCGCAGCATGTATGCGTGAGGTTGTAGCTCCACCCACAATCAGCGGAATAGTAAAGCCTTCACGTTCCATCTCTTTGGCAAAGTGTACCATTTCATCCAGCGACGGGGTAATGAGGCCGCTCAGGCCAATAATATCTACCTGTTGCTTTTTAGCTTCTTCAATAATTTTCTGTGCAGGCACCATTACGCCCAAATCAATCACCTCGAAGTTGTTACAGGCCAGTACCACGCCTACAATGTTTTTGCCGATATCGTGTACGTCGCCTTTCACGGTAGCCATTAGTACCTTGCCAGCATTGCTGCGCTGACTGGCATCAGCATTCCGTAGCTTTTCCTCTTCAATAAACGGCAACAGGTAAGCCACAGCTTTTTTCATAACCCGGGCCGATTTTACCACCTGTGGCAAAAACATTTTACCCGAGCCAAATAGATCGCCCACGATGTTCATACCGTCCATTAATGGGCCTTCAATTACCTCCAATGGGCGGGGATACTTTTGGCGGGCCTCTTCCACATCATCATCCAGGTATTCTACAATACCTTTAACCAATGCATGCGAAAGGCGTTTTTCAACCGGTTCATTACGCCAGGCTTCATCACGTACTATTTCTTTGCCTTTGGCTTTTACGGTTTCGGCAAATTCTACCAGTCGTTCGGTGGCATCCGGGCGGCGGTTCAATAACACGTCTTCCACTCTTTCCAACAGCTCTTTAGGTACTTCTTCATAAACCTCCAGCATACCGGCGTTTACAATACCCATATCCATACCGGCTTTAATGGCATGATATAAAAATGCTGAGTGCATAGCCTCGCGCACGACATTGTTGCCGCGGAAAGAGAACGAGATATTACTTACCCCGCCGCTTACTTTGGCCAGTGGCAGGTTTTGCTTGATCCACCGCGTGGCTTCAATAAAGTCAACCGCATAGTTATTATGCTCTTCTAAACCGGTGGCAACCGTTAATATATTCGGGTCAAAAATGATGTCCTGTGGCGGGAAACCGATTTCGTTGACCAATATATCGTATGATCGTTTACAGATCTCGATACGGCGCTCCATGTTATCGGCCTGGCCCTGCTCGTCAAAGGCCATCACTACCACGGCTGCGCCGTAGCTTAATATTTTGCGAGCGTACTCTCTAAATTTGTCTTCACCCTCTTTCAGTGAAATCGAGTTCACAATGCCCTTACCCTGCAGGCATTTCAAGCCTGCCTCAATCACGCTCCATTTAGAAGAATCGACCATGATGGGCAGTTTGGCAATATCAGGTTCAGAGGCTACCAGGTTCAGGAATTTGACCATGACGGCTTCCGAATCAATCATACCCTCATCCATATTGATGTCAATCACCTGGGCGCCGCCTTCTACCTGCTGGCGGGCAACGGTTAGGGCCGCCTCGTAATCTTCGGCCAAAATCAGTTTCGAAAACTTGGGCGAACCGGTAATGTTGGTACGCTCGCCCACGTTCACAAAGATGCTTTCGGGCGTAATGGTCACGGCCTCTAAGCCGCTCAGGCGCAGGTAAGGCTCTACTTGCGGACGAACGCGCGGCGAATATTTGGCCGCGCGTTCGGCAATGCAGCGAATATGATCGGGCGTGGTGCCACAGCAACCGCCCACAATGTTTACTAACCCGGCCTGCATAAAATCATCTACCTGGTGGGCGGTTTCGTGCGGGGTTTCATCATAGGCGCCAAACTCGTTCGGTAAACCGGCATTGGGGTAGGCCGATATAAATACGTTGGCTTTTGCCGAAAGCTCCTCTAAGTAAGGGCGCATTTCTTTTGCACCCAAAGCACAGTTTAAACCTACTGACAGCAGGTTGGCATGGCAAATAGAATTCCAGAAAGCTTCTACTGTTTGTCCTGATAGGGTGCGACCTGATGCATCGGTAATAGTCCCCGAAATCATGATAGGCAAGTGCTTACCCGATTCATGGGCATAACGTTGTATGGCAAACAAGGCTGCCTTGGCGTTCAGGGTATCAAAAATGGTTTCCACCAATAATACGTCCGAGCCGCCGTCAACCAATCCGCGTACCTGCTCATAATAAGCATCAGCCAGAATATCAAAGGTTACGGCGCGGTAACCCGGGTCGTTTACATCGGGCGATATGGATGCCGTACGGTTGGTGGGGCCAACAGCGCCGGCCACAAAACGGGGCTTACCGGGCGTTAGTTGGTTATACTCATCGGCTGCTTCACGGGCTAAGCGGGCACCTTCATAGCTCAGCTCGTAATCCAGCTCTTCCATGTGGTAATCGGCCAGTGATATGCGCTGGGTACTGAAGGTATTGGTTTCAATAATATCGGCACCGGCCTCCAGGTATTCCTTATGTATGGCTTTGATCACATCCGGCCGGGTAATGTTCAGCAAATCGTTGTTGCCTTTCAGGTCCGACGGGTGATTTTTAAAACGCTCGCCACGAAAATCCTCCTCCGTTAACTGATAGCGCTGTATCATGGTACCCATGGCGCCGTCAATTATCAATATGCGTTTTTGTAGTTCTTCTCTAATGTCCATTTGATCGTATCAAGTAGTGAGTATCAAGTATAAAGACAAACTTCATACTGTTGCTATAAAGTAAATGGCATCAAAAAAATCCTGATACTGGTTACTTAATACTTGATACTAAAACGGCTTATATCGAAAAGTCGGTTCACAGGAATTTGACTTCATCGCTTATCTGTCTTAAAACCTTCATAGTGGCAGGCTTTAAGTAGAATGTAGCACCTTGTAAGCACAGGTTGCCAAGACTTCGCAGGGTCCAGTCCCTCCATCTTTCTCCATAAGCATTACAAATTTGCACAATAAGGCGGTCAAATGCAAATATGTGTACTTATAAGTACTGTAAAATATTCCAGTGATGGCAATGCAAAAAAACCGCATCATCCATCGCGGATGATACGGCCTAAGATTAAACGGAATGAAAAATTTTAATGGTAATAATAAATTATAAGCGGTAGCCTACACCAAAGCCAACTACCCAGGGTCTGATCTTAACATCGGCGTTGATGTTGCGCAGTACAGGTGCCAGTGCCTGGTTGCCTGATGGTGTAAGGTTAGATGCATCAACCGTAACATCGGTTGATAGGAATATCTTTTTCACATCCACGTTCAGGAAGAATTTTTTGCTGATATCATAATCGATACCCAACTGGCTGGCAAAGGCAAACTTGTTTTTGTAATCGATACCTTGTGCAACCGGGCCATGGTCGGCGTTGTAAAAAATGGTATAGTTGGCGCCTGCACCAATGTAGGGTTTAAAGGCTGTGCCGGTAGGCAGGTGGTATTGCAAGGTAAGGGTTGGGGGCAGCAGCCATACTTTGCCCAGGTTTACATCGGCAGATGCAGGGCCGCCAATGGGGCTCAGGTTAGAGCCGGAGGTGCTCACTTTGTGCTTGGATGTACCCAGTATCAGCTCGGCCGAAAAGTTTTTGGCAAAGAAGTAAGTAAAGTCCAGTTCGGGAATGTAAGAGTTGCTGAGGTTGATATCACCGCCGATAACACCGATGTTAGCACTCTCCTGCGGGAAAATGCCCAGTGCCCGAACGCGTATATTCCATTCATTTTTTTGTTGTGCAAAACCGGTGAAGCCTGCCAGTAACAACAGGGCGCATACCAATAGTCGTAAGGTTTTCATAATACTTTGGGGTTGATTAACGGATCAAATGTATACCGCTTTGGCGGGCCCCATATTGATGAAAAGCAGTTACGGAATTGATGCTCATCATTGCCGGATATGGTAGAAAAATGTTAAACTGTCCCGCAAGTGATGATAAGTGATTTAGAGCACAAATAGATTAGCCAGGAACAACAAAGGCCCTCCATTTGGAGGGCCTTTGCGTTATTGTTTATTATACAGTTACTTAATTTCTGCGGCCACCGAATATCCTTAATAAGGATAGGAACAGGTTGATAAAGGTAAGGTATAAAGACATACCGCCCATCACAGCCAGCTTCTTAGCAGAAGCATCACCATATTCTAATCCGGCACCAATGCGCTTTAGCATTTGTACTTTATAAGCCGTTAAGCCCACAAACACGGCTACGCCAATATAAGTAATGGCCTGGCTAATGCCCGGGCTGGCCAGCCACATGTTTACCACAGAGGCAATGATAATACCGATTAAGCCCATCATCATCAATGAACCAAACTTAGTCAGATCCTGGCTGGTAGTATAACCCGCCACAGCCATAATACCAAAAACGGCTGATGTGGTTATAAAAACGCCTAACACAGAAGATGCGGTAAACGCCAGCAAAATAAAGCTCAGGCTGATACCCATTACGGCCGCGAAAACGATGAATAACAGCGATAGCACCGGGAAAGAGATACGGTTCATGCCGAAAGACATAACCAGTACAAAAGCCAGTGGTGCAAACATCACGATTTTGCCGAAAGCGGTTAAGCCGGTTGGGCTAACCAGTAATTGCAGCAAAGACGCATCGTGGCTAAAGATATAGGCAAAAAAGGCTGATATGCCCAGCGCCAGAAACATCCATGAAAATACATTGGCAATAAACCTGCGCGAAGCGCTGCGTTCATCGTCCAGTTGTATTACACGGTCATAATCATAATTTCTATTTTCCATTTTTAAATCAGGTTAAAAGTTGTTTAATAAGTTAGACGTTGTTCAGCCCAAATAGTTTATGCCAGTCTGCGCATTAATTGCTCTTCCACACGGTTGTAAACCTGTAAGGGCTTCAATGTGCGCCAGCTCAAATCGTCAAGCCCGCCGCCAAAGTTAATATAGTAGTCAATATTGTTTTGCTTGAATTCGTTGATCACATGCTCACGGAAATTGACGCCCGCAATCCAGCCATCTTCCACATCCTGAAACCACTCTTCATAATAACAATCGTCAGATGAGTGGTAGTTGAGCACATTTTCGCCAATCAAAATAAATTTGTTGATGCCTTGGTCAATCATCAGCTCCATGATTTCGCGCTTAAGCAGCATAATATCATTATTGATGGCATCATTCCATTCGCCTATAAACTCAATGATCACATAACCGTGATCGTAATCGGCAAATAAAACTTTCAGGTACAGCGTATTGGAGCCGAACGAATCCCACTGCGGGTGCAACAGATAGTTGTAAACCTGTTTATCAAACTCAAACTCATTGTACTCAGTAGCATAAAAAGGCGAGTATTCGTCTTCCGCTGCAATGTAATCATCCCTCCACTTGTAATATGGCTCTATCTCGTGCATAACCCCCTCCGGCCCCTCTCAAAGGCTTTTATATATAATTAATGGGCAGCTGCATAACTGCCTATCTAATTTAGTGATACTTTTCTTTATCTCCAACAATGGCTGCACGTTTGCTTGTCAGCAAAAAGTAGTCTTATTTGCTGTAAGCCTCAACCGCTTTACGTACGCTTCCATGTGTGGTAAGCAATTCGGCAGCGGTTTGTTCGTCAACGCCAATTTCCTGCATTACCATGCGGGTGCCGCGGTCAACCAGCTTATGATTAGTTAACTGCATATCCACCATTTTATTACCCTTTACCCGGCCCAGTTGTATCATTACACTGGTAGTAAGCATATTGAGCACCAGCTTTTGGCCGGTACCAGCTTTCATACGGGTAGACCCGGTTAAAAACTCAGGTCCGGTAACTACTTCAACCGGGTACTGGGCCTCGGCAGCAACCGGGCTGCCTGCATTGCAAACCACGCAGCCGGTAACCAGGCCATGTGCATTGGCTTGCTGCAAACCGCCTATTACATAGGGCGTACGGCCTGATGCCGCCAATCCTACCACCACATCTTTAGCGGTAATATTATAAGCCTGCAAATCAAGCCAGGCCTGCTGATCATCATCCTCGGCGTTTTCTACGGCTTTGCGTATGGCACCATCGCCACCGGCAATTATGCCCACCACCCAATCAAACGGTACGCCGAAAGTAGGCGGGCATTCTGATGCGTCAACCACGCCCAAACGGCCACTGGTACCCGCACCTATGTAAAACAACCGGCCACCGGCACGCATTTTTTCGGTTACGGCTAATGCCAGCTTTTCTATCTGCGGCAGTGCCTTTTCAACTGCATTGGGTACGGTTTTATCTTCATTATTAATGTGTTGCAGTATCTCGGCAACAGGCATTTGATCCAGGTTGGCGTATTGGGATTCTTTTTCGGTGGTATAGTCCATTTTATTATTACAAATCGGTAACAAAATTCGTTAAAAAACCTTCAACAACAAGAACCTGTTGCATAATCAAATGTTTATTTTTGTAGCAAGGGTTATATGAAACAAACAGCTGCTATTATCTTCAGGTCGGTGGTGTTATTGATTGCGGGTGTAGCTATCGGTTTGTTGATCAATAGTAACCGTTTTTCTGAAGACGATTATATTGCCGGCGGAACGTCAAATAAGCTGGACCGGGTGATGCAGCTGGTTAAGAAAAAGTATGTGGACAGTATCAATGTGGACAGCGTTGAAGGTGTTACCATCAATAACCTGCTCCAAAAGCTTGACCCGCACTCCGTTTACCTGCACAAACAGCAGGCGCAAACCCTGGCCGATAAACTGCAGGGTAATTTTGACGGTATTGGTGTTGAATCGCAATTACTGCGCGACACCTTGTTTATTACCCAGGTATTACCCGGCAGCCCTGCTGCACGTGCCGGTTTGCCCAATGGTGCCCGTGTAGTACAAGTTAATGGCGAGTCTTTTGCAGGCACGCACTTAACTGAAGACAGGGTGAATGAAGCCTTTGGTGGAAAAACGGATACTGATATCACCTTGGGTATAGTGCAATGGCCGGATAAAAGCATTAAAACTTACCGTATTAAACGCAGCCACATCAGTGTGAGCAGTCTGGATGTAGCTTACCTTACCACTCCCGAAATAGGTTATATCAAAATCAGCAAGTTTGGTACCGCTACAGATATTGATTTCCGTGCAGCTTTGGAAAAACTGAAAGCAGCCGGCATGAAAAAGCTGGTGCTTGATCTGCGTGGCAATGGCGGCGGTTACCTGAACACGGCAACAGCCCTGGCCGACGAGTTTTTGCCTAAAGGCAAACTGATTGTTTATACCCAGGGATTGCATGAACCTCGTACCGATTACTTTGCCACCGATTCGGGTGTGTTTGAGCAAGGCAAGCTGGCGGTACTGATCGATGAGCATTCGGCTTCGGCAAGCGAAATATTGGCAGGCGCACTGCAGGATCTGGATCGTGCCGTGATTATTGGCCGACGCTCATTTGGTAAGGGCCTAGTGCAGGAGCAGTTTGAGTTTGAGGATGGATCAGCGTTAAACCTTACAGTAGCCCGTTACTTTACGCCATCAGGCCGCAGTATTCAAAAATCATATAAAGCCGGTACCGAAAATTACCGCAATGAACTGACCGATCGTTTACAGAAAGGGGAGTTATATACGGCCGAAAATAATCTGGATGACAGCGTTTTTAATACATCAGTGCCTTATCATACTACATCGGGTAAAAAGGTGTATGGTGGCGGTGGTATAATGCCCGACATTTTTGTGCCCGAAGATGCTGCACTTAATTGCATGCTGGTGCATGAACTTGCCCGTAACGCGCTTTTTAGCGGTTATGCCATTGACCGGATGCAGGCTGTGTTGAAGAATTACAGCAGTGCCACAGACTTTGCGCAAAATTATGCAGTAAGCGAAGACGAGTTTACCCGTTTTATTATTTATGCCTCCGGCGCATTACGTGAAATGGACTCGCACGAGATAGCCCAGTCTAAAAACTACATCAAGCTATTACTTAAAGCCCATGCTGCCCGCTTTAAATGGGGTAACGAAGTTTACTACCGGATACTAAATCAAAGTGATACCACGGTAGCAAAAGCGGTTGAGGCGCTGAGGTAAAATCCATTAATATTGCCTTCACGAAAAGCTTTGGGTAGTCTCAGATTAAAGAAAGAAGAATTAGAAGGTAAGTAACCCTATTTATATAAATTAAAAAGCCGCTCATTTGAGCGGATTTTTCTATTCTTCAACTATTTCGCTGTGGGGGCTGCTTGCTTCAACCTCTTCTTTTTTAAAGTACCGGTTTTGGTAAATCAGAATCATAATCACACCTACCGAAATGGCGGCATCAGCCAGGTTAAATATGGGGCGGAAGAATTTAAACTCTTCGCCCGGCCCAGCCCAGGCTGGCAGCCAGCCTGGCAAATGGCCCTGAATGATCGGGAAATAAAACATATCCACTACCATACCCTGAAACAAGGGGCGGTTTTGAAACAAAACGCCGTAAAAAGTGGAATCAATAATGTTACCTAATGCGCCGGCAAATATCAGGGCTACGTTCATAGCCAGCCCGCGGTGGTATTTATGGCGTATAAGGTACAATAAAGCATAGCCAATACCCAGTACTGCTACAATGCGGAACAAGGTTAAAGCCAGCTTACCGGCTTCGCCGCCCAGTTCCCAGCCAAAGGCCATACCGTTGTTGAGGGTATACAGCAGCATACCACGATCCCCCAAAAAATGAATTTCCTGGCCTTGGTACATATTAGTGCGTACCCAGGTTTTGATCAGCTGGTCTACAATAACAATTAACGCAGCCACTAACAAGGGCTTAACGTAAGAAGCTTTCATTAATACTGTTTCAGTTTAGCTTCCATGCTTAGCGTGGTGTGTGGTACAGCACGCAGGCGCTCTTTTTGTATCAGTTTACCGGTTTCGCGGCAAACACCATAAGTTTTATTTTCGATACGTACCAGGGCAGCTTCTAACTGCTCTATAAATTTTTTCTGACGTGCTGCCAACTGGTTAATCTGTTCTTTCTCCAGCGTAGCCGAGCCGTCTTCCAAAGTTTTATAAGTACCGGCGGTATCATCTGTACCGTTCAGGTTCGGGTTGCTTAATGATGATGCCAGCGAGTTCAGTTCTTCGCGGGCAACACGAATTTTATCCAGGATGATTTCTTTGAATTCCTGTAATTCTACATCAGAATATCTGGTTCTTTCGTTTGTTGTGCTCATTATACTTTACTTATTGCAATTACAATTTCATTGTTTTCGATCACTACAGTCTCGCCTTCAAACGCTTCGCTATCCAATTGAATATCAGTAGCTAATATTTCGGCGCAAATATAGGATAAATTGCTTGTTACGGCATTGCTGATATACGGATGATCGCTCAGGCGTACATTAATCTTGTCTGTAACCTCAAAGCCTTTATCCTTACGCAGGTTCTGTATGCGATTGATCAGTTCGCGCGAGATGCCTTCCTGCTTGAGTTCTTCGGTTAGGGTAACATCTAAAGCAACGGTTAGTTTGCCTAAATTTGCTACCTGCCATCCGGGAACATCTTCGGCAGTGATTTCTACTTCGGTATTCAGTATGTTATGGCCGGTTGAAAGTGTAAAATTGCCTTCGTTTTCCAGCTTGGCGATGTCTTCTTGTGATAGTTCGGTAATGGCCTGTGCCACCACTTTCATATCCTTGCCTACTTTTTGGCCTAATGCCTTAAAGTTAGGCTTTATTTTTCTTTTAATGAAACCTGCCGTGTCGGTAATGTACTCAATGGTTTTGATGTTGGTTTCCGACAAAATCAGGTCTTTCACCTCTTCTACCTGGTGCTCAAAGTTTTTATCCAGTATAGGCAGTAAAATTTTGCTTAGCGGCTGGCGTACATTGATACCCACTTTTTTACGCAACGACAGGGTTAATGATGAGATATCCTGCGCCAGTTGCATACGCTCTTCCAGTTCCTTATCCACCAGTTCGGTGTGGTAAACAGGGAAGTCGGCCAGGTGAACGGATTCAAACTGTTCTTTACCGGTAGCGGTATTCAGGTCGTTAAACAAGCGCTCCGCAAAGAATGGCGCGATAGGCGACATCAATTTGGCGATGGTTACCAAACAGGTATATAACGTTTGGTAAGCCGATATCTTATCTTCAGAGTTGTCTGATTTCCAGAAGCGGCGGCGGCTCAGGCGTACATACCAGTTGCTCAGGTGCGCATCCACAAAATCCTGTATAGCACGGGCGGCCTTGGTGGGTTCAAAGTCGGCGTAGAAACCGTCAACCTCCTGGGTCAGGGTATTCAGCAGCGATAATATCCAGCGGTCAATTTCTGGGCGCTGGCTTAACATTACGTCCGGTTCGCTATAATCGAATTTATCGATATTGGCATACAGGGAAAAGAAGGAGTAGGTGTTGTACAACGTGCCAAAGAATTTACGGCGAACCTCATCCACACCTTCCAAATTAAATTTCAGGTTATCCCAGGGCGATGCATTGCTGATCATGTACCAGCGGGCAGCATCAGCACCGTATTGCTCAATGGTTTCGAACGGATCAACCGCATTGCCTAAACGTTTAGACATTTTGTTACCGTTTTTATCCAGCACCAATCCGTTTGATACCACGTTTTTGAACGCAATACCACGATTGCCTACCTGCTCATTCACAGCTTTTACCTCTTCGCTGGCTTCGCTCAGCATAACTGCAATAGCGTGCAGTGTAAAGAACCAGCCGCGGGTTTGGTCAACACCTTCGGCAATAAAATCGGCCGGGTAGGCGTTGGCAAACTCTTCTTTATTTTCAAAAGGGAAGTGCCATTGCGCATAAGGCATAGCACCCGAATCAAACCAAACATCGATCAGATCCGGCTCGCGGAACATTTTTTTGCCGCTGGCTGATACCAGCACTACATCATCTACGTAAGGGCGGTGCATATCTTCCAGCTTAAAGCCCTCGGGCATAAAGCCGGCTGCAATAGCTTTTTCAATTTCGGCATTCAGCTCAGCAACGGAGCCAATGCATTTTTCTTCGCTGCCGTTTTCCTCGCGCCAGATAGGCAGCGGGGTACCCCAATAGCGTGAGCGCGACAAGTTCCAGTCAACCAAGTTTTCTAACCAGTTACCAAAACGACCAGTACCGGTAGCTTCGGGTTTCCAGTTGATAGTTCTGTTCAGCTCAATCAGTTTATCTTTAACCGCAGTAGTTTTAATGAACCAGCTATCCAGCGGATAGTATAAAATAGGCTCATCGGTACGCCATGAGTGCGGGTAGCTGTGCTCGTACTTTTGTACGTTGAAAGCTTTATTGTCTTCTTTCAGTTTGATGGAGATCAGTACGTCGGTACCCCTAAAGCCGGGTTCGTCGCGTTCTGCCTGGCTGTAGTATTCTTCTTTTACATAGCGGCCGGCAAAGTCGGTTACTTCATCCACAAAACGGCCCTGTTTGTTTACCAGCGGCACTTCTTTGCCCGTTTCATCCAGCACCATTACTGATGGTACGTCGTTCTCTTTACAGGCTCTAAAGTCATCCGCACCAAAAACAGATGCGGTGTGTACGATACCGGTACCATCCCCGGTGGTTACAAAATCGGCCGGGATAACGCGGAAAGCCTTTTGCTCCAACTCATCATTGGTAACATAAGGCATTAGCTGGTGGTAACGTAAGTCAACCAGGTCAGCTCCTTTGAAAGATGCTTTTACTGCCCACGGAATCACTTTATCGCCGGGTTTGTAATCTTCAAACGAAGCATTCTCACCTTCGGCTTTAAAGTATTTGCCAACCAGCGCTTTAGCCAGCACTACGCTTACCGGTTTAAAAGTATACGGGTTAAGCGTGCTGATTTTTACATAGTCGATATCCTCGCCAATAGCCAGGGCACAGTTTGATGGCAGTGTCCAAGGGGTAGTGGTCCAGGCCAGGATGGCGGTTTCTTCACCCGGTTCGCTGAACAGGGTTTGCATCAGCGGATGTTGCTGATCATTCTTTAAAAAGAACTGGGCGGTAATGGTGGTATCTTTCACCATTTTATAGGTGCCCGGCTGGTTCAACTCGTGCGAGCTTAAACCAGTGCCCGATTTAGGGGAGTACGGCTGCACGGTGTAACCTTTATACAGCCAGCCTTTGTTGTACAGCTGTTTCAGTATCCACCAAAGGGTTTCAATATAATCGTTCTGGTAAGTGATGTACGGATTTTCGAGGTCAACCCAGTAACCCATCTTTTCGGTCAGGTCGTTCCAGATGTCGGTATAGCGCATTACCTCCTTACGGCAGGCTTCGTTATAATCTTCAATCGATATTTTTTTGCCAATATCATCTTTGGTAATGCCCAATGATTTTTCAACAGCCAGTTCAATAGGGAGGCCGTGGGTATCCCAGCCGCCTTTACGTTTTACCTGGTAACCTTTAAGGGTTTTGTAACGGCAAAAAATATCTTTAATAGAACGGGCCATGGCATGGTGAATGCCGGGCATGCCGTTGGCAGATGGTGGTCCTTCGTAAAAAGTATAAGGGTTGCTGGCCGGACGGCTGCTGATACTTTTTTCAAATATGTTGTTCTGTTTCCAGAACTCCAGCACATCCTTACCAACCTGCGATAGATTTAATTGTTTATATTCCTTGTACATCAGTGTTTTCCACAATTTTAAGAGGGTGCAAAAATACGGATTTTTAAAGTAATAATTTACTTCCAAAAAAATGAAACAAATGTTAAGGAATTTTTAAGATTTGAAAGAAAGAAAGTAGGGTTGGAGCTACCAGATTGACATATAGGGTTTAACAGGTTGCATTTGTTCTAATGCATCTGGTATTTAGTAGTCAATAATGTTTCCTAATAAAATGGATAGGGCAAGGATAAATACTGTATAAGCTTATGCCCGTTTTGCCCTACTTTTATGCGGCATGAAAAAAAAGGAAATATACTACCACATAGCCGGGTGGTTGCTTTATATAGTGTACCTGCTTACAGGCGAGTTTTTAGGATTTAGCCACATTAAGGCGCCCCTGTTTAGCTATACATTGGTTTTTGCCCAAATGGTGGCATTTTATGTTTGTTACTTCTGGGTAAATGTTAACAAGGGGAAAGTTTCCCGTATCGTCATCGGGGGCATAGCAGGCTTGCTTGGCTTTGTTATCGTCCGGTATCTGGTTGAGGAAGTTGTTATCAGGCAAATTTTTCAAGTATCTGCTTATACTTCCAGCGCTACTATACTAGATTATATATTCAACAGCTTGTACCGCGGATTGCCAGCCGTAATGCTGAGCATAGCTGTATACGGCATGTTTAACGCCTTACATAAGGGGGAGGAAAATAAACTGTTGCGCGAAGAGAAGATGCGTACCGAAAAGGCTCTGCTAAAAACGAATATTAACCCCGGTTTTTTATACGATACGCTTGATTATATGTATTCGCTGGCTTATCCGATATCAGATAAGCTGGGCGATGCCGCTAAGAAGCTATTACAATTGATGCGCTATGCATTCACAGAAAGCACAGCCGAGGAGGTTGATCTGTTGAAAGAGATAGAGTTCATTCAAACCTACATTTTTATACATCAACTGCGGTTTGAAGAGGGATTTTATGTGAACTTTAAAGCCGAAGGCGATCTGGCCGATAAACGAATTGCTACCTTGCTGCTAATCGCATTCGTAGAGAACGCCATGCAGCAGGGGGTTACGGATAACCCTGTGCGGCCCGTTCGCATTCAGCTTAAAGTAACCGGTAGCCGGCTTGTGTTCAGCGTAAGCTACAACCAAGGCAAGCCATCAACCGGTGACAACCTGCACAACATCCGCCGCCGGCTGGAGCTGATTTATCCCGGCCGGCACGAGCTGCTGATTGGTGGTAACGGGCAAACGTATAAAACAACGTTGAATATTATGCTTTGATAGTAAATGTTGACCTGAATAGTTAAATTTTAGTGATCAGAAACTTAGGGTAACTGCTCCTCGTCCAACAGAATAACAAACTCCATTTGGTTGTCTGATAGTGACCGGCAGCTCAATTTCCCACCGAATATATATACCAGGGTTTGCAGTGCATTTTGCAGCGCTGTTTCATGATGATTGGATTCCATCAGGTATATATCCGACGGTTGTACCTCAAACCGGCATTGCAGCTGAACGAGTTGATTAACATAGCTTACATGAAATTCGCAGCATGAAAGGCGCGCCGATGCCACGTGGCTTAGCGCTTTTTGCACCAGCCTGAAAACGGCCGTTTCCATACGGCTACTCATTTCCTGTGGCTGTATTTTAAGCGAACAGCAGTCGGGATTTGCATTAAACCTGTGTTTAAAAAGCTCGGTAATAGCCGTATGCAAATCGAAGTGCTGTAACAAGTAAGGCTTCAGCTCAAAAACAAGTGCGCGCAACTTGGTTAGCGCCATCGTTAAGTGCAAATTAGCTGCCTGGTTTTTATCGCCATACAGCTCCATCGCAGTAATGGAAAGCAGCTGACCTATGTCTTCCTGCAATAGTTGCACAATCCATTCCCGTTCATCTTCCAAAAGCATAAACATATCCTTGCGGGCGTTTATCTTTGGATTATCCCTCTCACGTTTACCCATGCTCATTAAATGGTTAGGTAACTTTGCAAAAACCGTTTCCATATATTATAGATGAAAAATCCTGTTAATGGTTTAATTATATTCCTTAAAAGTCAAGTAGTTAAAGTAGCGGAAATATATAAGATGCTACGGCGTAATAGCTATTTATACGGGAAAAATAGCTGCCTGGTTTTATGAATAACAGGAGGGTAAGAAATATTTATTTAGGGATTTCAATATAAAAGGTAGAGCCTTCGCCTTCCTGGCTTTCAAACCATATTTTGCCGCCGTGCAGTTCTACAATAGTTTTGATGATAGACATACCCAAGCCAACAGGTTCTTCGCCGTGCAGGCCATTGCGGCGGGCCCGTGTAAAACGTTCAAACAGGTAAGGGTGCATGTTGGCAGGGATGCCAATGCCATTATCGCGCACCATAATCAGTGCGCTGCGTTGCAGATCCTGGATGGTAAGTTCGATAACCCCGTTATCGGGCGTAAACTTGATTGCGTTTGAGATGAGGTTGTTGATAACCTGCATAAATTTTAGGCTATCTATCGCAATATAAAGCTTGGGTACCGTACTGTGCAATGTAAAAGTTTTGGCCAGATCATCTTCATGCTTTTTATAGTTTTGCACCACATCATTAATCTCCCAAACTAAGTCAGCACGTTCTTTACGCAGCTCAACTTCAATCGACTCCGAAAACTCCTGTTGTACAATATTGCCTATCAGCGCAATGTTTCGTTTGCACATATCCTGAATCATTTGTACTGATTGCAGGATGTGATTTTTATTATCGGCTATAGTTTCGCGCTCTATACCGGATGCCAGCATACTGATCATACCCAGGGGGCCTTTCAAATCATGTGCTAAAATTTCGAGTGATGAATTTTTACGGGCATTGATCTTTTCCATATAAAAGATATTCCTTTTCAATACCGTAATATCTTCGGCAATGCCCACCGTAAAGTTTACCGCATCTCCATCCTGAATAGGGTAAACGCTCAGGCGAATGTATTTTAATGTTTCATTTGGGAGTTGGATACGAAATTCAAATTTGCGCGCTTTCTGCTCTTGCTTAAACTCATGGTAGCTATCCATCACGTCTTGCTTATCTTCCTGATGTATGGTTTTCAGTAGCGATAAAGGCGAATACAATACGGTATCGGCAGGCATTGCCCAAATTGTTTCAAACGCCTTGCTAACATAAATGAACTTGATGGCAGCCGTATCAAAAACGAAGTAAACATCGTTTGATAGCGCTCCCATCTGCCGGAAAATATCAAGCTGAGCCTCGTGCATGGTACTGAAAGTGAATGAATTGCTAAACAAGAGTTATTAACATAAAAGCCTGCTAATTGTTAGCAGGCTTTTATGTTAGTGTAAATAGCGTTTGGTTTATGCAGTTCAGACCAACTGTCTAATTGTTTTTCCTAAGATTGGAGCTTTACCAGCTTTTCGCCTTCCAGTACCGGTATGGCCGTGGTTAAATCAATTTGCTGGCAAAAGGCAATGTCCTTTTCGATACCTAATTTTTTAAGGCGCTCGCCGTGCGATGTTTTTTTCAGGTATTCGCTAATGTCGTGTTTGCCTAACTGGTACAGGTCGTTGGCGGCAATGGCCGGGTCGTCCAGTTTAAAGTTGCCGTCTTTCAACTGCTCAACTACAGCACCTGCAAACAAGGTATCTTCCAGGTTGAAGTTGTTTTTCCAGCCGGCACAAACCATCAGGATGTTTTCTTGCTGCGTTTTAAGCCAGTTACATAAGGCTGTGAGGTTTAGGAATGAGCCGATAACTACCCGCCTGGCATTGCGCGACAGGTGCAACGCATGGGTGCCGTTGGTGGTGGTTAGCACTACAGTTTTGCCGGCAACCTTTTCGGCAGTATAAGCAAAGGGTGAATTTCCAAAATCAAATCCGGTTACCACCTCGCCGTTTCTTTCGGCTGCCAGTAAGTAACCCAGGCCTTTCTCTCTATACGCGGCACACTCCTCAACTTGTGATACCGGTATAATAGCCTCAGCACCGTTTTCAATACCATAACAGATGGACGATGTCGCCCTGAAAATATCAATAATTACAACAATATATTCCTCTACCTTATACAGCGGCAACAGGGCCGGCGTAAGGCATACTTCTAAACATTTTGATTCCATAAATTCAAAACGTCATTGCGAGGAACGAAGCAATCTCTGCGGAGGACAAGCAAATTGCCCTGGTAAATTTAAAGATTGCTTCGTTCCTCGTAATGACGGTGTTAAGTATTTTATTGCTTAAAGAAAGGCAGTTTAACCACCTGGGCTTTTACCTTGTTATCGCGTATCTTGATGAAGATCTCGGTACCTTCTTTGGCCAGCTCGGTTTTTACATAGCCCATGCCAATTGCTTTTTGCAGCGATGGCGACTGCGTGCCTGATGTAACACGACCAACTTTGTTGCCTTCGGCATCCACAATTTCATAATCGTGGCGTGCAATACCGCGGTCAACCATTTCAAAGCCTACCAGTTTTTGTGATACGCCTTGTTGTTTTTGCTGTTGAAGCGCTTCGGAGTTGGTAAATGGCTTGGTAAATTTGGTGATCCAGCCTAAGCCTGCTTCAAGCGGCGAGGTAGTGTCATCAATATCATTACCGTAAAGGCAAAAGCCCATTTCCAGACGCAATGTGTCGCGGGCGCCTAAGCCGATAGGTTTAATACCGAATGGCGCACCGGCTTCAAATACTGCTTTCCAGATAGCCTCGGCATGCTCGTTATCAAAATAAATTTCGAAACCGCCTGCGCCGGTATAGCCCGTGGCCGATACCAGTACATTATCAATACCGGCAAACTGTCCTTTTTTAAAGGTATAATACTCCATTGATGCTAGGTCTATATCCGTTAAGCTTTGCAAAGCATCGGCAGCCTTAGGGCCCTGGATAGCCAGCAGTGAGGTGCGGTCTGATATATCTTTCATATCCACACCGAAAGTATTGTGCTTGCTGATCCAGTTCCAGTCTTTTTCAATATTGGAAGCATTAACTACCAGCATGTAAGTTTTCTCGTCAATGCGGTAAACCAGTAAATCATCTACAATGCCGCCGGTTTCGTTAGGCAGGCAGGAGTATTGTACTTTACCATCGTAAAGTTTAGCAGCATCATTGCTGGTTACCTGCTGGATGAGATCAAGCGCTTTGTCGCCTTTCAAAATAAACTCGCCCATGTGGCTTACATCAAATACGCCAACGGCTTTGCGAACAGTATCATGCTCAACGTTAATACCGGCGTACTGCACGGGCATGTTATAACCTGCAAAGGGTACCATTTTGGCACCTTCCTGAATATGAATGGCGGTTAAAGCGGTGTTTTTCATCCAATAACTTTTTTGTGGGTATAAAAGAAAGCGTTATTGGCCGCAAAAGTAGCAAAAAATAAGGCTAAACCGAGGCTGAAAGTACTTGTTGGTAAAAATCGACGAGTTTATGGGTAACCATATTGGTTTCGTGATTTTTTTGTACCTGTTCGCGGGCATTAAGGCCGATGCGTTTGCAGTAGCTTTCATCAGATATGCATCGCCTAATAGCACGGTGGAACTCTTCCTGCGTATTGGCAATAATGATGTTTTTGCCGTTCTCGTAGGTAATACCTTCGGCGCCTAAGGAGGTAGATATAATGCATTTCTGCATGGCCATACCCTCTACAATTTTTACACGCATGCCGCCGCCCGAAAGCAGGGGCACAATCATAATGGCTTTGCTGTTTACAAATTCCAATGCATCATCAACTTCGCCCTGAATGTAAATTTTGCCCATTACTTCGTAATCGTCGAAGCGCTCGGGTATATCATTGCCGGCCACGTAGAAGCGAACGCGCAGATCGCCATCGGTCAGCTCTTTCGAGAATGTGTCCAGAAACCACTCAATACCCTCGCGATTAGGCATCCAGTCCATTGCGCCTAAAAAGAACAAGCTCGGAAACTCAGTTTTACTCAGGTCGGGTTCATAGCGCGACAAATCAATACCTACAGGTAGCACTTCTACCGGTACCTTAGCGCCATACTCGGTCATCAATTCCCGGTCCTGAGCGGTAAAAGCGGCCAGGCCGTCAAACTGCAAGAGTTGCTGCAGCTCGTACTTTTTAACCCGCTTGGCAATCATTTTCAGGTACGAGCGTTTTACCGGATCGTGCTTTTGGTGTGCCATGCGCTCCCATACCAAATGCTCTATGTGGTGTGCACGGTAAATAAGCTTAGCCGTAGTTGCTTTACGCACTGCCTGCAAGTAGGGTGTTGCAAACAAACCCTCAAACTGAATGATATCATAATGCCCAAGTTTTACCTCCTGCACCAGTAAGCGCTCAAAGTCGGCATTGTAGTAGCGGTCTATCGTATACAGCTTCCGGTTAAATAAGCTGGATATAGCCCGGCCTATAGTTATGCTGGTATCAATATAATGCTTGTAAAACTTGATCTGTTTTAATAACTCATCAGGCTGTTGTTCCTGATGGTGGCGTTGCTTTTTGGGGTGTAATGAAAACAGCGCTACCTCGTGTCCCATAGCAATCAGTCCCCTAATGGTATTGCCTACCACTATCGGATACCCGCTATTTTGCGGAAAAGGGGCTAAATGAGTAACTATAAGTATTTTCACAGAGGTTTACGATGTGGTTGCTAACAAATGTACCCAACAGGCCGGCTCAATCAAAGTCAAAATATGCTTAGTTGCTTATCCGTGACATTGAAAGTTCGGCGGTGATGCGGCGTAAAACCATGCTGTAAAACCATAGTGCGATGCTTTAATGTAGGATAGCCCTTGTTGCTGTGCCAGTCGTATTCGGGATGTTCAGCCGCTATTTGTAACATATAATCATCGCGGTAGGTTTTAGCCAGGATGGATGCCGCAGCAATGCTAAAGTACTTACTATCGCCTTTTACGATACATTGATGCGGTATGTTAGGGTGTTTGTTAAAACGGTTACCATCAATAATCAAAAAGGCAGGTTCAAGCTGCAATTGATCAATGGCCCTGTGCATAGCCAAAAAGGAGGCATTCAGAATGTTGATCTCATCAATTTCGGTATTACTTACCGATGCTACGGCAAAGGCCAGGGCCTGCTGTTCAATTTCGGTACGCAGGGCATAGCGGGTAGCTTCATTAAGCTGTTTGGAATCGTTAAGTAGCGGGTGGGTAAAATCGGGAGGTAAAATTACAGCGGCGGCAAATACGGGCCCGGCCAGGCAACCGCGACCGGCCTCATCACATCCGGCTTCCAACAATTCAAACTGATAACGTGCTGATAACATAGCTTGCAAAGGTAACGCAAGTAATGCTAAAATATTTTCAGGGTAAGCAAAGTTACATCATCAATACGGCGGCTTTTTACCGTACGGTTTAAGTAATCCAGTAATGCGTGATTAAATTTTTCGGGCGTAAGCTCATAATTCTCTTTTACAAACTCCACCAGTCTTTCCTCATTCCATTGCACGCCCTGTTCCACCTCATAGTCCATCAGGCCATCGGTGTAGTTAAAAACCAGGCTGCCGGGCTGCATCATCATTTCGCCCTGGTTGATGAAGGGGAGATCATCAAACACACCGATCATGGTGGTGCCCAGCTTTAATGATGCAGTTTCTGTACCGTTGTGTACTACGGGTGGGTTGTGGCCAGCATTAATGTAGTACATGGTGCGGTTCTGCTCGTTGTACTTGGCCAAAAACAGCGTAATAAAACGCTCGCCCTTGGTGTTTTTGATTACGATTTTATTAAGGCGCCTTACTACAGTGGCCAGGTCATCTTCAACCGTGGCCCAGGCACGCAGGCTGGCCTGGAAGTTGGCCATCAGCAATGCAGCCGAAATACCCTTGCCCGATACATCAGCAATACACCATAAAAACTCATGGTCGTTTAAACGGAAAAAGTCGAAGTAATCGCCGCCTATATCCTGATGAGGGAGGTACTGGGCGCTTACCTCAACGGCGGTGTCTTTGTGCAGCTTTACCGGTATCAGCATGTTCTGTACTTCAACGGCCAACTCCATTTCACGCTTAAAACGCTCGGCCTCCAGTCGCTCGCGGAAAAGCCGCTTGTTTTCAAGGGCCACCACAATTACGTTGATGAGCGTTTGAATGAAGTTCAGGTCATTGCTCAGCATCTCGCCCGAAATGTTGAAATCTCCTATGAGGGCATAGGCCAGCGCCCTGCCTTTATGGTAAATAGGCACCACATAATTGTAAGAACGTAATACCGGATCGGGATGGTCGGCCAGTGAAGTTGCTGCTTTTACTTTTTTAAGTTTTAAACAGGCACGGTGCAGTACAGGTAAGCTTTCAAAATCGCCGCCAAATTTGGATACACATACAAAGCTGCCCTGCTTTTCAATTAAAAAGCGCAGCTTGCCCACCTGCAGGTAACCTTTTAAAATTACCTCCAGCATCTGGATCAGTACAGGTGCAGACGTGTTTTTATTAATAGCCTGCGTAACCTCCAGCAACGAATTTAACTCCCACTGCCTTTTAAGCAGCAGTTTAATTAATTCATCCTCCCCAGAGCCTTCGTCTAAAAACTGCATCAGTGTATTGTAGTAGCGCTTCTAAAATAGAAAAATAAAACCGAGATGATTAAAATTTCTGATTTTATGTAAAATTTCTGTTGGTGTAATTCATACATAATTTACTCAGAATAAGCATAGTAGTTACCTGATGCAATTATTGCCTAACTATATTCTGCAAAGTACAAAAGTGGTTAATAATTCAGATTTAATTCAGGTGCATATATTTTCTTTTTATAAAATGTTTTGTATCCATAAGTTAAAACCCTATAACACAATGCTCTGTTTATTTAGATTTATTCAAAATAACTTTGTTTGTATGTGCTGAATTGATACTTTTGACCATTATTTGTAATTGGTCTAAATAGTACAATGAAAAAACTTTACAACCTGTTCTTAACTACATTTTTTATTATAGCATCTGCCTGCATGGTGTTTGCCCAACCAAATAGGGGCACCATTAAAGGTAAAGTGCTTACTTCTGATAATAAACCTGCCGATAATGTGTCGGTATCTTTAAAAGGAACCAAATACGGTACCATTACCAACGAGAACGGTGAGTATAGCTTTAAAGCAGCTCCCGGTACTTATACGTTACATATATCATCTATTGGTACGCAAAGTTCAGAAACTTCTGTTGAAGTAAAAGCTAACCAAGTTATCACTGTACCTGTTGTAAGCATAAACACAAGCAGTAATGCTTTGAATGATGTTACTATCAGCGCAACAAATAACCGCTTTACCCGCAAGGCAAGTGTTGATGCATCAAAGATACCATTAGCTCCCTTAGAAAATGCGCAGGTATATAGTACCATTACTAATGAATTGATTAAAGAGCAGCAAGTACTTTCAGTTGATGATGCTGTACGGAATGCACCAGGTATACAAAAGCTTTGGGATGCAACCGGACGTGCCGGTGATGGTGGTGCTTACTACTCACAACGTGGTTTTGTAACGCAAGCCCGTTTGCGTAATGGTATTGCCGGATTAGTAACCAGTGGTATAGATGCTGCAAATATTGAGCGTATTGAAGTAATCAAAGGCCCATCAGGTACTCTGTATGGTAGTAACTTAACCTCATTTGGAGGTTTAATTAACCGTGTTACCAAAAAGCCATACGAATCATTTGGCGCTGAAGTAAGCCATACCGTAGGTAACTACGAACTTAGCCGTACTGCAGTTGATGTTAATACACCTTTAAATCCCAGCAAGACAGTGCTTTTTCGCCTTAATACGGCTTATCAGTACGAAGGTAGCTTCCAGAATTACGGTTTTAATCGCAGCTATTTAGCAGCGCCAACTTTAGCTATTAAGCCTAATAGCAGGTTGTCAATTTTGTTGGAGGCTGAACTTTTTTATGGCCGTTCGGCAGCACGTCCGTTCTTCTTCTTTCTGTCAACGCCGCGTCAGATGGGTATAAGTAATGCTAATCAGGCAAATATTGATTACAAACAAGCTTATGTAAACGATGATATTACACAACGTACCCGTAGCAGCAACTACTATGCGCAGGTTAATTATAAAATCTCTGACAAGTTTACATCACAGACACTGTTCTCTACATCCAATAGCTATTCCAACGGTGCCAGTCCATACTTTTATCTAGCAGCTGATTCGGTTGTAGCTCCGCAGCCTGGCGGCGTTTACTCTCAGGGGCAAAATAATTATATACTGCGTTACGATCAGTCGACTCGTAATTCTAAACTCAATGCTATTCAAATTCAGGAAAATATCAACGGCGATTTCAACATCGGTACATTACGCAACCGTTTAGTAATAGGCTTGGATTACCAGTATCAAAACTCTAATCAGTTGTTCTTTAGTAATTTTTATGGATCTGCGCCACGTAATAGCCCAACATACGATTACGGTAGTTTCAACAAAATTTTGGTAGATCAAACTAATAACGCAAACCCACTTACTGTAGATAATACTTACCCTTACATTTATAAAACGAACACTTACAGTGCCTATGCTTCGGATGTAATTAATATTACCGAGCAACTGTTTGCTTCGGCCGGCGTACGTGTTGATCATTACCGTAATGGAGGGAATTACCGGACTGATGGTGTGCTTACATCACCATCTTACAACCAAACAGCTGTCTCTCCTAAATTCGGTTTAGTATTTCAACCATTAAAAGATCAGCTTTCGTTATTTGCCAACTATCAGAACGGTTTTGTTAATCCGGGATATTTTCTGAATACAACCGGTAGTACAGTTAGAGCCGATATACAAAACGCTAATCAGATAGAAGGTGGTGTGAAAATGGCCTTGTTCAACGGAAAGTTAAACGGAACTATTAGCTATTATAATATTAAACTAACTAATGTTTTACGTGGTGCTGTTGGTACAACCTTAGCTGGCGCTCAAATACAGGACGGAACCCAGCGCAGTCGCGGTTTTGAAGCCGAAGTAGTAGCGAATCCTGTAAGTGGTGTTAATATTGTTGCCGGCTTTTCTTATAATGACTCAAAATATACCAAAGCAGACGCTGATGTATTAAATTTAAGACCCAATACAGCCGGTTCACCTTACTTAGCTAATTGGTATGTAAGCTACCGTTTACCACAAAGCGCTGTTAAAGGCTTAGGTGTTGGATTGGGTGGTAATTATGCAAGCGAGAATAAAGTGATTAATAGCGTAAGTCAGGGAACATTCTCATTGCCAAGTTATACTGTACTTAACGCTAATGTTTTTATAGACAGAATAAGATATCGCTTTGGTTTGGCAGCTAATAACTTTACTAATGAGCACTATTTTACCGGTTATACTACGATTAACCCTCAAAAGCTTCGTCAATTTATTTTAACTGCAAGCTATAAGTTTTAAACAAATTGCTTATGACGCGAACCAAGAAATTCATCCTGTTCGTTCACCGCTGGCTCGGATTTATATCCGGGCTTGTGGTGTTTATAGTGGCTGTTACCGGCTGCCTTTTTTGCTTTCAGAAAGAGCTATCTGAGGTGATATACCAGGAGCAAATGTTTGTAAAGGCACCGGTGCAAGCCCGGCCTTTACCATTTACACAGCTTAATGGTATTGCCAAAACGGCGTTACAGGGTGATGCGTCTTTTGTTACCACTTATAAAGATGTGGGCAGGGCCTGGGAGTTTATGCGTTACCAGGAGGGTAACCCCGATGCTTTTTGGTTTTTTGATACTATCAATATTTATGAGTCTGTTTTTGTGAACCCTTATACCGGGCAGATAACCGGCAGGCACAATTATAAAACCGACTTTTTTGTTATTGTGAAATATATTCACTGGAGCCTGCTGCTCAATAACAAATATGGACAACCCATTGTGGGCTACAGTACGCTGATTTTTGTTATACTGCTTATCACCGGACTAGTGCTTTGGTGGCCCAAAAATCTACGGCGGGCGAATTTTAATAAAAGCTTTAAAATAAAGTGGAAAGCCAGTTTTAAGCGTGTGAATTATGATTTGCACAATGTGCCCGGCTTTTATACCATGCTGTTTGCACTTATACTGGGGCTTACCGGTATGGTATGGGCCATGAAGTGGTTCCAGGCAACGGTTTATGTGGTAGCATCGCAATCCACTACGCCGCCTGCGCCGCGTGTGTTTACCTCCGATACGACCGCTAAGGCACTAAGCAACCCCATGGATATTGCCTTTCATACCGCCCGGCGGGAATTTGCTGATGCAGATCGTATAGGCATGTCGCCGGCGTTTGGAAACAAGGGCGTAATATATGCTTCGGGCTACCGGGGCAAAGAAGTTTTTTATGATTTTGATATGTTGCAGTTTGACCAGTATACTGGCAAATTGCTCGGTCGTGAAAACTTCAAAGACAAGAACAATGGCGAGAAGCTGATTGGTATGAACTACGATATCCATGTAGGTGCCATCTGGGGGCTGCCCGGCAAAATATTAGCTTTTTTAGCCAGCCTGGTTGCAGCCAGTTTGCCCGTTACCGGCATCATTATTTGGCTGGGTAAACGTAAAAAGAGTAAAGGAAAAAAAGTAAAAAAATTAGAAGTTGTTCAGCCGTCTGGCAATACAACGCAGCCGCGTCGGGTATTTATGAAGCCGCGCGTTACATCACAAACAACTACGCTGTAAGGCCTCAAACATAACATAAACATCAAAAGCCATTCGGGGCGTAGTAAAATACTTTACGCTCAGAATGGCTTTTGTGTATAATTATATTGTTGATTTTAGCTACATGTCGTAATCTAACTGTACGCCATCATTCATGGCATAGCCGGTGCAGGTGAGTACCCAGCCCTGTTTTATTTCATCATCGGTAAGTACCTCATTTTTTACCATGGTAACCTGGCCGCTTTTACATTTCACGGCACAGGCGGCGCATACTCCATTGGCGCAGCTATAGGGCAGGTGCAGTTGGTTTTGCAAGGCGGCTTGCAGAATTGTTTGGTTTTCGCCGGTCATTAAATCATGCCATTCGTGGTTAAAATAGACACGTACCTTATGCGGGGCAAAATTGCTGACTGCTGTGCTGGCAGGTACGGTTTCCAACACAAAAGTTTCGCGGTGAATTTGCCCGGGCACTATGCCCATGTATAGTAGCGTAAGCCGCACCATACGCATATAGGTAAATGGTCCGCATAGGTAAAACTCAGCAGCGTTCATATTTTGCTTAACGTGCTGTTTAACCAGCTTTTCTACCAGGATGTTATTAAGCCGGTTTACCTCGCTGCTTAAAAGATGAATAACAGTCAATTGATCAGGGTGCCGGCTGGCTAGCTCGTCCAACTGTTGTTTGTAAATAACAGATTGCGGATTGATGTTGCTGTAAAAAAGTGTTAAGTGGCAATTGGCTTCGTGCTTTAACAGGTACTTTATATGCGCATATACCGGTGGTATACCGCCGCCTGCTGCAAAGTAAAACAGCTCTTTACCACGGGCATTGGCCGGTGGTGTAAACCGCCCTGCCGGCTCAACTACATTCCATACATCGCCTACTTTGGCATAGGTAAGTAAATAACGGGATATCTCGCCGTTCGCTACCCGTTTTACGGTAATCGAGAGCAAATCTTCATCGGGCGAAGAACTAAGGGAATAGGATCGCCTTATTTCTTCGCCATGATGATTGATGACCAATGTAATAAACTGGCCTGCTTTGTAAACTACGGGATTGCCTGATACCGGCTTCAAATAAAAGGTAGCCGTATCAGCCGTTTCGGGCTTTATGGCTTCAACACGTACTTGCAGCATCCATTATATGGTTAAAACCAACTTGCCAAACTGCGCCGAGTTGCCCATTTTATCAACAGCCTTTTGTGTTTGGGCCAATGGCATCACCTCGTCAATTACAGGTACTAGCTGGTGCTGGTTTACCAGATCAAGCATTGCCTTAAATTCGTCCGATGTACCCATCATGCTGCCCAATATCTGTATCTGTTTAAAATACATGAGGCGTGCATCCAGTTCGGGAATGTTACCTGCCGTAGCGCCAAAAAATACAATGCGTGCACCGGGTTTGCATAAGGCCGGTATCTTGGCAAAATCTTTACCCAGGGCACTGTCAATTACTACATCAAATCCACCAGCCAGGTGTTGCAATTCTTCGGCCCAATCCTGCGCTTTATAGCTTACACCGGCTGCCGCACCCATATGGCGGGCACGCTCAATTTTTTCGCCGCTGCCCGAGGTTACAAACACCTGGCACCCTGCTGCCACAGCCCATTGTAGTATAAAGGTGCCGGTTCCCGAGCCTGCGCCTACAATCAGCACTTTATCGCCCGCTTTAGCACGCCCTTTGGTAAACAGGGCACGATAGGCCGTTAAACCAGCCAAAGGTAAAGCAGCAGCCTGCTCAAAGGTTAAGTACGTTGGCTTATCGTACAGATATTCGGCTTTTACTTTGACGTATTCGGCCAGTGTGCCGTCTTCGGGTAAGCCTAAAATCTTAAAGTCAGGCCCTTGTATATCAGGGTTATCGCCCCAGCCGTGTGATGGGTTGATGATGACCTCTTTACCAATCAATGCTTTATCTACATCATCGGCTACTTCGGCTACAATACCCGCACCGTCTGATCCTAATATGGTTGGATACTTAATGCCGGCATACTTGCCGATAGAGATCCAGTAATCGCGGCGGTTTAAGGCCGCAGCCTTAATCTGTACCAAAACTTCGCCGGGGCCTAATGCCGGTTTCTCAACTTCTTTATAGGTAAGCGGCTCATCCGCTCCTGTTAATACAACTGCTTTCATAATAAATATAATATCAGCGGTTACTACCGCCGCTAAACTTGCTGAAAAAATAAATGATGATGGCTACAATGATAATGACTAACACAATGCCGGCATACAATCCGGCTTTAAAGATGCCATTTATGACATCGCAACTACTTAACAGCAGCATAGCCACCATTAAGCCGGGCAGAACGGCTTTTTTCATAACCCCTCCTTATAATGTTTAATGTAATGTGTGGTGTTTGATTGGTTTTGTATATAAACAACAAAGCCACTGCAAATATGTTGCAGTGGCTTTAGTTATAATTTGCTTCCTGTTTTAAAGGAGGCTGCAATTATTTTGCTTTGTTATACAACTCAGCTACGTGATTCCAGTTAATTACGTTCCAGATGGCCGCTAAGTAATCCGGACGTTTGTTTTGGTATTTCAGGTAGTAAGCATGCTCCCAAACGTCAATACCTAAAATTGGCGTACCTTTTACGGTGATTTCAGGTAAGTCCATCAATGGGTTGTCCTGGTTAGGCGTTGAAGTTACGGCCAGTTTTTTATCGGCAGTAACCACTAACCAAGCCCAGCCCGAACCGAAACGGGTAGCACCGGCTTCGTTCATTTTGGTTTTCAGTTCGTCAAAAGAACCAAAGGTGCTTTTGATAGCCTCAGCAAGTTCGCCTGTTGGCTGACCGCCACCGTTTGGTGATAATAAAGTCCAGAACAAAGTGTGGTTGTAGTGGCCACCACCATTGTTACGTACTGCAGCAGGATATTTAGAGATGTGTTTTACAATTTCTTCGATGCTGCTGTTAGCCTCTGGTTTACCTTCCAAAGCTTTGTTTAAGTTGGTTACATAAGCTTGGTGGTGCTTACCATGGTGTATTTCCATAGTAGCTTTATCAATATGCGGTTCCAGTGCATCGGTAGCGTAAGGTAACGCCGGTAATTCAAATGCCATAATGCGTAGTTTTTAAGGTTAAAAAAAGATGTATCGCTGCAAATATAAAGGGTTGGCTATCATATTTGTTCAGATTAATGTTAACTTTTTAAACGCTTGCTCCTGAAAAAGTCGCGTACCAGTTCGGCACACTCATTCTCACGAATGCCGCCGGTAATCAGCGTTTTTGGGTGGGTGATCTTTTGGTTCAACCGCCCAAATCCCAGCCGGGTATCATAAGCGCCAAACACAATTTTACCTATCTGAAACCAGTATGATGCACCCGCACACATTACGCAGGGCTCCATAGTTACATACAGCGTGCAATCTTTTAGGTATTTGCCGCCCAAGTAATTGGCAGCCGCTGTAAGGGCCTGCATTTCGGCATGGGCCGATACGTCGTTCAGTCGCTCGGTCAGGTTATGGCCACGGCCTATAATTTTGCCCTGGCAGGTTACAATAGCACCAATAGGTATTTCATCTTCGGCATAAGCTTGCCGGGCCTCGCGTAGCGCCTCGTTCATAAAAAACTCGTCGGGCGATACGGTATTCTCATTATCAAAACTGATATATCGCATTAAATTAATTTACTTCCGTTAGGTACCGGCCGCTCAATAGCAGCCAGCACAATATTTCCATCCTCATCAGCCAAACCGGTAACCAAAAACTGCGACATAAAGTTTGCAATCTGCTTTTCCGGAAAGTTCACTACACCCAATATCTGCCGGCCAATCAGCTCTTGCTTCGTATAATGCTTAGTGATTTGCGCGCTCGACCACTTTACGCCCAGCGGACCAAAATCTACTTTCAGCTTATACGCAGGCTTGCGCGCTTCCGGAAAATCAAACACTTCCAGTATGGTGCCTGCACGCAGTTCTACCTTTTCAAAGTCGTTCCAGGTGATGTGTTGCATGGCCGTAAAGATACATGCCCGGGCTTAAGTCAGCCAAATTAAGCTGCACATTTAGCACTAAAATAAAAAAGCAGTAACCCAGGTATGCATGAAGCATGGCCGGGGTTACTGCTAAGTAGGTTTAAGATAAGGTATATCAGGATACCGTTAACTCACCGCGTATATCGGTTTCCATCCAGCGGCGAACTTCGTTAGGGTCATCAAACTGGCTGAGCAGGTACATGGTTTTGGTAATGGCGGCCTCAAATGTCATGTCGTAACCGTTGGCTACGCCGATGTCTTTCAATAGCTTACTGGTTTCATACCGGCCCAGTTCTACAGTGCCTACCTTACATTGCGATATATCTACAATGACTTTACCGCTGTCAATAGCGCCTTTAAGCAGGTCAATAAACCATTGGTCGGTAGTGGTATTGCCAGAGCCAAAGGTTTCCATCACAATGCCGCGCACGTCAGAATTCACGATGGTTTCCACCACTTTAGGGCTGATGCCGGGGTACAGTTTCAGTACAGCAACATCATTCGTCATGTTTTTGTGTATGATGAGCTGATCGCCGCTTGGCTGGCGAATGTCATTGATGCTAAAGCGTAAATGTACGCCCGATTCGGCCAGTACCGGGTAATTGGGCGAGCGGAAAGCTTCGAATTTAGATGAATTGTACTTGAAGGCCCGGTTTCCGCGGAAAAGCTTGTAATCAAAGTAGATACAAACCTCGGGCACGCGCACTTTGTCGTTCTTTTTGGCTTTGGCTATTTCGATGGCCGTCATCAGGTTTTCCTTCGCGTCCGTACGGATGGCGCTGATAGGAAGCTGCGAACCGGTGAATATGACTGGCTTGGCCAGGTTCTCGAGCATAAAGCTCAGGGCCGATGCCGAAAAGGCCATCGTATCCGAGCCATGCAGCACCACAAAGCCGTCTACCTTGTCATAGTTGCTTTCAATAAGCTGGGCCAGGCGGCTCCATATTTCAGGATTCATGTTCGATGAATCAATTACCTCATCAAAAGAGTGTACATTGATACGGCAGTTTAAACGCTCCAGTTCGGGAACGTTTTCCATGATCTGCTCAAAGTTGATGGGTACGAGCGCTTTAGTTTTCGGATCGCTCATCATACCGATTGTCCCCCCGGTATAGATGATCAATATTTGACACATTTTATATAATTGGTTAAGCTGAAAAAATCAATTAGTTAGTACCTACACACCAAAAATTACCTTCGAATTTTGGGTAGTGATAGCAGCAACCTCTTCTATGCTGGTTTGATGCAAATCGGCCATTTTTTGGGCCACGTGTATCAGATATGAGCTTTCGTTGGGCTTGCCGCGATAGGGTACAGGCGTAAGGTACGGAGAATCCGTTTCTAAAACCAGATGTTTTAAATCAATCTGTTGCACTATTTTATCCAGTCCGGCATTTTTGTAGGTAACTACACCGCCTATACCCAGAAAAAAGCCCAGATCGATAATCTTCTGTGCCTGTTCAAGCGTGCCCGAAAAGCAATGGAAAATTCCGCGCAGCTTTTCGTCATGCTCTTCCAGCAAAATTTCATACACTTCATCAAAAGCCTCGCGGCAATGTATCACAATGGGCAGATTGGCGGCTTTGGCCCAGGCAATTTGTTGCTTAAAGGCAATTTGCTGCTCGGCAATAAAAGTTTTGTCCCAATACAGGTCAATGCCAATTTCGCCAATGGCGTATACCTTGGTTTGCTGTAAAGCGGCATAAATGGTATCCAGTTCCTGCTGCCAGTGCTCTTTCACATCACAGGGGTGCAGGCCAAGCATGGCAAAGCAGTTTTGCGGATAGGTGGCCACCATGTCATTAATCAAAGCGATGGAGCTTGAATCCACATTGGGTAAAAATAGCCTGCTGATGCCGTTTTCCAGGCAGCGCTGCATTAAACCGGCCTTTTTTACCGGGTCGGTTTCATAGTACTGGTGCGTATGTGTATCGGTTAATACCATGCTGCGAAAATAAAAAGCCTTCTGTGGGTTACAGAAGGCTTTTTGCAATTTTATTTACGGGTGACTTTCTTTTTAACTGTTTTGCCGCCTGTAGCCCGTTTTTTTACGGCTGGTTTGGCAAAAGGAACGGCTTTGTGCAAGGCTGGCTTTACTTTTACCAGTTCCACATCAAAAACCAGGGTACTGAATGGCGGAATAGTACCATCCGGCGTACCGCGCTGACCGTAGGCCAGGGCAGATGGTATAATGAAAGTCGCTTTTGATCCTTCGTTCAATAACAGCAAGCCTTCATCCCAGCCTGGTATTACCTGACCTTTGCCTACCGCTACCGAAATAGGCTCATAAGTACGGCCCGGTTGCGCCAAGCCCGATGCTTTAGCTACGGATTCAACACTGCTGTCGAACACTTTGCCGTTCAATAGCTTGCCTGTATAATTTACCAGCACCGTATCGCCGGCTAAGGGTTTGCGGGCAGCAGAGGCTTGTGTAACCACATACTTTAAGCCCGATGCAGTAATTTTTGGTGTTAACTTATTATCAGCAATGTACTTAGCGGCCGTAGTGGCTTCGGCGGCGCGAACTTTTTCCATGGCGGCGTTTCTTTCGGCCATGGCCTCGTTCATTGATTGAACTTTTTCAACCTTCAGCGTAAAATTCAAAAAGCTGCCTTTTGGGAAAAACGGCGGACGGCGATCATCGTGGCCGGCAAAAAGACTGTCAGATGGTACGCGCACCAGCACGCTGTCGTTCACATTCAGTTGCGGAAAAACCTCCATCAGGTCGGCAGCATTTTGCGATGCGCGTACCTGCGCCTGCGCCGGGCGACCAGCCTGGTAAGAACTTTCCAGTACCGAATCTTTATCGGTTTTTACCGTGAACTGAAAAGTAACAATATCGTCGAGCTTAATTTTGGGGCCGTTGCCGTGAGTTATTACACGATAACGGGCTCCTTTAGGGGTTTGTACAAAGTCTGTTTGTGCCTGGGCAGTAAACGCTAAGGCAGTAAGCAAACCGATACAAGTAATCAGTTTATTCATTATAAGTGGGATAGATATAAAAAGGGCCTTGTGCTGTTATGCTCAAGGCCCTGAAATTATTATTGTTGAGGTGCAGCCTGAGCCCGTGGAGCATCCAGCATTTGCGGCATGGCAGGTTTTGGTGCGTTAGGATTTGGGTGAATGATATCAACCAACTCAATTTCAAATGCTAAAGGTGAGTATGGACCAATTGGTTGCATACCGCGCTCGCCATAACCTAATTTTGATGGGATAACCAAAGTTGCTTTAGAGCCTTTGTTCAGTAATTGCACACCTTCATCCCATCCCGGAATAACGGCACCTACACCAACCGGGATGTGGATAGCCTGGTAAGGGCGCATTGGGTTGAAAATTTTGTTTTTCTGTGCTACTTCTTTAATGCTGCTGTCAAACACTTTACCGGTTAGTAACTGGCCGGTGTAGTTAATTACAGCAGTGTCACCTTGCATAATTTTAGGGCCTGAGCCTTGTTTGGTAATCTGATACATTAAGCCGGAAGCAGTTTTGCTTACTTTCAAATCTTTATCAGCAACGTATTTGCTGATTTTGCCTGGCTCAGCATTTTTCAATTTATCACCTTCAGTTTTGAAGTACTGAGAGATACGGTCTTTGAAAATCTCGTCTTTCAGTTTGCCTTTTGAGATCACTTTAGCTACTTTGATTTCATAAATCACGTATTTGCCTTTAAAGCCCGGCGGTTTTTGGCCCATTGCTTTAAACATAGTATCGGCGTTTAATTTGATGGTAGCGCTGTCGCCTTCGCTCAATAAGCCCAAAGCGGTAAAGATATCGCCTTTATACTGTGGTTTAGGTACCAGGCTTGGGCTTGGCTGTCCGGAATCGTAAGTGTTAAGCAATACGGAGTCGGCATCGTTTTTAGCGATCAGGTTAACGGCTACAAAGTCGCCTTCTTTGATTGTCGGGCCGTCTTTATCCTCGTGGATACTGTACAGCATCCCGCCTTCGCCCTTTTTTAAGCCACTGTTGCAACTGGCCAGGCCAATAGCTGCAACCGCTAAAAACATTAAGTTTTTTTTCATTTTTATTGTATTAATAGTGTTTTGTATTCGGGTAATATGTTTTTAAATTGTTCAACTACTTGTTCTAACGTAGCATCTGAGTGGCCGCCCGCTGCATTACGGTGACCGCCGCCATTGAAATACTTTTTACAAATATCGTTGGCCGGAAACTCGCCTTTTGAACGTAGCGAAAGTTTTACGCGGCCGGGGCGCGACACAAAAAAGCCGGCCAGGCGTATGCCGCTTATGGATAAAGCATAATTTACAATACCTTCCGTATCGCCGGTTATTACATCGTATTCCTTTAACTCTTGTTCGGTAACGGTAATAATAGCTGTATTATACTCAGGCAGTACTTCCAGTTTTTGGCTCAGGCAGTGGCCTAAAAAGCGCAAACGGGTTTCAGACGAATTGTTGTAAACCAGTTCATGTATACGCCAGTTCACAGCGCCGGCGTCAATCAAATCGGCTACAATGCGGTGCACGGCCGATGTGGTGTTTGGTAAACGGAAAGATGCCGAGTCGGTCATGATACCGGTGTACAGACAGGTTGCCACATCCGCATTGATCAAATCAGGGCGTTTCAGCTCCGTAGCAATAAAGCTGTATACCAGCTGTGCAGTAGCGCAGGCATTAATGTTCCAATACCGGTAATCATCAAAATCCTGCGGTTCCAGGTGGTGGTCAATCATCACCTTTACGGCGCTGCTTTGGCCTACCAGTTCGCCCATTTCGTTAATGCGGCTCAGGTGATTAAAGTCCAGGCAAAAAATTATTTCGGCCTCGGCTATCAATGCTGCCGCCGCCGCGGTTTGCTCTGTATAGATCATTACCTCGGAGTTGCCGGGCATCCAGGCTAAAAACTCCGGATAATCGGTAGGGGCAATTACCTGGGCATGGTGGCCCAGTTGTATCAGGTAATTGTACAAACCTAATGATGATCCCATTGCATCGCCATCGGGCTTATGATGCGTGGTGATAACTATTTTGCGGGGCTGGTTTAAAAGCTGGCTAAGCGCGGTTATATCTAACATTCACAATAAAACAGAAGTGGCAAATTTAATATAATTACTGAAAAGCAAATGATGTTATTTATGTAAAAGGCTTTAAGTTTCAGTAACAAAACTTAAATTTGCGGCAATTTTAAAGCAATAATGGAAACCAACAAAACTTTTACCATGATTAAGCCTGATGCTGTTGCCAACGGCCACATCGGTGCTATACTTGACCACATCATTAAAGGCGGGTTCAAGATCAAGGCCATGAAATACACTTTCCTGAGCCCTGAAAAAGCAGGCGAATTTTATGCAGTGCATAAAGAACGTCCTTTTTATGCTGACCTGGTTAAATTCATGTCGTCAGGCCCTATCGTGGCAGCTATTTTAGAAAAAGACAACGCCGTTGCGGATTTCCGTACCCTGATTGGCGCTACTGACCCAGCTAAAGCTGAGCCGGGCACCATCCGTAACCTGTTTGCACAATCAATTGATGCTAACGCGGTTCACGGTTCAGATTCTGATGAGAATGCAGCTATCGAAGGCAGCTTCTTCTTCACAGCTTTCGAGAAATTCTAATTCTTAATAAAGTAGTTAATTACCCGGATGCATCCATTGCTCCGGGTAATTGCTTTTTAGATAAGCGTTTTTTGCTCTTGGGTTGATAATCAGGGCTTTTTAACGCGAAAATGCTTTAGCTTGCAAAGCTTTCATTTCAAAGTATTTATCTTTGTTTTTATGAAAGCGACCGTGAAGTACCTGATTTATTCTGTAACTGTTGTATTGTTTTTGGCAGGCAGCTATTACCTGGTAAAATATCATCCCGAAGTACAGTTTGCCTTTTATATTCCCGGCTTTATGATTGTACTGTATGCTGTTATTTACGATGATCTTTTTGCAAGGCCCCACCACCTGAGCGCCCTGCGCGAGTTGCGGGCGGCTAAAGGAAAATAATTTCTTCGATTAACTTATCGCCGGCCTCGGCGTTAATCTTTTCAATAATTTGTGAGCGCATCATCACCAGCTCGTTTTTAACAATAGACGATTCAATGCGTAAAAACATCTTTTTGTTGCTGATAAATAATTCGCTGGTGCGGTTAGCCACCGGTTTCCCTACAATATCGGGCCATGCAGCTACTACCGCAGTTTCATCAAACCGGCGTTTAATTTTATAAACGCTTAACATCTGGTCTATCGCTTCTTTCATCGTCTTGTCGTTCGGCTTGCGCATGGTTCTTTTTTATTTTAGTAGTATCAAGTATCAAGTTTTTTAAAGCATCCGGCTGGCTTACGCTATCACTTCTCCGTTTTCCACTTTAAATAGTTTTACGTCTACCTGTATCTGGTTAAATATGGTTCGCACGCGGTTGGTGCTGGCATCCGTTATAAATACTTGCCCAAACTCATGGGCAGATACCATTTGCATGAGTTTGGTAATGCGTTTCTCGTCGAGCTTATCAAAAATATCATCCAGCAGCAGCAGGGGCTTAAAGCCTTTTTGTTGTTGCAGGTAGTTGTACTGAGCCAGTTTGAGCGCTATCAAAAAAGATTTTTGCTGCCCCTGCGAGCCGAACTTTTTAAGCGGCATACCATGTATGCTAAACTGCAGATCGTCGCGGTGTATACCTGCGGTGGTACGTTCCAGTATGCGGTCCTTTTCGGTGGTTTTGGTAAGCAGCTCGGCAAAGCTATGTTGCAGTAATTGCGACTCATATACCAGTTGTACCTGCTCGGCATCTTCGGTAATGAACTGGTAATATTTACTAAAAATGCTGGTAAAGCTCTCCATAAAGCTGCGCCGCTTTCCGAAAATTACATTGCCCGATGCAATCAATTGCTCGTCCAGCACCTCCAGCAGCCCCGGATCAAAACGACCAGTTTCTGCAATGCTTTTAAGCAGGGCGTTGCGGTTGCTGAGTATCTTGTTATAGGTAATCAGCTCGTCGAGATAATGGTTATCGGTTTGCGATATAACGTTGTCAATAAACTTGCGCCTTTCCTCGCTGCCCTCCATAATAATGCTTACATCATAGGGCGATACCATAACTATGGGGAACAGGCCAATATGATCGGCCAGGCGCTGGTAGTCTTTCTTATTGCGTTTAAATATCTTTTTCTGTGCGCGTTTTACCGAGCAGGCTACCGTTTCGGGGATGTCGTTTTTATCAAAAGTGCCGTTGATGATAAAAAAATCAGTACCCTGTTTAATTTGCTGGCTATCCACCGTATTAAAGTAGCTTTTACAAAGCGAGAGGTAATGAATGGCATCAAGCAAATTGGTTTTGCCAGCCCCGTTGTTGCCTGTAAAGGCATTCACCCCGTCGCTGAAAATCAGCTCGGCCTCACTGTAATTTTTAAAGTTGATGATGGATAACTGTTGCAAATACATACGGCGGGGTCAAAGTTAGCACTTACGCACGTGCCTTTATTAACATTGTGAATTTAAAAGCGGGATGAAATATTTTAAAATTTTACAATTGTTAAAACATTTTTAAAAGCTTATTTTTGCACACTTAATTTTAGCATAGAAATGTCAAAGACAGAGGTGAATACAAAAGCTGAGGCCCAACCAAAGAATTATGGACAATCAGGCGGATTTGTAAGAGAGAACCAAAAAAGCTTATTATTTATAGCTGCAGCTATTGTTGCGCTTATTGTTATCTACATCGCTTACCAGAAACTTTACCTGGCCCCCCGCGAAGTTGAAGCTGCTGATCAAATGCACGTAGCGCAGGAATCATGGTCTAAAAAAGAATGGGATAAAGCCTTAAAAGGCGATGGCAGCTACCCTGGCTTTGAAAAAATCATTGCCGATTACAGCAACACCAAGGCTGCAAACCTGGCTTATTACTATGCCGGTACCGCTTACCTGAATAAAGGCGAATATCGCAAAGCGATTGACAACCTGACCAACTACCGCAGTGATGACGGCATGATTGCTGCCGAAGCGCTGGGAAGCACAGGTGACGCTTATGTAGAACTGAAAGATTATGATAAAGCCGAAACTTACTTCAAAAAAGCGGCTGATAAGGCACAAAACAAATTCTTATCACCTTTTTACCTGAAAAAGTTAGGCTTGGTTTACGAGGCCGAAAAGAATAACAAAGAGGCCAGCGAAACTTATAAAAAATTAAAAACTGAGTATCCGGAAAGTACCGAAGCTCAAAACATTGACGAATACATTGCACGTGCCGAAGCCAGCTTATAAAAGCTGGCTTTTGCCGTTATAAGAACAATATATTTACTTTAATACAAACCTTTACCATGGCTACCCAACTCAAAAACCTATCTGATTTTTCGAACACAACCATACCCGGCGCTGCACCTTACCGCTTTGGTATTGTTGTGGCAGAGTGGAATGCTAAAATAACCGGTGCCTTGTATGAAGGCGCTTACCAAAGCCTGATTGATAATGGTGCGCTGGTTGATAATATTTTTACCTACAGCGTAGCCGGTAGCTACGAATTAATATCAGGAGCTGATATTTTATTGAAACATAAAGAACTGGATGCCGTAATATGCCTGGGCTGTGTAATTCAGGGCGAAACAAGGCATTTCGACTTTATTTGCCAGGCTGTAGCAAACGGAATTAGTAATGTTTCGTTAAAATACGAAAAACCTGTTATCTTTGGTGTGTTAACCACTGATAATGAGCAACAAGCAATAGACAGGGCCGGAGGGAAGCATGGGAACAAGGGTGTTGAAGCTGCTGTTACTGCAATCAAGATGGCTGACTTGACTATGCAATTGAAAAATAATTGAAAACGATAAGTATCAAAGCATGAAAAAAATTATTTACATTGGATTAGTAGCAGCATTTTTAAGCACATTTGCATCCTGTTCAAACAAATTGTGCCCGGCCTACGGCTCTTATCCGCGCCGCGGACGCTAATTAAAGTGTCATATTGTAAAGCCAGCAAAACCTATCTCAATACTTAACTGTACCTTTGAGATAACACTTTATTGATTTACTATGAACTGGACAGCGCTTGATTCGGCCGATCAATTAAACGAGATCAAACAAAAATCAGGATATAGCTTAATATTTAAGCACAGCACACGTTGCTCTATCAGCATGATGGCTAAACGCCGTTTTGAGCTGGATTGGGAGAAATTACCGGCAGATATGCCTTTATATTTCTTGGATTTAATTAAACACCGCGAGATATCCAACCAGATAGCGCAGGATTTTAAGGTACATCATGAGTCGCCGCAGTTATTACTCATAAAAGATGGCGATTGTATCCTTGATCAGTCACACGGCGGTATTTCGGTTGACGAAACGCTGGAAGTGATTGCATAAAGCGTCAGCAAAAAATATTAATATAAAAGCGCCGGAACACCCCGGCGCTTTTATATTGTACACCTCATTGTAAAAACTGATAGCTCCGGGCGCTTGCCTCTTGGTTCTGCTGCTAAAAAAACTATTTTTGTATTATGATAGATTTGCCGGTAATTCCTGCCAACCAGGTACAGCGTAAGCCTGACTGGTTAAGGGTAAAACTTCCTGTGGGTAAAGAGTATGCACATGTGCGCAGTTTGGTGGATACCCATAAGCTGCATACCATATGCGAAAGTGGTAACTGCCCTAACATGGGCGAGTGTTGGGGAGCTGGTACGGCTACGTTCATGATTTTGGGTAATATCTGTACCCGTTCATGCTCATTTTGTGCTGTAGCTACCGGCCGTCCGCTGGCAGTTGATATGGATGAGCCTAACCGTGTAGCTACCTCGGTGAAACTAATGCAGGTAAAGCACTGCGTTATTACCTCGGTTGACCGTGATGATCTGAAAGACGGCGGCTCAACCATCTGGGCCGAAACAATCAATGCTATCCGTCGCGAAAGCCCGGAAACTACCCTGGAAACCTTATTGCCTGACTTTAAGGGTAATTGGGATAACCTGGCTCGTGTATTGGCTGTACGGCCCGAAGTGGTATCACATAACCTGGAAACCGTACGCCGCCTTACCCGCGAGGTACGTATTCAGGCTAAATACGATCGCAGTTTAGAGTGTTTGAAACATATATCTGAAGCTGGTTTGCGTACCAAGTCGGGCATTATGCTGGGCCTGGGCGAGCATGAAGAAGATGTACTGCAGGCGATGGACGATTTGCTGGATGCTGGCGTTCATATCCTTACGTTAGGCCAGTACCTGCAGCCAACCCGTAACCACCACCCTGTAGTGGATTGGATTACCCCCGATCAGTTTAAATATTATAAAGAAGTAGGTTTAAGCAAAGGCTTTAAATATGTAGAAAGCGGGCCATTGGTGCGTTCTTCTTACCACGCTGAAAAACACTTATTTGATTTATAAGTTGTAACATAATATTATCCCTATATATTTACAGCGTTTTGGCCAAAAAGCATAAAATCACCCTTTCCGAAGAAGAATTGATATCGGCTTTGCGCCGCCGCGAAAAAGTGGCGGCCGAAGCTTTATATGATATGTATTCCGCTTCATTATATGGCGTAATCTTCCGGATAGTGAACGACACGGCTACGGCTGAAGACGTATTGCAGGAAGCTTTTGTGAAAATCTGGAACTCTGCCTCGAGTTACAGTGCCGAAAAAGGCCGCCTGTTTACCTGGATGCTCAACATCGCCCGCAACCTGGCAATTGATAAGGTAAGATCAAAAGATTTTAAAAATCAGTACAAAAACCAGGAGCTTGAAAATAACGTAGGTTATATTGACAAGCATAACAGTACAGAGTACAAGCCTGAACTGCTGGGCGTAAAAGATTTGGTTGAAACGCTTAAACCTGAGCAAAAATCAATACTTGACTTAATATATTTTAAAGGTTACACCCATACAGAAGCAGCCGATGAGCTTGGTATACCGTTAGGTACTATCAAAACCCGGTTGCGAATGGCTATCATGCAGTTAAGGAGACATTTTAATTGAGCGTGGAAGATATTAAGGCATATATTGAATCGGGGGTGTTGGAGCTTTATGTTCTGGGTGATTTAAGCGCAGAAGAGAAAGCAGAGGTAGAAGCTTTGGCCTTAAAAAATCCGGCAATCAAAGCTGAGCTGGATGAAATTGAAAAAGCCACCCATTTGTATGCTGATGTGCATGACATTGAGCCGGCAGATGAGTTACGCCACCGCATCCTGAACAGTTTAATGACCAACCTTGGTGATGACCGTACCTTTAGCAAAGGTAAATATAACCAGCCCGAGGCGCGGGTAGCCCCAATTAAACCAGCTACTACCAGTATCTTTTATAAATATGCCTTTGCGGCCAGCATATTGCTGCTTTGCCTTTGCGGCGGCGCATTAGTGATGGTATTAAACCGCTTGCAAAATGCCCGGCAGCAATTAGTAACTTACCAGCTGCAAAACCAAAAGTTTACCCGGCAAGTGAGCCAGATGGACGAGGAGATAGCAGTTTTTAGGGATACTACTTTTCGGTTTGTTAAGTTAAAGGGCACAGCTAAAATGCCGCAAGCCAACGTTACGGTTGCCTGGAGTTCGCAGCGTAAAAAAGTGATGCTTGATGTAGCTACTGCAGCTTTACCGGCGCCAGATAAAGGGCATCAGTATCAGCTGTGGGCAATAGCCAATGGTAAACCTGTAGACCTGGGTGTGTTTGACGCTGCCGAGGCCGATTCTACCAAGATGATGGAGATGAAATCTACCGGCGAGGCACAGGCCTTTGCTATTACCTTGGAGCCAACAGGTGGCAGCCCCAAACCGACAACAGAACCGCTGGTAATTGCTGCTTTATAACTCAGTTACGGTATAAGCCAATTCCCTTGCCAATCACCATCAGGCTGCATTGTAAACTGTGCCCGGCGGTTACCCTCGTGACTTAGGTGAAGATATTCCAGTTGATGTAACTGTATTTCAATTACTGCAAAGTTTTCATATCCGGCAGTGTCCTGTTCATCAAAATTTTTATTTCTAAAATCATCCAGCCCATCACTTTCCTGAGCTATAACGGTTGATGGAGCGGGTTTTGCCATGTAAGACTGGCGGCTTTTGCGACCTTCTTTTTTCCAATACTGCTTTGCTACATCATTCTGGAAATGAATGCTTGCTTTACCCTGTAATATCAGTTGTATTTTTTCGGCAGTATCATACCCACATACAGTAATATTTGGATTAGCTTTGATATGTTTGATTTTGGGTGAGCGGTAATCCGTAAAAAATGCAATAGAGCTTCGAGTAGCCGAAGCCGCTCTTAAAACAACGGTATATGCGCTTACATAGCTATCTGCATAATGTGCCACCGTTATATTACGTAAATTGTGCCCTGGTGTAGTGCTTGCAGTTTTCAAAACTTGCCAGATATTATCCAATATATAGCGGATATTAACATTCATGTATAAATTATATGTAAAGATATTGTTGCAAAATATTTTTTCTTATATTGGTCATAACATCAAGCTAATAAAAAGCATCTTACTCGCGTCAAGTATTTATGTTCTTTATAAGGTCAGTTAATATATAAACGGTTGCCTAATACTTGCAACCGTTTTTTTATGCCAGTAACTTTGCCATAGTTATGGGTAAGCCTGCGGCCACTTGTCCGGGCAATACCACATTTAATCTGTTTGGTAAAGCTAATTCATCTCCTGCTTTGCCGTGTAGGTAAATCCCTGCCAAACATGCTTCCAACGGTGTATAATTTTGTGCTAATAATGCTGTAATAATACCGGTTAATATATCGCCCATACCGCCCGATGCCATAGCCGCATTACTGGTTGAGTTAAAATACAGCTTACCATCAGGTGAGCCGGTTATCGTGTAATCGTTTTTCAATACAATATAGATGTTCAGCTCGTTTGCTTTTTGCTGCAGGGTTTGCAGCCGGTCCCACCAATTGCTGTGCTCGCCAAACAAGCGGTCAAATTCTTTCATGTGCGGGGTGATAATACTGCCTGCCGGCAACTGTCGCAGTAACTCATGATGTGTTGCCAACAGGTTTAAAGCGTCAGCATCTAAAACCATTGGTTTGTTGTAGTTTACCAGTATATCGGTAAGCAGGGCTAAGGCATTCTCATCCTTACCCAAGCCAGGGCCTGCACCTATGGCATTAAATTTTTCATAATCTATATCCGGTAAATCATTACCCTGCCTTACAATAGCCATTACTTCGGGCTGGTAACTATTTAGTGCCGTCAGTCCGCTTTCGGGAATACAGGCCGTCGTTAAACCGGCTCCTGCGTATACACTGGCTGATGAGCAAAGCAGGGCTGCACCCATCGTTTGTGCCTGACCGGCCACCAGCAGGGCATGGCCAAAAGTACCCTTGTTGCTAAACCTGTGGCGCGGCTTTAATATGGCTTTGATGTCTTTCTCTTCAATAAGCTGATAGGCGGAGTTAAGCGATTGCAGGAACGTATGATGTAGCCCTATGTTAACAGCCTCCCAGCACGCAATGTGTGAGCCCGACTCGGGCAATAAAAAGTTAAGCTTCGGCTGCTGAAAAGTAATTACTAGATCAGCCCTTAAAACAGTTGCTTCTTTATCTACTGGTACTTCAGCGGGTAAGCCTGTGGGTACGTCAACAGCAACTACGGTTTTGTTGAGCTGATTCAGTTGGCTTACCAGGCGCTCGTAATCGCCGCTTAAAGGTTTGTTCAGGCCGCTGCCTAATAGGGCATCAATTAATATCGTGCTGGCTTCTTGCGGGAAGTTCTCTTCTTTATTCAGTTCTGTTAACGGCACAGTGGTTTGCTGCAGGCGTTGCAGGTTGGTGTTAAAGTCATCGGTGCTTTTGTCTGAGAACCGTGCTATTTTAACATTCAGCTGTTGATAACTATGCTCGTTAAGCATACGCGCAATAGCAAGGCCATCGCCTCCGTTATTGCCGGTGCCGCAATAAACTGATATCGGCTGCCTTTTGTCAGGAAAATGGTTAACAAACCAGTTAACAAACGCTTTGGAGGCGCGTTCCATCAAATCAATAGAAGCAATAGGCTCGTGTGCTATGGTGTAAGCATCAGCCTCGTGTATTTGTGCCGAAGTAAGTAAAGGAAGCATGCTGTTAAAATAGTGACAGGTACCATTTTGTTTACAACAAACGGTTTTCATTACCGGATAGTTGCAAAATTAAAATAGCGGGCGGTTAGGTAACCGGCCCGCTATCGGGATTCAACAATTATACAAAATGTATAATATCTATTCAACCGCAGCCCTAAACATCAGGGCACCTACGGTTACGTTGGTACGGCTGTCAATAATGATGGCGCCGCCGTTGGCTTTATTGTCTTGGTACAGGTCAAATGCCAGCGGGTCGGCCGTTTTGATAATGATGCGGCCAATATCGTTCAGCTTAAATTCTTCATCATATACTTTTTCGAGTGTGTTGATGTTGAATTTGTGCAGTACTTCTTGTATGCGGCAACGGGTTAGCTTACTGTTGTGCTGTATAAAGTAGGTGTGCGAGGTATCCAGCGCACGGGTATCCATCCAGCATAAATCAGCCTCAATGAGTTGTGATACTTCGGGCTTGCCGTTGCTGCTTACCAGTATATCACCACGACTAATGTCAATGTTATCCTGCAGGTGTACGGTTACTGACATGCCTGCAGTGGCCTCGTTAAACTCCTTATCCAGCAGCTCAATTTTGGTTACGGTTGAGCTAAAGCCTGATGGCAATACTGTCACCTTATCGTTTACTTTAAAGCTGCCGCTCACTACTCGGCCGGCATAGCCGCGGTAATCGTGCAATTCTTCCGTTTGTGGGCGCACTACCCATTGCACTGGCATACGGGCGTGGGCAGCCGTATCATCAACCGTAATATCAACCGTTTCGAGATGATCTAACAAGCTTTTGCCGCCGTACCAGTCCATATTGTCTGAACTGTGAACAATGTTATCACCTTTTAAGGCACTTACCGGTATAAAGGTTACGTTTGCCAGGTTTACTTTGCCGGCTAAAACCTGATAGTCGGTTACAATCTGGTTAAAAGTATCTTCACTGTAACCTACCATATCCATTTTGTTGATGCAAACCACTACCTGCGGTAACCCCAGTAACGATACCAGGAAGGAGTGACGAATGGTTTGCTCTACCACGCCTTTACGTGCATCAATGAGAATGATAGCCAGGTTGGAGTTAGATGCACCGGTAACCATATTACGGGTATATTGGATATGTCCGGGTGCATCGGCAATAATAAACTTGCGTTTATCGGTCTGGAAATATTTGTAGGCAACGTCTATCGTAATGCCTTGCTCGCGCTCGGCCTTCAGGCCGTCGGTCAGGATGGCCAGGTCGATAGACCCGTCATCGTTCTTACGGTTGGAGCGGTGCAGGGCCTCCAGCTGGTCGGCCAAAATAGCATCGCTATCGTATAAAAGGCGGCCAATCAGGGTGCTTTTACCATCGTCCACACTGCCGGCGGTAATAAATTTCAGTATTTCCATATTAAAAGTAGCCTCCTTTCTTGCGGTCTTCCATGGCAGCTTCGGATACTTTATCGTCCATACGGGCGCCACGTTCGCTTATTTTGGAGGTGCTTATTTCATCAATAATATCGTCAATCTCAAACGCTTCGGATGCTACGGCAGCAGTACAGGTCATATCGCCCACGGTACGGAAACGCACGGTGCGGCGTTCTATCACATCCTCCTCGTCCATATTTAGAAAATCGGCGGCAGCCATAAGCTGGCCGTTGCGGGTAATTACATCGCGCTGGTGCGCAAAGTAGATGGATGGCAGGGCAATGTTTTCGCGGCGGATGTAGTTCCATACATCCAGCTCGGTCCAGTTACTAATGGGGAACACACGCACGTTTTCGCCTTTATGAATTTTACCGTTATAGATGTTCCATAGCTCGGGGCGCTGGCGTTTGGGGTCCCATTGGCCAAATTCATCGCGTACCGAAAATATACGTTCTTTGGCACGGGCTTTTTCCTCATCGCGGCGTGCACCGCCTATGCAGGCATCAAACTCATAATGGGCAATGGTATCCAAAAGGGTAACGGTTTGCAACGCATTACGGCTGGCATTTTTGCCCTTTTGCTCTACCACCTTGCCTTGGTCAATCGAATCCTGTACGTGGCCTATAATCAGCTTTTCGCCCAGGCGGGCAACCATCTCATCACGGTATTGAATTGTTTCCGGAAAATTATGTCCGGTATCAATATGTACTAACGGAAAAGGAAATTTGCCGGGGCGAAAAGCTTTCTCGGCCAAACGCACCAGGGTTATCGAATCTTTACCGCCCGAAAACAACAGGGCGGGGCGTTCAAACTGCCCGGCTACCTCGCGCAAAATATGTATGGCTTCTGCCTCCAGCTCATCCAGGTAATCCAGCTGATGTTTACTCATGTTATACTTCAATTATTTAACCGCATGTAACCCGCACTCTTTTTTGGATTGATCTTCCCACCACCAGCGGCCGGCCCTGAAATCTTCGCCCGGCTGTACGGCGCGGGTGCAGGGGGCACAGCCAATGCTCGGAAAGCCACGGTCGTGCAGGGTATTGTAGGGTATATTATTGTTTTTGATGTAATTCTTAACTTCCTCGAGCGACCAGTTATAGATAGGGTGGAACTTTATAAGCTGGTTTGCTTCATCCCATTCCAAATTTTCCATTGACTGGCGGTTGGCCGACTGCTCGGCACGGATGCCCGTAACCCAGCATTTATTGCCATTCAGCGCTCTTTTTAAAGGCTCAATTTTGCGTATACCACAGCATTCTTTCCGGTTTTCTACCGATTCATAAAAGCTGTTGGGGCCTTTTGCATTCACCATCTCCTGCACCATCTCGGCTTGCGGATAGTAAGCATGAATAGGCTGCCCGTATATTTCCATGGTACGGTTCCAAACATAGTAGGTTTCCGGGAAAATGCGGCCGGTTTCGAGCGTAAAAACTTTAATAGGTAGATTTTGGCTGAAGATCATGTGTGTAATCACCTGGTCTTCCCAGCCGAAGCTGGTCGAAAATACGATTTGGCCCGGAAAAGCATCGGCCAGCCAGCCTAATGCACTGCCCGGCGCCATGCCTGTAATTTCTTGTTTTATATCTTGAATGATCTTACTGTTCATGTGTTAAAAAACTTTGTCTATAAAGCTGTAAATGCTTTTTAGGCTCACCAGTATCACAATGATGCCAACAGAGGTCATGATGATTTTGGTGGAAATTTTATTGGATATACGGGCTGCAATAGGCGATGCCAGTGCACTGCCTATGATAAGGCCAATAATAGCGGGCCAGTGCGCACTGTTGAGCATTGACATAAAGGTAAGCGAGCCCATCATGGCTACAAAAAAGCGTGACAACTTTACCGTACCTAATGAAAACCTTGGATGGCGCCCGCCTGCAATTAATGAAGACAGCACGATAGAGCCCCAGCCACCGCCGCCTACCGCATCAATAAAACCGCCACCTAAACCCAGCATTGGTATACGCTTTATTTTATCAGCAGATTTTTTTGGCTTTTTGTTAAATGCTTTCTTGAATATTACAATGCCCAGTATCAATGTATAAACCGATACCACGGGCTTGGTATACATGCTATAATGCTCTAACGATGATAGTAGGTACGCGCCTGTAACGGCACCTATAATGCCCGGGATGAGCAACAGCTTAAATAACTTCCAGTTGATATTGCCCATGCGGTAATGCATCCAGCCGGCAATGCCGCAGCTAAAAATTTCGGAAAGGTGCACACCCATACTGGCTGATGCCGGTGGTATGCCCATACTTAATGAAAAAGTAGTTGACGTAACCCCGTATGACATGCCCACCGCTCCATCTATCATGGCAAATACGAAGCCGGCACCTAAAAACCAATAAAATTCGTTGGGGACGTTTTGTACATAGTTTCTGAAACCCGGTTCGTTGTACCACAAAGCAGCGCTGCCAACAATTAGAAACGTCATGAGGGCTCCCCATACCAGCCACTTAAAACTGCGTTTACGTGCGGGTGCCGCTTCGGCAGGTACCGCAATAGGTGCAGGTGTATGTGATGTAGGGTTCAGCACGGTTTTTATTCTTGTGAGATAATATTATAAAACTCCTGAATTGGCTGGAACTGCGGATGCAGCGACACTACCTGTCCGAATATCATCAGAGCTGGTGCTTTGATTTGGTGCTCTTCGGCCAGTTCAACCAACGTTTCCACCACGCCAACTACCACTTTTTCTTTATCGGTTGAGCCGCTCTGAATAATTGCTGCGGGTAAACGGTGCTTACCTGCGGCTTTAAACAGTTCGGTAATTTCCGTTAGCTTTTGCAAGCCCATCAGTACCACTACGGTAGCATTGCTGTGTGTAGCTTCGCGTAAATCGTCAGATATGCGGCCATCGGCTGTGGTACCGGTTACTACCCAAAAGCTTTCACTCATGCCGCGATGGGTTACGGGAATTTGCTGTAAGCCCGGTACGGCAATAGAGCTGGATATACCCGGTATTACCGTAGTAGGTATACTGTAGGCTGCTGCATGATCCAGCTCCTCATAGCCGCGGCCAAACACAAATGGGTCGCCGCCTTTAAGGCGTACCACGTGGCCGTAGTTAAGCGCGTAATCAACCATCAGCTGGTTAACAGCCTGCTGGGAGTAGGAGTGATCGCCGGAACGTTTGCCTACATATACTTTAACAGCGTGTGCAGGAGCAAAGTCCAGCAGCTCCTCATTAGCTAAAGCATCATATAATACCACATCAGCAGCTTGCAAGGCTTTAATGCCTTTCAGGGTAATCAGTTCGGCATCACCCGGACCTGCACCTACCAATGTTATGCGTGGTTCTTTAATATTTTGCATAATAAATTTAAAAAAAGCCCCTGACAGTGGCGCTGCAGAGGCTCTTGAATTTATAACCTACTCACAGCTATTCCACATGCCACATAGGGCAACGCATGGCAGCATTGCCGCAGGTGCTGGGTGTAACTGTTATCATTTCCATAATCCAAATATATACATACTATACAGAAATAGTAGTATTTGTTTCAAAAAAGGGCTTGAGCCTTATTTGAGTTAATAAAAATTAAAGATTATCGATCAGGTTGCTTTCGCGTGCAATGATGTCGGCAATGCTAGTTTCAGTAAGAATTTTAAGCGTTGCATCACGTACCTGTACAAACACATCGCGTATGCCGCAGGTAGTTTCCTGGTGGCACTCGTCGCATTTACGGTAAAAGTTAAGGCTGGCGCAGGGTACCATAGCTATAGGGCCATCAGTAATACGCATAATACTAACTAGGTAAATATCTTTCGGATCTTTGCTTAAACTATAGCCGCCACCTGCACCTTTTTTGCTGTATAAAAAACCTGCATTACGCAGATCAAGTAGTATCTGTTCCAAAAACTTTTTAGGTATGCGCTCTTCCTCAGCAATTTTTGAAATTTGCATAGGTGGCTTACTGGCGTTTTTTCCCAGTATTACCAGAGCTTTGATAGCATATTTGGTTTTTTTAGATAACATATTGCGGATATGGCAGGCAAAGTTACGCAAAATCTGTGTTAAACCGTTTTACTATTGCCAGTAGCCATTTAAAGGGCTGATTTTTGTGCCCGATTATGCTCAAACGTAAAAAGGATTACATTTTGTATAAACCTGCCAACAGGGGCAAATTTATGTGATTATACCGTGTAACAATTTAGTACGGCCATTCTCTTAGCATTAAGTTTTGTATATTACAGCTTCATCATCACAATTGGCTATGAGTAGTGTGCCTTTAATTGAAATACGCAATCTTTCAAAATCTTATGGCGACAAACTGGTGCTTAAACACCTGTCGCTCGATATTTATCCCGGTCAGGTAATAGGGTATATAGGGCCTAACGGTGCCGGTAAGTCTACCACGGTAAAGATACTAACCGGGCTGATTCCTGATTTTAACGGAGAGGTTACCGTAAATGGCCTGAGTATGCGTAATAACCCGCAGGAAATTAAGAAGCTGATTGGTTATGTACCTGAAAATGCTGAACTATACGATGTGCTTACGCCAATGGAGTACCTCGACTTTATAGGCAAGCTGTATGATATGGAAGAAGCGCAGCTGCACAACCGCGCCCGCAAGTTGCTGGCCGCTTTCGGGCTGGAGGCCAATGCGGATAACCGCATGGATACTTTTTCGAAGGGGATGCGGCAAAAGGTGCTGCTCATATCAGGCATTATTCATAATCCGCAAATTATAATTTTGGATGAGCCATTGTCTGGGTTGGATGCCAATGCTGTGATTTTGGTGAAGGAACTGATTATGCGCCTGTCGAAAGAAGGAAAAACTATTTTTTACTGCTCGCACATGATGGATGTGGTGGAGAAAGTATCAGACCGTATTTTGCTGATTAACAAAGGTGAAATTGTGGCCGACGGAACCTTTGAGTCCCTGAAACAGGACCACGCCGATACCCTGGAGCGTGTTTTTGCCAAGCTTACCGGTCGAGACGAATCTACCCACGAAACCGATGCTATTATTAATGCCTTTGATTAAGCACCTGCTGCCATGAACAAGCTTTTTCTGAAACTGATTGCGCTGTTTTATCCGATGCTGGAACGGAGCGGTGTTAACGTATCACAACTGTACCAAATACTCAAAATAAAGCTGCTGATAGATAACCGCCGGCCTAAAACTGCTTTTGCGCAAAACCGCCAGGCTACCAAAAAAACAGGCAAGGCGGGCAATATATGGGGCATATACCTGGTAACCGGTCTTATGGGTGTGATGGTGGCCTTTTTGCTGTTTCTGTTTAAAATGCCGCTGGTAGGGCAAACGGTGTACTTTACCCTATTTATGGTGTTGCTGGCGCTTACCATGATTACCGATTTTACTACCGTGCTGCTTGATGTGCGCGATCAGTACATCATCCTGCCCCGGCCGGTAAATGATCGTACACTTACCGTATCGCGCATACTGCATATTGGCATTTATGTAAGCAAGCTGGCGCTGGCGCAGGGTTTACCGGGTGTTATTTTAGTTGGCTTTGCCGATTCGTGGGCGGCTGTTCCGGTATTTATAGTGCAGTTGGTTGAGGCTACATTTCTGAGTATTTTGCTGGTGAACATGGTTTACCTGGTTTTGATGAAACTGGTATCACCGCAAAAGTTTAAAGACATAATCAGCTATTTCCAGATCGGTTTTTCGGTGCTGATTTTTGGCAGTTATTACCTGATACCAAGATTGGTTGATACCACCGTTTTGGCCAATATCAATTTACTGCATTATGCCTGGGCTTATTTTATGCCACCTGTATGGATAGCGGCTTTGAATGAAGCGCTGATTCATTGGAGCCGGGCCGGTGCACTTACTTATGTTTTGGCTGTGCTGGGTCTTGCTGCGCCTTTGATAGGTTTATGGCTGGTTGCCAGGGTGCTGGCCCCGGGCTTTAACCGTAAGCTGGCCGTGGTTGCTACTTCTGATGGTAATAGCACTACGGATACTGTTACTAAAGAAAAGCCAGGATTCAGGCTGGTGAGTCGTATAGCTAATTTGCTGGCGCCCGACCCGGTTGAGAATGCGGGCTTCCGCATTACCTGGACACTGGCCGCACGTATACGCGAGTTTAAAATTAAAGTATACCCTGCATTTGCCTATGTGCCTATTTACTTTGTTTATTTTGCCTTCAACTCCAAAGGTACCGGCCTGAGCGAAAAGTACGAAGGCTTGCAACATAGCCATAAGTATATTTTGCTTATCTACCTCAGTACCTTTGTGCTGGCTTCTATTCTGCAGCACATATCTTATACGGAAAAGTTCAAGGCATCGTGGGTATATTATGCACTGCCTATCAGTAAGCCGGGCAAAATATTGTCGGGTATGTATAAAGCGGTTTCTACGCTGTATTACCTGCCTTATTGTATTGTGCTGGGTATGATCAGCGTTTATATTTGGGGTCCATCCGTAATTAATGATATTATACTGGCCACATTTGCCGGCTTGATATATGGCCTGCTTACTGCCTTGTTTTTATTGAAAGGCCTGCCATTTTCCAAACCGGTTATGGTAAAGCAATCGGGAGGGCGTGTAGCTGTATCTTTACTTATTACCAGCTTTGTGGGGCTGATTGGATTTGCCCACTACCTGCTGTCGCGCTGGGAGATAGTGATTTGGATACTCATTATACCGGCAATGGGGCTTTACTGGTTAATGATGCACTATTACAAAAAGCAAAGCTGGGAAAGCATTGAGGTAGAGGAATTATAGCAGTACGGGCTAAATAGTTTCAACCGCCGGTTTATCCTCAATTACGTCCTTTAGCATCTTCAGTTCGGCCACAATAATATAGCTTACTACTACCAGGAAAGCCCATGAACTTATTTTTTGGTAATCCACCATCGCCCACTGCTTATGCTGGTAAGCGTATTTCCAGGCACCAAAGCGGGTGGCAACATTTTCGGCCAGCCAGATAAAGAAGCCGATCAGCAAAAAGGAAAGCGCTACCGGCAGGCGGTATGCCCTGCGCTCTACATGAAATACCACCCAGGCTTTACGAAAGATAATGAGCACAAATATTCCGATCACGTAACGCATGTCATGAATAAAGTGGTTGGTGAAAAAGTTGAGGTAAATTAAAGCGCCTGCTATGCGCACGGGCCAGTGCGGGGGCCAGTTAAGCATTTGCAAATCAAACCGTCGCCAGGCCTGGCACATGTAGCTGGCCACGCTGGCATACATAAAGCCGCTGTACAGCGGTACACCTGCAAACTTGGTATAAGCAAATTCCGGGTACGACCATGAGCCTATGTTGACCTTAAACAGCTCCATGCACAAACCCAGCAAATGAAATATACAGATCACCAGCACTTCGTCCTTCGTTTCTATTTTGCTGTAAAACAAGGCGGCTTGTATCAGTAAGCAGGCTATCAGCATAAAATCATACCGGGGCAGCACGCCTGCAAACAGGTGTGAAAGCGCCAGCATAGCAAATACCAGTGCCGGAAACAGGCATGAAAGCGCTTGCTGCCAGCCAAAGATAAAGAAGTGACGAAGGTAGGTTTTCAAGGTTCTAAGTTCTCAGGTGTTTGGGTATCGATAGCCAGCCAAGTTAGGCACTTATATCCAGGTTTCGTATTTGTGCTTTATAACGGGGTGGCAAAATAGCTTCTTTTACCAGCCAGTCTAACTTAATATTGCGGCTCAATTTATACAGCCATATTACCGGCATAAGCAACGGAGTGCGGCCCAAATTCAATAAGTGGTTTACCCGTGGTGGCACAACCAGTACCTGCACCTGTTTTAAAAGAATATATCGAAGCCAGCCCAAATGTTTGCGGTATTGCTTAAAAAGATCGGTAGTAAAACGGCTGTTAATCATGTTGTGTTGTAAATGATCGTCGCGCATTATTAGCCAGCTGGCGTAGGTGGCAGGCAAGCCGGCAATGCCCATGCGGTGGCCTACCCGGTAAAATACATTAAACACTTCTTCTTTTTCAGCTTCGGTCAGTTTGCGTTCCAATAGCTCATAGGAGCGGATGGAGTAGTCGATAAGCATAAAAAGCACATCGCGGTAAGCCCAATCCGGTATCTGCGAGCCACGGGCATTTTCAACACCCTGATGTATAGCCGCAATCCTATCAATAGCCTGCAAAGCGTCACTGTGGTTCGAAAAAACAATTTGCTGAGCATAGGCCACGGTTGAAAACAAACGCCCCAGCGGGTCGGCAGGGAGCCGGCCGGTAAAGTACAGCCAGTCAACCGCCTTGTTCAGGGCAAATTCTGCTGCTGCGCCTGCAAATATAAACAGGGTGGTATCGCTCTTACCCCATATCTCTCTTACAATGGAGCCTTTGTTCACAAAAAGTTGCATGCTGCTTTAACGCTTAAATAGCCGGATAATTACTTTACCGGGTAAATGCAAAATATTTAAAATAATTGAAACTAAAGCATTTAGCTAAAGTTGTACTTATAGTTGATATTGTAAACCAAAAATTAATCAGATATGAAAAAGCTAAGTGTAATGATGGCTGTAGCGGCTGCGTGTGTGTTTGAATACGCTATAGCAAACGATCATAAAGTAAATGAAGGTACCGTTTCAAATGGCAGAATAGTAGCCGTGCAGGATACTGTGCCAAAGCGGAGCAAAACAACGCCAACCAGCCCGGCAAGGCCAACCATGCCAACTAATCCGAACAGGCCAAACAGCCCTACAGCACCAACTGTACCGCCAAGTACGCCAACAAATCCGCAGGTGCCAACCAGTCCTACTGTGCCGCCAACCAGTCCAACTACACCAACGGTGCCACCAACAAGCCCAACCGCGCCTACTACACCGCCGCCACCGCCACCAACTGCGCCAACTACGCCGCCAACAGGTAAGTAAATGTGTGATCGTACTTTATTATACCTTATATAAAATTAGCCCGGTAAATGCCGGGCTTTTTTGTTTCATAATTTAATGGTTAATTAGCTGTTGGTTACAACCGGTTTGCAAAAAGGTTAATTATACTATCGCCTATAAGAGTGGTCTATCGCAAATCGAAACCTATAGCCTATTTATACCTTTATCTGAAACATGAGATTAATTTCTACATCTATATTCTTAAAAGTACTTACTGTTTGTGCATTTATTCCAACTACAGGTAATCTTGCTTACGCACAGGGTAAGGCTAAAGTAACGGCCTTGAAATGTGAGTATTTGGTTAACCCGTTGGGTGTTGATGTTACGCAGCCGCGCCTTTCATGGCAAATGCAAGATGCCGCACAGGGGGCAGCCCAGAGCGCTTATCAAATTTTGGTATCCAAAGATTCGGTTGCGCTGGCTCAATTGGGTAATGCGGCGGTGTGGAATTCCGGTAAAGTGCAATCGTCGCAACGGTTGGTAGGTTATGCCGGTGGGGCTTTGGAGCCGTTTACCGCTTATTACTGGAAAGTTTTAACCTGGAATAAAGCCGGGCAGCCATTGCCAGCCAGCAGCATAGCCCGTTTTGAAACAGGTATGATGCAACGTACCAACTGGCGGGGTACCTGGATAAGCGATGGTAATAGTATAAACGCACGTCCGGCCGGTTACTTCAGAAAAGAGTTTAATGCTGCTAAAAAAGTTCGCTCGGCCCGTGCTTACATTGCTGTGGGTGGTTTGTACGAGTTGTATCTAAACGGCCAAAAGGTAGGTAACCATCGCCTCGACCCAATGTATACCCGGTTTGACAGGCGAAACCTGTATTTAAGCTATGATGTAACAAGTCAGTTGCAAAATGGCACCAATGCCATCGGCGTGTTACTGGGTAACGGCTGGTATAACCACCAGTCGCTCGCTGTTTGGAACTTTGACCGTGCGCCCTGGCGTGCCCGTCCGGCTTTCTGCCTGGATTTGCGTGTAACCTATAATGATGGTAGCACCGAGGTGATTACATCCGACGGTAGCTGGAAAACTCACACTGGCCCGCTGGTATCAAATAGTATTTATACTGGCGAGCAGTACGATGCCCGTTTGGAAATGCCGGGCTGGAACACCGCCGGCTTCAACGACCAAAACTGGCACGAGGTGCAACTGCGCGCGGCACCATCCCAAAATATCGTTAGTCAGTTGATGGAGCCTATCCGCAACGTTGAAAAAGTACCGGCCCGCTCGGTGCGTAAGTTCAACGATACCACTTATCTGTTCGATTTGGGCCGCAACATAGCTGGCGTGAGCCAGATCAGGCTAAAAGGCGATAGCGGTACGGTGGTACGGCTGAAACACGGTGAGCGGTTGTATGAGAACGGGCATGTTGATCTGTCGAACATTGATGTTTATTACCGCCCTAAGGATGGTTCCGATCCGTTTGGTACCGATGTGGTTACCTTGAGTGGTAAAGGCACTTTGGAGTTTATGCCTAAGTTTAATTACAAAGGCTTTCAGTACGTAGAGGTAACCAGCAGCAAGCCCATTAAGCTGAGCAAAGAGGACTTAATCGGCTACTTTATGCACAGTGATGTGCAGCAGGTAGGGCAACTTAATACATCCAATCCGCTGGTGAACCGCTTATGGTGGGCAACCAACAACTCGTATCTGTCTAATCTATTTGGCTACCCAACCGACTGCCCGCAGCGCGAAAAGAACGGCTGGACCGGCGATGGGCACTTTGCCATTGAAACAGGCTTGTATAATTACGATGCAGTTACCATTTATGAAAAGTGGCTGGCCGACCACCGCGATGAACAGCAGCCCAATGGCGTTTTGCCTGATATTATCCCAACCGGCGGCTGGGGCTACGGCACGGCCAACGGTACGGACTGGACCAGCACCATTGCCATCATCCCCTGGACGCTATATATGTTTTATGGCGACAGTAAGCCCCTGGCCGATAATTATGACAACATCAAGGCTTATGTAAATTATGTGCAAAGCATTAGTCCCGAAGGCTTAACCACTTTTGGCCGGGGCGACTGGGTGCCGGTAAAATCCTCATCGCCGCTGGAGTACACTTCATCGGTATATTATTTTGTGGATGCCAACATACTGGCCAAAGCGGCCAGGCTATTGGGCAAACAGGATGATTATAGTTACTACAGCAAACTGGCAAATAAAATTAAAGAAGCCATCAACAATAAGTATCTTAATAAAGCCGCCGCTTTGTATGGCAGTGGCCTGCAAACCGAGCTTAGCGTAGCCTTGCAGTGGGGTATTGTGCCCGATGAACTGAAAGCCCGTGTAGCCGAAAACTTAGCCAAAAGGGTAGCCGCCGATGGTATGCACCTGGATGTAGGGGTATTGGGGGCGCGTGCTATATTAAATGCCCTGAGTGATAATGGGCAAGCCGAAACAGCCTACAAACTGGCAGCGCAAAACACCTACCCATCATGGGGGTGGTGGATTGTAAACGGTGCCACCACACTTTACGAAAACTGGAATATTAAAGCCGAGCGTGATATTTCGCTCAACCACATGATGTTTGGTGATGTGGGCGGCTGGTTCTTTAAAGGCCTGGGCGGTATAAAGCCCGACGAGGCCCATCCCGGTTTTGCAAACGTGTTACTGAAACCCAGCTTTGTATCCGGCCTTACGCATATGGAAGCCAGTCATGAAGGGCCTTACGGCATTATTCGTTCTGCCTGGAAAAGATCAGGTACTACTATTAAATATAAGGTTACCATTCCGGCCAATTCTACCGCTTCGGTTATGCTGCCACTGCAGGCAGGGCAAGCTGCTTACTTGCAGGGTAAGGCCGTTGCGGCAACGTTAAACATTAGTGCCGGTACGTATGAATTTGTGATCCGGTAGTACCACATTTATAGCTATCACATTAATGTAACCATTTATTTACAAGCCTGTTCGCTTCAATGATGTAATCGTTGTTTAAACGTAGTAGCCTGCGTAAAATTGAACTTTTTTTGAACAAGCGTTGTTTGTGAACGGTGTAATGCGCACAGGCATAGTGTCAAAAGAACAATAATTATGAATATTTTATATTAATTTTGTGCCAAGGCATGTGGAAAAAGTGGATTAACATAATCTTAGCTGTCTGGCTAATCAATGCGGTTACTTACTTTCATTCAAGTAACCCCTTTGATACTGTTGAAGAAAATCACGGCATCTGTTCCACTATTGAGTGCCTTGATATCAATACCTGGGTTGATTGCCTGGTACAGATAGCTGATGATGAGGGAGAGGCAGCTACCAAGGCGCACAAAATTAACTCTCAGCGTAAGTATGTACATTCCCGCTCGGTTAATCTAAGTGTATTCCTGTCGCCGCAGCTTCTGCATTTACCACATTCTGCTTTTAACAGCGAGGTTGATAATGACACTGGTCATTACTCAATTGGTGTTGCTTTATTGCCGGCCTACTATAATTTTCTGTTCCGGCTCTGTCCATTCTGATGATTTCTTGTAACTGATTTTTAGGTTAGCGGTGCATTTGCTGAATGTTACCGGCTGCCTTATTGTTTCTAAACAAATAAGTTAACAGAATTCATCTATAACACATGGTTAATATTAAGCATGCTTGTAGTTGGTTTGGGGTAATCGCTGCATTACTTTTGGCCGGCTGTGCGTCAAACAATAAAGAAAAAGCAAAACAAGATACCCTGCAATTGCCGGTATTTACTTTAAGTACCAAGGATACCGTATTGCAAACGGCTTATGTAGCCGATATACAAGCCCTTAAAAATGTTGAGGTAAGATCCAGGCTGAAAGGCTTTTTGGAAAAAATATATGTTGATGAAGGTAAGCCCGTAAGCAAAGGGCAGGTACTGTTCAAATTAAATGATGAAGAGTATCGCGTAGCCTTATCCAAAGCTAAAGCAGCTTTGAGCAACGCCGAAGCCGATGCGGTAGCCACTAAACTGGAGGTTGACCGTGTAAAGATGCTGGTGGATAAAAACGTTATCTCGCCATCCGAACTGGAGGTAGCCAAATCCAAATTAAAGGCCGATATGGCTACCGTGCAAGAAGCACGCTCCAACGTACAAAGCGCACAAACACACATCACCTACACTATTATACGTGCACCCTTTGACGGTATCATTGACCGTATTCCGCTTAAAGCAGGTAGCTTGATTGACGAGGGCGCATTGCTGACCAGCATATCCGACATCAACTCAGTATATGCTTACTTCAGTTTTCCCGAAAATGAATACCTGCGTTACCAGCGCATTTTAAATAAAGATCCGCAACAGCATAACAATACTGTGAAGCTGGTGCTGTCCGATGGTTCCAGCTATGCCCATACTGGTACCATTGAAACCATTGAGGGTGAAATTGAGCAGAATACCGGGTCAATAGATCTGCGCGCTAAATTTCCAAACCCGCACAAACTGCTGCGACATGGCGCCAGCGGTAAAATCTACATTTCGGCCGAGATGGAGGATGCCGTGATGGTTCCTCAAAAATCTGTCTTCGAAATTCAGGACCAAAACTTTGTGTACCTGGTAGGGCCCGATAACAAGTTGCACATGCAAAGCTTTACACCGCTTACCCGCGTATCACAATACTACATCGTAAAAGATGGTTTGAAACCCGGCGACAAGATTTTGTTTGAGGGTACACAAAACGCCCGCGATGGTATGGTCATTAAACCCCAGAAGGTATCAGCCAACCAGGCGCTCGCTTTGAAGTAATAAAGCGGGCAATTCGTTTTTTCTTGTAATGCTGACGGTGGGTATTGCCCTGCCGCAGCTATGGTTTGATACATTAATTTAAATGGAAATATAATGTTCAATGTCTTTATAAAGCGGCCTATATTGTCGCTTGTTATATCCCTGATTATAACTTTACTGGGTGTGCTGGCTTTAATTACCCTGCCGGTTACCCAGTTTCCGGATATTGTGCCGCCGTCGGTTACCGTAACGGCCAACTATACCGGTGCCAACGCCGAGGTGTGTGCCAAAGCTGTAGCCACTCCGCTTGAGCGGGCCATTAACGGTGTGCCGGGCATGACCTACATGTCGTCTGTTTGTAGTAACGATGGTTTAACCGTTATCCAGATCTACTTTAACGTAGGTACCGATCCCGACCAGGCTGCCGTAAACGTGCAGAACCGCGTGGCCACCATCATCGACGAGATGCCCGAGGAGGTAATCAAAGCAGGTGTTACCACCGAAAAGGAGGTAAACAGTATGCTGATGTACCTCAACATTATGAGCGATGATAAATCGATGGATGAAAAATTCATCTACAACTTTACCGACATCAACGTACTGCAGGAGCTGAAACGTATTGATGGCGTGGGCCGTGCCGAAATTATGGGTGCCAAAGAGTACTCCATGCGGGTATGGCTAAAACCAGACCGTATGATGGCTTACAAAGTATCAAGCGATGATGTGATCAAGGCCATCCGTAACCAAAACGTGGAAGCGGCGCCGGGTAAAACAGGGCAAAGCTCCGATAAAACGCCGCAAATGCTGCAATACGTATTGCGCTATCCCGGTAAATTCTTTGAGCCCAAACAGTACGAAAACATTGTCATCAAGGCGGATGAAAGCGGTACGGTGCTCAAACTCAAAGAGGTGGCCGATGTAGAGTTTGGCTCACTTACCTACAGCATGGTATCTAAAACCGATGGCCGCCCGTCTGCTTCGATTATGATCAAACAACGGCCAGGATCAAATGCCCGTGAGGTTATCCAGAATATCAAAACCCGCATGGCCGAACTGAAGGAAACATCATTCCCGAGCGGCATGACCTTTAACGTGAACTACGACGTATCCCGCTTTTTGGATGCCTCCATTCACGAGGTATTACGCACGCTGGTAGAAGCCTTTATACTGGTGTTTATCGTGGTTTACATCTTCCTGCAAGATTTCCGTTCAACCCTTATCCCGGCACTCGCCGTACCGGTGGCGCTGGTGGGTACGCTGTTCTTTATGCAGATGCTGGGCTTCTCCATCAACCTGCTTACATTGTTTGCGCTGGTACTGGCTATCGGTATTGTGGTGGATAACGCCATTGTGGTGGTGGAAGCCGTGCACGTAAAAATGAGCGAAGAACACCTGAGCCCGATGGATGCCACCATGAGCGCCATGAAGGATATAAGCGGGGCTATTGTGGCTATTACGCTGGTTATGTCGGCGGTGTTTGTACCGGTGGCGTTTATGTCGGGCCCGGTGGGGGTGTTTTACCGGCAGTTCTCGCTTACCATGGCCATCTCTATCGTTATTTCGGGTATTAACGCAGTAACGCTTACGCCAGCCCTGTGTGCCATATTATTAAAGCACCAGCATCCGGGTCAGAAGAAAGGATTTATTGATCGCTTTTTTGCCGGCTTTAATAAACGGTACGATGCAATATCCAACCGTTATTCGGGCTTTATCGGTAAAATAGCCGGTCGCCGCATCATCACCATCGTATTGTTGCTGGTGTTTTTTGCAGCCACCTGGGGTACCAGCGCCATATTGCCAACCGGCTTTATCCCCACCGAAGATCAGGGGATGATCTATGTAAACGTAACCACACCGGCCGGTGCAACGGTAGAACGTACCGAGCAGGTGCTGGATGAGGTGCAGCGCCAAACCAAAAGCATGGGGGCTATCGAGTCGGTATCCACACTGGCCGGTTACAGCTTGGTGAATGAGGTGGCCGGTGCATCGTACGGTATGGCCATGATTAACCTGAAAGGCTGGGACGAGCGTAAAGAATCGTTGGATGATGTTATTGAAGAATTGCAGAAGCGTACCAAAAATATTGGTGATGCTTCTATCCAGTTCTTCCCGCCGCCAACGGTGCCAGGCTTTGGTAACTCCAGCGGTTTTGAAATTCGCTTGCTGGATAAAAGCGGTACCGGCGATTTGCAGAAAACGGCAGCGATATCCAACGAGTTTATCAAAGCCCTGAACGAGTCGCCCGAGATATCCAATGCGTTCTCCAGCTTTGATGCCAACTTTCCGCAGTACCTAATTGAGGTTGACCAGCAAATGGCGGCCAAAAAAGGTATTACCATAGATAACGCCATGGCTACCCTGCAAACGCTGATGGGTAGTTACTATGCATCCAACTTTATTCGCTTTGGACAAATGTATAAGGTGATGGTGCAAGCCTCGCCTGAGTTCCGGTCGAAACCCGAGGATGTATTGAGCCTGTATGTGAAGAATGATGCCGGTGAAATGGTGCCGTTCTCTACTTTCATTAAAATGAAAAGGGTTTACGGACCCGAGCAGCTTACCCGCTACAACATGTATACTTCGGCCATGATTAATGGTGATGCCTCGGCCGGTTACAGTAGCGGTGATGCCATTAATGCCATTAAACGTATTGCCGCCGAAAAATTGCCGAAGGGCTACTCCTTTGAGTGGTCGGGCATGACGCGTGAGCAAATCCTGTCGGGCAACCAGGCCATTTATATCTTTATTGTTTGTTTAGTGTTTGTTTACCTGCTACTGGCAGCGCAATACGAAAGCTTGTTGCTGCCTTTAGCGGTAATTTTATCCCTGCCAACCGGTATCTTGGGCGCGTTCTTCTTCCTGAAAATTACCGGACTTGAAAATAATATTTATGCCCAGGTGGCGCTGGTGATGCTGATTGGTTTGCTGGGTAAAAATGCTATCCTGATTGTGGAGTTTGCCGTACAGCGCGAACGCGAAGGTGCTACAGTACTCAAGGCGGCCATTGAAGGTGCTGTATCCCGTTTACGCCCTATTTTGATGACTTCGTTTGCATTCATCGCAGGCCTGATACCGTTGTGTATTGCGAGCGGCGCAGGCGCAATGGGTAACCGCTCCATCGGTACCGCTGCTGCCGGGGGGATGCTGCTCGGAACTTTCTTTGGTTTAATACTTATTCCGGGCCTGTATGTCATCTTCTCCAGTCTGGGCAAAAAGAAGGATAAACCGACAGCCGAAAAAGTTGCCGAACCTGAAATGGCCAGTACTTATCATTAACTATACTTTTATGCATCAATATAAATTTCGTCTATATATAATTTTTGCTGTACTGGGGCTATCGGCTTGTAGTAAGCTGAAAACGGTGAGCACAAAGCTGCCCGACGAGATGCCTGCAACTTATACCGGCGCAACCGATACAACCAATGTTGCAGCTATGCCGGTATCCAGCTTTTTTGCGGATGAATATCTGCTAAAACTGATTGATACGGCATTCGGGGCTAATCCGGATGTATTATCTGCTCTGCAGCGCATCGAGATAGCCAATGCTAATTTAAAATATAATCGTCTGCAGTTACTGCCCAACATTACGCTGAACGCGAATGCAGGGTTGGAAAAGTATGGTGATTATACATTGAACGGCGTAGGTAATTATGATACCAACCTGTCGCCTAATATTAACAGCGATCAGCGCATTCCTAACCCAACGCCTGAATACTTTTTGGGTTTCCGCAGCTCATGGGAAATCGACTTGTGGGGTAAGCTGCGCAACCGCAAACGCGCAGCCTTTAGTCGTTTTTTGGCCAGCCAAAGCGGTTATAAAATGGTAACCACTTCTTTAACTGCGCAAATAGCAACAGCGTATTACCAACTGCTGGCTTTGGATTACGAATTGCGGGTAATCCGCAAGAACATTGCCTTGCAAAACAATGCGCTCGAGATAGTAAAGATTCAGAAGCTTGGCGGCCGTGCCACTGAGCTGGCCGTACAGCAGTTTTTGGCACAGCTAAAACGCACGCAGGGCCTGGAGTTTGCAACCCTGCAGCAGGTAACGGAAACCGAAAACCAGCTGAACTTTTTAACCGGCGGCTTTGCCAATGCCATCCCGCGCGATACATCGATCAATACACTGAAATTGCCATCGGTGCTTAAAGCAGGCGTGCCCTCGCAACTGTTGCTGAACCGGCCCGATATCCGTGAGGCCGAATTTGAATTACAGGCTATGAACGCCGACATAAAAGCGGTGCGTGCGGCATTTTTTCCGTCGCTTACGCTGTCGCCTTATGTGGGGTATAATTCTTTCCGGTCATCGTTGCTATTCAATCCGGGGTCATTCGCTTATGGTATTATAGGCGGGCTTACTACGCCTATTTTTAGCCGCCGTTTGCTGAAAGCCGATTATGAGCGTACCATAGCGCAGGGCCAGCAAGCATTATACGGCTATCAAAAAACGGTGCTGTCCAGCTTTCAGGAAGTGATGAACAGCCTGAAAAGCATCGAGAATTACAGCCAGATGTACGAACGCAAACAGCAGGAGGTGCAGGCGCTTAACAATGCGGTATCCGTAGCCAACGACCTGTACCTGGTAGGCCGGGCCAACTACCTGGAAATTATTACCGCACAGCGTAACGTACTGGATGCCGAACTGGAACTGGCCAATACCAAAAAGAATATCTTTTTAGGAGCCATCAACCTGTACCGTTCGGTTGGCGGTGGCTGGAAACGATAAGGATAGATTAGTATCAAATAAAATGGGCTGTAAATATTTACAGCCCATTTTTTATAGACAAAATTTATTGGCTTGGCTTGCGCCACTCTGCCAGGCTTACTTCCTCTTCTTTGGTGGTATCATAATATTTAATTTCATAGAACGGATACCGGTAAACCCGAAAGGTAAACAAAGGTGCAAAGCTTCCATTGTTTTCTGTACAGGCTTCTATAAGGTAAGGCGACATGGTTTCGGTAGGCTTTTTAGCAATTTTTACTTTAGCTGCTTTTTCCTTTACCTCGGGCAGGTTGGCTATATCGTTTATTATCTCTTCCTCTTGTTTAGGCTTTTCGAATAGCTGGCCGGGTACCTCTTTAAACCGGATCAGGTGTTTGGCTTCAAACTTGCCGTCATCGCCGGCTTCTTCAAAAGTATCCGGCCGCCATTTAACTTCCAGTATGTGGTTGCTCAGCTTGTCCAGGCCATCATCTTCTGTAATCATATTAACCGTGTCTTTGCGGGCATTCATAAAGTAAGCCTGCCAGTAATCACCATTACCATCAAAGTAAAGAAACTGGAGCGTATCGGTATGTTCGGGTTTAGTTGTAGCCGTTTGTACCTGTGCTGTTGTGCTTTTAATTACGGTATCTGTTATTTGTGTACCGGTTTGCGGCTTGTTTTTGCAGGCAAAGGCCAACAGGCATAGAGTAGCAGTTAAGATGTTGATTTGATTTTTCATAAGGTTTTGTGATCGTATCATGGCAGCCACATCAAACAGTTGGATGTAAGGTAGCAGCTGTACTTGCGAAGTTAAATACTTAACCATAGTATGCAAATAACTGATAAACTTGTTTAAGTGCCCGGCATTGTATTGCTTTGCTGAAACAAATTTTTCCTGTGTTATGGAACTCAACTTATTTGACATACAGGTTTATACCGACCGGCGCAATACATTAAAGCAAAACTTTGGGCAAGATGGCATTCTCCTCTTTTTAGGGAACGAAGACAGCAGCATGAACTATAAAGACAATGCCTATCCCTTCAGGCAGGATAGCACGTTTTTATACTACTTCGGGCTGGATGTGCCTACACTGGCTGCGGTTATAGATACCCAGTCGGGCGAGGAAATTATTTTTGGTAACGAGCTTACTATAGACGATATAGTGTGGACGGGTACCCTGCCAACCGTTAGCGAAATGGCTGGTAGGGTAGGTGTTACGGCTACCAAAGCTTATAATCAGGTGGCCGGATATGTGCAAAGTGCTTTAGCTCAGGGGCGCACTATACACGTTTTACCACCTTACCGCCCCGAACATCAAGTTAAGCTATCAACCTGGTTTAATGTAGGTTTTGCCGAAGTGGCTGAGCTTGTTTCGGTGAAGTTTATTAAAACTGTAGTTGCGCAACGCGTAATCAAATCACCGTTGGAAGTTAGCGAGCTGGAGAAAGCTGTGAACATCAGCATTGATATGCAGCTGGCTGTAACTAAACATGCAAGGCCGGGCATCAAATGCTACGAGTTGGTAGCTAAAGCTTTGGAAGTAGCCCAAGCTAATAACGGCCGGTTAGGGTATCCGGCTATCATTACCACCAAAGGGCAAACCCTGCATACGCATTACTATGGCCATGAACTGCATGAGGGCGATATGGTGCTGAGCGATATTGGCGCCGAGAATGCCATGTATTATGGTGGCGACCTTACCCGTACTTTCCCTGCCGGTGAGCGTTTTACCGACAGGCAGAAGGAACTATATCAGGTAGTGATTAATGCAATGGATCATGCCATCAGCTTACTGAAACCGGGGGTGCGATATAAGGATATACACCTGGCATCATGCGAGAAATTGGTTGAGGGTTTGGTTGATGCCGGTCTGATGAAAGGTAACCCTGCCGAGGCTGTGGCCGCAGGTGCACATACCATGTTTTTTCAGTGCGGCTTAGGCCACATGCTGGGCATGGATACCCACGATATGGAAAACCTGGGCGAAAAGTATGTGGGTTACAACGATACATTGCAGAAGGAAACCAGCCTTTTCGGTCTTAAATCGCTACGCTTGGGCCGTGAACTTGAAGCTGGCTTTGTGTTAACCATTGAGCCGGGTATTTACATTATTCCTGAGCTGATTGACCGCTGGCAGGCCGAGAAAAAGTACACCGACTTCATTAACTATGATGTGCTGAACAGTTACCGCAACTTTGGCGGCATCCGGGTGGAAGATAACTTTCTAATTACAGATAACGGTTACCAGTTGCTTGGCAAATATCTGCCAAAATCGCTTCAGGAAATTGAGGGGTTGAAGGGGTGATGAGGTTAACAAACTAACAAAGGCCGTGAAAAAGATTTACGGCCTTTGTTAGTTATTGACGGAAAGACTCATTGTAAAAGATGATATTGGTTGTTTATCTTCCATAATAGTAATTTAAGCAATCAATTTCCTGAGTTCTCCGGCAAGCCAGGTTGGGTCTTCCAGCGGGAAAAGATGACCGATGTCTTTTGTGGTGATGAGTTGCGCATGCGGTGGCAGGTTAGGCAAGGTATCTTGCCGCGTCATGGCTATGGTAACCGCTTGGTCGTTTTCTGAGGCAATTACAGTTATGGGTATGGTTAGTGATGTGGTTTGTGTAGCAATGGAGTGATTCATGCCTCCTTCTATCCACCAGCGCCAAACCAGGTTGTCGGTAATGTTTTGGGTGTTTATGGCCAGCAGGTATTTCTCATCATTAAGTTTTTTGAAAGTACTGTTTGCAACAGTAACCGCAACCTCTTTGGTGCTGGGGTGTATCAGCATGCGTTGTTTCTCCGCATCAGGCATACGCTCAACCGATGGCGGCGATGGGGTCAGTAAAATAAGCCGTTCAATGTTACCATGTTCCTGATCATCAACGGCTATTTGTAATGCTATTTTACCACCCATAGAATGCCCGATGAGTGTATAGCGGTCCACCTTTAAATCGGCTAATTGTGTTTGCACATAGCTGGCAAAAGCTTTTATTGAGGGTTGCGCCAAAGCGGGCTGTCCGCCAAAGCCAGGCAGGTTAATGGCTATACAGTGGTAATGATTTTGCAGCAAAGGCATTAACCATTGCCAGCTTTGTGCCGAGCCTCCAACATATTGTAAAAATACTAATACCGGTTTGTTTGAACTGGCTGCAACAGGGGTTGCTAATGACGTGTTAATCACAAAGAAGCAGATTAATAACAACGCCGCCCGGACTAAAGCAGGCAGCGTTGCCAAATAAACATCAGAAAAAGAAAAAATTTAAAAGGCCGATTCAACAGCGCCGCCATCTACCCGGTAGTTGCTGCCGTTTACGTAGCTGGCCAAATCTGACGACAGGAAGGCAATTACTGCGGCCACTTCCTCCGGCTGGCCCCGGCGACCTACGGCAATATGCGGGCGTTTATTTTTCAGGAACCATGCAACAGCTTCGTCTCTGTTGGTGCCACGCTCCTGGGCAAGCTCATCCATCATGGCATTGGTCATCGGCGATTCTACATAGGCGGGCGATACGCAATTAAACAGCAAACCATCCTTGGAATAGGAGCGGGAAAGGCATTTTGATAAATTGATAATACCGGCTTTGCAGGCGTTATAAGGGCTTTCTTCCTCATAAGGCTGGTACGCATTTTCGGAAGATACCAGCACCACGCGGCCCCAGCCTTTCTTTTGCAGCTGCGGGATAAATGCGCGGCATACCCGTACTGCCCCTAAAAGATCTGTATTAATGGTTTGCAGCCAGTCTTCGTCAGTAAGGCTCAAAAAATCTCCGGCTGCCCCGCGTGCACCGGCGCAGTTAATGAGTATGTTGGCGCCGCCCAGCTCGGCATCAACTTTTGCGGCCAGCGCCAAAACGCTCGTGTTATCATCCAGGTTGCATGCAATTGGCAGCACCTTAATATTGGGTGCTTGTGATTGTAATTCAGCCGCGGCTTTGTCAACAGTGTCCTGCCGGATGTCGGTAAGCACAATGTGTGCACCTTCAGCAGCTAATAATTTGGCCGTAGCTAAGCCAATGCCCGAGTCGCCTCCAGTTATTACAGCTACTTTTTCTTTAATATTCAGGTTCATATATTATCGGATAAGCAAATATGCTATATGAACTTTTTAATGAACCGTTTGGTTTTAAGGAAAAGCTGTTGATTTACAACTGTATTCTATAATCTATTTAGCTATTGCTTCGCTGCTTTAGCCGTTATCGTTTATTCAAGTAAGGGGTATTGAGTATTACACCGCTATAAAATGTATAAAGTAATACTTGTATACACATTGGCAATTGGTAACTTTGTATTTCAAAGTACTTTATATGAATCTGAATTGCAATTTAGATCGCTTGCACAGCAAAGCCAAAAGGAACAGATGGCTGCATGGTTTTGCTATATTTAACAGAATAGGTTTGGCAGCCGGCTTTTTACCGTCTGGGTTTGTAAAGATTATGGGAGAGCGGTTCACGGCCTTATCCGTAAATCATCCGATGGGGCATTACCTCGAAGCCCTGCACGTAACGGGCTATTATTATACCTTCATTGGCATTGCACAGGTAACAGCAGCTGTGCTGTTGTTAATACCACGAACAGCAACACTGGGTGCACTACTGTATTTTCCTATTATACTCAATATCTGTATCCTCTCATTGGCGGTACGTTTTGATGGATCATTACTATCGTCACCCTTAATGGTGCTGGCCAATTTGTACCTGCTGTGCTGGGATTATGATAAACTAAAGCCTATTCTCCCTTTTAGCAAGCCAGCAATACAGAATAACCTGCCCCGGCAAAATGAAATGGATAATAAGTTTCCAACTAAGTTTTTTGCCGGCGTTGCTGCCACCGTTATCCTGCTGGCACTAATAATATTTAATATGTATGATATCCGGCCACGTAATACATTAAAAGACTGTACCCAGCAGTGTGAAACCAGTGATAACCCCAATGCCTGCAGGGTTTTTTGCGATTGTATTCATAAACAGGGCCAGTCGCTTGACCAAAGCCTTGATAATTACCATAAAGCGCTGAAAGTTGCACACAGGTAAAGGTGGTAATCACAATTTTTATCAGTTAAAGAAGTCTTTCCTAAATAGAAAGGCTTCTTTAAAGTACCACATTCAGGCAATCTTGTCAAAAGCCTTTTGTGGTTGATAGTTACCTGTGGCGATTAGAAGCTATCTTGTAAATAGCAAAGTGGTGACTTTGCTGTGTGAGTGAGCTAAACGACAAGCAGTGGGAAAAGATTAGAAAGTTGGTGCCGGAAGGCGTAGTATGGCTCCAAGAGCTGGCTAATATCAGCGAATTCTTCATTTTACCAACCAATTAGGTGTTGTAACCAATTGGTTGGTAAGCTTAAAAGACGTATTTTACAGTTATATGTTATAGCAGTTATTTAATTTCAGTCACGAAATTGCTGCGACTGCGTCTTACTTTTTTAAGGTTCACAAGCCAGTCACCTTCAGAAGCGCGGTATCCAATAGGTAGTATAATAACGCTACGCAGATTTTTAGATTTAAGATCCAGTATTTCGTCAACCGCTTCGGGGTCAAATCCTTCCATGGGTGTTGCGTCAACTTCTTCAAATGCGGCAGCAGTAAGGGCAACACCCAGCCCAATGTATGCCTGCCGTGCTGCGGCTTGATAATTGCCTTCGGTACCCCGAGCTGCTACAATATCGAGCAATTGTCTGCGATAGTTTTCCCAACCTTCATTTTTAAAACCCCTAACCTCATTAGTGAGGTCGAACATCATATCAACACGATCTTTGGTTATATCATCCCATGCAGCAAATACAAGCAGGTGAGATGCCTCCGTAATCTGCGCCTGGTTCCACGCTACAGCCTGAATTTTAGCACGGATAGCCGGATTACTTATTACTAATAGTTCGAATGGTTGGAGGCCGCTACTTGTTGGTGTAAGGCGGATGGCTTCAATAATACGCTCAAGCTTTTCATCAGACACAGTCTTCGTTGCATCAAACTTTTTTGTGGCATATCGCCATGTTAATTTATCAATTACCGTATGCATAATTTCTCTTTTTAATTTGAAAAGCAAAAATGCACCTTTGGCCAATATTGTAACGTTTACATAAGACAAGAAAAATAAATGTCATCGTTTAATCGTATCAAAAATACGTTTTCGGATACGTGATAACGATGTTGCCGTAATGCCTAAATAATTAGCAAGGTAATGCTGCGGTACCTGCTGTAACATGGAGGGATTATCATGCAGAAGCGTAGCATAACGCTCTTCGGGCGTTTGAGTAATAAAACCATGCATTCTGTCTTCGTAGCAGAAAATTAAATCTTCCGCTAACAACCTGCCAAAACGTTCCATTTTACGGGCAGTTACGGGATTGTCAAGAAGTTCTTGTAATGCGTTATATTCAAGTGTGATCAACAAAACATCGTCCAACGCTTGTATTGCAGAAACGCTGGGTTCCTGTTTCATAAAGCTTTTATAAGAAGTAATGAAATCGTTTGTTGTGCAAAAGTAGCTGGTTTTTTCTGTACCATCTTTAATATGATACAGGCGCATGGATCCAGTTACAATAAACCCTAACGCTTTACATATTTCACCTGACTGGACGAAGTGCTCTTTTCTGCCCAGCGTCTTTAAGCTTAAATGGGTTGTGATGATGGCCCACTCTTCATCGTCAAATACAACCATTTTCTCCACCTGCTGCTTAAATGCAGACAAGTAGGGGCTTACGTTTCTACATTCATCCATCAAACTGATTGTTTTCTTATAGTCTATATCCTGCAACGCACTACAGTTTGCAACGCAGTTTAGTGGGAACATCCCTGCACAGGCCAACCGTTAGGCGAATTTGAGAAGATTCGAAGCTCGGTGCAACTGAAATTTGTAATTTGACATCTGTTAAACACATGAATTACATGACGACAACTACCTTATTTTATAATCAAGCCGCTCATTATTTCGGTGGAAGATATTAATAGCTTTTATAGGTTAACACTTACAGAAGGCCAACAATCATTAAACACAGCCGAAAAAAATGGATATATATCATCTCGACCATAAAGCCACAAGTACCTTCCGCTTATAACGCCAGGGGTAGCCTTTGCCATCGGGGCGTCTGGTACTTTCTGGCATCAGGCTTTTAATTTTCTTCCACTGCTTGTTGCATACTCACACAGCCAGTCTACCACTTTATCATTTATGAGATGACTTTTGGTAATGTTACCTTATACTTTCACCAAGCTGTACAGGTTCATCTGGCTTAGTAGTAAGAAATAGTTTTTCGAGGTGTTGCTGGTACCGCTGCAGGTCTTTGTTTATATCCGCGTTCTTTTCCACATCATGAAAGTGAAGGCTTTCAAGCGGTGTTAAACCGGTAAAGGCGTTCATGCGGTGAAAGCCAAATAGTGCACCTTCATCCACACTCTTTTGATTGAAGAACTCACCGGGTAGTGTAAATGCGGTTTTGGGCGCATTCCATGAGGTAGTTAACAGGTAATTACGTCCATGCATCGTGCCGCCGGTACCATAGTTAATTTTTGGATTATCCGCCTTGCGGCCATCACTATAATAAATGCCTTTGCGGTACCCGGCCGTGAACACCTCGTCGATATATTTTTTTAGTCCGTGTGGCAACTGGAACCACCAGATGGGCGTATGATAAATAATGGTATCCGCCCATACAAAGTGTTCCACTTCCTGCTCTGGTGTGTAAGGTTTATTAATGTCGGTAGCGCGTATTTCAAAACCTTCATGATTGCTAAAGAACTCTTTTGTCGCTTCAAAAACCGTTTTATTAAAACGCCCGCCCGAGTGGCCAAAAATCTGCCCGCCGTTGATTACAAATATTTTTTTCTTTTGATTTTGCATGTCATTTAAATTAATGACACAAAGTTATCTCTGTTGTATCTACTATAAAAATAAGCTAATTTATACTTTTGTATTATAATTATAATAGATAACGTCATGGTAAACTTAGAGTGGTTCAGAACGTTTAAAGCAATTTATGAAACGGGGAGCTTAACCGGCGCTGCAGAAGCGCTTTTCGTTTCGCAGCCGGGCGTAAGCCTTCACCTTAGTTCGTTGGAAGCATATGTAGGCTATAAGTTGTTTGACCGTACCTCACGCAAACTGGTCTCTACCGAACGTGGCAAGGTGTTGTACAATTACATACAGGAAGCGTTGGCTAAACTGGAAGAAGCCGAGCAGCACTTTCATCGCAGTACCGAAAAAGAGCGGCCTACCATCAGTATCGGTATGTGTTTTGAAACTTTCCAGTTTACGCTCGAATCGTACCTGCCTACGTTCAACTTTAACGTTATCATTAAGTTTGGCGATTATCCCGAAATGCTGAGCGACCTGGATGCCGGCATACTCGACCTGATTATTACGCCACAAAAAGGCGATTATCCGGCACTGCATTACGAGCCGTTTTCAAAAGAACGCATTGTTGTGGTTGGCGGCGCTAAAACTGATACATCCGGCTTTGCCCCAATTCTTAAACATGGCGATAAGCAGGAAATACAAGACTGGCTAAAAAAGCAATTATGGTACGGTACTACAGGCGACATGGAACATTTGCGCAGGTTTTGGCACCTCAACTTCGGTAAACGGCCGGATTTTAAGCCCAATTATATTGTGCCTAACATGAGTTCTATTGTGAGATGCCTGAGTGGCGGTGAGGGGCTAGCCGTAATACCCGACTTTTTGTCCATGAAACAATTAGAGCGGGGCACAATCAAATTAATTTGGGAGGGCCATAAGCACATCGAAAACACGCTCTACTTCGGCACCCGGAAGAAAACGATTTACGAAAACGAAATAAGGCAGATTAAAGAAGTGTTTTTAAAAGAAATGGTTTAGGGCGTGGTATCAGGTGTTGAATCAATATTTGCCTGTGCTAAGTAAGTAGCAACTGCTTTAATAGGTCTTTTTATTTCTATATACTATAAGTAAAAAGCAGGGTTTTATTGATTGTCATGGTTGGTAATCAATAAAATCCTGCTTTTTCTTTTAAATGAATCAAAGTTATTTGATTGGAAGTCTTTTTACTGCTTAATAATTTGGTCTTGGTTCGTTTTTTAAAGAGATTAATATTAAAAATCATCTATTTTAAATATAATATAACGTAAAAATGTATTTAATCGATTTAATTTAATGCTTTAGGCTAAATTGAATTAAAATTCTAATAAAAATTAGATTGTTATTAGAATTTTAGTTACAAATGCTTGGTTTTTATATTGTTATTCCATATTTTTATGAAAAAGCCAACTAAAATTATCTAAATAACCTTATTTCTTTACTAAACTCTCCTGAAAGTATGAAACGAATTTTTCCATTTGTGCTCTTGCTCATTGTTGCAGTCGCTGCCATTTTTGTTCCGGCCCAAGCCGATTATGCTGACACCAGTAAGTATAACTCGGCAGACATTGCCTGGATCATTGTTGCTTCTGCCTTGGTATTTTTAATGACACCCGGGCTGGCCTTTTTTTATGGCGGTATGGTAACAAGAAAAAATGTGCTATCAACCATGATTAAAAGCATTGTGGCGGCAGGCGTAGTAACAGTATTATGGATTCTTGTTGGATTCAGTCTTTGTTTCGGTGATTCTGTTCATGGCTTTATCGGGAACCCATCAACGCATTTCTTTTTCAAGGGTGTTAATTCAGGCGCGCCTTGGGTTTTTGCGCCAACTATTCCCAAGTCTTTATTTTCGGTGTTTCAGCTAATGTTTGCCATTATAACACCCGGATTGGTTGTGGGTGCTATAGCTGAGCGTATACGCTTTACTTCTTACATACTATTTACAGTACTTTTTAGCCTGCTGGTTTATGCGCCTCTTGCCCATTGGAGCTGGCATCCGGATGGCTTTTTAGCTAAAATGGGTGCTTTTGACTTTGCTGGCGGTACGGTAGTTCATATTTCGGCCGGTTGTGCAGCACTGGCAGGTGCATTGGTGTTAAAAAGACGTAAGTCGCATATAGAAGGTGTGGAAGTGCCTCCGGCCAATATTCCTTATGTTCTTATTGGTACAGGATTGTTGTGGTTTGGCTGGTTTGGATTCAATGCCGGTTCTGCTTTAGGCGCCAATGCTTTATCCGTGTCCGCTTTTTTAACCACTAATACTGCAGCAGGCGCAGCGGGCTTGTCATGGATGTTTTTTGAAGTGCTTCGTGGCAAAAAGCCGTCTGTATTAGGATTTTGTATAGGTGCAGTGGTGGGCTTGGTGGCTATTACTCCGGGCGCAGGTTACGTTGCTATTCCGCAAAGTATTTTCATCGGGTTTATTGCTGCCATCATCTCCAACCTGGTGGTGTCATGGAAACAGAAAACCTCTTTAGATGATACGCTTGATGTATTCCCTTGCCACGGCGTAGGCGGTATAGTTGGTATGATTTTGACCGGGGTGTTTGCCACCAAAACTGTAAACAGCGCCGGACCAAACGGCTTACTGTATGGCGATGCAACATTCTTTTTAACGCAGTTAAAAGCGCTTCTGATTGTTATTCCTTTCAGTTTCATCGTGTCATTCGTCATCTTTAAACTGGTAAACCTCATTGAGCCAATCCGGGTAACTAAAGAAGAAGAAGAAATGGGGCTTGATGCAAGTCAGCACAACGAGCGTTACACTTCACAAAGGCTCTCGTCGGCTCATACAATATAAGTATACCACACAGTAAGCGCTGTAGTTTGCAAGGTTGCAGCGCTTACCTACTTACCTGTTTTTATTTCGTCATTGTTTGCTATTCTGTTTACATGAAAATCAGGGTAGTTAGCCATTGCTATGCCTTTACAAATCCAATTAACCTGCTTGTCAACCTTTACACAAAGTTATTCACATGAAAAAATCACTTTTATTATCAGTTGTGCTCTCCCTATGCTCATTACTTACACATGCGCAAGACACTACTAAGGTAATACCAGCGCCTATTGATCCGGGTCTTACCATTTTCGGATCGGTAGATACTTATTATAAACTTGATTTTGCAGGTAAAAAAAATGCTAATATCCAAACCAGTTTTGCCAATGAGGCCAATTCAGTATCTATTGGTATGGTTGATTTGGGTGTGAAAAAGAAATATAATAAAGCGCTGTTTGTAGGCGAGTTATCCTTTGGTCCGAGAGGGCAGTATCAATCTATTCCTAACGGGCCGGATGAAAATAGCTTTCATATTCAAAACTTATATATAGGTTATGATTTAACCAGAAAATTGAATGTTACGGCAGGTTATATGGCTACCTTTGTTGGCTATGAAATTATCGCCCCGGTAGGCAATTTTAATTATTCAACTTCTTATCTGTTTACTAACGGCCCTTTCCAAAATGCCGGCTTAAAGTTTACGTATGCCTTTACCGACAAGGTGAGCCTGATGGCGGGCTTGTTTAATGATAACTGGAATGTTTATGAATCAAAAAGAGACGTGTCAACATTCGGAGCGCAGTTGATGGTAAGCCCGGTTAAAGGGTGGACTGCCTATTTTAACCTGTTAAGCGGTAAGTTGTCAGGTACGGAACTCGATCTAACCACAAGCTATCAAATTACCGAGAAGTTTAAGATGGGCTTAAATGGCGCTACTTTTTCCTCACCTGATCAAAGCGGCGGATTCTCGGGTGTGGCTTTGTATCCCCAATATGCAATATCAGGTGCTGTGGCTTTAGGTTTAAGAGGAGAGTATTTTAAAAATAAAAGTGCAAGCCAGGGTGCATTGTCTGCTATTGCTCCGGGTAGTTCGGTAACTGCTTTTACTTTTACAGCTAATCTGAAAACAGGCGGCCTGACATTTATTCCCGAAATCAGGCTCGATAATGTCAATAAAGCATCGCCATTTGTTAAAAGTAATGGACAACCTACTAAAACCGCTTCGCAATTTGTGGTAGCAGCCGTTTATGGTTTTTAAATTTTACCTGTGATGTAAATTATTCCTGCTTTATCTTTGAGTACTATTCATAATAAAGGATAGTCCTTAAGATGAAAAACATAATTTTAGCACTCATTGTATTTCTGGTATCAGCCCATAGTTATGCGCAAAGTACTGCGCTGGTGCTTAATGATAATGATAAGCTCATGTACTACCAGGTAAATTCGCTATCCCTGGGCGATACCTTGCAACCGGTACCGACTGTGAACGAATTTATCAAGAAGAAATATCCTGACATCCGGATTGCCAAAAACCAAAGTGAAGCTGCTGGTATACAGGGAAAAGGAAGGTTAACACTATACCATAAAGGCCTTGTGTTTGGGCAGGAGGAAGGTCAGTTATCATTTGACCTTAAGATAGATTTTAAAGAGGAAAAGTACAGAGTAATGGCATCAAACCTAACTTTTATGCCGCTGCAACGAAATCGTTATGGAACCTTTACGCCAGTTAATGGTATAGCCTATGCATGGGAGGAACTACCCAAAAAAGTTAAAGATACCCAGTACGAAAGCTATACCAGTCAGGTAGTAAACTATTTCAATTATCTTAATAAACAATTGGAAGTTTATTTGACAAGCAACGACGGTCAGGATGCTAAGACCGCTAATCCGCAACGCATTTCAACCAAGGAATGGTAATAATGGAGTTTGATTCCTTTGAATGCCTTGCCATGATGATATAAAATGGCGTATAACGCCGACTGTCTGTTAAATTTAAAGCCTGATTCCGTAAGGAATACAGGCTTTTTTCTTTTGGTAAGATGAGCAGGATGACCTTCGCGTTAGTGCGGTATTACTCTAATGAAAGAAAACTTGGAAATGATAAGAGAAGTATGTAAAAGCAAAAGTGCCACCCATTGGCATGGAGCGCTTTTCTTCTTCGAGTAAATTTAACCGTTATAATTAGGATCAAATTCCACAATCCATTCAATACCATACTTATCTCTGAACATACCGGCGTATGTACCCCAAGGGCTGTCGCCAATGGGCCCTTCAATGTCTCCGCCTGCTGATAGCCCGTTGAATATTTTGTCCGCTTCTTCAAGGCTTTCAGCACTCACTACTATTTTTGACCTGTTTTCAGTCTCGCTTACCTGCCCCATAAACTCAGGAACATCATTGGCAATTAACATGTTGTGTTTGCCAAGTGGCAAGGCAATGGTCATTATTTTATTCGCTTCTTTTTCTGCTACCGGAAATTCGGAGCTTGCCAGATCGCCAAAGCGAATAAGCTTTGTGAATTCGCCACCAAATACTGATTGGTAAAAAGTGAATGCTTCTTCAGCATTTCCATTAAAATTGATCCAAGGGTTAATGGTTCTCATAATTTTAGTTTTAAATATGGTCGTAAAACTGTCTTTTATTGTTTTTCTGATAAGGTGGCCAACAGTGCTTCCAGGTTTTTTAAGGTTAGCGTGAAGCCGATTTTGAAGCCCTCGAGCAATTTTTCTAACCGCTCAAACGATTCATTATAGATGGTAATGTTTACTTGAGTAATGCCGTTTTGTTCGCTAAAAGTGTAATCCCAGTCAGAGCCCGGCAATTCACGGTTTTCGTCTTTGTCGGTAAAGGTGTTGTACATTTTAAAATTGGTTTTCGGGGTAATGGAAGTAAATTCCTGAACCGCCCAGCGCTCTTGTCCGTCGGGACTTACCATCGCGTAAAAGCGCCTGCCGCCTACTTTAAAATCCATGTACTTGGTTTGGGCGCGCATTGGCGCAGGCGCACTCCATTGGTCCAGTAGTTCGGCTTTGGTAAAAGCATCCCATACTAAAGACTGTCCCGCGTTAAATTGCCTGGTGATGTAAACCGTTTTGGCAGTTTTGTCAACGTTAAAATCAAATAGCAAATCGTTGTTCATTACTTCTGTTCTTTAATTGTTGTTAATAGTTGGTCGAGTTGGTTGAATTGAGTTTCCCAGTTTTGCCTGAACTGGGCTAACCAATGATCAAATTCCTGCATTTTTTTCGCATTAAAGTGATAGTAAATCTCTCTGCCGCTATGCACAGGTTTAATCAATTCGCATTCGTGCAATACTTTAATATGTTTTGATACTGCCTGGCGCGTCATATCAAATTTTTCCGCCATGGCATTTGGTGTTAATGCCTGCACAGCGATTAACGTCAAAATAGCCCTGCGTGTCGGGTCGGCTATTGCTTGGAATATATCTTGTTTCATTCTTAATCTTAAATAAGCAACCGGTAGGTTGCAAATATACGTGCAACCTATCGGTTGCGCAAACTTATTTGTACTTTTATTATGAGTATAAAGATTTATGCAGATAATTCATGAACAGCAGTCATCCCAAAAAGAAATAGCCCATATACATCAATGCTTTAGTAGGCTATAGTTTTGCAAGGCAGGAGACGACTTCAATCGAACACCTTATACCATTAGCCATTTAGAAAATCATTCCTTGATTTGCTTACAAGCTTCAGGGGTTTGCATACATGTGCCCAATTGGGCTTACCGACCTTTGAATTATGGAAATAAAACAAATAGCATTGGGCAGCCAGGGTTTGGTTGTGCCCGTGATTGGTCTGGGCTGTATGGGTATGACGGGTTTTGAAGAAGGCCATATGTATGGCCCTGCGGATGAGCAGGAAGCCATCGCAACAATTCACCGTTCGCTGGAGTTGGGCGGTAATTTTCTGGATACGGCCGATCTGTACGGCCCGCTTAAAAATGAGCAGCTCATTGCAAAGGCAATTAGCGGTAAACGCGATCAGTATATTTTGGCCACCAAGTTTGGCTGGGAAATAGATGACAATAATAAAGTGACCTGGGCCATCAATGGCAAAAAGAACTATGTAAAGAAATCAATAGAGCGTTCGCTAAAAAACCTCCATACCGATTACATCGACCTGTATTACCTGCACCGCCTGGATAAAAATACGCCAATTGAGGAAACGGTTGAAGCCATGGCCGAACTGGTTAAAGAAGGAAAAGTGGGTTATATCGGCCTGTCGGAAGTATCGTCTGAAACGGTTAAGCGGGCGCATGCCGTACACCCGATCACCGCAGTACAAAGCGAATATTCTTTATTTGAACGTACGGTGGAAGAACGTGGGGTTTTAGAAACCTTAAATGAGCTGGGTATTGGCTTTGTAGCTTACTCACCATTGGGCCGCGGGATTTTATCCGGACAGATTAAAAGCATCGATGATTTGCTGGAGAACGATTTCCGCAGAGCGATCCCGCGTTTCCAGGGTGAAATGTTCAATAAGAATATAGAATTGGTTAAGGCCATTGAAGCCATGGCCGAAGAAAAGAACGTCAGTTCTTCGCAGCTGGCTTTAGCCTGGATCATGAGCAAGGGGATTGTACCGATACCGGGAACGAAACGCAGAAAATACCTGGAGCAAAACCTTGCGGCTACCACCATTGAGTTGACAGAGGCAGATCTTTCAAAACTGGAAAGTATTGTGCCTTTAGGTTCGGACACAGGCGCACCTTATGATGAGTTTAGTATGGGCTTAATTGATTAATTTTGTTTATGAACGCCATTAATTCTATATCGGAGTTTCACCGGTTGCTGTCATTGCCTCAACCTCGCCACCCGCTGGTGAGCGTGATCAATCTGGCGGAAAGTGTTTTTTTGGAAGACGAGATATGGAAAGGTTTCGTTAACCGCTTTTATTGCGTGGCGCTCAAACGCGAAGCCAAAGGCAAGATCAGGTACGGACAGCAGCATTATGACTACGATAAAGGCGTATTAAGTTTCACCGCCCCTAACCAGGTGCAACAACTGGACCTGCAAAATATGGAATGCGGGTCCGGTTATCTCCTGATCTTTCACCCGGACTTTCTGTTACAGCATGCGCTGGCGAACAGTATCCATCACTACGGTTTTTTCGATTATGCAGTTAACGAAGCGCTGCACCTGTCGGCCGAGGAAGAAGATGACCTGATTATAATCCTCCATAAAATTGATAAGGAGTGCAGGCATATTGATAAGCATACCCAGGAGATTATTCTGACGCAGATCGAGAGCCTGCTAAAATACGCCAACCGTTTCTATGAGCGGCAGTTTTTTACCCGCAAAAATAATAATTCAGCGCTGCTGACCAGGTTCGAGCAGTTGATCGATGACTACTTTAACAGCGACGTACCCGGTTTGCTCACGGTACAATATATGGCTGCGCAGATGAACCTGTCGCCAAATTACCTGAGTGACCTGCTTCGGGTTCATACCGGGCAGAACACGCAGCAGCATATTCATGAAAAACTGATCGCAAAAGCCAAAGAAAAGCTATCCACAACCAATCTTTCAGTCAGCGAAATCGCCTATGCCCTGGGCTTTGAGCACGCGCAATCCTTTAGCACGCTTTTTAAAAAGAAGACGAATTTATCCCCACTGGAATTTCGTCAGGCTTTTAACTGATGACCTGAGGCAAGCGCTGTCAGGTAAATATTTAGCGATACGTTGTCCGGCTTGTTTTGGCGCACTGGTTCCCTGTTTAAATTATGTTTCCTATAATAAGGTCAAGCAAAGCTTGCTTTCTTCATTCTGTAATGTTGAAGGTGTGAGTTTTTGACTTATATCCTCTTTGTTGTTCGTTATACTTTCATCTACGCCATTGCATATAAAAGCTAATTTAGCGTAAATGGAGGGAGTGATTCGGATATATGGTAAAACAGTAGTGTCTCTTTTTAGATTGTTGCGATAGCTATTGTTATATCGTTATTTAAGGGGGAGAAGCCGAAGATGAATAGCTTGCAAAATGTAATTGACTCATAATAAAACAAGTATGTTCTATATTGCAAGCTTGCTACATGATTGCCGCTAAGGATTCAGCAGCCCATTTCTCGCACTGTTAGACACTCATATTTTAGTATTGCCAACATTCAATGTAGTACACTGGGATTGTCAAAAAACTATAATTCTTAGGAGCAAAGATCAATATTTATAGTTAAAAAAAAGCTTTTTATAGTGCTGAAAAGACTTAAATTTCTGTTGCCGGGGAATTCATATAAAGTGCTATATGTTGAATAGCAGGGAAGTTCCTGCTCTTAGTAGGAAGCAAAAAGGCAATTATGAGCCTACACACTTTCATATTATTATTTATCAGAAGCCAAAATTGGTTTTTGCATCTGTCGAAAATAAAGCGTTGTATAGTTGCTATTTTGATAGTGATGTAATAACTTTGATAACGAATTAGCACATACCTGACTTAAATACCTTATCAAAAAGATGATTTCAACTCTCATTTGGTTGCCTGGGCAACTCTATTCGCAATTCTTACGTAACTCATCTAACTTTCTGTTGTTACAAATCGCCGTAGAAGATTGACCACGGTCAACTTACTAAGTATATCGATTTAATCACTATTACAATTCCAGAATGAAAAAGCTTTCTTCTTTACTAGCCTGTCTGTTGGCTGGCTGTGCTTCTTATGCACAAAACACACCATGGAGCACAACAACCAATATTGGTATAGGGACTGCCACCCCTAAGACACTTTTAGAACTAAGAAAGGATGTTCAGGGAGGTCAGGGACCCATATTAACTTTGACCAACGGTAGCGGCTATGTGGGAGCAAGCACCGAAATCCACTTTGCTACCTATGACCGCGGAACAGGAGAACCATCGGGCCGGATTAAAGTTGCTGATGGGGGTAACTATACCGGAAACATGTTGTTCGAAACGAAGGGAAACACAACGACGTCTCCATTATACACCCGTATGTTTATTCAGGGCGCAACCGGGAATATTGGTATCGGTACTACCAACCCGCAATCTCCTTTGAATGTGAAAGGATCAGTTAACGGCTTGATCAGGCTCACACCGGCAAGTGACAACGGAGAAGCCAGTATTCATTTTAGTTCACGTGCATCAGAAACCGACAATAGTGCTAGATGGGCAATTGGACCTGGGGTATTTAGCACAGGTAGTAACTTTGCCATTGGTAGTACAATTTATGGTAATGCGGTTGCAACCTTCCAGACCAATGGCAATGTTGCTATTGGCACCACTGATGCGAAAGGTTATAAGCTGGCTGTAGCTGGAAAGCTTATTGCAGAAGAAGTTAATGTAAAACTACAGGCTAACTGGCCTGACTATGTATTTAAGCCAAGTTATAAGCTGCCATCTCTTACAGAGGTGAAAGAGTACATTGATAAGAACAAACACCTGCCAGATATGCCGTCAGAGCAGGAAGTAGCTAAAGAAGGTATCAGCCTGGGAGAGATGAACCGATTGTTGGTAAAGAAGATGGAGGAGATGACACTGTATTTGATTGAACAAAACAAACGAATAAAGAAGCAAGAAGCCTTTGTCAGAAAACAAGCAAATCGTATCCGGGTACTGGAAAATAAAGCGCAACAATAGTATTCTTTTCCCGAGAGGTTTATGGTGTTCAAATACATTCAATTCCTAAGGCTGTTTATTTGCTTATGCCCTTTTGCAATTACATAGGCAGTCCATAACAATGATCAAAATCAACTATTCCAAAAATATAAATGAAAGTTTCTTTAACAAATCTTCTAGTTAGCGTGACAGTCGCCGTAGGCTGTTCTTTATTAGTACATTTTTTCTTCAACAAAAAGATAGCATATATCGATTCCAATAAAATCCTGAATGGTTACAAGGAAATGCAAATTGCAAAAAAGGAATTTGAGCGTGAAACCGAGCTGTATAAAGAAAGGCTGGACACTTTAGCTGGTAGGGTGAAAGTTGATTTTTTAAATATGGAGAAAGCCAGAAATAACAAAGTAATATTGCAGCAATACACCGACTCTTTAAACTTGCATAAAAAACAATACAAAGATTACCAGATGGCCATTTCTGGTTCGTTACGAGAAAAGGAAGCCGCACTTACGCAGGCAGCATTAACAAAGCTGAATCAATTCCTTAAAGAATATGGTAAGCGAGAAGGCTATGATATGATTCTGATTGCTAATAACTCAGGTACTATAGCTTATGCAAAAGATGAGTTTGACATTACTGAAATAGTATTAAAAGAAATTAACCAGTAAGAATGCGACGGTACATTATATTTTGTTCAGTCGGTATTGCTTTCCTTTTAAGTTCCTGCGCCAAGCGTCAGATGAGCCAGAAGGAGTTGAGTGCATATATCAAGGATACAGGCAATAGTTTAACTTACCACATTAGTAACCGCGATAGCTTCGAGATGGCCGTTTCTGTTATACGGCCGGAATTACTGGGTAAGAAAATACAGTCTGTTCAGAATGCGCGTTATTTTTTACTTAGTTTCAGTAGACACGGTCGCGAAGCACTATCACAAGTCGGCAACATTAACAAATATGCACAGCTAAATAACAACCTGTCTTTTAATCTTCCACAGTATTGCAGGCTGATAGTTGATCGAAAAGATACAGTAAGATTAGCGAATTACGCCTTTAATAACACTTATGGACTTGCTGCATCCAATAATATATTACTGGTATTTCAACTGCCGGCGGCGAAGAAGAATTACATGCTGACAATAGATGAAATCGGATTCGGTCTTGGTCAGCAAAAGTTTGAATTTGATAGAACGAAAGTCGATAACCTGTATCAAATATCTATAATAAAATAGTACATGATAAAATCTTACACAATTAAACGTTTCATATCGCTTACACTTGCTGTTGTTATATTAAATAACATCCTAACGCCAAGTATTGCTTTAGCTTTAACCTCAGGCCCGGCCCGCCCCGAGTCGGCGAGTTTTGAGCCGGTGGATACGACAGATATGGTCAATATGCTTAGCGGCGATTTAGCTTATAACGTTCCGCTGCTCGAAGTGCCTGGCCCTGAAGGCGGTTACCCGCTCTCTTTATCCTATCATGCTGGTATCATGCCCGAGCAGGAAGCATCCTGGGTGGGTTTAGGATGGACGCTCAATCCGGGTTCTATTGACAGGACCGTTAGCGGTTTTCCTGATGACTTTAAGGGACAGGAGAATGTTGTTCGTGATTATTGGTCAGGGGGTAATCGTTCAACAACATCTGTTGGTCTTACTGTTGGCTTAACGGGGGTGTTATCTGCCGATTTTGGCGTTATTGTAGCCCACGATAGTATGTTAGGTACCGGAGTTGGCGGTTGGGCTGGTTTAAGTGCTCAATATTCTTTTAGCCTATCCCCATCCGTAGGAGCATCTGTTGGTGGTAGTTTAGGCATATCCTTGGACCCGTTTGGCGGTGTTTCACCTTATATGAGTGTCGGTGTGGGATTGGCCGTTGGAAACTTTGGAGAAGGAAATCATTTAACAGGGAGCTTGGGCCTGAACATTTCAACCAATTTCAAAAGTGTAGCTGCTGGAGCTAATGCTGGTATTAGTTTATATTCCAGCGACGGACAAAAAGATGGGAAGCGGTCAAACCATTCTTTATTAGGTGCGTCTGTTAGTTCATCAGGTGGAAGCGTAAATTTAAGTGTTGGTGGAGTAGGATACAGCGGCGTTGAAAATATCACTGCCGGTAAAATTCAGACAGAAACCCGCAGTTGGGGACTCAGTATTCCTTTGGGTTTCGGGTCAATTTCCTTAAAGCGATCCTACACCAGATATTGGTCTGATGAAACCAATGCAGTAGCAACTTTTGGTACCTTATATTATCCGCTGACTAGGGAAGACGCTTATGGGGCTAATAAAGAATATGATACCTACTACTTAACAGATGTTAACGATCCGAATTACAGTTTAACGGATGTAAACAAGAACGATCCAATGAAATCTACTGGCGGGTCACTACCAGATTATGATACCTACTCTGTGATGGGGCAGGGCATATCGGGCTACATAAGGCCTTATGGCTACCAAATGGAAGTTTTTGGTAAAGGTCGTAGTGTTGCCACCAGTGCGCACACTAACCGAGACAACATTGTGTATACTGAAACACCTGGAGAGCCTTATTACGATGAATATGGCAACTGGCAAACGCCTTCGGTTACAACGGCAACCAGTTATGTGAACAACCCAAGCAAGCTGCATTTCCGATTTATGAATGAGTTCACCAACCGTTACGTGCAGCAAGAATTATCAGCAAACAGTACCTATAAATTAAATTTTGACAAAAGTCCGCAATATGGCATAAACGATGGTACTTACGGCTATGACCCTGGGTCAGAGCGGCTAGGGTCTTCAAGAGATATTGAATATTTTACGAATACAGAAATTAATGACGGTAGCGCCAGCTTAAAAGGCTTTATAGATGTACAGGCCAAAGGCTTCGATCGGAAATTAAATCCCGATGGATCAACTATCTTGAAAAACAGTGGTGATAAAGATAGCCGTATTGGCGGTTTTATGATTACCAATGAAAGCGGAGTAACCTACCATTATGCCTTGCCTGTCTACGCTTATAGTGAAACAACTATAAGTCGGAACCTGAATCCACCTACTAACTCTTCTCAATATAATACGCAAACCCGTAACAACCCTTATGCTACCTGCTGGCTGCTTACTGCTGTGACCGGCCCTGACTATGTGGATATCAACAATAATGGGAAAGTTGATCAGGGCGATTGGGGGTACTGGATAGATTTTGAGTACGGTAAATGGGCGAGCCAGTATATGTGGAGCACTCCTTTTTCGGGTGAGAATATTGATCTTGATCACAACTTTGCTTATCAATCAAAAGGGAAAAAAGAGTTATACTATTTGGATGCCATAGTTACCGGCTCACATACGGCTATTTTCTCAAAAAAGATGAGAGCGGATAGTAAAAGTTGGACAGAAACCTTGGATAATCCAATACGGCCAGCAGCTGAGTTAAGATTAGAAAGTGTAACATTATTTAATAATAAGGATCTAGGACTATCCATTGAGCAAATAAGGCAACAGTCAGCCGGTTACAGTAATATGTTAACCAACGGTAATAATACTGGATTTAATGTAATTGATGTAGGCGATATGAGTTCGTTGCCGCAGTTATCGGCTAAAGTCTTGCGTAAGATTCAATTAAATTATAATTATAGCCTGTGTCCGCTTACGGAAAATAGTTTTGATGAAGCCGGTGAGATGTATAGTGCTTCCAATACCAGAAACTGGTGGAGTTTTCCTAAGCAAGGTAAACTGACGCTTTTATCTGTAAGCATGTATGGCAAGCAAGGGCAGGAAACGGTACCGCCAACGGAGTTTGAATATGAAATTCCCGAAGAGCAAATTAAAAGGAGCAGTAATATTAGTTTTATTAGCTTAAAAACTACTGACCAATCGGTTTATCTATTCAATGACCCAGATAATGTCTTTAAAGAAGGTGAACTTATTCAATTTAGTATGAATGGAACCAATTTTTATGGTTTGATTAAAAATGCAGCTAATGGCACCTTAGAAGTTAAGTTTCCTCAATGGCCTAACACAACAACCTTAAAGGGCGTTGGTAAAATCGCTATGCGAACTACAAAAAATCCTGCTTATTCAAAGGGTAGCTATGATATGTGGAATATGTATAAAGCCGACTTTCAGGATTATAAGGATGCTAATAATCGGTTTAACGAAAATCTTTCTCGTCTGCCATCTAAAGCTTCTGCTAAATCAGTAGATGTTTGGAGTTTACGCCGTGTCCACCAAGCACTTGGTATGACAACAGATATTGTTTATGAATCTGATACGTATAGCAATGTCGCATTATATAAAAATGCCTCGATAGTTATTGACGGTGTTGAAAGTTTAGGTAATTCTCAAATAAAAATAAACGCTAAAAAATATTTCGGCGTTGATCTTAGAGATTTTATAAAGACGGGAGACAAAGTCCGTATGATATTGTCTGGTGATATTACTGAATATTATCCAGGAAATTACGATGAGCAACCATATGAAGTAAATGTTGGTGTTAGCTTATCATCCGGCGAAGCGCCCAGTCTTTTGGTTACTTCCGTGGACGAAGGTTCTATTACCGTTACTGATGAAAATTTTTATAAAGAAGTTTTTGTGTATCGCAGTGGTACCAACTACTATGGCGGTAATTTATCTGCCGGAGGTATAGGAAATAATTATGGAGGTGGTATAAGGGTAAAACAAGTGATCAACAAAGAACCAATAACAGGTGTAACCTTACAAACGACATATAATTACGATATACCTGGAAGTAATGGACTAACTTCTGGAACAACTTCGTATGAGCCATTAGGTTTGGATGCTGTACCGCTTCGTGGAGGTGCTGAAGATGCGAAATACCAGAATATTTTAAATAAAAACTTTTCAAAATTATTAGGCTTGGCTAGGGAAGTGCCAGCGCCTGGCGTTATGTACGAGTATGTAGGTGTGAGCATAAGCCGACAAGCAGATGGGCAGGAAACTAAGTTTCTGGGAAGTTCGCAATATCAGTTCGAAGTGTTCAATGAGTCCATGATCAATGTTAAAAAACAAGCATCAACAAGCACTTCTTATATGGATGTAGCTAACATCACACTGCAAGACTTTAGTAGCAGGATCGGAGCGCTAAAACGGATGATTCAGTTTGACGATCAGGGTAACAAAGTTGCCGAAACCATCAATAATTACCTGCATGACAAGCACCCAACATCATCAGCTGCAGCCAATGGTGCCACTTACCTTGATGATCTGGACAAATATCAACGGCAAGGCGTAATCATAGAGCGAATTGCGGAAGGCAGGTATAATGATAGCAAATCCCGCTACACGATGACATCCAAAATAGATGTGCCTGCAGTATCTACCGGCTCCACAGTAATTGATTACAGGACTGGTTTGCGAAGTAGTAATAGCGTGGAAGGATTCGATTTTTATTCAGGTCAGCCTATAGCTACGTCATCTAAAGACAGCTATGGTAATCACTCTATGACTTTAGTGACTCCAGCTTATTATCTATATCCAAAGATGGGGCTTAAATCAATGAATTTGTCAAACGCGAATATGCTAACCCAGAGCGCACAACAGATTACGTATAAGCTGGATGATTTTAATGCAACGGAGGGTATAATCAGTGCTTCTGCTACGATCTGGAGCGATCAGACCAGTATGCTCAATGATAACGAGCAGGTAGTAAACACTAAAAACGCTGTAAGTGGAAAGACTTTGAGTATCTGGCGCCCTTACCAAAACTTTCAGTGGATGCCGCAGAGCAGATCGCAGGGCATCACCCAGGCCAAGGACTTTAAGCCTTATTTTACGATCTTAAACAGAACTGCCAGCTCGCCATTTGGTGGCGGCGAACAGATGTCTGAGTGGACTAAGACTTCAGAGATTAAGTTATATAACAAGTATTCCAATCCGTTGGAGGCGGTTGATCTGACTGGAATATATGCGGCGACGAAGATGGGTTATAATCAAAGCAAAGTGATTGCTACGGTCAGTAATGCCAAGTATGCAGAATTTAGCTATACCGGTTTGGAAGACGGTGTGCTGTCTGGTAAGGTGCTTTATGGCGGTATGAACTTAGGAAATGCTACGGTTTCAATGGCCGCGAGTCACAGTGGTGTTAGTTCAGCTTTGCTAAATGCTGGCCAAACGGGTTTAAGCTATACCGTAAATACAAACCAATTGAAAGCCGGGAGGGCATATACAGCGGCAGTATGGGTTAAAGCTGACGACAACTTGAATAAAGCAACCTTATATTACCGTGTAAATGGTGGTACGCTGAACACTGCTACCGTAAATACTACAAAAAAGATAGGATCATGGGTTTTGGTAAGCTTGCAAATACCAGGCAGTCAAATAGCTGCAAACGCAACTCTTGAGGTGGGCTGCATCAACAATGGAACAGGCGCTGCTTACTTCGATGATTTTAGGTTTAAACCACTAAATACCATCATGGCGTCCTACGTTTACGATAATTTCTCGGGCGAATTAACTTACATACTAGATAACAATAACCTTTACTCCAAATTTGAATATGATGCTGAGGGCCGCCTGACTAAAGTATATGGTGAAACCTTCGCGTATGGTGTTAAACTAATTTCTGAAAACCAATACAATTATGCTCAATCTACCCGGGCTAAATGGCAAATGACTGGTAGCACTAGATGCCAGCAAGTGGATAATTTAAATACAGGACTAACGGAGGCAGAACAAGTAGACCAGAACGCATTAAGCAGTACTTATAATAGTAAACGCTGGGTCGTTACCGGCAGTTCATCGAACTGCGCAATTAGTACCGACTATTGTACAGGGCCTGATAAGAAATATGTTAACGGTGTTTGCCAGACGGGACGGAGAGAAAATGTGCGGACAGAGCCAAATCCTTATGGAACAGGATATAGATGTTATTACCGGTACGCCTGGACGGATGGGACTTACAGTCAGGAGTATTGGGAAGTAAATGCAAATTCTTGTCCAATCACAATTAGATAAACCTTATGAAAATCAGTAGAGCAATTTTAATACTTAGCTGTCTTTTTGCAAGCCCTATTGTGAAAGGTCAGGAAGTGATATCGAGCGTTTCACCCATAGAACTGCCAACTGCCGGAAATACGAAAACAGTATCCAGCGGGCAATCCCTGCGTGTGATCAGCAATCAATCTATTACACTCAAACCGGGCTTCACGGCTCTTGTGGGTTCAAACGTGAGCTTGAGCATAGCTTCGTCAACTATTTATCCTATACCCGCGGCTGCCGGCTCTGCCAATCCAGAGTTGAATTGGGTATTGAAAAGAGCGTTTAACGAAAATGGAGAAGCGATTGCTGAAGGCAAAGCATTTTTTGATTTGAGCGGGCAAGCCCTGCAAAGTCAGTCGAAAAGCTTTGTTACCCAGCATGTGTTTGCCAGTCAGCCGATATATGATGCTAACGGCCGGCCGGCTATACAAACACTAAGTGCACCTATAAACAACAGTGCATTCAGCTACAAGCCAGACTTTGTGCAAAATGCAAATAATGCTAAGTACAATACGCTGAATTTTGATACCAAGGATAAATTGAACAATCCCGACCCGGTAGGAGCCGCACAACCAGGCACGCTGGGTTGGTATTACAGCAACAATAACACCTGGGATGCCTATGTACCGGCAACAGCTTTTCCGTATACCAGGACAGATTACTTCAAAGATGGTGTGAATTCGGCATCGCGCCAGGCGGGTGTCGGCGAAGCCTTGAAATTAGGATCAGGGCATGAGCCGGTATCTAATACATTCCCGGTAGGGCAGGAATTAAGTAAGTATCTGGCCATTCGAAATAAGTTTTTCTCCAGCGATATAGTGGGAAAAACAGGGCAAACCGATTTGGCCAATGCTTCGTCGCTTATGATGGCTCGCGATGCGCAAGGAAGCTGGAGTATGGCTGTGCAAGACCAGGAAGGCCATACCTTAATGACAGCTTTACCCGGCGACTGGCTGCCGGTAACCAATACTGTGCAGTTAACCAATTATCTGGATGAACTAACCATCTTTAGCCATTTAGGCGAGCGTACAACCGATATCAAGCTAAAAGGGTCAGGAAAGTTAAAGGTATATGACCATGATCAATTAATCTACCATGGTGATTTCAGTGCCTACACGCCCCCAGCTGCTATTACTCCGACTAATGTCTATCGCTTGGCCTCCGACAAGCCATTTACCGCCAGTTACAATGCCGCGACAGGCGATAATGAAGAAACCGTTTGCGATAATTGCCGCTCGCAGGTAAAAGAAGGTAGCGTTGTGGGACAGAATTACCATTACTTAGGATTAACTAAGGCGGGGGCGCTTAATATTACAGGCGGGGGTGTAAACGTAGTGGACTTGATTAGTAACAACGTTTTATATACCAATCAGTCTGCAACAGTAAATTTACCGGCGGGCATGTACAAGGTTGTGGCCGCCAGTGGCCAGCCTCAAATAAGCTATACTAATACTTGGGGCGATATCAGTTATAACTACTACAATCTTAACGGTCAGCCTATTGCCTCTATAGCGCCTAATGGTGTGCAGCAGGTGCTGGTAAAGGGTATAGATCAATACACCAATAAAGAGAACTTACCTTTTACTAATCTGGCCGAATACGACCTGATGGGCCGCGTGATGGCATCAACCACAACTGATGGTGGCCGTTCCGAATATGCTTATACTAAAGATGGCAAAATTCGCTTTAGCCAAAATGCAGAACAACGTAAAACCGGGAGATTTAGCTATACTAATTACGACGAACTTGGCCGGCCAATAGAAGCAGGTGAGTACCTACCGGGGAGCAGCATCTCTTTTAACAGCGCTAAAACGGACCAAGCTCTTCTAAATAATGTTTCGGCAGATGGCGGGTTGACTGGTGGTAGCCGTTCTGATTGGATGAAAACCCATTATGATGCAAGTGATAACAGCCATGGTTTAACCAGTTATGTACAAGATTTTACAGAGAATGCTGTAAGTTGGACGGAGAATGCAAACAGTAAGACCTGGTTTAGCTATGACGAGCAAGGGCGTGTAACCTGGATGATTAAATGGATTAACGGTTTGGGCTTTAAAACGGTTGATTACACTTATGATTATTTTGGTAATGTTACTACGGTCGCTTATCAGAAAAGTAACAATACGGAAAGGTTCTATCACCATTATACTTATGATGCCGATCAGCGGTTAGTGAATGTACAAACCAGCCGTGATGGCGTCAATAAGCTACAACAGGCGGCTTACCAGTATTATTTGCACGGGCCACTGAAGCGCGTTGAATTAGGCGATAATTTACAGGGTATAGATTATACGTATACTGCACAAGGCGCATTGAAAACGATCAACCATCCAAGTGGTGTGGCTGCGAATGACCCCGGGCATGACGGCGCTAATAGTTTCGCTGCTGATGCCTTCGGCTTGCAGCTGGAGTATTTTAACGGCGACTATACGAGAGCGAATAGCAATATAGGGAGTGTTAATACGGGGCAGGCCACTTATTACAACGGGATGGTAAGCGGCATGAGCTGGAAAAGCAAAAAGCCGCAGGGAGTTGTAAGTACCGATGGCGTTGCCGTGCAAGACCCAACCATGTATACTTACGGTTACGATAACAAATACCAATTAACCGGAGCCACCTGGGGTACGCCCAATTTTACTAATAACAATTTTACCGCAGCTACAAAATTTGCTGAGAACAACATTACCTACGATTTTAACGGCAATATAAAAGCCTTGCAGCGAACTAACGCAGCAGGGGTTGTGAGCGATAACTTCAATAATTACCAGTATCAGGCCGGCACTAACAAACTACTATCGGCAGGTAGTATGGCCTCACCCGAGAGTTATGCTAAATACACTTATGATGATTTAGGACAGTTAAAAAGCATGCAACAAGCTGGTGTATCATTTGGTATGTACCTCAAATATGATGTTACCGGTAAGATAACAGGAATATACGCTGATGCCGCTTTAACTCAATTAAAGGTCGGATATATTTACGATGAAGCAGGTAACCGCATAAGCCGAATCGACAATACAAGTCAAGTGCCGCTCACCACCTATTATGTATATGATGGAACTGGCAATGTTATGGCTATTTACAACGGTGCTACAATGGCAGAAGTGCCAGTTTATGGAAGCACGCGATTGGGTAATTATACATTGGCATCCAATAGCTATGTATACGAACTGCGTGACAATGTTGAAAGCGTCCGTGTGGTTATTAATAGAAACAAAAAAGCTGACAGTACTGTTGATGTAACTACCTATAATGATTATTTTCCTTTCGGTAGCATTGCCCGTAACGGCGGCGTTGGTTATCGTTACGAATACCAAGGAGCTTATGCCGAAAAGGATCCGGTTACTGGCTGGAATAACTTTGATTTACGCATGTACGATTCAAAGTTGGGTAGGTGGCTTTCACCCGATCCAAAAGATCAATACGCTTCCCCTTATACAGGTATGGGAAATAACCCTGTTACGGGCTTTGATCCGGATGGAGGAGAAAGTACTGCAAGTCCCATCATTGATAAAGCTACTGGAGGTATTTTGGGCTATGATAGTTGGGGCATGATAGGACCGAGTTTGTATGCAACAGCTGCTGATTATAATATTTATTCTAATAATGGGCAAATGACAATTGATCATGATGTTGCCATTAGGGCTTTTGAGCAGTTCAGCTTTTCTTTTGTTCCAAGTGTGAGCGACCTTGGTTTAGATAAAGCTGGGTTTAGTATCGATAAAGCACTCCTTTGGTTGAATAATAATTCTCACCCTACATATGCTGATGCTGACAAGGCTGGGGAAGGATCAGCATGTGCTAGATTTGTAAGATTGGCATTAGAAGCTGGTGGAATTGATACTAAAGACCATCCTGTGCCAGCTAGATTGTACGGTTCATATCTCAAGAAGTGGAAGTTCGAAGAAACAGACACAAGGGATTTCAAGCGAGGAGATATAGCTGTAATACAAGGATATCCTGGAGGCACATCAGATCCTAGTGGAGTGCCATATGGACACATTGAAATGTATAATGGCAAACAGTGGATGTCTAATTTTAAGCAAAATTCTTTTTACCCAGGTAATAACTATAGAGTACATAAGCCACCATTTAAAATTTATCGTTGGTGACATTAATAAGGTTTCTATGAAAAAGTTCAAACTAACGCTTATCATAACGTTTATGATAGCAACATCCGATGCTCAGAATTATAAGCAAGATAAGCAGATAACAGATCGGATACGCAATTTTTATAATATTCACTGTAAGTTGTGGGCTACTAAACCTCTTACCTCTCCAGACAAATTATATATTAAGTTAGATTCTCTACAGAAGCAATATTGTACAGCTTTATTAAGAAAAAAGGCGAAAAGCTGGTTTCTTGATGGTCATGACCTGTTGACAAATGATTGGGGAATAGACCCTGAGTCATTAAATACTTTACGTATAAGAAAAGTTATGTCAAAGGACGGCATATACACTTATACTATTTCTTACATAGTTAAAACTTATCCTGTATCTCCTTACGATGCTAAAATGGAACGAATAACTTTTCAATTGGGAGGAATAATTGTAGATAAAAAATTTATGATTAATTCAATCAAATAGCGTATGTAAAATTACATATGCAAGACACTGAAGAATACCGCTTGAGAGTAGGGGGGTAAATAAAAACACCATATTAAGGTATAAACTTATACTCCTTTCAGCTCATTATTTAAAGTCAGATTAGTAAATTAATACTTTAAATCAGCCCAAATACGAAACAAGAGAATTATTTTTTCTTGCGTCTTTCATTTAAATAGTTCTGAAAAGTTAAAACTTGCTCTTGGCTAAGTATTTCTGCCAACTTGGCCTGGTTGGCTTTTACTTGAGCTATAACCACAGATTTATCAGCATTGATATTTCTAAGACTATCGAAGGTTACATTTTGGTTGTATAGCCAATTGTATAAATCCTTTTTTTGCTTGTCTGTAAGATGTAGTTGAATTTGTGATTCACTGATGATCCGGTCGGCCCTTAATTTAGCCGATGTGCTTAATTGCGGAGTTTGTGACTGGGCGTGGGCGATTCCACCTACAAGAAGTATTAAGGAAGTAAAAAAGGTAAAGGCTTTCATTTGTTTTTATTTAAGTTTTAAAGATAAAAGAATCTTATTTAAGATGCAATGGCAACACGATTAACGTCTAAGTAATAATCAAGGTTTTGGTTCTGACTGAATTTTAGGTGTATGCGTCCCTGCTTCTTTTATCTTGACTCAACTTAAGCAAATAAACCCAGATATGGATAACTTTGATATTATTAAATTAAGTAGCTAATTAACTCTTGTAATGGATTAGCAACAATAACTTGAGGGAAATTATTCTGATTAGGAAAGTAAAAACGTTCTATCGTTTAACACTTTAAAATCTTTATGACGAAACCGATCCATATTTATAAATTTCAGTATCAAAAGTTCGTTTTCATATTCAAAATTAAATTGTTGAGTTAAAACGCTAATTTATATTGAAGGGTAGAGAGTAAGAATTGCTGGCCCTTCTATTCCTCAACCATATATTAAACCTATATAGCATTATAAAGATTACACCAAATAGAATAACTATCTCAATTCGAAATTGGTGTGGCATTCTTAGTATTTATTCCGTATATATAGGTGTAAAAATTGATGTATATATAAGGTATAAACCGCTGGAAAAGTAACAATCTAAAAGTGGTACCAGCTGGAAAGATATTGCTGGTTTCTAGAAGAGCAAAGCCCAGATTACTCCTTTTCTCTTTTTGCTGTTATCACTCGCGGGCCTGTCCTCCATTCTCATTTCGTACATAGGTTAGATAACGGTAGCAGGTAGCAATGGGTAGCTTGAGCCTTTCCGCTATTTCGCCGATGGAATACTTGCCGGTGTCATGCAGGTCGCGGGCCGTTAACCCACCTGCATCTTTTCGGGTGTCAATCCTGCTGGTCTTCCACCTTTCTTCCCTCGGGCCTTGGCAGCCGAGAGTCCAGCCTTGGTCCGTTCCCGGATGATGTCTCTTTCAAAATCGGCAAGGGAAGCAAAGATGTTGAACGTAAACTGGCCGGTTGCGGTCGTCGTGTTGATGTGGTCATGCAAGCTTACAAAGTCAACACCCTTTTCTTGAAGATGGGCAACTACATCTACCAGATCGCGAAGTGATCTTCCAAGCCGGTCCAATTTCCAGATTGCGACCTCATCTCCTTTGCGGAGACTTGCCATCAGTTTTCTGAGTTCCGGCCGTTCTGTGTTCTTGCCGGATATCTTTTCCTGATATATATTGTCACACCCAAACTTGGTCAGCTCGTTAATTTGCAGATCCAAGTTCTGTTCCTGGGTACTCACTCTTGCATATCCTATTTTCATTTATCTATGTCCCTCTTTATCAAATACTCATCATCAAAAACGCAAATTTTCTTTTGAATAATGGAATGAGTTTACGAGAATTCAACAAAAAGAAGAAAAGCGAGTTTTGGGGTAGGTGAGAGGTGTTTTCCGGTTTTTGTGATTTTTTAGTTTTGACCACCAAATTCAATATCAAAAAACGGTCGTTTTATAATAGAGAATTTAATTAGTCCTCCTTGATTAACCAGGCTGGATTTCTGCTTTTAATAGCTAAATAAATTAGTAGAACTTCTATATCTCTACAACAGCGTTGTAGGGCAACCGTGGAGCTATCTGTTTGTCATATAGTCTTCGAGTGTTTTTATTCATATACGATTAATAATTATAAAATCTTAATAGAAGCATTGGCTATTTATAGCAATATGGTATCTTTGCTTTCGAAGTATTAATTACTCAATCTTAAGACCTTATCACAGAAATGACTCTACCTCTCATACGGTTGCATAGGCTACTGCACAGTTAAGCATCGGAAAATACATCCTTCAGCGTCACAAGAAACGCTTGTGCCGCACAGCTTATTAAGTATATCAATTTAGTCACTATTACAATTTCAAAATGAAAAAGCTTTCTACTTTACTGGCCTGCCTGTTGGCTGGCTGTGCTTCTTATGCGCAAAACACACCATGGAACACAACCGGTAACATCGGTATCGGTACTACCAACCCGCAATCCCCTTTAAATGTAAAAGGATCGGTGACCGGCTTGATCAGGCTCACACCAGCAAGTGACAATGGAGAAGCCAGTATCCACTTTAGTTCACGTGCGTTAGAAACTGACAATAGTGCTAGGTGGGCGATTGGACCTGGGGTATTTGGTACACGTGGTAACTTTGCCATCGGTAGTACGATTTATGGTAATGCTGTTGCTACTTTTCTTACTAATGGAAATGTTGGTATAGGTACGATAAGCCCAAAGACAAATTTAGATGTAAATGGCACTCTGCTTTCGAGTGGTAGTTCCGCAAATATTGATGGAATTAATTTATCCTTTTTAGCCAACTCAGGAAAAGTACTTACTGGTTGGAACCGGACAAAAGGAGGAGGAGAAACCGACTTTATTTCCAACCAGGCTGACGGTGAAACAGGAGGCTTTGCGTTTTACAACTATAATAATAACAGTCAGGAAAAGCAACTAATGTGGATAAAGGGTGATGGCAACGTTGCAATTGGTACCCTGGACCCTAAAGGCTACAAACTAGCCGTAGCCGGCAACATACGGGCAACGGAAATAAAAGTAGAGGCGCTACCATGGCCGGATTATGTATTTAAGCCAAGTTATAAGCTGCCATCTCTTACGGAGGTCAAGGAATACATTGACAAAAACAAACACCTGCCGGATATGCCTTCAGAGCAGGAAGTTGCTAAAGAGGGTATTAGCCTAGGGGAGATGAATCGGTTGTTGGTGAAGAAGATGGAAGAAATGACGCTGTATATGATCGAAAAAGACAATCAAGCTCAGCAGCAGCAAAACCTTAATAGAAAGCTTATAAAAAAGATAGCACAGTTGGATCATAAGCTAGCTGAACTTTATAACAAGCGAAAATAGTTAATAAGAGCTTATAGTATAAGCTACATAAAAGGCAACGCCTATTGCGTTTGATTCTTATACCTAATCAGTATCAAAGGCGGTTGTACCTGCAAATCTAAAAAAGGTTTTCAAATTGTCAATTATCACGCAAACACAGTGTAAATCGGATTCCTCCTTTTCTATAAGCATTAAATACTTTCCGTTTCCTAATATGTCAGGTTTTAAGATCAATTCGTAATCCTTTAAATTCTTTCTAATGGTCATGTTAAAAGGCTGCTCCCCATTTTCGCCTGTTAAACAGAATTGGGAAACTCTTTCGAGGTTCTCGATAATAGCTTTTAGTCAGCAAAAGTTATCCTTCATAAAGCCCCTATGGTCTTCAATAATTATTTGTTCACTTGGTGAATTTTATAAGCCCATTCACAACAAAGTGAATGAGCATGTCTATGTAGTTCGTTTACCGAATCTGAAAGCTCATAGTTCTCCAAGCTGTGAAATAATTAAACTAATTATCTGTAAAAGTAAACTTTTCTTTAGATGCTCAAAGAAATAGCAAAGTTTCCCAATTTAAAAACAAGAACCATAAATGAAAAAATTACAGTCAGCCTTGATACTGGGCGTGATTCTTCTAGCAAATGTGCTGTATGCACAAACCCGCTTGGTTACACCGAGTTATACCGGACATTCTCCAAACGTTACAGAAATTGGAAAGTATGGAGAGTATCCAGTGAACACAGCTACTGGTGTGCCTTCGATTGACATTCCGCTTTACACCATCAAAGGCAAAAAGCTGGAGTTGCCAATTTCATTGTCATATCACGCGAGCGGCATCCGTGTTGACCAAGAAGCTTCATTTATAGGGTTAGGCTGGGTTTTAAATTCTGGCGGCGTTATAACCCAGGTAGTAAAGAATAAGCCGGATGAGGGTGATTTCGGCTTTTTACAAACTGAAAGGAAATATCGAATTATAATCCAATGAATCATATAGATGCTCTTAGTATGTGTAGTGCAGCTACCAGTGAGTACGCGGAATTGTTGTGCGGTGTTTATACCTGATAATCAGAAAGGTGGTTTTGATGAAGTATACAAATTCTCAATATATAGTTTACAACAAAACTTTTTTATGACGAAAATACTAAATAAATTAGCTTTTTTAACTTGTTTGATTTTTTTATCAAACGTTCTTTTGGCTCAACAACTTGAGACGAAGTTAAATATACCTACCTATACTGTTCATTCTCCTAATGTAACTGCGTTAGGTCGTTATGAGGAATACCCGGTGAATACAGGAACAGGCGTACCGTCTATTGAAATTCCCCTTTATACCATTAAAGGAAAAAAGCTGCAGTTACCAATCTCGCTGTCTTATCATGCAAGCGGGATTCGCGTAGATCAAGAGGCTTCGTTTGTTGGCTTGGGTTGGGTATTGAATGCTGGAGGCATAATTAGCCGTGTCATAAAAGACAAGCCTGACGAACAAGCCTATGGTTTTATGGAATTAGGCAAAGCCTTGCCTAATTATAATACAATTGGCGATGACATAGGGGACTCGCAGCCGTTTAGAACTGGCTATAGTGAGACTTTGAAACAATGGGCAATTTATAACGATAAGCAACCCGATTTGTTTAGTATGCAAACAAGTAACTTAAATGCAGAATTTAGCCTAAATAATAGTGGTAAGTTTATTAATCTAAACTTGGATTCCATAAAGTTCGAAGCGGACTTATATGGCAATAAGATAGTTGTCACTGATAAACAGGGAAATACATATCGTTTCGGGACAAGCTTAGATAACCAACCAGCCTTCGAGACGCCGAGGCAATACAATTCAACCAGCACATCAAGTACGCATGTAATAAAGTATGAATATACTAACGGAAATTTGAACTATGTGCCACGGCCTGCAACTTGGTATTTAACAGAAATAATTTCTGCAGATCATTCGGATACGATTAGTTTTAAGTATAAAGACGTGGCCTACCATGGTTACAAACTTGTAAATATGGTCCGTTTTATGCTTGATGACCAACCAAACTTAAGCACTGTGGACAAGGGAGGCAACGAATTTGATGGTCTAATCAAGTCATTTATCAGAACCGATATTGCCGATGCTAAAATGATCGATAAGATTGTTTTCAATTCTGGGTACATACAATTTCTTTCTGCTAACGATCGGCAAGATGTAATCGCAAGTACTGACGGGCCTCCGACCCATGCTAGACTAACTGGTTTCATTCTCTTTGACTCTAAAGGTAACATAATGAGGAAAGTTGGTTTCGAAAACAACGTTTATTTTGAAAGAACTGCTAGCGGAATGCCGATGGTCTATAGCGCCCCTATGGATCCGGTGGCCCGAAAGAGCCTGAAACTAAATGGTGTGGTTTTCTATAACGGAAGCTCTAAACCCATCAATAGATATAGCTTTGATTATAATGAAACCCCATTGCCTCCACGGCAAACAACACCTCAAGATTATTGGGGATATTACAATGGCAAGAATAACGAGTCAATGATTCCACAAAATTTCTTTACCAAGAGCAATGGAAATCCTGTAGCCGTCGGAGAAGATCGAAAAGCTGACTTTAACTACACCAAAGCCGGTATTTTAAACAAGGTTGTTTTCCCCACAGGCGGATATACTACTTACGAGTATGAACCCAATTACTACTTAAACGATAGCCAAAAGCAAGGACAAGCGGAGATGCAAAGGAAGGTTACATTATATGCAATAAATCGAGATCCGGCTTGTACTTCAGATTTTTTGACTGGGGTTCCGGCCAATAATAGTTTAGAATTTCAGGTTAATGAAAATTTAGGCGGCTCAATTAACAATGGTAACATTACGCTGGGAAAATTATATGTCATGTTTTCTGATTATAAAGTCTCTACTAATCTTCCTATGACATTCAAGATCACGGATTTGACAAATAGTGATTTTAGCTATTCTTTTACCCATTGGCAGGCAGATAGAGATCAACGAAAAGTTCTGAATTTGGATATTGTCTTATATGAAGGTCACAAGTATAAAATGGAAGCATATACGAATGGAGTAACTGGATCGATTATGGGGACTTGTAATAGTCCTTACATTGAAGCAGGACTATCTTATCATTATTATACAGGTGGAACACCAGCCCAAATTATGCCTGAGCAAGCCGGAGGCTTACGGATAAAAAAGATTTCTACTTACGATATAGATAGCAAGATTGTCTCGCAAAAAGCTTATGAATACGGTGACGTTAAGTATGGCCCGAGCTCAGTAGGTGTTGGTGAAATACTTACAGATCCGTCTAAAAATTTTTATTATTCCCCGTTATTGTACCAGGATACAGAATTCACGAAAAGTTTAAAGCGGGTAATTTGGTTTGCATCGAACAGTTCTGTAGAATTAGGTAGCAACCAAGGTTGCGCAGTTAGCTATGATAAGGTGACTGAAAAAAGTACATCGGTAGGCAATTCGCAAGCGTCAAACGGAAAAACAGAATATCAGTACTACGCACCAACGGCATACTATGAACCCAAGTCAAGCGGGAAATTTCCATACGTGTTTAAAACTTATCCTTCATGGATGAACAGTAGGATTAAAAGTGTGATTTTTTACAAATCAGATAATGCTGGTGCGTATTATCCTGTGAAAAGCACAAGCTATGAATATGAACTATCTGAGAAACGCATAAAGACTTTCGTAATCGACGAATATGAACCGTTTATTTGGTCGGGGAACAATTGGTTAAACACTGATTTGAGTAGGCAATGGGTATATCAAGGCGATAATCCCAATAACTTTTATTACTTCAACTATTTTGTTTCTTATGGTAGAACAAAAAAATCTAAGGAAATTACAAGAGAATTCGTTAATGGGATTGAGTCATCGACAGTAGAAAAGACCTTTACTTATAATAACCAAAACGAAATAGCCAAAGAAGAGTACACCAACAGCAAAGCAGAACTGGTTCAAAATACTATGAAGTATACTTCGGATTTGAACTATACGAATTTGATTAGTAAAAATATGTTATCGCTTCCGGTACAGGAAGAGCAGTTGGTGAACGGCAAAGTTGTGAGCGGTACCATTGTCAAGTACAATGATTTTGGTGCCATCAGCGAGCGGTATGCGGCCGTAGCCAATTCGCCCAAGGATATGGTGCCTTATGTATCCGCAGCTTCACTTCCGCCGTATTATGAAAAGAAGGAAACCGTTGATTACGATTGGAACAACAAAAATCTGAAGCAGGTCAAGTCGGAAAAAGGTATCAATACAAACTATTTGTGGAGTTACGGAGGACAATATCCGATCGCTATCATTCGCAATGCTGATAGTACCGCTATTGCAAACGTTTTAGGGGCGGATAACATTAAAAATTATAGCAAAAAAATAAGTCCGCCCGATGAAGCAGTAAGAAGCTTCCTGTCAAGGCTGCGTACGCAGCTGCCTAATGCGGAAGTGGCAACTTATACTTACAATCCCTTGGCTGGGTTAACCAGCCAGGCCGATCCTAGAGGAAATTTGAAGTATTACGAGTATGATACTTATCAACGATTGCGGAACGTTAAGGATCAGAACGGCAAGATAACAGAAAGCTATTGCTATAATTATGCCGGGCAGTTGCAGGACTGTGCGCCGTTGGTATCTTATGCCAGTGCAGCTATGGATACAACCGTTACCCGTAATAACTGTGGCCTTAACTCGGCATCGGGCAATTACACGTATTATTTGGCGGCAGGCAAATATACCTCCTTTACCAGTCAGGGAGACGCCAATGCCATGGCCCATGCTGATATGAAAGAGAATGCGCAAACCCTCGCTAATCAATACGGTTCGTGCTCCAGTGTATCGGGTGGTGTCAATTTAATAAACAATACACAGGGGCTAAACAACACCATAACCGTTCAACTGAAGCTTGGTACAACGGTGCTAAAAACCATGACCTTTCCCAATGCCAGCAATGCAAATGCTCAGTACATGGATATCCCGGCGGGCAACTACACGCTGGCTATAAATATTGCGGCTTCAACGCCGAGAGGGTTTACTATCTATCGCGACTTTAACATGGATTCGCCGGGAGAGTCAAAAAGCGGCACATCTGTTACGTTCACCAATGTGAACATCAGTGCAGGTTACGTACTTCCGGTTATTGTTTATTAATTCAAATCACGAAAAGAAACCTGTCTTAATATTTTTGATCAACCTATTCTAGCATAACCTTATATGCAAAACTGTAAATTACAGCATTTAGCCTATTGCTTGCTTGCTGGTTTCGTGCTCATGCTTAGGCCTTTGGGCGCACAGGCACAGCTCGTTGCTAACCAGCAGATGTCCAGCACAGTAGCGCCGGGGGCGTATTGCCATCAGGTAAGCCTTGCGCTTAAACCAGGGTTTTCCTTTAAAGCCACGCTCGGCAACAGTTTTAGGGCCTACATTTCCGGCAATGTATGCGTACCCCAAAATATACAGCCTTCGGATGCGCAAAGTTATATCATTACCCTGAAGCCACGGGGGCCCGGGGGTGCTGAATCCGATGGGGGATACTGCCTCGCTTTGTAACGTGGCCGCCTCTGTACAATATTTTGATGTACTGGGCAGACACTTTACAGACAGTGCATATTAAAGGCAATCAAAGCGGCCTGAAAGATGTGATTCAGCCTTTTGCTTACGATCAGTTTGGCAGAGGTGCCACGAAATATTTGCCTTACGCCACGGATCAGAGTGCCCCAGGCAGTTACCGCATTAACGCGCTGAATGGCACATCTGGTTATAGTAATAGTGCGCAAAAACAGTTTTACAATTCATTGGGCCAGGGTTATCCAGCTATCCCTTCGCCGTATGCCACAACTGTATTGGAGTCTTCTCCCTTGAACCGCTCGCTGGAGCAGGGCGCGCCCGGTAATGACTGGCAGCCCTTGGATAATAATATCCCAGGCTCAGGCCATACGGTTAAGCTAGAGTACAGCACGAACACAGAAAGCGGAGATCGGGTGGTCAAACTTTACCGTGCCGTTCCTGTAACTACTTCCGGACTGGAATACCAGCGCAAGCTGAGTAGCACTGAAAATTATAAAGCAGGTGCACTTTTGCTAACCATTACCAAAGATGAAAACTGGCAGGCAACCGACGGACTGGCGGGGCAGATACATGAGTATAAAGACAAAGATGGTCGCGTAGTGCTTAAGCGCATATTCAATAAAGTGAAAAATGCGAACGGGCAAGAGGTGCCGCATGCCCTGTCTACCTATTACGTTTATGATGACCTGGGTAACCTTTCGTTTGTCTTGCCGCCGGGGGCGAATTCGGACGGGGGGCTGCCGGATGCGACCAAGCAGACGGCATTCTGTTACCAGTACCGTTATGATGACCGGAATAGGTTAATCGAGAAGAAAGTGCCGGGTAAGGGCTGGGAACTGATGGTATATAACAGACTGGACCAGCTGGTGATGAGCCAGGATGCCGTGCAGCGCAGCAAGTCACCGCAGCAGTGGACGTTTACCAAGTATGATGCTTTGGGCAGGGTTATATTGACAGGTGTGTATAATGATAATCTGCACAGTAATCTAGCTTATGATAATTACCGGCAAAACTTCCAAGGCAGAGCCTATTCAGCCCCTGGGCAGTGGGAGACCGCCGATCCGAATAATACCACCACAGGTTACAGCAACAATGCGATTCCGCAGGGAAGTGTTGGCCAGTATTTGACGATGAATTATTATGGTAGTTATGCCTTTCCGGGGTCAGGGGCTTTGGGCGCGGCAGCGCCCAATAAGGATCTGGGCCAGTCTGAGAATGTAACAGGGTTACTCACCGGCACGAAAGTGAATGTACTGGGCACAACAAAGATGCTGCTGACGGTGAACTACTATGACGAGGAAGGAAGAGTAGTGCAAAGCAAGAGCGATAACCATCTTTTAGGCACAGATCAGGTAGAGAACAGCTACAGCTTTACTGATGAGCTGCTGAGTAGCAAGCGTACGCATATAGTAAATGGCACGACCACAACGATTGCCATGAACTACAGCTACGATCATATGGGCAGAAAGGTAGAGACCAAAGAGAGCATCAATGATGCAGCAGCGGTATCCTTATCCAAACTGACGTATAACGAGGTTGGACAACTGAAGGACAAGGCATTGGGTGATGGGCTGCAGACGCTGAGCTACGGCTACAACGAGCGGGGCTGGATGCGCACCATGTCCACGAGCGGCAATCTGTTCTCGCTGGACCTGAGGTACAACACGCCGGATGTATTGGCAAACGCACAGTGGAACGGGAATATTGCGCAGATGAACTACCTCACCACGAAAGTCAGTGCGCCGGGCACGAAGAGCTTTGCCTATACGTATGACAAGGTGAACCGGCTGACTAATGCCGTATCGACAGCTAACGCTTTGGATGAGGCGATCAGCTACGACGTAATGGGCAATATCACCAAGCTTACCAGAGGTGGCATCGGCACGAGTCAGGGCATGCTGGATTATACCTACAGCGGTAACCA
>NZ_JAHBBK010000004.1 GCF_018390515.1 Mucilaginibacter sp. Bleaf8 | reverse complement strand
ATGTCTACGCATATCACCTCGTTGCCGGTCTCGGCTAAACATGTCCCCGTTACCAGGCCTACGTAACCCGTTCCTACTACTGCTATTTTCATGGTTCTTTTTGATGTTTTTTCTTCGCTTCTTTGCTTATTAAGTGTTTACTACGTGCTTCTCCAGAAAGTCCTGATAAGCCAGTTGAATACCTTCAGGTAATTCAATCGTATGTTTCCAGCCTTGGTTATGCAGTTTAGAAACATCCATTAATTTGCGTGGTGTACCATCCGGTTTTGATGTATCAAAATCAATACTTCCTTCAAAACCAATAGTTTGTTTAACCAGCTCTGCCAGCTCCTTAATGCTTACATCCTCGCCGGTGCCAATATTGACTAAACCTGGTTCATTATAATTTTCCATCAGATAATAACATGCTGCCGCTAAATCATCTGCAAACAGAAACTCTCGCTTAGGTGATCCGGTTCCCCAGATGGTTACTGATGGCAACTGCTGCTCCTTAGCTTCATGAAAACGACGGATCATAGCCGGCAGTACATGAGAGTTCTGCGGATGATAGTTGTCGTTATATCCATAAAGGTTAGTTGGCATTACTGATATAAAATTACAGCCATACTGATCGCGATAAGCATCGCACATTTTGATGCCTGCAATTTTTGCAATTGCATAAGGTTCATTGGTAGGCTCAAGCGGGCCAGTAAGCAAGTAATCTTCCTTAAGCGGCTGCGGGGCCATTTTAGGATAAATACAACTTGAACCTAAAAACATCAGCTTTTTGACACCATTCATATAAGACTGATGAATGACATTATTTTGTATCTGTAAATTATCATACAAGAACTCTGCCCGGTAAGTGTTATTGGCAACAATACCTCCTACTTTAGCAGCTGCCAGGAAAACGTAGTCCGGTTTTTCATGAGCAAAAAAGTCGGCTACCTGCTGCTGGTCACGAAGGTCGAGTTCAGCGGATTTACGGGTTACAAAATTGGTAAACCCTTCCTGTTGTAATTTACGGTGAATAGCCGATCCCACCATACCGCGGTGACCGGCTATATATATTTTCGCTCCTTTTTCCATTGGAAGCTTATTCGTACTGGTTTTTAATTTGATAACCTGAATCTTTCAGCAGTTTTTCGCGCTGGAAGAGCTCAACGTCTGCAGCTACCATTTCCGAAACCAGACCTTTTAGGTCATACTTCGGTTTCCAGCCCAGCCTGGTTTGTGATTTGGTGGGATCGCCGATCAACAGATCTACCTCTGTAGGCCTGAAGTATTTAGGATCTACAGCTACCACTTCCGTACCTTCAGCTACCTGATAATCTGGGTTGTTGCAGCTTACTACGTAGCCCTTCTCATTAACGCCTTCACCTTTAAACTCCACTTCGATACCTACTTCCAGAAACGCCAAACGAACAAACTCACGTACCCTTGTGGTTACGCCGGTGGCTATCACAAAGTCTTCAGGTGTTTCCTGCTGCAATATCAGGTACATGGCCTCTACGTAATCTTTGGCATGGCCCCAGTCGCGTTGCGCATCCAGGTTGCCCAGGTACAGTTTATCCTGTAAGCCCATTGCTATTTTAGCTACCGCACGGGTGATTTTGCGGGTTACAAAAGTTTCGCCTCTTAAAGGACTCTCATGGTTAAACAATATACCGTTGCAGGCATACATACCATAAGCTTCGCGGTAGTTTACGGTAATCCAGTAAGCATATAATTTAGCTACCGCATAAGGTGAGCGCGGGTAAAAAGGCGTGGTTTCAGATTGTGGCACAGCTTGTACCAAACCATACAGCTCCGAGGTAGATGCCTGGTAGATGCGGGTCTTTTGCTCTAAGCCCAGAATGCGGATCGCTTCCAAAAGGCGCAGGGTACCGATACCGTCGGCATTAGCCGTGTATTCAGGCGTATCAAAGCTTACCTTTACATGCGACATGGCACCCAGGTTGTAGATCTCATCCGGCTGTACCTGCTGAATGATACGGATCAGGTTAGTGGAATCCGACAGATCACCATAATGCAGCACCATCTGTGGGCTGTCTTCATGCGGATCCTGATACAAGTGATCGATACGATCAGTATTAAACAAAGAGCTTCTGCGCTTGATGCCGTGCACTTCGTATCCTTTAGAGAGTAATAGTTCGGTTAGATAGGCACCGTCCTGGCCTGTGATTCCGGTTAGTAAGGCTTTCTTTTTCATCTGTAGATGTTTAATTTATATATACATAGTCAATCCGTCAATCAGCACAATCTTATAGCTGGTGCGATATATCAGCAACTGACCTTGTGTGTTGATTAGCGTTAAAAATAGATTGAGTAAAGTTACTCATTACATTATCAATATTTAGATACTGCAAGGCATATTCACGGGCATGCTCTCTTTTCTTCTCGATACCCGTTTTATCCTCTTTAATTTCAAGAATGCGTTCCGCCAATAATTGTGCATTTTCAGGCTCAATGATATAACCTAAATCATACTTATCAATTACATTGTGCAATGTAGTTCCCGGCGAACAGGTAACTACACTAACGCCGCCCACAGCAAGAATAGTAGTTAACTTGGATGGCATAACCAAATCACCGGCATTTGCTTTTTGCAAAATGAGGTGAAAATCAGCCATATTTAAAAATTCATTAAACTTTTCTTTTTCCTGAACGGGTAAAAAGTTAATGTTATTTAGCTGTTTTTGTTCAGCCAACTGGATCAGCTTTTCCTTGTAAGGACCTGAACCACATATAACAAACTTAATTTTATCTTCCGACTTTAACAGGTCAGCAGCATAAATAATTCCTTCCAATCCTTGCTTTTCACCTATAGCACCAGAATACAGGAAAACCAGCTCGTCTGGTTTGTACCCCCACTGCTGCTTCAATTCCTGCCGATTGGATATTGGCGAAAAGAATCCGGTATCAGCCCAGTTCGGAAAAAACATGACCTCCCGGTTAGCTTTGGCTTTAATTTTACTGATCATGCCATCGGATATACTACTTACAAAATCAGCTTTCGTTAGTATATCTTTCTCAATCCGGTATAACCGCTCAAACAGCTTATCATTCGAAATCATGTTCAAATCCTGCGCGGCCTCGATCTGGAGATCCTGAATGTGATACAGCAGTTTTCCGCCCTTACGGGCTCTCAACATTAAGCCAAGGTAGGCTAAGTGAAATGGAGGCGCAATAGTGATGATCAGGTCAAACTTTTTTGATGAGAAAAGGAGTTTTAATATCACCCAAAACTTGGATGTCCAGAATGATACATCCTGCAACATACGCTTTTTCCCAGTCGGGTTACTCGGTACGTACAACGGGCAACGATAAACTGTTATAGCGCCTCCGTTTTCCGGATATAGGAATACCTCTTTTTTGTACCAGTTGCTGTTATAAGGCGCCTGTACTTTCCAATACGGGTAATAAGGATAGGTTGTCACGACCGTACAATCATAACCAGCTTTGGCCAGCCAATCCATCATTTCACCGTTATATTTGCCTATACCAGTAGGTTCCGGAGAATAATTATGACTGATTAAAAGAATTCGTTCCTTTTTCATTCAAAGTAGTTATTCGGTACGTTTTAAAGACTTAAGTAATTTGATAAATGTATTGCAGCTAAAATAAATATATAGCTTATATATTACAAATTATTAATAGCAAATACTTATAGATGATAAAATTTAAATAAATGCAATTATTTAATAACAAAAGAGCAATTTACTAACTCCAGCGAGGCTTAATATAGATGGCCGGGTTACCTCTATAAATGCCATTGGGGCCTGCGTTGGTAGTTACTACGCTTGTAGCTGTAATTACCGTATCAATGCCAATATTTACACCAGGACCAATAAAGCAGCATGCCCCTATCCAAGCCCCGTTTTGCAGGGTAATTGGCCCATTGCGGTAAGGCATAGCGGGGTCGCGATAATCATGATTACCACCACACAAAAATGCCCGCTGCGATATGCAAACGTTATTACCAATTACTATCTTTTCAAAATTCAGGATGAAGGCTTCCTCTCCTATCCATACATGCTCACCAATCTCAAGTTTCCAGGGGAAATGAATATTAACCCGCGGCTTAATAACTAAGCCCTTTCCTACTTTTGCACCAAACAATTTTAGTAAAGCAACTTTTAAGCTGTTAGGAAATGGCAAAGCAGTTAAGAAAAACAACACTTTAATTATATACCAAACTACCTCCTTTAGCTTGCTTGCCCCACGGTTAAAGCCACTAGAGTTGAATTCACCTAACTTTACCCCGGATATGCTTTTCAAAGTATCGTTTACTGGCATTTCAGGTTGATTTTTCATTAAATTTTTCCTCTTCTATTAAACGCAATGAAAACAGCATCTCTACCATTGTTCTTTGCAGGGTATAATACCATCCGGCCCAGCCACTAAAAATCAAACCTTTTGCAAACAAACAATAAAAGAACACAAAAAACGGTGCTAGAGTCTTAGTACGACGAATACGATTTAGAACTGAATTCCTGCTTTCATTTGTTACATCAAGCAATTTGTGGCATTCACGAATTGAGTAACCATCCTGATTACCGAGCCACCTACTTAATGATTTTCTATCATCGTGTAGGATACGAGCTTTATAAGCACCTGTTGGTCCGGTAATCTGGAGCCGGTGTGCATGTCCGTCATTAAAGTAAATACCTGCGCCTTTTTTAAATAGCACAGCCCTTGGCGTGGTATTATTACTTAACAACTGCCTGCCATAAATTAAAAACTCAAACTTAGTGTAATAAGCAACTTCAGGTGTATTTAGTGAAATGAACTGCCTAGTTTCAGAGATAAAGTCATCAGTCAAAACGTAATCGGCATCCAAGCTCAATATCCATTTAGCTTCTATTAAATCCAATCCAAAATTGCATTGCTGTGCAAAAGTGTCAAACTTTCGGTAAACAATCTCAACATTTGGATAAGATTCCATGATGCTGATGGTATTGTCTGTACTGTAGCTATCCAATACCAGTACTTTATCGAGCCAAGTTAACTTGTCAAGCACCCTTTTGATATTAGGCTCTTCATTCTTAGTTAAAATGAGCGCTTGTAATGTCTCAGCATTTACGGTATGCATATACAATGATCTGGTGTCTTAAGTTATTGAGCGGTTGATTATTTATTATTGGTTTGTATAGCAAACTCGTACAAACCTACATATTGCTGGGCTAAATTTCCCGGCTCGTATTCTTTTTGTATGAGGTCAGGTAACGTTGTGTTTAACTCCGCTAGTTTATTTCGGCTCGCCGCTGTAACATTCAACTGCTCCGCGATTACTTGAATATCCATGGTTGTTACCCATCCGTACGATTTATCTTTGACATATACATTGAGCCCAACCTGATCACTCACTATAACAGGCGTACCAACGGATAAAGATTCGATAACCACTATAGCAAAGTTTTCGCTATGTGATGTTAGCGCAAATAAATCTACTCCCGCTAAAAATTCAAATTTAGCCTCTGTATCTTTCCAACCCACCCATTCTATGTTATGTTCATTTCCACATTCACGGGCTAAACCTTTAAGGGACTCAACATACTCTTGTTTTCCTGAACCAGCAACCTTAAGCTTATACTTAAAGTTCACTTTACTTAAAGCCCTTATCAGGATATCTATTCCTTTTTTGGGGTCAATACGCGATAGAAAGCCAATGGTAAACACATCATTTACTTTACGAGTAAACTTTCTGTCGGCCAACTTTACCAGGTTTGGAATAACCATACCCTCCCAAGAAGGAATGATTTTTTTTGACTCGCTCCACTCCATTGCTGTAGATACATGCAAAAGTGAATTTGTAAGCAAGCGTTTCCCTATAAACTTATGTATCCATCTCTTTTTAGTTGAATTATTAGTTTCCAGAATATAATCGCTGAACATTCCATGCGGCGAGATTACAGGCTTTATATTATGCCGCTTGCATACCCATGCAGCTCCTATGACTAACAAATTCCACCATGAATGAATATGAATTACATCAAAGTCTTTTATTGTGTTGTTCAGCAACTTCCATAAATCCGGTGAAGCATGAGTATGGTCTTTAGTTACACGTTTAAAATAGGTAACATTTACACCATCCACTATAATCGGTTTGCCAGCTTCGAGATTTAGCTCTGTTTGGCCATTAGCTGTAGTTGTGTATACATTTACCTCATGTCCAAGTTTTACTAATTGCTCAGCCAAAAGTGCTACAACAACTATTGGTCCGCCATAAATATAAGCCGGCTTATAAGAGGGTACTATAAAAAGGATCTTCATGCTGATAATTTTATATCAATAAACAAAGCCGTCAAGCCTGTGAAAATATTTAGCATCACGGGATATTTTTTTCAACTCTTTAGCAGGCACACCACCATACAAAGTCCACTCGCTCTCAAAAGGCTTATTTAATAAGGATTTAGCGCCTAAAACGCAAAAAGAAGGTAATACTGCCCCACCTAACACAGTTACGTTCGTTCCTATAAAACAATAATCTCCAATAGTGATTGGGGCACTGTGCTGCCGGTTTTCAAATACATCGATAGAATGTGTCAATAACTGAGAGTTGTAACCGGCTACAGTTGTGAATTTACCTATTTCGATAGCACTGGTACAGTCAATATGGTGTTTTTTTGTAATCGCCGAATGCTCTTTCATTATTAAAACGGCCTGTCTATCAGTCTGATGCTTGAAGTGCATAGATGTTGAATTCGTTTCGAAGCCAGTGATCCAGTTGCTGCGCCCTATAATGGCATGATCATGCATAACTATGCGATTAAGATGCACTGCAACTACGAAGTGATCTATTTTTGTATTTGGCCCCATGACCAAGTTTGCCGGAAAGACCCATGACAAACCAATTTTTGCGGTAGAATGAATTTCGAACCCAAACCAGCTTTGCAAGGCACGCCTTCGTAAGGGCCAGGGAAGAATCATTGTAAGTAACTTTAATAACATGCTAATAAGCTTACTTGGCTATTGATATAACTTTATGTAGGATTTGATCATCGTATTCAGGCTAAAGTGCCTTATGTTATCAAAGCCGGTTTGAATCAATGCCGCTTTAACCGACGGATCATTCAACTTGATATAAGCATCTGCAAATTCTTGTGGGTTATAAGGATCAGCATGTATCGCAGCTCCACCACTTACTTCCGGCATAGGATCCAATTTACTGGCAACTACCGGAGCGCCACAGGCCTGGGCTTCTATTACCGGCCAGCCAAAACCTTCAGAATATGATGGAAAAACAAATGCATCACAAGCAGAGTAAAGGGCAACCAAAGTTTCATGATCGGGCCCTGTTACTGAGATTATACGATTTTGCAGGTTAAGCTGTTTTGCATGTTCAAGCAATTCAGCATCTACGGCATGCCCGGCAAAACATATATATCCGGTATACTTATCCTGAAGTTTATCAACCATATCTAACAACATCTTACGATTTTTACGGGGCATATAGGACCCTACATGCAGCAAAAATTGAGTGTCCTTTGATATTCCTGCCTTCAATAAAATTTCATCTCTTTGCACTTTATCCATAGGATAGAACTCAGCATTTAATGCATTATGAATCACTTGCCAATGAGGGTGCAAATCTGTCTTATCGGTCGATAGCTCCTTCAATTGGTCCAAAGATAATTTAGAAACCGCCGCTAATCTTTTAGCTTCGCTTAGATTAGCCAATATCCATTTTTGCAAAAAGATACCAAGCCTTGAAGCCGGATTATGCGCATCAGAATGCCCAAATGCGCCCCTGATAGCCAAAACATCATGACAGGTTATACCGCTGCGGTCCTTAGGTAAATGTTTTAAATAAGGCGAGTTTGAATGATCACACACATGAAAAAAGACCTCCTTATTACGATTAAGTTCCTTAAATACTCTCCATCTGATCACCAATGGAAAAAGCAGCCATTTATCTATATATCCTATCCATTTTCCAATACCACTATGCGCTTTTTTAATGTTAAAACCTAAGAATGCAACTGGCCGCCAGATAACAGTTTCAATACCGTTTCGTTTAAATCCATCATCAAGCATCAGAGCAAAACGCTCCATACTTTCTTGCTTATCAGGAAGATAATTCCCAATTAAAACTATTTTCATATATTTCTACGGTGATGATTGTTTGAAAGCTCTGCCAACGGTTGTTTCTCTAACCATTTTCTACGTAACTTATCAACTGGCTTATCATAATATTTAAAAATGATATATGATAAGGTGTAAGTAATTAGTAGATATGCCAAGCTAAAGGGCAAGCGCTGTAGTTTTGTTATTCCGGTTATATAGTGGTTGTAAGGAATAATTAACATCCAATGGGTTAGATATAAGACGTAAGACATTTCTCCCAATGTACGATCCAAGTTATCACTTTTGTTATATAAGCTGTTACATAACAAGGGTATTGTAAACAAGCTTAAAACCTGATTGAAGTAAAGTTCATAATACTTACCAGATTTGATAGCTTTATAAAAGTCTGTAAAGCCTAACAAACAATGAGCTAAAAAAATAGAAATGAACATTACTATAGACCAAAATTCTGCTTTACGAGAGAATTTGAATTCATATCGGTAAATAGCTATGCCGATAATAAAGTATAATAGATAGGCAATTACAGTTTTGGATATTATGCCACCCGGATATAAAGCACTCGAAGTAATGGCTATAAGCGCAGATATTATTATTACGGCCACTAATTGTTTCTTCTTTTTTGTGAAGGCAAAGAGTATTGGTAAAAGCAGATAAAACTGTAGTTCGAGATCCAAGGACCATGCAGGAACAACCGGCTTATAAGGCAAAAGATTATAACCAAGAAGAAATACATTACTAAACCAAAAATGAATATTTGGAACGGCCAATATCTTATCTTTGAAAAGCGGATGATAAAGAAGAGTGCTGATAAACGTAAGGATGCCAATAAACAGGTAAACTGGAAAAAGCCGGTAAATACGACTTAGATAGAAAGTAACTATCGGCTTTTGGTATTTACTATACTTTTTTTCATACATATAGGTTACCCAATAGCCACTTAAGGCAAAAAAACAATACACAGCCATACTCCCAATGTAGATAGCACCTGACAAATGGTAGCATATAACTATTGAAGCCAATAAAAATCGGACTAACCCTGGTTTAAGCATATACAACTTTAGTAACTACTCTTTTTCTAATATTGAATGATGCCAACATTACTCCCCCAATCAAAATATCAAATCCCAATGGCGTAGGGATTCCCCAGGTCCCCTGAGGTATATTTGTTAAACAAAATGGTAATATCATCCATGGTAAAAAGTCGTTAACATTTAGCTTATTATAAGAATCGACAAAAAACTGCACGCATATAACTGTTCGTATAAATATCACAACAACTCCCATTAGTAAACCGAGTTCGCCTACAACACGCTGCCACTCGATTTCGCCATTTATAACCCCATAAAATGATTGTTTCCCGGTTAATAAAGTACCGCCTACGTTGGTTCCCATACCAGAACCGTAACCCCAAAATGGTTGTTCGGCAGCTTTTGTGAAAGCGGCTATCATACCTCCAAGATATCTATCGCCAACAACGCCTTCAACGCCTCCTTCACTCTCATTGGCAACAGTGAATCGTTCTGTAAATGCTTCGGTCGCTGTTTGAAAAAAGGGTAGCTGACTCAGAAGTATAATCAGCATAAACCCAGCTATTAACGCCGGAACAACCTTGGCCATTAACTTAGGTTTCCTGAGCGCCGCAAGAAGCATAAATACAAGTGTAACACCTACCTGAAAGAATAAGCCCCTGATAATTGAAATAGGTACAGCTATTAATAAACTTATAATTGAAGCGATAAGAAGCTTTTTATTAACATTTTTTGTATCTAAACAATAATAAAAAACAAAACTTGCTAATGCACTATAAAATGAGCCAACCCCTGATGCAAATGAAAATGTACCTGGCGGTCTAAAAAAGCCCATAGCGCCAGAGAAACCGGCTCCTTCTGTATTACCACCTACTCCTCGATTTACCCAGGCACTTTGTGGACTGTAAAATTGCAGGGTAATAAGTACCGTCATTGGGATAGATAACCACATGTACCTTTTAGCAAAAAGCAAGACATCTTCACGGGTAAAAATAACGCCTATTACATACATTAATGGAAAGTACAACAACCATATCCTACTGCCATACAGTGCAACAAACAGGTTTCCATGCCCAAAAAAGACAGCAGTAAACATACTTACAACACCAACTATAACCATACTAACAATGTAGCCGTTTACTGGTATAAGCTTCTTTTCCCAAGCTTTGTATATGATCCAAATAGCCACCGGATCTCTAACTAAAAGCAATGGCGTAGCTAATCCCGGAAGAACCCATCGGCGTAAAGCTCCCTCAAAAATCAGCAGATAAAAAAACACCCAGATACCCAACTTAGGATAATAAGTCGGATCCGTGCTTTTAAACATATTGCTCTTATTAAACATTAATAATTGATATGTTATAGTTAACAATAATTAAATACTTCTTGGTTGACCAAGTGCTACAGCCAATTCCTGCCCATATACGGACCATGGGCGCAATTTAGCCGACTGCATTGCTTCGGCACCATTTTTAGCTATTTCATGAGGATTTAGCAATAAGTTTTCAATCGCTGCTTCGATTGCTTCTGTGTTTGATGCTTCTATCAACCACCCGTTCCGGCCATGTTCAATCAAATCCGGACCTGCAGTACGATCGGTTGTAATTACCGGCGTTCCCTGCGACATTGCTTCTGTAATTACCAAACCAAACCCCTCAAACAATGATGGAAAAAGCAGGACATCGTGTTGACGCATTAATTTTAATATCTCATGATGCGGAAGACTTGGAATCCATTTATGTTTAGCCAGCGCGATATCTAATGCCTCACAATCATTACTTGCTTTCCGCCCAACCACCGTTAACTCAACATGTTTACCAAACTTTTCAACCGCGGCAAACATGTTTGCTATACCTTTTCTTTGAGAAAGCCCTCCTACAAACAAAACACGTAATGGATGGGAAGACGTAGTATAAGTACGTGAAGATTCTACTGGCGGGTATCCATAAGGTATCACAGTCACCGGAGCAAGATTTCCTGAAAAATCCTGCAAGGTTTTAGCTGTGAAACTACTTGCTACAAAGATTTGGCTAGCCAATCTTAACTCATCATCCTTATGTAAAAGCTTAGCGTCAGAATCCTGAAAGCCAATCAGCGTACTTTCCCAATCGGGCCATTTGCTAATCTCATCTTTTAATAATCGCCTTGCTGCTTTCCAGTAGCCTATAGGCAAATCATAATAACATGGAATACCCAAACGATTGGCCTTTTCAAATGTGTATTTGGCACCATCTTCATAAGCATACACGCCCAATTTTTCACCTTTGAAATCAGGGATTAAACTATCTGCTACTTTTTTATCATTATTACGGTATACAGCGTCAACAGACAACCTTCCGGTCTCATGCTTTATGAAATTATGCAGACCAACTTTAGGTGCTATAAGCCGTGCAACTTCCATCCATGGATTAGTTCTAGTGAATGGCTTTAATATTAGATTATACTGACGGCGTTTAATTTCTGCTAATGGACCAATGCTAACACTATCCAGTAATGTTCCTGAAAAAGAGGCAATGGTGGTATGAAAGCGGTGCAATAAACCAGCTTTGGCAAGGCCTTCAGCTACTGCACGTACATTTGCATTTCCGGTGGGATGAGAAAGGATAAACTTCATATATTAACCAACAAGCCAAGCATTATTGGCCGCTAAAAATTCACATGGATTATATGTCAGCTCTTCAGGCCGCGATTTAGATAGAGCTTTGGCCGGATTACCAACGACAATACTGCCTTTAGCTACAGACTTTGAAACAACAGCTTTGGCACCAACAACAGCGCCCCTACCAATGGTAACTCCTGGTAAAATGGTTGCGCCTGTTCCAATCCAGGCATAATCTTCAATTATAATTTTACCTTTAGTGTGTTTCCATTCCGGATCTAAAACATCATGTGATGCTGTTAAAATTTCTACTCCATCATTTATACACACCTTTTCGCCAATCTGCACTTTATCGTGCAGGGCAATATTTACTTTTCCAATGAAGCTAAAACAACCAACATTCAACAAGCTTAACTTTCCGGAAACATTAACATCACCTATTTCTGCTGTTTCGCTTATCAACGCGCCATTTCTGATTAACTTTTTTCGAAAACTGTTTCTCTTTATCACTTCGGGCAATAACAACAATCGTTTTGCCCAAGCTTTAAAGTACGGTTCAGAAAAAACTTTGAACCGAACCCTATTTTTCCATAAGTACTGAAACTTTGCCATACTTAGTTTTAAATCAAGCTATTAATAAACATTTTTGAAACGTCATTTAAAGTATAACCCGAATTTAAGTTCATGTCGGCCATTTTACCCAATATTCCCTTTCTGTAATTAATTACACCGGCGGGTAACTCTAAACTTATCTCGATATTTGGCTCCCAAGGCCGTGCAATGTTCAGTACAGGTAACTGATGTTCGAGCATAGCTGCAACAGCACCGCTTTTTCCAATAAGGTGCGAGGGCGTAGTGGCTATACCTATTGACGCTTGTTGCATTTGTTCGGATATGATATGCGCAGGCTGTTCACCCAATATTGTTACCTTTATACCTCGGCCTGACCATGCATTTTTCCAAACATCTTGTTCCGCCCCAGTTCTGCCAATAATACGAAGTTCAACAGAGAAATTATTTTGATTAGCATATTCTAAAGCTTCATCAGCAATATCTTGAATTGCGGAATTGTAGTGTATATTACCGAATATCAAGAAAATAAGATTTTCAGTGCTCTTTGTAACTGATTGTAACTGATTGTCCGAATGTTTTACTACCGGAATATTTGAAAACAAGGGCAATAAGCCAGAAGTATACCCTAATATTTCTAACTGAGTTTTGTATAAATTAATTTGCGTTTGTATTACAGCGGGCTTTAAAATTATAAGGAGCTGCTTAATTAACAGCTTTTGTGCCCAACCCCATAGTTTCATTTTAAAGGGAGCATTCTTCTCCATACCAACCCAAAGCTCGTGAAACATAATATGCCACTTGTAGTTGTTATTTATACTACGTAAACCTTTAGCCAGACTGAAATTTAAACCCCTGTCATGAAAAGCAAAGGGAACAAATTGTAAACTTATACATTCCGGATTAACCGCTTTCAGGAAATCCCGGGCTGTTGACCAACGGTTTGCTGAGGTACATAATGCAGATATGCGCAATGTTTCCACGGCTGTATCATCCGTATATTGTTTTTCTTTGACAACTCCACTCGTGTTCTTATCATACAAGCTTATTAAAGCTACACGATGCCCCTCCTTTATCAGTTCGCCACTAAGCCGGCGTGTGTAATCGCCAACGCCATCCTTTCCAGGTTCAAGTGATCCGCAAATAAAAACAATATTCATAATGAGCTATGCGAAGGTTGCAAACTAACTGTATTAACTGCTTTTAATTAAATACTCGCTTTAATTTCCTAACAGCTTTATTACCAAAATTTATTATCGGATAAAGGTTTGGATAGTTATTCCGCACATAATACTGTAGCTTTTCATACTTTGTCTTTTCTTTCCAACTACCATTACAAAGGTGTATAGCGTAAGTCTCTTGGGTTAAAAAGACAGAATTTCCTACAAAAATCTCAGGTTTCAGTATGATCATGTCATTTTCCAGATGTTGCTCTTGATCATTGTACTTGTATCCATACTTTTCTGCCTTTTTTGATATATACGGACCAATGATGTAATCATTACTTAGAGGTTTACCATCCTTGCCTAAAAAATGCTTATCATCATAAAACTCCAGACACTCTTTTAGATAGGGGTTTCCCTTAGCGCCTCCCATAATAGCCGCTTGAACATTTAGCCCATAAATATATTCTTCCCTATTAAAAGGTAAGCCCTCCTTACTAAGTTTGTTTTTCTCCTCCTTTGTAAAGTTTCCTGGATGAATTTCATGAGATGTAAAAAAATTATACTTCAGGAACTCATCAAAGGGCTTAAATACCCTAACATCAGAATCAAGATAAATTCCCCCTTCGGTATAGAGCGCATACAGCCGAATGTAATCCGCTACAAATGCCCACTTCTTGGCTTCAAATGCTTCTTTTACAAAAGTCACAGTATTGAAGTCAAAGCTGTTTGCATCCCATAATCTTAACTGGTATTCAGGCATTACCTCTTTCCATGTATTAATACATTCTTGAAGAAAAACAGGAACCTCTTCACCACTGAACCAACAATAATGGATCACTTTTGGAATCTTATCTTGCATTGGAAACCGGGATTTATAAAAATTATATTTAAACTACTATATCTGATGTTTTTCTCTCGCCAATCTTTCTAGCCGGCGTTCCCGCCCAAATCTCATATGGAGGAACCGTTTTGTTTACAACTGATCCAGCTCCAATTATACAACCTTTTCCTAACTGAACTCCATGTAATATCTTACACCCTGTTCCTACCCAAACGTCTTCATCCAAAACGATTTTATTAAGTTTTGTTGGTTGCTGCCTGATCATTTGATCTTTAAAAAACACATGTGAGGAATCAACAAACACCGTCGAACTGGCTATTAAGCAGTTATCTCCTATAATAATAGAGGCACAACAATTGAACTCTACATTTCTGCCAATAAAAACGTTGTCTCCTATTGTGATTCTGTTTTCAATGTTAAACGGATTTTGTACCCAAAATATAGTTTGCCCTCTGACCTCACAATTATTACCTATTTCAACACTGGCCGGACAATTTACCTCTATGGTACCAATTTTTGTATTTGCGCCAATGGACATTCCATACAACCGATAATAGGAGTTTCTAAGACCTTCTCTAATAGAGAGTACCTTGAAACGTATAAGATTCAGGATGTTAAGTTTCCGTTCCATCAATATGAATTACATTATCAGCCTTTAACTTCCGATTAAACATTAAGTCAATCAAAGCTACTGAAACAACCTATTATATGCCGCTGTGTATCCGAAAGTTGATACCCGAGCCCGACTCTTAATTACTTTTGCAGGAATACCGGCTACCACATTAAATGCCTCCACATCCTTTGTTACAATTGCACCGGCTGCAATCACCGCCCCTGTACCTACACTTACTCCGGGCATAATCATTGCATTCGTTCCTATCCATACGTAATCTTCAATAGTAACTTGCCTGTTTCGGCCTTCCATGTTATTGTCCATGTCATGATCAGCCGTCAAGATTGTTACACCGTTAGATATAGAAACGTTACTGCCAATAGATATACCTCCACGCGGATCAAGCCTACAACCCCGGTTTATCACTGAACTTTCACCAATCGATAATAATGTACCACAATCAAATGTACAATCCATAAAAATGGTAGTATTCTTACCAATTACAAATTTCATAATCTTGCGGTAGCACCATAATCTAATACGCCGGCTTGGCATACCTGCAACCCACCTGTTTATTAAATATAGTTTTAGTTCAGAAACAAAGCTTTTCATAATCGTATCTATTTCGTAGATAAATCCAAACACTATGCTTTTTAGCTAAAACGTCTTCCGGCATAGCTATATACTTTATATATCCAATACGCAAGATTAGATGATATACTGCTTGAACGATAAATTAGCATCCAAACCGGTTGATCTAAGCTTATATCTTTAAACGCATCCAAATAAGCATGGAGCTCAGCAGCGGCTTTATTCTCCTTTGCTTTTACTGCCTGAAAAACTGAAAGCAAAATTTGTTTCTTGTATTGCTTTAAAAAAGCTTTATCCGAAATCTTTAAAGCTTTGATCTCATTTGTCATCTCATCGACCAGGTCCAACAACTGCGATATATGCTGTTTACTAGACTTGTTGGAAATGCGATGTACGGAGTTATGAACTCTGATTTTGGAAATAGCAAGAGCCTGATAACCAAACTCCATATTCCTGGCAAAGCATTGAAACAATAAAAAGAACTCTTGTCCTGATTTCAGCTTTTCATTCCACTTTAATCCATTTAAGCTACTCCGCTTAATCAAAAAATTGCTTGTGATTGGAAAGTTTTCATAAAACGATGCAGGATCATTAATTCCGCATCCTCTTTTCTTTATTTGTGTACTGTCGTTGAATGTATCTTGGTAATAGTATTCATCCCCGTATACAATATCATAATTATGCTGCTCCAAAAAGCCTATCTGGCTACCAAGTACATTCTCATCAAATAAAGCATCGTCAGAATCCAAAAATTTTATATACGATCCATGAGATAAATCAATTCCCATATTACGGGCGGCGCAAGCACCTTTACTATGGTTACTATATACTCTAATTTTACCGGGGTGTGCCTCACAATAGCTGTTAGCTATTTGTACAGAAGCATCTTTAGATTTATCGTCAACAATGATGCACTCCCAATGAGTATAGGTTTGTGACAAAACTGAGTCGAGCGTCTCCGCCAGATACAATTCAGAGTTGTAACAAGGAACAATTATAGATAAAAGGGTCTTTTCGGGTAGCATGGCAGATAACAACTATTTGTAAACCGGCTTATCAATCTCTGAGCTATTACTAATAGCTATAAAACCATATATTATTGCTCTCACAGCTTGTACTGCAGAAATAAAAATGTTAAAAATCAGTATTCCATGCAAGGTTGATATATCAAATAAAAATATGCCTGCAATTATGGCGAGTATGTTTATCGAAATTGTAATTACAGGATTCAATACCCATCCCCTACCAGAAGTTAGCATAAAGCTTGCACCTGATATCAGGCTAAAAGTTGATCCAACTATGGATAAAACTAATTCATTATTAAGGGTCGCATACTTACTACCCAGCACCCAAAGGATCTGTGAAGAGAATAACCACACAATGGCAATTACTAACACGCCAATTATTGATAAACTTATTAATATCTGTAAATACTTTTTAAGCAAAACCCTTTTATCATTACCCAATCTTGCAAATCTTGGTATGATAATAGTACCGAACACACTTGTAAGTATGCTTAGCAAGATTGTGATACGACCTAATGCACCAATTTGTGCTACAGACGAATTATTTCCAAATATCGATATTAACCATGTTGTAATTTGCCCTGAAAATGAGTAATAAACAGCGCCTGGCAAAACCCGCTTCACAACAGACATTATTTCTGACTGGCTTTCTTTATCAACAGGTTGGTTCCAATCAACATATTTTTCAGATAGCACACGTAGTTTAACGTTTCCCCAAATTCTTGGAATACCAGATAGTATAATAGCTGCAGCCGCCCAAGGCGTCACAAATAGAAAGGCTGAAGCAATTAAACGGAGGGCGGCTACTGCTATCTGGTTTTTTTGTAAACTGGTGATGTCTTGCTTTAGTTTAATACATGTTTCAAGCAATGAGTCAGACAGTGCCGCTATAAATGACGGGATAAGCGAAATAAATATTATTGTAGCTTGTAACCAATCTGAACCTTGGTGCAGAAGCATATAATACATCAATGGAATAGAGAGCAGCAAACTTCCGATGGCAAATTTCTTCCTTAAGTTATAACCAGTTACCATTACGGCACCAAGTTTCTGACGATCATTCCACACTTTTCCGCCTTGAGCCATAACTCCGGAACTAATCCCTCCATCTGTAAGAACTGTCATTGTTCCAAGCATGGTGTTCACGATGGTGTATAGCGCATACTGTTGGGTAGAAAGAAGGCGTATAATAATTACACCACTTATAAGACCAATACCCTGTACAACCAACTGCGCTGAACCCGTGACCGTAAGAAGCTTACTCCATTGGAGAATCTTAGCGTACTTAGGATTGTTGTAAGCCCGGTAAACCATACTTTTCATAAGCAGTATCTATTCTTAAAGCGTGAGCAACAAGCTGTTATGGTTCAAATAGCTTTTATTTTATTTATTTCGGCCAAATATCGTTCGTTTTGAGGGCTTGCCTTCCTCATAATAACCATAATCATATTTGTACCCGTAGCCTAAGCCTGTATAATCTACAGAATTGAATATAATATTCAAGTTCTTGAATGTTCGCCTTTTGTTTATGTCATTCAACAACCTAACGTTATTTTTAGTAGTGTAATTGAACCTTATTAAGAAGAATGTAGCATCCGCATACCTACTCAGAATTTGCGCGTCCGTCACTAAACCTACAGGAGGAGCATCAAGTAAAATATAATCGTATTCTTGTTTAAGCTGGTTAATTAAGGTGGTTAGATTTCCATTAACCAGAAGTTCAGCTGGGTTAGGTGGAATAGTACCACTTTCGATTATATAAAGGTTTTCTTGCAGGGGTACGGGCCTGATAATATTTTCAACAGTTACCCTATCAATCAAGTAGTCTGACAATCCGACCTTTTTTTCAAGGCCAAGAGTTGAAAGTAGTTTTGGACGGCGTAAATCCAGCTCCAATACAATCACCTTTTTACCTGTGCTAGCTAAGCTTGCACTTAAATTCAACGCAATAAAGGATTTGCCTTCGCCGCTTACACTTGATGTAAATAATATTATTTTCCCTTTTTCATCCGGAATAATGAACTGCAAATTAGTACGTAAGGCCCTGATTTGTTCTGCAACCATTGAGCGCGGCTTGGCAACTGTAATCATCGCATCATCCTCTTCCGAATGTGATATTTGCCCTAATACCGGAACCCGTGTTAATGCTTCAATTTCAGCTTTTTTTCTTACTTTATTATTCAACATCTCTTTAAGGAAGATTATTCCAAATGGAACGGCCAACCCTAACAAGAAAAACGTTAAATATAATGTTGACTTTACTGGTCTAATGGGCACGGGAGAACTAATGGCCTCGTTGATAACACGACTGTCAGACACAGTAGATGCCAGTGCCATAGCGGTTTCTTCTCTTTTTTGCAGTAAAAAATTGAACAGGTTATTTTTTATGTCTTGCTGACGCATAACATCAAGCAGGCCACGCTCCTTAACAGGTACCTGTTTAATGCCAGATTCATAGACCTTACTTTGCGTTTCGAGCTGACGTTTGCTAACTAACAAGCCACTACGAACATTGACAATCGTTTGTATCAAATTGCGCTTAAGTGCATCTATCTGATCATTCATTGACGCTACTACAGGGTTAGTTTCAGGAATAGTCTGCAGTAAGCTTTCTCGTTTCAATATCACATCGCCAAGCTGTTGTACTAACGCCATAATAGTTGGATCTTCCATGCCCAACAAAGACGGTAGTCTAACTTGTTTCTTATCTGATGTTTGTATATAAGTTTCAATATTTTTGAGCACACCCAACTGTAGTTGGATTTTGCTCAATTGCGCATCGTTAGTCTGTACGCTTGATAAGAAAGCCTGAGATTGTGCGGATATATCTGTAATATTATTTTGAGCCTTAAATATCTGTACTTTTTTTTCAGATTGATCTAATTCTCCCACTAAATCCTTTAAACGGCCCTCTATAAAGTATAAAGTATTGGAAGTATTTTTATTTTTATCTTCTATACCAGCTTTGTTGTATTCATAAATCAACTGATTTAAGAAGTCTTTCCCACGCTCGGGAATTGCATCTTCTGTTGTTAAGGTTAATACTGAACCTTGCTTACTAACCGGAGCAATGCTAACAGCAGCTCCGTATTGTAGCGCTGTTGCTTTAACTTGATTAAAGATTACAAAGAAAGGCGACGTATTTAATTTCCCAGTAATTGGTTTAATCAAAACTATACCGGCGTCTGTACTTACCTCTTTACCAATAGCTATACGCTTGCCATTAAATAATGCTTCATTACTATTGAGCATTTGGATTGACCATTCAGTTCCGTATGCAGCACCTGACTCCTGTAAAAGCTCAACTAATAATGGAGAATTTTTGTATAAAAAGCGCTTTCTGAACTTGCCTTTGTCATAATATGTGGTTTGTAAGCCTAATGTTTTAACAGCCCTTTCCGCTAAAACATGCGATTTCAAAATTTGAATCTCGTTATCAATGACCAAATTACTCGGATTGATATTAAGCTGTGACAAAATGTCTTTATCGGGTGACTGTGAATTATCTTTTATCAATATATCAGCTTGCACCCGGTATACCGGAACCTGGGATTTTACATAAAAGTATCCAATAGTTAGGAACACAGTTAATGAAAGCAGAAACCACTTCCAATGCCTTAAATACTTTGCAGCAGCATCAGATAAGCTATTCTCGTGATTAGCATTATCTTCTACTTGATATTCTGACACTTCGTTGAAATTGCTCATCAAAGGCTATATATGATTAATTTAATCTTGAAAATAATACAATTAAAACAGACAAAACACTTACCGCTAATGGCAATACTCTATATGTAAGGCTTGTTTGAGTGGCTTTACTCTTTACTGGCTTAACGTAAACCAAATCATTAGAATGTAAATAGTAAAATGGTGACATGTACACATCACGGCTTGTTAAATCCACATGCCCAAATACTTTTTTACCGTTTAAATCTCTAACGATGACAACATCTTCTCTATTTGCATATAAAGTAACGTCACCCGCCATACTTAGAACTTCTGGTAGTGATACACTTTCATTTGGAATAACGTATACAGAAGGCTTGGCTACTTCTCCAATAATGGATATTTTATAATTTAAAACCCTAACATTAACTGTTGGCTCTTTTAAATATTTTGTAAGACTTTTCCTAATCAGATCTCTCGCCTCTAAAGTTGTTAACCCGGCAATTTTAAGTTGCCCAACCAAGGGTATCTCGATACTTCCTGACTGATCCACTAAAAAGCCAGGGGATGTAACTTCTGTAAGTGCAGGAGTGGCTGTAGTTCCGTTAGAAGCCCCGGCATCTGTAGGAGAAGCTCCTGGACTGTAAGGGTTGAAGAATGTACTTGCAGCCGTGCTAAGAGAGTTTACATATACAGAAACAATATCGCCGGCTTGTATTTTTGAGATATAAGCTTGGGCAACAGAAACGGTGTCAGACTGGTTTTGCCCCTTTTGAAAATAAGTCATCTTTTTTTCACTGACGCATGAACAGGCAAAGCATATGAATCCTATTAAAACCAGGTTTAAAAAATTGTGATAGCTTTTCATTAAGTATAGTGTTTGTTCGGATATAGATATCGTACAGCTTATTACTGGCTTAATACTTAAAAGTATCCGTTCTTCTCCAAAGGATATCTGCTTTATTATACATCTTAAAAAAACAAAGCCCGCTCAAATCTAATATTATTATCAATATTATAGTACAAAATATACATTATTTTTAATAACAACATGGCTTTGCTGAAAAATTACAAATTCATTCTAGGCCATTCCCATGGTTCCACCGAAGTTCATCGGAAATTCGGGATTCTCAGGCTGAACATTTATCCGGCCGTTATCTTGCTCAAACTTTTCTACGTTGTCAGCCAATGCAGCAAGTAAACGTTTAGCATGTTCAGGTGTAATAATAATACGAGATTTTACTTTTGCTTTGGGAATACCGGGCATTACTCTAATAAAATCTAACACAAATTCTGAATTTGAATGAGTAATTACAGCTAAGTTAGAATATATACCCTCTGCTATATCTTCAGTTAGCTCAATGTTTAATTGCCCTTCATTCTTTTCTTCCATGGCACTAAAATAGTAAACTTCATCATATTTGTAATGGAAGCTATGTTTAATTTAACAATCCAGAAAAAACTTCATCTGTTATAAACATACTTTTAATATAAAAACAAAAAAAGGCCCCCCTTTTCAGGATGGCCTTTGTATTGATTTCAATTAAGCTTATGCGCCTACGTCTTCAGTTTTAGAAGCCATCAGGCGGTCAAACTCTTCTTTAGAACCTACGCGGATATTGTCGTACTCACGTAAACCGGTACCTGACGGAATCAAGTGACCTACAATTACGTTTTCTTTCAGACCCAGCATATAGTCGCGTTTACCGGCAATTGCAGCTTCGTTCAGTACTTTGGTAGTTTCCTGGAACGATGCAGCCGAAATGAACGACTTGGTACCTAATGATGCACGGGTAATACCTTGCAGTATCGGGCTTGAAGTTGCCGGAATGGCATCTCTCACCTCAACCAGCTTCATATCCTTACGTTTCAGCACAGAGTTCTCATCGCGCAGTTTACGTAATGATACGATCTGACCAGATTTCAGGTTATTGGAATCTCCCGGATCAACAACAACTTTCTTGTCGTAAATCTCGTCGTTCTCCATCATGAAATCCCAGCTGTCAACAGCTTCTCTTTCTAGGAAGCGGGTATCTCCCGGATCCTCGATTGATACTTTCTGCATCATCTGGTGTACAATCACCTCAAAGTGTTTATCGTTGATCTTCACACCTTGCAGACGGTAAACCTCTTGGATACCGTTCACCAGGTACTCTTGTACAGCAGCCGGACCTTTAATGGCCAGGATATCAGCAGGTGAAATCGAACCGTCAGACAATGGCATACCGGCTTTCACAAAGTCATTATCCTGTACCAGGATGTGCTTAGAAAGTGGCACCAGGTATTTTTTAACCTGACCATCTCTCGACTCGATAGTGATTTCGCGGTTACCACGTTTTACACCACCTAAGGTTACCACACCATCAATCTCGGTTACTACAGCCGGGTTAGATGGGTTACGAGCCTCGAACAACTCAGTTACACGAGGCAGACCACCGGTGATATCCCGGGTTTTACCAGTTGAACGTGGAATTTTAGCAATTACCTGACCGGTTTGAATCTTATCGCCTTCTTCAATAGCAATGTGAGCACCTACCGGAATGTTGTATCCTTTGATAACACCTTCACGATCGGCAATTTGAATTACCGGGTTCTTGGTTTTATCGCGGGTATCGATAATTACTTTCTCACGGTGACCGGTTTGCTCGTCAGACTCCTCACGGAAAGTAATACCTTCCAATACAGCGTCAAACTGCGCAACACCTGCAAACTCAGAGATAATTACCGCGTTGTACGGATCCCATGAACAGATGCGCTCGCCTTTGGTAATTGTGCTGCCATCTTTGATGTACAGGTAAGAACCATAAGGAATGTTATTGGTCATGATCACCTTGTTGCTACCCGGCTCAATGATGCGGAACTCGCCTGAACGGCCTAATACCACTTCAACAGTGCCGTCTTCATCGGTTTCAAAAGGTACGGTACGTACGTTCTCGAACTCGATAATACCCTCATAACGGGCATTGATTTGTGACTCTGCCGCAATGTTAGATGCAGTACCACCCACGTGGAAGGTACGCAGGGTTAACTGTGTACCCGGCTCACCGATTGATTGTGCAGCAATTACACCAACAGCCTCGCCTTTTTGTACACGTTTTCCACTGGCAAGATTACGACCGTAGCACAAAGCACATACACCGCGTTTGCTTTCGCAGGTTAATACCGAACGAATTTCGATACCTTCCAGCGGTGAATTTTCTATCTTCTTAGCAATCTCTTCTTCAATGTCATGACCGGCAGCTACCAACAGTTCATTGGTGATAGGGTCAAATACATCATGTAATGAAGTACGGCCTAAAATACGATCATATAATGGTTCAACGATATCCTCGTTATCTTTCAACGCCGTGGTAAAGATACCTCTTAAAGTACCGCAATCTGTTTCACCCACAATCATATCCTGGGCTACGTCATGCAAACGACGGGTTAAGTAACCAGCATCCGCTGTTTTCAACGCCGTATCCGCCAAACCTTTACGGGCACCGTGGGTAGAGATAAAGTACTCCAATACTGACAAACCTTCTTTAAAGTTCGACAGAATCGGATTTTCGATAATCTCACCACCTGAACCTGATTTTTGCGGTTTCGCCATCAGACCCCGCATACCTGCTAACTGACGGATCTGCTCTTTCGAACCACGGGCACCTGAATCCAGCATCATATATACTGAGTTGAAGCCCTGATTGTCGGTTGACAGGATTTCCATTACGTTTGCAGTCAAACGGTTGTTGATACGGGTCCAGATATCGATAATCTGGTTGTAACGCTCGTTGTTGGTAATGAAACCCATGTTATAGTTATTCATTACCTCTTCCACTTCGCGTGAAGCCTGCTCGATCAAATCAACTTTTTGTGCAGGAATGTTTACGTCCTGCAGGTTGAACGACAGACCGCCACGGAACGCCATTTGGAAACCTAACTCCTTAATATCGTCCAGGAACTGAGCAGCGCGGGCCATACCGGTGTTTTTCACAACTTCACCGATGATGTCACGCAATGATTTTTTGGTCAGCAACTCATTGATATAACCAACTTCTTCAGGAACGTGCTGGTTAAACAGTACGCGACCTACCGTAGTTTCGATCAATTTATTAACGATGCTGCCATCGCGTTCTTTCACGTTTGCTTTTACTTTGATAAAGGCGTGCAAATCAACTTTTTTCTCGTTGTATGCAATAATCACCTCTTCAGCAGAATAGAAGCTTAAACCTTCACCTTTAACCACACGTGTTTCGTCGGTTTTACGGCCTTTGGTTATATAGTACAGACCCAACACCATGTCCTGAGATGGTACAGTGATAGGCGTACCGTTAGCAGGGTTCAAAATGTTGTGCGAAGCTAACATCAAAATTTGGGCTTCCAGAATTGCAGCGTTACCAAGCGGTACGTGCACAGCCATCTGGTCACCGTCAAAGTCGGCGTTGAACGCGGTACAGGTTAACGGGTGCAGCTGAATCGCTTTACCTTCAACCAGCTTTGGCTGGAAAGCCTGGATACCCAAACGGTGCAGCGTAGGTGCACGGTTCAGTAACACAGGGTGACCTTTCAGTACGTTTTCCAGAATATCCCAAACTAACGGGTCTTTACGGTCAACAATCTTTTTAGCTGATTTTACCGTTTTAACCACACCACGCTCAATCATTTTGCGAATGATAAATGGTTTAAACAGCTCGGCAGCCATATCTTTTGGTAAACCACACTCGTGTAATTTCAGGTTAGGGCCTACCACAATTACCGAACGGGCAGAGTAATCCACACGTTTACCTAATAAGTTTTGACGGAAACGACCTTGTTTACCTTTCAGGATATCAGAAAGTGATTTCAGGGCACGGTTACCTTCAGTTTTTACCGCGTTAACTTTACGTGAGTTATCAAATAACGAATCCACAGCTTCCTGCAGCATACGTTTTTCGTTACGTAAAATCACCTCTGGTGCTTTAATCTCGATCAAACGTTTTAAACGGTTGTTACGGATGATAACACGACGGTAAAGGTCGTTCAAATCGGAAGTAGCAAAACGGCCACCTTCCAATGGCACTAACGGACGCAGCTCTGGCGGTATAACCGGAACAATTTTCACGATCATCCACTCAGGGTTGTTGTCAATACGTGATTTAGCATCACGGAAAGCTTCTACAACCTGTAAGCGTTTTAACGCTTCGTTTTTACGTTGCTGAGAAGTTTCATTAGCAGCCTGGTGACGCAGATCGTATGATAACTGATCCAGGTCAATGCGCTTCAACAATTCCTCTAAAGCTTCAGCACCCATTTTAGCAACAAATTTCTGAGGATCTTTGTCGTCAAGGTACTGGTTTTCTTTAGGTAAAGTATCTAATACATCCAGGTACTCTTCTTCGGTCAGGAAATCCATTTTAGAAATTCCATCACCTTCTTTGATACCTGGCTGAATTACTACATAACGCTCGTAGTAAATGATTAAGTCAAGCTTTTTGGTTGGTAAGCCCAGCAGGTAACCGATTTTGTTTGGCAACGAGCGGAAATACCAGATGTGTGCAACAGGAACCACCAGGTTGATGTGTCCCATACGCTCACGACGAACTTTCTTTTCAGTTACTTCCACACCGCAACGATCACAAACGATGCCTTTATAACGGATACGTTTGTATTTACCGCAATGACACTCGTAATCTTTTACCGGACCGAAAATTCGCTCACAGAATAAACCATCACGTTCGGGTTTGTAAGTCCGGTAGTTGATGGTTTCTGGTTTTAAAACCTCGCCACTTGAACGCTCAAGAATAGACTCAGGAGAGGCTAAACTTACCGTAATGGTGGTGAAGTTACTTTTGATTTTGTTATCTTTTTTGTAAGACATATATCTTTTTGTAATGATTTAGTGAACAAGTGATGGGCTTTTACCAATCACTTACCTTGCACATAGAAGTTAACAAAGGATTGGATGCTTTTGCATCCAATCCCTCACTAATCAATTTTTTATTCTAACGTGATATCCAGACCCAGGCCTCTTAACTCGTGAACCAATACGTTGAATGATTCAGGTACAGATGGTGTTGGCAGGTTTTCACCTTTAACGATAGATTCGTATGTTTTCGCACGACCAATTACGTCATCCGATTTCACAGTCAGGATCTCTTGCAAGATGTTGGCTGCACCGAATGCTTCCAGTGCCCATACCTCCATCTCACCAAAACGCTGACCACCAAATTGGGCTTTACCACCCAATGGCTGTTGTGTAATCAATGAGTACGGACCGATTGAACGGGCGTGCATTTTATCATCAACCATGTGACCCAGTTTCAGCATATAAATAATACCTACAGTGGTTGGCTGGTCAAAGCGCTCGCCGGTTAAGCCGTTATATAAGTAAGTACGGCCGGTAGCTGGTAAGCCTGCCTTAGCAATCCATTCTTCAACTTCTGCATAAGTGGCACCGTCAAAAATTGGCGTAGCAAATTTCATACCCAGCTCTTTACCTGCCCAACCTAACACGGTTTCATAAATCTGACCCAAGTTCATACGCGAAGGTACACCCAGCGGGTTCAGCACTATATCAACCGGTGTTCCGTCTTCCAGGAACGGCATATCCTCATCACGAACGATACGGGCTACGATACCTTTATTACCGTGACGGCCGGCCATTTTATCACCCACTTTAAGCTTACGCTTTTTAGCGATGTAAACTTTAGCCATTTGCACAATACCTGAAGGTAACTCGTCACCTACGCTGATCGCAAATTTGTCGCGACGGTAAGCACCAAGCTCTTCGTTAACTTTGATACCGTAGTTGTGCAACAACAATTTGATCTGATCATTTTTATCATCATCTGTTGTCCACTTGGTTGGATTGATATTTTCGTAGTTGATCTCGGCCAGTATTTTCTGGGTGAATTTAACACCTTTTGGTACTAGCAGCTCTTTGTAAACGTTGAAAATACCTTGTGAGGTTTTACCATTTACAATCTCGAACAACTTTTCAATCAACGTATTTTTAAGGTCTTTAATCGCCTTTTCGTGTTTAACATCCAGTTTCTCTAACTGTGCTTTTTCTTCAGCTTTTGAAGTTTTTTTAGCACGAGAGAACAATTTGGTGTCAATAACCACACCGCTGATAGACGGCGGAGTTTTTAAAGAGGCATCTTTTACGTCACCGGCTTTATCACCGAAGATTGCACGTAAAAGTTTCTCTTCCGGAGAAGGATCAGATTCACCTTTAGGAGTGATTTTACCAATCAGGATATCGCCTTCTTTAACCTCAGCACCAATACGGATGATACCGTTTTCGTCCAGGTCTTTGGTGGCTTCTTCCGATACGTTTGGAATGTCCGGTGTCAGTTCCTCTTCACCGCGTTTGGTGTCACGAACTTCTAATTCGAACTCTTCAACGTGTAAAGAAGTAAAGATATCCTGAGATACCACACGCTCTGAAATTACAATCGCATCCTCAAAGTTATAACCTTGCCAAGGCATGAACGCCACTTTCATGTTGCGGCCTAAAGCCAGCTCACCATTTTGTGTAGCGTAGCCCTCACAAAGCACCTGACCTTTTTCTACCCGCTGACCTTTGGTCACGATAGGTTTCAGGTTCATGGTAGTGCTTTGGTTGGTTTTCTTGAACTTGGTTAAACGGTATCTTCTAACATCATCATCAAAAGAAACTAAACGGTCATCTTCTGTACGATCATATCTGATACGGATTTCTGTAGCATCAACATACTCTACTATACCATCGCCTTCAGCGTTGATTAGTGTACGAGAGTCTTTTGCTACACGGCCTTCCAGACCAGTACCTACAATCGGCGCTTCAGGGCGCAGCAGTGGCACGGCCTGGCGTTGCATGTTCGAACCCATCAACGCACGGTTAGCATCATCATGTTCTAAGAACGGAATCAATGAAGCCGCAATTGAGGTGATCTGGTTAGGTGCAACGTCCATATAATCCAAACGCTCTGGTTCGATAACCGGGAAGTCGCCCTCGAAACGTGCTTTCACACGCGGCGTAGCAAAGTTACCCTGATCATCGTACTGTGCGTTAGCCTGACCAATGGTTTTACCGTCTTCATCTTCCGCAGAAAGGTAAATAACCGGCTCGTCAACCGCAACCTTACCATTATCCACACGTTTGTATGGCGTTTCGATAAAGCCCAGATTGTTGATTTTAGCATGTACACACAATGAAGAAATCAAACCGATGTTTGGACCCTCTGGTGTTTCAATGGTACACAAACGGCCATAGTGGGTATAGTGTACGTCACGAACCTCAAAACCGGCACGCTCACGTGACAGACCACCGGGACCAAGCGCCGACAAGCGGCGTTTGTGTGTAATCTCGGCCAATGGGTTAGTTTGGTCCATAAACTGAGATAACTGGTTGGTACCGAAGAACGAGTTGATTACCGAAGACAATGTACGTGCATTGATCAGATCAGTTGGCGTGAACACCTCGTTGTCACGAATGTTCATACGCTCACGGATGGTACGTGCCATACGGGCTAAACCAACACCGAATTGTGCATACAGCTGCTCACCAACGGTACGTACACGACGGTTTGACAAGTGGTCAATATCATCCACCTCAGCTTTTGAGTTGATCAGTTTAATCAGGTATTTAACGATGGCAATAATATCTTGCTTGGTTAATACTTTGATTTCGTCTGACGTATCCAGCTTCAATTTACGGTTGATCCGGTAACGACCTACATCACCCAAGTCATATCTTTTATCAGAGAAGAACAAACGATCGATGATACCACGAGCAGTTTCCTCATCTGGTGGTTCAGCGTTACGTAATTGACGATAGATATGCTCTACCGCTTCTTTCTCTGAGTTGGAAGTATCTTTTTGTAAAGTATTGTATATAATGGTATAATCACCGCTGGTTGCCGCATCTTCCTTGTTCAGGATGATAGATTTTACACCGGCATCGATGATCATGTCAATATTATCGTCATCCAACACGGTTTCACGCTCAAGGATGATTTCATTACGGTCGATAGATACCACTTCACCGGTATCTTCGTCCACAAAGTCTTCCACCCATTTTTTAAGCACCCTTGCAGCAAGCTTACGGCCTACAAATTTCTTCAGGCCTGATTTGCTTACCTTCACCTCATCAGCTAACTCAAACAATTCCAGAATGTCTTTATCTGAATCATAACCGATGGCACGTAGCAAGGTAGTAACCGGGAATTTCTTTTTACGGTCAATGTAGGCATACATAACGTTGTTAACGTCAGTAGCAAACTCAATCCATGAACCTTTGAAAGGAATAACACGGGCAGAGTACAATTTAGTACCGTTGGTGTGACGGCTTTGGCCGAAGAACACACCTGGTGAACGGTGTAACTGCGATACAATTACACGCTCAGCACCATTGATCACGAAAGTACCTTTCGGGGTCATGTATGGGATGGTACCCAGGTACACGTCCTGCACAATGGTTTCAAAATCTTCGTGTTCCTCGTCGTTACAAGATAAACGAAGTTTGGCCTTTAAAGGCACACTGTAAGTTAAGCCGCGCTCAATACACTCTTGTATGTCATAGCGTGGCGGATCAATAAAATAATCCAAAAACTCTAAAACGAAGATGTTTCTGGAATCGGAAATAGGAAAGTTTTCGGCAAACACTTTAAACAGACCTTCTTTGTGACGGTTGTCTGAAGTGGTTTCAAGCTGGAAAAATTCCTGGAAAGATTGCAACTGAACTTCCAGAAAGTCAGGATAGTCAATGACGTGCCTGCTGGTAGCAAAGTTAACTCTTTGGTTATTTTTGTTTGCCAAGGGATTATATATTTAATATGAATTAAACTCTTAGTAGTTTATTTAAAGTTGTTCCTGAACTTCAAACAAAAATGAAAACGTTATAAACAGCAATAGACCCCGACCAAATACAGGTCGGAGTCTTATGCGATTGGGCTCTATTGAGAGAAATTATTTAATTTCAACAACAGCTCCAGCTTCTTCTAAAGCTTTTTTCAAAGATTCAGCTTCGTCTTTAGCAACACCAGTTTTTAATTCTTTAGGTGCACCGTCAACTAAATCTTTAGCTTCTTTCAGGCCCAGGCCAGTTAAATCTTTTACTAATTTAACAACAGCTAATTTCTGACCACCAGCTTCTTTCAAGATTACGTCGAAAGCAGTTTTTTCTTCAACAGCTGGAGCAGCATCGCCACCAGCAGCAGGAGCAGCAACAGCAACAGCTGCAGCAGCAGGCTCAATACCGTACTCGTCTTTTAAGATTTGTGCTAACTCGTTAACTTCTTTTACTGTCAAGTTTACTAACTGTTCAGCAAACGCTTTTAAATCTGCCATTTTATTTTGATTTTTTGCTTTTAATACTTTGTTGTTTTATTCCGAACTTTTGTAAAGGCGTTCGATTAACCTTCTCTTTCTTGTAATGTTTTTACCAAGCCTGCGATAGTAGTTCCGCCTGATTGAAGGGCAGAAAGTACATTTTTAGCAGGTGATTGCAGTAAGCCGATGATTTCGCCAACCAATTCCTCTTTCGATTTCAGCGTCATTAACGCATCCAGCTGGTTATCGCCTACAAAGGCAGCTGAATATACGTATGCAGCCTTAAGTACTGGCTTGTCACCTTTTTTTCTTAATTCTTTGATCAGTTGAGCAGGTGCTTTTGCTGATTTAGAGAATAAGATAGTTGAGGTACCTTTCAATGCATCGAATATAGGGCTGAAATCACCTTCAGCAGCTTCTAAAGCTTTTTTAATCAAGCTGTTTTTAGCTACCTGCATGATGATATCGCTATCGAAACATTTACGGCGGATATCGTTTACTTTAGCAACGGTTAAGTCTGCAGTATCAGTAATATAGAAATTACCATACTCTTTGATTTGCTCGGTAAGAGCTTCAACCAGTTCGTATTTTTCTTCTTTATTCATGATTAGATCCCCGCTACTGTTTTGGTTTCAACCTCAATGCCACGAGACATGGTTGAAGAAAGGTGAATACTCTTAAAATAGGTTCCTTTAGCTGCTGAAGGTTTTAACTTAGAGATAGTTTGCAATACTTCTAAAGCATTCTCATAAAGTTTTTCAGGAGCGAAAGATACCTTACCTATTGAGGCGTGGATGATACCGGTTTTGTCAACTTTAAAATCGATCTTACCTGCTTTAACCTCAGTAACTGCTTTACCAACTTCTGGAGTTACAGTTCCTGATTTAGGGTTAGGCATCAGGTTACGCGGACCTAAAATACGGCCCAAACGACCAACCTTTGCCATAACGCTTGGCATAGTGATGATAATGTCAACATCAGTCCATCCGCCTTCTATTTTAGCAATATAATCATCCAAACCTACGTAATCTGCACCGGCGTCTTTTGCTTCTTGTTCCTTGTCAGGAGTACAAAGCACCAAAACACGTACAGTTTTACCGGTTCCATGAGGTAAAGTTGCGATACCACGAACCATTTGATTGGCTTTACGCGGATCCACACCTAAGCGAACATCGATATCAACAGATGCATCGAATTTGGTTGTAGTGATTTCTTTCACTAAACCTGCTGCATCCTGTAAAGAGTAAGCTTTGTTAGCCTCAATTTTGGATAGTACTGCTTTTTGATTTTTTGTTAATCTAGCCACTGTCTTAAACTGATTTGTGTGTTAATTATTGATTCCAGGGAGCGGTACCAGAAACGGTAATTCCCATGCTACGGGCAGTACCAGCCACCATTTTCATGGCTGATTCCACTGTGAATGCATTTAAGTCAGGCATTTTATCTTTAGCAATGGTCTCAACCTGTTCCCAATTAACATTGGCAACCTTTTTACGGTTAGGCTCTGCTGAACCACCTTTTAAACCTGAAGCTTCCAACAACTGGATAGCAACCGGTGGGGTTTTAATGATAAAATCAAATGACTTGTCTGTATACACAGTAATAACTACCGGCAACACTTTACCAGGTTTATCCTGGGTACGTGCATTGAATTGCTTGCAAAACTCCATGATGTTCACCCCTTTTGCACCCAAAGCTGGACCAATTGGAGGTGATGGATTTGCAGCGCCGCCTTTAACCTGTAGTTTTACTAACGCACCGACTTCTTTTGCCATCTTTAAATTAATTTAATGTGTAAATGTTAGTAAGTTGGAAGCAATGTAACATTTAAAGCACTGAATATAAAAAATTCAGCCCGCAAAGATAAGAACTTTACGGGCTGAATACAAGAATTATTTTTATTATTCTTTTTCTACCTGCATGTAGTTTAATTCCAACGGCGTGCGTCGTCCGAAGATCTTCACCATTACCTTTAGCTTCTTCTTCTCTTCGTTCACTTCTTCAATTACACCGCTGAAGCCATTGAAAGGACCATCCATTACTTTGACGTTTTCGCCAACGTAATAAGGCACGTTCATGGTTTCACCTTGCTCGGCCATTTCGTCAACCTTACCTAAAATACGGTTAACCTCTGCCTGACGTAATGGGATAGCATTACCTGCTTTATCACCCAGAAAACCAATAACGCTATTGATGTTTTTGATGATGTGCTCCAACTCACCGTCTAAAGCAGCTTCCATCATTACATATCCAGGGAAGTAGTTACGCTCTTTGGCAATTTTCTTGCCATCGCGCATTTGATAGTATTTTTCGGTGGGAATTATTACCTGAGGTATTAAATGAGAAATACCCAGACGGTTTATTTCGGCGTCCAGATATTGTTTCACTTTTTTTTCTTTGCCGCTAACGGCGCGTATAACGTACCATTTTAACTGATCACTCATCTTTAACTATTAATAGGATTAAGCAAGTGAACTGTAAAACCACTTAAGCACATAACCGATTATCCAGTCCATACCAAATATCATCAAAGCGATAATAAGTGCTGCTACTAAAACGAGCACTGCGCTGCTTTGCAGCTCGCGCCATGTTGGCCAGGTAACCTTTTCGGTTAACTCGATGTATGACTCTTTGATATATTCAGCTACTGAAGACATTGGCTTGCTTGACTAAAAAGAAGCACGGGAACAAGGATTCGAACCCTGATCAAAGGTTTTGGAGACCTCTATTCTACCGTTGAACTATTCCCGTGTATGTTTAAGATTTTAAAACAAAGTACTTAGCTTTTACACCAAGTACTTTGTTTTTAAATTAACCTTACCTAATTGTTCTCGCTATGGAGTTAGGAGGCTATTATTTTAAGATTTCAGTTACCTGACCAGCACCTACTGTACGGCCACCTTCGCGGATAGCGAAACGTAAACCTTTTTCCATTGCGATAGCGTTGATTAACGATACAGTGATAGTAACGTTGTCACCAGGCATAACCATTTCTACGCCTTCAGCTAATGCAATCTCACCAGTTACGTCAGTGGTACGGAAGTAGAATTGCGGACGGTATTTGTTGAAGAATGGAGTGTGACGACCACCTTCAGCTTTTGATAATACGTAAACTTCTGCTTTGAAATCGGTGTGAGGAGTTACTGAACCTGGTTTACAGATAACCATACCACGACGGATATCAGTTTTCTCAATACCACGTAACAATAAACCTACGTTGTCACCAGCTTCACCACGGTCAAGGATTTTGCGGAACATCTCAACACCAGTTACGGTTGATTTTAAGTTCTCAGCACCCATACCCAGGATATCTACAGGATCACCAGAGTTGATAACACCACGCTCAATACGACCGGTAGCAACTGTACCACGACCAGTGATTGAGAATACGTCCTCAACTGGCATCAGGAATGGAAGATCAGTCAGACGTGGAGGAATTGGGATGTAAGCATCAACTGCATTCATCAATTCCATGATTTTTTCAACCCATTTAGGCTCGCCGTTAAGACCACCTAAAGCTGAACCTTGGATTACTGGAATATCATCACCAGGGAAATCGTAGAATGATAATAACTCACGGATTTCCATTTCAACTAATTCTAATAACTCAGGATCATCAACCATGTCAACTTTGTTCATGAAAACAGTCAAAGCAGGTACACCTACCTGACGAGCTAACAGGATGTGCTCACGAGTTTGAGGCATAGGACCGTCAGTTGCAGCAACAACCAAGATTGCACCATCCATCTGAGCAGCACCAGTAACCATGTTTTTCACATAGTCAGCGTGACCTGGACAGTCAACGTGTGCATAGTGGCGGTTTGAAGTTGAATACTCAACGTGTGCAGTATTGATTGTAATACCACGTTCTTTTTCTTCAGGAGCAGAGTCGATTGAATCGAAAGAACGAGCCTCAGATAAACCTGCATCAGCTAATACTTTGGTAATAGCTGCGGTAAGGGTTGTTTTACCGTGGTCAACGTGACCGATAGTACCGATGTTTAAGTGCGGCTTACTGCGGTCAAACTTTTCTTTTGCCATGATTTATAAAATATTTGTAGGTTAATTTATTCTTTAACTGCCGTAATTTAATACGTGGAGCCAACGAAGGGATTTGAACCCTTGGCCTCTTCCTTACCAAGGAAGTGCTCTACCCCTGAGCTACGTCGGCTAATATCTCTTTCTAAACAAAACCCATTCGTTAATTAATATTAGCAATTCACTAACACAAAATTAACTCCTGAGCACTACCGGAGCGGAAGACGAGGTTCGAACTCGCGACCTATAGCTTGGAAGGCTATCGCTCTACCAACTGAGCTACTTCCGCGGCTTTAATTTGCGAAGGAGTGAAAGATTGATTGGCTGGATTTAAAACAACCGGTGATTGTTTTTGTAATCTATTCAATCAATCCATCACTCCTTCACGCATTTTAACCTGTGGAGAGGGAAGGATTCGAACCTTCGTAGCCGAAGCAGCGGATTTACAGTCCGCCCCATTTGACCGCTCTGGTACCTCTCCAGGCTCTTTTATTTCGCTTTAGAGTTTTCAATCATGAACCCCTTGCGGAGCGCAAAGATAGATTCTTAATTGATATTCCAAAACTGAAATTTTAAAATTTTGAGCCTCCTATCGGGATCGAACCAATGACCTACTGATTACAAGTCAGTTGCTCTACCAGCTGAGCTAAGGAGGCTTTTATTTTTATATTTTAAAGAACCGTTTCCTTTTCGTTAATGTCCTTTCCGAAAGGGAATGCAAATATACACAGTTTTAAACCCACTCCAAATATTTTTCACAAAAAAAATCAGCGGGCTTGTAACCCGCTGATTTTGACGACTATTAATTTTTAGTTTTTAGAATTCATCTTCATCAACCAGCAACGTACTTGGTTTTACGCTGGCTTCTTCTTGCGCGGCTTTCTTCTCTTTATGTTTCTGTATTTGTTTACGGAGGCTTTCAATAGCTAAATCTGTTCCTTCCTCAAAGCTTTTACATTGATGGCGGGCAAATAATTGGTTACCCGGAATGTTAAGCCTGATTTCGGTTATTTTATTCGCAGCATCTTCTGTATTCTCTAACTTTAAAAACACTTCACCGCTAACAATCTTATCACTGAATAATTCGAGCTTATTCGTTTTTTTCTGGATAAAGTCTAATAATTTCTTGTCAGCACTAAAGTGCACAGCTTGAACGGTAATTTTCATGTTTCCTCCTTTTTACGCCTTTGGATGGGCTTGTTTATAAATAGATTTAAGTCGCTCAACGGAATTGTGTGTATAAACCTGTGTTGCACTTAAACTGGCATGCCCTAACAAATCTTTAATTGCATTTAAATCTGCGCCCTTATTTAGTAAACTGGTAGCAAATGTATGCCGAAGCACATGCGGGCTTCTTTTAGTTTGGGTTGATACATAGTTTAAATACTTCTGAACAATCAGGTAAACCATTTTTGCGTAAGCATTGGCTCCTGTATTTGTAACGATTAATTTTAAAGATTTGTTAGCAAAAACTTCACTTTTTTTTAACGCAAGGTATTCTTGTATGAGTTGCTTCAGCTCTTTATTCAGCGGAATTATACGTTGCTTGTTGCGTTTACCCAGCACGGTAACCGTTCCCTCATAGGTATTTATATCGCTTTCGACCAGGCCCAGTAGCTCGGCCAGGCGCATCCCGGTTCCAAACAACATTTCAACCACCAGCTTATCACGCATCCCTTTAAAATCATTTGTAAATATGGATTCATTATCCAACAGCCTGGAAAGCTTTTCTTCTTCTACTACTACCGGCAATTGCTTACCTATTTTGGGAGACTGGATACGTGCGGTTGGATTTACGGTGATGATACCTTCCTGTAACAGGAACTTAAAGTATTTGCGCAAGGTTGCCACCTTACGGTTTACAGACCGGCTGGTTAACTTATCATCCATCAACGATACCATCCAATTACGAATGTGATGATGTGTTACCTCCGATGGATGAGCAAGTACGCTATAAGGATGATTTAAAAAAGTGTGGAATTGAGCCAAGTCAGACTCATAGGCAGTTACGGTATGTGGGGAATACCGCTTTTCATATTTAATATACTGTATGAACTGCGCTAAAAACATAAAAACTATTTGAACAATGCCAGGGTGGCAAAGTACAAATAGTTTTATTATATCAAAACAGGAAGTTTAAATTAAACAGTTTCCTGGTTTAAGCCTTGTTTGTAGATGGCATGTTTCACCACATTTCTGCGGGTAACTGATTTCTTTTCAAAAGCCTGACGACTGCGTAGTTCACGCAAAACACCGGTTTTTTCGAATTTCTTTTTGAAACGTTTCAGCGCTTTATCTAATGATTCGCCGTCTTTTACATTGATAATAATCATAATCCTTCTATATACCTCCTTTCAGGAAGGGCAAAGGTAATAAGAAAGATGATTATTATAAAATCTTTTTTTATCAGTCGTTTATAATGTAATAACGAGTCAACTAACAGTAAATCAAAACACTATTACTTATAATCAGCTTAACTGATGTTATGTCTTTAATCAACAAGCATTAATACTCAGCCAATACAATGATTTTATCAGATAGCGGTGCAATCTTTTCGCGCCCTTTCAAAAAGCCTAAGCCTACTACAAATGAAAATCCGGCTACCTCGCCTCCCATTTCCTTGATAAGCTCACTGGCTGCAGTTACTGTACCACCGGTGGCCAGCAAATCATCGTGTATCAATACATGCTGACCGGGTGCAAAAGCATCGGTATGTAATTCAATAGTGGCTTGCCCGTACTCCAGCTCATAAACTTTTTGTTTAACACTATAAGGCAATTTGCCTGCTTTGCGTACTGGTATAAAAGGTACACCTAACCTGCAGGCCAATTGCAAACCAAACAGAAAGCCCCTGCTTTCAACTCCGGCAACTACATCTATACGGGTGCCGGCCAACTGCACAGCAAAAGCTTCAACTACAGATGTACACAGATCAGGATCTTTTAATATGGGCGTTATATCTTTAAAAACGATGCTTGGTTTTGGAAAATCAGGTATATCACGTATGGCCGATTTTATTCGTTGCTCTATCATTTAAACACAAAATAAGGCGCAATTTTACGCAAAATTTCATCATCCAGAATAGCAATGTTATGCAGTTCTTTTAATGATTCATAGTTGCCATGCTGTTTACGATACTGAATTACCGCATTGGCCTGCTTGTAGGTAAAGTATGGAAAATCTTTCAGCTCATCCAGCTCGGCACGGTTAATATCGATCTTATGCACCTTGCGGGCATTCACCGCAACGTTATCTTTTACATCCGCATACTTTCCCTCGTCAAATCCAAAAACTTCCTTGAGCTGTTGCTTACTATGAAAGCCGCCTAACCGCTGCCGGTAACGGATGATACGCATAGCGAAACCCGGACCAATTCCACGTAGTCTTGTAAGTTCGGCGGAATCAGCAGTATTTAATTCAACGGTTATATACAACCTGTTCTCTTTGCTCTTGCCAGCAGGTATATCAATGTACGGTTCTAAACGGCGATAGTCGGCATCAGATAGCGTATACATTTTCTGCACATCTGCCTTGGTGTAGAAACGGCCGCCTTTGGCCTCATAGTTTTTAATGCCCTTAATCTGCCGTTCGCTCAGACCCAGCTTTTGCCACCGTGCCGCCGATAAATGGTTAGGGTTAAAGTGAAACAACTCAACAGGCTGCTTGCTGTAATTGCTATTCGTTGCAGAGTCGGCTTCGTCATCCTGCATGTAGGCTTTGCCCCCGGCTTTATTAAGCTGTGCAGCAGCAGCTTCAAAGTCCTTAAAATTTATTATTGTATCTTTGTGATATAACCAACTCACATGAGGGATTGCCAATACCAGCCCTATTAGTATTACCAGTACAATTATACCACTCCATTCGGTTTTTGTTATCGACAGGTAATTTTTAACTGGGCTTTTCAAGATTAAGGCAATAAAGGCGTTAAAATATAAAAAATTAATAATTTTATACGGATACATCCCGATACCATGAAGATTATAACCACTGACGAATTCGCTAAAGCTACCAAACTGAATAAGTTAAGGATGCCCGGACTGGCAGCTTTACTGATGGAGTTAATGAAAATAAACCGGGTGAATGAATTGTTTGCCCAGGCACAGCCCAAGCAAGGTCCTGAATTTGTGGATGCAATTTTAGAAGGCTGCGGCGTAAGTATAGATTTTGACGAAAACGAACTGAAGAATCTGCCAGCGAATGGCAGCTTTGTTGCTATTGCCAATCACCCTTATGGCGGTATTGAGGGCATGGTGCTATTGAAACTGTTGTGTATGGTTAGGCCCGATGCCAAGCTGATGGCCAACTTTATACTGAAGAAGATCCCGAACCTGAGCGATTATTTTATTGCTGTAAACCCGTTCGAAAACATTGAACATTCATCCAGCATCAGTGGCATCAAAACCACGCTGGAGTTATTACGGGATGGCACACCTATTGGTATATTCCCAGCAGGAGAGGTTTCCACTTACAACTTGGACACCAAGCAGGTAACCGACCGTATGTGGCACCCTGTTGTGGGTAAAATTATAGCGAAAGCCAAAGTGCCTGTGGTACCTATTTACTTTCACGGTAACAATGGCCTGCTGTTTAATCTGCTTAGCCTCATCCACCCTACCCTACGCACAGCTAAGTTGCCTTCCGAATTGTTTAACAAACAAGGGCACACCATTAAGCTGCGCATAGGTAAGCCTATCTACGTGCAGGATATACCTTATTATAACAACACCACCAAACTGCTCAACTTTTTAAGAGCCAAAACATATGCTTTAGGAGCAGGCCTTGAAAATGAGAAAAGGATATTCAATCCGCGCGGACTGTTTAAAATATGGAAGAGCGCCAAGGATATTGTTCCGGCAACTGAGGCCGACCTGCTTGAGCAAGAGGTTGTGCCACTACGTGATAGTTACCGGGTATGGACCGAAAAGAACTACGAGGTGTTTATTGCGCCCACCGCATTGATTCCGAATATCATCCGCGAAATTGGCCGACTACGTGAAGTAACCTTCCGCGAAATTGGTGAAGGCACCAACAACAGCACCGATCTGGATGAATATGATATTTATTATCAGCACTTATTCATATGGGACGCCAAGACGCGTATGATTGTGGGTGCTTATCGCATAGGCATGGGCGATGAGATTTTTGACAGCATGGGCAAAAGCGGCTTTTATACTGCCAAGCTATTTAAAATAAAACCCCAGTTTACAGAGGTACTTAAAAACAGCCTGGAGCTGGGCCGTTCATGGATACGCAAGGAATACCAGCGCAAGCCATTGCCTTTATTCCTTTTGTGGAAAGGCATTTTAAAATACCTGATGGAAAACCCGCGCTACCGCTATTTGATTGGCCCGGTAAGTATCAGCAACACCTTCTCAAAATTCTCCAAGTCGCTTATAGTAGATTACATTACCCGCCATCATTTTGACCATGAAATGGCGCAGTATGTAAAGCCTCGTAAACAATTTAAGGTTGATTTTTCAAGTATTGATACCGATTTGTTGCTGGAAGGCGATGATACATTCAAAGCGCTTGACAGCCTGATATCAGAAATTGAAACGCATAATATTAAGGTGCCCGTGCTGCTACGCCAATACATTGCGCTAAATGCCAAGATTATATGCTTCAACATTGACCCAAAATTCGCCGATTGCCTGGACGGCTTTTTAGTACTTGACCTACAGAAAGTACCGCAGGATATTCTGGAAAAGCTGGGCAGAAGTATGTAAAGCAGCTTTAAAGTCTATAATAATAACAGCCGCTTACTGAAATAAGCGGCTGTTATTGTTTCTGTAAGATTTATCTTTTTTTAAAGCAACTATATGACTTTCACATACTAAAAAAGGCCGCCTCTTAAGAGACAGCCTTTTTTAGTATTGTTAGTGAATGATTATTTGTTAAATACTGCCCAACCTGAAGTCCAGTCGGTAGTACCTAAAGCACCTTTGAAAGCTACGTTAGTTTCGAAACCATTAGCTGTAGTGAAGTTACCTGTAAAGCTGGCACCTGCCAATAATGGAGAACCAGTTTGAGGCATCAATTTCGGTGATGCTACGTTAAATGCATCAGTTAATTTAGCATCAGCAGGGTTAGTTAAGATAGATAAACCAGTTGCCAAGCTTTGCATTTCCTCTACAGTGATACCTGCGTCAGCACCTGCATTGAATGGAGAAGCAGCACTTGACTGAATTACGTTGTTTTTGAAAATGCTGGTACCATTTTTATAAGCAGCACCTGTTTCAGCAACTTCTAATGAGAATGCAGCTAAACGAGTACCCAAAAATACTGAGTTTACTATTTCGAATTGTGAACCTCTTCTGAAACGGGCACCATAACCGTAGTTGGTTAAAACGCTTGATGAAACGTTGTTAGGACCAATAGCAGTTAAATTAGAGATACGTGCATGAGTGATAGGAGGCGTAGCATAACCTTTAGAGCTTGCACTTACGTTATCCCATTCCAGGTTATTTGAAAAGTCGCCGCCTGATTTAGTGTCGGTAAACGCAGGATCTTTGAATGAAATCAAATACTGTAAGTTACCATGGTAACCGTCATCAAAGTCAAAATCATCATCAGCACAGTTATAAGCGATCAGGTATTTAGCATTAAATGAACCACCGAAGAATTCGAAAGCATCATCCAAACCACGGCTTACCTGAATGTGATCAACAGTAGTACCGCTACCTACACCGTACATACTTAAACCATTAACCTCATCGTTAGGGTTAGCTGTTTTACCAGCATATTCAATACGGATATATTGCAAAGTACCTGAGTTATCGGCATCATTAGTACCACCAAATTTGTTATAATTAACATCGGTTACACCTTCCATCTGTGCGTGGTTACCGTTGGCAGTAGCACTACCGGCTACAACTACACCGCCTAAATCGCCTGGGATTGGGCTTGCCTCTGCAGAGGTAAACACGATAGGCTCAGCAGCTGTACCTTTAGCTTCAATTTTAGAACCTCTGGTAATAACCAGTACACCAGCATTGGCTCTTTTGCTCACAATTTTAGTACCTGGCTGAATAGTTAATGTAGCATTGTTAGTTACATATACAAAGCCGTCTAAAGTCCAAGTCTTATCTTTAGTCAAAGTCATACTTGACGAAATAGCGCCTGTCAAAGTAGTGCTTGTTGGTACAGGAGTTACTGGTTGAGTGCCGCCATTGTCATTGTTATCATCTTTACCACATGACGCCAGCATGCTGGTAGCAATTAAGCCAGTAAGTAAGTAAGAGCTAAATTTTTTCATTTTTATTTTTTTTACAATTTTCAAGTATTGTTGTTAACTGATTAGTAACTTGATATTAAGAATTTGTTACGATTAGAAGTTGTATATGAATTGCAAGCTGATATTACGACCAGGCTTAGTTGCCTGTATAGTCCTATCGTTTGTAGAATCAAATGTGGTTTTTGAATCGTAGTTATAGTACAACCTGATCTTTTGAGCAAAAATATCAGACACATTTAACTTGATTTCCCCTTTCGATTTGATAACACGCTTGCTGATTTGGAAATCAACTAAATCACGAGGCTTTTCATAAGTATCCAAGCCACCATTCTGTCCAACAAATGCCAGCCTTTGGCCAATGCGGTTGTATAATAAATTCACACCAAGTCCGCTTTTAGCGCCTACATAAGTCAATCCGCCGTTTAAAATATAAGGCGATTGTCCTTGCAGTGGTCTGATATTGTCTTCCCGGTCCAGTTCACTTGCTGGTATTTTAACGCGTGATTGAATAACTGAAGCATTAGCATAAAAAGTGAGGTTGTTAAAGAAAGCGCCAGCATCAAAGAAATTCAAGCGTCTTCTAAACTCAATCTCAGCTCCGTAGTCATAAGCATTGGCTGCATTAGCAAAGGAAAAGGTATTATTACCTTGGTTGGTTTGCTCAATGGCATTGCTAAATTTCTTATAAAATGCCGATACGGAGAAAATCTGGCCGGCATCTGGAAACAACTCATAACGTAAATCCAGGTTTGTATTTAATGACCTTTTCAGATTAGGATTACCAGTTACTACAAAGTCCGTAACGAAATCATAATACAGGAATGAGGCAAGTTCACGCAATTCCGGGCGGTTAACTGTTTGTGAGGCTGCAAAGCGTACGTTTGATTTAGTATTGATTGCATAAACCAGATTTAATGATGGTAATATATCTGTATTAGTATATTTCTGAGTTAATCTGGCTGGATTATACGGGAGGATCTTTTGTGAATAGCGTTCTACTCTTGCCCCTAAAATCATTTTTAACTGGTCGCCGAATTTGTTTTCGGTCATCAGATAACCTGCCTGTAAATCTACTTTACCATTATAGCCAAACGAATTATCGTTTATGGTATTCAGCACAATACGGTTTTGAGCTATGCTTGAAGAACTGAATATGTTTTCCAATGTCCAACCATCGCTTTCATAGAAATTGCTACCCTGTCCTTTACTAAACCCAGGCGCTAATGCATAACCTAATGCATCAATAGAGAAATTACGGTCACGATAGTTAGCTAAAACACCCGCTTTGACTTTGTTAGTTTGGTTAAACAATTGATAAGGAGCGCTTATATTGAATCTGCCACCATAGATATTTTCTTTTAAATCCGAAAAGAGGCGACCTGCGTGCTGTATAGCTGGCTGGTTAAATCCTGGGATATCAATGAACCACCTTGGGTCGCCACTGTTTGGACGCTGAGTTTGGAGAGCAATACGCTGATCCGGTTGGTTTCTGTAAGAATAACCATACGATACGTTATAATCAATATTGATTTTGCTCTCTGGCAAGAAGTGCTGCCCTTCGAATACAGAACTCAACAAGCCGTTTTGAGTAACCTCTGTCTGGAATCCTCTGATGTTAGCAATATTTTGAGAGGTTTCGTCGGATGACTCATTATACAAACCTTGGCGTTCTGTGAAGTTGTTGCTGAACGAATTGTTAAATAAGTTCTTTAAAGAGTATTTACTGTTCTTGTAAGAATAAGCAATGTTAAATAAGGCTCCCAGATTAGTCGTTGTATTATACAATACGTCGTTAAAGCTAAAAGTCTGATTACCATTGCGGTCATAGTTATCACGAGTACGGTAAAATCTTTCAAAGTTATTGCCGTAAGTTACAGAAGCAATGTAACCTAACTTACCTTCATTATTGTAGGTTTTAGTATTACCAAAGGTAAACTGCAGGTTTTGGCCCGGATAAGCGCTAAATTGATGCTTTACACCATAAGTGTTTTTAAACTGTTGAGTGATACCCACCATTTGATCATCGGAATAGCTTACATAACCAGTTTTGTCACGGTTTGCCCAAGCAGCAGGCTGTTTTCTGGAACCATTATCAAATCCCAAAAAATCAAGTTTAGCTCGTGAACCTTGTTTAAAATCTTTAAAGGTTGTTTGAGTATTAAACATAGTTCCAACCTGTAAAGTTATAAACTTACGATCCGGAAAGTCTTTGGTTGATACTTGCACGGCGCCACCTGCAAAATCGGCAGGTAAATCAGGCGTTGCAGTTTTACTGATTACAATGTTGTCTACAAGAGCAGAAGGTACGATATCAAAGGAAAAAGCTTTTTTATCCGGCTCTGAGCTCGGCATAACAGCGTTATTTAATAACGTGGTATTGTAGCGTTCACCTAAACCTCTTACAACTACAAACTTATTATCCTGCACGGTAGTACCGCTTACACGTTTTAAAACCTCACCGGCATTACGGTCTGGGCTGCGGCGTATCGCCTCGGCCGATATACCATCTTGTACACGGCTACTCACCTTTTGCTGCGCATATAGTGCATTAGCTGATTCCTGGCGGTAAGTAGCTGTTACTGTTACAGCTTTTAAGGTTTGCGATGAAGCTTCATCCAATGTTGCATTTAGCGGCGTTGTAGCACCTGCTTTTACATCCACATCAGATACTAATTTGTTTTGATAACCAACATATCTGATAAGAATATTATGTGGTCCGGCAGGTACATTATTAATAATATACTCACCATTTACGTTAGTGGCTGCGCCGATAGTAGTTCCCTGTACTAAAACAGTAGCACCAATCAGGCTTTCACCGGTTTTGGTATCGGTAATTTTACCAGCAATCTTTCCAATGGATTGCGCTTTAACCGAAATAAAGCTTACGCTAAAAACTAGAAATAAAAGAAAAGATAAAAGGCGGGGCGTTGAATTTTTCACTTTTAACTGATTAATTTCAGCAAAAGTATTACCTCAACATTAGGTGAATATTACTTTAACATTACGCGTACCTATACGAATTGTTAATTTAATGTTAATCAGTATCTGACTTTTAATTTCCTCAAAACAGAAGTTAGTATCCACAACGGCGCGATTATAAAAGTTTTTACTGAGAGCAGTGTTTGGTTGGCTATTCTGCTACTTCGAATAACTGAAACGTATACAGCTATACCTATGCCGATAGCAATAACACCTACAGACCATAAAGGCATTCCTCCTATCTTTTGCCACTTTTCTAACTGTATAATTATATAAGAGAAGCCAAACAGCATAAAAAGCATCAGGTAAGATACCGGCGGCGAGAGCCTTAAATAGTAATAAATAATAATTGCAATTAAAAACGATGCCCAATTAACAAAACCATTGTACTTGCCTAAAAATGCAAGATGCGGAAAAGGAATGGCCCATACAAAAGAGACCAGCCCAAACAACAATAATACAATACCTGTATACAACAATGCCGGGTAGCGTACCTGCCGGGCTAACTGATTATATGTTTCATAATACTGATCTATCGGTCTTTTTTCGGGCTCCTGCTTTTTAGGCTTCATAATACGTATTAAAAAAAAGCGACAAGGAGTGCCTTGCCGCTTTCGGTGTATTTAATTAATTGATGATGTTACTTGGCAAATGCTACCGAACGGGTTTCGCGGATAACGGTAACTTTGATTTGACCCGGATAGGTCATTTCGGTTTGGATACGGTTAGATATATCTGCCGCCAGTATCTCTGCCTGCGAATCGGTTACCTTTTCGCTTTCTACCACTACGCGCAACTCGCGGCCGGCTTGTATAGCAAAGGTCTTCTCAACACCAGGATATGATAATGCCAGCTCTTCCAGCTCTTTCAAACGCTTGATGTAACTTTCAACCACCTCGCGACGTGCACCCGGGCGGGCACCAGAAATGGCATCACAAGCCTGGATAATCGGCGAAATCATGGATGTCATCTCAATCTCGTCGTGGTGGGCGCCGATGGCGTTGCAAACTTCCGGGTGCTCTTTATACTTTTCGGCCAGTTGCATACCTAAAATTGCGTGTGGCAATTCTGGGTTATCATCAGGCACTTTACCAATATCATGCAGTAAGCCGGCACGTTTAGCCAGTTTCACATTCAACCCTAACTCAGCAGCCATGGTAGCACAGAAATTGGCCACCTCGCGCGAGTGCTGTAGCAGGTTTTGGCCGTATGATGACCGGTAACGCATACGCCCAACCATCCGAATCAGTTCTGGGTGTAAGCCGTGTATACCTAAATCGATCACGGTACGCTCGCCTATCTCTACAATCTCTTCTTCGATCTGCTTACGGGTTTTGGCAACAACCTCCTCAATACGGGCCGGGTGAATACGCCCGTCGGTTACCAGACGGTGCATGGCCAGGCGAGCAATCTCGCGGCGTACAGGATCAAAGCCTGACAAAATAATCGCCTCAGGTGTATCGTCAACAATGATTTCAATACCGGTAGCAGCTTCCAGTGCACGGATATTACGACCCTCACGACCAATGATACGACCTTTGATCTCATCATTTTCGATATTGAAGATGGATACCGTGTTTTCGATAGCGCTCTCAGTAGCCGTACGCTGAATGGTTTGAATTACTACTTTTTTAGCTTCTTTGGTAGCGGTTAGCTTAGCCTCGTCCACAATGTCTTTTATCTGCATCATGGCTTTGGTGCGGGCTTCTTCGCGCAGGGTATCCACCAACTGGTTTTTCGCCTCTTCGGCTGTTAAGCCGGCAATGGTTTCCAGTTGCTGTACGTGCTGTTGTTTTAAGTGCTCTACCTCTTCCTGCTTTTTAACAACTACTTCTGTTTGTTTTTCCAGGTTTTTGCGGGTATTATCCAGCTCATTCTCCTTGCGGTTGGCATTCTCTAATTTAGCATTCAGCGATTGCTCTTTTTGCTTCATCGAGTTTTCGCGCTGGTTCAGTGAATTGTTGCGGGCGTTTACTTCCTGCTCGTGTTCTGCTTTTAGTTGCAAAAACTTTTCTTTCGCTTCAAGCAATTTGTTCTTTTTCAGAATCTCCGCATTGTTTTCGGCATCCTTCAGTATCTTTTTTGCTTTGTTTTGTGCTGCTATGTCCCGCTCCTTGAATAATTTATTGAGCAGGTACCGCCCGACCGCGAAACCAATGATGGCTCCGATCAGCAGACCGATTATAATTTCCAGTATGTTCATATTTTAGTGTGTATATATAAAAAAACCGCAACTAAAATTTCAAGTATCATGTATACTAAAAATCATTGCTGCAAGTTAATATTACTACAATAGGGCCGAATATACACAAACCTGCCTATTTTGCCATATAGTAATAGCATCTTGCCCGCAAAGCTTTCAGCTTTTCAGTGAAACTCAAAAATTTAACTGCGGTTAAATTTCAAATGCTCTCTATTTTAAAGAACGTTTATTGCTTTGAAAAAAACTCGTTCAGCATATGGTCTAACTGATAAACTTTCTCGGCCACGGTTGTATCCTCAACCGTTACCTTGCGCTCTGCCTTTAATGATGCCGTTGCATAATGCAATACACACATTGACAGCAGATCCTGTTTATCTTTAACCGCATAATTTTCCTGAAATTCTTTTATGCGGTCGTTAATTAATTTTGCTGCTCTTCTAATCAATTCCTCTTCCTCCATGCTTACCTTTAAAGGATAAACACGATCAGCAATATTTATTTTTATGGAGATTTCTCCCATTTGAGCTGTTCACTTATAAGTATTACTTTTTAAGTAATACGATACATTTATCTATTTCCCGCACAAATTCGTTAATTTTTTGCTTGATGTCAAGGCTTTTTTCATTTGTATCCGCAAACGACTTGGCCAGCTTCAATACACGAATTTTCTCTTCCAAATCCGTAATTTTACCTTTGCTTACATCCAGCGCTGTGCTTAACGACTGGTTTTCAAGCTTTAACAGGTCATTTTCTTCCTGCAACGCACTACAGAGCTCTATCAGGCGCTCTGTTTTTTCAACTACTGTATTTAACTGTTCAGTTACTGAGGGCATTGTTAGTTATTAGTTATGGTTATTAAGTTATAATGTACCTGATCGTCTTAGCAACATGCTAACTCAATAACCCACCCCTTACTTCCGGATTTCAGCTCCGGCTTCTTTACCAAAATTATGGATTAACTTTTGCATAATGGCATCAATCGCTTTATCGGTAAGCGTTTTTTCTTCATCCTGCAAAACAAAGCTCAGCGCGTATGATTTTTTGCCGGCAGGTAGTTTATCACCCTGGTATACATCAAACACGTTGACATCTTTCAACAACTTACGCTCTGTTTTCTGAGCGATGCTTTTTAATTGGCCAAAAGTAACCGCAGTATCTACCAGCATGGATAAATCGCGACGCACAGCCGGAAACTTGGATATCTCCTGGCTTACAATGCGGTTTTTGCGTACCAGCGTCAGGATTGTATTGAAATCAAAATCTGCGTAGAACACCTCTTTTTCTACACCAGCTTTTTTCAACGCATCCGGATGCACGGCGCCAAACTTTACTAAGGTTTTGCTGCCGCGGAAATTATATTGCAGACCATAGGCAAGCTCATTATTCATAAGCTCATCAGTAGTATAATCTTTCAGATTAAGGCGGCTCAGCAAGCCATCCACAATTGCTTTCAGGTTATAAAAAGATACCGGCGTGGTTTGCTGATTCCATTGCTCGGCCTGGTTTGCACCGGTAATGAACAGCGCCACATGCTGGTTCTCGATATACTTGCCATCCTCATGCAGATAAGTTTTACCAAACTCGTAAAATTTCAGATCAGCAGCACGACGGTTTTGGTTGTAGGCAATAGCTTCCAGACCTGAATATAGCATCGTTTGGCGCATAATATCCAGATCGCTGCTCAATGGGTTAAGCACCTTTACCGCGTTATCCAAGCTACCTGCGTATGATGAACTGGTTAATGAGTTAGATAAAATTTCATTGAACCCATTAGCAGTCAGCAAATCAGAAATAGCATTTTGTACCGTATCCTTTTCCGGCCGCACTGAGGTGTTCAGCGATGCTCGGATTTGGGTAGGTATTTCGATATTGTTGTAACCGTAAATACGCAGTACCTCTTCTATCACATCTACCTCGCGGGTTACATCTACACGGTAAGGCGGCACTTTTAAGGATAAGCCTTCGGTCGTTTCGTTCACCACCTCAATATCAAGCGCCTGGATGATTGATTTAATTCTGTCGTTGCCGATAGCTTTACCAATTAGGCGGTCAACGTTACGGTAAGTAATATCAAAGGCAAACGGCTCGATAGACGTTGGATAGATATCTGATATCTCGGAAGAGATAACGCCACCGGCTACTTCCTGAATAAGTAATGCAGCACGCTTTAATGCATACACGGTAATATTCGGATCGATGCCACGCTCGAAGCGGAAAGAGGCATCTGTTTTTAAGCCATGCCGTTTGGATGTTTTACGCACGGATACCGGGTTAAAGTAGGCGCTTTCCAGAAACACCGCAGTAGTTGTTTCTTTAACACCCGAACTTATACCACCAAATACACCGGCAATACACATCGGCTCATCTGCATTACCTATCATCAAATCATCCGCAGAAAGCTTGCGCTCTGCTTCATCCAGGGTAACAAACGGCGTACCTTCTGCATAGGTTTTCACCAGTACCTGGTTACCTTTTATGGCATCAGCATCAAAAGCATGTAAGGGCTGGCCCAACTCGTGCAGTACATAATTGGTTATATCAACTATGTTGTTAATTGAACGAACACCAATAACCGCCAGGCGCTCTTTCAGCCACTTTGGTGAATCCTGCACCTTTACGCCACTAATGGTTAAGCTGGCGTAGCGCGGGCAGGCATTCTGTGCTTCAACAGTTACCGGTACAGTACGCTCCTGATTATCTACCTTAAAGGCCGATACATCAGGCTTGTTGATACCAATTTGCAGGAAAGCTGCAATATCGCGCGCCGAGCCTAAGTGCGAAGCCGCATCGGCACGGTTAGGCGTTAAACCTATCTCGAACAGGTAATCATCGTTCAGTTTAAAATATTCTTTAGCCGGGGTACCAATCTGGGCATCGGCATCCAGTTCCATAATACCGGCATGCGATTCGCCTAAGCCAACCTCATCTTCCGAGCAGATCATCCCTTCGGATACCTCACCCCTGATTTTAGATTTATTGATTTTAAAAGGTTCGCCATGCGTAGGGTGCACGGTAGTACCAACCACAGCAACCACTACCTTTTGACCGGTGGCTACGTTTGGCGCTCCACAAACAATTTGCAAATCTTCTGCACCACCAACATCAACTTTAGTTACACGCAGGCGGTCGGCATTAGGATGTTGCTGGGCATCTTTCACGTAGCCAATCACCAGGCCTTCCAGTCCGCCGGGAATAGCTTGTACCTTTTCCAGGCTTTCCACTTCCAGTCCAATGCCGGTTAATATATGTGATAATTCTTCAGGCGTTTTATCAGTTGTGATAAATTCCTTGAGCCAATTGTATGAAATTTTCATTTTACAGAGTAATCGGTCAAAGATAGGAATTTTTTAAAGTGCTGGCAGCGGTAATAAAGATGTTATGAAGCGGTGAGATAATGAATAAAGCATCTCTAATTTTATAAGATATTGAGATATCCTTCATGAAGCAGATCAGCCATAATTCAAGACCACTTCTAAATGCATAAAGCCGAACAATATCTTGGCCTAAACGCAAAGTATTAGTCGGCTTTATTAATCTTTCGTTGCTTAACAAACAGTCAGGGCTTTACACAGGCCTCGTTGCTTTTATGACGAGTATTTTTATGAGCGCAGTCATTTCAAGTGTTAAGCCCAATCCTATTGAAAAGCCTCTTACAAAATCGGGAATAGTAATGTATCGGCCAATAATAGGGATCAGGCTGGTTAATAACAGGCCCACTATCAAACAGGATATTGCTGTCTTAGGTATGGAATTCCGTTTCATATTATTCTAATTGCTTATGTATGTTTTTTAGACGTTCTTCAATGGCATTGAGCTTTTTTGCATCCTTTTTAAACGTGTAGGGCCGAACCCACAACCATATAACGAGCAGATAAATTACTGCCGGTACGTACACCCACATAAATAGCCCACCAGTTATAATCACAATTTCATATAGGTACAAGAGCCAGCCTATACAACAGGGCAGCATAATCATATACTCTTTCTTTTTATAATACTGAAGCTGATTTTGGCGGGTTTTTTCTATAAATGATACAAACTCCTTATTGCTGCAATTATCAAGCTGTTGAAAACGCTTCATCGACCTGATGTTATCAATCATCAAGGCTAAGCTTGACAATATAATGAGCACCTCTCCTGCCCAGGTTGTAAATAACTGTGAGCGATGGAACAACATTACGGCTACCATAGACAGTGCCGTTACACCGGCCAAAATGATAACCAGCCGCTTCTTTTTCAGCCTTTGCTGCCTGAACTTTTTTATGATTTGCAACATCTCGGCTGATGTGGGCAAATCGTCTGTTTTGGCTGTAAGCCACAGGGCCTTCAAATCATTCAAATTGTCCATACGCCTTAAATTTTTGAGCCAGTTTTTCTTTAATCCGATGAACTTTTACCCGTACGTTTACATTACTGAGACCAACAATTGCGGCAATCTCAGCCTGTGGCAAATCTTCCAGTACCAGCGATATAATAATCCGGTCAGTTTCTTCCAGTTCAGCAATACAGCGGTACAGGAAACCCAGCTTTTCTTCCGGCGATTCTTCTTTTACCTCTGCCAGGTTAATTGGCAATTCGCCGGCCGGCATGCGTTTGGCTACTTCAATTGCACGCAGGCAGTTGTTGGTAGCTATCCGGAAAATCCAGGTGCTGATATGCGACTGATTGCGGAAGGTTGACAAATTTTTCCATACCGAAATAAACGTTTCCTGCACCAAATCTTTAGCTTGATCTGCATCGTTAGTATAGCCCATGCATACCCTGTAAATCTGGGGTGCATACCGGTTATATATTTCGTCGAAATCTGTCATACTACCAAGGCCATTAAAGCCGTGCTATTCATTTTTGCCCGGTTAGATACGAGGTGCTACGGAATGTTACAGCGTAATTACAGGTATTAAATATATTCTGGATACACATTTCCTAATTGCCGCTAACAATCCGGCTCAGGAACGGAATGGCATCCGGAGAGTGCAAAGCTTTGGTGGATTCCAGTGTAATACCTGCTATTTCGGATGCTCTTGTCCGCATTTGCTGTTCGTAGGCTGCAATAGCCGATTGCAGGTCAGGATAGGCATCGCTCAGCAAGCACGCGCTTAACTCCAGCGCATCAAGCATAGCCATATTTACACCTTCGCCTGCATAAGGAGGCATTAAGTGCGCAGCATCGCCTATCATGGTCAGGTTTGGCAAAGCATCCCAGGTTTGATCGAGTGGCATACAATATTGCGGGCGGGGCGTAAACCTTACCGCATTTGCAAATAACTGCAGCCATAAATGATGCCAACCGGCAAACTCCTGTTTAAACCAAGCCTGCACTTGTTTCCCGTCGGTAAAATCAATACTGCTTTCGCGCACCCAGTTCTCGTTGGTTTTGCAGCCTGCATAGAAGTACAAACTACCATCACCTTTTGAACTTATGATTAGTGTTTTGCTATCACCCATGGCAAATATCTTTCCTCCTTTCAGCAAAGCAGCTATCTCCGGACAGTTTTTTTCCGCATCATATACCATGCCTTCTACCACCGTTACGCCTGCAAAAAATGGCTTGATGGGAGTGATATAAGGGCGAACTTTCGAATTGGCGCCGTCCGCTGCTATCACTACATCAGCAGTAACCGTATTACCGTTTTTGAATTCCAGCTGCCATTGGGTACCATTTGCCGCTATGCTTAGCAGGTGGCTATTCCACACTACTGTTTCTGGCTGCAACGAGTCCAGCAGGATGGTTTGCAGTGGGCCGCGATCTATTTCGGGCCTGAACCACGGATCACCTGCATCCAGCCGCGTTTGATCGTCTTCTTCTTTATCCTGGTCTTCCCATATAACGTTAGCCTGTTGATCCACAACGCGTAGCATATCGGCACCGGGCCGGTAGTGAGCCTTGAAAGCCTCCATTAAGCCTGCAGCACGCAGGGCTTTCAAACCCGATTCATCGTGCAGATCCAGTGTGGCACCTTGCGCACGCGCATTACGACTGGCGTCGCGCTCATAAACTTTAACATCGGCGCCTTGCATTTGCAATAAACGGGCAAGGGTTAAGCCGGCGGGGCCTCCGCCCACAATGGCTATCGTTTTATTTTGAATATTCTTCATGATAATTATCTGTTATTTAAGCATCCCTTTAATTAATATATTGCAGCAAGCCATCAGTACATCCGGTGTTATGATTTGCCGGTCGCGTGTTGCATAGTCAAAATACTCGCTCACCAAACTTATGAGCGGCGAAAACAGCATTGCCCGTTGTGCATCAAAAGGTAAATGGTGAATGCAGCCCTGCGCTTTTTGCTTTTCCAGAAATTGATGGATGGGGGCAAAAAAATCGCCTTGCTGTATGTTGGCCTGCTGAAATGCCTTATTGAGCAGAGGTGACGAATTACCATACTGCATCAATGCAAAATGAGGCCGGTTATTTGTGAGATAGGCAAAGGCATTTTGCCACAAGCATTGAACACCTTCTGCAAAATCCATATCTGAATTGAAGTTCTGCAAAACCGCTTTTTCGTAGTTACCAAGCACTTCTTCAATAAACAGCTTGATTAACAGGTCTTCCTTATTTTCGTATTTGATGTAGATGGTACGTGGTGATACATTCGCAGCTTTTGCCAGCTTTTGCATGCTTAAGTTCTCCAGCCCCTCTTCGGCAATAATTTGCAGGGCCATGGTACGTAAGGTGGCTTCCTTCTCCAGATTTTTAGGTCGCATAAGTTTATTAAATCGCTACAAATATAAATAAACGTTCATTTACTTATAGGTATTAATTTTAAATATTTTGTGAATAGTAAGGCTATGGCACCCGACCGGCTAATTGAATAAATTATTATTTAATACTATAATGATACAATACTCCTTACACTTAAAAAGCTCTTGGTTAGCTTATTTGATATCAAGCACTCAGATCTAAAAAAATCCTATTAACTTTTACTTAACAACACAGCCAGTTCCCCTACAACTAAAGCGACTAAAAGCTACTTTTATTTAAAATAATTTACCTATAGATTTATTTTATTTATTTTTGTAGAAATTTTACCCCCCTAATTAATGGCACTAAAAATACTGGTGATCGAAGATGATCAGGATATTTTGGACATACTGGAGTATGTACTGAAAGATGATGGCTATGAAGTAATATCTTCACTTAGCAGTTCGATCATAGCAGATATTGAAAGTATTCAGCCCGATCTGATATTACTGGACGAGTGGCTGAAAGCAGAAGAAAGAGGCAGCGAACTGTGCCGACAATTAAAAACCTGTCCCAATACCGCCGATATTCCGGTGCTTATTCTATCAGCTGTAAATCCAATTGAATTGGTAGCAACCGAAGCCATGGCCGATGGCTATATCAAAAAGCCTTTTGATATTGACGAGTTGAGCCGCAATGTAAGGCGGCACATGCAGGTATCCGAATCTTAATTTAAACCAACATATTAGCTATCGGACTGTTATTCGCGAAACAATATTCGCCGTATGACTAATTCAAAATCCGATACTAAAGAAAAGAACAGCTTCTTTGAGCGGTTTTCTAACAAAGTAACCACCTGGACAGGCAGCTCAACTGCATTTATTATGGCATGCTTGGTGGTTATAGTATGGGGTGCCAGCGGCCCGGTGTTTCACTACTCCGAAACCTGGCAGCTGGTAATCAACACCGGCACAACCATCATTACTTTTTTGATGGTATTTTTGATTCAAAAAGCGCAGAACAAAGAATCGAAAGCCATACAGCTAAAGCTAAATGAGCTGATTGCAGCTAACCGGTTTACCAGCAACCGCATGGTGGACATAGAGGACCTGACCGAAAAAGAACTGGACGACCTGCGTAAGTTCTATGCCAAGCTGTCGGACATGGCTGAGGAAGACGACGATATCCACCAATCGCACTCTATTGATGCAGCCGAAGATCTGCAAGAAAAGAAAGAGAAAATTCAGGCCGCCACTTCAAAACGTAAACGGCCTTTCAAGAGCAGGCACAGACCGAATAACGATACCGGGAATAACTCGGATAGTTAATCTCCCCTTGATAACTCAAATAACCTTTATGGGTTGGATGTAATAACCAATCACACCTCCACCTTTTTCAGGTTATCAATCATTTCCTTCAACACATTAACGCTGCTTTGCAGGTCTTCTAACCGAAGAGTTGCGGTAGCTTTAATATACTCTTCGGTTACCCAAGGGTATAATTGCTCCTTAACACGATTGCCATCCTCTGTTAAAAAGATGAGCTTGTTGCGCCGGTCTTTTTCATCTTCTACCCTTTTTACCAGCTTACGCTTCACAAGGTTGTCGATCAGATAGGTCATGCTGGATTTATCGCGCAAGGTAAGGTCGGCTATCTCCTGCTGGTTCCGCCCATCGCGTTTCCATAGTACTGACATAACTTCAAGCATTTCGAAAGTGATATCAATATTATGTTCTTTAATTTTGGTTTGTATAAAATGGCGGATCAGCATTCTTAGTTCATGCATTGCATGTCCAAGATCCAGCGCAAGCTGCGTTTTTTGATCTGCCTTCAAGTTTTCGGCCATTACAGGAACAAATCTAATATAATCTTACAAATTACTTTTAGTGGGCTGCGTCAGCGAGGCTAACTTTACTTTTCGCTGTTTTTATAAAAAACAACACAATCGGCACACATACCAAAAACATAACACCCACCCATAAAAATACATCCATATAAGACAGTAAGGTGGCCTGCTTGTTTACCGAACCATCCATAGCTGTAAGAGCCATTTGCCGGGCGGTATGCTCATCAAAGCCCCGACTTTTAAAACCAGCTGCTATTTGAGTGATGCGCTGTTGTACATCCAAGCTGTTTACATTAAGGTGGCTTACCAGCGTACTACGGTGCACCTGCGTTTGCCGGGATACAAAAGTAGATATCAGCGCCACGCCAAAAGACCCACCCAACTGCCGCATCATGCCCGAAAATGCAGCTCCCTGCCCTATCTCCTTACCTTTCAGGGTTGACAAAGACATAGTGCTTACCGGTACAGATAAAAGTCCTAAACCAAAACCGCGTACAATGAGCGGCCAAAAGAAGTCGCCACTGCTGGTATACGGCGTAATAATACCGTAAGACATATAACTATAGATAAAGAAAACGACCATACCCACTGCAATAAGGTACTTTTGCGGCACGCCCCGTTGTATTAGTTGGGCCACTACCGGCATCATGAAGGCCACAAACAATGTACTGGGCAGCTGCAGCATGCCCGATTGCTGTGCCGTCCACCCTAATAAGGACTGCGTATACAGCGGTATAACGAAAGTAGAACCGAATAAACCAAAGCCCATAATAAAAGATAGCAGCACTCCAATACGCAGGTTATTATCTTTAAGCACCCGCAATTCTACAATGGGGTAAGCATAAACCAGCTCACGCCATATAAATAACAGGATACCTAATACCGCGGTAACGGTAAGGATGGTAATTACTTCGCTGCTATACCAGTCTTCTTCCTGACCTTTTTCAAGCACATATTGTAAGGACGAGATACCGACGGTTAGTAAACCAATGCCCCACCAATCTACCTGGCTAATGGGCCGCTTTACGTCATATTTGGGGCTGCGTACATATTGCAGGGTAAGGATAGCTGCAATGATACCTACCGGGATGTTAATGTAAAAGATAAACGGCCACGAATAATTATCCACAATATAACCACCCAACGGCGGCCCTAATGTTGGGCCCACAATTACACCTAAGGTATAGATGGCCTGGGCCATTGCCCGCTTTTCAACCGGCCAGCTTTCGGTAATGATGGTTTGCGAAGTTACTAGCAAGGCACCTCCACCTATACCCTGTATAAAACGGAATACTACCAGCTCCCAGATATTAGTTGCATTACCACATAAAAAGGAACATATGGTGAATAAAATAACTGATGCTGCAAAATAGTTACGCCGCCCGAATTGCTGTGACAGCCAGCTGGTCATGGGAACAATGATTACGTTAGCCAGCGAGTAAGCGGTAATAACCCAGCTGATCTCGTTCAGCGTAGCGCCCAGGTTGCCGCGCATATCGTTTAGCGCCACGTTTACAATAGTGGTGTCAATAATTTCGAGCAAGGCACAAAACACCGCGGTGATGGTTATGATAACCCTGCGTGCGCCATACTCAACCAATGAATTAGATGCTACTTGAGCCGTTGCCATAGGTAAATAATAATTGCTCCAACAAAGTTAAATACTTAATAGTTTAAATTCAAACCATTTTTATTATTGAGTTATCAGGAGCACCTTAAAGCTGTTAAATCTTTTTTAACTAAATTTGTTAGCATGAAACGTTCGGGCAGTGCTGATTTACCTTTACATTATGGGCAGGTGCCGGCATGGCTGCACGAGCGCATGTCGAAACTTGGGCTGGCGGTGGTAGAGACCATGGCAATGGAATATGGCCCGGGCGAAGTAATAGCCCGCTTTAGCGATCCGTTCTGGTTCCAGAGCCTGGGTGCTGTAATGGGCATGGACTGGCATTCATCCGGCATTACTACTTCGGTGATGGGTGCACTTAAAAAGGCAATTAACCCGCATGCCAAGCAATTAGGTATTTATATATGCGGCGGCAAAGGCAAGCAATCTACCCAAACACCGGCCGAGTTACTTAAGCTTAGCGAGCTAACAGGGCTTGATGGCGATTACCTGGTTAAATGCAGCAAACTGAGCGCAAAGGTAGATAATACCGCCGTGCAGGATGGATTTCAGCTTTACCTGCATAATTTTATTGTTAGCAGCCAGGGGCAATGGACGGTGATACAGCAGGGCATGAATGCCAACAGCCGCACGGCGCGGCGCTATCACTGGCATTCAGGTGCATTGACCTCCTTTGTGAGCGACCCGCACACTGCTATCTGCGGGCAAAACACCGGCCGCATACTCAATATGGCCGATGCCCGTGCTGATAGTTCCCGCGCTGCCATCATGAGCATGGCAGCTGAAGATCCCGACCGCATGCTAAAGGAGGTTGCCCACTTGGTACTGCCTTCACACCATGAAGTAACAGCTAAAGATGTTGACCTAAAACGTTTGGGTGCGGTGTTGTGGCTGGCGCATGAAAAACAACCCAAAGATTTTGAAGAGTTACTGCTTCTGCAGGGCGTTGGTCCGCGTACGCTGCAATCATTGGCTTTGGTTAGCGAAGTAATATATGGCACACCGGCGCGCTTTACCGACCCAGCCCGTTACTCTTTTGCCCACGGCGGTAAAGACGGGCATCCTTTCCCGGTACCTACCCGTGTGTATGATGAAACCATCAGCGTGTTGCAAAAATCCATACAGCAAGCTAAAATAGGCAACACGGAAAAAGCCCAGGCCATTAAGAGCCTTACGCAGATAGCGCAAAAAGCAGAAGCCGGCTTTACACCGAACGCCGATTTTGATAAAGTTATAGAAAAGGAACGTGCCGAATCATGGCGCTATGGCGGTCGCACCGTTTTTGGTGAAGCTAAAAAGGCGGGCAGCCAGCAGTTAAAGCTATTTTGATCAATTATCAGACTAACAGCCTGATCACTCTATCAATAACGCAGTCTGCTATCTGCTCATTTATCCATAATATAATCACCTTTTGAAAAACAAATCCTTAACTATACGTTAATTAAACATAGTTTTTGCCGATAAGCGTTGTTATACCTACTGACCACACCTGTATGCTATTCAAATGTCAGACAAGCCGACAAAACGAAGCTCTATTGCCTTAAACTGGTTAAATTTTTTTGCTGCCGATGTTAGCGATGGCGTAGGCCCATTTTTAGCGGTATACCTGGCTACCAACCTCCATTGGAAATCCGGACAGATTGGTATGGCCATTGCCGCTACAACATTTTCAATGGTTATAGCGCAAGGGCCAGCTGGTTATATAGTAGATAAGATACGCCGGAAAAGACTGCCCATTATTATTGCTTCGCTTATATCAGGCGTGGTCGCATTTTGTTATCCGTTTTACCAAAGCTTTCTGCCTATCATTATTAGCCAGGTAGTACTTGGGCTATCGGCTTCTTTTTACATACCTACACTGGTAGCGCTGGCATCTGTTATGTCGGGCAAAGGTGAGTTTGACCGCACCATTAGTAAAAACCAAAGCTTTAACCATGCCGGCAACGTAGCCTCGGCCGTGTTTACCGGGGTGGTGGCCCGCTTTACCAACAATGCCGGTATATTTTATGTAATGATGGCACTAGCCGTCATGTGTACGGTAAGCGCATCCTTCATCGCCCAAAAAGATGTGGAAGATAAGCAGCCCAAAGCTGAGAACGCACAGGAAAAAGAAGACAAGAAGGGCTTTATAAAACAACTGTGGAGCAATAAGCCATTCCTTATATTTTTACTATTAACAGTTATCTTCTACTTTTCGAACGGTGCACTACTACCCCTGGTAGCGCAAGAGATCACCAAAACAGCCAAAGGAAATTCAACGCTCTACTTATCGGCCTGCATAATTATTGCCCAATTGGTGATGATACCCACCGTATACATATGCGGCAAACAAGCAGGCAAAGGCCGCAAAAAACTGCTCATGATTGCTTTTATGCTATTGGCCGCCCGTGCGTTTATTTATGCTTTTACCGATAAAACGTGGCACTTGCTGGTACTGCAGGTTATGGACGGCATGGCCGCAGGCGTATTCAGCGTGGTGGCTATTATGGTAGTTGATGATTTAATGGGCAACTCGGATGTTGCCAGCTTTGCGCAAGGCTTACTGGCCACTTCACTAAGCCTGGGATCAACACTCAGCAACCTATCAGCAGGATTTATAGTAGACGCAGCAGGATTTAAAATTGGCTTTATATTTTTATGCGCGTTAGCGTTAGGGGCACTTTTTTTGTTATGGAAAGTAATGCCTGAAACAAAAAAGGCAACTGATTAAAAGAGAGACAGCGACGATTACTTACAAAAACAAGAACCAAATGCTTATATCTGTTTAAACAAAAAACGAATAAATTTCAATATCTTCAACCCCTGTAAAATTTAATTGCAGATACTTTAAGCTAACAGGGCTTTTGATATGAGATTTTCAACCATCATTTTTCTTACCTTATTACTTTTTTGTCAGTACACAAAAGCTCAGTTAACAGAAGGTTACAATTCTTCACTATCACATAAAAAGCAAGTAACCCTTAACATTGGCAGCCAGGGTGCCGGTGCGGAGTTTGGTTATGGCATTGTGCCACGTGCTGCGGCAAGGCTGGGTGCTAATTTTATTCCGGTAACGGCTTATAATGTTTATCGTGTAACCGGTTTCAACTCCACCTCTAAGGCTTCAGCCAAATTTAACAACATTCACCTGCTGGGCGATTTCATTCCCTTTAAAACACATTCCGGCTTTCGGCTGGTTGGTGGTGTAGCTTACTTTTTTAAAGCAAGCGGCGATTTAACAATTATCCCATCCGAACACTATACGTATGGTGACATTGAACTTTCTGAAGAGCAGGTTGGCACCGTAACAGCCAGTGCCGATTGGGGCGGTATAGCGCCTTACTTAGGTTTAGGACTAGCTAATTTATTCCCTACCGGGCACTTTAATATTAATTTTGATCTTGGTACCTATTACTTAGGCAAGCCAAAAGCCCGCATGGTTGGCACTGGTATTTTAGAAAGCAACGCTTCGCAAACGGGCCAGTTTCAGACCAATATTAATAACTACCGCTTTATGCCGGTGCTGCAGTTAAATTTCAACTACAAACTTTAATTTTCCGTATTTATGCGCGTTGCTTACAAAATTATACTTTCCGTACTACTGTTAGTGGCTTCGGCCTGTACCAAGCCCACTGAGGATATCAAAATCATTGTTGATACCAATATCATCAAATACACGGCACTCATACATGTAACAGATGGCGCTACAGGCGGGATTGCACCTGCCGGCGCCCAAATTAAGATATCAGGCGGTGCCGCTCAGCAGGTATATGAGTTATCGGGTAAAAAGGATATTCATTTAACCGCAGGTACGGTTACCATTGGCTTGGGCCCCGATGTACACCCTGCTGCCAACCAGCCGATAAGCATCACGGTAGAAATCAGCGCTGCAGGCTACAAAACGGTTAGCCAGCAGGTTACATTTACAGCCAATCAATTGCAACAAATAATCAATATTGGCTTAATCAAAACCGGATCAAACCAGGAACCGGTTTCATTACCGCCACCGACTGTATACATGCCGGTGAGTTTAAATTTTACCGGCACTTGCGCCAGCCGAAACAATTTACAGATCAGGCCCAGCGTATATGTATTCTTTAAAGAAACCGGATCTGGCATGCCTTTCCAATATTTGGGATATGTAGATAAAGGCGACATCACGACTTCCTACCTGGCCTTGGGCAAAACCTATGATTTTCAGATTACCTATGGCGGCGAAAGCCACCAGGTACGTCAAAAAATTGAGCAGGCAAGCTATAACCTGACCATTGATATGGGCAATGCCTGCAATAACTTTTGATAGGCTTTGGTTTATAAGCCACTGCCAAGAGATTCAATAAAGGCCTGTAAGTAATATTACAGGCCTTTATTTTGGTTTATATTTTGGATTCTAATCGTGTACGAGTACATATCTGCCCTTAGCTTGTCCGTGCAAAATATCGTTTAGCTTAGCGGGTAATTCAGGTAGACGGATGTTTTGGATGAGGCTACTCAAGTTTGCGGGTTTCCACTCGCTGGCCAATAGTTCCCACAAAGGCCGGCGCTGCTCGAGCGGTACCATAACCGAATCAATACCGGCCAAATGCACGCCACGCAAAATAAACGGAAATATGGTAGTGCTCAGCTCTGTGCCTGCAACCATTCCGCAACAAGTTACTACTCCTCCGTATTGCGTAGCTTTCAACATGCCCGATAAAATAGCTCCACCCGTGGTATCTATTGCAGCAGCAAAGGCGGGTGTTGCTAAAGGCTTGACATTATATGTATCTGTAAATTCTGCACGGTTAATAATGCTACTGGCACCTAAAGTATTGAGCAAAAAGCTTTCGTCGTTTTTACCCGATATTGCCGTTACTTCGTACCCTAACTTAGCCAGTATAGCCGTGGCTAAACCACCCACCCCACCTGTAGCACCACTAACTGCAACAGGGCCACGCTCAGGCTTGATACCGGCTCTGATTACTTCGTGAACCGACAAAGCTGCTGTTAAACCGGCCGTACCGTAGCTCATGGCTTCATGCAGTGATAATCCGGCAGGTAAAGGCAAAGCCCAAGCAGCAGGCACGCTAATGTATTCGCCAAAACCGCCCCAGGTATTCATACCCATATCAAAACCTGTTATCAGCACTTCATCACCTTCGGCAAACTGAGCAGATTTAGATTTAATAACTATCCCGGCTGCATCCACACCCGGTACATGCGGGTACTTTTTGGTAACACCCTTATTACCCGATGCCGACAGCGCATCCTTAAAATTAATACATGAATACTTTACCTGGATCAACAAATCGTTGTCAGGCAGCTGTGCCAGGTCAAGCGGTTTAATTTCTTGAGTAAATTCGCCTTCTGCTTCGGTAACCAGCAGGGCATTAAATAATGTATACATAGGCGGTTGCTTGTTATAGCTAAAGTAGTTACTTTTTAATGCAACCTATATTATGGCTGGTCAGTTTGAATTCATTTTACAGCTTATTCATAAAAGGATTAGTTGTCATTCGATTAAACCCTAATTACCAAACATCATCTTACTGTTGTTTAATTAGCATTTCAACCACTTTATTTAACTTTACTCACACCATGAAACCTAAACATTCTATACTCCTTCTGTTAACGCTATGCTATTGCCAGCTCATTCAGGCACAAGCTTTACTTCATGTAAACCTGGTTGCAAAAAGCAATAACGCCTACATCCAGTCTATAGATTTCAAAACAGGAAGCCTATTGCTTCGACTTAGTTCAAAAGGAACTATCAAGCTGAATACTTTACGCAACAATGCCAGTTATGAGTATTGGGATAGCATAGATGGCGCTTACCGTAACGGAAAGTTAAAAGCTATAAACAATATTGCTATCGACTATTATGATGAATTCAATATGGATGGGAACACCGGAAAACTTAAATGCGTAGGTAGTTTGCCGGTTACTTATTATGATCGCTTTGATATGAATGGCAATACAGGTAAAGTAAAATCGATAGGAAACATCACCTTCACTTATTATGATCGCTTTGATATGAACGGCAATATCGGCAAGCTTAAATCAATTGGCGATATGGCTGTAACCTACTATGACAGATTTGACATGAATGGAAATGAAGGAAAACTCAAATCAATCGGTAACGCCACCATTGTCTATTACGACAGGTTTAGCAGCAGCAACGATTATGGTAAAATTAAATCCATTGATGGCAAGAATCCTTTTTTACATGTAATTGATCGCTCGGATAATCGATTTTGAGCTGATACTGTATTTGTCTACAGCAAGCCTTCATCTGCGAAGCTAAAGTAACCACCATCAGTAATAATCAAATGATCTAACACGCCGATATCGAGTATGCGGCCTGCCTGATGTATTTTTCGGGTGAGATCTATATCTTGCTGACTGGGTTTCAGGTTACCCGATGGATGATTATGTGCCAGGATGATGGAGGAAGCCTGGTGCTGTAATGCTATGTGGAAGATGATCTTAGGATCGGCAACAGTACCCGACAAACCGCCTTTGCTAATAAGTTCCTTTGAAATAATTTTACAGCTACGGCTCAATAGCAGTACCCAGAATTCTTCATGATTCAGATCAACTAAATGGCGGCGCAGTACTTGATATACACTATGGCTGCCGTTCACTACTTCAGGCACTTTTATTTCAGTATCATTACGGCGGCGGCCCAACTCCAGGGCTGCAATGATGGAGATAGCTTTAGCTTCGCCAATACCTTTAAATTTTGAAAGCTCTGCCACAGAAACCTTACCCAGCTTTTGCAAATCATTATCGTAATGGTGCAGAATGCGTTTACTCAACTCCACTGCCGACTCTGTTCGGCTACCCGAGCCAATTAGTATAGCAATCAGTTCCGCATCGCTTAATGCACGGCGGCCTTGTGCCGCCAGCTTTTCGCGCGGCCGGTCTTCCTCGGCCCATGCCTTGATACTGATTTTGGTTTCGCACACTTCCATGCCGTTAAACTATTTAAAAAACTGCACAAAACAAAAAAGGCTGCACTTTCGGGCAGCCTTTTAAAATGACACTAAAACTAATATTATTGTAAGCCGTTAACGAATTTAGTCAGTTTTGACTTATTGTTAGATGCTTTATTTTTATGAATAACGTTTTTCTTAGCTAAACGATCCAGCATAGAAATCACTTTAGTTAATAAAGGAGCAGCGTCAGCTTTGCTTGTAGTGCTTCTTAATTTTTTAATAGCGTTTCTGGTTGTTTTAGCCTGATACCTGTTACGCAGACGCTTCGCAGCGTTGGCTCTGATTCTTTTAATTGCTGATTTATGATTTGCCATTTTAGCTAATATTCTTTCTTTATTTTTCGGACTGCAAATATATAGCAAAAAAATATATTTGGCAAGTACATATTAAATTTTCTTAAAGCAACTTCTCACAGCGGTACCAGCGGCTGTAATTCTTTAGCGGTTAGCTATCAGCTAATTATTCTTAAATACGCCTACGCTAAAAGGTGCATTTGCACTACCGCCTATCAGTCCCTTAGCGTATACGGTGTAAATTTTGCCACTTTCAAGCGTAACATTGTTCAAAGTAGCCGAACGGGTATTGCCGTTAGCAACATTAAAAAAGTAAGTTCCCGCACTTAGTTCTGTATACGTGGTTGCCGCACGGTAGGGCTGATCTGTATACACGGTACTGTTATTAACCAATAAACGGGCCGATGTAGCACTTGGAGATGCATTTACAAAGCGAATTTTGACTTTCCCTGCTGCAGGCGCCGTTAAATCGTCAGTAACCGTAACCAAGCCTAAAGCCGAGCTTTGACCAACCATAAAAACGGTATAGTTTCCGTTGGCATCAAATTGTCCTTTTGAGCTAACCAAAGTATTTTCCGATGCGTTTTTTGCGGTAATGTCCTGTTCACCCAAAAATGTTTTATTGTAGCCTGATGCATTACCAAAGCTTACCAATTGTGGCGTTCTCAGAATATTTTCTACGTACAAACCGGCATCTCCGGCATCGGGGCTTGCATTAATAAAGTTTACATTTGCGGCAATGGTATCCTTAAAATCATAAGGGTCGTCCTTTTTGCACGACGAGAATAAAGTAATGCCTAAAAAGCCAAAGAGAGCGCAGATCATCACCTGCTTCAAGGTAATTGTAGATAATTTCATAGATAGGATTGATATGTTAACAATTGTTGGTATGTGAATACCACTGCGAATATATACGCGAAAATGTACGTTTTGGTACATGAGTTTCTTAATTTTATAGCATAACAAGTTGCCAAAAACTGTAAACAGGCCAAACATCCTCAAAACCAAACCATTAAAGCTTGATTAGATCTTTAATAAAATTTGCACTCAGTATATTACTAATAACCATTTGTTCGGCCTGGGGATTCTATGCGCATTACCGATTTAATAGGATGGCGGTATTTACTTTACCCAAGGGCATGAGCGATTTTTACCAGCGCCATATCGACTACCTGACTGAGCATGCCGTTACCCCGGATAAGCTACGTTATATAGATTCAACAGAAATACCGCATCATTTTTTCAATGCAGACCATTATGGTAAAGATCCGTTTCATACCGTTCCGCAAAAATGGAATGATGCTGTTTTGAAATACTCTGCCGATACACTGAACAAATACGGCACCTTGCCCTGGAGTATACAATACCAGTATTACCGGCTGGTGAATGCCTTTAAAAATCACGATACCAGTGCAATATTGCACGCTTCTGCATTTTTAGGCCATTATGTGGCCGATGCCTGTGTACCCCTGCACCTTACGCAAAATCATGACGGACAGCTTACCCATCAGGAAGGCATACATGCGTTATGGGAAAGCCGCCTGCCCGAACAGTTTGGCAATCAGTACAATTTTTATGCAGGCAAGGCTCACTATCTGGAGAATCCGCTGTGGCAGGCTTTTATTATTTGCCGCAGCTCATATAAATGTGTAGACTCAGTCTTGCGTATTGAACGACAGTTGAGCAAAACCTTTCCGGCCGACCAAAAGTATACTACCGTTATGCGTGGTAAGCGTAAACTTACCGATTACTCTCCTACCTATTGCCGCGCCTATCAAAAAGCTTTAAATGGGATGGTACAGCGGCGTGCACGCATGGCTATTGCAAACATCGGCAACTATTGGTATTCGGCATGGGTAGATGCCGGACAGCCCGACCTAAATAAACTGATTGATACGCCGCTCACGCTGTTGCACAAACAGGCCTTAGCCCATGAAGCTTTATTATACCGTCAGGGTAAAGCAGGCATGCTACCCAACCATGGCTTGGTTAATAAAACAATTGCAGATGAAAAATCAGGCAGACTTACGAAAACGGCCCCTTAACGCAGCATAAATTGGCGGCACGATGGATGCCAGCACAATAGCCAAAGCAATCAGCGAAAAGTTCTTTTTGAAAAATGGAACAGTACCCAGTAAATAACCCAAGGCCAAAAAAGTAACCACCCAGGCTACGCCGCCTACAATGTTATATAAACTGTACTTTCCAAGCGGCATACGGCCAACGCCTGCCACAAATGGAGCCACCGTACGAATGATAGGCATAAAACGGCTAAAGATAACCGCTTTACCACCATGCTTATCAAAAAAGGCTTGTGTTTGCAGGTAGTAATCTAATTTGAGAATTTTATTCTGCGGCTTAAATACTTTGGGCCCTAAGTAATTACCCAATAAATAATTTACAGTGTTACCGGTAAAGGCAGCCACAATTAACAGTAAAGCCAGTATAAAGATGCTTAACCCTGTATTACCACCAGCAATAAGTGCACCGGCTGCAAACAACAGCGAATCGCCGGGCAAAAACGGCGTAACCACAAAACCTGTTTCGGCAAAGATGATCAGAAAAAGGATGAGGTAAGTCCATCCGTGGTACTGGCTCATTATTTCGGCCAGGTGCTTATCAATATGCAGTATAAAGTCTATCAGGCTGTGTACGTATTCCACTGTTCAAAAATTTTCACCAAAAATAGAAATACATTTCAAACCGGCATCATTTATTCGTAATGTAAGCCAGGCTTAGCCGAGCCGTATCGTTTGTAGCACGGTTGGGAATCCCCTTTGAGTACATGGTATATAAACCGCCATCGCGAATGGTTACATTTTGCACATTAGCCAGTTCTGTTGAGTTACCCGCAGCATAGGCTTTAAAAGTGTAGTTACCGGCCGGCAGTACCACATAAGGAGATACAGTATTAAACTTTATTGCTTTAAGTACAGGCGTACCATTTGCCCATAAATCAAACGCCGTGGTTGTTGGCGATGCGTTAACAAAGCGAAGTTTACCACCCTTACCTATCGGCGCCAGCGTAGCCGTATCATCAGCTAAAAATAAATGATATATGGAATCCGTAAATAAACCGGTTACAAATAAGGAGTATCTGGTATTGGACCTTAGTGAGTCGGTGATATTAAACAAAACATTACCGTTACGCAAAGAGCGGATTTGCAGCCCCCGGTTAGTGATACCCACAGATGCATAAGCGGGTGTTGAATTGTAACTATAACCCGTAGTGGTTTGCCTTACATCATTAATAAATAAATTAACTGGGTATAAATCCGGACTCATATTAGCGATGAGTAACTGCACATTTGATGGACTGGCATTTGTATTTTCTTCCTTACTGCAAGATGCTGTAACTACGATGAAAAACACACAGCATCCGGTTGCTATGTAATACCAAAACCTACGTGTAATATGTAACATACAACTTTTATTGATTAGTGATCAATTTTGCTTCGAATGCAGCATCGCCTGTTCCGTTTAACGATCCTTTTACAAACAAAGTATATAACCGCTGCGCTGCTAATGTAGCAGTGAGGGTAGCAAGCGGCGATGTAGCACTGCCGTTATAAACTTTAATAGTTTTTAATCTGGCAGTTACCCGCTTAAATGTACTTACAGACTTGTACGTGGCATTGTCAAACACCAGCGTATCATTCATGGTAATGCGCAGGGCCGGAACATTAGCCGCCGCATGCACAAATCTGATTCTCGAAATATTCCGTGTTGTATCAGTAATTAACGTATCAACGGTAACTATGGCCCCACTACGATTGTTAGTACTGGCAAATACGGAATACCTGATATTTGGCAAACTATCAAGCTTAAGCGGTAACGTAAATAAAGTATCTGTATTGCTTAAGTTTACCCTGTCAAACCCTTCTTTAAAAGCGAATTGCTGATTACCAAATGGTACAGTTAAGTATCCTGTTGATCCAGCAGGCAAGATACCGGCCGTATTTTGCCGCACGCCGTTCACATAAAAATCAATGGTTTCACTGGTTGTATTAACCACGTTCAGTAATGGGCCGGTTGATACCCGAGGCACTGAATCATCACCTTTTTTACAAGACGAGATAATGCCGACAGCTATGAAAACAATTAGCAGATAATATATAGACGAGATACGGTTCATGCGGCTTTTAATCCTATAACTCCTTATTTTTTTATTTGTTATATGGAGTTAATTAAAAAGTCCGGCCATAAGGTGATGGGCCGGACTCAAAGTATGATTAGTTTTAAAATCGGTTTTATAATTATGCGTAGCTATTAAGCATTACCGGCATCACCAGCATTAATATATCCTCGTTCTCATCGCCTCCCTGTGGCAGCAATAAACCTGCACGGTTAGGTGTAGACATATGTAACGATACTTCTTCGCTGCCCAGGTTTTTCAGCATCTCGATCAGGAAACGTGCATTAAAACCAATTTCCAGATCGTCGCCCTCATACTGGCAGCTCAAACGCTCATGCGCTTCATTTGAAAAATCTATATCTTCTGATGAAATATTCAGTTCGCTCCCGCTTACTTTTAAACGCACCTGGTGGGTGGTTTTATTGGCATAAATAGCCACACGCTGCAATGAACCCAAGAATGACTGACGGTCAATAGTTAATCTGTTCGGGTTGCTTTGCGGAATAACGGCTTCGTAATCCGGGTAACGCTCATCAATCAAACGGCAAACCAGGTTGATATTTCCAAAACGGAAGAAGGCACTGGTATTGTTATATTCAACAGATACATTCACATCGTCACTCGGCAGGGCTGATTTAAGCAGGTTAAGTGCTTTTTTAGGCAGAATGAAGGAAGTATTGCTGGCTGCATGCGCATCTTTACGACGGTAACGCACCAGTTTATGTGCATCAGTTGATACGAAGGTTAATGATTGCGGAGCTAACTGACAGAATACACCTGTCATAGCCGGGCGCAACTCATCATTACTTACAGCAAAAATAGTTTTGTTTATGGCTTCGGCCAGTACCGATGCCGGCAGGTTTACCGATGAAGCATTTTCAACTACCGGAATCTTTGGAAAATCCTCGCCATTCTCGCCGCTCAGCTTGTACTTACCATCACCAGCGCTAATCTCTATTGCAAAAGTTTTATCGTCTACCGAAAACGCAATAGGCTGTTCCGGCAATGATTTTAAAGTATCCAGCAATATGCGCGAAGGTATAGCGATACGGCCGTTCTCTTTAGCCTCAACTGCCAGCGAGGTGGTCATGCTGGTTTGCAGATCGGTAGCTGATATAGTCAGGTTACCTTCTTTGATCTCAAATAAAAAGTTTTCCAGTATAGGCAATACGGTACTGTTGCTTAACGCGCCGCTTACCGACTGCAATTGCTTCAGTAAAGTTAATGTCGAAACAATGAATCTCATAAACTATAATTAATCAAACCAAAAGTAGGAAAATTAATGAGCATACTTTCGCTTACGGTAATAATGTTGAAAAATAGCAAATATTAACACTATACCCAGCGGCACAACCGTGTTCACTACCTGCCAGTATAATTTTTCGTTACGTACACGAGCACGGTTAAGCAAACGCAGCTTTACTTCTTTGGCGCGCAGGTCAATCAACTTGGCATTGCCGGCCAGATAATCAACCATATTTAACAGCAGGTTTTTGTTACCAAAAGTTTGCTGTGTATAGCGATCTAATCCTAACGGGAAAGGCGAGCCATCCGATGCAACCTGATTTTTAAACACGTCACCATCGCTGATTACGATTATTTGCCCCGGCTTAGCGCTGTTATTCAGAACCTGTATTTGTTCATTCAGCCCTTCGGGCATGGGGCGGTTTTGAAAAGCCGAAACAAAATTACCCTCCAGTAAAACACTCACTGTTTTAACCGGGCTGCGAAACTGGCGCGGGTCGGGTTCCTGCTCAAGCGATTGTAGCGACAATGTGTATGGCGTTGTGATACCTTTATTATATGGCGACGAAGTAAGCAGTATCGTTTTCGTAGTGCCTTTAACGGCCAGCGTATCAATAGTACCGGCAAATTCACTGCGAATACCTTCCAGGTTTTTAACCAGCGGATGTTGGGCTATAGGCACAAATATGGGGTAAAACAGCCAGGGCACCATTTGTATTTGTGCCTGCCCGCCTACGTTGCCGGTAGCAACGGGTATTTGCCCGCAGTTCAGGTCGGCAATCAGGTCATAATTCAAACGCACGCCATAGCGGAACAGTTGATCATCCAGATTCAGCTGCTTAGGGAAAGCCAGCTGCTCGCCGCCATGCCCGCGCAAACTGTCCAGCTCGGCACTTACCTGATCGATGGTCCACAAAATATGGCCGCCCCGCATCAGGTACTGGTCTATCTTAAACTTTTCAATTTCGGTAAAAGCTTTATCAGGCTTAGGGATCACCAGAAGCTTGAGCTTTTCCATACCAGCAAATGGGATAGTCTGCAAATTTACCCTTCCTACCTCAAAGCCATCCGCCATGCTTTTCATAGCATCATTCAGCTGAACATCATTCAGTTCATTATGCCCTTCGGTAAAACCTACACGCGGCTTGCCCCCACTGGTCACTTTTTGAATAGCGGATGCAAAAGCATATTCCAGGTTTTGGATAGAATTGTTCAGCACTTCATCTGGCGAAAGGCCGATGCGGGTTTGCAGCAGCTTCACTCCTATCTCACGGTCACCTGCTTTTATCACCGCGGCGGGGAAGATAATTTTTTGGGAGAGGCCATTATCTGTTTTAACACTCAGGTTGGTAGGCTCAATACCTTGTGCCTGCATGCTCTGTATGGTTTGCTCCTGCTCTTGCTGATTTAGTCCCTCGAGCGGGTTAGCAAATTCAAAACGCAGTTTGCGGTGGCTGTAAGCCTGCAAATCGTTCAGCATATCGCGGGTGGCACGTTGCAGACGTTTCATGCCGCCGGGCAAGTCGCTACCCTGCAAGTAAACGGTTACCTGCACCGGTTTTGGCAGGCTATCCATCACACCCCGGCTAACGTTGGATAGGGTAAACCGCTTTTCGCTGGTAAAATCAAAACGGGTAAAGGTTAGGGCTGATAATACCCCGATCAACACTAATCCGGCCAGCAGTGCAGGCAAAGCCGTATAGCGCAGGTTTTTTTGCCTTTGCCGGGTAATAACCAATAATGTTAACCCCAAAAATAAACCAGATAGAATAATAAAATAAACCAGATCACGCGTATCAAGCACGCCGCGGCTCACCGATTCATAATGCCGGGCTATACCCAGCTCCTGCACATCCCAGTTTTGCAGGGATAGCAACTGACTAATGGAATCGAACCCGCTATAAAAAAAGTAGCAGATAAAAACAGCAATGGTAAAAGCAATGATCTGGTTTTTACTAACAGATGAGGCAAATAGCCCTATGGCTACAAATGCGGCTCCTAATAAAAACAAACCGATATAAGAGCCAGTTACCGCTCCGGTGTCCAAATTTCCCTGCGGAGTGCCCAAAACCGATACCGAGTATACATATAATAATGTAGGCAGCAAGGCAAACAACACCAGCACCACGCAGGCCAGGTACTTACCCAAAACAATTTGCCAATCGGTAAGGGGGCGGGTTACCAGCAGTTCAAAGGTACCCTCACGGCGTTCTTCGGCCAGTGAGCGCATGGTAACGGCGGGTATCAGGAAAATAAACAGGTACGGCGCTGTACTAAACAGGCTTTCCAGGCTGGCGTACCCGTATTCCAATATGCTCGATTCGGGGAACACCCATAAAAACAAACCCAGCACCAGCAAAAACACGCCGATGGTTACATAAGCGACCAACGAACTGAGGTAGGATGATATTTCTTTTTTCAGGATACTGAGCATACCAATTATAAATAAATCAAAGCGTTAAGTTGTTTGCTGATTTTTTTCGACACCTTACCTACCGAGGCGGTAAGCCACCCGAATAGCCACCTGTTGCATACGGTTGCGCGACCAGCTTTCGTACCGGAAACTGATATCCAGCGCACTGGCACTGCCATCACTTTTTAATGGCGTAACAAAGCCCGGCCCTATGGCATAAGCAAACAGTTTATCATGATTGCCATTGATCTGAATAGCGGCACCTAATTCGCCCTCGCCGTAAAAACCGGGGCCTAAAAAGTAACGGGCGCCTGCCCTTACAGGCACATAGGTATCGGTGCCGCCGGTGCTTCGTACCTGACCAAAATTAAAACTTTTGATATGCATAAAGTCTATCCCGCCGGTAAGCGTAGCACTTAATGTAGCTGCCACCGGAATTTCGAGCTTGGCGATAGCGCCATAGCTGGTATTATACAAGCTACGCTGCACAAACCCCACCTCGGGCCCCAAGCTAACAGCCGGACGTACATGCGCCATATCACCGCTTTGCGCAAAGGCGGCACCAAACCAAAAGCAAGCGCTTATGATGAGTAAAAGTTTCTTCATGTATCAATACTAATTTCAGGGAATAAGGGCCAAATGTAGTTTATCGGTTGGTTAAATTAACAAAGATAGCTTCAAGGGATTGACCGGCATGCGCTGCTTTCAGCCCCTGTAAACTATCATCAGCTACAATATGCCCTTTATTGATGATGACTACCCGGTTGCAAACGGCTTCTACTTCCTGCATAATATGCGTAGAAAGCACTACCGTTTTTTTTGCACCCAAATCTTTAATTAACTGACGGATACCAATGAGCTGGTTTGGATCCAGCCCGGATGTGGGCTCGTCCAGTATTAAAACCTCAGGGTTATGCAAAATAGCCTGTGCCAGGCCCACCCGCTGCTTGTACCCTTTTGATAACTGCCCTATCTTTTTGTGCTGCTCGGGGCCTAAGCCGGTTTGCTCAATTACCTCGGCAATACGTGCAGCCGGATTATGCAAGCCATGCACATTAGCTATAAAACCCAACGACTCTTTCACGTACATTTCGGCATACAGCGGGTTACTTTCGGGCAGATAACCAATATGCCTGCGCACGTCTAACGATTGTTTAGCAATATCAAACCCGCATACGCTGGCCGTACCCGAAGTTTGCGGCACAAAGCCAGTGAGCATTTTCATGGTGGTTGATTTACCGGCGCCGTTGGGCCCTAAAAAGCCCAGCACGCCAGGCTTTGCACTAAAGCTAATGGCATCTACCGCTTTTTGCGTACCGTAAATCTTAGTCAAACCTTCAACCTGAATACTCATAGCTGGCTAAATTATAAATGTGATTCAATATAACTAAATCAAACAGGCGCTTTTTGTTTGATGTTTGGTTATAAACATCTTGCTACAGCATCAGGTAACTATGCCTTAAAGCAAAAAAGAGGATTCCTTACGGAACCCTCTTTTGTCCAGGATAAGATATTAGGTATGTTAACTTTTCGAAAAATCAAATTTGCCTTCAAATAATCTCCCAACTATAGGCAGCGGCTTAAATGCTTCATTGTTAGCTGCAATTACACCCATCAATAAAAGTACTAATGACAAAATACTGATGATATAAGAGACGATATACAATCCCGGTATTACTGCAACCAGCACGCCCATAACTATTCCAAGCGCAAAGGATAAAATAATTAACCCGAGCGACTGCCCCAGATGGTAATTAACCAAAGGACTTTTATCTACGCTTTTTTTATACTCCAGATAAGATACTACCCAACCGATGATAGTGATGTAGGCAACTACGGCCATTGTTTTTTTTGACATAGCTTTTGTTTTTTATGGTTAATGATGTCCAAAATTAAGCGCTTGCTTATTAACTGCTTAAAATCAGCCGTCTACACTGCGTCTACACCTTAGCAGGTCCGCGTCTACAAATTATCTACAACATTTTTGTAAACTACTGTGTTACAATTAGCAAAACCTTTAAAAAGTACTATACTTTAACTACAACCTTATTAATATGTGCTGTAAAAAGACTACTGCTTTCTTTTTTGTCCTTATCTGTATGCATGCTGTAAATGCTGCAGCACAAACACTTTATATTGACTCACTCAAAAAGGCATTATCCCAAGCACCTAAAGAAGAGAAGCCTGTAATTATGGCCGAACTGGCACGTGTTGGTTATGAGAAAGACATGAATCGTGCTATTAATTCTGCACAAAAGGCATTGCTAACAGCCCGGCAAAATAAAGATGAGGGCGCTACGGCATTTTGCTATGCCACGCTGGGCTACCTGTTCATCCAAAAAGACCAGCAGCGACGTGCCGAACTGTATATTGACAGTGCGGTAAAAGCAACAAGTAACACCTCAAATCCGGCATTAGCATCCTACGCCTGGCTTAGAAAAGGCTGGTTGGAGATGGTGAAAGGCAACAACGAAAAATCTATCGCCGGTTTTTTAAAAGCCGAACAACTGGCAAAACAGCAGAATGACCAGCGCTCTTTAAGTTACCGAACGTTGATATACCATTACATTGCCAGTATTTATGCGTATGGCAGCGATACACTTAAGCAGCGTAAATATGCAAAGGCCTGCATGGCAACAGCAAGGCTTAGTGGCAATGCCGATAATATGTTATTAGGCTACATGACCATAGCACACGGTTTCTTTTCTGCTTTTGAAAGAGATACAGCTAAACGAATGTTGCTTGATTCCTCTTTAGCTTATTACCGGCAGGCGATAAACCTTTACCGGCGAAACAAAGAGAAGGTTTTAATTCAAAGCAATGCCTCGGCTATTGCTTTAAACATGGCCAACAGCTACTTTAAATACTTCCCCACCAGCTGTAAAGATAGTGCCTACCGGTATGTTAACCAGGCCTTGACTATCGGACGGCAAACCAATAGCAAAGAAGTTATTGCAAACAGCTATGGCATACTGAGCGAGTATGCGCTGCGCGAAAAGAACTTTACCCGAGCCGAGCAATATTTGCAAAAAGGCATTGCTGAATTGAAGAGCGCAGCACCCGGCGTTGATCTTACCCGGAGCAGATTGATGCTTGGACTGGCCAACGTAGCCGAACAAAGCGGCAATACAGCTAAGGCTTTGGCCTACTACAAGCAATACACCGTCTTTTATACCAGAGTTTTTGATGCCCAAAAGCTGGCCATAACCCAGCAACTCGAAGAAGAATACCAGTCGGTACAGCGAGAGAATGAGATAGCCAGGTTGCGTGAACGTGCTGATTATAACAAACAACTGAATTGGTTGTATATAGCCATTGGATCGGCAAGCATTATCTTATTGATCTTGTTGCTTAGCTCATACCATTATAAGTTAAAGGCTTCGCTGCAGCAAAAGCAACTATCAGAACAAGAGAGAGAAGAAGCCAAGCTGCTGGCACTTTTACAACAAGCCGAAGCACAGCAATTAGCGCTCGAAAAGCAGGAAGCGGAATTAAAGGCTACCTTACGCGAAGAAGAAAGCGCACGCCTGCAGGCACAGCAGGAATTATTGCAAGACCGTACGGAATGGCTGGAAAAAGAACTACTGGCAGGTACGTTAAAGCTGGAAGAAAAGAATGTTATACTGGAACGGCTCAAGAAAAAATCGCTTGATGCGGATTCTCCTTCCGTAGCACGGCAGATTGGCCGTATTATAAACCAAAATTTGCGGATGGACAGAAATCTGACCGAGCAGCAACAGACATTAAGCCAGATCCATCCCAGCTTTTTTGATGCCCTGCAAGAACGCGCAGATAACAGCCTCACCCGGTTGGATCTGAAATACTGCTCCTACATTTTAATGGGGTTGGATAATAAAGAGATTGCCAACCGGCTGGGTGTCGAACCTAAAAGCATTCGCATGGCACGCTATCGGTTAAAGCAAAAGTTGAAGTTGAACAAAGATGACAATTTGGATCAGGCTGTACGTTCTATTGAAAAAGGCTGATACGTAAATACAGCTTTGTATTACACTCATAAATTGTATATAAGCTTGCCTGATAAACATCCTTTTTTATTTAAAATAAAATCCCTCAATCAAAATTCCGAATTCCAAATTCAAAAAATATCTTTGCAAGGTTATGAGTAAAAATACCGACGAACTGTTTAAGAATGTGATTGCCCATGCCAAAGAGTATGGTTTTGTATTCCAATCAAGTGAAATATATGATGGTTTAAGCGCCGTTTATGACTATGGTCAGTTTGGTGCCGAACTGAAAAACAACATCAAAACCTACTGGTGGAAAAGCATGGTGCAGTTGAACGATAACATCGTGGGTATAGACTCGGCCATATTTATGCACCCTAAAATATGGAAAGCCAGCGGCCACGTGGATGGTTTCAGCGACCCGATGATCGACAACAAAGATTCAAAGAAACGCTACCGTGCCGACCAGTTACTGGAAGACCGTATTGCCAGCTATGATAAAGAAGGTAAAACCGACCAGGCCGAAGCTTTACAGCTGGAAATGGACAAAGCCCTGAATGCAGAAGACCTGCCCCGCCTGCGCGAATTGATCATTGAGCAAAATATTGTTTGCCCGGTTAGTGGTACTGCTAACTGGACCGATGTACGCCAGTTTAACCTGATGTTCAGCACCCAAATGGGTGCCGTAGCGGATGATGCCGATGTAATTTACTTACGTCCTGAAACCGCCCAGGGTATCTTTGTGAATTACCTGAACGTACAGAAATCGGGCCGGATGAAAATCCCGTTCGGTATTGCCCAAATTGGTAAGGCTTTCCGTAATGAGGTAATTGCCCGCCAGTTCATCATCCGAATGCGTGAGTTTGAACAAATGGAAATGCAGTTCTTTGTACGCCCCGGCACACAGCGCGAGTGGTTTGACAAATGGAAAGAAACCCGTTTGAAATGGCACCTGGCCCTGGGCACCGCTCCTGAAAAATACCGTTATCACGAACACACCAAACTGGCTCACTATGCTGATGCTGCTTATGATATTGAGTTTGAATTTCCGTTTGGCTTTAAAGAGGTAGAAGGTATACACAGCCGCACCAATTTCGACTTAAGTCAGCACCAGGAATTTTCAGGCAAAAAGATGCAATACTTTGATCCTGAAGTTGACCCGGATACCAACAAGCCTTATGGTAACTATATCCCTTACGTAATTGAAACGTCTATCGGCTTAGACCGTATGTTTTTGCTTACGATGATCAATGCTTACGAAGAGGAAGACTTAAGTACTGAAGATAAGCAAGACAGCCGTACCGTACTGCGCCTGCACCCTTGCCTGGCACCTGTAAAAGCAGCCATTTTCCCGCTAACCAAAAAAGACGGCTTGCCCGAAAAAGCGCGTGAAATTATGGACCGGCTGAAAGTCGATTTTAATCTGCAGTACGAAGAAAAAGACGCTATTGGTAAACGCTACCGCCGTCAGGATGCTATTGGTACGCCATTCTGCATTACGGTTGATCACCAAACCCTGGAGGATAATACCGTAACCATCCGTCACCGCGACAGCATGGCCCAGGAACGTGTTCCTGCCGATCAGCTGGATAAGATTATTGGCGATCTGGTAAGCTGGAGAAATGTGCTGAAATAATAGCCTCTCCCCGGTAGAGAATACTTAAATAATAGAAAAAGCTGTTCTGTTCAGAGCAGCTTTTTCTATTTCAAAACTTTAGTAAATATTATTGCTTATGTAAATATCAACACACACTATGGAAACCAGAAAATACCCGTTTTTCCTTCAAGCCACCGTTATTTTATTCGGATTAATACTATTTGTTTATGTATTAAATAGCCTGGCCGATATATTAATACCATTGGCTTTTGCTGCCTTTATTGCGGTGCTGCTTAACCGGCTGGTGAATAAACTGCAAAAGGTGGGTATACCCAAAGTTTTTTCCATTATATTATCCATGCTGCTGGCATTAATTGTGATTGCCGGGCTGTTCTATTTCCTATCATCGCAAATTGCCTCATTCAGCGACACGCTGCCTACTTTGAAAGCCAAATTTGCACAGATAGTAAATGACCTGAAGAATTATGTTTATGCTCATTTTGGTGTAGATACCCAACGGCAGGCTACCTTCGTTAAGGATACCATGAACAACAGCAAGGCTTTGGTGGGCAAAACTATTAATACCGTGCTGGGTACCTTGAGTGTGGTGTTCCTGATACCGGTGTATGTATTTTTAATGTTGTTATATAAAACGCTCATCATCAATTTCCTGTTCGAGGTATTTTCGGAAGAAAACTCTATCCGCGTTGCCGAAATACTGCAGGAAACCAAGGCTGCCATACAAAGCTATATCATAGGGTTGCTTACTGAAACGCTGATTGTGGCCGTTATGAATTCCATAGCGCTTATGATCCTGGATGTGAAATATGCTATACTATTAGGCGTTATTGGGGCTTTACTGAATATGCTGCCTTACATTGGTGGTATTATTGCCATTGCTTTACCTATACTAATGGCTACTGTTACCAAGGATGGTTATTCGACCCAGCTGGGCGTAATTGCCGCTTACCTGTTTATCCAGTTTATTGATAACAATATATTGGTACCGCGCATCGTATCCTCTAAGGTGCAAATCAACGCTTTAATTTCTATCGTGATTGTACTGATGGGCGGCGCTTTGTGGGGCATATCGGGCATGTTCCTGTCTATCCCGTTTATTGCGGTGCTTAAGATTGTCTTTGACCGTATTGATGACCTGAAGCCGTGGGGTAAACTGCTGGGTGATAACGTGCCAACGCGCAACATAGGCCACATCTGGCTACGGCGACAACAGCGGGCGCAAAATGCCAGCTAAGCCGTTTACTTGAATTGCAGCATAACGGTTTTACCGGATATATTTTCGAGCAGGGGTTTAAAAATGGTTTGGGCATTTTGTCGGGCTTTGCCTGTTATGTCCATTTCACGGGCATTATCCAGCAAGCGTTTTTCGGCCACCTTGTAAATATCCTCTACCATAGCTTTGCTGGTGCTGGGTAAAATAACGCCGCTAATGTCGTAAACTTTAGACCGCTGATGGTCCAGTTTTACGTAGCATATCTCCGGCTTTGGCAGTTTAACTATAACGGTGTCTTGCCCCGCACTGCGGCTAATATCCTGCTTGGTGATTTTGGTTAAATCTATACACGCCGTTACCTCACCTACTGCCACAAACAGTACGCGCTCGTCGGGCAGCAGGGTGTGTACTTGTTTTTTTTCAATCACATCCTTCATGCTGTATTTAACCAGCTCCAGCTTGCCCATGCTGGTAATCTTCTCTACCATTACATCTTCAGATACCTCGGTACGCACGGCCGTAAACTGGTGCTTCATGTAAAAGAACATAAATATCAGGAAGCCGAAAATAGCAATAAAAAAAACGAGAGTTAACGAGATGCGTGAACGTGCCATAAAGCCCCCTCTAAATCTCCCCCGGTAGGGGAGACTTTCAATATTATAGTTTAGAAAAATTAATACCGAAGTGTAAAGCTTCGGTATTCTAATACATAACGATATGTTTTTCAAAGCCCTCCCCTTCCGGGGAAGGTTGGGTGGGGCTTACGCGCCGTAAGTTACATTCAGTGTAAATGGAACGCTTAGAGCTTTAGAAATGATACAGTTCTTTTTAGCTTCTTCGGCTACGGTTTTGAACTGCTCTTCTGATACGCCTTCAATTTGCGAAGCTTTCAGCTCCAGGTGAATACCGGTAATGCTCAGGGCAGCCATATCCAAGTCCAGGATTGCATCGGTGGTCAGGTCGCCGGGTGTAAATCCTTGTTGGCTCAAAGCAGCGCCAACCGCCATGGTAAAGCAACCGGCATGGGCAGCAGCGATCAACTCTTCAGGATTGGTACCTACGCCTTCTTCGAAACGGGTTTTAAACGAGTACTGTGTTTTATTTAAGGTGGTGCTTTGGGTGGTTAATTCGCCTTTACCATCTTTTAAAGTACCATTCCAATGTGCATTTGCTGTACGTTTCATTGTTTTTGTTTTAGTTTATGTATCGGTTTTAAAATTGTTTAATGCCATTTGGCGCGCTCGTACTGTACCGGCCATTTAATATCATAACCCAGCTCATGGGCTGCACGCAACGGAAAATGCAAATCGCGCAGAAACTCGCGGGCGATGAAAACCAAGTCGGCCTGGCCAGACTGGATAATTTCGTCGGCCTGTTGCCCGGTGGTAATCATACCTACGGCCCCGGTCATCAGACCAGTCTCTTTGCGAATCTGCTCTGCAAACTCCACCTGGTAACCCGGCCCTACCGGAATCTGCGCATGCACATTGCCGCCGGTGGAGCAGTCTATCAAATCTACACCTTTCTCTTTTAAAATACCAGCCAGCTTAACCGACTCTTCGGGCATCCAGCCGCCTTCAGTCCAATCGGTTGCCGAAATGCGTACAAACAGCGGATAATCCTGCGGCCAAACTTCCTGTATACTTTCAACCACTTCCAAAACCAGTCGTATCCGGTTCTCGAACGAGCCGCCATACACATCAGTACGCTGGTTGCTTAAAGGCGATAAAAACTGATGCAACAAGTAACCATGTGCAGCATGCACTTCAGCTACCTTAAAGCCAGCCTGTAAAGCGCGTTGGGCAGCCACCTTAAAATCAGCTTTTACTTTGGCTATACCGGCTTCATCCAGTGCAACGGGCGCTTCGGCATCATGGCCAAAAGCAATGGCACTTGGCGCTACTGTTGCCCAGCCGTTAGGCTCATTTGAAGGAATTTGCTTACCACCATTCCAGGGCTCTGTATGGCTGGCTTTACGGCCGGCGTGGGCCAGTTGTATACCGGCTACACAACCCTGCTGTTCTATAAAATCAACTAATTGTTTTAGTTTTGGCAGGTGCTCGTCTTTCCATATGCCCAGATCGGCAAAGGTAATACGGCCTTCGGGCGATACTGCGGCAGCCTCGGTGATAATTAAACCAGCACCGCCAACGGCCATGGAGCCTAAGTGCACCAGGTGCCAGTCGTTAGCAAAACCGTCGGTACTGGAGTACTCGCACATAGGCGAAACCACAATACGATTTTTGAACTCAATGTTCTTTATTTTTAAGGGAGAAAATAGATTGGCCATAATGTTGTCAAAGCTATAATCCAAACTAATATAAGGCTTTAGAGTTTTGTCAAAACAGTAATCTTGTCATTCAAATGATATTTTAAGCTGAACATTTAAATCTTTTCCCGGTTTGACCAGTATGACCCACACACAAGAAAGTTATATAAACCTACAGGTAAGTGACGGTACTACTATGGCTGCGTATGTAGCTTACCCACAGGAGCGTAACGAGCAAACACCAGCTATCCTGGTTTTGCAGGAGGCATTTGGTGTAAACAGCCATATCCGTAACGTGGCCGATAGGTTTGCGCGTGAAGGTTATGTTGCCATAGCGCCCGAGCTGTTCCATCGTACGGCACCCCAGGGCTTTACAGGCAGTTACAGTGATTTCCCGGCGGTAATGCCGCATATGCAGGCACTAACCAATGAAGGCATGTCAGCAGATTTGCAGGCTGCTTATAACTGGCTTGTACAGCAAGACATTAATAAAGATGCTATCTACAGCGTAGGGTATTGCCTGGGTGGGCGGGTATCGTTTTTAGCTAACGGAGTATTGCCGTTAAAAGCTGCGGTATCTTACTACGGCGGGCGCACTGAGCAACTGGCCGATCAAGCGGTTAACCTGCACGGGCCGCACTTGTTTTTCTGGGGCGGATTGGACAAGCACATCCCGGATGAAAGCATCAACACGGTAATTAAGGCTGTAAAAGATGCAGGTAAGGAATATGTGAATGTAAAAATATCTTATGCCGATCATGGCTTTAACTGCGACGAGCGCGACAGCTTTAACGAAAAAGCATCACGACAGGCATGGGCCCTGACGCTGGAGTTTTTGAGAAGCCAATAAACTTACCTGTAATTTGAGCACCTATACTATTTTAATTGTCCTGAGCGGACTGATTATATTTTCATACCTGTTTGATCTGTTTGCGGGCAAAACCCGTATACCATCGGTATTACTGTTGCTTTTTTTGGGCGTAAGCATCAAACAGCTGGTTACCTATTTTGATATTAAGGTATTTAACATAGGCGCCATACTACCTACGCTGGGTACCCTAGGGTTGATACTGATTGTATTTGAGGGCGCGTTGGAATTAAAGTATTCGCCGCAAAAAAATGCAGTGATAAAAAAGTCTTTCTTTTCGGCACTTATTATTTTGCTGTGCACTACGTTTACCATTTCGTGGATATTCTGGCAACTGAGCGGCAGTGATTATTACCGGTGTTTTCTGAATGCTATTCCGTTTTGTGTCGTAAGTTCGGCTATTGCCATTCCATCGGCCGCCAGCATCAATAAGCAAAAAAGGGAGTTTATTATTTACGAATCCTCATTCTCGGATATCCTGACGGTAGTGCTATTCAACTTCATACTCAGCAACAAGCATATCAGTATAGGGTCTTTCGCTAAATTGGGTGCCGAGCTGACTACCATACTTGCCTTTGCTGTAGGTGCTTGCCTGTTTTTACTGTACCTGATTGGCCGTATAACGCACCATGTTAAGTTTTTCCTGATTATTGCCATCTTGATTTTGGTTTATGCCATCGGGCAGTCGTACCACTTGTCGTCGCTTATCATTGTGCTATCATTGGGGTTATTTTTAAACAACGCCAATCAGATCAGGGTGCCCTGGTTCAGGAAATACTTTATCTACCCCGGCCTGTCTATCGACTTGAAACAACTGCACCAGCTTTCGGCCGAGAGCGCATTTCTGATGCGTACGTTCTTTTTTGCCATTTTTGGTTTCACCATGGATATCGATCAATTACAAAAATGGTCGGTACTAACCATTGGCGGGCTTATTTTACTGGCTATTTATGTAATCCGCTTTATATACATCAAGCTGGTATCCAAAACCGACCTGATGCCCGAACTGGTGATTGTGCCGCGTGGCCTGATAAGCGTACTGCTATTTTATAATTTACCTGCCAGTATGAAGCTGCCGGGTATTGAAACAGGTTTGCTGTTTGTAGTAGTACTGGCTACCAGCATTATTATGAGCGTTGGCCTGTTCTTTTCAAACCGCAGGGTGGGTAATAAAGAATTTGAGAATGTTTAAAATCCGGTAACTCTGCTTCTTTTTATATGCTGACATTCAACAGCATCTCACAAAAAAGTTACATACTATTGTAACTGCAGAAAGTTAAATTGTGCTTTCCTGATCACTCTTTAACTTTCTGAATGAAACACCGCTACTTAGTTACAATGGCTGTTGCTGCATTGCTGCTTTCGGCAGGCGTACAAGCACAAACCATACCCACACCAAAAGCACATTTTGGCTTCGACATTGGCGACGATTACAGCCTGGCCAACTATACACAAACCGAGGCTTATTTTAAAAAGCTGGCTGCATCCAACCGGGTTAAGTTGGTTGATATTGGCTTAACCGAAGAAGGCCGGCATCAGTACATGCTCATCGTATCCTCGCCCGAAAACATCAGGAACCTCGACAAATACAAGGATATTTCACGCCGGCTGGCACGCGCCGAGAACCTAACCGACGAGCAGGCCCACAGCTTGGCCGCGCAAGGTAAAGCCATTGTTTGGATTGACGGCGGTTTACACGCCAACGAAACCGTAGGTACACACCAACTTATTAAAACCGCCTACGAACTGGTTACCCGAACCGATGCTGAAACCATGCGTATACTGGATAACACGGTCATCCTGATGGTACATGCCAATCCCGATGGCCAAGAAATTATCTCGAACTGGTACATGGGGCAGCCTGATCCTAAAAAGCGGAATATGAACATTCCGCGGCTATATGAAAAATACATAGGCCATGATAATAACCGCGATTTCTATATGATGAACATGAAAGAAACGCAGAACATAGCCCGCCAGCAGTATTTGGAATGGTTGCCGCAGATTGTGTACAACCACCATCAAACAGGTCCGGCAGGATCAGTAGTGGCCGGGCCACCTTATCGCGATCCGTTCAATTATGTGTACGATCCTTTGCTGGTAACCAGTATTGATGCGCTGGGCGCTGCCATGAGCAGCCGCCTGAATGCCGAAAACAAACCCGGCTATACGGAACGGAACGGCACTATGTTCTCGACCTGGTGGAACGGCGGCTTACGTACTACCACTTACTTTCATAACATGGTAGGCCTGTTAACCGAGATAATAGGTAACCCTACGCCTGCCGAAGTACCGTTGGTATCCGAGCGATTACTCCCCAACAGTAACACACCTTATCCCGTTACACCACAGCCCTGGCATTTTAAGCAATCCATTGATTACTCGGTATCTTTGAATTATGCCGTGCTGAACTATGCTGCGCGCCAGCGCGATATACTACTGTACAATATCTACCGAATGGGCAAAAACTCTATAGAACGGGGCAGCCATGATAACTGGGCACTATCGCCCAAACGTGTAGACTCCATCAACGCAGCGTATAAAGCCGACCAGGCCGCTAACCCTTCCTCGGCAACAGCGGCCAACCGAGGTACCGTGCCGGTAAAGTATTACGAAAAAGTATTGCAAGATCCTACCTTGCGCGATCCGCGTGGGTATATCATACCGGCCAATCAAACTGATTTTCCCACAGCAGTTAAGTTTATCAATACACTCATCAGGGCGGGTATTGTGGTTCACAAGGCCAGCGCCGATTTTACGGTTGCCGGCAAAAAGTACCCGGCCGGATCTTATATTGTGAAAACGGATCAGGCATTCCGTCCGCATGTGCTGGATATGTTTGAACCGCAGGACCACCCGAATGATTTTCAGTATCCGGGGGGCCCGCCCGTCCGCCCGTATGATAATGCCGGATGGACGCTGGCCTTCCAAATGGGCGTGCAGTTTGACCGCTTGCAGAATGCTTTTGACGGACCATTTACCCGCCTGCCTTATGGCGAACTGCAATCACCATCCAAAGTATTGATGCCTGTCATTAGCAAAGGTGGCTATATGCTGAATACGGGTACAAACAACAGCTTTATTGTAGTGAATGACCTGATTAAAGCCGGGGCCGAAGTATACCGGATAAACAAAGCAGGCAAGGATGCAGGAGCTTTTTATATTCCCTACTCAGCCACGGCCAAAAGCACATTAGCAATGGATGCAGGTTTGGGTATGCAAATTAAAGCCGTAAATAAAGCACCTAAAGGCACCGTTAAAATAGCGCCGCTACGTATTGCGTTGTGGGACACGTATGGCGGCAGCATCCCGTCGGGATGGGTGCGGTGGATGATGGAGCAGTATCACTTTCCATTCAAATTGATTTATCCGCAGGAAATTGATGGCGGCAATTTAAAAAGCAAGTACGATGTAATTGTATTTGTGGGTGGCGCTATACCAGCCCCACGCCGTGAAGGCAATACTGCAAATGAATACTTTAACCGCCAGCCCGCAGCCCAGGACTTGCCACAGGAATATCGCAGCTGGACTGGCCGTATCACTCCCGAAAAATCAATTCCACAACTCAAAGCATTTTTGGAAGCGGGGGGTAACATCGTCACTATCGGCAGTAGTGCTAACTTGGCTTACCAACTAAACCTGCCTGTAAGCAATGCCCTTACAGAAACGGTAAACGGAAAAGAAAAACCGCTGCCGGGCGATAAGTTTTATATTCCGGGCAGCGTATTGCAGGTAAGCTATAACATTACGCAGCCTGCCACGTGGGGTATGCCTGCCATTGGCGATGTGATGTTTGATAACAGCCCAGTATTTAAATTAGGAGCAGACGCAACCTCACAGGGCATTAAACCTTTAGCTACTTATACCAGTGATAAGCCGCTGCGCAGTGGTTGGGCCTGGGGGCAAAAATACCTAAAAGGTAATGTGGCTGCTTTTGTAGCACCTGTTGGCAACGGAAAGCTATATGTGTTCGGGCCCGAAATAACTTTCCGGGCACAGTCGCACAGTACATTCAAGCTACTGTTTAACCAATTGTATACGGCTTCAGCTAAATAATGAACGGAAGCTTAGGAAATAAAATAGCACATCAGTATTTATTGGGTTCGATTTTGATCAGATGCAAAATAGACAATTAAAAAACTTTCTATTTAATTAAACAAAAGGCACACAGTTTGCATTTATATAAACAGTAATGTGGGTATGAATGAAGTGCAGAGTGAAGCAGTTGTGCAATTAGCATAACTGCTTTTTTTATGGTGCTATTTTACTGTTTAAAAGCTTATGTAAGCAGTTTACGTCAAAAGCTAAAACAGGTAATTACAGCAATTTATAATCAACAAAAAAGTCCGGCGCTATTGCGTACCGGACTTTTCTATTTTTACTTGCTTCCTGGCTTATTACTAAAAAAAGTATTGGAGCCGCTGTTAATATATTCGAATATCTCGGTCGGTTTAAACCGCTTATCTTCGGATACTACGCCACCGTTAATAATAGCACTTGAAACAATAAATCGCCCGGGACGCTGGTTGGCATTTCCTTGCAAATATATACTCCGGTCTGCAATCAGGTTAGAAATGGTTATAGAACCACAATTAGGCGCAATTGATAAGGCATATGCCAGGCGATCGCGGCTGTCACGCACGGTTAAAGCCGAAAAGTTCACCTCGTCGCAATTGTTTAACTGCACTGCTGCGTTAGCCGGGTTGTTTCCCGAACCTACACCATGCACTTTAAAGCCGGTTACATTGCTAAACTTTAAACCGTTAAAGGCTACTTTACCCTGCGCATCCAGGTTGGCTATATTCCAGTAATCGTTACTGAAATCTCTACCGCTCGATACAAATTCCACATTACCCGGGCCGCAAAACACATTGCTCATTTTACCAAACTGGCTCGACTGGATAGACATGTTCATGGGCGATTGCTCGAATACGCAATTTGCAATCATTGGCGTATACAGTCCTTTCATTTTTAAATTGTACTGGGTACTGGCGTTCGCAACACTGTTTACAATACACACATTACCGTCAGATCCGGCATTATTCACACCCTCCAGCGTAAAGGCCTTGTCGCAACTGTAAGCATGGCATCCATCAATGTAGCTGTCTTTGCAGCGGTAAGTTTTAATACCATCAACACAGCCCCAAAAATAGCAATCGTTAAACCGGCACATTCCAGCATAGTCAAACTTTACGGCAGTAGCCAACTGGTAAAAAACGCAGTTGTTGATACTTGTAAAACAAGCGTATGAATTATAGATGCCATTAGGGCGGTTTACATTATCGGTAAAGAACCAAATATTGTTGATATTGAACTTGGTATTTTGTTGCGGCCGCGCGTCGGTAAGGATATTAAATGCAAAATAACCACGATTGCCGCCTTTTACCGCCAGGAAAATGGATGCACCGTTTCCGTTTACCTGTACGCCTTTACGCTCCAGCTGGCCTTTACCACGATAATCAATATTTATACTTTCGCTGATGCGGTATTTTTTGCCGCTGCCCAGTTCTACAACAGATAAACCATGATCGCGGGCGTAAGTAAATGCGGCCTGAAATGCTTTGGTATCATCGGCTACCTGGTCGCCTACGGCACCAAAAGATTCAACGGTAATAGCATCAGTAGATTTATCGGGCAAAGCGGCTGTAACTTTAGCAGACCATTCTTTGTAACTTACTCCCTGTGCATAAAGCAAATCACTAAATAAGCAGCCATATACGGCAGCAATAAGATAAGCCAGGGCAAATTTTCTTTTTATCATAGTTTATATAAGTAGTTGTTACAACTGCAAAGCTATGCAATTGTTCAGTGTATATTAATTATACACCCCTTAAGCGGAAGTGTATGAAATAGCTGTCTAAAAAAGTGAACATCCAAGAATTACTCCTCTTACCGATAAAAATTCTACAAATGTTAATAACTCATCATTTCGTGTGAATAAACATGACCGTTATTACCAATATTTTTCAATAGGCGCCTATATAATAACGATATCACCTACAACGGCGGGTTCGGTTAATTATTTCGTTAGCAGCGGGTGTATAAAAGTGAGTTATTAAAATAATGTTAAAATCGTGGCTTACAATTTGTAAGAGTAGGCACAGACAACACTAAATACAGTGGTTTCAACCTATGCTGATTTAGTTATTATTAGATACATTTTCAGACCAATATGAGCAGAATATTAGCAGTGGATGATGACCGAGACATTTTAGAGGTACTGCAATTTATCTTGGAAGATTCTGGTTACGAGGTTGAGACGTTGTCAGACGGAACACAACTTTTAGACAAAATAAAACAGCGACTTCCTGATTTAATTTTGCTGGATATTATGCTTGGCAATATAGATGGCCGTGATTTGTGCAAAAATGTAAAGTTGCAAAACCATACACACAACATCCCGGTAATAATGATTTCGGCAAGCCACAACGTTTCGGATGTACTGAAACAAGATTGCGCTCCCGATGATTTCATTGCCAAACCATTTGATATCAACAATCTGCTAAATAAGATTAAACGGCAGTTAGCCGCATAATAAGTTTCTACATCCATCTACCTATAAAAAGTAAGGGTTAACTGGTAAGGTTAACCCTTTTATATTTTCTTGCAAATTTATCCATGCACCAGCGCTGAGGCTATTTGATAACACCCAGGCTTTTCAACTCTTTATCAATCCGCTCATTCCATTGCGCTTGAGCAGCCTGATTGATACCATGCTGGGTTTCATCATCATACTGTTGCTGCATATTATTCATGTCCCTAAAAGCATCCAGATAATCGGCATGTATGGCACCATCAAAATTGGTAATGGGCAGTTGTTGGGTAAGTAAGTGCCGCTTATAATGCTCGGCCGCCAGCTTTACAATATCAAAGTGCCGCTGCTCATGGTTCAGGGTGTAATCATCCCGGTAACCATTACGTACCCAGCTGGCACTTTTAGGCAGGTAAGGTTTCATGCGCAACCTAACTTCAATTACACTGTTTACAACCGCTACCTCTTCGTCAAAAGCAATACTTGGAAAAACCTCTGCAGCATACTTGCCACCTGTAGCTGGCCTGGCTTTAAAATCATCCCAGGTAAGCGGGCGCTTAGGGCTATAATAAATCGTATCAGGATCGGTGTTATCTGTATAGTCGGTAATGGTAAGCTTTACGCGCTTAGCCAGTTTTGGATTGGTATCAGCTTCCCGGTTCATCCAGGTGTTAAGGTATACCAGTCCGTTGACGAGGGTGCGGCGTAAGGTGGCCTCTATTACATCCTGCTGTTTATCGGGCCGAATGTACCGGGCCGAGCCTTTGTAGCTCAACAGATAAATATAATCATCGCCCAGCTTACGGTCAAAGGCCAGATTGATGCTTACTTTACCTTCTATCCTGCCCCCCGGCAAAGCCGTTTCGGTAATTTTGAGTTCGTTGATACGAACTACCACTGGCCTCAACGCGGTATTAGCCGGCAGGTTATGACTAATAAACTTACGTATCGCTACTGCCGTTCCGCCTTCCAAATCAACGGCTTGCTTTTGTGCCGTTGTGGCATCAGTAATTAAATTGGCCACTGCCCGGCCTGGGCCGCGCTCATCCGTTACCTGCTGTATGTAAAATTCCTGCGGATTTACCGTAAGGCGCTCGTCTTGTAAAATAATTGTATTTACAGGCTTAACAGGAATAACAAACGCACTGCAAAGTAAAATCAGTACCGGGGCTATCCATCGGCCCAGAAAAAATCTTTTAGGGGTGAAAATATTTTTAATCATTAATTAATATCATAACGTAACTGATTATAAATATGATACGCCACAAAAAATGCTTTACAAATTATTGACAAGAAAGGCACTTGCAGCAAAGTTTTTCATCATCTATACCATCTTATAATTACCTTCGTTTAAAAATATGCTTTGCGGTTTGTGATTATATGCCGCGGATTGCATTTTTGTATTTGCTACTTTGCAGTATTTACAGCCTATTATGATTAAACTCAAACCCATTGCTACATGTGCTTTGCTGCTTGGCGCTTATGCGGCCGAAGCCCAGCAAAATCCTTCAATTGAACTTTACAGAACCTATCATACGGCTACCACACTGCTCAATAATGGCCAGTACGTAGCTGCTGCCGAGCAGTTCAGGCAAATTGAGCACAACCGGATCAAGCCTGCCACACAGCCGCAGTTTGAATCGGAGATATCTTTAATTAAAGAAAACTCACAGTATTACGAGGCCGTTTGCGCCCTGGAACTGGGTAATGATGATGCGGAAAGCCTGCTATTACGCTTTATTAAGGAGCACCCTGAAAATCCGCTGGCCAAGCTGGCTTATTTCCAGATCGGTAAATCCTACTCTAAACAAGGCAAGTATGAGGATGCCCTCCGCTGGTTTAATAAGATTGATGCGAATGAGCTGAACGGCAAGGAGGCTACTGAGTATAAGTTCAGGAAAGGTTATGCTTACTTTTCATTGAATGACTATAAAAATGCACAGGTATTATTTAGCGAGGTAAAAGATAAAAAATCAGCTTTTACCGAAGATGCTACTTATTACTATGCCTACATCGCATACCTGAACAAAGACTATCATATTGCGCTGGTGAACTTCGAAAAACTTAAAAACTCGAAGAAATATGAAAACAGCTATCCGTATTACATCACCGCCGTTTATTTTTTAGATAAGCGTTATGATGATGTATTAAGCTACGCCATCCCGATCCTGAACACTACGCACCAGCAGCACGAAACTGAAATGCTGCGCATTGTAGGTGCATCATATTTTGCAAAAGGCGATTACGCAAAGGCACTTAAATACTACACCCGTTTTCAGCAGGGTGATAAAGGCCGTACCCAGAGCTCGCAGGACAGCTACCAGATTGGTTACGCCTATTATAAAACAGGCGACAATGCCAACGCAGCCATTGAGCTGGAAAAACTGATTGATAAAAGCGACGAATACAGCCAGAGTGGTAACTACACTTTAGGCTCTATATTTTTAAAGCTGAACAACAAACAAGGTGCACGCAACGCCTTCCAGGTGGCATCAAAGCTGGATTTTGACAAACAACTACAGGAAGATGCGCTGTATGAGTACGCCAAATTATCATACGAGCTGAACTTTAATACGCAGGCACTGGAAGCAGCCCGCCTGTATCTGAAAAAGTATCCGCGCTCTACCCGTACTGATGAGGTAAAAACCCTGCTAGGCGAAGCTTTACTGAATTCAAAAAATTACCGTGAGGCTGTTGAGATTCTGGAACCGATCGTAGCTACCTCACCGAACGCGGCTGAAGCCTACCAGCGTGTAACTTACTACCGCGGACTGGAATTTTATAACGAACGTGCTTTTGAAAATGCCATAGGCATATTTTTACGCTCGCTTAAATACCAGCGCGATGAGAATATCACCGCGTTAACCACCTACTGGCTGGCCGAATCTATGTTCGAGGTTCGCAAATATGGCGAATCTGTTGAGCAGTTCGAGTCGTTCTTGAGTATGCCTGCTGCTAAAAGCTCGGGCGTTTTCAACTACGCTAATTACGGCTTAGGTTATGCTGCATTTGGCGATGAGCAATATCGCAAGGCTGCAAACTACTTTGAACGCTTTTTAGCCAGCGAGCCGAAAGATAAAAACACCATCAACGATGCTACAGCTCGTTTGGGCGATAGCTATTTTGTATTGAAAAGCTACAGCAGCGCTTTGCAATATTATGACCGTATTATTGCCGGCGGCAGTCAGGGGCAAGATTATGCCTTATTTCAGCGTGGTATGATACAGGGCTTGCAAGGCTCGCCGGATGCCAAGATCAGTACGTTGAACGATGTACTGAGACGCTATCCTAACTCTGATTTTGTGGATGACGCTTCATTCGAGATTGCTTACACTTACTTCTTGAAAAATCAGGGCGATGAGGCTAAATCAGGCTTACAGAACCTGATTCAGCAACATCCGCAAAGCAGTTACATACCACGTGCGTTGGTTACTATTGGTTTGATAGATTACAACAACAACCAGGACGACCAGGCGGTTGAATCGTTCAAAAAAGTAGTACAAACCTACCCGCAAACCGAAGAAGCTAAACAAGCGCTTAAGCAGATCGAAAAGATCTATACTGATAAAGGTGATGCGCAAACATTTATTAGCTACGCAACCACTACACCTATAGGTAACTACAGCGCGGCCGAGCAGGAAAGCATCATGGCGAATGCAGCAAACAACCTGTACCTGAAAGGCGATTGGGCTGGTACCGTAGCTGCAGTAAATGCTTACTATGATAAAGCTACCAAGCCTATTTACGACAAGCAAATGCGCTTCATCAGGGCACAAAGCTTAGTGAACCTGAACCGTACAGAAGAAGCCGTAGCCGATTATAACGTGATACTGAATGACTGGACCAGTGCTTACACCGAGAAATCACTGATCAGCATGTCTAAGCTGTACATGGCACAAAAACGCTATAATGAAGCCGTAGTATTCTTGAAACGCCTGGAAACTAATTCGGAATACAAGGCCGACTACAGTTTCGCTATCAATAACCTGCTTACCTGCTATGCAGAAATGGAAATGGCTGATGATGTACTGCACTATGCGCAGTTGGTTCGCGAAAATGAAAAAGCATCAGAAGAAGATAAATTCAGAACCGGCTTATATGCAGGTAAAGCACAGCTAATGCGCAGTGACACCACTGCGGCGTTAAAAGAATTTAATTATACCGTTAACAATACCAAAACTATAGCAGCTGCCGAGGCTAAGTACAACGTTGCCCTTATTGAGTACTCAAAAGGACAATACAAAGCAGCACAAAAAACCTGCTTTGATATTGCTAACAAAATGTCTAACTACGATTACTGGGTAGCTAAAAGCTTTATACTACTGGCAGATTGTTATGCAGCGCAAAAAGATGCGTTCCAGGCAAAAGCCACCCTGCAAAGCTTAATTGACAACTACAAAGGCAACGATGATATTTTGCCTGCAGCAAAAGAAAAGCTGCAAAAGCTAAGCGCATTAGGCAGCACATCATCAGGCAAACAGTAATCATTGATAACGCATTTATACCGAACTGTAATGACAACCCGATATATTTATTTACTGCTTTCAGCTACTGTAACACTTGGTGCGGCCTCTGCGCAGGCACAGGTAAAACAGCCGGCTAAAACCACTACTACTAAAAAGCCGGTAGCTAAACCCGCTGCTAAAAAACTGGGCGATGCTGCGGCTAAAGTAAAACAAGATACCACTAAAAAAGGTGGGCAAAATGCGGCTAATCAACCGGCAAATAATGGTGGCAGCCTCTCGGAAGAGATTGTGGTAACCACCGTATATAAACCGGTACTGGCCGATGCGGTTAAGATTCGTCGCAACCCTAACCTGGAGGACACACAGCCTTACAAAGCGCCGTTAAGCTATACCACACTTGACAGGAGATTGGAACGCAACAGCGATATACGCCAGTTAGAGGCAATGAAAATGCCTGCCGAGCGCGACTCTATCCCTGCCAACAACTTTGTGCGTGCCGGTTTTGGCAGCCTTAAAACCACTTTTGGCGAAGCATTTATTAACAATGGCAACGACCCTGCCCTGCAGGTAGGCGCTTACCTGAAACATTTTGCTCAGCAGGGCAGCGACCTGCCAAAGCAAAATCAAAGCAAAACCGAGGTAGGTGCATTTGGTAAAGTAATTACCGGCGACAACACACTGCGTGGTCGTATTGATTACAGCCGCCGTGGAACCTACTTTTATGGCTATAACACATTCGGCGTAACACCGGTTACCGATCCGCTGAAACAGCATTTCAATACCTTGAGCGCTGAAGGCGAACTGGCCAAAAATTACCAGGATACCAGTCGTGCATTTACTTATGCATTGAAGCTGAACGGCTATATATTCAATAATGCTTATGCTGCCAAAGAGAACAACGTTGTATTAACCGGCTTTTTAAACCAAACCATTAACCAATTTTATGCTGGCTTAGGTGCATCATTGGATTTGAGCAGCCAAAAAGATAGTGCATATTCTTTCAACAACAGCTTACTGCGCCTTAATCCTTACCTGAAGTTTCAGGGCGATAATTACAAGATTGATGCGGGCCTGAACATCGTTAAAGAGTTTGGTTTTTCATCACGCTTTTATATCTTCCCGGCAGCCAAGCTGGAATTGCAGGTGGTACCAAAATACATACGCCTGTTTGCCGAAGCTAAAGGTGATGTAAACAAATCATCGCTGCGCAACTGGTCTGAGATTAATCCATTCATCGGCCAAAACCTAAGTATCAAAAACTCGGTAGATAAACTGGATATTACCTTGGGCTTAAAAGGACAAATTATCGCCGGCTTAGGTTTCAAGGCAGCCGTATTCCGCAACAGCATACAGGATTTGCCGCTGTTTGTGAGCAACTTTGATAACACCACCAGCTATAACCGTTTTGATGTGATGTATGCAGAAGGCCGTACCCGTGTAACCGGCTTTAACGGCGAGCTTGACTACAAAGCATCTGACAACCTGGACCTGTTTGGTCGTGTTGAATTTAAGGATTATAACCTGAAAAACGAGCAACAAGCCTGGAACCTGCCTAAGTTTAAACTGACTGCCGGAACCGCTATTCACATTGGTAAAAAAGTAGATATCAACGGCTCGTTAATGATACGCAGCGAGGTTAAGGACAGAATATTAGCCGACCCAAGCAGCGGTATAGCAACACCAACAATTGTTACCCTGAAATCATTTGCTGATTTGAATGGTGGCGTGAGCTACAAAGCAACCAAACAAATATCTGTATTTGTACAGGCAAATAACATCCTGAACACGAATTACCAAACCTGGTTATATTATCCTAACTATGGTTTTAACATATTTGGCGGTGCAGGCTTTACTTTTTAATTATATTTGCTGATACGTTTAATTTAAACAGAGGTAGAGTATAATGGATTTGGCTGTTTACATCAGTGAACTACTTAAAGAGCACGGCACAGTAATTATACCGGGATTGGGTATTTTTAATAAGGTGCGTGTAGCCAGCTATTATAACAAAACCGAAGGCCAATTTTACCCGCCTCATTATCAGGCCGGCTTTACGCATCAGCCCGGTGTTACAGATCAGGCACTGGCGCAGTACATTAGTGCTAAAAACAATGTATCCTCTGCCTCGGCCCGCTTTTTTATTAACAAGTGGGTGGCCGACGTAACACAACAGGCCGAAACGCAAGAGGTAGCTATCAGCAAACTTGGCGCACTATACAAACAAAACAACGAGCTAAAATTTAAACCCAATACGGCAGACATTACCATGTCTGCCATTTATGGCTTTAGTGCGGTGAGCTTACGCCAAGAGGCCGAAAAGCTGGCCATACCTGTTGCTCCTACGGTTATAGACGCGCCGGTGGAACAACAACCGCAAGCAACGCCAGTTGAAGCAGCGCCAGAGCCGGCACAACCAAAGGCTACTGAACCTGCCTTGCCAGTGCAACAGGCTGTAATACCACAACCAGAAATTGCAGCGCAAACAGTAATCATACCTCCTGCACCGGTAAAGCCGGCAGAAGAGCCGCTGCCTGAACCGCAAGCTGCAGCTCCCATTCATTCTGCGGAGGCGGTATCAGAAATTGCATCCCCTACTACGATCAGCGAGGAGACTGAAACAAACACACCATCGCGCAATAGCAGCAGCCGCTGGATTGTAATTGCTGTTATACTCCTTATTGCTATTGGCGCCGGCTTTGCAATTTACCAAACGCAGCGCAATCAAAAAGGCAGTGCTACAGAAGCTGCGGCTACATCATCTGCATCCGGAAACACCAAACCCGTAGCAGACACGGTAATCATTAACAAACCAACTGTAACTGATACGCCTGTAACCACAACAGTACCTGCAACAGATTCTGTAAACCAACATGCCCCAGCCCAGGTTGTGCAACCCACTGCCGCAAGCCAGGCATCGGCATTAATGGTTAACAATAAAAATTATAAGTATACGCTATTAGGCGGCGCGTGCAGCACCATGGCCGAGGCTACTGCTATCACCAACCGCTATAAGGTACAAGGTGTAAACGCAGGCGTTTTAAAAAATCCGCCGGGCGACAAATACTTTAAAATAAGCTTCGGCTTTTTTGAAACATTTACCGCAGGCCAGCAGGCCAAACAAAAGCTGGTAGAAACCAAGCACCTGGAAAGGTCAAAACTATACGTAGAAACCATAAGACAAAATCCTAAAAAATGATGTTATTACTGCAGATTACCGACACTGCTCAAAAACTAACTGATACTGTGAACCGCACGGCGCAAGCTGCCGCTGCTGCTGCACCTGCTGATGATTTACGTTTTGGCGACCTGCTGATTAAAGGTGGCTGGGTAATGATCCCGATTGGTATACTGGCCGTACTGGGCCTGGTTATATTTTTCGAACGCTTTTTTACTATCCGCAAAGCTGCCAAAGATGAATCGAGCCTGATGGCCCAAATTCGCAGCAGCATTACAGCAGGCAAGCTGGATTCGGCCATTGCCGTTGCCCGCAATAGCAACTCACCATTGGGCCGCATGCTGCAAAAAGGCTTACTGCGTATTGGCCGCCCTATTAAAGATATTGAGGCAGCTATTGAAAACGTTGGCAAAATTGAAGTAGCTAAGCTTGAGAAAAACATTGGCATTATTGGCATCGTAGCGGGTATTGCACCAATGTTCGGCTTCCTAGGTACTATTGCCGGGGTTATCAAGATCTTTTATGATATCTCCAAAACCGATAATATCAGTATGGGTGTAATTTCCGGCGGTTTGTATGTAAAAATGGTAACCTCTGCTGCCGGTTTGTTTGTGGGTATTGTGGCGTATGTTTGCTACCACATCCTGAACATGATGGTTGAGCGGGTTATTCTGAAACTGGAAACCGACGCTGTTGAATTTATTGACCTGTTAGAAGAACCCAGCAAATGAACCTGAGAAAAAAATCAAGCCGTGCATCAGCTGAGGTACATACCTCGGCCATGAACGATATTATGTTCTTCCTGCTGTTGTTTTTCCTGATTGCATCAACAGTAACCAACCCCAACGTAATTAAACTGATGCTGCCTAAATCGTCATCCGGGCAGGCTATGTCTAAAAAGACCATCACCGTTTCTGTTACACAGGATTTGCGCTACTATGTAGAGAAGAAAGAAGTGCCTGTAGATGCGCTGCAAGCAACGCTTGAAGGTTACAAGAATCTGGCATCTGAATTGACCATTGTATTACACGTGGACCGTACGGTTGCTATACAGGATGTAGTGCAGGTAATGGATATTGCACAAAAGCTGAACATTAAACTGGTACTGGCCACCGAGCCTAAATAACTAATGCTATGGACTACCGCCAGCAAGATAATAACTATCCCAAAGCCTTTTTAGCCACCGGTATTATACTGGCTGTGCTGATTGGCCTGAGTTATTTTATCGTATTTCAAACACCGCCAAAAGAAGAAGATGGCACCGGTGGTATACTGGTAAACTATGGTACTGTTGATGAAGGTATGGGCGATGATTATATGAGCACTGAAGAGCCATCAGTAGCTGAGCATGCCAATCATACCAAGCCTGATAAGGTAACCCCTGCCCCTCCTACCGAGGAGCCCACGCCTACCGAAAACAGCAGCAAGGATGTAGTTACACAAAACAACGAGGATGCGCCCGAAATTAATGCTACCAAAAAAGCAACCGCTAACGTAGCTACACAGCAGGAAGTAACTAAGGCTACACCAAAACCTACTGTAAATCAAAACGCTTTATACAAAGGCAAAACCAACAACGGAACCGGCGAGGGTGATGGTACAGGCAGCACGCCGGGCAACCAGGGTAAAACTACAGGTACTACACTTACCAATAATTACAACGGAACCGGTTCTGGCAATGGCGGTAACTTAACCGGTATGCCGCAACGCAACTTTTTGAGCAAACCGTCAGTTAGCGATGCTGGCCGCCATACAGGTAAAGTGGTGGTGGACATTCGTGTGGATAAAGACGGCAACGTAACCTATGCCCGTGGCGGTGCCCGCGGCACTACCATTACCGATCAGGATCTGATTGATAAATGTGAGGAAGCAGTAAAGCGTGCCCGGCTTAATGCACAGGAAACGGCTCCTGATATGCAACAGGGCACGGTGATATTTGTATTCAAGGTACAATAACGTTTATAAACTCCCTTATATACTAAAAAAGCCTGCATAACCTGCAGGCTTTTTTAGTATCCGGATTCTTGGTATTCTTTTTGGAGCTCGATCAGGCAGTTTACGCATAAACAGCCATCATACAACTCACTTACATACTGTACCTCGTTAATAGTAAGCTGTACTTTACTGCACTGGCATTTGGTATAAGCATTAGCCTTGCATTCAAAAGGCATACGGCAGCGCTCGCATTGAACAATTTCGTGCTTTTGAAAGGTAACAGACATGGGTACAAATATAAAAAGCCCCGAAGCATAAAGCTTCAGGGCTTAGTCATTTTAAAATTGAGAAAGGTATTTCGTTATGCAGAGCAGGTTACGCAACCCTCTTCCATTGAGCAGCTTGGACCGGCAGGCACATCATCAGCTACCTGAGCAACTTCTGAAGGAATAACCGGATCCATGTTTTTACCGCCCTGGTTCTCTACCGTAAATTTAACAGCTTGAGATGCAGCCTGGGTACGCAGGTAGTACATACCGGTTTTCAACCCTTTTTTCCATGCATAGAAGTGCATTGAAGTAAGTTTAGAAGCGTTAGGCGCATTGATGAACAGGTTCAATGACTGTGACTGACAAATGTAAGCACCACGATCGGCAGCCATATCAATGATGTTACGCATCTTGATCTCCCAAACGGTTTTGTACAGATCCTTGATGTTCTGCGGAATTTCTGCAATATCCTGGATAGAACCATTTTTGCTGATGATCTGATCTTTCATGCGGCTGTTCCACAGACCCAAGTCAACCAAATCGCGCAGCAGGTGCTTGTTTACAATAATAAACTCACCGCTCAGTACACGGCGGGTATAGATGTTTGAGGTATATGGCTCAAAGCACTCGTTATTACCCAAAATTTGCGAAGTTGAAGCAGTAGGCATTGGTGCTACTAACAGCGAGTTGCGTACACCATGGTTCATTACATCCAGGCGCAGGTTTTCCCAATCCCAACGGCCGCTCTCTGGCTTAACGCCCCACAGGTCGAACTGGAACTTTCCTTGAGATAATGGCGAACCTTTGAACGTTTCATACGGACCTTCCTTAATAGCCAGATCTTTTGAAGCTGTCATGGAAGCAAAGTAGATGGTTTCAAAAATCTCTTTATTCAGTTGCTTGGCCTCTTCACTTTCAAAAGGCATACGCAAACAGATAAAGGTATCAGCCAAACCTTGCACACCTAAACCAATTGGGCGGTGGCGCAGGTTTGAGTACTCAGCCTCTTTAACCGGATAATAATTATGGTCAATAATCTTGTTCAGGTTTAATGTAGCCTGATAAGTTACTTCGTATAATTTTTCGTGATCGAATTTATTATCGCGAATAAAGCGTGGCAATGCCAGCGAAGCCAGGTTACAAACTGCTACCTCATCAGCCGAGGTGTACTCCATAATTTCGGTACACAAGTTTGAGCTTTTAATAGTACCCAGATTTTGCTGGTTTGATTTGCTGTTGGCAGCATCTTTATATAACAGGTAAGGCGTACCAGTTTCAACTTGTGCATCTAAAACGGCAAACCAAAGTTCCTGTGCTTTTACTTTGCGGCGGGCACGGCCTTCTTTTTCGTATTTTTCATACAAAGCTTCAAACTCGGCGCCAAAGCAATCGGCCAGACCTGGTGCTTCATGCGGGCAGAACAAGCTCCAGTCTTCGTTGGCCTCTACGCGTTTCATGAACAGGTCAGATACCCACAGGGCGTAGAATAAATCGCGTGCGCGCATTTCTTCTTTACCATGATTTTTACGCAGATCCAGGAATTCAAAAATATCGGCATGCCAAGGCTCCAGGTAAATAGCAAACGCACCTTTACGTTTACCGCCGCCCTGGTCTACATAACGGGCAGTATCGTTAAACACGCGCAGCATTGGAATAATACCGTTGCTGGTACCGTTGGTACCGCTGATGTATGAACCAGTTGCACGCACGTTGTGAATGCTTAGACCAATACCACCTGCGCTTTGTGAAATTTGTGCAGTTTGCTTCAAAGTATCATAGATGCCCGAAATACTGTCATCTTTCATGGTCAGCAAAAAGCATGATGACATTTGTGGTTTTGGTGTACCAGCGTTGAACAGCGTAGGCGTAGCGTGAGTAAACCAGCGCTCGCTCATCAGGTGGTAAGTTTTGATAGCGCTTTCGATATCCTCTTTGTGGATACCAACAGATACACGCATAAATAAGTGCTGAGGGCGCTCGGCAATGCGGCCATCCAGTTTCAGCAGGTATGACTTTTCTAAAGTTTTGAAACCGAAGTAGTCAAATCCAAAGTCGCGATCATAGATGATGCTGCTGTCTAAAATCTCGGCGTTAGCTTCAATTACATCCCAAACATCATCAGCAATAAGCGATGCATTTTTGCCAGTTTTAGGGTCTTTATACTCATACAGCTTACGCATCGTTTCGGAGAACGATTTGATGGTATTTTTGTGCAGGTTAGATACCGCAATACGTGATGCCAGTAAAGCATAATCGGGGTGCTTGGTAGTTAACGAAGCCGCGGTTTCTGCAGCCAGGTTGTCCAGCTCTGAGGTGGTTACGCCATCGTACAAACCTTCAATTACTTTTTTGGCTACATCAACCGGGTCAACCAGGTTAGGATTTAATCCGTAGCACAATTTCTCTATACGTGCGGTAATTTTATCAAATTTTACCGACTCCGTTCTTCCGTCTCTTTTTATTACAAACATGGCAGTGAGCAGTTATGGATGAATAATGTCTTTAATTATAGATAGATGATATTTATACATTTTTTAGAAATCCTCGTCAAGTGAAAATGCCTGGCTGGATGGCTGTGCGTTCAATACGCCGCTCTTTTGATAATCGCCTACGCGTTTCTCAAAGAAGTTGGTTTTGCCTTGCAGCGAAATCATTTCCATAAAGTCGAACGGATTGGTAGCGTTGTAAACCTTATCATAACCCAGTTCTTGTAACCAGCGGTCGGCCACAAACTCGATGTACTGGCTCATCAGGGCGGCGTTCATACCAATCAGCTTTACCGGTAAAGCTTCGGTGATAAACTCTTTCTCAATTTCTACCGCATCAGTAATAATTTGGGTAGCTTCTTCCTTGCTCAGCTTGTTTTCTAACATGCTGTACAGCAAGCAGGCAAACTCGCAATGCATACCTTCATCTCTGGAAATCAGCTCATTACTAAAAGTTAAGCCCGGCATTAAGCCACGTTTTTTAAGCCAGAAAATAGAGCAGAAACTACCGGAAAAGAAGATACCCTCAACCGCAGCAAAAGCTACTAAACGCTGAGCAAAAGTACCGTTGTTGATCCATTTCAAAGCCCACTCCGCTTTTTTACCTACACAAGGCACTGTATCAATAGCGTGGAACAAACGATCTTTTTCAGTTGGGTCTTTTACGTAAGTATCAATCAGCAGGGCGTAAGTTTCGGAGTGGATGTTTTCCATCATGATCTGGAAACCGTAAAAGCAACGAGCTTCGGGCACTTGCACCTCACTCATGAAGTTTACGGCCAGGTTTTCGTTCACAATACCATCACTGGCTGCAAAGAAGGCAAGCACGTGCGAAATGAAGTGCTTTTCGCCGCTGTTCAGGGATTCCCAGTGTTTCAGGTCGTCCGACAGATCAATCTCTTCGGCAGTCCAAAAGCTGGCCTCATGCTTTTTATACATTTCCCAGATAGCCGGGTAATTAATTGGCAGAATTACAAACCGGTCCTTGTTCTCTCTTAATAATACTTCGTTTTCCTGACTCATATGCTTACCTCTTTAATATTTTTGTTCACTTCAATTTACTGACAGCCAGCCCACTTACCCAGCTTTAACTGAGCTTATCTGCATGCTGTATGGTATCGATTGTTCTTATCACCCACACTTTTCGCGGCCAGCAACAACAGATCGTTGTGCTACCTTTTTAATCTTAAGCCCCTTTCAAGCCCCTTGTAAGGGGCTTGTTTAACAAAAGTACAGACCGGAGGGCTTAGAAGTTTAAAAGAGTTATAAACACGGGCTGATAGTTATTAACATTGCTAAAAGATTAATTTAGACATCACCCAACATTTTGTTGGTAACTAATTAATAACTAGTCATTTAAATCCATCATCAGAATGTCAGGCCAGATACCCGGCAGCTTATCCACAGTTGGGTTGTTTTCAAAAGCCTGATGTTTTAAACCTAACCTGCTGAAAATTAAAACCATAAAAAAAGCCCGGCATGCCGGGCTAAATGTTAATAACTTTTGTGGATTATTTTGCGTCCGCAAGAGGTACAAATTTCATAGAAACGGAGTTAACGCAATGACGGGTATTTTTAGCCGTAAAGCGCTCGCCCATAAACACGTGCCCCAGGTGCGCTCCGCAGTTGGCGCACAATATTTCTGTGCGGCTACCATCTGCATCGGTTTCGCGACGTACTGCGCCCGGTATCTCATCGTCAAAGCTCGGCCAGCCGCAAAATGACTCAAATTTATCTTCCGAACGGTATAGCGGCGTATCGCAACGGCGGCATAGGTACAGCCCCTGCGCTTTGTTGTTCAACAATTCGCCAGTAAAAGGGCGCTCGGTGCCTTTGTATAAAATAATGCGTTCTTCTTCGGGTGTCAGGTCGTTATATTTTTGATCAGCCATAAATGTTTTTGTTTGGGGTGATTATTGGTCACGGATGTATAAATATACGATTTTATGGTGGCTTGGTTTTGAATACAAACGGCTATTTACATATCACTGACGCATTGTTACTACCCCATTCCATTTACGGGTAACACACCAATACTGGCAAAATAGTCTCAACAAAACGCACCCATGCCAACTACTGCACCTTTAGCATTACCGTTCCATGCGGCGCCAACATATAGCTAAAAGCTGGCTTTACTGCGGTCATATTTTTTTGCCGCCATAAATCACGTACCTGCTTTACCGAACCAATATGCAGATCACGCCAATTGACTGTTACAGGCTTATATTTTTCGGACAGGTTGAATATACCTACGGCTTTACTTCCATCAGCAAGTTCTTTTACATAAACCTGGTAATCAGCACCCTTAAAAGCCAGGTGTGCTTGTTTTCCCAGCACATCCTGGTTAACGGCTATTACCTCGTCGTTAGTAAGCAGGCTGATGGTAAAATCATCTATTTGACTAATGTCGCAGCCTATCAGCAGCGGCGAGGTCAGCAAGCTCCATAAGGTTATGTGCGTATATTGCTCATTGGGTGTAAGCCTGGTTGTACGCAGGTTACCGCTCCAGCCTACCTTGCCCACTGTCAGCATATCCGGATCGTTCCATCTTCCAGGTTGTGCATAGTCCGAAACTTTATACTGGCGGAAGCCGATATCATACAAACTGCCCCAGGTATCGGTTATATCGCCGGTGGTGCGCCAGCTATTGGCATCAACCTCAGCGCCCCACTTCCAAACATCGCCCATGCCGTACTGGCAAAGGCTGTAATAGATATCCCTCGGTTGTGCCCGAAGCGCCTTTTGCATAACCTGATAAGGTTTCATGTAAGTAGCGCGCGAGGTATCACTGCCGGCCACTTCGGCATAAGCACACCAATCATACTTTAGATAATCAACGCCCCAGGAGTTATACGTTTCCGCATCATGCAACTCATGGCCCAACGAACCCAGGTACCCGCCGCAGGTAAGCCGGCCAGGCGAAGAGTAAATGCCAAATTTAAGACCATGCCCGTGCAGCCAATCGCTCAGCGCTTTCATATCCGGAAACTTTGCATTTGTACCAATGGTACCATCAGCATTTCTTTTATCCGACTCCCATCCATCATCAATGTTAATGTATGACCAACCATGATCGATAAGCCCTTTATCAATCAATGCCTGCGCCGAGCTTTTAACCTTGTCTGTAGTTACAGATAGGCCCCAGCAGTTCCAGCTATTCCAGCCCATAGGTGGCGTAAGCGCCATCAGGCTACCGGCTTTGATGGTAAGCGTGCACGCTGCCTTGCCCAGTGCATTGGTTACGCTAAGCTTTACAGGATAATCGCCGGCTTTGGTTAATTTACCACTGATGATACCGGTTGCCTTATCAAACGTTAAACCCTCTGGAAGCGCTGCTACACTGTACTGCAATGGCCTTTTACCCGTAGCCGCTATCTTGTACAAAAATGGAGAACCGGGACGCACGCCGCTTACCCGTGCGCTATTTATGCGCGGCTTAGCCGATACCGGTGGCGTAAGTATGTAAGGCATCGGGTCGTTTACCGTAATTTTTTTGCCGGTCAGCTTTTCCGTAAAAACGTATGATAGCGTAATGCCTTCCCGGTTTTCTGCTTTAACGTTCAGCGTTTTACTGTTGCCCGCAGGCAAACTGATGTTGTACTGATTTTGGCTGGTTATTTTGCCGGTCCGATCTTCGCGGGTAAGCACATTTAATGTACCGTTAACCGCCATTTTGTTATGATTAACCACACTGATATCTTTTGATGCGCTGGTGGCCTTAAATGCGAAACCCTTGCTGTTATTGATTGCTACACCATCAATTATATCCATAATATTGATGTAGGGTGCAGCATTGTTGATGCCACCGTTGCCCCCGCCATCATATACCCTAACGGCCACTACGTTATCAGCATCCCAATTAATTTTTGCCCGGTTGAGCGGAATACGGTAGCGTCGCTCCGCATCATACGCTGTTTTGTACTCCGTGTTTGGGGCAGGCATCGTGCCGGTTTTGCCAATCGACGTTCCATTGAAGTAACTTTCGTCGCAATCATCAATATTGGCCAGGTAAATTACCAGTGTATCTTTCAATACAGATTGCTTTTTTAACGAAGACGGGATGGTTACATGAAAGCGATACCAGGCATAGCCGTTATACTCGGCACCCAGTTGCTGCTCCCAGTATACCGTAGTTTTGAGCGTTTGCCAGGCAGCATCGTTAAACTTAGGATTCAGCCAAGCGGCATCATCGCCTGTTTTAAACTTGGCTTGTGTCATGAACAGCTTACTTTGCGCTTTAGCTGCCACAACAGCCAGCAAGCAAAAGATGATTAGTAGTTTGTGCATCGATTTATAATTGGTGACACAACATACTAAAAATATTGAAATATTAGTTAAGCGAAATTGCTTGGTTAGAATAGAACCTGAGATGGTAGTGCACCCAAGTTTTGCGAATACTTTCACATTGTTTCTGCGGAGGATATACAGTAGTGGTTATTTACTTTTTGCAGTCCGCTCATTGCCGGGGAGACTACTTACTTTGTCATAGCCAAAAAGTAAGCAAAAGGCCTAGCTGTTGTGATCACCTGTCTGCCCGCAAGGCCATCGCTGGCCCGGGCGCAACAGCGGGCCTTTGAGCCTTAAAATAAAGAAATCCCGGCCAACCTGACCGGGATTTCTTTATACCTAAACCTTTGCCCAAAACAAAGAATCTTGTTTCCTGGCTTTGGGTTCTTGTTTCTAATACTTACGCTAATTTAGCCAGTTCTTCTGCCATGGCAGCACCAATTTCGGCTGGTGATTCTACCACGCGGATACCGCACTCGGCCATGATTTTCATTTTAGCAGCAGCCGTATCGTCAGCACCACCTACAATAGCGCCAGCGTGACCCATACGGCGGCCCGGAGGCGCAGTTTGGCCAGCAATGAAACCTACTACCGGTTTAGTACCGTGTTCTTTGATCCAACGGGCAGCTTCAGCTTCCATGCCACCACCAATTTCACCAATCATGATGATACCGTGAGTTTCAGGGTCGTTCATCAGCAGTTCAACCGCTTCTTTGGTTGGGGTACCAATGATAGGGTCGCCACCAATACCGATAGCAGTAGTGATACCTAAACCGGCTTTAACCACTTGATCAACCGCTTCGTAAGTTAAAGTTCCTGATTTTGATACAACACCAACGTTACCTTTTTTGAAGATAAAACCTGGCATAATACCAATTTTAGCCTCGTCAGCCGTGATCACACCCGGACAGTTCGGACCGATCAAACGGGATGATTTATCTTTCAGGTATTCTTTCACCTGGATCATATCCTTGGTTGGGATACCTTCAGTGATACATACAATCACTTTGATACCGGCTTCGGCAGCTTCCATAATGGCATCGGCCGCAAAAGCAGGAGGCACAAAAATGATAGATACATCGGCACCGGTTTGGTCAACCGCATCTTTTACGGTATTGAACACCGGACGCTCCAGGTGTTGCTGACCGCCTTTACCAGGCGTTACACCACCTACTAACTGAGTACCGTAGGCAATCATTTGCGTAGCATGATAAGTACCTTCGTTACCGGTAAAACCCTGAACAATAACTTTTGAATCTTTATTTACGAGAACACTCATGGTTTTTGCTTTTGTACGGCAAAGCTATAAAAAAAGAAATAAGAAAAAAGAATAGCCCCCGCTAAATCTCCCCCGGCAGGGGAGACTTTCAAAAAAATTAATATAAACTTAAAGCCCTCCCTATCGGGCAGGGTTGGGTGAGGTTACTGCTTCGCATCAATAATAGTGGCTCCAGCCTCGGGATATAGCTTTTTGTACATGGTTTCTGGCTCAACGGTAAGGCGCACTTCCAATGTCGGGAAGATATAGGCTTCCAGCAAATGGCCGCCGCGTACTACACCATCCTGCCCTGCCAGGTTGATGTGTGCATGCACCACGGGCTTGCCATTATACACAGCAATATCGCCCACCAGTGAGGTAATTTCGGACGGCTCGTTAATCGGGATCACTTTGAACATTTTGCGGTTTTCATCATACCAACCCACACGTGCATGTTGGGCATCACCAATGGCGGTAAAGTGAGCGCTGGTAATGTTGTTTTTCTGGGCAAACTCCGTAAGACCCGATAGTATTTCATCGCCCTTAGCAAACACCAGCATATAGGTTTTCACGTTGCCGTTCTGGCTCAGTAACTGCGCTTTTACACCCGGAGATTTCCCGGTTTTGGCCGGATTAGTGGGCGACACATACTCCTGCGCACGGGCTTTGGCATGAAACATAAAACAGGCAGCAAACAAAGCAAGGGCTAATACGAACGAATTTTTCATAACAATGACTTTTATAAACTAAGTAACTGTTCAGAAAAGTAAAAGTTCATGCATCGCCTATACTTAGCCACTCAACTTACTTTTATTACACTTTAATTGAAATATGTTTGATAAGCGCCCGGCATGGTTGTTAGGTTTTTAATTTGTACTTCTTTAAAATAAGCTTCGCAGCCTTCGCTCTGCAGCTGTATTTTACCTTTGGTTAGCGGCTTACGCTGGCCTTTTTCCACATAATGTGAATTTTGCAGTACCATCACCACATGGCCGTTAACAATGTGCAGGCTTTTACCCTGATAACAGATCAGCTCTAAAGTGTTCCATTCACCGGGCTTTTCGTGATTTTCACTCCGCAAACACATGCCCTCGGGCGCTCCCGTACCGAAGTGTAAAAAGGGCTGCGTGGTGCTGGCGATGCTGTTCATTTTACCTTCGGGCAGGTAGGCCCTTATGTCTACCGCCGAATTGGCTATGTTCCAGTAATCGCCCATGTGACCTTCCATTATCTGAAACTCCTGCGATAGCATCCAAGCACGCCAGTAATCTACCCCGGCCTCACCCTGCGAGTAGTATAATATACCCGAATCTTTCAGCTTGCCTACCCGCGGGCCATAAGCCTTATCGCCCCACTTAACTTTAAGTTTTAAATGAAAGTTCTCGTAATCCTGTTTGGTATATACGCAACCATACAATTCGCCGCTTACATGCAGTACCGGCTGGCCCTGCTGCTCGGTCATGGTAAATACTTTTTGGGTGGGACTGTTATAACCTACCGGCGCAATTACTTTTCCGCTGGCATCAACCGGTGGCTTACCGGCATAGTCAGGCTGGTGATTATAGCTTAAATAGGTACCCCACCTGGATAGATTTTTATCCAGCAGGTTGATCCACCCCTGCTCTGCGGTCTTTTGCTTTTGATTGATTTGACAGCAAATAGGATTTGATGGTGTATAAGCGCTGGGTAGTACTGCGCAGGCTATTAGTAGTAGTTGTTGGGTAGATTTTAAGTTTATCATAGTGATGGTATTGTTTTGTGGGCTAACTTCCTTTAGTGCCAAATTACTTCTTGCAGTCCGCTCATTGCCGCGGAGGCTACTTACTTTGTCATAGCCACAAAGTAAGCAAAAGGCCTAGCTTTCGCAATCCCTGCCAATGCTACAGGCCATACGCCCGGCCGGGTGCGAAAGCAACCCTACGCTCGTTTGAGGAATGAGGTTTGAGGTGCGGAGAGCGTTAGTTCCTGAGGTAACTAATGCCTTAATTTTACTTTGTTTAAAGACAAAAAAGCTCCTGCAGTAATAAGCCGACAAAGGTTCTTAAGCACAAAAGTGAAACTAAAAGCAACTATTTAGTCATCTTCTCTCCATTTACTGCCAGTTCATACTTCTGTTTGTCAAACTCTTTTTCGCTGATGGCAATTACCATAGTGGCTACGCCGTTGCCGATTACATTGGTGATGGCACGGGCTTCGGACATAAAGCGGTCTACCCCCAGCAGCAATGCCACACCCTCAACCGGGATTACTTTAATGGCAGCCAGTGTGGAGGTGAGTACAATAAAACCACTGCCCGTTACCCCGGCGGCTCCTTTGGAGGTTACCATTAGTATACCGATAATGGTAAGCTGCTGCGCCAGTGTAAGCGGCACCTGAAACACCTGCGCCAGAAATATAGTAGCCATGGATAAGTAAATGGTGGTACCATCCAGGTTAAAAGAGTAACCTGTCGGGATTACTAAGCCCACTACCGACCGGGCACAGCCCAGCTTTTCGAGCTTATCCATCATCAGCGGTAAAGCCGGTTCGGATGATGATGTACCCAGCACGATAAGGATTTCCTGCCTGATGAATTTAAGATACTTCCACAGACTGAATTTAAACAGGTAACAGATCAAGTTAAGCACCACAAAGATAAACAGCGCCATGGTCATGTATACAGATGCCATCAGCATAGCCAGCGGCTTTAAAGTCTGCAAGCCATGCGTGCTGATGGTATAAGCCATTCCGCCAAAAGCCCCCAACGGCGCGGCCCGCATTACGATATGCATAATGTTGAAAAACACTTTTGATAACTTATCCAGGCTTTGTATCAGCGATTGGCCGGTGCTACCCATCCGGCTCAAACCAAAACCGAATAGAATGGCAATCAGCAGTACCTGCAATACATCGCCTTTGGCAAAGGCTTCCACAAAATTGGAGGGAATGATGTGCATAAAAAAATCACCCCAGTGCATTTCGCCGGCCTGCTGCTGGTATTGAGCCACCTTGCTTACATCGCCATTTGCATGATGCGGTGACATGCCCGCTCCCGGCTTAACCAAATTAGCCACAGCCACACCGATAATGAGAGCAAACGTGGTTACCAGCTCAAAGTACAGTAACGCCTTGCCACCTACCCTGCCTACCTTTTTCATATCGCTCATGCCGGCAATGCCCAGCACAATGGTAAAAAAGATAATAGGCGCAATCAGCATACTGATGAGACTGATGAACATTTTGCTGATGCTTTGTGCTACCGGCGCAAAGCCCGGAAAGTACAAACCTACCAGCACCCCCAATATAATAGCTGCAATTACCTGGAATGTTAGATTAGAAAAGATGCGTTTCATCAGCCGTATACATTATTGTAGAACTACAATGATATAAATATTTTCGAGTGCATAAGCTTTACCTGCGGGTAAAAATGCCGGTATGTTTGTAACTTGTTTGCCGCAATAGGTAAAACCATGCCTCTTTATTAGAGAATGTTGCTGTTAATTATATTTTACCGGCTAACTACACAGGCGCATAACGCATTCCCTTAAAAGATAGCGCCTTTTTAATCATTTTTTGTAGTTTAGCAACCTATTTTTGAGCACCTGCGCAATGGATTATCAGTTTAAAGACATCGAGAACAAATGGCAGCAGTTTTGGGCTGACCATCAAACCTATAAGGCCGACAATCAATCGGCCAAGCCTAAGTATTACGTGCTGGACATGTTCCCTTACCCTTCGGGAGCTGGATTGCATGTGGGGCACCCGCTGGGCTATATCGCTTCTGATATTTTTTCGCGGTATAAACGCCTGAAAGGTTTTAACGTATTGCACCCGATGGGTTACGATTCGTTTGGCTTACCGGCCGAGCAGTATGCCATACAAACAGGTCAGCACCCGGCTATTACCACCGAAGAGAATGTAAATACTTACCGCCGCCAGCTGGATCAGCTGGGCTTCTCGTTCGATTGGAGCCGCGAGGTGCGCACCAGTTCGCCCGATTATTATAAATGGACACAATGGATTTTCATGCAGTTGTTCAACTCATGGTACAACAAAGCTGATGAGAAAGCTGAATCTATAGAAAAACTGATCACTCATTTTGCAGCTAACGGCTCAAATGGCATTACTGCCGTTTGCGACGAAGACACTTTAACCTTCACGGCCGAGGAGTGGAATGCCATGAGCCAGGAAGCCCAGCAAACTGAACTGTTAAAGTACCGCCTTACCTATCTGCGCGAAAGCACCGTGAACTGGTGCCCGGCTTTGGGTACCGTTTTAGCTAACGATGAGGTTAAGGACGGCTTTTCGGAACGTGGCGGCTATCCTGTGGTGCAGAAAAAAATGATGCAATGGAGCATGCGCATTACCGCTTATGCCGAACGCCTGTTGCAAGGTTTGGATACCATTGACTGGCCCGAGCCGTTGAAAGAGATGCAGCGCAACTGGATTGGCAAGAGCGTAGGTGCAAGTGTTAAATTCCCGATTGAGAGCCACGAGAGTGCCATTGAGGTTTTCACTACCCGTGTAGATACAATCTTTGGCGTAACCTTCGTGGTGTTGGCACCCGAGCATGAGTTGGTAACTTCATTAACCACGCCAGAGCAAAAGGCTGAAGTGGAAGCTTATATCGCACAAACCAAAAAGAAATCAGAGCTGGACCGTATGGCCGATACCAAAACGGTATCCGGCGCCTTTACCGGCAGCTATGTGTTAAACCCGCTCAACGGCGAGCGCATCCAGCTTTGGATTGCCGATTACGTACTGGCCGGCTACGGAACTGGTGCAGTAATGGCTGTGCCGTCAGGTGATCAGCGCGACTACCTGTTTGCCAAGCACTTCAACTTGCCAATTGTTCCCATCATTGATACACAGAACATCGAAACAGAAGCCGACCCTACCAAGGAAGGTAAATACATTAATTCTGATTTCATCAATGGTTTAACTTATAAGGAAGCAGTAGCAGCCGTTGTAGCCAAGTTGGAAAGCATTGGCGCAGGCAAGGCTAAAATAAACTTTCGTATGCGCGATGCCATTTTTGGCCGTCAGCGCTACTGGGGTGAGCCGGTTCCGGTTTATTTTAAAAACGGCTTGCCATACCTCATCAGCGAAAGCGAACTGCCTTTACTGTTGCCAGAAATTGATAAATACCTGCCAACCGAAACCGGCGAGCCGCCACTGGGCCGCGCCGAAGGCTGGAAATATCAAAATGAGCATGAATACGAATTGAGCACTATGCCTGGTTGGGCGGGCAGCAGCTGGTACTGGTACCGCTACATGGATGCGCACAACGGCCAGGAGTTTGCATCGAAAGAAGCAGTTGAGTATTGGAAAGATGTCGACTTGTATATCGGCGGTTCAGAGCATGCGACCGGCCACTTGCTATACAGCCGCTTCTGGAACAAGTTTTTGAAAGACTTGGGTGTTGTGTTTGAAGAGGAGCCGTTTAAAAAGCTCATTAATCAGGGCATGATCCAGGGCCGGTCTAACTTTACCTACCGCCTGGCGCCGCTTATTTTAAATGTGGATGAGAACTATGCCAAGCCGGAGGTTTATGTATCTAAAGGCGTATATGAGTTGTACAAAGAAGGCGATTTTGACACCATCGAGCAAATAGCCCTCTTTTACAAAGACCTGCTGCCTGAAGGTGCCGAGCTGGGCGAAATGGAGTTCAGCAAATTGCATGTTGATGTAAACATTGTAAACAACGATGTACTGGATCTGGCTGCATTCCGCCAGTGGAGATCAGAAAACAAAAATGCGATCATTATTTTGGAAGATGGCACCGTAGTTTATCCGAACGACAGTACTGAGCAGGAAAGCAAATACATTTGCGATTCGGAAGTCGAAAAAATGTCGAAATCCAAGTTCAATGTAGTAAACCCGGATAACATCATTGAGCGCTATGGTGCCGATACCTTGCGCATGTATGAGATGTTCTTGGGGCCGCTGGAGCAAAGCAAGCCATGGAATACCAATGGTATTGAGGGCGTGTTCAAATTCCTGCGCAAATTCTGGCGCCTGTTCCACAATGATCAGTGGGAATTTACCGTATCGAACGAGGCACCAACCAAGGCCGAGCTGAAATCATTGCACAAAATCATCCGCAAGGTGGAAGAGGATATCGAGCGTTTCTCGTTCAACACGTCTGTTTCCAGCTTCATGATTGCGGTGAACGAACTTACCGACCTGAAATGCAACAAGCGCGCTATTTTGCAGGACATGGTCGTGATCCTGTCATCCTACGCGCCGCATATTTGTGAAGAACTTTGGGCATTGCTGGGCAATGAGGCAGGTACGCTATCCTACGCCGCATATCCAAAATTTAACCCGGATTATTTGGTGGAAGATGAATTTGCCTACCCTGTATCCATCAACGGCAAAACTAAAATGAACCTGAGCATTGCACTTACGCTGGAGCCTAAAGATGTGGAAGCTTTTGTATTGGCTAACGCCGATGTGCAGAAATATCTGGATGGCAAAACACCTAAAAAAGTAATTGTAGTAAAAGGTCGTATTGTAAATATTGTGATTTAAGACATCACTAACTAAAAGCTGAACCGGCTCGGTTAACTGCTCCCTGTAACATAGCATTTAACCGGGCCGGTTTGTTATGAATAACTATTCTAAGTACCACTCACCCTGCAAAAACTGCCGTTCACCGAAATGTACTTGGATAGCAACTACACACGCTGCACCTTTACATCATTATGAACACAGGGCCGCCAATTTGCAACAATACTGATACACACAGCAGTAAAAGCATTTCACACTAAAAAATTACAATCGCATCTGTAACAACTAAACCATATTTACATCTTATTTCCAAAATCCTTATTAATGAAACATATTTTTACATTTCTTGCTCTGCTTTGCTCTATTGTAGCCGCTAAGGCGCAAATACCAGGCGGCGGTTCAAGCATTACCGGCAAAATATCAGGTACCGTAATTGATTCGGTTACAAAAAAGCCGTTGGATTACGCCACGATCAGCGTTTTCAGAAGCGGCGGCAAAGCACCGCTGAACGGCGTACTAACCGACGAAAAAGGAAAGTTCAGCCTGAACAATATTGCACCCGGCAAATATAAAATTGCCGTATCCTTTATCGGTTACCCAACCAAAACCATCGATCCGGTTGAAACCACGCCGGGCAAGCCCGATAACAATATGGGCACTATCGTTATATCACCAAGCAGCCGCGCGCTTAAAGAAGTAGTGGTAGCAGGCCAGGCACCGGTAGTTGAAAACCGCATTGATAAAATTGTATACAATGCCGAAAAAGACGTAACATCTGCCGGTGGCAACGCTACTGACATTTTACGTAAAGTTCCGTTAGTATCGGTTGACCTTGAAGGCAACGTTTCATTACGCGGCGACCGTAACGTACGTGTATTAATCAATGGTAAGCCATCGGGTGCTTTATCAAGCAACTTGGCGGATGTGTTACGCACCATTCCTGCTGATCAGATCAAAAACATTGAGGTTATCACCTCACCATCTGCCAAGTATGATGCCGAAGGCTCAGGTGGTATTATTAACATTATCACTAAAAATAAAAATGTATCGGGTCTAAGCGGCTCTATCAGTGGCGGTATTGGCACACGTCAAAACAATGGTAATGCCAATATCAATTACAAACAAAATCGCTTAAGCATTGGCGCTAACCTGGGAAGCAACTTTGCATGGCCGCAAACTTCATTGGTTGAACTTAATCAGGTTTCCACAGCACCGGCCGCTACATTAAGACAAACATCATCTGCTGAAACTAAGCGCTATGGCACCATTGGTTCTGCCAACGTTGGTTATGATTTCAATGACTTTAACAGTATCACTACCAATATTCGTGTTAACGGTGGCGGTTTTAAAACCAATGGCGAAACACAAAACTTTAATACTGAATTACCAAACAGTCCGAACTATTTCAGTAATAATAACAACCAGATTTCATTCAGCGGATTTGACTGGAACGCAGATTATACTCGCAAGTTCAAAAAACAGGGAGAAGAGCTGACTATTGCCGGACAGTGGAGCCATAGCAAAATTGCAAATGACTACAACACAAACTTTAGTGGCCTGGCCAACGAATACTTTGTAAGGTTTCCTAACCAAAAAGGCGATAACGACGGTAAAAATGATGAATACACAGCACAGGCCGATTATGTATTACCTATAAGCGCTAAAGTAAAGCTGGAGGCTGGTGCAAAATCTATTTTCCGTAGAATAAACAGTGATTACAATATTTACCAGCAATATAATGAACAGGGTATTGTAGATAACGAGGGGAACTATACATTGAATCCTGTAGCATCAAACAAGTATGATTACAGCCAGGATGTATATGCGGGTTACTCTGTATTAAGCTTTACGCTGCCTAAAAACTATGCATTACAGATAGGCGGCCGTTTAGAGAGTACGCACATTAATGGTGATCCAAGTAACGCAACTCAGGCAAGCTTAACACCATTCTCTCAAACTTATAACAACTTTATCCCAAGCTTTATACTATCAAAAACGGTAAAAAACACACAAACCTATAAGCTGACTTACAATAAGCGTATACAACGTCCAAGCTTACAGTATTTGAATCCGTTTATTAACAGAGCAAATCCTAACGTTCAAACACAAGGCACACCTGAACTCTCTCCTGAGATTACCCAAACAGTGGAGTTAGGTTATAACACGTTTATCAAATCATCTGTAATTAACTTTTCTGTCTACTATAAGCATACCAGCGATTTAATTGAAGGTATTGCACAAAGCATCGTAGATCCGGAGTTGGGCGATGATCCGTCAGATCCAAACGCGGTCAGACGCATTCGTACTACTTACCAAAACATTGGTACAAACAATTCGGTAGGTGCCAGCTTCTTTGGCTCTATCAACCCATGGAAGCCGCTTACCATTCGCGGAAGCCTTAATGGGTACACTTATAACCCAAATGCATCGGGTGCTCAGCGCAGCCAGCAAAGCAGTACTGGTACCTACTTCCAGTATAACGCCTTTATGAGTGCATCGGCTGTTATTAAAGGTGGCTGGACAGGTGAGTTCTTTGGAGTATTTAACTCTTCACGTCGTACCATTCAAGGTGAGAACCCTGCATTCAACCTGTTTGGCTTTGGTTTGAAAAAAGAGATCATCGAGAAAAAATTCACTTTAGGATTAAACGCATTATCTCCGTTTCAGAAATATCTGCGCTTAAACACCAATATTACCGGTAATTCATTTACGCAGAGCCAAAAAGTATCTTACCCATTACGCTCCTTCGGTATTTCATTTACTTACAACTTTGGTAAAATGAACTTTAACCAGCAAGGCAAAAAGAAAGGCGTTAAAAACGACGACTTAATGCAAGGCGGCGACCAAGGCGGTATGGGTGGTGGCCCAGGCGCTGGTGGCAGATAAGCTTCACTCGAAAAGTTAGGTTTGAGAAACCTTAACTATATAAACAGAAAGGCCGGGCATATACATGCCCGGCCTTTCTGTTTATACTCAACGGCTAATTCAGTCACTAAGTGGGATACCTATCTGCTCTAATAACAGCGATGCATTAAAGGTTTTACACTCGCCGGGCTTTAGCTTATAATCGAACAGCATTTCGCCATTCAATACTTGTATATCGAAATAAAAGTTGCGTACATAATCAGGATATTGTTTTTCCAGTTCGGCCAGCTGCAGATCATGCGTAGCCACCAGCCCTACCCCATGCCGGGCAATCAGCTGTTCTATTACCGCTTTTGAGCCGAGGTATTTATCTACCGAGTTGGTGCCACGCAGCATTTCATCTATCAAAAAGAAAATCTTGTTGTTTTGATTAACAGCTGCCAGTAGCATCTGCAAACGATCCAGCTCGGCTTTAAAGGTAGAGGTACTTTCGTTCAAGGAATCTTTGATGCGCATATAACTGAACAGCTGCACAACCGATACCTGCATAGCCGACGCACATACCGGTGCACCGGCCAGCGCCAGCACCGTGTTGATGCCCAACGTTCGCAAAAAGGTACTTTTGCCGGCCATATTGGAGCCGGTAATGAGGTCTATTTTAAAAGTATCAGCTAACTCATAATTATTAGCTACACGTGCACTACTTTTGATAAGCGGATGGGCAATAACCTTCGCCGTTAAGGTATAAGACTCACCTTCTACAATCTCAGGCATGGTCCAATCCGTATTATTAATCTGCAAGCCGGCTAAGCTAATCAGTGCTTCAAATTCTGCAACGCTGGCAAAGGCAGCTTCTAAATTTTGATGATTATCGCGTTTCCATTCCTCTATGGCAATTACCTGCCTGATATTCCATAATAGAAATACATTAAGTAAAAAACCAAGAACCATATTGAGGCGCTGATTAAGGTTATTAATTAACCCGGCCAGCTGTCTTATACGGGCAGAGATAGGTTTGCCTTGCGCCTGTTTAATCTTCTGAGCTAAAGCTATGGCTAATTCCGAATACCATTCCTGCTGCTCAATTTCCTGAAATGCATCAGCATAGCTTTTTAAGCCATCACCTATTTTACCGGCAATCAAATCGGCCTTGTTTACCTCTTTTGACCGGGATGAAGTTAAGCGGTTGTTGAATGCCATGAATAACGCCGTAGCATACCGGGCCTCTGCAAAGTAAAACGATAGCACAATGCCCAGTAAACTTAACCAGGGAACAATCTTGCTATAAAGCTTTAGCCACTTTACGCTCTCCAGTTCAACCGGCATTTGCAGGTAGGTAAGCAAGCGCTGTAACTGCTGGGTATCTTCTTTAAGGGCAAACAACAGGCGGGCTTGCAAATCCAGTTTCCAATCATTTTTTCCGGTCAGCTCTTTCAAAGCCGCCTGTCTGCTTAATATAGTGGCCTTTGGGGCAGGTGCATTAAACCATGCTGCCAGCACATGCCGCCCTGCCGGTGTAGCTGCCCGGTTGGCCAACTGAAACAGGGAGCCTCTACCAAAAATATCCAGATCGGCGGTATAGTAGTGCTTATCATCGGCAAATTCAGTCCCATCGGGGTAGATGTTTGAGCGGTTTTCGGCATTGTCCAGTTCATTCTTGTTTACGGCCTCATAACTTTGGTAATATGCCTTATCATGCTCAAACACATCCTGGCGGCGCACCAGCCAGTTAAAGAAAACGGCAAGCACAGCGGTGATAATTAAAAACAAAGCAACACTGCCAATATCAACCGATATATAAATGCCCACCAAAAAAGCACCGAATACAATTAAACGGTACAGGGAGTAGGTATTGATCTGCTTATCCATTTCAGTGGCCTTTTTTTGAGCAAAGGCCACGCGCTGCTGGTAATCGGTAATAAGGGTTGAATCCATAGTTAATTTTAACAAATTAAATCAATTTATCTGTATCGGGCCGATTTTCGCTTTTCTTTGCAGCATGAAAATTACGCTGCTGACCGTAGGCAAAACCGAAGACGCCTACATACGCGAAGGGATAGATAAGTTTGTGAAACGGTTAAAGCATTATATCAAGCTGGACATCATTGACCTGCCCGAACTTAAAAACACCAAAGCCCTTACCCAAGACCAGCAAAAAAGCAAAGAGGCCGAAATGATCCTTAAAAAAGTAACCAATACCGACCATGTAGTGTTGCTGGATGAGAAAGGTCTGGAATTCAACTCAGTACAGTTTGCCGATTATATTGATAAAAAGGGAATCAGCTCGGTACAAAATTTAGTTTTCGTGATTGGTGGCCCCTATGGCTTTGATGCGTCCGTATATCAGCGTGCTAATGACAAGCTGGCCCTATCTCGCATGACGTTTTCACACCAAATGGTGCGCCTGTTTTTTACCGAGCAGTTGTATCGTGCCTTTACCATCATTAAAGGCGAGCCTTATCATCACCAATAATCATACAGTCTCCTAAATACCTTTTAAGAACAACTTGTAACTACGCACAAGCTGGATATATTTTAATTATCACCTTAAACTCATTATTCTATATTAATCAATCTCTACTTTAAGCGACCGTGGGCCTTTCGTATCTTTGTGATATGGGCCACGATCATTCGCATCACCACCATCATCATCATGACCATGCTCCGAAGCTGGATCATCTGAACAGTGCCTTTATTATTGGCATTACCCTTAACCTGGCTTTTGTAATTATTGAAGCTGTGGTGGGCTTTGCACAGGGCTCGCTTTCGCTACTTACCGATGCCGGCCACAACCTGAGCGATGTAGCCAGCTTAGCGCTTGCCCTATTGGCATTTAAATTAACTAAAGTAAAAGCCAACCGGCAGTACACTTATGGATACCGGCGCTCAACGATATTGGTATCACTGGTAAACGCTGCCATACTACTGGCCGCTATTGGTGTTATTGCTTATGAGGCTGTTGTTCGCTTCCGCGATCCACATCCGTTACAGGGTACTACCATTGCCTGGGTGGCACTGGTGGGCATAGCCATCAACGGTTTTACTGCCTGGCTGTTTGTGAAGGATAAGGAAAAAGATCTGAATGTGAAAGGCGCTTACCTGCATATGGCCGTAGATGCGCTGGTATCATTAGGCGTGGTAATATCGGGCCTGGTTATCAACTTTACGCACTGGTATTGGCTGGATAGTGTTGTGAGTTTAATTATTGTACTGGTGATCATTACCGGTACCTGGAGCCTGCTGATGGATAGCCTGCGACTGGAGATGGATGGTGTACCTAAAGAAATGGATGTGGAAAAGATAAAGCAGGAATTACTGAAAGCGCCAGGCGTAAATGATATCCATCACCTGCATGTGTGGGCTCTGAGTACTACCGACAATGCGCTGACCGCGCATATTGTAATTAACCAGGATACGCTCACAGCATTTGACCGGCTTAAAGCCGATCTGCGTCATCGGCTGGAACATTTAAATATCAGCCACTGTACCTTTGAACCCGAGCTGGTAAGCGAGCAGTGCGCGCAACAGGATTGCCTGATTGCTGACAATTAAGCATAAAAAAGCTGAATATTATTCAGCTTTTTCTGTTTCTTGTTCACCTGCTGCTTCTGCAACCGGCTCGGCTGCCTGAGTGGCTTCGTTGAATATTGGCATATCTTTTAATATCTGGTACCAGGCAATTACCTTTTTGATATCAGATGAATATACTTTCTCTTCATCATGATCGGGTGCTACTTCTCTGAAAAAATCGCGAAGTGCTTTACCGTCAGCTTTGGTATCAGGCACTGATGATGCAGCTTTGGTACGTTCAAAAACGTCAGTTAATTTAATATCATCATCGTTACCAAAAATGGTGATCTCATCAAGCGCTGCTAATTTAGCGGTTGACAGGTTTACCACCAGCTTGTTCTTTTTCTTGTCCAGACTTTCCAGCACAAACCCGGTTTTGTTTTGGGCCAGCGCTCTCCACAGTCCCGGCTTGCCGGCTACCGATACTATTCCTTGTAAATTCATATCTTTTTAGTTGTCAGTTATCAGTTGTCAGTTGTGAGTGTATTTCCCAGATAACTGATAACTCACAACCGACAACTCACAACATTAATTATTCTTCGATTACGTCTACGCTCAAAATTTTATCGCCCTGGCGAATGGCGTCAACTACTTCTACGTTCTCGATCACTTTACCAAAGCAAGTGTGGTTGCGATCCAGGTGCGCAGTGTTGGCACGGCTGTGGCAAATAAAGAATTGAGAGCTGCCGGTGTTGCGGCCAGCGTGTGCCATTGATAATACGCCACGGTCGTGGTATTGGTTATCGCCGTCAAGTTCACAATCAATACGTGTGCCTGAGCCGCCCGCACCGGTACCGGTTGGGTCGCCACCCTGAACAACGAAGTTTGGAATTACACGGTGAAAAGTAACACCATTATAAAAGCCCGATTTAGCTAAACCTAAAAAGTTAGCCACGGTATTAGGCGCATCTTTATCGTAAAATTCGATAGTCATGTCACCTTTTTCGGTTCTCATTATTGCTTTGCTCATAATATTCTTAGTTAAACGGAACCACAAAGTTAATCATTTCCGGCATTACCGTAAACTTATAATAGCTTATGCCATTAATCGTTATATTTGAGAATAACGTAATACGGCATTTTCTTGTACAACCCGTGCCGGCTACCTAATACTCGTAATGAAATTCAAACACCTTTTAGCTCTAATCTTTTGCTTTATACCCTGCCTGCTCAAGGCTTCGTCGATATTAATACCCATGGATGAGGTGCAGAAAGACCACCTGAAATCGTACGGAATGGCCTACTGGGTACTAAGCCATAGCGAAGAGGTAGATTGGTTGCTTAATTACCGGGGTGGCAGCTTTTTAACCAAGTATGCCAAAGCCACCGAAGACGAATGCAAAATACGCGGGGTAAGCTACGAGGTGATTGCGGATGCCAAAGCCAGCGCCATCCTTACCGAGGTGACCGATCCATCTGTTAACATGGACATGGTAAAGCTCGAAAAAGCACCTAAAATGGCAGTGTACTCACCTAAAAGCAAAATGCCCTGGGATGATGCCGTTACCATGGTTTTAAAATATGCCGAAATCCCTTACGATGTAGTGTATGATGAAGAGGTGGCACACGGCGACCTGGCTAAGTACGACTGGCTGCACCTGCATCATGAAGATTTTACCGGGCAATACAGCAAGTTTTACGGTGCCTTCAGGATGATGCCCTGGTATGTGGAAGATGTAAAATTGCAGGAGGCTACCGCCCGCAAGCTGGGCTTTAAAAAAGTATCGCAAATGAAGCTGGCAGTAGCGCAGCATATTCATGATTTTTGCCAAAACGGCGGCTTTTTGTTTGCCATGTGTTCGGGTACCGATACTTTTGACATAGCGCTGGCCGCTGCTAAAACCGACATTTGCGAAAGCATGTTTGACGGTGATGCGGCCGACCCGCAGGCACAATCTAAACTGGATTTCAGTCAGACCTTCGCTTTTCAGAACTTTGCGTTGGATATGAACCCGATGTCGCACCAGTTTAGCGATATTGACGTAACGCTAAGTCGCCAGGTAGAGCGTACGCGCGACTTTTTTACCCTGTTCGATTTTTCGGCCAAGTCGGATGTAGTGCCGAGTATGCTTACCCAGAATCATGACAAAGTGATTAAGGGTTTTATGGGCTTAACCACCGCTTACAACAAAAAGCTGTTAAAACCCAGTGTAACCATTATGGGCGAAATGAAGAGCCAGAACGAGGCCCGGTACATTCATGGCGAATATGGTAAAGGCCAGTGGACGTTTTACGGCGGCCACGACCCCGAAGACTACCAGCATGCTGTTGGCGACCCGCCTACCGACCTTAAATTGCACCCCAACTCGCCTGGTTACCGGCTTATCCTGAACAATGTGCTGTTCCCCGCTGCTAAAAAGAAGAAACAAAAGACATGATAACCACATTTAAGAGCTGTACAATTATGTACAGCTCTTTTTTCGTTACCACAATCACTTAAATTGCTGAAGATTAATTTTATATCATGAAAAAACACCTGATAACCTTATTATTGATTGCATCGGTACATACGCTAATGGCCCAAAGTATTGCCGGCAACTGGTATGGCAACCTAAAAGTACAGGGGCAGGCCCTGCCTATTGTATTTCACATTACGCAAACCGGCAACACTTACACCACTAAATGGGACAGCCCCAGCCAGGGTGCCAATAACCTGGATACCAAAGCCACTACGCTTAAAAACAATATAATACAAATAGATGCTTCGCAGTACGGTATTGTATATACGGGCAACTTTTTGCCAGATAGCAATAAGATAAACGGCACTTTTAGCCAGGGTGGGCTAAGTATGCCCCTGGTACTTACGCCTAACAAGCAGGAAGCTGCCGCCCAAAAGTCAGACCGCCGCCCGCAGGATCCAAGCAGCTTTCCGTACAAACAGGAGGAGGTTACCTTTATCAATCCCAAAGGCGGCAATAAACTGGCTGGTACACTTACGTTACCAGCCAACGGCAAAGCCTCTAAAATTGTAGTGCTGATATCCGGTTCGGGTGCGCAGAATCGCAACGAGGAGCTGATGAACCACCGCCCGTTTTTAGTATGGAGCGACTGGCTTACCCGCCAGGGCATTGCCGTATTGCGGTATGATGACCGGGGCGTTAATCAATCAACCGGTAACTTCCAGACGGCCACTACTGCTGATTTTGCAGATGATGCTGAAGCGGCCGTTAACTTCATTAAGTCAAGAGAAGATTTAAAAGCATTACAAGTTGGCTTAATAGGCCATAGTGAGGGCGGTATGGTAGCGCCTATGGTGGCCAGCCGCAATAAGCAGGTAAACTTTCTCGTACTGCTTGCCGCACCAGGAGTGCCTATTGATCAGTTATTGATTAAGCAGAGCGCCGACCTGCTGCATGCCAGAGGCGTGAAAGATAGTATCATTAACCTGGATAAAGGCGTAAAGCAAACTATTTATAAAGCGGTAAAGCAATACAACAACTTACCTGCCGCAACCTTTAAGGGCAAGCTGGATACGATAACAGTTACGTATCTGCGTAAAATTGACCCGCAACCGGTAAGTGATAGCATTGCTTATAAAGTTGCCAGGAAACAATATACTGATGAACTGGCTACCCCGTGGTACCGTTACTTTATCACTTTTAACCCGGCACAGTATCTTACTCAAGTTAAATGCCCTGTACTGGCTCTTAATGGCACACTCGATTTGCAGGTTGATGCCGGGGCCAACCTACCGGGTATCAAAACCAGCCTGCAAAAAGCCGGTAACAAAAAGTTTGAAACAGTGCCCCTGCCCGGCCTTAATCACCTTTTTCAGAAGGCTACAACCGGCGATGTAAGCGAATATGCCAAGATTGAAGAAACCGTAAATCCGGCTGCCTTGCAAAAGGTATCGTCCTGGATCAATGGCTTATAATGCTGATAATTTATAACAACAAAGGCTCATCAAAATGATGAGCCTTTGTTGTTATATCTAAGTGGCAATTCCCTTAATTATAAAACGTCCATGATACGCCAAATTTCAGCTGCTTGTCGGGCATCGGGTAACGGTTAACCGTGTAATAGCCCTGACTTTGTAACCCTTGGTTGGCGTAATCATATTGTAAAAACAGGTTGGTGCGGTACAAGGTTGCTTTTACATAAGGCGTAATGATGGGATACGATGTAAAGGTAACCTCGGGCCCGTTATAAAACTGGCTGATGCCAATAGCGTAGGATGGCGCTACATAAGGTGTATTGTACCGGATGTTAACGCCTAACGTGGTATTCAGCACCCGGAAAAATAATTTATTATAGGCTATGCTGGCATAGTTGTAAAACTCAGGCGTGCGCAGGGTTGACTGGTAATCTGATTTCTGATAAACAAAATAATCTTCAAAACGCCAGTGCCCTACGTTGATGGTTTTGCCTGCACTTATTTTGAGCATGTTGATAGCCGAGCCTAACTGCGCCGGAACAACATCAATACCGCCCGGCGTTACCGATGCAAAGTACTGATAGCCGTTTATTAAAAAGTACTCGGCTTTTACGTCAAACTGCAGCTTGTCATTGATATAGTTAAATGACAGGCTGTTGGTTTTTTGTTTTCCTATATCCGTGTTTCGGAAAATGTAGTGATTGGATACCCAGTTGGTATAAATAAGCGGTGCCTTGTTGTTTTGTACATAGGCCCCCAGTATAATTCGGCCGGCACGCTCACCACCCGATAACGTAAGGCGGGCATCGTACAAATAGTCGCCAAAGTTATAGCCCTGTGCCACCTGCTGAAAATCGCCGTCCAGCCCTACTCTATCGCTAAAACGATAACTGAATTTGGCATTCAGCTTAATGTTATGATAGGTTTGCGCTCCGTTAGATACATTACGCTTTTGAAGCACATAAGCGGAATTTACAACAGCAGAATCGAGCACATATTGTTTAAACGTATACCAATCATCGGTCAACCCAACATCCAGCTTTACTTCATTTTTTACAAAGCTTACCGACTTGCCCCTTAAATAAAAACTGTAAGAAAACTCATTATGGATATTCCGGAAATAAACTGAATCGCCGGATAAGTTATTACTGAAATAGGCGTCCGGGAATACGCGGTAGGTATCCTGCTCATTTTGGGTAAACCTGTATTTACGAACATTATAATAAAATGTGTGCGATAAGCGCTGGGTAGGTAAAATCTTTATACCTTCTTTATCATTGGCATGCAGCGTATCAATACGGCCTAAGTAATAATACTGTTTCATGTACAAGCCATTATTACGTTGGTTGAGATTGGAACTGGCCAGCCGCACATTCTCATAATACCGGTTAAAGCTTGTTTGTGCGCCGGTTGCAAATAAATTATCGGTATAGGATCCGTTTTCGGGTGCCTTTAAGTTGTTGAACAACAGATTAGCCAGCATATTGTACCGCTTGCTGCGCGATTCATACCAGCTAAAAACACCGGCATTCAGGTGCCCTACGTTTTGCCGGCGGTGATAACCGCGTGAGCCAATAGTATTGAAAATAGCTCCTACATTCCAGTTGGGCTTTAAGTTTTGCGTATGTATGGCTCTGAAAACCTGTTCGGCCGTTGGATTAGTAAACGCACCGCCCACATAAAACAGCCGGGTGTAGGCTACACGTGTACGGTAATAGTCTATATCCTGCGGGTTTAGCACATAGGCATCCAACGAGTGCATGCCCACATCCAACCCTATGCTTTTTTGAGGTTCGAACAATAAGGAGCGTTGCGGCAACCCTAAGTTGCCCAGGTGTATGCGCGGACTACGCGGCTGGTTGATGGGACTGTAATTCTCGAACCCGTTAAGGCCGGTATCCAGCGGAAAAACCTGTGTGCTGTCTTTCAACAAATACTCATTCGTTATCTTAACAAACTTGGAAGTGTAAATTACGGTATCACGCTTATCTTCCTCACGTTTGCGCAGGGTATCCAGCAGCTCATCGCCGCTCAGCTTACGCCCCGCACTTCTGGCAGTATCATTAATGGGCGTAGTTTGCCCTGGGTTAGGCGAATACGGTCGCATTTGTGCCATAACCGGCTGCAGGGCAAAGGTCAGCAACAATACCAGCAGGTATGCCGTTCTTTTAACCATCAGCCTGCTTACGCTCCATTCCGGAGCTTCCATTCTCTTTTCCAGCGTATTGAACATTAAGGTTTAAATTCCCTCGGTTACTGCTTGGGCAGACGCGGGTAATTGTGCAATCAGTTCTTTTAATATCAGCGTTAATTTGGGCTCGGCTTTTTGCGCTACTTCTATAATTTCCTCAACGGATACCTTTTTCAGCGTTTCTGGGAAACCCTCATCTGTAAGCACAGAAATAGCACAAACCGGCAGCCCCATGTGGTTGGCCACTATTACCTCGGGCACGGTACTCATACCTACCGCATCGCCGCCAATAATACGCAGGTAGCGGTACTCGGCACGGGTTTCGAGGTTAGGGCCGGTTACTGCTACATAAACTCCTCTATGGCAGGTAATATTGTTGGCTGCTGCAATATCCAGCGCATTTTGTATCAGGTCTAACCGGTAGGGCTCGCTCATGTCCGGAAAGCGCGGACCCAGGTCGTCATCGTTTCCACCAATCAGCGGATTATCAGGCTGCAGATTGATATGATCGTCAATCACCATCAGGTCGCCTTTTTGAAAAGCCGGATTAAGCGCACCGCTGGCGTTGGATACAAACAATGTTTTGATACCCAGGATTTTCATTACCCTAACCGGAAAGGTAATTTCCTGCATGCTATAACCCTCGTAGTAGTGCAAGCGGCCCTGCATGGCCACAACTTTTTTGCCAGCCAGGCGGCCAAATATCAGCTTGCCGGAATGGAACTCCAGCGTAGCTACCGGAAAATCGGGAATATTGGCGTAAAGCAATTGCTTTTCCACCTCAATTTCGCTTACCAGTCCGCCCAGACCGGTACCTAATACAATGCCCACTTCGGGCTCGAAATCACCTATGCGGTTTTTAATGTATGCTGCGGTGCGTTGTATGTTCTCTAACATAATGGTTGATGATTTGATTAAACGGCTGCTTGCCGTTGTTTAAAAATTGTATCCCGATGGGCAACACCCAAACTGGCAATGCTTCTGTATACGGCAGCAATGCGGGTTCGCGCAGGCGCTGTGCATCCTTTTCGGTTGTAATAATAATCTTGCTGGACGTATTACAAACGTGGAAAGCCTCAGCAAGTTTAGTAATATTTTTCGGGCCGAATTGGTGATGATCAGGATATTTATGGTGTATAACATTTTGCGTAAACTGCCTGATGTGCTTTAGCAGAGGCTGTGTATTGGCAATACCAGTTAGTAAAAACACGGTAGTATCGGCATCTATTTCACCACTCACGGCCATGCCCTCCATATCCCGCATGGGCAAATAACTAATGGCTGTAAAAAACACCTGCTGATGCGCATAAGGACGGATGCGCTTTATAATTTCATCCTGCTGGTGCATGGTTATTTGAGGCGGGCATTTGCTTACTACCAGTGCATGGGCCCGCTGCCTGCCGCTAAAAGGCTCGCGCAGGTTGCCGGCCGGCAGCATTAAATGCGGCTCGTTTATGGTTGTGTAATCGAACAATAGAATACTCAGCCCCGGCTTTACCGCACGGTGCTGGTAGGCATCATCCAAAATTATAATCTCATGATTGGGTATTAACTCCTGTATGCCAACGGCGCGCTTTTCGCAAACAGCCACCGTAATGTCCGGAAACTTTTGCTTGAATTGTGCCGGCTCATCGCCTATGGTTGCGGCCGTACTGGCATTATCGGCTATTAAAAAGCCTTTGGTAGTACGGCCATAGCCCCGGCTCAGGGTAGCCAGTTTGTACTCGTTCTTTAGCAAACGTACTAAATATTCAGTCATGGGGCTTTTGCCGGCACCACCAACATTCAAGTTGCCTACTGATATGATTGGAAAGTTAAATTCTTCGCTCTTAAAAATACTTGTACGATAACACCAGTTACGGATGATAACCACCAACCCATAAACCAGCGAAAACGGAAAAAGCAACCAGCGCAGGTATTTCATACAGGGCGTAAAGATACGAAATGGCAGTGAGGCTATGACTGCATTTTGATACCGTGTAATTGTAACCGGCTTAAATCAAAACTCCAGCTTATCATGCCGTGCAGCCTGTTTACGGGCCGAGTCGCCTACCTCGAAATAGAAAAAGTTGGCGGTGTACCGGGGCGCAGGGGTAGCTTCCGTATTAGTGGTATCTATAACAGGCTGACCTTCGTCGGCCTTTTTGATACCGTACTTGGCGTACTGGGTACCTTTTTGCCATACACTAACCGGAATGTTATTTTGGTAAGTATCGTTCCGTTCAAAATTGGCGATCAGGTTTCGGCCACTTACTGGTTTATAACCGGCCTTTTGCTTGGCATTTTCCAGTTCACTTTTCAGATCGTCCATGGCATCGCTGATATCGGCCGGGGTTTCGCCGTATAATATAATAGCGCTGAGTTGTTTATAAATATTGTACTGGATAACTACATTAGCCCTTACATCGCGGTTACCGGCCTGGATTATTATGTGGTTTTGGTTCTTGTACTTCTGATACAGGCGGTCAACATCCAAAGTGGCAGTGGCCGGTACAGCGGTTTTCTTTTGCGCAAAGGCCAGGCTGGTTAAAAGTGTACAGATAAGTATAAGATAAGCTTTTTGCATGCTATTTTTGTATCAGTAAGATAGAACAAAAATAGCAGATTTGCAGGGATTAAGGAGCTGGATCGAGAAAATTAACCGCGATTATTACTACCACACAACCACTAAAAAGCACCATCAATTCGTCATAGCAGCACCTACCTTTACCTGCAAATTCTATTGTATGGAAAAGAGACATCCATTGCCGCCGTTTAACTTGGAGACGGCTACGCAGAAAGTGCAAATGGCCGAAGATGCCTGGAATACGCAAGACCCGGCTAAAGTAGCCTTGGCTTACACGGTGGATACCGAGTGGCGCAACCGCGATCAGTTTATTAACGGACGCGAAGCAGTAGTTGCTTTTTTAACTGCAAAATGGGAAAAAGAACTTCATTATAAACTCAGGAAAGAGCTGTGGGCTTTTATAGACAACCGCATTGCCGTACGGTTTGAATACGAGTATCAGAACCTGCAAGGCCAATGGTTTAGGGCATACGGAAACGAAAACTGGGAGTTTGATGAAAACGGCCTGATGCGAAGAAGATTTGCCAGCATTAACGACCTGCAAATTTAAGAAACGGAACGCCGTTTGTAATCAATATTATCATACTAATCACATACCATAGCAGGAGTACATTCATCCCCGGCAAAAATCTTATCTTTGCAAAAAATTAGTATCTATGTTAAAAGGATTTTTCAATGTGCCGGAGCCTGTAAATGAGCCGGTACTGAACTACGGCCCGCGCAGTGTGGAGCGTGCCGCCCTGAAAGCCGCGCTTGACGAAGCCCGCGCCCAGGTGATAGATATACCAATGTACATTGGCGGCCAGGAAGTACGTACCGGCAAAACGGTTGAAGTACGCCCGCCACATGATCATAAACACTTACTGGCTACTTTTCATGAGGGTGATGCCAGCCATGTAACCGCAGCTATTGATGCTGCCCTTGCTGCTAAAGAAGCCTGGGAAAATCTGCCCTGGGAGCAGCGTGCTGCTATATTTTTAAAAGCTGCTGATTTAGTTGCCGGTCCGTACCGCTCTAAAATCAATGCCGCTACCATGTTAGGCCAGTCTAAAAACGCCTACCAGGCCGAAATTGATGCTGCTTGCGAGTTAATCGACTTTTTGCGCTTCAACGGGCAGTACATGACCGAGATTTACCAGCAGCAGCCACAATCGAGCAAGGGTGTTTGGAACCGTTTGGAGCAGCGCCCGCTTGAGGGCTTTGTGTTTGCCATTACACCATTCAACTTTACGGCTATTGCCGGTAACCTGTGTGCCGCACCAGCCCTGATGGGTAACGTGGTGGTTTGGAAACCTGCCCCTACTCAAATGTATGCAGCTAATGTGCTGATGCAGATATTTAACGAAGCTGGCGTTCCTCCGGGCGTTATCAACCTGATTAGTGTTGACGGACCGGTGGCTGGTGACGTAATATTCAGTCATCCTGATTTTGCCGGTTTACATTTTACCGGTTCTACACATGTTTTCCAAAACCTGTGGAAAATCATTGGCAACAACATTCACTTGTACCGCAGCTACCCGCGCATTGTGGGCGAAACTGGGGGTAAAGACTTTGTACTGGCACACAGCAGCGCCGATGCGGATGTAGTAAACACAGCTTTGGTGCGTGGCGCATTCGAGTATCAGGGTCAAAAATGTTCGGCTGCTTCACGTGCTTACGTTCCAAAATCATTATGGCCTACAGTAAAAGAGAAAATGCAGCGTGATATTGCATCATTCAAAGTTGGTCCGGTTGAAGATTTTGAAAACTTTGTAAATGCCGTAATTACCGAAGCTTCTTTTGATAAGCTGGCTAAATATATTGATGATGCCCACGCTGATGCAAGCGTAGAAATTATAGCCGGTGGCAAATACGATAAATCGGTAGGTTACTTTATTGAGCCAACCGTAATACAGGTGCAAGATCCTTACTATTTGACCATGTGCGAGGAGCTATTTGGCCCGGTATTAACCGTTTATGTATACGAAGATGAGCAGTTTGAAGAGATCATGAGCATTATTGATAAAACCTCGCCTTACGCACTTACCGGTTCTATCATTGCACAAGATCGTTATGCTGTTGCTTTAGCTACACAGCGTTTGCGCAATGCTGCAGGTAACTTCTACATTAACGACAAACCTACAGGTGCTGTAGTTGGCCAACAGCCGTTTGGCGGTGCACGCGGATCAGGTACGAACGACAAGGCCGGTTCTTTACTGAACCTGCTGCGCTGGGTATCGCCACGCACCATCAAAGAAACCTTTGATCCACCGAAAGATTACCGTTATCCGTTCCTGACCAAGGAAGTATAACCATGCTATACATAAAGAGCCGCTATTTAATTATAGCGGCTCTTTTTATATTGATTATTATTTGCAATAAAAAAGCAGGCCTCGCGCCTGCTTTTTTGATTAAACACTAATTAAACACTAACTTATATAGATATTGAAGGGACGTGGTTATTCGAAGCGGAACACTTGGGTTAAGTGTTCGTTACTTTTACAGCTTACTTGCAGATCGGTAATTTCGCCACTGTTAAGTGCATACACCCAGCCATGAATGCTTAGTTCCTGGCCGTTTTTCCATGCGTTTTGCACAATTGACGTTTTACACAGGTTTTCAACACCATCTATCACATTCAGCTCCACTAAACGATCGCCGCGCTTAGCTTCATCTTCAATACCATCCAGTTCTTTGGCGTGGAAACGGTATACATCTTTAATATGGCGCAGCCAGTTGTCAATTAAGCCTACCTGCTTATTGCTCATGGCAGCAAGTACACCACCACAACCGTAATGGCCAACCACAATTACGTGCTTAACCTGTAATACATTTACTGCATAATCCAGTACCGACAGCATGTTCATATCGGTATGTACTACAACGTTGGCAATATTGCGGTGTACAAATATTTCGCCGGGGTTGGTATTGGTAATCTGGTTGGCAGGTACGCGGCTATCTGCGCAACCAATCCACAATACCGGTGGCTTTTGGCCATTGGCCAGCTTGGTAAAAAATTCAGGATCTTCAGCTAAAGCTTCCTGTACAAATGTTTTATTACCTTCCAGCAAGCCTTCATAAGTGATATGACTTGTATCGTGAATCTGTTTTGTTAAATGAGCACACATAGTTTATATATTTATTGTAAGTGAGTTAAATTTTAGATATCTGTTTCTTCCGTTCGCTGCTTGCAAATAGTTGTGTTAGTTTATGCAAAGCAATAGGCGAAAGATCGTAATACAAAATGGTAAGTAAAACAAGTGGTATGAAATAGAAGATAACCAGATCATACTTGTTAAAGAAATAACCACCAGCCAAACCGCCAATGATATAAAACAACAAGATGGTAAGCCTTACATAGATACGGTTTTGCACAGGCTTAGCTTCATTGGTTTTCCGAACATGCAACCACTCGGCAATATCGCTGCCCAAATCGGTAAACAAGCCGGTTAAGTGGGTGGTTTTGATGAGTCCGCCGGATATGTTAGACACCAGACCGTTTTGCAATCCCATCGAAAACAACAGGGCAGTTATTACAATAACACGTTCGCTTTCTGTTTCCTCATAAAAGTGATGTCCATAAACAGCTACCAGAAAGAGGACAATAACTTCGATAATGATAGGTGTAGCATGTGCCTTATACCTGCTGGTATCGCGAATAGACCGGGCTAAAAAGTTGGCCAGAAAGGCCCCGAAAAAGAAAGCGAATAACCATATGCTAAACACTACAATTTCATGAAAATCTTGTTCAACAATGTTTTTGGCCAGCGTGGCAACGTGCCCGGTTATATTGGCGGTAAACACCAAAAAGGCAAGCACACTGGCTACGTTGGTTACCCCCGATACAAAGGCTGTTGATGAAGCCAGCATCAGGTTTTCTTTAAGCGTCCGTTCGTCTTTAAATCGTCTCAGCATACATCTTTTCTATCAATACCCTTAAAAGGCAGGGCGCATTAGTTTTTAAAATTGTTTGTTACTTTATATTCTGGTGTTTTAAAAACACCCTTAATGTTTAAATTAACGAAGAAATTTTGCCGGATTTCTTATCCGGTTCGCTGTTATAAGCTATTGCTGAACATCAAACACAATGCCTTAAATAGCCGGTAAATCCATTGGCTCGTGATATAATCAGCACGTTACATTCAGCAGCATTTGCTGTATTGTTAAAGCTAATACATGGATAAATAGAACCTCGTGAATATCAAAATCACGAACAAAGAGGAAAGATGACGGAGCCTTGAGCACCGCCTTAATTACGCCAGTGAGTTGGGAGGAGGCGTAGGTACGTTAGGGTGATAAACCTGCGAGGGCAAAGCATGCTCCTGGTTGTGCAGGTGCTTAGTTTCAATAATTTCTACAATGTGTTCAAAAAGATGCAAATCCAAAAAGCTCTCGTCGCAAAACTTCTTATCTTTTACAGCATCTTTCTCCACATCATCCTTATCGTTTTTATTTTCCTGTTCAAGCTGCATAATAACCGCCCTTACAGTGTTGCTGTGTTTATCTTTACCAAAACTCATAAAGGCAGGCGCAACCGATATAACCATCTTTGTAAAAAAGATAATTAAGAATAATATGCAGATCCCTATTTTGTAGCCTTGCGGTTTCATTGGTTTATGTGCAATAATAACAATTTTTGTTAATAACTATTATCATACGCCACAAGATTACAATTCGTTTATCTTGTTGTTTTTATAAAATAAAAATACTGACATTTTGACTACAATACTGATAGAGCAAATACGTCCGGAGCTTACCTGGCGATTAAGGCGGGAGGTGTTATACCCTAATGAACCTATGCATGCCATGGAGATGGAAGAGGATAAGCAAGGCCTGCATTTTGGCGCTTTTACTGATGACAAACTGGTTGGTGTAATTTCCCTATTTCAGAACGGAGTGGATTTCCAGTTCCGCAAATTTGCAGTAGCTCCCGGGTTACAAGGACAGGGTATTGGCAGCTTAATGCTACAGCATATTACCGGCTTTGTGCAACAACAGGGCGGCAAACGGCTATGGTGCAACGCCCGCACTACAGCTATTAGCTTTTACCTGCGTGCAGGCTTTCATACCACGGGCCAAACCTTCGAGCGCAAGAGCGTTAGTTTTGAGATACTCGAAAAACTATTTTAAAAAGAAAAAGCCGGCTTCCCCAAAACCGGCTTTTCAATATTAACTTCAGAAAAAAATTTTACTGGTGCAAATCAACCACATGCATATAAACTAAGTATTAAGTGAATAATAATATTTATGTTGCAACGCACAAAAATTGGTTAAAACAAATCAATTATTACTGCTTTGTTATATTTGCTTATTTACTTATAAAAAACAACCATTTAAATTACTATGGCAGAACAAGATAACAATGCCCCACAACACCAAACTGTGGTAACCAATAATTCACTGGCTTTTTTTGAGAAATACATTAACAACCCTTCACCTACCGGTTTTGAATGGAAAGGCCAGGAACTATGGCTTGAATACCTGAAACCATACATTGATGAGTATTTTGTAGATAACTACGGTACTGCTGTTGGTGTGATTAATCCACAGGCTGAGTATAAAGTAGTGATTGAGGCTCATGCCGACGAGATTTCGTGGTTTGTGAATTACATTACCAGCGATGGTTTAATTTATGTAATACGCAACGGCGGTTCCGATCATCAGATTGCCCCATCGAAACGGGTAAACATCCATACCGATAACGGCATTGTAAAAGCCGTATTTGGCTGGCCGGCTATCCATACCCGCCAGGCTGGTGAAAAGGAAGAAGCTCCTACCCTGAAAAACATTTTCCTGGACTGCGGCTGCACCTCAAAAGAAGAGGTTGAAAAATTAGGCATTCATGTAGGCTGTGTAATTACTTATGAAGATGAGTTTACCGTGCTGAACGACCGCTACTACGTTGGTCGCGCGTTGGATAACCGTGCCGGCGGTTTCATGATTGCTGAGGTTGCCCGTTTGCTGAAAGAAAACAACAAGCAATTGCCATTCGGCCTATACATTGTAAATGCCGTACAGGAAGAGATTGGCTTGCGTGGCGCCGAGATGATTGCCCACCGCATTAAACCTAACGTGGCTATTGTAACCGACGTAACCCACGATACCCAAACCCCGATGATTAATAAAGTGGTGCAGGGCGATCTGGCCTGCGGCCGTGGTCCGGTTGTATCTTATGCGCCAGCGGTGCAAAATAATCTGAACAGGCTGCTGATCGAATCGGCTCAAAAAGCCGGTATACCGTTCCAGCGTCAGGCATCATCACGCTCAACCGGTACAGATACGGATGCATTTGCCTACTCTAACGACGGTGTGCCATCGGCCCTGATTTCACTACCTTTGCGCTACATGCACACTACTGTTGAGATGATACATAAGGAAGATGTGGATAACGTTATCCGCCTGATTTATGAAACTTTACTTAACATTGAGGCCGGTCAGGATTTCCGTTATATTAAATAATTAATTACTTTAAACAATTAAAGCTTTATATTGTATTTATGCTATCAAAAGCTTGCATACAATATAAAGCTTTACAATAATCTACTTTTACACTTTAAACATGAAACCTACACTACTTATCCTGGCCGCAGGCATGGCCAGCCGCTATGGCAGCATGAAGCAGGTTGACGGCTTTGGTCCTAACGGAGAAACTATAATTGACTACTCTATTTATGATGCTATTAAGGCAGGTTTTGGCAAAATAAGCTTCATCATCCGCGAGGAATTTGCAGAAGCTTTTAAAGCTAAATTTGAGCCTAAATTACAAGGCCGTGTGGAAACCGACTACGTTTTTCAAAGCTACGATCTGACACCTTTTGGCATAGATAAAACCGTAGAGCGCGCTAAACCATGGGGTACTGCGCATGCTGTATTAGCAGCACGCAACCAAGTGAACGAGCCGTTTTGCGTAATCAATGCGGATGACTTTTACGGTTATGAAGCGTTTGAAAAAATGGCGCAGTTTTTAACCACCGAGGTAGCCGATGATAAATACTCATTAATGGGTTACCAGATTGACCGTACTTTATCTGACTACGGTTCTGTATCACGTGGCGTATGTAAAGTTGATGAAAACGGTAATATGGTTGAAATCAATGAGCGTACCGAAGTTTACTTTAAAGACGGCGACGTATTTTTTAAAGATGCCGAAGGCGAGCACCAATTAGCACCAGATACCCGCGTATCGATGAACTTCTGGGGCTTTACTCCTGCAGTTTTCAAACAAAGCGAAGAAATGTTCAAACGTTTTGTTGAGGCTAATGAGAACAACCCTAAAGCCGAGTTCTTTATCCCGTTGGTGGCTGATGAACTGATTAAAAATGGTACTGCATCATTCAAAGTAATCCCAACCGGCAACAAATGGTTCGGTGTTACTTATAAAGAAGATAAGCCAATTGTACAGCAAAGCATTTCTGAGCTGGTTGAGAATGGTACTTATCCAAGCAATTTGTGGTCATAACCACCCGCTTTATAAACCTGCTAAAAGCCCGGCCTCTGTGAAAAGAGCCGGGCTTTTTTTATGCACGTGTCCCCAGCTTTACAGCTTAATGTGTTACAGATGACAAACATTTTAACTCTTTCAGGAGTTCAGGAATTAAGCTTTAGTTAAAAGCGAATTCTTGCATTTATTGGATTTAACATTTCTTAACGTGGCATTCAGCAAAAACACAGGCAAAGGTTTCCATAAGCATACTCAGGTAATGCTCTTGTTTACCTTGCTTATGTTTGTAGAAAACTTTGCTTTTAGCCAGGTAGCCGCACCTGCCGATTCGTTAAAAGAAGATTCATTACGTATAATGGCTGCCCGCCAGCTTAAGCTGAGGAACGATAGTATGCTGCGCACGCAGTACGATATAGGAAACTTATACAATGATTTGTTCCGCCCGCACCGTAAGCGGGATACTGTTAAGAAGAAATCATCAGGCATTACTGTAATACCCAATGTGGCAGCCAATCCCAGCATTGGATCGCAAATTGGCATCAAAGCCGTTGCCGGCCGGGTATTGGGTACCGATCCAACCACACTAATGTCGGTAGGTGCCACATCGGCTTCTATTACTACTAAGGGTATCATTTATTTCTACATCAACCACAACGTTTTTACCAACGCCAATAAATGGAACTTGCAAGGCAGCATCATTGCCGCCAAAACCGTAACGCCTGATTTTGGCCTCGGTATTGGCCGTGCAGCCAATGGCAGTACGGAAGACCAAATTTTGAGCGATCCTAATCGAAAAGGCTACGTGCTGCACTCCCAGTTTTACAGCCTACGCGAACGTGTGTATAAGCAGATAGAAGATAACTTGTTTTTAGGCGCAGGCGTTTCGTTTGATATCCGCCGCAAGATTGAAGACCGTGCCGCAACCAATAATCAGCTTACGCCCTACCACATTTATAGTGACCGGTATGGAATTGACCCGGATAATTATATGGCCAATGGCTTGCTCTTTAACGTTGAATATACTACCCGCGATAACCAGAACCGTGCCTACAAAGGCATATATGCCGATGCAGGTTTCCGCATCAATCAAACCTGGATAGGCAGCACCAAAAATGCCGTACAGTTTACGGTTGATGTGCGCAAGTACTGGAGCTTATCCAAACGTAATCCTGAACATGTACTGGCATTCTGGAACTGGGGTTCGGCCATTATCAGCGGTGCCGTGCCTTACCTGGAGCTGCCCGGTACAGGTAAAGACCCAAGCCTGCGTAGCGGCCGTGGTTATATCATCGGTTACTTTAAAGCGCCCCAGTTTTACTATTCGGAGCTGGAATACCGTTTCCCGATCACCAGAAACAAATTTATCAGCGGTGTAACTTTTGCCAATGTACAAACGGCTAATGATGAAATGGGCACCAAGATTTTTCGCCAGTGGCAACCGGCTGCAGGCGGAGGCCTGCGGGTATTGTTCAACAAAGCTACCCGTACCAACCTTTGTTTGGATTATGCATTTGGCCGCTACGGTTCAAAGGGTTTCTTTCTGGGGCTGAATGAAGCATTCTAATATAGGTTATAAATCCTGATTCAGCCAAACTAACCCGCTTATAACGCTGTTGATTTACTACCGGCCCTATCCACCCGGTAATAATCTATACGTGTTATGGAATTCAAAATCATCGGTAATACCCAAAGCATTAATCAGCGTAACGATACTTTGATTCTCGACACTGCCGAAGCGCAGGTGCAAGTGAGTATTTACAGTCCAACCATTATTAGGGTAAATGTAACCCGCCAGCCTGATAAGCCGGTCAGTTCGTTTGCCGTGATACGTGAAGCCTTACCAGATCTATCTTATGAAGAGAACTTGCATGAGCTTATTATAAATACATCGGCCCTGCAATTACGTATTCAGAAAGATCCGTTACGCATGGCCTTTTATACAGCCGACGGCAAACTGTTGAGCCAGGATGATGAACGATTTGCCATAAGCTGGCAGGATACGAAAGTGATGAATCACCGCAAGGTACACCCTGATGAAAAGTTTATTGGCTTGGGCGAAAAGACAGGGAACCTGAACCGTCGTGGCAGCGCTTATGTAAACTGGAATACCGATGCAGTGAATTATCAAACCGAAAGCGATCCGTTATATCAAACATTTCCTTTCTTTATCGGCATCCACAGCGGGCTCACTTATGGCCTGTTTTTAGACAATACCCATAAAACTTACTTTGATTTTGCAGCCTCGACCGACGACCAGTTTATGTGGCTGGGTGCCGATGCCGGTAACCTGGATTATTACTTTTTTGGTGCACAAACCGTAGCGGGTATTATTGAAGATTATACTTGGCTCACCGGGCGTATGGAAATGCCCCCCTTATGGAGCTTAGGTTACCAGCAATGCCGCTGGAGTTATATGAGTGCCGATGAGGTACTTGAAGTTGCCCAGGGCTTTCGAGACAGACAAATACCGGCCGATGTGATTTACTGTGATATAGATTACATGCAGGATTACAAAATATTTACCTGGAATAAAGAGGCCTTTGCCCGGCCTAAAGAATTTATAGATAAACTGAAGGATATAAATTTCGAGCTGGTTACCATTGTTGATCCGGGTATAAAGATTGAGAAAGGTTATCAACAATATGATGAAGGTGTGGAGCAAGGATATTTTGCCACTTACCCCAACGGTGAAAATTACACAGGCGAAGTATGGCCCGGCCGTTGCCATTTTCCGGACTTTTTTAGGGAAGATGTACGCGAGTGGTGGGGAGCTTCTTTCTGCGCCTTGACAGACCCCGGCGTTGCCGGTTTCTGGAACGATATGAACGAGCCATCGGCCTGGAACCAAAACGTGCCGTGGATTGTAAAGTTTGGCGATAAATTTATGCCCGAAGTACGCAATGCCTACGGTATGCAAATGGCAAGGGCAACTTACCACGGTACCCGCAAGCTGTTAGGGAACCAGCGTCCTTTTGTACTTACCCGTGCCGCTTATTCGGGCACGCAACGCTATTCGGCCGTGTGGACGGGCGATAACACCGCCTCAGATGCACAACTGCTTTTAGGGCAGCGCCTGGTAAACAGCTTGGGCCTTACCGGCATGGCTAATGTGGGTGTGGATATTGGCGGCTTTAGCGGCAACCCTACACCCGAGCTAATGGTGCGCTGGAACAGTTTAGGCACGTATACGCCCATGTTCCGCAACCACGCCATAAAAGGATCGGACATGCGCGAGCCCTGGCAGTACGGCGAGGGTAACGAAGCGCTTATTAAGCAGGCTATTGAACAACGTTACCGTTTACTCCCCTACCTGTATGCTACTTTTTATCAGGCTACTCAAACTGGCATACCAGTAAGCCGTACCCTGGCTATTGATTATGCACACAATGAGAATATATATAGCGTAGCTTACCAGAACCAATTTCTGTTTGGTGACGCGCTGCTGGTGGCACCGGTAATCAGTACTGTACAAACAGCAGATGTATACCTGCCCACAGGCAACTGGTACAGGCTAAGCACTGAACAAATGTACAATGGCGGCCAGAGTTACACTGTTGATGCACCATTGCATGACTTACCCGTATTTGTTAAAGCTGGCGCTATTATACCCATGCAAAGCGTAGTACAAAGCACTGCGGAAAAGGGCGATGGCATACTGCAATTACATATATGGAACAGCGACCAGGCAACCAGTTGTGTTTATTATGAAGACGACGGCAATACTTATGACTACGAACAGGGAACTTACTATAAAAGGCTGATCACTTTTGACCCAATAGCTCGCGAAATTAAGTTATCGGCCGTAGAAGGTTCGTTTGAATCCAGATATGAAGTAGTAAAGGTTATTCTGCATGCCTTCGATGTTGAGATTGCGAATAAGGAAGCGGATAATGTTAAGGCAGAATTTGTGGTTAAGTATTAAATATGGTAAGTGCAAACAGTGTAGGATAAGAATATATCCTCCTAATGAAAAACTAAGTAGACGCAAAGCACCAACCAGAAAAAGTCAGCGAAACAAAAGCCCCTACCAGTACGGTCAGGGGCTTTATCATTTATAAAAACTATATACTTATTTTACTTCTTCAAAGTCAACGTCGGTTACTGCGTCGCCACCGTTTTGGTTACCGGCACCGGCATCACCAGCACCTGGCTGACCGCCTTGCTGTTGTGCATCGGCTGTAGCTTTGTACATGTCTTCAGACGCTGCGCTCCAGGCATTGTTCAGCTCGTTTTGAGCTACTTCAATGTCTGACAGGTTTTTAGATGAGTAAGCAGTTTTCAAACGCTCTAAAGCTGATTCGATAGGTGCTTTTTTGTCAGCAGGGATCTTATCACCGTACTCTTTCAGTTGTTTTTCGGTTGAGAAGATCAGGGCATCAGCCGAGTTTAGTTTTTCAACTTCTTCTTTTGCCTTTCTGTCAGCATCAGCATTAGCTTCAGCTTCTTCTTTCATTTTCTTGATCTCGGCATCAGTTAAACCAGATGAAGCTTCGATACGGATTTTTTGTTCTTTACCGGTAGCTTTATCTTTAGCTGATACGTGCAGGATACCGTTCGCATCAATATCAAAAGTTACTTCGATTTGAGGCACACCGCGAGGCGCTGGCGGAATGCTATCCAGGTGGAAACGGCCTAAGGTGCGGTTTTGTGCAGCCATTGGGCGCTCGCCTTGCAAAATGTGAATCTCTACAGATGGCTGGTTGTCAGATGCAGTAGAGAAAGTTTCTGACTTTTTGCTCGGGATAGTAGTATTTGCGTCGATCAGTTTGGTCATTACACCACCCATAGTTTCAATACCTAATGAAAGTGGGGTAACGTCTAACAGTAACACGTCTTTTACTTCACCGGTTAATACACCACCTTGAATAGCAGCACCAATAGCTACCACCTCATCAGGGTTTACACCTTTTGACGGTGATTTACCGAAGAATTTTTGCACAGCATCCTGAATTGCAGGGATACGGGTTGAACCACCTACCAGGATAATCTCGTCGATATCTGAAGTGCTGTAACCAGCATTTTTCAATGCAGTACGGCAAGGCTCAATAGTACGTTTAATCAAGCTGTCGGCCAGTTGCTCAAATTTCGCACGGGTTAATGATTTAACCAAGTGTTTAGGCATACCATCGGCAGCAGTAATATATGGTAAGTTGATCTCGGTTTGAGTTGTGCTTGATAACTCAATTTTAGCTTTCTCAGCAGCTTCTTTTAAGCGCTGTAAGGCCATCGGGTCACGGCGCAGGTCAACACCTTCATCGCTTTTAAATTCGTCGGCCAGCCAGTCGATAATAACCTGATCAAAGTCATCACCACCTAAGTGCGTATCACCGTCGGTAGATTTTACTTCAAACACGCCATCACCTAATTCCAGCACAGAAACGTCATGTGTACCACCACCACAGTCAAACACAACAATTTTCATGTCTTTGTGTGCCTTGTCCAGACCGTAAGCCAAGGCAGCAGCAGTAGGCTCGTTAATGATACGGCGTACTTTTAAACCGGCAATTTCACCAGCTTCTTTAGTAGCCTGACGTTGCGCATCGTTAAAGTAAGCAGGAACGGTAATAACCGCTTCTGTAACTTCAGTACCTAAGAAATCTTCAGCAGTTTTCTTCATTTTTTGAAGAATCATAGCTGAAATTTCTTGCGGAGTATATTTACGGTCGTCGATTTCAACACGTGGGGTGTTGTTATCACCTTTTACCACGGCGTAAGGCACACGACCTGTTTCTGTAGTAACCTCGTTGAATTGGTTACCCATAAAACGTTTAATAGAGTAGATTGTCTTTTTAGGGTTGGTGATAGATTGACGTTTAGCAGGGTCACCCACTTTACGCTCGCCATTATCAACAAAAGCAACTACAGATGGCGTAGTGCGTTTACCTTCGCTGTTGGCAATAACTACCGGCTCGTTACCTTCCATTACAGCCACACAGGAGTTTGTTGTTCCTAAGTCGATTCCAATGATTTTAGACATATGATTGATTTTTCCTTTGATTAATATTTTGTGATTAACATTCACTATTTATCAATGCTTGTGCCAAGGCGTTAATGGCAGAAAAATATTATTTAAAATAAGACACGACCTATAATTTCGTCAGTAACAACAGACATTCCGGTGACAGCTTGGCAGAAAACCGGTCAAGTATTTGACCAGACGGCCATCATACTTATATTTACAACAATGCTCCATCTGGAAACCGACCGGCTGAAAATTATCCCGCTGAATTATACACAATTGCTATTGTGCAGCCAGAGCCGTGCAGCTCTTGAAGCAACGCTTGGTTTGCAACCGTCGGACATGAAGATCGATACTGCGTTCAGGGCGGAGATGGATCAAGCCATGCATAATTACTGGTTGCCAAATACCAAGGCTTATCCCGAACTTTATCCTTGGTATACCAACTGGGAAATAGTATTGAAGGATATTAATACAGCCATTGGAGGTATAGGGTTTGGCGGCTACCCTGACGATTACGGCACAACAAGCGTTGGTTATGTGATTAGCCAGCAACGGCAAGGAAAAGGTTATGCAACCGAGGCATTACTTGCCTTACTCGAATGGGGGTTTTCTTTCAGTGTATTGAAACAGGTAGATGCTGATACTACACCCGGTAATATTGCTTCGCAGAGAGTACTATTGAAAGCAGGCTTTAAGCAAATAAGCATAGAGCCGTCTGCCATACTTTATCAGCGTCGAAAAGGTATCTAAATAGTGATTAATTATTTTTTATAACCAGCATGATTAATTCGTTAATTGATCACATACAAAAGATAATTGCTCTAACCACAGAAGAGCAAACGCTTTTAAGCCGATATGTAAAACAGCAAGAGTTTAGCAAAAAAGAGCATTTGCTTACGCAGGGACAAAAAAAAACTGCATTATACTTTGTGGTACAGGGATGTTTGCGGATGTATTTTATCAAAGATAACGGCACCGAACAAATGGTACAATTTGCGATTGATAACTGGTGGATTGCCGACTATACAACACTCGACCAGCACAAACCAGCACAGTTCTACATACAGGCAGTTGAACATTCTAAAGTTTTAATATTAACGCAATCGGCACAAGAAGAACTATTAGAAAAGCTTCCCAAACTGGAACGCTACTTTCGGAAGATATTGCAACGCGCTTATGCCGCATCACAGATGAGACTCACTTATTTATTCGACCTCTCGGCTGAAGAAAAGTACAATCACTTTAACAGCCGTTTTCCGGAGTTTGTACAACGTGTACCTCAGTACATGCTGGCTTCTTATTTAGGTTTTTCTGCAGAACTTTTAAGCAGGCTAAGAGCGAAGGAATAGAAGTCTATTTCTTGATCTGGTTCAAGATTTTGAAAGATTTATTGGTACACCTTTGCTGTCACAACGCCGGCAATTCAATAACTAACAAACTATTAAATCTTAATCTCATGGAAACCAGAATCAATATAAACGAAGTACAACCCGAGGCTTACAAAGCCATGCTTGCACTGGAGGAATACATACAGAAAAGCGGATTGGATAAAAAATTATATGAACTCATCAAAATAAGGGCTTCACAAATAAATGGCTGCGCCTTTTGCCTGGATATGCATACCCGAGATGCACGCAGGTTAGGTGAAACCGACCAACGCATGCATCTTTTAAACGCCTGGCGGGAAACTACCCTATTTACAATAGAAGAAAGAGCAGCCTTAGCACTTACCGAAGAAGTTACCAAAATCCAAGGAGGGGTATCATCTCAAACATATCAAGAGGCCTTCCACCTATTTGGGGAAACAAAAACTGCGCAAATAATTATGGCTGCTATAACGATTAACGCATGGAACAGGATTGCGATTAGTACGCAGTTGCAACCACAATAGGTATAGTGGAATTAGATGCCAGGCCAACAAAAAAGCCCTGCTCATAAGAGCAGGGCTTTTCAATTTCTGTGATTAACGATTACTCGCCTTTTTCAGCGTTTTCTTCGTTTTGTGCCGGAGCATCTACAGTTGTAGTTTCGTCAGCGGCTACAGCTTCGTCAGCTGGAGTAACCTCGGCTGAAGCAGCAGGAGCAGCAGTTGCTTTAACTTTACCACCACGACGTGAACGACGGGTTGAAGCTGGAGCAGCAGTTTCTTTAGCACCGTATACAGTGTTGTAGTCAACCAGCTCGATGATCGCCATTTCAGCGTTGTCACCTAAACGGTTTTCTAATTTGATGATACGAGTGTAACCACCTGGACGGGTTGCAATTTTCTCTGCAATCTCGCGGAATAAGATAGAAACCGCATCTTTATTTTGCAGGTAGCTAAATACAGTACGACGAGAGTGAGTAGTATCGCTTTTTGATTTGGTTAACAAAGGCTCAACATAAACACGCAGTGCTTTAGCTTTTGCCAATGTAGTAGTAATACGCTTATGCAGGATAAGCGAAGAAGCCATGTTACCCATCATCGCTTTACGATGACTGTCGGTACGGCCTAAGTGGTTGTGTTTTTTACCGTGTCTCATTTTGTTGTTTGTTGTGGCACGTGCATACCGTTGGGCGGCGTTTAACCGTCAAGCCCGCGGAATTATGCCGGGTTATAAAAATAAAAAGTGAGCAATAACGTTGAATGTTATTGCTCACTCAATTGATTACTCTTCGTCCAGTTTGTATTTAGACAGGTTCATACCAAAAGATAAACCTTTTGATTTAACCAGGTCTTGGATTTCAGTTAATGATTTCTTACCGAAGTTTCTGAATTTTAACATATCAGCAACGTCATAAGATACCAGGTCTGCAAGGCTACGAATGTCAGCAGCTTTTAAGCAATTCAGTGCACGCACTGAAAGATCAAGGTCAACTAACTCAGTTTTCAGGATCTTGCGCATATGCAAGATTTCTTCATCAACCTCTTTGGTTTCCTCTTTAGCCTGAGCTTCCAACATCATATTCTCATCAGAGAACAGCATGAAGTGCTGGATAAGAATTTTTGCAGCTTCTTTAAGCGCATCTTCCGGGTGTATAGAGCCGTCTGTAGAAATATCCAGAACTAATTTCTCATAGTCTGTTTTTTGCTCTACACGGTAGTTTTCTATAGTATACTTTACATTTTTGATTGGCGTATAGATAGAGTCTACAGCAATCACACCTAAAGCAGCATCTGGATTTTTATTCTCTTCGCTTGGTACATAACCACGACCTTTACTAACGGTCAGCTCAACTTCCAGGGTAACCGCTGGGTCCATGTTGCAAAGCAGCAGGTCTGGGTTAAGTACAGAAAAGTTGTTAGAGAACTTGGTAATATCGCCGGCGTTGAAAGTATTCTGTCCGTTGATGATTACAAAGATTTTTTCTGTATCACCTGATTCACCGGTTTTTTGGAAACGCACCTGTTTTAGGTTCAGGATGATCTCGGTTACGTCTTCAACAACACCTTTGATCGTTGAAAACTCATGAGTTACTCCTGAAAAACGAACAGAAGTGATAGCATAACCTTCCAGTGATGACAGTAAGATACGACGTAAAGCATTACCAATGGTTACACCGAAGCCTGGTTCTAACGGACGGAACTCAAACGTACCCTCAAAGTCAGTCGACTTCTGCATGATAACCTTATCAGGTTTTTGAAATGCTAATATTGCCATTTATATGCTTTGTTTATTGGTTACTTATTAAACAGATATAAGACATGAAATGCCAGATATGAGCTTTCCCTTTTGGGGATAAGCCTCAAATCTAACATCTCATATCTCAAATCCAATTTCTTATTTAGAATATAACTCGACGATTAAGTTCTCTTTGATATTCTCAGGAATTTCGTCGCGGTTAGGATAGCTAAGCAACTTACCGGTAAGGTTAGCAGCATCCCATTCAAACCAGCTATATTTATTGATTTTACGACCAGCTACTGAATTAGAAATAGCTTCAAGTGATTTTGATTTTTCGCGTACTGCGATAACATCACCTGGTCTTAAAGTGTAAGAAGCAATATTTACCACCTCACCATTTACAGTGATGTGTTTGTGACCTACCAACTGACGAGCAGCTGAACGGGTAGGTGCGATACCTAAGCGGTATACGGCGTTATCTAAACGGGCCTCTAATAACTGAAGCAAGTTAGTACCGGTGATACCTTCACGTGCAGAAGCACGGTGAAATAAGTTCTCGAAGTAGCGCTCTAATACACCATAAGTGTATTTTACTTTTTGCTTTTCTTGCAACTGTACAGCGTACTCTGATTGTTTACCTCTTCTTTTTGACACGCCATGCATGCCTGGAGGGTAATTTTTTCTCTCTAACACTTTATCAGGACCGAAGATCGGCTCTCTGAATTTACGTGCGATTTTGGACTTGGGTCCGGTATATCTAGCCATTTTTTGTTGTTTTTAAAGTATCATGCAGCCTTTAACTGCAGAATCTTAGCTTTAAAAAATAATTAATTAAACTCTTCTTCTTTTAGATGGACGACATCCGTTGTGTGGTAACGGAGTAATGTCGCGGATGGTGGTAACTTCAATACCAGAAGTTTGCAAAGTACGGATAGCAGACTCACGGCCAGCACCAGGACCTTTTACAAATACTTCAACTTTACGCAGACCTAAGTCATAAGCAACTTTACCGCAATCGGCAGCAGCTTGTGATGCAGCGTAAGGAGTATTCTTTTTAGAACCTTTGAAACCCATTTTACCAGCTGAAGACCAAGAAATAGCTTGACCTTGGCTGTTAGTTAAGGTTACGATGATATTGTTGAAAGTAGCATTGATGTGTGCCTGACCTACCGGCTCAACGATTACAATGCGTTTTTTGGTTACTTTTTTAGCTTTAGCCATTTTTTTAATTATTGATTCAATGAATTACTTGATTACCGAATAATCAGGACTCATTGATCTTTGGATAATCGTTTTATTCCTAATAACAGGATCAGATTACGCCTCTCCCGCCATTAATCATTTACTATTTAGTAGCTTTTTTCTTGTTAGCAACTGTTTTACGTTTACCTTTACGGGTACGTGAGTTGTTTTTAGTACGTTGACCACGTAACGGTAAACCTTTACGGTGACGAGTACCACGGTAGCAACCAATATCCATTAAACGTTTGATGTTCAATTGAACTTCTGAACGCAGTGCACCCTCAACTTTAATTTGATCGTTGATGATACCACGAATTGCAGCTAACTGATCATCGGTCCACTCTTGTACTTTCGTATCACGAGAGATACCAGCCTGATCTAAGATAGCTTGTGCAGTTGAACGGCCGATACCATAAATGTAGGTAAGTCCGATCTCTCCTCTTTTGTTTCTTGGTAAATCAATACCTGAAATCCTTGCCATATTTTTTGATTGTTTTTAAGTTGAACGACCGAACGGCGGGCCACCGTTGTACGGCTCATTCCAATGTTTTTAATTAACCCTGACGTTGTTTGTACTTAGGGTTCTTTTTGTTAATAACGTAAAGCTTACCGTTGCGGCGGATGATTTTGCAATCAGCACTACGTTTTTTGATGGATGCTCTAACTTTCATCTCTTTGTTATTTATATCTGTAGGTTATTCTGCCTTTTGTTAAATCATAAGGGCTCATCTCCAGCTTCACCCTGTCGCCAGGTAAGATTTTGATGTAATGCATACGCATTTTACCCGATATGTGTGCAATAATCTCATGACCGTTCTCCAGCTCCACCCGGAACATTGCGTTTGATAATGCTTCCCTGATAGTACCGTCTTGCTCAATCGAGGATTGTTTCGCCATATTTTACTGATTATTACTAAATTAAGTCCGACCTAAATCGGGATGCAAAAATAAATAAATTATTTTAAATATTATTATTTTTCTCTAAAACTTCTTCTACGTAAGAGAAAGTGGATAATACATCAGGTTTGCCCTTTTTTACGGCCACAACATGCTCAAAGTGGGCAGAAGGTTTTCCGTCAACGGTTGATACCGTCCAACCATCTTTCCAAAACTTTACGCCGGCTTTACCTGCGTTGATCATTGGCTCAATACAGATAACCATACCCTCTTCCAACTTGGTGCCAGACCCGCGCTTACCGTAGTTAGGCACTTCAGGCTTCTCGTGCAGAGTTACACCAACACCGTGACCTACCAGTTCTTTAACAATACCAAAACCATGCTTTTCAGCATGTTCTTGTACAGCGTAACCAATATCGCCTACACGCATGCCGGCAACAGCCTTTTCAACACCGCGGCTTAAGCACTCTTTGGTTACACGTAACAAAGTTTTTGCAGTTTCACTTACCTCGCCAACAGCGAAGGTATAGGCGGAGTCGCCATAATACTTATTCAGGATCACACCACAGTCTACAGAAACTAAGTCCCCTTCTTGTAATACGTGATCGCTGGGAAAACCATGCACTACCTGATCGTTCATCGAGATGCATAGTGAATACGGGAAACCGTGGTAGTTCAAAAAAGCAGGAACACCACCGTTATCCCGTATATAAGTTTCAGCAGCCTTGTTTAAATCAATAGTTTTGATGCCTGGCTTAATCAGCTTGGCCATCTCACCTAAGGTTTTAGAAACAAGTAAAGAACTTTCCCTTATGAGTTCTATCTCTTCGACAGACTTATAGTGAATTTTTGACATGCTAAAATTAGATAGCCGGTGGAACAGTGCCCGCTGCAGTTGGTACCGCAGTACGGCCTCTCACACGGCCAGTTTTCATTAAACCGTCATAATGACGCATCAATAAATGACTTTCAATTTGCTGTAAGGTATCCAATACAACACCAACCAGAATGATCAACGACGTGCCGCCAAAGAAACGCGCAAATTGACTGTTAATATGAGCCATGTTAGCCAGCGCCGGAATAACAGCGATAATAGCCAGGAATATTGAACCAGGCAAAGTGATTCTTGAAATCACGTTATCGATGTATTCAGATGTTGGGTTACCTGGTGCAACGCCCGGTATAAAGCCACCATTCTTTTTCATATCGTCTGACATCTGTTTAGGATTAACAGTGATTGCAGTATAGAAATACGTAAACAAGATGATCAATACCGCGAACACGATATTGTGTAACCATGACGTATAGCTCGACAAAGCAATCATTACACTGTTAGATGCCAGATTAGGAAAGAATGAAGAGATAGTAGCCGGAATAAACATCAACGCCTGAGCAAAGATGATTGGCATAACACCTGCGGCATTAACCTTTAATGGAATGTATTGACGAACGCCACCATATTGCTTATTACCAACAATACGTTTAGCATATTGAACAGCGATTTTACGGGTACCTTGTACAACTAAAATTGTGAACATAATAACCGCAACTAAAGCTAAAATTTCAACTACAAACAGCAATGGGCCACCGGTCGCATTTTTACCGCTGACACGTGAGCTGAACTCGTCAACAATAGCAGCAGGTAATTGAGCGATGATACCTACCATGATGATCAAAGAGATACCGTTACCAATACCTTTATCTGTAATTTTTTCTCCCAACCACATTACGAATAATGTACCGGCGGTTAGTATAATTACTGATGAGAAAGTAAATAGCGCCTGTCCCATAACCGGACTGATGGCAGTTTGGTTGATCTGCGAACGCACATAACCAACACCTTGCAGTAAGGTAATCAGGATAGTCAGGTAACGGGTCCATTGGTTTAATTTGGTACGGCCGCTCTCACCCTCTTTTTGCAACTTGGTGAAGTAAGGTACTGCAATACCTAATAACTGCACCACGATAGACGCAGAAATATAAGGCATTACACCTAACGCAAAAATGGAGGCACGTGAAAACGAGCCACCAGCAAACATATTCAATAAACCTAACAGGCCTTCTTTATTAGCCTGGTTACCTAATGCATTCGCGTCAACACCCGGAAGTGCAACGTATGAACCTACACGGTATATTAAAAGAAATAAGAGTGTGTTTATAATACGCACTCTTAAATCTTCAATTTTCCAAATATTGGATAATGTGTTGAAAAAATTTTTCATTGAAAATTACAACTTAACGATTGAACCGCCTGCTGCTTCAATAGCTTTTTGGGCCGTAGCAGAAAACGCATGAGCCTGAACATCGATTTTAGCAGTCAGTGTACCACGACCCAGTATTTTCACTACGTCGTTTTTAGACACTAAACCGTGTTCTTTCAATGTATCAAAGTTAATAGAAGATACTGAATAAGTATCAGCTAATTGTTGTAATGTATCTAAATTGATACCGTTATACTCAACACGGTTAGGGTTTTTGAAGCCTACTTTAGGTAAGCGACGTTGTAAAGGCATTTGACCACCTTCAAAACCTACTTTAGTGCTGGTACCTGAACGTGAACCCGCACCTTTGTGACCACGGGTTGATGTTCCGCCACGGCCTGAACCAGTACCACGGCCAATTCTTTTTCTATTTTTAGTAGAACCTTCTGCAGGTTTAAGATTACTTAAATTCATAACATTAAATGTTTTCTACTGCTACCAAATGATTAACTTTTCTAATCATGCCAATGATTGCAGGATTAGCTTCAACTTCAACGCTATGGTTAATTTTCTTTAAACCTAAAGCTTCGATGGTCTTTTTCTGGCGCTCGCTTCTATCGATCACGCTTTTAATCTGAGTTATTTTGATTTTCGCCATGACTGATTATCCGTTAAATACTTTACCTAAATTAACGCCACGGTGCTGAGCTACAGTATAAGCATCACGCAGTTGCGCTAACGCTGATACAGTTGCTTTAACCACGTTGTGCGGGTTTGATGAACCTTTTGATTTTGCCAATACGTTGTGTACTCCAGCACTTTCCAAAACGGCACGCATCGCACCACCTGCAATTACACCGGTACCGTTAGCAGCTGGCTTGATGAACACAAAACCACCTGAAAATTTACCAGTTTGCTCATGAGGAACAGTACCATTGATAATTGGAACTTTTACCAGGTTCTTTTTAGCATCATCAATACCTTTGGCAATAGCCTCAGTAACCTCTTTTGCTTTACCTAAACCGTAACCGACAACACCGTTTTCATCACCTACTACCACAATGGCAGAGAAGCTGAAAGTACGGCCACCTTTGGTTACTTTGGCAACACGTTGTATGCTTACCAAGCGATCTTTTAATTCAATTTCGCTTGTTTTTACTCTCTTAATATTTATAGTTGACATTACTTCTTACGGTTAAAAGTTTAAACCACCTTCACGTGCACCTTCAGCCAGTTGTTTAACACGGCCATGATATAAGTATCCGTTTCTATCAAACACTACTTGCTCGATACCAGCTGCTTTCGCTTTCTCAGCGATAAGTTTACCTACTGCTACTGATTGCTCACCTTTAGTACCTTCAGCACTGAAATCTTTAGATAAAGATGATGCTGATACGATAGTTTTGCCAGCAACATCGTCAATAATCTGTGCATAGATGCCTTTGTTGCTTCTGTACACTGACAAGCGCGGACGTTCTGCAGAACCTGAAAGACGTTTTCTAATTCCTTTTTTAATTCTGTCTCTTCTTGAAAATTTACCTGCCATGACGATTATTTTTTAGATGCTGATTTACCTGCTTTTCTTCTTAATACTTCGCCAACAAACTTGATACCTTTACCTTTGTATGGCTCTGGAGCACGCAGTGAGCGGATTTTAGCGGCAACCTGACCGATCAGCTGTTTGTCGATAGACTCCAGGATGATAGTTGGGTTTTTACCTTTCTCAGCAGTAGTGGATACTTTAATTTCTTTTGGTAACTCAAATACGTAGTGGTGAGAATAACCCAGCACTAAGTCTAAAGTATTACCAGTGTTGGTTGCACGGTAACCTACACCTACCAACTCTTGTTCCATTTTGTAACCAGCTGTAACACCAGTAACCATGTTGTTGATAAGCGCACGATACAAACCATGTAATGCTTTGTGACGTTTTTGATCAGTTGGACGGGTTACAGTTAACACGCCATCTTCTTGAGATACAGTGATATCACTGTCTATCGCCTGTTGCAGTTCGCCTTTTGGGCCTTTTACAGTTACAACGTTGCTGTCAGATACAGTAACGGTAACACCTGCAGGGATAGTAATTGGGGCTTTTCCTACTCTTGACATTTTCTAATTTCTACTTGCAATTAATAAACGAAGCATAATACCTCGCCACCGATGTTTTGCTGACGGGCCTCTTTATCAGTCATTACTCCTTTTGAAGTTGACAGGATAGCGATACCCAAACCATTTAATACTCTTGGCATAGTGTCCATGCCTGCATATTTTCTCAAACCTGGTTTGCTAACACGGGTTAACGTGCGGATTGCAGGAATTTTGGTTACTGGATGGTATTTCAAAGCAACTTTGATAGTTCCTTGAGGACCATTGTCTTCAAATTTGAAGTTAGCGATGTAACCTTTGTCGAAAAGCACTTTAGTGATTTCCTTTTTCAGATTTGATGCAGGAATTTCAACAACCCTATGGTTGGCTTTAATAGCATTCCTTACTCTGGTAAGATAATCTGCGATTGGATCTGTATTCATTATTGTTAAAATGTGATGGTGGTTTCCTTCACTTCACAGCGACGACCTTCCATCGGTTAAAAATTCTGTTTGGGCTATTGCAGGTATAATTTGCAAATTGCCGGCCGCAAAGGTAAGAAATTAATTCTCAACCTGCAACCGGCAATTATATACCTGTAATGCTGAATATTACCAGCTTGCTTTTTTTACTCCAGGGATTTTACCGGCCAGTGCCATTTCACGGAATGTAACACGTGAAATACCGAACTGACGCATATATCCGCGTGGGCGGCCAGTAAGCTTGCAACGATTGTGCAATTTAACAGGTGATGATGCTTTAGGTAATTGATCTAAAGCTACCCAATCACCAGCGGCTTTAAGGGCTGCTCTTTTTTCAGCATATCTAGCTACTAACTGAGCACGTTTACGTTCACGTGCTTTTACACCTTCTTTAGCCATTATTGATTATTTTGATTTTGATTCTTAAATGGTAAACCGAATTGTTTCAGCAATTCCAGAGCTTCAACGTCATTGGTTGCCGAAGTTACAAAGGTAATATCCATACCTTGGATTTTATTGATTTTGTCAATATTAATCTCCGGGAAAATGATTTGCTCGGTGATACCTAAGGTATAGTTGCCTTTACCGTCAAAACCTTTGTCGTTGATACCTTTGAAGTCACGGATACGTGGCAGGGCAACAGCGATCAAACGATCTAAGAACTCGTACATATTGTTATCACGTAAAGTTACACGTACACCTACCGGCATACCTTTACGCAATTTGAAGTTAGAGATATCCTTTTTAGATTTTGAAGAAACTGCTTTTTGACCAGTGATAGTAGTTAATTCAGAAATAGTAGTATCGATTAACTTCTTATCGGTAGTGGCAGCGCCAACACCTTGGTTGATAGCAATTTTTTCCAGCTTAGGAACTTGCATTACGCTTTTGTACTGAAACTTATCTTTCAGTGCAGTGCGGATCTCGTCTTTGTATTTAGATTTTAATCTTGGAACGTATGCCATTACTTAATTTCCTCCCCTGATTTTTTTGCAACTCTAACTAATTTACCAGCATCATTTTTCTTACGGCCAACGCGGGTAGCTGCACCTGTTTTAGGATCAACCAACGCCAGGTTAGAAATATGAATAGGAGCTTCTTTTTTTACAATACCACCGTTAGGGTTAGCTGCGTTTGGTTTAGTGTGTTTAGATATCATGTTGATACCTTCAACTACCGCACGGTTTTTCTCAACCAGAATTTCAGTTACTTTACCTTGCTGACCTTTAGAGTCGCCGGCGATAACTTTAACCAGGTCACCTTTACGGATCTTTAATTTAAATTTCTTGTTTTCCATGTTACAATACCTCCGGTGCTAATGATACAATTTTCATGAATTGTTTTTCGCGTAACTCTCTTGCTACCGGACCGAAGATACGTGTACCACGAGGCTCATCCTGGTTATTTAACAAAACAGCTGCGTTATCGTCGAAACGGATATAAGAACCATCTTTGCGGCGTACCTCTTTTTTGGTTCTTACTACTACGGCTTTAGATACAGTACCTTTTTTTACGTTACCTGATGGGATAGCGCTTTTTACAGTAACTACAATCTTATCGCCAACAGAGGCATAGCGTTTAGCTGTACCGCCTAAAACGCGGATAACCAACACTTCTTTAGCGCCGCTGTTATCAGCTACATTCAATCTTGATTCCTGTTGTACCATCTTATTTAGCCCTCTCTAGAATTTGAACTAATCTCCAATTTTTATTTTTACTCAGCGGACGAGTTTCCATGATCAGTACGGTATCACCAATACCACATGTGTTAGTCTCGTCATGAGCCATGAACTTGGCAGTTTTGTTTACGAACTTACCATAGATCGGGTGTTTCACCTTCCGCTCTACTGCAACAACAATAGATTTATCCATCTTATTGCTAACTACCAGACCGGTACGTGTTTTTCTTAAATTTCTTTCCATTGTTTCGACGCTTTAATTATTGCTGTTCAGAAGCTGACGCCGCTTTGCGCTTGGTTAATTCAGTACTTAAGCGAGCAACCTCCCTGCGTACATTTGTAATACGGATAGGGTTCTCAATCGCTGAAACCGCGTGAGCAAATTTCAGTTTAGTAAGATTGGTTTTTTCCTCGTTAATTCTTGCAACCAACTCTTCAGTTGACAGCGCTGATATTTCTGAGCTTTTCATTTTTGTTTCAATTTTGAATGGTGAGAGGTAAGTTGGAGCCTTACATCACGCTTCTTTCTGTTATTTAACTTTGTTTTCAGGTTACAGGTTGCAAGCTCTTACACTGAACCTGCAACCTGAAAATTTTTATGCTTCTACGTAATCTCTACGTACAACAAATTTGGTTTGTACCGGCAGTTTCTGAGCGGCCAGGCGAAGTGCTTCTTTAGCAATTTCTAATGGCACACCTTCTGCTTCGAAGATAATCCTTCCGGGGCGCACAACGGCTACCCAATATTCAGGAGCACCTTTACCTTTACCCATACGTACCTCTGCAGGCTTTTTGGTTACAGGTTTGTCAGGGAAAATTCTGATCCATACCTGACCTTCACGTTTCATGAAACGTGTTACAGCGATACGGGCGGCCTCGATTTGACGGCTGGTGATCCAAGCCGGCTCGAGTGATTTTATACCGAAAGATCCGAATGAAAGCTCAGCTCCGCGAGAAGCTACTCCTTTCATCCTGCCTTTTTGCATCTTTCTGAACTTCGTTCTTTTTGGCTGTAGCATTTTATTAGCTTTTTATATCTAAACGATGTCTGTCTCGACTTTGATTAATTATCTGTTGCCGCCTGGACGGTTACCACCTGGGCGATTGCCACCACCTGGACGGTTTTGGCCACCTGGACGGTTACCACCACCTTGGCCACCACGTTGGTTGTTGTTGTTACCACCTCTGCGGTCACCACCGCCTTGACGACGATCACCACCTCTGCGGTCATTACCACCACGCTCGTTGCCGTATGCAGCAGCGCCTTCCGGACGACCGCCTCTACCGCTTGGGTTGCTGGTTGAACCGATGTTTGGAGAAAGATCACGTTTACCGTAAACTTCACCTTTACAGATCCAAACTTTTACACCGATTTTACCATAAGTGGTTAAAGCTTCAGCTAAAGCGTAATCGATGTCAGCACGCAGTGTGTGCAGTGGAATTCTACCTTCTTTGTATTGCTCGGTACGTGCCATCTCAGCACCGCCTAAACGGCCAGATGTCATTACCTTGATACCTTCAGCACCCATTCTCATGGTTGATGCAATAGTAGTTTTCATTGCACGACGGAAAGAGATACGGGCTTCCAGTTGTTTTGCAATACCTTCGGCAACTAACTGAGCATCCAGTTCTGGACGTTTGATCTCGAAGATGTTGATTTGAACATCTTTTTTAGTTAGTTTCTTTAACTCTTCTTTAATCTTGTCAACTTCCTGACCACCTTTACCGATAACGATACCCGGGCGGGCGGTGTGGATAGTAACAGTGATACGTTTTAAAGTACGTTCAATAACTACTTTAGATACGCCACCTTTAGCGATACGAACTGAAAGATATTTGCGGATTTTTTCGTCCTCAACTAATTTATCGGAGTAGTTGTTGCCACCGAACCAGTTAGAATCCCAACCTCTGATGATTCCTAAACGGTTACCTATTGGATGTGCTTTCTGTCCCATTTTAATTAGTTGATTTCGGTTTTACTATCCACAATTAAAGTAACGTGGTTAGAGCGTTTACGGATACGGTATCCGCGGCCCTGAGGAGCCGGACGCAGTCTTTTTAACTGACGGCCACCACCAACTGAAACTTCTTTTACATATAAAGCGCTATCTTCAACGCGTTTGCCTTCATTTTTTGCTTCCCAGTTTTTGATAGCTGACAGCAATAATTTTTCGACACGGATAGCCGCTTCTTTGTTGGTATATTTTAAGATATACAGTGCTTTTTCTACCTGCTCACCGCGAATCAGATCTACCACTAAGCGCATTTTACGCGGCGAAGTTGGACAGTTCTGTAATTTGGCAACAGAAGCTCCTCCTTGCTGAGCTTTCTCCTGCTCTTTGCGTTGTCTGATTAAAACAGACTTTTTAATTTTTGTTGTTGCTTCCATTGCCTATTATTTTTTCTTTTCTGCGTGACCACGGAATGTACGGGTTGGAGCAAACTCTCCCAGCTTGTGACCAACCATGTTTTCTGTTACGTACACAGGGATAAATTTGTTACCGTTGTGTACTGCGAATGTATGACCAACGAAGTCAGGAGAAATCATGGAACGGCGTGACCATGTCTTTACAACTGACTTTTTACTGGTTTCATTTAACACCAGAACTTTACGCTCCAGGTTATGATCAATATAAGGTCCTTTTTTAATTGAACGAGCCATTATTTCTTCCTTCTTTCAATGATGTAACGATCCGATGTTTTCTTCTTGTCGCGGGTTTTGTAGCCTTTAGCTAATAAACCTTTGCGTGAACGTGGGTGACCACCTGATGAACGGCCTTCACCACCACCCATTGGGTGATCGACAGGGTTCATAGCAACACCACGTACTCTTGGACGACGGCCAATCCAACGTTTACGACCAGCTTTACCCAACACTTCGTTAGCTTTCTCAGCATTTGATACAGTACCGATAGTAGCTAAACAGGTTGACAAGATCATACGTGTTTCACCTGAAGGCAATTTGATGATGGCGTATTTACCATCACGAGCTGACAGCTGTGCGTAAGTACCTGCTGAACGGGCGATAGTACCACCCTGGCCAGGATTTAACTCAATGTTATGAATGATAGAACCTAAAGGAATGTTCTTTAAAGGCAAGGTATTACCTACTTCAGGAGGTGAACCTGCGCCTGAAAGAACTACCTGACCTACGGTCAAGCCTTCTGGAGCGATCATGTAGCGCTTTTCGCCATCTGCATAATGTAACAGGGCGATACGCGCTGAACGGTTTGGATCGTACTCAATAGTCGCAACTGTTGCGGGGATGTCAAACTTGTCACGTTTAAAGTCGATCAATCGGTATGATTTCTTATGTCCCCCACCGATGTAACGCATGGTCATTTTACCGGTGTTGTTACGACCACCTGATTTTTTGTGTGATACTACCAATGATTTTTCAGGAACGTTGGTTGTAACATCAGAGTAATCGGCGCCCACTCTGAAGCGGGTACCCGGGGTAACCGGTTTAAATCTTTTAACTGCCATTTCTCTTTTTATATAGTGCTATAAAAATCTATTGTTTCACCATCCTGTAAAGTTATAATCGCTTTTTTGAAAGCAGCTGGACGACCAGTTACGGTACCTGCTTTAGTGTAGCGGCTTTTCAGCTTGCCAGAATATTTCATAGTGTTTACTGCTTTCACATTCACACCATACATTGCTTCAATTGCTCCCTTGATCTGAATTTTGTTAGCTCTGGGATCAACTTTAAAAGCATAACGATTAAGTTTCTCTGTTAGCAGAGATACTTTTTCAGTAAGTAAAGGTTTTTTTAATATCTCCATAATTACTTAGCGAACGCTTCCTCCAGAGTTTTAACAGAACCAGTAGTTAATAACAGCTTGCCAGCGTTTAACACATCATAAGTGCTTAACTGATCAGCAGTGATAACTTTTGCTTTTTTCAGGTTTCTGCTTGATAAATAAATATTGTTATTAGCAGCAGGCAGTACCAGCAATGTTTTTTCGTTAGTGAAATTCAAGTCGGCTACCAGTTGTACGTAGTTTTTAGTTTTAACTGAATCAAAGTTAAAATCTTCTAAAACTACGATGCTGTTATCCTGAGCTTTATAGGTCAGTGCTGATTTACGAGCCAGTTGTTTAAGCTTTTTGTTCAGCTTAAAGCTATAGTCGCGAGGTTGCGGACCGAATACACGGCCACCACCGTTAAACAAAGGAGATTTGATGCTACCTGCACGGGCACCACCAGTACCTTTTTGTTTATGTAATTTGCGGGTTGAACCTGCAATTTCGTTACGTTGTTTTGCTTTGTGTGTACCTTGACGTTGGTTAGCTAAAAATTGCTTAACATCAAGATAGATAGCATGATCGTTAGGTTCGACACCGAAAACCGAATCAGGAAGCTGCACCTTGGCACCTGTTTCTTTACCTGATACATTTAATACATTAACTTCCATCTTATTTGTCTACGATTACGAATGAACCTTTAGCTCCTGGGATAGAACCTTTAACTACCAGCAGGTTTTGCTCAGCAAATACTTTAACCACTTCAAGGTTTTGTACTTTAACACGAACATTACCAGTTTGACCGGCCATACGCATACCTTTAAATACGCGTGAAGGCCATGATGAAGCACCCAGTGAACCTGGCGCACGCAAACGGTTATGCTGACCGTGAGTTTGCATACCCACACCACCGAAACCGTGACGTTTTACAACACCCTGAAAACCTTTACCTTTTGAGGTACCTACCACATCCACAAAATCTCCGGCAGCAAAAATCTCAACAGTAACAGTGTCACCAAGAGTTTTTTCGTCTACGAAGGTTTTGAATTCAACCACTTTGCGTTTAGGCGTAGTGTTTGCTTTTTGGAAGTGGCCTTTTAAAGGAGCAGGGGTGTTTTTTTCTTTTTGCTCATCATATGCCAGCTGAACAGCTGCATACCCGTCTGCTTCAACAGACTTCACTTGTGTAACTACACAAGGCCCAGCTTCGATTACTGTACAAGGAATATTCTTTCCTGCCTCATCGAAAATGCTGGTCATTCCTACTTTTTTACCAATAATTCCTGACATTTTTTTGTTTTTTTGTTTTGCCCATCGAAGCAGTAGGGCTTCGTTCAAGGCATAGTTGCCCCCGAAAGGGACGGCAAAGATAGAGAATTTTAATTAACTATCAAACAGTTACAAAATAATTTTTTGTAGTTTTTTAGTCTGATTCTCAGTCAAAAAGCGTCAGAAATTTTGGCACCAAACAGCCCACTTTAGGATAGAGGTGCTTATTTGTTACATAGGGTTAAAAACTTTGATGTATTTTTGGCGTTTTGCACGGCTACATTAGCCTCCTGATCAGATCTGCACTCTGCTTCTGCCCATCCTGCAATCGCCCCTGGAAAAAATTCTGCACCTGATTGAAATGCTTTTTATACCCCTCTATATCGCCGTAATTAATAATTGATGCCCATTCGCGTACAGCCGAGTGAAACTCCAGATCGTCGCCCCGTATAGATTTGTCGTAAAGTGCGGTTTGGATAGATTCTTCCAGCAGATCTTCATTCTTGAATAAGTATTCGGCTATGCCTAAACGCAGGCGAAAAGGCGGCGTTTGGCCAATCAGATTATCATAAGGGTTTACGCCCAGATGGTGCCAGGCATCAACCATACTTAATATACTTAAGTGCGAATTGGGTTTACGCTCATTTACTTCGCCATGAAAGGTAAATTCATCCATAATGGCGTCATTAAGCATTATAGGTGCGCGGCTTTCATGAAAAACAAAGTCTCGTGCGGCATATAGCCTTTTACGGAACGTATCTTCATCTTCCCGGATCATCAGCTTGAACAGCTCAGATTCGGATTGAGCATAACGTTTTACATGCTGCCGGGCATAGGGATTCAATATAGCTAGGCCGGCATATACGTGTGCCTTGTAACTGAATATACGGAGGGTTATCAGGATCTTAACATTATCAATCCCTCCCAGGTAGGAAGCATTTTCCCAGGGGAAGAAGCCGGCAGAGGCCCAGGCGGTACCCATGCTTTCAAATCCTACGTGCGTTACGGCCTGTGTATCGGCAGCTATCCGATCATGTTCATGATAGTCGGCCAGCTCAACGATATCCGTACCGATGGCAATAAACAAACTAAGCATGCGCTGGTAGGCTGCATCATCGGCCCGGTGGCGAATTAGAATTAACTTTTGCCCTGCCGGCTCAAAAGCGCCGCCATGCATAGCATGGAAGGTAATGATCTGCGCATCGGAAGGCAGATAGTTTTCAAAGATAGCTATCTCAGGGCTTTTAACCGACGTTTGGCCGGCTACTATAGCACCATATTTGGTTGATTCGCTACACTCTGCCACTACTTTGGCCATATGCTCAGCTTCAACCGAATAAATAATAAGATCAGATATACGCGACACTTGTTTACCATCATCCATTAAGGTTATATTCAGAGACGACAGTTCTTCCTCCAACGCCTCGCGGTTTTGCGGCAGGTCACAACCACATACCCGGTATCCGGCTTTAGCAAATGCTTTTGCATAAACCTTTCCCATGTCTCCCAGCCCTATAATTCCGATGTTCATGCCGCTAATATAATTATGATTGGTAAATTTAAGACGGATATGCTATTTTCGTTTTTTTAGAAGCTGCAAAGCATCCGCAGTAAAATACGTAGCGGCATTCTAAACAATTTCAAACTTACTTAATTTACATTGAATGAAATTGAGCAATCAACCTATGAACAAGTCCGGCTTTGTGAATACCTTAATGGCTGTTGTATTATCCTTAATAAGCCTAACCGCCTATACTCAAGATACAGCAAGAGCCAGCCGTAAACCCGCCACGCCTAAGCCATCGGGCTGGCAAAAACCGGCTGCTGCAGCAAAACCTGCAGCCACTTATCAGCCAACTGCCAGAACGCCTTATGGTACACAACCCGCTGTTGTTAATACCGATAAAAGCCTGAATGGACAATATCAATATCTGCTAACTAAGGTATATAACTATCAGCGTCCGCAACTATCTGCCTTTTATAAAAACTTAATGGATTCCTTGCGTACCGAGCGCCGAAAGCTTAAGGAGGCGCAGCAAAAGCTATCAGCACAGGGCAAAGCGGTTGAAAACCTGCAATCGGACGTAAGTGCTAAGGAACAAAGCCTGAACGAATCTAATTCAAAGGCTGATGCCATCAGCTTACTGGGAGTAGACGTATCAAAATCAACCTACAACATGATTATGTGGGGCTTGGTTATTGTATTTGGTATAGTTGCAACTGTAGTTATCATACAATCGGCCAGCGCCCGCCGCGAGGCCCGCTACCGTACCAAGCTTTATGATGAACTTGATGAGGAGTATAAATCTTACAAGATCAAAGCCAATGAGAAAGAGAAAAAGCTCGCCCGCGAATTACAAACTGAGCGGAATAAACTGGATGAGTTATTAGGTAGAGGATAGCTTAAAATACAATAAAACAGAAAGGGCAGATCTTTAAATAGTATCTGCCCTTTCTGTTAGTAGGTGTCCTACTCTGCTCTGAGGCTTTTTACCGGATTGGTAACTGCTGCTTTGATAGCCTGAAAGCTTACAGTTAGCAATGTGATCAATAAGGCTCCGGCAACAGCTGCTGCAAATATCCACCACGATGTATCTGTACGGTATTCATACCGCTGTAACCACTGGTTTAAGCTATACCATGCAATGGGTATGGCAATAAAGCAGGATATAAGCACCAGCGTTATAAAATCAGTAGACAGCATGCGCCATAAGTTATATACTGATGCACCGAGCACCTTGCGTACGCCAATTTCTTTCACACGCTGCTCGGCCACAAACGAGGCCAAACCAAATAAACCCAAACAAGATATAAATATGGCTAATATGGCGAAGAAGGTGGCCAGGTTGCCTATACGTTCTTCGTTAGCGAACTTCTTCGCATAGTCATCATCCACAAACTTATAATCAAAAGGGCTATCCGGGTTAAACTTCTTAAACGCCGGTTCAATCCGGGCTAACGCATCTCGTACCGGCATATCGGGTTTCAGTCTGATCGTAATCACATTTGACCACTCGTAACTAACCATAAAAATAGTTGGCTGTACCGGTATATAAGGCGAATCCATTACCATATCTTTTATAACGCCCACAATGGTAAGTGGCTTGCCATTAAACTTAATTATTTTCCCTATGGGATTTTTAAAGCCAATCATTTTTGCTGAAGCTTCGTTAATAATGGCCGCAGATGTGTCCGTAGAGAAACTGCGCGAAAAGTCGCGCCCCTGTTTAATTTGCCAGTTGATGGTATTTCCAAAATCTGGCGTAACAGCGATTGTTCCCAACAGTGGACTGCTGTTAGGTTCCATACCTTCCCACTCAAAACCAATCTGATTACTATTCACGGATGTTGACGGACTGGATGACTGAGCCATATTAGCCACGGCGCCTGTTCTAAGCAGATCTCCCCGTATAGCATCGTAATGCCCCCGTAAGGCGGGCGTATTCATTTCCACCATAATTAATCCGTCGCGACTGTAACCCACCGGCCTGTTCTTGGCATGCTGTATTTGCTTGAAAACGATGATGGTGCCTATAATCAATGTTACCGAAACAGTAAACTGGATCACAACCAGCACTTTGCGTGGCAGGGTGGCATATCGCCCGGCTTTAAATGTGCCCTTTAAAACTTTGACCGGATTGAAGCTGGATAAGTAAAATGCCGGATAACTACCCGATATGATACCCGTAAGCATGGTAAAGAACAACGACACTATCCAAAACACAGGGCTTCCCCATGGGAGTTGAATACGTTTGTCTGATAGACTATTAAACAAAGGCAGGCAAATCAGTACTAAAATAACACATAGCACAAATGCCAGTAAAGCCATCACTAATGATTCGCTTAAGAACTGAGCTATCACTTGTTTACGCATAGAGCCTATTGCTTTACGTATACCTACCTCCTTTGCTCTTTTCTCACTACGTGCGGTACTTAGGTTCATGAAGTTGATACAGGCAAGTAACAGCACAAAAATCCCGATAATGCCAAACAGCCACACAAACTGGATACGACCACCAACCGATTTACCGTTTACAAACTCGCTATATAAGTGCCAGCGGGGCATAGGATGCAATTGCATCTCGGCATTTCCTTCTTTAAAATGTACTTTCTCCAAATCCTTGATTTCGGCATTGATCTTTTTCAGATCAGCATTTTCATGCACCTGAGCAAATAACTGCCAACTATGATTTCCCCAATTATCTTGAGAATTCTTTATCCAATCCATTTTAGCATACTTACCCCAGGGCATGAAAATTTGCACTTCATTAAATTTGGTATTATAAGGCATATCTTCATATACACCAGCAATTTTTACATCCTCCATGTCATTAATCCGTACCGTTTTAGACATCGGATCCATATTACCAAACAGGGCCTTGGCAAGTGATTGGTTGATAATAGCCGATGAAGGATCGGCCAGTGCATTACGGCTCCCTTTAACCATTTTTAAAGTCAGCATCTCCGGCAAATCAGCCTGAACCCACATACCTTTACCCGACATGCTTTTATCACCAGTTTTGAGTACATAAGTTTCATCCCATGATGCTAAAGCCAAACGTTTAAAGTCCTGAGGAAACTTCGTTTTAAGTTCTTTAGCTAAGGGTATGGATACTGATTCGCTTGTGCTCACATGACCATTAAAGGTCTGTGTATTCATTACCTGCATTATGGTCTTGTAATTTTGATGATAGGTATCATACGACATTTCATCATAAATCCACAATCCAATTAGCATGGATACGGCCATACCTAATGCTAAGCCCCAGATATTAATTGATGAGTAAACTTTATTTTTAAGCAGACTGCGCCAGGCTATGGTAATGTAATTTTTAAGCATAAGTGATAACGGTTAGTAATATACGATTATACTGTTTACAAGGAAAGATACCAAAACGATGCCTGTAGCATAAACAACTGATTACCTGAATATTAAGACCACCCCAGGTAACAGAAGGTGTTCGCTTGCGATACAAATGCACGTTCAGTACCGAACAGGCTAAAAACAACAAAGGCTGCCTTTTGCAAGGCAGCCTTTGTTTGAAGTATCATTATAAAATCAAAAACTCACACTTTGATTTCAACTTCAACACCGCTAGGTAATTCAAGTTTCATTAAAGCGTCTACTGTTTTAGAGTTAGAGCTGTAAATATCCAGCAGGCGTTTGTAGCTGCACAGTTGGAATTGCTCACGCGCTTTTTTGTTTACGTGTGGTGAACGTAATACAGTAAAAGTTTTCTTTTCAGTAGGTAAAGGAAGCGGACCGCTTACTACAGCGCCGGTTGGCTTTACAGTTTTTACGATTTTCTCAGCTGATTTATCAACCAAGTTATAATCGTAAGATTTTAATTTGATTCTGATTCTTTGGCTCATTTTGTTGTTTGTTTAAACCATGTGTAAGAGCTATTTATTACAGCATGGCGGTTATTTATTTACAGATGTGCTGATATAAAATCAACACATCTGTTTAATTGCATTTAATTAAGCAATAGCGCCTTTTGATTTACCTTTTGATTTGGCAACCACTTCTTCTTGTACGTTACGTGGTGCTTCTTCATAATGGTCAAACTCCATGGTTGATGTTGCACGACCTGATGTGATAGTACGTAACTGTGTTACGTAACCAAACATTTCAGAAAGTGGAACCATCGCTTTAATTACCTGAGCACCGTTACGGCTGTCCATACCTTGCAGCTGGCCACGACGACGGTTCATGTCACCGATTACATCACCCATGTTTTCTTCAGGGGTTAAGATTTCGATTTTCATGATTGGCTCTAACAGTACAGGACGACATTTCGGTAATGCCTCGCGGTAAGCCGAACGTGCTGCAATCTCGAAAGATAATGCATCAGAATCGACTGCGTGGAATGAACCATCAATCAAACGTACTTTTAAGCTGGTTAAAGGATAGCCGGCTAATACACCATTTGCCATAGCAGCAGCAAAGCCTTTTTCAACAGATGGAATGAACTCACGAGGGATAGCACCACCAGTGATTTCGTTCACAAACTGTAAACCTTCTTTACCTTCGTCGGCAGGAGAAACGATGATTTGAATATCAGCGAATTTACCACGACCACCGGTTTGTTTCTTATAAGTTTCACGGTGTTGCGCCTGACCTGTGATAGCCTCTTTATAAGCCACCTGAGGAGCACCTTGGTTTACTTCCACTTTAAACTCACGTTTTAAGCGGTCCATGATGATGTCAAGGTGTAACTCGCCCATACCAGAAATAACGGTTTGACCAGTTTCTTCGTCAGAGTTTACACGGAAAGTTGGATCCTCTTCAGCTAATTTACCTAAAGCCATACCCAGTTTATCAACGTCGGCCTGAGTTTTAGGCTCAATAGCTAAACCGATAACCGGCTCAGGGAATACCATTGACTCCAGAACGATAGGGTTCTTTTCGTCGCAAAGGGTATCACCTGTTTTGATATCTTTAAAGCCTACTACCGCAGCAATATCACCTGCACCTACGTTAGGGATAGGGTTTTGCTTGTTAGCGTGCATTTGGAAGATACGTGAAATACGCTCTTTGTTATCTGAACGCATGTTATGCACATACGAACCAGCTTCCAGGTTACCTGAGTAAACGCGGATAAAGCACAAACGGCCTACAAACGGGTCGGTTGCAATTTTAAACGCTAAAGCAGCAAACGGCTCTTTTACGTCTGGTTTAACTAAAATTTCTTCGCCAGTGTTAGGGTTGGTACCAACTACACCTTTTGAATCAATTGGTGAAGGAAGTAATTCCATCACGTAATCCAGCATGGTTTGTACACCTTTATTTTTGAAAGATGAACCACAAGTCATCGGAACGATTTTACCAGCTAAAGTAGCTTGGCGTAAAGCGTCCAACACTTCGCGCTCAGTGATGGTAGTCGGATCGTCAAAGAATTTCTCCATTAACGTATCGTCATACTCAGCAACAGCTTCCAGTAATTTTTCTCTCCACTCAGTAGCTTCGTCAATCAGGTCGTCAGGGATTGGCACTTCGGTAAAGGTCATACCTTTATCATGCTCATTCCAAACCACACCACGGAAGTTGATTAAGTCAACCACACCTTTAAAGTTGTCTTCAGCACCGATAGGGATTTGCAGAGGCACCGCGTGGCTACCCAACATATCACGTACTTGCTTAACAACTTTCAGGAAATCAGCACCTGAACGGTCCATTTTGTTAACGAAACCGATACGTGGTACGTTGTAGTTGTTAGCCAAACGCCAGTTAGTTTCTGACTGAGGCTCAACACCGTCAACTGCCGAGAACAGGAACACTAAACCGTCCAGTACACGCAGTGAACGGTTTACCTCTACGGTAAAGTCCACGTGTCCTGGGGTATCGATTACGTTTACCTGATATTTATCACCACGATAGTTCCAGAATACGGTAGTAGCAGCCGAAGTGATGGTAATACCACGCTCCTGCTCCTGTGCCATCCAGTCCATGGTAGCTGCACCTTCGTGTACCTCACCAATTTTGTGGCTTACACCAGCATAGTAAAGGATACGCTCAGTAGTAGTGGTTTTACCGGCATCAATGTGAGCGGCAATACCAATGTTTCTTGTATATTTAAGATCTCTTGACATTTTCTTTTTTATTAAGCAAGGGAGCAATTATTCATTACTCCCTTACAACTTTCTATATTAGAAACGGAAATGCGAGAACGCTTTGTTGGCTTCAGCCATCTTGTGCGTGTCTTCTTTTTTCTTAACGGCAGCACCTTCACCTTTTGAAGCAGAGATGATCTCACCGGCTAGTTTCTCCATCATGGTTTTTTCACCACGACGACGGGCATAGCTGATTAACCATTTCATACCTAAAGCGATTTTACGCTCCGGACGAACCTCGGTAGGTACCTGGAAGTTAGCACCACCCACACGACGAGATTTAACCTCAACAGCAGGCATAACGTTGTTTAATGCTTTTTTCCAAGTTTCCAGACCATTCTCGCTGGTTTTTTTCTCAACGATTTCAACAGCGTTGTAGAAAATGCCGTATGCGGTAGATTTTTTACCGTCATACATCATGTTATTTACAAACCTGGTTACCAAAACATCATTGAATTTTGGATCAGGCAGAAGGATTCTCTTTTTTGGTTTTGACTTTCTCATTGTTACTATCCTCCTTTAATTATTTCTTTTTGCCTTTAGCTGGTGCACCTTTAGTTGCTGCTGCCGGTTGACCTGGTTTAGGGCGTTTAGTACCATATTTAGAACGACGTTGGTTACGACCGTTTACACCTGAGGTATCCAGTGCACCACGGATGATGTGGTAACGAACACCCGGTAAGTCTTTAACACGACCGCCACGGATCAACACGATAGAGTGCTCCTGTAAGTTGTGACCTTCACCAGGGATATAGGCATTCACCTCTTTACCGTTGGTTAGGCGCACACGGGCCACTTTACGCATTGCTGAGTTTGGTTTTTTAGGGGTAGTGGTGTATACACGGGTACACACGCCTCTTCGCTGTGGACAGCTGTCCAACGCTGGGGATTTACTCTTATCCTCCAGAGCTACTCTACCTTTTCTAACTAATTGTTGAATAGTAGGCATTTCTTCCTTTTGTTGTTTCTTTGTTTTATCCCGCCTGCCGTTCAGACAAGTATACTTTTCGGGACTGCAAAAGTACACAGTTATTTTTTGATTTTCAATAGGTTGAGCAAAAGTTTTTTCGATAAAAAGCAAATAGTTAATAAGTGCCTGTATTTCCGGCAAATCGCTATACTTCTGCGCATTACACTTAACAATAAGATTACAATCATTTGAAGCAAACGTGGTATGAACATTTACTATTGCCGCTTCTTTTTACACAAACAAAAAAGCCGCCCGGGGCTTTCGCCACGGGCAGCTTCATCATATATCAATCAACAATTATTAAGCTTTATCGGCTTTATGGTGACGGCGAAAGCCGCCATGCTCACGGCGATCTTTCATCAGCTCTTTCATTTTGACTTTCTGATCATCGCTTAGGGTAGCTACAAATGCTTTGTGGTTAGCTTTACGCACTTCTTTGTTGGCAGCCATCACTTTTTTCTGCTCGTCGGTCAGTGTACTGTTCAGCTTTTCTTTACGCTCCTTATGAGAAAGGGCTTTATCTTTCATAATCGCTTTCTGATCGGCGGTCAGTGTAGCGTGGAAAGCTTTCATGGCTTCACGTTGCTTTTCATGGTTTGCTTTCAACATCGCTTGCTGTTCCGGAGTCAGTATAGCCTTCAGCTTACTTCTAAAGTGGATGCTGTCAGCTTTGGCATGTACAGCATGAGTTTTAGTTTGGGCGTTAGCGCCGGCAACGGTTGCAGTAGCTAATACAGCAACCATCATTATAGATTTCAATAGCTTTTTCATTTTCTTTTCTTGCTTTGTTGATATCATAGATGCTTAGTTGGAGCAATGGTTTAATTAACATTTTTGTTACCAGCGGCTAATAATGGCTTTTAACACTTTTTAACGTTTTGCCCGGTTACCATTCAACGAATATCTGCATCTTGCATATACAACCCACCCTTGTTTGTAACATGAAATCACTACTATCTATACTGCTGTTTTTAACCATCGGCCAAATTGCTTTTGCACAAACGTATACGGTAAGCGGCACTATTAAAGACGACCAAGGCAAGCCGGTTCCCTTTGCCAGTATTCTGGTTAAAAGCACTAGCAAAGGCACATCGGCCAATAGTGAAGGGCACTATGCTCTTATTTTAAGCAAAGGAACTCATGAGCTGCTGTTTAAAGCCATTGGCTACCGGCAGGAAAGTCGCAAAATAAACGTGGACGATGATCAGCGTATCTCTATTGTATTAACGCCCGAAACCTATGAATTGCAAAATGTAACCATCCGCTCTGGCGGCGAGGACCCTGCATATGCCATTATCCGCAAAGCCATTCGCAAACGTAAAGCCTACCTTAACGAGGTAAAGGCTTACACTTGCGAAACCTATATCAAGGGACTGCAAAAGCTACTGGCTGCACCCAAAAAGTTTATGGGTCAGGATATTAACCAAATTGGCCGGGAGTTAGGGCTTGACTCAAACCGCAAAGGCATCGTTTACCTGTCCGAATCAGAGTCAAAATATAGTTTTATGCAACCCAATCTGGTACACGAGGAAATGATCTCCTCAAAAGTATCGGGCAGTAACCGAGCGTTCAGTTTTAACCGCGCATCCGAGTTAAACGTTAATTTCTATGAGAATCTGCAAAACTGGGAAGGAATCAGTAATCGCCCACTGGTATCCCCTATTGCCGATAACGCCTTATCATTCTATAACTATAAATGGCTGGGCATTACCATTGAAAATGGCGAAACTATCAACAAGATTGGCATTACGCCCAAACGCCCTTACGAACCTGCCTTTACCGGCTACATCTATATAATAGAGGACAGCTGGCGCATACATAGTGTAGACCTGGAGCTCAATAAATCGGCCGGTATAAATTTTGCCGATACCATACGGGTAAAACAACAATACATTCCTGTAGCTAACAAAGCATGGATGCCCTCGCTGGTTAAATTTGAGTTTAGCGGAGGCCTGTTTGGGTTTAGGCTGGGCGGCTACTTTCTGGCTTTATATAAAAACTATGACCTAAACCCAACATTTGATAAACATGCTTTCAAAGAAGTAATGCGTGTATCAACAAGTGTTAATAAAAAGGATTCCACCTACTGGCAGCAAACACGCCCTATACCACTAACGGACGAAGAAAAGACCGATTACCAGAAAAAGGAAGTTTTAGCCCAAAAGCGGGAATCGAAACCTTATCTGGATTCACTGGACAGTGTGTATAATAAAATCACTCCGGGCAAGATCTTATTAACCGGCATCAGCGTACGTAATCGCTACAATAAATCCTACTTTAATACCGATGGCCTGCTTGGCTCATTACTGTATAATACAGTAGAAGGCGTAGCTATAAACTATGGCACCAGTTATAGCAAACAGATAGACAGCCTAAATAACAGATACCTGCGCATAGGCGGTAAAATACGTTATGGTTTTAGCAACCAGCTATTACATGGCAGCCTTAATGCCACGGTACCGGTGAATAGTTATACCTGGAACTTTAACGTGGGCTCGGATGTGGTGGATATGAACAATACCTTGCCTATACCAGCATTCTTTAACACGGCTTCGAGTTTGCTTTATCGCCGCAATTACCAGAAGCTTTACGACAAGCACTTTGCATCCGTATCCTTGTCGCGCCGTATATCCGGTGGCTGGCAGGCCAGCATAACCGCCGAAGCTTCTGAACGCCGCTGGCTGGATAACACATCCTATTACAGCTTTTTTAATCGCGACAGAAAGTATGGCAGCAATAATCCATTAGTGCCATATCAGGAGGGTGCCCTTCCGTTGTTTGACCGTAACCAGTCGTTCAAAGTAAATATTTCTACAAGTTATAATTTCAGCAACCGTTATGTTACCTATCCATCCGGGCGGTATTATCTGCCATCGCGCTATCCGACTGTAGCTTTGTCTTACACCAAAGGCATCAAGAACATTTTTGGATCTGATGTGGACTATGATTTGCTTCAGGCCAGCGTTAGTAAAGACAATATCAACCTGGGGCTGTATGGCAACTTCTCGTTTTACGTTGGGGCCGGTAAGTTTCTAAACAATAAACAGTTGTATTATATAGATTACAAACACTTCTCGGGTAACCAAATGGTATTGTATCACAGTGCACCAAATGCGTTTTTAATGCTCGACTATTATCGTTACAGCACGTCGCAACAATACCTGGAAGCGCATATCAACCATTCATTCGGTGGCGTATTGCTCAGCAAAATACCATTGATCCGTTCTCTAAAACTACAGGAGGTTATTAACGCCAATTACCTTACCACACCCGATTTAAAAAGCTATACTGAACTGGGCGTAGGCATTAAGTATTTGAGTTTCCGGGTGCTTTATGGCTGGTCATTCAACCGGCAGGACAACAGCAAATCAGCCTTCCGCATCGACCTGAACTTTTAATTTAACCCATCAATAATTTTACCTTCATATAGCTGCTAAAAGATTATCTTAGCATCCTTTTAATTGAATAACATGAATATGTTTCACGGAACCGGTGTAGCTATGGTTACGCCGTTTGATGGCAGTGGACAGGTTGATTACGACGGCCTGAAAAACCTGATTAACTATTTGATTGACGGTGGTGTTGAGTACCTGGTATCATTAGGTACCACCGGCGAGAGCGCAACCCTGAGCAAGGAAGAAAAGAAAAAGATTTGGGCGTTTACTGCCGAGGTTGTAAACAAGCGTGTAAACCTGGTAGCCGGCATTGGCGGCAACAACACTTATGAAGTAGTTGAAGCTGTAAAGCAATTTGATACTACCGGTTATGATGCAATACTGTCTGCCAGTCCGTACTATAACAAGCCCATACAAGAAGGCATATATCAGCATTATAAGGCAATTGCCGAAGCATCGGCTTTGCCAATTATTTTATATAATGTACCGGGCCGTACCGGCAGCAATGTAAGCGCCGAAACCATTGTACGTTTAGCTAACGATTTTGAAAACATCATTGGCGTAAAGGAAGCATCGGGCAACTTTGACCAGTTTAACCAGATTATGCGCGATAAGCCGGAGAACTTCTTATTTATCTCGGGCGATGATCCGGTTACGCTGCCAATGATAGCAATGGGTGCCGTAGGTGTAATTTCGGTAGTAGGCAACGCCCTGCCGCGTCAGTTTTCGGACATGATACGTACCTGCCTGGCCGGCGATTTTAAAGCGGCTCAAAAAGCACACTACGCCATGATAGAATTTACCCGACTGATGTTTACAGAAGGCAGCCCCGGCGGCATCAAAACAGCATTAAAGCAAAGAGACGTTTGTGGCGATACACTTCGCTTGCCGTTAGTGCAGGTGAGCCCTAAAGTGGCTGAAAGCATTGCTGCTGAATTAACGAAGCTATTTTAGTTCGATTCTGATAACGCAAAAAGCCGGTTAAATAACCGGCTTTTTTTATGGAATATATTTTCCTGATAATTATTCAGCTTTGTTTTTAGCATCCTGAACTTCCAGACGGATAGCCTGAGCCAGGTTTTTCAAATCTTGCATACCTTTGCGAACGCGGGTACCGGCAGCGCTGTTACCTTTGTTGTAAAATTTGTCAACGTCGCCTTCTAAAGATGCGATAAGATTTTTTACTTCTGTGAATTTGTCCATTTTAAATTACTCCTTAAAAATTGGGATTTTGTTGTTTTTAAACTTGGGCTAATCTAAAACGTTTTTTTTGAATAAAAAAGATTTGAGGGCTTAAAAGCGGCCTCGAAAGGCATTTTAAGGCCGTTTTATGCAATCTAACTCAAACTGCTAACGATCAACTATCCTTTACCGCTAATAGTTTAACTATTACAATATCACTTACCTATAATTTAAAAAATGATCTATACAAAAAAGGCCCTGTGCATACACAGGGCCTTCCGTTTATTTAGTATTGCTGCTTATGCAACAACCATACTATTCTCTTTATAAAAACCAGCTTTTAATTTTTCAGACACCTCGCTGTAAGCATCCAATGTGCGCTGTACGTCCTCAAGTGAGTGAGTTGCTGTAGGTATCAATCGCAGTATAATTAATCCTTTAGGGATAACCGGATAAACCACGATGGAACAGAAGATACCATAGTTTTCGCGCAGATCACGTGTTAAGCTGGTGGCTTCAAACAAGTCGCCTTTTAAAAATACCGGTGTTACCATGGTATTGGTTACACCAATATCAAAACCGCGCTCTTTTAAACCAGCTTGTAAAGCGTTAGCCACTTCCCAAAGCTTTTCGCGTAATTGCGGCTGAGATTTTAGCAGCTCAAAACGTTTTTTCAAGCCCATAACCATTGGCATAGGCAATGCTTTGGCAAATGTTTGCGAACGCATGTTATAACGCAAGTAGCTTACAATATCTTTTTGAGCGGCTACAAACGCACCAATACCTGCCATTGATTTAGCAAAGGTTCCGAAGTATACATCTACCCCCTCTATACAATTCTGCTCTTCATGCGTACCGGCACCGGTTTTACCCATGGTACCAAAACCATGTGCATCATCAATCAGCAAACGGAAGTTATATTTGCTCTTCAGCTCGATAATTTCTTTTAATTTACCTTGTGCACCCGACATACCAAATACACCTTCGGTAATTACCAAAATACCACCACCCGACTGATCGGTTAGGCGTTTAGCGCGTTCCAGTTGTTTTTCAAAGCTGGCAATATCATTATGCTGGTAAACATAACGCTTACCCATGTGCAAACGTACACCATCAATAATGCAAGCATGCGATTCTGCATCATACACAATTACATCATTACGGTCAACCAGCGTATCAATTATTGATACCATACCCTGATAGCCATAGTTCAGTAAAAAGGCGTCTTCCATACCCACAAATTGAGCAAGACCTTGCTCTAACTGCTCGTGGTGAATGGTATTGCCAGACATCATACGGGCACCCATAGGGTAAGCTAAACCGTAATCGGCCGCTGCCTGAGCATCTGCCTCACGCACTTCGGGATGATTGGCCAGACCCAGGTAGTTATTCAAACTCCAAACGATATGCTCTTTCCCGTTAAACTTCATATGAGGGGCAATCTCGCCTTCCAGCTTTGGAAAGGAGAAGTAGCCATGCGACCATTTTTGGTGCTGACCGATTGGACCACCTACATTCTTTGATATTTTCTCAAATAAATCCACTACGCTCTAAATAATGTATTAATATCCATACAAATATAGTGCAAATTAAAAGGCTACACAATCATTATAACTTTTTATAATAGCTTATAACAACAAAAAGCCCTTACAAACCATAATTTGTAAGGGCTTTTCGTACAGTTATTTAATCTTTCTTAGTCTACATTATCATGCAGAAAAGAGTTATTTCTGCGGATTTCGGTGTTCCCGTCATTATCAGATAATGAGAATTTAGAGATCTGGCTTTCATTCGAAGCTGGTGTTTGCTGTAAGGCAATCTCTTTACGGCGATAAGCAGGAATGTTTTCCATTTCCTGGATATTACCGGTACGCAGCTTCATGCTCAGATCTTTTAAACGCAGAATACGCTCGCGGGATTTGCGCAATTGCTCCTCAATTGATTCATCCGTTTTATTTTCATCAGCACTTACTGGTGCTGGTTCTGGCTGTGCAACCTCCTTAGCCGGCTCAAAGTTCATTACCGACTCTGCTACCTTGAACACAAAATCATCCTGCTCCGGCTCGTGCGAGGCTTGTGGCTCTTCAGCCATTAAGCTGTGACGCACCACCACAGGCTCTTCGTTTTGCGGTAACATATCAAACAACCCGCTTTGTTTTTGTTGCGGAGCGGCTGCTTTAGCATATACAGGTTCTTTAGTGGTACCAGGTTTCACAAATTCGTTAACCGGCTTTACCAAAGGTGTATTTTCTGGCATCAGCATAGATACCACTTTTTTGTTGCTGTGCTCTTTTTCGCGCTCATCACGGGTTTGGAAACCAGTAGCAATAATAGTTACAGAAAGTTTATCACCCAATGTTTCATCAACACAGTTACCCCAAATCAAATCGGCGGCTAAGCCAGCTTCTTCCTGGATGTAGTCAGTAATAATACTTACCTCATCCATGGTTACTTCCTGCACACCAGAACTGATATTTAACAAGATGTAACGAGCACCTTCAATTTGGTTATCTTTTAACAGCGGAGATGACAATGCGCCTTCAACTGCACGCAATGCACGGTTATCACCTTCTGCTGCACTGCTACCCATGATAGCTACACCGCTGTCTTTCATTACTGTACGCACGTCTTTAAAATCGACGTTGATATAACCAGGGTGTGTAATAATTTCGGCAATACCTTTGGCTGCAGTAGTTAAAATATCATCAGCCATAGCAAACGCCGATCCCAAGGTTAAGTTACCATAAATCTGGCGCAGCCTGTCGTTAGAAATCACCAGGAAAGAATCGACGTACTTTTTCAGTTCTTCCAAACCTTCTTCGGCCTGCAGCTTACGGCGCTTGCCTTCAAAAGAGAATGGCGTGGTGATAATACCTACAGTTAAAATATCCAGTTCACGTGCTGCTTTTGCAATAATAGGGCTGGCACCGGTACCGGTACCACCACCCATACCTGCTGTGATGAACAGCATTTTGGTATTGGTGCCCAGCATTTGCTTCACGTCTTCAATATTTTCAATAGCTGAGTTTTTACCCACTTCCGGTATTGAGCCTGCTCCCATCCCCTCGGTTAAGCTGGCACCCAATTGTACTTTGTTTGGTATAGGGCTAAGCTCAAGAGCTTGTGCATCGGTGTTACAAATAATAAAGTCAACACCGGTTATACCTTGCTTGTACATATGGTTTACCGCATTACCACCGCCGCCGCCAACACCAACTACTTTGATGATTGACGACTTTTCTTTTAACATCTCAAACTGCATGGCTCTTATTTTCAGGAATATGTGTATTCGTGGATATTTTATTTTCGCAATCTCAATATTAACACTTTTTTCGGTTACATTTTTGAAATATTTATCATTTTATTGAGCAACATTTCAGGCCTGTTTTTACTTCAAAAAGTCTTCGTCTTTGATGTCATCCTTGATGAACTTTTTACCGGTTTCCAGTATTTTTCCAAGCAAACCAAACCGGCGCTCATCTGCATTAAACTTCGGCTTTTCAGTCTTAGTTTCTGTCTGCACGTTAGCCTGGTTGTTGTATTCCATTTTCTGAATACCTTTTATTAATAAACCGATACCAGTGGCAAATGTTGGGCTTTGCAGCTCTTCATAAATATTTTTTGGCAACACTTCATTTTTAGCCAAATGCTCGTTCGGGTAACCCACACGGCAATCCAAACCGGTTACATATTCAACCAACTGCGGCAAATGTTTTAACTGCGCACCACCACCTGTAATTACGATACCGGCAATCAGTTTCTTTTCGTAACCTGATGATTTGATCTCATAATAAACGTGCTCAATGATTTCCTCAACGCGTGCCTGAATAATGTAAGCTAAGTTTTTAACCGAAATCTCTTTAGCGTCGCGGCCACGTAAGCCCGGTACGCATACAATCTCGTTTTCACGGTTCTCATCGGCCAGGGCTGATCCGAATCTTACTTTCAATTGCTCAGCGATGTTACGCATTACGGAACAGCCTTCGCGGATATCTTCCGTTACACTGTTACCACCAAACGGGATAACGGCCGTATGGCGAATAATGCCCTCATGGAAAATTGCAACGTCAGTAGTACCGCCACCAATATCAACCAGCACTACACCAGCTTCTTTCTCTTCATCGCTCAATACCGATTCGGATGAAGCCAATGGTTCCAGAATAAGCTCCTGGCTTTCTAGATGTGCTTTAGTAACACATTTTACGATATTTTTGATAGCAGTAACCTGTCCGGAAATGATATGGAAATTCGCTTCCAGACGTACGCCCGACATCCCGATCGGATCTTTAATACCTGGCTCATTATCAACAGTAAACTCCTGCGGTAATACATGGATAATCTCTTCGCCCGGAGGCATCACCAGGTTATACATATCCTCAATCAGCTTTTCAATATCCTTACGGCTGATCTCAGAATTTAAATCACGACGGGTAATTAACCCGCGGTGCTGCAGGCTTTTGATGTGCTGACCGGCAATACCTACGTTTACCACACGAATTTCGACGTTGGATTGGGAACCGGCTATTTCAACAGCCTGGTTTATTCCCTGCACGGTCTTATCTATATTCGATACCATCCCGCGGGTAACGCCTGCCGACTCGGCTTTACCAATTCCTAATATTTCAATTTTGCCGTTTTTGCTGCGGCGGCCAACAATAGCGCATATTTTGGTTGTACCAATATCCAACCCTACTACTATCGGCGAACTCTTCTCTTGCGGTATGCTCTTTTCCATAATTTAATTCATTGGGGATGTTTCTTTATCCAGGACATCTGTTACAGAATCCTGTTTAACGGGCAAACTGCGCTTTGCCGCACTATCTGCCTTAAAATTTTCACTCTTAACACCAATCACCTGATTGGCGTATTTAATGTTTATTACCTTGTACTTGTCCCACCCGGTTTGCGGCAGGGCCTGTTTGTAAAATATCTTCAGGTTATGAAACTTGTTTTCCAGTGAGTCGGCGTCGCCCAGCAAAATCTTATGGCTACCCACACGCGGAACCAGTTCCATCTCATGGTTTTGATTCACATAAATCTGTGCAATCTGTGCATTCCACAAAGTATCCTTCCGGATAAAATCGGCAGTTCTAAACAAATCCTTAGCCAGTTTGGCATGCAAGCTATCTACCCGGTTAGCAAAAAGCTCATCGATATAACCATTGGCAACCAGTACCGGGGCCGTAAAATTTGCTGATAGCGGCAATTTCAGCCCATGCTGATCAACGTAAAAATCCTGATCGAACCGGTTGAGTATACGCATGATAGGTTGACGCTGACTGATCTCCACCCGGATGATCCCGTCCATATCGGCATACACTTTTGCTGATTCTATAAATGGATTTGCCTTTAACTTGTTTTCTAAATCATGAATATTTATTTCGTCCATTTTGCGGCCCACCAAACGGTGATTACTTACCTGCAAAATGTTGTCAACCTCCTCACGGTCAATGAACGATTGCGTACCTGGAATGTATACATTAACGGCACTGCAAACCACCTCCGACTTCTTTATATCAATAAAGCTCATCAGTACAACCAGGCCGCTCAGGCTGGCTATCCAGCTAAAGGCGATGCCTATACGTTTCCAAGGTATCCTACTCCACATATCCTAACGCACTCTTTAATGGTTCAATAATCTGATCAATATCTCCGGCGCCTACCGTTAACAGCAACTCAGGTTTTTCTTTGTGCACGCGGTCAATCACATCCTGCATACTGCCGCACATGCGCTTGTTTTTCAGCTTCATGCGGTCCAATATCATTTCCGAGTTTACACCATCAATAGGTAGCTCACGCGCAGGATAAATATCCAGCATTAGTAACTCGTCCGACAGATCAAGCGCTTCGGCAAAGCCATCCGCAAAATCACGGGTGCGGGTGTATAAATGCGGCTGAAATACGGTTGTAAGCTTACGATGCGGATACAACTTTTTAACAGATGACAAACACGCCTTCAACTCTTCGGGGTGATGGGCATAATCATCGATAAAAATATGCTGCCCTGTTTTGATAACATACTCGAACCGCCTTTTTACACCTTTAAACGAAGCTAATGCGGCTTTAACTTGTGCCGGCGAAACCCCCATATATAAAGCCGCTTGTACAGCAGCCGTTGCATTTTCCACATTATGTGTACCTGGAATACCCATTTTAATGTTTCCGATAACCGTATCCCGGCTCAGAAAATCAAAATAAAAATCACCACGCACTATCTTTATATTTTCGGCCACAGCGTCGGCATGCTCGCCTTTGATGCTGTATGATGTACTTAGTGGTGATGCTAACGGCAAGCCTTTTTTAACGATCAAACGGCCGTTTTCTTTTACCTGTGAGGCAAACATCCGGAATGATTCGTTCAGGTGCTCATGATCGCCATAGATATCCAGGTGGTCGGCATCCATAGACGTAACGATAGCCACATCCGGAAACAACGTCAGAAAAGAACGGTCATATTCATCAGCCTCGACCACTACGATATCCGACTTACCGTAAAGCACATTGCTTTTATAATTTACCGTTAATCCACCCAAAAATGCAGAGCAATCCTTACCCGACTGTTTAAGTATATGGGCAATCATGCTCGAAGTAGTGGTTTTGCCATGGGTACCGGCAACAGCAACGGTAAACTTGCCTTTACTGATAATACCCAATACCTGCGAGCGCTTATAAAGTTCAAACCCGTTATCCTGAAAGTAATTCAGGATCCGCAGATTTTTTGGAACAGCAGGTGTATAAATCACCAAAACGTTATCGCCGGGCTTACTGAATGCTGTCGGAATAAAATCGGGCGTATCTGAAAAAATCACGGATATGCCTTCTGCCTGTAAAGCGTCAGTAAGGGGTGTAGGGGTTTTATCGTAACCGCAAACAATACAACCCAAATGATGGAAATAGCGGGCCAGGCCGCTCATGCCTATACCGCCAATACCAATCAAATAAACGTGTTGTATTTTTTGCAGTTCCATATCTTTTATCTTCTTTATTGAGAAGAGTATTATTTATTAGTGTTAATAATTTCAATTACATGCTCGGCAATTACCTCGTCTGCACCAGGCAGGGCCAGTTTGCTAATGTTAGCGCTTAGCTTTTCTTGCTCTGCATTGTTGTTTAACAATTGCAAGGCCTGGGTTACCAGTTTGGCCTCGGCCTCTATATCGCTTACCAATACCGCCGCATCGTGCTCTACCAATGCCAAGGCATTTTTGGTTTGATGGTCTTCGGCTACGTTAGGCGATGGTACCAGCAATACCGGTTTTCCTACAATACATAGTTCGGCAATGGTACCGGCACCGGCACGTGATATGATCACATCGGCTGCGGCATAGGCCAGGTCCATCCGGTTTACAAACTCCATAATCCGGATATTGGGATGGTAATTTTCGCCCAGCTTTTCAATAATGCCTTTATAATACACCTTGCCGGTTTGCCAAATCAGCTGCACATCTACATCAATAATTTGCTGCAAGCCTGCGATAATGCTGTTATTGAGTGTACGTGCGCCCAAACTGCCACCGGTAACCAATATTGTTTTCTTTTGCGGAGACAAGCTGTATTCAGCAAAAGCAGCCTCGCGCTTGCCGGCCGTCTGTACGGATTCGCGGCGAACAGGGTTACCTGTTTTTATAATTTTATCGGCCGGAAAAAACTTATCCATGCCATCAAACGCTACACAAATCTTCTTAGCCTTTTTACTTAGCCATTTATTGGTAATACCTGCATAGGAGTTTTGCTCCTGTATCAGGGTTGGAATACCTTTTTGTGAAGCTGCGTACAGCAAAGGACCAGAGGCATAACCGCCTACACCAACCGCAGCATCCGGTTTAAAATCATCAATGATGCTACCTGCTTTACTGATGCTGCGCAGCAATTTGATAGGCAACATCAGGTTTTTCCAGATGGATTTACGCTGAATGCCCTGTATATCCAGACCTATAATTTGATAGCCTGCTGCCGGGACTTTTTCCATCTCCATGCGGCCATTGGCACCTACAAACAATATTTCGATGTCCGGGCGCAGCTTTTTCAATGCGTTGGCAATAGATACAGCCGGGAAAATATGCCCACCTGTGCCACCACCACTAATGATGATGCGCAACGCACGCCCCTGCGGGGATTGCATTGATTTAGCAGTATTTTCCTTTTCAGCTTGCATTATATCTTTAATCAAATGTGTTTAAACAAAAAATACCCACTGAAGGGTTTCAGGCTTTAAGCCTCTATAATTTGTCCGACTACAACTTTTTTATTCTCTTCGTTCTCGTCGATATGCCGGCTTACCGATAAAATAATACCGAAAGCCACACTGGTAAACAAAATGGACGTACCACCCATACTTACCAGCGGTAACGGCACCCCGGTTACCGGCCCCAGCCCTACTGCAACCGCCATGTTGGCAAAGGCCTGTATGGTTAAGCTAAAACTTAGCCCGGCTGCCAGCAAGGCCCCAAATGCCTTGGGTGCTTTGGTTACAATTTTTATACAACGGTAAAGCAGAAACAGGTAAATAACAATGATGGCAAAACCACCAAACAAACCATATTCTTCAATAATAGTAGCATATATAAAATCCGAATACGGGTGCGGCAAAAAGTTCCGCTCGGTACTATTGCCAGGCCCCTTGCCAAATACGCCGCCTGTTGCGATGGCTATTTTGGCATGATCGGATTGAAATGATTTATCGACATCTACCTTTTCGGGATGCATGTATGTATTGATACGCGAAATGTATGTTTTGCGACGCGGACCTAACAGCACAACCCCGGTTAACAAAACTGCCCCGGCCAAGCATACTACCGCAATTTGCTTTACACTGATACGACCTATGATCAACAACAAAATGCTTACACCAAAAAGCATCAATGCGGTTGACAGGTTAGCCAGTGCAATAAGGATAAACACCACGCAGACCGAGCCCATAATAGGGATAAACGATTGTTTAACATCCTTAATATTTTCCTGCTTACGCGATAAAGTACGTGCCAGATAAGTAATCAGTGCTAACTTAGCCAAATCCGATGTTTGAAAGGTAAAACCGGTACCCGGAATCACAATCCAGCGACTGGCATCATTTACGTGGCTACCAAACAACAGTGTGTATAACAACAACGGAATGGTTATGAGCATCAGCAATTTAGAAATACCAGCATAGTAGCGGTAGTCCAATTTGTGCGAGATGTACATCAAAGCCACACCACCAATCATCATAAACAAATGCTTCATCAATATCGATTCAGCCCCTACCCCACGTTTATAAGCCAACGTTCCGGTTGAACTGTATACAGCCAGCAGTGATATTACCGAAAGCATTATCACAATAAGCCATATCCAGCGGTCGCCCTTGGTTCTGCTTAAAATCCTATCCATTTTTCTCTTACCGAATTAATATAAATTCAACGAATCAGCTACGTATACAAGTACCTTTAATTACAGCTCCATTACAGCTCTCTTGAACTGCTCGCCACGGTCTTCGTAACTTTTGAACAGATCGAAGCTTGCGCAGGCAGGTGAAAGCAATACTGTGTCGCCTTTCTTAGCCAGCTCATAAGCAGCCTGTACCGCATCTTTAGCAGAAGCAGTATCAACGATATTTTTAACAACATCAGCAAATGCCTGATGAATGCGGCCGTTATCTTTACCTAAACAAACAATTGCTTTTACTTTTTTCTGTACCAGGTCGCGCAGTTCATTGTAATCGTTGCCTTTATCAACGCCGCCTAAAATAAGCACTACCTCGCCAGGCATGCTTTCCAAAGCGTACCATGTTGAATTTACGTTGGTAGCTTTTGAATCATTGATAAAATTGATACCGGAAATTTGCGCTACATGCTCCAGACGATGTTCAACATTTTTGAAATCGCCCATGCTTTCACGGATAGACTGATTCCGCAATTCCAATACTTTCGACACAATTCCGGACGCCATTGAATTGTAGATGTTGTGCTTACCCTGCAGGGCCAATTTGTTGATAGTCATTTGAAGATGGTTGTTTGGTGTATTTATATTAATCTCTTCGCCGTCGAGGTATGCCCCCAACGCTAATTTATTTTGAATAGAAAATGGCAGCAACTGTGCTGCAAACGTGCGGCCTTCCATGTACTTTACAGTTTCCGGATCATCGGCACAGTAGATAAAATAATCCTGAGCAGTTTGATTTTGCGTAATACGGAACTTGGAAGCCACATAGTTGGCCATCTGGTATTCGTAACGGTCCAGATGATCGGGCGTGATGTTGAGCAATACCGCAATGTTTACCCTAAATTGGTACATATCATCCAGCATAAAGCTGCTTAGTTCCAAAACGTAGTGATCAAACTTTTCGGTAGCTACCTGGTAGGCAAAGCTTTTACCAATATTGCCAGCCAAGCCAACATTTAATCCAGCATTTTTCAGGATATGATAAGTTAAGCTGGTAGTAGTGGTTTTGCCGTTTGACCCGGTAATACCAATAATATTTGCATTGGTGTAGCGGCCTGCAAATTCAATCTCAGAAATAATAGCAATTCCTCTCTCACGTAGTGCTTTTACAATCGGAGCCTTTTCGGGAATGCCCGGACTTTTCACAACCTCAACAGCTGTAAATATTTCTTCTTCGGTATGCTGCTTCTCTTCGAAGCGGATATCCCAGCCTTGTAACTGCTGTTTATATTTATCGGCTATAGCGCCAAAATCTGAAACAAAAACATCATACCCCTGCTGCTGAGCCAGGTAAGCAGCGCCTACGCCGCTTTCGCCGGCGCCCAGCACCACAAGCCTTGCCCCTGCTCCGTGCAATGCAGGAGAGTTAGCTTGGTTGGGTATGTTATTCGTTTCGTTCATTTTATTTATTTTTTACTATTGAACTGCTGCTTATCTCAGCTTTAAAGTGATTACCGTAATAATTGCCAGCATAATACCAATGATCCAGAAGCGGGTTACAATTTTAGCTTCATGAAAGCCTTTTTTCTGGTAATGGTGGTGCAACGGCGCCATCAGGAAAATACGGCGACCTTCGCCAAATCTTTTCTTGGTGAATTTAAAGTAACCTACCTGAAGCAATACCGAAGCATTTTCAAACAGGAACACACCGCATAGTATAGGCAATAGCAGTTCTTTGCGTATTACAATAGCAAATACAGCGATAATACCGCCAATAGCCAAGCTACCGGTATCACCCATAAATACTTGCGCCGGGAATGAGTTGTACCACAAGAAACCCACGCATGCTCCAACAAAAGCACCGGCAAAAATTACAAGCTCGCCGGAGTTGGGGATATACATAATATTCAGGTAATCCGACATAAGCACGTTACCCGAAACATAAGCCAAAATTGCCAGCGTAACGCCTATAATGGCCGATGTGCCTGTAGCCAAACCATCAATACCATCGGTAATATTTGCCCCGTTGGATATGAAGGTGATGATGAAGATAACAAACAGCAAAAACACCATCAGTGCATAGTGTTCATAACCCGGACCAATAAACTTTAATACCTTGCCGTAATCAAATTCATTGTTTTTGTAGAACGGCATGGTAGTTTTAGTGGATTTGATATCCTGCGTATATACCGGCGTATTGTTTTTCATGTGAAAGTTTACCGGTGCATCGTACTTTACAGGCAACTTTACTTCCTGACGGATGATAACGTCTGAATGGAAGTACAGCGTCCAGCCTACGATGAGTGATAAACCCACCTGGCCAACAATCTTGAAACGACCGGCCAAGCCTTCTTTGTTCTTTTTGAAAACTTTGATATAATCATCTAAAAAACCGATAGCGCCCAACCAAACAGTGGTAGTCAGCATCAGTATGATATAAATATTATCGAGCTTGGCAAACAGCAGCGTAGGAATTAAAATACCCAGCAAAATAATGATACCACCCATAGTAGGCGTACCGGCTTTTTGCATCTGGCCTTCCAAACCCAGGTTACGTACAGTTTCGCCCACTTGTTTAAAACGTAGATAGTCGATCAGCCTGCGGCCCCAAACGGTGGTTACAATCAGCGATACGATTACCGCCATAGCCATACGGAACGTAATGTACTGGAACACCCCTGCACCAGGGATATTATAGTTACGGTCCAAATAGCTAAACAGGTAATAAAGCATGTTCTATAAATTATGTATTGAGTTACTGAGCTAATGCGTTGAATGCGTTAATTAATTCTTCTTTATCGTCGAAGTGGTTTTTCACTCCTTTTATTTCCTGGTACTTTTCGTGCCCTTTGCCAGCCAGCAAAATAATGTCGCCCGGTTGTGCCAGGTGCACTGCAGTTTTAATGGCCTCATGCCTGTCGGCAATACTGATGGTTTTACGCCTGGCCGAAATATCTACACCAGCCTCCATATCTTTAATGATTTGAGCAGGATCTTCCGAGCGTGGATTATCAGAGGTCAATATCACCTTGTCGCTCCAGTCGCACGCCACCTTAGCCATTACCGGGCGCTTGGTTTTGTCACGATCTCCGCCACAGCCAATCACCGTAATTACCTGCTCGGTACCTTTGCGAATGTCACGCACGGTGCTCAATACATTTTGTACAGCATCGGGTGTATGGGCGTAATCAACAATACCAATCACCTTATTAGGTGCTATCACATAATCAAACCTGCCCTCAGCGCCGGATAGTGTGCTTAAACTGGTTAGCACCTTGCTTTTATCCTGTCGCAACAATACCGCAGCCGCATACACAGCCAGTAAGTTGTAAGCATTGAAGCTGCCTACCATCTTGAACCACACCTCGTCGCCATCTACATTGAGCAGCAGGCCACCGAATTGGTTTTCCAATACCTTAACCTTAAAGTCGGCCATGTTTTTAAGGCCATAGGTCTTTTTGGTGGCTTTGGTGTTTTGCAGCATCACGTTGCCATTTTTATCGTCAACATTGGTTAAAGCAAAAGCACCTTTAGGCAGCGCATCAAAAAACCCTTTCTTGGCTTTTAAGTAAGCATCGAAAGTTTTATGGTAATCGAGATGATCGTGTGTAATGTTGGAGAATATACCGCCTGCGAAGGTTAACCCTTCAATACGGTGTTGGGCCACGGCATGCGAACTCACTTCCATAAAGCAATAATCGCAACCTTTAGCCACCATTTCATCCAGCAGGCTATTAAGCGCCACCGGGTCGGGCGTAGTATGGGTTGATGGAATTACCTGCCCATTGATTTGATTTTCAACAGTTGAAAGCAATCCGCATTTGTAACCTAAATCGCGGAACAACTGGTATAAAAGTGTAGCAGTGGTAGTTTTGCCGTTGGTACCGGTTACACCAACCAGCTTTAGTTTTTGCGACGGGCTATCGTAAAAATTTGCCGCCACAATACCCAGCGCAACGGCTGAGTCAGCAACCATTAAAAAATCGGCCTCATTTATGGTATGACCCGGCAAATCTTCGCAGATGATGGCCACAGCACCATCTTTAACCGCCTGCTCAATATAATCATGACCATCTACATGGGTACCACGTACGGCCACAAACAGCGACCCCGGCACTACCTTGCGCGAATCGAAAACCACAGCTGTGATTTCCACATCGGCGCTACCCTGCAGTTCGGTAAAGGCCAGGCCTTCTATAATGTCGCTTAAATACTTCATTCTAATTCAATTGATATTTTAGACCCTTTCGGGATAACACTGCCGCCGGTAACCGACTGCTTGGCCACAAATCCGCTACCGCGAACAGTGGTTTTAAAGCCTGCGTTGCCTAACACATACAAGGCATCACTTAAACTCATGCCGGTTACCGATGGCACAGTACCCGGTTTATATTTAATATTTTGCGAAGGGATACCATTACTGGTATCTACACTTTTAGGCAGATTAGATGCATACAAGGGCTTTATACCCAACTTGGTGTAAACCTGTTGCAATGCTTTAAAATTGCCTGTTTTGATTTTTGGCAACTGCGTATTACCAACGTAATGCGTTGGCAGGTTTTGGTGCATTTCCAAGTCGCTTGAATACACACGATCGGCAATTTCCCGGAACACCGGACCAGCCACCTGAGCACCGTAGTAACCATTTTTTGGATCGTTGATTACCACAATCAGTGAATATTTAGGCTTATCGGCCGGGAAATAACCGCAAAAAGATGCCTGATACTGTAATTTAGCATGGTAACCATGACGGCCATCAGCCACCTGTGCAGTACCGGTTTTACCGGCTACTTTATACAATGGGTTATAGATAATGCCGTGGCCTGTACCTTCGTTAATTACACCTTCCAGCATGGCTTTAATCTTGTTCAAGGTTACGTCCGAGCATATTTTTTCGTTCACCACACGGGTTTGGAAACGCTCTACCGTATTACCCAGCCTTCTTATCTCACGCACAAAAATCGGCGTTACATATTTACCATTATTGGCAACCGCATTATAAAACGACAGCATCTTCAATGGCGTAAGCTGCATTTCATAACCGTAGGCCATTTGCGGCAGGGTCATGTTTTTATTCCAGCTTTTGTTGCTTGGATTTTTCACCACCGGCTGTGCCTCGCCCGGAATTTGCAATTGCATTTTCTCATTCAGGTGCCAATCATACAAATGGTCAGTAAATTTCGATTGGTTATCGTGGTAGCTTCTGTTTACCAGATAAGCTATAGCTGCGTTGGATGATTCTTCAAATGCCCTTTTTACAGTTACCACGCCAATACTACCATGCGAATCTTTAATGGTGTGACCCGGAATCTGGTATGTCCCAGTACCTACCATGGTATTGGTATCTACCATTTTATCTTCCAAAAGCGCCATATAAGAAGCTACTTTGAAGGTAGAACCCGGATCCTGGTTACCGGCTATAGCATAATTGAACTTTTCTTTATACTCGCCATCTGCTACTTTGGTGAAGTTGGCTACGGCACGTATTTCACCTGTAGCAACCTCCATTAAAATTACTGCACCGTGGTCGGCACTGCTTTTAATCAGCTGTTTTTTCAGGGCGCTTTGAGCCACATCCTGAAAGTTAACATCAATGGTTGAAATAATATCGGCACCATCTTTAGGCGCAATTTCCTCATCCTCATTTACTGGCATCCATACACCACCGGCAATGCGCTGCATTAAACGCTTGCCAGTTTCGCCGTTTATATAGCTGGCATAGGCGCCTTCCAAACCTACCGGGTTTTTAACATTTTCGTTTTTATAACCAATGGTACGCATAGCCAGGTCACGGAACGGCAGGATGCGCTTGTTTTTCTGAATTACAATGAGGCCGCCTTTGTATTTACCCATTTTGAAAATGGGAAACTGACGGATCTTTTTTAATTCCTGATAAGATACCTTACGGCGAATAAGTTGATAACGGGAGCTGTCACGGCGGGCTTCGCGTAATATGGCAGAGTACTCGCGGGCTGATTTATCACCAAAGTACTGCGACAGCTTCATTGCCAACGAGTCTACCTTGTCGTAAAAAATCTTATCATCAGCAATACCTCCTGCTAGCATATCCATGTGCAGCTCATACTCTGGAACTGATGTTGCCAGCAAACTACCATCCACAGCAAAAATATTACCGCGTGCGGCATCTACGTTTACATAACGTGTTGATAAACTATCGGCCATGGAACGCCACTTTTTGCCCTGTACAAACTGCAGGTGGCACAGTTTAAAAAACACCGCAAATGCCAAAAACACGATCAGGCCAAAGGCCAGATACACGCGCAGCAATATGTTGGTCCTGATATTCATGGCTTCACCTCCTCATCTATCAATTTTTGAGGCGGCTCTACAGGCTCACTTATACCTAATGTATCGGCACGCTTGGCCACTTCCGTAAGCGTGCTTTTATAGGCCAAATCCGCTTTGGTTGTTTTAAAATCCCAGCTCAATTCTTTTACTTCTTTACTCACTTTATCAATGCTGCGGATATTATTTTCGGCCAGGTGACGATTACCAATGTAAACCATACCTAAAAAGGCCAGGTAAAATACAAACGGCAATGCCTTGGTTACCGAATCCGTGGAAACCAAACCTTTGGACAGGAGGTTACTTAACGCAAAAGTATCCGGGTTATCAATTGCCGGGGTTTCTTTTACGATAAGCTCTCTTTCAGCTTCTTCTTCCTGAATTTCTGTACGCAAACGGTTGCTCATTTTTTTACAGCTATTCTTAGTTTAGCACTGCGTGCCCTGTTATTTTCTTTTATTTCTTCTTCTGTTGCAGTTATCACCCCACGGCTCACGGCCTCCAGCGGTTTTTGATCGTTGCCGTACAAATCCTTCTCAACCTCGCCGCTAAATTTACCTTTGGCAATAAAGTTTTTTACCAAACGATCTTCCAGCGAGTGATAAGACATAACCACTAACCTGCCGCCCGGTGCCAGCACATCGGCTGCCTGAGCTAAAAAGTCTTTTAGAACCTCCAACTCCTGATTTACCTCAATGCGCAAAGCCTGAAATACCTGCGCCAAATACTTATTTTCTTTACCACGGGGAATTAATCCCTGAATGGTATTTTTCAGATCGGCTACCGTATTCAGCGGGCCATTCAGCCTTGCGGTAGCAATGGTTTTAGCCAGTGATTTTGCATTTTGAATTTCACCATAAACACCAAAAATGCGATGCAAATCAGCCTCGGCATAAGTATTCACCACCTCTTTAGCGGTAAGTGAGGATGCCTGGTTCATGCGCATATCCAGCTCGGCATCAAAACGGATCGAAAAACCACGATCGGCCTGATCAAACTGATAGGATGATACACCCAAATCAGCCAGTATACCATGTACCGGAACGGCATCATGCAGGCGGCAAAAGTTTTTCAGGTACCTGAAGTTCTGATCCACAAACTCAAACCGATCATCATCAATTAAATTCTGCTGCGCATCGGCATCCTGGTCAAAAGCCAGCAACCTGCCGCCTTGGCCCAGATGTTTCAATATCTCGCGGGAATGACCACCACCACCAAAGGTTACATCTACATAAGTACCATCAGGGCGAATATCAAGCGCCTCGATACACTCCTGTAACATTACCGGCTTATGGTAATTACTCATTATCCCTCCTTCCGGCACCGCCCATTACTTCTTCGGCCAAACCGGCAAAGTTTTCAGGGGCGCTATCCATCTGCTCATCATATGCATTCTGATCCCAAACCTCAATTTTATTGAACTGGCAAGACAGTACCACATCAGCAGTAATGCCTGCATACTCCAACAAAGCTTTCGGTAAATTCACCCGGTTGGCTGAATCCAATGTCAACTCCGTAGCGCCTCGGGTAAAATAGCGTATAAACTCGCGGGTACGTTTTTCATACTGGTTCAGCTTACTTAAATCGTCCACAATTTTATCCCACTCTTTTCGGGTGTAAATAACCAGATGCCGCTCAAAACCACGGTTAATGACCAGGCCCTCGCGCTCAGCTTCGGGAAGCTGCTTCTTGAGGCCCGAAGGGATCATCATCCGCCCTTTGGCATCCAGTTTACACTCAAATTCACCTAAAAAGTGAGACATATTGACAACTCGGGTAAAATTCAATGTAAAAGTAACACAGAATTTCCACTTTCCTCCACTTTTCCCCACCAAAAAGTTATTAACACCACTGTTAAAAACTTTTCTCCCACTAAACGCAAACAGCCCGGTTTTTACCGGGCTGCAGCCATTTAACTCCTATTTATTAAGGTAAATGAGTATTTAAATATTTTAACTTTTAATAGTTGACCAAGAGAAATTTTGCTTGCTTATCAACACATGTTAAGAGCCGCTGTAAAGAAAGCTGTTAAACATTGTTACTTTCGCTCTCCTCAAGTGTACCTGTATCTGAGTTTGTTAAACCGGCAGGTAATATCTCACCACTGTTGTTAATAATACTTTTGATAACCTGATCCAGTTCTTTTACCGATATATCCAGATAGGATAATACCTGCGGATCGGGCGGAGCTGTGAGATTTTGAGTGATTAAGCCTGAAAGGCCCATAATACGTGCTAATGGCGCACGTATTACATGAGATTGCATAAATGCAATTTCCCTAAGCTTCTGATTTTGCTCTTCAATCGCTTTAATATGATTTAGTTGCTGGGTAATATCCCTGCCTATGGCCAAGCGGCATTCTTTTCCATCCAACGGAATAGTATTACATCTTAACTCTATAGATACGTTCTCGCCATCTTTATACCGGTGTTGCGTAACCAGCCGTTCACCTTCTTTTTTTGCCGGCTGCTTAAGCCCCGTTAATAGTTCGGTCAGGGCTTCGGGAGTGCATATGTTTTCAAACGTCATGCACAAAAATTCCGGTTCTGTATACTTATATTTAAGCACAGCTGCCTCATTGACCTGCAAAATCTGTAGCGTATCAATATCAAAAATCCACATGGGTGATGGATTTAAATAAAACAGGCTCTTATAATGCTCTTCTGACTCCTGCAATTGTTGATTGCGACTGTTAATTTCAATCAGCTTTTCTTCCAGCTGGCCAAGCAGTTGTACTTTATCCTGCAGGGTACGTTCTATACCATCCAATACATAGCTGATAGTAGAGACTATAACTACATTCAAAAACACAAAGTTGAGCGAATAAGCAATCCAAGTCCCGGCGGTATAAGCGTGAATTAAAGGCATATCAAATGGCTTCCAATAAATAACCATACCTAATAATGCATAGATAACAGCGTTAACTATTACGGTAAGATAAGCAGCCCCTCTGGAAAAAAGCAAAGCGGCATACGCAGCTATAGAGAGCAGATAAATACTACCTAAGCCAAATGAACCAAGCATGGTAATGAGGACGATGCTCAGAAAAGTAAGAGCTACGGCAACAAATTTCTTTTTAAATGACAGGGAAAAATAGCCACTGAATACCACTAGGCTAATAGCCAGCACAACGCTGATATCAATTAAGGGAACGTATTTATACCCCTGCAGATATTTAATTAAAATACTGGGTATGGCAGTTATGGAACTAAGCGGAAGTGCATAGAGAATAATCTTTTTAAACACCTTATCCTGCCAGTACGCCAAATCCTGTTGCTCCTGGTGCTCTCCCCTTTCAATAGCCGTCATCAATGACTGCTGAAAGTTTTCCCATATTGATGCGGCAGGCATCCTAAAGTTATTATTTTTCATTGGCGTTGATGAAACTGCAAATCGGAAGAGAATGAATTCGTCGGTATATTCTATCGTCCAATCAAATAGTCAAATTACATAGTTAAAGCAACACTCTTTAACACCTTGTTCCTCTTATTATTTCTATTCACAGAAACAAGCAAGTCCTTCTTCTGCGGCTACGCGAGTGTTTTACTGGTTTATTTAAATAAAAGTTACTAAAAAAGTATTCTATCGAAGCATATATAAAATAAAGTACTTGATTTTCAGCAACATAATACACCTATTTTATATTGAAGTACTTTAGACTAGCCCTCTTAATAACATCCGCTACAGCTAACCAGCGGGTAATCATAGGAAGCTTTTGAAAGACAAAGTAGTTATAAACAAAAACTGGCTGCCAGGGTGGCAACCAGTTTTTGTTTAGCTAAATGCGGAATCAGCTGCATTACGTTTATAAATTATTGATATATGCATCTAACTTATCATATTGTGCACTGTACCAGCTTTTCATGTAGCTTGTTTCTGTATTCAAATCCTGTTCAAAATTGTTCCAGGTGGCTTTTTCTCGTGCAAAAGCATTGGTAGAAACCAGCTGATTCCGGTACGCCTCAACGCGTTTATCGAATGCATTTTTGCTTAGCTGGTTATATTTCAAATTACTCCAGCGTTGTTTGATCAATTCCCGGGTACCACCTACGTTCCAGCTTACCAACCTGTCGAGTAAATTATTATCACCGGCACCTATGATAAAGTTGTCCGATTTTTCGCCTTTCCACAGTCTACCCAGCGTTGCATCAAGATCCCATACCGAGTAAAAGAACTTGTTGTTTTTTCTGTTGTCATAAAAACTCAGAAAAGTATTCTTGCTCTGGTTATCCTGCGCACTCAAGATGTTCATGAAAATATAGTAATCTACCATATTGTTGATATCAACCTTATCTGGTGCCTCACTTACAAAGTCTTGTTGGGAGGTTTTACTTACAAAGCCAACAAAATCGTATAAGTACTTCCAATCAGGGGCAGGTGTATCTCCCAACTCAGGATATTCCAGCTCCCACCCTCCCCAGGTATCGCTATTATTGTTGTAAGGCGCTACGCCTTTAAGGTCAACCTCTAGGCCTCTTTCGTTCGCTTTGTACATTACCCCATATTCTTTCTTGATTTTAAGCTGCTTACGATCAAGCTTTTCAGTTAAGCAATATACTCCGGCATACTCGTTATTAAGAAACACTTCGACCATATAGCCACGCGTACCATTTAAGGCTTTGGGTTCGCTATCAATATAAGGTACGTTGTTGAAGCTATTCCAAATGTCGGTACTCAGGCGGTTACGCATGCGTGACTGATCAATATACATGGCATCTAAAATCCAGCTATTGTCATCGCGCAGGCCCATAAGCGACTGGTCTATGTCCTCACCACTATTATCAACCAGCTTAACCGCATATGATTTTTTGGGATAAGCACGCGATGAAGCCCCTCTTATTTTAATGTTGATTTTCGATGCTATCTGCAACTGACTCTTCTGTGCAGCAAAATCAGGGTTGATCAAGGTAAAATCAGCGCCTATTTCATCATCGCCAATATCCTGCCGGGTGCTTAACTGAACTATAGGCAACCCTGTAATCAAGAGTTTGTAATTAAGCGTTCTGTTCTCTTTATCAGTAGCCTGTATTTGAACCTCCTGATTTGTTTTAAGGGCATAATTAACAGCTGCACCATTCGCAACTTTTACATCTCCAATTTGTACCGATGTTAAGGTAGAATCAAAGCTAAGTGTATAGTTATTAAGGGAAGCTCCAAGAGAAACCGGATAATAATAGGTACTATCAACCAGGGCACATGCTGCACCATTAATTTTAAGTGCTAAGCTCTTTACAATTGCAGGTTTTGACGGATCGATCTCTAAATCTGAAGTATCTTTTTTACACCCGGTAGCAGTAACAAAGAGTATTAAAAATACCGGCCATACTTTTTTCCATATTCTTTCCATCATTATCTATATAAATCAAATAAAATAAACGCAAAACTTTTTATCCGCAGCTACGATAAGCACAACACATCTTTAACAATTTATACAGTGCATACCGATGATATCAAATTGAATATTGCACAAAGCCGGGGTAGTTACCAGAATAACTTCGAAGAAAGAAACGGCTATAAATGGTTATAGAATAACTGCTATCCTTGTTATTCTATCCATTCGCCAGTGTGCTATGCGGATCCAACACCTACTATACATTTAACAGGCAATATGGTTTTGAGTAATCTCCATTTTACACTGCCTTTAAATTAGCAGCTACAGAGCACCTTAGGCAGTAGATGCAATAGGCGTTATAAAAACAATCCGTTTTTCGTTGAACGAAAGACCGCTTTATTTATACCCGCGGCTGCCGTCGGCACCAAACCACTTATCACTTCCATATCGAGAGAGGATATGAGGATCTTAATACGCAATCGGTTATTTGCAAATCAAATCAACTACGTCAATCGCCGCACATTGTATCCTATAGATACAAACAACTATCCTTTTGCATTTTATTTCTATCTTGACTGCATCATGGTAATTATTGTACAATGCAGCGACGCTGCCGGGCTGGTGGCCGGCGTATCCGGAACGCTTACCCGCCATCGGCTTAATATTATTTCATTAGATGAGTATGTTGATAAAGCAGAGGGCCGTTTTTACCTGCGCCTGAATGCAGAACCAACAGGCCAGAATGCTATAGACAATACCGCCCTGCAACGTGAACTTGCACAAGTGTTACCTCCTGGCGCTGTAATTAACATCAATCCCGAACCACAAAAGAAGATAGTAGTGCTGGTTACCAAAGAATATCATTGCCTGGCCGATATTTTGGTACGGCACTATTTTGGCACGCTGGGTGCGCAGGTACTGTGTGTTATAGGAAACCATATTACGTTACAAGATATTTGCCGCCGTTTTGACATCCCGTTCTTACTCATATCGCATGAGGGTTACAGCAAGGCCGCCTTTGAGCAGCGCATAGCGGATGCTATTTTACCCTATGAAGCCGATTATATTGTATTGGCAAAATTTATGCGCATTTTGTCGCCCGAGTTTGTTGCCCGGTTCCCGATGCAGCTCATTAATATACACCACTCGTTTTTACCGGCTTTTGTTGGTGCCAGCCCGTACCGGCAGGCTTACGAGCGTGGCGTGAAGCTGATTGGCGCCACGGCACATTTTGTAACAGACGATTTAGACGAAGGGCCTATCATTGCGCAGCAAACCATTCCGGTTAATCATAACTTTACGGCAGCTGATATGGTTAAAGCGGGCAAAGAAATAGAAACTGCTGTATTAGCCAAGGCGCTGCAACTGGTATTTGACGACCGGGTGTTTGTTTATAAAAACAAGACCATCGTTTTCGAATAAGCAGCTTATTAAACAATTTATCACCATATATTCTCATGATGAAAAAACAGTTACTATTCCTGATCCTGCTTAGCATTATTTACACGGCATGTACCCAACATACCACCAAGGCCATAAAGCTGGGTATACAAGGCAACTGGAAATTAACCGCTACCCTGGCCGATATAGGCGATGGTAAAGGCACCTGGACCAAAAGCACAGGTAGTGATTATGCAAAGTTCAATACTGATGGCACTATAACCGGCACGGCCCTCACCGATGCTATACACTATAAAGTAATTGACAGTGCGCATATGGAACTAACTATAAAGCATAATGCCGAGCCTGTAATATACCGCTACCAGCTTAATGCCAACACCCTGACACTGCAACCGCCCTGCCGCGAGGCTTGCGGCATTCGGTTTATACGTGTAAAATAATTCCCCCTTACAAACTATTATGCAAACTTTACCCAAATTAAGCCATGAGGAGATACGCGTTTTAGGCGCATTAATGGAAAAAAGTCGCACTACGCCCGAGTATTATCCGCTAACTGTAAACGCGCTGGTAACAGCATGTAATCAAAAGTCGGCCCGCAAGCCGGTAGTTAATTATGACGAGGATACCGTGGTAAGAACGGTTGACTCACTTAAAAAGAAGGGACTGGTATCAACAGCCACAGGCGGATCAAGCCGGGCTGTGAAATACAAGCACAACTTTGCCATTATGTTTCCGGTTATACCATCAGAAGTGGCATTGATTTGCCTGTTGTTATTGCGCGGACCGCAAACCCCAGGTGAGCTGAATACTAACTCGGGCCGGTTGTATGAATTTGAATCATTAGATGATATACAGCAAGCGCTTGAAAAGTTAAGTGGTGGCGATACGCCCTTTGTCACCCAGCTACCCCGCCGCAGCGGACAAAAAGAAGCCCGCTACATGCACCTGCTTGGTGAAACACTGGAGATACCCGAAGAGGAAGAGCCAGAAACATCAGGTACAGGCGCATCATCATCCACGTCAGCACTCGAAAGCCGCGTAAGCCAGTTGGAAGATGAATTAGCAACGCTACGCCAGGAATTTGATAAGCTATTGAAAGAACTGTTAGGATAATTATGATGTTAAGCCATATCAAGCCTGTTAAATAAGTTGATTAACAACTTATTTAACAGGCTTAAAATCTTAAAGGAAGTTTGTTACGTATATCCGGCAATTGTGTAACTTTTTATAATAAATTGTTTTTTAACTATACGATTTAACAATTAATTAACGTTACACCTTTTTAGAATATTAGCAGATACTTACTCATCTACCTTTGAGATTTTTTGTATGGACAAACCATTTTTGCATTGCCCTAAATGTAACCGCCCCTATCATTACCGGCTACCAACTCCTTTTATATTCAGGACGTTGTTTTTCTTTTTACCCATTAAAAGCTTTTTTTGTGCTAAGTGCGCCACATCCCGCTATTACTTAATGACACAAAAAAAAGCGGCCGAATATCATATCTAAATATGATATTCAGCGGCAGTACTTTAAGCTAAATTTCACCTTACATCGTCTTTACCTTCAAAAAGCTTGGATGCGCTTTTGAGGTATATACCCTATGGGTGGCTTTTTTGAAGTCGGTATCCTTGGCTTTCATAATATCCTGAAATTGCTGCGTATTGCGATCAATAAGCGGGAACCAGGTACTTTGTACCTGCACCATAATACGGTGCCCTTTTTTGAACGTGTGCAATACATCCTGCAATTCAAAATTAACCGGTGATACCTGCCCCGGAACAAACGCCGCAGGCTTATCAAACCCGGTGCGGAACTTGCCGCGCATAGCCTCGCTACGAACCATCTGCTGATAACCGCCCATCCCGGTGCCTTTGGTTGTCCATTGATTGTTTTTAGCCGTGTCGGGGTATACGTCAATTACTTTTACTACCCAGTCGGCATCGGTACCAGTGGTTGATACTTTGAGGTTCGCCCAGATGTTACCGGCTAAGGTAATATCATCAGTAAGCACGTCGGTTTGATAGGTAAGCACATCCGCACGCCCAGCCACAAAACGCTGGTCGGCGGTCATGTAGTCCCGATCCATGTCCATGCTCTTGCGATTCAGGAATGGAACAGGGTTATTCGGGTCGGATACGAACTCGTTGTAGGTATCTTTGCTGTCAGCAGGGGCTGTAAACGACAATTTGCCACCCGGTAAAAAGTACAGATTCTTTTCTTCGGCATCTTTAGGCGGCCAGGTTTTGTAGGCTTTCCACTGGTTTACACCGGTTTGAAAGGTTGACACTTTTGGAATATCCAATGGTGTACCTTTCAGGTAGTGGCTAAAAAACGCAAACTCAATTTTTTCGCGATAGTAAGGAGCCGTAGCACCACCAAAATCTACATCGCCTAAATGGTCGCCATTACCACGTGCCCAGCCACCATGCACCCAGGGCCCCATGGCAAAATATACCGGCGTATTCGGGTTTTTTGCTGTGAGTACTTTATAAGTGTTAATGGCACCATACAGGTCCTCAGCATCATACCAGCCACCGGTTACCAGGGTAGCCGTCTTGATATCGTGCAGGTGGGTAAGCACGTTTCGGTCTTTCCAATGCTGGTCATAATTCGGGTGATCCATCATTTCGTTCCACAGGCGAATGGTGTCTTTGTAATACTTATCATTCGAATTTTTCATGGAACCCATTTTCAGGAAGAAATCATAACCATCTTCCGTACCCGGATCAAAACCTTTCGAGCGGCGCTGGGTTGGCTTGTCATCCTGGCGGTTAGTAAAGCCGGGATAAAAGCCAAAGTTGGCTACCAGCATAAATGCCCCGTTATGAAAAGCATCATCACGGTACAAATCGGCAATTGGAGCCTGCGGCGATGCGGCCACCAGCGCAGGGTGCCGGCTCAGCAATGCCGTTGTAGTATAAAAGCCTGGATAGGATATACCCCATACCCCTACTTTACCGTTATTATTCGGAATGTTTTTAATGAGCCAGTCGATGGTATCATAAGTATCAGTACCCTCATCAACATCTTTGTTGGTTTTGTGCTCTTCCAGCTCGGGCGTCATTTCCTCGTAAATACCCTCACTCATCCAGCGGCCACGTACATCCTGGTAAACAAATATGTAACCATCGTGCAAAAATAAAGATGATGGGCCCAGGCTTGGTTTATACTTATCCGTACCGTAGGGCGCCACACTGTAACAGGTCCGGTCCATCATGAATGGATGCTGCTTGCTTTGATCTTTAGGCACGTATACCGACGTGAACAGCTTTTTACCGTCACGCATGGGTATTTGGTATTCATACTTGGTATAATTTTCTTTAACGAAAGCTGCGTCGGGGTTACCGCCGGGCTGGGCAAATGCCTGCAGGGTAAACAGGCAAAAAATTAGGAAAGCAAGTTTTTTCATTTTTATAAAGAGGTATCTAAACATACAAAAATGTCTGTATTATAGAAACCACCTTTATAGAAGTTATTTATCGTTTTACTATTTCCATCGCCAGTTTAGCTCCTGACAAATAGCTAAACCGTGCTTTTGCGCCATTTCAGTTAATTGCGCTGATAACGCATGTACATCAACACTATGTTTAGGCAGCGTGATAACGTCTTTAGAAGATAAGGCAATAAAAAAATAATTACCGGTTTCTGTGATACTCTCAACCTGTGAAGTGTTAATTATCACATTACCAATCTTACTTTCAGAGATGATTTGATCATCGGTAATGGTAAAATCGTATAAGATGTCTTTCAAGCTGTTATACCTATCGTTAGCAAACTTATTGTAATGCCTTCTGTAAGTCAGCTTCTGAAATGAGGGATATAATAATAACAGCACCAGTCCGGCAATTATACTACCCCACATCATGTACATATCTTCACCCACGTAGCTGGTTATGGCTGCGACTACAAAGAACAAGACCAGAAGAAGCCAGCTTTTGCGCCTGTTTCTTTTCATTCGATCTGATTTTGAGGCCACAAACAAATAATTGTTCAACAGATCTTCTTGCGTATAGGTTACTGAAAATTTCATATTGTAAGATAAGGGTGCTGAATGTATAACAAAAAAAGGCAAGTCATGCTTGCCTTTTTTTGTTAATAAAGTATATAAGTTTTACTCATTAATCGCCTTAACACCCGGCAACTCTTTGCCTTCCATATACTCCAGTAAAGCGCCGCCACCGGTAGAGACGTAGCTTACGCCATCAACCAGGTTAAACTTGGCTACAGCTGCAGCCGAGTCGCCACCACCAATCAACGAAAAAGCGCCGTTTTGAGTAGCCTTTACTACGGCTTCTGCTACGGCTTTGGTACCTTTTTCGAATTTTTCCATTTCGAAAACGCCCATCGGGCCGTTCCATAAAATGGTTTTTGATTCTTCCACTACCTTAGTAAAGGCAGCGATTGAATCCGGACCGATATCCAGGCCCATCCAACCTTCTTTGATATCGCTGTTTGGCGCCGTATCAGTATTGGCATCGGCAGCAAAAGCGTCAGCAATAATAGAATCCGTTGGCAGTAACAGGTTTACGCCTTTATCTTTTGCTTTTTGGATCAGGCTCAGGGTCAGTTCCAGCTTATCATCCTCAACCAGTGATTTACCAATATTGCCACCCTGTGCTTTGGCAAACGTATAAGCCATACCACCGCCAATAATCAGGTTATCGACCTTATCAAGCATATTCTCGATCAGCAGTAGCTTATCAGATACTTTAGCACCACCCATAATAGCGGTAAAAGGTTTAGCAGCACCATTCAGAACTTTTTCGGCATTGGCAAGCTCGGCACCCATCAGGTAACCGAAGAATTTGCCTTCAGGGAAAAACTGTGCAATAACGGCGGTTGAAGCGTGTGCACGGTGAGCGGTACCAAAAGCATCGTTTACATAAACATCGCCCAGTTTAGACAGCTTTTCAGCAAAATCTTTATCGCCTTTTTCTTCTTCTTTATAAAAACGCAGGTTTTCTAATAGTAACACTTGACCACCTTGTAAAGCAGCAGCCTTTTCGGTAGCCTCTGCACCAATACAATCGTCAGCAAATTGCACTTCTTTACCCAGCAGCTCGGCCAGGTGAGGTACAATGTGTTTCAGAGAATATTTTTCAGTAGGACCTTCTTTAGGTCGGCCTAAATGCGACATCAGTATCACGGCACCACCATCGTTAAGTATTTTGTTGATGGTAGGCAAAGCCGCCGTCATACGGTTATCATCCGTAATCGTATAGTCTTTATCCAGCGGAACATTGAAATCAACCCTGATCAGGGCTTTCTTTCCGGCAAAACTGATTTGATCTATTGTTTTCATGAGTTTCTACATCAAAAATGAGTTGCCAAATTCAGAAATAAAATCCACATCACATAAGCAAATAAAAAAAGGATTGGTAACAAATGAATATAGATAAACGTGTATCCGTACGAAATAATCAACCATCAATTATCACCAATACGAATAAACACGAAGCAGCATAATTTGTATATGCTTATAAAAGAGCACTTTAGTCTTATTTTTGATAATTGGCAAATTAATTGCTAATGTATATTTGACTTTTGCTGTTTGCTTTAGTCATACATTTATTCACACTACTTAAAAACATTTATTATGATACAGGCAAAGCGTTTATTAATAGTTACAGGCATATCGGTTGGTTTAATGGCATGCCATTCTAACCCAAACACATCAGCAAATAACACATCGGCTTCTACTCCTGTGGTTGCTAAAGTAGACAGCCCTGCTGTCAGTAAAGCAGACACTGCAGGACTTGCTGCTTTTAAAGCTGAAAAGAAAGCCCGTTATGAAGACAGCTTGAAAAGTGTAGGCGCTCAGCGTGAACGCGAAAAACGCCGTGCAAATACATCGTATGCTTCCACATCCAGATCAAGACGATCATATGCTTCATCTGGCTCGGCAACATCAACTGGTACATCAGGATATGCCAGCAGTGCAGATTACCCTACAGCCAGAAAGAAAAGCCACGCCGCACGTAACGGTGCTTTGATTGGTGCAGGTGCCGGTGCTTTGACAGGTGCATTAGTTACTAAGAAAAACAGAGGTGTAGGTGCGCTGATTGGTGGTGTAGCCGGTGGTGCCGCTGGTTTTGGTGTTGGTAAAATTGTAGAACACAAACAAAAGAAAAATCAGTAATCTATAGTTCAAAAAATAAAAAAAGCAACCTCAATGAGGTTGCTTTTTTTGTATATAACGTTTTTGATTCAGGCTATAGATATATCAATAAAAAGATTTAGACCACAAGCCTATTGTATCTTCAAATACATTACATAATGTGGCCCGATACCAGAAATCTCAAACTCGTCTGAAATCACTTCAAAACCAGAATTCTGATAAAAGCTTACGGCTACCTTACGGGCATTGCACCACATATAGTTTGCACCCTGCCCCTTTAGGTAAACAGTAGCGAAATTAACCAGTTGGGTACCCAAACCCTTACCCTGATAACCCGGCGCTGTAGCCATGCCACGCAGCTGATAACCACGACCTGTATATTCTTTATAATCTTGGGAATGAAAAGAAGCCACGCATACCAGCTGCTCATCACGAAAATAGCCTAAGTGAAAACTCTCAGCCAGTTCGTCCCCCGAAAAAACACACTCGTGTAATTGCAGTCGGCCGTCCCTCAATACTTCATTGCGAAGCGGTAGCACATCTTTCCCCGAAATAAATTTAACCATTGCTCAATATGTAGAATAATTACCCCGAATTTACTCAAAGTTATCGGGCTTACAATTAATGTAATTGCTTTGAACCTGGTAATCTGACAACCTTACCTCTTGAAGGAATAAAACACATCTGACTTATGTATAGAGCCCATTAGGCTGAGTTTTATCACTGATTAAAGGCACAATGGTTGCCAAACAACTGCCAGTAAAGATATAGTGAAAATGAAAAATTTAATCAGCGCCGCAGTAATAATTACTGCATTATCAGGATGTGGTAAAGAGAACGAAGCTAAGCCCAATGTAAGTGATAAAGATATTGCCATTTCTAATCCCATACAAAACCAACCTAACACCAGCCACACTACATTTAACGTAGGCTATGAATTGCCCGCACAAATAGTAACTACGCAGATTAATAGCAATAATTTAGTACTTACCTATAATGAGAATGTTAGTCTTCTGGTGAACCCTACCGAATATGACAGCTCCTGGGCATTGCACCTTAAAGAAGATTTTAGCCAGACGGGATTAAAAGATATTACCTACACTACCGTTACCCCTCATGGCATCACAGTTACCAACTGGATTGATGACAACTTAAACAATGTAACCATTAAAGCCAAGAAAGATACGATGGTTAATAGTAAAAACTTAATTAAGCTTACTATTGAACGCCAATTTAAATTTGCTCAGCTATATTCAAACCAACAGGAGGCCACAGCTGCCCGCGACAACTTTTTAACCCGCAAAAATGATGTAATAACATTTTCATCATTTTATTACTCGGAAGATAAAACTATTATGCCGGCTGCACAAACAGCAAAACTGGTTTATGTAACAGGATCATCATTGTAAGAAATGACATATAAAAAAAAATGCAGCACATCATCTGTGCTGCATTTTTTTTATGAAGGTTAGCCCTCCTGGCTTTGTATTCGCATTACCAAGTCGGCCAGCCGGCTGGCATATCCCATTTCGTTATCGTACCAGCCCACTACCTTAACCAAACCACCTACTATTGAAGTAAGCTGCGCATCAAAAATGCAGCTATGCGGATTGTCCAGAATATCGGTTGACACGATGGGGTCTTCCGTATATTCCAGAATATTTTTCATATCGGTACTGGCTGCCTGCTTAAAAGCAGCATTAATTTCAGCAACGGTTGCCGGCTTTTTCAAGGTACAGGTAAAATCAGTCAGCGAACCATTCAGTACCGGCACCCGGATGCCCGCTCCGCCCAGTTTACCATCCAAATGTGGAAATATAGAGGTAATAGCTTTAGCTGCCCCGGTGGTGGTTGGAATAATAGAGGCCGATGCTGCACGGGCGCGACGCAAATCTTTATGCGGCGCATCGTGCAGGTTCTGGTCGCCGGTCATGGAGTGCACCGTGGTAATATAACCTTCCACAATTCCCCAGTTATCTTCAAGCACCTTTACCATGGCAGCAACATTGTTAGTGGTACACGAAGCATTGGAAAGTATAGGCGAACACAAATCAATCTGACTATCATTTACCCCAAGCACTACAGTAGGCACGCCTTTGCTACTTGCAGGCGCCGAAATAATAACCTGTTTGGCACCGGCAGCCAAATGTTGCTGCCCACCCTCAAGCGAGGCAAATTTACCTGTCGACTCAATTACCAGATCAATCTCCAGCTGCTTCCAGGGCAAATTAGCCGGTTTATTTTCTGACAACACTTGTATGCGGCGGTTATTTACAACCAGTGTATTACCATCGGCATACACCTCGCCTTTAAAACCGCGATGGACAGAATCGTACTTAAAAAGATGGGCAAGCGTTGGCGTATCGGTAATATCATTAATGGCCACTACTTCAACACCGGCTTTATCTAATATATTTCGTAAAAAGATGCGGCCTATTCGACCAAATCCATTGATAGCAATCCTCATAATTCCGTTTAATTACACTGCAAAGCTATATAAAAAACACAGGCTGCTTATGGTTTCATTGTAAGCTTTATTTCATCCTTGCCCATCATCAAACAAGCCGGCATGATACTATTGTAACGGATTGATTACTTTTGCATATTCAGCGTATTTGATTTTATACTTATGATCAGCAAGCAACAAGCCTTAATTCCCCGCATTATTATATTCCTTTTAGCCATTTGGACCATTGTGCTGGGCATCATCAGCTATATGGCGCCGCCATCTATTTTCCCTGACCCAAGCTGGGGGTTTCAGGTAATGCGCTGTATGGAAAAAGGCGGAGGTTTCAATTTACTGATCAGTCCCAGCCAGGAAAACGTGGCCAAAAACACAGCCGAGTTTTTAACCTGGTGGTCGCCCGGCCAGTACCTGGCTCCGTATTTCTTCAAAAACTTGTTTGGTACCAATACAGGACAGGCAGCCGTAATTACTATTACCGTATGCCAGCTGTTAGGCATAGGCGGATTTTACGCCTTATTTAAAAAGGTTGGTTTCACGCGCCTGGTATCAGCCATAAGTGTGGCTTTTATTGTAGGCCAGCAATTCTTTTATATTCCATACTCTTTTTATAATGGCGGCGAGGTGTTACTATTTGCCTACGCAGGTTGGTTTTTGTACGGATGCTTAAGCTTCCGCAAAATCAGCATACCTATGCTGCTGTTTATACTGCTATCGGGATGGGCTGGATTTTTCTGCAAATCATCCATGATGTGGATTTACGCCTCGGGTTTGCTTTGCTTATGGATCAGGGTGTCCTACTATGAGAAAAGCTGGTGGCCGTGGATTAAAAACGGCTTATGGATGGCGCCGCCTGCTTTATTATCCGTAGCAAGCATTTATTTTTTCTACCTGAGCAAAGGCCAAAACCCTACCTCATCAGACCATACCGGCTTGCGGCTGGCCTGGGAAACATTGAGCTTTCCGCTGGCCTCGCCACTGTTATCCGGCTTTTCGGTTGATGAAATTACCCACGGATTGATTTACCACCCAGATGGCCCTATGTTTAGCCCAGTATGGACTATCATTATCTTACTACTGTTGGCGGTACTGAGCATTACTCTTATTATGGCCGTAGTAAAACGTGTACCCATGCGCGATTACAAGATTTTAATGCTCGTTTTTTATGGAGTTTCCGTACTATTTTTTGGCTATGCCTTTTTGCGGCAGCTGGCTATATCTTACGAAGGCCGACATTTTAGAATTGTGGGTTTACTGATAATTCCGGGTGCTATTTACCTCCTTAGCCAAACCAGATTTATTGTTTATAAGGTTGCCTTTGGATTGCTGTGGGCAGGCATTACGGTATTCAGCCTGATGAAATTAAAAAATGAATACGAGTATGATAGAGACGAAGCCGCACATGGCACATCGGGCCTTACCCAACAGTTTATAGACCAGCCTACACTTAATTATATTATGCAGCAGGACAAACAGCAGCATAACGCCTTATTTGTGTTCATCAGCGCTGATTTGGGTTTGGAAATAGAACATAACCGGTTTATCACCCTCGAACCTATTGGCAAAGACATAAAAATAGATTTTGAAGATTATACCCATGCCGGCCATGCCGGGCCATTATACATTGTGTTACCATCCGATTATGAAGAGCACGGGCGTGATAAACTAATTATGCGCTGCTTTCCGGGCTATAAAAATTTCAAGACATTAACGCTGACAGAGGATTATACGGTTTACTCGGCTGAGTAGCATAAGCATATTATAGAATAATTATTATTGTTATCACTTGTAATTACCAGAAAACTGAGTTTTTAAAACTGCAAGGATTATTGGAAATCCCATTGAAAAAAAAATAGGAAAAGCATACACCACCACGTCCAGCCAGTTCTGGCTTCTACCATCTTCAGGATCGTACCATGAAGACCTATTGTAAGTTGGTTCTACTCCATATGCTTGTACATAAGCATATCTTAAAGAGTTATAACTTACTACATAGATTAATGGAGAGTAAAAAGAATCTGATAGTGTTGGTTTTTTAAAAGTATTTTCATGCAGAGAAAGAAGGACTTGAAAGATAGCCATACAAAGACTTACTATCAATAATCCCAGTAAGGCTTTGTTATTGCGCATTACCTTATTCGAAGCCATTAAGATAGCTACACAAGTCACACCACATCCTAAGAATAACATAAATGGTTTATCGGTCAACATGTATACAACAGATTGTAAACTATCAAAAAATGGCAACAGTTTCTCTATCAAATCTGATAGGGTATAACTGCAGTCAAAGTTCAATCCCTAAAAAGCTTTTTAAGACAAAAAGATTGCCTTAATTATTAACGTCCCTTTTTTATTTACGGATAATTTTATTGGTTAATTGCTTTCCAAAGCATATCCTTAAGTGCATCGATACCCTGTTGTGCTACAGATGATATAAATACCGCCGTAATATCTTTCGGCAATTCCTGCTTCATTTCCTGCTTTAATTCATCATCCAGCAAATCGCTTTTGGTTATGGCTAACACACGTGGTTTGTGTATCAGCTCCGGGTTATATTCTTCCAATTCGTGTAATAGAATGTTATATTCTTCGGTAATGGTACGATTGGTATCAGCCGGCACCATAAACAGCAACACCGAGTTACGCTCAATGTGGCGCAAAAAGCGGAAGCCTAAGCCTTTTCCTTTAGATGCCCCCTCGATAATACCCGGAATATCAGCCATTACAAACGACTTACTGTCGCGGTAGGATACAATACCTAAGTTAGGCACAATGGTGGTAAATGCGTAATCAGCTATCTCGGGCTTGGCTGCCGATACTACCGACAATAAAGTGGATTTACCGGCATTCGGAAAACCTACCAAACCTACATCGGCCAGCAGTTTTAATTCCAAAATGTTCCATACTTCCTGGCCTTGCTCGCCTGGCTGTGCAAAGCGCGGGGTTTGCTGTGTGGCCGATTTAAAATGCCAGTTGCCTAAGCCGCCACGGCCGCCGCTGGTTAATATTTTGGTCTCACCATCTTTCGTGATTTCGAAAATCACCTCGCCGGTTTCAGCATCTTTTGCTATAGTGCCCAGTGGCACCTCCAATATTTCATCACGGCCGGTTTTGCCGGTACGCAATGCGCTACCGCCAGAATCGCCGTCGCCCGCAATAACATGTTTGCGGTATTTAAGATGCAGCAAGGTCCACAATTGCGAATTACCCTTAACAATTACATGCCCGCCACGCCCGCCATCGCCACCATCGGGACCGCCCTTGGCGGTATGCTTATCACGGTGTAAATGTGCAGAGCCAGCTCCGCCTTTACCCGAACGACAGCATATTTTCACATAATCAACAAAATTGGAACCTTGAGACATAACTTTTGATTTCGGATATCGGTGTTCGATTCCGGGTGTACTACTGACTTAAAACAACAATTTCGGACTTAAACAGTTCTCTTAGACCTGCTCAAATCCGAAATTGAAAATTCGAAATCCGATATATAATTAATACTTATCTACAACTGCGCTAATGGCAGTGAATATTTCATCGATTGAGCCGATACCGTTGATGCTGGTAAATTTAGCCTGACCTTTGTAAAAGTCAGCAACGGGAGCGGTTTTTTCATTGTACTCACGGATGCGCTTGCGAATAACCTCCGGGTTGGCATCATCCGGCCGGCCGGAATCTTTACCACGTAACAACAAACGGCTTTCCAGCTCCGCATCATTTACCTCAAGGGCAATCATGCCGGATATAGCGGTGGCCTTACTTTGCAGCAAATTATCAAGTGCAGTAGCCTGAGCTACGGTGCGTGGGAAACCATCAAAAATAAACCCTTTGGCATCCGGGTTAGTATCCAGCTTATTGCTGATCATACCTATTACTACCTCATCCGGAACCAATAAGCCCTCATCCATCAGTTTTTTTGCTTCCAGACCCAGTGTGGTACCTTGTGCAATTTCGCTACGCAGCAAATCGCCGGTTGAAAGGTGAATTAATCCGTATTTCTCGATTAGGTTTTGAGATTGAGTACCTTTCCCTGCTCCGGGCGGACCAAACAATACTAAATTCAGCATCCCTTGATATAAAATTTAAAAAGCCTTTCTGTTTTATCACGGAAAGGCTTTATGTTTATTTATTTGTTGTGGACTTGAAGGGAGTCGAACCCCTAACCTTCTGATCCGTAGTCAGATGCTCTATCCAATTGAGCTACAAGTCCTCTCTGAAACGGAGTGCAAATATACTCACAATACCGACACTCGCAAATACTTTTTCAAAAAAACATTAAGCTTTTTCACACCAACACTATTAACTACCTGTTTTACTGGTAAATAATTTTTATAAAAAATTTCACCGTCATACGCTAACCATATTGAACAGCACGTTAAACCCCCGTTAAGCTGCAAATCTTCTTTACAATTACTGCGATTTAGCTATCGCAATCCTATTTATCCTGGTGCATAAAACCAAAAAAAGCCATCCTGCACATGGGTACAGGATGGCTTTTATTATTATCCGGGCGCTTACTATTAATAAGTAGCAGCCAGTTTCAGGGCGTTGTATGCATTTACAATACCGCCGGTTTTGCACAGGTCGGCAAAAGCTACTTCTTTATCGTTAGCTCCATCTTTCAAGGTAATAGGATGATCAATTTTAACTACCGATTTCAAAATGATGTCTTTTACCTGCATGGCCGAAAGCTTTGGATAGTACGAACGGATAAGGGCTGCCAAACCGGCTACCACAGGCGCCGCCATACTGGTACCGCTATGCAGATCGTACTTTGATCCGGGTACGGTAGAGTTAATATCTACACCGGGCGCAAATACATCAACCGTATTTTTACCGTAGTTAGAGAACGCAGCTTTCAGTGTTTTGTCATCCTGCGGACCAGAAGCACCTACCTCAATCCAGGCAGTAGCTTTGCTTCCGTCCAGAAATATTGGTGTCGGGAAGTTTTTGTCTACTTCCAGGTTCAGGTTATCGTTACCGGCAGCATGTATCAGTAATACATCTTTGCTGATGGCAAATTTTATAGCTTCATCAACTGCTTTCTTGTCTGGCGAGTAGCCTTTACCAAAGCTCATGTTAATTACTTTGGCACCGTTGGCAGCTGCGTAACGGATAGCGTTAGCTACGTCTTTATCGCGCTCATCGCCATCAGGCACGGTACGTACCGACATAATCATTACATTATCGGCCACACCTTTAATACCCAAATTATTATTTCTTACCGCACCAATGATACCTGATACGTGCGAACCGTGATCAGCATCAGGACCGGCAACATCGGCGTTACCATAGTTACGTTCGTTGCTGTTGGCATAATTATCACCTACAATGCTGCGCGAATCAAAATCAACATTGTAATGGTATTTCACCTGGGTATCATAATGATCGTAAGCCTCGTCAATCACTTGTCTCTTGAAGTCCTTAAAATCCTTGAATTGCGGTAGCAGGTTACTTACCACGCCAACCACGCGGGTTTCAGGATCGCCGGCCGGTTCAAATTTCTGAAAATCGGCAAGGGTTGGATTTTGATTGTTAAGTTTGGTTAATATACCTTCCAGCACGCGCTTAAAACCGCCCACACCCTGCACGCTTTGCTGCGCTTCGGTCAGTTTAGTACTCACTTCACTTTTCACCTTCAGGTACTTGCGGTACTGCACACGCTGATCGGCACTCAATTTTGTTGAATCAGTAGTATTGGCAAATTGTGCCTGGTATTTACGCAGTAAACGTACAGCCTCCACATTATCCCAATGTACGGCACCTTTTGCGCCGCCTATAAAATCCCAACCGTGTAAATCGTCGATGTAGCCGTTTTTATCATCGTCTTTACCATTACCGGCTTTTTCTTTAGGGTTGTTCCAAATCACCTGTTTAAGGTCTTCGTGTTTAATATCCACACCACCGTCAATCACGGCAACAAGCACAGGTTTTGACTTTTTGCCTTTTAACAACTCGGCATATGCTTTTTCGGTACTGATACCAAAAACACTATCAGTTTTAAAATCCAGGTTTTGCCAGTTTTCTTTTGCTTTAACCGGGGCCTGCGCCTGTACGGCCATTGCAAAACTTAAGCTACCTGCTAAAAGCAGACTTTTTAGTATAAAAGGATTTCTCATTTAATATATTTAACTTATGTATTTAACTGCTCAATAATAAATATAGCTGGCTAATAAGCCAAAACATCGCTCTATTACCTAACACATTGCCAGTAAAACGAACGATGTTGCAAAATGGTATAAAGGGTACTTACTTCAAAAGCGCCTCAATAGCTTCAAAGTTTGGTAAATCGCCGGCCGACTCCAGCACTTCGGCATAGATAATATTCTGTTCTTCGTCAATCACGAAGGCAGCACGTTTGGATACGCCTTTAAGGCCTAATACAAATTCATCATACAAAGCACCATAAGCACCAGATACTTCTTTATTAAAATCAGACAGTAACGGAAACTGGTAATTGTTCTCTTCTTTAAATTTAGCTAAAGTGAACGGAGAATCTACCGAAATACCCAATACCTGCGCATTAATACCTTCGTAAAAGCCAAAATGATCGCGCACGGTGCAAAGTTGTGTTGTACATACGCTGGTAAATGCCATCGGGAAAAAATGAAGAATTACTTTTTTACCTTTAAAATCTGCTAATGATACGGTTTTAAGTTCGGATGATACGAGTGTAAACTGTGGGGCCGGCTGGCCTGCTTGAATTGACATACTTAATACAATTTTATTTCAAATGAAGCATTATTTATCAGGATTCTTATTACCTGTTTGTAATTTTTCGTTGTTGCGCGGCATTTAACTATAACTACGTAAACATATAATGTGAGTGAAAGTTATTCATACGATATACTAACACTACCTATAAATGAACGCCATTATAATAAGCCAACCCGGCGCGCCGAATGTACTGCAACTTACCGAGCGCCCTCAACCCACTCCAAAACAGAATGAAGTACTGATTAAAGTAGCGGCAGCCGGTATTAACCGGCCGGATGTAGCCCAACGCAAAGGTGTATACCCACCTCCACCGGATGCGCCGCAGGATATTCCCGGACTGGAAGTAGCAGGTACAATAACAGCCGTTGGCACAGCGGTTACACAATGGCAAACTGGTGATCAGGTTTGTGCGCTGGTAAGCGGAGGCGGTTATGCAGAATACTGTACAGCGCCGGAGGGACAGTGCCTACCCGTACCCGGCAACCTGTCAATGGCCGAGGCAGCATCTTTACCAGAAACGTTTTTTACCGTTTGGAGCAATGTGTTCAACCGCGGCCAACTACAACCCGGCGAAACCCTGCTGGTACATGGCGGCAGCAGCGGCATTGGGGTTACTGCTATACAGGTGGCAGCAGCCTTAGGTAGTAAGGTATATGTTACCGCCGGATCGGATGACAAATGCCAGTTTTGCGAACAGCTGGGTGCAGCAAAAGCCATCAATTATAAAACACAAAACTTTGCCGATGAGATGAAGCACCTTACCAACGGCAAAGGAGTAAATGTAATACTGGATATGATAGGCGGCGATTACACAACCGGCAACCTGGAATCACTCGCCGAAGATGGCCGGCTGGTGATGATCAATACTATGAACGGGAAAGATGCTGAGGTGGATTTATCCGTGGTGATGCGCAAACGGCTCACCATTACCGGCTCAACCCTGCGCCCGCGCAATACGGCATTCAAATCGGCCATTGCCAAATCATTACAGCAACATATATGGCCACTGATAGAAAGCGGAAAGATCAAACCTGTAATACATGAGATATTTGCGGCAGATCAGGCAGCTAAAGCGCATGAACTAATGGAAAGCAGCACACACATTGGCAAAATTGTACTGCAATTTTCAGTTTAAAATCAAAGCTTGTATGCGAAACGTATAATTTTAAATATTTATCGTTTTATTTTAATTTTTATTTGTTTTATTTATCTCATGTATTACATTTGAAGTAAATATTAAACAAAATGAAAACACAAACCGCAAATCGAATTATCACTTTCATCTGGGTAATTATTGCCCTGTCTGCAGTCAAATCAACTATCACTCTTATTACCTCAGGTTTGCACTACACGGCACAACCATCTGTTTTTTGGTTAGCTGTTATCAATCTGGCTATTGCATTAACCTTATTGTCGATGAGTTTTCATATGCGAAGAATGGTAAAAGGGTATACAACCGACAACAACTGGCCCGAAACCAACTACCGCAGCATGAAAAGAATGGGGTACTTAGCTTTATTACTGGTATTTATGCACACGCTATTTCAGATAGGGTATGATTATATATCTGCATTATTATCCAAACAAGCTGATCCGTTAAACGGGCTTTTTATTTTCAGGAGGTTCTACGCTATATTATTTACTGAATCTCCTATTGTATGGGTTTTGGCTTTAACTATATTTCTGTTTGCCGAACTGTTAAAAACTGCACATTTTATAAAAGCCGAAAACGAATCCATTATCTGATATATGCCAATAATTATCAATTTAGATGTAATGATGGCTAAGCGCAAAATGTCTTTAAACGAGCTGTCGCAAAAAGTAGGTGTAACCAATGTTAACTTGTCCATCCTGAAAAATGGCAAAGCCAAAGGCGTTCGCTTTGACACACTAGAGGCTATTTGCAAAGCACTCGATTGCAAACCCGGTGATATCATTGACATGGAATAAACATAGCTCTTTGTGTTCAATAAAAAAGTCCTTAGCCGGAATTACCCAACAGGCAGCTCCAGACTAAGGACTTTATACTTTTAAAACAACTTGTACTTAAGGGAATTTAACACCACGATAGGCTGATATATTAGCCTGCGGAATGTCAGACCCATATTGCTTATTAATAGCTTTGATAAATTCATTAGCTACTACAGCATAGCCTCTTGGCGTTAGGTGAATACCATCAAGCGAAAATAAACCACCGCTGATGTATTGCGAACTTAAGTTTATGCCATTTTCTACCAGACCATTTTGCTTTATCCCGTTCAGGAAGGTATAAATATCGGCTACAGCAATACCTTTTGATGCCGCAACGGCCTTGATGGTAGTGTTGTATGATGCTACATAATCACGTGCACGGGCCGCCTCATTAACATCTAACACATATTGGTTTTCAATTGGTGTAAGGGGCGTTAAACCGTAAGGCAAGTTACCTGCAGGCGTTGCCACCGGCTGGCCGATTTTGCTTGTCGGGAAAGTTAATACAACCAAATCAGCTGCGGTAGCGGGGCGTGCAGCATACGTGGTGTTTGCTGTTTCTGAACTTACCCTGGCGTTAATATACAACGCCTGTACGCTCGGATTAGCTTTTTTTACTGTAGCCAAAATAGCGTTTACAGTAACCGTGTTAAAGTAAGGGATAGACGTAACATCAGGAATGGTAGCTACCACACCTTTTTGGCCACCCATGGTCAGCTTGTTCAGCACCTGGTTATATAAGGCACTGAAAGTGGCTTTATCGGTTAGCTCATCGCTCGCTCCGCCAGCGGTAGCATAACCCAGGGCATCGTTATTACCCAACCAGTTTGAAAAGAAGGTAAAAGGCTTTGCGGTTACAAAGTCAATGTATGAGGTATTGTTATTAGGCGCACTGTTAGGCAGCAAACGCTCAAAGTAACCATTCAAATTGCCATATGCCGGCAGTGTTGAGGTTAATAATTTAATGCCCGGTACGCCATAATTGTTAATATCGCCAGTGTATTTGGTGTATAAAGTTACATTAACCGTACTTGTTGCGCTTGTAGGTACAGTAATCTGGCCTCTTACCGCTGCAGGAGCAATCTGCTGAGTAACCGGCAAACCCTCGGCCGACAGGCTTTTCAGCATCAGATAACCCGATCCGTCGGCCTGCTGCTCGGTAAACAAAGGCTGCGTAAATTCGCCGCCGCCAACTTTTTTCATTTGTTCTGCAATAATTGCAGGAAATGAATTCAGTTGGCCTTCGCGGTATAAACCACCATCGGCAAAGCCCGAGGTAAGCGAATTACCTACAGCAATATATCTCGAAAAATCGGCCGTACCTTGTGTGGTAGCAACCAGTGTATCAACCTCCGGCTTACAGGCCCCAAGTGCCAGCACGCCTGCTGTTAACAAAAAAATATGTTTTATCTTATTCATGTGTCTTTTCAAAAATACTTTTAGATATTACCAGTGATAGGTAAGTGAAACACCCGGGATGTAAACGTTTGATTTGTAAGTACCCGCAAAGTTGGCCTCTATATTGGTTTGGGTGCGCTTAAACAGGTGCTCATACTCAAATGACAGATCCAGATCCAGCCTGTTGGCCACCTTGTACCCTAAGCCCGCAGTTAAGTAATAACGGTTGGCATCTGGCACCTCCGGTGTTACATAACCATCTTGTGCAGCGGTTGATGAATAGCCGCCGCCACCGCGAATGGCCCATTTAGTTACCGGCTTATATTCAGCACCACCTCTCAGGCTAAAACCATCGCGGTATAAACGTGGTGAGTGGGTATCCTGTAAAGTGGGGGTATTTTGTGCATAATCAAAATCAAGTGATTTATAGACATGCCAGGCAACCAGGTTGGCATCCAGTGCCAGTGTCCATTGCTTGGACGGATAAAAGCCTAAACCCAATGAAGTGGTTGAAGGCAACGGTATACCGGCCCTGAAAGTGTTAGGCTGCGGGAAGCTGCTTTGCAAAGCTGATGGCACACGAAATATCGCGTTACCACTCTCAATAGTAGTGGTAGCTTTTGAACGGTAAGAAATACCTACGGTAATGCCTGATTCTGTTTTCATAAACACCCCTGCATTCCAGCCATAACCATGTCCGGAACCTTTCAGTTCGGCCTGCCCATCCTGTCCGTTCGCATCTGCTACCGGGATAGCCCGTTTCAGGTTAACAATACCGTGGCTATATACAAAACCACCGCCGATGCTGATAAAATCAGCAAGTTTAATACTAAGGGTTGGCTGGAAAAATATAGCTTTCAAATCCAGGCTTTGTAATACGTATTTACCCTGCCAGTTGTTACCCCAATCTGTTAATCCGCCAAAAGGGGTATATACGCCTAAGCCCAGTTTCCAGCTTGAGGCTTTGGGTCCCCAAACCGCATAGGCGCTAAAAGGCGTGGCCACTTTGTTAGCCGTACGATATTGCGCATCGGTACCGCTAGGATTAAAAACTGATTTGAACAGCAGCGGACTGATACCTGCCTGTATGGAGTTTTCGGGTAGCATGGCCACAGCGCCGGGATTAAAAAACACGGAGGCACCATCCTGCACCAACCCGGTTCCGGTGTGGCCCATACCAATCTGCTTCTGTCCGCCGAGGTTTACCTGGAAACCTTGCGAAAAAGCCACTGCAGGCAGCATAGCCATTAATGCGAGTAAAATTTTTCTCATAATTCAAACATTAAATTAATTCAGAATTTAAAAAAGGCTGCTAAGATAATAATTTCACGAAGCCAACAAGCAGTATTTTTGCTTAATTTTCTTTAACATAAGTAGTTAAATATCCCGCAGAAAATTTAACTTTGCGCACCTAAATAGGATGCTTATACGGCTACTCCTGTTTATTAGTTATTTAATATCAAATAAGCACGCAAGGTATATATGCCAAACATTGGAAAAATCTCACAAATCATTGGTCCGGTAGTTGACGTAAGTTTTAGCGACGATGCACATCTTCCTAAAATCTACGATGCGCTGGAAATCACTAAAAGCAACGGGCAAAAAGTTATTTTAGAAGTTCAGCAGCACCTGGGCGAAGACCGGGTACGTGCGATTGCGATGGATTCAACCGACGGATTAATGCGCGGCATGCCGGTGGTTGACCAAGCAGCACCTATTAAAATGCCTATCGGCGATAACATCAAAGGCCGGGTATTTAACGTAGTAGGCGAGGCTATTGATGGTATTGCGTCATTAGACAGAAGCAATGGCCGTCCTATCCACGCTACGCCGCCAAGATTTGAAGACTTATCAACCGAAACTGAAGTATTATTTACCGGTATCAAGGTTATCGACTTGTTAGAGCCTTATGCAAAAGGTGGTAAAATTGGTTTGTTTGGTGGTGCGGGTGTAGGTAAAACCGTATTGATCCAGGAACTGATCAACAACATTGCGAAAGCATACTCTGGTTTATCAGTATTTGCCGGTGTAGGTGAGCGTACCCGTGAAGGTAACGACTTACTGCGCGAGATGCTGGAATCGGGCATTATAAAATACGGTGAAGAGTTCATGCACTCTATGGAAGCCGGTGGCTGGGATCTTTCAAAAGTAAATGCTGAAGAGCTGAAAGATTCAAAAGCAACCTTTGTGTTTGGCCAGATGAACGAGCCGCCAGGTGCACGTGCACGTGTAGCTTTATCAGGTTTAACTATTGCCGAATATTTCCGTGATGGTGATGCTGAAGGCAAAGGCCGTGATATCCTTTTCTTTATTGATAACATTTTCCGCTTTACCCAGGCTGGTTCTGAAGTATCGGCACTATTAGGCCGTATGCCATCAGCGGTAGGTTACCAACCAACCCTGGCTACCGAGATGGGTGTAATGCAAGAGCGTATTACCTCAACCAAACGTGGCTCTATCACTTCGGTACAAGCGGTATACGTACCTGCGGATGACTTGACCGACCCTGCGCCGGCTACAACCTTCGCCCACTTGGATGCTACTACCGTATTATCCCGTAAAATTGCCGAGTTAGGTATTTACCCTGCGGTGGATCCATTGGATTCAACTTCACGTATCCTGAGCCCTGCTATTTTAGGTGATGAGCACTATAACACTGCACAACGCGTAAAAGAAATTCTGCAACGCTACAAAGAGCTGCAGGATATCATCGCTATTTTAGGTATGGATGAGTTATCTGAAGAGGATAAACTGACTGTATCCCGCGCTCGTCGTGTTCAGCGTTTCTTATCTCAGCCATTCCACGTAGCTGAGCAGTTTACCGGCTTAAAAGGCGTACTGGTTGATATCAAAGAAACCATCAAAGGTTTCAACATGATTATGGACGGTGCAGTAGATGAGTATCCGGAAGCTGCTTTCAACTTGGTTGGTAGCATTGAAGACGCTATTGAAAAAGGCAAGAAAATTTTAGCGGAAGCAAATAGTTAATAACTGTTGTAAGTTGCGGGTTGTATGTTGTAGGTGCTAAACCTTTTAATACATACAACTCACAACACACAACTTACAACTCAGCATATGACATTAGAAATTCTTACTCCTGATAAAAAAGTGTACGAGGGCGAGATAAACTCGGTAACTGTACCCGGCACTATGGGATCGTTTGAGATACTGAACAACCACGCCCCTATCATCTCTACTTTGGAAGATGGTAAACTGATTGTAAGAGCTGGCGGTAAAAACGAAGTTTTTATGATTAAAGGAGGGGTTGTTGAAGTAAACGACAACAAAGTAATGGTGTTGGCCGAAGGCATCACACACCGTTAATCAAAACACATTACACAAAAAAGCTCGGCAAAAAGCCGGGCTTTTTTTGTGATTTAAAAGGACACTTAAAGCCATTGTTACTCCTTTTACGCAGAAATTGAGTAACAATACTATGCATGCATAGTTAGCATACCGAAAACCATTTTCAACTTTGGTATACTGGTGTTAAAATATAATTTTGTGATTAGTATCTATATCCAAATTATATTCCCAATATATTTCTTTTAAAATATTAAATTCTAATTAAAGTTTTTCGTTTTAATTATTGACGGTCAAAATCAATCTGCCTACCTTACAAATACAGATTGTTAACCTAATCTGCTTTTAACACATCACCTAGCTTACGCTATTAGGCAGCAAGTTATTCGAAGCAATTTGAAGATGTGCATAAAGGGATACCATAAAAGCTTGATAAGTAAAATGAGTTCGATACCAGCAACTACTGAAACCGTTGAATTAAACAAATACAGTAAATCCCTTACTGCCGACCCAACCCAGCCCGCTGCACAGGCCATGCTTTACGGCATTGGTTTAACCGACGAGGATATGAAAAAAGCGCAGGTAGGCATTGCCAGCATGGGTTACGATGGTAACACCTGCAACATGCACCTGAACGATTTGGCCAAAGTGGTTAAAGAAGGCGTATGGAGCGAAAACTTGGTGGGACTGATTTTCAATACCATTGGTGTAAGCGATGGTATGAGCAACGGCACCGACGGTATGCGCTATTCATTAGTAAGCCGTGATGTAATAGCCGATTCGATTGAAGCCGTTTGCGGTGCGCAATATTACGATGGCTTAATTACCCTGCCTGGCTGTGATAAGAATATGCCCGGCTCATTGATTGCTATGGGCCGTTTAAACCGCCCATCCATAATGGTGTATGGCGGCACTATCAAGCCTGGCCACTATAAAGGTGAAGATCTGAATATCGTATCGGCTTTTGAGGCGTTAGGTAAAAAGATTGCCGGCCAGATAGATGATATTGATTTCAGGGAGATTGTAAAGAATGCCTGTCCCAGCGCTGGTGCATGTGGCGGTATTTATACAGCAAACACAATGGCGGCAGCTATTGAGGCCTTGGGAATGAGTTTGCCTTACTCATCATCAAACCCTGCTTTAAGCGAAGAAAAGCAGGCGGAGTGCCGCGCCGCTGGCAAAGCCATTTACAAACTGTTAGAAAAAGATATTAAGCCTTCGGATATCATGACCCGTGAGGCGTTCGAGAATGCCATCATTACCATTATGGTAATGGGCGGCTCTACAAATGCCGTTTTGCACTTAATAGCTATTGCTAAAAGTGTTAATGTACCATTAACTATCGATGATTTTCAGGTAATCAGCAACCGTATTCCGTTACTGGCCGATATGAAGCCAAGCGGCAAATACATGATGGAAGACCTGCACAAAGTAGGCGGCGTTCCGGCTGTAATGAAATATTTGTTAAAGCTGGGCTGGCTGAATGGCGATTGCCTCACCGTAACCGGCAACACCTTGGCCGAAAATTTAGAAGAGGTTCCCGACCTGGATTTTGATACGCAAAAAATTATCCTCCCGGTTGACCAAGCAATTAAGGCAACCGGACACTTACAAATATTATACGGCAATTTAGCCGAACGCGGTAGCGTTGCTAAAATTACAGGTAAAGAAGGTGAGCGTTTTGACGGCCCGGCCCGCGTGTTTGACGGCGAGCAATCATTAATTGCCGGTATATCAAGTGGCCGTGTACAGCCAGGCGATGTGGTGGTAATTCGCCACGTTGGCCCTAAGGGTGCGCCCGGAATGCCTGAGATGCTAAAACCAACTTCAGCCATTATCGGCGCCGGTTTAGGTGGCTCTGTAGCCTTAATTACCGATGGCCGTTTCTCTGGCGGCACTCACGGTTTTGTGGTTGGACACATTACCCCCGAAGCCTGGGACGGCGGTACTATTGCCTTAGTAAAGGATGGCGACCCAATTACTATCGATGCCATCAACAACACCATCAACGTAAACATCAGCGATGAAGAACTGGCTTACCGCCGCAGTGAATGGCAGCAGCCAGGCCCGCCGGTAACTAAAGGCTTATTATACAAATACTTTAAACAAGTAAAAGACGCCAGCGAAGGCTGCGTTACTGACGAAGAATAATTTCGTTGTAAGTGATCAGTTGTCTGTTGTGTGCGCTTAATTACAACACAGATAATTGAAAGCAGACAACTCGCAACAGACAACCACAACTATAAAATATAAGGATATGGAAGCGACACAGCAAGACGTATTAACCGCACCTGAAGAGCAGGAAGCTATTGAACTTTCAGGCTCGGCTGCCTTACTGGAAGCATTAATTGTAGAAGGTGTTGATACTATTTTTGGTTACCCAGGCGGTGCCATAATGCCTATTTATGATGCATTGTACGATTATAAAGAAAAGCTGAACCATATCCTGGTGCGCCATGAGCAGGGCGGCATTCATGCCGGTCAGGGGTATGCACGCTCATCCGGCAAGGTGGGTGTTGTATTTGCTACCAGTGGCCCTGGCGCCACTAACTTAGTTACCGGCTTAGCCGATGCACAGATTGACAGCACACCGTTAGTCTGCATCACGGGTCAGGTATTTGCTCACCTGCTGGGCACCGATGCCTTCCAGGAAACTGACGTGATTAACATCACTACCCCGGTAACTAAATGGAACTTTCAGGTAACTGATGCTGAGCAAATTCCGGAGGCTATTGCTAAGGCGTTTTATATTGCACGTACCGGCCGCCCGGGCCCTGTGCTGATTGATATTACCAAAAATGCACAGATCCAGAAATTTCAATTTAAAGGCTACCAGCCTTGCAACCATATCCGCAGTTATCGTCCGAAACCTATTGTAAGGCCACAATTCATTGAGCAGGCCGCACAATTGATAAATGAGGCTAAAAAACCTTTTGTTCTGTGGGGCCAGGGCGTAATTTTAGGTAGTGCCGAAAAAGAGTTCCAGGCATTCATCGAAAAAGCAGGTATCCCTTCTGCCTGGACTATTATGGGCGTTGGTGCTATCCCGACCGACCACCCGCTGAATGTAGGCATGTTGGGTATGCACGGCAACTACGGCCCCAATGTAATGACCAATGAGTGCGACGTACTGATTGCCATCGGTATGCGTTTTGACGACCGCGTAACCGGCCGTTTAGATAAATATGCCAAACAAGCCAAAGTTATTCACCTCGACATTGACCCGGCCGAAATTGACAAGAACGTACAAACCACGGTAGCCGTTTGGGGCGATTGTAAAGAAACCCTGCCCCTGCTTACCCAGGCGGTTGAAGAAAAACAACATACCGAATGGCTGCAAAAGTTCCACGAATTTGCACAGCGCGAAAACGAAGCTGTGATTGATGCCGAACTACATCCGCAAACCGGCGAAATGACCATGGGTGAGGTTGTAGATCAATTAAACCAACTTACCAACGGCGACGCCATTGTAGTAACCGATGTAGGCCAGCACCAGATGGTAGGTTGCCGCTATGCTAAATTTAATCAAACCCGCAGCAATATTACCAGCGGTGGCTTGGGCACAATGGGCTTTGCCCTACCGGCTGCCATAGGTGCAAAGTTCGGTGCGCTTGACCGTACCGTAGTAGCCATTATTGGCGATGGCGGTTTCCAAATGACGTTACAGGAACTGGGTACCATTATGCAAAGCGGCGTTAATGTAAAGATTATTATCCTGAATAATCGCTTCTTAGGCATGGTGCGCCAGTGGCAGGAACTGTTCAACGAACGTCGTTATTCATTTGTTGATATTCAAAGCCCCGATTTTGTACAGGTGGCTAAAGGCTACGGTATTGCCGGCAAATGCATTAAAGAAAGGGAAGAATTGCAATCTTCATTACAGGAAATGCTGGAGCATCAAGGCTCCTACCTGCTCGAAGTTTTTGTAACCAAAGAAAACAACGTATTCCCAATGGTACCGCAGGGATGCAGTGTAAGTGAAATCAGATTAAAATAAGCCAAGCCCCTCTAAACATAGCAATATGAGCACGCAAGAAAACATGCCGCAGGGCAAGCAGGAATTCAACATCACAGTTTATACCGAAAACCAAATTGGTTTATTAAACAGAATCGCTATAATTTTTACCCGTCGTAAAATCAATATCGAAAGTCTGAACACTTCTCCATCTGAAATTGAAAGTATTTACCGCTTCAACATCGTGGTTAACGAAACTGAAGATGTAGTGCGTAAAGTAACCCGCCAGATTGAGAAGCAGATAGAAGTATTGAAAGTATATTACCATACCAATGCCGACATAATTTGGCAGGAAATGGCTTTATATAAAGTACCGGCTGATGTTATTGCCGAGAAAGCGCCAGTTGAGCGCCTGTTACGCGAAAACGGCGCCCGTGCGGTAGTAATCCGTAAAGATTACATTGTATTTGAAACTACCGGTCACCGCGAAGAAACCGATAATCTGATTAAAGTACTGCAGCCTTACGGCCTGATTGAGTTTGTACGCAGCGCACGCATTGCCATCATCAAAGATAGCGAAGGCTTTAACCGCAAGCTGCGCGAATTTGAACGTGAGCAACCCGGCGAAGAAGTAAGCGAAAACGAGTACCTGAACCAGCGCGACAAGGTGTTTACCATGTAAGTCTATATAAAACGAACTAAACTAAAACCCAATAACTAACAACCCATAACTAAACATAAAATGGCAAAACTAAATTTTGGCGGCACTGAAGAAAACGTAGTAACCCGCGAAGAATTTCCTTTATCAAAAGCACAGGAAGTGCTTAAAAATGAAACGGTAGCAGTAATCGGTTACGGCGTTCAGGGTCCCGGCCAGGCGCTAAATCAAAAAGATAACGGTATCAACGTAATTGTTGGTCAGCGTAAAAATTCAAAAACTTGGGATAAAGCCGTAGCAGATGGCTTTGTACCTGGCGAAACTCTGTTTGAGATTGAAGAAGCCCTGGAAAAAGGAACCATTATTTGTTACCTGCTGAGCGATGCCGCCCAGATTGAATTGTGGCCAACTGTACAAAAACACTTAACGCCAGGTAAAGCCCTGTATTTCTCTCACGGCTTTGGTATTACTTTTAACGAGCAAACCGGCATCATTCCGCCTGCTGATGTGGATGTATTTTTGGTAGCGCCTAAAGGTTCTGGTACTTCACTGCGTCGTATGTTTTTACAAGGCCGTGGCTTAAACTCCAGCTTCGCTATTTTCCAGGATGCAACCGGTAAAGCATGGGATCGTGTAATTGCTTTAGGCATTGCCGTAGGTAGCGGTTACCTGTTCGAAACTGATTTCAAAAAAGAAGTATTTAGCGATTTAACCGGCGAGCGTGGCACGCTGATGGGTTGTATCCAGGGTATTTTTGCCGCTCAGTATGATGTACTGCGCAGCAAAGGCCATACTCCATCAGAAGCTTTCAACGAAACTGTTGAAGAATTAACCCAATCACTGATGCCATTGGTTGCCGAAAACGGCATGGACTGGATGTACGCCAACTGCTCTACCACCGCACAACGCGGCGCATTAGACTGGTGGAAAAAGTTCCGTGATGCCACTAAACCAGTATTTGAAGAATTATACGAAAGCGTGGCCACCGGTAAAGAATCTCAACGTTCAATTGACAGCAACAGCCAGCCTGATTACCGCGAAAAATTGAACGAAGAATTAAAAGAATTACGCGAAAGCGAATTATGGCAAGCCGGCAAAACTGTACGCAGCTTACGTCCGGAAAACCAGGAAGTAGAAGCATAAGCCCCTCTTAAATCCTCCCCCTAAAGGGGAGGACTTTTTTGGTTTACGGCTTTTGCGTAAAAAGAACTAATAGAAGAGAACGATAAAGATGTCAACTGATAATAATATACAATCGCCTGCCTCCCTCCCTACCAAGGAGGGCCGGAGTGGGGCTACTTTATTTGATAAGATTTGGGATGCACACGTAGTGAGCAGTAAAGAAGGCTTCCCGGATGTTTTATACATTGATACACATTTTATACACGAGGTTACCAGTCCGCAGGCATTTGACGGCCTGCGCCAGCGTGGTTTACCGGTTTATCGTCCGAAACAAACCGTAGCCACTGCCGACCATAACGTACCTACCTGGGATCAGCACCTGCCCATTAAAGAAGAGCTTTCACGCTATCAGGTAGATATGCTAACCAAAAACTGTGCAGAATTTGGTATCGAACTTTATGGCTTAGGTCACGAATATCAGGGCATCGTACACGTAATTGGTCCCGAGTTGGGCATCACCCGTCCGGGCTGTACGTATGTTTGTGGCGATAGCCATACCTCAACGCACGGCGCTTTTGGCGCTATTGCCTTTGGTATCGGCACCTCACAAGTAGAACAAGTGCTGGCTACCCAATGCCTGCTACAACAGCGCCCAAAACGGATGAAGATTGAAGTGAACGGCCAGCTGCAAAAAGGCGTAGGCGCTAAAGACATCATCCTGTACATTATCTCGCAAATCTCGGCCGCAGGCGGTACCGGGTACTTTGTGGAATATGCCGGCGACACCATTCGTTCGCTAAGCATGGAAGGCCGCATGACCATCTGCAACATGAGCATTGAAATGGGTGCCCGCGGTGGTTTAATTGCGCCCGACGAAACTACTTTTGAATATGTAAAAGGCCGCGAATTTGCCCCTAAAGGCGAAGAGTGGGATAAAGCATTAGCTTACTGGAAAACTTTGTATTCTGACGAAGATGCACAGTTTGACAGCGTTTTAAGCTTTAATGCAGAAGATATTGAGCCGATGATTACCTACGGAACCAATCCGGGTATGGGTATTGGCGTTACACAACACGTACCGGCAACCGAAAGCTTTGAGCAAAAAGAGCAAGGCTCGTATGCCAAAGCCCTGACCTATATGGGCCTGCACGATGACGAATCATTACTGGGTAAACCTATTGATTATGTTTTCATCGGCAGCTGTACCAACTCACGCATTGAAGATTTACGCCAGGTAGCCGATTTTATTAAGGGCAAACACAAAGCCGACAACGTAACCGTATGGGTGGTGCCAGGCTCCAAACAAGTACAAAAGCAAGCCATTGAAGAGGGTTTAGACAAGATATTCGAAGCCGCTGGCTTTCCGCTACGCGAGCCCGGATGCAGCGCTTGCCTGGGTATGAATGAGGATAAGATTCCAGCAGGTAAATACTGCGTATCCACCTCCAACCGCAACTTTGAAGGCCGTCAGGGACCAAACTCACGTACCTTTTTGGCTAGCCCGCTTACCGCTGCGGCGGCAGCCATTACCGGCCGGGTAACTGATATTAGAGAATTATTACAAGAAGAGGAGTTAGTAGGCTAATGGCAACCAAGATATTTAAACACTTGCAAACCCCGGTAGTACCACTGCCGATTGAAAATATTGATACCGACCAGATTATTCCGGCCAGGTTTCTGAAGGCTACTACCCGCGAGGGTTTTGGCAATAACCTGTTTCGCGACTGGCGCTTTGACAATGAAAACCAGCCCAAGCAGGACTTTGTATTGAACAACCCTACTTACGCCGGTAAAATACTGGTGGCAGGTAAAAACTTTGGCTGCGGCAGTAGCCGTGAGCACGCCGCCTGGGCCATAGCCGATTATGGGTTTGACGTAGTTGTAAGCAGCTTTTTTGCTGATATTTTTAAAGGCAATGCACTCAACAACGGCCTACTGCCTATCCAGGTAAGTGATGATTTTCTGAAAAAGATTTTTGATGCGGTTTATACCGATCCTAATACCCAGGTGGAGGTTGATCTGGAAAACCAGCTCATCAAAATAGCCAACACCGGCGAGCAGGAAAGCTTTGAAATCAATCCATATAAAAAAGCATGCCTGCTAAACGGTTACGACGACATTGATTACATATTAAGCAACCGTGAGCAGGTAGAAGAATACGAAGGACATAAACCTTTATAATAATAAACAGTCATGCAGAACTTGTTTCAGCATCTTCAGGACATTTACATGCTAAGCGAACTAACTACTCGGCATGTGGGAAGCCGAAACAAGTTCAGCATGACAGTATATCACAAAACATACAAATGGGTATTAAGAAGCATATTTTAGTTATCCCTGGCGATGGCATTGGCCCCGAGGTTACAACCTGGGGCAAAGCTGTTTTAGAGCAGATAGCTACCGAATACGGACACGAATTCACTTTTGATGAGGCGCTAATGGGCCACGTAGCCATCGAAGCTACCGGTAACCCGTTGCCTGATGAAACCCTGGAAAAAGCCAAAGCAAGCGATGCCATATTGTTTGGTGCTGTAGGCCATGCCAAATACGATAATGACCCATCAGCCAAGGTTCGTCCGGAGCAGGGTTTGTTAAAAATCCGCAAGGAGTTGGGCTTGTATGCCAACCTGCGCCCAATCATGCTGTTTGATGAGCTGCTGGATGCATCAAGCTTAAAACCGGAAGTATTACGTGGTACCGACATCCTGTTTTTCCGCGAATTGACCGGCGACGTTTATTTTGGCGAGAAAAACCGTAGCGAAGACCGCAACACCGCATCCGACCTGATGATTTATCACCGCTATGAGGTGGAGCGCATTGCTACTAAAGCATTCGAGGCAGCCCGCGCACGCAGCAAACGCCTATGCTCGGTAGATAAAGCCAACGTGCTTGAATCATCCCGCCTGTGGCGTGAGGTGGTACAGGAACTGGCCAAGCAGTACCCAGATGTTGAAACTGAGCATATGTTTATTGACAATGCCGCTATGCAACTGGTTAAAAACCCGAAAAAGTTTGATGTGGTATTAACCGCTAACCTGTTCGGTGATATTTTAACCGATGAAGCTTCGCAGATTGCAGGTTCTATGGGTATGCTGGCCTCGGCTTCCATTGGCGATGGTACAGGCTTTTTTGAGCCGATCCACGGTTCAGCACATGACATTGCCGGGCAGAATAAAGCAAACCCGTTGGCTTCTATCCTATCTGTAGCACTGATGCTCGAAATCAGCTTTGGCTTACAAGATGAGGCTAAACGCATCACTTCCGCCATTGACAAAGCTCTGAAAGACGGTTACCGCACCGGCGATATTGCTGATGCCAACACCGATCAAAGCAAAATACTGGGTACCGATGCCATGGGTCAAAAAGTACTGGAGTATTTACAGCAACCCGTTTTATCATAATTACAAATAGCAACTTCAACACATTATCTCACATTATAACCACAATACAACATGAAATGGAACGCGGAATTATATGATGACAAACATGCCTTTGTTTTTCAGTTTGGAGAGAATGTGCTGGAGCTGCTGGATGTAAAAACCGGCGAAAGGATATTAGACATTGGCTGCGGTACAGGTTACCTTACTCAGCAAATTCAAAATCAGGGTGGCTTGGCAAAAGGCACTGATTACTCGCCCGAGATGATAGCGCAAGCCAAGGTCAACTATCCGGACGTTGATTTTGCGGTTGCGGATGCCAGCAATTTCAGCGAAGATGGGCAGTATGACGCCATCTTTTCAAACGCGGCCCTGCACTGGATCCATAATCAGGACGGCATGATGCAATCTGTTTATAATGCCCTGAAACCCGGAGGCCGCTTTGTGGCCGAAATGGGCGGCAAAGGCAACGTAGCCAAATTGATTGCAGCAACCCAACAGGTATTGGTACAGCATGGCTATGCAGAACAGGCTAAAACGCAAATCTGGTATTTCCCATCATTGGGCGAATACACCAGCCGCCTGGAGAAACACGGTTTCCGGGTAACGTTCGCTGTCCATTTCGACCGCAAAACGCCGCTACAGGATGGCGACCAGGGCGTAGCCAAATGGATCAAAATGTTTGGTTCGCAATATTTCACCGGCATTCCTGAAGCCGAACAAACACAACTATTACAAGAAATTACAGCCATACTGGAGCCACACTACAATGAAAACGGCCAATGGTATGCTGATTATAAAAGATTAAGATTTATAGCGATTAAAGAGCAGTAACAAGTACTTAGTATCAAGTATCACGATTTAAAAATACAGCCAATTCATGATACTTGATACCTGTTACTTGATACTAAAAATCAAAAAAACACACAAAGCATTATGTTACACGATCCAAACCGAGTATATGTATTTGACACCACCCTGCGTGATGGTGAGCAGGTACCGGGCTGCCAGTTAACCACGCCTGAAAAGATTGAAATAGCGCGCGAACTGGAAGCGCTGGGCGTTGACATTATTGAGGCCGGTTTCCCGGTATCAAGCCCCGGCGATTTCCAAAGTGTTGTGGAAATTTCCAAAGCCGTAAAAAACCCGACCGTATGTGCCCTTACCCGCGCCCATAAAGGCGATATTGATGCTGCTGTTGAAGCCTTGCAATACGCCAAACATCCGCGTATCCATACCGGTATTGGTGCATCGGATATGCACATCAAGCATAAATTCAACAGCACCCGTGAGGATATTTTAGAACGTGCGGTTGAGGCTGTTAAATACGCTAAAAAATCGGTAGAAGATATTGAGTTTTATGCTGAAGACGCCGGTCGTGCAGATATTGAGTTTTTAGCCAAGATGGTAGAAGCCGTTATTGCAGCCGGCGCTACCGTAGTTAATATCCCTGATACCAATGGCTACTGCCTGCCTGACCAGTATGGCAGCAAGATTCGCTTTCTGAAAGAGAATGTAAAGAACATTGATCAAGCCATTATCTCCGTTCACTGCCATAATGATTTGGGGCTGGCTACGGCCAACTCTATTGCCGGTTTACAAAACGGCGCCCGCCAGATTGAAGGTACCATCAACGGCATTGGCGAACGTGCTGGCAATACTTCTATCGAAGAAGTGGTGATGATTTTAAGAACGCACCAGACCTTAGGCTTGCATACCAATATCAATACCCAAAGCTTTTATGAATTGAGCCGCATGATAAGCACTCAAATGCGCATGCCGGTACAACCCAATAAAGCTATTGTGGGCAGCAATGCTTTTGCGCACAGCTCGGGAATACACCAAGATGGTTTCCTGAAAAACCGGGAAAACTATGAAATTATACGCCCTGAAGATGTGGGCTTCCCGAGCGCCAGCATTGTGCTTACGGCACGCAGCGGCCGCCATGCCTTAAAATACCATATGGAGCGTTTAGGCCATAGCTTGGAAAAAGAAGAGCTGGCTACCGTTTACCAGGAATTTTTAAAACTGGCCGATAGCAAACTGAACATTGATGATAACGATTTGCTCGGTTTGGTAGCCTATCGTTTGGTAAAACAATAATAGATGGATACTGAAACCAATATGCAGCTCGATTTTGCATCAGCCCAGGAACGTTTGAGCGGGGTGGTTCGCCGTACCCCACTGGAATTTAACCAGGGACTGTCAGACAAATACGAGTGCGAAGTATACTTAAAGCGCGAAGACCTGCAAGTGGTACGCAGTTACAAACTGCGCGGCGCTTACAACATGATTAGTCAGCTGGATGAACAGCAGCGGCAACGCGGCGTGGTTTGTGCCAGTGCGGGCAATCATGCACAGGGTGTAGCTTTTTCGTGCCGCAGGCTGGGTATTAAAGGCGTTATTTTTATGCCCGAGATTACGCCTAAGCAAAAGGTTAAGCAAACACAGATGTTCGGCAACGGCTTTGTGGAAATTGTACTTACCGGCGATACGTTCGATGATTGCCTGCAAGAAGCCTTGGCTTATACCGAAGCGCATGAAATGACCTTTATACCACCGTTCGATAATTACCGTATTATGGAAGGACAGGGAACCGTAGGTATGGAAATACTGGAGGATTTGCCTGAGGCCGAGGTGGTACTAATGCCGGTAGGCGGTGGCGGCTTAGCTGCCGGAACCGGCACTTACTTAAAGCAAATCAATGCGGGTATTAAGTTAGTAGGTATTGAACCGGAGGGTGCACCTTCTATGGTGGAAGCTATACGCCGCGGCCAGCCGTATACCCTATCGCAAATAAACCGCTTTGTGGATGGTGCTGCCGTAAAACGGGTAGGCCAGCTTACTTACCAAATTTGCAGTGAGATACTTGATGAAATGTTATCAGTACCCGAAGGCAAGGTTTGTACTACTATCCTTAAATTATACAATGAGGATGCTATTGTAGTTGAGCCAGCCGGCGCACTATCCGTGGCAGCACTGGATTTGGTTAAAGAGCAGATTAAGGGTAAAAAGGTAGTTTGCGTTATTAGCGGTGGTAACAATGATATCGACCGCATGGGCGAGATCAAAGAGCAATCGTTGTTGTACGAAGGTCTGAAACATTACTTCATTGTTCGTTTCCCGCAACGCCCAGGTGCTTTAAAACTATTTGTAAGCAGCGTATTAGGCCCGCATGATGATATTACCCGTTTTGAGTTTATTAAAAAAACCGAACGAGAGCGTGGCCCTGCACTGGTGGGCATCGAGCTAAAATCGGCTGATGATTATCCGGCCCTGATGCAGCGCATGGAAGCCCATCGCTTTGATGTGATAGAGATAAACCGGGATCAAACACTGTTTGAGTATCTGGTATAAAATAAGAAAGCCAATTGATCAGGATTGGCTTTCTTATTTTATCTTAGTGACAAGTTTCCGTATTAAAACAGAACCTCCCAAGTATGTTTAACATTGCGGTAAACCGCACGCGCCAAACCAATAAGTGGATTATTACTTTGGCGTAAATCACTACGTTTCATGGTGCTTGGTTCGTCTTCAGAGTTTACCTGATCAAACAAGCCTTTATAATCTTCATAGAACATTCCCTTACCTTTCTTTTTCAGAAAAGAGATAGCCATTAAAAATTCCGTACGGTCGCCCTTCAATCCCTCCGGGTAGCGGCCAAACTTTTCAAAGAAAGCAGTTCGGCGCAGGTGCGGATGGTCGCTGTAGGAATGGAACTTTCGATAGCCGGGATACCATATCCTGAAAATCATTTCTGAAAAGCCATCGCGGTAAGGTTTTAGGTACGGGTATTTAAAATAAGCATAAAAACGAACCAGATCAATATCGGCACGCTCATCCATAATAGAAATTGCGTCTCTCAGGTGCTTACCATAACCTGGCTTAGGGTCAAAGTCTTCCTGCACATAAAGGGTGTAAGGCGTTTTTACGGCATCCTGACCTTTGTTGATATTATTGCCTAACCCTTTATTAACCGGCGTAGTAATGAGCCTGAAACCAAACTGGTGTTGTATGCGCTTCAACTCCTCCAAATGCTCGGGCCTGCTGCCATCATCCGATACAACAATATCGCCGAACAATATCTGTTGCTTTTGAAATGCTTGTAACAAGCGCTCTAAAGATTGGCTGCGGTTATAATGGGTAACCAGTAAAGTAACGGTTTTAAATTGCTGTGGTGCCATGCTTAACTACTTTAATTCAATAAATAATTAAGCGTTTGGTTTACCTGCCATCACATCCAAGGTGCATTTAAGCAACTTAACCTTTACATACACGGCACGCATGGCCAACACAAGCGGGTTTTGACGTGCACGCCAGTTAGGCCGGTGCACGGCTGTGCTTGGCTCGTCCGATGAGTTTTTCTGATCGAACAGCTCGGTAAACTTATCATAAAACAAGCCGCGCCCTTTGTGCTTAATGAACTGCAAAGCCATCGTATACTCCGTAACATCCGAATTTAGTCCTTCCGGGTAACGGCCGAATTTTTCGAAGAATGTAGTGCGACGCAGGTGTGGATGGTCGCTGTAAACGTAAAACTTGATATGATTGGTGTAAAACGGATTTAAATGGAATACCATTTCGGAGAAACCTTTACCATAGGGTTTTAGGTACGGATATTTAAAATAGGCATAAAAGCGTACAATATCCAACCCCTTGTCGGTATCCATATAGCTTAGGGCATCTTTCAGATGGTCGGCAAAGCTGGACTTGGGGTCAAAGTCTTCCTGTACATATAGCGTATATGGTGTTTTAACGGCATCCTGACCTTTATTGATGTTGTTACCCAAGCCACCGTTTTTAGGCGGACTAAGCAAGGTAAAATCATATTGACCCTGCAGCGACTTAATATAATCCAAATGCTCAGGCTTACTGCAATCATCAGACACTACTATGCCGCCAAAAGTAAAGCCCTGATCTTTAAACGATTTAAATAAGCGCTCCAGCGAACGGCTCCGGTTATAATGTGTAATTAATAAGGTAACTTCTTTGAAAGTATTTCCGTTTACATCCATAATTCAAGCTAATAAGCTAATATGCCAATTATTACCATCTAACCGAGGTATTATTTGTTTATTCTTGCTGGAGTAATTTTACGAGATGATGTTGCAAAAAGTTTTTAATCTTGTGCGAAACAAGTATTTTTTATCGCTGGCGGGGAATGTGATCATGTCAGGATTAGGTTTAATTACCATGACGCTGATTTACCGTTCACTCAGCAAATCGGATGCGGGTACGTGGGTGTTTTTTCAATCTATCCTGCTGCTTATTGATACTTTTCGTTCCGGATTTTTAACTACAGCATTCATCAAATTTTATGCAGGTGCCAGCAAAGAGCGCACTGCCGAGGTGGCCGGATCGGCTTGGTTTTTAGGCCTATGCATTACGGGTATACTGGCGCTGGTAAGCGTTTGCTCGTGGCCGTTCTTAGGCTATATTAAAGACGAGGGCCTAATGATGTTTTTTAAATACTCGGGCATTTATTATGCCTTATCACTGCCCTGGTTTATTGCAACTTGTGTAATACAGGGCGATCAGCAATTCGGTAAGCTGCTTTACATCCGCTTGAGTAATCAGGGCAGCTTCATTCTGTTTATCGTGGCGCTTTTGATAGCCGGTAAAATGAGTATCCAATATGTGTTGTTTGCTTACCTTACTTCCAACCTGCTTACCAGCATTTTTGCGTTAAGTAAACGCTGGTCGCGCATTAGCACGTTAAAGCAACGCACTACCGAAAGTATAAAAGACATTTTCAACTTTGGCAAATACAGTGTAGGCACTACGCTCAGCTCTAATTTGTTCAATACTTCCGACACTTTTATTATCAACTTTACTTTAGGCAAACAGGCACTGGCTATTTATAACCTGGGGCAAACCTTAATGCAACTGGTAGAAATTCCGTTACGCAGCTTTGCCGTTACTGCCATGCCCGAACTGGCCGCCGCTTACAATCAAAACAGCCGTGAAAACGTAATCCGCATCATGAAAAAGTATACGGGTATGCTAACGGTTATGCTGATACCCGCTGCTATAATTGGTTGTGCTTTGGCCGATTTGCCGATTTACATTATTGGCGGTGGTAAATATGCCGGTACCGAAGCGGCCAACGTGTTCAGGTTGTTCCTGACGTTTGCTATCCTATTCCCGCCCGATCGCTTCTTTGCTTTAACGCTGGATGTGATTCACCGTCCGCAGGTAAACTTTTATAAAGTATTGTTGATGCTGGCAGTAAACATCAGTACCGACTTTTTAGGCTACTACCTTACCCACAGCGTATACGGCATAGCTGGCGCTACGGTATTCCCGGTATTAACAGGAGCCATTGTGGGTTACTGGGCACTGAACAAATACAGCAGCTTCTCGTTCTGGAGCATTTTTAAAGTGGGATATGAAGAAACCGTGCTGCTTGTGCGGCAAATGTTAAACAAACGCAAGCTGCAAAGTTAAGCAGCTGCGTTTTACCACAGCCACCAGGTTTTTTTCCCTTTATGCTGAGGCACCTGGTTAAACCGCATCTCAATGTTCTTAAAGGTCCATGCTGAAACCCAGAAAATCAGAAGATAATTAGGAATAAACAGATAGGCATACGCCGATGGTGGAAACTTTAGTACGCGGAAAAATACGATATTAAATAAGCTGAGCATCAGCGTATGCGTCATGTATATGGAGTAGGAGTATTTTCCGGTGGTATGCAGTATCGGTGATTTTTTAAGGAGATCGGAAATCCAGCCCCGCTCAAAAGCAAACACCAATATGGTTACAAAAAACAGCACTTCATACATAAAACCATAAGGCTTCAATTCTTCACCATATAATACGGTGATCAGTATGGTTGCCATAAACAAAGTTTCGGCTACGTGGAAAGCACCTTTGCCCCACTGGCCCACTTGTGGCTTTACCCTGGCGTAAGTAGTATAGCAAAGTACACCTACAAAAAAGCCGGTTATGCCACGTAAAAATCCGTAATCGAAACTATACACCAATCTGAAACCGCCAGTTAGCCAATACAAGGCAGAGGCGGCAGCAGCAATCACCAAAGCATAAACTACCGCCTTTATGCGGGTTAAACCGGCACGGTTAATCAGCATCATGGTTAAACCAAATACCAGATAAGCTATCATTTCGGCGCTGATAGACCAGCTGGCAATATTCCAGCTTACATCATGTATACTTGGCCACTTAACCGAATTCACTAAAAACAGGTTAGTAACAGCCGTATAGATATTATTACTTTCATTAGTAATTTTATTAACATGTACATAATGCGAGGCCCAGCCTTTAAGCAGCTCAATAAGCACAAAGGCTATAAATACCACAAAGTGCAACGGGTAAAGCCTTAAAAATCGCTTTTTGTAAAATTTCTTTAAATCGGCCCCGGTAGTGATGAATTGGTAGCTGTAAGCGATAACAAAACCACTAAGAATGAAAAAAAAGTCAACAAATAAATCTGCATTCCGTACAAAATTATTGTTAATGACGGGCGTTGCTGAGAATGCACTTAGATGAAATAATACAACCAGGCTTGCAAAAATGCCTCTGAACACATCTAGAACCTCAAATCTTTCCTTCATTGACCAGTAGTTAAAATGATAAATTTTTAAGCTTAATATACGGACGTTTGCTTGCCCGGGTTATGGTTATCGCAAAATACTTATATAGCCTGATGCTGTATCTTAAAATTTGAAGCATTTACAATCCATGAAAATTGCGCATCTGATTTTAGCACATGATAAGCCCCGGCAACTGGAGCGGTTGATTGACCGTATAGCTTATGATGGGGATGCCATATTTATTCATCTGGATAAAAAAGCTGACATAAGCCACTTCAATTATCTATCAGATAAAGCACGTGTATACTTTATTAAAAAAAGGGTAAAAGTAAACTGGGGCGCTTATACCATTGTGCAAGCAACCATCAACGGATTTGAAGAAATTATTAACTCGGGTACCGAATACCAGTATATTAATCTGCTGAGTGGTGCCGATTATCCATTGCAACCCCCCAGGTACATTCATCAGTTTTTAGATGCTCACCCCAACCGTGCCTTTATGAAGTATGAGCACTTTGAAGATTGGCAGGAAGCTATTTCGCGCGTAACCAAGTACCACTTGGTTAACTATCCTTTTCCGGGGCATTATGGTGCGGAGTGGATATTGAACACCCTGTTGCCTAAACGCAGTATGCCGGGTGCACCGGTAATGGTTGGCCGGTCGCAATGGTTTACGGCATCAATTCAATGTATTAAATACATTGTTAACTTTTGGAACACGCATCCCGATGTACGCCGTTTTACCAAATTTACCTGGGGGCCCGATGAGTTTATTTTTCAGACTATCTTATACAACTCTCCGCTTCGTGACTGTATAGTGAATGACCACCTGCGGTACATCGACTGGTCGGCAGGGGCAGCCAGCCCTAAAACACTTACCACCGCAGATGCTGATGCCCTGCTGTCGTCGGGCAAACTGTTTGCCCGGAAGTTCGACATGACAAATCATGCGGCTATTTTGGATAAAATTGATGCACATTTGCAGCTTCTATCTGTATAACCTGAGCTTCGCTGTAAATATATTATCCGGTTTTCGATAGCGATAAGAAAACTCGTCGGCAGTTTTAGTTATAATAAGCAGACCGAAATGCTCGTGAATTTTGCTAATATCCAAGTTTTCCAAAGCATTCTCCTCACATACAAACCGAACTTCCTCTCCTAATACTGCATATAACGTGTGCATTACATCATAGGCAACCATAACTCTGGTTTGACCGGTAGGCATTGCAGCGTTAAGTAAAGGCAGAGGATTGCCGGCATCTGCTTTGATTATCTGCAATTCGTCAGCACTTATAACAACGCTTAGATGTGCCTCACCTGTACCCGAATGCTTCAATGCATTGGTAAGCAATTCAATGATAATATACTTGGCCCGAAAGAGTATATCTTCAGCCTCGGCATAATTTTGCAATTGCAGTGCAATGCAATCCAAAACCTGCTCCGTTAAAGGCATCAGGCTGCCAGACCTGGTATCAAAAGTAAATTGTTGTTTAAAGATAGAATTGCTCACAAGCCCTGCCTTACCTTACAGCACTTCGCTGTAATCGTTGTAAATCTTAAACACCTTATCCAGCCTGATCAATTTCACCAGATTATGAATATCAGGCTGCAAACCAACCAGAATAACATCAAGCTGCATACTGATGGCGTGCTTAAGCGCAGCCACAATAGCACCTAAAAATGAACTATCAATGTACTGTACCTGCGCCAGGTTCAACACAATGCTTTTCTTTTTTTGATCTAAGAGAGAGATAATCTGGGTTTTAAATTCATTGGCATTGTTCAGGTTAGCCTCCGTAAGGTTTACATCAACCTGCAAGTATTTATCTTCTTTAACAATGTAAATCATCATGTAGTGTATTAAATTTTGTGAATTTGTATAATGGTGCAGTCATCAACCAAAGTTTCAATTTTCGGCACCAGCTCCTGCTTCAGGCTCTCAAACGATGGATTATATGTCAATAGCTGCTGTAAGCGCAAGGCGAATGAATCATAATCGCTTTTTTTACCTTCTTCAGCCGCATAATCGGTAAGGCCGTCGGTGAAAATAAATAGCCGGTCGTTGGAGTTCAGCTTTATTTCCTGCTCGTCATAACTACCATCGGCAAACATACCCAACAGCAAGCCAGAGGAGTTTACCTGCTTTAATTCTCCACTTTGTGCGTGGTAATGCAGCAAAGGCATGTCACCGGCACCGGCGTAAAACAGCTGACCGGTAACACGGTCAACCCGAAGCAACGACAGGCTTGACAAAACATCGCGCAGCATATCATCATGGCAAACTATGTAATTTACTTTTTGCAAAATTACGGCAGTTGAATGCTCGCCGCTTAATATGCTAAAGCGTATAGCCGCGCGGATGTAGCTTAAAAAAGTAAATATAAAAAACCAGGCCTTCCAGCGCTTGCCCATAATATCACCCAGCAATATAAAGGCATACCGGTCATCAGTCTCAATAAAATCTATAAAGTCTCCACCCGGAATATCCTGGTAATCTTTATGCCAAAAATCAACCTGCAGCCCGTTCATCGCCGGTATTTTATCGGGTACTACGCGGATGTTAAGCGCAGCCGCTGCACGCCTTATTTCCTGCTGAGACAGTTCACGCTGCTTTTGTACGGTATTCAGCAAGCTGTTCAGCTTAGCTACAATTACGTTTACCGGCGTATCTTTCAGTACATAATCAACCGCCTGCAAACCCAAACCGGCTGTCATGAGTTGAGTGTCCTTGTTGCCGGTTAAAAATATAAACGGGATATCCTGATAAGCGGGTAATTGCAACAACTGTTTTCTGAATTCCATGCCGTTCATATCCGGCATTTCGTAATCAGACAATATAGCGTCGGGCGTATAAGAGGTTAATTTATTAATAGCTTCTCCTGCCGAAAGCACTGTTTGACAGGCAAAACCTTCCTTTGTAAAAGCCTGACTCAGCAGTTTCAGGTAAAGCGGATTGTCATCAACCAATAATATATTTTTAGCAATCTGTGCCATATTACTTTTCAGGACTTACTTTTTTATAAATAGAACGTATCAGCAAAAATATACCCGATAAGATAATGAGCAACGATATCAGATCCATTAACGTTACGCCATCATCGGGCGTAAAATAGTAAATGGTAAACATTTCGAAGTAAGGCGGTGCCGGCATAATAATCATGGCAAAGCCCAAAGCAATCATAACCAAGCTTATCAGGATCAGAAAGAATCTCGATAAACGTTCGCCACGCAGATATTGCCTGGAGATATTACTATCAATCTGGTTGTTAGATAACAGGATGCTAAACTCATCCAGCAATGCGGCGCGGGATGCATTCTCATCAGTATCAATTTGTTGAAAAGCCGCAATTTGCTCCCGGTAGCTTTTGGTATTATCTAATGCCTCATTTACCCGCAACCTGATATCTTTAATTTTATCGCTGTCAATGTCGCTTTGGGCCAGCAGGGCTACCAGTTCATCAAGCTTGGCATCAATAGCCTCTTCTTTACCGGCCGACTGCTGCAAACGGGTAACTTCTTTTTTTATATTTTCGTTGCTGTCCAAGTTTGTTGTTATAAAATTCCGTTTACAAAACTTTTGCGGCCTTTTTACCGTAAAATCCGGTATCAATGAAAAGTGTATCCATCATTACGGTTAATTACAATCAAAGTTTCGTTACCGAACAACTTTTGTCGTCAATATTTGCTACCAATACCTACCCTGATATAGAAATTATTGTGGTAGATAATGCCAGCAAAGACAATCCCGTACCTGCATGGAAAATTCAGTACCCGGATATTACCTTTATCCGCTCGGACGTAAACCTCGGCTTTGCAGGGGGTAATAACTTAGCCGTTAAGCAAGCTAAAGGCGATTATCTGTTTTTTGTGAATAATGATACGGAATTTACACCTAACCTGATCGCACAGTTGGCCAAAATACTGGATGAGCATCCACAGGTAGGTATGGTATCACCCAAAATAAGGTACTTTGACCAGCCCGACATGCTGCAATATGCGGGTTTCACTCCTATGAATTACTATGTAATGCGTAATCACTGCATTGGGCAGTTTGAAACAGATAAGGGGCAGTATGACCATGCGCCCGGCCCTACCGGCTACATACACGGTGCAGCCATGCTGGTACGCCGGGAGGCGATTGATAAAGCCGGTATGATGGCCGAAAACTTCTTTTTATATTATGAAGAGATGGACTGGTGCGACCATATTAAACGTGCCGGTTACGAAATATGGGTAGAGCCAGCAGCACTTATTTACCATAAAGAATCGGTATCGGTAGGCAAAGTGAGCGGCCTTAAGGAATACTTTATGAATCGGAACCGCATTTTGTTTATACGCCGCAATGCATCCCTCCAAGCCCGGCTTTTCTTTTACGTATATTTTACTACGCTTGTAGTACCCCGCAACATGATCAACTACCTGCGCAAAGGTTATAAAGGTTTTACCGGCCTGTTGTTTAAAGCCATATGGTGGAACATAACCGAAAGTAAAGAAAGCACAAACCTTGGATACCCGTTTTAAACTGATATGAAATTACTACTCTGGCTAAGCCTGTTTATTGTTTTTTATGCTTTTTTTGGCTACGGCATACTACTATTTATTATCATTAAAATAAAGCGTATGTTGCGCGGCAAACCGGTTTTACCTGTTGTTGAGCCGGCTATGCTACCTACCTGTACGCTGGTAGTGGCTGCCTTTAATGAAGAAGGCTTTATGGCCGAAAAAATAAAGAACACACTGGCGCTTAATTACCCAGCGGGTAAACTGCAATACGTTTTTATTACCGATGGCTCAACCGACCGCACGCCCGACATCATTGCCGCTTATCCACAAATTACGCTGATGCACTCGCCCGAACGCCGGGGTAAAATTGCGGCCGTACACCGTGCCATGACGGCTGTAAATACTGAGGTAGTCGTATTTACCGATGCAAACACTTACCTGAACCAGGATGCACTGCTTAATATATGCCGCCACTATAGCGACGCCAAAGTAGGTGCCGTGGCCGGCGAGAAGCGCGTTCATGTTGATGAAACTGCAGATGCCACCGCAGGTGAAGGCTTTTACTGGAAGTACGAATCTAAATTGAAAACCTGGGACTCCGAGCTATATTCGGTAGTGGGTGCAGCTGGTGAGCTGTTCAGTATCCGTAAATCGCTTTATCGCCCTGTACCGCCCAATACCATATTGGACGACTTTATGATATCGTTGCTGGTAGCGAAAGACGGTTACCGGGTATTGTATGAACCGGATGCTTACGCTACCGAAACTTCTTCCGAAAATGTAAAGGAAGAATTAAAGCGTAAAATTCGTATTGCAGCAGGCGGTATTCAATCAATCATCTGGCTTAAAGCTTTATTGAACTTTTTTAAATACCCGGTACTTTCATTCCAATACATTAGTCACCGCGTATTACGGTGGACGGTAACACCATTTTTGATGATACTCGCATTAATTTTAAATGCCGTAATTGTAGCGGCAGGCGGCGGGGTACTGTACCAGCTGTTACTGTTAGGGCAAGTAGCTTTTTATTTAATGGCACTGGCCGGATGGTTGCTGGAACGGCGCGAGGTAAAGGTTAAACTGCTGTTTATCCCCTATTACTTCTGCATGATGAATTATGCCGTTGTTAGAGGTATATTTCGCTATGCGGCTGGCCGCCAAAGTGCCGTTTGGGAAAAATCAAAAAGAAAATAATTGCGTGTTGAACCATTTGAGGATTGTAAGTAAATAAGGTATGTCGCTTAAAGATTCCATTAAAAGTAACCCGTCGCTTAAAAAGCTGGTACATTGGCTGCTTGTCCCTTCGGGCGAGGCACGGCCGCGCCTTTGGGTACAATGGCTGGTGAACCCGTTTATTCACAAGCGTGGTTCGGGCTCAAAAGTGCGCCGCCGTACACGGATGGACGTACTGCCGTTTAACCGCTTTGAACTGGGCAAGAATTCAACCATTGAAGATTTTTGCACTATTAACAACGGCGTGGGTGATGTGCTTATTGGCGAACATTCCTTAATAGGTATGGGCAATGTGGTGATTGGCCCGGTTACTATAGGCAATAACGTGATAATGGCTCAAAACATCGTTATCAGCGCGCTTAATCATGAGTATCGGGATGTGAACTTACCCATACATGCACAGCCTATCCTAACCGCACAGGTGGTAGTTGAAGACGATTGCTGGATAGCAGCTAACGCGGTGATCACATCAGGAGTAACCATCGGCAAACATAGCGTGATAGCAGCCGGAGCGGTAGTTACTAAAAGTATTCCTCCCTATTCGGTTGCCGTTGGCAACCCGGCCAGGGTAATCAAGAAATATGATTTTGAAACGAAAGATTGGGTAAGAGTATAAAACCCTTACCTGTTATTTTTTTTGGTGCGATAGCGCTTGTAGATCTTTACCGCTATCATAAGCATCATGGCTATAGCTACCAATCCTACTACACCGTAAATCCAGTTGAGGGCACTACGCAGTACTACCAGGAAAACGATAGCGAACAAAAACAGCGTAGCTACCTCATTCCATAAGCGCAATTGGGTTGAACTCCATTTGTAGATACCGTTGCGCATCTGCTGCATCATTTTTTGGCAGATAATATGATAGGCAATTAGTCCTGCCACAAAGCATAGCTTAATAATGAGCCAGCTTTGGGTAAGCAAAGCAGAGTTAATCCATACCATCCCTATTCCCGCAAGCAAGGTTAATACCATGGCTGGGGCGGTAATAATGTTCATCAGTTTGCTTTCCATTACCTCAAACTGCGCTGATAAAATTTTGCGCTCATTTTCAGGCCGCAGCTGCGCCTCGGTATGATAAATGAACAGGCGCACGATGTAAAATAGCCCTGCCATCCAGCAAACTACAAAAATGATGTGTATGGATTTAATGTAAAGGTACATAAGTCCCTTTCCCCTAAAGTAGAAATTTAATAAGCAATAGTTATATTTATGTCCTAACCCCCTCCCCCCTTTTAGGGGAATGGAGCTTAGTATCTGTATTCTTTAATTACTTCAACCGCGTACTTCACGTTATCAAACGGAATATCAGGCATAATACCGTGACCCAGATTGAAGATGTACCCCGGCTCGTCTTTCATGCGGTTAAACAAGCGGTGTATGCGCTCTTTAATTACCTTTTTATCTGCGTATAAGATATGCGGGTCTAAGTTACCTTGCACGGCAATGCCCTGCGGCAGGCGTTTTTTCATATCCAGCAAATCTACGTTCCAGTCAATGGAAATAACATCGGGTTTAGCCTCAGCCATCAGCGGTGCAAAAACGGAACTACCTTTGCAGAACGAGATCACCGGGATATCCTTACGGTTCAGGTTACTGATAATTTCGGCAATATAACGGTGTGAAAACTCCTGGTAATCGTCCCAGGCCAGTGCTTGTGCCCAGCTGTCAAATATCTGGATGGCATTTACGCCCGCTTCAATTTGCAGGTTCAGATAATCGGCTGTTACTTTAGCTATTTTAGCCAGCAGTTGGTGAGCCAGTTCGGGCTCATTGTGCAGCATCAGCTTGGTTAGTTTAAAATCGCGTGATGAACCACCTTCTACCAGATAGCTCATTACGGTAAACGGCGCACCAGCAAAACCAATCAGCGGAATTTTACCGCTCAACCGTTGCTGAATTACCTTAATGGCATCGGCAACATATTGCAGCCTGTCCAACACATTTACACTCAGGTTATCCACATCAGCCTGTGTACGCACCGGGTTGGCAAACTTAGGGCCTATGCCTTGGGTAAAGCTCAAATCGCCGCCCATAGCCTCGCCGGTAACCAAAATATCCGAAAACAGGATTGCGGCATCAATATCCAGTAAATCAACCGGCAACATGGTTACATCGGCAGCAATTTCGGGCGTTTTGCACATTTCCAGAAACGAGTACTTGTTTTTAATTTCCCAGTACTGCGGCATAAAACGACCAGCCTGGCGCATCATCCATACCGGCGGGCGTTCTGTTTTTTGCGAAAATGCGGCTTTAATAAATAAAGAATCTTTCATATTATATCATGGAACATGGCACCAGGGCCTTACTCCGCTTTAACTTTTTTTAATTCCTCTTCCAGGCTGGCTATCACGGCTTTCATCCGGGCTGTAGTCTTATCCTGAAACTGATAGGTTTTTTGCAGAAATTCTGCTGCCTTTTGGGGCTTGCCATTACGCAAACTAATATTGGCTACCGTTGCCAGCGCCGATACATGATCGTTTACCGAACGTAGCGGATATTTAGTGGCTTGTTCGTAATGATGCTCGGCATGCTCAAAGTCATGCTTTTTGAAAGCAATGCCGCCCATCATAAACTCATAAAAGCCACGCCGGTTTTTACTCAGCCATTCGGGCTTTTGTATCTGGCGCAGCAGGCTTTCGGTCTTATCGTAATCCTTATTATGAAAATGTTTGGCTGCCAGTATGATGGGGCCTTCTTTAAAATAGCCCCATATCAGCATTCCAATAAACAAACCGGCTATAGCGGCCAACTCATAACTGCGCTGCGTAATAAAAAACACCAGCAACGCACTGAATACAGCAATAACCAGCAGCCGTACCTTATTTGTAAACATTAATGATGATTATCAGTAAACTTGTAACCCACCCCACGGATAGAATGGAAATAAACCGGATTTTTAGGATCGGGCTCAAAGTATTTACGAAAGGTCAAAATAAAGTTATCGATAGTACGGGTGGATGGATATACATCATAGTTCCATACGGTTTCCAGAATCTGCTCGCGTGATACCGCTTCGTTACGGCGCTCAATCAGCAGCTTTAACAGCATGGTTTCCTTTTTGGTTAACGGCGTAATGGTACCATCATCATTTATTAGCTCAAAAGAGTTGAAATGAATAGTTTTATCACCTATCTTATAGCTGTTAAACTCTTTCAGATCATCACCTTTCAGACCGCGTTTTACCAGGTTGTTTACACGCAGTATCAGCTCTTCCAGGTTGAAAGGCTTGGTCAGGTAATCATCGGCCCCTTTTTTCAGGCCGTTGATTTTATCCTCGTTGGTATTTTTTGCCGTCAGGAACATGATCGGCACTTCCGAATTTTCCAGGCGGATAGTCTCGGCCACAACAAAGCCATCCACTTCCGGCATCATCACATCCAGAATGATCAGGTTAAAGCGCTCTTCTTTAAAAATCTGCAACGCTTTTTTACCATTGTTTGCGGTAGTTACTTTGTAACCTTCCAGCTCCAGGTTTAATTTGATGGCTTCGAGCAAGTGCTCCTCGTCTTCAGCCAGTAATATTCTTTTTTTATTAGTTGACATATGATTATTTAGGTTAACCAAAAACTACTTCAAAAACACTGCCCGCCGGGCTGTTGTCTCGTACCTGAATTGAAGCCTCATGCTTATCCAGTACGTGTTTTACAATGTATAAACCTAAACCTGTGCCTTTTGTGTTACGGGTTTCTTCGCTACCTACACGGTAAAACCGCTCGAAAATACGGCTTTTTTCCGCATCTGCTATACCAATGCCGTGATCGGCAACCTCCAGATACACTTTATTGCTTTTGCTATACAATCTCACATCAACCGTGGCACATGGTTCTGAGTACTTAATAGCGTTCTCGATCAGGTTGGTAACCACTGAAGTTAAAGCGAACTTATCACCCGAAACTTCAATTTTAGGTTCAATTTCGGCATTGATGAGCTGCTGAGTAAAATCGCACTTATTGACCTGCAAACGGTTCACCACACTATCTACCAATACCGACAGGTTAAATTGCTGCTTTGGGAACGTGTACGACTGGTTTTCAAGTTTGGCTGCCAGCAGCATGTTCTCCACCATATCGTTCAACCGGTCAATATCCAGTAAACACTTGCCGGTAAAGTCCATAATCTGGTCTTTATTCAGATTGCGTTTTTGGATAGTTTCCAGGTAAAGCTTGATCGAAGCCAGCGGCGATTTCAACTCGTGGGTTACAGAAAGCAAAAAGTTTTTTTTCTGATCCTGCAGCCTGCGCTCCTTGTTCAGGGATTTATGAAACAGAAAGGCACCGAAAAGCAGCACCGAAAAAAACATACACCCTTCGCTTAAAATCATACCTGAGCGGCGTGGTTGCAAACTCACCAGCATATATCCCCACCACAGCAACTCGGCCATGGCGTAGATGATCAGTCCGTAGAATATAACAAAAGGCTTTTTCATGTTTCCTTAACTCTAAGAAGTCTCCCCTTATCAGGGAGGCTTCTGGTTTACGTTTCTTATATAGAATAGGTTATTCTCTAAAGTCTGTTTCTGCTGTTACAGTATTTACGGCAGGCGTTTCCGGCGTACTAAATACGATATCTAAGCTATCGAAAATGGCCTGTTTTGCTTTGTTCAATATTTCGGGTGAATGAGCGGCTGATACAAAGCCTACTTCGTAACCTGAAGGGCCCATGTATACGCCACGATTAAGCAACTCGCGGTGCATTTTCTTGAAGCTTTCCATACTGGCCGGATCTATCTCATCCGCACGGCGAATAGTACCTTGTGTGGTAAATGCAAACCAGAAGATGGAACCAATCCGCTCAATTTGCACAGGGTAGTTACGCTCGTTTACAAATTGGAGAATATCATTTACAAAGGCTTCTGTTTTGCTGTTCAGCTCTTGGTAAAAACCTGGCTTAATTAGTTCGCTCAACTGGGCAATACCAGCTGCCATGGCTATCGGGTTACCTGATAGGGTACCTGCCTGGTATACCGGCCCTTCGGGCGATATATTACTCATGATTTGAGCCGATGCGCCATAAGCACCTACCGGCAACCCACCACCAATAATTTTACCATAGGTAATTATGTCGGGGTTGATACCATAATAGCCTGATGCACCGGTAAAGCTTAAGCGGAAGCCGGAAATCACTTCGTCGAACAGTAACAGGGTGCCGTTGTCGGTACAAATGTCGCGCAGGTATTGTAGAAACTCCTGATGCTGCAACAACAAACCATTATTGGCCGGAACCGGCTCTATAATTACGACAGCTATTTCGTTTTTAAACTCTTCAAAAGCTTTTTGCAGCGCTTCTTTATCATTCAGTGCAATTACAATAGTTTCTTTGGCAAAAGCTTCGGGTATACCAGCCGATGAAGTTTCGCCGAATGTAACCAATCCCGAGCCGGCTTTAACCAGCAACGCATCAGTATGGCCATGATAACAACCTTCAAACTTTAAAATCTTGTTGCGTTTGGTATAACCGCGCGCCAGGCGAATAGCCGACATTACCGCCTCGGTACCCGAACTGGTAAAGCGTATCTTTTCGATGAACGGATTGTTCGATAAAATCAATTCGGCCAGCTCGTTTTCCAGCGCAGTAGGTGCACCGAATGACATGCCGTACTGCATCACCTCGATCACTTTTTCGCGGATGGCGGGGTGGTTATGCCCTAAAATAAGCGGCCCCCATGAGCAGCAAAAATCAATAAACTGATTATCATCCGCATCCCATAAATAAGCACCATCGCCTTTTTTAATAAACAGCGGCGTACCATAAACCGATTTAAATGCCCTTACCGGCGAGTTTACGCCACCAGGGAAATAAGTTTTAGCCTTAGCATATAATTCGGCCGATTTTTCGCGGCTTATTTCAGGAGCGCTGTTTATTTTATTGCTTTCAGACATGTATTTTATATTGGTAACATCAATGCGAAGAACGGAGCATTTATTTGTAAACAGTGCTTCGCTCCTTGCATTAACGGTTGAGTCTATATTCTTGATCCTTTAATCTAAAATCTCACCTAAAGCCACTTATTTTCCAGCACCTCTTTGGCGTGGTAGGTAAGTATCGCTGTAGCGCCTGCACGGCGAATGCTGGTAAGCACCTCGGTGATAGCACGCTGCTCGTTCAGCCAGCCTTTTTGAATAGCCGCTTTAATCATGGCGTATTCACCACTTACATTGTAAGCCGCTATCGGTAGCTCGGTGTTATCTTTCAACAGCTTAATTACGTCCAGATAAGGCAGCGCGGGTTTTACCATTAAAAAGTCGGCACCTTCCTGCTCGTCCAGGTTAGCTTCTATTAAAGCTTCGCGCTGGTTGGCAGGGTTCATCTGGTATGTTTTTTTATCGCCAAACTTAGGTGCAGAATTTAAGGCATCACGGAACGGGCCGTAAAATGCGCTGGCATATTTAGCTGAGTAGGACATAATAGACACGGTTGAATAACCATGCTCGTCCAGTACCTGGCGAATGTAGCCTACCCGGCCGTCCATCATATCAGATGGTGCAATGATATCGGCGCCGGCACGGGCGTGAGCCAAAGCCATTTTGCCTAATACTTCCAGCGTTGCATCGTTCAAAATTTCACCGTTCTCTACAATACCGTCGTGGCCATCACTGCTGTAAGGGTCCATGGCCACGTCAGTAATTACGCAGGCTTCCGGAAACTCTTTTTTAACCTCGCGAATGGCGCGCAGGTATAAACTCTCATCACGATAGCTTTCGGTCGCGAATTTATCTTTCAACGACTCGTCAATGTTCGGAAACAAGTCGAACGATTTTAACCCCAGTTTCATACAACTTTCCACTTCACGCAGCAGGTTATCGATCGAATAACGATAGATGCCCGGCATGGAAGATACTTCACTTTTCTGATTTTCACCTTCGATGATAAATAGCGGAAAAATCAGATTTGCCGCACTCACGTGAGTTTCCTGCACCATTTGGCGAATCACTTCACTTTTTCTATTTCTTCTTGGTCGTTGTAACATGAGCCCTCCTAAATCCTTCCCGGTAGGGAGGATTTGAAAATTAAATGTTTAATAATATATATACCCTTCAAATCAAAAGCCCTCCCTGCCGGGAGGGTTTGGGCAAGGTTTAAAGCCCAAATACAGCTTCGGCCAAACCCACCTCGTCGGGCGAGAAAGGCAGCTTGTAAGGGATATTCAGTTCGTCCAGTTTTTTACCGGTTGATTTGCCGATGGCTACTACTTTTTGGTTCAGATCAAGCAAGTTGTCTTTAAAGTATGCTTCCGCGTTTGACGGGCTGGTAAACACCAATACATCCGCTGTTGAGCCAGAAGCCACTTCCTCTCGCATGGTGGCATATACCGGCAAATCAATGATTTTCGTATCGGCAGACAATGCCTGGTGAATGCTGCGCATCGCATTTTCGGCACATGGGAATAATATAGTGCTACTATTGGCTATCTGCGCAAATTCTTTGGCTACTATAGCGGTATCTACATTATCGCCCACATAATCGGCAAAGTGGCCGTGGCGGCGCAGCATATCTTCAGAACCGCTGCCTATTACGCCGAACTTTACTTTTTTAACAAATTGTGGTTTTAGCGCAAAAAAGTACTCAACCGCGTTTTTGCTGGTAAAAAATACCCAATCCACATCCTGTAAAATATAAGGGTTCAAAATGGTCATGATAGGTACCGTACGGATTAACGAACGGGCTTCTACCTCGATACCGTGCTTTTGCAACACCCTGCGGAAATAGCTGGATGCCGGCAGGTCTCGTGATATAAATACTTTATCAGCAACCTTACGGCCTTTTTCAAAATAAGACACAATCTTTTCGGCCACACCATCTAATGTTGGCGTGCTGATGTATAAACGGTCTGGTAGCTCCTCATCGCTATCTGCCTTTGAAGTAAATATATGATAAGTATCTTCCTGCTTGCGGCAGTAGCAACCCAAAGGTAAATGGCAGCCGCCGCCAAACATTTTAAGCACGCTGCGTTCAACAGATAGCGCTTCGGCCACCTCAGGATGATGCAGCTTTTGTAAAATGGTATACAGTTCAGTATCTTTTTCACGAATCTGGATAGCCAATGCGCCCTGAGCTGGAGCCGGTACAAATTCGGTAGGTTTCAGCTCCTCTACATGAAACTCGCTCAGGTCAATACCCAAACGGCTTACGCCTGCCTTAGCCAGCATAATAGCATCATAATTTTCGCTACGCAATTTACCGATACGGGTAGGCACATTACCGCGAAGATCATCCATCTCCAAATCAGGACGTAAGGCCAGCAGCTGCGCTTTACGGCGATTGGATGAGGTACCTACCGTACCACCAAACTTAACTGAAAGCTTTTGGTGCACATCCACACAATCTTTCAGGATTAATAACAGCTCAGAAGGATCTTCACGTTCTGATACGGCCGCTATAATGAGCCCGGGTGGATGCTCGGTGGGTAGATCTTTATGAGAGTGTACGGCAACATCAATAGTGCCGCCCAACAATTCTTCTTCCAGCTCCTTGGTAAAAAAACCTTTACCTTCGAGTTTATCGAGGCTTAGGTTCAGGATACGGTCGCCCTGTGTTTTTATGATTTTCAATTCGGCAGTTACGCCGATATCAGCTAAACTATCTTTAACAAAATTGGCTTGCCATAAGGCTAATTCGCTGCCGCGGGTTCCGATAATAATTTTCCTGTCCAAGGGTATCTTAAATTGTTTTGCAGCACAAATTTAAGGTTTAGCAGCTGTTTTCGGGGAAATTTTATCAGAATGTGAGGAATAACTGACATGGGGTAATTAAGGCATGTAGTTTTACCATAAAACCTGAGTTACAATAACATGGACTATAACAATCCTCTCAATACAGGTTATAACAAAAGAGGCGCATTTATGCGCCTCTTTTGTTATATTGTTTTATTATCAATTCAGTTATTATTGATCAGTATTTCCTTAGCCATTACCATAGGTACACTGATGTATTTTTTCTCCATGTAATTAATCACCTTTTCCAGTATTTGGCGGGAGTGCTCATCCAGTGTTTGCACTTCATCAGCAAAAACGGTGTTTAATGCTTTGTGCTTGATTTCTTTAATCTTTTCAGGCACTTGGCGCATGGCTACTTCAATACGGCGCTGTTTTAACAAAGGTATAAACTCTTCTATATTTTGCTCGATAATGCGTTCGGCGTGTACCAGTTCCTGATAACGCTCCTGCAGGTTTTTCTTTGCTATTTCATTTAGTGAACTTACTTCAATAAAGTTAACCGGATACTGCTCCAGTATTTCAGGGGCGGTATCATTAGGAATAGCTAAATCAACAATGGTTTTGCGTTCGGTTTCGCCGTTTAATAAAGATTCGTAAATCTCTGGTGTAATGATAGGCAGGGTTGCGGATGTACAGGTAATAATAACATCAAACCCATTTTTATAATCTTTTAAGGCTTCCAGGTCATATGCCTCACCGTTCAGATCGGCTGCCAGCTTTTCAGCATTGGCCAGTGTGCGGTTAAATACAGCAAAGTTGGAATACTTGTGTTTTTGCAGGTACTTGGAAATATTGCGATTGGTTTCGCCAGCGCCAATAATCAGCACCCGTGAGTTTGAACATTGCTTCAATTCTTTTAGCTTACGATAAGCTAATGACACAACCGAAATTGGGTTGCGTGAAATATTGGTATGCGTATAAACCTCTTTAGCAGTTTTTACCACGCAGTTCATCACCATACGCAGATAATCGCCGGTAAGACCTACTTCGCGGCAGCTTTCATATGCCCTGCGTAATTGAGCTAATATCTCCTTCTCACCAACCACTAAGCTTTCTAATGAGCATGAGGTACGAAGTAAGTGGTTAAGCGCGTCCTGGTTTTCGTATATGGAAGCAGCTTCGATGAAGGTATTCATGTAGTACGGACATAAGCCTATACTTAAATGCTGCAGAAAAGCTTGTGCAAAGCTTTTATCAACCGGCTGCGAAGTAGCCATCACAAACTCCACCCGGTTACAGGTAGACAGGTAAAAAATTTCAGGGATCTGAAATTTATCCTGTGCCTGCTGAAGTTTCTCGGTTAGATCTTCCTGGCAGATTACCAACTTACCCAACTCCTTCAGTTCAATCTGTTTGTGCGTAAAAGCTATAACCTTTAAATACTTCAAAGCGGTTTTTATTTTAACAAAACTTTATCCCACAAAATTACTATGATTTAGCACCTTGCACTGTCAACACTTTGTCAAACACAGTAATTTAGAATAGTTATAAATAAAGTTCTTTCCGTTACTAATCTTATTTAATCGACCTTCAAAAGTACAAACAATACTGATACTCTTCCGTCATGCTATCAACATAATAGTTTAACTGTTTTGTCACGTTCAAATCAACACCATGTCCATACTTAAAAAGATCAGCTTAATCCTACTCATTTCCGGCTATACAGCAGCAGGCATTAATCACTTTGTGCACCCTGCCGGGTACATCAAAATTATTCCAGATTACTTGCCTTTTCATTATACTTTAAACTTACTGGCAGGTATATGCGAAATCACTTTCGCATTAATGTTGGTATTTAAGCCTACGCGTAAGTGGGGCGCTTGGTTAATTATTTTAATGCTGGCTGCATTTTTGCCTGTACATATTACCATGCTGCAGCAAGCACCCATGCAATTGGGCAGCCTGCATGTTACGCCTGCAATGGCCTGGGTACGGCTATTACTGCAACCTGTGTTAATGCTTTGGGCCTGGTGGCATGCGCATAGCGAGTAATTAAGCTACAGTTTTATTATTTTAAATTTTATTGAGTTATGATTAAAACAGACAACTTCATTATACCCGGCTCAAAGGGCCGCCCTATGGCTGCCGATCTTACTTATGATGACGCACAGCTTTATGCGCCGCTTATCATTTTTGTGCATGGCTTTAAAGGTTTTAAAGACTGGGGCACACATCATTTAGTGGCACGCTATTTTGCTGAGAATGGTTACCGGCTGCTAAAATTTAATTTTTCGCACAACGGTACCACGCCCGAGCAACCTGTTGATTTTGCTGATTTGATTGCTTTCAGCGAAAACACGTTTTCAATAGAACTGGAAGACTTAAAACTGGTTATTGACTTTGCCACCAGCGGCTCGGTTATACCGGCAGCAACATCAGTTGTTTTATTGGGACATAGTATGGGCGGCGGCATTAGCATAATTAAAGCAGCTGAAGACAACCGGGTGAGTAAATTAATCACAATGGCTTCGGTAGGTACTTTCCGCAACTTGTGGCCGCTACAGGCCGAGCAGCAATGGAAAACTATGGGTGTAATGTATTTTCCCAATTATCGCACGGGGCAACAAATGCCCATTAAAGTTACTTTACTGGATGACCTGGATCGTAACCCGGGCCGACTTAACGTTTTAGCGCGGGCAGCTGATGTGCAACAACCCTGGCTGCTGATACATGGCACGGCCGATAGTACCGTACCAATCAGTCAGGCCCATGAATTGAAGGCTATGCAACCTAATGCACAATTACTGGTAATGCCTAATGCAGATCATGTGTTTGGCGGCACACACCCGTATCTACAGGCAGAATTACCCGGCATGTTATTGGAGTTGTGTAAAAAAGCAATGAAGTTTTTGGAGGATGGAAACGTTTAATTAGTTTGGATGAGGTAAGTCTGTTATCTTAACTCATGTGGTGCTGCTTACTTAATTTGTCTGCATATACCACAGGCTATAAAGATCAGTACAAGCTAAAACATCCACACATCAAACACCTCTCCCTTTGCAAAAAAGTCTCTTTCGGCCGATAAGCTTAAAATGCCCTTGGCATGTATCAGGCTTACCATATCGCCCGATGTGGAAGTATCCACCGGCATGGCTATCAATTTGCCTTGATCGTAATGTAGCTGCACCAGCATATGATGCGTGAGCAGGGGCTTGAAAGTTACATTACGGCCTAATACTGCTTTTTTAACAGGTAGCGGTATATTTAAAGAATGGTAAAGCCACGTTTTGAAATACAATTGATAGCAAACCCAGGTAGATACCGGGTTGCCAGGGAAACCAAAAATCAATGCACCATTTTCAAAGTGGCCAAACAAGAAAGGTTTACCGGGCTTTTGGGCTATGCTATGAAAAACGGTTTGCATGCCTAACTGCTGCAATACCTGGGGCAAAAAATCAAACTTACCCTTGGATACCGCGCCCGAAAAAAGAATAGCATCATAATGATTGATGATAACGCTTAATTGGGCAACCATGGCTTCCGGATCATCGGGCAGGTGATATTTGGGTGCACTGATGCCATGCTGTTGCAGAGCAGCCAGTAACATGTAATTATTGGATTGCCGTATTTGGTGCGCCTGCGGCTGATGGGCAATATCTACCAGCTCATCGCCGGTTGAGCATACGGCTATTTTGGGCAAGCGGTAAACTAATACTGCCGATAAACCAACGGATGCCATAATGGCTACAATAGCGGGCGTAACTTTTGCCCCCGCTTGCACCAAAACATTACCAACCAGCTCGTCTGTACCTTGCAGATGCACGTTCTGAAACTTCTTAACATCCTCTATTTGAACCTGGGCCACGCCATCGGTAATAACCAAATCTTCGTACCTGATTACTGCGTTTGTATTAGCAGGTAACACAGCCCCGGTCATCACTTCCATACAACATTGTACGTTATCTAATTCCTTTTGCGGATACCCTGCAGGTTGTACATCTACTATCTCAAAGTTACGATTACCTGCATGAAAGGCAGTGCTGCTGATAGCAATACCATCCATTGTAGCTCTATGAAATGGCGGAAAATCACGATCTGCCACTATGTGCTGGGCTAATATGCGACCATTGGCTTGCAAAAGCTCAACAGACTCGGTACCAAAGCTTTTTTTGTGAGAGATAATATATTGTAACGCTTCCTGAACGGCTATCATAAGCAAGGGATGTTTCGATAAATGAAATGGCTATATGTTTTAAGAACGCACGATGTATTCTTCATCAAACTCATCCTGCCAGTAATCCATACCGCCTAAAACGCTATAAACACTGGCCTGCGGATATTGTTGCTGCAGTAATTGAGCTGCCTTGCTGCTGCGCGCACCTTTTTGGCAAAATGCCACCAAAGGTTGCTGATTGTTTACTTGCAGCTGAACGGCACTAAATGCAGACAACGGCACAGACTCCGCACCTTGCAAATGCTCGCTTGCAAATTCATCGGCCTCGCGAACGTCAATTAGTTTAAAAGTTTTGCCGGCTTCATACCAATCATATAATTCCTCGACCGATAATTGTACTACCGTATTGCATACCGGCGCTTCATAGCTGGTTTGCAACTGGGTTATATTTCGGCTTTCAGGGTTGGCCTTAAGTTTAATTTTGTATTGATCATCGTTCAGAAAATCAAATATCTGTAAGTAACCTGACAGGTTTTTACCCACGCCGGTAATAATCTTAACAGCTTGGAGAGCCTGCTGGCAGCCTATAGTACCCGGCACCACACCCAACACGCCGGCGGTATTACAATCGGGTATTTCGCCAGCTACAGGTGGTTTGGGATATAAACACCGGTAAGTTGGTCCACCCTGGTAATTAAATACGCTCACATGGCCTTCGTACTGCTGCACAGCACCATATATGCAGGGTTTGTTCAAAATTACGCAGGCGTCGTTTAATAAGTAACGGGTACTAAAATTATCCGTTGCATCAATTACCAGGTCATAATCCTGAATAATGTTTATTGCATTTTGTGGTATAATAGCTTCATCTATTATCCGGAAATCCACTTCCTGATTTAACTGAGCCAGTTTATTAGCGGCAGTGGCTACTTTACTTTGGCCAACTTCATGCTCGTTGTACAGTACCTGCCGGTGCAGGTTAGTTAAACTGATCCGATCATTATCGGCTAAGCCAATAGTGCCCACCCCCATGCCAGTTAAGTATTGCAGCACGGGCACACCTAAACCACCGGCACCTACAACCAGCACTTTTGCCTGTTGCAATTTTTGCTGGGCAGCGGCACCAAAGTTGGTTAGTTGCGTTTGGCGGGTATATCTGCCTTCCTGCCCTCTGAAGGATGGGTTTTGGTTTGGCATAGTAGTATTTACTCTTAATTTTTATTTAAGCTTTATTCCAGATGGTTGGCTTTGCGGAGCTATCCCCCTAATGCAGACATGGAAGTATTCACCGAGTTGTTGCTTAAAGCTTCGGCCGCATAGCCATCGCGCTGTCGCAGTGCTACGGCATTCAAAATTTCCTGCCCCGTATCTGCCACCGAAGCTCCTTTACGCAGCAGATTACGCAGGTTGGTTACAGGCGGACCATATAAACAGGTACGCAACTCGCCGGTTGCCGAAAGGCGGATGCGATTACAGGTACCGCAAAAGGTGCGGCTGAATGAAGGAATAATGCCGAAGCTACCCTGATAACCTGAAATTTTATAATTGACCGATGTAGAATTAGCATCGCTAATGAGGCGATTAATATCAGTGTAATGCTCACTGATGTAGTGGTATATCTTCTTGTAATCCCAGCTTGACAGCACCTGCGTACCATCGCTGCCATTAAAAGGCATTTCTTCCAGAAAACGAACTGATAACGGGTAATTTTTGGTAAGCTCAATAAAAGGAATAATATCCTGGATGTTTTTATTATCGGCAACTACACAGTTCAGCTTCACATCAAAACCGGCATCCAGCAACCTGAACACCCCATTGTATACACTATCAAAACTATCACGACGTGTGATATAATGAAATCGCTGCGCATCCAATGAATCCAGACTAATGTTGATTTTACGAATACCCATACTTAGCAGTTCTGCCTGATATCTGGCCGAAAGCGTACCGTTGCTGGTAACCGTAATTTCCTGTAATCCTTCAACACCACTCAGCTGATGCAGAAAGGGCATGATACCATGCCGGACAAAAGGCTCGCCACCGGTAATGCGTATTTTTGAGATGCCCAGATTGCAAAATATGGTTGATAACTGCAGCATTTCGTCAAAAGTCATCAGGTCTTTGCGCTTGGCAAAGTCGATGCCTTCTTCGGGCATGCAGTAGTAGCACCTGAAATTGCAGCGGTCGGTAACCGATAGCCGCAAGTAATTCAGCTGCCTTCCATATTTATCAACTAACAAACTCTCTTTCATCGTATCAGGGGTGCGCGTTTACCCATACGCTGTTATCTTCGTAAAATTCTTTTTTCCAGATAGGCACTGTTTTTTTCAGCTCATCTATCAAAAACCGGCAGGCCTCGAATGATGCATCACGATGGGCGGATGATACGCCTACCACTACCACCGGCTCACCGGGTTCTTTAGCGCCAACGGCATGAATCATCACCAACTTACACAAGGGAAACTTTTGCTGGGCGGCATCAGCTACATGCTGCATTTGCTGTAAGGCCATCGTTTCATAAGCCTCAAAATCCAAGTGCATTACCTCTTTGCCTTTTGAATGATTGCGAACCGTACCTACAAACAGATTCACCGCACCGGCTTCGGGCGTATGCAAGTGCGCATAAGCTTCATTCAAATCAATATGTTCAACAATTTTAATCAGCATCATATTATCCTCCGCTTACCGGCGGAATCAGTGCAATTTCATTTTCCCCGTTCAGTACATCATCATCCTGTGCATACTCGCTATCAACCGCCACTAATAATGACGACAGGCTTTGCATAGCCGGATATTGCTGCCCCAGCCATGTTTTAAGTGCTTTAACAGTAGTAATATTTTGATCTGCCGGTACCGGCAGCTTTTGCTTACCAACAATTTCGCGTGTTATTCCAAACAGCAGTATTTCCATAAGTATCAATAGCAATAAACCAAGTTGCCGTTCAGCCTGTATTAACAAGAGCAGGCACCTATAGTTTATAATTATAAATCTACAAAAGCTTTTTTAAAGTCAGGTCTGCCGCCTGACAGGCTATTGTCACTTTATCCCCTATTTGCCAGTTCCCGGCAGCTGCAATAATTATCACCTGGTTGTTCACCAGCACTTTCACACCTTGCGGATCAACACTGAGTATCTCTCCTAAAAGGGTTATGCTATTTACCGACTGCTCCCAGCCAAACACCTCACCCGCCGTTCCCGACTTAACTATTTGGCCATGTTGAATTTGCAGCACGTGGCTTGCCAGTAAGTAAATTTCGGGCAGGTGATGACTAACCATTATAATAGTTAACCCGTATTCCCGGTGCAATTGCTGTAACACATCCTGCAGGTTTGTTCGCATTTCATTGTCCAGCGCCGATAGGGGTTCATCCAGCAACAACATTTGCGGTTTACGAACCAGCGCACGTATCAATGCCACGCGCTGTTTTTGGCCGCCCGATAAGGTATCGGGTTTGCGTTGTGCAAAGTTTTGCATGGATACAGCTTCTAACAGCTGCAAAAGCAAGCGCTCATCTTTACGATCAGGCAGTGCATATCGCAGATTTTCCATTACGGTCATGTTTGGAAATAAGGCAAAATCTTGGAACACAAAACCGATACTCCTTTTTTGCGCTGGCAGGTTAATGCTGCGTTCGGTATCCAGCCAGGTTTGGCCGTTAACCTCAATCCGGCCATGCTCGGGCTGGATGAGTCCGGCCAATATTTTCAACAAAGTAGTTTTGCCGGCTCCGGATGGGCCGTATAAGGCGGTGAAAGAGTTGGCTTCGAGTTCGGTATTCATACGCAACGCCGTATCGCCACCAGCCATGTGCAACTTTTTTTGAATATTGATTTTGATCATGATACCCAACGGCTTTTAACTAACCGTTTGTTAACGGTATATACGGTGAGTAAAATGATGAAAGATATAGCGAGCAAAACAGCAGCATACACATGTGCCTCCGCAAAATTGAGTGATTCTACCTGCTCATAAATTGCAATAGAAGCAACCTTGGTTACACCCGGAATATTCCCACCAATCATAAGTACCAAACCAAACTCGCCTATGGTATGGGCAAAAGTTAAAACGATGCCAGTAAGCAGTGCTGGTTTAATATTAGGCAGCAAAACCCGAAAAAAAGTTTGAGCGGATGATTTGCCCAGCGTTTGCGAAGCCTCCTGAAGACTGGCTGGTAAAGATTGCAAGCCAGCTTGTACAGGTTGCACCATAAAAGGTAAACTATACAACATGGAACTAAGCACCAGGCCGGGAAAAGAGAATACTAACCGGATATCAAAAACAGATTCCAGCAGTTGTCCGAAATGGTAATTGGGACTAAAGGCCAGCAATAGGTAAAAGCCTATTACTGAGGGCGGCAGCACTATTGGCAAACTGATCACCGCCTCAGCCACAGGTTTAAACCTGGACTTGCTTTTGGCTAACCACGCTGCTAATGGAATACCAACTGCCAGCAGGCACATGGTAGTAACCAGCGCCAGCTTAAAAGTGAGTAACAGGGGTTGGTAATCCATCAGATAAATTTTCAATTGACAAAGCTACGATACCTGTGCTATACAAAAAAGTTGTAAGCATAGTGCTATGATTAGTACCGATGCCTGCAAATCTGGTTACAGCCCTACTTTATAACCGTACACTGCAAAAATGCTTTTGCCCTTACGACTGAATAAAAAGTCATAGAACTTTTGCGTATTAGCTTTATTCTTATTGGTATCAGCGGCTTTGAGCATGACCACGCCCTGGGCAATTGGTGGATACAGTTTGGGATCAACCTCTTTCCAATCACCTTTGTTTTTTTTATCCAGATCCAGTACGACCGATTTGGCGGTAAAAGCAACATCAGCCGCGCCCGTAAGCAGGTATTGGTTCACTTGAGAAATGCTTTCGCCATAAACCAATTTGGCTTGCAGCTTTGTAGCCAGCTTGGCCTTTTTAATTGCCGCAATAGCCGCCGAACCGTAAGGCGCTAAAGCCGGATTAGCCACTGCTATTTTTTGCACTGCAGGTGCAGTGAGCGATTGTAAGCCATTATCAACACTGATTCCTTTTCGGCTCCACATAATTAAACTGCCATTGGCATATACGCGGGGTTTGTTCAGGGTTAGCTTTTTAGCGTATAGTTCCTGCGGATATTTCATATCGGCAGAAAGGAAGATATCCAATGGTGCGCCTTGTTCTATCTGTGTGGTTAATTTGCCTGATGAACTTACGTACAGCTCGGCCTTAATACCGGTTTCTTTCTTAAATTCTTTTGCCAGCTTTTTGGCTACAGGCTCAGCGTTGGCAGCTACGCCAACAAATACGCGTTGCGCCATGGTTGCTATCGGCAGAGCAAAAGCCGTAAGCAATATCAATACACGTTTCATAAGTAGTAATGTATGTTTAAGTAATTAAGTACAATGAATTACTTAACAACAACCAACTGTATACTGTTTACCTGCCTTACCCAACGTGCATGTTTCTTTTCGCCCGGAACGATGATCTGGAAAGGGCCATCCTGTGATGGCAGCGGCTTTTTATCTGCCCTGTTTGCCAGAATAATCAATCGGTTGGCAAAAAGCGGATCAATTTCGGAAAGTGCATAGATGGCTCGATAGTTATCAGCAGCGGTTACAATAACATAGCTTTTTACGGTTGCTCTTTTAGCTGAATCGCCTAACATAACGCCAGCTTTTTTCAACAGATCGGCAAGTGATACGCCGGTATAACGGTGTACTTTTTCATCATGTGCCTTGGCCATTACTACGCTTTGGTGCATATCCTGAAATTCGCCCATACTGATAGCTTTCGTTTCCAGGCTATCGCCGCTGATGGTAATACTTTGCGCCTGTGCAGTTGCCACAATCCCCCCAATAAAGGCACATAGGCTGGCCAAGCGTATTAATTTCTTCATATTAAAAACAAGATAGATTGCGATAAGGGAGCCAATATAGCAGATTTTAAGCTTATTTGCCGGCTTTGAGGTGCTGCATTGCAGCTTCGCGCTGTTCGGGGTAGTTTACATTTTGTATGTCGAGTACATTGGGCACCTGCAACAATTCCACATCAGAGTTGATAAGCACCTTACGTGGACATGAATAGCCCTGACTTAAAAATTGCAACAAAACAGGGTAAGCCCGGGGTTCCCAAATAGTAATTAATGGTTCCGGGAAGCGATTCTCGGCATCCATAAAGGCCGTGGCAAGTTTGGAAGGATTGCGGCGTGCTACCAAATATCCAATCGTTTGTGGCGATAGATAAGGCAAATCACAAGCTAAAGTAATCCACGCCACATCTGTATTATTACGAAAGGCCGACAGGATACCGCCATATGGCCCTAAGCCAGTAAAGGTATCAATGATAACAGGCAAATCTTCCTGTTGCTGCACTGCTTGTTCATCAGCGTAGGATATGTATACTTGTGCACAGTAGCTGCTAAGCAACTCATGTATATGCAGGCGTTGCGTTTTACCATGATAATCCAGACTGCCTTTATCGGTTTGCATACGCTCGCTTTTGCCCCCGGCCAGCACCAGTCCAAATAGTGGCGCACTGCGTTCGGTTAAAAATGCACTGATAAATTCAATAATACCTGTAATATCATCCATGCGCATAATCGGCACGTTAGCCAGATCAGGCATTTGGCTAATATACTCCGGTACATCTGTAATGCCTTCGGTAAGTAGTACCAGCTTTACGTTGGTTAATTTATCCAGCTTTTTTTCAAGCGGTTTTACCGGGTCAATCACCGCAATTTGCGCCTGGGCTTTGAAATGGTTACCGTTAACCAACACTAAATCCTGGTAATTGAACAGCTGCCTGTTTTGAAAAGCATTGAATTCCTGTTGGTAGTTCAGGCTGCGGTAGGTGATCTTATCCACCGCTTCTAATGTTGCGCCGTTAGCCAAAGCTGCATCCTCCGTAACTACCGATGCTTTATGATCGGCATCCACATAGGCAACACTATATTGATCACATAAACTTTGTATGAGCTGGTTGGCCAACTGACGGATATTGGCACAGGTAGTACCTAAAATGGATAGTTCGTTACGGTTGTATTCGCCCAGCGATGGCCTGCTTAGCTTCACATGCTTTTCGTGCTGTTTATCCATGATAATCGCTTTTGCCCCCTGTCTTTTCCAGCAGCTTGGTTTCTTTAATAATGATATTGTGCGAAAAGGCTTTGCACATGTCATAAATGGTTAATGCAGCTACGCTGGCACCTGTGAGCGCCTCCATCTCTACACCTGTTTTTGAAGTAATGGTGGCCGTACAGTCTACAACCACTTCCTGTTGCTCGTTAATACTAATTTCCACCTTACAATTCTCCAAAGCCAGCGGATGGCAAAGCGGTATCAGATCAGACGTTTTTTTTGCCGCCATAGTACCGGCTATAATAGCGGTTTGAAACACCGGTCCTTTTTTGGTTTGAATATCATTACCCGTTAAATGCTGCATAATCTCATTGCCCAATACCACAATACTGCGTGCCCTGGCAGTACGCTTGGTTACCTGCTTATCACTCACATCTACCATCGTGGGATAGTTGGTATCAGCATCAATATGAGAGAATGATTTTTCGGCAGTGTCCATAAGCTGGTTGTTGTTTACAAAGCTACATATAGTTTAAAAATAAAAACGTCATGCCAAACAGTAATCTCATCGAACCCAAGGTTACTGTATGGCATGACGTTTACAACCATAACTGGTTTACATCAACTTATTTAATTGAATAGGTAAATCTCTTACCCGCTTCCCCGTTGCATGGTAAACCGCATTGGATATAGCAGCAGCCACGCCGACTATGCCAATTTCGCCTAAGCCTTTTACGCCAAGCGGGTTTACGATATCATCGTGCTCTTCCACAAAGATCACCTCAATATCCTTAATATCCGCATTAACCGGGATGTGGTATTCGGCCAGATCGTGGTTCATAAAGCGACCAATGTTGTTGTCCAGTATGGTATCTTCCTGCAAAGCCTGACTAATACCCCATACCACACCGCCCAGAACCTGGCTTCGCGCCGTTTTTGGATTAATGATACGCCCTCCCGCCACAGCACTAACTACCCGGGTTACATGCACCGTGCCTAAATCTTCATCTACCTTAACTTCTACAAATACCGCCGAATGCGTATAGCGGGAATATTGTTTTTGCTTTAACATATTGGGCAGCGAAGTAGTATCTTCTTCGATCACATTTACACCACTTTGATGCATAATTTCTGATACGGTAAGATATACCTGCGGATTGCTTTTCGAAATAATTTTACCGGAATCAAAAATCACATCATCTGTATCGGCATTGGCAAATGGTGAGTTATCTACCTTACGGGCCATGCTGAAAAGCTTGGACCTGATATCCTCACAAACCAATTTAACAGCCGAACCTACAGAAGCTGCCGTCCAGGAACCGCCCTGCAGCGGGGCAAGCGGCATAGCGCTATCACCTAATTTAAACAAAACATCCTCAATAGGCAACCCAAGTGTTTCGGCAGCAACCTGCGTCATACTGGTATAAGTACCGGTACCAATATCAGATGTTGCTGTACTTACAGTCAATTTACCATCGGCCGATAGTTTAGCTTTTGCCCTTACCGGCATTTGCTGTGCTTCCCAAGCACCAGTGGCTACGCCCCAGCCAATTAGGTTATGCCCTTCCCGCATGGAGCGAACTTCGGGGTTGCGCTTACGCCAGCCAAAGCGCTCTGCACCCTGCAGGTAGCACTGCATCAACTCTCTGCTCGAAAAAGGTAAATCATCATTTAAGTCTTTTTCCGCATAATTCATCATTCGGAATTCCAGCGGATCAATGCCTGCTTTATAAGCAGTTTCATCTACGGCACATTCTATTGCATAAACGCCGGTTACACCGCCCGGCGCCCGCATATCCAATGGCGTGTATACATCCTGTGATACAATCTGATGATCAAAATCTACGTTTTCGCAATGGTAAAGGTAGCCCGACCAATTGACGATGTTTTCGGTATATTCTTCGAACTGCGAAGTTTCGGTATAAGCCTTGTTGATAATTGATTGCAACTTACCATCGGCCGATGCACCAATAATTACCTTTTGTAAAGTAGCCGGCCGGTGCCCGAACGAAAACATTTGCTGCCGGGTAAGCACAACTTTTACTGAACGCTTCAACTCTAAGGAAGCTAACACCGCCATAAATAGTTGATATTGCGGACGCAGACCCGAGCCAAAAGCACCACCCACGAATGGTGATATGACACGAGCCTGATCGTCAGACAAACCAAATATTTTCTTTACGTACGACTGGCTGTTTTGCACGCCCTGCGTTTTATCATAAATTGTCAACTTATCATCATCTCCATATATTACCGTGGTAGCATGCATTTCCATTGGGTTATGATGCTCGCTGCCATGATAGTAATCGCCATGGTGCTTGATTGCTGATTGCTCGAAAGCTTCGTTGGCATCACCGCGCGGTTTAGTTACCGGCACTTTGTAACTTTTCGGCTTACGGGCTTTATCAAGGTTCTGCTCCAGGCCAACAACCAACTGGTCATCCACCTCATATTCAAAGTGTATTAATGAGGCTGCATAGCGGGCCAATTCATAAGTTTCGGCCACAACCAATGCTATAGGCTGTAAGCTGAACTGTATTTCATTATTTTGGAATGGCCGGAAAGGCGAACCATCCTTAGGTGCATCCTGATCTTTATAACTACGGTCAAACCAAGCCAGGCCAGATACATTTTCATGTGTGAATACCTGTAACACACCCTTCTGACTTAATGCCTGGCGGGTATTTACTGCTGTAATTTTTCCTTTTGTAACAGGGCTGGACACTACAAAACCATAAGTGATCCCACTCACCACATTAAATTCAGCAGCATATTTAGCCTGGCCGGTTACTTTGGCACGCCCGTCAACACGGTTTACGGGTTGCCCAATGTAATTGGTCGTTATCATGATTGCACCTCCAATCCGGCTGCCTGCATCAAGGCCCTAATAACAGCCCGTTTGGCTAGCTCTATTTTGAATGAATTATCTCCATAACCCAAAGCATCCTTAGTAATGGCATCAGCCACTTTCTTAAAGTTTTCCATTACAGCAACCTGATTAGTTAATAAGTTTTCGGCCTCAGTGTTGCGCCATGGCTTATGTGCTACTCCGCCTAAAGCAATACGAGCTTTTGTCATTATATTACCGTCCATCTCCAAAGCAACAGCTACCGAAACCAGTGCAAAAGCGTAAGAAGCACGGTCACGCACTTTAAGGTATTCGAAATGCTGCGCAAAATTATTGGGAGGCAAATCAACAGAAGTAATGATTTCACCTGCACCTAATGTATTATCCAGATCTGGCCTGTCACCAGGTAAGCGGTGAAAATTTGCAAAAGGTATGGAACGATCACCATCCCTACCCGTTACATTCACAACGGCATCAAGTGCGGCCAACGCCACACACATATCTGAAGGGTGTGTAGCAATGCAATCTTCGCTGGCACCTAAAATAGCATGTATACGGTTATAGCCCTTAATTGCAGAACATCCCGAGCCCGGTTCACGCTTATTACAAGGCGTAGCGGTATCATAAAAATAATAACATCGGGTACGTTGCAGCAGGTTACCGCCATTAGTAGCCATATTACGCAACTGAGCCGAAGCACCAGATAAAATTGCTTTCGATAACAGAGGATAACGTGTCTTTACCTGTTTATTCCACGCTGTTTCGGCATTAGTTATCAATGCGCCTAAACGTAAACCACCATCGGGCAACTCTTCTAGTTGATTAAAAGCTAAGTTTGATATGTCGATCAGGTGATCAGGCTTTTCAACATTCACCTTCATTAAATCGAGTAAGTTGGTACCGCCGGCGATGTACTTTGGTGTATCATGTTCATCAAGCTCAGCAATGGCAGTACTTATATCAGTAACGCTTGCAAAAGTAAACCTATTCATTGTTTATCTCTCCTTTCGCTTGCTCAATAGCATCCAGTATATTGGGGTAAGCTCCGCACCGGCATAGGTTACCACTCATCAGTTCGCTGATCTCGTCCCGGGTATTTGCTTTACCTTCATTGACCAATCCCACAGCGGAACAGATTTGCCCAGGCGTACAGTAGCCGCATTGGTAAGCATCATGTTCAACAAAAGCTTTTTGCATTGGGTGTAATTCGTCTCCTTTGGCGAGCCCCTCTATGGTGGTTATCTCACAGTTCTGTTTCATTACAGCAAGAGACAGGCATGAATTTATTCGCTTACCATCAACTAACACCGTACAAGCACCACACTGACCATGGTCGCAACCTTTCTTTGTTCCGGTGAAACCAATGTATTCCCGTAACGCATCTAAAAGAGTCACCCATGGCTCAATCATAAGCTTATATTCTTGTCCGTTAACTTTTAACGATACAATTTGTGACCTGTCGGGATCTGGCACGGCATGAGCCAACGGCCAGATGTTCCCCTGCTCGGTTTGTTCAATGATGCTATTCATGAGGTGAGGTATTTAGCATATCCTGCATATAAACGTCTCGGTTAATTAAAACTTCAACAATATGTCTAGGGATAAGTTCTTCTGCCTCTTGAAAGACTATTAATTTAAAATGATTACAGATAGATGTGAGCTAGTAAGAAGGACCGATCACTACAGGAAGACTAATATATAGGTAACCTTAAAAGTCTATGTGAATTTTTGAATATGTATAAACGATTAATTGCATAATCAGTACGAAGCCAACAGAGAAAGGTTGCGTTTTAAACGAGTTGAGCCCTACAGGTAGGATATGTTCCCCGCCTCCCAAAGCAAAAAGCCCCTGATGCATATTTTGCAAGAGGGGCATGGATTTGTAGGGTTTGGCGCCGACCTACTCTCCCACGTGTTACCGCAGTACCATCGGCTCTGGCGGGCTTAACTTCTCTGTTCGGAATGGGAAGAGGTGGACACCGCCGATATAGGCACCTGAATA
>NZ_JAHBBK010000003.1 GCF_018390515.1 Mucilaginibacter sp. Bleaf8 | reverse complement strand
ATGTCTACGCATATCACCTCGTTGCCGGTCTCGGCTAAACATGTCCCCGTTACCAGGCCTACGTAACCCGTTCCTACTACTGCTATTTTCATGGTTCTTTTTGATGTTTTTTCTTCGCTTCTTTGCTACTTTTATACCGACGAATATAAGAATTACATATTAAATGCTATTACTGTACAACATCGGCATTCGTGCTTATTATTTTGCTGTTCTTATTGCATCTGCATTCAATACAAAGGCCAGGCTTTGGCTTACTGGCAGGCACAGACAGAGTGTAGCAAACACATCTGATAGCATTTGGTTTCACTTTGCATCGTTAGGGGAGTTTGAACAAGGCCGGCCGGTACTGGAAGCCGTTCGTAATCAGCATCCAACACACCCTATCATCATAACTTTTTTTTCGCCATCAGGGTTTGAGATTAGAAAAAAAACACCGCTGGCCGATGCTGTATATTACCTCCCGCTAGATACCGCCGGTAATGCCCAACGTTTTATTGCAAGTATAAAACCGTGTGCGGCAGTATTTACTAAATATGAGTATTGGTATCACTTCTTCAATGAACTGCATCGAAAAGATATTCCATTATATGTCATATCAGCCATTTTCAGGCCCGATCAGATCTTTTTTAAATGGTATGGCAGCTTACACCGCCGCATGCTGACCTATATTACCCATCTTTTTGTACAAGACAACAACTCAAAGCAGTTATTAGACCAGCTAAACATTCAACACGTATCCGTAAGCGGCGACACACGCTTTGACCGGGTTTGGGCTAATGCCCAACAACCTAAAGATTTACCGGTTATAGCCAGCTTTAAAAACAGCCAACCTGTATTCATAGCCGGCAGCACCTGGCCGCACGATGAAGAGTTACTTGCATCACTGGTACCTCCATATCCAGGGTGGAAGTTTATCATCGCTCCTCATGAAATTAGTGAAGAAAAGATAACAAGGCTAATGGAACTGCTGCCTAAAGAAAAGACGGTACGCTTTTCACAAATTGAGCACCTACCCGCTCCGCTTTCAACTTACCAGGTACTCATCATTGATAATATTGGCATGCTTTCGTCCTTATACCAGTATGGCAACATTGGTTATATAGGCGGTGGATTTGGAGCAGGGATTCATAATACGCTGGAAGCAGCCGCTTTCGGAATGCCTGTTATTTTTGGCCCGAATTATGAAAAGTTTAAAGAAGCACGTGATCTAATTTCGTTACAGGCAGGTTTTAGCATTAGTTCAAAAGAAGAACTGAGCACCATTACAGACAAGTTGATAGCTAATGAGGATACGCTTCAGGCAGCTGCAAAAATTGCCCGTGATTATGTAGATAAGCAAAAGGGCGCGACCGAATTAATTATGGATAAGTTAAGGCTGAAATTGGAATAAACTTTCATTACGAGCGACGATGCTATTTCTGCAAAGAGTTTGCTTCTTGATTGCTCCTAATGAAAGTTTATTTAATCCTTATTCCTACTACTTAGTAACCAGTTGCTCTAAAGTATCAATCCAAAGTGGCGAATCGTTGAGGCTTTCCACCAGTTGTACTTTTTCGCCGCCAAGATGACGGAATTCGGTGTCGTACTCATCGGCAATTTCATAAACGGTTTCCAGGCAGTCGGCCACAAAGGCTGGGCAAAACACGAGGATACGTTTGTTACCTTTATTGGCCAGCTCCGCAATAATTTCGCTGGTATAAGGCTGTGCCCAAGGGTCGCGGCCTAAGCGCGACTGGAACGTAATGGTATATTTATCTTTCGGGATGTTTAACTTTTCGGCAATCAGGCGGGCAGTGGCATGGCTTTGCGCGCTATAGCAAAACTTGTTGGCATCGGTAATCGTTTGGCAGCAATCGGCAGCTTTAAGGCAATGGCGCTTGGTATCATCCCCTTTTATGAGCTGACGTTGCGGCAAGCCATGGAAACTGAACAGAATATGATCGTAACTTTCAGGATTATATTTAGCGCCGTTTTGGGCAAACGCTTCGATCATGAGCTCGTTATCGTAAAAGGAATTTACAAAGCTCATGTCGGGTATGCTTTGCCAGGTGCGTACAATTTCCATCACCTTATCGTGTACGGAACCAGTGGTAGCCGATGCATATTGCGGAAACAGTGCAATTACTTTAATAGAATCTACCTGGGCCGCCTTCAGTTTGTCAAGCGCAGAAGCGATAGACGGATTTTGATAGCGCATGGCCAGTTCAACATGATACTCGTTACCCAGGCGTTGTTTCAACAACTCAGCAGCCCGAACACTGTATACCATTAAAGGAGAGCCTTCATCGGTCCAGATTTTTTGATAAGTTTTGGCAGATTTTGGTCCGCGGAAAGGTACAATAATACCCTTCACCAAAAACGTACGAAAAGCCGGGTTTACATCAATTACCCGTCCGTCCATCAAAAACTCATCCAGGTAACGGCGTACATCCGACGTTTGCGGACTATCCGGCGTACCTAAATTCACCAATAAAACTCCCTTTTTTGCCATTGCACAAAGGTAATAATAACCGGATGTTTTTGAGTGCCAGAATATCAGCCCAATGTTATTTTCAGGAGGCTGGTTAAAACGCAATTGCCTAAAGATTTATCCTATTTACTAATTGGATGATTGAGGGAAGAAGCAAGTGAAAGAAGCGCTACTATTTCATGCGCCATAAGCGCCACCAGGGCGTTCCGGGCGAGGCATGGTGCTCATAATGATAGCCAAAAAAATAGCAGGACAAAAAAGCAAATACATGATTTTTGCGCTGGGTACGTGAGTGGTGCGGGTTATCATGCTCGCCTTTGTGCGGCTGGTAGGTACCAAAATAAAACAGCTGCAAAGTGCTTAACAGGGATGGCACTACCCAAAACATAATGAGGTTGGGTTGCGGTATCCATATTTTAAGAAGGTTAAACAAAGCGGCCATGAATACTACCTGCCATATAGATAAGTAATTGCGTATAAACCTGATATACCATGCAATAAAGCTACCATTATGATAATCGGGATCATCATCAGAGTGCACATGCTTGTGGTGCTTATGGTGCTTGGTATACAACACTGGGTACCAAAAAGCAGCATAAAAAAAGGTGGTGATATACCCTGCCATATTGTTGATGCTTTTATTTGACGAAACTGTACCATGCATAGCATCATGCGCTGTAATAAACAAGCCGGTATACAAATGCATTTGCACCAACACAAATAAATAAAGTAACGGATTGGTGAAGCTAACCTGCCACCGCATTAGTAATATGGTTGATGTAAGCCATGCACCTATTACCAAAACGGCAATCCAAACGCCAGCCCCCCAGTCCCCTGAAGGAGAAGTAGATTGAGAAGCAGCTTTTGAATGTTCCATATAATTAATACAATCAGGCGATTGGTGCTTTTGTTTTATGTTCCTTTTGGGGTTGGCTATTTGCTATTATACAGATGCTTACTTTTTCTTAACCTCTTGCCCGGCTTTATTAATATAAAACCAATGATCGGCCGCCCAGTAGTAGTGTTCACCGTCGGCTATCTTTTTACCTTGATAGCTAACCATAGCCAGTCCTTTTTCAAAGGGATAAGCGCAGGCATACCGGGGTGGTATGATAACCTTTCCGGTTGAATCGGCATAACCTATTTTACCATTCTTGATAATCCTGAACAGCCCTTCCACTACGTAATCAGGCCCGTTATCAAACGGAAATACCTCAAATAAAACTTTCTCAGCTTTATCTATCCCTATAAAGCCAACATTACGCTTAGCTACGATAGCAAAATTTTTAAAGGTATCAGTTAAGCAACGATCATATTTACCTAACGGAATAACGGTATCCTTATTGGCATTCAAATACCCAGAAGTATTATGCGCGGTATCTTCTATCAAATAATAATTACCATCTGCAGGCTTTGTTTTGCAGGAGCAGATGGCCGATAATACACACAAGAAAGCAATAATAAATTTGAGTTGCATTTGCATAGCGGCTATTTAATGCGGTTTTTATTATTCCTTTTAAACAAGGCAGACTAATACTTTTCCAGCTCTGTTTTCACCTGTTCCATCAGCCACATTGGGGTTGAGGTGGCACCGCTGATGCCCACTTTATCGCCGGGGGCAAACATATCAGGGCTTAACTCATCCACAGCCGAAACAAAGTAGGTATTGGGATTATGCTTGCGGCATACCTCAAAAAGCACTTTACCGTTCGACGACTTTTTGCCGGAAACAAATACAATCTTATCAAACCTGGTAGCAAATTCAGGCAGGTCTTTATCCCGGTTAGATACCTGGCGGCAAATAGTATCGTTAGCTTTTACCTCATATCCACGCCCCAGTAGTTCGTTTTTTATGCTGTAAAATTTATCCGTACTCTTGGTGGTTTGGCTGTATAGCGTAAACTTTTGGGGTAGCTCTACATTATCCAGTTCGGCAATATCTTGAAATACCAGCGCTTCGTTGTTGGTTTGGCCCTGCAAACCAATCACCTCGGCATGGCCATGTTTACCAAATATCACAATCTTCTCATCACTATCATGCGATGTTTTAATGCGATTCTGCAGCTTGAGCACTACCGGGCAAGAAGCATCAATTAAGGTAATGTTATTTTCAAGCGCCGTGCGGTAAGTTTCGGGCGCTTCGCCATGTGCGCGGATCAGCACTTTTTCGTTGTGCAAACCGGCCAGTTGCTCGTGGTCAATAATACGCAGGCCTTTGGCTTTCAGTCGCTCCACCTCTTCATCGTTATGCACAATATCGCCCAGGCAATACAGATAGCCATCTTCGGCCAGAATTTCTTCGGCCATATCAATGGCATATACCACCCCAAAACAAAATCCCGAATCCTGATCTATCTGAACCTGTAACTGATATGCTCCCATAGTAATACAAAAATACGCTAAAAACCCGGATATAACGCAGCGGCCATTAAGCCAGCTGTAAAATGCCGAAAAACACAAACTCAACTACCAGTAACACGGGTGCTACTATATTTTGCTTTTTAAAATTAAACCACTCAAACAAGGCCAGCAACAGTATACTTAGCCCAAACCAATCTCTGTAATTTTTGAGCGGGATAACGCCTCCTGTCCAATTCCAGTAGTCGAACTTAATAGCTACCGGCTCAATCAACAGGTCTAAAAGCACCAACAACACAGCTCCGGTAATAATTCTTGCAAATACATTCTTTAACCGGCTGCGCTGCAAAAGCACGCCTGTTCCATACACAAGCGTAAACCAGTTTACGCCTATCATTAACGGAATATCGAATACTTTGGTACCCAGTGTTGCGCCATAGTTATAATTGCCAAAAATAATATGCGTATGCACGCCTATCCATTCAGCCATAAAGCCAGCAAGGAAAGTAAGCAGGGCAAACAACCAGAACTTTTCACTTAACCGCTGGTGATTAATAATTACGATAACCAGCATCAGCAGCAAATGAAAAGGCACCAGCTTAATGAATAAGGGGTGTAGCGCTGGTACTAGAAAACCAATCAGACCAACAGCATGAAACAATATAACAGCAATTACAGACAGCTTAGTTTTGTTCATGCTTATACCGGTCGGCCTTTCCACAGGGTATTTTTAGTTAAATGACTTTGAATGGCAAATATACCTACCACAACCAAACTCAACATTTGCAAAGGATGCAACAGTACATTATACCAAACATTTTGGCCCGAGAGGAACGATATCATAATACGGCTCAGCACAATAAGGCTGCACATCATAACAATAAGCGGCAGGCTCATGGTGGTTATCACGAACAACGGACCTCCGATAATGATAACCAGATACAATAGAAACCCAGGCACACTATAATTAAAAGCCGCCAAAAAGTTTTTACTGAACCCGTTGATCGCATCACTGTATCCGGTATACATACGGCAGGTAATAAAGCCATTAGCCAGCAAACTTTCACACTTCAACGGGGCCGATTTAACCAACTTGGTTATCTCAATATCTTCCACCACCTTATCTTTAGCCATTTGGTGCCATTGGTGCTTGCGGTACATAGCTGCATCAAACAACATAAACTGCCCGCTTGCGGCTGCAAACGACGGGTTTTTGGCCAGATAAATAAGCCGGATAGGCAACAGATTGAGCAGCACATAATGCATTAAAGGCACTACCAGCCTTTCGCCTAATGTATCCATTACCTGATTAGTGAATAAACTGAGCAGCGCTACTTTACGCACCTGCATACGATGCACAGCGCTATTGATAAGCCCGGGATAAATTTTCTCGTCGGCATCCAAAAACAAAAAGTATTGCCCCTTAGCCTGTTGGGCCAGTTGATGGCAGGCATAATTTTTTCCCAGCCAGCCGTCTTTTAAAGGCTGGCCTTTGATGATGCTAAACCGTGGCTTGCCGGCAGCAAAAGCGCTACACAGATTGAAGGTATTATCGGCAGAGTCGTCATCCAGCACAATTACCTCGTAATTTTCATAATCCTGATCATGTATAGACTGCAACAGGCGAATAATATTCGCTTCTTCATTACGGGCGGGTATCAGTATAGATACCAGTTCATGATGTCCGCGTTTTATTTTGCGCAGCTTAGGGTCGGATACGAAATTGAATACGGTAACAACGAAACGCAGAATCAGAAACAGGAAAATAACAGATAGTGCAATAATCACTTTATACTATAATTTGAGTTTGAAGCTGCCTGGCCGACTGATAATGCTGCTGGTACAAATCACTGATTTCATCCACGGCCTTACTATCGTTAACGCTGCTTTGCACATAAACGTTTATGCCGGGCTTTTTGTGCTGGAAATATTCAATAAATGTTGCTGCAAAAACATACTGAAATTTGCCTGCTGCCTGTTTAATTACCTTAACCAGTCCTTTTTCAAAAACAACTTCGTCCGAAAAATTGGAGTACAACTTACCCTGCGGAAAAATGAGTACCAGATTTTTCGGGTCGTGCAGCAATTGTGCAGCATAGTCGAGCGACTCGATCATACCGCGCGAATGCTTGGTGATAGAGAAAGCACCCATATATTTCAGAAAGAATACTTTGCGTACGGTATCTTCCAATATCATGATGTGGAACTTCTTTTTCAGCAACTTATAGTTTAGCCAATACAGCAAAAACCCATCCCACCAGCCAAAATGATTAGCCAGCAACAGAACAGATTTGTCGGGATCAACGTCTATGGAATTATAGTTAAAGGTTCTGAAATTACGGCCGATAATCACCCGGATATAATGGTGAAAAAACCAATGGATAAACTTATTCTCTTTCGGCCGGATCATGATGCTGGGGCAAGATAGTAAAAGTTAACTAAGCCCTCCCTACCGGGAAGGTTGGGTGAAGCTTAATGGTCTACGTTCACTTGATCTACCAAAGCTTTTTTATGATGTGCATTGATGTGCTGCCTTAACCGCTCATAATCAAAATCATAATTGGTACCGCAATGCGTAAGGTGCAGATATACGGAAGGTTTCAGACTCTCGAAATAATCAATCAGCGCCGAGTAGTAAATGATCTGGCACTTACCTTTTATTTTTTTCACGATATAGGCAATGCCCCGCTCAATATCAATTTCGGTTGCATGATTGGATACCAGCGCCCCCTGCGGAAAAACGGTTACCAGGTTTTCAGGATCATTCAGCAGATCGGCCGCGTATTGGAGCGATTGCACCACCTCCTTAGATTGCCGGTTAATAGAAAAACCGCCAAGCCGGTTAAAAAACATGCGCTGCTGCAAGTGGTCTTCCTGCATCATGATGTAAAACTTACGGTCCAGGTAAACATGAGCCAGCTGACCTGCCCAAAAACCATCCCACCAGCTAAAATGATTGCACAGCAGTAAAATAGAATGACCGGGCAGTATATCAATCTTATTATACTCAAAACGGTTAAAATCCTTACGCAGGCGGTAAGCCAGGTAGGGCATAAACAGTTTGTGCACCAGTCCGCTCCGTCGTTGTGGTATCATAGTTTGCCGTTTGCTAAATAATCATCCAGTTGCTGGGTAACCAGCCAGTGCCCCATTGGCACTTCGTGCACTACAGGTTTCTCCAGCCGGTTTATAAAGTTGGCCGCGCCCAATTTAGGGAACAGCATATCATACTGACCAAATATCAAATGGCATTTAATATGATGCTGATTGATGAGGCTTGTTATTTTAACCACATCGGGCTGCAACTGTTTGATCAGGTTAAGGGTATAGTAAACATCCAGCCTCTTTTGGGGCGTATCCATTTCATGGTAGGCTATCTTGTACAGGCTTTCATCAATAAACCGTACACGTTTCAGCATTTTAAGCACACCAGGGGCCAGCCAATTACTTTTGGTAACCCGCTTAAACAAATACTTGCCTACAGGCTGGTGCATAATAAAATGAAAGCCGCGATAAACCGAAAGCCCATCGGGCGCCATCAGATAAATTTCATCTATCAGATCGGCAAACTCCTCAACCAGCACCAGAGCCATGTTGGCGCCAATAGAATAACCCATCAAGCTGATGCGTTGCCTGCCATGCACCTTAAACCATTCTTCCAGGTAAGCTTTGATCATGGGCTTGGGCATGCCATCCAGTATCTGCGGTTCGTCCCAGTTGATGGCACTTTCGCCATGAAAAAAATGATCGAAACTATACACACGGTATTGGCTCAGGATAGACTTTTGCAGCACCTCGAATTGCCGCCCCGTCATGCCATAGCCGTGAAAAGCCAGCATGGGCCTGGTGCCCGTGCCATATTCATAATAACATACTTTGCCTAAATCCGGTAGCTGTAAAAATCCCATGGGAGGGCAATATTACTTATTTTAGATTTATTTCGGATTTCGGATGTTCAATTTCAGCTTTGATAGAGGTAATAAGGTAAACCCGATTGTACAGCGTTCTTTTATATCTTTGCCACATGCCCCAGCAAAAAGCACTCATTATTGGTGCCGGTATAGCCGGTATTGCCACCGCCATAAGGCTGGCTGTAAAAGGATATGCCGTGGAGGTATTTGAGGCCAATGCTTATGCCGGCGGTAAGTTATCGGAGTTTGAGCAGCAGGGCTACCGCTTTGATGCCGGCCCCAGCCTGTTCACCATGCCGCAGTATGTGGATGAACTTTTCCGGCTGGCGGGTAAAAACCCGGCCGACTACTTTACCTACCAAAAGCTGAATGTGGTTTGTAATTACTTTTATACCGATGGCAGCCGCCTTACCGCCTATGCCGATCCCGAAAAGTTTGCAGCTGAGGTGAATGCTAAAACAGGCGAGCTTTTACAAGCCACGCAACGTTATGCGCAAAACAGCCGGCGCATTTATCATATTACCAATCATGTATTTTTGGAGCAATCGCTGCACCGGCTTAAAACGTTCCTCAACTTTCGTACCTTCAAATCTATACTACGGTTGTTCCAGATAGATGCGTTCCGAAGCATGCATCAGGCTAATCAAAGCTTTTTTAAAGACAAGCGCCTGGTCCAGTTTTACGATCGCTATGCTACCTACAATGGCTCCAACCCTTACCAGGCACCGGCAACGTTAAACGTCATCCCCCACCTGGAGCAGCACTTTGGCGCTTACTTTCCCGACAAGGGCATGTACCAAATCACGAACAGCCTGGTTGAACTGGCCGAATCGTTAGGTGTTAAATTCCATTATCAAACGCCCGTTACAGAGATTGTGCTGGATAAACGCCGGGCAAAAGGTATAAGAACACCTGCTGGATTTATAGCAGGAGATTTGGTAGTATCCAACATGGATGTATGGTTTACCTACCGTAAGCTATTGCAAAACCATCCTGAGCTTTTCCCAGAAAAGATACTGGCACAGGAACGCAGCAGTTCGGCATTGATATTTTACTGGGGTATAACCAAACAGTTTCCGCAGCTGGACTTGCATAATATCCTGTTCAGTGCCAACTATGAAGCCGAGTTTAACGCTATCTGGAAACAGAAAGCCATTCTCCATGATTCTACCGTTTATCTGAACATCAGTTCTAAATATAAACCCGATGATGCGCCTGCGGGGCATGAAAACTGGTTTGCAATGATTAATGTACCTGCCAACAGTGGCCAGGATTGGGATGCGCTGATTGCTGAAGCACGGCAAAATATTATTCGTAAGGTATCAGCTACTTTGGGTGAAGACATAACCCCACTCATTGCCTGCGAAAGCATACTCGATCCGCGCACTATTGAAAGCCGCACATCATCCTACCAGGGATCGCTATATGGCAACAGTTCCAACAACCAGTTTGCCGCGTTTTTGCGCCACGCCAACCGGTCGTCAAAAGTCAAGAACTTGTACTTCTGTGGTGGCAGCGTGCATCCGGGAGGCGGTATACCGCTGGCATTGCTTTCGGCTAAGATTGTGGGCGATTGGATAGAATAAACCCATTAAACCCGCAATTTTTCTATATCTTCCATCAATTATTTTACCGCATCAAATCTTCAGGTTTGATAAGAGATTTTAATATTATGAAAAGAGTATTCTTTCTGATTATAGCTTTGGTTATTACGCTGAACACCTTTGCACAAAGCAAGCAAACAGTCGTTAAATCGTCCGTTACTTACGAGATTAAGAACATGGGTATTAAAACCGATGGCAAACTGGGCGGCTTGCAGGCCAATATTTTATTCGATAAGGCCAAACTGGATAGCAGCAGCATTGAGGCCAGCATTGATGTAACTACTATCGACTCAGATAATGCCATGCGCGATAACCACCTGAAAGCCGAAGACTATTTTGATGTGGCCCGTTATCCGCATATCACCATGAGGTCGACCAGCTTTAAACACAAGAGTGGTAACAACTATATCGGATTGTTTAATATCACCATAAAAGGCAAAACAAAAGCGGTTGAAGTACCTTTTACTTATACAGATAGTGCCACTACGGGCTTATTTAAAGGAAGCTTTAAGATTAACCGTCGTGATTTTGGCGTTGGCGGCAACAGCATGGTGCTGGCCGACGATGCCACTATACTGATTAGTGTAGAGACGAGTAAAACTTAAAAACGACCGCATATGGGCAGCTGTATCAGTGCCATTGGAATTGCCAACCCACCTAACAAGGTTAGCCAACAGGATGCCTACCATTTTATGGTACAGGCTTTCGGATTAAATACTGATCATGCCGCCCGATTGAAAAGCATTTATGACAATTCGGCCATTGAAAACCGGTACTCTGTCATAGAAGATTTTGGAGCCGACCGCGCCGATTATACCTTTTTTGAGCCCACTGCCGATCTGGAGCCTTTCGTAACCACCGAAAAGCGCATGCAGGCTTACCAAACCCATGCTATACAAATAGCTTTACAGGCCACCCGTAATTGCCTGGCAAATTTCAATATCGATGTTACCAGTCAGATTACCCATTTGGTTACCGTAAGCTGCACCGGCATGTACGCGCCAGGTATTGATATAGATTTGGTAGAACAACTGGGCCTGCCGCGAACCACCGAACGTATTTGCATTAACTTTATGGGCTGCTATGGCGCTATTAACGGCATTAAAACAGCCGATTATATTTGCCGGGCCAACCCCAATGCCAAAGTACTGGTAGTTAGTGTAGAACTATGCACCCTGCATTTTCAAAAACACAATACATTAGATAACTGGGTAGCCAACTCGCTTTTTGCCGACGGATCGGCCGTGGCATTCATTGAAAATGCGGGCAATAAACTTACAGCCAACCCCGGGTTGGAACTGGAAAGCTTTTACTCCGAATTTATGCCGGAAAGCCGCGATGAGATGGCGTGGTACGTGGGCAATACCGGTTTCGAGATGAAGTTAACATCCAAAGTACCTAAACAAATAAAGAAACACATACGCAATGTTACCGACCGTTTGCTGCAGAAAGCTGATTTGCCCATTGAGCAGATTGGCGCCTATGCCATACACCCCGGCGGCCGGAAAATACTGGAAGCGGTAGAAGAGGCATTAGACCTGCCGGAAGAAAGCAATGGATTTGCTTATGAAGTGCTGCGCCAATATGGCAATATGTCGTCGGCAACTATTTTATTTGTTCTGCAAAAAATGATGTATGCCGGGCAGTTAGCCAATCAGCATATTTTAAGTTTTGCTTTCGGTCCGGGTTTAACGGTAGAAGGCATGGTATTAAAAATGCAGTAACCCATGGCCGATGTAATTATTGTTGGTGGCGGCCTTGCCGGACTTTTTAATGCCCTGCTGCTAAACCGCGCCGGCATGCAGGTAACGCTGATCGAAAAAAAGGTTTATCCTTTTCACCGGGTATGCGGCGAGTATATCTCGAACGAAGTACTTCCTTTTTTTGATCAGTTAGGTATCGATGTGGCACCGCTCCAGGTTTCACGCATTAACCGGCTTGAAGTAACAGCAGCATCAGGGGCAAAATTTTCGCATCCGCTCGATTTGGGTGGCTTTGGCTTAAGCCGCTACACGTTCGATCATTATATGTACCAAAAAGCGAGTGCCGAAGGTGTACGTTTTTTACTTGATACACAGGTAGAGGATATTCGCTTTCATAACAACAGCTTTGAAGTTATTACCAACCACGAAACCTTAACCGCCCCGCTGGTGATAGGCGCTTTTGGCAAACGCTCCAATTTAGATCGCAAACTTAACCGTGCTTTCTTTTACAGGCGCAGCCCATATGTAGGTATTAAGGTACATGCCAAGATCAATTTCCCCGACGATCTGATACAACTAAACAATTACAAGGATGGCTATTGCGGCGTGATTAAGGTAGAGGCCGACCGCTACTGCATGTGTTCGCTGGCGCACCGGGACGATTTACGCAAGTATGGCAGCCTGGAAGCTTTGCAGGAAAACATCATTTGCCAGAACCCCTACCAAAAAGAACTTTTTGACCACGCCGAGCTGTTGATGGATAAGCCGGAAGTAATCAATGAAATCTCATTCGAGAAAAAGCAGCCGGTAGAAAACCACATCCTGATGAGTGGTGATACGGCCGGCATGATTGCCCCGTTGTGCGGCAATGGCATGACGATGGCCATACATTCGGCCAAAATACTATCCGAAACCATCAGGCAATACTACCGCCCCAATCGTCCGTTTCCTGTTCAGCAAAGGGCAGCATTGGAACAAGCCTACCGCCAGGCATGGAACCAGCAGTTTGCGCGCCGCTTATGGGTTGGCCGGCAGTTACAGCATCTGTTTGGCAGCAACCGCATGATTGACTGGGCCATACGCTCCTTGAATTATGCGCCGCTACTATCTCAACTGGTAATGGAAAGAACACATGGCAAACCTTTTAACTTAAAACCCAGCGCTTTTAGCCCTTTTGTGTCGCCCAAATAAACTATCAGACTAACTAAATTTTATTTCAGGCAATCAACAGGGCCTGTCCTGTGTTCATTCAAAGTCAGCTTCGTTTTAGAAGTAGAATAAAAAATCTATGGTGAATTTAAGCAAACGCATTACAGGTGTTGATGAATTGATGGATGATTTTGGCTTGCCGGCAAGCCAGCTGGACCCGGTGCTGAAAGGTTTAGGTAACCTTAATGCGTGGTTTGGCGGACATCAAATGCTCATCAAGGCGTTACAAGCGTTTCCCGTACAGGCCGGCGACCTTATCAGCGATTGGGGCTGTGGCGGGGGCGACAGCCTGAAAGCCATTGCCGCCTGGGCACAAAAGCAAAATTTGCCGCTGCAGCTAACCGGTGTAGATGCCGCCCCAGCAGCTATTGAATTTGCCAAAAAAGAAACCCGGGCCTACCCTAATATCAATTACCTGCAGGCTGATGTTTTAAGCGATACCTGGCAGGAAAATCAATTTGATATCATCATCTCTACCCTGTTTACCCACCATTTTGAAGATGAAGAATGGATACAGCTCATCAGGCAAATGTACCATAGCGCCAAGCGCGGCATTATCATTACCGATTTGCACCGGCACTGGCTGTTGTATTATGCTTTAATAGCAATTACCACCACCATCATCCCCAATAAAATGATGCGTTATGATGCACCACTGTCGGTACAGCGCGGCTTTAAAAAACACGAACTGGAACATTTGCTTAAACGTGCGGGCATTACGCATTACAAAATAAAATGGAAATGGGCTTTCCGTTGGGAGGTAATCATTTATAAATCATAGCTTTGTTTTATGAAGCTAAGTGTACTGGTTTTTATTAATGCGCTCGCTGTGGCGCTGGCCTTATCCATTGTTAACTTTTATTTCAGGCATAACTGGGTTGATTCATCGGTAACCTTTGCCATTGGTTTTATCACCAGCTTTGTTGTATTTTACTACCTCATCGAAAAATACGTTTATTCCAAAATTAAGCTTATTTACAAACTGATCCATAACCTGAAGCTGGGCCGCGATCTGCGCGATGCCCTGGGCGAATCGGTAAGTGTTGACCCCATTAACGATGTAGAGCGTGAAGTAAAAGCCTGGGCAAAAGAAAAAAAGGTAGAAATTGATGCCCTGCGCAGCCAGGAAAAGTTTCGCCGGGAGTTTTTGTCGAACATTTCGCATGAGTTTAAAACACCGCTTTTTGCCATACAGGGTTACATCGAAGCTATACTGGATGATAACTTTGAGGATACCGACATGGCCGAGCAATTTTTGCAGAAAGCTTCTAAAAATGTGGACAGGCTAAGCTACCTGATTAAAGACCTGGACGAAATTTCTAAACTGGAATCGGGCGAGATACCGATTAACTACAGCCGGTTTAAGATCAACGATTTGATTAAAGAAGTTTTTGAATCGCTGGAACTGAAAGCCAAGCAGCACAACATCAAGCTTATTTTTAAGCAGAAGTATGACGACCCTATACCAGTAAATGCCGACCGCGACAAAATTTGCCAGGTGCTTATCAACCTCATTGATAACTCCTTTAAATACGGCAAAAATGGCGGCAGTACTTCGGTAAGCCTGTTTGAGCTACATGACCAGGTATTGGTTGAAGTAACTGATGATGGCATTGGCATTGAAGAAAAATACCTCCCCCGCTTGTTTGAGCGCTTTTTCCGTACGGATGCCAGTCGCTCAAGGCAAATTGGCGGCTCGGGCTTGGGGCTCGCTATTGTGAAGCATATTGTTGAGGCTCACCAACAAGTAATTAACGTGCGCAGTACCGAAGGTTTAGGATCAACATTTGGCTTTACACTGCAAAAAGCCAAGCAAACCACCTTCCCGGTTATACCTATATTGAACAGTTAACATTAATTTAACATTGCAAATGTACCTTTGCTTAAATAAGTAAAAATCAATGTCGTTAAATAGTATATTTCAGTACTTTGTACCTAAAGATAAAAAGGTATTCTTCCCTTTGTTTGAGCAAGCTGCCAGCAACGTTGTTGCCATGGCTGCCGTGTTGGTAGATGCTGTGAACTCGAAAGATGCAACCGCCCGTCAGGAGCTTTTTAAACAAATTGACAAGCTGGAGAATAAAGGAGACGAAGTAACTCACCAGATTTATCTGGAACTGGGTAAAAACTTTATCACCCCTTTTGACCGTGAAGATATACACGCTTTAGCTACGGCTATTGATGATGTGGCCGATTATATACAAGGTTCAGCTAACCGTATGCTGCTGTATAACATTGAGGAGTACACCGAGCCTATCTGCAAACTGGCCGACTTGATTTTGCAAGGCAGTAATGACCTGGAAAAAGCGGTACGCGAACTGAAGGATTTGAAAAATGTACGTGCCATTGCCGACTCATGCATTCGCATTAACAGTGTTGAAAACCAAGCTGATTATGTATTTGACCGTGCAGTAGCCGATTTGTTTTTGTACGAAAAAGACGCCCTGAGATTAATTAAATACAAAGAGATTTTAGCTGCGCTGGAAACAGCTACAGATATGTGCGAGGATGCAGCCAACGTGATGGAATCAATACTGGTTAAAAACGCTTAATTGTTTCAATACTTACCTACATGGTTACTTCCCTGCTCGTTATTGTCGTTCTGCTGGCATTAATATTCGATTTTATCAACGGCTTCCACGATGCGGCCAACTCTATCGCTACTGTTGTTTCTACCAAGGTATTAACCCCATTTCAGGCGGTGCTTTGGGCTGCGGCATTTAACTTTCTGGCCTTCTTCCTGATCAAAGATCACAAAGTTGCCAACACCGTGGCCAAAACCGTACATGAAGAATTTATTACCATGCATGTGGTTTTGGCAGGCTTAATTGCTGCTATTACTTGGAACTTAATTACCTGGTGGTTTGGTATTCCTTCCAGTTCATCGCATACCCTTATTGGCGGCTTTGCCGGCGCAGGCATGACCAATGCTCTATTTATGGGTCGTGGCGCATTGGAATCTATTAATAGCCATTATGTAACTGAAATATTGTTATACATCGTATTGGCACCTTTCATTGGCTTGTTTATCGCTTATGTAATTACCATTCTTATTTTACACATCTTTAAAAACTCTCGTCCGGCATCTGCAGAACGTTGGTTTAAAGGTGCACAATTGGTATCATCAGCAGGATTAAGCTTTGCACATGGTGGTAACGATGCCCAAAAAGTGATGGGTATTATATATGTAGCTTTAGTTGCATCTAATGTAATCACCAACACCTCCGAAATGCCCGAATGGATTCCACTGGCTTGTTATAGTGCTATTGCTTTTGGCACCATGTCTGGCGGTTGGAAGATTGTAAAAACCATGGGCTCTAAAATCACCAAAGTTACACCGCTTGAGGGCGTAGCTGCAGAAACAGCCGGTGCTATTACCCTGTTCATGACAGAACGTTTGGCTATACCGGTATCTACTACGCATACCATCACCGGTTCTATTATCGGTGTTGGCTTAACTAAACGCGTATCGGCTGTACGTTGGGGAGTAACCATCAACCTGCTTTGGGCATGGATCATTACCATTCCAATTTCTGCACTAGTTGCAGCTGCTATATTTACCCTTATTCATTTTATAAAGTAAACTTTATAGCCGGTACGTTGTCATACTCATAAAGTATGAAAAGAATATACACACTTACACCACTGTTATTGCTATTTGCCGTTACCTCCAGCTGCGATACCTTAAACAAGGTTGCTGCAAATTCGGGTTATGGTTCAGTATTAAACCCATCTCAAGGCGGCACGCCATCAACCATTGAGATGATCAGCGGCCTGAAGCAGGCGCTGGAGCAGGGAACAGACCGGAGCTCAAGCCAGCTATCAGCTGCAAACGGCTTTTTTGGCAATGCTGCTATTAAGATATTATTGCCACCCGAAGCGCAAAAAGCAGAGAATACGCTGCGTAAACTGGGCTTTAATAAACTGTGTGACGATGCCATCCTGTCCTTAAACCGCGCGGCTGAAAGTGCGGCGGCTAAAGCTAAACCGATATTTGTTTCGGCTATTAAGCAGATGACCATACAGGATGTAACCAACATTTTGCTGGGCGGACAAAAAGATGCGGCTACTCAGTATTTTAAACGCACTACTAACAGCCAGCTTACCAACGAGTTTAGGCCGGTAATTAACAACAGCCTGAGCCAGGTAGGTGCCACTAAATATTACGGCCAGCTGGTTACCCAATACAACAAAGTACCGCTGGTATTCAACAAGCTAAATCCCGACCTGAGCGCTTACGTTACGCAAAAAGCTATCGACGGCCTTTTTTACCGCATAGCACAAGAAGAATTAAATATCCGAACCAATCTAACTTCACGTACTACACCATTACTGCAAAAGGTATTTGGGTATGCGCAACAGAAAACCAGAGGATAAAAGCTTACCATATTCTTATAATGAAAAGAGCCGGTTGATCAACCGGCTCTTTTCATTATACAACAAATGCTATTTATTACTCACTATCCATTTATCAATTTTACTTTCCAGTACGCTAAGTGGCAATGAGCCATCCTTCAGTATCTGGTCATGAAAATCGGCCAGATTGAACTTGCTGCCTAATTGCTTCTCGGCTTTGGTGCGGAGCTCACGTATTTTGAGTGCACCAATCTTATAGCCTAACGCCTGACCAGGAATACCCATATAGCGCTCGATTTCGGCGGTAGCCCCTTGTTCGCTGATAGGTTCATTGTCCATCATGTATTTGATGGCCTGCTCACGGGTCATGCCTTTGGTATGAATGGCTACATCCACCACCAGGCGTACGGCGCGATGCATTTCATCGCCCAAAGCACCCATATGCTGGTATGGATCTTGATACAGACCCAGTTCTTTACCTAATGATTCGCAGTACAGCGCCCAACCTTCCACATAGGCATTATCCCCGCCAAAGCGGCGGAATTTAGGCAGAGCAGTATTTTCCTGTGTCAGGGAAATCTGGTAGTGATGCCCCGGAATGGCTTCATGCAAAAACAACGATTCCATACCCGAAGTGATATTAAATTGCGTAGCATCCAGAATGGGCACATAGAATATACCCGGACGGCTACCATCTGCACTGCCTTGGTTATACTCGGCACTGGCCGATGCCGCACGGAAAGCCTCCGTTTGCCTGATTTCAAAAGGCGTTTTAGGCTTGTGATTGAACATCTTGTTCAAGTTAGGCTCCATGCGCTTATGAATGTTTTCAAACGCTTTGAGCACTTCTTTAGGCGTTTTGTAGGGCATGAATTGCTTATTGGTTTTCATGTACTCAAAAAACGCTTTGAGACCGCCTTTAAAGCCTACTTTATTTTTAATACTGTCCATCTGGCTGCGTATGCGAGCTACTTCTTGTAAGCCCAGCTGATGAATCTCTTCCGGTGTTTTATTGGTAGTGGTTTGCTGCTTTACCAGGTAGGTGTACATTTCCATACCACCAGGCATTGCAGAAAGGCCCGAGGTACTGCGTGCATGCGAAAGATATTGTGTTTGCAGATAAGTACCTAACTTTTGATAGGTTGGTACCACTACGGTTAAGATGGCTTTATTGTAAGCTTCAATAATCCTTTGCTTATCTGCATCCGAAAACTCTTTGGGCAAATTAGTTACAGGGCCATAAAATAAGCTTTTAGCAGGATCGCTAACTACCATGCTCTGCATCTGCGGTATCATTTTTGCCACCAGGGCTTTAGGGAGTACAATGTGGTGCTTAATTCCTTTATCAAAGTTAGCAATAGCCGTATCCGCCCATACAGAAAAGGCCGATAAGCGTTTCAACCAGTTATCGTAATCTATAACGGTTTTAAACGGCTGCGCACCTGTACCCGAACCTAATTGCCCCATGGTTAGCGGCAGGGCATACATCTGGTTAAAGGGCATATACTCATAATGATACTTATAGTAATCTAACTGGGTGCCGGCCTGATAATTCAGTACATCGTAGGATAGTTGATCCTGCTCGTTTAAATCTTCACGTTTAAATTTGTGCAGCTCGTTCAGGTATTTGGCATAAAAGCTTTTGGCCTCATTGATAAATTGACCTGAGCCGTCATTCGGCAGTTGGTCGTTATAGCGGTTATCGCCGGCATAGGTTGCATCAAGCGGAAAAAGCTTCAGGCGATCTTCGTAATAGTTATTAAGTACCTGATCAAAACTCTGACTCCCCTTTTGGGCCGGCTGCTTACACGCACCCAATATAGCAGCTGCACACAGCAGCATTCCGATTTTTTTCATGATGATTGTTGGTGAAAGCTAAATATAGAAAACAAGCCTATATTAAATATAGGCTTACTATGTAAAATATGTATTATTCGGTAAAGCGGACACGAACGGTAACCTTTTCGGACTCGCCGCTTACATTATGCCGCCACGCCGGGCCATTCCTGATGAGTTCTACCGCCTTTTGATCGGCCGCCAAGCTCAGGCTTTTCTTCACCTCAAAATTACTCAGCGAATTATCCGCATTTACAATAAACCTTAACTTGACCACCCCCGTCTTGCCATCGGGTGAGCGGGCATTATCTTTCAAATACTTTTTAAAATCAGACCACCCCGCAGCTGGATGAGCTTCCTCGATGATACCATCCCGGGTACCATAGCCTACAACTACTACCTCTGATAATGCTTGCTGGCTCTCATTCAATACCACCTGCAGTTTATCCTGATTTTTAACTTTTACCTTTTGACCTTCATAGCCAATAAAGCGAAAATTAAGCATATCATTTTTACGAGCTTTTAAAACAAAACGTCCGTCTGCATTAGTTTGTACGCCCGTTTTTGTGCCATCAATAATAACCTGCACACCTGGTAAAGGTTGTTTATCAGACCGTCCTACCACCTGGCCGGTTAACATGATTTCTGAGTTATCTGAAGTGCGCTTGCTTTTGCTTTGCTCTCCTTTTTTGGTGGTAACCACCACCACACCGTTAGATGCCCTGCTGCCATAGATACTTGTTGTAGCCGAGTCTTTCAATACATTCACTGATAAAATTTCAGTAGATTTAAGATCAGGCACTTTGTCTGCCAGTATGCCGTCTACAATATACAAAGGCTCATTCCCCTTTACACTACTTACACCCCGAATACGAATAGCAGGGTTGGCTCCAGGCCTGCCTTTTTTGGGAACAATAGCAACTCCGGCAACCCTGCCGGCCAGCGCAGTACTTAAGTTTACACTATCGGCCCTAACTGTGGATATTGCACCTGTTAAAGATACCTTTTGCTGTGTACCATAACCCACCACTACGACATCATTCAGCATATTTGATTTTGCCGATGTATCTACGTCATTAAAATATCCGTAATTTGATGACGATTTTTTAGTCTGAGGGGCTGCTGCAAAAACCGGTTGTTCTTTAACAGGAAGGGATGGTTTTTGAGTTACCTCCCTTTTTACTTTATGCTTTTGTGGCCTCGTTAGCACCAACTCTTTACCTGACCTCTCAATTGTTGGAGCCGGTCCTGCAGGTTTTAACTCGTGTGGTTTCGACTGTACAACAACCGGTTGATGGGCCGTTGGCTCTACACGCCCCTGGCGTAACAGCCACCAGGCCCCTACCCCTATAAATAACAATACTGATGCTGCCATGCCTATAGCAGGCCATAAGTCCACTCGCTTTTTAGCCTGCGTGCGTTGGTGCAGCCTGCCACTCAGCTCGTCCAAATTAGCCTGCTGACTTTTACCGCTATGCTCATATCCTTCCAGCGCATCCATCAGGAACGGATCGCTCAGGGCCTGGCGCTCCAGCTCATGCATAGCACGGGCATCCAGCTCGCCAGCGAGGTACTTTCTTATTTGCGATATGTCGGGCTTATTAGCGCTCACGGTTGGTCTCCAGGCAAATTTTTAAGTTTCGTTTTCCGTTCTGTATATAGCTCTTTACTTCGTTTAAGGTGTAGCCGGTTATTTCGGCCACCTCTTTATAACACTTTTCGCGCAGGTAAAACAAATCGATGCTTTGTTGCTGCGGGGCGGTTAGTTTTTGCATGCAACGTTCCAAACCTTGCAACTGCAGTTCGTTGTTATCATCAGGATGCAAAACAAACGGAAATTCCATAACCTCATCTATACTTAGCGTTTCCATTTTTTTACCTGCACGTAACTGCATCAAACAAAAGTTACGGGCCAGCACATACAGCCAGCTTTTAAACTGCTTTACTTCGTGCCGGGTAACTTTAACAATCAGCTCTTCAAATATCTGCATTACCGCATCTTTACTCTGCTCCTCATTTTGCAAATATTTTAAGCACACACCGTAAACCAGCGGCATGTAGCGTTCATAAAGCTGTCCAAGCACAGCCAAATCGCCGGTTTGGCGATAGCGTTGCAGCAGGTCTTCATCACCTTCTGTAACGGGCTTTTTGTTGAGGCTGAACAGTTTCATGAACGGATGTAAAATAATTTTTTTCTGCGGCTTATGGAAATGTATCGGTTACTGCATCTTCTATAAAAACCAAAACTATACAACCATGAAAAAGCTTACACTTTTACTGCTGCTATTACTAAGCCTAACCGCCTGGGCACAACGTAGCAACCGCACCATCACCGGCACTGTTTATGATGAGAGCAAGCAACCTCTACCCGGCGTAAACATCATTGCCCAAGGTACTCGCACAGGCTGCATTACGGACAGCGCCGGACATTACCGGTTGCTACTTACGCAAAATGTAAAGAAACTAACCTTCCTGTTTATCGGCTTTCAAAGCCAAACAATAGCCGTTGGTAAAAAAGAAAGGATTGACATTTACTTAAAAGCTGATACCAATTCTTTAAATGAGGTGGTAGTGGTTGGTTATGGAACGCAGCAAAAGGTATCTTTAACGGGTAGTATTGCTACATTACCCGGCATGCAGGTGAACGGCATAACAAAAGCATTACCAGGCAGAGCACATAGTATATCCGCTAACGGAAGCCCAGGTGCAGCATCGAATTTGACAATTCGAGGCATAGCCAGTACCAATAGTAAGCAACCGCTTTATATTGTGGATGGCGTACCTGTTAACAATATTGCCGGTATCAAACCCAAGCACATCAAATCAATAAACGTAGTTAAAGATGCATCAGCAACAGCCCTATATGGCTCACGGGCTACAAACGGTGTTATTATTGTTACCACCAAAAACAGCAAGGCAAAAAGCAAACAAGCCGTTGTACCAAATCCTGGCTACTTTACGCAGCTCGATCTGACAGATGAATCGTACGCGCCATTGGTAGAAAACACTTTTCAGAACCCGAAGGACAATCCGCTTTCTACCTTTAGTGTTGATGTGGATGCCGCATCATACAGTAATATACGCCGCTACATCAACAACGGGCAACTGCCTCCAAAAGACGCCATACGTATTGAGGAAATGGTAAATTACTTTGGCTACAATTATCCGGCTCCAACAAATAACGAGCCGGTGGCCATCCATACTGAACTGGCCGCCGCTCCTTGGAACCCGCAACACCGCCTGCTGCGCGTCGGGTTAAAAGCCAAAGTGGTAGCTACTGAGAAACTACCGGCCAGTAACCTCGTTTTTTTGATCGATGTATCAGGATCGATGAATGCTTACAATAAATTGCCGTTGGTACAATCGTCGTTAAAAATGTTGGTAGATCAGCTACGCCCGCAGGATAAGGTAGCTATTGTAGTGTACGCCGGCGCTGCCGGACTGGTATTGCCTGCTACGCCCGGCGACCAGAAAACAACTATTAAAGACGCCATTGACCGCCTGAGTGCTGGCGGCTCCACTGCGGGCGGGCAGGGTATTAAACTGGCTTACGAGGTTGCTAAAAACAATTTTATAAAAGCAGGCAACAACCGTGTAGTACTGGCTACCGACGGCGATTTCAACGTAGGCGCTTCATCCGATCAGGATATGCAACACCTGATTGAACAGGAACGGAAAAGCGGTATTTTCCTGTCGGTACTGGGTTTTGGTATGGGTAATTATAAAGATAGTAAGATGGAAACCCTGGCCGATAAAGGCAATGGTAACTATGCTTATATCGACAATATTACCGAAGCACGCAAAACCCTGGTAAGCGAGTTTGGCGGTACACTGTTTACCGTGGCTAAGGATGTAAAACTACAGCTTGAATTTAACGGGGCCAAGGTGCAGGCTTACCGCCTGATTGGGTATGAGAACCGCCTGCTCAATAAAGAAGACTTTAACAATGACTTAAAAGATGCCGGCGACATGGGCGCCGGGCATACCGTTACGGCTTTTTATGAAATAATTCCTACGGGCGTGAAAGACAATTTTACAACCAGCGTAGATCCACTCAAATATCAGAAAACAGATAAATCGGCCATAACCAACAGCTCGTCCGAAATGATGACCATTAAGTTTAGGTATAAGGAACCCACATCATCGCAAAGCAAGCTGAGCCAAGCTATAGTGATGGACAGACCTAAAACTTTTGAAACTACATCGGCCGACTTTCGCTTTGCAGCTGCGGTGGCCGAAGTGGGTCTGCTGTTGCGCGAATCCGATTACAAACAGAAAGCTACCTTTAAACAAGCCATTGACATTGCCCGCGCCGCCAAAGGTGAGGACAAGGAAGGTTACCAGGCAGAATTTATTAAGCTGGCCGAAAGTGCACGTTTGTTAAGCAAGAATGAGTTAGCCGCTAACAATTAAACGCTAATATCATTAATTACCCTTGCTGTTGCTTATCCAAACTATTGGTAACAGCAAGGGTAATTGCTACAACTCAGAACGGAAAGCATCCAAATATTTATCTATGTAAAACTGCTTTGCTGGCAGTTTATATTGCATTATAAATCTCGGATGCTCCAAGGCTACAATGCGGCCAAAGAAGCCATACTCTGCATTAAGCTTGCACAAAAACGCTTCGTTTTTACCGTTACCAAAGCAAAAAGCAACATCGGTATGTATACCCAGTTCAATTTGCTTTTTAAAGCTATCTACAATGAAAGGATAAACCGCCTGTGTCAGTTCTTTGCTGTCATAATAATTATAGTTCTTTTCTTTGCCTTTAGCATCAACCGTAGTAAAGCCAAGCGGACAAACCGAGCTTATATAAAAATGCTTATAAAAAGCCGCCGCACCACCAAAGGCATTAAGAACATCATACACATATACCGAAGATAACTCGTGTGCTGACGAGCCCTCATACCGGATGCCGCATTCCTTTTCGAGGCGTTTAGGATCGGTAAACGGAATACCCGTTATACCACCGCCAAACCGGCCGGGATTGATGCCCACTATGATATGACGTTTGTTAGTGTCATGATAATACTTTTGATAAAACTGCTGAGCTATAGATATAGCCTGCGGCGACTCCTGAAAAGGATTAAGTATACGAATGCCTTGCGGCAGCGGCCCGCCTGTATAAACCAGGCTTCGGTTAAAGCTGAGTACCTTATCGGCAAAAGTTTCCATACAACTACTAAACAAAAAAGGCCATGCAATGTGCATGGCCTTTTGATATATTGTTTGAATGCAATATTAGATCAGTAATCTAACCGGCTCTTCCAGCAATGATTTAACAGTTTGCAGGAACGCAGCTGCGGTAGCACCATCAACCGTACGGTGGTCGGCGCTTAGGGTTACTTTCATCACATTACCCGGAACAACAGCACCGTTTTTAACAACCGGTACTTGTTGTATACCGGCAACAGCCAGGATACATGAATCAGGTGAGTTAATGATGGCAGTAAACTCATCCACACCAAACATACCTAAGTTAGAGATAGTGAAAGTTGAACCTTCCCAATCTGCTGGTTGAAGTTTCTTGTCTTTTGCTTTCTTAGCAAATTCTTTCACCTCGGCGCTGATGCGGCTCAGTGATTTGCCATCAGCAAAACGAACAACCGGTACCAACAGACCTTCATCAACCGCAACAGCGATACCGATGTTCACGTGCTCGTTGAAACGGATCTTGTCGCCTAACCATGATGAGTTGATAGCAGGGTGTTGTTTTAAAGCAACCGCACAGGCTTTAACTACCAGGTCATTGAAAGAAATTTTAACCGGAGACACTTCGTTCATTTTGGTACGGGCCACCATAGCAGCATCCATATCAATTGAAACGGTTACAAAGAAGTGAGGTGCAGTAAACAAGCTTTCGCTTAAGCGTTTAGCAATCACTTTACGCATTTGGGTAACCGGTTTTTCGGTGAATTTCTCTTCGCCTACAAACGGTGCCAAAGTAATGGTTGGACCTGCTTTAGCAGCGCCTTCTTTAGCTTTGGCGCTGGCAGCTTCTTCGGCTTGTACCTGTGCAACGCTTGCAGTTGGTTCGGCAGATTTAGCAGATGGCGTAAAGCTTTCCACATCTTTCTTCACAATGCGGCCGCCTTCGGCTGAACCTTTTACATCGTTTAAGTTGATGCCTTTATCTTTAGCAATTTTACGCGCTAAAGGAGATGCTTTTACACGGCTATCATCAGCAGATGAGCTTTCGGTTGAAGCAGCTTCCTGAGCAGGTTTAGCTTCTTCGGCAGCAGGAGCAGCAGCTTCTGGTGCCGGAGCGCTACCACCGCCTTGCAGCAATGGGGTAACATCCGTACCTTCTTTACCTACAATTGCAATGATGTCGTTTACTTTGGCAGCTTCACCTTCTTTTACACCAATGTAAAGCAGGGTACCTTCTTCGTAACCTACCACTTCCATGGTAGCTTTGTCGGTTTCAACGTCGGCCAGTGAGTCATCAGACTTTACTTTGTCGCCAACTTTGAAGTTCCATTTATTGATAACGCCTTCTGTCATGGTATCGCTCAAAAGCGGCATACGAATAACAGCGGCCGGAATGTTTGATGTATCTACAGCAGGAGCAGCAGCCGGTTTTGCAGCCGGAGCAGCTTCGGCCTGAGCGGCAGGCTTTTCTTCTTTAGCTTCAGCAGCAGGAGCGCCGGAACCGGCACCTTCCAAAGCAGCTTTGTAGTCTTCTCCGTCATTACCAATAACGGCAATCACAGAGTCAACAGGAGCAGCAGCACCTTCTTCAGCACCAATGTACAATAAGGTACCTTCCTGATAGGATTCAAAATCCATAGTGGCTTTGTCGGTTTCTACCTCGGCCAGTAAATCGCCGGATTTCACCTTGTCGCCAACTTTTTTATGCCATTTTGCGATAACCCCTTCGGTCATGGTATCGCTCATTTTCGGCATCTTAACTACTTCAGCCATATGATATTGATGAATAGTTTGGGGTTAAATAATGTAAAAATAGGTTAGTCTCTGATGTATGGGTAATCTTGCTGTACGTATACATCGGTGTATAGTTCAGAAGCTTCAGGCCATGGTGATTCTTCAGAGAACTTAACTGCTTCGTCAACCTGGGCTTTAATCTTAGCGGCAATTTCCTCAAACCATTTTTCGTCGGCGTAGCCTTTTTCTTCAATAGCTTGTTTTACTATTTCGATAGGGTCTTTTGCTTTGTAGCTCTCTACCTCATCTTTAGTGCGGTATTTTTGCGGATCGGACATGGAGTGACCTTTGTAACGGTAAGTACGCATTTCCAGGAAGGTTGGGCCTTCACCTTTGCGTGCGCGTTGTACAGCCTCATCCATAGCATTATGTACAGCTACAGGATCCATACCATCAACCGGTGATGAAGGGATACCGTAAGGTAAACCTAATTTATAGATATCGGTTTCTTTAGTAGTACGAGCTACTGAAGTACCCATTGCGTAACCGTTATTTTCGCAAATGAAGATAACAGGCAAGTTCCACAATGCAGCCATGTTAAAGGTTTCGTTCAAAGCACCCTGACGAACAGCACCGTCACCCATATAAGTAACGCATACGTTGTCTGTACCTTTAAACTGTTCGGCAAATGCAATACCGGCACCCAGTGGAATCTGGCCACCTACAATACCGTGACCACCGTAGAAGTTGTTCTCTTTATCGAACATGTGCATGGAACCACCTTTACCTTTTGAGCAACCGGTAGCTTTACCATACATTTCGGCCATCACCGCATTTGGGTGGGTGCCTTTAGCTAAAGCGTGAGCATGATCACGATAGGCGGTAATCATACCATCCTCATGGCGCAATACCGACATGGCTCCGGCTAAAACAGCCTCCTGCCCAATGTATAAGTGACAAAATCCTCTGATTTTTTGCTGACCATATAACTGGCCTGTTTTTTCTTCGAATCTGCGCATCAACAGCATAGACTCGTACCACATCAGGTAGGTGTCTTTTGTAATTTCGATTGAACTCATTATATAAGAATCAATTTCTGTTTTTGAGAATGCGCAAATCTAATTATATCCTCGTAAAAAATCCACAAAGTGAAATTTTTATCAAAAATAATTATCCTTTTTAAGGCTGCTTACGTAATAGGCTTAACTGTCGGACGAGTGTAAATTAATTTTAGAATAAATTCTTTTCAAGATTTGGATATTTGAAATTTATCTATAGTTTTGTCTTCAACAATAGACACCCGTGTCCAGTTTAATAAACAAGTAAAGGATTTTACCCCAAGAACGGCTGATTAGATGAAGAAATTGACCTTGGCTATTGCCCTAACCCTGAGTATTTTAAGCACGCAGGCACAAACAAAAAGCATTCCAAATGCACCAGCAAAAGAGAATGACGAACAAGAAAGTTTAGCCAAAGATTACTTTTCACAAATAATGGGTGTAGCGTTATCTGCTACATCAAACGTAAAATTATTCCAGTTTGTGTATGACTGGATTGGTACCCCTTACCACTTAGGCGGCGATACCAAACGCGGTATTGATTGCTCTGGCTTTGCTTATCAATTGTACACAAAGGTTTTCAATACCTCTATTGGCAATAACAGCCGCAACATCTTCAGCATGGTTAATCCTGTTGGTAAAGAGGAATTGAAAGAAGGCGACTTGATATTTTTTAAAATTCACAGTAAAGCCATTACGCACGTAGGTGTTTATATTGGCAACGGCAAATTCGCTCATGCCTCATCAAGCAAAGGCGTAATGATTAGCTACCTTGCCGACCCATACTGGACGCGATATTACTACAAAGGCGGCCGCTTATTATCAGAAGCTGCTGAAAATAAAGATAACTAAAAATGAAGCCCCTCACTTAAGGGGCTTTTTTTATAACCTGCTTTCCTTTTAGTAATTTCATACCGGAAAGCTAAATTTCCCCATCAGTACAGCAGGGTTATTTCCTACCACTACAGGCTCGCCGCATAAGGCCTCATTAGCCAACAAGGCAAACAGGATAGCTTCTTTAGCATCTGCATTTAAACCAATAGTATCGGTATCTGCAACTTTAACGCCCGGCAATGCCCGTTTCAAATAATCTACAATAAACTTATTCCGAGCGCCTCCCCCGCTTAGCAAAAGCTCATCGGGCTTGCCCATTATACTGTATTTTACAAAACGTACAATGGCCTCGGCCGTAAAGGCCGACAGGGTGGCAACCAGGTCAGCCGCAAGTATGTCCGTAGCGTCGGCACGTTGCCGTGCCTGCTGTACATAATCACTGCTAAACAGTTCGGGGCCGGTTGTTTTAGGCGCCGCTTCGGCAAAAAACGGATGAGCCAGCAATGCATCGAGTAAGGCCAGATGTACTTGTCCGCTGGCTGCAATATGCCCGCCCGCATCATAAGGTAAATTGAAATACTGCCGGCAGGCCGCATCAATTAAAGTATTACCCGCGCCCACGTCTGTACAAATAATTTCGTTCCGGTCTGCAGGCAGCCACGTTAGGTTGGCAATACCGCCAATGTTGAGCAAAATGCGATTACACCGGGCATCTGAACCCAGCAAAACATCACCATACAAAGCCAGGGGTGCACCTTCACCGCCTGCAGCAATATGCTTTTGCCTGAAATCGCTGATGGTGATAATACCGGTTTGCACCGCTATATGATCAGCATCACCGATCTGCAAGGTTGCATTTGGCCAGCTTTCGCCGCCATGCAAGCGCCGGGGGACGTGATAGATAGTTTGGCCATGACTGGCAATAATATCAATTGCAGAAAAATCCCATCCCCATTGCCGTAGTGCCTGCTTAATCATATCTGCATGCAGCATACCTATCCGGGCATTTAGCAAACAAACTTTTTCCAGATCAGTCTGCCGTTGGGCAAACACCTGCTTAACCTCCTGCCTGAACGCATCATCATAAGGCAGCGTAATGAATTTAAGCAGCTCAAATCTTGTATCAAAACCGTTTCCAGAGAACCGGCACACCGCAATATCCAACCCATCTAACGACGTGCCTGACATTAAGCCAATAATAAGGCGCTCAGGCTTTTGTGTGATGGTAAAAAGTTTTTGCAGATTACGGTTTAATGATGGCATGGTTTAAAAATAGCGAAATTAACCGATAGTAAAAACAGGAGTTGCAGGCCTGCCTAAAACATTGTACTTTAAGCCTCCAAGTTGAATAAACCAACATCAAACCTAACACAGCAACTATGCAAACTATACAACCTGCCACACAGAAACAACGACTGCAATCGCTTGACTTTTTCAGGGGACTGACCGTTGCTACCATGACGCTCGTTAACAATCCCGGCGACTGGGGCCATATCTATACACCATTAGAACATGCTGCATGGAACGGTTGCACCGTAGCCGACCTGGTATTTCCGTCCTTTCTGTTTATCATGGGCGTATCGGTAGTTTACGCCATGCAAAGCGCCAGGGCCGACGTGGCTAATCATGGCAAAATGATAACCAAGGTGCTTCGCCGGGCACTGATTATTTTTGCACTGGGGCTGCTCATGTCAACGTTCCTGATCTGGGATCTGGGTACCATCCGCATACCCGGTGTATTACAGCGCATTGCTTTGGTTTACCTGATTTGCGGGTTGTTGTTCATAAAAACAGGCACAAAAGTTCAGGCAGCCATCATCGCTTTTGTACTGGTGGTTTACTACCTGCTCATGACGTTTGTACCTGTGCCGGGCGTTGGCCCGGCTAACTTGCAGCCCGAAACCAATTTAGGTGCATGGCTGGATCGTACCATATTTACCACTGCACATTTATGGAAAGAATCAAAGACCTGGGATCCGGAAGGTTTGCTAAGTACCTTACCAGCCATTGGCACCGGGTTGCTTGGTGTGCTTACAGGCACATGGTTAAAACGTAAAGACGTAACCGATAAAACAAAAGTATACCGCTTACTTTTTGCTGCAGCGCTATTAGTTGGGACAGGACTAGTATGGAATACGTTTTTCCCGATCAATAAAGCGCTATGGACCAGCTCATACGTTTTATTTGTGGGTGGCCTGAGTATGGCTTGTTTAACCCTATGCTACTGGCTGATTGACGTGCATGGTTACCGCCGCTTTATCAAACCTTTTTTAGTATACGGCATGAATGCCATTGTGGTGTTTGTAGCATCGGGCATGATGGCCCGTGCCATGAATAAAATTAAAATAAGTTTTGATGGCGAACCCATGAGCCTGAGCTACGGCTTGTACCACAAATATTTTGAGCCCTACTTTTCGCCGCTCAACGCCTCACTGGCATGGGCAATTGCCTATGTGCTGTTTTGGATGGCTATTCTGTGGGTTATGTACAATAAGCGTATCTTTATCAAAATTTAACTACATGAAATTTCAACTTAAACACCTTGCAGTTTGCTTATTAATAGTAGCTGGTACAGCAGCCAAAGCACAAACCGCTATTCCGGCATCGCGCCTTAAAACAGCCGAAGCCTTGGTTGATGCCAGCGGCGTTTCCAGCCAGCTCACCAGCATGTACAGCAACATGGTTGATGTAAGCAGTGCACAGGTACCTGCCGATAAAAAAGCGAAATTCAAAGAACTGATGATGGGATTTTTAAGCAAATATATGAGCTATAGCGCGCTAAAGCCTGATTTGGCTAAATTATATGCGCAAGAATTTAGTGAGCCTGAATTAAAGCAGATCACGCAATTCTATCTTACCCCTGCCGGTAAAAAAATGACGCAAAAAATGGCACTATTACAGCAAAAAGGCATGCAAATAGGCCAGCAAAAAATGCAGGCCCATTTGCCGGAGTTTCAGGCCCAGCTTAAAAAAGCATTCCCTGAAATGAAGTAATAAATTAAACCAGCTGTCGGCTGTTAATACTTAACCAGGTTTGAATAAAATGGCAAGTAAGTACCAGCCGCCTGCTTATCCCTTTCGTGTACTACTATGCCGGTGCATTTATTTTGCGCATTCACCTCAAACGCTATCCCCTGGTTAGTTTCGTATAAATCATAACGATTACCTTTTTCGGTGAAGTGAGCTACTTTTTTAAGCGGGTAAGCATCGTTTAGTTGCTGCAATGCTGAACCTACATGTACACCTTCTTTAGTAACAAACCAGGGCGATGTAATGCGGATTTGTTTTACCCGGCTGGTATCATCGGCCGTACCCACCTGGCGCGAGCTAAAAACGGCTGTTTGATAATCGCTGGTATCATGATGCGCATACCATATCGACACCGCTTTACCCATAGCGGCATCCCCACCATCGGGCTTGCCTAACCGCTGTACTACGCGGGCTGCATCTTCATTTATCTGAGTTTGACCTATGGCCTTTCCCGGAACAATCAGCTTATCAGCACTTGCGGTATCTTGTTTTACCACTTCGGTTTTAGCAGATGTTTCGGTTTGTCCGGATTGGGTTTCGGTTTGTTGTGTATTCGGTCTGTTATTGCAGGCTGCTAATAATGCAGCTGCAAAGAGCATAGGCATATACTTAGTCATACCTCATTTATTACAAGTATTATACCACTAAATTTTTCGTTTATATAGTGCAGCACAACTAAAACGGCGTTGTTTTGTATAATTACAGCATGGGCAAAGGGCAACAAATTATAAACGATTGGTTTAACCAGAAAGGCTGGCAGCAATTCCCGTTTCAACAGGAAATGCAGGACGCTTACCTGGAAGGCAATTCCGGTTTGCTGAATGCCCCGACAGGAAGTGGCAAAACTTTTGCGCTGTTTTTACCCTTTCTGGTTGGTTACATCAACCAATACCCCGACACGTATCAGACCCGTACCAACAACGGGTTACAAATGTTGTGGATAACACCACTGCGGGCTCTTACCAACGATATCCGCAAAGCTATGCAGGAGGTATGCGACGAGCTGGGCCTACCCTGGCGTGTGGCTACCCGCACTGGCGACACTTCACAAGCCGAAAAGCAGGCGCTGCGCAAAAAGCTACCCGAGGTATTACTTACCACCCCCGAAAGCCTGCACCTGATGCTGGCCCAAAAAGACTATCCCAAACTGTTCCAAAGCCTGCAGGTAGTGGTGATTGATGAGTGGCACGAGTTGCTGGGCACCAAACGCGGCGTACAGGTAGAATTAGGCTTGTCGAAGCTTAGGAGTTTGGGAGCGGGGAGCGAAGAAAGAAAGAGCAGGGACACGTCAAATTCCATTTCCTCGCTCACCACTCCTCAATCTTCGCACCCCGCTGCCTTACGCCTCAAAATATGGGGCATCAGTGCTACCATTGGTAATTTGGAGCAGGCGGCTGAGGTGTTGCTGGGTAATAATTTTCCGGCAGAGCGGATACGTATGGTGCGGGCGCATATCAATAAAAAGCTGCAGATACAGTCGGTTATCCCCGAAAACATTGAGAATTACTCGTGGACGGGGCATATCGGGCTCAAGTTATTACCCGAAGTGATGGAAATTGTGGCGGCAAGCAAAACCACGCTCATATTTACCAACACCCGCGCCCAATCCGAAATTTGGTATCATGCCATCCTGAATAATTACCCGGAGTATGCGGGCATTATGGCCATGCACCACGGCTCGCTGGATAATGAACTGCGCAACTGGGTGGAGCAGGCCTTGCACCAAGGCATATTGAAATTGGTGGTATGTACATCCAGCTTGGATTTGGGTGTAGATTTCAGACCAGTAGATACGGTAATACAGGTAGGCAGCCCTAAAGGCGTTGCCCGGTTTATGCAGCGGGCCGGCCGGAGCGGGCACCATCCCGGCGCTACATCCAAAGCGTATTTTATACCTACGCACTCGCTGGAGTTAATGGAAGGGGCCGCGCTGAAAGAGGCCATCGCTAGTCAGACTTTTGAAAGTCGCGACCCGATCCTGCTGGCCATGGATGTGCTTATACAGTACATGGTTACCCTGGCCGTGTCAGACGGTTTCAGGGCCGACGAGTTGTACAACGAGATTAAAAGCACCTTTGCTTACGCAGATTTGCGACGTGGCGAGTTTGAAGAATTGTTAGCTTTTATTACTACAGGCGGCGCCACACTATCGCAATATGATGAGTTTTTGAAAGTGGAGGTAGAAGAAGGACTATATAAAGTAAACAGCCGCCGTGTGGCCATGCGCCACCGCATGAGCATTGGCACCATTACCAGCGATTTAAGCCTGCGCGTTAAACTATTACATGGCGGCGGGTTGGGCACTATTGAAGAAGGCTTTATTGCCAGCCTTAAACCCGGTGATACTTTTTGGTTTGCAGGCCGCAGTTTAGAGTTTATGTATGTGAAGGAAATGACGGCGTTCGTTAAAAAATCAAACGTTACCAAAGGGCGCATACCCAGCTGGGCAGGCGGGCGCATGCCTTTGTCTTCTCAGCTATCCGAAGTATTGCGGCAAAAGCTTAACGAAGTGGCTTTGCACCAGGAAAAAGATGAAGAAGCCATTGCATTGCGATCCTTATTTGACCTGCAGGGGCATCTTTCACATCTGCCCAAACAAAATGAGCTGCTTATCGAGGCTTTTGAATCGCGCGATGGGCACCACCTGTTTTTTTATCCTTTTGAAGGTCGGTTGGTGCATGAGGGTATGGCATCGTTAATTGCTTACCGCATTGGTCAAATCAAAAACGCCACCTACAGCATAGCCATGAACGATTATGGCTTTGAACTGCTTACAGATGATGCCATACCCTTAATGGAAGCGCTGGAAGAAGATCTTTTCAGAATTACAAATCTGCTGGAAGATATACAGAACAGCTTAAATGCAAATGAAATGGCCCGTCGCCGTTTTCGGGATATTGCACACATCGGCGGGTTGGTATTTACCGGTTATCCCGGTCAGCAGATTAAAAACCGGCACCTGCAGGCTTCCACATCGCTGCTGTTTGATGTATTTGAAGAATACGAACCCAACAATTTGCTGGTACGTCAGGCTTACAACGAGGCGCTGGCTTACCAGTTAGAAGAGTTCCGCTTACGCGCGGCTTTACAGCGAATACAAAAGCAGGAAATTGTTATTAAGCAGATAGCACGCCCTACCCCATTCGCCTTCCCGATACTGGTAGATGGCCTGCGCGAAAAACTATCCCTTGAAAGCCTGGAAGACCGCGTTGCCAAAATGGCCCGCCGCTATGATGCATTTGAAGATTTTGACGAAGAGTTGCCTAAAACAAAAGAACCTGTGGTTAGAAAGCGCCGGCGGATCCGAGGCTTATAGAACTACTCATTAATCTACCAAATTCCCGTCAATAAACCCATTGGGGAACAAACCCTCTCTTTTTCCACAAATTAAGCTTATGGGGCGGGGAAATGCTTACTCATAAAACTTGGCAAACCGTTAAAAAGTGCTCTATAAGCCCGTTTTAGCATGGTTTTTATTATTGGAACAGCGTTTGTCTTCTATTATACAGATAAGTTGAAGAATAAGATTTTAAAACCATGATTGCCTTAATAACCGGATTAGTAGTTGCCAACGTAATTGTGGTTTTTAATAACCGAAGCTTTAGATAAGCTTATCCGGTCTCGTAGATCCCCTAATATCTCTATATATATTTTTTATTAGCCGATCCGTTAGTGTTTTAGTAATGAGAGGTCATGCTTAGTAAGCATGACCTACTTTATTTTAAGGCGTTTGTAAAAACGAAACTATTAAACTATTAATCGTTCATAGCCAGGTTATTAACCGCACTAACTTCTTTATTAAGCCAGTCTATCCAGGCATTTTGCTGTTTGCGGTCGAGCATATGGTTGGTATCCTCGTCATAGTCTGCATTAAGCTGTTTATATTTTTGATTGATGTGGTTAAAGATCTCATTAACCTGCGCCTGGTAATTGTTTGTGTACCGTGCCTGGCTCAGTGCACTCTGCATTTCCTGCCGCATTAAATAAGCAAGCTGGTAATGCCCCTGTTCATGCCGTAACACTTCGGCCATCATCTCGGGCGAGGTGATGCGCTGGCGGTTCATCCACGATTTATTTCGGTTCATAACCAGTTGCACATCAAATGCCAGCTGGTAATACCCGTTGCGGCCCGGATTAGCCTGATAATTCATAGTTACACTGCAATTGGTGTAAGCAATGTAAGCCTCACTGCCAACCGGTACATTACCGGCAAAATCATTAGGCGTTAATTGCCGGTATAATTGCTGCGCTTTTGCCCAGCTTATCGCACTTAAGCACATTGCCACTATCAACCATACCCGCATTCCTAACTTTTTCATGTATTACCAGAACTATAAAATTATCGCTTAGTTTGATTTACTTATGCGTTGAAGGTTTAAAGCGGAAGCATTCCTTTTTACGCAGCAAACAAAGCAAGTGTTACCCTGGCAAACGATTAGCTGGGCCCTAACGGCGTTTATCCGGCTCGTTAACAGTATGCAACATATTTAAGCTCATCATCTCTTTCATGGTGCGTTCCATATTTTCGGCAGAACCGTCGAGGAAGATAACGTTGCCTTTTGAATTTTCAGAAAAGTGCTTGATGGCTTCCGTCCACATGGTAAACAGGATAACGGAGGTATCCATATTGGCCTGGTGCATTTCTTTGGCGGCTACCGTCATACCCTTAGCCACCTCTTCGCGAAACAGCGCCACACCCTGACCGCGCAACTGCGATGCCTGGCGCTCGGCCTCAGCGGCAATCTTAATAGCATTACCTTCGGCCTCGGCGGCCTTGGTTTTGGTAATCAACAGTGCCTGGCCTTCATTTTCGGCAGCGGCTTTCAGGTTATTGGATGCCACTACCTGGCTCATGGATTTCATGATCACTTCATCAAAAGTAATATCATTGAGCTGCAGATCCTGCAGATGATAGCCCCAGCCTTCCAGTATATTATCAATCTGCTCTTTTACATGCTCTACAATTTCGCGGCGCAATATCAGCACATCGCTTTGCCTTTTGGTAGCCACGTAAGCGCGGATGGATCCTTCAACGGTACGAACCAGCGCCTGCATCAGGTTACGCTCGTCCACAAATTTAAAAGCTACTGCTTTGATGGCCTCCTCACTTTGATTAAGCACCGAGTACAACAGCATGGCTTTGAAATAAACATTCGCCTGATCGACCGTAACGGCCTGAAATTCCAGCTCAACTGAACGGTTTTGGATAGAGATGCGCGAATACACAACCTCAATTAATGGAATCTTAAAATTAAGACCGGGTAAAAGTATACGTTGATATTTACCAAAGATAGTAGTAACACCTATAGTACCCTGCTTTATGGTTACAAAAGAGGTAAATAATGCAACTAATAAAATAAATGCGATAATAATCCAAACGGCTGACATAAAATAGTGTTTATATGCAATAAATATAGCTAATAAACTAAAAGATAGAACACATCACTAAAATTAATAAAACAACACTATGAACATGAAACGTACCTTTGGCGCAATACTTACGGTATTGGGTATTATCGGATTAATTTATACCGGTATAACGGTAATCCAACACACAGCCAGCACTACAACGCAGGTTGTAATTGGCATTATCGCCTTGCTATTCTTCTTTTCGGGTATCGGCTTAGTTAAAACCACTAAAGACGACCTTTAATAAAATAAACAAGCCCCGCCGGATATCGCATCCGGCAGGGCTTTAAACTATAAACATTCTAATTAATTACAACTTGGGTGTCAAACTGTACTTTTCGCTGTAGCGGCGGTACAGCTGCTTATGCAGATTGTCCAGATTGATGGATTTGCCTTTGATGAAGGCATTCTCTACATTCAGGGTTAGCATATCCAGGGCATCACCGGTTGATATAAAAAGGTTGGCATCTTTACCGGTTTCAAGCGTACCCGTAGTTTTATCAATACCTAAAATTTTGGCATTGTTCAGGGTAATCATTGATACGGCCTGCTCCTTGCTTAGGCCGTAGCCTACAGCCTGCCCCGCCTCAAAAGGCAAATTACGCTGACGCCAGAAACCGATTCCGCTAAGGCCATAAAGCACACCGGCATCCTGCAGCAAATGCGGCAGTTTATAGGGCAGGTATACATCATCCTCGTCCTTATCGGGCAGGGCTTGGGTTTCCTGAATAATTACCGGCACCTGATTGTCTTTCAGCACGTCGGCCACCAGGTAGGATTCCTTACCGCCCACTATCACCAGTTGTATACCGAACTTTTTGGCAAAATTAGTGGCCTGCAAAATTTCTTTGGCACCGTTGGCATTTACAAACAGTTTTTTGGAACCATCAAACAAACCTTTCATGGCGGCTAAACGCACATTGCTTACGGCAGGCTTGCTGCCAGCGGCATAAGCCTGCGCCTGGGCAAACAAGCTGGTAAATTCATCAATTTGTTTTTGCGCACGCTCGGCAGGCGACTCCTGACCTTGCCCCGGCGTTATAGAACCACGGCGGCGCGCAGCACGTGCAACCGGCCAGTTTATGTGAATGCCTATATCTGTTTTATAAGCGGCATCTTCCCAATTCCAGCCATCCAGCATCATTACTGACGACTGGCCCGAGATAGCACCGCCCTGCGGTGTGGGCTGTGCCAGCAACACACCGTTTGACCGTACGGTAGGAATAACTTTAGAATCGGTATTATAGGCAATTAACGAACGGATATGCGGATTGAGCTCACCAGTTTCTGTTTCATCATCCGTAGCCCGAACCGCTTCAAACTCAACCAGCCCAAGTGAGGTGTTAGGACAAATAAAGCCCGGATAAACCTGCTTGCCTGCTGCATTGATTACCGTAGCGCCGGTAGTTGCAGGCGCGGTTCCCTCGCCAACGGCGGTGATTTTTCCTTTATCAAAAGCAATGAAACCATTGTTGATTACCTGCCCGTTGCCTATGTGTATGGTAGCGCCGGTAATTACAACCGGCCCCGCCTGTGCTTTTGCAGGCATAATGTTGGCCTGCCCAAATGAGAGGACGGTGCTGAGCATTAATCCTCCAAAACCTAATAAAAATTTCTTTTTCATATCTGTACTTTAACGAGGATTAATTTTTGTTTTGGGATTGCTGTGCCGCCTGATTTTGCAGCATGCCGTTATAGCTATCGGCTACGGTGTAGGCACTCTCTTCAATATCCTGGCACTCATATAAACGCGGGCGCTGAAAGGCCGGGCGCTGTGTGCTGTTACCCTTGCCTTTAGCCTCAAGCATTTTCTGGATGATGCGGCCTTCATCGGCTTTCATGGCTTTTTGGCGCTCTGCATCTTTGGCATAATCCCAGTAAGGCACGCCATCAACATAAGTTTTTTCGGCAACAGCATAAACGGATAGCGGGTTATCAGACCATACAACCAAATCAGCATCTTTACCCGGCTTTAAGCTGCCAATGCGGTTATCCACATGCAGCATTTTGGCAGGGTTAAGCGTTACCAGTTTTAATGCATCTTCCTGACCCAACTGACCATAAGTAACCGCTTTGGCTGCTTCCTGATTAAGGCGGCGGGCCATTTCGGCATCGTCTGAATTAAAGCCAGTAAGTACACCCACCTCGTGCATCAGCTTACCGTTGTACGGAATAGCTTCGGCCACTTCCATCTTGTAAGCCCACCAGTCAGAAAAGGTAGAACCTGCAATTTTGCGCGCTTTCATTTTATCGGCCACTTTATACCCTTCTAAAATGTGGGTAAAAGTATTGATCTTAAAGCCCATAGAATCGGCCACGTGCATCAGCATGTTAATTTCTGACTGCACATAAGAGTGACAGGTAATAAAGCGTTTGCCATCCAGAATTTCGGCCAAAGCGTCCAGTTCCAAATCGCGGCGGGCAGTGCTGTTTTTTCCTGCACGCGCTGCTTTATATTCTTTAGCGCGGGTAAAGGCATCCACATACACCTGCTCCACACCCATACGGGTTTGCGGAAAGCGGGTATAAGCAGAGCCATATTGCTGCGGCACGTTACTTTGCTTTACGTTTTCGCCCAGCGCAAATTTGATAAAACCATCGCTGCCTTCGAACTTCAATTGCTCGGGCAGCATTCCCCAACGCAGCTTAATGAGCTGGGTTTGCCCACCAATAGCATTGGCCGAACCGTGTAATATATGCGAAGTAGTAACCCCGCCAGCCAGCTGGCGGTAAATGTTTACATCCTCGCCGTCAATTACATCGGCAATACGCACTTCTGAGGTTACGGATTGCGTACCTTCATTAATACCGTTAGATGCAGCAATGTGCGAGTGCTCATCCACTATGCCGGGCGATATATGTTTGCCGGTAGCATCAACCACCTTAGCTCCGCCGGCCGACAGGTTTTTTCCAACGGCTTTAATTTTACCATTCTCAATCAGCACGTCGGCATTTTTCAAAACACCTTCTTTTTCATTAGTCCAAACGGTAGCATTTTTAAACAATACCGTTTCAGCTTTAGGCACCTGTGTATAGCCGAAGGCTGTAAACGGATAAATGGCCTGCCCAACCGACGCAACTGATTTAGCCGCAGGCGTACCGCTTTTACCGGCCAGGCTACCACTGTTGCCCGGCGCTGTACCCGAATAAGTAGCTGTCCATTTTATTGAAGAGCCGTCGGGCATAATGCCATCGCCGCGCAAGGTAACTGGCGATGTGGAGGAAATGTAACCGCCTAAACGGATATTGCCAGATGGTTTGTTTTTGAAATCAAAATACAAGTTCACTATATCGCCGGTACGGGTAATGCTGCCACGGGTACGGGCGCTGTCGGCTCCGGTACGGGATAAGCTTACCTCGTAATTACCAGGCGTGCCACTGATGATAAGTGTTGAAGCAGCTAAATTAGTACCGCTTAAGGTATAGGTACCACGCAGATCGGTAAGCTCCATTTTGCTGATGGCAAACTGCCGGCCACCGGTCCAGGTTTCATAAATTACATTGTCGGGCTTAAACAGTTCGGCCGAGGTGATAATGAAATTGGCCATTTTACCTTTGGCCAAAGTGCCTACCTTATTACTCACACCCAATATTTGCGCCGGGATTTCGGTAAGTGATCTTAAAGCCTGCTTTTCGCTTAATCCGTAGCCAATAGCTGTGCGGATATTGGACCAAAAGTCGCGCGGGTTGGTTAAACCGTATGAGGTAATGGCAAAGCGGACACCGGCTTTTTCAAGTGCGGCGGGATTGGTAGGTGCCATTTCCCAGTTTTTCAGCTGTGCATAACTAACATTGCGGGCCTCAATGGGATCTTCCACATCATACGCTGCCGGGAAACTGACCGGGATTATGAAAGTGCCACCAATTGCTTTTACTGCATCAATGCGCTGATATTCCTGCCCATCGGTTTTAAAAATATATTGCTTGCCGAATTCTTTAGCAATCTTATCAGCACGCAGGATGCTCTGCACATCGCTCACTTCAAAAACCTGTGGTAAAGCTTGTGTACGGTTAAATTCGGCTAACGAGATATTGTACTCCTTGCTCTGGCCTTTGTACCACTGTGCATCATAGTAAGTTTGACGCAGCAAAGCAATACTGCCCATTAATGAGGATGGGTAATTGGTAGCAGCGGTACCTTTGCTGAAAGAGTAATGAGCCGCAGCCTGATCATTCAGCATTACTTCATTATCACGATCATCGGCCAGGTTAACCACTACAGATGTGCCCCGTGCAATACCATCCTGCACCAACGATTGCACCGTACCAAAGCCGTTACGTTTAAGTTCTTCGGCTTTAGCTGTATTTACATGGAATAAACTTTTCGCATTCACATCCGGACGGATAGCCTCGTTCCAGCCAAAAGCACCGGGCTTGGTTGATACCGGTACGCCACCACGGCCGTAACCCGAAAAGCCGGTAGCCTGGCGTGGCGCCTCGGGTATACCATAGGTAGTAAAGGCATCTACCAGCGCAGGGTAGATATATTTACCTTTCAAATCAACCTTTACATATCCCTTAGGCACATTCAGATTTTGCCCTACGGCTTCAATCAACTGATCTTTTACCAGCAGGGTACCATTGGTAATGGTTTGGTCGGCGCTTACCACAATGGTAGCATTAGTAAAGGCGTATTGCCCTGTGCGTACATCCCACGAGCCATTTACCGGGAATGTTTCCTGGGCTCGGCTTAAGTGTAAGGTCATCAAGGCAACACAAAAGAGTAAAAGTTTCTTCATTTTGCGTTAGTTAATAGTTTTATGCATTAAATATATTTAAATCTGCCACCAAACTAAGCCCGGCGGCTAACAATCATGTATTTGTTACACATTTTTCTATTTAAAAATGATTACAAACAGCGTATTTGATTTCCATCAGGATAAAAACCTGCTTAATTACTGCGATATAACATCCAAAAAACCGCTAAGCACGATTAAAGACCAACAACTAAACTTTCAAACCTTAAACGGTTATTTAGTCATGCTTAAAAGGTATCAGATAGCGGTTATATCAGAGCTGCTTATAATGTTGTATATTCGCCAAAAAATAAACCCTCTATGAACGCTTATAATCTGGTAAAATACCTGCACTCAGGCTTTCGCTTTTTAGTTCTGATATTGATACTTGTTGCTATCATTCAAGCACTGAGCGGATGGTTAGGCAAAAAATCATACACTGCCGGCAATCGCAAGCTAAACTTGTTTGCCATGATATCGGCCCATACACAGCTATTAATTGGCGCTGTACTGTACTTTTTAAGCCCGTTTGTGCAGTTTGGCAGCAACACCATGAAAGAGGCCAGCATCCGTTACTGGACGGTTGAGCATTTAACCATGATGCTGGTTGCTATAGTGCTGATTACCATTGGCCACAGCAAATCTAAAAAAGCGGCACTGCCCGAAGCTAAGCACCGTGCAATTGCTATTTTTTACATTTTAGCCCTGATAGTAATTGTAGCTGCAATAATATTAGCCAAACGTCCGTTATTAGGAGTTACGGCTTAACTAAAATATTTTTCAAAAAAATTTGCAATCTTAATATTCTTTCTATATTTGCCATTGTTAAATATGACAAAAAAATCACATAACCTGATCTGGTGGCACCTGCATAATACAGGCAGCCGGACAGCTTAGTGATCAGAGCAAAAGATATTGAGCAATTATAAACCTGATTTGAGACCCGGCGCAACCACGCCGGGTTTTTTGTTTTATTAAGGATTTTTAAAAAGCAATGCAAAAGTTTAAACTCACTACCACCTATAAAAAGTTACTGGCCGATACTACCACGCCGGTAAGCATATACCTGCGCCTGCGCGATGTATTTCCAAACTCATTGCTGCTGGAAAGTTCCGACTATCATAGTCGCGATAATAGCATGAGTTATATTTGCTGCCAGCCTATCAGCGGCTTGACATTAAACGAAGGTACGCTTACCGAAACCTTTCCGGATGGCAGCAGACAGGAATCGGCTCCGGGCACTTTCAATTTGGTGAATTGTATTGAAAGCTTTTTACAGCGCTTTGAAACCGATGTGCAGCCGTTCAAAATCTTATCCAATGGTTTGTTTGGGTACTTTACGCACGAGGCGGTAGAGCATTTTGAAACCATACGCCTTAAGGAGGTAGCCGAGGATGCCCGGCAGATACCCACCATGCAGTACCATATTTACCGCTACATTATTGCGGTAGATCACTTTAAAAATGAGCTTTACATTTTCCAGAACAGCCCGGAAAATGAACCGGACCAAACAGGTATTGAGAAAGTTGAATACCTGATCAAGAATAAAGATTTCCCGGAATATCATTTCCAGTCTACCGCAGTTGAGCAATCTAACTTAACCGACGAAGGGTTTATTGAACTGGTAAAGAAAGTAAAGCAGCACATTTTTCGGGGCGATGTATTTCAGATTGTGCCATCGCGGGCATTTTCCCGTTCATTTTTAGGTGATGAGTTTAATGTGTACCGCGCCTTGCGTTCCATCAACCCATCGCCTTACCTGTTTTATTTCGATTATGGCAACTTCCGCATTTTCGGCTCATCGCCTGAGGCGCAGATTACTATCAAAAACCGTGAGGCCAGCATCTACCCCATTGCGGGCACCTTTAAACGTAGCGGCGATGATGAGAAAGATGCAGCAGCAGCCCGCGCGCTGGAGGCCGACCCTAAAGAATCGGCCGAGCACGTGATGCTGGTTGATTTGGCCCGGAATGATTTGAGCCGCCACTGCGAACAGGTACAGGTAAAATCATTTAAACAGGTGCAATATTACTCGCATCTTATTCACCTCGTATCGCACGTAAGCGGCAAATTGCATCCTGCCGTATCCTCGTTTAAAATTGTAGCCGACACGTTCCCTGCAGGTACCCTGAGCGGCGCACCTAAATTCAGGGCAATGGAGATTATTGACGAGAATGAGAACATTAAACGTCGTTTTTATAGCGGTGCCATAGGCTATCTGGGCTTTAATGGCGACTTTAACCATGCCATTATGATCCGTTCCTTTTTAAGTAAAAATAACGTGCTGCACTACCAGGCTGGCGCAGGTATTGTGGCCGATTCCATTCCCGAAAGTGAACTGAACGAAGTAAACAATAAAATTGCCGCCCTGCGCAAGGCTATTGAAATGGCAGAAGAAATTTGAGTTGTGAGTAAAGAAATTGAGATACATTTAAACGGTTTTGAGATGAGCAATAAGATATTAATTATAGATAATTACGATTCGTTCACCTATAATCTGGTGCATCTGGTAAATGAACTGGGGCTGGACTGCGAGGTATGGCGAAACGACCAGTTTAAACTGGAAGATGTAGAGCAGTTCGACAAGATCATCCTGTCGCCGGGGCCGGGTATACCGTCTGAAGCTGGTTTGTTGCTGGATGTGATTAAAACCTATGCACCTACCAAAAGTATATTTGGTGTATGCCTTGGCCAACAGGCTATTGCCGAAGTATTTGGCGGCAAGCTGTACAACCTGAGTCGCCCGATGCATGGTATAGCTACACCGGTAAAAGTGACCGACCAGCACGAGCCTTTATTTAGCGGCCTGCCAACGCAAATCAACGTGGGCCGTTACCATTCATGGGTGGTATCAAACGAGGGCTTGCCTGAGGAACTAACCGTAACCGCAATTGATGAAACCGACAACTCTATCATGGCGCTGCGTCATACCCGCTTTGATGTACGCGGTGTGCAGTTTCACCCGGAATCCGTACTGACGGAGTACGGCAAGGAGATGCTTAGCAATTGGCTGGCCCCAAGGCCCGCTTAAGTGGGAGTTGCTGAGTAGCCAGCCAGCCAAGCGCATAAAATCAGCTGATTGTACGTTAATTATATAACACAAAAACACACAACTTTCTCTTTACCGGAAAGGGAGGCTTTATGACTATTTTAGATCAGATTGTACAAAAGAAAAAGAAAGAGGTAGCAGCATCCAAAATTGTTACCCCCTATATACACCTCGAGGAGCGCGAGATGTTTACGCGCGAGCCGTTATCTTTAAAGGATTTTTTACTGGATCCGGCACGCACGGGCATCATTGCGGAATTTAAGCGCAAGTCGCCTTCCAAAGGTATCATTAACGACCAGGTAAAGGTACAGGATGTAACGCAGGCTTACGCCGCAGCCGGTGCATCGGCCATTTCAGTACTTACCGACCGCCACTTTTTTATGGGTGCCAAGCACGATTTATTAGCCGCCCGTAAAGTGAACGACATACCGCTGCTGCGCAAAGATTTCATGATAGACGAGTACCAGATTGTAGAAGCTAAAACCCTAGGTGCCGATATTATTTTGCTGATTGCGGCCATTCTTACTCCCGAGCAGATAAAAAGTTTTGCTGCACTGGCCAAAGGTATTGGCCTGAGCGTATTGCTGGAGGTACACAACCTGGAAGAACTGCAACGCAGCATTGATGACAACGTAGATGCCATTGGTGTTAATAACCGTAATTTGGCCGATTTTACCGTTTCGGTTGAAACCTCGTTCCAGCTGGCCGAGCATATACCAGATGGCTTTATGAAGGTATCTGAAAGCGCAATCAGCAACCCCGATACTATTAAGCAATTGAAACAGGCCGGTTTCAACGGCTTTTTAATTGGCGAAAACTTTATGCGGCAGGCTGATCCGGGATTGGCGATGGAGGAGTTTGTGCGGGATTTGAGGTAAAATGTGTGCTGCTGCTGCTATACATTGTTTATGCAGCTAACTCCCAACAGCGGTTGTGTACTTACATCGTCCGCTCATTGCCGCGGAGGCTACTTACTTTGTCATTGCCACAAAGTAAGCAAAAGTCTATCTTTCGCAATCCCTGCCAACGCTGCAAGGCCAGCTCCCGGCCGGGTGCGAAAGAGGGCCCGCGCTTGTTTTTTTTTGAAAAGTTCTATGTTTAAAAACTCTTGTCATTGCGAGCGTTAGCGTGGCAATCTCTTAGCAGGCGACCTATTGCACGCAACCAAATAGCTGTGCCACTTTCCGTCAATTTTAATAACGCTTTTAACTTCTAAATACCTATTGCTTCTCAAACTTCGCTAGACGGACTGCGTTAAGGATTGTAGCGGATACCGGCCCGTTGGCTAAGGCCTGCAGGCGTATGAGCGGAAAGCCTGACCCATTTCGGGAATGCCCTTGATAGAAGCAAGATAGAATTAAGAGTCAAAAAGGAGGTATCAAATAAGCACTTACTAACAACCTTTAACTTAATTGCCTCATCCATTTAAAATCCGATAACGCCCCACTGCTATATTGGCACAACCATTGGCTATACCCGACATTTCAGCGGGATTTAGTAAATTGGCACTTACATTGTTATATTACTGTTAATGAGACAAAAATTTTATGATACTGCAATAAAGCAGGAAACCGCTGTTTTGGTAGGTATCATTACACCTAATGAAACCGAAGAACAGGAGAGAGAATATTTAGAAGAGCTGGAGTTTCTGGTGGACACTGCAGGTGGTAAAACGGTAAAGACCTTTACCCAAAAGATGCAGCGACCAGACCGGGCTACTTTTGTGGGTTCTGGTAAACTGGAAGAAATACAGGCTTATGTAAAGGCTGAAGAAATAGATATGGTGGTGTTCGATGATGAACTATCGCCTTCGCAACTGCGTAACATTGAGAACGAACTACAGGTAAAGATACTGGACCGCAGTAACCTGATACTGGATATTTTTGCCAACCGTGCACAAACCGCACAGGCAAAAACCCAGGTTGAGCTGGCCCAGCTACAGTACCTGCTACCCCGCCTTACCCGCTTGTGGACTCACTTGGAGCGACAAAAAGGTGGTATTGGTATGCGCGGTCCGGGTGAGTCGCAGATTGAGACTGACCGCCGTTTGATTTTGAACAAGATATCGTTGTTGAAAGACAAGCTGAAGGATATTGACCGCCAGAATGAAACACAACGCAAAAACCGCCACCAGCTGGTGCGTGTGGCTTTGGTAGGTTATACCAACGTGGGTAAGTCAACCATCCTGAACATGCTGTCCAAGTCGGATGTATTTGCGGAGAATAAGCTGTTTGCAACGCTGGATACCACCGTACGCAAGGTGGTGATTGATAACCTGCCGTTCTTGTTATCAGATACGGTAGGCTTTATCCGCAAGCTACCTCACCATTTGGTGGAGTGCTTTAAATCTACCCTGGATGAGGTTCGCGAAGCCGACATTTTGGTACACGTGGTTGACGTATCGCACCCAAGTTTTGAAGACCAAATCAAAACCGTAAATGAAACCCTGAAAGATCTGGGCGCTATTGATAAACCGGTGATTACCGTATTTAACAAAGTGGATGCTTACCAACCTGTGCAAACGCACCCTGATGATCCGGCTACACCGCTGACCATCGAGGAGTTTGAACGCAGTTGGATGGCCTCAAACAATAGTCCGGCGATCTTTATTTCGGCCCTAAAAAAAGAGAATGTAGATGAGTTCAGGAAACTGTTGTATGACAAAATTATTGCCATACATACTGAGCGTTATCCGTACGATCAGTTACTGTACTGATAACTTTAATAGAATTACTTCAAGCCATGTATTTTACATGGCTTTTTTTATTTACCGCAAACTGTCATCTAAGGAGTGTTAACGACGAAGCAATCACATTTATTAGCTTATCATGTAACGGGGTTGCTTCGCTATCGCTCGCAATGACAGAGCAGCAGTAAGCCTGCATATTTTTCACTTACTTGTGGGTAAAAGTCTTTTCTTTGCAATTGAAATGAGCAACGAACTCACCGACCGTAAATTCTGGGCCAATTACTGGGAATCGAAGAAAGACCTCGCCTTCAATGTACCTGCCAATTATACTTTTTACCAATTGCTTAAAAAGCTGATTGGCAGCAAACCTATACAATCGGCTATTGAACTGGGCGGGTTTCCGGGTTATTATGCCATCTTCCTGAAAAAGTATTTTGGGCTGGATACTACCTTGTTCGACTTTTATGTACATCAGCCTATCTTAAAAGAGGTATTAGCAGCTAATGCGCTTACTACCCAGGATGTGCAGGTGATTGAAGGCGACTTGTTCAACTACCAGCCGCAGCAGCAGTATGACCTGGTACTTTCATGCGGATTAATTGAACATTTCAACGATACCAAAGATGTGATTGACCGCCACCTGCAGTTTTTAAAGCCCGGCGGTACGCTATTCATCACCCTGCCTAATTTTACCGGCGTTAACGGCTGGGTGCAGCGCAGTTACGATATGGATAATTATAATAAGCACAATATCAACAGCATGAACCCTACCCTGCTGGCGCAATATTGCCGCGAGTTGGGCTTAAAAGATGTTGAAGCGTATTATTATGGTCATTTCTCTATCTGGCTCGAAAACCGTGATCAGCAAAGCGCTGTTACCAAAGCTTTTTTGAAACTATTATGGTTATCGGGCAAGGTTGCTACTAAAGTTGTTCCGGTTGAAAGCAAGGCTTTATCACCTTATATTGTGGTAAAGGCAGTGAAGTAATTGGTTTATACTTCATGCTGTTAAATTTGCGTTCTGCACTATAAACTTATTGTAGTTCTATTTACCTACTTTGTCCGCTCATTGCCGCGGAGGCTATTCTTTTGCCATAGCCACAAAAGAAACAAAAGGGCCTATCTGTTGCGATCACCTGTCAGCCCGCAATGCCAACACTGGCCCGGGCGCAACAGTAGCCCCACGCTTTTTAAGCCAATAAACTTATATCATTGAAGAATATTTAACGTTTCCGGTTACTACTGCCTTGAACTTACGCAGAGGCAGAACATAAGGAAAGTTTAGCCGGGAGCTTTTTCTTTGGTTACTTTCTTTTTTGCGGTAAAAAGGAAAGTATTATCCATAGGCTGTGGTCAAATCTCAACCTTATCCTCATGAAAAACAACAGTATGTTTTAAATTAGGCCGTCATACAAGACTAGGAGTAAATTAACAGCCTTAACCCTTCTGCCAATACTTCGTTTTGATCTTCACGATAAATCTAACACCCCTTTGCCACAAGGTACCTTTACGGTTTTTTAAGAACTGCCTGATAGCCTGGTAAGCAGGTGCGTTTTCTTCAATCAATGCGGGGTATTCCTTTATGGGTTGCTGGGCTAGGCGCACCGTATAAATATCTTCTTTGTTGGAGTGTACGCCGGTACCATCATGGCCGATGTTTTGAATAAAGGATTGGGAAGGATTAAGCGTTAACCCACCGCGTAAAAAGATAGATGCGTACCAGCGTATTGCCCATGAGTTATTTTTACCGGCCTTAAACTCCAGCATTTGCTTCCAAAAGTTCATGGTGCCCTCAATTGAAAACTGGTGGATCCTACTGGTATCAAACTGCTGCATCAGCTTATCTACATCAGGCTCAAAGTATTGCCATGCGCGCCCCCAGGTAGCCCAACCCCAGCTGGTGGCCGCCCGGTAAAAAAACGTATGCGGCAAACCCGGTGTTTTCAGGTTGTACATGTAGGCACCAATGTGCATCACTTTGTCCTCATTAGCATAACGCGCCAAAGCCTCGTTAAAATACTCCAACGTATAAGGTGAGGCCAGCAAATCATCTTCAAAAACGATTATCTTACCATACTCATTTACCAACTGGGTAACACCGTTGATAATGGAATTTGCCAGGCCAACGTTTTGTTCCCGGTTAATGAGTTTTACAGATTTGAAACCGGTTACTTCCTGAGCAAGCTGGCGCACTTCTTCCACTTTGGCCTTATCGGATTCTGTTTTGGCACCATCCGAAAAGATGTAAAGGCGCGACTCTTCGGCTAATATATTTTTTTGAAGATAACTAAGCGTACGCCGGGTATGATCGGGACGATTGTAAACAAATAATGCTATTGGAGCCAGGTTTTGCATCGGGTGTAAAGGTATTAGAAAATCCTGGTTTGTTCGGTCGCCTTACTGCATAGCACAGTATAGGCATTAGCCAGTTGCTCCTGCTTCTTTTTACCCAGCCAGTTGCCAAGGCTTTTCTTTACAGAAAATTCGGCTGCTATTTTCAGGTCAGTGAAAAAGCTTTTAGGCTTCTTCATGTTTATATAGTTGTTAAACCGGGTTACCTCGGGGGCAATCATCGAAGTCAGATCATTAACAATTTCAAAACCCTCAGTACGCAGTAAATATCGCAGCGAAGTTGGTGTATAAACATTGATATGCCCATACGCTAAAAAATGGCTGATTCGCTTATCCACCTCGGGCTTATAATCGCGCGGCACCTCAATAACATACATTTTGGCAACCCGTTTTAGCTCACGCAGCAAAAGGCGCTCATGCTCCACGTGTTCCAGCACGTGCGACAGGATGATTAAATCTACGCTGTCATCTGCAAAAGGCAAATGGTAACCATCAAACACCTGTACCGATTTCAGATTGGCAATGTTGCGCGATTGGATATACTGCACACCGCTTTCCGAAATCTCGACTGCATGATATTCCGGCGCAAAGTTCTGTTCGGACAGCAGTTTTAATATACTGCCATCACCTGCACCAACCTCAAGCACCTTGTTAAAGCTATGGCCTTTACACACAGCAATAATATGTTCTGCTTTGTACTTGGCACCTAACATACGCCAGGCTTCGTCATGCTCTTTGTAAAAGCTGTCGTAAGCGCTTTTTAATTCTTTACTGATGATATTGTTATTTTCAGGCATACCCTTACAGTGCTAATGGTTTGATTTTACTCAGTAAATGCTAATAAGATATCCAGCTAAAACTTTTGCGCATCGGCTTTACCTAAGTTTCCGTGTAACCCATCATATACGGCTACGGCCAACTTTTTGTATTCCTTTTGCTGCGCGTTAATGATACTAATTAATTTGAGCCAATTCATTAAAAGAAACTTATTTAAGTAAAAAACCAGCCTATTTTTAGTGGCTACTTTATTATAAAAGTAAATACGGTTGCGCACATGATAATAAGTACGGAACGACCACTGATCGAGCAGTACAGAAGCAAATAAACCTTTGGGCTTGTACCCTACACCCTGTGATTTATCTACATCTGCTACCTCACACGCAGGCACTAGCCAAATTTTGCCCCCCGCTGCCGTAACACGGTAAGAGTATTCAGAATCGTCCACATACAAATAAAACCGTTCATCGGGATAACCTATTTTATCTACTACGGTTTTAGGTAGAAGCAAACCACCATAAGGCACATACGGCAATTGAGCGTACTTTTGGTGAGGCCGGCTTGCGGCAACGCGCTTATCACGCCATTTTTGCAGCTGGTTATAAGGAATCCGAAATAAATTGAATCCCAAAAAATTATCCGGAACCAGATAATAACGGTCCGGGTTTTCACCCTGAGCTACTTTGATATGGGCTTTTCGGTCGGTACGGAGGCAATACAGGGCTGTCAGTTCATTTAAGCCCTCCAGCTCGGCAAATGCATTCAACAATACCGGTAAGCTATTCTCATCAGGAACGTTATCATCATCCAGCCAAAAATAAAAATCGGCATCCGTGTGCTGATGAGCGTAAGCCAGTGCCGCCTTGTAACCGCCGGCCGAACCTAAATTATCTTCAAAATCAAGTACCTTTAAACGATTATCTCCCAGCGCTTTTACTTTATCGCTTACGCTATAGGTGGATGCGTTATTTACGATAATTACATCACTTACCTGCTCAAAACCAATTACCCGTTCAATAACCTGATGTAAAAATTTCCACCTATCACCATAAGTTACTGTGAGTACACTGATTTTATGTTTTATGTTTGCCATAAATTTGGTCAAAAATATTACTTTATATTATAATCCGATTTACAGCAACATTTTTAAATGGGCGTTATTCAGCAGCAAACCATTAAAAGCTCTATATACTCTTACTTAGGTACTTTTATAGCTTTTATTTCTATTTATCTTATTCAACCACATGCGCTTACTACAGAGCAGGTAGGTTTAGTTAACCTGTTACCCAGTTATGCACTGCTGTTTGCCCAGTTTGCTATGCTGGGTTTTAATGGCACCACACGGTACTTTCCCTACTTCAGAGACGAAAAGTCGCAAAACCATGGCTATCTGTTTTTATCGTGTATGGTTGCCGTGGCCGGCACAATATTGTTCCTTGCAGGAGCATTTATCTTCAAAGACGAAATCATCAGCCAGAAATCGCAAAAATCAAATTTATTTAACTCTTTTTACTGGTATTTGGTGCCGCTTACCGTATTTACTTTATTTTTTAATGTATTCAATTTGTATGCGCGCATGCTATACAATATAACAACGGGCACCTTTTTAAATGAATTCATTAAGCGCGCACTCATCCTTTTGCCGCTGGCACTGGTCTATTTTAAGATCATTGACTTTAAATTTTTTATGGTGATATGGTTGGCAGCCAATTGCTTGCCAACTCTGATGCTGATGCAGAACCTGATACGCAACAAGCAGTTTCCGCTTAAGCCCGACTTTAAGTTTTTGGACAAGGATCTGTTACGTAAACTGATTAGCATTTGCTTATTTGCTATTTTGACCGGCTACGCCCCACTTATACTACAAAATCTGGATTCTTATTTTATTAATAAAAAATACGGCTTAGACAGTACCGGCGTGTACAACCTGGCCTTTAATCTTGCCAGCATCATTACTGTACCTACACGGGCACTATATGGCATTGCTTTTACGATTGTGGCCGATGCTTGGAAAAATAATGACTTACCGCAAATCCGACAGCTTTATGAGAAGAGCTGTATCAACCAACTCATCAGCTCTATCTTTCTTTTTATACTCATCTGGGCCAATATTGATTTTGCTTTCAGCCTGCTTCCGCCTGCATACGGTTCAGGTAAGTATGTAATCCTTTTTATCGGGCTGGGATATATAGTAGATTCAGCAACCGGCATCAACTCCATTATTATCGGTACATCAAAGTACTTTAAATACGACTCGTTCTTTTACGTATTTCTTATTGGCATCACTATCCTGTTCAACCTTTTACTCATACCACGTTACGGGCTTACAGGAGCCGCAATGGCATATGCAGCCGCCATTATAATCTTTAATTTGTGCCGGTATATGTTTATCCTGTTTGTATTCAAAATGCAGCCGTTTACACTTAAAATTCCGGCAACATTAATTTTTATAATTTTGATATACTATGCAAGTATATGGCTGTTTCCATTAAACGGCAACTTACTTTGGACAGCAATCTCTCGTAGCACTTTTATAGCTGCATCATTTGGTGCAGCCGTTTACTTCCTTGATCTATCGGAAGATATTAACAACGTTATCAACAAGTATTTGTACAAAGCAGGCATCAAAAAGCACCATTAATAAAAGGGCTGCTTTACGTGATAAAGCAGCCCTTTTGATAATGTTATATTCGTTTATGTTACTGTTTTTCTACAGCTTGAAATAACCGCTGAATTTCAGTTGGGTTACAAGCCCGGTTATATATGCGAATATCATCCATAATACCTTTATAGAAATAGCCATTGGTATTAACGCTTGGATTATCACGCCCGATATAGAGTCCGGTGGTAATAGCCGCATTAGGCGATAAAACATTATTAGTTACGTTATCCAAAACACCGTCAACGTACATGCTTAACCTTTGTGTACTTACATTGTAAACTGCTGTAACCATATGCCAACCGTTAAGAGTAATCTCTTTAGAGCCATATGCATTATTACTACCGCCACCAGGACCAAAAAAGCCTACAGCAAATGGATTTGACGCATAACCTGTTATACTCCAGGTCCAGCCGTTATCAACACCGGTAAGGTGTTTATTCAGAATCATGGAACCATAAGAATTGTTGTGAGTATCCATCTTAATCCAGGCATTCAGCGTAAAGTTGGTATTGTTTAAGCGTAGCGCCTGGTTATCAGCAACCGAAAGGTAGCTGTTATATCCATTAAAAGAAAAAGCATGATTGGCCTTACCAAAACGGTCGGCAACTGTGCTTATGTTATAAAGAGTCACTTTATTTTTATTCCCGGATGCATCGCGGTTATTACCGTTAAATTTCCAGTAGGCAATCAAACCTTTATCCAAGGCGTCTATTACTTTCACTACACAACTAACTGATACTGTATTAGCCGTATTTTTCACAGTCACAGTAGTTAAGCCCTCTTTTTTTGCAGTTGCTTTACCTTTATTGATAGATACTACAGAGGTGTCAGACACCGACCAGACAAGTAGAGTTGTATCATAGTTAGATGGCGTGATCTTGTAATCTATATCTACTACATCACCAGCATACATAGTTAAAGTATCTTTACCTAAAACAATCTTGCTGATATCTTCGGGCAGGGTGCCATCTTTTTGGCATGAACTGAATCCTAAGGTGAATAACAAGGCCACACCAATAGCCTGAATAAGCTTTGCTTTTGAAATTGATTTTATCATTGAGTTTAGATTATGAAAAGAAAAGAACAGCTTATAAAGCTGTAATGTGAGGTTTCACTTTGCCTACTTTGTTAACGCGGCTAAGGTATGTTATGATGATAACTTTAGAATACATGTAATAAGTTCAGGCATTTTATATGCTTATATTGTATAGGTTGGCTTAAAGCGCTGCTAAGGTAAAGTAAAAGCCTCGCATGACAAGGCTTTTACTTTATTTTAATCCGTTTCAAAGTTTAGTATTATATTCACCTTAGCTAAGCTATTAATTTAAAATCGAGCACTTTAGCTTAGGTACACAAACTTTCCATATATCTGTTAGCGCTAAAACTGTAGTTATAGGCTACGTTAAATAGCAGCATCAGTTAAAAGTACCGGGGCGTTATGAGTTACAACCAAATCCTGCACCAGTTTGGGTGTATATCCAAGTTTACCTCTATGGCCCAAATAATAACAAATAGCTCCTTTTAACATATATTGCAGTTTCACTGCTTTTTGTTTCTCATACAAAACAACATACTTTAAATCCATCTTCAGACTTTTGATAACTTGTCTGCAAAAATCAGGATAAACACTCCGGTATTTGGCAAGAATGATAAGCTTATTGCGGGTGATATAAAAACGCCTTAATTTATTATAATTTAACGTTACTACAGTCTTGCCCGAGGGTGACCTATGGTAGGACGGATTTCCCAGATGATGCCCCAACGAAACGCTATTGAGCCGCAAAACTTTTAATTTATGCAAGTTTAGCCGTAAACAATAATCCCAGTCAAGAGCATCTATAAAGTAATCCTCATCAAACCCACCGATCAGTTTATATGCCGCTAAACTGACTAAGTTACCTGATGTCATAGTGGTCAGCACCTCATCTATCTGCGTTTGCGGACGCACCGAAATAGCGGTTTCATGAAAAGGAGACACTAATCCTACCTGGCTGCTATCCTGTAACACAGCAAAATCAATTAGCTTAAACGCAGCTTCAGGCATAAACTTACTGTCTTGGTCCATGGTAAGTAACCAGTGGGCACCATTCCCAATGGCCAATGCAGCAGCATGGTTTAGTGCCCATGCTACACCTGGGTTTTTAATGTTTCTTATATAAATGTACTTACCGGTCTCTCGAAGTTGTTGTAAAAACACCTCATCAGGGTGCTCAGAGTTATCAATTATATAAAGGGTATCTAATTGATTGATATAAGATTTGATATTGTCAATAGCTGACAGTTCGGGATTGTACAGCACAACAACACCTTCAACTCGTATATTATGAATCATAAAAATCAAGCTTAAAAACAGTGTGAGAATCAGCAAAATGGCCTATACGGGGTATTTGCTATAAAAACAAGATACAATGGGCTACCTCTTAAGAATTATTTGTTTCTAAAGGCAACATGGAAAAATGTGACTGCTTGACGGATGAGAGAAGGATTGTAAGTACGACAGATTGGACGTGTAATTGCATACCAATTGCATTAATTGTGTTGATAATAAGGATTAGTTGCGCTAATATACCCTTTTTAACAAGACATCTGCTGTATAAGCAATAAATAATCTGAAACTGAGCAAAAAAATGATGGGCACAAAAAAAGCGGGTTTAAAAAGCCCGCTTTTCAATTAGTATAGTGAAAATTACGCTTGTGCGAATTTTTTAGCGTTAATTTTTCTTTCGTTCTCGTTCAGGTATATTTTACGGATACGGATACTTTGTGGGGTAACCTCAATGTACTCATCAGCCTGGATATACTCCATTGATTCTTCTAACGAGAATTTGATAGCTGGTGCAATACGCACGTTGGTATCACTACCTGATGCACGCATGTTGGTTAACTGCTTGCCTTTAGTTAAGTTGATCACCAAATCGTTATCACGAATGTGTTCGCCTAAAACCTGACCTTCGTAAATATCTACACCAGGCTCGATGAAGAAACGACCGCGGTCCTGTAATTTATCGATAGCAAAAGCGGTAGTTTTACCAGTATCCATAGATACCAATACACCGTTTGAACGACCAGGGATCTGACCTTTCCAAGGCTCGTAAGCTTTAAAGCGGTGTGCCATAATAGCCTCGCCGCCGGTAGCGGTTAATACGTTGTTACGTAAACCGATAATACCACGTGCCGGAATTTCAAACTCTAAGTGTTGCAAATCGCCTTTAGGTTCCATTACCAGCAGGTCGCCTTTACGTTGGGTTACCAGCTCAATTACCTTACCAGCAACATCACCAGGTACGTCTACTGTTAATACTTCGACCGGCTCACATTTAACACCATCAATTTCTTTGATGATAACCTGTGGCTGACCAACCTGCAACTCGTAACCTTCACGACGCATGGTTTCGATCAGTACAGATAAGTGAAGGATACCACGGCCATATACTAAGTAAGCATCCGGAGATTCGGTTTCAACTACTTTCAGAGCCAGGTTTTTTTCCATCTCTTTGTACAAACGATCGCGCAGGTGGCGTGATGTTACAAATTTACCTTCTTTACCAAAAAACGGTGAGGTATTGATGGTGAACAGCATGTTCATGGTAGGCTCGTCGATGTGGATAACTTCCAGTTGTTCCGGATTTTCAAAATCAGCGATAGTATCGCCAATATCAAAACCTTCAATACCTACAACTGCGCAAATATCACCCGACTTAACTTCCTGAACTTTAACTTTTCCTAAACCTTCAAAAGTATAAAGCTCTTTTATTCTTGATTTTTGGATTGTACCATCGCGTTTTACTAAAGATACCGGTTGGTTTTCTTTAATAACGCCACGAGCTACACGGCCTACTGCAATACGACCTACGAAAGATGAATAATCTAACGAAGTGATCTGCATTTGCAGCGTACCTTCACTTATAGGTGCCGGCGGGATATTTTCCAGGATAGCATCCATTAAAGGGAAAATATCATCGGTTTTAACCTTATAGTCGGTACTCATCCAGCCTTGTTTCGATGAACCGTAAATTACCGGGAACTCTAATTGCTCTTCGGTAGCATCCAGGTTAAAGAACAATTCAAATATCTGCTCGTACACCTCTTCAGGGCGGCAGTTCTCTTTATCTACTTTATTAACAACCACAATAGGTTTTAAGCCTAAAGCCAAAGCCTTTTGGGTTACGAAACGGGTTTGCGGCATGGCGCCCTCAAAAGCATCGCAAAGCAGCAATACACCGTCGGCCATTTTTAACACACGCTCTACCTCGCCACCAAAGTCGGCGTGACCTGGGGTATCAATGATGTTGATTTTTACATCTTTGTAACGTACTGATACGTTTTTAGATACGATGGTAATACCACGTTCACGTTCCAAATCATTGTTATCCAGAATCAGCTCACCGGTTTCCTGATTATCACGAAAAATGGCGCAGCTATGCAGAATTTTGTCAACCAGTGTAGTTTTACCGTGGTCAACGTGTGCTATAATAGCAATGTTACGAATTTGATTTTGCATGAAATATGCCTCTTGAATTTTGCGCAAAGATACGCTTAATTTATTGCATTTTAAAGCTTTGCAACGATTTTACAATGCATTGAGAATTAATAGTTGCTGATATCAAATTATGTTTAAATTGCGGTTACATTTTAAGCTGCTTCGCATCATATCTGTATAATAGTTACGGCTTGGTCAAACAATCCGTTTGTCTTGTTTTTTATCAATAAAAATTAAACAGATAGCAAACTCCAAAAACCGACCACAAATCCATATCCATTACCATGAAAAAAATAGGTATCTTATTTGGCCAGGACAGTACTTTTCCGCAAGCCATTGTTGATCGTGTTAACGAAAAAGCCGACAAAAACATTACCGCCGAGTTTGTCCGGATAGACAAAGTATTACAGGGCGAACCGCTGGATTACGCCGTTATTATTGACCGCGCTTCACTGGATGTGCCTTTTTATCAGGCAACCCTTAAAAATGCAGCACTGTCAGGAACGGCAGTTATCAATAATCCGTTTTACACCGTAGGCAATGAAAAGTTCTTTAACAATGCCCTGGCCGTTACGTTAGGCATACCGGTGCCTAAAACCGTGCTGTTACCATCAAAAGAACTGCCTGCCGGTACTACCGACCAATCTTTTCAAAACCTGGCCTACCCACTTAACTGGGATGCCATTTTTGAATACGTAGGTTTCCCCGCTTACTTAAAACCGGTTGACGGCAGCAACTGGGACAGCGTTTATCAGATAGCAGATCAGGAAGATCTGTGGAGTAAATTTGAAGGCACCGGCCAGCAGGTAATGATGCTGCAGGAAGCCATTACCTTTGATGAGTACTTCCGTTGCTATTGCATTGGCGGCAAGCATGTGCGTATTATGCAATACAATCAGGGCAACCAGCAACTGGGCCAGCCGGGCACATCGGCAGCAGCTAAAAAACTGTTAAAAACCATTGAAGAGTATACTTTAAAAATAAACCAGTACATAGGTTATGATTTCAACACTGTGGAGTTTGCCGTACGTGATGGCATACCCTATGCCATTGATTTCAGCAACCCGGTAGCCGAGGTTGACGCCGAACTATTGGGCCAGGAAAACTTTGACTGGGTAGTTGATACGCTTGCTACTTACGCTATTGATTGTGCTAAAAAGCAGAAAGACGGTATTGACAATCTTACCTGGGGCGAATACATCAAAGCTGCAGTTGGCAAAACACCGCTGGTAAGCACTCCGGTAAAAGCAAAAGCGCCGGCTGCCAAAGCCGATGTAAGCATTGGTGTAATTGACCACCCGATAAGTGAAGAGGCCCAACCGGAACCAGCAGTTGCCGAAAAACCTAAAAAAGCAAAGGCTGCACCTAAGGCAAAAGCCAAAGCTACGGAGCAACCCGCAGTTGCTGAGCCAGCTGTTGCAGCCCCGGTTGCAGAAGCACAACCAGCCAAGGCCAAAGCTAAAAAGCCAGCCGCCAAGAAAAAAGCATAACCTGCTGCAATAATTCACAAAGCCATGCAACCGGAGGTATGCTGTTAAAGTATACTTCCGGAGCATGGCTTTATGCTTTAAAAATATTTATACACAGCTATATTAACTTGCTTCATATAAAAGTAAAACTGCATAATAACCGGCCGCATTATGCGTATATTATAGCAGTAGTAATGTAATTTTGTGTGATGAATGTACAAACAGCTATTATAATTTTACTTTTTATTGCCGCTGTTTTTTATGTGGGGCGGATGATTTATAAGAGCCTGGTTGCCAAAAAAGGCTGTGGCACCAACTGTAAATGCGGCGTTGATTTTTCGTCGGTAGAGCCGGGTAAAGCCGGCAAATAGGCCTCTGTACTTCCTTCTCTATTATCTTCATAACAAAAGCCGTACTTTTGTAGCCGAAGTTTAAATATCCTGTTAATGGCTGAAAAGCAAATCTTTCAAGCAGATAATCCCAATCGTTGGAATCGTTTTAAATGGCTTAGCCGCTTGTTGTTGTTGGTACTCATTAGCGGTGTGGTAGCTGCTGCTATTACGGTTAGCTCCAAACAATACCCCGCTCTGCCCAATCTTACACCTACGCCTAAAAAACTGACCCAAGATGAGTTGAACCGGCTTAAGCGGTCAACCAAATACAGGTCGTTTACTATACAAAAAGAAGAAATAAAGGCGCTGGAGCGTGCCCGCCGGCAGCACCAGCTTAAGCATCCCAATAATGCCAACCGCATTAGTGCAGGTTTTTACCATGCATGGGAGCCGCAGGCCTACGCTTCGCTGGTTGACCATATAGCCAAGCTGGATATGATTGTAAGCGAAGGCTTTTCTATGACACCTAATCAGGATACGATTACCGTGCGTTTGGACACGGGCCTGGTAAATCTGAATAAAAAGTTCAAAAAGCCGGTCATCGTATCTTTAACCAATTATATCAACTATACGAACACGACAGGCGGGTTTGATAGTAAGGATGTTATCCGTATTATCAATAACAAAAAGCTGCGTACGGCCTTTATTAATAATCTGGCCGATAATCTGCAAAAGTATAGCCTGAAGGGCCTTAACCTGAGCTTTGAGGATATCGGCAGCCGTAATACGCCCAATTATATTGCTTTTCAACAGGAACTTTATCAAACCCTGCATGCCAAGGGCTTCCTGGTGACCCAGAATGTATCGCCGCAGGACGATGAGTTTGACCTGGCACGCCTGCAAAAGGTAAATGACTACCTTTTTGTTATGGCGATAGACCAGCATACCGACGTAACCAATGCCGGAGATATATCGCACCAGCACTGGGTTGAAGAGATACTGGATGATGTATGCGCCAAAGTACCCAGCGAAAAAGTAATATTAGCCGTAGCAGGCGGCGGTTATGACTGGCCCCTGAACAGCGCAGGCCAGGCAATGGGCTATCAGCAGGCGGTGAGTACGGCACAAGAACACCGTAGTGTAATCAAGTTCGATCCGCAATCGGCCAACCTGAGCTATACTTATAAAGGTTCTGACAGCTTGCAGCACACCGTGTACTTTGCCGATGCTGCTACTAATTTTAACATCATCCGCATGGCCGATGACTGGGCTACCGGCGGTGTAGCCCTATGGCGCTTAGGCACCGAAGACCCGCGGCTATGGTCGTTCTTCCAAAAAAACTTATCGATCGACTCGCTGCGCAAAACCGGCGTTGATGTAAAGAAGCTTACCACCGTAGGTTTAAACAACCGTATTGATTACGCCGGCGACGGTGAGGTACTTGATTTGGTGACCACCCCTACCACCGGCCAGATTGATGTTAACCTGGATAACCAAAACTTTACTATCACCAATCAGCGGTATATCAAGCTGCCAACCAAATACGTGATCAGGCGGTATGGCTACGCGCCAGGCAAAGTAGTACTCACGTTTGATGACGGGCCAGACCCGAACTATACGCCCCGTATACTCGATATTCTGAAAAAGGAGAAAGTACCGGCTTCGTTTTTCGTAGTTGGCTCCATGGTCGAAAAAAATATCCCTATCCTGAAACGCATTTACGACGAAGGATATGAAATCGGCAATCACACTTTTTTTCACCCGGATATTTCACAGATCAGCTTGCAACGTGTAAGCCTGGAGCTTAACTCTACCCGTAAGCTGATTGAATCCATCACCGGGCATAGTACGGTACTTTTCCGCGCACCGTTTAACGCCGATGCCGAGCCGCAAACACTGGCCGAAATTATCCCGGTGGCGCAGAGCCGTAAAGAAAACTATATCAACATCGGTGAGTTTATCGATCCGCACGACTGGGAACCGGGTGTAACAGCCGACAGCATCATTGCCCGTACCATTGCACAGCATGATAATGGCTCGATGATACTATTGCACGATGCGGGCGGCGAATCGCGCGAGGAAACGGTAAAAGCACTGCCAGCCATCATCCGTTATTTTAAAAGCCATGGCTACCAGTTTACCACGATAGCCGATGTGCTGAACAAAAAGAAGGCTGACCTGATGCCGCCTGTACATGATGATGCCAACAGTGGTGTTACCGGCAAACTGTATGACTGGTTTACTGTAGGTCTGTTTTACAGCAACTGGTTCTGTTTATACCTGTTCCTGTCGGCCATATTTTTGGCAGTAGGCCGTATTATACTGATTGGCATACTGGCTGTAAGGCAGTTCGCAACGAATAAAAATGCGCCCGACCATATTATTGATAAGACCAAGCTACCACCGGTAAGCATTATTGTACCGGCATATAACGAGGAAATTACGGCTGTAAAAACAATACAAAGCCTTACCCAGCTGGAGTATCCCGAAATGGAGATCATTTTTGTGGACGACGGCTCAAAAGATAAAACTTTTGAAGTGGTAAGCATGGCCTACAGTAACCACCCGGTAGTAAAGGTGTTAACCAAACCCAACGGTGGCAAAGCATCGGCCCTCAATTTTGGTATCAGCCATGCCAGGCACGACTATGTGGTTTGTATTGATGCGGATACCCTATTGAAAAACGATGCCATTTTGCACCTGATGGCTTACTTTACCGACGAGGAGATTGGCGCCGTTGCCGGAACAGTTAAGGTAGGTAACGAAACTAACCTGATTACCCGCTGGCAGTCTATCGAATATATCACCGCGCAAAATATGGACCGCCGTGCATTCGACCTGTTGAATAGCATTACCGTAGTACCGGGTGCTATCGGCGCTTTCCGCAAAGCAGCCATTTTCCGCGCAGGCGGTTTCACTACCGATACGCTGGCTGAGGACTGCGACCTGACCATGCGCATCCTGAAGCACGATTACATTATCCGCAACGCCGGCGAGGCCATTGCTTATACCGAAGCGCCAGAAACCCTGCAGGCTTTACTGAAACAACGCTTTAGATGGAGTTTTGGAGTAATGCAAAGCTTCTGGAAAAACCGCGATGCGCTGTTTAACCGCAAATACAAATTCTTTGGCATGGTGGGTATGCCGAATATTCTGATATTTCAGATCATACTGCCGCTGTTTTCGCCACTGGCCGATTTGATGATGATTGCCGGTTTCTTCAGCGATCATCCGGGCAAAATATTCGGTTACTATGCAGCTTTTATTTTGATCGACTTTGTTGTGGCTATCATTGCTTTCAAGATGGAGCGAGAAAGTCTAAAGAAGCTGATATATATTATCCCGCAACGTTTTGTTTGGCGGCAGCTGATGTACTACATTCTGTTCAAATCTATCCGTAAGGCGCTGAAAGGTGAGCTGAGCGGCTGGGGCGTACTGAAGCGTACAGGTAATGTAAGCGCTAATAAAATGGATACTACAAGTTGAATGGACAAAAGATAACAAGCTGGCTAAAAATCATTAATACTTGCGTTTATTTTTAGCATAAAACTGCTGCGTTGACTTTTTTTGATTCTCACATTATAATGTTAATATGACTACTGATTCTCAACTCGAAATACATTGCCCTAAATGTGGTTCCACACAACTTAGTGCTAATAAAAAGGGGTTTAGTGGCAAAAAAGCTGTAGCTGGTGTTCTCGTAACAGGTGGCATAGGCCTGTTTGCAGGAACAATTGGAAGTAATAAAATTATTATTACCTGCCTTAATTGTGGAAAAGATTTTAAACCAGGAGAAGGCAAAACACTAGATCCAAATCATTCAACAAAGATGGAAGGCGTTACATACGGAACTCCAAAGTTGATTTGGGATCCAGTTCAAAAAAGGCATATCCCTAATCCAGAATATAAGGCTTCTGCTGCCGCCAGTGTTAGTGTGATCATCATTATAGCAGTTGTACTTCTACTCTTATTCCTTTTTTTACGGGCGTCTATTTAAACGTCGGGACGAATATTCCGGAAGAATAAAACAGAGGGATAGTAGGTGCTTAACTTTATAAGTACCCAATGCCTGGCTTGGATCCCATATTCCTGATAACTTTAGGTTTAATAAGACTCTATTATTTAATAATTAGGTTATACTTGGCTAAAAGCCCGGCCAGGCTATCGTGGCTGAACTTAGCCTTATCCATAACGTTATTTTCGGGATCGATAACAATATTGTAAGAGGTAACAAAGTTAGTTCCCTTTAAAATGCTTCGGTTAAAAACAGCCCGGTTAAGGTTACAATGCTCAAACACGGCATTGGTTAAGTCTACCTCTGTAAAATCCACTTCAGACAACGAAGTGTCTGCAAATTTTGCAGCCTTCATCTTTTTGCCGGTAAAGATGCTGTAATCCAACTGGCAGCTTTTAAAACTTACAGAAAAGGAGAAATTAGAAGCGCCACTAAAATTTACGCCTGTAAGTTTACAATCCTTAAAGTTAACGTTTTGTAAACCTGCGCCACCCAGTTTGATGAGCGACAGGTTACAGGTATCGAACGTACAATCGATGAATGTTTTGTTCGATAGATCGGCATAAGAGAAATCGCAACCGATAAACTGGCAGTTATCAAAGCTGCGGTCAAAACCGTCCAGTTCTGCTGGGCTGGCATTTTTAAAGATGATATCTTCGTCTACTTTCCGACTCATATTCAGGCAGCCAAAATAACGATAACATCATTCCCTTGCGACCCCTGTTAATAAAAAAAGGCAAGGCACCTTTAGTACCCTGCCATTTATAAATGTATGTATGTTTTAATAATTAATTGGTACCGGCAGCTTTAGGTGCTTCTTTGCGTGGCAACATCTCGGCACGTTGTGCGGTATGGTATACCAATGATGCCACAATGGTAGCAGCTTGTTTCAGGTCATCGGCCGAAAGACGGTCATAAGTATCCTGGTTGCTGTGGTGGGTGCGGGTGTTGTAATCCATTGGTTCCTGAATAAACTGGAAGCCTGGGATACCCACTGCATCAAACGACAGGTGGTCGGTACCGCCGGTATTGCTGATAGTAGTGGTAGCAGCGCCCAAATCTTTAAACGGCTCCAACCATGCTTTAAAAATAGGATCAACAGCGGCATTACCTTGCAGGTATATACCACGTATTTTACCGGTACCGTTATCCAGATTATAATAAGCAGATACTTTCGCCTGCTCCGGTTTTAATTCTGATGCTGTACCGAAGTGGCTGGCCGCATAACCGCGCGAGCCGAACAGCCCCTGCTCTTCCGAGCTCCAAAGCGCAATACGGATGGTACGTTTTGGTTTAAAGCCAATAGATTTCAAAATACGAACGGCCTCCATCATTACGGCACTGCCAGCAGCATTATCGGTAGCGCCGGTTGCGGCATGCCATGAATCATAATGGCCGCCAATCATCACTACTTGCTCTTTCAGCTTTTTATCGGTACCGGGTATTTCGGCAATTACGTTGTAGCCGTTCATATCATCAGTAAAAAACTGGGTTTTAATGTCGGCTTCCATTTCTACTTTTTGGCCGGCACGCAGCAAGCGCACAATGCGCAAATAATCTTCGCCGCTGGTTTCCAGCTCCGGGGCTACTGCTTTTGCCGTATCTGCATAGGATGCACCATTAGTGGTAAATACGGTACCATCCGTGCCACGGCCCTGGCTCAAAACCAAAGCAGCATTTTCGGTTTTAATAAAATTATTCATGGCAGTGCGCATAGCTATTGCTTTACGGCGTGCAGCCATTTGTGCCGCAAATGCCGGATTACTACCCGGTGCACCGCGACGCTGTCCACCCGGCTGCACCGTAGCAGCAGCCATTTGGGCCAGTTCTTCGTCTGTATAGCGTTTTGAATCGGGCTGCGGGTTGCGCGTCAACTCGGCTTTGGTATCAAAAATCACAATTTTGCCTTGCAGCTTGCCCTTGTATTTATCCAGATCGGTAATCGTGTCGGCTTTTAGCAACACCACCTCACCTTTTATCGGGCCGTTGGTGCCGGGTGTCCAGGCTTTGGGGATAGCGATGATAGCATGGTAGTAAGGTACGGTAATAGCCGCATAATTTTTTTGCACTTCCCAACCTTTGCCAAATTTACCCCAGGGTTCCAATTTAGCATTAGAAACTCCCCAGCTTTTAAGCTGGTTTACGGCCCATTCTTGCGCCCGTTTTAATCCCGGCGAACCGGATAACCGCGGACCGGCTACATCAGTAATATAAAATGCGGTTTGCATTACCTGCGAATGGTTTAAGCCTTCTTCGCGTATCTTTTGCACGGCGGCTTTGTCGACCATCTCCTGTGCCGTGGCCGAAAAGCCAATACCGGCAGCCAATAAAGCAGAAAAAAGTAAAGATTTGTTCATACAGATTGTTTTAGCGTTTACCAAATCTAAAAAATGCCGGCCGTTTATTAGCTTTGTAACTAATAATTTGCACTTAATCTTAAAATCACATGCTTTTATCTGCCATTCCGGTACTGGCTTCTCTAAATGAGAAAGAAACGATAGAATTTTACACCCGAAAAGCAGGCTTTTCCTTTCACTCGAGCTGGGATGGCTATATATACTAAGCCGGGATGGCATATTTTTGCACTTATGGCCCTGTAATGATGCAGAGATACCTAAACAAACAGGATGCTATATCCATACAGACAACGCTGATGACTTATATGCCGAGTATGAGCCGCTCGGTATTGTACATCCAAATGGAAAGTTAGAAGAAAAGCCCTGGGGAATGCGGCAATTTAGTATTGTAGATAACAATGGCAATATTATTCACTTCGGGCAAAATATAAATAAAGCCGGTTAATTAACCAGCAACTTGTAACCGCGTCCGTGCACGTTAATAATTTCAACGCTTGGATCATCTTTCAGATACTTACGCAGCTTGCTTAAAAACACATCCATACTGCGGCCATTGAAATAATTATCATCATTCCAGATATTGAGCAGGGCTTCTTCACGGGTAAGTACCTCATTTTTGTGCAGGCAAAGTAAGCGCAGCAAAGCAGCTTCTTTGGTTGATAACTTTTGCTGAACGCCATCGGCCATAATAGTTTGCTGCGTAAAATCGAAATGATATTTTCCAATCGCGAACTGGGTTGGCTTTTCGGCTTCCTTTTCAGTTGTACCGGCAACACGCTTTAACAGGGCATTAATGCGCAGCAACAATTCTTCAATACGGAACGGCTTGGTAATGTAATCATCACCCCCCAAATTAAAGGCCTGCGTCTTGTCCTCGATCATGCCTTTGGCTGTGGCAAAAATAATGGGCACCTGCTCGTTAAGCTTGCGTACCTCTTTGCCCAGTGTAAAGCCATCTTTTTTGGGCATCATCACATCCAGTATCAACAAATCGAAGCTATCTCTGGTAAACTCGCGCAAACCGGCATCGCCGTCTGTACAAAGCACCACATCAAACTTCCCTTTCAGTTGCAGGTAGTCCTGCAGCAGGGAACCCAGGTTCGGATCGTCTTCTACCAGTAGTATTTTTTTCATGTGATATTTCAGGAAGCCATCAGGCCAAATTTCAATTCAAACTCCGAGCCTTTGTCTTTTTCAGATTTAACGCTAATCATGCCATCCAAACGCTTTACAATCGTATTTACATAGCTTAACCCCAAACCGAAGCCTTTTACATCGTGCAGGTTGCCGGTTGGTACACGGTAAAACTGTTCAAATATTTTAGATTGCTGATCGCGCGTCATGCCAATACCCTTATCTGCCACCCGTATTACCAGCTGATCGTTTTTATTGCTGGTGGTAATGGTAATTTGCGGCGCTTCGCGGCTGTACTTAATCGCGTTATCAATTAAATTGTACAATACGTTCGAGAAATGCAGTTCATCACCAGTTATTACGGGGTTATCGGCATCCAGATGAAGATCCACATCGGCATTATATTTTTGCAGCTTGAGCGCCATGCTGTCCAGCACTTCGGTAATAAGGTCATTTACATCCAGCGGCTTATTATCCAGCTTAAAGTCGTTCTTCTCAATTCGGGCAATGTTCAGCACGCGTTCAATATGGCTGCCCAGGCGTTCATTTTCTTCAAAAATGATATTAGCCAGGCGCGATACCCGTTGTTTATCTTCAATAATATCCTGATCACGCAAGGCCTCACTGGCTATCATAATGGTTGATACCGGCGTTTTAAACTCGTGGGTCATGTTGTTTATGAAATCGGTTTTCATTTCCGATATCTTCTTTTGCCTTAGGATGGAAAAAATGGTATAACCAAAGCAAACTACCAGTGCCAGTAACAAGCCGCCGCTGGTAGCCATGGTATAAGTCATGGTTTTCAGGATGTGTGCATTCTTTTCCGGAAAATAAACTTTAAGCTTACCCGGATCGTTAATTACCTCCTGGCTAAATATGGGTGTTTGATAGGTATCGGCTGCATTAAATACTGGTTTTTCCCCAGTGAGATCCATTGCTTTGGAAAAAATAAGCGAATCCTTACTGGCTGTGCTTACTTCATAACTAAAAGGCAGACTGATACCCTTATTGGCCAGTTCAAAACGCAGCAGCGAATCAACCCAAAGCGCATTGATGCGTGCCTTAAGCGGCTGATTTGAGCGCTTGTATTCCTCAGCCAGATTTTCCATCACGGTAATATTGGCCGATTTAATAGTGGCTATCGAATCGGCAGCCAGCATTCTGCGTATTTGCGCTACACGATGCTCATGCGCTTTGCGATCCTGCTCGCGCTGCCATAAGGGGTTAATACGCAGGTGCGCCACAATCTGCTGCCCTAATTGCGGGTCAACATAGCGATAATATACCGTATCAAATTTATGCAGCTTGCTCCGTAAAGCACGCGGGTTTACTTTCGATGTGGTAATTTCGGGCGGCAAAGGGCGCTGATGTACATAACCCAGTTCATCGGTATATTCTTCAACGCTCCAGCGTACATTTACCATACCTAACTGCTCATCATCGGCACTATAGCCAACCAACAGGCGCTTTAAACTATCACGAAGCTTGGCTATACGCTTATTGTGCTTTTGGCGGCTACGGGTACTATCCGCTTTTAAACGGGCGGTCAGGCTTTCGGCCGGGTTTATGCTTTTATGTACAACCTTTACACGCTTTACGGTATAAGAAGAGCTGCTGTTAGCTTTTTGTATCATAAACTGGTTGGCATCCTGCCGGGCCAGCTTGGCTACTACCGTATTGAGCGCTTCGCGCACATCGCGGTCAAAAAGTTGCGATTGCAACTGGTACGACTGGCGCAAAAAATAGTATTGCATGGCCACCACACCCAGCAGTGCAAACCCCATCAGGCCAATAATGAAACCAATACTTCTTTTTCTCATCTATCAACAAAAATAAGCCAAAACACAGCGCACTTACCTGCTTTTAACAAAATTTAACAAATAGCCATTACCTCAGATAAGCACCTTATTTTAAAGTTAGCTATATCCCATTAAAACAGATAAATTTGAATGGAATAAAATTGAACCTACTGTTACATAGTACGTTTGCAATGCGTATTTATGATAAAACCTAACCATATGAACTTGATAGCAAAACTTTTACTCCTGAGCATTTGCATTTTAGCTGTGGCCTGCAAAAAGGATTCGGCTGATGCAGAAAAACTGCAAGGCCGCTGGGAATTAACCGAATCTTACCAGAGCACTGGCGGGCCTGGCTCCTGGTACCCTGCAGCAAAAAAAGCACAGATAGTTTTTGAAGATGATGGAAAACTTAGCGGCGATGCTTATTCAAAATATGTAAAGTATGCGATTAAGGACAGCGTTACGCTTAGCTTTTTTGATGACAAAGATGCAATTCAATACTACCGTTACTCTATCGAGGGTAAGAGCCTGTATTTAAGCCCTGCCGGCCCTATCAGATGCGTTGAAGGATGTTCTTCACGTTATTTGAAGATGAATGATTAGAATATAAAAGCCCTGTATAAGCCGAAGGATTAGTAATATATTTATTCTTCGGCGTTTACAGTTTTTATTCTAAATGTAGCTTATTATTCAACAGCCATGCCTGTTCACCTGTTTGCAGGTTATACTTAAACACACCTTTACGCATACCCACATAGGCGTCGTCTCCTTTTAAAACAAGAGAGTTGGCCGATGGCATATAACGGAGCAGCGTATTGACAACCAATGTACGCACTTTGGCTTGCTGATTTACCTGAACCAAACTGCTTGAGGTAATGATAAGAAAGTTTTGGGTGCGATCTAAAACCGCAGCAACCGGGGCATACGGCAGTTTGGCATATGCCTGAGCCACCCATTTACCTTTGTTTTGGGTAAGCCTGATCACGCTACCTTCTGAGGTGGACATATGCGACAAACCTTCAATAGCATAAACTTCGTTACCCTTTTGTAGGAACTGCACTACCTGGTGGTCGGATATTTCATAATGCTGGCTGCCATCTTTGGAAAACCAGTATAAATGGCCGCCCCATTCTCCTTTATTAAAACCAACTAAATAGCCATCGCTTACAGCTGCTACTAATCGGTCGCCACCAAACTGCCAGGCATCATCATCGTTAGCTGCATTTATAGCAAAAGGCAGAGGCTGTTGGGTGCTGTCGGGTTTACCTTTTACCAGAACGCTGTCATGCCGCAGGTATACCTGCAGGTTTTTGCCCGAGGCGTATTGCGCCACGTCCTCCCTTGTTTCGGGTACCGGGTTGCTATCCCATCCTTCTACCCAAACATCATGCGTTCGGGACTTACATGATACCAGTGCAGCTAAGGCTAAGAAAATATATAAGCAGGATAAAAATCTGTTTTTCATTACTAATTTTTACGGGTCAAAGAGGCCTTCACTACCTTACTATACTTCCTCATTAAGCTCGAGAATATTACCAGGCTGCTTGAAGTTGCTGCGTACAAAGTGGCACCATTCACAGCCTTTTTTACCGCAGCCGGTGGCAAAGTCATGAGCAATAATTTTATGGTAGGTTTCGGTAAGCTGCTTGGTTACCAGCTCCACATCCTCGGGCATTACTACAATCTTTTCTTTATGATATTCGCCTTCGTTAACCGGTTCAATAAAATCGAACACCACGCTGGTGGCCTCCCAGCTTTTGCTGCGATCGTTATCAATCAGCATTTTATAAAAAACTGCCTGCCGCCAGTAGTCGCCGCCGTTGGGCTGGTTAGTGGTGGGGCGCAACAGCTTTTCTTTGGCGTACTTTAACTTACCGGTTTTGTAATCTACTATAGTAACCTGGTTGCCGTTAAATTCGATTTTATCCAGATGGCCTTTTACCGGTATGCCGTTAATAGTGAGGTTACGGATGGGGTGCTCCACGCGGACAATTTTATTCCACTGGTTTACATTTTGCTGGTAAAAGGCCGGAAGTATTTTGTCGCCATAGTCCATTCGCAGCCTGAATTCATCGCTGGTAAAGGAATCGCGGTTGCGCAGCATAAACCAGCGGAATTCTTTCATAAACTCATCGGCCGTCGGGAACTGGTTGTCATTTTTAGCCATCTTGTCAAAAGCCCTGTACAAGGCATGGTGTACAGCCGAACCAAACGCCATGGCCGGGCTTTTACCCGCAGGTACCCGGATCAGGTTTTGGAAATAAAACTTTAGCGGACAGTCCAGATAGCTATTCAGGTGCGTAACCGACAGCACATAGCTTTGCAGCAACTGGCTGATATAATTTTTGTCAAGCAGCTCTACCACCGGTTTATCCGCTTCGCTGAATTGGGTTGCCAGGTAGTTCATCATGGCATTCTGGCTCACTTGCGGATGTTTTACCTGTAAATGGGTTTCGGCAAGTATTTCGCCTACAAACTGCGAGGCTTCCTGGTCTTTGCCATTACGGTCATGCGAGGCATAAGATACAATAAGGCATTGCTTGGCCCGGGTAAGCGCCACGTAAAACAACCGGCGCGACTCCTCCTGCTGGGCGCTGTCATCGGCCGAAGCCTGCATCAACGTATCCGGGAAGCTAAAGCCGGTATTACGCCCCTTGGTATCCCATATCTTTTTGGTACAGCCTAATAAAAACACATGCTCGTACTCCAGCCCTTTTGAGCCGTGTGCTGTCAAAAAGTTCACACCATTTTCGGTACCGATCATGCGGTTCAGTTCCAGCCTGATGTTGTTTTTTTTCATCAGCTCAATGGTGGCTATAATATCCTTTAGCTTACCATCCGGGCTTTTACGGGCTTCATCGCGCACAAAGTTAAAAATGGTAGTAAGCACTTCCATGTGCCAGCCTTTATCGGGCTGCAGCATTACATAGCGCAGTATACCCAACGTAGTGATCACCTGCTGAAACAACTGCTGCATACTCAGGCTCACGGCCGCTTTAAGCAGGGTATTTATATCGGTAACCAGGTGCCGCATGGCAGCATCCTGCGGTTCCTCGAACAGGCTAGGCTGCCGGGTAGGTATCATTTCACTCACATAACGGCGAATAGACATTTCGGACTCATTGGCTGCCGTGCTGTAGCGCGCTTTGCTAACCAGTATGCTAATCTTGGCTATTTCAATAGGCGGAATATTGAAGAAATCATAATGCATGATCTCGAACAGCAATTCATCTCCACTAAAAGGAGAATCAAGCTCCATTGCAAGATAGCGGAATATGTTGATGATCTTTTCGCCGAAAGGCAAAGCCAGTATATCAATTTTACGCTTGGTATTAACGGCTATTTTTTGCGCATCCAGGTAATGAATCAGCTCCTCTACCTGATTATGGTTACGGTAAATAACCGCTATTTCGGACGGCTCGGTACCTTTTGCAATCAGGTTTTCAATCTGGGTGGCAATATGTACCAGTTCCTGATCGGGATTTGCATACTCATTAATTTCGGGCTCCACAATGCTCACATCAAAGCGCGGGTGTGATGACTGCAGGTTCTTATCCAGGTTAAGCTGGCTGGTTAAGCGCTCGCGGTTGTTGTTGATGAGTGCCTTGGAGATATCCAATATGACCTGGCTGGAACGGTAATTATTTTTCAGAACAACGGTATACAGCGAGCTTACATAATCACCGGCAAAATCCAGGATATTTTTCATGTTGGCACCCTGAAAACGGAATATCGACTGATCATCATCGCCTACCACAAATACGTTGGGCTCGTCCCAGTAACACAGCAAAAACTTAAGCAACTCGTTTTGCGAACCGCTGGTATCCTGAAACTCATCCACCAAAATATACTGGTGGCGCTCCTGATAGCGACGCAGCAGGGTCTCGTTTTCGCGGAAGGCGCGCAGCACCCAGATAATCATGTCATCATAATCATACCGGCTGCGCTCTTTCATTTTAGCCTCATAATTTTCAAACTCGCGGCAGGCGCAAAGCAGCTTTTCCATTACGGCCTTGGCCTCGTCAACATCTTTCTGTTTTACATCGCCTTTTTGAATGCCTTTGGCTGCATTAGGCCGTTTGTAGATGAACTCCTCACGGTTGGGCAAATCGTCAATGTAATCGGCTACTGCTTTTTCAATCATGGCCATTTCCCAGTTCTCGCGTTTCATGGTACTGAAAAGGCTGCGCAGGCGGGGCACATCATAATAGATATCGCCGGTAAAGCGTTTCAGCAAGTGATCATTCGAAAAGCCATCCACCAGCTCGCGGAACAACATGGCCGACTCCAGATCAGATAATGGCTCCAGGCTGAGCTTGCCAAAATACTCCAGGTTTTCCTGGATGATATCATTACAAAAGGCGTGGAAAGTATAGATGTTAATACGGTATGCATCCGGACCGATAAACTCGAACAAACGCTTGCGCATGGCTACCGCACCTGCATCGGTATAGGTTAAACAGAGTATTTCATTAGGCTGGGCATCAGTTTCGAGCAGAATTTTACCGATACGGGCTGCCAGTATCTGCGTTTTACCCGTACCGGGGCCGGCCACCACCAGTACCGGGCCGTCAATTTTGTTTACGGCTGCCAGTTGCTCGGCGTTTAACTGACTGACTATCTGTTGAAATTTCTGATTATACTTTTCGGAAGAAGACTGCATCATTACAAGAGTAAAGATACATATAGATTTTGGATGTATAGCGGCCGGCTAAAGGATATAGCATGGAGTAGTTCCTCCTATCCTGTTAAACGTGGTTGGGCATAATGACGTGCATAGGTATGTACCAGGGTGTTCCACTTTTGAAGTGGTACAAAGTGGAACAAACCGGTACACTCCGGTACAGGTGGTACACTTTGGTACAGCAAAAACGGCCTTTGCAAGCTGCAAACGCCGTTCATAAAAAGTGGTACACTTTGGTACACCCGGTACAGTTTGGTACAGGTATTTATACTCGTGACACGATCTTGTCAGTACTTATACGCAATTCATTATCGCCATATTTACAGTACTTTATGGCAACACCAAACCTGTACCGTTGTCCCAAAACGCATTGACACGTACGGGCAGCTTACCCATAGGTGTTAGCCGGCGGGTAATCACTTTTACAGCAGCGCGCTGCATGCTATCATCTTTTTGGTAACATTCTAAAACAGCGCCGGCTTTTTCTATACCGGGTAAACCGGCCAGCGTATAGGGGTTAGCAAATACGCTGATAATGGTATTTTTATTATTGCTGGCCAATCTGCCGATCAGTTGCTTTACACTGGCTGTAAAATCGAGCTTGCTTTGCGGGCGCAAACGGGTATCATGTATACCAATAATTACCTGATCGTACCCATGCAAGGTGGCCATAAGCTGACTGATTTCGGCCGATGATGCGCTTTTACCCACGTTAAACATACGGGCATTGGTAAACGTTTTGCCCAGTTCGTATTGGTAAACGGTTGGCCCTTCGGTACCGATACTTACCAGTGCGGTGTTCTGCTCAAAATCCATGCGCTGTATTACACTATCGCCCTGGAGTAAGGTTACGGCTGCATCGCTTAACCTTTGCACCAGATTGCGCCCCTCAGCGCGGTTCAAGTCATTTACTGTACCTTGCGGATTGGCGGCTGTGTATTGGTTTAAACCTACCCAGTATTTGGCGGCCAGCACTTTCTTCACTTTGGCATCCAGTTCGGCCTCGCTTACCTGACCACTGCGGATGGCCTTTTTGATTTTACGAATGGCCCGCTCAGAATCTTCGGACAGTTCCAGAATATCGTTACCAGCTATAAAGGCCCGCACATCCCCCTCACCTTGCGGAAAGTATTTGGTTACACCTTTCATCTCCATCGCATCAGATACGATCAATCCTTTAAAGCCGAGCGAATCTTTTAACAAGCCGGTTATAATAGGCCGCGATAAGGTAGATGGCAAACGCGGTGTTTTATCAAGCGCCGGGATATTCATGTGCGCCACCATAATACCGCTTATACCCGCTGCAATAGCCGCCTTAAACGGATACTCCTCCAGCGTATCCAGCCGTTGGCGGGTAAAGTTGAGCTGGGGTAAATCGGCGTGCGAATCCACATTGGTATCGCCATGCCCCGGAAAGTGCTTGCCTGTAGTAAGCAAGCCGCCCTGCTGCATACCCTGCATATAGGCAATGGCTTTTTGCGCCACGTTATATTTGTTATCACCGAACGAGCGGTAATTGATCACCGGATTGTCGGGATTGTTGTTGATATCCATTACCGGGGCAAAATTGAGGTGCATACCAATGCGCTTAAAGTCATAAGCAATCTGGCGGCCCATTTCGGTAATCAACCCGTTATCCTGTATAGCGCCCAGGGCCATTTGATAGGGATAGGATGTCACAGAATCAAGACGCATTCCCAGCCCCCACTCACCGTCCATAGCTATAAGCAGCGGAATATGAGACACTTTTTGATATTGGTTGCTGAGGTTGAGCTGCCGTACGGGGCCACCCTGAAAAAACACCAGTCCGCCCGGATGCTGGGCTTTGATCACTTCAGCTACCGAGTCGGCATAGGCCTTGCCTTTGTTGGTATGCGCGCGTATAAAAAACAGCTGCGCTATTTTATCGCGGCGCGACAGCTGGTTAAATACGGAATCAACCCAATGGTTTTGTGTTTGCAGCGATTGAATATAAGATGTTTGCTGAGCCGTTGCCAAACCGGCACTCATTAAGCCAAGCAGAACAGATAATGCAGATACTTTGAATAATTTCATATATAATGATGGGCCAATGGCCTGCCACGATTGAAAAGCCATTACTTAAACATTTGTTTAATTTTTTTTACAAAGGAATAAACCAACGGGCTAAGTTATTATCTATACATCATTCAGTTAAATAAAAAACATACCCGATTATGAAAAAATTATTCCTTTTAGCCATAGCATTAAGCGCAGCGGTAGCTGCCAATGCACAGCGCCGCTGGTACCGCCCGCAGCAACGGTCGGACGATTTTTCTAACGTACGCGTAGGTGTAACCGGCAACCTTAACATTGCCAACACCATCAGTTCAGACAATTCTGATTTCAGCACCCGTACCAAAGCCGGTTTTGCAGGTGGTTTGTTTGTTGACATCCCGGTTGCCTACCCGCTATCCATTGATGCAGAATTGCTGTACTCGCAAAAAGGGTACCGCGCCAGCACCATTAACGGCGATTTTGCACAGCGCGCCAATTTTATTGATGTGCCATTATTATTAAAGTTCAGACTAACGCCTGGCTTCAACGTTTTGGCCGGTCCGCAATTCTCTTTCCTCACCTCCACCCGCAACACGTATTACGATGGCTTTAATACCATATACGAAGAACGCTACAAATACGATGGTGATAAAAACTTTATTACCGGCGTGCTGGGCCTGAGTGTTGACCTTAACCGAAACGTAGAGCTGCGTGGCCGCTACGCTATTGACCTGCACGAAAACAATCCCGACGGCAGCGGCGGTGTACCCGAGTTCCGCAACCAGGTTTGGCAGTTTGGTTTAGGCTTTAAATTCTAATTTTACCTGTTATAATAAAACAACGAAGCCATCTGCAGTACAGATGGCTTCGTTGTTTTGAACTTCCAAAAAACTATTCAGATTGGAAAGTTTGCATATCAATCAATTTACGATAGAGGCCTTTACTTTGCATCAGTTCGGCGTGGGTGCCTTGTTCAACTATACGGCCACTTTCGAGCACTACAATTATATCTGCGTTTTGTATGGTACTTAAACGGTGGGCAATAATAAGCGAGGTGCGGTCTTTCATCAGATTGTTCAGCGCTTCTTGCACTAATTTTTCAGACTCGGTATCCAGCGCAGAGGTTGCTTCATCTAACAACATAATTGGCGGATTACTTAGAACTGCACGGGCTATGCTGATACGCTGCTTTTGTCCACCAGACAGCTTGGTACCACGGTCGCCAACATTGGTTTGGTAACCATTTTCGGTAGCGATGATAAAATTGTGAGCATTGGCAATGCGGGCAGCGGCTTCTACCTGCTCGGGAGTGGCATTGGGTTTGGCAAAGGCTATATTGTTGTATATGGTATCATTAAACAGGATAGACTCCTGGTTAACAACACCCATCAGGTTACGTAACGACTCCATAGTTACCTGACTGATATCGTGCCCATCTACCAATATTTGCCCGTTTTGTGGTTCAATAAACCGTGGTATCAAATCCATAAGGGTAGATTTGCCACCGCCGGATGGCCCAACAAGGGCTACCGTTTTACCAGCCGGAATTTGCAGATTAACATTATTCAGTACCGCGTTATCACCATACGCAAACGAAACATTCTCGAACTTAATGGTGTCTTTAAAACCGGTTAATGCAACGGCATTAGGTGCATTAACAATTTGCGGCTTCTCATCGATCAGCTCCAATACACGCTCACCGGCAGCAATACCGCTATGGATACTGGTAAAGGAATCGGATATGGCTTTGGCCGGACGCATCAGCTGTGAAAACACCGCTATGTAACCAATAAAAGCGGCAGCGCTTAGTGCTGATTGATGCGTAAGTACCAGATAACCACCATACAATACAATACCTGCCACCATACTTACACTTAATGCTTCTGATACGGGCGAAGCCAGCTGCTGGCGGCGGGCCATGGCTTTCATTATGGAAGTATACTTCCGGTTTTCGTTATTGAACTTTTGCTTGGTATAATCAGTAGCGTTAAATGCCTTTATAATCTTCATACCAGACAAAGCTTCATCCAAATAGCTGATCATATTTCCATACACCTCCTGGGAAAGCACAGCCTGTTGTTTTAACTTTTTCACAATACGTGAAATAACAAAAGCTGATATAGGTATAATCAGCAAAGAAAACAACGTAAGCTTGGTAGACAATGCAAAAAGCGTAAATAAATAGGCAATCAATTGCAGTGGCTCCTTAAAAATAACCTGCAAAGTGCCGGTAACCGAAAATTGGACTATCTGTACATCTGATGCTACTTTGGATATGATGTTACCCTTACGCTCATTATTAAAATAGCTCATCTGCAAATCCATCACATTACCAAATACTGCTTTACGCAGGTTCAGTAAGGTATGCGACCGCATATTTTCCATAGTACGCTGGGCCATATACCTAAAAAGGTTACCTAATATTACTGACACAACAATAACACCACATACTATTTTCAACGCACCCCAGGCGGTATATTGATTTACTAAACCATCTACATGATAAGTAAAAAATGCACCTAAATTCCATACAGATGGTTCTTCCGTCACTTTGGCAACAGCTGCCTCACACTTGTTTTTTTCAGAAAAAAGGGTTTGCAGCAGCGGCGCCAGCAGGGCTAAATTTAAAGTATTAAAAATAACCGAAAAGATAGTGGCTATGATGTAGGGTATGGCAAACTTTTCAATGGGCTTGGCAAAGGATAATAACCTGAAATATGTTTTCATTCAGAAATTTAAATTCCGCAAAATTAGCTTTTTTTTAAATGCAGCAGTATTTATTACCTATTTATAACGTTCCATACACAAATGTGCGTTGTAGTTACTGCTGAATTTAATCCTTAACAATTATATAATTGCGGTATTCACTTATCCGCCAGCCTGTCAAGTCTTCCACTTTTTGCAAAATGCGACGGCGCAAAGACATTTTCTTTTTCAGCTTTTCGGGGTCAACTTCCAGCCGCCAGTTATGCACCTTCAGGCGTTTTTGCATTACTGCTGGATGCGTACCATCAAAAGCCAGTAACCGGTCTGCATTCCCGAAATCAAACTGGAAAGTTTCAGACATATTTTCTGACATCCAGCTGTCATCATGGTAAAACTGGTTAAAGTTGCGTACTTTATTTTCGAGGCCCTTGGGCGGTTTAACCCAGCCGTAATGATAAATGTAAGCATCAATCAGCTTCACTTTTATTTTACGGTTATCCCACCTAAATCCTTGTGCATCACGGTAAGAATGGATGTGCCTATTATTACGTACAATTCGTATTTCACGGCGGTACCATCTGCGCGATTGTGCATAATAATCGTACGATCCATAAAAGTGCAGGTATTTAAACAGCAACCCTTCTACCCGTTTATCAGCCAGATTACTTTCCATTTCCTGCTTAATCACAGGAAGGTACTTTTCGTGTACACACTCATCACCCTGGATATAGAAAGCCCAGTCGGCATCTGGCGAAATAGCCGCAAACGCCTTATCAGTTTCTGCAGCAAACACGGCTCCGCCTTCCCGTATCGACTCATCCCAGCGGGTATGTATGATTTTGATTTTGGGCGAGCCAATATTGTTGATCAGTGCTTCGGTATCATCATCGCTGTTACCCAGAGCTACAATAAACTCGTCACATATGGGCAGTATTGAGGTAATAGCTTCTACAACCGGGTAGTCGTTCTTTACAGCATTCCGAATAAAGGTAAATCCAGCAACTTTCATTAGAGGTTGATACAAGGTAGTTATACTTAACCGACTATTTTTTATTAGCCTGTATCAGCATTTTTAATTCAATAATAGCTTCATCCACAATCACATTGGCATCTTTATCAATCTCATAAAACTCGTTTAGCTTGCGTGGCACATCCAAATCGGCCCTGCCCCGGCCAATTTTACGCTTAAACTCCTCAAGCGAACGCAGGAAATAATGATTTATTTGAATTTTATTGGACGTATGCAATACCCGCGCACCGTTAATCCGCTCAAAGTTCTCGTTTACGCAAAACTTTTTCTTTTGATAAACAAAATGATGCGGGTCTGTTCCGGGAGATACAACAAACTTTGGCTGCACGATGGATTTAATATGATCATTTTCTGAATGGGTTTTAAGCGATCTTTTAGTGTAATTGTTTACCTGTAGGCCGTCGGGCTTCTTTTCGTACCCGTTAGAGCCAAAAACTAACCAGCTAATGCCTAAAGCTGCAAATTTCTCGTAAGATAACAAGAATTCAGGCAGGCTGCCATTCATAGTTTTGGGTACTATATATTCATCTACATCAATAAAAGCAATCCACCTGCAATCGGCTCCGTAGGTTTTCAGGCACATACCATAGGCTGTTGTTTGCTTTTCTTTCCCTTTTATTTCGGTAACAGTAACCATTCCGGCCTTTATATACTTGGCCAAAGTTACAGCAGCCGGCACCACCGATTCATTATCATATACATAAAAGTGGCTTACGCCTATTTGTGTATGATAGTCTATCCACTCGTCAAAATAAAGGTTCTCGTTTTTTACTATACAACATATAGCCACATAGTTTTTATAAACTTCGGGTGTTCTACGCAATAAGGTTTTTATCATAAAGGAGCTTCGCTAATATTTTGTATAATTATATAATAGCATGTTAGGACATTATCACTTAGCATGCTAATAGTATACGCCGTACCTTGATATAAGTGATCCATCCGGATAAATGGCTTTCTCAAAGTTGGCAATGCAAAGTTAAGCATTCAAAACCGCTTCGATGTGCTCACCTCTTAAGAGTTACAGCCATTGGCAAAACCGCATACATCCCGGCCAAAATGCCAGGTGTCATACATATAGTACTTTATCAATCGGCCGCACTTTCACATTCTGTCACGTCCGGTTTTAAGAACTTAAGGACAGGCTTAAAAGCATAGTGTTATACTGCCTGCTTTTCTGGTCAGTTCAATTTTAACGTCTGATTCGACGGACTGCAGATTACCTGTAACCTGTTCAGGGCGCCCAAGCTTATGCAACAAGCACTTAACGAGTAGCTGCTCCAGCATGCGCAAATTGCAATCAGGAACGGCATGGGTATGTTTGTGACTTTCATTGTATCAATATATATGCAAACGGCCACATATATAATACTATGCGATGTAGCCTCATAAGTACTCAGCTAATGAATCGTATTCGTGCTCAATATTCGAAAATATCCTTTCAAATAAACCTGTGCCATTCCCAAATAGTAATCGGCTTGTTGGTTTGTCTTAAAAAGAGTACTTCTCTGTACAACGGATTAGGACAATCCAGAGAAAACAACAGTATACGCTGCTCGTGATTTATACCTGTCGGGTAAAAAAGTCAGTATTCTACTAAAGTTATAAGCTTGGCCGCTATGCCCAGGGAAAAACTTCATAAGAATGAAAACAGGCAACCCACAGGTATCTTATACCTTAAACGAAACTTTTTATATTATTGATAAATAATGTTTCGCTTATTGGCGGATATTTCATCAATATCGGGATTTTAATTTTTATAAAACAATATTTTCCATTTATTTGTCTCCAATATCAGAGAAATTGGAACAGTGTTTGGTAATGCATCAAGCATAAGTACTAATTTCAAAAAGTAAAATCACAATTAGAAATTGTTTAATCTAAAAACTATGAACTATTCTACATTAAAGAAAACAGTCGCTCTGTCGTTTGCATCTTTGATGGCAGTTGGTGCAGCAAAAGCACAAACTACCTCTACAGATTCAACTACAATGAGCACAACAAGCTCTACTACTACAGGTACTGCTAAAGTATTTGGCGGCAGAGGTCAGTACAAAACCTTAAGCTTTGGTATCAACGCTGGTATCTTATCACCAGTTGTTGCAACCGGCGGTGTGCATGACTTTACTGACAAAAACATCGAATTAGGTTACGGTGCGTCATTAAGATGGCAAGTAGCTCATTCATTCGGTTTACAATTAGACGCTCACGGTGGTAACGTATCTGGCGACAACTTCAGCGCTTTAAACCGCACACGTGATGGTTTCAGAGATTATGACACTCGTATCTGGTCAGGTACTTTAAGCGGTGTTGTAAACGTTGCTACTATCGATTACTTACGTCGTAAAAACGCTATCAACTTCTTCATCACCGGTGGTGCTGGTATGGTTTGGTATCACCCAACTTTCCACGTTGCTGACGGTTCTTTCGGTGAGTACCTGAATGATGACGGTAGCAAACACTATGTAAAAAGCTTAGTTATCCCTGTTGGTGCTGGTGTTAAATTCAGATTATCTGATGCATTAGCGCTGAACTTAGGTTACACTCAGAACTTTACTGATGATGATAACTTAGACGCGTTAAAAAGAGGTTATCCTTCAAAAGATAAATACTCTTACGGTTACGGTGGTTTAGAGTACACTTTCGGTTCTTCATCAAAACCAAACCTGGATTGGGTTAACCCAGTTGCTATGATGTATGACGAATTGTACGATGCTGCTTTACGTCAAGAAGTTGAAGCTTTGAAAGGCCGTGTTACTAACGTTGAAAACGCAGTTAACGACCTGAAAAAAGATTCAGACGGTGACGGTGTATCTGATCAATTCGACAAATGCCCTAACACGCCAGCTGGTACAGTTGTTGATGGTGCTGGTTGCCCATTAAAATTACCTGATACCACTGCTGCTAACACTGCAGAAGCTTACTCAAACATCCAGTTTGACTTTGATAGCTCAGTATTACGTACTTCATCTTACAGTGTATTAGACGCTGTTTCTGCTGATATGCGTTCAAACACTAGCAAAACTGTTCAATTAGATGGTTACGCTTCATCAGAAGGTACTGCTGCTCACAACATCCGTTTATCTAAAGACCGTGCTAACTCAGTAAAAACTTACTTAGTTAACTCAGGTGTTGAAGCTCGTCGTATCAAAGTTAAAGGCTTAGGCGAAACTAACCCAATTGCTGACAACTCAACTGAAGAAGGACGCGTACAAAACCGTCGTGTTGAATTCAAGCAAAAATAATTTTTCGAATAACAAGAATTAGTATTTGAAATAAAAGGGCTCTGGGTAACCAGAGCCCTTTTTTGTTATCTTTGTATTATGTACTTCTTCCGAAAAAAAGATCCCAACCGGCCAACCAACTTCAATTTGAAGGCAATGCATATCATCAATACCATTGCGATTGTTATGTTTGTGCTGGGTATCATCTGGAAGTTGATTGACCTGTTTATCCTGAAAAAATAATGAGCACTATTATCAATACCACCAACGCGCCCGCACCTATCGGGCCATATAGCCAGGCCGTAGCAGCCGGTAATATGCTTTTTGTATCGGGCCAAATCCCTGCCAACCCTGCCACTGGCGAACTGGTGATGGATAGCATTGAAGCACAAACCACGCAGGTAATGGAAAATATTAAGGCCATCTTAACCGAAGCAGGCCTGGATTTTGGCGCCATAGTAAAAACCAGCATCTTTTTAAAAGATATGGGCACCTTTGCACAGGTGAATGAAGTATATGGTTCGTACTTTACGGGCAACTATCCCGCACGCGAAACTGTACAGGTAGCAGCACTGCCCAAAAACGTAGACGTTGAAATTTCTGTAATTGCTTATAAAGCTTAAAATACTGCTGTAAATCGGGTTTTGAACACAAACGTATTCCAGACACCTATTGATTACCTGAAAGGTACAGGCACCAGCCGGGCCGAAGTTTTGAAGAAAGACCTCGGCATTTTTACTTTTGAGGATTTACTGCGCCACTTTCCGTTCAAGTATATTGACCGTACCAAGTTTTACAAAATCAGGGATATTAATCCTGAATTGCCTCATGTACAGGTTATAGCCCGGTTAACGCATAAGGAGCTGGTTGGCGAAAAACGCACTAAGCGCCTGGTGGCCCACGTGCAGGATGATACGGGTATAATGGAGCTGGCCTGGTTTCAGGGTATTAAGTGGGTGGAAAAGTACCTGATTGTAGGCAAAGCTTATGTTATTTTCGGCAAACCGGGCATATTTAACGGCAAGCCGCAAATGTCGCACCCGGAGCTTGAGCAGTACTCGCCCGAGGCTTTAAAGAAAAAAGGCAACCTTACGCTGCAGCCGGTATACAACTCCACCGAAAAGCTGAAGCAATTCTCACTGGATAGTAAAGGTATTCAAAAGCTAACCGCCCAGTTGCTGGAGCAGCATGCCAAAGATATTTCTGAAAACATCCCTGCCTACATTATGCAGCGCTTTAAGCTGATGGGCCGGGCCGAGGCATACCGCAATATCCATTTCCCCGAAAATGCGGAACTGCTTTACGAGGCACAGCATCGGTTAAAGTTCGAGGAGTTATTTCAAATTCAGCTCAAGCTGCTTAAAAACAAGCTGCTGCATACGCAAAAGTTTAAGGGCAATATTTTCAGCAAGGTTGGTGATTACTTCAATACCTTTTATCAGCACAAAATACCGTTTCCGCTTACCAACGCCCAAAAGCGAGTAGTTAAAGAAATACGAACAGATACCCAACGCGGCATACAAATGAACCGCCTGCTGCAGGGCGACGTAGGTAGCGGCAAAACTGTAGTGGCCTTAATGAGCATGCTGCTGGCTATTGATAATGGGTTTCAGGCCTGTATGATGGCGCCGACAGAAATTCTGGCCAATCAGCACTACATCTCATTAAAGAGCTTAGTGGGTGATGATTTTGTAGAGATTGCCCTGCTTACCGGCTCCACGCCTAAAAAAGCACGTAAGCCTATACACGAAAATCTGGAAAGCGGCAAGCTAAAAATTCTGATTGGCACCCATGCCCTGATTGAAGATGCCGTTAAATTCCAGAACCTGGGTTTTGTGGTGATCGACGAGCAGCACCGCTTTGGTGTGGAGCAGCGGGCCAAACTGTGGCGCAAGGCAACTGTGCCGCCGCACGTGCTGGTGATGACGGCCACCCCTATCCCCCGCACGCTGGCCATGACATTGTATGGCGATCTGGACGTTTCGGTAATAGACGAATTGCCAGCTGGCCGTAAACCTATCGAAACACGGCATTTTTATGAAAACCAGCGCCTGGTGGTGTTTGGCTTTATGCGCAAACAAATCGCTTTGGGCCGGCAGGTATATGTAGTTTTCCCTTTAATACAGGAGAGCGAAAAGCTGGACCTGAAAAACCTGGAAGACGGTGTAAATACCCTGTCGCACGAGTTTCCGTTACCGCAATACCGCATCAGTATTGTACATGGCAAGCTATCGGCTGCCGAAAAGGAATTTGAGATGCAGCGATTTGTAAAAGGCGAAACGCAGATCATGGTAGCTACTACGGTAATTGAGGTGGGGGTAAACGTGCCCAACGCCTCGGTGATGGTAATTGAAAATGCCGAACGGTTTGGCTTGTCGCAATTGCACCAGTTACGCGGTCGTGTGGGCCGGGGCGCCGAGCAATCGTACTGCTTGCTCATGAGCAGCCAGAAACTAAGCCGCGAAGGTCGCATTCGGCTCGATACCATGGTAAAAACCAACAACGGTTTCGAAATTTCTGAAATAGACCTGCAGCTACGCGGCCCTGGCAACATCGAGGGCACGCAACAAAGCGGCGTGCTTGATTTGAAACTGGCCAATTTGGCAACCGATCAGGAACTGTTATTACAAGCCCGCAAGGTAGTGGAAGATATTTTTGCCCGTGATCCGCAACTCGCCTTGCCCGAGCATCAGGTACTGCACCAGCAACAGCAGGTAAAAAATGCAGGTTTAAGTTGGGATAAAATATCCTAAACTGTATCTTAACCGCTGAATTTTACACGATTTCCCCCTTTCATGAAATTAAAATCAGCTGTCCTCTCTATTGTGGCGGGCCTTGGCCTATCGCTTACCGCCCACGCGCAGGATTCATTAATGATGCGCAAAATTTATGACGAAGCCTTAGTAAACGGTAAATGTTATGATAACCTGCGCTACTTATGTAAACAGATTGGCCCGCGTTTGAGCGGATCGGCCGGTGCGCAAAAAGCCGTGGAGTGGAGCAAAAAGCTAATGGATAGCTATGGTTTTGACCGCGTTTACCTGCAGGAAGTAATGGTACCGCACTGGGTACGCGGCGAAAAAGAGCAGGGAAAAATCATTGCAGGCAAAACCGAAATACCGGTTGCCCTGGCGGCCCTGGGCGGATCAGTAGCCACACCTAAAGCTGGTGTTACGGCCGAGGTGATTGAACTGCACAGCCTGCAGGAACTGCAAAGCCTGGGCGAAGCTAAAATAAAAGGCAAAATCGTTTTCTTTAACCGTCCGTTTGATGAGCGTTATATTGAATCGGGCCAGGCTTATGGTATGGCTGGTGATCAGCGCAATGCCGGGCCGGCGGCCGCTGGTAAATATGGTGCCGTGGCCGTTATAGTACGCTCGCTTACCTCTGCATTAGACAATTACCCGCATACCGGTGGTACCAATTACGATAACGGCCCTAAAATTCCGGCAGCGGCTATATCCACCCTTGCAGCCAACCGCTTAAGCAAGTTGCTGAAGCAAAGCGGCAAGGTAAAATTCTATCTGAAAGATCACTGCCAAACTTTGCCCGATGTATTATCCTACAACGTAATTGGCGAAATTAAAGGCAGCGAGAACAACAATAAGTATATCACCGTTGGCGGTCACCTCGATTCATGGGATTTAGCCGAGGGTGCGCATGATGACGGTGCCGGCGTCATGCAGTCGATTGAGGTGTTGCGCATGTTTAAGACCTTGGGTTATAAACCCAAGAATAACATCCGTGCAGTGCTTTTTATGAATGAAGAAAACGGCCACAAAGGCGGGCTAAAATATGCGGAGCAGGCTTTAAAGGACAAAGAAGAGCACATTGCCGCTATTGAAACCGACGAGGGGGGCTTTACCCCGCGCGGCTTTAGTTTTGAGCAGGTAAGCCCGGCCTTTTTGCAAGCCGTTAACCAGCAATGGAAAAAGCTTTTTGAACCCTACGAGGCCGACAGAATGGTGGAAGGCGGCAGCGGCACCGATATTGAGCCGTTACGCGACAGCTTCTCGGGCATTAAACTGATCGGTTTCCGGCCCGATTCGCAACGTTATTTCGATGTACATCACACGCCTAACGATGTATTTGAGAATGTGAACAAACGCGAACTGGAGTTGGGCGCAGCTACCATTGCTTCATTGATTTACCTGATTGACCAGCATGGGTTGAACTTCTAATCAGGAACTTTAATATCAATAAAAAGCCCTCTTGCAAGAATAGCAAGAGGGCTTTTTATTGATGCCATCCCGCAAAGCTTAACACAAGCATGACCTGAAATGAATATCATCTTCGTAGCTTTACTTATGCAATTTAATTGTCACCAGCGGTTTAAATTCAAACATTCCCCTGCATACACTAAACTTTAACCAGTCTTTTTCCGTTAATTTATTTTAAGAAAGGTATACTATGCGTGGTTACGGGTTTTCTAAATTTACCCCGCGCGAAATTCCGAAAGGTGGTTTCGACGATCTATTAAAACTATTCCTCGAATTGCTCAACTATACTTCGGGTGATGCTGGCGAAGCTTTAACCTGGATGAATGAGCTCGACAAGCAATATAATATCACCAATGACGAATATGGCATGGGTGATTTTATTGATGAACTGAAACAGAAAGGTTATTTATCTGAAGATAATCAGAACGGGGAGTTCAATATTACGGCCAAAACCGAACAAAGCATCCGGCAATCGGCTCTTGAAGAAATTTTTGGCAAGCTCAAAAAATCGGGCAAGGGTAATCACCGCACGCCGCAAAGCGGCCAGGGCGATGAAAAAAACTCTGAGCGCCGCGAGTTTCAGTTTGGCGACAGCCTGGATCAGATTGACATGACGCAATCTATCCACAATGCCCAGGTAAATCATGGTATTGGCGATTTTATGATGACCGAGCGCGACCTGGAGGTAGAGGAAATGGACTATAAAACCCTTACCTCTACAGTGCTGATGATTGATATTTCGCACTCTATGATCTTATACGGTGAAGACCGCATTACCCCGGCAAAAAAAGTAGCCATGGCGCTGGCCGAACTCATCCGTACCAAGTATCCGAAAGATACACTTGATATCGTGGTGTTTGGTAACGATGCCTGGCCCATCAGCCTGCAGGATTTGCCTTATTTACAAGTAGGTCCGTACCATACCAATACTTATGCCGGTTTGGAGCTGGCTACCGATTTGCTGCGCCGCCGCAAAACGCACAACAAGCAGATTTTTATGATTACCGACGGTAAACCCACTTGTTTAAAAGAAGGTACCAAGTATTATAAAAACAGTATTGGTTTGGATCGTAAAGTGGTGAACAAAACGCTCAATATGGCGGCACAGTGCAAAAGGCTTAAAATCCCGATCACTACGTTTATGATAGCGCGCGACCCCTACCTGCAACAGTTTGTGCGCAAGTTTACAGAAACTAATGGCGGCCGTGCATTTTATAGCTCACTAACCGGATTGGGCGAATATATTTTTGAAGACTACATTAAAAACAGAAGAAAAACGGTGAGATAAGTCCAACCTAACCCTTCCTACCCGGAGGGCTAAATAAAGGGGCAAGCACTATAATCAATTTAAAAAATCAAAAACTAACCAAAAGCCCTCCCTACCGGGGAGGGTTTGGGAGGGGCTCAATGAACTTATTAGATATAAAAACATTAGGAGAATTAAAAAAGACAGACTATCGCAGCCGGTCGGTTAAGGATGAGCTGAGAGAAAACCTGATTTTACAACTGCAAAAACGCGAAGGCGGCTTTGAAGGTATTGTAGGTTATGAGGATACCGTTATTCCGGATCTGCAAACTGCTATACTATCACGCCACAATATTTTATTGCTGGGATTGCGCGGCCAGGCCAAAACACGTATTGCACGCTTGCTGGTAAACCTGCTGGATGAGTACGTGCCTTACATTGAAGGTTCTGAATTGTATGATGATCCGCTGAACCCGATATCCTGGTATGGCCATAACGAGATAGTGACCAAAGGTGACGATACTCCTATTGCCTGGGTACATCGCTCAGAGCGCTACACCGAAAAACTGGCAACGCCTGATGTTACCGTGGCCGACCTGATAGGCGACGTGGACCCCATCAAAGCAGCTACCCTGAAACTAACTTATTCGGACGAACGCGTAATTCACTTTGGTTTGATACCGCGTGCGCACCGGGGCATTTTTGTAATTAACGAGCTGCCCGACTTGCAGGCCCGCATTCAGGTATCGCTGTTTAATATCTTGCAGGAAAAAGACATCCAGATACGTGGTTTTAAACTGCGCCTGCCGCTTGATCTGCAATTTGTGTTTACAGCCAACCCTGAGGACTATACCAACCGCGGTTCAATAGTAACCCCATTGAAAGACCGTATTGAGAGCCAGATATTAACCCACTATCCACGTACGGTGGAAATTTCGCGCAAAATCACCCAGCAGGAAGCGCTGCTTTCGCCGGAACAACGCGTAGCCGTTGAGGCTGATGGCCTGGTGAAGGATTTGGTAGAGCAAATAGCTTTTGAAGCCCGTAACTCGGAATACATCGACAAAAAATCGGGGGTATCGGCCCGTTTAACCATTTCAGCTTACGAGAACCTGATTAGCAATGCCGAGCGCCGGATGATAATTAACGGCGAAAAAAGTACATTTGTACGCATATCCGACTTTTTGGGCGTGATACCTGCCATCACCGGTAAAATTGAGCTGGTGTATGAGGGCGAGCTGGAAGGCCCGGCCAAGGTGGCCAACATCCTGATCGGTAAAGCGGTACGCACACTGATGCTGCAGTTTTTCCCGGATCCGGAAAAGGCCAAGAAAAGCAAAAAATCTAACCCGTATGCCGAGGTGGTAAACTGGTTTGCAGCGGGCAACAACCTGTCGCTGATTGATGACTTGCCTTTACAGGAATATAAAAAACTGCTTCATTCAATCACCGGATTAAAAGATGTGGTCAAACAGTTTCATCCACGCCTGAGCGAAAATCAGCAGTTGCTGCTGATGGAATTCGTGCTGCACGGGCTGGCTGAATTTTCACAACTGAACAAAGGATTTTTGGATAACGGCTTTGCCTTTTCGGACATGTTCGACAGCTTGTTTAACATGCAGCCCGATGAAGACGATCTGGACGACGACCGTTACTAAGAAACAGCCCCTCCCAACCCTCCCCGGTAGGGAGGGCTTTTAACTTTTACTTATTTTGCCCCCTCCCTACCGGGGAGGGTTGGGGTGGGGCAAATTGATTTATTTATGGAGGGACACGGCCTCACTATTATTCTTATTTGTATTGGTCTTTTACTGGCCGATGTGTACATCAGCAACGGATTGCGTAGTACGTTAAAAAAATCGCGCTTTATACAAGGCCGTACTTTTCAAATCGGTTACTGGGCTATATCTGTCCTGCTGGTTATAGGTTTAATAGCAAGTGTGTTCATCAAGTTTTCGGTAGGCTTTAAAGGGGCTGTTCTGTTGCTGTTCTTTTTGCTGCTGGCTTGTAAAGTATGTTTTTTGCCATTTATACTGGTTGATGATATACGGCGATTGACCTTATCCATTGCCCGCAAACGCAAAAAGGAAGAGCCGGAATTTCCGGCCAGCCAACCTAAGCCAGATGCCATTCCACGTTCTGAGTTTTTAATTAAGGCCGGTTTGATTGCAGCTACGCTCCCTTTAGCAGGCCTGAGCTATGGCATTATCAATGGTGTATATAACTACAGGGTAAGGCGACGTACCGTTTACCTGCCCAATCTGCCAAAAAAGTTTGACGGTATACGGCTCGGCCAGATTTCTGACATCCACTCCGGCAGCTTCTATAATAAGAAAGCAGTGCTGGGCGGTGTGGAATTGCTGTTAGGCGAAAAGCCCGACTTTATATTCTTCACCGGCGATTTGGTAAATGCCCAAAGCAATGAAATGCGCGAGTACCAGGATATTTTTGCCAAAGTAAAAGCGCCGCTGGGCGTGTACTCAACCTTAGGCAACCATGATTATGGCGACTACTCCTGGTGGCCCGATGCCGCAGCTAAAAAGAAAAACCTCGACGATTTAAAAACCACTCATAAAAATATGGGTTGGGACTTGCTGATGAACGATAACCGCCGGCTAAAAGTAGATGGCGAAGAAATTGGCATTTTGGGCATTGAAAACTGGGGATTGCTTAGTCGTTTCCCCAAATATGGCCGTATGGATCTGGCTGTGCAAAATACCGACGATTTGCCGGTAAAGCTGCTCCTGTCGCACGATCCCTCCCATTGGCAAGCGCAGGTAGTACCCAACTACCCGCAAATTGATATGATGTTTTCGGGCCATACGCACGGTATGCAGTTTGGTGTGCAAACCGAGCATTTTCAGTGGAGCCCAATCCAGTTTGTGTATAAAGAGTGGGCCGGATTGTACCATGAGGGTAATCAGCAACTGTATGTGAACGTAGGTTACGGCTTTTTAGGTTATCCGGGCCGGGTAGGTATTTTGCCGGAGATTACCATATTTGAACTGAGATCGGGCAATGATCCGAAAAAGGTAGGATAAGCTACCGTTGCTCGAAATCCTTGTGCATCTTACAATACATTTAGTTATGCTGAACAGTTTGTAAGCTGCTTTATCGCAGGGGCTACTTCTCGTTTGCACAAATCCAAACCATCATTCTCATAAAATAATTCGCAAACAAAGGCAGGATATTTATCATTGCATTTATAAATGAAAAAGTTACTGCTGCCTGCCTTTGACTTCTTGCTTTTCAGCAACGTATTTATTGCGTTATGCGCTGTGGCACAAGGGCTGGTTACTTTTCATTTGATAGGTGCACAACCGGTTTATCCGGTGCTGGTATTGTTATTTACCTCAACGCTGGGCTTGTATAATTTCTGCATACTCATTATCCGGCCTAAACATCCCGAAAACTCCTCTTACCACCGCGTACGTTGGTTTTTTGCCCGGCACAGGCTAATGGTTACCTTTACTATAATTTGCTTACTGTCGTTAATTCCATTATTTTTCCTGGTATCATTTTCGTCAAAGCTGTTGCTCTTATCATTGGCAGCTTTATCATTTGCGTATGGCTTACCTTTGTTCAGCAATGGCAAGCGTAAATCGGGGCTGCGTAATGTGCCGGGGTTAAAAGCGCTCTCTATTACCCTGGTGTGGACATTAAGCTGCGTATTACTGCCCGTATTGGAGGCACAACATGCGCACCTGAGCCATGTATCCATGCAGGATACGCTTATCTTGATCGCCAAGCGCTTTTTGTTTATTGCGGCCCTGACAGTACCCTTTGATATACGCGACCTGTTTCAGGACCAGATTGCCGGCTTAAAAACCATCCCCGTAGCCTGGGGCGAAAAGAATGCATACCTGTTTTGCCAGCTTTTACTGGCGGGCTACATTGGTCTTTTGTTCATATTCCGCAACAACGGTTTCAGCAACGATTTTTGGGCACTAACGCTTACCACCGCCATTACCGGCTGGCTGATCTTTAAATCGCACCGGAAAAAAGATGAATACTATTACTTTTTCTTTTTGGATGGGGTATTGATATTACAGTACGTGGCACTGCTCATTTTTAAGCTTCTGTAAATATGGCAGCCAATTATGACCGTACCGCCTGGTTTTACGACCGCCTGTCCCATCTTGTATTCGGCAAAAGCCAGGTAAACGCACAAAACCATTTTCTGCATCTCATTAAGCCCAATAGCCGCATTTTGATTGTGGGTGGCGGTACCGGGCAAATACTGGAAGCGCTAACCCAACATTATTCATCGGGCTTAGACATTACCTACGTAGAGATATCGGCCAAAATGATGTTACTATCGCGCAAGCGCAACATTGGCGGCAACCGGGTAAGCTTTGTTACGGATGATATCGGCAACGTCAAAAATGCGATTTCGTATGATGTAATCATCACCGCATTTCTGTTTGACAATTTTACAGATGAGGCACTACGTAAAACTTTCGGGCAACTGCACAACCAACTTCAACCAAATGGCTTATGGCTTAACACTGATTTTGAACTTACCGGGCCTTTTTGGCAAAGGCTGATGCTCAAAACCATGTATCGCTTTTTTAAGCTGCTCCAGGCCGTTGAGGTAAATAAGCTACCGCAAACAGACGCGGTATTTAAACAATATCAATATAGCTTAACGGCACAACAACACTTTTATGGCAAATTTATCAGCGCTAAAGCTTATACTAAAATTTAGTCAGGTTTAATTCTGGTCGCTTTATAAGCTGCTTCCAAAACATGCAGTAACACCTCCAGTTTAAGCGGCTTGGAGATATAATTATCCATACCGGCCCTGTAGCATTCCTGCTCATCTTCGGGCATGGCATTGGCCGTCATGGCTGCAATATAGGGTTGGCGGATATCAGCCTCCCGGCGAATAGCGCGGGTAGCTTCCAAACCATCCATTTCGGGCATCTGAATGTCCATTAAAATCACATCATGGCTGTTCTGCTTTACTATTTGTAATACCTCCAGGCCATTTACCACCATAACAGGCTCATACCCCAGCTTGGCCAAGATTCTACCTATCAGCTTTTGATTAATCGGATTATCCTCAGCTACCAACAACCTTAATGGAAACTCTTGTGCAAAAGCAACACTTAACAGTTGCTCGCGGATTTTCGGCTTTTCGGTATCAGTAGCCGCCAGGATATTTCGTTTCAAGGCATTTTGTACGGCTGTACTTAAATGGTGTAGCTTTACAGGCTTAATTAAAACGGAGTTGAATAAATCAGGATGCTTTTTACGTGTTTCATCACCAACAGAGCTAAGTAAAATCACCGGCATTTGCGAATGAGTGTGCTTCATGGTTTCGGCTAATTGAATTCCGTCCATTTCGGGCATTTGCATATCGGTGATAACCAGATCAAATACATGCCCTGCGTTAATTAAAAGCAAGGCTTCGTGAGCTGTTAATGCTGTTACTACCTGCATTTCCCATTGCTCGAGCTGTAGTTTTAAGATGCGCAGGTTGGTTTTATTGTCATCCACAATCAGTATCCGACGGCCTTTTACATCGGGCATGTCAAAAACCTGCGCCTGGCTTGGTTGCAGCACCGTACATTGTATAGAGAAACTGAACTTAGTACCTTTCCCTAACTGGCTTTCTACTTTAATTTGGCCACCCATCAGTTTAACCAAACGCTCGCTGATGGCCAGCCCCAGTCCGGTACCGCCATAACGCCGCGTGGTGGATGAATCAACCTGCGTAAAGGGCTTAAACAAGCCCGAAAGCCTGTCGGCCGGTATACCTATACCTGTATCGCTTATTACAAATTGGATAGCCTGCCGATTACCGTCTAACTCAAGTGGCATCACCTCCAGCAGTACCTCGCCCTGGTGGGTAAACTTAATGGCATTGCTCAGCAAGTTCATCAGTATCTGCCGCAGGCGCATGCTATCGCCCTTCAACAAATCGGGCACTTGCGGATCAATGTGGTATAGCAAATCCAAATTGCTTTCGGCTGCTTTTGCTGCAAACAAATCCAACACTTCTTCTACGCAGGTGTGCAGTTTAAATTCATGCGGATCCAGCTCCAGCTTGCCCGACTCTATTTTTGAAAAGTCGAGTATACCATTAATAATATTGAGCAAGGCCTCGCCGCTGTGTACAATAGTTTCGGCGTACTCATGCTGCTCGGTGGTAAGTTCCGTTTGGGCCAGTAGTGATGCCATCCCGATCACACCATTCATGGGCGTTCTGATCTCATGGCTCATGGTAGCCAAAAAAACGCTCTTGGCCTGATTTGCCCTCTCCGCCTCCGCCCTAGCCTGCTGCTCATGCAGGCGCTGCTCATGCAACTCTTCGTTTAAGGATTGCAGTTCTTCCGTTTGGGTCATGAGCTCTTCATTGACCGTTTGCAACTCCTCGGCCTGCGTCAACATTTCTTCAGACTGGCTCTGCAATTCCTCATTCAACGCATGCAAGTCATCGCTTTGCTTTTGTACCTGCCGGGTACGCTCGGCTACCAGCCTTTCCAATTCGTGCCGCTGTTGGTTCATTTTCCGCATCCGGTAACGATTTACCAGATAAATCAGGGCCAGTATCACCATAACAGCCAGCAACCGGAACCACCAGGTAAGCCAGAAAGGTGGCCGTACTTTGATGACAAGTGTTGTTTCTTTACCCCACACGCCTTCGTTATTAGCGGCTTTTACCCTGAACGTATAAGTACCCGGATCCAGATTGGTATAGGTTACAGAATGATGGGTACCAATAAAGTTCCAGTCGTCTTCAAAGCCATCCAGCATGTAAGCATACTGGTTTTCATGCGGCAGGGTATAATCCATGGCCGAAAAACGGATGGTGAATACACTTTGGCTGTGTTTTAAAGTAAGCTCAGAAATCTGGGTAATAGACTGTTGTAGCGGTGAGCCTTTGGTACCTGCCAATACTTTTTTATTGAACAGCTCAAAATCGGTAAGCCTTACTACCGGACGGCTTGCATTTACAGGAATTACCGCCGGGTTGAATGCATTGAAGCCGTTAATACCGCCCATATAAACCTCGCCCTGGCTGGATATAAGTCCGGCGTTCAAGCTGAATTCGTAGTTCTGAAGACCATTTTCCAATGTATAGTTTTTGAATTTATCCCGCTGCGGATCCAGCTGGCTAATGCCGTTATTAGTGCTAAGCCATAGTTTACCTTCCTTATCTTCAACTATACTATTGATGGTGTTATTGGGCAAACCATCCTGCGTGGTATAGCTGATAAAACGCCTGCTACGGGCATCAAACTTATTTAAGCCTCCACCCATGGTACCCACCCAAACAGTACCCTTTTTATCTCGGTGAATGTTATAAACGATATTGCTTGACAGCCCGCTGTTGCCTTTATTTAGCTGGCTGAACTTTCCGTTTTGCGGCTGGTATACACTTATGCCCCCGTTGTAAGTACCTATCCAGATACTGCCGTCGGTATGTTCATAAAAGCAACGTATCACATCGGATGCCAGGCTGTTTTCATCATAGTCCTTATCCGGATTACGGCGAAAACGGGTAACCAAACCAGTAACTCCATCAATCCGGTTAACCCCGCCAGCATTGGTACCCACCCATACATTCCGGTGCGAATCCTCAAAAATACTGTATACTTTATCATCACTCAATGAAGTAGCACCGTTGCCTGCAGTATAACGAATAAACGTATTGGTGCCCAGATCGAGCCGGTTAAGCCCGCCGAGGTAAGTACCTATCCATAGCGATTTACTGCTGCGGCTTTTAAGCAATGCCAAAACTGCGTTATTAGACAATGAATTACTATTGCCGGGTATGTTCTGGTAATGCGTAAAGGTGTTGGTCTTGGTGTTCAACAAATTCAATCCACCGCCATCGGTACCTACCCATATATTGCCATCGTTATTTTCGGCAAAGGAAGTTACCACACGGTAATTAAGCCCTTGCGCATTACCCTTTTGATAACGGTAACGATTAAACAGAGCCAGATTCCTATCATACTTACTGATGCCGCCCGAATAGGTTGACACCCAAACTATACCCAGATTATCCACATACACTGCCCGCACAGAGGCAAAAGACAGGCTACGGTCATCATCCGGATTGTTTACATAAGTGGTAAACGTACTATCGGCTTTATTATAGTAATCTAAACCGGCTTCGGTACCAATCCATAAGTTACCATTGCCTGCTTTAGTGATGGTGAAAGTAGCGTTGCTGCCTAAACTATAATAATGTGATGGTAAATTCCGGTAAGCAGTTACCTGCCCGGTGCTCTGATTGATGCTTCTTAATCCATCATGATCGGTTGCTATCCATAAATTTCCGTTGCCATCATCGGCCAGTGCATGTATATTGTGCAGGCCGGGGTTTTTATCATACTGGTAGCGTACAAACTTTTTGGTTTGTTTGTTATACAGATTGAGCCCGTTTTGCGTAGCTACCCAAATACGGTGCCGGCTATCCTGAACGATAGCGGTAATAGTATTGTTTGATATCGTACAGGAGTCGCGCTCATAACACTTGTACCTTATTGTCTTACCATTTTTGGGGTTAAAGAGATTAAGGTTGCGGTAGGTACCAACCCACAGGTTGCCATCATCATCGCCTTGTAAGGCCGTAATCTCATTATCACTTATCGAGTACTTGTCGCGGTTATTTTGATAATAATTAACAAAGGTTTCGGTTGCCCGGTTGTATAAGCTGAGGCCGCCATTGGTACCCACCCATATATTGCCTTTGCCATCCTGGTAAAGTGCGTTGATAAAATTGCCTGCTATGCTGCTTTTATCCCTGGCATTATTACGGTAAACAATAAATTTATAGCCGTCATAACGGTTCAAGCCATCTTCGGTACCAAACCACATAAAGCCGTAGCGGTCTTTCAAAATACAGTGAACCGTATTTTGCGACAGCCCGTTCTCGGTTGACAGGTGGGTAAATTTCAATTGCTGTGCATGCCCCGAAAAAGATAGTACAACAAAGAACAGCAGCAGCAAATACCGCATCCTATACAGATAAATTAAATTATTCAGCATGAAAAAATTGTGAACTGCCGGCCAGGGATCAAGGCTACGGCTTATAATTTTTGCAAAATTACAAATAATTACGCATTTGGCTTTATGGATAAGCAAAAGCCCCAGTTCATACCCGTTTACTGATTTTGAGTATAAAAAGTTACACGCTTACTTTCGGGCCAATTAAAGCAAAAGGCCGGTATCATGATAAATACCGGCCTTTTGTTATTCGTGAGCAAACTTATAACCTATGCCCCTTACTGTTTGCAGATATTGCGGCGAATCGGGATTGCTCTCGATTTTTTTGCGCAACCTTACAATATGCATATCCAGAGTCCGGGTATTTACATCGGTATTATAGCCCCAAACCTCCATCATCAGTTCTTCACGGTTGATGACCTTGTTCTTATTTTTCAGAAAATATAACAGGATACGGTTTTCCAGAATGGTCAGCTCAATTTTACGCCCGGCTTTTACCAGCAGGTGCGTATTGGGATGATGCTCCATATCCGCAAAGCGGTACACTTCTGACTTTTCACTATTCAGCGAAAACTTGATCTTGTTATCAATCATGGCCACCAGCACATCCATATTGAAAGGCTTAGTGATATAATCAGACACGCCAAAGTTATAAGCCTCAATCTTATCCACGTCTTGCGCTTTTGCCGTCATCATAATCACCAGCTTATCAAATCCTTTTTCGCGGATACTGGTACAAACTTCTGACCCTTGCTTACCCGGCAGCATCCAGTCCAGCAAAACAATATCAGGCTGATTTTCCAATATAATTTTTTCGGCATCGGTACCGTTTGCAGCTTCCAGCACCTTGTATCCTTCCGATTCCAGGCGCTCGGCTACTAAAAACCGCAGATTTTCATCATCCTCAACCAGTGCTATCTTGATCTCTTTATTCATGTTTCAGTTTTCGTAGGGTAGCGTAACTATAAACTCCGACCCTTCATTTACTTTGCTTTTTACCTGTATATCTCCGTTCATAAAGTTAGCCAGTTCTTTGCAAAATGCCAAGCCCAGGCCAACGCTGCCATTTTGGTTGTACTGGTTTTCAATACGGTAAAACTTCTTAAAAATATTATCTATTTCTTTATGCGGTATGCCTATTCCCTTATCCGCAAAAGAAAACACAATATAGTGTTTATCGTAGTAAATGCTAATAAACAGTTCTTTCTGATCGGGGTTTGAATATTTATAGGCATTCTCAATCAGGTTCTGAAAAATACTGCCCAGCAACACCGGATCGGTGTAAAAGCCGGCAACATCGTTTACCGCATAATTCAGCTTAAAGTCGGGATATTTGATACGGAAGGTATTGATATACTTCTGCACAAACTGCTCAATGTTTACTTCTTCTTTATTGATTTTAATGGAGCGATTCTCAATCTGGGTAAACGATAGCAGCTTGTTCATCAACTCGTTCAACTTGTCGGCCTCTTCGTCCAGTATTTTTCCGTAATGCTTACGCTGCCTTTCGCTGAGTTCGCCATCTCCCCGCAGGTTCGACCCGGCAATTTTGATAACGCTTACCGGCGTTTTAAACTCGTGGGTAAAGTTGTTAATAAAATCGTACTGCAGTTTAAAAAGCTTCAGGTTGGTATTCAGGTTACGATAAATAAGCCAGCCGATAATTACTAAGCATATATAGATCAATAACACAATGGCCCCTGTAGGCATAAAACGGCGATTGATCTCGGCGTTTAAGTGGTTACGGGCTGATTGGAAATAAAGCTTATAATCGGCAAAAGCACCGGGGAAAGCTACCTCTGTTATAATGGTATCCGCATCATCATTCAGCGGATCATACACCACCGGCCGGATAGCGATTTGCTGATAAAGTTCGGGCTGCGTGTTTTTAATGCGAATAGCAAACGGGTCGAGCATGAAGGTCATCATGTTCTGTTTGTAGAACACAGGCGATCCGCCGGTTTGCAGCATTTCGCGGTATATCTTCAGCTCCTCGCGCCGGGGTATGTTCAGATAGCTTATTTTGCTGGGCTTTACATCATAAAAGGTTTTATATATCTCGTCCTGTCCGGGTATGCGACTGGTATCGGCCTGGTTAATGTAGTTACTGAACTTGCCTGCCATATGCCTGAAATCATCACCAGGGTCGCCCATGATTTTAATGCCTTGTATGCGGCTTCGTTTAGGCTTAAACAGATACACCGATTTGTCGGATATGCTTAACCGCCTGTACTCCTGCGGCTGACCAGGCTGACTGCCAATAGCGATTTCATGAAAAACAATACGCTTTACAAAAGCATAATCCCGAAAAACGGAATCGGCATAATTAGCTGCTGATGCCGAATCCAAAAAGCCCTGGTAGGACGTAATCTCGGGAATACGGTTTTGAAAAAATTCGTTGTATGGTTTAATAGTTTGCTCCAGTACATCAATCTTTTTGGATGCGAACTCGCTTTCTACATATTTAGACGTCAGGTTGTAGGCAATTACCAAAGCCACCACCAGGGTAATGGAAATCAATACCAGGAAAGCCGCAATAAGCGAAAAGTTTTTCTGATAAACTGTTTTGGGCGCTTCCATAACTTGGGCCTTAAGGTTTAACCTTGAGGTTGTTGTCTAAAAACTTCTCTATTTCGGCATACATTTCCATACGGTTATGCTCGCTTCTGAAAAAAGTACGCTCGTTTTCTTTCAGCACATACTTAACCGGCACATTGCGTTTACGCAGCTCGCGCACAAACTGGTTGAGCTCGCTTATATTGGCACGCGGATCTTTAGCGCCCTGGAAAATCAGTAGCGGCTTGTTAATCTTATCGGCATGAAATACCGGCGATATGGCTCTTAGCTGACTGGCATCCGTTTCGGGGTTGCCCACCATTTCATAAGTCATTTGCAGGTAGGGTTTCACAAATGGCGGCGCATCTTTAATGTAGGTAAAAAAGTTGATGAGCCCATATTGTACAATAGCACAGTTATAGAGTTCAGGGTGAAATGACACGCCATACAAAGCCGAGAACCCGCCGAAACCGCCACCAAATAAGGCAACTTTTTTAGGGTCGGCAATTTTACGTGCTGTTAACCACTTTACGCCATCTTGTATATCGGTTTGAATTTTACCGCCTACCTGTTTAAAACCGGCACTGTAAAAAGCTTTGCCATAACCGGTTGATCCCCTGTAATTCATCTGAAAAACAGCATAGCCACGGTTGGCCAAAAACTGCACTTCGGCACTGTATCCCCAATAATTACGGTTCCAGGGACCGTTATGCGGCATTACCACCACCGGCAGGTTAACAGCCTTTTTCCCTTTCGGCAAGGTAAGATAGCCGTTGATAACCAAGCCGTCGGCCGCTTTGTAGGATACCGGCTGCATTGCACACAGCTCATCAGCGCCGATGCTGGAGTTGATATTACCCAATTGGCTCAATTTGCCGTTCTCACTTTCGTATAAATAAAAAGAGCCGGGGTTACGATCGGAGTAGGTGTTGATGATAAACTTTTTGCTGCTGCTATCCCGGTCTATAATTTTTATAACGCTGCCTTTCAGTTTCGATTTAAGATCGCTGTAAACATGACTGGCATTGCTATCCAGGTAATACTTATGCGGCTTGGCATCGTCCCAGCCTGCGTACTCTATAATATGCCGTTTTCGCGAATAGCCTACTTCCAGAATATCCGCCTTATCGGTAGTATAAATTACCCGCTCTTCCTTCCCTGTAGCAGCATTAATTTCCACCAGTGCTGTTTTATCGCGGTTTATGTTTGAAAGGGCATAGAAATTGGCACCCTTGCCGGTAAATGCGATAGGGCTAACCGAATTCTTAAAATTATTCTTGATGACGGGTTTAAACGGCGACTGCTCTGTAGGCCGGTACAGGATGGTATTATCCACCCCGTCTGATGCTTTAGCCAGACGGATCTTACCATCATCATCCGGAAACCATTCAGTGATATTACCCGGATTGGCGATGTACAATTCAAGCCTGCCGGTATTGATATTTAACTGGTACACATCAAATACGCCGGGGTTGCGCTTATTCATACTAACCGTAATAATATTGGGCTGTTGCGGATTACGGTTAAGCAAATGCAGCTTGACCTGGCTTTGGGTAATCAGGTTCCGCAGTTTAAGGGTATTTATATCAAGGGCATAAAGCTTAAACTGGTCGGTAGCTATCACATCCTGGCTAAACACCAGTTGGTTATTATAAGTCCAGAAGTAATCGCGTACGGGATAGTCGGTAAATGAGGTAACCCTTTGCTCCTTACCATCAGCTAATGATTGTACAAACAGGTTTTGCCTGTCCTGGTAAGGTTTCAGGTAAGATACGTATCTGCCGTCAGGCGATATTTTGAAGAAGCTTTTTTCTGGTGTCTTAAAGAAATCGCGTACGGGAATTTGCCGCACGGTTTCCTGCTTACATGAAAACAGCGCAAGCAGCAGTACAGGAACCAGTAAAAATTTAATGCGGTTTAACATGTTTATTACAAACGCCCGGTTATCAATTCAGGTCAAATTAGCTAATTTTCATTAAGCCGCAGGTAATGTCACTACAATTTTACCCGTTAGTTTAAGAACTAATGCCGCACGAAATTGCACATTATATTAAGTTTAATTGGTTATTTTTGAATAAAATGAAGTGCAGATTATTTTTGATTCTAATCGTTTGCCTGTTAGGCCTTACCCAAACGTTTGCCCAAAATAATGATTTGCAGCTTGCCTACCAGTATCGCACCAACGGCGAATTACAAAAAGCGTTTGATATTTACCAGAAGCTATACCGGCAAGACAATGAAACCTATTACCCCCAATACGTAACCAGCCTGCTTGATCTTAAAAAATTTGATGAGGCCGAAAGCATCACCAAGAAAGCCATGCGCAAGCACCCTGGCGATGCACTGTATGTGCTGAGCATGGGCCGCATATATACACAGCAAGGCCAGCCCGACAAGGCCAATCCGCTGTATGAGGAGCTGATTAAAAACCTGCAACCTGAACAAAATGCTATTGCCTCATTGGCTATGCAGTTTTACCGGAGTGATAATGCCGTGTATGCCATTAAAACCTTTGAGCAGGGGCGCAAAGTATTGCGTAACGACCGCTTATTTGGTAATGAACTGATTAGCCTGTACCGTTACAAACGCGATAAGGTAGCTTTAACTGAGGAGTACCTTAACTTTTTGCCCGAAAACCCGCTGTATCTTAACCAGGCACAAAATACGTTAGCCTCGTTATATGAAGGTGAGGCCGACTATGCTATGTTGCGCTCGGCTTTACTGAAACGCCTGCAAAAAGACCCGCAGCAAATTATATATACCAACCTGCTAACCTGGCAGTACCTGCAACAAAAAGAATACGACCAGGCACTTAACCAGGCGCTGGCTTTAAACCGCCGGCAAACCAACAACAATGGTAGCGATATTTTTGAACTGTGCCGCACACTGACCTCGAACGGTGCTTACGATGCAGCTATACGGGGATATGAATACCTGCTTACCAAAAATACCCGGCAGGATGAGCTGTACATCCCCTCAAAAATTGAACTCATCAATACCAAAAACTTAAAAATCACTGCCGGAAAATATGTGCAGGCCGATTTACTTAGCCTGGAGAAAGATTATATAGACCTGCTGAACGAATTTGGCCGAACCAGCAGCACTGCCTTTGCCATGCAAAAGCTGGCTAACCTGCAGGCCTACAAATTGCACAAGTTGCCCGAAGCACAAAAGCTGCTCGAAGAGGCCGTTGCCATCAGCGGGTTGCGCCCGCAATTACTGTCGGGCTGCAAGCTGGATTTGGGCGATGTGTACCTGATGAACCACCAGCCCTGGGAAGCTACGCTTACCTACAGCCAGGTTGAAAAGGCTTATCCGGGTACGCCCATGGCGCAGGATGCCAACTACCGCAATGCCAAGCTGGCCTACTATACCGGCGATTTTAGCTGGGCCAAAGGCCAGTTGGATGTACTGAAAGCGGCTACCTCCCAATTAATTGCCAATGATGCGCTTAACCTGTCGTTGCTGATAGCTGATAATACGCAATTGGATACCGCCGGCAAGGCGCTGAAAATGTATGCCCGTGCCGACCTGCTTATTTTTGCAGAACAGCCCGATAAAGCGTTACTTACTCTGGACAGTATTGATCAAAAGTATCCTGGCAATACGCTTACTGATGATATTATGATGGCTAAAGCGCGTATCTTTATTCAGCAAAAAAATTATGCCGGGGCAGTGGCTCCGCTTAAAAAGATTGCCGACGAACATAGCGGCGGACTCTGGGCCGATGATGCCGTATTTATGCTGGCTGATTTGTATGAGAACCAGCTGAATGATAAGGAAGCTGCCAAAACTTATTACCAAAAAATCATTACCGATTATCCGGGCAGTATATGGATCAATGAAGCCCGCAAGCATTTTAGAATATTGCGTGGCGACCAGCCCGATACCTCATCTTAATTTCTATTTTTGTAAGAATGATTATTTATAACGAAACCTTCGTGGTGGAAGAAGCCGTTCATCAGCAATGGCTGCAATGGATGAAAGAGGAACATATACCGGCGGTAATTAAAACCGGCTGCTTTGAATCTTACAAAATACTGGCGGTACTGGATTCGCCTAACGAAGGTGTTACTTACTGCATACAGTACCTTACGCCCGATATTAACCGTTACCAGGAGTTTGTAGCTCAATATGCCCAGCAGTTACACATACGGCATCACCAGCAGTTCGAAAATCGTTATGTTTTGTTTAACAGCCTGATGCAAGAATTATAAGCCCCCATGAACATTACCCAAACCGCCATTGAAGGCTTGCTGATTATAGAGCCGCGAATTTTCCCTGATGACAGGGGTTATTTTTACGAAAGCTACAACAAAATTAAGTTTAAGGAAGCTGGGATTGATGCCGAGTTTGTGCAAGACAACCAATCTTTTTCGCACAAGGGAGCGTTAAGAGGTCTGCACGGCCAGGCGCCACCGTTTGCGCAAGGTAAATTAGTACGCGTACTGCAAGGGCGTGTATTGGATATAGCGTTAGACATCCGCAAAAGCTCGCCAACCTACGGACAACATGTAACGGTTGAACTAACCGGCGATAACCATAAACAGCTTTGGATACCTCCCGGCTTTTTGCACGGCTTTGTAACCCTGGAAGATAACACCTTATTTACGTACAAGGTAACCAACTTTTACGATAAAGCTTCGGAAATAGGCGTGATCTGGAATGACCCTGCTATAGCTATTGGCTGGGGTGTAGATGAGCGCGACATTGTGCTTTCGGCCAAAGACCAGGTGTTGCCTGCTTTTGCCGATTTCAACAGCCCGTTTTAGTAAACTTCAGAAGCAAGAGCCGAGAAAGGCAGAATTAAAGTAGAGATTGTAATCTTAATTCCTGATTCTTAGCTCTTGTTTCTTATCTCTTGGCTCTTCCCTCTATACTCTTAAGTCCTTCGGCATACGGCCGTGTAGCAGGAATTGCGACCATTTTTCGCTGCCGTTTGCTTTTGCACTGGCCGATGCCTGCTGCCAGTTGTAAGTGCAGTGTACCTGCTCTATATTCATAGATTCACCATCTACCTGCACTATGGCATATTTAGCATGCGGCGTCATGGACTCCATGGCAAACCGGTGCTCGCCTGTACCCAAATAGGCGGGCAAGCCAACACTGCCGGGATTAAGAATAATCTTTCCGTTCGAAAGGTATATTACCCGGTTTACGTGCGAGTGCCCGCATAAAATGATGCGCTCCTGAATATGCTTCGTCTTCTCTACCAGCACATCATCATTATAAACAAATACGCCCTGGGCGGTTACTTCTTCCAGCAAATACGCGTCATCGCTTTCGGGCGTACCATGGCATACAAAGAATACCCCATCGCAGGTTGCCGTTTTAGGAAGGCCTTTTAGCCAATCGAGCGTTTGGTTTGATAATAAGGATTTCACCCGGTCCATATTTTCTTTGGCGGATGGCTTTTCAAAACTCTCCAATATCTCGCGGTCGGTATTGCCACTGATGCATAGCATCGGGTGCTGGCCTAGTATTCCGGCAGTTACCTCCGGCTCCAAGGCTCCAAATACATGATCGCCCAGATTAATGATCGTATCTATACTGCGTGTACTAATATCATTTAAAACCGCCTGTAAGGCCAATGAATTGCCGTGAATGTCGGAAATGATGGCGTAAGTTTTCATAGGGCTTAATTTAAAACAAAAGCCCTTTAGCTTGAAGCTAAAGGGCTTTTAAAGTTAGAAATTTATCTTATTCAATAATAAATCACCATTGCTGATTATTTATTATTAATCAGGTTATACAACTCGTCGAGCTTTGGCGTAAGCACAATCTCAATACGGCGGTTCTTAGCACGTGCTTCGGGAGTGTTAGCAGGATCAACCGGTTGGAACTCGCCTTTACCGGTAGCAGTTAAGCGTTGTGGCGCTACTTTTTCTACCTCGGTAAGGTAACGGGTAACTGATGTGGCACGCAGTACGCTCAAATCCCAGTTGTCTTTAATCTGGCCCAAGTTTACTACGCGCTGGTTATCCGTATGCCCTTCAACCGACATATTGATATCCGCTTCCTTGTTCATTACTTCGGCCAGCTGTTTCAATGCTTGCTTGCCTTTCTCATCAATCACGATACTGCCCGACGGGAAAAGCAGTTTATCGGTCAGGGATACATATACCTTACCGTTCCGGATATCAACGGTTAAGCCGCTTTGCTGAAAGCCTAATAAAGCCTTTTGCAGTTTATCGCGCAGGGCATTGGCTGCCTCATCACGTTTGCGCAGTATATCTTCTACCTCGCGCAGACGAGCCTCCCGTTTTTTCAAATCGCCCGAAAGCTGGTTAACCTGCGTAGAGCTTGCATTGTAGTTTTTATTTAAGGCATTGAAATTTTGCTGTAGCTCGGTCAACTCATGGTGTAAGCGGGCGGTATCTGCCTGTAAGCGGGCCAGCTCTTCTTCCAGATGAGAGGTACGGCTCTGCAGTGAATCGCGGCTTGCAACCAAGGCCTTGTATTGTTTAGGCGAAAGCACCTTACAGGAGTGCAGCATCATAAACAGCACCGATGCCAGTAAAAGGTATTTTATTTTCATGATGGGTAATTAGGGTATTGTGTTAATTTTAGTTGATGGCGTTGTTCAAAAATACGTTGAGCGGTTGTATTTTACTGCAAAGCTTGGCTATTTTTTTAACGGCATCGGGTGCGGTAAGTTCATCGTCGGTCAGGTCGCGGTAGGCTATAAAGCTTTTTAGCTTTAGCAATTCAATGTGCTCGTTATCGGCATCATAACCCTTAGGCAGGGTTTTAAGTTTTTCCTGATCTCTGAACGCACCAAACAGCTTTTTAAATTCTGGTGTGTCAACAACGGCGATGAGATCTGCAGCGTTGTAATCAATCTCCTGCCTTATCGCTTTGAGGTGCTCATTCTCGGGCATCCAGTAACCTCCTGCAATGAAAGATTTACCGGGCTCTATCTGCAGCCAGTATCCTATCTCGCGTACTTTATTACTAGTAAGCCTGCCTATAGCCATATTAGTTTTATAAGGCGTTTTATCCTTGCTGAAACGAACATCGCGGTAAATACGCATCACGCATTTCTTCGGGTCAAGATCGGCATTTACGCTTGGATCAAGCTTACTTAATGCCTGTATCAGCTCGCGCGCAAAACCGGTTACATTTTCATGCGCAGCGTCAAACCTTTCTTTATTGGCCTGGAACCATTCGCGGGTATTGTTCTCTGCCAAATCGTGTAAAAATCGCAGGGTATCAGTTTGTATCATCCGTATCTAAATGTGGCTGGTAGTGTACCTTAGGCGATAACCAATACAGCAGTACTACCCTTGAGTAACGATAATTGAATGGTGCAAGTATAAAACATCCGCCCAAAATGATAAGCAAATATAACCACGGCGACTCCAAATTACCGGTTAGCACATAGGTGGCCACTGCCAAGGATACTGCCTGTGCAACATTTAAAGCATAACTTACATACATAGCCGCATAAAAGTAGCCGGGTTCAATCTCGAAATGAAAACCGCAACGAGGGCAGTGTTCATTCATTTTGTTGCCCCCTATACTGTAAGTGCCACCAGGAAACATATCCCCTCTGCGACATTTGGGGCATTTGGCCAGGGCCATAGCTTTAAACTTGGATGTTTTTGCCATTATCTATTATTAAAAAAGCACCCGCAGGTGTGGGGTGCTTGTCTTTTTAGTTTAAGTGAAAGTTCTCTTTGTGCATATTGATCTCCACATCTTTACGCCGGTACTTTTTGTACCATATAAACCCTACCGCTGCTACGGCCAGGTAAGGGCAAGCCAGCAAAAACAGTATGCCATTGTTCAATCCGCGGGTGGTTGTGTTGCCGTTCTTAACGCCGGCCTCGGCATTAGCAGTACACATAGCACACTGGGCCTTAACAGGCTGCACACTTAATATCATTAAAGCAGCTACAAAGCTGAATGCTAATAATTTTAATGTTTTCATTCGTTTACAAAGTTACCTATAAACATTCACTAAAAATTGTAATAAGGCGAAATCATTACGTAAACAATTACCCCGGTAACCGTTACATACAGCCAGATAGGAAACGTCCATCTTACCAGTTTGCGGTGTTTTTCGACTTGCATTTGTAAGCCGCGGTAAAAGCTGAGTAATATTAACGGTAAAACACCTGCAGCCAGTATAATGTGTGTAATTAATATCAAATAGTATACATAGCGCACATTCCCGGCAGCCAGTTTCTCTGTTTCGGTCACTACACCATTGCTATCCAAGTCTCCATATCTTGTTTCGGGCGCTAACCAGTGGAACGCAATGTAAGATACCAGAAACAAAGACGATAAAATAAACGCAAGTATGTTGGTGCGTTTATGTAATGCCACCTTGCCGTGCCTGATGAAGTACAGTGAAACCAGCAGCAACACACTGCAGGTGCCATTGAAAATAGCATTAAGCTTAGGTAAAAAGTATAGCAAACCTGCAGGCACTTCGGGCTTAGGTAAAACCTTCATGCTCAGTATCACTACTACGGCAAAAACGAATATGGATAAGCCGGTTACAAAACGGAATATCAGTTTATCGGAAATGTTCATGTTATAAATCAGGGGCTTTAATTTTACGCAACTCTTCGGCTATCTGCACTTTTATCTCATCATTCAGGCGGTTTACTTCAGGTACTGAGGTACCGGAGTAGTACCCGCGAACGCGCTTCTCCTGGTCAATCAGTATCAGCTTATCACTATATACAAAATTATCCTTATCCAGCTGTACAGCATTCACTAAAAAGCCTTTTCGTGCCAGATTGTAAATGCTCGTTGTATCACCAGTCAGGAACTGCCATTTATCAGCCGGCAATTTGTACTTAGCAGCGTATGCCTTTAGTGTATTCACGTCGTCACGTTGCGGGTCTACAGTTATGGATACAAACTTAACCATACGGTTTTTGCGATAGGTATCGGCCAAAAAATGCAGGTTCTTGTTCATTTCATTACATACCGTCGGGCAATTGGTGTAAAAGAAATTGACGATAAAAATATTACCTGTAAAGTTCTTTAGTGATACCGGCTCGCCGTTTTGGTTGACAAGGTTAAAATCACTTAGCTTATGGTAAATAGTATCGGGTATGTAATTACCATGGTGGCTGTGCCCTGTTTTAGCAACCTCTTTAGGCCCGTAAAACGGCAGTGGTTTATAGCGATTCTTCCCTTTTACGGTAAGTAAATAATATAAAAATCCTGGTACTGCTAAGATGAGCACCAGGATTACAATCTTTTTTAAAGAAACTGAAAATCTATTCATTATCCCCTTAAATCCACCCAATGATTACTTTCGTTGGTAAGTACTAAAATTAAGCCGATAATGAAAATAATTGGAATAACCAGTGTATATACTAAGCCTGCCTTCTCAAACTTCAAGTGCATAAAGAATGCTACTATATAAAACGCTTTCAGAAGAGTAAGTAAGATATATACGGGGTTAGCTATGCGAAGACTTAAACCGTGAGGTACTGCAATCAATGCTATAGCAAACTCAAGAACTGTGATAGCGAGTAAGTATATGAATACCCTTACAATTCTGCCGCGTGTCATAGTATCATGCTCCGCATGATCATGATGTTCTGTATGTTTTTCTGATGACATAATTAAATCAGTTTTTTAAATTTATACTAAATAGAAAAAGGTAAATACAAACACCCAAACTAAGTCTACAAAGTGCCAGTATAAGCCTACTTTTTCAACCATCAGATAGCTACCGCGTCTGTCATAAGTACCGGCCAGTACGTTGATCAGGATAATGATATTAATGATTACACCGCTGAATACGTGGAAACCGTGGAAACCAGTAATGGTGAAGAATAGGTTAGCGAACTGTTGGGTATAAGTAGTAGAAGGTGTTTGACCTTCATGAAAGTACTCTTTAATTTCATGAGGAATATGCCCCCAGCCAAAGCCTTCGTGGAACAAGTGATTCCATTCCAAAGCCTGGCAACCCAAAAACAAAAAGCCGCCAATGATGGTAAGCACCATCCACATAGCTACTTCCTTACGAGCACCACGATGGCCGGCTTCAACACCTAACACCATAGTTACCGAACTCAAAATCAAAATAAAGGTCATGATACCCACAAACACTAATGGAGCGCCATGCTCAATCATGCCGGGAACTGACTGGAATACTAAGTCGGCAGCTGGCCAGCTGCTTGAGCTGAAACGTAAAGCGCCGTAGGCAATTAATAGGGATGAAAAAGTAAACGCATCTGATAACAGGAAAAACCACATCATCATTTTACCGTATTCTACCGAAAACGGAGAACGTCCGCCAGACCATGGCGTTGATTTCACTTCATCAATAGGTGATGTTACCGCTGTTGTACTCATTTGTACTTAAAATAGATTGTTAATTCTGGTTCAAAAGTAAAAAAACATAGAGATAAATCCATATAATATCGACAAAATGCCAAAAAATAGAACTCATCTCCATCCGGAACAAATTCAAAACCTGAGGGGTATTCCGGTAGGTTCCCACCAGGCTTATTATCAATAACACCAAACCTGCCAAAATGTGTAGCAGGTGCATGCCCGAAAATACATAAATAAAAGATTGCGACGCGTTAGGGTTGCTAAAGTACACTCCCATACGGTAAGTAAGTATATACCAGCCGTAAATCTGGGCGATGAAAAAGCCGACACCTAACAAGAAGGTAATCCACAAAAACAGGCGCTGCTTACCGAACTGCAGATTCTTAGCAGCTTTTGATGCCAGGAACATGGTAACACTACTTAACACAATTATTGCCGTGCTGAACATAAACGCATCTGGCAATATCACATTCAATGCGTGCCCTTTGCCACCGCTGTAAACGATAAAACCACTGCTGAGCGCCGCAAAGAACATAAACGATGTGAATATAAATACCCACATGTTGAAACGCTTGGGCGTTAGATTGAGCTTATTTTTTTCTTGCTGTATCTGAGCCATAAATTACTTTCCTACAAAATCAAATAAAAACATTAACTGCACTATCGGTAAATACAAAAAAGAACCGAACATGAGCTGGCGCGCTGCTTTAATTTCACGCGTACGCATCAGCATAAAAGCCTGATATAAAAACACGAGGCTGCACACAAGCGATACGCCGCCCAAGTAATAGCCTCCGTACTTATAAATAGTAGGCAGCAAGCTTACAGGTAACAATACCAGTGTAAATACAAAAGTGATTACTGAACTTACCACATCTCGCCTTCCGGTTGGCAACAAACGGAAACCTGCCAGCTTGTAATCATCATCCAATACCCAGGCAATAGCCCAAAAGTGAGGGAACTGCCAGATGAACTGGATAAAGAATACGATTAAAGCAATATGATCAAGCTTGGGATGTGCCGCGATGTAACCAATCATGGTAGGCAGCGCACCCGGTATTGCACCTACAAAAACCGATATAGGCGACTTTTGCTTCAATGGCGTATACACAAACGCATACAGGATGATGGCAAATATGGATAAAAAGCCGGTGAACAAGTTCAAGCTGCCTAACAGGTAAGTACCACTGAAACCCATAAACAGGCTTAAAATCAGTGCCTGTCCGTTGGTCATGCGTCCGGCCGGTAAAGGACGATCTGCAGTGCGCTTCATTAAGCGGTCTAAATCCTTCTCTATAATTTCGTTAAACCCGTTCGCAGCACCTGTTATCAAGAAGCCGCCCACGATTAGCTTGATCCAGTTCACCCAGTTAATTGCTTCCTGGGAACCTTCAATAACGTTTACCTTGCTGCCGATCAGAAAGCTGATGGATGCCGAGAAAACAACTAAAAAAGTAAGCCGAAACTTGATCAGCTTAATTAAATCTTTCCAGATCATCTGCGCGCCTCCATATAATTAGCTGAACGGAACAAATTGAGTAATAAGTAAAATTGAGCGCCAAAAATTAAGCTAGCCAGTACGATGTGCGATGCCTGTGCAAATGGTGGCAGCGCAAAATAGGATAACGCTATACCCGTACCTATTTGTAACATGATCATCAAAAACACAAAACTCATTAACTGCTGATGTATGGAATGCCGACTAAAGCTTTTACGGATAAGTGCATATAACATCACATTAAGCACAAGCACTAACAGAGCCGAATCGCGGTGGCCGCTGAAAATCTCTCCTGCTCTTTCTACCCACTGCCCCCGCTCCTGCCCCTGAAAATGACCGGCAACAGCATCTATCTTTTCACGCACTTCAGTCCCTAATGTTATCTGTACAATGCTCAATACAGTAACAATAACTGTGAGTATAGTAATAAATGATTTAACCTTAAGACTTGCTTTGCCAATTACTTTTGCCGCGTGATAGGTGTATATAGCCAAAGCTAGTATCACTAATGCAAGTAACATGTGTACAGTAACTATCCAGGCAACCAAGTTAGTGGAAACAACGATCGAGCCCAACCAGGCTTGAAAAGCTACCAGTACAAGATTAAAAATGCTTAAGACTGGTATCCAAACATTTTCTTTACGATAGCTCCAGGAATAAATTGCCGTTAGTAAAAGAAACAGTCCTGAAAGGGCGCCAATCAACCGGTTGATATATTCTGTCCAGGTACGAGTGGCATTGAACTCCTCAGGTAAAAGGATGGATTTATCCTGGCGTATGCGGTTAGCTAAATCGCTGTAGCCAAATACGTCCAAAGTTTTAGCAAATCGCTGATTCTTTGCGGTACGCTTTGCTACATAAGCATCTTTATAGTTAGCTGGCAACTCAGATGCATCTGTAGGAGGTATATAACGACCAAAACACTTAGGCCAGTCAGGGCATCCCATTCCTGAACCGCTGCTACGTACAACTCCCCCCGCCAGTATCAAAACAAATAACAAAACAATGGTGATAAGGTTAATCTTCCGAAAGTTTGCTTTTGCTGTTGTTATACTCATGTACTCGTATTAAAAATTTAGGGTATCTGTTTTTGGAAATACTTTCCGGTACAGATACCCTAAACGATCAGATCAGAAAGAAGATTATTTTACCTCTTCATTTGACTTTTGGGTATTCACCCAGTTTTTATGCTCTTCCAAACCAACAGGATTGTCTTCGAAATCATGCGGAAGGTTTGAAGTTAATGTTTGAGAGAACGGTATATGCTGTGGAATGAAATCCGTATCAGCACCAGGTTTGCTATAATCATATGGCCAACGGTATACAGTCGGGATTTCGCCTGGCCAGTTACCGTGGATATGCTCAACCGGCGTTGTCCATTCCAGTGTGTTAGACTCCCATGGATTCTCAGTAGCTTTTTTACCGAAGAACATTGAATAAAAGAAGTTAACCAGGAACGCTACTTGCGCCAGTGCCGACATGATAGCCGCCCAGGTAACAAATGTGTTTACTGATACCCATTGTTTCAACGATTCAATCTCGGTGAATGAATAGTAACGACGAGGTACGCCATCCAGACCCATGAAGTGCATTGGGAAGAATACCAGGTAAGCACCGATGAATGTTAACCAGAAGTGCAGGTAACCTAATTTTTCGCCAATCATACGACCGAACATTTTAGGGAACCAGTGGTAAACACCAGCCAACATACCAAAGATAGCCGCCGAACCCATTACCAAGTGGAAGTGAGCTACAACGAAGTACGTATCGTGTAAGTTGATATCTAAAGTAGCGTTACCCAGGAAAATACCTGTTAAACCACCAGAGATGAAGAACGATACGAAACCGATAGAGAACAACATAGCTGGTGTGAAACGGATATTACCGCGCCACAAGGTAGCCAGCCAGTTAAATGTTTTTACTGCCGATGGTACCGCAATGATCAGCGTGGTAATCATGAACACACCGCCCAGGAACGGGTTCATACCCGTAACGAACATATGGTGACCCCATACGATAAATGATAATACCGTAATACCAATTAATGAGTAAACCATTGCATGGTAACCGAAGATTGGTTTACGTGAGTTGGTTGCCATTACCTCAGATACCAGACCCATTGCAGGCATGATAACGATGTACACCTCAGGGTGACCCAAGAACCAGAATAAGTGCTGGAATAAAATCGGGCTACCACCTTCGGCCGATAATTGCTGACCATTGATAACGATATCTGACAAATAGAAGCTGGTACCAAAGCTACGGTCAAAAATCAGTAACACCACACCTGCAACTAATACAGGGAATGCTAACAAACCTAAAACAGCAGTAAGGAAGAATGCCCAGATAGTTAACGGCATTTTCCACAGGTCCATACCTTTAGTACGCATGTTTAACACAGTACTGATATAGTTGATACCACCCATCAGCTGAGAAGCGATGAAAAATACCATACTGATTAACCACAAGGTCATACCCTCGCCAGAGCCCGGCATTGCTTTTGGCAATGCTGAAAGTGGCGGATAGATAGTCCATCCCGGACCTGCAGGACCTTTTTGTACGAAGAAAGAGCTCATCATGATCACGCTGGCAATAAAGAAGAACCAGTATGAAAGCATGTTCATGAATGGCGAAGCCATATCACGTGCACCTAATTGGTAAGGAATTAATAAGTTACTGAACGTACCACTCAAACCAGCGGTTAACACAAAGAATACCATGATGGTACCGTGAATGGTAACCAACGACAAATAAAAGTTGGTATCTAAACGGCCACCCGGTGCAAAGCGACCTAATAAGGTTTCCAGCAAAGGAAATGCTTTATCCGGATATGCTAATTGAATACGGAACAGGATAGAAAGGATCATGGCAATAACCGCCATGATGATACCCGTAATCAAAAACTGACGGGCAATCATTTTGTGATCCTGACTAAATATGTATTTGGTCAGGAAAGTTTCGTTATGATGATGTTCGTGATCGTGATCATGATGCGCAACTCCGTGACCCTGAACTGTTAATGTTGACATAATCGCTAATCTTGAATTAATTGTTAGAAGCTAAACTATTTTGTAATTGGCTTTTTTGATAAAGCGGGTTATCAGCCAGCTTCAAATCTTTTTTCAGTTGCTCGCTCAAATATGGTTTTTGACGTAATAACCAATTTTGATACTCAGCCTGAGTAACTACCATTACAATCTTCTGCATGTTAAAGTGGTTACCACCGCAAATTTTATTACAATAAAGGTGATAATTGAAGTCAGGTTGATCTAACCGGGTACGCATTTCAGCAGTGGTGATGGTTGGCGTAAACTTAAAGTAAGTTGGTAAACCTGGTACTGCGTTCATTTGTAAACGGAAGTTTGGCATGTAAACACTATGAATTACGTCCTGCGCAATAATGTTCAAACGAACAGACTTGTTGACAGGCAACATCAGTGTATCAGCTTTCAAGTCATCAAAGCTGTGTTTATCTTTGAAGTTAACGCCTACGATGTTACTACCGTTAGCTAACTTGTAATCTTTTGTACCTAATTTACCATCACGACCAGGGTAGCGAAGCTCCCAGGCAAACTGATGACCGGTAACATCAATATCAATTGAAGCAGGTTCGCCTTTAGCATCAACCGAGTTGGTAATTTTTCTCCAGGCAAAGAAACCGAATACAACCAAAATGGTAAGCACTACTGCAGGAACAACGGTCCAGATTTTCTCAATCGTGTTATTATGCGGCAGGTAATAAGCTTTACGGGTTTTAGACTCACGGTATTTGAATACGAAACCGAATAACAGAATCTGGGTTGCAACAAATACGATAAATGTAATAACTACTGTAGTCCAGAACATGTTGTCCATGGTAACACCATGCACAGATGCCGGTTCAGGTAATATCATGCTGCCATGAACAGTAAATGAATAGGCAACACCAATCGCTCCTAATATCAGGAACAGCAGGAAACCTACTGCCATGATGTTATTCCAGTTTACACCTTTTTTACCCTGCATTTGCAGTGTAAGATCGTACACACGGAAAATTTTACCAATAATGGCTACAACAACGCAGGCAATTAGAAATAAAACCACGTAGTAACCTACGCTGAGCCACATGCCCGCTTTTTGGGCTGAAGTATCGCCTGTACCTGTTGCAGTAGCATTTGATGATGCTTCTTGTGCAAACAAAAGGTTGGTACCCAGCAGCATCAAAACAGCAAACAGCGTTAAGAACTTTTTATATTTAATTAAATTTTTGAATCCCATTGTATCAGTTATTTCGGTATTCTATTGATTTACAAAGGTAGCAATTATTGTATGTGATGATGAAGGCTTTCTTCCACAAACGGGTGTTTTTTAGGAATCAGCGAGTTGAATTTGCTTAACGCTGTCAGTGTCAGATAGGTGAATAAACCTGCAAATCCTGCAAAGATAGCCATATCCTGAGCAAACTCAACGATATCAAACATATGCTCTTTCTCGATGGTGCCCGGCATAATCATCATGTAATAGTCTAACCAGTGACCGATGATGATGATGATACAAGCTAATTTCATTCTGTTCAATGAACGCTTGTCGTCGTTCTTCATCAACAGGAACAATGGCGCCACAAAGTTAAGCACGATGTTTAACCAGAACCACCACTTATACTGAGGCTCCCAACGTTTGTAGAAGTAAACAGTTTCCTCAGGTATGTTAGCATACCAGGTCAGGAAGAACTGAGCGAACCACACATAAGTCCAGAAGATAGAGAAACCAAAAATCAATTTACCTAAATCCTGCATGTGGCTTTCATTAACCCAAGAGAAGTATCCGTTTTGTTTAAGAACAATCAGGATCAAGGCAATAACAGCTAAACCGCTCACGTGTGCCGCAGCTAAGTTATACCAGCCAAACATGGTTGAATACCAGTGTGCTTCTAATGACATCACGGCACCGAATGCATAAACCGGGAATGTAAAGCCAAATACGGTTAAGAAAATAGCCGAAATTTTGAAGCTTTTATTGTAGTTGAACATTCCGCCCAATTGATCCTCGTTATTTGAGTAATCAACCAGCAGTTTACCAAACCAGGTATATAAGCCTAATAAAACGATGATGGTACCAATAAAGAATGGAATATTAAGGAAAGCTGATTTACCAGTGATAATAGCATCAAAATGCTCACTATTTTTATCAGTTAAACCCGGAGTGGCCCAGTGTGCATACAGATAAGGAGCCATTACCTTTTTACCTTCTTCAAGTATTTCATGCTTCATTAACAAACCAGCAACAATTACTACAAGTAATATTACGGCTGCAATGCCTAACACACGTGCTAATGCCTGCGGAATACGTAAAAAAGCTACAGACCAGCCTGCTTGTGCTACGTAGTTGTAAGCCAGAAAAAATACACCGGCTACGCATACGCCTACAAAGTAGTAGCTCATAAGCAGCAGGTTAGAGAAAGTATTCTGAATACCTTTATCACCACCTATAAAGCCCGCCAGTATGCCTACTACACCAATTACAATAGCTACTAAGCTAATGGTTTTGGCTTTGCCTGCAAATTCAAAACGTTCGTCAAAACTATGTTGATGAGTGCTCATTCAATTAAATGTTATAAAGTTTGTAAATGGTGAACATACATAATTACTTTCCAGCGCTCTTCTGGTGATAATTGCGATGCATATGAGCCCATTGCATTTACACCGTAAGTAATTGTATGATAAATTTTGCCATCAGTTAAATCTTTCATGGCACCGCCACGTGATGACTGACCTTTTGAATATGACGGTGGAGCAGGATAACCGTGCTGAACTACTGTACCATCGCCCTGACCGTTAAGGCCGTGGCATGGCGAACAGAAATGCTCATACAGCAACTTTCCTTCTTTATAGTTTGACTGGTTGTTGGTAATCGGGTTTTTAACCTCGCCACTTGCAGCCAGATAACCATCTTTTGTATTCGGGTAATCGAAACGGGTAAAACCTAATGGTACCGTACCTGATGGAGGTAATTGCGCAGTTTTACCGTCTTTAAAGTTCGGGTTCTTCTGATCGTATTCGTAAGCAATATGCTCATACATATTTGGCGCATACTGCCAGCCGGTGCTACGTTTATCCTTGCACGATGTAGCTACAATAGCTGCAGCAATCGTAACCATCGTTGCACCAAATATTCTTATCTTATTCATAGCTAACATATTTCCTTTCGTTATGCTTAATTTCAACTGCACCAGCTTCTTTAAGCAGGCGGGTGATATCATCGTGTGGCGTATTGCCTTTGGCACTGATAGCGATTACGAAGCGATCGTCAGTAGCTCTTAAGTCCATAACGCGTGGTGCACGGCCTGGGAACAGGTGCGTAGCAAAGAAGAACGTTAACACCATACCAAATGCAGTGAACAGGATAGTCCACTCAAATGTAAATGGTACAAAGTTCGGAATTGCAAAGTTAGGTTTACCACCAATGTTCATCGGCCAGTCATGTACTAAAGTGTAGTACACAATGCTGAAGATAACGGTGGCACCAAGGCAGCCGAAGCAGAAAGCGGCGTAACCTAAACGCGATTCTTTAACACCTAATTTATCCTCAATACCGTGAATAGGCATCGGGGAATATACGTCATAAATAGGAACGCTATTTTTCTGTAGTTTAGTGATACCGTCCATCAACAGATCCGGATCATCAAAACACCCTAATATATATTTAGTACTGCTCATGGTTATGCTTTTTGGTATTGGGTTAAATCAACACTGTCGTATTTTTCTAATGACTCTTTGTAGTAAGCAGCGTGATCAGGATCAACATGACCACCATCCAGCAATTTCTTTTTAGATTGCTCACTTGCAGTTTTCACCAGTAGTTTCACCTCGGCCATAGCAACAGAAGGCAATACGCGTAAGAACAGCAGGAACATGGTAAAGAATAAGCCGATTGAACCTACGAAGATACCCACGTCAACCCAGGTCGGATAGAACATTACCCAGCTTGATGGCAGGAAGTCGCGGTGCAGAGAGGTAACGATAATTACGAAACGCTCGAACCACATACCAATGTTTACAATGATAGATAGTACCCATGAAAACGGAATGTTGGTACGAACCCATTTTGACCAGAACAGCTGAGGCGTAATTACGTTACAGGTCATCATGCTCCAGTAAGCCCACCAGTATGGACCGGTTGCACGGTTGATGAATGCGTATTGCTCATACTCAACACCAGAGTACCAGGCGATGAAGAACTCCGTGATATAAGCCACACCCACGATTGAACCCGTTAACAGGATAATCTTGTTCATTGACTCGATGTGGAACATGGTAATATAGTTTTCTAAACCTAATACCTTACGCACAATCAGCAACAGAGTTTGTACCATGGCGAAACCAGAGAAAATCGCACCCGCAACGAAATATGGCGGGAAGATGGTGGTGTGCCATCCTGGTTCCAATGAGGTAGCAAAGTCAAAAGATACGATGGTGTGTACAGAAAGTACCAGCGGTGTAGAGATACCGGCCAAAATTAATGACACGGTTTCGAAACGCTGCCATGTTTTTACAGAACCGCTCCATCCGAATGAAAGGATAGAATAAATTCTGCGACGTAAACCAGTAGCACGGTCGCGGATGCTCGCAATATCCGGTAATAAACCAGTATACCAGAACACTAATGATACGGAGAAGTATGTCGAGATCGCGAACACGTCCATCATCAGCGCCGAGTTCCAGTCAACCCACAACGAACCGTATTGGTTTGGCAGTGGTAAAGTCCAGTATGCCAGCCAAGGGCGGCCCATGTGACCAAAGATGTAAGTGGCCGCACAAACTACCGCGAAGATGGTCATCGCCTCGGCCGAACGGTTAATGGAGTTACGCCAGTTTTGACGGAAGAGTAACAATACCGCCGAGATCAACGTTCCGGCGTGACCGATACCTACCCACCATACGAAACCGGTGATATCCCATGCCCAACCTACTGTTTTGTTCAAACCCCATTCGCCAATACCGAACCAGAAAGTCCAGCTGATGCAGAACAACCACATGGTTGCTCCCATGGAGGCCAGGCCGAAGCCGATCCACCAGGCCAGATTGGGTTTATTTTCTACAGGGCGTAATACCTCGTTAGTAATTTGGGCATAGGTAATATTCTTGCCCGTAATTAACGGTTCCCTGATTATTGCTTCACTGTGAGATGCCATATATTATAATCTCTTGTAAAAATTTAAGCCTCTAGTTCAGTTCTGTTTCTAACTTTTGCCTGGTAACCGATACCTGGTTTTACGTTCAACTCTTCTAACACGTAATAGTTTCTTTCGCTTCTTAAAGCTCTTGATACTTCAGAGTTCGGATCTTTTTGGTTACCGAAAATGATTGCGTTAGCAGGGCAGGTTTGCTGACAAGCAACTTTGATCTCGCCATCGCGAAGCGGGCGTTTTTCCAGTTTAGCTTGCAGTTTACCAGCTTGTATACGTTGTACACACATTGTACATTTCTCCATCACACCACGGAAACGGGTAGTAACGTCAGGGTTCAGTACTAATTCGGTGTAATCGTTTTGCAGGTAGTTTTCGAAACGAGAATCGTTCCAGTAGTTGAACCAGTTGAAACGACGTACTTTATACGGACAGTTGTTAGCACAGTAACGAGTACCCACACAACGGTTGTAAGCCATTTGGTTCAAGCCGTCTGATGAGTGAGTGGTAGCCAATACCGGACATACTGTTTCGCATGGCGCGTGGTCACAATGCTGACACAGCATTGGTTGGAACACTACCGATACATCATCAACGTTTTCCAGTTGTTCAATCTCCTTCTCACGGGTCTTTACTTCTTTACCTTCGTTGAAGCTGTAGTAACGGTCAATACGGATCCAGTGCATCTCGCGACGACGACGTACCTCATCACGACCTACAACCGGGATGTTGTTCTCAACGTTACAAGCAACCACACAAGCACCACAACCGGTACAAGCGTTCAGGTCGATTGCCATTACCCAGTCATACTGAGGACGATCGTACTCATCCCAAAGGCTATAAGTATTTTTTTCTTCCTCGCCTTTGCCAGACGCCTCAGCCGGGTTTTTGATATACTCTTTCAAAGTAGTTTCGCGAATTACATCGCGGCCTTCGTAAGAGTTGTGTGTTTGTGTCTGTGCAAGGATAATTTTGTCACCGCCAAGCGCTTTAATTTCAGCTACAGCAGCGCCCTGGAAAGTTCCGTTAACTAAACCTAAGAAAGGGAAAGCATTTTTACCTACCAGGTCACCAACTTTACCGGCTTTGGTACGGCCATAACCTAAGGCTATAGCAATAGCACCTTGTGCCTGTCCTGGCTGGAATAAGATTGGCAACTCTAATTTGTAACCATTTGCAGTTACTTCAACTAAATCACCTTCTTCAACATTTAATTCTTTAGCTGTTTTAGGTGATATAGCTACATAGTTGTCCCAGGTAACTTTCGAAATCGGGTCAGGTAATTCCTGTAGTAATGGGTTGTTGGCATACTTACCGTCACGTACAGTGTAAGCTTCGTAAACCTCCAACTCCAGTTTACCATTGCCACCGGCTATTTTAGCGCTTTGGCTTAAGATAGTTTGTGCAACTGCATTTAAGTCACGGCTAAAGGTATAAGTACCTGCTGGCTTATCAGCAGCTTTAACAAAGCCGGTTTGCATTAAGGTTTCCCAACCGCCCTGACCAGCTAAACCGCCTAATGGCAAAATTTTACTGTTCCAGGTATTACGTACATAAGTATAGTAATCTTTAACCGCGTTGTTTGACCAGATCAGTAAGCTTTGCTCAGCCTGACGGGTATCAAACACAGTATTAATAGTTGGTTGTACTAAAGTATAGTAACCTTCAACAGCATTTTCATCACCCCATGATTCCAGATAGTGGCTGTTTGGAGCTACGATGTTACATACAGAAGCTGTTTCGTCGTTGTAATCAGCGAATGAAACACGCAGACGTACTTTTTTCAAAGCATCAGCAAAAGCGCTGCTTTGGTAGTAGTCATACACTGGATTAGCTTTCAGGAAGAAAACGGCACCTACTTCACCGCGTTTCATTTCGTTTACCAACTCTACAATCTCGGCATCGTTACCTTTATATTGGTAAGACGGATTGTCAAGATCGATAGTAGTACCGTAGCTACTTAATAATGAGTTAGTAGCATTAACCAAAACCTGGATGGCTACATCATTGCTTCCTGAAACAACCAGCGCACGGCCTTTAGCAGCAACCAGCTCCTTAGCAGCAAGCGTGATAGCAGTTTGTGTAGCCTTGTTTGATACTGGCTTTGAACCTGGCAAGGAAGTACCTGAAACAGCATTGTACAGGTTGATGATTGCCAAGCCTTCTTCAGAAGGTTTTAAGGTAATACGGGTATCAGCGTTACTACCAGTTAAGCTCATGCGGCTTTCGAACTGGATGTGACGTGACATTTTTTTCTTTTCGAGCGCTTCATGGCTACGGTTAGATACATACTGACGAGTAAACTCGGTTTCTGAAATCCAACCACCTAAAAAGTCGGCACCGAAGCTTACAATTACATCGGCACGCTCAAAATGGTAATGCGGTAAAACGGCTTTACCAAAGCTGTTCTGATTAGCCTGGATAATACCGGTATAAGATACCGCATCATAGTTAATATGTTTTGCAGTAGGGTACTGCGCAATAAAATCGTTAATAACACCCTGAGTTGAAGGGCTATTGATGCTTGAAGTTACAATACGAATCTTTTGACCGGCAGCTTTGATAGCGCCTAATTCGGCACGTACAAAGTTATCAACCTCGGCCCATGATGTATCGCCGTTATCCTGCATCGGACCTTTCAAACGGCTTACATTATATAAGTCTAATAACGAAGCCTGAGTTTGTGAAGTTACACCACCTTTACCCAACACATCGCCTGGGTTACCCTCAACTTTAATAGGACGACCTTCGCGGGTTTTTACCAATATAGCTTGGCCATTGTAGCTGGATACGTAAAAGTTAGCTACACCTGGAGTTACTTCTTCTGGCTTAATTAAGTATGGGATAGATTTATGAACCGGAGCTTTTTGACAAGCTGCCAATGAAACTGCGCCAATACCAAAACCCAGTGTCTTCAAAAAGTCACGACGGGGGGTTTTACCGGCCAGGCCGTTTCCACTCAAAACATCCTCAATCGGAATAGGCTCGGCAAACTCATGTTTGTTTGACTCAACAAACTCCGGGGTATTGTTCAGTTCCTCTAAACCTTTCCAGTATTTTTTGTTGCTTTCCATTTAAGCTATATAAACTATGATTGCTAAGTTTTAATTAATTAATAGTGGCATCTTGCACAATCCAGACCGCCTAAAGCAGCTGCTGTTACTTTTTCGCCACGCTTGATACGATCATGAACCTGGATCATGTTCTCGTAGTAGGCATTGCCTTTGTAATTGGTTTCAGTACGTTTGTGGCACTGGATACACCATTTCATGGTAAGTGGTGAATATTGGTACACCTCTTTCATGGTTTGAACCGGGCCGTGGCAACGCTGACACTCGATACCTGCAACTTTAACGTGTTGTGAGTGGTTAAAGTAAGCAAAGTCTGGCAGGTTGTGAATACGTACCCACTGAATTGGACGAGCCTTAGTGGTATCGTATTTCTGAGTTTGCGGATCGTAACCCAATGCATCATAAATCTTGTGAATCTCCGGCGACTCGGTTTTAACCACCTTGTGACAGTTCATACACACGTTTAATGACGGGATGGTTGCGTTACGGCCTTTATATGCACTTGAGTGACAGTACTGACAGTTGATTTTCATCACACCAGCGTGCAACTCGTGCGAGTAAGCGATTGGCTGCACCGGCTGATAGCCCTGGTGAACGTTGGTATTCCACATGGTTACCCAGCTCCAGCTACCTAAAGCAACTGTACCTGCTAAAATGAAGAAGAACACCAGCTTTTTGTTTTTGGCCAGTCTTTTTACTGTAGCAAATTTATCAACAGCAACTTCTTCAGTTTCTGGCTCAAGCTCTTCAGCAGGAAGGTCTTTTCTTTTCAGCACCAAACGCTCCATAGTACCGATCACCTTGTTCAGAACCAGGATAACGATAAAGGCAACGATAATAACGCCGATTAAGCCAAAGATCAATGCACTGCTCGGACCACTTTCTGCAGCTGCACCAGTTGCGGGACCTTTCTTAGCAGCGTCGTCCTGCATGGTTTTCCACTCGGTACGAACGTAAGCAATGATATTAGCCACATCACCGTCTGATAAGTTGGTGAAGGTATTCATACCAGCCTGATTGTACTCGTTATAGATCTTCAGTGCTTTTGGATCTTTAGCAGCAATAAGGGCCTGGTTGTTCTGAATCCATTTGGTTAACCATTTGTCATCAGTTTCTGAAGTAATGGCCGGACCCAAAGCCGGACCGGTCATACGTTGGTCAATCTTGTGACACGAGGTACAGTTGGCTTTATATAAAGCTTCACCTTTAGCTGCGTCACCCTGGGCACGGGCAGTTAATCCCATGGCAGTTAATCCTGCTATAAGTAAAACCGACCTTGAAAACTGTTTAAGAATCAATGAGATATTTCTCATAAAGTGTATTTATGCTAAATAAAATTATGTTTTTGATAATAACATTACTGAAAACGCACAGGTATCCCCGCTTTTTTCAGTCCACAAAAGTAAAATTTTATAAACTATGGCTGACAAATTAATGACACGAACTTCTAATTTATAATCGTTCTAAACAAAGCGCAAAAATGCCCTTAAACTATTATTTAAGGGCATTTTTCGTGTTAGTGTACCAAATACGTCTAAATGACGCACTTGCAGGATTACACAGGATGATTATTGTTTAAGTATCCAGGCAAAGATCAGAGGTGCTACAATGGTAGCGTCTGACTCGACGATGAACTTAGGCGTATCAATATCCAGCTTACCCCAGGTAATCTTTTCATTTGGTACCGCACCGGAATAAGAACCGTATGATGTGGTTGAATCTGAAATCTGGCAGAAATAGCTCCAGAACGGAATATTTTCCATTTCCATATCCTGGTACAACATAGGTACAACGCAGATAGGGAAATCGCCGGCAATACCACCACCAATCTGGAAGAAACCGATGCCTTTACCTTCTGAATTTTTTACATACCAATCAGCCAACCATGCCATGTACTCAATACCGCTTTTCATGGTTGATGCTTTGATCTCGTTTTTGATAACGTAAGATGCAAAGATGTTACCCATGGTTGAGTCTTCCCAACCCGGCACTACGATAGGCAGGTTCTTTTGCGCTGCAGCAAGCATCCAGGAATTAGCCGGATCTATTTCATAGTATTGCTCCAACTCGCCGCTCAATAATATTTTGTACATGTACTCGTGCGGAAAGTAACGCTCGCCTGCATCATCCGCATCTTTCCAGATCTGGTAGATGTGTTTTTGTAAGCGACGGAAAGCTTCTTCTTCTGGAATACAGGTATCAGTTACACGGTTATAGTGATTCTCTAACAAATCCCACTCATCCTGCGGACTCAAGTCGCGGTAATTAGGTACGCGCTTATAGTGTGAGTGCGCTACCAGGTTCATGATGTCCTCTTCCAGGTTGGCACCGGTACAGCTGATAATCGCAATTTTATCCTGACGGATCATTTCAGCTAATGAAATACCCAGCTCGGCAGTACTCATGGCACCAGCCAGCGTTACCATCATTTTACCACCCTCAAGCAGGTGAGTTTCGTAGCCTTTAGCCGCATCCATTAACGCAGCCGCATTAAAATGTCGGTAGTTTGTCTCAATAAACTGAGAGATAGGTCCTCTTGTAATGCTCATCAATTCAATCAATTAAAAATCAGGCGCAAAGGTAGGTATTTTGATTTAAAATATAGCTGCAATAATGTGTTTGATTATGTACGTACTGTAATAATCTGTCAAAGATTTAAACACCTCTATTGTTGTGATATGGTCCACTTACTACATCACACATCAGCAGGTTAAGTATATATATAGCAACCTCATATCATTCTCATCTTATTTAATCAGTATTACTTTACTTTGCACGCGCAAACAATACCTCTACCTTTGCACTTATACAGCCGCACTTCTATCCATGAAAAAATACAAGCTCCTACTTCTCGTTTTATTTACCACCATATCAGCCGCACAGGCACAGCTAAACTTTTTACCCAAGTTTGTGAGGCGTATGCTTTTTGAAAAAGACAGCAGCCGCAGCGCCAGCTTTTTTTTACTTCCGGTTATCAGCTCGGCCCCCGAAACAGGTTTAGAAGGTGGTGCATCGGCCCTTTACTCTTTTTATACAGATAAGACGGATCCAAGCACACGCGTATCTAACATCTTTGCTTATGGTACACTTACCACTAAAGGGCAGCAACGCGTAAGCCTGAGCAGCAGCTACTGGTTGCCGCAAAACCGTTACCATTATTCGGGAGCTATCAGCTACGTAAACTTTCCGTTCGATTTTTACGGCATTGGTAATGATACCCGCAAAGTTGATGAAGAACGCATAGGCGAAAAACGTTTTAAAATAAGTTTTACCGGCGAAAAGCGTTTTGGCAAATACATTTATGCTGGCTATGTATTAGGCGGGCTCGATTACCGCTACAAGATTAACAATACCGGCAAACGCTTTGAGGCGCAAATACCGGCGCAAGACCGTAACGGCGGGGCCAGCATATACGCAGGGCCAACGCTTACTTTTGATAACCGAAACAACAATACCTATACCACACGCGGCATCATCATCAACACTTACTTAAATGTAATGCACGGGCTTTATGCCAACAATAGCTATAAAGGCAGCTTTTTTGATTTTGAGTATGCACAGTTCATCCCGCTTCACAAACGCTTAGTATTGGGATTGAATGTGCAGGAACAAAGCCTGTTGGGCAGCAATACACCATTTTATTTATTACCCGAATTGGGTAACGATGAGATGATGCGCGGCTACTACAACGGCCGTTACCGCGACCGTAATATGGTTGCCGGCCAGGCCGAGCTTCGCTTTCGGTTGAGTGACCGTTTCGGACTTGCAGCTTTTGCAGGAACAGGTACCGTTTTCAGGAGCAGTTTTAATTGGGATGAACTAAAACCAAACTACGGCGGTGGCTTACGCTACTTTTTTGATACAGAGAAAGGCCTGAGCATGCGTGTAGACTATGGCATTGGCGAAAAGCGCCCCGGCGAGCCCCGCCAAAGTGGGTTTTACATGAGTTTGGGCGAAGCGTTTTAGTTTGACAGCACCCACAATCTGTCATGCTGAACTTGTTTCAGCATCCCTCAGGACAGAGCATTTCACCTGCATGGTTATTTTCCTAGCTGTTTGCTTAGCAAGTGAGATGCCGAAACAAGTTCGGCATGACAGATAGGTACTTAAATAAACAAGGTAGCCCAAATTGGGCTACCTTGTTTATTTAAGTAGATGGAAGTTTATTAGCTTCTCCAGGCCTTGTACTGATTAATCAGGCCATTGGTTGATGCATCATGACTATTCACCTCATCTTCGGTACGCAATTCCGGAAGGATTTTGCCGGCCAGTTGCTTGCCCAACTCTACGCCCCACTGGTCAAAACTATAGATGTTCCATATTACGCCTTGTACAAATATTTTGTGCTCGTACATGGCTATCAGCGAGCCTAATACTCTTGGTGTAATTTTTTTAGCCAGAATAGAGTTGGTTGGGCGGTTGCCTTCAAATACTTTAAAAGGCGCCAGCTTTTCGATTTCCTCCTCGCTCTTGCCGGCTGCTTTTAATTCGGCTACTACCTCGTCATAAGCTTTGCCGTTCATCAACGCTTCGGTTTGTGCAAAAAAGTTAGACAACAGCAGGGTGTGATGCTCTCCTACCGGGTTATGCGTTTGCGCCGGCGCAATAAAATCGCACGGAATTAACTTAGTCCCCTGGTGGATGAGCTGATAAAAAGCGTGCTGTCCGTTAGTGCCGGGCTCGCCCCAAATAATAGGGCCGGTTTGGTAATCAACCACCTCGCCGTTGCGGTCAACATACTTGCCGTTGCTTTCCATATCGCCCTGCTGAAAATAGGCAGCAAAGCGGTGCAGGTATTGGTCGTATGGTAAAATGGCATGGCTTTCGGCACCAAAAAAGTTATTATACCAAACACCCAGCAAAGCGGCAATCACCGGAATATTTTGTTCAAAATCGGTAGTTCTGAAATGATTGTCCATGGCATGAGCGCCTGCCAGCAGTTGCTCAAAATTATCAAACCCGATACTCAGGGCAATAGATAAGCCAATGGCGCTCCACAACGAATAGCGGCCGCCTACCCAATCCCAAAAGCCAAACATGTTTTGCGTATCAATACCAAACTTCTCAACCGCAGCGGCATTGGTTGATAACGCCGCAAAGTGCTTGGCAATATCAGCCTCGCTTGCACCGCTGTTTAAAAACCACTCGCGGGCCGTATTGGCGTTGGCCATGGTTTCTTGCGTGGTAAAGGTTTTGGATGCGATCAGGAACAGGGTAGTTTCCGGATCAACGCGTTTTAATGTTTCGGTGATATGCGTACCGTCCACATTAGATACAAAGTGCAGGTTTAACCGGGTTTTGTAAGCTTTTAACGCCTCGGTTACCATAACCGGACCTAAATCAGATCCACCAATACCAATATTCACCACATTGGTAATAGGCTTGCCGGTATAACCTTTCCAATCTGCATTTATTACCGCATTGCTAAATTCTTTCATGTGCTGCAATACCGCATTTACATCGGGCATCACATCTTTGCCTTCCACGTAAACCGGCACATTGCTTTGATTGCGCAGTGCTGTGTGCAGCACCGGACGATTTTCGGTTACGTTGATGGGCTGTCCGCTAAACATTGCCTCGATTGCCTCATTTAGCCTACACTCTTTAGCCAACTGTACTAACAGGGCTATAGCTTTATCATCAATCCGGTTTTTTGAATAATCAAACAGAAAGTCTTCAAACTGGACAGAAAACTTTTCAAATCGCTGTTTATCAGCATCAAACAACTCTTTTAAGTGTTTAGACTCCAGTTCGGAAAAGTAATCGGTTAAATATTGATACGCTTGCGTAGTAGTAAAATTGATATTTGGCAGCATAATTGAAATTGTTTACCCAAAAGTAAACGAAATGTTTGCTTTTGCCAGCCCGAATTTCACAAGGCACCCTACTTAGTGTTCTGACTACACCTAAAATACTTAGTGTTTCAGATACACATACATGTTAGGATATTATTAATTTTTTTGACCATTTACTTGCAAAGTTTAAAACTTTATTCATTATATTTGGTTAAATGATAACCGATTCGGGAAAATCATTCAGTTTTGTACCAATATCTACTTAAAGGACTTAGTGTATGTTTGAAAAACTTTTTTTGCTTGTAAAAAGTAACGCCGGGGCGGCTGTTATGAATAATCCCGTTATTCCTGCAAACTCACGTGAGGCAGTGATTAACGAAGCTTCAAGCTCAATTATTGAAGTGTTGAAGAATCAGTTGGAAATTGGTCGTATCAATGATCTGATCAAGTTTTTCCAGGTGTCGGGCTATAACGAATCGTTGGTTACAAGCGTCACGAATAAGTTTGCAAACAAGCTGAACAATTTTTACAATATTGATATGGCATCAGCCCATGCTACCGCAGCTTCGCTGATCCCGACCGTAATGAAACAACTGGTACAGCAAACCAACAGCAAACAGCACAAAGAATTTGCCTTAAACAATATGCTGTCACAGCTAACCGGTAACCGTGCCGACTTAAGCTCCCTGGTAAACCACTTAATGGTGGCTTAAGCAACTAACTGATATACAAAAGGCCCGTCACACAAAGACGGGCCTTTTTTGTTGGCTTCTGCATAGCCCAATTAATTATATTTGCAACATGACTAAAGAACAAATTCAGGATTTAAGGGATAGAACAGCTTCCCTGAGGAGGCATCTTTGACATCGACAAGAAACTCGATGAATTAGCCAAAGAACAGGAAATAACTATTAGCCCCGACTTTTGGAACAGCCCGAAAGATGCGGAAAAAGTACTCGCATCCATCAAGGTTAAAAAAGTATGGACAGACGCTTACCAGAAAGTAGCTTCCACGGTTGAGGATACCGGCGTACTATTCGAATTTTACCAGGGCGGCGATGCCACCGAGGCCGAAATGCAGGAACAGTTCAATACAGCCACCAAAGAGATGGAAGAGCTGGAATTTAAAAACATGCTATCGGCCGAGGAAGACCAGCTGAATGCGGTATTACAGATCACAGCCGGTGCTGGTGGTACCGAAAGCTGCGACTGGGCCAGCATGCTAATGCGTATGTATATTATGTGGGGCGAAAAAAACGGCTATAAAGTAACCGAACAGGATTACCAGGAAGGTGATGTGGCCGGTGTAAAAACCGTTACCCTGCAATTTGAAGGTGATTTTGCCTATGGCTACCTGAAAGGCGAAAATGGCGTACACCGTTTGGTGCGCGTATCACCGTTTGATGCCAATGCCAAACGCCATACCTCGTTTGCTTCTGTATATGTGTACCCGCTGGTGGATGACACCATTGAAATTGAAGTAAACCCTGCCGATATTGAGTTTGAAACCTTCCGCTCGGGCGGTGCCGGTGGCCAAAACGTGAATAAGGTAGAAACTGCCGTGCGTTTATACCACAAACCGTCGGGCATTGTCATTAAAAACCAGGAATCGCGCTCACAATTGCAGAATAAAGAAAATGCCATCCGCCTGCTTAAATCGCAGTTGTATGAGATTGAGATGCGCAAGCGCATGGAAACCAGCAACGCCATTGAAGGTGCCAAAAAGAAAATTGAGTGGGGATCGCAAATACGCAACTACGTACTGCACCCGTACAAGCTGGTGAAAGATTTACGTACGGATTATGAAACATCAAATGCTCAGGCCGTGCTTGACGGGGATCTTGACGAGTTCCTGAAAGCGTACCTGATGGAGTTTGGCGGCCCGAAAAGTTAGTGAAACCACAAGCAAAATGCTGAAAATCAAAAATTCCAAAGCCCCGACCTTATATGCAATAGCACTATTTTTAATTGTGTTATTCAATATATTGCCGGGATTTAAATCCGGGCCTTGCACACCTAATCTGGATGTTTTTTCATTAATACTTTTTGGCCCTACCGCTTTTGTGTTGTTGTTAAGAAGTATTTATTTATACGTTAAAAACCGCAGGGGTAAATTTGCAATGGCCATGCACGGCACTGCATGTTTAATCTGGATCACACCTCTTTTTTCCGGCTTGTTTTAAAATCTGTATCTATTATGTCAATCATTAAAGACATCAAGGTAACAATTGCAGCGATGCTTATTACAGGGGCCGTAAGTGCCCAAAAAGCACAGCCCATAAAACTATATCCTAACGGCGTGCCTAACAGCATACCGGCACCTGCCGACTATGTAGAAAAAAGCGGTAAAGGTTGGCTTACGATGGTAAGCCAACCAACCCTTACGCCTTTTTTTCCTGAAAAAGGGAAGGCAACCGGGGCGGCTATCATTGTGATTCCGGGTGGCGGCTATGCAGGGCTGGCCATTAACCATGAAGGATATGATGTTGCACAGAAGTTTGCCGATGCAGGTGTAACGACATTTGTATTAAAATACCGCCTGCCTGATGACCGCATTTCGCCCAACCGCACCATTGCCCCCCTGCAGGATGCCGAACGCGCCATGCAACTGCTGCGTGAGCGGGCAGCCGAATGGAAAATTGATACGCATAAAATTGGCATCATCGGCTTTTCGGCCGGCGGGCATTTGGCATCAACACTGGGTACGCATTATGCACAGGAAGAAATTGCCAACAAAGCACACATTAGCCTGCGGCCTGATTTCATGGTGCTGCTATATCCGGTTATAACCATGGATAGCCTTACTCACCGCGGCTCACGTGAAAACCTGATTGGTAAAACGCCAACCCGCGAACTGATTGATTTATACTCGAACGAGAAGCAGGTAAACGTAAACACGCCGCCTGCATTTTTAGTGCATGCCCAGGACGATAAAGCTGTACCTGTACAAAACAGCTTAATGTTTTATACCGCACTTACCCAAGCGGGCGTAAAAGCCGAGTTACACCTATATCCGGCGGGCGGACATGGCTTTGGGTTAAATAACAAAACCACGCCCGACCAGTGGTTTGACCGTTGCCTAAACTGGATGACGGCTAATGGCTGGTTGGCGAAATAAAGCTAATCGCGACATAAAGAGATAAACATTGGCCTCACTAGCGGCCAGTCAACACCTTTCCTAACCTTATGATAATTCCTAAAAACATCCTGGTTGTAACAACATCAACCATTGAAGGCAGAACAGTCAAACAGCATCTAAAACCTGTAACTGCACACTTGGTTGCTGGCACTAATATATTTAGTGATATCCTTGCAGACTTTAGTGACTTTTTTGGCGGCCGCTCAAGCTCGTATCAAAAGCAACTTACATCACTATATAACGAGGCAATTGACAAAATAAAACTTGCCGCCTATGAACTTGGTGCCAATGCAGTAGTTGGCTTTAGTATAGATATGGATGAGATTTCTGGTAAAAATAAGTCTATGTTTATGCTTACAGCTATTGGAACTGCTGTTATCCTCGAAGCAAGTACAAGTCGGGATTTGAAACCCGAATTTGAAGGAAAATTAAAAAATATATCAAGCGAGTTAATAAAAACACTTCAAAAAAAGAAAGATATTTTAGATAAGGCAAGCACCAACGCTCACTTTGAACTTGATAATCAAACCTGGAACTTCGTTACACAAAATAAAGTAAAAGAGTTATTTCCTTTTATTGTACAGAAATATCTGAAACGCATGGTTAAAATGGATAAAGCAGCCGAAGACTATAAACAGTGGAACAATAGGATAACTGCTTTTCTGAATGAATTGCCACCAAACGAAACGACGGAGCTTTTATATACAGCTGTACTCGCCGAGACAGACGAACCATTATCTGTGGGATTGTGCGAACTTATAAGAAAATTACAGTTATTCGACTTTATTTATCTTTCAAAACTTTTACAACATACAGATTTTCAAAAACAAAAGCGGGCACTATTGATCGCAACTTTTGATAAGCCTTATTACAACAATGATGATATACGTTCATTTGAACTTTTGAAAGAAGACATTGTTCCAAGATTCAAAGAGAGAGGCACGTATACAACTAAGAAACAAATGCTGTCATCCAAAGAAAAGGCTATTTGGGTTTGCGAATGCGGCAAAACAAATGATGTGAACAGTTTTAATGCACCTTACTGCGAGAGTTGTTCTAAAGATATTTATGGATTTGCCAGAAACGAGGTTTCTCCTGAGATCGCTGTTAAATCTATCAATAATAAAATGATGTTAATTTCAGAGCTTACCAATTAATAGTATTTAGGAAATACTGTATATATCCCTACATCTATTACTTAAGCAAGTAATAGATGTAGGGATTTTTAAATTAATCAACCCAGTATCTGCAACAGCTCATTCAATTCGCGCACTTTTTCCATTGAGCCTAACTGTTCATAAGCACTGATGAGGTTGCGCAGAACGCGGCGCACAATATCCTCGTTTGAGCAGGGTTCGTAAAATTGCTTATCCACACCTAAGTTCAATTGCTTCAAAAACATATCTACATCGCGTCGGCCAAAAATGAAGCCTTTGTTGAAGGCATTAATGTAGAATAGTACGCCACTTTCAAACTCCGATTTGGTCGATTCGTCCAGATAGGCCAGTATAAAGTGCTGTGGCAGGTTTACGCCATAGATTGGGATATCCAGCCGTTGGGCCACAATGGAGTAAATGATAGCCAGCGATATCTGGTTACCTTTACGGTTTTCCAATACCTGGTTAATGTAGCTGTTTTGCGGATCCTGGTGATTGGTGGTGTTACCTGTAAACCCATAAATGTTATAAAATACGTGGTTAATAAGCTTAACCTGATCGGACGGACTGCCCTCAAACATCATCTGCAACCAAATGTCGCGCTTAATGGCCTCAATCTGGTTAATCACTTTTTGCTCGTCCAGGTCGGGGTATTGATATTTATTAATGATAAGCACACCACGCAGCAAATCAAAAGCACCGCTTTGATACCACAGCTCCAGCTCGTTTTTAACCATGCCGAATTGTATCTCATGTACCAGATTTGCTATACGTTCCTGCATCAGCGGATCAAACGCATTTTCCCAGGCACCTTCTAAATATTCAACAGCAGGTGCGCCGTAGCTGAGCAGCTTATCATGTACATGCTCAAATATTTCCCTGTCGGGATCATCCAGCAATTGTATCAATGATTTTATTTCAGCTTCGTTAATCATACCTTCCTCTCTCTTCAAAATAATAAAGCTTTGTCTAATTTTACAACCATGTTTAGCTTAAAGTTTGCAGCCCGCTATATTTTACATCGTTTTAAAGCCATTAACCGGCACGGCCTGCACTCCCCTTTTGTTTACCGCATGGTTGATAAAGTAATTTACGATTATACCGACAAAAAAGTATATGCCGATATTCAAAACTTAAACCAGCATGACAAGAAGCTGAACCGGGTACAAAAACTGCTATACCGGCTTGTACATGACTATGCACCGCAACATGTTGTACTTGTAAATCAAATTTCGGCTACCGAACAGTTAATCATTAAAACAGCAGCGCCTTTGGCTCCTATACAGGCAGCACAATCACCAAATGGTGCAAAAGCTGATTTGATTATACTTGATGCCCGGCAGCATTCACAAAATCTTTACCAACATTTTGAAGAAAGCCTAACCGCTATACATGAAAACAGTATGCTGCTCATCCTGAACATCCATAGCAATGATGCTGCGCAAAAAGCGTGGCATCGCATCAAAGCTCACCCACAAGTTACCGTTACGGTTGATCTGTTTTGGATAACGCTGGTTTATTTTCGCAAAGGGCAGGTGCGTGAGGATTTTCTGATCAGGTATTAAAACGCTCTAAAAAGATATTGGGATACAACGCGTTTGAAAGTTCAAGCACATTGTATCCCAATAGTATTTGAGGACAGGAGAAGACCTTACAGATTTGGCATTGCTCTATACGCCCTTGGGCATGATCTTGATCTGATACATTAAAGGCCATTTTTTGCCGGTAACAAACATGCGCTTGCCGGCAGCATCCCAGGCAATACCATTCAGCACATCGGCATGTGGTGCCCGCTCGCTTTGAGGATATAACGCTGTTAAATCAATTTTACGCAATACGGCGCCGGTTTTAGGATCGATCACTATAATGTTATCAGTTTGCCAGATGTTAGCATATAGCAAACCGTCTATATACTCCAGTTCGTTCAGGTTATTGACCGGCCCCTGATCGTCAAACACTTCTATTTCTCTTACGGTGTGATAATCGTTCTTATCCATCACGAATATCTGGTTGGTACCAGTACTGGTGTTGTAAAGATATTTACCATCGTTACACAAGCCCCAACCTTCGGCACCTTGCGTGTATTGAAAATTTGATAACAGCTTTAAGGATGCCTTATCATACACATAGCCTACTTTTTCGTGGTAGGTTAGCTGAATAATTTTATTATCGATTACGGTGAGCCCTTCAGCAAACACCTTACAGTCAATATCTATCTTTTGCAGGATCTTGCCGTTAGCGTCGGTTTTACGCAAGCTGGAATGCTCGCCTTCTTCACAGTAACCGCCATCACTTTCATAAAAAATGCCGCCATTATATTCTAACCCTTCGGTAAAAGAAGCGGTATCGTGCGGAATAGTCTTTTCAACTTTAAAGGTATATAACTCCGGCGCTTTGGCTGTTAGCAATGTAATATTGGCGCTGTATTCCTGTACCTGGCCACCGTTAAAAATGCGGGCGGTAATTAAACGCGGCCCTAAGGGCATGGTATCGGTAGCCAGCGTTAAGGCCGATGAATCTGTTTTAGCAGCCAGCCTTACCGAATCAAGCAGGTATACTACCGAATCAATCTTTTTATCGGCAGCATAAGTAAGATGTATATTAACTTTTTCGCCTTGTTTATAAGTGGTTCCGCTTTCGGGTGTTAGGGTAAATTCGTCGGTTTTAGGTTTCTCCTTACAGCTGTACAAGCCAATAAATGCAGCCGACAACAGTATCAATACTTTATTTTTCATCAATAGCTTATTAAGTGGCCGATGGCCAGAATGCATCCTCAATATGTTTCAGGGTAAACGTACCTTGCTTGTTAAAAAGTATGGCTATAATATCAAACCGCACTTCGCCCTGATGGTTCATGAGGTAAATATACTCGTCTGCAGCATCAGCCAGCAGCTTTTGCTTACGGTTATCTACAAAATCCTCAGGTTCGCCAAAGCCATTGCCGGTACGCGTTTTAACCTCGGTAAATATAATCATTCGGTCTTTATAGGCAATTAGGTCAACCTCGGCTTTACCGTGGGTCCAGTTCTCGTCCATGATTCCATAACCGGCTGCTTCGAGGTGAGCTTTGGCCAGCGCCTCGCCATGCCTGCCTAAATCCAGATGCTGCGCCATTATTTGAGTATAACCGAGCCCAGATAATCAGATATATACTTTTCGATCTTTTTCATTTGCAGGTATTGGCCCATCAATATATCCTGATCTGTTTCGTTCTGGGCGTTTTGCAAGTCAGTACGCAACTTATCCAGCAGCTTGGCCACCTTATGCTTTTTTAGATGGAAGATAGCGCCCAGGATGGTAGCCTTCATGTTATCCGTTTCATCGCTCACGTAAATGCGATGCATTTCGTACCAGTTTTCACTCAGGGTATAACGGGTAGTCAGTAAATCCACTGTCATATCCACAATCTGCTTATCAGGATGGTGAATAAAGAACTGCTCTTCGGGTAGTACGCCGTTTTCTACCTGTTGCTTGTAAATATCCACAAAGGCTTTACATGCGGGGTTATCAAACTCCACATCGCTTAGCTCGGCAATCATAAACGGACCGATATACGTATTGGCGATGTTATCCCAGTTAATTATACGATTGCCGTACAGCAGCAGCAGGCGCACCACTTCCCGCTCCTGCGGAATGGTTGTATCCGCCTCGGGCTTGGTACCAACGGCTTCCTCGCCATACATGGCGGCCAAAAAAGCCGGATCATCGGGCGGTGGCATTTCTTCGTAGCCCGCCGGTGCAGATGAAGAACTTTGCTGCGGGTTATCCTTTTTGGCTTTACCGAGGCGCATTTTATTCAGCTCGGTAAGCAATACCCGCTCATCGATTTGTAACTGATGACTGCACTCCCTGATAAATACGGATGCTTTGATAGAATCAGGTATTTTGGCAATGCTCTCCACAATCTCGCGGATCACATCGGCCCGCCTGATAGGATCATTACCGGCTTCTTTAAGCAGAATACTGGTTTTAAACAGGATAAAATCCTTCTTATTCTGGTCGATGTAGCTTTTAAAGGCTGTGCTACCTACCTCGCGCACGTAGGAATCCGGATCGTGCCCATCCGGAAAAGTTACCACCCGCACGTTCATCCCCTCTTCCAAAATAAGGTCTAACCCGCGTATGGCAGCCTTGATACCGGCAGCATCGCCATCATACAAAATGGTGATGTTCTTGGTAAAACGGCCTATCAGGCGAATCTGCTCTACCGTTAATGAGGTACCTGATGAAGCTACCACATTCTCGATACCGGCCTGGTGTACCGATAGCACATCGGCGTAACCTTCTACCAGGTAGCAGTTATCCTCATCACGAATGCCTTTTTTGGCAAAGAACAGGCCGTACAGTACGTTAGATTTGTGATAAATCTCCGACTCGGGCGAGTTTACATATTTCGGAACCTTTTTGTCAGTTTTAAGCGTACGGCCGCCAAAGGCAATTACCCGGCCGGTAAAGCCATGTATCGGGAACATTACCCGGCCACGGTACCGATCATACAGCGTACCGTTATCGCGCTTTACCGACAAGCCGCTTTCTTCCAGAAACTCGGGCCGGTAACCTTTGCTGATAGCCGAGCTGGTAAATGCCTCCCAATTATCGGGAGAGTAACCCAGCTCAAATTTCTTGATAATTTCAGTAGTAAAGCCGCGTTCTTTAAAATAACTTAAACCGATGCTTTTACCCTCGGCCGTATCCCACATCGCTTCCTGAAAAAACTTGGCAGCGTAGCTGGTTACTACCATCAGGTTTTCGCGGCGGTTTTCGGCCTCTATGTTTTGGGGCTTGTCATGAAGCTCCTCAACCTCGATATTGTATTTTTTGGCCAGCCATTTAAGCGCCTCAGGATAGGTAAACTTTTCATGCTCCATTAAAAAAGTGACGGCAGAGCCACCTTTTCCGGTCGAAAAGTCCTTAAAAATACCTTTTGTAGGCGATACTGTAAATGACGGCGTTTTCTCGTTAGCAAACGGCGATAGGCCGATAAAATTAGCCCCACGTTTTTTGAGCTGCACAAAATCACCAATTACCTCGGCAATGTCGGTAGCTTCCATTATTTTGTCGATGGTTTGTTTGGTAATCATATCATCCTCTGCTCAAATCGGGCTGCAAAAATAAACATTTACTGTAGCTGGCACCTATATAACTTGAAGATAAGCATTATTGCTTGAATATCGGCCGCAATAACTTTCCACAGGTTATTAACATTTTTGCTGCCTGGCGTATATAATTCTTTATTTGTCTTGTTCCATGGCTCTTGTTTCTTGGCTCTAAATATCTAAATAATTGTATTTTTGCTATTCAAACTATATTTTACATATGAGTCAGCGAATTAAAATTAAAGCACTACTGCAAAGTACACAAACCGATGTTGAAGTAACCGTTAAGGGTTGGGTTCGTACCTTCCGTAACAATCAGTTTATTGCTTTAAATGATGGCTCAACCAATAATAACCTGCAAATCGTAGTTGATTTTCAGAACACCGACGAGGCCCTGCTTAAACGCATTACTACCGGTGCGGCCATCAGTGCTACCGGTATGCTGGTAGCCTCACTGGGTAAAGGCCAAACTGTAGAGGTAAAAGCTACCAGCATTGAGATACTGGGCGATAGTGATCCTGAAAAATATCCGCTGCAGCCTAAAAAGCACAGCTTGGAGTTTTTGCGTGAGATTGCACACCTGCGTTTCCGTACCCAAACCTTTGGCGCGATATTCCGGGTACGCAACAGCCTGGCTTTTGCGGTGCACCAGTTTTTCCAGAACCAGGGCTTTGTTTATCTGCATACGCCGGTTATCACCGCATCAGATGCGGAAGGCGCCGGTGAAGCTTTCAAAGTAACCAATTTTGACCTGGCTAACCCGCCACGTACCGAAGATGGACAAATTGATTACAAGCAAGACTTTTTTGGTAAAGCCACTAACCTTACCGTATCCGGCCAGTTAGAAGGCGAATTGGGTGCTATGGCTTTGAGCGACATTTACACCTTTGGCCCTACCTTCCGTGCCGAAAACTCCAACACTACCCGCCACTTGGCTGAGTTTTGGATGATTGAGCCGGAAATGGCCTTTTACGACCTGCAGGACAACATGAACCTGGCCGAAGGTTTATTAAAATATGTGATTAGCTATGCGCTTGAACATAACCGCGAGGATCTGGAGTTCTTAAACCAGCGTTTACTGGAAGAAGAAAAGAACAAGCCGCAGAACGAGCGCTCGGAAATGACTTTGATCGAGAAGCTGGAGTTTTGTTTGAACAACGACTTTGAACGTTTAACATATACTGAGGCAATTGATATCCTGATCAACTCTACACCGAACAAAAAGAAAAAGTTCCAGTACCCTGTTGAAGGCTGGGGTACCGATCTGCAATCAGAACATGAGCGCTACCTGGTAGAAAAGCACTTTAAGAAGCCGGTAATATTAACCGACTACCCGAAAGAAATCAAAGCCTTTTACATGCGCCAAAATGACGACGGCAAAACCGTTGGCGCTATGGATATCCTGTTCCCGGGCATTGGCGAAATTGTTGGCGGCTCGCAACGTGAAGAGCGCCTGGACAGACTGGAACAACGCATGGACGAGATGGGCATCCCGAAAGAAGAGCTTTGGTGGTACCTGGACACTCGCCGCTTTGGTGCTTGTCCGCACTCGGGATTTGGTTTAGGATTTGAGCGTTTGGTACTGTTTGTTACCGGTATGGGTAATATCCGTGATGTGATTCCTTTCCCAAGGTTCCCTAAAAATGCAGAGTTTTAAACAATCTGATACATAATAGAAAGAGGTCTTATCGCTTCGGTAAGACCTTTTTTTGTTTTATGGCTTTGGTTTATGCGGTTTGGTTTTGTTTTGCTGTTAAACTTACTTAAGTGGAGGTTTACCTTCTTCGTCCGCTCTTGGCCGCGGAGGCCAGTTACTTTGTCATAGCCACAAAGTAACCAAAAGGCCTATCTTTCGCAATCCCTGCCAACCCTGCAGGCCATACACCCGGCCGGGTGCGAAAGAAGCCCCACGCTCGTTCGTGAATTAATTTCGTATAGTTCTAGTGGATATACAACAGGTTGTCATGGCGAGGAGCGATAGCGACGTGGCCATCACGTCGGTTGTCATAAGCTTGCGAAGAGAGGGCCACGCTATCGCTCGCCATAACAATTCCAGAGAGGTTATAAATAGAGATTTTTATTACTACAGATAAAGCACTGCCCGAACAAGCCAAAACAAAACCGGCATTCAGCTTCTTTCGGTAGCTACTACAGAAAGTACCGGCATTGTCTTGAGTAGAAAGAAGGTGCGGCCGGGAGTTTTCTTTTGGTTACTTTTCTTTTGCGGTAAAATAAAAGTAACATCCACAGGCTGTGGTAAAATCGCCCCCCTATCCTAACGAAGCACAGAACAGAACACAAAGAAGGCTTCCAAATAATTAGAAGCCTTTTTTGTGAATTTTAGTTCCCTAATTGCTTAACTGCCATATAAGCCATTAAGCCTGTACTAATACTTAGCGCATTCTCCTCTACATCAAATGTTGGCGTATGTACGGCAGAGGTGATACCACGGCTTTCATTGCGGGTACCCAGGCGGTAAAAACAACTATCGGCAACTTGTGAGTAGTAGGCAAAGTCTTCGGCGGCCATCCAAATGTCCAGGTCAACTACATTTTCTTTACCTAAATAATCTTCAGCGTAGCCACGTGCAGCGGCGGTTAGTTTTTCTTCGTTGATGAGGAAAGGATAGCCATGCATAATATTGAAATCGCAACTACCGCCCATGCTTTCAGCAATACCTTCGGCCATCTTTTTCATGCGAATGTGCGCTTCCTTGCGCCACTGCTCATCCATAGTGCGGAAGGTACCTTCCAAGTATACCTCGTTCGGAATAACGTTGGTAGCGCCATTGGCAATTACTTTACCGAATGATAATACGGACGGGCTTTTAGGGTCGGCAAAACGGCTTACCACCTGTTGCAGGGCAGTTAATATATGTGCAGTAATAATTACCGGGTCAATATTCTGCTGCGGCTGCGCGCCATGGCCGCCTTTGCCTTTTACGGTTACGTATATCTCATCGGTAGAGGCCATGTACTTACCTGCACGGAACCCCACTTTACCGGCATCAATCAACGGCATTACGTGCTGACCGATCACGGCCTGCGGCCGCGGGTTTTCCAACACGCCCTGCTGAATCATCAAACTGGCTCCACCGGGCAGCTTTTCTTCCGCCGGTTGGAATATCAGCTTCACCGTACCGGAAAACTCATCCTTAAGCTGGCTTAAAATAGTAGCCGTACCCAATAGCGAAGAGGTATGCACATCATGTCCGCAGGCATGCATTACACCGGGGTTTTGCGATTTGTATGCTACATCATTAGCCTCTATAATGGGCAATGCATCCATATCGGCCCGCAATGCAATTACATTCTCATTGGCTGACGGTTTATTGCCTTTAATTAAACCTACCAAACCATTATCAGCCATACGGGTGTAAGGTATTTGCAACTCATCCAGCTTAGCTGCCACGTAAGCCGAGGTAGCTATCTCCTGAAAAGATAATTCGGGATGTGCATGCAAATGGCGGCGGTTAGCTACCACATCGTTAAATATATTTTTAGATAACTCCTGTATTCTTTCTTTGATCATGGCTGAGGATTGGTTTCTAACTTGGGTGGGTTAATTTTTTCGGACAGGATAAACATACTGATAAACTTGCCACGTAGGCTTTCCATCATTTTTGCAGCTTCCAAACGCGTACGAAAATCGCCCGCCTTCACTTTAAAATTCGGTTCGCGATAAGTGATATAGGTACGTATTTCGGGGTACAATTGCTGAAATTTATTCTGCGCATTGAATGCATCTTTACGGCCCGAACCTGAAAAGAATTGCACGCGGTACCCGTAAGCCGAAATGCCGCCACCTGCACGTCCTCCTCTTGATTTGCCAATGCTGTTTCGGCGGGCAATGAGTGAGTCAAGGCGCGGGTCTTTAATAATTTCGAGCCGGCCACGTGTTTGTGCTTTGGCAGCAAAGTTTATTGCCAATAAAAAAGCAATAGCCGAGAGCCGTACCCCCTTGTTACTTATTAAAAGTCCTGTCTTCTTTAATTCGTTCATGTATACCTTATAACATGATTGCGAGATACAAGGCCATTCTACACATAATGCAGTAACAACCTCGTACCTCGCAATGGCATGAGTTATATTTTAAGAATGGCCTTATGCGCCGTGGCAGTTTTTAAACTTCTTGCCACTACCGCAAGGGCATGGGTCATTACGACCTATTCTTTGTTCGGCTTTTGCCGGTGTTGGCTTTTGCAGTTCCTGCAGATCTTCAACAGGTACGCCGTTACTTTCGGCAACCAGTTCAGGCTTTGACACCTTCATCTGGCGCATATCGGTTTTAGGTTCAGGGCGTGCTTCCTGCAGTTCTTCAGGTGCTTGCTGCATTGGGATACCGCCCCTAAACAGGAAGCTTACCAGCTCCTTGTTCACATTGGTCAGCATCTGACGGAACAGTTGGAATGCTTCAAATTTATAGACGAGCAACGGATCTTTCTGCTCATAAACGGCATTTTGTACAGATTGCTTTAATTCGTCCATCTCGCGCAGGTGTTCTTTCCACGCATCATCAATATGATACAGAATCACGTTTTTCTCGAATGATTTGAAAACCTCATGCCCATGGTTTTCAACCGCTTTTTTAAGCGGTACGGCAACCTGCATACCATGTACACCATCAGTAAATGGTACAATGATATTTTCTACAAACTCACCACGCGTTTCATACACATCCTGCAATACCGGGAAGGCCTGTTCGGCAATCACCTCTTTTTTACGGTGATAGAAATCATTTACGTGGTTATAAACGGTATCAACCAACTGGTTCAGGTTGGTAGCGGCAAACTGATCTTGCGACAGTTCGATATCTACCGAGAACAGGCGGATAATCTCCATTTGCAAGCCTTCATAGTTGTTGGCCTCTTTGTACTCGGTTACCACATCTTCAACTACATCATAAATGGTATTGTTGATATCTACATCCAAACGCTCGCCAAACAAGGCATTTTTACGTTTAGCGTAAACTACTGTACGTTGTGAGTTCATCACGTCGTCATACTCCAGCAGGCGTTTACGGATACCGAAGTTGTTCTCTTCTACTTTCTTCTGTGCACGCTCTATGGATTTGGTAATCATAGAGTGCTGGATTACTTCTCCTTCTTCAATACCCATGCGCACCATCAGGCTTGAGATACGCTCAGAACCGAATAAACGCATCAGGTTATCTTCTAACGACACGAAGAACTGAGAAGAGCCCGGATCACCCTGACGACCAGCACGACCACGCAACTGGCGGTCAACCCGGCGCGACTCGTGGCGCTCGGTACCTACGATTGCTAAACCGCCGGCTTCTTTAACGCCTGCGCCCAGCTTAATATCCGTACCACGACCAGCCATGTTGGTAGCAATAGTTACCGTTCCGGCCTGACCAGCTTCGGCAACAATATCTGCCTCTTTCTGGTGCATTTTGGCGTTCAGTACGTTGTGTTTAATGCCGCGCAGTTTCAGCATACGGCTCAGTAATTCCGAAATCTCAACCGAGGTGGTACCTACCAGCACCGGACGACCGGCTTGCGTTAGTTTCACAATCTCGTCGGCCACGGCATTATATTTTTCGCGCATGGTGCGGTAAACCAAATCCTGGCGGTCATCACGACTGATTGGTGTATTGGTTGGAATTTCAACCACGTCCAATTTGTAAATTTCCCAGAACTCGCCAGCCTCAGTTACGGCAGTACCCGTCATACCGCAAAGCTTGTGGTACATACGGAAATAATTTTGCAGCGTAATGGTAGCAAACGTTTGGGTTGCATCTTCAACCTTTACGTTTTCTTTAGCCTCAATGGCCTGGTGCAAACCGTCAGAATAACGACGGCCATCCAGCACACGGCCGGTTTGCTCGTCCACAATCTTCACCTTGCCTTCGTCCAAAATATACTCTACGTCTTTCTCGAACAAAGTGTAGGCTTTCAGCAACTGGTTGATAGAGTGGATACGCTCAGATTTGATAGAGAAATCGCGCATCAGCTCATCTTTCTGCGTAACTTTCTCTTCGGCGCTTAAACTCGACTTCTCGATATTGGCAATCTCTGTACCCACATCCGGCATCACGAAGAAACGAGGATCCTCGCCCGAAGCGGTAATCAGCTCAATACCTTTTTCAGTAAGTTCTACTGAGTTATTTTTCTCATCAATAATGAAGTACAGGTCAGCATCTACCTTAGGCATTTCCTTGCCCTGATCCTGCATGTAGTAATTTTCAGTTTTTTGCAGAACGGTTTTGTTGCCACCCTCGCTCAAAAACTTAATTAAAGCCTTGCTTTTAGGCAAACCGCGGTGCGCACGTAATAGTGCCATGCCACCATCCTCAGGACCAACTTTACCTTCGGATATCTGTTTCTTCGCCTCATTCAAAGCGGTGTTGATGTATGCTTTCTGCGCATTTACCAAACGCTCGATACGTGGTTTCAGCATGTAAAACTCATGCTGATCGCCGCGCGGAATCGGGCCTGAAATGATCAGTGGCGTACGGGCATCGTCAATCAATACGGAGTCAACCTCATCCACCATGGCAAAGTGCTGCTTGCGCTGCACCAGCTCTTCGGGGCTGCGGGTCATGTTATCGCGCAGGTAATCGAAACCAAATTCGTTGTTGGTACCAAAGGTAATATCGGCCAGGTAGGCATTGCGGCGCGCCTCTGAGTTAGGCTCGTGCTTATCAATACAATCAACCGATAACCCGTGGAACTCATACAGTGGCCCCATCCACTCCGAGTCACGACGGGCCAGATAATCATTCACGGTTACAATGTGTACACCTTGCCCGGCAAGTGCATTCAGGTAAGCAGGCAGGGTAGCCACCAGGGTTTTACCCTCACCGGTAGCCATCTCGGCAATTTTACCCTGGTGCAGTACAATACCGCCAATCAGCTGCACATCGTAATGTACCATATTCCAGGTAACCTGGTTGCCAGCCGCTTTCCAGGTATTGCTATGCGTTGCTTTATCGCCGCTAATTACCACGTTAGGCTTACGTGCAGCCAGTACGCGGTCAAATTCAGTTGCAGTAACTTCAAGCGTTGGGTTGTTAGCCAAACGGCGTGCAGTTTCTTTTACCACAGCAAATGCTTCCGGCAGGATATTCATCAATATCACTTCCAGTTCTTTGTTGCGGTCTTTTTCAAGTTTATCGATACGGGTATATAATTCTACCTTCTCATTAACATCTATATCACCATTACCCTCTACCTCATCTTTAATAGCTTTGATTTGCTCATCAATCTGGGCCAGGCCTTGCTGTATTCTTTCTTTAAAATCTGTGGTTTTTGCTCTCAGCTCATCATTGCTCAATGTATCGAGCTTGGCAAACTCGCTTTTTATTTTTTCAACCAGAGGCTGTATGCCTTTCACATCGCGCTCTGATTTGTTACCAAAAAGCTTACTAATAAATCCTAACATGTTTTAATTTGATATAATACTTCTATCCCAACAATTACGCCAACAGGCTTTAAAAGCCATTATGGCAGGTAAAGTTACAGTTTTTAGATGGAGTATCAAGTATTTAGTATGAAGTAAGCAGACATTAATCTGACACTTTAACCGGGTTTTACTGTCAATTACTTTACGGTGTTCTGCGCGCCTGATACCAACTACTTGATACTTGATACTCAAAAACTCCTATCTTTACGGCCATGAATATCCTGCTCATCGGTTCAGGCGGACGTGAAAGCGCCTTCGCCTGGAAACTTTCACAAAGCCCCAAATGCAATCAGTTATTTATTGCGCCGGGCAATGCCGGCACCACACAGTACGGCACCAACGTTGATTTAAAGGTGACCGACTTTGAAGGCATCAAGGCCTTTGTGCTGGCCAACGGCATTGACATGATATTGGTTGGCCCCGAAGAACCTTTGGTAAAAGGTATTCATGATTTCTTTTTGAACGATGAAGGGCTGAAAAAAGTACCGGTAATTGGCCCGCAACAATATGGCGCTCAATTAGAGGGTAGTAAAGATTTTTCAAAGCAATTTATGCAGCGGCACCATATACCAACCGCCGCCTCGCGCACTTTTACGCGCGATACGCTGCAGGATGGCTTATCCTACCTGGCTACAGCCGGCTTGCCTATTGTATTAAAAGCAGATGGCCTGGCAGCCGGCAAGGGCGTATTGATTTGCCTTACCCTGCAGGAAGCGCAGCAGGAACTGGTTGAAATGCTTACCGAGGCCAAATTTGGCGATGCCAGCTCTAAAGTAGTTGTTGAGCAGTTTTTGCAAGGCATTGAACTATCTGTATTTGTACTTACTGACGGCAATACCTACAAAATACTACCGGAAGCCAAAGATTACAAACGCATTGGCGAAGGCGACACCGGCCTCAATACCGGCGGCATGGGTTCCGTATCGCCAGTACCGTTTGCCGATGCTGCCTTTATGCAAAAGGTAGAACAAACCATTGTGATACCAACGGTTGAAGGTTTAAAGCAGGAAGGCATTCCTTACAAAGGCTTTATTTTTATTGGCCTGATGAATTGCGCCGGCGAACCTTATGTAATTGAATACAACTGCCGTATGGGCGATCCGGAAACGGAAAGCGTAATGCCACGGATTGAGTCGGACTTTATGGATTTACTGCAAGGCGTGGCCGAAGGCAACCTGCATGAAAAAGAATTAAAAATATCGGACAAGATAGCCGCTACTGTTGTATGTGTAGCAGGGGGCTATCCTGGTGAATACCTGAAAAATAAAGTAATTAGCGGGTTGGAAAACGTGCGCGGTTCTATAGCATTCCATGCAGGCACCAGCCAGCAAGGCGATGATGTGATTACCAATGGCGGCCGCGTGCTGGCTATCACGTCCTTACAAGATAATATGTTTGATGCCCTGCAGCAGGCTACGCTGGATGCCAGCCGTATTTATTATGATGGCAAATATTTTAGAAAAGACATTGGCTTTGATTTGATATAATATCAAAACTACTATATACAAAACAGCCGCAAGAATTGATCTTGCGGCTGTTTTTGTTTTATACTGAGACTTATTACTTCTTATCCGCTTTTATAAAAACTTCAATCAGTTTACCTTCCAGATCTGCACCGCGCAGGTTCTTGGCAATGATTTTACCTGTTGGGTCAATCAGGAAATTTTGCGGGATGGATTGTACATAGTATAAAGCTGCCGCCTCGTTGCTCCAGAATTTCAGGTCGGATACATTAGTCCAGGTCAGCCCGTCGGCTTTGATCGCGTTCAGCCATGCCGCTTTGGCATCAGGCTTATCAAGCGATACGCTTAGGATGGTAAAATTCTTGTCCTTAAATTTATTGTAAGCGCGTACCAGATTCGGACTTTCCTGGCGGCAGGGCGGGCACCATGATGCCCAGAAATCGAGCAATACATACTTACCGCGGAATGACGATAGCTTTACCGGCTTACCATTCACATCGTTTTGCGTAAAGTCAGGAGCCATGGCACCAATGCCGGTCACCTTCAGCATATCAATTTTTTGCTGCAGCTGCTTACCGGCATCGCTATTTTTCAAGTCGGCCGACAGGCCGCCATATAATGATGCTATGGTAACCGGATTAGCAGATGGTCCTGTAAGCGAATTAAGCGCCAGCACACTCAAAAAGCTATTAGGGTGATTACTTATAAAATCACGGATTACGCCTTCACGTTCCTGTTGCAGGGCCTTGAATTTATCCTGCATGCTGTTTTGAAAAACGGTAGACTGCTGCTCATCCGGCTTGGCAGCTTGTATCGTTTTATATAAGGCGGCGGCCCGGCTGTTGATGCTATTGATTTTAGGCGCAATTACCTGATTGTCTTCATTCAAAGCAGAACCGGTAATGGTAGCATGCGATAAAGAATCAATACCATTGATATAGATGTTACCCTTTTCGAGGTAAAGATTCATGATATCATCTTTCTCACTCAGCCCTTGTAAGCCTTTATTGTTATGATCGATGGCCACAGAGGCAATAAGCGGCATAGTAATCTGCCCGCTAAACTGAAATTTACCATCCAGCAACATAGTTGAATCAACAAAATCCTCGTTACCCTGGTGATAAATTAAAAACGCTTTGAGCGGCTTGGTTACTTTAGCCAGTTTGCCGTTTACGGTAAAAGTGCCCGAGTACTGGGCAGAAGCCGCAAAAGGTAAAGCTGCAGCAATTAGGAATAACAGTTTTTTGAACATCGATATTTTAAACAAATAACATTAACGGCAAACCCGCTTTTTAAGTATCAGCGCGGTACGCTTTAGGCCAGTTTTTGATAAGTACGCCACCACAGGTCGGGCATTTCGCCGGCTACGGCGGTGGTATAGTCTTCGTAACGGCAGGGCACCAGGTGATAACGCTCATTCATGGAACCACCGGCCGGGTAAGGTACCTGCATCCACCAACGGTCTGATTTTTTGCTTTTCACAAACACCATTTCGTGGTCATCGTGCGTAAGGGTTGTTTTATAAACCAGGTATTGTGTTTTAGGCTGCAACGGAAAATCCTGCTTGCGGTTATAAAAGCCGTCAATGAAATACCATATCATTTCGGCCAGCAGGGTGGCCGTTTGGCCGTTACTATCATAAGCCGGGTTAAACTCATAAAAACCTATCGAGGTTAGCTTATCATTAAAACCTGCATAGCGGCACATCTGGCAAGCCTCTTCGCCATAAAAACCGTTGGGTGTAGCATTGGCATTAGCTGCCGCATCAGATGAGCGAATGGCGCCAATATCAAAACTGATCATATCTGCATTGCGAATGATGGGTTCTGTTACGCCCATTTGCCCGGTCAGTTCACCCAGGCGGTGCACATCAAAAAACAAGGTATCCATTACCCGCAAACTTTCCTGGCTTACAAAATAGGTTTGGTAGCCCAGATTACTGAAGTTAAACAGGTAGTTGGGTTCATGCAGAAAGATTTTATTGAGGTAGGAGTTGGATGTAGTGGCATCGGTTTCTTCCATCTCGGCACTTTCGTCCAGGTCAAAATGCGAGTCGATCACTACCAGATCCACTTTTTGCTCGGTATCTTCATAAGCCAGATACTGCGGATAGGTCAAATCCTGACCGCCGCCAAGTATGACTGCTACAATGTTTTTCTTTACAAAATCAGACAAAACCGTTTTTAAGGCAAAGTACGTATCATATACACTGGCGCCTTGTTTGATATTGCCCAAGTCATAAATTTTGGTAGCATAATCGCCCTGGTAAAGGCGGTATAACTTTTCGCGAATGTAATCGGGACCGAGGGCACAGCCGGGGTTGCCAACAGCATTGCGGTCGTCCTGCACGCCAAAAATCACCAGGTCGGGCTTGTTCTCATCCAAGTCAGGAAAGGCATGGGTATACACCTCTATTTTACTACCCAAATGATTAGGGTTATAACCCTGACCGGGTACTATTTTATTAATATCAACCGGGGTAAAGAAATCCGCTAACGACATATCCGTATTCTACAAAAGTTCAAATATCCATTATTTTAAATTAAATTGCGCTGTTTTTATCAAACTCACTCCATGATTCTGGTTACTGGTGCAACAGGTTTTTTAGGCTCTATACTGGCCAGGCAACTGGCTGAGCAAAACAACCGCCTGCGCTGCATTAAGCGAAGCACATCAGTAATCCCCGACTTATTAACACCGTACCAGCACCTGATTGAATGGACCGAGGCAGACATGTTGGATATTTTTGCTTTGGAGGATGCATTTGAAGGCATTACGCAAGTGTATCATTGCGCAGCATGGGTATCATTTAAGGAGGCTGATAAGAAATCAATGATCAGCACCAATATTACCGGTACGGCCAATGTGGTGGAACTATGCCTGCAGTATGGCGCCCGATTGGTACATGTAAGCTCTATTGCGGCCATTGGCGCGGCGAAAGAGGGGGAACTGATTACCGAAAAGCACCATTTGGAAGAAACGCCGGCCAATAATGGCTATGCCATATCTAAACTGGAAAGCGAGATGGAGGTATGGCGCGGCATTGCCGAAGGCTTGGACGCTGTAATTGTAAACCCGTCTGTAATTATAGGGCCAACCGCTGGTACCGATGGCAGCGGACAGATTTTTGAAACCGTACGCCGCGGACTAAAATTTTATACCCGTGGCAGTTGCGGGCTGGTTGATGTGGAAGATGTAGCCCGCTGTATCATTGCCTTGATGAACAGCAGCTATACCGCTGAGCGCTACATCATCAATGCCGAAAACTGGTATTTTAAAGACCTTACCGCCGCCATTGCTCAATGCTTTGGCATAAAACCTCCTACCACCGAAGCCAAGCCCTGGATGCTGGCCGTTGCCTGGCGTGCCGCTTCATTTTGGGCCAGCGTGACTGGCACCGCCCCTTCGCTTGATAAAATTGCCGCCCAATCGGCTACCGTTGTGCAGAATTACGATAACGCGAAGATTAAGCAAGCTACCGGGATTGCTTTTAAACCGGTAACCGATACTATTGCGGAGATTTGTGCGGTGTTGAAGAATTGAAGCTTTGTTACTACTTACAGCATAACTAATGATAAGACTAATCATCAATCTTATAGCTTTCATAATTAACAAGCTTATGAAGCCTAAGAGACCGATAGTTAACGCGAATGATACAAATGCGTCTTCACCTTATATAGCAAGAATGACAAAATAATTGATGTGATCAGAGCTACAGCTAACCATCAAAATCATGTTATAGAATACTATCAAATAGATATTAGTGAAGCTGAAGCAAGTAAGCAATCATTCATAAAACAAACTACAGCTGATAAGCAAGACTTAGAGCAATTAAAACTACGGTCGTCCAGCTACAACTGGATTCCTTACGATGGGGATAAATTGCTGTTTGTACAAATAACTCCTCAACCACTTGAAGATGACCTAACTATGCTTGACTTAAAGGGTAATCTTGAAGACGAGATTGCAACCGAGTTAGAAAAGGAGCAATTGGGTGAATGGATGGCATCCGATCTTGGTCCAGGCGGCGCTAATATGCTTTTTACAGTGTATGACATCGATTCGGCGCTTACAATTGTACTATCCGCAATAGGAGCCAGACATCTTTCAAAGAACACCATCATTGCACGCCGAGTAATGACTAAACAGGACGATTGGTTTTATGAAGTATTATATCCAGCTCATTTTACCGGACAGTTCAACACAATGTAATTTAGAAGATATAAAAACAGGAGCATTTCTTGTTCGATAAAGCAATTGAACTAATGAACAACCGCACCAATGAACATCATAATAAAACCTATATTTGTGCCCAACCATGGGGCAGTATTATATTATCGACTTTGACAGTACCTTTACCCAGGTAGAGGCGCTTGACGAACTGGCACGCATATCGCTGAAAGACCATCCCGACCGCGAAAGTATTTACAAACAGATTGAAGATTTTACCAATGCCTCGATGGAAGGCCGGTTATCTTTTGCTGATAGTTTGGAAGGCCGCGTAAAACTGCTCCAGGCCAACCGCGACCATCTGAACCTGCTGATCAAGCATCTGCGCAAAAAGGTGTCGCCTTCATTTTTACGTAACAGCGTGTTTTTTAAAGAGCATGCTGATGAAGTGCTGATCGTATCGGGCGGTTTCAAGGAGTTCATCACGCCGGTAGTTACCGAGTACTACATCAAAAAAGAAAACATATACGCCAACACCTTCAAGTTTGATGAAGAAGGCCATATTATTGGGTACGATCGTGCCAATCCGCTATCACAGGAAGGCGGCAAGGTAAAACTATTGCAGGAGCTAAACCTGCCGGGTGATATTTATGGTATAGGCGATGGTTATTCCGACTTTCAGTTAAAAGAATCGGGACTGATTAAAACCTTCTTTGCCTTTACGGAGAACATCGAGCGTAAATCGGTAGTAGAAAAAGCCGATCACGTAACCCCAAGCCTGGATGAGTTTTTATACATTAACCGCCTGCCCAGGGCTATCTCTTACCCTAAAAACCGTATTAAATGTTTAGTGGTTGGTGAAGTGGAAGATGAAGCTTTATCGCAAATGCGTAAAGAGGGCTACAACATACGCCACCAGGATACCATACGTGAAGAGTATTTGCAGGAAGCCGGTATTTTGTTTTGCGATGAGCAGAACCAGCCCACGCCCGAGCAACTGCAGAATGCCGGTAAGCTGAAAGTAATTGGCTGCTTTGGCAAAATTAACAACCGCAAAACGCTGGAAGTGGCCTGCGAAAACGGTATCATTATTTTTGATGACCCAAAGCACAACCCGCGCAATGCCGATTTTATACCGAAAAGGGTAATGGCATTTATGAACGAGGGCAAAACACACATGAGCAGCAACTTTCCCGACCTGCAGCCACCACGTATTAATAATGCACACCGCTTAATTCATATTCACAAAAACGTACCGGGCATACTGGCGCAAATAAATGATGTATTTGCCCGGCATGAAATCAATATTGTAGGCGAGTTTTTGGTAACCAACAGCCAAATAGGATATGTTATAACCGACGTAAACGCCGGCTATGACGAACAGGTATTAAGCGAATTAAAAGCAATTCATTTTACAATCAAATTCAGGTTGCTTTATTAAATCTTCGCCCTCTAAAGAGGGATAGACATTTCCTCTTTAGGGGGATAGAGGCTTATTCCTCTTCCCCTTCCAGCGGCACTACCAATACGGGTACAGTGGCGTTACGAACTACGCTTTCGGCTACGCTGCCCATCAGTAAGCGGTCAATGCCGCTGCGGTGATGGGTACCTATTACAATCAGGTCGGCATTGAATTGTGCAGCACAGCTCAAAATACCGTCGCCGCTGGAACCAAAATCGGTAAACTGGGTAACATTCAAATCACTACCGTATTTTTGAATGGTAGTATTCAGTATCGTATCGGCTGCATCATTCTGCGCGTTCATCATCTCCACATTTACCAGATCAGCTGTTCCCTCGAACGGCAACCCAAACGTAGTATCGTTCATGGGCGAACCGGTAGTTGGCACGGGTTCAATGATGGTGGCCAGACCTACCGAAGCATTGAATTTACGTGCTAAGCCAAAACCATAAGCCGCTGCATGATCTGCATATTTACTGTTATCTATGCCGATTAAAATTCTTGAGATTTCCATTTTATATAGGTTTTGTGTTGTAATGATATAACAGATGAAAAGCCATTTGTTTTGCGGCTGTTAGTTCATACTATAAGGGCTAAATCTTTCCGGCATCCCTACGCTGGGCCGTATAAATACCAACATCACCGCTACAGTAATAAGCTACAAAACAGGCTACGGCAAATAACAAAGCATGTTCGCTGCCAAACAACTCAATACCCATAATAGTACAAGCCAAAGGCGTGTTGGTGGCACCGGCAAAAACGGCTATAAATCCTAAGGCAGCAAACAAGCTTACCGGGGCGTTTAACACCTCGGCTAAGGTGTTACCCAATGTGGCACCAATATAAAACAGCGGCGTTACCTCTCCGCCCTTAAAACCTGTTCCGAGCGTAATGCAAGTATAAATAAGCTTCCAAAACCAGCTGATCGCATGTACCCCACCCTGCTGAAATGCCGATACAATGGTTACAGCGCCCGGGTATTCCGGTTCAACACCTAAGCTTAGATAATCAGGCTTTCCTAATATGAATGTTAAAGCAATAATTGCCAGGGCGCCACAAACCGGTATTAGCCAGGTAGTTTTTATAAATCGGGTAGTTATGTTTTTAACACCATGTGCTGTGGCAGCAAAAGCATACGCAGCTAAACCAAAGCAAACTGAGGCAAGTACTACTTTTAATAGCAGCCAAAAATCAACACTAAGATGATGACCATAAAAACTTTGCACTGTTGCCACATAACTGATATGGTAATGGGTATGCTGCACACCCCAGGCAGCTACGGTTGCATCCCCTATCAGCCCGGCAATAAGGCAAGGCAGTAAAGTATTGTACTGAATGCGGCCGATGGTTATTACCTCCATGGCAAATATGGTTCCGGCCAGCGGGGTGCCAAAAACAGCCCCGAAACCGGCGGCTATACCGGCAGTTAAAATCACTTGCTTATCGGGTGGTTGCAGCTTAAACCAGCCTGCAAACAAATTAGCTATACTGCCGCCTATTTGCACGGCCGTTCCCTCTCGCCCGGCCGAACCTCCAAACAGATGGGTAATAACGGTGGTAAGCAGTATCAACGGAGCCATACGGCGCGGAACACCGGCACCCGGTTTATGTATCTCGTCAATAATTAAGTTATTACCCCGCTCGGCTGATTGTCCGTACAGTTTATATAAAAAATGGATAACTACCCCGGCAAGCGGCAACAGGTAAAGCAGCCACGTATGCGCAAAACGGTAATGTATAGCCCAGTTAAGCAGCCACAGAAACAAGGCAACCATGCTGCCTATGGCCACAGCTACCGGCACCGTAATGAGCACCCAACGTATAATGTAGTGAAGAACAGTGTATGATTTAGAAAAGTAATCTTTAAACATGAGCCCGCAATTAAATAAATTAATAACTTATTTGGAGCAGGCGCCATCAGCTTTTTGCAAGCGGTTCAATTAGGTGGAGCACCATCACCTGTTTGGTATAAAGCAAATATGAGATAAGTTTTTAGATTTATCAATTCAAATTGATGCCTGTACAATTTTCTCATCGGCTATCAATTGCCTCAAAATTTCCTTAACTTGCCATTTTTCAAAACTAATCGAGCTATGACAACCGAAACGCTTGACATTAAAATAACTAAAACTACACATTCGCGCCTGGCTGAAACCGACTTCAGTAACCTGGTATTCGGGCATACTTTTGCCGACCACATGTTTGTGGCCGACTATGCCGATGGCGAATGGAAAAACTTTCAGATAGTACCTTACGGCGAAATAGGCCTTAGTCCGGCTATATCATCACTGCACTACGGTCAGGCTTTTTTTGAAGGCTTAAAAGCTTACAAACACGAAGATGGCACCGTTTCAGTTTTCCGCCCGGATAAAAATGCTGCACGTTTCAATAAATCGGCACAACGCTTATGCGCGCCCGAACTGCCGGTTGACATTTTTATACAGAGCATTGCAGCTTTGGTTGATGTAGACCGCGACTGGATTCCTACTGCTGATAACCATTCACTGTACATCCGTCCGTTTATGTTTGCTACCGACCCTTACCTGGGTGTGGTACCCTCTAAAACTTATAAATTTATTGTACTTACCTGCCCGGTTGGCCCTTATTTTTCAAAAACGCTGCGTGTTAAGGTAGAAACCGAATATACCCGTGCTGCCGAAGGTGGTTTTGGTTTTGCCAAAGCGGCCGGTAATTATGCTGGTGCCATGCTGCCAACCCGCCATGCCGCAGAGCAAGGGTTTGACCAGATGATTTGGACCGATGCTAAAGAGCATTTATATGCAGAAGAGCTGGGTGCAGCCAACGTAATGTTTGTAATTGACGGTAAACTCATCACCCCATCAACCCGCGATACCGTGTTGGACGGTGTAACCCGTGATACCGTACTGGCCATTGCACGTGATTGGGGCATGCCGGTTGAAGAGCGCCGAGTTGCCATTTCTGACATTGTAGAGGCTGCGCAGAATGGCACTTTAACCGACGCCTTTGGCGCCGGTACAGCTGCTACCATTGCACCGATTGGCTCAATTTCTTACCAGGATCAGGAATATACATTGAGCGATAACCGCGAATTTTCAACCAAGCTATTCAAACACCTGAATGATATACGCTATGGTCGTGCTACCGACACCCATGGTTGGAACTATGTGGTTTAAATAAATACTACTTAAACAAAAAGCGCCTCATGAAAACCATGAGGCGCTTTTTGTTTATAATACCTGATTACTTTTTCAACCCTGCGGTTACTTTTCCTATCAAAGCCTGCACCCATTGTGCGTACATCTTACCGGAAGGATGCAAACCATCGGCGGCAATTAAGGAGCGATCCTGCGCTGCTAATCGGGAGCCAGGCGTAATATCAGTATAACTTATACCAGCCTTTTCAGTCTCAGCTTTATTGATGGCATTGTACTGATCAATCTCAGCAGCAATCTGTGCACGGTCACGACCTTCCGCAAAAGGCGTTGCCCCCCAATCGGGTATCGACACTACAAATACCCTGCTTTTATTACCCCCGGCATAAGTGAGTGCGGTATTCAACAACTGTACAAACTCTGTACGATACGTATTACTCTCATACCCGCGGTACTGGTTATTTACCCCAATCAGCAAAGTAACAATATCAAACTTTTGGGTAAGCGCCTGCGTGTTTATTGCCGCAATCAGTTCATCGGTTGTCCAGCCGGTACGGGCAATGATAACAGGTGAAGCCGTTGCATAGCCCTGCTGGTGGAGTAGCGCAGTGAGCTGGTAAGGAAAGCTCTCCTGCTGAGGCACAGCTTCGCCGATGGTATAGGAATCGCCAAGTGCTAAACAGGTAATATTACCGGCAACAACGGTTTGTGCAGTATCTGGTTGGTTATCCATTTTTACGGTTTTACAACTGCTTAATGCAGCCGTTATCCATAAGGTTAATGCTATTATCTTCATTCCACTATCTCCATACCAAACAGTACGGAAATATGGCGTTTCAGGATTTCTTTTACTTCATTTAAATCAACCTCACGCCCCAGTTCGCGCTGTAGCGAGGTTACATCTTTATCATCAATACCGCAGGGCACAATGCTGTTAAAATAGTCCAGGTTGGCATTTACATTAAAGGCCAGCCCATGCATGGTTACCCAGCGGCTGCAGCGTACGCCCATAGCACATATTTTGCGGGCGCGCTCATTATCGGCATCCAGCCAAACACCGGTATAACCCGGGTACCGGCCGGCAGTAATACCGTATTCGGCCAGGGTATTTATCACGGCCTCTTCCAGCGTACGCAGGTACAGGTGTATATCGGTAAAAAAGTTATCCAGATCCAAAATAGGATAAGCTACCAATTGGCCAGGCCCGTGATAAGTGATATCGCCACCACGGTTAATGGGATAATAAACAGCTTCTTTTTCTTTCAAACCGGCTTCGTCCAGCAGCAAATGCTCGGGTTTACCGCTTTTGCCTAAAGTATACACATGAGGGTGCTGGCAAAATACCAGGTAATTAGGCGTTAATATATCCTCATCGGCTTCACCACCGGCGGGTGCAGCCAACTGGCGGTTGCGCAGTTCGGTCTTTAATCTTACAGTTTGGCCAAACAGGGTTTCCTGCCTGTCCCAGGCTTCTTTATAATCAATCAGGCCCCAGTCCTGAAAAACAACTTTTTTGTTCTTCATCGTTACTCTTCTTTAACGTAACCAATCATATAATCTTCATACTGCATGTAGGCCACCTGGTAATCTATCGCTACATCGTCTTTACGTAAATGCGCATTCAGGCTACCTTCGGCAGCAACATCAAAAGCATCTAAGGCAATGTTGTCTGCAAACGAAACCTCTTTGCGGCCATAGCATTTGTATACAGCCTCTTTAGCGCACCAGCATACGTATAACTGCTCAATTTTTTGGGCCGGATCAATAAAGTCCATCTCGCGGGGCTTCATAAACTTATGTGCAATCCGCTCTACCTTTTCTTTTATCTGTTCAATATCAATACCCACCGGCTTTGACCGGCTAATCATAACCGCCGCATAATCAAATGAATGGCTTAAAGATATATGGTAAGGCAAATTAACCAGGTAAGGCTTTCCATGCGCATCTATTCTACAGTCAATGTATTCGTCGGTATTGAGCATGGTACGTAACAACACGCGGGTGCTCAGCCATTGCAGGCTGCGCTTGCCCCTGGCCAGCTGTTCAACAAAAGCCTGCTCTTCATCATTAAGCTGCAGTTGCCCAAGCAGCGTTTCTGCATCTTCCTCAATACGCCAAAGCGCAAATTCGGTATCGCTGCCAATTTGCTTTCTATATGCGATGGCCATAAAATAAAATTGCGAACATAGGAAACAAAATTAGTGTAAATAATCTAATTTAGTCCACCCATTCCGGAAGGCAATATGATTTTATCGGACAAGCGAATATTAGAGGAAATTGAGAAAGGTAATATCATTGTTGAGCCTTTCAGAAGAGAGTGCCTGGGCACTAACTCGTACGATGTGCACTTAGGCAAATACCTGGCTACTTACCGCAACCGCGTGCTGGATGCACGTGTACATAACGAGATCGACTCTTTTGAAATTCCGAAAGAAGGCTTTGTACTACAGCCCGGCACCCTATACCTGGGCGTAACCATGGAGTATACCGAAACACATAAACACGTACCATTTCTGGAAGGCAAGTCGAGCACCGGGCGATTAGGCATTGACATACATGCCACTGCCGGTAAAGGCGATGTAGGCTTTTGCAACACCTGGACGCTGGAAATATCAGCAGCCCAACCGGTACGCATTTACGCCGGTATGCCTATTGGCCAGCTTATTTATTTTGTAGTAGAAGGCGAAATCAGCACACTTTACAACACTAAAGAAAACGCTAAATATAACAATCCTACTACACGGCCGGTTGAGAGCATGATGTGGAAAAATAAATTCTAAATTTACCGTTAATAGCTATATGCCAACAGCTTAATAAAACTTATTGGGCTGCTTGATAGTATATTTAAAATAGCATTAACCGGTTCAAATGAATTTCAGAAAAACACTTTTATATACCTGTACTATTGGCTTGGTACTGGGGCTGGCTGGCTTTGTATGGGTTGCCGACGATCCCGTAATAACCCGTATTACCTCCGTGCTGGAAAAATGGACAAATGATAATCCGCAGGAGAAAGTTTATTTGCAGCTGGATAAGCCTTATTATGCCGTTGGCGATGATATCTGGTTTAAAGCTTATATAACCGTTGGTACCGAGCACAAATTATCTGCATTAAGCGGTTCATTGAATGTAGAATTAATTGACGACCGCGACTCTGTAAAACAGTATGTTAAACTACCTGTTACCAGTGGCATTGCCTGGGGCGATTTTGCATTGAGTGATACTCTTCGTGAAGGCACCTATCGCATCAGGGCCTATACCAACTGGATGCGTAATGCAGGCGAAGATTACTTTTTCAATAAAACCATCGCCATTGGCAATGCAGCAACCAATACGGTGTTTACCCAAACCCGCTTTACCTACAGTACAGTAAATAACGAGCAAAAGGTAACCGCCCTGATTACTTACAACAGCTTGAATGGTACACCCTATACGGGCAAAGAAGTAAGCTACAAAGTACAGCTTAATGACAGGCAAATAACCCGCGGCCGCGGCATAACTGACAATCAGGGTAACATCCGGGTTGAATTCGAAAACACCAATCCAGCACTGCTTACTTTGGGCCGCATTATTACCGACATTAAAGTAGCCGACAAAAAGACCATCAATAAAACCATACCGGTAACAGCTACGTCCAATCGTGTAAGCGTACAGTTCTTTCCAGAAAGCGGGTACCTGGTTAACGGCATACGTTCAAAAGTAGCGTTCAAAGCTGTTGGAGCTGACGGTTTGGGCGTTGATATTAAGGGTACTGTTACCGACAATGATAACCAGCAGGTAGCCACCATCAGTACCCGGCACCTGGGCATGGGCTACTTTGCCCTGGCCCCACAAGCGGGTAAAACCTATACCGCGCAACTTACCTATCCCGATGGCTCGCAAAGCACCGTTAGCTTACCACAGGTGCAAGCGCAGGGTTATGTGATGAGCATTAATCAAACCGATTCGGCCAATATCAGCATCCGGGTAACCGGCAGCGCTAACCAGACCGGCAGCAATCAGGTTTATGTTGTGGCCCAGTCGGGTGGCGCTGTTAAGTTTGTGGCCAAAAACAACAATGGTAGCAATACTTTTGGTACTTTAATACCTAAAAGCCGTTTTCCGTCGGGCATTACGCAATTCACTTTATTTTCTGCAAACGGCGAACCGCTGAACGAGCGATTAGTGTTTATACAAAACAGGGCCGATCAATTAAATTTAAATGTAAGCGCAGCACAATCAGCTTCGGGCGTACGCGAAAAGGTTAAGATTAACCTAAATGCTACTAATAATGCCAGTAAACCGGTAGTTGGCCTATTTTCGGCAGCGGTAATTGATGAGAGCAAGATAAAAACCGATGAGGCAACTGAAACATCCATTTTATCCAGCATTTTACTCACATCAGAGCTGAAGGGATTTATTGAACAGCCCAATTATTACTTTAGCCAGGTAAACGAAACAACGCAAACTGATCTGGATGTTTTGCTGCTTACCCAGGGCTACCGCCGCTTTGAGTGGAAGCCGCTATTGGCGAGCAATTTCCCGGTACCTGTTTATCAACCCGAAAAATCATTGCAGATAGCCGGTACCATCAAAACATCAGGCGGCAAACCTGTACCCAATGCCAAAATCACTTTGTTTACTACTGCAGGGGGCACGTTTATATTAGATACGGTTGCTGATACGCAGGGCCGCTTTGCCTTTAACAACCTAATATTTAAAGATAGCATCCGCTTTGTTTTACAGGCACGAACTGCCAAAAACGGCAAGAATGTTGAAATTATATTAGACCGGTCTACCGGGCCAGCTGCCATTACCAAAAGCAGAAATATAACCACAATTGATGCCAATACAGACAGCCGGCTAACGGCCTACCTGAAACACAACAAGGAACTATATGATACCCAAACCCGGTTTGGTTTAGGCAACCATACTATTGTGCTGAAAGAGGTAACGATTACCGAAAAGAAAAAAGCTGCGCTGGAAAACTCATCTAACCTGAACGGGCCGGGCAATGCCGACCAGATAATTATGGGTGATTTGTTTACACAGATGGGCTGTACCACTATTGACCAATGTTTGCAGGGCCGGCTGGTAGGCGTGGTATTCCGCAACGGTATTCCGTATTCAACCCGCAGCTTTAACCAGCCTATGCAAATTATTGTAGATGGTGTATATATAGAACCCGATTACCTGTTTTCGCTCAATACCTTTGATATTGCCAGTATTGAAATATTACGCTCGGGCGCTCATACGGCTATTTACGGCGGTCGTGGCGGCGGTGGCGTAATGATTATCAACACCAAGCGTGGTGGCAGTTATACCTACAATGCTGCGCAAATTTATGCGCCAGGGGTAATCACGTATACACCTAAAGGCTATTACAAAGCCCGCGAGTTTTATTCGCCACAATACGATGATCCTAAAACCAACAAGGCAATTGCCGATCTGCGCACAACCATTTTCTGGCAACCTAACATTGTAACCAACGAAAGCGGACAAGCATCGTTTGAATATTACAATGCCGGCAGCCCGGGCACTTACCGGGTAGTAGTTGAAGGTATTGATGCCGATGGTAACCTGGGCCGCCGGGTATATCGCTATACGGTACGGTAAGAGCAGTATTGAATATGTAAGTTCTATCTGTTCTGCTCGCGTTGGTACAGATAGAACTTTTCTGAGATATACCGTTTTAGCCATTTAGGTTTTTTCGCTATGGCGGCGCAGGCGGTGGCTTAGTGAGGTGTGCATGTGGGCAGCGGCACCAGCAATGCTGAAACTAAGATTAGCTATTGCATGACCAAGGGAATGAATTTGGAGAATTAACAACCGGACTTGATTTTTATTGCAGCTTTTAGGTAACTTTGCTGTGATATGCCGACTGAAGTACAGGAAGAAACGCTTACGCTTGAAGAAATACTGGCGAGCCTGAAAGAAATGCACCGCCTGATTTTGTGGAACGACGATGTAAACAGCTTTGAACATGTGATTTATTGCATGATGAAATATCTGGATTACTCAGAATCGCAAGCCGAAAAAATTGCCTGGAAAGTACATAACGAAGGTAAATGCGCCGTACTGGAAGGATCATTTACAGAAATGGAAGTTTACCGCAAAATTTTACAACAGGAAGGCCTTACCGTTACGGTAGAATAATTTCGGCCCCTATATAATACAGAAAACGTCCTGCGTTGATGAACGCAGGACGTTTTTTGTATTAAGCCCTGAGTTAACACTCAGGTAAGCTGATCGGAATATTGATAGCCAAGCCACCGTCTGATGTTTCTTTGTACTTGGAATTCATATCCAGTGCGGTTTCCCACATAGTTTTAATTACGGCATCAAGGCTTACTTTTGCTTTGTCGGGGTTACTTTGCAGCGCCAATTGCGAGGCTGTGATTGCCTTAATAGCCCCCATGGTATTCCGCTCAATACACGGTACCTGTACTAAACCGCCAATTGGATCGCAGGTAAGGCCCAGGTGGTGTTCCATGGCAATTTCAGCCGCCATCAACACCTGCCTTTGCGAACCACCCAGGCATTCAGTTAAAGCCGCTGCCGCCATGGCTGATGACACCCCAATTTCGGCTTGGCAACCACCCATTGCTGCTGATATGGTAGCTCCCTTTTTGAAGATACAACCAATCTCGGATGCGGTTAATAAAAACTGCATAATGCGGTCTTCATAGTAACCATCGCAAAATACAATAAAGTATTGCAGCACTGCCGGTATAACACCAGCCGCGCCATTGGTTGGCGCTGTTACCACCCTACCGAATGAGGCATTCTCCTCATTAACTGCCAAGGCGAAACAACTTACCCAATCCAGAATATTTTGAAAGCTGTTGCCGGTTTGGCGTATTACATTCACCCATTCATCAAAGTTACTGTACGGTGCATTTTTGGTAAGCCTGCGGTTCAGGTCAGCAGCGCGACGGGCCACATTTAAGCCGCCAGGCAGGTAGCCCTTGGTATGGCAACCGCGGTACATGCACTCTTTAATTACCCTAAAAATATCAAGCACACCTTTGCGGGTTTCAGCTTCGGGTCGCCAGGCCTGCTCATTTTCCAGTACCACCTCTGATATTTTGAGGCCCGTTTTACGGCACCAGTGTAATATATCATTAGCAGTATCTATCGGGAAAGGTAAATCTACATCAGCTTTTTGCTGACTGGAGCCCCCCTCCTTGACTACAAAACCGCCCCCTATAGAGTAATAAGTTTCGGATATGGCCTTGCCGGTACTCAAAAATGCCTGGAAAGTTACCGCGTTGGGGTGGAAAGGCAAACTCTGGCTGAACAAAAACAACATATCGTCCTCCGCAAAAAAGCTAACGGGTTGCTCGCCGCCAAGGTTTAATTTATGCTGTTGGTTAATGCTTTCTATCTCACTATCAATTTGGTTAACATCAAACGTAACCGGGTCATAACCGCTTAGCCCTAATAGAATAGCCACATCTGTACCGTGCCCTTTACCTGTTTTAGCCAGTGAGCCGTAAAGCAAAATTTTCACCTGAGCTACTTTATCCAGCACCTGCTGCTCCTGCAGGGTATATACAAATTGCTGTGCAGCACGCCAGGGGCCCAAAGTATGTGAACTTGAGGGGCCTATGCCTATTTTAAATATATCGAATACGGATAACTGTTCTTTTTGCATGCTATGACAAAGATATACAGATAATTGGCAACGTTATTGTTATTGTAAAATTGTATTATCTTTAACCAAATTTCACTTAAACAAATCATGGATTTTCAACAGCAACAACCTTTTTCGCAACCACCGATGCCTCGTCCAAAAAATTGGCTGGTAGAATCAATTTTAGTTACTCTATTTTGCTGCTTGCCTTTAGGTATTGTAGGTATCATTAATGCAGCAAGTGTAAACAGCCGTTATGACGTTGGGGATTATAATGGTGCCCTTAAAGCTTCAGAGCAAGCTGGCAAATGGACAAAAATCGGTTTCTTTGGAGGAATAGTAGTTGGCGTTCTCTACGGCATATTCGTGGTTATGTTAGGCCGTGGTTAATCAATGAAATATAAAAAGCTATATTTTACGGCAGGATGTGTATTGGTGCTATGTTTTATTGGCATTTACTTTACATACAACCCGACAAAATATAGCTTTTTTCCAAAATGCCCGTTCCATTATTTAACCGGGCTTGACTGCCCTGGCTGTGGCTCTCAGCGAGCCATTCATGCTTTATTACATGCAAACCTTGCGGATGCAATACGTCAAAACTTACTTCTGGTACTGAGCCTACCTATTTTATTGATCCATTTTGGCTATGTGCTTACTTCAGCGTTAAAAGGCAAAAAGTATAAATGGGCATTGTTATACCATCCATTAACACCACGCATTATGGCCGTTATTGTAATTGCCTTTTGGATCGTCAGAAACACCCCATATTATCCATTTAAGCATTAAAGTTATAGCTGCTACTTACAGTAAGATGATTGTAGTCTTTAACAACAGTTTGTAAGAATAACAACTCATCCATACCGTTGTGGATACTTATGTTTAAATGCTGTTTTATTTGGTTTGCCATACTATAAACAACCGCAGTATTACCCGTTTGCATATAGGTTTGAATTACCTCATGTATCAGCGCAACATCTTTATCTGTTAAATTACCTGCTTCCTTGTAAACAGGTTCATAATTAACATCAGCAACGGGCATGTGAGCAATCTGATCCATTTTGCTCCGCGGCTCGGTTTTAATAAGTGTGGTACCGGCTACTATATCGCCCAGGCGCTGGCTTTTTCCGGATGCGGCTATGGTAACAATTGCACAAACGCCGGATGTTAAACTCATATCTACAATCCGGAATATCCACCGCAGGAGGTATTGACCTATTGAAGGCTGGCCACCATTCAAGCTAACTACCTTAATTTTCATGACCCGTTTACCGAAACTTTGTCCGTTCATAAAAATCTCACAAGCTAAATCGTAAAAAACGAACAAGGCGAAATATATAATAACAAGAACAATTAGTCCTGCTCCACTACCACCCGCTACTGCACCACCTACACCGATGAGAATACCTAAAAGATACAGGATTATAAAAATACCTGCGTCAACCAGATAAGCCAGCATACGTTCGCCCAGGCCGGCTACTTCATAATCAATGGTAATGTTTTGTGATGTGGTTATCCTGACGGTTTGCATAATGGCAAAGATAATTGCCTGCTGAACATTTTTAATTGAAAACTAAATTTTTCTATTTAATTTGAGCCGGTAAATTTTACAAGCCTAAGCCATGCGCGAACCCCTGTTTGTTAAACAAAATTCAGGTAAATGGAAAAGCTTTGAAGAGGCTTATACACAGAGCCCCGATGAGCTTGCCGACCGTTTTATACAAATAACGGACGATCTGGCTTATGCCAAAACTTTTTATCCAAACTCTAAAACAACGGCTTACCTAAACGGCCTCGCTGCCAGGTTACACCAGTCTATCTACAAAAACAAAAAGGTTAAAAGCAATCGCTTTATCACCTTTTGGAAGTATGAATTGCCTGCGGTATTTAAGCAGTATCAAAAACAATTACTGTATTCATTTATCCTTTTTACCGTATTCGGCCTGATGGGCGCCCTTTCGGCCAAATACGATGACCAGTTTGTGGAATTGATTTTGGGTCACGAATATGTAGCCATGACCAATGCCAACATTGCCAAAGGCGACCCATTCGGCATATATAAAAGCCAGAATGAGTTTACGATGTTTTTTCAAATTGGCATGAATAACATCTATGTATCGTTCGTGTGCTATGTGGCCGGTGTATTTTGTGGTGCCGGCACCATCTTTTTTATGTTCAGGAATGCTGTTATGCTGGGCTCGTTCGAGTATTTCTTTTTTAGTAAAGGTTTGGGCTGGCAATCTATATTGGTTATCTGGATACATGGCACCCTTGAAATATCATCCCTTATTATTGCCGGTTGTGCAGGCTTAATTTTAGGAAATAGCTTGTTGTTCCCTAAAACTTATAAGCGCATTATATCATTTAAACGTGGCGCCAAAGATGGCCTGAAAATTATTATTGGCTTGGTGCCTATATTTGCTATTGCTGCCTTTTTCGAAAGCTTTGTAACCCGCCATACCCAAATGCCCGTTTGGCTGAGCCTGCTTATTTTAGGGTCATCTTTGGCTTTTATGATATGGTACGTGGTTATTTACCCCAATAAATTATATAAAAACAACACCTTATATGCAACAGAAGATTGAATTGGCCAAGGCTCGCGATTTTGGAGAAATCATCAACGACACTTTTATGTTTGTGAAGCAAAATTTTAAGCCGCTGTTTAAGATCATTCTTACTTTCTGCAGCTTCTTTTTGTTAGCACTCATTGTTCTTCAATATCTTCAACAAGCTAAAATTTTGGGCTTGCAACAGCGTATGCAAAACGACCCGGAGGCGGCTGCGTCTTTTGATGTTCCATCTCTTTTTGGTGTTGAATACTTTCTAACCTTGATATTTAGCTATTTAACACAAACCATTCTGCTTACTACGGTTTTAAGCTATATAGCCCTGTATCGCGACAAAGGCAACATTGCCCCGTCTCCTGCAGAAGTTTGGGGATACATTAAGTACTATTTTCTTCGTATAATCGGAAGCATTTTTGTTATTGGTATTCTTATGGGGCTGGGCTTTGTATTATGTATTATTCCTGGTATATGGTTATCGCCTATCCTTTCGCTTATCTTCCCCATTATCATTTTTGAAAACACCAGTTTAGGATATGCATTCAACCGCAGCTTTTCCTTAATCAAGGATAACTGGTGGGCTACTTTCGGGGCACTATTCGTTATGTTGCTTATCATATCCTTAGGTGTAGGTATTTTAATGGTACCCGGCATGATAGTAACAGCAGCACTTTCATTAACACACTTACACGACGCTTCATCTCTGTTTACACCACTTACTATTATTATGTCGGTACTACAAACACTTGGGTTTGTACTTGCAGCCTTGCCCATCGTTACGTTAGCCCTTTGCTACTTTAATTTAAATGAGAAAAAAGAAGGCACTGGTTTAATGGATCGTATTAATAGCTTTGGCAAGCAGCCTGATACCGACTTACCTGCTGAAGAATATTAAATGAGAAACGTACTATACTTAGGTATTGTGCTTATGCTACTTGGTGCCCCCGCCAGGGCGCTGCCTAATGCCAAGCCCGCCTTGGTACTGCGTACCGATACGGCGCGGATACAAACCCGTTATTTTGACAAAGCCTATTTGGATGAATGCCGTAAGCTGCCGGAGTATCATTACGAAGACTTAAAGCAAAAGCCGTCTTTGTGGACGCGTTTCTGGCGCTGGTTCTGGCACTTGTTTGATGGTTTTAAGGTTAAAAATTCGCATTCATTTTATTACTATTTAGCCATTTTTTTAAAGTACCTGTTTATAGCACTTGGCTTAGCCACACTCATATTTATTCTATTACGATTGGCGGGTATCAAGAACATTTTCCGAAAAAAATCTGCTGAGGCGGAAGTGCCTTATACCGAAAGCCTGGAAAACATACATGAAATTGATTTTAATACGGCGATTGAACAGGCAATTAATGAACATAATTACCGGCTGGCGGTGCGCCTGCTATACTTAAAATCATTAAAGCAACTAAGTGATGCCAACCTGATTAACTGGCAGTTAGATAAAACCAACAGTGCCTATATCGACGAATTGAAAAACATGGAGCAGCGCGATGCCTTTGCTGTGCTTACCCGCCAGTTTGAATATGTATGGTACGGTGAATTCAGCATCAACAGCCAAACGTTCCAAAATATCAATACTTTGTTCACCCACTTTAAGCAAACACTGGCATGAAAGATTTTAAGCTTCTGATGCTGGTTTGCGTTGGTGCATTGGTTATCTATTTAGTAGCCCAGTATAACAAACCCAAGCCGGTTAACTGGATATCAACGCTGTATTACAAGGACAAGATTCCGTTTGGTACAGCCATATTGCATCAGCAATTAAATCAAATATTTCCGGGAGCGGCTGTTACACATACCAATAGTACGCTCAATAAAGTATTTCAGGACAGTAGCTTATCAGGCAATTACATGGTTGTTGCCAAAACTATCGAAACCGACAAGTACGATTATGAACGGTTGGTAAAGTATATCAAGGTGGGTAATAATGTATTTATGTCGGCCTTTGTATGGCAGGGCTTTTTGGCAGATACCTTGAAGCTGCAAATGGGCTCTGAATATAAGCAGGCCAATGCCGGCCTAAACTTTACCAACCCGCGTTTAAAGCGGCCGGGCTATTATACGTTTAAGCACGATGTAAGTAACCAGTATTTCAGTTCGTTTGATACCGCCCATGCCGTGGTATTAAGCCAAAACACATTAGGGCACAGCAACTACCTGCAGTTCAAATTTGGCAAGGGTAATCTATACTTGTGTGCAGGCCCGCATTTGTTTACCAACTATAGCTTATTGAACCCGCAAGGGGCCGAATATGCAGCCAAAGCGCTATCTTATCTGCCTGTTACCAAAAACATTTACTGGGATCAATTCCAGAATAAGGATATACCGCAGGATACCTCGCCCCTGCGTGTCATCTTCGGTAACGAGAGCTTAAGCTGGGCTTACTATATTGCTTTACTAACAACGCTGTTCTTCGTTTTATACCAGATGAAGCGTCGCCAACGCATTATACCGGTAATTGAGCCACTGCAAAACACCACGCTCGAATTTGTAAGTGTAGTTGGCGGGGTATACTATGAGCAGCGCAATAACTTTGACATTACGCTCAAAAAGATAACTTACCTGTTAGAGCATATTCGTAGTAAGTACAACCTAAAAACCGGCTTACTCAATAAAGATTTTGTTGATGGCCTTACTCAAAAGACAGGTATAGACCACGAACTGGCCACCGAGCTGGTTTACATGCTGAATTACCTGCACAACCATACCCAAATATCCGACCAGGAACTGATTAAATTAAATCAATTGATAGAAGAGTTTTATGCAAAATCCAGATAATATGGAAAACCCAGTATTTGAATCGCGCACCGATCTGAGCAAGCTCAGTTACGCGGTTGAGCAAATTAAAGCTACCATTGCTAAAATTGTGGTAGGCCAGCAGGAAACCGTTGACCTGCTGATTGCCGGTATACTGGCAGATGGCCATTTACTGATTGAAGGCGTACCCGGCGTAGCTAAAACACTCACAGCTAAACTAATTGCACGTGCTATTGATGCCCGTTACTCCCGTATACAGTTCACCCCCGATCTGATGCCGTCTGACGTGATCGGTACTTCGGTATTTAACCCTAAAACCACTGAGTTTGAATTTAAGGCCGGCCCGGTGTTTGGCAATATCGTACTTATAGATGAGGTGAACCGAGCCCCGGCTAAAACGCAATCGGCCCTGTTTGAGGTAATGGAAGAGCGCCAGGTAACGGTTGACGGGCACCAGTATAAACTGGATGAACCTTTCATTATCCTGGCTACACAAAACCCCGTTGAGCAGGAAGGTACTTACCGCCTGCCCGAAGCGCAGCTGGATCGCTTTCTGTTCAAGATCGAAGTAAAATATCCAACTTTGGAAGACGAGATTGCCATACTTACCCAACAGCATCAGCAAAAAACAATCGAGCAGCTTACCCAAATTCAGCCCGTATTATCGGCACAAGATATTGTAGCTGTAAGAAAGCAGGTACGCGAGCTTTTTGTAGAACCTAAACTGCTCGAATTTGTAGCGAAAATTGTTTACGAAACCCGTCAGAATAAATCTTTGTACCTCGGTGGTTCACCACGCGCTTCATTGGCTATCATCAACGGTGCTAAGGCACTGGCGGCCATGAAAGGGCGCGATTTTGTAACTCCTGAAGATATTATATGGATTACACCGGCCGTATTAAGGCACCGCATTATGCTTACGCCCGATAAAGAGATGGAAGGCGTTACACCTGACGAGGTAGTGGCTCAAATTATACAAAAAATAGAAATACCACGCTAATACGTGAAAAACTTCATCAGCTTATATTACAAAAACCTGTTTTTAACTACCCGCCTGCTGGCCGGGTTAATTGGCTGTTCGGTATTCTTTATTTTCCGTTTCTTTTTTGAATGGTTGGGCGTGTTACCGCAACTGGCTTTCTGGGCCCTGATCATTTTGCTGCTTATAGATATTGTAATGCTATACAGCAACCGCAATGGCGTATTTGCCCGCCGTGAGGCTCCCGAAAGGTTAAGTAACGGCGACGATAATGAACTGGGCGTATACATCGAAAACTTCTATACGTTCCCTCTATCCGCCGGTATTATAGATGAGATTCCTTATCAATTTCAAAAACGTGATGTATGGTTTAAAACCAGCATAAAACCGCGACAGCATAAGCTGATCTCTTACCAGCTGAAACCCTTAAAGCGCGGTGAATATGAGTTTGGTTTAATCCGAGTGTTTGCGCAATCGCCGCTGGGGTTAATCAGCAGGCGTTATAACTTTGCAGAAAGCGAGGTTTTGCCCGTATATCCGTCCTTTTTACAGATGCGCCAGTATGAATTGCTGGCTATATCCAACCGCTTGAACGAAGTGGGTATTAAGAAGATCAGGCGATTGGGCAACAGTATGGAATTTGAGCAGATTAAAGCTTATGTACCCGGCGATGATTATCGCACCATCAACTGGAAGGCCTCGGCCCGGCATGGCAGCCTGATGACCAACAACTACACCGACGAAAAATCGCAGCAGGTGTATTGCATCATCGACAAGTCGCGGTCGATGAAAATGCCATTCGAAGGCTTAAGCCTGATGGACTATGCCATTAACGCCAGCCTGGTACTCTCTAATGTAGCATTGCTTAAGGAAGATAAAGCGGGCCTAATTACCGTTGCAGAAAAGATCGGCGCTATTGTACCAGCCGAAAAGAAACCGGCACATATCAATAAAATACTGGAGGTATTGTATAAGGAGAAAACCCGCTATCTGGAAACCAACATGGAGCTGCTTTATGCCACTACTCGACGCGTAATAAAACAGCGCAGCCTGGTGGTGTTTTTCACTAACTATGAAAGCATGCCGGCTTTAGAGCGCCACCTTCCGTTTTTAAAACGTATAGCCAGCTTTAATTTATTGTTAGTGGTGTTTTTCGAAAATACAGAGCTTAGAAAAGTAAGCGAGCAGCCTGCTACTGATGTGGAAGGCGTATACATAAAAACCATTGCCGAAAAATTTGCTTACGATAAAAAGATGATGGTAAAGGAACTGGCCAAACATGGTATCCAATCCATCCTTACGGCACCGCAAAATCTGACAGTCAATACCGTAAACCGGTATCTGGAACTAAAAGCAAGACAAAAGATTTAAGGTCTTAAAACTAAAAAATGCCACCTCGAATGATAATAAGAGATATTATACCTTGCTAATTATGGTATAATTCTCTCATTATCGTTTAAGATGACAGCTGAATTTTAAAGGAATAGTCTTTAAATGTATAACGGCTGATCTTACCTATCAACCTACATTCCCGGCAGTTTAATGTCCGATGCCTTCAAGTCTTTGATAATGCGCTCCTGAAGGTTCAATTTGGCAGATAGGAAGTTACCCGGTTGCACCCATACACGTATAGTAAAGCGGTACCCATCGGGATCAATTTGAGAGATACCAAGGTATTTGGAAGGCTGCACCAAGATATTTTCGGTAGAATCGATCGATTTACTGATTACGCTCTTTACCTTATCGATATCTGCAGCAAAATTAAGCTTAAGTTCGATATCCAACCGGCGGCTACCCTGACGCGATACATTCACAATTACCTCATTAAACAGTTTACCGTTAGGTATAATCACCGTTTTATTATCATAGGTAAGCACAACAGTATAAAATATCTGGATGGAAGTAACTACGCCGTCCTGGCCTTGTGCAATAATATTGTCGTCTATTTCAAAGGGCTTAAGCAGCAAGATCATTACACCGCCGGCAAAATTTTGCAGCGTGCCCGATAAAGCTAAACCTGCAGCCACCGTGGCCGCACTCAGAATGGCTGTAAAGATAGTGAGCTCAATGCCCATTATCTCCATCACCACAATAATCAGCACCAGGTGCAGGGCAGTAATAGATAAACTTAGAAAAAATGGTTGTAATGATGAATGGACTTTCTTGTGTGCCATGCGGCGTGTCATCCATCTGCGTAGAAAGCTTATAAGTGACAGGCCTATGAAAAATACAATGATACCTATCAGCAATTTAGGGCCGTTGTTAACTACCCATGAATAAGCTTTGTCATATAAATCGGTAACCGAAGGCGAAGCTGGGGCCTTGGCTGCAAGCATTAAATTAATTAATGTCAGTAGCTGAAAATTCATTCAGCAAGTTTACGACATTAAGCTCACAAATAATTCAGGACCTTTAAGTACTACCCACTCAAATATCCTTGTCTGCAATTGTCTCTTTCTCTGGGTAATGTGTTTCATATCGCTTACAAAATATCAAACTATATGCCTGTAACTATAAATTCGAAATTTTATGCAAAAATATAACATACGCCCAGCAACATCTGGGCGTTTATTAATCATTTGATTAATAAAATATAACCTAAAAGCCGTTTTTACGTAAATATTAGGTCGCAAAAACAAGAACCCCTGTCTGGAAAATCAGACAGGGGTTCGATTTGTATGCAATTTAATACGATGTATGGTTTGATTACATCATACCGCCCATGCCGCCCATTGGAGGGGCACCAGCACCAGCTTTTTCATCTTCCGGATCATCAGCCAACACACACTCGGTGGTTAACAGCATCGCTGAGATTGAAGCAGCATTCTCTAAAGCTACACGTGATACTTTAGTAGGGTCAATTACACCAGCACCGATTAAGTTTTCGTATTTATCAGTACGGGCATTGTAACCAAAGTCGGCAGTGCCTTCTTTTACTTTTTGTACTACGATTGAACCTTCGATACCTGCGTTTTGACAGATTTGACGTAACGGCTCTTCAATAGCACGGCGGATGATCTGGATACCAGTTTTCTCATCCTCGTTAGCACCTTCAACGTTTGCTAAAGCAGCAACCGCACGGATGAAGGCTACACCACCACCAGCTACGATACCTTCTTCAACGGCAGCGCGGGTTGCGTGTAAAGCATCATCAACACGGTCTTTTTTCTCTTTCATCTCTACTTCGGTAGCAGCACCTACGTACAATACAGCTACACCACCAGATAATTTAGCTAAACGCTCTTGCAGTTTTTCTTTATCATAGTCAGAAGTAGTGGTTTCGATCTGTGATTTGATTTGGTTAACGCGGGCTTTGATTGCCTCAGCATCACCATAACCGTTAATTACAGTAGTATTGTCTTTGTCAATAACTACTTTCTCAGCAGTACCCAGGAAGCTTAAGTCAGCATTCTCCAGTTTAAAGCCTCTTTCTTCAGAAATCACAGTACCACCAGTCAGGATAGCGATATCTTCCAGCATAGCTTTACGACGGTCACCAAAGCCAGGCGCTTTAACAGCAGCAACTTTCAGTGAACCACGGATTTTGTTAACTACCAAAGTAGCTAAAGCTTCACCGTCTAAATCTTCAGCGATGATAACCAGTGGTTTTCCGGTTTGTACTTGTTTTTCCAGGATTGGAAGCAATTCCTTCATTGAAGAAATCTTTTTATCGTAGATCAGGATATAAGGGCTATCCAGTTCTGCTTCCATTTTATCAGCATTGGTTACAAAGTACGGAGAAAGGTAACCACGGTCAAACTGCATACCTTCTACAGTTCTTACTTCAGTTTCTGTACCTTTAGCTTCTTCAACGGTAATTACACCATCTTTACCTACTTTGCCCATAGCATCAGCAATCAGGGTACCAATAACTTCGTCATTGTTAGCTGAAATGCTGGCTACTTGTTTAATTTTGTTATTGTCTTCGCCAACAGTTTGAGATTGCTCACGCAGGTTAGCCACAACAGCTGCAACAGCTTTGTCAATACCGCGCTTTAAATCCATTGGGTTAGCACCAGCTGCTACGTTTTTGATACCTGCAGTGATGATAGCCTGCGCCAAAACAGTAGCGGTAGTAGTACCGTCACCTGCAATATCAGCAGTTTTAGATGCTACTTCTTTCACCATTTGTGCACCCATGTTCTCTAAAGAATCTTTTAATTCGATTTCTTTAGCTACAGTGACACCGTCTTTAGTGATAGCCGGTGAACCAAATTTCTTGTCGATAATTACGTTACGACCTTTAGGGCCTAAAGTTACTTTAACTGCGTTTGCTAAAGTGTCCACACCGCGTTTCAGAGCATCGCGTGCTTCAACATTGTATTTTACTTGTTTTGCCATGTCTTTTTTAAGTTTTGTTTTGTTGAGTGAGAGAATGATTAAATGCTGAACAGGATGTCAAATTAATCCTTCGGTTCATCAAACCTTCAATAATTACAGAACTGCGTAGATATCAGATTCACGCATAATTAAGTACTCTTTGCCTTCGTAAGTAATTTCAGTACCGGCATACTTGCCATATAAAACCTGATCACCTACCTTAACAGTTAAAGGCTCATCTTTTTTACCATCACCTACAGCTACAATAGTTCCTTTTTGAGGTTTTTCTTTAGCGGTATCAGGGATAAAGATACCAGATGCAGTCTTTTCTTCGGCAGGAGCAGCTTCTACTACTACTCTGTCTGCAATAGGCTTAATGTTTAATGACATAATTATAGATTTTATATTTTTAAAGTGTAAATGTTGGTTTTACGCATACTCAGTAACAGCAATTATGCCAACCGTTATACAAGCAAAATTTGTCAGCTACGGGCTGATGTAATGTCAGTTTAAAACTAAGTAGGGAAAAGAGAGCAGGGCTTACAATGGCATGACAATGCCATGATGGCAGAATGCCTGAAAACAAAAAAGGCCCCGGTTGCGTACCGGAGCCTCTGTATATTTAAATTACTTTTTAGTTGTATCTGTTGGTTTTGCCGGTGCAGCAGGCGCGCCCGGTGGCGGCATGGTGCTGTTAACTGCGCCCGTTGGTTTTGATGCTTTCTGAATCTGATCGCGGTACTGGGATGCATCGCTGCCTCCGCTGCTGCTTTTCACTGCCATATTGATGCCTAATGACAGCACCATTAAAGAGATGGCTAAAACCCAGGTTCCTTTTTCTAAAATATCACCTGTTTTTTGCACGCCCAGCATTTGTGAAGAACTTGAAAAGTTAGATGACAAGCCACCACCTTTAGGGTTTTGTATCAATACAATAATGGCTAACAGTACGCAAACCAAAATGGCTACAATTAATAATACGATGTACATTGTTTATGTTAATTAATCTTTTTTACTAAAACTTCAATCTGGCTTGCAAAGTAACTGCTTTTTTCCGGATTTTTCAATATTAAAATTTTATAAGCAGCTATGGCTTTTGCATATAGCATTTGATCGGCATAAATGCGGGCCAGCGTTTCGGTAATCATCTCCTCATCATCCTCGGCGCTATAGCGGGCCTTATTTTCATTATCCAGCTTATCGCTGCTTGGCGGCTTTATCTGGGGCTCTTCTTTAATAAAACGTTCTATGATCTGGTCTTCACGCTTACGACTCTCCAAAGTTTGCGGTTCTGTATCCGGCTGCCTGTCAGAAGCATTAGCAGTAGTACCTGTTTGCTGCGAAGCAAAAGGCTGATATATACCACTGTATTCTCTACGGGTTTTGTCCAGCCACCACATAAAACTGTAAGGCATGGTATCATCATTATACCGGGTTACTTTGTTGGGCGCAACAGCGGGTTGGTTAACAGGCTTAACAAACGGCGGCTTGTTGCTTTGCTGGTTGATATAGCCTTCGGGCGCAGCATCGGGCCTATTCCGATCAATAAACGAACGATCGAACACAAAATAGTTACTGGCCGCAATATTTTCAATAATCAGCTTTTGCGTTTCGGGCAGCGGTGCCGACGGCTCTTCGTTTACCGTTTGCAAAGATGTTGCTTCAACTGTATCCGGTTCCGCTTCTTTAAGAACCTGAACAGGTTCAACTACCGGCTGTTCCTGTACATCTTCAACAACCTCATAGTAGCTATCACTTTTCTCGGCAACTTGCTCTGCAGATACCGAAACTGTGCTGCCAACCTCTCCAACCGATTCATTAATCACTTCCGGCTCATAAGCTTCAGCCTGCGATTCAGCAACTTTTGTTTGCTGAACTATGATTTGCGCAGACGATACCTGCGGTAAAGTAGCCGGTGCATTTACCACTTGATAAAGCGAACTACCGGCAAACCATGCTGCCGCTGCCTTTAAACTGGCCGTATCACTTTCTGTAGCCATCAAAGCCCGAAGCAAACCGCTTTGCGGAAAAGCTTTCACCAGCGCATCTGCCTGGCTCAAATAAGCGCTATCCGGCTGATTTGGCCGTGCCAAAACCTGCTGAAATATATCCTGATATTGCTGAAGTTGATTCTCTTCCACGTAGGTTGAACTAAGTAATGCTTACCAATTGGCAAAAGCCTTATTAAAAATATCTTCGGTTAACTGCTGGTTGATTACCTGGATCAGGTTCTGCTCCTGCCCTGCCAAATCACCCCTAAAATCGGTATAACGGCTGAAAGACTGCTCGTAATTCTGCTTCTTGTCTTTCTCGTTCACGTATTTTACGTTTATCGTAATGGTCAATCTGGATGACGAGGCAATAGGCGCCTGATTACCTTGTGTGGCCTGAACCGCAACCGGCGCTATGCTATAACCGGTTATGGCGCCTGATATAACCGCATCGGCCTCGCCCCGCACAATAGCTAATCGCGTTTGTGAACGGATACGATTCTTTAATGACTCGGTAAACAGCTGACTCAGGTTGTTCACTACCAGCGGCGCATTATTTTCAAAAAATTCCACATTAATAGTTTTCATCTCAGGCGGTATAGAAGCGCCGTTCAGGGTTACTGAACATGATGAAAAAAGGCCAACGGTGGCCAAAATCAGTACAATAGTGAGCGTTGCTCGTTTTAGCAGCATTATAAATTCAGTTCTTTAATTTTACGATACAAGGTGCGTTCAGAAATACCCAGCTCATGGGCCGCCAGCTTACGTTTGCCTTTGTGCTTTTTAAGGGCCTTACGTATCAGGTCCGACTCTTTATCAACCAACGACAACGACTCCTCTACCTCCTCGGCGTGAGGTGTAATAATGGGCTCGTTAATTTTGCTGTTATTTGTATTAACAACGGGCTGTTGCAAAGTAAATTGTGTTTCCTGATGATCGGGTAATTCGATATCATGGTACAACTGGTTTAACACCTGCGGATTATGCGCATAGCTGCCCGGTGCAGCACCATGCTCAATGATTTCAGCTACCAGCTTTTTAAGCTCCACCATATCACGCTTCATATCAAACAGCACTTTGTAAAGGATGTCTCTTTCGGAAAAATCCTCGCGCGATTGATTTTCAACACGCATGGGCAGGTTACTGCGGCCGGCTTCATGCGGAATATAATTTAGCAACGTTGCAGCAGTAATAGTACGGTCGCGTTCTAATACGGCCAGTTGCTCCGCAATATTTTTTAACTGACGGACGTTACCCGGCCAGTTATAATTTGTAAGCACCTGCTGAGCACTTTCATCCAACTGCATAGGAGGCGTGCGATATTTGTCGGTAAAGTCTGCCGCAAACTTGCGGAACAGCAGGTACACATCCTCGCGGCGATCACGCAGCGGTGGTATCCGTAGCGGAACGGTATTTAAACGATAGTACAAATCCTCACGAAATTTGCCGGCCTTTACAGCTTCATACACATCTACGTTGGTGGCGGCTATAACGCGCACGTTAGTTTTTTCTACCTTGGATGAGCCCACCCGAATAAACTGACCCGACTCCAGAACCCGCAGCAAGCGAGCCTGCGTACCTAAAGGCATTTCGCCAATCTCATCCAAAAATATAGTGCCGCCGTTAACAGTTTCAAAATAACCTTTACGTTCGCCAACAGCGCCGGTATAAGCGCCTTTTTCATGACCAAAAAGTTCCGAATCGATAGTACCCTCGGGTATAGCCCCGCAGTTTACGGCAATAAATGGCCCGTGCTTGCGCGAGCTAAGTTGGTGTATAATATGCGAGAACGCCTCTTTACCACTACCGCTTTCGCCGGTAATGAGTACCGAAATATCGGTAGGCGCTACCTGGTTTGCAATATCTATAGCCCGGTTTAGCAGCGGCGAATTGCCGATGATCCCAAAGCGTTGTTTAATTTCTTGTACGTCCATGTTGTAGATTTAGATGTAAAATACAGGACATAACAATATACGGCTAAGAGATTCTTAACCGTATATTATATAATGCCTTTAATCAACCACTTTGCCAAGCAAGGTGGCGGTAGTGCACCTTTCAACCCATATGTTTACATACTGGCCGGGCTTATAGTTTTCACTTACCGGAAAAACTACCATGGCATTCTGGTCGTTACGACCGCAATAATCTTTGTCCGATTTCTTAGAGAAACCCTCGATCAAAACTCTTTGCACTTTACCTACCTGTGCCTGTAAACGCTCGTACGAATGCTCACGCTGCTTGTTCACAATCTCTTTCAAACGACGGTTTTTAACCGCTTCCGGAATATCATCTGCATAACGCTTGGCAGCCAACGTACCCGGACGCTCGGAGTACATAAACATGTAAGCATAATCATACCGCACAAAATCCATCATGCTTAGTGTTTCCTGGTGCTCTTCTTCCGTTTCTGAACAGAAACCGGCAATTACATCGGTTGATATAGCACACTCGGGAATGATGCGACGAATGGCATTCACGCGGTCCATATACCATTCACGGTCATAAGTACGGTTCATGAGTTCCAGTACACGGCTATTGCCTGATTGTACCGGCAAGTGGATATACTTACAGATATTATCGTATTTAGCTATGGTATACAGCACCTCGTCGGTAATATCTTTAGGATGCGAGGTAGAGAAGCGTACGCGCAAATCAGGATGAATCAAAGCCACCATTTCGAGCAACTGCGCAAAGTTGGTTCCTTTAATTTCGTCAATTGATATGCTATCGCCTTCGGCAGTTGGTTTCCATTTGTACGAATCTACGTTCTGGCCCAGTAAGGTAACCTCACGATACCCCTGGTCAAACAATGATTGGCACTCGTTTACTATAGATTGCGGATCGCGACTACGCTCGCGGCCACGGGTAAACGGCACCACGCAAAATGAGCACATGTTATCGCAGCCACGCATAATAGACACGAAGGCGTTGATACCATTACTGTTTAAACGAACCGGATTAATATCAGCATAAGTTTCTTCGCGCGACAGGAGCACGTTCACGGCGCGGGCACCGTCATCTACCTGGTCAATCAGGTTGGGCAAGTCGCGGTAGGCATCAGGGCCTACTACTACGTCAACCAGCTTTTCCTCTTCTAAAAACTTTGATTTCAAACGCTCGGCCATACAGCCCAGCACGCCTACAATCAGGCCGGGGTTTTTCACCTTGGCCACTGTAAATTCTTTCAGACGGTTACGCACACGCTGCTCTGCATTTTCACGGATTGAACAGGTGTTGATGAAAACCACATCAGCGTTGTTGTAATCTGTAGTGGTTTCAAAGCCTTTATCCAGCAAAATTGAGGCAACAATTTCACTGTCTGAAAAGTTCATGGCGCAGCCATAGCTTTCAATATATAGTTTGCGGCCGTTATATTTAGGATCAGATTTGTTTTCAGCCTGCTCCAGCATCAATGCCTCACCCTGCCTGCTTTCATCATGTGTTTTATCCGGAATAAGCAAATCCATCATTATCAAATTTTTTAGAGCTGCAAAAATACATAATTTTTATTTACATGAATGACAGTTTGTCAGCATTTAACAAAATTTAAGTTTGCTTGTTAAGGTAATAGATTTAACCCGCACGGTAATGGATAATGAGCAACGCCCAAGAAAAAAATTTCCAAAATGGCCTTTCATCGTACTGGCCATATTGCTGCTTATTGGCGGTGCCGGATATTACTTTTATAACAAGTACATAGCACAAGACCGTTGGAAACCTTACCTGCAACAACAATTACAGGAAGCTATCATCAGCTCAAGCGATAGTCTTTATCATATCCAATACTCTGACTTTGATCTTAACCTGGCATCGGGCGATGCCATACTGAGCGACTTTAAACTGATACCCGACACCAACGTATACAACCGTTTGGTAGCGCAGAAAAAAGCACCCGATAATATTTACGCTCTCCGGGTAAAAAAGCTAACTATTAAAAATGTAGGCGCCCGCAAAGCCTATCAGGAAAAGATCCTGAATATAAACCGGATTATTATTGACAACCCGGACCTGCTTATTGTTAATAAGCGGCTGCATTTTAACGACAGCGTTAAAGTGGGCAAGCCCAAAACGCCCTATCAGCTTATTAAAAAGATTTTTAAACAACTGCGTATAGATTCCATTGCGCTGAATGATATCAGCCTTAAATATGTGAATAAGAATTACCGCTTACCTAAAAAGAACACGCTAAAGCATGTAGATATCAGTATATCTGATGTTTACATTGACTCGCTTTCTGAAAAAGACAGCAGCCGTTTCTACTATACCCGTGGTGTGCAGTTAAAAGTACATGATTATAAGCTGGCTACGCCTGATAGCCTGTACTATGCTGTAGCTAAACAAATCAGCTTTTCAACCGCGCAGCGAAATCTTATTTTGGATAAAGTAGCGCTGCAACCCCGCTATAGCAAAAAAGCCTTTTACGACAAAATACGCCGACCACAAGAGCGCTATGACCTGCGCTTTAACCGCATAGCCATTAATGACATTGATTTGCAGCGCTTTTTACGCAACCAGCAGTTATATGCAGGTACCATAAACATTAATAAACCGTTTGTTGAAATTTACAATAACAACGCTTACAAAAAACATGTAAAAACCAGCAAAATAGGCAAAGACCCGCACCAAGCACTGCAAAGGGTAGCACTGGATATGAAACTAACCCGCCTTAATATTTATGATGCCGATGTTACCTATGCCGAAGCTGATGCCCGCACCGGCTTTACGGGCACCATACTTTTTAAACATACCAGCGGCTACCTTACCAACGTAACTAACGATCCGGCTGCCAAGGCCAAAAACCATTACATGTCGGCACACCTGCGCACCCGCTTTATGAACGCTGGTGATTTGCAACTAAACCTCAGGTTTAATCTGAATGACCCTAAAGGCGGCTTCACCTACTCGGGCGTACTGGGCCGGTTTGACGGGCGTGTGCTCGACAAACTGGTTAAGCCATTGGCGCTGGTACATGTACAATCGGCCGATGTACAAAAATTAGTTTTTAATGTGAGTGCAAATAATTATTTTGGGAGAGGTAATCTGAAGTTCTACTATAAGAACCTGAATGTTCAGTTATTAAAAAAAGAAGAAGGTGTAAAGCAACTGCAAACGCAGGGGCTGATATCCAAAATAGCTAACACATTAATTATTGAGGATAGCAACCCCGACAAAAAAGGCAACTTCAGGCCCGGACCTATCAATTTCAGGCGGGAACCCACCTTGTCTTTTTTCAGCTTTTTGTATAAAAACCTGCTGGATGGCTTGAAGCCAAGCGTAGGCTTTGACGAAAAGACAGAAAACCGGGTAAACAAAACCGTTGAGACGGTTACCAAAACGGTAGAAAAAGTAAACGGCCTGATATCGGATTTTAAACAGTTCCGGGAAGATCGCCGTAAAAAACGTGCAGAGCGTAAGGCCCAAAAAGAAGCAGAAAAGAAAAAAGCCGAAGCCGCCGAAAAAAAGCAAAAGGAAGAAGCGCAGACAACTAATGGCAGTTAAGTTTTTAAAATATGCATGGCAAAAAGCGCTGGCTAAAATTGTATTGATTCTTGTAATTGTAATTATTATTGCAGCTTACTTTGTAAACCGGTACTGGTCGCCCATACTGGCCCAAAAAGTAAAAGCTACGGTACTAACCAGCACTGACAGCTTATACGAGGCCGATTTTAAAGATGCTGATTTTCATATACTGCAAGGCAAGCTGGTAATTCACAACATTACCGTAAAACCCAACATGGCGGTTTACAACCGTAATACCAAACTAAATTTTGCGCCCAATAACTTATATCGCCTTAAAGTAAAACGGTTGGTGATTAAGCGCATGCACCCTTTGCGCCTGTACTTTGATGGCAAGCTGGATATCGGGCAAATTATTTTGAGCGCTCCCGAACTGCAGGTAACTTACCGGCTAAACCATAAAACCGACAGCCTGCCTAAAGATCATCTTACAACCTGGCAGCGCATAAAATCAATGCTCAAATCTATCCACATTGGGCAGGTTATGCTTAATGATGTAAAATTCAAGTATGATGACTACTCGGGTCATAAGCTGGAGATTTCGGAGTTGAAGGAAATGAACTTAACCTGCAATGATCTGCTGATTGACTCAACGACACAAAACGATAAATCGCGCTTCTTTTACTTTAAAGATGTTCAGATTGAACTAAATAATTTTAAACGCTCAGCCGGTAGCGGCTTGTATTATTATCAAGTAAAACAGCTTAAATTCTCGACGCTTACTTCGCGGCTGCAAGCTAACGGATTAAGCATATTACCGGCAGACGAGGCTGTGTTTATGAGCCGTAACATACGCAACCGTTACGCTTTTTCTGCCGATACGTTACAGGCCGACAGCTTCGATTTTAAAACATACAATAAATACCGCAGTATCTACAGTTCAAAAGTGCTCATCAATCATGGTATATTCAGTGTGCTTACCAATACAGCTGCACCTGTATCCAAAGGCAACCGCCTGCGCAGCTTCCCTAACGTTGCTATTCAGCAAATGAGCAACACCATCAAAATTGACACGATAGCCCTACGGCATGTAGATGTTACTTATAAAGGTTACGGCAAACGCTCACATAAGCCCGGGCACATCACGTTAAATAATACCAGCGGCCTGATATTGAATGTTACTAACCACCCGGCAGCATTACAGCATAACAACCTTTGCCAAATGCAATTTACATCGCAGTTGATGAACGAGGGCCCATTAAGCACAAATGCCACTTTCAACCTTACTGATTCGGCCAGGTCATATGCTTATAATGGCACCCTCGGCGCCATGAATCTCGAAAAGCTTAACTCTGTGACCATGCCTTTCGCCTTGGTAAAAATAGCGTCGGGTAAACTTAAGCACTTTAGTTTTGACATTACCGGCAACAAAACCTTATCGCACGGCAGAGTTACTTTGCTATATAATGATTTGCGGATACGCTTGCTTAAAACCGACAGCATGAGGTATCGCAAGCGTGCTATTATCTCTATGATGGCCAACGCAATGATCATCAAACATAACAACCCCGACACCATTGGAGCAAAGCCGCGTAGCTATGAGGTAAGTTATGTAAGACAACCCGACACACCTTTTTTTAAAAGCGTTTGGAAAACATTAGCTATCGGCATCAAATCAACCGCTGGGTATGACCCGGCTACCGAAAAAAGAATAAAAAGCACCATTGCGCGGCACACGGCCAATAAGCAGCAACACGAAGCACAAAAAGCGTTACGCTTAAAACGCCGAACGTATCGCCACAAATAAAAAAGCTTTTAAGAGATCTCTTAAAAGCTTTTTTATTGTTACTGCAGCAAAAGCTTCAGGTTAATACCAAAGTTGGTAAAGGCCGTATTGAAGGTTTGCGAAGTATACGGTTTAGTGATGTTACTATCGTAAAACAAGTTGAGGTTAAACCGCTGATTGATCACATAATCGATAGACGGACGCAGCGTTATGTTTTGTGCACCCGACGATATTTCGGCCGATTCTACATCGGCACGGTAAATCAATATTTTGTTATCGCGTACAGCCACATCGAATTTAAAGTTCACCTCATTATTGGTACGAATGCGTGGCAACAGGCCAAACGGCATCCTGAAATTACGGGTACGGTAACCAAAGCCCAGCACAATAATATTTTCGTTTTGCTGCGCCAGCTGGCTGTTCAGCAAGCTCAGGCTCATGGCGCGGCTTTTACGGTACTCGGCGTTTACCGTCATGCTGTTTTTAAAGCGCATATCCATACCTATCAGCGGCACAAACTGCTCAAACAAGCTCACTTGCGAAAACTGGTAAAACGGCAGAAAGTCCTGGTTCACATCGCGCTCGCTGCTGGCCCCGTTCACTTCCTTATAGCGTATAAGCGAGCTATAGCTGTTCACATTATATGTAGAACGATAGCCATGCCGTAAGTCAAACGACTCAAATATATCATTCAGTAAAGGGATACGGCTTAAACCGTTGTAAGTTAACTGCCAGTTTGGAATAGGAATCTGCGGGAAGCTGTTAAGGCTCACTTTCTGAGCGCTCTTGCCAGAGTATGCTGCCAGAAACGATGACACCAACACATCCTGCTGATTTGGGCCGTAACCATCACGGTAACCATTGGCTCCGGCACCTGCCGAGTTAGGATTTTGCTGCCCCAAACGTTGTGAAACTATACCACGATTGCTGAGCATGGTTTGGAAGGTACTCGAAAAGTTTTCGATGCCAGCTGCCTTCTCAAATGCCGTTTTGATGGACATATAGGATACGCTATAGCTACCTGACGTAACCGGGCTTAAACTCTCAAAGCTTTGCGCAGCTTCGTTATATTTAAAGTTGGTTTGAAAATTACGATCCTGCGTACGGAAAGCGGTTAGCTCAATACGCAAATCACGGATTGGCTCGATGATGCCCCGCAGGTGAATATCTTCGTTCAGTGTGGTAGAATATAACTGATTTTGCAAGCTGTCCCTGCTTAACCAACCGTTGGCTGCTGCTTTGTAGCGTATATCGGCTTGGCTGCCCAGCAAAAATCCTAAGCCCGGCGCGTTGTAGCTAAAATCCTGCCCGGCAAAATTGGTTTGCGGTAAATAGCCCGGTAAAAAAGTACCCTCGCTGCGGGTATAAGTACCACTCAGGTTTTTAATACTGGTTAACAAGCTTACCAAAAACTTACTGCCACTGCTCTGACCCTGATCGGTACCCCGGTTACTGAATTTACGGAGGTAAGCAAACTTATTATACAGCGATGTTAGGTTAAGCGTTGGGTTAAGCTGTATTGAACGTGAGTTTTGAATAGTATTACCTACATCATATCCCGGATCATCAATAGCAAATTTAGGCTCGGTTTGCCAGTTGAAGTGCGTGCTGTAGCGTGCTACCATGCTGGCCCAATCCAATCCCGGAATTTTATTGAGCGGTACGTTATAGTTAAAATTAAGCGTGTGATTGTAATTGGTAGTACGGCCCAAACGTTTCAGGTTGTTCCAAAGGGTATCACGTTTCAGCCCGTTAACGCGGCCGGCCGGCTCGTCAACCACCGAAAGATTGGTGGCATCAATATCCATTTGTAAGGATTTGGTGAGGTTCCAGCCAATACCATAAACACGTGTAATGTTAAAGTTTTTGTTGAACGTGGTATTACCGGATAATAGCGGAATAGCATTATTCGGATCGTTATTATCACGCAAAGTATTTTCTGAATAAAACCTGTCAAAGCTGATCAGGAAATTCAGTCTTGATGGTAACACACTAAAGTTAATATCCCTGAATAACGCCAGCATATTGCTTTTGATCACCTTATCTAACGGCGTGTAAAAGCGGGTGTTTTGGCTGTTATAGTTGTAGGCCAACGCTACTTTGTATATTTTCTGGTAATCGTTCTGGGTAATAAAATCATGGTGCTCATACTCTGAGTAAGCGTAGGTACCGGTAAAGTTTTCTACATCCCAGATGTGGGTTGGCTCCGCCGGGTTAGTACGGGCTTTATGCACATTAGTAAAGTTGATGCTTTTGCGCATGGTATAGTCCTGCGATACCTCTTTTATAGCCTTACGCTCTTCATCGTTTTTGGCAGCTTTTAAGCTTTCTTTCAATTCCACATCGGGCATGCGCGGGTCAAACTGCGGCGTAGCTACCTGCGATGATACGTTTACATACATCGGTATGTGCATGCCGCTTTTCTCCGGGAATAGCTTACCCAGTTCCATACTGGCCGCAATATCATAAGTTTGGTTATCGCTGCGGCTGCGCTCGCTCACCCGCTGGTCAATATAACCAAAGCCTACAGTAGTTTTACTGCCGGCAACGGTAACATCGGCAAAGTCGGCCAGGCGGGCATTTAAACGGGCAGTTGCGGCCCAGCCACCACGCTGGTCAAAATCGGTAAGGCGCAATTCATTAAACCATACTGTACCCGATTTATCAAAACCGCCGGTAGCCTTGTAAGGGTTACGCACACCCAGCATAATGGTACGCAAACGGCTTAAATCCGGCTGGCCTTTAATAGTTACCTTGTTATTACCATCAACTAAAGTGTATGGCTTATCAACCGGCCAGCCTGCGCTGTTACGGGCCAGCTTGGCACGGGTTAGTAATTCCAGCTCCATATCAAGCGCGTTCGCTTCGGGCCATATCGAATTAGGATCGGTACTGCCGGGGCGGGTAATTTTAAGCGGAATTTCGTATTCGTAGTAGTTATCCTGATAATCGGCACCTAAACGGATAAAGGCACTCATGTCATTATCCGTTAGCTGTTCGCCTTCGGCATGGATAAACATTTGTATGCGTTTGTATGAACGCAAATCATTATAAAAGGTACGGTATGCGGCTCTTGAATAACCGGTACGCAGGTTTTTCACAATTACGGCCAACGATTGCTCGTTTAACCGCGTATCGGTACGCAGGTTGTTATAATCGCGCTGGCGCTCTATGCCCGGCGGCACAACATAAGGAATAGGCGAGCGGTTACCGTTAGCCTCTACGTTTACCGTCTGTACATCTAAGGTAGAGTTATCAAGCGGGGCATTTACCAGTGCACTATCCGTAATTACTTTGCTGGTATTATTTTCGGCATTGTAGCTGCGCCACTCGCCTCTTACCAGTTGCAGGGTACCTAACCTTACTATGGAGGTATCAGCAAAGTTGGTCATGAACATGCGGATATAGCGAATGGCTTTAAAATCCTGTATGTTGCCTACTTTAGATTGATAACCTACAATAGGTACTCTGAACTGATACCAGTTAACCGATTGGCTGGTACCATCAGCCATTTTAACTTGCGCAGTTACCTTATCGCTGATGAAATTCTGGCCTACCACCATATCCTGCGGACGAACAGATACTTTGTACTGGAAATACTCATCAGCCTGGCTCATGCTGTTATCGCGGTTCAGATCCTCGCCATCGGGTAAGGAAGTAGAGGCGGATGTAGATATACCTAATTCGGCTTGTGATTGTGCTGCCGTTTTAGAGTTGCCTTCAGTACCATTGTAATGGCTGTAGCGTTGTAAAATACCGGTACGTGCCTGGTCCAACAGCGGCCCCTGGTAGTACTGGTAGTTATCTGAAGAAGGGTCGGTGGCCAGGGCAGCGGCAGCCTGCGGATTCAACTGCGCACGCATTTGCTGTACAAAGCCCGAAAACTTAGTTTGCTCACCCTGGTCGTTCATGCCATCCAAACCTACGTCTTGCAGGCGGCGTGCATCCGGGTTGTTATCAAAGGCATTGATAACCGGCTGCAATTTAGGCACGCGGCCCCAGGCGGTCTCATCGGTTTTGGTAGCATCGCCATCTGCCGGCAAACCGTTTTCAACCGAACGGCGACCATCCTTCAAAATATCTTCAGATACACTGCCTAAGTTAAGGTACATATCGCCCCCCTGCGCATTAGGTTTATAAATGAATGGATCCATCATCCAAAACTCAATGTACTGCACGTTGAGCGATTCAAAATCGTTGGTTTCGAGCTTGCGGAAAATACCGCCCCAGCGCGAGCGAGGGTTTTGCAGCGTACCATCATTATTTACGCCGGCGGTACTATAGTTATACTGACCACGCACATTTGGATAAAAAGCCAGATCGAGCGTTGGTAAAATCAAAGGCTGACCGGTAACCGACTGACGGTACGGAAACACCTCGGTTTCCAGCACCTGGCGCACGTAATGGTTTGACAGATCATTACGATTTAAGCCAAAGGTTGAGGTAGAGGTGTAAAATATCGGGTCGATGTTGTAAAATGCAAGTCGGGCGCGGTTGTAGCCATAGCTCAGGTCATTAAGCAACCGTGATTCTGAAAACAACTGAGGCGTACCCGATATCTGCCAGCCCAGCGCGCTTTTTAAATCGATAACCGATTGGCTGCCTTCAAAATCATCTAAATAAGATGTTCCTTTTTTAGAACCGGCAAAATTGAGGGCACTTGGCGATCCGGGTATCAGGCGGGCAATCTCGCCGTTAAAATTTACAAAGGATGGCGCTTTGGTATTAATGAATGGCAGCTTATCGACCATACGCGTTAAAAAGCGCGACTCTGAGCTATAATTAGCATCCAGGCCCATAATGGTGTTCGATACTGATTCTTCGCCTATTACCTGCTTTTGGGTAAGCGGCTGTTCGCTCAGGTGCATAACAGTTGCACCTAAAGCCAGCTTGTTACTGGCGCGATAATCAAACCGGGAGCCGTACAGTGATTTTTGCTGGATACCGAAAAGCTCGTTGTTCTCGATATTCACCGTAATGGGCTGCCCCGATTGCAACAAGGAGCTATTGAGTAAACGAATACGACCAATGTTGTAATCAACCGTATAATCGGTACCCTCTTGTAAGCGCAAGCCACCGGCATTTACTGCCACGGAGCCCTGCGGAATATTTACTGCATTTAACTGGAACTCCGAACCCGACTGGGATGAGTAGGTACCTTTAATGAGGTAGCGGTTGAGTTGCGGAAAATATTGCTGTGCAATGGTGCGGGTAGAGTCGTATAAGGGCTGGAATACATAACGCCGGGCCAGGTCCTGCTCTCCGGCAGTAAAGCGCCGGGCCAGATCGCTACCAAAAGGTTCAACTACCGGGAAAATGATACGCCCGTTCTGTGAATCAATGGTAACACCTTCCAGAAAGTCGAAATAACCATCGCCCTCGGGCAGGCGGTCGTTTTGCTGGTTCAGGGTATCCAGCTGGGTTAACTGCAGCCAGCGTTTACCTTTTATGTTTGCACCTTCGTCAATAGTTTGCTTCTCTACGTTTGATTTGTCATCCAAACGTGATATGGTTAATCTGAAATTCACTGGACTTACCTGATAGGCGCCTAAGGAGTAGATGTTTTTCATCATCAGATCCCAGGTTGGCAGGTTGGTTTTCAGTATCTCGTTCTTGAGGAGTTTTACATATAATGAACGCGGATTAGCCGGATCAACCGGTAAATCATTAGAAAACTCACCTACCTGGTATTCGCGCCCGTTGTAAGTATAACGGAAAGCTACGGCCAGTACCTCGTCATTATTCAAAGGATAATTTAATGAGATATAGCCCAGCTGCGGGTTTAAGGTAAACTCCCGACTGGTAAGTTTGCGGGCATAAGGCAGCTTGGCATAGTTATCCGTATTGCCTGCTCCCTGAAAAAAGTTTGCCAGATCGTTGCTGTTGGTTAAACGCGCCCCGGTAGGCAGGTTTTGCAGCAAAGAGTTAGACTGTTGGGTAAACCCAGGCCCCTGAAAACCTGCAGGCAAGGCTGAAAAACCTGCACCGCCCTGTACACGTGTTGTATTGTACGGACGGTTTTCTCCCAAATCCAATAACGCCACAATGTCGCGCGAATCGGTTGTGGTATTGGTACGGTTGGTAGTCCACACCTCCACTTTGGTAATGGTTACGTTAGTGCTGAGCAGAGGCCGGTTGCGCAGGGCTCGGCTGTAATTATCCCTGAAAAACTGGGCCAAAAAATAGTGGCGGTTGGCCTCATAATCGGTAGGTTGCAGCCTGAACTCGCCCTGCTGGGTACCATTGGTGATGGTAATGGTTTTAGATTGCGAACGCTGCTGCGAGAAAATACTGGTTACATCCAGCCGGCCAAACTTCAATTTGGTTTTTACACCGAATAAAGCCTGGCTACCCCGAATTAACTGTGTATTGAGCGGCATACTTACCGTACCAGCCTCTATCTTCTGGATAATCTCGTCGGGCCGGCCGGTATAATCCAGTTTTATTTGGTTCTCGAACTGAAACTGGGCATCTGTATTGTAATTGGTAGCAATCTTCAGCTTATCGCCAATGCTACCCGTCAGGTTCATTTGTATGCGCTGGTCAAAATTAAAGTTGAACTGCTTACGCTGACGGGTGTTGAAAAGCGGGTTTTGATTGCTGTTTACCTGACCGGCAAAAATCAGCTGCGCCGATCCCTGCGGCCTGATGTCGATATTCGGACTGCCGAAGATCTGTTCGAACGTACGGCTCCGGATTTTAATTTGCGGCACAAAGCCCGGCTGTTGCGATTGGTAAGCATAATTATCCGTCAACTGCCTGAAATAATCACGCTGGTTTTGCTGCTGCGATAACTGCAGGTATTCCTGAAAAGTCAGATAGCGGGGCGCCCGGTACATTAAGTTACCCACTTTTTCGATAAGCACATACCGGTTGGTGGCCGCATCATATTCTATAACACGAACCAGGTTAGGCGGATCAGTATCTAAAATACCTTCCCTTAGCCTACGGTTCTTAGACTTCTGATTTTTGTAGGGAACTGTAATTTTTAATGAATCAGCCCTACCGCTTGCCGGCCGCTTTTGGGCATACAGGTTATTAAAACCACCCAAGGCAGCACACAGCAAGATTACCCCAATTATTCTTGACGTAAATTTTCTAACCAATCGTACAGTTTAATTTATTAGCTATAATTATAAGCTTTTTAAAGCATGTTTTATCAGTTGCTCTACGGTTAAGTTATCGGCTGTTTTCTTCATTTCCTGGTCAATCACCTTCTCGGCTGCATTGCGTGCAAAACCAAGCATTACCAGGGCCGAAAGCGCCTCTTCTTTAACCGTATTGTTGGCCGGCATCGTAATTAAAGTATCCGGTCCTTCTTTGCGCAGTTTATCCTGCAGTTCAAGTATCACCCGCTGGGCCGATTTAGGGCCAATGCCTTTTATTCGCTGTATCTGTGTAACATTACCTTGTACTATAGCCGCCTGAACTTCTTCAGGCGTGATAGACGACAGCATCATGCGGCCGGTATTGGGCCCAATACCCGATACAGATATCAGGTGCAGAAACAGTCGTTTTTCACCTTCGTCGGCAAAGCCGTACAGCGTATGGGCATCTTCCTTAACGTGCAGCCAAACATACAGGCGGCACCGCTCGGCATCACCCAGTTTTGAGAATGTGTTTAATGATATGTTGATCTGGTAACCTATGCCACCAGCTTCAATTATTACATAAGCCGGGCTTTTAAACACCAGTTTTCCATCAATATAAGCGTACATGTAGTTTTAGTTTATTTAATAGCATCACTAAATCCTTCCGCGCAGTTTCACATATCTCTTAGCAAGGCGGGTAAGGTTCAGTTAAAATGGTTACTTAAATAAAATCCTCCCCTACCTTAAGTTTTCTTCAACTTGTGGCAAAGAAGGATTTTATACGAAATTTAATTCTTGAGGTTATATATTAAGGGCTTTTTTTAAAAAACCGTTTAAATACCCGGTTGTATACCTACAGCATCTTGTTCTTTTTGCTGTGCGTCAACTACGGCAATGGTAATCATGTTTACAATCTCGCGCACGGAACTGCCCAGCTGCAACACGTGAACCGGTTTTTTCATACCCAGCAAAATAGGACCAACCGCCTCGGCGCCACCTACTTCCTGCAGTAACTTGTAAGCAATGTTACCCGATTCCAGGTTAGGAAAAATCAGTGTATTGGCTGGCTTACCGTTCAGGGTAGAGAATGGGAAATTATCGGCCAACAGATCTCGGTTCATGGCAAAGTTGGCCTGCATCTCACCGTCAATAATCATATCGGGGTACAACTGGTGCAGAATGCTAACCGCCTGACGCGTTTTTTCGGGCACCTCCCCTTCATTTGAGCCAAAGTTGGAGTAAGACAACATGGCAATACGCGGCGTTACATTGAACTGCTTAACAGAGCGCTCCACCAACAAGGTAATGTCTACCAGATCCTGTGCTGTTGGGTTTACGTTCACGGTGGTGTCAGCAAAAAACAACGGACCTTTTTTGGTAATCATCAGGTACATACCGGCTACTTTAGGCACGCCCGGCTCCGTACCAATAATTTGCAGGGCAGGTTTAATGGTACTAACGTAGTTTTTAGTCAGGCCGGAAATGAGCGCATCGGCTTCTCCAAAATGTACCATGCAGGCACCATAATAGTTACGGTCGCGCATCAGCTTTTTGGCCTCATATGGTGTTATACCTCTGCGCTGGCGCTTTTGGTACAGGTAGTCGGCATACTCATCAATGCGTTCTGTATCGTAGTTAGGATCAATAATTTGAACCTCGCCCAGTTCCAGATTATTTTCGCTGATAATTTGCTTGATCTTTTCTTTATCACCCAGCAGGATCGGAATGGCAAAACCTTCATCCTTTACAATCTGGGCAGAGCGTAATATCTTGTAGTTATCTGCCTCGGCAAACACAACACGTTTAGGTGCCTGCTTGGCCTTGCCGGTTAAAGAGCGCATTAAACGATCATCCGAACCGATACGCATATGCAGTTCTTCGGCATAAGCATCCCAATCGGTAATTTCTTTCCGTGCAACCCCCGACTCGATAGCCGCTTTGGCCACCGCTATGGATACCTCGGTGATAAGGCGCTGATCCATAGGCTTAGGGATGATATAATCTTTACCGAACTTTAAGTTTTTGGTATTATAAGCCAGGTTTACTGCCTCAGGTACCGGCTTTTTAGCCAGCTCGGCAATAGCCTGGGTGGCTGCCACCTTCATTTCTTCGTTAATGGCAGTAGCACGTACATCCAATGCACCTCTGAAAATGTACGGAAAGCCTAATACGTTATTTACTTGGTTAGGATAGTCGGAACGGCCGGTAGCCATAATAATATCCTCGCGGGCAGCTATCGCTATATCATAAGACACCTCTGGCGTAGGGTTGGCCATGGCAAACACAATTGGGTTTGGTGCCATGCTGCGTAACATATCGGCATCAACCAGGTTACCTGCCGATAGGCCAATAAATACATCGGCATCCCGCATGGCATCAGCCAGCGTGGTAATATCTTTACGATCGGTAGCAAATGCCAACCGGATCTCATCCAGATCGGTACGCTCCGGTGTAATCAAACCACCGATATCGAACATCACGATGTTCTCTCTTTTTACACCGAGGTTTAAATATATTTTGGTACAGGAAACGGCAGCAGCACCTGCACCGTTTACCACCATTTTAATTTCGTCGAGCTTTTTGCCCTGAATTTCGCAAGCATTCATTAACGCCGCGCCCGAAATGATTGCCGTGCCGTGCTGGTCGTCGTGCATTACGGGAATGTTCATTTCTGCTTTTAAACGCCGCTCAATCTCAAAACAGGTTGGTGCCGATATATCCTCAAGGTTAACACCGCCAAAGGTGGGTTCCATGGCTTTTACGATGTTCACAAACTCATCCACATTCGTGGTATTAAGCTCTAAATCGAACACATCAATATCTGCGTAAATTTTAAACAGCAAACCTTTACCTTCCATTACCGGCTTGCTGGCCTCGGGGCCGATATTACCTAAGCCTAATACTGCCGTACCGTTACTGATTACCGCAACCAAATTACCCTTGGCCGTATACTTATATACATCATCAGTATTGTTGGCAATTTCCATACAGGGCTCGGCCACACCCGGCGAGTAGGCCATGGTTAAATCGCGCTGCGAATTGGTTGGTTTTGTGGGTATAACCTGAATTTTTCCGGGACGGCCTTTTGAATGGTAGTTAAGCGCATCCTGTTTACGATTGGTATTATTCATCTTCTCAAGTTCAAGCAGGCAAAATTACAATTCTTTTTAAACTGCTACTATAAAGCCTGATTTTAAATAGGATAAAATAAAAAAGCAGCTCATGACGAGCTGCTTTTCAAATTACCGGGATATAAAAAATTTTAGTTGGCCATAACTGCGCTGTTATCAGCGGCAGTACGGTTGTATGTTATATAATCTTTATTGCTGCTCTGTTTGGTTTTACCAACCGACAAGTTGCCGGCACTTACTTTTAAACGCTGCCCGGGCATAGCCTTGCTGTTGCGCAAATGGTTCCAGTCTTTCAAATCCTGAATTTCGACACCGTATCTATCAGCAATGCCCGATAAGGTTTCGCCGCGTTTTACGGTGTGGAATGACGGCAGCTTAGGCGCTGCAGCGGCCGACTGATCGTCTGGCAGAGCAGCGTATACCGGTTGTGCATTTCTTACGGTTGCTGCATCTGAATTTAAAGCATCGTACAAAGTACTGTACTGCGCTTTTTCCAGCTGCGGGATAACCATACGGCGAGGTGCCGATGGCGTACCGTTTACAATACGCTTGGTATATGCCGGGTTAAGCAGTGCCAGTTCATTAGCATCTATATCCAGCACGCGGGCAATGTTATTAATCGAAACAAACTTGTTTACCAGCACGGTGTCTGTTTTCAGTTTCATATTGCAGGCCTGTGGCATAATGCCATGCTCATTATAATAGTTCATTACATAAGCAGTAGCAATATAAGCCGGCACATAACCGCGGGTTTCTACAGGCAGATACTCACGTATTGACCAGAAATCGGTAGCATTAGCCTGTTGCATGGCACGCTCTACATTGCCTTTACCACAGTTGTAAGAAGCAATGGCCAGCAGCCAGTCGCCAAACTCCTGGTAAGCATCTTTTAAATAGGCAGCAGCTGCATAGCTGGCCTGGATAGGATCGCGGCGCTCATCTACATAGTTATTGATATTTAAGCCGTAAAGCTTAGCCGTTGAGTACATAAACTGCCACGGACCGGCTGCGCCTACACGCGAAATAGCATTCGGGTTTAAAGCCGACTCAACGATAGATAAAAACTTGATTTCTTCCGGAACCCCCGCGTCGCGGAAAGCTTTTTCATAAATAGGGAAGTAGTATTTAGACAAGCCCATAATGCGCGCCATTTCGGCACGGCGGTTTGGGGATGTATAAGAATTTATGAATGACTGAACGTACTCATTATAATCCAGCTGCACGTCTTTTTGAATAGAATCCAACCGAATTTTAAACGTTGAATTTTCGTATGCATTTTGCTGCAGCTGTTTGGCTACCGCTACAGGCATTGCATTGTGCCGGTACCCTTGCAGGAAATTAATATTTTGGCCCGGATTTTGTTCATCAATAGTAGTATCAGCGATGGGACCCTGTGCAAATACCGTTTTGCCAAATTGCGACGAGATAAGGAAGGCAACAATGGTAAATAGTTTCTTCATTATTTAGGGGTTTAAAGAATTCTCTTCTTTTACGATTTCCGTAAACACTAAGTTATTAACTTTTAAATAATTTTTGGAAATATTTCGAAAATTTTAACAAATCGGCCTCTGCGAAGCTTTTTGTCAAGAGTTGAATACCTAACGGCAAACCTTCACTATTGTTTTGCACCGGCAAAGATATGCCCGGAATTCCGGCCAATGAAGCCTGTACAGTATATATATCTTCCAGGTAGGTAACTACGGGATCTTTTTCCTGCCGTCCTATTTTGAAGGCAGGCTCAGGGGCAGTAGGTGTCAGGATAAAATCGTACTGCTGCAAAATTTCATCCGTACGCTGCTTAATTAAGCGCCTAACTTTTTGTGCCTTGGCATAGTAGGCATCGTAATAGCCGGCACTTAGTACAAATGTACCCAGCATTATGCGCCTTTTCACTTCCTTACCAAAACCTTCTGACCGCGAACGTTTATATGTGCTTTGCAAATCAACCGCAGCCGGGCTACGATAGCCGTAATGCACGCCATCGTACCGCGAAAGATTGGATGACGCCTCGGCCATGGTAAGTACATAGTAAGTAGGCACCACATAGTCCAGGTACTCGAAAGATACCGGCTCCACCACATGGCCATCAGCTTTTAACTTTTCTATAGACTGCAATAGCACCGCCTTGATTTCTGCATCAAGTCCGGGGCTATCAAGCGCTTCTTTTATATAAGCTATTTTTTTAGTACCCGGCTCCTGCGACAGGCTGCTGCTATAAGCCGGAACAGGTACGCGTGCCAATGTACCATCGTACTCATCAGCGCCGGCCATCACCTCCAGCAGTAGAGCTGCGTCTTCAACCGAGTTGGTGATGGGGCCAACCTGATCAAACGATGAGGCATAAGCAATGATACCATGACGGGATATACGGCCATAGGTTGGTTTTAAACCAACTACGCCGCAAAATGCAGCGGGTTGCCTTACTGAGCCGCCGGTATCGGTACCGATAGCTGCATGGCACATCCCTGCCTGCACCGCCACAGCCGAGCCGCCTGATGAACCACCTGAAACGCGGGTTTCATCGGCCATGTTTTTTACCGGGCCATAGTATGAACTTTCATTTGATGCCCCCATGGCAAATTCATCACAGTTGCAGCGGCCGATAATGATAGCATCTTCTGCAAGCAAGCGCTCTACAACGGTAGATGAATAAATGGATGTAAAATTATCGAGGATTTTGGATGAGGCACTAACCTTGTGGCCTTTGTAGCAGATATTATCTTTTATGGCAATTACCATACCCGCCAGTTTGCCGGCAGGTTCGCCAGCTTTTAAACGGATATCAAGGTCTGTAGCTTTTTGCAGCGCTTCGTCGGCAAATACTTCGTTCAAAGCATTCAGGTGAGCAAATTGCTCAGCTTTTTGCAGATAGCTTTTCACCAGGGCTTCAACCGTCAGGCTTCCGTTGCGCAGGTCTTCCTGTATATCAGTTAAAGTTGCATAGCATCTCATCATAGAGTGCTAAAATAAAAAAACTTATCACTTGATAATAACAATTACCAAATGATAAGTTTAAAATGCAAAAGATAAAAGCAAATCTATCCGGTTACGGATGCACGTTTGTTTTCTCTTCTCTCGTTTCTTTATTATTCGATGCGTCTTTAAATTCTTTAACGCCCTGGCCTAAACCTTTCATTAGTTCAGGAATTTTGCGCCCTCCGAATAAAATTAAAATCGCAACGATAATCAGAATAATTTCTGGTGCTCCTAATCCCATGATTGCTTGAATTTATATAAATTAATATTCTTTCTTTTCTGTTATAACCGGTTCAGTAGCCGGCGTGGTATCCACTACGGGTGCTGATGCAACATCTGTTTGCGTACTGGCTATATATTCATTACGTACTGCAGGCTCTGACGGTTTTTCATCAAAGCTATTTATTTGATTATGTATCTCGCGCTTAACCCCGTCTGATGCATCTTTAAATTCACGAATGCCTTTACCCAGGCCGCGCGCCAACTCAGGCAGCTTGTTACCGCCAAACAGCAGTAAGGCTACAAAAAGTATTAAAATAAGCTCGGGCGTACCGATGTTCAGGAACAACAAAACCGCACTGTGCATATGTAATTAGTTTATAAGGTACAAATATATACAATTATAACTGCATAAAGTTCAAACTATTGCGCAGCTAACCAGCTTTTTGGATTTATGACATTTTTTCCACGGTAAAGCTCAAAGTGCACAGAAGGCTCGCCAGTTGTAGGATCAGTTGCCACAGTACCAATAGTTTGGCGGGTACTTACTTTTTGCCCTGCACTCACGCTTACCGAACGCAGATTGAAGTAACCTGTAAAGTACTCACCGTGGCGTATTACCACCAGGTAGCTGCCGCTTACATCATTAACACTGGCTACAGTACCTTCAAATACGGCTCTTACAGCGGCACCGCCACTGGTACGGATATCAATACCACGATTATCGTTCTTAATACCTTCCTGCATGTAGATACCAAAATCGAGCGTAACAAAACCGTTGCTTACCGGCCATGGCAGCCGGCCCTTATTACCCAAAAAGTCGTTTGATAATTTAGCAGCTTCCGGCGTAGCCGACAGCACCTGCGAATCTGATGAACGGGCGATAGCTTTTGGTTTAGCGGCAGCAGCCACCTCGCTTGCCGATTTATTTTCGGCACGGGCCTGTGCGGCAGCCTGCGCGGCGGCACGGGCGGCAGCAGCACGGGCCTCTGCTTCGGCCTTACGGCGCGCTTCTTCAATTTCACGTCTGATAGCAGAAGCGATCTGACGGTTTGCAAGCGCTATACGATTGCGTACTTCGCGTTGTTGCTTACGCAACGTACCGGCTTGCTGCGATAAACTTTGCGCTACCTGATCTTGCTCGCTTTTTTGCTTGCCTAAGGTTTCTTTCTCCTTTTCCTGCTCCTGCAGTAAACTGCTCTTTTCTTTTTTGGTACGGTCGAGCTGATTGATCTTCACGTGCAGGTCTTGCTGCGTGCCCTGTATGGATGCGGCCTGACGCTCACGGTAGGTGCCAAACTGATGTAAGTACTTTAAACGTTTGTAAGCCTGGTTAAAATCTTTGGATGCAAATACAAACATCAGCTTATTGTAGGCACTTTGATTGTGGTAAGCAAACACAATCATGGCGGCATACTCTTTTTTAAGCTGATTAAGCTGGCCTTGCAGCGTGCGTACGGTGTGGCTGTTTTCGGTAATCTGGTTATCCAGCCCCCTGATCTCGGAGTTTACGGTGCTGATCTTCTCTTCGCGCAGGCTAATCTGCTCTTTGAGCAGGTTAAGCTGTTTGAGTGTTGATTTTTTATTTTTTAACGTTTCCTGATACTCACGATTCAGGTTTTCCAGCTCGGCAGTAAGCTCTGCGCGGCGGCGTTTAAGTTCAGAACTGCTTTGCGCCTTTACGGCCAGCGTTCCGAAAGCAAAAATTAAAAACAGTACAACAACTCTTACAAATTTCATCAGTTCCAAAAATAGGCTTTTTAATTGGCTGGTGAAAATCTGTCGGGGATACTAAATGGAAATTCCAGTGGCTGGTTAAACTCGGCTTTATTGTAATGTAGATCGGCCTGTATATTTTTTTGCTTTACCGCCGATGCGATGTTGATTTGGGAAGGAATCACCTTGCCGTCGGCCTGTATAAATTCGCTGTTGGTAACCTGTAACGATTGGGCAGCGCTTTGATTAGCCAAACTGGTTTGTGTAACTTTCAGATCGGCCCCGATAAGCAGCGAATAAACTATGCCCTGCAAACTGCCTTTAACACTCACGCCCCCGTTTGCACCCTCCTGGTAGATTGCTGCCGGCGTTAATAAATCTGGAATCACATTACCAATAAGCAGCGACTCCACTGTTTTGTAGTTTACCTGCTGGCCGGCATAAGTGTGTATGTAGCTAAATGGTTTCTTTATATAAACGCCTTGTAAGCGGTTTATCACCATTATGCTATCAGGTGTTATCAGCGCGCGGGCTACTTCCACACCCAGCAGGGCCGTAATAGAAACCCATATTTTCTGATCGTGCTGGATACGGATATTCAGTGTCACATCATTTGTTTTGCCATCAATATTCAGCTTGGTTTTGGCTTTACCCGAAAAGGTGTTGAAGCTAACCTGCTTGCCTTGTATGGCTTGTATTTTTGACAGCTTGCCGGCATCGGCATTGTTTGTTGTATTTACTGGTGTACGTGCCACTACTTGTTTCTTAGTTTTACAGCCTGCTGCTACTACTAAACATACTACCAGCAGTTTACTCAATATATTTCTTCTCATTTATTTTACGGTCTAATACCGGCGATTGTGCGCCGTTTTGCTTTGCCTTTTTCCAGTTTTGTACAGCAGCTTCGGTATCACCTAAGTAAAACATAATGTCGCCGTAATGCTCGGTTTGCACAGCGCTCTGTTTCTTATCATGCTGCAGGGCTTTTTCCATCCACAATCTCGCATCGCTGTACTTTTTTTGCCTAAACAATATCCAGGCATAGGTATCTTCAAACGATGGCGTGTTGGGCTGCAACTCATTACTGCGCTTTGACATCCGTGCGGCTTTATCCAGCTGCTCTCCTCTTATTGACAGGTAATAGGCGTAATTGTTTAATGTATAAGCATTATCAGCGTTATAGCTAAGTGCTTTTTCATAAGCAGCATCCGATTTGGTATTGTCTTTCAATTCATGATAAGTATCGCCCAAGGCCGCATTAGCCTGGCCTAACAGTTCTTTATCCTGTGTTTCCAGATCTGCCGCGTTTTTGAGATAAGCTACAGCTTTTTGCGGATCCTTTTTTTGCAGCCAGGCTACACCTACCAGGTAATTCATCCAGGCCTGGTTAGGGAACATAGACAGGGAGTTTTCTCCGTCTTTGATGGCTTCGTTTACCTCATTATCACCTAGCTCCAGGCGCACCAACTGCTCTTGTATAGCGTAAATACCATTGTTTAACTGTATGGCCTTTTTGTAAGCAACTTTGGCTTCTTTGTATTTTTCGCTTTGTAACAGCATATCGCCGTAAACCGCCAGGGCCTTGGCATCGTTAGGGTGGGTATCAGCCAGTATTTTACTCAAAGCGGTAGCGCTGGCTTTGGCATTTGGCTCAGGAAACTTAGGTAAATAGCCCAATACTATGCGCACCTTCTGATCCACATCCAAATCGGTTGCAGCAAAGGCTTTTTCCAGATGGGTAAAGCTGGTTTCATTATCCTTTTTAGCCCGATAACTATCGGCCAGAGCCAATTGCAACATGCCATTCTGCGGACTTACCTTTTCGCCGCGCTGCAATACATGGAGCGCTTTATCGGGAAAGTTGTTGGCATTATACAATTCACCTAACTGCAAATAGAATTTAGTCTCATTAGGATTGGCAACAATAAGGCGCTCCAACTCTTCAGCTACGCCATCAACCTTGCCCTGCCGTAAATATACCCGGCGGCGTGCAGCTACCAAATCTTCGGTAGGGCCGGTAAGCTGCTCCAGTTTGCTATAGGTATTCAGTGCCTCGTCATATCTCTTTTCCAGATATAAGGCGTTTGCTTTATCAAAGTAGTATTCCGGCTTATCCGGATTGATGCGGATTAACTCATCGAAAACATGCTGTAACCGGCCTATGTTATTGGTCTTTTCATAGCTTTCGGCCAGCGATACCCAATACCACTCGTTATCGGGCTTTACGGTAACTGCGCGTTCTAACAGCTGCTGTGCTTCGGCACGCTTGCTTTGTAATTTGAGCAGATTGGCCAGCTCGTACATGGCAGCATCGTTACCGGCATCGGTTTGCAGTACCTTGCTGAACAGCTCCGTTGCCTGTGGCAGGTTCTCAATCGTTTTTTCGCGCAGGGCCGAAAAATAAAGCTGCTGCACCATCAGGCTGTCTACAGACGTAAGTGGTTTCCGGCCCGGCATATTGCTTTGGGCAACGGCAGCGGCCGACAACCAGCATAAACCTAAAAGTGCATGTTTAAATTTCATCTTATCCTATCCCTGTATGTCCGTAACCACCCATCCCTCTGGATGTTTCATTCAAAACTTCTACCTGCTCCCACTCCACTTTTTCATGCCGGGCAACCACCATTTGGGCAATACGATCACCGGTGTTTACCTCAAAAGGCACATCCGAAAAGTTGATAAGCAGTACTTTGATCTCGCCACGATAATCGGCATCTACCGTACCGGGCGAGTTTACAATACCTATACCATGCTTAAACGCCAAACCACTGCGCGGGCGTATCTGCGCTTCATAACCTTCAGGCAGCTCGATATGCAAACCTGTAGGTATTAGCTTGCGCTCCATTGGCTGCAATACGATGGTTGCTTCAACATCGGCGCGCAGGTCCATCCCGGCGGCGTGCAAGGTTTCGTAAGCTGGCAGGTTGTTTTTTGAATTATTGATAATGCGGATAATCATGTTTATTTTTTAAGTATAGCCATTAACTGTTTACGCTCGGCCATAAAAGCAGCGCCGGCAAATAATACCAGAAGCGCGTTACCAATAATCAGGTTCTTTTTAAAAACGCTGAATGATAAAAATACGATTATGACCGAACTAATTATATAGACAAGGTTTTTTTTGACATTGTACGGAATTGGGTAATGTTTTTGCCCCCATACGTATGACATGACCATCATACTAAAGTAGGCCAGAAACGATACCCAGGCCGAAGCCATATAACTGTATTTAGGGATGAACAAAACATTCAGTACAATGGTAACAATAGCCCCGATCCCTGAAATATAAAATCCGTACCGGGTTTGATCGGACAGCTTATACCATATGGAAAGGTTAGTGTAGATGCCCAGACTTACATACCCCAGCAACAAAGGCGGCACCACGCCCAACCCCACCCAATACGACGAATCGCGTACATAATATTTTAGTATTTCGATATTAGCAATTACGCCCACAAACATTACACACATGGTAATGACAAAGTAATCCATAATGCGGGCGTAGGTTGTACCTGCATTTTTATTTTTAGCATGACTAAAAAAGAACGGCTCGGCCCCCATCCTGAATGCCTGATTAAACAAACTCAGGAATATGGAAATACGGGCACAGCCGGAGTAGATACCCACCTCGCGTTCACTAATGGTATCAGGCAGTAGTTTACCTAATAATATTTTATCCAGGTTTTCATTAACGATATAAGATAACCCGGCTACCATTACAGGCCAGCTGTACTTAAGCATATCTGCAAACATCTCCTTATCAAACTTTATGCGCAGTGTTAACAACTCTGGCAGTAACATGAGTAAGGTGATAAAGCTTGCTATCAAATTGGATAAGAATGCATATCCTACCCATCCCGGCACAAACCAGCTACGTAACCAGGCATCCGCAACTAAGTTATTTTTGATGCAGTAGGGTATTAATATGATAAACAGCAAGTTAAGGGTTACGGTAATAATGACGTTGACCAGCTTTATGGCACCATACTTTACCGGCCTGCCATCGGCACGAAGCTTGGCAAACGGAATGGAGCACCAGGCATCCAAAACCAGTATGGCAACAAAGTATTTTACATAGAGCTCAAATTCCTGCTGCGATGTATGCCGACCGATTTTGATTAAACCTGCTATAGTATGGGTAAATGGCATTGTGAACAGCAGAAACACAATGCTTACCATAAAAACTACCCAAAAGCTATTATTGTAAACCTGCCCTTTACTGTCCTGGTACTTGTTCAGGTACCTAAAAAAGGTAGTTTCCATACCAAAAGTAAGCAATGCCTGAAATACAGCGGCATAACTGAACATGGTACTGAAGATACTATACACCTTAGGATTATAAGCATAGGTATACAGCGGGGTTAGTAACGAACTGAGCAGCTTTTGAACAACAGTTGATAAACCGTAGATTGCCGTTTGCCCGGCAAATTTTTTAGCAGTTGACAAAGGATTGTATCGTTAAGGTAAATACTACAGCAAACTCTTTTTCACGACCTCGAAGTTGCGGTAATTTCTCACCTCGCCCTCCGCCGTATCAACAGCCTCCACGCGGGCCCTGTCGGGACCCTCGTTACACCAGTCCAAAAACATTTCCAGCAGTGAGGGCTCAGCCTCGGCCTCGATATAAACACCACCGCCAGGTTCGTTTTTTACAAAGCCCCTGATACCCAGCTGGTCGGCAACGGCTTTAGTGGTGACCCGGTAAGACACACCCTGCACTTTCCCCTTAACGGTAATATTTAAATGCTTTATCATAGCTGTAGTATAAAATACAATAATACGGCTTATGCAGCAAAAAAGGCAGATTTTATACTAATCGTTTCACCTTGGTTTCGGGCGTTATCTTTAATCCGTCGAGCCCGGTGATAAGGTTAAGCCCCGGCGTTTTGCCTGGCTCCAGCGTACCCAGGTCATCGTCCATTTTCAGGAAGCGTGCACCATTGATGGTGGCCCACTCCAACAATTTACCAATGCCAAGAGATGGAAAATGCTGCTGTATGGTTTGCATTTCGCTTAGTATACTTAATGAACTATTTGAGGCCAAGCTATCGGTACCGAGGGTGATATTAAAGCCTTCATCAACAAACAGATCAACCTTAGGCAATTTGCCTTCAATATACAGATTGGCGTTGGGGCAAAAGCACCAGTTTATCTTACGGTCAAAACGTTTAACAAAGTAGATATCTTTCAGGTTGGTACAGGTGTTGTGCACCAGCAAAACTTCCTGCCGGTTGCTTAGCAACGGCACCATTGACTGGATGGAGTTACGTGCCTGCGGCTTAAAATAGCTGATATCCATACCAAAGTGCTCATACAGGTCAAGAAAGTTACCCAGCTTATAACGGTAAAACTTATTCTCTTCGTCCGATTCCTGGTTATGAATGCTCAGCAGGTTATCATGGTCATCACAATAATTTTTAATGAGCCTGAACAATTCTTTAGATACCGAATAAGGAGCATGCGGCGTAATGGAGGCAGAAAGCGGCTTAAACTGCTGTAACAATTGCAGCGCGTTTTCAAATGCCTGGCTGGCACGTTCAGGCAAAAAGCTGAACACTTCAATAAAAGTATGGTATTTAAGCTTGCTTGTAGCTTTAATGGGAATGGTTGCCGCACTGTTGGAGATATCGCCAACGGCTACAATACCGTTAGTGTACATTTCTTCATCGGCACGGGCAGCGGCTTCGGCAACCAACTGCGTATCTGCATTTCTGAACTGCTGTACCTCTTTTATAAAATTTACCAGGCCGGTACTGCGGCTGGTTTGGTTGTGCAAATGTGAAAGCTCAACATGGCAGTGGGTGTTTACAAAGCCGGGACACAAAACGCCGCTCAGCTGTTCAACTTGTATACCGGGCTGCGCATGATTTTCAACAGAGACTATTTTGCCATACTCATCAACAGTGACAATTCCATTCTTTATCGGATCGGCATTTACAGGAAAAACATAATCGGCTCTAAAACTTTTCATTTAAATGAAATTTATCATCAACTCCGCCCAAACTTCAGGCATATAGTCTCTATATTCGGTATTGATACAATTAACTTATAGTTGTTGTTTTTTAATTTTACAATTCAAAAACCAAGCAATAAATTATAAAAAAACAAAAATAACTACCTTTGTACTGTGAACAGCAGTAAAGGTAAAACAGACATCCGCAGCCTGAGCTTAGAAGCTCTGCAACAACACTTTATCAGCATGGAAGAAAAAGGCTTCCGTGCTAAGCAGGTGTATGAGTGGCTTTGGAAAAAATCATGTGTATCGTTCGATGACATGAGTAATATTTCAAAAGAACTCCGCAAAAAGCTGGAAGAAAACTTTACCATCAACAACGTCCGGATAAACAACTCCCAGTTTAGCGCGGATAAAACTATAAAAAATTCTTTTATTTTACATGATAATCACCTGATTGAGGGTGTTTTAATACCTACCACTGAACGTATGACGGCCTGCGTATCATCACAGGTGGGTTGTAGTTTAACGTGTAAATTTTGCGCTACCGGCTATATGGAGCGTAAACGTAACCTCAATCCCGACGAGATTTATGACCAGGTGGTGCTGTTAGACCAACAGGCTAAACAAAACTACGGCATCCCGCTAACCAACATCGTATACATGGGTATGGGCGAACCCCTGCTGAACTATGCGAACGTATTAAAGTCGATTGAACGTATTACGTCTGAAGACGGCCTGAACATGGCGGCCAAACGTATCACGGTATCTACCGCCGGTATTGCCAAAATGATTAAAAAGCTGGGCGACGACCAGGTGAAGTTTAACCTGGCCCTGTCACTGCATGCGGCCAACGACGAAAAACGGAATACCATAATGCCTATCAATGAGCAAAACTCATTAAAAGCATTGGCCGAGGCATTGAAGTATTATTACAACAAAACCAAGAACCCGGTTACCTACGAATACATTGTATTTGATGGCGTGAACGACAATATACAGGATGCGATGGAACTGGCCAGGTTCTGCAAGCACCTCCCTTGTAAGGTTAACATTATTGAATACAACCCGATATCGTTTGCCAGCTTTTTAAATGCCGGCGAGGATAAAATTGAGGCATTTGCTGCCTACCTGCGCAAACAAGGCATTATTACCAATGTACGCCGCAGCCGGGGTAAAGATATTGACGCAGCCTGTGGCCAGCTGGCCGTAAAAGACAAGGCCGTTGCAGCTACGGTTTAAGTGATAACATTAAAAAGAAAGCCGCCCTAACTTGAGCGGCTTTCTTTTTTAAGATATATGCAGCAAATCGGTTACCTTTTCGGCCGTCAGGCCAAACCCATCGGCAATAATCTGCGCTTGCTTGTAGTAGCTTTCACGCTCGGCCAGTTTATCAGCAATAAAGTTCACCAATTCATCGCCCTGCTTATCGCGCAATAGAGGCCGCTCGTCTTTACCTTTTTCCAGCCGACTTGCCAGCGCCTTGGCCGACAATTGGATATAAATCGTTTTGCCATTGGCGTTCATCCACGCCATATTATCAAAGTAACAGGGCAAGCCGCCCCCTGTTGATATGATAGCGTTTTCAGGATAGGCTGTCTGCTTCAATATTTCAGACTCAGCTACACGGAAAGCCGTTTCGCCAAAGCTCGAAAAATATTCGGCCACACTCATGCCCGCCTGTTCTTCCAGCAACTGGTCCAAATCGAAAAAAGAATAATTAAGCCGGGCAGCCAATTTGCGGCCCAAAGTAGTTTTACCGCAGCCCATGAAGCCGATCAAAAAGATGCGCGCCATTTTATCAGTAGAGGATTTTTAAATTTTTATTGCTTTTGCAGGTATTGCTTTACCAGCTCATCGTACTCGGGCATGGTATGGTAATGCCATTTATTGATTACCGTGCCGCCTTTAAGCAGCAATACACCGGGATTTGCCCTTACCATGGTTTTGAGCGGTACGCCGTCGGCATAAAAGATTTCGGGTACCAGTTTATACGCTTTAGCAAAAGCAGCGGCCTGCACAGGCGATGCCGATGTAAGCAACACGGTACGGATGTTGTAATTCTGTGTGAGGTTTACGGCCAGTGCGTTTAAACGCCCCAATGCAGCCTCATTGGTATGCTCCAGGTCGTAAGCTACAATTACCAGGTTATAGAAGGGATTTGCCAGCAGCTCTTGTGTATAATCGTTCCCTTGGCCATCATGAATTACCAGATCCTGAATTTTGGGCGTAAAGCCTTTTTTCACCAAACGCCTTTCAGGATCGCCTTGTATTTGCCAGTTGTTATCTTTCCAGATACCGCTTTTTAAATACGCTTTATCACTTATAGTTTTGGTAGCGCCAGTTGCTTTATTTTTTAAAGCATAGGTTAGTTCATACTCATCGGGTTGAGCGCCCGGGGGCGTCTTCATCTCGTCGGGCAGGTTAGCGCCAATACGATACGGTAAAAAATCAATTACCGGTAAAAAGTTATACGTATACAACCCTACACCTAAAGCAATAGCCGTAGCTGCTATTAGCCAGCGCATCTCTGCTTTGGCACTCACCAGCGGACGCATGTTTTTACGGTTAAAGAATGGAACCAGCACCAACACCAGCAGCACCATATCCTTACCGAACGATTGCCATGGCGTTAACGGAATAGCATCGCCAAAGCAACCACAGGTTTGCACCACCTTAAAAAAAGCAGAGTAGAAGGTTAAAAAACCAAAAAATATAATGAGCAGCAGCAAGCCCCATGCCACGCTATTGATGCGCAAGCCTAATATTAAGGCAAAGCCCAATATCATTTCCAGCGCGCATAGTACAATAGCCATGGTAAGCGCCAGTCCGTTTAAAAACGTAAGGTGAAAAACCTCAAAATACTCCTGCAGCTTGTAAGAAAAACCCAAAGGGTCGTTAGCCTTAATCAGGCCCGAAAATATAAACAGCAGGCCTACAGCTATCCGGCAAAACCATACGAGTGCCCCCCGCCCCCCTAAAGGGGAAGTGCTATTAGGATATGATGATTTATTTTGAGAGTAAGTCATATTTTCAATAATTGCTCCCGCCTTTATAGGGTTGAGGAGCTTAATTTTATCAATGCAAATACAGCATAGTTCAGCATATCCTGGTAGTTGGCCTTTACCCCTTCGGATGCCAGTGTTTGCCCTTCGTTATCTTCAATCTGCTTTACGCGTAAAAGCTTCATCAAAATAAGGTCAGTTAATGAGCTTATACGCATATCGCGCCACGCCTCGCCGTAATCATGGTTTTTGGCCAGCATCAGGTTTTTAGTTTCCGTGGCGTATTTGTCGTACAGTTCGTTTACCTCATCTACCGATAACTCCAGCGGAGTTTCGGGGCCGCATTCCAGCTGCATCATAGCAATAAGGCAGTAGTTAATGATACCTACATACTCGCCGCTGATGTCATCGCCTACCATAGATACTTTTTTTTCTTCCAGCGTACGGATGCGCTGGGCTTTGATAAAAATCTGATCAGTGATGGACGATGGCCGTAAAATGCGCCAGGCAGTACCGTAATCGCGCGTTTTTTTAATGAACAGGCTTTTACAGGTATTAATTACAGCTTCATATTCGGTTATAGTATGGTTCAAAACGGTAGTATTTAAAATTTACGATATTTGCCCGCAGCGGCTTCAACAAACAGCTGCCCGGAAATGGCTAAAGATACGTTTTTTCAGAAAAAGGCAACCATCAATGCACGCGGTACACTGATTGACCTGAACACGCCACGTGTAATGGGCATCATCAATTTAACGCCCGACTCGTTCTTTTCGGACAGCCGCAAGCCTGTTGTTGAAGATGCCGTAGCCCAGGCTGGCCGTATGCTGGCTGATGGCGCTACGTTTCTGGATTTGGGGGCTTATTCATCGCGCCCTGGTGCCGAAGATATTTCTGTTCAGGAAGAGATTGACCGCTTGCTAACTGCGGTAGAGGCTATTGTTGCCACTTACCCTGAAGCTGTTTTATCAATTGATACCTTCCGTTCACCAGTTGCCGAAGCGGCTATTAAAGCCGGCGCTCATATCATTAATGATATTGCCGGCGGACAACTGGACGAAGCCATGTTTGATACCGTTGCCCGCCTGCAGGTGCCTTACATACTCATGCACATGAAAGGCACCCCGCAAACCATGACCAAACTGGCACAGTATGAAGATGTGTTTGGCGAGGTGTTCGATTACTTTGTACAGCGTTACGAGCAGCTACGCCAAATGGGCGTGCATGATGTGATACTCGACCCAGGCTTCGGCTTTGCCAAAACAGCCGAACACAGTTACACACTGATGAGCCGCCTGCAGGATTTTGATATGCTGCAATTGCCCATACTGGCAGGTATATCGCGTAAGCGGATGATATATGGCTTACTGGGTGGCACCGCTCAGGATGCGCTGAACGGCACCAGTGTTTTAAATACCATTGCCTTAACCAAAGGCGCTAACATTCTGCGTGTGCATGATGTAAAGGAGGCTGTGGAGGCGGTAAAAATTTGGCACCAGATCACAAACATTGGTAACCACACGGGAAACCGGATACCATAAAGCACCTTTAACACAGGCTTTATTTCCCAGCGCTGTTTTCCCGTTTCCTGACAAACAGCTTTTTAAAAATGAATCGCCAATCGCCTGAATCGTTTTGGGGTTCGTTAGTTGTAACTAACTTCCACCCTAACGCGCCCATATAGTTCAATGCATCGGGCAAGGTGGGAAACTCCTTTTTCTCCTTTACCTGATCGGAGGAGATGATTAAGCTGTTTTTACCATAAATTATTTTTGCACTAACTGATTGGCCGAAAATGCTTCTGCTTATAGCCATTTCGCAATACTGCTCCACACTGTCCTGCTGTGCAAAGCTTACAGAATACATACCGAATAATATGCACAATGCAAACAATATCTTCTTCATTTGATAATTGGTTTACACCAAATTAGAAAAAGATTCTTATAAGTTTTGTAACAACACCGATGATAACGGATTAACTTTAAGAAAACACTTTATTAACATTAGTGTAACTATTACATAATATAGATATATAATTATCTGTTTATGGAATGGATTGATGTACTATTTGGCGAGGGAAAAGATTTGAATGTGCTGCAAATGTGCAGCCGGGCGTTGATGGTATTCTTTATTGCATTGCTATTGATCAGGCTTTCGGGCAGGCGTACCTTTGGTAAGCGATCTGCCTTTGATAATACCCTGGCTATTATTTTAGGCGCTGTTTTAAGTCGTGCGGTGGCCGGAGCATCGCCATTTATACCAACCGTTTGCTGCAGCTTACTATTGGTTTTATTACATCGGTTACTGGCCTGGTTAAGTGTTAAAAATGAATGGATAAACAGGCTTTTGAAAGGCGATACCATCCCGCTTTATAAAGACGGTGAAATAAAGCAGGATAATCTATCGCGCAGCCTGGTAAGCCGGCAAGACATTATGAGCGATTTACGATTAAAAGCCAACACCAATTCGCTAACCGATGTAGATGAGATTAATATGGAAACCAGCGGTGAGGTAAGCGTAATCAAGAAAAATAAGTAACCTCTATGATAAAAGGCCCGGACTTGATCCGGGCCTTGTTGCTTTGTGTATAATAAAGGAGCTGACGGCTATTCCATCATTTCCAGAATACTATCTACATATTCGCGGTTGTTGGCTAAACGCGGCACTTTATTTTGTCCGCCAAACTTGCCCCGGTTTTTCATCCAGCTTATAAAAGTACCCGATGGTGCATCATGCACCGACGGGCGGCACAAGGCCATATCTTTAAACCGCTTGGCATCATAATCGGAATTTACTTTGCGCAAGGTTTCATCAAGCAAATCTACAAAGCGGTCAAACTCGGCCGGTTTTTTCTCAAACTCAATAATCCATTCATGCCCGCCCGATTTACTGTCCGAGAAATAAATTGGCGCAGCTGTATAATCGCGAATAATAGCTCCCGTTTGTCGGCAAGCCTCATCCAACGCCCGCTCGGCATTATCAATGATTACCTCTTCGCCAAAGGCATTTATAAAATGCTTGGTACGGCCGGTAATTTGAATACGATAAGGATTAAGCGAGGTAAAGCGTATGGTATCGCCTATCATATACCGCCACAATCCGGCATTGGTACTGATGATAAGTGCATAATTTTTATTCAACTCCACCTCGTCCAACGAGAGTGTATGCGGATGCTCATCGTGCAGGTTTTCGAGCGGCAAAAATTCGTAAAAGATACCATAATCAAGCATCAACAACATCTCGCCGGGCTCTTCCAAATCCTGTATACCAAAAAAGCCTTCGGATGCATTATAGGTTTCCAAGTAATACATGCTTTCGCTTGGTATCAGTTTTTTGAACTGCTCGCGGTATGGGGTAAAGTTAACAGCGCCGTGAAAGTACAGTTCCAAATTTGGCCATACCTCCAACAGGTTGTCCTTGCCGGTAATTTCAAGTATGCGCTTAAATAATAATATGTTCCAGGTTGGCACACCGCTAAGCGCCGTTACATTCACATCCTTGGTGGCATGCGCCATTTTCTCAATCTTTTCCTCAAAGTTTTCGAGCAGGGCTATGTCCAGGTCAGGCGTACGGTAAAATTCGGCCCACATGGGCAGATTTTTCATAATAACGGCCGAGAGGTCACCAAAAGATATATCGGCATTCAGCTGACCAATCTGATGGCTACCGCCCAGCGTCAGGCTTTTGCCGGTAAACAGCTGGGTATCGGGCCGGTTGTTGCAGTAAAGCGTCAGCATATCCTTGCCACCCTTAAAGTGGCATTCTTCTAAAGCTTCGGGGCTTACCGGTATAAACTTGCTCCTGTCGCTGGTGGTACCCGATGATTTGGCGAACCAACGCACCTCGGAGGGCCATAGTACGTTCTGCTCACCTTCGAGCATCCGCTCAATATAAGGCTTCAGCGTATCGTAAGTTTGCAGCGGCACGCGCTCCTGATAGTCCCTGAATGTTTTGATGCTATTATAATGATACTGTTTACCCCACTCTGTGTCCTCGGCATCGGTAATCAGGCGGTTAAGCCACTCCTGCTGCACTTCATTGGGGTATTTCATAAAAAGCTCAATCTGGTGAATGCGCTTTTTCATGAACCAGGTAAAAACAGAGTTAATAATCGTCATAGGTAGATGGCGAAATTAAACAAAGGTTTTGCGTTTCAACACAAAGTTGGCCCCTAAATATACTTTACGCACCATCTCATTTTCGGCCAATACCTCCGGCACACCCGATTCCAATATCTTACCTTCAAACAGCAGGTAAGCGCGATCGGTGATAGATAGCGTTTCCTGCACATTGTGGTCGGTAATAAGAATACCGATATTACGGTGCCTAAGCTTGGCCACCATGCTTTGAATTTCTTCAACCGCAATAGGATCAACCCCGGCAAAAGGCTCATCCAGCAAAATAAAATTAGGCTGGGCAGCCAGCGCACGGGCAATCTCGGTACGGCGGCGCTCACCACCCGAAAGCAGGTCGCCCCGGTTTTTGCGCACTTTGTGCAAACTAAACTCGTCTATCAGCTCTTCCAGTTTATCCTTTTGCTCGCCTTTACTCATCTGCCCCATTTCGAGCACAGCCTTGATATTATCTTCAACCGATAGTTTACGAAACACCGATGCCTCCTGCGCCAGGTAACCAATGCCTTTTTGCGCACGGCGGTACATCGGGTCGTTGGTTATATCATCGTCATCCAAATAAATCTTGCCTTCGTTGGGCTTAATAAGCCCCACAATCATATAAAACGATGTGGTTTTCCCGGCACCGTTAGGCCCCAGCAACCCCACAATTTCGCCCTGCGACACGTTGAACGATACATCGTTCACCACAGTACGCTGTTTATATTTCTTTATCAGATGGTCGGCACGTAGATTCATATTTTAGTTGTGGGTTGTGAACGGGTTGTGAGTTATAGGTTGTAAGTATTTTTCAAACAACACACAACTTACAACTCCCGGTTAACAACGAATTCCTTTTATATTTAATTGTATAGAACGCTTATCGCGCCAAATGTTTTCTTCAATGCTGTAGCAGATATCAAAAGGCTGACCCTGACGTATGTCGTCCAGGCACCCGCCCTGGTTAAAGGCAATGCAATCAAACAATGGCGAATCTTCCTGATACACGGTCATTTTGATGTGATTGCTACCTACTAAATTTACACCACCGTAAGCGCGCACCTGCTTGCTTACAAACACGGGCGACATGTTTTCGGGTCCGAAAGGCGCAAACTGGTTAAGTACCCTGAAAAACTTTGGTGTAACCTGTTTAAGATTAAGCTGGGCATCAATCAGTATTTCTTGTATGAGTTGATCGTCGGTAATAGTAGCACTTACAACCTCCTCAAAACGCTCTACGAAAGCGCCTACCTGTTCGGGCTGAAGGGTTAGGCCGGCGGCATATTTGTGGCCGCCAAACTGTATGAGCAAATCGCTGCAACCACACAGTGCCTCGTACAAATCAAACCCAATTACTGAGCGGGCCGAGCCAGCCACATGCCCGTTTGACCGGGTTAGTACGATGGTAGGCCGGTAATACTTTTCGGTAAGGCGCGATGCTACGATACCGATAACGCCCTTATGCCAGTTCTCATTAAACACCACGGTTGATTTGCGGCTGCCTGCCGTTGCGTCGGCCTCGATCATACTCAGTGCCTCATCGGTTATGGCTAAATCATGGCCCTTGCGTTCGGTATTCTTAACGGTAATCAGCGCTCCTTTTTCGTTGGCAATAGCTTCATCGGGAGCTATCAGCAGTTCTACTGCATGCTTGGCATCATCAATACGCCCGGCCGCGTTGATACGAGGGCCCAGTAAAAATACAATATCGGATATGCTGTAATTACTGGTTTTGCCCGAAAGTTCCATCAACACCTTAATGCCGGTACTCGGGTTGTTATTTAACCGCTCCAGGCCAAAGTAAGCCAGCACACGGTTTTCGCCGGTTATATGCACAATATCACAGGCAATGCTGGTTACCACCAGATCCAGATATTGTGTTACCTCCTCAAAGGGTATGTCATTCTTTTCGGCGTAGGCCTGTATCAGTTTAAAACCGATGCCACAGCCGGATAATTCTTTATAGGGATAGCTGCAATCCCTGCGCTTAGGATCCAATACGGCTACAGCATCAGGCAAATCATCACCAGGCATGTGGTGATCGCAGATAATAAAATCCACACCCCGCTCATTGGCATAAGCAATTTTATCGGTGGCTTTAATACCACAATCCAAAGCAATTATTAAACTAAAGCCATGCTCTGCAGCATAATCAATACCTTGCAGGGATATACCGTAGCCTTCTTTGTAACGGTCAGGGATGTAATACTCCAGCGCAGAATGGTACTTTTTAAAAAAGCTGTATACTAAAGATACCGCTGTGGTACCGTCCACGTCATAATCGCCAAAAATCAGGATCTTTTCACCGGCTGCAATAGCCGCTTCAATGCGTGCAATAGCTTTTTCCATGTCCGTCATTAAAAACGGATCGTGCAGGTGGCGCAGGTCGGGCCTGAAAAAGTACCTGGCTTCATCAAAGGTTTTTATACCCCGTTGCAGCAACATCGTACTTAATACTGTATCAATATTCAGCTGGGCAGCCAGTTGCCTTACCGCATCATTATCCGGACTTTGCTTGAGTGCCCAACGTTTTTGCATATTTTTGTATTCTGAAACAGTAAATATATAATACAGGTTTATTAAACCAACAAAGTTACATTTCTAAACATACGCATACATCATATTATTATGGAAATTTTTGCATTAGGTGAAGGCTCATACTCGGTTGACTCTTCTAAAAAGTTTGTTCCTTTTAATCCGGTTACCGATAATGCAAAAGACCGCCCGGGCTCGCTCTTTATTCACGTTAACCCGTTTTTAGTTAAAACCGAGCGCGATTTAATGGTGCTGGATGCTGGCCTGGGCATGAAAGATGAGCAGGGCGAACTGCAACTGCATCAGCATATTCGTGATGCCGGCTTCGCACCAGGCGAGGTTACGCTGGTACTGATGTCGCACCTGCACAATGACCATGCAAGCGGACTAGTAGTTGAACGTAACGGTAAACTGGAGCCCAGCTTTCCGCAGGCAGTACATGTTATACAAAAAGGCGAATGGGATTATGCCATGTCGGGGCAATCCACATCCTATCATCAGTTTATATGTGAAACGCTGCAAAAATCAGCTAAAATAGAATTTGTAGAAGGATCGGGCGAAGTGAGGCCTGGCATACGTTATGAATTATCTGGCGGCCACACCCAGTATCACCAGGTGTTCTGGATGGAAGAGGGCGGCGATAAATGCTTTTTTGGCGGGGATGAATTACCCGAGCCGGAACAATTGCTACGCAGGTTTGCCGCCAAATATGACTATGACGGCCGCAAAGCCATGGAACTGCGTGACGAATATGGCAAAAAAGCAGCTGACGAAGGCTGGATTTGCTTATTTTATCATGCTAAAACAGTTGCCGTTGGCAGGGTAAGCCACCAACAGGATACGTTTAATATTACGAACTTGTAGCTTCGCTGTCAACAGCAAAAAGCTGTTTTATGCGGTCAATATTTAATGGTTTGGAAATAAAATCTTTTACCAGGGAGTAAGATTTAGCTTTATTGATATCGTTACTGAAAACGGATGAGGAGATAATGTAAATTTTGGATTTGCCAAGCGGATCGATACCCAGGCGTTTGTATTCGTCCAAAAATTCCCAGCCGTTCATGATAGGCATATTGATGTCGAGCAGGATATAGTCGGGCAAATTTTCAGGGTTTTCCCGCTGTATCTCAATTAGTTGGTTTATTGCATAGCTACCATCCAAACAGGCATTAATTTCTGTGTGTGCCAGCGCTTTCTTAATCAGTTTAATTGAGATAAAGTTGTTTATTTCGTCATCATCTACGAGTAAAATACTCAAAGGCTTGGCTGGGTTCGTCATCATACTCTACTTATACGGAACTTAAATTCAAATGTTTTACTCCAAATAGTTCTAAAACAAAAATCCTGGCTGCGTTCAACACAACCAGGATCTCTGTATACGCTTGGTAAATATGAAAAGTTAGCGGGTAGCTACCAAATTTATATTCAATAAAAAGTCGTCATCGATAGCTTTATCGCCAATGCTCTCGAAAAAGCTTTTTGAACCGTATTTAATATCATATTTAGTACGGTTTACTTTTACCTCATTAGCAGTAACAGTTATAGTATTACCTGCTTGTACATATTTAGCAGGGAAAGAAATAGCTTCAGTTTTGCCTTTAATGGTTAAGTTACCGGTTACATTCACATTGTTGCCACCTGCAGGTGCAATTTTAGTAGCTACGAAAGTTGCAGTTGGATATTTAGACACGCCAAAGAAATCATCAGATTTTAAGTGACCTAACAATTTACCTTTGCTTTCAGCATCTGGCAAATCGGTATTTTCCATACTGTTCATGTCAATAACAAATGTACCGCCGGTTGGCACTTTACCGTTAGCAGTAATTGTACCTGATGATAATTTGATGGTACCACTATGTGAGCCTAATACTTTTTTACCGGTCCACTCAATTTTGCTTTTTTGAGTATCAACTTTGTAAGCTACCGGAGCGATAGGTTTGAAGGCAACTAAGGCAACCGCCATAACTGCTGTGAAAAGGGCTGTGATCTTTTTCATTTTCTGTTTCTGATTTATGGATGCAAATATACTTATTAAAATTACATGTTTAAACATATATATTTTCTTTGCTTTATTCTGACAATTTTAAATGTTAATAGTTTAATAACTGATCTGATACTATGAAAAGAATCGTTTTTATTCCTCTATTTATTTTGTTTGTACTACCTGCTGTAGCACAAATAAAAACACCTGCCCAACTATATCCAGACTTGTTTGACACCGTACAGATGCAACAAGTTTACACTGATGGCAAAACTTTTCCGGATGCAACACCTAAAAGGAAGCCGGAGATAATTTTGCAGGACTATCAAAGTCAGAAAGATGTAGCCGGGTTTAACCTCAAAGATTTTGTAAGATACAATTTTACAGCACCTGCCGAAAGCGGCACGCCTTACCGCAGTGATATTAAAGCCGGCATCAGACAACATATTGATACCTTATGGACGGTACTGCAGCACGTAGCCGACACGGCCAAAGGCACTTCGCTGTTACCTTTACCCAACCGCTATATTGTACCCGGTGGCCGCTTTCGCGAAATTTATTACTGGGACTCCTACTTTACTATGCTGGGGCTGAACGAAGCAAAACGGTACACTACCATTGAAAACATGGTAAAAAACTTTGCGTACCTGATTGACACGTACGGGCACATACCTAATGGGAACCGCAGCTACTATCTGAGTCGCTCTCAGCCACCTTACTTTGCCTTAATGGTTGAATTGCTGGCTTCACATCAGGGCAACAAAGCCTTAATCAAATACCGGCCGCAGCTTATAAAAGAATATCAGTTTTGGATGCAGGGCAGTAATACATTGAAAAGCAACCAGGCTTATGCCCATGCAGTACGGCTACCGAATGGCAGTTTGCTGAACCGCTATTGGGATAGCAGTACGCAGCCCCGCGAAGAATCGTACCGGGAGGACGTGCTGGCTGCCAAAACCAGCCAACAAAAGTCTGCTGATTTTTACCGCAACATACGGGCAGCGGCCGAATCAGGCTGGGATTTTAGCAGCCGGTGGATGGCCGATGGCAAAACGCTGCAAACCATACAAACCACCAGCTTTGTACCGGTTGATTTAAATTGCTTGTTGTACAAACTGGAAAACATCATTGCCCGCTCCTACCAGGCAAGCGGTAATACAAAGGCAGCTACCGAATATACCGGCAAGGCAGCCAAACGTAAAAACGCCATATTGAAATATTGTTGGAGCGCCCAGGCAAATGCTTTTGTTGATTACAACTGGCAGCAACAGAAACAGGCTACACAGCCTACTATAGCTACCGCTTATCCGTTATTTTTAAATATAGCTACCAGCCAGCAAGCCACTAAAGTTGCTGCGATAATTAAAAACAAATTTGCGATGGCAGGCGGCGTAGCCACCACCCTAAGTAAAACCGGCCAGCAATGGGACCGCCCCAACGGTTGGGCACCTTTGCAATACGTTACTATTATGGGATTGCGTAACTACAAACAAACTGCACTTGCACAAACCATAGCCCAACGCTGGATAAAACTTAACATCAGCGAATTTAACCGCAGCGGCAAACTTTTGGAAAAGTATGACACCGAAAACCAGAATGCCAAAGCAGGCGGCGGTGAATATCCTTTGCAGGACGGCTTCGGGTGGACGAATGGGGTGTTATTGAAACTAATGAATTTGTACGGGATGAAATGAGAGTATTTATTTGCAGCGACTTCCTGTAAAAACAACAAAGGCTCCTAAAAGGAGCCTTTGTTGTTTTTAATGACGATTCAGAATCAGGTACCCCACTCAGGGGTATTCACTTCTGTTTCTTCAAACTCGTACTCGCTTAGCGGTGGGCAAGAGCAGATGAGGGTACGATCACCGTAGGTGTCGTTTACCCGACCAACGGATGGCCAGAATTTGTGAGCCGCTACATAAGGCAGCGGGAAGGCTGCTTTTTGGCGGGTGTATGGATGCGCCCACTCATTGCCGGTAATTACGGCTACGGTATGCGGTGCATTTTTCAACGGGTTATTAGCTTTGTCTGACAGGCCTTTTTCTACATCCTCAATTTCATGACGGATAGAGATCATGGCATCGCAAAAACGATCCAGCTCGTGCTTAGGTTCTGATTCGGTTGGCTCCACCATCAGCGTGCCCGCTACCGGGAACGATACGGTTGGCGCATGGAAACCATAATCCATTAAACGTTTAGCGATATCAGTTACTTCGATACCAAAGTTTTTAAAGCTACGACAATCCAAAATCATTTCGTGCGCGCAACGGCCGTTAGCACCTGCGTACAGTACCGGATAATGCTTCTCTAAACGGGCTTTGATATAGTTAGCATTCAGGATGGCGTATTTGGTAGCATTGGTTAAACCATCAGCACCCATCATGGCGATGTAAGCGTGCGAAATGACTAGAATAGATGCTGAACCCCATGGTGCTGCGGATACAGCCGGGATAGATTTACCTTGATCGATATTCACCACAGCATGGCCGGGCAGGTAAGGCACCAGGTGCTTAGCCACACCAATTGGACCCATACCAGGGCCACCGCCACCGTGCGGAATACAGAAGGTTTTGTGCAAGTTCAGGTGGCAAACATCGGCACCGATATTGGCCGGGCTGGTTAAGCCTACCTGTGCATTCATATTAGCGCCATCCATGTAAACCTGTCCGCCATTCTGGTGAATAACCTCACAGATTTCGATGATCGCTTCTTCATAAACACCGTGGGTTGATGGGTAAGTTACCATTAGGCACGATAATTCGTTTTTATATTGTTCGGCTTTCGCTTTCAGATCGGCAACATCGATATTACCGCTTTCGTCGCATTTTACAACTACGATCTTCATGCCGGCCATCGCTGCTGATGCAGGGTTGGTACCGTGGGCCGAAGCCGGGATCAGGGCCACATTACGGTGATGATCGCCCCTGTCCTGATGATAAGCGCGGATTACCATTAAGCCAGCGTACTCGCCTTGTGCACCAGCATTTGGCTGTAAGCTCATGGCGGCAAAGCCGGTAATTTCGCTCAGCCACTGGTTCAGTTCATCAAACAGTTGCATATAACCACCGGTCTGGTCGGCCGGTGCAAAGGGGTGCATACGACCCAATTCTGCCCAGGTAACGGGAATCATCTCGGTGGTTGCATTCAGTTTCATGGTACATGAACCCAGCGGAATCATGGAATCACAAAGAGATAAATCTTTTGCTTCCAACGATTTAATGTAACGCAGCATCTCATGCTCAGAGTGATGTGCGTTGAACACCTGGTGCGTTAAGTAAGCTGACTGACGCTGTAATTCGGCAGGAATAACCGTTTCTACGTTATTTTTCAGTTCGTCAAAACCTACATCATTCAGGTTTTTGCCTTTTACTTTGGCAAAGAAACGGATGATGGTTTTGATATCTTCAACCGAAGTAGTTTCATCAAGCGAGATGGTTACCATTGAACCATTGTAGTTCAGGTTCATCTCGTTGTTCAGAGCTTCGGCATGTACCGGGCCAGCCAAAATACCTAAATCAAATTTAACGGTATCAAAGTAAGCCACATTCAGTTGCTGATAACCCAACTGCTCCAGACTTTGCGCTAACAGGATAGATAAGCCGTGCACACGCTCGGCAATCAGTTTTAAACCTTTAGGGCCATGATATGCGGCATACATACCGGCCATAATAGCCAGCAATGCCTGTGCGGTACAAATGTTGGAAGTTGCTTTATCGCGGCGGATGTGCTGCTCGCGGGTTTGCAGTGCCATACGCAGGGCATAATCGCCGGCGCTATCAATGGTAACACCGATAATACGGCCCGGCATTGAGCGCTTATACTCTTCTTTAGTAGCAAAAAATGCTGCGTGCGGACCGCCAAAGCCCATTGGCACGCCAAAACGCTGGCTGGTACCCACCACAATATCGGCGCCCCACTCACCCGGAGGCGTTAACAAGGTTAAGCTCAGCAGGTCGGCAACAACAGTTAATTTAATATTTTTAGCGTGGGCTTGTGCGGCAAAATCGGCATAGTTATATACGGCGCCATCTTTTGCCGGATACTGCACAATAGCACCAAACATATCCTCGGTCAGTTCAACCGTACGGTGATCACCAATTACCAATTGGATACCGTAAGGTTCTGAACGGGTTTTTAAGATATCGATAGTTTGCGGAAACAGCTCCTCAGAAACGAAAAACACGTTGGCTTTTTGATTTTTACGCAACGTGTACTGCATAAACATAGCCTCGGCAGCAGCCGTACCTTCATCAAGCAATGATGCGTTGGCAATTTCCATACCGGTCAGGTCGATCACCATGGTTTGGAAATTTAACAGCGCCTGTAAACGGCCCTGTGCAATTTCGGCTTGGTAAGGCGTATATTGCGTATACCATCCCGGGTTTTCCAGTATGTTGCGCTGGATAACGCCCGGTACAATCACATCATAATAGCCCTGGCCAATAAATGATTTGAAAACTTTGTTTTTTGAAGCGGTTTGCTTCAGGGTGTTCAGATAATCGAACTCGCTTTTTGCAGCGGGCAGATTCAATGGTTTTTGCAGCCTGATTTTAGCCGGAATGGTTTGCTCAATCAGCTCATCCAATGAATTTACACCAACAGTTTTCAGCATCTTAGCCGTATCGGCCTCATTTGGGGCAATGTGACGGGCTTGAAATTTTTCCTGGTAATCGATATTCAGTTTCATGAAACGGGAGACCCTCTGTTTTTTGCTGCAAAGGTACGCTTTTAACAATTGACTAACAATGCGTAAACAAATACTTACACTTGCCTTGCAACTGCCTTTTTAATGCTAAATTTTAGCATGCTTTTGGCCTCCAATTATTACATTTACCACACCTATGCACAATACCGATCATAACCCGTGGAAAATAACTTCGGAAAAGGAAGTTTACGATAACCCCTGGATAAACTTAACGCATTATGAGGTAACCAACCCATCAGGCAATCCGGGCATTTATGGTAAAATTCATTACAAGAACCGGGCAATAGGCGTGATAGCGCTTGATGACGAGCTGAACACCTACCTGGTAGGCCAGTACCGTTTTGTACTGAACCAGTACAGTTGGGAAATACCCGAGGGCGGCGGCCCGCTGGGTACCGCCCCGCTCGATTCGGCCAAACGTGAGTTGCTGGAAGAAACCGGCCTGAAAGCCCGTTACTGGACCAAGCTAAATGATTTCCACCTATCCAACTCGGTGGGCGATGAGTTTGGCCATATTTACCTGGCTCAGGGATTGGAGCAATTTGAAGCCGAACCCGAAGAAACGGAGCAGATAGAGATTCGTAAAATGCCATTCAGCGAAGCCTATAGAATGGTATGCAACAGCGAAATTACCGACTCGCTTGCCGTAGCAGCTATATTGCGCGTACAATTACTGATACTGGAAGGAAAGATACAAGCCGGCCAGGCAGGCCAGCCCTTACAATTGTAACAAAACAGGTTTTAGCGTGAATGATTTCCTGCAATCTGTATTATTGAGTGTTAGCTCTCTTTTTTAACTTTGCCGGTTCATGAAGAAGTTTTTCGGTTATATTTTATCTGCCATACATTATCCCGCCTTCGGCTTACTGCTGGTTATTTTCCAGCCCATACAATGGATATGCTACCGCTTTTTCGGTTATGCTGCACACAAACGCTCGGTTGATATATTGAACTACTTTTTGACCAGCACTTATTACCTGCTGGGCAACCGTGTAAGCTTTATTAACCGTCAAAGCCTTCCCGAGGGCCGGCCCATCATATTTATTGCCAATCACCAAAGCATGTACGATATACCGCCCATGATTTTTCACCTGCGCCGGTACCATGCCAAGTTCATTTCCAAAATTGAGCTAACCAAAGGTATCCCATCCATATCGTACAACCTTAAAGTAGGCGGCGGCGCTAACATAGACCGTAAGGATCCTCGCCAATCTATTATGGAGCTGGTAAAACTGGGCGAACGCATGAAAAGCAATAACTGGTCTACCGTGATATTCCCGGAAGGCACGCGCTCTAAAGACGGCCATGTACGCAAGTTTCAATCGGCCGGAGTAGCTACGATTTTAAAAAAGTGCCCCAACGCGCTGCTGGTTCCGGTGGCTATTAACAACGCCTGGAAAATGGTACGCTATGGTATTTACCCATTGAGCTCCTTTGAACACCTTAAATTTGAAATACTTGCCCCTATTGAGCCCAATGGCCAGCCCGTTGATGCCGTAGTGAGCCAAGTTGAAGAAGAAATCAGGAAAAAGGTTAGCCCCCTGGCCCCATAGAGGGGAGTTTTTAAAAACCCCATATCAATGCAAAAGGCCCGCTAAACAAGCGGGCCTTTTGCATTTACTACTCCCCCTTCAGGGGGCCGGGGGCTAAATATTCTTTTCTTCGATCACCTTAAAAAATTCATCGCGATAAGTATCGCCTATGGGGATAATCTTGTCGCCTATACAAATGCGGCTGCGCTCAATGCTATCAATTTTGTTTAGCGCTACAATATAAGACCGGTGCACCCGTATAAAATGCGGTTCGGGCAGGGCATCCTCTACCTTCTTCATATTTTGCAGGGTAATGATGCGCTCGGTAGGTGTAAATATAGATATGTAATCTTTTAAGCCTTCAATAAACAGAATGTTGTGCAAGTAAACCTTCTGTATTTTGTGTTCGGTTTTCACAAAAATGAAATCATTCACAAAGTCTTGCTGTGGCTGTTGTACAGGTGCAGGCTCTTCTTTCTCAACTATTTTTGCTGCAGGTTGCAAAACTGCCTGTACTTTCTGAGCCGCTTTGAAAAAACGATCGAACGCAATGGGCTTTAACAGATAATCAACCGCATCCAGGTCATAACCTTCCAGTGCATACTGTGGATAAGCTGTGGTAAGTATCACCTTGGCTTTACCATTGGCAATACGTAAAAACTGTATACCGGTCAGCTCGGGCATCTGTACATCCAGAAAAACGAGGTCGATGCCGCCGTCCTGTACCAGGGTAAGCGCCTCAATAGGGCTGGTGGTTGATTTAACCAGTTCCATAAAAGGCACCTTGGCTATATAATCTTCAATAATATGCAGAGCCAGGGGCTCGTCATCAACTACCAAACAACGGATCATGTTATAAAATTAAGGATAATTCGCAACTATAAGTATCGGCCGTATCGTTTATTACCAAATTATATTTATTATGGTAAAGCAGATTTAAACGCCGCTTAACATTACTTAAACCGATACCACCGGCGGCATCGCGGTTAAGCAAATGCTTTTTATTGTGCATGTAAAAATCGAGGTGCCCATCATTGATATTAATCTTGAGCACAATAGGTGATTCTGCATCATTTGCTACACCATGCTTAAAGGCATTTTCAATAAACGATATTAAAAGCAGCGGCACAATACGCTGATTGGTTACAACACCGTTCACTTCAAAATCAACATAAGCATTTTTACCGAAGCGTATTTTCTGCATATCAATATAGTTTTGCAGGTATTGCAGTTCTTTAGCCAAATCCACTTTGTTATCATTACACTCATACAACATGTAACGCATAATTTCCGATAGTTTCAGGATGGCATCAGGCGTGTTATCGGCCCGCTGGTAAGCCAAAGAGTAGATGCTGTTCAGTGAATTAAACAAAAAGTGCGGATTGATCTGTGACTTTAATAAAGCCAGTTCGGCTGTAAGCCGCTGGTTCTCCAGATCACGCTGTATGCGTTCATTCAAAAACCAATCAACCGTAAACTGCAGCACAATACTCAAAAAGATAAAAAGTACACTGGTAAATACAGTACTTAAAAAGTACGACCAAAAATGCAGTTGTTCCTTTTCGCTACCCGATACAATGTATGGGTGTAACACCACCCGCAGGCCATATTTACTTACCCCAATACACAGAATGGTTAAAACCAATGCCGTAATGTATTTGCGGTATTGCTTGGTATCCAGAAACCGTGGTATATAAAACAGGTAATTGAGGTAAAATAAACCCACATTAGCCAGCCCGAACACACCAAAGGTAATAAGTAAACTTACCGCGCTTACTTTCATATTGCTATGTACTACAGCAATAAAAAACGAAAACATAATGGCCCAAAACACCACATGCCAGAATATCTGCCAGCCTTTTTTCATCGCATCTAAATTAATATTTAGAATTAAATACAGCGGTGCAGATATATGCATGCCTCATTTTTACCGATGAATCGGCTAAAATTATCTACGAACGGGTTAGGGCTCTATTTAGACCGTTCATCTATAAATGCAGGCAGTTAGTCTAAATGATTTTAGGGGGTTGATTATTTAGTATTCCTTTGTTTCATCAAAACAATCACAATGAAAAAGTTAGTACTTAACCTTAATCCTTTTATCCTGCTGCTGATCCCGGTGCTGTTTGCCTTGGTAATGGGTATAAGCTACCAGTTTAAGCAAGCTAAAGCTTATTCTGCCAACGGCTTAGCCTCTGTATCGCAAACAGAATCGCTGTTTCATAAAGGTGTGCATCTGGTAAAAGCGGTATGTTCGGTATCTAAACAAAACCTATGGTAATCAGCACCAACGATTTAACCTACCACTTTGGCAATCAGACAGTAGTTAAATCATTATCATTACAGGTACCCGAAGGCAGTGTATTCGGCTTTTTGGGCCCCAACGGTGCAGGTAAAACCACCACCATAAAATTACTGCTCAACCTGCTGAAAATACAGCAAGGCAGCATCAGCATTTTCGGGCAGGATTTACCCGGCAACCGTATTCATATACTGCGCAACGTAGGCTCATTGATTGAGCAACCTGCCATTTATACCCACCTTACCGGAAAAGAGAACCTGATTAACCGTGCCCGTCTTTTAAGCGTTAACACCAACCGTGTTGACGACATGCTGAAGCTGGTACACCTGAGCGATGCCGCCCATAAAAAAGCCGGCAATTACTCATTAGGTATGAAACAGCGGTTAGGTATAGCTCTGGCGCTGCTGGCCGATCCGCAGCTTTTATTGCTGGACGAGCCTACTAATGGCCTGGACCCAAACGGTATTATTGAAATGCGCGAGCTGATTATTAAGCTGGCAAAACAACAAGGCAAAACCATCTTTATATCCAGCCATTTGCTGGCCGAAATGGAGCGCATGGCTACGCATGTGGGTATTATCAACCAAGGCAGTATGCTGTTTCAGGGTAGTATCAGTGAATTGGGTGCCATCAGCCAGCCGCAGGTCCAAATCGAAACCGAAAACACGGCAGATGCTGCCAACTTTCTGAAAGCTCAGGGCTACCCTATTTCGAACGTAACCAACGATTACCTCACCTTACCTTATAATTCCAAACAGGAGATGGCTGCTATTAATGCCCGGCTTAACGAAAACGAACATCCGGTTTACAGCATATTTAAAGTACAAAAAGACCTGGAAGAACTCTTCCTGAACATTACACAACAAGCCTGAACCTTATCATGAAAGGATTTTTCCTGTCCCTGCAATCCGAATTTTATAAAAGCCGGAAAACCTTAGGCTTTTGGAGCGCCATACTTTTACCCCTGTTAATAACTGCTTTGGTAACGCTTGGCTTTTTCCTGAAAAGCGCCAAGTTTTCGGCAACGCCTGCAATGGGTTTATGGATACAGTTTGCCGGTATACCATTAGGCATGATGGGCTCATTTTTACTGCCCATGTTTGTAGTTTTTATAGCCTACTCGGTAAATAGTGTAGAACATAAAGCCGATACCTGGAAGATGCTGTTTACGCTGCCCATTTCCAAATGGGCTATGTACAGTGCTAAATATGTATATGCCATGCTGCTTGTTTTATTATGCATGCTGCTGTTTGCCATTTTAACTTTAGGCTTTGGCAACTTGCTGAGCATTATGAAACCCGAATTGAAGTTTAGCGATTACCACATGGAAAAGGCTTTATTTCAGATTTATTTTAAGCTTTTTTTAGCTTCACTAAGCATTCTCTCGCTGCAATTTTTATTAAGCCTGCTTTGGGTTGATTTTTTGAAACCAATGGGCGTAGGCTTTGTGGGTACTATTATAGGCGGTATACTGGCAGGCAATGCCAAATGGGAACATGCTTATCTGGTACCATTCTCTCAACCATTGCTATCTATCATGAGCTTGGGCAGGCAGGCTAATGCAGGCATTGATCTGTTTACAAAAGAGGTTTGCGCAAGTATGGCTATCGGTTTTGTAATCTTTATTTGCGGTTACTTTATTGTGCAACGCAAAAGTGTAAAATAAGCCTACCCTATCATACATCCATAAAAACGAGACACTTTTAAGGGTGTCTCGTTTTTTTACACTATTTTTCTGCTTTAATAGCATTAATTACCTGCTCTATCTCACTGTTACAAGCTTCAATCCCGGCATCATAACGCGTGGTATTCTCGCTTACCTTTTTCATAATCAGTTGGTAGCTTTTTATACGCAGCTCACAATAGTGCTGATATTGCTTGTTTCGCTCGTGTAATTCATCCGGTATGTCCAGCTTATCGGCTTCGGTTAATAAACGGATACTCTGTTGCCAAACAGCAATGCCTTTATTTTGCAGGTTCTCTATAATGATTTTTGCGGGCGTATGACCGGGCAGTTTAAAAACCTGCAGAGCCATTTTTTCATTAGCTATTACCTGATCCATTTTGGTTTGATATTGCCGTATATCATCCGGAATACTTTTGCAAACCACTGCCGACACTACCAAAATTAAAATCATGGCGGTGCCTGCAGTTATATATTTAAGCCAGGTCAGCTTAGGCTTTATTAATGACGGATAAAAGATGTATCCCACTATAATGCCACCTATTAAACCACCAATGTGTGCCGCGTTATCGATGCCTCCTCTTATGCCAATACCCAGGTTTAAAACAACGAATATGACTATACTCGAGAACAAGGCGTTACGCACAGCTTTGTGTATTACATTGGTAGTAAGCAGCGATAAAAACACGCCGTACATACCAAATATAGCGCCCGACGCACCGGCACTAAGGGTTAATGGATGCCAGTAAACGCTCAGCACACTACCGGCAATACCAGCCAGCACATAGGCTACGGCAAAACGTAATTTACCCAAATAGGGCTCCAACATTAAGCCAATGTAAACCAACGCATACATATTTATGACTAGGTGCAGTATACCGATGTGCAAAAACATATTGGTAAATAAGCGCCACCATTGCCCATCCAAAATATATGGACGGAAATTAGCGCCCCACTTTATCAGATATTCCCCATCGGGCGAAAGTATGTTAGCCCCGGTTGCCACCATGATGATAAACAGCAGGATGTTGATATCAACCAATAACGGTGTAACAAAGTAGTTTTTACGTGGAACAAAAAAGGATAATATATCCTTAAAAGATGTTTTGGCATTCGGTTCTGCCAGTAAATCCACGCCGGTTGAACTCAGTGCCTGCTCATGCGTAGCATACCATTCCTGCAGCTGTTGCTCCGTAGCCGTGGCACTAACCGTTTCTAATGCACTTATAAATTCATCAACGTTGCGCCGGCTTCTCTCCGCACCTGCTTCCAAATCTTCATTACACTCACTTCTGATCATTGCACCTTCCGGCCGTACAATAACCTGCAGCACATCAGAAGTACGAGTGGCAACCAACCCGCTTTTACTCACATACTCAACAGACCAGTTTAGCTGCACTGCAGCTTCGGCCGCTATTACAACAAACTTTTCCTGGTGTAATCCGCCGAGGTCTATTTGCTGTTCAAAACTTGAGTTATTCTCTGATGCCATGATGCCAAATGTAGAAATTTAGGTATAAGCAATTTTGCTAATACCGGACTTAAAACAAAAGCGTACAGGTGACGACCTGTTCGCTTTTGCCTAACATCATTTTACCGGATAGGATTTGGATATACTGGCAAGCTCTCGTGCCCATCGGTATCTACGGCTTGTACGGCAAAAAAGTAATTATCTTTCGAGTAATCCAGCGTGGCTTCCGTACCGGTTACATAAAATTTCTTTTCCCAGTACGGGCTGATTGTTTCGCGCATTAGTACATAATAGCCGGCTGGCTTTTTGCCTGCTTTGGGTGCCTCCCACTTTAACGTCGTTTTGTTGGTAAGGCCGCTGGTGGTTATGCCTACACTTTGTGGTTCGGCTGGTGCCAGGGCCAGGTTGGCCAGTACAGAAAGGTTCATGCGGGCCACTTTTTGTATGTAATCGTAATCGGCAAAATCGGGCATATCGCCGTAATCTACACCGTTTTCCTTACGCACATTCTGGTGCTGTCGGTTAAAGTCTTCATTCATTTCGGTGAACCGAACAGCCGTAAATCCATTCTGTAAAAACGGTGTGTGATCGCCTCCACGCAAAAAGCGGTCGCGACGATAAATCAGCTTTACATCCAGCTGGCTTACATAGCGTTCGCCCACCTCTTTTATATAACGGGCCAACTGGCGCGACGGACTATCATTTTCGCCACCATTACCAATCAAGCTGGCCAGTGCCCGCTCATTGCCTGCCGCTGTGGAGGGTACACCTTCGCTAAATACACGAATGCGGCGGTTATCTTTCAGCCCGGTTTCCATACCATACGTATTGCCTACTATATCGTTGTTCAGCATGGCATCCACGTTCCAGTTTTCGGCCTTGGCTCGCCTGGCTACGTTGGTTGATCCATTCAGGCCCTGCTCCTCGCCAGCAACTGCCATAAAAATAATGGTAGCCGGGAACTGCCGCGAAGCCATTACCCGGGCCAGCTCCATAGAAACGGCCGTACCCGAGGCGTCATCTACAGCGCCCGGCGCAAATGATTTGGTATCCATAACATCATTCACCCGCGAATCATAATGGCCCGATACGATATAGATGCGGCTATCGGCAGGGTCAGTACCTTTTAGTACCGCCAGCACATTTTTAAGAACTGTTGGCTTATCAATACGGCCGCCTGCCGGCTGGGTAAAAATATCAAACCCCACATGCATGCGGCCGCCAGAGGCAGCCGCATAGCGCTCCATTTCGGCCTTGATCCAGTTACGGGCTGCACCTATACCCTGGGTTTTGCTGGTAGTATCACTTAACGTATGCCGGGTTTTAAAGCTGACCAGCTTACGAACTATAGCTTCAATATTTTTGGAGGATACTTCGGCATTCATCTGAGTGATGAATGCGTCCTGCTTTATGATTGTGGTTTGTGCCATTGCAGGCACGGCAAAAAGCAGAGGAAGTAGAAATTTAAATCTCATGTAATTGCTGTAATTGATGCGTAAACCAATATACAAAACAATTGATTCAGGTGCGGATAATAGAAAGATTGTTACACTACAAACATCCTACATCCCCATTAAAACAAAAAACATCGAATCCTGCTATAAAAATGACCAGCTTAATGCCTGTCATTCCAATCAGTATTCGATGTTTTATATAACAAAACCCATTAGCGGGTTTTATAAGATTGCCTTAGAATGGCAGATCGTCATCATCCGGAGCCGAGTTGATATCAACCGGTGGAGCGTACTCTGGAGTAGCGCTTGCAGCACCACCACTCACTACATTAATACGCCATAGTTGCAGGGTATTAAAATAACTTTTTTTACCGGTTCTGTCAGTCCATGGACGACCACGCAGATTGAAAAACACTTCCACGTCATCACCTACACGTACATTATCCAGTAAGCTGCAACGATCCTGAATAGCTTCAAATTTGATATATTCAGGGTATTGCGGATTTTCAATATATTCTACGATCAGCTCTCTCTTCTTTAAGGAGTCGGTAACCTGCTGCACAGGCGACACCTCATGTACTTTGCCTTTAATATCCATAATACTTCTATATAAAACGTAAAGTTAATGTTTAAGATTGTAAATCGGGCATATTTAATTCATAAATTTGTACACAAAATGCAAGTTTTCAACACAGAAAGTAAAATCATTATAACCTGCAATAAGCGCCTTTCATCCTACCTGCAACAGGAGGTTGAGGCCCTGGGTTATACCATAACACGAGCCTTCCCGACGGGGGTGGAGCTTGTAGGAACGGTTAACGATTGTATACCGCTCAACCTGAATCTGCGCTGCGCCAGCCAGATACTGTATTCGTTAAAAACATTTGAGGCCGAGGATCCACAACAGTTATATGATCAGCTGGTACAGCTGGAATGGGAAACCCTGATCGATTTTTCGGGCTATTTTTCCATTACCTCCAATGTAAATAACGAGCACATTCGTACCCCGCTTTTTGCCAACGTAAAGGTAAAAGATGCCGTGGTTGATCGTATAAAAAGCAAGATCGGCATCCGGCCAAATTCCGGTCCGGAACTGAACAAGGCCGTATTGCACCTGTACTGGCAGGATAACCGTGCCGAAATGTTTGTGGATACCTCGGGCGAAACGCTGGCCAAACACAGCTACCGTAAAATTCCGGGCAAGGCGCCTATGCTGGAAGCATTGGCTGCATCAACCATTATGGCTACGGGTTGGGACAGGCAAAGTACCTTTATCAACCCCATGTGCGGCTCGGGCACGCTGGCTATTGAGGCCGCCCTGCTGGCTACCGATAAGCACCCCGGCCTGTTCCGTATGAATTATGCCTTTATGCACCTGATAGGGTACGATGAGCAGGTGTTTTTTACAGAGCGCCGCAAGCTGAAGGATAAAGCAAAAAAAGAAACCGGTTTTAAAATCATCGCTACCGATATATCTGACGATGCGGTAGATATAGCCCGCAAAAATGCCAGAACCGCAGGCGTAGAACATTTGATTGATTTTGCTGTTTGTGATTTTGCAGATACTGAAGTACCCGAACAGCATGGTATAGTGATGTTTAACCCCGAATATGGCGAACGCCTGGGTACGCATACCAAGCTCGAAGCCACCTACCGGCGCATTGGTGATTACTTAAAGCAGCAATGCAAAGGGTATCGCGGATACGTGTTTACCGGTAACCCTGACCTGGCCAAGAAGATTGGCCTGCAGGCATCACGCAGAATTGAATTTTATAATGGTAAGCTGGATTGCCGCTTATTAGAATATACCATATACGAAGGCAGTAAACGCGAACCCAAAGCAGAATAAATGAAACAGATTATCATCTTAGCCGCGCTTGTATTCACATCAATTTTTGCCGTAGCCCAGAAACGAGAAATGGCTTTTCCGTTTCAGGGAGGCAAGGATGTAATGACGCAGTTTTTTAAAACCAACGTTATTGTTCCTAACGAGATTATAAGCCAAAGAGCTACCGGTACTGCCGTATTTAAATTTACGGCTAACCTGAACGGCGACATACAAAAAATTATCGTTTACTATGCTGACGATTATTTACTGACCCTGCCTTTTATTGAAGCGCTGAAAAAATCCAACCATAAGTGGATAATTCCTGATGATGAGAAACTGCACGATTTCATTATCTACTTTACTTTGAACATCAACGTACCAGCAGATAAGACTAACCCGGCGTTGCAAAAAGCCATGTATGCTTTCTATCAAAAGCGCAAGCCTATTTTAGCTTACAATCCTGTTCCGCTGGATATGGCTACCTTGCTGCCTGCGGTAACGGTTAGCTATGATGTTAACGGGCAATAAAACCAACGCAGCACAACATATTAGGTTATAAAATTAACTTGAAATAAAGTTGTAAAACCGGTAGTTGTTTTTCTCCGTAGGTATAGGTGTACCAACAACGATACTTATGTTGAAAGACGTGCTCGAAGCTAAAGTTAAAGCCGTAGCGATTAATATTCGAAAAGTAAGAGAATACCGCAATTACACACAGGAATACCTGGCCATGAAGCTGGACATTTCACAAAATGCCTACAGCAAAATTGAGTTAGGTTATACCAAAATCACCCTTGAACGGGTATTTCAGATAGCATCCATACTGGATGTGGATATGGTTGATTTGTTACAGAACGATCATATACATCTGTTGAAAGCGCTGGACACCACCCAACAGGTAGCCAGTTAATTGATATTGCTATATTTGCTACCCTACGCAAATATAGCAATACCATGTTACCCCAAAACTTAATAAACCACACAGCAACTTACGTACAAATCACGCTTAAGCAAGCCGAAGCCGGGCATGACTGGTGGCATATATTACGGGTTTGGAATAATGCCAAAAGAATAGCCCAGGATGAACCTGCCGATTTACTGGTGGTAGAGCTGGCCGCCCTTTTGCATGATATTGCCGATAGTAAGTTTCATGGCGGCGACGAGGAAATTGGCCCCAAAACAGCCGGCGACTTTTTGCAAAGCCAGGGCGTTGAAAAAGCAATTATCCATCATGTACAGCAAATCATCAGGCATATGTCGTTCAAAGCTAGCTTTGATGCGGTTACCTTTCATTCAAAAGAGCTGGAAATTGTGCAGGATGCCGACAGGCTGGATGCTATAGGCGCTATTGGTATTGCGAGAGCCTTTACTTATGGCGGTTTTAAGAACCGGGAATTGTACAACCCCAATATTGTACCTAACCTTACCATGAGTAAAGAGGAGTACAAAAAATCGACCGCCCCAACCATTAATCACTTTTACGAAAAGCTGTTGCTGCTTAAAGATAAAATGAATACGCCTACGGCCCGCCTCTTGGCCGAAGAGCGGCACCGGTTTATGGAAACTTACCTGGATCAGTTTTATGCGGAATGGAACGGAGAGCGTTAAACGCCTGTGCAAAGCTCAAGTAGGATATTTTAATGAGGGTAACACCATAACTTATTAAAAACTCATTAGAAATTTAGTGTAAGGGGATTAAGTGCCTATTAAAACCACTTATCTTTATTCAAATTTTTTGAATGAAGAAGATATACACGCTCATAGCATGTGCAATATGCGGGCTATCGGCCTTTGCGCAGGATACAATTAAGCAGCAACGCTTTAATTTCCATTTTCAGCAAACTACTATTACTCAGCATAAGCCATCATTCGGGGCAGATTACAGCGGCCAGAATAGCTTATCAACCGGTAAAGAAACAGCCACCTCATTAACAACCACTTTATTTGGTGGCGCCCGTTTATGGAAAGGTGCACAGGCTTACTTCAATCCCGAACTGGCAGGCGGATCCGGCTTTAGTAAAACACTGGGTGTTGCCGGTTTCCCGAATGGCGAAACCTTCCGGGTAGGCAGTACCGAGCCAAAAATTTATATAGCGCGCTTGTACCTGAGCCAGGCATTTACCTGGGGTAAAGATCGTGACACGGTAGAAGACGACTTAAACCAGTTGGCGGGTTACAAAAGCAAACGCTATTTTTCGGTTACAGTGGGTAAGTTCGGTATGTCTGATTTTTTTGATGCCAACACTTTCAGTCATGACCCACGCAGCCAGTTCATGAACTGGTCGTTGATGAGCAACGGTGCCTGGGACTATCCGGCCAACACCCGTGGCTATGTGATGGGCATTTTTACCGAACTGGGCATGCCCACCTGGACACTGCGCTTTGCTTACACCATGACCACCACCACGGCCAACGGCTCCATTTGGGATGAGCGCATTGGCAAAGCCAACACCCAAACGCTGGAATACGAAAAACGCTATACGCTTAATGATCAGCCGGGAGCGGTGCGCTTATTAGGTTTCCGTAACAATGGTAAAATGGGCAAGTACCGCGATGCATTAGCCTTTAGCAATCCGCCTGTGATTGATACCGTTTTAGGCTATGGCCATCATAAATATGGTTTTGGTATTAATGCTGAGCAATTCATCACCAAAAATTTCGGTGTGTTTGCCAAAGCCAGCTGGAACGACGGCCATACCGAAACCTGGGCCTTTACCGAGATAGACCGCTCCCTGAGCTTCGGTGGTGTACTGAAAGGCACCGGCTGGAAACGCCAGAACGATGAACTGGGCCTGGCCTTTGTAGGCAATGGCATATCGGGCCCGCACCGCGATTACCTGGCAGCAGGCGGCTATGGCTTTATCATTGGCGACGGAAAACTTAACTACGGTACAGAAATGATTGCCGAGCTTTACTACAAGCTCGATGCTTTCCAGCAAAAGTTCTGGCTTACGCCCGATTACCAGTTCATCATGCACCCTGCCTACAACAAAGACCGCGGCCCGGTGAACGTATTTTCACTGAGAGCGCACATTGAGTTTTAATGCTTAGCAGTGTTTGCGCAGCCTTTGCTTTTAAGTGAAGAGATTGCTACGCTAACGTTCGCAAGGACAGCTTGTGGCTAAGTGGGTGTTACATTGTCATTGCGAGGAGCGACAGCGACGCGGCAATCTTATCGCTTGAATAATACTTGTGATGGGATTGCCACGCTAACGCTCGCAAGGACAGGCTTTTAAGAGTATTTCCAAAAGTGCGTTGGGCTTCTTTCGCACCCGGCCGGGAGTATGGCCTGTAGCGTTGGCAGGGATTGCGAAAGATAGACTTTTGCTTACTTTGTGGCAATGACAAAGTAAGTAGCTTCCGCGGCAATGAGCGGACTGACGAAAGTTTATTAGTAGTAATGAATATTATAGCAGCACCAGCATATATCTACTTCTATACCATTTTCTAATAACCAACGTAAAAGCGGAGAAAACAACAAAGCAGAACCAATGGGTTCTGCTCTGTTGTTTTTAAAAACTGCTCAATTACTACTCATGCACGCCTTCACCAATCTCTTCAATGGTTTTGCGGTTAAATGCATCCAGGTCGGCTGGCGTACGGCTGGTTACTAAGCCATTATCCACTACTACTTCTTCGTCAACCCAAGTAGCGCCCGCATTTTTCAGGTCGGTTTGCAGGGATGGGTATGAGGTGAGTGTACGGCCGCTGATCATACCCGTCTCGATCAGCATTTGCGGGCCGTGGCAAATAGCCGCCACAGGTTTACCTTCATCTAAAAATGCGGACACAAAGGCCACAGCATCTTTGTTTTGGCGCAGCTTGTCGGGGTTTAAAACACCGCCAGGTAATACCAATGCATCGTAATCATCCGGGCTTACCTCACTTAACACCTGATCTACATCCACTTCAATACCCCAGTGGTCATGATCCCAAGCTTTAATTTTTCCGCTTTGCGGCGATATAATATGTACGGTTGCACCTGCAGCCAGTAATGCTTCTTTCGGGCTGGTTAACTCCACCTGCTCAAATCCTTCTTCGGTAAGTATAGCTACCTTACGGTTATCCAATGTTGCCATAACGTTCGTCTTTTTAGTGTTTAACGTGCACGCGTCAATTGGTTGCGGCACACAAAAACTACATCAGGCAAAAAGGAAAGTTTTGTTGCATTTCAAAAATGACAATCTATTTATGCTGTAAAGCGTAATTCATGAAATTGCTGGTCAAACCGAAATCTTCGGTGCCTTTACGGCGAATGAAATAAAAATTACGGGTAATTTTTAAGCCTTCAATCGGCACTTCCACCAAATCGCCCTCGGCCAGTTCGCGCACGATGGACGGGCGGGGCATAAACCCCAGGCACTGGTCGGCCAGTAGAAAGTTTTTAAGCGCCTCGGTACCCATCAGCCTGATCTTTACCGACAGATCAGCCGGCTTTACATGCTGCCCGGCCAACGCCTTCAATAAGGCATTCAACGTACCCGATCCGCGCTCGCGCAAAGCTAATGGCGTTTTCATGAGCTGCTTAAGCGTTAATGGCTTACCGGCTAAAGGGCTTTTAGCCGAACATACCGGTATTACCTCATCGCTCATAAAAGGCTGGTAGGATACGTTGGTAAGCTTATTATCCACCTCAATAATGCCAATATCTACCTCGTGATTTAAGAGTGCATTCAATATATATTCTGAATTTCGGTTTACCAGCTGTACGCCAATATTGGCATACTGCCGCTGAAAGCCGGATAATATGGAGGGTAAAATATATAAAGCAATAGTAGTACTTGCCCCTAACCGCAAATGCCCCGCCGCAAATGATTGGTTACTGAGCACGGATAAATCGTATTCTATTTTCCGTTCAATTTCGGTGGCTTGCAATAAGTAATCATTTAGCTTTTTGCCCGCTTCGGTAAGGATGATGCTGTTACCTTTACGTTCAAAAAGGGGCAATTTGTATTGATCCTCGAGCGCCTTAATATGCTTGCTGATGGCCGGCTGGGTTACAAATAGCACTTGTGCCGCCTTTGAAAAACTAAGGTTGGCAGCCACTTCTAAAAATACACGGTGAGCAAAAGATATCATAAATACAGCATCCGGTTATAGTTTTATAAAAAGCTGTGTTCAAATGTAAATGTTTTATGTATTATAACTAAAATGATGCCACCTAAAACTTTTGGTTATAAAGCGAATGCTTACTTTAGCAACATTTTTCAGCCTGCTATATTTAATGCAACTATCTAAAACACGGTCAAGCAAAACGCTGGTGCTTATACTTATAAGTGCCGCAACTATCTTCTTTTTATTTAACGCATATAAAAGGGGAATGAAAGCGGATGCAAACGGCGACTATCACATTTACTGGCAAACGGGTAAGCACTTCATTAGCGGGCATACCCTGTATACACCGGGATTGCTTGATGGCGGCTTTACCTATCCGCCGTTTGCTGCTATGTTTTTCAGCCTATTTTCGTGGATGCCGTTTCATACCTCGGCATTTGTGTACAGCTTTCTGGTTAATTATGGCTTGTGGATAATATCGCTGCTACTGGTAAAACGGATTTTTAACCGGCTATACCTACAGCGGGAGATTACATTGCCTTTTACACTGGCCATACTCCTTTCGGCAGGCTTTTACTGGCATAATTATATGTGGATGAATGCCAACCTGCCTGTGTTGTGCTTTACCTTGTTGGGGATAGAATGCTATTTGAAGAAGAACTTTACCGCCAGCTATCTCTTCTTTCTGGCCGGCACATTCTTCAAGATAACCCCCGCCTTGTTCCTGGTATTTGCCGCCATAAAACGGGGACCGAAGGATTGGCCCAAAATCATACTCCTTACACTACCTTTTATTGTTGTACCCATGCTGTTACGCGGCTTACCAACGGGCCTACACGACTGGCAGGAATATTATGCGGCCTTTGTGGCACCATTTTCGAAAGGCCAAGTTGATCAGAATATCATCAGCCTGGGTATACCCGCCCTGCTGGATAAATTAAATACAGGCAATGCCACCCTGGGTTACCCTCCTATTTTGCACCTCAATGCACACAGTTTAAAACTGCTTACCTTAACTATACAATTGCTTGTTTTGGGCACGTTAACAAGCAAGTTTGTTTATGACCGTTATAAACTGGGCAAAGAAGAGTTTTCGGCCGCAGACTTTTGCCTGATCTTTTTGATTACCCTGCTATTGCCGGGGCGCGTATGGGGGCATCACCATGTATGCACCAGCTTTATTTATACGTACCTGTTTATACTAATTCGGGATAAGAAGGTTTTACTGGGTATAACCGTTTTGCTGTGCCTGCTTACCGAGTTTACGGTTAAGGACGTAATTGGCCAAACGCTGACCGATTTGCTGCGTGAGTATTGTTATATTACGTTGGTGATGGTGTTTGTAAGCGCGGTGATCGTGTGGTTTAGATGCAAAGCCGGTAAACAACACCGTTTCATCACTTCCGTATAAGCAAAAACGCCATTGCTTATTAAACAGTGGCGTTTTTGCTTTAATTATGTCGGAAATTCTATTTACGCTTCTACCGCCTGACCAATCAGGTTTTTAGCCATCAGGTACTCAGCAATTTGTACAGCATTGGTGGCCGCACCTTTACGCAGGTTGTCTGATACGATCCAGGCGTTCAAAGTATTCGGCTGGGTTTCATCACGACGGATGCGGCCTACAAACACTTCGTCTTTTTCGTGTGCATCCAGCGGCATGGGGTATTTAAGGTTGGCCACATCGTCAACCACTACTACACCCGGCGCATTGCTCAGGATATCGCGTACCTCATTCAGGTCAAAATCGTTTTCAAACTCAATATTTACCGACTCGGAGTGGCCACCCATTACCGGGATACGCACCGTTGTAGCCGTAACACGGATACTGTCATCACCCATAATTTTTTTGGTTTCCAGTATCATCTTCATTTCCTCTTTGGTGTAGCCGTTCTCGGTAAATACGTCGATGTGCGGCAACACGTTCAGGTCAATCTGGTACGGGTAAGCTTTAGGGCCTTCGATGCCATTACGCTCGTTAAACAGCTGATCAACCGCTTTAACACCGGTACCGGTTACCGATTGGTAGGTAGATACCACTACGCGTTTAATTTTATATTTATCGTGCAGGGGTTTTAAGGCCACCACCATTTGTATGGTTGAGCAGTTTGGGTTGGCTATAATTTTATCCTCGGCGGTTAACACGTCGGCATTTACCTCGGGTACTACCAATTTTTTGGCAGGATCCATACGCCAGGCCGATGAGTTATCAATAACAGTAATACCTGCCTCGGCAAATAACGGAGCCTGCTCCAATGAAGTGCTGCCGCCCGCCGAGAACAAAGCTACATCGGGCTTTTGCTTTATCGCATCCTCAACAGAAACCACCTTATATTGCTTACCCTTGTAAGTAACTTCCTTACCTACACTTTTTGCTGAAGCAACGGGAATTAACTCTGTTACCGGAAAGTTGCGTTCTTCCAGAACCTGCAACATTTTAGTGCCCACCAAACCGGTAGCACCTACAACTGCGACTTTCATTGTTTTACTTATAGTTTTAATTTTTAAACACTTGAATTTCAAATATACATTTTTTTACCAAACGCCCTATTGATACAGCGTTTGCAGGCCGAAAAATTGTATATTTTAAAACAAGTGAAAAGTGCAGTTTGGTAAAAGGTTTTACTTACTTGTTTTTTAATACATTTGCGCCCTGAAACCGTTAAATTTAGCATGAGCGAAAAAATATTTGTAATTGGCGCTAATGGCCAGATTGGCACAGAACTGGTATTGGCCCTACGCGGCATATATGGGGCCGAACAGGTAATAGCATCAGACATTAACAATCCGAATGAGGCACTGCGCAATAGCGGCCCTTTTGAGTTTGCCAATGTACTGGATAAAGAAAACCTGCATGCCCTTTTTCAGAAACATCAGCCTACGCAGGTTTATTTGCTGGCGGCTATCCTATCGGCCGTAGGCGAGCAAAAGCCCAAACTGGCCTGGGATCTGAACATGAACGGCCTGATCCATGTGCTTGATTTAGCGGTGGAATTTAAGGTTGCCAAAGTTTTCTGGCCAAGCTCAATCGCTGTTTTTGGTCCGCATTCGCCCAGGCAAAACACACCGCAATATTGTGTAATGGATCCTAACACAGTTTACGGTTTCAGTAAACTGGCCGGCGAGCGCTGGTGCGAGTATTACCATGCCAAATACGGACTGGATGTGCGCAGCATTCGCTACCCCGGCTTAATCAGCTGGAAAGCGGCTCCGGGCGGCGGTACTACCGACTATGCCATTCATATTTTCCACGAAGCATTAAAAACCGGCACTTACCAAAGCTTTTTATCAGCCGATACCAGGCTGCCCATGATGTACATGGACGATGCTATACGGGCCACCATCAGCCTGATGGATGCACCTACCGAACAGATCAGCATACGCTCCAGCTATAACCTGGCCGGTATGAGTTTTACGCCAACAGAGTTGGCCGAGCAAATCAAACAACGCTTACCGGACTTTACTATTACTTATGCCGACAATGACCCGCGCCAAGCGATAGCCAACAGCTGGCCGCAATCGATAGATGATAGCCAGGCACAAACGGATTGGAAATGGCAGCCTGAATACGATCTTAACGCGCTTACAGATACTATGTTGAAAAACTTACAGAATACATTAGTTTTGTAAGATATTTAACATGATGCCGTTAGTAAGATTTGCAAGCAAACAAGTATGCAAAAGCCCTGTTTCGTGTTCTTACTAACGCATTATTAACTTAGTATCTATTAACGAATAACTACTCACTATACGATGGGAAGAGCATTTGAATTCCGTAAAGAAAGAAAATTTAAGCGCTGGGCTAAAATGGCCGTACAATTTACCCGCCTGGGTAAAGAGATTGTAATGGCCGTTAAGGATGGCGGACCAAACCCCGAAACCAACTCACGCCTGCGTACGGCTATGCAAAACGCTAAGGCCGTAAACATGCCGAAAGACCGTGTGGAGGCCGCTATTAAACGTGCATCGAGCAAAGACGAGAAAGACTACGAAGAATTAGTATACGAAGGTTACGCACCTCATGGCGTGGCTGTATTGGTTGAAACAGCAACCGATAACACTAACCGTACTGTAGCCAACGTGCGCAGCTATTTCACTAAGGTAGGCGGCGCTTTAGGCAAAACCGGTTCTTTAGACTTTATTTTCAGCCGTAAATCGGTATTCCGTTTTGAGCCGGGCGAACGCGACCTGGAAGAGTTGGAACTGGACCTGATTGATGCCGGTTTGGAAGAATTGTTTGTGGAAACTGACGAAGAAGGCAAAGACGTTGCCGTAATACACGCCGCTTACGAGGATTTTGGCAAAATGCAGAAAACGCTGGAAGGCATGGGCATTGAATTAAAATCGGCCAAACTGGAGCGCATTGCGTTATCAACCACCGAGATCAGTGAAGAAGATGCAGCCGATGTATTGAAGCTGATTGACAAGCTGGAAGAGGATGACGACGTACAGGCTGTGTACCATAACATGGCGGAGTAAATTCTTTTTAGAACTAAGACTAGGAACCAGGAGCCAGTAAAAAAGACACCATTCTGCCTGTTCATTAGTTATCAGATATGTCATTGCGAGGAAACGAAGCAATCTCTTCGCATAGCTTAATAAAAGCCACGAGATTGCCGCTATCGCTCGCAATGACAACTTCTTTGCACGTAATACGCATCACAAAATTCAAAACCGTTCTACATGTTGTTCGAAGAATTTTTTAAAAAGAAGAAAATAGACCTTGCTGCCTTACAACAAGGCGAGCCTGACCTGTTTTCGGAATTTAAAGAGCACTTTGAGCAAATGGGCGAAAAGAGTTTTGACCATACCAAAAAATACTGGTTCAATAAACTGCGCCGCCTATACCCATTGCCGCCCGAGGTAAAAGCCGAAAAGCCGCGCATGGAAAACCAGGTAGCGGAACAAACCGTATCGGATACACTTACCGAACCAAAACCGCGTGACGTAGCACCGAAACTGGGCTTTAAGCCGAAGTTTAAGACTGGTGCAACAACGACCACACCTGCCGAGGAGCCTGTAGCCGCTAATACACCAGCAACAGAAACACCGGTTGAGCAACAGGACGCCACGCCTCAGGCAGCAACCCCGGCACCTAAGATGGGCTTTAAACCTAAATTCAAGGCCGGAGTTACCAAACCAGCGGAAGAACAGCAGTCTACCCAGCCAGCTCCGGAAGCATCGGCCGAACCCGCAGCAAATACTTTAGCAGAGCAACCGGCAGCAGAAACACCTGCCGCCAAACCTGCTTACAAGCCGCGCTTCCAGGCAAAAAGCATGCAGCCTAAGCCAGCTACCGAACCCGTTGCACCCAGTACTGACACTGGGCAGGGTGAAAAGCCATCGGAAATACCTGCTACAAAGACAGAACCACAGGCCGAAGCAGAAACAGAAGCCAATAACTCAACCGAAATACCTGCACCCGTAGCGCCTAAGATGGGCTTTAAGCCCCGCTTTAAAGCATCGGCACCACCCAAGGTGATTGAGGGAGAACAGTCAAGCCCGGAAGAAACTGTATCTCCTGCACCTGTACAACAACCTGCAGAAATCACTTCTACAGATGTAGCACCCCAAGCTGAGGAAACTGATGCTGCATCAGCAGTGCAAGAATCTGCTCCGGAAGAAACAGCAAACAACTCGCCGGCACCGCAATCACCAACGGCAGCAGAACCTGTTGCCAAGCCTGCCTACAAGCCCAGGTTTAATCCTAAAATGATTAAACCCAAGCCACCAGAACAGGAGTAACAATTACTTTTTGGTATGGCTAAACAGCCAGCCGAATAGTTCCGGTTCTGCAAAAGCATTATCCCAGCTGTTATGGTTGGCATTAGGATAAACTGTGTACTTTGGATTGCCACCGGCATCTTTTATAGCCTGCACCATGGTTTCGGAGTTGGCAATTGGTACAACATCATCTTTAGCGCCATGAAATACCCACACAGGCACACGTTTGGCAAACTTCTTTACCGTTTCGGAACTGCCGCCGCCGCATATAGCAAAAGCTGCTGCAAATACCTTCGGCTTGCGCCGCAATAGCTCGAATGTACCCATCCCTCCCATTGACAAGCCACCTACATACACCTGGTCTTTATTTATATAAGATTGATGAAGCAAATTGGACAATAAGCCCTGTAAAGCATGCATAGCCTTAGTTGGCTTGCCGCCTTTACGAAAATTGAAAGTTCTTGAAGGATGGGTAGCCGTAGCTGGCTGAATTTCCACATTTGACCAATAGCTATCTTTTGGGCATTGCGGGAAAACTACGATTGCCGCAAACTTCTGTCGAAAGGCCGTATCCAGGAATAGCTTACCGCCGTGTGTTAATTGCGCTTCGTTATCATTACCCCGCTCACCCGAACCGTGTAGAACAAGCATCAAAGAGTACTTTTTGGCAGCGTCAAAGTTTTCGGGCAGCAATACGCGATAAGGTAGGGTATCGCCTTTGGCATGGTATACCTCTTTACGGTAATCGGCCAGTGTTTGTGCAATGGTAAGAGATTGTACGCCCGATAAGGTAACAATCAGTACAACCAGAAGGGTCAGCTTTTTCATCAATGATAAACAGATAAAATAACAGGCATACGAATATGCAATTATTTTACCTGTTCATCCAATATATTACTCAGCCAGTTGAATTTTAGCTTTTTTGCTCACATTAACAGGTTGTGGCACTTTTACGTAATAGCCGGTACCATCGTATTCGCGCTTACGCGGATGAGTTTTGCAGGCGTCCGAGCAGCAGCCTTCCATTTGCCAACCGCATTCCTCGCACTGAGTAAAGTGCTCGTTACACTCTGGGTTGGCACAGTTGATCATTTTATCGGTAGTGTTACCACAGTTAAAGCAAGTAGAAATCACTTTAGGGTTTACCTGGTTTACATCTACCGTTAAACGGTTATCAAACACGTAGCATTTGCCTTCAAAATCGGCACCGCCTACTTCTTTACCGTATTTAATAATACCGCCATGCAATTGGTATACGTTCTCAAAGCCTTCGTGCAGTAACAGCGCCGAAGCTTTTTCGCATTTAATACCACCGGTGCAATAGGTCAATATCTTTTTGTCCTTAAACTTTGCCAGTTCGTTGATCTTCGACGGAAAGTCGCGAAAGTTCTCGATATCCAGTGTAACCGCATTTTTAAAGCGGCCTACCGAGTGCTCATAGTTTGATCGCACATCCAAAATAACAACATCTTCATCATCTTTCATGGCCAAAAACTCAGCCGGTTCCAAATGCTTGCCGGTTTGCTTTTGCGGGTTGATGATGTTTGGATTGCGCAGGCCGGAGTGTACAATCTCGTCCTTATAGCGCACGTGCATTTTCACAAACGAGGGCTCTTCTACATCATCGATCTTGAAATCGGTTTTTGCGAAGCGCTCGTCGGCATGTACGGCTTCCATATAGGCCTTGCAAGCTTCGGGTGTACCCGATACGGTTCCGTTTAAGCCTTCATCTGCTACGATGATACGCCCGGTTAATCCTAAACTTTTACAGAATTTGAGATGATCGGCAGCAAATTGCTCCGCATCAGCTATTGTTGAATAACAATAATACAGTAGGGTTTGATACTTTGCCATAAATACATTGATACTGCTTCAGACAGCGTTTAATGAGCCGCAAAGATACTAATTTTAATTTTTTCAAGAATAGATTATGCTGGCGGAATCATATTACTGACAGGCCAGTTATAAATAAAGGCCTGATGAGATCAACAGGCCTTTATTTTAGTATTTAAATCAAATTTTTATCTCAGACCATAGAATATCCGGAAACCCTGCATCAGCTTGTGGCTGCCTTCAAAGGAGAAACCGTAATCAACCCGGAAGATGAAACGCTGCACGCCTACAAAAAACTCGGAGTAATTGCCACGGCCACGCTGTATCAGCGGGTTATCGCCCACACCCGAATAGTTTTTACGATTGGCCTGGGTAAGGTAGTTTACCCCTATCAGTTCTTCCAGTTTCAGCTTACGGATAAGCGGAATACGGTTCAGCAAACTACCTCCGAAATTATGCTCATAGTGCGCTTCCACAAAAGAGCGGTCGGTGCTGTAATTGTAAAAATCCAAAAAGTGGAAGTTACCGATGGTAGGGTTAAACACCGTACCCTGGTTACCCAAAAAGTGGTTGTAATCTACATAATACAAGCTCTTGCGATTCAGGAACGTACCGGCGGTAACTTTGAACGCAGAGTGGCCTAATAAGCCGATACGCATACGATCGTCAAATACATCAACCGATGCAAAATCATAATTTACGTCAGACCCGAATACCTTGTTTATACCCTTCCGGTAATTGACCCGGAGCTTAGGGAAAATAGACGGTTCATAGAACTTACCTTCGGGCCGGGTAATATACTGCTGCCTGAAGGTAAAAGTAACCGATGCCCGTAGCGTAAGCGCCTGGTTGGTTGGAAATAGTTGCGACTCTATATAATCAGGCTCGGCTAAAGGATTATTGGCCGTATACTGGCGATCCGGATTATTCTTGATGTGATTAAATGAGGTATTGTACATTTGCTGACGCTCGGCGTAAGACAACTGCCCGTTCAGCAACACACCGTTAGCCACTTCCTGCTGCCAGCCTACCAGTCCGTATTTGGTACGGTACAATTTGATATAGTTACGCTCGCTAAGTAACGTGCTCAGGGTATTAAAAAACAACGAGCGCGTACTTACGTAGTTCAAATCAAGCACATCGGTACCCGCACGGGCCATCCATACGCCTTGCTTCGCCGGGTTGTAATTGTAGGTTGCGCCCACATTCATGTTAAAGGTATTGTTGGCAAAGCCATAGCGCAACGCCGGACTAATAGTAAAGTACCTGCCATCATCCAGCCCCTTTAAATAGGTGCCTCTTAAACTAATACCTACACCCTCGACCGTATTATAAAAAACCAGTTCGTGCAGCGGGTTCAGGTAAAACGACTCGCGGGTATTACGCTTGTAATACTGGTAACCAAATATGGTGTTTGATAACCAGCTGATACCATTCCGCGCACGTTCAAGCGAATCCTGGTATGGCTCGGTTGATCGTATCTTCGCCAAACTATCCTTATACCGGTAATCCCGTGCTTCAAATTCAGTTAAAGGCATTGGCCGCTCATTTGCCCAATAGCGGTTACCTTTTGTGTTGGCCTGGGTATCGATACGTAATACTTCACCGTTAAAATGCCCTTTTTTAAAGTCTGGATTAACCTGGTAATTGTTATACAGGGATAGGTAGTAACCGTCAAACTTAAAGCCCAGTACATTGCCCTGAAAATCAAACCGCGATGCAATAGGCAGCCAGATGTTATCCTTAACCGGGATGTACTGCTGGGTAATTTGCAGGGTATCCACAAAATTGATATTCACCTTTTTGACAATATAAAAATCAACGCTGTAAATGCGCCAATCGCCCTCTACAATATAAAGATAGCCCCGGTAAGCCGCTGCATGTTCGCGTTTAGGGATGATTTGTATCTTATCAATTTTATGCCCGCTTTTTATAGATGTACCTACCAGCTTGTAATCGTAAAAAGACATAGCATTATCAGCCAAAGGCGACAAGAACGAGCGGTTACTCAAACCGGTAATATCCAGCTTGTTTTTGTAAAAGTTCAGTTGCAGATCCGATGCCTTGTTGTAGCTAAAGGCTGCGCTTTGCCCGGCAGTTTTAGAAGCAATCATCACCTCTTTTACCCTGTCCGGGTTCTGAAAGTCATATTTAGATAAAGACTCCGACTGGTAAAACATCCCTCTGCGGCCGGTATCTACCTGTATAACCTGGGATACGCTTTTGTTCATCAGGTTTTTGGGTGCCCCTACCAGGCGCTGCACACCTTTCACATAAGCCACACACGAGTACCCGTTTACCTCATTTAAATAATACGCACGCTTAGCAATTACATTCTGCATAATGGCATTGGCACGGTTCACCGCGGCCGAATCTTCTTTGCTGATATCTGCATCCAGGGTAAACTCCTCGCGTACCAGGTGCATATTCAGCTCCTCGTTGTGGTTGGTGATCGTTACTTTTTCTACCCGCTCCAGGTGGCCTACGTTCCGGTAAACCACATTGTAAGTACCCGGCGATAGTTTAAATTCATATTCACCTTCTTCATTGGCGGTAGTGCCATAGGTACTATTGCGTATGTAAACTGCAGTAAAAGCAACAGGACGGTTATCACCATCCGTTATTTTGCCCGATAACCTATAGGTTTGGGCAAATACCTGTAAGGTGGCAGTAATGAACAGGAACAGTAAAAAGTGTTTTTTCATTGGGTGTGTACAATATATACATATAGCTTTTATAGCTAAAATGTTTGTAAGGCCGGGGAAATTAATTTCTGATGTTCAGTTACATACCTCAAATGCCCGATAATGTTTACTTTTGTACTTTAACCCACTATTTATGTATAATACCCTGAAACCAGTTCTGCAGCAGGAATTAGCTGAAATTGAAAAAGCTGGCTTATATAAAAGAGAACGTATAATTACCTCGCCGCAAGGCGCTGATATTACCGTACAAGGCGGGCAGGAAGTAATAAACTTTTGCGCCAACAATTACCTGGGCCTTTCATCGCACCCTAAAGTAATTGAGGCAGCCAAAGCTGCTATGGATGAGCGCGGCTACGGTTTATCATCAGTACGTTTTATTTGCGGCACACAGGATATTCATAAAGAACTGGAACAAAAGCTATCGGAATTTTTAGGCACCGAAGACACTATTTTGTATGCCGCTGCTTTTGATGCCAACGGCGGTGTTTTCGAACCTTTGTTTAACGACCAGGATGCCATTATTTCTGACGAGCTGAACCATGCCTCTATTATTGATGGTGTACGTTTGTGTAAAGCGCAACGCCACCGTTACAAGCACGATGACATGGCCGATCTGGAAGAGAAGTTGAAAGCCACCCAGGATTTGCGTCACCGCATCATCGTTACCGACGGCGCTTTTTCAATGGACGGCACAGTTGCCCAGTTGGATAAAATTTGTGACCTGGCCGATCAATACAATGCTTTGGTAATGATTGATGAAAGCCACTGTTCGGGCTTTATGGGTAAAACCGGCCGTGGTACTCATGAGCACCATAATGTAATGGGGCGTATTGATATCATTACCGGCACCTTGGGTAAAGCCTTAGGCGGTGCATCGGGCGGTTTCACTTCGGGCCGAAAAGAGATCATTGATATGCTGCGCCAGCGCTCACGTCCTTACCTGTTCTCTAACACGCTGGCACCGGCCATTACCGGCGCTTCTATTGCCGTGCTGAACATGCTGAGCGAAACTACCAACCTGCGCGATAAGCTGGAAAGCAATACCCAGTATTTTCGTGAGAAAATGACCGAGGCCGGCTTTGACATTAAACCAGGCGTACACCCGATTGTACCGGTAATGCTGTATGATGCTAAACTATCGCAGGAATTTGCCGCCCGTATGTTACAGGAAGGCATTTACGTGATTGGCTTTTACTACCCTGTGGTACCGCAAGGCAAAGCCCGTATCCGGGTACAAATTTCGGCCGCGCATGAAACCGAACATCTGGATAAAGCCATTGCCGCATTTACCAAAGTGGGTAAAGAATTAGGCGTTATTAAATAACGCCCCACAAATTTTTATCTTTGCGGTAGCCGTAATGGCCGCCATACTATAAAGAACTATAACCTGAAATGCAGGATCTGATTAATCAATATACAGCGGAAGTAAACACATTTGCCCCGGCCAACGCCGAGGAACTGGAAGTATTCCGCATTAAATTTTTGGGCACAAAAGGAATCATCAAAGATCTTTTTGAGCAGTTTAAAAGCACAACACCGGAAGAGAAGCGCACACTGGGTAAAGTACTGAACCAGTTTAAGCAGCTAACCGAAGGCAAGTTCCAGGAACTGAAAGAACAATTCGACTCGCAGCTTACCACCAGCGGTTCACAGCAGGATCTTACCCTGCCGGGCGAAGGCTTTGCCGTAGGCTCACGCCATCCGCTATCACTGGTACGCAACGAGATTATCGATATTTTTAAGCGCTTGGGCTTTGTGGTAGCTGAAGGCCCCGAGATTGAAGACGACTGGCACAACTTCTCGGCCCTCAACTTTCCGGAAGAGCACCCTGCGCGTGATATGCAGGATACTTTCTTTATCAGCAAAGATAATGGTAAAGACAGCATTGCACTGCGCACCCATACCTCATCGGTACAGGTACGCATGATGGAGAGCGGCAAACCGCCGTTCCGTGCCATTATGCCGGGCCGCGTGTACCGCAATGAGGCCATATCGGCCCGTGCGCACTGCTTTTTTCACCAGGTTGAAGGTTTGTACATCGACGAGAACGTATCGTTTGCAGACCTGAAACAAACCCTGTTTCACTTTGTGCAGGAGCTGTATGGCGAAGGCACTAAAGTACGTTTCCGCCCGTCTTACTTCCCGTTCACCGAGCCATCGGCCGAAATGGATATATCATGCAGTATCTGTAAAGGTGCAGGCTGCAACATGTGCAAGCACAGCGGCTGGGTTGAAATTTTAGGTTGCGGTATGGTTGATCCGAACGTGCTGGAAAACTGCGGTATCGATTCTAAAAGATATACCGGCTTTGCTTTTGGTATGGGCATTGAACGGATTACTAACCTCAAGTACGAGATACGCGATTTACGTTTGTTCTCGGAAAATGATGTACGGTTCCTGAAGCAGTTTAAAACCGAGATTGTATAAAATGAAAAAGCTCTGTTACCTTTTTGTGATGATGATGGGTTTGTTGGGATGCGGAAAAGGTGACCAGAGCTATATACCCAGCGTAGCCGTTAATTTTCAGGCTCCGTTAACTGACCCGAGGCTTAACAGGCTGGGCAGTGCAGGCGGAGCGGTGATTGTTAACGGCTATGGGGTTGCCGGCCTGATTATTTGCCGTACCCCGTCAGGAGGCTGGGCTGCGTATGACCGGTGTAGCAGCTACCAGCCCGAAAAAAGATGTGCCGTAAATATTGACGATACCGGCCTTACCGCTACCGACCCTTGCAGCGGTTCTAAATTTCTGCTATCGGACGGCTCGCCGGTAAAAGCGCCGGCTACACGTTCACTAAGGTCTTACAGTATATATATTCAAAACGGCCTTTACCTATCCGTATCTAATTAATGGAAGCCGATAAAATAAAAGAAAGCATTAAACGGTCTGCCCAGGAGCTTTTCCGCAAATTTGGCTACCACAAAACCAGCGTTAACGAAATTGCCAAAAAAGCTAAAATCGCTAAAGCTACCATTTACAAATACTTTGATAGTAAAGAAGCCATTTTGCATTCCCTGCTGATGGATTATATACAAGTGAGCGTAGATGAACTGATACATACCGACAGCCCCGAGCTGGACGAGGAAGCGCACCTGAGCAACCTCATCATGAAAACCTGCCGGCTGTCATACACCGTGTGCAATGAATTTATCGGCTGGGATTTCATCCGCGAATCGACCAACTCGCAGGAGTTTTTGCGCAACCTGTCCAACGAACTGGAAGATTTGCTGGTGAGTTCCTTTACGGCTGTAGGCGGCATCCGCAAGCACGACGGCTATCAGCAGCGCATCCGCTTCCTCATCAAGTGCAGCAAAAACATTGTATTCAGTTTTGCCTTTACCTCGGTAAGCGATGCCGACGTGCGCAAAAACTTCGTTTCTTTCCAGAAAGAGATATTGCCTTATTTGGTTAAAGCGGCTATAACGATATAACCGCTAATCACTTGTTGTCATTAATTTAGAAAGTTCTACCGGCGCAATTACATTGACGCTGCCGTTAGCGCCGGTTGTTACGTTCACAGGCGTAAATCGTCCTTTATAATACCAAAAAAATTGTTTAGAAACCGGATAATCCGATTTAGTATAATAATTTTCGGCTGTCGAGTATAGCCCTTGAATAAAGTTTACAAAATCAACCGGATGACTTTTACTTACCTTACACAACGCAGCTATTCCTTTATTAGGAATTGATATTACTGTTCCCCATTCACCAACCATCTCAGGAGCATTATGCTCCAAGTCTAACACAAAGCTTGCAGCGTAATCTTCGTTTACTATAAAGCTAACTTCAAGCTCTTTGCCATTAACCTTAAACGTTTGCGTCTTTTTTTCGACGCTAACTTCTTTAATGTTATGCAATGCCACATCAAACAAATCTTGATTCGTCTTATGCCAAATTGAGGCACTTTGCTCAGATACAGGGGTAAAGGCACTTGGCAAATCAAGCATCAAAACGGTATAAGTTCCCTCTAAATCTTTTCTTACGATGAATCCATCTATGCCACCACGTAGCAGCATAGTGGCCTCCGTATAAACTCTGACACTCAATTTCTTTCTTATTGACGCAAAATCAGCAGGATTGAACTGTTTTTGCTCTTGAGCAGAAGAAAACATGCTGTTAAAATGATTATTAATAACAGTTACCCATTGTGCTTTATCACTAACAGCAACACATTTACCTATTAAGTTATGTAGATTAATAATGCTAAAATCTTCGTTGGGCTTTAAACGTATGCTGCCCTCTTGCACCTCATCAATAGCATATCTTTTTGAAATGACAGCTATAGAAAGGTCAACAAGCTTTTTATAATCACCTTTGCTGATGTTTTCTTCATATCCATTAGGTATTGTATAACTAATAGACTGACTTTTTGAATGGATGCCAGTTAGCATAAACACTAATAAAGCAAATAATTTAATACGCATAGGCTTAAGTTTAAACATGCCGAAGATAAGTGATTCATATTTAGCTTGGCAAACCCTTTCCCTTAACAAATTCTTTTCACAAACTTAATCTGTATACCAATTTGGTTTTTGGTATAATTTGTTGGTATATTTGGTTAAATCAACACCAACATCCTATGAGCCGTGAATTAACCGAATTTTCAGACCAAATTGACGAATGCTTTGAAGTAGCTGATGCGGATACCGAAAACCTTTGGCTTTTTATCCTCAGCATATTTCAGTAAGCGTTACTTATCATTCGTTATTTCCATATCCTGTTCACAGGGTACGTGATTGCATTTTGCCTTGATGTTGCATTCCGCAATTTTCAATAATTAGGGTTAACTTTGCAGCCTGATGAGGAGAAATTCTGCCCCGAACAAAAGGTTCGAAGATGTAACCATAATTGATATTGCCGAAGAAGGCAAAGGCGTAGGCAAAGCCGAAGAGTTTGTACTGTTTGTTGAAAAAGCCGTACCCGGCGATGTGGTGGATGTAGAGGTTTACCGCAAAAAGAAAAACTTTGGCGAAGCTAAAATAACCGCCCTGAAACAAGCGTCGGCTCACCGCACCGAACCCTTTTGCGAACACTTTGGCACCTGCGGCGGCTGCAAATGGCAGCACATGACCTATGAGGCCCAATTGCTGTACAAACAAAAAACGGTAACCGATGCCCTGAGCCGCCTGGCTAAGGTAGAGGTAGGCCACGCACTGCCTATAGTACCCTCACCTGCCGACCGTTATTATCGTAACAAACTGGAATACACTTTCTCGAACAAACGCTGGCTGAACGATGGCGAAAACCGTACCGACGAGACCGTGGATATGGATGCCTTGGGTTTTCACATTCCGGGCCGGTTTGATAAAATCCTGGACATAAACCACTGCTATCTGCAAGCCGATCCGTCGAACGATTTGCGTCTTAAAATCCGTGATTTCGCCAAACAGCATAACATCAGCTTTTACAACATAAAAGCGCATGAAGGTGCCTTGCGCAACCTTATTATCCGCACAGCCGCTACCGGCGAGCTGATGGTAATTGTGGTATTTGCTTATGCAGCTGAAGAAGAAGTGAACCTGGTTATGAGTTACGTAGAGCAGGAATTTCCTGAGGTTACGTCACTACTGTACATCCTTAACCAGAAAAAGAACGATACTATTTTTGACCAGGAAGTAATTGCCTGGAAAGGCCCTGAATATATACACGAGGCCATGAACGAGATTAAGTTCCGCATTGGTCCTAAATCGTTCTATCAAACTAATGCTATACAGGCTCATCGTTTGTACGAAATAGCCCGTGACTTTGCCGGCTTTAAAGGAAACGAACTGGTATACGATTTATATACCGGCGCAGGTACCATTGCCAACTTTGTAGCCGGCCATGTGCGCGAGGTAATTGGTGTTGAATATGTGCCGTCGGCCATTGAGGACGCCAAGATCAATTCGCAGATCAACAACATCAGCAACACTAAATTTTACGCCGGCGACATGAAAGATGTACTGAACGCTGAGTTTGTAGCCGAACATGGCAAACCCGACGTAATTATTACCGACCCACCACGTGCCGGTATGCATGCCGATGTGGTTGAGCGCCTGATGGAAATTGAAGCCGAAAAAATTGTATACGTAAGCTGCAATGTAGCCACACAAGCCCGTGACTTGGTTGTATTAAAAGAAAAGTACAGCGTGGTGCAGATACAACCGGTAGACATGTTTCCGCACACACAACATGTGGAAAACGTGGTACTGCTGGAATTGAGAAAGTAATCGTCATATTTTGTCATTGCGAGGAGATTGCTACGCTATTGCTTGCAATGACAAGGTTTCTTTATTGAGAATTTGATGTTAATACTTAATTTTTACCTGAATGGATCCGGAAGAATTACTGAACGATAACAATAATAAAAAAGGCGAAAGCCCGCTGAAGAGTCTGGAGGTTGATCTGCGCCTTTACAGCGAATCGTTGCGCGAGGTTGCTGTTGAAATTATGGTGGAAGGCTTATCGGCCTACCCTATTTTTGTGGCACACCAGCACGAGGTAAGCTTAGGCGAACTGGTACTGGATAAAGAGGAGTTGAATACCGACTGGACCATAAATGCTTCTACACTAGAAGAGTTTGTAGAGCGTGGTATTGTAAAAAAAGAATTGAAGCAACGCTTTATCGATAACTACAAAAGTGCACACGATTATATGTGCGTGTTTGTAATTGTGCCAGAGGGCGCCAACTTTGTATTTTTCCCTTACGGCAAAGAATAATCTTTTATATTTGAGTTGTGTTGTAGGTTTTGAGTTGCATGACAAGAGCATCTCAACTCACAACCGACAACACACAACTTACAACTGACAATAACACCCATGCCTGATAAACAGCTTTTGATCCTTAACCATCAGCAAATACAGCAAAAAATTGATCGTATTGCCTACCAGATACTCGAAGACAATTTTGATGAGCAGGAAATTGTAATTGCCGGCATTTTACCTCAGGGCAACCTGATTGCCCAGCGGCTAAAACAGGTATTGAAAAACATAGCCCCATTTAGCTGCACCATGATCAACATCCAGCTGGATAAGCAAAGCAGTAACCTGCAGTTTAGCTTGGATACCGATATCGGCGAGTGCAACAATAAGGTAGTAATTATTGTAGACGATGTACTGAACAGCGGGAAAACCCTGGCTTATGGCCTAGGTGTGTTTTTAGACGTACCGCTTAAAAAGCTGCGCACCGTGGTACTGGTTGACCGTAACCATAAAAGCTTCCCGGTAAATACCGACTTTTCGGGCATTGCACTATCCACCGTGCTTAAAGAACATGTTTACGTATCGCTCAGCGAAAGCGGTGAGGAAGACGCCGTGTATTTAGGATAATAAACTTTCCGGAACCAGCGACCTTAAATCCTGGTTCCTGCCTCTCTTGTTTCTTGTCTCCAAACTAATCCTCCTTGAACCTTCGCAATACTTTCCTGGGCAACTTCATTAACCTGCTGTTTCCGCAGCTGTGCCAGGCATGCAAGGCTACCCTGGTGGGTACCGAGGAGCTGATTTGCACCGATTGCCTATACCATTTGCCTTACACCAGCTTTCATACCCAGCCTGATAACATAGTGGCCAAGCAGTTTTGGGGTAAGGTAGACCTGCAGGCAGCATACGCGTTGCTGTATTTTGAAAAAGGCGGTAAAGTACAGCACCTGATGCACCAGTTTAAATACAGCAATATGCCGCAAATTGGTACCAGGCTGGGCCACATAGCCGGCACACAACTGGTACAAAATCCCGTTTATAATACTGTTGATGTTATTGTACCGGTACCATTACACAAAAAGCGGCTTAAAACACGCGGCTATAACCAAAGCGCCTACTTTGCCCAAGGCTTAGCCAACCGCCTGAATGCACAGGTATCTGAACATAATCTAATTCGTAAAGTAAATACAGCTACGCAAACGCATAAATCGCGCTTTGCCCGGTTTGAGAATATGCAGGAGGTATTTGCCATACATCAGCCGCAGGATTTGGCCGGCAAACATATATTACTGGTTGATGATATTGTAACCACCGGCTCAACATTAGAAGCCTGCGGGCAAGCATTGTTAACTATACCTAACATCAGATTAAGTATTGCCACTATTGCCTATGCTACCTAAAAGTTTCTATAAAGTGTAGCAGATAAAAGTTTTTATTTATTACAACCTTCGGCTAACTATACCCGTACAAGTACTCGGAGCGTTTGATTACATTAATTAATTGACAGGGATATGCTTGAGAGGGCTATCCCTGTTTTTATTTACTGCTGCTGGTAACGGCTCAGCTTTTCGTATAATACTTTCGGATCAAAAGGTTTCAATACATAATCGTTCATGCCGGCCTCTTCAATCTCATGCATTTGGTTAGTTAGCATTGAGGCTGTAAGCGCAATAATAGGCAACTCTTTGAAGTAGGTGTCCGCCTTGCTGCGTATGGCCTGGGTAGCCTGTAAGCCGTCCATTTCGGGCATATGGATATCCATCAGCACCACATCATAGTTGTGGTTAGCTTCTACTTTTTCAACAGCCTGCGCACCATTCTCAGCAAAATCAGGCGTTACGCCCCACTTTTTGAGCACTTTACTGATGAGCAAGCGGTTGATCTGATTATCATCAGCAACCAGCACGTTTATCTTCAAACCAGCTTCGGTTGTATTATTCATAGTTAAAGATGTATTTTCTGCTTTTTTAAAGCTAATCGTAAACCAAAAGGTAGAGCCCTGCCCTAACACACTATCCACATTAATGTGCGAGCCATGCAGTTCAACCAGTCGTTTGGTGATGGCTAAGCCTAAACCGGTACCACCGTATTTACGGGTAGTGTCAGCCTCGGCCTGCTTAAACGATTCAAATATCGTATTAATTTTGTTAGGCGCTATGCCAATGCCCGTATCAATTACGGCAAATCTTACGCGCACTTCATCAGGCGTTTGTTCCAGTACTTTCAAATCAATGGTAATGCCGCCCGCGTCAGTAAACTTCAGGGAGTTACCTACAATATTCAGCAGAATTTGCACCAAACGCGTACGGTCACCCAGTATCAGCGCGGGTACAGCCGGGTCAATCGTATTGCGGAGATATATTTTTTTATCCTGCGCTTTAAACTGCATGGAGCTGGTAACACTTTGCACCAGTTCGCGCAAATCAACCCTGGTTTTCTCCAGCTCAATGTTACCGGTTTCAATCTTAGTAAAATCCAGCACATCATTGATGAGGGTCATCAGGTTTTCGGCCGAGAAGCGCAGAATGCTCAAGTTCTCTTTTTGCGACTCTGCAGGATTGTCTTCCAGCAACAAGTGCGACATACCAATAACCGCATTAAGCGGTGTACGTATCTCATGGCTCATTACCGATATGAACATGTCTTTGGCCCGGCTAAGCTGTAATGCTTCTTCTCTGGCAGCAATAAGTTCGCACTCCACTTTTTTCTTGGCCGTAATATCAATCAATACCTCAATGTATTTTTTCACCTCGCCCCGCTCGTCCAGTATAACGGAGTTGATAACCGATACCCATATAGGTGTGCCGTCTTTACGATAAGCCTCAATATCTACATTGAATGATTGTTTGTTGCGCGATTGCTCCCGGGCCTTTTCAATGCTTGTATAGTCGGTAGATTCGCCTTTAATTACATCGCCCAGCCGCTTGCCCTGTACGTAACTTAAATCATAGCCGGTTATATTTTCAAAAGCATTATTTACCCACTCAACATTGCCGTTGTTATCATTAATTACCACCCCGCTAACGGTTGCGCTGGCTACCAGCGAAAGCAGTGTCAGTTCTTCCTCGGCTTTTTTTCGCTCCGTAATATTCAGGCAAACAGCTACCTGGCGCTCAACCTGTCCTTCTTCATTAAATAATGGACTGTTGGATAAAAACACCCATACCGGTGTGCCATCTTTTCTATAAACCTTAATCTCAATTTCATAAGGCTTATTATCTGCATAGGCATTTAAAGCATTGGTAAATACATTCAAATCCGTTTCTTCGCCAATAAGTATACGACCAAAGGCTTTGCCCTGCATTTCGGCAAGTGTATACCCCAGTATACTTTCCATGGCCTCATTCATCCAAATCACATTACTATCCCGGTCGCGTATCAAAACGCCGCTTGGCGATTTGCGCGACGCAAAGGACATGATCTCGAGCTGCTGCTCGGCATGTTTACGGTCGGTAATATCAATGATAACCTTAATATACTTTTCAACCTGCCCGGCTTTATCAAATACCGGCGAGTTTAGCACCGATATCCACATGTGATGGCCATCCTTGTGCAGGATATGAAATTCCATTTCAAATGCCCGATGCGTTTTTAACCGATTTTGCAGGTTTGCGTATACTGTACAATCAACTTCGCCGCAATTAAGCACTTGGATAAGCTCGTGGTTACGTACATCATCCAGGTTAAAACCTGTAATGCTTTCAAAGGCATCATTAATCCAGATAATCTTATTATCGGCATTGCTGATGGCTACCCCGTTAGAAATCTTGCTGGCTACCAGCGAAAGTTGCTTCAACTCATCCTGTGCATGTTTGTGCTGCGTAACATCACGGCCGCTGGCATACCACTTACCGTTATCAAAAATGGCGGTCCAGCTCAGGTATTTACGCTCATCATTTTGGGTTACCACGGTGGTTTCCATTTCGAATGATTGCCCGGTGCGCTGTCCGCTTTCAATAAGAGGTACATACTGTTCGCGGTTATGATCGGCTACAAAATCCCATAACGACCGGCCAACAATCTGATCGGCCGGATAGCCGAGTATCTTTTCGGCCGCATGGTTAACCATCTCAATTTCAGATGAGGCATCGGCAATACAGTGTATCTCGGATGAATTATTAAAAAGGCGGTAAAACTCCTTATGCGCTTCGAGGTTGCGCTCCAGCTCTTTTTTTTGCTTACGTAACGATAGATGCGAAATCACCTCACCGGCCAGGGTTTGCAGCGCGTCGCGCTGCTCGGCCGACAGGTGCTTGGGCTTTTGGTCGAACACGCATAGCGAGCCCAGGCGATGCCCTTCGGGGTCTATAAGGGGTGCGCTGGCATAAAAGCGCAGCATGGGGCCGCTTTTTACAAACTCGCTTTCGGCAAAAATTTCGCTTTCGGTAAAGTCCGGCACTTCTACCAGTACATCATCCATGATGGTGTACCGGCAAAAGGCATCGGCTCTGGGTATTTCGTCTATCGGCAGGCCCACCTTTGATTTAAACCACTGGCGGTGCTCATCGATAAATGATATGAAGGCTAACGGAACGTGACAGATATAAGAAGCCAGGCGTGTAAGTGCATCATACTCCTCTTCCGGAAAGGTATCCAGTATCTCGTATGCTTTTAGTGCTTTTAAACGCTCGTTTTCATTTTCTGGAACTGGTATCCGGTTAGCCACCATATTTAAAAGTTACTTTAGCTGTATAACGGAAACTTCTCCGCTAAAGCATGTACACTTTTACGTACCTTCTTTATATTTTGTTCGTTTTCAGGATCATTTATTACAGCATCAATCAGTTCGGCAACCTGTTCCATTTGCTTCTCTTTCATGCCACGGGTGGTAATAGCGGCAGTACCGATACGGATACCCGAAGTTACAAACGGCGATTTGTCATCAAACGGCACCATATTTTTATTTACGGTGATATCGGCCTGTACTAAAGCATTTTCGGCAGCTTTACCAGAAATGTTCTTATTGCGAAGATCGATCAAGATCAGGTGATTGTCGGTTCCGCCTGATACGATTTCGTAACCGCGGGCCACCAATGCTTTTGAAATAGCTTGTGCATTCAGTTTTACCTGCAATACATATTTCATATAATCATCGCTAAGGGCCTCAAAAAAGGCAACGGCTTTAGCTGCAATGATGTGCTCTAACGGGCCGCCTTGTGTACCAGGAAATACGGCAGCATCCAACAGGGCCGACATTTTTTTAATTTCGCCTTTAGGCGTTTTCAAACCCCATGGGTTCTCAAAATCTTTACCCAGCATAATCATACCGCCACGTGGGCCACGCAGGGTTTTGTGGGTGGTGGTAGTTACAATATGACAGTGCGGCAGCGGATCGGTTAATAAACCGCGGGCAATTAAGCCGGCCGGGTGCGAAATATCAGCAAGCACCAATGCACCAATCTCATCGGCCACCTGGCGAATGAAAGCATAATCCCAATCGCGTGAATAAGCCGATGCACCGCAGATAATCAGCTTCGGTTTTTCTTGCAGGGCAGTAGCGCGCAGTTGCTCGTAATCAATACGACCTGTTTCTTTTTTTACACCATAAAATAATGGCTGATACAGTTTACCTGAAAAGTTTACCGGTGAACCGTGTGTTAAGTGACCACCGTGCGACAAATCGAAACCTAAAATTTTATCGCCGGGCTGTAAAACGGCCAGCATTACTGCAGCATTAGCCTGTGCGCCCGAGTGCGGTTGTACGTTTACCCACTCTGCATTAAACAGTTGCTTGGCACGCTCAATAGCAATGGTTTCAATTTCGTCAACAACCTGGCAACCACCATAGTAGCGTTTACCCGGCAAGCCTTCGGCATATTTATTGGTAGCAGCAGAACCAGCCGCTTCCATTACCTGTTTGCTTACAAAATTTTCGGATGCAATCAGTTCCAGGCCCTCTTCCTGTCTTTGTTGCTCGTCGTCCAGTAGCTTAAAAATCAGTTTATCTTTTTTCATGATGTTTTACAAGCGCCTAAGTTAGTCAAAATCAATGGGCTGTTTTCGGCGCAATCCAAAAATTATTGTAGCCCAATCCTAATTGTATATCTATTAATTCCTGCTGCAGCATCTCCAGCATGGCCAAAAAGCTATAGATGAAATGCACCCGGTTTTCTGAATTTTGGCTGATGGCCTTAAAGTCCATACGGCCGTTAATGCGCAACAGGTCATCTATCACTTTTTTTTGCTGTTCGATGGTATAAGGGTATTGTACAACGGTATGCTTTACCTCTTCGGTACGGTTAAGAAAACGGCGGTGTACCCGTTCGTATACCTGCATTAACCGGTACAAGCTTATTTCGGCCAGTTCCTCGCCCGGCAGGGCAACGGCTTCTATCTGCGAAAGCTCATCGGCAATGTTGCCGCGGCGCTCCTGTTTAAAGCGTTCATCTTCCAGCGGGCGCAGCTGTTCGCAAATATCCTTGAACTTTTTGTATTCGATCAGTTTACGGATCAGGTCTTCTTTAGAGTCGGCCTCCGTTTCGCCACTTTCGGCCTCAAAGCGGGGCAGCAGCATTTTAGCCTTAATGCGCATCAGGGTAGCGGCCACAAATATAAACTCACTGGCCAGCTCCATGTTGAGGCTGTTCATCTGGTGTATGTAGGCCAGAAAATCGTCGGTGATGCGGGATATGGACACCTCGTGGATATCCAGCTCATCCCGTTCAATAAAGAAGAGCAGCAAATCAAACGGGCCTTCAAACTGCGGCAACCTGATTTCGAAACTATCTGCAGCCATAACCGGCTCAAAGATAGGGATTACTTAGCGGATTGCGGCTGCAAAGCCCCGTTTACTCTAGTAAAATAACTACATTTTATTGCAGCTTTTGCACCATATCCATGCTGTTAACCTCCTTTTTGTAATTGGGCATTTCATTATAAGCTGTATAGTAAATATACTTTTTATCCTTATCCATACCCGGTATAGCCAAACCGATTACTTTCTGTATAGCCTGGTTCTCGCGCCTGATAGCGGCAGTATCGGTAACTTTTACAGCCGACTGGTAATAGATGACCGGGAACGTCCCCTCGGGCTCAATCCTGTTCATAATGCGGATAATGCGCGGATGGGTAGGTACCTGCTTAATGATATAAGGATATACAAACTCTTTACTGGCCTCGCTGGTAGCCTTATTCCATATCATACCCACCAGCTGCTCATTGGCATAATGCCACATGCTGTTCGGCCCGGCACACTCGCCAGCCATCGTGCTCAGGTTTATCGCATCAACCAGATAGTGCCGGCCCAGCTTTTGCCCGGCCTGGCGCAATAGCTCGGGCATATTTTTACCATTTTGCGCATAGCGGCCCATGTTTACCGAATACAGTTTCCAACCATATTCATATTTACAGTACACGGCCGTTATCATCATTTTTTCCTGTGCTTTTTCGGGTAAAAAAAAGGCCATATACATTTCCTTAGTTACCGCATCGTATTCAAGCGTATACTTATCGCTGCCTATGTGGCCCCCGGCCGAATGTGCCCCGCGGCGGTCATGCACCATATAGTATTCATTCAGCATATGGTAGTTATCATTTTTCATGCGCAGGCTTATCAGGTGCGCTTCGCGGTTCAGGGAATGATCTTCGAGCAATTCATGCGACATGATATTTTCCAGCAATTGCGGGTTTCCTGCTTTAAGCGCCTCCAGCAATTCTTTATTCATCTCGTGAAAATCTTCGCGCTTACTGCTGCTTATTTCATCATTTTTCCAAACACCGGGGCCAGTGCTACAGCTCTGCATTAAAAGAACGAACAGGCATAAAAGAGACAGTTTAACTGCTTGCAGATAAGGTTTAATCAAGTACATATCAGGGGTGCAATTTGCAGGTGCGATATTACTATATTATTATATTAGCAGCAATACAAAAGCTTGCTTTGAGATGCTATATGGCGTTTAAATAATTTAGCGCTTTGCGAAAACAACAGCGCGCTATAATTTGTCAATCAATTTACCAACAAAAATAGCTTACTTTGTAAGTTCATTTATCCGAAACGAATGTCAATGCAAGTACCGGCCGGTGATTTATTAAAAAGAATCAATTCGCCATCTGATTTAAAGCAGTTTAGCGAAGATGATTTAGAGCAGATATGCCAGGAACTACGTCAGTATATTATTGATGTAGTATCGGTAAACGGCGGGCACTTTGCGGCAAGCTTGGGCGTGGTTGAACTGACCGTTGCCCTGCAATATGTGCTAAATACCCCTTATGATCAACTGGTATGGGACGTAGGTCACCAAGCTTACGGCCATAAAATATTAACAGGCCGCCGCGATAATTTTCACACCAACCGGGTGTATGGCGGCATCAGCGGTTTTCCTAAACGTTCTGAAAGCGAGTACGACACCTTTGGGGTAGGCCACTCCTCTACCTCCATCTCGGCAGCGCTGGGTATGGCCGTGGCATCGCACTACAAAGGCGAAAAAGACCGCCAGCACGTAGCTGTAATTGGCGATGGTGCCATGACCGCAGGTATGGCTTTTGAGGCGCTTAACCATGCGGGTATTGCCAACAGCAACCTGCTGGTGATCCTGAACGACAACTGCATGTCAATCGACCCGAACGTAGGCGCGCTGAAGGAGTATTTAACCGATATTACCACTTCGAAACCCTACAATACTTTCAGGGCCGATATTGGGTATGTTTTATCCAAGCTATCGAGCGTTGGACCTGATGCCTTGAAGTATGCCAAGAAGATAGAAAAAAGCATCAAGGGTACTTTACTGAAACAAAGCAATCTGTTCGAAGCGCTGAAATTCAGATACTTTGGACCTACCGATGGCCATGATGTAAAGCACCTGGTGAAAGTGTTGCGCGATTTGCGTGATATACCGGGCCCTAAGTTACTGCATTGCGTTACTGTAAAAGGTAAAGGCTATGCCCTGGCCGAAAAAGACCAGACCAAATGGCATGCGCCCGGCTTGTTCGACAAGATTACCGGCGAAATTAAAAAGACCCATTACGAAAAGCCCCAGCCACCTAAGTTTCAGGATGTGTTTGGGCATACTATGATAGAACTGGCCGAACAAAACCCTAAAATCATGGGCATTACACCGGCTATGCCATCGGGCAGTTCGCTTAACCTGATGATGAAAGCCATGCCTGAGCGTGCTTTTGACGTTGGTATTGCCGAACAACATGCCGTTACGTTTTCGGCAGGTTTGGCATCGCAGGGTTTGGTGCCGTTCTGTAACATCTATTCCAGCTTTATGCAGCGGGCTTTTGATCAGGTAGTGCATGATGTAGCCATTCAAAAGCTTAACGTTGTGTTGTGCCTTGACCGTGCCGGTTTAGCCGGTGCCGACGGCCCAACCCACCACGGCGCTTATGATTTGGCTTATATGCGCTGCATCCCTAACCTGGTGGTATCAGCACCGATGAACGAGGAGGAGTTACGCAACCTGATGTATACTGCACAGCTGGAAAATGCCGGACCATTTGTAATTCGTTACCCACGCGGTAACGGTGTAATGGTTGACTGGCGCCGCCCGTTCCGCGCCATCACCGTAGGCAAAGGCCGTAAGATATGCGATGGTGAGGAAATTGCCATCCTATCAATAGGAGCTATTGGTAACGAGGTGGTTAAGGCTACTGCACAATTGAATACCGAAGGATACTACCCTGCACATTATGACCTGCGTTTTGTGAAACCACTGGACGAAGCATTATTGCATGAAGTATTTACCAAATACAGCAAAGTAATTACTGTTGAAGACGGCTGCCTGGAAGGTGGAGCCGGTAGCGCCGTACTGGAATTTATGGCCGACCATAAGTATCAGGCCGAGGTAATGCGCTTAGGCATCCCTGATGCTGTTATTGAACATGGCGAGCAACCTGAGCTTTGGGCCGAATGCGGATATGATGCAGCCGGCATTGCCAAACAGGTAAAAAGCATGGGCGTACAGCAAAAGCAACATATCATTGCTTCGTAAACATGAAATTCCACTAACTAAAAAGCCAATCTATTTCTAGATTGGCTTTTTAGTTAGTGAGTTTTATGATTCACATTGCTTTTAACAAAAGAATTTATTAACTTCATTTTAAATAACTTAACAATTTATCATGAAGAAGATCTGCTTTTACCTTACACTGGCAGTATGCACTGCCTCCTTCAGCTCTTTTACCTCACCCTTAAACAAGGCACATGTAACAGTAAAAAAGATGGTACCAGAGGGGTATTATGTGAGCACTTTTCAAGTATTGTATGGGCCTTACGCCGGTACATATGAGGCATATGCTTCAATGGATGATCACAGCCAGCTCATTTATGTGATAGGCGGCAGTGACGGGCGTTTAAAGTTTGTAACCGGTTCTGGCAGCGAAGGTGCCGGCGGTTCCTATAGTTTTTACTTCAATAACGACCCTGCTCAGGAGACCTATGGCTTTATAATCAACTAATAACAATAGAGGCTGCTATAAATACATAGCAGCCTCTATTGTGTTAAAGGGTTATAACCTCAGTCTCGAAATATCATTATAAACATTGCGGAACGAGCTGCGTAAACCTAAGCTGATCATGGATGTTTTATCATTGAACACATCGTTTTTCTCAACCCTAAATATACCACCCAGCTCAATACGCAGGTTGTATTTAGGGTTTAGCAAAAAGGCCACCTTCGGCTCGAAGTAATACAGGTTGGTACGCAAGCCCTGACCAATCCGGTTATCCAGTTCCTTGATTATGGTGCTATAAGGCTTAAAGATATCTTTACCGTAGTTTAAACCATTCATATCTAACCCATACATGCCATAATTACCCTGAAAGGTAAAATCGAAACGCTGGTAGCTGTAATTCACAATGCCCACCACCTCGCGGAAGTTGGCGCCGAACGGGTGCCCCAAAGGCTCGCGCTGATGAGCGTAGTTGATGATAGATGAGCTGCGTTCGGTAAAGGTATATGGCCGTGCGCTGTTATACTCAATCAGGTAGTTTAATGACCGTACGTTGAATACATCGGCTCCACGGAAACCCAGCTGCCAGCCATACTTATTACGCCAGCTGCCATTGCTCGAAAAAAAGTTTTTGGCCTCAAATTCGTCCAGCGATAATTGTGCATAGGCCGTTATCTGATTGCTTATTTCGTATTTACCGGTAAAGCCCAGGTTTACGTTATCAGGCGAGCGGTTGGCTGACGACTCAAGCGGACGAACGAAGATAAAAGGATTGATATAATTAAAATCAAACCCGCGCGACGAACCGTCCTCATTCTGCGCCGCCCAAGTTACCGACTGGAAAAAGCCTAACGATACGCGGTTCGATACGTTCCAATCCAGGTACTGGAAAGCACCCCATTTTTTACGGAAATCATCCGGGTTAAAACGCTTGGCTGTAGGGTCGTTCATGTAGGTCCACATGGCCATGTAGCGTACATTGCCCAACGTACCGGTTAAGCGCAGTAAGGGATAAGGCGCAGCAAAGTCGGACAGTAACATGGAGCGGTAGCCATCGCCAATAAAGGTTTTATCCATACCCAAACTGATATTCAGGTATTTTACCGGCGTGTACGATAGTAATGCGGTTACATACGACCAGTCGCGTGTGCGCTTATTCAGCGAGTTGAGGGTAAGATTACCCTGGCCGCTTACCATTTCCTGCTGCTGGGTGTAGGTATCATAGTAGTTAGGAAAGCGCGCCTGATTTTCAAAGCCACTGGTATAAAAAGAGAACTTGTTGCCAATAGTACCACCTACCTGAAAGCCGCGTGTATTTAACCAGGTAGTGTTCTTGCCCGAAAAGTCACGACCGATAGTCAGGTCGGGCAGGAAGTCGGCATAAAAGGTATACTCATTGTTGCGTACATCAATCAGGTGCTCATTGAATAGCTTGCGATGCACCCAGCTACGCTTCACAAAGCCATCATTACCGGTACCATAGTTCATCAACGAATCATACCTGTCCACAAGCAAGCTATCATCTACAAAAAAAGGTTTGATAGAAGTATGTGCACGCGTTTGCGGGGAATACAAATCGTGGCTGAACTTTTGATAAAACTGGAATGAATAAGGCTGGTACTGCGACTGCGCATAGGTAGCGGCAGTAAGCCCCAGAACAAATAAAAGGCTGGTTAAAAGTTTTTTCATAGATTAAAAGTTAAAAGGTGCTACTCCAAACCGCTCAGTGTTTGATAGCCCTGCTGTTGTAAAAAATGGTCGCGCTTGGCTAATTCCAGATCGGCCTGCACCATATCGGTAACTAACGCTTCCAAAGTATATTTAGATTGCCAACCCAACTTTTCGCGGGCTTTGGTTGGGTCGCCAATCAGTAGCTCCACCTCCGTCGGCCGGTAATAGCGCGGATTAACCTTTACTACGGTTTGGCCAAATTTTAGCTTATCAGGGTCCAGACCCAGCTGTTCCATACGCTCGACATCTATATCAATTACCACCCCGCGCTCATGTACACCTTTGCCACTAAATTCTACTTCGATACCTACTTCCAAAAACGCCAAACGAACAAACTCACGTACCCTTGTTGTTACGCCGGTGGCTATCACAAAATCTTCAGGTGTTTCCTGCTGCAATATCAGGTACATGGCCTCTACGTAATCTTTGGCATGGCCCCAGTCGCGCTGTGCGTCCAGATTACCTAAGTACAGCTTATCCTGTAAGCCCTTTGCTATCTTGGCTACCGCACGGGTGATTTTGCGGGTAACAAAAGTTTCGCCTCTTAAAGGACTTTCGTGATTAAACAAAATACCGTTGCAGGCATACATGCCGTAAGCTTCGCGGTAGTTTACGGTAATCCAGTAAGCATATAGCTTGGCTACCGCATAAGGTGAGCGCGGGTAAAAAGGTGTAGTTTCGGATTGTGGCACAGCTTGCACCAAACCATATAGTTCCGAAGTGGATGCCTGGTAGATGCGGGTCTTCTGCTCTAAGCCCAGTATGCGGATAGCTTCCAGCAGGCGCAGGGTACCAATACCATCAGCATTAGCGGTATACTCAGGCGTATCAAAGCTTACCTTCACGTGTGACATTGCACCCAGGTTGTAGATCTCATCCGGCTGAATTTCCTGCACCAGGCGCACGATATTGACAGAATCTGTCAGATCGCCGTAATGCAGCCTGAACATCACATTGGCTTCATGCGGATCATGGTATAAATGATCTACCCGGCTGGTATTAAACAACGATGAGCGCCGCTTAAGGCCATGCACCTCGTAACCCTTGTTTAATAAAAACTCAGCCAGATACGCACCATCCTGACCGGTGATGCCTGTGATTAAAGCTTTTTTCATTGAATAAATTGCAGAAGCAAAGGTATTATCTTTTGTTCTACAATTTATTCGCTTTTTTGTTGGGTGCCGATGTTTATTGAGGATGTTATATTATTGACTTACTTCAAATTACTTCGCTCGTCATGACGAACTCGTTTCGGCATCTCTCAGGACAGGTGAAACAATGCATGTTATACGCTTAGCATGTGTGATGCCGAAACAAGTTCGGCATGACGGAAACTTAAAAAACACATCCTATTTAACCACATTTTAAATTCCGCTTCAAAAAGCTAATTTCGGAACCAAACATCCGGAACAACGAACTATGCACCTCATTCATGCACTTACCCAATGGTTGCAACAGCAAAGTTGGCTGGAATTGGTGGGTTTGGTTACCGGCTTGCTGTGTGTTTACCTGGCAGCCCGCAATAGTATCTGGAACTGGCCGTTTGCCATCATCAACACGGCCATATGCGTTTACGTGTTTGCCAAAGCTGCGTTGTATGCCGATATGGGCCAGAATGCCTATCTGTTTTGCCTCAATATTTACGGCTGGTATTACTGGAGCAAACGCCCGCCCAATGAGGCTAAACTGCCTGTGGTGCGTATCACCCAAAAACAACTGCTTGCCGCCGTAGCAATTACCATACTGGTTACAGCGGCATTGGGCTTTTTGCTGGTTAAGCTATCAGAAGTGGGACATTATCAGCCTGCGGCCTACCCTTACCTGGACAGCTTCTGTTCGGTAATCAGTTTAACGGCGCAGGTATTTATGGCCCGCAAGGTGCTCGAAAACTGGCTGATGTGGTTATTTGTTGATATTATTTACGTAGGTATTTACATCAACAAAGGACTGGAGCCTTTTGCCTTAATGTTCGGTATCTACACCATCATTGCCTTGATGGGCTACCTGGATTGGCGAAAAAGATTATAAAAAGCAAGGCAACCGTTTATCTTTGTAAGCGCTGTACATGAACAACAAAATCCTCAAAATAGCAGTGGTAGGCCCCGAGTCTACCGGCAAATCGGCCATGTCGGCCTACCTGGCCAAGCACTATCAAACCGTGTGGGTGCCCGAGTATGCCCGCGGCTATTGCGAAAACCTGACTGCCGATTGCACCTGGCAGGATGAGATTAACATGTACCATGGGCAACTGGCGCTCGAAGAAGCACTATTGCCCCAGGCCAACCGCCTGCTCATTTGCGACACCACCTTCATCACCATTAAAATATGGAGCGAGGAGATGTTTGGCAAAGCACCGCAGGAAGTTCTGGATAAACTGCCCGAACACACCTATGATTTTTACCTTCTTTTAAACATTGACCTGCCCTGGGAAGACGATCCGCTGCGCAATTTCCCAACCATGCGTGAGCATTTTATGGATGTTTGGCACCGCGAGCTGCAGGCGCTCAACGCCCGCTATACCGTTATTTCGGGCCAGGGCCAGCAGCGTTATGACCATGCTGTTGCCGCTGTTGATGATTTCTTAAAATTATTTTCATAATTTATTGGCTTAGATGCAACGTTGCGTTAACCGCCGCGTCTTGTATATTGAAAGCTAATCACAATTTTGGAAGCCGCATACATTGACAAGCATTATCAACTGGTGGTTGAGTGCAAGCAGGGCAGTAAAAAAGCCTGCTATGAGTTGTACCGTTTATATTCAAAAGCTATGCTCAACGTAGCTTTCCGGATATTGGACAACCTCGACGAAGCCGAAGATGTATTGCAGGAAGCATTTTTAGATGCGTTTAACAAAGTGAAGGATTTCCGTCAGGAAACCACCTTTGGCCTGTGGCTTAAGCAAATTGTGGTAAACCGCTCCATTAACTTGCTGCGCAAACGCAAAATAGAATGGGTAGAAATGGAAAGCGAACAACTGGAAAACATTGCCGATGAGGAATGTGCCGACGATGAGGATGTACAGTACCGGGTGGCCCAGGTAAAAGAAGCCATGAAAGAGCTGCCCGAAGGTTACCGTGTGGTACTGTCGCTGTACCTGCTCGAAGGGTATGACCATGAAGAAATAGGACAGATTTTGAATATAGCCGAAAACACCTCCAGAACACAGTTTCTGCGGGCAAAACGAAAACTAAGCGAAGTGTTAAAGATGAAAGGAGTAGCGTTATGAGCAAGAGATTAGAGGACTTTATTAAAGCAAATCGCGAAGAATTTGACGATTTAGAACCACGGGCCGATCTGTGGAGCCGCATTGAGGCACAAATGCCGGCCGATGAAACTGTAACACTACAGAAAAGAGAAGCCAAAACATTTTCACTGGGCTTTGTGCTGCGGGTAGCCGCCATTACAATTATGGTAATGGGCATAGGTTTCATGTTTTACCTGCGCAGCCAAAAGCAAAACGGCGTTAACCTGGCGGCCATTAACCCGCAATATGCCAAACAGCAGGTACAATATGCTTCGCTGATTGAAAGCAAACGTAACGAACTGAAAGAACTCACCAAAGCCGACCCGCAGCTATACCGCGAGTTTAGCAGCGAACTGGCCAAAATGGATTCCTCATACACTAAATTAAAACGTGATTTAGCTACCAGCCCTAACCAGGAACGTGTTTTACGTGCAATGATCCGGAACTTGCAAATACAAACCCAGGTACTTAATCAGCAGCTACAGGTAATTGAACAATTTAAGCAGCCCCAAAAAGAACAATCCAATGAAATCAAGAATATTTAACCTTAAAGCACTTATTGTATGCGCCCTTATACTGGCCACGCACGGCAGCTTTGCCCAGGCTGATGATAAAGACATCAGCAAGGAAATGAACAAACTGCAAAGCCAGATGCGCGACCTGCAAAAGCAGATGAATAAGCTGCAAAGCAAACAGTTTGAAAAGCAAGCCAAAGAGCTGCAAAAATCAGCAGAGAAATTACGGGGCGACGCCCGGGTTTTCACCTATAATTTTAAGCTCAATGACCTGAAAACGGACCTGGGTGATTTGAAAGGTCTGAGCAATATTGTAGTTACACCGCCCAATATTGACGTTGCACCGCTCACCAACAACTTCAACTTCAGTGAAGATGCTATCAGTAAAAAAGTACAAAGCGGCGAGCTGAAAGAAAAAGTAAAGAACTACAGCAAAAGCTACAGCGTTAATGCTGATGATAAAATACAGCTTAGTAACCGCTACGGTAAGGTAACGGTAAATACCTGGAACAAAAACGAAGTTAAGGTTGATGTACAGGTTAAAGCCATGGCCAACGAAGACAATGAAGCGCAACGCTTGCTGGATGGCGTAAACATTACGGATAGCAAGGAAAACGACGTAGTATCATTCACAACGAGCATTAACAGTACCAATAAAGAAAACCGCGGCTCAATTATGGCTATATTTTTTGGCGGCGAAAAAAACACCGTACGCCGCGTAGAAGTAAACTACACGGTTTACATGCCCGCCAAAAACCAGTTGCAGGTATCCAACCGCTATGGGGCTACCGTATTGCCCGATTTGGCCGGCAAAGTAATTATTGACAATGCATATGGCAGTTTGGTTGCCAAAAGCCTCTCAAATGCGGGCAACGAGATTGTGGTTAAATATGGCAGTGCTACTATTGACAATTTTAGCGGCAGCGAACTGAACGTGGCCTATGGTAGTCTGAATTTGGGTGAGGCTGATAAACTGAATGCCACGGTAAGCTATAGCTCGGCCAAAATAGGCAAGCTTAAAACATCGGGCAACCTCAACGTAAGATACTGCGGCGGCTTGCAGATTGCCGACCTGGGCCGGAATTTAAAAAGCCTGTCTGTTAACTCCTCTTACTCCAACATTAAGTTAGGTATGGCCGAAAACGACAACGCCGACTTTGACATCACCACACACTATGGCAGCTTTAGCTATGGCGACCGCCCCGTAAATATTGTGAACAAAACCCCGGGCGATGAAGAACGGGGCTGGTCATCAACCAAAACTTACAAAGGCAAACTGGGTAAAGGCAATTCGGATAAACTGATTGTTATCCGCTCAAATTACGGTAGCGTCAAGTTTGATTAGTATATATAAGTGGCGAGCACTTAGCAAACCCTTGTCATTACGGCAAGGGTTTTGTTGTTTAATTGGGCAAACAACATTTACCTGAAACATGGAGATATTAAGCAACCCCGAAACCTGGATATCGCTGGCCACGTTAACCATACTGGAAATTGTATTGGGTATTGATAACATCATTTTTATATCGATACAAGCCGGCAAGCTACCTGCCGACCAGCAAAACCGCGCCCGTAAGATGGGATTGGCCATGGCCATGATTACCCGCATTTTACTGCTGCTTTCTATCAGTTGGATTATGAAGCTGAAAGCACCGCTGTTTAACCTGGCGCATGTTTTTAATATTACCAGTGGCGAGTGGGTAGAAAAACTGGCTATTTCGGGCCGGGACCTGATTTTGCTAATAGGTGGTTTGTTTTTGATATACAAAAGCATACAGGAAATTCATGAAAAGATTGACCACGGCGATGAGGAAGAAGAAACCGATGCCAAACCGCATTCTTTTTGGGGCACCATTGTGCAGATTATGATACTGGATATCGTCTTCTCGCTCGACTCGGTGATTACTGCCGTAGGCCTGGCCGACCATGTGGAGGTGATGATAGCTGCCGTGGTGGTTTCGGTTGCCATTATGATGTGGGCTTCGGGACCAATTTCAAGCTTTGTAAACAAGCATGCCACCGTTAAAATGCTGGCACTGGCATTTCTGCTACTCATAGGCGTATCGCTGCTGGCCGAAGCATTTGACCAGGAAATACCTAAAGGCTACATTTATTTTTCTATGGCCTTTGCCATTTTGGTTGAGGTATTAAATTTGAAAAGTAAATCCAAAAAGCAGTCTACAGCCCCTCCCCGGTAGGGCGTAGACTTTCATTACCATATCATAGCTGTGGTCAATCATTTCGCAAAGCTTGTTTGCGGGTAAGATACCGTCTGTATATACAAGGGGCTCCAGTGCACCTTGTATATGTGGTAGCCGGATATATTCCGTAAAAAGTATACAACTTGCCTTGATTTGTATTACCGCCTGCTGTGCTTTCAGTGCCACCTTTGTATTGTAAAACAACAAACAAATGAAAAACACGATTTTAATTACCGGCGCCAGTAGCGGCATAGGCAAAGCCACAGCAAAACTGTTTTTGAACAAAGGCTGGAATGTGATCGCTACCATGCGTAATCCAGAAAATGAAACAGAACTTAAGGATGCGGAAAATGTTTTGCTTGCCCGCCTGGATGTGCTCAACACCGCTTCTATTGAACAAGCCATAGCACAAGGCATCAGCCATTTCGGAAAAATTGACGTATTGGTTAACAATGCCGGCTATGGCGCGTTTGGTCCGCTTGAAGCTTTTTCAAGAGAAAGTATAATCCGCCAGTTTGATACCAACGTAATTGGCTTGCTGGATGTTACCCGTGCTATACTACCGCACTTTCGAAGCAACAAAAGCGGCATTGTTATCAATATATCTTCCATTGGCGGCCAGATGGCCTTCCCGCTGGGCAGCTTATATCACGGAACCAAGTTTGCGGTTGAAGGCCTGTCGGAGGCCTTGAGCTACGAGCTTGCCCAGTTCGGCGCCAGCATTAAACTGATTGAACCCGGCGCCATTGCTACCGACTTTACAGGCCGCTCGCTCGATTTCAGTAATGATGCCGCCATGACCGAGTACCAAAACATTGTTGGTAAAATTGAGGAAGGTATGCCTGCCTTTTTTGAAAACGCATCGCCCGCCAGCACCGTTGCCGAAGTGATTTACGAGGCAGCTACAGACGGCACGAACCAGTTGCGCTATACAGCGGGCGAAGACGCCAAAGCCATGGTTGCACAACGCAAGGCACAACCCGACGACCAATTTTTCAACGGTGTAAGGGCGCAGTTTAAACTTGATTAATAGCTACAAGAATACCATCAGGTTTTGATTGCTGCAACAGTCCGTTACCGCAATCAAAACCTTAACTTTATAGCACAATAACCTGTACCTGTATGAGCACATTTATCCATATGCAGTCTATCGCCGATGTATACCGTTTTTTTGACCTAGATCAACCGCTTAGGCATCCGCTTGTTGCCGTAGTAGATTTTAGCTATGTAAACGAACAGGCAGCGGGCAACACCCTGATATCGGGCGATTATTATTGTTTACTTTTTAAAAAGTACAATGGCAATAACGTGAAATACGGCCGCAAGGTGGTTGATTTTAATAACGGCAGCCTGATTTGCCTGGCCCCTAACCAGGTTTTACAGTTGGAGAGCGACATGGACCTGAATTGCGAGAAAGAAGGCTGGGGCATTTTCTTTCATCCCGACCTGATCAGGAACACGCCGCTTTACGACAGGATGAAAGCATACACCTTTTTTACCTATGAAGTATCTGAGGCGCTACATATGTCAGATAAAGAAAGGAATATCTTTTTTGAGTGTGTGAGAAAACTGAATGATGAGTTGCAGGAAAACATTGATAACCATAGCCAGACCATCATCATATCAAATATCGAATTGCTGCTTAACTATTGCACCCGCTTTTACGGGCGGCAGTTCATTACCCGCAAAAGCACGCACAGCCCGGTAGTGGCGCAGGTTGAAAAGCTTTTGAGCGAGTACTTTACCAACCACGAACTGCAGGAACAGGGGTTGCCTACCGTAAAAAGCCTGGCCAGCAAAGTAAACCTCTCACCCGGCTATTTGAGCGATCTGCTTAAAAAGGAAACTGGTAAAAACACACAGGATCATATTCACTTTTACCTCATCGAAGCGGCTAAGAACAGCCTCATCAACACCAACAAATCGGTTAGTGAGGTGGCCTATGCCCTCGGGTTTGAATACCCGCAATATTTCAATAAGCTGTTCAAACAAAAAACTGGCAAAACACCTATCGAGTTCAGGCACCTAAATTAGCAGGCCGGAAGTTTGGGAACACAGGTATTGCTCAATGATGATTTCGATTACTCTCCCGCTAACTCGGCGCGTACCTTTTTTGGCAAGCTTTTTACCACCATTGCATAGCTGTGGTCAATCATATCGCAAAGCTGTTTGCGGGTAAGAGTACCGTCCGTATATACGGTGTTCCAGTGCATCTTGTTCATGTGAAAACCGGGCTGCACCTCGCTGTGTTGTTCGCGCAGTTGTATGGCCAGTTCGGGGTCGCATTTTACGTTGAACCGGTTGCCGGATGACAGGCCGATCAATAAAAATATCTTGCCTGCTACTTTAAAAACCAGTGTTTCGCTATCGAACGGAAAGCTTTCTTCAACGGCGGGTTTCAGCAGGCAGTAGTCGCGCAGTTCTTCAATGTTCATAACACCTAAAGGTAAGCTATTTTTGATGCGGCTAACCCCAAATAAAAATTTCACATTTGTAATTACAGATTAACGATTATGAACACGCCGTTGAAATTTACCGTTACCGAACGCTTTTTGCGTTATGTAACTATCGATACCCAATCCGACCCGGAATCAACTACCTACCCCTCTACCGAAAAGCAAAAGAACCTGGGCCGCGTGCTGGTGCAGGAACTGCAAGCATTGGGCATACAGGATGCGCATTTGGATGAATTTGGCTACGTATACGCCACCATCCCGGCCAATACCGATAAGCCCGATGTGCCGGTGATTTGCTTTTGCTCGCACATGGATACCTCGCCCGATTGCAGCGGCGAAGGCGTAAAACCTATTGTGCACCGCAACTACCAGGGGCAGGATCTGGTACTGCCCGATGATAACACCCAGGTATTGAAACAGGCTAACCACCCCGAACTAAAAAACCAAACAGGCAACGATATTATCACCGCCAGTGGCACTACCCTGCTGGGCGCCGATAACAAGGCCGGCGTGGCCGAAATTATGGACGCCTGCTACCAGCTGCTCAATCATCCTGAAATTAAGCATGGCACCATCAAAATTTTGTTTACGCCCGATGAAGAGATTGGCCGCGGCGTTGATAAGGTTGACCTGCAAAAGTTAGGCGCCTTTGCCGCCTACACCATGGATGGCGAAACGGCCGGCAATATGGAAAATGAAACCTTTTCGGCCGATGGTGCCAAGCTGATCATCAACGGTGTAAGCGCACATCCTGGTTTTGCCAAAGGGCAAATGGAGAGCGCCATTAAAATAGCCGGACAGATTATAGCCGCCCTGCCTTTTGAACTGTCGCCTGAGGGCACCGAAGGCATGCAGGGCTTTGTACACCCCGTAAGCGTACAGGGTCACGTTGAGCAAGCCACGATCGAATTCATCATCCGTGATTTTGACGACACAAAGCTGGAACAGCATGCTAACGTTATTAAACAAACGGCCGAAATAGTATTGCAAAACTTTCCAAACGCCACTTACCAGCTGCAGGTTAAAGAACAATACCGCAACATGAAACAGGTACTGGATCAGCACCCGCAGATAGTGGAATACGGCATGGAAGCCATCCGCCGCGCCGGACTGGAAGCCAAGCTATGCAGCATTCGCGGAGGAACGGATGGTTCGCGACTATCATTGATGGGCTTACCTACGCCAAATATATTTGCCGGCGAGCATGCTTTTCATGGTCGCCAGGAATGGGTATCGGTTCAGGATATGCAAAAGGCGGTGGAAACCATTTTGCACCTCTGCGCCATTTGGGAAGAACGGAGTTAAAGCCCCTACTAACCCTCCCCGGTAGGGAAGGCTTTTGATTTGCATGGTTTAATGAACCTATGTAGCTGTAGTATGTTAATTTAGTAACCTGTACAAAATGGATTTACAATTAAACGATAAAATAGCGGTGGTACTGGCATCCAGCAAAGGACTGGGCAAGGCTATTGCCACCACGCTGGCACAAGAGGGCGCTACAGTGATCATAGCCTCGCGTAACGCCGATGAACTGAACGCCACTGCCAGCGAAATAAAGCAAAGCACCGGCGCGCAGATCATTGCTCTGCCTACCGATGTATCCAAGGCCGAAGATGCAGAGAAACTGATTAACCACGTAGCTGGTCAGTTTGGGCGTATTGATATACTGGTCAATAATGCCGGCGGTCCGCCGTTTGATAAATTTGAGCATTTTGACGACGAGCAGTGGCAAAATGCTTTTGAGCTTAATTTGCTCAGCTTTGCCCGCCTGAGCCGGCTCGCCCTGCCGCACATGCAAAAAGCCGGTGGCGGTCGTATCATCAACATCATCAGCGGTTCGGTAAAATCGGTACTGGCCAATTCGGTACTATCCACCAGTATGCGCATGGGCGTTGTAGGCATGGCCAAACTGATGGCCGATGAATTGGGGCCTTACAATATTACGGTTAACAACGTAGCGCCCGGCCTTATCCTGACCGACCGCGTTAAACACACCCTGCCCAAAGATGTTGATCCCGACGAGGCCTTGCAAAAACGCGCAGCCAGCATCCCGTTAGGCCGCATTGGCGAGCCTAAAGAATTGGCGGCATTAGTGGCTTTCCTGGCATCGGCGCAGGCATCCTACATCAGCGGCACTACTATACCGGTTGATGGTGGCGCTGGGCGCAATATCTATTAACGGTTATGAATAAATTTATACGCGGGTTTGGCTATGCCTTTAAAGGGTTGAGGTATGCAACGGAAACGCAGCTCAACTTCAGGGTGCACCTGGTGGCAATGCTAACGGCGGTATTTATGGGTTATACCCTGCACATCTCTTATTATGAGTGGCTATGGATTGGCCTGTGCATTACGCTGGTACTGGTAGTGGAACTGATTAATACCGCTATTGAAACCCTTACAGATCTGGTGTCGCCCACGTATCATGTAAAAGCGGGTATTGTAAAAGATGTATCGGCCGGTGCCGTGCTGCTAACGGCTATATTTGCTTTGATAACGGGGCTGGTTATATTTTTGCCTAAGCTATTAAATCTCATTCATTATGCTGCATAAAACCCGCGGAATTGTACTCAAGGTAACCGATTACGGCGAAACCAGCGTAGTGGTACAAATATTTACCGAAAAGTTCGGGCTGCAATCTTACATCATTAACGGTGTAAAAAAGCCCAAAGCAAAAATTACCCGCAACATGCTGCAGCCGCTGCATTTGCTGGATTTGATTGTATACTACAAAAATACAGGTGCCGTGCAGCGCATCCGCGAATTGAAGAATGCGCCGCTGCTGCTGCACATCCCTTACGAGGTTACCAAAAGCAGTATTGCCCTGTTTTTGAATGAGGTATTGTACAAAGCCATTAAACAACAAACAGCCGACGAGCAACTGTTTGAATATGTATTTAAAGGGATTGAACTGCTGGACACCATCACCGAAGGCTTACCCAATTTTCACCTGCTGTTTCTGATTGGCCTTACCCGCTACCTGGGCTTTTATCCGGATGGCAGCAATGCCGCCGGCGCCGATTACTTTGACATGCGCAACGGCATTTTTGAACGCTATAAACCCGAAAGCGGGCAGTACCTTTCGCCGCCGCATACGCAAAATTTTTACCGGCTGCTATCATACGGGTTTGAAAACTTAGCTGATATTAAGCTATCAAACGATGAGCGCCGCTACCTCTTGAATGGCTTACTGGCTTACTACGCCTTACATATGGAAGGGTTTGGCAACATCCAATCGCATGAAATTTTGGAGGAGGTGCTGAGTTAATTATCCTCTTTAGTACCAAAAAGCTTATTGAAAAAACTCTTATCCTCTTTAGCATTTTGGGTACCTATGAGGTAGCCGTATGGTTTAAGCGGCTCTACATGGTCGCAAATTACCTTAAACATGCCCAGCAACGGTATGGCCAGCACCATACCCGATATACCCCACAAAGCCTCTCCTACTACAATAATCAGAATAGTAAATAGCGGGTTGATGTTAACCTGATTGCCCACAATAAGCGGTTCCAGGAGATAAGTTTGGGTGAATTGCACAATGGCATACGTAATTAAGACACCCAGTACCATGGTACCGCTGCCGCCCTGCGCAAAGGCGATGAGTACCGTAATGGTAGTACCGGTAATGTTGCCGGCAAAGGGTATTATTTCGAGTATGCCACATAAAATAGCAAAGAACAACGCGTTTTTGATGCCTACTATAGTAAACCCAATGCCATACATTATCCAGAGCATCACAATCATGGCTGCTAAACCGGTAAGGTACTGCTGGGTTACCCGGCTGCTTTTAAAAATAATTTTTTCGGTGTTAGTGCGGTTCTCTACGCTAACCAGGCGCAGTATAAATGTTTTGAAATGACTCCTGAAATAAATGAACAGAAACACGTAAACCAGCACCAGTACGGTATCTACCACCAAGCTAAAAAACGATGTGAGGGTACTGAAGGCTACGCCGGCCGCTTTCTCCATTCCGCCCGACTGCTGCTCGCTTAATATTTTTTGCTGCTGCCGTGATGATACGCCAAACTTTTCGTACACGTAATCTTTTACCTGCCCCAACAGTTCGCGTAATTGTGATTCTATTTTGGAAAAGTCCTTAACCAAGTCGCCTATTTGCCATTGCAATAACATTACCAGTGCAGCAACCAATAGCAAAAAGCTAAACAAGCTTAAAAATGATGATATCCCGCGGTTGAGGCCCTTACTTTCCAGCCACCGGCTAACCGGGATAAGCAACATGGCCAGTACCGCGCCAAAAGTAAGTGGTATCAATATCGGTGCGGCTACATAAAGCAGCGCAATAGAGAGCGAAAAGAGAGCAAGTAAACGTAGCGTATAGGATAATTGCGGCATAGCAAAAAGTTGAAAAAACAAAGGCAAGGCTAATTAATAACCCTGCCTTTGCAATTAAATATAACTGATTTATAGATTATTGACCCAGTACCTCTTTCTTGATAAACTCCAGGCTTGACGGTGGCAGTTCCGGACCTGAGGTTTGTACCAATGAGCCATCCGGCTGAATCTCCAGATCGGCATTGATGTTATTATCAATATGCAAATGCAGGGTATCGCCTTCACGCTCTACCGTGCAAGCCAGTTCACGTTCTGAATAATTAATAGTAAACTCTTGTTTACCATTTGAGCTATTATCGGTTGTGTTAGTCATAAGTGCAGTGTTTATAGCTCAATAACATTTAAAGCCAGCCCGATGTTTGCACCAACATAAATATGTTTATCCGCTCAGCCACAGTAAACTCTTAATCACCGAAACACTTTTTTAAAAATTATTTTGGATAAATAAAAAAGTTCCCTATGTTTGCAGTCCCAAAACAACGGGAGCATAGCTCAGCTGGTTCAGAGCATCTGCCTTACAAGCAGAGGGTCACAGGTTCGAATCCTGTTGCTCCCACAAAGAAAAGCCTTCAGTTAGTTACTGAAGGCTTTTTTATTTTCACGCTTAAGCACTGCAAACACGCAGATATCTAGGCTTAAATAAATTGGGGTAACGCCAGCCTGCTTGATTTTCTATATCACTGTCAATGCAACGGCTTACCTGCCGGTTACAGGCAAATAATTGCAGCTATTTAAAACTTAACGGAGCTACTTCAATTTATAAGAGGGTAGTTTTTTAACTTTTTAACCTATATTCCGCAACTGTACGATTAAGATAATATGGCATCAGGTTTTTTTGCGATTTTAGATGATATAGCTGCTTTAATGGACGATGTTGCCGTAACAGCTAAAGTGGCAACCCGTAAAACCGCAGGTATACTGGGCGACGATTTGGCTGTGAATGCGGAAAAGGCAACCGGCTTTTTGTCGTCACGGGAGTTGCCCGTGTTGTGGGCTATTACCAAAGGTTCTTTTATCAATAAGCTGATTATTGTTCCGATTGCTTTACTGCTCAATGTATTTTTTCCGATTGCTATAAAAATAGCCTTGATTTTAGGCGGACTTTATCTGGCTTTTGAAGGCGTGGAAAAAATTATCGAATACTTTTTCCATCGACCAAAGCCGGGGCATGAGGTAGTTAATGAGGTTAAGCAAGACGGCAACGATGCCGAAAAAGCAAAAATCAAATCGGCCATCGCTACCGATTTTATCTTATCTATTGAGATCGTGATTATTGCCTTAGGCGCTGTTCTGGATAAAACCTTAGTCATCCAAATCATCACCGTTTCTATTGTTGCCATTTTAGCAACCGTGGGTGTTTATGGTATTGTAGCGCTTATTGTAAGGATGGATGATGCCGGTTATAAATTAATGAAGCAATCCAACAACAAAGGTTTTCTATCAACACTCGGCTCTTTCCTGGTAAAGGCTTTGCCGGTTATTATTAAAATACTGGCCGTTGTAGGCACCATTGCGCTGATCCTGGTTTCGGGCGGCATCTTTGTTCACAATATTGAGTTTTTCCATCACCTGCTTCCTAATATACCAGCAACAATTAAAGAGTTTGCCTTTGGGCTGGCTGCCGGCTTAGTTATGGTAATCCTTATTACAGGTGGCAAAAAAGCAGTGTCGTTATTTAAGTAGCGAGCCAGGAATAACCATAATAAAATAAAAAGAGCTGACCTTTACCAAGGTCAGCTCTTTTTGTTAGGCGCATTTCTCTCGTTTAGTTACCGGCTTAAACCAATATCAAAGTAGGAATAATTAACTCTCGGTAACCGGTTCTTGTATAGTCTTTGTAGGATATAAAATTTTTGCAGGATGGGGATTGCTCTCGGGCTGCTTAATGCCAGGGGCTTTGCGGCTTTTTTTGTTACGTTTGCCCCACCAAACCAAAAAGCCGGTAATTGGTAAACTCGCACCAATCAGCGAAGCAAAGAAGGCCAGCATCTTGCCCGGCAGCCCCAATATGGCACCCACGTGAATATCATAATTCATTTTACGAAGCTTTTGCCCAAATTTGGCCTGCTCATAAGGCATGGCGTAAGCATCTTTACGTTTAATGGGCTTTAGCGTGTACTGATCAAACGTATAGCTGCAGCTATTGTAAAACTGACCGGCCGTTGGGTACACAATCATGGTAATGGCCGTAGCCGCATTATCCATATCCGGAAAGGTGTAATAAAAGCCCATAGAACGTGGGTTTTCTGTAAGCACCTTTTTCCACAGAATATCCATGGCTACCTTGGGCTCACGTGCGGCACTGCGTTGCAAACTGTCCGACTGAAACCTGCGAAATTCAGTCATTTTGTCGCCACCAGTAGTAACCCAGTACAAGCCATCGCTAAACCAGCGTAAGCCAATCACCATGCCGGTAAACGCAATGGCCAGTAAAAACAGCATTGAATAAAAACCAAGCACGTTATGCAAATCCAGGTTTACCCGTTTAAAAGATGCGCCCCACTTAATTTTAAAGCTTTTATCGCGCGTGGCTTTGTTCCACTTTTTTGGGTACCACCATACCAGGCCGGTAATCAGTAAAACCACAAAGGTAAGGGTGGCGTAGTTCACAATCGGGCGACCGATATCATAAGGCAGCCACAGCGCCCGGTGTCCGTTCAGGATGAACCTGAAAAAGTCCGTTTCTCCCTTTTTACTCACTTTGGTACTGATGATTTTGCCGCTATACGGATCTATTTTAAGCAGCACCCCACCGCCACCACGGCGCACTTCTTTGCCCGGTTTGCGCAAAAAAAGGTTAATAGCTTTGCCTTGTTGATAGTTGGCATAAGAAGGCACCAGCTGAGGATGATTCTTTTGCGCAATATCCAGCAACGCGGCAGGTGTAATTACCGGCTTTTGCTGATAAGCAATTTTTGATTCGGGCTCCAGAAAGCCGGTAATTTCTTCATTAAATACCCAAATGCAACCGGTAATACATACAACAAACACAATGATACCCGAAACCAGTCCGAGCCATAGGTGCAGCCAGTTATTGATTTTTCTAAAAAGCGAGTCCTTTGGCTTTTTGGGTGTCCTTGTTTGGGGTCTCATTGTGTTGGTATTAAATAATGTCCGATTATTTGAACTTGTAGGTGATGGTTAACCTGCCGTTTCTTGGCATCTCGTAGATGTAGGTATAATAGGAAACAGATGTAGGTGTTTCTTTAGCTAGCTTGCTATAAGATCCTTGTGTAAGCAATCGGCGATCCAGCAGGTTATTCACTACGGCGGATACACCAACTCTTCCTTTTTCATAAGATATGCCTGCATCAAAGCGATAGTAAGATGGTAGTGTTAACGGAACCGACGTTGAGCCCGCATATCTGCCCAGCTGAATCTGGTAACCTCCGCTCAGGCCAAGGCCATTCAATGCAGAGCTTTCTCTGCGGAACCGGTAAGATAACCAGCCATTAGTGATGTGTTTCGCTGAATTAGGGATTGGATTACCAACCAGCACAGGATTATTATCTTTGGTTACCCTGGCATGGGTGTAAGCATAATTAAGTACTAGATTTAAGTTCTTTACAACTTCACCGTTAATATCCAGCTCTATACCCTTTGATTTTGTTTCACCTAACTGTATTTGATTGCCGGTAGCTATATTGCTGCCGTCATAAATGGCGGTCAACACATTGTTTTTAGTAATTTGGTAAGCCGCAAAAGTGGTATTCCATCTGCCTTCAAACCAGTTCTTTTTCAAACCAAACTCTATGTTGTTACCTCTTATTGGCTTAAATGGCGCAGCATTAGGTAGATTAGTGGCGTTAGACACCGGCAAGAAGCTTTGGTCGTAAAGCCCATAAGCACTAAAATCTTTAGTTATGGAATAGCTTAAACCTACACGTGGGCTGAAAGCATCATCAGAAATTTGTGCTGCATTGGTTTTGCCAACCGTTACGGCATGGGTAAATCTGCCGGCCAGTGTAAGGCGCAGGTTGCCATCCAGCATACGCAGCTCATCCTGTAAATAAGCGCCGGTATAGGTTAAATTGGTAGCATACGTGTTGGAGCCTGAACGTACCTGTAAGCTTCTGGAACGGTCAAACACTGGAATATTAGCTGCCGGTATACCATAAATCGGGTTGTATATGTTAAACGTTGCATTGTTAGCCAGTTGCAAGTCGGCCAGCTGCACGCTCGAAAAATCGCCCCAGGTTTTCAAGTTGCCCATGTCAATGCCAGTTAGTATGCGATGCACTATTGGGCCGGTACCAATATCGCCGGTAAGGCTCACCTGGGCATTTTTATTAATAGCCAGTTCTTCACTGATGTTCAGGTATCTTCTCATATCGCCATTAGGCGCGATAGTAGAAGGCCATGGTGTACCACCAAACATACCATATCTTACATAGGCAACTTGCCCGTTAAGCTTCCAGTTGTTGTTCAATCTATGGTTCAAGTAGAACGTCACATTGTGGTCGCTCAGCTTTACCGGATCCAGCGATGGGTCGCCTATAAATAAGCTTGGGTCAGTATCCCCAAAGCCTTTTGGCGAAAAGCCGTAAGTACCCAACGCCTGCGCTTCTACGTGTTGCGTAGTGTATTCGGCCGTAATAACGGTGTTGCTATCAATCTGGTAGCTGATAACCGGTGCAATAATATATTTATCGGTATAATTGTATTTGTTGTAGCTGCCCTTGGTTTGTGCGGCTAGGTTAAGGCGAAACAGCAGTCTGCCATCACGGGATAGCTTACCATCCAAGTCAATAGCAGCACGGCCCAGGTTATAGCCGCCACCGCTCAGGCTTACCGAACTATGGTTTTCGCCGGTAGGCTTTTTGGTGACGATGTTATAGCTGCCGCCCGGCTCGCCGTTGGCCATCATAAAGCCGGCAGGGCCTTTTATAAATTCAATCCGGTCAATAGTTGCGGCATCATCTGCTAACGGGCCCCAAGGCATTTTTTGGTTCATACCGTTTCTGAAAGCCGGGATGCTGGTACCACGCATATAAATGTTCGCATATTGCGCATCCCAGTGGCCTACTCTTAATGCGCCGCTCACATTACGGGTTATACCATCTACCACATCAAAAGTCTGCTGGTCTGCCATCAGTTGGCTGGTAACCACCTGGATATTTTGTGGCACTTCAATCAGCGGAGACTGCAGCCTTAAAGAAGGAGAAACTTTGGTTACTTTATACTTGTTTTTGTTGGAATGAATTTGAACTTCGGCTAGTTCAGAATGGTTTTCATTCAGCGAAAAATCGGCATATACGGTGCCTTTTTCAGATACGTGGATCTGTTTTTCTTTAGGATGCAGGCCAACGGCCGATACCACAATGGTATAATCACCAACAGGTACTCTTCTAATCTGGTATTCACCGTTATCATTAGTGATAGCGCCAAAATGCGTACCTCTTAATGAAACAGAAACTGATGAAGCAGCGTTACCATCAGAAGTAGTAACTCTTCCGCGGATGGTACCAAACTGTTCTTCCTTCAGAATTCGTAGTAGAGTTTTTCCATGTGCCTTTGAATTAATGCCGGGTATAAGTGATACCGGAGCGGCGCTTGTAATAAACGCAGAAGTGCAGAACGCACCCAATAACAGAATTTGTTTAACTTGCATTGCTTTTTAAATCACACTTTGAGAAGCATCCCAGTTCCCGCTGGGACGAGCCGTACAGTTCCCGCTGTGCGGCTCAATTTTATATTGCCGTGACAAATATAACCTTATTTGGACTTAATCCAAATAAGAACTTATAAAACGTTTAACTGTTACTTTGCACATGCATTATAGCTGCGGATGGGCTATAGAAGTCAGTATTATATTTATCTGAACAAGTTTTGAATTAGCGGGTTATAGGTATCAAATAGCCGATGCACTGTTTGCCGGTACATACCTGCTGCTTTCCGGAAGCAGAAGAAGGCAGGGTACGCCAGGTACGCAACCGCTCACTTAATTATTAATGGTTTGAGTAGCAGCAATAACATTCCGGTACACCGCTTAGATCATATTACCTTTTTTGCTGCGCCATCATCCGAAATTGCGCCAGGCGATTTTAGTGCCAGTCACCGTATCGACTTCTTTGCCATGATCTGGTTTTTGGAAGATGCCGGTACACACTATATCGATTTTAAGCCTTACCCCATCCGCAACAATACCGTGTACCTGCTGGCCCGCAACCAGGTACATGCACTGCCCAATGCAGCAGTGGCTTCCCGGATCATCATTTTTAACAACAACTTTTTTGACCATATTGAGGAGGATGAACTGCGCCTGCTCTTCATCCCCTTCCAAAACGAGGGCATACAAATACCCGATCACTTGCTTACACCTCTCCAGCAGCTGTTTGATTTGATGATGTTCGAAAACAGGGGCCAGAATCATCAAAAACTATTGCATTGGTATACCGAAGCATTTTTAACCCACCTGTACCGCATTAGCAATGATGCCAACACGCCGGGCATTTACCATGATGAGCGGCTGAAAAAGCTTTTCCAGTTGGTGAGCACCCATTACAAAACGCAAAAGCTTACTGATTTTTACGCTGATAAAATTGGGCTTACCGCCAAACGCCTGAACCAGATTGTGAAAATGCGGCTCAACATTACTGTGAGCCAGCTTATTTACGCCTATCTGATTTTAGAAGCCAAGCGCGAACTTTGCCACAGTGCCAAATCCATAAAAGAAATTGCTATTGATCTGGGCTTCAATGGCCAATCCTATTTTAGCCGCTTCTTTAAAAAGCAAACCGGCCTTACGCCCGAGCAGTTCCGGGCCGATGCCTTTTGCTAACCACTCTAAGTCCAATTTCCAGATTGTGCTAATATGCGCGACGATTGTACGGTCGATTGCACAACTCAAAAATCCAGTTCCGGCGTTTTAATAGCGAATGTTTTACTAAAATATAACGCTTATGTTAAACGATAAAGTAGCACTGGTAACCGGTGCAGGATCAGGAATTGGTAAACAAATAGCTTTAAAATATGCCGCCGCAGGCGCAAAAGTAATTGTAAGTGATATTGCAGATAAAGGAGCCTTAGCCGTGGTCGACGAAATTAAAGCCAACGGCGGCGATGCTTTTTTTATTAAAGCCGATACGTCAAAACCCGAAGAAAATGAGGCTTTAGTAGCACAAACCCTGCAGCAATATGGCGCTCTGCATATTACCTGTAACAATGCCGGCATTGGCGGCCCGCTGGCCCATGTGGGCGACTACCCGGTTGATGGTTGGGAAAAAGTGATTGCTATTAATCTTTCGGGCGTATTTTATGGCATGCGCTACCAAATACCGGCTATCCTGAAAAGCGGTGGCGGCTCCATCATTAATATGGCCTCCATATTGGGGCAGGTAGGCACCAAAAATTCCGCAGCTTATGTGGCTGCCAAACATGGTGTAGTAGGCTTAACCAAAACCGCGGCTTTAGAGTATGCACAGCAAAACATCCGCATCAACTCCGTTGGTCCGGGTTATATTGAAACCCCATTGGTTAAAGATAATTTAGACCAGGCTGCTTACGATGCCCTAACCGGCCTGCACCCTATTGGCCGCTTAGGTCAACCCGAAGAAGTGGCCGAGCTGGTGCTGTGGTTAAGCTCAGACAAAGCATCCTTCGTAACCGGATCTTATTACAATGTGGATGGCGGCTATCTGGCGCAATAATTTAAAGCAGATAATTATGAAAAGATTTGAAAATAAAACTGCCGTAATTACCGGCGGTGCCGGTTCTATCGGTTTAATAACAGCCCAAAAGCTGCTGGATGGCGGCGCCCGTGTAGTGCTGGTTGATTTAAGTGAAGAGGCGTTGCAAAAAGCCATCAACTCCTTAGGTACCGACAATGCAAGCTATATTGTGACCGATGTTACCCAAAGCGCCAGTGTAGAACAATATGCCAAAACCGCTGCCGAGCGCTTAGGCAAAATAGATATCTTTTTTAACAACGCTGGTATTGAAGGCGTAGTTAAACCTATTGCCGAATACCCCGAAGAAGTATTTGATAAAGTGATTGCCGTTAACGTGAAAGGTGTTTGGCTGGGCTGTAAGTATGTGTTGCCCTACATGAGCGATGGCGGCAGCCTCATCATTACCTCATCGGTAGCGGGCTTAAGCGGCTCGCCGGGTACCAGCGCTTACAACACCAGTAAGCATGCTGTTATCGGGATTATGCGCAGTGTGGCGTTGGAAGCAGCTCCTCGCAAAATAAGGGTAAATACTGTGCACCCGTCGCCGGTTGATAACCGCATGATGCGCTCGCTCGAAGCCGGATTCAATTCGGCCGATGCCGCAGCAGCTAAAGCCGAACTGGAAAAGAACATTCCGCTGGGCCGCTATGCACAACCTGATGAGATTGCCGACCTGGTGGCCTTCCTGGCATCAGACGAAAGCAAATTCATTACCGGTAGCCTGCAGGTGATTGACGGCGGCATGCAGGCCTAAACGCACTTTCGGCTCATAGGTCGTAAGTTTATATGTTGTTTTAGGAAGGGGCAAAGAATATTCTTTGCCCCTTTATTGTTTGTAGCCGCTGCCTGATTTAAAATCGTTCCTTTAACTTATCTGTAAACCGCGTAGTTTTGCGGGTAATGATGCGACACAGAATACGGCACCACGCCCGGCGGGCAAAGTACATTATTTACCAGGAAACACTCATTGATTTTAAGGAACACCTCTGGACCTTTATCGGCTCTTTTTTAGGTATTGCCATTATTGGGTTTTTGAACAGCAAGTACTTTACCGCTTACGATAACCTGTTCATGATAGGCTCGTTCGGTGCATCGTCGGTGCTCATATATGGCATCATCAACAGCCCGCTGGCGCAGCCCCGAAACCTCATAGGTGGCCACGTAGTTTGCGCCCTGGTGGGCGTTACCATACATAAACTCATACCCGGCGAGGTGTGGTTATCCAGCGCACTGTCTGTAGCGCTGGCCATCGTAGCCATGCAGATCACCAAAACCCTGCACCCGCCGGGCGGTGCTACGGCATTGATAGCCAATATAGGATCAGCCAAAATACAGGCGCTGGGTTATTTGTATGTGCTAAGTCCGGTGCTATCGGGCGTGCTCATCTTGTTTTTGGTTGCTATGGTTTGCAATAACATTACACCGCACCGCAGTTATCCAAAAAACAAAGGCTGGTATAAAATATGGCAGCGTAAGTATCATCACCACTAAATGGTACCATCAGCATATAAAGCTGGTATGGAGCAATTACTCAGGCACCAGATTGAAAAGATTGTACAACTTACGGATGATGAGTTTCATCTGGTGCTTTCGTATTTTTCATTCCGCACTTACAAAAAGCACCAGTATGTGGTGCAAGCTGGCGATATGGCACCCAACGACCATTTTGTGGTAAAGGGGTTGTTGAAATCCTTTTATATTGATGATGACGGTAAAACGCACATCCTGCAGTTTGCAATGGAAGATTGGTGGATATCCGATCCTCAGGCCTTTCATAACCGCACGCCGGCCACACTGCATGTGGATTGTATTGAAGATACCGACGTGTATTATATTTCGATTGATAGCCGGGAACAACTGTGTGCCGAGCTGCAAAAGATGGAATATTTTTTCCTGAAAAAAACCGCTGCCGGCTACATAGCCCTGCAGCGAAGAATCCTGTCGCTTTTAAGCCAAAGCGCCGATGAGCGCTACCACCAGTTTGCACAATTGTATCCTACCTTACTACAACGGTTACCCAAAGCGCTGATTGCTTCTTATCTGGGTGTATCGCGCGAAACGCTAAGCCGTTTGGCAGCTGGTTAGTGTGATATAGCTCACTTGTTTTTTGTGCGGTATGTCCTTTGCCTACATTTATTTACTCCCGACTATTGCTTTTTAAAACATACTGATAAATAGTGAGGTAATTTAGATATGGAAAAGATTGCATTAGTTGTTGGCGCAAGCGGCATTACCGGCAGCAATTTGGCTGAAAAGCTGATTGCCGAAGGCTGGATAACCTATGGCTTGGCCCGTAATCCGCAAACGGAGCTTGCCGGGCTTTACCCAGTTGCTGCTGATTTGCTCAACCCAGAAAGTTTGAGCCAAAGTTTGGCCGATATACAACCTACTCATGTATACATCACCAGTTGGATGCGTAATGAAACCGAGGCTGAGAACATTCGCGTAAATAGCCTGATGGTACGCAACCTGCTTAATGCATTGTCGCCCAAAAAGACGGTACAACATGTAGCACTGGTTACTGGTCTGAAGCACTATCTGGGCCCTTTTGAGGCTTACGCCCAGGCCGGTACTTTACCCGAAACGCCCGTGCGTGAAGAACACCCGCGCCTGGATATCGAAAACTTTTACTACGCCCAGGAAGACGAAGTGTATGCGGCTGCCGAACGCGATGGCTTTACCTGGAGTATCCACCGCCCGCATAGCGTTATCGGTAAAGCGGTAGGCAACCTCATGAATATGGGTACCACGCTGGCTGTATATGCCAGTATTTGCAAAGAAACCGGCAGACCGTTCCAGTTTCCCGGCTCTGCTGCACAATGGAACGGGCTATCAGACGTAACGGACGCCCGGTTGCTGGCCAAACACCTTATCTGGGCATCTACTACTGATGCTGCACGTAACCAGGCGTTTAATGTGGCCAATGGAGATGTGTTTCGCTGGAGCTGGTTGTGGAAACAGCTGGCTGGCTGGTTTGACATAACGCCGGCCGGCTTTGATGGCAGCATTCAACCCCTGGAAACCGAGATGGCAGCTGATGCACCTATATGGAAGGAAATTGCCGCAAAGTATCAGTTAAAAGAACCTGACCTAAACCGGTTAGCATCGGCCTGGCATACCGATCTGGACTTAGGCCGCCCTATTGAAGTGATGACCGATATGGCAAAAAGCCGTAAGCTGGGTTTTACGGTGTATCAGGACACCCGTGAGTCGTTCTACGACCTGTTTGAAAAGCTACGTACTGAAAGATTGATTCCGTAAGCTATAAGCCGAGTTTTTCAGACATCTACTATAGGCATTCCTTGAAAAGGGATGCTTTTTTTGTGCATTATTAATATTCAATCTCTTTGTGTTAAGTAAGGTTATACTAATTCATTCACAAAATCTTTGTCAATGTAATACAACAAGGGCTATATTTATTCACAAAATTCAGCCTCCTTTTGAATAACGCAACAATACCATCTGTGAAAAAACTATTAACCACGCCTCCGGCCTTCAAAAACTTTGGTGACACTTATTTTGCTCAGGAAGATTATTTTTTCGGTTCCGATCCAAAAGAAGGAAAAGTTGGCTCGGGCGGCGGTACAGCCAATTTGCTGTATGATGCTTGGCAGCATGAAGAGCCGGCCTGCAGCATGGCCGATTGGCTGCCCCGCGAAAAAAGGGTGATTATACACGCCGGCGGACAAAGCCGAAGGTTGCCAGCTTATGCACCAGTAGGTAAAGTTTTTACACCGATGCCTATTTTCAGATGGAAAAGAGGACAAAAAATCAACCAGTCGCTGATTGACTTGCAAACGCCGTTATTTCATGAAATACTCAATAAAGCGCCCGAACGATTAAACCACCTGGTAGCCAGCGGCGATGTACTGATCCGCACGGAAGGCGCCCTGCCTGAAATACCGGATGCCGATATTGTTTGTTTTGGCTTATGGGAACAGGCTGAAAAGGCATCGGCACACGGTGTTTTTTTTGCTAAAAAGAGTTCGCCCAAAGAACTGGCTTTTACCCTGCAAAAACCATCCATCGAAACAATACAGGAGCTACAGGCCGATCACCTCTTTTTAATTGATATAGGCGTATGGCTTTTTAGCCCGAAAGCTTTGCGGGTAATGCTGGAGCGTTGCGGATGGGATGAAACTGCCGGCAACTTTACCGGCGGTATACCATCGTTTTACGATATGTATACCACTTATGGGCAGGCCTTGGGCAAAAACCCAACACTGATAGATAAAGCGATTAACGAGTTAACTGTAGCCATTGTGCCTTTGCCCAAAGGCGAATTTTATCATTTTGGTACCAGTGCTGAACTGATAGAATCGACTACTAAGCTACAGAACCTCGTAAAAAACCAGGAAGAGATATGGCATAATAAAATTAAGCCCAGCGCCGATATTTTTACGCAGAATGCGGTTACGCAATTTCAGTTTACCGGTAGTAACTGCCAGATATGGATTGAAAATAGCTGCGTTGGCGCAAATTGGCAATTGCAGAAAAAACATATCATAACCGGGGTACCCGAAAACGACTGGGCACTTTCCCTGCCTGCCGAAACCTGCCTGGACTTTATACCGGTTGGCGATGATAACGAATGGTGCATCAGGGTTTATGATTTTTATGACCCGCAATTACCTAAGCGCGGCCAGGGAGCAGATAAAGGCTATAATACAGACGATTGGTTTAATGAACCGGTTTATCAGTTATTCCCAAAAAATGAATTAACTGAAGAAGCTATACAGTACCTCATAGATAACCCTTTTAGTTATGCAGAAAGCGGCCGCAAGCTTATCAGTGCAGCAGCCATTGCCGATGAGGTGAATTTACACCGGCAATACGCACAACGCAACACTTATCTGGAACAAAACCTGGCCGCCATGGCCCGCAACTGGAACCGTTCCGTGTTTTACCAGCTCGATTTAAAGCATGCAGCATCTGTTTTCAAAAATGCAGGTTTGCCTTTGCCTCCAGAACTGCCAGCAAATGCGCCTCTGCTAACGCAACTGCACGACCAGATGTTCAGGAGTGAGGTATTGGTTACCGGAGGCGATAAGTCTGCAGCAGCACAGGCCCATGAGGCCAAAGCATTTGGTTTACTCCGTGACACGATCATCGAAACGGCCAAAACCGAACTTACCGAACCCCTGCTGGATGTACAGCCCGACCAGATTGTTTGGGGCCGGAGCCCTATCCGCCTTGATTTAGCCGGCGGCTGGACGGATACTCCACCCAACTGCATTATCAACGGTGGTAAAGTGCTTAACCTGGCCGTAGAGCTTAACGGGCAGCCGCCATTACAGGTGTTTATTAAGCCATCGACAGAATATACCATCACCCTCCGCTCTATTGACCTGGGCGTTAAAGAAGATGTAACCACCTACGAGGACCTGCACAATTATAATGCGGTAGGCTCTGCCTTTTCCATACCCAAAGCAGCCCTTTGCCTGGCAGGCTTTAGTCCGGATTTTTCGGCAAACAGATATAGTTCCCTGCAGGATCATCTTAAATCATTTGGCATGGGTATCGAAATATCGCTGCTTGCGGCTATTCCAAAAGGGTCGGGCTTAGGCACCAGCTCCATATTAGCCAGTACGGTACTGGGTACTTTGAGCGACTTTTGTGATTTGAAGTGGGATAAATATACCATTGCCTCGCGCACATTGGTTTTAGAACAAATGCTGACCACCGGCGGCGGCTGGCAGGATCAGTACGGCGGTGTTTTTGGCGGCGTTAAACTACTGGAAAGCAACCCCGGAATTATTCAACAACCCACCGTACGCTGGGCTCCCGACCAGATTTTGCGTGAACCAGCCGCAGCTTCGGTACTGTTGTACTATACCGGTATAACCCGTGTAGCCAAAAACATACTGGCCGAGATTGTGAAAGGCATGTTCCTGAACGGTAATAAATACCTGAGCATACTGGAAGAGATGAATCACCATGCCGTTAAAACCTACGAGGCCTTTCAGTACAACAACCTGGAGCAGGTAGCCATCGCAGCCGGCATAAGCTGGAATTTAAACCAACAACTCGACGGCGGCACCAACACGCCCGAAACACAGGCTATTATTGATCGCATTCAGGATTACATTATCAGCTGCAAACTATTGGGTGCAGGCGGCGGCGGGTATATGCTGTTGTTTGCCAAAGATGTGGAAGCGGCTTTACGCATACGCCAGATACTTAACGCCAACCCGATAAACAACCGGGCCCGCTTTGTAGAATGGTCCGTATCGTCTAACGGGTTCCAGGTATCAAGAAGTTAATTTTGGAATCCCCACAACCCTTGCTCAACTGAAAAGGCTGGCAGTGGTTGTGGGGATGATTACAGGTAACATACGCTCAAATCCTCTTTCTTTTAGCAAGCATTTGCAAATGCATGCGGTGGTCGGCATACTTAATACCAACGATGGTAACCAGACTGAATAAGATGGCCCATTTATATCTGAACAGGGTAAACGCGTAGGGTTGCCTGAAAATAGCCCCGCCCAGGTAAACCAGCGCCGCAAATAACAGGCCCGCGCCAAATGCCCACAGGTAAAACCGGTACGTATGCTTGCTATCGTTGAGGATACGCACGCGGGTAGTTACTTTGGTAGCAAAGCCGTAAGGCAAACCGTAGGCCGGCTCCTTTTTTAGCGCGCCATATAAGGATTGATATATTTTTTGCTCCGTGTCGTTATCATCTAACGGCATCTTCCCGGCATCGAGCAACTGCTGGATCTCATCGTCCGTTAACTTTTTCATAGTTCTTCTTTACTAAAGTAAATCTCTAATTGTTCTTTTAATAGCTTACGTGCCCTGAAAAGGTAATTTTTAACAGTACCCTCCGGCATCCCGGTTATATCGCCAACCTCCTGGTAAGAAAACTCTTCCAAATGGAACAGGGTAAGTACAATGCGGTACTGCTCGGGCATTTTACCGATCAGGAAATTCACATAAGCATTCATGTCTTTTTTGACCAGTAGTTCCTGCGGGTTCTCGTGTGTGAAGTAATAGTTGTCCACCTCCTGCACCTGGTCGGCAAACATAGGCTTGCGGTATTTTTTCAGATAGTTGATAGCGGTTAAATAGGCAATGCGCGCTATCCAGGTGGAAAGCTTGGATTCAAAACGAAACTTGCTCAGGTTGTGGTGTACTTTAATAAATACTTCCTGGCAAATATCTTCCTTATCCTGCTCATCGTTAACCATCCTGTTTATAACGTGGAACACCAGCTTTTCATACTGGGCGACCAGCACACTGAAAGCGCGCAGGTCGCCCCGGATGATTCGATGCACTATGTCTTCCTCGTTAAACATTTTGGCATTAGACCGCTGTGTCTGTTTAATGTTGCAGTAAAATAAATTATTTTTTCTGCAACATTAGCCGCCGTTATGCTGACTAATGCAGCAAAACCATTTAATCAAAATCATCATGATAGATCTTCAACATACGCTTGTTCCATTAGCATTTTTTGCGGGAGTGGTTATTATAGTGATAGCCATATTAAACTTTATATTAAAGCTACGTGTACTTAATACCGGCGTTAAGGACGAAATTTATATCAGGTTGCTTACTAACTCCTTTGAGTCAAAAGCTAATAAATCCGAGGCTCTGAAATGGGGCTTATTATTGCTGTTTGGTGGTATAGGGCTTGTTATAAATCAATTTATTCCCGGTGCAAGCTATCTGGATTCGCCGCTGCCTTATGGCATTGAAGCTATATTTATTTCGTTTGGCTTTTTACTTTATCACTACCTGCAGCGCAACACAGCCGAGTAACCATTGAATTAAATTGATAACCGTTCTTTTAAGTAATTAAAATACTTAAACAGGAATCCTTTTGCCTAAACTTTAATCTTATCATTTATGAAACCTATCCATCTTATACTCATTTTATCCTTAATACTCACCGCCGCTTTTAGCTGCGCATCAGCACAAAGCACATCCGGCACTGGCGAAATTACCGGGCTGATTGCTGATAGCCTAACGAAAAAACCGGTAGATTATGTAACCATAACCTTAATTGGAGCCAATAATACTTCAGGTAAAGCCACCTATACCCGGCAAGACGGCATTTTCAGACTTACTCATATACCGGTTGGTAAATACAAACTGGGCGTCGCTTTTATTGGTTATGAACCTAAGCAAATACAGGTTAACCTAACCGGTTCCGGCAGCTTCAACGCCGGAACCATTTATTTGAGACAGCAACAGAAACAGTTGAAAGAAGTAACCGTACAATCAACCAAACCATTAATTAAACAGGAAGCCGACCGTATAACGTACGATTTGCAGGCCGACCCGGAAAGTAAAGGGAGCAGTGTTTTTGATATGCTACGCAAGGTGCCTTATTTAAGCGTTGATGTAAATGAAAATATTTTGTTAAAGGGCAAGAGCGATTATAAGATATTCATCAATGGAAAACCATCGGGCATGGTGGATAATAACCCGAAGAACATTTTGAAAAGCATGCCTGCCTCTACTATTCAAAAAATAGAGGTAATAACCAATCCGTCCTCAAAATATGATGCCGAAGGGTATGCAGGAATAATCAATATTATAACTACTAAAACCATGACTAACGGCTACAACGGTTCGGCAAATATCAATGGCAATTTCCCTGTAGGAGGGCCGGGAGCCGGCGGTTCATTAAATGCCAAGCTCGGAACTTTCGGCATAGCTGCTTATGGCGGCGGAAATATATACAACGCGCCTCAAACCTCATTCTCGAACAGCCGCGTTACCACAGGCGCCGAGCCAACAAGCTTAAACCAATATGGCTTAAATGAGCCTGATAGCCATTCTGGCTATTTTGGCACCGAGCTTAGTTATGAGATTGACAGTTTAAACTTGTTATCTGCTCAGTTTAACAGTTATGGCAGTGCCTCATCAGGCAATAGAACGCAATCGTCTCTTCTACAAAGTGGTAACAGCATTATACAAGGCTATGACTTAATGAATAGTGCCAATAACAATAACAGTGGTTTAGATGCTGCCATAAACTATCAGTTAGGTTTTAAATCTAATAAAACCCGCCTGCTTACGTTCTCTTACCGCTATTATAAAAGCACAAATACGTCCTACAACAATAATGACATTGTTAGCCGGGTTCAGTTCACCGAGCCCAGTTACCAACAAAACAACAAAGGCACTACCGATGAACAAACCGTACAGATTGACTATGTACATCCCTTGAAAAAAGTAATTATAGAATCTGGTTTAAAGGCTATTTCCCGTCATAACAACAGCAATTACGATTATCTAACACTTACAAATGGCGTATATATTCCGGACGATAACATGTCTGACAATTATGAAAATAAACAAATCATATTAGCTGCATATAATAATTATCGCTTCAGCTTAAAAAAATGGGATTTTAGCGGCGGCTTGCGCCTGGAACATACCAATACAGACATCAACTTTCTATCAACTTCATCAACAGTAAACCAGGATTACTTTAACCTGGTACCTTCACTATCTGTGAATCACAATTTTAAAAATCAGAACAGTTTAAATATTGGCTTTTCGCAACGCATACAACGCCCCGGTATCAACAGGCTAAATCCGTTTGTAAACCGTGCAAATCCTGATTATGTTATTTCCGGTAATCCTAACTTGCGTTCATCTGCTATTAATAATGTGCAGGTAAGCTATAATGCTTCGCATAAGCTTTCTTACAACGTTGGTTTCACGTATACATTCCTGCGCGATTTAGCCTTGCAAATTTCTAATTACGACGAGGTATCGAGAATCACTTACACCAGTTATGAAAATATTGGCAAAGGCAATGCTTACAATGTGAACTTCAATATGAGCTATCCTCTTACAAAAGCGCTTAACCTAAGTATGAACGGTAATGCGATCTATATTCAAATGGAAGGCATTAGCAATGGAGAAATGATAAGTACAGGTAAGTTTTCTGAAAATTTCTATATTTCGGCGGCCTATAAATGGAATAATGGCTGGCGATTGAATACGAACTTTAGCTATAGCGGCCGTAACCAGGTTAATCTCCAGCAAGTAGTCAATCCCGCCTTCGGTACATCAGTAGCTATCAATAAGGATATTATTAAAAATAAATTATCATTTTCAGCAAGTGTTAATAATCCTTTTACGAAATTCAGGAACAACATAACAGAAACCACCAGTGCAGATTTTATACAGACTGATGTGAGACAGGATTATTTCAGATCTTTCAAACTAAGCTTGAATTATAACTTTGGCAAGCTTAAAGAAGCCATCAAAAAGAATAAACGAGGCATCAAGAATGATGATCTTTCTAATTAGTGCTATTACTCATGTTGAAGATAGTATGGTAGTTTTTGTATTGGCTAAAAAAGTTTATAGCATAAGCACACTATAAAGAAAAAATAAAAAAGCCTTCAGTAACTAACTGAAGGCTTTTTTTAGTGGGAGCAACAGGATTCGAACCTGTGACCCTCTGCTTGTAAGGCAGATGCTCTGAACCAGCTGAGCTATGCTCCCTTTTTCTTTATTGCGATGCAAATTTATGTTAATTTTTTGTTTTGTGAAACTTGTTTTTCACTTTATGTATAATTAATTGATTCTGTGCGTATTTAATTTTCAGTACAAGGAAAGTTAGAATAGTTTATTGGAATAAAAAAGGCTGCCTCATCTTAGAGACAGCCTTTATGATTATATAAATCGTTTATTGCAGTTTAAATGCTGCCTTGGTTTTAATATCTGCTGATGAAGCGCCAATCAGGGCTTGGAAATCGCCGGGTTCGGCTACCCACTCGTGCTTAGCGGCATCAAAAAAGCTCAATGCTGTTTTATCAACGGTAAAACTTACCGTTTTTTGTTCGCCTGGTTTCAATGATACTTTTTCAAATCCTTTCAGCTCTTTTACCGGGCGTGGCAGGGATGATTTCACATCGGTGATGTAAAGCTGAACTACCTCTTCGCCTTCCCGAGATCCGGTGTTTTTTACGTTTACTGAGAAAGTAACTTTATCCGAAGCAGACATTGTGTTTTTGTCGGCAGTTACTTTACCGTACTGGAAAGTGGTATAGCTTAAACCATGACCAAAGGCAAACAGCGGCTTAATTTTATGTGCATCGGCCCAGCGGTAGCCTACAAAAATACCTTCTTTGTAAGTAACCTCATCTTTGTTACCCGGAAACTGACCCAAAGCGTGTGCACCATTATCAGTCAATTTCACCGGGAAGGTAAAGGTTAATTTACCGGATGGGTTAGCATCGCCTGCCAGTACGGCAGCCAGCGCATTACCCGCTTCCGAACCCAAGAACCAGCCCTGTACAATGGCAGGCACCTGGTTAACCCACGGCATTGCTACAGCGTTACCTGATATGTTAACCACAACTAGGTTTTTGTTCACTTTCGCCAGTTCGGCAATCAACTTATCCTGGTTATAAGGCAGGCTTAAGCTTTCGCGATCATAACCTTCGGCATCCTGACGGTCGCTTTTGTTCAGGCCGCCAATAAAGATCACCACATCGGCACTTTTAGCTACTTTGATAGCTTCCGCCAGCAACTCTGCAGCCGGGCGTTTTTCGGCCAGATTTTGGCCGGTGTTCACACCATTATAGTTACCGCTGGTATCGCCCACATAACCACGTGCATAAACTACCTCAGCCTGATTTCCGAATCTTTTACGTATGCCTTCTAAAGGCGAAACTTCATATCTGGCTTTTAGCGATGAGCTACCACCGCCTACGGTCATCATTTTGATGGCGTTTTCGCCAATTACAGCCACGCGTTTGGTTTTGCTCAGGTTAATAGGCAACACATTGCCCTTATTTTTAAGCAACACAATACCTTCCTGCGCTATTTTACGGGCAGCAAGTGCATGCTCCTCAGTAGCAAACGATCCCAGCGGGCGGTTTTTGTTCATGGTGGTCAGGAAAGCTAAGCGCAATACGCGGCGCACTTTCTCGTCCAACTCCTTAGTACCTACCTCACCAGAATTAATTAATTTAAGGTATGGGCGGGCCAGATAATAACTATCGTAAGCATTACTGTTACCTTCGGTTAAGCCGTTGGTCCAGCTGCCAAATTCCATATCCAAGCCGTTAAATATTGCTTGGCGGGTATCATGCACCCCACCCCAGTCTGACACTACTACGCCTTCAAATCCCCATTCTTTGCGCAGGATATCATTTAACAGGAATTCGTTATGGCAACAGTGCTGGCCTTTATACAGGTTGTAAGAACCCATAATAGCCCAGGCGTTACCTTCCTGCACGGCAGCTTTAAAAGCCGGCAGGTAAATTTCATACAAAGTACGGTCGTCAACATTTACGTTAACGGTGTGGCGGTTACCTTCTGAGTTGTTCAGGGCAAAGTGCTTTACACAGGCAGCTACCCCGTTTTGCTGTACACCTTTTACATAAGGTACCACCATTTTAGACGACAGGTAAGGATCCTCACCCATGTACTCAAAGTTACGACCGTTTAACGGCGAGCGATAGATATTAACGCCAGGACCAAGCAAAATATTCTTGTTACGGTAACGTGCTTCTTCGCCTATAGATTTACCGTAAAGCAGCGCCATATCTTTATTCCAGGTAGCGGCCAGGCAGGTAAGGGCGGGGTAAGCCGTGCACGAGTCGTTGGTCCAGCCGGCTTGCGACCATTCATCCCATAACACCTCCGAGCGTATGCCGTGCGGGCCATCGGTAGTCCAGTTTTCGGGGATACCCAAACGCGCCACACCCGGTGAACTGAATTTGGATTGGGCATGTATCACGGCAATTTTTTCTTTAAGCGTCATGCGCTTCAGGGCATCTTCTACCCTTTCTTTAATGGGCTTGGTATCGTCCATATATACCGGCGTGGTGCTTTGTGCATTAGCTCCAGACACACGCAGTATAACGGCAAGCGTAAGGACTTTTATAATCCTTGATGCGTTGGTATACGCTTTTCTCATAACACGAATAAATATTGGGTTTATAAATCAAGCACCAGTCAGCGGTTGACCGATACCTATCATGAGGTAAATGTACCACGATATAACGGTGTGCGAAATGCATCACACGCAAAAAGTAGCCTTTTCCCAAGCTATCTATTTGATTTACAATACCAAAGGCAGCCTTGATTCAGCAAAAAAGTAGCAGTATATGAGAGGTAAAATACATCTAAACAGGCAATATACCTATCTTCATTACACGCTTTTCAAAGTCATCGCGCGATACCGCGGCCTTGTTTCGGGCACGGGTACGATAGTTATAAATAGTACTCAGGGAGTAGCGCAAAAAGGCGGCAATCTTTACACTATCAGTAATACCCAAACGTATCAGCGCAAATATGCGCAACTCTGTATTCAGCAGCTCGCCGGGCTTAACGGTAACCTGCTCTTCGGGCAAAAGCAGAGCATTAAACTCCCGGATAAAGTTGGGGTACAGGCTTAAAAAAATATTGTCAAAAACCTTGTACAATCCTTCCACCTCGGTATCTACCACAGTGGTTGAACGTAACATTTTAAACAGCTCATCCACATGTTTTTCATTGGCTTTTTTGTTTAGTGTCTTGCGGTAATCTTCCAGCTTGTTAATATAGGTTGAACAAAGATCAAAGAACTGGGCAATATAAGCCTCTTTAACCTGGTTAGCTTCTGACAGCTGGGCGTTAATGTCGCTCAGTTGCACATTGCTATGGCTAATTTCCTGATTCAGCGCAGCCAATTGCTTACCGGAGGCATGCAGTTCTTCTTTAATTCGCGATACCCTTTTCATCTGCTTATACACGTAAATAACGGCAATGATGAGAAATACCGTAAGCACACTGATTAATACCAGATACAGCTTTAGCTGGCTCTTTTGCCTGCCCTCTTTTTCCAGGTACGCGGTATTGATAATGGTGTACAGCTCCGACATGCGCAACGTGCGGAATTTCACGTTGCAAAAAATGGCATCTTCAATGGCCGATTTGGTAAAGATGTAAGCGTTATCCAAATCGCCGGTTTCGTAAAATATCAACGCCAGGTTTTGCAGCGAGGCATTATCTTTAATAGCGTTCCTAACGTCGGTTATAGCCGATAGCGTGTAATATTTCCGGGCAATATCAGTATGATGCTGCAACTGGTTACTAAATGCCAGCAGGTAAGTAATCATAGCATAATCGGCGCTTTGCTTTTGGGCCGACGCCAGCAGGCGCAGCAACCCAGCCTGAGCCGTTTTTAAATCGCGCTGGTAAATTTGCTTTTGAATCAGGTTAATCTGATAGCGAACCGATGCCGGGTTGAGCTGAATAATGAGGGAATCGCGGTAGGCCTGGATGAGCTTTACATAGTTTTTGTTGTAACTATTGGTTGCATAGTGCTCATAAAATTGAATATAAGCATCATAATAGTCCATTAAAATCGGCTTAGGCAGCGCTTTGCTGCTGAGCGATTTCAGGATCTGTTCTGATTCCAGAAACTTACCTAAGGAGGAGTAGGAGTTAGATAGCTGCAACTGCGCCGCAATCACCAATTCTGGCCGTTGCAGTTTGCGGGCCACCTGCAAATTTTGGTCTGCATAAAAAACAGCCGAATCAATTTTAAACTTTTTGTATTCCTGATACAGGCTATCGTTTACAGCATATTGCTCAGACAGAGATAGATCGCCGGCTTTAAGCTTTTTAAGCGATGCTATACGCTCCTCTTTTTGCCGGGTATACAGGCTTTTATTTTTAATAGCCTGACTAAGCACCTGAAATGCTGAATCAGCACCATCATTGCTGTAAGCAACGGTGCCGAAAACCATAAAGCAACAAAGAAACAATAGCTTATACCTCACCGTTAAGGGTTATAATTCTGGATAAAGGCAAAGATAATAAATAGTGCACTGAACAGCGCCCTTTAATGCTTTGAGAAGTAAAAACGGTGAGAGTTGCCTACACTAAAAGGTATAAGAAAAGCCTGCAACAGGTGCAGGCTTCTTCAATGGGTGCAGATATTATTTTTCTGCGTTTTTCTTTTCAGTTACTTCTTTACGGATGTCAGTAGCTGCATTTTTCAATTGTTGCATGGCGTTACGCAGACGGGTGCCAGCTGCTTTATTGCCTTTGTCATAAAATGCCGCTGCATCTTTTTCTGCGGTTTCTACCAGTTCTTTTAAAGCTTGAAATTTTTCCATAATTTTTGGTTTAGCACACGAATATAAAATTATTGTTTTTAAAGTGCAGCTATTATAAACAGTTTTCGTGATTTTAACGCTACATGGGGCACAAATACCCCTATTTTACACTGTTTACCAACGTTAATTTGCTTATGGGATCACTTTTTGCACCCGTAACTCATCAAAAAGGCTATAAAACATCTGTTCGGTTTCTACATATTCATGAAAGCCAAACCTGCGGGCTTTAGACCCATCGGCCAGCATATCATAATCCCACGAGAATACAAAATCGGCAAAAGCCCAGGATGACACCTCCTGATAAGTATGCGAAGCTAAGTTGTTTTGCTCAATAATTTTGCGCCACATTTCTTCCTTATCGGCCATAATTACATTAAGACTCATTGGCAACGGCGGTGCGGTTTCCAGCTCAAAATACCGGGCAATTTTAGGCCACATTTCGCTCCATCTAAAAATATCACCATAGTTGATATTAAAAGCCTGGTTGGCACACTGTGGTGTGGTAGCAGCCCATACGGTAGCCTTAGCCAGCAAACCGGCATCTGTAAATTCCAGCAGCTTATCATAAGCACCCGGTTTGCCGGGAAAGCGCAAAGGCAGTCCGAGTTGTTTAGATAACGTTGCGTAAACCGCTATAGCCACGGCTAAATTCATTGGGTTACCTAAAGCCACGCCGCCTACAACCGCCGGGCGTATGGCCGACCAGTTCCAGCTTTTTCCTATTTGCCGCTGCTCCAAAAACTGTTGCTGATCTACATTGAACTCCGGCGGCATGTGCCCGGCATCGCTCTCGCGGGCGGGGCTTTTAAATGGCCCTAAATGTGCGCCATACACCTTATATCCCTGCATCAGGCTAATATGTTGCAAGCACGGCGATGCTTTTTCTATGCCATTAACCACATTCACCAACATGGCCAGGTTAGGTGCTACCAATTCGGCCCAGCTGGGCTTATCCTGGTAGGCAGCATAAAAGATATGGGTTATGCCAGTTAAATGGTTGAGCTTTGCTTCTGTATCTGCCTCGTTCAGCAAATCAACTGAAATATAGCTGATTTTATTCGTATTTACGCCTTCCCGGCGTGAGAGGCCGACAATTTCCCACTCATCGAGCGTTTCCAGATAACTGATCAGGTTACGGCCTATAATGCACTGTGCACCTGCTACCAACGCTACCTTTTTGCGGGACTGATTAACTGCTTTGTGTTCCATACCTTTATTTTTTGCCAAAGCTCGTTAAGCAAGCCATTGCATCACTTGTATATATTCATGGTTTTATAGTACTTTGTTAAGGATGGTGAAGAAGTATATACAACATGAATTCTTAAAAGTATCGCATTTCAATGCCGAACGCTGGGAGCACCCGGTACATAACCACAATCATTTCGAAATCATCTTTATCCATCGTGGAAAAGGGAAGCATTACGTATCCAGCATGCATTATCATTATGAAAACAGCGCTGTTTTCCTGCTGGCACCATGCGACATTCACCATTTTGAAATTGAAGAAGAAACTGAATTCACTTTCCTTAAGTTCACTAACGTATATTTAAAAGGCATTGGAAATATACCAGCAACCCGCCGCTGGAACCAGGATATTGACAGCCTGCTTATACACACCGGCAGGCAGCATGAGCTTAAGTTTAACTCACCTGTAGAAGCAGAAAAAGCAGCCATGCTCATTAACCTGATTGTAAAAGAGTGGACAGACATCCGCAGTGAGATGAATGAAGCTTTGTTCTTTTTAATACAAGCCCTGTTTGCTCAACTCAAACGCAATTTGCCAGTGCTCCCCCATACAACCAATACCAAACACGATGCAAAGACGACACACCTTATGCATTACATTCATGAGCACATCAATTGCGCAGAATTTACACAGGCAGACCACCTAGCCTCGGTATTTAGTTTGTCCAAACATTATCTGGGCATTTACTTTAAAGAGCGTACAGGCACCAACCTGCGTGATTATGTTAACCGTTATAAGTTACACCTGATTGATAACCGGCTTAAGTATAGTTCCTATTCTATTAAAGAGATCAGCAATGAACTGGGATTTACAGATCTGAGCCATTTTAATAAGTTCTATAAAAAGATGACTGGCGTTAACCCAACCATGGGGCGCTCCCGCTTTACCGGAGCATTGGTTTTAACGTAAATTCCGCAAGAAACGGGTTTTACCACCCCTCCCCTAATCCTATTTTTGTGATATTAAATGGATAAGTTATGAACGCACAGGAGTTGAGCCATTACGAACAGATAGCCAGGGCCATTGAATACATCAAAGCCAACTTTAAGGCCCAGCCCGATTTAAATACTATTGCCGAACAGGCTAATATGAGCCCTTTCCATTTTCAGCGCTTGTTTAAGGAATGGGCAGGGGTATCGCCCAAAAAGTTTATACAATACCTGAGTTTGGAACACGCCAAGGGTTTGCTCAGGCAGCAGGTTAATTTATTAGATACGGCCTATGAAACCGGCCTATCCGGCCCATCACGCCTGCACGACCTGTTTATACAGATAGAGGGCATGACGCCTGGCGAATACAAGAACGGTGGCGAGAGTTTACAGATCAACTATAGCTTTGCTCAAACCCCCTTTGGGGAGGTAATTGTGGCATCTACACCTAAAGGAATATGCTACATGCATTTTGCCGGGAACAGTGATACTGCTTTGAACGATTTGCAAAAGCTGTTTCCTAACGCACGGTACCAGCACATGGCAGACCAGCACCAGCAGCAGGCACTTAATCTTTTTACACAGGATTGGAGCCAACTGCAAAAAGTAAAGCTTCACCTCAAGGGCACTGCTTTTCAATTAAAGGTATGGGAGGCCTTACTTAAAATACCCATGGGCAGCCTGGTAACTTATGCAGGCATTTGCAGCCATATTGAAAATCATAAGGCTGCACGTGCGGTTGGGTCGGCTATTGGCAGCAACCCGGTTGCGTTTTTAATTCCCTGCCATCGGGTAATTCGCGGCACGGGCAGTATGGGCGGCTACCTTTGGGGCTTAACCCGCAAAACAGCTATCATTGGGTGGGAATCGGCCCTTGTGTTGGGCGATGAAGATATTGCAGTAGTGGCAGATGTGGCTAAACCATGATTGACCATGCAACTGTGGGCGACGCCGAATTAAGAAAACTCATCAAAAACGGAACAGTTACTTTAGGCGGCAACCGCAAGCTAAAAATTTATGGGCAGCTAAAATGCCCGTCGGGCAAGCGGATGAGGCGAACAAACCGTGTATTTTTCAGCTCCGTTCAGGAAGCTATTCAAATGGGCTATCGCCCTTGCGGGCACTGCCTCAAAACAGCATATAAAAACTGGAGAAATGGATTTATTCAACAACCATACTAACGGGCCAAGCAACCTGTTACCGTATGACGGCGAGGCTTTATACTATGGCCGTATTATGCCTGCTAACGAAGCAGCTACTTATGCCCAAACCTTACTGGATACCATACATTGGAAAAATGACGAGGCGGTAATTTTTGGCAGGCATATCATAACCAAACGCAAAGTAGCCTGGTACGGTGACAGCGATTATGCTTACACTTACTCCAACACCACCAAACAGGCATTATCATGGACACCGGAGTTGAAAACGCTTAAACACTTGGTCGAAAACTTATCAGGCGTCACCTTCAACTCCTGCCTGCTCAACCTGTACCATGATGGAAACGAGGGCATGGCCTGGCACAGTGATGATGAAAAATCGTTAGGTAAAAACACCGCAATAGCCTCATTGAGTTTTGGTGCCGAAAGAAAGTTTGCCTTTAAACACAAAGCTACAAAACAAGGCGTTTCATTAATGCTGCAAAGCGGTAGTTTATTGATGATGCAGGGAACCACACAAACACATTGGTTGCATGCCTTACCCAAATCAAAGCGCGTAACGCAGCCGCGTATTAATCTTACGTTTCGCACTATGATAACACCGTAATGCGAAGGGCATAACTAAGCCACGTCTGTGTGCTTATCAAAAAGCGATTTTAGTGTCTCCTTCTTAATGGGTTTACTGATAAAATCTTTTACAAACGGGTAAGATTGTGTTTTAGCTTTCTCGACCTGATCGATAGAAGACGACAGGATGTAAACACTTATCGGCTTTTTCAATTTAGCGGATATAGCATCAAAACCATGTAAAAATTCCCATCCACTGAAAGAAGGCATGTTGAGATCCAGCAATATAACATCCGGTATCTGTGAACTTTCTTCCTCATTATTCCCCAACATGTTGAGCATTGTTCTGCCATCATAAAGGTGCACGGCATCTTCAAAAAGCGCATAACGCTCGCACATCTTCTGAATTATCAAATGCTCTAAGGGGTTATCATCAATCATCACCAGTTTACACATGCGGGCTTCCTATTTAGTATTACTGCTTTTTCAATTACCGTACCACAGAATCACTCAATTACGCATTGACAGCAACTCTTATATCACAAAGCTTAAACTCCTATAAAATCTTCAATTGCTTTGATGCTTGCGTTGATTTGCGCATCCATATCGTTAAGCAATTCAAACGCCTGCTGGCTTTCCAACCCATCCAATACCTCCAACCGATGAGCTGCAACGGTGAGTTGCTGTAACCCTGTGCTGGCAGCCATACCGTACAGTTTGTGCCCGGTGGCGTTCAGCCCGCTTAAATCGGCGTTGCCGGTTTGTGCCTTTAACATAGCCAACGATTTACGCAACTCCTGTAAAGTTACCTTCAAAACTTCCACAATTACATCTTTATCATCGCCCACATATTTTTTAATCACCTCTATATTAAAAAGCACGTCGGTATTCATGGCAGAATTACTGCCTGCTTCATAACCTTGCTGCGGAGTATTCAGCCAAACCTCAAACAGGTGCCTGATGGTATCTTCAACAAATGGTTTTACCGCAAAGTCGTCCATTCCGGCTTCCAGGCACTTTTCCCGTTCGCCTTTTACGTTACCGGCAGTAAGTGCAATAATGGGCACATGCCGGTCCGTTTCTTTAGCCCGGATTGCCTGGGTTGCCTCATAGCCGTTCATGCCGGGCATCTGGATATCCATAAAAATCAAGTCGGCCTGTTCGTATACCCTTAAGGCTTCCTGCCCGTTCAAAGCTTCGAGTATAATAGCCCTTGGGGCTATTTTTTGGATAATGGTTTTTGCCAGAAGCATGTTTACCATATTATCCTCAACTATTAATATCGTATAGTCAGCAGGATCAAATTCGTTTTGAGAAACTGTACCGGCACCGGTTGGTTCTGGTTCATGCAAACGCATACGGTGCAGGCTGTTAAACAAATCCTGCAGTTTTATGGGTTTCACGAGGCGATGTTCAACACCCAATTCAGTACAGGTACGGATAATACGTTCATCATCAGATGAGCTGTGTAACAAAATGATGGGCTGCTCGTCGAAAGTATCAAAAAAGCTTTCTCGTATCTTGCGGATGGTTTCCAGTCCGTCCATATAAGGCATATGGTAATCCATCAAAATCACATCATAGCGATTTTGCTTTGCCAGCAACTGCAGCGCTTCGAAGCCGTTAACGGCCTCGTCAACCTCAATATTTTTAAGCAAGAGCATTTGCCTTAAAATAAGGCGGTTATTCTCATTATCGTCAACAATCAGTACTTTTTTAATGTAGTCGATGTCTTTCCATTTCAAAGGCTCGCCCTGCTCGGCTTTAACCCTCACCCTGAAAAAGAAACAGCTGCCTTTACCTGGTTTACTATTAAGTTCCAAACGGCTTCCCATCAGCCCTAAAAGCTTATTAGATATGGTAAGCCCCAGGCCCGTACCACCATATTTTTTGGTGGTTGAAGCATCCTCCTGCGAAAAAGCTTCAAAAATTTTATTTTGCTTCTCTTCTTTAATACCAATACCCGTATCGCGCACTTCAAAAAGCAAATCAATATAATCGTTTTGCATAGGGCTAAGCGGCGCAATTTTCAGTTCTATTTCTCCCTGTTCGGTAAACTTAACGGCATTGCCCAACAAGTTTACCAGTATCTGCTTAATACGCACGGCATCGGCCCATACAAAGCGGGGCAGCTCGGGTGCTATGTTTAGCAGCACTTCCAGTCCCTTTTTTTGCGCCTGGTAGGTAATCATATCAGCGGCCTGGCTGCTCAGCTCCAGCAAATCGCATTGGTCTACGTCCAGCTCCAGCTTACCGGCCTCAATCTTTGAAAAATCAAGAATATCGTTAATGATGCTTAATAAGGCATTGGCCGATTGGTTTACGATAGTAAGATACTGATGCTGCGTAGCATTTAAATCCGTTTTCAGCACCAGGTCGGTAAAGCCGATCACGCCGTTAAGCGGCGTACGTATTTCATGACTCATGTTAGCCAAAAACTCAGATTTGGCTATGCTGGCCTGCTCGGCATGCAATTTGGCCCGGTGAAGCTCTTCGCGTTGTAAACAGCTTTCGGTAATATCCTCTGTAAATACAATAACACCACCTATGGTATTATCATACTGATACCAGGGCACAATTTCCCAGCGCAGGTACTGATCATGATCCCAGCCATCGGGCCGCCATTTAGATTCATCGCCTTTATGCGATTCGCCTTGTAAAGCCTGCAAACAGATATCTGTCCAGCGCCCGGATAGGTGCGGAAACAGTTCATGCTGCGACCTGCCGATTATATTTTCGCTAATCTTGTACCCCTCGCGCCACCGGTTACTCACGGCTACATAGCGTAACTGGGTATCCATCATGGCTACTGCAGCGGGCGAATGTTCTACAAAGGCGGCCAAACGCAGCTTTTCGTTCAATAATTCCAGCTCGGCCGCCTTTTTGGCATTAATATCCTGAAAGATACCATACAGGCGCTTGCAGACCCCATTCTCAAAATCAGGTTTACCAATAGCCCTCACCCATATCTTTTCGCCCTTGGCATTTACTATTTGTATTTCAATATCATAAGGCAAACCCTCATTTACCGCTTTACTTACCGCACTCAGGATTACCTCCCGACTGTGCCCCTGGTAAAAATCCAAGGCTTTATCATACGCCGGCACATAATCATCCGGAACGCCATGTATGGCCTTAGTAATGGGCGACCAATATAGTGTTTGATAATCAACATTCAGCTCCCAGGTACCTATCCGTGCTACTTCATTCGTTTCTTCCAGCATTTGCTGGGTGCGTTTCAGGTTATTTTCCAGTTCGTATCTTTCGGTAATATCCACAGCATTACCAATTATGTAACTGTTGCCATGGGTATCCTTTTCAAGTACGTTATTGTATAACCAGATCATCATGTGGCCATCTTTGTGGCGGGTATGCATCAGCCCGTCGGCCTTACCGGTTTGCAAAATACTTTGCATGTAGTAGTTAAGGTCGTCCAGATACTCAGGCACAATAATATCTGCCAAATTACGGCCTATTAACTCCTCGGCTGTATAACCCAGCAGCGCGGCTCCGGCTGTATTTACTGTAAGCAGTTTGCCTTTTAAATTATGGGTACACATCAAGCCCTTAGAGTTTTCAAAAAAAGCTCTTAAACGGCTTTCTGACTGATGCAACAAAGCTTCCTGTTCTTTTTCATTACTAACATCGCGGCCAATGGCAAATAATGCTCCTGTAGCAGGCTCGGGCGTAGCCGTCCATTGCAGGGTTTTATACTGCCCCTCTGCACATTTCATCCTGAAATTAAAGTTAATAATGGGAATACCCGAAGCCAGTTTTTCCAGCGCGTCCTTTAACGCGTTCAGATCATCTGCATGCACGAGTTCAAAATAACTATGGGCGAGCAGAAAACTTTTATCCCATCCTAATACCTTTTCAAATGCGGGATTGATTTTCTTTAAAAAGCCATCAGTAGTGGCTACACAAATCAGGTCATTAGAAAGGTTAAATATTTTTTCAAAGTGCTGATGTTCCTGCCGTTGCCTGCGCTCAACAATTAGGTCAAGTACTAAATCTCTGATTACTTTGAGCGATTGCCGCTGTTCTGAAGTTAATTTTCGTGGCTGATAATCTATTACACAAACGCTGCCTAAATTGTGCCCCGTCGGATCGGTTATCGGGTAACCTGCATAAAAACGCATATGCGCTTCGCCAGATACAGATGGGTTGTCCTTAAACCGGTCATCCGCAGCCATATTTTCTACCTCCAACAGTTCGGTACCCTGTATGGTGTAATTACAAAAAGCAGTTTCACGGCTGGTTTCGTTCAAATCAAGCCCAACCTTTGACTTGATCCATTGCCTGTCCTCATCTATGAGGGTTACCAATGATACAGGTACATTACAGATGATGGATGCCAGTTCGGTTAGCTTATCAAACTCCTTCTCCTGTTGGGTATCTAATATATTATAGCTATGCAAGGCTTGTAATCTACCTTGCTCGTTCAGCGAATCAGGCATCAATTATAAAATAAAAATATAACAGGTTAACAAATAGTCGGGCTGCTTGGTTAGCGGTAATACGTAAATATAACAGGTTTGTTGTACTTATATACAAGTAACCCATACACAAATAATTATACAACTACCTAAAAACAGCCAGCTGCCTTTTAACAAATTGAAATGGTATTTAATGGATAGTTAATTGCGTTTTTATAATTTAGCCGCACATTTCTTATCACTATGAAGAAGCTAATATTATTGATAACAATATTTACTTGCATCGCTTACCATTCACACGCACAATTTGGCGGCTTGGGCAAAGCGCTTTTTGAAAAAGGCAGCGAACTTGCCGGCAGCACCGGGCTAAATAAAATACTGAAGCAGCCTGGGGCCATTACCACCAGCTTTAAAGATGTAAACAGCACAGGCAAACAACCGCCATCCTTTCATGCCGATGAAGCAGCCCAGCCTTTGTACTTGTTACCCAAGGCGCAAGGCGGCGGTTATAAACTATGTGCCGGCTTTTATGAGATGACCAATAAAAGCTATTGCCTGCATGCCGGTACCCGCGGCCCCAGCAACGGCGACGGTTATATGCTTGCGCCTGTATTAGGCCCTAAAAGAGATGTGGTAATTGCTATTTTAAAAAGCGCCGAAACACACCCTAATGTAACGCAGCACGATATACAAATGCTGCTTTGGGCTATTATTGCGCGCACCCGGTTTGTGGATTATGGCACCGAGATTAAGTTAACTGCTACAACCCTGTTAAGCCCTGCCGACCTGATGAAACTGGAAGGCGGCGCCCTGGGCATATTACCGGCCAACCTGATGGATAAAGCCAAAGCACAACTGCCCACACCAGTACAAGCAGTTTTTGAGGCCGAAAATAACATTCGCCGGCTGGCAGCATCCGGCACGGCTACTTACGAAGAGATGGAGCGCTATGCTATGCTGGCGGGCTTAACCCCCACCATTGACCGGGAGTACCCGTCGGGCGTGTGGTCATTGCATCCCGATGGCTATTATATCCGTTACATTCCAAGCGGTTATGCCATTACCAAAACACAGATATATGTACCACAGGAACTGGCCAACAGCAAGCCCGGCCTGGTGTATGATGCCACTAATGCTATTGCCTGCCCGGCCAACACCGGTGCCCAGCGCCTTATTCAAACCAACGAGCCGCTTAACCCCGACTATAAGCTAAAGCTAAAAGTTAAGTGTTTTACCAATTAAACTATTCGGCATACTCACAAAAAAGGCAGCTCATATTTGAGCTGCCTTTTTTGTGAGTATGCTAACGAGGTATTACACCTCAGCTAAATACTTATGTACAAAGCTAATGGCCATAGAACCTTCGCCTACAGCCGAGGCAACACGGTTCATGGTTCCAGCCCTTACATCGCCTGCGGCAAAAATGCCGGGGCAGCTGGTTTCGAGCAGGTAAGGATCGCGCTGGGTTTTCCAGATGGCGTTAAAGTGGTCGTAGCGGTTTAGCTCACGGCCGGTTTCAATAAAGCCTTTATCATTTTTGATAATGGTTTCGCCCAGCCATTCGGTAAAGGGCTTGGTACCAATAAATATATAAAGCGCGTCTGCATCCACCGTTTCTGTTGTATCATCTTTAATACAACGGATTACCAGGCGCTCCAGCCGTTCGGTGCCCTGTGCCTCGGCTACTTCACATTCGCCATGTACGCTAATGTTTTCGGTTTGCTTGATCTGTTCAATTAAGTAAGCCGACATGGTAGAGGTTAGATCGGCCCTGCGGATCAGTATATGTACCTGCCTGGCAAATTTAGATAGATACATAGCCGCCTGACCTGCCGAATTGCCGCCGCCTACAATGTATACGGCTTTATCTTTACAGGATAACGCTTCGGTTGTAGCCGCGCCGTAATATATGCCGGCTCCGGTAAAATCTTCTATCCCTTTGTTTTCGAGCTTGCGGTAATCCACACCGGTGGTAACCACAATGGCGCGAGTGGTTACTGTGCTGTCATCCTCCAGTACCACGGTTTTGTAACCATCCTTCAGGCGTATTTCCTTAACCCCCTGCGGTGATAGAAACTCGGTGCCAAAGCGGGTTGCCTGGGTAATGGCCCTGCGGGTTAAATCGGCACCACTCAAACCGGTCGGGAAACCCAGGTAGTTTTCGATACGGGAGCTGGTACCCGCTTGTCCGCCTGGTGCCTTACGCTCTATGAGCAGGGTTTTTAATCCTTCGGATGCGCCGTAAACGGAAGCGGCCAAACCTGCCGGACCGGCACCAATGATAATTACATCGTATACCTCATTTTTAACCTGCGGACTTAATCCGATTTTTTGTGCAATGTTGCTGATGCCCGGCATTTTATCCACGCTGCCATCCTCAAAAATAATAGCAGGCAAATCGGCACTGCACAACTGGTTGATTTGCATAAATTTCTTGCCCTCATCCGAGTGTGCTTCCATCCATTGGTATGGTACCAGGTTGCCGGTTAAAAACTCTTTTATATTGTGTGTTTTGGGAGAAAAGTTGTAGCCAATTACCTTGATACCTCTAAACTGCGGACGATAGGCGGCCTGCCAATCTTCCAGCAGATCATCCACCACCGGGTAAAGTTTTTCCTGAGGCGGATCCCAGGGCTTGGTGAGGTAATAATCGAGCTTAACTTCATTAATGGCTTTAATAGCAGCCGGTGTATCAGAGTAGGCAGTTAGCAATACCCGCTTGGCCTGCGGGTAGTAGTTAACGGCATGGCACAAAAAGTCAACACCTTCCATTTCGGGCATGCGCTGGTCTGATATAAACAAGGCCACCTCTTCGCCTTTATTTTTGAGTTGCAGCAAGTTCTCCAACGCCTCATTAGCCGATGTAGTGCTTAAAACCCGGTACCGGCCATGGTACTGCGTTTTTAAATCGCGGCTGATAGCGCGAAGTACAAATTGATCGTCGTCTACTAAAAATATGATAGGGTCTTTCATTGCAGTGTAGTGTAGCTTGTAATAGTTTGTTATTTACCATTAACCGGAAAACAGATTTGAAAAGAGGTATTACCCGGAACCGATTTAAGTTTTACCGTTCCCTGGTGCTGGCTTACAATGCGCTTTACCACATCAAGCCCCAGGCCGGTACCTTTACCCATTTCCTTCGTGGTAAAAAACGGATCAAAAATACGGCTTTGAATGTCTTCTGGTATGCCCGGCCCGTTATCGCGTATAGTTATGTACACATTGCGGGCATCGTACTCAGTTATAATTTCGAGCTTGCCACCACGCTTACCATCTATAGCATCAACGGCATTATCAATAATGTTAGTCCAAACCTGGTTCAGTTCGCCGGGTACCGCTTTAATCTGCGGCAGCTCCATATCAAAGGATTTAACCACCTCAACGCCCGATTTTTTCAGCTTGTAATCCATAATGGTGAGCGTGTTTTCCAAACCTTTGTGTACATCTACAAACTGTTTATCGGCACCCTGATCCATATGGCTGAAGCCCTTAACGGCGCTTACCAGGTTTGATATGCGCTCCGATGCTTCTTTAATATCTTTAACCATTTTATTGATGGATAACTGGTTGTTTATCCATCCCAGCACGGCGGCCAGGCTTTCGGCCGGTACCAGCGCACTGATCTCTTCTACTTCGGCAAGCTGTAGTCCTTCTTCTGCAAAGCTTTCGGCCAGGCAATAATCGTTAATATTTTTATCAGCCAGCAAATCGTTCAGATCATCCTCCAGCTGGGCTTTTTCCATCATGCCCAAAGCCGGTTGCTCGGGGCGTGTAAAAATAATTTGTAACTTTTGTTGCAGCTGTTTTAGCTGTTGCGGCTCAAAGTTTAAGGAGGCAACCTGCTCAAACAGCGCCGGCTTTTCGTTAAAGTACTTGGTTAAAAATGCCGCATTACGCACAATAGATGCCGCCGGATTATTAAGCTCATGCGCCAGCCCTGCCGATAACTTACCCAGTGCCACCATTTTTTCAATTTGCTGCTGCTGGGTAGTGAAAGAGCGCACGCGGCTGGTCATGGTATGTACCAGTGCTTCGGTAAGTTCAAAATGCGTACGGGTAGCACCTCTTATCTCATCGCCGGGTACTTCCAGCACCAGGCAATCGGTTATGCACTCTACCTGTACACCTGCTTCGGTACCTCTTGAATACGGCAGGTAGCCTAATACTTTGCCTCTTTCGGCTATACCGGCTTCTTTAAACTGGCTACCCTGCTTTATACCTATGCGCAGCTTACCTTCTACAATAAACTGCGTAATGTTTAAAGGCGCGCCCATTTCAAGCAGCACATCGCCTGCCGATAATGTGTGTACGGTACCTGCTGATATTAACCATTGCAGCTGGCTTTCAGGAACATCCTTTAGCGTTTCCATAGCTTTCAGCTGCGCTACTGTTACTTGTGACATGGTTTGTAAATTAAGCATTTATTACGCTGACAATGCAGTACACATTCGGCAACGCGTTGTATAAATAACGTTTCTAAGGTAAAAAATATACGCGGCGGTTGCAGCAATTGGATATGATAAAGCAATAGTTTAATTTTATGCAGATGGAAATTCCCGGCAAATATCTGGAGGCCTACCGTAAAGCGATGGGTAAGTTTATTAATCTCACTGATGAGCAATGGGATTTGATGAGCCCCTGCCTGCGGCTCGAAAAGCTAAAAAAGAAAGCGACCTGGATTGAAGCCGGAGAGGTTTGTAAAACAGTGGGCTATATTATTTCGGGCTCGGTGAGGCTTTATCATATGAAAGATGGCGAGGAGATTACCAGTTACTTTTGCATGGAAGATGAATGGGTAAGCTCATACACCAGCTTTTTAAAACAGAGGCCAAGCCTTAATTACATTGAAGCTCTGGAAGATACGATGATCCTTACTTTCACCTACCAGCAGTTGCAGCAATGGCAGGCCATGCCGCAGCTTAGCCATGTGGTTGATCGCTTTTGCCGGTTGATTGCCGAATACCTGATTTGCTGTTATGAAGACCGGGTTGCCTCGTTCATCCTGCAATCGCCAGAAGAGCGGTACATGCAACTGCTCGAAAATGGCCGAAACATTTTACAGCGCATACCGCAGCATTACATTGCCAATTATCTGGGCATTACGCCGGTATCGCTATCGCGCATCCGCAAGCGCATTTTGCAAACCGTATAACAGGCCGTTTTCTTATCTTTTGTTAACGGTTTTATTTTTGGTAGCCCTGTAGCTTTGCTTACAACAAACAAGCAAGCTTATGCACACTATTTTAGGAGCCGGCGGACCAATTGCCAATGCACTTACCCGCGAATTGATTAGCAATAACCATCGTACCCGGCTGGTGAGCCGCCGCCCGGTAAACATCAGCGCACCAAATGTGGACTGGCAAAAGGCCGATCTGCTCAATTACCAGCAATTGAAACAGGCTACCGAAGGCGCTACCATTATTTACCTGTGTGCCGGGCTGGTTTATGATAAGGACATATGGAAGCAGCAGTGGCCGGTTATTATGCAAAACGTAATCAATGTAGCCAAACACCACCAAGCCAGACTACTGTTTTTCGATAACGTATACATGTACGGCCTGGTAGATGGCCCCATGACGGAAGACACGCCCTACAACCCTATTAGTGTAAAAGGCGAAGTGCGTGCTCAGATAGCCACCACTTTAATGAATGAAGTTAAAGCCGGCAACTTGAAGGCCAGTATAGCCCGCGCGGCCGATTTTTACGGTGCCGAAAGCCTGAACAGCTTTTATGATAGCATGGTACTGCTCAACTATTCAAAAGGCAAACGTGCACAGTGGATGGGCGACCCTAACAAACTGCACAACTTTACTTATGTGCCCGATGGCGGCAGAGGCATGTATATACTGGGCCAGCACCCCGAAAGTGATAACCAGATATGGCACCTGCCTACCGCCCCGCCCCTAACCGGGCATCAGTTTATTGAGCTGGCTGCCCGCACTTTTGATGCACCGGCTAAATACATGAGAATAAACAAACTAATACTGCGTATGGCGGGTATGTTTAATAAAGTAATACAAGGTACCGTTGAAATGTATTACCAATGTGATCATAATTATAACTTCAACTCCTCCAAGTTTGAAAAAGCTTTCGGCGTGCAACCAACATCCTACCAGGATGGTGTAAAGGATTTATCACAAACACTGTTTAAATCCGGCAAGTGAGTGATCAAAAACGATGAAATAAGCTGATGCTTTACTTTGCATCATTTATTTCTATCCAATAACCATCCGGATCCTGAATATATACCTGCGATACGCCGTCAACACGGTGTTCAACCTGGCCGGGTACACCTTTCCAGTTGGTGTAAGCGATGCCCTTTTGTTTTAGCATAGCAACAAAATCATTGATTGACGGCATGCTGAAGCACAGGTGATCGCCGATCAGCTTAGGCGCGGGTGAGCAGTTGCCTTGTATAACATGCATAGTAACATGGGGAGCTATGCTGTACCAGGTGTGTATAGTATCTTTAAACGGATTGGGTATAATTTTTAAGCCTAAAACAGAAGTATAAAAGGCATTGCTTCTTTTAAGATCTTTTGAACAAAGCGCCGCATGGTTAAACACTGCTTTACCCACTGTTTGCGCATGGCTTATAAGCGGCGTGCCAATAAGCAACAGGCCGGCAGTGGCTTTTAAAGTAAGTTTAGTAAATTGGGGGAGCATTCTCATAATTGGTGGTTTATACCACACAATATACATTTTGATTTTGAATGCGTTGTAATTATAATCATTACAACTATGTGCTAATGCTGGTACTCTTTATTGGTTAATCTAAAACCATATACTCAGCTAATTATATCGTAAAATCGCTACATGTTCATCTTCACTTAAAACACTGTTGACTAAATAATTATCCTTATTTTCACATTGATCTATATGTATAAATTGATGCAGGGTTATACACCACCGCTTAACCTGAAATTTTGCATAAGCATGGGTAGAAAATTATCTGATAAGGGTATTATTAAATGTTAAATACTTGGCATGAATAACAGTAACAATCATGATGAGCGCATTGCAGCTTTAACGTTCGCTTCTATATATCCCCATTACGTTGCAAAAGTTGAGAAGAAAGGTAGAACAACAGCAGAATTGCATGAAGTAATTGAGTGGCTAACCGGCTATGACACCCAAGCCTTGCAACAACTTATTGAAGAAAAAGTAACGTTCGAAACGTTCTTTCAAAAGGCTGCATTAAACCCCAATGCTCACCTCATTACTGGTGTAATATGCGGTTACAGGGTAGAAGTAATTGAAAATCCGTTAACACAACAAGTAAGATACTTAGATAAGCTGGTGGATGAATTGGCAAAAGGGCGTAAGTTGGAGAAGATTATGCGGGTTGCCTAGCGTAACGGATAAATGACTACTTAATTTTCATTTACCAGCCGGGTACAGTATACACAAGCAGGGCCGATTATATTTCTATAACCGGCCCCGGCCTATTAAATTATTCGGCGTTTTTCTTCAGCCATTCAACCCGGCGCTGGTCGGGCAGGTGCTTTACTTTAAAGTTTTCAAACTTGGCTTCAAAACCTTTACCATCAGGGCAGGCGGCCATCAGGCCAACCATTACCGGCTGGTTGTCTTTCAATGGCGCGTTACGCGTCATGATGTAGTTTACATCATCAAGCGAATAGAATATTTCCACAGCATCCAGGCGTCTAACTACTTTAATCCAGATAAAAGGCGGCATTTTATCCAGTTTGGTTACGCTCCAATCGCTGGTGTGGTGGGTTACTACGGTACTTACGTTCAGTTTACCGTCTACAAACTCTACACCGGTTTTAATATAATTTTCGTTGTCGGCACGTATCATCAGGCCCATCTGGTCAAAACGTACTTTGTAGTTGCCGGTTAGTTTTACCTTGGCTTCAAACTCGCCGCCGTAGGTAGTATAAAAAAACGGTGCATCATCTACCGTAAAGCCATAGTGTGATATGCGCCAGTAATCGCTTTGCGGGGTTACGGTCATGGTAAGCGCATTATTTTTAATCTCCCATTTTTCGGGCTCGTTAAACCACTGCATTTTTTCGAGGGTTTGGGCCGAAGCCAGGTGTACGGCAAATAAAGAAAGCGCACTCAGTAATAGTTTTTTGGTTGATTTCATGAAATTGGGTTGATTATATAATTGAAGGTTGATTATTTCTCTTTTTTGTAGCCAATGTTGTAAGATATGGCCATGCCGCAATCCATTATTAACCGGGCAATGGCCGGTATCTGTTCTTCGGGTAGCCTACCGGCAGGGCCCGATGTCCATACGCAGGCAATTACCTGGTTGCTTTCATCAAAAATGGGTGCGGCCACACAGTGTACGCCTTTTACCGTTTCATTTACGTCGGCGGCGTAACCTTGTGCCAGTATCCGATCCAGCTCCTGCCGTAGCAGCTCTTTATCAGTAATGGTATATTCGTTTATGGCATCCAGTTGCAGGGTGTTCAGCTTGGCTTTTTGCGCTTCGGGGTGTAAAAAAGCCAACAGTACTTTGCCCGGTGCGGTGGAGTGCAGGCTAAACCGCATACCTTGTTTCAGGGTAAATACAAAATCGATGCTGCCCTGAATCTGGTTCAGTAAAAGCGCTTCCTGATCCAGCAACGTGCCAATCATGATGGATTCGCCTATCTGGTCGCGCAGGCGTTTCATATGTTCTTGTGAACGCTCAATAATATCATAGCCGCTCACAGCCGATATGCCCAGCTTGAGCAGCTTACGCGACAGGTAGTACTTAAGGCTATCCAGCTCCTTACCCAAATAGTTTAAACTGTAAAGTGTATTGGCAATTTTATAAACGGATGATTTGGGGTAGCCCAACAAAGTAACCATCTCCTGTAAGGTTAAGCCCTTTGGATGATTAGCCAGCAGTTCTAATACTTCCATCGACTTTTCGATCATGGAAGCGTTGCCTTTTAACTCTTCATTGTCCATAAAATTCACAAATAAGAATAACCGATTATATATGTTTACATATGTAAATTAAATGCACATATGCGTATCAAATATATTCTTTTTGTGTGAATTGCAAAGCAAGAACTGCTTTTGTGAAGCTTGAAACCTGGAGTGGGCAGGTTATAACTGAGGAGAAATAATTAACATAAAACAAAGAAGCCCCGATTTTCATCGGGGCCTTTCATTTATTATTTTACAATTTCGAACACCGCTCTTACCTGGTAGTTCAATTTGATTTTTTTAAAGTCGATGTCTGATTGCGGAGCTGCTTCATCGGCAACAGCGCTTTTAAATCTCAGGGTGTTGTATACCGGCTGTGCTAAAGGTTCGTTATCCACATCCTGAATATCGATAGCGCCACCTACTTTTTCGCCAATGGCACTTAACATATAGGTAGCTTTTTCGCGGGCGGCCAATAAGGCTTTAATTTTCAGTTCGCGGCGCAGCTGGTCGATCTTGGAGTAATCGTAGCTATCAATACCGGTTGACTGGATGCCTTTGTCATCTACCTTACTCAAAATAGTATTGATACTGTTCAGATCGTGCAGTTTGATACGGTATTGTTTGCTGGCTAAAAAGTCGGGATTCTTCTTTTTTTGTACCACCTGATTGTAAGACGATACGTTGTTAATGGTAAAATCCTCACGTGGCACACCGGCTTCGGTAACCGCTTTTTGCAGCTGGCGCTCCAGCTGGGTAATATCCACTTTATTTTTACCATCCATGTATTCTTTCAGCGAAATAGATACATACAAAATGTCAGGAGTTATTTCCTGTTCGGCATTGCCGGTTACTTCAATTTTACGGCGTAAATCTACGGTTTGGGCAAAGGCAGCAAAGTTTAAAGTTACGAAGGCTGCAAGCATCAATAGTTTTTTCATGATCGTTGTGTTTATATGTGCCATGACGATGCCAAGGGGCAAAGTGTAACAGGCAATTTGAACTATCTGACAACTAAAAAGGGTAATAGTTTAAGAAGAGAGTATATAATCAAGAGCCGAGAACCAAGAACTAAGATAGCAAGATTAAAAAACCATACTCTTCTGATGCGAACTCTTGCTTCCTGGCTCTTGGCTCTTGGTTCCTGGCTCTAAGATATAAGCTTATCAATACGCACCCAACGCATACCGGCCGCCTCTGCAGCCTGTACGCCTGCATCGCCATCCTCAAACACCAGGCAATGTTCGGGGGCTATGCCCAGTTGCTCTGCCGCTTTCAAAAATGGATCCGGGTAAGGCTTGCCATGTTCAGTTTCGCCGGCGCAAACCAGTACCTCCACCATGTGGTCAATTCCCAGCACCTGCAAGGTTTTCTGTATAGCCTCGCGGCTGCCGCCCGATACCACGCCTATCCTAACCTGCCCGGCATGGTTTTTTAAGTGATTAACCACATATTCAATTGGTTGCGTGCGCTCTATATATTCGTTGTAATACAACTTGTATTTCAGGGCATTAAATTCTTCCGAGTCAAAAGAGCAACCGTAACGCTCGTTAATTTGCTCTACCACCTTTATGATAGGCCATCCGGCCAGCTCGTCAATAATATCTCCCTCAATAGCTACGCCCTGCTCGGCGGCAACGCGAATGTAGGTATCTTTATGCGCCTGCATATTGTCGGCCAGGGTGCCGTCGCAATCGTATAAAAAAGCTTTAAAATTATCCTGGCTTATTTTTACCAGGGCATCATATTTTTGTTGATTCAGTGCGTCCATATTGTGGCGCAAAGGTAGCCTATTCATATAGCAAGTACATACCTTTTACAGATAAAAGCCGCAGGCTTTACTTAAATGTGGCATATACATGCTCATCATAAATCTGCTCGTGCTTAATTACCGAACGTTGCAGAATGCCTTGCTTTTGGTAGCCGGCCTTTTCGAGCACCCGCATAGATCTTGGATTTTTACTCAGAATACAGGCTTGTATACAAATGATATCCAACTGCGCAAAAGCATACTCTGTAATCAACCTGATAGCTTTAGGCATAATGCCACGGCTCCAGTAATCTTCGCCCAGCCAGTAACCCAGCAATGGCGTTTTGCGGTAAACGTCCTGCCGCATTTCCAAACCAATGCCGCCAACCGCGCTACCATCCACATCAATAGCAAAGTTTACCATAGGGTTTTGCTTTATTTTGGTGTTGAGCCAGCCTACTGCATCACTTAAGGTATAAGGATGGGGAAACCTGTCGAGCAGGCAGGCGGCCACATTAGGGTTATTGGCCTGTTGCTGCAAGGATATAGCATCTTCCAGATACCACTCCCGTAGTACAAATCCATCACCGGCAATTTGCATGTTGTGTAACAATTGGTTTATCAAAGTAAGCGAATGTTAGCTACTTATAAAAATGCAACTATCTTTAAGGCGCTTACCCATCGGTACAAAATATGAAGAAAATCTTTACCCTGTTTTTGATTACAGCCAGCCTAAGCACCCAGGCGCAAAAGCTCGAAAAGCTAACCATTGAAAAAATAATGAGCGACCCAAAATGGATGGGGACCTCGCCCGATAACATTAGCTGGAGTGATGACAGCAAGAAGATATATTTTACCTGGAACCCCGACAAAGCAGAACGCAGCAGCCTATACGGTATAACCACCGGCAACACACAACCGCAAAAAATAACTTTACAGGAGCGTAAGGCTTTAACCGGCAATGGCGTTTGGAATAAAAAACACTCATTGAAACTATTTGAACAGAACGGCGACCTGTTCCTTTCCGATATTAAAGCAGGTAAAGTTATACAGCTTACCAACACCGCCGATCGGGAAAGCAACCCCGCCTTTAATGGCGATGAAACACGCATTGTTTTTATGCGTAGCGAAAATCTGTACAGTATTAAGCTGAACGGCGGCGAACTGCAGCAGCTTACTAATTTTACGCACCTATCCGCCAGTATGTCTTTCCCATCTGCAGGGCGGGGCAACCGACAGAGCGGCGCCAGAGGGCAGTCTGCAATCTTGAATTCGGGAGACCCGCAGGAGCAATGGTTGCGCAAAGAGCAAACGGAGCTGTTTGAGGTAATCAGGCAGAAAGAAAAAGACGAGCAATTTGCAGCATCTGAGCGCCGTGCGCTGCAGCCTAAGCGATTGAAGGAAATACCGGTGGGCGACCAGTCGGTAAGCTATGTGCAGTTGAGCCCCGATGGCCGGTATGTTACTTATCGGCTGATTACGATGGCCGAAGGAGCGAAAATCACGCAAGTGCCAAGCTATGTAACCGCATCGGGCTATACCGAGGATATCCCGAACCGCACCAAGGTGGGCAGCCCACAGCCCTCGTCCAAATCGTACGTGTTCGACAGGCAACTCGATACGGTTTATGCCCTATCCACCAAAGAAATACCGGGCATTAAAGACCAGCCCGACTACCTGAAAGATTACCCCGCAGCACAGGAAAGCCGCACCAAACTGAACGAAGACCGCAAGGTGATTGTGCAGGGTCCTTACTGGAGCGAAGATGGCAAACAGGCTGTTGTGGTAGTAAACGCTCAGGATAATAAAGACCGCTGGATTATGAAGCTGAACCCCTTAACCGGGCAGCTTACCCTGCTGGATCGCCAGCGCGACGAGGCTTGGATTGCCGGCCCTGGCATAGGCGGCAGCTATTCAGGCGGTAGCGTTGGCTGGGTAGATAACACGCACTTCTACTATCAGAGCGAAGCTACCGGCTACTCGCACCTTTATGTGGTTGATGTAAATACAGGCATTAAAAAGCAGCTTACCCGCGGTAATTGGGAAGTGAGCGGCCTGCAGCTATCCAACGATAAAAAGACCTTTTACTTTACCGGCAACATGGAGCATCCGGGCATATCGCATTTTTACAGCCTGCCAGTAAACGGCGGTCAGCCCGTAAAGCTAACCAGCCTGAAAGGCGGCAACGAGGTGGAGCTATCACCCGATGAAAAATGGCTGGCTATACGCTATTCTTACGCCAACAAACCCTGGGAGCTGTATTTACAGCCCAATAAGCCGGGGGCAAAGGCTAAAAAGATTACCACTTCAACCACTGCCGAATTTAACTCGTACCCTTGGCGCGAACCGGAGATGGTAACCTTTAAAAACCGCTATGGCAGCACGGTGTATGCGCGCGTATATGCACCCAAAACGCCAGCAGCTACCCACCCGTCCGTGGTATTTGTGCATGGTGCCGGTTACCTGCAAAACGTGCATTACTGGTGGAGCTCCTATTTCCGCGAGTTTATGTTTAACAACATGCTGGCCGATAACGGTTATACCGTAATTGATATTGACTATACTGGCAGTGCAGGCTATGGCCGCAACTGGCGTACCGGCATTTACCGCCATATGGGTGGCAAGGATCTGGACGATCAGGTAGACGGCGTAAAGTTTTTGGTTGAAAAATATGGTGTTAACCCGCAGCATGTTGGCATGTACGGCGGCTCATACGGCGGTTTTATGACGCTGATGGGCCTGTTTACCCAACCTGATGTATTTGCATCGGGCGCGGCACTGCGCTCGGTGACCGATTGGGCACATTACAATCATGGCTATACCGCCAACATCCTCAACGAACCTTTTAATGATGAGAAAGCTTATCAGCAAAGTTCGCCCATTAATTTTGCAAACGGCTTAAAAGGCCGGTTGCTGATGTGCCACGGCATGGTAGATGTGAACGTAAACTACCAGGACATCATCCGGCTTACCCAAAAGCTGATTGAACTGCATAAAGAAAACTGGGAACTTGCATCGTACCCGGTAGAAGACCACGGCTTTGTACAGCCCAGCAGCTGGACGGATGAGTATAAACGAATATTTAAGCTGTTTGAAGAAACGTTGAAATAAAGGCAGCCCATGCCAACCCTCCCCCTTCCGGGGAGGGCTTTTTAAGTTACTGAACCTCTATTAGCTCCACCTCGGCTACGGGGCTGAAGAGATAAACCCGGCGGGTGCTTATTTCGATACATTTAAAGCGTTTGCGCAGCTGCTCTTCTTTACGGAATACACGCCCGTCCTTAATTTTAAATACCGCTTTGGACGGCAGCTTTTCAACCGTAGTTGCCGTAGTCGATACAGGATCATAGCGGCGAAGCGAGCGATATAGGTTTAGATCCGAGCAACTGGAGGCAGCCGGATTATTCAGGTAATTAACAATAGCGCTGGTAATATCGGGCGGAAAAACCTGCTTCTCAAAAAACGGCTGCATCATCTTTTTGAAATTATCTTTCCATTCGGTACCATGCGGTTTTACCTTTTGCTGGTGCTGGTTCCAGGTGTATAAGTGTGCAAACTCATGCACGGTGGTTACCAGAAACGCATATGGGTTTAAGTTGTGATTAACGGATATGCGGTGCCCCTTGCCAGCAAACGGCGGGCGATAGTCGCCAAACTTGCTGTTGCGGCTACGCGATATTTTGAATTCGCATTTGAAATGATCTATCCAGCGGCCAATCAGGGGTGCGGCCTCGGCGGGCAGGTACTTCTCTAAAACTTTTACTTTATCCACAAATTACCTCAGCACAAATATAAGCAGCAGGCTTGTTTATTTCAGTAGTTGGTAGGTAATAAAGCTGGCCAGGTAAGCCAAAACCGTCATGTAAACAAACTGCACAAAAGGCCAGCGCCAATCTTTGGTTTCGCGGTATACCACGGCCACGGTACTGGCGCACTGCATGGCAAACGCATAAAACATCATTAAAGATAGCGCCACAGCCAATGTAAATGCAGGCTGTCCGGTATTGGCATTTCGGGCGTTGCCCATCTTTTCTTTCACCGTTTGTATCTCATCAGCGTTACCGTCTACACTGTAAATGGTAGCCATAGTACCCACAAATACTTCGCGGGCGGCAAACGAGGTAACCAGCGCAATACCTATTTTCCAATCAAAGCCCAGCGGGCGGATAGCGGGTTCTATAGCATGACCCAGGTAGCCTGCGTAGGAGCTTTCCAGCTTTTCGGAAGCAATGGCGTGCTCGATTTCACTGGGCTTCATTTTTTGCCCGTATTGCGGTTGGTTATATTTTTTTTCGATCTGGTTAAAGCGATCGCCCGGCCCGTAAGATGCCAGTACCCATAAAATAACCGAAACAGCGATGATAACCTTACCGGCTTCGAGCACGAAAGTCTTGGCCCGGTCAAACATGGTTAACAGTACGTTGTTCCACCGTGGCATGCGGTACACGGGCAGCTCCATAATGAAGTAACCACGTTCGCGCGCCTTTAAAATGTGTTTCATTACCCAGGCTACCACAATGGCTGATACCAAGCTAAGCAGATACATAGCCGTTAGGGCCAGCCCCTGCAGGTTAAATACCCACCATACATTACGGTTAGGCACCACCAGGGCAATCAATAAGGTATAAACCGGTAAACGGGCCGAGCAGGTAATAAGCGGCGTAACCATGATGGTTATCATTCGGTCTTTCCAGTTTTCGATGGTACGGGTACTCATGATGGATGGCACGGCACAAGCAAAACCACCTATTAATGGCACCACCGATTTGCCGTTTAGCCCCACCTTACGCATTATCTTATCCATCATAAAGGTAACACGGGCCATGTAGCCGGTGTCTTCCAGTATGGATATAAAGGCAAACAAAATGGCAATCTGCGGTATAAATACCAGTACACCGCTCAACCCGGCAATAACGCCATCGGCCAGTAAATCAGTAAGCGGGCCAGCCGGCAGCAATTTGTGCACCCCCTCCTGCGCCCAGATAAAGAGCTGCTCAATCAGCGCCATCGGGTATTCCGACCACGAAAATATGGCCTGGAACATAAACAGCAGGATGGCAAAAAATATAACAAAGCCAAACACCCGGTGGGTTAAAACTTTATCGATCCGGTTGCTGGTATTCTCTTCATGAGCCGTTGCCTTTTTGGTAACGGTATCATACAGCAAATCGTTGATGTAATTGTAACGGGCAATAGTTTCGGTAGCCTGCGCCTTTTGGGAGTGGAAACTGTGCTGCAGTTCCAGTTCTTCGATACGGCTACTCTCATCGGGCGACAAAAACTTCAGTGTTTCGTGCTGATGAGCCAGTTGCAGCGCATAATAAGGATTGTCCACCTGCATTTCCTCGCCAATACTGTCAATCAATTGCGGCGCGAGGGCTTTAATGTCGATAGTATCCTGTTGCAGGGCAAATTGATTGGCGTAGGATATTTGTTTTTTCAGCTCATCAATACCTTCGTTACGGCGGGCCGAAATTGGCATAACCGGTACACCCAGTTTTTTAGATAAGCCATTTACATCAATGGTGATGCCTTCTTTGTTGGCCACATCCATCATGTTAAGGGCAACAATAACCGGTATTTTCAAATCGGCCACCTGCGTATATAAAAGCAAATTACGCTTCAGGTTCGAAGCATCCAGTATAACAACAATAAGATCGGGATTCAATTCGCTGTCACGATCGGCCAGTACGGAGAAAACGATAGACTCGTCGCGGCTTTTGGGGTACAGGCTGTAAGTACCCGGCAGGTCAATAATTTGCGCCCGGCGATTATCGGGCAGGTTGCAGTAGCCGGTCTTTTTATCAACCGTAACTCCCGGAAAGTTTCCTATCTTTTGATTTAAACCGGTTAGCAGGTTAAATAGTGTGGATTTACCGGTGTTGGGGTTCCCTACAAGCGCAACTCTGATCTCAGCCTTCAACGTTCAAATTACTGTAAAATAATGGTAGAAGCCTCTTGCTTGCGTAGGCTCAGCATGTAGCCAGACACATTTACAGCAATAGGATCACCAAGCGGGGCAACACGCTCAACCCGGATTTCTTCACCAGGAAGGCAGCCCATTTCCATCAACTTTACCGACATTTCCAGATCGGTAAACTCTTTAATGATTGCTTTTTTACCTATTTCCAGTTGCGAGAGCTTCTTCATATATAGACAGCAAACATAGGGCTTATTTAAAACAAATCCAAATAAGAAGATGTTTCCTTTCTGTCATTTCTTAAAGCAACAGACCAAGCATGATCAGGCCCTGCCCTGCACCGGCGTATACGTTTTAACTTGGCCAAAATGCGGACAGTGGCAATCTTTTTTAAAAATTCCGCAAGAGGATAGCGCTACACTCATCAACAACACACTCAAAAACTTAAGCTTTTTCATTTCTAATGGCTAAAACCGTTATCAATACACTAAACATAGCCATACATACGCCTACGGTATCAGCAAACAGATCGTTCCAGTCGCCGCTGCGCCAGGTAAAAATCAGCGATTGCAAAATTTCAATCAAAGCGCCGAAGGCTATAGCTATTATCAGTACCTTAAACGCATTCCAGTAGCTTAAAGTTCCACGCTGCCTGATAATTCCATTGCAGGCCAAAGTGGTAAACACAAAAAAGAAGCCGCAATGCACCAGTTTATCAAACCCAGGAAAAAAGCTGGGCGATTGGGCCACCTCGCCTAACGACATGTTGCAAAGCACCAAAACAAATAAAGCCCACAATAATGTGAGCTTTTGGTATTTGAAAAATAATTTCATTAAGCGCCTACTAAGGATTGGTAGTCTGCCGCTGATAATAAGCCTTCAACACCGGCAGCGTCATTCAGGCTCACTTTTACCATCCAGCCATCGCCATACGGATCGGTGTTTACCAGCTCTGGCTGGGTATCCAGTGCCGGATTAAGTTCCAGCACGGTAGCAGTTACCGGCATAAACAAATCTGAAACTGTTTTAACAGCTTCTACAGTGCCAAACACATCATCTTTGCTTACTTCCTGACCAACAGTGGTGATATCGATGTACACGATGTCGCCCAGTTCGCGCTGTGCAAACTCGGTGATGCCAATGTAGGCTTCGTTACCTTCAACTCTGATCCACTCGTGATCTTTGGTGTATTTCAATTCGGCTGGAAAATTCATATCGTCTTTTTTATTGGTGCCCAAAAATAGTAAAACGTTTAAGTTTAGTACAAATTTACTATCTAAATAGCGCATTATCACCAAAACAAAACCATAAGGGCCTTACATTGTTATCAATTTTAAACCATATTGAAACAACTACTATGAAAAAATTATTTTCCGGAGTACTGATTGCCTCTGCCGCATTAACATTCCAGGCATGTAACAGCGGTGCATCGAACGATAGCAAGGCTAACGCCGATAGCGCCAACTATACTAAAGATACATCAACCAACGCTGCTGCAACCGGTGGCATAGGTGTTGATAGCGACGATTCAAAATTTGCCGTTGAGGCAGCTAACGGCGGCATGGCCGAAGTTGAGCTGGCTAAACTGGCCGAAACCAAAGCAACCAACCCTAAAGTAAAAGAGTTTGCTGCCATGATGATTAAAGATCACACTAAAGCAAACACTGAGCTGATGGATTTGGCAAAAACCAAAAACATCACCCTGCCTACTACCGTAGGTGCAGACCAGCAAAAAGTAATGGACGACCTGAGCAAAAAATCAGGCGCCGAGTTTGACAAAGGTTATGTTGATGCCATGGTAACTGACCACGACAAAGACGTAAAATTGTTCGAAAAAGCATCAACCGATGCAAAGGATGCGGAATTAAAATCATTCGCTACAAAAACTTTGCCTGTGCTTAAAATGCACAAAGAAAACATTGATGCGCTTCAGAAAAACATGAAATAAGAATAGCTGAAAAAGCGTTATATAAAAAGGATTGGCCCAACGGCTGATCCTTTTTTTGTAAAATCTGTTTTAATTGCGTTTGCCGGTTATTGTACCCGGTGGTAAATTGTTATAATTGTATATATGTCATCACCTGTAGTAACCGGTTTATTATCGTACGGCATGTCGGGACGTGTTTTTCATGGTCCGTTTTTAAGTACGCATCCTGGCTTTAAGTTAAAGGCCGTAACCGAACGGCATGAAAAGAAAGCGGCACTGCAATACCCGGATATCATTAGCTACAACAGCATCGACGAGCTTTTGAACGATGCCGAAATTGATTTAGTGGTTGTAAATACGCCCAACAACCTGCACTATGCGCATGCCAGGCAAGCCCTGCTGGCCGGCAAGCATGTATTGATTGAAAAACCAGCAACTGCAACCTTACCGCAGTTTAGGGAACTACAGGATTTGGCCAGTCAGGCAAACCGCCACCTGTTTATTTATCAAAACCGCCGCTGGGATAGTGATTTCCTATCGGTAAAAGAGGTGATTGAGAGCGGCCGGCTGGGCAACCTGATTGAGGTGCATTTCCGCTTTGACCGCTATCGCCCTGTTTTGAGCGCTAAACTATTTAAAGAAACCGGCAAGAATGAGGCAAACGGCCTGGTATATGATTTGGGCCCGCACTTGCTGGATCAGATCATCAGCTTATTTGGCAGACCTTTGGCTTACCATAAAGTAACCGCTTCGCACCGCCCCGCATCAGAAGTTGCTGATTATTTCAGTTATCAACTGAGCTATCCGCACCAGCTCAATGTTTATGTAACCGCCAGCCTGCTGGTGGCCGATCCGCTACCATCCTTTGTGGTGCATGGCACGGCGGGCAGCTATATCAAATCGCGTTGCGATGTACAGGAAACACAGCTGGATAATGGCCTGCTGCCAACAGATGCCGCTTACGGACAGGAGCCCGAAGGCTGCGAAGGCCGCCTGACCATTATGGATATTAATAATCAAAAGCAAACAGAACTGATACCTGTCCATCAGGGCAATTATACCCACTTATTTGAAGCCGTTTACCAAACCCTTACTAACGGCGCATTATACCCCATAACGCATGAACACATTGCATGGCAGCTGGAATTGCTGCAAGCCTCTGCAACTAACTGATATGAAAAAATTACTATTCATTTTTTTAAGCCTCATTGTAATAGCCGGCTGCACACAGGCCCAAAGCACCAAAACTAAAAAGCTGGTTTCATACCGCTTATTGAATACCGACAGCGTATACGTAACGCCGGCACAATTGAAAAAGAACAAGCCGGTGATGCTGATCTATTTTTCGCCAGACTGCGGCCACTGCCAGCGCCTGATATACGAGATGCAACCCAAAATGAAGGAATTTGCCGATGTACAGATTGTAATGGCCACCTTTACCTCCTACCCCATGATTAAAGGTTTTTACCGCGACTTTGGCATATCCCGTTACCCGAACATTACCGTGGGTACTGAGGGGTACACTTATACCGTACAACGCTATTATGATGTAAAAACCACCCCTTACGTGGTTATTTACGATAAAAAAGGTAACTGGGTGAAAGACTTCCCTAAACAGCCAAAGGTGGAAGAACTAATTGCTGTGGTAAAAAAGCTAAACTAACCGGCACTCTCCGTTTCATATTGGTAATAAAAAAATTACCTCTGTAGGCTACACACTATCAATAAAGTTACATGTACCTTAGTGCATGTAACTTACAAATGCCGGATTTTTGCCGGATGAATTTTCGGGTATATACCAAGTTACTATTTGCTCTTCTGTTTTTAACAGCTGTTAACGCTGTTGCTCAAAGCCCTGCCGGCAACGGTACAATATCAGGCAAGCTGATTGATGCTGCCACCAGCAAACCGCTCGATTTTGCCAGCGTTAGCCTGGTTAACAAGGCCGATAACAAGCCGGTGAAAGGCATGCAAACCGACCTTGACGGTAATTTTAAACTCACCAATATCAGCAATGGCTATTACCTGCTGCGCATCAGCTTTGTAGGCTACCTTACCTACATGAAAGACAGCATCCGCATTAGCGACAATAAATCAACTATACAGTTAGGCACCGTTAAAATGCGCGCCTCCAAATCCAGCTTGTTAAAAGAGGTAGTGATAAGCGGGCAGAAAAGCCAGATTAAACTAAGTACAGATAAAAAAGTATTCAGTGTTGACCAGAGCCTGGTGAGCCAGGGCGGTTCGGCTACCGATCTGCTGGGCAACGTGCCATCCATACAGGTAGATGTGGAGGGTAATGTGAGCTTACGCGGTTCCAGCAACGTACGGGTGCTGGTTAACGGCAAGCCCTCAGCTATATCAGGCGGTAGTGTGAGCGATATACTGCAATCCATACCGGCCAGTGCTATTGAAAACATCGAGGTGATTACCAACCCATCATCTAAGTACGATGCAGAAGGGCAATCAGGTATCATCAACATCATCCTTAAAAAGAATGCGCAGGTGGGCTTTAACGGCTCGGCATCGGCATCGGTAGGTAATCAAAACTCACTGAACGGCAACCTGAATTTGGCCTACCAAACCGGTAAAGTAAACGTATTTACCAATTACAGCTACCGCCGGGCCAACCGTATAGGCAATGGCTCAAACAGCCGGATCACGTATCCGGGTACAGATAGCGCCAGCTATCAGGACCAGATATCCAACCAAACTTTTAAATTCAACTCGCATAACATACGTGCCGGTATTGATTATAACCTGGACCCTAAAACGGTTGTGAGCTTATCAGGCAACTTAAACGTGCGCTCGCGCGACCGTTTTCAGGATGGCAGCACCAACATACGCCCGCTGGGGGTTTTAAGTCAAACGGTAGGGCAGAACAACCAATCGTACAACGATGGCAACAACCTGGATGTGAATGCCGATTTTAGTCACAAGTTTAAGAAGCAAGGCGAAGAATTGACAGCCAACGTGGGTTACTCATCAGAAAAGGAAAACAGTACCGATAACCTGAAAACTACCTATAGCTTTTTGACCGATAACCGCTCAAGAGTTTTTGAGCAGAATAACTACACCAATGGCAAACAGCGTAACTGGAACTTACAGGCCGATTACACCCTACCCTTGTCCAAAACCAGCAAGCTGGAAGCCGGGTACCGCAGCACCTTCAACAACAACAATAACGATTACCGGGTAGACACGCTGGCATCAAGCGGGGTGTATACACGTAACAATATGCAATCCAACATTTTTAACTATCAGGAGCAGGTACATGCTTTGTATACCAACTACCAACGGCAGTTTGGCGATTTTGGCGTACAGGTAGGCTTACGACTGGAAGATGCGCATATACGTACCCGCCTTACCGATACAGCGCAGGTACAACGCTTTAAACAGGATTATTTGAGGGTGTATCCAAGCGTTTTCCTGACCGATAAACTGACGGAGAACCAAACTTTACAATTGAGCTATACCCGCCGGGTAAGCCGTCCGCGTGACAGGCAGCTGTCGCCGTTCCTGGACCGGAGCGACCCGCTGAACTTCCAGCAGGGTAACCCGAGCCTGCTGCCAGAGGATACCCACTCATTTGAGCTGAGTTACATCAACTACTGGAAAGCGCTTACGCTCACCTCATCTGTGTATTACCGCTTAACCAATGATAACATTCAGCAGGTACGCCTGGCGCTGGATTCGGTTACAACCTTAACCCAGTTTCAAAACATCAAAAACGCTTCTAATGCAGGTTATGAGTTAATTGCCAAGCTGTCGCCATCGCAACTATGGGATATTACGGCCAACGTGAATGTATACTACCGTAACATCAATGGCGATCCGTCGGTTGGTGTACAGTCTACCTCGGGTTATGCTTTTAACGGCAACTTAACGGCTAACATTAAACCGGTTAAAAAGCTGGGCATACAATTGCGTGGCGACTATCAGGGCAAGCAGGTAATAGCGCAGGGGTACAGTAAGCCCATGTATGGCCTGGATGGCGGTTTACGCTATGATATCACCAAAACTTTGAATGCCAGCATGAACGTGCGCGATGTATTTAATACCCGTAAATTCGGTTCTATCATTAACAATACCAATCAGCGAATTCCATACACTTCGGTATCTGAACGCCGGTTTGCTACGCGGGCTATTTTGTTTACCCTGTCCTACCGCTTTGGCGGCAGTTCAGAGCCTAAACGCCAGCGCAAAGGCAGCCAGCAGGACCAAAATGGCAGCCCTGATGATATGGGCGGCGGCCAGGGCGGTCCTAATGTGCGTATGTAATTTATATGATAACCACGCCCGGGTGTACCACTTTTGAAGTGGCACAAAGCGGAACAAACCGGTACACTCCGGTACAGGTGGTACACTTTAGTACAGCTAAAAAGGCGTTTGCAGCATGCAAACGCCTTTTTGCATAAGTGGTACAGAGCGGAACACCCGGAACAGTTTGGTACAGGTATTTATACTCGTGACACGATCTTGTCAGTAGTTTTCTTTTATCAGAGTAAGGAAGATAATATTAAGCATAGATGGGATGACCACGCTATAGCTTCCATGGCAAATTTCTAAGATCGCTCGAGGCACGTTTGCCTTTCCTATAGTTAACTTGTCCGGTGGGATGCTGAAACAAGTTCAGCATGACGATGAGTAGTGTATGTAGGGAGAATAGATGAAAACGATAAAATAGAAAAGGCTTAAGATTTCTCTTAAGCCTTTTCTATTTCATGTATCGTGATACTAATTAACCACCATGGTTTTCAGCATGTACTTCTTCTTCGCGGAATAATTTCGCGCTGAAGAAATCGAAGTTCATGTGGGCAATGTTGGTCAATGTTATCTCTTTCGGGCATTCGGCCTCACAAGCACCGGTGTTGGTACAGCTACCAAAGCCTTCGGCATCCATTTGCGCCACCATGCTTTGTACACGGCGGTAACGCTCTGGCTGGCCTTGCGGCAACAGCGCCAGCTGGGTGATTTTAGCCGAGGTGAACAGCATAGCCGAAGCATTTTTACAAGCTGCTACGCAAGCACCGCACTGAATACAGGTAGCCGAGTTGAAAGCCTCATCAGCAATTACCTTCGGGATCGGGATCTCGTTGGCATCAGGTACACCACCGGTATTTACCGAAATGTAACCACCAGCTTGCTGAATACGGTCAAAAGCAGAACGGTCAACCGCTAAGTCTTTAATTACCGGGAAAGCTTTAGCTCTCCATGGCTCAATAGTGATGGTTTCACCATCAGTAAAGCTACGCATGTGCAGCTGGCAGGTGGTGATAGCACGTTTTGGCCCGTGCGGACGGCCGTTGATATATAATGAGCACATACCGCAAATACCTTCGCGGCAATCGTGGTCAAAGTGAATCGGATCTTGCTTAGTATGAATAATGCTCTCATTCACTACATCCAGCATCTCCAGGAAAGACATATCAGGCGATATGTTCTCGGCCTTATATGTTTCAAACTTACCAGCAGTTTGTGCATTTGGCTGACGCCATACTTTCAGCGTCAAATTCATTGTTCCGTTTGCGTTACTCATATTTATGAAATTAGAGTCAAGAGCCAAGAAACAAGAACCAAGATGAACCATGCTTACTAAGTCTTGGTTCTTGGCTCTTGGTTCTTGCTTCTATTACTTATAGCTTCTTTGTGTTAACTTAACATTTTCAAACACCAGTTCTTCCTTGTGCAGTTCCTCGGGTTGGTTTTCACCTTTAAATTCCCAGGCTGCAACGTAGGCGTACTCATCATCGTGGCGCAGGGCTTCACCTTCTTCTGTTTGAGATTCCAAACGGAAGTGGCCACCGCATGATTCGCGACGATGCAAGGCATCTTCCACCATCAGGGCGCCCAGCTCGATAAAGTCGGCCACACGACCGGCACGCTCCAGCGCATTGTTGATCTCTTCGTTTTTACCTACTACAATGGCGTTTTTCCAGAAATCATCTTTCAGTTCCTGAATTAGTACACGGGCCTTTTTCAAGCCTTCTTCTGTACGTGCCATACCGCAGTACTCCCACATAATGTGGCCCAGTTCGCGATGGTATTCGGTAGTGGTTTTGTTACCTTTCAGTGCCAGTAAACGGGCTACATGCGCTTCTACTTCTTTCTTGGTTTGCGCAAAAGCAGGGTGAGTGGTATCAACCGGCTTTGGTCCGATGGTAGCCAGGTAATCGCCCAGGGTGTAAGGAATAACAAAATAACCGTCGGCCAAGCCCTGCATCAGTGCAGATGCACCTAAGCGATTAGCGCCGTGGTCAGAAAAGTTAGCCTCACCTAAAGCATATAAACCAGGTACGTTGGTGCTCAGGTTATAATCAACCCAAAGACCACCCATGGTATAGTGAACCGCAGGGTAAATACGCATTGGCTGTTTGTATGGGTTCTCATCAGTAATCTGATAGTACATATCAAACAAGTTACCGTATTTAGCTTTTACAGCATCTTCGCCCAAACGCTCAATTGCATCGCGGAAATCAAGGAAAACAGCGATACCTGAACCACCTACACCACGGCCATCGTCAACCATTTCCTTAGCGTTACGTGAAGCCACGTCGCGCGGTACCAGGTTACCGAATGATGGGTATTTACGTTCCAGGAAGTAATCGCGATCTTCTTCTTTAACGTCTTCTATACGAATTTCGCCTTTGCGCAGTCTTTGTGCAACCTCTACGGTTTTTGGTGCCCACACACGGCCGTCGTTACGCAATGATTCAGACATCAGCGTAAGTTTTGACTGGTGTGTACCGGTTACCGGGATACAGGTAGGGTGAATTTGAGTATAGCAAGGGTTTGCAAACAAAGCACCGCGTTTGTGCGCGCGCCATGCTGCAGTTACGTTTGAACCAGCTGCGTTGGTTGACAGGTAGAACACGTTGCTGTAACCACCGGTACACAGCAATACGGCATGGCCTGCATGGGTTTCAATTTCGCCGGTTTTTAAGTTACGGGTAACAATACCTTTGGCTTGGCCGTCAACAACAACAACGTCCAGCATTTCGGTGCGGGTATACATTTTCACTTTACCCTCGTGTATCTGGCGGTTAAGTGCTGAGTAAGCACCTAACAGTAATTGTTGTCCTGTTTGGCCACGGGCGTAGAAAGTACGCGATACCTGCGCACCACCGAATGAACGGTTATCCAGCAAACCGCCGTACTCGCGGGCAAATGGAACACCTTGTGCCACGCACTGGTCAATAATATTTACAGAAACTTCGGCAAGGCGGTAAACGTTTCCTTCGCGGGCACGGTAGTCACCACCTTTAATGGTATCGTAAAATAAACGGTAAACACTATCACCGTCGTTACGGTAGTTTTTGGCAGCATTGATACCACCCTGTGCAGCAATAGAGTGTGCACGGCGTGGGCTATCCTGAAAGCAGAAAGCGGTTACATTATAACCCAACTCAGCCAATGATGCTGCTGCTGACGCGCCGGCCAAACCTGTACCTACAACGATAACATTGTATTTACGTTTGTTGGCAGGGTTAACCAGCTTTAAATTGAATTTATGCTTGCTCCATTTTTCGGCTAATGGGCCTTGCGGAATTTTAGCATCTAAAATCATGTGAATGATATTTATTTAGTAAGCTGTACAGCTTATTTATTTAAACTCTGAATAAAATAAACGATTGGCATGGCGGCAAAACCAAGCGGAATGATAACGGCAAACAGCCAGGTACCTATAAACTCGTAAATAGGTTTGTATTTACGGTGAACCCAACCAAAAGTATGGAACGCGCTCTGGAAACCATGCACTAAGTGGAACGATAAGGCCACCATAGATATTACATAGATTAACACATACCACCAGATACTGAAGCTGGCAACAATGCGGCTATGCAAATCTTTAACCCGGATGATTTCGGTATCACCATCAAATGATTGCGAATGTTCAAAATCAGCAGTTTGCGGTGTAAAGTCAGTTACGGTGGTTTGGTTGGTTAGCAGGTTGGTTCTGTACTCTTTGTAGCCTACGCTGTGGGTAAACTTGTACTTGTACCAGAAATCGCCCATGTGAATCACAATGAACACCAATAAAATTGAACCCAGCAGGCCCATGTTTTTTGATGAAAAAGACACCGGCGATTTGGTATGCACCGCATAATCAACCGGGCGGGCATGACGGTTGTTGGTGGTTAAAATGTAGGCGTAGATAGCATGCACGATAATGCACAGGTACAAAATGTAGGCAATAACCTCAATCGGCGGAAAATGCGTCAGGAAGTTGGCATACATATTAAAACTGTAACCGTTATCATGCTTGAACAACAGCAGGTTACCACCCAGGTGTACAATCAAAAAGACACACAGAAACAAGCCCGTTAAAGCCATGATCAGCTTTTTTCCCAGCGACGAGTTAAAGGTTTGTTTTAATTCACTCATTATATAATTATTTAAAATCAGGCAAAAATATTTATAATAACCCAAAAGATAACACGAGTTTGGCGCAATAGTCACGGAATTGTCTATTTAGAAACATTCTAAAATCGATTGCACCCATACACTATTGTTTAATGAAACCTTTATCTTCGTCACCATAGCCTTATTCGCTTTTTATGAAATTCAATTACACTTTTTTGGCTGCCGCATTGCTGGCCGCTACCGGTTGTACCAAACCTGCACATGTTACTTTTAACGGCAATATTGCCGGCCTTACGGATGCAACTTTCTTTTTGAAAGATGCTGCCGACTCCACCATTGTAGCCGAAAATATAAACAACGGAAACGTTAAAGTAGATGCCCAGCTGGACAACCCCGGTTACGGCACGCTATCCATCAATAAAAACGGCAGTAAAGAGGCTAACAATTTTGAGGTTTATCTTGAGTCGGGCGCTTATACCATTGCAGCAGATGCGGCACGGCTGGATCATTATCCTAAAATCACTTCTTCATCATCCATACAGAAAGAGCTTTCGGCTTATTATGAAATTTATGAGCAGGTAGTAGCTACCTCGCACGAGAACCGCTTAAAAGCAGAGGCCCTGCTTAACAGTAAAAAGGCCACTACCCTAACTAAAAACGAATATATTGCCCTGATTGATAAGGTGAATGCCGCACAGGATGCCGAAGAAGAGGCTAAGATCAATGCCTTTAAAACCTTTGTAAGCAAAAACCCGCAAAGCGTGGCATCCGCCCATTTAATGAGCAAGCTGGAGGTAGATGTTGACCCGGTTGCGTATAACGACATTTATCAAAAGCTAAGCGCTGCCGCCAAAAATACTGATGATGGTAAAGAGCTGGGCGCTAAACTGCAACGCCTGGTTAAACTGGTACCCGGTGCCGAGGCGCCATCCATTGCAGGTAACACACCCGATGGCAAGCCTTTCAGTAAAGCCGGCCTGAACAAAAAAGGTTACATTATTGATTTTTGGCGGGCGGCCAACCAGGTGAGCCGTGTAAATCACCAGGACATGATTAATGTATTGCAAAAAGACAAGAACGCCAGGCAGTTCGGCATCATCAGCGTATCGTTAGACAGCAAGCGCGAATGGTGGACCAAGGCCATTACCGATGATAACATGACCTGGCCGCAGTACGCCGACCTGAAAGGCGACGAATCGGAAAATGCCAAAAATTGGATGATTACTACCATCCCATCTTATTACTTAGTAGACAGTCAATGGCATATCATTGAGCGCAATGTGGATTATAACCGCTTGCTGTTTACGATTGATAGCTACGTGAAGAAGCATTAATATTTATACGCCGATTGATGGTAAATCTGATTGAGCATTGACACAAAGTAGCGCAGGCTTTTCTCTTACCAATCAAACCTCAATCACCCGATCCTTTAACACCCCAAATACTTTATCCGTGCGCTCATGGCGTACGGATACCTGGCCGGTAAACTTGCCGAAGGATGGTAATATAACCTGTCGCTCACCAAAAGCAAAGCATGGCAACGTAACCGACTGGCGGCCCCGCCCTACCAGCTTTACGCCGGGGTGAATATGCCCACAAAACACGTATTGATTATGCTGATTAAGGCTATCGCAATTTTGCGGGTGGTGCAGCATTAAGAAAGGCCCTACCTGCAACTCATCGTGCGTGGAGATATCCAGCTCGTGGTAATGCTTTTCGTCGATGATATCGTGATTACCTACAATGAGCTGCATTTGGATGTGATCATACTGGCGGCGCCAAGCGGCAAAGGCATCCCAGTCGGCATTCATATCGCTGTGGAACAAATCGCCCAGAAACCATATCTTTTCAGGATGGCACTTATCAATCAGGCGGGTTAGGCAAACCAGATCATCACCGGCCAGCTGCGCCGGTACCGCAAAACCCGATTTGCGGAAATGGCCAACCTTACCCAAATGCACATCGGCTACAATCAAGGCTTTTTGCTGCTGCCAGTAAATGGCTTTTTCGGGCAGTAAAAGCAGCTCCTGCCCCAATAAATTAAAGTTCAACCCTGCACTCATCGGTAAATGCAAAGTTAATAAAAAACAAAAAGTCCGGCTTCATTCAGCCAGACTTTTTGCTAAAATTATTAGTTGTACGCTACTTATGCTTTTTCGCCTTTAGCAGTTACATTGATAGCGCTTTCTGCTAACTGGGTTAACAGGTCGTCAGTTTTCTTTTCTTCGGCCAAAGTTTCATCCAGTAATTTAGCCGCTTCAGTATAGCCCAAAGTGTTAGCTAAAGTACGCAGGGTACCGTATGATGCAATTTCGTAATGCTCTGATTTTTGAGCAGCTGAAATAATACCGGCATCACGGGTCATGCTGCCGTCTTCTGTATCTTCAACAATGCTTTCTGATTCTTTGATCAAACCTTCCATCGCATCACACTTTTTAGCTGATGCTTTTTCTTCGATAAGTTCAAAAACCTGCTCCAGGCGTGCTACCTGATTGTCAGTTTCTTCTTTGTGCGTTTCCAATGCGGCACGCAGTTCTTCAGAAGTAGCTGCTTTGGCTAATTTTACCAAGGCTTTTGACAGGTGCTTTTCAGCCCAGTAAATATCCTTTAACTCGTCAACAAATAATTCTTTTAATGCCGACTCTTCAACGTTCTCCGTATTTTCTGTTTTTTTTGCTTTTGTAGTTGCCATAATGGTAGATGTTTTATGTAAGAGATTAACACGATGGCAGCTTACAGGTTTTAATTAATTGTTAACATTTGTTAATAGCCTTTTGTCGCTTCCGCATATTCCTCTTCCTCCTGCTTACGTTTCTGATTGTAATTGTAGGTACCAATAGCATCAGAGAACTTCTTCTTTTTTAAGTACTTCCAAGCATCTGCATCATCCTTAATCATTTCTTCCAATGCCTGTACGGTAAATTGTTTAATTGGGCCATCACCCGCCTGTATGGCAAATAAACATTCATTTACGTCAACATCTGGTAAAGGGCCGTAAGCATTAATTTTACCTTCAATAACTTTAAAAAGCCAGCAGCTATCTGTTGCTATACCACTGCCTATACTTTTGGTTTCCCTGCAGTATATTCTCTTCTCAGGATCTTTGTAGGCATTAGGTAGGCCATAATCACGAGGCACAATTAAATAAGTAGCCTTTCGAACTGTGTCGGTATATATGGGGGAGCTAACTTTTAATTTTTTCCCGTTTTTCATTTCAACTTCAAACCTATATGAAATCCCTCCACCAGCAACATGATAAAAGCCACTTTCTCTGATCGTGATGACGTGCATATTTCTGTTTGGAGGAACTCTTATGGGAGGCATACCATTGAATGGGGTATTGAACGGCCTATTGAACGGACTATTAAATTGTGCACTTGCCGAACTATATGCAAACAGCAGCATGCACAAGGCGGCCAAACTGTAGATAAGGTTTTTCATGACGCAAATATAGCTGTAATTAAAAATTTTTGAGCAATGGTTTACGCCATACCACCACACGCCATGCTACCTCTGCCGTAGCCAGTGCGCCGAGCGCAAACAGGGCCGGTTTAATGCCTTGCCCTTCGGATATAAAAGCACCGGCCAGTGCCACCAGGTATACGCTTGCAGGTAGCAGTAACAGCAGGTATAGCCCGGCTGTACCTAGTGGTATTTTAAAAGGGCGGATAACATGCGGCTCCTTGATACGCAACCTGATGAGCGTTGCATACTCCAGCGCCAGCCCTGCGCCATAAACTGTAACATCGATAATCAACAGCTCGGCAAATGACCACAGCACCATCAGGCTAACTACTACAGAGCATATTATGATAGATACATAAGGTGTTTTGAACCGCGGATGCGTGCGATTGAGCATAGCGGGTAATAATCCGTCATCCGCCATAACTTTTGGCACGCGCGATACGGATAACAAAACTGCAGCGTAAATACCCAGCGTACTGGCCATACCGCCGGCAGCTAAAAGCGCACCAAGCCAATACCCCGCCATCCGCATGCCCAGTGCCGGGAAACCTTCATTGTTAAAAGCAGCTGCACTAATACCGGATTGCTGTGCAGTAACTATAGCCAGCGTATACACTACCATAACCAGTATAAAGGCTACCGTTACCGAAAACAAATAGGAACGTACGGGCTTTTCAACCTCTTGTGCATAAGTAGTAACATTGTCCCAACCCAAGCAGTTCCACATTACGGTATACAGTGCCATACTTAAGGATGGGAAACCTACCCCGTGCAAACCCGGTGCTGGTAAGCTGTAACTACCCTGATGGTGCATAGCGGCCACAATAAACAAAATAATAAGCGGCAATAGTACCAGTACACTTAACAGCATGGATGCCCGGCCAACCTGCATAATGCCCCATATATTTAAACCGGCCGAAGCCCAGATGATAGCCAGGCAAACCGGTATTTTATAGGCCTGCAAGCCCGGAAAGAAAAACGAGGCATACTCCACAAACAATACCGGGTAAATAGCCAAGTCAACGAAAGTGTATATCCACGTCCACCAGCCTTCAAAAAAGCCCAGCTTACGGCCAAGGCCATGCTTTACCCATTGGTAATAGCCGCCGGTTACCGGCCGCATGCTGTTCAGTTCAAGCACCGTCAGGATGGCAGGTACGTCCCACAGCAATGGCGTAATTAGCAACACCAGCAAAGCCGCATGTTCGCCGGCATAGCTCAATAGCGGTTCCAAGCCGTATGGCCCGCCTGATACCGTGAAAAAGATGATGGCAATAAGTTGTAAAGGGCGTACTTTTTTTTGGATGCCGGTTTGTTGCATAAAAAGTGATAGGCCTGTATGTGATGGCTTCGGGTAAAAGCGTTGCTATAAAATATGCAATTAGCTTACATGCACCAAGCAGCGCAATAAAACAGTTTTATGTTAATCGCTTTCCTCTCCCGAGTGGGTGTAATCGGTTTTTAAAATACTGTAATCGAATACCGGTTTCAGTACATAACGCAATTGCACCAATCCCGAATCATAAGTTTGTGTATCGGTAAGTAGGAGGTTTACCCGCTCTTTTAAATCCTTAAAAAGCGGCTTGCCGCCACCCAATATCACCGGGTGCACGGATAGCAACAGCTCCGTGAGTAAACGTTTCTGCAAAAAGGAAGACACCAGGCCAGCTCCGCCAAACAGCCATATATCCGGCCCGTCGGTATTAATCAGTTCCCGAACTTTGGTTTCCCAATTATCACGGTTAAGTACTTCAACCTTTGGGTGTAGGGTTACCTGCAGGGTATCAGAAAATACGTATATCTTTTGAATAGCCGGAAAGTACTCATCCTCCATACCGGTAATGAGTTCAAAACTTTTCCGGCCGATGAAAATCGTATCCGTATTGCTGAAAAACTCCGACATGCCATAGTCCTGGTCAGTAAAGCACCAATCGTAAGCGCCGTTAGCGTCTTCAATAAAACCATCTAGGCTTACGGCCAGGTTCAGGATAACTTTTCTCATCGGGCTTAGTCTTCTTTTTTATTTTGCTCTTCGGCCCAGCGCTGTGCAAATGATTTTTCGGCAACTTCGGGCATTTCGCGATACTTGCCCCAGGCTTTTTTAAAGAAAAGCTGCATCAGGAAATTCTTTGTTTTACCACCAAAAAAATCGGTAATCTTACGGCTCAGCATGGCCTTTTTCCAGCCGGCCCATCCCCACTGCTCCAATTTTGGAGTTAAACCTTCTTTCACCGCATCGCGCCGGTTAAGCAGCAGCATTTTATGCAGGTCAATTTTTACCGGGCAAACCTCGGTACAACGCCCACATAGGCTGGAGGCATAGCTCAAGTGCTTAAACTCTTCCATACCCTTCATGTGCGGTGTAATTACCGAACCTATAGGGCCGCTGTAGGTAGTGTTATACGTATGGCCACCTACATTTTGGTATATGGGGCAGGCATTTAAACAAGCTCCGCAACGGATGCAATACAAAGCCTGGCGCTGATCCTTTTGGGCCAGTACATTAGTACGCCCATTATCCAGCAGTACCACATACATTTCCTCTGGGCCATCAGTTTCATCGGCCTGGCGCGGACCGCTCAAAATGGTATTATATACGGTAAGGTTTTGCCCCGTACCATGAGTGGACAGTAGCGGCCAGTACAGATCCAGATCGGCAATGGAGGGTATCATTTTTTCGATACCGACTACCGCAATATGTATTTTAGGAAAGGTAGTACACAAACGGGTATTACCTTCATTTTCGCTCAATGCAATACTGCCGGTATCAGCAATTAAAAAGTTAGCGCCACTAATACCCACATCGGCCTGCAGGTACTTTTCGCGCAGCAGTTCACGGGCTTTGAGGGTAAGCTGCTCGGGTGTGGCATCTATCGGGGTACCGAACTTTTCGTTAAACAGGCGGGCTATATCTTCTTTGGAAAGGTGCATGGCCGGCGTTACAATATGATAAGGCTTTTGGCCCAGTAGCTGCACAATGTATTCGCCCAGATCGGTCTCCAGCGACTCGATGTTGTTTTTTTCCAGGAACTCATTCAAATGAATTTCCTCCGTAGCCATGGTTTTTGATTTTACCACCTTGCGGCCACCACTGCGCTGAATAATACTTAATATCTCCTGCTGGGCTTCTTCCACATCATTAGCCCAGATCACCTTACCACCACGGCGCTGAAAGTTGGCCTCAAATTCAAGTAAAAATTTGTCGAGGTTTTCCATCACCCGCCATTTGCTCACGTGCGCCTTACGCTTGGCATTTTCCAGGTTGGTTAATCTGTTAATGCCACGGGTTGCCGATGCATGATAACGGCCCATATTAAAGTTAATGATACGGCGATGGTCCTGATCAAATGCTTTCTCTTCTGAATCCGCTAAAAACTTTTCGGCAGTGCTTCCCATAAAGGCGAAATTAATGTTTTTTCTTGAGTTGATAATCCATAGTTGTTGTTTCGAGGCGAAGTTACAAGCTATGACGAGTTCAGTTAACAAAAAAAGCGCTATCCTGATTTAGGATAACGCTTTAAACTTTCATTTATTTGATCAATGCATGGTTGGTGCATTGTACCTGCTTTTATCGTTCTGACGGCATGTCGTTTTTTACATCCACTGCCGGGCGCTCGTCGCGGTTGGCCAAATCCCAGCCGGTGTAAAACACCAGTTGCGCACGCTTAACCAGTAACGGGAAATCGATTTTGCTTACTTCATCGCCTAAACCGTGGTAATCGGCATGTACACCGTTAAAGTAAAATACGATCGGCACGTTGTGCTTGGCGAAGTTGTAATGATCTGAACGGTAGTAAATACGTTCCGGATCTTTCGGATCATTGTACTTGTAATCGATGTCCATTTTGGTGTAGGTATTATTGGCGTTTTCGCTGATCTTGTGCAGCGTGGTGCTCAATTTATCCGAACCAATCAGGTAACAGTAATCGGGCTTGCCATCATGCGATGGGTCGCGGCGGCCAATCATGTCAATATTTAAATCGGTAATGGTATTGGCTAACGGGAACACCGGATGCTCAGAGTAGTACTCCGAACCCAATAAACCTTTCTCCTCACCTACGTTACCCAAAAACAGGACGCTGCGGCGCGGGCCTTTGCCATCTTTTTTGGCTTTGGTAAAGGCGCGGGCAATTTCAAGCACGCCTGTAGTGCCCGATCCGTCATCGTCAGCACCGTTATTGATGCGGTCGCCGGGAGTACCTTCCGGTAGCATGCCAATATGATCGTAATGTGCCGAAAATACCAGCACTTCATCTTTCAGTTTAGGATCGGAACCTGGTAAAAAGCCCAATACATCTACCGCTTTAGCATCTTTATTGGCCGACTCGTAACTAACAGACACCTCTGCTTTTAAAGTTTGAGGCGCTTGTGTTGAAGCGGCAGCAGTTTGCAGTTGCTCGTAGGTTTTGCCGCTGTTTTTCAGTAATTGATTTGCAGTAGCCGGATTGATGGTTACAATCAGCGGGCGTGGAACTATCGGGCGCGGGTTCTCTTGTTTTAAAGTCATGCGCTCGCTGCTGTTGCTTGGCGAGCCTTGCAGTTTACTGCTCATTACAGCAATAACCAAACCTGCATTTTTACGACGCAGGTTTTGTGCTGCTGAGATAAAGCCGCCACCGCGCTGAGGCGGGTTAGCTTCGGCACCGGGCTTGGCATCGCCAATCAGCACCACTACTTTACCGGTTACATCCAGGTTGTTTACTTCAGCTTCGCTGCCATAACCAACAAACACTACTTCACTTGCATTAACGGTTTGTGTACCTGCACCACCTAATGACAGGTAGTCTTTACCATAGCTCAGCGCATTGCCATTCACGGCAAATGATTTGATGCTGAAAGAGCTTACCGTTAAAGGCACGTCTAAAAAGTACGAACCGTTAACCGGGGCTTGCAGACCCATTTTTTTGAATTCAGCTGCCAGGTAATTGGCGGCTTTATCGGCACCGGGTTTACCGGTTTCGCGACCTTCAAAAGCATCAGATGCAATAATGCTCAGGTGTTTTTTAGCGTCTTCAACACTAATGTACTGCGCGTATTTAACGGCAGTAGCATTTTTTTGGGCACATGCCCCCAGCGCAGCTATCAGTGCCGCACTGCATAAAAAAGTTTTCTTCATTTTGGTTGCGTAGCAATAATCTCAATCAGTAGCCAACATACAAATTAATTTGTTAATGCAGGCGTAACAATTATGTGCCAAAATCAAATTCAGCAAGACATTTTGTTTACCCGGTTGGCATGGCGGCCACCTTCAAACTCGGTAGTCAGAAAGGTTTCTACAATACTTTTGGCTTCATCCAACGAAATGAACCGCTCAGGAATACAAACCACATTGGCGTTGTTGTGCTGGCGGGCCAGGCTGGCCAGTTGCTGCTGCCAGCAAATAGCAGCACGTATACCTTGGTGCTTATTAGCTGTAATAGCTACACCGTTGGCACTTCCGCATACCAAAATACCAAAATCAAACTCGCCACTTTCTACAGCAGCGGCTACGGGATGGGCAAAGTCGGGATAGTCGGTCGAATCGGTTGAGTAGGTACCAAAATCTTTTACCAGGGCATTAGGCAACCATTCCAGCAAAGCTTGTTTATAGCTAAAGCCGGCATGGTCTGAACCAATAGCAATTTTGAGTTCTTTATTAATCATGATGAAGAAAGGATATGCAATTATTTATTGCTGGTGGTCATCAGCTCATTGTGTTTTTTTAGCTTCCGTTTTTCAACCACGGCTGCAACTTTAATACCTACCTCGTACAATATAAACAGCGGTAAGCTCACAATCATCATGGTCATCATATCGGGCGTTGGTGTAATCACGGCAGAAATAACCAATATGGCTACAACAGCATAACGCCTGCCCGACCGCATTACCTTCGGTGTAAGGATGCCGATATTTGATAAGATATAAACCAGAATAGGAAGCTGAAATACCACGCCGGTTGCTAAGGTAAGTGTAGCTACGGACGACAGGTAAGAATCAACAGTAAATGTATTTTCAATAATATCGCTCACTTTGTAACCAGCTAAAAAGCTGATCGACTCGGGCGCAATCACGAAGTATCCGAACAGTATACCTAATATAAAAAGGAATGAGGCATAGAACACAAAGCCCGATGCTGCTTTACGTTCATTTTCATGCAACGCAGGCTTAATAAAGCGCCAAACTTCCCATAACAGGTAAGGGAAACCTAAGGTAATACCAATAATGAGGGCCGAATTTATTTCGAGGGTAAACTGGCCGGCCATTTCGGTATTGATAATTTTGCCCGGAATGGATGTGATACAAAAGCCCGGACGATGTAACGCATCACCCAACTTGCACAGCATACGATAGGTCCAGAAGTCGGGCTTCATGGGCCCCATGATGATCTGATCGAAAACAAAATCATAATAAACAAAAGCCAGAATAGTGAATACCAATATCGCTATGCACGACCGTATCAGATGCCACCGCAAAACCTCAATATGGTCAAAAAACGACATCTCGACCTCCAGGTCTTTACTCTTTTCCTTTATTGCTTTTACTATCTTATTATCGCTCATGTATTGCAAACAAAAATACCATTCTGTATGATATACGAATGGTATTTGATTTTAATTTTATTTGTAGTAAAATATTTCTTAAGCCACAATCTCAAAAGTCTCCATAAACTTGGTGGTAAAGTTACCTGCTCTAAAGTTCGGATCTTTTAACAGTTGTAAATGGAACGGAATAGTGGTTTTGATACCTTCGATCACAAATTCGCTTAAGGCACGCTCCATGGTGTTCAAAGCTTCTTCGCGGGTTTGCGCCACGCAAATCAGTTTCGCAATCATTGAGTCGTAATTTGGCGGGATAACGTAACCGCTGTATACGTGTGTATCAACCCTTACACCATGGCCACCCGGTGAGTGGAAGTTGGTGATTTTACCCGGCGACGGGCGGAAGTTGTTAAGCGGATCCTCGGCGTTGATACGGCACTCAATAGCGCACATGGTAGGCTCGTAGTTTTTACCTGATATTGGTGTACCGGCAGCAACCTTGATTTGCTCTTTGATCAAATCCACGTTGATTACCTCTTCGGTAACCGGGTGCTCTACCTGGATACGGGTATTCATCTCCATAAAGTAGAAGTTCTGGTGTTTATCCACCAAAAACTCAATGGTACCGGCACCTTCGTAATTAACGGCTTTAGCACCTTTAATGGCAGCCTCGCCCATTTTACGGCGTAGTTTCTCGGTAATAAAAGGTGATGGCGATTCTTCAACCAGCTTTTGGTGACGACGCTGGATAGAGCAATCGCGTTCGCTCAGGTGGCAAACTCTGCCGTATTGATCGCCCACTACCTGTATTTCAATGTGGCGTGGATCTTCCACGTATTTTTCAAGGTAAATACCGTCGTTGCCAAAGGCAGCACCGGCCTCGGCACGGGCCGAATCCCAGGCTGGTTCAAACTCCAAATCGTTCCAAACAATACGCATACCGCGGCCACCACCACCGGCAGTAGCTTTCAGTATGATAGGATAACCTATTTTACCGGCAACCTGTATACCTTCTTTCACATCGGTAAGCAAACCCTCGGAACCCGGAATGGTTGGCACGCCGGCTTTTTTCATGGTTGATTTGGCTGATGCCTTATCGCCCATGGCATTGATCTGATCGGCAGTAGCGCCGATGAACTTAATACCATACTCGGCACAGATAGCCGAAAACTTAGCGTTTTCAGACAGAAAGCCGTAACCAGGGTGGATAGCATCCGCATTGGTCAGCTCGGCTGCTGATATAATGTTGGGAATGTTTAAGTAAGAATCGCGGCTTGCCGGCGGACCGATACATACGGCTTCGTCAGCAAAACGCACGTGCAAACTGTCACGATCGGCAGTTGAGTATACGGCTACCGTTTTGATGCCCATCTCTTTACAGGTGCGGATAATCCGCAGGGCTATTTCACCACGGTTAGCAATAAGTATTTTTTTAAACATAGAGTTTGTGTTTGGGATTTCACTGATTAACGCTCCTGTGCAAACTGATGGTATAAATCCATCCGCTTAATTACAGAAACAAAACCGGTGCAATCATCAAATTACATAGGTTCAACTAAAAACAGTGGTTGATCATATTCAACCGGCGATGCATTTTCAACCAGAACTTTAACGATACGGCCTGATACTTCAGATTCGATTTCGTTGAACAGTTTCATAGCCTCGATGATGCAAAGTACGCTTCCTGATTTAATTTCATCGCCAACGTTAGCAAATGATGGTTTGTCAGGAGATGATGAGCGATAGAAAGTACCGATCATCGGCGATTTGATAGTTACGTATTTAGATACGTCGGCAGCGGCTGGTGCTTCGGCCGGAGCTGAAGTATGTTCCACCGGAACCATAGGGGCGGCCTGCGCAACCGGAGCGGCAGCAATTTGCTGACCCGGAATAGTTGCAGTAACTATAGTTGGCGCCTGGTTGGTTTTTATGGTAATTTTGAAATCGTTCTGTTCAATAGCAACTTCGTTTACACCTGATTTAGAAACGAAGCGAATCAGATCCTGAATTTGTTTGATATCCATAATGGTGAATTGGTTTGGATAAATGTTTTAAATAACTAAGTTATAACAAATAGAACAAAGATTGTTGCTGCAAATTAATAGGCCCACCGGAGATACATAGATCCCCAGGTAAAACCACCGCCAAAAGCGGCCAGCACAATATTGTCACCTTTTTTAAATTTATTTTCCCACTCCCACAGGCACAGTGGTATGGTACCGTTGGTAGTATTACCGTAACGCTCGATATTTACAACCACTTTATCATCACTGATGCCCATACGGCTGGCCGTAGCATCGATAATGCGCTTGTTGGCCTGGTGCGGTACCAGCCAGGCAATATCATCGGCTACCAGGCAGTTGCGCTGCATAATTTCGGCAGCAACATCGGCCATATTGGTTACAGCAAACTTAAATACAGTTTTACCTTCCTGATAAGCATAGTGCTCGCGTGCAGATACAGTTTCGTGCGTAGCGGGGCGTAATGACCCACCGGCTTTCATGTGCAAAAACTCGCGGCCTGAACCATCGCTTTTCAATACCGAATCCATAATACCGTAACCTTCTTCATTAGGTTCAAGCAGGGCAGCGCCGCAGCCGTCACCAAAAATGATGCAGGTAGCGCGGTCATTGTAATCAATAATTGATGACATTTTATCGCCGCCAACTACCAATACTTTTTTATGCCTGCCGCTTTCAATAAATGACGCTCCTGTAGACAAACCATACACAAAGCCGGAACAAGCCGCCTGGAGGTCATACCCCCATGCGTTTTTTGCACCTATTTTATCGGCTAAGATATTGGCTGTAGCCGGGAAAGGCATATCAGGCGTAGTGGTACAGAAAATAATCAGGTCTATTTCGTCGGCACCGATGCCGCGTTTTTCGAGTAAGGTTTTAACAGCGGGTACTGCTAAATCTGAGGTAGCCAAGCCTTCGCCTTTCAGTATGCGGCGTTCTTTGATACCGGTGCGGGTAGTAATCCATTCGTCATTCGTATCTACCAGCTTTTCCAGTTCATGGTTAGTGAGCACATAATCGGGCACATAGCCATGTACAGCGGTAATTGCAGCATGTATTTTATGCATTCTTATATCTATTTATACGAAAGCCTGTTTGATTTTATTGACCAGGTCACTTTCAACCACATCTCGGGATAAAAGCACCATGTTTTTGATGGCTTTGGGATTGGAGATTCCGTGCCCTACCACCACCGGGGCATTCACGCCCAGAATGGGGCTGCCACCATATTGTTCATAATTGAAGCGATCAAAGAACTCGTCTTTGAACCCTTTTTTGAGTGTAATAACGTAGAATGATTCTGCCAGTTTTAAAATGACGTTACCGGTAAATCCATCGCAAACAAAAACGTCTGCCGTGTCGGTAAACAGGTCCCGACCTTCTACGTTTCCTACAAAATTAAACAGCGGTGTTTCTTTCATCAGCGGGTAAGTAGCCAGGCTCAGTATGTTGCCCTTTTCCTCTTCTTCGCCAATATTCATCAGGCCAACCCTCGGGCTTTCCATATGGTATATGGATTGCGCCATCAGGCTGCCCAATACGCCAAACTGCATCAGCACTTCGGGCTTGCAATCGGCATTGGCGCCCACATCCAACAAAATACCCAAACCGCCTTTCAGTTTGGGTACAATTGCTGTCATGGCAGGGCGTATAACGCCCGGAATGGTTTTAACACTGAACATAGCGCCCACCAGCATAGCGCCTGTATTACCGGCCGATGAAAATGCCTGAATGTATCCTTCTTTCAGCAGTTTAAAGCCCACAGCAATACTTGAGCCAGGCTTTTGCGCAATGGCTTTAGTAGGGTGCTCGCCCATACCTATCACCTCGGTTGTGTGTACAAACTCGAAATGATCGGGACTGAAATTGTTTTCCTGAAGAATACTAACAGCTATTTCCTTATCACCGATAAGTACCAACTTTTGCTCTTCGGGTAAAGCCTTATAAGCTTCGATTGCTCCTAAAACCGCTGCTTTAGGAGCGTAATCACCGCCCATAATATCCAAGCCAATCTTCATTGCAGAAAATCAGGCTTAGGCTGTAGCAGTATTCTCGATTAATAATTTACCGTTGTAGTATAAGTTACCATCAACAGTATAAGCACGGTGTGGCAAATGCACTGCACCAGTAGTAGCGCAAGTGGTTAATGAAGGCGCTTCAGCTTTATAATGCGTTCTGCGTTTAGCAGTTCTTGATTTGGAGAACTTACGTTTTGGATTTGGCATAACTTCCTATTTTAAATCATTTAAATTTTTAAGTGCATCCCAGCGTGGATCTGCACTTTTTTCTTGTTCATCACTGCCCGAAAGTTTGTTTAAACGATCAAGCATATCTTTATCACAATAAGGGGTATTCCCCTCGTTGCCGCAGTTTGCAATAAACGGCACGGCAACTGTTACAAATTCATATATGAGCCCTGCAACACTGATTTCATTATCATTTTTGTTGAGGGTTATTATTTCTGCGTCTTCGTCTACCTCTTCTTCACTGAACTTGGCAATCTGCTGTTCATGTATGTCAAGCTGCTGCGGATACTCTGCTACACAACGATCACAGGTTAAATCAACCGTACCGCTGATGTGGAAGTTCAGGATCAGCATGGTTTCCTGCTTATCCAACTCCACCTGGCATTGTAAGTTCGCTTTCTTCACCAACGAATAATCAAACTCGCTGAAGAAGGCACTGTCTACCACATACTCAAACTGGTGCTTGCCCAGTTTCAGCCCGGTAAAAGGTATCGAATATGGTCTTAACGATTTCAATGAGCGACAATTAGCCCGCAAATGTAGGGATTTATTATGTAATGGTAAAGTGTTTTTTTAAATAAGAAATTTATGCCCCTGAAAGCTATATTTTTAAGCGAACGTTGATCTTATCTAATAGCCCCGCCAGCCATATCATTGCAAACGAAAAGAGTACGCACTTAATCAGGCCACCTGTTCCCTGGCTCAAGTATTCGGGGTAGCCTAAATCCGTCATCTGGTAAATCGGGTAAAATATAAAAGGCACCAGGTAGCAGGTAAACGTATTGGTACCTGCCGGCTCAATAATTTTAAACCAGCGGTATTGCTGCTTCACATCCACTACAAACATAAACAGGGCATACACAACCAGGCTGATACCGGTACAAATAAGCACCCATGAGGGCGTATCATGAGCCTTGGAGATACCGCCACTTACATACCGTACAATAAAGCCGAGGTTGAACAGAATAACGGCCAGCAAAAACATGCCCGGCCAAAGCAGCTTCAACTCATTGGTTTCTTTTAACCGTATATACATAACCGACACCATAATGCCAGCCATGGTAAAGGCCTGCATAGCGCCGTTGCCTGCCAGCCAGATATAGCTTTGCCAGCTATTTAAAAAGGCCAGCCAGCCGAAATGAAAATCGAGGTTGATGAGTACAAATATAACCCAGGCGGCTGCCTGTATCCACAAAACGCCTTTGCTGTAATGATAGATAAGTGCGCAGAACAGGTACGACCAGCCAATAAGTCCCAAAATACCCCACCAACTGAAATGCAGCCATGTTGAATGCGCCGGATCGCTGCTGCGATACAGTGCCGACATGGCCACCAGCAGCAAAAAACCGAAGCCTTGCAGCAGGTTTCTTTTGAGCGATGCCACGTTGCGGTAATCCAGAAAAATAAAGAAGAAGGCAAAGGTAACCAGGCTTTCCCAAACCGGTTTGGGCAAAGCTGTAGTTGCCTCATTGTAAGTTTCCATATTGGCATGGAAAAAACCGATTAATATAAGGGCCAGCGACCGCGTTACAATGCGGTAAGGCACACGCCCGCCCTGGCTTTTGCGATTATGAAAAGCAAACGGAATAGACAAGCCTACAATAAACAAAAAGGCCGGAAAAATCACATCGGCCATGCCCAGGGCATCGGCTGTATCACCGGCATGTTTTAGCCAGTTCGGTACGCCGGGTACGCCGTCCAGATCATTTACAAAAATCATCAGGAACATGGTAACCGCGCGGAACGCATCGATAGACCGTACCCGGAGAAGTGGATTACTCATTATTATTTGGAAGATGTACTAAAATGCTGCAACTACTACTGTAATAAAGTAACGGCTGCAAAGCCGAAACATTGTTATTTTTCAGGTAACAATGTTTTGGTCATTAATCCCGGTCGCGGCTCAGTTTGGCAAACGCCAGCGGGTTCTCGTTCAGCACGGCAGTTTCCCGGCGGCGCCTCACGATATGTATAGCCTCAAACAACGCTTCGCGGAAGGATGTTTCGGATGCTTTATTTTTCCCTGCAATATCATACGCGGTACCATGATCGGGCGAGGTACGCACAAAGCTAAGCCCAGCCGTGTAATTTACGCCCGATTCAAACGAAACTTGTTTAAACGGTATCAGGCCCTGATCGTGGTACATGGCCAGTACGGCATCAAACTGCTGGTAAGTATTGTTGGCAAAAAAGCCGTCGGCAGCGTATGGGCCTAAAGCCAGTATATCATTAGCACGGGCTTCTTCAATAGCCGGTATAATAATGTCCTTTTCTTCACTGCCAATTAAACCATTATCGCCGGCATGGGGGTTAAGGCCCAACACCGCAATTTTAGGTTTACGTATCCAGAAATCGTTGCGCAGGCTGGCATCCATCAGCCGCAACTTGGCCAGTATCTTTTCGGCAGATAAGCTTTCGGCTACACGGGCAATAGGGATATGACCGGTTACTACGCCCACACGCAAAGTATCGCTTACCAGAAACATCAGCACGTCAGCTGCATTGTCACGCTGCTGCAAATACTCGGTATGCCCCGGAAAGTTAAAGCTTTCGCTTTGGATATTGTCTTTATTGATGGGTGCGGTTACCAGTGCATCAATTTCACCGGCCAGTAAATCGTTGGTAGCGCGCTCAAGCGACAGGAAGGCGTATTTGCCACCTGTTTCGTTGGCTATGCCCAATTCAATTTTTACGTCTTCTTCCCAGCAGTTAATAATGTTGGCTTTTTTATGGTGAGCCTGTGCCGCGCTGGTAATTACGTTAAAATTCAGATCGTGTACATGCACTGTACGGCGATGAAAAGAGGCTACTTTGGTATGCCCGTACACTATAGGTGTACAGTAATCAAATATGCGGTTATCGGCCAGGGTTTTAATAATTACCTCAAGACCGATGCCGTTTACATCGCCAATGCTGATACCTATTTTTAGCTTTTCGCTCATGTTTACATCAGTGTTGTGATTTTACCAATAATTGGCTGAGGCCTTTTACAACTCCCATACTATTTGAATTTCATTGGTAAAATCAATCTTCTAAAATCAGCGCAAGCAAGCACCGATCTTTTTATCAATTCATGCAAATAAAAAGATTTTTTGGTAGTAATGTTTACAAACCAAGCGCAAATATGACGTAATTTGCCAAATAATTGCATAAATAATGTCATTGGTAAGAGCGAAAAAGCACCTGGGGCAGCATTTTTTAACCGATAAAAATATTGCTTCAAAAATTGTGGACAGCCTGCGTCCGGCGGCACATACCTATACACAGGTACTGGAAGTTGGGCCCGGCATGGGTGTGTTATCTGATTTTTTACTGCAAAAAACAGATTTTCAAACTTACCTGATCGATATCGATACCGAGTCGTACCTGTTCCTGCAAAAAAAGTATCCGCAACTGGGCGAACGCCTTATTAATGCTGATTTTCTGGAAATGGATTTCGGCCAGGTGTTTAACGGGCCACTGGCCATCATCGGCAACTTTCCGTATAACATCTCGTCGCAAATTCTTTTTAAGATACTGGATAACCGCCAGCAGGTAGTAGAGTCGGTTGGCATGTTCCAAAAAGAGGTAGCCGAGCGCTGCTCGGCTAAAGCCGGCAGTAAAGAGTATGGCATACTGAGCGTGTTTTTACAGGCTTATTATAAAGTAGAGTATTTGTTTACCGTAAAAGCCGGTGTATTTAATCCGCCGCCTAAGGTACTATCGGCCGTAATACGCCTTACCCGTAATGAGGTAAAAGAACTGCCTTGCGATGAAAAGCTGTTTTGGCAGGTGGTAAAGGCCGGTTTCAACCAGCGCCGCAAAACACTACGCAATGCGTTATCGGCCTTAATTAACAAAGAGGCGATGACTAATGAGGCTATGCTGGACTTGCGCGCCGAGCGACTGACGGTAGCTGATTTTGTAGAACTGACGAATAAGATAACAGCAAACCGTTAATTGTCATGAACATCAGGGAAATTGTTTATCACAGTTTTTACTTTATATGTTTTGCACTGGCTATTATTGCAGGTATAAGATTTTCCGGTAACAGCCATACGCCACCTGGATCATTTCTTGTTGAGTTTTTTACATTACCTATTGGCGCTATAGCATGGCTTATTGATTACTTCAGGCACAAATCGACTTTGGTTCATAAGATTGGCATGATACTCAACGCCATAGTGATGCTGTGTACAATAATACCTGCATTATAACGCACACTGATATAATTTACAGAAAGCTTACGCAGTTTTACTGTTTAGATTAGCTGCATTCAATACATTTGCCCAATCAAATACAAAGACGTTGAAAAACAGATTACTGATTGTTGACGACCTGCACCCCATTTTTATAGAACAAACCGAAGCGCTGGGTTATACCTGCGATTATCGCCCCTCTATTAAGCTCGACGAAGTTTTAGCTATACTGCCCGATTACGAAGGACTGGTAATACGCTCCAAGTTTCAGGTAGATAAAACAGTGCTGGATACGGCTACCAACCTGCGCTTTATTGCCCGTGCCGGTGCCGGTATGGATAATATTGACGAGGCTTATGCTCTGCAAAAGGGTATTACTTTACTCAATGCCCCCGAGGGCAACCGCGATGCGGTTGGCGAACATGCCATTGGCATGCTGTTATCGCTCATGAACAACCTGAACCGTGGCGATGCGGAGGTACGGGCGGGTTTGTGGCAGCGCGAAGCCAACCGGGGTTATGAACTGAAAGGCCGTACAGTGGGTATTATAGGCTATGGCAACATGGGCCAAAGCTTTGCCCGTAAGCTCAAAGGCTTTGAGATAAATGTACTGGCCTACGATAAATACAAGACCGGTTTTAGCGACAATTACGCCCACGAAGCCACCATGCAGCAAATAACTGAACAAAGTGATATCCTGAGCCTGCATATCCCATTAACGGATGAAACGAACGGACTGGTAAATGACGAGTACCTGCAGCAGTTTAAAAAACCGATATTTTTATTGAACACCGCCCGTGGCAAAATAGTAAAAACACAGGCCATATTGAATGCTATCAGTCAAGGTAAAATTTTAGGTGCCGGGCTGGACGTGCTGGAAACCGAAAAATTCCCGGCTTTGGGTGAGCAAAGCTGGTATGAAGAGCTGCGCCAGTCGGGCAAGGTATTGCTGAGCCCGCACGTAGCCGGGTGGACTTTCGAATCGTACCGGAAAATAAGCGAGGTAATGGCCGAGAAAATAAAAAGCATATCTTAGCAGTTAAAAACCTGAACTGCCTTATGTACAACAAGCCCGGCATATTATGGGCGGTAATTATCCGCTGCTCTATCATTGTACTTCTGCTCGGCTGCTTTTATTCGGCATCTGCGCAGAAGGCCGACTCTGCTTTTTATAAACGCGGTAGCATCTATTATATGGCAGGGGGCAACTTAGGTTTAGGTAGCCTTACTTTTTACGCTTCAGGCTATATAACCCTGGCTAAAAACGGTTATGAAATAAGCGCTAAAGTAAGTTACAACGACAATCTTTCGTTACTGTTCAATGAAAAAAGCAACAAAGTTTCGGAGCTGAAAGCATATGATTTGCTGGTGGGTAAAAAGCTTACTCATCATCCCTATTCAAACATAACAGTTTCAACAGGCTTATCTTATGTTAGGATTACGCGACCGGAACGTATTACGTATCCGTTAACCGGATATTATGGCCCGGATGTAGATCGGCAATCTTATACCGCCGGGCTTCCCATAGAGGCTAAGTTTGTAAACACGGGCTTGTCGCGCTTTGTAGGCCTTACTATCACTGCTGGTGCTAACCTTAATTTAAAAAACAGTTTTTGCTATGGTGCTTTAGGCTTGCAACTGGGTAAAATGCGTGAAAGAAAACGCAGGTAAATAAAAAATTTGGAGAATAAAATTTAATCTTCTTATCTTCGTTCTATACATAAACAAGACTATGCGGCACATGCTCACATAGTCTTGTTTGTTTTTAGTAGCTATCGCGTCCTTTCTTACAAAACGGGGAGGGCGGTTTTTTTTGATAGCAATTTAACAAGAACATCTATTTTAAATTGTGCATATATGGCAGAGGTTTCATACTATACCAAAGATGGTTTAGAAAAACTTAAAGAAGAATTACAATACTTAAAAACTACCGGCCGTGCCAACATAGCTAAAGCTATTGCCGAGGCGCGCGATAAAGGCGATTTATCGGAAAATGCCGAATATGATGCGGCTAAAGAAGCACAGGGCCACCACGAAACTAAAATTGCCAAGCTGGAAGAAACCCTGGCCAACGCCCGCCTGCTGGATGAATCAAAGCTTGACACTTCAAAAGTGCTGGCCTTATCAAAGGTAAAGATCAAAAATATAAAGAACGGCGCTACCATGACCTACCAGTTGGTATCAGAAAGCGAAGCGGATTTGAAAGCCGGAAAAATTTCTGTGAGCTCGCCTATTGCTAAAGGCTTACTGGGCAAAAAGGTTGGCGAAAAAACAGAGATCACCGTACCTGCCGGTAAAATGGAATTCGAGATCCTGGAAATCAGCAGATAATATTGTTTTTGCGTTACTAATCGTTTTGTAATAACACTTTGTAAGTCGATAACTTAGTAACGCAATAGCTTAAAACTAACTACCCTATGGCAACTATATTTTCAAAAATCATTTCAGGCGAAATTTCGGCTTATAAGGTAGCTGAAAGCATTGATTACCTGGCGTTCCTGGATATTAGTCCGCTGGCCGAGGGCCATGTGCTGGTCATTCCCAAAAAAGAAGTAGATTATATTTTTGATCTGGAAGATGAGTTGTACACCGGCTTGCAGTTGTTCGCTAAAATAGTAGCCACTGCTATTAAACAAGCTATCCCTTGCAAAAAGGTAGGCGTAGCGGTAATTGGTTTGGAAGTGCCACACGCGCATATTCACCTCATACCCATGAATGCGGTGGACGACCTGAACTTTGCCCGCCCGAAACTAAGCTTTAGCCCTGAGCAAATGGAAGCTACTGCCGAGAAAATTAAGGCTGCTTTGCGTACGGAAGCATAATTGAATAACAAATACCAGTAAAGAATAAGGCCCGTTAAGCGGGCCTTATTCTTTTGGTTCAAAAATGAGCGTGGCCATGCGGGCCGGGTCAAAAATATCGTTGCTTATTTCCAGCAGTTCTTCGGCCGTTACGGCGTTAATTTTATCAAACACATCCTGCAGCGAGTCGATGGTGTTGAAATCAACCAGGCTTTTGGCCATGGATATGATCAGGCTCAGGCGGTTTTCTTCGGCCAGGGCAATCTGACCGATAAATTTTTGCTTGGCCTGCTGCAATTGCAGCGTACCCAGTTTGTTATCGCGCAGCTTCTTCAGTTCTTTATTCGCCAGGCGCAGGGCTTTATCAGCCTTTTCGGCATCGGTACCAAAGTATACCGAGAAAATCCCCGTATCAGTAAGTGGCGTATAGCCCGATTCGATAGTATAGGCAATACCATGCTTTTCCCGAATTTCGAGGTTCAACCGGCTGCTCATGCCCATTCCGCCCAACAGATTATTTAACAGCAGCAAGCCGCTTTTGTATTTATGCGATGAAGGGTAAGCCAGGCCACCCAGCACGCAATGAACCTGCGATATTGGTTTTTCAATCACCGTATATTCACCGGCTAACCTATTTGGCTGCTGGCGGTTTTTAGCTGCTGTATTGGCAGGTACGTTGCCCAGGTACTTTTCAGTCAGTTTAATCAGCTTGTTAAAATCATAATCGCCAATTACAGCAAATACCATTTGGTGGGTATTGTAGTTGGCTGCCATAAACTCCCGGATATCCTCGCGGCTCAGTTGGTTTACCGACTGTTCGGTACCCAGAATATTATTGCCCAGTGCGTGTCCTTCAAATATAATACCTTCAAAATCATCCTGTATCGCTTCCTCTGGCTGATCCTGATAGGACGCAATCTCATCCAGAATCACGCTGCGCTCTTTGTCCAGTTCCTCTTCCGGGAAAGTGGAGTGGAAAACAATATCCTCAAATAGATCGAGCGTGCGCTCCAGGTGCTGTTTCAGCAACGAGGCGTGTATACAGGTATATTCTTTAGTGGTATATGCGTTTAAATCGGCGCCCACCAGTTCGAGCCGGTTCAGTATCTGATTGGTATTGCGGCGTTCGGTTTGTTTAAACAGCAGGTGTTCAATAAAGTGGGCCAGCCCGTCTTTTTGGGGCAATTCATCGCGTGCGCCGGCGTTAATTAAAAAACAGGTATGGGTGATGGTAGAGGCCGCATGCTTATACAATAAGCGAATACCGTTAGAAAGTGTATAAAGCTGATAATCTATCATTAGCGTGCAAAGATAACGTTATTTGCCCCGATATATTTGCCTGAATAAGTTCTGTTTTATGTAATATTGTATATGAAAATCGACGATCTGGAATTTGAGCCGCTTATTGAAGAAGAGACCATTGCCAAACGTATTAACCTGCTGGCAGTTGAGCTGAATGCTGATTACGCCGGCAAAACCCCGATTTTTATTGGTGTGCTTAACGGCAGCTTTTTGTTTGTAGCCGATTTGGTTAAGCATATCACCATCCCCTGCGAAGTTACCTTTACTAAACTGGCCTCTTACTATGGCGGCACTACCAGCAGCCGAAAAATACGGGAGGATATTGACCTCAGCACCGACATTAGCGGCCGCCATATTGTGATTATTGAGGATATTGTGGATACCGGCAACACCCTGGCCTACCTGATCGAAAAGCTAAAACTTAAAAACCCGGCCTCTATCAGCGTGTGCGCCATGCTGGTTAAACCCGGCAAGCTCGAAACTTCGGTTGAGGAGCTGCGTTATGTGGGCTTTGAGATAGAGAATGAATTTGTAGTAGGCTATGGACTGGACTATAAAGAACTGGGCCGCAACCTGCGCGATATCTACCGGCTAACAAGTACTACGGATGAGGTGTAGCCTCTTAATTTTAGAAAAAGCAACTTGGATTAAATGTCATTCCGACAGAATCAGAAATCTTAAAAAAAACCAGACGATAGTACAGAACGACATTTTATTCACCATAACTTTAATTACGTCAAGGTTTCACAGGTTCTGTAGTGGTTCATAAATCACCACATTAATATTCAGACCTGCCAAAGCGTTTTCAATTAAAGGCTTTACAGTGCCCCAATCTAAACCACCATTACCACAACCTAATGGTGGTATTGCAATAGATTGAATATCGTATACTTTTATCTGAGTCACTAAATCAGTCAATCCTTCTTCTACCCAAATAAGCTTAGACGGATTTCGCCAATGCTGCTTAGTTGGAAAATTAACAATGTACTTAACGCCGGTTGAGGAGTTGACAGGTACTACTTGAACTTTTCCCGTAACTAATATTCCGTTGCTAACCGCATCTTTATAGGCTTTAAAGTTTTCGGGAAACCGATTTTTAAACTGCAATGCTATACCCTTACCCATCACACCAACTGTATTAACAGCATTTACCAATGCATCAACCTGAGCATCAAGTAAATCTCCTTTTGTGTAAGTAATCATATTTTTTCAAATATAATAGGTTTGCTACAATCTAACTTTGCCAACTGTCAAAACCTTTACTCCCACTCTACCGACCGCAAAGCGCCTACAATTCCATTAATACAGTTATTTACATTAGTAAGGCTTTTTACCGGGAAGGGAGTAACCACTACCTGTTCTATAGAATCAACACCTGATTGCGCAATCGCTTCGCGCACCTGCTTTTCAATTACCTTAAGCGAGATGATAACCAGCTGTGGCTTCATCTGGGCTATGTGGCTGGCCAATTGCGGAACGCCTTCTTGCCGTAAGGTACGCTGCTGGGCTGGCGGCAAATCTTTCACCGGCTTATCGCTGATGTTGTCAATATAGCAGCCCATCTCTTTAAAAAACTCCAGGAACTCATCGTCAGATTTGAATTCACCGAAAACCTGTACAAAGGCAGCCTTGATGGCTTTATACAGGTTAGAGTTTTTAAGGTAAAAGTACTTGTGGCCAATAGGCACACCGTCGGCCACAAAAAGGAGCTTTACTTTATCGGGTTTGTACTGTTGTTTAAGGGCGTCAAATTCGGCTTTGTTCATATCGCATCTGCTGGGTTGCGGGCACCCGTTGCTTTTGGCGATAATTGATAAACTCTGCCACCAGCAGGTTGGGCACCCAGCTTAATAAGGCAATGATGAGATAATTGTTTTGAAACCCAATGCCAATACCCGCAACTGAAAACAGCCAGATATAAAACCGTAGCGTAACGGCAGCAAAGGCTAATGCATAGCTGCGATGCATCATGGCTATATGCCGGCCAATTTGCACTTTACGTGCATAGTACCAGGCCATAGCCGTAAATACCAACCACAACGTATTTTGCACCAAAAAAGACAGGAACACGCCGGTGCCTCGGTTGATGAACAACGTCATGATATAAGCGCCCGGTGAGGCGAAGAACAGCACCCCCAGTATATAAGCTTTGCCCAAAGCCCTATGCAGTTTCTTTTTTTGTTGGAAACGCTTAATGAACTGAAAAAAACCAACCAGTAAGATCACGCTACTGCCAAATATATGGCTGTAAAAAGCAGGCAGATACCAACCGGTTTGCACCGCCTGAGCCTTGAACCTCAAAAAGTCGGTATCGCTTTTAAAGGTAAGGTACTCGGCGGTGCCCAGGCACAATATCACAATCCAAAAGAAAGCTATAATGCGTAGTGCTTTAATCAGCATATAAATTTATCGCGAAGCCAGCTTACCGGCAGCGGCTGGTTGCTGTTTTAATTTTTGATTGATCCAGTTCAGGTTGTAACGGTCAATCTCCGTTAACGAATCTTCTACACTTACATTTTTAGCTTCATAACCACCCAAACTTATTTCAAAAATTTGCTTCCATTTGGCGTCCTTAAATTTGTAATGGTAATCGGCATAAATCTCATTTTTCATATACCGCAGCATTTCGGTGTTAGCTTCTGATAATTGCTTGTCTTTATACCGGTAACAACCCTGAATATAAGAATCATCCATCTTTACGAACTTAGTAAATGCAAACAGTCGACTAGTCTCTTTTTCCTGCAGCTTGCCACCCTGCATATACAGGTAGTGGTACATTGGCATCTCTTCAATGTAGTTATCGTCATAAAGCATAGCGTTGGTAGCACCCATTGCCTTCAACTCAAGTAACTCGTCATTAAGCGGTTTGAAAGCAAATTCCCGGCATTTGCCGCTTAACTCCAGTCCACCTTCATCGCCATAATCAGCCAATATATCCTTACTGTAAATGCGGTTGTCTTTACGGTCAACCAGCACCAGGTTCTTAGAATCATAAAACTCAGACCGGCCACCTATAAAATAATCACGGATAGAATACAGCAATGCCTGGAAACGGCCGGTATCTGTCTGCATAACGGGGTTATCAACATTTACTTTGTACCGTGCGCTGGCATCATCAAATTCCACCTTGCGGCGCAACGGGTTTTTAAGATACTTAATCGACGGAAATAACTTCAAATCGGCCAGGTAGGAGGGGCTGATGAGTACGCTGCCATGATAATCGCGCGAGTTAAGTTCGATAATATTCTTGCTATCCGGTACAGACACGTCAAAATGCATAATTGGCGGCAACAAGGCAAACAACTCATTGATAGGCATATCTACTTCGGCTCCTACACGGTAATCCTGTTCAAGCCAGTAATATTTGTCCTCTTTTTTTAATGCGGCCAGATGCTCGGGGTGCTTAACCGGCAAAATCTGATCATACTCTACCGGAACAACTACTTTACCCTGCAGGTTATAAAAACCCCTTTTATGATCGCTTTCAACCTCAACCAAATCTTTAAATGTACCGCCTATAGCGTACACCAGATCAAAATCGGCCGGGATGATTTCCTGTAATTGCGGATTAACCAAACCCATTTTATACTTTTTGGCCGAATCTGCATTAATTTCATATTCGTCCCATTTGCCTTTCACGGCATAGTAATAAGTTTGATTGTTGATATGTGAAAACCAAACCACCGTATCATAGCGGCTTTTTAACTGCTCGGCTGTTTTGAAAGCCTTCAGGGTAATATCAGCATAGATATCCTTATCGGGTATTGATTTTATTTTGAACTTGTTTTCAAACACCGAATAGGCCATTACAAATTTGTTATTATCAACACTGTTAATGCTGTAGCCGTGCTGTTTGGCCGGTTGTAACTTAAAAGTAAATGTGGTGTGCTCAGTTGTTTTGTCCGGCGCGGTTAGTAAAACCGGTATAATAGCTACGGCCTCTTGGTGTTCGCCATAGTTAATAGTGCTTTGCTCCACATCCAGGTTAATCTGCAATTGGGGCTTTTCGCCCGGCACCACGCTGGATTGATTGGCTAAAACCTTAACAAATTGTTTAATTTGAGGGGCCTGGTACAATACAGAATCAAAGTAAGAGGCAATAGAATCAATATTATGACCGTTTACCTGTTCGTTAAAGTTGTTCAGAAAGGTTTGTACATCAGCTTTGCCGGAGCTGCTGAAAAATTTTGATTTAATGAAGTATCCGCCTGCTGCTAAAACAATTACGGCAATTACTGCAATCAGAATAGGTTTGGTTTTCATAGTAATGCAAGTTAGGCATATCCTGTTAATATACAAATGCAGTGGGGAATTGCAGACGCTTATACCCTACCAGCAATATTATAGACAATATCTATACGGTATTAATACTTTCGATATTACATTTAAGGCAAGCTGCGTATATTTGTTAAAAATTCAACAAAAGATACATTATGATAACAGTTGGTGAAAAATTTCCTGCTTTCAATAAAAAAGCGGTAGTTAGCATTGAGAAAGGCAAAGAGTTTGAAGATATCACTTCTGACTTTTTAGTGAATGACGACAACGTATGGACTGTAATGTTCTGGTGGCCAAAAGATTTCACTTTCGTGTGCCCTACTGAAATTGCTGAGTTCAACAAAAACTATGGTGAGTTCCGCGACCGCGATTCTCGTTTAATCGGTGCTTCTACCGACTCTGAGTTTGTACACGCTGCCTGGAGAAGAAACCACGACGATCTGCGCGATTTGAAATTCCCTATGCTGGCTGATACTTCAAAATCATTAGCAGAAGACTTAGGTATTTTAGAGCCTACTGAAAAAATTGCTTACCGTGCTACTTTCATCATCGACCCTACCGGTGTTGTACGTTGGGTATGTGTTAACGACCTGAACGTAGGCCGTAACGTAAAAGAAGTTTTACGTGTACTGGACGGTTTACAAACTGACGAGCTTTGCCCTTGCAACTGGGAAAAAGGTCAGGAAACTTTAACTGTATAATCAACTAACATATTCATTCAATATCGCGTCATTGCGAGGTACGAAGCAATCTCTGAATTTGCTCAGCCAATTTGCCTGTCCTACGCAGGGATTGCTTCGTACCTCGCAATGACGCTTTTTTTATACTACCATCATGAGCGAAAGCACTGAAATTATACAAGAGTTATTACAAGGCGTTGGCGTTGATACCGCCTACAGAAGCGAAGCTTTAACCCTGCTTGAAAAAGGCGAATCACGCTACCTGCGCGATTTAAAACTAAACCTGACCAGCACCCTTACTTCTGAGCATTTAAGCACCAAGGAATGCGCGCTTTTAGGTTTAACTACCGCTATCAACAATAATAATACGCAGCTTACCCAGTATTTTACCAAATACGCTGAAGAGCAGGGCGCTACTGCTGCCGAAATTGGCGAGGCTGCCGGCTGTGCATCCTTACTGGCATCAAACAATATATTTTACCGTTTCCGTCACTTCACCCAAAAAGAGAAGTACACACAAATTCCGGCCCGTATTCGTATGCAGCTGATGATGAAACCGGTAACCGGCAAAGAGTTTTTTGAACTAATGAGCCTGGCTGTATCAGCTGTTAACGGTTGCGAAATGTGTGTGAATGCCCATGAAGATTCCCTGATTAAATTAGGCACTACTGAAGAGCGTATTTTTGACGCTGTACGTATTGCTTCATTAGTTACCTCAGCTGGTAAACTGATATTTTAACCGAAAAGGAAATATTATTGCATAAAAAAGGCGATTAAAAATAATTTTAATCGCCTTTTTATTGGTTAACAATTAAATAATTTGTTTTTTACTTTAAAGAACCTTAGCTTTATAACTAAGATTAAACTTGCTTTGGGCTCTTACTTTCCATCTGATAAATATTAAGCGAAGCCGAAGTAGTGATGTACTTTTTAATTGTTAATTTTACTTAAGCCGTTCTGTTGACCCCAGAACGGCTTTTATTATTTAGTGCACATCGGCAGCAGCTTTCATGTTTTTACGGAAAGGCTGCAGATATAATAAAGGTATTGAGAACAACATTACCAAGCCGGTTAGCCAGTAAGCATCATCATAAGTTAACAATAAGGATTGCTTTATGATTGTACCCTCCATTGCGGCATAGCCCATTTTTGTAGCTTCAGTAACGCCATGCCCCAATGCCATGAACTTATTAATGTACCCCTGCAAACGCTGCGTAAAGAATGTATTATACTCGTTAATGTTAGTTAACAAGTTATTGCGGTGCACCCCCTGACGGATATGGATAATTGTGGTTAAGGCTGCGATACCAAATGAGCCGCCCAACTGACGCATCATGTTATTTAAACCAGCCCCCTGGCCTATTTCTGCCCCTTTCAGGTCAGAGATGGCTAAGGTGGTTAATGGCACAAACAACAACGCCATACCTATACCCCGTATAGCCAATGGCCAAAAGAAATCTTCGCGCCCGGTTGCCAGTGTAGAGTTGGCCAGCATATGGGTAAATACGAAGAATAAGAACATGCCCAACGTGGCCATAAACTGGGCCGGTATGCCTTTGTTCAGCATCTTACCGATAAACGGCATCATGGCAATGGTAAACAAACCGCCCGGAAACAGTAACTCTCCGGTTTGCTGTGCCGAAAACCCAAGTAAGCTCTGACAAAATACCGGGAACACGAATACAGAACCGTATAAACCAAACCCTAATATAAAGGAGGTAAACATACCGATTGAGAAACTGCGGTGCCGCATAATCCCAAAGTTCACAATAGGGAATGGTGTACTTAACTCGCGCCAAATAAATAACAACACCCCTACCACAGCGGTAATAGTAAGTATGGTAATATAAGGCGTTGCAAACCAGTCTTCCGACTCACCTTTTTCCAGGATAGTTTGCAAACTACCTACAGCTATAGCCAGCAAGGCAATCCCCCACCAGTCGATAGGCTGGTCGCGCCCCGTTTTGGGCGTGGCCCGCACAAACGTATAAGTAAAGAACGCAGCTAAGGCACCTACCGGAATATTTACATAAAATATCCAGGGCCATGAGGCGTGGTCGGTAATATAACCACCAATGGTAGGGCCTACTGTTGGCCCCACTACCGCGCCTAAACCAAACAATGCCGTTGCCGTACCTACCTGCTCACGCGGCCAGGTTTCGAGCAATATAGCCTGCGAGGTGGATATCAAACCACCGCCGGCCATACCCTGCACAATACGGAATAAAACCAGTTCGGTTAAAGTATGTGCATTACCACATAAAAATGAGGCAATGGTAAATATAATGATGGACGCTAAAAAGTAATTTTTACGTCCAAAAAAGCTGCCCAGCCACCCCGACATAGGCAATATAATTACGTTGGCTACCGCATAACCGGTGGTAATCCAGGCCACGTCTTCGAGCGTGGCCCCCAGGTTACCTTGTATGGTGGGCAGTGATACGTTTACAATAGTCGTATCAATAAGCTCCAGTAACGAAGCTGTAATTACCGTAATGGTAATGATCCATTTTTTAAATCCAACTTCGGCCATTTAATTTATTCTTTAGTAGTAACGGAAACGTTAACGCTCATACCGGCGCGTAGCTTCTCTATTACTTCTTTGCTTGCATTAATTTTTATTTTAACAGGTACACGTTGTACTACTTTCACAAAGTTACCTGTAGCATTATCCGGAGGCAATAAAGAGAACTTAGCACCGGTAGCTGGCGAAAAGTTGTAAACGGTTCCCTGCAGTTCCATATCCGGGTAAGCATCAACCTCAATGTTTACTTTCTGGCCATTGCGAATGTGTTCCAGCTGTGTTTCTTTAAAGTTTGCGGTAACATATAAGCTGTTATCGTTAACAATAGAGAACAAGGTTTGACCTGCCTGTACCAACTGACCTAACTGTACGCTCTTTTTAGAGGTAGTACCACTAGCAGGTGCAGTAATGGTAGTGTATGATAATTGCAGTTTTGCATAATCAACATCAGCCTGGCGCTGGTTAACACCGGTATTGGTAACCTTTAACTGGTTACGGGTAGTACCTACCTGTTGCTGAGCAGCTTTATACTGATCCTGAGCAGCGCGGTAATTAGCCTCGGCTACTGCCAAATCAGATTTAGCTTGATCAAACTGTTGCTGGGTGATGGATCCGTCTTTTACCAGGTTGGCGTAGCGATTGTAATCATTACGAGTTTTTTCCAGGCGGGCCTGAGTTGCAGTTACCTGTGCACGTGCGCTGGCCGCATTGGCAGCCGTGCTGTAAATTTGCGTTTCGCCTACACCAACGCTGGCGCCGGCACCTTGTTGTGCAGCCTGAGCCTGCTCTACTTTAACACGGTAATCGCGGTCGTCAATTTTTACCAGTACCTGGCCTTTATTTACGTGCTGGTTATCTTCAAAAAATATGCTGTCAACATAACCGCCTACGCGGGACACTACCGGGCTGATATCGGCATCTATTTGCGCATCATCAGTATCCTCGTGCTTGCTTGAATAAATGTATTCTTTAATACCGAATATAGCTCCGCCTATCAAAAGAACACCTAAGATAATCGGAATAACCCTGTTCGGTTTCTTCTTTTCTGTTTGTTGAATTTCTTGTTCCTGTGCCATTTTGTTTATAGAGTTGTATTGTTGTTATTTTACTAATCTTCCGGTTGATTTTAATAAGTTGTAATAAGCCAGTCCTGCGTCGGCTTTAGCCAGCTCCAGGTTAATTTGCGCCTGGTAAAGCAAGGTTTCTGCATCAGCACGTTCAGTAGCCGTAGCGGTTGCATTGGCGTAACGTGAAATTTGCAAACGGTTGTTCTCGGTAGCCTGCGCTATAGAAGTCTGTAGCAGCTTGATCTTATTCAGCGCGTTTACATAGTTCTGATAGCTTTGGTTTACTTCGGTTTTGATATTATCTGTGATAATGCCTTTGTTGATTACAGTTTCCTCACGCTCAATACGGGCCTGGGTTACCTTATTTTTATTGGTCCACAGGGTACCGAAGTTCCACGCAGCCGATACGCCAAAAGTTAACGGGGTAATATATTTACCGCTGTTAGGCAATGGATTGGCCGATGCATTTACATAGTACAATCCGGTGGTAGCTGCTAAAGTTGGCAGTTTTTCGGCTTGTACGTTTTTAATGTTGGTTTCGGCAACCTTGGTGCGAATATCCTGTTGTTTAACTTCCTGACGGCTGGCCAGCGCTGAATCCTGGTAGCTACTTAATGGCACCAGCGAGCGTTCAGCATCTTCAACCTGGTCAATATTGATCTGCGTATCTTCAGGTAAACCTAATAATACGATCAAATCATAGTTAATTACCTTACGGTTGCTTTCCAGATCGATGCCGTTCAGCTCGATATTTGAGCGTTGCAGCTGGAAACGCAAAACATCGTTGCGGGTTACCAGACCCTGCTCAAAAAAGCGTTGCGACTGGTGTATTTGCTGATCGATTGATTTCAGGTTTTGCTCAACTACCTTTTTACTTTGCAGCACACGATACAGGTTATAATAAGCATTTACCACATTCATGGCAATCTGCTCTTTATCCTTATCGGCATCCAGGCGGGCTACCTGTACCAGCAGGTCGGTGGTTTGGCGTGCATAACGCAAACGGCCACCGCCGTAAATTACTTCTTCGGCACTTACAATACCCAGGTTAGCGTTGGCGCTTTTAGGTAAGCTAAAAGATTGTTCAGGACCCAGATTTAAATGATTAGCCGGAATTTGTGCGCGGCTATACATAAAGCTGGCCGAGCCGGTTGGCAAAGCCTGGTCTTTAGCCTGGTTGTACTGTGATACCGCCTTATCAATTTGCGATTGCGATAACTTGAGCGATTTGCTGTTCTGCAGCCCCATATTAATGGCTTCAGTCAGCGTCAGCGTTCTGTCTTGTGCGTTTACATCTGTATGGAACAGCAGCAACATTGCCGCTACGCCACATAAAGATTTAAATACCATCTTTTTGAATAGATAGAGGTTAACGGTTTTGTTATTTAGAGTTGTCATTTTCGTGTAGCAGGTAAGCTTTTAATAGTTTCGTTAAATAATTTTTCATCCGTGGCTTCAGCTTATCATCCAGGTTAGCCTGGTCTGTCATGTCAAAGCCAAACATCAGGCTGGATACATGTGGCGTATTAACGAGAAAATTTTTGGTACCGAACAAAGTGGCAATCATCATATCTGTGTCCAGATCGCTGCCAAACTCGCCGCGCTCAATACCCTCATGAATTATTTTTCTGAATTCCGTAATATTCAACATCAGCAACTGCGTAATCTTATCAGTCACCTCTGTTTTACGGCTTAGCGCCAGCTCCTGGTAAAGCATTTTTTGAAAACAGTTGTTGTTGAACATACGGTTAATGTAAGCTTCAATATACATTTCCACCTTTTGCCAGGATGAAATACTTTCGGTATTGCCTATGTTCTGAATAAGACCGTGGAACATGGTTGTACGGCGCTCAAAGATGGCCAGTAACAAACCTTCCTTGGAGCCGAAATAATAATTCAGCATGGCCATGTTTACACCAGCTTCGCCAGAAATTAATCGGGTGGATGCGCCGTCAAAACCGTGCTCTGCAAAAACACGTTCGGCCACATCCAGTATATGATCCTTTTTATCTGTCTTTTCCTTCTCCATAAATCGGATACAAAGTTAATCAAACGATTGATTGAAAAGTAGCGGATTTGTAATTATTGTGTAATTAAAGGTTAGAAGCAGAAAAGTTTTAATCGTACGATTAACTATTTTATAAATCTTTGAACATTGTATTTGTTTTAATATTTGTACTTTAAATAAAATTTTACAGACCATTCTTCATGACCAGGTTTTTTAAACTACTGCTTGTTTTACAAGCAATTGCGATATACACCTACGCACAAACCGCCCCGGCAGCCGATATAGCTACCATCAAGCAAACTTTCAAGAAATTAAACACCCTCGGCAGCGTACTTTATATAGCCGCTCACCCCGACGACGAGAATACCCGGCTACTTGCCTACCTGGCGCAGGAGAAACACTACCGCACCGGCTACCTAGCTTTAACCAGGGGCGATGGTGGCCAGAACCTGATTGGTAACGAGCAAGCCGAACTGTTAGGTTTGATACGCACACAGGAACTGCTGGCGGCTCGACGTGTGGATGGTGCCGAACAGTTTTTTAGCCGGGCTAATGACTTTGGCTTTTCCAAAGGACCGGAAGAAACCCTGAAAATATGGGACAAGGACAAAATACTGGGCGACATGGTTTGGGTGATACGCCAGTTTAAACCCGATATTATGATTTGCCGTTTCCCTACCACCGGCGAGGGCGGCCACGGGCACCATACCTCATCGGCCATATTGGCCCAGGAGGCCTTTGCTGCAGCTGCCGACCCTAAACGTTACCCCGAACAATTGAAGTATGTACAACCCTGGCAAGCCAAGCGCCTGCTGTGGAACACCTTTAGCTTTGGCAGTACCAATACCACATCGCCCAATCAGTTTAAGATTGATGTAGGTGGTTACAACGCTATTTTGGGTAAAGGCTATGGTGAGTTGGCTGCCGAAAGCCGCTCTAACCATAAATCACAAGGCTTTGGCTCGGCCAGGCAACGGGGTACGGCGCTGGAGTATTTTAAAACCATTTTGGGTGATGCCCCGCAAAACGACCTGATGGATGGCATCAACACCTCCTGGAAACGGGTAAAAGGCGGCGAGGAAATCGCCAATAACCTGACTGTGATCATCCGCAACTTTGATGAAGAGCACCCGGCCAACTCAGTTGCCGCATTAGTTCAGCTGCACGGCCGGGTAGAGAAAGTTACAGATACTTACTGGCGCACGCAAAAGCTGAGAGATTTGGATGATTTGATTGCTGCCTGTGCCGGCTTATGGTTCGAGAGCTACGCCACCGCGCCTACTTATGCCTTGGGCGATAGCATCAGCATCCGGTCGCAGGTTTTAAACCGCTATAATAACCGGGTAAAGCTCAACAGCATCAGCATCCAGAATCAAGATAAAAGCCTGAATGCGCAGGCAATACCGGCCAACGAAGTACAAAACTTTGACCTGAAAGCACAGGCCAACAAAATTACGCAACCATACTGGCTGGAAGCGCCGCACACTATCGGCTCCTATACCTTAAACAACGATCAGCTGGCCGGCAACCCCGAAAACCCGGATCTGCTAAAAGTTACTTATGAGTTTGTTATTGAAGGTAAACCTTTCCGTTATGATCGCAGGTTGGTTTATAAATATGTGGACCCGGTACGCGGCGAGGTGTATCAGCCTATCGAAATTGCGCCACCCGTTACGGCTAATATCGATGATAAGGTATATGTTTTTAGCACCAAACAGCCGCAAACCATTCAGGTTAAATTAAAAAGCTTTGCAAATGCCAATGGCAGTATCAGTTTAAAACCAATAGCCGGCTGGCAAATTACACCCGCATCAATAGCATTTACTAATAAACAGAAAGGGGATGAATGGACGGCTGAGTTTACCGTAGCACCAGCTGCCGGCAACGCCTCATCAACCCATATGGCCGAAGCGGTAGTTACTGCTAACGGGCAAACGTTTTCACTGGGCGTACAGCATATCCGCTATGAGCATATTCCCAGCATTACCCTTTTCCCGCCGGCACAAACCAAGCTGGTAAGCATTGATTTAAAAACCACTGGTAAAAAGATAGGTTACATTGCCGGAGCCGGCGATTTGGTGCCCGACGCTTTGCGGCAGGTAGGCTACGAAGTGCATCTGCTTACCGAGAGCGAGATTATGAATACCAACTTATCAAGCTATGATGCCATTGTAACCGGCGTGCGTGCCTACAACGTTGACCAGCGCCTTGCCTATGAGCAGCCTAAGCTGATGGCTTATGTAAAAAATGGCGGTAACCTGGTAGTGCAATACAACAACTTTGCCGGCCTGGTAGTACCCAACATCGGGCCTTACCCCTTCCGGGTAGTAAATGAACGGGTAACCGACGAGCATGCCAAAATAACCGTTACCAACCCGCAAAGCCCGTTACTCAACTACCCCAACAAGATAACACAAGCCGATTTTGAAGGCTGGGTACAGGAACGCGGCTTATACTTTGTAAGCAGCATTGCCCCCGAATATCAAACGCTGTTTGAAATGAACGATGTGAACGAAACACCCAACAAAGGTTCGCTCATCACCGTAAATTATGGCAAAGGCCGCTTTACGTATACATCGCTGGCCTTTTTCAGGCAGTTGCCGGCAGGCGTTCCAGGGGCGTATAAGTTGTTTGTGAATTTATTGAGTAGGTAGACAGCCCCACCCAAACCCTCCCCGGTAGAGAGGGCTTTTGACAGGAAAGAGCTATAACTAAAAAGTGCCATCTCATGATTAGTTGAGTGGCACTTTTTGTTTATATCTTTTGAAGCCCTCCCCTTCCGGGGAGGGTTTGGGAGGGGCCTTACGCCGTAAAAGCCACTAAAGCTTTTTCCACACGGGCAATGGTTTCTTCTTTGCCCAGCATTACGGCTATATCAAACACGTGGGGGCCAAATTTGCTGCCTACCAGCATAATGCGGAACGGCAACATGGCATCGCCTATCTTGAAACCTTTTTCGGTTAGCAGCGCCTTAAAGTTGGTTTCCAGTTCGGCAGCATCCCAATTGTCAGTTTCCTGCAACTGGCTGATGAAGGTTTTGAACAGTTCAGTTTTAGCGTCGGTCCATTTTGGTTTTACAGCATTCAGATCATACGCCTCCGGTTGCTTAAAGAAGTAGCTTGCTTGGTCGTAAAAATCGGCCAGCAGTACGCAGCGGTCTTTTACCAGGTCAATTACTTTCAGCAAAGCAGACTCATCGGTAATAGTGATACCTCTATCTGCCAAAACAGCTTTTACTTTATCTTGTAACTCTGCGGCACTGCTTTTCTTAATCCACTCGGCATTGTACCATTTGGCTTTTTCGAAATCGAATTTGGCACCGGCTTTACTCACACGCTCCATCGAAAACTTTTGCGACAGCTCATCCAGTGTAAAAATTTCCTGGTCGGTACCATCGTTCCAGCCCAGCATGGCCAGCAGGTTCACAAAAGCCTCGGGCAAAAAGCCCAGTTCGCGGAAGCCGGGGGTTAATTCACCGCTTTTAGGGTCGATCCAGTTCATGGCATAAACCGGGAAACCTAATCTTGCACCATCGCGTTTGCTTAGTTTACCGTGGCCATCAGGCTTTAAAATCAATGGTAAATGTGCCCACTGCGGCATTTCTGCCTTCCAGCCCAGGTACTCCCACAACAGCAGGTGCACCGGTGCCGATGGCAACCACTCTTCACCACGAAAAGCATGGGTAATCTGCATCAGGTAATCATCTACCACTACCGCCAAATGGTAAGTTGGCATACCGTCGGCTTTCAGTAATACCTTATCATCAACCGTGTTGGTTTCAAAAGTCACATCGCCGCGTATCATGTCCGTAAAGTGTACCGTTTCATCCTCGGGCATCTTGATGCGGATCACATGCGGCGTACCGGCATTAAGCAGCTGCTCCACTTCATGCTCATACAAAGCCAGCGAGTTGCGCAGGTTATCGCGGTAAGCCATACCGTACTGGAAGTTCGGAATATCCTTACGTTGCTGTTCCAACTCTTCGGGTGTATCAAACGCATAGTAAGCATGCCCTTGGCGCACCAGCCTTTCGGCATATTCACGGTATAAAGCTTTACGCTCGCTTTGGCGGTATGGTGCAAACGGGCCGCCTACAACCGGGCTTTCATCCGGGTTAAGGCCGCACCATTTAAGGCAGTTCATAATATATTCTTCGGCACCGTCCACGTAGCGGTTCTGGTCGGTATCTTCAATACGCAGCACAAAGGTGCCGTTATGCTTTTTGGCAAACAGGTAATTAAATAATACGGTACGTACGCCGCCCAGGTGCAAACCACCGGTAGGGCTCGGTGCAAAACGTACTCTTACTTTTTTGTCAGACATGCGGCAAAGATAAGTATTGAACGCCGAATAGGGTAATTAATAAGGAGTTGTGACGAGCGTTTGATACTGAATGATTTTAAGGAATATAAGCAGCATCAGAACTCATTCTACTCAAACGCCGCTCGCATCCCCGGCCCCACATCAAAAATTTTCTAAAAACAATTTACCCTCTTACATGTTGTTTATCCCATTCACACCGCAACGTATCATGAAAAAACTTATACTTTTTGTATGCTTGGTTGTAAGCTGTATGGTAGCTTTTGGCCAAAACAAAATGGCCTGCTGCCATAAAACGGTTGCTGCTAAACCAAGCGCTACGCAAAAGTTTGCCATGCTGGCGTCTAACCCCAACTTTCGGATGGCGCACCCCAACCCGGTGAAAGTTCATTTTCAGAGCAGTACAGGCAAGGTGATTAATTACAAAACCGACGATGGTTTAACCGCCAATGCCTATGAGCTGAAAGCGAAAACCAAAACCAACAAATACCTGCTGGTAATACATGAATGGTACGGACTGAATGACTTTATTAAACGCGAAGCCGAAAAACTGTACAACGATTTAGGCAACGTGACCGTAATTGCACTTGATTTGTACGACGGCAAGGTGGCGGACAACCGGCAGGATGCCGGTAAATACATGCAGGCGGTGAAAGAAGCGCGTGCACAAAGCATTATTAAAGGCGCTTTGGCTTATGCAGGTCCGCAGGCACGTATTGCTACCTTAGGCTGGTGCTTTGGCGGTGGCTGGAGCCTGCAAACAGCTATAATGGCCGGCAAGCAGAATGTAGCCTGCGTAATGTATTACGGCATGCCCGAACAAAATGTTGACCGATTGAAAGCCCTGAATGCTGATGTATTGGGCAACTTTGCCAACAAGGATCAGTTTATTAATACCAAGGTGGTGGCCCAGTTTAAAGAAAACATGGAAAAAGCGGGCAAAAAACTGTACCTGCACCAGTACGATGCCGACCATGGCTTTGCTAATCCAAGCAATCCTATTTATAACAGCGAGGCTACTAAAGATGCTTACGCGCACACTTTGAGTTATTTAAAAGAGCGATTAAAGTAATTTTAATACTTAAATAACATTTAATTCAACAGGGCAGGCTAAAGGCTTGCCCTTTTTAGATAATATTGCACAAAATTTAGTTCTTCTGTTTTGACAGGTTCAGCCAAAAAAATAATATCGTGGGTTATAAAAGCAGTTATCCTTATACTGGCTTTTACTTTTATATACCGCCGGCTGAACAACAACCACGAACTGATACAGTTCAGGGAACTTATCTTTAAGGTCGACCGCTTAAATGCTATAGTAATCATCATCCTGATTGTGCTGTTGATGTTGGTTAACTGGCTGTTGGAGGCCATGAAATGGCGTTACCTGACACAAAAATGGTCGCCCATTACATTATGGCAGGCTATTGAATCAGTTTTTTGTGGGTTAACGCTGGCTATTTTTACCCCTAACCGTTTTGGGGAGTATGGCGGCCGTGTTATGTTTTTACCACCGCGCAGGCGCATACATGGTGTATTTGCTATGGCCGTGGGTTCTTTCGGGCAAAATGTAGTTACCTCCGTTTCGGGTGCCAGCGCGTTGCTATGGTTTATTTATTATTTTTTGAACGTAAATAAATGGCTATATATCGGCCTGCTTACTACCGGCATTGGCTTTATGCTGCTGATGCTCATCTTTTATTTTAATGTGCGCTGGCTGGTATACCTGCTCAACAGCGTTCCGTTTCTTAAAAAGTATCACCGCTTTTTTGATGTAATGAAACGCTACCGTTTCCCGGAACTGCTGCATATTATGGGGTATTGCGTGGCGCGGTTTGCTACCTTTTCGTTCCAGTACTATCTCATTATCCATTTGCTGCTGCCCGAAATACCGATGGCACAAATGATGTTGCTGATATTCGTTTTCTTTTTTATCCAATCGGCCCTGCCTACTATTGATGTGGTAGACATTGGCGTACGCAGCGCTACTGCCGATAAACTGTTTGAGTATGTAACTAATCAGCACATTGTGGTGATTGCTGCCGTTTCCCTGATCTGGTTTACCAACCTGATCATTCCGGCTATATTAGGTTCTGTTTTCGTATTAAAAGTAAAGTTCTTTGATAACAACATATAGTTTTATATCCCTGCTATTAACCGGCCTTTATGTGCTGGTGCTTATTTATCTGATTAAAGGTTGGGCGGCTTTAAAGCGCCCCAAACTAACTACGGCTAACCTCAGCACCAAAGTGACCTTGCTGATTGCCGCACGTAACGAGGAAGAAAACATACGCCTTACCATTGAGGATATACTGGCCCAGGATTACCCCAAACACCTGCTTGAAGTAATTATTGTTGACGACCACTCCACCGATACAACTGCCGACATTATCCGCAGCTATGCGCCGCAAGGCATCAAACTGTTGCAGATGAACGAGACGGAAAAGCTCAACTCCTATAAAAAGAAAGCCATTGCCGAAGCCATCAAGCTATCAACCGGTGACCTGATGGTAGCCACCGATGCAGATTGCCGCATGGGGCCGAAATGGTTATCAACCGTAGTGGGATTTTTTGAAACGGAGCAGCCGGTTATGATCTCGTCGCCGGTAACTTATTTCCAGGAAAAGTCATTATTTGAGCGCTTGCAAACGCTGGAGTTTTCGTACTTGATCGGCATTGGTGCATCGTTCATTGGCAACAAACGTGCTTCTACCTGCAATGGTGCTAACCTGGCTTACCGCAAGGATGTATTTTACGAGGTAGGCGGTTTTAAGGGCATTGATGATCTGGCTTCGGGCGATGATGAGTTGCTGCTGCAAAAGGTGGCTGAGCGCTATCCGGGCCGTATCGGTTTCCTGAAACACCATGATGCGATTGTATATACACATGCCAAGCCTAACCTGACCGAGTTTTTACAGCAGCGCCGCCGCTGGGCTTCCAAATCAACCCGGTATAAAGATAAAAAGGTAGTAGCCTTAGCTGTATGTATCTGGCTTTTTAACCTTTCGCTATTGGTCAATGCAGTAGCGGGCTTTTTCAACCCCCGCTTTTTTCATTTGTTTGTTACGCAGATGTTTTTCAAGTATCTGTTCGAGGCGGCTTTTTTACTGCCCATCATGGAATTCTTTAAGCGTGTTGGCCTGGTTGGGTTATTAATCCTGCTCTCGCCAATTCACATCCTGTATTTTGTGTATGTTGGCCTGATGGGTAATACCCGCAAATATGCATGGAAAGGCCGGGTGGTACGGTAGATTTTATACCACCTAACTTACCAACTAAGCTGCATTATTAAAACCAATGGATTAATTTGGGGTTGATTGTAAGTAACTATGCAATCACCCAAAAAACCAATTCCCGTTAACCTGCCCGACCGCCTGAAGTGGGTGGAACGTGTTGCGTACTTACTGGACGACCAGTTTCGTATCCCCGGCACCAATTTCCGGTTCGGACTCGATCCTATCATCAACTTTATACCGGTTGTGGGCGATATATCCGGCTTTGCGGTTGCCGCAACGCTGATATGGGTGATGGCTAAGCAAGGCGCAAGCCGTAAGGTGGTTATTTTAATGGCACTCAACGCCGGACTGGATGCCTTGATTGGGGGCATACCTATCATCGGTCAAATCTTCGATTTTTACTTTAAAGCCAATGAGCGCAACATTCGGCTGCTCAAACAGCATTACGTGGAAGGCCGGCACCAAGGCAGCGGCACAGGCGTACTGGTTACTATATTCATTGTGATAGGCTTATTCTTCGCCGGGATATTATACCTGAGCTATAAGCTGCTTCGATACCTGGTGCACTTATTTTAATTAAACGCGTTCGGCTCACAGCTCTTTTAAGCCTCTCCTACCAAGGAGGAGAAGAGTGCTTATTATATATCTATCACCTCTTTCTTCTTTTTGGTGCGCAGCTTTTTGGGCACAAAGTCCAGTATCTCGTTTTTAAGCGCCTCGATCATGCGGCGCTTCAAAAAATTGCGCTGTATTACGATACTTACCTCGCGGGCCGGTTCAGGCGATTTAAAATAGCGTACTTTATCGAGCTGCTTTTCGCTCAAATCAGACAACGCCAGTTCGGGCAGTATAGTAGCACCGTTATTTTGCTCCACCATGCGTTTCAGTGTATCAACACTGCCGGTATAGTATTCAAAATGCTTAAACCCTTTGGTTGCTTTACGCCGCTGGCAAATGTTAAGTACCTGCTCGCGCATGCAATGCCCTTCGTTCAATACCCACAGCTCTTCCATATCAATCTCGTCGGGCGTAATTTGCTTCTTTTTAAACAGCTTACTGGTTTTGGCTACGTAAGCTACAAAGTTCTCATAAAACACGGGAATTTCGGTTAGTGTACTCTCGTGCAACGGGGTGGATAGAATGCCGCAATCGATAGTACCATTTTTCAGTTGCTGAATAATCTGCTCCGTGTTTTGCTCCCATACCAGCAGTTTTACCAGCGGGTACTTTTCAACAAAACGGGCAATTATTTTGGGAAGAATGTAAGGTGATATGGTGGGAATGATACCGATCTTCAGCTCGCCCGACAGCTCTTTTTGCCTGTCGGTCACAATCTCTTTTATTTTATAACTTTCGGCCAGCATTACACGGGCTTGCGCTATAATTTCGGTGCCCACTTCTGTAGTAGCAATGGGCTGCCGTGTGCGGTCAAATATTTTTACGCCCAGCATATCCTCCAGCTTTTGCACTTGCATACTCAGCGTTGGCTGGGTAACAAAGCACTTTTCGGCCGCCAGTACAAAACTTTTATAAGTATCTACTGCAACAATATATTCAAGCTGTGTGATGGTCATATAGAAAATATTTATTCAAATATATAAATCTATATGAACAAGCTATAGGCTATAAAACAAAAAGGAGCAGTATTAAGTGCTCCTTTTTAATTTTATAGTACGAACCAAGTCGTTTATTCAACCGTTACGGACTTAGCCAGGTTACGGGGCTGATCCACATTACAGCCACGCATCACGGCAATATGATACGATAACAGCTGTAACGGTATGGTAGCCACCAGCGGCACAAATGGCTCGGCCACCTGCGGAATTTCAATTACATAATCGGCCATGTTACGCACATCGATATCGCCTTCTGATACAATGGCAATGATTTTACCACCGCGTGCCTTAACCTCCTGTATGTTACTGATTACCTTCTCATACGATGAATGCTTGGTAGCAATTACTACCACCGGCATATTCTCGTCAATCAGCGCAATAGGTCCGTGCTTCATTTCGGCAGCAGGGTAGCCTTCGGCGTGGATATATGATATTTCTTTTAGTTTCAGCGCACCTTCCAATGCAACCGGGAATGAGCTGCCACGGCCCAAAAACAGGCAGTTGGTGCTATCTTTAATTTTACGCGATATATCTACAATATGATCGTTAGCCTTTAGTGCTTTTTCAACCAGATCGGGTATGGCATTCAGCTCTGTTAAATACTCTACCAGCTTGTTACGGGTAATAGTGCCACGTTGCTGAGCAATATAAAAAGCCATCAGCGTTAATACCGAAACCTGTGCCGTGAAGGCCTTGGTTGATGCCACACCAATTTCGGGACCGGCATGGGTATAAACTCCCGCATGGGTAATACGCGGTATAGATGCGCCAACAACATTACAGATACCAAACAAGGTAGCGCCTTTCTCTTTAGCCAGCTCCAGAGCGGCCATCGTATCGGCCGTTTCACCAGATTGAGAAATGGCGATAACCAAATCTTTTTCGCTGATGATCGGGTTACGGTACCTGAACTCCGAGGCATACTCCACCTCTACAGGTATGCGCGCATATTCTTCAATCAAATATTCACCTACCAAACCGGCATGCCAGGAGGTACCGCAAGCTACGATGATGATACGATCTATGTTTTTTAGTTTCTCCGTATACTCCTTGATACCACCGAGTTGTACTTTACCCTGCTCCGGATAAATACGGCCACGCATACAATCGCGGATTGAACGTGGTTGCTCGTATATCTCCTTCAGCATGAAATGCTCATAGCCGCCTTTTTCCAGCATTTCTAACTGTAACTCTAACCGTTGAATGTAAGGCGTTTGTACGGTATTGTCGATATTTTTAATCAATAGATCATCGCGGCGGATGTACGCTATCTCGTTATCATTTAAATAGATTACGTTTTTAGTGTACTCCACAATCGGCGTAGCGTCTGATGCTACAAAGTATTCGCCCTCACCTACACCAATCACCATTGGGCTGCCTTTACGTGCAGCGATCAGCATATCAGGCTCATCGGTACTCATAATTACAATGGCATAAGCACCTACTACTTTATTTAAAGCAATACGCACGGCCTCCTGCAAATCCAGGCCGGTTTCCTGCTGTATGTCTTCCACAAAGTGGATCAGCACTTCGGTATCTGTATCACTTTTGAAAACATGGCCTTTTGCCAACAGGGCTTCTTTAAGTACCGCATAATTTTCGATGATACCATTATGAATAATAGTAAGCTTCCGGTTACCCGATGAGTGCGGGTGCGAATTACGGTCGCTCGGTGCACCGTGAGTTGCCCAGCGGGTATGCCCCATGCCCAGGCTACCTTTTAAATCAATATCCTTTACAAAGTTTTCAAGGTCGCTTACCTTACCGGCCTTTTTATAAACACGCAGTTCCTTATCCATCAGGGCCACCCCTGCACTATCATACCCACGGTACTCCAGCCGTTGCAGGCCCTTTATTACAATTGGGTAAGCATCCCTGAATCCTACATATCCAACAATTCCGCACATAAAATTTTCTCTGATCTAATAAAACGAATTATCTGCTTATATGGCCAAGCCCTATAAAATCGGAGCTAATATATTCAAATATTATGGTGCAAAAAAAAATCCCCTTAGCGGGGATTCTCTTATTTAATTCTGTTTGGTGTAGATAATATTCAGCTTAATTCTGCCGGCTGAGGACTTATTACTGCCTATTGCAATAGTTCGTGCTGCGGTTGCAGCTGTTGAAGCAATCGGGATAGAGGTTGCAGCAGTAAAGTTAGTATCAATTGGCGCAATGTAAGTACCATAATCGGTAAGCGTTTTATTGAGCAGCTTTTGTATATAGCCAGTTACAATAAACCGGTATTGTTGTTTGGTAGCATCCAAACGACCACCAAAAATTGCTGTACTTAAGTAATAGGGATCGTAAATTGTGTTACCCGAACCATTAGCATCAGGCAACAGTTGCCTTTGTAAGGCAATATCCGAACGGTACATGGTTAACTGCGGCAAGGCCTTGTAAGGTACACCGGTACCTGCTTCAGGTGTAATAATCAACTCTGCTTTATTCAATACAACCTTGGTAGAATCGGCGCCAAACAACTTGCCTAATTCCGGAAAACGAATGCGGGCACGTAAACCGCCACCCTGTAAGTAAAACTGGTCATAGGATTGCTTAGGATTATTTAGCTGGGCCGTAATCTCCTGATTGTAAGTATGCCTGATCTCTACAGCATTCGCTCTAGCCACAGCACCGCTACTAGTAGTAGCTCTGGTAAAAGGCAGTGATGCAACCGCAGTATCTATGGTACCTGCGTTATTGGCACGATAGTACACTTTAATGCGGCATGAATCCGGATGGATCATAACTACACCACCTGGTCCGCCGTTGCGCTGCAAGGTAATGTACAGCCCCTTTACAGCATTTTGGAAGTTCGATAAAGAACTTAACTGAGTGGCAGGCGCTCCAAAAAAGTTGTTATTAATAAAAGTTGTATTGATAGGTACCCTGATATGCGGCGCTACGCTGTAAAGCGTATCTTTCTTTCCAGTAATAATATTATATATTTTAACACGGGTTTTAGGCCGCACATTAAATGCCGGGTTACTACCAATAACTGTGCTGTTATGTGCCCATGAACGGTTACCAATGTAAGTTTGACCAGTTACAGGCTTTTCGGTAAGCTGATATACATCTATTTTATATTTGGATGTTAATGAGTCGCCATAAAATCCATCATTATAACCTAATTCAAGCACAGCTGAGTCGGTTGTAATAGTACCGGTGGGTAATGTATAAGCCGTACTGCCAGGCAAATCCAGGCCAGACACAATGCTACCTGTAGTTTCCCCTATCTGGCTGTCATTAAACGATGCCAGCGGCATTTTTGATAAACTGTTGGTATTTATTGAATCATCTTTCAGGGTATTAACCAGAATATTATCATCAACTACCAAAGTTCCTTTAACTTCCTGATCGCCGAGGGGTAAGCCCACGGTATCCTCGTTTTTACAACTTCCTAAAATAAAAAGACTTATCAACAGGGTCAATAAGTCTATTCTGAAAAATTTCATATGTATAGTTTCAATTCTTTATGCAACGTTTACCAGTTCATCGCTGGCAATTTCGTCGTAAAAATTGGAATAATTTTCGAAATCAGCAGTAGAATCAAATTCTAAAACAGGTTTATTGCTGTTTTTAACATTATTTAACACTTCTGCATCTATGTTTTCACTTGCTAAAACCACTGCATCAGAATACTGGATAGCACCTTCGTGCAGGGCGTTGTTAGTACCGGGCTTAAACACTTCAGTGTGTTCCTCGGTCATATCGCTCATTACGGCTTTTTGTGCAAATTCAGGATCTAACTGGCCGGTAAAGTCATTCTCGTAAACAGAGTATATTACTTTGGCATTTTTAAAAGTAGGATCGTCTTTGTAAGTGGTTTTCAGATAAGTAGGCACCAGAGCACTCATCCAGCCATGGCAATGTACAATATCAGGAGACCAGCCCAGTTTCTTAACAGTTTCCAGCGCTCCTTTACAGAAGAAAATCATGCGCTCATCATTGTCGGCATAGAATTTACCTTCTTTATCGGCAAATACGTGCTTGCGCTGAAAGTACTCCTCATTATCCAGAAAATATACCTGCATACGTGCTGCCGGTATTGAAGCCACTTTAATAATTAACGGATTGTCATTGTCATTAATAATGATATTCATCCCCGACAAACGAATCACCTCATGCAGTCTGTTCCGGCGCTCATTAATGTTTCCGAAACGCGGCATCAGGATACGGATCTCAAAGCCTTTGTCCTGCATAGCTTGTGGAAGCTGGCGGGTAATTTCAGAAATCCTGGAGATTTCAAGGAAAGGTGACATTTCATGAGTTATAAACAGAAGCTTAGATTTACCCATCTCTAATCAGTATTAAATGTATATTTAAACGAAGTCAAATAAAAATTTGAGTGTGCAAATATACACATTATCTTATGAACTATCAACGATTTATGCAAGTACTTTTGGTAATGTTTGCATAATTGCACACCTTTGCCAACTTTTTTAATTGCCTTACAGTTGAAAATATTTACCACAAAAAATGAGCTCCGGCAGTACCTTCAGGAGGTAAACAAAGCTGGTCAAACCATAGGTTTCGTGCCTACAATGGGCGCTCTGCACCTGGGCCACTTATCCTTACTGGCGCAAGCCCGGCAACAAACCGATGTAACGGTTTGCAGCATATTTGTAAACCCTACCCAGTTCAATGATCCTAAAGACCTGGAAAAATACCCGCGCCCTATTGCTGCTGATATCGAAAAGCTGCAACAGGCCGGTTGTCATGTATTGTTCAACCCACCGGTAAGCGAAATGTATGCCGGCGATGAACATTGGCATTTAGATATTGGCGAACTGGAGCATTTACTGGAAGGCAAATTCAGGCCGGGGCATTACCAGGGCGTAATGCAGGTGGTATATAAACTGTTTGATATGGTAAAACCCGATAAGGCCTTTTTTGGGCAAAAGGATTACCAGCAGGTAATGGTGATTAGCCGCATGGTGGCACTCATGAACCTGCCGGTTGAAATAGTGATGTGCCCTATTGAACGCGAGGCCGACGGACTGGCCATGAGCTCGCGCAATATACACCTCACGACAGATGACCGGCAGCATGCGCTTATATTATCCAAAGCGCTTTATGCTACACAAAGCGGGTTCAATATAAACCGCATCAGCGACATTCAACATGAGGCAGCAGCAATGATCAATGCTGAGCCCGGTACTGTGCTGGAATACTTTGAAATTGCCGATGGCGATACCCTGCATGCGGCCAATCAAAACTCGGCTAAAATTGTTGCCTTGGTGGCCGCTAAAGTTGGCGCTACACGACTGATCGATAATGTGATAATCAGGTGATAACACTTGGTTATATTTAATTACTAACTTTGTTCCCATGATTATTGAGGTTTTGAAATCCAAAATTCATCGTGTTAAGGTAACGCAGGCCGAACTGAACTACGTAGGCAGCATTACCATTGATGAGGATTTGATAGAGGCGGCGAATATTATCCCGAATGAGAAGGTGCACATTGTAAACAACAATAATGGCGCACGTTTTGAAACATATGTGATTAAAGGCGAACGCGGAAGCGGTACTATTTGCCTGAACGGCGCTGCAGCCAGACTGGCTCAGGTGGGCGATATCATCATCATCATGTCTTACGCTTACATGGAAATGGACGAGGCCCGTAAATATGAACCAATTTTAGTTTTTCCGGACGTTGATAATAAATTAATTAAGTAAATTAGTAGCCCTGATTAAAGGAGATTACTGATGAAACTTACATTAAGCGCATTACTGATATTTGTTACAACCTTCTGCTCTGCACAGATGAAGCAGGTTTTTTATTTTAAGAACAACGGCATGCCTGTAAACGTGGCCGATAGTTCTGACTACATACGCGTGGTTACCCCGCCCGATTCGGCCTCAACCCTGTTTAACGTGGCCGAGTACTACCGTAACGGTAAGGTAAAACTGATGGCCCGATCCACTACCATCACCCCGCCAACATTTGAGGGCCAGTGTATCACCTACTCGCCCGAGGGCAAACGCCAGGCAGTACTTAGCTATGCTGATGGTGTGCTGCTTGGCAACAGTTACATTTTTTATCCTAACGGCAAGCTGTACCTGATGTTTAACAGTGACACTGTCCGTACACGCAGCTTTGAAGAAAACACCCGTATCCTAACTTGTATGGACAGCACCGGCAAAGAGCTGGTTACCGAAGGCAACGGCCACTACATAGCTTATGATGCCGTTACACATACCATTAGCGAAGAAGGCGACATTAAAGATGGCAAGCACGTAGGCGAATGGCGTGGTAATTACCCGGCTGAAAAGGTAACTTACAACGATACTTACCAGGACGGCAAATTTATATCCGGCTACTGCACCACCGCAACGGGCGTTAAATACACTTATACCAATAAGAACCAAACGCCTGAATTTACAGGCGGTACCCCAACTTTTATAGCGCTGGTAAAAAAGAAAGTGAAATTGCCGGCTACCCTAAAAGGTAAGGCAACACAAATATTTCTTTCTTTCACAGTAATGAAGGATGGCAAGGTAACCAACCCTACCCTCTTGGGCAGCTTATCGCCCGAAGCCGACAAGGCCATCATGGCTGCTGTAAACACTTCACCTGCCTGGAAACCACGTATACAAAACGGCTTACCTGTTGATACCTCATGGGGTATGCCTATCAATTTTGGTGCGGTAACACCAGCTGCAAAAAGCAAATAAACAGCCTAAATAGCTCACTGAAAATAGGGTTCATAAACCGGGTTCATAAATATAAAATTTTTTAAAGCGGATAACTCCTAAAACCCTATCTTTGCATCCCGACGCTGAAGTCGGGATTTTTACCTTTCAGCGCATAGTATTTAATCAGCTAATTGCCAATAAAACAGGAAGATTAGCGTTTATTTTTGACTAAACAAGACTATGCCCAAAGACACCTCCATAAAATCAGTACTGATCATCGGCTCCGGTCCTATTATTATTGGCCAGGCCTGTGAATTTGACTATGCCGGCTCGCAAGCCGCTCTTTCGTTAAAAGACGAAGGTATCGAAGTATCTATCATCAACAGCAATCCGGCCACCATCATGACCGATAAAGTAATTGCTGACCATGTGTACCTGCTGCCGCTTACCTGCGAAAGTTTAGAGAAGATTTTATCCGAACAAAAAATTGATGCTGTGTTGCCTACCATGGGTGGTCAAACTGCACTGAACCTTTGTATCGAAGCCTCTGAGCGTGGTATATGGGAAAAATACGGCGTTAAGGTAGTTGGCGTGGATGTGGCCGCTATCGAGAAAACCGAAAACCGCGAGGCTTTCCGCCAGCTGATGGTTGACATCAACGTAGGCGTTGCCAAGTCAAAAATTGCCAACTCTTTTCTGGAAGGTAAAGAAGCGGCGCAAGAGATTGGTTTTCCGCTGGTAATTCGACCAAGCTATACCTTAGGTGGTAAAGGTGCAGGCTTTGTACACAAAAAAGAAGAGTTTGATGCTGCCCTGAGCCGTGGCTTACAGGCATCGCCAACCCACGAGGTATTGGTTGAACAAGCCGTATTAGGCTGGAAAGAGTACGAACTGGAGTTGCTGCGCGATAACCGCGACAACGTAATTATCATTTGCTCTATCGAAAACTTTGACCCGATGGGTATACACACCGGCGACTCGATTACCGTGGCCCCGGCCATGACCCTGAGCGACCGCTGTTACCAGGAAATGCGTAACCAGGCCATCCGTATGATGCGCGCCATCGGCAACTTTGCCGGCGGTTGTAACGTGCAGTTTTCGGTTAACCCGGCTAATGAAGAGATCATCGCTATCGAGATTAACCCGCGTGTATCACGTTCATCAGCACTGGCATCAAAAGCTACCGGTTACCCAATTGCTAAAATTGCTGCCAAACTGGCTATCGGCTATAACCTGGACGAGGTAGAGAACCAGATCACCAAAACCACTTCGGCTTACTTTGAGCCTACACTGGATTATGTGATTGTTAAAATTCCTCGCTGGAATTTCGATAAGTTTAAAGGTGCCAATAAAGAGCTGGGCCTGCAAATGAAATCAGTAGGCGAAGTAATGGGTATTGGCCGCAGCTTTATCGAGGCCTTACAAAAAGCTTGTCAAAGCCTGGAGATTGGTCGTGCAGGTTTAGGTGCCGATGGCCGTCAAAGCCGAAATCTGGACGAGATTATGCATAGCCTGGAGCATCCAAGCTGGGATCGTTTGTTCCACGTATATGATGCGCTAAGCTTAGGCGTGCCTCTTGAATCGGTACGTAAAGTAACCAAGATAGACCGCTGGTTCCTGAACCAAATCCAGGAAATAGTGAATTTGGAAGCTGAAATGCGTCGCTACTCTATCAGCAACATGCCTGACGACATCCTGCTTACCGTTAAGCAAAAAGGATTTTCGGACGCACAGATAGCTTGGATATTAGGTGTGAACACTACTGAAGAGGACGTATATCAGCGCCGTAAAGCATCAGGCATTAACCGGGTATACAAAATGGTGGATACCTGTGCTGCTGAGTTCCAGGCACAAACCCCATATTACTACTCAACCTACGAAGGTGAAAACGAGTCGGTAGTATCAGACCGTAAAAAGATCATTGTATTAGGTTCTGGCCCTAACCGCATTGGTCAGGGTATAGAATTTGACTATAGCTGTGTGCATGGCTTATTGGCTGCTAAAGAATCTGGCTATGAGGCTATCATGATCAACTGTAACCCTGAAACCGTATCAACCGACTTTAATATGGCTGATAAGCTATACTTTGAGCCGGTATTCTGGGAGCACGTTCGCGAGATCATTGACCTGGAAAAACCAGAAGGTGTGATTGTTCAGCTGGGCGGTCAAACTGCCTTGAAAATGGCTGAGAAGCTGCACGAGCACGGCATCAAAATCATCGGCACCTCGTTCAACGACATGGACATTGCCGAAGATCGTGGCCGTTTCTCTGACCTGTTAAAAGATTTGGATATCCCGTACCCGAAATATGGTGTTGCAGAAAGCGCTGAAGAAGCCTTGAAAGTAGCGCACGAAGTTGGTTATCCTGTATTGGTACGCCCAAGCTACGTTTTAGGTGGCCAAGGCATGAGCATCGTAATTAATGATGAAGATCTGGAGCGTGCTGTAGTAAACCTGCTGCGCAACCTGCCGGGCAACCGTGTACTGATCGACCACTTCCTGGACCGCGCCTCAGAAGCGGAATCTGACTCTATAGGCGATGGCGAAGATGTTCACATTGTGGGTATCATGGAGCACATTGAGCCTGCCGGTATCCACTCGGGCGACTCTTATGCTGTACTGCCACCCTTCGACCTGTCGGACTCGGTAATGGAACAGATAGAAGAATATACCATCAAATTATCCAAAGCCCTGAACGTTCGTGGTTTGCTAAACATTCAGTTTGCGGTTAAGAACGATAAAGTGTTTGTGATTGAGGCCAACCCGCGTGCATCACGTACCGTTCCGTTTATAGCTAAAGCTTATGATGCACCTTACATCAATATTGCTGCTAAAGTAATGCTGGGTGTAAACAAGCTGAAAGACTTTAAAATTGAACGCAAGCTGGTAGGTTACGCTATTAAAGAGCCTGTATTCTCTTTCGATAAATTCCCGGAAGTGAACAAAGAACTGGGTCCAGAAATGAAATCAACCGGCGAAGCTATCCGCTTTATCCCGAACCTGATGGACCCTTACTTCAGACACTTGTACAAAGAGAAATCAATGTACCTGAGTAAGTAAGTTGAACAACAAATAATATATCAAGAGGCGCACGTTGCGCCTCTTTGTTTTTACAATAATCCTGCTTTTACTTGTTCACCATCAATCCCTCTACCTCAAAGCTGATGGGCTGTTTGGTGCCGGGCCGTGTTACATTGCGACGGCGATCGCCGGCCTCACGCTGGGCATCAAAGGCATTGAATTGTTTGGATGCTTTACCGGAAATAATTACCTCCCTGCCTTTTAAAGCTTTAGGAAGATTAATGTTATAGTTTTTGAAGTGAGCAGCGATAACCTGCCCTTTGCCAGCCTTCATAGTAAACCATCCGCCTTTTGATTTGGTGACCTCAGCTACCGTACCTACAATAGCGGCCGTTACGCGGGCACGCTTATCCATATAAGCATTTAACCTGGAAGCCGGTATTAAGCTCACCGTCGATGGCTTAGCGCCAAACACCATTCCATGCGGCAGAGGTGTACGTTTTTGTGCTGATATATTTCCGGCAGCTAAAATTACAAGTAGCAGGGCAAAGCAGATATTCTTCATCGTTATACAATTTCGTTTTTACAACAATATTAAACAGGCATGGTTTCAGGCATTCGTTGCCCTGTATTCATGCTGCCTTATACTATCGGCATTGTTACATTTTGACTACTAAAGGCGCATATGGTTTTATAGCAGGCCAGTCAGGATTAACTACCTATAATTTATCAACGAAGTATCAGTAATATATTTTAACTTATTAAAGGTTATAATCCTATAGATGCCATAACGTCTTTATGCGGCCGATTACAACCAGCATATCCTCAAAACAAGTGTATAATTATTGAATAAAACGAGAGGAGCACATAACACAAAAAAAGGCTGATATGCATTATCAGCCTTTTAATTTTTGTAAGAGGTTTATACTTAGCCGAACAACAAAGTAAATACTTCCTCTATCCGGCTTACGGCTTTGATCTCAATATCATAGTGCGACAGATCAAGCTGTTTATTGTCTTTTTTCCCTGACGGCAGGTTATACCTGGAAATAAATATCTGTTCAAAACCCAGCTTTTGGGCCTCCGCGATACGCTGCTCAATACGATTTACGGCGCGGATCTCGCCCGACAGGCCCAGCTCGCCGGCGAAGCAGGTTTTGGATGGGATCGGAATATCCTCGTGAGAAGAAATAATAGCAGCAGCCAGCCCTAAATCAATGGCCGGATCTTCTACCCTGATACCGCCGGTGATGTTCAGGAACACATCCTGATTACCCAGCCTGAAACCACAACGTTTTTCGAGCACGGCCAGCAGCATGTTCATGCGGCGTGTATCAAAGCCCGTAGCTGAACGCTGGGGCGTGCCGTAAGCCGATGTGCTCACCAATGCCTGCGTTTCAATCAGCATAGGTCTCATGCCCTCTAAGGTGGCGCTGATAGTAATCCCACTCAGGCTTTCGTCGCGCTGTGATAACAATATTTCGGATGGATTGGATACCTCGCGCAAGCCGGCACCCAGCATCTCATAAATACCTAACTCTGATGCTGAGCCAAAACGATTTTTGATTGCCCGTAAAATACGGTAAACATGGTGCCTGTCGCCCTCAAACTGTAATACAGTATCTACCATGTGCTCTAATATTTTCGGACCAGCAATCATGCCGTCTTTAGTGATATGGCCGATCAGGAAAACCGGCGTGGAGCTTTCTTTGGCAAATCGCAATAATTCGGCTGTACACTCCCGCACCTGAGATACGCTGCCGGGGGTAGATTCAATATGTGCGGAATACAGCGTTTGTATAGAATCCACAATCACCAGATCAGGCTGCAACTGCTCAATCTGTTTAAAAATATTTTGTGTGGAGGTTTCTGTTAAAATAAAACAACCTGTTCCACTGGAGCTTTCCGCTTCTCCTTTAGGAGGCTGGGGAGCCGCTATACGCTCAGCACGCATTTTAATTTGGCGGTCGCTTTCCTCTCCCGATACATAAAGTATTTTAGCCGCCGGCATGCTTAGTGCCAGTTGCAACATCAGGGTTGATTTACCAATACCGGGTTCGCCACCTATCAGTGTCAGCGAACCGGCTACAATGCCGCCGCCCAGTACCCGGTTCAGCTCCTTATCAGGCGTCAGTATCCGGTGCTCGTCAGAAAAAGTAATATTGCTTACCTGTACGGCCTTATTAGCCCGTTGCAGGGAGGTGGAACCGCCGGTGCTGCTTTTCCAGTCGGGCACGGCAGCATTGGGCTTTTCTACTACTTCTTCTACAAAAGTGTTCCATTGCCCGCAAGAAGGGCATTTGCCCAGCCACTTCGGCGATTCATAGCCGCAGCTCTGGCAAAAGTATGATGATTTTGTTTTAGCCAATGTTCGTTTATTTCAATAGTTGAACTTAAGGTTTCACCTATTTCAGTTTAGGTAAAGATACGAACTTTTGCTAACAAAATTAGTGAGGCCCAAATGGTACAAAATAGAAAAGGCCCCTGTATAGGGGCCTTTTCTATTTACTGTATTTAAACTATTACAGTTTAATTTCTTCTTCTTTGGCATTCATAAAACGGAATTCCGTTATCTGGTACGATGAGATGCCTTTTACTTTTATCCATTGCCCGTATTTGAAATACCATTTCATCTGGCGGCTGATTAAGCCTTTTTTGATGTAAGCCTCGATGTATGGGTGTACGCAAAGCGTAATATTTTTCTCATTCTGCTCTACCAGGATATAGTTAAAATTATTCTCTATATCATCCAGCAGCAAAATGCTCGGCCTGATAACGCCTGTACCATGGCAGGTTGGGCAAACCTCGCTGGTAACAATGTTCATTTCGGGACGCACCCGTTGGCGGGTAATCTGCACTAATCCAAATTTGCTCGGCGGCAAAATGGTGTGCTTAGCCCGGTCATGCGCCATTTCATCACGCAAAAAGTCAAACAGCTCCTTACGGTTCTGCGGTTTATGCATGTCAATAAAGTCAACCACTACAATGCCGCCCATATCGCGCAGGCGCAATTGGCGGGCAATCTCGCGGGCAGCTTCTTTGTTTACCTGCAGGGCGTTTTCTTCCTGGTTTTCTTTATTAGCCGTACGGTTACCGCTGTTTACGTCAATAACGTGCAGGGCTTCTGTGTGCTCAATAACCAGGTAGGCGCCGCCGGCCAGGTTTACGGTTTTACCGAAAGCCGATTTGATCTGTTTTTCAACGCCGTAATGCTCAAATATCGGGTCGCGATGTTTGTGCAGCCGAACGATGCTTTCCAGATCAGGCGAAATTTCGTGCACGTAAGAGCGAACTTCTTCGAAAATCGAATTATCGTTCACGTAAATGTGCTGAAAATCGGGGTTCAAAATATCACGCAACAGGGTTGATGTGCGGTCAATTTCACCCAGTACTTTTTTAGAAGGCTCGGTTGACGGTAACCGTGTCATGAAAGATTCCCACTTGGCAATCAAGTCGAGCAGGTCTTTCTGCATTTCGGTTACGCCCTTACCTTCTGATACCGTACGGATAATAACGCCGAAGTGTGCAGGTTTAATACCCTCCACAATCTTTCGTAAGCGTGTGCGTTCGGTATTGCTCTTAATCTTTTTAGATATCGAGATGGTTTCAGAGAAAGGCACCAGTACCACGTAGCGCCCCGCAATGGATAGGTCAGAACTTAGCCTCGGGCCTTTTGTTGAAATAGGCTCTTTGGCAATTTGTACAGGTATCAGCTGATTTTTAGTCAATACATCGCCAATCTTGCCCGATTTATTGATATCAGCCTCAAGCTTTAGTTGATCCAGCAGCTTTGACTGGTAACTGCCACCTTTCACCTGTTTGGTTAACTTGAGAAGGCTTTGTACCTGTGGCCCCAAGTCAAGATAATGCAAAAATGCATCCTTCTCGTAGCCTACGTCAATAAAAGCAGCGTTGAGCCCCGGCATTATTTTTTTAACCCGGCCCAGGTAAATATCTCCAACCGTGTAATTATTGGAAATCTGCTCTTTATGAAGTTCTACGAGTTGTTTATCCTGTAACAGGGCAATAGTTGCCCCATTAGGGGATGAATCGATAATTAATTCTTTTACCAACTGCTACTCCATTTCTTCATGCGGCAAAGCGCCGCGCATTAATAAGAAGATAAAAACAAAAATAAAATTTGCCTGCCGGTGCCTAAAAGCAGCCAACAGGCAAATAAAAGGCTATAAAAAGCGCTTATTTCTTTTTATGTCTGTTTTTTCTTAAACGTTTTTTACGTTTGTGGGTAGCCATTTTATGTCTTTTACGTTTTTTACCGCTTGGCATAATAATAAATTTTAAAGGTTATTTAATTTTTTAATTCTGTTATAAACTGATCGATGCGTTTTCCAAAAGCCGGATCATCAGACATCATTTCTTTGCACTGCTGGTAAGCTGCTATTGCATCCTGTTTCATACCCAGCTGCTTATAGCTTTCGGCCAGGTAAAAATAAGGTTCCAGCTTGGAGTTATGATTATTTTGCGCAATCATTTTTTTGAAACGATCAACCGCTTTCTGGTACTGGCCTGATTTCATGGCAAACTGGCCAAGGTTCAGGTTAGCATTCCAGTTGTCCGGATCTTTGGCAACCACATCAAGCAAAAGGGTGATACCCTGCATTGGTGAGCCACCTTCGGGATCCATCATACCCAGGCTGGTTTGGTTTACATAAGCAATACCTAAACCTGTTTGTGCATCTAATTTTTTTGCATCCAGCGTACGGGCAGCTTTAAACGCCTGTATTGCATTGGTTACAAAAGCCGGCTGCATAGCCGTATCCTGCGAAAACTTATACGCATCATTAAACCGGTTACCAGCTGTTAACCAATCCTGAAACTGGTTGCGGCTTTGAGCCAGCGCCTGGTAATAAAATGCTGCCGGTGCAGCTTGCTTTACATCATCCCACTTGCGGGCCAGTTCTTGCTGCAAAGCCACCTTTTCGGTAGCTGCAGAAGCTTTGCTTAGCTGGCTTTCCAGATCGTTGATGGCGGCTGATGCCTGCGGACCAATAGCGGCTTTAGCCGGCTCTGATACCATTTTCACATCAACCTTTACATTGGCTGCAGCAGGACGGCCCATTTGACCGGCTGTTGCCGACTGCTGGCCGCCTGTATGGCCGCTGTCTTCTTTAATTAAGCCTTTCGGCGGTAATGAATACAAATAGCCCATGACTCCTAAAACGGCTACCACTACAACTATTTGTTTTGTATTCATATCTTTAAAAATTAAGCTTTTTTAGTTTTTTCTGCTTTGTTGCCTGATTTTACTTTTTCAACAAAGGTCTTTGCCGGTTTAAAGCTCGGCACAAAATGCTCGGGGATAATAATAGCGGTATTTTTTGAAATGTTACGAGCAGTTTTCTTAGCTCTCTTTTTTACAACAAAGCTTCCGAAACCTCTTACATAAACGTTCTCGCCACCCACCATTGAGTTTTTAACTACTTTAAAAAACGCCTCAACAGTTTCCTGAACGTCAACTTTTTCTATCCCAGTCTTAGTTGAGATTTCAGCTATAATTTCCGCCTTAGTCATGTCTCTTTTTCCTTGTTATTTTTATGTAAATACTTAACTGTTTTGGGGTTGCAAAAGTATAGGTTTAAAGGGAGATTTTGAAATAAAAGATGGTTTTTTTTGAAATGCAGTCAAACAAAGCGTAAACATGACACCATGTTTACCATTAAACGGCCGTTGTTTGTTAAATTTGTTAGTAATGATGTTTGCCCACGAGCTGGTAAATTGGTACCAGGAAAACAAGCGTGATTTGCCCTGGCGCCACACTACCGACCCCTATATTATCTGGCTTTCTGAAATAATTTTGCAACAAACCCGGGTTGAGCAGGGCCTGCCCTACTTTAACCGCTTCCTGGAAAATTACCCCACCGTTACTCATTTTGCCAATGCCAGCGAAGACGATATCTTGAAGCTTTGGCAGGGCTTGGGCTATTACTCGCGCGGACGCAATATGCTTAAAACAGCCCAGCTGGTGCAGCAGCAATACGGCGGCAAGTTTCCGACAGCCTACCAGGATCTGATCAAATTAAAAGGTATAGGTGAATATACAGCCGCTGCCATATCCTCTTTTTCGGCCAATGAAGCTAAGGCGGTGGTGGATGGTAACGTATACCGTGTGCTGGCCCGCTACTTTGGCATTGATGAGCCTATCAACAGCAACAAAGGCAAAAAGCTTTTCCAGCAACTGGCCGATGAGGTACTAAACCATGAGCACCCCGGCCTGCACAACCAGGCTATGATGGAGTTTGGTGCGATGCTGTGCAAACCTAAAAATCCAGCATGCGGTATTTGCCCGGTGCGTACCGGTTGCGAGGCTTTTAAGCATAACGCAATCAATTACCTGCCGGTTAAACTCAAAACGGTTAAAATAAAGGAGCGTTTCTTCAATTATTTTTTGATAACTGATGATGACCGCTTTTTAATGAACAAGCGCGGAGGCAATGATATTTGGGCGAATATGTATGACCTGCCTTTGATCGAAACACCCGAGCTTTTACCAGCCCATGAGGTTATACAACTACCACAGGCTCAGCACTATTTTGGCAAAAACGTAAAAATTAAAGAAGCTTTCGGCCTGCAGAAATTTGCACTTACTCACCAACGGCTAACCGTACGGTTTATACATATAGAAAACACAATACAAAACCCAGACGAAAACTGGTTTTTTACAGACGCAGAAAATTTAAAAAAATTAGCACAGCCTAAAATCATTTTTATATTTTTAACTAATATTTTTAAATTTAAATACAATTCTCTTTTTTTCTAACTACACATGTCTGGAATAAACAAAGTAATTCTGGTAGGCCACTTAGGCAAGGACCCGGAAGTAAGGCATCTGGATGGTGGCGTATCAGTAGCCAGTTTTCCGTTAGCCACTTCTGAGACCTTTAATAAGGAGGGCCGAAAGATTGAGCAAACCGAATGGCATAACATTGTTATGTGGCGTGGCCTGGCCGATGTGGCCGCCAAATACTTGCAGAAAGGTAAACTGGTTTACATTGAAGGTAAATTACGCACCCGCTCTTTTGAGGATAAAGGAGGCGTTAAGAAATATACTACCGAAATTGTGGCTGAAAACTTTACCATACTAGGCCGTAAAAGCGATTTTGACACCAATGATGCGCAAAGGCAGCCCGCCAAAGCAGAAGTTGCTGCTGATGCCGGCTACAACCGTTTGACCGACGCTGATGACCTGCCATTTTAAAGATTTTTAACCAATTATAAACCCAAAAAAAAGCCCTGCCGGAACCGGCAGGGCTTTTTTGTTTGTTATCTGGCACCCGGAGGGCAGTGTTCTCTTAAATAGTTGGTATATAAAGTGCGCAGGTGCTGCACGGTGCCTTCACCTTCAGATATACCATGCGTACGGTTAGGGTAAGACATCAGCTGGAACTGCTTGTTGTATTTAACCAGTTGGTTTATCAGTTGCTCGGCATTGTTGTAATGCACGTTATCATCGCCGGTACCATGCACATACAGCAGGTTACCACGCAGGTTTTTAGCATGTGTAACCGGCGATCCTTTAATGAAGTAAGAACGGCTTTCCTCGTCAATAGGCACGCCCATATAACGTTCCTGGTAAATGTTATCATAAGTTAACTGGTTACCTACAGCAGCCACGGCAATACCGGTTTTGTAAATTTCCGGATATTGGAACATCAGGTTAAGGGTTGATGAACCGCCACCGCTCCAGCCCCAAACTGCCACGCGGGAAGTGTCAATAAACGAGTTTTTAGCAAACAGCGCTTTAGCAGCCATAGCCTGATCGCGCACGTTTAGGATACCAATGTTGCGGTAAATAGCTTTGCGCCACTCACGGCCTTTAGGCACCGGTGCACCACGGTTATCCATTGATACATAAATATAACCATCATCGGCCATATTCCCGGCATACTCGCGATTACGGCCAGCGCCCCAAACATCAGCTGCGGTTTGTGAAGCAGGTTCACCATAAACGTAGAATAAGATCGGGTACTTTTTAGTTGGGTCGAAGTTGGTAGGCTTCATCATCCAGCCATCCATTTTCACACCATCAGCCGTGGTAACGGTAAAAAATTCTGCCTTGTTTTTAACAGCAGATGGATCTACCTTGATTTGTGTTGGCTTGCCATCCAGCGGCTTGTGTTCAGGCAAGCTGATTTGCTCGCGCATGTAAGGCGTATAGCTATTGTTAAAGGTATGGATAGCTACCAGGCCGTTAGGCGAAATATCATAGCTGTGTGTACCGGGCTGATCGGCCGGGCTAACACGCTGCGGTGCTGATCCGGTTAGCTTAACGCGGTATAAATAACGCTGTGCCGCATTCTCGGGCGAGGCAATGAAGTAGATGTAACCGTGCGGCTCATCAATTAAACTCACACTTACCACATCATAATTACCGGGGGTAAGCAGTTTGGCCTTACCAAAACGATCAATGCTGTAAGCATGGCGCCAGCCGTCTTTCTCGCTCAGCCAGATAAACTTTTTACCGTTTTCGATCCAGTCCCAGCCTATGGCTTCATCTTTGGCTTCAACCCAGGCTTTGTCCTGCTCCTGGAAAATCACTCTTGAAGCGTTGCTTGAAATATTGCAGATAAAAATCTTGCTGTCATTTTGCGCACGGTTAAGTTGCTGTAATATCAGCTCATTTCCGTTATTAGCCCACTCCATACGCGGAATGTAATGCTGCACGGCATCACCCGGAATGTTTACGTTGATGGTTTTACCGTCAGTTACGTTAACCACCTTTAAACGGCAAGCGCTCGGGTCGGTACCGGATACCGGGTACTCTACCGGCACGTTGAATGAATAGGCCGAATCCGTAGTATTCAGCATCAGATAGTTACGTATCTTGGTTGCATCAATTTGCCAATAGGCAATATTGCGGCTATCAGGCGACCAGCGGAAACCATCACGGCAATCAAACTCTTCTTCATAAGCCCAGTCGAACGTACCATTGATGAGGCGTTTGGTACCATCAGTGCTTAGCGCACGCGGTGTACCGCCAGCCAAATCTTCCACATAAACATTATGCTCGCTTACATAAGCTGCTTTTGTACCATCCGGCGATATTTTAGCAAACATAAGTGATGATGCAGGAAGGTTTTTACCCAGTTGGGTCATCGCTTTGGTTTTGATATCGTATACCCAATAGTCGCCACGGGTATCATAACGCCAAACCCGTTTGGTATTGGTATTGATCAGGATTTTCTGACGATCATCCGAAAAAGAAAAACGTCTTACACTGATTGCGCTGTGGCCTGCAGGCGTCAGGGCCGCCTGGTTTACCAGTACGGTAGGGTTACCTGGATTGCGAATGTCCATTTCTACAATCTCGCCGTTATTGGTGGTGTAAAAATGATAGCCGTCTTTTGCCCACTGCAGCCCTTGTGCTTTTGCACCTTGCCCCAGCGTTACTGCAGCCAAAAATAAAGCCGCTAAAACCGACCTGTAAAATTTGATGTTCATATATTGCACTCGATAGTTAAAGTTGATTGTACTATAATGCTGTCATAAAAATTGCGTTAAATTAATATTTTAAAACGATTATCGCATTTGCCATTTTCATGAAAAAGATATACTTATTTGCTTTAATATGCTTTACAGGCTGGTCTGCAACGGCTCAGAACATTAACCGTAACCGTTTTTTTACAGACAGCCTGGATAATTACATCACCCGATCCCTCACCAACTGGCGCGTACCGGGCGCTGCCATATGTATTGTGAAGGATGCCCGCATTATTTTGCGCAAGGGTTATGGCATTAAAGAGCTTGGGGTAAACGCCAAAGCCGATGAAAATACCCTGTTCATGATTGGCAGCAATACCAAAGCTTTTATAGCCACAACACTGGCCACCCTGCAAGCCGAGCGTAAACTATCCTTAGACGATAAGGTAACCAAATACCTGCCCGATTTTAAGCTGAATGACAAGGCTGCCGGCGAAATGGCTACTATCCGGGATTTGCTGTGCCACCGTATAGGTTTTGAAACCTTTCAGGGTGATTTTACTTACTACACCAGCAACTTATCCCGTAAGGAAGTTATCGAAAAAATGAGCCATATTAAGGCGCGTTATCCATTTCGCAGCAAGTGGGGCTATACCAATGCTGCATATGTAACCGCAGGCGAAATTGTACAGAAAGTAACCAATAAACCGTGGGAGGTTTACGTAAAGGAAAGCTTACTGATGCCGCTGGGCATGAGCAGCACGTTGACGCAAACTAAGGATATGGCCACCTCTTTCAACAAATCGGCCGCACACACCATTGCTGACGGCCGGCTGATAGCCATACCTTATGCACAGTTAGACAATTTGGGTGCAGCGGCCGCTATCAGCTCGTCAGCTACCGATATGAGCAAATGGCTGCTGGCCTTGCTGAGCAACGGCAAATCGGCCAACAAACAGGTAATTCCCGAAGCTGCTATACGCGCTACACGGCAACCGCAGAACTTATTGGGCGATGATGATAACGGCGGCTTTGTAGCTTATGGCCTGGGCTGGATGCTGAAGGGCTATAAAAGCCATCGCATGATCATGCACACCGGCGGCGTAAGTGGCTTTGTATCATCGGTTACCTTGGTGCCTGATATGAACCTGGGGATTGTGATTTTGACCAATACCGATCAGAACGATTTGATTACTACATTGAACTTGGACATTATTGATGCTTATCTGAAAATGCCTTTTCGCAGCCATAGTGATGCAGCGCTGACCGATTTTCGTAATAACCTGACGCAGGAGCAGCAGCATAATAAATCCATGCGTGACTCTACTATGCTTAACCTGCGCCCGGCACTTTCATTAAACGAATACACCGGCAAGTATGTAAGTGATGTGTATGGCACCATGACCATCAGCAAAGGTGACAACAACGACCTGGAAGCCCGCTTTGAGCATCACCCTAAAATGTTTGCCCGTATGCAACCACTGGGCGGTAACCGTTTTTACGTTACCTTTTCGGACCCGGAATTTGGCAAAGCCGTATTTCCGTTTATTGTACAAAACAACCGGGTTGTGGGCGTACAAGTAAAGGTGGCCGACTTTGTGGAATACACGCCTTACGAATTCCGAAAGAAGTAGCATAGTCTTCTTTCATCCCGGTGCATCAGCCAAAAGCTATTACTTGCTGAGACTCTAATTATTTAATTTTTACACGGTTTAGAGCAATTTGTACCGAACCGTCATCCAACATTGCTGTTAAACGATTAAGAACACTACCTGATATGCCGCAAAGCACCGAAACAACAGCCACCAGCCAGTCAACCCGGCCATACATTATTGCCTGGGTGATTGGCTTGCTGTTTTATTTTTTTGAATATGCTGTGCGCTCCTCGCCATCGGTTATGATTACCGAGCTTTCGGGCTTTTTTGGGCTAACGGCTGTTGGTGTGAGCAGTATTGTAGGTATGTATTATTATACCTATTCGGTAACCAGCTTAGTGGCAGGCGTAGCGCTGGATAGGGTCGGCGCTAAAAATACCGTTACTGCCGGCATAGCCATATTAGGTATTGGTTGTATCTTATTTGCTATATCTAACATTTTGGCTGGTGACCTGGGTCGTTTGCTGCAGGGAGCAGGTTCGGCATTTGCCTTTCCCGGATGTGTTTATCTGGCCAGTAAAGGCTTTTCGTCCCGATCATTAGCTACTGCTATCGGTTTTACGCAATGCCTGGGTATGCTGGGCGGCACAGCGGGGCAGTATATTGTGGCGCCTATGATACACGGAGGTGTAACCCTGCCTGCATTTTGGATTGGTATCGGCATCATTTGCCTGATATTATGTATTGCACAGTTCGTGATTACACCTGCAGAAAAGCACCAGCAGTTAACAGAAAAGAAAGGCAGCTTGCTGGCACCTTACAAAATTGTATTCAGCAACACACAATCTTACCTGTGCGGCCTGGTTTCGGGGTTATTGTTTGCACCAACCACGGTATTTATTATGGTTTGGGGCGTGGTATTTTTTCAGCAAGACAGAGGCGAAAGCTACCAGCAAGCTACCTTGATCAGCTCCATGGTGCCGTTGGGCTGGGTAGTTGGCTGTCCGTTACTGGGCTGGCTGGCGGATGTGGCCGGACGCCGCAAACCTGCTTTGATAGGCGGTTGCGTGGTAATGATTTTGAGTATTGCACAAATGCTTTACATGCCCACCTTGCTTCCGTCTTACATCAGTATGCTATTGATGGGCATAGGATCGGGCGCGGCCATGATTCCTTACTCTATTATTAAAGAAGTGAACCCGGATAAAGTGAAAGGTAGCGCAACAGGGGCAATTAACTTTATTACATTTGGCGTAACGGCTTTGCTTGGCCCACTATTCAGCCGTTTGTATGGTAAAACGCTTACTACTACAACCGATCATGCCCGGCATTTTGAGTCGGCCGGGCTGTTCCTGATAGCCGGCATTGCCCTGGCTATCATCATCAGTATGTTTTTAAAAGAAACTGGCCGCAGCGCCCAAACAAATAAAGCCGCTACGGCATAAAGAAAATCAAAAGTTTCAATAAGTACTATTGTAACTCTTCATCGGGCAGATGATCGTCATCTTCCGGGTCAGGCTCGCCCAAATCATCATTTACCCTGATTTCGCGCAGGTCATTTTCGTCTTCCATAAAGTCGTCAAAATCCTCATCGTCATCACCGGCATTATCTTCATCGGGGTAAGGAACACTTTGTGCCCACAGGGGCTGCATATTTACAGCTGGCGCACCCATCATCAGTATATCCTGCCACTCAGCGGCTTGTTGTACGGTTAACATCATAATTCATAGGTTTTAGTAATGCAACAACCGCTTTCAAAAAAATGTTTAAGCCGATTTGATAAAGCGCGTTAATGTGATGGTGGGTTCAGAGAGCTTTTGCCAACATCGTTGCCTATGCGCTTCCAAGCTTTCATCGTCATGATTACTAACAATTGCTTTTTAATATCCCATATCGAAATGCAATCCTTTGATATGGTATAATACTGGTCCCAGGTAGTATACTTACCGTATAAAGCCAGGGTACACACATCTGTTACCGTCATAAACTCGCCGGTTGTGGGTAAATGGCTATGCATACCTGCCGTTTGCACCTCTTTGCCCTGCGTTTGCAATACAAAGATGGATTTATGGATTTTCCTTTTTGATGTGATATTATTGTTCTTATCAAAATCAATCTGGTAGTCGTTGCCTAAAATCACATAACCACTTTGCTCAGGACTGGTAAGGATGTAAACTCTTTTATAGCGCTTGCCTACCACCGGAATTAAGTTAGTGCCGGTGTTATTATACCGTTTAAACAGGGTGTCGGTACGGGTAGCGCTGAGCGCTGCCCGGCGGATAGTAAATAGCTCTTTCTCCGTTTCGTTGAGTTTACGGCTGGCGGTATCCAGTTTGTAACTATTCAAGTCAAAATCATAGTTAAAGGATATGGTTGCCAGCACTTCAGGGTCATCGCCCTTACCAAAGAAGATATTATTAACTCCTTTCCCGGTATCATAAGACAGATATCCACCAGACAATGGTTGCCGGTGTTTAAGTTTTTCCATAAAAACATCCGTTCCATACCAGGAGGCCATTTCGGAACGATATAACAGCTTACCCTCGGTTTGGATGCTGTCAGTGATAGCTGCCAAATCTTTTTTTGTGCAAAGCCACCAAGAAAGGAGAACAGCACCAAGACTGTGATGAGAATTGACTTATACATGATAAGGTTATTTTTAAATATTCAGCTTTCAATCTGTCGAGCACTTACAACATTTTTGCTTTATGCTAACCACATTATATTTCAGATTGATTTATTTATGTTATATTTAGATGATAATGCCATTGGAACTAAATTTTATAATCTGCCTTTACCGGTAATGGTTTCTATTTTCAGTGAGTAGGCTGCGCCTGTTCTTTTGTCGTTTACCAGAGTTATCTGAAACCCCTTTTTATGATCTATCCATAGCGGCTTGTTGTTAATCTTTTTTAACGTCGGATAGTATGCTTTAAGTTTATTTATTTCCTGATTTGGTAATTCATCACCCCAGTATTCATTTATGTATTTGAAGCATTTATGTTTGGAAGTAAAATAACAAGTAGTACGAAAAATACAGTCATTCCCTTCCGGCGGGGTTGCATATGAAAATTTAGCTTTAATTAGGGATTTATTTACAAGCCCTCCTTGATGTAAAACGATGGCTTTATTTATTTCAGATAGATTGCAATTCAATAAAGTTTGAGATTTAGATTTTAATCCAACAATCATTAGAACCAAAAACAAAACATACTTCAGATACATTTTATACATCAAGGGTTACCCGAAGTTACAAATGAATGTGCAACAAAAAAGCTTTTTGAAACTCTCTAACAGATAAACTCAATAATCTTGTAGTCAAGATTTTTTCCGTTTGGGTTCATAGATGATGATTCATCTATTTTCATCACTTGAATTAACATAACCTTTTATTTCCCTTTCCCAGCCATATAGTCCAGCGTTAAATTGCACAGGGCTTTTACGCCCAGGCTAAAGCCGCTTTCGTCGATGTAAAAATCAGGCGTATGATGTGCGGCTGTTTTTGCCGCATTGACACCTTTAGGCATGCCGCCTAAAAAGAAGAACAGGCCGGGCACTTTTTCCTGGTAAAAGCTAAAATCTTCGGCACCGGTTACGGCAGGTTTCTCCTGCACATTAGCAGTTCCGGCTGTTGCCTGCAGGGTAGGCAGCATGCGGGCAGTTAGCGCCGGATCATTGTAGGTAACCGGGTAACGCACGCTGAACGGGATTTTCACTTCGGCAGTAGCGCCTGCGGCTTCGGCTGTTTTGGTAGCAATTTGTTTTACCCTGTCTATCAGCAGCTTTTCATCATCGCGGCTCAGCGCTCGCAGCGTACCCATCATTTCTACCTTTTCGGGAATAATGTTGGACCGGTTGCCGCCATTGATAGAACCGATAGTTACCACAGCCGCATTTTCGGTTACGTTTACATTACGGCTTACAATGGTTTGCAGGTTGTTGATGATTTGTGCCGAAACCACAATCGGGTCGACACTCATCCAGGGGTAAGCACCATGCGACTGGCGCCCTTTTACCACAATCTGCATATCATTAACGGCAGCCATGGTACCACCGGGGCGATAGGTGATTTTACCCACTTCGGTTTGAGCGTTAATATGCAATCCAAATATCACATCTACTTTAGGGTTTTGCAATACGCCTTCTTTTACCATCAGTTCGGCACCTCCTTCTTCACCAAACGGCGGACCTTCTTCGGCCGGCTGGAAGATAAACTTTACCGTACCATGTAAATCATTCTTCATGCCCGATAACAACTCGGCCACGCCCATCAGAATGGCCATGTGGCTATCATGACCGCAGGCGTGCATAGCGCCCACCTCGTTGCCATTAAAGGTGGTTTTTACTTTGGATGCAAACGGTATATCTACACGCTCGGTTACCGGCAGCCCGTCCATATCGGCACGCAGGGCTACCACCGGCCCGGGCTTACCGCCTTTAAGTATACCTACCACACCCGTTTTGGCCACGCCGGTTTGTACCTGTATCCCTAATGCTTTTAAGTGTTTGGCAATGATTTCGGCCGTGCGTGTTTCGTGGTTACCCAGCTCGGGGTGCTCATGGAAATCCCGCCGCCAGTTTACCAGTTTGGGTTGAAGCGCATCTGCTTTTTGCGCAACACGTGCTTTCAAAGCATCCTGCCCGAAGGCCGAGCCTGCACATAGTAAAAGAGCGATTAAGTAAGTATTTTTCATACATTGCTATTTGGCTATTAAGATAGTAAAGAGTCTTAAAATGACAAAAGAGGCCTTAGGGCCTCTTCTGTCAGTATATAAAAAAAGTACTTAATTATTTATGCTCAGCATATCTATCTTGAATACCAATACCGAGTTAGCCGGTATTTTATCACCCGGCGATAAATCACCATAACCTAAGGCCGATGGCATAATGAGCAGTATACGGCCACCTTTGTTGATATGCGTTAAACCAATCTTCCATCCTTTAATCACATTGGCACTGGCACTTAAACTGGTGCTAAAATTTCCCGTATCAAACTGGGTACCATCAAGCAACGTACCGGTGTAATTCACATTAACGGTTGAACTACTGGTGGCATTGGCACCCGTTCCGGGTATTAACACCTGGTAGTACAAGCCCGAAGTATCTTTTACAGCCGTAATGTTATTGGCTTTCAGATACGCTTGTATTTTGGCATCATCTTCGGCAGCTTGCTTGGCTGCATCAAAATTGTTGGTTTTGTCTTTTTTACAGCCAGCCAGGCCAATAAATAGTACGCTTAATAGTAACAGTAGTTTTTTCATTATATCGTATTTACAACCCCTACGTATTAAACTATAGTTTTGATACTCAGTTCCTGTAATTGTGCTTCAGAAATAGTTGCAGGGGCATCAATCATGACATCGCGGCCCGAGTTGTTTTTCGGGAAGGCCATAACATCACGAATAGAATCCAGCCCGGCAAAGATAGAGCACAACCTATCGAAACCGAACGCAATACCACCATGCGGCGGTGCACCAAACTCAAAGGCATCCATCAGGAAACCGAATTGCTTTTGCGCTTCCTCCGGTGTAAACCCAAGGTGCTTAAACATCAGCGATTGCAGTTCGCGGTCATAAATACGGATAGAGCCACCGCCAACCTCAATACCGTTTATCACCATATCGTAGGCATTGGCACGTACCGCTCCAGGGTTAGTATCCAGCATGGTAATATCCTCGGGTTTAGGCGAAGTGAACGGATGGTGCATAGCATGATAACGGCCGCTTTCTTCATCAAATTCCAGCAACGGGAAATCAAGCACCCATAGCGGTGCAAATACATCCTTGCTGCGCAGGCCCAAGCGTGAGCCCATTTCCAGACGTAACTCATTCAGTTGCTTGCGCACCTTATCAGTAAGGCCTGCTAATACCAGCACCAAGTCGCCTGGTTTGGTATCAAACGCGGCCGACCATTTTTGCAGTTCTTCTTCGTTATAAAATTTATCTACTGATGATTTTAACGAACCGTCGTCATTGTGGCGCATGTAAATCAAACCGGTTGCACCAATTTGCGGACGTTTTAACCATTCTGTTAATTCATCCAGCTGCTTGCGGGTATAAGATGCCGCTCCCTTAGCGTTGATACCTACCACCAGTTCGGCATTATCAAATACACCAAAGCCTTTACCTTTTACAGTATCATTCAGTTCCACAAACTGCATCCCAAAGCGTACATCCGGTTTATCGGAACCATACAAACGCATGGCATCAGCATATTGCATGCGCGGAAACTCATCCAGCTCAACACCTTTTACGGTTTTGAACAGGTGACGGGCCATGCCTTCAAATATGTTCAGGATATCTTCCTGTTCAATGAAAGACATTTCACAGTCTATCTGCGTAAATTCCGGCTGGCGGTCGGCACGCAAATCCTCGTCTCTGAAACATTTTACGATCTGGAAATAACGGTCAAAACCGCTTACCATCAGTAATTGCTTAAAGGTTTGCGGCGATTGCGGCAGGGCATAAAACTCGCCCTGGTTCATACGGCTTGGTACCACAAAGTCGCGTGCACCTTCGGGAGTCGATTTGATCAGCACCGGGGTTTCTACCTCGATAAAGTCGAGTCCGTCTAAGTATTTACGCACTTCCTGAGCCATTTTGTGGCGCAGCATCAGGTTGTTGCGTATAGGATTACGGCGCAAATCAAGGTAACGATATTTGGCACGCAGTTCCTCGCCGCCGTCGGTTTCATCCTCGATCAGGAATGGCGGTATTTTGGCTTCATTTAATATCTCTAAAGCCTCAACAGCAATTTCGATATCTCCGGTCGGAATCTTAGGGTTCTTATTGGTACGCTCCAGCACATTACCCGTTACTTTCACTACAAACTCCCGGCCCAACTTGCGGCCGGTATCACGCAGGGCTGCATCCGAATCAGTATTCAATACCAATTGCGTTAAGCCGTAGCGATCACGTACATCAATAAATGTCGTTCCGCCTAAGTCGCGCGATTTTTGTACCCATCCGCACAGGGTAACGGTTTGGCCTAAGTGGCTGATGTTTAATTCGCCACAAGTATGAGTTCTTAGCATAATACCAGTTAATGTAAAGTTTGCAAAAGTAATTATAATTGAAATACCTTGAAATGCAAAGTAAAATACCCTTAAGCGTATTTTGTGAAGGTAAAGAATAACATTCGGGGCCCGGAAACTGCTGGCTGATAATATTCTACAGCAGTGCTGAAATTACAAAGGCTTTTTGATTTTTAACGGTGAGGCCACCCGCTGGGTGTTGTCTTTTACGAACGATTCCCAACCCGAATAAGTGATTTTACTGCCACGACCGGTGGTAATTTTCTGAAAGCTATGACAAACAGCAACGGCCAGGCCGTCGGTAGCATCCAAAAATTCAGGCGTTTCTTTAAAGTTCAGCAAGCGTTGTAACATAGCGGCTACCTGTTCTTTAGTAGCGTTACCATTACCTGTGATAGACTGTTTGATTTTGCGTGGCGAATACTCATTTACCGGAATATTACGTGATAATGCTGCAGCAATAGCCGTACCCTGCGCACGCCCCAGCTTAAGCATTACCTGAATATTTTTACCGTAAAAAGGTGCCTCGATAGCCAGCGTATCCGGGTGATAGTTATCGATAAGCGCAACCGTTTTTTCGAAAATGCGTTGCAGCTTGATCATGTGATCGTCGCCGGGTGGTATTTTTACAATGCCCAGGCTAATGAGCTCTATTTTGCTGCCGGTTTCTTTAATTAAGCCATAACCCATCACCGCTGTTCCGGGGTCTATACCCAGAATTATCCTTTCCTTTTGTGGCTGTTGCTGCATACAAATGCAAAGGTACGTTTTTTTCAGGCGCTATTATCTTGCAATAAGGCCATGTAGGTATCCCGGCTGATGAAGTGGGCGCCCATACTTTCCAAGTGCTCGGTATGCACCTGGCAATCTACCAGATCATATTGACCGCTTTGGCACAAGGTAATAAGTGCCATTTTTGATGCATTACTTGCCCGGCTAAACATACTTTCGCCGCAAAACACCCGGCCTACCTGTACGCCGTACAAGCCGCCTACCAATTCATTTTGCTGCCATACTTCATACGAATGGACAAAGCCCAACCGGTGAAGCTTTATATAGGCTTGCTTCATATCAGCAGTGATCCAGGTACCATCCTGCCCCTCGCGCGGAACAGCCGAGCAGGCTTCAATGACATCCGCAAAGCACCGGTTTACAGTGACGTTGAATTTGCCTGAACGCAGCACTTGCCGCATACTCTTACTGATGCGAAGCTCGGGCGGGTATAGCACAAAACGCTCATGCGGCGAATACCACAGGATAGGCGTTTCCTCACTATACCAGGGGAAAATGCCGTGACTGTAAGCCATTAACAGGCGCTCGGGCGACAAGTTGCCGCCAATAGCCAAAAGCCCGTCTGGCTCGGCCAGATCGGGCTTTGGAAATATTAAACGCTCATCAAGTTTAAATATCATATCTGCAAGGCAAAGTTAGGCCTTGCGTTTAATAACCAGCTTTTTATTTTGTGCTTTGGCAATGTTATCCATGTATTGCTGCATTTCTGTATAGCGTGCAGCAGGTATCACCTGGTTATTCAGATCAAATTTCACGGTGCTGATTACTTCGTTTTTGGCTGCATCATATTTATAGCTGGCCTGGTAAGTACCGTAACTGAATTTCAGGCTTACATCTGCAGGTAAGGATTCGGCCTCGAAACCCGGCGGCAGCGCAATGGTGGTTACGCAGCTTTTTTGCATGGGGTGCTCAAAGTAATAATCATTTTTACGATGTTGCTCTGCAGGCATGGTTGCCACCCACAAATCGAACACACGCGGTCGGTAAAAGCGCTTGCTGCCGGCCGCGATATCGCAAAAATTATCATACTCTAAATCCAGATTCACCTCTTTAATACCGGCACTATCGGGCGCTTCTTTAAATTCAAACGCGATGGGCTGTTTGATGTTATAAGCCATTAACAAGTACTCCTTTTGCTTATCCTGGCTGATAGTTGAAAAACGGTTTACAAACAGATCGCGGTAACCACCGGTGCTTAGTATTTTTACTTTTGCCTTGGCCCCGCCGTCGGCATCCAGCTCAATGTGCACCCGGCTATTGAACTGGTTATCGGCACCGGTACTTTTAGGTGTGTTCACCAGTTTACCACCATTTTCGGTTATGAGCAGGGCATTGCGGTTTTCGGTGAAAGTGCCCAACTTGCCAAAAGGGTGTGTATTACTGGTACATTCCAGCCAAGTGGTATCACCTTTGAACGGAACACACAAAATCATATGGTTGAATGAGCTTGACGGAAAGTCGACATCAGCCGCCTCGGCATTTTTTCCTGCTCTTACCAAAGCACAATATGAGGGTATATCTACCGCTTTCAGCAGCGCATACATGTAGTTCGAAAGCGCCTTGCAATCACCATATTTTTTCTGATCCACAAACATAGCGGGAAATGGCTTGAGGCCACCGATCCCTAACTGTATACTTACATAACGCATATTTTGCTGCATATAATTGTATAGGAAACGTGCTTTTTCTTTATCCGTTCTATACCCTGCAACCATTGCTTTTATCTCTGCAGTCCTTAGAGGTGAAAGCGTACTTACATCGGCGCTAAGTGCAGAATACCATGCACCAAAGCTTTGCCAGCTGCTAAAGTTACCCGGCAATCCATTATATTCAAAATTGTTGCTCGCAAACTCCACTTTAGCTTCCAGCCGCCAGTCAGGTACCTCCTCTTCGGGTTTAAATGCTTTCAGGTTATTTACCTGCCATGTGTATATATCATATTTACCATTGTTTGCTTTTATTGGCGCTATGGTGGTGTTCTTGTTTTTATAACGAAAGCCAATGCCCGGATTAACTACTATTTTATAACTGGAACTTTGCACCGCTGTTTCGGCTGGCTGTATATGCCAGGCATTGAGATCCAGGTAGCTATTCTGGTTAATTTCGTATATGGTTTCGACGGTAACCGGGTAGGTGCCCACATCATGCCGCAGCGCTAATAAACGGTCGTCGGTAATGATAGAAAATCCATCTGTAGCCGACCTTTCGTACGCATCGCTTTTGCTGTATTTTTTGATAAGCTTACCCTCGGCATTGTATACCAGCATTTGCATACTGTTTACACTAATAAACTTTTTATCGTAAAATAATACCAACCTGGCTTCGTCATCTGCCTTTTCATTAAGCAGGCTAACAATACCGTGGTGCCTTGTTACAGCCCTGCCCGGAGCAGATACGGTCATCTCATCGGCGGAGTAGCGGATAACCGAGTTGGCATCTTGCTTTAATGAGTCGGGAATGGTGCTGGCTATGTACAAATCTTTAGGCAGGCTCTTATCCTGACTGTGTGCAACAAAGCAGCCCAGCATCAATGTTGCCAGGCTGCAAATAAATCTTTTAAACATGTATTAAGTAAGGTTTTAAGCTTATGATTTTTTCAAAACCACCTGCTCGTTCAGCAGCTCATGCATTTTTTTATAGAACGCGTGTAAATCGCCGTAATCTTCTTTAAAGTATACGGTTTTTTTGTGGTCAATAAAGTAGCGTACCACGATAGTACCCTCCTGCTCGGCCACAATCCGTCTGAAAACAATGCTCTTATCAGGCATTACAATGCTGATGCTTTGTGGCAGGGCTTCGGGCTTGTAACCCGACGGAATTTTGTAGATACCACTGATGTTAAGGTTATCCAGATGACCAAAATCCACATCACTGGTGCGGTTTTCATTTAAGAACGGGTTAACGCGCAGTGAGGTAAACAAGTTGGGCGAAAAATAAATATAATCCTTATCAGAGCCGGTTAGCTCCATATCGAAGTTTAAGTTTTGTGCAAGCGGCAGCGAATCTACCTCCATGTTATTAAACTTGAGCGAATTGATGGTTAGGGCATTATTCTTTTCGCGCAAAAAATCGATATACTTCTTTTCACCATCGGTTTTATAATGCTCAATATCGCTGATGCGATTGTAGCTGAAACAGTTAATCTCGGCCGTGCCGCTCATTTTACCCTCGGGCTTTATCTCGGCATTTACAAATACCACTTTACGTACGGGCTGTTTTCTGTCTATAAACATCAGGTCGTACTGCTTATTCTCCTTATCAATCCATAAGCCGTATGAGTTTAAGATATTATCAGGCGTTTCGAGATAGGAGTTGTATTTGCTGCTTGCATCGAGGATGTAACGTTTGGTACTATCTACTGGTATATACACCACAGCACGGTTAAACTGGTTAAGGAAGCTAAAGGCCGGGTTAACCTGACCGTTTGACCGCGTACTCACTACCATAGGATAAGATTTTACGCCCGATTGCTTCAAGAGGTGATGCATAATCAGGTTAATTTCGGTTGAGTTACCCGTCTTTTTTTCCCAGGCTTTTACTGTACCCTCGTCTGTGTACCAGATATCGCTACCGTTCCATTTCATGGCATTTTTAACCTCGTTGAAAATATAGGCAATCTTTTCATCGTCGGTTTTCAATGCTTTAGCTTTAGTAACAATGGTTTCTTCATTAGCCAGTTTGCGTTTTAGCTGCACACCGAAGTCTTCATCTTCGGCCAGGTTACCGCCGGCCTTGGCCCAGGTATCTGAGTAAACACGGGTAAATCCAAAGGTTGGCTTAACAGTGGTTAACTGCAAGTGCAAACCTTGTAAATTGTCGGTAAGCGAGCGCATATAAGGCTCCTCTTGTAATGAGTGCACATTGGCCATCGCCATAACACGGCGTTCCTCCGTAAAAGCAGTTGCCGACTGTCCTCCACCCAAACTGCGAGACTCTGACGTGGTAATGCTTTTTACAAGCGGTTCGTAAATGTGCGTTTGTGTTCTGAAATAAAAGTACTCGGGTATAGTGGTGGTAAATTCGCTGTAGCGTACAGGTATACGGCCCTGAAAATACCAATCGGGTATGCGGTAGTAAGCGTTGGTTGTTTTTTTATACGAAAATTCAATTACCGAACCGGGCTTTACGTTAGGAAAAGAGAACACTAACGCCGTGCGGCTTTTATCAATAATTTCGGTAAAAACCTGCTTTTTATCCAATTTAGTTATTTCAACCTTACCGTCATTCAGGTTAAAAACTTCTGCCTGCAGGCCGGTTAAATACTCGAAATGGTTACCGCCATAAAACTCCAAACGTATATCGGCTTCCTTTTTACCGGCTTCTTTAAATATTTTAATCCGCTTATGGGCTTCGAGCACCACGTTGAAATCGTTATCAAAATACACATCGCCTTTATGGAATAATACCATTGCATTGGCATCTTTTTCAAAAGCACATTCTTTAAGTTCCAGGTCTGCTTTATCTATCTTTCCGTAGGATTGTGTGCCGGGCGCAGCAGGGGTTTGTGCAAAGGCAGCACTGCATGCAGTGCACAGCGCAATAAGCACTGTAGAGATTTTAGTCATGTTGCAATAAGGTTTGACAGCACTAAGTTAAGCAACAAGACGCATCAAACTCAAATATTTTTGTGATTATAGCTTATTTGGCTTAGTATTTCATATTAGTTATGCCACTTTTTACTATTAAGCATATTCAACCTATTTAATTTAGTAAGTTACCTTTCTCCATTTGCTAACATTACATACTTTTTATAAACATTAAATTGTTTATTGCTAATTTATTTAGCAGCTTTGTGTATGGCATTTGAGGTGAATCAGGATTATTTCACGGGCAGGGGGGCGCAGGTAAATACACATAACAAATACCTGAAAAATAAATATGTGGCGCAGCACATTGAAGCGCTCGACGAACCGATGCTGCAAAACAGTAAAACACAGATATTTGAGGAGACCCCAAAGCAGATCGTCAGCAAATCGAACAGTCCAGACCTGAGTCATATGCACTCAGTAAATCCGTATCAGGGCTGCGAACATGGTTGCATTTACTGCTATGCCCGCAACAGTCATGAATACTATGGTTTTAGCGCCGGACTTGATTTTGAGCGGAAGATAATTGTTAAGCGCAATGCGCCCGAATTACTTGAAGAGTATTTCAACAAACGGAAATATAAGCCAACGCCTATTGTATTATCAGGTAATACCGACTGCTATCAGCCTATTGAACGCGAACTGGAACTAACCCGCCGCATGCTGAAACTATTTTTGCAATACCGCCACCCAGTAAGTATCATCACCAAGAACAACCTTATTATGCGCGATCTGGATATTTTAACAGAACTGGCCCAAATGCAGTTACTGCACGTAAATATATCCATCACCTCACTGGATGAGCAGTTGCGCCAAAAACTGGAGCCACGCACAGTAACCTCTATTGGCCGTTTAAATGTGATTGAAAAGCTATCGGCCAAAGGTATACCGGTACGGGTAATGACAGCCCCTATTATACCAGGCCTTAACAGCAATGAGGTGCCATCTATTATCCGGGCGGCGGCCAATCGCGGGGCGGTTGATGCCGGCTTTACCATTGTGCGCCTGAACGGCAGCATTGCAGAACTGTTTACCGACTGGATCCATAAAACTTTTCCGGACAGGGCCGAGAAGGTGCTTAACCTGATACGCGAATGCCACGGCGGCAATTTGAACGACAGCGAATACGGTCGCCGGATGAGTGGCGACGGCGAGGTAGCTGATTCAATACAGCAGCTGTACCGGGTAGCTTGCAATAAATTTTTAGCTGACCGTGTAATGCCCGAATATAATTTATCATTATTTACGCCAAAGGCTGGAAAACAAACAAGCTTGTTTTAGGAGAGCGAGGTAGTGGGGTGCAGAGAGGAACAGGGTGCGAGGAGCTATCCTAAACAAATAGCAACATAAGCTTCATATTAGGACACAAGCAAGTATAACCATAAACAAAAAAAAGACGCTTAAATAAGCGTCTTTTTTTTGTTTATGTATGAAAGTAGTTTATTAAGCGTGTTGCTCTTCAACTTCCAGAGCCATTTGCTCATCAACCAGGATACGGCCGCAGTGCTCGCAAACAATGACTTTTTTGCGCTGACGGATATCAGCCTGACGCTGAGGCGGGATGTGGTTAAAGCAACCAGAGCATGAATCGCGCTGGATGGTTACTACCGCCAAACCGTTTTTAGCGTTGTTGCGTAAACGGCTATAAGCAATCAGCAAACGCTCTTCAATATTTTTTTTAGCTGATTCAGCTTGTGTATTCAGCTCGTTTTCTTCTTTCTCAGTTTCGGCAGTGATAGTGCCCAGCTCTGCTTTTTTAGCGTCCAGATCTTTCTGGCGGCCTTCTAAATCAGCCAAAGCTTTTTCATAAACCTGGGTTTTAGAAGTGATTTCAAAACCGTATTCGCGAATTTTCTTCTCACTTACCTGAATATCCAGGCCCTGAATCTCGATCTCTTTAGAGATAGCATCATACTCACGGTTGTTTTTAACCTCGTTAAGTTGTGCTTCGTATTTTTTAATATTAGCCTGAGCTTCTTTGATCAGATTTTTACGGGTTACAATATCGTCCTCCAAATCATCCAGCTCACTTTTGATTTTCTGAATGCGGGTTTCCAGACCAGCGACATCATCCTCCAGGTCGGCTACTTCCATAGGCAGTTCACCTCTTACCTGGCGTATTCTGTCAATTTTGGTGTGGATGTTTTGTAGCTCATATAAAGCTTTCAGCTTTTGTTCTACGGTTTGTTCCATCAAATAAAATATTTTATGGGGTTTGTATTAATTTCTGTTAAACGGACCGCAAAGTTACTAAATTTTTTTCGTATTATTTCATACAATAAATGCTGTGTAAATTGCTCACTTTCAAAATGTCCGATGTCGGCAATCACTATTTTTCCTTCAGCATCAAAAAACTCATGATATTTATAATCGGCAGTTACAAAAACATCGGCTCCGGCCGCTATGGCCTGCTTCAGTAAAAAGCCGCCCGAGCCGCCACATACAGCAACCTTTTTAACCGGTTTGCCGGTCGAAGCCGTATGCCGCACTACAGCTGCCTGCATCTTATCTTTCAGGTGGCGCAAAAAGTCATTTTCGTCAAAAGGCATATCCAGTTCACCAATCACACCCGAACCTACCTGCTGATGCTGGTTGGTAAGCGTGTACAGATCATAAGCCACTTCTTCATATGGATGAGCCAAAAAAAGCGCCATCAACAACTTACTTTCCAGGTGTGCCGGGTAAATGGTTTCAATGCGGGTTTCGCTTTCATAATGCAGCTGTTCGGGTTGACCAACGTACGGATTGGTATTGGCTGCACCTTTAAAGGTACCGGTACCATCGGCATTAAAGCTGCAATCGCTATAGTTGCCAATGTTTCCTGCGCCGGCTTTGAACAAAGCACTACGCACAGCCTCGGCATGGCTTTGAGGCACATAGGTCACCAGCTTTTTCAGAATGCCGCCTTTGGCCGAAAGGATACGTGTATTTTTTAATCCCAAGGTTTGGCAGATGCGGGCATTTACCCCATCCATTACATTATCCAGATTGGTATGAATAGCATACAGCGCAATGTTATGTCGTATAGCTTTTTCAACCACACGCTCTACATACGTTTTGCCATTAAACTTTTTAAGTCCTTTGAAAACGATGGGGTGATGCGAAATTATCACCTCGCATCCGGTACGGATGGCTTCGTCAACCACGGCCTCGGTACAATCAAGCGAGATAAGCCCTTGGGTAATTTCCTGATTGCCGTTGCCCACAATAAGGCCCGAGTTATCGTAATCTTCCTGGTAGCTTAGCGGGGCTATGCTTTCCAGATAAGCGGTTAGTTCTACAAGTTTCATAACAGCGGCAAGTTAATCAGCCGTTCAGGTATCGCCAAATTTTGATAATGATAAATATCAGTACATTCAGCAATATTAATGTAGTAACCGGAAAATAGAAACGAAAGTTCTCGCGCTCTACCCGTATGTCGCCGGGCAGATGGCCAATCCAGTGCAGCTTGTTACCAAAAAAGTAAATCAGCACACCAATAAGCAATACAACCCCACCTACGGCAATCAGCACTTTACCCGTATCGTTTCCCATATTTATTATTAGTAACCGCCCATCTTTACAATTTGCAGACTTTCATAAGCCATATCGCGGTTATAGCTATTGGCCAGGCTTTTATGATTAATCAGATCAACGATAGTACCAATGCCGCAAAAGCCTCCGGTAAAAAAGTAGATAATCCCCATTGCTATCTGGCCAACCAAAAATCTGTGAACACCGGCTATCCCAATAAAACCTAATAAAGTAAAAAGAAGCAAATCTTGTGCGGTTCTACGCTTACTGCCATAGATATTGACAAAATGACGTTGCTGATTTTCGGAAAGCCCGGCGGTAGCCTGCTGTAAATAAGCCATCTCTTCGGTTGTTATACCCGAAAACAGGGTGTAGAAATTAAAATCCATGCCGGTTAAGTTTAAGTTTTCTAAAATTAAACATTTGTTTAAAACTTAAACCATAGATGCGATAAAAAATAGTCAGCAGCGCCGGTATACCCAGCCCATGATACTGCCAGGAGGCCACAACTTGCCCATGCAGCAGGCATGAAAGTGCATGGCCTATACCGCAACCGGGGCACCAGCTAAAACCGGCCAACTTAAAAAGGCACAGACTAAAATGCGGCTGCCCATTGGGTTGGGTAACGGCCAGTAATACCAGGGCCGTTACCCAAAATAAAAGTTCAGAATGATTATAGAGTCTTTTAATCAATTTTGTTGGTATTCGTCATCAGCAACAGGGTTGCCGCCAGTGAAGATATAACACCAATAAGCAATGCTCCAAATAAACGGGCCGAAAAATCGCGGATGTTATGTTGCATTTCTACATAATTGGTATAAATAATACCGGCAAATACGGCAATTACACCACCTATAAATAAAATTTTAAGGCTTTGTACAATACCTTGTAAAAAACTCATACTGCCGCCCAAATCATGGTCGCGGTAGCTTTTTACACCTAAGTATACCCCGATGATAGGGATCAGGATAGAGATGTATTCAATAGGTGAAACCTGGTCGCCAAACATGGTATAGCCAGCCCAGCGCATAATAAAAAGCCAGAGCCCGCTTAAAATTCCTATAATTAATCCAGATGCAACTGCGTTCTTCATGGTAATAACGGTTAGTTAAAATAATTTCGTATCTTAATACCTTCTAAAGGATTTGAAGCGGTAGTTTGTTTGCCGGCAGGCGTTCCTTTTTGAATAAGCCACAACAGGAGCTTACATATTCAGCAGAATTTACTGAATAGAAAGCGTTATTCTCTCTGATTTCAGAATGCGCCTGCTTCCATTACGCACTGCTCTTCTCTCATGTTGCTGTCATCTTGGCTCTTGCCTCTCGTTTCTTGGTTAGCCTTCCGCATTAAGGCATCTTTTTTGCTTATCTTTGGATGTTTTGAATATTCGAGAAATTTTAGAAAAATATAAAACAGATGAGCGGGTTATGGCTTTGGCCAAGGCCCTTAACAGCTCTAAGAACCCGCGGATACAACTACGCGGGCTGGTGGGATCGAGCGATGCCACCATGGCGGTAGCTTTGTATTTTTTACAGCACAAGCACCAGTTATTCATCCTGCCCGACCGTGAAGAGGCCGCCTATTTTCAGGCCGATCTGGAAAACCTGACCGGTAAGGAAATTTTGCTGTTCCCTTCCTCCTATCGCAAGCCTTTTGAATTTACCCAGCCCGACAGCAGCAATGTGCTGGCCCGTGCCGAGGTACTCAATGAGCTGAACCACGCCAGTGAATACGGACACCTGATTGTAACCTATCCCGAAGCTATTGCCGAAAAGGTGATAGACCGGAACTCGCTCGAAAAAAACACCCTGGATATCAGCGTTAACAGCAACCTGAGCATTGAATTCATCAACGAGTTTTTGATTGAATACGATTTTGAGCGGGTTGATTTTGTGTACGAGCCGGGGCAATTCTCTGTTCGCGGTGGCATCGTCGATATTTTTTCTTTTTCGCACGACTTACCCTACCGGGTGGAGTTTTTCGGCGATTTTATTGAATCCATCCGTACATTCGAGATTGAGAGCCAGCTTTCTGTAGAGCAGGTAAAAACCGTAACCATTGTACCTAACGTGCAATCCAAATTCCTCACCGAAAATAACATTTCGCTGTTAGAGTATGTGGATGCCGATACACAGATATGGATCAAGGATGTTCAATTTATGTTGGACATTGTTAAGGACGGCTATAAAAAAGCCACCCAGTTGTGGAAAGCGCTTTCGGCCGAAGAAAAGAACCAGAACCCGGATTGGATTGACCCGAAATATGCCTTTACTGACGAAAAAATGATTGCCGACCAGCTGCACGATTTTGCAGTGGTAGAGTTTGGCAAACAGTTTTTTTATGAGGCGCAGCATTCACTCAACTTTGATATCCGCCCGCAGCCGTCATTCAACAAAGATTTTCAGCTACTGATCCATAACATCAAAAACAACGAGGCCGATAAGATTGAGAACCTCATTTTTACCGATTCGCCTAAGCAGGTGGAACGCCTTTATGCCATTTTTGATGACCTGGATAAAACCGTCAAGTTTACACCGGTTAACGTAGCTATCCGTGAAGGTTTCATTGACAGGGAGCAACACCTGGCCTGTTATACTGATCACCAGATATTTGACCGTTATTATAAATATAAATTACGTAAAGGCTACCAGCGCACCCAGGCCATCACCCTTAAAGAACTGCGCGAGCTAAAGCCGGGTGATTATGTAACCCATATTGACCACGGTATTGGCAAATACGCCGGCTTGGAAAAAGTAGAGGTGAACGGCAAGATACAGGAAATGATTCGCCTGATTTATGCAGACAACGATTTGCTGTACGTAAACATCAATTCACTGAATCGTATATCTAAATTCAGCGGTAAAGAGGGCGCTGTACCCAGAATGAATAAGCTGGGTACCGACACTTGGGAGCGCCTCAAGAAAACAACAAAAAAAAAAGTTAAAGACATAGCCCGTGACCTGATTAAGCTTTACGCCGTGCGTAAGGCCCAGCACGGTAATGCCTTTTCGCCCGATAGCTATTTGCAGACCGAGCTGGAGGCTTCCTTTATTTACGAGGACACGCCCGATCAGGAAAAAGCAACCAACGACTTTAAACGCGATATGGAATCGCCACATCCTATGGACCGCCTCATTTGCGGCGATGTAGGCTTTGGCAAAACCGAGGTGGCGATCCGTGCTGCCTTTAAAGCCGTGGCCGACAGCAAGCAGGTAGCCGTGCTGGTGCCTACTACCATTTTGGCTGCCCAGCACTTCAAAACCTTTTCGGACCGTTTGAAAGGCTTTCCTTGCAATATCGACTACGTTAACCGTTTTAAATCGAGCAAGCAGATCAAAGATACCTTAACCAAGCTACAGGAGGGCAAAGTGGACATCATTATTGGTACCCACCGCCTGGTGAGCAAGGACGTGAAGTTTAAAGATCTGGGCCTGATGATTATTGATGAAGAGCAGAAATTTGGCGTAGCCACTAAGGAGAAGCTGAAAGCCATGCGTGCCAATGTAGATACCATGACGCTTACAGCTACGCCTATACCGCGTACGCTGCACTTCTCGCTCATGGGCGCGCGCGATTTATCCATCATATCCACCCCGCCACCTAACCGCCAGCCGGTAGTAACCGAGCTGCATGTATTTAACGATAAGCTGATTAAAGAATCGGTAGAGTACGAATTGGATCGCGGCGGGCAGGTATTTTTTATCCACAACCGCGTGGCCGATTTAATGCAACTGGGCGGTATGATTCGCAAACTGGTACCCAAAGCCCGCATTGGTATAGCCCACGGCCAGCTGGAGGGCGACGATCTGGAGGATGTGATGCTCAAGTTTGTGAACCATGAGTATGATGTACTGATTGCCACCACCATCATCGAGGCCGGGTTGGATATACCGAACGCCAATACCATCATCATTAACCATGCCCACATGTTTGGCCTGAGCGATTTGCACCAGATGCGTGGCCGGGTGGGCCGCAGCAACAAAAAGGCATTCTGTTATTTGCTGAGCCCGCCATTATCCACCCTTACCTCCGAAGCCCGTAAGCGTTTGAGCGCTATTGAGGAGTTCTCTGATCTGGGCAGCGGCTTTAACGTAGCCATGCGCGATTTGGACATCCGCGGAAGCGGTAACCTTTTAGGGGCCGAACAAAGCGGCTTTATTGCCGAGATTGGTTTTGAAATGTATCACAAAATATTGGACGAGGCCATTCAGGAACTGAAAGACGAGGAGTTTAAAGAAGTGTTTCAGGATGAGAAACCACGTCCGTATATCAGCTTTACGCAGATCGATACCGATATGGAAATCCTCATCCCGGATGAGTACGTAACCAACCTGACGGAGCGGTATAACCTTTACACCGAAATATCCAGGCTGGAAAATGAAACCCAGCTGGTGGCTTTTGAAAAACAACTGACCGACCGTTTTGGCCCGGTACCGCCGCAGGTGCACGATTTGCTGAACACCATTCGCCTGCAATGGCTGGGTAAGGCTATTGGCTTTGAAAAAATATCGCTGAAGAAAAACGTTTTGCGGGGTTATTTTCTGGCCAACCAGCAATCTAAATATTTTGAATCGCAGGAGTTTATGCAGGTGCTCAACTTTGTAAAAAACAACCCGCGCCGCGTAAATATGAAAGAGGTAAAAAACAGCCTGCGCATTAGTATTGAAGGCGTACGGAGTATTGAAGAAGCCGTAGATATTTTAAGCGAAGTTGGGATTGGGGTACCGGCATAATGCCCCCTCCCAACCTGCTGGCAGCAATGTTTTAACCCTATATCATCAACCACATTAATCGTACAAATTTTTCATTCTCAAACAAACGCTCTCGCCTTCCTGTTAATGGGTAAAAACCAGTACAGATACTATGAAATGGATAGGCGGACGCGAAAGCGACAACGTTGAAGAAGGCAGTGGCGGCGGCGGTGGCCGTATGGCTATGGGCGGCGGTGTAGTAGGCATTATAGGCCTGCTCATTTATATGTTTACCGGCGTAAATCCTTCGCAAATTTTAGGCGGTGGTGGCGGCGGCGATGCGCAAACCGAGCAACAGAACCGTAAAATTACCCGCCCTAAAACCGATCAGGAAAAATTTGCCAGCGTGGTATTTGGTTATACAGAAGATGTATGGGGGAAGGTTTTTCAGGATATGGGCCAAAAGTATGACGAACCGGTGCTACACTTTTTTAGTGGCGAAGTAGGTACCGATGGCTGTGGTTTTGCAGCCTCATCAACCGGTCCGTTTTATTGTCCCGGCGATTCCAAAGTATATATAGATTTATCTTTTTTTGACCAGTTGCAAAATGAATTTGGCGCCTCTGGCGATTTTGCACGGGCTTATGTGATAGCTCACGAAGTAGGCCACCATGTGCAAAACCTGTTGGGAACCTCGGCCAAAATGGAGCAGGCTCGCCGGCAGCTAAGCGAAACGCAATACAACAAGCTATCCGTAAAACTGGAACTCCAGGCCGATTTTTATGCCGGCGTTTGGGCTCATTACGTTCAGCAACGCGGCTTGCTTGATCCAGGTGATATTGAAGAAGCACTGAATGCTGCCAGCGCCGTTGGCGACGACCGCCTGACCCAGGGCCGCGTATCGCCCGACTCATTTACCCACGGCACCAGCGAACAGCGTATGTACTGGTTCAAAAAAGGGTATGAAACGGGGGATATTAAGCTGGGCAATACGTTTGCTGATTCAAGTTTATAATCAGAAGAAATCAACAAGCAAAATCCAATCGCTAATTACTTTGCTTAATTTAGCCAACTGCAACAAACTTGCTGTTTTGCGCTAACCGAACTATGAAACTATTGAGACCATCTTTCTACTTATTGCTGCTAACTATTCTATTTGCATCATGCAAGGCCAAAAAACCGGGAATAGTTACGGCAGTTGATAACAAAAAGGTATACAAATCACAAATTGACAGCTTTTTGGATATTGCCAAGCAAATGCAGCCGGTTGTACTGGCCGATAGCCTGGGCGCTCCTATCCCGTCTGACTTTGTAGGCACGGTTAACTTTAACCTGCGTAAACCCAATTATGTAATTTTGCACCATACTGCGCAAGATTCATTGGCGCAAACCATCCGTACCTTTTCGCTGGTGCGCACGCAGGTAAGTGCACATTACGTGGTAGGCCGCGATGGCAAGGTGGTGCATATGCTGAACGATTACCTGCGCTCCTGGCATGCCGGTGTTAGCAAGTGGGGCAACGTTACCGACATGAACAGCTGCTCCATAGGCATCGAGATTGATAATAACGGCATTGAGCCGTTTAGTGACGCACAGATGAAAAGCTTATTGACGCTGTTATCCTATCTCAAAAATACCTATAACATACCTGCAGCCAACTTTATTGGCCACAGTGATATTGCTCCCGGCCGCAAAACCGACCCCAGCGCCCGCTTCCCCTGGAAAACCCTGGCCGACCGTGGCTTTGGCTACTGGAGCGACGATATATTGGAACTGGCACCCGAAAATTTCGATTATGCCACCGCTTTGCGGCTTATGGGCTACGATACCCACAACCTGAGCGCGGCAATCAAAGCGTTTAAATTACACTTCATTCAAACAGATGTTAGTCCGCAACTAAGCCAACTGGATTTGAACGTATTATATAATGTATACAAAAAGTATTAAGAGCTGGGAGATAAGAACAGAGGCTGGGCTGGTTATTTTAATAAATATTTGATTTCTTGGCTATTGGTTCTTGCTTCTTGTGTTTAAACGTATTATATTTGCATTAATAACGAAAGAGGGGACCTGTGTCCCCTCTTTTTATTTATCTAACCATTATCTGCACATGACGAACGTAGAAAAAAGGGTAACAGAACTGGTTGAACAAAAACTTACCGAAAAACCAAACGTTTTTTTGGTAAGCGTAAAAATGCACAGCCAGGGCCGTTTAGTTATCCTGATCGATGGCGACAATGGCCTGGATGTAGGTGATTGTGCCGAGGTGAGCCGGTTTGTAGGCCACTATCTGGAAGAGGAAAATGTACTGACGGATGCTTATACGCTGGAGGTATCGTCGCCGGGTATAGATGCACCGCTTACACTGCCCCGCCAGTTTTTAAAGAACATAGGCCGGCAGGTAAGCATTAAGCTTACCGATGGCAGCAAACGCGAAGGCAAATTGCTGGCACTAACGGCCAACCATGTACAAATTGAAGAAAAAATAAAACCGAAGGGTAAAAAAGCGGAATTGATTGAAAGCAATATCCCATCGGAAGATATTGTAGAAACAAAAGTTTTAATATCATTTAAATAAAATGAGCAGCATTAATTTGATAGAGTCTTTTCAGGAGTTTAAAGACTTTAAAAACATTGACCGCCCAACTATGATGAGTGTTCTGGAAGACGTTTTCCGGAGCATGATTCGCAAAAAATATGGCACTGACGAGAATTGCGACGTAATTGTAAACACCGATAATGGTGACTTGGAGATTTGGCGCACCCGTACCGTAATGGAAGACGGTTTTTCGGAAGATGACGATCTGGAGATTGAACTGGCCGAAGCACACAAACACGATCCGGACCTGGAAGTGGGCGACGAGTTTGTAGAGCAGATCACTTTAGAAAGCTTTGGCCGCCGTGCTATTTTGGCTGCCCGTCAAACACTGGTATCTAAAATCTTAGAGCTCGAAAAAGACGAGATCTTCAAAAAATACAAAGACCGTGTAGGCGAAATCATTACCGGCGAGGTTTACCAGGTTTGGAAAAAAGAAACTTTGGTACTGGATGATGAAGGCAACGAGTTGCTGCTGCCAAAAAGCGAGCAGATACCGGCCGACTATTTCAAAAAAGGCGACAGCGTAAAAGCGGTTGTGCACAAAGTGGATATGATGAACACCAATCCTAAAATCATCATCTCGCGTACGGCACCGGAGTTTTTACAACGTTTATTTGAGCAGGAAGTACCGGAAATTTTTGACGGCCTCATCACCATCAAGAAAATTGTACGCGAACCGGGCGAGCGAGCTAAAGTAGCCGTTGAATCATACGATGACCGTATAGATCCGGTAGGTGCCTGTGTGGGTATGAAAGGTTCACGTATTCATGGTATTGTACGTGAATTGAAAAACGAAAACATTGACGTTATCAACTACACCAATAACGTTCAGCTATACATTCAACGTGCTTTATCGCCGGCCAAGATCACCTCTATTAAACTGGACGATGATAAAAAAACCGCCGCTGTTTACTTACAGCCCGATCAGGTATCATTGGCTATCGGCCGTGGCGGTCATAACATCAAACTGGCCGGTAAATTAACCGGTTACGAGATTGATGTTTACCGTGAAGCAGATGAGCATGAGGAAGATGTGGACCTGGAAGAATTCTCAGATGAAATAGATGGCTGGATTATTGATGAGTTTAAACGCGTTGGTTTAGATACCGCGAAATCAATATTGGCATTAAACCTGGGCGAACTGGTAAAACGTACCGATTTGGAAGAAGAAACCATTAAGGATGTTGTATCAATTCTGCAAGCGGAGTTTGAATAAACTGAATATGCCAATAAAAAGTAGTAAATTTGCATATAATAAGCAGAGAAAACATTATTAAATGTCAGAAGACAAAAGCATAAAATTAATTAAAGCAGCAAAAGAGCTGAACATTGGTATCGGTACCATTGTCGACTATTTAGCGTCTAAAGGTTTTAAAGTTGAAAGACAACCTAACGCTAAACTGGACAGTGATATGTACAGTACCCTGATCAAGCAGTTTGCTGCTGATAAAAGCATTAAGGAAGAAGCAAAGCAAATCAACATTGGCAAAATACGCCGTGAGGAAGGCCCTGCTACTCCTGAAAAATCAACCGATCAGCGCTCGAAGGACTTTGAGCGCGATGAGATCCTGATTAAGAATGCAGGAAATTTTGCTGCGGCTGAGAAGCCCCAGCAGGCAGAAAAGCCTGAAGGCAGCCTGCCAGGCGTAAAGGTTGTAGGTAAAATTGACCTGAACAATCTGAACGCCCGTCCGGCACGTCAGGAGCCAAAGCCAGAACCGGTTAAGGAAACGCCGGCACCAGCACCTGTTGCTGAAAAGCCAGCAGCACCTGCGCCAGCTCCAACTCCGGCACCAGCCCCAGAGCCTAAACCGGAACCAAAGCCAGAACCGGTTAAGGAAACGCCGGCACCAGCACCCGTTGCTGAAAAGCCAGCGGCACCTGCGCCAGCTCCAACTCCGGCTCCGGCCCCAGAGCCTAAACCGGAACCAAAGCCAGAACCGGTTAAGGAAACGCCGGCACCAGCACCCGTTGCTGAAAAGCCAGCGGCACCTGCGCCAGCTCCAACTCCGGCTCCGGCCCCAGTAAATACGCCGGCTGCACCTGCAGCAAGCACCGAAGGGCAGGCACCTGCTGACGATGTGATCAGAGCCAAGGCAGAACGCCTGACCGGACCAAACGTAATTGGTAAAATCCAGTTACCGGTTGATAACGGTCGTCGTAACCAGCCGGTTGCATCATCTTCAAACCCTAACTCAGCCGACCATAAGCGCAAGCGTAAACGTAAGGATACGCCGGGTGGCCAAAACAATGGCCCGCAACAAGGTCAGGGACAGAATCAAGGCCAGCAAGGTGGCGGAGACCAGCGCCAGGGCGGACAACAAGGCGGCGGTCAGGGTCAGCACCATGGCGGCAACCGTCAGGGTGGTGGCAACTACCAGGGCAATCGTCCGGGATATGGCAACCGTCCGGGTGGCGGCGGCAACTACCAGGGCAACCGTCCCGGTTTTGGCAACCGTAATGCACAACAGCCAAGCACCCCTAAAGAAGAGCCAACAGAAAAAGAAATACAAGACCAGATTAAAGCTACTCTGGCCCGCTTAAGCGGTGCCGGTAAATCGGGCAAATTTGCACAACGGGCTAAGTTCCGTCGTCAAAAACGCGATGATGTAGCCGCATCGGCCGAGGAAGCAGCACTGGAGCAGGAAGCACAATCAAGGGTACTAAAAGTTACCGAGTTTGTGACTGCCAATGAGCTGGCCTCATTGATGGATGTACCTGTTACGCAGATCATCTCTACCTGTATGAGCTTAGGTATGTTCGTATCCATTAACCAACGTTTGGATGCAGAAACCCTAACCATCGTAGCCGACGAATTTGGTTACCAGATTGATTTCGTAAAACCTGAAGAGGAAGAAACCAACCTGGAAGAGCCGGACAAACCGGAAGAACTGATACCGCGTGCGCCAATCGTAACCATTATGGGTCACGTTGACCACGGTAAAACATCTTTGCTCGACTTTATTCGCAAAACCAACGTAATTGGCGGTGAGGCAGGTGGTATCACCCAGCACATCGGCGCTTATGAGGTAACGCTGGAAGATAAACGTAAAATTACTTTCCTGGATACACCAGGTCACGAAGCGTTTACCGCTATGCGTGCCCGTGGTGCACAGGTAACCGATATTGTTATCATCGTTATTGCGGCGGATGATAGCGTGATGCCGCAAACCCGCGAGGCTATTAACCACGCACAGGCTGCAGGCGCACCAATCATCTTTGCTTTCAATAAAATTGATAAGCCGGGCGCTAACGCCGATAAGGTACGCGAGCAACTGGCAGGCATGAATATCCTGGTTGAGGATTGGGGCGGTAAATACCAGTCTCAGGAAATCTCAGCTAAATCAGGCCTGAATGTTAACCTGCTGTTAGAAAAAGTATTGCTTGAAGCCGAATTACTGGAGTTGAAAGCCAATCCTAAAAAACGTGCCGTTGGTACCGTAATCGAAGCAGCATTAGACAAAGGCCGTGGTATTGTTACCACCGTGCTTGTACAAGCTGGTACACTGCGTGTAGGCGATGCCATACTGGCCGGTAGCTATAGCGGCCGTGTGAAAGCCTTAACCAACGAGCGTGGTATGCGTGTAAGCGAGGCAGGCCCATCAACACCGGTACAGGTACTGGGTATGAACGGTGCACCAACCGCGGGCGATAAGTTCAACGCGCTGGAAAGTGAAGTTGAAGCCCGTGACATTGCCAACAAACGTTTGCAATTACAACGCGAGCAAGGTTTACGTACCCAGAAACACATTACCCTGGATGAGATCGGTCGTCGTTTGGCTATCGGTAACTTCAAGGAGCTGAACATCATTGTTAAAGGTGACGTAGACGGTTCAATCGAGGCGTTATCCGACTCGTTGTTGAAACTATCAACCGACCAGATACAGGTAAACATCATATCCAAAGCTGTAGGTCAGATTTCCGAATCAGACGTATTGCTGGCTTCGGCTTCTGATGCGATCATCATTGGTTTCCAGGTACGCCCTTCAGGCAGTGCCCGTAAACTGGCCGAGCAGGAACAGATCGATATTCGCCTGTACTCTATCATCTATGATGCCATTAACGAGATCAAGGCAGCGATGGAAGGTATGTTGGCACCTACTTTTGAAGAGAAAATTGTAGCTAACGTTGAGATACGTGAAACCTTCAAGATCAGCAAAGTGGGTACAATTGCCGGATGTATGGTACTGGATGGTAAAATTACCCGTAACAGCAAAATACGTATCATCCGTGATGGTGTAGTAATTTATACCGGCGAACTGGCTTCATTGAAACGTTACAAAGACGACGTAAAAGAAGTAAATACAGGTTACGAGTGTGGTCTGAATATCCAAAACTTCAACAATATTGAAGTAGGCGACATTGTAGAAGCATACGAAAACGTAGAAGTAAAACGTAAGCTGTAATTAGCTATCTGAAGTATAAAAAAGCCGCTTTGTCAATACAAAGCGGCTTTTATTTTTTAACAAGGTTACCAACTTCTAATTTAATTAGTTGCAGGCACTATTAATTATACTTATTACCTCAGCGCCTGACTTTTAGCTACAGCTTTTTGAGTAACAGGAGCCGACTGGCACATCACCTCAGTTTTTGGTTTTACTTGTGTTGCACCAGTTGATTGACCGCGCGACTCGTTACCGCATTTACCCAACAAAGTGTAAATAATGATAAATATAATGATGGTTGAAAAGCAGCCTCCGCCAAGTTTCTTGGCCCCATAACCTGCAATTAAAGCTCTGAAAAAATTATTCATGTTTATAGTGATCTTATAGAAAGGTAACAGCACATTCCTGATTTGGTTTGGCCTGAGTAGGCAGAGAGCGTATCACCGAGTCACTAGAGGCTTTGTAAAACGGGCACAAGGCGATATCCATCACAGCTCCCATGGAAGGTGTGTATAGAAATTATTAAAGCTTTAGCCTATTTGTGCAGCTATGATGCTTTCTGAAAAACGTTCTCGCTCTTCCACTTGCGGGCTGCTTTGTAGTAAAAAGAAATCTACGTTTACTTTCCAAACTCGGCAATACGATCCCGGAGCATTACACTTAACAGTATTTTGCAAAATGACTATCTCATAGGGAATCACTTGCAATATTTAGCGATACAGGTATCCGCTAAAGTGCTTCCTGTATTGCGGATAAAATTCCAGTCTTTACACGCCCCCTCCTGGTCGCCCTGCTTCAGTTTTTGGTTAGCCTGATCGAGCACATCGTTCAGGAATTCGTCATCAATACCCAATTGCTTTTTCAGCGCAATAATGTCCTGTTCTTTGGCCGGATCGGCAGTGCCTTTGTATTTGTTGCTGTAATAATTGGTAACTGCATTTTCCAGCTCCTGGCGGTTTTGGTAAGCTAATATGGCAGCATTCATATCAACAGGCTTGCCGTTATTTAGCCGGCTGCAACGGGTATAATCGGGTGTAAAACGAACCGGCAGTATAATGCGAGTTGTACCTGTGCCGGCAGGTACAACCCACTTGCCTGATGTAAGCTTAATTACCCGCACGGCCTCTTCATCCAAATCAATACCCGGCCCCTGCTCCGCCCTAACGGCCGACACGCGTCCGCCCTGATCAACCTGAAAGCTTACCCGGATCACTGCTGCTATGCAGTTTTGCCGCGAAAACTCGGGGTACATCAAATGGCTGGCAATAAAAATATTGAATGCCTCGGGCCCACCTTTAAAAACAGGCTGGGCCTGGGCCGGCATAAGATATGTAAAAGCCACAAAGGCTACTGTAAATAAGAACTTTAACATTTTATATAACATCTATATAAAACGCTAACAGTTAATTTACATTATAGTGTTTTAGAGAATTGCAAAATCAGGTCGGGATCGGGAATATTTTGGCGATAAGCCTCTTGTAGCGAGTACTGACCAACGCCCGGATAGTCTCCTGCCTTGCCTTCCATATCAAACATCAGTTGAAAGTGCAGGTGCGGCGGCCAACTCCCATTCTCGGCAGCGGTACCCAATACGGCAATCTGCTGATCTTTTTGCACAAGCATACCAACCTGCAGGCTTTCCAAACAGGCTGCATTTAAATGCCCGTACAAAGAGTACAGCGTTAGGCCGTTTAATGTATGCTCTAAAATAATGGTAGGCCCGTAATCGCCATGGTTGTTATTATTTTGAAAGCTGTGTACACGCCCATTGAGCGGCGCATACACAGGCGTGCCGGCAGGGCCCCATATATCTGCACCCAAATGCAGCCGACGAGGCTCCTGGTCCGCAGTATTAAACAAGGCGCTGCGCGCGTACAATGTACGGTGTTCCATATAACCGCCAATACCGTAGCGACAATCGCTTTGCTTAAGCCGTTCATCTACCCACAGGCTAAATGCGGCTGTATCGGCAATAGTATCGGCACTAAGCTCCGTATTGGCGGCTGTAAAGTCAAAAGGCAGTAAACAGTCGAACTCTGCATTAAAATCCACCACCTTGCCTACGGCTTCGGGGTGCTCATTTAAATATGCTGCCAGTTGCTGATGCTTATCCATTCAGAATACGTGTACGGCTGGGATACTATTCGTCGTCTTTCTGACGATCTTCTTTACTGATCTTATCAAAGATTTTATCCATGCGCTCTACATACTCATTGGTATCATCCACAAAAAACTCGAGTTGTGGTATTACACGAACCTGATCTTTGATGCGGGCGCCCAGTTTGTACCGGATTTCGGAGGCATGCGATTTTACCAGCTGCAATGATTGCTGTGTATTGGCATTGTTAAAAAAGCTTAAAAACACACGTGCAATAGCCAGATCGGGCGTTACGCGTACTTTGGTGATAGTTACCAGCGTATTGGGCAGATAGCTCATGCCTTCGCGCTGAAATATAGCTGCCAAGTCTTGTTGTATAACACCGGCAAATTTTTGTTGACGTTTTGATTCCATGATAATTTAGTAACGTTGGTAAACGTAAAAGGTTATTTGTTTTGAGGCTAAGGCGGCTATTGAAGTAAAAATGATATTCGGACGACGGCTGACGGATAGCGGCGTGATCTTTATACCGGTATCTTAATTACACATGTCCTGCGGTATTTCGCGGGTAATCTTGATCACCTTTTTTACCACCAGTGTACTGTCATACTCGGAGCCCATGCCCTCGCTGCCCGAGCGTACTTTTTTGCCTTCTACCTCAATATATACCGGCTCGTAAGGCTTTTCGAAGTTCATTTGCGAATACTGTAGTTCCAGCTGCGCCGAGCTGTCGGTTACCCAATACTCATGCGTATCATCGCAATTTTTGAATGATTTTACTTCGGGGCCAAAACTGTACAGCCCTTTATATACCTGTACATCGCCGTCTTTTTGGGAGTTGCTGTTACATGAGCAGCTGGCAAGCACCACTAAGCCTAATATATATATGTATCGCCTCAACTGCATCGTGCAAATTTATAAATCCTGTTTAATATCGTCCAAGCCTTTTACACTCAGGCGCGAACTTATTCCCGAAGCTATAACGGATATAACAGTTACCGTTAATAAAACCAGTAAAAAGTCCGTTGCTTTTATATGAACGGGATAAGCATCAATCACCATCATTTGCCCGCCCATTTTTATAAGCCCGTATTTATACTGCAAAAGGCAAAAACCTAACCCCAGTACACTGCCAATCACATAACCTACGGCTGAGATCATCATCCCCTCAAAAAAGAAGATGCCTTGTATAAGCGGCTTACCCGCGCCTAAACTGGTTAATACGGCAATGTCCTTACGCTTATCAATCACCAGCATGGTTAACGAACCAATGATGTTGAATATTGCAATAACAAGCACAAAGGTTAGTATCATAAAAGTAAACCACCGTTCATAGTTTAAAGTTTTATACAACTCCGTATTTTGCTGGTAGCGGTTGCGCACATTAAAGCCTTTGCCCAGGTGCTCTTCTATCTCATCTTTAACGGCATCAATGTTGGTGCGCTTTTTAAAGTTCAGTTCGATGGAGGATACATTTACCGGCTCATCCAGCAAATTGCGGGTAAAGCTGAGGGGCACAATCATCATGTCGTCAAAATCCTGCTGTATGGCAAATATGCCTGATGGGCTGATGTATTGTACTGTAAACTCATCGGCTGGGTTAATGGAATTGGTACCCGCATTGCGCCGCGGCGAATATACCTGCAAAGTAGCCAACGGATCGTTGATATTTACGGCCAGGCTGTTTTGCACCGTAGCGCCAATTACGGCGTAGGGCTTATTGTTGGCTTGTAGCGTAAAAGAGCCTGTTTGGATGGTGCTGTCCAATTGCTTATTATTCAGAAAAGCCTCGCTAACGCCATGTACCGTGCCAATAAACTGGCGGTTATTGTACCTGATGAGTGCTTTCTCCTGCAATACTTCGGTGAACGAAAAAACCCGGTCATCATGCCGTAGCTGGTTAAAGTAGGCCGTATTCGGATTAAATGTTTTGCCCTGTACCGGTTCAATTTTTAGCTCGGGCGTAAAATTATTGTATAGCGACAGAATCACTTTTTCGAACCCGTTGAACACCGATAAGATAATAACCAGCGCCGCACTGCCCACCAACACCCCCAGCATCGATATGCCCGAAATAATGTTGATCGCATGCATTTTTTTGCGCGAGAACAGGTAACGTTTGGCTATGTAAATGGAGGTGTTCATTGTTAGGGAGCGAGAGTCTAATAATAACTCTTTTTACTCTGCTAAAGTATTATAGACTTGATTACAACATTAATTTGTGCTTACAGTTTGCAAGGCTTACATCCTACAATATCACCTCTCTAAAAAAACGGATTAGTCGCTTTTTCGAACCCTATTGTGGTTTCGGGACCGTGGCCGGGATATACGACCACATCATCGGGCAGGGTAAAAAGCTTTTCGCGGATATTGCTGAGCAGTTGGGTATGGTTGCCGCCGGGCAGGTCGGTACGACCAATGCTGTTTCGGAAAAGCACATCACCACCTACCAGCAGTTGATCGGCCTCGCTATAAAAGCAAAGGTGCGCCGGCGAATGGCCCGGTGCAAAGATGAGTTGCAAGGTAGTATTGCCAAAGCTTACTGTACCTGTTTCGGGCAGGTAAGTATCTGGCAGTGGCGATAGCTCGTACCGGATGCCCGATTGCTGCGCCCATGCAGGCATAGCTTGCAGCACTACCATTTCGCCTTCATGAAACTGCGGTTTGAGACCGTACTGATCAAACACGAACTTGTTGCCCAGCACGTGGTCAATATGGCAATGGGTATTGAGTAGTAATACCGGTTTCAGGTCATTGCTTTTTATAAAGTTAACTACAGCATCCTGCTCAGCGCCGGTATACATGCCGGGATCTATAATGGCACACTCGCCACTGTCGTCATACAGCAGGTACGTGTTTTCCTGGTAAGGATTGTTGGGAAATGCCTTGATTTTAGCCATAGCCAAAAGTAGGCGTTTGGTTTTGGATTTGGAGAATTAGTTGTTATTGTGGTGCTGCAGACTGAATTCTGCGTGCATAAAGGTCCGTAGTTTGGAAATTACGGACAGCAGAAAGAGTGTTGAATTAATTTTTATAATCAACCAATCCCTACTTCCACCTGAAACTCTTAATCATCACCGCCATATCTTTCTTTACAAAATCGAGTACGGGCTGTATGGAGTCCAGCTTGGGTTCGGTATTAAAGTAGAGGGCGCCGCGCAGGTAGTGGTGGGTGCTATCCGTCAGGAAAAATTGTGCGGATGAGGCGGCATTGCCGTCAATGGTATAGTAAATGCCATACACCTTACGGTCGGGGTAGCGAATAATGCCCTCATCAATGGAGGTAGCTTTTACCGTGTGCTTAAAGGCAAAGGTGTGCGCATCTTCAATCAGCTCATTAAATATTTTTTTGGAAGTAACAGGCTGATAACTGAGGTGCAGGGTACCCTTAAACTGTGGCAATTGCAGGTTTATCCAACAAGGTTTGGCGCCTGCTGTTTTATCGGCCTCTACTACCGCATAGGTAGGATAGGTAAAGGTGTAAGGGCAATCGGTATTGTACTGCTGGTAGGCACGTTTAGGGAAATAAAGACGTGCATAGCCTCTTGGTTTAGGGGCATAGTCGGGCTGGCTGTTGCAGGCAGCCAGCAACAGCATTACAATCGACAAAATGCCTGTAGCTATACTTTTGGCGCTATTTCTGGTGAACTCCATATTTCCCATGATTTTTCTGCCTGTAATATCAGCATTTCGTGCCCGTTTTTGGTTACTGCTCCCCGCTCCCGGCCTTTTTGTAAAAACAATGTTTCCTCAGGGTTATAAATCAAATCGTACAGCAAATGTTCTGAGGTAATGTGCTCATAAGGTATATCCGGGCATTTATCCAAGTCGGGAGCCATACCCAGCGGCGTGGTATTGATGATGAGTTTATGCTCATCCATTATCTCAGGTGTCAGATCCTTATATTGGTACTGATGAGCATCCGGTTCGCGCGATACGTAGGTAAAATCGATACCTAACTTGCGCAGCACGTATTTAACCGCCCTGCCTGCTCCACCCGTACCTAATATCAATGCTTTTTTATGTGCCGCTTTATTAAGCAAAGGTCTTAACGACATCTCAAAACCGTACACATCGGTATTAAACCCTTCCAGCCTGAATTCATGGTCTTTGATGCCTACCTCACCGTTAAAAACCGAGGCCACCGGACTTTCGGACGTAATGCGGATACAGTTTACGGCATCTACCTCTTTAGCATCGGGGTGTACCCAATCCAGGTAAAACATAATGCCGATTTTGTGTGGTACGGTTACATTTAAACCGCTTAAATTAGGGTTGGCTCTCAGCAGTTCCGGGAAATCGCTCAGATTTTTGATTTCGTATAAATCATAAACATGATCGGCTATACCCTCACGCTCAAATTTTTCGGTGAAAAACTTCTTTGAAAAAGAATGTGAAAGCGGATAACCGATCAGTCCGTATTGTTTCATAGCTGTGTACAATCAATAATTAACTCCCGAAGGTGCTGTTTTACTTTGTAACAGGCAAGGGCAATTATTGATTTAAGAAATGATCGAAAGTATCGCTGCGTAAGCCCAAACGCAAGGTTTCGAGCGGGATGATGTCGGCAGGCGCAATATTACCCATGTTTACGTTAGAGCCCAGCAATTTAATGAACCAAACCTGCTGCGCTTTTTGCGGCGCTTCCCAAATAATGTTTTCATCCTTAATCTGGGTCAGAATTTCATCCACCAATCCCTGGCGCACCTCGCCCGAGTCGCGGTAGATGCCTACGTTGCCACTTTCGCGGGCTTCGGCAATTACCTTCCATGAACCGGCTTCCAGTTCGGCCTTCATTAATTGAATCCACTTGTAAGGGGCAAATATCTTTTGCACATCTTTTGAGCCCACTTCAGAAATAACCGTTACCTGCTCGCTCAGCTTACGGATGTACTCGCACTTTATGTCGTGCTCAATGGTTATGGAGCCGTCGGACACTTCGGCATGTTGCAGCTGGTATTTATCTAAAACCCGGCGATAATCGTCAAACTGGTTACGGATGATGAACGCTTCGAACAGGGTACCACCAAAATACACCGGGATACCGGCTTGTTTATACAGGTTGAGCTTCTCAGTAAGGTTCGGGGTAACAAAGGATGTTGCCCAGCCCAGCTTCACAATATCCGTATATATACCGGCTACTTCCAAAAAGTCTTCCACTTGGCGCAGGCTCAAACCCTTATCCATTACCATAGTCATGCCATTGGTACGGGGTTTAACGGTACGTTCGGGCACATTATTCAAAGCGTAATTGATCATACTCTATCTAAGTTATAGACTATAACTAAAAGTTTTAATGCTGCAAAGATGATAAAAAATTTAAAGCAGATGGTCATTAAAATATTGATTTTTCATTGAAATGCTGCTTTCAGATGTATCTGTATTAAAACTTCGCGCTATTAAAATACAAACAATAAAGCTATCTGTGTGCTATTAAAGTAATATACTTAACATACCCGCTTATGGCAATATTTGACAACGACCCGCATACAGCATCTACCGAAAAGCACTATACCTATCTGCAAAAAGTATGGATAGCTGCCGGCAGCGTAGCCTTGCTTACCATTCTTATTCTTATAATTAAAGTAGCTTTTAACGTATTGCTGATGGTGGTAGCCGGTTGCCTGATTGCCACCTATTTCAATGGCCTGGCCGATGCTATTGAACGCCGCACGCCCATGAACAGGCGGGTATGTATGCTTATATCGGTACTGGGTACGTTTGCTATTGCCGGGGCACTATTTTGGTTTATGGGTACCAAAATACAACAACAGGTAAGTGCCTTAAGTCAGGATTTTCCGGCACTGGTAAGCCGGCTGCAGGCACAAATCAGCGAATACCCTTTAGGTAAAAAAATGCTGGACAATATATCGGGCACCGACTCGCAAAAAATAACCAATACTGCCCAAAGCTTTTTCCGTACCAGTTTTGGTGTTTTGGGTGATATGTACATCATCCTGTTTCTAGGAATATTTTTCACCATACAACCCTCGTTGTATAAAAACGGCATCATTAAACTGATTCCTAAAAGCGGGCAGCCTAAAGCCCGGCAGGTGATTGACCGTCTGAGCCTGGTACTGAAAGGCTGGCTCAAAGGCATGATGATCGCTATGGTACTGATTGCTGTGCTTACGTTTATCGGCCTAAGCATTATTGGCATACCTATGGCACTGGCGTTGGCTGTTATTGCAGGTATTTTAAACTTTATACCCAACTTTGGCCCGCTCATGGCTATGGTGCCAGCCGTATTGCTGGGCCTGGTTGATAGCACACAAACTGCCATCATTGTAGCCGCCCTTTACATCCTGATACAAACGCTTGAAAGTAATATAATTACCCCTACCATTCAGCGCCGCATGATTAACCTGCCGCCTGCCCTGCTTATTATTGGCCAGGTAATGATGGGAACATTATCCGGCGCGCTGGGCATTATTCTGGCTACGCCGATGCTGGCTATCACAATGGTACTGGTTGATGAATTGTATGTAAAAAATAACAGTACGGAAGAGGCGCCGCAAACGCCGGCACCACCGCAACAAAACGCATAAAAAAAAGCCGGCGTTCTGTTTCAAGAACGCCGGCTTTTTAATTTTAGTTAGTTATTGGTGTACCGGTTAATAATATCCAGTATGATCTTATTTTTTTGCAGCTGCGGCAGGTAATCAAACAAAATATAGTGCTTCTCCGGATCGGCTGCCAGCGCCATTTCGAGGTTTGACAAGGCCTCGTTATAATCGCCTTTGGCAAACAGGTAAGCTACCATACGGTAATACAGTTCGGCCGCCTCGGGGTTATTTTTAATAGCATCGGCTATTACCTCAATGGCATCATCCAAACGATCCTGCTCATACAATATGGATGAGTAGTCCAGCCAGGCATCCACGTCGAGCGGGTTAAGCTCCACTACCCTGTCATAAGCAATTTCCGCTTCGTTCAGGTGGCCCAGCTTGTACTCGGCATCGGCAATGGCAAACCAGTAATCGGCATTGGCAATATCCAGATCAAGCGCTTTTTTATAAAAGTGCAGGGCCTCAAAATAACGCTCTTCAAAATCGAGCGTTACGCCAATACCAAACCAGGCATCAGCCAGTTTGCTATCCATACGCACCGCCTTTTTGTAAAAAGAGCGCGCCTCGTCCATCTGCTCCAGCTTTTCATAACACTCGCCTATAGCACAGTAAGTATCGGCATTGGGCTGCTCATACTCAAAAGTTTGGCGGTACACTTCAATCGCTTCAGCATACTTTTCCAGGTTCACCAACGCATTACCTTTGTTAAAGTAAGCTGACGCAAAGCTGTCTTTAATGAGTATGGCATAATCATACGCATCTATCGCTTTTTCAAACAGGCTTAATTTGGTGTAAGCGTTACCCAGATTATACCAGGCCGCGTAGCTGTAAGGCTCGTTATCGATGTATTGCTGATAAAACTGGATGCTTTCCTGCTGATTATCGATCACATCATAACAAAACGCCAGCTCATAAAGGGCATCCTGGTTTTCCATATTCTGCTTCAGGCACTGTTTTAGGTAATGGATGGCCATTTCATAGTCGCCCATGTTCTGGTAAACGTAAGCCATGTGCAGCAAAATATCGTCGGTCTCTTCGGCCATACCCAAAGCTTTCTCGTAGTTTTCGAGTGCCTCGTTATAGCGGTCCATACTTTCATACAGGTTACCGCGAATAATGTAGATATCAGCGTCCGAAGCTTCCAGTAATGCGGCCTTATCCAGAGCGGCAAAAGCTTCTGAAACCCGGTTGGTTACCACCAGCAGCTGTGCCTGTTTTATTAAGAATACAGCGGCAAAAGGGTGCTGGTTGCGGGCATATTCCACCACCTGCAGGGCTTTCACCGGATCGTTTTTTTCTATGTAATAATCAATAATGTTTTCAAATGCCTGCGCATCAAAAAAGTACTGATCATGATTACGGATCATCTCCTCGTACCGTTCAACCGAAAACTTGGGATCTTCGGAAAAACCAAAATCAAATTCTTCTTCCATTCAATCATTTTTACAGTTACTACTTCAATATAGCAAAAAGTACGCTAATATGAAAACGCTAACCGTGTTTAAGTTACAATAATAAGATTTCGGCGAGTAAATAAGTTTTCAACAAACAGGGTGTGTTAATAAGTTTTCAGCAACTTATTGATAATGAATAGGCTCCCAAAACGGGCGTTGATAAGTAGTAACAACTTATTTTTACTACAGTGTGATGTTTTGTTTACTGATAGTCATCTGCCATTATTGCAGCCCCTTCTCTTTTCCTATAAACGCTACAATTGCACCTCCTATTATTGCCTTTTTTTCACGACACTTTAATCCCGCCTGCAGGCAATTATTACAGCATTTAAGCGTTTACAGAAACAATTAAACTGCTTTTGTAATTATCTTGCCAGCGAAATTAAATTTTGATGAAACACCTTAACATCCGCCTTATACCTTATATGCTGTGCGGCGCATTATTTTATAGTTTTACCGCAGCTGCACAAGCACCAGCCACTGTACAGCCCGAAGCGCCTAAAAACTGGCATACACTTGATTTAAAAACTGATGGCTATTACGGCATCAGCCTGCATAAAGCTTACCTGGCACTAAAAGGTAAAAAAAGCAAAACCGTTGTGGTTGCTACTATTGATAGCGGTATTGATACGTTGCAAAAAGACCTTCGGTCTGTTTTATGGACCAATCCCAAAGAAATTCCCGGCAATGGCAAGGACGACGACAACAACGGCTATGTTGACGACATACACGGCTGGGACTTTTTAGGCGGGCCGGGCGGCAAATGCGATTTTACGGAAACTACCGAAGAAGTACGCGAATACAACCGCCTGCGCAGTGAATACGCCCCGCTTACTGAAGCTACCGCTCCTGATAAGAAAGCATTTGCATACTGGCAAACTGTAAAAACGACCTACGACTCAACCATTGCCAAATCGGCTACTGAAATTAAGCAATATTCGGAATTCATGAATGTGCTGGTTGTAACCAGCGGCTATGTAAAACGGGCGTTGAAGCTGCAGGCAAACGATACCTTTACACTGCCAACACTCAGTAAACTGCAAACCACCAATGATACCATAGCGCAAAGCCGCGATATGTGGAAAATGGTAATGCAGGAAGAAGGCCCCTCGGCTACCAGCGCTCAGATTATTAAAGAATTGAGCGAGTATCTGGCCAAACTGAATAACGACATCAATCCGGATCTGGAAGCACGCAAGCGCATTGTGGGCGACGACCCGAACGTTTGGGACGGCAAGCCTTATGGCAACAATCTGCTTAAATTTGAGGATGCATCGCACGGTACCGGGGTAGCGGGTTTGATTGGCGCCATTCGCAGCAACAAGTATGGGGTTGACGGTGTGGCCGACAATGTGCGCATTATGGCCATTAAAGCGGTACCCAATGGCGATGAATACGACAAGGATATAGCCAATGCTATTCGCTATGCCGTGGATAACGGTGCCAAAATCATCAACATGAGCTTTGGTAAAAAGCTGTCGCCACATAAAAAGTGGGTAGATGATGCCTTTAAATACGCAGCCCAGCATGATGTATTGCTGGTACAGGCAGCCGGTAACGACAACCAGGATATGGACGTAAAACCACAATTCCCGAACGATCAGTTTGAAGATGGATCGGCTACCGATGCCGACAATCTGATTAGCGTAGGGGCTTCGGGTGCACGCCTTGGCGAAAACCTGGCTGGCTCGTTCAGCAATTACGGCCAGCGTAATGTGGATGTATTTGCACCGGGCGTAAAAGTAACTTCGGTTGATAAAGATGCCGAGTTTAACACGGCCGACGGCACCAGCTTTGCATCGCCCATTACGGCCGGCGTTGCCGCCCTGCTGCTGGAATATTATCCAACTTTGAGCGCCCGCCAGTTAAAGCAGGTTATTATGCAATCGGCCCGGCCGCTTAAAGGCCGTATGGTACTCAAGCCCGGCAGCAAAACCGACAAGGTTGATTTTACCACTTTAAGCAAAACCGGTGGCATTGTAAACGCCTATGATGCGGTACTGATAGCGGGGAAGATTAAAGGAGAAAGAAAAAATTAAACAAAAGAAGCGGGTTAAAGCCCGCTTCTTTTGTTTGTTACTAGTTTTAGTGAGTCGTCTTATCGCTTCATACGCTAAGCTCAGCGTATTGACAGTGGGTAATCACTTGCTTATCATTTTACAACATTACCACTTAATCAAAAATATCCCATTCAGGTAATTGATCCGGTTGCGGTGTGTCTTTTCATCTCTTTCAAAATTAATATTGGTTAGCCGGAACGCTACCTTGTGTTTGCCAACAGCTTGTACATTAGTGAGCATCTCCGAAGGTATTTCGTATACGTTTGGCGTACCATTTTTTTTATCGTGCGGATACTTCTTAAGTACCTCATCCTGATTAATCAGGCTATCTAAAATAAGCTGGGGCTTAAAGGTGGCGTATTGTTTTCCTATAGTTATAATACACGCATTATCAGGCGTTGAAATCTGACTGACGTTGCCCTGCCGGAGTGTGTAAAACGTCGTATCGTTCTGCACGGTGTCGGGTTTTATGGTATTATAATTCAACGCAAACTCATAATCATATCCGCTTACCTGGGTTACTTCGCTGTTCTGTACTCTTAAACTCCAGCTGCTTTCGATGGCCACAGTCGTATCGCTCAAGGGGGTAGTCCACTCAAGCCCTAAAAACTTGTTTAAATGCAGCTGCTGTTTTGCCCAGTTGATTTTTACATCCAGTAATTCGTAGCGGCTCATATCCATTGTTTCGCGCCATTTACTCTTCAGCTTGCTTAATGAATCGCTTACCTGTTGTAAATCCTGTTTAAAGTAAGGCTGCAATGTGGTTAAATCATCGTGTTTAATTAAAAAAGCAAGGGTACTTACAGCTCTCTCGCCATCTTTATCACTTATCTTATTGCTATCCACCGGCAGCAGCAAACCATTACTGTAGGCGCTATTTTTAATCATTATCTTTTCTAAAATTTGCCGCTGTGAAAAGGTAGCAGTATAGAAAGCGCTCTGTGGCCCATATATGGTTAGCAGTGTTAAAACACACAAGGTAACCGGTATGAGTTTGATGTTTTGCCGTTGCGACAGCAAAAAATAAAGACTAATAAACAACAGCCAAAAGGCCAGCACAATTAAAAAGTACCGGTATTCGGTAATGCCATATTTAAACACACGTGCACCTACAGCCAAAAACAACAGTACCAGCAAAGGCAGCAGCAAAAAGTAAAAACTGCGGGCATACGTTTTAATCCATTTATTATCCTGCTGCTCACGTATCGGGTAAACCAGCAACAGGGCCAGTATACCAAAAACAGCATAACCCAAAATCAAACTGGATACTAAACCCTTGGGCAGGCTCCATTGCAACAATATCTTTACCTCATAAGCCAGCAAAATGAGCACATAAACTGTGGCCAGCGGAATAAGCACAAACTGGGTAAATATTTTTAATCCTTTAGGGTAGGCCTCATCGGCATCCGGTTCGCCGTAGCTGGCCGGTACACCGGCTAGGAAAAACAGCGTATTGAACAGGCCGGCTATCCATATCCACAGCACGCTGAACGTATCCCACTCAAATTTAAACCCGAACAGAAAGTTCAGGGCCGCTATAGCCGCCGACAAACCGGCGTAAAGCACCACACTATACAAAACGCTGGTGAGGAAACGCAGAAACAGGTTTTTATTAAACTGCCAAAAGCCTTGCACTGCCCCCCTGCCGGTAAAAGCCGCAAAAGAAACAAGCAGGTGAAAAGCCAGACTGATAAGGAAAAAACGGATCACATCGGCACTCCGCTCATAGGGGTTAACGGCATACATAAGCACAACGGCCAGCGCTGCCGCGGCCAAACGCAAACCTAACTTCTGCCCTTTAGCAAGCCTTTTACTTTCGCTAAACAGCGTGGCCGACAGGCTGAGCAGAAAGCCCAGGTTGGCGGTCATTATCATACGCCAGCACCAGCTTTCGGTATGCAGGCTCAGGTTATTGAGCTCTACCTTACTGGTAGCCGCTATGCAGCCAATCAGGGCAAACAAAACTTCGAACGGAAAACGCCTGAGCACATCGCGGGTTCCAACGGTAAGCGTTTTGATAGAGATGAGTTTCATAGATAAGGCTAATTGATCGGCGCCAAATTAAGCAAGTTTTGCAGCTTATTGCAGCAGTGGTCCGTTTTCAAAACATAAATTTTAAGTAACAATATTTATATACCCTGCGGCTGGTTGTTTTTAATGATGCATTAACTATATTTGCCTCGAAAAATTTTCATTTACATTATACATAATGAGAGAAATACAGTTCAGAGAAGCGCTTCGTGAAGCAATGAACGAGGAGATGCGCAAGGATGGAAATATATACCTGATGGGTGAAGAAGTAGCCGAGTATAACGGCGCTTACAAAGTAAGTCAGGGCATGCTGGATGAGTTTGGTGCCAAACGTATAATTGACACCCCTATCTCTGAGCTGGGCTTTGCCGGCATTGGTATTGGCTCGGCAATGAACGGCCTGCGCCCTATCATCGAGTTCATGACCTTCAACTTCTCATTAGTAGCTATCGATCAGGTGATCAACGCAGCTGCCAAAATGATGAGCATGAGCGGTGGCCAGTTCTCGGTGCCAATCGTATTCCGTGGCCCAACCGGTAACGCAGGTATGCTAAGCTCGCAGCACAGCCAGTGTTTTGAAAACTGGTATGCTAACTGCCCGGGCTTAAAAGTGGTGGTTCCGTCAAATCCTTATGATGCTAAAGGTTTATTAAAATCTTCTATTTTGGATCCGGATCCGGTTATCTTTATGGAATCGGAGTTGATGTATGGTGATAAAGGTGAAGTACCAGAAGAAGAATACTATATTGAATTAGGTAAAGCTGCCGTAACCAAACAAGGTACCGATGTTACATTGGTAGGTTTTGGTAAAATCATGAAAGTGGTTAACGCTGCTGCAGCCGAACTGGAAAAAGAAGGTATCAACGCCGAGGTGATCGACCTGCGTACCGTACGCCCTATTGATTACGCTACCGTAATTGAATCGGTTAAGAAAACCAACCGCATGGTATTTGTAGAAGAAAGCTGGCCGTTGGCTTCTATCTCAACCGAGGTTGCTTTCAAAGTACAAAAAGATGCATTTGATTACCTGGACGCTCCGGTACTGCGTGTAACAGGTGGCGACGTGCCACTGCCATACGCACCTACCCTGATTGCTGAATACCTGCCAAATCCTGAAAGAGTGATTAAAGCAGTGAAAGAAGTAATGTACGTAACCAAGTAATTGCAACCCATAACAAGAAAAGCCCGCTAAATGCGGGCTTTTCTTGTTATGGGTGTATCTTTTCTAACATCATCAAAAACTGATTTTGAAGGCGTTTTGTATCTGAGCTATATCTTTAAATTAGAATACTTAAATAGTATCTTAATACGCCCGACTTAAAATTTTCTTTTTTTGATCTTCAAATTCGTCTGTTGTAAGAATTCCCTTCTCTTTCAATTCATGCAATTTCAGCAACTCCTCTGCCCTGTCCATTGTATTATCACTCCTTACATGGTTATATGTGCTTTCATGGTCATCTATTGCCAGGTTATAGTTACCCTGAATACTTGAAGTTAAAATACTTTTATTACTTGATGCCATATGCGTTCCACCCCTTTCAATCGCAATCTGTACTGCCCTATGCCACTTGCTGGCTTCTTCAAGAGCCTTTGAAACAGGCTTTATAGCATCGAACTGATACAAGATTTCAGGGTTGGCAACATCATCTGTAACAATTTTTATTGCCACCGCATTTATATCCCTTACTTTCTGAGCTTTTATTACTACTCTAAACAATCCACGTTGTAATTTCGTTTCTCTAGATAGCTCTTCATCTCTAAGAATTTTAACATCATGCAAATCTGAGAATTTCAACCTGATAATACTGGTTTGTGTGTCCAGAATATTGAGTGAATTAGCCACTGTTTTAACAATTACTAACAATTGCTTTTTCTCATCAATGCCCATGAGGTTGAGCTTGTCCTGTATAAGCAAATCAAATCTTATCCCATCTGTAGTCAGCTTATCTAAGAGAATCTTTTGCTGCCTTTTAACGTTCTTTTGCACTTTTACTATAAAAAGACATAAAGCCATTGAAAGGATAGATATGGTAAAAAGTATATAAACGACCGCCATCTGTATATTAGATTTTATTTAAACTTCAATCTCACCACTAAAGACCCTCACCGCCGGGCCTTCCAAAAAGATATTTGTAAACTGAGCGCCATCATAGTCAAAGCGAATATTCAGGTTACCACCTAACACTTTGATAGGGGTGCTTACCGTACCTGTTTGATTGTTGGCTTGCGCCATAGCCAGGGCCACCGCAGTAACACCGGTGCCGCAGGCATAAGTTTCATCCTCCACGCCGCGCTCATACGTGCGCACAAAATAGCCCTTGTCCATAGGCTCTACAAAGTTTACATTGATGCCCTGGGCAGCATAGGTGGTATTATTGCGGATGCTGTGCCCTTCGGTGTATACGTCTTTATCAGCCAAACCGGTAGTAAGCTGTACATAATGCGGCGAGCCAGTATTTAACACATAAGCATCCTCATCGCGGCTAACGGCATCAACGTCAATCATTTGCAGACTTACCCAATCGCCCGAGTCAGAAATTTTGGCATAATGCGGACCATCAACTGCCAAAAAGTTAGCTTCGCTGCCAATCACATTTAAAAATTTTGCAAAGGCTACAATGCAGCGGCCACCATTACCGCACATGCTGCTGGGCTGACCATCGGAGTTATAATACACCATTTCAAAATCATAACCCTCGCGGTTTTGCAGCAGCATCAACCCGTCGCCGCCAATACCAAAACGCCTGTCGCACAATCTGCTGATTAACTGTGGGTTATGGTGGTCTATATTAGCAGTACGATTGTCTAACAAAATAAAATCGTTACCGGCACCCTGGTATTTATAAAATTGGAGCTTCATTTGTCGTTTACATTACAGCACCGCAACACTACGTAACAATAGGAATTAAGCAGTTACCGGGCTTTTAACATTTTTTAACAAAAATGCTGATAACTTCTTATTGTTCATATAGTCTATATGGTATTAAATTTGAAAGTAATAAGTAACCAAGTAAAAAGAAGATAAATAAACATATGAAGAAAGTTGGTTTAACATTGTTAACAGCCTTTGTGGGCGGCGCAATGGCACTGGGCACCTACAAGGTGTTTGAAAAAGACCCGCTTGAGGGCCTGTCTTTCGAAGACCGCCAGAAAGTGTACTTTGCCAGCAACCGCAGCAATACAGGCAATATTGTATCATCAGCAGGCGATGTTGATTTTACCCAGGCAGCAGCAGCAGTAACGCCGGCAGTGGTATATATACGTACTACTTATGCAGCCTCATCTAACCAAGGCGGCAGCCGCGATCCGTTTCAGGACATGTTCGGTGAAATGTTCGGTCAGCGTGTGCGCCCGCAGCAACGCACACCTCAACGAGCATCAGGTTCGGGTGTAATTATCTCAACCGATGGTTATATCGTAACCAACAACCACGTAGTAGCCAATGCCAGCAAAGTGGAAGTTACCACAAACGATCACCGCGTATTGCAGGCTAAAGTAATTGGTACCGACCCAAGCACCGACCTGGCGCTGATTAAAGTAACTGCCACCAACCTGCCTATTGTAAAATTAGGTAACTCAGACGATGTACGGGTGGGCGAATGGGTACTGGCAGTAGGTAACCCTTTTAACCTGAACTCAACCGTTACAGCCGGTATTGTGAGCGCTAAAGGCCGTAATATTGGTATCATCGGCAGCGAAGATAACGATGAGGACAGCAACCCATTTGGTCGCAGCAGCTATCAGCAGCAACAGCCACGTTTAAATAAGGCTATTGAGTCGTTCATTCAAACTGATGCGGCTATTAACCCTGGTAACAGTGGTGGTGCGCTGGTGAACACCAAAGGCGAGCTGATTGGTATCAACTCAGCTATTGCATCACACACCGGTTCATACGAAGGTTATGGCTTTGCTGTACCGGTTAACCTGGCTAAAAAAGTATTGAACGATTTGGAAAAATACGGTTCGGTAAAACGCGGTTACATCGGTGTAAACTTTGTAGAATTGAACCCTGATAACGCTACCGAATTAAAAGCAAGCCGCAGCACCGGTTTATATGTAAACGACCTGGTACAAGGTGGCGGCGCTGCTGCAGCCGGCTTACAAAAAGGCGACATTATTACCAAAGTTGAAGGCAACCCGGTTTATGAATCATCAGACCTGCAAGAGCGCGTAGGCCGTTTGCACCCTGGCGATAAAATTAACCTGACTGTGTTACGCAACGGTAGCGAAAAGAACTTTACCGTAACCCTGAAAGGTGATGTGCCGGCTAGTAACCGCACAGCAGCAGTTTCAAAATCGGCCGAAGAGCTGTACAACAAACTGGGTGCAAGCTTCCAGCCATTGAGCCCTGCACAAAAAAGCAAGTTCCACATCCCATCAGGCGTAGTGGTAACCCAGGTTCGCGGCGGTGGTTTCTTTGAAAGCTATGAAATTCCGGTAGGTTCTATCATTACCAGCATCAACAAACAGCCTATCAACGGCGTTGGTGATATTGATAAAGCCATCACTAACCTGAAACGTGGTCAGATGATCATTGAGGGTTATTATCCGGATGGATCTAAATTCAGCAACTCATTCATCGTAGCAGAGTAATTAAGCTTTGCACGAGGCATAAAAAAGCCCGGCACTGGACACAGGCCGGGCTTTTTTTTATATTATGTAATCCTGTTCGGCAGGCGAGGCAATGGCCTTTTCATCTTTCATTATGGCCAGGGTAAAAAATATCACCACAAAGGCCAGCAGGGAGTGGATCAGTTCAGTGGCAGCATACACAAATACGCTCACACTCCATCCCACCAAACATACAACAGCAAGTACGTAAAATAGCTTTCTCATAGCACACGTTTCTTTCTTATTTAGAATTTTACGTGTTTACGCACTATGGTTGCAATAAGTTATATTTTCAAATCAAGCTCACGATTCAGCAACGTGGTTGCGCTCCAGAACAAACTCCATTAAATCTTCGATAGGGTGCCGGATAATTTTGCCAACAGCTATATTATGCTCGGCGCAAAGCGCTTTCAACTCTGTGCTAAAGAAGTAGGCAATGGAGCCTACAAAATGGCAAACATGGTCCTGATACTGCGGGTATGATTTGATATCCGTTTCAATAAATTCCAGTAATCCGGTACCAATGAGGTTCTTTCCGTATGCAGTATCTTTGATAGAACTCAAAAACTCAGCAAATGAGGCCAGGTAAGAGTTGGCGCCCGCTTTCATGTATACTCTTTGAATTACCTGCTCCTTACTCAGGGGGTGCGCCTTGCGGAATGCGGCGTGCACATCGGCTGGCATGTTACCGTACAGGTAATCAGCAATCAGGGCTTTGCCAAACCACGTGCCCGAGCCTTCGTCGCCCAGCACATAGCCCAAGCCATGCTTACCATCAATTACATCTTCGCCATCAAAAAACGAGATGTTGGAGCCGGTACCCAACACGCAGCACAAACCTTTGTTGTGCCCGCAGGTGGCATAAGCCGATCCTAACAAATCGCTATCCACGCTAATAAAAGCTTTAGGGAATAGCTGGCTCAGCGCATTAGATACCATCTCGCGCCTGTCAGGACTAGAGCATCCTGCTCCGAAAAAATAAATTTCCTGTATTTGGGCTGCCCGGCTGGTTAGCTCGGGGGCCTGTTCGTGTATTACTCTGGCTATTTCCTTCTCACTCAAAAAATAAGGATTCAGACCGCTGGTACTTAATTTAAGGTGCGGCTGTCCCGGAAATGCCAGCAGCCAGTCTGTCTTTGACGATCCGCTGTCGGCAACTAATATCATGCGTTCAAGTCTTCCAGTACTTTTTGGGTTAGCGGTTTATGAATAAACTGCGTAATGTATTTGTTTTGGTTTGATCTTTTAACATCGATGGGGTCAAGCGATGAGGAGAGCATAAATATCTTGGCAGCGCTCTTTTGTTCGGTTTTTAACTTATCGTATTCCTGTAAAAATTCGAAGCCATCCATCAGGGGCATTCTCAAATCCAGAAATATCACATCGGGCTTCAACTCCCCTTCTCTTATGGCCTGTATAGCATCCGTTGCCGATTGCTGCACCACCACTTTCTCTGCAAAATTACTTCCCTCCAATATGCGGCGTGTGACAAAATTATCTATGTAATTGTCATCAATCAGCAAACAAACTTTATAGCCCATGTACATTAAACTCAAAATTAGGCTTTTACCTTAAAATAAGACACTATATTACAAAAATATTTTTTATTGCAGGCTAATGTTGCCAATAATTTGTTTTAACGTAGTTTCGGCTACTTTTGATTGATATTGTGCTGCAAAGAATACTGATTGCGCATTCAGGTAGTTACGTTGCGCTTCCCTGATCTCAAGCGGAGTGATGGTACCCAGGCGATATTTTTCGAGCGAGATACTGAGCGTACGGCTTGCCAAATCAACGTTGGCCTGCCCCAGCTTGATCAGCTGTAAGCCCGAGGTATAGCTGTTATACAAATCGGTAATCTGCGACTCGATCTGCAAGCGTACCTGGCTCAGGTTAAAGCCTGCGTTCTCAATCTGCAGCTTTGCATTACGCTCGCGCCGCCACTGGTTAAAACCATCAAATATATTAATGGTAGCTGCCAATCCGTAGTTCAGCCCGTTCGATCGCTGCACACGGGCAAACCCGGCAGGGTTGGTACTGTTGCTAAAGTTATAACCCGTATTTACCGAAACCTGCGGATAACGCGTTGCCTTGATCGACCTCAGGTTCAATTCAGATATTCGCTGATTAATAGACGCCGACAGGATAGCCGGATTTTGCGTTTGCGCCTGGTTGATGATGTTGGCTAATACCAGCCTGTCATCCACTACAATTGTATCAGCTATAGCAAACTCCGTTTGGGGGTTACGGGCCATCAGGCGGTTTAGCTCAATTTTACTGGTTTTGTATTGTTGCAGCTGGCTCAGTAAGGTTGCGGTATCGGTATTCAAAGCAACCTGCGCATTGTATACATCCAAACGGGCTACACGACCCACTTTAAAACGCTCATTGGCATAACGGAATTGCGTACGCGATATAGCAATCACACCTTGCAGCGCTTGTATCTGCTTATTCTGATTTACCAGGTCATAATAAGCATTAATTACATTCGCTACGGTACGTTGTACTGTATCGCGCAGCTGCACCTCGCTCAATTCACGTCGTTGCTTTAGGGTGCTATAGGTGGCAAACATGCTGAAGCCGTCAAAAACAGTCCAATTTAAACTTACGCCATAAGTACTACCGGTATTGTTGGCACGGGTAATACGGTTTACGGTACTGTCTGACCGGGTTTGGGTAGTGCTTTGTATACTGTTGCTTACCGTGTAGTTGCCGGTTACGGTAGGCAGCATACGCGCGTTGCCCGGTGTTACGTTGTTATTGGCAATAGCTACCGTATTTCTGGACAGTTTAATATCATAGTTATTCTTTAATGCTATCTCAATAGCATCTTTCAGGGTCAGCAACGTTGCAGTATCGGCCTGCGCCGTGTTTTGGGCTTTTACATAGCCTGTAACAGCAACGCAGCAAAAAATAAGACAAATAAGATGTTTGATGCTCATATTGCTTTTACAGGTTTTCAATCAACAGGGGTTTCTTCTCTTCTTCAACCGGCTCCTCGTCAGGGTTGCGGCGCACTCTTGATGCTAGCAGCAGGTACATAACCGGTATTACATACAGGGTAAGCACCAGCGCAAACATTTGCCCGCCCATAATCACAATACCTAACGACACGCGGCTTTTGGCACCCGCACCCAAAGCAAACGCAATAGGCACAGCGCCTAACACTACGGCTAAACTGGTCATCAAAATAGGGCGCAAACGTGCGGCGGCGGCTTCCACCACGGCTTCGTATTTGGGAATGCCGTGCTCCATCCGCTGGTTGGCAAACTCCACAATCAAAATACCGTTTTTGGTTACCAAACCTACCAGTGTAATCATACCAATCTCACTAAAGATATTCAGCGTTTGATCGAACAGCCATAACGATATAAACGCACCGGCGATAGCCAGCGGTACGGTAAGCATTACAATTACCGGATCCATAAAGCTTTCAAACTGGGCTGCCAGCACCAGGTAAATGAGTAACAATGCAAAGCCGAAGGCAAAAAGAATATTGGATGAACTTTCGGCATAATCGCGCGAGGGGCCTGTAAGCGCGGTACTGAACGAGGAATCGAGCATGCTATCGGCAATACGCTGCATTTCTTTAATACCATCGCCCACCGTATATCCCGGTGCTAAACCGGCTTGCACGGTAGCCGATTTATAACGGTTAAAGTGATAAATAGCCGGCGGCGCAGCACTTTCTTCTACCTTCACTACGTTATCCAGTTGCACCAGCGTGCCTTTATTGCTACGCACGTAAACCGATTTCAGGTCTATAGGCGCATCGCGGTTGGAACGATCAACCTGGGCTACTACTTGGTACTGCTTGCCGCTCATCAAAAAATAATCTAAACGGCCCGCACTGTAATACAGCTGCAGCGTTTGGGCAATATCCTGAACCGATACGCCTAAATCGCGCGCGCGGTCACGGTCGGTCGTAACGCGCAGTTCGGGCTTGGTAAATTTCAGGTTCACGTCGGAAGTTGAAAACACCGGGCTTTTGCTTACTTCGGTAAAAAAGTTGGGCAATACTTTACGTATCTTTTCAAAATCCTGATTTTCGATTACATACTGTACCGGCAGCGAGGTGCGCGCACCGCTACCACCGCCCGAAATGGTTTGCTCCTGGATAACCAGTGCACGGGCATCGGGGAAACGCTTCAGCTTACCGTTCATCCAGTCGGCAATTTCCTGCTGGGTACGGTGCCGCTCATCAGGCGGTACCAAACCAATACGGCCAAAGCCCGAGTTGGCTGCACCGCCACCGCCACCACCACCCGGCGATACGATCTCGATGTTTACTTTAGCTTCCGGAACCGAATCGGCAATGAGCTGGGCTACCCTGTCCATATACTTGGTCATAAACTCGTAGGTAGCACCTTCCGATCCGGTAACAGAATAACGCAATTGGCTGCGGTCGTCAAGCGGGGCAAGCTCAGATGGAATAGCTTTAGCTAAAACACCAATCAATACAACCGATACCACCAGGATGACCACCGATACCCATTTAGCTTTCATAAAGTTAAGCAGCGTTTCGGTATAAGCGTTGTTCATGCGCTCAAAGAACGGTTCGGTTTTTTCGTAGAACTTTGATTTCCGGTGATTTTTACGAACCAGCTTTACGTTCAACATGGGGGTTAAAGACAGGGACACAAATGCCGATATCAATACCGAACCGGCCACCACCACCGCAAACTCCCTGAACAAACGACCGGTAAAGCCCTGTAAAAACATAATAGGCAAAAACACCGCCGCCAATGTTACCGAGGTAGAAATTACAGCGAAGAAAATCTCGGCCGACCCCTCGAACGCCGCTTTTCGCACGGGCATGCCGTCTTCTATCTTTTTATAAATGTTTTCGGTTACCACAATGCCATCATCCACCACCAAACCTGTTGCCAGTACAATACCCAACAAGGTAAGGATGTTGATAGAGAAATCGCACACATACATGATAAAGAAAGCACCGATAAGCGATACCGGAATATCAATAAGCGGACGGAAAGCAATGAGCCAGTCGCGGAAAAACAAGTAAATGATAATCACCACCAGCACAAAAGAAACGATCAATGTTTCTTCCACCTCTTCAATAGACTGGTTAATGAAACGGGTATTATCCAGCGCCACCTCCAGCTTAATATCGGGCGGTAAATCTTTCTTGATCTGGTCTAACCGCTTGTAAAAATCTTTGGCAATTTGTACGTAGTTGGCACCAGGTTGCGGCACAACAGCCAAACCCACCTGCGGTACACCCGATTCTTTAAAGGCCGTTTCTTCATTAGCCGAACCCAGCACGGCATACCCTATATCACTCAGGCGGATAACCCGGTTGCTGTCCGAACGGATAATCAGGTTATTGAAATCCTGCTCGGTTACCAGCTTACCCAACGCACGCACAGTCATCTCGGTATTAAAACCCGCTATTTTACCGGCGGGCAGCTCCACGTTCTCTTGTGCCAGGGCTGCGCTGATGTCGGTTGCGGTAAGTTTCAGGGCCGATAACTTGTTGGGATCAATCCACAAACGCATGGCGTACTGGCGCTGCCCCTGTATGTTGATAGCGCTTACACCGGGAATGGTTTGTAAACCTTCCTGCAATACGTTTTCGGCGTAATCATTGATTTGGGTAATGTTACGGGTGTTACTGCTTACCGTCAGGGTGATGATGTTATCCGCATTGGCATCCGCTTTGGTTACTACCGGCGGTGCATTGATATCCTGCGGCAACTGGCGCTGCGCCTGCGATACCTTGTCGCGCACGTCGTTAGCGGCGGTTTCCAGATCGGCATCCAGGTTAAACTCTACCGTAATATTGCTGGAACCAACCGAACTGGTTGACGAGATATTACGGATGCCCTGCACCCCGTTAATCGCTTTTTCGAGCGGCTCTGTTATCTGCGATTCGATTACATCGGCGTTGGCACCCGAATAACTGGTGGTAACGCTGATGATGGGCGGATCGACCGAAGGGAAATCGCGTACACCCAAAAAGTTATAGCCGATGACACCAAAAACTACAATAATGACTGACATTACCGTAGCCAGCACCGGCCGCTTTATACTGACTGAGGATAAACTCATGTATTTATTAATGTAATACTTTGATAATTTTTAAAGGCACTTTAGGGCGCATCTGTATAATACCCGATACCACTACACTATCACCGGGCTTAAGGCCTTCTGTAATTTCAATTTGTGTTTCGGTACGCAGATCGGTTTTTACTGGCACAGCCACGGCAGTATCATTGCGCGCAATAAACACCTTACTCGATTTCAAATCGGGCACCACGGCCTGAGTAGGCACCATAATGGTTCGTGGCGACTGCTCCAGCACGATGTTGATTTTGGCAAAGCCACCGGCACTGATCTCATTATTTGCATTGGCTGCACGTGCACGTACTGTTACGGTACGCGAAGTAGCATCAATAGCCGGATCAATAGCGTACACGGTAGCGGTAAAGTTTTTACGCGAACTGGCGATGTTGAACGTAACCTTCGTTCCGGGCTTGATAAGCGGCCGGTAACGTTCCGCTACCGAAAATGTAACCTTCATGGGGTCGGTACTTACCAATGTAGCAATAGATGTAGTGGGCGATAAGTAACCACCGGGGCTCACATTACGCAAACCAATAACGCCACTGAAAGGCGCTCTGACTACGGTACGTGCAATTTGCGCTTTAATTACTTCGCTTTGTGCCTGCGAAGTATTGAGTGAGGACAGCGAAGTATCATACTCCTGCTGGCTTACAGCCTCTTTTTGCAACAGGATACGGTTACGGTACTCGTTCTCTTTAGCCAGCGCTACCTGAAACTGGTTTTGCTTTAACGAAGCAACCAGATCCTGATCGTATACCTTTACCAGCACCTGTCCTTTTTTCACGTAGCTGCCTTCGGTAAAAAATATCCCGGTAATGTTACCGGCAGTTTGGCTGGTAATGCTTACACGCTCGTTAGGGTCAACAGTACCGGTTACGTTGATGGTGTTATTCACCACAGTATCTTTAACAATCTGGATATTTACGGGCACCGGGCCATTTTTACGCCCACCGGGGCCGCCCTTGCCGCCTCCGGCAGCGCCGCCACCTTGTGCCTGCCCTTCCTTACCTTTACCGCCACTTAATTTGTGATATACCAGGTAACCAATAAGCAAGGCTATAACTATATAAATAATGTATCGTATTCTCATTGCCTTATTGTTTACCCCGTATTGTGTTGAATTGAAGTGTTATATATTGTTGTATGTTCATGTTATTAATTGACCATTCGTAGCCTGCGCCGTGCCTGTCAGTTATTAATCAAAAGCGTATTATTTGGTTTTATAATTAGCTGTAAATATAATATTGCAAATCATAGGTTTTATAACGATGCTCCGGCTTAAACGAACGGTAAAATTACGGCCTGGGTATGCATCAATACTGTATGTATCAACCATTTTACAACAAAGCAGGATAAAATTGTGCTTAACCATCGGGGTAAAATTTTATATCTTGCCAGCATGAAAAAACGGCACTTAATTTTTTGTATTCTTATTAATTTAATAACTATGAGTTATACCAGCATGGCAGCCGGCCCATTGCAAATCTCTTATACGGTATCATTTCCTGAAGCGCAGGCGCATTATGCTGATATCGAAATGGATATCAAAGGTCTGGCGCAAAACAAACTGGACCTGAAAATGCCGGTATGGACCCCCGGATCCTACCTGGTGCGCGAATTTGCCAAAAACGTAGAATCTTTCACGGCCGAAAGCAACGGCAAGGCTGTGAATGTACAGAAAACACGCAAAAACACCTGGCAACTGAGCACACAGGGCTTATCGGCAGTAAAAGTAAGATACCGGGTTTACGCTAATGAAATTTCGGTACGTACCAGCTTTATTGATGCATCGCACGGTTTTATATCGCCGGCAGGCACTTTTATTTATCCTGATGGTATGCTGAATAATCCTTCAACCGTTCACATTAAGCCTTACAAAGGCTGGGATAAAATATCGACCAGTTTGGCACCTGTAGGTAAAGATGAGTTTACTGTTACGGCTCCTAACTATGACATCCTGTTTGATTCGCCTATTGAAGTGGGCAATCAGGAAATATTTGGCTTTAAGGTTGGGAATACCCAATACGAGGTAGCTATGTACGGCAAAGGCAATTACGACAAGGATCGCCTGAAAAAAGACATGGCTAAAATTATTGAGGAAGAAGCTGCCATTTTTGGTGAAAACCCGAATAAACGCTATGTATTTATTGTACACAACTACCTGCGCGGCGGTGGTGGTTTAGAACACCTGAGCTCGACCGTATTAGGCGCATCGCGCGATGCGTACACCAGCGAAAGTGGCTACACCGGCTTTTTGAGCCTGGTAGCGCATGAGCATTTTCACCTGTGGAATGTTAAACGCCTGCGCCCTGTAGCCTTAGGTCCGTTTGATTATGATAACGAAAACTACACTACCAACCTTTGGATAGCCGAGGGCTTTACTGCCTACTATGATAACCTGATTGTTAGACGCTCACAACTGGTATCGGCTGATGATTATTTGAAAATGCTGAATGCCGATTTCAGTACGATTGATAATACGCCGGGTACCAAATACCAGCCGCTGTCACAATCCAGCTTTGATGCCTGGATTAAAGGCTACCGCCCCGACGAAAATTCCATCAACACCAGCATTTCTTATTATACCAAAGGATCGGCCATTGGCGCCATGCTTGACCTGGAGATTATCAACGACAGCAAAGGCGCCCGCTCGCTCGACGATGCCATGCGTTACATGTACCAGGAGTATTACAAAAACAAAGGCCGCGGCTATACCGATGCCGAGTTTAAACAGGCTTTTGAGAAATTTGCCGGTAAAAACCTGGACGATTTCTATAAAAAGTACATCAACGGTGTTGACCCGATTAATTACAACCAATACTTAGGCTATGCCGGTTACCAGATTGTAAACGAACTGGCCGACAGCAATGTGCCAACCTTGGGTGTAGCCCTTTCAAACGCAGGCGGCCGCATAAGGGTTACCAGCGTACTGCGCGACGGCTCTGCATGGGTTGACGGCATTAACGTTTATGATGAAATCACCGCTATTGATGGCAACCAGATTACCGATGCAGCAAGCTTACTGGCCGGCAAACAGGTTGGCGACAAAATCAATGTGAGCATCATTCGCGATGGTTTGCCGATGACCATTCCGGTTACTTTAAAAAGAAACAACCAGGTAAGGTACCACATTGAAAGTCTGCCCAACCCTACTGCAGAGCAATTAGCTGTTCGCAAAAAATGGTTGAAACTGTAGGTTTATGAACTATTTAAATTGTGATGGCAGCGGTAGTGTAGCCATCACATCGCAAGTATAAATCAGGCGACAAGATTGCCAAGTCGTTAGCACTACTTGCAATGACAAAATTTTTGAATAATAAAAGAAAAGCGCCTTGCTGTAACCAGCAAGGCGCTTTTCTTTTATCCATACATCTTTTAAGGCTTAAAGAACTTCACCGTCACCCACAACAAACCCAGCACAGCCAGCAGGCTACCTAGCTTAGGCAAATAATCGCCGTGGCGGGTATAGAAGGTCAGGTCGGAGTTGAGGTTGATGTCTTGCTTGATAGCGGTACGAACCCACCAGGGGGTTTGTTTAACCACATCGCCGCGCTGGTTGATGAAAGCCGAAATACCGGTATTGGCCGATCGGCATACCCAGCGGCGGTTTTCGATGGCGCGCAGCTTGGCGTAGTCCAGGTGTTGGTCTTTACCGGCGGTATTTTCCCACCAGCCATCGTTGGTAATAATGGCAATAAACTGTGCCCCCTTACGTACCGATTGCGCCACATACTCGCCCCATATCGATTCATAGCAAATTACCGGATCGGCACCAATACCGCTTTGGGAGTAAAACACGCCGGCTTCATCCTGCTTGCCATAGTTGCCCGCTGCACCACCTAAGTGCTCAAAGGCCGGTTTCAGAAATGATAAACCGCTGAATGGTATCATCTCGGCCCCCGGTACCAGTTTGGATTTGTGATAAACCTGTACCTCGCCCGAATTTTCGATCTGTACCGCGGTATTAAAGCTGTCATAAAACTGGCCGCCATCAGGTGACTGACTTGCGGTAGGCGTTTGTTGTTTATCGTATAATTTGTAAGTAGCCATCCCGGTAATGAGGTTACCGTTTTTGTACTTATCTAAAAACTTCTTTAGCTGCTGGTAATCATTATTGGAACGGATATGATCTTCATTCACATTCTCGGCAATGGCTGTTTCCGGCCAGATAAAGTATTCGGTATTGGGCTGCGCCAGCGAGTCGGACAAGTGCGTAAGCGTATCAATCTCCAATCGTGCCGGGATGTCAAATTTAGTATAAGGGTCAACATTCGGCTGCACCACCACTACGTTCGAGGGGTTCTCGGGCTCCTCATACGTATGATACTGATAAAGTGAAATTACCAATGGCAACAGCAAGGCCGCTACGGATGATGAAATGAGCTTTAGCTTATAGGCCTTGGTTTGCGCCTCGCGCAAGCTTACATAAATCAGAAACACCAGGATGTTAACCAGCCATATCCACAACGTGCCACCATAAACGCCGGTATACTGGTACCACTGCACCCACTGGTGCGCCACCGCAAAGCCGTTACCCAGCGTCATCCACGGAAAGTTCAGATCCCAGGTTTGGTGCAGGTACTCGTACCCTATCCAAAAACAAACCAGCCCTGCAAGGCTTAACCACCTTGAGGTACTTACCCGCATACGGTAATACAGCCAAAAAGCCGTGGCCATTAGCAACGGCCCTAACGAGTATGGAATAAGTGTGATAGTCACGGCAATTACCGGCCCAATAGTTTTTAGCGAGTTATATACCCAGTAAATAGAAAAGCTGTTCCAGATAAAAAAGCCTATAAAGGTGGTAGCAAAAACCAGCCTGCCTTTTTTGCGTACCGCTGATTGCTGGATAATATTTTCGACAGCCATCAGCATAGGCACCAAACCTACAAACAACAAAAAGGTGGTATAGTGCGTAGGCGGCCAGGCTATCCAAAGCAGCAGCCCCGAAAATATGGCAAGTAGTAAATTTTTTTTCATTGCGATACAAAGAAACGAGGAATGTGTATAAAATTATAAACTGACCTGTTATTGCGAGGAGGAACAACGAAGCGATCCTGGCCTCCCGGTTACGCAAGCGATAAGATGGCCACGCTATCGCTCGCAATGAAAGGAACTCTGTATTAAAGTCCTGGTTCCTGGTTCTTGGCCTTGGCTTCTGTTCCCTTCCCTGCCACGCAAATTACAAACTCGCCTTTTACCGGGTGCGTTTCAAAATGTGTTTTCACTTCGGCTACGGTACCGCGCACGGTTTCCTCATACATTTTGGTCAGCTCGCGCGATACGGATATCAGGCGTTCTTCACCAAAATACGTGGCCATCTCATCCAGCGTTTTTAGTAGCCGGTGTGGTGATTCGTATAGGATGATGGTGCGCTCCTCTTCCGCTAAAAATTTGTAGCGGGTTTGGCGGCCTTTTTTGAGAGGCAAAAACCCTTCAAAACAAAACCGGTCGGTTGGGAAACCGGAGTTAACCAGCGCCGGCACAAAGGCGGTAGCACCCGGCAGGCACTCTATCGGCAAATCGTGCTTTAAAGCCTCACGCACCAGGTAAAAACCCGGATCGGATATGGCCGGCGTACCGGCATCTGATATCAAGGCAATCACCTTACCCTCTTTCAAAAAGCGAATAATCTCATTACTGGCCTGATGCTCATTGTGCTGATGGTGCGCAAACACCCGCTTTTCGATACCGAAATGCTTGAGCATGGGCGCCGAAGTGCGGGTATCTTCGGCCAGTATCAGGTCGGCCTCTTTCAGCACGCGGATGGCCCGGTAGGTCATGTCCTCCAAGTTGCCAATGGGCGTGGGTACTAAGTATAATTTACCGGTCATGGTGTTTTTGAGTTGTGGGTTGTCTGTTATAGGTTGTGTGTTTGGGGTTGTGAGGGATGAAAAATAGCTGGCTATAAAAATTCTCACAACACACAACCTACAACCGACAACTCATCCTATCTTTGCGAAAATTTAAAATAATGCTGCAAGTTAGTTATATCCGCGATAACAGGGAACAGGTTTTAGAAAGGCTGGCTGTAAAAAATTTTAAACAGCCCGAATTGATTGACGAAATCATAAAGCTGGATGAGCAACGCCGCCAGACACAAAACCGCCTGGATGGCACATCGGCCGAGGCCAATGCAGCCGCCAAACGTATTGGCGAACTGATGCGTACCGGCCAGAAAGAAGAAGCCGAGCAAATCAAAGCCCAAACCGGCGCCTGGAAAGAAGAGATTAAACAACTCAGCGAGCAGCTTTCATCTTTTGAGCAGGATTTACAGCAAAAGATTGTATTGCTGCCCAACCTGCCCCACAGCAGCGTACCTAAAGGCTCAACGCCCGAAGAAAACGAAGTAGTACTGGAAAACGGCGAAAAGCCTACCTTGCCTACCGGTGCTTTACCACACTGGGAACTGGCCGCTAAATATAATCTGATTGATTTTGAATTAGGTGTTAAAATTACCGGAGCCGGTTTCCCGGTATATAAGGGCAAAGGGGCCAAGCTACAGCGTGCACTGATCAGCTTCTTTTTAGATGAGGCCGAAAAAGCCGGCTACAGCGAAGTGATGCTGCCGCTGCTGGTAAACGAAGCCTCTGGCTTTGGTACCGGTCAGTTACCTGATAAAGAAGGACAGATGTATTTTGTAGGTCAGGATAACCTTTACCTCATACCTACTGCCGAGGTGCCTGTTACCAACCTGTACCGTGATGTAATTTTGAAAGGCGAAGAGCTGCCGGTTAAAAACTGCGGCTATACACCATGTTTCCGCCGCGAGGCCGGTTCCTATGGCGCGCACGTGCGTGGCCTAAACCGCCTGCACCAGTTTGATAAGGTAGAGATTGTACAGGTTGTACACCCCGATCATTCTTATGAAACCATTGAGCAAATGAGTGCCCATGTACAAGGCCTGCTGCAAAAATTAGGCTTGCCTTACCGCGTACTGCGTTTATGCGGTGGCGATATGAGCTTTACAGCTGCTTTAACTTATGATATGGAAACCTGGAGCGCGGCACAACAACGCTGGCTGGAGGTATCATCCGTATCTAACTTTGAAACTTTTCAGAGCAACCGCCTGAAACTGCGTTTCCGCAATGCCGAAGGTAAAACCCAGCTGGCCCACACCTTAAACGGTAGTGCCCTGGCCCTGCCTCGTATTGTGGCTACTTTGCTGGAAAACAACCAGACAGAGAACGGTATCAAAATACCCGAAGTGCTGGTGCCCTACACCCGCTTTGAGTGGATAGATTAAGCAATTTGGCAAAGCATCAAAAAAGCCATTACACTCATTCAGTGTAATGGCTTTTTTGATTTAACAGGTTATTGATGCGATGCCCTGCTGTTACGGTTGCTGTTTATAGAATCCTTACCTACATGGCCGGATGGGTCTACATTGCCGTTGTCGCTTGTGCTATCGCCCCGCATATGACTGCCGTTTTGCGCAGTATCAGGCGTCATGGATGATGAACCGGCTGCGTTAGTTCCATCCTGTACATTACTGGTATCGGAAGTGCCGCCCAGTGTGGCCGAATCACGGCTGTTGTTGGTACAGGCAGTTAATGATGCGCTTAATAATGCGATGGCTGCTATATATTTAATGCTTTTCATGGGTTTTAATTTTTGGTTACATTTATTTCAACACCTTACACAAACCGAATGTTTTGCCGATTTATGATTAAGCCGTTAAGCCTTATTTGAAAATGAGTATTTTTGCCCAATTAAGGATGAGCGGTTTACGCCTTTATCCCGAACTGTAAAAGTATTTTCATGACGCAAAATCCTATCAATACCCAAACCTGGTTCTGGCTGTTTTTTTCGTTACTGGTGGCTTACGTATTTGGCCTCTTCGTACCGCTCATGAACGAGGATGCTTCGCACCATGCCAACCTGGCCCTGCACATGGTACAAAACCACGATTATGTGAGCCTGGTTGATGATCGCGGCAAGAACTACCTGGATAAACCGCATTTGCATTTCTGGCTTTCGGCGCTATCATTCAATATTTTTGGTATCAATACCATCGCTTATAAAATCCCTTCGTTTTTGCTAACCATACTGGGTCTATTTTCCACTTACCGTTTAGCCAAACTGCTGTACAACCACAACGCCGGTTTGCTGGCAGCGTTAATGTATGCTTGTGCACAGGCTCAGTTTCTGGCCAACAATGATGTACGTATGGATGCCATCTTAACAGCCAGCATCGTTTTTGCCACCTGGCAACTGGTAGAGGCTGCTACTTGTTCGCGCTGGTATAATTATGTACTGGCAGCATTGGGTTTGGCTATGGCTTTTACCACCAAGGGCATGATTGGCTTTGTAATGCCTTGTGTGGCCCTGTTCTTTTTGCTGCTGTACCAGCGCAACTGGAAAACCATGTTCAATTGGCGCTGGATACTGGTGGTGTTGATGTGGGCTGTATTTATTAGCCCCTGCGTATACGCTTATTACCTGCAATATGACCTGCACCCCGAAATTGAAGTGCGGGGTATGCGCAATATATCAGGCGTAAAATTCATTTTATGGTCGCAAAACTTTGAGCGGTTGGATGGCTCCAAGTGGGGCAAAGGGCATAAAGATATTTTCTTCTTTTTTCATACCCTGCTGTGGGCGTTTTTACCCTTCTGCCTGCTTACCTACATTGCTTTTTTTGACCGCATGACGTTTTTTATCAAGAACCGTTTTCAGTATTTTAAAAAAGCAGAGTTTTTAACCACCGGTACCATCATTATCATATTTGCCATCATTTCATCATCGGGCTACCAGTTACCGCATTACCTTAATATCCTGTTTCCGTTCTTTGCTATTATTACAGCCGGGCAGGTAATGCTGAAGGTGGAAACCAACCGGCAGAAAACGCTTAACCAGTACCTATGGGTGCAGTATTTTGTAATAGCCGTTGTTGTGTTTCTGCTGATTCTGCTTAATTTCTGGTGTTTCCCGGTTGAATACTGGGCGGCCGGAGCGGTAGCTGTAGTGATGACAGCCGCACTGGCATATGTGTTAATTGCAGAGAAAAATACGCTTACCAAATTAGTTGCGGCATCGGCCTTAACGGCTGCATTAACCAACGTTTTGCTTAATGGCAACGTTTATCAGCAACTGCTCAACAAATACCAGGCAGGAATTGGTTTAGCGCGGGTGGTGAACCAAGAGCACATCCCGGCGCAAAGCATTTTTAAATATCAACATCACAGTTCGGGTTTCGATTTTTATGCGCAACGGCTGGCACCGGATATCAGCGTGGAAGAGATTAAGGCGCGCCGGGCCAAAGGCGAACCTGTTTGGATCTATGCCTCCACCGAATCAAAACAAAGCCTGGCCCAATCAGGATTTCAGTTCGGCACGGTGTATCAGCATACCGATTACGGCATTACCCGGTTAACCAAAGATTTTTTGAACCCGAACACTCGGCCGCAAAAGCTCACGACCGATTACCTGATTCAAATCAAATAGTAACTACGGTATAACTAAAAAGGCCGGTACCTTGCAAGGTACCGGCCTTTTTAGTTGATCTGATATGAAGTTCTTACAAAATTTTAAAGCCAACGCTTAATGCCCATAAGTTGGCGCGCTGCCCGTAACGCTCGTTAATTTTGGTCAGGCCGCCCTCGTAGCGTAAATCGGCCGTTAGGTTACCGATATCAATGCCACCACCTGCCTGGAAGCCCAGCGTGCTGTTTTTGTAACTCCCAAAATCCTGAACGGCACCCTTAAAGTCGATATCCTTACTCAGGTTATAGCTGTAAATAGGGCCGGCCATAGCACGTATGTTAAAGGAGCCTATGCTTACCAGTTTACGGCCCACCAATAATGGTACATTTAAGGTGGTAAAGGTTACTTTAGCATCGGTGGTATTGTTGCTGGTTTCAAATTTACCGCCGCGGCTACCCAGGTACAACTCAGGTTGCAGGTACCAGCTGTTACCTATCCGTCCGTACAAACCAACCTGATAGCCGGTTACGTTCGATTCTTTCAGGTTATCGGTATTGATTTTCGAAAAATTGACACCGCCTTTAATGCCTAACATAGCCTGCGCCCTGGCGCTTACAACACCCGTTATTAATAGGGCTAAGATTAATAATTGCTTTTTCATATGATTTAGTTTGTGTGTAAAATGTATTTTGGAGTAACGATTATCGGTAAAAGTTTAATGATTGCCAATATTTATCTTTCGCCTGCTGTTCCCGTTGCCTGAATGATAACGAAAAAATGAAACTTTTATCATTAGCTATAGCTCATAAAAGATATCGGAGCCCCCCTTGATTTGAAAATAAAACCGGCTCTTTCACTGCAAATAACAATCGCTTGTAAAAAAACGTATACAGCATAGCAAAGCGCAAAGCTTTTTGTACCTTTAATTTACAGCATATACATACTTACATCGGCTATGGCATTCCCCACATTTTACCGTAAAGCAGGCCTGGCAGCGGGCGCCTTATTACTGGCCACTTCAATCTGGAGCTTCAAAGATGATCTATTCCAGATATCTAAGAACCTGGATGTTTTTGCATCCGTTTATAAAGAAGTGAACCTGAATTATGTGGATGATATCAACTCGGCCAAAATGGTTAAAACAGGTGTTGATGCCATGCTGAATGGGTTGGATCCCTATACGGAATTTGTTCCGGAATCGGAGATTGAGGATTACAAGCTGCATTATGTAAGTACCCAATATGGCGGTATTGGTGCCGGCATATTTTCGCGCGATGGCAAGGTATTCGTATCCGATGTATTTGAAGGGTTCCCGGCGCAAAAGGCAGACATTCGTCCCGGCGACCAGCTCCTTAAAATCAATGATATTGAACTTACCAGCCGCAACAGCGACCAGGTAAGCCAGTTGCTGAAAGGTAGCAAAGGCGCAGGTATTAAAATACTGGTTAAACGCGGTGATGCCCCCGCTGTAGAAAAAAGCCTGTTGCGCGACGAGATCAAACAACCCAACGTATCTTACTTTGGTATGGTAGAGGGCAACCTCGGGTACATTAAACTTGATAAGTTTCTGGAAAACTCGGCTGACGAAGTAACAACTGCCTTAACCAGCCTGAAAAAGAATAACCCCAGCGGCCTGATACTCGACCTGCGCTCAAACGGGGGCGGCATTTTGCAGGAAGCTGTGAAGATAGTGAACCTGTTTGTAGCCCGGGATGTGGAAGTGGTATCGCAAAAAGGCAAGATTAAGGAAAAAAACTACGTTTACCGCACTGTAAATACGCCGCTTGAGCCAAACCTGCCCTTAGTAGTATTAGTTAACGGTCGCTCGGCATCTGCCTCCGAAATTTTAGCTGGAGCCTTGCAAGATCTGGACAGGGCCGTAATTATTGGTCAGCGTAGCTATGGCAAGGGCTTGGTGCAGCAAACTTTTAGCTTGCCTTATAACAGTTTGGTTAAAATCACCATTGCCAAATATTTTATACCATCGGGCCGATGCGTACAGGCGCTTGATTACGCCCACCGCAAGGATGATGGCAGCGTGGTAAAAATGGCCGACTCATCGTTACACGAGTTTAAAACCAAGGCTGGCCGGTCTGTTTACGATGGCAGCGGCGTTTACCCGGACTTGATGGTGAAGCAGGAGCGCTTTGCCGACATTACTCAAACGCTGGTTAGCAAACTGCTGATGTTTGATTATGCCAACCAGTACCGTAATACGCACCCTAAAATTGCGGCAGCCAAAGGCTTTACCCTTACCGATGCCGAGTATGACGATTTTGTGAAATACCTCGCAGGCAAAAACTATTCGTACAGTACAGCATCCGAAAAAATACTTACAGCGCTTAGAACCGAAGCCGCTAAAGACAAGCAGTACCCCGAGCTGCAACCTGAACTGGAGGCCCTGAAAAACAAGCTGGCCAGCACCAAGAAAAACGACTTGCAGGTACATAAAGCCGAGATAAAACAGATATTGGAAAACGAAATTGCAGCACGCTATTATTACGAAAAAGGCCGTTACGAGGCTAACTTTAAGTATGATAAGGATATGGCCCAAGCAGTAAAGGTTTTACAGGATAAAACCCAGTTAGCTGCCATTTTGAAGGGCGAAGGCAGCTACAAAGTAATTGGCAAACCACAGGTTACTCTGGCTGCTGCCAAAACCGATACAGTTAAGTAAGCCGACTCAGACTGTAATTAAAGAGATACAATTGCGTGTTTAAACTTTTATGGTACTTGGTTGTCATAATATCAAAATTCACAAATAAGATGAAAAAGATATTATTAGCCGCTGCCCTTTTTGTAAGCGCCCTGGCATTCGAAAAACCTGCAAATGCACAAGTAAGCTTAAACATTAATATTGGCAGCCAGCCCGAGTGGGGACCGGTAGGATATGATCGTGCTGATTATTATTACATGCCCGATATTGATACTTATTACTCTGTACCAACCCATGAGTTTGTGTACTTAAATGGTAACCGCTGGGTACGCACCAATAACTTACCATCGCGTTACAGCAATTACAACCTGTACAACAGCTACAAGGTGGTAATTAATGACCGCAACCCTTGGGAGCGTAATGATGTTTACCGTACCCGTTACGCTAAATACAGGGGCAACCATAACCAGGTGATTATACGCGACAGCCGCGATGCAAAATATAAGAACTATTGGAAAGGTAACAACGGCAACCACAACGGATGGAAAAAAGATAAAGGCCGCGGTAATGGTCATGGCAATGGCCGCGGTAACGGACACGGACATGGAAAAGGTCACTAATTGATAAATGATGAAATAAACAGAAAAGCCGCTTTATAAGCGGCTTTTCTGTTTATTGTTGATTACTGTCTTTTCTTACATCCCACCAAAGGTGACGCCCATGTTGGTAAACATAAACGCCCACTTATCCGTTTCCTGCCCGATGATTTGTGCCGTAGAACGGCCGGCACCATGGCCTGCATTGGTTTCGATGCGAATCAGTACCGGGGCAGGGCCTTTTTGATACTCCTGCAAGCGTGCGGCAAACTTAAATGAGTGTGCCGGTACTACCCGGTCGTCATGATCGGCAGTGGTAACCAGGGTGGCGGGGTATTCGGCTGGCTTGAGGGCATGGTAAGGCGAGTAGTGGTACAGGTACTGGAACATCTGCTCGCCATCTTGCGCAGTACCGTAATCATAAGCCCAGCCGGCACCAGCCGTAAACTGGTTATAGCGCAGCATATCCAGCACACCCACCGCAGGGAAAGCCACTTTACACAGTTCGGGTCGTTGCGTGATGGTTGCGCCCACCAGCAGGCCGCCGTTGGAGCCACCGGCAACAGCCAGGTAATCTTTCGAGGTATATTTATGGCTGATGAGGTATTCGGCTGCGGCAATAAAATCATCAAACACGTTTTGTTTGCGCAGTTTAGTACCGGCCTTATGCCAGGTTTCCCCATACTCGCCGCCACCGCGCAGATTGGGTACAGCATAAATGCCGCCCTGCTCCAGTAAAATAATATTTGAGGTACTGAAAGCCGGTGTAAGGCTCACGCCAAAACCACCGTAACCATACAGCAATGTTGGGTTGTGCCCATTAAGTACCGTCCCTTTTTTGTAGGTGATAATCATGGGGATGCTGGTGCCATCCTTGGATTTGTAAAACACCTGCTTTGACTCATACAGCTCCGGGTTAAACTGCACACCCGACTTTTTATACACTTCTGATTTACCCGTGCCTATATTATACTTAAATATGGTTGAGGGGTAGGTATAAGAAGTAAACGTATAGTACAGCTCCTGCTCCTCCTTTTTGGCCTTAAAGCCTGATGCTGTGCCTACGGTGGGCAGCTCAACCGTATGCTCCAGCTTACCGTTCATGTTATACTGCTGTACAAAGGCGGTGGCATCTTTCAGGTACTGGGCAAACAGCTTGCCGCCGGCGGTAGTAACCTGCAGCACGTTTTTATTTTGTGCAATCAGGTCTTTCCAGGTACCGGTGCGGGGGTTGGATACATCGGTAGTTACCAGTCGGTAGTTGGGTGCATACAGGTTGGTGTGGATGTACAGGCGACTGCCCTCGTTGGCTACCACCTCGTGCTCATTGTCAAAGTTATCAACGATGTTAACGATTTGACTGCCGGGCTGCGTGAGGTCTTGTATGTAGAGCTCGTTGCCGGTGGTGGAGTTGGCGGCCGATATCACCAGAAAACGTTCATCCTCGGTGAGGTGAGCGCCTACGTAGCGGCGCGGCGTTTGCTCGCCGCCGAATATCAGCACATCCTGGCTTTGCGGTGTACCCAGCTTATGGAAATACAGTTTATGATGCTGGGTAAGGCCAGATAGCTGGCTGCCCTCTTTGGGCTTGTCATAACTGCTGTAGTAAAAACCTTCGTTGCCGCGCCAGGCCAGGCCCGAAAACTTCACATCGTTCAGCACATCGCCCACCTGGGTTTTATCCTGGGTGTGCAGCACGGTTACGCTGGTCCAGTCGGAGCCGCCGGCTGAGGTTTGGTAGGCGGCCAGGCTGCCATCTTTGCTAAACTCAATACCCGCCAGCGAGGTGGTACCATCTTTCGAGAACTGGTTAGGATCCAGAAACACCTCGGCCTGGCCACCGTCGGTTTGGCGGTATAGCACGGCCTGGCTCTGCAGCCCGTCGTTCTTGTAAAAATAGGTATAGCGGCCCTCGCGGAAAGGTGCGCTGTAGCGCTCGTAGTTCCACAAGGTTTCGAGGCGCTTGCGGATGGCTTCGCGGAAAGGGATTTGTTGCAGATAACCCTGCGTTACCTTGTTTTGCTCTATTACCCAGGCCTTGGTATCGGCGGCCTGATCATTTTCGAGCCAGCGGTATGGGTCGGGCACTTCGGTACCGAAGTAGGTATCGGATACGTTTCCTTTTTGCGTTTGCGGATAAGCGGCGGGTTTAATATTCATACGTTGTGCGTAGCTATGGCTGCAAAGTAAAGCAGCCGGTAGCAATAAACAGCTGATCTTTTTCATTGTGTTACCTTATTTAACGGTTTTATAAAACCACATGGTACAGGCAAGCTGCTAATTAACTTACTTTCAGGCAAAGTACAAAATCGGGGGTATGGTTGACTGCTGCCCATGCTACTTTCAGGCTGAATTTGTTTCAGAAACAGGTGTACCACTTTTGAAGTGGTACAAAGCGGAACAAACCGGTACACAGCGGAACAGGTGGTACACTTTGGTACACCCAAAACGCCGTTTACAGCACGCAGAGGCCGCTCAAAAAAAAGTGGTACACCCTGGAACACCCGGAACACTTTGGTACAGGTATTTATACTCGTGACACGTTTGTGTCAGTACTTTTGCTCCACACATGCTATGCCTCGGGGCGATGGCAAGGTAGCCGTCACTTCGCTATATCACTGCCTGAAACGGGCTGATTGAACTGGCGCTCGCCATAACAGCTATGAGTGTTAATCGCCTACTGACACACCGTTGTCACCATATTTGCCGCCCCTGCCGCTTATCTTTAATGCCGTAAACACGCCCGTTTATCAATCCCATTATTTTTCTTTTTCGACACTATTTTTTCATGACCTTTCGTACTTACCTGGCGGAGCCCTCGGCCGAGCGGCCTGCCGAAATTGAACTGATACGCCAGATGGCACGACACCCTAAACCTGCCGCAGCTACGGTACAGCCGTATGTAGACCCTAAAAGCGCTTTTATTATGCAACCAGCCAATGCTTGGCTGGATACCGCACCCAAGGGCGGCGCGCGACGACTGTTTGGCGGCTTTTGGTTTGAGCACGAGCTGTGCATTTTGTTTGCCGATACCAATGTGGGCAAATCCATACTGGCGGTGCAAATAGGGCAAAGCATCAGTTCGGGGCAGCCCATGGAGCCGTTTGAACTGCAGGTGCCGGCGCAGGATGTGCTTTATTTTGATTTTGAACTGAGCCAGCGCCAGTTTGAGCAGCGCTACAGCCTGGACGGGCGCGACCGTTACCGCTTTAGCGACCGCTTTTACCGCGTGGTGCCCAACCCCGGCTGCGTGCGCACCCAAAGCTTTGCCAGCTACCACGAATTTGTAAGCAACGGATTGGAAAACCTGCTGATTACCAGCAAAGCCCGCGTTTTGATTGTAGATAACCTGAGCTGCCTGCGCACCGGTACCGAAGCCGCCGCTGCCGCCCTGCAACTCATGAAACACCTGCAAACCCTGCGCGCACGGTATGGACTATCCATCCTGGTGCTGGCCCATACGCCCAAGCGCAACCCGGCCCGGCCTATTACCCGTAATGATTTGCAGGGCAGCAAAGTGCTCATCAACTTTTGCGACAGCGCCTTTGCCATTGGCGAAAGCCAAACCCAGCCCGGCCTGCGCTACCTCAAGCAAATCAAACAGCGCAGCGCGCCCGAGCAGTACGGTGCCGCACAGGTATGCTTATGCCGCATCCTGAAACAATATAATTATTTATGTTTTGATTTTATGGGCCATGCCCACGAGAGCGAACACCTGCAAGCCTATACCCAGCAGCACCGCCAAGCCATACAGCAAAAAATAGCCGAACTGCACCAACTGGGCCTCAGCTACCGCCAAATCAGCAAACGCCTCGGCATTCCGGTTACCAATATTGCACGGGTATTGAAGCGGGTGGATGGTGAAGGGGATAGTTAAAATTAAAGGTTTTCGCAAGCCTTATGCTTATGGTATATGATGACGGGTTATTTTATGATGCCCAAAAGCGGGACAATCATAGGGAGCGTGAGAAATAAAAATTCTTAAAATATGTAAGAACTTTCGTATCTACTCTTTTTTTGAAAATATTTTGACATATCTTTATCTGAAACCTAATTATCATGATTACCAATATAAACAGACTTAAAAGCTTTGGTATATTTCAAGACTATAAACCTGCGAAAGATTTGCATTCTTTCGAAAAGTTCAACTTATTCTATGGGTGGAACGGAAGTGGAAAGAGTACATTGACTAAATTGTTTTTATCTCTTACAGATAAGAAAACTCACCATCATTTTGAAGATGCAGAATACAGTGTATTAGCAAGCACTTGTCCCGAAATAACTCATAAAAATGTATCATCAAATAACATTAACATTCGAGTATTTAACAAAGACTTTATCGAAAGGAATGTAAATTTTGAACAATCAAAAGCAAATAGCATACTTATATTATCAGAGGAAAAGAAAGACGAGCTTCTAAAATATAAAGAAGCTTTAACTACCCTAAATCTTAAAGAAGAAAGTTACGCTTCTGCGAAATCCCAATACGAAAAACAAAGTGAGGACTTAAAAAAAAGCTTAACTAAGTGGGCATTTAACGTTAAAAAGTCATTTGAACTAATAGAAACCTCTAACACATACTACTTAAATTATGATAGGACTAAAATATCAACCTTTATTAGAAACAATGCTACAAGCATAAGCAAAACATCAATTTTGGCTGTAGATAAGGTTAAAGAATTAAAAAATATAATTAAGCCCAATCGAAAACCAAACATTCAGTTAGAACAATATAAACTTATTGAGATCAAAGAACTCATTTTCAAGGCTGATATCTTAAAAAATATCTTATCACAAAGTATATATTCAAAACAAATTAAGAGGCTTGTAGAAACCCCTGAATTGAATTCTTGGATTGAGAAAGGTTTAGATCTACATCGTTTAAGTGAAAATAGCAATTGCGAGTTCTGTCAACAGCCGTTAAGTAAAGAGCGTATTAAAGAACTGAATGACCATTTTAGTCAAAGTTATAAAAGTATGATGGAGGCTTTGAAGGGCCTTCAGAATTATGTAAATACAGTATTAGAAAAAGTAAATATAAACTTCACGGAGTCTCTAGAGTTATACGAAGAATTTCAAGAAAGCTATATTAATTCTAAGAGCGTACATTTAAATAATATTCAAAAATGCCATGATATGCTCTTATCTATTATTGAGGTGGTTGACAGAAAATTGCATAATCCATTTGATGTAATAGAATTTGAGTATGATCAATTAAGCAGTGTTTTTGAGTGCTTGAATACTAGCTTAATATTAATGAGTGATTTTGTTGAAAAGCACAATTTGAAAAATCAAAGCTTCGATGAAATAGTAAAAAAGGCACAATATCAATTAGAGCTACATTTTGTCAGTGAGCAACTAATGAAAGATAATTATTCATCTTTAGAAAGCATGATCAAAAAAGTGCTACAAGAAAGGGATGAACTATTTAATGAACTGAGACTAATTAAAGAAGATGTATATAAATTTGAAAATGCCCTTTTAAATGAAGCAATCGGTGCAGAAAAGTTCAACAAGAGCTTAGCTAAATTTTTAGGCAGAAGTGATATTGCTCTTCAATTTGATAAAAGCTTGAAGGGTTATAAGTTAATCCGCGGAGAAAAGACAGCTCCAGCAAACAATTTAAGCGAGGGTGAAAAGACGGCTATTGCATTTGTTTATTTTATATCCAAATTAAAAGAGAATGGAAATCAGATTGATAAAACAATCATTGTCGTAGATGATCCTATCTCTAGTTTTGATAGCAACCACCTTTTCCATTCATATGCTTACCTCAAAATGGAATGTGAAAAAGCAGAACAGTTATTTATATTAACACATAACTTTCAATATTTTAAGCTGGTTAGAGATTGGCTTATTAAAAAGAATGAGACGAATTGGGTCAACAATTTAAAAGTCGAAAAAATTAAATCAAGATTTTATTCAGTAGAATGTTCAAATGCATTGAATAGACAATCAGTTATTAAAAATGCTAACAATACATTGATCAAATTTAATTCTGAGTATCACTATGTGTTCCATAAACTTAATGAACTTAAAGAGTTGTCTGATTTAGATATAGAAAAAGCATTTCTTATATCTAACCTATCACGGAAACTATTAGAGGCATTCTTAACATTCAAGTTTCCGAAAGGACGAAATGACTTTAATCAGCTCTTACAAGCTGGTTGCTCAAAATCTGTAAGCCACGAGAAGGTATATAGATTTATTAATAAATATTCACATAACCAACAAATCGATTTCCATGACACTCCGATTGATAATTTATTAGGAGAAGGAAATAACATAATAAATGATGTATTTAAGATACTAGAAGATTTAGATGAAATTCATTTTAAAGAAATGAGAGATTTAGTTTCCATCTAAAAGACCTCTATTATTAGGTCGCTTCGGCAAGCGTCCCGCTTGCAGGCATCATGCGAAATAAATAAACCAAGCCAACCCAACATGCGAGGCACTTATGGATTGGCTTAGACGAGGATACAGATTCATTGTGCCGCTACTGCAATGCTTGCGTGCGCTTAAACTTCGGCACGCGGCGCTTAAAGGGCAGGCCGTCAACATAAAAAGTAGCTATGGCGTTGGCAAAGTAGGGCAGCAATTCGCCATCATTGCTTAATACAATAACTGTTACACCGGCTTGCGGTATACGCACTACATCGCCCAAAGCCGGGCCGCCGCTATGCCCCCCTATCAGTATACCTTTAGGCTTGCCCACGCCCCATCCAATACGGCTAAAATCAGACAACTTGCCGTTTACAGTGTCTTGTGCGTAGGCATACTGCATTTCTACAGCTGCCGGAAACAGCACCTGCTTATCCATCGCAACAGCCCAGTTGGCCATATCTGTTATGGAGGCAAAATAGCCGCCGGCGGTATACGTATATTGCGGATAGAAAAATTTGTAGGGCGTAAGCTGCCCATCCTTTACATAATAAGTGGTTGCTTTTTGAGGCACTACGTCGGTTTCCATCCAGTCGCTCACTAACCGTTCGCGGTCAAAGGCACCATCGGCCATGTGCATAGGGCCGGTAATTTCATCTTTTACAATCTGGGGGTACGGCTTATTGTATATTTTTTCGTAGATGTAAAGCAGAACGGTATAGTCGCCGCTGGCATAGGTCTGCCGCGTACCATACGGAAAAGCCAATGCAGAATCCTTAAGCGCTTTAATTACCTGCGATAGTGGCGCATATCTGTTTTGCTTAAACACCTTAATACCACTGGTATGGTTAAAAAGGTGCCTTACCTTTAACCCTTGCCAGGCTGCGGGTACGCTGTCAATATACCGGCTTACTTCATCGTCGAGGTGCAGCTTGTTATTATAAATACTTTTCATGGCCAGCGTGGTGGCCAGCAGCTTACTGGTTGACGCGATTTGGAAATTAGTATGTGCGCTTACTGGCTGTTGCCAGTCTAAATTTGCTTTACCATAGGCAGACAACTTGAGTATTTTACCGTTTTTAACGATGGCCACCGCCAGCCCTGGTATATGTAGCGAATCAACCGTAGCACGGATAAAATTTTCGGCAACGGTATTTTGCTTATTGATATTCTGTGCTGGCACACTGCCACATGCCAGCATTAAAAGCAGGATAAGGATTAACTTGTACATGAATTTTAAGATTTTTACTTGACTCATTTGATTGCAGCGCTGCAAATCATGGTGCAATAGTAAAATACAGAAAGTGCTTTTGAAGACAGTACAGGCCCTTTTTAAGGGCGAAGTGTAGTGCTTTTATGGGTAAAGCGTATCAGGCTACCGCCATACGCAGCCATTCTTTCAGTTCGGGGGCCTTGGCGCGGCTTACGGTTATCGCGGTGGGTAATTCCGGGCAGGGCTTGAGTATTAATTTCAGCTTGCCGTTTTCTATCCTTTCGGTACCGGTTATCATGTCGCGGTGCAAAATATACTGCCGGTTGGCTCTGAAGAAAAGGTGTGCAGGCAAAATAGAGACCATTTCCTGCAACGTTTTCTCAATCAAAAAAGTCTCGTTACTATCCGTGTATATTTTCGAGAAGTCATCGAAAGTGGTGCAGTATTGTATGGTTAAAGCATCCACAAAAATGTTTTTATTACCCAGCTTAATGGCTAATTTCTTGTCGTGCGCAAAAACCGGGGCGATAGCAGGCGCAGTAGCAGCCGGCATTTTTTGCGCCTGCAGATAAGCCGACCATTGCAGCATGTACATGGTAATGTATATACCATTCTGTATCAAAATCCAAAAGGCATAAACCCATATATGATGGGTGTATACCGCCTGCGGTACCGAACGCTTGTACAAATAATTTTCGGCAAGCCAGGTAATAGCCAACAGCAACCCACAGGTAAGCAGCAGCGTAAATACCAGCTGAAGAACTATTCTTTTCAAAAAACCCTGCTGAAAAGAATAACGTTCGTCCAGTTTCTGTATAAGCCTGCGCATGGCAAGCCAGCAAACGGCAACCACTACCGTATCCTCAGCCAGAGACCGGAAAAAGCCTGCAGATAAAAACGTATGTGGGTGTGCTATGTATAAGTTAACGGTATTCATTACCAGAATAAGTACCGGCAACAGTACCCGATCCTGATATTTTACCTTAAATCCTTTTTCCATAATGCAGCTACGCTAAGCAATTGAAAACCGGCTTGAAAATAACATTTTAAGCCGGTTTTTACATTAGGTGTGTATAGATGTTAAAACAGGTATTTTTATCAGCGCCTACAGTATTTAACCATCCCGAAAATTGATTTTATACCTATTTATATAATTACTTACCTTATTGTTAATAATAGGCTGTATCTTTATACTAAATGGTAACACAGAAGGTTAAACCCGGACAAAGAAATCAGTTAACTACAGCGTTGCACCAACTAACAGACCGCTTTCTGAAAAGCGATGACAAAATTGAACGCAACCGGCTGCTTACTTCCATGACCCGCATTATTGAACAACTCCGCAGCCTGCGTCCGCGTAAAACGGTAAAAGTAAGCGTGGAGAGTTTGTAAAAGCTTTTATTAATCTTTTCATCACCACAAAAAGTTTCCGGTAAGGCCACCTATCTGGCCGCATGTTATACCACCAAGCTGCCGATCTGTGCTTTTTATCCGTAAAACTGGCCTGAGTATTCAGCTTGCCGGCAATTTGGCGGTATAGCATTTAATTAGCATAAGCAGCGGCCTGCCGCATCTAAAACCGGTTTGCACAACCCGGTAAACGTCATTTTTTCTTACTGAAAAACAGTTTGTTAAGTACTGCACGCCTAACAAACATGCGCTTTTTATTAAACCATCCGGCACAGAAAGTATCAGATAGGTATAATTAGTTACTTAAAAGAACACGATTATGAAAAAGATGATTTTTGTTTTGAGCTTAATTACAGGTATACTGTTTACCAATATAATCAACGCCGATGCACAGCGTCGCATGAGTTCACAAGCTAAAGGTGCCTTAATTGGCGGTGCCGGTGGTGCCTTACTGGGTGCCGTTGTTGGCCACGATTTGAAAAGCGCTTTAATTGGCGGTGCTATTGGTGCCGGTGGTGGTTACATTATCGGTAACGAGCACCGCATGAACAAGAACAAAAGATACGCGGCTTACCACAGGGGCTACTCAAACGGTTACTATACCCGCAACCGCGATGTAAACTACCGTTCAAGAGGCTATGCCCGCAATGTACGTTATGTACGCTACCGTTAAGAGAACTCTTTTCCGAGCCATGAGTAGTTCCCGCTTTTTAAGGCAGTGGTTCCCGCCAAACGGGGCCCTGCTTTAAAGGCGGGATTTTTTATTGGCTTACGGTGCCTTGATATAAATGCTTAGACTTTATTACCAACGCTCACTGCCGATACCACACCGGCACGGCGATGGGTAGTTTTTTTGCTGAAGTAACACTTGCCAACCAGCAGTACCAGGCCCAGCACCAGCAAAGCCTTAAGCCAGAATTTTATGATCTTAAAAAATAGCAGTATAACCACTATAGCGCATACAACTGCGGTAAGCCAAAAAGTAGAACCTGTTTGAATTGCTAAAAGCATCATATTCAATTATAAAATGGGTTGCAATATACTCAGAATATTGCAGGTAACAGGCAGACACCGTCTTCTGCGTTTTGATTCATAAGCGATTAATAAAACCGATAACGGGCAGAGCCACTAAAATACAGACTGATAAATAAAACAGTTTATCTTCTTTCCGAAAAAGAACAAAGCCTAAAAGCAATATGATTAATCCCACACTTGGAAAAAACACAAAAACCTCCTGATACATGACGGCCTCTCCAAAGTATAACCGGTTACCTGTATCTGCGGTTTTGCACATGGCCTCATATTGATTTGACATTTTGAAAGTATTAAACCACAAAAGGGCATACACCAGCAAACCAATGAAGGTGACACGATGCTTTTTTAACTGTTGCAATAACGGCTGCATTATTATAAATCAAAATTTGGCTGTTGCTAATTGATTCGCCTGTTCAATAAAAGTAACCCATAAAACGTCAATCCCCCCTACTGCTTTCACCAATTTCGTTGCAAAAACGTTATTTTTGAAACCACATGACCGCCCGTACCAAGATATACTTTGCATCCGATTTTCATTTAGGCGCTTTAGGCCATGCCAGCAGCCGCGAACGCGAAGACCGCCTGGTGCGCTGGCTCGACAGCATCAAGCACGATGCTGCTGAGTTGTTTTTGGTTGGCGATATCTTTGATTTCTGGTTTGAATACAGCTCGGTAGTGCCCAAAGGCTATATCCGCTTTTTAGGCAAACTGGCTGAGCTGGTTGACGCCGGCATCAAGCTGTATATGTTTAGGGGCAACCATGATATGTGGATGTTCAATTACTTTGAGCAGGAACTTGGCGCTACCATCATCAGCAATGAGCTTACCCTGGAGCGACAGGGCAAAAAGCTGTTCATTCATCACGGCGACGGCTTAGGCCCCGGCGATGCTAAATATAAAATGCTTAAAAAGCTGTTCCGCAACCGCTTTTTGCAATGGATGCTGGCACGTGTACATCCTAATTTTACCTTTGGCCTGGCCAACCGCTGGTCGCAACACAGCCGCGTTGCCAATGCGGCACCAAAAGAGCAAAAACTGTTCGAGAACGAGTGGCTGGTAACCTTTGCCCGCGAAACCCTGCAAACCCAGCATTACGATTACCTTATTTTTGGTCACCGCCATATTCCGCTGGTGATACCGCTGCAAAACAACAGTGAGTACATTAATCTGGGCGAGTGGATCCATTATAATTCATTTGCCGTTATGGAGAATGGGAAGGTTGATTTGTTGTATTTTGAGCCTAAAGGTTAAGCTTAAATTTTTACTGGTTTGCTAATCGTATTATACTTCCTTTAGTTGGAATTAACTTTCTATCGTTGTTTTAACTTCTTTCAGTCCGCTCATTGCCGCGGAGGCTACTTACTTTGTCATAGCCACAAAGTAAGCAAAAGGCCTAGCTTTCACAATCCCTGCCAACGCTAAAGGCCATACGCCCGGCCGGGTGCGAAAGCAGCCCCACGCTCGTTGAAGGAGCGAGGGTTGAGAAGCGAAGAGCAAGCCGGATAAAAAACGTATTATCTAAATAATAAGCCTTGTTTCCTGGCTCTAACAAACCGTCATTTCCCGGCTTCGGGTGAAAGGCGGGCGGCACATGTTGGCCTTGTGCGGAGGCAAAGGCCTTTTAGCTTTTGCAGAAGCGCAGGGCAATGAGCGAAATCAAGGGCAAAAAGCTAAACAACCGTGGTGCTGCCCGCCTTTGCAGCGCAATGGCCTGTGCGGCAAAGAAGCATGTGGAGATGACTAGGCCTTTTTGTTTCTTTTGTGGCTATGACAAAAGAAATAGCCCCTGCGGCAATGAGCAGACTAACGCTCATATAGCAAAGACTGACAATAAGAGGTGAAACAGAAGTCTATGACCTTACTTTAAGATCAAACACAGTAGAAACTACCGCTTAGTATTTTACAATTCATACATATTCACCCATCTACTGCTTTGGCTGTGGGTTGTATCTTTGCGGCATGGCGCCAACTTTGTATAGTCCGTTTAACCGGATGAATTTTAGCAACCGCAACTGTTTTTTAACCGGTGAGGCATTATCGTCCGAAGAAGAAAAGATACAGGTTTTTCCGGCATGGCTGATGAGCCGCTATAACCTGGCCGACCAGCCTTTTAAACTGCTTGACGAAAGCTATACTACTTACAAAGACTTAAAGCTGCCCTGTGCCGCTACCACTAATAACCAGTATATAAGCCCGTTAGAGGCTGCTGTAGAACAAGCTTTTACACAAGGTTATGAGGCCGTTAAAGCGCTGGATCCGCTGCTGCTGTTTCAGTGGGCGGGCAAGTTACTGTACGGCATTATTTTTAATGAAATACAGGCCGGTATTCGCCAGCAGCATGCCCAGGGCGAAAGCTTCACGATATCGCAGGCGCTGAGCCACAAATTCAGCCACTTGCATTTAATGTTGCAGAGCCTGAACCTGCCGCTGATATTTGATGAGTTTATGCCTTACAGCGTTTTTGTTTACAAAGTAAATAATGCCGAGAATGATTTTGGCTACCGTGACGAGATCAATACCCTTACCTTCTCGCTACGCCTTAATGATTTTGGCATCATTATTTGCCTGCAGGATAACGGCGCCAATGGCCGCTACCACCGCGACTTGTACGAGCAATGGCAAAACCGCACCCTGCACCCCATTCAGTTTGAGGAAATGAACGCACGGGTGTTTTATTCGGCTTTTTTGTTTAATAAACTGCCCGAATACAGTGTACTGCCGGTTGGTAATGATATTTATCTGGAAGCCATGTCATTGCGTGGAACAGGCGGCAAGCCTACATTCGATTTCTGGCAAAATAAAACCTACGGCCAGGTACTCGAAAACTTCTGGAAAAAGTGGGGATTCGTTTTGTTCGAGATCATCAAAAACCCGGAAGAACCCATGAGCTATTTGTTTAAGCCGGATGGAAGCATAATGGAACCAGAAGAAATTGACCTGCCGCTATAACATACGCTTGATAAGAAGATCTTTTGAACCTATCAGCCATTATTGCAGGCAATAAGTTTTATAATCCAGCTCCGCAAATCCAAAAGCCCTCCCTACCGGGGAGGGTTTGGGTGGGGCTATCCCAAAATCTCTTTAATATCTTCGGCCGAAAGCGATTTAATAAAGCTTTCTTCGGTAGTAATCAGTGAGCGGGCTACGCTCAGTTTGCGTTGCTGCAGGGCCAGTATCTTTTCTTCCACGGTATCCTTGCTGATGAATTTATAGATGAACACCGTTTTGGTTTGCCCGATGCGGTGCGAACGGTCAATGGCCTGCTGCTCCACGGCCGGGTTCCACCACGGGTCGAGGATGAACACATAATCGGCCTCGGTTAAGTTAAGGCCCACGCCGCCGGCTTTTATGGAGATAAGGAAAACCTGCATCCGGCTATCTTTTTGAAAGCGCGTTACCACCTCACCACGGTTTTGTGTGCTGCCATCCAGGTAACTGTAAGGTATGCCCTGCTTTTCAAAATACTTGCGGTAAATATCCAGCTGCTTTACAAACTGCGAAAAGATGAGCACTTTGTGTCCCCCTTCAAGCACGTTGGCCAGCGTATGTACCACGTTCTCGAATTTGCCCGAGTCGCCTTCGTAGCTTTCATCAATCATGTACGGGTGATTGGCAATTTGGCGCAGCTTCATCAGCCCCTGCAGCACCTGTATCTGGCTTTGGGCAAAAGTGCCGTCTTCCAGGCTTTGCAACAATTCGTTGCGGTATTCCGACTTGATTTTTTCGTATACATTAGCCTGCTCATCACTCATCGGGCAGTATAACAGCTGCTCAATTTTAGGCGGCAGCTCGGTGGCTACCTGCTCCTTGGTGCGGCGCAGCACAAAGGGCTTGATAAGGGCTTGCAGTTTGTGCGCCTTATCCTCGTCCTTTTTCTTTTCAATGGGAGTTACAAACTCGTTCAAAAAAAACTGCTGGTTACCCAGTAAACCGGGGTTGATGAATGACATCTGCGTCCACAAATCATTCACCGTATTTTCGACCGGCGTACCGCTCAATATCAGTTTATGACGCGATTTAAGCTGCTTAACCGCCTGGTATGATTTGGATGACGGGTTTTTAATGTTCTGGCTTTCGTCGAGTATGATGTAATCAAAAAAGAAGTTCTTGAACATCTCCACATCAATACGGCTGATGCCGTAGGTGGTAACCACCACATCATAATTACCAAACACATCGGGTGATTTGTAGCGAAATGCGCCCGTATGCACCATCATGCGCAGGGTTGGCGTAAACTTGCGCGCCTCATTGATCCAGTTATAGATCAGCGAGGTAGGCATGATCAGCAGCGATGTGCTTTTGGTACCCAGCGCCTCGGTATCTTCCTTATTTTTTTGCAGCAGCGCCAGGGTTTGAATGGTTTTACCTAAACCCATATCATCGGCCAGGCAGCCGCCAAAGTGGTAGCTCTTTAAAAAATGGAACCAGTTGTAACCGGCCTGTTGGTACGGGCGCAAACTACCGGCAAAGTTTACCGGCGGTGCAACGTCTTCCAGCTCTTCAAAATCGTTCAGCTTTTGCAGCTTGCGGTTAATGGTGATATTAGCCAGCTCGCCCTCGGCCAAATCATTCACCAGGCCAATGTGGTGCTTGCGCAACTTTAAATCTTTATTGCCCTCGGTAAAGTTGAGCAGGTTGCCGTATTGTGCAAACCACTCTTCGGGTATCACGGCAATTTCGCCAGATGGCAGCACAAACTCTTTTTTACGATTCAGGATGTGATTGCGCAGTTCAATAAAAGGTATCTGGTATGGGCCAAAATGCACAATGGCATGTATATCAAACCAATCATTATTCTCTTTTACCTGCAGGTCTATCTTGCTGCTGCCAAACAGGTAGCGTTTCTGGCCTTCGGGCTGTTCAATATCAAACCCGGCAGCTAACAGCTCTTCATGATGGTCGTTCAGCCACTCGAAGACAGAAAAAGAGCGGTCTGCCTCTTCATCGTTATGCTTTACCTCCAGGTTTTGGAACAAGGATGATGAGGTGGTAAGCCCCATGGCTTCCAGTTGTGCCAGCTTGTTCTTTTCCCAGGTTACGGAGCGTTTAATGCGGTGAAAGATGTAATCATCGCCATTGCGCTCAATTTTAACGGAGATCTGCCTGCCATCCCCGTAAGGGAAAACGTAACCGGCATATTTAAAATACAGCTGTAACTGCGATACACCGGCCTCTACATAAATGGGTTTTACAACCGGTACAGCCTCGTATTTTTCGGTATTGATGGTAAAGCCCTCGGCATGCACGTGGTACTTTTCGATAAGCGGCGCCACAAACTTTTCAAAATACGACGGCTCGGAGCTGCGCGGAATGGCAATGTAGCGCTTGTTTAAAAACGGCTGCAGCTTTTTACCTTCCAGGTCGCGGTCAAAGTAATATAACTTATCCTCAACCATCAGCCAGGCCGGGCGGTTACAGATTATTTCGGCATCGCGGAACATAAATTCCACCTTTTGCCCCTGGTATTTGATGGTAGGATAATAGCGTACCTCGGTTTCGTTACGTTTAAAGTGAAACAGTACCGTGGCAGCCTCATCAGCCAAACTTAATTCACGACCGGCCGGATAGCCCTCCTTGCTCATGAGGTAGATTTTTTTATCGCTCATCATGCCAAGCGCCTCAGCCATTCTCTTTTCAATCTTGGGGCGTATTACCTCATAAAGCTGGTCGTTGAATATCTTGCTGAAAAACTCGTACGGGCGTACCGGCTTCTTGTAGTACTTTTTGATGATGTTGCCTTGCTCAATATCCTCCAGCAGCTTAATAAGCTTTAGGTCGGTTTCATCAATGCAGTTGCCAAACTCGCTGGCCGTATTCGAAAACAAACGCTGATGCGTAAGCGAAAACTCGCCATTTGGGTTGAGCTGAACAATGTGAGGCTCAATCAAATAAGACAAGTACTCGTGGCGGGCAAGCGAGTAAATTAGTTGGCAAGGCTTGGTACTATCAACGCGTAGCATAACTCCGGCGAAAAATTTTTGGAAGCTACAAGAGCAAAAATTTCAAACGTAAACAGAAATTATAATAAATAAAAGCGCAGATGGCCAAATGTTGAAAAATTAACCTTTTGTTAACGACAGGAATATCCCTGTAGGATGCGACCATATTTAGTTTAAATGCTTAAGCTGAACAATTATTTGATATACAGGCTGGTACCACTGTTACAATTTGCTATTACTATGCGTATAGCTAATACTCACTATTAACCTTTAACAGAATTATAAACCTTTAAACCCGAAATGATTATGATGACCTTCATCAACACAACTAAAGGAAAGCTATGTGGCTTACTGGTACTTGTATTGCTATTAAGCGCCTGCAAAAAAGACGCTCTTAAAGTAGACGAAGAAAAGCATTATGAGCAGGTCAATGCATCGCCTTCTACCGACCCGATTATAGGTTCGGCAATAAGTCTTACCTTAAAACCCGACGGTGTTGGTGATATTGTTCCGGGAGGCGACATCAGGTGGAACGCAACCTATAAAATAAGTGGCAAGAAATTAACAGTAGCTGTTAAAGATATTGATCACAAGTTTGAGTTCACCATAATTTCTGATGATGAGATACACGGCGAGAATGGCGAGATACTGAAGCGGAGCTATAACTGATAGTAATTGTGCGGTAACTGTTGACAAGGAATTGCGCCTTGTTATATTTGCTGCAAAGCCCCTTCATGAAAAAACTCATACCGCTTATATTGGCTGCCTGTACCGCCTACCAGGCCAACGCGCAGCAAACTCCTTTTGAAAAAGATAAAAACTATACCGCTACCTATGCTGAGGTAATGGCTTATTACCCTAAGCTGGCCGGGCAATATCCCAAACAACTGCGCTTGTTCAATTATGGCAGCACGGATGTAGGCAAGCCCTTAACGCTGGCCGTACTTTCCAGAGACGGGGTGTTTGACCCGGCGCAGATCAAGAAACAAAACAAGCGGGTTATCCTCATCAACAACGGCATACACCCCGGCGAACCCGAGGGTATTGATGCCAGCATGATGCTGATATGCGATCTGCTGAAAAAGAACCAGCTACCTAAGGATGTGGTGGTTTGCTTTATTGCGGTTTATAACATTGATGGTAGCTTAAACCGCGGCGTATCGCGCATTAGCCAGAACGGGCCGCGGGCCTATGGTTTCAGGGGCAATTACCGCAACCTGGACCTGAACCGTGATTTTATTAAAGGCGATAGTCGCAATGCTTTGGCCTTTATGCAGATACTGAACACCTGGCAACCCGAAGTTTTTCTGGATAACCATACCAGCGATGGTGCCGATTACCAGTATGTGATGACGCTCATTGAAACACAAAAAGACAAGCAGCAACCCCTGCTGGCCAACTATACTTCCAAAACCCTATCGCCGGAACTGTATAAACGGATGGCGGCCAGTGGTTACGAAATGATCCCCTATGTGGAAAGCGAAAAGGCTACGCCCGATTCGGGCATTGTTGCTTTTCTAGAAACGCCGCGGTTTTCATCCGGTTATACGGCGCAACGCAACATCATCAGTTACATTACCGAAAATCACATGCTGAAACCGTATGATAAGCGTGTGTGGAGCACGTACTACTTTATGCAGCACCTGATTGCTATTTGCCAGCGCGATGCCCAAAAGATAGGCGACCTGAAACACCAAGCCGATGCCCAGGTGCAGCAGCAAAAAACCTTTGCCCTCAACTGGGACCTGGATGAAAAGAAGTTTGACATGATCTCGTTTAAAGGATATGAGGCCGGTTACAAACCCAGCGATATCAGCGGACTGAACCGCTTATATTATGACCGTACCAAGCCTTACACTAAAAACATTAAGTACTACAACACCTATAAGGCCACCGCCTTTGCCGATAAGCCTGCAGCTTACATCATACCGCAGGCCTGGGGCAAAGTAATTGAGCTGTTTAAGCTAAACAAGGTAGCCATGCACCGACTGAAGCATGATACTACCCTAAACCTGCAGATGTACTACATCACCGATTATAAAACCAGCCCGCGCCCTTATGAGGGGCACTACCTGCACAGCAGCGTAAAGCTGAACCCGGTTGATAGCCAAGTAAAGTTTTACGAAGGCGATTATGTAGTGTACACCAACCAGCCCGTTAACCGCTATATTGTGGAAACGCTGGAACCGCAGGGCGTAGACTCCTTTTTTGCATGGGGCTTTTTCGATTCGTACCTGGGCCAAAAGGAGCATTACTCCGACTATGTATTTGAGGATATTGCCGCTGCCTACCTGAAACAGCACCCCGAATTGCAAAAGCAACTGGAGGCAGAAAAGACTAAAAACCCTCAACTGGCAAAAAGTGCCGGCGCGCAACTGGAATATGTGTACCGCCACTCAGAATACTTTGAAAAAACTTACCTTCGTTACCCGGTAGGCCGCTTGCTTACTGATAAAAAACTGGATTTTCAATAATGGAAGAATTTTTAGTAGGCGCACCGGTAGCCTCGGTGATTTTCGTGATAACCATCATTTCGTCGCTGTTCGCTTTTTCGAGCGAGAATGTTTATTCGCAGATGATTTTGCACCCTTATAGTGTAGCCCGTGGCAAGCGGGTATGGACGCTGATTACCAGCGGCCTTATTCACGGCGACTGGGCGCATTTGATTTTTAATATGTTCTCTTTCTTCTTTTTTGCCTTCCAGCTGGAAGAAGTACTGGGCCACTGGCAGTTTGCCCTGCTCTATATCGGCAGTTTAATTTTGAGCGACCTGCCCTCGGTAACCAAGCATAAGGAAGATTACCGTTATCATAGCCTCGGCGCATCGGGAGCCATTAGTGCGGTGGTATTCGGCGCTATCCTTTTCAGCCCTAAATCACTGATCCAGATATTTCCAATACCTTTCGAAATACCGGCTTATATCTACGGGCCGCTTTACCTGGTGTACTGCGTATACGCCTCGCGCCAAAACCGCGACAACATTAACCACGACGCCCACTTTTACGGCGCATTGAGCGGTATCATGTTCACCCTGTTTCTATACCCGGGCGTTATAACTATCTTTTTGGAGCAGATGGGTTTGCGGTAAGCTGTGATTGAGTTAGGCTTTAATAAAAAAGGTCATCTCTAACAATAGTTGGAGATGACCTTTTTTGTTTTATAGACCTGTAAATCAAAAGCCCTCCCTACCGGGGAGGGTTGGGTGGGGCCCTAACCTTTTAATTCCGTTAACTCCATCCACCGCATGGTTTTCTCGTCCAGGGTATTGTTCAGCGTTTCAATTTCGGTAGAGATATTGATGATCTGCTGATGGTCGGTCAGTGTATTCAACTGGTCGGTAAGGCCTTTGATTTTCACTTCCAGCTGGGCAATTTCAGCTTCGGTTGTTTCCAGTTCCTTTTGTTCTTTAAAGGATAACTTGCTTTTTTTGGGCGCTGCCGGTGCCGCTTGAACAGGTGCCGGTGCGGCTGCTTTTTGCTTGGCAGCCTGTTTGGCCTCTTCCTGCTCTATACGCCATGAAGAGTAGTTACCGTTATAAACGTCTACATCACCGTTCCCGGCTACTATAAACAGTTGTTCGGTTAGCTTATCAAGCAAATAACGATCGTGCGATACCATCAGCAAAATGCCGGTGTAGCTTAATAAAAATTCTTCTAGCACATTCAGCGTGTCAATGTCCAGGTCGTTGGTAGGCTCATCCAGTATCAGAAAGTTCGGGTTCTTCATCAGGATATTAAGCAGGTGCAGGCGTTTCTTTTCGCCCCCGCTCAAATCGCGGATAAAGCCGTACTGCCGTGCCGGCGGGAATAGGAACAGCGTAAGCAACTGCGCGGCCGAAATGGTCTTACCATCGGCCATAGTAATATACTCGGCTACGTTTTTCACCACGTCAATCACCCGCTCATCATCCTTAAAGGTAATGCCCGACTGGTTGAAGTAACCGATCACCGTTGTTTCCCCTTTTTCAATCACGCCGCTATCGGGCTGCAACAGGCCTGTAAAAATATTAAGCAAGGTTGATTTGCCGCTGCCGTTTTTACCGGCAATACCTATGCGGTCGCCTTTTTTAAATACATAGCTAAAATCCTGGATCACCTGCCTATCGTTAAACTTTTTGCCAATGTGGTGAACCTCCATAATTTTACCGCCCTGGCGTGCAGTTTTCACGCTCAGTTCCACTTTGGCATTGGGGCCCGCATTTTTGGTTTTCTCTTCCAGTTCATAAAAGGCATCAATACGCGATTTGGATTTGGTACCGCGGGCTTGGGGCTGGCGGCGCATCCACTCTAACTCCTTTTTAAGCAAATTGGAGTTTTTTTGAAACTGCGCCTCGTTATTGGCCTCGCGCTCGGCTTTACGCTCCAGATAGTACTGGTAGTTGCCACTGTAAGAAAATATTTTGCCGCGTTCTATCTCAATAATCTCGTTGCACACATTGTCCAGAAAATAACGGTCGTGCGTAACCATCAGGATGGTTTTAGCGCCTTCGGTCAGCAATTTCTCCAGCCACTCAATGGTGTCAATATCCAGGTGGTTGGTAGGCTCATCCAGCACATACACATCCGGATCCTCGATCAGCAGTTTGGCCAGCGCCAAACGCTTTTTTTGCCCGCCCGATAGGGTGTCGATGCGCTGCTGCAGGTTGTGGATATCCAACCGGCCCAAAATGTTCTTGATCTTGTACTCGTACTCCCAGGCATTAATGGCGCTTAGCTCTTCAGTAACCTTTTCAATGGCCTTTTCATTATTGGGATCATTTTCCAGCAGTTGCTCGTACTTTAAAATCAGCTGTTGCTGTACGTTATCTTTATGAAAGATGTAATCGCTTATGGTGTGCCCTTTTTCAAAGGCCGGATCCTGCTCCAGGTAACCGGGGCGCAAATCGCGGGCCGATACTACCTTACCCTCCGTAGGCATAATTTTGCCCGAAAGCAGTTTTAACAAGGTGGATTTGCCGGCGCCGTTAACGCCCACCAGCGCCACCCGCCTGCCGCGGTTAATACCGATGGTAAGGTTACGGAATAGCCAGTGGTCATGAAAAGAATGACCTAAATTTTCTGCTGATAAATAAGTGCTCACGCTAATTGTTTAATATGATCAGAAGGATGAATAAACAAGCCTTCGTCGGTGTTTAATGATTGTTTGTACATGGCCCGGGCCACTGTGGCAGCCGGTATGCTCCGGTATTTTTTAAGGCCGCCTAACAACAGTGGGTTAAGCCCCTTCATCAGTACGGTGGCAATACGCTCGCCCAGCCTGTGCTCTTTACGGTTGCCCGTTAAAAGCGATGGCTGGTAAATGTGTACGGACTTTATACCCACCTTTGCTACATCGGCCCCCGTTTCGCCTTTCAGACGGGTATAAAAGTTGCCGGATTTAGGGTTAGCGCCTATAGCCGATATTAAATGATACTGCGGCACGTTGTTTTGCAACGCTATTTGCGCCAGCTGCACCGGGTAATCATGGTCTATCTTGTAGTACTGTTTTATATCGGGCGTTTTGGCGCGGGTAGATCCCAGGCAACAAAATACAGCATGCCCGTTAATGGCGTGTGCATGGTTTTGCAGCTGGTCAAAATCAATTACCAGTTGTACCAGTTTTTTGTGCTGTACGGGCAGCTCTTTGCGCACCAGCACCAGCACTTCGTCGTAAAAATTCTCGTGCAAAAGCAGCTGCAGTAATTCACTGCCTATCAATCCGCTTGCGCCTGCAATCACTGCTTTGTTTGCCATAGGGTTGCCTGTTAGTTACAAAGGTACACAATCTTAATTTTATGGTATCAAAGTTGCCTGTTTAAACGCATTATAAACATCTGTCCATGAAAACCGTTTTCCATCCGGCCCATCTGCGCGGAAACAACCGTACGGAATGGCTGAACGCCAATTTCTCGTTCAGCTTTGGGCCGTACTATAACCCGGAGCGTATACAATTTGGTGCACTCCGTGTATTGAACGACGACTTTATTGGTGCAGGTAAAGGTTTTGGCGCGCACCCGCACGATAATATGGAAATTATCACCATCGTGCTGCAAGGTGCGCTGGAACATAAAGACAATCTGGGCGGCGATGGCGTTATCCGCGCCGGCGAGGTACAGATTATTACTGCAGGCACGGGCGTAATGCATTCGGAGTTTAATCCGCAGCAAAACGAGGAAACCAACTCCCTGCAAATATGGGTTTACCCCAAAGTACTGAACGTGCCACCGGCCTACCAGCAAAAAAGCTTTACCGAAAGCTTTCGGCCCAATACACTTACCCCCTTGCTTTCGGCCGATGGCAGCAACGGTACGTTAAGGATAAACCAGGATGCCGTGTTTGCCATGGGCGAATTTGAAGCCGGGCAAAGCATCAACTACCAGCTGCAGGCGGCAGGCCATGGAGCCTACGTGTTTTTGCTTGAGGGTGAAGCCGAAATTGCGGGGCAGATGTTAAACAAAAGAGATGCACTCGGTGTTTATGATACAAGTTCATTTACCATTATAACCAAAGCGCATTCGCGTATACTCGTTATCGAGGTACCCATGTTATAAACCATTGCTATTTAGATAGAAATAGTTTTTGAACCTGTTAAATTAACACTTAGCCATCTAAGTTAAATAGATTATTATTTTATGGCAGATCAAGTTATCAGTTCCTCCGGTTGGAAAAAGTGGTTGGAGAGCGTTGGCGATCAAACTGTTTTCCTGAGCCGTTTTTTCAGAAATGTTTTCAGAGGGGGCTTCGAGTGGTCGGAGTTTGTGCGCCAGTGTTATGAAATTGGCTATCGTTCCCTTACGCTTGTGGGTATTACCTCTTTTATTATGGGCTTGGTGCTCATTTTACAATTAAGGCCTACGCTGGTTGAGTTTGGTGCCGAGAGCATGCTGCCGCATACGCTTTCGGTATCGGTTATCCGCGAAATTGGCCCGGTAATTACGGCCATTATTTGCGCCGGCAAAATAGCATCGAGTATTGGCGCGGAGCTGGGCAGTATGAAGGTTACCGAGCAAATCGATGCCATGGAGGTATCGGGCGCTAACCCGGTGCAGTACCTGGTGGTAACCCGTATTTTGGCTACCAGCTTTATGGTACCGCTGCTGGCGATGCTGGGTGATGTTATCTCGCTGTTTGGCGGCTACTTTGCGCTTAATTTTACTGATGACATTAGCTTCACCCTGTACTTTACCAAATGCGTAGCTGCGCTCGATTTTACCGATTATATGCCGGCCCTTATCAAAACCATATTTTTTGGTTTTGCCATTGGCTTTGTAGGCTGCTACAAAGGCTATACATCCGATAAAGGAACCGAGAGCGTGGGTATTGCTGCTAACTCGGCCGTGGTTACCGCCTCGTTGTGGATTTTCTTTATTGATATGATGGCCGTACAAATCACCAACCTTTTATACTATTAATATGGCAGACACAGTAGCACAGCAACCCATCAGGCGAAAAGCTGCCGACCAGTCTGACCGTACCGACGAAACGGTGATCGAAATAAAAGGCCTGAAAAAAGCCTTCGGCAATAAAGAAGTATTAAAAAACATCAACCTCACTTTAAAACGCGGCGAAAACATTGTAGTGCTTGGGCGCTCCGGGCAGGGTAAATCGGTTACCATACAATGTATTGTGGGCCTGCTAACGCCCGACGAAGGCTCGGTAAAGGTATTTGGCCAGGAGGTAGCTGAGCTTAACAATGAGCAACTGAAAGACCTTCGCACTAAAGTAGGCTTCCTGTTCCAGAGCGGGGCTTTGTATGATTCCATGACCGTTCGCGAAAATATGGAGTTTGCCCTTACCCGCGTTTTAAAAATTAAAGACCAGGCCGAACTGGACAGCCGCGTTATGGAGGTACTGGAAGGCGTAGGCCTGCCCGAGGCAGCCGACAAAATGCCGTCCGACCTATCGGGTGGTATGCGTAAGCGTGTTGGCTTGGCCCGCACCTTGATTGTAAAGCCCGAAATAATGCTGTACGATGAGCCAACCACCGGTTTGGACCCCATCACTTCGCGCGAGATCAGCGAGCTGATTTTGGAGATGCAGAAAAAATTTAAAACCTCCTCCATCATCATTACGCACGATATGGATTGCGCCCGCATCACGTCAGACCGGGTGGTAATTATGAGCGAGGGCGAGTATGTGGCCGAGGGTACTTTTGACGAGCTGCAGCAATCAGACAATGAATTTGTAAAATCCTACTTTTTAGATACCAAATGAAAACAACATCTTCACAAAAAATAAAAATCGGCCTGTTTGTGGTGGCAGGCCTGGTTGTGGTGTTCCTGGGGATATTTCTTATCGGGAGCCAAAAAAGCCTCTTCAACTCTACCTTCAACGTTTATGGTGTTTTTAAAAACGTAAACGGCCTGATGGTGGGCAACAATGTACGCTTTGCGGGTATCAACGTAGGCGTGGTAGAGGGCATCAACATCGTATCGGACAGTACCGTACGGGTTGACCTTACGCTGAACGATAATGTGCGCAAATTCGTAAAAAAAGATGCCAAAATGAGCATTGGCAGCGATGGCCTAATGGGCGACAAGCTGGTGGTAATTAGTCCGGGTGGCAGCAGCAGCAACCAGATTGTGGAAAGCGGCGAAAAGCTGACCGTGGTAAATCCGCTGGATGTGGACAAGATTATCAACAAGCTGACCAAGGTGGCCGACAATGCCGAATCGCTAACCAGCAACCTGACCGATATTGTGCGCGATATTAACCAGGGCAAAGGCTCATTGGGCAAGTTGCTGCGTAACGATAAAATAGCTAGAGATTTGGCCACTACCGTATCATCAGCCAAAACCACCATCCGCAACGCTAACAGAACTACCGTTACCCTGAACGAGGATTTAAAAGCGGCCCAGCACAACTTTTTGCTGCGTGGTTTCTTTAAAAAGAAAGAGAAGGAAAAACAACGCAAGATTGATTCGGCCCGCAAGGCACAGGAAAAACTGGAAAAGGCTAAAAAGAAGCAGGAAGATTAATAGGTTGAAAAGGCGATTGTTAAGGCAATCGCCTTTTTTGTTTTGAATGGGATTAATTCTATGCTGAACAGAATAAAGTAGTATACAGACTGTACTGTAAACTTTGAACTAATCATTAAACCACATAACCTCTGGTACAAATTTTCTTTTAGAGATATTTTTATTTAGATATTAATTAATATTCTATACATTTACTTATTGTAAATTTTAAATATGAAAAAAAACCTATTACTTATCTATCCGGCTTTAGCTTTAAGCTTATTTTTTGCAAACTGTAAAAAGGACTCTGCAGAGAAGATGCAGGGAAGTGAAATTATTACCGCCACAAAAGCAGGTGAGTATCAGAAAACGTTTGCTCAGATTTTGGCTAAGGCTGTTAATTCAGACCCAGCACTAAGGAAATTCTTAAAAGAAGAAAGCTTGAAACAGTTTGACAAAGACAATGATATCCTTTATCAGGTTGTTAAAAATGTCAGAGTGAATAATGCAGCTACCTTTCATGAAAGGTTAATGAAATATGCAGCTTCAGAGCAGCAATTAATTGACATAGAAAACGAATTACCCTTATTGACCATCTTTGTGCCAACTCTGCCTAACTTTTCACCAAATACATGGAATGCAGAAACAGAGGTCCCCATGGTAGCAAACTCCGTATCAGGAAATGCTACGGTGTCCATTTATGATGCTAACAACGAAGAAATTAAGTTCAAACCTAGTCAAATACCAGGCTTTCCTGTTTTGGTCATCAAACAGAATGAAAGAGTTGTAGTAAAAAACACAGTAGAGAATACTGCTTCTTCAAGCACAAAGAACACTATGTCGACCTCTTCTACTTCTGGAAATATAATAAACACAGGGAAGTATTCATTAAGCTTCGCCAATGAAGCATTCAATGGCTTAAACCAAAGCAGTAATGACTCAAAATATGGCGCTTTATACTATACCACAGGGGTGGCAATTGATCCAATTAATATTCAAGCTTATAATACTGGAAATGAATGGCAGCGTGATTATATATATTATGGTCTTTCCTCAAGCGTAGGAAAAGGTGAATTTAACAATGCTTATAGTGAATTTTTAACCTATTTTAAGTTATCCCCGGATGCACTAGGCATAATAGCTGATCAGGACGATCCAAAAGCGAACTCTTTTTATGCAACAAGTCCTGAATGGGAAATAGACGGTAATCCTATGCCGCTAACAATGTGGACAGAAGGAAAGTTTGAATTCCATATAACAATTTTAATAAATTCGAAAAATGGTGTTGGAAGTGAGCTAGTAAAAGTTTTATCTGTGAATCCACGTGATTTATATGATTTAACCTATCAACAAGTACTAGAAAACAAATTTACTCGCAGTAAAGTATATCAACTAACCAGTATAGTACCAAAAGAATACCATCCTAACATAGAATTAATTCCTTGGGACTTGCAAAATTATGGAACTGCTTGGAAGTTCATTGTATATGAAAAGGATAATGCTCAAGAGGTAACTCAATCATACGAAAATACAACTACTTATGCCGCTAACTTCTCTATTGAAGGCACTATAAAAAAAGTAGGCTTAAAGTTTGGTGCAAGTGCAACAACAACAAGTAAAACATCCTATTCTATTAAAACGACATTAAATTCAGATTTCCTTGGTGAAACTATAGTTACTTTTGACCAACCAGTAATTACAGGCTCCAATGGAAGTGGATACAATGTGCGTGAATATACAACAGGCAACTTACTTACGTTAGGAATAGAACCAAAGAGAACTCGACAGTAAAATAAAAGAAGGCGCTTTTTAAGCGCCTTCTTTTATTTTATAACTAATTGGCATTCCAAATCGCAATGTTTCAGACTTGAATTACAAACAAATATTGAACGCAGGCCCTAGTCTAACAAAAACATAACAACTAAACTTAACCCAACAATCACACTGGCTTTATATCCCGTACATCTTACACTGTTAGTTTAGAGCGAAATAGATAAGCCTAAACATGGATAGAGAGAAAGTATTGAATAAGTTAAGCCGTCGTCACTTCATCCGCAACTCGGTTATTGCAGCATCGGGTGCGGTGCTGCTGCCATCGGCACTTACCAGCTGTAAAAAGGATAAAGACGGCAATGAGGTTTTTGAAGGACAGGGATTTAATGAAGGTGTAGCCAGCTTTGACCCTTCGCAGGATCGCGTAATTCTGTGGACCCGCTATACACCGGCTGCACAAGAAACCGGCAAACCTACCATTATACTGGATGTTGCTCGGGATAAAGACTTTAAAAACGTGGTAGCCAGTCAGTCGGTTGAGGTGGATAGCAACAGCGATAATACTGTGCATGTAGATGTAAGCAAACTTACCTCCAACACTAAATATTACTACCGTTTCCGCAGCGAAAAAACACAGGCCGTATCCGTAACCGGCGAAACCAAGACCCTGCCTGCGGCCGGGGAAGCTGCACAGGTAAAAATGGCCGTAGTATCTTGCGCCAACTTTCAGGCCGGGTTGTTTAACGTATATGGTGCCGTTGCCGAATCGGACGCGGACTTTGTGGTGCACCTGGGCGATTATATTTACGAGTACCAGGCGGGCGGTTATGGCACCAATGCCGATACCGCTACCCTTAAACGTGAACACAAGCCAGCCGGTGAAATAATTAAGCTGGATGATTATCGCCAGCGCTACCGCCAGTACCGCAGCGATGAGCAACTGCAAAAGGCCCACCAGCTAAAGCCTTTCATCTGCGTGTGGGACGACCATGAGGTAGCCAACGATGCCTATAAAGACGGCGCGGAAAACCACCAGCCCAACGAAGGCGATTACACTACCCGCAAGCTGAGTGCCATACAGGTATGGCATGAGTACCTACCCGCCCGTGTGCAGGATAACGCCAAAATTTACCGCAATTTTGAGATTGCCGGTTTAGTGAACCTGGTAATGTTGGATACCCGCATCATTGGGCGCGATAAGCAATTGAGCTATAACGACTACTTAACTCCAAGTGGCCTAAACACCACCAAGTTTTTGGCCGATTGGCAAAATCCGCAACGTACCATTTTAGGTACCGAGCAACGCAACTGGCTATCAACCCAACTGGGCAGCAGTACTGCCAAATGGCAGGTGCTGGGCAACCAGGTGCTGATGGGTAAAATGTTTATGCCAGCCGAATTGCTACTGCTGGTTGCCCAGATTGCAGGCGGTAATGCCGACCCGCAACTGTTAACGCAATACAACACCTTAGTTACGCAACTGGTTACCATTAAAGCACGCCTGTTGCAAAACGACCCTACACTTACCCCTACCGAAAAAGCCCGTGTACAAACCGTACTGCCATACAACCTGGATGCCTGGGATGGCTACCCAGCCGAGCGCGAAATGGTGTACGCTGCTGCTAACGGCAAAAAACTGATCTCGCTGGCAGGTGATACCCACAATGCCTGGTATGCCGACCTATCTACCAGCAATGGGCAAAAGGCTGGTGTAGAGTTTGCCACCGCATCGGTTACATCGCCGGGCTTTGAGGCCATTTTTGGCAGCAACCCGCAAACCGTAGCCGGCTTTGAGCAAGCCAACGCCCTGCTGATTGACGACCTGCAATACATGGATGCCACCCGCCGCGGCTACATAATGGCCACCTTCAGCGCCAGCGAAGCCAAATCAGAATGGCGCTATGTAAATACCATTGCCAGCAAAAACACCGCAACGGTAACCAGCAAAACGGTTACAGTGTCTTAACAGTATTAGATGAAAAACAAAAGGCGCTTTGTGTAAAAGCGCCTTTTGTGTGTTTTATACAGCGTTTAGATATAGTCTTAAAAGGGGGACGGTGGTAAGAGCTAAATTACTCCACGTTTTTCAGGCTTATTCCTAAACTGGTTTTCCATTCAATAGGGCCGCTTGCAGATCTACCAAAAACCATGGCAGCAGCTCTTGAGGATGATGTGAAAATATAAGTCTTTGTTAGTTTATAGAATTTGCCATCTAAAACCAGAGACCCATCATCTATCATTTTATTCTTTTCACTTCTTAAACTTTCTGTAAGTGAAGAATGGTTAATCTGAGTAAATAAACTGTTTTTAAATACAGTAAAACCCTCGGTTGAGGGACTTCCAGATGCGGTTATTCCTTCCGTATTGGAACAGAATAATATCAATTCTTTGTCGCCTCTTTTGTCTAACGTTTCTTCAATATCTTCGAAAATTTTGTGCCCTAATGTTGAAGTTAACAATTTGATATTAGACAAGAATTCTTCTAACTCTGCTTGTTCTGCTTCCGACACACCGGAGAGTGCAGGTATATTACTATTATCTACTGAATATCTGCTTACCTTATTACTAATACCATGCAGACGATTTTCCAGAAACTTTATACTTGCTTTGTTTAGGTACTTGTCTTTACTTACAAATATGATTACCTCGTTCCAAAAATCTTTCTTTGTTAGGTGTTCCTTTATCCTCTTTATAACAGGCTCTCCCTCTCCAATATATGCAGCATCTTCGTTCTTTTCATTTTTGCCAAACAGGATGTATACACCAGGACTTTTGAATTCTTCTCGTGTTTCATAGTCTTTAACTTTGATACGAGGAATTTTAAAAGCCTTTCCAGTCCAATTGGACAATTCGGCTGTTATTAAGCCGTTTGTGTTACCCTCAACAAGAAAAAGACGAATGGTTTTACCAAATGACGCTGACATATCGGTAAAATTACTAAACATATGTCAAAGCATATTACATTGCAATCATCCCGAAAGATCACCAACGAAAAAGGCGCTTTAAAAGCGCCTTTTTCATATATCTTATAACTGACTGGTAAGTTCTGGTGAAAGTGGTTTTACCGTAGAGCGGTAGCGGTGAATAAGCTTGCCGTTTTCGTCGATCAGGAACTTTTCAAAGTTCCATTTGATTTCGCCGGTAAAATCGGGGTTGGCAGCTGTGGTCAGGTATTTGAACAGCGGACTGATATCGTCGCCTTTTACGCTTACCTTCTCGCTCAGCGGGAAAGTAACGCCAAAATTTTTCTGGCAAAACTGTTGTATTTCGGTGTTAGCGCCTGGTTCCTGTCCGCCAAAGTTGTTGGCCGGAAAGCCTATCACCACCAGTTTGTCTTTGTACTGGTCGGCCAGTTTTTGCAGTTCGGCGTATTGTGGTGTGAAGCCGCATTTGGAGGCTGTATTGACAATCAGCACCTTTTTACCTTTGTATTGGGCAAGGTTAAAATTTTTACCGTCGATCGTTTTCAGTTTAAACTCATAAACTGAGCCTGGCGCGGCAAAAAGCAGGGTGAGCATTAATGCAAGTATCTTCATATCCGGTTTGTGTTTGTTTATCAGCGAAGATAGCTAAACGTTTAATTATCAGAAACCTTTTTGCGTCAGGTAAAAGTCTTCTTTCTCGGTCATCAGCTGCTTATCAGCCGGCTTTTTATCCTTGTATCCCAGCAAATGCAAAATGCCGTGTATAATTACACGGTGCAGCTCTGTTTCGGGGCTTACCTGATATTTGCCGGCATTTTCCTGGGTGCGCTCTACCGATATAAAAATATCCCCGGTAATGCGCTTTTCGCGCTCCGAGTTATCAAACGTTACAATATCCGTATAGGTATCATGATTCAGGTACTGCTGATTGATTTGCAGCAGGTACGCATCCGAGCACAATATATAATTCAGCTCGTCCAGTTTATAGCCTTCGGCTGTAATGGTGTCTTTTACCCACCGTTTTAACTTCAGTTTATCTTTAAGCTGGTAGCTGGTATCTTCAGTAAAAAAATTAATTGCCCCCATTTACAGTTTAAAATGGAGTTCAACCTCATTGCCTTTGGCGTTAAATATGCACTGGTCGGCCAGGTGCTTTACAATAAACACACCTCTTCCGGTCAGCTTTTCTAAGTTTTCTTCGGCGGTTGGGTCGGGCAGTGCATTATAATCAAAGCCTTCGCCTTCGTCGGTAATCGTCCATATTGCGCGTTTGGGATCCACATCGGCGTTTACGATTACGGTTTTATCGGGGTTATTTTTGTTACCGTGTACAATGGCATTAATTACCACTTCATTCAGGCAGGTCATCATATTGGCAAACGTATCATCGCTTACCTGGTATTTAGCGGCTATATCTTCTATCAGATTTTCGAGTAAAACAATGCTTTCCTGCTTTGACGGAAGTTGCAGTGTAAACAGCTCTCCTGTCTGAACGTTGTCCTGTTGCATGCTATTTTGCATTTAGTTGATCAAAATAAATCTTTATCTTCTGTTTATAATATAAGTTCAGCGCAGCCGGTACGGTTTGTATCTGTTCGGTTTGCCGTGCCTTTTGCTGCTGATAGTTTTGCAAAGCCCTTATATATCCCGGCGGCACATCCTTGCCGGCCTGGCTTTGTCGCTGTTTATCTTCCTCCCTTTCTCTTTCTGCTCTCTCTGCTTCCAGCAAACGTGTTTGGATTTGCTGTTGCCTTTTTATCGCTTCATCGGTAACTCTCCTGTTTACGAGATCGTTTTCGGTTTGTTCCATTTGTTTAGATATTTTATCCAAATCACCTGATTTACCGATTGAATTTTTATTGTTTTGCCGGTTTATTTGCTGCAATTGCTGCCTGATAGCCTGTTGCTGCCGGGCCATGCGGGCAAACTGTTCGCTAAGGCTGCTACCCTGCTGGCCCTGCCCTTTGGCGCTTTGCCCCTGGTTACCCTGCCGCTGCATCTGATCACGCATTTTTTGCATGTTCTGGTTCAGTTGCTGTTGCATCTGGCTTAGCTGCTGTAATGATTGCTGCTGCTTGCCGCTCTTTCCCTTACCGCTGTTCATGGCGTTTTGCAAATGCTCCAGTGCTTCATTCAATAGCAGTGCCAAATTGTTCATAGACGTCATGGCATACTGCTGATTCCGGTTGGCTTCGGCCGTGCGCCTGTCGCCCAAGTTATCTAACGCTTTATTAATATAATCGTTTATACTGCTTACTTCTTTATTTACGGTGGCCTGTATTTGAGGCACCCGCCTGCTTAAAGCATATAACGTATCTTCTGCCGTTTTTAGGTTATCCTTTATATCTTTTTGCTTTTGCGCCATGGCTACATAGCCCGGATCGTTGCTACTCATGCCACGTAAACTCTGCATCACCTTTTCCTGCTCAAATGAGCTGGCTACTAAAACTTTTAATAGTTCGCGCAGCTGCCGTGCATCAACCTCTGTGTCACTCTCCTCGCCCTCCAGGCTGTCCTTTTTCATCTTTTGCGCCATTTGCTGCATGTTTTGGGCCGCTCGCTGCTGGGCTTGCGCCGCTTTGGAGCGGTTGTTTTTTTGCAGCTCGCTGCTGCTGCTGTTCATATCCTGCTCAACCTGCTGCTCTTCCTTCTCGGGCTTCTCAAAATTATTTTTACGCTCTAACTGCTCGTTGCTTTTGGCCAGCTCGTTCAGCGCCTTTTTTACATCCTGAAACTCCTGCTTTATTCCTTCCTGCTCTATTTGAAGCTGTTGTTGATTAACACCTTGTTTCTGAGTTTGTTCTGCCAGTTTTTGCTGTTTAATTGAAAGCTCATTCAGCTGGTTGATATGCTGGTTGAGCTTCTGTTCAAATTCCAGCTTTTTGTAAAGCTCCAGCATACGGTCAAGCTCTTTTTTGAGCGATTTGTTATCGTTCTGCATGCGCGAGAGCTCGTTGCGGGTACTTTCTTTCTGGTCGTTTTGCAACAGGTCCTGTAGTTTTTTTAACAGGTCTTGCGTTTCATCATCGAGCAGGTTCTTAAACAAATCTTCAATCTCTTTTTGCTTTTGCTGCAGCTCCTGGCTTTGCTGCTGATTTTCCTGACGATTATATAAGTTCTTCTTGTTTTCGTCCTGAATTTCTTTGACCAGATTGTTCAACTCCTCGCGCTTTTTCAGCAAATCTTCCACCTGCTTTTTTTCATCAAAGCTCAGGTTATTTTTATCAAGCAGCATGCGGTTCAGCTTCTGTGCTTCACGTTCCAGCTGGCCAGCCAGCTTCACGGCCGACTGCATTTTCTGCTTCACTGCCTGTGTACCAGCATTGAGCTGTTCGTTCACCTGTTTTTCGGTAGGCGCTTGCAATGTGCGCTCGGGTGTGCGTGCTCTTTTAGGCCCGGTAACGCCATCATTATCGGCTACCTCAAAGTAATAACTCACTTCATCACCGGGGGCTATGTTAAGCTCTTTCAGATCCCAGAAGTAAAAGAAAGACGATTGTGCCTGGGCCAGGCTGGCCTTAACCGCATGGCTGTAAGCCTTGCCTTTTGCTGAACCTTTGCGGTAATGAAAAGTAAGGGATGAAAAGCCATGATCATCACGAATATCGCCGGTAAAATACAGCGCCTTGCTGCTTACCGAATCCTGCTTTTCCTGTACGGTAATGGTTGGCAACTCATCGGCAATAACATTGATGTGGTAACTTGCCTCATCCCCAGGTACGCCTGTGACTGTAAGCGGCTGCAGGCTGTAGGTGGTATTTTTGTATATTTTTTCAGAATACTGGAAAGTGCCAGTACCAACGGCACTCAGCTGATGCTGCGTTTGGTTGCTGTTAAAGTTTACCTTGCCGGTATGTTGTGCATGCAGCTGCCAGGTTACGCCGGTACCAGCAGGTAAAGTTAAATCGCCTGCATTGCTTAACCGCTCATTTTTTTTATGCAGATAGGCGGGGTAATTTAAAACCACATCAAAATTAAGCAGCGCTGGCTTGAGGCTTACCTGTATTTGGTAAGGCGCCGAGATATAACCATTAGCCGTTAGCCTGAACGTAACATTTTGCTGCACATTACTGAATTGGTAATGAAAGCGGGTAAGGCTCTCTTTATCCAGCTTAAAGGTATTACTGCCGGTTTCGAGGTAAACATCGGCCGGCAGCTGGTCGCCTTCCAGTTTCAGGTTCAATTTTAAATCCTGCCCCTGGGTAACGGCCAGTGCGTTGTTAAGCACCACAAATTTAAACGGGGCAATCGGGGCAAAGTACTGGTTGTGATGAATAAGCCTGCGGGTGCTGCTTACCAGTATGGATGGCGCAATTAAACCAATCAAAATAATGATAATGGCAGGTGGTATAACCCATTTCAGGTAACGCGTGTTCTCTTGCAGGTTGATAGCAGAGGGGAAGCTTACCGGCCTGAGCTCGCTGATTTTTTGGTTGATGCTGGCTTCAATGAGGTGACGGTGCTGTACATTGCCATCAGCCAGTTTTTTGAGCTGCAGCGTATTGAGCAGCTTATCTTTCACATCGCCAAAATGACGGCCAATAATTTGGGCTGCTTCATCATGCGTGAGCGATTTGCCCAGCTTAAAATAAGCCAGCAGTGACGGCAATACCAGCCAGCTTAGTAATGCTAAATTAAGCACAATAAAAGCATAGAACAAAAATGTGCGCAAGCCGGTACCAAAGTTGCCATAATGCTCACCCAGCACCAAAATCAGATAGGCAGATAACAAACCGGCACCTAAAAAAATAAGGCCGCGCAGCAGGTTATTCAAATAATACCTGCGGATGAAGGTATTCACCTTTTCAATCAGCAAAGTATAGTTATCTGATGCCATATTTAATCACTAAAATAGTTAAATATAAAGTAAAACGAAAGCAAAGTGAAGCTTGGTATGGCAGGTAAACTATAGGTTAACAACCCATTAATGCCAAAATCGCATTGTATTAGCTATAAAGTAAGGCAAATAGCCGGTCATTTTGTGCAGAAAAATGTTACCAGCAATTTTAAAAATTACGTTAAAAAACGGGGTTGGGTTGATATTTAAATTTATATAGTCAAATCTCATTCAAGAGTAGAACATCAGGATTAAACACGTAAGTTTTAATAAAATCTATCAAAAAAGTTATTAAGCTTTTTACCATATTCAACAGGGCTTAACTGGTTCTCTCCAAAATCTCTGCCTCTTTTACCCATATTCACGGCAGCTAAAGGATTGCTGAGCAAACTTTGGATTGCGTCTGCCCATCCTTGTACATCGTCAGGAGCAATCATTTTTCCCAAGTCTTCCTCTTTTATAGGTGCATCAATGCCTGGATTTTCTGTAACCAATACAGGCTTACCGATAGCAAATGCATCCCATATGCTTGTCAGCCCTATTGTCTTATCTACCTTTTTCATTGGAATAGCTATTGCAAAAGCCTCTTTATATTTTTTTACTAAATCCATGTAGCTTATTGATGCACCGTTATCTGTTCCAACAAAAACCTTTACTCTGGGGTCGGTAACTTTAGGTGCGGTATCTTCCGAACAGTATATTTCGACTCTTAAATCCGGATCGTTTACCCGACGGACGCCTTCAATAAATGTATCATAATCCCGTAACGTTTTACCTGCTGCTACTATCAACTTTGGCTCTATGTTACCGTCAGTAACGATTTGATCATAAAATGCCGTATCTAAACACCAACCAACAATGACACTTTTGGACTTAATTTCCGGGAAATTTTTTACGGTTTCGTGGTACGCATAATTATTTAGAAAGAAAACCCCTTCAGCAGCGTTGAGTAATCGCCTGTCTGACTTTGAATAGGGTACAGGATGATGTATTAAAACTACTATTTTATGCCTTAAAAGGCCCCATGGTTTGGCACGGCCCGCAAGTTTATAGGCCCAATAGCTGCCAAAGTAGATATTGCTTACATTTCGTTTGCTCAATATGAGCTTTAGCTGAAAGAGTTTTTTAGGTGATAGTCTGAATCTACCTAAAACGTTGGTGCGTTTGCTTTCTTTAATCCAGGGTGAAAAGATCACCTCTTTACCTAACAACTGTACTTCATTCATTCCCCATAAATGATGCCCGGGATATTTACCAGCTTGCCATTGTACATAAGCTTTATCCATCGGATAATCATTAACAAATAATATTTTCGCCCCTTTCATAAAAATGCCTGCAATCAAATTAAAAACAAACGGCTATGATAGTAAAATCTAAAGAAAAACTTATTAGCAAAAGGGTTGAACTGCACTATTTCGAACTTTAACTCTTGTTGCATTGTTTTTAACCCTATCACTTTGAAAACCCATTTGCAGCTTGCTTAGTACCGCCTGACTTATAAGTACGTGAGTGGTGATGCTGGAAGGCTTTAATTGAGGCTGTAGTAGACAGCAAATGAATCGAGGCAATACCTATAGGCTTGAAAGAGCGGAGAGGATTGGTCAAGAGTTTATCTTACGCAATTGTAGTTAGGCTGTTAACGTGTCTTAGACTGATAAAGTTAGCTTATGCCAGTACAGTCAGAACAGAGGTGAATGTCTCTTCCTCTCCTAACTCCATGCTGCACATGGAGCCCAAACCCTGCTGTGAATACCAGGTATTTATGAACCTGGATTTTTATCTAACTTTGCTGCTTATATATTTTAGTTAGATACCTCATATATAGAACAAATGAAGATCAGGCGGGCGGCCCAATACATCAACAACTGGTCGGGTAGCGAAACACTGCTAAACGCGCAGCTAAAGTTGTTTACCTTGATGCTTGCTGCTAACGTTATAAAGGGAGGGTTATACCTTTATGACGCAATTTACCGGTTTGGCGGAGATGGAAGCGGCAGGGCAATCCGCCTGATGGTTTCCTCAGTCGTTATCATCTTTGTACTGCGCAAGTTTCCCAAAATCATTCACTGGGGCATTCACTATGCGGTATTGGCCACAATTGCCCACCTCTACTACCGGGCTTTTAATCAATCAATCGGTTTAGATGTGGTTACCCTGCAAGCGATCATTATGGTAATCATTTCAGCCTTTTACGGGCTGGGTAAAAAGTGGGGAACGGTTTATACCCTGGTTGCAGTTGCATCAACAATACTGGTTCATTATATATCTTTCCGCTTTACAAGTCTGCATCCATTGCCTGAGGGTTTAAACGACATTTATATTGCGATGAACTGGGGTGTGATCCTGCTTTCACACATCTACTTTCATGGCGTGTTGTACGGCAACCTGAGAGCCAGCAAAACACTCAGTTTGCAACTGGCCGAGGCAGCCCAGACTAAAACCAACTTTCTATCAACCATGTCACATGAGTTGCGTACACCGCTAAATTCTGTCATCGGCATAGCCGGACTGCTTATCAGCGATGAAGCTAATGCCAAGCAAAAAGAACAGCTGGACGTATTGAAGTTCTCAGCCGAGGGTCTTTTAACGCTGATTAATGACATACTTGACATCAATAAGCTGGATTCCGGCAAACTGGAACTTGAGTCCACGCCTTTCTCACTGGAACTGCTATTAAGCGGCATAGCCCGTGGAATGGAGTTCAAAGCGCATGAAAAGGGGCTGAAGTTCAAGTTCTTGATTGATAACAAGCTCAAAGGCAAAAGCTTTGAGGGAGACCCTGCCCGTTTGAGCCAGGTACTATATAACCTGGTAGGTAACGCGGTTAAGTTTACCGAACAAGGCGAGGTAAGCCTAAGCGCAGAAATACTTGACAATAACGCCTCTGAGTTTACCATTCGTTTCAAGGTACGTGATTCGGGAATAGGCATCTCAGAGGAACAACAAAAACTGGTATTTGAGCCTTTTCAGCAAGCTACAGCATCTACCACAAGAAAGTTTGGCGGTACGGGTTTAGGCCTGGCGATTGTTAAACAACTAGTAGAGATGTTTGGCAGTCAAATTAAGCTGGAAAGCAAGCTGGGCAGCGGAACAAGCTTTTACTTTGATTTACATTTACAGCAGGTTGAGCAAGAGCCTACGGATGCGAAAGATATAGCCGAGGTATCGGCAGAAAAAAGTTTGAGTAACCTGCGTATCTTGCTTGCCGAAGATAACATGATGAACATCTACTTTATGAAGCAGTTGTTTAAGCGCTGGAATATATCGGCTGATATTGCGGAGAATGGAGCAGAAGTATTAGAGCTACTGGAAAATAACGACTACGATGTAGTATTGATGGATATGCACATGCCTGTTATGGACGGAATGCAGGCCACAGAAAAAATAAGGCAGATGGCGGATATCGAGAAAGCTAATATTCATATCATTGCCCTTACGGCTTCGGTTTCTGACCAGATACAAAAACGGGTAGTGAGTTGCGGCATGAATGATTACCTGCATAAGCCTTTTCAATTGGAGGAGCTAAGAGAAAAGTTAGAGAACAGGTTGCAGCCAGCTTAGTAATAGAGATATTATGCAACAAATAAGCTTCTCATAAGCAAAGGTGTTGCTCCATGAAACCTTTCTCTGTTTATGGCCACATTGCACTAAAGCTCCATTACAACTAAAGTCAAGCGCTTGCCTTGCTCACCAGGGCTGTATGTGAATTAAGATTTACTTCGAATTGAAAGTTGCGGATAGGTAGTTACCAATTTAGTTTCTTAAGTCAGGCTTAACTTCCCCTGTAGAGAAGAAAGCTTCATAATCTTAATTTAAAAAGTAAAAGAATCGTTACACTTATAGCTACTGTAGCGTGCAAGAGCAAGTTTCCAAAAAAATCAATACAATAATGCTTTTTCCAGCAGGCAAAGTGATTTAATTTGTTTTGGGGGAATTAGAAACTATAGTTACCTGGACAATTCGCAAATGTAAAGTGAGAATGAATTAATTCTTTTGGATTTTATTTAACGCCTTTAGCTTTTAAAAGGTAAGATGTATAAATTCAACGCTCAAACATATATATCTTTAAATATAGACTTTGGTTTCAAACCCGAATAACTAACCATTTTAACGGATTACAAAACAGTATTAAAGAAATGATTAATCGCGTCTTACTTCTACTGATGACTTGCGGACTGCTACTGTTGAACAGCAAAGAGCCGTTAGAAGCCCAAGTGTTGCCCAAGCAAGACTGGTTGCAAAAGACGTATAATAATGTGGTAATTATAGATGATGATAAGGTAGCCAAATCAAGAGGTAGTTATTTAATAGACGTTCCCATACAAGAAAATGCCGATAGCTGCTATGTGTTCTTTGTAAATGCAAAAGTACCAGCCGAGCTGTTTATCAAGCAGGAAAGTTTTTATCCGGACATCAAAGAGTTCATTCTCATTATGCCTGATTGGAAGTTACATCAGAAAGTGGCGGAAAATGCTAAAAAAAGTGGAGTTACTTTGGAGCCGACTGTCACTAACAGGTATTACCGTATCAGAAGAAATGGTAATAGCGTACAGGCAGACAGCCTTCGTATATCTGATAACAGAAAACAGCCACACCTGAAATATGCTGCTCTTAAAACTAATAAAGACATGCTCAAATTTTACCTTGCGGAATCCTATGGGTCAGTATGTTGTCCCAGAGACCCGCAGTGGGAGCTCTTTGAAGAAGATGTTCCCTTTATGAAGGCTTTTGAAAAGAAGCATAAGGTTAACATTACCGAAACTTTTAGGCAAACTTACGGAAAAGAAGGGGAACACACGGTTTACTACACGTTACCTAAATTAACAACCAAGCAGCGATTAATATTTATTCTGGATAAGCGTTGGCAGTGGATTTTAAAAAAGAAAGAAAACATATTGCATTTAAACCGCAGATATTCACACCGCAGCTTGTACCATTTATAAGAACCGGATTTACAGCAATGCAAGCTACACCATACGGCAAATGATATCTTAAGAAAGCACAGATATAAGCAGAATTACCTGATGCCGCCTTTAATAAGGTAGCGGTACAAAGTAACCTTGTAACAGCCACAACTTAATCTGACAGTTGGTTAGTTTTACAAGTTGTCAAATGGGTTCTGGAATATAGCTTATTTTGTGCAAACTTGGCAGACACAGCCGATTAATGGTGTGCAGGGAATCTTGTTTTGGTAACATAACCATCACACTAAGCTTAATCAGCCTGGCGTTTAACACTTTCTTCTATATTGTCTAAGCTTGGCTCTCTTAGTTTGTAGCTCCAGAGACAGATTATCAAAATCGCTATAAACAACAATGGAATGACGAACGTCTTTGGTTCCATTATGAATAAGATATCTCTCTTTGAATGGAAAATCATGAACCAGGAATATATTAGTGCTACAACAGTCAAAATGAGCTTGACTACCGTGATTGACAACTGTAATCTATTCAGCAACCAAATAACCAACAGCAAGCCGATGCAGAAGGGAGTAATATAAAGTAAAGCCAGGAGCAAGCTTACTGCCAAAGTAGTAGCCGGAGAAGAATGCTCTGTAGGTATAATAAAATCGATGATGCAAGCCAGGAAAGGAACTGCAAAGCCACAGGTGTACCATATCTTTAAACAGTATGTAAAGGTTTTTTCCACTATTGCTAAGGGTTTGTGTGCAGAATTCTTAGATGCAAGTTATATTAATTCTATCTATAAGTACTCAACAATATAATAATACCTGTACACTTTCTGATCACATGGTATAGTATGAGTGATATTGAATAAGAAATGTGCAGCTACTTAATTGTGGACTTGCCTATGTTGAATTATAAAGATACAGGTAAGCTATTCTTCTATAACCCAACCCACTCAATCCAAAGTTTTCACAACCTCTATAAAGTAAGAATACTCAAAATTCTTGGATTGCTTAGTTGAATGAACATATCAATTCAAACTTTCAACAACCTCTATAAAACATAAAATCTTAAATATTCTGAATTGACTTGCATTCGCTATCTTTAGGTTAAGATGTCACAATTACTCAGATACACAATGTTAGTAGCGATCCTGTTATTCTGCTCAAACGCATTTGCTCAAAGTATCTATTTGAAGAGCAATGAAACCACATTGTTTAGCTTCAAGACAGCAAGCGGTAAGACACTCATCTTAGCCTTAGACACTGCAAATAAGTACATCGTCTACCGATACGGAACAGAAAAGCATATCGAGTTTGAATACCCTAAAGATACTGTTAACAGCTTCGATAAGTTCAAACGATTCTACTATGTTCGGTACGGTGGCTATCCAAATGCAGGAATAGAGATAAGCCAAATCGAATTCGCTAACGAAGGCTTTACTTATAAGCTATACGATCAGTTGTTTACTCTTGATGAAGGCTACAGATCCGAAATAGGTGTAACAATACAAAACAACAAGACCTATAAAGAAATTCAGATCAAAGGTTTAGTGAAGACACAGAAGGGTAGTTTGATAGGGTTGAAGGAGTCTGAACTTATAAAGCTTTCAGATGGCCCGTTCGGTCACTGAGTGCCTAATTCAGATTTTACGTAGCCTCTATAAAATAAAGAAATTGAATTATTTTGAATTAAGCTTTTACAATGACAATACCATAGTCTTAATGAGGTAGAAATCAAATATTATGAGTTCAAAAAAAATATTACAATTGATACTGACTATTGCAATTGTGCTTTGCATTGGATGTCAAAGATCCAAAGTAAAACAAGTGGAACAGAAGAACACCGAATCAAAAGGTACTGTAAAAGTTGTTCACCGTAGGCCACGAGGGACACCTAATATCGTTATTAGCGATGACACGACTATAGTAGTACCTCCCAAAGAAACCCGTATAAGGTTCAAAAACTTTACTGTTGTGATTCACAACTTCAAAGGATATGAAAGCCCTTATAAGGAGAACGATTCTGGTGAATACAGTGACCATATAGATACGTCGGAATATTCTTTCAATGAGACCGAAAGATCGGACGCCGATGGAAACGCGCTGCCATCCTATAGGGAAACGTTGATTGCTAAGTATGATACTGTTCATCTTTCAGAACATGTTGAAGAAACAATTAATAATACACTCATTGAGATTGTCCCAAATGATAAGAGTGAGAGTTTTAAAGTGACGTGGCGTTATCTTAGTTCATTGAACGAAGTGGTTGATGATAACATTCACCGTAGTTCCAAAGAATGGGATAAGGCTTATTCTAAAACTGTTCATTATCAAGAGGCGACTAAGGTCATTGCTTTAAAGGACTCTGGTAAGTTCTTCTTCCGAGCATCGCCTCATACTCCAGACATGGTGCAGATAGAAGTTAAGAATGGCAAGGTCGTCCCTGTAAACTTCCATAATAGCAAAGAACAGATCGATATTGAACAAAGGTATTGGGACGAGGATATGCGACGTGTTCGCGCAAAATACAGATTGAAGGACACCTCAGTAAAGTTACGTGATGACTACGAAACGGAAGTTACTTTGGCAATAGGAAGAAAGCTATTTATGTACAACTACGATGCTCATCTGTTTCGAATAGATAGGATACGAAATAGCAAGGTTGTGGAAACTAAATACCTTGTTGTATACATTTCTGATGGTTGTTAGGGCACTATGGCCAGTGACATCAATTCAAGATTTATAGCACCTTTATAAACTAAAGAATTTCGCTATTTCTGAATTAGGAAGGAAGAAAATTATAGAATCATTCAGCAAAGTTACGCTTATAGCTGCTGTAGCGTGCAAGAGCTTCCGGCATAAACGCTCAATACAACCGTACTATCTATTTATTCCTTTGCCATCTTGCACTTGATTGCTATAAGTGTATCGTGGCACCCTAATTCTTTTATTTACTTTTCATAACCAGTTATGGTAGATACGGCTTAAACACCTGTAATCCTTAAAGCACAAATTGATATAAAGGAGGTAGAAATTGATTAATGAAACTTTTTGGACAAGTTTACCTCAAATTATATATTTGCAATCCTGTGTATGAATTTGTGTACTACCAGGAAGAACAGCTGAAAGTAATTAACTGAATCAATCATCAGCAAAATTGAGCTGATGTTGGTTTACGAGAGTTAAAGCAAGGAGTTCTATTTCGGGATGTAGCGTAGCCCGGTATCGCGCCAGCATGGGGTGCTGGAGGTCGTAGGTTCAAATCCTGCCATCCCGACTAAGAAGAGCATATTTGAGAAGTTTTAAGACTGATTGAATATGCTTTTTTGGGTTATGGTCGGTAGATGTATACGGTTATGTATACGGTCATTTCAGACAAACTCATCAACAATATACTGTCATAACTCAACAAGTTATGGCTTCAGTAGCTATTGTTCTCAACACAACTTACAAACTATCGAATGGTGAATATGCCGTTGCCCTACAGGTCACTCACGAAAGAAAACAAAAGTATTATGCTATCAATACTTTGATTACCGACAATTCCTTGACTTTTAAGTGTTCAACTAAAGATTGGATAGCCGCAGGTGCAGAAGATAATGGTTTGGGCAAGTTTCGCAGATCATTCATAAACTATAAAGATTGTAATGAGTTACTTAGGCAAAAGCTTAACGACGCTCATAGAATTCTAAAACGCTATGAAGACACTAACACTGCATTCTCATTTCAAGGATTTGAAGCTGACTTAAAGAACAAACCTCAAGTAGAGATTAGGGAAAAGTTTTCTGCAACCGCTGGCATGCTCATAAATGAGTATTACGACCAACATATTAATATTCTTGAAGAGCAAGGACGAGTGGGTCTAGCCGGCCTTTATCTTGAGGTACAGAATATCCTGAAGAAATTTAAACCGCAAGCTTTGCTATCAGATGTAAATATTCGATTTCTTGAAAGCTTCGAGTACTGGATGCGAAACACACGAGGAAACAAGGATACTACTATAAGTGTAAAGATGCGCAACTTGCAACGAGTAATCAACCAGGCGATTGAGGATAAGCTATTCAAACAGGAGAACTATCCATTCGGAGAAAAGAAGTATAGCATCAATAAGCGGCTGAATAGCAAAACTAAGAAGATAGCTATTACGCTCGATAAGATAAGAAAGCTTAAAGAACTTGAGTTGGAACCTAATTCAGCATTACACCTTGCGCAACAGATGTTCTTATTTAGCTATTACAGCAGAGGGATGAACTTTATTGATATGAGTTCCTTACTTGGCAAAACATATCAGAGAGCCATATCAACTATACTAGGCGCAAGACAGGCGGACACTTTGAGATACCGCTTAATGAATATAACAAAGGTATCTTAAACTTTTATATAAACGCGAATAAAGGCAAAGGCAACTTTGTATTTCCCATACTCGACCTCGCTATACATCAAACATTAAAGCAGCAATACACTCGAAAGAAAACAGCACTTAAAGCAGTGAATGACAATCTTAAAAAATTGGCTGCAATGATTGGTGAACCTAGCTTAAAGCTTACGACCAATGTTGGTAGACATACTTATGCAACGGGTTTGAAACGATCAGGCGCAAATACCAATTACATATCTGAAGCTTTAGGGCATGCTACAGAGGAGCAAACGCAGACCTACTTAGACAGCTTCGAGAAAGGTGCTATTGAAAGTTGGGAAAAGAAGATGTTCAATCTTTAAGTTAAACGCTTACTTCTTACTTTCATGATTACACAACTGCGTTGTTTTATCTTTGCATAGCTATGGAAATACACATTGATCATGTAAGTGAATATCTACACTATTATAACCCACAGGACTTGGCAAAATTAGGGAAGCAGCTTATCGACATACTTAATAAGTATGAAGATCGGCTGCTTATTTCCAATTCTAACCCAAAACTTATGAATCGTGGTCTTGAGTTCTTTAAACTTATACTTTCACTGACTGAACACTACAACCTTAACTATCGAAAATCTTATCTGAATAATGCTGGTTATAAATCAATCATTCAGCTTCAGGAGCTAAAATCAGCATTGAAACGTTTAGAATACATTGATCGGGAAACAGGCGAAAATAAAGTTCGACAATTTAAAATAGCCTTTAAACTTCCTGGTAACACTATTACAGTAGATGATGAAGCTCTATCTATGTGGATTCGGAAACAACTTTTAAAAGCATACAACGAATTCGATATAACCATGGAAGACTTTGGTGATGCTATGTTTCTGCTGGATTCTGAAAACAACTTGGCATATAATGAAAAGAGTAGTGAAGAGTTAAGAAAATATGCTGAACGCCCCATGAGCTTCAGCAAAATTGTCTATTTGTTTTGCAATGGTATCATTGAATATATGAAGGCAGCCTTCGATCTATTACCGCATAACGCAAAATACCTCTCTGAGCAGCAGCTCTCATTCTTATATGAACTATTATGTCTAATGGACTTCGAAGGGTTTCAGAAAGAATTTAGTACTGATGAATACCCCAGTTCGTTAGATATTGATCGTCTTTACCAGATGCTTAACAAATAACATAATTATCTGACTTACAAAGCTATCCAATCCTCTCAGATACCGTTTGCAAGGTAGCTTACTAGCCTCCCTATTCTCCCCACCTTTGTAATGTAAACAATAAGGCAATAAGGCTGCACCCGGGAAGCCAGGCCTAAGAACTGTTTACAGGTACAATCCACATGACCTATAACGTGGCTTACTAATAATGATGTTAATATGTCAACCATTGACAAACGCAGAGGTAAAGGATCAGCCTCAGCTAAAAGCAATAATACGCTATCTGCTAAAATGTTCCTAGGTCAAGATGGCCAAGAAGCTTATGTTGAACCGACGATACTACTATAATTTATCGACAATGACAGGATTGAAGATGTAAAAGAATTCGAGCGGTTTATAAATCTGCTTTTTGAAAAGCGAAAGTTTGCAATAAACAGACATGAGAGGACCGATTCGGGTCGAAAGCTCTATTCTTATCAAAGCTTTTTAAATTCAAGAGGACCCGATGGCGTCAAGGTACGGCATATTGGTAGAATCAAGCAGTTCATCGCTGACTACCACGCTGGTTTATTCTCTATTGATTTTACCTTCGATCAATTAGTCGAGGAAGCAGAGAACGGAAACTAACGTTCTTCTTTAACCGGGGAGCCAATCCGGCTCTCCGGTTCCTATCAAAACATTTTATATACCCGCCTGACAGCTTATTGATGGAAGCTGCATGCAGATTTATTGACTAAATTATGGAAATAAAAACAACTAGCCCCGTGATAGAAGTGCCGGTTATGAAAGGGCAAACCATGTCTGATATTGAGTCTATTTATCCTCTGCCGACCAACGGAATCTTCCACAAGATGCTTCCGGGATTGGGCGCGACACATGGCGAGATAAACGCACCCAGGCATAGCATTATTGTGCTTCCAAACGTGCCTGTTATTAAAAGCAAAGTAGCAAAGCACAATAAGCAGAATCCGCCTGAGCGAGAGATATTAGGCGTACATAAGGGTATCAATACAGATAAGATCACGGCTTATATAAGTAATGATAAAGTATTCTACAAGAAGATCCTCACTACACCGGAAGGATATCGGGATAAAGTGAGGCATATGCTCAAAGATGTATTTACCTACGTCAAAAGCGAATACTACTTGCTGATAGATGAATGTGAACGGACTATACAGGATGTGGATTTTCGGGATAAGATCACTGCGCCTTTTGATGATTTTTTTAACTTCAAAAATAAAGGCCTGATATCAGCAACAACCTTACCATTTAGTGATCCGGAGTTTGAAAAGGAGTTTATGCATTATGTTATTAGACCTGATTGGATTTATTGTAAGCCTCTCTCGTTAATCAATACAAATAACGTGGTTGCAACGATGAGGCATTACCTTAGCGACAAAGGCAATAAACCCTGTTTTATATTCTTGAGTTCCATCAAGACTATAACAGCGTTGATAGAAGCACTAGATATAAAGGCTGACAGCAAAATTCATTGTTCGGAAAATAGAAAAACAGAGTTAAGACTTAGAGGCTTCAAATCAGACAGTGAGTTAAACCTTGAGGGCTTAGCTAAGTATAACTTCTTAACTAGCCGTTTCTACTCAGTTGTGGATATCGAACTGGAGTATAAGCCTGATGTTGTAATGCTTAGTGAAGTTTTGTTTGCTGAGCACAGTATTCTTGATCCCCAGACAGAGGTGATACAAATCGCTGGGAGGTTTCGTAGCGGTACCAATACTGTCACGCATATTACTAATACGAATCCTGAGATAATAATTAAAACGCCCGAGCAAGTAAAAACTTACCTCGATGGACAACAAGATGTGTTCAAACAGATCCTTACGCTTAAACAGACCTTAACAAGCAAAGGTGCCAAGGATGCGTTTGATGAAATTGAGAAGTCTGACTTTGCCAAATACTTCAAGCCGGATGGAACGTACAATTGGTTTATGCTGGATAACGCTATTCAGGAAGCACGAGTGTCGGGACTCTATCAGCAGATAGACAAGCTTACGGCAGGTTATGAGAAGGTCGGTAAACATTTTGATGTAAGTCTACGTAATGTTTTTTACCCTTTAGGAGACGCTGACCGTCTGAAGCGTGAATCCATAGAAAGCCGAAAAGTTTCATTAAAGAAGTGGTTAAACAGTTAAATGAACTTACATCTACAACTGAGCAATATGTTTTAGGCGCTGAAGAAGCTCTATCTGATCTGAGGCGAGCTTGCCCTATAGCTGTTGATGCCTACCATACCATAGGTGAACAAGGGATTGAAGACGCTGGGTATTTAGAAACAAGAATCAAACAAGCCGTTGATGAGTACCATAAGAAAGAGAAGATAATTGGCAAAGAGCTGGTGATGGCCGTATATCAGTCCTTCGCAACCGGGGAGAAACCTGCATCCGAGGAGATAACTCCGGTACTCCAAAAAATTTATGATAGTCATGGTGTCAAATTGAAGGATAGAGCAGCCCATATCGAGAAGTACTTCATTACTAAGCGCTCAACTCGTGGCATGGACCAAAAAAAAGTCTATATTTTAGTGGAAGCTAGATATTTAGATTTGTACCAGGATGTTAATCCAAAGCCGGTTTTAGGTTGATATCCAAAACTAATTGATTATTCATCTTCTAAGGGGAATGAATGATTTTTGGATTCATCTAACTATCTCTTTATTCAAGTAGGTATTTAGCATGCCTGCTTGAATAAGTCGTTATTGAAACTTTAAAAGACACATGCTTCTTTGCTTATTCGTTAAAGCAGTATATGTTACCCACGCACAACCAGCAACTGATATCACCCCCTACCTTGATTTAGAAGAAAGCAAAATATATGATGAGTGCATGGCAATAGGCTTACAGACCTTTTAAATTAAGTAAACAATTCATAGCACTAAGTCAGCATACCCTTCAATAAGTCATGCCCGAGGACCGAAGCATTAGTTCTCTAGCTTATAAAAAGACGAGCCATAAGACTTTCAAGATGCCCCTGCCCTTCGTAAAAACTATTAAACAAACAACCTCTAACCTGTAAAACCATGACAAAATACTGGGTAACTGCCAAAACCAAGACCTGGAACAAAGCGCAGCAACAACAAAACCATATTATGGAAGTCGACTATCAAATTGTCCTAAAGAAAGCGAAGCAATTGCTTGCACCAGATAAGCCACTTTTTTTTGAACGGAACTTTAAGCAGCATGGAACCATACAAGAGCTTGCTGCTATGCATGCCTTTCTATCACCCTGCTTTTACTTCCGACTGGATTGTGATGGTGCATACAATTACCAGATCGAATATGCCTTTTATCAATGCAAACATGAAAAAGCAATCAAAGTACGGTTGCAATGCTTTGCCGGGAACCTGCAAGTTACAGAAGTTGCTTTGCAACCTGATTTTGCTACCTTTTATAAGAATGTACAGCACTATCAAGGTAACAAATTCTTTTACACGCTAACCGCCTGAATTTAACTTTTAAAGAAGATCATCAAAAGCCTGGTGCAATAAAGCACTAGGCTTTTTTCATTTACAAGCTACATTAAACCAATTCATAACCATGAAAACCGTTACCACATCCCAAGCACCGACTAACTACAACGAAGCTGTAAAGCAAGCTTATCTTGCTATTTTAAAAGCCAAACAACTCTTAGCTGCCGTAGAAGAAGAGCCTTTGCGTTATACCCTTGTCAGGGAAGAAAAGAAGCCTATCGTTAACGGCACTATTGTGCATGAACTGATAAGTCCCTTACTGTACCTGAGATTAGAATGCTATGCGAATGATGAGCTGGCTATCCATTATGGCTTTGAACTAAGTCCGGCCTTTGGGCCATACTATTCCATTACAGCAAGCTTTGTCCGTATGATTTATAAGCTCACCATGCACGAGGAAGGAAAGCCCAATATCGAAAGCTGCATCCGAACAGACTATGTGATCAATGAATGCTCTGGCCTTTACGAATACATCGAAGAACGCGGCTGCAAGCATCACCGGTTTGAGCAGGTCAAGTACAAGGCAGCTAAAAGAAAGTTGCGTAAGGTAGCTTAACGTATTGCTCTGCTGCGTAACTTTGCTGGCAAACAAGGAGGATAACTATAAAAAGCATCCATTACTAAGACATATAGATACTAAGATATATAAGCGTTGCTTATTTTGTTCTTGCTTAAAGAAACCTAGGAAATTTCAATGGCAACAAGAACAGATGAGTCCAATGCTCTATGCGATAAGCGTAGGGTACTGGCTTTCTGTTGTTGTCAGGGCTTTCCTAGGGCCTCTTTAAGCGCAGATAAGTTCGGTCCCTGCGCTTATTGTGTTTATTAACCTACCGAAGAGGACTACTCGGTCAAACTTCAAACCCCTTTCAACCATCCTTAACAGATGAAACAAACCTTATCGATGCTGCTATTAGCAGCCATGCTAGCTACGTCTTGCTCTAAAAACAACAATGAAACGGAAGAGCCTGCTAAGCAGGAACCAACCGTACTGTTGACCAAAGTCACCAACCTTACACCCGGAGATCCTGACAATGGTAAAGTTTTGGCGAGCTTTACTTATAATGGTAAGCAGCTAACCAAAGCAGTTATCAATCATTATTCTATTACACCGGATGTAGAAACTGATGTGTTCAATTACAATCCTAGCGGACAACTTACCGGCACTAGCATTACCCATACTCGTGCGGATAGCTATAACTATGTTAATTCTGCAATTATCTACAATGGTGGTGACATAGCCAAGATAACTTTTTACAAGTCTGGAAACGCAGTAGCAAGTGATAACACGCTTACTTATCAAGACGGCAGACTTGTAATGTGGTACAATCCTAACGAGGTAGAAATCACTTATAACTACGATAGCAACGGCAATAATACCAAGCAGGTAACCAAAGAATACAATAGTGGCAAGACAACCGGCTCAGTTTATACAGCTAACTACTTGACGTTTGACAACAAAACGAACTTGACAAAAGCACTGCCTTATTGGATTTATTTCAGAACGGGGTTACAGGAAGACTTCTTATCTTATTTGCCAGGAGCAAATAATGTCCTGACTGGCAACGATGATGGAACAAGTGTGACTTATAAGTATGAGTACAACAGCAATGGTTATCCGTCTAAAATCACAACAGCAACCGGCACTTATGCTTATGAGTATATAGAGGTCAAATAATAATCGGTAGTTATGGCAAAAGAAAAAGCAAGATTCATTATATGGCTTGTCCTAACAGCCGTCTTATACGGTATATGCTCATTCACCCAGTTAAGTATCGACTTTACCCAGTGGTCAACTACATGTAGGGCCGTCATTGCCGTAGGCGCAATCGTCATCGCTTACTTTGCGTTAGTAGTTGAATTCGATTAAATTAAAAGGGCTTGCCTTCAAAGCAGGCCCTTAATTCAGCTTTGAAGTTCTATATGTCTCTTGACTATTTAAATCTAATTGGGTAGCTTACAACCTGAATAATAAACCTTATGACACTCATTTACATTCTCGCTGCTGCCCTTATTGGGCTATCGGTTGCTTTATTGATCTTACTGAAGAATTCAAGAGCTACTAAAGCTAACCTCGAAACACAAGTCACTTCGTCATTTCAAGAATCCGTTAGGTTAAATGAAATTAATAGTCTTCAATCAGCAGAGCTAGACAAGTTCAGAACTAAGTACGAACGTATAATAAGTATAGAACAGGCTGTAGAGGATAGAAAAATAGAGCTACGTCAATTAAAAGGAGAGCTAGTCACGCTTAATGATAAATTCCAATCGGGCAAGCAACATTATGAGCAGATTAAACGAGAGCTTGCCATTTATGAAGACGATTTAGAAGTAATCAGCTTTGGCTTATATAAGCCAAGGCATGGCTATGCTACATCAGAGGAATTTAAGCAAAAGCTCGAAGCTAACTACCAACATCAACGGGAACTCATCAAGACAGATAAGGCCACCACGTTTCCTAATGACTGGACAGTGAACGGAAGTTTAACTGAAGGTAAGAAAATGACGAAGCTTAATATTAAAAATATGCTTTATGCTTTTAATGGAGAGTGTGATGCGCTGATCGCGAAGGTGAAATGGAACAATGCAACCAAGTCCATAGAGCGTCTGGAAAAAGCTTTTGAGTCTATCAATAAATTGGGAACAGTTAACCGCATTCAAATCACCAGGCCATACTACAATCTAAAAAAGCATGAACTGACGCTAACCTACGAGTACGAGAATAAAAAACAGGAGGAGAAAGAAGAGCAAAGACGCATTCGTGAACAAATGCGTGAAGAAGAGAAAGTACTCAAAGACATTGAAAAAGCAAAGAAGGAAGCGGAAGACGAAGAGAAGAAATACCAGAAAGCCTTATTAAAAGCACAGGAAGAGCTAAGCCATGCAGGGAAAGATGATTTTGCAGGTTTAAACAGCAAGATCGCGGAGTTAGAAGCCAAGTTAAAAGAAGCTGAAGAAAAGCGACAACGCGCTTTGTCACTGGCACAACAAACAAAGGCTGGACATATCTATGTTATTAGCAACATAGGTTCCTTTGGCGAGGACGTATATAAAATAGGTATGACCAGAAGACTTGATCCGCTGGACCGCGTCAAAGAGCTGGGTGACGCTTCTGTACCATTCGCATTTGATGTTCACGCAATTATTTACTCGGAGAATGCACCTGCATTGGAACATGAGTTGCATAAGCGTTTCCATGATCACCGTTTAAATAGGGTCAACGGACGTAGAGAGTTCTTCAAAGTTAGCCTAGACCAGATCGAAGCTATTGTAAAAGAACATACAGATGCAGAAATTGAGTTTACCTTACTTGCAGAAGCGCAGGAATACAGAGAATCATTGAATATGATACAAGCAATGTTAAAAGCTGCCGATATTCAGGTTGCTAAAGTTGACGAAAAGTATCCTGAAAACCTTCTTTAAGATAGTTATTCAAGCCTGTGCCAATACGGTCAGAACCCATAGTATTCCCTTTCTCACAGGAGTTGCTTAAGCTAAGAGAAGGTGATAGGTCATGAGCCGACTAAGACTTTACATAGAATCTTTATAGTTTGAACAATTCACTTATAGGCATGTATAGCTCTATGTCTTTACCGTTTAAAGTATAATTAACATACAAAGGCTCATCATCTTTAAGTTCAATGACGGTATGCTTATATTGTTCTAAGGGCGGTACCAAACTTGACGTTCTGTAAGAGTAGCTTACATTATTCTTACCCGTGAACACACCGTAAATGATCATTTTAACCGAACCATCGTTTGTGGAAATACTGTACGCAGTATCAGTAAGTGTATTTGCCTTGATTGTACGAAAAACATGAATGTCTTTCCTGTTACCTGCCACTTCAGTACTGACAAATAAGTCCTGCGAAAGTTTGCTATGAATCTGGTAACTTCTAAGCCCCGGTAACACTGTTATATTCTGGGTTGTAGTATTACCTGCAACAGTAAGTGATACCTTGTAGTTCCCTTCCTTAACATAAGAGTAGGGAATGCTAGTGATAGTATTACCACTAACCTTAACGCCATTGCCAAAGTCGCATGTCCAATCTAAGGATTTGCTCTTTGCTTCAGTTGGAATCACCTCAATGACTTGAGTCAGATAGGCATTGTTCCCGCTGGAGAACTTAAAGTCTGATTGAGGAATTACAGCAGCGTCATTAGAATCTAACTTGTTGCAAGCTACATTGAACAACAAGATAGTGACAAGGAACAAGTATAAGTGCTTCATAATTAGAGGAACAAAGGTAGCGTTTAGATCTACGTAATACAACATGAGTACAAGCAATCGATGCTTGCATTAATTGTAGCAATAACCACCAGGTAATTTCACAAACAAAGTACAGTGCTAGTAAGGTCAGAACCGAGATTAGTGCCTTCCCTCTTTTAGGTTGCTTACAAGGGGTAAGGCATAATCTGGAACTTTAGGGTAGTCCCACCTGACTAGTGCAGGAAATTAGGTGTGACCCATTACCTAAGCTCATCACAACGATACGCCAAGTTGCGTTACGCTTAACAAGCTTTTCAAGCACGTTGCGCTTCACCATCCTTATGGCTGACTTGTCACACCGTTTGATGTTTGAGCAAAGTCATTCATCACATTCGCTGCCTCTGTACTTCTAAATGTTACGCGTTACTTCACTCATTATAAGTCCAGTCGCTCATCGTGTTAGGCTCACCTACGCATCGCAAATGGCTTCAGCCTTGTCACAGCTTTTAAGTCCAGCCGCTCAGCCCTTACAGGCCAAAAGCAGCGCCAAGCCTTTGTGAAGCATTCTGAGTGACCGCACCCAATAGGTGCTTCCTCCACTCAGACCATTTGCTCAATTCGCGTAGGACGGTTCGCATTAATTACATATATTAGATGCAACGAACCTTTTCGATTCTTGAAGCAATTAAATACTAGCAGTACGAACCAAAGCCCCACATAGATGATTTTAAAAAGATACAAAGTAGAAAACTTCCGATCAGTTTTAGATAGTGGTTGGATTGAATGTGAAAACGTTACAACACTAGTTGGAATCAATGAAGCTGGAAAATCGAATCTCCTGTTAGCGTTATGGAAATTAAATCCTGCCCGAGAGGGAAAGATTGATATTTTACATGATATTCCTGTTAGTAAATTGAGTGCTTTTCGCAAGACTCCAGATCAAGTAAGATTCATTACCGTGGAGTTCGAACTTGACGATGAAAGCATAGCACAAATAGAATCTACAGTTGATTGTGATATTCAAGGAGATAAATCAGTCATTGTAACTCGCTTTTACGATGGGCATTACACTTTTGAATTTCCAAGTGGAAAACCGAAATCAACAAAAGTAGAAACTACAACAATAGCTGGTGAGGAAGCTGAAGAACCGATAGAGGAAGAGACTATAGTTCCTTACGATGAGTCTTTCTTAGAAAAGGCCATCATAAGTGAAATGCCAACCTTTGTGTATTACTCGAATTATGGCAATTTATCTTCCCAATGTGATTCAATGGCTCAATGGAAGCACAATTGAAGGAATAGATATAAACGAAGAACAAGTTAGGACTCTAAGAGTATTATTCGACTTTGTTGGATTAAATCCGAAAGAAATACTGGAACTAGGGAAAGCCCCAAAGGAAATGGCAATGGCGCGCAATGGGTGGAGGAGCGGAATTACTCAACCGATCGCAACTGAAATAAAGCAAGCAGAAGACGACAAGGAAGAACGTAGCATTCTTTTACAATCTGCTTCAGGTGAATTAACAAAGCAGTTTAAGAATTGGTGGAGGCAAGGTGAGTATAAATTTAGGTTTGAAGCTGATGGAGACTACTTTCGTATTTGGGTATCTGATAGTATAAGAACAGATGAAGTAGCGTTAGAGCTACGTAGCACAGGGCTTCAGTGGTTCATTAGCTTTTATCTTATATTTCTTGTTGAAAGCCAAGAGAAGCATAAAGATGCAATTTTATTACTTGATGAAGCTGGCCTTACACTGCACCCCTTGGCTCAGAAGGACCTTGCTGTGTTTTTTGATAACCTATCAAGTAGTAATCAAATCATAAACACAACCCATTCACCATTTATTATTGATACTTCTCACATTGACAGATGCAGAGTAGTTCACATGGATAGAGATGGCTACACGGTGGCTTCTAGCAATTTGAGACAAGGCAGCGACGCATTAAATGAAAAGTCGATATATGCAGTGCATGCGGCTCTAGGTTTATCAGTTTCAGATGTGTTATTGCAAGGTTGCCAGTCTGTTGTAGTAGAAGGACCATCGGATCAATTTTATCTTAATGCAATTAAGTCTTTTTTAATAAGAGAAAAATTAATCTCGCCAGACCAAGAGATTGTATTCGTGCCTTCTGGCGGTGTCCGAGGAGTACCAGGGGTAGTCAGCATGATTTCCAGCAAAGCCGATGATATTCCGTATCTCATTTTAGATTCAGACAAAAGCGGCGAAGATGCGAAAAAGAAGTTATTAACAGGGTTATACAAAGGATTTGAAAGCAAGATCCTATATGTTAAACAGTTTACGGGATTGGACAACAGCGAAGTCGAGGACCTTCTCCCTTTCCAATTAATAAAAAAGGGAATTGACAGGTTATTCAATTCTTTAGAAGTAGACTTTGAAGAAAGCTATGATAATAGTTTACCTATTGTACCTCAAATTGAGTCATTTGCAAGCAGGAATGAAGTAGAGTTAGAGAAAGGATGGAAAGTACCTTTGGCTATGACAACAAAGACCCAATTGAAAAACAAAAAAATTGACTCTGTCAATTCTGAATACATTGAAAGGTGGAAGAACATGTTTAACGCCCTAATGTCGAAATAAACAATGATCTGAATATGCCATAGGCAGTAACTACCTGCACGAGTTCATACCATGCTATTGAATTTTTGAAATGTGATTTAATAAGAACGAAGTATATTGTTTATTCTCTACTCAAAGTTAGCTGAGCCATCCGCACACAGGTTCAGCTAGCTTCAAGGTAGTATCTCGTAATTGGGTTTCCATTGGCATAGAGCCTCCGCAATTACTCAATCTCCACCTTGCCTTTAGTGCGTCTGTTCAGCAGTTCGTTGCTTCGAGAATTCACTCGAACATAAAACCACTGCTATGACAGATATTAAACAGTTACTTACTGCTTTTGAACGTTTTGCTTACGGCAATTCCTTACACACTGCTTTTACTGACTTACTAGATTGGATGCTGCTACCTTTTAAGATGCATGATAGCACAGAAGCACACAGTGCAGCACTCGATACATACCGCAAGCATAAGAAGGTAAACGAACTTGTTGAGCTTGTAAAGATGGTAGGTGACTTGTCAGAAGGCTTTCGAGATCCACTTGGTGAACTGTACATGCAAGCTATAAGCAACGGACACAACGGCCAGTACTTCACGCCAGAGCCGATATGCGATATGATGGCAACAATTAGTGTTGGCAACCCAACCGATGGACAAACTGTTGCTGATTGTGCTTGTGGTAGTGGTCGGATGCTATTGAGTGCAGCAAAGATCAACCGACACCTTAAGCTTTATGGTGCAGACCTTGACATTACCTGTTGCAAAATGGCACTGGTTAATATGCTACTAAATTCTTTACAAGGTGAAATTGCTCATATGAACTCTTTAACCAATGACTTTTATAGAGGTTACAAAGTGAGTACTACACTCGTTAATGGTTATCATTATCCATGCTACATTGAGTTTACAGAGGCAGAGCAAAGTCTTATATGGCTTAAACCTGTAAAGGATACTGCACCTAAGTTTGATAAGCCGTTTGAACCTGTAAGTGCTAAAACTCCTATCAATGGCGTTCAGGGTAGCTTGTTTTGAACAGGCTACTTAACTATATTGCAAAGTTATTACTGAACACATGGGATATAAGAATGTCTGCCTAAGCTGCCACATCGCATTTAACAATGCTAATAGGACTGTGGAAATCAAATGTCCTACCTGTGGAGAGAGTATGATTTGGATGCCACATAGATTCAGACCTCCAAGAAAACTGGATGATAATGCTTGGGCTGTGGTTAAATACTTAGTTGATCACGGGTTTGATTACAGTCACATCTACGAAGTAATCCCTGACAATTCAAATGGCGCAACCAGATTAGTTACCTATCCTACCAAATTGTATGAAGCCAAAGAGTTTGTTGAGAATCATAAAGACAAAGCAGTGTTTGATAATGGAAGACACGTCTAAGCAATGAAGATTATTGATGCTTTCGTTGAGGCTAATGGAGCATTACTTATCCTCCTTAACTTATAAAAAGGCAGTCAAGCGCTCAATTAGTTCTTTATAAGTTAAACCGTCTACTAAAACGTAAGCTTCATACCTTAAATTTATTGCTAAAACCCTTATCCTCCATGAAAGCTCAACTTCTTCTATGGTTTGCACTTCCAATCCTTTTGCTATCCTGCACTATTGATAAACAAACTAATGATGGCACCAAGCTACTAAACTACGGATACTTCACTATCGAGTACCCAAGAGCTGGAAGCGGGTTGATGCCAAAGGGATTGATTCCTATGTAGGAGAGATACACATTGACACTGGCACAGTCGTTAGTTTTGATTTAGGCTGGTACTCAAATAGTCTAAGTGAGGGTAGTGAAGATTATATTATCAGACATGATAGTTTGCTAGTCAGACGTAGCTTACCCAGGGCATTAGGAAGTGTAAGCAGAGTATTAGATTACAGAGGAATCCCTAGTAGTAGCAACTTAGCTCCAATTACCATCAATAAGAAGCAATGGATTGTGGTTGATGGTTATAAAGCCAAGCTAGTCACGCCTACCCATACAGGCAAAGGAACTACAGGTATATTTATTGACAGCCTTTGGAATGCAGGAAGTGATACAGACAAGTTTCAAATCAACGGAGAGAACCTAACTCCAAAGCAACAACAGCAACTTATAGCTGCTATTAGGACATTGAAGTTCTATCAGCATCCAAACAAACGCAAGCAGGACAACAGCGAGTAAGCCTTATCTTTATTCTTATGACCGAAAGACCACCATTTGAAGCAGCGCACAACTGCATCTGTGCCTTTGCAGACATATCCATCCTTGAGTTCTACCAAAGATATTTTGACACCGTATATATTATGCTGCATCCCTTTTATAAGGAAGACGAATACGGTAAGGTCACTCAACTGGTTACTTGGAAAGAGTTTGTATCCTTAGCTGGCTTTAGAGACATTGCTCAACTTGACATTGCATTAAGAAACAGCATACGTGGACTTAAAAAGAAGTGGGAAAACGAAGAAGATGTGGAAACCCTGATGCGTACCGCGCATAAACACAATATACGCATGCCCTCAGAAGGTGAGTTTCAGGATGCTCTCAAAAAAGATATGCTCATAGGCTTGCAAGAACAAAGACATCATTACCTGTTTATAGGTGATGAGTTCGGCTTTGAACGAAAGGTTACATACATACAGGACTTGATAGAGGGCAAGGATCAGGTTACCCTAACTTACGGAGGTCATGAAGTCTGGTACACCAATCATAGCGAGATTCTTTACGCCTCACACTGGGATAGTCATTTTACCATGCTATGCTCAAATAGAAAGATAGTAGAAAGCATACTCAGCAAGCATCCGTTTGAGGGCTTTTACTGCAATGAGCATACGGAGATTTACTGGAGTTTACAAGACAAGGAAGTATGACGGAATGGAAAGCAGCCGGTTGGGTATTTAGTGTATTGATAGTAATTGGAATCGGTTTTGCTATTTACCTCCATCGAGAGAAACACCTCACAGCATCATACGGGCGCTGCAAATTTGATTATGCGTACCGTGGCAGCATTGATACTTTAAACGAAAGCTATCAGGCTGACCGACGTGCCTTCGGCAAATGCTTGTGTGAACTATATCTGACCAAACCTGATAATACTTTAGGGAGGCTCATTGTTCGGCAATCGCAGTACGGCTATCCTGCACCGCCAGACAGCACACATTCACCCATATACAAAAGCTTAGACACTTTAATTAAATATCGCAAGGAGGTGTTTGATCCCGTTATACTTTGGGACTAAGTGCAACGTTTAAAAGTTTAAGGGGATAGATCCTACATTTGGTTAAGAGTAAATGTTGCTTATACCCCTGTTAATTACACATTATCTTTAAGTTCGTATATTAATCAATCTCAAAGAATTGTATTATGCATCCACTATTGTCACGGAACGAAACTTACCAAGAAGAATCATTTGAAGCTATGCAACTTCGTTATCAAGGCTTTGGTAAAGATCTTTATCAACGGATACGAGTGGAGCTACCAGAGGTATTCGATCACTTGATTTTTTATAAAGCAACAAGGTATCAAACGACCGACAGTTATGCAATTCATGACGGTGACTCAAAGCCGTTTGCAATACAGCTAGACCCAGACATTGCTCTTATTATTTTTTGGAACCTAACTGTACATGTCGAAATTGGTACTTGGTCACAGGATGAATACGGTGAGGCATTAAACTTTATCAAAAGCAATTTACTTAACACAAAAGCCAACTAAGAGGCAGTCAATAACGCTCAATGATATTTAGGTAGCTTATTTTAGCGGTTTGCCTTTTAAATCAGTTTGCTTAGCTTTACCATCATGGCCATACACAAGGAGATCTTAGACAACCAGCTTTACCTCTATATGAACGGCAACCTTATCTACAAACGGTGGTTAGCTACAGGTCAATCTATGGTATTTGATGTCATGGCCTATGACAAGTACACGCTTGTAAGCATAAACGACAAAGCCTCTGACAATACTGGTAGTCTTCCAAGCAACATGGCTTCATTTGAGAATGCACACAGACATTCTATCTTTAACAAACGAGCAGTGCAGGACAGTCTCACTTGCGGATGCTTTTACTGCCTTCAGGTTTTTGCTCCCAAAGAGATTAACGAATGGGTTGAGGAAGATAATGATAAAACAGGAACAGCTCTTTGCCCTTACTGTGGGGTTGACGCAGTTTTAGGAAGCGCATCTGGTTATCCAGTTGATAATATTAGCTTCTTAACTTCAATGCATGAGCGCTGGTTATAAATTTGGGGGCTTGTTTACAAGTGCATCCTTTAAAAGGTAAATGGATTGCTGCTATACCTGCTTGAGGGTAAATGTTGCATTAATAAATGTGAAGAGCTAATTGCTCAGGCCGTCTTGCCACAATGGCTGGTTTGCCGTGAAAGACAATCACCTTACCTGTGACAGTTATGGAAAGGTTTCCCTGATCTACCGAGGTGCCATGATGTATCACAATTAGCTTTGGTTTTGGGTGCTTTCCTCCCATATAGTAGGTTAGATGTTTGTTTACAATCCGGCTGTTACTAATAGTATCATGGACGGAGATTACTTTGCCAATATACTCAGTGATTTTGTGAACAGGAACCAACTTCTGTGCTGATGCTTTATAAGTAAACAAGGCTACGAAGACTATGATAAGCAGGTACTTCATGCTATGAAGATAAGGAAAGATTGCTACATTGCAGTAAGTAAACAATGAACCGAACATCCTCAACTTATAGAACAAATATGCAGTTGCTTGCTGTGCTAATAATATTCTGCATGCTAGTTGCTTGTAAAAAGCAAAAGAACAAGGAGATAACGAGAGTAGAGTTTGCTGAAAGTACTTGCTTTCTTCCATGCGTTCCACTGGCTATTAGTATGGATAGCGCTCTCCATTATCAACTTTACGCAGACAGTTCGTATGTGAAGCGCACTATAGCTCAAAGAAGCTATAGAGGAACGATTAGTCGAGAGTTATGGGACGAGTTAACCGCAAAGTTGGAAGATATTGACTATAAGCACCTGCATGCTGGTAATGGAGAATTTCCAAGCGATATTCAAAAGGTTGAACTTATTATTTACTGGGGAAATCGTAAAACTCACTTAGAAACGGCAATGGACAGTCATACAGAAGTGGGTAAGATGCTTTATTGGATTGACAGTACTTACAAACGGGTTAAGCTCAAGCCTGCAACTAACTCCCTTAACTTTGCCACTATCTTGCAGCTCGATCCCAGAATCACACACCATCAATAACTATCCCTTTGCAAACAGGTGTAAACGGTTTAACTTGTAAAAGGAAAATGTACTAACTTAGCCTCAACAACTCATCCTACGAATGCAATATAAAGAGCTACCCTTCATGCAGCTTAGGCAAGCCTACACAACTGTTAAACGGTTTCTGGAAGATCAAGCTGCCTGTGACGTACATTCCTTGCACGATAAAGTGGGTGATGATTTAGGACTTGCAGGAGATGATGTAGAAGATCTATTAGTTAAGTTTGTTGAACAACATCATCTTGCCTGGGGGAACTTTGATTTTAGCAAACATTTTGATTCAGAAGGTGAGATATTCGCTTCCAGCTACGAACTATATAACTTAGCCGTAATGGTTATCAAGGTAGTGCTGTGGCTTATTGAAATGCTTTCGTTCAAACAGATACAGTTCAACAACAAACCCGATTGGTACAGGCAATCAGACGGAAAGGAAAGCGACTTGACTTTTAAACAAATGCTTACCTGGTATATAGAAAAGGACTTTACTGCTGTTGAGCAGATATCATACAAATTAGCAATGAGCCGTCCGCTATAATCACAAACTTCTGCAAACAATGGCGTTAGACTTCTATAATCTTCAAGATACTAAGTTAAACCATCGGCTATTCAGTCTTAATGACGCAGATTTAGAAGCGATTGAGAGCATTCTATTTGAATACAAAAGAGCTACTGGCATAACTCTTGACCGTTACGGCAATACGCGCTTATACCAAGACCATGTAAGCCTAATCATAAAGCTTTTGGAAAGTACAGCAACCGAGCTACCGCAATATAGTCAGCAAAGCAAACACCTTGCACTTATCATTAGTAAATTTGAACAAGCTGAAGACGATTTATTAGCTATCGGAGATTGAGCCGGAGGTTTATCAATTCAAAATTTACACACCCTCTATAAAGACTAAAATTGAGAAAGCTGAATTAGCTTTGATAACCAGTTAAAAGCAGAAAGATAATTGTACATTCGAATAACTTACCCTAATCACATTACCAGATGACATTCATCCTTAAAGCTGGACTGATCGCCAACTTATGTACCCTCACCTTGTTTAGTGTTTCTCCGAACACTGAAACTAACTGGAATAACGGTAATTTAGGTAAGGAAGTAAGCATGCATAACCCATCCGCTGCACAGGATGAACAGTTCGATGCGTTCTTTAAAAGGTTCAACAGGCATGCTGACTTCCAACTCGCCAGCATTGTGTTTCCTCTTAAAAAGATAACGGTAGACGATGACAATAAGCAAACGGTTGAGTACATCAGTAAGCGAGCGTGGAGGTACATCAACTTTGCTAAAATACAGTACGTTGTAATAACTAAGGATAAGGTCTCTAAAAGAGACGTAACGATTCTGCTTCAAATTGAAGAAACTGGTGTGCATATACAGTATAAGTTTGTAAGTAAAGCAGGTAAATGGTATTTAACTCTCATCACTGATGAATCTACTTAACAATATTATTTACCCTTGTTGACTTTTAAAGGATGAATAGTAACTTGTCAACACATGACGAAGATTGAAGAGCCTTTGCCTAAAGAGTTAACTGATATTATGGATATCACCGAGTTTGAGAATGAAGCAGGCATTGTTATAGATTCCGTAATTTTTAACACCTATGAACTATATCTAAACTTTTCCTTTCGGTATTACGATGAAACCCCTCCCAAAAAATGGCGACTTACAGTAGGCCATGCCAAGGAAGAAAGAATTGTGAGGGACTGGACATCATGTATAGCCCTTTACAAACAGCATCCACGCTTACTGGAATACACAGACGCTCATACAGAACTATACTTCAATGGCACCAGTACACAATCCCTCAATTTATTTGCAGACATCTACAAATCCTTGCAAACGCTGACAGACAACCTGGACGAATTAAAAGGATATGTGCTTGGTCCCTGCACAACAGAAGCGCTTTGCCAGCAAGGTTACGGTCTGTTTGCCAGAGGTCCGAAAACGATTTTAATGCTTTATCAGCAGTGTTTAATCAAACACGGAATTCATTCCTATTTTGTGGGTAAAAGAGAGGCTTTAGCGGAGGATAGTACAGCGAAGCTATTTACCTTAGGCGATAGTTACATCATAGGTCAGGACTTTCATTTTGAGAGAATTTCATAAGCACCTTTTAAAGCTGAGATACTTCGGCACTTACTTACATTCCCTTAAAAAGAATTGATCCGAAGGCAGGCATAAGGAACTAATAAACCATGAATATAACAAATGAATTTACCTTTAGTGCTTCTATCATATAAGGTGAGCGTTACGAGATCGAAGGAATAAACATTTGGGATCATGAATGGAAAAACGCAGGTGAAAGAATTCTTGTGAATGATACGAGCGGAAGGAAAGTATCCATATCTGTAAATGAGATTAACGCGGACGGTAAGTCAGTGCAGTTTGCCATCCATGAGATTTCCAATGGTGCTTTCATCGTCTACCATAAGTACTATAGTAATTAAATCCTATCTGCACATTTTCTGAGCACATGGTATAGCACAAATAGTATTGAATAAGAAATGTGCAGCTACTTGACTGCCGACTTGCCTATGTTCACTTGTAAAGATAGAAGTAAGTTATTCTTTTACAAGTCAAGCCACTCAATCCAAAGTTTTCACACCCTCTATAAACTAAGAATATTCAAAATTCTTGGATTGCCTAATTAGATGGACAGATCAATTCAAACTTTCAACACCCTCAATAAAACATAAAATCTTAACTTTCCTGGATTGAAATCTTGCTTAACCATGCTAACCTTTAATGTCAATGAGTACACTATAACAGTCAACGATGCTACATCACATGCCTTAAATAACCTGTCGGGATTCGATGCGGTGTATCTCAATGATGACGGTTACAAGCCTACCTCAATGCAGGCTATTCATCTACATAGTGATGGCGTACCATTAAAGAGCATTCTCCTTGGTGCAACAGGTGGAGGCACAGGTGTGTATGATAATACAGCACTGATTGATAATGACCGATTAGTTACCTGCTGTTCAGATACTGTATTTTGTTTATCTACAACCAGATTAGATTTATTATGGCAGACCAAGGTCGACATGGCTACTTGCTTTGCAGTATATCAGTACCAGCAGGATTACATTGTACATGGAGAACTTGAGATTTCAAGATTAGACAGCAGAGGTAACATTGTTTGGCAAAACAGTGGTGCAGATATATTTGTAACACCACATGGAGATAGTAATCTTATACTGCTGGAAGATGGTATTGTTGCTACTGACTTTAAATTTAGTAAATACGTCTTTGACTATGACGGAAACGCCATCTCTTATACTACAGTAAACAGTGAGTCCACATCCATGCTGCGTCCTCTGAGCCCTTTAACCTATCAGGTAGTTGCTTACAGGAGTGTACCTGACTATAACATGGATGAATGTGTAGATTGGGCTATGGAGATGGTTAAGCTGGGATATGATACCGAGAACTTGCTTATTCTGGCAGGCTTATCAAAACCGGTGAACTACTTCGAAACGGTTACATATCTGGAAGCAGCAGTCCGCGAAATTAGACTTAAACTAAAGGCAGGGGATGAAGGCGTAATCAGTTACAGCAGCTACTATATCATGCAGATTGCTCATGGAATTGATATAAGAGAGAACCTTAGAAAAATCAGTGTCTACTATGCTGATACGGATCACCATGAATCAATTGAGAGCTTTGATCAGTTGCGATGGGCATGGGACGATATGGATTGGAACGATGGTCAGCAATGGTATTGGCCTGGAGCCACACTAGATAATATAGAAAAAATTGTTATAGACACAGCAAAACAGTGGTTGGTTAACAATGAACCGATCTATAGTCAGGGCCTTGATACCCATACTCATGAGGTGACAGCAAAACCTCAAATAACTGAAGAAGATGTATCACTGATTGATGCGATTAAAATGACGTTGCGCCACTATCCTGAACTGGTTATTGAAAACCAGGAAGCTTATGAACTTGTGATAAGAACAAATATAGAAAATGGTTTTGCTATCGGGCTGGTTACATCTGATCGTGAATACACGCTTTACTTTGACGATTACCACATGCACTATGATATAGGTGATGAAGAAGAGATTCTGCAACTCATTGTCCATGCACTTACCGGAATGCTTAGGCTTGAGGTATACTCAAAGTATGGTCATGATTACAAATGGATATTACAACAAAAGGACACTAACCAAGACTGGCAGAATAAAGGCACAACTGCTATATTAAATCTGCGTTTCTGGATAAAACCGGAGACAAGGTACTTGCAAAATGATAGTATCTTTATAAGTTAACATACGAAAGCACTCCGCGACATTACCTTTGTAACGAGATGTATTAAATTTAAGGGCAAAACCAATTACAAAGATGAATGACGTTTTTACCTGTAGCACTACGATCCTTGAAGGTGAATGTTATGAGATTAACGGATTGAATATTTGTGAACATCAATGGAAGAGCACAGGAGAAAAAGTTATTGTAACAGATACCAGCGGACGAACGGTTTTTATGTCTGTATATGAAATTAGGCAAGAGGACAAAACTGTTCAGTTCACAGCAGATGAAGTTTCTAATGGATTATTCGCAATACATCACAAGTATTATGGCCTATAACTGCCCGGCACATTCAATTTTGACTAGCTGTAATTGGCATTACCCTCGTCAACTTATAAAAGGATGAAATAAGCGCCAACCTGACTCTTTAAAAGTTAACCAGTGTACCTAACACTTACAAAGAGCTTAAATCAATTCAACATTTAAGCAACCCCAATAAGAGTAAAAATCAAGGAAAGTTGAATTGAAGTTATTGAGACAATTTCATGTTAAAGGGCATAATAATAACAATAGTCGATACAAAAATGCCCCACGTTTGCAGTGCTACTATGCACAGAGAGGGAATCATTAATCATTCAAGCAAAGTTAGGCAACGGTCTGAATACGCTTTAGCATTTTAGAAGGTGTAACCTGTAAATCAAAAACAGTATCCAAAACTTATATCATCCCCTATAAAAGGGATATTTTAACTTTTCTTGGATTGACTAATGTTACTTGTTGTTCCGTAGCTCAGCTGGATAGAGCGTATTAGTAAAGTTAGATTAGTGAGAGTGCAACCTTCTTATTCTTATATAAGCTATACAGCTACGAGAAGCTATAGAAAGTAGGAGAAAAAACTATCATTAATTACAGAGCAAAGTTAGGGCTTCGACTGCTGAAGCGCATGAAAGACTACGGCATAAACACAACCTACACACACGACCTTACATTTATTCCGTTTCCTTTCTTGCTTGATTGTCTCAAACCTGAGTTGTGCTCAAATAATTAATTACTCACTTAACATCATAATTATGAAACAACTATCTTTGAGTAGCAAACAGCACTTTGTATACGGTACTGTATACGGTTAACAAGAAAGTATACCAGCAGAAACAGCGTTAATTAACAGATTTAGCAACATCAAAGACAGTATATTTACAGCATGGGGTGCTGGAGGTCGTAGGTTCAAATCCTGCCATCCCGACAAAAAAGAGCATATTTGAGAGGTTTTAGGACTGATTGGATATGCTTTTTTACTTCTACAACATTCTGATACTTCATGGTCAAATATTTTTAACGTAAACACAAAAGGATCCCAATGGAATCCTTTTGTGTTATTAACAATAAGCAGGTTATTGCCTTACCAGTTCCTCAGAAATTTTCCGATCACCGGTTCCTCCAACATATTTATAATTCAGTTTGAAGGTCTTCGTGCTCGGATCATACGTACAAGCACCATCATTTTGTATGGTACCATTAGCAGATCGTGAAGAAGGTGTAACTTTTACGGTATTATCTGAATTGATAGTTAAATACATCCAGTAACCGCTTCCACCTAAATCCCCAGCTTCTGCTTCTACAACATTAGGACTTATCGTTGTTAAACTTTTTTCACGATCGCTCCAAGTTCTGTTATTTGCTGATTGAGCCGCTGGGAATGTAATACCTCCGGTAGCTTTATATGTGGCATCATAATCATTTTTTACACCAAAAAGCACCATGATCGTATCATTGCTTGCGGCATGAACAGATAAGCCGCCGGTGTTACTTATGATATAAGCTAAGGCATATTTTTTAGATAGATCGGTCCATTTCGTTCCGTCTAAATTAATAGTAAACTTCTGAACGAAATCGCCTGGCGCAAAGTTAAATGCCAGGTTGTTACTACTTTGAGTTACGCTCTTATTGGCTATTGTGTAAAAAGAAACCGGTAGCACTTCATATTCTGTTTCGTGAGCTTCATTATACTTTGTTATAGCATCAGGAATTGCTGTCAAAACTATTGATTGAGACTTTTGAAGCTCCTGATTATTTGCTGCGTCTTTTTTTATGCTAAACAGATCTACATTACCACTTGCAACAGGAGCAGTGAAAAATATACTTTGTTCCAAGCCTTCAGGCACACCAATAAAGGTTGTACCCGACTCCAGCGTTTCGTCTGCATCGTTCACATCTTTTCTGCACGCAGAAAACAGCATCGTTAACGAGCAGGCAAGCATTAAAAATTTTATGTTTTTAAATTTCATGTTTTACGTTTTAAAGGGGTTAATTATTCTGATCCCACCAAACTCTCGAATCCTGAGTGTCGCCACCCGGAATACGAGCCACAGCCTCTCTCACATTTGCACCATTGGTGTTATACTCACTGGTAGCGTATGTAAACCGGCGAACGATCTTTTTTGAGCTATTTGTAGCATCAGGTGCTGGTGTAAGCGACGGGATACCCGTTTTACGCCATATATCCCAGGCCATGTGCCCATCAGGATAACTGGCCAGATATCGTTGCAGAATAATTTTATTATAAGCATTACCTGATGATAAGTTTACACCCGATTGATTCAGGTAAGTATCTGTAACTGTATAGCCCCACTGTTCAAACGACTTGGCTATACCCTGCCTGTACATATCATTGGAAGATTCAGTTGTCCAGCCAATATTGGCAGCTTCTGCCCGCGCCAGCAAAACTTCGCCTGCAGTAATCATACTTACAGTACCTGTTTCTGTCCGTAAGTCCCCACGCAGCACGCGAGCCCAGTTGGTATTGGCATCGGTAAAAGCAATCGCAGAATTCCGGGCTAAGCCGTATGGTACCCCTACGTTTGATGAACCTGTAGACCCTGAAATTTCACTTGAGCCGCCAAAAGCATTTTGCCGTGTATCATTTAAGGAGTTGGTTATATCGGTAACAGTTTTACTTTCGGCATAATCTTTCCGGCCATTGTAAAAGTTCCACCACTCGCTCTTGTAATTACCACCTGGAAAGTTCACATCAAAATTCTGCGAATTTTCGGTAATCAGGCCACCATTCGCTGCTATGGCTTCTTTAACAGCCGTAGCTGCATAACCCGAAGATGCTGGCACCTTTTTAGATAGTTGTAGTGCCACTAATAGTTTCAACGAGTTTGCTGCTCTTTTCCAGGAAGCTACATCGCCATTATAAATAACATCCCCTGCTATAGCTGATGTATTGTCAAAACTTGCAACAGCTGATGTCAACGTGGCTAAAATACCCTTATAAATATCTTCCTGCTTATCATACTTTGGCGTGATAGCACTGATCCCTTTTAGCGCTTCGCTATAAGGAACGTCGCCCCAGGCATCAGTAATAGTCCAGAAAATATACTGCTGCAAAATCTTAGCTACCTGAACTGCATTATTACTCTGGTTCAAATTGATGATGTTTTGCAAATCATATAATGAACCGCTGTAATACCCGGTAAACGATATTTGAGGCAAGCTATATAATGATGTATTAGAATACTGTGTTTCTGAAAAGTACTGTGCATACTGTGCGCCGTTAATCGCTACATCATTTCTGGCCGCAAAGTTGGCAATACCAGCCTCCACATTGGTTAATAAAGCCGATGGTATTGGTGTACTAATACCGTTCGGATCTTTATTAACATTACCAAAATCATCTATTTTATTGCAACCTGCACCCCAAATCAAGGCAGTTGCCAATAAGCTTATATAATATCTTTTTTTCATGTTTGTCTACTTAAAAAATCCCTGTAATTAGAAGGTCACTCTCAGGTTAAATCCAAGGGCTCTGGTACCAGGAAACTGTGAAGTTTCACCACGCAACTCATCTATTTGAGATGGGTCAAAACCTCTGGTTTTAGCATAAATCAACCATAAGTCGCGCGCTGTTATTTGAAATGTGGCTGTTTGTATAGCTTTACCTAAACCTAACTTTTTAACCGGAATATTATATCCCAACCCTAACTCACGTAGTTTCACGAATGTTAAGTCATATATATACGGATCGTATGTTTTGTTGTTGGTTAAGCCTTGGAAGTAAGTTTTTGCATCTACATAGTAACTAACCGGATTGTTGTTGGCATCAACACCAGTTACATGCACGCCACCACCATCAGCAATCGGGTCACGCACTGGGTTACCTTTGTCGTTCAACTCTGCAGTTATTTTTGTTAAACCGCTAAACGTACCGAACATTTGAGACAAGGAAACAAACTTACCACCTACCTGATAATCAATGTTTACATTCAGGTTAAAGTTTTTATAGATGGTAAATGCGTTTTGTAAACCACCGGTGAAACGAGGCAGTACACTACCAAAATATACGTTTGGATCGTTTTGGTATAAGCCACCTGATGTCAGGATTGGCACGCCATCAGCATTACGCTTAATACCGTTACCATAAATCTGACCCCATTTCATGCCTTTTTGGTGAATCATGTAAGGCATGTCGCTACCCCAAACACCACTAACACTGATGCGATCTACACCATATTGATCACTAATTTCAACTACCTGATTTTCTAACTGACGGCTCCAGGTTGAGTTAAAGGTCCAGTTAAAGTTTTTAATTCTTACTGGATTACCACTAAGCGAAAATTCTAAGCCTTTTCTTTTAATTAAACCAATGTTGGTTAGTATAGATGAAAACCCGCTCGCTGCATTTGAACTTAGGGTATAAGGAATCCCTTTATCAGTACCCATGTAATAAGTACCTGTTACACCAATACGGTCATTGAAGAATCTCAGGTCCAAACCAAACTCTGATTGCTTAGTAACAGTTCCTTTTAAATTTTGATCTACATATTGGTCAGGCGTGTTCATCAACACGTTTGCACCCCATTTGTACTGGTTAATACCATATAACATACCAGGGTAACGGTAAGCACCAAAGGTTTCATTTGTTGTACCTAATGCTAAAGGAATCTCACCATATGATGCTCTTACCTTGGCATAGCTCAACCAGCTTTGTGTACTTTTTGGCAGCAACTCGCTAAATACAAATGAACCATCGATTGATTTTGATACAACCGCATTATCAGAAGCTTTTAGGGTAGAGTACCAGTCTTTACGGATGTTACCGGTAATAAACGCCATGTTCTTATAACCGAAAGTGGCCCTTCCTAATATAGCACGATATTGCTCTTGGGTTCTGGAGTTCGAAACTGAGGGCTGATCAACAGAGTTACCTATAGTAAACAGGTTGTCAACACTTAAGCCATTGTTGGTGCTGGCATAATTGTCTTTATATGTCCAGTTGAAAATATCAGTACCTACGTTTGCATCAACAGTGAAATCTTTGAACTTTTGGTTGTAGGTAGCAAGTAACTCATAGTTCTCCCTGTTTGAGTAAGAAGTACCAGTTCTGTAATAACCCTTTCTACCCGTTTGTGAACCACTGTATTTCAATTCCGAGTACTCTCTGTTTTCACTATAAGCATTAGTCTGGTTTTTACGATAAGTACCTCTTACACTGAAATGATCATTAATTTTATAAGTTAAAGCCAGATTACCGTATAAGCGGTCTCTTTGCTCCACTTGTTTATAAAAATCGGTGAAGGTATATGGATTGTACCAGTAATTACCAGCATAAAATGCCGATGGGTTAGATGGATCATATGCGCCTGGATTTAGGTGGTTCCAGCTAACATAAGTACCATCCGGCGATTTCAGGCCCCGCAACTCTTTCAATATACTCATATCCAAATCGCGGTGAAACCATTGGCTGAACGCCCCGGTTGTTAAATTTGAGTAATCGTCATTTATCTCACCGTTTACTTTTTGGCTTATATAGTTAATATTGGCACTCACCTGTAAATGCTTATTTAAATCATAGGTGGTGTTTAAGTTAAAGGTGTTTTTGTTCAGATTAGTGTTCGGAATTATGCCACGGGCATTTTGATTCGCATAAGATAATCTGATGTTATAATCATCACCGGCTTTAGTAAAAGCTACGTTATTATTTAAAGCGATACCGGTTTGATAAAAGTTTTTAGCATTATCCGGTTGAGAAGTTAAGCTGGCCGTTTTGTAAGAGTACTTAGTGCCGCCAGCCCAAGCATACCATGGAATATATTCCTGGCCAACCATTTTTGGCCCCCAGCTGCTATCATCGCTGTAGTCAGGATAGTATTTACCGTCTAATGCTTTCCATTCAACCGGATCGCCCTCTTTCCACCGGTACTGCATTAAATCCGCAGAAGAGCCACCGGCATACGTATTCTGATAATCCGGCAAAATATAAACTTTGTCAAATTGAGCACCCAGGTTTAAGCTAATACCAATACCATTTGCTTTTCTACCTCTTTTTGTAGTGATTACAATTGCACCATTAGCACCCTGTGAACCAAACTGAGCTGAAGCCGCCGGGCCTTGCAATACCGTTACACTTTCTACATCATCCGGATTTAAATCGTCTGAGTTAGGAACAATAGTTCCGTCAATGATATATAATGCACCTAAACCGGTACTAAATCCGGTTGCACCGCGCAATCTCACCTCTGTTTGGCGCCCCAACGCACCGGCCGACTGGCTACGTACTTGCAAACCAGTTGCCTTACCAGCTAACGCATTGTTAATGTTAGTTTGGCGAATTGTGTTTAATTGATCTCCGGTTACCAGTGATGCGGAAGCACCCGTTGCACGTGATGATTGCTTTACACCGTAAGCACCAGTAATTACAACTTCTGTTAACTGGCTTGATGCCGACGACAGCGTAATATTTACTACTGACCCGGAACCTACTCCTACTTTTTGTGTAGTATAGCCAATAAAGCTAAACTCGAGTGTATTAGCTGTTGACGGAATATTGAATGAGTATTTACCATTCCCATCCGTTTGCGTACCTCTTGTTGTTCCCGGAACTTTTACAGTTACGCCCGGAAGCGGCAAGCCATCATCTTTGCCAGTTACTGTACCGGTTACTGTACGGTTTTGCGCATAGGCTTGGGTACCTATAAGCAGCAAAACCCACAGCAGGTTTTGTAAAATTTTTTTCATGCGTTAATTATTTGTTTGATTAAGTGGTGTTAAAATATAGATTTTAATCAAAAACAAGAAAATTTTCAATCAAAAACGCAAAAAAAGGTTAAAATCCAGCTATAATTCCACAAAACACAACTACAACACGGCAAAAAAGTCAATAAATTGAATCTTTATTACCAAAAGCGACTAAAGACTATTATATTGATACCAAATCAATGAATAAGCTATAATCTTGGAAATACTTCGTGATATATAAAACTGAATTAACTTTTTATTAAGTTAAGTACAATAAATAACCTAAAGTGCGCTATTTTATCAGCTTTCATGTGCCGGGTATGTAATCCTGCGTATTCAAGTTAACTTGTCAAAATCAGCAGCAGAGTTACAGCAAGCTTTATTATTTTCATATATACCTAATAAAGCTACTCAATCACAGCCCATACCGGAAACATCCCCTATCCAACCGCTGTTAAACCTGTATGAATAATGTGTTGTTTTTAGGCGATAGCTTAACCGCTGGATATGGCTTACGTAATGTGTCAGAAGAATCGTTCCCGGCTTTGATCCAGCAAAAGATAAATGCGGCCAGCTTACCTTACCGCGTAATTAATGCCGGCATCAGCGGCGATACATCTGCCGGGGGATTAACCCGGGTTGATTATCTGCTTAATCAGCCTATCCATATTTTTGTGCTGGAGCTGGGCATCAATGATATATTGCGCGGTATACCGCCGCAAAGTACGGCCCGTAACCTACAAGCTATTATTGATAAGGTAAAAGCCAGATATCCACAAGCTAAAATGGCCCTGATGGGTATGGAGCTGCCCCTGCAATTTGGCGGCTTGCTGGGCAATTTGGCCCAGGAGTTTATGCGCCTATTCAGAACCATAGCCGAACGCAACCAAATGGCCTTTGTACCCTTCTTTCTGGAAGGCGTTGCCGGACTGGCACACCTGAACCTACCCGATGGTGTGCATCCCTCTGCCGAAGGCTACCGTATTATTGCCAACCGGGTATGCCCTGTTTTACAACAACTGATGGTACCACCCACCAGTTGAACCTAAACGCCCACGAACCATTTAACCAACGGTGTGTTGTTTAAACATGCGTAGAAGATACATTCTTATTATCCTGCTCACTGTTGTTTTAACAGCTATCGTTGTGTACACAACGGTTTACTTCTCGGCCAAACCGGCGCAACTGGCCGGGGTTGATACGGCCAATACCTTTTACCAGCACAAGGTAATACCCGTAGTGGTACAAAATGAGATCAAAGCAGCACTGAGTTACTACCCGGAGCTAAAAGAAACGTCCATACATTTTGTGTTCGATCCTAATACCAGCAAATCCATCATGCTGTCGCAACCGGTGCTGGGCAGTATTTTTAGGGGGCAAACGGGGCGGGCCTATGTGGTAAAGATCAACCCCAATTTTGTGATGGCACATGGCTCCATGCCCATACAAAACGTGCCTAAGGATATTTTGGTAGGCTGGTTTGGTCACGAACTGGGCCATATTACCGATTATACGCACCGCAGCAATGCCAATATGATATTGTTTGGCTTACGATACGTGTGCTCAGACTACTACCTGATGCAGGCCGAGCGCAATGCCGATGGCTATGCCGTTGAGCATGGGTTGGCCGATTACATAATTAAAACTAAAAACTTCATTCTGCACACGGCCGACCTGCCACAGGCTTACAAAGACCGCATTAAAAAGCTGTACCTGTCGCCACAGCAGATTATGGACATGACTAAAAAGCTGAAGAAAGACCCCGATACCACCCACATCAAGTCGCCCGCAGCCATATAAATTATAGGCGGGCAGGTGTGGATACAGTAATCAACTTAAGTGCTTAACAAAATCTTCCCACTCCAAAAACTGCTCTTCTTTCATTACGCGGGGTATTTTTACCTGGCCGCCAAGCTTTTTCTTTTCCTCGCTCCATTTATAAAAATGCTCAACCGGTACGGTAACCACCTCTACGTCTTTTAAAGCGCGGGTACGGGCTACGGCATAGTTCTTATTATTGTCTTTCAGGTACTGGTCAAGCGCCTGGGCCACCTCTGCCCTATCCACTTCTTTATCCGTACTGATGTACCAGCGGTCAATCAGCTCCTCGCCACGGTGAATGGTGGCAACAATGAATTCATGAATGGCTATATTAAAGCGATTCTGTATTTCCTGTATACCGGCATTCATCTGGATAACCGATAGCTGCGAGCCGGCTACATTTAAAAATTGCTTGGTACGGCCACTGATCTTAATTTCGCACCTGCTTTTATCGGTAAACATTACCGTATCACCAATGGCATAGCGCCAGGTGCCTGATACGGTAGATATGAGCAGTACATAATCCTTATTTTCCTCAACATCGGCCAAACCAATTACTTTCGCATCGGGCACTACGCCTCCATCTTCGGTAATATACTGCTCCTCAAAAGGTACAAACTCAAAATAAATACCATTATCTACCACCAGGGCCATGGCTGATGTATCAGGCCTTTTCTGCATCGCTAAAAAGCCCTCGGATGCCAGATATGTATCAATGTATACCAATGGGTAAGCCAGCAGTTTCTCTAAACTTTTTCGATAAGGCTCAAAAGCCACACCGCCGGTAGTATATACGGTGAGGTTAGGCCATATCTCATGAATATTTTTGAGGCCATGATAACGGATCACCTCTTTCAGCATCAGTTCAATCCATGCTGGTATGCCTGATAGGCCACCGATATCCCAGTTGGGTGCCTGTTTGGCAATTTCTTTAACGCGTTCATCAAAATCGCTGATACTGGCAATTTCTTTACCCGGGCGATAATATCCCTCAAACCACGATGGTATATTGCTTGCGCTGATACCGCTTATCTCGCCGGCCAAATGGCCGTTAATATCTTTGAGGGCGGTGCTGCTGCCCAGCATTAAAATCTCTTTGCCGTAAAAGGTGGCAGGTAAGTTAAAATGCGCCAACGCGGCTACCTGCTGCATACCAGAACGGCGTATGGCATCCAGCATATCATCGGTTACCGGTATGGTTTTACTATGGCTCGTGGTGCCGCTGCTGAGGGCCAGGTAACGGGTAGCGCCCGGCCAGGTTATATCATTTTCGCCTGCTACCACACGGTGCCACCACTCGCGCTCCAGGCCATCGTAATCAAACACAGGTACGGTACGGGCAAAGGCTTGGGCTATATCCGGGTTGCTTAATATTTTCTCAAAATCATAGTGCTTGCCAAACGCCGTATTTTGTGCTTTGGTGAGCAGTTGGTGCAAAACCTCTTGCTGTGCCTGTACAGGGTCGGGCTCTTTTATAAATTTGTCGGTAAATTCAATTGCCGTTTTAAGCAGCTCGCCAATAATTGCCATAAATGTTGATATCCGTTAATGCTACCATAACAACATTAAGGACAAAATGATTTGGCGAGTACTAAGGTTGCAAATTACGCTTGCCTTAGCAAGCAGCTCACTAATCTCAGCCTGTGATTAAGCGGATGCTTGACTCAACTTATTTTCTTAGTATAATTATGAGTTATTACTTTAGCAAGCACGGGTTTAATCTTAGTAATTGATCCCATTATTCATTTACTACTACCCGAGCAAACGCTTACACAATATGGCTATACATCCTGTTGATGAAATCAACGAACGATACCAAATCACCACTGGCTTTAAAAAACGTGGTTTGAAAAAATTAACCAATAACCCTAAAACTTCCGTTATCCAGTTCTCTTCACCACTGACAGAGAAAGAAATAGAAGCGCTGGAGGAGTTTGTTTTTGCTGAACGGCCGGATATTACATTGCGGGTATTTGGTCACTACATGGACGATTTGGACTTAAACTTTCTAAAAAGAATACCATCATTAAGGAGTTTTTCTGCAGATAGCCTAAGGAAGACTAAGGGAATTGAAGTTTTAACAGGATTGAAGGGTCTTGAATCTTTAACTATAGGAATCTATGAACTGGATAATTTCGATTTCCTTGATGGCATCAATCCGGGTTTGAAACAACTTAGCTTGCATCGGACACAATCAAAAAAACCAAGTATAGACAAACTGACCCGATTTGTTAATCTTGAAGAACTATATCTTGAGGGGCATTTTAAAGGTATAGCATCTGTTAATAGTTTAAAAAAGTTGAAAAAGATTACACTAAGATCTATCTCAACGCCTGATTTAAATTACTTAACAGGGTTGGAAGAGCTATGGTCTGTTGACATCAAGCTGGGCAGTATAAAAAATTTTGATGCTTTGTCTTCACTTCCTAACTTAAAGTACCTTGAAATGTGGCAGGTTAGAGGACTTACCGACTTGTCTTTTGTTGCAAATCTGACCGCTTTACAAAATCTGTTTCTTCAATCACTCCCGGATGTTAAAGAGCTACCTAATTTAGACAGGCTATACAAACTCAGACGAATTTATTTGGAAAACATGAAAGGATTACAAAAACTGGATCCATTAAAAACGGCTCCAACATTGAAAGATTTTGTATATGTAATGGCACAGAACCAAAAACTGGAAAACTTATACCCTGTATTGGAGAATGAATGCATTGAAGCTGTTTCATGCGGCTTTGGCAGCTCCAAAAAAAATGAGCAATTCAATAATCTGGCAAAAAAATTCAGAAAGAAGGAATACGAATACACGCCATTTATATACAGGTAAACTGCCTTAAGAGGGTGTACCTCAGCAGCTCCTTTAAGCAATGCTGTACAAACAAAAAGCGGCCCGGTAATTACCGGGCCGCTTTTTGTTATTTAATCCTAATAGTAACCTATTATTTGCCAAGCAAAGCAAACTGGCTCTCTTTCACATCGCTTGAGTTAGGGCCAATGAAGATTTTAAAATCGCCGGGCTCTGCTACGTATTGCAGGTCGGCATTGTAAAACTTCAGGTCGTTTTCGCTGATGGTGAAAGTTACGGTTTTGCTTTCGCCTGGTTTCAGGCTGATTTTCTGGAAGCCTTTCAGCTCCTTAACCGGGCGGGTAATGCTACCCACCAAATCGCGGGTATACAGTTGCACTACTTCTTTACCCTCTACGCTACCGGTGTTGGTTACCGTAACGCTGGCTGTGATAGACTGGCCGGGTTTAAAACTGTTGGCGCTTAATTTCACATCACCGTAGCTAAAAGTAGTATAGCTTAAGCCGTAACCAAACGGATACAACGGATCGTTGCTTACATCCAGGTAACCTGAACGGAACTTGGTAAACCAGGTACCTGGTGCCAACGGTCTGCCGGTACTTTTCTGGCTGTAGTACATCGGTACCTGACCAATATTTTGCGGAAAGGTGGCCGCCAGTTTACCCGAAGGGTTTACATCGCCAAACAGCACGTCGGCAATGGCATTGGCTGCCTGTGAGCCACCAAACCATACGTTCAGGATAGCGGGTACGTTTTCGCTTTCCCATTTAATGGTCATCGGGCGGCCAGCAAATAATACCAGCACTACCGGTTTACCAGTTTTTAACAAGGCGGCCAGCAGGTGTTTTTGCACCTCAGGAATACCGATATCTGTACGGCTCGAGCTCTCGCCGCTCATCTCCGAACTTTCGCCCAGGGCGGCCACAACTACGTCGGCTTTTTGTGCAGTGGCAACAGCCTCGTTAATCACCACTTCTTCCGGGCGCTCATCACGCGGAATATCACGGCCAAACATAGTTGCATTCTTTTGCAAAGTAGCATCGCTGGTCAGGTTTGATCCTAAGCTATTTAATACCGTTACCTTGTTACCGGCTACGGCTTTGATGCCTTCAAGCAGGGATGGTGTGTTTGCCAGATCGGCATTTACACTCCAGGTACCCGGCATGTTGGCACGTGTATTAGCCAGCGGACCAATTACGGCAATAGTACCTGCTTTTTTTAGCGGCAACACTTTGTTCTGGTTTTTTAGCAACACAAAAGTTTGTGCCGCAGCATCGCGTGCAAACTTGATGTTAGCAGGTGTTAAAATTTCGGTTTTAGCACGTTTTTCACTGCAGTATTTATATGGGTCATCAAACAAACCCAGCTTGTATTTAGCTTCCAGAATCAGGCGGCAGGCATTATCAATGTCCGCTGCGCTTACTTTACCTTCTTCCAACGATTTTTTAAGCGTTTTTACATAGCCTTCGCTCACCATATCCATCTCCATGCCGGCTTTCAGTGAAAGTGCAGATACCCGTTGCAAATCGCCCAGTCCATGCTCTATCAGCTCATTTACACCGGTATAATCAGAGGTTACAAAACCGGTAAAGCCCCATTGCTTACGCAACAGATCGGTAAGCAGCCATTTGTTGGCGGTAGCAGGCACGCCATTGATATCATTAAACGAGGCCATTACGCTACCGGCACCCGCATCAATAGCAGCCTTGTAAGGCGGCAGGTACTCATTGTACATACGGTTCAGGCTCATGTCGGTTGTATTGTAATCACGGCCCGATTCGGCAGCGCCGTACAGGGCAAAGTGCTTTACACACGCCATTAACGTGTTATTCTTTTTCAGGTCATCGCCCTGGTAGCCTTTAACCATTACGCGGGCAATTTGCGAAGCCAGGTAAGTATCCTCACCGCAGCTTTCTGCAATACGGCCCCAGCGGGCATCGCGTGCTATATCCACCATTGGCGAAAAGGTCCAGTTAATACCATCGGCACTGGCTTCGTTAGCGGCCACACGGGCAGTACGCTCCACCAAGGCCATATCCCAGCTGGCAGCCAGTGCAAGCGGTATAGGAAAAGTGGTTTTATAACCGTGTATCACATCCTGCCCAAAAATCAACGGAATTTTAAGACGGCTTTTGGTTACGGCAATTTGCTGCGCTTTGCGCACGCGGCCCGGAGTGGTTAAGCTGAAAATACCGCCTACCTGCCCTTTGGCAATCTTGCCCTCTACGTCGTTACTCACCGCTTCGCCGGTGGTAGCTTCGCCGCCGGTAACCAGGTTAAGCTGACCGATCTTTTCATCGATAGTCATCCTGGCCATCAGCTGGCTTACAAAGGTGTTCATTTTAGCTTGTTCGGCAGGCGCCGGTTTCGGCGCTTGTGCTCTTAGCGAGCCGGCACAAAAGGCCATCATGCACAATAGCGATGTCGCTTTCTTCATTTGTTAGTCTAATTTATTTCTTCAGTAAGTATGGTGTTCGTATAGTGGTATTACTTAACCTTAAGCGGTGTTGTAGCCTGGCTTACGCCATTCTCATTAAAAGCCTCTACGGTAAAGTAATACATTTGATCCGTGCTCAAACTTTTCAGGTCCAGCTGGTTGGCATCATATACCAGCCAGGAGTTGTACAACTTGTTGGGCGCAATACCCCAGCGAATGTTATAACCCTGACTCCCTTTTACCGCCGCCCAGGTCAACATGGCATCCCGGCGGTCGGCAGCACGGTTCACTTTAAAACCGGCCGGCGTTTTAGGCGCAACGCCACGACCCTTTCCAAATACCCGGAAGCCCGATATAGCCAGGTTGGCCGGTACATGGACGTTGTTGTAACGGATGTAGCGTACGGTAACTGGTTTTTCGAGCTGCACGTAGTCATTAGGCGTGTCGGCAAAGCTGTCTTTTTTGTTGATGAGCGTTACCCAGGTTTTGCCATCATTGCTACCCTCAACGGTATAGCGGTGGTACAAGCCGGGTACGCGGCCATACAGGTTAGCCTGGTAGTCGCTATAGTTGATTTGCACGGCATAAACGGCAGCAGGCTTTTGCATATCTATTTGCAGCCACTGATGGTCATCATTTTTGTCGGCCAGCCAAAAGGTTTTCACATTCTCGTCCACAGCCATATCGGCCGAATAGGCAGACGCGCGAATGCTGGATGACGTTACAGGCTTTTTGTACGATAACAGCATCCACCCGGTAAACGCGCCCGCTTTGTCGGGCGCTGCCGCTGCATAGTGCGGGTAATCGCCGTAGGCGGTGTTGGTATACATTAGCCCGTCAGCATCAAACCCGGCAGGGAAAGCGCATAAGCGACGCTCCCAGTTCACATTTACAGATACAGCCATGGAGGCAAAGTGCCAGTATTGGTTACCGGGTCCCAGCACCGTACTACCATGCCCGGCACCGTTAATGTAGCCGCCCGGTTTATATGATACTGGGTTGTTGGGCGCATAAGTATACGGACCCAGCGGATGATCGCTCACATATACGCCATCGCCATAAACATTAAATTCGGTACCCGGTGCGGCATATTGCAGGTAATACTTGTTGTTATGCTTGGTCATCCAGGGGCCTTCTACATAGCCTTTTTCTTTGCTGGTGTGGTTTTCGCCAAAACGTTCCCAACCATGCTTGTTGCCATCGAGGTTAAATAACTCATGGATTTCTTTCGCAGGCTTAAAGTTGTTGTTACGATCCAGTTCACGCCCGCGCACAGGATAGAGATTGGACGATCCCCAGAACATATAGGCTTTCCCATCATCATCAATAAACAGATCAGGGTCTTGCAAATCGTTCAAAATAAACGGCGTTGCTTTCCAATCACCCTTTTTGGGGTTATCGGTATACAATACGCTCATGGAGCCCGAGGGGTCGCCGGCTACATACAGCACCGAGTCCTTGTAATTATGCGCAGCCGGTGCATTGCTGCCCTGGAAATACCATTTTTCGGGCGTGATGAAATCCCAGTTGGTCATGTCCTTAGAATGCCAGTAACCCAATGAACGGGTAACAAACATGTAGTACTCGCCCCTGAACTGCACCACCGCCGGATCGGCCCCCGAGCGGTAGGAAAGCCCTTCATTGGCGTTATAGATCATATAAGTATAATCTATATTGAGCGGATTACAGTAGGTAACGTTCTGAATAATTTGCGCCCATGCCGGCGTACCCAGCAAAAGGCTCAATAGTAATTTGAAGCCTTTACGCATGTTATTTTTTAAAATATGTTGATTTAATATCCAGTTTCTTTAAGCCGGCTTTTACTTCAGGACTGCTCATGAAAAGTTTCCATAACAAGCCCGAGCGACCGTTCTCAATCATTACCGCAATTGGCCCCTGGTCGATACCCAGGTAGCGTTTTGGGTACCAGTTGGCCGTTTCGCTGAAGGCATCATAAAAACCGTATTTGCCCCAAACTTTATCGCCCAGATCCTCATATAGATGACGCATCATCTTAAGCGAATATTCGGGAGTATAGGGGTAAGATGCTAGTGCGGCAGTAGGCGATATTACACCTAAATCCTCATTCGGGCTGTGCCCGGCATAACCATTTACCGAATAACTGGCGGTAAGCCCCCAGCAATCATCGCCATAGCCTTTAAAGTGCTTTGGATTGGCTATGCAGTAAGCACGGTGAATAAGGGTATGGTTTTTAACCTCTGTCCAGTAGTTGGCATAGCGGTCGGTTAGGCCTTTAGGGCTTAAACCCAGGTAGGAATATTGCGACCAGAACAGCGGCCCTACACTACCCGGCGCGCCGTTATGTTTTAAGCGGACGGGATAACCGTAGTTGCTGATCATGGTATCGATACGGCCGCTGCGCGCCCAGCCTTCGTGGTAAACTGCTGCAGGGATACTATGGGTAGGTGATGCAGCTGCCATAATATACATGATGAGGCACTCATTGTAACCTTCAACCGGAAAGTTCATTTTCCAACCCACGCTTGGCGACCAGTGCCAGTACAGCACGTTTTTGCCTCCGTTGCGGTACCAATCCCACTCAATACCTTTCCACAACTTATCAATTTGAGCAGCCAGGTGCTTTTCGGCAGCATTGCCGGTTTGGAAATACTGACGTACGCAAAGCAGCCCCTGAGCCAGGTAAGCCGTTTCAACCAAATCACCACCGTTATCGTTTTGGCCAAATGGCTTTACGCGGCCGGTTTCGCCATACATCCAGTGCGGCCATGCACCGTGAAAACGATCGGCCTTACTTAAAAAGTTTACTATTTTCTGCAGGCGTTTAAAGCCGGCCTGGCGGGTTATGTAATGCCGGTCTATACCAGCCACAATGGCCATTACGCCAAAACCGGTAGCACCGGTGGCTACTACATTTTTATCGTTTTCGGGATATTCGCCATCCACATGATAACGCTCCCGGGCAGCGCCCGAAACAGGCTCCGCACCATCCCAGAAGTACTGGAAGGTTTGCTTCTCTACCACATCAAGCAGTTGGTTATCAGTTAGTCCTTTTTTTATAATTGTTGAAGCAGCTGGCTGTGTTGCCAACGTTTTTTGCGCATTGACTACCGAACTGCCCAACAAAGCGGGTAAAACAAGTAATATACTAAATAGCTGTTTCTTCATTTTGGTAAATAGGTATTATAGGTTAGCGCTTTTAAAACCCAGGTTTTTCATCCCTGTCTTCACTTCCGGGCAACTCATGAAAAGGTTCCAGATCAAGCTGGAACGGTAGTTTTCAATCATAACAATGATCGGCCCCTGGTCAATAGCCAGTGTTGAGCTGGCAAACCAGGCATCATTCAGGCTAAAGGCATCATAAAACCCGTATTCGCCCCAAAGCTTATCGCCCAGTTTATAGTAGAAAAACTTAAGTGCCTGCATAGATTCCATTGGGGTGTACGGGAAGGACGCCAGCGCCGCCGTAGGTGCTATTACACCCACATCGTTTGATGGCGAACTGGCGGTATAGCCGTTGGGAATATCACTCGCGGTTAGCCCCCAGCAGTTTTCACTATAGCCATTGTTGCCTTTCGGATTAGCTTTGCAATAGTTGTAATTGATGAGCGCATGGGCCCGCGTTTGTACCTGATAGTCGGCATAAGTATCGGTTAAACCATTTGGGTTGATACCCATAAACGAGTAATGTTCAAAAAACAGCGGTCCGCCTAATGCCGGGCCTAAAGGCAGTTGTACATTATAGTAAGAGGAACCGTTTTTAATGGCGGCCTTTTTAGCCCAGCCACTATCATACATCGCTTTTGGAATGCCGTGCGAAGTTGATGAAGCAGCCAGCACATAAGTAACCAGTGCCTCGTTCCAACCGGTTATAGGCATGTTTATAGCAAAGCCTTGATTGGGGCTCCAGTGCCAGTACAGCGTATTTTGATTCCCTTGCCTAAACCAATCCCACTCTACATTTTGGTACAGGGAATTGATATCATTACGTAAAGCAATTTCTGCTGCGGATGAACCCTTAAAATATTGCCTTGTCACCAGCAGGCCTTCCATCAGGAAAGAGGTCTCTACCAAATCGGCACCGTTATCCTGCGCGCTAAAAGGAACTACGGCCCCTGTTGTACCGTTGAGCCAGTGCGGAAATGCACCATGAAAGGTCTGCGCTTTATTTTTTAAAAAGCTTACGATGGTTTGCACCCGTGCCAGCCCCTCTTCGCGTGTTATAAATTGCCGGTTTACCGCCGTAACCATAGCCATCAGCCCAAAACCGGACCCGCCGGTAGTAACAACATCGCCAGAAGTATTCCGTTCGCGGGCCAGTCCGCTTACCGGGTGACCAAAGTTCCAGAAATATTTAAAGGTTTGCTTTTGCACCAGCGTAAGCAGCTCATCGTCGGATACAATAGGAAACTTATCTTTATTATCAACCGGCGTTATAATCCGTGCAGTAACAGGTGTTGCAAGCACCGCATTACCGGCAGATTTTAAAACTGAATTAGAGGAAAGGGAGTATCGGCTAATGTAAGCCAAAGGCTGTGCCGGGGTAATCACCACCGTGCTATCGCCGTTTTGGAAAGAAGTATTGCAGGCCACAGCCTGGTCGGATGCATTAGTTAGCATGATACCGCTACTAACCGACGTGCGGTTAAGTGGTGCACTAAAGGATATTTTTATGACCGGATTGGTTGCCGTAGTGTAATAGTTGCTTCCGCTGTTTTTGCCATCAAGCTTTATGACCGTTAAGCTAAAATTTGATGGCTGATTTGGATTTTGATCAGCGCCAGCAGCGTTAGAAGCATCTTTTTTACAAGATGTAAAGCACATCAACAAACATAGCCCCGAAAAAACTTTAGCTGCTATCATGATAAACCTATGTTTTGGGCTGCTATGGAACAATACACTTTTATAAACCGCCCTGCTATGAAAGCAGAGCGGTTTGATATAGCATCAGATATTAATAACCAGGGTTTTGGGTAAGTACGCCCCTGCTCAGATCAATCTCGGTTTGCGGAATAGGCCAAACTTCGTTTTTGTTGGCTTTCCAGCCTTTAGGGCCAAATACCTGTGCCGCGCGGCCCTGGCGAATTACGTCGAAATAGCGATCGTACTCCATGGCCAGCTCAGAACGGCGCTCTCTCCAAATGGCGTTGCGCAGCTCTGTTTTATCGGTAGTGGTTACCTGTGGTAAGATATTCGCATTGCCCTGACGTGCACGCTCTCTTACCATTTCCAGCGATGACAGGGCTTGTGCTGTATTGCCCAACTCGTTAGCCGCTTCTGCATTCATCAATAACACATCTGAATAGCGCAGTACACGGAAGTTTTGCTGAGCACCTTCATTGAAACCTGAAACAAACAGGCTAAACGGCACATACGATTTGTAATTGTACATTGCGTTGTCTGTATTAGCCGGGATCTTGTCTCCTTCGGCAGTAGTACCACCGCGGAAAATGATAGTACCAGCACGGCGCGGATCTCCTGTTTCGTATGAATCAGCCAGGTTTTGGGTAGGCACGTTAAAGCCCCAGCCACCACCACGTACGTTACGCACACCCTGTACCTGTGAGTACTGGGAGTTGGATGCATCGGCATTACCCGGTACAATGGCTGCCTGTACTTCAAAAAGAGATTCTGAGCTGTTCTCGTTCTCTAAACGAAATACCTTTTCATAATTAGGCAGCAATGAATAGCCCAAGCCCATTACCTGATTGGTATAGTTAAATACATCAGCCCATTTTTGCTGATACATCGCCACTTTGGCATGCAGGCCTAAGGCTGCACCTTTGGTGGCACGGCCTACGTTAACATCGTCATACTTTTGCGGTAATACACCTGCAGCATCAGTTAAATCCTGCTCAATGGCAGCCCATACCTGTGCTTTAGCAGTTCTTGGCATGTTATACTCGGTCTGGTTTTTAGGAACAGTTAAGCGCAGGGGTACATCGCCAAAAGCCCTAACTAGCCTGAAGTAGGCGTATGCCCGGATGAATTTGGCCTCTGCAAGTAAACGAGCTTTCAATGTTGCATCCATATTGATGGCAGGCACATTGTCCAGCACCTGGTTGGCCAGGTTGATGGTTTGATATTGCCCATCCCAGAAAGAGTCCAGTTGCCCTTCAGTTGCCGGTACAGAATAATCATCATACTGGTTCAGGTAAGTAGCATCGTTTACGCTACTTCCTTTTTCTGTATCATCAGAACCCAAACTCTCAATAGCTATAGGTGCAAAGGCAATATTATTCCATGAGCGCAAATTTGCATAAATAGCATTTACTGCCTTATTAGCATCATCAGCATTACGCCAAAACTGCGCCACAGGTATTTGAGCTTGTTGCGGCACTTCCAAAAAGCTTTTCTGACACCCTGGCGCAACAATAGCAGTTGCCGCCAGCAAGCTGATGCTTAAAGTTTTATATATATTTTGTTTAAGATTTTTCATTGCCTTTTATATTAGAAAGTAACATTGACACCAAAATTGTAAGTTGCAAATAGCGGATATACGTTAGCATCTAAACCACGATTTAGCGGGCTTACCATACCACTGTTTGACGGATCGGCGCCAACTTCAGGACTAAAGCCTTTGTAACCGAAAATGTTAATCGCATTCTGTGCATTGGCATACACTCTTAAGCGTTTCATTCTTAACTTATTTGAGATAACAGACGGCAGGGTATAACCTAACTGCATGTTGCGCACCCGGAAGTAAGAACCGCTTGATACATAGAATGAGTTAGGAGCCGAGTTACTGGTGGTACCAATATTAACAGATGGGTAGGTGTTTGATGTACCTTCACCATGCCAGCGGTTATCAAAAAGGTCTTTGGTGAAGTTTTCGTTACCAAAGCGGTAAGCCAGGTTAGTATTATAAATATCTACACCAGCCACACCCTGAAAGTCCAAAGTCAGGTCGAAACTTTTGTAATTGAAGGTGGTGTTTACACCGTAGTTAAATTTAGGATTTGGATTGCCTAACGCCACACGGTCGTTACCATCAATTTTACCGTCGCTGTTAGTATCTGTATATCTGAAATCGCCAGGTTTAGCACTAGGTTGAGCCGAAGCAGCTACCTCTGCCGCATTTTGGAAGATACCGGCAACCTGGTAACCATAAAACTCACCAACCGGACGACCCTCCATTGTACGGGTAGCCAAAGCGCCGTTTGACAGGCCTACGCCACCACTGTAAATAACGTTGTTCAAGGTAGAGGTAACCCGGATTACTTTATTTTGATTGTAACCTACATTGCCACTAACGGTGTAGTTGAAATCGCCTTTGTTGTTGCTTCTCCATGTAACGGCAGCTTCAAAACCCCGGTTGCGGATGTCGGCTGCATTATCATATATAAACTGGTCTTGAATACCTACAGATCCTGGGATATAAATTGGAAATACAGCCTTTTTGCTTACACGATTGTAATAATCCAAGTCAAAAGACAAACGACTATCGAACATACTGCCTTCCAAACCAATGTCGCTACCTTGTGATATTTCGGATATAATAAACGGCGTTGGAACGGTATTAATGTTTGTACCAGTGTAAGGTAATTGATCACGCCCAAACACAGCTACATATGCTGGTATAGTTGATGTTGGTTGTATGGTACGGTTAAACGGCACACCTGCATTAGCCACACGGCCCCAGCTGGCCCGCAGTTTCAATGCGTTAAATACCTGCTGATCTTTCATAAACTCTTCTTGAGAGATTACCCAGCCAGCGCCAACAGCTGGCAAGTTCCTGTAAGTGTTATTACCATAAAACTGCGAGGCACCATCACGACGAATAGAGGCGTTTAATAAATACCGGTCTTTAAAACTGTAGTTGATACGGCCAAAGTAGGATGAAATGGTATTCAGGGAGCTGCCGTCGTCCTCGATGTTTCTGGTTGATGGCGTTCCTAAAGAAAAATAAGAATTTTCTGAACCGGCAGGAACATCCTGCGCCGATAAAGTATAAGCATATAATTGCGCACGTTGTGCAGTTTGGCCCAACAAAACGGTTAATTTATGATCGCCAAATTTGTTATCATAAGTTAATGTATTCTCGGCAATCCAATTGCGTGTTTCACCACGGTAACGGGTTAACGTACTTTGGGTGGTTTGTTGTGCAATGGTTGCATAATATACCGGTGTATAGTTGGTATTTTGTGCATTCGTAAATTCACCGCCAAAAGAGGTACGGAATTTAAAATTTTTCAGGAAAGTCAACTGTGCAAAAGTGTTGCCTGTGAATTGGAACCGTTCGCTACGCTGATTATAGAAATCAATAGTTGCCTGTGGGTTGTAATTGTTACCCCCACCTAATTGCACACCTAAACTGTTATTGTTAGGGTCGCCGTAAGAACCATCGGGGTTGAATACCGGAATTACAGGCGCTGCACCAAATAGCTGGTGGAAGATAGTATTACTGTTTACATCTCTGCCGCGGCTGTAAGCGCCGTTCAGTTTAACGCCGAAATCCAGGTTTTTAATTGGGGTTATATTATTGCTTATGCTTAATGTATAACGTTTAAAGCTGTTGTTTTCAACAATACCATCCTGATCAAGCACACCAAGTGATACATTATAGTCTGATTTTTCACTGCCGCCATTGATTGATAATTGGTGGTTGGTAGTAAAAGCAGAGCGTAAAACTTGTTTATACCAGTCGGTACCTGCACCTAAACTGCTGGGGTTGCTAAAAACGGTACTTCCGCCGTTACTGGTGCTTAACTCATTAATAGCAGTAGCATATTCGGTTGCATTGGCCATTTTAACCTGATTGGTCACCTTTTGGAAACCAACATAACCATTGTAATTGATGCTTACCTGACCTTTACGACCGCGTTTAGTGGTAACAATGATTACACCATTTGATGCGCGCTGACCATAAATTGCAGTACTGGATGCATCTTTTAATACGCTTATATTGTCGATATCGGCAGGGTTAAGGAAGTTGATATCATTGAACCAAACGCCATCTACTACATAAAGTACTGTAGTATTACCGTATATAGTTCCTGCACCACGGATAGTTACTTGTGGTGATGAGCCTGGTGCTCCATTGTTGGTAATGTTTACACCGGCCACTTTACCTTGCAGGGCACTTACTGCGTTTGGAGATGATTGCTTAGCTATCTCATCGCCTTTTACAGTAGCTACTGATCCGGTTACGTCAACTTTACGCTGGGTACCGTAACCCACTACAACTACTTGTTGCAGGTCATTAACCTGAGCGGCCAGTTTGGCGTCGATGTTGGTGTTACCACCAACTGGTAAGGTTTGAGATACATAACCAACGTAGGTAAAAGTAAGGGCAGCACCGGTTGGGGCACTTAGCTTATAATTACCATTTACATCGGTTTGGGCTCCGGTAGTTGTGCCTTTAACACCTACACTTACGCCTACAAGAGGCTGCCCGTTGGCTGCGTCTGTAACTTTTCCGCTCACTGTAACGTTTTGAGCAAACGCAGCGTCATATAGAAAAGTAAACAGCAAGGCCAATAATGAGACTGTAAAGATTCTCTTCATAATTGGTTGATTAAATTTTAAACTTAGAAATTAGGTTCTATTGAGGTTCAAAGTTGCTCATGATTATGGGATGTGTCCAAAAAAAGGCACTTCACATTCATACATCATGTTCATTTTATTTTCTCAAACCTGCCAGCATTAAAATTTAACCAACTAATAAATAAGCACTTACCTATATTCCACACACTACATAAAAAGGCACATAGCGTATCAATTACACCGGGAGCTAAAAGGGTTTATGAGAGGTAATGATGTAGTGCTATAACTCAATGAGAAACTCTACCAGGTTCTTGTCGTGAGGTATATTGAGCTTTTTCCGAAGCCTGTACCGTCTTATTTCTACACCGCGGAGTGAAATATTGAGCAGGGAAGAAAGCTCCTTACTGCTCATGTTCATGCGCAGGTAGGCACACAGTTTTAAGTCGTTTGGTACCAGTTCGGGATGTTGTCCCTTCAATCTTTTGAAGAAATTTTCGTGGGCTTCGTTAAAGCTTTTTTCGAAAAGGTTCCAGTCCCGTTCATCATTCCGCCCTTCGTTAATTACTTTTTGTACCCGGCTTATCTGATCGGTCGGTAGTTTCTTCCCATTCTCATCTTTAATCTTCATCAACTCATCGCTCAGCTTTTGCAGCAATTCGTTTTTATAAGCTAAAGACATTGCAGAATTGGCAAGCTCCCGATTTTTGGAGTCCAGTTCGGCCTGTAGCTTTTCATTTTGCAGCTTCGCAATCTCCCGTTCACTGGCTTCAGCCTCCTGCTTTCTCTGCTCCTCCTGTGCCTGTGCTAAACGGGCAGCTATCTTTTGATGATCACGCTTTAGTTTACGTTCGTAAATCTTTTTACCTACAAAAAGTATGATGGCTATGAATACTAAATAAAGCACCATAGTGCGTTTACGTGCATACCATGGCGGTTGCACAGTAAATTCAAACGAGGTTATTTTACTTACAACGCTGTGATTAATTTGCGCCCTTACTTTAAACACATAGGTGCCTGCGCTCAAGTTAGTAAAATCTTTTTGCGTAGCCGTACTCCAATCAGACCATTGATTGGAGTATCCCTCCAAGTAATATTGAAAGCGTATTTGTGCCTGCCTATAGTAAGGCAATGTATAGGATATTCGGATGTTGTTACGGTTATTAGCTAAATATACTGCTGTGTTTATATTTTCATTTTCGCCAATGTTCTTATACCGGTCGGTAATGTCATCTATTTTTCTGATATGTACCGATGGCGCCTGATGCAGCGTATTATAATGCCCTTTATTGGCAATATCATAAATTACAAATCCATCATCAATACTTATGAGGTAAATGGAGTTGCTGATACGGCTTATATTTTCATAATACTGCACCATACGGCCGTCCAATATGCTGAAAGTGGTATAATCAACCGCTACCTTGCCGGGTTGTGAAAAATCAACCAGTGCCACTTTACCATGATTTATAAACCAGTACAAGTGTTCGCCTGCATTGATAATACGGTTGGAAGTTGCAAACGCTCCTAACTTCTTATTTAAGCTTTCATAACGTGAAAACCGGTTACTAATATCATCATAGGTGTAAAAACCCGAGTCGGACGAAAAAACGATCCGGTTCTCCAAATTAAAAACATTGATATTGAAGTTACCGGGCAGGCCGTTCTTATCATCAAATGACCGGGCAGCAACCACCCGTTTAAAATCAGCACTCAGCGTCAGCCTGTTTAAACCTTTGTATGCATGGCTTACCCACAGGTTACCTTTCTCGTCCTGCTCCACCAGTTTGGATGGCTCCTTAAAGCCGGTTATCTGGTTTACCAGTTGCCAGTTACCGCGAGCATCCTTGTTAAATAAGGCCAGGCCGTTATAATTGCCTTGTATTAAGTAGTTAGGATTAGTTTTTAATGGCTTTGTAGTCCAGCCGCCGCTCAAGGGTGATATTTTTTCCATACGGTCATCAACCACCCGGAAAGTACCGTTATTGTGCCCGCACAGCAATTGGCCGTTTAGTACCGTTAAATCCCATACCTGCCCTTGCGATGCCGGTACCATTTTAAAATCGAACGCATTGCTGCTTTGCTGCGGCCAGGTGGTATAATACAGTCCGTGATTGGTACCTAAATAGATCTTGTTATTATGAATGATACTGGAGTAAACCGTACCAAACTGGCCTGTTTTATCCAAATTGAAATATAACGGCGAGTTGAGCTCTACCCTGTCGATACCATTATCCAATCCGGCCCACAGATTTTGATTATTATCGGCATACAGGCTCAATACCGTATTATTTTGCAGCCCTTTGGCTTTGTTTATATGCTGTATGATACGCCCACTGGCATCAGTAATTATGAGGCCGTTTAATATAGTGCCGTAAGCGTAATATTTATTCAACACCTTTACCCCGTTGTTGAGCTGGTAAGCTTTTAAAAATTCGCTGGCCGGTGTTTTAAATGGCGCAAAGGTTTGCCCGTTATATAGATACAGCCCGCCGGTATTGGTACCAATAATAAAACTATGCTGCCAGTAAGGCAATACCGATAGTACACCCTGTATCTTTTCGCTGCCGGGTAAAAGCGTTAGTTTATTACCCGTAAGTTCATAAAGCCCTTTGTTTAAAACCTCGGCAAAAAAGCGCCTGCCTGCCTGGTGCAAAAACAGCATGGAGGTACCCGGCGATACGATATGGATCTTATTGTGCTGATAAATATAAATGTTGGAAAAAGACTGGAACAGTACCCGGCCGCCATCTACATATATTTTCCAAATTTCGTCGGTTAATTTATAGTTGCGTGGCAGCAGCTTAGTTAATGAGGTATAAGTAGGCCTGTTGTTTTGGTAGGCCCAGTAACCAAATTCGCCAAAGCCACCGGCATAAATGCGCCCGCTACTATCAGTAGCAACCGCCCTGACGATTTGCCGGTTGGGCATAGCGTATTGCCGCCAGTTACGACCATCATATACCAACAGCCCTTCTGCATTACCGTAATACATCAGGCCATTGGCACTTTGTGTAACCGACCAGTTCTGGTTACCAGAATTGTATATTGCTTTTGGAAAGTTCTGTATGTAGGGCACCCCTAAACTCAGCCCCTGGGCAACGCTTAATTGGGCAATAAACAAAATATGAAGAAGAGCTACTATAAACGGTCTACACATCTTACAGAACTAAATATCAGGATACAAAGTAAGGAAAAGTATATCGAACAAGATAATTTCACTAAACGCTGGTGTAGCATAAAAATTACAAACAGCAGTTATTGCTGCTGTATTATACAGCATGAGGGCCATCAAAAATTACCCAATAGTTAATTGACGGTATCTCACACAGCTGGTTGTAATTAAAAGTTTAAATGTTACCTTTATTATAAATTCCCCTTTCCAATTAAAAACTTCGTGATGAAGAATGTCTTTAACATCAATATTATTCCGGATAACGATGTAGAACGCGTTAAAGCGCTCGATCGCTATTGCATAATGAATACGCCAAAAGAAGCTGCGTTTGATAGTATTGTAGAGCTGGCTAAAGTTATTTTTAGAACCCCTATAGCTCATTTGTCTTTTTTAAACAAAGAGGAAGAGTATATCAAAGCCAGCGTTGGCCTGGGTGATATGCTCCGGGTTGATCGTGGCGAAAGTGTATGTGCCATTACCATATTAAACTCAGAACTTACAGTTATTGAAAATGCGGCCGAAGACCCGCTGTTTGATAACCACCCTTACGTACACGGGCCCTTCGGCTTACGCTTTTATGCTGGCGCACCTTTAAAAACATCCGATGGGTATACCATAGGCACCTTATGTTTGGTAGATACCCAGCCCCGAACCGTTTCGGAACATGACAAGGAAATACTGCTGGCATTGGCCAAAGTAGCCATGGAACAAACCGAACTGCGCCTTGCCAACATACAGGAAACCGAAAAACAGGTAGCCATCAATGATAAGCTTGGCGCCAGCGAACAGCGGCTGCAAAGCATACTGGATACCATGGCCGAAGGCGTAGGCATTGTAAACCTGGAAGGCCAGATGGTATATGCAAACAGCATGGCCCAGCGCATACTGGGGCTTACGGAAAGCGACATTATTGAGCGTAAGTTTGATGACCTGAAATGGCAGAACTTAAGGGTGGATGGTACTCCCCTGCCCAAAGACGACCATCCTATGACCGTAATGCTGCGAACCGGACTGCCGGTTTACGATCAGGAAATTGCTATACAAAATGATAAAGGCGAACGTACCTACATCTCTATCAACGCAGCCCCAATCAATGATCCCGTAACGGGCCAGCTCACAGGCGGCATCGGCACTTTTATGGATGTAACCAACAGGCGCAAGCTTTTACAGCAAAAAGAAGAGTTTATCAGCATTGCCAGCCATGAATTGAAAACACCGGTAACTTCCCTGAAAGCCTCCCTGCAAATGCTGGAGCGGATGAAGGATGACCTGACTATTGATAGGCTAAACAAGCTGGTAGCACAATCAAACAAAAGCTTAATGAAACTTAGCGGCCTTATTGGTGATTTGCTGGATGCCAATCGTATTAGTCATGGCCAGTGGCAGATACATAAGATTAGATTTACAATGGGCGATTTTCTTGCCGATTGCTGCCAGCACGTACGCACTGCCGGCAAACATAACATCATTGTGAACGGTGATTTGGATGCGGAAGTTTATGCCGACCAGCAACAGATTGACCAGGTACTGGTAAACCTTGTAAATAATGCGGTAAAATATGCGCCCGAATCCAAGGATTTGGTTATACAGGTTGAAAAGCTGCCTGCCGACGTCAAAATATCAGTTATTGATACCGGGCCGGGCATTTCACCTGATAAGCTGCCTCACCTGTTTGAACGCTATTACCGTGCCGATTACAGCGGGTTGCAGTTCTCTGGCTTAGGGTTGGGCCTGTATATCAGTAAAGAGATTATACAAAAGCACGGCGGCCAGATCGGTGTTGAAACCGAACTGGGCAAGGGCAGTACATTTTGGTTTACCCTGCCTTTACATCAAGCTTAAAACCCTAAGCTATCGGAAAAACACCTACCTGGCTATTTCATTAACCTAAATACTGTGATAAAACGCCATGCAGCAAAGCCGGTTTGAAGGGCTTGGTAACACAAGCATTCATGCCGGCTTGCAGAATTTTATCGCCCATATCGGCAACGGTTGAAGCCGTTAAGGCAATAATGGGTAATTCCTGATAATATTGCCCCGATAACTTTCGTATAGCTACGGTTGCATCATAGCCATCCATTTCAGGCATCTGCAGGTCCATTAAAATAAGATCGTAAATGTTTTGGCTTGCTTTGTCGAGTGCTATCTTACCGTTTTCGGCTACGTCACAGGTAATGTCCCATTGCTGCAAAAACTTTCTGATCACCATTACATTCACCGGGTTATCTTCCGTAATCAGCACCTTTTTACCCGGAAAGCCGGTTAGAGCCAGATCAGAAGGCTTGCTGGTACGTGCCTGTTGCTTAGCCTTACTTTTCTTGAAGGTAAGTTCAAAAAAGAACGAAGAACCTTTACCCTCTACACTAGTTACCTGTAAGTGACTGTTAACCAGCTCGAGCAGGCGCTTGCATATAGCCAAACCTAAACCTGTACCGCCATATTTACGCGTTGTTTCTGAACTGGCCTGCGAAAACCGCTCAAATATGTGTTCCAGTTTGTTGGTTGGTATACCAATACCCGTATCGGCCACTTCAAAATACAATTTTACTTTATGCTCATGCTCTTCCAGTACCTTTACAATCAGTTCAACCTTACCCGCTGGTGTAAATTTAATGGCATTGGCAATTAAGTTATTAATTACCTGTCCCATCCGTACTGGGTCGCCTACCAGTAGCGTGGGTACGGCTTCGTCTATTTGCAATACAAATTGCAGATCTTTCTGATCGGCTTCGCCCTGCTGGGCAGCATAAATATTTTTGATGAGTTGCGACAGGTCAAAATCTACCTGTTCTATATCAATTTTACCAGCTTCTATTTTGTTAAAGTCCAGGATATCATTAATCAGTATCAGCACATTTTCAGCCGAAAACTTAAGCACGTTTAAATACTCATGTTGATCCTGCCTTGGGTTTTGTAATAGCAGGTTAGTGAAGCCAATTACCGCATTTAAAGGCGTGCGTATCTCATGGCTCATAATGGAAAGGAACTCCAACTTGGCAGCAGCAGCTTTTTCAACCTCTTCATGCTTAATGCGCAATTGCTCTTCATTACGCTTGTGCTTGTCAATATCCTGAAAAACGCCATATAACCGCACACATTTGCCATTAACAAACTCAGGGTGCCCCACGCTGCGTGTCCATATTTCACGGCCCTTGGCCGTTATTATTTTTAGCTCCAAATCATAATCAACCCCATGGTTTATTGCATTCAGGTAGGCCTGATAGAGTGTATCACGGTCATACCCTTCTTTAAAAAAGCGGGTTGCCGATCCAATTATGGGCACAAAATCATCGGGCACTTCAAAAATGGATTTGGTGATGGCCGTCCATATTACTTTCTGATTAATCAGATCTAACTCCCACCCCCCAACCTGCGCGGTTTGATTGGTTTTATTCAAAAACTCCTTGACCTGACGCAGTTCTTTTTCGGCCTCTTTTTGGGGCGTCAGGTCCAGAAAACTTCCTATTATTTTAGTATATTTATTATTATTTCCTTCAGTTATAGCTTTACCGCTAATAAGCATACATACTGTATGGCCTGCTTTATGACCAAACCTTACTTCCTGTACAAATGGAACTGATGTTCCGCTTTCAATATGTGCTTTAAACTTTTGGCCAAGTCTTGTCAGATCATCAGCAAATGCTCTTTCTTTCCATTGGTACAGCTTATTAGGCAGCTCATGATCTTCAAAGCCTAATGTTGCATTTAGCAAGGCATCAACCCTTATTTTATCATTACCAATTTCCCATTCCCAGTAACCGGCAGTTAAATTATCACAAGTAATATGTGGTATGTATGGCATAAGTAGCGTATAGATAGATATAGATACGTAAAAGAATGAAAAAACAGTCAAAAAAAGTATTAACAAACCTGCATTTTAAAGCAAGTAAAACCATTTACCTGCTATTATGTGTGCATATTAACTTAAATATTATACCACAATAAACCTCTGTTTTATATTTTACACTATTAAGTACTTAGCCTAATATTTTCAAGCTTAATCGCTGCCTTGTCGGTACTTTTAAACAGCCTACCTAATAGTTAAAATTTTGCCGATATTCAGCCATCTATTATTTGAATATTTTATGGGAAATTTTATCATTTGCATACTACTGGCAGCACTGTTAATTACCTGGGGTTGCAAAAGCAAAAACCAGCAGTCGGCTGCTAATCCAAATGTTAAACGCTATGGTTCGGTTACCGGCTTAAAGCCTGACAGTGTGGCTATATATAAGGAACTGCATGCCCATGCCTGGCCCGGCGTACTCAAAAAGATAAAAGAGTGTAATATTCAGAACTACTCTATCTATATCAAAGAAATTGAAGGCAAGCCTTACCTGTTTAGCTACTTTGAATATACCGGTAACGACTTTGAAGCCGACATGAAAAAGATGGCAGCCGACAGCACTACCCGAAAATGGTGGCAAAGAACCGACCCAACGCAGCTTCCCCTACCCGATGCTGCCGCCAAAGGCAAAATATGGTCGGACATGGAAGAAGTATTTCATACACCATAAAGAAACATACTGAATAAAAGAAAAGCGGCCCTCCACAGGCCACTTTCCTTTTTTGGATACAAACACCTATAATTTAGCTGGATCAGCATTCAGCACTATTTAAACTACCATTAAAACCAACTTACTCAAACGCCGTTAGTAAGAACGTAAGTACTTTCTATTAGTGCCTTACTATGATCTTTATAATTTTTAAGCCTGATTATAACTCACTTAAAGTACCACCATATTATAATTAGCGGCTATGTATTATATTCGATTTTTATTTTAGCCATTCCTGTTACGCATAACATTCATTATACTTAGCACAATTTGCCGGGCAAGTAATATTGTTATTAATGGAAGCTTATCAAAGCAAATGGCCGCAAGGTGGCGGCAAAATGGGGGTACGCATACGTGCATTTAACTGGCAGCACACGCCATTGGGCCACATATGCACCTGGCCGCAAAGCTTGCGCACGGTTGTAGAACTTGCACTGGCCTCCCAACATCCGGCTTATGTTTGCTGGGGGCCCAACCTATGCTCTATTTATAACGATGCCTGCGCTGATCTTTTAGCAAGCAAACATCCGGCTGGGCTGGGGCAACCGGTTTATGAGGTGCTCCCGGAACTACAAAACAGCATTAAGCCACTTATTACTAAAGTACTGGCAGGTAAATCGGTATACCTTACCGACCAGCCCTTTGTTATTGCAGATGAATACCAACCCATCAAAAACTGGTTTACCGGATCGGTGGTGCCGTTGCGTAACGAGGCAGGCGTAGTAAGCGGGCTTTTTTGCAACATCATAAAAACCACAGATAAAATACTGGCAGAGCAATCCCGCCGGGATAGTGATGAACGGCTTGAAGAAACCGCCAGCGAGCTGGCGCGCCAGTCGCGCTTTTTGCAGGCAACGCTATCATCCATACCCGACTTTGTGTATGCATTTAACCGCGACCGGCGCTTTGTGTATGTGAATAGCACCATGCAGCGCTTGTTTGGCCCGGATATAAGCTTAATAGGTAAAACCTTTGCCGACCTGAACTACCCCATCGACCTGGCCGATCTGCTGAACACTTATATTGATACCATTTTTGAAAAAGGCAAAATGGTTGAAGACGAAGTGTTTTATACCAGCCCTATCGGCATAAGCGCTTACTTTGATTTTGTATGGGGGCCAGTATTGGCCGAGGATGGTTCTGTTGAACTGGTAGTAGGTGTATCGCGCGATAATACGGAGCGCCGCCGGTTGCAAGACCGCATTCGCCAAAGCGAGGAACGGCAGGCTTATTTACTTAAATTGAGTGATGCACTGCGCCCGCTGCAAAAGGTTGATGAAATTAAAAATACAGCTGCCAGGCTATTAGGTAGTACGTTGCAGGTATCACGGGTTCACTATGGCGAACTATCTGCCGATGAGTTGTATTGCACCATAAAAAGCGGTTATAACCAGGAGGTACCGGTGCTGGAAGGCGTTTTCAGGATGGCCGACTTTGGCAGTAAAGTAGCCGGCCTTTTAAAAGCAGGAAACAATGTGGTGATTACGGATGTGCAACAAACCGGCTGGTTTTCCGAACCGGAACTTGCAGCATTTAACGGTATAGGCGCTGTTAGTAATTTAGTGGTTCCGTTGATAAAAGAAGGGCGGCTTAAGGCTGTTTTGGCCCTGAACCATATGGAGCCGAGGGAATGGACAACTACAGAAATTGCATTAGTGGAAGCAACCCTGCAGCGCACCTGGGATGCAGTGGAACGCGCAATTGCCGAAAAAACATTAAAAAAATCAGAACAGCGCTTTAAAGTGGTAGCCAATCTGGTACCTGATTTGCTTTGGAGCAATTTACCTAACGGGCATACGGACTGGTGCAACCAGCGTTGGATGGATTATACCGGTCAAAGCCAGGAGGATGCTACAGCATACGGCTGGCTGGATACCATTCACCCTGATGACCGGACCGCCTCTATGAAAACCTTCCAAAAGGCAATAGGTAAAGGAGAGTTACTGCAAATGCAGCACCGCATTCGTAGTGCCGCAGGCGAATACAGGTGGTTTTTAGTAAAGGCTGCGCCTATTTACAACGACAGGGGTGAAACAGTGCAGTGGATTGGCGCTGCAACTGATATTCACGAACAAAAAATAGCCGAACAGCAATTGCAGCATGTAAATACCCTGTTGGAACAGCAAATCACAGAACGAACGCAAGCCCTACAGGAAAACCGTGACCTGTTGCACGCCACCCTGGATAGTACGCTGGATATGATACAGGTATTCAACGCTGTACGTAATGAACAGGGCGAGATCATAGACTTTACATGTATACTCCATAACAAAACTACCGAACAGCTATATGGCAACGTAACAGGTAAAAGCCTGTTACAACAAATGCCCGACGCTAAACAGACCGGCATATTTGACAGCCTTAAGCAGGTTGTAGAAACCGGCCATACACAACGGTACGAGAAATATTATACTCACAAAAATTTTAGCGGCTGGCTTTATCAGTCGGTAGTTAAGCTTAACGATGGTGTAGTAACCAGCACGGCCGACATTACCGCCCGTAAAAAAGCCGAAGAAGAGCAGTTCAAGAACTTTACGTTGCTCAGGCAGTCGGAAGAAGCCGCCCTTTTGGGTAGCTGGGAATATAACCTGCATACCGGCGCTTTTTTCTGGAGCGATGGCATGTATCGCCTGTTTAATCTGCCTAAAGGCACCCGCATATCGCCGGAGATTTACCTGGAGTACGCAACTGCCGGTAGCATGGAGGCGACCCAAAAGCTGGTTAATCAAATTAAAACCGGAGAGCAGGACTTTGAGGCAACCATTGAACTAAGCGTTAACAGCACCATTAAAATTGTGCACATAAAGGCTACCACTATTGGCAACGCCGTAAAAGAGCGCATACGTGTATTGGGCCTGGATTTGGACATCACCGCTGTACATACCGCCCAGGAAAAGATAAAAGCGATGGAAACCGAGCAGCGGCTGGAAATATTCCGCGCTACCTTAGGTACACAGGAAGAAGAACGCCGCCGTATTTCAGAAAGCCTGCATAATGGATTGGGCCAGTTATTATACGGTATCAAAATCAGCCTTACCTACTTAAATGAGCAAATGGCCGCAAACTCCCCTGATGATTTTATAGCCGCAAAAAGATACAGTAATGAGCTACTGACGCAGGCCATTACCGAAAGCCGGCGCATATCGCACGAGCTTATGCCGAGCGTGCTCGAAGATTTTGGCCTGAAGACAGCCATTGAAGACATTGGCCGCCAGTTGCGCAGCAGCGTGACTTTCACCTGCAGCTTTAAAGGCTTGCGTAACCGCCTTGATAAGTACCTGGAGCTGGCCATATTCAGAACCATGCAGGAACTGATGACCAACGTAGTAAAACACGCCAATGCTACCGAGGCCAAAGCCGATTTGACTATTACCACCGGCAATATCATTATACGGGTGCAGGATAACGGACAGGGCATTATCCCTCGTAAAACCGCAAAGCCTGGTATTGGCCTGGCATCCATACGCAGCAAGGTGAAGCTGCTCAACGGTACGGTAAAGATTGATTCTGCTCCGGATAAAGGCACCGCAATTGAGGTACGTATACCGCACACTGTGTAACTTGCAACCTGTTTAACCTCAATAAGCAACTGTATTACACCGCCCCTATCAAGGGGTCGGTAAAACCATGCTTACCGGTTTCAACCCGGCCTGCGTACCTCCTGGAAAACTCAGGGTGCCCATCTATGGTAATACCGAAATCATACCAGCAATGGCTTTGTTTTAAGCTGAGTGCTTGCCTTACTTTACTGCCTGCGCTGATAACCAGTTTATGGTTATTTTGGTGATAGGCGTTATCCGTAATTATCACATGATACGCCTTGGCTCCTTTTGTATTATTGATACTGATTTCCAGATCGCCGGTTGCTTTATACAAAATGTCAATCGGCAAATCAGGGTCATGCTGGTTGCCGGCAAAGCTTCTGAAAAAGCCATTTGGGCCATACACGTCTAACTTATAAATACCGTTTTCAAAAGCACTTACCGGCCAACTGTAATTGAGCTCATCCCCACCTTTTACGGCAAAGGCCCATGTTCGCATCAGCTCAGGTTGCTTGCCTGCCTCCTGATAGGCTACCGGCGCATACACCTGGAACGGTGAACCGGTTGCAGAGCCGGCCTTCATACTTATTATAAAACTATCTTTAGCCGCATTTAAGCCACCGTTTACATGCAGCTCATAAGGCAAGGCACAGGAATGCCGCATGCCCTTTTCCTGCCGCGGGAGTAGGTTTAAGGAAGCCGGTTGTTTGCTTGCCATTGCAATTTCATCCGCACTAAGAGCCTTAAAGTTACCCGGTGGCTGTTTAAACTTTGCTTTATGAATATCCTGTATGGTTTGGTTGCGATTCAGTGAAGCGGGGTAAATGATTTTCTCGCCCTGGTAAGGCCTGAATATGGATGTAAGATCGCCGCATACCGTACGCCGCCAATTGCTGATGTTAGTTTCCTTTATTGCTTTTCCGGCTTTTTTATTTAAAAACGTTTCCAGGAACTGCAGGCATGAGGTATGGTCAAAAACCTGTGAGTTTACCCAGCCACCGCGTGTCCAGGGCGATGCTACCACCATGGGCACCCGATAGCCTAGCCCGATAGGACTTTCCCGGCGGCGGTTTGCATCCATGCCACGCTTTTCTTCCTGTTCATGGGTTATATGTTCAACGGCCGTATCTATTCCGCCTGATACCTTACCTGTTTCAGGTTTGGCCGTATGCGGCGGCACAAAAGGTGCTGCATGGTCAAAATAACCATCGTTTTCATCATAGGTAAGTATAAAGATCGTCTTTTTCCAAACCTCGGGGTTATGGGTCAGTATATCCAGCACTTCAGATACATACCAGGCGCCGTACCATGGCGATGTAGGGTGATCTGAAAAGTTAGACGGCGCCGTAAGCCATGATACGGCTGGCAAGTTGCCGCTTTTTACATCCTGCCTAAACTGATGCAGAATATCGCCTTTGGGCACCTGCACCTCCCGTTTAACGCCATTATCCTCATACACCAAAGTTTCCAGCTCGTGATAATGCGGATCATTCACATTAGTTACAAAGGCCTTTTGGTGTATATTCTTTTCAAAGGTACTCAGCTTATCAAAACGCTCCTGGTTCCATTCTTTACGCTCCTGCTTTACTTTATCCAGCTGCGCTGCTTTCTCTTTGATTTTAATATCCAGATTGGCCGATGCCGGCAGCTTTTGTAAACCGGCAAGCTCCTGTTGCAATTTCTCCTCGGCCTGAGCCAGATATTGTAAATGTGCCTTGTGCAGCCTTACGTTGTACTGTTTATAAAATTCCAGGTTATTATCGGTAAAGTTACCCAGCCAATCGTCCTGGTCGCTATCAAAGCCAACATCTATACTTAATTCGTTCTGGTAAATTTTCCAGGATACACCGGCCTGTTCCAACCTCTCGGGAAAGGTTGTCCAGGTAAGGTCTTTAAAATTGATTTCATCATTAAACACCAGGGCGGGCGACTGCTCATTCTGCTGCTCCCGGATGGTGCCGGTCCAGAAATAGGACCGGTTGGCACTGGTACCCGTTAATGATGAGCAGAAATACTGATCGCAAACCGTAAAGGCATCGGCCAGGGCATAATAAAAGGGTATATCCTCACGCTTATAGTATCCCAATGTAAGGGGCATATGTGCATAATCGGGGTTGCCCGACTTTTTGCTTTCCAGCCAGGCATCCATCTTGCCGTTGTTGCGGGCATCTACCTGGTTTTCCCACGAGTGCGGTAAAGACTGCATCCAGGTAGCATTGGAGTTTTTAATATCCAGATGGAACGGCGCGTATGTTTCATCGGCTTTATTGGTTTGCAGCCAAACCGGGTTTTTGTTGGGCTGATGAATAGCCCGAGGGTCATCAACCCCCCGCACGCCTTGTAAACTGCCATAGCAGTGATCGAACGAGCGGTTCTCCTGCATCAAAAACACCACATGCTCTGCATCAAGATAGGTAGAACCCTTTTCGGCATCAATAGCCAATGCTTTTAATATAGACTCGGGAATGAGAGAAGCAAGCCCGGCAGATCCGGTTAGCAAGGTTGCTTTCTTGATAAAGTCGCGGCGAGTGTCAGTAGTCATGAGGCAAATAAAGTATTATGCGCTTTTGTAAAGCTTAAATCTATATTAAGTTTATAAAAAAAGCACAATCAATGCGTTTAAAATTAAAATTGCTTTTTAAACGCATCATTTAATATTTACCTTAAGCACCTGATAATCTATGCTAAGTACTGCAAAAGCAGTAACCAATTAACTAACCTTAAACCACTCTATAATGAAAAACAGTTTCACCTACTTAGCAGGTATAATATTGCTGCTTACCTTTGGTATTACCGGCCAAACAGTAGCCCAAATTCCTGCCAACATTGATAGTATTTCACCTCCTGATGTGATAAGGAAAGCCAAAGCTGCATTGGAGGCTAACTTTGATAACCTGAAAGAACACCGCAACTTTATGTTTGCAATGGGCTATAAAAACCCACGTTTGGCTACACAATACAAAGCCTGGATGGAAAAATATCCTAAGAAAGCAGGTATCCCATTGGGTATCGGTACCGTGTACTTTAATGCCGAAATGCCCGAAGCCAAAGCATATTTGTTAAAAGCCGCAGCTATTGAACCCCAGAACGCCGAAATATGGTTTATGCTTTCGGGTGATGCCGGAATGAGAGGCCAGGATGACCTGTCAACCGAATACATGAAGAAAGCGAGCCTTACTGATACTTCAAATGTTAATTATGCTGTCTCGTATTTAATGTCCCTTCGTGATAGCGCCCCTGATTACAAGCAGAAGGTATTTGACTTTGTAAAGCAGTTTCCGGCGAGTGAACGAGGCGCCCAGGCTTTGTATTTGCTGGCCCGAAGTGATACAAGTCTGCATAATAAGATTACCTATTTTGAAGAGTTGCGTAAGTTGTATCCGCCGCAAAAGTTCAATTGGTCATCATCCGGCATGGCAGAATTAGCTGATGCGTATATGAAAACCAACCCTCAAAAGGCTTTAACCCTGATTAATGAAATGGGTGATAACAAAGATTTGAAAATGAGGAAACCAGTGGCCGAAGCTTTGATACGGATCAATGAATTACAGCAAAATCAAAACTATAAGGAGGCCCTTACGGAGCTAAATCAAATAAAGGATTCAAAACTGGATCACATCGATGATTTCATTACCTTAAAAAAAGCTGCTTTGCTGGAAGCGGCCGGCGATGCCAAGGCCGCTTATGACACGCTTGCTATAAAGTTTGCCAAACTACCTACTGATGAACTTTATACTGCACTTACCTTATATGGCAAGAAGATAGGCAAAGAAGAAGTACAGATAACTAAAGATGTTAAAACAATAAGAGATGCTGCCGCTGTGCCTGCGTATCCATTTTATTTAGGCATGTACACCGGCAAAGGCAACTTAAGCCTGAAAAGCCTAAAGGGTAAAGTAGTGTTACTCACATTCTGGTTTCCGGGCTGTGCGCCTTGTAAAGAAGAGTTTCCGCATTTTGAAGCGGTGCTTAACCGGTTTAAAAACAAAGGTGTAACCTACGTAGGCATCAATGTATATCCAACGCAAGACGCTTACGTAATTCCCTTTATAAAAAATAATAAATACTCTTTTATACCCTTGCGTGGCAGCGCTGCATTTGCCAGGGATGGCTATGGCGTATATAGCGAACCGCAAAACTTTCTGATAGATCAGGACGGAAAAATAGTTTTCAAAGGCTTTCGTATTGACAATAGCAACCACCGCACGCTGGAACTGATGATTTCTGCATTATTGAAAAAGGACAGTTAAGGATAGTTTCTCTCAAGAAACGTTTATTGAATTTTTCTGGACAGAAAATTCCTTTAGGAATAGGAAGGCCTTTAAACTAAGGTTTGCGACGCTAGTATTCTAAAAGTCTATGCTTACTCACTTAATTAGGGCAATAAACACTCTATCAAAAACAATCCCATTAAAAGCCTTGAAAGATTACCTTCAAAGCTTTTGGTGGAATTGTTGGACGGGGCGTAAAATTGTTCCGAAAGACTGCTCTTAAACTACATTTACAAATTTTTCAAGTCAGTGCGCTTCAATCTAATTAACTATAGTTGACTTACTCAGATATACAAAACAACATTCAAAATGAAGCTATAAATGATTTGAATGTTAATTTAGGTTTCTATTATTTTTTTCATATTGATAATCAATCTGCTTTGACTTTCTCGGTGCCACTGTAAGCCGTTAATGCGGGTTTATACATACATTGCAATGTTGCTGGCCCGCTGGTAAATTCACCATCATGTGCCACTATCAGCTCATAGGTAATTTCTGAAATGCCTCTTGGTATAGCCTCTGCAAAAATGTCTGAACCGGTATCTCTTATGGATTGATAATAGCCAAAACTATCAATGTAACGATACCCACTCTTGGTTTCTTTTGGCTCAAAGGCCGCGGCTCTCGGATCATTTATATGAACAAACATCAGCCTTGAAGCTGTTTCAATGAATAACTTAACCTGTACTCTATCTCCTGCCTTCAATATGGTGTTAGATGTAAACGGTACCCAGCCTTTATCTGTATGGTATGCATAGAATTGCTTACTTATTTTAATCGCTTTGTTGAGGGTATCCTGTTTTTTAGGTTCGGCAAAGTAATACCAGGTTAGTGCTCCGTTTACATTAGTGTCGGTGGTATGTAAGGTAAGGCTTTGCGGTAACTCTTTTACCGGCGTAAAAGCCATGGGCTGCCCGCTCAGTAAACCATCCGAAACAGATAGCCGCTGCCCTGCAAGTTGGACCGAAAAGGCTTTCGCTTTACCTAAAGTTTCGCCGTTCTCTTTTTGCAGCATATCAATGGCTGCTGCAGTGGCTTTGGTAGTTTGCCAATGCTCCTCGATTTTGGTGGTAAGCAACCACTTCAAAATACCGGGTTGTACTTGTTTATAAGAGCCACTTAGTTCAAAGGCTTCAGCAAGTAAAGCCATTGTTTCTTCGGCGGATATGTTCATATCTTCAGCATCCGCAATATCTTTCCACCGCAAACCGTTCAGCTCATCTTGTATAGCCTCTTGCCTGATGTTGTCCAGTTGCCGGCGCGCTTTCTGGTTTAACACACTCCTTGTGCCAGTGTACTTTAGAGCATTAATGATAAGCAGAGCTTGTTGTCCTAAATCACTACCGTTAATTTTTTGCAATCGGGTACTGAGCACCTGGTTTACTTTTTGTAGCTGCTGATCTGTTAAAGGATAATCTCTAACCCAATAAGACATCGCATAAAGCGGAAACAAGCTGCCATGAGAATCCTGCACATAGGTGCTCAATAAATCTTGATTATACTTGAATAAGCGCTCAATGAATGCTTTGTGCTGGGTAATTCGTCGATTGGCCGGGTTCCACCCAAGTTGTTTTAACTGACCAAAGCCGGCAAGAATGTAAGCCGAAATATATGCGCTGCTTTTTCCACCTTCAAACCAAGCCAAGCCACCATCTGGTTGTTGCAGGGCATACAATTTGTCCAGGTGTTTATCAATATCGATTTTAGCGGCAGGGGTATCCAGCAAATGGAAAAGCTGTTTTTGCTGGTGTGCAGTATGTGTGCTCATGCCCAGCCAAGGCATAGTTTCGTCGGCTAATTCATCCGGTAGCTGGTTTACATCAGGTTGTTCTTTTTCCTTAAAGGCAGCTGCTTTTCGGAAAGCGCTTTGGGCAGCTGTATCTTTTTGCATTAGTTTTAGTGCAGTAACCTGGGCCCTTATTTTATTAAATATCTGTTCGGCACAGTTATAAGAATAGTTGGCCAGCCATGGCAAAGCATAAATCAGCGAAGCTTGGGGCTTTTGAGCAATCGAGATACTTACGCCATGCAGGGTAGCATCGGCAGGCAACTTAACGGGCGATATGGTTACAGTTGGCTGATTAACAAAACGCACCGGCTGACTTTGTCTGATGAAGATGCGTTTTGATAGTACCGGCAAAATATGTTCTTCCGCATCAGCGGTGCTGCCGCTTACTGCTGTAATTACAATTTTAAGTGGATTGCTTTGTTGTGCAGGCACCTGTAATACAAACGAAACTGCTCCGGAGCTTTTTCTGTTCAAGCTAAAAGGCTGCAAAGAATTACTTGTTATGATTGACGTGATATCTTCTCCGGTTACTACATCTTCTATTTTACAAGTTACTCTTCCTTGAATAGCCATCGTATCCAGGTTACTTATACGGCTTTGCAACTTTATCCGGTCGCCTTGATATAATAACCGAGGCATATGCGGCTGCACCATCAGGTTCAGCTGTGTTTGCAGCTTTTTCTCCAGGTAGGCAAATTGTGCTTTGCGGGTATGGGCCAGCATTTTCCAGTTCCATTCGGTAGCCGTCTCGGGCATGGTAAAACTGAGAGTATAGAAGCCATCTTTATCTGCATGTACCTGAGGATAGAAAAAGGCCGTTTCATTGAAGTTTTTCCGGACTTTAATCACCGGCTCCTCGGTACCGGGCAATACAATGGGGCCTTTTGTGCTGATGATCAGCACGCCCTGAGCAGCCCTCGAGCCATATAAGGCCGATGCATCCGCTCCTTTGAGAACTATAGCCTGTGAAATTGCTGCAGCGTTAAGGCTATTTAAGTCACCATTAAACACTTCACCATCCAGAATAATTAAAGGTTGTTTATAGTCTTGAATTGTACTTGCTCCACGTAGTGTTACTACACTTGCGGTTGCTAAACTTCGCCGTTGAGTAGTTCCATAACCTAATACAACTACATCATTTAACCCGCTGGCACTTGTTATACTCAGGCCGGCCACTTGTCCTCTTAGCTCCGAGTAAAATATTTCAGTAGGAGCCACTCCAATTTCACGTAGGTTTACCCGTTCTCCTGTTTCGGTATAGTTGCCTGCTTTTCTTGTAAAAGTAAGTTCGTCGTTCCACTGGGTGTTTAAATAATGGTTTGCATTTGTTGTATTGGGCAAGTTCCATCGATGCTCCTCCAGTTTGTCTAAGGATGCATCATATAAAGTGGACATTAATTCGGCAGCCACATTATCATTCTTGGTTTTTATGGATATCTTAAAAGTTTCTTGCGCACCGGGGACCATTACTTTACGATATTTTTCTACAATGATATCGGGAGCTAAACTGTTGACGCTGTTGATATAAACTCTCTTTTTGTGCTTGTAGATATCGTTATTGCTTACGGTAATGCGGTTAAGAACCAGTTGGCCGGTTGCATCTTTAGGTATACGATACTTCCATAGCCTAATGCCGGGCGTTTCAGTTACGGTCTGATAAATATTTTTGATCGCCTTTTTGCGCTTACCATCCACATAAAGTATCTGGTAAATAGTATAATTCTGCTTTCCTCCCGAGCTATACCATGTCAGTACATCACCCTGCTTTGCTGTGTTAAAGGGTAAGTAATCAATATCGTCAACAGGTGTATCGCCAGTCTTACTATCAAATACATTAAAATCGTAGCTGGATTGCCCTATAGTTCTGTGATTATTGTTCTGCGTTGTTGCCACCAACTGGTAGAAGCCGGTTGTTATATTCTGGTTACGTAGCAAAAGCTTTTCGTAAACAGCTGTGTTGATTATGGTATCTAAAATGAGCACTTTTTCCTCTTTTACTATTGGCGAGGTAGCTTTATCCGGAAACCAGGTGTTCCACTCAGCTTCGTTATAATACCACTGATCAACTCCCCTGGTTGGATGTTTATTGGGGGCAGAATTATTGGCTTTATATAATTTTATATTCACTTTGCGTCCTACTTCACCTTCAAAATCAGCCAGAGTTTTAACATTTAAAATAGGGATTGCCTGCCGGTCATAAGTCTTATTTAATGGAATGTTAATTTTTACAGGCCGGGAGGAGATATTTACCGACTCATTAATTTCAGTGCTTTCGCCTGTGGCATCAACAGCTGTGGCATTAATGCCATAATTATAGTTCCATACTTCAGTATCTGTTAGTGTGGTTTTAGCTAAAACAGTATCGTTTACAGAAATGGACAATTCTCCTTTTTCATCCGTATAGCCAGTTTGGCGCATTAACTGTGTATTGCTGTAATTGCTGCCGTAATTGCCCAACCCGGTTTTTGCAGATGGGATGCTTCCGCTTCTATTAAGGCTATAAGTGATAGGAATATTGCTGAGATTAGCCCCGCTAAATGAGCGAAGCTTTAATTTAATGGTAAAAGGCTCACCAGGGAGCAGCATTTTCTTTTGCTTTTCCATGTTAAGTTCAATGGTGGGCCTTTTATATTCTTCTACACGAAATCCACCTTCGTTCTGATAATCAGTATCAGGGCTTCCATCTATACGCCAGTTTCCGGTAGCAGCGGTTTTAGGTATGATAAAAGAACCTGCAAAGCTGCCGAACTCATTTATCTTTAAAACTGCCGAATCAATCTTTTTATTAAACGGATCGTAAAGTATGATTGTGTTATTGGCATGCGTCAGTTGTTCCTTTAGCCAGTTCTTTAAAACCGTGCTTCCTACGTTCTCGCTGTTAAACAGAATTCGGTTACCGGTATTCGGATCATTGGTCAAGAAAATAATTTTGTAATGTACAGTTTGCCCGGGCCGGTAAATGCTACGATCGGTAAAGATTTCCATTTTGAGCTTGTCGTCATAAAACTCGCCCAGATCGTCAAAATCATCTTTGTTATATATTTCATCACTTAAATCATTATGCCGCACAGAAAAACTGTATCCCGTAGTATCGCCCTGGTAAGTTATGCTCAGGCTATCTGCACTACCATCACCAACATTTATATATCCGGTTTTATAAACAACATTTTGCATGCCCTTATTTAAAACTGCCTTTTTATTAAAAGCCCTAATGCGTGCTCCACTTAGCGGAAAGCCTGTTTTCCTGTTCAGGATAAATATTTCTTCACCCGTGTTAACGGCTGCAATAGATGTAACTTCGAACGCAAGGTTATGAGGATCATACCCATCCACTTTAATAGGCATGTTATTGAATAAAAGCCGGTAATGGCCACCGGACAAAGGAGGGAGCTTTAGGTATACCGCATGTCTGTTATGATCAGGAGGTAATGGTAAGGCAAAACTACCCTGAGCCACAACTTGCCTGCTTAGTAGCTGCGCTGTTGCATGAACACGCTCGTTACCAGGATACTCATCAGCCGTTATGCGAATAATCCGGTAAAATAGCGAGTCCGTATTTTTGTAAACAGCTCTGATAGGGATAGCCTCTCCTGGTAAGTGCTGGTTTTCCATTTCAATACGAACGCCTGCTGCTTTTATTTGCTGAGCCATTGAACTAAGCACTTTATTGAACAATGGATATTGGTACATAAGATCCTGACGCTGTTTATACAACTGTAAGGCCTTTGCCGGATAAAACTGATATTGCTGGTCAAACTTTGTAGATGACGGGTAATAGTTATAGCGGTCACCAAAGCTGGCATATTTATTACCCTCTTCATTAAAGATAAGGCAAAGCTGATATACAGCATGGGCTTTAACTGCCGGATAGGACGATGCAATGCTTTGTTGCAAATATCTGATATAGGTTTGCCTGGTTACTGAATCGGGAGCGGCAGACAGATAAATGTATTTACGGGTAAGGGATTCGATAAAAGAAAATATCTCAGGCTCGGATTGATGAAACATAAGCCAGCTGCGATAGGCATACAGCACATTGACTTCGTTTTTAGGGTGAAGCGCAAGGCTGTCTAACTTATTTAAAAAAGCGTTCGACGATAGTGATAGCCAGCCTTGACAGCTTTTGCTTTCCGCCTCATTGTAGTATCTTTTTAGCTCCAATAAATTTATTCGTTCAGATAAGACAATGTCTTGAAACGAAGGATGAAACAGGAAAACATCGGGGTTAGAGGATAACCATAGAAGTTGATTACCCTCCAGTTTAATATTAGGATATTTAAGCGCTGTATGCAAGTCTGCAATTACTATACTATCCCGTTGCTTATGATCCATGGCTGCATAATCGGGCTTTAGCGATTTTATACGATAAGCCGCCTCATTAAATCTGCGTGATCGGTTATCAAACCGGCTGATCCGCTTCGCCCGCATCAGGTGCAAAATAGATTTAAGTTCAGGTGAGGTATCTTTCTTTTTTAACAGCGTATCTATAAATGCGCTGTTACGGAAGTATAGGGTATCCTCTGTACGTAGATCGCGTATCCGCATCAAATCATAAAGGCTTCGGGCAAAACTCATATGGTCATGAGATTGAGTAGCCTGCCTTTTTATAGCTTCCAGTTGCTGTTGAATTTGTTGTAATTGGCTTCTTTCTTCAATATTCTTCTCTAAAAGTTGGAAATCAGAGTTGTTAGAAGATTTAGGATTGCCCTGACTAAAGACGGCCATCCAATTAAGTGAAAGGAAGATAACAAGAATATATTGGAACGAACTACTACTCAAATATCTCATGACAAAAGGTTTGGACTTTAAATTTCCTTAATGATGCATCTGCCTGCACAATTCCATAAACTTTCTTATAAAAAGAATTTCAAGGGTGTATTCTGCCTTTATCTTATAGTTATTCTCCTTCCTGCAAGTCGATCTCAGGTTCTGGCATCGTATCATAATTATCCAATGCTTTTTGCAACTGCTCCTTAATCCGTTTGCGAAGTATGGGTGGTCCCAGCACTTTTATTTTAGCGCCGAAGCCTAACAACTCCCTTTCCAACTCAAAATTGAGTATTACCCGCATGCTTAATATTTTACCCTCTGGTTCTTCCTTCAGTATTTGCTGGGTATGGTGCAGCGGCTTGGTAATTACATAGGGTGCATTCTCTTTATCAATCCAGAATACCACCTGGCTGTCTTTTTGATTAGGCGATTTGGTTACCCCAATGCAGTTATTGTAGTAGGTAGCAAGATCAATGGCGGTATTCTCTCGATAGGCATCTGCATGTTCTTCCAGCGTCTGGATACGATCAAGCGCTAGCGTAAGCAAAGGTAAATAACGCGCATGCGATACCCCCAGCACAAACCAGCGGTTACGGTACTCTTTCAACAAATACGGGCTAAAGCAAAACGTACTGGCCTCTCGTGCTTTAAACGACTGGTAGGTAACACACATCGTATTTTTTGTTACGATGGCTTTACGGATGGTTTCGATCCATTCCAGCCCTTTCAGGTTATCATTTTTTTCAAAATCAATTAATGGTGGGCCTTGCGTTTTTTGGGTATAAATCTTGTCTTCCAGCTTGCTCACCATTTCGTTTAGATCGGCAAAGTGGTTAAAGCCTTTAAACTGCTTGAGCAGGTCTGATACCTCGGTAAGCACCTGCATATCCTGATGGTTGAGCGGTATGTTGGTGATGCTGTAGTTTTTATCGCTATAGGTATAATAGCGCTTATCCACCACAATAATAGGCGCTTCATAACCGAGCTTGTTACTGCGCATCATCTCAATATCTGCCTGAACGGTGCGCCGGCTTACGCCTTTATCAATGCCCTGAAACTCATACAAGGCATCCGAACAGGCATCAATCAAATCTTCGAGCGTCCATTTTTTGTAGCGGTTGCGCAGGCAGTTATCAATAGTGCGATAACGAATTAGGGCATTGCGGTTAACAGGCATATAATATTATTGAATTTGGGATAATCGATTACTAACTTATTTGGTCAAAGTTTTTCTATCATAATAAAAAGCGGTATCATCAATTTGTCCATCCACAATCTGAAGTAGTAATTCTTTTGCTTTGTTACGTTCAAAGCTGTAGAAACCGATCATCATTGCATAACCCAATGCAAACATCCCAAAAGGTATTAGCATAGCCGGAGAAAACTGACCACTCATCAAACCGCTTATCAATAAACCCACGCCGCCAAGACCTACACCACCTAACCAAAAGCACATAAATACAGCAACAAAAAGTTGCAACCTCATATTTATATATATTCTGCTTCCATTCAACCAAGGTTCGGTATGCCCCTTGATTACAGGTAAAAACGAGTTGCGACCTTGAATAATACGTATAATTTCAAATCGGGCATTTTCTACTGTACCCGTAAAATATTTATTTCCTGTATCTGCGAACAAAGATTCAAAGCTCCATTCTGGCTTAGGGCTTACATTTAATTGCATTTGTTTCTGCACTTCAGCGGGACTAAGCGAGGTAATTATACATAATCGGTCTTTGGGCAATAATTTCATGTGATGATTGTGATGTTTAGTTTCTATTTCTTGATAAATATGAATAATATTTATCACTGCGCAAAAAGGCTGCGCAGCAGCATTCCTTCTTTGTATCGCCAATCAAAAAAGAAAGTCATGGAAAAAGAAAAAATAAGCAATGCCGAAATCAGCAACTTAGGGGTAACCGACCTGGAGTTACTGATTACTTTCAGCCGGGTGGCCAACGGGCTATTGAAACACAACGTAATGGATAAGCCGCAAATACTGGCCAACCTGGAAGCCCTTATTGACGACCCGATGCCTTATGCCCTTAAAAAAGGCGGTAAGTTTAAAAATCTGGCCGAAAAGGTGATTGAACTGCGTAAAGAAGGCAAGTTTGTAAAACAGCAACGCTCGGTACACGAGCTTAAAAAAGAAATAGCCAACTTTCCGGTTTATGGTATTGAAAACATTGAAACCGGAGCGCTGGCACAAATGAGAACCGCCATACAATTGCCCATAGCTGTTGCCGGTGCCCTGATGCCCGACTCGCATCATGGTTATGGCCTGCCTATAGGCGGCGTACTGGCTACCCGTGCAGATACCATTATCCCTTACGCTGTGGGTGTGGATATTGCCTGCCGTATGTGCCTGAGTATTTTTGACCTGCCTGCCGATACTATTGACAGTAAACAGGATGACCTGAAAAGCTTGCTCATAAACAACACGCATTTTGGTATAGGTAGCGAAACTAAAAGTCACCATGATACCACCTTATTTGACCGGCCCGAGTGGAGCGCTACCAAACAGATACGTGCCTTAAAAGATAAAGCTTACAAGCAATTGGGTACATCAGGTACCGGTAACCATTTTGTGGAATGGGGTGAGCTAACCGTTAGCGAAGGTGCTTTGGCTGGCGTACCGGCAGGTAATTACCTGGCGCTACTATCGCACTCGGGTTCGCGTGGGTTTGGTGGTGGCATTGCGGCCTACTACTCGGAAATGGCCATGAAAAAAACCAAGCTGCCGCAAGAAGCCAAACACTTGGCCTGGTTGGACATGAATGCCGAGGAAGGTCAAGAGTACTGGATAGCCATGAACCTGGCCGGCGATTATGCCAGCGCCAACCACCACGAAATACACAACAAGATAGCCAAAGCCATGAAGCTGGAGCCGCTGCTGCGTATAGAAAACCACCACAACTTTGCCTGGAAAGAACAGCTGGCCGACGGTACCGAGGTAATGGTACACCGTAAAGGCGCCACCCCGGCTGGCGAAGGTGTGCTGGGTATTATTCCGGGGAGTATGAGTACGCCGGGTTTTGTGGTGCGGGGTAAAGGCAATGCCGAATCCATCAACTCCGCCTCGCACGGTGCCGGGCGTTTAATGAGCCGAAGCGCCGCCTTTAAAACCATTAAGCGCGACCTGGTAGTGGCCGAACTGCTGGATAAAAAAATTACCCTGCTGGGCTCCGACCTGGACGAGGCGCCTATGGTGTACAAAAACATCCATACCGTTATGGCGGCACAGCATGATTTGGTGGATGTACTGGCTAAGTTTCAGCCGAGGATTGTACGGATGGCGGATCCGAAGGAAAGGCCGGAGGATTAGAAGTAATGATATAATGCTTTATATCAATTGCGCTTCAGTACTCTTGATTGCAGCCTGAACACTTCTATTATAAATTATTAGGTTTTAGTTCTTTTGGCCAACTCATTTCAAAATAAGTAAGTATCTTATTTTGAAATGAATCCTAAGTTTAATCGCTTAACCAAAATATTTCTACCTTAGCAACACATAACTTATCCTTATCATGAAAAAAGTATTTTATGCACTTGTTATAGCTATAGTATTTGGCTGCATAGCTTTGCTTTGTAATTATCTTTTAATAGCTCGTCCTATTAAAAAGAAATTACAAACTGATCCCAGGGACATGGGCATTGAGTTAAGTGGGCATTACAGATACTATATCATTCCCTCGACGCTGGTACTAAATTTAACAGATGTAGAAGGCAGCCATTCTCAGCTCGATGTTTTTCGCACCGTGTTACAAGCCAGCCAAGAACTTAAAGACAAAAATTTTAAGGATGTGATATTTGCATTTAAAAACGCCAGCAAATTTAAGGTAGACGGCACCTATTTTAAAAAGTTAGGCGAAACTTATGACACGGAAAATCCACTGTATACTGTTAGAACATTTCCGGAGCATGTTTTTAACCTTGATGGCAGCAGTGCTTACGCGCAACTAAATGGCGGCGTTCTGGGGGTACTTACAGGTGAGATGAATCAATTCAAAGACTTTTCTGAAAAATGGTATGGAAACGACCTCAACCATCAATAAAAAAATCGTCGTTATCATATGTAGTTTCAAGTACCAAACGCATAACATATCTGATATTCTAAAATTTGAAATATATGCTTTCTGCAAACTAACCTACATAAGCAATTAATCACTCCGGCCAAAATACAGAACTTCTGTACTCTATACACTCCTCCCCCTTTCCCCTGTGCAACGCAGTAAGCCCAAACTTTTAAGAAGTTTTCCTGCATGGATTCGAACCACGATCTTCTGAACCAAAATCAGACGTGCTACCGTTGCACCACAGGAAATTATTTTGTAGAACGTAAAGGACTTGAACCTTTAACCATCACCGTATAAGGGTGCCGCTCTCACCAATTGAGCTAACGTTCCATGCTGTAAATCAGTAGGGTAACCCGGACTCGAACCGGGAGCCTCCACATCCCAAATGTGGTAATCTGACCAATTGATATACTACCCTGAAAATGCCCCGAAAACAAAAAATCCCCTTAGATTTATCTAAGAGGATTCTGAATATTCTGCTATGTTATTTCAATACATACCCATTCACCTCTGATAAATCAGTTGCGGCAATTGTATCTGTATTGTTGTTGTTTTCATGCTGCAAGTATACACATTACTTTTTATAATCAAGAATTATCTTTAAAAATATTTTTTATTCATTTGCCAGTAGTGGCGTAAACGTTTTTACAACCTGGGGAGCCTGCGCATCCATAAACATTCTAGCCCGGCCAAACAGACTAATCTTCCCTATTCTGTCAAATACATTATGCTCACCATTACTATTAATCAAAACTTCATCTGGACATACACCCTGTTGATGATTATCTTCAATGTAATCCCAATAGTTCTCCGGTTCGTTCTTAAATACAACAGTAAATGCGGGGTAACTGTACTCAATCAAATAATTACCATCATCCATGTTAAGTGGCTTAAAATCGGGGTGCGCATTATATATTTTATGCAACGTAAGCTTTGCTTCTTCCGTAATATCAGTAACCGCTTCAGGAAACATCACTACTGTGCCATATTGAAATACGGCCAGCTGTACCTTGCCGCCTGTGTAATATTTGGCAGCCTCCATAATTTGTTCATGATTAACTGGTGTATTAGGCTGCCATTGTGGTATTGGCGGAAATACTTTATTGTCTTTTTGCAGCTTGCCTTTAAATAGGCTCTTAAGAAATCTCATGAAACTAATCATAATCATACCTGATAAATATCTTAAAAATATTTTCAAATAATTTTCACTACGCAAATACACTGCGCACTGGCCTCCAATCTTTGTATCAACAAATCACAGAAAGGAGGCTTGCGATGAAATTCAACCTGTTAAGCAAAGCAAAAAACATACTGGCAAACCATGAGAGTGCCAGGGCCTATGCCCTATCGCCCGAGATGGAGCTGTATACCACGGTAGTAACCTGGTCGCTCAATGATTCTTTTTACGAAAAGGACGAGAACCGGTTAAACCGCCTGCGCAGCCTGGTAGCCAAATGCAACCCGGTATTTGTGGGTAAGCTGGCGGTGTATGCCCGTACCAAAATGTATATGCGTTCGGTACCGCTGGTGCTGGTAACCGAGTTGGCCAAAATTCATTCGGGCGATGATCTGATTGCCCGTGTAACCGATAAAGTGATTAACCGTGCCGACGAGATTACCGAACTACTGGCCTGCTACCAGCAGCTTAACCAGCGCACCGGCCCTAAAAAGCTGAACCGCCTGAGCAAGCAGCTGCAAAAAGGTTTATCCGCCGCCTTTAATAAGTTCGACGAGTATCAGTTTGCCAAATACAACCGGCCAACCGAAATCAAGCTGCGCGATGCGTTGTTTCTGGTTCACCCGAAAGCAAAAGATGAATTGCAGCAACTGCTGTTTAACAAAATATCCGAAGGCTCGCTGCAACCCCCTTATACCTGGGAAACCGAACTATCGGCCTTAGGTCAGTTGAATTTTGATAGCGGCGAAGCCAAAGCCGAAGCTTTTAAAGCCAAGTGGCAAGAACTGATTGACAGCGGTAAACTGGGCTATATGGCTATGCTGCGTAACCTGCGCAACATTTTGGAAGCAGGCGTATCCTATCAGCATATCCAAAAAGTGTGTTCAGTATTGTCATCGCCCCAGCAGGTAGCTAAAGCCAAACAGTTTCCGTTCCGCTACCTGTCGGCTTACCGTGAGCTGCTGAATATAGAAGCGAAGCCACAAGGCCGTAGCTTTGCCGAAAAAGTGACCCGGTTACTGGCAAACGGTAATATGGGTTATACCGGTGAAGTATTGGAAGCTATTGAAAAGGCTGTACAAGCCAGTGCCGCCAATATTAAAGGCTTTGACCATAACATGCGGATTTTACTGGCGTGCGATGTGTCGGGTTCCATGCAGCAACCGGTTTCGGCTAAGTCAAAAGTGTTGTTGTATGATGTTGGCTTGATGCTGGCCATGCTGTTGCAGTCGCGCTGTAAAAATGTGCAGGTAGGTATGTTTGGCGACAAATGGAAAACCATTACTGTGCCGCGTAAAAATATACTGGGTAATGTACAGGAGTTTTACAAGCGCGAAGGCGAAGTAGGTTACGCCACAAACGGACATCTGGTAATTAAAGACCTGCTTAATAATCGTGTACAAATGGATAAAGTAATGCTGTTTACCGACTGCCAGTTGTGGAACAATACAGGCAGTAATGAACACATCCAAACGCTATGGGTGCAGTACAAGCAAAAAGTAGCGCCTGCGGCCAAACTATACCTGTTTGACTTGCAAGGTTACGGACAAGCGCCATTGCAAACTATGGCAAATGACGTATACCTAGTAGCTGGCTGGAGCGACAAGATATTTGAAGCGCTGGATGCTTTAGATAGAGGCGGCTCGGCTTTAACAGAAATACAAAAGATAGAATTATAAAACAGTATGGGCCACTAGCATTTGGCCCATACTTTAAAAGAAATTAAAAACATAAGGATGCCGTAGAAACGGGTTACTTCGCTACCATTGGAAGGGGGAAGGGCAGTGTGGCGCAAGCCGTGCTGTGGGTTCGAGTCCCAAAAGCGGTTCCCCCGGCCTGAATCGCCTGTTGCTCCTTATTACAAGAAGGTGCCGTAAATAAAGTGTTACTTCGAGCTTCTAACTCCCAGGTCGCCGGTTCGAATCCGGCCTTGAGCGCCATTAATGATTTATACGCTTGAGTAGCTCAGTTGGTAGAGCAGGAAACAGTCACTTATTGCCTTTTGCCCTTCTTTTTAAAAATTTTAACCTGCCTTGCCGCACAAAGAAGGTGGCGTAAATGAGCATTACTTCGTTGAACCTGTAGCTGGGGCCTTGTGTTTACGGGCAGGTAAAGTAGCTCATTGCTTATACCCTTTCTTTAAAATCAAGGTAAAGCATTAAGGTGCCGCAGATATACGCTACTTCGTGTCGCCGGTTCGAGTCCGGCCATTGCATATGTGCAGTGTAGCTCAGTTTGGTAGAGCAGAAAGCTTATTTAGCCATACGTATATTGATTGTTGCCCTTAACCAAATTAGAAGATGCCGTAGGTAAGCGTTACTTCGCCTGTCAAGCCAATATCAGTCCACTTACCGACTGTTGCTCTTCTTTCAAATGAAGGTGCCGTAAATGGGTGCTCCTTCGGTTAGAACATCCGCCCCCGGCGGAAGGTCGTTGGTTCGAGTCCAGCCGGTGAAATAATTTCATCAGTAGTTCAGTTAAATGCACCTGTTGCTTATTGCCCTTTATAATTTAGTGAACTATAGAACAGAAGCTGCTCAAGTTAAAGCAGCTTCTGTTGTATAAAAGTACTTTAAGCCTGCGAATCAGGCATCCAGCCCAGGGCTTAGCCTCTCCCGACAGCGATTTTGATGCTTGATTTATCTATGCCAAGCGCACGCAGGATTTATATGCGGATAACTAATATATACAATAACCGTTAACGAAGTGCTGTACATTAAGCTGACTTTGTAATTCATTACATGGGTATAGAGCTGGTACAAGCCCTATTGTTGCTTTGCTTTCAACTCCTTGAGAGAACTATGAAATGAAGCAAACATGTCATTTGGACGGTCCGACCTAGGTTTAAAATACGCAAATAGCAATTACTTAAAAATCAACCAGGATACTACCTGTATTTAACTTAGCGGCACATTTTTCACTCAAAAAACAGCACCACCAACAGTCAAATAGCTAAAACTTGTTAATTAATCACCCGCTTCATTAACTTTAGTGTAATATTTTTCTTAAAAAATTGTAAATTATAGTTTTTTATTACAAAATTACGACGTTGAATTTTAGAAAGTCCGAAAATATAATAACCTAACTAATAAATTATCACCTTATGACTAAAATTATACTCAAAACAATTGCTTAAATCAACTTCAAGTAACAATTGCAATCTAAAATTTAATACTCTTTAACAAATTAAACACTTTTAGATTTTCAGGCTATAATGTTCCCAATAACATCTTAGTCCCTATAGGCTGCAATTAACTTTTTTCCTAGCTAACTCCCGTTAATGGCATAACTATGCCTGCACTCGCGTATTCATATTTAAAAACATAGAACAAAACACGTATGATGGAAAATTTCTACAAAAGGAAAATCAGAGTAAATGTAGGGCAGGTTGCTGTACTAATCGGTGCTGTATTTTGGAATACTTATGGTAAAGCCGAGGTACAACGCAATGTAAGGTACACAGCTAATACACCAGCACATGCTCTTAGTCACAATTTTGCACCCAGACAGGTGCCGAATAAAGACATCATTATTAAGGGAACGGTAAAGGAAAAGTCGACCGGAAATACACTGCCGGGAGTTACCGTACTGGTAAAGGGTACTCAAACAGCTGTTGCAACAGGTAATCTTGGTGAATATCAGATCATCGTTAAAGATGAAAATGCAATACTGGTATTCAAATTTATGGGATTTAAAACTGTAGAAGTACCTATTAAAGGTAAAACCCGCATTGATGTATCGTTAGAGGATGACGCCAGTCAGCTGAAAGAAGTAAACGTCGTATCGACCGGTTATCAGCAGTTAGACAGAAAGTTGTTTACCGGTTCAGCTGCACAGCTCAAGGCTTCAGATGTGCAACGTAATGGTGTGCCAGATGTCAGTCGTATGCTGGAAGGCCAGGTAGCCGGTGTATCTGTACAAAACGTGTCCGGTACATTTGGTGCTGCACCTAAAATTCGTATCCGGGGTGCAACCTCTATTTCTGGTGATAACAAACCGCTGTGGGTGGTTGATGGTATTATTTTAGAAGACGTTGTAAATATCTCGAACGAAGCGTTATCAACCGGTGATGCCAATACGTTGATCGGTTCATCTGTAGCCGGTTTAAACCCTGATGATATTGAAAGCTTCACCATATTAAAGGATGCTGCCGCTACTGCTCAGTACGGTGCCAGGGCCATGAATGGTGTAATTATTGTTAATACCAAGAAAGGTAAACAAACCGAAGGTGCTGCACGCATCAGCTATACCGGTAACTTTACCACTTACTTGAAGCCATCGTATTCCCAGTTTGACATTTTAAACTCGGCCGATCAAATGTCGGTTTTGCTGGAGTTGGAAAACAAAGGTTATTTCCAGCTTCCCGGCTCGCTGCGTGGTTCAGAAGGAGGCGTTTTCAGTAAACTGTACAACCAGATTAATACTTATAACGAAACTAAAGGCACCTATGGTGTGCGAAACGATGCCACAAGCCGCCTTAATTTTTTACAGCGCTATGCCAACGCTAATACCGATTGGTTTAATGTACTGTTCAAAAATTCATTGCTACAGGAACATTCTTTAAGTATAAATTCAGGAACGGAAAAATTTCAAACCTATGCTTCGACATCCTTTCTACATGATAACGGCCAGACTTTGGGCAACAGTGTTAACCGTTTTACAGGCAACTTCAGAGCCAACTTCAAACTTAGCAATAAGATCAGCGGTGAGTTAATAACACAAGGTTCAGTTCGTGATCAAAGAGCTCCTGGTACTTTAAACAGGAATTCAGATCCGGTATATGGAACTTATTCCAGGGATTTTGACATCAACCCCTACTCGTATGCGCTGAACACCAGCAGAGCAATAACACCATATGATCAGAATGGAAATCTGGAATACTTCAACAGAAATTATGCTCCGTTTAATATCATCAATGAACTTCAAAATAACTATCTAAAACTGGGCCAGATAGATTTTAAGGTTCAAGGTGGTTTGAGATACAAGGTATTGCCTTTTTTAACTTATTCTGTTGATGGAGCATACCGCTTTGCCAGAACCGAGCGTCAGCATTATATTTTAGAAAAATCTAATCAAACCCTGGCTTATCGGGCATCTGCAGATCCGACCGTTTTGGGATCATCCAAATATTTGTATACAGACCCTAACGATCCAACAAAATATCCGGTAAGTGTATTGCCCGAAGGTGGTTTCTATCTTGTAAATATGGATAACCTGACAAATTATTATTTCAGGCAGAATCTGGAATTTGACAAGATAATTCATACAGACCACCACCTGAATGCATTTACTACAATGGAGGTTCGTTATGTTAACCGCCAAACCGAAAACTTTGATGGCGTAGGATATCAGTATACTAATGGTGGTATCGTTAACCCGGCTTATCAATATTTTAAATGGGGACAGGAGTCGGGCTATCCATATTTTAGCATGCAGCCCGGCCGTGATCGCTTTGCTGCATTCGCCGGCCGAGTAGCTTATTCCTATAAAGACAAATACAGCATTAACGCTACATCCCGTTTGGATGGATCAAACCTAATGGGACAAAGCAGAACGGCCAGGTGGCTACCTACATGGAACGTTTCAGGAGCATGGAATGTAGATCAGGAATCCTTTTGGCCAAAAAACAGCATTGTTTCTTCAGCCAGATTTAGAGGCACCTATGGCTTGGTAGCTAATTTAGGTAATGCCAAAAACTCGGCTGCTACCTTTTATAACATGGTTGCCAGAAGGCCCTATGATAATGAAAAAGAAACGGTTACCTACATTTCAAGTTTGATGAACTCTGAGTTAACCTGGGAGAAGTTAAAAGAGCTCAACTTGGGTGCCGACATATCTTTCCTTAATGACCGGATCAACATGACCGTTGATGTTTACAAGCGTAATATCTATGACCTTATTGGTGATATCAGAACATCAGGTATAGGCGGCCAGTACACCAAAACGGCTAATTATGGTACAATGAGTGGTAAAGGTATAGAGTTTACCTTGGGCGGAACAGCCATTACCAATTCAACGTTCAAGTGGCGCCCTTCATTTAACTTCGCACTAAACAGATCTAAGATTATTGAATTACAGAATACGCCAAACATTTTCAACCTCGTTAGCGCCGATGGCGGTGCGCTGCAAGGCTATCCGCAAAGAGGCTTATTTTCGGTTAAGTTTGATGGATTAGATCATAACTACGGTTACCCGTACTATATTGACGCTGATGGCAACCGCAGTACTTACGTAAATTTGCAAGATACTAAGGTAGGTAACTTAAAGTACGAAGGTCCGGTTGACCCAACGTTTACCGGTGGTTTTTACAACCAGTTTACTTATAAAAGCTTTACACTATCGGCATTATTTACATTTGCTGCAGGCAACAAGGTCCGTATGGGTAACGTCTACTCGTCAACTTATCCGGACTATTATGCCATGTCCAAAGATCTGCTGAACCGCTGGCAAAAGCCGGGCGATGAGACTCGCACCACAGTACCTGCATTGCTCGATCAATTTTCCCAATCACAGGTGGTTAGGGATGCAAACGGTTCTGTAATTGGTTCAGTATATCCATACAACCTGTACAACTTTTCAGATCAACGGGTAGCTAACGGCGATTTCATCCGCTTCAAACAAGTATCATTAGGATATGCACTGCCGAAAGCATGGATTAACAGAATAGGTTTACAGGCCGCTTCACTAACCTTTGTTGGTAATAACATTGCCTTGCTTTATTCTGACAAACGTTTAAATGGACAAGATCCGGAGTTTTTTGGTAGCGGCGGCGTTGCTCTACCCATACCTAAACAATATACCGTGTCTTTGAAGGTTGGATTCTAATTTTTATTATAATCATGAAAATCAATAAAAAATATTATTTATCAGCTTTAGTTAGTCTGATATCTGTTACCTCATGTAACAAGTATCTAGATGAAACTCCTGATAACAGAACTGAAATTAATAGCGTTGAAAAAGTAGCCCAGTTAGTGGCTACCGCATATCCAACCGCCGATTATTTATACTTTACGGAATCGGCATCTGATAATGCAGAAGATAAAGGGAACGGTGTTGGTGGTTTGAGTGATGTACTAACCCGGCCATATTTTTGGCAGGATGTAATAGGCACCAATACCGGCACTCCTGCCAGTTACTGGAATGGCTGTTATGAAGCTATTGCAGCTGCAAACCAAGCCTTGGCATCTATAGAACAGTATCGTATTGGCGCTGAAGTTAATCCTTACAAAGGTGAGGCGCTTATATGCCGTGCATATGCACATTTTATGCTGGTAACGTTTTTTTCGAAAGCATACCAGATTGGCGGTGCAAACAGCTCACCCGGTGTACCCTATGTAACAGAGCCCGAAACCGAGGTAATTAAGCATTACGAGCGAGGTACCGTGGCGTCAACTTATGAAAAGATAGAGAAAGATCTGCAGGATGGACTGAAATTAATAAACGCATCAGCATACCAGGTTCCTAAATACCACTTTACGCCTGCCGCTGCCAATGCTTTTGCTGCCCGCTTTTATTTGTTTAAAGGGGAATGGCAAAAAGTTGTAGACTTTGCATCCGGCACCGTTTCGGGTGGTGATTTTACCGGCAACATACGCCCTATAAATACGACATTAAATGCATTAGGGGCCGAAGAATTCAAGGCGGCATTTACCCGCTCAGACCAAAAAAGCAACCTGCTATTGGCTAATCAGTATTCTAGTTACCAAAGGGAGGCAAACACGCCACGTTATGGTTATGGCCAAAAGTTGGTAACCATGTTTAGTAAAGACTATAACTATACAAAAAGCAAAGATATGGCAAACAAAATCTTGTTTTATGGCGTGCCAAATTATACTACTTATAAATACAACGAGTACTTTTTCAGAACCAGCCCTAATGCATCAACAGGCTTTCCTTATATCATGTCTATACTGTTCAGTACAGACGAGGCATTGCTAAATAGAGCGGAAGCCTATACCGAGTTGGGCCAATATGATAATGCAATGCGCGACATGGCTACTATGTACAGCAATCTGTTGCCTAATTACAACCCGCAGAATGATGCACCAACCCTTCAGAAAATCAAAGATTATTATCAGATCAATGATGATAAACAGGTGTTGATTCAGTTTATACTGGATACCAAAAAAGCACAGTTTTTACAAGAGGGTATGAGATGGATGGATATCCTGCGTCATCGCATCACTGTTCGTCATAACGTGTATAATGAAAAAGGTGCAGAATCTTTCATCGAATTAACACCAGACGATAACCGCAGGTTATTCCAGATTCCGCAGGAAACAAAACTTTCAGGCATAGAATTAAATCCAAGGTAATCTTAAAATAAGATTTCAACCATCATGAGAAAAAATAAACACAAAATATTGATTGCGCTTATTGCAGCAATTACCATGATTTCTTGCCGGAAGGAAGAAAAAGTAAATGCAAATCTCAAGGATTATGCAATTGATGATCCGGTAGCCAATACGCCCCTCGATGCGTGGCTGAGAACCACCTTTTTAGATGAATATAACATCGAGACTATTTATCGATACAATCGCTTTTACCACGGTGATGACAGGGATGTAGCCTCCGTAAAAATTGAGAATGTACAGCCCCAAATGCAATCTGTACTTGCCGGCTTTATATTGCCTTACCGTAAAATTGCCGGCGAAACCTTTATTAAAAAAATGGTGCCTAAACAATTTGTATTGTTCGGCTCGGGCTCATACGAAGGTAATGGCAGCTATGTTGTGGGTACCGCATCTGGCGGTATACGGGTTACGTTGTATGATGTAAATAACTTTGATGTAAATAACCCTAATTCGCACGTAGATAAAATTTCGGTTATACATCACGAGTTTACGCATATTCTGAACCAAATTGTGCCTATGCCTGAGGATTTCAAGAACATAACCAAATCAAGCTACAACGCTACCTGGACAGATTTGGATGATGAAACTGCCAGAGATAATGGTTACGTAACGCCGTATGCTTCCTCAGCTCCGGGTGAAGACTTTGCTGAAATGGTTAAGGTATTGTTGGTAAACGGCCAGGCTTGGTTTGATGCTTGGGCTAACGCATCTACTGCAACAGGCAAGGCAGCCCTGAAAGCCAAAGAAGCCAGCGTAGTACAGTATTTTAACGTGAATCTTCGCATTGATTTCAGAACACTTCAAAAAGAGGTACAAAACGTTATCAGAAATACATACCAATGGCAAAACGCCAGCTTCCGTTATTGGCTTGCAAAAAACGCACCGTTTAAAACTATGACCATGAACCTGGAAGACAAAACCTATACGGATTACAAAATTTCACCAGACTTTGCGGCTGCTTACAACCAGCTTAAAGGATCATTAGCGAGCACTTATGGATGGCATCTTGATTACGTCCAACTGCGTTTTGCAAGCACTACTAAATTAACGGTAAGAGTGGCTTTCACTCAGGGAACTACGCAGTTTTTTGGCGATTTCTCTTTTAGCTATGCTGTAAATAGTACAACCGGTGAAGTAACATTCACTAAAGTAGCAAACGACACAGGAACTAACTTTGGTTATGGCGATATTTTTAAAGATGCATTTACGCCCAGCATACAAGCTTACTTAACAGGTAAAACATTTATTGCAGACTGGCTGCCGGCAAACATTAGCCCTGATAAGTTCAACAGCTACGCCGGCTTTTACCAAAGCGGTACACCAGCTAACTATTTTTATGGACAATTAGGCCAAACATTATAAAACAATGAAAAAACTTTTATTTCTTTTTATGGCCATATTGGCAATAGTTGGCTGTAAAAAATCAGAAAAAGAACTGGTTTTTGGCGATAAGCCGGAAGTGCGTATGCAGCAGGATATCAATGAAGTAAACACCCTGCTTGCATCATCTTCCAACGGATGGATAGCAAACTTATCTACCTCGGCGGGTGGCGGCTTTGGTTTTTACATGAGCTTTGATCGCCCAAATGAAAACGTAGTAATGTACTCTGACATTACCAGCGAAAGTTCGGCCAAGGTCAAAACTTCAACTTACCGGGTGAAAGCTAATATTGGTGCGGAGTTGATATTTGATACCTACAATTATATCTCCATGTTGTCTGATCCAGATCCAAGTACATTAGGCGGAGTGCAAGGTAAAGGATATAGCAGCGATTCGGAATTTTTATTTGATCATAGCACGCCTGACAGTATTGTATTTATCGGCAAAAAATACCGCCAATATCTCCGGATGGTTAAAGCTACCGCCGCTCAAAAAGATGCCTATTCGAACGGTGGTTACAAAACAGCTATCGATAAATTAAATGCTTATATAACTGCCAACAATTTTCCTTATTTTGAATTAGCATCCAGCAATACAACTTTAAAAGTTGGCGTAAATGTAAACATAAGCAATGCCATTAATGGTGGCAGAACATTGGATTTTACGGGAGTGACTAACGGTGGTGAGGTTGCATCTGGAACGGCCAAATTTGCTTATTCCTTAAACGGTATAACCCTTACCGATGGTGGTGTTTTATATCAAGGTACAAGATTTGTGAGGATCGACTGGAAAGATGCCAATACCTTAGTGGTTTATGATAATGCAGGAAAAGAGTATGTCGTTAAAAACTCAGTACAGCCTTTAGTACCTATCAACCTAATGTGGGGTGCTAAATACTCCGGTATGGTATCACCTTTCAAAACTATCTTTCCGGGTACTAGTCAGAAAGGAGCTGATATTTTAAACTATTTCCACAACAATTTAAATAATCCAAGTATACTGGGCTATGCTTTCAATTCCGGCAAAATCAATTTGAACTGGGATCTGGTTAACAAAAGATTATCTTTCGTTGGTTTTTCCAGTCAAAATGGAGGTTCAAGCGGTTGGGAAACTACAATTGTTTATACCTATACGGTAGATGGAAACGGCAACTATAAATTTACCAAGTACTCCGGTCCATCAGGAGGTTATGTCTCTAAAATTATGGTTCCAATGGATACCTTCTTGTTAAACAATACGATTAGGTTTGACTACTATACTGAAAACGGTCAGCTTTATGCTAAGATGGCCAGTGTAGAGGACCCAACAACTGTGATGACGTTTAACTTTAAATAAATAAAAAAAGCCCGTCAAGTTTGACGGGCTTTTTTGTACCATCAAGCAAATCAACAGCGACCATGATTACAAAGCTAATCAGGTAAATAGCACTGCTGGGCTGCAATCTGCATCAGGGCCCTTATGATTGAGGTATTCATGAATTTATGAGTATATCCGGCCAGATAGCTGATCCTAGTAAGTGATATACCCGCTCTTCGACCAGATATCCCCGTAACATATTCGGCAAATGACCTGAACCGCTCGCGTAGTTCCTCGTCTGATAGCTCGAAGATAGATTTAGAATGCAGGTTATCTGGGCCGGGTACGCGTATAGTTAAGTTAACCTCTTCATACAAATACAGTTCATTTAAATTATAGCCTGTTGTTTAATGATATATAGCTGGCACCGGGTTGCCCCTAGCCTGTGTTAATTGATGGAAGCTTATACCGCATATTACTTATCTATGTACCTGCTATCTCCGCTGACTTTGTGCGCCATAACCATTGCATAGATCTGCGTAGCCTTGATGCTGGAATGCTCATCATTTTAGCGACATTTTCAATAGGAATGCCGTTGGTAAAAATGACGTTGGTAGCAAACGCATGCTTGGCAATATAGATTAAAAGCGGCTCAGGGACTGTGCACATCCGCAATCTTTCAGATATGCAGCTGTCTATATACCTGTTTAAAGCACGCAAGTACATCTTCTTTGTATCATAGCTATTCCCAACTTAAAAATCCCAGCCTAAGGGCTTGCACACCTACCGGTGATGTTTCGAGTCTTTACCTGTTAACGTTAAAGCGGAGGTAGATCGCTACCGGGCCGCTTTGCTAATTTGATCTTTTGTTTAAGTAGAAAAGCAAATTCAGTTGAGTTCTCATTACACATCATCCTTTAAAAGTGAAACAAAAGTGTTAATTATGCCACTTACAGTCAAGATGTTTAATAGGTGAACGACTTGTAAAACAATAAGTTACAAGTGTTTTGGTGAGCATTTCTGCTGGCCCCGAAAGTCGCTCACCATATGCTAACTTTTTCTTAAAGAATTGTTAGATATAATGGCAAATCGGGCCAATAAAAAAGCCTGTAAACTTTTAATTTACAGGCTTTTAGTCGTTTTTGACATTGCTTTTAGCGGAATGGACGGGACTCGAACCCGCGACCCCATGCGTGACAGGCATGTATTCTAACCAGCTGAACTACCACTCCTCCCGTTTGGGAATGCAAATATACACACTTATTTCAAGAGTACAATATAAATTTTCACTTTAATAAAATCTAATTGTTCATGGAAACCAAAGTCTCCACACTGCAGCCCTTTGAACGGTGCCTGCGCCTAAGGCAAGTTTACGGATGCTCCTTACTAATAATCTAAACGCGATGCTACAGTGATCATTATGTACCAGACGTTTATCCGCTTATAAGAAGAGTAATTTTACCTCCAAAGGCTCAAACTTCAGTAATCATGGATCAGCGCTGCAGTAGCTGAAGTCAAAAATCTACATAAGGGATGAAATAGAACCTAACCAATTTGATACAATCTGGATTGCATTAAAGCCGGAATAATAAGTCATAGAGAAAGATTATTTTTAAGGAAGAAATTAAAAAATTTATTATTTGGAAAAATCGATTTAATTTATAGTTTTGAGTTTCAATTAAATAAACGTTATCATGAAAAAGAAATTACAAGCAGTTAAGCAAAAAATGTCATTAAATGTTGGTCAATCATTAAGCCAAGATGATTTGAAATTCATTACTGGTGGAACCGCGTTATTAGACGGTTCTGGTACCTCAAGTACAAGTGGTACTGCATGCTGTGACAGCACCTGTGTTTGTAAACAAACACCTGAAGTGGAATAACTTGCAATTTCTTGTCTGAAAGGGCTGTCTCATCAAACTGAGTACAGCCTTTTCTTTTAAAGATTGGCTGTAATCTTTACCCAGATTTTTAAGGGCGTTAAACTAACACGAAGTTTACGCTAAACCTTACTACAATCATTCTAAATTATAATGGCGCTGATTCAAGATTGGAAAACAGTCACCGTTCGCTTTGAAGATCCATGTTTTTGGACTAAAAGGATACAAACCTCGCATTTTACCGATGAAACCGACTTTGAGAAGTATTTAAAGCAATTACATGAAAAGGCGCCCTCTCCCGAAGAGATCGTCTTTTTAACTGAAATCCTCCAATACAACCATCATTTGAGTGAAGAGTTTATCAAGAAACAAACAGGGCATTTTGCCTCGGTTTTAGAATGCTCTTTACTTTCCATTTCCGGCATATTAGGTGACATTTATAACGATTTTCACAAGGAATTAGAAATTGTTCTTAATGTAAATGCAACCGAAGCCGGTTCATCAGTTCGTCTGGCTATCCAAAAGGAAATCTTCAAAATTCTCCGGCCAGTTGCCTCCTATGAATATTTTGTTTATTTAGAAGCCTATGGCTTAGAAAACAAACAAGAATCGCTATTGCAATTTGTATTGGAAGCCTCGAATTCGAATGAATGGATAGAATACTTGTTCGAGGCGTATCCTGTCCTGCTATCTGTTCTTTTCAAATTCCGTAGCTTTTTTGAGGCTAATTTAAATATACTTTGCAGCAGGTTGAAGTCAGACTGGAAGGAAATTAAGCAAGAATTCGACTTGCAGGGAATCAAAGCATTGACTGACATTAACTTATTTTTGGGAGATCCACATAAAGGATGGCAGACTACGGCGAGTTTTTCAATCCTTGATGAAAACAATGAGCCTCAAACTATCTACTATAAGCCGAAAAATCTCACAGGAGACGCCTTTATAAATAACATTAGCTCTTTTCTGCAAAATTTAGGCCTCCCTAAAAGTTTTGAACTGCCAGCAACAATTGTTAAACAAAATTATGCCTGGCAAAAAGGAGTAGCGTACCAACCGGCGATGAGCCGCACTGCTGTAGCAAAATTCTTTTTCAGGCAGGGCATCAATCTGGCACTTGCTTATGTGCTGAATATACAGGACCTGATCGCCGATAACATTCTTGTAAACGGAGACTTCCCTGTTTTTTTCGATCTTGAAATGCTAATGCTACCCACCGTAAAAAATGGAAATGATTATAAAACCAGCTCCTCGGGAGGAAGAGAGTATTTAGAAAGTATCATCAAGACCGGATTGGTTCCATCTTTGGGATTCGAAACTGTGAATAATAAAGGGTTCAGCAACAGCGGTCTGAGTAAAGTTTCCGGTAACACTTATACCGTCTATGAAAACAGAAATAACGCGTCAACCCTAAAACCTATCAAGGTAATTTCAGCTGATAACAACCTGCCAAAATATGAAAACAAAACCTATGAGGTTAAGGATCATTATCATGAGCTTGTAGAAGGATTTAATACCGCGTGGGAATTAATGGTTAAGCACCAATCGCAGATCGTTGCATTTTTAAAAGAGCAACAGCTGTTATTAGCTGATGTTCAATGTCGTATCCTGATCCGTTTTACACACGTCTATACCAGCATGTTGAACGAGTCTTACTATCCGTCCTACATGGGTAACTACTACGAATACAATAAGCTCTTTGAACTTGTATGGCGGGGTTACGACGGATTTTATGTTACCGAGCAAATCCTGCAAAGCGAGATAAAGCAGCTAAGCAACAATGAGGTCCCTTACTTTTACTCCAATCCCGTTTCAAAAAGTCTGATGGATGCTGACGGTAATATTTTAGCGGAAGATTTTTTTGCCTCCACCGGGCTGGAATCATGTATACGTAAGGTCCAGAATTTAAATACAGACACACAGCGACAGCAATTAAATATTTTAAAACGTGCGCTGTATATCTATGGTAACGTTTCGGATCCGGTCGACTATAGCACTTCAGTAAAGAAATCGGAAACCATCCGGGACGATTTACCCCTTAGTATCGGTGAGTTCTTAATGCATTTAAACAGATCTCCCGCTGAAGAACCTTATTTTTCTTATATCGATTTTACTTTAACAAAAGATGATCTTTGGGATCAAGGCATTCAGGGGCCTGATCTTTTCCAGGGCATCGGAGGCTTGGGAATATTTTTTGCCGCACTTTACAAGCAATATAAGGATGACCGATACCTTGCTGCCGCTACAAAAATTTTCGATCAGTCTGTTGAGTATTTTATCAGTAACAGGGACTTTTTACTGGATAGCCCTTTAAATAAAATCGGTGTAGTTAGTTTTCCGATTAGTATTGTCTATGCCGGACTTACTTCAAACGAAATTCTTCTTGATGATCGTTTTTCAATTACTGAAGCTACTCTTGATTCCATCATCGATTTTTTATCAAGAAAAATTTCCTCGGATAAGTTCTTTGATTATTTATCCGGCGTAACCGGCCCATTACTGATATTTTTAAAAATGTATGAGCAGCGAAAAGATGCAAGTATATACCAAATCATTAGAGCACTTGCAGATCATCTTGCTAATGGCAGCCATGAGGTTGGCCCTGACATGATTTCTTGGAAAAAGCCATTTTTTGACCAGTGGGGCGGTTTTGCGCACGGTAACTCTTCAGCTTCATATGCTTTGTTTAAAGCAGCTGCCCTGTTACAGGACAGCCGCTATCACGATTGCGCAATAAAGGCCTTAAATTACGATCAGAGTCTCTTTGACCCTAAAAAGCAGATTTGGAGAAAATCAAGAGATTTTGAAGGTGATATTCATCACTCGTGGGGAAATGGTTCTGCGGGAATTGGCTTAAGCCGCAAATTGATTAGCAATTATTACGTGAACGACTTCTTGCTTCAGGAGATCGAAATTGCAAAAATCAATATTGACAAATATTTGCCCATGATGATTTCAAATGATCATTCTATAGGCTCTGGCTTTTTAGGAATGCTCGAATTGAGAAAGTTTATAGATCCATCCTTCGATCATCAACTACTGTTGCAGAAGTTCATGCAGGAAATCGACGTTATTAAAAAACTAAAGTGCGGAGGATGGAGCGAAAACCCTCTTGTTACAGGCCTTTTTTATGGCTTAGCTGGAATTGGATATAATATCATGAAACTTACATCCAATGAATCCTTGCCGTCGCTCTTATGGATCTAAATTCATCAGCATACCGAAACATGAAAGATTATTTCTTCCAGACTACAGCATATATTAAAAAGAAAGGATTTGACTCTTATTCGAAAACTACTGATGATATCTTTAAATTTTATCAGGAGAAATATCCCGAATTATCCGAGAGCTACAAAAGAAACAGAATTTTATCAACCGATCAATTAGCTAAAATCCGCGATCATATTCACGATGACGAAGTAAGGAACATGGTTGGGAATCATTCCTTCGAATCCTATATAGCTGCATTTATTCATGCTATGTCAGAAGATTACGGACCGGCAGAATATTATTTTAACAACAGCATAGCCCTTCTTGATAATTCCTTTGCATCTAAAGTAAATCATGTTTTTATTTTATTACAACTGGCCCAGCTATATGAAAGGCAGGAAAAGATAACGCTTGCTTTTAAAACACTAAAAGCGGTTTATGTACATATTTATACGGACCCGGATCTGATTGAAGCAATTAACAATTTCTATGCATCCTGCTGTACTTCGATAGGATTACTTCTTTACCGTTGGCAAAAAATGCCCTGCCTGGCGGGAATGATGTTTTTCAAAGCGGTTAAATTAAGGCTTAATTACCGGGATAAATACCCTTCCATGATCTTGGAAAATTATTTATCAACCGTTTATCGGTATTTCTCCGAATGCTACTTATTGAAGAAATCCGATAAATATATTACACTTAAAATTGCTTATGCAATGCGGCTTGAGTTAGTTACAAATACCTCAGATGAATTTACAAAAAGCGAATTTTTGCATTTGTGCAGCGATTTTTTATTATTTCTTATCAATCACAAATATCCTTCAAAATACATCAATAAAATTCAACGATCCGTGTGGAAAATAGTTGCTTCATTGGATCATAGCACCGCCTTACAGAACTGTAGAAAAATAGCTAGAACAGCTCTTATGCTTGCAAAATATTATTATATCGAAGATCAGTTTGATACATTCTTCAGGTGGTATGCCCTTGCAAAAAATACAAAACGAAAATATCAATTGCCTTTAGAAGAGCACTTCCTGCAAAGTGAAGAGATCTACGAGTTAATCAAGGCTTAATACGAAGAAAAAATGCGCATTTAAATGCAGTTGATTAAAAAGAGCTTTCCTATTTACAGACAACTAGATCAGATGGACTGCGGCCCTACTTGTCTTCGTATGATAGCAAGCTATTACGGCAAACATTATAAACTTGATTCTTTAAGAAAAGAATCTCTTTATTCAAGAGAAGGCGTTTCTTTAACGGGGATCCGTCGTGCCGCTGAGAAAATAGGCTTTAATACAAATGCTGTCCGATTGAGCTTCCAAGAGCTACTTACCTTGGCTCCGCTGCCTTGTATACTGCATTGGAACCAAAACCACTTTATCGTAATACCACCACAAGACCTAAATGCAGATATTAAAAAGATTCAAATCGCGGACCCAGCTCGAGGTTTATTAAAGATTGAGCGTGAAGCCTTTCAAAAAGCCTGGATTAATTCTTCCGATGAACGTGGCGTTGCCATGTTACTTGAGCCAGACGATGCCTTTTTTTCTTACCAAGACGAGAAGGCTTCAGATTGGAGCATGAGATTTTTATTAAACTATTTAAGGCCTTACAGAAAAAGCGTCCTTCAACTGGTTCTCGGAATGTTCTTGGCAAGTCTTTTTTCATTGGTACTGCCTTTTTTAACGCAACATCTCGTCGACTACGGAATTAATTCAAAAAATGTCAACTTTGTATACTTGATATTAATATCTCAGCTCACCATTTTTATTGGCAGTATGGCGATTGAGGTTATCAGGGGCTGGCTTCTACTTTATATCACGGGCCGGATAAACATTACCATAATATCTGACTTTCTAATCAAATTGTTGAAGCTGCCCATCAGCTATTTTGATTCAAAGATGGTTGGTGATATTAACCAGAGGATTTCCGACCATCAAAAAATTGAACGGTTTTTAAGCATTTCTACACTCAATTCACTTTTTGCGGTATTAAACCTTTTCGTATTCTCAGCCGTACTTCTTACCTACGGTTGGCTTATTTTTACTGTTTTCAGCATAGGATCTTCCATTTCTGTTTTCCTGATGCTTTACTTTCAAAGGAAGCGGAAGGATCTGGACTACGAGCGCTTTCTGCAAAGTGCTGACAGTCAGAATAAGTTATTTGAAATTATTACCGGTATACAGGAAATTAAACTCAATGGCGGAGAAATAGCGCATCGCCTAAACTGGGAACGAATACAGAGCAGGTTGTTTAATATAAAAACCAGGGCACTCGTGGTAAGTCAGTATCAAACTATCGGGTCCGGATTTTTCAATCAACTTAAGAATATTATTATTGCGTACATTTCTGCCAGAGAGGTCATTGACGGGCAGATGTCGCTTGGAATGATGTTAAGTGTCACTTATATTATCGGACAAACCATTTCACCTATTGACCAATTGCTTTCTTTTTTTCAAAATTATCAGGATGCTCAAGTTAGCATAGAGCGCTTGGGCGAAATCCATCAGGAAGAGAATGAAGAAAAACAAGGACTTATTACCCCCCAACACGAGCTGGATAAGATGTCCGATTTTTTGCAGGTCGCGGATAAGGCAACAGGATCAAAAGGCCATGATTCATCTCCTGCATTGAGTTTAAAAAATGTTTCTTTCGGCTATAATGGCAGTACAGGACATATGGTACTGGAAGATATCAATCTTGATATTCCTTTTGGTAAAACAACAGCAATTGTTGGCGCAAGCGGCAGTGGAAAAACAACACTTGTAAAATTACTTTTAAAGTTTTACGAACCCAACGTCGGAACTATTTTATTGGGGAATGCTTCACTTAGTCAGATTTCACCAAAATGGTGGTGGCAGCATTGCGGTGTTGTTATGTCTGACGGCTATATATTTTCAGGTACAATTGAAGAGAATATAGCTATTACCGAACCTATTGATCCGACCCGGTTGCAGAAAGCTATTGAGTTAGCAAATATTCAAGACTTTATCCGGGAGCTACCGCTTGGCGTTAACACCAAAATAGGCCAGGTAGGCAATGGTATAAGTTCGGGGCAACGTCAGCGGATTATGATTGCCCGCGCAATTTACAGGGAACCGGAATTCTTATTTTTGGATGAGGCAACCAGCACGTTAGATGCTAATAATGAGAAAGTGATCGTTAACAACTTAACCAATTTCACAAAAGGTCGTACAGTCATAGTGGTAGCTCACAGATTAAGCACAGTGCGAAACGCGGATCAGATTATTGTTTTAAAGAATGGGAAAATTGTTGAAGCGGGCGATCACCAAACTTTGACAGGAAAAAAGGGGGAATACTATACATTAGTGAAGAATCAGCTAGAACTAGGCAAATAAGAATCACATGATTCCAAACGAGGACAGTACCCACAGCACGGAAATTACAACTATCATGCGGCAAAAACCTGGCTGGGTTATCGGCAATGGTATGTTGTTAGTCGCCGGTGTGTTTGTTGTGCTTACCATAATAGCAGGTGTAATAAAAGTTCCTGTTATCGTTCGGCCGGTTGCTACAACTATAAAAGCAAACACCCCTTATCATTATATAATTGAGGTACAGCTACCGGCACATGAAAATTATACGGGAGTTAGAACCGTTCTTCTTTCCGTATCCGGTATCGAAATGAAAGGATTTTTACTTCATCCAACTTTTCAGTCGCATACTAATCAGTCCAGGTTTATACAAATCAGAATAGAGAAACCCCATGCAACTCCTGAACTGTATAGCAAACTTTTACAGCCGGAGAGTAGCAAACAAATGCAGTTGACGATTAACTATGAAAGTCTTCTACGCCGTCTGATTTTATAGGTAGTTAAAGCCTGTTTTTTTCATCCTCATTGCTTCTCTCATTGTCCTTCGTTTGGAATGCTTTTCCAATTTTAAAGTTGTAGACTAATGAGAAAACCAGTAAGCGGGTTTGGAACTTCTGATAACGCTTAATGACATCATTATTATAGTAACTTGCTAAACGAGGGTTGTTCTTTTCCAAAAGGTCATAAATGTTTGCTCCAACGATAAGCTTCTTTTTCAGTAAGCGTTGCCTAATTCCGATGCTAATATTTGAATATTCGCCTGTGATAGTATTGCCATAAATTGTGTGCGGCGTGTAGAACCCTGACACACTAACCGTAGTTAAGGGACTTACTTTGAAAAGATGATTAGACTGCAACCTGTAAGTACTTTTATCAATGTTAAATTGAGGCGCTTCTATTTCCACATGTTGTAGTAATAAAGTATTATTTGTCGTCCACCATTTTTCTATCTGTATGGGTATTGAAAAATTCGCATTAAACAGCTTAGTGCTTCCGAGATTGCTTCTGATAATAGTTGTGATATTTGAGTTACTATCGGTTTCCAAAACCTGGTTGATTTGGTTTTTAATTGAATTATAGCTTATACTCAGGGCGTACTTCTGATTTAATGTATAACCCAGGTCTACTACATCAATATAAGAAGGCTTTAGATTAGGGTTACCCGAAATAATTGTATAATTATCAATAAAGTAACTAAAGGGGTTCAGTGCTGAATAAGAGGGCCTGGTAATTCTGCGATTGTAGGATAAAGAGGCTATATTTTTACCTTTCTTATCCAATTTGCGACCTAGATATAAGTAAGGAAAAAGGTTCAGATAACGCCGTATATTATCAACGCTTGCCGTTGTTTGAGACAATAGCCCTTCAACATAACTATTTTCCAACCGTAAGCCCGCTTTGTAATCAAAAAGAACAAATTTGCCCGCGGTTTGTAAAAATGCTGCCGCTATTTTTTCTCTGTAGCGGTACTCGAATGAACGGTTGTTGTCTACTTGAAAAGCATTGTTGGTGAATATATTGTAGGTATTATCTGTGTTGATAGCTGTAGTGGTAAACTTACCTCCCATAATCAACTCCTGACCAGATTTGAATTTTTTATTAAACTTCAGCTCGCCAGTCCATATACTTGAAAGGCTTGGGAAAACGAAATTATAAAGTGTATCCTGCAGCTGCTGATGCAGATAATTATAAGTAGTACTGTTTGACTCGCTAATTGCGTCATTCTTATTTCTCGTATAGTCAACCACCACTGACAATTTTGAATTTAAGGTATCTGTTTTCCAATCGTAATTCATACCAATGTTGTTATACGATAGATTGGATTGGTTGGGAAACTGGCCTTCTGAAGTGATATTATCGAAAGAGTTAGGAAAATTAATAAAAGTAGAACTGATCATCTGCTCTCTCGAGTTACTATAATTACCATTGTAGTTCAAGCCTACGCTATGTTTTTTTGAAATGTCATAACTAACCGAAATGTCTGCGCTATTGCTTAAATAATGACCAATCCTATTTGTAGTAGTATTTTGCTGACTTCCATCTCTTAACTTCCGTTCCTCAGTCATTTCCAAAAAGTCTTTCTGATTGTTGTAGCTGTAATGAGCTGATAACAATAAGCCATTTCTTTTAAAGTTAATGCCCATATTAGGATTGAATGCCGGATACTTTCCCAATCCAAAGGATTGCGTATAGCCTATAGAACCGGACCACCCCAATTGAGCTGTTGTCTTTAGCACGACATTAATAATGCCTCCTGTACCTTCTGCATCATATTCTGCGGACGGATGTGCGATGATTTCAATGGATTTAATATCAGAAGATTTCAAACTGCCTAAATAACCTGCTAAGCCGCCCCCGCTTAATTGCAAAGGCCTTCCATTAATGTAAATCCTGGCTCCTGGTACGCCATTAATTGAAATAGATGAATTAAAGACAGAAACGCCGGGCGCAAGCTGAAGTATATTAAATATATTTTGCCCGATGGCGTTGGGGTTGTCTTCAACATTCATAACAATCTTATCCTGTTGCCGGTAAATGAGATCTTTACTTGCGGTAATGTTAACTGCCTTTAGACCAACAGCTCTTTTATTTAAACGAAATAACATTGGAGCGCTGGTTGTATTGAAGTCAATATTTTTTTGAAGAGTATCAAAAGTCACGTGGCTGATCTGCAGCAGGAAACTGCCTTTTAGGGTATCCGTATAAAAGGAAAAGTGTCCATTATCATTTGTGGTGCGGATTAGTAATGGTCGGGAAAATTGTTTACCCCGAAAAACCTTAACTTCTGCAAATACAACAGGATGATTATTACTATCCTTAACCGTACCTTCGAATAATTTCTGTTGTGCTGAAGCATACAATGCGAATGAAACGAGAAAAATGCTTATCAAAAACGAGACTTCTAAATATTTCTTCATCACCAAAACAAATAATCTATATCAACGAAAATAAATCTTTTCCTAACTAATAAAGCGAATTATTACCATCTTTCGAATATTCAAACCTTGTAATCAGTGGTTTGTAGCTAAAAATGAATTTTCTACGTTGCTGCTTGCTCCATTAGTAAGTGAAAAGTGTCATAGTAGAATTTATTTAACCATTCCGACTTCTTCAATAAAAAATTTGACATGGTATAATCACAAAGGAAATTTAACATTTTAGTTAAAAAGCTTCATGCTCGTACTTATCTGCTTGCTGGAAAAGACAATGATCTTTGATTACTGATCTTTGATTACAAGAAAGCATAGAACAGAAGTATTCTTTTGTCCATAATTGAAATAAGTTTTGAAACAGATGCCTGGCTTGGGTTAATGTATCTCAACAGCCATTATTCAGAGATCTTTCAGATTTATGGTAAAACAGGCAATAATGAAGTTTGTGCCTCTGCTTGCTGCAGGAATTGCAGGCTACATATTTATTGAAGGAGGGTTAATATTAACCCAACCTGTCAAGAAAAAGCTGCTTCACCTTTTACTTTTAATCCTTCTTCATAATTGTACCGAATGCTATAGTTGTAGACGAAATGCCCACCTTGACGGACACGGCGCTGACCTGGTCGATAGGTTTCAGCGTGCGGTTTGCAGATCTTACCGGTGGAGGTTTCCGATCTTTGCCCATTAACGTTGAAGCGGAGGTAGATCGCTACCGGGCCGCTTTGGTAATTTGATCTTTTCTTTAAGTAGAAAAGTAAATTTAGTTGAGCTCTCATTACACATCATCCTTTAAAGTGAAACAAAAGTGTTAATTATGCCACTTACAGTCAAGATGTTTAATTAATGAACAAATTGTAATACAGGCTATTAAAATCGACGTGGTGAGCATTTCGGTTGACCCAGGAAGATGCTCACCATATGCTAACTTTTTATGGAGAATAGTTAGATATAATGGCAATTGGAGCCAAATAAAAAAGCCTGTAATGTTTAATTTACAGGCTTTTAGTCATTTTTGACTTTGCTTTTAGCGGAATGGACGGCTCCGTAACCCTGTCCATTTATATGCTGTTATTCAGTATTTTACCAATCTTCAACTACTGTGCTCCCGAATTTTTTCTGAGCAAGGACAATAGCATTCAATATCAAATGATACTGACAAAAATAAGAAAAACTGACAAATAGCAGCCAATTGTAATCATGATTAAAACATAGAGAGACATTATGAGTTGGTGTAATAGGCGGCCACGCTATTGAACTCACCATACCTTATTCATCACTTAAGCAACCAAAAGCGCTAGCCGGGTAAACTGTCAGGGCCGGGGCGCAACCGCTGAAAGCGGACAACCCGCGCCACGCTTGTATAGCCTTGACTTTTTATCCCTGCGGTGGGCTATCTTTGCGTTATTGTTGAATAAGATAAATTGAATTTTATCGGAATTATTTATGTTTAGAATAGACCATAGGATATTCACCTGGCAATATTCTATTGCACTTCCACTTCAACCGTTACGATCTTGTTTACCATATAAGTTCTCCGATCTTTATCATGCTGCATGGGCTGTGTATTTCCATTACTATCCGTTGCTCTTGACATTAACTTACGCCGCTGTTGTCCCGTCGGAACCTGCCAGTTATATTCCCAAAGCCGCCATGCGAACCTAACGGACTTGCCTAATAACTTTGCCGATTGCCAGGTTATACCTTCATCGAAGCTTACCTCAACTTTTGCTACTTCATTTTCTCCGCACCAGGCAGCACCATGCACCCTGTATTTTTTTCCAGCGGGCACCACCTCACTTAGAGCCGGTCTGGCAATCTCCGCTTTTACCTGTACCTCGGTCACAGCGGTCAGTGTCGGCTGGTCATCAGTGCGTTTCCAGTAAGCATATTCCAGGGTTTGCCAATAACCTTCAAACGGTTTATCCACTGCTACTATCTTGGTAAGCCATTTTACGGAAGCCATACCATACCAGCCCGGAATGATAGCCCTTACCGGGTACCCATGCTCCGGGCTAAGCTCTTTTCCATTCATTTGATAGGCAATGACCACCTCCGCCTGCATCGCTTTAGTAAGTGGTAAACTTCTGGCAAAGTGGATAGCGCCGGGAGACTTGGGTTCTTCCGAGACTTCACCTTTGTCTGCGCCTTCCAAAATGATCTCTACTGTTCCCGGCTTTACCCCGGCCTTTTCTAATAATACAGAAAGTGGTACGCCGGTCCATTCTGCGTTTCCGACGGCACCCTGTTCCCACAATAAGCCTTTCACCTTTGGAGCCAGGTTGGCTCGCCCGTTTCCGGCACATTCCAATGTTGCCATCACTTTTTTAGCAGGCAATGCACGTAACTCATCATAGGTTAGTGTAATCTCTTTATTAACATGCCCTCCGATCGTCATTTTCCACTCTTTTGCCTGCAATTTCGGAATGGGAAAATGAGTTCGAATGAAGAATTGGTTATTTGGCGTGATTGCGCTTGATAGCATCGGAAAAGGAAATTCAAAATTGACCGGTTCTTTTTCTCTGATGATCAAGCCCGGGAATGATGGTTCAGCTGCGTTATTTGTGTTTTTTGCTAAAGCGATACCCGGAATGAATGCGGTTGCCATGACAGGAAACGTTCCCTTCAGGAAAGCACGTCTTCCATTGCCGTTCGGTTCACTGTTTTGCCCTTTGTCCATAATTGATCAATTTTGATTTGAGTGATAAGTAGTTAAGGTTTGGTATTACATTTTGTTTGCGGCAATAGGCTCAAGGGTTACCAATAATTCAGCCTCTTAATTGCTTAAATTATATGCATAACGCAGGCACGAACACTAATAAGAAAAGATAAATCCCCTTGACATGGTATATCATGTAGAGATGATTGCGTTAACTTTATCAATATTTTATCGCTTAAATCCCCTGTGTCTTTCCTTATCTTCATCCTTTGATACTTCGTTATTGTACATAACTGGTTGAAATGTTAGTTTTCCTTCTTCCGGCTCTGAAAAAGCATTGGCATTTTGTAACTGATATTGCATTTCATCCATGTTTGCACCAGTAATTGTCGCACTGAATTGCTGGGCGCGGGATAACATACGAATATAGGCGGATGGTATTTGCTGGCGTGTTAATTTACGTAGCGCTCCCATATAATCTTCCCTGTAAACAGTTGGTATAATGATCCTGGTTTGTCCCGCCTTTACCAATTCTGCATTCATCATCACCCGAGCCAGTCGGCCGTTGCCGTCCAGAAATGGATGGACTTCACTGATCATAAACATCATGAAGGCTGCTTTTGCAAAAGGATCGTTCAAATTCCTATAAAAGTCAAAACCTTTTGTCAACGTTCCTTTTACTAAGCTTTGGTCAACGAAAAAAGTATCGCCTGCTCGGTTATTCTTATCTTTAAATTCTCCCGGCTTCTTTGATAAACGGGCACTAAGTAAAATCTTATGGCGATACTGCAGAACATGCAGCAACTGTTCTGCAGTTTGCGGGATAATTGACATTTCTTGATAGTTGCTCAACAACTTATAGGTACCCAAAATATCATGCGAATCCTCGTCGCGGGCTGGCAGTGGTGTTTCTGTCTGAATGATTTTCTTCGCTTCGCCAATTTCAAATTCTGTCCCTTCTATGTAGTTTGAAAAGTAAGCCTCGAAAAATGCAAAATTCCGAAAGGTATAACTTGATGAATTTTCCTCAGGTAAAGATGGAAATTCATCCTGCTGTAACTCTACAAAAAGTTTTTCAAAAAGTGATACTCTATTCGGGTCATAAGGATGCCCGAATGTGCGGGCAATAGCTATGGGCGATGATAAAATGTTGGCATGGCCAGTTGCCAGTAAAGCGCTGATCAGCTTATTCATTTTATTAAACTCCTTTACCATCCCTATTCTGCCCGAAATCTCCCTTGCTTTGTCTCTTAGTTCATTCAACCCAGCCTCACCTTTTACCCTTGCTATCTTTTCCAATCGTTCTTCCAGTTCAGGTATGGTTAAAGTTTTTGATTCAGGTCCGGGTTTTCGGGAATCCTGAAAATTTTCGAGAAACGCCCGTGCCTGTTGCGAAACATATAAACCTAGAGTGAGCGGGTTGTCGCCATCAATATAATGAGGCCCGTCCATAATATTTAAGGTTACTCCTGGAACTTTTGACTTTCGCTTATAGCTGTAAGTCAAAAAAATATCACCGGTATTGGTTGGTTTAAACTCCAGTGCCGAACGGTGACTTAGTATTATTCCCGGATATAAATGGCCGATAATGGAAAACAGGTTTCTTTTGACAATTTCTTCCGGAGAGTCAGTAAAATTCGGTGTATAAACGCGGGGGAGCAACTTACGAAGTTTCTTTTCTTTTACCAATTGGCCGATCTGCCTGCTTAGGCCCGGTTCACTGCTTGAAAAAATAATTTCCTGTAAATGCAATGGCAAACTCTTATCCATAATCAAAATGCTGCAAAAATTTCACCCTAAACTAATGAAACAACCCCTAAAAAGCAAAAATTTCACCCTAAATGGCGTTTTTTGACAAAAATCTCACCCTAAATAAATTTTTATAGTATGTCTATCTATGCGTATAATGAAATAGAGACTTCAAAATTAATAGACTTCTTCTCGCTGGCCGCCATGCAATTGAACTCACCATTCCTTATTCATCGCTTAAGCAACCAACCGCGCGAGCCGGTTAAAATGTCAAGGCCGTGGCGCATCCGCTGAAAGCGGACAACCCGAGCCACGCTTGTATAGCCTTGACTTTTTATCCCGGCGGCGGGATATCTTTGCGGATAGGGGTGAAAAAGGGACCATTCTCCATCCTTTATCTAAATGACGGTTTTTAATTAATACTCAGGCCATTAGTATATTACAGTATTAATATATATCTTTGTTCATCTTAAAACGGAAATGATGTCTTCCGTTTAAAATAACCGCCTCGTGCTGATGACGTCTACAAATATTGCACAAGACCATGCAGGTTTTGCGCGTAAAATTATTTGTAGGTGAAAAGATCAGCGTCTCTCTTTTACATTATTAAGCAAAATTCTGCCGGTTTAGGTTGCTACCTGGTGCCATTATTCCTTTTTGGGCTAAGCCTTGGTAAAGCGGAGAGCTTCATCCTCATCAATTCTTTTTCAGGTGGCGGACACAATAAATTACTTCAGCTCTTAACAGAAATCAGCGGGGGCATGATACTGTCAGCTATTTTCGTACTGATCTTTGCGCGTACCCGGCCCGTGGGGACCATTTTGGCTGTTGCGATCCTTTTTATTGCCTGGTGTGTCTGTATCACATTGATAAATCTTAAATATCTTAATATATGAAAATCAAACAATTTAAAGCGAGAGAAATCTTGGATTCGCGTGGCAACCCTACAGTGGAGGCTGAGATTGAACTCGAAAACGGGGCAAAAGCAAGGGGAATATCACCATCAGGCGCCAGTACCGGAGAAAAGGAAGCGGTTGAACTGCGTGATGGCGACGCTAAACGCTATAACGGGAAAGGTGTCGAAAAGGCCGTCGCTCAAATGAATGGCGAGGTTGCAGAAGTTATGTCGGCCACGGAGTTTGTTGACCAGAAAACATTTGACGAGTTGCTTATTAAGTTGGATGGTACTGAAAATAAATCACGATTAGGAGCCAATGCAATTTTGGCCGCCTCTATTGCTTTTGCGCGTGTACAGTCTGTTTCAAAAAACATCCCTCTATATCGTCAGCTGATCGAAAGAGATATTTATACAATGCCTGTTCCGTGCATGAATGTTATCAACGGCGGCAGACATGCTGATAATAATATCGATTTCCAGGAATTCATGATCGCTCCGCACAATGCGCCGTCCTTTAAGGAAAGCATCCGTATGGGGGAAGAAGTATTTCATAGCTTGCGCAGCCTCCTTAAAAGCAAAGGTTACTATACCGGTGTAGGTGATGAAGGCGGTTTCGCCCCAAATTTAAAATCTAACGAAGAAGCAATGGAGGTGATACTGGAAGCTATTCAGAAAGCGGGGTACAAACCGGGCGCGGATATCTCAATTTGCCTTGACCCCGCCACCAGCGAGATGTGGCAAAACGGTAAATACCTGTTTTATAAAAGCGATCAGCGTCAGATCACTACCGAAGAATTGGTTATGTTGTGGGATAGGTGGATCAAGCAGTATCCAATTGTATTATTAGAAGATGGACTGGGCGAGAATGACTGGAAGGGCTGGAAACAAATGACAGCTGCTTTAGGTAATATAGTTGAACTGGTGGGTGACGATATCTTCTGCACTAATCCTGCCATCATCACCGAAGGGATCAAGGAGGGTATTGGTAACAGTGTGTTGATCAAATTAAATCAGATCGGCACCATTACGGAAACGCTGGAAGCTGTGAAACTGGCACAGGCAAATAATTATAACTGCTTCATCTCTCACAGGAGCGGTGAAACCGAAGATACAACCATCGCAGATCTCGTAGTAGCTACTAACGCGGGGCACATCAAAACCGGTAGCGGGTGCCGTTCCGAGCGGATCGCTAAATTCAATCAGTTACTACGTATAGAAGAAGAATTAGGCGCTAAAGCGTCGTTCGCTGGAATAGAAACTTTTAAAATATGATCGGAAAATGGACGACAATACGATAAACCTGAAAGAACATTACGCCATCCTAAAACAGCTCTTTAAATGGACGGTGCTGGTAATCCCTATAGCGCTGATGGTCGGCAGTATGATCGCTTTCTTTTTATGGCTTTTGGGCGCCGCCATTCATTTTCGCTTCGCGCATTTTTGGCTGCTCTTCCTGTTGCCATTAGCCGGGATACTTATTCATTTCATATATCAATCGGTAGGTAAATCCTCTGAAAAAGGAAATAATCTGATCATGGAACAGATCCATGAAGCGGGTGGAGGTGTACCTAAACGCATGGCCCCTATTATTCTGATCACCACAGTTATCACTCATTTATTTGGTGGCTCAGCCGGACGTGAGGGTACTGCGGTGCAGATAGGCGGCAGTATCGCTTCTATGTTTGGTAGCTGGTTCAAATTGAAAGGCCCCGATATGCGTATGATATTAACCGCCGGTATGGCAGCAGGTTTCGGCGCTGTCTTTGGCACCCCTGTTACTGGTGCTATATTCGCGATGGAAGTGCTCACTATCGGTAAGATACAATATGACGCATTAATTCCTGCCTTGATCGCTGCTGTTGTCGGCGATATGACCGTATCCGCCTGGCATGTTACCCATGTGCATTACCACATCGACACCCTACCGGCCTATGCGCCGCTTATAGTGTCCGATCTGTTTCATTTTGATCTGTTGTTGTTATTAAAGGTTATCCTGGCATCCGCGGCATTTGGACTGGCAAGTTATCTTTTTGCCGGCATGGTGCATGAGATCAAGACTATCTGCGTTAAACTTTTTAAGCATAAATGGATGATCCCGGTATTTGGCGGCCTGCTTATCATCGGCCTTTATTTTATTAACGGCAAGCCTGATTATTTAGGTTTAGGTATTGATGCGGAGCATCCTGGGGCAGTAACTATCCCCTCAGCTTTCCACAACGGCGGCTCGGATACCTGGAGCTGGCTCTGGAAAACCATCTACACCACCGTAACTTTAGGCACCGGGTTTAAGGGAGGTGAAGTTACCCCGCTATTTTATATTGGGGCAACATTAGGAAATACATTATCGATAGTGTTAAATGCCCCTGTAAGCCTTTTTGCCGCATTGGGATTTATCGCAGTGTTTGCCGGTGCTACAAATACACCACTTGCCTGTACTTTTATGGGTATCGAGCTTTTTGGTGGTGAACATGCGCTACTATTTGCCGTAGCTTGTTTTACCGCATATATCTTTAGTGGGCATTCAGGCATCTACAGTGCGCAGCGCATTGCTGTTCCTAAAATATCCGATGATCACTATGCCCATGAGGCTACGCTTTCAGAAGCTATGACGCGAAGAGGCTATTTACACCGGAAATTAAGCAAATACCGGATCTCTTTTAAAAAAGAAAAATCATGAGTAAAGCGGCGATAGTTGAACAGGCTTTTGGAAAACTACAGATACGTGCAGCCAAAGGAAAAGTACGGCCGGAAGGGCTTTTACACCACAGAAATGATCATGGCGGGAACACAGGGTTGAAAAGGATTGAACCGTCTGCTAATCGGAAGCATAACTGAGGGAGTATAACGCGCTAAAGGCTGATGCTTTTCTGTTTTTTATATAGCTTTCGCCTATTAGTGGAAATAAAGTTTTTTTAATTATGAAAATATTGATCGTTGAAGATGAGCCGGAACTGTTGCAAAGCATCCGTTTGTTCCTGACCGGTCAGAGCTACCGCTGCGAAGTAGCTAATGACTACGAAACCGCCTGTGAAAAAATCATAAATGATATTTTTGATTGTATCATACTTGACATCTCACTACCTGGCGGTAACGGTTTTGATCTTGTTAAATTGATAAAAAAGCTTAAAAAAGATGATGGCGTAATAATCGTTTCAGCTTTCAATGAATTGGATAATAAATTAAACGGCCTTAAGCTTGGTGCTGATGATTACCTGGCTAAACCATTCCATCTGGCAGAATTAAGCGCCAGGCTACATGCGATCATCCGCCGCCGAAATTTTAGTGGCGCTGAAGTTTTTGTGCATAATGAACTGCGTGTACAAGTCGAAGATAAAATGGTATTTGTGCATGATAAAGCACTTGTATTAAACAAGAAAGAATTAGACCTGCTGTTGTTTCTGATCTCCAACAGAAAACGTATTATCTCAAAATCGGCCATTTCACAGCACCTGTCCCAAAATGAAAGTGGCTATTTCCGTAGTTACGATGTAGTGTATGCCCATATGAAAAACCTGAAAAAGAAATTGACCGATGCGGGCTGCCGTGACTACATTAAAACCATTTATGGTGTAGGTTATAAACTTGACTGCGATGAAGCTATTGACTAAAACCTCCAGGATACTGCTGGGTTACGCCATTGTTGTACTGCTGGTGAGCATCCCCCTTTTTTATTTTGTGATCGAGCAATTGTATTATCAGGATATAGATGATGCTTTAAGGTTACGGAAAGAGGAGTTGATCATCAGGACTAAAAAGTTACAGAGCGAGCGGGACATTGCACTATGGCTGGCTATGGATAACGATGTTAAGATCGGGGCATCTGCGCCACCACTCCGCGATTCTATTTACCCCAAACTGTATCTGGACACCTTAGCGCATGAAATGGAACCATACCGCGAACTGGCAACATCGCTGCAAGTGAATCATAGAAGATATCGTGCTACTATTCGCCGATCTTTAGTCGAAAGCCAGGATCTCATTGTTGGCATTGCTGAAGTACAAGGAATCTTGCTGATCATCCTTTTCATCGGATGGCTACTGATCAACAGGAATATATCTAAAAAAATATGGAGCCCATTTGACCAGATCATTGACTGGCTTCAAAACTATGAGGTTGATAAAGAGCAAACCTTGATCTATACGGATTCGGGGGTCATGGAGTTCGACCAGTTGAACAGGGTAGTGAACGAATTGGTCAATAAAAATCAAAAGACCTACTCAGATCAAAAAAACTTTATTGAGAACGCCTCGCACGAAATGCAAACACCTGTGGCCATTTTACAGTCTAAACTTGATCTGCTGCTTCAATCCCAGGGCCTAACCAGAGAGCAAGCGCATCACCTGCAATCATCATATGAGGTAATTGAGCGTTTAACACATTTAAACCAGAGTTTGCTATTGTTATCCAGAATAGAAAATCAACAATTCCCTGACCTGGTTGAAGTGAGCATAAAAACGGCCGTAGCCAAGATACTTGACCACCTTCAGGCATTGATCGATGACAAACCGATCAGCCTTTCTGTTTATCTGAATGCAGATAGAATGCTGCAGGGACACCCGGTCCTGATAGAAATATTACTCTCCAACCTCATCACCAATGCCGTTCATCACACACCCGCGAAAGGACATATCCATATTGCCATTACCGATCATTGTTTTTTGATCGAAAACTCGGGTACACCGCTTTCGTTCGATCATAGCCAACTGTTTTCCCGGTTCGGAAAAAAGAACACTAATCGCCAGGGCGTTGGTCTGGGTTTGGCCATAGCTCACGAGATCAGCCAGCTTTATCAGTTGAAGTTACACTATCAGTTCAGGGAACAGAAGCACCAATTCGCTATCGTTTTTTAGCATTTCAGAAATTTTTCAGAATGTCCGGCCACATTTGATCTGGTTAAAGCGACATTATGAAAAGATATGGTTTACTGCTATCATTTTTATTATTAACAGGTGCAGCAAATGCACAGGAAAAGCTCAAATTAGTCCGTACGATAACCCTTCCAGCCGTTAAAGGAAGCTTTGACCTGATGGCTTATGATATTGGTGGTCATCGCCTTTTTCTTTCAGCTCAGGACGATCATTCAGTGGAAGTGATCGATCTGCAAAAGGGTAAATTGATCAAAAGCCTGTCTGGCTTTAATGAACCCAAGTGGTGCTTTTTCGATCATGAAACAGGGTTGCTTTATGTAGCAACGGGTAAAGATGGTAAGGTTAGCGCTGTTGACAGCCATAACTTTCAAACCGTTAAAACTTATACTTTCCGGGAAAAATGCAATAATTTAAGGTATGATGCCCAAACACATCAGCTTTTTGTAGGTGTTGGCGATACTTTCGGCGCTATCGGAATTATCGACCTGCGGCAGCAAACGATCATTGGACAGATCCCGCTGGCGGGCTTCCCCAAACAGTTTGAATTGACCGCCCAGTGCATCTATGTTAATGTACCGGGTAAAGGGATGGTGCAGGTGATCGACCGCAAAACGTCGAAGATCATTGCCAAATGGAAGGTATCCCCATTAAACGACAATGTGCCTATGGTGCTTGACCGCGAACACCAGCTACTCTATATAGGATGTGCTGGTGGTCGTTTGGTTGTATACGATGTTTCAAGCGAAAAGCAAGCAGGCTCAATATCCATACATAAAGATGTGGATGGCATTTATCTTGACCCAAAGCGTCAACAGCTTTATGTGTCTTGTGGCGAAGGGTTTATAGATATCATTGGGGTTGATAAACAACGCTTGGCCAGCATTGGCCAGTTAACAACGCGGGTTGGTGCAGGTACGTCATTATTCATCCCCCAGATCAATCGCTATGTGCTCGCAGAGCCTCAGACGAGCGATCAACCTGCCGCGATCCGGATCTACCAACCGATGTAATGACTATGAGATACCTATTCATCTTTTTTATACTAATGTGCCTTTTCTCAGGATCACTAAAGGCGCAGTCAAAGTTGGATGATTTCCTTGAGCTGAGTTATACCAATAGCCCACTGCTCAATAATGCCAGGAATCAGCAAGTGGTCAATCAGGCAGAAGCAGAACGGATACGCGCATTAACCACCAAATTACAACTGAGCCTTAATGCTAATTATCTCTTCGCCCCGGTATATGTTACCGATGCCGGACACAAGGGCTTTGATATTAATTCCAGCGGCGCTACCAATTATTACGGATACGACCTTGGTACAACCAATGGCGGAAGCTTACAAGGATTACTGGTGGCGAACCAACCTTTGTTTGCAGGCCGGCGGGCCGATATTTTGGCAGCGCAGTCGCTGGTTAACGCACAGATCGATCAAAACACTGTAAAGTTAACCAGGCACGATCTGGAAAAGGCCATTACTGATCAATACATTTTATGCCTGCTCGATAAAAAGCAGGTAAGTAATTCCACCGCCAATATGAAGATCATAGACCAGCAGCGGCTGATCGTCAAAAAACTTGTGAATGCCAGTTTGCTTAAAAACTCCGACCTGATCTTATTAAATATCGAATACGAAAACAACCAGAATATTTTACTGACCTATCAGGCAGCTTATCACAAGAACCTGCTGGAATTGAGGATCATGAGCGGCAGCCGTGATACAACGGAGGTGGAATTGGCCGCGTTGGAACTAAAATTAAAAACACCGGTTGACCGATCCGCATACCTGGAAAAATTCAGGCTGGATAGCCTTGGTCTGGTTGCGACCCAAAATGCTTTTGAAACCAAATACCGGCCGCAAATAAGTGTTTTTGGCAATACGGGGCTTAATGCCACACATTTCAATAATGTTTATGATCGTTTCGGGCTGGCCGCAGGTTTAAGCCTGACATGGAGCATCCTGGATGGACATCAGAAAGAGATCAGCCGTCGTAAAACGACGCTACAGCTGCGATCCGTCGCTTTTAATAAAAGTACCGCGCAACTGCAAAATGATCTTCGTAAAAAGCAGGCGCTGGATGAACTGATGTCCTACGATGGCAGGGTAAAAAACCAGCAAAAACAGCTGAGCGATTACGAGTCTCTTCTAAGTAGCTACCGCACACAGATCATCCAGGCCCAGCTGTCGGTGATCGATTTTATTAATGTTCTGAAGAACCGCACAACAGCACAGCGTGACCTGCTGCAACTGGAAACCAACCGAAACTTATTGATCAACGCCTATAATTACTGGAATTGGTAATGCTTATGAAAAATTACATCATTCTTTTAAGCCTTTTGCTGGCACTCGCCGCCTGCCACAGCAATAACACTGCTCCGGCTAACGAAGCCAGGCCAAAAACCGCTGTTCAGATAACCCGGATCGGGGTTGGTACCATCAGTGATGACCTGGTGCTTTCCGGCACTTCGGTTTACCTTAAAAGAAACATGGTTACCTCCTCCATCGCAGCATTTATTACCAGTGTCTATGTTAAGTTAGGCGATCATGTGCGGAAAGGGCAGCCGCTTTATTTATTGGAATCTAAGGAGCGTAAAGCATTGGGTTCGGATATTAAAAAAGTAGACCCATCACTAAAAAACTTCGGACTGATCACCGTCACTGCGCCGGCTTCGGGTATCATTACCACATTTGATAAGCAGCAAACCGGGGAGTACGTACTGGAGGGTACCCAGCTTTGCACGATCGCCGCCAGTAATGATCTGGCTTTCCAGGTCAACGTCCCTTATGAATATGCAAATCTGGTTAAACCGGGCAAGAAATGTTTGATCACCCTTCCCGATAACACGGTATATAAAGCTACCATTACCACGCCACTGGCTACCATGAACGCGACCGAACAAACACAAGTTTTGCTTGCCCGGCCCGATCAGGATCTATTCTTGCCCGAAAATTTGCTGGCGAAGGTTTCCTTTGATCGCTCTGCACCGGGAAACCAGCAAATACTTCCCAAGTCATGCGTGGTTAGCGACGAGCTACTGAAAAATTTTTGGGTAATGAAATTGGTTAATGACAGCACAGCAGTAAAAGTCCCGATAAAGACCGGCAGTAAGAATAATGCGTCTATTGAGATCCTTTCTCCCACATTTCAAAAAGGTGATAAGATCCTGATCACTGGTAATTATGGTTTAGCCGACACTGCCTTGGTAACTGTTACTAAATAACCGGACATGACAGAAAAGAAAAATTATTTCCGGCAGTTTTCCCGCCCTATCTTATTCGTGGGTGCCATATTATTGGCTGCGGGCATCTATTGCTATACGCATATGCAAACCAACCTCTTTCCCGAGGTGCTGTTCCCGCGTGTGTCCATCATTGCCGAGGCAGGTCAATTACCCATTGACCGGATGATGCTGACGGTGACCAAACCCTTAGAGAGCGCGGTTAAAAAAGTTCGGGGTGTAACTATTGTAAAAAGCAGTACCAGCCGGGGCAGCGTAACCATAGATGTTTATTTTGACTGGGGCCTGGATACTTACGCACAAAAAACACAGATGGAGAGCCGGGTGAATGAGATCAAAAACTTTTTGCCGCCTGGCATCAACATGTCCATCGAAGCGATGAACCAATCGCTTTTCCCCGTATATGGCTATACGCTATCCAGCAAATCCCATGGGCAAGTCGCTTTAAAAGACCAGGCCTACCTTACATTGCGGCCCATATTTTCAAGGATCAAAGGCATCGCTAATGTGGTGACAAGAGGCGGACGTTCCAAAGAGTTCGTCATCATACCCGATGCCGTTAAAATGTCTGCATTGGGTGTCACACCATCTGAAGTTAAAACAGCATTTGCCAACAATAACTACGTCCTTTCCAATGGTAACCTGGCTGATTTTAACCGGATGTACCTAACCCTCACGGATACTCGTGTAATGGATGTAGACGGCCTTTCTAACCTGACCATTCGTAATGATGGCGCAAGACTGATCAAACTTCGCGATTTTGCCACTGTAGATGTGCAGGAGCAACAGGAATTTGTTATTGTCAACGCTAACGGAAAGAACGCCATTCAGATAGACTTGGTTAAGCAGCCCGGAGTAAACCTTATTGACTTTGCAAAAGATGCGGCTGCAAAAGCCGACGAAGTACGTAAAGCTTTACCCGACGATTATGAACTTACGCCATATTACGACCAAAGCGCTTTTGTAGGCGATAGTATTCACAGCGTGATCAAAACGATCTACGAAGGATTGATCCTTGCCGTTATCGTCATGATCTTCTTTTTGAGATCCTGGAGGTCAAGTTTGGCGGTGATGCTATCCATACCTGTTACGCTGGGCTTTACCATCACGGTACTTTACCTGGCCGGTATCACCATTAACATTATGTCGCTTGGAGCTATCGCTGCCTCGGTGGGACTGATCATCGATGATGCCATCGTCATCATTGAACAGATACATCGGGAACATGAAGAATATCCCGAAAAAAATATTTTTGATGTGGTGATAGATGCGATCAAGGCCTTGTTCCCCGCTATGATCGGTTCCTCACTTGCAACCATCGTCATCTTCTTCCCGTTCAGGCTGATGAGCGGACTGGCAGGTAGCTTTTTTAAAGAACTATCTGATACCATGCAGATCACTTTGGTATGCTCGTTCCTGGTTACCTGGCTTCTTCTGCCGGTCTTGCACCTGGTGGTAGGTTACCGGCCGCATAAAGGCAGTGAACATCAACATAACGACTTCACGAACGATAAGCTTTCCTGGCTAACACGCACCTTTAAAAAACCAGTATTTGCGCTGTTGTTTATTGCGTTACTGGGCCTGTCTGCCTACATCGCATCCGCTAAACTGGAAACTGGTTTTTTACCGAACCTGGATGAAGGAACTATCGTACTGGACTATTTTTCGCCCGCAGGCACTTCATTAGAAGAAACAGACCGGCTATGCCGGCAGATGGAAAAGATCGTTACGGCACAGCCCGAAGTGGAAACCTATTCCCGTCGTACAGGTGTTAAGATGGCCTTTAAAACTACGCAGCCTAACTTTGGCGACTATTCTATTCAGCTTAAAAAAGATAGAAATAAAACTACAGACGAAGTGATCAGCGAGCTCCGGGATAAAATAGCTGCACATGTGCCGCTGATGCACATCTCTTTCGGCCAGCGTATTTCCGACCTGCTTGGCGACCTGATGAGCACACCTGCACCGATCGAGATCAAGATATTCGGTGATGACTATACCAAACTTCAGGAACTGGATAAACGAGCGACTGGTATTTTGCAAAAGATCAGCGGTGTGGCCGACCTTGACGATGGCTTGATCCCTGCCGGCCCCTCGCTGGAATTCGTTCCTGATCAGGACAAACTGGACCTGTTCAAAATTTCCCTGACCGATTTCCAGATGCAATTATCGGCATATACCGGGGGCGTACCGTTGGGCATGAACGCTGCCATTGCGGAGCCCTCGGCCTCACAGGCTGCGCTGACAGGGGGTATACAGATCGGCGATTTGCAGGACGGGCAGCAGATGCGCAAGATATTACTGCGCTTTACCAATTTTAAGGACAATGACCTTGAACACCTCAAAAAGCAGCTTATCTTTTTGCCAAACGGACAAACACGGCCATTGTCTTTTTTCTGCACGGTCAATGTCTTGCCCGGCGAGGTGCAGCAAACGCGCGAAGATCTTAAATCCAACATTATTTTAACAGCCCGGTTGGACGGCCGCGATCTTGGCAGTGCGATCAAAGAGATACAACAAAAACTCTCAGCCGGATTGAATTTGCCTAAAGGTTATTTTATCAGCTACGGCGGCGCATATTCGGAACAGCAGCGATCTTTCAATGAACTACTGCTGATCCTTGGACTTGCCGTGGTATTGGTGTTTGCGGTATTACTATTTCTATTCAGAGATTGGTTCCTGGCCGGTCTTGTCATCCTGATCTCGGTTCTTGGAATATGCGGCAGCATTTTGGCCCTCTACCTGGTCAATATTCCGTTAAATGTAAGCAGCTATACTGGGATAATCATGATCGTCGGTATTATCGCCGAGAACGCCATTTTTACGCTTAACCAATTCCGGTTCAACCTGTCAGATTCTGGCGACGTAGATACGTCCATCAATTACGCGATAAGCTTGCGTATCCGCCCTAAGTTAATGACTGCCATCGGTGCCATTCTGGCGTTGATGCCGTTGGCCCTGGGTATTGGCTTAGGTGCTCAGATGCAGCAGCCGTTAGCAGTTGCCGTTATTGGTGGTTTTTTAGCAGCGCTGCCTTTATTGCTTTTTGTATTTCCTTCCCTGATCAGGCTTGGCTACCGAAAGCATCTAAAAACCAATAAAATTTAAAATCACCCGACATGATAAAAATACTGTTTTTAAATAGGATATGGCTTTCTCTTTTGTTATTACTATCGGTAAGTTGTGCCCGTGCGCAAAGTCTTGACCTTCGTTTACTGGAAAGCATTAATGGCCCGGTAAACCCAGGACCAGACGCCACGTGGCGCGCAGTAACCAATAGTGCGCTACCCATCGCAATTGCTACCCCTGTAACTCTGTTTGTCGCGGGGCAGATCGGTCATGATAAAAATCTGAAAGAGCAATCTTACGTAGCGCTGGGAGCCCTGGCCGGTTCGGCGATATTGAGCACTACGCTCAAGGCTGTAATACATCGTGACCGGCCATTTGTTAACCACAGCGACGTGATTTTTGCCAAACAGTTCCCGTCGGATTATAGCATGCCGTCTGGCCATACCACAGTTGCCTTTTCTACGGCTACGACATTGAGCCTGTCTTTTCCTAAATGGTATGTAATTGTCCCTGCCTATGGTTATGCAGCAGCGGTGGGCTATTCGCGTATGTATCTCGGCGTTCATTATCCCAGTGATGTGCTGGGCGGTGCTTTATTGGGATCGGCCTCAGCATACATTACCTATAAGGCTAATAAATGGTTAAGTAAACATAAAAAGATCAATTAAAATGTGGTGGATATACGCTTTATTATCAGCATTCTTTGCTTCCCTCACTGCCATCTTTGCCAAGATCGGCGTAAAGAATGTTAATTCGGACCTTGCGACCGCTATCCGTACGATAGTGATACTTTTTGTAGCCTGGGGGATAGCATTGGCGCGCGGCGAAGTTAAAGGTATGGCAGAGTTATCCAGAAACACCTGGATATTCCTCGGGCTGTCAGGTTTGGCAACTGGCCTGTCATGGATCTTTTACTACAAAGCATTGCAGATGGGAACGGTTTCTCAGGTTGCTCCTGTAGATAAGTTGAGCGTGGCGCTTACTATTATCCTCTCGGTCATCTTTCTTAAAGAAACCGTATCCCTTAAAGCCGCCCTCGGCGCGGCTCTTATTATTTGCGGAACTTTCGTAATGATATTTTAGTTATGATCTCTCGTAAAAATGCCGGATTGTTATGCCTGTTCTGCGTAAGCTCATCAATAGTGCTTGCCACCCTATTTTACAATGAGGATAAAACGATCGTTTTATTTTTAAATCACCTTCATAACCCGACGAGGGACTTATTTTGGCTAACTGTTACCAATGCAGCCGGTATAATTGCCTATGGAATATGTTTTATCGCACTTATCGTTTCCCTGTTCACTACAGAGAAGGCGTTGAAATATAGGTGTTTGGTGATAGTGACTGCCGCTGTCTTCTCTGCCACAGCAGCTACCGTATTGAAATTTATTGTTCAAAGACAAAGACCTTTCCACGTCCTGATGAATGTTCATGTATTAGGCCCGGCTGGCGGATGGTCTTACCCATCGGGACATACCTGCGATGCTTTTTTCCTGGCAACCGTTTTATCCTTGACCTTTCCAGGCTGTAGAAAAACAATTTTGATATTTTACATTTGGGCCGTATTTGTTGGGTTTAGCAGAATCTATTTAGGTGCACATTATCTTTCCGATGTGTTTGGTGGCATAGGCATAAGTAGCGCGATGAGTTTATTGGCATTTCAATTGGTCAATTCGGTTGCAAAAAAGCACCAAGTATTGCTGTAATAATATAATAGTTACCTTTAACGATGATGAATGTGCTTAGATCCGTATCTGTATTTGTACTTGCCGGGCTGTTCGAGATCGGTGGTGGTTATCTCGTTTGGCAATGGCTAAGAGAGGGAAAACCAGTTTGGTATGGCATGATAGGCGCATTTATCCTGGCCATGTATGGCGTTGTCGCGACCTGGCAAACAGTAAGCTTTGGTCGGGCTTATGCCGCATATGGAGGTATTTTTATATTAATGGCACTCATTTGGGCCTGGAAAGTAGATGGTTTTAAGCCTGACCGCTGGGACGTCATTGGTTCCCTGATCGCTGTGATCGGTGCTTGCATAATTATTTATATGCCTAGAAACCAATAAATGGGTTATGATCTTTACGATCTTTAATGTTGATTAATAGCCCTTGCTAATAAAAACGCAGCTCCGGCAGCTAAAGCGCCTATCACAACCACTTTGATCGCGCCGCTAACAGGTGGCTGCCCTGTAAGTTTGCTCTTGAAATAACCGAAAATAAATAAAGCGATCAGCGTTATTATGCATGATCCGCTTAAAGCTTGGGTAGCGTCACTGATAAAGACATAAGGTGACAGCGGTATAATACCGCCGACGATGTACGAAGCCCCTATAGTCAATGCACTCTTCTTAGCCCGCTTGGGATCAGGCCTTTCTAAACCAAGTTCGTAGCGCATCATAAATTCTACCCACTTATCCTTGTCTTTCGACATTTCATTCGCGATCTGCAGCTGTAGATCATTTGACAGGCCAAATCCGGCAAATACCTGCTTAACTTCCTCTTTTTCCTGTTCAGGTAAGCGTTCTACTTCATCATATTCCCGTTTAAGTTCTGAGCGATAATGATCGGCATCCGTCTTCCCGGCTAAAAAGCCGCCGAGGCCCATCGCAATTGAACCTGCCACGATTTCGGCCATACCTGCGGTAACGACGATCCCGGAAGCATTTACGGCACCGCTTAAACCTGCCGCCAAAGCAAAGGGTACAGTCAATCCGTCAGACATGCCAATTACAATGTCCCTAATAGTTTCCGAGCTGTTGACGTGATGTTCGCGATGCATTTTCAAAAATACCTACTACGGTATAAAACACTAATAATCATTTTAATTTATGATTGGTCTTAATATTCTGAACAAAAAGCACTTACTTTAGTTGTCAATGGATGGCAATCAATGATAAATCTAACAAAACCATCAATCCCGGTGACCATCTGGCCAATGAACGCACATTTTTGGCTTGGATAAGAACCAGCATAGCATTAATGGGTTTTGGCTTTGTGGTGGTGAAATTCAGTTTGTTCGTCAAGCAATTATCCCTCGTTATTACTGATAAGGTCGTACTGCCCGGCAAAGGCTTTTCCGCAACCATCGGGATCATACTCGTCGCTATCGGTGCCCTGATGGCTTTATTAAGTTATTTGAGGTATCGACGTATTGAAAAACAATTGCTTAGAAACGCCTATTTTCCTTCATTCGCCCTATCGCTTTTGCTGACTGTTGGGATAGTGCTCGTCAGCGCGCTGCTGCTTTGGTATCTGTTACCGAATCTCTGAAAACCTTTCGTCTGAACAATTACAATGGTTTAAGGTTAATAAAACATGGGAGTAGAATCACAAATTGTTATAACAGCTACATTGGCAGGCGGATCCGAACTGCATTATAACGTAACACACCTGGACGAAACATTTGTAGTTGAGACAGGTAACGGAACGATCACCCTGATCAATAATGGGGATAACTCATGGAGCATTGTTAACGGCGATATTTCGCAAGAATCTGCCAATATTATTGGGCAGGCTATTGAAGACCACTATCGTAAAAACTCCTGACCGTGGTCTACCTAACATCGAATCATTGACTTCAATTTTATACCTGTAATGTGGTACAAGCGTCTGTTGTCGACAGCTTAATTAACGCATATGTATCTCGTGCCGAATCACATCAGGTATGCATTAGTAAAAAAAGTAGCGTTGGATCCGAAGACCTGCATGTAGAAACTTTTAAGATCTTATCGTATGATTATAGCCCCTGAAGAATATTACAAAGGACTTCCGCGAAAAACAATAGCCGCCTGTGTATTGATTCCGTACAACGATCTCTATTTGATTATCAGGAAAAGATCGACTCAACGATGGACATTACCCGGAGGCATCGTGGAATCTGGAGAAAACCCAATGGCAGGTGCTATCCGTGAATGTCAGGAGGAAACTGGTATCACGCCAAATATAGAATGCCTGTTCCATGTATATTATTCGGAACCGGTAATGGGTGAAAGGGTTATTTATGGTGATAGCATACACCTGATATTCAAAGCCAAACCTATAACCTCCGACCAGGTCAAACAAATTTGCTTTCCTGATGAGGAGGCTGATGAATACCAATGGGTAGCCTTAGATGAGGCCGCATCTTTTGTGAAAAGCAATTTAGGTAAGGCAATCCTCAGCGCTTCCGGCGGCGAGCTATATTCTGTTTGGAAAAGAACTCTACATTCCCTGATGGAAGAAGATGAATTTTACCAGCCAAAAAATGATCATCAATAAATGATCAATAACCACAGATTATCAATCATCATATTTTGTGATATAATTTCAGCCTTTTGCGCTTGTACTTTTGATGTATCAACCAATAAGCAAAATGAAACAGGAAGACGAAAATAGAGAAGTGACCAAAGCTTTGGTCAAGGTATCAAAAGCCTTAATAACCGTAAGTGTTTTGTTTGCGGTTTGTATAATAGTAGTGATCGTGACATTGATCGTACCGATTGACCATAAACCTGGTAAGGATTCCCAACAGGTAAATGGCAGATCCGATCAGCCTGCTACCATTCCATCTACTGAAGCCTCTGCCGGCACTACACCACGCCCTATTCCGGCTGATGCATGGAAAGCCCCTGATGAAAATACTATCCCGGCAGGTAAAGATGGCGAGATGATCAAATATGGCAGGGAGCTGGTCGCACATACCGCCAGTTATTTTGGCCCTCAAGGCAGCATCGCGAAGATCACGAACGGGATGAATTGTCAGAACTGCCACCTTGATGCCGGGTCACGCCTTTTCGGTAATAATTATGCCAGCTTTATTGCCAGTTACCCAAAACTGAGCAACAGGAGCGGCCGGGTGGAGCAGCCCGAAGAACGCATCGCTGAATGCTTCGAGCGTAGTTTGGCCGGTAAAGTGCCTAACCCTTCCAGTAAAGAGATTCAGGCCATGCTGGCTTATATGAAGTGGGTCGGTAAGGACGTAAAGAAAGGTCAGAAACTATTCGGAAATGCAACAGAAAAGCTGGCATTCATGGATCAGGCAGCAGACCCGGCCAAGGGTAAGGAAGTGTTTATGATGAAATGCCAAAGTTGCCATGGTGCTAATGGCGAGGGCCTGCTGAATGCTGATAAAAAAACTTACGCCAACCCGCCATTATGGGGGAAGCACAGCTATAACGATGGCGCAGGTATGTACAGGCTGACCAATTTTGCAGGTTTTGTAAAAAATAATATGCCGTATGGCGCTTCATATCATAGTCCGCAATTAACAGATGAAGAAGCATGGAACGTTGGTGCCTTCGTTAACTCCCAGCCGCGCCCTCATAAGGATCAACGTAATGACTGGAAAGACCTGAAGAAGAAACCGATAGATTTTCCGTTCGGGCCTTATGCCGACCAGTTTAGCGAGAAACAGCATAAATACGGGCCGTTCAAACCCATTAAAGACGCTCAAAAAGAATTAACCAGTAAAAAATCATAAACAAATAGAAAACATGAAAAAGTACATCATCATTTTAGCAGCCTTTGCGCTCACCGCTTTTGCAAAAAATGTCAAAGCACAACAAACCGATCCCGCCGTCTTCACCGGCGCAACTGCAAAGCTCAAGCATTACAATGCGCTTTATATCATCAATTCCGGCGATGACAAAAAGATCAAGGGGACATTAAGAAACATCAATAATGCGCTGGAAGATCCAAGGCTGAAGGGCAAACTCCATGTTGAGCTGATCGCTTTTGGTGACGGTGTAGCTGTTTACATGAAAAGTAGTGCTTATGAGCAAAGTTTAAAGGACCTCCAGGCAAAAGGAGTGGTATTGGCACAATGTGATAATACCATTAAGGAAAGGAAGATCGATAAAGCTGACCTGTTCCCATTTATCTCTTATGTGCCGAGCGGCAACGGTGAGATCATCATCCGCCAGTACGAAGGCTGGGCCACCGTGCATCCTTAACCAGTACCCTCATTCAATTTATATAAAACATCATGAAATATCTTCAGAAAATAACATTTGCAATAACAGCAATAATAGCTTTGGGAAGCCAGGCAAAAGCACAGGATCATCGGTTCGATCCACCCTGGAATACCCCGCCTGAAAGCAAGGTGCAATTTACAGTTCCGGGAGTTGACAATGTACCCGACCTGTTCGGCGACATTAACGATCCGCAACTGGTGGTCTTCTTTGCTGGGAACCAGTTCATGTGTATCGATGACCTGATGTCCGCCTTTAAAAAACAATACCCGCAATACCAACGTGTATTTGCCGAAACCCTGCCACCGGGCATATTGGCTAAACAGATCATGGGGGGTAGTATCGTTATCGGAAATATGCGTATTACGCTTAAGCCTGATGTTTACACCGCAGGAAAAAGCCGTATCGATCAGATGCCGGAATATTTCAGCAAGACCGCACCCTATGCTTACAACCGCTTAGCTATTATGGTGCAAAAGGGCAATCCTAAAAAAGTGAAGGGTTTGAAAGACCTGGGGCGTAATGATGTGCGTGTAAGCATGCCCAATCCGGAATGGGAAGGGATCGGTAAGCGTATAGAGGAAGCTTATGTAAAAGTGGGTGGTGAAACCTTAAAAAATACGATCATGGATACCAAGGTTAAAAACGGTAAAACCTTTCTGACCCAGATACACCATCGCCAAACACCAATGCGCATTATGTATCAACAAAGTGATGCTGCACCGGTATGGTTTACCGAAGCCTATTATCAAAAAATGATCGGCCACCCTACCGATATGGTAGAAATACCGGAAGGTGAAAATATTAGCGCGACTTATGTGGCCGGGCAATTAAAAACAGCACCACACGCACAGGCTGCGCAGGATTTTATGGATTTTTTGGTGAGCCCGACCGCAAAAGCCATCTATAAAAAATACGGGTTCATAACAAAATAACGACTAATAATTAAAGATATGTCACTGCACTTAGGGGATTTAGCTCCCAACTTTACCGCACAAACAACCATCGGCGAGATCGAATTTTACGAATACCTTGGCGACAGCTGGGGAGTATTATTCTCTCACCCGGCAGATTATACACCTGTTTGCACAACCGAACTCGGAAGAACGGCTTTATTAAAAAGCGAGTTTGATAAAAGAAATGTTAAGGCGCTGGCTTTAAGCATTGATCCGCTTGATAAGCACTTATCATGGATAAGCGATATCAATGAAACACAAAACTGTAACGTTGACTTCCCGCTGATCGCCGACGACGATCGAAAAGTTTCGGAATTATACGACATGATCCACCCGAATGCATCAGCGACAGCTACCGTCCGCTCACTTTTTATTATCGGGCCTGATAAGAAGATCAAATTAATGATTACCTACCCGGCATCAACCGGCCGCAACTTTAACGAGGTATTAAGGGTGATAGATTCGCTTCAGTTGACGGATGAATTTAGCGTGGCTACTCCCGCAAACTGGGAAGCAGGCGAGGATGTGATTATTGGCCTGGGTATTAAGACGGAAGACATTGAATCAAAATTCCCTCAAGGACATCGCACTGTGAAACCTTATTTACGTTATACGCCAGACCCAACAAAACAATAGACTGGTTCAATGTTTATAAGTATTCGTTTTATATTATGCTAAAACTCAGCTTTTTTATTTTGTTGATGTCAATTTTGGATGCAGCCAAAGCGCAACACCACGATATGTCTATGCCAATGCCTGCCTCAAAAAATGTTTATTTGCAAATGATGGATCAAATGATGGTGAGTATGGATAAGTCAGCACCGACCCACTCATCGGATAAAGATTTCCTGACAATGATGATCCCGCACCATCAGGGCGCAGTCGATATGGCGAACTATGAAATAGAGCACGGTAAAAACCGGGAGATGGTCCAGTTGGCCAAAAGTATCAGGGCTGAACAATTGGTGCAGATACAGCAAATGGAATTATTGCTGCGTAGTGCTAAAACATTCGTCAGCTCGGGCACAGCCCATCAACAGGCCAACCAAAAAATGATGATGGTAATGATGCAGCAGATGCCAAAGGAAAAAGTGCTAAGCAATGATGACAATGCTTTTGCCCGGGTAATGATCCCTCACCACCAAGCCGCTATTGACATGGCTAAAGTGGCACTGCAATACGGCACCAACAAAAATATAAAGCGCCTTGCCGAAAGTATGATCTCGGATGAGCAGATTGAAATTGATCAAATGAAGAAATTCAGTCATATCCCGTAAAACAAACACCTATGAAAAAATTAATGTTCCTATTCCTGGTATTGCCGCTGACCAAATTAAGCGCACAGGACCGCGTCTACACGGGTAACCAAATATCCAATACTGTGTCAGTGATAGATCCTAAAACGCAAACTTTTCTGGGCGATATCGTATTGGGAAAGCCACAGCCTGAGATATTAAGCCCGCTTTACAAGGGGCAGGCATTGGTACATGGATTAGGTTATACGCCTAAAAGACAATTACTGGCGGCCGTAGCAATTGGCTCAAATTCGGTTACTTTTATATCTACCCCCACTAACAAGGTGCTTAAGACGATCTATGTAGGTCGGTCTCCGCATGAGGCTACATTTAACCCATCTGGCTCGCAAGCCTGGATCTCGGTAAGAGGTGAAGCATATATCAGTGTGATCGACGCGGCAACGATGAAGGAAATTAAACAGGTGAAGGTGGCGGACGGCCCTGGCATGGTTTCTTTTACGCCAAATGGCAAATGGGCCTACGTTTGTTCAAGTTTCACCCCCCGACTGGATATTGTTAATACAGCTACCTATCAGGTAGTGAAAAGTATTCCGGTGGTTAGCCCTTTCTCGCCGAATATATTTTGCAGCCCCGATGGTAAATGGATCGCCTTGACACATAAAGATATCGGCAAGGTAACATTGATCAACACAGCCACTAACAAAATTGAAAAGGTATTCAATACCGGGCCTATTACCAATCACGTTACGTTTACTGTCACCAATAAGGTGCCCTTAATGCTTGTGACCGTTGGTGGCGAAAACACCCTGAAAATTTTTAATATTAACCAGGGCTTCATACTGGTAGATAGCATAGCTACCGGTTCATTGCCACATGGCGTTTGGCCTTCCGGCGATGGGAAATTTGCTTATGTCGGCCTGGAGAATGATGATCAGGTGCAGGTAGTGGACCTTCTAAAAATGGCTATTGTAAAAACGATCCCTATTGGCCAGTGCCCGCAAGCTTTACTTTATGCCGTTAACGCCGGTCCGGTAACACCGGTCACCACGGGATTGTCGCCCTTGAACGCAGCCAATAAAAGCCAGGTGATCAAGCTAAAAAGCACCGGCGTAATGATGCCTACCGGCATGTTGAATGTAAGAAGCGTGGGTCTAACTGATCTAGTACAGCAGGATTTCAAAAAACTGGAACCGAACACCGCTTACATTTTAGCCCTGACCAATTCTACCCAACAGCCTTACAACGCAGATTACGTCATCAATTCATTTAAAACAGATGATAAAGGGACTTTTAGCGGACAGTCAACGGGCATTGTTAAAAGTGTAGCCAAACCTATGGCGGATTACAAAATGGTGATATTGATCAAAGAAACTAATAAGGTTACGGTCATGACCGGTCAATAAATTAAATAACGATGAAAAAGATCATGATAAGTTTGGCATTGGTTGCCGCCATTTGCGGCAACTTATATGCTCAAAAAGACACTTTACATATTTACGGCCCAGGTGGCCCTTTATCAGCCATGCAGGATTGCGCTAAAGCATTCAGCGCTAAAACAGGAATTCCGGTAAAAGTGACCGGTGGCCCCGAGTCTAAGTGGCTTTCGCAAGCGCAGGCTAATGCCGATGTGATCTACGGCGGGGCGGAATATATGCTTACGCAGTTCATGCAAACCCATCCGGGAATGGTTGATGCTGCAACACGTGTAGAACTTTATAAAAGACGTGCAGCTATTTTAGTAAGGCCGGGTAATCCCAAACATATTATCGGTTTAAAAGACCTTGCCAAACCTGGCATTAAAATACTTGACGTAAATGGCGCAGGACAGTTGGGTTTATGGGAAGATATTGCGGGTAAGGAAAACCTGATCGGTGGGATACAGCGAAACATTGGCGGATCTTTTGCCAATACTGCGTTGGGTATTGAGGCTTGGAAGAAAGATCAAAGTTACGATGCTTGGATCACCTATGCCTCATGGCATGAGAATCTGAAAGATGTTACACAGGTTGTAGAACTGCCTTTGGCATCACGGCTATTTCGTGGTACGCCGGTAGCGCTGACATCCAATACCAAACACGCAGCGCAAGCCAAACAATTCATTCAATTCTTACAAAGTATCGATGGCCATGCGTTATTTAAAAAGTGGGGATGGGAATAAAGTTCACTGTTAAACTATAGCAAAAACAGATCGACAGAATCAGTCTGCTTTTGCTTTACATGTTTGAGCTGTTTTTCATAACTTTAGACTATCAACCATCTGTTTTAACAATGAAAATGACTTAGTTTTATGATTGATCTTTGAGACATAAATAAAGAAGATCATGAAAACTATTCAACGTTACGTCCATTATGAATTTGATGACCAAGCAATAATAATTGGCAACAAGGTTATAAATATAGCTGTATCAGTCATCGCCTTGGCAGCAGCTACTTTCCCATTTTTGTTGTTATTTTACCGACTTAGTTAATAACCCTTTATCAATATGTTCGATTTCCGCTTACAGGTTTTTCATACAGTGGCCAAGCGGCTGAACTTTACCAAGGCGTCCACGGAACTTTTTATTAGCCAGCCTGCTGTGACCAAGCATATTAAAGAGCTGGAAGAACAGTTTAAAACCACGCTGATAGAGCGTAGCGGGAATAAAAAAATATCGCTCACACCTGCTGGCGAAATGTTGCTGGCTTATGCGGATAGACTGGCCGCTGTTTACAACGAGCTGGACTTTGATATGAACCTACTGATCAAAAAACATTCGGGTACGTTGCGTATCGGTGGCAGTAATACTGTTGCGCAGTACGTGATTCCCCCGGTATTAGCCCGGTTCCACGAAAAGTTTAAAGATGTACAAGTGAACCTGGTGCCAGGTAATACGGAGCAGGTTGAGCAGGCCTTACTGAATAAAGAGATTGACCTCGGCATTGTAGAGGGCATCCTCCGTAATCCGCAGTTGAGCTACCAAGAATTTTTGAGTGATGAACTGGTGCTGATCTGTAGTGCCTCGAATACTTTTAAAAAAGACAGCATTAAACCGGAGGAATTAATAGAACTGCCTTTATTGCTCCGTGAACCCGGTTCGGGAACGTTAGACGTTATTGCTCACGCTTTAAAGCCTTTCAATATCAAATTATCAGATCTGAAGATAGAAATGCAGTTAGGCGGCACGGAAAGTATAAAGTCTTATTTGCTACACAGCAAATGTTTTGCATTTGTATCGGTGCAGTCGATCTTGAAAGAGTTGAAGTATAACGAATGCCGGATCATCGACATTAAAGACCTGACTATTGAGCGGCCATTTTATTTTATCCTGCCACACGGTCAACCTTCATCATTAGCAGAAATATTTATGCGATTCGCTAAAAGCTATAAGAGCCTATAAGCATCTGATATGACTGAAAAGAAGAAAAAAGTCATTATCATGTTTATTGCCGAAGCACCTGGCTCTACCAACAACCATTTTTATTTAAAAAACACCAATTTATTCCGGGCAATGCGCGCGGCCTTTGAACAGGCTTTTGGTAAATTTAGTTCTGCTGACGATTTTCTTGATTTTTTTAACAAGTCCGGCAGCGTCCTGGATCATCTATATCCTCTGGGTAAAGAAACATCAGTTAACTTAACGCCTTATGCTGCCGAACAGTTAGCAGATCGTATGCGTTTGATTCAACCTAAACACGTTATCATTTTAATGAAGCGAATTGCTCCCAATGTCAGGAAAGCAGCTATCGATGCCGGTGTCTCTCCATCTGAAATTCTGACCACCGCATATCCCGCAGGAAGTGAAAAGAACAGGCAAGTCTTTATTCACGATATATCAACATGGTTAAGACACATACTCGATAATTTTTAGTTATCGTCAAGTTGGATTCGTGATAAAAATCAGCCCAAAAAGCTATCGATATTTGAATAACAAAATCAAATATCATGAAAACGTATCAATTGGTCATCGACCCCCAAATTCAAAGAAAACGGCAAGGAATGTAAATTCGATCACAGCCCTAAAAATGCTGTGGAACACACCGCAGTAGAAGATACACCTGTGATCGGTGTCAAAACAAAGAAAGGCTGGTTCGACAAAGATGCCCCTCAAAATCTTACCAGTAAGGAAGCTATGATCAGGGGAATTTTGGTAGTAACCATGCCAGCACTCAGCGCCATAGATTGGTATTGCGGCACCCATACCATATATATTCTCGCTCCGGTGTTGTTTTATTTGGAGGTAACTGCACTAACCATGACATGCCCTATTAAATCAATATTTAGTAAATACAGACATACAAATTTGCCTGAATTGTAATTTAAAGTTAAATTCCATCACACTTAGTTTAACACATCATGAAACATACGGTTGAAATAATTTCTGTTAAACAGATCACTCACGATGTTAAAAGGTTTAGGCTAACAAAGCCCGCCGGTTATCGGTTTAACCCGGGACAAGCCACCGAACTTTCGATCAACAGACCGGAATGGACAGATGTCCTCCGCCCGTTTACCTTTACAAGTTTAAACTCAGAGAACTTTCTTGAATTTACCATCAAGATCTATCCGGATCATCATGGTATGACCGAACAATTAGACAAATTGGAAAAAGGTGATGAGTTGATCATTAATGACCCGTGGGGGTCAATTGAATATAAAGGCCCCGGATATTTTATCGCGGGTGGCGCAGGGATCACGCCTTTTTTAGCCATTTTAAAACAACTTCATCAATTTGGCCAGCTAAATGGGAACACTTTATTCTTTGCGAATAAGTCAAAGGGTGATATTATTCTTGAGGATGATCTTAAAGATATGTTGTGCAGCAAAGTGACATTTCTTATTAGCGGGCAAACAGAAGATCCATATTTGAATGAAAGGATCGGGTATGCATTTCTCAAAGAAAACGTCAATGACCTTAAGCAATATTTTTATATATGCGGGCCGGAGCAAATGGTGAACGATGTAAACGACATCTTATTAAGTATGGGCGTATCGCCGGATAGATTGGTTTACGAGAAGTAAACATGGTGTATTCAACAGTAATACACAACTCTCTAAGATTTTATAATGCGCCGCAAGCCTGCTAAATTTACCGCATGATACAGTTTGGGCCAGCATTGCAATCAGCGTTAGAAGAAAACAGCCAGCGGAAGCAATTACCGGCGGGCACGGTGCTGATGTCATCCAACAGTTATGTGCGGTCATTGCCGGTGCTTTTATCCGGCAGTATGCGGGTTATGCGGCAGGATGAGGACGGCCGCGAGATCCTTTTATATTACATCAAGCCCGGCGAAAGCTGTATCATGTCATTCCTGGCCGGGATACATGAGGATACCTCAAAAGTACGCCTGGAGGTAGAAGAAGATGCCGATGTCTTGATGCTGCCCATTACCAAAGCCAGCGAATGGGTAAAAAGCTATCCCGAATGGGCCGACTTTATTTTTAAACTTTACCACCAGCGTTTCGAAGAATTGCTTACTGTGATCAATGAAGTTGCCTTTCAAAAATTGGATGACCGTATTGTAGAACTGCTCAAGAAGAAAGCCGCAGTATTCAATTCCCATGAATTTCAGATCACTCACCAGCAATTGGCAGAAGAGTTGGGCACAACGCGCGAAGTAGTATCACGCTTGCTTAAGCAAATGGAAAAGAAGGAAATGATCTCCCTTTCCCGCAATAAGATCACTTTAAATTTCCCTGTGTAACATAAGTCACCAATTGCCGGGCTGAAAGCGAATAGCTTTGTTCCATCAATCATCAGGTTTTGGAAATAGCAGGTTACGCAGCTTCGGTTTTAATTGGTTTATCCCTTGGTTTAATAGGCGGCGGTGGCTCTATTCTCACCGTACCTATTCTCGTTTATTTTTTTGCTATCGATCCGGTGTTAGCGACCACTTACTCTTTATTTGTAGTTGGACTAACCAGTACCGCAGGCGCGGCCAGCCATTACCTAAAAGGCAATGTGGATGTTAAGACCGCGTTGATCTTTGGTTTACCATCCTTGGCCGCCGTATTTATCATGCGGAGATGGGTAATGCCAGTGATACCAATTCACTTATTTACGCTCGGACACTGGACTGTTGCCAAAAGCATGCTGCTGATGCTGGTTTTTGCCGGTCTGATGCTGGCAGCATCCCTTTCCATGATCCGGAATAAAAAGGAAGATCGTGGTAGTTCCCAAGAGCTTAGTTATCCAAGATTAATTTTGCAGGCCATAGCTGTTGGCCTTATCACTGGTTTTGTAGGTGTTGGCGGTGGTTTTCTTATTATTCCATCGCTGGTATTGCTCGCAGGTTTACCGATAAAAAAAGCAGTGGGTACTTCGCTTATGGTAATGACCATTAGCTCGCTGCTGGGTGTATTGGGTGATATCACCGGGCATGTAGTAATAAATTATGCGTTTTTAGCCGTCTTTTCGGGTTTTGCCATTGCCGGTATCATCCTCGGCAGTTACCTCACGCGGTTCATCAGCGATACACGCCTGAAGCCTGCCTTTGGCTGGTTTGTATTGGCTATGGGTATCTTTGTTTTAATAAGCACTTTAACTAACTCACATGGACATCATTAAACAACCGTGGCCCTGGTATGTAGCCGGGCCGTTGATAGGGCTCATCGTGCCGGCACTATTAATATTAGGTAACAAAACATTCGGTATCTCATCTACTTTGCGGCAGATATGCGCGGCTTGTATCCCGGCAAATATTTCCTTTTTTAAATACGACTGGAAGAAGGACACATGGAATTTGTTTTTTATTGCAGGCATCGTTATAGGCGGATTCATCGCCGCGCATTTATTGTCCGATCCCGGACCGGTGGGCATCAATCCTAAAACCATTGTTGCCTTGCAGCAGCAGGGCATTAAAGATTTCAGCGGTTTACTGCCACAGGATATTTTTAGTTTCAAAGGACTAACCACTTTAAAAGGCTTTGTATTTATGGTGATCGGCGGTTTCCTGGTTGGCTTTGGTACACGCTATGCCGGCGGCTGTACTTCCGGCCATGCCATTATGGGTATTTCCTCTTTACAATGGCCTTCCCTGGTAGCTACCTGCTGCTTTATGATCGGCGGCTTCGTTATGACGTGGTTGATCTTACCTTATTTATTACAGCTATGAAGAATCTGAAGTTTTTACTGGTGGGGATATGCTTTGGCATCATCCTGATCAAATCCGAAGTGATCTCCTGGTTCCGCATACAGGAAATGTTCCGCTTGCAATCCTTTCATATGTATGGGATCATCGGTAGCGCTATTGTAGTAGCCATGATCTCCATATTATTGATCAAGCGCTTTAACATTAAAACAATCCATCAGAAGCCTATTGTTATCCCGGACAAGAAATTTAACTGGGGATATGTTTATGGCGGGTTGATCTTTGGTTTAGGCTGGGCGCTTACCGGCGCATGCCCCGGCCCGTTGTTCGCGCAGATCGGTAGTGGTATTTTAGTTACAACAGTAACGCTGCTGAGTGCCATAGCAGGCACCTGGGTTTATGGTCTATTACGTGAAAAACTCCCTCATTGATATGAAGATCGAACAATTTGAAGATAAAGGCCTGTCGCATTATTCTTATGCGATATTAAGCGAATGTGAAAACAAGATCGTGCTGATTGACCCATCAAGGGATATTACGCCATACCTGTCTTACGCCAAAGCACACGAAGCCACCATTATCGGTGTGATCGAAACCCACCCGCACGCCGATTTTGTGAGCGGGCACCTGGAATTGCAACAGGTTACTGGAGCGGTCATTTATTGCTCTAAACTATTGGGCGCTGAATATGCCCATCAAACATTTGACGATGGCGATGAGCTCTCATTCGGCAAAATAAAACTCAAAGCCCTGAACACACCAGGGCATTCGCCGGATAGCATCAGCATTGTTTTAGCACATAATGGCCAGGATAAAGCCGTGTTTACCGGCGATACACTGTTCATTGGTGATTGCGGTAGGCCTGATCTGCGTGAGCAGGCCGGAAACCTCACTGCGAGGCGTGAGGAATTAGCCAAACAGATGTATCATTCACTGCGCGACAAATTGTTGGTGTTGGACGATGCGGTTTGGGTTTACCCGGCACATGGCGCAGGTACCTTATGCGGTAAAGCGCTAAGCGATGCTAATCGCAGCACTATCGGCGCAGAAAGAGCGGGCAACTGGTCGTTACAGGAAATGAGCGAAACTGAATTTGTGCAGACCTTGCTGGAAGATCAGCCATTCATACCAAAATACTTTGCTTATGATGTTGCCTTGAATAAGCATGGCGCACCACCATTACAACCAGCATTAGCTGGCGTTCTGGCCAAAAAACCGGTCGAGCTGAACAGCGAAATGTTTATTATCGACGCCCGCCCTGAACAGGAATTTAAAAAAGGGCATTTGCCAGGATCGATCAATATTCAGGATGGCGGCAAATTTGAGACTTGGCTGGGCAGCATCATCGCACCCAAAGAAGCGTTTTATTTAGTAGCTGAAAACGAGGAGAAACTAAAGCAAGTAATCGGTAAAGCCGCTAAAATCGGTTACGAAGCTTTTTTAGAAGCCGCATTTGTGATTGACGGAGGCCACGAACAAATGGCAGAATTGCATTTAGCGCATTTTGTTACGCACCTGGAACAATACACCATAGTCGATATCAGGAATGGAGCAGAAGTAAAAGCGCAGCCAGTCTTTAAAAATGCTGTTCACATTCCCTTATACCAGTTAAGGGAACGCTTAGCAGACATACCTTTCAGCAAACCGATAGTTGTACATTGCGCCGGTGGCTACCGAAGCGCCGCCGGTAGCAGTATCGTAGCCAACGCATTTGGTTCAAAAACCAATGTATTCGATCTGGGCGAGACTATCAAAAACTTTATATACTAACGATGGCAAACAAAAAAGATCACTGGGAAAACGTTTATGCTCATAAAAAGCTGACCGAAGTAAGCTGGTACGAAGAAAAGCCGGAAACCTCGTTAAGCATCATCAACAGTTTTGATCTTCCCAAGGATGCCGCCATTATCGACATTGGTGGCGGAGACAGCTTACTGGCCGATCATCTGTTGGAATTGGGTTACTCCAACATTACCGTATTGGATATTTCTACCAAAGCTATTGATAGGGCAAAATTGAGGTTAGGCTATAGAGCTAATGAAATTAAATGGATCGTAAGTGATGTGCTGGATATCGGAACTGACGATCAATATGACATTTGGCATGACCGGGCAGCATTTCATTTTTTGACCAATACAGCAGATCAAAGCAAATATGCTGAAGTAGCAGCTAAACATCTGACCAATAAAGGATGGCTGATCATCGGGACTTTTGGTATTAGCGGCCCTGAACGGTGCAGCGGATTAGCTGTTGAACGTCATTCCCCTGCTTCGTTATCGAATATTTTCCAGCAGCAGTTTCAATTAACAGGTAGCGTAGAGCATATCCATCATACGCCTTTCAATACCGAGCAGCTATTTAATTACATATGGTTTCAAAATTTTCCATAACCTGTGGTTATCGTTCATTGCCTTTTATGATAAAAATCATTACCAAATAAGGCGGAATTTTGGGGTACCAAAAAACAAAAGATCATGAATACCCAACATCAGTTAACCCAGCCTCTTACTTTTCTGCACCTGAATGAAAACACCCGCAAGGTTATTTTTATACTTTGCGTGTCCGTGTGCCTAACACCATTTGTAAGCCCGGCCATCGCGCTGTTATTAGGTTTGGCGGTCGCACAATTATCCGGTCACCCGTACCTGCACTTAAATCATAAAGCGACTCACTTGTTATTACAAGTATCTGTTGTGGGCCTGGGTTTTGGTATGAACGTACACAGCGCCATGCAAGCCGGAAAAGAAGGCATATTGTTTACCATCGCGTCTATTAGCAGTACATTATTATTCGGCTTTTTGATCGGCAAGTGGCTAAAAATTGAAAAGAAAACCTCTTATCTGATCTCCAACGGTACCGCTATTTGTGGCGGCAGCGCCATTGCCGCCATTTCTCCGGTGATCAAGGCCGAAGAAAAACAAATATCTGTTGCGTTGGGCTGTGTGTTTATTTTGAACTCTGTCGCGCTGTTCGTGTTCCCGGTTATCGGGCATTACTTCAACCTGTCGCAAACACAGTTCGGTTTATGGTGTGCCATTGCCATTCACGATACCAGTTCGGTAGTAGGTGCCGCCAGCAAATATGGCGCACATGCTTTAGAGGTGGCTACCACCGTAAAACTGGCCCGGGCGCTGTGGATCGTACCGATTGCTTTCTTTTCAACGTTCCTGTTCAAGAACAATTCTAAAAAAGTGGTAATCCCTTATTTCATCGGGTTATTCATCCTGGCTATGATAGCCAATACTTATCTGCCGGTGGTTAAACTGATCAGCCCCTATATGGTAATGATCGCTAAAGCGGGACTTACGTTGACTTTGTTCCTGATAGGTGCCGGTTTATCACGTCAGGTATTGGCTTCCGTAGGGCTAAAACCACTTTTACAAGGTGTAGTGTTGTGGATACTGATCTCTGTCAGCGCATTATATGCCATCATGCACTTAGCATAATTTTATAAAACAATCGCAGAATCCCGTAAATAGCTTGATGGCTTTACCAGCTATTTTGCATTTAACCATTTCGGGTATGTTTCCCCGCTATGGATTAGCCTCGGTCTTAATGACTTGTAGAGAACCAACAGATAGAAAGCAAAAACTGCTGGCCTGCAAAAAAGTATTTAAATCATCGGCCAAAGGCACAAAAGCAGAACTAGCAACCGAGGCATTAAATGAAGGTTATAACGGGGGGATTTCCTGGTCTCAAACAAAGGCGGGCATTTAGGCTTTTATGATTGATAAATGATGCATACTATCATACAGATTATTACCGAATTTTTCCTCATGTTGTGGGACATTGCCTGGGGGCTGTTGTTCGGCTTCCTGCTATCCGCAGTAATCCGGGCTTTTATCTCAACAGAAACTATATCGTCGCGGCTGGGTAAAGACACGGCGGGGGCCGTCGGGCTTTCTACATTTTTCGGAGCAATATCTTCGTCTTGCTCTTACGCGGCAGCCTCCATGGCCCGTACATTACTCGTCAAAGGGGCTACCTGGGCAAATGCTGTGTCGTTTATGATATCGAGCACTAATCTTGTTTTTGAAATATTCATTGTGATCGTTACGCTGTTGGGCTGGCCATTTTTTGGCGGTGAAGTGATCGGCGGTTTGTTATTTATCCTGATATCAGCCTTGCTGATCAAGCTCTTTTTTTCAAAGTCTCTGAGTAAAGTCGCAGATACATCACATCATAACGATGATCATGCTCACCATCACGGGCACGACCATTCAAATCAAAAGTTAAGTTTTCTTGATAAAATTAAAGCAGCCACAGGCCATTTTTATATGGATGTGATGATGGTTGGTAAAGATATTATCATAGGTGTGGCGCTCTCTGCTGTGTTAATGGTTTTGGTACCCGAAAGTTTTTTGAAAAGCCTTTTTCTCACCGGACAAAGCCATTTGCCGCATTTATTGGTCTTAGCCTGGAACGCCATTGTTGGCATTCTGATCGCTGTTTTTGCTTTCGTTTGTTCGGTTGGCAACATCGTGCTGGCGGCGTTGCTTTGGCATGGTGGCATTTCTTTTGGCGGAGTGATCGCCTTTATCTTGTCCGACCTCGTGACCATCCCGATGCTGATGGTTTACCGGCGTTATTTCGGATGGAAAAGGATGTGGCTTTTGTTGCTTATTTTATCAACCGGCATTTTCATTACCGCAATAAGCGTCGATTACCTGTTTGAAGCACTGAACTGGCTGCCGAAAACACATGGGCAACCCATGCAAATGGCACAGGCGCATGTTAAATGGGATTATGGTACCTGGCTTAACCTCCTATTTATACCATTGGGATTGTTTTGCTTTTTCTACGGAAAAAAGCAAATAGCTAAAGGGAATGATATGTAATTTTATAACATTTAATCAAAATTCTATAAATTAACTATTGTATTATATATTATTTTTGATATAATGAAGAGGACCGCTGTCATTGGCTTTGCTGCATTCTACCTGATGTTGACCACAGGTATGTTCGTTTGCATTGTCCATTGCCTGGCGCGCGATGTTTTCAAGGTAGTGGCAAATGCAGCTCAGCACCAAAGCCATAGCCACAGCAAACCGAATATGGTTATAGCCCACTTGGGCAAGCAACAGGATCATCACAAAAAGGAGCCTTGCACAAGCGGGAAGGACTGCAAATGCTGCGACCAGCATGGCTCTTATGTGGTGAAAGAAAACATCAAGCCTTCTCTTGATCCTGTAAAATTTCAGTTGACCGCTTTAAAGGCCTCATCTTTTTACCAGTTATCTGTCTTTCAAACAAACTACCATCTGGCGACAAATTTATGGACCGATAGCCATGCGCCACCCGGCCCGGCCGGTATAACCTATCTTATCAAGATCCGTACCCTTCTCATCTGATTCAAGCATTGCTGCAAAAGCGGCCCGGCATTTTATTGTCTATTAATTAGCTTGAATTAAAATGATCTTACATATTAAAAATATGGTTTGCGACCGCTGCATCATGGTCGTTCGCCAGCAATTTATTAGCCTTGGCCTCACCGCAGAAACAGTTGTTCTGGGCCAGGCCACTATTCACCCCGATGCAGATACTGAACAGTTGAACCAGATAAGTGCCGCTCTGAAAGTGCTGGGTTTTGAACTGATCGACAGTGAAAAAGACCGTCTGATCGAACGCATTAAAAACTTGGTGATCGAAAAAGTTCACTATAGCGATCTGACTGATACCCATATCAACTTCTCCAATTACTTATCTGATAAATTAAATAAGGAGTATACTTATTTAAGCCGTGCATTCTCTGATGCCGAAGATATAACGATCGAGAAATTCATCATACAGCAAAAGATCGAGAAAGTTAAGGAGTTAATGTCCTACGGCGAACTTAATCTTACTGAGGTCGCCTTTAAAATGGGCTATAGTAGCAGCGCACACCTTTCAGCCCAATTCAAGCAAACTACCGGAATGACACCGAGTCAATTTAAAGCCAGCGCACCGGCAGACAGGAAATCTATAAATAATATATAAAATCAACCAAATGGAAAAGAACAATTACCGATCGTTCGCATTAATGCTGACGCTATCTTTTATAATCATGTATGCCGTCATGTATCTAAATGTCTATGAAGCAGATCATATTTATCTGAACCTGACCCGGTTTTACATGACACTTTTGATGATCTGCCCGATGGCGCTGCTGATGCTTGGCCTCATGCGGATGATGTATCAAAATAAAAAACTGAACAGGATCATCACAATTACCAGTATCGCCGTATTCGGTTTAGCTCTGGCAGCCGTTCGGACCCAGACACCGATCGGAGATGTACAATACATGAGGGGCATGATACCGCATCATTCCATCGCTATCATGACCAGTGAAAATGCCAACCTCAAAGACCCGGAAGTTAAAAAGCTTTCACAGGGAATTATTCAGGCTCAGGAGAAAGAGATCGCTGAAATGAAGCGCATTCTGGCCAGAATGGACAAATAATAAATATATCAAACCATTAAAAAACATGAAAAAGATACTTAAATCCATCCTGTTATCGATAAGCCTGTTCGCCGCCGTGTTGGCTGCAAAAGCGCAGGCAACATCTCCAACTATTTTAACCAGTTATTTCGCGTTAAAAGACGCCCTGGTAGCCGACAACAGCACAGAAGCGCAGGTCAAAGCAAAAGCGCTGCTTGTTGGTCTAATCAATATTCCGGTTGACCAGCAAAAGAACTGGAAACCCTATATGGATAAACTTCTGATTGACTCCCGCCATATCAGTGAAAGCACTGAAATCGACCACCAACGTGAATATTTCGCCAGTCTTTCTAAAAATATGCTGGAAGCTGTTAAAGGGTTAAAATTAAATATTACGCCTGTCTACGCTCAGTATTGCCCCATGAAGAAAGCAACTTGGCTAAGCGAAAGTGTTGAAATCAAGAACCCTTATTATGGCAGGCAAATGTTGACTTGCGGTAAAGTGGCCGAAAGTCTGAATAAATAATCAATCTCCACAGTTCAAGGCAGTTCACCACCTTGAACTGTTAAAATCAATTTTAGGATCATGAAAAAATCATTTATCATACTCACCCTGGCCGTTGCTATTTTAGCTATTGCCGCCTGTAACTCCAGCAGCAAATCCCCCCATTCAACAGCCGAAAGTGACACGGCAAAAACATCCGCAGCAAATATTACCCCGTTAGCAACATCAAAGGCCTTGGTCGAAGATTATTTAAAACTAAAGAATGCGCTTGCCAAAGACAACAGCGACGATGCGGCAACTGCCGGCAGATCGTTGGCTGACGGATTCGCTAAATTCGACAGGTCCGCACTGACTGTTGAACAACAAAAGTCCTTTACGGATATCGCCGATGATGCGCAGGAAATGGCGAAACATATCGGCGAGAGTGCGGGCAAGCTACCCCATCAGCGCGAACATTTCGATATACTGAGTAAGGATATGTATGACATGGTCAAGCTGTTCGGGGCGGGCCAGCCACTATATGTCGACCGCTGCCCTATGTATAATGATAAAAAAAGTGCGATATGGCTAAGCGAAACTAAAGCGATCAGTAATCCTTACCTCGGCACGGATATGCCAACTTGCGGAATTATCAAGGAAGAGTTAAAGTAAATCAGATGAAAAGGCCATTAAAGATATCGTTCATTGCCTTATTGGCTCTATTTATCATTATTCAATTCATCCCGCGGGGGCACAATGAAGGAATCGCACGCGGAGGTAATGATATTTCAAAGGCGACTATTTTTCCGGCGGATGTTAACGTAATTTTACAAGGGTCGTGTTATGATTGTCACAGCAATCATACTGAGTATCCTTGGTATTCAAAAATTCAGCCTGTCCGGTACATACTGGATGATCATATTCGTAATGGTAAGAAAGAATTGAACTTTACGGAGTTCGCCGGTTATACTAAAAGACGACAAAGAAGCCGGCTGAGGGAGATCGGACAAAGCCTTTCCGAGGGCTCGATGCCATTGTCATCTTATATTCTTATTCACCGCAATGCGATACTTTCCCAAAAAGAAAAACAGCGGCTCCAGCAATGGGCTAAAACTACAGGTGATAGCCTGTCCTTAAAAAATTAGACATGAGAAAAATAATATATGCAATGCTGCTATTTGTAAGCCAACTTGCAATAGCACAGACTCAAACCACTGATATGCCGGGTATGCAAAAAACGCAATCAGTTACCTATACCTGCCCAATGCACCCAGAGATCCATTCCGCCAAACCAGGAAATTGCCCAAAATGCGGCATGAAACTAGTTAAAGAAAAAACAAAAGCCACGAGTAAAAAGCCGGTAAAAAAAGCGTCTGAAAAAGCCGGGATGGCAATGGATACGGCAAAGAAAGTTGCAAAGCAAATGCCCGGAATGGATATGAATAGCAGCATGGATAAAGCTAAGGAAACGCCCGGGATGCGAATGGATAAAATGGGCACTGAAATGATGAAGGAGGCCAAAGCCGATCTGGGGTCTATAAAAACTCTTCTGCCTGATGGGCCACCCAGAACAGTAAAATATAACCTTTTTGTTGCCGATACTACAGTCATCTTTGGTAAAAAAAAGAAACACGCTATTGCGGTGAACGGGCAAATTCCTATGCCGACCTTAACATTTACAGAAGGCGATACTGCAGAGATCGTGGTTCACAATAACCTTGACGAACCTACCTCTTTGCATTGGCATGGTTTGTTTCTGCCAAATAAAGAAGACGGGGTTGCTTATTTAACGCAAATGCCCATTCCAGCGCACAGTACTTACACTTACCGTTTCCCAATAGTTCAACATGGAACGCACTGGTATCACAGTCACTATGGCTTACAGGAGCAGATCGGCATGTATGGCAGCTTTATATTAAAAAAGCGAAGAGAATGGGATATCCCAACTATACCGTTAGTGATCAGCGAATGGACGGACGTAAAACCTGGAGAGGTGGACCGTAGGTTGCATGCTGCTTCCGACTGGTTTGCGGTGCAAAAAGGCAGTACACAAAGCTATTCCGAAGCGATAAAACAAGGGGCGTTCGGTACAAAGTTGGCCAACGAATGGAAACGGATGAACGCAATGGACCTGTCTGACGTGTATTACGATAATTTTTTACTAAATGGTAAAAATCAGCTGGAGGCCGCTCGGTTCAAAGCCGGAGATAAGGTTAGATTGAGAATATCCAATAGCGGGGCATCCGATTATTTCTGGCTATCCTATGCAGGCGGAAAGATAACCGTGGTAGCCAATGATGGCAATGATGTGGTACCGGTGGAAGTTGACCGACTTATTATCGCAGTTTCTGAAACTTACGATGTAGTAGTTACTATTCCTTATAATAAAAGCTACGAGTTTTTGGTGACACCTGAAGACCGCAGTAAATATGCATCGATATGGTTAGGAAGCGGCACCAGGGTTTCTGCAAAGAAGATGGATCGCCCTAAATATTTTGCCGGCATGAAGATGATGAACGATATGATGGATATGAACGGCAATATGAAGGAGATGGAAGGTATGAAAATGCAGAACCAGATGATGGATATGAACACGGTAATGTACCCCGAGATCACTGGTCCGGAAAAAAAGCCTATGCCAAAAGCCAATAATGGTAGTAAGAATACGGCCATGGGTGACATGAACATGGGAGGAATGGACATGAGTGGGAACCATGATTTTGTAACCCTCAATTATGGCATGCTCCACGCTCCACAAAAAACCAACTTGCCGAAAGGTCCATGGCGCGAGTTAAAGTTCGATCTGACGGGTAATATGAACCGTTACGTTTGGACGCTGGATAACAAAACAATTTCGGAAACTGATAAGATATTGATCAAAAAAGGCGAGAATCTCCGGCTGATCCTATACAACAACAGCATGATGCGTCACCCCATGCACCTGCATGGTCATGATTTCCGGGTACTAAATGGACAAGGAGACTATGCACCGCTCAAGAACGTGCTTGACATACTGCCTATGGAGCGTGATACCCTGGAGTTTGCTGCCAGCGAACAGGGGGGCGACTGGTTCTTCCATTGCCATATCCTTTATCATATGATGAGTGGTATGGGCCGGATATTCAGCTATGAAAACTCGCCGCCTAACCCTGCCGTGCCAGACCCAAAACTTGCTCAGCGCAAGCTTTTTGCCGACGACCGCATGTTCCACCTCATGGGGCAGGCCAGTTTGGAAAGTAACGGCAGCGACGGGCAATTTATGTATGCTAATACCAGGTGGCAGATCAGTACACTTTGGCATTTAGGCTTTGATGCACAAATGGGTTACGAAAGCGAGACGATGGTAGGAAGATATATTGGCCGTATGCAGTGGCTATTACCTTATGTTGGTTTTGACTATCATTATAAAAGACCCGGCAAGCATGAGAAGAACATCTTTGGCGATGATTCTCGGAATATGTTCGGGCAGACAAGTAACAAAGAACAAAGGCGCACTGTGGTAGCAGGTTTAGCCTATACTTTACCGATGCTGTTTGTGGCCGATATGCGGGTGGACGGCAATGGCAAATTGCGCTTTCAGTTAGGGCGTGAAGATATTCCTGTTACATCGCGATTGCGTTTTAGCCTGATGGTAAATACCGACAAGGAATATATGACAGGTTTCCGATATCTCTGCACCAAATACCTTGCACTCTCAACACATTATGATAGCGATATGGGATTGGGCGCTGGATTAGCGTTTAACTATTAATCAAAAAAAGCATTATTGGTCACTTTTTATTTATAGAGTGGCCAATATTTTATTCTGAACCAAAACGCCAGATTCACTAAAGCTATCAGTGCCGGAACCTCAACCAGTGGCCCGATCACCCCTGCAAAGGCTTCTCCTGAATTGATGCCGAATACGCCAATAGCTACCGCAATAGCAAGTTCAAAATTATTACCCGTAGCAGTGAAGGCAATAGAAGTTGACCGGGAATAATCTGCACCAAAATACTTGCCGACAAAAAAGCTGGCAATGAACATGATAGCAAAATAGATCATCAAAGGAATTGCAATACGTACTACATCAAAAGGAATCTGTACGATCAGTTGGCCTTTAAGGCTAAACATCACGATAATAGTAAATAACAAGGCAATTAATGTAATGGGCGATATGAAGGGTACATACTTAGCGTTGAACCAGGTTTCGCCTTTCAGTTTGATAATCGAATAACGGCTGATGACTCCTGCGGCAAATGGCACACCCAAATAAATGCCGACCGATTTCGCGATCTCGCCAATGGTAATATTAACGGCTAGCCCTTTTAAGCCGAATAACGGCGGCAGAAAAGTAATAAATACATAAGCATAAACACTGTACAGCAATACCTGGAAAATGCTGTTCAGTGCGATAAGCCCTGCTGCATATTCACGATTACCTTCGGCCAGCTCATTCCAGACCACTACCATTGCAATACAACGGGCAAGGCCAATCAGGATAAGGCCAATCATATAATCAGGATGGTCGTGCAGTAAGGTAATAGCTAATACGAACATCAGTATCGGCCCGACTATCCAGTTGAGGATAAGCGAAGCACTTAGCACTTTGGTATTTCGAAACACCTCGCCCATATTCTCATATTTAACCTTGGCCAACGGCGGGTACATCATTAGAATTAATCCAATAACGAGCGGAATATTAGTGGTACCGGTTGAAAAGGAGTTTATCATTGTGGACGACGAGGGGAAAAAATAGCCAAGGCCAACGCCAATCGCCATCGCCAGGAAGATCCATAGCGTGAGGTAACGGTCAATAAAGCCTAACTTTTTTCTTTCGACAGCCGGTGCGCAGTGATCGATACTCATTAGTCCTTTAAGTTTTCATTGACGAAATTCCTTGCGTATTTCCTGATCATTTCCCGCACTTCGCGAAACTGCTCCATAATTTGTTCGTCTGAGCCCGTAGCTTTGGCCGGATCGGGAAAGTTTTGATGCAGTTTAATGGCCTTAGTTGGGAAATAAGGGCAATTCTCTTTCGCATTGTCGCAAACTGTGATCACGTAATCGAAAGGGGTATCGGCATATTCATCTACATTATTGGAAGTGTGGCCGGAGATATCTATACCATCACGCTTCATGATCTCGATAGCTTTGGGATTAACGCCATGTGTTTCGATACCGGCGCTATAAATAGTTGCTTTGTCGCCCGCAAAATAACGCAGGTAACCTTCTGCTATCTGGCTGCGGCAACTGTTACCTGTACAGAGTACTAATATGTTTTTCATTATTTATTAATTGTGTATTTCATTACTATAGCGCTCGCCGGGCAAACATGGCAGAACTCGGAAGATAGCTGAACTTCTACTGGAACATGCTCCCGGCTGATCTTTGCAAATCCCTTTTTGTCAAAATAGTCAGTGGCGGTTTCCGTCAATAGGTATAAAGTGGAAAGGCCTTTTTCGGATGAAAATGTAATAATGTGGTCGATTAATTTACCTGCAATGCCTTTTCCAAGAAACTCTGGCAAAACAGCTACCGATCTTAGCAAACCGTAAGTGCCGTAAACTTCTATCCCTGCAATACCTGCAATTTTATCTTTCACCATGGCGATATTAAAATCGTTCAGTTGTGCGGGCAGATCCACAACAGGCAGTTTTGCTTTAGACAGTAACTCTATTACCTGTTCCCGGTATGGTTGTGCGTTTTCTATCGTCATTTGTTAAGTTTAACAGCATCCACCGCCCGGTGTGCAACAAGCCTCGGCGGCTACCGCCAGGTTAATTAATTGCACTTTTGGTTTTTTTGTTACCGGTGCGCAACATTCCTCGCCTTTGTCATTGGTGCCACAGGAGCCGCCACGGGTTTGCGCTTTACATTGAACAAAGTCCGGGGTAAGGTTAACGATTAGTTTCTCGCCATCGATAATGAATTCATCAGGAAACATCTGGCGTGTATCAAACTGCGAGTTGCCAAACTCGATCTTCACGGTTGCATCAGTATCCAGCGGCAGCATTTTTTCTACAAGTGCAATGATTGAAAGCGCCTTATCCACCTTCATACTTCTTTCGGTTTGTTTCTCGCTTGGTTCCCAAAGCTGCATGATTACCTCTGTCCATTTATTCATTACACCTCCACAATCTACCGAAGTGATCGGGGTCAATTTGATTTCGGTGATATGAAATGAGGTTTCTACAAATTTATCTTCATCATACTGAAATTGCAGGTGCAACTCCGGGTTGGCTTGCAGTTGGGCTTTAAAATGGCCCCATGTCATCGTTTTCATAGTTTTATTGCAATATTACGATATATCATTTCAAAAAAACTTAACAGCAGTTTCCGGTTTCTTTGTAAGAACCAAACAGCACGTTTAGTTCCAGTTGCAGTGCTCCCCAAGCTTTCGGCTCAATGCAGTAACAAACGCTCACACCCTCAATAGTACCTTGGATCAGTCCGGCATTTTTTAACTCTTTCAAATGTTGTGAAATAGTTGCCTGTGCCAGCCCAAGTTCTTCCACGAGGTCACCACAGATACAAGCATTAGTCGCAATGATATGCTGTAAAATAGCAATACGTGCGGGATGCGCAATGGCTTTTAACTGCACTGCCAGCTTGTTTTGTTGTTCGTTGAAGATGTCTGTTTTGGTAATGCCCATGATTTATATCGCAATATTACGATTAATTTTATGATCAACAAATTTTTTATTGAAAGATAAATTTGTTTTGATCATGAGCAAACCTTTAATAACTATAACCTTGCCCTTTTTTCTTTTTCTTTTTTGGCCGGTCTGGATGTGGGGCGGCAGCAATAGGTGCTTGCTCGAGTAACACATCTAAAAACTTTCCGATTGTAGTACCGGCAGATGCCATCATTTTTTGTGGCGTAGTAAATTTTTGCTGTGCAACTCCTTCAGCTAATTCCTTGACATGAGCTTTATTGGGGGTAAACTGTTCTCCTGTAGAGAGTAGATCCATTTGGCGCCTTTGTTCAAGGCTACCATTTTTTATTACATTGGCATACACCATAGTATCATGCAAGCCACGGTCAAATTTAAAATGTTGATCGAAAATACGCTCACCGCATTGTTTGAAAGCCACCCTGTCAAATTCCCCCATCTTTTTGGAATGCTCGACATTTCGCCCTCGTGAATTATTCATTGGGCTGAGCTTTACGGTATTACTAGCATCCTTGCGGCTAACAATCACTTGTATGTGCATCTGTTCTCCGGGCTTTCGTTCTCCCCGTTTTTTTAAACCCTCTTTTACTTCTTTGTCCTCGTAGCTATAATAGCGGTGATTTTCCAATTTGGCAAACCATATCAAGTCGTTACTATCCTTAATATTCGGTCGGTTAAAATTGCGCGCATATTCATCCATCACCAATACAGCATATCCTTTAAGTAGTTCTTTAATTTGTTCCCGGTTATTTTCTGCGAGCAGGTGAGTGAGTTCCTTTTGACTTGGGCTAATATTTACAAGGAAGAATTTTGCATCATTGCGGCCAAGTTTAGCAATATTATTATCAATCTTTTGCCTTACTTCATAGGCGGAAAAACAATTATCTGTCTGATTAAACCAATATTCATGCTCAGCATTATCCAAGCGGTTTTCCTTTTCCAGGTAGTTAACTAAACCTCCCGCACTGCCTTTGTTGTCGGCAGTTTTACTGTCTGTTATGTTGATAAACATACCTTATCTTAATATTTCTATTTGTGCTTTTGTATTTGCTAACAGTTCTTCCTTTTCCCGACTGGTATTGAAACCACTGATATTTTCCCTGGCTTTGGCATAGCCGTCAAGTATGAGCGCGAATTGCTTTTTTAACTGTTCCTTACCCGTTTGCTGAAGTTCTACACGCTTTATAACATCAGCAATTAGTTTAAACCTGTCTGATTCTGTTTGCTGCCCGGCCAGTACTGCATTTAAACCTGGCGACAACGTTTCGTTAAAAAAAATTATAACATTCCTAAATGCTTCAACCATTCGGTCTACTTCCCGCCGGGTAGGTATCAGCAAATCATTTTCCTGGGTTTTAATGAAGCCAATCAAATCTTTATGGTTCTTTATGAGCGAGTTCTTTAGCATTTCATCATTCAGATCCATTGGATCTTTCTTGCTTTTGTAGAAATAATCTACCATTTGAATAAATATCTGTCGCTTTGTCCTTCCCAATTTCAAGGCAATCTTCTCAAACTTTTGATCGACCGCTTCGGGATACCTTACCGACCTGGTGTTAATGTCTTGCATACATCACAATTTTTTTGTTAAAACTTTGCTGGCATTAAACTATATATCTTGATACATAGATGTACAGATAGCCAGCTATATGGGATACCATTAAGTATCCTGAAATTGGCCTTTTTAAAGCCGTAGGAGCAGGCAAGTATCCCCGGAGGATACTTCAAACCCTTTTTGCAGCGCAAAAAGCAAGCAAAGTAGGGCTCTGCCCAACTTCCGCTTGCTCCCTTATGGGACAAGCCAGGTAGCCATCCATATTTGCACAGTTGATATTAAAAATGGTTGTCGCACTTCGCGCGACAACCATTTTTAATGGCCAAGAGAAGTACTTGAGGGAGTGGACTTGAATGGTGGGTAATATCATTCTTGAGATAATTGAGTAATAAATTGATATGCCGGTAAATTGGTACACTGATATATGTTTATGTGGTTATCCCAATACAAAATAGCTGGATAACAATTTATCCAGTTACATAGATATATTATTACCAACATGGCTTTCAGAGTCGTTTACTTTCCAGTTTTCCGGCCAGTCAACCGTACTTGCTTTTGTCGGGTGATAGGATGGCAGATAGAGGATGTAACCAAAGTCCCGTAACTCTTTAATGCACTTTTGATAAGTGGCGGTGGATGCAATTCTTGACGTCGCCATTAAACCGCTTCTGCTTATTTTAAATGGACGCTGATAGCCTGAGCGCTGCCAAAAAATGAAAAGCCCTGAGAAAAGACTGACATGTGTGGGAAACAACCGCTCATCCTTACCCAGTGATCTGAATAACTTTGAATAGCCTTTTAAATCCATTGAAGATGATAAGGCTTTCATTTTACACCTCCTTCTAACAGTTTGTGAATATCTTCCAACTTGTAATAAAGCATTCCGCCAATTTTGGCAAACCTTAGTGTGCCATTGATACGCAGGTTTTGTAAGGTGCCTGGTGATATATTTAAAAGCTTTCTTACCTCTACACTTTTAAGCCACTTTTTCCCCTGGCTTTCTACAGGCTCGATCATTTGCCTGATCTCCTGGAGCAGGTCTTTTTTAAAATCATTCAAATCGTCTTTCGTGATCACTTCAATTGCCGCCATATTTGATTTGTTTAAATTGCAAAACAGTAAAAATTAATTATCAATGCTCCTAACGACTATCAACATCTATTTGAGAATCGTTGAAATGCCTAAATGATGCAGAACAAATTTAGTTAATGTTTTGATAAAATAAAATAATATCAAAACATTTCTTATTTTTGTATCATTCCACTGAAATATATTTAACGAGAGATATATTACATTTGAAAAATCATCATTGGCAGGTACTTAAATAATGGGGAAGATCGCTTACAAAACATATTTGAATGACAGGCTTAAACAAGTGGACTTTCATGGTACGCCGACATTTCCCTTATACATACAGATTACTCACGAACGAAAAAGCATCTTTTTTAAAAGCTATTATTTCCAGTTACTCTCAAAGCGTAAGTATTTGATCGTTGTTCCGGGTATAGTTTCTAGAGGGCCATCGTTGGAGTTTGTAAAGAGCAGGGAAGAAGTGATTATTAAGTATTGTATTGAACAACTTGGTGATGCTTTTTCGCTCGACATTTTCAAAGCATCATATGATGGCATGAGCACTGATCTGTGTGATATGCTGGAAGGTGGCTTTTTTGAATACCTGTTTAATTTCTTTTGGGACGAGGGAAACCCGTATATGCGGGACGCTATACAAAATGCGGTCTCTACAGTGAACCCGTATGACTTGCTTCATGACTTTAAACGTATGTTTAAAGCCGACTTTTATAATAAGTTGATAGAAAATTCCTTTTTTTATGCGCCTCCGTATTTGCCGCTTTATGGATTTAAAGATGGCCCGCAAAAAGGAGATCCGATTATTTTTTCTGTTATGGATTGGCAGGATGATTCTGTTAAAAAGAAATTTAAAACTTACGTGGAGAAAACTTACCCGTTTGCGAAAGCTGATGAAATAGTAAAAGCTGTAGATACCTGGGCACAAAAGTATTTGTCCTCATTTTCCGGAAAATGAAAAAGCCGCTCCATTTGAAGCGGCTGACAGGAAGTATGTTAACGACTTGGGCCTCTGTAAGGTCGCAATTCTTGTGTAGGCGAAGGTGGTATGAATTTCTCGACAATAGAGTTTATCCGATCGACAAACTTTTCGGGTATATTAATACTTTGATAAACAACGCTTCGATTTTGGATGCTAAGCAAGGAACGAAAATGTTGGTTACTTTTTGAAGCATCAGCGATCTCTACGTTATCAAAGTGATCGGCAAACCGTTCGATATATTCCAACCCTAAATCGTAGTTCTGTTGAATGTTTTTTATATCTACAAAATGTCCACCGTTTTTAACTCTTTCATTCACACGGAAAACAGATTGCTCAATACTATCTAAAGTCAAATAAATCAACTGGGTGGCATAACCGTGCGCTTTAAAATGAGCAACAACATCCATCAATGATTCGTCTCTGAAATTTGTTTCCAAAGTAAAATGCCGTCTATCTTTAACAGCGGTATTCGCCTGTCTAAAAAAATCTTTAGTCGCTTCCTCATATATGCGTCGTTTAGGCATATGAGGTGATTGGGCCTCTATCTGTGCAACAACTTTGTCCACGTCAAAAATAATGGCACCAGGTTTCGACAAATCTTTAGAGAAAGTCGATTTTCCCGCTCCATTTGGCCCCGCGACAAATAATAGTTGCGGGTTTGACATAAGATTAAAGGGTTTTTATAAAGTGTTCCTGATATTTATCGTCCATCCACATCAAGTCCTTGCGGTCAACGTATTCGTGTACCGCATGGGACGTAGTTGGGCAAACAGAGGGATCGTAATATGTGATGTAACCACCTTTAGCAAATTTTTCCTTTTTCATCGCTTCGTAGGTCGGCCTAAGTCGTTCCTGCCTTTCTTCTTCTGATAGATCAAAAAAGGATTTTAAACGTAAGTCGATTGCTGCGTTGTTACTCATGGTTTGACGGAATGTTCTCATACAAATATAAAAATTGAAATATTAAGAATTATGAATGTTGATATTTAGGCGGTCTTGGCTACACGTTTCTTTGGTAACAGTTTAGCCTCTAATTGCGACATGTCTTCGCTGATTTTATGATCCAAAACTTTGGCATATATCTGCGTGGTCTTGATGCTGGTATGCCCCATCATTTTAGATACCGTTTCAATGGGTACACCATTATTTAGGGTAACGGTAGTGGCAAACGTGTGGCGGGCAATATGAAAAGTGAGTTCCTTTTCAATATCACAAATACCTGCAAGTTCTTTTAAGTAAGCATTCATTTTTTGATTACTCATAACAGGTAATAATAGGTTTTCAGCGATACATTGCGGATGCTTATCGTAGGTGCGAATAATACCTGCTGCCACAGGTAAGACAGGGATACGGGAAAGTGTATCTGTTTTTTGGCGCTGGGTATATATCCAGGTTTTGTTGTCAATTCCTTTTACCAGTTCAGAACGTTTAAGCTTTCGTGCATCAACGTAGGCCAGCCCCGTGTAACAACTGAAAACAAAAATATCCCTTACCGTGCGTAAGCGTGCGTTCGGGATTTTCTTTTTTGTCAACCGGTCAAGCTCTTTAGTGTCGAGTACCTGCCTGTAAACCTTTTGGGTACGTGGCTTATAATTCAGATATGGATCGATTGTCAGCCAGCCATTACCCAGACAGATCCGCACGATCTTACCGAGGTTCTTAATATATTTTATAGCAGAATTATTGGCGCACTTACGGACAGTCCGAAGGTAGTATTCAAAATCGTTCAGGAATGCAAAGTTGATCTTGCTAACGGGGATATCAGTAATATTATATTGCCATTGCATAAAATCCTTGGTGTGCATTAAAGCTGTTTCGTAACGCTGCCAGGTGCTTTTCTCAAACTCATGCCCAATCAAAGCTTTCATCTTCTCATTGTGGTCTTCAAATATGGCCACAAGGGTTCTTGCACGTTCTAGTTTACCTGTGTAGCGACTCTTAATGGTTTCTACCGTTACTGTTTCATCGGCAGCAGTCATCTGTCTATGGATTTCGTAAAGCTGATGCTCAATACTGCTCATGAAAGCATTAAGGGAGCGGGCATCTTCTTTATTGCCGGTCGCCCTGCCGGTATCAATATCCCAGCGGTCAGGATTACATTTCCGGCCAATGGAAATTTCGGTACGTTTGCCATCCACAGTGATGCGCAAATAAATAGGGGCTGAACCTGATTCATAATTCTTAGGCTTTCTCAGGCAGAAAAGCACGGCGAGCATAGTTCTCATGTTGTTTTAACTTGCTTTTAAAGTGAACAAAATTGTTAATTAAGTCACTTGAAATCAAGATGCGCAATCACTGAACAGGTTGATATACAGATATATATCAGTTAATTCGGGAGTTGTTTTGTGGCTCGGCTATTAACTCCCGAATTATTGTCATTTTCCTTGCGAAAACTTGAATAATTTGGCTTGGCCGTAAAACAAAAAACCCTTCAAATGATATCATTTGAAGGGTTTTGCTTGGTAATGTTACCTTTTTAGCGGAATGGACGGGACTCGAACTTGCTCCGAAAAACTGCTTTTGTACAATATCTATAAACGTTTCTAATCGGTGCTCACCAAATGCTCACCAATTTTCAATCTAATTGACTGTAGTTGACTTACTCAAGTATACAAAAAGTTTTTGCAAAATTGAAATAACTAAAATCTAATGTCTACTTTATTTCAGCCTATTGGGAATATTGCCTGTTTCACGATTGATTTTTAGTTTTTTTACGTCATGCTGTTTGCTTCAAATCTTAATTAGTGCTTTTTTTTTAAAGTCAGCTTCATTTGAATCCACTGAAAGAGAGTAGGTGTACTAGTTATATTGCAATAATCAGATGAGCTAATTGCTATCGTTGCTAATGGACCTGCTTGATGATATAAGCAATAAAGGCCGCGAGGCAAGCACCTTATCGTTGATTCGCGTTATCTGTCTTTGATCAGTTAACTCGGTTCGAACCAAATTCCGGAGCCCTGGTCTACTAACCCAGGCTAGACATAATTCTAACCAACTACTGAAAACGCTGAAACTATTGAGCGGTTTAAAGTCATACCCGTGATATCTCGAATCCCGGACAGGTTACCTGAAAGTCGACCTAGGGTAGTCATTTTTCGAACTATTTCAGGGAGGATTGAAAAATTAGCTTTCTGTTATAGCTGGTGGTTTGAGTCTGATTTGGTTGGAAGCATTCTTTGCTTCTTAGGCAACACGCTGTCATTCGTTGACTACTTTTATCTTGAAAGCTTTGACATCTAAAACAAACTTAATTTCCGGTTGGAAATTTGTAAGCTTATAACAAGATCATTAAGGTTGATTGTCATTTCTACTTTTCGGGAGAAATGACAATAACTGCTTGTCTTTTTTTATATTGTTTCAATATTCTAAGCCATTTACATGTATAACGAAGAAGCAAAAAATATTGCCAGATATAATAGTCTTTCGAAAGCGGTGTTGTTGCTCACAGAAAAGCGAAATAAATCAACGTTAGCTGACCGTGGTTATTTGAGAAGGGTATGGGAAAAAATTGCTGAAAGTGGAAATTCTTCGGACAAAAATATAAACTCCTATCTTAATACCAAGACAATTGAGCGCTGGGAGTATTTCTTTGATTCGATAGTAACAACCAAAGAACCGAAGCATCTTAAAATCGCCTATTTATGTGGCCCCGATCCATTAAACGATTTAAACGTGTTAACAAAATTGGGAGTATTACAAGAAAATATATGGGCAATTGAATCCGATAAGAGAACGTATGAAATCGCAGTTGATAGTTTAATTGCTGCAAACTTCCCGTTTTTGAAGATTATTAGATCTGATTTTAAATCATTTATCGAATATACACCTATTCGATTTGATATTATCTACCTTGACTTTTGCGATACGATTTACAGCAGAGCAGATGGACCAAAGAATCTCGAAACTATAACTGCGATAGCTAAACACCAATCGTTAGCTAGCCTGGGAATACTAATCACTAATTTTGCCTTAGTTTCAAAAGAACAAGACGAAAAAGGGTTTGAATTATTATCAAAATTCGCAGCAGGTTATCTCTATCCAAAATCCTTCTTAGAGGTCAAAGATACGGGCCGATTCGGTGATGGTGTGGAAGCAGAGGGAATTTATGAAGATGAATTTTTTGATTTAGTAAAAAACGATTTGGCACCATATTATAGCCAATTTGTGACACGTGTTATAATGGACATATTCTGTCTGAACGTTCATGTTGATCGGTTTATGAATAATCAAAAACAAAGAAATTTATTTTTTGACAAATTGCTTTATAAAAATAAGCCGCGATATATATTAAGAAAGAAGGTAGAGTCACTATTTACATATCAGCGAAATGGCGGTGGTGGCGACATATTTGTTGATCACGGTTCTTGGGCCTTGCCTTGGTCGTTTGCTTATTTCCTTGGTTTTATCCTAGTTAATGGGGATGATAAAGAAATATCGGAACATGGCCCAAAATTCATTAATCAACTCACATCCTACAGCAAGAACGGAAATGATTTTTTTGAAAAGATGACGGCTTTCTATTATCTTAAAGATGAAGATCCAGATTTGGAAATATTCTACTCTAATTCGTTAAAAAGAATCGCTAAGAATTGGAAGGCGTTTGAAAAACATATTTTTTGCGATGTATTCTTATTTCATCAACTCAAAGATTTAATGATTAGGCAAATTTCTATGCCTTACCATATCAATATTGCTAAAAGCAGGCGTTGGAGATACAAGGCAAAGAATACAGAAATGTACATGGATATGCTGGTGTTTGATGAATGCAGGTATTTGTATGACTGGATGCCAACCATAGATATGCTAAAAGATAACTTGTCCAACATTGAAAATGAGTTGTCGTTTAGATATGTTTTAGACGCTTTAGGAAAGCATAAACGTTGGTATTTCGACGAATTTTTTTCGGGCACTGCCATCATAGATCAGCATACGAAGAAGTTTAGGGCTAAAATGCTGCGCAAAAGAAAAGAGATAAAAACATCGTAGATGTTAGTCACCTACGTCAATGCGTCGGAATATTTGATTATTAAATAATTAACTTTCATTGAGTAATAATACAGAATATGGGTTTAAATTCTTAGGCTGAACCAATCGTTCGTGGAATTAATGACACTTAGGTAATTTAGGCTTTGAGGCTAAATTTGACCATAGTATAGCAAGCTTATATATTAAAGCACGTTTGGCGTGTCTTAGACTAGTAATCCAGTGAAAGTCGGTTAGGTTCGGAATTTTCGACTGATTAACGTCTAGTTGGTTTCAAGCTTACAATTATATTAAAGCTTCGTTTTTGAAGCGATAGAGAAATTAACTAACGAAATGTCTGTGATCGTTATCCTAAATTGTATTGAAACTTTGTTCAATTCCCATTTGTCTGATATTATCTAACCACTGATAAATCATGGTTGGATTGTATAACGGATCACCGTTTGCATCTTTTTCCTTTTCCAAAGCAATTGCCAATAACGCGTATTCATTTTCAAGTGACGTACTGAATATTCCCTGATCATCGGTGTTTATAGAGACAAATAGTTGAGGACAAACAGCAAGGTTTTCCGGGTCCGTTAGCAGGCCGTTATTATTAAATCTGATAATAGGGTGCTTTGCATAGCGTTTGAAGGTTCCAATAAGATAGTTGGAAGTTGGATTGCATTCAATACCAATATTCTTTTGACTGATAACTCTTTGATATTTGTTCTGCACTTTTTCAACTAGGTGAATGTACTCTGTAGAAATGTCGAACTGTTTTATCTGATTACCTACTTCTTTAACCTTAGGGTTATAGTGATATTGCTGATAGAGAAACTTAGCATCAATTGACCGACGAATAGCAGTTTCTAATGGAAAAAAATAATTTATTCTACATCGATCCCAGTAGGTATAGTTTATAATCCCGTATATATCTTGCCCCAAGTCTTCTAAGTACAATTTAGGATCATCGCCTCGCAGCTTCCAAGCATCGTAATAAGTTGAACTTGGAAAATGTTTGTTTTTGAACACAGAACTATCTAAACCATCCGAATAAATTTCCCTGAACAACGATTGATAAACAGAGTCTAGTCGAGCTATTTCTTCTAAATGGTTACTTATACCAAACTCTCGTACTTTACCCAGCAACCAAGCAATGTTATCTAGCAGCACTTGTTTAGGTAAAATGATCTTCCTTAGTTTGAAGTCATAGAATTCCTTAGCACTGATACCGAGAGCAAGTGCATGACCTAATCTATCACCTTGATTTAAATTTAAAAAGTTTATTGCCTCATCGATTGTCCGAATTCCGTCGATGATATCATAGAAATCTTCGCCGGCATGGAACGTTGCCATCAATCTAACTTCCTCTAAATCTTCCTTCAACCAACTTCTTCTACCGCTCAATTTATGGTCCTTCAAAAACCGAAAAGCCTGTGCAAAAACTTCTGGACGCGCATCAAATTCAGAAGATGCCGCATCTATGCCTCTTACTTTCGTCGCAAAAGCGGATGTTCCTTCTCGCAAATCAGTTATGGCTTTGGCCTGTTTAGCGACCTCCATTCTCAAGGCAGCGTGCCTTGATATAATCATGCCTTCCATTGACCCCGATATACTTTTGTCAGGCTTCTTTATAAAATGTAGCGTGTGAAAATGATTGTAAGTTGTGGCAACAGAATTTATAGCTGGTAAAGGTGTTTCAATCTCTAACGGTTTGAAAATATTTTTTGAAATAGTCCTCTCAACTTTCGACAACTGTGCTTGTAACTCACTTGCTGGAAACTTGGGAGCAAGTCTTGTTTCAAAACTTCTTATCGGTTGGAATTTAACTGTATCAGAAACAGCTAAATTTAAAAACACTTCTTCATATACCGAGTGAGACGGAATGAAAAGCTCTTTTCTGTCTTGATAACGAAGGAAGTTACCAAATCCTGTTGCTCCATTCAACTGCAGCAGTTCTTTCCTCAAAGCGTTTTTAATCAGTAAATATGTGTAGAATAATTCCTTACCTATTTCGAATCCTTGATTTGCTGAGTAAATTAGAGAAAAGCATTTATATAAAAGTAGTCTTTCGCCGCACAGCATTGCACTACCTTTATAATTGTAAGGGTGCAAATTCTTTGTAATTGCATAGTCCGGCACGACCGAACTCCCCCGAAATTCAACCTTATGCCCATAAATCTCCTTTAATGAGGCTATATCCCCTTGAATCCGAGACAGGTTAACAAGTAGCTCAAACGAGTCAATACGATTAGAAGGCGGAGAAAGGGTACGCTTAAAGGCAGTTTCCGTATGGGATATATAGTTAATAACTTCGAATAGGAACCTTCGGATAAATGCTGCTTTATAAACTAGGATTTCTATATCGGTTTCCTGTCCTTCAAATGAGGACTGAATTATCGGTGTCAACCTCGTGCTTTTCTTTAAGCGATCAAACTCTTTTTTTCTGCCTTGGATATTATTCATCAATGAAATCCACGCTAGATCAAAGACAGGTGCTGATCCTTTTAAATGAAAGTGATTCTCTGCTAAGCCTTTATTAAGCATTGCCTTTAACCTATTGTTAGTGGTGAAAACAACAGGCCTCCAAGCGAAATATTCACGTTTGCGGCCGGACCGATTATCCATGTAGGCGAAATACGACGTTGTTAGGACGTCCTCTCCAATTTCATAAGAAACGTCTCTCCACTTAAGCAAATGTTGGTAATGTATGTATGGCTCAGATTTTATTTCTGTTAAAATCTGCTTATTAAAATGATTTAATAGGTTGAATATAGAAAGCCCCGGTTTCTGAGGAGAATATACATCTTTAAACCAGTCACCTTTCAACTTTAAAAAGACATTCAGAATTTCATTTGTAGAATAATGACGAAATTGCTGGGACGCTTGTTCAAAGAAAAGCTCTTTCGGATAGTCGATCGAAATTCCATTACTACCGTTGTCAAACACGCGCTTCAAGATATAATCAATCGAAGTCTGCGTGAATATTGACTTTATTGATGTCCGAAGATTATCCATTCATTAGTTGCAATAACAATTCTTCAAACTCGATCAACCCTTGCTCAAAGTTCCTATTCATAAGATTCCGGCTCTTCGTCATCAGCCTGTAAATGTCACTATAATCCTTAAAGCTGTCAGTTACAGCAGTCATAGCCCGTTTAATAGCTGTTTGGGAGAGGCCAGAGGTCCGATTAAAATATTTTCTATTTTTGCTGAGTATTGTGCGAGCTAAATTCCCAAGGTTCCGCCGCCCGGCTTCGGTTTCCATACGAGTTGTTTGCTGTTCATAAACCCTATTCAACATTGTATTCACTTTTTGGAAATTTTTCTCCCAATAGGTAAATATTGGATTACTAATAAACCATTCTATATCAAAGTTTAGAAACGGATATCTCTTATTAATTGCATCTAAAGCCTTAGTTGAATTAGCTACCAAGTATTCAAAAAGTGTTTCAGCGAAATTGCCTAAAGTTTCTCGGTATGACTTGCTTAAAATACTCAGCTCGTTAATGAACTCTTGTAGAAAATGAGCATTAAAAAAAAGGTAATAAGACTTTGTGGGTGGCCAAATTTTTATTTGGTCTAACAAATACGATGGTTTGTCATCTTTTAAAATGATGTTTAAATTTTCTAGTAAATTTGAATGCCCTCCAAGATGGTATATGAATGACAAACAATTAAAAGTAGCGTAATCTACTGTAGGTCCAACTTTGTTTAAGAAGTTTCCGTCGTTGAATGATTCTGGTCTTTTTGTAGCAATCTCTTGCCGACCATAATTAGATATAAAGCATCCAAGAAACAACAAGTCATCTTTTGAAAGATCATGAGAAAAATAGCTCTTTTGCAATTCATTCATTCCACTAAATTCAAATACATCTCTCGTAAACCGCGTAGTAGCTTCTCGTGGAAAAATTGATCCCTGTTGTCTAAGTAGCTCGTTTTGCATAATGTAGTTCAATGCTACCCAATCTTGCTGATTGATAGTCGACCGAACTCTGATTGAATAGCAAGTTTTGATGTAAGCTATAAGGTTGAATGATTCTCTCTCTGTAATATCTAAGGAGTCCTTGGCTGCTTCTAGGTAGCCTAAGATAGTTCCAAAAGAATCTTTTGCAACTTTTAAGTTTTGAGGAACTGACAAATTATACTTTTCTCCAACCGATGTCCTAACCATTTCGTTCAAATACAATGGACTAATTTGTTCAATATCTTGAAATAACTGCTCTACTGTTGAGTCATCTAAGTTTCTGATTTCAGAATAGAAGTAACTTAAAAATTCGGCAATATTGCTTTCATTCAAACTATGTACGAATGACACTATATCTACTAGTTCTCTTATTGTGCCGGGAACTATAAAATTTTCGGGAACTTGAGGATATGAAATAAATAAACCTAACCTGTCATAAATTAGCTGTAATATTCCTTCATGAATCGTTTTTCCTTTTACTAATTCCTCGTTTCCTAATTTGATTTTGAATTTATTGACATATTCAGTCGATTTATCTGTAACAACTGATGTCAAAATTAACTTAGGGGTATTCTTTCTATGGTCCGTTGGTAGTAATTTCTCTAAATATTTATTCGCCGTTTCCCTTGCTTCTTTTTGTTTAAAAGATGCAAGTTCTTTAAATTCTTTGGAAATTTTTAGCTCGACAGATTGAGCTAATTGATCCATCTTGCAGGCGAGAAGAACGATCACGTTATCCTGTATTAAAAATTGCCTTATATCTTCCAGCATTGAATAGGCTTCAGAAATTCGAAGATCAAAGTCGTCAATGATGACTAAAAGTGTACCTTTTTCTTTTTTAAAATATTTAAGGTATTCGAGAACAAGTTCATGAAAGCTTTGCCGAAGATTCGTGCCATTTGCCAATTCCGCTAAGACATCAATAACTTCTTGCTCATAGATTTCTTTTTTTTCCTTGTGAACTGTTTTTAGGTTTTTGAATACTTCTTGAAACTGCTTTATAATTTTTCTTTTTTCTGATTGGTCACTTGTTTCTTTAGCTGCGTTAACATCCTTTTGAAAAGACAGGAACATTTTAGATATTATAATTTCAAACAGGGTGTCTTTTTGCGTAAATAAGGATGGGTCTACAACGTCAATCGAATGAAAATTACATGCTCTAATGATGGGATGATTATCAAATAAAGTACTCTCGAATTGAGAGTTAGAATTGTCTATTAAGGCCTGGGCAAAGGATAACATGGAAGAACTCTTACCCGTACCTCTTTCTCCAACAAAGGCAATAACATTATTATAATCGCTCTCTTGAAAAAACTCGGACTTCTTTTTCTTTGATCGCTGTTGATTTAAAATTTCGGAGACATTTCGGGCGGCACTCAAATACAAGTCCTTAAATACTGAGGTATCTAAGTCTTTGCCTTTTTCAAACTTGATTTTATATTCGTTTCCAATCTGGATTTCGAGTTCGTTCATTTAGAATTGTGATATTTTAGGTGATCTAACAAAACCCTAATATACATGAATCTGCAACAATCAGCGATTGTAAGATATTTTTAGTTACAATTTGAATCTAGTGAGCGAAAGCAACTAACTGCTAAAACATTTTTTTAAAGGATTGATTATTTCAAGAATGACAGATGTTCACAAGAAGGAAGTTAGAAGTTATAATATGTCTCGCATCAAGAGCAAAGGGACAAAGATTGAGATTATGCTTGCCAAAGCTCTTTGGACAAAAGGTGCACGCTATCGCAAAAATGATATTACAATTTTCGGGAAACCCGATTTTGTTTTCAAGAAATTGAAACTTGCAGTCTTTTGTGATAGCGAGTTCTGGCATGGTAAAGATATTGCCGCGCTTGAAGCCCGTATTGGAACGAATAAAGAATTTTGGATAAACAAGATCCGGCGCAATGTTGAACGTGACAGACAAGTTAATGAGCACCTTACTGCGCGGGGCTGGACAGTTCTACGATTTTGGGAAAAAGATATTAAAAAAAATACTGAGCAGATCGCTGACTGTGTCTGCTCAGTATTGATCAAGCTAAAACAGACTCCATATAGCAATCTAAAAACTCCTCTGTAACTCCCCTTAACTTCCGCTTTTGGCATAAAGCGTAGAGCTCTTCTACTGCAGAATATGGAAAGTACTTGGTGTCCAAGTCTTTGAATTGTGGGTGACTTGCCTTCTTAACTACATCTTCGCGATCTTCGTCAGCTGCCACGATAACGTATCTTACATTTTGTAACGGTATAAATTTATCTTTAAATCGCTTCATCCGGACAAGACCGCTTGTTACACCAGTAGAATGTTCGACCTCCATAACGGCCGGCATCAGTGACCCGTTTTTAAACCAAATGCAATCAATAAGCAGAGCCTCGTGAGCTGCGTCCTGGTAAGCAGTTAAAAGTCTTTCGTCTTGTAAACGCTGAATTACGCCATCGTATTCACCTATTCTCTTGTTGTTATAGAGGATTCCCTTGTCATTTTGGGCAATCCAAGTCCGGAAATTAAGTTGTTTACCAATAAAATATAACGCTATTTGAATTTGCGCATGCCTTCTCTTAACATCAATACTTATATCCGATAAGTCGGAAGAGTCAGTCACAGGTGTAGCGAGTGAATCGTAATAAGCGTCTGCTTGCGGAACCTCGGATATGATGATATCTGAATCATGTTTTGTAAGCACGCCCGCTCTATGTGGTGAATCAGGTAACCATATCAAGTGCTTATGCCCACTTTGTACTGTTGAAACGCCTCCCATATTCTCAATTCTGCCAGGATAACAAAAATAAAACTGCGGCGTATGTGCTAATAAAGCTTCTAACACAGATCTTGTGTTATAACTACCACCCAATACCCTGTCAAAATTAATCGGCCTTCCTGGAGAAAATGCATTTGCAACTCTCCAAATCATTTCTGTAGAGATAGTTTCCTCTTTTGCAGAGGCGTAAGTCTCGCCTTTTGCTGGAGTCCACCTTCTTATCCTAATCGGCCCTTGGTGGTTGTCTGCTGAAATAATTCTTATTTGGCCTTTATTCTTAGTGTTGATGTAAGAATAAGCAACATTTTTGTCCAAATGATTTATGTATGCAACAATATTACTGGCTGTCAGCTTCTGCATAAACTGCTTTCTCGTTTACTAGATTAAGATTATCAATGAATTTATAAATGCTCAATGCGAGAGCACGTGCTGCAAGATACGGAACTCCATTGCCGATTGTTTTAAACATATCCGTAAGGGATATATTATTTGGTATAACAAATTCCTTTGGTAAAGATTGAATAGCAAGTGCCTCCGCGGCAGAAAGTCTTCTCGCTTTATAAGGATGTAAATGAACTTCATTATTTCCGTAAGCTGCAGTAGGCGAATACCTCCAACGATGCAATCTCTTATATGATTTCTTCAAATCATCGCCTTCTGAAATCGACTGAAATTTAGGCAGTCCATTTCTTGGGGTAAAGTAATGCTGTGCATTCGGATGATTTAAAACATCATTTTTCTCAAACCAATGTTGCACAGTAAGTTCTAAAAAGGTTTCTTCAGCAATTTCTTTTTTAATATCTTCCTCAAACGGACTTGTTGATGGCCATGAATATTTAAAAATATCTTCCTTGTGAAATACCTTATTAGCATTCCAGTCAAACGATGCAATTAAATCTTCACCATTGCTTTGAATTCTTGCGGATTTAAGAAACTGTTTACGAAAGCCAATTAGTATAATTCTTTGTCTGTCTTGTGGAGCACCATATTCAATAGCGTTTATAAGATTCTCAGTCAAAACATACCCCGCGTCATGTAGTTGATCCTTAAGGCTCTCAAAAAAAGCTCTGTGCTTCGCAGTTCTGTATAGTCCCTTGACGTTTTCAAATAGAAAGAAGTCAGGTTGTGTGTTACAGATTAGCTCAACATAAGTACCGGACAACTTTCCGTTTTCTCCATGCTGCCCTTTATTTTTGCCGCCCACTGAAAAATCCGGGCATGGCGGTCCGCCTATAAACCCTATTGTACCGAATCTTTCTTTTGCTTCTTCAATTTTCTCTTTAAGCTTTTCAAACTCGGCGCTATCATGGTAATCAGTTATGCTTTTTACTTCATGGCCAAACATTGGTTCCGGTATGCCCATGTTTTTACGGGCGCCACGGTAAATGTCCATGAACGGCCGATGATACTCATTGACGAAAGCGGTTTCAAATTTTTCAGTTCTTTCGAACCCTAAGTCTAAAAATCCCGCGCCAGCAAAAAATGAAAAAATCCCTATCTTCTTATCCATATTATAAAAACCTACTGCAAAGTACGTATATCTTCACTCATTTACATAATTACCTGTCTTTAATTAGCTGCTTGAAGATGTGCAAGTCGTTTTCAAAGAGTTGCCGCCTGGAAAAGAATCTATTACATTTTTTATAAATCTATATAGTAGCTAATAATAAGATCACTTTGCCAAATGAAGCGTCCAATTACTTTCACTTCGTTCTATTGATCGGTTTGAATCACATCGCTGTTTATACATGCTGTCACCTGCGTCTATAATGAGGCCAGTTGTGCACCTGCCCAATCAATTCATTGGATGGCAGCTCAGGGAAATGCTCTTCTACGTAATTCTTAAAAGCCGTAATCGTTTCCAGGTTGTCGTACCATTCCAGAGCCGTTAGGTAAAGCTCCGGCCAGACCCTGGTATGCAACATAAAGCTATAGAGTTGCAAATAAGGCGGAGCCTTCTCAAAAGCACCAGCTATTAGTTCCTGGTATAAGTCTTTATCCAGCATTCGTTCCAGCTCTTTCATCAAGTCATAGGTTACCACATGCTGTGTTCCCAACTTGATGAGCTCTGCTAGGTTGGGCAGCTTTCTATCATCAAAGAAAACGTACAGGTAATCGATAAAGTCAAACGCTGTCTCCTCACACATGTCTTTGCTAAAGTAGGCGTAAAACTTCCGGAAACCTTCGAGTGAAAACCCATTCCCGAACTTATCAATCACAAACCGGATCACCTTTTCTTCTTTTTCGATTGCAAGCGCCATATCTGGGCCTTTCGTCGTACCGTCAGGCAAAGTGACCCTGAACCGGGGCTTGGAGAACAGCTCGAAGTAATAGCTCTTGAAAAAGATGGTTTTGCGCTCGTAGGTCACCTGCACATACAGCGGGTAGGTCTGCTGTCCGTGGAAGTCCACCTGCTTGAGGCGCTCATTGAGGTAAGTTTTGTAACTGACTTTCTTCACTTTTTTAAAAAATAATTAACACGCTGTTTTAATTGGTTTTACTTATTCACGCCCAACCTTAGTTAGCAACCACCTACCAAACCATATCATAATCTATCAATTTGAATTGAAGCTTGAACTTATACAACACTTCAAATCTAAGCAATTGTTTTGACATATTTTATATTATCAAAACAAAGCTTTAAATTAGCTTTTAATCAAGCCGCTGTGCCTTGCCCTTAAGCAATAGTTGCTTATAAGCAAGAATGAAAAGCAGCCAGGTTATTTGATTATGCAAGATCACAAAACGATGAACGATGACGGTGAATGAGCTGATTACAAAAGAAGATTTGAAGGCCTTTAAGGCCGAGCTATTAGAAGAGATGCGCAGCATGCTGCAGCCGGATAGGGCGGAGAGCAAACAGTGGATCAAAAGCCAAGAAGTGCGCAGGCTGTTGGGCATCTCACCCGGCACGCTGCAAAACCTGCGCGTGAACGGCACGCTAAGCTATACCAAGGTAGGCGGTATCCTGTATTATAAGCAGGAGGATATAGGCAGGCTGCTGGAAGGAAAGGAGAAGTCATGGAAAGGCTGATGCCTATAATGGGCTTTTACGTTAAGGCCCAAGGTGATGTCCGTCTGTTGCCAACGCACCAGAGCCTGTACCTGGCACTGTTCTTCCTGTGGCGGCAAAGCGGCTGCACCGATTTGTTTACCGTCAGTCGCAGGGAGCTGATGCCGCTGGCGCGGTTGCAGTCTATTGCCACTTATCACAAGTGTATTAGGGAGCTTAAAGCTTTCGGTTACATCGAGTATCTCCCGACCTATAACTATTACGAGGGCAGTAAAGTCAGATTGATTTACGAAGGAGGTTACGAGGTATGAAGATACTGGACAGGTATAACAGCATAACTGCACCCAGGGGGCAGACTGGTCCTGCGGTAAAGGAGCAAGCCATGTTTCGGTATACCGAAACGGCTTGCCGGATCAGCACTGAAAGGTGCCTGCCGGAGGCTGCCGCACTACGTTTAGCAGAAAGGGGACATAGTGGCAAGGCCTAAAACGGATGAAGAGAAAAGGCTCGCCAAGGTGGTCCTCTTTAGAGTAACGGATGGAGAAATGAGCCAGCTGGAAACCGCCAGTGCGGCCTGTGGCCAGACCATCGGGCAACTGGTCCGGACCAAAGTATTTAAGGGCAAGTTTCCGCAGCCAGTACTGCCAAGAATAGAACAGCAAGCGGTGATTGAATTGAACAAGATCGGTGTCAATCTCAATCAGGTAACCAAAGCACTCAATTCAGGGATATGGCCAAAAGATATACTATCTCTATTAAGCAAACTACTTTGGGTTCTTGAAAGAATGCTGGATGAATTGTTAACGCATGATCGCAAGTCAAAAGATAGGTAAAAGCTTTATGGGCGCATTGGATTACAACCTGAAAAAACTATGCCACCCTGACCCTGACCAAAGGGCCGAGCTGCTGGATATGAGTTTTGTCGCTCTCGAGCGCAGGAGCATCCGGGCGCAGGTAGAGGTCGTCAAAATGCTTAAGCCCGCGCTAAAGCGGCATGTGTATCATACCAGCCTGAATTTCTCGAAGGAGGAAGTAGCAGTGCTAGATAATGATAAGCTGTTAGCAATAGCGCACGACTACCTTAACGGTATGGGATTCACCAACAACCAGTACCTCGTGTTCCGGCATTATGACGCAGAACATCCGCATGTACATTTACTGGTGAACCGCATCAGCTTTGATGGCAGCGTGGTGTCGGACAGTAACAACTACAAAAGAAGCGAAGCACTGGTACGGAAACTAGAAAAAGCGTATAACTTGATAGCAGTAGAGCAAAGTAACTACAAAGCAGTGGAGCACAGTAACTATATACCGACAGGGCTACAGATCAATAGAACAACAGTGCAACAGATCAGTGGAGCGATAAAGCAAGATAACAGTGGTACTGTAGAGCAAGGTAGCTCAATAGCAACAGAACAGCAGAACTATATATCAGAACGGGCACCAACGAAGAATGAACTGAAAATGATTGAACGCACTGGAAAAGTCTCAGATAAGATGTTGTTGCAAGAGCTGCTGAAGACTTTACTCCAAGAACGCCACGAGGACTTGCAGGCGTTTATTCGTAAAGGTGAGCATGCGGGCATTCACTTTCTGTTCAATCAGTCACCGGCTACAGGCAGGATAACCGGCATCACTTATTTCTATGAGAGCTTCAAAGTCACCGGCAAGGCCCTAGGGAATAAGTTTAAGTGGGGAGAGATAGCTAAACAGATCAACTATGAACAAAGCAGAGACAGCGCGGCAGCTGGCCAGGCAACAAGCCGAACAAAAGCAAAATACGGAGAATTCTCAGCCGCTAGAACCAGGCAACTATCAGCAGGAAAAGGCATTGTCTCGGCTGTTAGGAGCATTGAAACAGATCGAGTGGCATACACTGAACAACGAGAAAGCAACGGGCCAGTTAACGGACCAGCAGCAGCATCTGACGGCGAGGGTGAATACGCTGGAGCAAGTCGTGAACACGCAGCAAGCGAAGATCAGGAGTCTGTATCTATATCTCAGGATAACATGGGTGATCGTTATAATGATACTTGGTTATGGAGTTATACAGGTATTCAGATAGCCGACGATGAAGATGACGCACTGAAAAGGCGAAGAAAAAGCCGAGGGCGATAGTTTGTCGGAACCAAGGTCTTAAGAATAATATCCATTCTCATTTCCCGTCCAATGAAGAAACAAGCAACTGCCGCACGTCTACTTCCAATACTTTTGCTATTTCAAACAACGATTCAACGGTAGGTTGAATATCATTTGTGCACCATTTGGAAACGGTCGTTTTATTTCGCTGCAGCTGTTCAGCTAGCCAAATGTTGGTCTTTCCTCTTTCTGCAAGGACCGCTTTTATCCTATTGTAATTACGTTTTTCGGCCATTTGTGTAGCAATCACAGCTATTTTATGCCAATATAAGTAGGATAGAAAAATCCGCTTTTGCATACAAATGGTTTATTAAGCTATTTAAATTGTATTATTATAAATTTAAGTTGCTTTTAAATACACTTTTATATAATTTTAAAAATTATTAGAGTGTATCATGAATAACGGCATTTACAGTCATGTGAGGCTCCCAATTGATATTAATAAAGGAGCAATAGCAGATACTCATAAATTCAACAAATATTATGTGTGTCTCTACGCATCCGTGCATAGGTATGGCATCCGTATGCTCAACGATGATTTTACAATCGACAACATTGTGCAGGAAGCCTTTCTCAAGCTTTGGAACTACCGGGAGACCATTACCAGCCAGGAACATGCACTTAGGTTCCTTCGTCAGAACGTCAAGTGGGAATGTTATGCCTACTTCCGCAATCCAGTGAGCCGCTTCAACCGCAGGTTCACTTACCTGGACGCCATAGAAGATTACGATACCGTGCTGGGTCTTTGTGAGCCGTTAGTGGAAGATGACGAAGATGCCGTAACCGAAAGCCAGCTGAAAGCAATCAAAGACATGATTCCGTTTCTCTCGCACGGCAGGGAAAGGAACCTGCTACAACTTTATTACATCGACGGACTAAGCTACAAGCAGATTGCTTTACGTTATAACATCACCGTTACCGCCGCCAGTCTGGACGTAAGAAAAGGTGTAGAGAAGCTTAAGACAATGCTCGTCAGACCGCAGAAGCTCTTTGCAGAACCTTTCGTGGCACATACCACAGATGTTAACCAGCGCATCTGGCTATATGATATAGAAGGCCTTTCTAAAGAACAGTCGCAGATCTACCGTTTGCGCTCGGAAAGCAAATACAGCTTTGAGCGGATTGCAGTCAACCTTGACCTGCCGCAAGCCTACGTGCAGCGCGAATATGTCAAAGCATGGAAGCTGGTAAGCTTGCAAAAGAAGAAAGGGAGTCAGCCTGCTTATGTTGACGCTGCCGCGCACAAGCCTGTCACTTTCCTTATCGCTTAACCTGCAGCATATGGAAAAGATACACCTGACCCGAAAGATACAACTGCTGATCGACAGCTCAGATGCGGACTTTGTATATGAAGCGAGAGGCAAGATCATGACTTGGCAAAGTGCCTGCTACCGCTGCGCCAATTTGGTTTACACGCACCAGTTTCTACAGGAGCAGATCAAGGATATGGTATACCTAACAGAAGGTATCAAGCTGAAGGTGACCGATGGTAGTAAGGACCCCGACGGCATCTTAACTTCCTCGCGTACCAATTCCACTTACAAGGTTCTCACAAATCATTTCAAGGGCATATTGCCCAGTAACGTTTACAATAACCTGAATAATATCCTCGTGGGCAGCTTCAGCCGGGACAAGCAGCACTACTATACAGGCGAGCGCACCATCAAAAACTTTAAGAAAGAGATCGCCATGCCGTTCAGCGGGGAGTGCCTGAGGAAACTGGCCGAAGTTAAAGAGGGTGCATACTTTACGTTTACGCTGTTCGGCATTCCCTTCAAGACCTACTTAGGGAGAAACTTCGACGATAAACGAGACTTGCTCCGCGGTGTTATGAGCGCCGGATACAAACTTTCGACCAGCTACCTCAAGCTGGAAGACCATAAGAAGATCTACCTGTTGGCCACGTTCGAGCAGGACAAGGAAGTGCACCTGCTGAATGAGGAAGTGATCGCCGAAGCCTCGCTGTCATTAGAGCACCCTTTGGTCGTCAGGATCGGAAAGGTGCAGCTAACCATCGGAAATAAGGAAGAGTTTCTGTACCGAAGACTGGCTATCCAATCCGCCCGGCGCAGGGTACAGAAAAGCTGGACGATGAATAAAGCCGGGCACGGCAGGACAAGGAAGCAAAAGCCGCTGAAAAAGTTCCACCACATGGAACGGGATTACGTGGACTACAAGCTGCAGGTGTATAGTCGAAAACTGATCGACTTTTGCTTGAAGTATCATGCGGCAACATTGATCCTTACGAACCAGATGGAGAAAGAGGAAGCGGCCAAAGAGGAAGCCTTTGTGCTTCGGAACTGGAGCTATGGGAAACTGAAAGACAAGATCGCCTACAAGGCTGATAAGGCAGGCATTAACCTGATAGTAGAATAATGAAGCATCTGAAGATAAATTAGATGAACAAAGAGATTTTTAGCCGATCCGTTTTTTATATAAGTTAATAGAATAGTTAGAGGCTGCTTGTACAGCCGCAGGGTGAGGACAATAGTTTGCCTCACTAAGTAAAGTTAAATGTCAGAAAGCTAAAACCGCTTTGAGACAATTGACCATCACATACAACGGCTCGCTTATTCGTGGAAATGAGCGAGAAGTAAAGCAAAAGGTGCTGCTGCGGCAAATGGCTGCACGATGTTCCGCCGTACGCCTCGCAGCCAAGTGGTGCAGAAGTGAAACGCGCTACGCTTGTAACACACCTGCTTGTAGGGGGGTATGTACCTGTACAATTATATAGGCAGATTACGATGAAGATACTATATGGATAACAAAAATTATTATTGCGTGTGAGTCCTGATGAACTACTAACCAAGAGAGACCTTGAAAAATTTAAAAATGAGCTTTTTGATATGCTTAAGCCAGTTCTGCAGACGCAGGGCCTGTCCGCGCAAGGCTGGCTGAAAACCAAAGATGTCCTGAAGCTGCTGAAAATCTCATCCGGTACCTTGCAGAACCTGAGAGTGAATGGCACACTGAATCACCATAAAGTGGGCGGTATCCTTTACTATAAGCAGGAAGACATTGAAAAGATGTTGTCCGGGCCTGAAAAAAAAAGCCCGAAGCAGAAATAGTACTACCGGCCAAAACGCAAACTTTTAATCTGCGTTTTTATCCCAAACGCTCCACCAGCCGCAAAAAGGATACTGATCATATCTTCATCCGTATGACGGTGGATGGTAAGCGGGAGGACTGGTCCACAGGGCGCAGGTGTAAGCGTGAGGAATGGGACAGCAAGGCGGCAAAAGTTAAAGGGTCTAATGCCGAAGCCAGACAGATCAATAGCTGGCTGGACACCTTGCGAACACGTGCCTACGCCTGCAAACAGCAGTTGTACGCTGAAGGGAAGCCATTTACCGCTCTTCTTATCCGGAAGCTGATGCAGGGCGAAGACCTCGATCCACCCAAAATGCTTTCCGATGCGTGGAACTATCATACCAATCAAATCGCGGGGCTCATCGGTAAGGATTACCGGCCAGCTACACTGCAAAAATATAGGTCGGTGCTTCGGGTATTGAAGCGCTTTCTGATGCTGCGGTGCAAAACGGAAGATATCCGGCTGGACGAAATAGACTACCGGTTCGTCAGGGACTTTGATTACTACCTCAAAGCGGAGTACGGCGTGAAGATCAATACCGCAGTTCAAATGGTAAAGAAGTTGCGGACAATCATGAAAGTAGCGATGGAAATCGGCTGGATCAACCGCGATCCTTTTGTTGCCTACAGGGCAAAAAAAGAAGAGGTGTTTCGTGAGTACCTGACCAGCGAGGAGCTGCATGCACTGGCAACTAAGAACCTTTCACGTAAACGCTGGAACATAGTCCGGGACCTTTTTCTCTTCAGCTGCTATACGGGCCTGTCATATGCGGATATCATTAAGCTAAAGAAACCCGACTTGGTGAAAGGGGAAGACGGCGGGCTGTGGCTACAGACCCACCGGGTAAAGAACAATAACCGCGTTCGTGTTCCGCTGCTGAGTCCAGCGTTGAAGCTCATTGATCACTACAAAGATTATCCGCGCATTCTGGATGAGGACTTTTTGCTACCAAAAATCAGTAATCAGAAAGCTAACGCTTACCTGAAGGAAATTACCAAAGCTATGAGTTGGACCAAGAGACTGACGTTTCATTGTGCCAGGCACACCTTCGCCACGACGGTGACGCTGACCAACGGCGTACCGATAGAAACCGTTGGGCAAATGTTAGGACACAGAAATATTCGATCGACGCAGATTTATGCCAGGGTTACGGATACCAAGGTGAGCCGGGATATGAAGCCACTCAAAAAGCGCTATAAAGGACAGGAACTTTACCTGGCTGAGAAGTTTGAGTAACTTCCTCGATAGTGTTATTAAGGAACATTTACAATCAGTCTTACTTATAAATTATAAGTAAGACTAATACTGGTGAAGACTTATGCTTGCTGGTAACGGCGACATGCGGATACAAGTAAATTAGCTAACACGAAATAATTGAACCAAATGGAAAAGCTAACATTCGACCAGTTACCGCAGGCCATCGCCCTGCTGCTGGAAAAGATCTCGAGGATAGAACAAATGTTGTCCGGTTTACCAATGGAAGGTCATCAGAAATATAGGCCCATACTCACCACTGCGCAGGCCGCAGAATATATGGGTATATCGATGTCGGCCCTTTATAAGCTAACGAGCAGAAAAGAATTGCCGATGTATAAACCAGGCGGCAAAAAGGTTTATCTCAAGCGCGAAGAAATTGATGATTACTTGGCAAAGTGCCGTATCAGTTCGCAGGAAGAGATTGAAAAGGAAGCTTTAGATGATGTTTTAAGGAACCCACTAAAATTGCGATAAAAGAAATTACCTTGCCTTACACCGCTACCACAAAATTAGCATCGCAGCAGAATCGTCAAGGATACAGTAAATGGTGCAGGTGTTGGTTTTCTACGGCTGCACCATCCTTGACAATTCTCCTGCTTCTTGCTTCCTGCTGTTTAAGCGTCGTAAAGCCTTGTTCTGTAAAAGCCTTGCCTCTCATAAGGGCTGGCAGAGTTAAAGGTAAAAAGCTATTTAACGAGGAAACTTTACGATCAGAATAGTTGGAACGATATAGTATATTTGAACTCAAAGCCTTCAAAGCCGATATTTCAAGCTATCTGGAGATATGATGGCTGCGTACCGAACCGCAATGAGCATAGAAAACGATCACAATTGTATATCCCCCGGAGAGCTACAGGAAACGACCCGCCTCAATATTGAAAAATATGGCCTGCAGGTCATCATGGTCAGTTCGACAGGTTATTTACCCTCTTTTGCCTACAGCATCGGCTTATGGCAAAACTATAACCATCCTGAGATCATCTGTTTTGGCTTGTCTAACGATTTAGGGCATGCGATCATTAATGATGTTGCAGCCATTATCAAGCAAGGTGAACGGATAGATACAGGAAAAGAGTATGACGATATCTTTAATGCTAGTAGAGCGGCATTTCTGCCTGTTGCACCGGCAGGCGTTGGCGATTATTTCAACGCTGCTATCAATTATTACGGTCATCATGATTTTCCTGCGCTTCAACTGGTTTGGACGGACCGGAATGACCGGTTTCCCTGGGAGGAGGATTTTGAAGAAGTGTTTATCTACAAACAACCGTTACTGGACCGCAACATGAATTTTAAATTCAGGGAGCCTAAAAATCTAACGGCATTTACTTCACGGCAGTGGCTGGAAGATGGCAAGCCCATTCTCTATGTGGTGCATGAAAACGATGGCGATTGGCAGTTTGTTACCGGAGACGAGCTGGCATCCGACGATATACGGATAGTTGCTTTAGAGCAACTTGTGTTAAGAGACGAAACATTGAACGAGGTATTTGACTTAGACTACGGCGAAGATGCGGAAAGAGACTTTATCGGTGGACCCTGGACAAGGAAAAAAGTAGAGTATAATGATGAAGAATAAAGTTATTCTTAAAACCTTTTCTTTATCATACCTAACATTTCATATGCTTCAAGAATTACCGCCTTGGCCCTCGACGTCGGTTTTCTTCATCATCCTGTTCACGATTGTACCCCGGACGAAGTTTATTCGCCATGGTGATTATACTTTCCGCTACCCAGCCCGGTAGTTCGTTCGCCAGGGAAACGACTTCTCTGTCCACTGCCTGATACAATGTTTTCAGGTTCAGGTAATCGCCCGAAGCGTCAATTACCCTTACAGTATCAAATCGATCCGCGAAGTAAGCCAGGTTTCGGAGGCCTTCTTCATAGTTATACCGGATGCTGTAGTTGTCTACAAAATGGCCGCCTTGGCGAACGCGGTGCTGAACCCGGTCGATAGATTGCTCGATACTGACCAAACCTAAATAGATCAAACTGGTGCTATAGCCACGTTTTCGAAAACGCTCTACGGTATCCATGAGTTTATAGTCCCGAAAATTGGTTTCGATAGTCAGGTTTGCCTTTTGCTTCAAGGACAGGTCAACCCGGTCGAAGAAGACCTGTTCTACCGCATAAGCAATGCTTTCATCCGGTAAATCGGGAAACTGTTTTTAAATACGGCTCTTTCTTTGTCGGCATCAAATACGAAGGCACCCCCCGGGGACATATCTTTAGAGTAGGTAGATTTGCCTGCACCATTGGGCCCCGCGATGATTAGCAGCTGCGGGTTTGCTCTGGTCATAATTACAGTATTTTAACCAGGTGAACAGTGCCGCTGGGGTCTATCCGCACCAGTTCTTTGCGGTCGCGGTATTCATGGATCATGTGAAGGGTATCCGGGCAGATAGCCGGATCATAGTAAGTGATGTACCCGTTCTTCGCCCAGATTTCTTGGGTAACCTGTTCCGCAGTCGGTCTCAGCCGTTCGCGCAGTTCCTCATCCGATAGTTCGAAGATAGATTTGGAACGCAGGTTATCTGTAGCTGGAGTACGCATATAGTTGGTTAACGTCTTCATACAAATATAGTTCATTTAAGAATAGCCTGAGATTTTGTTATTTATTGCTATAGCTGGCAGTGGCTTACTGTCAGCTATAGCTTATTTGTGTTAATTAATGAAAGCTTAAACGGCATACAGCTTATTCCTCAATGCCTGCATATCCTCACTGATTTTGTGATCCATTACCTTCGCATAGATTTGCGTGGTCTTGATACTGGAATGTCCCATCATTTTGGCTACGCTTTCAATGGGAACACCGTTGTTCAAGGTGACGGTGGTAGCAAACGTATGCCGGGCAATATGAAAGGTAAGCGGCTTATGGATGCCGCATAAGTCTGCTATTTCCTTTAAATAAGCATTCATCTTCTGGTTGCTCATTACGGGAAGCAGTAATCCTTTATAAACACATTGCGGGTCATTAGCGTAATGATCGATGATCGCAGCAGCCGTAGGCAAAACAGGTATGCGGGATAGCGATTCGGTTTTCTTTCGTTTGGTAAAGATCCACAGGCCGCCATCAATGCCCTTATTCACCTCCGATCTTTTCAGCTTTTTCACGTCTACGTAGGCAAGGCCCGTATAGCAGCTGAAAACGAAAATATCTCTCACCAGCCTTAACCTTTCTATGGTCAGTTCTTTTTCAGCCAGCTTGATCAGTTCATCTTTAGTGAGTACCATGCGATGCACTTTTTGCGTCTTAGGCTTATAGTTGGTATAAGGATCAACAGTTAGCCATCCGTTACCCAGGCAGATACGCACTATCTTGCCCAAGTTCTTCACATACTTGATTGCGGTGTTGTTAGCGCACTTGCGAATGCTGAGCAGGTAGTATTCAAAGTCATTGAGAAACTTAAAACTGATTTTACTTACCGGCAGGTCAGAAAGGTTGTACTGGGAGGATAAGAACTCCCTGACATGCATTAGGCAAGTCTCATAGCGCTGCAAGGTGCTTTTCTCAAATTCCTGGCCCACCAAGCTTTTCATTCTTTCATTGTGGTCTGCAAATATGGACAGCAGCGTATGCATTTTTTCGCCTTTGCCGGTAAAGCGGTTCTTGATGTTTTCGGCAGTGAGCACGTCATCCGCCAGCTTCATCTGCTGGAAGAGCTCCTGTGCCTGCGCCTGTAGACTATCCAGGTAAGCGTTCAGGGTACGCGCATCTTCTTTCGTGCCGATGGCTCTGCCAGCCTTGGAATTCCAACGGGAAGGTTCACATACTTTTCCCATGGAGGTTTCGGCTCTTTGGCCGTTGACATTAAAGCGGAGGTAGATAGCTACCGGGCCGCTTTGGTAATTTGATCTTTTCTTTAAGTAGAAAAGCAAATTCATTTGAGTTCTCATTGCACATAATCCTTTAAAGTGAAACAAAAGTGTTAATTATGCCACTTACAATCAAGATGTTTAATGGATGAACTACTTGTAAAACAGCGCTTTATAAGTATATTGGTGAGCATTTTTGCTGGCTCTATAAAATGCTCACCATATGCTAACTTTTTTATAGAGAATGGTTAGATATGATGGCAAATAGAGCCAAATAAAAAAGCCTGTAAACGTTTAATTTACAGGCTTTTAGTCGTTTTTGACATTGCAATTAGCGGAATGGACGGGACTCGAACCCGCGACCCCATGCGTGACAGGCATGTATTCTAACCAGCTGAACTACCACTCCTCCCGTTTGGGAATGCAAATATAGAATCTATTTTTACATTCCGCAAAATATTTTTTCAAAAAATTAAGCTACCGTTCCTTCTTTCAACTTTTCGGCGTTCTCTGCAAATTGCAGCGATTCCATAATTTCCTGTAAATCACCATTCATTACGTTGGGCAGGTTGTAAATGGTTAAGCCAATGCGGTGCTCAGTAACACGGCCTTGCGGATAGTTGTAGGTACGCACTTTAGCCGAACGGTCGCCGGTTGATACCATGGTTTTACGCTTTTTCGAAGTTTCTTCGAGGTGCTTTTGCAACTCCATCTCGTAAACGCGCGAACGCAATACCTGTAAAGCCTTATCATAGTTTTTCAACTGCGATTTCTGATCCTGGCATTGCGCCACAATACCGGTTGGAATGTGGGTTAAACGCACGGCCGAATAAGTAGTATTCACCGACTGCCCACCCGGACCAGACGCACAGAACAAATCCTTACGGATATCGCTGTTATGCAATTCAATATCAAACTCATCCACTTCGGGTAATACCACCACAGTGGCGGCCGAGGTATGCACCCTGCCCTGCGTTTCGGTATCTGGTACACGCTGCACACGGTGCACGCCCGATTCGTATTTTAAAGTGCCATAAGCATCATCGGCCAATACGTTAAATACAATCTCTTTGTAACCACCTGATGTACCTTCGGTGCAATCCACCAGCTCGGTACGCCAGCCGCGGCGCTCGCAATAGCGCATATACATGCGGTATAAATCTCCGGCAAACAAGGCAGCCTCATCGCCACCAGTACCGCCGCGTATCTCCACAATGGCGTGCTTGGCATCTTCCGGATCTTTCGGGATCAGCATCAGGCGAATTTCTTCTTCCTTGGCCTCACGTTGTTCCAGCAGCTCGTCCAGCTCCATTTTAGCCATCTCCCTAAACTCTTCGTCTTTCTCGGTAGCTAAAATTTCTTTGTTTGTGTCAATATTGCTTACTATGTTCTTGTATATCTTGTACTGATCAACAATCAGGGTCAAATCCTTGTATTCCTTATTCAGCTGGGCAAAGCGCTTCATATCCGCCATTGCTTCAGGGCTGCTCAGTTCGTTCTCAACAGTTTGCCAGCGGTCTCTTATCAGCTCTAATTTCTCTAACATCGTTGTGTATTCTTCTTTTGAAAATCAGTTGCAATGCCTTGTCGGTTCTGATAGCCCCGCTTTACACTGCAAGTTTTTTGCCCGGCACCGGCCACTACTAAAAGCTTTCCGTTACAATCGGGTTTAATGCGGTTGGTGCACTGCAAAAAAGTGTACAAAAGTACGCATTCTCAGGCACATAATTAAATGATAGTTGCAGGTTGGTGGTTAAAAGCTCCACCCAAACCCTCCCGGTGAAGGAGGGTTTGAGTGGGACCATGCTTTCACATATTGTTTCAAAAAGAAACTTGGAAAGGCTTCTATTTTTTTGCTTTGGGCGTTGCTGTTGCTTTAGGGTTGCTTTGCATAGCGCGCACTTCTTTAAGCAGGCGTATCTTAAGCATAATAAATGCGCCGCCAACAATTACAGCACCGGCCACATAGGGGTAATGACCGTGCGTAAAGCCCCAGTAAAAAGTAAACAAACTAAGTGCTATACCAATGGTGTATAGCACATTTAAAAATATCCTGAGCGCCATAGTTTAGTACACCGTAATGGTCGGGTCAATTTGGTCAGCCCAGGCCAGTATGCCGCCTTTTAGGTTATACAGGTTGGTAAAGCCCTGCTGCTCCAGTTGCATAACGGCTGCCGCACTGCGTTTGCCGCTACGGCACATAATTACTACCGGTTTTTCTTTATCAATTTTGTCGGCTTCAATTAAAATGCCGCCCAACGGTATCAATTCGCCGCCCAGGTTCGACATCTGGTACTCAAAATCCTCGCGAACATCCACCAGTTGAAAATCTTTGCCGTTATCTTTCATCCTTTTCAGGTCTTCTACAGTTATCTCTTTCATAGTCAACAGTAATTTGAGCCAAAGGTAGGTTTTTTGGCTATATAAATTAAATCATAGGTTTGTAACAATAGCCCTTTACAAGCGTTTTATGTACAGGAATATCTGCATTTTTTGTAGTTTTAAGATTGATGAAAAAAGTAACCCGTTTTTTTTGGTTCTGCTCGGGCGCGCATATTGACACCTTGAAGAAGTACCCTATTGAACATAACAAGTATGTGGGTATAGGGGCTACCATATTTTTTACCGCTTTATTTGCCAGCTTATCGGGCGGCTATGCTATGTACTTTGTGTTTAGCGGCAACGCCTTGGCACCACTTTTTGCTACTTTTTTTGGATTGATATGGGGGCTGGCCATTTTTAATATGGACCGGTACATTGTAGCCAGCATTAACAAGCAGGGCAGCACCAACCAGCAGATACTGCAGGCTACGCCGCGTATCTTACTCGCCATTATGATTGGTATGGTGATATCGCGCCCGCTGGAACTGAAAATTTTTGACAAAGAGATTCGCGAAAAGCTGAAAGCCAGTTACCTGAAAGGCCAGAACCGCAAAATAGATACCCTGCAAAAAACCTATTTGCAGAAGTATGCGATGGAACTGAATAAGAACAAGGACCTGAAAGCTGAAAAAGATTCGCTCGAAAAAGACATCAACCGGTCGCGCGTGGAACTGAACCAGGAGGTATTTGGCGACAAAACCACCCAGACCTCGGGCCTTGCAGGCTACGGCTTTAATGCCAAACGGAAGGAAGAGGTATTGGCCGAAAAGCAAAACCGCCTGAAAACCGTGACCGACGATCTGACTAAAATGGATCAGTACCTGAGTCAGCGTAAAGATTATGAAGGGCTGAACAGCACCCGCCTGTTTACCGGCTCACAGCTGGACAGCCTGGCTAATATTGCCGGTTTTGCCGACCGCAACTGGGCCCTGGGGCAACTCTCCTTCCGCTCAGACGGTGCACGCGATTTGGATACCTATTTGGCTCAGTCCTTCATCGGCTACCTGTTCATTTTGTTTGAATGTCTGCCGGTATTTGTGAAGCTGATGTCGCCCAAAGGGCCTTATGATGTGGCACTGGCCCGGATGGCCGAGGCCAATATCCACTTTGCTGAAAAAGACAAAGACCGCGAAGTGGCCGTAACCGACAACCTGTTTGACCACCAGCTGGATGCCGACATACAGCGAAAAAAGAAGATCATCTCCGCCCAGTCCGACTATGATTATGAGCGGCACAGCTACGAGTAAACCATATAAAAGGCAGCGTTAATCACGCTGCTTTTTTGTTTTATATCCTATGACGTTTGCCACAGGCTGGCGCTGATACCATGCCGGCAACGAAACAAATTTGCCAACTTCGCTTTATCTTTGCTGTTATGCCAGTTGCCACGCCTCACCGCAAAATTATCCACGTGGATATGGATGCATTTTATGCATCGGTTGAGCAGCGCGACTACCCCGAATACCGCGGGAAACCGCTGGTAGTGGGCGGCCTGCCCGAAGGCCGGGGCGGCGTAGTGGCTACTGCCAGTTACGAGGCACGTAAGTTTGGCATACGCTCGGCCATGCCTTCCAAAAAAGCGTTACAGCTGTGCCCGCATGCTATTTTTGTGCGCCCAAGGTTTGCGGTGTACAAAGAAGTATCCAAACAAATACGCGAAATTTTTAGCCGTTATACTGATCTCATCGAACCCCTGTCTTTAGATGAAGCCTACCTGGATGTAACTACCGATAAGCTGAACATTGGTTCCGCTATCGAGATAGCGCAGCAAATCAAAAACGCCATACAGGATGAGTTGCAGCTTACCGCTTCGGCAGGAGTATCCATCAATAAATTCGTAGCCAAAATTGCGTCTGATATTAATAAGCCTAATGGTCTAAAGTTTATTGGCCCATCATCCATCCAGGCTTTTATGGAAAGCTTGCCGGTAGAAAAGTTTCATGGCGTAGGCAAGGTAACTGCCCAAAAAATGAAAAATATGGGCCTGCATACCGGTGCCGACTTGAAACAACTTACTGAAGACGAACTGGTGAAACGCTTTGGTAAAACCGGGCACTTCTATTATAAAATTGTACGGGGTATTGATGACCGTGCCGTACAACCGCACCGCGAAACCAAATCAATGGGTGCCGAAGATACTTTTGCCTATGACCTCACCGAGCCAGAAGAGATGTACGCCGAGCTTGTCAAAATAGCCCAAACCGTAACCGACCGCCTGGCACGTTACCAGCTTAAAGGCCGTACAGTTACATTAAAAATTAAGTACAGTGATTTTAAACAGATAACACGCAATCAGTCGTACCCCGCTCCTGTTGGCGATTATGAAACCCTGTTAACTACTGCCAAACAGCTGCTGGCAGCAACCGATTTGCAGGATGTAAAAATACGCTTGCTGGGTATATCCGTATCCAACTTTGGCGAAATTGCCCCCAAAAGCAGGTATGACGGCCCGGCTGAGCAACTCAGGTTATTCTAACTGATTTTAAAACTTAACTAGCAGATATACAATTACATGTGCGTATTATTTATTAGCGCTGGTAACAAACAGGCATCAGTATACGTCTTTACACGGTAGTACAACCTGCTGGCTTGTGGCTGGCCCGACTTATTATAAAACAATGAAAAAACAATTTTTACTAGCCTTCTCCTTAATCATTCTAGCTTTTTTTACCGCGCATAAAACCTACAGCCAGGCCCGCAGCTCCATTGGAATTGGTGGCGGCATCAACTATCCGCTGCAAAGCGGCTATCATATCGGGCGCGACAAGGTAATACAAGGCAACATCCGTTTAAAAGATGCACTTACGCTAATGCCAACTATCGGGCTCGAAAACATAGAAAGCGATAAAAAGGGCGTTTACAATGGCTACTACTTTGTAGGCTCGGGCCGCAGTGTTGACCTGGTTTTCCTAAATGTTGCGGCGAGATATTACTTTTATAAGCGTTTCTTTGCCTTTGCAGGCCCATCCATTTACTTAGGTGGCGATGATGCCGGCAGCTCGGGTTTGGGTGGCACATTAGGCGGCGGCTACGATTGGGCTGTTGACCATTACAGCAGCCTGGAATTTTCATTACGTGCTGATGTAATGCCGGTGTATGATAAAACCGTTCCCGTTTCGGGCCTGCGCGTTGTCTATAAATTTAATTTCAGCCGCCGTTATTAGCCACAAACTATACCCTTACAGCCAACCGCAAAATGCGGTCGATTGTTGCTAAATTTGTACATGCACATTTCACCCGAAATTGAACAGCGACTGGAACAGCTGCAAGCTAAGTACGAGGCCATGGGGCAAGATATGCCTTCCTACCTTGACGGGCTTTTGCATGCTGATTTCCTGACCTATTGGGATTATATACATTTAGATACGCTGCTAAGCCTGCAAAGCCCTAAAACGCCTTTCCCTGACGAGGAGATATTTATCATGTATCACCAGATTACGGAGCTGTACTTTAAGCTTTCGCTACACGAGTGCAGGCAGATTGCCGAAAAGGGAGATGAGCTTACTGTCGACTTTTTCACGGCTCGCTTAAAACGTATTAACCGCTATTTTGAAGCGCTTACACAATCGTTCGAAATTATGGTGGATGGCATGGAAAAGGAACAGTTTTTGAAATTCCGCATGTCATTGCTGCCGGCCAGCGGTTTCCAATCGGGCCAGTACCGCATGATTGAAATCTATGCGTCAGACTTTCTCAATCTCGTGGCTAAAGACAAACGCGAAGAACTGCAGGATGCCGGCATTGAGGCGCAGTTTGAACATATTTATTGGAAGTTTGGCGCTACCGAGCTATCCACAGGCAAGCAAACCCTTACCCTTAAACAGTTCGAAAAAAAGTACGCCAAAACCTTTATTGAATTGGGTAAGGCCAACGTACACACCAACTTTAACGCCCTTTGGCGGCAGCTGAAAAGTAGAGGAGAATCAACCACAGCCCTGGAAGATGAACTGCGGCAATTAGATGTAAACGTTAACGTAAACTGGCCGCTATCGCACTATAAATCGGCCGTGCGTTACCTGCACCGCGAACCGGAAGAGATTAGCGCCACCGGTGGTACCAACTGGCAAAAATATCTTCCTCCCCGTTTCCAGAAACGCATTTTTTACCCACAATTATGGACTACTAGCCAGATCGAAAACTGGGGCAAAGCCTGGGTACAAAGAGTACTGAGTGAGTTATAGTTGAGGAGTGGGGGATATTTGGTTCGAAGTGCGGAGAGTGGGCAGTTGATGTGAAGAGCTCGGGTACCGAGTTGAGAAGGTTGAGGTGCGAAGAGGATTTGTTTTTCTCCGGTAAGTTATAACCTACCTTTTGCTGATACCATACAACTGTTACTTAAACTTCGCTCCCCGAGCCCGTGCTCCTCTATCCTCTCACTCCGCTCCTCGCACCCATTCTTCAATCCTCGCACCCCGAACCCAATATTTCGTATCTTTGCGGTATGATTGATGTGATCCTGAAAAAAGGTAAAGAGAAAGCGGTGCTGCAACGCCATCCATGGGTATTTTCTGGTGCTATTGAGCGCGTAAAAGGTAAGCCGGCAAATGGTGATGTAGTACGTTTACTGGATGCACAGGGTGGTTTTATGGCTTACGGGTTCTACAACAAAGAATCGCGCGTGGCCCTGCGCCTGCTGGAGTGGAACGAGCAAACCCCGGTTGACGAAGCCTGGTTCAGGCAAAAAGTAGCCACTGCCGTACAAAGCCGCAGCAACATTTTACACGATGGCACCAACAACACCTGCCGCCTTATTTTCAGTGAGGCCGATTACCTGCCGGGGCTCATTGTAGATAAATACGCCGACTATCTTTCTTTACAGATCCTTACCTCAGGTATCGAAAACAATAAAGCCGTTATTATTGATGAGTTGCAACGGTTACTGCAACCCAAAGGTATTTATGATAAAAGCGATGCCTCATCACGTGCACACGAAGGGCTGGAAACCGCCAATGAAGTACTGTCTGGCGAGGCTCCGCCTGAGCTGGTTGAGGTAAAAGAAAATAACCTGGTTTATGGAATCAACATAGCCGAGGGCCAAAAGTCCGGCTTTTATTGCGACCAGCGCGATAACCGCCGCATACTGGCAACCCATACGCAAGGCAAAAAGGTTTTGGATTGCTTTTGCTATACCGGCGGCTTTACATTAAACAGTTTACAAAAAGGCGCCGCTTCAGTTACCAGTGTAGATAGCTCTGCTTTGGCTATTGATACCATGCGCAAAAATATTGAATTGAATAAGCTGGATGTAAATAAGCATACCGCCATCCAATCGGATGTAAACAAACAATTGCGCCGTTTTAAAGAGGATGGCGAAAAATTCGACATCATTGTACTGGATCCACCCAAATATGCCCCTTCGCGTTCAGCGCTTGACCGGGCCTCGCGCGCATATAAAGATTTGAATCGTATTGCCATGCTGCTGCTCAACAGCGGTGGATTGCTGGCCACCTTCTCCTGCTCGGGTGCTATGGATATTGATACCTTTAAACAGGTACTGGCCTGGGCGGCACTGGATGCCGGTAAGCAGGTACAATTCATTTACCAGTTTTGCCAACCAGAAGATCACCCTGTAAGGGCTTCTTTCCCGGAAGGCGAATACCTGAAAGGCTTATTGTGCCGCGTACTGTAATACACGTTAACTATTTTGCGTATGTTCGGTATAGTATAACAGCATAATTTATGAAAACTGAACTGGAAAAAATGCTTTCGGGCGAGTTGTATGACGCAAGCGATGAACAGCTGACTGCCATGCGCATGAAAGCCCGCGAACTGTTTGTAAGCTATAATGCTACCAGCTACGCCGATAACGATCAGCGCAAAGCCTTGCTTAAACAATTACTGGGTGAGTGTACGGATCGTATAGATATACAGGCTCCTTTTTACTGTGATTACGGCAGTAATATTTATGCCGGTGATAACTTGTTTATCAATTTCAACTGCATTATACTGGATTGTGCAAAGGTTACCTTCGGAAACAATGTAGCCCTGGCACCTAATGTGCAAATTTATGCCGCCTATCACCCGGTTATTGCTTCGGAGCGTATTAAGGGCCCGGAACTGGCTGCACCTGTTACCATAGGCAACAATGTATGGATTGGTGGCGGTGCCATTATATGCCCCGGTGTAACCATTGGTGATAACACCACTATTGGTGCGGGCAGCGTAGTTACCAAAGATATTCCGGCCAATGTGATTGCTGCCGGCAACCCCTGCCGCGTTATCCGCCAGATTGAAAGCTAAGATTGCGCTGTATTAAGCGTAACTATCATAAAAGAGAAGGGCCTTGCTATTTTAAAGCAAGGCCCTTCTCTTTTCGAATCAATTATAATTATCCGGCGTTTTGTTTAGCTTCTTGTTTTAATTGATCGTTAGCTACAATAACAATCTCTACACGGCGGTTTTGTGCACGGCCGGCTTCGGTGCTGTTATCGGCAATTGGCTCGTTATAACCTTTACCCTGGGTAGATAAGCGTGAGCTGCTTACACCGCTTGATGAAATGTATGATTTAACAGCGGCTGCTCTTCTTTCCGACAAGTCCTGATTTAATGAAGCGCTACCGGTATTATCAGTATGGCCTACAATCAGGATATTGGTTTGTGGGTTGTTAGCCATAGAGGTAGCCAAGTTTTGCAGGTTAGTTCTGGCTGCTGATTTTAAATCTGTTTTGTTTACATCAAACAAGATACCTGAATCAAATTTAACCAGGATACCTTCACCCTGACGCTCTACAGTAGCACCCGGTACAGTTTGTTTGATTTCGGCAGCTTGTCTGTCCATTTTACGGCCAATAAAAGCACCGGCTGTACCACCCACAGCACCGCCAATAATAGCGCCCAATGCAGTATTACCTGCGCTTTTACCTATAATAGCACCAATGGTACCACCAGCGCCTGCGCCAATAGCTGTGCCCTTTTGAGTTTTAGTAAGAGAGTTACAGCCTGATCCAATTAAAGTTGCAGTAGCAACGGCTATACTTAATACGGCTGTTTTAAAAGTTAACGTTTTCATTATTAAAGTGAATTTGTGATTGAATATTGCAAAGTGAGTGCCAAAGTTATAAAAGCTTGTTACAACAGCAATACGCTATCTATGGTGTGTTAGCTGCTGCATATACTGTATAGCATACTGCTATGTTGTAACCTAAACGCTTCACTCTGTTGCTCCACTTTGTTGTTTCACAGTTTTAACATACAGACCAAAACCTGCCTTAATGGTTTAAGCAAACGTTTGCGGAGTTTTTTATCCGGGTAAATGTTGTTTCATAATTAAATTCGATTAAAATTGCTGATGATAAGCATGGTTTGGCATATAGTTACCGAACTGTGATGATTATCAATGGCGTAGTACTTTGCGCCAGATTATAAACCAATACATCTTGAAACCCAATTTAGTTTACCGTTAACTGCGGAGAAATACATGTTATGAAAAATTTTTTGGATGAAAATTTCTTGCTGCAAACGGATACGGCACAACGCCTGTATCATGATTATGCCAAGCATCTTCCCATCATAGACTACCACTGCCACTTACTACCCGACCAGATAGCCAATAATATCAATTTCAAGAACCTGACGCAGGTATGGCTGTACGGCGACCATTATAAATGGCGTGCCATGCGTACCAACGGCGTAAACGAAGACTATATTACCGGCAGCAAAAGCGATTGCGAAAAGTTTGAGCAATGGGCCGCTACGGTGCCTTATACCCTGCGTAACCCTTTATACCACTGGACGCACCTGGAGCTGCAGCGCTACTTTGACGTTCAGGAGCTGTTATCGCCCAAAACCGCTCAGCAGATCTATGACGACTGTACTGCCAAGCTGCAAACGCCGGAGTATTCGGTGCAGGGCCTCATCAAAAAGATGAACGTGGAAACCATCTGTACCACGGATGATCCGTTGGATAACCTGGAATTCCATCAGCAAATGAAACAACAGCCGGATGCACCGGTAAAATTGTTACCTGCTTACCGCCCTGATAAAGCCATGAATGCCGACGATGTTCCGGCATTGTGTGCTTACATCAGCAAGCTGGAAGAAGTTGTTAATGTAACCATACATAGTTACGAAGATTACCTGGCGGCACTCAAGCAACGCCATGATTACTTTGCCGAAAACGGCTGCTCGGTATCTGATCACGGTTTGGAGCAGGTTTATGCTGAGGATTATACCGACGACGAGATTCGGGCTATTTTCGTAAAAATCAGAGCCAATAATGTGCTAATGCCGGGCGAGATATTGAAATTTAAGTCGGCCATGCTATTCCAGTTTGCCATCTGGGATCATGAAAAAGGCTGGGTACAGCAATACCACCTAGGTGCCTTGCGTAACAACAATACCCGCTTACTTACACAATTAGGCCCCGATACCGGTTTTGACTCCATTGGTGATTTTAACCAGGCTAAGGCACTATCTAAATTTCTGAATAAGCTGGATACGGAAGATAGGCTGGCTAAAACCATCGTTTATAACCTCAACCCTGCCGACAATGAATTAATGGCTACCATGATTGGCAACTTCAATGACGGATCGGTAGCCGGTAAGGTACAATTTGGTTCGGCCTGGTGGTTTTTGGATCAGAAAGACGGCATGACACGCCAGATGAACGCCCTGTCGAACATGGGATTACTGAGCCGCTTTGTTGGTATGCTTACCGATTCGCGTAGCTTCCTGTCATTCCCACGGCACGAGTACTTCCGTCGTTTGGTGTGTAACCTGTTTGGCGATGATATAGAGAACGGCGAACTGCCAAACGATATAGAATGGACCGGCAAAATTGTGCAGGACATTTGCTACTACAATGCTAAAAATTACTTCCCTTTTGATAAATAAACCATGAGCAGCCTTTTAGAAAAAGATTATCGTTCGGGTTCGGTGTTATCATTCGGTGAGTTTCTGCTGCGCATTACACCCGATGCTGGCGGCCAGTGGCTGCGCGAAAACCATTTCCTGGTATTTGTAGGCGGCGCAGAACTGAATGTGGCTACCGCTTTAGCCTTGTGGGATGTTCCCTCCCGTTATTTCACGGCACTGCCTCAAAATGGTATGTCGGCACAGATTATGGAGCTGCTGCAGGAGAAGAATATAGACACTTCTACCATAATGTTCCACGGGAAACGTTTGGGTTTATACTTCCTTACTAAGGGCCAGGATTTGAAACACGATGCCCTGATTTACGACCGTTCCAACTCCGCCTTTGCCGAGCTAACCACCGGCTTGATTGATTGGGATAAAGTATTGGATGGTGTTACCTGGTTTAACTTTAGCGCCATATGCCCTGCCCTGAGTCAAAATGTGGCCGATGTTTGCAAAGAAGCTTTACAGGCCGCATCGGCAAAAGGCATAACTATATCGCTCGACTTAAACTATAGATCAAAACTATGGCAATATGGTAAGCAGCCGGTTGATATAATGCCTGAGCTGGCGCAGTATTGTGATGTAATTATGGGTAACATATGGGCAGCTAATAACATGCTGGGTATTCCACTGTATCCCGATGTGGTAGAATCAGGCCAGAAAAGTTTATACTTAAAAGCAGCGCAGCATACATCTGAAGAAATTATCAGCCGCTTTCCAAAATGCCAGGCTGTGGCCAATACCTTCAGGTTTGATGCCAATAATACCAACATTGATTATTACACTGCTTTGTACACCCAAGGTAAACTGCACGATTCAAAAGAATATCAGGCCGATACCATTGTAGATAAAGTAGGTAGCGGCGACTGCTATATGGCCGGCCTTATTTATGGCTTTTACAATAGCATGGATGCGCAGCAAACGGTTGAGTTTGCTACAGCTGCCGCCTTTACCAAATTATTTGTGAACAGCGATGCCACAGACCGTACCGCGGAGTTCATTCAAAACGCAATTTTCTATCATGAAAAATAAACAAGAAGTTCTGGACAGTATTATCAGCCAGGGCATGCTCCCGCTATTCTTTTATCAGGATGGCGATGTAAGCATTGAAGTTACCCGCACCCTCTATAAGGCGGGTGTACGTGTATTTGAATATACCAACCGCGGCGAAGCCGCGCTTCAAAACTTTAAGCTGCTGAAAGAGCTGCAACAGGCTGAGATGCCCGACCTGCATTTGGGTATAGGCACTATTAAATCGGTTCATGAGGCTGATGCCTTTATCAATGCTGGTGCCGACTTTTTAGTAGCTCCAATTGTGAACCCTGAGGTAGCCAAAATAGCACAGGATAACCACATGCTATGGATACCCGGCTGCATGACGCCTACCGAAATTTATACGGCACAATGTAATGATGCCGCGCTGATCAAGCTGTTTCCGGCTAATATTCTGGGGCCGGCTTTTCTTAGCTCAATCAAAGAGCTGTTTCCAGGTCAGTTGTTTATGCCTACCGGTGGCGTGGAGCTGGAAGCCGGCAATATTGCCACCTGGTTTAAAGCAGGCGTATGTGCCGTGGGCATGGGCAGTAAACTAATCAGCAAACAAGTGCTGGAGGGCAAGTTATACGACCAATTATATAACGATACCCTGAAAGCCATTGAGCTGGTAAGAGCCGGCCGCTGATACTTGCTAACCAAACCTAAATGATGAAGAGATGATGAGTAATGTTAAAATGAGCAATTACCGCTGGACCATTTGCGCCCTGTTGTTTTTTGCCACTACCATTAATTACCTTGACCGGCAGGTACTAAGCCTCCTGAAACCTACCCTCTCCAAGGATTTTAACTGGACGGATAGCGATTATGGAACCATCGTAGGCGTATTTTCTTTGGCCTATGCTTTTTCCATGCTGTTTGCCGGGCGGGTGGTTGATTATCTGGGTACTAAAAAGGGCTACGCCTGGTCAATTGTTTTATGGTCGGTAGGTGCCATACTGCATGCAGTTGCTCATTTGGTGCCCAGCAAGGTTTTGGGCTTTTCATTGGGCCGTACCGTTTTAGCTGCGGGCGAATCCGGTAACTTTCCGGCTGCCATTAAAGCCACTGCCGAATATTTTCCGAAAAAGGACCGCGCGCTGGCTACCGGCATTTTTAACTCCGGCGCTAACGTGGGTGCTATTCTGGCCCCTATCGTGGTACCGTGGATTGCTGTAAACTGGGGTTGGCAATGGGCATTCATCGGCATTGGTGCCTTAGGCTTTGTATGGCTTATTTTCTGGCTCTTTATGTACGAGATACCTTCAAAAAGCAAATTGCTTAATGAAGCTGAATACGCCTATATCCACAGTGATGATATAAGATCTGATGAAACGGTAAAAGTTGAAACCGAAACTGAAGGGAAAAAATTCACTTATACAGAGTGCCTTAAATATAAACAAACCTGGGCCTTTGCTTTTGGCAAGTTTATGACAGACGGCGTTTGGTGGTTTTACCTGTTTTGGTTACCGGCTTATTTTGAGGCACGCTATAACATGACGGGTACGGCCATATCAATGCCCATAGCCATATTATATACCATTACAGTAATAGGCTCTGTGGGCGGCGGTGCATTTCCTACTTATTTTATTAACCGTGGCATGGATGCTTATGCCGGCCGTATGCGGGCTATGCTTATTATTGCTTTGTTCCCCCTAGTAGTGCTGCTTACCCCTACTTTAAGCGAGTATAGTTATTGGTGGGCCGTAGCGCTTATTGCTGTTGGCGCATCTGCACACCAAGCATGGTCATGCAATATATTTACTACCGTAGGCGATATGTTCCCTAAAAAGGCAATTGCTACTATTACGGGTATTGGTGGTATGGCCGGTGGCATCGGTTCGTTCTTGTTAAGTAAAGGAGGTGGTATACTGTTTGACCATTACCGGGCAGCCGGCCATATTGAAACCGGTTATTCCATCATGTTTGTGCTTTGTGCCGTGGCTTATATTATAGCATGGGTAGTTATGAAAAGCCTGGTTCCGAAAATGAAGCCAATCGAATTATAACAAGGTGTAAATATTGATGAAATGTAATTTCATTAATATTTGCGTTTAAGTAATGAAACCATTACATCAATCTCCTACTTTAGAGATTAACACACGAGCTAAAACATATATTAACTTTTAACCAACTATCATGAGTTTTAATGACGAGCTGAACAAGCTGTTCGTTGATGAGAGCCAGATACCGGAGCAATACCGTATCGAGGAACTGCATCAGCGGGAATATCTCGTTAACGGGGATATGCTGCCCTGGGACGGCGAGGTAAGTGAAGTAACATCGCCAATTTGTATCCCCACCCCCGAGGGTTTAAAGCGTAAGGTAATCGGCAGCTACCCGCTGGGTACCGAAAAGGAAGCAATGGAAGCCCTGGCCGCTGCAGAAGCTGCATTTGATAATGGCCGCGGCGAATGGCCGACAATGAGTGTTGCCGACCGAATTAAGTGCATGGAAAAATTCGTGTACAAAATGGTAGAGCAGCGCGACCTGGTGATTAAATTAATTATGTGGGAAATTGGTAAATCACTGGCCGATTCAACTAAAGAGTTTGACCGTACGGTTGAATATATTACGCTTACTATTGATGCCCTTAAGGATATCGACCGCGAATCATCCCGTTTTACTATGGCCGAAGGAGTAGTAGCGCAGATACGCCGCTCGCCGCTGGGTGTGGTATTATGTATGGGCCCGTTCAACTATCCGCTGAACGAAACCTTTACTACCCTCATTCCGGCTATCATCATGGGCAATACCATCCTTTTCAAACCACCAAAACATGGTACCCTGGTTCACTACCCATTACTAAGAGCTTTCCAGGAATCGTTCCCTAAAGGGGTAGTAAATACCGTTTATGGCCGCGGTGCTAACGTTACACCGGGACTGATGGCTACCGGTAAAATTAATGTACTGGCCTTCATCGGTTCCAGCAAGGTGGCTAACGATCTGAAAAAACGCCATCCAAAAATCAGCCGCTTACGTGCAGTGTTGAGTTTAGATGCTAAAAATGCAGCTATTGTTACCAAAAGCGCTGATCTGAACATTGCTGTTAACGAGTGTATTTTAGGTTCGCTGTCTTACAACGGTCAGCGTTGTACAGCCATTAAAATTATTCACGTACACAAAGATGTGGCCGATGAATTCCTGAAATTGCTGAGCGAAGGCGTGGCTAAACTGAAGTACGGTATGCCGTGGGAAAAAGGCGTGAACCTGACCCCTGTTGCCGAACCGGGCAAGCCCGATTACCTGAAAGAATGTATTGCCGATGCCGAAGCTAATGGTGCCCGCGTGGTAAATGAACATGGTGGCGAAAACGTAGCTTCGTTCTTTTACCCGGCCATTGTATACCCGGTAAACGATAAAATGAAACTATACCGCGAGGAGCAATTCGGTCCGGTAATACCGGTATTGCCATTCGAATCAATCGAAGAGCCTATCCAGTACCAAATTGATTCGCCGCATGGTATGCAGGTAAGTATTTTCAGTACCGATGCACAGGAAACCGCCGACCTGATTGATCCGTTTGTGAACCTGGTGAGCCGCGTAAACATCAACGCACAATGCCAGCGCGGCCCGGACGTATTTCCTTTTACCGGCCGTAAAGACAGTGCAGAGGGTACCTTATCAGTTAATGATGCGTTACGCTCGTTCTCTATCCGTTCACTGGTAGCCACCAAGCTGAACGATACCAACAAGCAGTTGATCAACGAAATTGTGAACGATCATGATTCCAATTTCCTGAGCACAAATTATATCTTCTAACGTTACAGAAGCGTATTAAATAAAAGGGGACGGCTTAATACCGTCCCCTTTTATTTAATCGCTTTTTGACTGCTGGTTGCATAGCGATATCCATATCGTTACGATCTTCCTCTTTTTTAGTAATAATGCTATAGCGGGCTTCTTTTGAATACCCTTCTTTCTCAATAATAAGTTGATAGCGACCCGTTGTGTTGATGTTAAATTGAGCAATACCGCTTTCGGGTGTTACCTGCGTACAAACAATCATGCTGTCTTTCAAATTGATAAGAGTTGCGGCTGCATGCTCTAATGGCTTTTGTGTTGCTTTGTCTTTAATAGTAAGCTTAATGCTTTTACTTTGGGCATGGCTGTAACTGGTAATGCCAATCACCAGCAGGCTACTGATAGCTACTGCCTTTGTGAGGATGTGGATAGGTTTCATAAGCTGTGGTTTAAAGGAGAAGGATACAGCTTAACAGACGTGCTAATTAAGAATACGTTGCAGTAAATTAGAAATTTAAATAATTTTGCTACAAACAAAGTTTGGCATACCGCACTTAATCAACTACTTTTGCTTACAGAAAAACGAACAACGATTATGTCACATCACGAAGATAAAAGCTACGATTCATACTTCTATATTATTGGCCTGGTAGCCGGCTTATTTACCGGTGCTATCGTTAACCAAGGTTTTATTTATATACCAGTAGGTGCTGTTTTAGGTTTACTCACCGCAGCTTTATTTTTAAAGGTATTGGTTAAAGGCCGCCAGGAATCTGACGCTTAATATCCGGATACTTTTCTTTGCTTATCAAGAATTTAAACCAGCTTTCGGTATAGAGTTTATTGAAGGCTGCTTTTTCATTTCATAAATTTTATCTAAGAAAGTATTCCTTACATAAAACAAGAAAGGCGGATCGTATTGTCCGCCTTTCTTGTTTAAGTATGTATTCAATTACTTAGCCTGTGCAATTAGTGCTTCATTCAAGCGAACGTACTCCTCATTCTTTTGCTCCTTAGCTACACGGGCTCCCTCTTTTGCTGTAGCAATGGCAGCGGCATTATTGCCCATTTTAAGCTGTATACGGGCTTTCCATAATTTGAAGTAAGGTGCATTAGGGTTTGATTTTTCGGCCTCTGTAATCCAAACTAATGCTTTATTTAAATCCTTGCCATTTTCAAAATAGTATTGTGCTGCGGCAAAGTATGGTTTCTTTTCACCCTGCATGGCTTCGTCAATACTTGCCATAACACGGCTGTCTACATCAGTTGCCAAATGCAGTTTTACGGCAGTGTGTTCCCACAATAATTGTATCTCGGCAGTGGTTGGCTTAACGTTGGCAAACTGGATAGTAAAAGTTTCTATCATCTCTCCGGATTTTACCGGCTTTACCTTAAAGCGTAAAAAGTCGTCGGCCTGTTTGTATTCATAGGCTCCCCACTGCTTGGTGGTTTTGTTTAAAATGATGGTCCACTCCTTTTCGCCGGGAATTGTGAATAGCGCATATTCGCCTGCAGGCACTTTGTTGCCTTCAATCGTTACATCATCAGTAAAAGCGATTGTAGTAGCGGTATTAGCTCCGGTACGCCAAACCTCACCATAGGGTGCCAGGCCGCCAAATATTTTGCGCCCTTTAGCGTTAGGACGGGCATAATTTAGGGTGATTTTCCCCAGGCCAAATTCCTGAGTAATGGTTTGGGATGAGCTGGCTTGCGGCATTTTAATGCCTTGTGCTTGTACACCGTACATAACACTGCACAATAACATTGTACAAATTAGGTAATAAATCTTTTTCATATTCAATTAAGATGATCCAAAGATAAACCGTTATCAGTTAGCATCTTCATTTATTTGATTAGAAAGATAATTTGATATGGCTATAAATAAAAAAAGCCCCCCGGACTTGCTCTGGGGGACTTTCAACCTAAACCTTATCACAATTAAATTGGTAAGTTTACCAATTCGTAATATATATTACAATCACTGTGCCAAACTTCGCAATCGATTAACGTAATTAAAAAAACGTTGATACAAACGAAAACTGCATATTTTAAAAGGAACGTACAACCTTAGGCTTTAAACCTTATAAATAGTATATGTCAAAATGTGCAAAATTTTATACACTAGTGTCAGAAGATGCACACTATGTGATACATAATGTCAGTACTTACATAGTCTTAAGGTTATTACGCTTCCGTAAATAGCCATCCAAAAGGTAAAGAGCCAATACCACATCAAAAAAGATGAAGCCCTGCATGGCAGATTTACTGATATAGTTTTTAATAGATGGTATTTTAAACTCAACAGCACTTGTATTACCGGCCGACCAGTTAACATTGGCTATTGTATAAATAAGCAATACCGAAATAGTAACTATAAAAAATGCCGCTATTACTTTAATAATTCTTACGTCGATTGCTGCTTTAAGCGGCTTTTGCGCTTCCTGCGTACGAATGGCTTCCATTACATTATAAGTAAATGGCATAGATGGCTCGTCCAGTTCCATTACAGAAAGCTCCTGATTGAAAGAAAGCAATTCATCATAAACCATACGATATTCCTTATCTTCCTGAATAAGCTTGCTTATCTCCTCCTTCTCTTGTGCCGTACAGGTCCCATCAATGTAACTCCACAGTCTTTCTTCTATCGTGTTCATATTAATTCCTTGGCTTCGTGCTTTAAATTTCGCTCCAGCTTTTCTTTTAAACGCTGGCGAGCTCTGAATAATTTTACTTTTACTGTATTAGGTTCTATCCCTAATGTGGTACCTATTTCTTCCAATGATTGTTCCCCTTTGTAAAACAAGGTAATGATCATTGCATCATCAGGTAACAATTGCTCTATTGCTTTATTTAAATAATATGAGCGCGATTTGTTTTCGGCCAGATTATTATCAAAAGCACTGTTTTGACTTTCAAGTTGTATAAAGGTTGCTTCATCATCAATAGATGATGTATTTAACCGTTTCTTCCGCAAGAAAGTCATTGCCGTGGTATATACAATAGTATATAACCAGGTACTGAATTTTGACTGACCACCAAATGCAGCTAATGACCGGTATGCTTTAATAAAACTATCCTGCGCTATCTCTTCTGCATCTTCCCTACTCTTACTAAATCGCATAGCCAGGGTAAATACAAAACGCTGATGCCGTTTAACCAAATCAGCATAGGCCGACTGATTACCCGCCAGGGTTTCTTCTATTAATTCTATATCCGAAAGTTTGCTCTGCATTTGTAATTACCGCTCTGACGATGCCGGCGTAGTTCAGGTTACAGTAAATTGAAAATAATCTACCGAAAATATTTACACTTTTTTTATGAATAAGTGTAACCTGCTTTTAAACCATGTGGTCATAGCTTACAAATACACCGGTGAAGGTTTACAAATTATATAACACAAACAATTAAACATATGGAAGTCTCTAAAGAATTAATCGGAATATTAGTACCACTTGGCTTTTTTGCCATGATATTCGGCATCGTATATTTAAGTAAAAGAGAACGACTGGCCATGATTGAACGTGGCATGGATCCACGCCGATACAAATCGCAATCTGCCCCTTACCAGAATTTGAAATGGGGGTTATTATTAATAGGTGCGGGAATCGGCTTATTTTTGGCCTTTGTACTCGACAGAACATTATTTACAGCTTCAGCAGATGAAAACGAAGCTATCTACTTTAGTTTAATTGCCATATTTGGCGGCTTAGGCCTGTTTCTGTCTTATCGCATTGAAAAGAAAGAAACGGTTACGACAGAAAAGCAGAGCATATATGTACCGGAGAAAGATTTAATATAACTAGCGCCTAGGAAATAAAGAGCTTCTTCAAAATTATGAAGAAGCTCTTTTATAGATATTTCTCCCGCAAAATATTTAGGTGATGTAATTCATGACCAGCCATAATATAAAGCAACGCCCTTACTGACACCGGTGAATTATTGGCCAAACCTTTAAATGATAATCTGGATGAAGGGATGGCGTTGCATAAATACAAATTGGCTTCACGGACTGCTTTAAATTCGTCGGCCAAGCTTTTTAATGTACGTTCGTTTACATTTGCATTTACAACATACTCTTCCTCATCAAAACCTGGTAAATTAGTTCCATCCTGACGACTAATGCACAATAAGCGGTAAGCAAAAATACGCTCCGCATCAATCATGTGGCTTACCAATTGTTTAATGGTCCATTTCCTGTCGGCATAAGCGTAGTCTTCCATTTCTTGAGGTATTTGGGATAGCAGCTTATGCGTACTATCCTTTAAGCCTGAAAGGGTTTTTAATACGTCTCCCCTTTCGGTAGCCAGCTTAACATAGTTGGCATAAAAGGATGCATATTCATCAGGTTGTGGCGGGGTTATCATTTTTAATACTTTTTAAGATGATCCGGAAAGTTGTTCCTTTTCCTACCTCTGAATCTTTTACGAAGATCTGGCCGTTGTGGTAATTTTCAACCATACGTTTAGTGAGCGATAGACCAAGTCCCCAGCCGCGTTTACGCGTGGTATATCCCGGCCTGAAAACGGTAGTAAATTTAGAGCGTGGTATACCTTTGCCGGTATCTGTTACATCAATATAAATTTGATTCTTGGTTTTACTGGGTGTTATATCCACTCGGATATTCCCCTTCCCTTCTATCGCATTGACCGCATTTTTAAGAAGGTTTTCAATTACCCAATCAAACAAGGGTATATTGATGCCAGCCATTAGTTTAGAATCTCCATGTAATTCAAAACTGATTTTGTCTGTTACCCGTACTCTAAAATAGTCTACAAAATCTTTTACGGCATCGTAAACAGAATGCGGTTCTAAAACTGGCTTAGACCCGATTTTAGAAAAACGGTCGGCTACAATTTCCAGGCGCTTTACATCATTAGCCATTTCGGCCAATAGTGGATCGTCTTCGGCATTAAATTTATCCTTCAGCAATTCAAGCCAAGCCAGTAAGGATGATATGGGTGTACCTAACTGGTGAGCCGTTTCTTTTGCCAGACCTACCCATACCTGGTTCTGTTCTGACTTTCGGGATGAGCTGAATGCCGTATATGCTACCATTAAAAACACAGCTATGATAGTAAGCTGTATGTAAGGGAAAACCCGCAATTGTGTAAGCAATAAGGAATCCTTATAATATACCATCCAATAGGTATTGCTGTAAATTGGAATCTTGATAGGTGCATGCTGCGATTTCATAATGGCCAGCTCACGCTGAAAATATTCCAGGTCATACTTTGGGGCTTTCTTACCGTCAACATCTGTAATGCCATCCATCTTGATGAACGTTTTGGTAGAGTCTAACCCCTTGGTAAATTTAAACTCCCCCGTTTCATCAGTTACAATGGCTGGTACAGATAAACTATCACGCACCAGGAATACATAGTTTAGGAAATCGTTATCATCCGATGATAGGATTTGCTTCATAGTTTGTGCCCACACCTGTGCACGTGTTCGCTCAGATCGGGCTATGTTTTTAACAAGATATTGGGTATACAATAAAGAGCTGCCGGCAATGATTACTGCAAAAATCAACAGTAAATATTTCCATCGCTTTTTTCGTTGATAAGGATTACTCATACGTAATTTCAAAGGTACATAAACAGTTACAGACAAGTAATAGTTTTAAGTCTTTCCGTTAGCAAGGTGGCGAATTTTAGACTCTTTAACCATGACTTATCAAAAGCTAGCTCAATACTAACTGCTAATCTATACTAATAATATGTATCTTTGCAAACACTCCACTTCAGCTAACTCTACACCTTACGTATAAGCAATATAAGCCCCATAAGGACGTTTGTAGCGTTAGTATCATTATTTAAAGTTTCACGTGAAACATGAGATTAGGAGTGGTAAATTTGCGTATAGTTCCACGTGGAACATGGAGGTATAGATGTTTAAAAAATATGATGTAATAGTGGCTGGAGCAGGTCATGCTGGTTGTGAAGCAGCGGCAGCAGCAGCCAACATGGGATCGTCAGTTTTGCTGATTACAATGAACATGGGCACCATTGCACAAATGAGTTGTAACCCGGCAATGGGTGGCGTAGCAAAAGGACAAATAGTAAGAGAGGTAGATGCACTCGGTGGATACTCTGGTATCATCGCTGATAAAACCACCATTCAGTTCCGGATGCTTAACCTGTCAAAAGGACCGGCAATGTGGAGCCCACGCTCACAAAATGATCGTATGCGCTTTGCCGAAGAATGGCGGCTAACTTTAGAGCAAACAGACAACTTAGACATTTGGCAAGATACGGTTACATCATTAGTAGTAAAAAATAACACCGTATGTGGTGTACGCACTTCACTCGGTATAGAGATTGAATGTAGTGCCGTAGTACTTACTAATGGTACCTTCTTAAACGGTGTAATTCATATCGGCGAGAAACGTTTCGGCGGTGGCCGTACCGGTGAAAAATCTGCTACCGGTTTAACTGAGCAATTAGTTGAATTAGGGTTTGAAGCAGGACGGATGAAAACCGGTACTCCCCCTCGTATTGACGGCCGTAGTTTGAACTATAGTGTAATGGAAGAACAATGGGGTGATGAAGATCCCGGTCGCTTCTCCTACACCGATGTCGAACGCCCAACCGAGAAACGTTGCTGCTGGATTACGTATACTAATGCTGCCGTACATGAAACTTTGAAAGAAGGTTTCGAAAAATCGCCCATGTTTACCGGGCGCATCAAAGGTTTAGGTCCACGCTACTGCCCTTCTATTGAAGATAAAATTAACCGGTTTGCAGAACGCGAACGTCACCAGATTTTCGTAGAGCCAGAAGGTTTCAATACCGTTGAGATTTACGTAAACGGATTTTCTACTTCATTACCAGAGGATGTACAATACCGGGCATTGCAGCAAATACCAGGCTTTGAAAAAGCAAAGATGTTCCGCCCAGGCTATGCTATAGAATATGATTATTTTCCGCCTACCCAATTACAGGCTACCCTGGAAACAAAACTGATCAGCAACTTATTTTTAGCTGGCCAGATTAATGGTACCACAGGTTATGAGGAAGCTGCATCACAAGGTTTAATGGCAGGTATAAATGCACACCAAAAAGTACATGATTTACACGAGCTGATTTTAAAAAGATCAGAATCATACATCGGTGTGTTGATTGATGACCTGATTACAAAAGGTACCGAAGAGCCTTACCGTATGTTTACCTCACGTGCCGAACATCGGTTGTTGCTTCGTCAGGATAATGCTGATATTCGCCTCTCCCCTACTGGCCATGAGTTGGGCTTGATAAGTGATGAGCGTTTAGACAAAGTAAAACAAAAAGTAAAAAACTCTGATGAAATTGTAGCTTACACCAAAAACAAGTCGGTAGAAGCAGGACAAGTAAATACATTATTGGATGAATTAGGCACATCCCCGCTTTCTCAAAATGTTAGATTGTTTTCGTTACTTAGCCGCCCTCAGGTTTCTTTTAATGATTTAAGGAAAGCTGATGAGTCATTAGCTTTATTACTTTCAGCATATGATAAGGAAACTATTGAGCAGGCTGAAATAAAAATTAAATACGAGAGTTATTTTGATAAGGAGCTGGAGATTGTAGAGAAGATGCGGAAGATGGAGGATAAGGAAATTAATCCCGACTTCAACTATCAGCAATTGGTATCGCTGTCAAAAGAAGCTCGGGAAAAGTTGATGCGTATTAAGCCACGCACTTTAGGCCAGGCTTCACGTATATCAGGTGTATCACCTTCAGACATATCTGTGCTGATGGTGCATATATCCAGGTAAGCTCAATTTTTTAAAAATGGCACTTAAAAATAGCTTTAATATATCTTATTAGAGCCATTATTTTTTACTTTTAATATATTTATATTAAAAAATAGCAAAATCGCTTATATCGCTTAAAAATGCCTTTAAAACACATTCGTAGTTTTTACATTCAAATCCTCATAATTATAGCCGGACTAGTTTTATATGGCTGTGCCAATATTCAAAGACCCATGGGCGGGCCGCGAGATCGTACGCCACCAAAGCTACTTAAAGCTACCCCAGCCAACATGACCCGAAATTTTGCAGCAAAAGAAATTAAGCTGGACTTTGATGAATATTTCAAACTTTCGAACGCCTACCAGGAAATTAGTGTAAGTCCGGCTTTTGAAAAATCACCGGAATATAATACCAAAGGGAGATCATTAGTAATTAGCCTTAAGGATACCTTATTAAAAAACACTACTTATGTATTTAATTTTGGTAAGGCCATTGCCGATGTAAATGAAAGCAACGTAATGAAAAATTTCACTTACGTTTTTTCGACCGGTAATGTGATTGATTCATTGAGTATATCAGGTAGCGTAACCAATACTCTTAATTCTGAAAAAGAGAAAGATGCAACGGTAATGATTTTCCCAATTGAGCGCGACTCTGCTTTATTTGGTAAAAAGAAGCCCAGTATTTATACCACTACAGATTCAGCTGGTAACTTCTCGCTCAATAACTTACATGAAGGCAGATATACCATATACGCTTTGAAAGAAGCGTCGCCAGATAAAGTTTATAACAATGATAATGAGTTGATTGCCTTTTCTAAAAGAACAATCAACTTAAAATCAGATACATCGAATGTACAGTTGAACTTGTTTAAGCAAACACCCGAAAAATTCCGTGTAAGTACCAAGCGTATAGATCCGGATGGTAAAGTGTTTTTAGGCTTTAACAAGCCATTGGTTGATCCAAATATCAAAATTAATTATCCGGCAGCTGTAGATGCCGGTAAAATTATTGATTACAATAAAAACCGGGATACCGCATCAATCTACCTGCGCAATATGGACTTCGACTCATTGAGCGTGGTTATTTCAGATCAGAATAAGCCATTGGATACGGTGTTTGTAAAAAAGGGCCGTAATGAAACCTTTAAGCGGAACTTAACTTTCCGTTATAATATCAATAACGATAATAAGTTAGCGCCAGGTACTGATGTTGAAATTACAGCAAGCTTGCCTATAGAAGCATTTGATCTTTCTAAGATTAGATTATTGGAAGATTCGGCTGCGGTTAACCCTATCAGTTTGCTAAAAGATACGAAAGATATTCGTCGCTTTATACTTAAGCATCGCTGGCGGCAAAATACGCGCTATGAGCTGGTATTTAGCGATGAAGCTATGACCAGCATTTACGGGGATAAAAATAAGGAGCTGAACAAACGCTTCCAGATAGATAAGCCCGAAAACTATGGTTCCCTTACTATTAAATATAGCGTACCGGATACCGCAAAAAGCTACATCATTGAACTGATGAACAGCAAAAAAGAAATCATTCGTAAAGATGTGGTTTCCAAAACTACTTCGCTGGTTTATAAAGCCTTATATACCGGTAAATACCGTGTTAAGGTTACTTACGATGCTAACCGCAATGGGCGCTTTGACACCGGCAGTGTTAAACAAAAGCAATTCCCTGAAAATGTGTGGTTTAGTGACAAGGAATTAACACTAAGACCAAACTGGGACCAGGAAGAAACGGTTGAAATACCTAAGGAGCCGGCTACTCCTTAAACCAGCTTGAATAAAGGATATAATTATCAGGTAAGCGATTCAAAAGCTCCTTCTGCTCGTCAGTAAGGGGCTTTATTTTTTTAGCGGGAGTACCAGCATATAAAAAGCCTGATTCGCATACCGTATTCTCAAGTACTACCGATCCGGCACCGATAATTACATATTCTTCAACCACGGCATTATCCATTACAATGGCCCCCATACCTATTAGGGTATGGTCTTTTAAGGTACAACCATGCACAATGGCATTATGCCCCACCGATACATAATTACCAATGTTAGTAGGCGATTTTTGATAAGTGGCATGTATAACTACCCCATCCTGAATGTTGGTATTGTTACCTATACGTATATAATGTACGTCACCACGTATTACCGCATTAAACCATACCGAGCAGTTATTACCCATGGCTACCTCCCCTACTATAGTGCAGTTATCGGCAATAAAACAATCGGTTCCCCAAACAGGGCTTTTATCTTTTACAGGTAATATCAGCGGCATAATTTGTTTTTATAAATGAATAGCTATGCTATATCAAATACAATTAATTTTTATATTTGATTTACAAGCGGAAATAGCTCAGTTGGTAGAGCATCAGTTTCCCAAACTGAAGGCCGCGGGTTCGAATCCCGTTTTCCGCTCATTTAATTATAATAAGAAATGTTGCCATTCGCTTGGTAATGGATGCATTAATCTGAAAATCGTCTTTTCTCTATCAGTTAAAGACAGATAATACTTATTAAAAGTATCTATAATGTTTTCGCCCTCACCCATTCGCCAATACATATCTGCCGAATCTTTGCATGGATGTAGTACCCACGGCAACTGTATGTCAGTTTTCAGATAATCAAATTTTCCAAAATCTGATAGAAATTCTCTTACCTCCATTAATGCAAATCCTAATAAATTTGTACCTCTCCAGCAATAAGGAATAGTACTGTTTTCATCATCTGCCGCTAAGCCAATTCCCCATATGGTGTCTATTGGACTCGCCTCAACTAAGATTTGGTTGCCAGTAGAAATAAGGTATTTTGCCAATCTGGGATGCTGATTGAATTTATGCACATTCCCATTTACAACAATTTCATGTTTGTATGCATCCCAAATATCAGAGTCGAAGTTTTTAATTTGCTGCCCTATGTGTTTAGCTTTACCCGCGGTTTTACTATCAATAATACTTTTATAAGCTATACTATCACCAAATAATATGGCCTTGGCCGCCATCATCCAGTGTTCGGCTGTTAAATAGGTAACATCATTTACAATAAATGGCAGTTCATACCACTGACTTAAACAAGATTTACCTGTTTCTGCATATTTAGCACTATGCCCCCAAAAGAATAGAAAGTCAATTTCAGGGTTGATTTCATACTGATTAATTAGCCACTCTATATCATACTTAGCCATACTTTTAAATTACCGTATCCTCCAACACCTCTGCATGCTTCAGGTAATCCGTAGTATAATGCAAACCCCGGCTCTCCTTACGCATCATGGCCGATTTGACTACCAGATACGATACCTGTATCAAATTGCGCAGCTCACATAATTTTACAGAAAGCTTGGTACGCTTATAAAACTCTTCAGTCTCTTCATACAGTAAACGCAAGCGGCGCATGGCCCTTTCTAAACGAAAATCGGAACGTACAATACCCACATAATCGTTCATCAGTTTCTGCATTTCGCGGATATTATGCGTTACCAAAATATCCTCGTTCGAGAGCTGTACGCCCTTTTCGTCCCAGTCCGGAATATTTTCAGGTATGTAGTAATTGTCAAAATTAGCAATGGCATCTTCATAAATACGGTGTGCAAACACCAACGCCTCTAATAAAGAGTTGGATGCCAATCTGTTAGCACCATGCAGGCCAGTTGATGAACATTCGCCGCAGGCATACAGCTGCTGGATAGACGAGCGGCCTACATGATCGACCATAATACCGCCGCACATGTAATGGCAAGCCGGCGATACGGGGATCATATCTTTAGTCATATCAATACCTATGTCCAGGCAACGGGCATAGATGTTAGGGAAATGGGCTAAAATTTCGGCCTTGCTTTTATGACGTACATCTAAATAAACGTAGTCCTCACCCGATTTTTTTATTTCCGCATCAATAGCACGGGCCACAATATCTCGCGGGGCTAACGATTTTCGCGGATCGTACTCCTGCATAAACTCTTCGCCATTGGTACGTTTAAGTATACCGCCAAAACCACGCACTGCTTCCGAGATTAAAAAAGACGGATACTCGCCCGGGTTGTACAGCGCAGTAGGGTGAAACTGTATAAACTCCATATTGCGCACCTTACCTTTAGCACGGTACACCATGGCAACACCATCGCCCGTGGCAATAACCGGGTTGGTGGTAATAGCATAAATATGACCGGCACCGCCCGATGCCATTACCGTTACTTTGGATAATATGGTATCTACTTCGCGGGTTTCGGTATTGAATGCATAAATTCCATAGCAGGCTGTATCCGGAGTTGACCGGGTAACAAACTGACCCAGGTGGTGCTGCGTAATTAAATCAACCGCAAAGTGATGGGTTAAAATTTCAATATTCGGATTTTTGTGGATCTGCTCCAGCAGGGCGCGCTCCATTTCAAAACCGGTAATGTCCTTATAATGTAGTACCCGGTATTCGGAGTGACCACCTTCTTTTGCCAGGTCATAATACCCTTCTTTGTTTTTATCGAAGTTGGTGCCGTAATCTATAATTTCTTTAATGCGCTCCGGCCCTTCTTCTACCACAATCCGCACCACTTCCTCGTCGCACAGGCCATCGCCGGCAATCAGGGTGTCTTCAATATGCTTTTTGAAAGAATCACCAACGTTATCCACAACTACAGCAACCCCTCCCTGGGCATACTTAGTGTTCGACTCATCTTCATTTGCCTTTGTAACTATCAGAACCTTACCATGTTTGGCAGCCTTAAGGGCAAAACTCAATCCGGCGATACCAGAACCTATCACCAAGAAATCCACATTTTTTGTCATAAATAACGTCTAAGATGTGTAAAAGTACTACTTGTGTGGATAACCGCGTTAAAAGATGTTAATTTTGCGTAAGTAAAAAGCTAATAACTTTCTGCGCTGTGGATAACTCTGTGTATAAACAAAAGTTTTCCGCAAAAGGCACGAACTTTGGAGAGAAATTCACGTAACAATTCACATTTTAAAAACATGGTATTATTTCACATTTTGAGTTATTAACAGTATGTGAATAACGTTTATGTATTCAATATCAATCTATTACCTTTTTACCTGTGTGGATAACCTGTTAATAAAACAGTGATAACTTAAAAACAAGAAAAAATTAGCAGGAGTTACCCACACAATTCACATGCTAATAAACAATAAGAAGATTTATATAAATAATAATATTGTATTTATTGAACTGTTAAGAATGGACGTTTTAGAAGAAATTAATGTAAAAGGTTTTGTTGAGGAAGAAGTAGACCCGACGCTTGACCTGTATGCCGAGATAGAAAAATTAAAGAAGCAGAAGAATGCCGTTATCCTTGCGCATTACTACCAGGAAGGTGAGATACAGGACATAGCCGATTACATAGGCGACAGCCTGGGCCTGTCACAACAGGCGGCTAAAACGGATGCCGATATTATTGTATTTGCCGGCGTACACTTTATGGCCGAAACAGCCAAGATCCTCTCCCCTACCAAGAAGGTTTTGCTGCCCGATATCAAAGCAGGCTGCTCACTGGCCGATAGCTGCCCACCGCATCTATTCAAAAAGTTTAAGGAGTCGTATCCCGATCACCTGGTAATTACTTATGTAAACTGCACTGCCGAGCTTAAAGCAATGAGCGATATTGTTTGTACCTCAAGCAATGCTGTACAGATAGTAGAAAGCTTACCTGCTGATCAGAAAATTATATTCGGGCCCGACCGTAACCTGGGTGCTTACGTGGCTAAAAAGACCGGTCGCGATTTGGTACTATGGAACGGAGCCTGTATGGTACACGAAATCTTTTCACGCGAAAAGATCACCAAGCTGAAGGAGCGCCACCCGGATGCTAAAATACTTGCCCATCCCGAGTGCGAAGAAACGATACTGCAGCTGGCCGATTATATTGGCTCTACCACCGGTATTTTGAATTACGCTACCAAAAGCACCGATAAAGAATTTATTGTGGCAACCGAAGCTGGCATATTACACCAGATGGAAAAGGATAACCCAGATAAGGTTTTTATCCCCGCTCCGCCTAACAACACCTGTGCATGCAATGATTGCCCCCACATGAAAAGAAATACGCTGGAGAAGCTTTATTTATGCCTTAAAAACGAAATGCCCGAAATCACCCTTCCGGCTGATATTATTGAGAAAGCTGTGAAGCCGATTGAACGCATGCTGGATATTTCGGCACAGCTGGGCCTGTAAAATTTTTTGATGTATATTGATAAGCACATGTCAGGTAAGGCATGTGCTTTTTTTGTTTCCAAAATTTATGCAGATGAGCTTTTTAACAAAGTATATTTGAGCTTTACAACAAAGTGTTACCCTCGGTAACAGGGTAATTTTGTCATACAATAAAAATTGAAGCATATGACAAAAGTTTGGTTCATAACAGGTTCTTCCCGTGGGCTTGGCCTAAGTGTTACTAAGGCTGCACTCAAAGCCAGTTATCAGGTAGCAGCTACCGCACGTAAGCCTGAACAATTAAAACAACTCATTGATACGTATGGTACACAAATACTGCCTGTACAATTAGATGTAACTGATAAAGAACAGATTAGGCAAGCTGTTGAACAAACCATTAAGCATTTTGGCCGCATTGATGTTTTGGTAAATAATGCCGGCTTTGGTATTACAGGCGCTGCCGAAGCGTTTACTGACGAGCAGGTACGCAGCCAGCTCGAAACAAACTTGTATGGCCCTATTGAAATTACCCGTGCCGTACTGCCCCATATGCGTAGGCAGCGCGCCGGCCGTATATTGCAAATAAGCTCTATTGGCGGTCGCATTGGTACGCCGGGCGTAACTATCTACCAGGCTGCCAAATTTGGCTTAAGCGGCTTTAGCGAAGCGCTGGCACCCGAGGTGTTGCCGCTGGGCATTCATGTAACTTCGGTTGAACCGGGTGGCTTCCGTACCGATTGGGCTGGTGCTTCCATGAGTTATGCGCCGCTTATAGAAGGTTATGAAAGCACCGTAGGCTTTGTAACCGAATTTTTGAAAGGCGATAAATTTATACCCATGGGCGACCCGGATAAGGCAGCCCAAGTACTCATCAATTTGGCTGAGCACCCGGAGCCACCCTTACATCTGGTACTAGGCAGCGAAGCCAGCGCTATGCTGCAGCAAATAGATGCTAAACGTAAAGCCGAATTTGAAAAATGGTTACCGGTAACCCAATCAACCGACGCTGATGATGCCGCCGACTTTTTGCAAACAGATGCTGGCCGGGCCTATTCAAAAATTAAGGGAATTGAATAAACAAACCTGCACAGCGTCTTTTAAACCGGTTCAAATATGGTTTTAAAGGCGTTGTGCTTTTTTTACATTTGATTATGGCCATAATACCAGCTCATTTACCTAAAATACTTTATTCCTGTTACCACACTTTTAGCCGGTCGGGCGAGCAGTTTGTGCCCGAACATATCCTCAGTTTTCAAATAGCTGGTTCGTTGGTGGTACAGGATGGCACACAGGAGTTTAAATTTCAGGAAGGAGACATTCGCTTTCATCAGCGCAATCATCTTTTAAAGTTCAACAAGCAGCTACCTGCTGATGGCTCTGAATTTAAATCGTTATCCGTTTTTTTTGATCAGGAAATGTTGCGCAGTTTCAGTAAGGAGTATGGTTATAAATCGGTTAAAACGCATCGTAATCAGGCCATAACTACTATTGCACCTATGCCCCTATATCAAAGCTTTTTACAATCTTTGTACCCTTATGACCAGATTATGCAGCAGGGTAATGAAGATTTACTGATTTTAAAAGTAAAAGAAGCACTATTGATTTTACTCAAAACAAAGCCCGAGCTTAAAGACATACTGTTTGATTTTGCTGAGCCCGGCAAAGCTGATCTGGAAGCGTTTATGATTAAGAACTTTAAATTCAATGTAAGTTTGCAGCGCTTTGCTTATCTCACAGGTCGTAGCTTGGCTACCTTTAAGCGTGACTTTGAAAAGATTTTCCATACTGCACCCAGTCGTTGGTTACAGCAGCAACGGCTAAAAGAAGCCTACCATCTCATCAAAGAAAAAGGCCGTCGGCCGTCAGACGTATACCTGGAAGTTGGTTTTGAAGATCTGTCACATTTCTCGTTCGCTTTCAAAAAAGCATATGGTACCAACCCATCTATGGTGTAAAAGTTAACTCCACAACCCACTTCTCCTCCCGTACCTCACACCTCGTCCTCCGCTCCTTTAAACCAAAATGCCTACCTTTGCCTGCATGGAGATACTGGATCCACTACTGCAGGCCTATCTGGAAAACCACTGTGATGCCGAGCCCGAGGCGCTGAAAAAGATCAATCGTGAAACGTATTTGAAACAGCTGAAACCTAATATGCTGTCGGGACATTACCAGGGTCGTTTGCTAAGTATGCTGAGTAAACTGGTTAACCCAAAACTGGTGCTCGAGATAGGTGCTTTTACCGGTTATGCCACCATTTGCCTGGCCGAAGGGCTGGCTGAAGGGGGTAAAGTACACACCATTGAAGTAAATCGTGAGCAGGAAGAAACCCTGCGTAAAAACTTTGATTTAGCGGGTTTTACCGACCGCATTGAGCTGCATATTGGTGATGCTAAGGACGTTATATTTGGATTTTCGGATTTAATTTTTGATATTTGTTTTATTGACGCGGATAAAAAGAGCAATTTGGCTTATTTCGAGTTGATAATTGATAAAATACGGCCGGGAGGTTTAATAATAATTGATAATGTTTTGTGGAAAGGAAAAGTGTACGGCGAAGCAAAAGATGCCGATACAGAACTTTTCAGAAAACTAAATGACAGTATAACTGTTCATACACAGGTTGAAAAACTGATTTTACCTGTGCGCGACGGCGTACTGCTCATCAGAAAAAAATAAATTATGAAGAAAATCTTACTGATTGCATGTTTTCTTACATCTGCATTTGCTGCATCAGCACAAAACCCCTCAAAATCATATATTGATAAGTTCAAAGATAATGCCATTCGCATTATGCACGAGAGCGGAGTGCCTGCCAGTATCATTTTAGCTATAGCTATGCATGAGTCGGGCAGCGGTACCAGCAAATTAGCACGTACGCAAAACAACCACTTTGGTATGAAAGGTAAAAGTCCTGTATCTTATACTGGACGCAAGGCTACACATTCATCCTACAAACAATACGATTCGGCATCTGATTCTTTCCAGGATTTTGCCCGTATCATGACTGAACGTAAGCAGTTTAGCCATTTGGCCGACCGGCTTAATCATTACGATTATAAAAGCTGGGTTAAAGGTATACAGCGCAGCGGTTACGCCAGCAGCCACAAATGGGGCGCTCAGGTTTTAGGCCTTATCCACCGCTATGAGCTGCATGCTTATGATGAAGCTCCGGATTCGGTTAAAGCCGAACAACCTAAAAAGCATTAATTTTTAATAGTCTTTTTTTAATTTTTCGCCCTGTTCAGTGGTTCTATCCCGGCCCTATTGAACAGGGCGTTTTATTTTGTGCTAATTTCGGTGAGCTATTATATATTACCCTTTTCTGTTTAACCCATTTAAAGGCTGCCTGGTCGATTAAATGTATAGCAACCACCCTGTGTGTTGTTTAATAGGTAAAAGTGCTTAAATGAAGCCTTAGCATTAATTTAGCGCTTACAAGATTGAGGCAATAAAAAAGCGCCATTTCCGATGAAATGGCGCTTTTAATATCTACTCGGCTTTTTCTATCCGCAAACCAACGTCGTTTACCGCTTTCAGCGGATTATCGCGCATGTTCTGCTCAATCTCAAAATGATAGGTGCCTTTGGCCGGAAAGCGGTATTGCGTTTTAAACGGCATCTGGTAACTATACATACTGCCCGATCCCTTACCCAGCCATTCACCGGTTGGGCTGGCCAGTTTAAACTCGTAGCGCGTACCTTTCTTTTTTAAAGGGCCGCCACTCTCCTGAATAATGACGAACATGTTTGAATAACGGTAGCTTGCTGTAACCCGTACGTTAAAGCACAGGTTATAGGCTATGTTCGGATCGTCTATAGCCACATCATAAGTTATCTTTTTACCGTACGACCAGTTTTGGTTAGGGATTTCGGTATTGTTATCCATAACCGCTTTAGTGTCGCCGCAACCGGCTGCTGCCATAGCGGCTATAAATAACGTTGATAAAAGCTTACGCCTTAAACTCATGGCTGTGGGTTATCTTTTGGCTGCTGATTGTTATTACTGTTGTTATTGTTACGATTGCGGTTACGATTTCTGTTGCGGCGATGATTATTACGTTTGGCCTGCTCGCCATCTTCTGTTTTAATCACCACAACTTCGGTTGTTGTAACTTCAATCGTTTCCTGTATAACCACAGCTTTTACCTGTTGTTTGGGCTGATTATTTTGCTGTTGCCTTTTATCGCGTTGCTGGTTGTTGGGCTGTTGTTTTTTGCCCTCTCCTTGCTGGCTATTATTTTGCTGTGGCTTTTTGGCTTCGGCCGGTTTGTTGTTTTGCTGAGGCGCTTTATCTGTAACAGCTTGTTGCTGGTTACCGTTGCCCGGCTTTTTGTTTTTCTTCTTTTTCTTGTTTTGCTGGCTGCGCTCATCTAACCGGGTAAGGCTATCCTGACCTACTACGTTCTCATAATCCAGTACTTTGGCTACCGCTGCAGGTGCTTCCACAATTTCGCCCAAGTCCTCCGGCATTATGCCTTCCTTGTTCTGTTTCTGAATTTCTTTAACGCGGTTAACATGCAGCGGTATCCAGTTTTCGGCACCGGGGTAGCTAAACCACATCATGCGTTTAAAAATATCCGTTTTTTGTAAACGGGCGTCGCCTTGCTGGGTACGCAGTATGTTTACATTATCGGGTATATGTTTAAGGGCATCCATGTAGCTGTCCAGCTCGTAGTTCAAGCAGCATTTCAGCTTACCGCACTGGCCGGCCAGTTTCAGGGTGTTTAACGACAGGTTTTGATAGCGTGCCGCCGAAGTAGATACCGTTTTAAAATCAGTTAACCAGGTTGAGCAACACAACTCGCGCCCGCATGAACCGATACCGCCCAGGCGGCTGGCTTCCTGCCGCATGCCAATCTGCCGCATCTCAATACGGATACGGAAAGCCTCGGCCATTTTTTTGATCAGCTCCCGGAAATCCACACGGCCATCGGCAGTGTAAAAGAAGGTGGCCTTGGTTTTATCGCCCTGGTAATCCACGTCGCTGATCTTCATCGATAGGTTCAGGTCAAGCGCCAGCTTGCGGGCACGGTGCATGGTTTCCCATTCCATATCCTTGGCAGCTTTCCATTTATCCACGTCGGCAGGCGTAGCACGGCGAAATATCTTCTTGGTAACATCGCCCTCTTTTACATGGCGTTTTACCATTTGCATGCGCACCAGTTCGCCGGTTAGCGATACGTGGCCCACATCATAACCACCGGTAGGCGTTTCAACCACCACCAGTTCGCCGGCTTCGAGGTAAATATTGTCTACGTTCGCATAAAAGTCTTTACGCGACCCTTTAAATTTAATTTCAACTATATTGAAAGGCTTATAGTTGGTTGGCATATCCATGTGTGCCAGCCAATCGTACACATCCAGCTTGCTGCAGCCATTAGTAAGGCAAGAGCCATTACTTTTGCAGCCCGCCGGTGTGCATCCACCGCCTGTTGAGCAACTTCCACATCCCATAATTGGTTATATATATTGAGTCCCTTGCGGGAGCATTTTAAAATGTAAAATTCTTATAATCTGCAAAGATACATCTAAAAACAAAATTTTAGGGTTTGCATTTCTTTCTATTGCGTAATGCGCCTTTTCCAGTTCTGTACTGATGGCCCTGGCCATGGGCAGTGTCATTACAGCGGCCATTTTTTGTGCGGTTTCTTTCTCGGCAGCCGGCAGGTGTACCAGGTTGGCAGCGCCGCTTAATATCAAACAACATTCGCGTATGTAGCTGATACCGTAACGCACAAAGTTTTTCTGACTCTCGCGGCCAGCTTTTGCAATCTGATCCACAAAGGGCATAATTTCAAGACCTTTGTTGCTGTAGCATTTGCGCAGCCAGCTTAAAAAATCCTGATGATAGCTTTTGGTTTCCTGGTGCAGCATGGCCAAAGCCTCGGTCATGTTACCGCAACTCAGGTAAGCAGCCTCTTCGGCAGTTTGTTGTGGTACGCCCCGCTCCCCAATCAGGTAATTGCGCACTTCATCAAAGCTAAGCGCCGGTATTTTAACCAGCTGCGTACGCGATAGAATAGTGTTCAGTATCTGATCCTGATTTTGTGCTACCAGCAAAAACACGGTATTAGGCTGCGGCTCTTCAATAATTTTAAGCAGCGTGTTACCTTCCTTATCCAGGTATTCGGGCAGCCATAAAATCAATATCTTATAAACCGACTCAAACGGCTTTAAACTTAGTTTTTTAATGATTTGATGACACTCGGCTATATTTATGTTAGCCTGTTTGTTATCGGCCTCCAGGTAGCTGCGCCAGGTATCCAGGCTAAGATACGGATGCGCCGTAAAAGCTTCGCGCCACTCTTCAATAAAGCTCAGCGCGGTATCATCTTTATGCTTGGCAAAAAACGGGTATGAAAAATGCAGGTCGGGGTGCATCAGTTTCTGATACTTACGGCACGAGGCACATTCCCCGCAGGAGTCGGTGGGCTGCTTATTTTCGCACGAAAGGTATTGTGCATAAGCCACCGCCAGCGCCAGGCTACCCGAACCCTCGGGACCCAGAAATAACTGTGCATGGCTTACCCTGTTCTCCTGAACGGTACGAATTAAGTGTTGCTTTACAGCTTGCTGCCCTACTATCTCTTTAAACTGCATTGGTGCAAGTTAATAAAATTTTAATTGTATGCTGTCAGATACATGTAACGTGGTGTTAGATGATTAATAGTTAACTTTGTAGCCAATTAATTATTGTTCTGATTACCGGCCTAAGGCCAACAACACATAACAAAGTATGGCCCGAATAATGGCTTTTGATTACGGTACCAAGCGCATAGGCATTGCTGTAACCGACCCCCTGCAAATGATTGCCACCGGGCTTGATAACATACACCCTAAGGATATCATCGACTACCTAAAACGCTATATGCAAACCGAACAGGTGGAAACCTTTGTAGTGGGCGAACCTAAGCAAATGGACAATACGCCATCGCAATCGGCCTTTCATGTAACGGGCTTTGTAAACCTGCTCAAAAAAACCTTTCCGGAGATACCCGTTGACCGGATTGATGAGCGCTTTACCTCTAAAATGGCATCGGCCGCTATATTGGCCGGTGGGGTAAAAAAAGCAGGGCGGCAAAATAAGGCCCTGGTTGATACCGTATCAGCCGTTATTATCTTACAATCCTGGATGGAGCGTAGAGCATTTATGTAACACAAAATTGTAACCAAAAATAAAAAGGGTGATGAGCGCCAAGCTCATCACCCTTTTTATTTTAATGAAGGATATCAATTATATACCCGAATCTGTTTTGGTTTCCAGCGCATCTTGGGCGGCCTGCGGCAGGTTTGATAACAGGTTGAAACCGTTACCCATAGCTGTTTCAATAGCTCTAACCGTAGTAACATATTTTTTCCAGTCTTCATCAATACTGTTCACGTTTGGCGTGTTTACGGCTAATACCCTTACACCGCTGATATTGCCGGTACGGTATAAATCGGCATTACCTTTCGGGATAATCACCGCTACTTTCCAAACATTGGCTGGTACGATTACATGGCCGTTATCAATAGTGGTTACGGTAGCCGAGCTTTTGCTGCCCACGCCACCTTTACCATAGTTACCCATAATGATATAAACCTCATTACCGGCAGTAACCTGTGTGCGTAAATAACCCTCCAGGTTGTTCCAGGTCTGCTGATTATTATTTGGTGCCTGCGGAATCATGTTCGTCATCAGGAAGGTAGCCGAGTTGGCATTGGTAGAACTGGTTCTGTCGGCCGATGGGCAGTTGTGACCACGGTCAAACCCTGAACCAGAGTAGCTGGTGCTTTGTACCTGATAATAGCCTGTAGGTAAGCCGCTAAAAGCAGCAAAATTATCCAAACGGCCGGTAGCGTTGGTGGTATTGCTTTCATCCAGGTGCCAGCTTACCCAGTTAGGCGTGCCACGGGTAGCGCTGTACGATTCCACATAATACCCCTGATCAATCAAATAATTATCCATCATGGCTCCGTTAGCTAAGGAAGGGTTACCAAACAGCAGGTTGCTGTTATCGCCGGTATTTGGCGGTACATCGGCGCCAATGGTAATGCCGCGTGCCGGCGTTGGTGTGCCAGAACCTGAGTCTCCTCCGTTATCACCCGGATTGGTATCCGGAATGTTAACTGTAACGCCTGAATTGCCTAAGCCGGTAAAGGTAATATCGTCAATGCTCAACCTAACCCGGTCGTCTTTATTAAAATCAGAAGTATTGACAATCCGGAAGCGTTGGGCAACAGTGTCGGTTATGTTATATAGCGTAGTGGTTAACTCGGTAGTACTGGTTGGATTTACAGTTTCACCAATTTTACTGTAGGTTTTGCCCCCGTCTTTTGATACCTGTAGTTCCCAGTAGCCCTTTAGTAGCGGACTGCTGCCCGGCTTTTGGTTATCGGCAAAGTTGGTTAAAGAAGATTTTATGGAAATGGACTGCACGTTTCTAATGTCGAAGTTCATGCCAAATATGCCATTCTGTTTTGCATCGTTCTTAGTGCCTCTTAAACGTATACTTTGCTTTCCGTTCTTTATATCGTTAGCTGCATTACCAACAAATGCACCATCCAAACTCCATGAACCGGTTGCAAAAGCAACATCACCGGCAATATAACCAGTAGGCTTGCTGCCATTTTCAAAATCTTCGGTTATCGTGAATGGTTTTTTAACCTGTTCTACAGGTATGTTAGGTACATCCGGTATCTGATCAGAATCGTCATGGGATTTCTTGCAGCCGGCCATAATAAGCGGGACAAACAGATAGATGAGTAAATTTTTAATTTTCATAGACTTTAAAATTTGAGCTTCCAAAAATCCCTTTTTAATATTAAACCAATGTTAACTGAATGCTATTGTAATCAGATTTTGACACTTTAAGTTACAAAAATTACTTTTTACTCATTGTATAAATAGTTGTGTTTAAATAATTTCAGTATTGTACCGATTTATTAATTGTAGGTTTAGTAATGTAAATACTGAACTTTACACTTAGCTATCACATTATTAGGTACAGCTTTTGTACTTTTGAAAACAATTTGTGCTCACATGGACCTATTTGACAACGTAGATAAAACACATATTAACGAACTGGGCGAGTTTGGCTTGATTAACCATCTCACTAAAAATATTAAGCTAACCCACAAAAGCACCCTTAAAGGTGTGGGTGATGATGCCGCCGTGCTGGATTATGCCGGCAAGAAGGTGCTGGTATCAACCGATATGCTACTGGAGGGTATTCACTTTGATTTAGCCTACACGCCGTTAAAGCATTTGGGTTACAAGGCAGTACAGGTAAACCTGAGTGATATATGTGCCATGAATGCCATACCTGCGCAGGTTACCATTTCTATAGGCATGTCGAGCAAATATACGTTAGAGGCTATTGAAGAATTGTATGAGGGTATTTACCTGGCGTGCGATAAGTACCGGGTAGATATCATTGGCGGCGATACTACGTCGTCCAAGCAGGGTCTGGTTATCAGTGTAACGGTTTTGGGTTATGCTGATGAAGAAAACATAGCCTACCGTAACGGTGCGCAGGAAGGCGACCTGATTTGTGTATCGGGCGATTTGGGCGGTGCTTACACCGGTTTGCAATTGCTGGAACGTGAAAAAATGATTTTTCTGGAAAACCCGCAAATACAACCCGATCTGGAAGGCAAAGATTATATCATTGAACGCCAGCTTAAGCCAGAGGCCCGTTTGGATATTGTGGATCTGCTGAAAAATATGAATGTGAAGCCTACCTCAATGATCGACGTATCAGACGGTTTGGCTTCCGAACTGCTGCACATTTGTACCCAGAGCAACAAAGGTTGCCAGCTGTATGAAGAAAAGATTCCGATTGATCCCATGACTTACGAAACAGCCCGCGAGTTTAACCTCGACCCTACTGTTTGCGCCCTAAGTGGCGGCGAGGATTATGAACTGCTGTTCACCATAAAACAAGCTGACTACGACAAGATCAAGAATGATGTGGATGTTACCATCATCGGCTACATCACCGAGCCCGCAGCCGGCCGCAACCTGATCTCGAAAAGCGGCCAGGTACACGAGCTAAAGGCACAGGGCTGGAATGCGTTTAAGAAAGGATAAAATAAAGGCTGATTTTTTAAAAATCAGCCTTTATTTTAAATGATAGTATCTGTTATCTATATTGAATGCTTCTTTCTGTGAGCTTAATTATTTTACCATCCTGATATTCTAAACGTTTAAGCCAATTGCCTTTGCTATCAAAGTCACGGTATTTAAACGCTAAATTTTCCATTAGTTCATTATCGTCGTATCTTTTTTCTGTAATGATTAATCCATTACCGTCACGGGTATAAACATACTTTTTGCTTGACTTGTTGCCATTACTAAGTTCTTCAAAATGAAGTAATTTACCTGCATCATCATACTTGTTTTTGTAGAGTGTCTTTAAACTGCCATCAGCATCATACACTTTTGCTATTATTAAATTATTATTATCATAAGTATTTCTCTGTTTTGTAGAGAGCTTTTTATTATCATCATAAGTATTAAATTCTACACACTTCCCTCTGTCATCGTATACAAGTTTTGCTTTAACAGGGCCATTTTTTGAATCCTTAAGTTCGATTTTTTGTCCCTTATCGTTAAAGATATAGTATGTTGTAAAAACACTTTTTTTATTTACGATAGTATCTTTTGCTGAATTATTACCGTCAGATAGATCCTCATTGTCTGTTATTTTATCATAAATTATAGTATCAGGCATACTTGTGTAAATATTCTCGACTGTATTGCCATCAGTATTTAACTTATAAATAGACGTATTCTTGAGGCGACCTTTTTGTGGTTCACCGAATTTTTCAGTAGCGTCATAAGTAGATTCAGTTATACTTGAAATATCTCCTTTTAATCCATCTGCTTTTAAGTCATTGGTTTTGGATTTGCAAGAAATAAAAGTGAGTACAATTAATACGGGTAAAATTAGTTTCATACGTGATTAAAGCTTAAGTGAATAAAGATATTGATGTTTATTTAAATTAATTGGCTGATTCTGCACCATCCCCCAACTGCGGCAGTTCATCAAACAAGTACTTCTGCTCAATTTGCTTATTGGCTTTGGCGCCCAGTTTTTTGATTTTTTCGGCGGTGATGGTAAGGTTGCCGCGGCCGTCGCTGAGTTTGTTGATGGCTTTATCAAAGGCATCCTGGCTTGATTTCAGGTTGCGGCCTATACCGTCCATATCCGTTAAAAAGCCTACAAACTTATCATACATCTCGCCGCTAAGGCGGGCTATTTCGAGCACGTTGCGGTTTTGGCGTTCCTGCTTCCACATGCTGGCAATGGTGCGCAGGGTAGCCAGCAGGGTTGATGGGCTTACAATTACCACCCGTTTGTCCCAGGCATCGTTAAACAGATCGGCATCCAGCTGTACCGCAAAACTGAAGGATGATTCGATAGGCACAAACAACAGCACAAAGTCGGGCGAGTTGATCTTATTCAGTGCATGGTAGTTTTTGGCCGATAAGCCCTGCACGTGGCTGCGCAATGATTCCACATGTGCACGGGCATGCAGCTTGCGCTCGTCTTCATTATCGCAGTTTACCAAACGCTCGTACGCAATTAAGGATACTTTAGAGTCAATGATGAGGTGCTTATCATCCGGTAAATCAATCACCACATCGGGTTGGTAGCGGTTGCCATCAGCCGCCTGGTAGTTGGCCTGTATGCGGTATTCACGGTCTTTAATCAAGCCCGAGCGTTCCAGCACTTTTTCCAATATAAACTCACCCCAGTTACCCTGCTTTTTGTTGTCGCCTTTCAGGGCGTTGGTCAGGTTTTGCGCCTCACTGCTAATCTGCTTGTTCAGCTCCATCAGCTGGGTAATAACGCCTTTCAGGGTATTACGGTCGGCGGCCTCCATGTTGTATACCTTGTCTACCTTTTCTTCAAAAGCCTTAATATTTTCTTTTAAAGGGTTCAGGATATGATCGAGGTTGTTTTTGTTCACGTCTATAAACTCGCGCGATTTTTCTTTCAGCAGCTTTTCGGCCACGTTTTCAAACTCACGCTGAAAATGCTGGCGGGTTTGCTCCATCTCCTGCTTTTGCTCCTGCAGCTTTTCCTGCTGGGCTTTATAGAATGAGCGTGTACTTTCCAGCGTTTGGCGGGTTTCGGCCAGTTCCTGGCGTTCAAACAGCAGCTGGTCGGCCAGCTTAATGTTCTCTTCTTTCAGCAGTTGGGTAATGCTCTCCTTTTCGGCTAAGGTGCCTTTGGTGCGTTCTTCGGCGGCTACCAGCTTTAATTTCAAACTCTCGTTTTCGGCCTGCAGGCGGTTCAGCTCCTCGGCCGGTATATTTCCCTGCGTATTTTTAGCTTTGCTGATGAACAGATACACAGCTATCAGTAAAATCAATACCGCAATCCCTAAAATCCCAACTTCCATTTTGATAAAATATTTAGCAAAATAAAGCAGTATTTTTTGATTTTTACTAATGGAATTGAAAAAGAGTTCTTTCAGATAAAGAAAAATTCATCAAATGCAAATTAAAAGCCCTCCCTATCGGGGAGGGTTGGAAGGGACTACTGCTTTACCGAATCTACCGTCGGGTTGGCAACGCCATCCTTTTGCATAGAGGTGCTGGTATCGCTGCCACCGGTTGATACGCCCACCGGCGCACCCGAGCCCGCAGCCATCGATGTATCCGAAGGGCCGGAGCTACCTACATTGGTAGCGCCAGAGTCGGCACGGTCATTGCCGGTTTTTTGCCCGGAGTTGTTGCAGGCCGTTGTGGCAACGGCTGCGGTAATAAGTATGGTGTAAGCCAGCTTTTTCATCATCACTTGTTTATTTTAACCAACGTATAAATACCGTTAGGGTTTGCAGTTTAGGTATGGTGTAAGATTAGGGAGAATGGATAATTTGGTATTTTGCCTTCCAGCAACTTGTCTAACCTAAACTAATTGAAACATCCGAGATACTTTTTTCGTAAATTTCCCGCTCTAATGTTTAAACGGTGATGCAAAGAATATTAGCTTGTTTATTGGTTTTGGTTGTAATGCTGAGTGCTTGTTCGTCGCGCAAAAAAACGGTGCGTAGTAACCCTAATGATGCCGCCCGGCGCAATAATGAACGTATTCAGCAGGAAAACAGGCAGGCTATAGGTAGTTACCCTTCTTACACCGCTATTGCATATATTGAGCGCTTCAAAAGCATTGCTGTAAAAGAAATGAACTTGTATGGCATTCCGGCCAGTATTACCCTGGCGCAGGGCATTTTTGAATCGGCTTTTGGTAACAGCGAACTGGCTAAAGTGGCCAATAATCACTTTGGTATCAAATGCACCAGCGACTGGGCCGGCCGCAGCTATTTTAAGGATGATGATAATGTGAACGATTGTTTCCGGGTATACAGCAATCCTGAGGATTCTTACCGCGATCATTCGGAGTTCCTGAAAAGAAAACGCTATGCCAGGCTGTTTGAGCTGGATAAAAACGATTATGTAGGCTGGGCCTATGGTTTAAAAGAAGCCGGTTATGCCACCAACCCGAGCTATCCGCAACTGCTCATCAATACCATCCAAAAATATCACCTTGACCAATATGACCGCCCCGAAGGCGAGATACAAAAGATAAAGCGCGAAGACCGCGTACTGGCGCAGATCAACAACAATATTGGCAAAGCCGTAAAAGATTCCATTGTGCGTGCCGCACCCACCAATAAACTGTATACCGTAGCAACCGGCGATACACTATACTCTATTTCCAAACGTTTTGGCATTACTGTTGAAGAGTTGAGAACGTTAAATAACCTGTCAGACAACAGTATCCAGATCGGACAAATGCTTATTGTGGCCCGCTAAGCTTGTTAAATGTTGTTAAATGATTAGGGGTTGTGCGGGGCTTGGGTTAATTTTACTTCATTCATGAGAATAGGGCTGTTGCTGTTCATTTTTTGTTTGTTTACGTTGCCGGGCTTTTCGCAAAACAAGCCTGTTGAGGGCATTGTGTTCAGCAAAGCCACTAAGGAACGTATAGCCAAAGTGAACGTGCGCAACCTGCGAAACGGCCAGTCGGTTTATAACACACTTAAAGCCGATTTTAAAATTAATGCCCAGCCCGGCGATTTGCTGGTGTTCAGTAAGCTGGGTTATTATTCGGATACCATTAAAGTACAGAATGGAAATGACCTGGCGGTGTATTTGCGGCAGTCGAGTATTATGCTCAAAGACGTAAACATTCGCGATACGCTCATGAACCCGCAGCGTAAACTGGCGCTAACCCGCAAAGAATACAGCAAGGCGTATGGTAGCGACAGTTATCGTGATATCCTGAGTTTAGGGCCGGGCGGTGCAGGCATCAGCATCGATGCGTTATGGAACATGCTGAGCCGCAGGGGCCGCAATGCCGAGCATCTGCAACAGATCATTGCCCGCGATCATCAGCAGGATATTATTGATTACCGCTTCAACAAAACTTTTGTACAGCAAATTACCGGCCTGCAGGATCCGCAGCTTACCAACTTTATGGCCCGGTACCGGCCAAGCTACTACCTGGTTACAACGGCCAATGATTATGATTTTATCAATACCATTAAAGCCAATCTGAAACGGTTTCAGCGGTATCCCGATCTGGTTACCATGCCGCCGTTAAAAGCCCAAACCCAGCAAACGCCATGAGTTACCCGGTTATTGTAGTTCCCTTTTTGAATGTGAGCGGCATGGCGCTGTTCCCGTTTATACTGGTTAAGTACAAGGCCGATGCCAACGATCCAGTGCTGATACGGCATGAAACCATACACCTCAAGCAGGCTGCAGAATTGCTGGTTATTCCGTTTTACGTAATGTACTTGCTGCATTATTTATACAACCTGTATCGGTACGGCAACCACCGGCAAGCCTATTACCAGATTATTTTTGAACGCGAAGCTTACCGTAACGAGAACGATGCTGCTTATTTGAATAAGCGCCGTTTTTGGGCCTGGCGTTTTTATTAGCACAGGCAGTGCGATAAAAAATCATATTTGCCGTTAAAACAAAGCGCTTTTTTGTTTTAATTTGTTGCAGTATGGTAAGAAACGGCCTTTTGTTATTGTTGTTGACGTTCGTCTTTTCATTTTCGGCACGTGCCCAGCAAACGGATAGTTTGCAACGCGCAACTGACAGCTTAAAGCGATCTGCGGATAATTTAAGAAGAGTGACCGATAGTTTAAGGGTTGCCGACAGTATACGCCGCGCCAATATAAAAATTGATACCAACTTACTTAACCGGTACCGTGTTGAGCCGCGCCGCAATGCCCTGCCGCAGCGCCTGCGCCCGTTCCAGATTGTGCCCGAGCACATACCCGTAACCATGATGGATTACAAGGTAAGCTACTGGCGCAAAAGCGTAATATTTGGCTTAAACTTTAGCCAGTCGGCCTTTAGCGATAACTGGGCCGGTGGTGGTGTAAACTCCTTTTCGCTCAATAGTAATATAGATTACAAGCTGGAATACAACAGGCAGCCGTGGAGCTATACTACCGAGCTGATATTACTATACGGCCGCTCCAAAAACCGCGAGCAGCTGAGCCGTAAAACCAACGACCGTATTTTTTGGGATAACAAAGCTGCTTCGCAGTTATCTAAAAGCTGGTTCTTTTTCGGTTCGTTAAGCTTTGAATCGCAGTTTGATCTGGGCTACGCTTATGATGCAAGTAATACCAAGCCGCCGCAGGTCATTTCGCGCTTTATGGCACCGGGTTACGTTACCGAGTCTGTAGGTTTTGAGTACAAGCCCAACAATATATTTGATTTGCGTTTGGGTACAGGTACCGCCCGCCAAACTTTGGTGCTGGATACAAGCGTATTTAACGGGCAGCAAAGTGCCTACGGTGTAGGCAGAGGCCATACCTTCCGTAATGAGCTGGCTTTCCAGGTAGTGGCTTTGTTTGATAAGGAAATTATGCAGAACCTGCGCCTAACCAGCCGCTATGCTCTGTTTATACCTTACGCCCGCGGCCTTGAAAATATTGATCACCGTTTGGATTTAACCATTGCCGCCAAGGTAAACCGCCTCATCAGCGTAACTATAACCGGTGTAGCTTTGTATGATAAAGAAGCAACCGATAAAATTTATGAAAACTCAAGCGGTTTAAAAAGAAAAGGCATAGCCATCCAAAGCAACGAGAACCTGGCCATCGGTATACTATACCGGTTTCCGTAATGCTGGTGCCCATTCCGTTTAAACCGGCGTAAGTAGTTGTTTTTATGGATTTAGCACCCGCAAAAATTAGTTTAAAATCATACCTTTGTACCCTAAAATAAGATTGGAATAAGCATGTTTGAAAATCTTTCAGATAAGCTCGACAGGGCGTTTAAGGTCCTGAAAGGACAAGGAACCATTACCGAGATCAACGTGGCCGAAACCATGAAGGAAATTAGAAAAGCCCTTCTGGATGCCGACGTTAACTATAAAACTGCCAAAACCTTCACCGATGATGTGAAGCAGAAGGCATTGGGCGAAAACGTGTTGACCACCATTTCGCCGGGTCAGTTACTGACCAAGATCATGAACGATGAGCTGACCAACCTGATGGGTGGCACCACATCCGAACTGAACTTTCCGGCTACGCCTACCATCATCCTGATTGCAGGTTTGAACGGTGCGGGTAAAACCACTTTCAGTGGTAAGCTGGCCAGCTTCCTGAAAACACAGAAAAACAAAAAGCCTTTACTGGTAGCTGATGACGTTTACCGCCCTGCGGCGATCGATCAGCTGGAAGTACTGGGCCAGCAAATAGGCATCCCGGTGTATGCCAACCGCGAGTCGAAAGATCCGGTGGCTATTGCGCTGGAAGGTATTGCACAGGCTAAGCAGAACGGCAACAATGTGGTTATCATCGATACCGCCGGCCGTTTGGCTGTTGACGAGCCGATGATGCAGGAAATAGAGCGCGTAAAAGCGGCTACCAACCCGCACGAGATCTTATTTGTTGTGGATTCCATGACCGGGCAGGACGCCGTGAACACCGCCAAGGTGTTTAACGACCGTTTGGACTTTACCGGCGCCGTGTTAACCAAACTGGATGGTGATACCCGTGGTGGTGCGGCGTTATCTATCAAATCGGTAGTAAATAAGCCGATCAAATTCATTGGTACTGGCGAAAAGATGGAAGCGTTGGACGTGTTCCACCCCGACCGTATGGCTTCGCGTATCCTGGGCATGGGCGACGTGGTATCCCTGGTGGAGCGTGCCCAGCAGCAGTTTGACGAAAAGCAGGCCGCCGAGCTGCAAAAGAAGATCCGTAAAAACAAGTTCGATTTTAACGACTTCTACAGCCAGATACAACAGATCAAGAAAATGGGTAACATGAAAGATCTGATGGGCATGATACCGGGCGTAGGCAAAATGGTGAAAGACGTAGAAATTGGCGACGATGCCTTTAAATCTATCGAGGCCATCATTAATTCCATGACCCCGCACGAAAAATCGAATCCGGACAGCATCAACCCAAGCCGCCGCAACCGTATTGCCAAAGGCTCGGGCACCGATATTCAGGAAGTAAACCGCCTGATTAAGCAGTTTGAAGACATGCGCAAAATCATGAAACAGGTAAGCAACCCGGCCGCCATGGCCAACCTGATGCGCCGCATGCCGAAGATGTAATTTTTAGAATCGGGAATATCGAGTCAGGAATCAAGACTCGCTTATATAAAAAACCGCCATGCTGATTTTGATCGGCATGGCGGTTTTGTTTTTATGGTAGTCTGAAGACTACGGCTATAGGGGCCGAAGTTATAGATTTTAAATAGCGGAGCTGAATAACGATATTTTTTGATTAACGTATTTCACCTATTCCATAATAATGGCTAATTGCTTTTGCTAATATTCCTCCTGCTGCACTAAGTCCTACTTTCCATGTACCGTCTAATGCCTTTCCCATCATGTTGTGTATCCATCTATTAACATTTTCTCCAAAATTAGTATCTGAAGTAGGTCTTTCTGTGTCAATTATTTGCATTAAATCACTTAAGTCGTCGTCGCTGACTTTATTTTCTTTAAGAGTTTCTTTTAAAGTATCCTTATTGTCTTTTTTAATATGGATGTTATTGTCTATGCTAACATTAGAGCCTGTATTTATTACGTTACCGTCACCTGTATTGTTTATCGTTGTATGCATGATATGTGTAACTTTTTTTGTGTTAGATTGTAATGTTTCTATGTTTAATTCAACTCCAAACTCAGATTCAAGAGAAATCATGAAATCTAATAGTTTATTTCTAATAGCATTCAAAGTAGTTTTCAAAACACTTGATGTTACAGAAATTCCTGCACTTAATAAAGAAAAATTCCCAGCATGATTTGAATGCTTATATAGTAGTTTTTGGATAATTTTGACTTGCCCATTATTGAAAGGCTGTACTAAGAGATCTTTTGCGGAATCACTTAATTTCTCTAACGGTTCAACCCCTTCAAAAAAATCAAATCGTCTTAATTGGTTGTCAAAATCATCGTCGAAAGAGGGTATAGGAAGAATGTGGTTAGATATGTGCATATTACCATTGATGTAATCACCAATCAAATTTCCCGTGGTGGTTCTGTATTCAGGTAAGTCCTCTTTCTTTGTATATCCATTAAGCTCATTATTTACCCAGTATAGAAGTTCCTCATTTTTTATTCTGCTTGCTAATAACTTAGTTTTTAGCAAAGGAGACGTTAATGATAGATTAGTATCTGTTAATTCATTTATAATAGTTTCAAGAAGTTGCATCATTGTTATAGTTATAAAATAAATATAAATTGTTACTTACGTACTTCGTGGCTGCCTGAAGTCTCCAGACTTCAAACCTCTATGCTCATAGTATTCAGACTATCGGCCTAAAATCCAAATAACCTACCTCAATGATTTTATTTAGGCCGGCGTGATTGCTGGCACTCCTATACACGTACTCTTTGGGCGGTAAACCAGCCCAGTGCATACCGTGTTGTATGTAATCAAATTTATTGGATAGAGGCCAGGCTAAACAAATCTACAAAAGCGTTATCGTGTTCCCAAAGCTGGTACTGCTCATTGTAGCTACGGCACGATGCAGTATACAATCGCACCTACTTTCTACAGCAGCAGAGGCAATCAATCATATTTAAATAATTCCTTCCTGCCGAGGCAACCATTTCAGCTAACGCTACGTGTTCATTGTGTATACGATCAGATAGAGCGTAATCTTAACAAAATAAGAATTTACGATAAAAGCTGATCTGCCGGATCGGCACATGCGCTCAAAAAGGTAGTGTACAAGCACATTAATTTTAAAACAGCTGGCCAGCAAGTAAAAATTTGATGTCAACAACAAGTTTTACTTAACACAACACACACAATCATGAAAATGAATTTATGGAAAACCTATGGGTTTGCATTGCTGGCGCTTATTGCTGTTTTTACAGCCTGCAAAAAAGATAGTTCAAGCAACACGGCCACTTCAACCGATGGCTATAATACCGGTACCCCCGGTACAGGTAGCGGCACCGGCACTACCGGAACGGCTACCATACAACTGGCTAACAATGCACAATTGGGCAGCATCCTGACCACTAAAGACGGGCGCACACTTTACTTTTTTGCTATCGATGCCGACGGTAACTCAGGTTGCAGCGGCGGCTGCTCTACCGCATGGCCTACTTTTTATGATGCTTTACCAACGTTAGGCACCGGCCTCAACGCTGCCGATTTTGGTACTATTACCCGTGCTGATGGCGGCAAGCAAACTACTTACAAAGGCTGGCCGCTGTACACCTTTGCGGGCGACAGCAAAGCCGGCGATGTAAACGGCGAAGCCAGCGGTAAAACATGGTTTGTAGCCAAGCCTGATTATACCGTAATGCTGGTAAACAAGCAACTGGTAGGCGCCGATGGTGCCAATTATACCAGCCAATACGTGCAAGGAACCGAAGTAACGCAATACATGGTTGATGCCTATGGCCACACGCTGTACCGTTTTAAAAATGATAAGGCTAAAACAAACAACTATACCAAGGCCGATTTAAGCAACAATGCCATTTGGCCTGTTTTTGAAGTAACCGGCGTAGGCCGTGTACCCTCAACGCTCAATCAGGATGATTTTGGTACCATCACCATATTTGGCAAAACACAGTTAACCTATAAAGGCTGGCCGCTGTACACCTTTGGCGCCGATAACGGTGTAAGAGGAAGCAACAAAGGGGTAAGCGTAGGCCCAGGTGCCTGGCCTATTCTTAATGCTGCTACAACCGCCGCACCATAAACCTTTTCAATCAGGTGCAAGGTGCACGCGCACATACTCTTCTAAGAACAAACAACAAAAAGCCCCGTGCAGTAACTAACACAAAGTTAGCTACGGCAAGGGGCTTTCAATCTATCTACCTAAAATTTAAAACCCCTGATCGGGCTGAAAATCCAGCGAAACGGAGTTCATGCAAAAACGCTTGTGGGTAGGCGGCGGGCCATCGTCAAAAATATGGCCCAGGTGCGATTGGCAACGGGCGCAACGCACCTCGGTACGCTCCATACCGTACGAATTATCGGTCAGGTACACCACGCTGTTTTTGCGTACCGGCTCAAAAAAGCTGGGCCAGCCGCAATCGCTCGCAAACTTCGCGTCCGAGCGGAATAGTTTATTGCCGCAAACGGCGCAGTAATAAGTGCCTTTGGCCGTACTGTTCCAGTACTTGCCGGTAAAGGCGCGTTCCGTATCAGCTTCACGTGCCACTTTATATAGCGTGGCCGGCAATATCTTTTTCCACTCTGCATTGCTCACCTTTAACGGGCGGGTATCGGTGTTAGAATAGTACGGGTTATGCTCGTGCCCCTTATTGCTTTTAATGTTCTGGGCAAACAGGCCGGTGCTTAGCGCCAGGAAGAATAATAGAAAAATGCCTGATCTCATGGTTTCAGTTTGTTTTTAAATACGGCTTTAAATTTATCCAGCTCCGGTTGTATTACATACCTGCAATAAGGCTGGCTGCCGTTCTGGTTATAATAGTTCTGGTGGTAATCTTCGGCCTTGTAAAACACGGTAGATGGTACCACCTGGGTTACAATTTTACTTTTGTAAGCTTTAGCAGCGTTCAGCTTGGCTATGTAATACTCGGCTTTTTGCTTTTGCTGGGCGCCATGGTAAAATATGGCTGACCGGTACTGGGTACCCACATCATTACCCTGGCGGTTTAGCTGGGTAGGATCATGCGCTACAAAAAAGGCCTGCAGCAGTTCATCATAACTAATCACCGATGGGTCGTAAACGATGTTACAAGCCTCGGCATGGCCTGTTGTGCCGGTGCATACCTGCTGATAGGTAGGCTTTACTGTGCGGCCACCCGTAAAGCCCGATACTACTTTCTTAACGCCCCGTAATTGCTGAAACTTGGCTTCGGTACACCAAAAGCAACCGGTAGCAAAAGTAGCTGTATCTGTTTGGGCAGGCTTAACCGCAGGATGCGTAAACAGCGATATCAATAAAAGTAATTTTATCATATACCTATTAACGTTAAGCCTGTAAAAGCAGATGTTGATCAGCGCTTATTTGAACCTGTAATGACAAATAAAAACGAATGCTATAATGCTCATAATTAAGTATAGCCAACTTTAATGAAGCCTTGGCTTCATTTTGACATAAGTATGTTTTAATGTATTTTATAAAATTTAATTTTGCACAATACAATTTGTAACGATGGATTTGTTGAAACTTGAAAATCAGTTATGTTTTCCCATCTATGCTTTATCAAGGCAGATAACTAATTTGTACCGGCCGTTGCTGGATAAGCTGGATCTAACTTATCCGCAGTATTTGGTCATGATGTTGTTATGGGAGCACGGACAGCTATCGGTTAAAGCCATTGGCGAACAGCTGATGCTGGATAGCGGTACGCTAACCCCCTTGCTGAAACGAATGGAAAAAAGGGAGCTGGTAACCCGCACGCGCGATAAGCAGGATGAAAGGATAGTGCAGATCCGGATTACAAAGCACGGCGAAGAATTGAAAGAAAAAGCAAAAGATGTTCCCCTTGCCCTGCTGGAGCAGTTTCCTGTACCGGCCGAAGAAGGCCAGCAACTGGTTAAGCAACTGCGGTCCATTTTAAACCACATCAAATAAATAGCTCATACATATATCACCTAATAATAAATTAAAAAGAAATGGAAAGCTTGTATACAGCCAAAGCTACGGCTACCGGCGGCCGCAATGGCCAGGTAAAATCTGCAGATGGTGCACTGGATATCGAAACCCGCATCCCGAAAGAAATGGGCGGTCCGGGCGGTACTTACCTTAACCCCGAAATTTTGTTTGCCGGTGGCTATGCTGCCTGTTTTGACAGCGCCCTGAACTTGATTATCCGGATGGAAAAAGTGCAGACCGGCACCACCGCCGTAACAGCCGAAGTAAGCATCATGAAACAGGATAATGGCGGCTTTAACCTGGCTGTAAAGCTGGACGTGGAAATTCCGGGCGTTGACCGTGAAGCCGCGCTGGAACTGGTAAAAAAAGCACATGCCGTTTGCCCCTACTCTAACGCCACCCGCGGCAACATCGAAGTAGCGTTGAGCGTAAAATAACAAGAAACATTTATGAGCTAAGCCGTTCCTGATGCAGGGGCGGCTTTTTTTGTTTATATCACAAACACCCACCTGTCATGTCGAGTGATAATGTGGCCATCCCCTCGCATATCATTTGGTACAGAGATGGCGTTATCATTATAGCTCCTCCATAAATACAAGTTAAAAAACTCACCTAAAGTACTGACAAGATCGTGTCATGAGTATAAATACCTGTACCAAACTGTTCCGGGTGTTCCACACTGTACCACTATTTTTATACGGCCTCTGCGTGCTGCAAACGGCGTTTTAGGTGTACCAAAGTGTACCACCTGTTCCGGCGTGTACCGGTTTGTTCCGCTTTGTACCACTTTAAAAGTGGTACACCTGCATTATTCGGATTTGCCACTTGAGCAAAGGTTTGGGGCAAAAGGCATAAATTAATATCTTTATTGCTTCATAATATAAAAACTTTATCACCTTGTTAGTTAAAACCTTTGGCAGCGCGGTTTACGGTATACAGGCTACTACCATTACAGTAGAAGTGAACATTGCTCCCGGTACCAAGTACTTTATTGTGGGTTTGCCCGATGTGGCCATCAAAGAAAGCTATTTCCGTATCGAATCGGCCCTCAAGAATTGCAATTACAAAATGCCCCGCCAGCAACTGGTAGTTAACATGGCCCCGGCCGATATCCGTAAAGAGGGCTCGGCTTATGATCTGACCATTGCCACCGCCATACTGGCCGCCTCTGGCCAGATGGAAGTTAATGATCTGGATAAATACATTATCATGGGCGAGTTGTCGCTGGATGGCGGTTTGCAGCCTATTAAAGGTGCACTGCCTATTGCCATACAAGCCCGTAAAGAAGGTTTTAAAGGTTTCATCCTGCCCAAGCAAAACGCCCGTGAGGCCGCTATTGTAAATGATTTGGAAGTATACGGCGTTGAAAGCATTAAAGATATTGCCGGCTTTTTTAATGGCGATACGCAGCTAAAGAGAGAAGTTGTAAACACCCGCGAAGAGTTTTATGATAGCCTGTGCAATTATGATAGCGACTTTAGCGATGTAAAAGGCCAGGAAAATATTAAGCGTGCGCTGGAAATTGCCGCAGCCGGTGGTCACAACGTTATCCTGATTGGTCCGCCGGGAGCCGGTAAAACCATGCTGGCGCGGCGTATGCCATCCATTATGCCGCCGCTTACCATTCATGAATCGCTCGAGACAACCAAGATACACTCCGTAGCCGGTAAAATGCAGGCAGCCGATGCGCTGGTAACCGTACGGCCGTTCCGCTCGCCGCACCACACCATCAGCGATGTGGCTTTGGTTGGCGGCGGTAGTAACCCGCAACCCGGCGAAATATCACTGGCCCACAACGGTGTACTGTTTCTCGATGAGTTGCCGGAGTTTAAGCGCACGGTGCTCGAGGTAATGCGCCAGCCGTTGGAAGAGCGCCGCATTACCGTGTCACGCGCCCGCTTTACGGTTGATTATCCGGCCAGTTTTATGCTGGTGGCCTCCATGAACCCTTGAATTCGTGTTGACTTGTTAGTTTCGAGGATGAAGAAACATGGTGAATTCCTACGTCGATCGTCTCTTTTCCAATAGTAATATATTCTGTGATTGTCTCAACTATAGGGCGTTTTTGAGAAAAAAGCATGCTCGACCAAGCTTTGTATAAGCCTTTTGCTTCTTTAAGGACATGGTCAGCTGAGGTAACCTGCACACGCTTTAGATCGATCTCTGCCTGCAGTTCCGGTATAGATCTGTCAAGTTGATGCACTTGCGTGACAAGTGGTTGGTAGATCTCAGCAAAATGCTCTTTGTCAAGATCCCCGCTTACCCTTAAGGGGACCAATTCGTCCATTTTTTTTCGCAGTTGGGTACGCTTTTTCAAGGAAGCGCTTAATAAGCCTTCTTTTACCCGTATGTCCGCCTCCAGTTCTTCAACATACATCTGAGGTTGAATATCATTCAGATATCCTTTAAGGACTTGCTGGTAATAATTATCCATATCTGACACCCTGACATTGTTCTTGCATTTTCTGCAGGTAAATTTCTTAGCTGTACTGAACACATACATAGGTGTACCACATTCACACTTAACCAAACCGGCGAGCAGGTATTCTGATATCCTACCCCTCTTGGCGCGTTTGGTGGATTGTTCATCGAGGACAGCATTACACTTTTCCCATAATTCTTCTGAAACAATAGAGGGACAGGGAATGATAATCCATTCCTCCTGTGGCTTGGTAATCCATTGCCTACCCTCTCCGATGCTCTTGGTGTGATTAGCGAGTCGCTGACCTTTTGCGGTGGTATCCCTTAATAGCCGGTCAATTGTGGTATCGGAGAAACGAGAACCATTCCGGGTTCGATGCCCCAGCTCATTTAACCTTTCGGCAGTTGTTTTTTTGCGCTGACATTCCAGGAAGATCTCGTACATCAGTTTGCGAATCGGAGCCTCTTTCTCATCGATTACCATTGATTTGTCCTGCCATTTATAACCAAAGCTAGCCTGTCCACCCAGCGGTTTCCCCATCTTCGCGCGGATGGGAACTGACGCTGAAACACGACTGGATATTTCCTCCCGTTCCCATTCCGCCATTGCAGCGACTATCGTAAAAAACAGCCTGCCGGCTGGTGTGCTAGTATCGATCTGTTCTGCCAACGAAACCAGGTCTGCGCCCTCTTTTCGAAATATCTCTGCAAATTCCAGAAGTTCTTTGGTACTACGGGCAAGGCGGGCAAGTTTGGAAAATACCAGGCCGGAAATGCGCCCGCTTCTTAAGTCTTTGAGCATTCGCTGCGCTTCCGGGTGATTCATGACCGTTTTCCCTGACACAGCCTCCAATCTATACACTTCGACGACCTGCCAATCCCTAGATTCTACGTAATACCGTGCCCTGCGCTCGTGATGTTCCGGACTATCATCCTTAACCTGCATGTCCGTGGAAACCCTGATCCAAATACCAACGTGCTTTTTCTCTTCCATGATCTGATGTTCTGTTGCCTAAATTAAGAATTAAATTTCAGAAAATCAAGCTGAAATCTTCATAATATCCTAATTATCAAGTATTTAACAATTATCTCCTTCCGTTAATCTTGTAATTTATAGACGCAATTGACTATTACTTAGGAGGCGTCTTTTTCATAATGCTCTCGATAATAGCCTTTTTAATCCGGGCTTCCTCTTCCGTGACTGGCAAGTAATGTACTGTCACGCGGTATCTTTTCACCGGCTCCTTAGGGACTATCACTTTGCCGATTTTGGGAGATTTTTTGTTTGTGGAGGGGTTGTTCTGATCTTTTTCCTCCGTTGAGGATCCTAACTTATCTTTCATGGGTAGCCATTGAATAAAAATCTTCAATGCCCATATTGCAATCGCAGTACGGGTCTCGTCATTTCTCAAGAAATCTCGTGCTTCATAAAGCAAGCGACAAAAAAATTGAGCAAAAAAGAAAGGTCCCGTACGCTCGCCGCCGGGACCTTTCAACCTAAACCTTATCACAATTGCGGGCGAAGACCCGCTTAAGGCTGTAAACTTATCAATTATTTTATTGCCGTCAATATAAATGACGGTTAAAAGCGGACTCACGCATGTAGTCATTAAAACGCCGCTGGTATTCGCGCTCATCACTCATGCGTTTATTGAGCACGGCACACCGCCAGATACACAGCACCCAGGTTAGCAGGGCCACACCAAGGCAGGTCAGGTTTTCTTTTTGTACTTCGGTGATCAAAGGCTGCGCTGCCTGGTAATGCGCCGGTGCCAGCACAGGCTCCTTCTTCCTCCCTAACAAGCCAAACAAGGCAAAAGTGGATATAAAACAAGCTAACAAGACGTTGCGAACAATTGCTTTCATGATACTTTCGGTTATTTTAAGATACTAAATTAATTAGTAACCTAAAGTGCATTTTCAATTTATTTCGTAAATATTATTGCCATGACGGGCCTCCTGTACCCGCTCCCGGATCGTATCTGTAATTTCGGAAAAAGGAATGCCATGGAAAGTGATCACTGCATTTTCGGTGTCTGTACTCTTCAGGGTAAGGTTCATCAATCGAAGCAATTGTAAACTGAAAGGTTGCGTAATGATGAAGTCTTTGATACGGTACATTTCCAGCTGATCTACCCGCTTGAATAAAAGTCCCCTGGTCAGGCGGATATACTCCCTGCTGATCAGGTATTGCATACTCCTGATATACCACATTCGGTATCCTGCGGCCGCACATACCGGAATGCTGAAAAAAATAAAATAAGGTGACAGGTACCAGGCCAGTAGAAGAAACGTCAGGCTAAACAGGATCAGCGGCAATACCTGCAGGAAAGCAAAACTTACGGCAGGCCGGAGCACAATATCATCGGTTGTTGTCATGTTGTAATTGATTTAAATAGGAACTGTGTAAGATCGGCTTGCGCGTCCGGATACCCGTTCGGAGGCCAAAAGCTCTTTCAAAAACGCTCAGGGTAATCTTGCTGTCTTCAAATATTTCCAGTTTCTCAATGTTCATGATCATGGTTTGATGACGGACATGAAGCAACCGAAAGCGCATGCCCTTCAAGCCGGTGGCAAGTTTAATATCCGTCATGTTGCCGACGAGATCGTTGCCAAATACCAGCGTAAATTTGCGTTTGGGGAAGTGGCGGCTGATCCAGTCCACCTGGCCGGGTTGCAGCTGGTTACCAATAGCGATGAAGGCCACGTGATCCAGCTTGGGATAACGTGGCCGTTGCAGCGTCAGAAAAGCGATGGCTTCCATAGCGGAATTGGTGATGACAACTTCCGAAGCAACATCCGGCCCGGCTAACCAGAGGTTGCCGGTGGTCGGCACCTTGTGGAACCCGTTGCCAAACTCTTCTGTGTCCGTGCCATAGTGGAAGACCAATTCATTCAAGTTGAAGTAAGCCTGCATCTCCGGCGGCACACCTAAATGATCAAGCGCAGCGATCATCAGCGTGAACTACTGCCGCGTCCGGCGGACCGGGTAAATGGGTTAGGCAGGAACTGACGCTGATTTTCGACGTCTTTCAGTGCGTTGTAGTAGCCAGGACTTAGTTTTTCAGCGGCTTTGCCGTCCCGCTTTTGATTGAACAGGGCATTCAGTCCTTTATACACCATATAGGAAAGTCCGCCATCGATCAGGATCGAAGCAACCAGCGCCAATTTATTGGAACGGATGCCGTGATGATCAACGCCTGAATACGCCAGTTTGGTACCATCAGCAATCTGGACTTCTTTGCCCTTGCGGTAATTTTCCTTCTGCGCAGGTGTCAGAAATTCATTGTTGACCATATCCGGTGCCAGGATCTTTTCCGTATCGGAGACGATATACTCTCGGGTCTCGGCATCATACTCCACGAGCAACTCCTTTTTATTGCCCCTGTCATCAATGGTAATCTTCAGAAGGCTGGCAACTTCGCCTTTCTGTAGCTGCTGTGCCTCATTGTCGTCCAGAAAATCCGGGGTAACCGCTTTGCGATAAATCGGGTGGATCAGCAAATCGACTTGGCCTGCCTGATTCGGCTGCAGGGAAATTTTGGCGTGGATCGATTTGATTTTGATGTTTTCGGCCTCCAGGTCGTTTAACTCCAGGATACCTGTTCTCCTCCCGGAGAGCAGGGCTCTCAGGTCGTCGACATTCAGCAGGAGCTGGCCATTCGCGGCCAGCCCGATGGTTTCCAGATCCTGGATCGGAAGCTCATTTTCAGTATAATGGATCAGGTTCATGTTATCTGCCTATTTTATAAGTTTGCGCTGTTTCCCGGCTTTCTTCCAATGCCATTTCCGGTTCCCTCGGATGATTCCTGGCTTCCAGCAAGGAGTTGTAAAGCCCGTCCGAAGGTTTGATATTTTTGCGGGTACCGCTGGCGTCCTCTACCTTGACGCTTTTATTTTTGTAGGTTTCCAGCACTTTGTAGGAAGTATCCAGGTAAGCGATCTCATCGCCTTTCTTAAATCCCTGGTTAGTGGCGGGCCCCTGTTTCTGTTCGCGCTTCGGGCCGACCCCCAGCAACAGGTTGGCCGCTTTTTGGGCGTCCCGGGCAGCACGCGCAATTTCAAAGGGATCGTCCTGTAAGATTTTTACGAAGTTGTTCATGTAGGCGGCCTGCTGGCCGAAGTGGTGCCCGATCTTTAATTCCGCGCCAATCAGGATGCCGGCAATGGCGGCGCGCATTTCCTCGCGGGCATACTCCAGCGATCCCAGCTTGCCTTCCATCGGGCGGTTGAGGCGGCTCTCGTGCCCGGACCAGTGTGCCAGCTGATGAACGGCCGCCTGGTAGTATTTGGTCTCGTTTTCAAACTGCTCCATTTCCGGCAGGAAGATCGCATCACGCTGCTTATCGTAATAAGCCTCCTGTCCACCATGGATAATGACCGCTTTGCTGTCAGCAACTAGCTTCTCCGCCCTTTCCAGAGGTGACAAGGGCTGTGCTGCGTTTTGTTGCTGCAGGTATTCCTCCAGGGGCAGCAGGTCATTGAGCTGGCTGCCATTGAAAAGGAAGGCTTTAGCGGCCTGCGGTTTGTCGAAGGTGACGGTTTTGGTTTGCGTCACCCCGGCCTCGTCCTGGATGCGTTTGCCGTCCGCGGTACGGATGGCCTGGATGTCGCTGGTCTTTGGGAACTCGATCAGCGTGCCTTTTTCGTCCTTCTTTACCCATGAATTGGCATAACGGGCGGCATCGGCAGACATCCAGCGCGGATCATCATGGCGCTGCATCCCTAAGGCGAGCGCGTTGAGCGCGCTGTACCCTTTGCCGGTCGTCGGGTTGACCGGTGCGACAAAAGCGGGCATGCCGTTTTCTTTGAAGGGTTTCTGGAACAGCGAGTTCCCGCTCTTAATTTCCCCGATCAGCTTTTCCGAAAGCAGCACGGGAAGTGCTTTGAAATTTTTGCTCATTTTCGATTTTTGTTAGCATTACATATAAAAATTGAATGGGATTGACAGGCCGCTGCCGGTAACGGATACTGAAGTGCAGGTGTTCGCCGGTTACCCGGCCCGTGGCGCCGGTGATACCGATCGGTTCACCGGCAGAAACGCTTTCTCCTGCGCCAACCATTACCTGGCTAAGATGCCCGTAGACGGATTGCACCTCACCGTGCGTCAGCCGGATATAGACCCCTAACCCCTCCTGGTACCCGGTGGTAGTGACCACGCCATTCAGGATTGCATAAACGGTATCATGCCGGGCCCGAAGGTCGATACCCTCATGCAGGATGTATCTGCCGCTGAGGGGATGTACCCGGTATCCAAACCCGGAGTTGATGTGCAGGTGTTTAAGCGGCAGGCAGACTATACAGAGACTGAAAAGGAATTTCAACGGCCGTAACTTTTATGGGCATCCAGCCGTTCGATCTGCCGGACGGGATCCAGCGCCCTTTCCCATACACTGGGATTGTCGCGGGCCATTTCCAGCGCGGACAGGGTTCCCAGACTGGTACCCCGGTCCATCAGCAGCATGATTTTGTAAAGGGCCTTAAAATCATTTTCCGGCATGGCCGAGCCGTTGGATGTCAGATTCCTGACGATATCCTGCTTGTCCTTCAGCTTCAGCAGGGTATCCCAGGAATAAACGCCTTCGCCGCCGCCGGGAAACGAAACATACATTTCATTGAGTTCCCGCGGATAGGTCATGACGCCAACCTGGCCCTGTCTTTGGACCGGGTCGTCTTTAAAATCTGGATGGACCAAAACCAGCGATCCGGTTAAACTTTCGTTTTTCATTGCATTGATTTTTAAAATGGATTGTTTCCGGCCCCGCCGGATGCGGTTATGCGCTCCGGAGGGCCTGCATCAGCGTTTGATGCTTTTGGCCTGTTTAAGGCCCAATACCTCTTCGAGGCTGCTCACGCTTTGTTCGCGGATGTTTTCGTTATCCCGTACCAGCTCCAGGGCGCTGCGCAGATGTTTGGGTGTACCGTGGTGGACCAGGCGTGCTATGGACCTGAGATCCTGAAGGTCGTAGGGCGTCAGGTCAATCGAGTGGTTTTGCAGGTATTCCATGATCTCATCGGCCGGCTTCAGGACCATCAGCGCATCACTGCCGTGCAGGTGTGGCTGGGGGCCGCCGTAGGTTACATAGAAATCGTCCCTGGCGGGGTCGGCTTTCAGGATCTCACCGATCACGCCCTGTTTGTCGGCATGGGCTTCCCACATTTCCGGGTGCATCATGACGATCGTACCCCGTAAATTTTCTTCGTTGATCATTTTCTTAAAGTCGTTTTAACCGGTCCGGGCGGAGCCGGAATCGTAAAGGCGAGGACCATTTCCTGAATTTGCTGCGTGATGACGTTGAAGTTCTGGCGCAGTTTCTCGTCGGCCTTACCATCAAAATCATAATAGGACGGCAGCGGTCGGTAACCTTTCTCCTCGCGCCTGATCTCCGTCATGTCCAGGTTAATGCGGCAATTGACGGCTGAAGTTTCAAACTGCCCGGTGAATTTTTCCTGGGCATCGGCAGCGATCATGCCGACCATTTCCCCGGCGTTCAGCGAGGCGATCTTGCCTGCCGGGATCAGGACCTCCAGTTTTTCATTCAGGGAAGTGGACGTCTTGTTCCGGTCAATGGACAAGCCTTCGCCCAGTTGTTTCGATTTGCCGAACAGGCGTTCCAGCCATTCCAGCGTCTCTTTATTTCTGACCGAGCCCGACAAAACACTGCCGACCACCGCTGTAATGGTTGCCGCCGTATCCTTTCCGTACTGCTGATTAAACTGCGGCAATTCCTGCAGGCCCATCAGCACGGCTACTTTATTGGAGCGGGCCGTCGCGATCAGGTTCTCCACGCGATGCACGAACAGGGTCGGCACCTCATCGACGATCAGGGCGGAAGGCAGATTGCCTTTGGTATTGATCAGCTTGGTCAGCCGGTTGATAATAATGGAGTAACAGGCGGAGTTGATGTTTTGGGTGTTGGGGTCATTGGCCAGCACCAGCATGCCCGGATTATCTCTGGCGGAAATCTTCAGGTTAAAATCATCGCCGGAAAAGACCCAGTACGTTTCCTTGGTGGCCAGCCGGCTGATAAAGATTTTCAAGGTGCCGATCTGCCCCTCCAGCTGGTCAAAGGCCTTCGCGTTGTAGGCCGTCATAAAAGGCGACAACAGCGGCTTGAGTTCGGGTTCAGAAGTCAGGGCACCGAAGATTTCTTCATAACTCCGGTTGAGCAAGGCCAGCACATGGGGGAAGCTGGAATAGATGCCATTCTTGTACTTACTCATGAAGTAGACACAGGATGCCAGAAAATTAATGGCGGATTGTGTAAAAAACTGATCGCTGCCACCGGAGCGATCCCCTTTCTTCAGCGCTTCGACCAGTGCCTCTGCCGTTTCTGCGGCGTCAGCCAGGGAGCGGATATAATCGGCCCGCCAGGGATTGATCCGCCGGCTTTTTTCCATGTCATTCAGATTGATGACATGAAAGGCGTAACCCTTCAGCTTACCGTTCTGCTTGGCCAGCAGGTAATGGTAATAAGCGATCTGCCCGAGATCGGGAAACTTGAAATCATAAAGACAAACGGCGAATTCCTTGGCGACCAGCTGACGGATAAAAGGATTGACCACCGAAAAGCTTTTGCCGCTTCCGGGCGTGCCGATTACCATAGTACCCCGGAAGACATTACAGATGTTGATCCAGCCGTTCCTGACCTTCCCTTTATAGTAAAACAGCATGGGGATGTTCACGGAATAAGGCGTTTCTACCTTCTTGACGGGCTGCATAAAGCTTTCCGCTTCCGTATTCCATTTGTCCTTGCCTAATCCCGACCGGATGAACTTGGAGACATTATCCATCGAAACGCTGACCATGAGTGCCCCGGTAAAGGAGCATACCATATACAGCAGGTTAAACCAGGACGTATAAGCCAATGCGAGCGGCGAGGGACGACCATAATAAATGATACTGCCGAAGAACAGCAACATGCCGATCAACATCGGATAAGCGATATGCTTTTTGGGGTCAAGGTCTGTTTTCTTTTTTGCCAGCGTACCGATGCTGACCAGGCAGATGAGGCTAAACGTTGCCAGTTTACTATAGACCAGGCTGGAATAAATAAAGAGATGAGATAATCTATCCAGCGGGGTAAAAAAAATGCCCCAGAAAGGGGCATCATGATAAATAAAAATAGCAGCTTCCAGCAGGAGCGACAGATAAATGCCGCATTGCAGGAAACCGTGGAGTTTTTGCTGATCCCGCGTTTCTTCCATATGTAATTTGTTTAAAGTGAAAAGGGATTAGCTACACTAATCTTTCAAGTGATAGGAACTGCAATCTAAAACCACCAGTTGTTGCAGGTGGTGATGCAAGGATGGCTAGGCCCTTCAAAGGGTTGTTCACCGTTTGACTGCGGACTTTATGGCGACTGATTCTTCCGGACCGTCGTCATGAACCAGCTGTTCCTCAGGGGTGGGTTTGGTTTCCGCCTCTGCAATTTTTTGACTGATTTCCAATTCCAGCTTTTCCAGATCTTTTTTCAGCGCAGCGAGTTCCCCTTCCTGTTCAAAAGGGCGTTTGGTCAAAGCGGTGATTTCCGGTATTTGTTTCTCCATACCTGCAAGTTCCTTTTCGTAGCGCTCTGCCATGCCAACCACCCGGTCGATGGCGTTCAGGAAGTAGCGCGCCGCCAGTTTAGGGTTATCAATATTCGGGGCGCCTCCGTTTTGCATATACTTGATGCCTGACTCGCGGCTCTGGGCATATAGGGAGGTCACAAATTCGATCTTATCGGAAAACACCGTATCCAGGGTTTGCAATTTTCGCCTGATAAAAAGATCAAAACCATATAGTTCACCCAGGTGATGGTCGGTTTGACTGGGCTGCTCCGGTGTCCAGTGCGTATAGAGGTGAATCAATTGCTGACCAATAGCGACGGCATCCGCGCTCTGGAGGCCGGCCAGCCTGATCGGATTGAGTTTGACACCATCGTTATCATATTTCAGCAAGGACTTGTAAGCCGTTTCGTCCGCTTTGACCAGTTCCAAAGTGGCTTTCGTATCGCGGCTTCTTTTGTTTAAATCGTCCAGCAAGTAGCGGCTGCGCGAGACTTCTTTGAAATGAGCAGCTTTATAACCCTCCAGTTCGGCCAGCTTCTTTTCAATCCTGGTCTTTTCCAGCAGGGAGGTGTCACCCGATAAAATAGCGATGTATTCAGAGAAATTCATCCCGTTTTGTTCATCCATCGCGCCTTCGTCCAGCGTACGCTTGGCTAACTCATTGTTTTTCATCTGACTGATGAAGGTCTGCTTATTTTTAAGCAGGTTAAACTTATAGTTGTCTAAAGATTGCTCGACGGCATAGATATAATTTTTGACCTGATTCCCGTAGTGCATCTTCGCCAGCCAGTTACCCTGCCGGGCCCCTCTGCCATCCCGTTGTTCCAGCTCAGAAGGCTTCCAGGGGATATCCAGGTGGTGCATGGCGACGATCCGCTGCTGAACGTTCAGACCAGTTCCTGCCTTCTCCGTACTTCCGATCAGGATGCGGATTTCTCCGGCGTTCATTTTCTTAAAGAGTTCCTTCCGCTGTTTGTCAGTTGACCAGTCGTGGATAAACGTAATCCGGGCGGCAGGGACATCAAAATCGGTAACCAGTTTATCACGAAGGGCATCGTAAATGTTGAACTCGCCGGTTTTAGGTGTGCCGATATCGCTGAAAATGATCTGTGTCCCGCTGTGCGGGGTGCTTTCATGATAGATCGCTGCTACGTTCCTGGCGCAAACATTGACCTTGTTCCCGGGATGGTCGCCGAATCTTACCGGGTCGATCAGCCGCATATCCACGGCCATTTTTTTGGCGTAGTTCGTCGCAATCAGCATCCGGCCCTTATCTTCGTCCCGCGTCAATGGATTTCGGCCAATGAGGGTAGCGTCGCCTGTTTTCGCGAACTGCATCAGCCGTTTAATGAAAGCCTGCTGGTCGGGCGTCGGTTTGATATTAACCAGCACCTCATCGATCTCCGGTTTGTCCAGGCCGATATGCCGGGCGGTTTTATAATCGGTGATCTGGTTATAGAATAAGGCCAGCTCCGGTACTTTAATGAAATGCCGGAAACGTTCTTTGGCCCTAATCTCGTTTGTGACGTTAAATTCAAAATCTACCGTTTTCCGCGCATATACGGCCGCCCAGGCATCGAAGTTGGAAATCTGCTGCCATTCAAGTTCTCTGGGCCGTAAATACTTAAAGATAAGGTACATTTCGGTCAGGCTGTTCGATATTGGGGTGCCGGATAAAAAGGTCGCGCAGAGATCCGAATCATTCCTTTCCTGCAACGTACGGATAGCGAACAGCATGTTCAGCGCCTTCTGACTGCCGGCCATATTACCCAGACCGGCCACTTTCGTATGCCTGGTGGTAAACGTCAGGTTCTTGAACTTATGGGACTCGTCGATGAACAGGTGGTCGATATTCATTTCACGGAAATTGATCCCGGTGTCTTTCCGCTCCTCTATGGCGGAGATCACGCCCTGCAATTTGGCCTCCAGGTTTTCCTTGCGTATTTCGAGCCCTTTCAGCATTTCACGGGAGATCTCATCACCGGATTTTTGTATGGTCAGCAGATCAAGTTCCGTGTTATCCAGTTCTGTTTCGAGGATCTGGCGCTGGATTTCGGGCGCCTGCGGAATCTTGCCAAACTGGTCGTGGGTCAGGATGATGCAGTCCCAGTTATTATTTTTGATCTCGTGGAAAATGCGTCTGCGTTTAGCCGGTTCAAAATCTTTCTCACCCGGTGCCAGCAATTTAGCCTTCGGATAAGCCAGCCGGAAGGTATCGGCGATCTGCTGCACGTTCGCTTTCAGCGCGATGATCATCGGCTTATGCACGATGCCCAGCCGTTTCATTTCCATGGCGGCAACGATCATGGTCAGCGTTTTACCCAGCCCGACTTCGTGGTCGATCAGCCCGCCGTTGTTCTGGATAACCCGCCAGGCAGCGTTGCGTTGCGAGGAATACAGGTCCGGGATCTTGAGTGCCTTGAAATCAAGCCCAGGAAATGTAAGATGCCCGCCATCAAATTTTCGCAGCGTATAGCAGTTATAGGTGTCATTGTACCGCTTTTCCAGGAATTGTTTATCCTCGTTCGGCAGTTCCAGCAACCAAAGGAGATAGCGCGACCTCATCTGGTCGATCTTGCGGTGTGCATTCTGAATCGCTTCGGTATCCGGAATACGAACCGTTTTGCCATCACGTTCAACGGGATAGGTAAAGCTTGGATTAACGTTCAGCAAGGCATATTCCAGCAAGGTCCGGCCCGTTACTTTGTGGCTTTCCCTGGGCGTAACAGAAAATTCCTCGTTGGTCACCGTATTGCCCCCCTTGGCGTAACTGACCTTATAAGTGTCAATCGAGCCAAAAAACGACACCTGGGTCTTTAGTTTGAACAGGTCAGTAGCGAAACGCTGGTAATATTCTACCGGTACCCAGCGTTCCCCCAGGTTAAAATCCAACCGTTCAAACGGTATTCTTTCGGGCTGTACACGTTTGATCGCAGCGAGGCTGCGGGCGATATGGAGGTGTTCAGGCGATGCTGCTGCCTCTTTTTCCGCAACAAGCATTTTTTCCACGACATTTCCTGAAAGATACTGATCGATCGTTTCCCAATTCATCGCAGCCGGATTCAGCAGAATCTGCTTATCCAGCCGGACGATCAGTTCTTCCTCTGTGAGGCCGGTCATGCTGCCCATTAACGGCAGGTCCACCCGGCCAAGATCATTAAGGCAACGTGCGAGGGCTGCGGACGGATCATCGGTTTTGAGCATTTCCTTTTGCAGAAAAAGCGGCCCGTAGAAGATGTCTGACCGAATGAATTTGTCGCCTTCCCGCACTTCCAGAGAAGACAGCATCCGGAATCCTAATGCCAGATCAACGAGTATGCGGTTCCGGTTGACTGGTTTATTCAGTTCTCCGTACTGCGTCAGAAAGGCATCGTACTGGTGGTTGAGGGACGTCCTTAATTCCGGATACTGGATCCGATGCTGCGTTTCAAGGGCTGTCAGTTCCAGGTAAAGATTTCTGATCGTCAGGTAGTCTTTGTAAAAGGCGATGTGCGCCTGCACATCGAGCGGTTTAAACGTTGCTTCGCCATCCTTCGGCTCTCCGATCAGTCCCAATTTATCGTTCAAGAGCACCAGTGTGTCCTTTTCATGGAAAGGCTTCAGGTTCGTGAATGCTTTGTCCCTGTCCGGCAGCAGCTGAAAGGCAGGTTCAAACGACCTGTCCCCCTCATACCGGTAGTCATGGCGGTATCGCTTGAGCTGGATGGCCAGTGCATCCAGTTCGCGACCTAACTGAACACCGGGCATCCATTTCGAGGAGAAGGATATTTCCGCCACGTTGCTGTACAACTTATAGACGTAACGGTGGTTCGACAAACTTCTGGCTGTTAGCATGACGATGCTGTCATGCTGTGGTTTCGTGGTCGTGCGAATGGCACTGATCAGTTTGGCCGTTCCGGCGTCCACCGTCTGCCGGTCGACAGCATCCAGGTAAGCTGTGGCACGATCGGTTTTTGCCGGATCAACCGGCGCGTCGAACAGGCCTAACTGGCCGGCCACCAACGGCAGCCCGGCAGCCGCTTGTTCCGTTTCGGGAACTGGCAGAAAGGTAAATTGCCGGAGCGGGCTATTCTTGGCTGTAAAGGAAATCGCCTGCCATTTGGCATAGTCAAGACGGGCAAAACCTGTGACGAGATGCTCCCGGAGCAATGGAACAATATCCTCCATAGGACCGTTCTGCCAGGCGACACGGGAGGCTTTGCCGCGTGCGTTGGTTCCCTCGATGATCTCATCCGCAAAAATCAGTTCGTTCCGCTCGGCCAGCCAGGCATTGATGAAGTATTTTCCAAAATTGTTCTGCCGTTCTACGGTCTCGATCAGCTGGCTCTCCGCCTCCGTAAGGGTTTCCTTCCGGTCATTCTTTTGAACGAGAATCAGGTGCATGCCGACTTCCACGTTCGCATGCTCCTTCATCAGGTTGGCGGGCAGCACCGCAACGGACAGGAGATCAGCCGAGGTGAACAGGTATTTCCGCGCATTGACATTGGACGGGTTGTTCAGGAATGCGTCCGTAACGATGTAGGCCAGCAGGCCGCCGTCAGCAATCTTGTCGAGGCCTTTGGCAAAGAAATAGGTATGCACCTTCGCGGAAATACCGCTTTTGTTATAGGCCGGATCATGGACAGCGATCTTTCCAAAGGGAATATTACTGATCACAATATCTGCTTGTCCTTTTTCAACCGATGCCGTTTCTTCAAGCTTTTTGACCTGGACATCCACGGGGATGGCATGGACGCTGCTTAGTGCCGTTAAGATCTTACCGGTTAGAATATCCTTCTCTACAGCGTTAACGTGCTCCAGTCCTTCAAAAGCCTGTAAAGCTTCTTCTATAAAGATCCCGGCACCTGCACTGGGTTCGTAGAGCCGCCTGGGAAAAATACGGCTTTCGGACATGGCCGCGTAAATCACTCCGGGGATATAGCCGGGCGTAAAATAGGCGGTTTGTGAACTGCTTTTGACCGAGTCGATCGCTGCTTTGTAATCTTTCTCCGTCAGTTTAGCTGCAAGCATTTCATGTAGTTCCATGACTTGCGGATAGAGTCTCAGATCCGCGTCGGAGGCGCCAAAGTTTAACCAGGCGGCCCTGTCTCCCGGTGGGAACAGGACAGCTTTTAAGCCACCGAATCCGGCATACCGCTTCAAAGCCGCTAATTCTGGTTCAGTAAGCGGCTGGCCATGAAAGTTCAGCGCGATACGTATCGCTTCGATGTTATCGCCCATCTTTTTGATCGGGTTGAAAGCCATCTAAACCTCCTGTAAATAAGCAGCGATAGTGCCGATCACTTCATATTTTAAGAAGCGGTCGTCCTCATCCAGCCCCTTGACCAGGGGCGCGCACAGTTCGAGGATATTAGTAAGCTCGTAGTGTAAGATGCCATGATTGGAAAATCGCAGGTAGGTGCCCCAGAACTCCTCTTCCAGCACGAGTTTGACGTAATCGTAGGCGATGGGATCAGTCATATTACCTTAATTAGTAAGTCAGCGTGTCCGCATCCAGGATATCCTGGTAGGACACCGACAGGGTGATCACCCTGCCCGATAATTGTTTTTCACTCAGCTCGGCATGTAAAACCTTATTGCCGGGAAAAGACATCTTCCGGAAGACGAAAATGTTGCGGTAATTTTTACTGAATCCCGGCTGCTCCAGCAGGGTATACTCCGGTTTGATCTCAACCGATTGGTTATTGGCAGCCTTGGTCACCTTCCGGTCGTCAATCTTGAACCGGAAGTCCTGAATGTCATATTTCAGGTTCGTTTTGTTATGATAGGAAATGTCCAGAAACAGATAATCGTCGAGGGTATAGACATGGTTGAGCTGACCGGTAATACCAAATACCCTGACGTGTTCCATCCTTTTGTCCGGCGCCCGGGCCATCAAACCCAGCGAGAGCTCTTTCAATTGATTCCGGGATAAACGGATGCCGGCTATATCCAGGGGCTTCATATCTGCCGGCACAATATTGACCTCGGTCGGTACATCTGGGGATCCCGGCAGCAAGCGGTATTGTGCGATAAACTTCTCACCTGCAACCGTAACCACGGCGCCCGGAAAGACCCTGAGGGAGTCCCGCCGTTTTAAGCGCAGTACATTTTTTAAGGGCAGGTCGCCGATCAGGTCATTGCTGGAAATGTCTACGTACTGAATCGGTTCCGGGGAAATAAAATGAAGGGTCAGGTTTTCAGGCAGGTAGGCCACCGGCAACTTGTCCTGCGCATAAAGGGAAGGCGCGATCAGCACCATCAGATAGCAGAATAATTTTTTCATATTAATAAGATTTTTGAGCGCTTTGTAACGCATCAGTGTCGATGAGATAGAGGTAAGAATTGTATTTTAGCTTGGCTTTGTTCTTGCGGATCAGATCCGCGATGGCTGATGAGGTGCTTTGGAAAACTTTATCCAGCGAGCTCATGATAAACTGGCTGTTTCCAGATCCGCCGTCCAGCGTTACGCCCTGCACGGCATTTCCACCCAGGTCTTTCGTGAAATCCCGGAAGGCGGAGGCGGGTACGTACAGGCCGGGCATACCGTCCATATCATAGACCTGCAGTTTTACCGGCAGGATCTTACCATCAAACAAAATGGACGTAATCGCCAGGCTGACCCGCTGGCCGGAGAATCCGTTGATCTGCGCAAAAACATAGGTTCCTTTGTTGATCAGCGTCTTCCCGGCCCTGATATCCTCCAGCAGTTTCAGCCGCAACCGGGAACCCGCATAGCCGGTGATATTCTCATCGATCACTGCGCTGATAAAAGCGGCTTGCTTAACGGGCAACACCGTGTTAAACGCATCTGATGCCGTTGGCGCTTTACTGACCGTCAGGATCACCTGGGTTTCCTTTAGCTTCGCCGCCTGTTCAGCAGCAATTTTCTTTTTCAGTTCCTCTTTATAGGCCGGATCATTCTGTTTGTTAATGCTGTCCATAATGGCCATTTGCTGCTTAAAGACTTCCATGGGGTCTTTCTCCCTGGCCGGTTTTTCCGACTGGAAATGCTGATCACGCACCTGCCGGGTCATGGCATTAACAGCCTGCGCCACCTGATTGTCCCGAACGGGATAAGCGGTGGAACGATGGAGCTGCCCCGTGGCATAGCTAATTTTCATGGCCTGGCTTATCGAGTCCAGCTTTTGCTTTTGCAGGTCAGAATAGTCATTATGATAGGCCGGATCGCTGGAGCGTTCACCCGGAATAGCGTTCACCGCGGTCGCGCCGTTGGCTTCCTTGTAAGTGTTCCGGTAGGCATTCAGCTTATCGGCGAGTTGTTTTTTTCTGACCCCTGACGATACATTACCGACTGAGCCATTTAATCCTGCCATTTCCTTGACCGGCGGTTTCGACTTCGCAAAGCCGGTTTGCCAGGTGTAGAAAAAAAAGCAGAAAAAAGGCAATAGAATTACCGGCAACACATATTTGGGTTGCTTTACATTTATTTTCATGGTGTATTATTTAAGTGTTCGGTGAATTTCAGCAAGGCGGTCAAGCGCACTGTCGAGCAGCATACTGTCGCGGACAGCGAGCACTTTTTTGGCGGAAAGACTGTCTACCAGACTTTTAAGGCGCAGGGTTTCCCTGATATTCCCGGTCGCCTGCATGATCTGCGAAAAGCCATCCTGCACCGTATTGATGTTCTTTTCCGGCGTTTTCTTACTCCCTTCCCGGTTCCGGAATACGGTTAGGGACAGCGCGAATGACGCCAGCATGGACACGACCATCAAACCAAAAATGATCCGGGGGTAAGCTGCAAAGAGCCGTTGACCGGTATCGGCTATAAAGCCGAAATAAACACTGAATTCTTTGCGGATCTCGCTGTATAAAGTGTCTTTGGGATCCCGGTTAGAATGAATTTTTCTCCACATCTTGCAAATCTTTATTTTCCAGGGTTTTCCAGTTCGTGATGAGTACCCCATGAGGATTATTGTCGCTCCGCGGAATATCTTTCAGATATCCTTCGGTAATCAGGGAACGGACAACGGTGGAGCTGCGCCGGTCAATCTTCAGCTTGCCGTAGAACCGGAAATAATGTTTGGGCAGATCCATGGTTATCGAATCCGTTTGCAGGGTTAACACGGAACTGGAAGAGAGAATGGAATTGAAAAAACCATTTTCCTTTAAGTTATTATACTGCTGCATGCCGGATTCATCGACGAGATACATCGCTTTCTTCATCTGATATTCCATGTAATTATCATCGGGGGTCAGGGAAAAGAAGAGGGAATGAAAGAGATCCACATGCGCCCGGTATTCCGCGGGACGGTTCATTTGCACATCGGTCTGACGGGCGAGGATGGGTATATTATTGTCCAGAATATAGATACTCTTCTGTGCATTGGATACCATCTGGTAAGCGTAAAAGCCATTCAGGCCCACGATGCAAAGGGCTGTCAGGAGGCTGCCCGCCGCAATGAAGGTGGCCAGCCTGACCTTGGCTTCAATGTTTTTTATGATCATAAAAAAGTACTTTAAATGAAAAGCTATCCATGGCTATAGATGGCTGAATGAGTGAAATGATGAGCGAACGGACCGCTCAGAAGAAGCTGCCGCCTGCTTTGCGCGCCATGCTGGCGACGGTGCCGGCACTGCGGCCGAAAGTCGACGTCGCGGAACTGATGCCTGAAGTCGAAATGATCCAGGTAGAGATACTGGGCACGGTGAACATGCAAATGGCGCCAATCATAAAAACGATAATGACGGTGCCGAAGGACAAGATACCGTTCCCGGCGAACAAGGCCATTTTTTCGAGATCGGCACCCAGGCCATTTTCCCCGACCAGTTCCTTGTATTTACTGATCTCGGAGGTAAGCGCATACTCCTGCATCAGGCCGGTCAGGTACATGATCAGATAGGCGATGCCGGAATAGAGGTTGACCGAAACAAACCGGGCCACCCAGGTACTGAAACTATCCCGGAAAGCAGGCAAGATACTCACGGCCACAGCGAATGGCCCCAAAATGATGAGGATGGTAGAATAGATGATCTGAATCATGAAGATGATATAGACTGCTAAACGTAATATCCAGATCCCCAGCAGTTCCAGTAATTGCGTGAACAGCAGTTGCATGCCCACCTGCAGGCGGGCTTTCAGTTCCAGCAACGGGGAAACCACCGTGCTGATGCCCTCCTTCACCGTACTGGTCACCGAATCCCAGGCCTGGCCGTACCAGGTATCGCTTTCCTTCTCCGCGACTTCGGTCTGTGCCTGAAATGTGTACAGGGAGTTGGCCACCGCGACCATGAGTGCCGTCCGGTTCATCCGCAGGTCATTGACGATCGTTTGTTCGCTATTGAACATCTGCTCCGTCTGGCTGGTGACGAGGTCAGTGGGAAAGGCAATCATTTTGACAAAGCCGCCCCACCACAGGATCACCATGGCCAGGCCGAAAGGCCTTAACAGCGGCATGATCTCCAGCTGTTTATCACCGACCATCATCTCATAGGATTTAATGGCAAAGAAGATAATCATAAAGATTGCGGACAGCGCTTTGGCGTCCGTGATAAACAGGTCAAAATGTGCCCATACGGAATCTTTCAAGCCTTTCAGGAACACCATGACGCCGGACTCGTATACACCATCGCCTTGCAGGAACTGCAGGGTTTTGCCGCTGTCGGGGCTGGTGGTGGCACCCTGGGCAAAAGACGACGTGACCAGGAACGTCATGAAGAGCAGTAATAAGGTAATTTTTTTCATTGTAAATGTTGTAAGACAGTTCTGGCAATCTGAACATCCGTCTGGGGTGTCCATTGGCTGACCGCTGCCCGATTGTTTTTAAGCTTTTCTTGCTGGGCGGTCATCCGCATCGTCGTTTGTGCCGAGGAGGTACGGATCGCCCATACGCCGGCAAGGCGCCGGTATTCCAGCAGGAGCCGGTGGTACGCCAGGATGCGCGAACCCCTGTCTATATCACCGGCGTGGGCGGCGTTGACCCTTTCGGCAAGCATGTCCAGTTCATTTTTATACCAGGCATAAAGACCTTCGGTCACCAGTTGAGCACTCACCGCCGGTGACAGGCCGCCAAGAATGGAGGTGGCCGAATGATGGATGACTGGTTTCAGTTCTTTTGCATAATAAAGCTGCCATAAAGGATCTGCATCGGTTACCAGTCCGGATTGATTAGCTATCTCCGCCAGAGCGGTGTTCCGGATGGTATCGGATTGCAGTTTATAGCGGCTGTCTGTGCTGTTCATAGCACCAACAAGCGCCAGGCGCTGGGTCTGGGGTCCGGTGCTGCTTAAAGGGCGAAGGTCCGTTTTGTGATAGTTCGGGTGAAAGAGCCCCCAGGTCAGCCAGTAGTACGGGTTCAGGCTCAGAAAACCCGCCTTGGGCGTAAATTTGTTCTGATCCCATTGCAGGTAAACCATGCGTTCCTGCTGGTACCTGACACTTTCATCTTTGACGGCAGATTGGGCAAAACCTGCGGAACGATAAACGATCAGCGCAAGCGCCACTAACAAAATTATTTTCATGGTTTTAAATATTTAGCTTGTTGAATAATTTGGGTGACGAAGGCTTTATCCCGGCTGACCCAGGCCGCAAAGGGTGTCGCAGAGGCGATGATGCCACGTTCCTTTGCCCAATACATTGCTTTCCAGGCGCCGTACGCTAAGCTGTCCAGCAGCTGTAATTGCTGGATGACCCTGCGTAATAACTGGTCGCGGGAATTATAATCTGCCAGCACGTTGTCGCCCTCTTTGAGGACAAAGGCGGACACATCACTGACCAGGGTGAGAGAACGGGTCCGCATTTCGGCTGCAATATTGCCGGCGAACACCAGGAGATAGGGATCGCTTTTAGCCAGCATCAGGGCCTGGTTAATATAACCCGTCATATCATTAATGATGACTGCCATATTTTTAACCGCAAGTCCATCTTTAAGTGCCGCATCGACATTGGCTAACCCTTCATAAATCATGGTTTGCGCCAGGACTACTGACCCGGCGTTCGTATTGAGGTCATTAATATTCGTGTTGATTTTCGTCAGGTACTGGTCATGCGTGCTTTCGGCACTGCTCCTGACCGCTGCGTTCTGGGAGATGGCGGCCAGGTGTTTATAGTCGACCACCACCTGCTGCGCCTTTACGGTCGCCATCGCCAAAATCAAAAAGGCGGTCATCAGATAATCTTTCATTTCAAATATTTGGCATTCGTAATGATATCCCGTCCGATAGTCATGTCCGCATTGATAAAGTTCTGGAAGGGATTAGCCGCCTTTAATAAAGCAGACAGATTGGAGTACTGCATCATGCTAAGCATATTGCCGGACAGGTTCTGAATATTGCTTAATTCGGAGATCACATAATCGAACAAAATTTTGCGGTCGGACGCTTTCATCTGGTTCACATCCCCGATAGAAAGTGATAAACCGGTCACGTAGGCGACCAGGCTTTGGGCCTGAGCGGCGAACTGCAGTGCAGACGCATAACCAACCGCGACGAGCGCCGGATTTTTCTGGACCAACTGCACGATCTGCGCCTGGTTGCTGACGATCCTGCCGACCATGGGCGTTGCATAGATACTGATATCGGCGATGTTGATAGCCGTTCCCAGCGTATTATAGCGCTGTTGAAGTGTTCGGTAAACAGCTTTCATCTTGTCCAGCAAAGTGAGGTTAGCCTGCTCATTGGCGGTGGCAAGCGCCTGCTGATTTTTCGCATTCACCTGCAGCTTATTTTCTGATTCGGACTGATCGACCAGCTGGTGCAGTGCCGGGATATCCAGGACACTTTGCTGCGCAAAAGCCCGCAGCGAAAACACGCTCAGGCCCAGTAGCATAGCGATTAAGAGTTTGTTCATGGCTTCAGGTATTTGGCATTGGTCAACACTTCATTGGCGATCCGCACATCCTGGTTCTGCCATTCTGCCCAGGGATTGAGGGAATGCAGGACGCCATTGATCTTTGCCCAGTACATCGCCCGGTTCATGCCGTAAGCAATGCCCCGCAGTATCCTCATTTCACCCGCAATATGGTTCAAAAGCTTACTGCGTTCTCCGGAATCCATCAGGTTCCCGTTACCTCCTTTCAGTACAAAAGCGCTCACATCCGCGGCGAGTGTGACTGCCCGCTGCTGAAAATCCCGGGCACCCTGCTCAGCAAACAGCAGTAATACCGGGTTTGATTTGGCCAGCGTAACGGAAGATTCCACGTCTGTGATGATATCGGCGCCACATTCTGCAATTTCCTTGATGGTGGTCAAATTATTCAGGGCGGAGGCCACTTGGCTCAATCCCTGGTAAATCCGGCTTTGCAGGCTATTGACGATGACCAGCTGCCCGCTTACGGCAAGCTGACCTTTTTGAATGAGATCCAGTTTGTTGTTCGTCGTGTTTAACTGGCCGTTGATAATACCGGAGTTGAGTGCGATGGCTCCAGAAACGGTCGGATCGACAACCAGTTCCTGTGCATTGGCCTGGCGGAATCCCGCAGCCAGCAAAGCCACCAGAAGGGCAATAAAATATTTGTTCATAGATTTTGATTAACATGTGCGATGAAAGCAGGCAAAGACTTACCGCTTTGATGAAGATCTGCCACAAAGGCATCCAGGCCGTCAGCATAAGAGCCGTAACGGCTGGTATAACTTTCTACCGCGGATTTCTCGGGCTTTTCTGTCGTATAGGTCAGGTATTGCTGCAGGGAAACCTCTACGCCGTACACTTCGCCAATGGCCCCGCGGCGAATGTAGACCTCCTTGAACCTGCCCCGGTTTTCTGTATTATCCAGCTGGTTGATCGTAAAGATCTTCCGGCGTTCCGTTTCGTTAATGGACAGCAGGGCCGCTATGGCGTTGTAGTTATCCTTGAACTTGGTCTGGTCCAGCAGGCAGATGGTATCTGAATTATTGATGATACTGTCTTTCACCACGGCGTTACCAATGATATCGCCCAGTTCCTGGGTCACGACAATGGCTTCCCCCCAGAATTTCCGGACCGTCTTGTAGAGATAAAGCAGATAACCGGCCATTAAAGGGCTGGCGATGGCTTTCCAGGCTTCTTCCACAATCAGGGCCTTGCGCCTGTCCGACCGGTAGCGCATCTTCTGGATAAAGACATCCATGATGATCAGCGTAACGATGGGAAACAGGATTTTGTGCTCCTTGATGGAGTCGATCTCGAAGACAATAAAGCGCTCGGTAAATAATGACTGATCTGCTTCCTTGTTTAAGATGACGGAAAATTCACCTCCCTTATAAAACTTTTTGAGGACGTAGCGAAACTCGTCAAAGTCAAAAATGATCTTTTCTTCGCGTCTGATCTCCGGTATTTTCACCAGGGCAAACTCGTAAAATGTATTAAAGCCGAGTTCACCCTTGTCCGCGAACGCCTGGCTGTAGTAAGCTGATATGACGTTGGCGACCACATCACGCTCCACCGGGCTGAACGTTCCTTCCGCACCTTTCCAGGCTACGCCGATCAGCGTGCATAAAAAATCCTTCTTTTCGATATTGTACTCCTCTTCCGTGATACGGAAAGGGTTCATGGTAATGGGCGCCTTGTCGGTGTAGGTGATATACTTGCCACGGTAATACGAACATAAGCCGGAATAAGAATGACCGGTATCGACGATGACGATATCCATATTATACAGCATATACTGTTCGATCAGGGCGTTCATAAAAAAGCTTTTTCCGGAGCCGCTGGGTCCAAGTACAAATTTGTTGCGGTTATTGATCCGTCCGGTCCGCATGGGCAGATCGGCAGGGTCTATACCTACCGGAATCCCCTGCCGGTCAGTAAAGCGCAGCAGGAATTCGGAGGGCTCGTCGGTAGGTAACGATTCTTTAAAGAAAAAACAGACCGCCGCATCGCAGGTGGTGAGAAACCAATCATAGGCTTTAAGTTCCGTGCCATTTCCGGGAAGCGCGGTACGGAAAAGTTCCAGCTGGTTATAGGCATTTTTACTCGGGATGATACCCAGTTGAAATAAGGAACTTTCCACAAAGTTTACTGCCTTCTCCATAGCCGGTACCGGTGCGGCAACCAGGATATTGAAATGGCAGTTGACCAGCAACTGGTTTTCACGGGCAACGTCATGGAGCAGCAGGTCTATGTCTTCCACGCAGAGCTGGTTAGCCGGGTCAGGTATGCCGGCATGGCGTTTTTTCTTTTGTTCCAGTTTTCGCAGGGTAACCGCCTGATTGGGGATTTCGATCAGCTGGTTAAACACGATCACATCAACGCCGGGCACTTTAAAAAGGAACGAGAGAAAATCTACCGGAAATCCACGCATGCTTTCTTTTTCGTTCAACTCGATATGGCTGGCAACATCCGGCGGAAGATCAATGCTGTCGATGTTAACCAGACTGATGCTGCGTACCGCTTTCTCACCTATCCGGATCTCCGTATCCGACGGTGCAAGATTGTTGAGCACCAGATTCGGCCGACTAAAATCCATGCTTAACAGCTGCAGTACCAATTGATTCAGGCGGGCTTCCCGTAATGCCCTGGCATGAGGCAGGAGGTCCAGAACTTTACCAACGGTCTGCCTGAACTCCCTCAGCAACCGGCCGTCGTAGACATAGAAAGTCCCCTTTTTGACCTGCCGGGTAATGGTCAGGTAGGTCGTGACCTGCAGCCTTTCCCTGTCCTTAAAATGAGCGTTGTATTGCTGCTGGAGATATTCACTGGCCGGAGCGCCCTGATAAGGTGATCGGCTGATGATATCCTGTTTTTGCAGCAGGTAATTATCGCCTAAGATTTTAACGATATTGATCAGCAAGTGGTGAAATTCATCGTATCCTGCGGGATAGGCAGCATACCGGGTAACCGGGTTGGTCATCTGAATGACTACGGAACATTCGCCGTTAAGGCCAATGAGCAGATCGAAGTCAGCGCCTTTATCCACGCCTGCGTAAGGAATGTTAAATAATGTCTTTACGGCCATAGTGATTAAGAATATAAATGTTTGATGTGCGGCTTTTGGTATGCAGGCCGTCCTTCTGTTTGGCTGCTGTGAAAAGCAGGCCGCCGACGACAGAACCGACGAGGATTACCGCCCCGAGCCACATGCTGACCAGCGACATGGTCAGGGCACCGAGAACAAGTCCGGTCAACAGCGAGGCAATCCCCCAGTAAATGAATTTGCCTTTAAACCCTTTAAATATAAGGGGCCGCTGAAGCCCCTTATAAACAGGATATTTCCTGGCCATTATAAGCCGAAGAAAGATTTAATGACCAGTGCGGAAACCACCAGGAAGACGCAGGAACCGCCCCAGCCCATCAATTCTTTATTGATGTCCTGGTCACCACTGTTCCATTTGGAATAAACACGAATGGCACCGACGATGCCAACGATACCACCGATCACGAGCGTGATGTTCGTAACCGGGTCAACATAGGTCTTCAGGGTAGATGTGGCGGTATTCAGGCCATTAACACCCGACTGGGCAAATACCGGAACAGACAGGGCCAGCAATACGGCTGAAGCCCACAGCTTTTTGGTTTTGGTAAACATGAAAAGTAGAAAAAGAAAATGGAGGGAGATCTTTTAGGGCCGGCAGAACGCAGGCCGGGTATGATAAAAAAGCGCCCAGATCACGAACGACGCTTTATATGAATCAACCGAAGGCTGAAGCGGAAATTTACCGCTGTTAGACCGGAGAACGATCGGTGAAGTTGAGAGGGAAATCTTTTATCGCTTCGCGGGGACGAAGCGTAACGTCATAAAAAGCGTTCAGATTCCGAACAGCGCTTTTAAAAACGGACCGCAGAGGGTCATAAACAGGGCGGAAAAAAACCAGGCGGCGACGGCGGCATCCATCCGGTCTCTACCCATCTGCCAGTTGTGGTATATGCGCAGTGCGCCCATCGTACCCAATAAAACGGCGATGACCAGTGCACAATCGTACGCCGGGAAGAAAGAGGATGAAATATTTTGTTCTGCCTGCTGCATTTCAGCAATACCGGGTTGCGCGAGGGCAATGGCCGGAAGCAGGACGCTGATAACGGTGAGTGTACGTCTCATATCAAAAGCTGACCGCCCTGGTGTATTCGACCACCTCTTCCCGCGCGAGGTTGAAAAACTCTTTCAGGGTGACGCCACCAGACGAAACTACCGGCGATTGTTTGCCGTCCGGCAAATTTTCATCCGGTTGGGATTTTTGGGGTACGACGTCCTCTACAAAAGTGAGTTCGTGTTTTTCGTCCCGGGTGTCGGAACGCTGATGGCGCAATTGATCCCAAAGGATAAGGACTGCATAGTAGGCCGTATATAAGCCCAGCAGCCAGGTAAAGAATTTAATCCAGGTCATAGTTCTGTGTTTTGAATAAATTGTTTAATGGTGTTTTTAAGTTCAGGATAGGTGTCGAACAGGTGCTTGACTGAAAAGGCCACGATTTTGGTCACATCAATGCCAGTAGCCATTTTGAACCGGTTCAGGACATCCACGGTAGACTTTTCCAAGCGAACATGCACCATGCTCTTGTTATGGCTGTTGTCATAGTCATACAGCGCTTGGAGCAAATCCGATTCGATGGCTTTTTCTGCTTTTTTCCCCGTCTTTTTTGGAGGATCAGCTATCTCTGCAGCCGGTCCTGTGAGCTGTTTTTCACCGGTTTTCACCATCTTTTCCCGGAGCTGGTCAGCTAAAGATTTCATTTTTTCCATAGGCGGTCTGCAAATATTTCCTCAAATACAGGTGTGATCAAAGGGTGAAGCGACAGCGGGGTTTGAAAGGTGGTCAGCCGCTGAAAATCGATGCGGTCCGGGATGACCGGTGTGATCCTGCCAAACCGGGATAGTTGTTCATTCACCTCGCTCATGATCTCAAATTTCACGTTCGCCTTGATCCGGTTGGGAATAAAGACAACCTCCACTTTTGGATTTACTTTTTTAAGCACGACCGTAAACAGGACGGTGGATTCAAAGGTAAATTCGTCGTAAGAGAAAGGACAGATCAACAGATCGGCGGATTGAAAGACGGGTATCAGACCGTCATCGTCCAGTTTCCCGGGAAGGTCAATCAGCACTGCATCTTTTTTGCCGCTGACGACCTGGTGGAGGATCGGAAAGGTCTCCAGGTTAGCCGGCAGCACTTCGTACGGCTCTTCGTTTTCCAGCACTTTCGCTTTTTCATATTTCTGGGATATGGACTGCTGATAATCCATATCAATGACCGTCACGGGCCATCCCTTAGCCAGGCTCAGGTAATTCCCTGACAGGACGGTGAGTGTGCTCTTGCCGACACCGCCCTTTTGGTTTCCAAATAAACAGATCATAAATTTTCATAGTTTTTCCCTTATCGGGTGTTTGTTCTTGCTTTCTTTTTGCGGCGCCTGTTCCTGCCCAGTACCCCTTCATCGTCAATGTCGCCGGCAATGGATACCGGGCGTATGTAAACCGGCCCGGGGGTGTACTCCTGGGTATAGGTAAGCTGATCTGCCGGAAGCCATGCATCAATCGGGACTGATTCCGCATGCTGTGGAAAATAAGTAAGGTTCTCCGCCAGCAGGTATTTAAGGCTCAGGATTTCGCTCCCTTTAAAGACTTGCCGGGTGGCATGATCCACGACGGAATAACCATAGGGCTGCTTGCCGCCTGAGGCGTGAAATACGATATCAACGTTCTCATCCGCTTTCATCTTCCGGACAAAATCCGGGTCAGACCGGTTATCCAGCAATAAATCTTTCAGCACAGCGATACGCTCCCGGTCAGGGCGGTAAGCGCCTATCTTTTCCAGCAGTTTCTTTTCGTTAAGATAATCACGCCCGAGAGAACCGGTCGTTTCTAAAATCAGGTAGAATTGTGCCCGGGTACTGAAGCGATAATCCATGGCTGGAGTGTATCCCAATACTTTATCCAGGTTACGTACGGCACGGATCTTTTCATAATCCCGGTTGATGTGTTTACCCTGCCGGTCGATCCGGGAACTGACGACATGTACATGGTTATTTCCCGTGTCTTTATGGAAAACGACCAGGTAAGGCTGAGCGCCGTAACCCATTTCCTTCAGCCATCCTACGGCGGCTTTGGTCAACTCCTGTTTACTGTATTGATGCCCCTGAGCGGATAACACCGCATGAAACTGCGTATTGCTGACTTTCTTATTCTGGGCTGCAATCATAACGAGGTAATTGACCAGGTCTTTTGGCCTTGGATTAGCATACGCCTGGACGGGGCCAAAATTGGCGATGAGCATCAATTCACCCGTGTTCCGGTCCACTTTGTTGGTGTTGTATTGTACGCCGGCAAATGTCCTGGAAGGTTTATCAAGAATGTGGGCAATCATCAGGCAGGTTTGGGTAATATATTCTGGAACGGTATATCGCAATACCTGACTAACGGTTGAACAGCGTAACAGCCTAACCTTGGATCGATAAAGCATTAGATCAGCAGAGCGTTGTATCGGCAAGGTTGCCTATCGCTATAACCAGAGACCCGTATAAGGAAGTAAGTCTGTAGCTGTATAAGAACCTAGTTTGCGATCTGCGTACCTGGCGGCTAAAGCGCTCATATAACTGTATAGCGAACGATCCCCCGAGCGGTAAACCCTGCGATCTTACAACCATCGCAGCCAGCTATCCATGTAACGCTATACCCGTGTAGGTGCCTGCCTTTGTAATCTGCTATCGGTATACCTTTCCTGCGAAGTCAATCGGTAGTCACCTAACACCGTATCTCCATACTCCTATACGGATATAACAACCGATTCCATGCCGGCTCATCAGATCCGTTGGCGGCAACTGCAGCAGGTGACCCAAAATGCCCGCGGCGGTTTACTCCTTTACCGAACTGGTATCACCGGAGATTTCCGTCAGCTGGCTCTGTGGAACTTCGATGGTCGCTAAAGTCCCCTGTTTGGTTTTGTAAATTACCTTTCTTCTCCCTGGTGGGTTGGTTAACAGATCGCTTCCCTTCAGCATCAGTACGGTATCTCCGGTAAAATCAAAAATGGCCTTTTCACAGTCTTCGCCATCTATATCCGGCGGGTCTCCATAGGCGGAGATCTTGTCTTTGTCAAAGTCCGGTACGGTTCCTTCAAATTTGTAAGGAAAGCGGCCGGAGACCCGTTGGTCAATTAACAGTGTGCCTAAAATGGTTAATGCAATGACGGGGATGAGCACCAGGGGCAGGTGCCGCATCGCCAGGTAATGTTTGTTTCTGTACTTCATATGGATTATTAAATTAAAATTCATGTTGTTATTCGCAAGGCATCCAGCCAACCATTCAAAGAGCGCTCAATGGCGGGTTACTCTTACAATTTTCCGCAGTGCGGTTTCGACGGATTGCTGAACCAGAATGTAGTCCTCGAAAAGCAGGTTGAATTGCGCAATGACAGAAGGGTTGAGTCCGCCTTTTAATTTTAAGCTATTGGCGTGCCTGGCGAGCTGATTGATGTTATTGCCGATACGGCTAAGTTCTGCGCCTACGGAATCCAGGTACCTGATCAGTTCTTTCGAGCTGATCAGGGTTTCCTTGGCGTGAGTTAAAACCCGCATTCTGATCAGTTCGGTTTTCGTTATCCCCAAGCTTTTTTCCAAATCGCTGACAGTTTGAAACTCTTCTTCTGTAAAACGGACGTTGATGAATCTAGAGCGCTTGCCCTCCGTCAATTTGGGGCGGCCGGACCGCTTTTTAGGATCATCCATAAAAAATGAGTTGCGAATTTTTTTATCTCCCCCCGGCGGGGGCAAGAGACTTTTGGTGTAACAAAAAGACATCTTGCCGTTGCTAAAACAACGCCGTTTGGGATAAGGAAAATGATTGGCGGAGCGGTGCAATGAGCGTCGCTCAAACGGATCGACTACCGATACCGGACCTATCGCCTGGATGACCTCAGCCTGGTTTGCGGGTGAGACCTGCCATTAGGCTCCGGCACGTTGACACCAAACTGCGCCTTCAGCTTATCGTTATAATCATTAAAGCCCTCATACACCGCAGACCTGTCGGTGGCATAGGGTAAGGCTTTAATGAATTCTTTGGTGGCCAATCGTCCCGGCCGGTCGAGATCAAAAAAAACATCCAGTGAGGCGAACATCTTCGCCTTATTAATTCCCTGGTGCAGTAGCGAAAGACTGTTCAGCACGATGACGGTGTGATCTGCATCGGGGTGCTCAGTTTTCCAGCTTAAAAAATCCAGATAACCTTCGAAGACAACAGCACTTTTGGCATGACCGGGAATGACGGTGATAGACTTATGTCCCATACATCCCTTGAAATAACGGTTCCTCACCTCCCAGGCATTCGCCTCGTTCAGCCAGCCTGCCGCGAAGTACGGTTTGCGCTCCCCTTCTTCATTTTCGATATAATAATAGACCTCACTGAGGAACTTTTTCGCAATATCAAAAACACCACGGCTTTTCAGGTAGCTGGTGATCGCCGGATGGGTCCCTAGCTTTTTAACCTGGTGGACGACATAATGAGGCTTTTTTACCGCTACCGGTGGTTTGGGTGCGGCGCTGACCGGCCGTGCCGGTTCTAAGGCCAAAACCTCCTGAATCTTGCGAACCACTTCATGAAAGGTTAAGGTTTTCCAGTAAGCGACACCAAAGTCAATGATATTCCCGCCCTTGCCGGTTCCGTGATCGAACCATACGCCGAGGTCATCGTTCACACTGAATGAGGGGGTTCGGTCATCGTCCCGCAGCATACTGATATACATGGCATCACGTCCGCGCTTAGGGATGGGGACGTAACCCAGGTGCCTGAGCAGTTCAACGATCGAGGCGCTTTCCTTGAGTTCTTTTGCATTTAAAATTGTTGACATAATTGATGAGTTGTTAGCATAAAATGGATAGCCGGACAAGCGATAGTGACATCGTTCGTTTCGTGGCATGGTACCGGCAGCGGGTATCGCTCCCGAGTAATTCACTTCTGCCGGTATAAATTCGGGACTACTCACGTCGGCATCTACATGCCGGGCCCGCAGGCCTGCCAATGCGTTTTCAGTTTCTTGATATGATCTCACCTTCGCAAAATTTCCTGTGGCTGACAGGATAATGCTTCGTCCCCCGATGTCAAAGAGCATGCAGATCAGCAAGCCGATCTCTCCTTTCCGCCAAGGGCGGAAAGAGGTCCGGACGAAGGAGCAAAGCGTAAGAAAAGGCCGGTTAACTTTCCGGTTCCCGAATGCTTCCGGGCTTTCCCCCCTGTCGTTGAATTCAAAATTGAGGGTTATCGGAATGGATTTTGGAGGAGTAGTTTGGTACTATCCCCAAATAAATCTGAAGAATTTTACAGGGGAAAGAAGGCTTAAAAACCGGCAGAACAGGCCGTAAATGAAGCGGACAGGGCATCACGGGCAATAAGAAAGGTGTGCAGCCCCGGCCCCTGGTCATGAATGAGGTAGTATGCCGGTAGTACCACAATTGTGCAGATGGGCATCACACGATGGCCGGAAATAAAAATGGCGGACCATAAGGCCCGCCGGAAGCCTGCGCTTGGCTGCAAACCGGAGTCTGATTTCCGCTCAGGCGCCTTGGTCATGATCGAGCTTCCGTAAAATCGCATCCCGCATTTGATCTAAAAGCTTGGTTACACTGAAACGTTTACGTCGTTCAATTTGCGCAAACTTGCGTTGCACCACACCGATAGAAACGTGAAAATGAAGTTCGAACCATCGCACAATCTGGTTAAGACTGGCATTTCCGGAATTCAGCTGCCCGGTAAGCCAGATACCGTAGATGAGTTCCACCAGGCTGAGTACCTCTCCGGTCCATTTGATGTCCGGGGCTGGCAGTTGAGGCCGGTCTTGCTCCCGGCCACCGTTCAACACTTCGAGTTGCTGCATAATATGTAACTGCAGGCGTTCATAAGCCATAAATTTAGCAAAGAGGTTACTCATTGGCCTTGAAAAAGGGGTTTCCTCTTCTGTAATCTCCGGCACCGGCAACATGAGGGAGTTCCCCTCACCCGTGAAATACAAATGATCCATTTCCTCCAATCCGTTTTTGTAATACTGGTAATAGAAGGTGTTCAGCCGGAAAAAACTCTGCAGCCCTTTAAAAGTATCCTCCAGGTACTTGGCCACGGTCCTGCGCGTTCCGATCGGCTGGTTGATGCTGAGATTATAACGCATCGCCTCCTCGATACGGAATGACAGGAGCTGTGGCCGGACATGCTTAAAGATATAAATCTCCTCCCCGGTTTCCATGGGGTCGTGTGCTTCCATAAACTTCTTCAGTTCGCCGATCGCATCATCAATGCGCTCGCGGGCAAGGGTGTACCGTTCCTGCGGATCCAGGTTATGCAAGGCAAGCAGTTCCTCTTTCAATTCACTTTCAATTTGTTCCAGATGTGTTTTCATATGATGTTCCGTTAGATGTAGTAGATAGAAACGATAAAAACTTTCAGGCATACCGGATCATTCCCCCGCTCGGGGAAAATGGCCGGCTGAAGAAAGGGTTAACCCTTCCGCGGAACGGGCGGCGTAAGCCTCGCCTTGAACTGCACGGCCGCAGCTGCACCATCGGCAATGACCAGCAAAGACGTTTGGATCTTCGGAATCAGGGTGGTCATGAGATAACTGAGCACCACGGTGACCGCCAGCACATTGTAACTGACCAGCAGTTGTCCCCATTCGTACAAACCCGCCATCCAGACGCCTGTCAGACTGGCGGCGCCCAGTACCTCCAGCGACAGCAGGTGCTGCATCATTTGCAGCATAAGCCGGTTTCGGGAGGCCGTATGAAGCATATGGTTTGTGAGGTGACTGGTGATGCGTTCCTTTAACAGACCTGCCATAGCCAGTGCCGGTAACCGGCCCGCATCTTTTAAAAGGAGGTTCTCGGCAGAAGTGCCCAAATGGGAAGCATGGGCCAGCGCAAAGGAATAAACCGGCATCCGCCATATAAAACTCGCCATAACCACCGCAAGATAAACCAGGTTAATCAGCCCGGCCAGGGGCAAATAGCACCAGACAGCGGCCAAAAGAAAAACGATCATCAACCCGTCCGGCAACAGGGCAGAAAGCAGATTGATGATCGCCAGCTTCACTTTGTGCATATCCAGCAGCGTAGCGCTAAGCTGTTCCCTTTGCGACACCGGAAAATGCGAACCCGTATCCAGAAAAAAGCCTTCCATCATCTGCCGGGTCAGTTGCTGATGCAATGTTGTTTCGATGCGGAGCAGGATATATTGCCGGAGATAACTGATAACACTTCTGAAAACGCTGATCAGGAATAAAAGCAGCAGCACGATGATGATCACGTGGCTTCGGAAAATAGCATCATCGTTCATCCCCTTTTGCAGTGTCCAGGACATCGCAACGCCGGCGAAGGCACTGGCAGCAGCCAAGAGCGGCACACCTGCCAGCATCCCGGACGGAAATCGGCAATAGGACCACAACAGGTGCCAGGAGGGTTGCGCAAAAGCACTAAGGTCGGCTGATAAGCGAGGGAACAAAAGAGCAGCCCGCGTCTTTAATTTGCCGGTCAGTTCCCGTTCCTGCTGCCAGCCCGCGCCGTAAGCAGGGTCAGCTATGAAATACCGGTAGGCGGAACCGGATTTCCGGGCGCCATAACAAATTTCGAAGTGGGCGCCGCCTAAAGCGGTTTGGGTATGCAAAATGCAGGGCACCTCATGGGTGCGTAAAAAGGATAATTCCACCTGCACAACCCGGCAGTCCAGCCCGTGTTCCTGCGCAAGTCTTTTCAGGTCCAGCAGCGAAAAGCCACCCGGCGGCACCGCTACATTCTTCAGCGCAGCCGCTTCAGTTATCTGACCGACATAGTGCAGCACCATCATGAGGCAGGCCAGCCCGCAATCGTCTTCACCCGACTGACGGACAAAGGAGCGTTTAATCAAACGAACGTTTTCCATGATATCGAAGGTTAAAAGGAAGGATCAGGCCTGGTCGGGAAAAACCAGAATGGAACAAAACGATACACAGCAGATCCACAGCAGTAAAGCCGGGACATAACTCAGCAGCACCAGCCTGAACGACTGACCGAATGGGAGTTTCGCCTCCATTTTCAGTCCCACCGCGAGGAGCAGCCAGTAGCCGAATTCAAAAAGATTGACTGTCTGTAAGGCATAATACCAATCGGCAGGTACCTGGGGAAAAAGCGATAAGGCAGAAAAAACATAGACCCGGTGCCAGTCCAGCAACGTGCCCTGCGGGTAGGCGTGGTGAAAGTAAAGTACTTTGACCGCCGCACCCGCCACGAAAACAAGCTCGGAGCGCAAAACGATATTCAATACCCTCAAAAAGGCAAGTGTCCGGTGCCCGAGGTAGAGCGCCGTGTATAAAATGAGGGCGGTCATTCCAATTTTCAGAGCGAGGTATAAAGCATCATAGAGGTAGAACCATTTCTGCAGATCTGCGTATAAAATAATATCCTGTCCCGGCGAAGCTGTCAATGCATGCCCGCTCTTCTGATAGAAGTTTGGTGTTAATATGAGATGCCGTGTGATCGTGATGAGGAAAAAAGATGATCCCAGCAGTATTCCCGAGCTCATCAATACAGATTTTTTTGTGAAATTCATGACCTAAAAATTTTAGGTAAATTTCCCCGGACAGAAAGACAAGAACAATTACGTGTATGAATAACTTATCAGTCAGACTGATAGGATATATAAAGAAAGTTGCTTATGATACCGCGTATTCTGAATTCTGTGGTCTCCGGAATGCCCGTCACTCTGCTAATAATGGCGGCCGTTTCGATGAACAGTGGTACTGGCCTGCTGGCTCCATCCTATTTTATGAAGCTGTTTTTGCACCCGGTGAGTGTATGGCGTAATCAGGAATACTACCGCTGGCTGACGGCAGACCTGGTCCATAATGATGTGGTTCACCTGGTCTTAAATGAATTTTTGCTTTATTTCGTATGTGGAACGCTGGAGAGATACCTGCGAGCGACCGTCCATGCAGGCAGCCTGAAGTATGCGGTCATCTACCTGAGCAGTATGCTGACCGGGTCCGCATTGGTAACGGTAATTAACCGGAAAGATTTTGAATATTCGAGCGCTGGTGCCTCAGGCAGTATTGTGGGATGTATGTTCAGCTATATGCTGCTCCAACCCCATGAACCTGGCTTTTTCCTGCCGGGGCTCGGCGCCGTAAATAATATGTTCAGCGCACTGATCGTCATCATTGGACTCATCGTGTACCAAGTCCGCAGTAAAAACCCGATGATCAACCATGAACTGCATTTCTTCGGCGCATTGGGCGGCATGGCAGCGACGCTGCTCCTTTTTCACGCCCAACTGTTTTAATTTCCGGGGCGGTGCCCCGGAAATCAGATTACCACCAGCCCAGGCAAGAAGGGCCGGTCGCAGCGGCTACAGCGCCAACAACGGCACCCGCACCACCGAACAAGCCGCCAACGGTTGCGGAAACGGCAATGTTATAACCACAATTGACACCGCCTTTCAGCTCGGCAGCCTGAGCATCACTTAACTCTTTCATGTTCACTTTTTTTTAGTTTCTTCCCGGTATTAGGAATTACTCCAAAAGTGTGCGGATGGCCGGACGGAAGCTAAAGGCCGAACTTGTAATTTATTATATTTGCTTATAGGATAATTAAACAATTTTATGAATGGAGACGATTGGCAGCAAGATCCGGATACAACGTTTAATGAAAAACTACAGTCAGTTTTATATGTCGTTCATGCTTGATATTTCACAGGCTGCCTATTCCAATATAGAAAGCGATAAAACGGAGCTGACCATTAACCGTATCTACCAGATCGCCGAGGTCCTCGAAATTTCGCCGTTCATCCTGATGCCGCCGCCTAAGTTCGGACTGGGCATCAATCTGGTGCATTACCTGCGCACCCTCTTCAAATTCAGAAAAGCATCCGCACGAAGGCTGGCCGGGAAGCGGGCAGAAGCGGAACGAATGGGTATTGTTTACAGGGACATTTCAAAAAACCTGGACTAATAAATTACTACTGTAGCCTTTAGCCTCTTGCCCGCAGGATGCTCAATTTTATGGGACGAATCACCCTGTAAAACTGAACGTCCGATGGATTACAGATCCTATGAGAAAAGACTCGAGTACATCATGGAACTTTTGCAGAAGGGCCGTTTCGGCACGCTGGTCGCTGCAGCCCGCCGTTTCGGTGTCAGCACCCGCACCGTGAAGCGCATGCTCGTTCATCTGCGCGACAAAGGTCATCAGATCGAGTATGACCGGAAAAACAAAAAATATTTCATCAAAAAAGAAGAGTGACATTTTCTGTCTTTAGTGCCCCCGTAACTTTATTCCGGAGGTCAGCATGAACAGAAACCATCACCTAGCACTGCATATTATCATCATCCTTTTAATGATCCTGTGGACCTATACGGCCGCCAGCAAGGCCATGGATCTACGGCTGTTTGAAGTCCAGATGAATAAACAGGTGCTTTTCCCTTTTCTGAAAAAGCCCCTGGTTTACCTGTTGCCACCCGCGGAAGCGCTCATCGCCGTGCTGCTGCTTTTTGACAGCAGCAGATTTACAGGGCTGTATGCCTCGGCAGGTTTGCTATTGGTTTTTTCTGTTTATGTGGCGCTGGCCGTTTTCCGGGTTTTTGAACGTGTGCCCTGTTCCTGCGGCGGCATCCTGCGGACGATGGGCTGGGGAACGCACCTCGTGTTCAATGTATTCTTTTTGCTGTTAACGATGATCGCGATAAATCTCAATTACAGAGAAAGGAGAGAAAGTCTTTAAATCTGGTAACGCAACACGTGGCGCTTCGGGTCAGACCTGAGGCAGCCCACACAGGAGAAGCCGAAAACCCGTCAAAAAGAGTAGGCAACAAATTTCATTTGATCATTTAAAGTTTTTCTGAAAGTTTTTTGATCTAAAAAGCTTTCGTCACGATGAAGAATAAAGTTATCGGCCTGCTGGCCATGGTGATCGCGGTAAGCGCAAGTGCATTCACCACCCCTAAAGCAGCCACCAGCTCAGTGAGCTACAAATGGTTCTCTATTTCAGGCAGCTATAGCCTTACGGCTGCACCCCGCGCTGCGGATGCCATGTATCTCGGCGAGGGTACCACCGCACCGGATGAGGGCTGTCCGAATACCACTGTTCACCAGTGCGTTTCCGGCTTTAACGCCTCGCAGGTGAATTCTTCCAATCAGTTGATCAACAATTCCCAGCTGCCACAGGCAACACCGGAAACAAAAGACTAAGCTGATTTAAGTAAAAAGGGCTTGCTCAGCAAGCCCTTTTTTTTAATATCCCGGATTTTGCACCAGTTTAGGGTTATTCGTAATTTCCGTGAGCGGAATGGGATAAAGCGCCGCCTGGCTTGTCCAGCCCGTCTTCTCCGCACTCAGCACCTTATCCACCAATCCGAGCCTCTTCAGATCTAGCCACCGGTTCCCCCACTCGCAGAACAGCTCACACTGGCGCTCGTGCAGGATGGCGTTGAACAATGACGTTTTATCGCTGCCGGCAAACGCAGGCAAGCCTGCCCGTTTCCGGATCAGATTAACGTCCCCCAAAGCCTCGGTCAGATTCCCGGCGTTCGCCAGCGCTTCGGCCCTGATGAGGTAGAGCTCGGCCAGCCGAATGACCACATAATCTTCCTGGGGCGTCGCCAGGGTTCCCGGATTCTTGTATTTGGAAGGATAAGGATAGGTTTTCCCGGAAACGGTGTTGACCGTTATCCATTTGTCTTTACGCAGATCCCCGGCCTCAAAGGCAGCAGACAGGAAGGAAGTGATGGTGTATTTCGGAATGACTTTCGCGGATGATGGCACAAAGGTGTAGCCTTCCCAGGTCTGTTTACCCGGGTACACCGGGTCAAACTTCATCACCGTTTCCGTGCTCCATGCCGTAAAAACGTTACTAAGGTCTGTTTCCAGCTGAAAAGTTCCGGAGCCGATAACTTTTGTCGCTTCCTGCGCAGCCAGTTCATATTTCGACTCGTACAAGTATACTTTTGCCAGCAGGCCAGAGGCCGCCAATGAGGTCGCCCGGTCATTGGCACTTCCATCGTTCGTTAGATTCGCCTCGGCGAACTGGAGATCGGATTCCATCAGCTGGTAAACCCCGGCTTTCGGAGAACGAGGCAGGACACCGTTCACTGCGTAAGCTGTCGTGGTCACGAGGGGAACGTCCCCGTATAAGTTAACTAAATAAAAGTAAACGAAACTTCTCAGAAATTTAGCCTCTGCCGTCAGTTGGTTTTTGCCTGTAGCCGAGATGCCTGTACTGGCGGTCACCCCTTCTACAGCCGCATTGGCGCTGTAAATGTACTTATAAGCGGAGGTCCAGAGATAGGCATTGGCCGTATTGACGTTGCTGATATGATTGATCAGAAACTCATTATTGGTCGCGTTTACCGTCGCCATGGTCAGCTCATCCGCTGACAGACCCGGATATAAGGTCATACCACCGGAGGCAATATTGAGGGAAAAGGACTGCATCATGTTCACATAAATTCCCCGGATAGCGGCTGTAGCATTGGCACTGTCGGCAAAGACCTGGTCGGTGACCAGCTGATTTTTAGGCTGACCGACATCCACGAACTTTTTACAGGCGCTTAGCAGGATGATCACAAAGAGCAGGGGAAGCACTGGATTGATTATTTTTTTCATAACAAAATTTAAAAAGTAAATTGAAGGCCACAGGTTACGTTCTTCAGGGTAGGAATGCCATAAAAGCTCTGAGTTTCAGGATCATTGCCCTTATAGCGGGTCAGGGTGAACAGGTTTTGTGCGGAAGCGAACAGCCGCAGACCTTTAACGGATATCTTGCGGAGTATTGGAGCCGGGAAGGCATACGAAAGCGAGACCGTTTTGAAGCGCAGGTAAGAAGCATCGCTGATCGTCGCATCCGATTCCGCAAAATAGGTGGCCGAGGTAGCTTCCTCTCCATACTGCGAAGACAGGCGCTGGAACGGAACAACGTCCCCGGCTGTACGCCAGTGGTTCAGCAGCGCAGCGGGAATATTCATCTCGGTTCCGGGCAGGAAACTATAGACCTGCGCCAGGTAGTTGATCCCTTTTTGTTTGCGGAACTCCATCAGGATGTCCAGCCGGAAGTTCCGGTAGGTAAAGCTGTGCTGCCAGCCACCGTAAAACACCGGGTCGAGGTTGCCTACGTTATAGAAGTCATTCAGCTTCGCAGAACTCGCTTCGACTGGGGACTGTGTCACCTGACCGGCCGCATCGTAAAATTGAAACAGACCGCTGGCCGGATCCACACCTGCGGATCTGAATTTATTCTGTACGCTGAGCGGCTGGCCTATCAGGTAGGTGGTAGCATAGCTGGACTGAGCCAGACCGGGAAAGGACAGCAGCTTATTTTGGGGAAAGGTGATATTGAACGAAGTAGACCACGAGAAGCGGGTGGTCTTCACTGGCGATAACTGAAGCGTAAATTCCCAACCGGTATTCTGAACCACGGCATCCCAGTTTTCCAGTACATTACTGAAGCCAGTTTGATTCGGCAGCTGATAAGTGATCAGCTGATGGCCGGAGCGGTTCCGGAACCAGTTGGCACTGAACAGCAAACGGTCCCGCAAAAAGCCCAGGTCGAGGCCAATGTCGAGCTTTTGCGTGGTCGCCCAGCCAAAATCGGGGTTGTACAGGTTCTGCGGGGCATAGCCGATGCTGCCCTGGTAACTGTAAGGCGTGGGCGCCCACCGGGAGAGAAACTGGTAGTTGGCAATCTGGTCATTACCAGTGGTTCCGTAGGTTGCTCTCAGTTTTCCATAGCTAAGGAACGATAGACTTTTCTTAAAGAGATTTTCTTCACTGAACACCCAGGCACCTCCTGCAGACCCAAACGTTCCGAACTCGCGGTTCGGGCCAAAGCGGCTGGAACCGTCACGCCGAATGGCCGCGTCAATGATGTACCGGTTATTCCAGCGCAGGTTCAGCCTGCCGAACAGGGACGTGTATTTGTAAGCCAGATAGGTATCCGAAGCCGTCTGCGTGGGCGCACCGGAAATGGAATGGATCAGGTCGTCATTAATGTAGCCCGTGCCCTGCACCTGGGTTCCCGTGTTGGTTTGCTTCTGAAAGGTGCTGCCGACAAGCAGGTCGGAGACGAGCTTGCCGAAACTGCGCTTATAGTCCAGTTGCGGCTCCGCGATCCAGGTCGCAAAGTTATTTTTGCCGAAAAGCGCGGAAGCCACGGGATTGTATCCGGGGTTTTGTGCGCCCGCAGGCGTACCGCTGTATTCATCGCTGCCAAAGGTACTATAGCCCAGGCTGGTCCGGAAAACAAGCCCGGTGATAATCCGGTAGCTGGTAACCAGATTGGCATTCAGAGAGGTGTTTTGAACCGAATACGGTTGCTTCAGGTAGGCATAGGGATTGTAAGCAGCATAGGAACCGTCGAGCGGCACATTTTGGTAGTTCCATACCAGGTTCCCCCTGCTGTCGAGGGGCGAGGGATAGTTTGGCTCCAGCGTATAGGCCGACAAAATAGAAGGATTGCTGGCCGAATTATTCCTGTCGTAACCGTAAAGTGCCGAAAAGTCGACATTCAGGCGCTTATCCTCCGAGGTATGATGAAGGCCTGTGGAAAAAGTGATACGCTCATCTGCGAAATCGCCGGGGAAAATGTAAGTGTCTCGATTGACGCCTGCACCCAGGCGGAACTGCGTACTGGCCGTTCCGCCGCTTAAAGCCGTATTGAGGTTAAGGCTGGAGGCCGTATTACCCAGGAACTCTTTTTTCCAGTTCGTATTCCGGGTGGCATCAAAAACGGTCAGGTCTGGCGCAAATGCCTGATCGGAAGGGTCGCTGCTGGGTATAAGTCCGTTGTTAGCAAATGCCTCTTTCCGCATGGCCAGGTATTGCGCCGTATTCAGCATGGGCATCGTGGAGCCGACGAAGCTCAGCCCTTCAGAAAGGTTGAGGCCTAACTCCGTCTTTCCCATTTTCCCCTTTTTCGTGGTGATCAGAATAACGCCGTTGCCGCCACGGGAACCATAGATGGCAGTCGCGTCCGCATCCCGGAGGACTTCGATGCTCTCTATATCACTGGGGTTAAGATTATTGAACGGGCTCAGGCCGCCGCTGTGATTATTGTAAATGTTGCCGTTGCCCGGCGCGGCAAGGGATGAAAACTGATTGATGTTCGTGTTCTGTGCGGCATAAGGGACGCCGTCAACGATAAACAGTGGGTTGTCCGAGGGAGCAAACGGGCTGGCGGTCCGGTTGGGGTTGAGCGTGTTCTGCCCCCGGATTTGGACGTTAAACGAGGCGCCGGGCAGGCCGCTGGTGGAGGTCACCACCATACCAGGCACTCTGCCCTGAAGCGCGGCCAGTGGATTGGTGACGACCTGTTGGCTGAGTTCCGCAGCACTGATCTTGGAGATGGTACCGACAGTATTCCGCTGGGAGGTGGTGCCATAGGCGATCACATGAACCTCGTCCAAGCCGGTGGTTTTCGTTTGGAGCACGACACGAAGGGTTTGTTGCGGGCCCACCGTAATCTCTAAGGGTTCCGCAAAAGCGGCGGTAAACCGCAGGACAGTACTAGCGTCATTAATTCGGAGTTTGAAGTAGCCTTTCTCGTCGGTGACGCCAACGGTTTTACCACCTTTAACGGCGATGGTGATCCCGTCCAGCGGTTCGTTTCTGGTATTCACCACCGTGCCGGTAATCGTTTGGGAGAAGCACAGTTGGGATAGATGAAGCAATAAAAAGCAGAAGATAATGTAGGTGAGTTTCATATCAATCAGGTTAGGAAATCTAAAGGAAGTGGATCAATCTGTTCTTTCTGAGAGGACGAGGAAGGTAACGGGCCTTTTTTCAAGCGTGAGGGAAAACCCCTGTTTGGCAAAGCTTCTGGCCAGTGCCTCCTTATTGGATATTAGGTAGGGCAAGGTCAGGTCAACATTGGGTTCAAAACCGGTTTCATCGATAAAAGGCATTTTATACCGGACCTCCAGCTCCTGTAAGATGGAGCCAAGCGAATAGTGATGGAAGTAGACCGGCACCCGCGTGCCATCATTCATATTCGTCTCGTGTTTCGTCCCGGCTGAACTGACCGGCAGATGCCCGTCTGGCGAACGCCGGAGCACAAAGCACAGCGTATCGATGCGCGACGTATCAAAACGGAGACTGAAATAATGGTCCAGATCATTTCGCATCAGTTGCAGGGCAGCCGCTTTGCTGCGCGGCGCAAAGCTGGCCTCGTAACAAAATTCATTGCGGGCACGCCAGTTTTTGGAACTGGTGCTGTCAGGCGAATACTCCGCGGGATTCTTGACCCGGTATAAGGTTCGGGTGTCCGGGAAACCGGCAAACGCGGGATTGGCTACCCGGTACGCTGTTATTTTCATGCAGTTGGGCAGCGTGATCCGGGAAATGAGCCCGTTGTCATCCTGATGGAAAAAGAATCCCCCGCTGAGTCCTTCCACATAGGGCGTCAGGAAAGAGTGGTAGATAAACCCAGGCGCATTGCCACCATTCCCGGCGACAAAGAGCGGCTTCTGGAAATCGTAGGCGATCTCCCCTTTTTTCGCCAGCCGTAAAGAATCTCCGTTTAGCATTTTACGGATATTAGCCTCGGTTACGCTTTCGGCGGTGGTGATCGCCTGCACCTTGTTGTCTTTGATCCAGACCAGGTGCGGGATTTCCTTGTGCGGGAACAGGTTATTGAGCACGGTGTCGTTCAGGACACAAGGGAACTGGTAATACTTCCGGCGCTTTTCGAGAAAGGCTATGGCGTTCTCCGGCCGGTCGCGCACCTTTTTGGAATTGACTAAGATGATCTGCAGGTCTTTCGGATGCCTGCGCTGAAGCGCGTACAGGTCAGGGAAATGAGAGATGCAGGCTGAACACCAGGTGGCCCAGAAATCCAGGATAATGAGCTTATCCGAAAGCGTATGAAGTGGTAAGGACGGCGAATCGTAACCGGTGATATCGGTAATGGTCAGATCGGGCACCGTCGCACCGATCGGCAGGCCCCGGTCTTCTATGGTTTTTTGTGCATGCGCCCTTAAAAAAAGGCATAGCAGTCCCAGTAAGCAAATTTTGAGCTTCATTTTGAATGGTTAAAGAATAAAAAATACGTGAAGAAAAAAGGAAACGGACGGTATTTACTCCGGGGGAGAGATGAGGTGCAGCCAGGTAAAAACGGAGTGTTTACGCATGGGGACGCTCCTCCTGATCACCAGAACTGCTGCCGGTTTGATGTTCCATGTAGGCCGCGGCGACCAGGTCATTCAGTTGGTCGAATACGAGGGCGACCTCTTGATCAGATACTTCGCCACGCAGCGTGCAGTCCTTGGTCACCCAGCACTGGAATAGCCGCCAGAACATAAGCTGGACGGACTCCGGAGAGTTCCTGTTAAAAAAGGTAGTGATGACCTTTTTTAAAGGAGGATTAAATGAATTGTTGTTTATGTGTACCGCTTCCATACTCTTGAAAAAGTGGCAAGCTGCTGGTATAGCTATGAAAACATTGCGCGTGGTACCCAGCTTACCGTCTTAGAGGCCGTGAGAATTGCCCTGACACGAGTAAGTGAGCCCACGCACAATGCCTGGGCAATTCACTTATCGCCTTGTGTCATTTGAAATTTCTCACGTTTCTAAGACAAGACTTTAAGCAAATGCTTCTAAATTTTTGAAGATTTGCGAAAATATAATTTCCTAATCACATAGGTTTTATTTCATGAAGGTAAATATACAAAATAAAATTGATCGTGGTAATTTATTACCACGATTTATATGTTTTTTAAGACAAATTTTCCATTCGCTTTAAAGATGTGATGGTAAAAAAGGTAAACAGTCAAATCCAAGTCGATTTCGGTAAAAATTTAAGAAGAATAAGAGAGGAAAAAGGTTTAAGCCTTGCTCAAATGGCGGTAAACTGTGATGTGGACAAAAGTAACATCGCGAAAATTGAAAATGGAAAGTTCAATATTCAACTTTCTAAAATTTTTGAACTTGCGAAAGGATTAAACATAGATGCCAAGGAGCTACTTGACTTCAAGTTATAGCTGTTGAACGTTATATAGTACGCTTTGACAAAATTTCATCTGCTTCAAAGGACAAATAATGATTTTACTTGCCCTTCAGTATTTTATCAATTTAAAATGTATTGCTAAGTATATGACTACCCATATTAATATTAAGCCAATTGCATAATACAATTGCTTTCGCCTCGGCGAGTTGCTGAAAGAATGCGACTCGGCATTCTCTCCTTTCATTTTCTTCATGGTGAAGCGGTTTGCTTATAATTGGTGGTGCAAATTACCAATTACCTGAATACTATGCTACTAATAAACTAATACAAAGTAAGCGAATGTAGGGTTATAACCCTACACTTTTCATTATTAAAAGAAAGATTTTAGCTACCGTACTCAATTGGATGGCTAGCGAAACTCATAAGGAATATTTAAAGCGCTTTGGTGAACACCTAGCATCGCTACGCAAAGAACGAAAGATCTCCTATCGTAAGCTCGCCCAAATATGTGATGTTGATTTCGCTGACATCAGGAGGTACGAGAAAGGAGAAATTAACATGACGTTTTCCTCACTTATTGAACTGTCGAAAGGATTAGCTGTCCCATTGAAAGACCTAATGGATTTTTAGTATTGCTCATCTAAATGAGACCTTGCAATTGTCAACTGCCTTAATTTTTTAATTTAGATGCTAAGTATACAGATGTTCAGCCTCACTTTTTAAATATAAAAGGGTGGCTAGTCAATTTTAATCACATTTATATTTGCATCAGATGATCCATTCTTCGAACCCTCGAGTTGAAATTAAGTAACGGCAACTGTCTTTAAGCTTATCTAGAGCCACATTAGGCCAGCCGTCTTGCTCATTCTGCCCCAAGAGAGCGATACGCAGTTCTTTTTGAAAGCGCTTTTCCTTTGCCTTATGAAGCAGATGCCAATAATAAGTAATAAGATCCTTACGCTTATCAATCAAGCTTTCTGCCGGTATCTTATCCCGCTTTTGATTATTTAGCTTGGCTTGCGCTGGCAGTAAGTTCCAAAGATCATTGTTTTTCCAAATGGAGAAGGGAATGATATGATCAATATCATACTGGCTAATTTTATTACCGCTCCAAACACAATATACTGTTCCTTCACTTTGCAGTAGCTCTTTGTAAAAGGTTTTGGATGCAGCAATTTCCCGAGCAGTTATGGGGCTCTTGAGCACTTCGTTGATTACATGGTTCACAGAAAGGATTTTACCAGACGCAGCAACAGAGAACTCAGCCCACTTAAACAGAATTGCATCTTGTCCAATGATGAAGCTACCAAGTAGCTTAAACGCCTCATAATATTCCAGCGGAATAGAAAAATAGCCAAAAGACTTAATTAAGTACTCGGTATCAATACTTTCCGCCTTTTTTCTGCTGCCTGCATTTTCGTACTGATAGATGCTATAGAAATTCTGAGAAATGGATCTGCCCAAATACTTCATGGGCATGGTAGTAATAGTTCTATTTAAATTTACAACAAGATCAAGGAAAGCCTCGGTTATAGGCCTTGGAATGCCTTTACTTTTAAGATCATTGTAAAATGCGGAGAATCCACCAATGCCTTTATAGTATTTAGTAAGTTGCTTTAACTTCGCCCCGAAGACAAGATTGGCTGAGCCATTGATTTGAGGGATTAGTACCTCTGATTCGACAATTGGATAATAATATAGCAGCCATTTTTCTATTAGTAATCCCATCGGAAGGTTTGCTCTATTTTCCTTGAAATACAAGTATGGTGAATTGTCTTCTATAAGGTCGATGGTACCTCTAAGTAGTGCGAACTTGTAAGTAGTGGATTTACTGTCCCGTTCAAGAATTTTATTAATGTTTATGAAAGTCTGGGCATCCATTGTAGCGGTTAATATAAGCAGTAATTAGTAAAACTTCCGATCGTCTTCATAAAGTTTATTCCTATAATACCTTTGCTAACCATTCCATCCTGTTATTGGCTGATTACAAGTCGGAAGCCACGCGGAACATTTCGTGAACTATTTCACAGAAGATCGGGAAGGATAGCGGTTTAAATTGTTTGGTTTGATCCTTTGACAACTTTAGTCAGATAAAAGGATTTGACATCTATCAAATTAATAGCTAGCTTCCAATTTGTTAAAATTATTATTGGTAATAAATAGTTATCTATTGTCGGTCGTTAATAACACCAGTATTATTAAGGTTGGTAATTATGGCCTTCCGGCTAAGAACGATTTTTCAAATTTAAAGCATTTGCTTTATCTAAAAAGTTTTGGAGGAAGAAAACCGATTAGCGATGACGGAATCTTTAAGGCTCTTTTAGGTGACAATGTAATCAGCTTTGCGAAGTTTTTAACCTAGTTGATCAGTTGACCTGATTCGTTTAAGCCGCCTCGCCATGGTCATTGTGGAAAATTTAGATTGTTTGCAAATTGGTCAGCGGTGTGGCAATGTTTAATTTTATCCTCATTTATATTAAACAACGTTAGTAATGAGTAGGTCTGACCGCGTAGAATTTTTCTCGAAACATGACATGATGATCCCACATATGCTGGAAAAGGCGGAAAGATTGCTGGAACATGATCTCGATTTTTCAGTGATGAACCTGAACGATCTGTTAGAATTTCATCATGTGCACAAGCATTTTGAAGGCGGTTTTTACCTGGTCCGATGGTCTGAAGCGGTCAAATTAGGTTATGAAGCAAAAGTGAAGGAAGCGATTCAGGCGATCAAAGTTTTTCTATTCAACCTTGCCCCAGCGGATTTCAGCCGGGTGATCGGGCAACTGGAGTTCAGCAACCGTTCTAATTTTTGGCAGTTGTTCCGGTATTTTGAAATTTTTAAGCGGGTGGATAAGCCCCTCTTTGCAGAATTGTTAAATGATCATCCCCGGCATATCCGCTATATCCTGTCCTTGGAAAAACTGGTCCAGTTTTACAGTGCAGAGGTGCGTGCGTTTTTATTGAGCGCTGAAGAAAGCGCGGAGATATTGCTTGGTTATTATGAACAGAAACATATTGGCGAGTCACCAGCATGGTATTTCCCCAAAGCCCTGACGGATAATGATAAAGAAGAGATCATCAATGTTTACCTCGATTCGGAGGAACCGAACCTCAATTTTGTCGAACTGGTTAGGCATGCAAGGCAGCTGAAGCTCTCTCCCCGTACCCGTTTGAAAGCAAAACAGGTTGCCGGAAAAATCAAGGAGCCCATCTTGAACAGTCCGAATGCGACCCGGTTTACCATGGGGGCTACTCTGAATAAAGACCAGGATGATGCGGTGGCTTTCGAGACCGATGCTGACGGTACGATGGCGATTTACGGCGGCAAATACTTCGATTCGCTCCGCAGCGACCTTGAATTGTTTCTTGTGTTCAGTAACCTTTTCTTGTATTCGGACAAAGAGGGGCTGATCACGCTGGTCAGCCATCTTTCAGAGATGGATCAGCTGGAGAAACTGTTCACACAGTCAAGAAGCGAATATATGACTGGAATGGTTTTCGCCAAAAAGAATATGTTGTCTATGGCGCAGCTTGGTATCTTCGGCCACTATCTCAAGGAACGTGGTCGCCCCATCGAAGCCGTCATCGATGGTTTTATCAATGATTTCTTCAAAGAAATTTGGGGTATGGCTAACCTGATCTTCAAAATGCCCCAGGCGGACTTATCGGCTTTTGAAAAAATCCGTCTTTTGGCTCCCGATATGGAATACCTGCTTAAACAATACAAAGCTTTTGTCAACGACGGTGACATCGAACATGAGCTGTTGCAGATGGATTCAACACCGCTTAACTTCAGCGATCTGCCGAGCCTGCTCGCTAAAAAATACCTGTTCAGCACACACAGCACTATTCTTGAATTGCAGGCGATCTTTTTTAATCCAAACAGTATGCTGGCCCGGCGTGGCGAGGAAGGCAACGACGAGACAGTTTTTCATGCCCTAGCCACCAAGCCAATGCTAAAAACCGATTTTGAGGATTACCAACGAGCCTATATTGAACGTTTTATTAGTGAAGGCTATCTGACTATCAATGAGGAAGGCGTTCTAGAAATGGTGGATCCGGTTATGATATTTATTGCAGGCCGTCTATATGAAACTGGACATATCAGTTACTGGCATTACTCATCGGAACTAAGGGTAGCAATCGACCGGATGACAGAGGAAGGGCTGCTTGAGGTTTCGGACAGGCTGCTAACCAAGGAAGAGACCAGCTACTTGAATTTTTACCTGAATGCGAAGGAGTTCAGTAACGGGCTGGACCTGCGGAATAAATACCTGCATGGCTCCCATGGCCGTGATATAAAGCAGCAGGAAATGGATTACCTATATTTCCTGCGTACATTTATTGTTATCTTAATCAAACTTTGTGACGATGTGGTATTGTGGCAAAAATTCCAACGGTCATAAATTTGTTTAGTCTGTGCAGGTGATCGGCATGCTTATTATTAATGAACCATGAAACTTTATTTTGATCTCATTCTAATCAGGAAAACTGCGAAATTGCTAATGCTAATTTATCTCGTTAATCATTTCATCTGCTTGTGCAGCTAAGTTAGCAACGTGACCGACCAGGAAAGCACTGATCAATGATAATGCATAGTCGCGGTCAATCGGTAAAGTTATCTCGTTAAACAAATCATCTACATAACTTTCGGCATTCCAGAGTTCAAGGGTTTGTTTCGAATTTTGCGGCTCCATACGCTCTACTATGCGGTCAAATTCGCTATTGGCTTCCACAATAAATTCGGCACGATCCTCATAGCTTAATGGAAGTGATGTAATTTTTACGCTTGTTTTAGGGTCTTGGACTTTCGGCGGTTCGGCGCTTTCATTATCAGCCATTTCGGCTAAACTCTTTTCTAAAAGATAAGTGGGAGAAAATATGACAGAGCCATCATAGTGACTAAGGCAATGCTTGTAGTAATCCAATTCATCATCAGGGTCGAAAACCATATCATGTTCGCGCTCGACACCCGCAACCTGAAAGTCCCATTCCACTAATGGAATTTTATTTTGATTGATAAATTTCAGCTTTGCTAATTCCAACTCAGGCTTAGTTGCGTTTATTAAATCCGGCCATTTATTAAACCTAAGCATTTTTGCTACGAGGTGCTGGGCACTCATTAGTGTGAAACCTTTATCGTCGATTTCGTAGTCCTCGAAAATGGCATCAACGTCGAAGAACTTTGGATCATATTCCAAATATGAATTGCCGTCCTCCTCTAAAATAGTTTTTTGGGTCTTGTAATCTCGATGGAGATTTTTCGCTTGAAGTTTGAAAAAATCGATGTGGTTCATAATATATCCTTATGTTAACCAAGCCGATTATCTGAAATTTGCGTCCGTAATCTGTTGTTCGATAATAAGCCTGGTATAAGTTTATATTATCTAACCGATGGACGATGAAATCTTTGCACGGACGAGCAGGCTTACCAACAAGCACATCCAAAAGTAAATTGATTTTTTCTGAAAGTCAATAGCAAATTAATTATTTCATTAGCTAAAAGATAGTTGGCGATTAGGGCGTTAAAAAACATTGATTAGGTAAATTTTTAGCGACACAAGTATTGGCTATCTTCATCCCTTTGTTTCGGTAATTCAAATGCTGAACATAATATATAAGTATGACAGACAAAGCAATTCAGGAGATCATAGATCACTTTAACCGAAAAAATTCCCAGGCATATATTGCTGCACATCCTATAGGGGAAAATGTTGAATATGGTGTAGTATGGAAAGATATTGACTTCAATAAGTTGGGGGACGTATCGCCGTACCGGTTCTATTTTATTAAAAACAAAAAAGGAAAATGTATTGGGGCGGTCCTCGATATGAACATGGATCTGCATTGGTACATTGTTCCGGCAGCCCGTAAAAAAGGCTTTTTAACTAATGCATTAATACAGTTTATATTGCCCCACCTATCCAAAATCAGAAAAGAGCAAATCATAACCATTAACAGGAGTGACATTGGGGATGATAATTTTGAGGCGTCTTTAAAAACAGCAAACCTGGCGGGCTTTAAAATGGTTGGTGAAAAGGGAGATAAAATAGTATGCAGCCAGAAACTTTTCAAGTATAAAAAGACAATGCTGAGGGAAAGATTTGTGGGAATTAGTTACGAGCAGATGGTGAAGCAAAGGGAAAAAATGAATGTGGTTATAGGTAACTTATGGCAGATTAAGGCAGAGGTAGAAATGAAGTTAGGGAAATCTAAACTAACGAGGGAATTGGATAGGTATATTGATAAGCTGGAATTATACCGTGGCTTAAAACTGGATGATGCGGTTTATGATTTTGAGCAGCAGGCGAAAAGAATAAAGAGGTAAAAGGATAAAATCAGGTAGCTAAGCGCTTGCCGAAGGCAGCGGTATAGAATTATAAACGGATAAGTGTATTATTGCTTTACTAACTTTATCACTTATGGAATTAGATCCTTCAGTTTTTGACGATAAACTTGCCGATTTTCATGCCGAATGGACATTAGCCGCCATACGGAACATGACCCTGGAAAGGTATGCTAACCTGAATGACCCGACATCTTTTTGTTATTGGCTGGAATATGGAAGCGCGGAACTGGGCGCTATTGGAAATAACTCACTAAATAAATTTGGTATCTGGATACCAAAAGAAGAGGATAAACATTTTGCTAAAATGTTTGAGTATGACGGTACCTATGCGTGGTATGCCACACTCGGTAAAACTGCTGAAGAAGCATTCACCACCATCCATAACCGGATTAAAGAGATTGTCAGATTAGCCCAGGCGAATCAATTTGCATTGATCGAGGATATCAAAACCCATTCTATCGTCAAATGGAAAATCGCCTTTTTATACTCCCATAAACAGCTCTTGCCCGTTTACAGTAAACCTGCGCTACTTCAGATCGCCAAGGGACTAAGCGGAAATTTTAACAGTTCCACTACGGTTTACGAAATGCAGACCTATATCCTGGAACAAAAGCCTCCCGAAGAACCTGTTGAGGACTTTGTTGCGCGTGTTTATAAGCTGTACCGGTTAAAAGACAGAAGATTCTATGTTTTCGGTAGTAAATACAGTGATGAGCATGGCGGTGATACGGTCGATGTATTTCCCGATATGCTGAAAGCAAGTGATCTGGCAATTGGTTTTATGGATTATTATAACTTCAGTCCTTATGCGCTTGCCAACCCGGCAGAAATAGACCAGATTGTAACGAACAACTACAAGGAGAAAAAACCGGAGATTTCAAAGATGAAGCGGTATTTCCGCCTTTTGCTGCAAATCCGCGAGGGTGATATTATCGCGGTGAAATCACAGGGAACGCATAACAAGCTAACCATAATAGCCTATGCAACGGTAGTTAAAAGGAATGGAACTGTTTATAGTTACCAGCCAAATAAGCTGGGGCACCATATTCATGTGGAGTTTATGGATTGGGGATTTAAGCGGAGTACGGGCCTGACCTATGCGGAGACGATACATGAAATAAAGGTTGGAAAACCAGAGTTGAAGAAAATCTTCGGGCCTTATGCGCTATTTGCAAAAGGATCAAAAGCGCCGGAGTTGACTGAAGAAGAAACAGAGGGAGATGAGGACGACAAGGACAGAGACGAAAATGATTATACCAGGGGAAATAAATCGCAGGTGGTGGTCAGGCAGATACATAACATGATGCAGAACCGGTTTATCCGTTACTTAAAGGAAAAACATAAGGGGCATCGCGTGGAGCGGGAATATGAAAACCGTGTCGATGTGTACAGGGAATCTGGTAAATCTGAATGGATGTATGAAATCAAGCCTTTTGAAAGCCCATACCGCTGTATCAGGGAGGGCATCGGACAATTACTGGATTATGTACACCGTTTCAAAAAGCACCCGGATTTAAAAATTATTATTGTTGGGCCGGAGAAGCCCAGCGCAAGAGATCAAAAGTTTATTGCCCATATTCAGCAAACCATAGGTTTAGATTTTGAATACCAGAACTTTGATTATTTAAACCATACCTGATTAAACTAATACTGATTACTTTAATTTCTCATGGCTAATTCAGAAGATGCATTGAATTTTTTCTACCAATACGGCAGCCGTATCTGGGAGCGAATGCGCTTCGCCAGAGTCAGAAACCAAAGGGTCAGTGAAACGACCGTAACAGAAAACCTGATCTTTGACTTTTGGTATCAGGCAAAAGCAGACCGCTTGCCTATAGAAATCTATGAGGCAAAAGCAGAGCAACAAAATGGGAATGACCTCGAAGTTTTTATAGAAACGAGAAAAGGCTACCTGCTGATCGCATTGCAGGCAAAGATCCTTAGCAAAAAAGGAAAATACCCCAATATCAGCCACAAAGTTGATGGTTCCTACCAGATAGACCTGCTGATCGATTATGCGAAAAGGAAAGGCGGCCAGGCCTGCTACCTTTTTTACAATTATTTTGATGATGGCGGATACCATGACAGGTTGGAAGAGTCGGGAAAGTATCGTTACCGGCAGTTTGGGCTTACCGCCTGTAATGCCGAATTGGTTAAGCTGAAATTTTTCAAGGCTGCGAAGCCTGGAAAAACGAAGGTGAAGATACCTGCTTTTGAAGATCTGCATCCCTTGCATGCTTTCCCTTTATCAGAAATGCTCAGGATACTTACTGATGCGCCGGCAATGGAGATTTTTGAGGAACTGGCAGAAATGGTTAAGCTCCCGATTGTTTATTATTCGAGGGAAGACATTGATGAAGCGCATGGCTGGAATGAGATTGAACCAAGAGGTAAGATCAGTGGAATACCGGCAAAGGAAATTTTTGCCGCGCCAACGTATGATCTACAGCAAGGATTCAAGCCAAAATACCGGATTGTACTCACCAGGGAACGTGCTGCAGGAGGTTTATACGTACTTTCCTGAATTTTATATTGTTCCTTCAGCAAGGGTGAGCTAACTTGTAACGTCTAAACCCTAATATCCAAATGCCAGACCTTCGACAACAACTGCTAACTAATAAGAATTTCAATCCCTTTAACCAGGCATTTAATGTTACCGCCTTACAGAATGCTCTAAAGGCATGGGGTGAAGCGCTGCCGTCCGAAGAAAAGGATGACCTGATGCCAATGATTAATACCTGCCGGGTAATTACGTTACTCAGTGCAATATTCAAAAACATTTTAGAACAGATCGAGAGCAACCTGATTAAATCTGGCCTTTCCTATAAGGAAGTATCGGAATGCCTGGTAGCACAACATAACGGCACTTATACAGATATGCTAAAAATGTATAGGAAGGGACAAAATGGACAGGCACATATAGAATTGACTGAATTGTTTGCCCACCGTTCAAGCTCTACCGATCCAAGTATTGGCAACATTAATACATCCAGTGGTTTGGTCGCTACTATAGATGTGATGAATGCGTTGATGGGGAGCGCTGGTTATTTTAAGAAGCAGATGAAAACCGTTAGCGGTCAATCGGACTCCCTTTCTATATTTTATTTGAACCAACTCGATCTGATCTCCAATGTTTATTTCGGTTTTAAAACATCCTATGACTCCATGGTTTGCAACGATGGATTTTATCGTGTGACCGGAAAAAACCAATATGCTATTTGGTTCAAAGATCAAAGGAGGTTAGTGCTGGAAGAGATCGGTAGGTTCAGGTTACAACAAGAAAGCCTTTCTTACTACCTGCAGTTAAGTGAACATTTAAGCAAGCATCCGGATAGCCCTTATTACCCTAAAGCGTGGGTTCAAAGAAAGGTTGAAAATATTCGGATTGAAGCCGTTTCTTACACCGCCACCGGATATATTGAATATGTGCTGTCAGTAGGAATTGATCAGACTGAGCGCGGTGACGAGCTTTCTTTTTTTGGATCGATACAGGCATTTTATGGCTTTTTGGAAAATGCAGCGCTTCCCCGTCTTCAACCGCTGCGCTTATGGGATGTACTATGCCTTTTCAGCATGGTGCAACATTTATTTAATAAGGTTGCCGACATATCGGTTGAACAAGGGGATTGTTTTACCTTAGCAGAAGTGCAGCATATTCCTTTCCGGATAGCCCGAAAAAGCCTGGTAGATTATCTGCTCGCCAGAACAACCTATACCCAGGCAGAGGTAGAAAGCTTTGTCAATTTATTGAGCAATGGGCCTGAAGACCGCGTGAATTTTTGGCAGCGGCCTTTCTTGCCATCTGACGAAGATTTGTTAGTTCCCTTTTTAACGACTGTGGCACCGGTGACCTACTACCTGATTGATTACTGGTTAGAATCGGGCGGATACAAGTTGGAAAAACGGGGCAAAGCCTTAGAAAACCATGTAAAGGCCAATATCGGCAAGCATTTAACCAAAAAAGGATATTCCTTTCATATCCCAACGGCAAACAGGTTTAGAATTCCCTCCGGAGCTTATGAAGAGATCGATCTGCTATTGGTGCTGAAAGATATTGTAGTGATTGCAGAAATTAAGTGCATCAGGTACCCGATGGAACCATTTGATTATCATTTCAGTTATAACCGGTTAAGCGAGGGAGCTGCACAGGTGAATAAAAAAACGGATTTCCTTATAGCCCATACGGAAGAATTGAAGCCCATAACCGGCGATATCAGCGGCAAAAAGATTGTACGTGCGGTAATTACCAATTACCCAATTTTCACGGGTTGCATCATTGATGATGTACCAGTAATGGATTTTTACCTGTTTGAAGGGTACATGCTTTACAACCGGATCATTCATTTTACCAGTTATTCCGAAAACAAACAGATTGTAAATGAACGGGAAGGGGCGAATGTCCTATATAATACAGAAGCAGAGTTTTGTGCCAACCTTGATGATTACCTGCGTAACAATCGCCTGCTAAAAATGCACGAGTCGAAAGTCAAAATACATGATCAAAAAATGACCGTTAACGAATTTCCTGTGCAGGTATATTTACAGATGGCCGCTTTCCAGGATGCGCAAGTTTAGCGGGCCTTATCCTTATCTTCGTTTAAGATGAACGCAATTAGAAAACCCCATAACCTGATCACAGAATATTGGGACGACATGGAATACTTTTTAGCGGAAGCTGAAAAGGTTGAAAAATGGCGGGTGGAAAGCGATGCCCCTATTTTTCCTAAAAGATATATCAGGCACAGTATATTATCAGCATTCCTGTTTTTGGAAGCTTTTATAAATGGAGAATATTTCGACCAGATGAATTTTGCAGATGGCATTCAGAATTTGAAGCCGATTCAAAAAAGGGATTTGGAAACAATGATTATCAAAACCTCTTTTGATGAAAAATGGTCAACCTGGGTAGCGGACTTTATGGAGAAAACCAAACCGAATTTGCAAAATGAGGTACCGTATAAAAACCTGCTTAAATTAAAGGGCTGGCGTAATCAGTTGACACATTACAAAATACACGAACTGGCAGTAGTAGCGCATGAAATCCAAACCATTGCCAATGCGAGAGAGGCCAGGAAAATTACGCAGCAGGCCATTCAATGGTACTATGACAAAACAAAATTTAAAGTACCGGATTGGATAGAACGGGATATACTCAACTGAAAAACAGGCTTATTTTTTATTGAGCGCCGTTTTAATTTTACGTTCAAATTCGCCCATGCTATCCATTGCTTCCCTGGCACCTCCATCAATCTCGTTTACTCGTTTATACATAGATTTCACGGTCGATAATAGGCGGCTATCCCGGCACAAGAAAAAATCTACATTCATCGCAGCACTTGCGTGGTGCCCATCAAGTATCAAACCTCCTGTGGGTATTTTGCCGGTATTCAAGGCTTTTTCCAATTCATTGATTATGATCTCATAGTACATTTGTGGCACACCCAATTTTTGGTAAAATCGTTCTTGTAAGGCCTGTAACAATATAGCAATGTCGTTTCGATCAGGTACATCAGCGAATTTTGCGATAAGCTCCGGATGAAGTGGTTTTACGCTGCTATCATTAAGAGGATTCCAATTTTTACTAATATTTATAAATTGAATTGAAAATAAAGCATCATCGAAATACTCGAAAACCTGATTTACAGCAAATTGTAGTTCCTCTTTGGAATAACCCTGAATAAATGCCTGCTTATTGTTTTTCAAAAAGGTCACAGCAGATTTATCAACTTTATACTTTTTATCCTTCAACGATTGCTCCAAATTCTGCAATTCTTCGATGGACATTTGCTCGTATTTACCAAAATAATTTTCCTGCAAATATTGATTATGTTTTAGTTGCTCCAAACGAGTAACCAGTTTTGCTTTAGGGTCTTCGAATAAATCAGCGTGGATAATTTGAGTAATGATTTTGGGTTTAATTATTCCAGGAAATCCTGCTTTACAGTCATAATCTTTTAATGCTGCTAATTGACCAATAAGAGCGATATATATCTGCTGTGAAAGTTTTTTTATTTTTTGAAGTGGCTGATAAAAAACCGCTTCTGGCCAGACCTGTCCAACATTCATCAGAAATTTTTCAATAACAAATGTCTCATAAACCGGCATCATTCGTTGCCCCCTGATAAGGGTATTCAGAGCCAATGCCATATTGTTCCGGTGGTCGAGGTCTGGATTCAAAGCAATTTCAAGACAATTGCCGGGACTTGCCCAAACTTCAATTGTTCCGTTTTTACTTAGCTCCGACAGGTATTCGCCCCATTTTGTTGTGGCCCAGGGTTTGTCTTTGGGGGCAACATCGTTCAGGATGTTGGTATCAATATATACTTTCAGTGGTGTGCTCATGTGATTATGCCGGTAGGTAAAGGTAGTAAATTACTATTTTTACAGGATGACAGATCAGGAACTGATAGCATATTTTGAAACAGCAACATGCCATCTATATTAAGGTTGTACAGGGCTTCTACCCAATATGAGGTAAAAGAGGCGGTAAAAAGAAATTTAGAAATGTTGAAGCGAAATGATAAAGATGGCCACCCGAGACACCGGTTGGTTCAAATCATGAATGCCATTGAACATCCTTATGACGTGCCTGAAATTCCTCAACGATGATTAAGCGATTATCTTAAGTAACCTTAAAAGAATAACAGTTATGCCGATATGCAAATTGTGCAAGGAAAAAGAAGCTGATAGGAAAAACACCCATTACCTTACTGATGCGATTATCCGTAGCTGCCTGAACCATAACGGAGGTAACATCCGGGAAACAGGTATGATGTTCGATATTTCCAACAATAGAAATGGCATCCAAGCCAAATTTCAGCGTAGCACCTCAGCTGCTGTAGTTGAAGGAACTTTTGGAAGGGCACCTACTGAAGAAGAAATAAAACAGGCAAAGGTGATTCCATATTCAGTAGACTATGTATTCTGCACCGGCTGCGAAGATATTTTTACAGCTATTGAGCAAGATTTTTTAAAACAAGTTTTACCCAAACTGAGGGGGCATGATTTCTTAGGCACGCCGGAATTAAATTTTGACGAGTCGATTATTATCCGAAGGTTCTTTTTGCTACAGGTTTACCGAACATCAATTTGTGACCCCGGTTTTAAAATCTCCAATGATTTTCAGGAAAAACTACGGAAGTTGATTTATAGCACTAAGCCAGATCTTGACCAACTTGCTTCAATTCCACTGAACGTAATTTATCTGAATACAGTTGGCGATGACTTCGAGTACACCAGAAATACCGTTGGAATTGCTTCCTGGGACGATAATAGCCTCATCATATTCAATGACTTTATTATACAGGCTTTTGATAGTATAGAGAAGGTGAAATATGTTGACTTCCTTGGATTTAACGACCCTAAAACGTTTGCCTACTTTACAAACTATCAGGAAAAACAATTTAAATTTAGGGTGATTGACCATGAAACTAAGGTAAAATTATGGAAGGCATATAGCGATAAAAAAGCAGAGCAGGAACGAGCGTTTTACCGCCGCATTTTTATCAACGCTTATATGGACCGTTATAATAAATTTCCTCCCGTCGCCTTATTGGAGGCATTCGTTAATGAAATAATTTTTGGTGAAAGCGTAAGCGATGAGAGCCGTTACTCTATTGAAAGGATCAACAAGATAAAGGAGATGATGCTGAATGCGTAATAGTACAATATATTGATCTGTAAGATATTTGTAATTATGCGGTAATTCCGTAAATTACGGTCAAGCCCGATCAATATTTTTTCAACTGAAAATGTTAATTCAAAGGCCGAAAACTTTTAATCCATTTGATATTGTTTGACGTTGAAGCCATATTAGCTGAATCTCCACCATTTTTAGTCACGCTGAAAATCAACAGGCACGAGACTGAACTGTATATTGTTCCGCATTGGTTTAGCGGCGATAATTTTTGCAGTTTTTACATTTCCAAAAAGGCAAGGAACTTGGAACTATTAGTTGTACCGATATCAATGAATGGAATTGGTTCTCTGAACCGAATCTGAATGAAATGGTTGGGCTAGATAATCAGCAATGAAATAGACTGGCATTACCTATAAGTAAACTTTATTAATATTTATTTATGCCGTTGCAGTTCCTTCAATTTGACGATAAAGAATTTCAGATCATCATGCCTAATAAGGCTCATGAACCGGCATATCGTCGGCGCTTGACTGCATTGATCAGGACAAAGTTCGGTGCGAAAGTGGAATCAGACCAAACGCTCCAAGCACTATTGGATTGTTTTAATTTTTATGCAGAAGAACTTGAAATCGCAATCAGGGAAATTAAAGATGTTAATTTCTTTGTCTTTGTATATCTATTGCACGAGGACAGCGCTGAAATTTCTTATTTAACTCAAAATACCGCAGAATTCCCGATTGACAGAAGTTACTTCAACTTGTATCGCAGGATTCTTAAACTGATCCTTCAGGAGTCATGCATGATCAATGCGATTTCTTCCCCAGCACCTGATAAACTTTGGATGGACAAACACGTTTCTGTGATTGAAAAACTCATTTATCTGGGCGATTTTTTAATTATGATGGTGGATGCGATATCAGAGCAAAAAATCACTGACGGATCTATTGAAATATCATTGGATAGCGGTTTGTTGACTTTTCAAAACTCAACAGCATGGAAAGATTTTTTACCGGCGTTACTTTCAGGCTTTGCGGAAGACGGAAGGGAGTCACTGATTGAAGAAGGACTTGAAGTTCATTTCAATAAAAAACTGAAGTCTGAGATAGGTTTAGATCTCTCTGATATTCGGTCTGTAATGGGTACACTCAATGAAAAATTGCATAATATGAATCCGCCCCGTTTCGTATTGCTTGACGAATTGCTTAAAGTGCTGGTTCAGCAAGCTTCCAATGATCTGGTCACACCTTTTATCAAGGGTTTAATCCTTAATAAAGATAATGTGGCCAGTATTAGGAATGCAGTAGAGAAACCTTATTTGGGTAAAAGGATCATTCACCGGCCCCTACTCACCCTGAACATTGATGGCGACGAATGCATATTGGTTTATCCTTATTCCTTTGAGGAAGCGATGAATACATTTTTTCAAAATAACATCACGCTTGGTAAATTTCCAGAGGATTGGAAAGCTCTTCCTTTTATGGAGGAACTGGTTAAAGAATTCAAACAAAAGCATAAAGACATTCTGGAAGATCCTGTTGAGAAGTTGCTTAAAACTTTTGCTGTTCCGTATGATAGAAATGTTAAAGTGCTATTTAAGCAGGATCACCAACACGTTTCTATTAATTTGAAGCCGGGTGAAATTGACTTTATTTTTTTACTGGGTAAAAAAATATTTATAGCTGACTGTAAAAATCTTACGAAGCGATATGAAATGCACGGTTGGTTTCAGGATATCAGCAAATTCGCAAATCATGGCTATAACAAGAAAATGGAAGAGAAAATAGCTTTCCTGCAAAAAAACTCTTCTTTGCTTGAAAGCCATTTAAGGATTGCCCTAAAAATTCCTGACCTCGATATTCGGGATTATTCCATTCAGGGAATTTTCATTATCAATACGCCGACCATATATATGCTGAATGGAGAATTTAAGATATATACTTATCATAGATTTAACCAATTACTCCAGGGACAAGATTTTTTTGACCGGTATATCATGTGGCCGAGAGTTAACCCGAGTCGACGAATAATGTGGCCATTTATCGATAGCTTGAAACAGATCGCTCGACAAGAAGCAATTTGATGTGTCAATGCATATCGACTTAGGTAGTGGATAGATCGCTAACTAAAATGTTTTAAGAGCAACACTTAAATTTGCTGTTGGGCAATTCCTTCGCTGCATTTGCTATCTTCGGTTATGGCCGATGACTTCTTCAATCTTTTCATAAGAAATTTCAACAAGCTGGGTCTTAAAGACCGGATAGATTATCACCAAAATCATCCGGACGTGTCTTTTGCCGCCTATAAAAAGCAAAAATTAAAAGAAATTGCCCAAACCGTAAACCCGATAAAAAAAATTTATTTAGACACTAAATTTTGGATCGAAATAAGAGATGTAATTTACAAATCAGGAAAAGAGAAAGCCATAGTCAAGGAGATATTTTTAAGTCTAAAAGAAAAGATTGCTGACCATAAAATTATTTGCCCGTTTTCTACAGCTTTGTTTGATGAGTTTTTAAAGCAGGGAGATTTGACGCGGAGAAAAAGGACTGCCCAAATTGCAGATATCCTGACCTGCAACTATTCGATAAGTCCTTTATACTATATTATAGGTTGCGAAACATATAATTTTATTTCCACTGCCTCCGGGAGACAGACCTATCAAACAGATTATATTTGGACCAAAGCATTAAGTGTTCTCGGTGATATTAGTTTCAATGTCAAAGGCGACCAAGGTATTGAACAGCAATCGCTTTTATTACAGAAAGCTTATTTGGATTACTATTTTCAGCAAACTTTTCAGGAAGTGACCGCTTTTAATGACCAGTATCAGGAAAGCAATGAATCAGCCATCTGGCACGCAGGCATGCTCAACTACGCTAAGGCCAACAATATGAGGAATGTCAGTCTGGAAGCGTTACATCGTGAGGAATTGTTTAGCACTTTTACTCATGCGGCAGATGGTATGCATATTTCAAGGAATACTATCGATATTGCAAATCAACTCTCTAAAATGGCTTTAAAGGAAATAAGAGGGGTTGCCCCTGTGACCTATATCTATACTTTAATTTATGCCTCGTTAGGGCGAGATAAGAATAGGACAACAAAGCCTAACGATTATTACGATATTTCACATTCCAGCCTGGCCGTTGGAACATGTGATTATTTTTTTGCAGAAAAAAGCTTTTCTACCCTTTTAAAATCGCTTAAACTGGATCAGAATTTTCGTATGACAATTGCTGCCGACTATCAGGAAATATTGGAATTGATAAGGGGTATCGACTAATTCCTTTGAGCGGGCTATTAGAGAAGTGGTAAGTTACCTCCATTTGAAATATAAGCATGCCTATAAATAAGAGTTTTCCGCCCCAATCATATAAGGCATTTTTTTCGCTGCCTTCTATATGATCTTTGACGAAATGAAAGCAAAATACCGAATAATTTGCAATTTGATCTGATGGGGGTGTCAAATTCCATTGAGAGCCTACCTGAAAATAATTCTCACTATCTTGTACACCAAGACCTACGTAACGTTTTGAGTGACCTGACCTCCGATTGAACGATGTTTATCATTTTATGCTTCACAGCCAGGAATTCAATACCAAACAAAGCGAAGCAACATTTATGAAAACAGACGAATTACAACAGCAAATTAGGTTCAGCATCGCGCAGCTATCTTCCCGGAACGGTGCTGCCGACTTTGAAAAAATATGCTTTTATATCGCTCGTAAGCGCCTCCATGACAATGTATTGCCGGCAACCGGACCCGTTCAGGCCGGAGGAGATCAGGGGAGAGATTTCGAAACTTTCCATACGTATTTATCGCATTTACCTGACGCCGCTTCTAAATTTATTGCAGGAGCATCGAAAGTCCCGGTGGCATTCGCCTGTTCCTTGGAAAAGGACCCAACTGCAAAGTCGGGTAAAATATTTCAAGATGTAAAAACCATCAAAGCTTCTGGTACTGTAGTGGAAAGGGTATATTTTTTTAGTGGGGAAGACATTCCGGTGGGGCACCGCCATAAATGCATCGAACACATTAAAAATACCCTTAATGTTGAAGTGGAGATCATGGATGCTCAGGCATTGTCCTTGCTTTTAACAGATGGTGACTTATTTTGGATCGCAGTGCAATATCTTAAGATAGCTTCCGAAGCTTATCCGGCTATCGCTACGGGTTGGTACCAACGATTACTGGAAGAACACAGAGAAAGGGAAACTCCAAGGACTACATACGAAGAATTTACTGAGATTAAAGCAGCTCTTAGGCACATCTATAAAGACATGGATCTGAAAAAAGATCTGCTTTTCTGGCTGCCGAAGCTTGATAGCTTTATAGCAAGTATGTCCATAGCTAGAAACTTGGTCCGTAAAGCAATCTATGAAAAATTTGTCGCGTCTCTTATGGGACTTGATGAAATTACCGGGCAGGAAGCTAATGTGATCAACTTCTTTTCGGATCTGGAAACCTGCGACTCCCCTCAGGAGATAGAAGATACCCAGATTCTCTTATCATTTTGTATAACGGCCAAATTAAAAAGCCGGCACACGTTGGAAATGGATTACCTCCATAAGGTGTGTAAGCGCTTTGAAAAAACTTTGTATGGAAAGTTGAATGCTTCACATAATCCGGATACAAAAGCGGCATTAATGCAAACCAATGCCAGCTTCGCATTAAACGATCCACGTAAAAATCTCCCTTTCGAGAGCCGTATTGAAAAATATATACAGCGGATGAATGGAGTGGTTGCCTTACTTCCAAAGACTCATTTTTTTTCTGTACAAGAACTTTCCGAAAGGATTGAGGATTTCATGGATTTACTATTGACCGTCGGAGTGGACACTACGGAACTGGAAAAAGTTACTGCAAAACTCAATCCTTATCTGGAAAAATGGGGTGGTCGTGATTTGGTTGCACGCAAGTTACAAAAACAGGCCGTTGCCTATCTCAAACACAGACTGTATTTTAAGGCGATTGGTTGTCTCCATGAGATAAAAATCAAATGGTTTAACAGTGAATCTTTGGAGCAAAGCATAGATTCTTGTCTCTTACTGGCAAAATCCTACAAGGAAATCAATCTGCTATATGCCAGCAAATATTACGGCTTTATCGCCGCTTATTTGGCTTTCAAAGACGAAAAAGTCGAATACTTTGAAAAGTTTCTGGCCGGTATCTCCGCAGCATGTGACTGTGATTACCTGACTGGTACCTGGTTCAATTATCTTGAATTACTGGAATTTCTTACGATTACCCACTTCCAGATGACCAAAGATTTTGATGTTTACCAGCATGAGGACAGGTACCGCATCCTTTATTATCCGGCATTGATTAACTACTACGCTAAAAGTTTTATCCCCAAAATCGAATCAATTATTTCAGACCATTTAAAAAACTGGGGGTTTCTGAGTGAAGAAATAGCAGGCAACACGGAAGAGATCAAACAAAAGATGCAACCGGAGGTACTAAAAGAAAAAATGTCCGAACAATTGTTCGGACAAGCTTTTAATGATATCGGACAAATAAGGGTGATTACCTTTAATGCCTACGGCTGTAATTGGTCCTTCGAATTTCTCAATGACCATGTGACGACCAGCCTCGCCGAAGAATTTATCGCTATGCTTCAGATCCTTTTGGCTGATCTGATTGAAGACGAAACGTACCTTATTCCGGGAGATGTACGGGTAAAGATTATCAAGACAGATGACCAAACAAATTTCATAAAGCAACCATCTAATGAAAGCAGTGAATGGTTACTAGAACTGGCAGAATATGTGGAGCAAAGTCCGAAAAGCCTGAACGATCATGAATACAGTTACCTGATAGCTGCACAATCGATCATTAGTGAAATATCCCTGCTCAATGATGCTGCGTTCGAAAAGTTACTGAACAAAAAATTAAAAGAAGAAAACCTGATCGGTAAAGTGACCTTCGGAAGACCCTATGCGGAGTTATTCAGGTATTTTATTCAAAAGGAAAGTTTCGATTCCTGGCACCAGCGGGCATTTGATCATGAGGCTGTTGACCAACCTATTTCAGTCAGGCTCAATGATCAACTGCCATGGAAAGATTCCTTAGCTCCTGGTTACAATGAGCTTGCAGCAATGACGGCTATCAGTAATCGCATCGAAGCTGTTAAGAAGATGTTATCGGTGACCCTGCCTCTATTAAAAACATCCGAAAGCTTTATGCTTAAAATACAGTCGCTAAGGTCGAAAGGGTGGCTGGACTGGCAAATCCTACATGCCATCGGGACAATGGCCATTAATTTCAAAGCCCAGCCGTTATATAGTCAAGCTAAATCACGGGAGCAATTAATACAGATGCAACAAGATTTTCGCAGAGACGAAAAAGAGTGGTACGTGGAGATCAGCGAAGATATTTTACAAGAAGAAAGGTTATCGATGGAATTGTCCACAATTTTACCTGCCACCCTTTTGCCTTCCTTTGGATTACAATCTAGGTCCAAGACACCAAATGGGGAAGCCATCGTGAAACTACTAAGTTATCGATTCCGATATCTTGAAGATGGTAAGGAGATCATCATTTTCTAATTATGATTGCAATAAACGCAGGTGTAGTGCCATTTGCTTGATACCATAAACATACCGGTTCAAACACCTAATTATCATTACATTTGCCTGGAATGAAAAAAATAGGATTTTTATCGTTTGGGCACTGGTCTGACCATCCGGCCTACAAAACCCGTACAGCGGGCGATACTTTGCTCCAGTCCATTGATCTGGCGGTGGCGGCCGAGCAAATAGGACTGGACGGCGCTTATTTCCGGGTACATCATTTTGCTGCCCAACTGGCGTCTCCGTTTCCCTTGCTTTCCGCTATCGGTGCAAAAACCAGCACCATAGAGATCGGTACCGGCGTGATCGACATGCGGTATGAAAACCCCTTGTATATGGTGGAAGACGCCGGTGCCGCTGATCTGATCTCCGGGGGACGGTTGCAGTTAGGCATCAGCCGCGGTTCGCCCGAGCAGGTGATCGAGGGCTGGCGTTATTTTGGTTACGAACCGGCTGAAGGCGAAACTGATGCAGACATGGGACGCAATAAGGCGTTGGCATTTTTGGATAAACTGAAAGGCGTTGGATTCGCCGAACCCAATCCTTATCCCATGTTTCCCAATCCGCCCGGGCTATTACGCCTGGAGCCCCATTCGGAAGGGTTGCGGGAACGCATCTGGTGGGGCGCTGCCTCCAATGCTACCGCCGTTTGGGCAGCGGAGAACGGCATGCACCTGCAAAGTTCCACCTTAAAGTTCGATGAAAGCGGCAAGCCCTTTCACATCCAGCAGGCTGAACAGATCCGGTTATACAAAGAAGCCTGGAGAGCAGCTGGGCACGAGCGCGAACCAAGGGTTTCTGTGAGCCGGTCTATTTTTGCACTGGTGAATGACCAGGACCGGTATTATTTCGGACAGCAGGCCAAAGGCGGCGATAGTTTCGGGTATATCGAAGCGGATAAACGGGCGGTCTTCGGTAGAAGTTACGCGGCCGAACCGGATGAGCTCATCAAGCAGCTGGCTGCTGACGAAGCGATACAGGAAGCAGATACCCTGCTACTAACCATCCCCAATACTTTGGGTGTGGACTACAACATCCATGTATTATCTGCCATCCTGGAACATGTGGCGCCCGGACTCGGCTGGCGTTAGTAACAATCCAGCTGAATAACTTCTCTGTAATTACTTGTCGTCTTTTAAAGGGGGATGATGCTTTTTATAACAGCAATGCGGTGGGTATAACCCCACCGCATTAAACGCTTGTGTCATTTCTTAAGGCAACACCAAGTTGGTAAAAGGTCCATTCATCCCATTAGAATTTCAATTTCGATGGGTCCGTAATGATAATCTCCGGTTTGCCTTTGTAGTCAATCACTTCACCTTCCACGGTGATCACCTTATCGCTCAGTTGAGCGCCCAGTTCCCTGGCTTTGCCTTTGAGCGCCACCGTCAGTAACTGGTTAGGATAGGCAGCTCCTAAATTCACCAGGATCATACTGCCGATGTCCTTGGAACTGTAAACCTTACCGGTCGTCGAAACGGTTTTGCCGATAAAGTTTCCGATATTTTTCAGGTCAACATTGCCGATGACGATGCCTTTGGTGGCATTGTTCTGAAGTGTTTTGGATAAGTCCGGTGCAGCTGTTACACCGGTTACCTTCGCCTGCTCGTTCTGGAACAATTTATTGAGTTCACCTGCCAGGCGGATACCGGCCTGATCGATACGCTGATGAATAACGCTGATATATTTCTGGTAGTAAGCCTCATCTATGGACTGGCCGGGTTTAGCCTGGGCATACAGTTCACTGCTGATCTGGTAACTCTCCCAGATCCATTCCATCGGGCTGTCCGACTGCCACTGTCTGATCTGTGCCGCGGTGGCCACATCATAGGTCCGGGCGATATCCGCCTCGCTCGAACCCTCATGGTCGATCAGCTTGCTGTCCCAGAGACTGTGCAGATTACTACCTTTGTCGTCAAAGCGTATCTGTATGGTGTTGCCGCCCTTGTCTTCCTTGCGGCTGATATGCATAGGCTGATGGGCGTCACCGACCAGGTGGATCAGGTATTTCAGGGCTTCGTTCTTCTGATCGGCGGTCAGACTTTTATCTTTTAAGGTGGCCTCCGTCTTCAGGATAGCGCTATATACATTGTTGTCGCTCTCGCTCACCTGTTTGACAAATTGTGCATGCGTCAAACCCAGTGGCAGGTTCAGAAAATGCCATGGCGCGGTTGTCGGGTTACGGTTTTCATCCGCCCAGGTGGCCACCTCTGCCATCCCATCCCCTTTTAAGTAACCGGAAACCACGTAGGCCGTATTGCTGGTCAGGTGTTTTTGGGCAATGGTGGCAATGGCGCGGTGTCCTTTAAAGCCCCAGGAAATCAAACTAAAAGCGCCGCTTAAAGCTAGCGCAGCAAAAAAACTCTTTTTTATCATCTCGGAAAGTTGGTCTGCGCCAGATAGGGCGCGAGTAATTGTTTATTAGTAAATGCTTCAAAACCGGTGATCTGATTAGCCGCCTGATCATAGAAAACCTCTACATAACAACCGGGCAGGGAATAAAGCTGTACATGCAACCCAGCTGCTATGCGCTCTGCCAGGAAAGTACCACGCCAGACGGCCTCAGCCTTTTCCTGCTGATCAAGGGCATTAAATTCATATACGGTCATCACAGGCAAAAATATGAATCGTCTATCAATAAAATGTTAATTCCACGCCGTTCAAATGACCAGTCTGAAGGTCAGGTTTACGCGGGGCTTCACGATTTTCGCAGATTTGGCTATGCGGTGTTCCCATTGTTCCTGCAGGCCGGACTTCATGAGCAGAAAAGAGCTGTGTTCCAAACGCACGGAATATTTTTCGCGATGATCGGCTTTGCTGCGAATATCGAAAGTCCGGACTTCGCCGAAGCTAACGGACGCGATGACCGGCTGGCTGCCCATAATGCTTTCTTTGTCACTGTGCCAGGCGACAGAATCGTTACCGTCCCGATAATAGTTGAGCAGCACACTATTGAATTGGATGCCCGCCAATGGTTCTACCATTTCGCGGATCGCCTGCAGTTCTGGTGTCCAGGGTAAGGTGCCGGCGATCTTGTCCGTTTCGCCGTACCAGCAGGTCATGCGCGGGGTCAGGTACTCCTTGTCCCAAAGCTTTTGGGTGGTTTGCTTCCAGGGTGCTTCTGCCATAAACTTTTGCAAAAAACGGTTTCCCTCTTCGACGCTGAATAATCCGGGAACATACTCTAGGAAGTCAGTTGGCAGGCCTTTACTTTGTCCTGCCTCGGGAAAAAAACTTAATTGCTCCATTTGCTTATCCTTTCCTATGCGCTTGGGCCTTCGGGTATTGATCTGTCTCGTACCAGGCGACTACCGGACGATCCGCCGGAAAGCCGAACTCGGCACGGTAAGCTTTACGTTCTTTCGTGAAATCCCACCAGCGCTTGCTTTCGTCCCGGTGCTCCAGGTAGTGAACCAGCAAACGGTATGAATCTTCTACACAAGGATCGGCCCAGCAACCGGAATGCTTTTCATAAGCATCAAATAATTCAACCGCGCTCTTGCCTTTTAATTGCGCCAATGAATAATACCCTTGGGCGATCAGCTCTTTGGCAAATCCGATTCCAAGTGAGGGAATACTTTGAAATTCAGCCAGTGCCGTCAATTCTTTGGTCCGCTCGGGTGACGCGTTCAACATCGCCGCGATCTCATCCGGTGCATAGTCGCGCAGTGCTTTCAGGCTTATCTTTTGTTCCCGCAATTGTTGTTTTTCAACCACGGTCAGCTCCAGGTCAATGTTCTTTTTCATATAGGTCTCTGATCAGATCATTCATTTCTTTTTGGTTGCCGCTGATAAAACCGGCCACCTCTTCCTGCTCCTCAATGTTCAGTGCTGTACCATCGTAGATCCAATTATCATCGGCATCGAATAGAATGCGTCCGATATTTCGTTCCTGTAAAGCATCATAAAGCTGATAACCCTCGCCGGAATCCGGCATTACGCGCACCCATTTTTCGTCACTTATTCGGGCCGTTTTCGGTCTTTCTTCGAACAACTTACTTTTCATGAAAACAAATGTGAATAAAAAAATGTAAAAAAGATGGTAATAATGCTAAAAATATTAGCATAACTTTATAGGCTTCAACACCGATACACGATGGTACCTTACAATTTACAAGTCGAACTCCACGGACATTTGCTGAACATTTCCGTCGAACAGCTGGATCAACTGGCTGATGCTGTGGGCTATATGCGCTACCAGATCCGGACCGCAGAACAACGCTCGGTGATCCTGGTGAACATCGAAGCCGAGCAGCTACTCCCCGAGGACATTATCGGCTTCAGCGAAGGCGAAGTTTTCACCTTAGAGGAGATCGGCGTGATTGCAGCAGCCATCAGGCAGTATAACAGCGGACGCAGGCTGACCTTTGATCAACTAACCTTTGACTTTTAATACCGTACCATGCCGCAGACCAAAGAAGAAATCATCAGCAAGCTACGCCAGGATATGATCCGCTGGGAGGGTTTTCGTCCGCCGCAGCCGGGCGTACATCATGACCTGGGCCTCGGCCCTGTTGCGGCGGCCTTTCCGGGTGGGGTATTTCCCACCGGAGCCATCCATGAATTCATCAGCAGCAGTCCGGAAGACACCGCTGCCAGCGGCGGCTTCATCGCCGGGCTGGTGCAAAAGCTATTACGCAATGGTGGTGCCTGTTTGTGGATCAGCTATACCCGCCGCATCTACCCGCCGGCGCTGAAACTGTTCGGGGTTGACCCCGACCGCGTGATCTTCGTGGATGTTCCCCTGCAAAAAGATGTGCTTTGGGTAACCGAAGAAGCGTTGAAATGTGAGGGCGTCGCGGCGGTGATCTGTGAAACGAAAGCGTTCAGCTTCATGGAATCCCAAAGGCTACAGTTAGCGGTGGAGAAAAGCCGGGTGACTGGATTCATTCTCCGGAAAGATGTCAAAAAAGCCAACACGACGGCCTGTGTGACCCGGTGGCAGATCCGTCCGGTGCGAAGTCAGCTCCGTTCCGGCATGCCTGGGGTCGGCTATCCGCGCTGGCAGGTGGAGCTACTAAAGGTCCGGAACGGCAGGCCCGGCAACTGGACCATAGAATGGAAAAAACAAAATTTTCAACCGGTCATCCTGCCGCAGATCGCCGAACCCGCCCGCCAGTATGCCTAAGCGTTTTGCAGCCATATGGTTCCGGTATTTACTCACAGACCAGAAAGCGATCCGCCAGCCTGACCTGAAAGGGAAGCCTTATGTCTTTGCAGAACCGGACCATGGACGCCTGCTGATTACCGCCCTGACCGCAGAAGCCCGAAAATACGGCGTGGTGGAAGGCATGACGGTCGCCGATGCGCGGATCATCGCGCCTGAGCTCTTGGTGTTCGACGGTAAACCCGGCCGGAATCTGAAGTTGTTGACCGGCCTGGCAGAATGGTGCCTGCGTTACACGCCGCTAGTGCAGCTCGATCCGCCGGACGGTTTATTACTGGACGTGACCGGATGTACGCATTTAAAGGGTGGTGAAAAAGCATTTTTGCAGGAGATCGTTTCCCGCTTAAAAGCGATCGGCTATGACATTCGTCCGGCGATTGCCGATACGATCGGCGCTGCCTGGGGCGTTGCGCGCTGCGCAGCGGCCGGGCTCATCGTACCGGAAGGCATGCACCGCAATGCCCTCATGCCCCTGCCGCCTGCTGCGTTGCGCCTGCCAGCCGATGCGCTGCTCAAACTGCGTAACCTGGGTCTTCACCAGATCAGCAGTTTCATCTATATGCCTGATTCCGTCCTGCGGCGACGCTTTGGCAAGAACATGGTTCTGCGTTTGCAGCAAGCGCTGGGTCAGGAAGTGGAATACTTATTTCCAATGAAAGAACCTGTTCCCTATACAGAGCGGCTGGATTGCCTGGAACCGGTCACCACCAGAACAGCTATCGAGATCGGGTTGAACGATTTGCTGGAAAGATTATGTAAAAGACTGTATGGCGAAGGTTTAGGCGTTCGTTCGGCCATGCTGACCTGGTACCGGATCGATGGAAAAAATGGCAGCATCACCATCGGTACCAACCATGCGAGCAACCGCGTTCCGCATTTGTTCAAACTGTTTTTCATAAAGCTGGATACGGTTGCGCCGGGAATGGGCATTGAACTGTTTATTTTAGAGGCACGCCAAACGGAACCGGTCAGCGATAAGCAAAACGAACTCTGGTCTGCAAAAGGCGGTGCCGAAAGTGACGACGTGGCCGAGCTGCTGGACCGTGTGGCGGGACGGATCGGCACGGCGACTATTCACCGGTACCTGCCGGGCGAACATTACTGGCCGGAACGTACGCCCAGGCCCGCTGAACTCAGGAAAGCACCGGAAAGCGAATGGCGCACCGATAAGCCCCGCCCGATGCAGATCCTGGATCAGCCGGAACCCATCGAAGCGATGGCCCTGACACCGGATTACCCGCCAAAGCTATTCATCTGGAAAGGTGAGCAGCATATCATTGTGGGCGCCGACGGCCCGGAGCGCATCGAACGGGAATGGTGGCTCGAACCGGGAGAACACCGGGACTACTATATCGCGGAAGACGAAGCGGGGCGCCGCTACTGGCTTTTCCGTTCCGGGCACTATAACGCAGAAAACAATCAGCACTGGTATTTACATGGCTTTTTCGCATGAGCTACGTCGAGTTACAGGTCACCAGCAATTTCAGCTTCCGGCGCGGCGGCAGCCACCCGGAAGAACTCGTTGACCGGGCGGCCGACCTAGGCTATGATGCCATTGGTATAACCGACCGGAATACGTTTGCCGGGGTGGTACGCGCTTACCAGGTCGCCAAAGACCGTCACATCAGGCTGATCCCCGGTGTGCGTCTCGACCTGCTTGACGGTCCTAGTTTGCTGGCCTATCCAACAGATAAGGAAGCCTACGCCCGCCTTTCTGCGCTACTCACGCTCGGCAATCTGCGTGCGGAAAAGGAGAAATGTCACCTCTCCAAAAGGGATGTTTACCAGCATGCCGAAGGCAGTTACTTCATCATCATACCGCCTGATAAACTGACGCAGGATTTCGAATTTGAGTTTGTCTTTCAAAGTCATGTCCGCGATTACCAGGAAAATCTGCCTAACCTGTACCTGGCGGCGACGAAGTACTATACCGGTGACGATGCCAAGCGCCTGTTCCTGCTAAGTGAATTAGGAATCCCTTTGGTAGCCACCAATGACGTACATTATCATCAGGTATCCCGGCGGGAACTGCAGGACATCCTGACTTGCGTGCGGGAAAAATGCACCATCTTCAATGCCGGCTATAAATTGCATCAGAACGCGGAGCGGCACCTGAAAGAAAAGGCGGAGATCGAGCGCCTGTTCCGGAATCATCCCGAAGCGATCCATAACGCCCGGGTGATCGCGGATGCCTGCCAGTTTGATTTGAAATCGCTCAAATACAAATACCCCAGTGAACTGACTACAGACGGCCGCACGCCCATGCAGCAACTGGAATACCTGACCTGGAAAGGCGCGAAGAAATTTTACGATAATAACATCCCGCCGAAAGTCAAAAAAGCCTTAGAAGACGAACTGGAAATCATTGCGGAGCTGGATGTTCCCGACTATTTTCTGACGGTGGAAGATTACGTCAGCTGGGCGCGGCGCCAGCACATCCTTTGCCAGGGCCGCGGCTCCGCAGCCAATTCGGCGGTTTGCTTCGTGCTGGGGATTACCTCGGTGGCACCGGACAAATCGAATCTGCTTTTCGCCCGTTTTCTTTCCAAAGAACGCAACGAGCCGCCGGATATTGATGTAGACTTCGAGCACGAGCGGCGGGAGGAAGTGATCCAGTATGTGTACAATCGCTTTGGCCGTGACCGGGCGGCGATCCTGCCCACCGTTTTCATGCTGCATTACAAAGGCGCGGTCAACGATGTCGGCCGTGCCATGGGGCTCTCCGTCGATGTGGTCAAACAATTGTCGGACGCTTACGGTAATCTGACCGATGAGGAAATTACAGCTGAGCAACTGGATGCGTTAGGACTGAATCACCAGGATCCGCATTTGCTGAAGGTCATAGAACTCACCGCCCAGCTCATCGGGTTCCCGCGGCAGCTCGGCCAGCATACGGGTGGCTTTGTCATTACGGACAGTAAGCTGAGCGACCTGTGCCCGATCTTCCATGCCCGGATGGAAAACCGCACGAACATTGAATGGAACAAGGATGACATCGACGCGCTCGGCTTTATGAAAGTGGATATCCTGGCTTTAGGGATGCTCACCTGTATCCGCAAGGCTTTTGATTTAGTGCAAAGTCATTATGGAAAAACGCTCACCCTGGCCAACATTCCCCAAGATGACCCCAAAGTTTATGAAATGATTACGGCGGCAGATACGCTCGGCGTATTCCAGATCGAGAGCCGCGCGCAGATGTCCATGCTGCCGCGGATGAAGCCCACCTGTTTCTATGACCTGGTGATTGAAGTGGCCATCGTCCGGCCCGGGCCCATTCAAGGGGATATGGTGCATCCTTACATCCGCCGTCGGAATGGCGAGGAGGATGTTGATTATCCGTCTGAGGAAATACGGTCTATCCTGGAGCGAACGCTTGGTGTGCCGTTATTCCAGGAACAGGCCATGGAGCTGGCCATCGTGGCGGCCGGCTTTACGCCCGGCGAGGCAGATCTGCTCCGCCGGACGATGGCCACTTTTAAGTTCAACGGGATGGTGAGCAAGTTTGAGCATAAGCTGATCAGTGGGATGACCGCCCGCGGCTATAGTGAGGAATACGCCCGACGTATCTTTAAACAGCTGGAAGGTTTCGGCAGTTATGGATTCCCGGAAAGTCATGCAGCCAGTTTTGCCCTGCTGGTTTATGTGTCCTGCTGGTTGAAGTATTATTATCCCGAAGTGTTTGCCACGGCGTTACTCAACAGCCAGCCCATGGGTTTTTATCAGCCTGCAGAGATCGTCCGTAATGCACGGGAACATGGTGTCAAAATGTTGCCTATTGACGTGAACCGCTCACAATGGGATTATACCCTGGAGGCCAAGCAAGGCCAATACTTTGCGGTACGTTTAGGCTTTCGCGAAATTAGCGGCATCAGAGAAGACGAAATCGCCAGATTGGTAGCAGGCCGGCTTAAACCTTACACCGCACCCCACCAGATCTGCGACGCAGGGGTGAGTGTCGCTACGATGGAGAAGCTGGCCAATGCGGATGCGTTTCGCTCTATGGAGCTTGACCGCCGCCAGGCACTTTGGGAAGTATCTGCACTGCATGACCGTCCGGTGCAACTGATGCAGGGCCAGCCCTCCGAAAGCGATTATGAACCGGAGATCGATCTGCCAAGTATGCGCTTGTCAGAACATGTCGTGCAGGATTATGCGACCACCGGCCTTTCCCTCAAAGGTCACCCGCTCAGCTTTATCCGGCATACGCTCGAACTGCTTCATATCAAAACGGCAAAGGAAGTTCATGTAACGGAAAACAAAACCGCCATTAAAACCGCCGGACTTATCCTGATCCGTCAGCGTCCGGGTACGGCCAAAGGCGTTTGTTTTATTACGCTGCAAGACGAAACCGGCACGACTAACCTGGTTGTGTTTCCCAAGCTCTTTGACAAGTACCGCAAAGAGATCCTGCACGCCCGTTTGCTCATGGTAGAAGGCGTGGTTGAACAAACTGAAGTGACCCATGTCATTGTCAGACGGATATTTGACATCACTAAATTGTTAGGCAACCTGACGGTTACCCCGAACGAGCAGCAGCTGGTACTTACGTTATCCCGGGCCGATGGGAAGGCCTCGCCGTTTATCCCGATGGATAAGCCGTTAAAGACCCAGCAGCAGCCGGAGGACAGTTTCCATAAAGGCCGGAACTTTAAATAATTATTACATCTGCCGAAGTCAGTTGAACAGGCGATACGCCATATTTCTTCTTAAAAGAAAACGAAAAGTAAACAGGCCTTCCAAGCCGACTTCCAGATAAACCGCAACTTGTTAAAGGTAGACAGGCTACGGCCGGTGAGATAGACCATAGCGTTCGGGCGCTAAGACGCACAGCCAGATAAAACGGAGCTGTCAACTATCATCCTGTGCTTTTCTGAGCACAGGATGATAAAGCCCAAGGGTAAATTACACCTGAAGATCCGCCTTCTCAGAACTGACATGACGCTTCAAAGCTTTAAACGGATCTGGTATGACCGCCGTCGACACGCAGCAACGCACCGGTCACATGATCGGCCATGGGGCCGGATAAGTAGGCCACCGCGGCAGCTACTTCTTCAGGTTTACCAAAACGGCCCACATCGTTCTGCACGAATTGTTCCACGGCATTCCGCTCAATGTCAGCCCACTTGTCGCCCCAGCCCAACTGCCCGGCCATGTTCATCAGCATATTCCGGGTATTCTCTACCAGCATCGGTCCGGGCGCGACCGTGTTGGAGGTGATCCCAGTGCCTTTCAGTTCACGGGCCAGCGATACGGTCAGGTTGTGACGGGCAGCTGTAGCCGCTAAGTAATCCGGCTGCAAAGCAAATGGCTCGATGCCGCCTGATGAACCAATCTGTACCATACGTCCCCAGCCCAGGGTTTTCATGGCAGGCAGCAAGCGGTGTATCATGCGCACATACGCGAGCACGTTAACGTTGTAGCTTTCCTGCCAGTTATCCACGCTCACCTGCAGCCAGGGCCGGGGCTGATAGGCACCGGCATTATTCACCAGGATATCTACCGGGCCGTCTGCTAAAGCATCGTTGGCTAAGGCATCCGCGCCTTCATCGGTTGACAAATCACCCAAGACATAAATGGCACGCCCACCGGTATCATTAATGCTTTTCACTACCGCTGCCGCACGTTCTTCGTTACGGCCATGAACGATCACTTCCGCGCCCTCAGCAGCCAGTAAGCGTGCGATCGCTTCCCCCAAACCCGCGCTGGAACCGGTCACGAGCGCTCTTTTTCCTTGCAATTGTAAATCCATAATCTCTTTTATTACTTTTGTTGATTAACTTACTTTTCGTAAGTCAAAACTAAGTCGTGCATGACAGTAAAGCAAGAAGGCGCCTGAAAGTCAGACACTTACTTGTAAGTAACCATTATTGAAAATGAGGCAGATATGAAAAAAGAAATTTTAAGAAAATGTGAAACTGACCGTGACAACTGCCCGGTAAAAGATGTTTTGAACCGCGTTGGCGATAAATGGTCCATGCTGACCGTCATTATGTTGTCCGACCACGGTACGCTGCGTTTCAACGAACTACACCAGCTGATTGACGGTATCTCACAAAAAATGCTGACGGTCACCCTAAAAATGCTGGAAGCGGACGGGCTGTTGACACGGAAGATGTATGCACAGATCCCGCCAAAAGTGGAATATGCCCTGACCCCGCTTGGTGAAAGTCTCGTGACCCCGCTAATGCACCTGTACGATTGGGCTAACACTAACATGCCCACTATCAAAGCTTCCCGCGAACGCTATGAAAAGGCGGTGGCATTATGAATACCTATTATCTACCAGATGATATATTAAACGGCTCTCCTGCTAACACAGATGAAGTGGTGATCCGCTGCTATACCTCTCATCAGGATTCGATCAAGAACAGGATCGTTTTAAATCAGAATATGATCAACCTGCTGGTCAGCGGCACAAAGACCGTTGTTTACCCGGATGCTACGGCGGTGGTGAATGCAGGTGAACTGGTGGTGCTTTCCACCGGAAATGTGCTCACCTCCGAGCTTTTAACAGGCGGACAGCAGTTCAGCAGCATCCTGTTTTATTTCAGTAATGAGGTATTTAACCGGTTTCTGATCAAGTATGATCATTTACTGCAAAACATTACACCTTTAAACGGCAAACAGCCATTCCTCATTTTTAAGCAGGATATTTTCATTAAACAGTTCATTGCGTCAATGCAAGCGTTGGTAAGTACGGAAAGGGAGCTACCAGCCGCTATCAGATTGCTCAAAATCGAAGAGTTGCTCTTGTATCTTTTACATTTTGACCCCGAGCGGTTTCGGGCTATTCAGATCATAACGAAGGACAGGGAGCAACTGCAGATCAAAAAGGTGGTGGAAAGTCACGTCGGTCAGGCAATTACCGTAGATGAGCTGGCGTTCCTTTGCCACATGAGTACCTCAACTTTCAAAAGAAGATTCAGTGAAATCTATCAGACCACTCCTCAAAGATGGCTGCTCATCCGGAAACTGGAAAGGGCTGCCGAACTGCTAAGATCTGCGGAAGAAAGCCCGTCCGGCGTGTACCTGAAAGTGGGCTATCAAAATCATTCCAGCTTTTCCGAGGCTTTCCGTAACCATTTCGGTCATACGCCGAGCGATTATCAGGAGCAACAATTGAACGTTGCGCCGTAATACCTGAACGTCCGGCCCTATTAGGCACCCCCTGTTAGCCGGTACCTTTGTATCATCAAAACAGCTATATAATGGAAACAATGATCGAAGACAACAAAGCGGTAGTGTGTCGCTTTAACCAGGAAGTGATCGAACAGGGAAATGTGGACAGCTTTAACGCACTCATGGATGAAAGTTTTGTGAACCGGTCGGCTCCGGCCGGTATGGACAACGGGCCACAGGGAATGATCTACTTCTTCAATGAGATCTTACGCCCGGCCATGCCCGATGTGAAAGTAACGATTCACCAGCAGGTCGCAGAAGGTGACCTGGTCACTACCCGTAAAAGTATCAGCGGCACGCAAACAGGAGCATTGTTAGGTGTCCCGGCGACCGGCAAAGCAATCAGCATCGATGTGATCGATATTGTACTGGTTAAAGACGGCAAATATATGGAGCACTGGGGAATCACCACACTGCCTGAACTTCTTGCCACTTTAGCGCGGGCGTAATAAAACCAGTTATGTTGAAGCAATATTTTACTGACCTGGCAGCTTACAATTGCTGGGCAGATCAGAAGGTCATTGACTGGCTAAGCCGGGTTGACGAGGAACAATGGAAACGGGCTAATGTCAGCAGCTTTCCCAGCCTTAGACAAACCGCCCTGCACATCGCCAGTGCCGAAAAGATTTGGGTGGACTTTTGGATGAAGGCAAATGATCCTGTATACCTTTCCGCGGAATTTACGGGGACCAATGAGGAGTTATTATTGATTTGGAAAGAAGCATCTGGCAGCCTGGCAGAATTTGTTAAAAGCCATCCTGAGGACAGGCTTACGGAATTAGTCAGTTTCACTTACCCAAACGGCAGAACAGGCAGGATGCAGTACGATCACACCTTTGCGCATAGTATTAACCATTCCACGTATCATCGCGGTCAACTGGTGACTTTGTTGCGGCAGGCCGGATACAATAAATTTTCATCTATTGACCTGGCTACTTACTACATTCAGCAATCAGTGATTAGCTGAACAGATCACCCTGGCGACCTATTTCACGGTTATAAGCTGTTCTTTCAGCATCTTCAACCGTTACCAATTCTTCTGTCTCCTGTGCGGCTGCTTCGGATGCTGCCGGCCAATGATTGAACTGCAATTCTTCCGTGTCCACAAAACTCGTATCGATACGTGCAAGTTCCGGGTATTCCAATGGTGTAGCTTCCAGCGTCCTGCGATAATTCCGGTCGACCGTACAAAAATCCAGCAATCTGGATGGGATCTGGGTACGGGCAATTTGGGAGAGACGCTCTTCACCTGGCTTTTCCATCAGCCACTCCCATGCCAGTTCTTCTGTCAATATGGACGGCATTCTTTTCTTGGAATTGTGGATCTGCGACATGACCGCATTAGCCTCGGTGATCGCAAAAGCGACGGTGTTTACGAACTGGCTGATTTCCGGATCCAGCCACTCGTTGTACAGCCCCGGCAGAAAGAAATACTCCTGGCCCTTTAAGCTTACCTGATACGGATACTTGATGGTTTCCTTCAGTTCCTGGCCCTTTTTGCCGATTTTCGGCACATGGCGGGATTCGACGATACCCGTCGATAAAACCAGGCATCGGCGGTTCTTGGCGGCGTCTGCCCACATGGAGCGCTCGCCATTTTCTTTCACAAATAGGTTTTCCGATTTAAAGTTCAGCGTCGTGTATTTCGCCCGGAAGATATTGGCTTCTGTCCGGGTTTTCACAAAGCCCGGTACATAGCCCCATTCCGCCTGTACGATGTCGAAGTCTTTACCGTTTGCAGAAGGGATCAGGATGGCGCAGGGTGCATAATTGAACCCGTTATGTACCCCAACATTCAGGAACTTGTAATTCCGGATCGCTTTTTCAATGCCTTTCAACCGAATAGATTCGGCGCGGGTAACTTTTTGTCCGTTGTAGTAGCACATAACTGATTTCTCCTGTATTCACGAATATACGCAGCAATTACCTTGCCTGCAAGTTCCGCTTCTTCCTGCCGCCCTTCGGGTATGGACGTCCAGAATTTCACCCCGTCCGTATTTTCTGCTATCGTAATATTTAAAGGAGGAGGACTGCCGGGATAGACCAAATGAAAAACACGAGCAAACTTGATGGTATGCTCGCTCACCCGGACGGACTGTCCATTCAGCTCCACATCAAATACTTTCGGATCTTCCATCCTCAAATATACTAATCTATTTAGCAATTTATCAAACGAAATGGCTCTATGCCGGTAGCGGTAAACCCTGTCTGCTCGATGGGAAATTCATCCTGCACTCAATAGCAATAGCGCCTGTATTCCCGGAAGTCAGGGAGAGGCATCGCTGAGAATTGATTTTGGGGAAGTCAGGTGCACCATCCGCCGCCCTGCCTGTTGCGGATGAAAGCAGCAAGTGGCAGGGTGGCGCACTTTTTTTCACGCCCGCAGCGCCAGCAGCTTTTGGTACATGTCTTCCCAATAGGCCTGTAATTTTTGATCGGAAGCGGCATAAGCCGGATCGGCATGACGGTAATGCCGGTAATCGTCGGCCTGTAAAATCGCCAATTCCAAATCCGGCACGTTAATGCGCTGACCTTTCAAATCTGTAATTTCCATAGCGATTTCGTTAAGTTAATTTGATAGGCTGTGTCCTGAAATCGTGCAGGTTCAGAAAGAACCCCCGGTTCATTAAAATCCCTTCCCGGAACAATTGCCACAAGAGCGAAGCGCCCATATTGGCTAAGGTGGAATTGATAAACAAGTCCTGTTTGGTCAGGGCTTCCGCTAAAGAACAGCTTGGGGTATCGTCGGTGGCGTCCGCGGTTGCCAGTAATTCTTTAAAAGTCTCCGTCACAAAAGGCAGGTTACCCACCGGAGCGAACTTTTCGGAGGCGGGTTGTTTCAGTTCTCCGATAGTGGATAGTACCACCTGCCCCGTATCCTTACTGTTGCCAAAATCCATCCAGTAAAGCGGCCTGTTACGGTCATAGCGATAACCTGACCGGTATTGCCCTAACATTTCAGCAATCTCAAATCGCGCGGCGGCATGATCCACACAGGTAATATACAGGTTGGCCTTGCCGTAGTCGGGCAGGTAGCGAAGGATTTCAGTATCGTACCGTTTGGCGACCGCTTTCCAGTTCGTTCCGAAAAAACGGTTGATGCGGTTAACAAGGGCGACACTTTTAGGTAAGCCTATTTCTGCCTCCGCAAAAAGTTGCCTGCCGAGGTTGGCAGGGCTGACGGTATCATCGTCATAAACGGTAACCATCAGGCCGGGATAATCCAATGCAAGCATGGCCTGGTTCATCCGGGCAAGACTCGTCAGCATTTGACTTCCCGTTCCCCCTGCGCCGATGAGATTAACAGTAATCGGATTGGTAGGGCTGACTAAATAACTATCGGTGAAATGTACGGCGGTTAAAGTATTCATCGGATTAAGTTTTTGAGTTGGTATGGGGTCGGATTCAGTACTTCGGTCGGGAACGGTTCTGCGGTGGCCGTCAGTTGTTGCCATAACTGCACGATATTGCCTTTAACAGGTTCATGGCCTCCGATCAGGTGGCTGAAATAGCTGTTAAAAAAGTACGCCTGCCACAGTTTCATAAATTGTTCAAGACCACAATCGTCCGGGATGCGGATGCGCACGTTACCCATGCATACCCTGCCGTCCTTATACAGGTTGAAAAAAGGCGCATAATACAGCGGTGTGGTTTCCTTGAATTTTGATACGGTTACTGCGAATACCTGCAAGCAGCCTTTCCCGGCTTTCCAAACCAATGCGGGGATATGGGCCATTCCCGGGGGAATGCCTAAATTTTCGGTAAACAATAATTTAACGGGTTGCGGCGGCGTATACCATACCACGTAACCCTCCGCACCGCTGTTGAGGTGCAAAACGTTGGCCGGCATTAAGCCTTTAGGGGTTAAAAATCCCTGTGCTTTCTTTTCACCCGACTGCAAGGCTTTCGCTAAGCTGTTGCTTTCCCTGACGGATAAGGGATGCCCGTTGATGGGGCAGCCTTTGTCGTCCATGTCGTAACTTTCGATGTAGTAATCGGATGGGTGTTGTTCTTCTGTCTTGCGCAGGATAATTAAAGCTTTTACAGGTTCGTATAGATTGCCAAACGTGCCGGTTAATTCTTTCATGGCTTACGGTATAAAAGGGTACATAAATCGTCTATCAGTCCGAACGCCCGCTGCTCATAGGCTAATTCATCGGTATAGGCGGACTGGACTCTGTTAAAACAGGTAATTGTTTCGGGTTCCTGATAACGGGCGCGCTCATTAAAATCATCGTTGACCATACTTTTCAAACGTTCACTCAAGTGGTCGTTCACGCTACCGATAAAGGAGATATATTCCTGCATGCCTACGTAATTGTCTTGATAATCCTCCACCTCGTAATCCTGCAAACTGGCATGCTGAAACAGGTTAGCGTCAGGGAAATCCTTTCCTAATTGCAGACAAGTGTGCGCAACGGCAAGGCAATCCTTTTCAAATTCACTTACAGCGTTGAAATGGGTTATCAGGCAGTCCAAACTTTGGCGAAAACGGGGCTCCATCATTTTAGCTTGCATAAAATCACCCTGTAGCTTCGCATTTTCAAGGTCTGCCTTTTCAAGGGCGTATTCATCTTCCTCGCCATCGTTCCAATCATCGTTTATCCAATCTTCCATGACCTCGTAATTGGAATACATATACGTGTCTTCGTCCCGGTAATAGCTGATACCCGCCCCGGCATAGAGGTAAGCGCAAACGGCGGTCAGCAGTTCGGCGCAGGGTACATGCGCTTCATTTTGCCATAACTGGTAAATGGGCATGACAGGAATATAGTACAGGCAAAAATCCTCGTCGAATGTTTCTGCGATGGTCAGGCATACTTCACCGTTCTCCTGCGCTGTAATGGTCAGGTGGCGGTACTTGTCTTTCACCCGCAGTTTGCAATGCAATTCCCTTTCAGCCATCAGCACATTATAGGGATACGGCAAGGAACGGAAATCAGTCAGTTCCAACCCGTAATGGTTCCCGAGGTAAGAACGGGATTTAAAAAAATCCCGTTCTGTGGCCGAACGACTGGGCAACTCAGGCGCAGGAGCGTACATCGGTGTAAAGCTATGCCTTAAAAAACCATCGGCAGCAGGTGCCGGGGCGCGGAGCGTGGCGGATTTTGCCGGACTTCCTGCGCATCGGGCAGCCTGTCGAGGTCTTTGGTAAAGTGTGCGATTTGCTGATGTAGTTTCCATTGCGGTGGGTTTCGTTTCTGTATGAGTCTGTCTTCGTTTTGCTTTTTCATGGTTAACCTTTCGTGCCGATGGTCGATACAAATTCGTATTCCCTGAAATCGTCTTTGAACTCGGGCCCGACAATTTTGGCGGTGGTCAGGATGGCATAGAGGTTGGCGTAATGATTGCAAACCGCTTCGGGGCTGAAGTCCTCGTTCGGGTCGGTGAGGCGTATTTTTTGCCCGTTCTCCGTATGGATAAAAACCCGGGGTAATAATTTTGTCTGTATCATAGTGGTAAGGATTAAGCTTTAAAGTTTAATAGTGCTTTTTCGTAGAGGTTGGCCTGCTGTTCCAGAAATTGCCGTTTCTTTTTCAGTTCATTTTCCTTGTTGGGGTGTTCCTCGATACTTGGCAGTTTGGTCAGGGCCTCAGAAAATTTCAACTTTTTAATCAGTTCCGTAACCCGCTCCATCGCTTCCTCATAGATTTTCTTCTTTTCCTCTTTGCTGATTTTGGGTTCAGGCAATTCCACATCATCCATATTTTTGGCAGCGGTTGCAGTTGCTTGCGCCTTTTCCCGGTTCTTTTTATCCTGCTCCAGTTTGGAGGCGGCTTTAGCCTGTTCAACGCTTTTTAAATGGGCTTCCATATTGACCTGTAAGCCTGCGCTTTTGAGGGTCGGTTCAGTTACCTTGTCAAAAAAGCCCTCGTCCAAATCTTTGGCAGTACCGGAAAGGGTCAGGGGTACAATAAGGTTGACGGCCTTATCTCCGCAGGTGGTATGAAATAATTGAGATACGATAAAATGGCCTTTGTCGTCGGTGGTAATGGCCAGTTTCCAAACCCCTTTCAGGTTCAGGCTGGCTATGTTTTGAAAAAAGTTCGTTGTCATTTTGAAGGTTCTTAAGGTGGATAATTACTGTTCGTCTTTTAGGATTAGGAGGGTATTGCCTTTCCTGTGGTAGAGGAATGCACCATTGGATAGCAGGCTCCTGCGGGTAAGTTCCGTACTTTCTTCTTCCTGTTTGAAGTAAGGCAGGCTGTTTGCCCGTGCAATAAGTTCTTGATTGGTCAGGTGCTTAAATTTCCGTTTGGTATTTCTTTCGGCTTCGCTTTCTATCTTCTTGAGATAAGACAGGTAGCGCCCGGTCAGGTCTAAGCCCCTTTTGAATGCGCCCTTAGCGGAAATATAATTTTCCTCGTAAAGGGTAATGTTTTGTGCGGGTAAATTAATTTCATAACGATAGGTGGCGTTGCTCCGCTGTTCCTGCATGGTGCAATGTTCCTGAAGGAGCGTTAGTTCCTTTTCCGCATTTTTAAGGGATAGTAACGGTAATAAAAGCTGCTCCACAATGTAGCCCTGTTCGGGTGCGCTGCTGCTGTCGGCAACACATCGAATAGGCTCGCCGTTGCTTAAAGTGATATGAAGATTTGAACGTGTCATGTTGCTTTTTTAAGAAAGGGGGATTACTCCCCCTTTGGTAGGTTTAATTAAATTGCAGGAAATTATCGTTTACCTGTTTGGAGAAATTCAGGCAAAGGTCAAAGGCGGTTTGCGCTCTTTGTTTGGCTGTTCCCTCCGTAATTGATTTGAATTTGGCTTCACCGTCCTTGTAGTTCCGTACATTCTGGAAATATCCGGTGACCGAATTATAAGCCCCGAATAAGGTTCCCGCAGTCGTTTCCATTTGCTGCGTGGGACTGCTCATGGCATACTCATAAACCTTGTCAACCATATTGGTGTAGGTCGTTGACAATTCATCGGTTTTTCCGGCCATCAGGTTATTGAGCACCTCTTTATTGGGCACCATCGCCACCTGTATCAATTTCTTCACCTCCTTATCCGTAATGCGGATGGTAGACCAATGGTTAAAGATGTCCTGCATTTCATCAGCCATTGTGTTACTGATACCCATCAGGGTATGCGCCTGCTTCAGCCGGTCGCCAGCCGATGCGGTATGGCGGATTTTAACGGCATTTGTGTGGTTACGCATGGCCGCGTTAAGCGTATTGTTACAGACAATTCTTACCGGGGTAAAGGCTGCGGTAATGCTGCCGAAACCATCGTGAGAGGTGGTCAGGAACAGGTACTTTTCGATGAAATCGTCTTTGCCGACACGGATATAGCCAGGCAGTTTAGCGGTAATGAATATGCGTTCGCCTTTACCTAATGCGCCTGCGGTTTCATACAGGACACCATCGCCACCGCCGACAATCGCATCGAAAAACTCGAATGCGTTTACATTCTGTACAACTTCATAATCTTTACCGACTACCCCTAAAACCTGCTCGGTATCGCTGCGGATGGTCGCAAAATAATTCGGAACGGCTATATCTGGAACGGCTTCTTCGTTGTTCCAGCAATGCGTGTTGCTGTCGATGGTAAATAAAGGGCGCTTTTCTACGGTGTAGTCCAGTCCGGCGAATTTGATCGCCTCTGCGCTGGTAGGGTAGTGTTCTACGATTTTGCCCAAGCCGTGCCATGCCCGTTCTTTGACGCTGAAAAAGCTGTATTCCTGACGGGCTTCGTTGAAATTTAAATGGTGTGCCATGATTTTAAGCTTTGCTTTCGTTAAAAAATGAATGGATTAGTTTAAAATGGCAGATCGTCATCGTCTGCATTTGTACTTGTTCCTGCGGTTACTGCCTGCATTTCCTTACTGTTGGCAGGCTCTGCGCTTTTAGCCATCGGGCTAAACAGCTTAATGGTGTCGCAGGTACAAATCAGCCTTGACTGCAAACCCTTGGTTGGGCTTTGGTAGGCCTGCGCTTCTACCCATCCTAAAATCTCGACTACTGCACCTTTGCTGAGGTATTCGGCAAGGCCTGTATTGCGCCAGTAGGTGCAATCCACGAATACGGTTTTTTCCTTTTTTTCGCCCGCTTTGTTCTTCCATTTCTCGTTAATGGCTACGGTGAAATTGATAAGAGATTTGTCTTTAACCGTTTTAACTTCTGCTTTTCCGGTCAATCTTCCTGTGAATAACATGCTTTTGATTTTTTAATGAATAATTTGTTGGTTGCTCTTCTCTCGCCCCGATGCCTCAATTGATTATTTTTAAAAGAAAAAGGGAAAAAAGAAAGCAATAAGAAGTGCCGGAAAGCAGGCAAAAGGAAATGGAATAATTGGAGGGGACCCTTTGGGGAGGCAGCCGTTTATGCCGGACATCTTTTGCAAACCCAACAGCAGCTCCGGCAGGATATTGGCTGCCCTTTTTACCCGTTTCGCCTAAAAATATTCATAGGATTAAAAAAATGCCATTGGAGCCATGGGCGATCAGCAGGTTCAAAAGGCTGGACATGGCAGGCAACAGATATCCATTAAATTCAGTCTTCAAAAACAACGGCCATCCACTTTTCCGCATCACGGATTGCAGCGGCATCCTTCGGCAGAAGATAAAGCGGAAAGCCGGACCGGAGGAGATGCCATGGAGCATGAATAACCACGCTGCAAATGCTATATTTACAGGAAGGTTTTACTTCATTCAAAGTCATGGGATTACTTCGACTTGTGCTCAAACTTTTTAAGTTCAAACCCGGCTTCAACGGGACACCGGAAATGTTCCTGGCCATGGTCATGGAGCTGCAATCGCGGAACAACAAGGCTTATTCCGTAACCGAAATGCTGCAGTGGGGCGAGGTCATGCAGCAGGCAGTAAAGGTCAACCTGGCCCCTTATAGGAATTTCGCCGACCTGCTGCAGAACGGTAAGCCGGATTTTAAGATGATAGAACGGGTGCGGGATAAAATGGATGAATTGAACCAACGACGGGAATTAAAACAGGCCATCTATGGTAAAGACGTTGATCTGGGGGACGATGATGTGATGACGAGTAATGGAGAGGGTGCGGTCTTCGCAAGAAAGATGGTCAAGAATCTGGCCAAGCACGTAAAATTCAAGGATGAGGATCAGGATATGATCGACCGTCTTTAAAGTCGACGGAAGAATAAAAGTGCCGGTTTAAGCTGGACCGTACGACGACATTTATCATGCCTGGCTGTAACTGACCTTGCCGGCTCAAGCGTCTTACAGCTTTTAAAAGCCCCATCAAGACTCGAAACCAATTAATGGAAGATGTAAAGCACATCATTCTATCAAGGCAGATCGGTATCTTTCTATATATTTTAATTATGTAGTAGTTACCGTAATTTGAGCAATTATTCCGTCACTCAAATCAGTCCAATAAAGTGCTAGATGTAAAATGGGGCAATTCTACTTTTGGCTTGGAACTATAACGTGATGACTGCAAGCTTTTGGTCATAATCTATAACATTTATTGCATTCACTCGTTAAAACCATACTTTTGCTACTGAATGAAGTATTTAGTGTTCATATTCAGCGTCTATATGACCCTACTGGCGGTGCTGCCATGCAGGGACAAGGATGATTTTGCGGATGTGGCAAGGTCTTATACTTCTATTCAAAATAGCCACACCGCAAATGAAAAGGCAGGACAGGAAACCTGTACGCCCTTTTGCACATGTGCCTGCTGCTCCACAGTGAGAACCCTCACCCCGCTGCTTTCCACAACGACTATATTCATTAAGCCTGTATCCCGAATCTATGGCGAGGCCCTTGTGCCGGCTTTAAGGGAACAGAGCATATCCATCTGGCAACCGCCCCGGCTCGGTTAATACACTTACTTTTTAATTCAATCATTGCTTAAGGTAGTTATGTCTTTTCTGCAATGAAGTATTCTGTATTCATCTTACTATTTCATGTTTGATAAGATCATTGCGTTCTCCATCAGCAATAAGCTGTTGGTAGGCGCATTTATATGCCTACTGGTAGCCGGAGGTATTTATTCCCTTGCGCGGCTACCCATCGATGCCCAGCCCGATATCACCAATAACCAGGTGCAGATCATTACCCAGGCACCTACCTTGGGTGCCCAGGAAGTGGAGCAGTATATTACCGCGCCTATCGAGCTGGCCATTGCCAACGTGCCGAAAGTTATTGAAAAGCGGTCCATTTCCCGTTCCGGGCTTTCGGTCATCACCGTTGTTTTTGAAGATGATGCCGATATTTACTGGGCGCGTCAGCAGATCAGCGAAGGGCTGAAAGAAGCCGAGGCGCAGATACCTAAAGATACCGGGGAACCCACGTTGGCACCCATCACGACCGGTTTGGGTGAGATTTATCAGTATGTCATTCATACCAAGCCAGGTTATGCGCATAAGTACAGTGCTACCGACCTGCGCACCATGCAGGACTGGATTGTCCGCAGGCAGCTGGCCGGAACGCCAGGCATTGCCGAGATCAGTGGCTGGGGCGGCTACGTCAAGCAATACGAGATTGCGATCGACAACGAAAGGCTGAACAGCCTGAACATTACGATCAGCGACATCTATACCGCCCTGGAAAAGAACAACCAGAATACGGGCGGCTCTTATATCGAGCAGCGCAGCAATGCTTATTTTATCAGGGGATTGGGGCAGGTTCAAACGCTGGACGATCTGGAACATATTGTGGTTAAGAACCGGGAGGATGCACCCGTTGTGATCGGGGATATTGCCAAAGTTCAGTATGGTAGTGCGAATCGTTATGGTGCCGTTACCCGTAACGGCCAGGGCGAAGTCGTGGCGGGCGTTGCCCTGATGCTCAAAGGTGAAAACTTCAACGAGGTCATCAAGCGCGTAAAAGAGCGCATGGCACAGGTGCAAAAATCTTTGCCGGAAGGTGTCGTCATTGAACCGTTTATTGACCGTACCGAACTGGTGGGCAGAGCTATCGGCACCGTCGAACGCAACCTGATTGAGGGCGGCCTGATTGTCGTGTTTGTACTGGTTTTGCTGCTGGGCAACTGGCGAGCTGGTTTGGTTGTGGCTTCCGTTATCCCGCTGGCGATGCTCTTTGCCGTAACGCTCATGTACCTGTTTGGCGTATCCGGCAACCTGATGAGCCTGGGCGCGATTGACTTTGGCTTGATTGTCGACGGTGCCGTGATCATCGTCGAAGCGATGATTCACCGCATTACCGAATCAAACCGCTTTGCGGATAAGGAAGTCTTGAACCAGGCGGAAATGGATAAAGAAGTCTATAATGCCGCATCCCAAATCCGGCACAGCGCGGCTTTTGGCGAAATCATCATCCTGATCGTCTACCTGCCGCTGTTTGCCCTGGTGGGCATTGAGGGCAAGATGTTCCGGCCAATGGCAGAAACGGTAGCTTTTGCTATCCTGGGTGCTTTTATCCTTTCGCTGACTTATGTGCCGATGGCGAGCGCCTTGTTCCTGAGCAAGAAAACACACCATAAGCGCAATATATCCGACCGTATCATAGACGGTTTACACCGCATGTACACGCCTGTTTTGAACGCCGTTCTGAAATTCAAGAAGCTGACCGTTTTTCTTTCTGCCGTATTATTAGCCATTGCCATCTGGGCATTTTCTAAAATGGGCGGTGAGTTTATCCCTACGCTGGAAGAAGGCGATCTGACGGTCGAGATCGCCATGATGCAGGGCACTTCGCTCAGCCAGGTGGTGGAAACCTTCGGCAAAGCAGAAAAGCTTTTAAAGCAGAAGTTCCCGGAGATCAAACAGGCCGTAACCCGCATCGGCAGCGCGGAAGTACCGACCGACCCCATGCCCTTTGAGCGGGGCGATATGATGCTTTCCATGAAGCCGAAAGACGAGTGGACGTCGGCCAGTGACCGCGCGGAAATGATGGAAAAGATTGAGCAGACGCTAAAAAATATTCCCGGGATTAACGTGGAGGTTACCCAGCCCATGCAGATGCGCTTCAACGAGCTAATGACCGGTATTCGTCAGGATGTTGCCATCAAGATTTTTGGCGACGACCTGGACGTGCTTTCCGCGCAGGCAGAAAAGACAGCCAAACTGATTGCCGGTGTGAAGGGTGTAAGCGAACCTATCGTAGAAAAGGTCAGCGGCCTGCCGCAGGTGGCCGTTACCTACGACCGTCATAAAATTGCCCAGTACGGGCTGAACATTGAAGATGTGAATACCGCTTTAAGCACCGCCTTTGCCGGCAGAGTGGCTGGCGTGGTGTTCGAGGGCGAAAAGCGGTTTGAAATCGTTCTGCGCTTAAGCCGGGAACTCCGTTCCGACATCGTGAACATTGAAAACCTGTATATCCCATTGCCGAGCGGCAGTAAGGTGCCGCTGAGCCAGGTGGCTTCCATCAAAATTGAGGACGCACCATCACAGATCAGCCGGGAGGACGGCAAGCGTAGGATTTACGTTGGCTTTAACGTGAGAGGCCGTGACGTAGAAAGTACCGTGAAGGATATTCAACAACTGTTAAACCAAAGGCTTAAAATGCCTGCCGGATATTATACCACCTATGGCGGCCAGTTCCAGAACCTGCAGGAAGCCAAAGGCCGTTTGGAGGTTGCCGTACCGGTTGCCCTGCTGCTGATTTTGGTACTGCTGTTTTTTACTTTTCGTTCCGTAAGAGAGACGCTGCTGATTTTCTCCGCAGTGCCTTTATCTGCCATAGGCGGTGTAGCGGCTTTGTATCTGCGAGGCATGCCGTTCAGTATCAGTGCAGGTGTAGGCTTCATTGCGCTCTTTGGCGTTGCCGTACTCAATGGCATCGTACTGATCGGGTACTTTAACCAGCTTCAGGCCGAAGGCATCTGGGATATCGTGGAGCGTGTCAAAAAAGGAACGCACGTCCGCTTAAGGCCGGTCATGATGACCGCATCGGTCGCCTCACTGGGCTTTTTACCCATGGCGATATCCACCACCGCGGGTGCCGAAGTGCAAAGGCCGCTGGCAACGGTAGTCATTGGCGGGCTCATCTCTGCTACGCTGCTGACCTTACTCGTACTCCCAGTACTCTATATTCTATTCACTAAAAATCATCCCCCTAAACCCGATAAGGCGATGCCATTATCACCCAAAGTAGTAACCATCTTATTGCTGCTGACTTGCGGTATATTTGCTAGCCAGACCTTAAAGGCACAGGATACCGGGCCGCTTACTATAGCGGAAAGCATCCAAACGGCTATCCGTAATAATCCGAATCTGAGAAAGTCAGCGCTCGAAGTGAGCCAGAACAAAGCCTTGCAGGGAACGGCCTTTGACCCTGCCAAAACCGATATCACGCTGACACAGGATCCGACATCGGGCGGTAACATCGACAATAGTCTGGGCATTACCCAAAGCTTTGCTTTTCCAACCGTCTATCGTGCGCAAGGTAAAGTGCTCAAAGCACAAACCGCATTGAGCGAAAGCGCAAGAGCCATTACCGAAAACGAACTGGTCAAAGAGGTGAAAGCCGCTTATTACCAGCTGCTGTATGCCCAAAACAAGCTCCGGCAGCTCAGCAGCCAGGACAGCTTATATAAGCGCTTTTCCGAGCGGGCTGCCTTGCGCTACAAAACCGGGGAGACTTCTTACCTTGAACAACTGTCCGCCGTAAATGCCTACCGGGAAATCGGGGTAACGAAAAAGCAGGCCGAAGCCGATGTACTGATCGCCAGGCAGGAATTACAGCAGCTTTTAAGCGTAGATTATCTGCCTTCTATATTCGAAGCTCCTTTGGAGAAATTAACCTTTTCGGTAGAGGACAGTGCAGCGATCAGCAGGCATCCGCAGGTGGCTTATTATGAGCAGCGAAGTGCCCTGGCCGGTGCACAACTGAAAGCCGAGAAAAACAGGTATCTGCCTGACCTTACTTTGGGTTACCGGCAGCAGCTCTTGGTCGCAGCATTCAACCCGGCTAACATTAACCGAAATTATTATCCGGGCACCCGAATTGGCGGTATTGAAGTTGGTCTGGCCGTTCCCCTGTTCTTTGGGGCGCAGAAAAGCAGGGTGAAAGCAGCGCAAGTCGGCCAGCAGATCGCTCAGGCAGAGCAGCAGAATGCAGCCCGATTACTCAGTAAGCAATATAACCAGGGCTTGCAGGAATTAGCCAAATATGATGAGGCGCTCCGCTACTATGGGGAAGCCGGATTAAAGCAAGCAGATGAACAGACCCGGATTGCCCAGTTTGCCTACAGCAAAGGCGAGATCGGTTATGTGGAGTTCATTCAGAACATGACCCAAGCAATGAATATTCGCCTGAGTTACCTGGCTGCCCTGCGCGACTACAACCAAACCGTTATTCAACTTCATTACTTAACCGCACCAGGAAACCAAAAATGAAACGATTCCATTTAAATTTATATAAAACAGCTTTTGCCTGCTTATGGGCCGCATCGGTACTACTGGCATCCTGCTCGCCGCACCCCAAAACTGGGGAAAAAGAAGAAGCCCAAACGGAAAAGCCGAAAGCCCCGAATGAAGGGGTTACGCTGAGTCAAAACCAGCTAGACGCGGTAGGTATTCGTATGGGCAGCGTTGAACAAAAAAACCTGAAATCGGTGGTCAAGGCCAGCGGCCAGCTCGAAGTACCACCACAGAATAAGGCCGAAGTAACCCTGCTCATGGGCGGCGTAGTTAATCAGGTATTCGTACTGGAGGGTCAGCACGTGGCTAAAGGGCAAAAACTAGCCACCATTGAAAATAACCAGCTCATTCAGTTGCAGCAGGATTATATGTCGGCTTTATCCAATCTGGCCTATGCCACCAAAGAATACGAACGCCAGCGGGAACTGAACGAGGCCAATGCCGGTACGGGCAAAATCTATGAGCAGTCGCAAACGGCATTACGCAGCGAGCAGGCTAAAGTATCTGCCCTGAGCCGCCAGCTGCGGCAGGTAGGCGTTAGCCCGGAAAGTGCAGCGCATGGCAGGTTTATCACGCAGATTCCGGTATATGCCCCGATCAGCGGCACCATCGGCAAGATTGTAATTCAGACCGGCTCCTATGCAGAACCGGCAAGGGCGCTGATGAACATTATCGATAACTCCAAGGTGCATTGTGATCTGGTGGTCTATGAAAAAGATCTGTTCAAGGTGAAAGCAGGCCAGCAGGTAAGCTTTATCCTAACCAACCAGAATAACCGCGAGATCACCGGTAAAATTTATGGGGTGAACCAATCTTTTGAAAATGAAAGCAAAGCCATTATTGCCCATGCTGTGATTGAGCAGGCGACGAAGAACAACCTCATTCAGGGCATGTATGTATCCGCGTTAATTGATGTGGGCAGGCAGGAGGCCACAGCGGTTCCTACTGAAGCCATCGTCAAATCAGGTGGCAAAGAATATATCTACTACCTGACTCGCGTGGCTGACCAAGCTGCTTCTAAAGCCAAAGGCGAAAAAGATGAAGATAATTCATCCGGCAAAGCTTATGTATTTGAAAAAGCCGAGGTCGTAACCGGTGTCAGCGATCTGGGGTATACCGAAATCAAATTGGTCAAGGGTTTGCCGAAAGATATGAAGATTGTCACCAAAGGAGCGTTTTACATTCTGTCATCGGAAAACGCCACAGGTGACGAGGACGAATAGCCAATAAAATGGTAAGTGCAGGGCCTCAGTGCCTGCAAAGGAGAAAAAAGATCATGGAAACGATAATCATCAATAATCAAATCATACTCGAAGGCTTGTTAAAAGCCGAAACACGCCAGCAGGCATTCAGTCAGCTGCTGGCCCGATATCAGCAGCGCATCTACTTTTTTATCCGTCATCAGGGCTTAGACCATGAGGATACTGATGAACTTGTACAGGATGTGTTTGTCAGATTCTACCGACATATGGGCGGCTTGAATGATACAGACGATTTGGAACAGGTCGTTTACGGCCTGGCCGCGGAAAGCATTCAGCAGCATTTTAAGGCGCAGCCGAAAAGCGCCTGGCTGCCTCGTTTGATCTTACTGCTCAAACCGCAATCTTTTAGTTTTCGCGAGTTTGCAGGGATGCTCAATATAGCGGTGAATGAAGTGAAAGCGGCCTATCAGTCCAATTTAAGCCAAAGTCAGAAATAATATGCGGTTACTCATCATGATATTACAATTTGTGGCCGGAATGTCACTGCTGGTATTGGTACACGAGTTCGGGCACTTTGTGGCGGCGAAGGCATTCGGTATACGGGTCAGGAAGTTTTACCTGTTTTTTGATGCGTGGGGTTTGCGGTTATTCAAGTTCCATTATAAAGGAACGGAATACGGCATAGGCTGGCTGCCGCTGGGGGGGTATGTAAAAATGGCGGGTATGCTCTCCAACCACGAGGATGAAGAAGCCAGTGAGGGTACCTTTGCCCACCGCAGATACCATAACAAACCGGTATGGCAACGGATTATTGTCATGCTGAGCGGCATTCTGATGAACGTCTTACTGGCCATCATCCTGTTTACTGGTCTGACGCTCAGGTATGGAAAAGGTTATGTTGCTTCATTGGGACAGGAATACCGTATTGACCCAGGCAAACTGGGTAAGCTCGCTGGCCTCGAGGCGGGCGATCAGCTCATCGCGGTTGACGACGAACCGATGGTGGACGAAGAAGAACTTACCAGCAGCCGCCTGATAAGGGGTAAGACAGTTTTATCTGTTGTGCGGTCGAAAGGAAAAGAACGCGTGCACCTGCATATTGCCGTACCACCACAAGTGATGCAGACCATTGCTGATCAGGGCATGACGGATTTCTTTTCGGTCAATGCCGACTATAAAGCCGATTCGGTTTTAAGCAATCTGAATTTGTATGGTACCAAGGAATTCAAGCAGACCGGCATATTCACCCTAAATGGGGATTCCATACATTCCTTTGAAGAGTTCCAGGTCAAGCTGCAGGAAAACAAAGCACGTGAATTATATGTCACCGTTATTCATGATGGTCAGGCCATGCGGCTCAGGGCACACTGGGACAAGGATGGTCATATCGGCTTTAGTTTACGCAGCAAAAAGCCAGCTTACCGGCCGGTACCAGTAACGGTTGGCAGTTCTATTGCTACCGGTACGGAGCGTACCTTAAACTCCATATCTGATAACGTAAAAGGTTTCGGACAGATGCTTTCGGGTGAGGTCAAGATGCAAGAAGCGCTGAACGGGCCGGTCAAGATCGCCACCATGTTTGGTGAGCATCTGGAATGGAAACGGTTTTGGAGCCTGATTGCCCTGCTGTCGATCGGCATTGGCTTTATTAATGTGTTACCCATACCTTCTCTGGATGGCGGACAGATTTTTTTGGTAGCCATCGAAGGGGTACGAGGTAAGCCGATTAAACCCGAAACGCTGCAACTCATCCAGGTCACAGGCTTTTGCCTGCTGATGGGCATTGTCGCTTTTGTATTATATAATGACATCCGCAGCCTCATCTGATTGCAGGATACGAAACAAATTACACCCACAACTACTTAAAACAAAATAATGGAAAACACCCAACATCAGGCAGAAGATAAAAAGCTTACCGGGAAGCCTTCCGAAGAAAGCCCTACTGCCGTGAATAATGAGCGGGCACACGAGGCCGACCAGCATGCAGCAGGCGGCCATGACCATGATGAGGAAGATGAAACGCTGAATCTGACCGCAGCACCCGAGGAAGCGGAAAGCTGGCTGAGACACTGGCCGCTGCTCACTGCGCTTTTGATACTGGCGGTGATGCTAACGCTGGAATACGGTTTTAAGTTTCAGCCTCCATTTCCCATCAACCTGATTATCTTTTTGATTGCTTTCGGGCTTTCGGGGTATAACGTCTTGGCCATGGCCTGGCGCAAGGCCAAGCACTTTGATTTCTTTAATGAGTTTTTCCTGATGAGCGTGGCCACCGTCGGGGCTTTCAGCATCGGTTCATATAGCGAGGGCGTGGCCGTGATGGTATTTTATTCGATTGGCGAGTGGTTCCAGGATGCAGCCGTTAACCGCGCGAAGAAAAGCATCAAGGCATTGTTGGATATCAGGCCGGACAAGGTAACGGTGATGCGTGATGGAAAAGCTACGGACGTAGACCCGAAAACCGTTCAGGTAGACGAGATCATACAAGTGAAAGCGGGTGAAAAGGTTGCGCTGGATGGTGAGCTGTATTCGGATGCAGCCACGTTCAATACCGCAGCCCTGACCGGTGAGAGCAAGCCCGATACCAAACGCAAAGGCGAAAAGGCGCTGGCCGGGATGATTAACCTGGATAAAGTGAGCGAGGTGCAGGTCAAAGCACTGTTTAAAGACAGTAAGCTGAGCCAGATACTGGAAATGGTGCAGGATGCCACCGCGCGGAAATCACAAACACAACTTTTTATCAGCCGGTTTGCGAAAATCTATACGCCTATCGTTTTTGCCCTGGCCGTACTGGTTTGCTTTGCGCCTTACTTCTTTGTGGACGCCTATAACTTTCACCAGTGGTTTTATCGGGCTTTGGTGTTCCTGGTCATCAGCTGCCCTTGTGCGCTGGTGGTATCCATTCCACTGGGCTACTTTGGCGGTATCGGGCTTGCCTCACGGAACGGCATCCTGTTTAAAGGTTCTAACTTTTTGGACGTGATGACTAAGATCAATACCGTCATCATGGATAAAACCGGGACACTTACCAAAGGGGTGTTCAAATTGCAGGAAGTAGTGACGGATAACTTTGATAAAAATGAACTAGTAAGAACCGCCGCCGCGATCGAAGCGAACTCTACCCACCCGATTGCCAAAGCGGTAGTCGAATATGCAGGCAACGGGGCGAGCGACCTAAAAGCGGAAAACGTCGAGGAAATTTCGGGACATGGCTTGAAAGGAACGGTTAACGAGAAAACCGTACTGGCAGGGAATGCCAAGTTGCTGGAGAAGTTCGATGTGGCCTATCCTTCTGCGGTTGATAGTTTGGTAGATACAGTGGTGGTACTGGCGGTAGATAACCGGTATGCAGGGTATATTACCATTGCTGACGAAATCAAAGAAGATGCAAAAGAAGCCATTGAGCGGATGCACAACTTAAAGCTGCAAACAGTCATGTTATCAGGTGACAAGCAGGCGGTAGTCGATAAGGTTGCCAAAACCTTGGGCATTGATAAAGCCTTTGGTGATTTGCTGCCGGATGGGAAAGTTCAGAAGGTGCAAGGGTTTAAAGATGCGGGTAGCCGGATCGCCTTTGTGGGCGATGGGGTGAATGATGCGCCGGTAGTTGCCCTGGCTGATGCGGGTATTGCAATGGGCGGTTTAGGTAGTGACGCGACCATTGAAACAGCTGATATTGTCATCCAGAACGATCAGCCTTCTAAAATTACTACTGCTATTCAGGTAGGCAAGATCACCAGCCGAGTCGTGTGGCAGAATATCGCCATTGCCATGATCGTCAAAGTGATTGTGCTGGTACTGGGTGCAGGCGGGGTAGCCAATCTTTGGGAAGCGGTGATTGCGGACGTGGGGGTGGCATTGCTTGCTATTTTAAATGCGGTACGCATACAGAAAATGAAGCTTGATTAATGGTCTACAACCTCCGTAACCGTAAATGGTATAAGAAAAGCAGTAAATACTGTGAAAGAAGTGTATCACAGGGAAGCTTTTCCGCATTCAGCAGCGTATGTTGACGTTATACCGGCATGAAACCAATGGAGTTCATTAAAAAAATGTCAAGCGGTAGTATTACCGCAATGGATTGCGAATGGTATATAGCTTTCCATAAAAATTAAATCTAAAGTAAATGTGTGATCATCTTAACAAAGGTTAAGTCTATTTCTTACCCCACGTCAAGTGTTTATTATTCATCAAACGGCAACTTTGTGGTGTTAATAAACACTTAAAAAAATGAAAAACTTCACAAAATTGACCATCGTACTCTTGGTCATGATTGGTACAGGCACTTTATCTGTAAAAGCACAAACCAAACAAGAAATCGCTAAAATGCAGCAGCAGCTTAAACAGCTGACAGCAGCCGATGCGTTGGTACAAAAACACCTGAAAACTTTTGACACCTTAGATTTTACGGTATTTAGCGGCCAGCAATGGGCACGTTTTCATGAGAGCCATGGTAAGGACATTAAAGTATACTGGCCGGATGGTCACATTACCGTAGGTCTGGCCAAACATATTGAAGACATGAAGGCCTTATTTATATATGCGCCTGATACCCGAATCAAACAGCACCCTATCCGTTTCGGATCAGGTAATTTTACAGCCGTAACCGGTGTGTTTCAGGGTACTTTCACCAAACCGATGCCTATTGGTAATGGCAAGTTCATCCAGCCAACCGGTAAAAAATTCGATTTTCCAATGGCGACTATTGGTATCTGGAAAGATGGTGTGATGATCGAAGAACACTTATTCTGGGATAATAAGACCTTTATGGACCAAATCGGTTTAGGTAAATAAATCAATAAAAAACGCAGGCATACTTCAATGGTATGCCTGCTGAAAGGATCAAAAATGAAACTGCAGGAACTGGCGAACATCGCCGGAAATTTTCCGCTTAGGGAAAAAACGATGCCGATGCTGTTTATTGGACACGGCCACCCCATGAATGCTTTGTGGCATAACGATTTTACGCAAATGCTGACCAAGCTGGGCAAAACTATCGATAAGCCGAGCGCAGTATTGGTGATCTCAGCACACTGGGAAACGATCGGCACCTATGTCAGCGTAAACCCCTTTCCGCGTACAATCTATGACTTTGGCGGTTTCGACAGGGAACTGTTTGAAGTGAAATATGAACCAAAGGGCCATCCGGAACTGGCACGTGAATTAAAATCAATGGTTTCCGTTACCGATGTCATAGAAGACCACGACATGGGTCTTGACCATGGAGCCTGGACCGTATTGAAGTTTATCTGGCCGGATGCCGATGTGCCGGTTTTTGAAATGAGCATGAACTATTCCAGACCGGCGGCCTTCCATTATCAATTAGGCGAACAACTGAAAGAACTGCGCCGTAAAGGCGTATTGATCCTATGCAGCGGAAACATCGTGCATAACCTACGCATGATCGACTGGCGGGATATCGATGCCAAACCATACGATTGGAATGTAGAGTTCGACCAGTTCGTTAAGGATCAGTTGGAGAACCGCAATTTCGAATCTTTGATCAATTATGAAAAAGCTGGATCGGCTGCACGCCTGTCTATTCCGACCAATGACCATTACCTGCCGCTGATGTATGCGCTGGGCCTGATCAGCAGGAACGAAGAGATTAAACACATTTATGAAGGCTACCAGTTCGGCAGTTTAAGTATGCGCTGCTTTCAGGCCGGATAACTTATTTAGAAAATTACATAATGGAACATAAAACAAATGCCCTCAAGGGTGAAGAGCTGATGCTCGTATATAAAGTACATCAACCCGTTACTTCAGAAAGAAAGCCGGGTTTGATTCTGCTGTTGCATGGTATTGGAAGTAATGAAGAAGACCTTTTCAGATTGGCCATTAAATTTCCAACTGGTTTTGTTATTGTTTCGGCCAGAGCGCCATACACGATCTCGCCCGGAAAATATACCTGGTTTGAATTAGGCTTCAGTAACGGAGTGCGGGTAGTTAACGCTGAACAAGCTGAAAAAAGCCGGTTGGTGATCAATGCCTTCATCAGCCAGTTAATTGATAAATATGACCTCGATTCCCATAAAGTATTTTTGGGAGGTTTCAGCCAGGGCGGTATCATGTCCTATAGTGTAGGCCTTACTTTTCCTAAGAAATTAGCAGGTATATTTATCTTAAGCAGCAGGTTATTACCCGAGGTGAAGCCATTGATCAAATCAAAAGAAGAATTGCAGAGCTTACCGATCTTTATTGCCCACGGGAAACAGGACCCTGTTCTTCCATTAACCTATGCTCATGATGCGCTTGCTTACTTACAGCCGCTGACCGATAATATTACCTACAAAGAATACGATATGGTGCACACTGTAGGTGAAAAAGAGCTGGCTGACCTGGTTGATTGGATATCAGCCAAAAGTCTATAAATTGCGGTGTAATTCATCACTATGCTCTCTACGCTCCTTTTCGACAATTTTAACAAATATGCCCGGATAACGGATACTGATTTTGAACTGATCGAAAAAGTATTGGCTAAAAGATTTGTTAAAAAACGAAGAAGTTTACTGACCGAGGGCGATATAAGCCGGTACATTTATTTTATCGAAAAGGGTGCACTCCGGTCCTTTACGGTCGATAAAGATGGAGTGGAACATATTATTCAGCTTGGTCTTGAAGATCATTGGATAGGAGATCTTTCCAGCTTCATTACGCAGGCGCATGGAAATGTCAGTATTGAAGCTATTGAAGATAGCGAGATATTACTTTTGCCGCACCATGAACTTGAGCTCCTTTATGTACAAGTACCCGCGCTGGAAAGATATTTTCGACAGTTGTTCCAGCGCGCGTATGTGAGCCTTCAGCAACGCCTTAGTTCCACGGTCAGCCAAAATGCAGAGGAACGTTACCGGCTCTTGGTCAGCGATTTTCCACAAATCGCGGCCCGTATACCATTAATTTACATTGCCTCGTACTTAGGAATTACCCCGGAAAGCTTAAGCAGAATCAGAAAGCAACTCCTTCACTAAATAAGCTATGCAGTGAGCTGCTTTCATTGCAATAACCGTGAGTTAATTACGCAGGGATTGATTTATAAATAACCTGGTACTAAATCTTTTCAGTATTTTTCGAGAACCAAATGATATAAGCATTCACTGCTTTCTGCAAAAAGTCCTTCGTACTTCCTTCCTTCAAAACCCCGTTTTCATCAAACAACTCACTAACGTTCGGAAGGTAAACTTCCGGCTGTTGCATGGTCGGAACGTTTAAAAACACCAGGCTTTGCCTTAAATGGTGATTGGCGCCAAAAGCAGAAAGATTCCCAGGTGAATTGCTGAATACCGCTGCCGGCTTTGCATCCCATACACTTTTGCCATACGGCCTTGAGCCTACATCCAGAGCATTTTTCAAAACGGCCGGCACTGACCTGTTATATTCAGGTGTAATGAAAATAACGCCGTCAACGGTCTCCATCTCGTTCCTGAAATCCGTGATGGCCTGGGGAATGTCATTGTGGTCATCGAAATCCTGATTATAGATCGGAAGGTCGGCTAATGAAATGATTTTAAACGCATAGCCTTCTGGTGCCATACCAAGCACGGCCTTCGCTAATTTTTTTGAAAAAGACTCTTTGCGCAGACTCCCTGCGAGGATACCTATTATTTTACTCATGATTTCTATTTTTAAATTATACTTACATACCCGGTGACACCGGGTATGTAAGTAACGGTTAATGAGCCTATTGTTTGTATTCGCCGATCAATAATACTGATTTGATCGTCTTCCCTTTTTCCGAATCTTCAACAGCTTCATTAATATCCTGAAACGCGTATTTTTTGATCAGTTTGTCAAAAGGAAACTGGCCTAACTGATACATGTGGATCAGTTTAGGAATGAATTCCTGCGGAACGCTGTCCCCCTGGTTGATCCACCTGATCTTATATCCTTTGGTCAAAAAGATATTCGTTTCAAGCTCTAATGGTTTACGGGCCACGCCTATGCAAACCATCTCACCTACCGGTGCCAGGCTTGCCAATACATTGTTGATCACTTCGTTTCTGCCGGTGGTATCGATACCATATTGTACGCCATTCGGTAAGATCTCCCGGATGCGTTTTTGCACATCTTCGGTCAAACTGTTGATGGTATGCGTTGCACCCAGTTCTTTAGAGAAGTTCAGGCGCTCTTCGTTGATGTCAACGGCAATGATTACAGTGGCTGAAGAAGCCTTTGCTGCCATTAATGCGGCTAAGCCGACAGCGCCGGTACCGGTAATGACAATAGTGCTGCCTACTTTAACTTTCAACGAATTGATTACAGCTCCTGCACCTGTCTGGATACCGCAGCCCAGAGGGCCCAATATTTCCAACGGGGCATCTTTAGGTACCGCAATTACGTTGTTCTTATGGGCAACAGCATAAGTCGCAAAGGAGGATTGTGAAAAGAAATTATCATTGATCACCTTGCCATCAGGGTAATGGTGGTTATGCGTGCCGTCTACCCGTGCTCCCGAGAAGTTCCGTGGAAAAAACTCGTAGCAATAAGCAGGCGTACCTGAGCGGCAGATCTCGCACTCTCCGCAATAGCCATAGGTCAGTACCACATGGTCGCCAACGTTCAGGTGATGAACATCTTCACCAATGCTTTCGATTACACCTGATCCTTCATGACCCAGGATCACCGGAAAATTGGGTGAGCCCATCACAAAATCGCGCGCCACCATATCGGTATGGCAAATACCGGTTGCGACGATCCTGACCAATACCTCATCGGACTTGGGTTGATCTAAAATTACTTTTGCCAGTTCAAATTCGCTGCCTTGTGCTTTTACAACAGCTGCTGTGATTTCCATATTGATTAAATTAAATTTGAATAATGTGATTAATTGATATTGCTGTAATATTTTTTAAATACGCTAAAGGTTTCCTGTCGGCACCACCATGCGCCGGTTCCAGTGTAAAAAAGTCTTGTTGATTGCCGGTATCATCAGGATGAGCATGGCCACGCTAAAAAGCAGTATGGCAATGGTCAGGAATACCGCCCGGTTAGTGAGTAGCTGTGTTTGCTGGGTAACACTTTGACCAAGCGCTGCATTAGCCAGGGCCGATGCCTGATCTGCTGAAAATCCTTTAGCGGTATATAAGGCTTTAAATTCCCTGATCTTGTCGGCAGTAATTATATTATCTGCGGTCAGGTACCCTAAAAAGCCTTCCTTAAAATGCTGATTGAAATATAACTGGAGATTATAATATCCGGCAACTGAGTTAGAAGATGCCGTGAACCGGGCATAGGCTGCCACTACAAGACCAGTAGTACCAGTTTCCGGAGGTAATGAGGAAACCGTGAAAATGATGATGGGCACAAACAAAAATCCCGATGCTGTTCCCTGTAATATGACAGGAAAGAGCAGGTCTGCAAAAGACAGATCAGGTGTCATCACAAAACACATCCAGAGATTATAACCAACCATCAGCAGGAAACCGGTTACTAAAAAGCCCTTGGTGGAATGGCGTTTGCCCAGGGTGAGCTGGGTTGACACGACAAGTGAGACTACTATCGCAGCTACATTACACAAGCCTAAAGTCAGGACCTGTAAGGTGCTCCATTTGAGCACTCCTCCGGCATAATTGTAAACCAGGTTAATGCTGTCTTTGCTGCCGTAATAGATGGCCAGCAGGCATAACCCGATCAAAAAATTGGGGTAGGTAAAGGCTTTGATATGGATCAATGGTCTTTTGATGATCGACTGCCTGTAAAAAAAGAGTACTACGCCACAAACCGTCAGTATCGTACTCCTGCAGATTCGCGGGTCTGCTAACCAATAGTATTTTGAACCGTAGACGATGGTATAGACAAAGGCTACAGCAGCGCACGAAAATATCGCAAATCCGGCCCAGTCGATCTGGTACAAAGGATAGGGTTTATGACCCGATTTTCGCCGTAGCGCCAGCAAACAGATCAGGAGCGTGAATATTTGAAAGCCGATTAGATAATAGTAGGTAACTTTCCAATCTGCCGAAACCACCACAACTGCTGCTACCAATCCTATCAATACGGTATTGGCCAGGATAGTACCATAAAAGACTGCCGAACCTATGGCTTGCGCACGTTCGCTTTCTAGTCGGGTGAATATGAGAATAAGCGCACAGGCAGCAGTATTGCCGACTAAGATGCCTTGTAAAAACCGGAGAATGAAAAAGATATGAATGTCCTGGCAGTTCAGGCATAAGCAGTTCAGCAATACAGCCAGCACAATATTGGTGATCAGGTAGCTTCTTATTTCAAAATATTTCAGAAATCTAAACTGAACAGGCAGTATCGAGATAATACCGGCATAGCACAATAACAGCGCAAACGAAATATCTTCAGGCTGTGCCCCGAGGTAGGCGACCATGTAATTTTGGGTTAGTGAAAACATACCGAACTGCATCAGCGACACGAGCAGGATGAGGAACAAGGCGATTCGAACGCCCCATTGCCAGTCATTGATCCAATCCTTAAAATAGACAGGCTTGCTCATGACGCTTTCTTTTTAACAGATACGGTCACATTCATTCCGGGTATGAACTGATTGGTGTCCTTAGCATCAAAGACAATTTTTACGGGAACCCGTTGAATGATCTTGACAAAGTTGCCGGTAGAATTATCCGCGGGTAAAAGGGAAAACCGGGAACCGGTCTAGCCGGCTATCGCTTCGATCCTGCCTTTAAATACCTTTCCACTGATAGCATCAACCCTGATTTCGACGGGCTGGCCGACATACATACCCTCTACCTGCGTTTCTTTAAAGTTTGCCGTGATCCACTTTTGATTTTCATTAATGATGCTGACCAAAGGCTGGCCAGGTTGTATCTGCTGTCCTTCCAGTATATTTTTCCGGCCTAATCGCCCGGAGTAAGGTGCCCTGATGACCGTATAAGACAAATTTAGCCTGGCAAGTTCCAAAGCGGCTTGTTTGCGTTTGATATCCGCTTTCAGCAGGGCGAAATGTGTTTTTAACTCCCCCACGCGCGCCTGATTTGTTTTTAAACTGTTTTGCGCGGCGCTGTAGTCACTCGCTGCCACATCGTAACGTGCCTGTACCTGTTCCAGATCGGAACCCGTGGCGGCTTCTTCTTTGACGAGATTTTTATAACGCCTGATATCCTGCTGCTGCTGGATATACCTGGCCTGAGCGCCTTTAATCTGATCCTTATTGACATCAGTGCCTAACTGGGATGAATGAATTCCTGCTGACAGCACGGTAAGCTGGGCTTGTGCATCTTCCATGGCTGCTTCCGCTGCTTCGAGTTGCGCTTTGTATTCCCTGTTATCCAAAATAACCAGGGTATCTCCGCGTTTAACCAGTTGATGCTCCTCGAACTTAACCTGTTCAATGTAGCCACCTGCCCGTGCAGAAACAGGATTGATATAAGAATCCACCTGGGCATCATTAGTCTCCTCGTAATGCTGGCTAAAACCCCAGTACTGAACAAAGTAAAATATGCCGGTAAGAACAACAATAATAGCAATGATCGTGATCACGATATTTCCGGGATGAATTTTTTGATTTTCTTTTTTCATGTCAAAGGCGTTTTTACAAATTGCCGCTGGTGTATAAGAGGTGATAGTAAATGGTGAGTGCGTCCGTTTGGGCTTTGATCAGGTTGAACCTCGATTCCTGAAGCAGATTGTCGGCATCCAGCAGATCTGTGAGCAAAGCCAGTTGGTTGAAATATTTGGTGGTGACGATGCGGTAATTGACCTGCGATTGTTCCACGGAGCGCTGATTAACCGAAATACGGTTCAGCGCCTCTATGTATTTGATGTAGTAAGATTTAACATCAGTAACGATATTATCACTGATGGCCTGCTGTTGCAGTTCTAATTCTTTCACCCGCAATTTACCGGCAGCTACTTTGCTTTTATTTTGGTATAGAGAGGAGATGCTGTATTGCGCTTTCAGGCCTACAAAACCAACTGCGTACGCTTGGTTTACGGAGGGGAAAAACAGGTAATTTGGGTAGTTTAAACCGTACGCCGTATAAAAAGCCAGAGATGGCATGTTGGCGCTTTGGATGCCATTGACCCGCGCACGCTGTATTTCCACATTTTCCGCGGCATTACGGATGCTGAAAGAAGATATGCCTGCCCGTTCAATCAGTTGGAGAAGGGAATCAGGCCCTGGCTTTGGCATGGCGGCGGAATCGGTAGGATTCAGACGTACGCTGTCCGGCACATTCATCAGTACATCCAGCCTTTGATTCGCAATACTGATATCGTTTTCGGTTTGCGCTAAAGAAAGTTCCACGTTAGAAAGCATCACCTCCGCACGCAACACATCGCTTTTGGTAACTTTTTGGTTTTTATAAAGGGTGTTGATATTCTTCAAACGGGTTTGCGCCCTTTTTAACTGATCCAGAATATATTTTTTAAGATCGGCCAGCCGAACCAGATCGAGATACTGACCGGCAGTCTGCAGGGCGATATTGCCTGATTGATCCTCGGCATTTACTTTAGCCAGATCCAGCCTTGAGGTCTGTTCTTTTTGGAAAGCCCGCTGACGTCCGCCACTGTAAATATTGAATAAGGCATCGACGCCCAGGGCAGCAGCATTTGGGGTTGGTTTTCGAGGACCGGTTGCGGAATGACTCAGGCCTTCCGTAAATAAGGTCAGATCGGAAAAACGCTGGTAAGACGCGCTCACATTAACGGTTGGCAGCGCTGCCCGGTAAGCGTCCTTCCGGTCTTCGCCAGATGCACTTTCCTCGATCCTTACCGCCTGAACTGATTTATTTTGGCTTTTGGCAAACTGAATGGCTTCAGATAGCGATACGTTAAACCCCGGATGATCCGTTACCTGTGCCATTGCACGATTGGTGTGGCCTGATAAAAGCAAGACCATTAACGCAGCAACAGCAAGGCAGGTATTATGATAACAGGAACGAGAATTACACATTGCAGGAAAGTTTTAATTGTAGTTTATCGGGAATGACCATGAGGAGTATGTGATCGATCATCCGCGAGGTAAGGTCATCCCTGACCGGCCCATTCAAATGCATCAACGAAGAAAGGTTACCTGTAAAGACCGAGGGGATGAATGACAGGATGTTGAGGGCTAATATTTCGGCATCGATAGCTTTGAAATGCCTGGTATCGATGCCACTTTGAATGATCTTCAGCAAGAACTGGTAGATTTGAACGCGGGCTTCGGTTACCATGGCAATCACGGCCGGATGGCGACGGGTAGCCAATTGGTTATACAGCAGGCGGTGAAAATTTTTGTTGGAAGAGATCCTGTTGATATAGAGCTGTAAATAACCTCTCAGTTTTTGTTCGGCATCAAGGTCCAACTGATCAAACCCGTTGATCTCGGCCGTAATTTCGATCAGTCTATTCTTGAATATTTCGAGATAAAGGGCTTCTTTCGAGCCAAAATAGTAACTGATCATACCCGAATTAATGTTCAGTTCTTTTGCAATGAGCCGTATGGAAGTCCCGTCGAAGCCATGCCTGGCAAATAGCTCTTCAGCACCCTTTAATAAAAGTTGCTTGCTATCTTGCGATGAATGATTTGCTTGTCCGGCCATGTCCTGTCTATCTTCTTTGATAGGACAAATTTCCGTCTAAAACAGCGGCATAACTCGGCTATATTACCTCATTGTTCGTCGAAATGGCTTATTCGGATAAATAATTAGGCTTTTCACCTGATGAATAGCAATTGATTAAAGGAACATTTTACGGTAAGCTACCGGAGAAAGCCCGGAGTTGGCCCTGAAAAATTTTCCGAATACCGATTGATCCGAGAAATTAAGCATACCGCTGATTTGGGAGACTGTTAAGGATTTATTCTGCAAGAGTACTTTGGCTTCGAGTGCGATGGTTTCGTCAATCCACTTCCCGGCAGATTTCCCGGTCTGTTTTTTTACAGCCGCAGAAAGCGATTTGGGCATGACATGCAAATGATTGGCATAGAACTCCAGTTTACGCTCATGCATGTAATTACGGTTGAGTAATTGTTTAAACTTCGCAAAAAGTGTATAGCCGGTTAGCGGAGACTGAACGCCTTCTGTGTACTGCTTATGATATGCGTCAATTTCATAGATCAAAGCCAAAATATAATTTCGGATGATTTCGGCCTGATGGTAGTTTGCCGCCGCCTGCGTTATTTTAATGATCTCAAATATCTTGCTGAATTTAAGCTGATAAGTTTCCTTGATGGACAATACATGCAGATCACTGTTCTCGAAAAAATCATATTTATTTAAAAACAGCAGGTCAGCAGAATTTTCAAGTAAATACGTGTCCTTAAAAAAAATGATGTCCATTTTCAATCGGTCACTTCGTTTACGAAAGCTGCGGATCACCGATGGTGCAATAGAAATGAGGGATGGTGCCTCAATTTCATAACTATTAAGACCTGCCTGTAAGTATATACTGCCTTCATTAAGATAAGCAATAGCGTAACTTTCCGCGCGGTAAGGTTCTTCCGGATAGGGATGCCCATTCGCAGCGATGAATAAATATTCCCTGCTGGTATCCGCAACGGCAAAAAGGCGGCTATGCCTGGAAAGTGAAAAGGTTTTGATCTCCTCCATCGACGTGAAGTTAATACTTTAATTCCACTGAAAATTCTTTTTCGCCAGTTTCAATGCCAAATTCATGGCCATTTGCTCCATTTGAACGAACTATGAAGCTATTTCGACGAAAATCGATTTAAATTGACCACTACTATTGCATGGACAATTATACCGGTTAAGTATTGACTGGAATTAGCAGTTCATGGCAATGGAAGTAAAAACAGCATTCCCCAAAATTACCAGCAAAGTTTTGCAGGATATGAAGAATTCAGGCGAAAAGATCAGCATGCTGACCGCCTATGATTTTTCAATGGCCAGGATATTTGATGAAGCAGGTGTCGATGTGCTCCTGGTCGGTGATTCTGCTGCTAATGTGATGGCAGGTTATGACACTACGTTGCCGATAACGCTTGAACACATGATCTACCATACGCAGAGCGTAGCCAGAGCGGTTAAAAGAGCCATGATCGTCACTGACCTTCCTTTCGGTTCTTATCAGGGCGACAGTAAACAAGCGCTCAGTTCCGGAATACGACTGATGAAAGAAGCCGGGGCTCATGCGCTCAAGGTCGAGGGCGGTGAAGAGATCATTGAATCAGTCACCCGGCTCATTCAGGCGGGTATTCCAGTGATGGGTCACCTCGGGCTCACCCCGCAGTCTATCTATAAATTTGGTAGTTACACGGTTCGTGCGAAGGAAGAGAATGAGGCAAAGACTTTAATACGCAACGCACAGGTTTTACAGGATGCCGGTTGCTTTAGTATCGTGTTGGAAAAAATCCCTGCAACTGTAGGAAAAAAGGTAGCTGAATCTTTAACCATACCCATCATAGGTATTGGTGCAGGCAAACATGTTGACGGACAGGTGCTGGTCATGCACGATCTGTTAGGTATATCAAAGGATTTCGCTCCACGTTTCCTGCGCAGATATTTAGATCTGTACAGTCAAATCGCAAACGCTACGAATGCCTATGTATCAGACGTCAAGTCGCGCAAATTTCCGAGTGATAAAGAACAGTACTAAATTTTAATATCGGTTACATGACATTAGTCCTCAAATCCGAAATACAGCATATCCTGGTTAAAAGGGTGTATCCCGATGGCGAAGATTATCTGCTGCTCGACGAAGCCATTTTAAAGGCGGCAAAAATTCAGGAGAACGAAAAGGTACTGATATGTAATCATGCGAACGGCGCAAGGTTTGAAACCTACGTGCTTAAGGCGGGCAAAAATAGTCAGGCGTGTTTTATCTGCGGTCCGGCGGCAAGACTTGTTCACTTCGGGGATCCTATCAGTATTACAACTTATGCCAGATGGCTTACAGGTCAAATTCCCGCCGGTTACCCGGTCATCCTGGCTAAATGTAAAGAATCAGCTAAGAAACAGCATTAAATTTATAAACATCATGACACCATATGGAAATAATATCGTCATTGTTGGCGGCGGATTTGCCGGCATTAATGTCGCCCAAAATTTATTAAAGAAGGAAAAGAACCTACATATTACGTTAGTAGACCGGAATAATTATAATTTTTTCCCTCCTCTGCTTTATCAGGTAGCGACAGGCTTTTTAGATGTATCCAACATCAGCTACCCGTACAGAAAGCTGTTTAGAGATCATCCCAACTTCACCTTCCGGATGGGTGAGTTGTTGGAGATCAAACCTGAAGATAACCTCATTCTACTTTCTTCAGGGGAACTGCGGTATTCCAGATTGATCCTCGCAACCGGTACGGAAAGCAATTTTTTCGGAAACGAAAATGTCCGGAAATACGCCCTTCCTATGAAAACGGTTGCGGATGCGCTTTTGCTAAAAAATACACTTCTGACCAGGCTGGAGGAAGCTACACTATCCAAAAACCCGGCTGAGCAAAAAAAACTCACCAATGTCGTCATTGCAGGTGGCGGACCTACAGGCGTGGAGATAGCAGGGATGCTATCCGAACTGAAACAGAACGTTTTCAAAAAGGATTATCCTGAACTGGCAGCCCTGCCGTTCGATATTTATGTACTGGACGGCTTACCAACGCTGCTGGCACCAATGACAAAGAAATCACAGGATTATGCGTTAAAATCGCTTGAATCCATGGGTGCGATCATCAATTTAAATCAGTTGGTGAAAGACTATGACGGCGAAAGTGTGCTGCTTGGTGACGGATCACGGATCGAAACCAAAAACCTGATCTGGACCGCCGGGGTGACCGGGCAGACCTTTGCAGGCTTACCGGCAGAGTATTACGGACGCGGTAAACGGTTGCTGGTTGATGCTTGTAATAAAGTAAAAGGAACGACCAATATTTTTGCAATTGGAGACAGTTGTCTGCAAACGCTGGATAAGGGTTTTCCGAACGGCCATCCGCAACTGGCACAGGTCGCCATCCAGCAGGGTAAAAACCTGGCTTATAATATCCATGCAGAACAGACCGGCCACCCCTTAAAGCCATTCCGTTATCATGATAAAGGATCCATGGCCATCATCGGCAGGAATAAAGCTGTAACGGATCTGCCTAAGCCAGCGCTGCATTTCCAGGGGTTCTTTGCCTGGTTAATGTGGCTGTTCGTCCACCTGCTGTCGCTGGTCAACTTCAGAAACAAACTCAAAACGCTGTTTAGTTGGAGTGCGGCATATATCTCAAAGGATCAATACTTGCGAATGATCGTTCGTCCTGCTACGAAAGAAGGCGGTCTTTCGAACCCCGTCATCAAATGAACCTTACCAATTACAAATTCATTTTTTACATCTTAAATATTAATTATTATGAATGACTTAAAAGAGAAAGTAATTTTTATCACCGGGGCTGGTGGCGGAATAGGAAAAGCAATCGCCTTTGCTTTCGCTAAAGAAGGTGCAAAGGTAGTTGTTGGTGATATCAAAAAGGATTTCGTTGCGAGTACAGTCAAGGCGCTGGAGGATCAAGGTGCCGACGTATTGGGCGTAACTGTGGATGTTACCAATTACGACTCGGTAAAAGCAGCCTTACAGGAGGTCGTCGAAACTTTTGGGACACTGGATATCGCGGTCAACAATGCAGGGGTCGTTGGAATTGGCAGTATAGAAGAAATAACTCCGGATGAGTGGGATCGTGTCTTAGGGGTTAACGCTAAAGGTATCTTCGTCTGTACCAAAGCAGAACTGGAAATTTTAAAGCGCAAGAAATCGGGTGCCATTATCAATACAGCATCCATCGCCGGAAAAATGGGTATGGCTCATCTTTCCCATTATGTAGCCTCGAAATTTGCGGTCATTGGTTTTACCAACAGTATTGCTAAAGAAGTTGCATTGGATGGCATTACTGTTAATGCGATATGTCCGGGCATCGTTGGCACAGGCATGTGGCGCGGTGAAGGCGGTGTAGCTGATCGTTGGAAACTGGAAGGTGAAACCGAAGAACAATCCTGGGAAAGGAATAAAAAAGCGATCATTCCACAAGGCGTTGACCAAACGCCTGAAGATATCGCCGAAGCGGTCGTCTTTATTTCGAAATCGCCGAGGATTACCGGTCAGGCAATCGCGGTAGACGGCGGAATTACCATGTAATAATTTTGGAGCTTAAAAAAATAGGCGGACATTTGTTGCCCGCCTATTTTTTGACTTGTTTATTTGTGATTAATACTCTTCCAGCCCGCCTAATTCAATATTCCAGAATTTACCGCTTTCGGTATTTTCGGTGATTGCTTTAAAAATCCCGTTCACTGATTTTTCAACAGTAACCGGTGCTGTGTCGCCGCCCATCCTGGTTTGAACCCATCCCGGGTGCAATGGAGTTACCCTGATTTTTCTTTCGGCAAGCCTTTGGCCCAACATGACCGCATACATGTTAATCGCCGCTTTTGACATCCGGTAAGCCGGCGCATTCGGCGCAGCATTACGCAGCAGAGCCATTGCGGTAGATAAAAATACTACTTGTCCGCCATCATTCAAGCTGTTTAATAGTGCCTCTGTAAACAACACCGTTCCTGTCGTATTGGTGGCAAAAGTGGCATTCAGTAAATCGGCTGTTGGTATTTCATCCCCAAGATCAAGGCCTACGCCTGCATTATTAATTAAAACATCTAATTTAATGCCTGCTTCTTCGAGCTGTTGGGCAACTGTATTGATGCTTTCTGTATGGCTGATGTCTCCCTGGAAAACAGTAAGATTAGCATGTGTGTAATCGCCAACTTTACCTGAACGGGTTACTGCAATTACTTCAATGCCTTCAGCCAGTAATTTTTTGGTCAGATCAAAGCCGATCCCGTTGCTTGCCCCGGTAACCAGTACTTTTTTAATTGAATTATTCATTTGATGATTTTATATAAATATGAGCTGCTTAACTATTTAAGCAGCTGTTTGATGTTATATTAATTTTCAGATAACCACGACAATCTTTCCGCCTGCAGTGTTGCTATCCATTAAACGGTGAGCGTCTGCTATCTCAGAGAGTTGAAATGTTTGGCCTATCGCGAGGTTGACTTTTCCTGCTTCCACATCATTGACGAATTGCTGAAAACTTTGCGCATCGACCCTGATCTGCCCGCTATCATAAACGGTCAGGCAAACGGTAGCCGGGATATAATCCATAGGCGTGAATTCTTGAAACGACCATTGCTCGGCCAGCATGCCCGTCATACAAACGATACCACCCGGAGCAGCGCAGCTGAGGGAATCTTTCAGTGTGGATGTGCCTACCAATTCTAATACTTTGTTCACGCCAACAGGAAATATGGCTTTTATTTGCGCTGCCAAATTGCCGTCTTCTATCAGTACCTGATCTACACGGTTTTTCAGCAGCATCTCTTTTTTGTCCGGATTCCTCGTTGTTGCTATTACCGTCAGCCCGCTATTTTTCGCAAGTTGCGTAGCCAGCATACCAATGGAAGAAGTACCGCCGCGGATTAAAATGGTTTCTCCCGGCTGAATCTTCAGGGACAGGTGCAATGATCCGTATACCGTCTGGAACATTTCGGGCATCGCACCTAACTGGTCCCAGGAAAGCTTGCTTTCAAAGGCACAGAGCAGGGACTTGGGTAATAAGGCATATTCTGCATAACTACCGTTGAAACCCCTGCCCATACCGCCCATAAAGGCGGCTACCTTTTGTCCCGGTTTAAATTCTTCTGATGGATCGTCTGCCACTTCGCCAACGCATTCGATACCCAGCACCCGCGGAAAAACGACGTCAGGTGAATAACCTTTCCGGGTCATCAGTTCTGAGCGATTAAGTCCAAAAGCTTTGACCTTAACCAATACCCAGCCCTCATTCGGCTCAGGCAAAGGAATATCAGCTAAAACGAATTTTTCGGGACCGCCTGGCTGGTAAATTAACGCTGCTTTCATAGGATTGTGGCTGATAAAGAAATATTAATTTCGTATTTTGTTGAACAGGTACCGGTAGATTTTCCAGTCGGTACCATCTTTCCTTAACACAAAAAAGTCCCTGCTGTTATCGCTGATCTCTTCACCGCCGCGGCGGGTGATTGTCGTACGGGCGGTGGCATCAATGAATGCAAATTCATTTTCTACGGTAACATTTTGTATAGCGTAGTTGATCTTAAAGTTTCCGACCTTCAGAAATTTGCTCCCTGCTGCATCCAGATCCTTTTTTGCCAGGGTCTTGAAACCCTGTGCCATAAATAAACCATCAAAAGCGTAAAAGGATGAAATTAACGCGATGTCCGCCTTGTTCAACACTTCCGCATAGGCATGTAACACTTGCTCAGCGGCCAATTTTTCATTTGTTGTGCTCATATCTATTTAAATTAAATATTGCTTCATTCAATTATTGCTGCAGAAAAGGAACAATGTCAGCCCATACTGCCGGAAAATTCACCTGAAATGCAGGATGGGGGGCATTTGGGATGATAGCCAGTTCAACTTTAGGAAACATGTAATATGCTGCGATCACCGTTTTCAGCGTGGCATTCTGATCAAGTTCACCGGCCATCAATAAAACCGGACAATGAACTTTGCCAAATACCTCTTTGCTGATATTTACATTATTGTAATATTGATTGATTGACACCAGCCAGTCGTCAAATTTTTCCGGGTGCGGATTTAAGGCCATCTGTTGTTTCCAGTACAAACTATCCAGCCCAAAAGCATCTTTGCGTGTAATGTTAAATGATCGCGATCCTTTTAACCATTCGCCTGCGCCTATGGTGATCAGCTTTCTCACTTTATTGGGATATATACCTGCAAAATAATAGCCGGTGTAACCCCCGTCGCTAAAGCCTAAAGCAATAGCACTGTCTTTTGTTACGGTGTTTAGGATGGCATTCACATCATTGGCCTTTTGCTCATAGGTAGGTTCTGAGGATCCCATTTCTGATTTTCCATGACCGCGGGTGGAGATTGCAATCACTTGGTAACTTTTGGAAAGGCTGTCAATGAACCTTCCCATTTCATAGGTCGACCCAAAAACCCCGCCATGTAAAATCACGAAAGGTTTGCCTTTACCATACACCTCATAATAAATTTTTGCGTTGCCGGTATTCAGATAATGACCTGCTTTGGGATTATTGCCGTAAGGAGTAGCATCAGGCGGTGTCGGAGCAGCCTGCATAAAGCTCCTCAGGTGCTTCAGGTCCTGGGCATCGACGCCCAATGAAAATATCAGTGACAGGACAACCAGCAAAAAGGCTGGTCTTTTATTAAATAACTTCATTTTAATTTGTTGTTTGGAATGCTAATAATTATTTCTCCAGATCAGGATCTACAACCAGGGCGTTAAATTCCGGGCTGATCTTTTTATAAACTGCGGTCGGCTCTACAGTTATATAGAATTCGAAGGTAGGACCGACGATCAGTTCGAGCAAGTGTCCACCGTGGCAGATGCCGTCACTTGTTGCAACACTGCCATGGGTATGGGCAAAAGGTTTGCCGTTATAAAGTGAAATATCGCCTACCAATCCGGTTACTTCGGATGGTTCGTTAATATCCGTTAGCTTGAACATTTTGCGATCTTTATCATACCAGCCAAATTTGGCCGAGGTGGCATCGCCGAAAGCGGTATAATGCGCATTTTTTACCTGGTACTTTTGGGCAAATTCGGCAATGCCTGAGGTTACTTCATCGCCGGTTGCCAGCACCAAGAGGTAGGTTTTGGTTTTCCCGTTGGTACTTAACAGCTTCACCTTTGCACCTGGAGCTCTGCCAAGTTTAGCAGGGTTGGTTAATGACACATATTCCTGGGCCTTGGCAGCAACAACGCCGCATAAGATTAAAATGGCTGTAAAAGCCAATTTTCTGAATTTAACGGGAACTGTTATTTTATCTGATCCTCTCATCGTTTTCTTTATTTAACGATACAAAGGTGAGCAGACAAACGTTAGCGGGCCAATAAACTTAGTTAAGAAAAATTCTTAAACAAGTTTAAGAATCAGGCCGGCCGCACCATTTTCTTCCGGACTTTGCTCAGGAATTCGGGGGTTATTCCCAGGTACGATGCAATATGGACATTAGGTAAGCGGTTTGCCAGATTTGGATAACGGGTCATAAAGTTCGAATATCTGTTATCCGCCGTTATACTTATGTTTTGCATCACCCGGTTTTGGAGATCGATGTATTTTTTTTCAACGATAATTCGAAAATTTCGGTCGAACTTATGGTAATGGGTGTACAGATATAACAAATCATCATGTTTAATTTGCAATATAACTGATGGTTCTAGTGCCTCTACATAGGTGTTGCTTGCCGTTTCTGAATAAAAACTGCATAGATCAGTGATCCAATCATTCTCGATGGCAAATTGTAAGTTAAATTCTTTGCCCGTCTCATCAACTACGTATTGCCGGAAACAACCGGAAACCACAAAGGTGAAATATTTGGCAACATCTCCTTGCTGTAAGATATAACCACGTCGTTTGACGCTGCGTTCAGTAAACCTAGCTGCTACTTCCTTTCGTTCTGCCAGGTTAAGCGGGAAGTACTGTTCAAAGAACTTCAGTAACGCTGCGATCGATACATCTTCCATATTCAGCATAGTTAGATTAAAGTATTGGCTTTTAATCTCAAATGATTTTGAGCTTGTTTTTGAAATTCGTCCGGCGTTTGGTCTGTCTGTTTTTTAAAGAAGCGGCTGAAGTAAGGGCGGTCAGAAAATCCAAGCGCAAAGGCTATCTCTTTAATGGTGTGCTCGCTGTGTATGATCAGTCGTTTGGCTTCCAGTATGATCCGGTCATGGATGATCTGCGTACCTGTTTTACCTAATTTATCTTTGAGAATTTGGTTTAAACGTTTGGAACTGATATCCAATTTAGCGGCGTAATAGTCAATATTCCGAACCTGCAGGTAGTTTCCTTCCAGCAGCATCAAAAACTCGTACACCCTTTTCTGGTGAATGTCATGTGCGGTAAATTCCTCTTCCTTAACTTTGATCAGTTTTAACAAAAACACCTTCAGCAAAGTTTTCAAAATCATCAGATCCCCGGACGACTTCTGATATTCACCGATCAATAAATTGTAAACGCCACCCAAATCATCAGCTGCAGCCTTATCTAAACGGAGACAGGAGAACTCGCCCTGCACATTAAATATTTTGAAGATATCAAGTAAAAAATCTTTGTCTTCTTCCTCCAGTATCTCTCTTTTAAAAGATATCAATTCCCCGTTTTTCCCTGCTTTATTTAACTGGTGTACACGGTAAGGCGGAATCAGATAAATCCAGTCTCCTTTAACTTCAAAATCATTTGTTTTTAAGGCATGTAAAGGATCTTCATTTTTCAACCATACGATTTCAAAAAAATCCTTTCTCCCCGGATCATTCAAATAACTGGGCGGGCAGTTAGTCAAATTCCTGATGTAGATCATCACGCTTTCCAGGCGATTGTCCTTCGTATCAATGGTCATTGCGTAAAGATAGTCACAACATATTCAACTTGGTGGACTATCAGCCAATTATGGTGGACTATTCTGAAATAATGGATTAAGAGCTTTAGTATTTATGACTTTTAACTGATGTCATTTCCAAATAGTCCACCCATTGGGGCTGTTTGTATAACCCTTCCCCTTGACAGAGTAGATACTTTTGCAGAAGAATAAACGCTTGGAAATGGAATTAACAGACCAATATAATAAAGAAACCGCTACAACCATAAAGGTGAACCTGATGCAGGTGTTACACGAAAACACTATCCTGGCAGAGACAATCGACTATAGCTATTTTGGAGAACTGATCAGCAATTTAAACCACGCATCGGCCATCTTCATGTTTGCTTCCGGCCGTTCCGGCTTTTCGATGCGTTCAATAGCGATGCGACTGATGCACCTGGGGCTAAAAGTATATTTTGTTGGGGAAACGACCACCCCGGCGATACAAAAAGATGATCTGTTGTGGGCCGCCTCAGGATCGGGAACAACAAGTTCCATCGTAAAAGCTGCCGAAAAAGCTAAGCAGGTGGGTGCCCGTGTCATGACAATGACAACTAACACGTCCTCTAGACTGGCTGAATTAGCGGATGTACACATCCTGATACCGGCAGCAGAAAAAGAAGACCATAACGGGGCCAAATCAACGCAATATGCCGGTAGCCTCTTTGAACAGGCAGTTCTATTAATTGGCGACGCCGTATTTATGGCGTTATGGAAGATTGACGGGACACCTGCCGAGGAGCTTTGGAAACGTCATGCGAACATGGAATAATTAAATTCATCAATCATACCATTCAAATTAATAAATAAAACAATGGCAAAATTGCAAGTAGCAATAGACTTACTGACAACTGAGGAGGCATTAGTGCTTGCCGCAAAAGTTGCACCTTACGTAGACATTATCGAACTGGGTACCCCGCTGATCAAGAACATGGGATCTACCGTAATTACCGCAATGAAAAAGGCGCATCCGGATAAACTGGTTTTTGCTGATTTGAAAACGGCTGATGCCGGAGAACTGGAAGCTGACATCGCCTTTAAAGCAGGTGCAGATCTGGTTACCGTTATGGGCGCTGCCGGTAACGCAACGATCATTGGCGCAGTTAAAGCAGCCAAGGCACATGGTAAAGGGGTAGTGGTAGACACCATTGGTTATCCTGACCGCGTGAAACGTGCCCGGGAAGTAACTGAATTAGGTGTTGAATTTGTGGAACTGCACGCCGGATTAGACGAACAATGGACAGCAGGCTATTCTATCCAGGTACTGATCGACGAAGCCGCAAGAGCAGGTGTTCCTGTTTCTATCGCAGGGGGTGTAAACCTGAGCAACATTGCAGATGTCATTAAAGCCGGAGCCCAGGTAGCGGTTGCAGGTGCTGCCATTTATGGCGCTGAAGATCCTGCGGCAGCAGCCAAAGCATTACGCGAAGCAATAGATGTGGCTTAAGTATTTCCGCCAACGAACCGGAAATAAATTTGTTTGAGCATGGAACACCGGTATCTAAGTCAAATCTTAATTAAATACTTGGAGAGTGAGATTTGAAAGTTCACTCTGTCGCCAGGGCTGATATTATTTACGCCCCGCAGTCATGCGGGGCTTTTCATAACATGGCTCTTGTGATGTCCTTCTTGACGAATTGATAGTAGCTGCGACGAACTTTTTTTAGTCGCATTTCAGGATACTTTTTGCAAAAAAAGAAGTTACTTAGATTTCATCCGGCTCAGTGTTTCCGGAGACATATTCAGATAAGAAGCAACGATCTTGTTAGATAAGCGCCTAACGACTTCCGGGTTACGATCCAGTAATTCCTTATAACGAAATTCTGCGTCCTTCGTAATTTCCCGGTGAAATATCTGTAGATTATTGATGTAGGCATTTTCCAGGTAAAATCTGTAAAATTTTTCCCAGGCGGGTATAATATTCAGCAAATAGTAAAAATCCTTTCTACTGATGCGTAATAGTTCGCTATCCTCCATCACCTGAATGTTCTCTATAGAAGGCAGTCCCGTTATAAAACTGGCGAGACCGGTAGCAAACTGGTTCTCGAATGCCAGGTGACGCGTAGCTTCCTGTCCATCTTCACGTATGAAGAAAATACGCAAACATCCACTCACCACAAAATTCATATGCTCGCCGACCTTGCCTTCATTGACTAAGAAATCAAATTTCGCATGGAACGAGGGCTTGAAATAGGACAAGGCGAGTGCAAGCTGTTCCTCGGTAAGAACCACAATATCACAAATGTAATCGGCAAGTGCCTTTTTTAACATATTTCAAATTTAAACAAGTTGCGGTGTGGTTTCGTTTTCTTTTATTTTTCCTTTGCGATATTCAGCAAATGCAAGCGAGGCGCTAACCGCCGCAGCGGTTGCTCCGAGTATATAAATATTGCTGTAATTTCCAGCACCTGCCACCAGGCCTGCAACGGGCGCGGTAAGTCCCATACCGAGATCAAAGAAAGCATTATACGCGGCCATGGCCATGCCCCGGTTTTCTGCAGATACCTTCTTGGCCGCAATGATCCCGAATGAGGGAAAAACCAAAGACATGCCGATTCCTGTAAGACCGGCACCTGCTATCCCAGCAAAGGCATTAGGCGCTTTCCATATCAGTACCTGCCCTACGATTTCTATGAACAGAGACACCATAGCGACCTTAGCGCCCCCGAATTTATCGGGATAATGCGCAAAGAAAATGCGCATAACAATATAACCTGCACCAAATGCAGTCAATGCTAAGGACGCGCCGCTCCACGTGTGCTGGATAAAAAACAAAGTAATAAAAGAGGCAATTCCTCCGAAACCAATACTGGCGAACGCGAGACCGGCACCGGATTGCCAAACCAAATGGACCGCTTTATAAAATGGAAGCCTTGGCACATTTGCTGGTGCAGGTACTGACTTCAACATTAACATACCCAGATAGCTGAGTGCCGGAAACACTACAATTCCCGCAAAAGCAACCGAGATCGAAAATGCCGATGTAAGCCAGATAGCCAATGGTGCGCCGCAAGCCATTCCGCCGTACATACCCATGCCGTTCCAAACCATGACTTTGCCTATGTTCTTAGAACCAACCAACGCGAAGCCCCAGGCAAAGATGCCGATGACAAGATAGCTTTCGCCCACGCCCAGTAAAATCCTTCCAACAAGCAATGAACTTAGGCTGATCAGCGGACTGTTTTGCAACCAAAAGGAAAAAAGACAGAATAAGCCAGATAACGCAGATAAGAAAATGCCGGTAATTACTGCGCTTTTACCACCTTTGGTGTCCGCTCTTTTTCCGGCAAAATGACGGGTTAATAAAGTCGCAGCGTATTGCAGACCAATCACTAATCCAACAACAAAGTTGCTGAATTTTAGGGTGTCATGGACATAGACTGGAATAATACCAAGTGATATGCCCATCACTAAAAATTCAAGAAAAATAATACTGAATACCGTTAACAGGGTATTCATCAGGTTGGATTCTGCATTGCCGTTTTCAAGGCCGGAATCATTATCGTTGAAAGTTGCTGACATGAATAATTAATATGCCGCAAAGATAACTCCATGCTCAATCACGCACATTGATATACATCAAAATCGGTATTGCCCACATCTTTTTAGTTATCGTTTTACCTGACGAACCGTATCCATTAACTTCCATTTAATCGATTGCCGTTTCGCGAAGTCTATCTTATTTTCCTGGATGAAAAGAAATTAAGCAAGTCCCGCCACTACGGCTTAGCAAAGTTCATTTAACAATTAAGCTGTTCAGGCCATTGCACCATTGACAGCAATGGATATGCAGTACAAAAGCTTTCAGGGTAATTGGGACTTGATCTTCTTTCTATGTATCAGTCCAAACTCAATTAAAGCGTTGATAACGGGCAAAGTTTTGCCGGCATGATCGGTAAGCGCATAAGATACGGAAACAGGCTTTGTATTGTTGACGGTTCGGGTAATCAGCAGATTTTCCTCCAACTGCTGCAATTCTTTTGAAAGAACTTTTGGGGTTATGCCAGCTGAAGTTTCCATTACATCTTTAAACCGCATGGTTCCATGCAGGTATAAACTTTTAAGAATTACGATTTTCCATTTGCCGCTCAATAACTCGATCGCGTCTTTTAGCGCCAATTGCCTTTCAATGGTCGGTTTTGTCCTACCCTTCAGTATTTCCATAATCGATAGTCACTATCCTAAAGGTAACGAATAGTAAAAGTATAGTATTAGATAGATAATATTGTTAAAAATCATCATCGATATGGGAAATAACAGAGAAAATATTCTGGCTGGTAAAATAGTCGTTGTTTTGGGTGGTACATCAGGTCTTGGCTTAGCTGCAGCAGAAGCAGCGGCGAAAGCAGGCGCATTGGTCACCGTTGTTTCTAGCAATCAGCAGAAGGTGGATGAAGCTTTGACCATATTGCCGGAGGGCAGTAAAGGTTTTGCAACTGACCTTGGAAGTGAAAGGCAGATTGCTCAGCTTTTTGAAGAGATAGGAGAACTTGATCATCTTGTTTTTACAGCAGGTGATTCCTTAAAGTTTAGCGACTTGCCGGGTTTGAATATCGAAGAGGCAAAACAATCCATTAACTTGCGTTTTTGGGGAGCAGTTATGGCGGCAAAGCATGCCGCACGGGTCATTAGGACGGGTGGTTCAATCACTTTAACAACCGGCGCACTCGGACAAAAGCCGAGAAAAGGTACGGTAGTAATTGCAGCGATGGCAAGTGCTATTGATGGTTTGACCCGCGCACTAGCTGTTGAACTTGCACCTGTAAGAGTTAATGCGGTATGTTCCGGAACGGTAAGGACCAACCTTTTATCAAGCATGCTTGAGGCTGACAGAGAGGTTTTCTTTAGCCAGGTTGGAAGCAAGTTGTTGACGGGGAAAGTAGGCGATCCAAAAGATCTTGCCGAGGCTTATTTATACTTGATGTGCGGTAGCTTTACAACCGGTCAGATTATCGTGGTCGATGGTGGTAGCCTCCTTGTATAATGATCATTTGTTCAATACCAATTCAGGTAATAGGGAAGCTAACAGGATGTGGCTTTTCTGAGAGACACCTTCAGACGCAGAACCAGGCCGAACTACCCATGGCTGATAGTCTTGATGACTACGTCCAAAAGTGGTTTCCTGTTGATAACAAGGTCGGTTAATTAGCAGCTTGTTCTTGAAGCTAATGGATAAAAAAAGTAGCACCAAGCAGTCCGGACTCTTTTCAGAACGAGACTTAATTTCCAAGTGATATTAATGGAAGAAAGCGTTCAAAATGTTTACATAACTCTAAATGTGCATTAATCGGAGACTATAATAATGTTTTGAGTCAATCACCTTAAACTTTTTCTTTTTTCCATGCTGCTATATGAGCTAACAATGGGCAAAGGCTTTCTCCATATGCTGTTAACGCATACTCTACGCGAGGGGGAAACCCCTCGAACTGTTTCCTGCTAATTAAGCCATCAGCTTCAAGTTCTTTCAATTGGTCAGTTAAGACTTTTTTTGAAATTCCAGGTATCCGAACACTGATTTCTCCAAATCGCCTGACATGCTTAGAAAGCACAAGTAATATCGTTAATTTCCACCGTCCTCCAAACAAAGCGATAACTTCCGTAACAGGACAGTCAGCATAGTCTGTGTTATTCTTCATAGTCACTTTTAGGTTACCACTATTTATTTTGTTGAAAGCGGGATAAGGTATTTTACAGTATCGATTTCAGTTTCTTTGCCTAACAAAAGTAATTGATAAATTATCTTAAAACAAAAACTATGATTTTAGTAACTGGTGCAACCGGTAATTTAGGCAAGGCCACCATTAATTCTTTATTGACTAAAGGCATACCCGCAAACCATATTGCAGCATTGGTCAGGGATGAATCCAAATCGGCAGAATTGAAATCAAAAGGCATACAGGTCCGGATTGGCGACTATCAGAATTTTGAGTCGTTAAAGAGTGCGTTCCAGGATGTGGACAAGCTACTGCTGATATCGTCTTCATCGGAAATTTCCTATAGGTTTGAGCAGCATAAAAACGTAATTAATGCTGCCAGGGAAACTGGTGTTAGTCATATAATCTATACGAGCTTTGACATGAAAAATTTACAACAAAGTATAATGGGTGAAGAGGTTCGATATCATGCAGACACGGCTGATTATCTAAAACAAATAGCCATTCCTTATACTCTCATGGATAATACCATGTATGCTGACATGATTCCCTTCCTTTCTGGAAAGGATATACTAATTAATGGGATTTCCATTCCTGGCGGAGACGGCAAGACTCCCTTTTTGCCAATAACAGAAATGGCTGAAGCGAACGCTGTCGTACTGACTTCTTCGGGTCATGAAAACAAAGAATATGTCATCGCTGCAGAAACCGCTTTCTCCTTCGCGGATATTGCTGACCTACTATCAGACATTACAGGAAAAACGATCGCCTATTACCAGCCTGAGGTAGGTTCATATGTTGCGCAGCTTGTACAGGACGGGTTTCCCGAAGATGATGCAGCATATCTGGCAAGGTTCGCTGAGGCGATTGCCAGAGGAGAGTTCGACACCAATAGAAGTGATGTCAAACAATTACTAGGCAGAAGTCCGAAATCTTTAAAAGATTTTTTAAGAAGCATATACGATTCTAAGAAGCTTACCTAATAGAATTAACATCCGGGCTGGGAACTCACCGGGCCGGATGTTATCAAAGAACTCTCAAAAAGACTAATGAGGATCGTTGATCTGCATATCGGTAGAACTAGGCGTATCCATACCTCGGCTCTAATTTTTTTTATTCCGCTAATTAAGCTATCAAATCTGAATCATCAATGCTAAATGAAATCTCCGGAACTTCATTCAAAATTTTGTTGATCTTGTCTAGTGTGCGCTTGTAAGGCTGACTTTCGCTTTGTTCCCAACTGCTAATGGTAGCACCATCCACATTAAGTATCGTGCCCAACCTTTTTTGACTCATTCCTTTCAGGTGCCTGTAGGCCTTCAGTTTGCCTGATAATGTTGTTTGATCAAAGCTAAACGGCAGGTAACCTAAAAACTGAATGATAAGTGGCATGAATTGTATCTGCGGAATACTTCTGTTTTTTTCCCAGTTAGTGATGCAATCTTCAGTGACGCCTAATATCTTTGCTATATCTTTTTGTAACAGCTTTGAGTCCATCCGTTTCCTCTTCATGTGTTCCCCAATCGTACCTGGGTTTGCAGGGTAAGCAACAGGCATTGATCTTGCGGTTTGGCTTGCAAAACGCAAACAAGGCAATGCATGTATGCCCCTGCGGTTATTATAACCATCCCGAAAAAGATTGCAGCTGCCCGCCCGGCGCTGTGCAGAAATATCTAAGCAAGGTATCGGGCCCGTTGCTTGATCGTATTGACCTGCATGTAGAGGTAACGCCGGTAAATTTCGATGCGCTGGCTTCTGACCGTATTGCCGAAACGAGCGAGAATATACGGGAGCGGGTTATGAAAGCCCGTGAGATACAGTCGGCCCGTTTTGGTAACAAGCCCGATTTGCATGCCAATGCACAAATGAGTGCCCAAATGGTACGGGAGGTATGTAAAATCAATGCTGCCGGTCAAAACCTATTGAAAAAAGCTATGGAAAAGCTGGGCCTTTCGGCCCGGGCTTATGACCGTATACTGAAAGTGGCCCGCACCATTGCCGACCTGGCAGGTTGTGAAGAAATACAACTGGAGCATCTGGCAGAGGCCATTCATTTCCGTAGTTTGGACCGCGAGGGCTGGGCAGGATAATCAGCACCAACAACTTTATCACCTATATCATGTATCGACAAACACAAAGTTTATCCTTCAAAACGCTTCAAATTGTACATATCGCATTATGTACAGGGGCCACCTTGTTTTTTGCTGTTGCATTATTCTTAAGGAGCAATATGCAATCTACTGAAACCAGTGCCGGCGATAATTCGGTATTGAGTTATACGGCTATCGGTTTTGCTGTGTTGATGGTACTGTTAAGTCAGTTCCTGTTCAAAACCATGCTTTCGCGAATCGATCTTTCATCGCCGGTTAAATCAAAGTTTGCTAATTATGTTTCGGCCTTTATAGTAAGGGCGGCTCTTGTGGAAGGATCTACATTGTTGAATATCGTGGTGGTTTTGCTTAGCGGTTCGTACCTGAATATGGGTGTGGCTGTAGTACTACTGCTTATCCTGATTTCTTTGCGTCCCCAAAAAGCAAAAGTGATAGAAGACCTTAAAATTTATTACCCCGACGTTTTAGATTAACTGGTAAACACTTACCTTTCCGGTAATAATTTTGCATGTAAAGTACTGTGTAAAAATTGCTTTACATGCAATTATTTATACTCCTAATAGGGATAAATTATCTGTTTTATTTAAAATCTCCTACCTTAGCATTTCTATAGTCTGCCAACACCTATAGAAAAATGAATGCTTGCTGAAAAACTAAAAACAGATACTCTGGTTAACCACCAGCAATTGGAAAAAATGCTGGTATCACGTATGAAAGGCATACGCTCCAAGTTAGAATACGTTGAACTACTACAACTTTTTTACGGCTACTTTGGTGGTCTCGAAGAAAAAATCAATCCATACATAGGAATAAACGAATTGCCCGACTATGCGCAGCGCCGCAAATCGGCTGCGCTGGCTGCTGATATAAGTGCGCTGGGCGGTACGCCCGCAGCAAAAGCAACCGGTACAGATTTACCCGAAATAACCAATGCTGCGCAGGCTTTTGCCGCGCTGTATGTAATTGAAGGCTCTACACTGGGCGGCAAGATCATCAGCCAGATGATGGCACGCCAGCTGGACATTTCCGATGGCCTTGGCTTATCGTTTTTTAACGGCTACGGAGAGGATACCGACCGCATGTGGACTACCTTTAAACAGGCGTTAAATAACCAGGCAGGCACCAAAACCGTACAAGACGACGTTATAAATACTGCAAACCAGACATTTACCAAATTTAAAAACTGGGCAGAACAACATGGCGAATAAACAAAACTACGACTCTGAATTTTGCGGCAGCCTGCCGTTGCATCATGTAAACATGATACAGCCGCACGGTTATATGCTGGTTTTAAACCACGATACACTAAGCATTATTCAGGTAAGTGAAAATGTTCAGGAACTGCTGGGCAAAAATGCGACGGAGGTGATCAATACACCATTGAGCAGCTACCTCAGCGAAGCCGAACTTAAGCATTTGCAGAGTAAATTTATAGCCGAAGATAAAGTTCCGTTAACGCTTACGTTGAATGGCCAGCGGGTATTGGTGCTGGTGCACACCAAAAGCAGTTACATTATACTTGAGCTCGAAAAAGCCGAACAAAACTTTGAACGCTCATTTGTAGATGTGTTTCAGGAAGTGAAATACAGCATGTCGGCTATTGATGCGGCATCTTCGGTGCAGGAGGCCTGTAACACCGCCATTCATGAACTGAAAAAGATCTCGGGTTTTGACGGGATTATGATGTACAAGTTTGATGAGAACTGGAACGGTACCGTTATTGCCGAAGAAAAGGAAGAGGGTTTGGAGCGTTATCTGGGCTTAACTTTTCCGGCATCTGATGTGCCTAAGCAGGCCCGTCAGCTATATCTGAAAAACCCGTACCGGCTTATACCCGACCGTGCTTATACCCCGGTAAGGCTCTTCCCGGTTATCAATCCGCTTAGCCATTCTTTTACCGATTTGTCTGACTGTAATTTGCGTAGCGTAGCAGCCGTGCATTTGGAGTATATGCAAAGCATGGGCATTGTTGCATCCATGTCAATCAGGGTAATTTGTAATGAGCGCTTGTGGGGGCTCATTTCCTGCCATCATAAAACAGCACACCACCTTAATTTTGAGTTGTGTTCGATGTTTGAGCTTTTGTCGGGCGTTATTTCCAATAAAATCACATCCATCACCAACAAAGAAGAATACGATTTTGTAAATACCCTGCAAAACCAGCGCGCTGTATTGACCGAACATATCTATGCCCAGAATGATATCATTAAGGGGCTATTCAGTTCGGGTGATGAAAGTATACTGAACCTGTTTAAAGCCTCGGGTGCTGTGGCTACTTTGGGTGGAAAAACCGAAACTATAGGTGATGTTCCTGAAACCGAATACCTGGAAAATATGTTGTTATGGCTGCAGGGAAAAGGCATAAATAAAATCTATGCAACTGACCATTTAACTGATGTGTATGATGAAGCAGCTGCCTACAGTGATACTGCCAGTGGTATGCTGGTAATTCCTGTGGATGCTGCCTTAGGCGATTACATTATCTGTTTCAGGCCCGAAAGGCTGCATACTATCAGCTGGGGCGGTAATCCTAACGAGGCCATCAACTTTGAGCAGGACGGGCGCAATTATCACCCGCGCAAATCATTCCAACTGTGGCAGGAAACGGTAAAAAACACCTCACTGCCCTGGCACGAACAGGAGCTGAATGTTGCGGAAACCCTGCGAAGCTTTATTTTTGAATTTAAAACCAGGCAGTTAGCTTAACGGCATTCTTGCTTGTTAACCGGTACATAATTATATGAGTCAGGCAAAAACAGTTGCAACAGGCGTAAAGCAAAATTATGTTGTAGCTATCGGCGCATCAGCTGGTGGGCTTGAGGCAATCCATGAGTTTTTTGACAACATGCCGGCCAACTCCAGTTTTGCCTTTATTGTCATTCAGCACCTATCATCCGATTATAAAAGCCTTTTGGTAGAGTTGGTATCCAAGCATACCCACATGAAGGTTTTTGAGGCCGGTGATAACATGCTGGTGCAGCAGGATTGCGTATATATTATTCCCAACAATAAGCTCATGACCATACGCAATGGCCGCTTAAAGCTGGAGGATAAGATACACGATAAAATGCCGAATACGGCTATTGATACGTTCTTGTATACACTGGCTCAGGATAAGAAAGATAAAGCGATAGCCATCATCCTGTCGGGTACCGGTACTGATGGTACCAAAGGTATTGAAGCTATTAAAGATTATGGCGGCCTGGTAATGGTTCAGGAACCGGCTACAGCTAAATTTGATGGCATGCCTAACAGTGCCATCACCTCAGGTAATGCTGATTTTATTTTGCCTACCAAAAAAATGCATCAGGAGTTGTACAATTATATACAACAAGAGCCTATGCAGCTGCTGGAAGGCGGTAAGATAAATGAAAACTTGCTGAATGAGCTGTTTGGCCTCGTGCATCAGCAGAGCGGTCATGATTTTAATTTTTATAAAACGCCAACCATTATACGCCGTATAGGCAGGCGCATGAACCAGCTTAACATCAAAGTGCTGGACGATTATGTAAGCTATCTGCATACGCATCACGAAGAGGTTAAAACCTTGGGGAAAGAGTTTTTAATAGGTGTAACCAAGTTTTTCAGGGATAAGGCGGCATTTCAGATATTATCTGAAAAAGTAATTCCGGCCATTGTTGACAGCAAGGCCGATGGTGATATATTAAAAGTGTGGGTTTGCGCCTGCAGCACCGGCGAGGAAGCTTACTCTATAGCCATACTCATTAATGAGTGCCTGGAAGAAAAAGGTAAAAACCTTGAAGTAAAAATATTTGCATCGGATATCGATGAAACCAGTTTGGAGGTTGCCTCACGTAACTTATATCCGCTCAGTATTGAGCAGGATATAGATGAGCAGCGGTTAGATAAATACTTTGTAAAAGAAGGGCGTTATTACTCCGTACTCAGCACCATACGTAAACAGATCGTTTTTGCCAAGCACAACGTGATTAAGGCACCGCCTTTTATCAAAAACGATCTGATTACCTGCCGCAACATGCTTATTTACATGAATAACCTGTTGCAGCAAAAGGTATTATCCACGCTGCATTTTTCATTAAACCAGGAAGGTTACCTTTTCCTGGGGTCAAGTGAAAGTGCATCGGTTTTAAAAGATGGTCTTATCGAGATCAATGCCAAGTGGAAGGTTTACCAAAAAAGCGGTAACATTAGCTACTCGGCCAACCATACGCACTTTAATAGTCCTTCAATAGCGCCAGCAAGCAGCCGGCAGCTTACTTATAACAAAAACGGTTTGGGTGCCAAATCGCTCGAAGATGAATTCAGAGATTTTGTAACCGATGACCTGGGCATTGTTGGCATCTTCATCAACAGTAACTATGAGGTGAAAGAAACGGTGGGTAACTTTAACAGGTACCTGTCGTTACCCGAAAAGAAACTGGACCTGAACCTGCTTAAAATGGTGCCCAGGGAACTTTCCTTCAACCTGAACAACGCTATACGCCGCGCCTGGAAAGAAGGTAAAACCGTTCGCTTAAACCATATACGCTATAAGCAAAACGGCGTTGACGAAAACAACGTCGGCATATCTATTAAGCCGCCCGGCGCAAAGTCATCCAATGGCTATACGCTCATTACCTTCCGGGAGAATGTGGTGGATACCGTTGAGCACGATAAGGACAGCGTGGTGCTACCGCCTGCAACCGACGGGCAGCAGACTGACTATGTAATTGAGCTGGAAAGCGAACTGAACGAAACGCGGCACAACCTGCAACTGGCCATCGAAGAGATGGAGACCACCAACGAGGAGTTGCAATCGAGCAATGAGGAGTTGCTGTCGGCCAACGAGGAACTGCAATCGGGTAATGAGGAGTTGCAATCGCTTAATGAGGAACTGCATACACTCAACACCGAGCATCAGCTTAAAATCAAAGAACTGATTGAGCTGAACGACGACCTGAACAACTACTTTAAGAGTACTGAAATTGGCCAGATATTTCTGGATGCCAACCTGCATATCCGCAAGTTTAACCCCGCTGCGGTTAGCATGGTTAACCTTATTGAGGCCGATATTAGCAGGCCTATCAGCCATATATCGCACAACATTAAGCACGATACATTTATACAGGATATATCGGCTGTGCTGGTAAACGGCAATGTGGTTGAAAAAGAAGTGCACCTAAAAGACGGCAAACGCAGTTTAATGCGCATTATGCCGTTTGTACGCAGAGATAAGCAGCACGATGGTATTGTAATCACTTTTGTAGATATATCGGCTATCACCGAGCTGAACAACATTGTAAACGGTGTATTCAACGCAAGCATAAGTGCGGTACTGGCATTCACGGCCGTGCGCGATAATGACAGTCATATCCGTGATTTTAAATGCATTGCAGCTAACAATGCCGCGGTTGAGTTTTTAAATACCAAAGAAACGCAGCTTACCGAAAGCCTGCTAACCCGGCAGCTACAGGTTTTAACGGAGCATAATTTCTTCGATAAGTTTGTAAAGGTGGTAGAAACCGGGCAAACACTGCAAGAAGAAGTATCTTTTGAAAAAGGCTGGTACCTGATATTTGCTGTTAAAATGGCCGATGGATTTGCCGTTACCTATACCAACATAACCGAGCGCAGAAATGCGGAGCAAAAGCTGCGCAAAAATTATAATGAGCTCATCAGCACGCGCGAAAATCTTAAAAAGCTGAACAACGAGCTGGAAGATAAAGTAAGGGAACGTACCCGCCTGTTATCTGAGAGCGAAGAGCGCTTTACGCTGGTATCCAAAGCTACCAATGATACTATTTGGGATTGGAACCTGGTGAACAATACCATGTGGCGAAGCGAAAACTTTACCGCTATGTTTGGTTATCACCGTAACGAAGATACGCAAAGCATTACTTACTGGTTTGATAAAATACATCCTGATGACCGCTCTCGGGTGGAACAGAGCGTGTACGAATCGATTAACCTGGGCAAAAAGCAATGGTCGGCCGAATACCGGTTCCTGAAAGCGGATAACCGCTATGCCATCATTTTGGACCGCGGCAGTATTTTGCAGGACGATTTTGGTACGCCTTACCGCATGGTAGGTTCAATTGTGGATATTACCCGCTTGGTTGAGGCCGAAAGGCGCTTAAGCAACAGCGAGCTGCGTTTCCGCAAGGTGTTTGAATCAAACATGATCGGTATGCTATTCTCGAGCCTTGAAGGTGCAATTATCGATGCTAACGATGCTTTCCTGAAAATGCTGGGTTACAAACGTGCCGATTTGATGAATGGCAAACTCAACTGGAAAATCATTACGCCGCCGGAATTTATGGATGTGACCAACTGGTCGGTTGAGCAGCTGCGCGAAAATGGCGTATGCCCGCCGTTTGAAAAGCAGTACATCAAAAAAGATGGCAGCCGGGTGTCAGTACTGATGGGCGCTGCCCGTTTGGACGACGACAGCACGGCCGATGTGGTTGCTTACATTATTGATGTAACCCACCAAAAAGATGCGGAACAAAAAGAACAGCAACTGCAATCATTGGTAAACAAGCAGCAGGAAGAGTTTTATAGCGTGTTTATGAACGCTCCGGCCCTGATTACCATTTGCCGCAGCGAAAACCTTACCTATGAATTTGTAAATAAAGCTTTCCAGAACTTTTACGGACAGCAAGACTATTTAGGTAAAACCGCTGCCAACGTTTACCCTGATTTTGCCAATTCCAAGTTGCACGATATTGCCATGCAGGTAATGAAAAGCGGCGAGCCGTATGTAGGCAAGGCTTTTCATACCCGCCGTACCGACCAGGTAAGCCAGCAGTTGATTGATAACTGGTTTGATTTTATCTATACGCCGGTATACGCCGTAGATGGTAAAATAGACGGCTTGGCATTTTTTGGGTTTGATGTAACCGACCTGATTAAAGCACAGCAAGCTACTAAGCAATTAATGCAGCGTAAAGACGAGTTTATGAGCATTGCCAGCCATGAACTTAAAACGCCTATTACCAGCCTGAAAGGTTCACTGCAAATTGCTACCCGTTTGGTTGCTAAAGACGGTAATATGCAAAGCATTTATCCTTTTATTGAAAAAGCCGGCAAACAAACCGGCCGTTTAACCGCTTTGGTTGATGACCTGTTGGATGTTACCCGCATACATGCCGGTAAAATGATGTTTAACTATAGCTGGTTCAATGCAGGCGAGGTGTTCAGGGAATGTATTGAGGATACTCAATCACACATACCTACGCACAAAATCATTATAAAAGGCGATGCCGAGGCACATATACATGCTGATAAGCACCGGTTGGAACAGGTAATAACTAATCTGATAACCAACGCCATCAAATACTCGCCCGATGCAGACCAGGTAATATTTACCAACGAGGTAAAGGATGGCATGCTGAAGGTATCCGTACAGGACTTTGGTATTGGTATTCCGGCTGATAAAAAAGACTTTGTTTTTGACCGGTTTTTCCGCGTTCAGGAGTCGTCGCACAAATTTTCAGGCTTAGGTTTAGGCTTGTATATCACGTCCGAAATCATCAGAAGGCACGAAGGTGTGATTGGTGTGGAAAGCGCAGAAAACAAAGGCTCTACATTTTGGTTTTACATACCTGTACACGAGAAAAAAGATAATAATTTTATAAGTAATTAAATATTTATTCCCGAATAAAGTTGTAAGTTTGTAACTACCACTACGCACCTATGAGTAATAATGTTGAAAAAAGGATCGTCATTTTTGATGATGACGAGGACATCTTATCAATCTGCGCATACATATTAGAAGAACAGGGATGGGAAGTACATACTTTTACCGATTGCAATAATATCGTTGAAAAAGTATCATCCATCCGTCCAAGCGTTATCCTGATGGATAACTGGATTCCTGATGCTGGTGGTATCGTAGCTACACAAACCCTTAAACAAAACGAAGAGCTTAAAACTATCCCGGTAGTGTATTTTTCGGCAAACAGTGATATTCAGTTACTGGCAGATCATGCCGGTGCTGAGACTTATCTGGCCAAACCTTTTGACCTGGATGAGCTGGAAAAAGTAATTAACGAAGTGCTTGAAAAAGCATAAACGGCTTTTATTAATCATCATTATAAACCCAAATTAGCCCTACTAACCAATTATAAAAAGCCCCGGCTGCATAACGCAACCGGGGCTTTTCTTTTAGGAGTATTGGCATTACATTATGCCGGGGCCGCTTGGTCCTGCACCGGGACCGCCGCCGCCAGGTCCGCCCTGGCCGCCACCGTTTCTGAAACGTCTGCCTCCACCTTCTCCTTCACCTTGTTGCATAGGTGCACGGCCGGCAAACTTTTGTAGCCTGAAGGTAAACGTCAGCAGGAAATAACGGCCTAAGCGGTTTACACTGCTTTGGGTTGTTGAGGTACCTGAGTTAGTAACGGTATAACCTCTGTTTTCGTTAAACACATCAAACACAGCAGCACGAATGGTAGCCGCATTGTTTTTCAGGAAGCGGCGCTCCACATAGCCGTTTAAAATATTAGGGTTGGTTACATCAACATCATAACCATAGAACACATTGCGGTAGTAATCATAGCTTATGGTCCAGTTTTTCCATAAATAGTTCTTACCGGTAAAGGTTAAGGCCAGGGTACGGAAGTTGGAATTTGCCTGCGCCCGATTATCCTGCAATGAATTATTGGTTCTGTTAACCGCATAGCTAACGCCTGCCTGTGCATCAATAATATCGGTTATATCTGTTCTGAAACGTATTTCGGGTGTAAACTGCCAGTTCTTAGCAATGTTTTTCTGCACTGTTTCAATGGCAGTGATCGAGTCAACCGCTCCTAAATAACCTATGTTGTTGGTATAGTTAACCATGCCCCTTAGGTATAGCGTGTAGCGACGGTTTTTCCAAGGTTTAGCATAGGTAACCATACCGCTGCCGCTGTAATAACCATCGGCATTCTGATAGGTAGCTAAGTTACTTCCCTGTATCTGGCTGTAAAAAGGATTAGTTTTAAGATTTCCGCCTTTAGGAACATCAACCAGTTTGGTTACAATTTTATTATTGGTTTGGGTAAACGACAGGTTGGTAAAAATCAGATCGCCGGTCTGGAAGCTGAATTTATTATAGCGGATAGAGAAGTTGTTTTGAAACTCCGGTTTCAGGAACGGGTTACCCACAGTTGGATAAAACGCGTTCGACCGGTCAAGCACGGGCTGCAACTGGCTAAAAGATGGTTGGTTGTTATTACCGTTATAGTTGGCCGAAAAAGTTTGGCTGCGCGAAAAGTTGTAAACAAACCGGGCCGTTGGTGCAAAGTTAACGGTTGATTGCCGTGTATCGGTAGGCGTTATGGTTGTATTATTAATAATGATAGGTGTAGGCCTGATGTTTCCGTTATGGCCATTTAATATGGCCGGCTGCACACCTACACCCAAGGTATAATTGTACTTAGGCTTTACTACACGCACACTTAAGCCTGCACGGTGTGTGGTAAAAGTAAAGTCAAAGTTATTGCTCAGCTCAGGGGAAAATACGTAATTGCTGGAGCCATTGGGTATGCTATCGGTTACTTTATTGCTTGAGGTGTAGCTACGGTTGTAAGCATAGTTCAGCTCCAGGAAAGTAACCCGGCTTAAAGGCTCGATATAAGAAAAAGTAGAACCTATAGAGTTGGTTTTACTGTTGATATTGATCTGTTGATTTAACGGTACATTGGGCGTGCCTTGGGTAAATACATAAACCGGGTTCTGCGACTGGTCGTTTTTGCTGGTGTTGGCTGTTACATTAACACTCAGGTTACGGCCACGGCCGTTAAAGCGGTGGTTATACAAAGCGGTTAAGCCAGCCGTAGGCGATGATGAATTAGCATATGTTCTGCTGGTATACGCCTGGTTACGGGAGGAGTCTCTGCTAAATATTTGGGATACATCCTCGTTTGATGTGGTAAGCGATTTATTATAAGTAAAAGTTGGCGTAACTTTCAAATAATTTAAAGTATCCGGCTTGTATTCCAGATTAAAGTTGAAGCGGTGATTGATGTTATTATCATTCTGTACACTGTTCTGGGTAGTGTTGTTGTTCAGGCTAAAGTTGTTTTGAATGATATTACTTGTCGTATACGTATTGTTATCCGCAAAGCTGTAGCTACCGTAAGCAGATAAATTCTTACCCCACTGATCGCGATAGTTACCGCCTATGGAGCGGGCATTGGTAATACCGTTCTGGTTACTGGTTGTACCGCCTGCAGAACGTGCTGCGTTGCCCCGGCCACCGCCGCCACCACCACCGCCAAAGTTACCGCCAGCACCACCGCCGCCACCAAAAGCAAAGGTGTTAAGGTTGGTATTGTTGAGGTTACCCATAACAGATATTTGCTGATCACCTTTGAATTTAAACAGGTTCAGCGATCCGAAATAGCGGCCCTGGTCTTTCTGCGGCTGTAAGAAGCTGGAATTGTTATCCTGGTTTTTGGGCAGTAAATCGGACCCGCCACCGCCGGTGGTTTGGAGGGAGTAGCCATAGTTTTTATCCTTACGGATGGTAATGTTCAGTACTTTTTGCGGCTCCCCTGTTTTAATACCGGTTAAATTTGCCTGATCGCCATAGTCGTCAACAATTTGTATGTTTTCGGCTAAATCGGCCGGCAGGTTGCGGGTTAACGAAGTTACATCGCCACCCATATAGTCTTTACCGTTAATACGTACCTTGGTTACCTGTTGCCCTTGAGCAGTAACCGCACCGGTACTGGGGTCCACATCAATACCAGGCGATTTCTTCAAAGCATCTTCCAGTGTTGAATTGGCGCGCAGATTTAATGCCGCCACATTATATTGTACCGTATCCTCTTTTATGGAAACAGGATTTGGTGCACCAACAATGGTTACCGCATTTAACTGCGTAGCTTCTGTCTTTAAAACAATTACACCAACATTGGCCGGTTTGCCGTCAGCAGCTAAGGTATAATGTTTAATTATGCCCTGATAACCAATAGAAGTAATGGTTAACGTAACATTATTACCCTTAATGTTTTGGAAGGTAAAGCGGCCATTCGCATCAGCTATGGTATTGGCTGTTTCATTCTGTTCTGTTGACAGTTTAACGGTGCTGCCTACCAGCGTTTGCTTGGTAGAATCAATAACAATACCGGTAACAGAACGTGCTGTTTGTGCGTAACTGCACGTGACTGCGGTAATAAATACGGTTAAAAAGAGTAAAAATCGCTTCATAAAATTGTAGGTCGTGTCTGAATGCCTATAAATTAGTATAACTTATACATTAACAGACTGCAAAAGTTCAATTTGTTTAACCAAAAAAGCAATCATCATAGCATTGTTACATATATATCTGTAATAAAGGGCATTATGCTGCTTTTTTGACATAAACTATCAGGCAATAATTAAACTGAGCATATATAATATAGGTACACGGTGTTTACTATTGGTTAATATTGAGGTGTTGTTGCTTGATTTAATTATCTCTTATACTAAAAGCCTTTTTTGTCTCATTATCAGTACTATGTAGCTGGTAGTAGGCAGTTAGTATACGTATATGCCAACTTTTTGTGAGTTGCATCTGCAACGCTTTTAAAGATGAGTTTTTGATAGGGGCCAAAGCATTATGCTGATAATCAAATAATAATATAGGATTACATCTTTTAACTGGCACGATATGTGCGCCCATAATAAGCCGCATAAAAGTACCTGTTTGCTTGTGTGGTTTTCGGGATAGTTAAATATTGATAAATGAATTAGGAGTAGTTAATGCCTCAGGGGGGCTTCGTTAAACATCAGTACAACCTATGAACAACTTAAGAGCAAACTTGCATTCAAAAGTGCACAATTGGATGGATACGATGGGTTTTAGATTAAACTCGTCTGAAACGAATGAAAAGAAGAAGGAAACAATTAATCACTATTTTTTTGAGACCTTCAATTTTTGGGAAAAGGCAAAAGCAGATGAGCCAGGAAAAACAAAGTTTTTGTGTTTTGACCCCTATGGCGAACAACTAAAAGTGAAATCACTGCTGGATTTGCAAGAGGCATTTTACGATAATATCAGTCAGCTTAAGTAATTATAAATATATACACAAAAAGAAAGAGCGCCATTATAATGGCGCTCTTTCTTTTTTAAATTCATTAGCTGGTTTTATCCTCGTCGTCAGTTTTTAAGTGACCTTTTATTTCGGGATTTTGTGGTGGGAGTTTATCCACTTCTCTTTCCGTTTCTGTTTGCTGAATGTGCACAGCATAGTCGGCCGGTTCAATGTGGCTGCAGTTAGCCTCGGCGTATACCTGTGTAAACTCAGCACCTATATATAAAATAGCTGCCGTATAATAAATCCACACCAGCAGAACGATAAGGGATCCTGCCGCGCCGTAAGCCGAACCCTGGGCCGAATAGCGCAGGTATAACCCGATCAGGAACTGGCCTATCATAAACAGTACGGCGGTAAAAAAGGCACCCGAACGCACATCTTTGAATTTGATCTTCACATCAGGCAAAAATTTGAACACAATGCCGAACAAGATAGATATCACAATGAATGATATGCCCAGATTAACCAGCTCAATCAACCGCTCGGTAATAGCAGGTAAAAAATGGGTCAATTTGTCGCTTATAGCATTCACAATCACATTAACCAGTAAGGTAGCTAACAGTAAAAAGCCCAGACTTATAATCAGGGAGAAGGATAGGAAACGGTTTTGCAGCATTTTAAGCCATCCTTTTTTAGGCTTAGCCTTTACCCGCCATATCATGTTCAATGAGTCCTGAATTTCCAGAAACAAACTGCTGGCACCCAATAACAGCGTCACGATACCTGATATCAATGCGATACCGCTTTTACCCGAAAACTGCAGGTTCCTGACTACGTCTTGAATCTGCTTGGCTGCCTCGGGCCCTACATACTCATCTATCTGGCGGTACAACCGCATGGAAGCTGCATCCTGCCCCCAAAAAATACCCACCAATGATAACACCAGGATAAGCAGGGGGGCAATAGAGAATATAGTGTAATACGCCAGAGAGGCGCTTAATTTCAATCCGTTATCGTTCGAAAAGCTGCTGAAAGTGGCTAATAATACTTTCCACAATCGTTTAAGATAGTCTTTGCTAAAGATCTTCATAAGTAAAGGCTGTTTAGTTTTTATTAATGCGTTTAACGCTTAATTGTTTTAAGCGTAGTTGTTTAACCACCTTCAGGAATACGCAGCATTTTTATTATAAGTAGGAATTTAGGGAGCGCTAAGGCCAAAAAAGGCTGTTCTAATTAAAGAACAGCCTTTTTGTATGGTAGTATGTTGTAAACGATTACCGGTTGGATACGATCAACAGATCCAGATCTTTACACGGGATATTAAAACGCTCGCCTATATGCTTGTTGGTAAGCTGCCCGTTGTAAATATAGACGGCATTACGTACACCGGCTTTTTGCCATATTACGTTGTTAATGCCGCCCTTTTCGCCAATATCAAGCAGTATAGGGGTAAAAATGTTGGTTAAGGCATAAGTTGCGGTACGTGCCACGCGCGAGGCGATATTAGGTACGCAGTAGTGTATTACCTCATATTTGCGGAATACCGGATGCGTATGATTAGTTACCTCGGATGTTTCAAAGCAACCGCCCTGATCGATACTCACATCAATAATTACCGAGTTTGGTTTCATGCGGCTAACGGTTTCCTCGCTCACAATGCAGGGGCTGCGGCCATCTTCGGCACGCAATGCGCCTATCACCACATCGCAGGTGGTAATGGCTTTTTCGAGTACGATGGGCTGTAAAACCGAGGTAAATACCCGCGCACCAATATTATTCTGCAAACGGCGCAGCTTATAGATAGACGGGTCGAAAACTTTTACCTCAGCGCCTAAAGATATAGCTGTGCGTGCTGCATACTCGCCTACTGTGCCAGCGCCTAATATCACAATTTCGGTTGGCGGTACGCCCGTAATGCCGCCCAGCATCAGGCCTTTGCCACCAAATACATTGCTCAGGTATTCGGCCGCAATAGAGATGGAGGTAGCGCCTACAATTTCGCTCATGGCTCTTACTACACTCAATACATTACCTTCATCGCGCAGGTGCTCAAATGATAGTGCCGTGATACGCTTGTTAAGCATGGCCTGCAGGCATTCAGCTTTCAGCGTCGACATTTGCAGGGTGGAGATCAGGATCTGGCCGGGTTTCATCAATTCTATCTCATGCAGCATGGGGGGTGCTACTTTGATAATGATATCAGCTTCGTAAACCTTTTTGGTATCGTATATAATCTGGGCACCTTGCTCACTGTAATGATTGTCCAGAAAGTTGGCTGCTTTACCGGCATTGCTTTCCAGCAATACATCATGGCCATTGTTAACCAGCAGCGCTACCGAAAATGGAGTTAATGCAATACGGTTTTCCTGGAATGAGATTTCTTTCGGGATGCCTATATAAAGCTTGTTCTTTTTGCTTCTAACTTCCAGCATCGATTCCTGCGGCTGCATCATGGCCTGCTTGGCCACGTCCGAAAACCCGCTATATAGCCCTGAACTCATAGTATAAATCGTAGTTGCAGATCAAATCTGCGTTATTGCAATATGCGTTTGTTGAAGATACACAAATATAAAATATATATGCCTTTAAATGTTTTCGAACACAAAGCGCCTGCTCGAGGCATTGTGTACTTGTATGCTTACCTTGGTATAATGCTGAGGCAATAAATCCGGAGTTTTTTCGGGCCATTCAATAAAGCAATAGTGGCCGGAATAAAAGTATTCCTCATAGCCCATATCCAGCGCTTCTTCCTGATTTTTTAACCGGTAAAAATCAAAATGATAAATATTGTTATCCTTACCGGCATACTCATTTACAATAGCAAATGTTGGGCTGCTTACCTCATCCTGCACGCCCAGGCGCTCACATAGCGCTTTTATAAAAGTGGTTTTACCCGCGCCCATTTCGCCATAAAACAAAAATATTTTCTGATCGCCTGCAAAATCAAGCAAGTTCTGTGCGGTGTCGGATAGTTCAACCGGCAAATTAACGGTTTGTGCAAGTTGTGGATTCATGATGCTGATGGCCTCAAATTGTAAAACCGCCACTGCACAGAATGTTTTCCATGCAATGGCGGGTTGCTTATCATCTTAATAAAAGCAAAGATGTAAAATAGCTTTTATTTTACGCCATACGTAACCACCGGTATAATCATCTCTTCTAACGATATACCCCCGTGCTGGAAGGTTTCATTATAGAAGTTTACAAAGTGGTTGTAGTTGTTGGGGTACACAAAGTAGCTATCCTCTTTAGCGAATGCAAAGCTGGAACTTACGTGCAGCTTGGGTAGCATGGCATCATGCGGATTACGGATGTGGAATACCTCTTTAGCGTTAAAATTAAGGTTTTTGCCCTGTTTGTAACGCAGGTTGGTATTGGTATTACGGTCGCCAATAATTTTGCTCGGATTTTTTACCCGGATGGTACCGTGGTCGGTAGTAATGATCACCTTCACTTGCTTTTGCGACAGGAATTTTAACAGATCCAGCAGCGGCGAGTGTTCAAACCACGATAAAGTAAGCGAGCGGTAAGCTGCATCATCACTGGCCAGTTCACGTATCATCTGCATATCGGTACGTGCGTGCGACAGCATGTCCACAAAGTTGTAAACCACCACATTCAGCTCATTGTTCATGAGGTTGTTTACCGACTCGTTGAGTGAACGGCCCTCGTCAATGTTCAAAATTTTATGGTAAGAGAACTTGCAGTCGCGGCGAAGCATACGTTTGATGTTATCGCCTAAAAAGGCTTCTTCGTGCAGGTTTTTGCCACCCTCGTCCTCATCGTTTTGCCACATACCCGGAAAGCGTTTTTCCATATCCAGTGGCATCAGGCCGGCAAAAATGGCGTTACGGGCATACTGCGTGGCTGTAGGTAAAATACTATAATAAGTATCCTCCTCCTCTAACCTGAAGTATTCGGAAATGATGGGGTTAATAATGCGGAACTGATCATAGCGCAGGTTATCGATCAGGATAAAGAAAACCGGTGTAGTATCCAGTTTAGGGAATACCTTCTTTTTAAATAATTGATGCGAAAGCAGTGGGGCTGTGTCCGGGTTTTTAAGCCAGTCAATATAGTTTTTTTCAATAAACTTGCAGAACTGTACGTTGGCTTCGGCCTTTTGCAGCGTTAAAATTTCGTGCATGCCGGCATCTTCCAGTCGCTCCAGTTCCAGTTCCCAGTAAATCAGTTTTTTATAAACGTCAACCCACTCCTGGTAGCTCAGGTTATCGTTCAGGGTCATGCCCAGGCTGCGGAAATCCTGCTGGTAGGCCATGGTGGTTTTTTCGGTTACCAAGCGTTTGTTTTCCGTCAGCTTTTTAATGGTAAGCAGTATCTGTTTCGGGTTTACCGGTTTTATCAGGTAATCATCAATGCGCGATCCGATGGCGTCTTCCATCATCGGCTCTTCCTCGTTTTTGGTGATCAGTACAATAGGAACGTCGTTATTGATACTTTTAATTTCAGACAGGGTTTCCAGTCCGGTTAAGCCGGGCATATTCTCGTCCAGAAAAACCAGGTCATAATAGTCGCTTTTAAAAGCGTCAACGGCATCAGTGCCGTTGGTTACCGTTTTAACTTTATAACCCTTTTCGTTCAAAAACAGAATATGTGGCTTTAGTAAGTCGATTTCGTCATCGGCCCAAAGTATCGTGGTTTCCTGCATATATATCTTAGTTTATCCCGATATAACTTTTATACGGGTGTTTTGTTGTTAGTTGAAAGAATATTAACAAATATTAACAAAAATATGCTTCGCACCTTACGTTAATTTAACACATTTGTAAAGTTTTACTGAACGCTTGAACAAGAAGAAGATAATTAATGATCCGGTTTACGGATTTATAACCATACCCACAGATCTGGTTTTTGATCTGATGGAGCATCCTTACTTTCAGCGGCTGCGTTATATTAAGCAGTTGGGCATGACGCATTTGGTATATCCGGGGGCGCTGCATACCCGTTTTCACCATGCTTTAGGGGCTATGCACCTCATGAGCCTGGCTATGCAAACGCTGTGCGATAAGGGACATGATATTACGACGGATGAGCAAGAGGCCGTAATGGTAGCCATTTTGCTGCACGATATTGGCCACGGGCCGTTCTCGCACGCGCTTGAAAAGCATATTGTGCAGGGCATTGACCATGAGGACATTTCCACCCTGCTCATGAACAAGCTAAATGAGCGTTTCGGCGGCTTTTTAGATACAGCCATCGAAATATTTAATGACACTTACCCTAAAAAGTTCCTGCATCAGCTGGTATCCAGCCAACTGGATATGGACAGGCTCGATTACCTGAACCGTGACAGTTTTTACACCGGCGTATCCGAAGGTGTGATCAGTTCAGAGCGCATTATCAAAATGCTCAATGTAAAAGATGATGCCATTGTGGTAGAAGAAAAGGGTATTTATTCCATCGAAAAGTTTTTAGTAGCACGCCGCCTGATGTACTGGCAGGTGTACCTGCACAAAACGGTAACTGCCGGCGAACAACTGTTAGGTAAAATACTGAACCGTGCCCGTAAGCTGGCTTTGGAAGGGCATCAGCTTTTTTCTACCCCGGCACTGAGCCATTTCCTGTCCAGAACCATTACTAAAGAGCAGTTTATTAATGAGGACCATCACATCGAAACATTTACCTGTTTGGATGATACCGATATTATGGCCTCTGTAAAAGTTTGGATTGGTTACCCGGATAAGGTATTGGCGCAGCTTTGCCAGAATTTTATACAACGGCGCTTATACCATGTAGATATTACCAACACGCCGCCTGATGCTGCACGGGTTGAAGAGCTCACAAAAAAAGCAGCTAAAAAATACAACGTCAGTATCGAAGATGCATCTTACTTCGTATTCACGGATACCATCAGCAATAATGCATATAAAGTGAACGATGCAAATATCAAAATACTCATGAAAGACGGTAGTATAAGCGATATCACTACGGCCAGCGATAACTCTAACCTGGAGGCTTTGGCTAAAACCGTAGAAAAATATATATTTTGCTATACTAAAGACCTGATTTAAAACCAGTGAGCATGGATATTAATAATTTGCTGCTTAATTTTTAACCTTTAAATTTGCCGGATGCAATTTACTGCGCAGGAAATAAGCTTAATGCTTAACGGAACGATAGAGGGCGACCCGCAGGTAGCTATCAGTAGGCTGGCCAAAATAGAGGAGGCTACCGATGGTGCATTATCTTTTTTGGCTAATCCTAAGTACGAACAACACCTGTATAACACACAGGCATCAGTGGTAATTGTAAATAACAGCCTGGTGTTAAACGAGGCTGTCAAGCCTACATTAATCAGGGTGGAGAATGCCTATAGCGCATTTTCTGTGTTGTTAGAAAAATACAATACGCTCAAGCTCAATAAATCGGGCATTGAGCAGCCTTGCTTTATACACGAAACTGCGCATGTAGGCGCTAATGCTTACGTCGGCGCTTTTGCTTACATTGGTGCCGGTGTTAAAATGGGCAGCAATTGTAAAATATATCCCAACACGTATATAGGCGATAATGTAACCCTGGGTGATAATGTAACTTTATTTGCCGGGGTAAAAGTGTACTTTGACTGTGTGCTGGGCAATAACGTAACTGTACATTCAGGCGCTGTTGTGGGTAGCGATGGTTTTGGCTTTGCGCCAAATGCTGATGGCTCTTACAATAAAATAGCCCAGATTGGCAATGTGATATTGGAAGATGATGTAGAAGTAGGTTCAAACACCACGATAGACCGTGCTACCATGGGATCAACCATTGTACGTAAAGGTGCTAAACTGGATAATTTGATACAGATAGCCCATAATGTTGAAATTGGCGCTAATACGGTAATTGCAGCACAAACCGGCATTTCGGGTAGTACCAAAGTGGGTGAGCAGGCCACAATAGGCGGGCAGGTAGGTATTGTAGGCCATATTAGTTTGGCTAAAGGTACGCAGGTGCAGGCGCAATCGGGTGTTAACCATACCATAACCGAAGAAGGTAAAAAATGGTGGGGATCACCCATACAGCCGTACCATCAGTTTTTGCGCTCGTATGTAGTGTTTACACATTTACCTGCGTTGAAAAAACGAATAGAAGAATTAGAAAAAACCATTGCTGAACTGCGTGATAAGCAGCATGTAAGCTAAACCAATGCAGTTGATAAACTAAGATGAACGTAAAGCAAAGAACGATTAAAGTGCCGGTTGCCGTATCGGGTACAGGCCTGCACACAGGTGAGCGAGTAACCATGACGTTTAACCCCGCGCCTGAAAACCACGGGTTTAAATTCAGACGTGTTGATATAGAGGGTGCTCCGGTTATTGATGCCGATGTGGACAACGTAACCGATACCTCAAGGGGTACTACCATTACCCAGAACGGTGCCAGCGTAAGTACGGTTGAGCACGTACTGGCAGCCTTGGTAGGCCTGGAAGTAGATAATGTGCTGATTGATTTGGATGGCCCCGAAACACCGATTATGGATGGTAGCTCCATGCCGTTTGTTGAAGCTTTACTGGAAGCCGGTACCGAAGAACAGGAAGCTGATCGCGAGTACTATCACATTCCTTACAATATTCACTATACCGAACCCGACCGTAAAGTGGAGATGGTGGCTATGCCTTTGGATGATGATTACCGTTTTACCTGCATGGTTGATTATAACTCGCCGGTATTGGGTACGCAGCACGCTACTATATCCTCTATCAACGAGTTTAAGAAAGAAGTGGCCAGCAGCCGCACTTTTTGCTTTTTGCATGAGCTGGAAATGCTGCTTAAGCATAACCTGATTAAAGGCGGTGATATCAATAATGCCATCGTGGTGGTAGATAAGCTGGTAGATAAAGAAGAGCTGGCCCACCTGGCAACGCTGTTTAACCGTAAAGACATTGATGTAGCGCCACAAGGCATTCTGAATAATATTGAACTTCGCCATCAAAACGAGCCGGCACGCCACAAGCTGCTGGATATGATTGGCGATTTAGCACTGGTAGGTGTTCCGTTACGCGGCCACATTATGGCGGCCCGCCCAGGTCATGCAGCTAACGTTGCTTTTGCCAAAAAAATCAAAGCTTTAATTAAAAAAGAGCGCAGCCGCAAGCATATCAAGGTTTATAACCCCAATGCCAAGCCGGTTTACGATACTGTTCAAATTATGAACATCCTGCCGCACCGCCCGCCGATGCTGCTGGTAGATAAAATTCTGGAGCTGACCAAAACGCACGTGGTTGGTGTAAAAGGTGTTACCATGAATGAGCCGTTTTTTGTAGGCCACTTCCCTGGTGCACCGGTAATGCCGGGCGTATTGCAAATTGAGGCGATGGCACAAACCGGCGGTATCCTGGTGCTTAATACTGTGCCCGATCCTGAAAACTGGCTAACGCTGTTCCTGAAAATAGAAAATGCACGCTTTAAAGATAAGGTATTGCCCGGCGATACGTTAATATTCAGATGCGACCTGGTTGCACCGATACGCCGCGGCATTGCGCAGATGAAAGGTATTGGCATGGTTGGTGAAAAAGTTGTTGTAGAAGCCGAACTAATGGCGCAAATTGTAAAGTATAAATAAGAAATGATCCAGCCATTAGCATATATACACCCTCAGGCTAAAATAGCCGATAATGTGGTAATTGAGCCTTTTGTAACCATCCATAAAGATGTGGAAATTGGCGAAGGCACCTGGATCGGATCAAACGTAACCATTATGGATGGTGCACGCATTGGTAAAAACTGCCGTATATTTCCGGGCGCGGTAATTTCTGCCATCCCGCAGGACCTAAAGTTCAGGGGCGAAAATACCCAGGTTTGTATTGGCGATAATACCACCATCCGCGAGTGCGTAACTATTAACCGTGGTACCAAAGATCATTGGAAAACCGAAGTGGGCAGCAACTGCCTGCTTATGGCTTACTGCCACGTGGCACATGATTGCATAATTGGCGACAACTGTATTTTTTCGAACAACACGACCATTGCAGGGCACGTAACCATTGGCGACTACGTTGTATTAGCCGGTATGGTGGCCATTCACCAGTTTTGCAATGTAGGTTCACATGCTTTTGTTACAGGTGGTTCACTGGTTCGTAAGGATGTGCCGCCTTATATCAAAGCAGCCCGCGAGCCGCTGTCATATGCGGGTATCAACTCGGTCGGTTTGCGCCGCCGTGGTTTCAGTGACGACAAGATTAACGAGATACAAGATATTTACCGTACCCTTTTTGTTAAGAACAGCAATGTGAGCAAGGCCATGGCCATTATCGAAGCTGATTTTAAACCAACCGAAGAACGCGATGAGATTCTGAACTTTATTCAAAGCTCGCAACGCGGTATTATGAAAGGTTTCGGTAACGCTTAATATCGAATAAGTTCATGGGTTCATTAGTTTATCGGTTAACTGTTAGCATAAACATTTAATAACCATATACTAATGAACTGATGAGCTCCTGAATCAATGAACGAATTCTCCATCATCCTCCAGAATGCTGGCCGCCGTTTTAACCGCGACTGGATATTTCGCGATGTGAGCTATACGTTTACATCGGGCAACAGCTATGCTGTGCTGGGGCCTAATGGTTCGGGCAAATCAACCATATTGCAGTTATTAAACGGTAGTTTATCGCCCTCAAGCGGCACGGTAAGCTTTACCTATAACCATCAGCCGCTGGATGCGGATGTCGTTTACAGGCACATCAGCCTGGCTGCCCCCTACCTGGAACTCATTGAAGATTTTACGCTCAATGAAGTGATTGATTTCCACTTCAAATTTAAGAACTACCTGCCCGGCCTGGACAAGAAGCAGCTTATTGATCTGTTGAATATGCAGGTCCACCGCAATAAGCTGGTTAAATACTTTTCATCCGGTATGAAACAGCGGGTTAAGCTGGCTTTGGCGTTTACTTCTGCCACGGCGGTGCTGATGCTGGATGAGCCTACTTCCAATCTGGATACGCAAGGAGTGGAATGGTATCTTAGCCTGGTACAGCAATATGCGCAGCAGCGCCTCACTATTGTATGCTCTAACCAGGAGCATGAGTACAGCTTTTGCCAGCAGCAATTGCAAATAACAGATTACAAACAATAAACAGCCGGGCGCCCTATTCTATTGTTGCGCTGTTTTATGCCGCCTGCACAATAACTGCTTGATTGTTTGCGGATAAGTGGGTAAGTTTGCGCCACGAAAAATTTGTTATGGCTAAAGCATCAGAAATAAAAAATGGGAATATACTTCGCTTTAACGGCGAGTTAGTGCAGGTAGAAGAATTTATACACCGTACCCCAGGCAACTTACGTGCTTTTTATCAGGCCCGTATGCGTAACGTAAAAACCGGTAAACTGGTTGAGTACCGTTTCCGTACAGATGAAGAGGTAAGCATTGCACGTGTAGAAACCAACGATTACCAATATCTTTATGAAGATGGTAATGACCTGGTAGTAATGGACAACACCACTTATGAGCAATTTAACATTCCTAAATTCTTATTTGGTAATGCAGTTAAGTTCCTGAAAGAAGGCGTGAACGTTATTATCGCTTTTGAAAGCGATGAGCCGATTATGGCACAGGCCCCGGCATCTGTTGAGCTGGAAATTACTTACTCAGAACCAGCCGTTAAAGGTGATACTTCAACCAACGCATTAAAAGCTGCTACTGTTGAAACCGGCGCCGAAATCCGTGTGCCTTTATTCATCAACCAAGGTGATAAAGTAAAGGTAGACACAGCTACCGGTGCTTACATGGAGCGTGTAAAAGGCTAATTGATATCATCATCAACTATAATAAAAAAGGCGCTTTATAAAGGCGCCTTTTTTATTGTAAGGAGATTTACTAAAGCAAAAAGCCTTGCTACCTGATGTAGCAAGGCTTTTTGCTTGTATTTAAAGGCTTGCAGGGCTTTTCTTATCCTTTCTTTACCTCTTTGGCCCAGGCATCTTTCAAGGTAACTGTGCGGTTAAATACAAGCTTTTCGGCTGTTGAGTATTTATCCAGCGTAAAGTAGCCTTTGCGTAAAAACTGGTAACCTTTGCCCGGAAGCGCTGTCGCTAAATCCGGCTCTACAAATGCATTGATTACCTGCAGGCTGTTCGGGTTCAGGTCGTCTTTGAAATCGCCTTCCTCGGCCGATGGATCTTCTGACTTAAATAAACGGTCATACAGCCTCACTTCGGCAGTTTTAGCATGTGGTACACTTACCCAATGTATAGTGCCCTTTACATGGATACCGCTGGTATCCTGACCAGATTTGGATTCCGGAATGTAAGAGCAATGTATTTCGGTAATGTTACCGTCGGCGTCCTTCACAAAGTCTTCACATTTAATGATGTATGCATGTTTAAGACGAACCATCAGGCCAGGGCCTAAACGGAAGAACTTTTTAGGTGGAACTTCCATAAAGTCCTCGCGCTCTATGTACAGCTCGCGGCTAAATGGAATATCGCGGCCGCCTTCGCCACCTTCCACCTCGGGGTTGTTTTCGCCGTGCAAAATGTCGTCCTGTCCTTCCGGGTAGTTGGTAATCACCAGCTTTACCGGATCCAGAACGGCCATGCGGCGCCATGCTGTTTTATTTAAATCCTCGCGGATACAGAATTCAAGCAAGCCTACGTCGATCAGGTTCTCCCGTTTCGCAACACCTATACGGTCACAAAACTCGCGGATAGAGGCCGAGGTATAACCTCGGCGGCGTAAACCGCTAATGGTAGGCATACGAGGATCGTCCCAGCCATCCACATGGCCTTCGTTAACCAGTTGCAGCAGTTTGCGTTTGCTCATTACGGTATAAGTAAGGTTCAAACGAGCCATTTCATACTGGCGTGACGGGAATATCTCCAGCTTTTCGATAAACCACTCGTAAAGCGCGCGGTGCGGAATAAACTCCAGCGTACAGATGGAATGCGTAATTTCCTCAATCGCGTCCGATTGACCGTGCGCAAAATCGTACATGGGGTAAATGCACCACTTATCGCCGGTACGGTGATGATGCGCATGCTTAATGCGGTACATAATCGGATCGCGCATGTGCATGTTAGGCGATGCCATATCTACTTTGGCACGTAACACTTTAGCGCCGTCCGGATATTTACCGGCTTTCATTTCCTCAAACAGCTGCACGTTTTCTTCAATGCTGCGGCTGCGGTATTGGTTGGCTGTACCCGGCTCGGTTGGCGTACCTTTTTGAGCGGCTATCTCTTCGGCAGTACTGTCATCAACATAAGCCAGCCCTTGCTTAATCAGGCTCATGGCAAAGCCGTATATAATGTCAAAATAGTCGGACGCATACAGCTCGTTGGCCCATTCAAAGCCCAGCCAGCATACATCGTCCTTAATACTTTCAACATATTCGGTATCTTCGGTAACGGGGTTGGTATCGTCAAAACGCAGGTTGGTTTTGCCGTTGTAGCGCTTCGCCAGGCCAAAGTTCAGGCAAATAGATTTAGCATGACCTATATGCAGGTAACCGTTAGGCTCGGGTGGGAAACGGGTATGTACGCGGCCGTTGTGTTTACCGGCACGTATGTCCTCTTCTACAATTTCTTCTATAAAGTTTAATGATTTTTCTTCGCTCATGACAATAGCTCTCAGTTGGGCAAAAATAGCAAAAAAAATAGCCGCTTAGTTAGCGGCTTATTGAGTTCCTGTGTGTGAACAGGCGGTTAATGCATGTTTTTATTGAATTAAGCGATATTAAGCCGCTTAATTTTTATCGGTTAGGGTAGCTTTTGCGATGCCGGTGTAACGGTAGCCTGCTTAACTGCGGTGCCTGGCTTTTTGGTAAAAATTGATTTTACACGGCCCCAAACGGTAGTAACCGAATCTTCGCTGATGTAGTTGGATGCTTTTTGTGAAAGGATGCCCACCAGCGTTTTTACGATAAAGTTGGAGCGCTTAAACAGCGTTTTGTTAAGCGTTAACGGTAACAGCACACGTGATATCAGGCCGATCACATCTTGTGAAAACAAGGTATGACTTACCTTTGCACCATCAGCCGAAGGCGATTTTGGAAATACCGTCATCACGGATGCAAATATAGCCGACGGACTATTGAAGCGTTTTTTTAATTCAATTTCCTGCGTTTGCTTCAATTTCTCCAGACGGATGATTTCTGATTGCAGGTCGAATACGTTTTTAACGGATATGTCCATGGCTATTTATTAAACATTTTGCTGATCAGCAGGTTAACAATAAATTTACGGATGCTGGTCTTGGCAAATACAAATATCAGAACAATAACCAGGTATAGTAAAGCCACAACGCCAAAGCCTTTCCAGGCGGCACCCATGGCCGAACCTAAGCCCAGGGCCAGCGTAAAGGTTGCGAATAAAAAAAACAGTACACCGCATACCGCAACAATCACATCGGTAACCAGACTTGCTGCAACCGAAGAGCCTTTTTCAATGGCTTTGTATTTTGACAGCGTAAACCGTGTTTCGGCATATTCTTTCAACTCTTCCAGAATAGGCCTTTGTGGTGGTTGCTCTTGCTGTGTTCCTTCTTTTTTCTCTTCCATTTGAAACTTTACTGTATTTACCCGGACAAGTGTCCTCATCCGGGCTGGTTGTTAATTACGCGTGTTCTAAATCATCCTGGTATTCAGCTTCTTCACCATTAATTTTGGTTTTGATGCTGTCAACCACCTTATGCTTTAAGCCCGATAGCTTATCCAGCTCATTGGCAGCAGTTTCTTTGATGCTATCAGCCAGGTTATTTAATGAGTCTGACAGTTTATCGCGGGTATCGGTACCTTTATCAGGAGCAAACAAAATACCCAAAGCAGCTCCGGCAGCAACGCCAGCCAGTAAGGCTAACACGATTTTTGAACCGTCACTCATCGAGTTATTACTTTTTAAACCGGGTATTTGTTTGACTAAGTTTGAAAAATCCTTGGTTTTCATGATGATCAAATTTATGTTGTTGTATTCAGATATTATTTTAACGGCTAAGGTAGTGCTTTGTTTATAAGCAGTAAAAATTAACTGTTATCCGTAGTGGTTCTAATGCGTTCAATACGGTCGGCAGCTTTGCGGTTGGTTTCATAAATCTGTACCAGTAATATGAAGTATGATAGCAGCACCGGCCCGAAAACCAGCCCCAGAATGCCAAACAGCGGTATACCGATGAATACACCGATGATGGATATAATAGGATGCGTATTGGCTATACGCTTATTGATTACTAAACGCAGTACATGGTCCAGGTTGCCGATAAATAACAAACCGTATATCATAATACCTATACCTTCCCACGTATCGCCCAGCAGCATCAGGTATAGGCCTGCCGGTATGGATAGGGTCGGCGCTCCTACTACGGGTAAAAAGGATATGAAAGTTGCTATAACGCCCCAAAAAATAGCATCGGGTATGCCCACTATCCAAAAGCCATTGGCCAGCAGTACGCCTTGCGTAAGTGATATAATGCCCTGCCCTAATACGTTGGAGTAAGTAGCATTACGCAGCGCCACAGCAAACTTTAAAGCATGCTGCTCGCTGAAAGGTGCATATTTTAACAGGCCGGCTTCAAATTCGCGCAGCTGCGCATACATAAAGTATAGTATAAAATAGAGCACCAGCAACGTAAGGATGATGTTGGCTGCACTGCCCAGTAAAGACGGAAACAGGTCGGCAGTATAGGTGCCCAGCTTTTGCATGGTTTCCTCGGCAAAGTGCGGCTGGCTCAGGTTGCGGCCGGTAAAGGTATCTATCTTATCCACCCACATGTTAATGTTGGAGGTGTTGTTTTTGATGCTGATGATCTTATCAATCATCATAAAGCTGAGCAGCAAAAACGGAATTACAATCACCACAAGCGAGAGGAAAATGATAAGCAGCGCCGAAAATGATTTGTTCCACCCCCGCTTTTCGGTGAGGTACAAAAACATGGGCCTGAAGATCACGTACAAAACGATGGCTCCCAGTATGGCGCTGAAAATTTCGCTCAGTGCATAAACCAGGAAACAGCCAAGCACAATGATGATGACCAGAATAATATTATTACGCTGCTGATAATTGAAGATAGACATGATGGATGGCTGCTTACACCTATTAAACAAAAAAGCGCCAAAAAGTTCGGCGCTTTAAATATAATGTTCTTTATAGTTATTTATTGATCTAACCCTTTTAGCAAATCATTAATTTTAGCACAGCTTGTAGCTATGGTATCCATATAAAAAATAGTATCGGAAGATGGATCAGGCAATTCATACCGCAGCTGTTCAACCGCCAGATGTATGTTGGAAAGCTGGTTCTTTACATCATGTTTCAGCCTGCGCAATGCCTGCTCACCTGTGGCTGCCTGGTTTTTCTGAGAGCCCTCCATATATACTACTTGCTCAAATTAATCGCCTTCATTTTATTGTATAACGTTTTACGGTCAATTTTTAATATTTCGGCAGCTTTAGTTTTGTTAAAGTTTACTTCACGCAGCACTTTTAATATCGTTTCATATTCGGCTTCGAGGGCTGCATTTTTCAAGTCGTGCTTTACTTCTTTAACCGGCTGTGGTGCCTGGGCATCGGCCGTCTGCGTTTCATGGGCTGATGGTCTGCTGTAAGCCAGCATTTCAAGCGGCAGGGCTTTCATCTGTATTACATCGCCCTCAGTAAGCAGGGTTGCCCGCCTAACTACATTTTTAAGCTCGCGGATATTGCCTTGCCAGCGGTAAGCCATAAAGCAATCAACTGCTTCCTGCGAAAAGTCTTTCACGTTGCGGCCCAACTCCTCGTTGGCCATTTTTAAAAAGTGCTGAGCCAGCAAAATAATATCGTAGCCACGCTCGCGCAGTGGCGGCATATAAATGCTGAACTCGTTGAAACGGTGGTACAAATCTTCGCGGAAACGGCCTTTTTGTATGCCGTCTTGCAGGTTTTCATTGGTAGCCACAATAATGCGCACATCAAGATCTATCTCTTTGGTGCTGCCTATGCGTTTTACCTTGCGCTCCTGCACGGTACGCAGTAAAGCGGCTTGTATGTCGTATGACAGGTTTCCTACCTCATCCAAAAACAAGGTACCGCCATTGGCCATTTCAAAGTGACCTATTTTGGTATATAAAGCACCGGTGAACGAGCCTTTTTCATGACCAAAAAATTCGCTTTGTGCTAATTCTTTGGTAAGCGAACCACAGTCCATCGCAATAAACGGCTGATCGCGGCGCGGGCTGTTTAAGTGAATGCTTTTGGCTACCGATTCTTTACCTGTACCGCTTTCTCCTAAAATAATAACGCTATAAGTGGTTGGTGCAACCAGTTCAATCTGGCGCAGCAACTCTTTGGATGCTTTACTGGTGCCGGCTACAAATTCGTTGGATAGGATTTGCTTGCGGCCATCTTTACTGCTTGCTTTTGATGGGGCTGCAGCTATCGGCGCAATTTCCTCTTGTCCTGCCGCTTCCAGTAAAGCGCTTTGCGTTTCAATGGCTTTGTTAATGGTGGTCAAAATCTCATCCGGATACAGCGGCTTGGTTATGTAATCATAAGCCCCCATTTTAATAAGCTCAACAGCCATCTTAATATCCGAATAACCGGTAATAATAATTACACCGGTGTTAGGATACTGTGCTTTAATACTTTTCAGCATTTCGCGCCCGTCGGTATCTTCCAGGCGGTAATCACACAGTACCAGGTTAAACTCGTTATTCTTCAGTTGCTCCGTAGCATTGGCACCGCTTGACGCTGTTGCCACATCAAACCCATTGCGGGTAAGAAATTTTGACAGCAGAAGTGCGGTGTTCACTTCATCATCAATGATGAGTATTTTTTTCATATATGCAGTTTCACTTAACGGTTTATCCCAACTTATACGGTAGATGAAGAGTAATAGGTTTACCTGTTTTACAAAATTGTGAATTTTTGTGTAATTTTTTACACATATTCTTCAGTTGCACAGCAGTCGTTGAATACGGTTTGCTTAATGGTCAGAGAATTTTATAACTGCTTGCCAATTAGCATGCGGCGAAAAGCTATTTTTGCGGTTTAATTTTTAAACGTGGGAAAAGACAAGTTAAAGCGTTTTGCCGAAATAGCAACTTTTAGTAATGTAGTGCAACTTGAGGCCGGGCAGCCTTATAAAGGCCAGTGGGCTTCTGAATTTTTTAAAAATAACCACCCGGTAGTGCTGGAACTGGCCTGTGGTAAAGGTGAATACACCGTAAACCTGGCACGCATGTTTCCGGAAAAGAACTTTATAGGTATCGATTACAAGGGCAACCGCATTTGGCGCGGCGCCAAAACCGCGATTGAAGATGGTGTAACCAACGTGGGCTTTTTGCGCATACAGATTGAAAGCCTGCTCGATTACTTTGCCGATGGCGAGGTGGATGAGATCTGGATCACCTTCCCCGATCCGCAACCACAGATCAGCCGGGAGAAAAAGCGTTTAACCGCACCACGCTTTCTGGAAAAATACAAGCAGCTGCTTAAGCCAGGCGGCTTTGTAAACCTGAAAACCGACAACGATGGCATACATGCCTATACCGCCGAGAAAATTGAAGAGCTGGGTTTGAAACTGCATATCAGGACCGAAGACTTGTATAAATCGCCTTATGCAGACGAGGTGCTGAGCATCAAAACGTATTACGAAAAGAAATATTTACAGGATAATAAGAACATTAATTACCTTAAATTTTCGTTCGAGTAATAATGAAAGACGCCCACTTTTACGACCACGTGTTTGAGGTGGCCCGGCAGGTGCCTGCCGGGCGGGTAACATCCTATGGTGCCATTGCCAGGTTTTTGGGCGTAGGTAACTGGTCGCGCAAGGTGGGGCATGCTATGGGTATGCTGGATGGCGTTAAGCCGCCCGTGCCTTATCAACGTGTGGTGAACAGCCAGGGCCTGCTCACCGGCGGTACCGACGGCATTGAGCGGCGCAAAGAACTGCTGGCAGCCGAGGGCGTAACTGTGATAGGTAACAAGGTGCAGAATTTTAAAGAAGTATTCTGGGATCCGTCGCAAGAGTTGAACTATTAAGCGCTGTTCTGTAATTCATTAATCTGCTAATTCTAAAAATTTAATATATCTCATGGGAAAACTTATAGATGATTTCAATGGCTATCGTACCAAAATGAACGATAGGATTATGGAATCGGCCAATACCAATATCAAACGTTTTTTTGCTTTGGATACCACTACCTATGCCGATGGTGCACTGGATGTAAAAACCAAAGAAATGCTTGGCCTGGTAGCCAGTATGGTGCTCCGTTGCGATGATTGCATCAAGTACCACCTGGGCAAATGCCATGAAGCAGGCGTAAACTCAGCCGAAATGAACGAAGTGTTTATGATTGCCAACCTGGTAGGCGGTTCCATTGTTATCCCGCATTACCGCCGTGCGGTGGAATATTGGGATGAGTTGAATGAAGCTGCGCAGTAACTGGAGGCTTTTTAGCGCTCTTGTTGCTCAATTTGTAATCAATACATCACCCCAAACTCGAATAAGCTAATGGATCAGTTGCTGAACTATCCTGTAGATGCGGTTATTCCGGCTTATCCATTTGAGCCGGATCAATTCACTGGAAACCCGATGTTTCATATCAACCAGAACACGTGTGTGATGGAATACAAGAAACATGAATTTTTGGTGCCCCATCGCAGAAACTATTATTTTATGGTTTTTGTGAAGGAAGGGAACAGCAGGCACTGGATTGATATGACACCTTACCGCGTCAAACCCAATGCATTTTACTTTACCAATCCGCAGCAGGTACATTTAAAAGAAGAAAGCACCCCGTTTACGGGTCTTACCTTGACCTTTACCGAAGAGTTTTTGGCTATGGATGACAGCGGCACACTCAAGCAGCTGCCCATAATCCAGGCCCGGGATAGCGGCCATGAACTGATATTGAACGAACAAGACCAGGTATTTATAGAAGATATACTCGGCAAATTACTGGCCGAATACGAAGCTAAAAACACCTGGCAGCAAAGTATGCTGCTGGCTTACATGAAGGTGCTGCTTATTTACCTGAGCCGATTGTATAAACAGCAATTTGGCCCAGCTGCTAACCCAACGCCCGGAAAGCAAGTGTTAAAAAGCTTCCTGTCTAAAGTGGATGAATGGCACCGGCAATTGCACGAAGTAACGGCTTATGCCAGCATGCTCAACCTTTCGGCCGGGCACTTGAGCGAACTGGTAAAAGAACAAAGCGGCAAACCGGCTATTGCACATATCCATGAACGCTTGATAGTAGAAGCCAAGCGACTGCTTTTTCATACTGAGCATTCTATCAAAGAAATTGCTTTTCAACTGGGTTTTGAAGATGCTTCTTACTTTAACCGCTTCTTTAAACGGCTTACACAGCATACGCCGATCAGCTATCGTAATACAATCCGCGAAATGTACCATTGATGCCGATAAGAGTGCAGTGTGAATTGAGTTACTGCCTTTACCTTTGTAGTATATTAATTCAATCCACATGAAAACAGCATTGATTACAGGGGCTAACAAAAGCATTGGTTTTGAAACGGCCAGAATATTAGCCAAACAAGGATACTTTGTTTACATCGGCAGCCGCGACATCGCCAAAGGGCAGCAGGCGGTTGAACAGCTAAAAGCCGACGGTTTAACAGCAATAGGGGCCATACAAATTGACGTAACCGATAAAGCATCCATCAACGCAGCACAACAAGCCATCAGTCAAAAAGACGGCAAACTGGATGTATTGGTTAACAATGCCGGTGTGCTTGGCAGCTCGCCGCAAAGTGCCGAATCGGTTGATGTAGCGGTTATCCGCGAGGTGTACGATACCAACTTTTTTGGGGTGATTGAAGTAACGCAGGCCTTTTTGCCGCTGATCCGGAAATCGGATGCTGGCGTTATTGTAAACGTAACTTCGGGCCTGGGTTCGCTTACCTTGCACAGCGATCCGTCATGGCCGTACTATAGCTATAAAACAGCAGCTTACGGCACATCCAAAACAGCGCTGAATGCATACACCGTTGTTTTAGCTTTTGAACTGCGCGATACGCCCATCCGTGTCAATGCAGTTGACCCTGGCTATACCGCTACCGACTTTAACGGCCACAGCGGGCACCAAAAGGTGGAAGATTCCGCTGCTTTTGTAGCGCAATATGCCGTTATTGGTGCAGACGGCCCGACCGGTAAATTTTTCAGTCACGATCGTCAGTCTGAAGGAAACGAGAGCCCTTGGTAAGATAGCAGAAAGCAGAAATAGAAAAAGGCAATTCTTTTGGAATTGCCTTTTTTGTTTTTACAAGTATAACATGCTTATATTGCCTGAAACTTATTGTTATGCTGCTAAAACATCAACGGCATAGTGCCTTATCCATTGACATGACAGCTATGGCCGATGTGGCTTTTTTACTGCTTTTCTTTTTTTTGTTTTGTGCACGCTTCCGACCTGAAGATTCAGTAACGGTAGAGCCGCCGGTATCTCATAATCATGATGGTGCGTGCGATATAAATGAACCATCAGGCATGCTGATATATGTTAAAAACAATAAGGTTTATTTAGATATTACAGATGCTGAAGTAAAAAGGCAAACCCTGCAAAATATAGCACAACAATATAATGTAAGGCTTACAAATCAGGAATTACATAAGTTTATGAATATAGGCAACTTTGGCTCTCCAATGCACCAGTTAGGCGCAGCGGTTCGCCACTACAAGCCATATCCAAATGGCATTGTGACAGAAGGTGTTCCTATTGATTACACGCGAAATAACGAGTTCTCCAATTGGCTCAGAGAAACACGTAGTATTTTTAAGCAGAAACATGGACATGACTTGCGGATAAGTATTGTGGCTGATGCAAACCAAACTTACCCCATAATGAAATTGGTAATTGAAAATCTGCAATATCAACAGATTAATAAATTTTCTCTCACCTTACAGCGGGAACGAGCACCCGTATACGCTGATTAATACTTTTATTTCATGACCACTTCATCAACTAGCCAAACCCGCTGCACCTGGTGCGGCACCGACCCGCTGTACATGAAATATCATGATGAAGAATGGGGCCGAGAGGTACACGACGATAGTGTTTTGTTTGAATTCTTAATACTCGAATCGGCGCAGGCTGGTTTGAGCTGGATCACCATTCTGCGCCGTCGTGAAAACTATCGTAAGGCGTTCTGTGATTTTGATGTAAAGCAAGTAGCTGCGATGACGCCTGATGATGTAGAGCGCCTGATGCAGGATGCCGGCATTATTCGCAACAGGCTCAAAATAAAGTCGGCTATTACCAATGCCCGCCAATTTATTGAGGTGCAGCAGGAGTTTGGTTCTTTTAATCAATACTTGTACAGCTTTATGCCGGGCAATCAGCCTTACGTTAATCAAACCGGCAGTACACCTGTGCGTACTGAAATATCTGATGCCATCAGTAAGGACATGAAAAAGCGTGGCTTTAAGTTTTTCGGTACCACCATTTGCTATGCCTACATGCAGGCCACCGGCATGGTAAACGATCATGCATTGAATTGCAGTTTCAGGTAATCAAAATCAGAGTTTCCTAAACATTTAAGGGAATAACGGAATGCTAATTACTCTCTCAGATATGTGAGAGTTTGTGGGCATTAATCCTATTTTTGTAATTATTGACCGGTGTTGATTTCTGATAGCCATTTGGCGCATCATGAATTCCTAAAATTCCGGTTGAAGACGATATGAAGAAATTATTTCTGTTAGATGGTATGGCCCTGATGTACCGGGCACATTTTGCTTTAAGCAAAAACCCTCGTTTCACATCGGGCGGCTTAAATACATCGGCCGTAATGGGCTTTACCAATACCCTGCTGGATATACTGAAAAAAGAAAGGCCAACGCACATGGCGGTGGTGTTTGATACCGATGCGCCAACCGAACGCCATACCGATTTTACCGGCTACAAAGCCCACCGCGAGGCCATGCCCGAAGATTTGTCTAAAGCCATGCCTTACGTTATCAAGCTTATTTTAGGCTTTAACATCCCGGTTATTACCTCGGATGGTTACGAGGCTGATGATATTATAGGCACCCTGGCCAAAAAAGCCGAACAACGCGGCTACCAGGTATATTGCATGACGCCTGATAAGGATTTTGCACAGCTTGTATCTGAAAACATTTTTGTTTACAAGCCATCGCGCATGGGCAATGATGTGGAGATTATGGGTGTAAAAGAGGTATGTGAAAAGTGGGAAATAAGCGATGTGTGTCAGGTGATTGATATACTGGGCCTGTGGGGCGATGCTGTAGATAACATACCCGGCATACCGGGCATTGGCGAAAAAACGGCCAAGCAGTTAATTAAACAGTATGGCTCGGTCGAAAACATTATAGCCCATAGCCATGAGCTGAAAGGCAAGCTTCGTGAAAACGTGGAAACATACGCCGCACAAGGCCTGCTATCCAAAAAACTGGCTACTATATTACTGGATGCCCCGGTTGAGCTGGACGAGGAAGGGCTGGAAATATGTGCCCCGAGCCGTGATTTGCTGGAGCCGCTTTTTGCTGAATTGGAGTTCCGCACGCTGGGCCGCCGCGTGTTTGGTGATGATTTTAGTATTACCGAAATGCGGGCCACATCAACGCAAACTGATCTGTTTGGTAATCCGGTAGCTGGTGCGCCGCACACCCTGAGCGTTGATATTAAAGATATAGCAGAGCCGGAAGTTCAGGTTGCGTCTAAAAACATCAGCAACGTACCCCATGAGTACCACCTGACCGATACCCCCGAACAACGTGCCGCGTTGCTGGCCTTGCTGCAACAGCAAACCCAAATTACTTTTGATACCGAAACCACCGGTATTGATGCTAATAATTGCGAGTTGGTAGGCCTGTCATTCGCCATTAAACCCGGCGAGGCTTGGTATATACCGGTTCCGGATAATTTTGAAGGTGCTAAAGCCATTGCTGATGAGTTTAAGGCCATTCTGGAAAACCCGGCGATCAGCAAAGTAGGACAAAATATTAAATACGACATACTGGTGCTTAAATGGTATGGTATTGAGGTGCAGGGCACTTTGTTTGATACCATGCTGGCCCACTACGTGCTTGACCCGGATACGCGTCATAATATGGATATCCTGTCCGAAAATTATCTGGGCTACAAGCCTGTTTCTATTACCGAATTGATTGGCCCCAAAGGTAAAAAGCAGATCACCATGCGCGATGTGCCGGTGGATAGGGTGAAAGACTATGCCGGTGAGGATGCCGACGTTACCCTGCAACTCAAGCAAGTGTTTGAACCCAAGCTGCAAGCCGTAGGTGCCGAAGCGCTGGTAAATGAAATTGAGCACCCGCTTATTTATGTACTGGCCGATGTAGAATTTGAAGGCGTAAAACTGGATGAAGCCACCCTGCGCGATTTTTCATCCCAACTGGAAACCGACCTGAGTAAGCTGGAGCAAACCGTATATGAAAAAGCGGGCGTTAAGTTCAACATCTCCTCCCCTAAGCAACTGGGTGAGGTATTGTTCGAAAAATTAATGCTCGATCCTAAAGCAAAAAAAACCAAAACCGGTCAATACCAAACCGGCGAGGATGTGCTGCTGGCTTTAGCTTCAAAAAGCGATATCGTGCGCGATATTCTGGATTTTCGTCAGATGCTGAAGCTAAAATCTACTTATGTAGATGCGCTGCCGCTCATGATCAACCCCAAAACCGGCCGTATACATACCTCGTACAACCAGGCAATTGCTGCAACCGGCCGGTTAAGTTCCAACAATCCTAACCTGCAAAATATTCCTATTCGTACCGAGCGTGGCCGTGAGGTACGTAAGGCCTTTATTCCGCGCGATGAAAACCATATCCTGATATCGGCCGACTATTCGCAGATTGAGTTGCGCATTATAGCTGAGATCAGTAAGGATGCCAGCATGCTGGATGCATTTGCTAAAAACCTGGATATCCACACCGCTACGGCTGCCAACGTATATGGCATTGCGCTTGAGGAAGTAACCAGCGAGCAGCGCCGTAATGCCAAGGCCGTAAACTTTGGTATCATTTACGGGCAATCGGCCTTTGGTTTATCGCAAAGTTTGGGTATACCGCGTAAAGAGGCTTCTGAAATTATTGAGCAGTATTTTATCAAATATGCAGGCATTCAAAATTACATGAACGATACCATGAATTTTGCCCGCGAAAACGGCTACGTGCAAACGCTTAAGGGTCGCCGCCGCTACCTGCGCGATATCAACTCGGCCAATGCCACCGTACGTGGTTTTGCTGAGCGAAATGCCATTAATGCACCTATACAAGGTTCGGCTGCGGACATGATTAAGATTGCCATGATTAACATTCACCGTGAGCTGAAAGCCCAAAAGCTGGATACCCGCATGACCATGCAGGTGCATGACGAGTTGGTGTTTGATGCACCTAAACACGAGGTGGAGCAGGTAAAACCCATCATTGAGCATCACATGAAAAGCGCTATCAAAACAGAGGTGCCCATTATAGTTGAAATTGGTACCGGCGCCAACTGGCTGGAGGCGCATTAACAGTAGGTGAATTTTATTGCGCAGGCTGTAAAAATGTTACATTTTAAAGCTTTCTGCGCAATAATTATCACTTTTTGAAAACACATTTTATTGACCGTAGTTGTGGGGGTAGTGAGTAAAGTTTTGCTTACCTTGACCCCACATTACCTGTTATTAAATGAGAGTTTTTCATCTTGCTGCCGAGTGCTATCCCGTTGCCAAAGTGGGCGGGCTGGCCGATGTGGTAGGCGCATTACCTAAGTACCAGAACCAGGAGGGCTTGCAAGCTGCCGTGGTTTTACCTTATTACAACCGTAAGTTTGTTCAGGAGAGCGAATTTGATGTGGTGTTCGAAGCCTCGAACCTGCTGGGCACCAAGCGTTATGAGTTCCAGATATGGAAGGAGCGCACCAATAAGCTGGGTTTCGAGCTGTTTTTGATCTACATGCCGGGCTTGCTTGATCGTGAGGAAGTTTACTGCTATCCTGATGAGCGCGAGCAATTCATTGCCTTCCAACTGGCTTTCCTGGATTGGATTAACTGGTCGCAACAAAAGCCTGATATAATTCACTGCCACGATCATCATGTGGGGCTTATTCCATTTCTGCTCAAATATTCTGCACTGTATAAGCGATTGGCAAACACGCCAACCGTGTTTACTATTCATAATGGCCAGTATCATGGTGCCTTTGGGTATGATAAGTTTAAATACCTGCCCGAGGTGGACATGAACCATGCCGGTTTGTTGGACTGGAACGGCGCCATTAACCCACTGGCCAGCGCTATTAAATGTTGCTATAAGTATACTGCTGTATCACCCAGCTATTTAAATGAGCTGGAGTACCAGTCGAACGGCCTGGAGTACCTGTTTTGGCTGGAGAAAGCCAGAGGGCAGGGCATTATTAACGGTATTGATACCGAGGTTTGGGATCCGGCCGGCGACCCTATGATTGCCGCTCCTATTCAGGCTGGTACGCCCGACGAAGGGAAACAAAAAAACAAAGCTGCCTTATGTGAGCATTTCGGCTTATCGCCCGATTTGCCACTGATTTCATTTATAGGTAGGCTGGTAACCGAAAAAGGAGCTGATTTGCTGCCACAGGCTTTCCAAAACAGCTTAGATAAGCATGCCGGCAAGCTGAACATTATAATGCTTGGCGCTGGCGATAAAGAAACCGAAGCTGCTTTAGAGGCGCTGAAAGAGAAATATCCGGTTAATTACAAAACTTTTATTGGCTACAACGAAGCGCTTGCGCATCAAATTTATGCCGGCAGCGACTTTTTGCTGATGCCATCGCGCGTGGAGCCATGCGGCCTTAACCAGCTGTATGCGTTGCGTTATGGTACCGTGCCTATGGTGCGCCGTACAGGCGGACTCATTGACACCGTTGTGGACTTTGGCGATGAAGGCGGCTACGGTATTTGCTTCAGGCAAAGCAGCACTGCCGACATTGAACACGCTACCGACCGGGCACTTGAACTTTATGAGAACCAGGAGCATTTACAATTGTTACGTAAACGAATGATGGCTCTTGATTTTTCATGGAACCAGTCAGCTCAACAGTATATAAACCTATATAAAAGCTTAAAACCTAACATATGACCTCTAAAGTAATTAGCATCGTACTTGGCGGCGGGCAGGGAACAAGGTTGTTTCCGCTTACAGCAACCCGCTCCAAACCGGCAGTACCTATTGCCGGTAAGTATCGGTTAGTAGATATTCCAATTTCAAACTGTTTACACGCCGGTATTGAGCGTATATTTGTACTTACGCAGTTCAACTCGGCATCGTTAAACAAACACATCAAAAACACCTACCACTTCAGCAGTTTCAGCGACGCTTTTGTGGACATATTGGCTGCTGAGCAAACGCCATCAAACGTGGGCTGGTTCCAAGGCACGGCCGATGCGGTAAGACAAAGCCTGCACCACCTGTCTGTGCACGATTTTGAGTACGTACTGATCCTTTCGGGAGACCAGCTGTACCAGATGGATTTCCAGGAAATGATCCAGGAGCATATTGATAAGCAGGCCGACATCTCTATTGCTACCATTCCGGTGCATGCTAATGATGTACCCAGCTTCGGTATTCTGAAAACCAATGAAGAAAGCACCATTACCGACTTTATAGAAAAGCCGAAAAGCGATTTTGAAAGCTGGGCATCAGAAGTAAGCGAGGATATGGCCACTCAGGGCCGCGTTTACCTGGCTTCAATGGGTATCTATATCTTTAACCGTCAAACCCTTTATGAACTGTTGCAGGGTAATGATCATCCCGATTTTGGTAAAGAGATCATCCCGCAGTCTATCAGAACGCATAAGGTTTTAAGCTATCAGTATGAAGGTTACTGGACCGATATCGGTACCATACCATCATTCTTTGAAGCCAATATTGGTTTAACGGATGATATTCCGCAGTTTAACCTGTTCGGTAAGCACCACATTTACACCCGTGCCCGTATGCTGCCGCCATCAAAAATATCAGGTACGTTGCTGGAGCATGCCATCATATCAGACGGTTGTATTATCAATGCCAGCAAAATTACCCGGTCGGTTATCGGTATCCGTACCCGCATCGGTTTTGATACAGAGATTGAAAACTGCTATGTAATGGGAGGCGATACGTACCAAACGCTGGAGCAGATAGATGAAGCTAAGGTGGCTAACACACCTATTATGGGTATCGGAGATCGTTGTTGCATCAAAAATTCCATTCTGGATAAGAACTGCTACATTGGCAACGATGTGAGAATTAACTGCGGTAAAAAGCTGGATGACGGCGATTATGGCGCCTATACCGTTCAGGATGGCGTTGTGGTAATTAAAAAGCGCGCCGTAATACCTGATGGTACAGTAATTTAATAAGCTTAATGAATAAGCCAGAATCATGTTTTAGCAGCGCTTAAAGCATAAGAAAAGCCCCTTACCAGTAAGGGGCTTTTCTTTTATATTTCCGTTATTGAACAAGTGCGGCTTACAGCAAATCAATAGTTTCGCCAATAGCAGGCAATTTTAAGTTCAGGCCAGCTTTAATGAACTTCTCTTCAGCTTCTTCTTTATCAATTTTAATAACCGGGAAGGTATCGTAATGCACGCCTACGATATCTTTACAGTTGATAAATGAAGCAGCTTTAATGGCGTCATCAATACCCATGGTGTAGTTATCGCCAATTGGGAGGATAGCCCAGCTCAGGTCTTCTTCGGCCAGTAGTTTCATATCATAAGTTAAAGCGGTATCGCCGGCAAAGTATACTTTTTTGCCTTCTGCATAAATTACAAAACCTGCCGGTACACCACCGTAGCTGCCATCGGGCATAGAGCTGGAGTGCAGGGCGTAAACCATTTTTACTTTACCAAAATCAAATGTATAGCTACCGCCAATGTTCATACCATGCGCATCAGCAACGCCTTGGTTACCCAGCCAGCCGGCAATTTCGGCAATGCAGATTACCTTTGCGCCACTGTTTTTCTGGATAGGCAGCAAATCGGCAATATGGTCGCCGTGCCCGTGCGAAATCAGGATATAATCCGGTTTCAGTGCGTTTACATCAATATGCCTGGCCAGTTCGTTTGGTGTAATAAATGGATCGAACAGCAGGGTTTTACCATTGGTTTGTATCTCAACGGTTGAGTGTCCGTAATAGGTAAGTTTCATAAGTTTGTTATAGTTTAATGTTTAAAAGCGAAGGTATGAAGCGGTTTTAAAAACAATGTCATTTCAAACCACATCTAAGCTTTAGGTTTAAAAGCTTTTACAATGATCTGAAATGACATCATTTCTAAGTGGTAAGTTTGTGCTATTTGCCGAACATGCCGCCTAAACCACCCAAATCGCCAAACATGTCTTTGGTCATGGCGGCCATTTCAGTTTGGTTAATATTGTCGGCCTGTTGCATGGCTTTGTTTACAGCTACTACCAGCAATTCTTCCAGTTCTTCTTTATCCGCTTCTTTGTAAAATTCCTCGTCGATGGCTACGGTTTGCAGCACTTTGTTACCATTGGCTGTTACGGTAATTTTACCACCTTCGGCAGTACCGGTTACGGTAATAGCATCTAGGCGTTTTTTCATTTCACCGGCTTTTTGCTGGGCTTCAAATAGTTTATCAAACATGGTTGTTATCTGTTAATAGGTTATCAATTATAGCTAAAGTGATTGATGCTTATTTTATAAAGCTGCTTAACCTGCTGTCAGGCGTTAAGCATAAAATTCAAACACTGATTTGATGTGAATTAATCTTCTGCCGTTTCGCCGGTACCATTATAGGCCCCTTTCCGTACGATGGGCATCCCGGTCATCTTGTATAATTCATCCAAGTGCAATAAGCTGCCGTTCACTAAGTTACCTAACAAAACAATGGTCACATCGTTTTTCATGTCGCGTAAAAATATGTGACGGAAACCATGCCACCAGCCGGTATGGTATACAACTTTATCGTTTTTACCTTCAAATATGCGCCAGCCGTAACCATAGCTAAAGTGCCCGCGCATAAGCGGCACATGCGCCGTGTAGGCAGAATCCTGGGTAGATGCTTTAATCAGCCGGCCGGATTTAAGCGCCTGGTCAAACAGGTACAAATCACTGATGGTGCTGTAAACGCCTTTATCGCCAACAGGGCCATCTAAAAAGTTTTGGGCAACCGAATAGCGCCAGCTGTTACGATCATGACCCACCACATCAACCGGAATTTTTTCGTATACCGCTTTAGAGTATACATCGGTATGCATCATGCCTGCCGGTTTAAAAATGTTTTCTTTCATGTACTGTGCATACGGCATACCGCTTACCTTTTCAATAATGGCACCCAATACCATAAAGTTGGAGTTGTTGTATAAAAAGCGGGCGTTAGGTTTGTTGAAGGGGGCGGGTTTGTATTGTGCAATCAAGTCCATCACCTGCGCATTGGTAATGCCTTTGCGTTGGTCCAGGTGCTGCTTGCGGTACAGATCATCCACAAAATATACGTAGTTCATCATACCCGAGCGGTGGGTAAGCAGCAGGCGAATAGTAACACCCTGATATGGGAAGTTGGGATAAAAGTCGCGCACATCTTGATCCAGCTTAATTTTGCCCTGCTCCCATAGCTGCATAATGGCAGTGCCCGTCATGGTTTTGGATACGGAAGCCAGCTCAAACCTCGAATCCAGTTTCAGGCTATCTCGGGTTAGGTAATTAGCCCAGCCAAATGAGCCTTCGTATAATATTTTACCTTTTTTAGCAACCAGCACATTGCCGTTAAAGGCGCTTTTTTTGTGCAGGTTCTTCATAAACGCATCAATTTTCTTGTCAGCGTCTTTAGGATCGTATTTTAAGAGCTTTTGCGGCTCAAACGGCTTGTCAGAAATCTCAACTTTGTTCTTTTTTGCGTGCGAGCAGGATACAAACATACCCGCAATCAACGCCCATCCTAAAAATCTATACACTAACCTCATAAATTGATACTTGCACTAAAACGTGCGCGAAAATCAGAAATTATAAAACAGCCTGAAAGTAAAGTGAAAATTATTTTTGCAACAATTAAAACACAATACCTATCATTTTGCCCATGAAAAACCTAAAACCTTACCTCTTGTTTTTAAGCCTGTTAATTTTTGCAGGTAATATCTACTAACAAGCAGGCTTAAATATTTAAAAAGCTTCAAATTCAATTGCAATTTCCTGGTACGCATGGCGTGTAAAAAAGATGTGATTATCATTAACAAGTTTGGAACTTAAGCAAGGATAAGTATTGATTTAATTAAATTAACAATCGATTGCATTAAGTGTGATTAATTGTATTTTAGCCTATGCATTGCTTGATAACTCAATGCATACACCAATTATAATTTGCAATAATCAACATGATAAATCGTATTGCTTTGCATGGGCTACTTCTCCTTGCATTCACCGTTCCGTCTTTGGCGCAGGTGCGCTTGCCTAAGGTAGTAAGTGATGGTATGGTTTTGCAGCGCAATGCAAAAACAAAAATATGGGGCTGGGCCTCGCCCGGCGAAAAAGTGGCTATCCATTTCAACGGCAAAACCTATCGCACCCGAACGGGTACCGACGGTAAATGGCAAGTAGCACTGGCAGCCATGAAAGCAGGCGGGCCATATACCATGTATATCAGCGCCAGCAATAAGCTTATAGTAAGGGATATTTTGCTGGGCGACGTATGGCTGTGCTCCGGCCAGTCGAACATGCAAACAACCATGGAGCGGGTAAGCGAAAAGTACCCGGATGAGATACCTAACGCCAGTAATCTTGAGATCCGTCAGTTTCTGGTACCAACGCTTACCGACCCGGCCCGGCAGCGGGATGACCTGCCGCCTGTTAAGTGGCAACCGGTAACGCCCGGCAATGTACCTGCTTTTAGTGCGGTAGCCTACTTTTTTGCCAAAGCGCTTTATCAAAAATATCACGTGCCGATTGGCATTATCAACGCCGCCGTTGGCGGTACGCCTATTGAAGCCTGGACCAGCGAACAGGGATTTAAAAGCTTTCCAGAAGTACTGCAAACTGTAGCACAGTTAAAAGATACCAGCTTTTTGAACCGGATGAATACCAGCAACCGCCAGATAGCTGCACGTGCAGAACAACGTACTTCGCGCAAGTTGGATAAAGGCTTGAATGGCTCCCTGCCCTGGTATGATACAGCTTACCGGGCCGCTGATTGGAAAACGATGATGGTTCCCGGCTACTGGGCCGATCAGGGTATTAAAAACCTGAATGGTGTGGTATGGTATCGTAAAGAGATCGTCTTGCCTGCATCATTTGCCGGGCAGCCTGCTAAACTTTATCTGGGCCGTATTGTAGATGCTGACGAAATTTATGTGAACGGCGTATTGTCGGGCAGTACGGGTTACCAATACCCGCCACGCCGCTATGCGTTACCTGCAGGCAGGCTTAAGGCCGGCAAAAACGTTATTGTGGTACGTGTTACCAATACCGCGGGTAAAGGTGGCTTTGTGCCCGATAAACCGTACTACCTGCTGGCAGGAAATCAAAAAATAGATTTGAAAGGTGAATGGCAATATAAGGTAGGCCAGGCTTTTGAGCCGGATGCCGATGCCGGCAAAGGCTTTTCCTTACAAAACCAGCCTACGGTATTATACAATGCCATGATAGCGCCGCTTGTTAATTATACGCTTAAAGGCATGATATGGTACCAGGGCGAAAGCAACAGCCAGCAGCCGCAGCAGTATGCCAAACTATTACCCAACTTAATTGCCGACTGGCGCAGCCATTTTAAACAAGGGACATTACCTTTTTTATACGTACAACTGCCTAATTACAATGAAGTGGAGTACCTGCCAGGCGAAAGTAAATGGGCCGAGTTCAGGGAAAGCCAGCTAAAAGCCTTGCAGGTACCGAATACGGCTATGGCTGTGGCAATTGATTGCGGCGAGTGGAACGATATACATCCGCTGGGTAAAAAGCCAGTGGGTGAGCGTTTGGCCTTGGCCGCACAGCATGTGGCTTACGGTGATAATAAGATAGAATGGTCGGGGCCGATATACCAGTCGGCCAATGTGCAGGGCAATAAAATAGTAATTACCTTTAGCCACACAGGCAGTGGTTTAGTTGCACGTGGCGATGGTGAATTGAAATACTTTGCTATTGCCGGTGCCGATAAAAAGTTTGTTTGGGCGCAAGCCACTATTGAGGGTAATAAGGTAGTGGTTTGGCATGAGGCAATTAAACAACCGCTGTACGTAAGATATGCCTGGGCCGAAAACTCGGATAGCGCCAACCTGTATAACCGTGAAGGCCTGCCGGCATCACCTTTCCGGACAGATACCAATCCTTAATTACTAAATTTATGTTGAACAAAAACTTAAAATATATACTTACAACAGCTCTGGCCGGTTTGCTTGCGCTGAGTGCACATGCGCAAAGCGCTAAGTTGTGGAACAACAAGCAATGTGCCGTTGTGCTTACCTATGATGATGCCATTGATGCCGATTTGGACAATGTGATACCGGCACTGGATTCATTAAAACTGAAAGGAACTTTTTACATCATCGGCTCGTCGCCGGTGGTAAACAAGCGGATGCATGAGTGGCGACTGGCTGCCAAACGGGGGCATGAGCTGGGCAACCACGCCTTGTTCCATCCGTGCGATGGCAGTTTGCCCGGCCGCAGTTTTGTATCGCCCGATCATGACCTGAGCAAGTATACCGTTGGGCGCGCAGTTGATGAAATACGCATGAACAACGTATTGCTTAAAGCTATTGATGGCAAAGATCGGCGTACTTTCGCTTACCCATGCGGCGAACAAAAGATTGGGCAGGATTATTTTTATACCCAACTGCGCAATGATTTTGCCGGGGCTCGCGGCGTTGGTGCCGGGCTGCAAACGGCCAAACAGGTAGATCTGGATAATATTGATTGCTATTACATCCAGGACCAGCCGGCTGGTTATATGATTGATTTGGTAAAGAAAGCCATACAAAGCCGCACTTTGCTTGTATTCCTGTTTCATGGCGTGGGTGGCGGTCATGCTATTAACGAGGGGCTGCAAGAACACAGCCAGCTGCTGCACTTTTTAAAACAGCATGAAAAGGAGATATGGATTGCACCGATGGTTGATGTGGCCGAATATATTAAGCGGCAGCAAGGCAAGTAATACGCTGCTTAACGTGCAACAAAGCTCCCTGCAAACGGCTGATACCGTAGCAGGGAGCTTTTGGTTTAATAAAATATCCTAATAAAGGCTGCTGTTTTCTTTAAGGTTAAAATGTATTCAAAAAACTGAAAGTGACGGAAACAAACGCCTGATAGCCTACGTAATAGGGCATATTGAAAGTTTATCCCCCTAATTAATAAACTATTGATACGACCCTGATATGAGATTTTCCCTGATTAAACTCTTCAGCATGGTACTGCTGTGCGTTTTGGCCAAAACACAAACCTTTGCGCAGTATCGCTACCCTTTTTATGATACCGATAGCCATGTTACCATGCAGCTGCAGATGGGTACGCAGGGCATAGGCGGCGATTTGCGCTATGCATTTGATAACCGCATTTCTGTTCGTGGTGGTGCCAGCTTTATACCAATCAAAGCCAATAACCTATTTGCCTTCTCGGGCTTTGAGGGTACTACCAGTGCTTCGGTTAAATTTTCGAACGTACACCTGCTGGCCGATTTTGTTCCGTTTGAAAATGCACGCGGTTTCCGGCTGGTTGGCGGTGCCGGATACCTGTATCAGGCCAATGGCGGTATTTCACTGTTCCCTTCAGGTAATTACAAAGTTGGCAATTACAACATTGCCGGCGAAGACTTGGGCCAGCTGAATATGAATGTAAGCTGGAAAGGCATTGCTCCCTACCTGGGTATCGGCTTGTTTAAAAGCGTGCCCAGCAGCCTGTTCAATGTAAACCTGGATATGGGTACTTATTACCTGTCGCAACCGCAATCTCAAATTGTAGGTACCAATCTGCTGTCAGATAATTATAAACTGGAGCCGCAGCTTAACAGCAACATTAAAGGTTACCGCTGGCTGCCGGTGCTGCAACTCAACTTCGCTTTCAAAATTCAGTAATAAAAAACTCCCTTTCCCCCTGTTAATAAACTATACAATGAAATACTTGTCAAGAATACTTGCCGCTGCTTTACTGTGCGCTGTTTTAATGCTGGGTATGCATGCCTGCAAAACACCGACCGATAATTTAGATCTGATAGTAAATACGAGTGCGCTGGCTAAATCACCGGTGTTGGTTAGGTTAGTCAATGCCAATGCATCAAGCACCACCAGTATCCCCAACAATGTCGCTGTAAGCATCAGCGGCCCGGGAGCGGGTTTGGTACAGGTTGATGGCGGCGGTACTAATTTTACGGCCTCTAACGGTATACTGCCACTTAGCCTTACCAAATCGGCCAATGTAAGCCCCGGTAACCCGGTTACTTTTACGCTATATGTAGCCGTAAACGGTTTTGCGCCAACATCCAAAACCATTACGCTTACCAGCAATGATGTATCAACTGTGGTGTTGCCTTTGGTTGAATATGCGCATCCGGTTGATGGTACAGCCGCTACGGTTAAAACCAACGCCATAAGTGCGGGCACTACGTCTGCAATAAATGTAAACACCACAGCAAGCGGCAGCACTACCGAGGCCAGTAGCATCAGCATACCGGCAGGTACAGAGTTACAGGATGCCAATGGTGCGGTAATCAGCAGCAGCCAGTTAAAAACCAGTGTGGTGTATTTTGGTACCACCAATACCAATGCTTACAGCGCTTTTCCGGGTGGCTTTGATGCAACCAATGCCATCGGGCCCAATGGACAAAAACTTACAGCAGGTGGATCGTTTGTAACGGCGGGTTTAATGTCCATCAACATGGTTGCAGGCAATACCGAGGTAAAGCATTTTTCAAAACCGGTTACGGTAAGGATGCAGATCAACCAAAACCTGGTAAACCCGCAAACGCATCAAAAAGTAAAAACAGGCGATATTATCCCGATCTGGAGCCTGAACGAAAAAACCGGTCAGTGGACGTACGAGGGTACCTCTGCCGTAGCGCAGGACGAGGGCGGCAAACTGGTTACCACTTTCCAGATTACGCATCTTTCGGCCTGGAGCGCCAACTGGTACGGCAGCGTTTGTTCGTCGCCTTTAACTATTAACCTGCGTATACCTAATATTTCGCAACCGGTTACCGGCGATTATCAGATAGCCCTGGTTACAGCGAATAACCAGCCTGTAAACACCCTGAATCTTAATGAGGTTAAAGACGGCTACACCACTACGGTTACCGGTGTGCCGGCTGGTATGGGCGATCTGAAAGTGATTGTTTACTCGCGCAGTAACGGCGAGTTGAAAGAAATTGGCGAAACAGCAGCATTCAGCGCCTGCGAACAAGGTTCGGTTAATGTAACGCTGAACATAGTGAGCGTGCCCAGCTACATCAAAACCAACATTAAAATTACAGCGCGTTGCACCAACAAACAGGTGGTAGCTTACCCAAGCGCCTGGTTAACCATTAAAGATGTAACCACCGGTACCACAACCAGTGTATACATGGCAGACGGTTTGGCTTCATCTAACCTGATAGATGGCCATAGCTACAGCATTAATACCGTTTACTCGGGTAAAACCTATAACTCGGCGGCCTTTAAGCTCGACAAGTCATCGGGCGTAACCATCCCCGAAGTTGATGGCCTGAGTGGTACAACCAGCTATAGCAGCGCCACCAACACCATTGATGTGGATGCCACCTTTATGCTTACCGATTGCAATTAATAAGGGTTGATTAGTTTTTATAAATGTAAAAGCCGGGCTTTGTTGTCCGGCTTTTTTTGTTGAATGGCAATTTACATTTACCTTACTTTCTGTTTTGTCGTCCATTAGTAATCTGCTATTTTTAGAAACTCTAATATTTGCTATGGAACACGAAATAATGGGACACACCCGAAAAATATATAGAATAGTGAAGAATACTAACCAAAGCCTACCTCACAAACTGAAAGAAATTTTTGTTGAAATAGCAATCATCGTGTTTGCAGTATTACTTGCCGCTTACATTGAAGGCCGTTCTGAGCATGCTCACGAGCAGCACGAGGTACACACTTTTTTAACAGGGCTACGAGCTGACTTGGAGAATGATGTAAAAGAAATGGAGTCTGACAGGCGCCGTTATAGGTATTATGAACGCGGGTTTAAATACTTTTCAAATCCGGTAAATGGGCATTTTAATCCGGATAGCATTAAAAAGTATTGGAACGCTACAATGAGTACAACAGGACTTGTTCCTAACAACGGACGTTATGAAGGATTTAAATCCAGCGGTAAGATTACTAATATTGAGGATACTGCTTTGCAGAATAATATTCTTGATCTTTATCAGGAAAATATTCCGGCTCTGATTTCTTCAACTAATTCATATGGAAAAATGTCAGAGCGGCTACAAAATTTTATCTTAGAGCATATGATTGGGAGTAATCATCACGAGCAGGTTTTGCTTATGCCTCAGGCACAGAATTTATGTGCCTCTCTAAGTCAGGCAAGCTTTGTTATACAGCGATATGACGAAGCTATTGAAAACTCTAAAAAAATTATTGAACAGATAGAAAAGGCGGAGTAACATCTGCTTTTTATTTTAAAAGTCAAGTGTTCTCATTCCCTCTGTAACTATTTCCACACACGCCTAAAATCTCTTTCTTCTTAACTCTTGTTTATTGTAGCTAATGCCTAACTTTGCCGCTGCAAAAAATACAGTAAACTTATGAGTTTCAGAACTGAATATGACACCATGGGCGCGGTACAGGTACCGGCCGATAAATACTGGGGCGCACAAACAGAGCGCTCACGCAACAATTTCAGAATTGGTCCGGAAGCATCTATGCCGAAGGAAATTATTGCGGCTTTTGCTTACCTGAAAAAAGCGGCTGCCTATACCAATACCGATCTGGGCGTATTGCCTGCCGAGAAACGCGACCTGATTGCACAGGTGTGCGACGAAATTTTGGCCGGCCAGCTGGATAGCGAATTTCCGCTGGTAATCTGGCAAACCGGTTCGGGTACTCAATCTAACATGAACGTAAATGAGGTGGTGGCCAACCGTGCACACGTATTGCAAGGCAACACCTTGGGCGAAGGCAAAACCTTCATTCACCCGAACGATGACGTGAACAAATCACAATCATCAAACGATACTTACCCAACCGCCATGCACATTGCGGCTTATAAAATACTGATGGATGTAACCATCCCCGGTGTGGAAAAGCTGCGCGACTCGCTGAAACGCAAATCAGAAGCGTTTAAGGATGTGGTGAAAATTGGCCGTACCCACTTAATGGATGCTACGCCGTTAACCTTAGGTCAGGAGTTTTCGGGCTACGTATCACAGCTGGATCATGGCCTGCGTGCTTTGCGTAATACTTTGGCGCACTTATCAGAGCTGGCTTTGGGCGGTACCGCCGTAGGTACCGGTATCAATACCCCTAAAGGTTATGATGTAAAAGTAGCTGGGTACATTGCACAATTTACCGGCCTGCCGTTTATTACTGCCGAAAACAAGTTTGAGGCTTTAGCTGCGCATGATGCTATTGTGGAGAGCCACGGCGCCCTGAAACAAATTGCCGTATCACTAATGAAAATTGCTAACGATATCCGTATGCTGGCTTCTGGTCCGCGTTCAGGTATCGGCGAGATCCATATTCCGGATAACGAGCCGGGCTCGTCAATTATGCCGGGTAAAGTTAACCCAACCCAAAACGAAGCCGTTACTATGGTGGCTGCTCAGGTAATGGGTAATGATGTGGCTATTTCTATCGGTGGTTCAAACGGTCATTATGAATTGAACGTATTTAAACCGGTAATGGCGGCTAACTTCCTGCAATCGGCCCGTTTAATTGGCGATGCCTGCGTATCCTTTACCGACCATTGTTCAGACGGTATTGAGCCGAACTATGAAGGCATCAAAAAGCACCTGGAAAACTCCCTGATGCTGGTAACCGCCCTGAACCCGCACATCGGTTATGAAAATGCGGCTAAAATTGCTAAAACAGCTTTGAAAGAAGGTTTGTCGTTACGTGAGGCTGCACTGAAACTGGAACTGTTAACTAACGAGCAGTTTGACCAGTGGGTACGCCCTGAAGATATGATTGGCAGCTTAAAATAAAGAGCCCTCCTAAATCCTCCCCTGTAAAGGGGAGGACTTTTTTGTTTATATGCAGATGAAACTTCCCATTTTTAAGCTCTTCCCTCTTACCGTTCTCCTGGCTCTTGGCTCTTGCTTTTTGGCTCTCTCAAGCTGTAGCCCCAACTCAAACATACAGGGCAAGGGACAGGATTACTTACAGGGTGAGTGGGAGCAGCGGCCCGAAGCTGTGCATAGTAAGCTCATTAACTACACGCTTTACCATTACAAATTCACCTGCGATTCTTTTTATGTTACCCTGCAATCCTTCAGCAAGGTAAATTACGGTGCCGATACCTGTATGAACAGAGGCCACTGGACGGAGTATGCCAAAGGCCGCTATGAGCAGCAGCATGATACGCTGATGGTAAAAGGCTTTTTCTGCGATTCCAAATTCAAGATCAGAACCGAAGGCGGCTGTTTCCGTTCGGGTGTGTATGAACAGCTGTTTAAAGTAGCCGGGCATACCGATAGCACCATACAACTGAACAATACGGCCGATGTACTGCCCGTGAATTTGCATTTACTTAAAAGGATTACTTGTAATCCCAAACCCCTATAAAATTTTATGAAAGCTAATTTCTTTAAAAAACTATTGCTGGGTGCCGCCATTTTGTACGCACCATTGCAAAGCATGGCCTGGGGCGATAAAGGTCACCGCATTTGCGGCCAGATTGCCGATAGCTACTTAACCCCCAAAGCCCGCAAAGCTGTACAGGCTATTTTAGGTAACGAGTCGGTTGCCATGAGCAGTACCTGGGCCGATTTCATTAAATCGGACCCTAATTATAATTACCTTTTTAACTGGCATTTTATTGATTTTGACAAGCCGTTTGCCAGCCTTCCCGAAATGCAGGCCTTTTTAAAGCAGGATACCTCGGTAGATGCTTACACTAAGCTGCAGATGATGATTACCGAATTAAAGAAGCCGAATCTGTCAAAAGATAAAAAGCTGTTGTATCTGCGCATGGTTATTCACGTGGTGGAGGATATTCATCAGCCTATGCATACCGCCCACACCGATGATAAAGGCGGTAATGATTTGAAAGTAATGTGGTTTAAAGAAGAATCGAACATGCACTCGGTTTGGGATAGTAAGCTGATTGAGTTCCAAAACCTGAGCTATACCGAGTATACTAACTGGATTAACCATACTACCCCCGCACAGCGCGCGGCATGGCAAAAAGAACCCATGAGCCAGTGGCTGTACGAAAGCCAGCAACTGGCCGAAAAGATATACGCCGGTACCAAAGCCGGAGATACTTTAAATTATAAGTATAACTTTAAATATATCGAAACAGTTAATCGCCAGCTGTTGAAAGCAGGTGTACACTTAGCCGGTGTATTGAATCAGATTTTTGGATAACCCAATAGCCCCACCCCTGCCCTCCCCGGTAGGGAGGGGGTTATATGAGTTAATTACAATATGCTTCTATAAGTCCTCCCTACCGGGGAGGATTTAGGAGGGGCTTTTAATTCCAATATGAAAATATTAATGGTTTGCCTCGGCAACATCTGCCGCTCGCCGCTGGCGGAGGGTATTATGCAGTACCAGGCGCAACAAAACGGGTTCGATTGGGAAATCGACTCGGCGGGTACCGGCAACTGGCATATAGGCCAGGGTCCCGACCGTCGCTCCGTACGTGCTGCGCAAAAGTTTGGTGTTGATATCAGCAAGCAGGTATGCCGTCAGTTTAAGGTAAGCGATTTTGACGCATTTGACCTGATATTGGTTATGGATAAAAACAACCTGAGCGATGTACTGGCCCAAGCCCGTAGCGAACAGGATGCCGCCAAAGTGCGCCTGCTGCTAAATGATAAAGAAGTACCCGACCCCTATTATGACGATACCCAGTTTGAACCCGTATTTAAACTGATAGAAGGTGGTTGTAAAGATATCATTAAAACCTACACACCAAAGGGCGACTAACCATCGCCCTTTCTTATTTTAAATAGTGGCAGGTTTTTGGCAAACAGAAACACCGTATCTTCATCCGTAAAGCCGGCTTTAACCAATACACGCTGAGAGGCTTTGTTTTCCGGGTCGGTAATGGCGCAAATTTCGGTAAGGCCGTGCGCAAAGCCATAAGCCACCAGCGCTTGTACAACTTCGGTAGCTAAACCCTGGCCCCAATATTTTACATGCAGGCTATAGCCTGTTTCCATGCCACGCATGCCGGGCCTTGCGGCGGTGAGCATGCAGGTGCCCATAAAATCGTTATCGGCCGGGTTAAACATACCCCAGCGGCCAAACGGTGTATCGTCGTTATAGCTCAATTGTATTTGTGCAAACAGCTCCTGCAACTGTTCTGGACTGCGCGGCGTGGTGTAGCGGGTGGTACGTTCATCATCGTTCAGTTCCTGTAGCAGGTGCGCCTCGTTGGGGGCAAACTGGCGTACCTGTATCCTGGGCGTGGTTAAAATGGTTTTCATGCGTTGGGTGCCGCTATATTAAAGCATTTGTACGATTAATTTACCATTTTTTTACCTTTGCGGCATGGCATCAGTTAAACCTTCTGTACCGAAAGGCATGCGCGATTTTTCGCCAGCCGAAATGGTAAAACGCAACTATATATTCGACACCATTAAATCTGTTTTCCGTAAATACGGCTATCAGCAAATAGAAACGCCTACAATGGAAAACCTGACTACCTTAATGGGTAAGTATGGCGATGAAGGTGATAAGCTGATTTTTAAAGTACTGAACAGTGGCGACTATTTGGCAAAAGCAGACGCCCAGGCGCTGGCCGACCGTAATTCGCAAAAGGCAACTGCCGGAATTTCTGAAAAAGCCCTGCGCTATGATCTAACCGTACCCTTTGCACGCTACGTGGTGCAGCACCAGAATGAGATAATTTTTCCATTCAAGCGTTTCCAGGTACAACCAGTTTGGCGTGCCGACAGGCCGCAAAAAGGTCGCTACCGCGAGTTTTACCAATGTGATGCCGATGTGGTGGGTTCAGATTCGTTACTTAATGAGGCTGAGTTCGTGCTGATTTATGACGAAGCTTTGAGCCTGTTAGGATTGAAAGATTTTAGCATTAAAATCAATAATAGAAAAATTCTATCAGGCATTGCCGAAATTATAGGCAAGCCTGAATTGATTGTAGACATGACCGTAGCCATTGATAAGCTGGATAAAATAGGCATGGATGGTGTAGTGGCCGAGCTGTTAACCAAAGGCTTTACCCAGCAGGACATTGATCGCCTGGAACCGGTTATCTTGCTGGAAGGCAGTAATGCCGAAAAGATAGAAAAGCTGAAAGACGTGCTGGCTGCATCACCTATCGGCTTAAAAGGTATCGAGGAGCTGGAAACCATTTTTGCTTACCTGCAAAGCTTTACCCTGCAAAAAGCAACGCTCGAACTGGATATTACCCTGGCCCGCGGGCTTAACTATTATACCGGCGCTATTTTCGAAGTAAAAACCAATGAGGTAGCTATGGGCAGCATTGGCGGTGGTGGCCGTTATGACGACCTGACCAGCATGTTCGGCCTCAAAGGCTTAACGGGTGCCGGTATATCCTTCGGTGCCGACCGTATTTATGATGTGATGGAAGAGCTGCAGCTGTTTCCGCAGGCCAGCAATCAAACCACAAAGGCGCTTATCTGTACGTTCGATAAAGAGGGCGAAACCTTTGCCCTACCCCTATTACAGCAACTACGCAATAATAACATCAATGCCGAGCTGTATCCGGCAGGTGCCAAAATCAAAAAGCAGTTTGATTATGCCAACAACAAAAACATCCCGTATGTAATTGTGATTGGCAGCGACGAAGTGCAAACCGGGCAGCTTACCTTCAAAGATATGCAAACCGGCGACCAGCAAAAGCTGGATAGTTCGGCGATAATGGAAAGATTGAAAGCTTAATGATCCTAAATAGAGAAGGGGCTGTATGCAAAACATACAGCCCCTTCTCTATTTATAAATTTAGTGCCGCTTGTTGTTTACATACAACTCGGATATACTGTTGCCGTTGTCTACCTTCAAAATATCATCGGGCAATACGGCCTGGGTTGTTTGCAGGTAAGTTTTGCAATTAACGCCGGCATTTTTACCATTCCACTCCATTCTGTAACGTGTTTTAACGCCAGTAATTGAGTTTTCGGTGAGATAATTTACGGGCTGAGAGTTGTAATCAGATTGCGTAGTATAGATTCCGTACACGCTCCTGCTACCGGAGGCAGAACAGGTAATGGTATTTCTATCAATAGTTACAATGCCTTTAGAGTTGGTTTCGCCAGCCTTAATCACAAAGTCATACCTGTCAGTCGGTTCAGTTATTTTAAACTGGTTGCCGGTTATACGTACTCTGCGGTTATTGTTGAAAGTAAGGTTGAGCACCACATTCACTAAGCTGTTGTTGGCAAATAGAATTGTATCTGCCGGTCCCAACTGCTTTATAACCCCTACTCCTTTGGTTGCCCTAAAATTATTATTGGTAAAAGCTATATCCTTATTGTCTGGCAATTGGGTAGCATTATAAATGCAAGCTAAGGTTGCTGCTGGGTCATCCTGGGTAACTGTATTTCCAGAGAAGGTGATGTTCTTGTTGTAAAAGAAAGTAGCCAGCGCACCGTTACGGCAGTTGCTTACGGTATTGCCGGTTGCACGGCTGTTAAAGCAGCCCTCAAAATCAATACCTACATCGCCGCAATCATTTACCTTACAGTTTTGCACCACAATGCCATTGCCCATACTACCCCATATACCGCCTTCGGTTATATGGTTTACGGTTACGCCGTCAATTACCCCGTTAGATGCCAGCCGTGGCTTGGTTAAGCTGCCGTCACGTGCAGGGTTACTGTCGCCACCCCACCATTCAATGCCATGGCGGTAATTGGCCAACGCACAATGACTGATCTTCCAGTTCTTAACGTACGCTAAATAAATACCCATGCCGCTGCCGCTGGTTCCCGTAGCGGTGCAACTGTCAATGCTTAGGTTGGTGTTTAGGTTATAGTCCCCGCTTGCAATGGTGTTATAAGGCAGGTCATTTAATTTGGATCGTATCAATCCGCAATACTGTGCACTTAGCTTGTTCAATTTTACATCATTGCAGCCACCATTAACCAATAGGGCGTATATGGCCCTGCTTTTATCATTAATGCCGGTAAAACTAAGCCGGGTAAGTTGTATATGGTCTGTAGCAGCAGCACTAAAAAAGCAGGATTCAGCATTTTTAGGAAAGCCGTTTCCGCTGGTACTGAATACGGTATTGTCGGTGCCTGTAATGTTTTGTTTAAAATTGAGCGATAGTGTTTTACTGATCAGATAATTGCCTTCCGGAAAGTACAGCGACGGATAGGTGTTCAGTGCCTCTTGTATCCGGCTGCTAAAATCTGTTTTGCCATCACCGTAAATACCTAAGGTGTTTACGTTTACGGCAGTGGCTGTTGCTTCTGTTATCGCTTTTTCGGGAATGGTTGGATTGGGCGTAGCGGGTTTTTCTATGTAATCATTACCACGGCAGCCGGTTAAGGCCATAGCCAAGGCAATGAATACAACATAACGTTGTTTCACTGTGAGGGTTTAGTTCAATAGTTTAAAAAAAAGGGTTAAATGCGCCAAATTGATGATTAGGGGCTCATCAATTCGGCAAAGAAAGGTACAAGAAATTATTGAATTGTAAAATGCTTATTGTAAGCCACTTTTACGCTTAATACTCTCACTGTTTGATGCCGTTAATGTATATCTCCGAAGAGCTGTTGGCCTTACCGGCTTTTTCAATAGCCTGCGGGGAAAGTTTTTGAGCGCTGTTAATATAAGTTTTGCTGATAACGCCCGAGTTTTGCCCGTTCCATTCCACTTTGTAAGGTTTGCTAAGGCCGGTAAACGTGTTGTTGCTGATCTGGTTTACAGGCGTAGAGTTATAATCAAACTGGGTAACATAAATACCGTTTACGCCGGCGTTGCTGGTGAGCTGGTTATTAATGGTATTGTGGGCTATGGTAACCTTGCCATTGTTATTGGTGCTGCCGGCTTTGATGATAAAGTTGTAAGCTGCCGCGCTTCGGGTTAGCGTAAACGTATTACGCTCAATTTGCACTATCTGGTTGTTGTTAAAAGCCAGATTAAGCACTACGTTGCTAAGCTTGTTGTTGCTGAAAGTAATAGTTTGTGCCGGGCCGTTTTGGTTAATTATACCTACGCCTGTAATTGCCGTAAAAGTATTACCGGTAAAGGTAATATCGCGGTTGTTTGCCGTTTGCGCTGCATTGTAAATACGGGCCAGAGGGTATGCTGCATTGCTTTGGCTTACTATGTTGCCCGAAAATACAATGGCTTTGTTATAATGAAACGTTGCTAATGCGCCGTTTTTGCAGTTGCTTACAGTATTGCCGGTTGCACGGCTGTTAAAACAGCCTTCAAAGTCAATGCCTACATCGCCGCAATTAGCTATCCGGCATTGGCTTATGGTAATATCCTCACCCATGCTACCCCATATACCGCCCTCGGTAACATTGCGTACGCTTACATTGGTAATGCGGCCGTGCTGTACAAGGCGCGGGTTGTTAAGGGCACCGTCGCGTTGCGGATTGCTGTCGCCGCCCCACCATTCCACACCGTGGTGGTAACCGCTGAGTGTTGTATTGCTTATGTTCCAGTTGCTGGCATATTCGAGGTAAATACCCATCATGCCAGCGCTGCCCGTACCCTTACACCCGCTAACGGTAATGGCGGAACTACCCTGCTGTTGCCCGGCGGCAAGCTGCTGGTAATTTGCATTACCGGGACGGCTATGTAAGATACCGCATTTTTGTACCGAAACCTGTTTAATGGCAATATTACTGCAAGCACCATTAAGTAACAGCGCATACACCGGCTTAGATGCTATTTGATTTTGGCAGCTAATTTTGTTCAGCGTAATGTTAGTCTTATTCGTTGCAGTGAACATGCCTTCATCGCCGAAGCTTGCTGCGGTTAGGAAGACAGCACCAACACTACCCGTAAGCGTAGTGCCCGCTGGCAGCTCTACAGACTTGCCTATCACATATGTTCCTTTAGGAAAGTAGAGCGATTTGTGGCTGGCTAAAGCCTGTTGTATTTTAGTACTAACATCGGTTTGCCCATCGCCACGAATGCCCAATGTGCTCACATTAGTGCCTGTAGCTTGCACCATAGGTAAGTGCCCAAAGTAGCCAACCTTGGCAATGAGCTGACCCGGTAAGCTCATTATCAATACCACGCCTGCCAAAAGTATACGTAAGCTAACCTTTTTGCTGATCATTCGGTGTACGTTATTTAAGAATTACAAATTCGCCGTTAAGGCTTTTAAAAACTTCTCGGGCACCTCAATATGCGGTATATGGCCGCAACTGTCAAACTCCACCAGCTTACTGCCTGGTATCTTTTTGGCGGTAGCGGGGCCTAATATTTTGTACTGACCGTGGCGGGCCTTCTCGGCATCGCTCAGTAAGGCTTTGCCTACGATGGTTTTGTCTTCTTTACCTATAAAAAGTACGGTTGGTACCGAGATAAGACCGAACTCATAACAAACCGGCTGTTCGTAGATCATCTCGAAAGTAAGCGCTGCTACTTTGGCATAGCGCGGAAAGTCGGCACTTTTGCTTACGCCCGCACCAATTTTTACCAGGTAATCATATTCCGGTTTCCATTCAGTAAAGTAGGAGGTTTGGTAGTACTTCTTTACACTCTCAAAGCTGGTTTTAAGCTCTGCGGTGTAATCCTGCTCGGCCGATTGGTAAGGCACAAAAGTGCGGTAATCTTCTAATCCGATAGGATCTTCCAGTAATAACTTTTCAACCACATTAGGGTACATCAGGGTAAAGCGTGTAGCCAGCATGCCACCCATGGAGTGCCCCATCAGGGTTATTTTGGATATGCCCAAACTATCTAATAAGTTTTTGTTGAAGCGGGCCAGTTTATGAAAGCTGTAATGAATAAAGGCTTTTGACGATTTGCCGAAACCAATCTGATCGGGCACAATTACGCGGTAGCCCTTTGCTGTGAGCGCCTGTATAACGTTGGTCCAGTAATAACCGCCAAAGTTTTTGCCATGAAACAGCATAACTGTTTTACCGTTAGCGGTGGCAGGTTTTATGTCCATATAGGCCATGCGTAAATCCTGACCTTCGGTTTGCACCGACAAAAACTTAACTGGGTAAGGGTATTTTACATTCTCGAGCGTGATAGACAACGTATCGGGCTGCGCCATCAGTTTAAGGGATGATACAAGCAGTATAATTATCCAGATCGATTTTTTGTACATATTGATATTACAGGGAGATGGTTAATTTGTTTAGGCCAACAAATGTATATCTATGATCCTGATTGTGCACTCTTGACGCTATTCTGCGTATCTTTGCAGGTATGACACCTGCAGAAATTAACGCCCGCTGGGGCCAGTTGCAGCAACGCATTGCTGAAGACTTTGATACCGAAAAGCCAGACGTTAAAGTAATGCTGTTTTTAATAGGCGTGCAAGAATTGGGGCAAGGACCAAAAAAGTTTAGCAAGCGGCAAAAGGAAGAACTGATGCATATTGCCAACTGCAAGTTGTTCAGTCAGCTGGGCTTTTATAAGCTGGAAGGGCTTGATCAGGATGGCTGGCCGCACTGGAAACTCATTAAACCAATTCCAAACTACACGCTGCTGGAACAGGAAATGCTCATGAAATCCCTGATCATTACTTACTTTGACGAAATGGAGGCTTAATATGATGAAAAGAGCTTTTACCTTATTGCTTTTAATAGTGGTTACCGCTGCCTGGGCTAAGCCGCCTAAAAACCAATATGTGCGCCTGAAAACCAGTTACGGGCAGTGTATCATCAGGCTGTATAATCAAACCCCCAAGCACCGTGATAACTTTATAAAGCTTACCAAACAGGGCTTTTATAATGGTACGCTGTTTCATCGCGTCATCCAAAATTTTATGATTCAGGGCGGCGACCCCGATTCCAAGTCGGCCAAGCCGGGGATAGAGTTAGGTAATGGCGATGTGGGCTATACCGTTCCGGCGGAGTTTAACGACAGCTTATTTCATAAACGGGGCGTGCTGGCTGCGGCACGTGATGACAATCCGGCCAAAGCATCGAGCGGTTGCCAGTTTTATATTGTAGAAGGCCGCCGCTTTACCGACGGTAAGCTGGATACCTTGGAGCAAACCCGCTTAAAGGGACGTAAAATACCTGCATGGCAACGCGAATGGTACAAAACTGTAGGTGGTGTGCCACACCTGGATCAGAATTATACTGCGTATGGCGAGGTGGTAACCGGCCTGGATATGGTTGACTTGGTTGCCGCCGTTAAAAAAGATGAGCGGGACCGGCCCTTACAGGATGTGCCTATGACCGTAGAGCTGCTAAGCAAAAAGGAATGTGCACAGCTGGATAAGATTCTTAAACCGGATAACCGTTAATGGATATTATTTTAAGGCCCATACAGCTGCAAGATTTGGGCAACGCTCAACAACTGTATTATGATACCATAAACCGGGTAAATATTAAAGATTATAACAGCGAGCAAGTGGCTGTCTGGTCATCAAACCGGGATGATACCGAACGATGGCAAAACCGGTTGCATACGCAGTACTTCATCATCGCTGAGCAAGATAATAACTTGGTTGGAATGGCATCATTAACACCCGAGGGTTACCTTGATTTGATGTATGTGCATTATGCATGGCAGGGTAAAGGTATTGCATCGGTGCTGTTAAGGGAGCTGGAAAGCAAGGCTCGCCAACAGGGCAATGTACTCATCACCACAGATGCCAGTATTACTGCCCGTTCTTTTTTTGAAAGTCGTGGGTTTGCAGAGGTTGCCCAGCAAAGCGTAAATGTAAAGGGCGTTGATTTGACTAACTACAAAATGGCTAAGAGGTTGGAGCTCACAACAAATCAGGCCACATAATATATATGAAGATCATTACTTACAATGTAAACGGCATACGATCGGCAATGACCAAAGGCTGGCTATCCTGGCTACAGGCTACCGATGCCGATGTGATTTGCCTGCAGGAAATTAAAGCTACGCCCGATGTGCTGACCGAGTACCTGCTGCTGGTTGGCCAGATGGGATATCAGCATTACTGGTACCCTGCCGAAAAAAAAGGCTATAGCGGAACGGCCATATTTACCAAGCAAACACCCAAACATATTGAATATGGCTGCGGTATTGCCGATTTTGACCGCGAGGGACGTAACCTGCGGGTTGACTTTGAAGATATATCGGTGATGAGTGTTTATTTTCCATCCGGCTCAAGTGGTGATGAGCGGCAGGGCTTTAAATTTCGTTTTTTAGAAGAGTTTGGTGATTATCTGAATCAATTGAAATGGGCCTATCCCAAGCTGGTGGTATCTGGCGATTATAACATTTGCCACAAGCCGATTGATATTCACAACCCTAAATCAAACGCCAACTCCTCCGGTTTTTTGCCTGAAGAGCGTGAATGGATGGATGAGTTTGTAGCATCCGGTTTTGTAGATAGTTTCAGGCATGTAAACAAGGAGCCGCATAACTACACCTGGTGGAGTTTCAGGGCTAATGCCAGGGCTAAGAATTTAGGCTGGCGTATTGATTATAACATGGTAACAGCTGAACTGGAACCCCATATTAAACGTGCCACTATACTGCCCGAAGCAAAGCATTCAGATCATTGTCCGGTTTTGCTGGAGCTGTCATTATAAAAAGTAAAATTCCTTAGCTAAGCGGGATTTTACTTTTTATGCTATGCTATCCTATACTACTTATTAAAATAGTAGATCTCATCCGGGGTGATGCATAAATGGAGCCTTGTATCAAGTTCATCGGCATCTTCAATGCTGTGTACCGGCTCAAAAAATGATAAGCCTATAAATAATGCATCCGGCCGGCATTGTGCCAAAAAGCGGTCGTAAAAGCCCTTGCCATAACCCACGCGGTAGCCCCGCTCATCAAAAGCAAGTAGAGGCACCAAAACCATATCTATTTCATGGGGCATTATCAGGTTACCCGTAACCGGCTCGGGTATGCCATAGGCGTTGGTGGCCAGCTTCAGGTCGGCATCGTCCAGAAAGCTTTGCATGGTATAAGTGGCAAAATCAGCTTTCGGAAAAACCAGCTGAATATCTGGATGATTTTCATGCAACCATTGGCGTAGTAAAAAAGTATCGGGTTCTTTGCGTTTATGTATAGGCAAAAACAGGTGAATGTATTTTACAGCCGATAGGTTGAGTTGCTGAAACTGTAGCAGTAACCTGTGGTTCAGGTCTTCATAATCAGCTTGTGAAAGCTGTTTGCGTTTATCGATATATAATTTACGTAGTTCCTGCTTAATCACAAATAAAAAATTGGATGTATACAATGATACCGATAATTCTATAGTGCTTAAAGAACGGATTCAGCAATTCGTGTTATCCACTATTTTAGTTTCATAGCTACCGGCAATTTTACGAGCAAAGCAAGGTAGAGCAAGCCATGTTCCTGAACTAAACAGAAAACGCCTGTTTGGTAACAGGCGTTTAAAAAGTATTTACAGGTTTTTTGCTATTTAGAATAGCTCCATTTCGATAGCTTGATAGGATGTAAATAAAGATACTCCTTAGGAAAATCGGCCAGCAATAAATTCAAATTATTGGCATACTTGTCTAAAATCATATAATCTTCTTTATTCCATAGCGCTCTGCCCTTTAAGGGCAGGTCTTTCTCTGTACGGATGTCGCTACTTGACAGCGCAAGTGCCGTAGGGAGAGCCAGCTCTACAAACAGGTCGGTTGCGGCAAATGCGCCGCAATAATGACAGAATTTTTTAATCGTATCTTTTGAAACAATGCAAATGTCTGAATAAGATCTCACCAACGGGTACTTCGTTTTATTTAAAGCAGAGCCATTAATGTATTTGTCCGAAAGGTAGGTAAGGTAATTAAGGAGGCTTTTTTTGATATCTGTTAAGCTCTTAAACGAGTTTTTACCATAAACCTGTTCATAAGAAAATGAGCCATTGGTGATGTTCCAAGACTTGATCTTTTGCTCGGCCTCGTTAGCTGATGGTATCTGACCGGCTATTTCTACCCCTTTTTTGTACGGATCGAAATTAACTGCATTTCGGTTATGCGGCCAATGAGCCGGCACTTCGGGCATGGTAGCCAAACGCGGAATAAAGCAGCTGCTTTCGCTCAGATTCAATATTGAAGTTAAGTTCTCAGCATTAATCTGAGGGTTTAAAATCATATCATCTGCAATGAAAAAATAGTGAGTATAATGGCTTCTATAAAAGCTTTTAAGTCCCTGTGCTATATATCCCTGAAAGTAAAAGGAGTTTTCATAAACAGGTATTACATTTTCTTTGTCACCATCGTAAAAAGGCACTAAGTGATAAATATCCGGAAACCTGTCTTTGTACAATTCTTCAAGTATGGCAATGTTTTTATCATACCTGTGGTTAAAAATTATAATCAGTGCTACCGAGTTGGTATTTAAAGGCATTTTGTTAAACGGTTAAGGTTAAGGAAGTGTTGATTGTATCTCTAAGCTTGAATGCAGCTTCCATAGCTTTATCCATATTATAATATTCCCATTCTGCAAAACGGCCTAAAAGGTAAATTCCATGTTGCTCCAAAATAGTTTTAGCCTTACCTATCTCTAATCGCGTTCTTTTATCCTGCACAACGTAAGAGTTTGGCTCGTAATTGTAAGAAATAGGACTTAAATTGCCCGGCAGCCTTTTAATTTCCTCCAGCATTACTTCATAATCAACCTTGCCAGAAAACTCTACCACACATGTTTTTCGGTCTGACCCCCTGTTGTTGGTTTCGCTAAAGTTTCCGGTATAAATAATGCGGTGCGCTTTGGTAAAACCTTCAGGTATATATAACCACGAGATATTGTTATCGTCGGTTTCACAGAATAGATTGGAGGTTCCGTTTGAGCGTAGCTGGCTCAGATAAGCTACATCTACGCCGTTGGTAGCAAGCAGTTCCTGGCAGTAAGCAGGTAACTTCCTTACATCACCGCAATAAATTACTTTATCAAATGATTCCTGATTGATGACTAAACGTCCGTTTGCCTCCTGTATATCAGTAACGTCGATGCCGGTTTCAATATCAAGTCCGGCTTTCAATCTATCGGCAATAAACTGCGATCCACCTTCTTTAGGGTAAAAGAAGGTGGAGTGTACCATATCTCCCTCCTCTTCCCGAAGAATATTGCTTTGCAAAATTTCCAGAAAGTTAGGCATAGGCAGCTTTCCTTCAAGCCATTGCATAGCAACTGTACTTAAATCAATTTGCCATATTTTTTGATTGTAGGGTTTAAAGTAAACCTCATATAGCGTTTGCCCAAAGTTGTTTTGTAAAAACTCTTCAAAGTTATCGTACTCAAAAGGCGATTTTGGTTCGTTTTTAGAAAGCTCCAGTAACTCAGCAATAATCTTTTTGATTAAAGCCGGCTCAAGTAAATAGATATAGTTCTCAATAGGGTAGCCAATTACCTGGTTATTGAAAAAAACTTTGGCATTACGTTTCGCTTTTACAAACTCATTTTCCTGATCAAAATGGCTCCAGAACCAATCTACCACATCTTTATTCCTTGAGTTGAAAACGTGTCCGCCTACTTTATGAAAAAGACAGTCTTTTACTCTTTCGCATTTAATTAAACCGCCAGGCTGCTGGCCTTTTTCGAACAGTTTAACATCATGGTTTTCTTTTAACAAATTAGCTATGCTCAGGCCTGAGATGCCGGTTCCAACAATTGCAATCTTCATTGATTTGGTAGGTGTATTGGGGTTGATTTTTCTTTCTGATTTTCAGAAAGAGTATATTGTTTAAAAGTTATTTAAGATAAAATGAGCAAAGCTGCTTGCAGAATTTAGTTAGCTCACCAGAACAATCGTCTTAATTGTTGCTGCCTCCGATTAGCAATAATTAATATTAGGGTGGCTAAAATTAGTAAGATTAATGGTCTTTTCAAGAATCAGTTAGCAAAAACCAGATATAAAAAAAGCGTAAGCAGATTTTTGCTTACGCTTTTATAACTGTTATCCCAGACTTATTTCTGTCTGAAAAAGATTTGTATAGGCACACCCGAGAAATTAAAGTTTTCACGCAGCTTGTTTTCAACAAAGCGCTTGTACGGTTCCTTGATATATTGCGGCAGGTTACAGAAAAAGGCGAACATTGGCGATGTGCCGCTGATTTGCGTTGCGTACTTGATTTTTACGTGCTTGCCCTTAATTGATGGCGGTGGATAGCTTTCTATAATCGGCAGCATGATATCATTCAGGCGCGAGGTCGGAATTTTTTTGCTGCGGTTTTCGTAAACCTGCTCTGCGGTTTCAATTACTTTCAGCAAACGCTGTTTTTCGAGTACGGATGTGAATACGATAGGCACATCTGTAAACGGTGCAATTTTTTCCTGTATCTGTTCCTCGAAAACCTTCAGAGTTTTGTTATTCTTCTCAATCAGGTCCCACTTGTTTACAACAATAACAACGCCTTTTTTATTTTTTTCGGCCAGGTGAAAAATGTTAATGTCTTGTGATTCCAGTCCTTCAACAGCATCAATCATCAAAATTACAATGTCGGCCTCTTCTAAGGCTTTGATGGTACGCATTACCGAATAAAACTCAATGTTTTCTTTAACCTTGGTTTTTTTGCGCAGTCCGGCCGTATCAATCAGCATAAACTCATGGCCATACTTGTTGTAGTGAATATGGATAGAATCGCGCGTGGTACCGGCAATAGGCGTTACAATATTACGCTCTTCACCTATCAAGGCATTGATGATGGATGATTTACCTACGTTAGGGCGACCAACAATGGCATATTTAGGCAAGGTGCTCTCTTCGGTCGGCTCGTCGTCAAAGCTTTTAATTACCTCGTCCAGCAATTCACCTGTACCAGAACCGGTCATGGATGATATATTGTATATCTCGCCAAGACCTAAGCTGTAAAACATTGTGGCATCAGATTGCAGGGCATGGTTATCAACCTTGTTTACCACCACATGAACAGGTTTTTTGCCTTTGCGTAACAGCGAGGCAATTTCATCATCCAGATCGGTGATGCCCGTGGTTACATCTACCATGAATAAAATTACGGTAGCTTCTTCAATGGCAATCACTACCTGCTCACGGATAGCGGCTTCAAAAACATCGTCTGAATTGGCTACGTAACCGCCGGTGTCAATTACTGTAAAGGAACGACCCACCCACTCTGCAATACCGTAATGGCGATCGCGCGTAACGCCGCTAAAGTCATCTACAATGGCTTTGCGGGTTTCTGTTAAGCGATTATATAAAGTTGATTTGCCTACGTTGGGCCGGCCCACTATGGCTACTATGTTACTCATATCTTTTAGTTGTGAGTTGTCTGTTGTGAGTTGTGAGTGTCAGGTAAAAATACAGACAACCAATAACTCGCAACCTACAACAGATTAATCTTCGTATCCGAATTTCTTTAAATAATTCTTTTTGCTGCGCCAGTCGCTAATTACCTTAACAAACATTTGCAAAAATATTTTGCGCTGAAAAAATTCTTCCATGCTTTTACGGGCGTAGGTACCTACAATTTTGAGCATTTCGCCATTTTTACCGATAAGGATGTTCTTTTGCGAATCGCGTTCAACGATAATTTCTGCACTGATGCGGTATAAATCATCACTCTCTTTAAACTCGGTGATAATTACTTCGGTACTGTAAGGTATTTCCTTTTTATACTGTTTAAACACTTGCTCACGAATCATTTCGGACGCGAAAAAGCGGTCGTTACGGTCGGTCAGGAAATCCTTTTCATAATAGGCCGGGTGTTCGGGCAAGTTCTCTAAAATGAAATCCATTACCGAGCGGATGTTATGCTCATGTAAAGCAGATACCGCAAATATGGCTTTGGGGTTCAGCTTTTGCTGCCAAAACTCTATTTTTTGTTTAACGGTTTCTTCGTCTGATTTGTCGATCTTGTTAATCAGCACGGCAATTGGTGCCAGCGAGTTTTCCAGCTTTTCGAGCACATCGCCTTCGTCATATTTCTCATTAATGTCGGTTACCAGCAAAATCAGGTCGGCATCTACAATAGAACCCGTCACCTGGTGCATCATGCTTTCCTGCAGGGCGTAGTGCGGTTTGATAACGCCGGGCGTATCCGAAAAAACAATTTGGTAATCATCAGCGTTAACAATACCAAGTATGCGATGGCGGGTGGTTTGCGCCTTAGGCGTAATAATTGACATTCTTTCGCCCACCAATGCATTCATCAGGGTTGATTTACCCGCGTTAGGTTTACCAATAATGCTCACAAATCCGGCCCGGTGACTCATATGAAAATAATTTAAAATAAAATTTGGAGTACAAAGAAACGAATTATATCTTTGCAGACCAAACAAAAACAAAACACAGTGCGGGATGGAGCAGTTGGTAGCTCGTCGGGCTCATAACCCGAAGGTCGTAGGTTCGAGTCCTGCTCCCGCTACCTAAAACCCTTGTAATACGCTGACTTACAGCAAATTGCAAGGGTTTTTTATTTTATAAAGGTGCTGATTGCGGTGCAAAATTCAGCCTTATAAATAACCTTGTCCTATTAAATAAGGTCATTTTAAACCAATTAGCCCTGATTTGTGTGTTAATTTTATTCTAAATTACTATTCCCTACTTATCACTGTCTTTTACTGCCTTAAAAAGGGTGCAGCTTTAACAAACTTGTTGTAGTTATAGAATCTTACAAGTCTGAACTCATTTTCCTTAATCATCGATATCATAGTCGTACTCATCCGGCTCTAATGGGTATGAATCCGTAACACTCTCATCATCGCTTGAAGTACTAGATTTATATTTAAGTAACGAAGTCTCCACGGATGTTACCTTAATTTTCGTTAAATCAATTTTGCGATTTACATCATAAAATTGTACGTTGTTAAGTCTTAAAACATTAAAAAAGGGATCTTCAGCGATGTAGTCTTTTGTGGGGTTCAACCAGCCTTTAATCACTGCTTCATATGCAATGAGCCAATATTCATTATATAAATTTTCCTTTTTCAGAAGACCTGACCAAATTGCTTTGCTGATGCCTTTTGGAATAAAGCCGCTTGCATGTACATCTAGGACTGATAAACAAACTATACTATTAGTAGTAGTACTGAGTTTTTCCGCCAAACTCTTTGATACGGTTATTTTTAATTGTTTAACTAGCCACATTGCCCATGAAACCTCATGGTGATTGTCAAGAACAAAATGATAGTCTATGAATTCATGTAAAGTATCTGATATTAAATCAAAATCAAGGTCATACCCCTCGTCTTCATGACTAATGATTAAACGGGTTACAAAAGGTAGCACTCTAGAATCTTTTAACAAAGCCTGAAGTAAAAATGCTTCTAAAATTTCCCACCCTTTCTCCGTGAATATTGTGGCACTAATTTTTGATATACTGTAACTTAATACAGAATCATCTGCACTTATACCAGCAAAATGGAAAGATTTATCAAAATAAGCTATAATGTCTTTGATTTGGTGGTCGGGCTCATTTCTAAATTTAAAATCTCTTAATACATTGTACCAATCGCTTTCAATTTGTTCTGGTAACTCTATAATTTTTTCTTTACTCGAATTCAAGTCCAGTTCTAATCCTCTTAGCGCCTCAACAATGGTAGCTCTAGCCATGTCAAGTTCACTTTTGTTTTTGAAATAAAGAAGGTAATCGTCAACAACTCTGATTCCCTTAAGGTCTTCTATTTTACTTTGAAGCTGGATATCGATATAGGAAGCTATCAGTTCAGAAATTATCCTACTTGTGTCAGGACCAACACGTATTCCCATCGTCTGTCCATCCATCATTTTCCTAACATCTTCATCAAGAGCATTGCCGGCAATTTCGTAGCGTTTTCTCTTAGTTTTAGCAACCGTTTTCCCATTTAGGGCCCAAGGAATACTATGCGTGTAAATACTGCCGTAAAATCGTTGCACATCAATCTTTAAAGCAAATCGCCGCCCTGTTGATCTTAAAATCCGTTCCCTAGTTACTTCGTCAAAAGATGGTGCCAGAACAGCACGCAGCGATGTAGAAGACGTTTTAAGTTTCGATAAGGAAATTTTAGACTGGTCTGTAATAGCTTTGATCGATGGCCAAAATGTTGATATGGTATTCGCTAACCTAATAAAGCTTAAAGGATTAACAACGCTAACAACTCTTCTATAAGTCATACTTTTGGGAATAGAGTATGGAATAGACTTAGTTATTTTACCTTTATTTCGATCTCCAGGGCTAACATCAATCGGATCATATGTATCTATTTGAGCGACAATGCTTGAAAGAACGTTAGCCATATCATCGCTGTTAAATGCTGGTATTAGTTCCTCCGGTAAATATCCTTTTTTTACTAAATCTCGTTTATCCACTAATTCTGTATGGTCAGGTTAAGGTAATGAATTGATTTAACAATAAAGCTAAGTTCTTAGAATAGCTTACCAGTAAAAATAATATTTTAATATTATAATGCATATTATTTTCATGTAGTTCTTATTAACATTAGTATTGTAATCAGATGTTCTACACATTTGAGTGGTCATCTTGACTGCTTCTTTGTCGTTATTTGGGAAGTGGTGTCTAACAACTTACCACCTCTGTTGAGTGAGACCTCAACTTCGATAGAGCACGATTCTAGTATTGTATAAATTAGTTCAGCGCCTTAAGTTATTACTTAATAAAGCCCGCTTCCACCAAATAACAATGTATGGTTACACCTAATATGATAAGTTTTGAGAACTTCTTATAAATATATGCGAATCTATTTTTAATACTATTATTGGAAATATTATTTTCAATCGAGTTCATAAAGATTCAATAATTAACCTTGCGTAATTGTATTGTTTGTATTGATTTAAGGCATTATTTACTCGTATCTTTGTACAATATGGAAAACGATTGGATTAGGTTATTACAGCCAGTTACATTCAGAAATAGAACTCCGCAACAAGATTTTGATGGAAGAGATCCATTTGAAAATGATTATGCAAGATTAATATTCAGCTCCCCAATCAGGAGATTACAGGATAAAACGCAAGTTTTTCCTTTAGAAGAAAGTGATTTTATAAGGACTAGGCTCACTCATTCACTTGAGGTTTCATCTATTGCTAGATCTATTGGTAAAAGCATTGAAACAGAATTAGAAAAACGAGGGTTATACGACCTCAAGTTGAAAGGGCACATGAGCTCACTGTTGGCAACAGCAGGCCTAGTTCATGATCTAGGAAATCCGCCATTCGGACATTTCGGAGAGGAAGCTATTCAGATGTTCTTCCAAAAATACTTCAAGAAAAAAAAGCGTCAGTTAGGGTGGACTGAACAAGAAATTAAAGATTTTACGAATTTTGATGGAAATGTTCAAACGTTTAGAATTTTAAGAAAGTTGCATTACTTTAAAGATGAATTCAGTTACAATTTAACTTTCCCCACCTTAGCGAGTATAGTTAAATATCCACGTTCATCTAAGGACGGCAACAAAAAAGTTAAGACCGCAGATCGTGATGTAGCCGATAAAAAGTTTGGCTATTTTGCTTCTGAAGAGCAGGATTTTTTAGAAATTGATAGAACGTTAGGGATGAATGGCAAACGACATCCTATTGTGTATCTATTAGAGGCTGCAGATGATATTGCATACTCGGCGGCAGATATCGAAGATGGTGTAAAATTAGGCGTTCTTGACTTTGATACCATAAAACACGTATTTACTAGCCATTTGGATGTATCTGTTGAATCAGAAAAGTCTTTATTGAAAGAACTTGATAATTTATATGAGAAATGTAAAACGATTCCTAAAAACAGGCTTGATTTAACAGTTCAACAATTTCGTATTTCTACTCAAAGGGAAATGATAAAAGGAATAATCGACGAGTTTTTAGCCAAATATGATTCTATAATTAAAGGTGACTACAAGTACGAAATGTTAGAAGAATGTAGTGCCAAGAGAATACGACAGGCTTTTAGAAAGCTGGCTATTATTGTCTTTAATCACAAAAATATCCTTGAAACAGAATTAGCGGGATGGAAAGTAATTCAAGGCTTGTTAAAAGAGTTTATTGAGGCTGCATGTACAGACGACTTCAATAGCAACGGCAATAAGAAAGCAAACCGGCTTTACAATTTAATTTCGAGCAACTATAGGTATATTTATGAGACGTATGCTCCTGCTAGAGATAACAAGCTCTATAATAAATTTCAATTAGTAACTGATTTCATTAGCGGGATGACAGATACATACGCTCTATCGTTGTATCAAAAAATTACAGGTATTTCTTTGTAATGGGTGAATTGAATGCCATCGAGAATCTAAATCATTTTAGGGATTCTTTTTTAGCTGTTTTTGATAGCTTAAAAAAGGCAAATCCACTTTTCAACCAATTTGTGTTAAACGCGACAGAATTTAAACAAGCTTATGTAGTTGGTGGATTTTTAAGAGATATTGCTAATAATACCCAGCCACGCGATTTAGATATACTCTTAGGTTTACCAGATGAGGAAATACAATCATTAATAAACAATTTATCATTGAAATATTATAAGAATCGTTTCAATGGATATAAAATAGTTTTTGAAAATTTTGACTTGGACTGCTGGAGCTTTGATAGCAACTGGGCTTTCAAAAAAAGATTGCTAAAAAGTAATTCTCCTTCGATTGAAAATATAGCAAATGGCACATTCCTGAACTTTGATTCATTAGTTTTAAATGTTCACACGTTAAAAATTAATGTCAAGAATTATAACAAGTGCATACTAGAACGCAAGTTGGATGTAGTTAGAAGAAATTCTCGTTATGTGATGTATAATCCAACAAAAGAGGCCAATATTTTAAGGTTTTTATATTTATCTAAAAAGTATGATTTAAGCCTTTCCTTGCAGCTTAAGCTATACATTTTAAATCATATTAACACATTTGAAATACTTTACGGAAATCCGGAGCAAAGACTATTGGCCTTCAAGGCCAAATATCCGAAGTATGCCAGCGTATTTTCAGATAAAGATTATAACTCAATGATAGATGATATAAAGGAAGAGTTAAATCATTATTCAAAAGAAAAGGGCGCAATATTAGGCAGGCAAATATTTTAAGCTGGTAAATTAAGCCAGTAATGATATAAATTTATGTTTTCAACTTGCTTCCCCTTGATTTGGCGTGCGTGGCTTGATATCAAATGCCCACATGTTTCTTTTTCATCTTCATCTAACCATTTTAATTGATCATCTTCAAACCAAAGCGTTTCATCGGCCAGTTCTTTAATCCATTTATTGATTTCATTAAACCAGTAATCATTATCGTTTTCTTGCACATATGCTACTATAGCAGCGTATCTCAAACCTGCACCATGAATCCCTTTTTTAAACCTTTCGATACCTCCACACGGAGCTGTTATGCCTACTACATATTCTTTACGTCGGTTTTGGCCAGGTGTAGGAAGTCTCTTAGCCTCAATCGAAAAAAAACTGTCGTTTTCGCCATGTGACTTATCAAAAATGTCGATTACATTAGCTTCTGCGATCATAGCAATATCAACTTGGGGGCTCATTCCAGAGTTGACGTCTTCAACATATTCAGAATGAAAGAAAAATGGATATTTTTTGGCTTTACGATTTAAGAATATACATAGTAAATGACTGATTCCTTTTTCATTGGAGACGCCTATATTCTTAGATTCGGAGACAAAACTCTTAAATGAGGCACTTAAGAAATCTAGTACCACTTTCGAGGATGTTTCCTTTTCGAGCCCGAAACTTATAGAACCGGTAACTTCTCGCTTAATATTAGACAACATTAAAAGCCCTGCCTCCTAAGATCTGAAAATGTCTCATCTGCATCTCGTAAAGCCATCGATTTTAACCAATATCTTAACTTTTTCGGTTTGATTATGAAGATTACATTGCCTTCGTAAATACGAAGTGTTCTTGTAATCCGTTGGTTTGTTCCAATAGACTTCTTTACAAGTATTGAGAGGTTATGCTCCGCTGTTTGTGTATCATCAAAGTCAATTGTTGGTTCCTTTCCAAAATAGAATGGTAAGCAATAGTAAGACTCTGTTTCGAATGATTTAAAACGATTAAGATTCTTGTAGATCAAGTTTAATGTTTCACAGAAAATCTGGCTGTACATTTCCAACTGTTGCTCATCTGCGTTTGTACGGGCCATCACTGCGCTTTCGCCATTCTTGAGAAAGTCGAGAACATAATCAGAAAAATCGTTTATTATAATTTCATCAATATCATCAATCTCCAACTCATGATCGTATGGCAAATTATAAATATCATCTGCTCTTATTGCGCTTGAATAATTTATTAATGATTGACTACTTGATAGTGAAATATGGAAGCTAATTAATTTCTTATACTTATTGAGATATTTATATATTCTAAATAAATCCTCTTGGTCGTTCTTCGGAGCACTGATACCTAGTATTCTAGAGTCGAAAGCTAAGTCTTCATCTGACCAAAATACAGGTAATTCTCCGCTTTCAGATTCAATAACCTCCTTAATTAAGCAGAGAGGCCCTTTGTACAAGCGTTCTTTTCTAGGCCTTACAAAATATTCATCCGTAATCGGTTCAATCAATGCGTTGCGTGAAGAAAAATTCTTGCTTAGTAATCCCGGTTGATTAGTTAAATAAGGGGCAACATAGTCATCTTCCCCACCCCTCATAAATCCCTCACCATAGAACCATCCAGCCTCAAGCTTATTTATGAGGCAATCAGATAACTTGTTATATTCGGATAACTTATCCAAAAGCAAATTAACTCTTTTACCTAACCCAGTAAGATTTGCTTTCCAAACGTTTATACTGGATGAAAGCAAATTGTGAGGTATGTAATAAAAGTCATGTCCATCGATCTCGAAAAACTGCTTTTCAGTGCTTGACTTGGTTCTGTTAACAATGATGTGGTAAGTGCCTTCAGATATAGTAGCAGGAGTGTTTTTAAAAAAGACAGCGCAAGTAGCTATTGTAGCATTCCCAAATAAAACACTTCTTAGTAAAGTGAAGTCTATAATCTGATCAATTCGGTAGGTATCAAATAAATACTTTCTAAATAATGTGGAGTTGTTATTGTATAAAAATGGCCCAGAAGGCTGTATTAAACAAATTGTTTTATCAGCTTTACATAGTTTAATAGATTGTTCTAAAAATAGAAGTGATATTTGATTATCTGGTAGCTTTATCTTGACAGACTTTAACTCAACATCGGCGCTGTTAATTGTTCGATCAAAAAGTTGATTTGCCTCGACTATAGCGGCGTTTTCAGTGATTTTTGCCTCAAATGGTGGGTTGCCAATAATTAAATCAAAGAACCCGTTTGGAAACACCCTCTCATTAATCAACTTAAAAAAGTCACTAGGATAAATATTTTTATTTAGCAAATTATCAAATTGTAAATCCTCCCATATTTGTAATGGGGTGAGTTCGTCACAAAGTGCTAAACTTAAACTGAAAATAGATAGATTAACCGCGTCAGGATCTATATCACAACCAAAAATGTTATTCTTTAAAAGTGCTTTTAGTACATCCAAAGAGGGCCGTTTCCAGTTGTTTTGCTGTCGCCATCTATAAATTAACCTTCTATATGCACCAACTAAGAATACGCCAGAACCACAGGAAGGATCTAGTATTCTTGAGTCTATGTCTTTCCCTTTTAAAGGCAATGCCTCATCTAGTAAAAAGTTAACTAGGTAAGGGGGGGTATATACAACCCCAGGTCTTTTTTCAAGAAACTCTTCATATATATTGCTTATTAATTCGACAGGTAAGTCGTTGAAAGAGTATAATCTCCAGAATACAAATTGATTTCCTTGCAATTTGCCTTCTAAGAATAAAGCGAAATATTTAAGGTCAGATTTCGACAAAATGACCCTTTCATCTTGTGAAAGTTCAAATACACCGCCATTAAAATGCTTTGCTAGATAATCTATTAATTTTAAAGCGGCTCCTGTCTCACTTAAAACATCCGTAAACCCTTTTGCATCTTTCGAAAATCTACTAAAAAAACTGTTTTCAAATTTTATCTGCTTTCTAACGCCTTCGTAAAAAATTATCCTTTCTTGATTAGCTTTGGGAAATACAGAGTTATTGTTTTCGTCAGTACGTTCCTCTAAGTATTTAATGAGGATTGAAATAACCATCATTTTCCTTGCAATCTTTGCAGGCAAGATTTGCTGCTCAATGATGTGCTTTAACGACTGCTTTAATTCAGATAATAAATTTTCATAAGCACTATTTTTGAATTTAAACGAGCTGCTAAATGGAGAATTCTCCCAAAAAGAGCCATTATCAAATGACTTACCTGAAAATGCTTTAAACTTGGCGTCTTGAGTTGCCTGATCTTCTTGAAATAATGTAGTAAACTTTGCTGCTAACGCGATAGTAGTTAACGGTTTGTAAACTAGTTGGTTGCCTTTCGCGGGTTTATCAAAGCAGTTAAATATTATGACATCTTTATTAGTAAAAACAAAGAACATTGGCACTCGTCCGGAACAATACAGCCGTTGATGTAGCCTAATTAAATTTATGTTTTCAAGAAGTTCATCTGTGAAATCATAAATATATACTTGGGGAACGGATGGCTTATCTGTAAACCGCCTGAAATAAACATAATCTGCTTTGTATTTGTATGCCTCTTCAATAGCAATTATTTCTTCTATTGATACGGAACTATGGTCTATTAAATCCGGCTGTAGAACTTTCATTAATCCTGTGTCAATGCCGTCGAGATTTAGCATCTCAAACTTCTCTAAGCCATATTTAAGGAGGTCGTGCATTGATTAAATAATACTAATAAAATTAGTAAAAACAAATAGCAAAACTATGATAAAAATCATTATTTCGACAATTAAAAACAATAATTCTTTATAGCTCCCTCTAAACATGTGAATTATATAAAAAGCCTCGTGATTTAGTATAGTCGCCAATTAGCTGAAACTACTTTTTCCGAAATTGATCTATTATTCAACAAGTGGATTTAAAAATGTTATTTAAAAACATCTGTTATATTTAAAGCTTTTTTTAAGTTATTTAAAAGGCAATGCTTGCTTTGATAATTTACATTGGAAAAGTCGAATCAATCTGCCTAAGCAAACGTATCTATACGATGATGTAGACGATTTCCAGCATCTTCATCATTTTGTTAGACTTTGTAGTAGCTTTCGTTGTTGTTCTTTGCTATGCTGCCCTTTGTTGGTCGTGTACATGTCAGCCACCACTCCAACCTAGCTTTGGCCTCAAACATATCTTTATCCGAGAAAAACTCCGCAATTACACTATATTGTAACCCTCCCTTAGTTCGGACTGGTATCTTATAGACTAATTGATTCAAAAATATAACTATCGTTGTTGTGCCTGTAGATATATTGAAAACTCTCCCAAGTTTTCAATATATCTACAACTTTTCGACAGAAAATATCTAGCACCGTCTTTGCCAAGGCCGATTTCCGGCATCAAATCACTGCTTCACGCGTTTTGATATTAAACAAAAAGATATTATTAGCAGATTTAGAATGTTATTACTGTCTTTTGGTCTATCGCAATACAAATTTTGTTAGACAAAAAATATTGCTAATTTGATCGAACTTTTATAGCCCAAGTTCTAAATGACTATTTCCTTTATCACATTAATTCAAAGCCTTAACAAAGCTTATCGTCTGATTAAACCTCGCCGCGAAGACCTTGATATTTTCAAGGTTAACTTCAATAAGCTGCTGAGTCGTATAGACGAACGAGAGACAGAGGAAAATGTTAAAGGGCATTTAGCTGATTTTCTAAGATCGACTTATTATGGCGACAATCAATTGATTGCAACTAAGGAAAGAGCTGATTTGGTTATACATCTTGAAAAAGACGCCAAATCTCCGGTCGGTGTATTATTTGAAGTAAAGAAGCCAACCAATAAGGCGGACATGGTTACTAAGGATAACCTAAATGCAAAAGCGATGCATGAACTGATCCTGTACTTTTTGCGTGAACGCGTCAACCACAAAAATATATCCCTTACACATCTCGTCATCACTAACATTTATGAATGGTATGTATTTGATGCTTCTTTGTTTGAACGTGTATTTGCTCAGAATAGTCAGTTACAAAAAGCGTATCGAGAGTGGGAAGCGGGGCAAAAGGTAAGTACTAAAACGGACTTGTTTTATAAAGAGATTGTAAAGCCATTTCTGGAGGCTTTAGACAATGAATTTACTTTCACCTATGTTGACATAAGAGACTATACAAAATACCTGAAGGCTGACAAGGAAAATAATGATAATAAGCTCATACCGTTATACAAGTTTTTTACTCCGGTTAACTTACTCAAGCTGCCATTTGTTAATGACAGTAATGCATTGGATAAAGGCTTTTTCAAGGAACTATTACACATTATTGGATTAGAAGAAGTTAAAGCCAGTGGCAAGAAAGTTATTCAGCGTTTGTCTGTGGCAAAGCGCAATCCTGGCTCCCTTATCGAAAATGCCATCAACGTACTGGAATACGATGGGGTACTTTACAAGGTAGACAACAGACTACTAACAGGTAAATCCTCAGAAGAGCAGCTTTTTAATTTAGCCTTGGAGCTTTGTATCACCTGGATAAACCGCGTATTGTTCTTGAAGTTGTTGGAAGGCCAGCTCATTAAGTACCATAATGGCAATCCACAGTTTAAATTCTTAAATGTTCAATCCATTAAAGATTTCGGGGAACTCAACCGGCTATTTTTTCAGGTCTTGGCCCAGCCTGTGGACAGGCGCTCTTCACACGTCCAGCAAAAGTATAGCCACATTCCTTACCTGAACAGCTCTTTATTTGAGCATTCGCCACAGGAAGATGTCAGTATCAAAATAGGCGAATTAGACAGTAGTTTAGACATCGAGCTTTACGCGGATTCAGTGCTCAAGCGGAAAAAGAAAAAAAGTAAGGAGGCGATTGCTATGAACACCTTGCACTATATTCTTGACTTTTTAGAAGCTTACGATTTTGCTTCAATGGGTAAGGAAGAGGTGCAGGAGGAAAATAAAACCATCATCAATGCAGCCGTACTCGGGTTGGTTTTCGAAAAGATTAATGGGTATCGTGATGGGTCTTTCTATACACCAGGAGCAATTACGATGTACATGTGCAATGAGACAATTCGAAGAGCCGTTGTACAAAAATTTAATGAAGTTTATGGCTGGCAATGTGAGTCCATTGCAGATGTCACTAATTACACGGCTGACCGAAAGACCCGGAAGGATATAATTGAATTTAATAGCGTTATTGAATCTATCCGAATAGTTGATCCAGCAGTAGGGTCAGGGCATTTTCTGGTATCGAGCTTGAACGAATTGATTGCTATAAAAGCTGAATTGGGCATATTGGCTGATGCTGAAGGAAAACGGTTAAATGATATTGATGTCAGCATTGCCAATGACGAGTTGGTTGTAATGTATCACCGAACCCAAACTTTCTTTGAATATACCGTTAATACCACTGTATCAGGAAGTCATGTGATTGCACCGGAGGTACAACGTATACAGCAAACGCTTTTTAATGAGAAGAGGAAAATAATTGAAGGCTGCTTATTTGGTGTAGACATTAATCCGAATTCAGTTAAAATCTGCCAACTGCGCCTATGGATAGAATTATTAAAGTATGCGTTTTATCGTGCAGAGGAGAACTATACACAATTAGAAACACTGCCAAACATTGATATTAATATCAAGCCAGGCAACTCCTTACTCAGCAAATACTCGCTTACTGAGGATTTAACCGAGGTTTTTAAGAAACAGAAATTCGGCGTCAAAGATTATCGCTCCGCAGTAAAAAACTATAAGGACGCACCAAATAAAGAGGCAAAAGCTGAGCAGCAACGCTTCATAAAAGATATCAAAAGTCAGTTCCATGAAACAGTCAGTCGACGTGATCCCAAGCGAAAGCGATTATCTGAACTACGGGGACAATCCATTTTGGCACAAAGCAATATGGATTTGTTTGGCAAAAAACGTAGTGAGAAAGAAATGCAACTTGAAGTACGTCGTATAAATCAGAGCATTGAAAAACTTGAACAGGAGATTAAAGAAGTTGAAGAAAATGTAATTTATCGGAATGCGTTTGAATGGCGTTTTGAGTTCCCAGAAGTACTAAATGAAAACGGCGACTTTGAAGGATTTGAAGTGATCATTGGCAATCCACCGTACATACAGCTCCAAAAAATGGGCGCAGATGCGGATGCCTTGCAGAAAGGTAATTATCAAACCTTTGAGCGTACCGGTGACATCTACTGCTTATTCTATGAACAAGCTATACGTTTGTTGAAGCCTAATTATTTCTTTGGTTTTATTACCTCTAACAAGTGGATGCGGGCCAATTATGGTGCAGCGATACGCAAGTTTTTCTTAGATAAAACAAATCCATCATTGCTGATCGATTTCAATGGATACCAGGTATTTGATTCAGCAATTGTCGAAACGAACATACTTATTTCACAAAAAGGGACCTATAATAATGCAACAGCAACTTGCTTGTTTGATAAGAACTTAGGTAGCCTAGAAAAAATGAGCGGTTTTATTAGACAGAGCTTAAGTGTATCAAATTTCTCTGACGCTCATAGCTGGGTGGTGTTAAATCCAGTCGAAAAGCAACTAAAAGAGAAAATTGAACGCATTGGAATGCCACTCAAAGACTGGAATATTAGAATAAATTATGGTGTTAAAACTGGCTTCAATGATGCATTTATCATTGATAGTGAAACAAAAGAGAAATTGGTGGCCATAGATCCAAAATCAGCCGAAATAATACGACCCATTTTAAGGGGGCGTGATATAAAGCGTTATGGATATGATTATGCCGACCAATGGATAATTGCTTTATTTCCGGCAAAAAACTATGACATTGAAAAATATCCCGCTATAAGAAGCTACCTATTAACATTTGGGAAAGCACTTCTCCTTGAAGCCGGATATGGTTGGGTTGCAGAAGCTTATCTTGAAGAATGGTGCTACAAGCGATTACAACAAACTGGCGAAGATATTGTGATTGATGGTAAGAAAATTAATATCCCTAAAAATGAAAGAGCTCGGAAGGGTACTAATAACACATGGTTTGAAACTCAAGATAGCATAAGCTATTGGGACGATTTTAATAGGCAGAAAATCGTGTGGGGTGAGATATCTGATCGAACCAAATTTTGTATCGATTTGAACGGCGAGTTTGTGGTAGAGGCTACGGCGTTCATTTTGACAGGCGATTCATTGATT
>NZ_JAHBBK010000002.1 GCF_018390515.1 Mucilaginibacter sp. Bleaf8 | reverse complement strand
TGGTTACCGCTGTAGGTATAATCCAGCATGCCCTGACTCGTGCCGATGCCACCTCTGGTAAGCTTGGTGATATTGCCCATTACGTCGTAGCTGATTGCCTCATCCAAAGCGTTAGCTGTCGATACGGCATTAGTCAGCCGGTTCACCTTGTCATACGTATAGGCAAAGCTCTTCGTGCCCGGCGCACTGACTTTCGTGGTGAGGTAGTTCATCTGCGCAATATTCCCGTTCCACTGTGCGTTTGCCAATACATCCGGCGTGTTGTACCTCAGGTCCAGCGAGAACAGGTTGCCGCTCGTTGTCATCGTGCGCATCCAGCCCCGCTCGTTGTAGCCGTAGCTCAGTGTCTGCAGCCCATCACCCAGCGCCTTGTCCTTCAGTTGCCCCACTTCATTGTACGTCAGTTTCGATAATGACGTTGGTGCTGCATCATTGATGCTTTCCGTAGTTTCTACCTTTCTGCCCATATGGTCGTAGCTGTAGTTCATGGCAATCGTTGTGGTCGTACCATTCGCAATATGCGTACGCTTGCTACTCAGCAGCTCATCGGTAAAGCTGTAGGTGTTGTCTACCTGATCCGTGCCTAAAAGATGGTTCTCGCTCTTGCTTTGCACTACTCTTCCTTCCTCGTCATAGTAGTTCACCGTCAGCAGCATCTTCGTTGTGCCCAATACGTTCACTTTCGTGCCGGTGAGTAACCCTGTTACATTCTCAGACTGGCCCAGATCCTTATTGGGCGCTGCCATGCCCGAAGCCCCTGACCCCGGAAAGGCATAACTACCATAATAATTCATCGTCAAATACTGGCCAACACTTCCCTGCGGAATCGCATTGTTGCTGTAACCTGTGGTGGTATTATTCGCATCGGCGGTCTCCCACTGCCCAGGGGCTGAATAGGCTCTGCCTTGGAAGTCTTGCCGGTAATTATCATAAGCTAGATTACTGTGCAGATTATCATTATACACACCTGTCAATATAACCCTGCCCAAAGCATCATACTTGGTAAACGTCCACTGCTGCGGTGACCTGCTGCGCTGCACGGCATCCTGGCTCATCACCAGCTGGTCCAGTCTGTTATATACCATCAGTTCCCAGCCTTTACCCGGCACTTTCTTCTCGATCAGCCGATTCCGCTCATCATAACGGTACTGGTAACAAAACGCCGTCTGTTTGGTCGCATCCGGCAGCCCCCCGTCCGCACCAGCTCCCGGCGGCAATACAAACGAGAGGTTGCCCAGATCGTCATATACATAGTAGGTGCTCAACTTTTCAATGGTGGTTGTGCCGTTCACCACTTTGCGGTTGAACGTGCGCTTCAGCACTACGTGCCCTTCCTTATCCTTGTACTCGTGCACCTGGCCGGCTAAGCCGTCCGCTTCCACGTAGTTCTCGTCTTTCAGCACCGTCAGGTACAGCTCCCCTGCCGCATAGTAAGGCGTCTGGGAGGTGAGGTGATTGGGGTTGGCAAGCGAACGCTCGTATTCCTTGCCCGCTACGGTGCTGGCAACTGCCGTGTACAGCCGCACCGAGTAATCGCCCGTTACCTGATTGGTGCCGTATTCCGTTTTTACCGTATGCCCGGTCGTAGCGCCGGCAACCGGCTGCCAGGGCTCGCCGGGTGCACCCTGCTCCATGATCCGGTTAAGCGGCGAGGGCTCGAACACCGTCTGGGCAAAGGGCTTGGTAGTACCTGTCACCCCCGGCGCATTCCAGGCAGTGCCCGTAGGTGCAGCATAGAACGAAAGCTGATCGGCTATCGCCGCAGCCTTGTAGCTGCCGTCGCTCGCGGCTGAGGGCTGCACGGCATAAGGCTGGTATTTAAGCGTCTCCCTGCCAAACTCATCATAGGCTACGGGCTGCACCACATCGCGCTGCGTGGGGCTACCTTTGACCTGCACCGTCTGCAAGGGCCTCCCCAGACCATCAAAGTACTGGATATTCGCCATCAAACTGCGGCTTGTGGTGGTGTCTGCAATCAGCTGCGCCGAGGTAGCGAAGCCTGCTATGCGGGGCGTATAGGTGACAATGTAGTTCTGGTCTGCGCCCGGGCGCGCCTTTAAAGGAACGCCGGGGATCACTGACTGCAAGGGTACATACACCCGAAGGCTTCTGCCCGCAGCTGCCGTGAAGCTGAAAGGTGCCTTTAAAGTAATGCCCGAGCTATTGTAGTACTCGCCCGATGCAGGCGTACCCGTCAGCTGGCCCGTGGTCACCTGCGTCTGAGCCCTGGAGAGCAAGGCCGTGGACAGTAGCAGCGCGGTGAAACCTGCCGCTGCTTTATAAGATTTGCAAAGTGCTTGCAACATAAGATTTGAGGTTAAATGGTAAGTGATTAAGGTTACTGGTTCTGGTAGTGGTAGTCCATCTGCTTAATGATCTGCCCCTTGCTGTCGCGGACTGCCTTTAGCCGCTGGAACTCATCGTACTCGTACGTCGTCGTCTCGCCTCGCGCATTCGTCTGTGAGGTCATGCCCACTAACGGATCGTAGGTATAAGTCGTCATTTCCGCATCTTTGGGATACAAGCGCAACTCGTCGATCCGGCCTTTACCACTTACTTCGGCAGCACTTTGGCCGCTCAGCACGTGCTCATAGTACGTCCACCCGTTAACAGTAGCCCCTTTCGTGTAGGCACTGCCGTTAACCGTGTAAGCACCTCCCTGACTCCAATACGATATAATATAAGTTTTAGCCGGTGTTAGTCCGGATGCTTTAACGGATGACCAGCTCAGGTCAAATGTAGCAGTACCTGTTTTAGCAGTGATTCCAAACGAGCCGTTACCCACATAACTCCAACCTCGGTTGTCGTTATATTCAAAGCTCGTATAAGCTACATCTTCCACCCTGGCGTTTTTGATCTGCGCAATCAGATAACTATTCGTTTCATCCCACAGCAACACATTGGGCAATAAACCTTTCAAGCTCACCTGTGTAAGGGTCATATTAGGACCATAATGATCAAAGGTAGCTTCACGGGATAAGGACTGCTGGTTATTTGACTGATCTATCGCAGTGCGCACCAACTGGTTGTCTACTATACCATAAGAAATCTTGGTTAATGATGTTTCTTTATTGTTATTTAAGCTCCGCTGCTCCAGCAAATGATTATAAAAACTCAAATTAACAAGAGATTGTTCTATAGCCGTACGTGAGGCTTTATCATAAGGATATATATACTTGCTTCCCAGATTTTCGCCTTTACTATTGAGCATTGCATTTTCGGCAAGTTGACCAAGATCATTATAGGCATATGTGGTGGTAGTTTTAACCGGGCTGGCCGTGCGATAATCTGTCGTTATGCTGCTTTTTAACCTGTACCACTTTGAGTTGATTGGGTACTCTTGTATTAGATAAGTATTCGATGGGTACTGGTAAAGTTTTAGAGGAGGCAAACATTCAAAATTTACTATAATGTTTTTGGTTGCTTTGAAGCCCATTATTGTACTATCCCTTAAGCTGATGTATTCATTAAACACATCTTTAAGCTTGTTGCCCGAACGGTCGTAAAATTCTTCGCTCCGGACCATACCGTTAAGCAGATTAGGGTTATCAGGAACACTAACGCCAACTGAACTCTCCTGGTTATGATATATATATACATGCCTTCCATTCGTTTCTCCATTACCGGCTAGCTCCAGTTCTTCCACCCGGGAGTACCCCACCAGGTTACCACCTGCCGCATTAGAGAAGGGAGTGAAGCTTTCCGAACTTACGAACCAAACCTCTTTGTCACCCCGCGAAATCTCATTATAGCGTATATTTGCTGGATCATCTGGCGGAAGACCGGGATCCGGTGGTAGACCGATAAGTCTTAACACTTCGGCATGCAGGTTATGACGCGTCACATACTGAACAGGCGACATCAGTTTGCCACTGGAGGTCTGATCCTCGTTTCTATAAATAAGCTTTTTATGGCTGATAAGGTTACCAGATACGCCAAAAAGTTTGATAGCAGCAACCCGAACACCGGCACCAAAGCTTAAATTAGAGGTACTTACCGGGATATCATAATAAGTAAACCAAGCGCCCACAGATCCCTGCCGATTATAAGCACTTTGATCTCCTAGGCGATCGGGAAGGTCCACTTGTAATTTAAATTGCGCACCGGATTTTACCTGCGCACTCGAAAACTCGTAAGTTGGGGTATATGTTACCGCTCCGCTTTGTTCATAAGCTGTACGATCGGCAATATTCAGTACCCAAGTCTTCAATACGGTCTCCGTTCCGTTAGCAACTTGATATAAGTTAATTCTTGCATCCAGCATATCAGTAAATGATATCGGCGCACCTCCCGGTCCAGGATAGCCCCGGTTGAACGTCAATGTAAACTTAACGGTTGCCTGAAGAGGGATCTTGAAAGATGCAGACGTTACCGAATTAGTGGTATTTTTGTCATCTAAGTTGATGTTCCGTTGATTGGACTGAACCTTATCTACATCCGGCAAATTGAAGTTACTGAAGTCGTTCGACTCATAACTGAACTGCGCAAATCCACCCGAAGGGTACTTCACCTGCGTGAGCATACCCACCGTCATCTTACTTTTGTCTGGGGAGCGGTTTGCACCTTTCACCCAATCTATGATCCAGTAAGGCATACTGGCAGCTTCTAAGCCAGAGTAGTAAAAGTAATTTAAATCAGGGATGAGCTTTTTATTATTTTTACCATTATAATAACCCCAAAAATCGCGAGCGTAGGAAGTTTTAAGCGGTAAGGCCTCGCTTTCCTCATAGTTAAACTCATAAGCTGGATTTACTTTTGCATCACCAGCGACAGTATAACCTGTTTCCTGAACGGACACCAGTTTCAGCCGTTTTTTTAAATTATCCGGCCTCGGGCTGGTGTCGACCATCGGGTCATAGTTTGGATTGGTGAAGTCTCCTCCCAAAACCGACCCATTAAAATAGTCATAATTGAATTTGACTGTTTTCAAAACCTTCCCGCTCCGTTTACTGGAAATATTGACTAAACCAACGCGCTTAAGCGAAATATCGTCCCTGCTTTCTAATTTGAAGTCAACAACAACGTCTCCACAGGTTATCTTGTTAAGTTGCATAACATGATGTTCAGTTGGCGAGATGTTTACCTTTACCCAGTAATCCGTTGATCCGGGCAATGGCCCTGCAGTTTCCGAACCTTTTTCTTCAAGAGGATATTCACTATGAAAGTTTTCGTTATAACTTTGAGACCAGTACGTCCCTTTTTCATACTCGAAATTTATCGTCTTGTTGTTATTAAGAACAAGTTTAGTAAGTTTCCATGTCTCACTAGTTTGCCAAAAATCGCCGCCGGGTATCACCTCTTCCGCTGTTTCAAAATAATACCGGTGGCCGTCTATCGTCGTAGCCATCCAGCCATTTTGAGTTGCCTGAAACCAAATTTGATCCTTTTTGTCAATTAAAATAATTTGGTGGCTTTCCGGATCAATATAGAATTTACCAGAGTACCCGCCAGGAAAGTTATAAATGTAAATATCCGGTTGTCCATAACCTTGTACTAAACTTTCCATTGAATTATAAGAGTCGCCCTCGCTAGGGGTTGAACAAAGAAAAGAGTTCCTCCCATTTTGCGTACGGGACTGAATTACCCCCTGAACTGCTACATGGCTCTTTAAATAGGCGTAATCTGACGAAGAAGTTACGGCAAAATTATCTTTCCTGTCAGGCAGGCCGTTAACAACGTGTATAATTGCCCCTCCCGGTTCAAGCAGCCAGCCCAAACCTACTGTACTAGCTTCATCTTCAACTCTGATACCGGAGCTATGATATTGTAATTGTATTGGCAGTTCCAGCCCGGCCTCTTTAATTGTATAAATAGGTACTGAGATATTTGCCGTACCTGTATAATATCCGATCGGGATATCACCGAAACGGCCCAGCAAGGCAGCCTCCGGAGAGGTAGGCACCATCTGCTTCAAGTTGAAAAAACTTTGCGGATTAGCATTCTGCGCCTGTACTAAGCTGCTTCCTGCCAGCAGTATCGCCAACATCATTAGGCAGGAAAAAAAGATGGTAGATAAGAATTTCGTCGGTATCACTCTAAACGATATTTTATTTAAATGGTAATTTGAACTTTGCTTGATATGGTTGATTTCTGTGAGTATTCAGAAAAGCACTGTTCACCGCTTAATATAAGCGCTGAAAGTATTGGAGCTTCAGGCTATTTCTTTATTGATTGAGACCTTGCCAGGGACCCTATTACCCTGCGGATTTTCATGTTCTGTTTTTGTAAATCTTCGATTCGCTTATTCTGCTCTATCATATATAGCGTCATCTCCTCCATCTTCTTCACCAACAACTTATTCATCTCACCCAAGCTAATACCTTCTTTAGCCACTTCTTGCTCTGACGGCATATCCGGCAGGTGTTTGTTTTTATCAATGTATTCTTTGACCTCTGCGAGGGAAGGCAGTTTATAGGTAGGCTTAAACACATAATCCGGCCATGGTAACGCCTCTACTTTGATTTCAGTTGCGCGGATATTGCCGGCGACGGCCAGCTTATAGCCTTTCGCATCTGTGGTGCCAATGCTCAAGTTACCATTCATAAAGGCAGAGTTACCATTTATTGCAATACCGCCGGAACCAACTTTAACGGCATAAGTTGTACCCGCGGCTGGATCGGCATAGGTTCCGGATGAAAAGCGAGATTCGGCTCCTGAAGCGAATATGCCGCCAGCTACCTCTAATTTGGCTTTTGGATCAGTGGTCCCTATACCAATATTGCCAGATAACCCTTGTATAAACAAACGGGTGTTTAATCCGGCTGTTGTACTGTTGCCTTTTGTATCAAAAAAGAAGTTGCCTCCCCAGGCATCATTGTCACCTACCTTTATTCTGGCTGAGGGGTTATTTGTACCGCGGGCATAAGTTGTAAAAAATATTTCTGAAGTGGCACCTGGATTGCCTAACCCATTGGTTAGCTCCAAAACCGGCCCCTGCCCCCCCTGTACATCTTTTCTGATTTCTAGGCTTGTCTTGGGGCTCGGGGTACCGATTCCAACTTTGTCTGATGTATAGGTCGTTCCTGTAACCTCGTTTTTGAACTGTGCATAAGAAGCGCTGCTGGCTGATATACCGGCTAATAAGATAATAAGATTTTTCATTGTTAAATTGTGATACTTTGATGAATAGATTTGATATATGTATATAATTGAAATTGTAAGCAAATTATCCTGCAGATGATATCATACCTTGTAACATCATAACAGGAATACGCAGACCTACTTCGCTATCTGATTATTTCCAGATAAACCAGCAGTGTAAGTCTTTTTTCAGCACCGGATGCTTTGGCGACGGTAGCCGAGCGATAAACTGCGGACCGAACCCTGCCTATTCCCATCTGGTGCTCTGCATTATGCAAGAAGCGGGTCAAAGCGAAGAAGCTTCCTTCGAGCGTTAAGTTTTGTATATGATAAGGTAAAGCATCTACTGCTTCCGTTTCTTTTCCCTGTGGTACGTCAATGATTTTAACGCTTTCAGTCTCAGCTATCGCCGATAATTTCTCTAAAATAATGCTACGGTAATTTGCCGTGTCTCCCCTGAACAGGTTCAATGTCTGATCCAGGTTGTGGTTTTTCCGTTCCAGAAAAGCTGGTTGATAGCTTACGTCTGAGGATTTCGTTAACTGAACCGAAAGCTGCCGGTTAATCTGCCAAGCCTCGAAGGTTCGCCAGAAAGCGAAACGTATACTCAACAGAAGCAATACAACAACAAGCGCGGCTAATAAATAACTTCTGCGGATTGGTTTAGGTAAATTCATATTAAAAATCAATGGTCACTGTGAATTGCCCGGTATCCTGTTCATTTTTATAATTATACCCCTCAAGCTGTACATTTTTAACCCATTTTAAGCTTCTCACCCTGCCAATCCATTCATTTACCAACACAATGCGTTGTGTCTGGCCTTTAATCTTAATTTTTCTGCTTTCAAAACGCATACGCTTACTTTCACCTCCAACGGTTTGCACCTGCGGATCTATCGCGACTTCTTCCCAAGTAACTTCTGGTGGCAGCATCTGTGCTATTGCGTCAATCAATAAGCTTTTCTTTATACCGTCTTCCCAACCTAAAGAGTCCAGCCGGGCTTCCTTCACTTTTATCTGCGCATTCAAATCTTCAACATCAGTTATGCTGCGGCTGCTTCTGCCCACCTGTTCGGCCAACTGGTTATTCTGTGTGTTATAGTTAGAGAATATCAAGAAATTTGCAAGCAATAAAATGAACATTATACCCAAGGCCGCAAAACTGAACACTTGAATCTTCCGGTCTTTAAGTGCATTATTCAGGCTTATTTCCAGTACAGGAACTTCCGCCTTAATTACCGGTAATCCGGCGGCCAACACAAGCTGAAACGCCGCAGCATAGGGAAGTATCAGTCTTTCATCCAGCTTTTCGGCTTCCAGCTTAACCGGAAAAGGTGCCAGCCCATCAGCAACATAACGATAGCTTACCCAGTCCTTCTTTTCGTTTCGGGTGGCATGGTGGCCATCAAATAGCACTTCCTCACCATAAAAGTTCAGTTGAGGCAATACCTGTTCTGCTACAAAGGGGCCCAAGCTCACCGTTAATACAGAAAGGCCCAGTGCTGCAATCTTTTCCAGCCATTGATCCGCTTCTGTACGGCGAATAAGTGCTACAAATGATTGATCACCGGATATAAAATTCTGCAGATAAAAGTCCTCGGGATTACCATTAGGTAATACCCTGGCGAAGTTTCCAGCATCAATGTCATCCAAACGCCCAACCTTTTTAATGAGTATGCCTTTACCGGAAAGGTTTATTGCAACAGGTACTTTGACATCGCAATGCTTGGCAAGCTCCTGCAAAGACGATGCGCCGGTTACTTTTTTGGTTATCTCCAGCTTATTACCCGTAGCTTTTACATTACATAAGCTGATATGCAGTTCACCATTGTTTCCAGCATGAATATGAACACCTGTTGTTTCTGATATCCTGAAATAAGGTTCTAATAGTCGCACAGTAATCTCGGGTTAACGGATGATGGTGGGCTTGATGAATACGACGGTGACCACCTTGCCACGGGTCTTGGTGCGGCTGCTAAACAGCCACTTCAGTACCGGGATACGCGACAGCAATGGTACGCCTGATGCGTTCTCGCTATTTTCGGTACGTTCGATGCCACCCAGCACAATCATGTCTTCATTATGCGCCCGTAGTATCGACTCAAACTTGCTGTTCGATGTGGGCGGTGGTGCATTGTCTGGCGGAATACCGATAAAGTCGGATATATCCACTTTTATATTAAGTGTCACCTGATCATCACCGGAAACCATAGGGCGGATGGTGATAGCCAGGTTAGCATCCACCTTGTTGAACTGGCTTGTAAAAATACTGGTTGGAGATGAAAGCGAGGGAATAACATTCTGGGTTTTGATCTCATAATACCGTGTGGTACCAATGCTTAATGTTGCCGGATGACCGTTTAACGTAGATAATTTAGGCACAGATCTGACCTCTACATTGTTGCTAGCCTCCAAAGCCGAAATGGTAGCATAAAAATTTGGCGTCACATGCCCGAGGTTTACTGAAGTGATTTTGCCGACTTTATTCAGGAAATCATTGATAGAGCGTGAACCAAAAGTATAATCAATTCCCGGCAAAACCTTTCCACCTGTTTTGATGCTGTCACTGATGCCTGCGGTTATACCGGTACTTACGGTACGGTTTTTACGGATATCTAACAAGGTAACCTCAATCAGTACCATGGGTACGAGCAGGTCTATCTGCTTAACAAGCGACTCAATCTCGGCAATCTGTGGCTTAGAGCCGGACAGTAATAAGGTATTTTGCTCCCGGAATTCTTTAATTTCCACTCCCCTTTTCCATTCGTTCGGAATCATGGCGAGAACGGTATCGATGGCCCGGTTCTGCAACTGAATGACTTTGTTGGTACGCAGCCCTTCCAATTTACGGTCGCCAATCATATAGATACCGTTTTCCTGGGTAAAGGTATAGTCAGTACCTTGAAATAGCGCTGAAAGGAAATGCTCGTAAGTAACGCCTGCCACATGCAGCGTGATGTTTCCCCTGATTTCGGAATATAAAAAGTAACTCTTATTGGTTTCAAAGGAGGCTGACTTTACCAAATCAAGAATCGACGCATTCGTGGCGTCTGCAGAGATAAGCTTCTGCCCGGCAACCGTCGTTACATACAATCCAGTCTGGCTGCCTGCATTGCTGCCAGCTGGTTTAAATGCCTTTCGTACCGCAGTGTTTTTATCGCTATTTACGTAAAGCTGCTCGCCATCCTCCAGACCTTGGAATAAGTAAAAATTATCACTGGTGCGGGTCAGCTTCAGATCGTTGGCATATGCCAGTTTTTCCAATGCTGTTTCAAACGGTGCATTACTGATAAAAGAGGTTACCAAACGATTCTGTAAAGCGATAGGAACTACTACATTCTTATTAGACAGCTGGGTAATACGTTTAGCAACAGAAGAGAGTGTATCATTATTCAGCTCCAGGCTTAAAGTGTTCTCTAACTGATTATAACGGGCATTTACCTGATGCACAGGCGGCGGTACATTTGCTGCCGGGTCCTGATACTGGGTGATATAAAGAATTGAGCCAATGGGCGTAATGTCAAGATTGTATTGCTTAGCCAGAAATATCAGAATATTAATGGCCGTGACGTTGTTAAAGTTGTTATAAACTTTAAACGTAAGTTTGGGGTCTACACTCAAACTAAGCCCGTTAGATTTACTTAAGGCATTCAAAAAGTCGGGCAAAGATACGCCGGTAACCGCCAACTGAACGCCATCATTCAGGCCGGGCACGGTAACCGCCAGCTTCTCCAGCTTTTGTTGCAAGGCCTGTATCCGGTCCTGCTGCTGCGCGTGCAGCCGGTCGGGAAGCAATCCTATAAACACCCATATCCATAAAAGCACTAAAAATCGTCTCACCATAGGTTTTTTATCAATAATTAAATAATAAGGGGAAAATTTCTTCAAGCGAGGTTTTACCTTCACTGAAAAGACCGAAAGCATTCTCGGCCAGGGTTTGTATATTTCTTTCTTTCAGGAAATCCTGAACGTACATGTTCTCGTTCTTGATCTCTACAGCCAGATCCTGATCAATCGGTATCACTTCATAAACGGCTTTCCGCCCTTTATAGCCGGTATAATAACACTGCTCGCATCCGTTCGGTATGTAATGCTCCTCAACAACATGGTAGGGTTTAAACTGCCGGGGATATAAAGCAGCGGTAAATGGCTCCACTTTTTTACAATGCGGGCAAAGCAAGCGCACCAGGCGCTGGGCCACTGTTGTATTCAAGGTACTGGCCACCAAAAACGGCGGAATCTTCATGTCAATCAACCTGGATACCGTTCCCCATGCAGAGTTAGTGTGAATAGTTGATAAAACTAAGTGTCCTGTTAAGGCAGCCCTAATAGCCATATTAGCTGTTTCCGTATCCCGGATCTCTCCTACCATGATAACGTCCGGGTCCTGGCGTAAGAAGGTGCGCAGCGCAGAAGCGAAACCCAAACCGATTGATTCTTTTAGCTGTACCTGGTTAATGCCTTCTAGCGTGTACTCAATAGGATCTTCAATGGTCAGGATATTGCGGGTTTCCTTATTGAGCAGTTTAAGCGTTGCATACAACGTAGTCGTTTTTCCGGAGCCTGTAGGGCCGCTGATGAGCAGAATTCCGTTAGGGCGTTTTACACCCTGCAAGTAATTAGAAAGATCGAATTCTGAAAAGCCAAGTTTATTCAGATCTATGTCTGTTGCGTCATTATTCAGTAAACGCAAAACGACCTTCTCACCGTGCAAAGTCGGGAGCACAGACACACGGATATCAAATTGGTGGTCCTGGTGTTTGAAGTTGATTCGGCCGTCTTGAGGCAGGCGCTTTTCTGCAATATCTAGATTAGAAAGGATTTTGATCTTATTGATAAGTGCCGGATATTCATCCCGTTTGAGGAGATAACGCTCCACCATCATACCATCTATCCGGATACGAACCCGGCATTTGCTTTCATAAACCTCGATATGAATATCACTGCTTTTCAGGCTTTTTGCTTCGCTGATAAGCGTCGACAGAAAATCGTCGGCACCGGAATGCCCCTGCAGTTGCATGGCTCCCTGTGCGGCATTATCTTTAAGGTAATACCGGGAAAGTAAACGGGCTACAGCTTCTGCTGGCAACGGCTCCAAACGAATAGTTAAACCGGTTAAAATCTCCAGTTCTGATGCCAGCTCCGTTTCGTTCACGGAATGATCATAATACAACTCCAACGAATCACCAGATTTGGTTTTAGGCAAGATACGATAATGCCAGGCCTGCTCTTTCGTTAGCCAATGCACCTGATCGGGAGTTAAGACGATATCTTCTGTCAGATTCATAACATTAACAGGTGAATAAGTGCCTCATCATTTGTAAGATCACAGGCCGGTAGCAGCCAACTGCATATAAGCAGTAATGCAAATAAAATTGCTTGCCCTCCAGCGAGCGGTATAGCCAACTGCTTTTTACCAGAAATCTGCATATAAATAAAGCTGGCCAATAGCACGATTATTAAGCTAATTATATAGAAAGCCATATAATGGAGGATGGGCATATAAAATGCAACAGAAAGGAGAAAAAGGATATCCCCCCAGCCCAGCATACCATTGGCAATATTAACCAACTGCCTGTGCTTTACCGAAAAGTAGGCAGTTACGAGTAGTAGTTGTACGGCCAAAAACGAGAAAGTTATAGCTAGCGAACTTCCAATTTCTTTAATTGATTGCCCTTGTTGACCCCGTAAAGCAGCAAGGCCAATGGCTAGTGCCGGGAACCAAAACCAGTGAACGGACCTGCTACGCATATCCTCGATCGTAATCATCAAAAGCACACATATACATGACAGCTTTAATAACAGTAGCATTAGTCTGGCGTTACCTCATGTAAGGTTTTGTCCTGATTTATTTCCCAAACGTTAAATGTCCCGTTGCCATTAAAATCTACTACAGACGTGGCTTTAGCTGTAAAGCCCGTAAGCGTAGCACTGGTAATTTCGATGCGGTAATTGGCCCTGCCATCTTTACCATCAGTTGTTAACTTTTCTTGTATAAAGCCCAACTCCTTCAAATCTGTTGAATACTTAGAGTATTCATAGAAGTAATTTTTCTCCAGCATTTGCACATGTGCCAGTTGTTCTTTGGCCTCCATGCTTTTGGCTTTGGTAATAAGCGGTAAAAGGTTGGGTAAGGCGAGTAAAATGATAATCCCAATGATGACCAACACAACCAAAATCTCCGTAAGAGTGTAGGCTGCCAGGCGTTTTTTTAATAAGGTTTTCGGCGGTTGCATCTTCAACTAAACAATGCACTAAAATACGGAAAAATCCAGTGCTATCAAGATAAAGTTTTAACTATCATTCAAAACAGTGATAGCAACCGAAAAGCACTAAGCAAAGTTGACTAATAAAAGACTCCCTTAGCGAGCCCTAAAGTTAATATACTAGCATTTAGGTCGGCACTCAGTTTACTTTCGAACGGCATGCTTAGTAAGCCGTCGCTGTATCGTTGAGGTTAACTACTAATCAACAATTTCGTCTCAGTACTTTGCTTGAGAATGCTTTCAATCGTAAAAGTAGGAAATGCCATTATAAGAAAGCGCATTTCCTTCACGCATCCTAATCATAACTCGGGAAAAATGAACTAAAAACCCTATCTGTCTTATGCTAAGTAACCGCTAAGTATCGTTTTGCCAGTATAGATTATAGGTATGCTTTTGATTGCTATATACTACTGTTTAGATAAATAATAGTTTTAAGCAACTAAGCTGACAGCTCTTTTAATAAACCCACCAAGTAAATATCACAGACTTAGAAGACGATGAATAGCTGGACAGTTATGCCTTTAACCGCTCTATAGCTGCCACCAGTCGATAACAAATACAAAAAGATACTTATGATAGCCAACACCATCATACATGAATTTAAGGCAATAGTGGATAAAACATTTCACCTTAGATCTAAAAGTGGCACTATCATTCGTCAAAGTTACTCACGGAGGCCGGTACAATCTTTAAGTCTCATTTCCGCTATCTCGGATTTACGCTTGAATGCAACGGCCGGATGCTTCTGCATATACCTGATCAATTCTGCTGCAGCTTTAACCATCTACGGCGTGCCGCTTACACGGTCATTAAAGGTTACGGAGAGCATTCTGCACCAAGTTGCTGCCTCTGGATAAAGCTGATCGAACTCCATCTTTGCCTGCGTAATATACTGATTGAAAAAAAATTCCTTGATTCAATCATGCCCAAGTCATTATTACATATGATGTATGGCACTACCACAAAATCTTTTTCATTAACTTTAATAATGAACGACTCGAAACGGCTCTGACCATCAATTTGATAAATGCCCCGAGCTCCTTTAATATTTTCGGTTTATTTTCACTACAGCGCAAAGGTTGGCTTTGTATGTTTACGCGTGAACATTTAAATGATTTTTGCTTTAGGCGATATGCTTATAAGTCGAGTTACGGCGACTTTCTTACTTCTGATGAAAAGATCGCTACTAATATTCTTGCCGACCTGCTTAAGTTGCTCGAGGCAAACGGGTCTATGAAGTCTACGCTATCGCCGGAAAAAAATAAGTTTATTTATGGTATTAAGGAAAAGGTATTGACTTGGTTTCTATAATTGTTGAGCTGATGATCTACGGTTCCAAATACGGCTCTTCTGACGCGAAAGATGTGATTCAAAAATTGGAGAAAATATAGAAGCCACTATACGAAAGCCCAAGGAGCAACTACTACAGCGCCTTACAGATAAAGCTGAAGTTAATGGATAGACTATCGTGAACCTACAGGGACACTGTTATCCAAGCATTGGCTACAAACTGTTCGATACCTATTTTAAGGGATATGAGTTCTATAAAATCTAGACTACAATTTACCTTATCTCTTTTCATCCCGTAATCATATTAAATATTGGCTATTAAAAAATCAAATCCCCGAAAATTTGACTAACTATACTTAAAATTAAAGTTGACTATTATCAACATTTTATCGTTGACAATAATCAACTAAATATTATATTTGCCCTATGAGAAGAGAAACAGAGCAGATCAGAAGTTTTAACAGGTTCTACACCAATCATCTCGGATTGCTGAACGAACATATTTTAAATGGCCCTTATTCATTAGCTGAGGCTCGCATATTATACGAAATTGGTTTGCGCCAACCGGTAACAGCCCAGAAGCTGGCAGCCTTACTTGACCTTGATAAAGGATATCTTAGTAAGATCATCAAGATGTTTGTAAACGATGGTGTAATTGAGCGTACATCTTCTGAGAAAGATTCCAGAGTATATCAAATTAGTCTTACCTCTCAAGGTTCAAATGTATTGAGTGAGCTTCAAGGCAAATCTGGTGAGCAGATAGAGGGATTTCTAAATAGACTTTCTAAAGATGAAGCAGACATGTTGGTAAGCTCCATGAGAACAGTGGAGAGTTTGTTGTCTACAGATTACAATAATCAAGTGCTGTCCCGTCAAGTGGTATATCAGGAAGGATTGCGGCCAGGCGATATAGGTTATCTGATCTATCTACATGGCGTGCTCTATGCGCGCGAATCGGGATATTCTCAAGAGTTTGAAGGCTACGTGGTGAAAACCTTCTATGAGTTTTTAGAACACTACGACATAGGTAAGGACAAGATCTGGCTGGCAAGTTATAACCAGCAGATCATAGGCTGCATCGCAATACTTTCGAAACCAAATAACGAAGCCCAACTCCGATGGTTTCTCGTTCATCCCGTATTCCGCGGCACAGGCGTGGGCAAACATTTGTTAACAACTGCGCTGGAGCACTGCCGCGAACAACAGTTCAGGAATGTCTACCTGCTAACTACGGACGTACAACAAAAGGCTATCGCTATGTACAAAAAAGCAGGTTTCCAGCCTACAGCATCGATAGAGATGGAACAGTGGGGTAAAACACTTCATGAGGAACGCTACGATCTTAGTTTAATAAACTGAGATAATTTATCATTATGAAATATTTGGTGATTGGCGCTGGTGGAGTCGGTGGCCTTATAGGTGGCTATTTAGTCAAAAACCAACTTTGATGTAAACTTTATAGCGTGTGGAAAGCACCTGGAGGCTATCCAAACTAAGGGGCTTATTATTAAAACATATGGAGAGGAGCCGGTTTATATATAACTAACATAAAAGCGCTTTCGGAGCATGAAGTCGGAGATCAGACGTATGATGTAATATTTCTTTGTGTAAAAGCTTATCACCTGAGCAGTATTTTGCCTATCTTAAAAAGTGCAGCTAACAATCAAACCCTAGTTGTTCCAATACTTAATTCGCTTTGCGCAGGTCATTACCTCCGCAAGCAGCTGCCTCACCTCAACATTTATGACGGTTGTATTTATATCACAGGTTTTCTTTCAGGTCATGGTGAAGTGAGTCAATACAATCAAATCTTTAGAATTTTCTATGGGCTGGATGAGGGTGAGTCCAGATATGATCCACATAGGACAAGAATTGAACGAGAGGTGTTGGAAAGCAAAATTGACATTCACTACAGTTCAAGTATCACCAATGAAATATTCAGAAAATCAACATTTACCTCTGCTTTTGCATCAGGTGCGGCCTACTATAATAAACAAGCGTCCGATCTTCAATCAGACGCACCTTACCGACAGTTATTCATCAGTTTACTTAAGGAGTTAAAGCAAATTTCAGTTTTTGCTAATTTAGGATTGAAAGAAAGCTTTTTTGAAGGAAATTTGCGAATACTTGATAGCCTTTCAGCTGACTTCACCGCTTCTTTACAAAAAGACTTGCTGCAACAAAAGCCAGACGAAAGAAATGAGCTTGTTTATGATATTGTCCGCCTTGCCGAAAAGCATCAGGTGCATATTCCCTGCCATACCCTTGTAGCAAATCATTTTGGGTATTCACAACCTTTGGATTTGTAAAAAATGATGGAGTACTACGCTAGGTAGTAACACCTTGACAATTTATATATCAAGGTGTTGCTATAACTATCGGATCATGGCATCTAGTAAGGCGGGGTCCAATCCTACCGTTTGGTAATGCTTACGCGCAATTTCCAGTATAGTAAAACCGTCATCATACGCCAGCATATTGCCATCAATTATCTTGTCGATATAAATAAAGCCGCCCCTCACTACAAAAAGAATCATTGCTGGCTCCGGTTCACTGGCTTCTACCACAAGCGTGTGCGCCTCGCCGGCAGGTTCATAAATAAAGGTACCGGGCTTGGCCTTCCAGTCATGTTCAAGATACCGCCAGTTTCCCCTGAGGGTGTGGCCGATAACAGAAGTTGAATGAAAGTGCGGCGCCATTTGAGCTCCTGGCTGGGCGCGCAGTATCACAATGAATCCCCCGCCGCTGAGATTGAACTGGCAAGGCTGAAAAGCAACACCTGGTCCGAACGGAATCCATAGGCGCTCGTCATCTAAATTGGTGTCAACGGTATAGTCCGCTGTTTGACGCTGACCGGGCATTAAACCATCTGTAAAAAAATTAAACTGTTGAACTGGCATAAATGATTTTATTAAATGTTAATTGTTGCTGATTTGACTAATAGCGTTGGAGACCTGCTGGCGGATGTTTTGCCTCCCTACCTGAATGAATCGAATAACCCCTTTTGGGTCGATCACGATTGAGGTCGGATACGAGTTCACCCGGTAAAGTTTACCGGCCGTATCAGCGTTCTGGAGAACTGTGTAATTAAAGGGATGTTTTTTTAAAAAGCGTTTGATAACTGCAGCGTCATCAAGGCCTAGCCCTAAAAATATGACCCGACTACCCTGGTGATTTTTCGTTAGTTCATTTAGTTGAGGCACTTCTTGTATACATGCCGGACAGGTGGTGAACCAAAAGTTAAGAACGACAGTCTTGCCTTTCAGTGCAGACAGGTTCCATTTTTTACCTGTAAGATCCGTCAACGTAAAATCAGGTGCGGGCTGGTTGAGCAAGGCATTCAAATTCGCCTTGTCTTCAGCTTGCTTTCTTAAAAATTCATCTGTCATAGGGGAAATAATTGTTACGCCCGAGTCTGACTCATCATGTTTCATTAGATAGCCACGTCCTCCCCATGCTTTGTTAATGCTGTCCAGCTGGTCAAAACGAACAATCTTGCCATCAGGCAGTTTATATTTAGGTTGCTCTGTCTGCTGAGCATATGCAGATATCGGAATGACTATTAACAGCACTCCGCTTAAAGAATTTTTCATACTATTTTTATGACAAAACTATCGGGTGTTGATTGAACAAGTGTTAAAGACACCGGGCTTAGTGTTAACAAGTGTTAACTGAATGATGGATGCTTTCAATAAACTTTATCTTTGTTTATAGTGAAGCAAAGACTACAACTTACTTTTATAATCGCTACCATTACAGTGAGCGGTATAGTACTGTTCCAGCTTTACTGGTTGTATTATAATTTTAGTAATGCACAAAAAAGCTTCCATATAACGGCGGTACGTGCGCTGGAAAAAAGTATAGATCAGTATCAATCACAACAAGTTGAACTTCCGACCTCACTCAATTATAGAAGTCCTTCGCTAACCGTATTCATGCGTACCAAGCCCAGTGTGCAAGCCTTTGACCTGGATACGCCCAAACGTAAAAAAGTATTTAAAGCGGAGTTTAACACAGTTGCAATTGATAAGCAGCATGAGCCATACGTCAGAGCCCTCATCGCAAGATTGATGATACAGCAGATGCATAAGCCGCTTGATCTGAAAACGTTGACAGGCGTTTACAAAAAAGAGCTGGCTAAGGATGGTATCGTTATGCCGGTGATCTTAGCATTGCGGAAAAAGCCATTAAGTATATCACCAGATGAAGTAGCTTCGGTAATTGCTTTTTACAAATCGCCGGTAGTAGTAACAGCAAAACTAAATAGCAGCGGATGGATGCTTCGGCATAATTTGTTACCGGCTATTGTTTCATTCGCATTGATCCTTCTTTCAGCCGGGAGTTTATGGTACATGGGCGTCATCATCCGCAGGCAATTAAAACTTGACCGGTTAAAAAACGACTTCATCAGTAATATTACCCACGAACTAAGAACGCCATTAACTATCCTTCGTTCAACGAATGAGGCTATTGCCAGATTTAATGTGGCGACTGATCCTGAAAAGCTGGCCCGCTATACTGGCATTAACGCAGACATTATCAATAAACTGGATGGTCATGTTGAACGCATTATGGATATAAGCATGATTGACCGTGACCTGAATACCAAGGAAACCCAAGCGGTGGATTTAAATACGCTGCTTGAAAATTTATTCAGGCACTTTCAAGCTATTGAAAACAACCAAATTACGCTGAATTTTAGAGGCCCTAAACAGCTGGTTAACACAGACCCTTATAAACTTGAAACGATTTTAAGTAATCTGCTTGATAACGCATTAAAGTATGCCGGTCCTGAAGCAAGTATTTTTCTTGAAGCCGTAATCGGGCACCGTAGCTGGCAACTCATCGTAAGCGACACTGGCGTTGGCATTAGCGCCGAGGATCTTCCTTATATTTTCGATAGATTTTTTCGGGTAAACAACGGTGACCTGCATGATGTAAAGGGCTACGGCTTGGGGTTGAGCCAGGTAAAAAGCATGGTAGAAGCTTTAAACGGAAACATAAAAGCGAACAGCAAAATTGGACGGGGCACCACTTTTATAATCACATTTCCTTTATGACCAGTAAACCTCAGATATTATTGGTTGAAGATGAGCCGGTACTGGCATCTATCATCAAAGAATCGTTGGAAAGCCGGGGTTTTGGGGTGGCTTTGGCCGCTAACGGAGTGGAGGGTTGGAGTTCATTCAATTCATTAAAACCTCAACTATGCGTGGTGGATGTTATGTTGCCCAAAAAAGACGGGTTCACTTTAGTGAGAGACATACGCACGGTGGATAAACGGATACCGCTTATCTTTCTGACCGCAAGAACACAAACGGAAGACGTATTGAAAGGGCTTGAATTAGGTGCTGACGACTACATGAAAAAGCCATTTAGCATCGAGGAGTTGATACTGCGTATTAAGGCACTGTTTCGACGAAACGAAGATCAGGAGGCTAATGAGGCGCAAACATCGGTCTATCAACTGGGACAATTACAATTTAACCACCAGCGGATGCTGATTACCGGCCCAACGGATAATGCATATTTATCGCAGCGAGAAGCTGATCTATTACTGCTGTTATTACAAAGCAAAAATAAATTATTAGACCGTAAATCTGCTTTATTACAACTTTGGGGAGAGGACAATCGTTTCAATGCCCGAAGCATGGATGTCTACATTACCCGCCTACGCAAGTTCCTTAAGCCCGAACCCTCATTTGTTATTCAAAGCATCAGGGGGCAAGGCTATAAATTAGCTGAAATTTGAATGAAGCCAAGCGTACAAAAACGGGCTGAATTAAAACCATTAACTTGGCCAATCTTTCGCTCTGCTGCCTTACCTCTTAAATGGAAATCACGCCTCAATTACAAGCAGAGCTTGAAGGACTTCGGTAAGCTACGCAAGTATTGAAAAATTGCAGGATACGAATTAGCCTCATTTTTGTCGGCTTCACCTCCCAATATGCCGCTTACACGGTTTTTCATTTGTCTTTACTCCAGTTAGCCAGGTACTTTGCAACAGAAGATTAAATCACCACATGAAAAAGTATTTTTTAATTCCAGCGCTGGCAGTAACCATTATCCTGATTTGCTTACAGTTCATCAGGCCCAAGGTTGATAATCCACCCGTAACCGGAGATTTGCAGGCGCCTGAACAGGTAAAAGCGATATTAGTAAGAGCCTGTTATGACTGCCACTCAAACCAAACTAATCTGCGCTGGTACGATAAAATACAACCCGTTTACTGGCAGGTGGCCAATCATGTTCGTGAGGGACGCAAGGGATTGAATTTTTCTAACTGGGACAAGTTAGCACCGGCAGACAGAAAAGGTAAACTGTGGGAGGCCATCAATCAGCTAGAAGAAGGGGCCATGCCTATAAAAAGCTATACGTTTGTGCATTCAAATGCCAAGGTATCCAAACAGGACCTGGCTGTTCTAAAAAACTATCTTGCCGGAATGGTACATGACATGCCTAACGATACTTCAAAGATCCATGCACTTGATAAACAATTGCAGGCAAAGGCGGCTCAAGAACGACAAAAGTTGCCCGAAAGCCCAAACGGAATCACGTACCTGCCGGATTACAAAAGCTGGCAAGTGATCAGCACTTCAGATAGGTTTGATAATGAAACCATGCGGGTAATTTATGGTAATGAAATTGCGGTGAAGGCAGTAAAAGAGCATCACATAAATCCATGGCCAAACGGTACCATCTTAGCAAAATCGGCCTGGGATAAAATAGAAGACACTAATGGTAACGTAACCACCGGTGCCTTCAAACAGGTAGAGTTTATGATTAAAGACAACGAAAAATATAAATCGACCAAAGGCTGGGGCTTTGCCAGGTTTAAAACGCCAAAGTTGACGCCTTACGGCAAAGATGCAATGTTCACTACCGAGTGTATCAACTGCCACAAACCCATGCACGAAAACGATTTTGTATTCACCTTCCCAATCAAAAATTGATCATGAAACGCATATCCACATTCATTATAAGCGCCTTTGCTATTTTCATTAGTTGTAAACAGGCTAGTAATCCAGATCAATTGATCAACCAGAAAGCATCATTGCCGGATCACTTTAAACTTTCAGAACTGCATCAAAAGGTCATCACTTCTTTTATCAGCAAAAAAGACAGTACCATGAGCATCCTTTATGGTAACCACGAGGCATACAACGCCTTAGACTCAAACGTACCGTCAAGTTTATCCGGTGTATCTGCTACCTTAGTTACCTGGCGGCAGCAGGATGACCCGCACTGGTTTGGCGCCCGCATACCCGGCGATTTGCTTGCAGTAGAAACCATTAAGGCAGCCGGAACTGGAAAAAACACCGTGCTGAATTACCAAAGGTATACCGGCAAACAATTAGTTAAATTAGCCGACACTACCGGCCGGGCCGGCCGGATTAAATTTATTATGTCGCAGCAAGCATCTATTCTTCCATGATTTTCGAAAAATACATACATGCCGGCAATACCCGTGTCTTTTCGATTTCTCCGAGAATTGTTTGGGTATCTGCTGCTTTTATGGGCGTTTTGGCATCCATTCCAAAAATACTGCAACTGCAGATGAGCGCAATTGAGGTAACAGCAGATTGTATGATTGCCTTTATGTATTCCCTGTATGTATGGTTTTACAACTTGTACACATTGCCCAAATTTTCCAGTCAGGCCATTACAACCAGCTTTTTTGGAGCAAGGCTCGTCAGGAGTTTGCTGTTAGGCGTTGTGGTTATGGGCATATTGGTTGTTCTTAATCAACTTGCTTTTCAGGACCGTTTGATTGGTTCTATGATATTGATGTACCAGTTCAGAGGCGTCCTGATTAATTTAACCATCTATATGTTTTTGTATCTGCTTTACCAAAGCTACATTAACCGGGTGATTGCCATTGAGTTGGAACGAACAAAGGCAGACCATTTGAAGGCTCAGTACGAACTGTTGAAACAGCAGGTAAATCCGCATTTTCTGTTTAACAGTTTGAACACACTAAAGTCGATGGTAGAAATAGGCGATGAGCATTCGGCAGATTTTATTGTAAAGCTTTCCGACTTTTACCGGTATTCTTTAGAAAGCCGCCAAAAAGATGCGGTGCCGATGCCGGAAGAATTGAAAATGCTCCGGGCATACTTTTTCCTGATTCAGGCCAGGTTTGAGGACGGTGTCTCATTGGACATTAATCTTTCACTCGACCATCAAAAAGTAACGGTGCCTTCTTTCACGCTTCAGTTATTGGTAGAAAACGCTGTGAAACATAATATCATTTCTATCGATCAGCCATTACATATCAGGATAATATCATCGGGAGACTGGATAACTGTTCAGAACAATTTGCAGCCAAAAAACATCCCGGAACCGTCTACAAAAATTGGCTTGGAAAACATTAATCAACGTTATTTGCACCTAAAGGGTCAAGGCATAAATGTTATAACAGATCATGACTTTTATATCGTAAAACTTCCGGCTCATGAATATACTGGTCATTGAAGATGAATTAAAGACGGCAAGGGCGCTCATCAAGCTGATTACCGCAATCCGTCCGGATAGCAGCGTTGCCGGCCCTTTGCAGCGGGTATCAGCCACAGTTGAATACCTTCTATCCCATCCTCCACCGGATTTGATTTTTATGGATATCCAACTGGCTGACGGGTTATCTTTTGAAATTTTTGAACAAACCAAAGTAGAGGCACCGGTAGTTTTTTGTACGGCTTTTGATGAGTATGCGCTCGAGGCCTTTAAGGCCAATGGGGTTGATTATATTTTAAAACCGTTTTCGGAAGAGTCTTTAAAAGCGACGTTTGGCAAGCTTGACCGGATCTCAAACACATTTAAAAAAGAGAACGCCGCTTTACCTGCGGACCTGATTACCCAACTGCTTCAGTTTAACCGGCAAAAGCCAGGAAAGCAAAGTTTTTTGGTGTACAAAAATGGAAAATATACAACCGTACCCACCCGTGATATTGCCTATTTTTTTGTCCGCAATGAACAGACTACCCTGGTCACTTATGCAAATGAAATGTTTGCGATTGACCAGTCACTGGACGAAACAACCAGCCAGTTAGCGGAAAAGGACTTCTTCAAACTGAACAGACAGTACCTTATCGCCTTTGAAGCCATCAAAGAGGTGGAGCATTACTTTGCCCGCAAATTATTAATACGCCTTTCCCAACCAACTGAGGAAAAGCTGCTGGTAGGAAAAGACAAGACAACACAGTTTCTTAAGTGGTTAGAGGAAAGATAACAAATTAAATTGGGGATCTTCATTTAGTTGCTTAAGTATCAAATCAACAACTCCTATAACCATAAGAATAGAAAACCACCTGCTGTTTTAGCATAAACAAACCTGCCAGAAGGCATACTTCTGGCAGGTTTTGAATATCTTATACAATCAAAAGATGAAGATGAAGCACCGTTTGTCTCTTTCGATAAGGCATCAAAGTTTATGAGTAGCCGTTTGTATAATCTTATTTATCTTAATTAATCTGGTCTACAACTGGAATAGCCGGTGTTCAATGACAGTACAACAGGCTACCAGAGCTTAATCAGCTGAATTTTTATTGTGCTTATTATGTTTCTTTTCCTTAACCTAACCTTTCTGTTAACATTTAAAAAAGCAGTATAGTCAACTCACCTGCTTTAAGATATTTTACCAAATCAGTTTGCGTAACTACTCCCCTTCATGCTAATTAATACGAACAGCAGCTGGTAATATTGAGCTGGTTCTGCCTTATTTAAAAACTGGCTAAAAAGGTGGTGTAATGACCGGTGGATCATCATCAATTGCAGAATCAGATCCCCTGCAAACTCCGTGTTTGTTCTTTAGCTGACATCATAAAAACTTATTGTAGAACCTGTCCCTCTTTGATCTCATCACCGGCATGTAACACAATGCGGTCACCCGACTTTAAATTGCCGAACACCTCGGTCGCTTCTTCACCGGTGACTCCTTCTTTGATGTCTGCAAAAACCGCTTTGCCATCTACCACTTTGATCACATATTCCCTTTCGGTAGACCGGACGATAGCATTGTTAGGCACGGAAAGTGATTTGGCACCTAAAATCAGTGGAATCTTCACTTCACCATACATTCCGGGTTTAAGTCTTTGATCCTTGTTGATCACATCTACCTCAATGGCTTCTGACCGCTGCATGCCTAAAGCGTTAGCCGAACGGCTGATAAAAGCCCTATTTTCTTTTCCGGGCAGCGCATTGAAAACAAACGAAACCTGCTTTTTGAGATCCACCTTGTCTACATAATTTTCCGGAATCATCACTTCTAAACGCAGTTTCCGGGTATCCTGTAGCACCAGCATCGGCTGATCTGCAGATTTGCCCGGACCGACAAGTGCACCGGCAGAGACATTACGCTGTACGATCATGCCGTCAAAAGGTGCGCGTATGTTCAGGTAACTTTGAATGTCTTTAACCGATGCCGCATTTGACCGTTCAGATAGCACTACGGCCTCATCGGCTTTCATTTTAGAAAGTGCATTATCCAGGTCAAGCGGTGATACAGCACCTTCTTCTTTGGCCGCTTCTTTCAATCTGCGGTATTTTTCGCGGCTGGCACTGGCCGATTCCTGGGCCTGTAAAAAACGTGCATTGGCCGATTGTACCTGTGATACCATTTCCGGCGCTTCAAGTACGGCCAATAGCTGACCTTTGTGCACCACCGAGCCACGGTCAACATAGATCTGCTTTACAAAGCTGTTTATCTTGGCAAAGATGTTCACTTCATTAAAGGGCTTCAATTGCCCGGGCAACCGCACATAGCTGGATAACGCTTGCTCTGAAACCGTACCGGTCTCTAATTTATTTCCGGCTGTCTTTTTTTCTGCAGTCATATCTACCGGTTTTTCGGGACCGGAGCAACTATATAAGGAAGCAGCCAGGGCTGCGGCAATAACTATTTTAAGTTTCATAATCCTTATTGATGATTTAAGATAAGGTCTTCTTCTGTTGTTTTTTCGGGCATGAGGGATGGTGAGTTATAGGTGGTTTTGCCTTGTACCCAGGCAAACACCAATGGCAAAATAAATAGTGCGGCAATGGTGGATGCGAATAAGCCGCCGATAACCGCACGGCCCAGTGGTGCCGATTGCTCACCAGCCTCGCCCATGCCTGATGCCATAGGGATCATTCCGGCAATCATGGCCAAACTGGTCATTAATATCGGGCGCAAACGAATGGAAGCGCTCATTACGGCTGCCTTGGTCGCATTCTTGTGTTCGAGCCGCAAGCCTTCGGCATTGGTAACAATCAGGATGGCATTGGCTACGGATACACCTACCGACATGATCATGCCCATGTAGCTTTGCAGGTTCAGTGTTGAACCAGTTAGCAACAAAGCTGCTATTGATCCCAGTACAACCGCCGGAACGGTTGAAAGCACCGTGAGCGATAGTTTAACGGATTGGTAATTTGCGGCCAATAGCAAGAAAATCACGAGGATGGCGAAAATCAAGCCGTTTTGAAGGCTGGATAGCGTGTCGGTGAGTAAGCTCGACATACCCTGTACCTGGGTTACAATGCCCTTAGGCGGTGTGCCCAACGAGTTTACGGCAGCCTGAACAGCGGTAGTGGCTGTACCCAGATCTTTGTGGTGAATATTGGCGCTCACCGTCAGGTAACGTCTCGGGCCCATGCGATCATATTCGCCGGGTACATATACGGTTTTAAATTCGGCTACATCACCCAGTACCGGGCTGCTTTGCCCTTTTACCAACGGTATTTCCCGTATCTCGTCCATATTATTCATCACATATTCGGGTATCTGCACCTGTACCTGGTAGGTGTTGGATGCCTTTTCATCCAGCCATTGGTTTTTTTCGGAGAAACGGCTTGATGAGGTGCTGGCGGTTACGGAGCGTGATATTTCGCTTACGCTTAAACCCATCTGCGCCAGTTTGAGGCGATCGAGTGTGATCTTGACCACCGGGAATTTCAACGGTTGGTTGATCTGTATATCGCGCAGATAATCCACCTGTTTAAGTTTAGCAACCAGTTTGTTGCTGTACGCTTCGATCTGCGCCATGTCCTTACCGGCAACAGTCACCTCGATAGGGGTAGCTGCACCCTGGCTCATGATCTTTTCGGTCATGTCTATCGGCTCAAAAGTTACGCGCAGCTCGGGTATCGCGTAAGCAATGTTCTTCCGTAGGGCCTCCTTAAAGTCATCCATATTCACATGATAATCTGCATCCAGGTTTACCTGTAAGATAGCCTCATGGGTACCGATGTTAAACACATACAGGTTACTTACCCCGTAACTGCTTGGGATTAGCCCGACATAGCCTGAACTGATAGCCACATGATGGTTGGAGGTGCTGTCAACAATCTTTAATACCTGCTTCAGCTTATCTTCCGTTCTTTCCAGTCGGGTACCGTCCGGCTCTTTGATCCTGATTTGGAACTGCCCGTTGTTGAGTTTAGGCATCATATCTTTCCCGATGATAAGAAAGCCGCCCAGAGCCAGTGCCAATACAACCAGTAGATATACCGGTACGATCAGGCGCTTCCCTGGCATCCAGCGTTGAATGATATTCATGAAGCGAAGCTTTATCCGCTCAAACAGGTCGTTATTTTCAGGGTGATCTTGTTCTGCCCGAAGGTGATTGTTTACCTGTTTTTCCTCCCGTTCGTCCAATGCTTCGCCGGCATGTGCATGCAGCTGGCCATGATGCCCATGCTGGTATTGCTCGGCCCTGATCATCCAGTTACTTAATATCGGCACCAATGTTTGCGCAATGATATAAGAAACAATCATCGTTAAACCAATAGCCAGTGACAAGGGCAGGAACATGGCCTTGGGGACGCCCGACATCATAAAAGATGGCGCAAACACGGCCAGTATACACAGCAATATCAGCAGCAATGGAAAAGAAATCTCCTGGCAGGCATCGTAAATGGCCTGCTTTTTGGATTTTCCCATCTCCAGATGCTGGTGAATGTTTTCGATGGTCACCGTGGCTTGATCGACGAGGATACCGATAGCCAGGGCTAATCCGCTTAGTGTCATGATATTAATAGTCTGACCAAAGAACCCTAACAGCATTACACCAATAATGATCGATACAGGAATGGTAATAACCACAATTAAACTGCTCCGCCAGTCGCGCAGAAAAAGCAGTACCATCAAACCGGTTAACAAAGCACCCAGTCCGCCTTCGGTCAATAAACTTTCTACAGCATTGATCACGAAAACGGACTGATCAAATTCATAAGATACCTTTACATCATCCGGCAATAAGCTCTGGATGTCCGGCAGTTTGCTTTTCAAGGCTTGTACCACCGCCCAGGTCGAGGCATCAGCCGTTTTTACAGCCGGGATATAGACGGAACGCTTACCGTTAATAAGCGCATAGCTCACGGTCACATCGGCGCCGTCTGCTACTTTCGCAATATCCCTCACAAATACCGGGTTCCCGTTTTTACTGACTACCGGAATGTTACCGAAGTCTTCAACCTGCCCAATCAGCGAGTTCATGGTCGTCACATACATTGTATTATCCATACGCAGGTTACCCGATGGCGACATGACGTTGTATTTGGCCAGCGCACCAACTACTTCATCGGGCGTAAGGCTGTAGCTGCGCATTTTGTTCGGGTCAACATTGATGATAACCGACCGGGAATTCGCGCCAAAAGGTGGTGGTGCCGAAAGCCCGGCTACTGAGGAGAACATCGGCCGCACCCGTGTGGTGGCCAAATCATAAATATCTTTCAGGCTTTGCGTTTTAGATGACATCACCAGCTGGCCTACGGGCAAAGATGAGGCATCAAAACGAAGTACCTGCGGCGGCAAGGCTCCCGGAGGGAAAAATTTCATGGCCCGGTTTACCTGCAGGGCTACCTGGGCCGAAGCCTCGCCCATATCCGTGCCTTCATAAAAGCTAAGCTTTAACAAGGTAAGACCTTGTATATTTTTACTGGTGATGCTTTTAATGCCGTTTACATACAGGAACTGATCCTGTAAACGGGTAGAAAAGAAACCCTCCATTTGCTGTGGGGACATACCGCCGTAGGACTCAATTACATACATGGTGGGCATGTTGAGCTGCGGAAAGATATCGATCGGGATTTTAATGGCACTGAGCACGGCAAAGATCAACAGGCTGATCGTAATGATCACCGTTGTAACCGGCCGTTTCAGGGCTGAAGTAACCATAGACATAGCTTAATTAGTTTAGAAGGTTAATCACTGTATTGACTTGATTTTCGGTTACCGCCTTCTGAAAGAGCGCCTGGGTATAACTAAACTTCGCCGATATGAAGTCTATTTCAGCCCGGTATAGCAGGGCTAAAGCGGCATTAAGTTCAATGATATCGGTTAGGCCGCTTTTGTATAAAGAGAACTTTTGCCGGTAAGCCGCATTGGCCGCTTTGAGCTGTTTCGGTATTTCCTGTAAACGTTCCATAGCAGTGGACACATTGGCATCAGCCTGTGTGGCACTTGCCGCCAGCAGAACTTTCTGCTCATTCAGCTTCGTTCGTGTGTATTGCGAGGTGATCTTTTGCGTATTCAGTTTAAGCTGCCTGCGCTTCAGGTCGAACAGGTTGTATGTGATGCCCAAGCCGACCAGGTAATTTTCGCGCTGAAAGCCCCAGCCATTACGAAGGCTGGTGAAATTGTTATTGGCATCCAAACTGGCCGCCCGGCCCCAGGCAGCAGCCTGTAAGGATATTTTTGGATTGTAACTCTTTTTAACCAGTTCTTCGCGTTGCAAGCTGTTTTCGTATAACGACTGATAGTAGCGGATAACCGGATGATTGGTGGTATCGGCATAGAACAGCCGGCTCTCTGCTGATTGATTGAATAGCTTATTTTCTGCTGCGGTATCTGCAATGATAGCCTGGCTGGGCATGCCGCTGATCGCCGAGAGTTTGAGCCGGATCTGCTCAGCCTGGTTTTTCAGTTCAATATAATTGAGCCGGGATTTAGAGAGTTCAGCCTCGGCTATACTGGTATCCACACCTGCCCGGATACCGCTTTTTGCCAGGGCTCTGATAGAGCGCCTGATTTCCTGGTTGCGCTCAATATTACGCATTTGAACGGTAAGGTATTCCTGCAGGCGCATTAGCTGCAAGTAGTTGTCAATAGTGTAAGCTTGCAGGTTGTATTTGGAAGTCTCAAACTGTCTTTGCTGAACGGCAACCTCAGCATCGGCCACCTTGTTTTGCGCCTTGTAGGCGCCAAAATTATAAATTTCCATATCAAAGGCAGCTATACCCAAATTGGCCAGTACGGCAGTGGTATTGCTTTCGTCACGTACGCCCCGGTTATTTGAGGGTACCATACCAAAACCGAAGTAGGGGCCGCCCACGTTGTTGTTGGTTCCCAGGTTAACCTGGTAGTTCAGCTTTAGGTTAGGAAGCCAGTTATAACCGGTTTCGCGCGCCTGAGCTTCCCTGATCAGGACGGCCGAGGAATCAGAAAGCAGGGTTGGCGCATTTTGAGAAACCTGTTTTAAAAGGTCTTTAAGGGTAATGCTTTTATCGGGTGTTTGCGCGTAAAGCGAGCCGGTTGCCAGTAGCAATATTGCCAGGCACCAGCTATGTTTAAAACGTAGCATTGAAATTAAAAAACTAAATGATGTGAAATAATAGCAGGATCACAGCACTGGGCTGTAATGAACTGATGACGTTAAGCTATCCGCGGAGAACGGACAAACGACAAGATCAAATAGTAAGGGTGCGGGTGAGCAGATAAATGGAATCGATACGATGCAGCGGCGGGCAACCGGGATCACACTTCCTGCGACGAGTTAATACAAAAAATGCCGATAACGGAAATAACGCAATTAACAGGGCATTGATTGTAAGAATGAATTGATGACCTTTTTCTTTAATCAATGCTTGGAAAGCTATGTTTTGGGTTATAGCTTCTTCCAAAAATTCAGGTTTGCGCTGAGTAAAGATTTTGACAATCAGGCTGTTTTCCTGACTGTTATTCTGCAACTGCTCATACAAATTAAAACCCAGGAATGGCTTGGCGATGAAGATCATCGCTGCTATACACAAGATTAATTTATACGTTTGCATCCGTTTCATGGTGATCAGTACCAGATAAACGTTTAAAGTTGGGAACTTTTTACTTTTATTACGCTTTGTAACATCAATATTGCAATTATATATATACAACAATAGCCGACTTGCTACAAACCAGGTAACAAATAAACAATCAGGAGCGCGCTGATCACAACAATGGTGATAGTGACCAGCAGCGTAAGCATATAGGAAGGCGCGTAGGTTTTGTCAGCCAGCTGGCGTTCGGTAATTCTGTATCTGATATAGGAGAACAGTGCGATGAGTGCACCCAGGGCAACCAACAGAACCCCGATCACGGAGGAATATCCTTTACCGGGCAGAATAATTTTATCCGTTAAGGCCAGCGATAATTGCTTAATAAACAAAGTAAACTTAACCACCACAAATCCGAAACCCATCATGGCAATGCTCGTTCTGATCCAGGCTAAGAAAGTTCGTTCATTGGCTAAATGATCACCCGGGGCGGCTTTGGGATTTTTTGGCTCATCGATTTCCATTATCATTAAAGGTAAGCTTGTCTTAAATTGTTTTTGATGTATGAAGTGCTATAGTTGAAGTACAACGCCGTTTCGATAAACCTTACATTTTTCCAATTCTTAAATTTATTAAAAGGCTATACTCCCCAATAGAAATGGAATGACCAGCAGATCGTGATTATTTGACACCAGCACGTCAGATGCTTATTTGACAAAATAAACATAGCTTTACGCCATGCTTGATTTCCGGTTAAAGGTTTTTTATACCGTTGCTAAAAGGTTGAACTTTACGAAAGCATCCCAGGAGCTTTTTATCAGCCAACCGGCAGTCACCAAACACATTCGCGAACTGGAAGCTTATTTTAAAACAACACTGCTGCAACGAAGCGGGAACAGCAAAGTCAGACTTACATCTGCAGGTGAAAGATTATTACAGTACACGGAGAAGATGAACGCGATGTACACCGACCTGGAATTTGATATGAACATGCTGGTTAACCAGCACACTGGGATGCTTCGCATCGGTGGCAGCAATACAGTCTCTCAGTATGTTATACCGGCAATTTTGGCTCAATTTCATGAACGGTTTAAAGATGTTAAGGTAAAACTGATTACCGGCAATACAGAACAAATTGAACAAGCTGTCATAAACAGCGAAATTGAACTGGGCATTGTTGAAGGTGTAAGGCGGAATGCTGAATTAAAGTATGAGGAGTTCTTAAAAGACGAACTGGTTCTGGTTTGTGCTGCACGAAACCGGTTGGTAAAAAAGGAAACTATCCTGCCATCGGAATTAAAAGGCCTGCCTTTTCTGCTCAGGGAGCCTGGATCAGGTACACTGGATGTCATCACGCATGCGCTTGAACCGGTGGGCATGGTTATCTCTGATCTTAAAGTCGAAATGCAGCTAAGCGGTGCCGAGAGTATTAAGGCTTACCTTTTAAACAGTAACTGTTTCGCTTTTTTGTCCGTACAATCCATTTTAAATGAGCTCAAATCAGGCTCGCTCAAAATTATTGACGTGAAAGGTTTGGCCATTGAACGGACTTTCTATTTTATTCAACCTCATGGACATCTTCCTGGCTTAGCCCAGTTATTCAGGCGCTTCAGCGAAAGTTACCTCGATATATAGCTTTCAATAACCCAGGGTTATTAATCATTACTTTTTTCGATGAAAACTGCCTGAAACTTTAATTGACTTTTGCTGCATGAATACGCAAGCAAGTCAAATAAAAACTAATAAGAAACAAACTGCTCTACACTTAAGTGATCCGGTACGAAAAGCTATTTTTATACTAACACTGGCTTTATGTCTTACTCCTGTAATAAGTCCGGCTACGGCTTTAATAATCGGCCTCTTCACCGCGCAGGTCATCGGTCATCCTTATTTACATCTTAATCAAAAAGCGACGCACCGGCTCTTGCAGATTTCTGTGGTCGGACTTGGATTTGGCATGAATGTTCATCAGGCTTTACAAGCGGGAAGAGAAGGGCTTATCTTTACCATAGCGTCTATCAGCGGCACCTTGATACTGGGGTATTTTACAGGTAAATGGTTCAAAATTGAAGGGAAAGTTTCCTATCTTATTTCCTGCGGCACGGCCATCTGTGGGGGGAGTGCAATTGCTGCTATTTCACCGGTTATTAAAGCCGAAGAAAGGCAGATATCCGTTGCGCTCGGTTGTATATTTATCCTTAACTCGGTTGCCTTGTTTATTTTTCCTAAAATAGGTCATTATTACCATCTTTCGCAAACGCAGTTTGGCTTGTGGTGTGCACTTGCTATACATGATACCAGTTCAGTAGTTGGCGCAGCCAGTAAATACGGTGCTCAGGCACTGGAGATTGCAACAACCGTAAAGCTGGCCAGGGCGCTGTGGATTATTCCGATGGCTTTCCTGTCTACGTTTATCTTTAAAACTGAAACCCGTAAGATCAGTATACCCTATTTTATCGGGTTATTTATCTTGGCCATGGTAGCAAACACTTATATACCAGCTGTCAGAACGGTAAGTACATCCCTTATTACAGTAGCAAAAGCCGGGCTTACCCTGACCTTGTTTCTAATAGGTGCTGGATTATCACGAAATGTACTTGCATCTGTGGGCATTAAGCCGCTGCTGCAGGGAGTCGTACTTTGGGTGCTAATTTCAACTACAGCATTGTATGCCATTATGCACTGGGCCTGAACAGGCAGAACTAGTGAGGCAGCATTTGTGTAATATCATTATGATGACTCCCGATTTCACCTCATTTTACCTTCGATATGCTGCTTAAATCGTTTTGCTGTTGCCAGTCCTTAAATGGGCGGGCGATTGCCACCGTCTGATTGTTCTGCCTAGAAGTGTTTATTCTGTTTATCGTAGCTGTTCCTAAACCTTAGAGACAAGATCGTTGTGCTACAGACATATAGTATTAAAAAGATCAAAAGCCTTGTCATGACACTACCGTTATATAGGTACCGGTCTGTCAATAAACTGATGATAAGAAAAACTATCAATAGTATTGGTGCGCCAGAGAAGCTAAGCCATGAAAGGAGGTAATTATCCCTTATCTTCCTTACCAAATTCAAAAAAACGGTAAACGAGCAAAGCAGCGCAGCGGTAAGGTAAAGCAATGAAAATCCTAGGTTTAAAATGATGTCAAGAATATATAAAACAGTTGCCGCTAAACCATCGCCTTTAACAGTCGTATCCAAAATGGTAATTCTGTAAGCAACATATAGAACTACATCTAGCAGTAAATTAATTATCCAGTATTTAAAAATGATATTTTTCATTGTTAACCAGTTGTTTCAGGCTGAGTAATTGTAGGCACCTTATGATATAACAATCCGGCTTGCGTAAGAAATGCTGTATTACTGAAACAGTACCAGTTTATCCTCCGGAAGATCATACTCATATATATGATCATCCTCCTCGCCAACGTAAAGCCATTGAACAATTTGACTACCATTTGGCCCTACCGGCGCAATACCAATTACTTTGTAGCTGTGATTATTCCGCTCTCTTGACTCGATTGAATAAGTCAACTCATCACGATTTTTAATGGCAGCCTGCAATAAGGGATTTTTTGTTTTAGTCAGATAATATTCGGCTATTAAATAAACTTTGTCGAGATAAGACGATGTAAATTCCTCATCGGGAGACCAGGTATATTTCAGCTTTTTACCATACGTTCTTCTAAACATAGATACGGAACCGTCGCCGGTTTTCTTAACAGCAAGTAGTAACTGCGCTGGCATTTCGGCATCATTATCGCCAGGAATGGTGATCGTCCCATCCTTCCAGGTAACTTGTACCCTATCTCCGCGATTTAAGTTCCTGCTGGTGTCGGTTTCATTGATAAAACTAAACGTGCTGTCACCTTTACGTGCTAACAGTTGAAAATAATCACCATCATCAAGATACTTTACAAAGGTCATCTGGGCAACATACTCATGCTGCTCATTTTTATTTTGCTTAACAACTGGTAGTTTCGGAGCAGCGTTTGGCTTTGCCACCTTCTGTTCCTCAGTTGTTTTTAATCGGCAGGCCGACATCACGCACAACGTTAAAATTATGATCTTATTTATTAGTCTTTTCATTCAACATACTCTTTTTCAAACGATGGCAACTATATAATAACTTCGATCTTTGTAAGGCCTTCCATGTTTAAAAGATCAGCACAATGATGAACTTTATTCAACCAGATAAAGCTTTTCATCATTATTACTAAACAAAGCATACTACAGTTGCTGGTTGGTCTAATCGTCACAATTGGGTATTTTATAATAACATGATCAAGGTAATACTGTTATTGATAGATCTTATTGAGCAACTGCCTGAGCGCTTTTTTGATCTCCTCCTGCCCTTCTGGTTGTTGAATGTCAATACCGCAGAAAGTATTTTCCTGCATTTTGGCATGTAACGTTAAATAATAAACGCCCCCCATCATTAAGGCATACATCGCCCTAAACTCTTTATCAGTTTGCACGAAATGCTTATCGAATACTTCTCGCAGTACCAATTCGCCTATGTTCTCGCGCTTCAGATCAAGTTCTTTTAAGATCGGCGACTTTTCGCTAAGTCCCCAGGTAATGATCCGGCGCATCTCTTCATTGCTTATTAAACTATCGAACTGATCTTCCAGTACGCCATAAGCAAGTGCTTTTCCTGCATCTTCACTGGCGCTTCGTATAATTTCCTCAACATCGTCTGACTGTATCTTCCAGTAGTCTTTATTATTCAGGTATTCCTTTACGAGACCTTCAAGGCCGCCAAAGTAATCATAGCTCAGCCGCCTGTCTACCTTGGCTTCTTCGGCAACGCTTCTGGTCCTGAGCCCCGTAAAATCATTCTTTTTTAGTACTTTTCCGAGTGCTGTTATCAGGTTCGCCTTCGTTCGCTCCTTGTTCCTAACCGGACCATCGGTGATTTTCCTTGCCATTTAACTCAACTTTAGTGCAGGTACTGCATTCACTAAACCTTTTTCTCAGAGAAACGTTTTACATATATCACAATATCGTGATATAAATTTAATAGCGATTAAAAATGCGCGACACTTTCTTTTCTTGGAATATATCATTTAATAGGAACCACCGAGTAACGTTACTGGTAGTACTGTTTTCATTTTATATAATCCTTTGTACGCTGTTATCCTCATGTGGCAGCCGCACCGATCCATCTTCAAAAGCGGCGGTACCGACACGCGTTAAATCAAAAGAGATCAAAAATGAAAACTCCACAAGCCAAACAGAAGCAGATACAGCCATAGAAGTGATGGACGAAAAGGAAATTCGCTTTAACGGGCAGCTAAAGCGTTACTTTTCTTTTAAGGAATTCCAGTTGGTACTTGGCAAGCCCGATAGCACTAAGTTATTGAGCGAAATAGAACCCTGCACTACCATTTTTCAGGAAGCCGATGGTTCGGTAGATCCCGAAGCCAGGTATTTATACAAAAATGGCTCGCGCTTTGAATGTTCCCGAGGTAAAGTAGCTATTGATCAGGTAAGATTTAGCGATGGCGATTTCCTAATTTTTCATCATCAATCCCTTAACAAGAACACGACTGTATCCGCTTTAAAGAAACTTTTTCCAAATGCGGCTAAGTACATAGCTGATATAGATGTAGCTGATGAAGGAAAACTGCAAGTAATGCTACTTAGAGAAGATAAGGACAACGTTTCTGACGGGCATATTAAAATTTTCATCAAGAACGGAAAGCTTTATTCTATGCACTGGTGGTTTCCCTGTTAGGAACATAATAGAACGGCAACAAAGTGCTGAACTTATTAAAGTAGAAAATAACGTTACCTAAAAAAAAAGCCTTGTAATGAACAGAATATTTGCTAACCTTCTATTATGCTTTACTATGCTCGCTGCAACAGTGAGCGCCAAAACGTACCAGCTAAGCTTTGCAGGTCAGGCTATGGCTTTCAGCCTACGCATTTACTGTAACACTGAAGGAAAAGGTGCGTTTGTGCGATACAATGGCCAAAAAGATTTTATGGCGCTCCGGCTAAGAAAGTTTACTACCAGCGTTCTAACCAATACGAATAAGCAGCCCGAAGGTTATTATTACGAATGGAATGAACTTTTGAACGGAAAAGTTTCGGGCCGTTATGCGGTTGTTGAACAGTCGGGCAAAGTAACTGATGCCTGGTATGTTCGCAATAAAGATGGCCGGCGGTTTAATTTTACAGGCGTTGTTAATGATGCCTCGATTGATGATGTGCAAAAATACCTGCTACATGGCGTGCTCATCACGTTTGCATGGAACAGCTTAGAAGACCAGTTTATGTTTACTTATCCGGATGGAAAAGTTACCACCCCAAACTTCATATCATTAGATGCACCTGACAAAACAAGATCATGCTATATCAAAGATTACAATTTTGACGGCTACGATGACCTGGGCTTTTCGCTTCCGGATGCGGGTATGGGTGTTTATCAGACTTTCAATATTTGGTTGTATAACCCAGCCACCAAACGGTTTCAGCGATTACAGGAAAGCCAGGACACGCACGCTAAATGCTCCTGCCTTTGCGACGTTACTGTGAACGCAAAACGGAAGCTGCTCTATACGGCTTGCCGGGGCGGCGCACACTGGTGGCAGGACGTTTACCGTATAGACAAAAACAACCGGCTGGTTTGGTTGCGATCCGCAGAAAGAGAATAAGGCATATCTGATCAAAATTTTTTAATAACTACAAATATAAATAGGCAATTGAAAATAAATGATTTGGAAAACAGATTTCTTGTGCTGATAGTGACCTCGTTTATGAATCTCAGTTGCACGCAGGGGCATGACAGAAAAAAGGATGACACAATCAGAGTTATAACAAAAAGCGAGACGGCATCATGAATAACCGCAACAGTGGACTCATCTGTAACCAGAACTTGTGACAGCGCAGATTTCGCGCAATGGTAACAGCGGATGCCGGTTAAAGTACCGGTAAATGATGTTGATGTGGCTTGATTGAAAAAAACAACCACAGTTTAACAGAGATCGGTTACCTGGCAGGCTTTTCTGATCAAAGCCACTTCAACCGGGTATTTAAAAAGTTCACAGGTGAAAGTCCATCAACTTATAAGAAGTCGCTCAAAAAGTAAAATTCAGACCAATAGTTAAAAGGATACAATTTGCCGCTAAAATCTTAAATTACCTTGCATTATTAAATACAAGGTTTTATGAAATTTTTTTACTCTTAGTATTCTCGTATTAATCTCATTAAGCGGCTATGCACAAACTGCCCCGGCACAGCCCTATCTAAAAGTTGCTGGTTATGTTGGTATCTTGCACCCCATTGTCACTTTTAGCAGCACAGGTACCGATAAGAACTTTGGTGACCATTATGTAGTGAGCATACCGGTCGGCATCAATATCTGGAAAAGTCAAAAAATTGGCTTTTCAGCCGAATTCCAACCTTCCATCCGGGCGGAGAATGGTACCAGCAAAATGGCAAACTTCACCTTTCATCCCGGCGTACTCGTTGCTTTAGGTAAGGGCTGGACATTTGCCGGGCGTGCGGCATTTGAAACTTCGGGCCGCTATGGTGTCACGCCGGCATTGAACAAAACGGTGATCAGAGGCAAAAACAGCAGTCTGTTTGCTGTCATACCGCTGCCAGTTCGCTTTGGCAGTGATAAACCTACTTCGTTTACCATCGGTTTTCAATTTGGTATCGCATTCTGATTGGTTTACTATTCTTTGGGGAGCATTGCTATCGCGAAGATAGCGAAGAACACCAGTATCAAGGCTTTTACAGATGGCATCACCGCAGCGGTGGCAGGCGCGTTGGCAGGTTCGGTGATCATTATTGCCAGGCGTTCCATCATCGATCAGCCAACAGTCCTTACAGCAGTGACCGCCGGACTGGCACTGATCTACCCAAAGAAGCTACAGGAATCGCATGTTATAGCAGCAGCAGTGATCATCGACATCTCATCAAAAGCATTTGACGTAGCTTTAATTAAAGCTGGAACGAAATTCCGAAGGAGACATTTGGGTTTTGTTCTTAAACAGTTTGTTGAACGATTGCGGATACTCAAATCCAAGGTAATAAGCAACCTCGCTTACCTGCATTGTAGTGGTCGTTAACAGTTCTTTTGCTTTATCGATCAACCTGGCATGAATATGCTGCTGTGCCGTCTGGTCGGTAATGGCGCGCAGCATATCGCTCAGGTAATCAGGCGATACATTTAGTTCTGCAGCAATGAATTGAACGGTAGGTAAGCCATTTTTTAGCAATTCCTGATCGTTGAAATACAGGTTTAACAAGTTTTCCAGGCGGATCAGTATCTCATCATTAGCAACTTTACGAGTGATGAATTGCCTGGCGTAAAAACGATTGCTATATTGCAGCAAAAGTTCGATTTGAGCGATCAGTACCTCCTGGCTGAACTTGTCGATATTATGTTGATACTCATGCTCGATATTGGCGAATAAGGCCTCAATGACCGCTTCCTCATCTGCCGATAAATGCAACGCTTCATAAAGCTCGTAGGAGAAAAAATGACAGCTCTTGATCTTAGCTGCGAGTGGCGTATTTGCAATAAAATCGGGATGAAACATGAGCGTCATGCCACCGGGCGGTTTGGAACCGGAGTCCAGTTTCATCAGTAATTGATTAGGTGAGATAAAAGCCATCATACCTTCATCAAAATCGTAATGCCGCTGGCCATACTTCAGTTTACCATCATAATCTTTTTTGAGGGAGATACAATAAAAATTCAATGTAAAATGTCTCAGTTCTACCAGGTTCTCATAATTGGTATGCTCATGACGGAAAATACTGATCAATGGATGCTTAGGCTTGGGCAAACCGAGCAACCGATGCTGCTCGGATATAGAATTGATAACATGCGGCGGTTTCACAATCTTAAAATTACAAGGTTTTCATATCAATGACAAACCTGTACTTGACATCTCCTTTTTGCATGCGGTCATAAGCAACATGGATGTCCTTGATGTCAATCAGTTCAATGTCCGATACGATGTTATGTTCGGCACAAAAATCCAGCATCTCCTGGGTTTCCGGTAAGCCACCTGCACCTGAACCTGCAATAGTTTTATTACCAACAGCCAGCGAAAATGAAGTCACTTCCCATGGCTTTGATGGCAGGCCCACATTAATGTAAACACCATTTGTCTTCAACGTATTGAGGTAAGGATTAATGTCAGTGTTACTCGCTACTGTGTCCAGTATAAAGTCAAAGCTCTTAAACGCTGCTTTCATTTGTTCTTCATCCTTGGAGATGATAAAATGCTGCGCACCAAGTTCTTTTGCCGCCGCTTTCTTATTGGGTGATGTACTGATCACGGTAACATCAGCACCGAACGCACAACCAAATTTTACGGCCATGTGCCCTAAGCCGCCCAGGCCCACAATGGCCAGTTTATGCCCTTTTCCAACATTCCACTTCCTTAGTGGTGAATAAGTGGTGATGCCGGCACATAATAAAGGCGCTACTGCCGCCAGGTTCAACTTTTCTGATATATGATGCACAAAGTCCTCATTCACCACAATGGCATCAGAGTAACCGCCATAGGCCGGCAACCCGTCGTGGCCCATGTTATTATAGGTTTGTACTGGCGCTACGGTACAAAATTGTTCATGCCCATTACGGCAGTCGTCGCATTCACGGCAGGAATCAACCATTACGCCAACGCCACCCAGATCGCCCAAACCGAACTTCTTTACGTAGGCGCCGACTGCGCTGATCCGCCCGACAATTTCATGACCGGGTACCATCGGAAAAATACCAGGAAACCATTCGTTACGGGTCAAATGAATATCGGTGTGGCAAACACCACAGTACAGGATCTCGATCTGTACATCGTATGCGCCTAATTCACGCCTCTCAAATTGCCACGGCGCTAACGGGCTTTCGGCCGTTTGTGCTGCATATCCTTTTACTGGTATCATATCTGCCTTGTTGTTAGTAATCCAAAAATAGGCAGCTGCTATAATTGGCGCTTATCCAAAACCGGGAAAGGTGTATCCAGTATTCCTCATCATTCTTTTTGCTTTCCGCCTGCCCTTCTGCCCATTAGGCGCCTCTAGTCGGAAACCAAAATTGAACAAGGTCTAAACATTATGCAATAACGCTATTCGATTATCTGATCAAAAGCATTTATAATTCCAATGGATGACGTTTCGGAAAGACGCGCAGAAGTTTCATAGAATCAACTGCTAAGTTTGGTATAATCATCTATAGTGAAGATATCATTGATCTTCGCTATGGTACCCAACGTCATTTACAGCATTAAACAACCAATCATGCGCTCACATTCCGCAGTTTTACGGTAGATGTTAGTGGATTGCGGCTATCGTACACTATTACTGATCTTCGCGTTAATAATACATACATCAGTATGTATTATTAACGCGAACTCTATTTCAATTCGATAATTTATTTGTGCGTATATAAGCGAACTATTGCTTAATTTCACCGCCCAATCACATATGCAACCTTTACCTAACGCCACTCAACAGGAAACATTCTTTTCTCATTTGCAAGAAGCCGAGTCTTTAAAGTTGAAATCACTTCTGCTACCAACTCCTATGCTATTTATTATTCGGCTTATAGTCCTACTTCTGTCCCTTCTAAGTGCGATTAAATAAATCGCAAAAATTCTCGCAATACCGCACATACATGCCTATTTACTAAATATTTGATTCAAAAATTAGCTTATTATGAACGAAATAAATGCTAACGAGCAAGGTTTCCATCAAAAAGAACTAAGTAAAACCAGGGATTACTTATTTGACAATATTAAATTCTTTCTGATAACATTGGTTGTGTTCGGCCATTTCATTGAAAGTTATATTACTCAGAATATCTACCAAAAAGTAATTTTTATATGTATCTATAGCTTTCACATTCCATTATTTGTATTCCTGTCCGGCTATTTCTCGAAGTCTGCCAACAGTTTAAGCATCAGAAATAATATAAAAACTTATTAATACCCTATTTTATATTTACAATACTCTGGCGAGTGATACAAAGCCGCCATAGTCATGAATTTAGTTTTAGCCTGCTTATCCCGCCGTTTCATTTATGGTATCTGTTCGGCCTTTTTTGGTGGAGATCCCTTCTACCAATTGTTAAAAACTTCAAATATCCCTTGATAATTTGTATAATTTCATCCCTAACAGTGGGCTTTGATTCCACTGTGCATGATTACTTGTCATTATCCAGAATCATCAGCCTGTTTCCGTTCTTTTTATTAGGTACGATGTGTACGGACGGAATGTTTCGCTCAATCTACAATAAAAAACTATTGATTTTACCAGGTGCATTTACGCTCGGCACACTGATATGGTTTATTTTAAGATACGACCCCGCTAAATGGAATATTTTATTTTGGAATTCTCCTTATTTGGAAATGGGACCTGATCTATTAACCTCTCTGATGACGAGAGCTTTGTTAATGATTACTTCTGTGGCCATTTCAATTGCATTTATTGTTTATATTCCAGAACGAAAAATGTTGATTTCAAAACCAGGCGCCAGAACCATGTGTGTATTTCTGCTTCATGCATTCTTTCTAGGAGCCTTTAAAAAGTTGTTTCCCACGTGGCACATATCTGTATTCAGAGATATACTTATTTTAACATTCCCTATTGCTTTAGTGATCATATTATCTTTGCCGTTTGTTCAAAAAATTTATGATAAAACTTTGAATTTGATCTCTTCAATCTTATTAGTGAAAGTAAAGCCGATAGATTTTAACGAAAGACAACCTGAAATAGAATACTCGCCGTCTAAGAAAAAGGCATTAAACATTACATAAGTCGTTCAATGGCACTGTCCGTTATACCATGATATCCATATATCTGGACAATCCGGATTACTGCCTCTAGATGCCCTGTAGTTTCGTAAAATTTCAACAGCGTATTGGAGGGATTTATCAGGCAGAAATTTTGTTGTTTAGTAAAGCTGTTAACACTGCCGAGGTGTGATACCTTACATATTTTATAAAGTATATTCAATTCGGTGATTATTTATAAAGCCGAATACTTGGAGTCTTCCCCGGAAAGATGCCGATCTCAAATAGATGTTATCGAACCACTTCGTGAATGATTGGAGATTAGCAGCCTTAACTATTGCTTGACATAAAAAACAGCTAAGAGTTGAGTACAGTTTGAAAATGAAAAATGCCAACGCAGATTATGGCAACCTTTTCGTTAAAGGTTTTAACTCACACCGGAAGAGCTTTTTCCAGCACGTCCCTGTTGCTTTCACCCCATGCTTCTAAATTTAAAATGACAGGAAGTAAACTTTTCCCTAAATCTGTGAGTTCGTACTCTACTTTAGGAACTTTAGTATCGTAAATGACTTTACTGACAAAACCGTGCAATACCAATTCACTCAGCTGATTGGCCAAAACACGCCTATCCGCGGTACCAATTTTTCGTTGTAATTCCCCCGGTCTTTTAAGTCCTGTTGATATATAGTAAATCAACATGAGCTTCCATTTTCCGTTCAATAATTCTTTAAATAAATGAAGCCCGCAGTCTTTCCGAAGCGGAATTTTCTTCTCATATGTCATATTCGATAGATATAGTACCTCAACCCTTATAGGGATTAATTTATGCGTACTTGCCCTAAGGCATGATTTGAAATAGTTTTGATGCAAATAAATAAAGATATGATTAAGTTTTCATTTTTAATTAAAAGACTTCCTGAGTTGAGCTTTGAACAATTTGTGGATTATCACAAAAATAAACATGCTCCTTTATTCGCTTCCATACCCGAGACGGAGCAGTACGTACGCAGGTACGTTGTAAGTCATCCGGTAGAAGCACCGGGTTTTCCCGCACCTATATATGATGCTATAACAGATATATATTTCGATTCATTTGAAGATTATCAACAATTCTTTTCAAGCGAAAACTTTTTGAACAAAGTAAACCCCGACCATATAAACTTTTTTGATACGGACAATATTGTAACAATGGTAACTAATGAGACGATAATTAAAGCCTAAAAAACGGAACTACAAATTGTTAAGGCAACAAATTCAAACGTTAAAGCCTCTAAGGAGGCCTTTAACGTTCTTTGTTTTCTAACCTACTATTTAAGAATCTTATCGGAATACCTATTTTGACAACGAAGATTCACTAAACTTTACTTTATCCTTTTTTCATTGAACGGTGGATATAAAGATTCATCCAGCGGGCTGCGGGTTCTTAATACAGCTATATCGAGATAATATCAGGAATTTTCTCCTTCCTTATTTGCTACTGTATCGACCTCATAGACAAAAAGCAAGCCATTAAACTTATCACGTTCTACCATAGTATTGAAAGTCTCCACGCCATGTTTTGGCTCATAAAAACAACCAAACAGTTACCTGCAAACTTATCCCAAAACGTTCAAAATCAATTATGAATTTATAATTGATCTCTTGCAGGAGAATAGAGCGCTTACGCAGCTTCGCTTCAATAAATTTTTGGAGATAGCGCTGAGTAACATAATAATGCTTTAAGGTGCTCCATGCTGAAGTTTGCGTAGCTTGCTCGTTATGATATTCAAAAAGTCGGCTAAGCGTGTTAGGCACATCCCCATCGTTGCTAAAAAACGCGTCTTTAACGGCACTGGCTGTAACTTGCTTACCCTTCAGCAAAATCTGCCGGTAACAGCTCCCAAGGCTGAGCCTGATTTGATCTAAGCCACCATTAATAATTTTAACATCATCCTTATTGCCTTTTCCAGCACCTTTACGTTGATCCCAATACTTCGGATCGATCCACTGCTTAACCGCAAAGTGAATAATCTCTCCATTTATGGTAATACGCGCATAAATCGGCGCTTTTTCGTTTTTTGATTTGTCCATTCGCAGGATAATCTGGACGCCGAATGTGTTCATCGCTTTCATAACCTTCATTTTTTCTGCTTTTTTGGGTGTAATTTTCATTCAAAAACAACAGCTTTTTTGGTATGAAAATGGCTCAAAATCACGCATTTTAACATCAATTTTATGATAGTTAAATACTGATATACAGATTTTTAAACCACTTTTCTGTACCTCAAAGCTAAAAAATCAAACAGGTTACGGAATAGGTATTGAGAACCTTGCGTTTCTTTGAGATAAAATGGGGGCTTTAAAAGCAAAAAACCCCGTAAATCATTAAATTTACAGGGTTTTATACCTTTTTAAGGTAAGATTAGTGCGCCCACCTGGGCTCGAACCTATTTCTTAAATTCGCTGATTATCAGCTGCTTGTAATGACTTTCTCGTTTAAGGTAGTTACATGGGTAACGCGCCCTATTGACTAATTCAAAGATAGAAAAATTGGTTATAAATCAGCGTAATTTCTCGACAACATCAAATACGTCTTCTGTATAGAATTTAATATCAAGGTATTTATATTCACCATAAACGAGTCTTAGTAATGTAGCTCACTAGTCAAGCACCCATCGTTACTTTGATTAATTAACGGGATTTCGTTACTCTCATTTACAGCTAAATTTAGGACTTAGTTATAAGATCTTAAGGAGTAACAAAAAAGAACGTTTTCGTTACTTTTTAAATTATAAATGACACGCCTGAAAAGGTTCTTGCTTTTGGTGAGGGTCAGCTTGAGGCTTGATAAAAAGGCTTTCTTGCCCGCACACTCATCTGGTGTTCGAGCCGTTCTGCCAGCCACTGGAAATATTCGGCCAGATAGGGGTCTTCTGTTTTTGTTCTCATATCCAACATTGCCGGTTTGTACTTTTTCCAGGTGGTGGTAACAAATGATCCCAGGGTTTTATCCACAAGATCGATATCTATCAGCCTTTCTGCTACTAAAGGCCCAGCGATTCCATTTCCTGAGAAAGCTGAATAAAGCGAACTTGATCGCTGTCCGACCGTTGCTGCCATGCACCATAATCTGCCGGAAAGTCTAGTGTATGCATAAAATGAAGCGTTTCAGCAAACTCACGTGTCTGGAAATGCTTCAATGTTTCTACCGTCAGTCTTTCCTTCCGGTCCTTACTTGAAGCTTTGACTTGTGCAATTCCAAAGATTACCGCTACAATTACCGATAAGGTCAGCGCTATATTGGCAATCAGGCTTACTAATTCGCTATTCATGGTACGGGGAAATTTAATAAAAAAAGCAGCTTCCTTTTGTCAAAGAAGCTGCTCTTAGTGGAGAAATTAATTTTTAAGGCTCGCCATGTCGATCACAAAGCGATAATGCACGTCACCTTTGAGCAACCGATCATAGGCTTCATTGATCTCCTGAATATTGATCATCTCGATATCAGCCGTAATGTTATGCTGCGCGCAAAAGTCAAGCATTTCCTGTGTTTCGCCGATGCCGCCGATATTAGACCCGGAAAAGCTACGTCTTCCCTTAACCACATTAAAAGGATTAATCGGCAGGTTTTCCGGCGGCAGACCTACCAATACAACGCTGCCATCCGCCCGAAGCAGATTAAGGTAGACATTGATGTCATGTTTGGCAGAGACCGTATCTAAAATAAGATCAAGCGTATCAGTGTGTTGCTTCATTTGTTCCGGGTCTGTTGACAGCACCGCTTCATCAGCGCCTAAGCGCTGTGTATCGGCCACTTTAGCATCAGAAGTCGTAAATACCACTACATAGGCGCCAAAAGCTTTGGCGATCTTGATGGCCACGTGACCTAAGCCGCCAATGCCTAAGATACCCACCTTTTTTCCGGGACCGATGTTCCAGTGCTTGAAAGGGGAATACACGGTAATACCCGCACAAAGCAAGGGTGCGGTTGCAGCCAGGTCTACGTTTTCGGAGATACGCAGCACGTAATTTTCATCGCATACATACGTTTCGGAATAACCGCCATAGTTGGAGCCGCCCAGGTATTTGTCAGGCGAGTTGAAGGACAACACTTCACCCTTGCAGAACATCTGTTCATCCTGCTTACAGTATTCACATTCCCGGCAGCTGTCGATGATACATCCAACGCCGACCAAATCACCAACTTTAAATTTGGTTACATGGGTACCAATGGCGGTAACGCGGCCTACCATTTCGTGCCCCGGCACCATCGGGAAGTTGGAACCACCGAAGTCGTTATGAGCCTGGTGAAGATCAGAGTGGCAAATGCCGCAGTACAGGATTTCAAACTCCACGTCGTGAGGCATTAAGCCCCGGCGCTGAATGGTCATCTCTTTTAAAGGTTCGCTTGCACCGGTGGTTCCGAATGCTTTGATATTTTTTGTTTCCATTTTTATTGTTGTAAATAGATTAATCCGGCTTACTGATGCCTAAGTTCTCCCTGTTATGCAGTTCGGGGCTTTCAATAAGTGTGGCCACGAATGCGGCAATGCTTCTCCTGGAAATGGCCGTGCCGGTTTTCGGCTCGCCCTTTACGGTCAAAATGTAGTCCACCTCGTTGCCGCTGGTGAACCAATCCGGTCTGAGAATAGTGTAGTCCAAACCTGAACCTTCGATGATATCCGCTAATTTCCGGTAAGGGATGAGGATAGAACGCAGCGGCTTTTCATAGATGCCGATGGAACTGATCGCAATGATCCTTTTGACACCGGTTTCCTGCATCGCCTTCACGATGTTGCCAGTCATCACCTCCAGGTTGCCCGCAAGGTTTACGTAAACAACATCCTGACCTGCAACGGCCACTTTTACCGCAGGATAATTGGTGGCATCGCCTTCAATTACGTGGTGCTTAGCTGCAGCATTTTCCGGCAAACGTTTTTTGCTCCGGGCAAATAGGGTAAGTTCCACGTCTTTTACTTGCTCGATGGCGTTGATAACGTATGGGGCAAGGCTTCCGCTGGCCCCGATGATAATTACTTTTTTCATTTGAACGTCTTTTAGTTGATAATTACAGCATCCTAATCTTTCGGAGCCAATTAGTTACTTCGGCTTCGGCCTGCTGCGCTTTTTCGCCCTTCATGACGAAGAGAACACCGTCCCGTTCAATTCCTCCCCGGATGGAGAAGCCTTCCAGCACTTTGCTTTTCGGGCATAAGGCTTTCACCGTTTCAAAGCTGCTGCCCACACCGTAGCCTGCGTTCGTATTAAAAGGAATAACGATTTTACCGCTTAGGTTATGCTGCTTTAAAAAGCTTTTCATGGGTGGCGGTAACTGCATTCCCCAAGTCGGAAAGCCTAAAAAGATGGCATCGTATTTCTCAAGGTCTGCAATGCTGGTTTTCAGCGGTGGCAGGTAACCGGATTCGCTTTCTTTTTGCACCTGCGCTACCGTCGTTTGGTAATCAGCCGGATAAGGCTTTTCCAGTTCCAGGGCAACCAAGGTTCCGCCTACTTTTTGCTGAATCATTTGTGCGACCGCCTTCGTGTTGTTGGTACGCGAGAGGTAAACGATCAAAATCTTCTTATCCGCTGGTTGCGCACTACACTTTGAAGAAATAAGGCCGATGCTAAGCATGATCAATAAGATTTTTTTCATTTCTTAGGCTGTGTTAAAATGTAGTTGCTACAGATCTCAGGATTACCCACTCGCCGTTGCGTTTCTCCAATTCCATCGTTTGTTGCAGACGCCAGGTGTTCCGGGTACCCCAAATCCGGGCATCCAACATTTGCCGGCCAACGAACGTAGCTTTATCTCGGTCAATTGTCACTGAAGTTTTTACTTCCTTTGCCGAATAATATTTCATTCGCTCCGTTACGATCTCGTTGAACCATTCATTTTTCGCCTGTACATACCCTGTGATATGTGTTAGCGTGAAGTCTGCCGCTAAAAGCTTGTTCATTTTTGCGGTATCCCTTTCAATCATCAGTTGTGTCAACTGATGTGTTGTAGCAATGATTTGCGCTTGATCAGTTTCCATGTTCATTTTTTTAGTGGCGCTTCTACTCCGGAATAAGCCAGGACTTCTGGCGGTAACCTTTGTCCTGAAATTTTGATGGCATCCAGTTGTTTGTTAAGCGAATGGAATTCCTCAGCGGTAAATTTAATTGGGGCTGCGCCGATGTTTTCGAGCAAGTGCGACATCTGGGTGGTGCCTGGAATAGGAACGATCCAAAGCTTCTGGTGAAGCAGCCATGCCAGCGAGATTTGCGCAGGCGTTGCTTCCTTCTTTTCGCTCCAGTTTTTTAATAGATCCACCAATGCGAGATTACCAGGTAAATTCTCCGGTGAAAACCGGGATTCGATGGCCCGGATATCACCAGGTGCAAAACGAGTTTTTGCATCAATGGCGCCCGTTAAAAAGCCAACGCCAAGCGGGCTCCATGGAACAAAGCCTATCCCGAGTTCCTCACAAAGCGGGATAATTGTCTGCTCGGGGCCGCGCCATAACATGGAGTATTCGTTTTGAATAGCCGTAACCGGATGAATCTGATGTGCTCGCCTAACGGTTTGCACACCCGGTTCGGAAAGTCCGTAATGCAAAACTTTCCCAGCTTTGATCAGGTCTTTAATGGTTCCGACAACATCTTCTATCGGAACGTTTGGGTCAACCCGATGCTGGTACAACAGATCGATGTGGTCCGTCCGCAGCCGTTTGAGCATTCCGTCAACAACTACTTTAATGTGTTCCGGACGGCTGTTCAAACCGGGATTGCGTTTACCGGTTTCCTGATCGATGTTCCACCCGAATTTCGTTTCAATAACAACCTTATCCCGGAAAGGAAAAATGGCTTCCCCTAGGATACGTTCTACTTCAAAAGGTCCGTACGCTTCCGCGGCATCAAATAAAGTTACCCCATGGTCGAAAGCACTACGGATGATCCTTAACATTTCTGGGCGTGAAGGAACAGTAGTTTGGTACGTCCTGCTCATATTCTGGACGCCTAAACCAATGCTGGAAACTTCAAGTGTATTGCCCAACATTCTTTTGCCGGAAAGCACCTGGCTTTCAGGTACGGGACTTTTAGTTTGTGCAAAATTGACCGAAGGCAATATTGCAGTTCCCGCCATAGCAAGTCCGGCGGTTTTGATCAGGCTTCTGCGGTTCATCATGTAGTATCAATTAAAGATCGATCTTTCTTTCACCCAGCCACTTCACCATTGCTGGGTCGCGGTGGTCAAAAAATAAGCTTTTGCTGGTGTCCAGGTTGGCTATCGCTGACATATCCTCATCGCTCAGTTCGAAATCGAATACGTCAATATTTTCTGCCATCCGTTCTTTTTTTACCGATTTAGGTATAACCACCACATCCCTTTGAACCAACCAGCGCAAAGTAACCTGGGCAACAGATTTTCCATATTGGTCACCGATCCGCTGGAGTACTTCATTGGTGAACAAGTTATTTTTTCCTTCGGCAAAAGGTCCCCAGGATTCGATTTGCACCTTATTCTCGATCATGAACTTTTGGGCCTCGAGTTGTTGGTGGAAGGGGTGCGTTTCTACCTGGTTCACCGCAGGGACTATGTCGTTGTGGATCACGAAATCCACCAGTCGGTCGGGCGCAAAATTGCTGACCCCAATGGCCTTGATCTGACCGTCCCTGTATAATTCCCCCATGGCACGCCATGCACCGTAAACGTCGCCGAACGGTTGGTGGATCAGGTACAGGTCCAGGTAATCCAGTTGCAGTTTTTTCAACGATTTTTGAAAGGCTGGTTTTGCTTTTTCATAGCTGGCATCCTGAACCCATAATTTCGTCGTAATAAATAATTCATCCCGGCGGATACCGCTCTTCCTGATCGCCTGGCCAACGGCTTCTTCATTACCGTAAGCAGCCGCGGTATCGATTAACCGGTAGCCGGCTTCGAGGGCATCTAACACACTACGTTCGCATTCTCCTGCATCGGATATTTGATAAACGCCGAAACCTAAGATGGGCATTTCGACGCCGTTATTTAATGTTACGTTTTTCATAAGTTGATGTAATTTTTAATGATTGATTTCTTGTCTTTCTTCCCACGCAACAGTGGCGATCCTTTTGCCAATCAGCCACCGGTCATCTTCTTTGACATACTCATCCTGATAATTGGCCCAGATCGTTCTGATGTAGGACCGACCGTCTTCCTTTCCGATCAGCGTCGCGAGGCAATAGGAATACCCAGTTGCAAAATGACCATTCACGGTGGTGAGCAGTTGTCCATTGTGATGATAAACGGTTTCCAGCGGCTCTAAAATGGCAGCGAATCCCTCTTCTATTCCTTTTCTTCCCTGGAATGTTGTGGTGGTTTCGCCCATGATTGAGATCAATGTTCCATTTTCCGTAAAAAATGAGGCCTGCGCCACATTATCTTTCCGGTCTGAAACCAGCGAAAAGGTGTCTACCAGTTCTTTCAGTGCCATCTTGTCTTCGAGCATCTGTACACGGTCAGCTAAGCTGTTTTCTTGCATGATATGATATCTTGTCTGTTAATCGGTTATTCCTCTGACATGCTCAGTAATCCGGCGTCGAGACGGTCACCCTGAATGTTGATCTTTGATAACTGTTCATCGATTTCTTTCAGATCTTCTGCTGTCAGTTCCAAATCAACTGATTTGATGTTATCATCGATGTAAGCGATTTTATCCATGCCAGGAATTGGCACCACCCACGGCTTTTGAGCCAATAGCCAGCCTAAAGCAATCTGTACAGGGTTGGTATTTTTCTTAGCAGCAAATGCACGAAGCATTTCCACCACCGGCATGTTGGCTCTGATGTTTTCCTGACTAAAGCGCGGGAAGTTGGCCCTTAAATCTGTACCTTCGTCGAATTTCGAATTGGTGTCAATTGTACCAGTCAGAAAGCCTGTTCCCAGCGGTCCCCAAGGCACAAAGCCGATGCCTAATTCCTCACAGGTGGGCAGCACTTCTGCTTCGGGCTCCCGGGTCCAGATAGAATACTGGTTTTGCACGGCGGCTACCGGATGCACGGCATGCGCTTTACGAATGGTATTAGCGCCGGCTTCTGACAAACCATAGTGCCTGATCTTACCTTCCTGTATCAGGTCTTTTAAAGCTCCGGCCACATCTTCTATCGGCACATTCGGATCAACACGGTGCTGGTAGAACAGGTCGATATAGTCTGTCCTTAATCTTTTTAAAGAAGCTTCGGCAACAGCCCTGATATTCTCCGGGCGGCTGTCTACGCCGGTAATCTGGTTGTTTTCCAGTTTAAAGCCAAATTTGGTGGCAATCACGACATCCTTTCGGAAGGGCTCCAGCGCTTCACCTACCAGTTTTTCGTTGGTATAAGGGCCATAGCCTTCTGCGGTATCAAAGAAGGTAATACCTCTTTCTACCGCCGCGCGGATCGTAGCCACGCCATCATTAATATCGGCAGCCGGTCCGGTACCGAAACTTAAGTTCATACAACCCATACCCAAGGCTGATACTTCCAGCCCGCTGTTTCCTAATTTTCTCGTTTTCATAATTTTAGTTTGCGCAAAGGCGCTTTAAATCCAATATATTTTATTCAGTTGCCGGTTGAAGCGGACCATAGAAGTAGGATGCAGTTGCACCGCCATCGATCAGAAAGTCGGAGCCTGTTATAAAAGCCCCTGCGTGGGACAACAGCAATTCGGCGACATTGGCAACCTCGTCTGCAATTCCGGGGCGTCCTGCCGGGCTTTTAGCAAACATATTCTTATAAAAATCACCTCTCGGCCCGTTGATCTCATCAAGTGCAAGCGGGGTAATAATTATACCAGGTGATATTGCATTGATCCGTGCACCACGTTCGCCCCATTTCACCGCTTCTGCCATCACGCGCTTACCATTGGCTCGTTTTGCCATTTGATATGCATGAAGGGTATCCTTGATATTTTCCGTCTTTAGTAGTTCCAATTGCAGGAGTTCTTCTGTCGGCGTGGTGGCAAGCAACCTATCCTCCTCAGCAGTTAAAGCAGGCATTCGGAAGCCGGATTGGCTGGAAATCACAACACCTGTACCACCAGGTTTAATTACCTTGCCGAACTCTTCCAGCAAAATCGAAGTTCCGTATAGGTCAACCTTTAATATTTGCTCAATGGAAGCCTGACTTGGCGAAACACCTGCCGCATTAATGAACATGGCGATCTCACCTTCTTGTTGCGCTGCGTTAATCAGCTTAAGGACTGATTCTCTTGATGAAATGTCTACTTCATGCTGAATTACGTCGAAACCTGCTTCTGTCAGCGTTTTAGAGATCGCCTGTGCATTTTCTATTTTCCAGTCAGCTACAATTGTTTTATTGCCATAACCCATTCGTCGGACAATGGCCATACCCAATTGACCGGCTCCGGTCAGTACGATTACATTGCTTGCCGTTTTCATAATTAACGTCCGTGGTTATAAGCCAAATGTTGCGGGTACCGTTCGCCGACAACCTCAATATTGCCCAATGCTGTTTGTATATCTGTCAGGTCCTGGTCGCTTAACTTCACGTTTACAGCTGACATATTTTCTTCGAGTCTGTTGATCTTCGTAGTCCCGGGGATCGGTACGATGTAAGGTTTTTGTGCAAGCAGCCAGGCGATAGCCACCTGTGCGTTTGTCACACCTTTTTCCTTTGCGATTTGCGTTAGCGCATCGACCAAGCCCTGGTTAGCCTGACGGTTCTCTTCAGAGAAACGTGGCACCACGTTACGAAAATCGGTTTTATCAAAACTGGTCTTGTCGTTGATGGCTCCGGTTAGGAAACCTTTACCCAGGGGACTAAACGGCACAAACCCGATATTCAGTTCTTCCAATAACGGGAGAATCTCTTTTTCCGGTTCGCGCCACCATAAAGAGTACTCGCTTTGAAGTGCGGTTACGGATAAAACGGCGTGCGCTTTGCGGATGCTCGCTACACCAGCTTCCGACATGCCGAAATGCTTCACCTTGCCTTCTTCGATCAATTCTTTTACGGTTCCGGCAACATCTTCCATCGGTACATTCGGATCAACTCGGTGCTGATATAGCAAATCTATTCGGTCAGTTCTTAGGCGCTTTAAGGCAGCTTCCGTATGTGCACGGATATTTTCCGGACGGCTATCAACGCCGTCACTGGTCTTGCCGTTCTTGAAGCCGAACTTGGTGGCGATCACGACTTCATTGCGGAATGGCGCTAATGCTTCGCCCACCACTTCCTCGTTCAGATAAGGTCCGTAAGCTTCGGCCGTGTCAAAAAAGGTAACACCCACCTCAAAGGCATGACGGATCAGTTTAATCGCTTCGCCTTTTTCTGTTGCAGGACCATAGCCGTAGCTCAGGCCCATGCAACCCAGCCCCAATGCTGATACTTCTAAACCACTGTTTCCTAATGTTCGCTTTTCCATAGTGATGATTTCTAATTTTTATTGTTATCAGAATGAATGATACAAAGGTCAGCTCTGCCGATGACTAAAAAGTTATACGGATTACGGTAATGCATACCATTTTTACTGATGCGCCTGGGCGGCTGCTTTAAACCCAAATGGAAGCGATAACTTTGAGGAAAGAATAATGGTTATGGAAGAGATAGTCAGGTTTGATACCGTAGGTCAGTACTCGGCTTACAACAACAATGAAACGCGGCACCCCCTGGTGAACATAGTGGATTTGTCCAAAGCGCCGCGCCGGTTTCACAAGCGTATGCATATGGGCGTCTATACCATACTGCTAAAAGAAGTAAAATGCGGTGATCTGCGTTATGGCTGCAACTACTATGATTATGAAGAAGGCACGCTGGTGTTTTTAGCGCCGGGACAGGTGATCGGCGTAGAAAATGATGGCGAGCTTTACCAGCCGCAGGGCACAGCGCTGGTCTTTCATCCCGACTTTATTCATGGCACGACTTTGGGCCGCCATATTCAGGAATACTCGTTTTTCTCGTATGAGGTACATGAGGCCCTGCACTTATCGGAAGCAGAACGAAAAGTAATCCTGGACTGCATTGATAAAATTCGGACGGAATTGCAGCATGCCATTGATAAGCATACCCGCAAGCTGATTGTCGCGAATATTGAACTTTTGCTTGGCTATTGTACCCGGTTTTACGACCGGCAGTTTATTACCCGCGAGATGGTTAATAAGGGAATTTTGGAACGCTTTGAAAGCCTTCTCAATGAATACTTTCAGTCCGATAAACCGCAGACAGTCGGTTTGCCCTCGGTTGCTTATTGTGCCGAACAACTGAACCTCTCGGCCAATTACTTTGGTGACCTGATTAAAAAGGATACCGGTAAATCAGCACAGGATTATATCCATACTAAAATTATGAACCTGGCTAAAGAACGGATTTTTGATCCGAATAAATCAGTACGCGAGATTGCTTATGAGCTGGGGTTTAAATATCCGCAGCACTTTACCCGTTTGTTCAAACAACAGGTCGGCCTATCACCAAACGAGTATCGGACACTGAATTGATATTAGCTACGCTTGTACTTTACATAAAGTACTTTATTGGGTGGCTTGGCTTAAAAAGTAATGCAAATCAACAATTTCGTAACTTTTTGCCATGTTAAGGTAACTAACCTTCATTTTTGTTTTTAAGGGCAAATCATAAGCCTTCTTTTTCTCTTTTTTCTTTTGAAAATGCCAATTCAACTAATATAATTCTGTTAAACCTTTTTGATGTTTGGCTCCTTAGCTTCATCATTTAGGGATTAAGCTTTAATAATTCTTTTAAGAAATTCATAAAAAGGTCGCTTGGCCGCTTTATATTCAATTCTTCGAATGTGACCAGTTCAGGGTAAAATGCGTCATTGAGCAATAATTTTTTAATCTCTTTAAACTCTTTCAAGATGTCATTTTCAAAACCCATCTGCTTTTTGAATGAGTTACAGAATTCTAATAGCAAATAAGTACTATAGAACTTATTGAACTGATCGTAGTATTTGTAGAAGTTTTGTGTAGAAAAAACTGTCGGCCCTGCCTTTTTATACCAACCCATTCTAAGAAGTATGTTTGGACTAAAATGAACCATTCGTGACGTTGCATGATATAGGAAGTCATAAAGGTGTTTGAGTTGTGCATCAATGGCCATATGCTCTACACTTGGGAACAGTCGATCTTTATTTAAGCCGTTATTTTTCATCAAATCTTTCAACTCGGCCTCGCGAGTTGTAATTAATGCGTCCAGATTTTTGAATAGAGGAAACTACCGAAAAGGAACCGTCTTCTGCAAAAAAGATTTTTGAGCAAGCATTGAGTGAAGTAGTAGGTAAAACATGTAGCTTTCGATTAGTTGCTCTTTATCATTTGAGAAATGTTTACCAATAAATTTTAGGGTAATCAGGTCTTCACATAAACCACGAAGGAATGGTGAGTGAAAGAAACTATTCTTAGGTGATCGATTCTTATATAAAAATAAATTGAATTCTAATGCCTTTGCAAAAGAAGCAATGAGCACAGACTGGTAAACGTTGGTCTTCAAATCAAGAGAAGGAACCGAATTATAGTTTTGAAAATGCTTTTGAATAATCAGCAGATGATTCTTTATAGACGTATTATCAATCATAATTTAATGATTTAAGGTTTTATAAAAAATAATAAAAGTCCCTTTGCACTCGCTGCAAGGGACTTTTAACCTAAACCTTATCACAATAGTCAGACGTTCGCCTGACTGTAGGGGGCAAATTAATATTTTTATTTATTTGGACAGCGAATTATTTGAAGACGGTTCTTTTGGATTTGTCACAATCCCAGTCAAAGCGGCCTATCGCTTTTCCATGCGATTTAAAGTATATTTCCTCATACGGCATGCCGTCGTAATCAAAACGGCAAATAATATGAGGCTCGGTGTACCGGTTGTCTCCTTCAGGTTTTAATTCAATAATGTCTTTGTAGGCGATTCTTCCAATTTGCTTTGCTTGTATCACTGTGAAGTTCGGGTCGCTCAGTCGTTCATCCCTGCTGTTTAAAATAGGTTCCCAAAAACCATCCTTGTCCATGATCACATCCGCGCCTAATGCTGCGCCAAGCCAGAACTCTATGCCAGTCTCATAAAGGTCATAGAAGTATGTGCGGTAGTAAGGGTTGAACTGTCCTGGAAGTAATTCTGGAATGTTAGGGTAACTGGTGTCATCAATAGAACGGATTAATACCCTATCAGAAATGAACTTTGACGAAGGATCGTTCATCAGTTGCTCACGATTTTGCGGATCTTTAATGAATTCCAGGTCAAGAAGCTCCTTTTTAACCCGCTTTTCCATTTTTAGCCCAGCTTTGAGATTTTTGATATTAAATTGTCGCTGAACATGGATGCCCTGACCAAAATAAATCAGTAACAAGTCCTGGTACTTCTCATATAGTTTCGCTTCCAGCGTTTGTCCTGTCCAGAGTTCTACACTGCTAATACCTTTTGAAATTGCGTAAGATTTAAGATACTCAAAATTAGTGCGACTGATATCACAGGCTATGATCACCCAGAGCACATCAGGCTTTGTTGCATTAGCTGCCACTTTATCGACAAGTAGGGTAATATCTCGTTTCACAATAGTAGCATAGCGTTTACATTGAATGTAATAAGTGATCAATTGATCATTATCTTTTCTTACTCCAATGATGTCTACTCCGCCATCCGTTCCTTTTCTTCCAACAGGAACTAATTCTTTCCACGAGTAATGTCTTGAAATGATATTTAAGCACAGGTCCTCAAACCGCAACGGATCGAGGTCATTGAAATGTAGTCTATTGGTCGTATGTGAAGGGTTCATCAAATTGTTTAAATCGGGTTCAAACAAATTTAAACAACGTGATGGAAATAATAAGTCTTCATCCGCCCCCTGTTTTCACCAAAAATCATCAGCAATCAGGGAAACAGGGGGCGTCTTCAAAAGGGCGGGCTGTCGCCCGCCGTCCGGCAATTTTAAAAAAGGGGGATTCTTCCCCCTTGAAAACTTTAATTATAATTCAGCGCTTCACCACCTTGCACCGCAAAATCCCGGCAAAGGTTAAAGGCGGTCTGTGCGCGTTGTTTGACTGTACCGTCCATAATCGATTTAAATTTCGCTTCCTCACTTTTGAAGCTACGCACATTTTGGAATAGCCTGTTACGGCGTTGTAGGCACCAAACACCGTTCCTGCGGTGGTTTCAATTTGCTGCGTCGGACTTCCTAAAGCGTATTCATAAACGCTGTCTACCATGTTGGTGTAATGCGTAGATAACTGGTCCAATTTGCCTTCGGCTAAGTTGTCCAATACTTCCTTGTTCGGTGCCATCGCAATTTGTATCAGTTTTTTCACCTCGGTATCCCTAATACGCACCTTCGCCCACTGGTTAAACAAGCCTTCCATTTCGTGGCCTAAATCCCTGCTGATGCCCATGAGCGTGTGCGCCTGTTTCAGCCGTTCGGCTGCGGAGGCGGTATGGCGTATTTTAATCGCGCCTGAGTGGTTACGCATGGCAGCGTTAAGCGTATTGTTGCAAACGATCCTGATCGGCGTAAATGCTGCGGTAATACTGCCTAATCCAGCGTGCGAGGTGGTCAAAAACAGATACTGCTCTATCCAGTCCTTAACACCAACCCGGATATAATCGGGCAACTTAGCAGTGATAAAAACCCGTTCGCCGTTGCCTAATGCGCCTGCGGTCTCATATTGGATGCCATCGCCACCGCCAACAATGGCATCAAAGAAGGAAAAAGCATCACGGTTTTGTACTACTTCATAGTCATTGCCAACAACCCCTAAAACCTGGTCGGTGTCTGCCCTGACGGTGGCAAAGAAATTAGGTACTGATATTTCATGTATGATAATATCGTCGCTGCCCTCGCCTAAATGGTTAGCCGTATCATAAGTGAACAAGAGGCGTTTCTCTACAATGTAATCCAAACCCGCGTGTTGTATTGCTTCGCTGCTGGTGGGGTAACGGTCAATAATCTGCCCTAAACCGTGCCAGGCCTTTTCCTTAACGCTCATAAAGCTGTGTTTGCCTGTCTTCTGATTGAAATTGATCTGATGTGCCATGATGTTAATTTTTAGTAGTTTTTGTATTGAGTGGAATGATCTCGGTACGCAGCACCTGTACATTTTCGGTGCTGGTAATTTTTACGTCGCTGTTTTGCAGTTCTGCAATAGCGTCATATATGATAGGGTGCGTGGTCTCGATGGTAACCTTGACCAGTAAAAAAATCCTGTCTTCCATTGCCTTAGTTTTGATAGGTGTTCAAAAAATCGCTGAGTTCCATTTGAAACTGTGCGGGGTTCTCCTGTGCCAGTTGTTCGGCATAACCTTCCCAGAATATCTGGTCGGTCAGTTCTATAAATTGCTCGTACATGGGAATTGCTGTTTTAATGAAACTTGGAAAACACCCCCGACTTAAGCCGGGGGTGTTTATTGGTCAGGCATTTGGGAAAACGATGTTCGCCTCAATATTCGCCAGTTTTTCATGGCAGGCATCAAAGATAAATTGGGCTACCATGCGGATCAGGTTAGGCGTATTGGTTACGAACTCCCGGCGTTTATCGTCCTGAATGATCAGTTTACAGCCTTGGTAGGGGTTACTTTCCAGTTCGTCGTTTTCTTCCTGTAACTGTACTTCAAAATCCTCTAAGGTCTTGATACGGGCAATCAGCGCTAACCGCTGGATAGACAGGCGGTGCAAGTCGTTCACCGATTTTAAAGTCTGCTCTAAATTGAGCGCGAACTTTTTAGGCTCAAATTTTACTTCTTCGGTTTTTGCTGGCTCCGCTGCCTGCCCTGCTTTTACTTCTTCGGCGGCGGTTGTATTTGCAGCGTTAACGGGTTGGTGATCCACTGTAGCGCGGCTATCGGTCTTAGCCTGGGCAGGCGCAGTTTCCGCGGCTTCTGCTGTTTGGGCGGGCTTTTCATCTGTAGTGTTTCCATCTTGTTTAGCTTCTTTGCCGGTTAAACTCGGGCGGTTCTGTGTTCTGTTCGCTTCGTTCGCTTTTGCTGCTGTACCTTGTACACCGTTTACATTTTTTTCTGCAGTTTTCATCTTAAATGAATTTCTAAAGGGTTAAAAAACTTTTGTTTAGCTTCCCTCTTTTCCCGAAGACTTCCTTAAAAAGCTATTTTTCGAAAGAAAAAACGGTAAAAAAGAAAGTCAAAAGAGCGGTCGTGAGCCAGAGCGGGAGAACTATAAGTCCCGGAGGGTGGCCGAAGCAAAGCGCAGGACATTATGCGTTCGTACGTGAAGGCTGACCGAGATTGACGCCGCTTTTGTCCGTTTTCGTTGGAAAATAGCACCTTAAAAGTCGAACCTTAACTCATCAGCAAATGCAGGAATGCAGGCAAGGGAAGGTTTTCCCGGCGGAGGGTAACGGAGCGGGTAAACGAAGCGAAGTCCGGCATGATGCGTTTGCAGCATTTTCCTGAATCATCTTTGGTCAGCGGATGCTTTTGCAGCATAGCAAAAATGCAGGAGCCTTATGTTCCAAACTCAAAACCTGTCAGTGATCGCAATGGCATCCTTTGAAAAAGATATAATGAAGAGCCCGTCCGAAGGGACAGCCAAATCAACCAACATAAAAATTGATGCTATATGCACTTTTGATTATTTTTAATCAGATAATCAAAAAACCCGATGCGAATGGCTGCAATGAGTAATAAACAGGAGCTTTATTTATCGTATTTGCTTAAGACCATTGGCTTCCAGTCAAACGATGATATAAGAGAATATATAAAACTCCTGATCAATCATTATGTCAGAAGAGATTATCATCTATCTGGCAAACCGTTTTGGAACTACTCGGATTGCATAAGCATAGTCAAACAAGAGGTCGACATCAAAAGATTTAAGTCTATCAATGAGAAAAAGCTAACAAATGCATTAACTGCCAGTGATCTTTCCGCTTTTGGTTTTTGTCCGGTATCATATGTGCTCAACCGAAGTTTCGAAATTGAACATCCGACAAATCAGAATGAACTTGAACTTGGTACAGAATTTCACGGACGGCTAATAACTGCCAAAAGGAAATATGTCAGGGACACGGATAATGAAGATCTTTCTTCAGTGGAAACCTACAATAAGCGCATTCTTACTGTGATCAGTTCCAGCACCCTTATCTATGCAGGCCACAAGGAGAAGAAGCCTTTCTATAACCTTCAGGAGAACTTTTGGGGCGATCCGGATTATATTTTTATGGATAAGACCGGTACCAGGTTCGTTGTTGAAGAGAAATTCTCCTATAAACATGACCCTGCCAGGCTTTCGGAGGATGAAAAGAGCTATGACCGGTATCATCAGAACGACCGCGATCATGAAGCGGACAAAAAACGAATGGACTGGAAATATAAGAAAGTGCATTTTTATGAAAATCACATTCTTCAAATCTATTCTTATATTCGAAATCACCCCGATGGTGTGAGGTATGGTTATCTCATCTATTGGTACTATGATTTTGACGAGTCGGGGCCTTATATACATAAATACGACGTCAAAGATATCTTACCAACTGACAGTTACGAACAAAAATATCAGGAGGTAAAATCGGGTATTGAAGCTCTGAGCGAAACTAAAGCTTGTCGTATAGAGGCGTTAGCTATAAATCATAAAAAATGTGTGAGGTGTTCCGTAAACAAGTATTGTGGTCACAAAAGCAAACGATACAATGATCTCACGTTTCCTTATCATCGTGGTTTCTTAAGGTTATACTTAGCTGATTTCCCAGCCGAATTAGTTAGTCGAAGTTAATTTTTAGAATTTCTAAATTTTTTTTAGATTTGTGAAACAAGAAAAGGTCTATGGTTGTCATCAGCTACGGTACTTTACGGGACTTCTTTGAAATTCACGCGGATGCTAAAGACGCTTTGAATAACTGGTACCGATTGGTGAGCCAGGCGGATTGGGCTAATTACCATGAAGTGAAGTCCATGTTTAACACAGTGGATGCCGTAGGTAATGACCGCTTTGTATTTGATATCCGGGGAAATCATTATCGCATCGTGGCAATGATATTTTTCGATATCAGAACGGTTTACATCCGGTTTGTGGGAACCCACAAGGAGTATGACCGGATCGATTGCTCGACGATCTGAGAGAACGGGCACCATAAACCGCCTATGGAGAAAGGCGGCAGAACATTCAACGAATCTTTTTGATCAAAGGGACTGATGAAAGAGATAAAAAACGAAGCCGATTACAAAGCTGTAATGGCGAAAATCGACGGCCTGATGGCCAAGGGAAGCGATAAGGTTTCCAAAGAAGAACTTACAGAGATCCGTTCGCTGGCGCAAGCTGCACAAGGCTACGAGCAAGCAAAGTATGTGATCGAAGCACCTACCACTATTGTAGGCATGATCGAAATGCGCATGTTTGAAATGAAGCTCAAACAACGCGAGCTGGCTCAAAAACTGGACGTCAGCGATGCGAAGCTTTCCCTGATCATGAACGGCAAACAAAAGCCTGACGTTCCTTTTTTAAAAGCAGTTCACACTCAACTGAATATTGACGCCAACTTTTTATTAGAGCATGCTTGATCATCGAATGCAATCACTTAATAGCAGCCAGCAAGGCGGCGTGGAAATTCACCGCCGCCTGCTGTCGCTGCCTGCTGGCGGTACCTCGGGAACAATTTTATTTTTGATGAACTGGTGATACACTTGTTCGATCTTGTTGATCAGCTGTTGAACCTTATCTTTCAATAACTTCACCGACTCTTCATCGAGATTGAATTCAGGTTGGTAGCGGGCTTCAGAATAGCCCCTCTGTAAAAGATTGAATAACTGCACACCTTCCGTAGTGTTGAGTTCCAGTGCGCGTTTGATCTCGTCCGTAAACAATAAAGTAAGTTTGATCATTCTAGGAAGGTTATGACCAGATGTTCGGTAGCCCAAGATGGCATGAATGATACCGATTAGGCTGCTCTCAGCAGCCTGATGCAATGAGAAAAGCGCCAAGGCATAATGATGCTCACCTAAATATTGGATTGCGCCTTTCATAAACGCTTTGCCTTGTGCCCCCCACCTGTTCCAATCTTTCTCCGCTTCCGCTGCCCACACCTGGTCATCAACAGCCTGTGTGCTTAACAAAGCGGTTTCCGGCGCGCTGAACACGGTCAAACTATTCGAAAGAATAATATGCAAGAAGCGATCGCCTTGCTTTATAGCCTCAGTGGCAGCACCCAATTTTTGGACGAAAGCGAATATCCTTCCCAAAAACCTGCAGTGATCCTCGATCTTATTAGCTATTTCATGCTCAGGCAGTTTTACGCTATCATCCATAATGACGAACAAGAAATATATGGAAGGCTTTTCGCTTTTTCCGACCAGGTAGATCAGGCTCACGCCGGGTAAACGCTTAACAATTAGACTCCTTATTTTCTGCATTGCCATCTTGTGCCCACCTTTTAATTGCGGCATGTTAACTTTCAAGGACGCCAGCAGCTCATCATCAATGTTAGGCGTCAATTGCTCGGTCTTTCCACCACCGCCCCACGATTGATGGGTAAAGGTGCGATCCGTTTCCCGCTGATGGATGAGCCATGTGGCGGAATATAGCTTACGGATATTATGATAAACATTGATAATTTCAGCTGCCCGGATCGTTTCGTCAGCGGCATGCTTATCCAGTGCTGCCTCCAGCCAATATTTTAAGTGGTCACGGTATACCTGCGGACTAATCTTCTTGAAGCATTTTTTAATTGCGCTATAAGGGTTGGCCAGTTCCTTTGCGGTCAAATTCTCTGGGAAATAGACCCAATCTTTCTTTTCCAATACAATCTGCTCCTCTCCTGCCTTCTCTAATGGCGGCCACTTATCTTGATGATGAAGCAATAAGAGATAGGCCGCTTCTGTGAGCCGCACATGCTGTTCATAGATGAATAGTAAATTACTAGGACCTTGACGGTGCTTGTAACATTTAGCGTTCATGACATAGTGCCGCCATTCTTTCAAATCCTGCCTATGATCATTCGGCCATCCAGAACCAAAGAAAACCCTGATGACAAGTAATGGATCCATAATCTCATTAAAGCGCAAATGTTTGGGATAGTGGTCCCACGGTGTGATATTGCCTGCATATATACTCATGGTGTCGTGCCGCATGGTTGCCAACAAGACAAAGGACGGAACAAGCCAGCTTCTAACCTATTCCTGTAGTTTCTAAGCAAGAACTAAAGGAGGATAAATTATGCCTGTAACAGCCTGTAAAATTAGATACCCTCAAACTTAAAATTTTATACATTTGCTTAATCAACCATTTTGTCATGAGCACCGCTACCGATACACCAAAAAACATACATCAGGGCCGTAACGTCAAACGCTTTCGCGAAATGCTGGGGTTAAAGCAAGAAGCGCTGGCTGTCGCTTTAGGTGGCGACTGGAGCCAGAAGCGGGTGTCTTTGCTGGAAGGAAAAGAGACCATTGAAGAAGATATTCTAGCTCAAGTGGCGGCTATACTAAAGGTACCTGTTGAAGCGATCAAGAATTTGGATGAGGACAAAGCAGTAAACATCATCGCCAATACTTTTACTGACTTCAAGGACAACGCGTCCGCAATAAACAATAATTGTTCGCTTAATTTCAATCCGATTGACAAGGTATTGGAGCTCTTTGAAGAAAACAAGAAACTGTATGAGCAACTTCTCTCCAGCGAGCGAGAAAAAGTTGCAATACTGAAGAGAAAAAGGGAATAAAATTCTTATTAAGAGATCGTCACCTAGTTATTAGTTCGCTAATGTAGTCTTGACTTTGAGATCATAAACTGATAGCTGTACAAATTAATAATCCTCCCTTACTTGAGGTAGATTTTAAAATGGTAGCCTGAAACGTCAACTCAATCTCCTAACTCTACAACCAAAAAAAGTAATCGCATAGATTACAATTTTGGCCCCATTCTAACATGCTATAGAAGGACAAGTCACGTAACTTTACCTTGATCAAATTGACCACGTAGGCCCACATGAATACCCTTTCAATTTTCTTGCGCGTGCCTGAAGCGCCGGTTGATGACTGAATGGTCGCAAGGTTCAGACCGCAAGCGGCTCTATTCCTTATAATTTGACTTGCATCTATCAAAGCCATTTCTGAAAAAAATTCGACTTCGGAGGATTTCTTTTTATCCCCCCGGGCTGACCTCAGAAGGAAGGGCAAGATTCCGTTGTCGGACAACGGTTTATCTTGCTGATTGCTCAAAAATGCAATCTCGTCCTTTTGCAAAGTCCTCGATTCGGATCTGTTTAACATCAATGACTTAAAACGACTCGCTGTAAAATGGGGACTGCCTCAACCTACGTTTCAGTTCTTGTCGATGATTATAGATCCATTCAGCTGCACATACTTTCCAGTTGTAAATTTTGCCGCCGGTTGGGGTCTTCCACCCGCGGGCATTCTGCTCATTGAAGAACCTCTCAGCCGATTCGCCTTCGCCTTTTTGATCAAAATAGATCGCCAAAACCTCCTTATTAGGCGGCATGGTAGTTCCCAAGCCGTCATGGACAGATGCAGGATTTCTACCGCTTTTCCTGACATCTCTTGGCAGCTTGGGAACCGTGCGTTTAGCCTTGCGTTTCATGCCATCTTCATCTGATCGTTCAACTTACCGGAAGCCATCAGCTTTTCAATTTCTTCCGAATTGTAGTAGGTGATACCTCCTAATTTTGTGAAAGGAATCAGTCCCTTATCCCGCAGATATTGCAGTTTACTTTCGGACAGCCGAAGCATCTTTTTGATCTCAAAAGCTTTCAGCCACTGGTGGCCCGGCTGGCCGGATTGTTCTTTGAGCAGCTTTTTAATGTCAATGATAAGCTGCTGTTTAAAGTCGAGCAAGTCTTGAACTGTGATGAGCTGATCACGGTTTACTTTAGGAAAGTCATGCCCCTTTTCATTTTTATTTGCCATAGCTTAAAATTTAGCAACAGCAAATGTGAAGAAGTCAAAAATAAATTTATCACACCTCATGTACGAGGTAGGATGTTTTATAGCTGAAATACAGGATGGAATTCAATGGTGAAAGCTAGATAATGTTCAGTTATCCTGTGTTGACCAAACCAAATCATGTTTAATATTAAGAATAAGCATTCCGTACGTCGCCAAACGATTAGTCAGGCACTAAACGATATCAACAATGGCACCGAATGACAGATACATACATTTCCAAAGATTGCGGATTGTTGATGAAGTGCAGGAGCATGTTGTCGAAGTATTACGGAAAACTTCGCTAAAACGGTGCAAATAGAGACCGATCCTCTTAAACAGCGAGGGGAAATGAAACTGGTGCATGCATAGCTTCATGACACTCCAATTCAAAACGAAACGGGGTGTATATAATTCAAGTTTTATTTATTTCGTTCTTGATAATAATGGCAGGTGCAACTGTTATAGCCATTACATCGCACTCAAATAAAATGAGCACCAAAAATTCGTTGACAGTTTAGATATCAGCGATCACTTATCTTCGAAACAAATCTCGAAATCATAACTATTTTAATTTTTAATAAAATCTAATAAGCCTGTTTCCTCAGCGATATCGTGTTGGAGTTTAGCCAGCGGGCGGCGATGAAAATCTTCGACGTCCATATAATTTCCGACAAAATGCCGGTAAAGCTGCTCTTTAGTGTCAAACAGTTTACTTCCATGAGTAGATTCCACTTTTGCCCTTCGAAGATACTTTTTTGAGTTGTTGGTCATTTTTTTGAAAATCTCCCGCGCGGTCTCCGAATCTATTTGATAATTTTGGGCCACTTTGAAAACCTTCATCGTTTCTTCGGCGCGAGTAAGTTGTTGCGAGGGTTTACCGACGACTTTCATGTCTACCGGTATGTCCATGTTGAAATCTTTTAAGAAATCCCTCAAATCGATTCCGGTCCTGAAACGGATTAGGTCATGATAACCTCCTAAGTAAGGATGAATATGCTCTGTGAGATTAAGTACTTTTTGCCCTTTCAATGAGGAATTATAGACCTTACAGCTGGGTACCAGATTGTAAAATGAAAGTGCGAGGTAAGGATATCGCCCGCAAACATTTAGTAATGAAAGATAGTCTATGCAGATGCCCTTTTCACAAAGGCCCGAAACCTACAATGACATTAAATCCCGAAAAAGGCACCTATAAATGCAGCGTCTGCGGAGAATGCGGCGATACGTTCAGCCTGACCATGAAACTGGAAAGCTGGACCTATTTCGAAGCCTATCAAAAACTCGCCGGTCGGCTGCGCCACGTCGAAAAAGGCATTGTGTATGTCTTAGAACTGGCAGATGATTGCTATTACATCGGATACACCCTCGACCTGCCCAACCGCCTCAACCTGCATTTTAACGGCAAAGGCGCGTATTGGACCAAACTACACCCGCCTGTAAAACTGGTGGATGTGTACTACGACGTCACCATGGCCGAAGAAGACCAGGTCACCGAACAATACTTTGAATGGTTCGGCCGCGAAAAAGTCCGCGGCGGGTGGTATGTGGGTGCGGATATGGATAGTTAACTTTTAATAAAAAGACATTAAATTGCATGACTAAACAATCACGATGCCTAAAACCGTAGCCCAGGCGTTTCAGCTGTTTCTTTCGACCTTGCATCCGACAAGCGGTGAGCATTTAAAGGGAATTTCGCATCGTGGTTCAGTTACGAAGTGTCTGGAGAATAATTGGGCACGAACAAAGCTTTTTGAAACAGGTTCGTTTGGTAATGGTACGGGTGTAAGACATTTTAGTGATACGGATTATTTTGCTATTTGCCCTGAAGAAGCTTTTTATGATAATTCAGCGACTACTTTGCGTTATATGAAGGAGACGCTGCAGCGCACTTTTACACAAACGGTGATTGAAGTCCGGACATCGGGGGTGAGGATTTCTTTTGGAAGGCATGCATCTGAAATTTTGGAAATTACACCGGCTTGTTATGATCGATTAGTGTCTACGCGGGATGTAAAGAGGAGAAGTTATTTTATACCGGATTATGAGGGTGGCTGGATGGTGTCTTGCCCGTCTGCCCACAATGCTTATGTAGAAAAGCAGAATAAGCGCTTAGGGGGTAAATTAAAGCCACTAATCAGGTTAGTTAAAGCCTGGAAGTTTTATAACAATGTACCGATTACTTCTTTTTATTTGGAGTTGAGGGTGACAAAGTATGCGGAGAAAAGATCGGCGATTGTTTATGATATTGATATACGCAACATATTTAAATTGCTTTGTGAGCAAGAACTGCCGAGGTTACAGGATCCAATGGGATTTTCAGGATATGTGTGGCCATGTAAAACAGATCCGAAGTGGCAAAGCGCTTATTCAAAATTAACGACCGGTTTTAGCCGCGCCATTCATGCTTGCCAATATAGGACGTCCAGGCCGGATGTTGCTATTGCTTATTGGCAAAAGTTCTTTAATGGTGATTTTCCTGCTTATTGATTTCTGTTAGCAATCGCTTCGTTGTATTCGTCAACTAATTTTTGTGCAGCTTCGTTCATCGTGAGTTCGTTGTCGGTGCGGGATTTTTTGTAAAAGAAATCAAAAATCAGTGGTGATAATGTGCGGTTATCGTAGATGCCGTCCTGGATACGACGGGATTCGCTTTTAAGTTCAGGGTCGGCCACGGTGCCGTTAAGGATGTCGCGCCAGACCTGTTCGATATAATTAGATAGCTGCTGCAGGCGGCAGTTCATGTCAATGTTATCGTTGTACTGTTTAATGGCGAACTGGAAAAAGGGTACTAAGGCGCTAAGAATTAATATGAGGTGAACAGTTTCAGTTTTGGCAAAGAAGCAGCCTGATAAAATGAGCACAAAGATGCCCATGATGATATATTTTATGCGCTGGCAGTATTCCTCGCGGAGCTTTTTATCCCACCAGCAGCTGGAACGCTGGCAGATGATGCGGGCGATAGGCAGGCCGACTTCGCTTATGGCCGAGGGATACCAGTCTTTTATTTTTTCAATATTAGTGGCAATTTTTTCATGTGCTTTGTAGTACCGAAGCACGGTTTCCACAGTGATCTCACTTACAGTTTTTAATTCAGAGTAACTTAATTGCAGTACGCCGCAATCAAACATTTCCTGGATTTTAGCGGCTTTTGTCTTTAGTTTTTTGATTTGTGGATCGATCGCCAGCAAGTCTATGGCAAAAATAATAAAACCGTACCAGGCGATATAAGGTGCCCAGCTTTCAAAGGCAATAGCAAAACAGGCTAAAACGACCGGCAATATAACTGTCAGTAATGCCTGCCAGGCAAAAATGCCTTTAGCTGCGCTGTATAGTTCGCGCTGCGCGGCCAGGCGTTGTAAGGCGTCTGGTTTGTTTTGCCGGGTTAGAATATCATTTTTCATTGCGAGGCTTAAAGTTAAGTAATTATTGCAGCATTGGACCGTGGGGTACTTCCGGGCCGATCCAGACGTGGCCGTTTTGCAGCCAGTATTCATAAAAATAGATCCAGCCGGCCGTCCAGCCCATGATATCATGGGCAATAAGTTTACTTTCGGTCCATTTAAAATTGTCGCTGTGGTATAAACATAACGAGCCGCTACCTGGAAAAATATGCGGTGCGCCTTCGACCGGTAAAGGGTCAAGGATAAATATTCGCGGCCGGTTATCGCCGCGGTAAACCACTTGTACGGTATACACCGGCAGTTCAGGTTTGACCTGTAACTGACCGGTGAATACAATGTCGCCCTCTTTATTTTTCTTTGCGGTAAACTGGGGATACCTGGCACGCATGGCCTGAACCTGAATGGCCGGATTGTAGGGTTTAATCTTCTGATAGGCCGCCATGGTATCCTTTTGATGCGCCGATGGCAAAACCGGCAGTTGTTGATAACGCACCCGAGCCAGCAACTTTAAGTGTACCCTCGCTAATTGAGCGAGCAAAGTTTTTTGCTTCCTCTGGGTCTATGGTCGGAAACTCCTTGCCAAAAATGTCTTTCCACAGTAGTAAAGCGTCGGTCTCTTTGTTATCTGCACATTTTGCCGAAGCTTCGTCTAATTTTTTTATTACGGCTTTGATGTGGTCAATAGCGCTGAGGTAATCATTATTAGATTTCAATTTGGTTGATAGCAGGTAGTATTCTGCATTTTTGAACCAAAGCTCAATGCCTTCACGGTAGTTTTTAAAGTCGTTCAATATAAAAATATTGATGGCCACTTCTTCGATATGGTAAGAAGGAATGAGTTTATCCAGCCCACGGTTCCAGTGTTTAACAGCTTTAATGATTTGCTTGACTTTGTAATTGCGCTGTTTATGCACGGCTTCGAGATTATCATACAATTGCTCGGGATACGTATAGGTCCAGCCACTCAGGTCAAAATTGGGTATTAGATAACCACCACCCAATTGCTCAAAGCTGGGCATGATATCAAAGTTCTTATCGGATAACCTGATGGTCACACAGGGCCTGTCCTGTTTCACTTTGCTCTCGTAAATGCTAATACCATCGAGGTATTTTTTGAATTTGCTTAGTACGGCCTGCGGCTTTGGTAATTGTTGATATTCATCCTCCCAATCAGCGCGTTTGAGCACGCTAAAAATATCAATATCGTCCAGTGGACGAATGATGGTGTCGCGGTCGTAGGAGCCATTGGTAAAGTTGCGTTCCACAAAAAGACCGCTTTCCTTATCCATGAGGTAACCATACATATTATCTAACGAGGTTTTAATACCTTCCTCTTGGCGGTCAGTCACGCAGATATTTTCAACGAACTGATTAATAGCTTGTAATAATGTCATGAGCTGAATATTTTTTGTATGTTTAAATATTATTGCGCAGGATCAACCGCCCTGCATAATGACTAGCAAAAGCATTACCAATGGTTTTTGGTATGTCATTATGACTGCCTTATTATGAGCTGGAAAGAATTGGAGCATGAATCGACGGCCGACCTGATTGAGTATATCAGGTGGTATAACGACCCGGAGTTAAAAGAGACTGCCGAGGACGCTTTCCGTGCATTTTGTTTTCGGTTTCAGTTAGACTTGGCTAAAAAATGCGAAGTTATTTGTACCAATCTGGGATTCGGGAAGGATATCGCCCATGATCTTGCTTATCGGACTTTCGAACGTTTTCTTAAATACCCCAGATTTGATTTTGCAAAGTCCCGGTCAAAAGATTTTGATACGGGAGTGCGGATATATCTTTATGGTATCGCGCAACGGCTGTTACTTAACCTGGCCAAAGAGCAGGATCAATTTTCGCCGTATAGCGGTGATGAAGGTATTATCTATGAATTAATTCCTGTAGAAGATCTGCCGGTTAAAGCAGAACAGCGAAAAGAAGTGACGGCGCGCTATGAGCTGATCAAAAAAGCGCTGGACCGACTGGGTCCGAAACATAAAATCATTTATCTGACCTATCAGCGTTATCAGGAGAAGGGCTTTAAATTACCACGGCATTTGACCGAAAAGCTCCGAACGGAATTGGGTTTAACCCAAGCCACGATTCAATTCTACAAAAAGGAAGCTTACGATAAAATTCAAGAATATTTAGAAATATATGCCTCAAAATAAAACACATATGACCATGGAATTGATGTCGGAGTGGCTGGCCTCGACCGGTTTTCTGTTCCCGACGAATGAGTTGGAACTTGCTCGTTTTGAAAAGCTCTATGGGGATGAAGCATCTGTTATGAGCAACTTTGAGGTGGATTGTGATCGGATATTCGGAAAAACGCTGACCGCAAAGGTTGTTAGCTTTGAACCGGAAGCTAAACCGGAAGACATTGTACCATTAAAAATGGTCGCCCGTAAAGGCAGTAACCTGCCTAAACATATCCAAGACAAGATCAAAAAGAACCAGGATGAGCGGAACAGTGGCGCTAACAGCGGTCCGGAAAAAGGAGCTGAATAAATTGGCGGATTTTGTATCGGGAATGTTTTCAAAAGGCAATGTGACGCTGCTAAAGGAAATCACCGAATATGAAGCGCTAAATGTATATGTCGACCATTATGAGGATTGCTTTGATGGCATGCTGGTGTATGATGAAGATCAGTTTCATATTCACCTGAATGTTGACCGACGAAATGATTGGGATACGAATCGGGGACGCTATAGCCTGAGCCATGAGCTTGGCCATTATTATATTAATGAACATCGGATAGGATTACAGACCGGTGTATTGGAACCCCATACCTCATTTGCTGAAGCGGATAAAAATGATCTGATCGAACTGGAGGCCGATTATTTTGCGGGCTGCCTGCTCATGCCTTTCTCAAAAATCTATTATTTTGATGGTGTCCGGAAGTTCAGTCTGGATAAGATCAAATCCACAGCGGCGAGTTTCCAGGTTAGTTTGCTGGCCGCGGCTATTCGTTATTGTGAAGTTTGTCCGCATGAATTGATGATCGTCGTTTCAGAAAACAACCGGGTGAAATGGTATGAGCGCAATGAACACTTCCCGCAATGGCCTTTTCGTTTTAAAGTGCATGGTAATTTGCCGCCAACTACTGTGGCTGGGGAATATTTCACCAAAGCCAATAGCCGCTTTGAAAGTATCGAAACTGTTAAACCCGATGATTGGTTCTATCCTTTTACGGGTGATTACCGTGCCAATCGAGAAATGAATGAACAATGTTTTTATTCAGATGGCTTCGGCTATGTGATCAGTTTATTATGGTTTAAATAATGCAGGTCGTTAGAATCATTTATCAGGGTTTTAATAAAACCACCAATCAATACGCTAATTGCTTCATGTTGGTACGGCGCGAAGATTTTTCGGTCAGCTATGTCTATGAAATATCGGTTGCGGAATGCTATCCGATCTGCTCTGATATGCATCTGGATATTCTGATCGAACAGGCTTGCCGCCAGGAAGGAGGAGAATTTTGGGCAGCTTATCAGAAAGCGGTTCATGAAGGCTATTCGCTGACTTATTTTGCACATCCTTCAGGTAATAGGATGCCAGCCATGATGCCACGCTTTTCCGAGGCTGACTTTAACACATTGCTGGAAAAGATTCCTGAATGCAACATAGAAACACCAGACTTCAGAATGGGCAGTGTAATTATGGAATTAAAGGATTTGCAGCACGAATCGCTGAAAAATAAGGACAGGCAAGCGAATATTGCAGCCCTTTTCAAACCACTTTCCAAAAATTGTATCAATTTAGATCCGCTTGCTGATTATGGTGAGCTGACTAATGCCTATCATCGACTTATTCAAAACTCTATTCACAACCACCTGAAAAAAGCGTCCTCACAAATTAAAACCTATCGGAAAACAGAAACGATCACGGCTGGTGGTATGATCTTTTTAAATACCGGGATGTTCAGCCTGCCTCACGAGTTATTCAAAACGCTCACGATTGACCTCTTAAACCGGCGAACCAAAACTATAGAATTTGCGTTTGTCTTTTCGCAAATCATGCAAGGCAACGGCTTCGACCAATATGCAATTTTTCAAGGCGAATTTGTCGGAAATGTCCCAGAATCCGTCAAAAGTCTCCAGCAAAAAATCAACGCCCTCATTAACGAGAAAATGACCCAAATGATGTTCGACCCTGGCCAATCGCTGACGCTCGCCGAACAGCAACCGATCTCATTCGAAGAAAATGGCCAGATCTTTTACTGGAATCCTGGACCAGTGCCTGATTCGCGATTTCACTAAAACTCATCCTGTCTGTCGCGCTTATTCATAAAATCAATCCAGTGTTGTTTCGACAGGGCAATGTCGTTGATGATTCTAGCGGTCACCGGGTATTTTGAGCCTAGGTTTTGAGACAAAGCTTTTAAATGAACAACCTCACTGGAATCACTGTCATAAGAAGCAGTAGCGGGTCGTATTCTTACTTCGCCAGCATGACGATTATAGTATCCTGAAAAGAAACCCTCGTTCAAATCTGGATAATCATAAGACTCGATAATCTCGCAAATTTCTGGATGTGGCCAATCACTGCCCGGCACTTCAGCACGACCAAGTAACTTACCGATTTCACGCGTACCATGCTTTTTCCTTTTTAAAATGGAACATTGCTCAAGTGCATCAGTAATGTATTGCTTTAGTACTTCAAAATCTGCAGTGCCGTCTTTGGTCAAACCAGGTAATTCAATCCAACCATTCAGCACCGCATCGGCATTTTGAGCGCGGCCTTGTACATTTTCAGCCGACATCCCTTTTATTTCTTCTTCAGGCGTACCCTCTTCTGGTATGTAAAGAAATTGCACCAAACGCGCGAAAAAGTCCGGATGTTTGTTTAAGTTATCATAGAGATAAGTTATCAAACTTTTCTCATGGCCGTCTTTTTTAAGCAATTTGAAATAATACCATTCCATTAAATGCATTTGATCTGGATCATAATCTGCAGCCAGGAGGTATTTGTATAGCTTACGAATTTGATATTCTTGTGATCTTAGGGGCTTATCGGTTTCTGTATTATCGGCCACATAACCAATTAATGTGGCTGCAACGGTTTCCGGTTTGAGCCGTTTCTCATCATAAATGCAATTCAAACTTGTCGAATATCGTTTATAACTATTCAAGTGCTGAATGACCGCATCGTTGTTCTCTGCCGAAAACCAAGGATGATAGAAGCCGGTAAAAATGACCTGCCAATAAAGATCATATAGTGCCGTATTTTGTTTTTTAACGGATTCCCAAATCACAGGACAGGCTTCTGTCGCCAAATAAAAAGCAATTAAATGCTGATCAGCTAATTTACCAGTGAAATGTTTAACCTGTTTTTCAATCCAAGTAGTGCCATGTTCTTCGGCAAAGCCAGATATATAGCCGATGACCGCTCTTTGAAAGTTCTCTCCATCCTCAATTTTTAGTATAACGTCAGTGTTCAATTTCTTATGGACTTTTGATAAGGCACGACCCAGCCAAAACGGATATTTCACCTTAGGAATCATCTCATATACGCTTTCCAGCCCACCATCTTTAATGATCAATCCTATTGCTTCAGTCCTTTTTTTTGCTGTTAATTTTTGCTGCTTTTCCCAATCATCGCCAGTAGACCTGCTTTCAATATACTCGGCATTGAAATAACTGATGTATCGATCAGCGGCGGACCGATTTATTTTGTCATAAACTTGCTTTAGTGCTGCTTGGTGTTCGCTACTCAAACGCCAGCTACTATCTTTTTTTGTAGCAGCGGCGTGAGAACGCATGAGCGTGTATAATCTTTCTCGTAAATTATCACTTTTGGCGGTGTCGAAGTCAATAGTAAGGATCTTTTCAATGATTTTGTCCCGCAAAAAGCCTTGATGATCGTCAGCCAGTTCTATGACCCGAACCCATTTTTGCGGGTCGCTGCCAGCCAACTCCAGTAGCTTATCGCAATTGAAAGTTAAGCCCTCTATATATTCTGCCTGAGATACCTTGATTTGATAGCGCTCTCGCATACGCCAAACAGGTTTATGGGTATCCATGGCTACTTCGCTTAATTGAGGTGTGAGGCTGATGATTAAAGACAACGCCACGTCGGGAAAACGTTTAGCCAAAGTGTTGAGCAATTCCTTACGATCTTGGTAAGTGGCAAAGGTTTGCGGGTACCACCAACGGAAAATACTACTGAGCGTATGGGCGGGGCGATTGGCATAGGCAGTACCTTTGTCCAAACGTATTATTTTTGCAAGTAAAAAAGTCACCCGGGGCAGTAATGATGCATCCCATGCTAATACTTCCAAGGCCCACAAAATATGTGTATGATAAGGATGGCTCCATAACCCCGACTCCTGGTCATTAAAAAGTTCGGCGATCAATTCGGGGTGTTTTTGCACCAAATCCTCCATCTTGCCAAGAAAGGCCTGCGGAGCCGCTTCGGCAAGAATATCAATTTTACTTTCTATGGTCTGCCAGAAGCGCAATTCTTGAGCATTCAGTAATTTTCGTACGATTTGATTGATCCAGGCATGAAGGTCGATAGAAGTGTTAATGCCACTGTCCTCGCCAAAAATGCTGAGCAGCGCTAGTGTTTGCGATATTCCGGTCTTGAGCCATTTCGAATACTGATCTTCTTTTTTATACAAACTGGCGGCTACTCGTAAATGTGGCTCTAGATCTAAGGTCGGGTCATGAGCTGACATGACGGTCAGGAACAAAGATTCAAACAGTCGCAAATCTTCTTCTGTGATATATTTACCGACAATATACAAAAGGTCATAAGGTGATACCGCTTCCCATTTATTAGCGATTTGAGTTACTGGAGAACCGGTAATCAAGGTCCATTTTTTAATTTGGATTTGTAAGCGGAATAATCATTTCCTGAAAGCGCAGTAATCGCATCATGGTCACCTTTTTTCTCGTCATCAAATTTCTGGACAAAAAATAAAGGAATTAGCTCATTCTCGTCGAAGCCGGCCGGCCAAATTACCCTGCCGGCCTGATCGGATAGCAACCGACGGAGCACATCATAACTTCGGCCGCAGATTTTTGACAAATTATAAGCTTCCGGATGTGGGACGCCAATGGCGATCAATCCTTGTGAAAAATAGCCACTATCTGGAATTTGCAAAATGATATCACGTGACCTGACTTTCGCCCGGTTACTGACGATGGATATAATGTGATTAGCAATATCGCCGAGCATTGTAATGGTTTCATCATTTACCGGCATATAAATGATGACTAAGCCTTCCTGTAAATCATTAAGTTGCTTCAGTACCGAAGGCTCACTAACGATCACGCATTTACTGTATACAAGTATTTCTTTGTCAGCGTTTGCCGAAAGCAGGGCAGCCAAAACGAATGCTGCACCCTCTTCCTTCGATGCAGCTTTTAATTCCAGCGCATCGAAATCATCGGTCAAAAAACCAGCCAAACGTTCCGCGTTTCCGGTTCTTCCACCCAAGACAAATTCGGGTGTGAACACGTATTCTGCATGTCGCGTATAACTTTTCCAAAATTCTTCCGCCCCGATGACTTGTTCGGTCATTATCTGTAATTCGAGGCATAGCCATCGCGCTACAGCCGGAGAATGTTCAAGCCACATTTCCAGGTCATCCGCATCATAGATCAAGATGCCTTTCCAATGAGATGATGACTGACATTCCTTAATAATGCTTTCACGATCCCCTGACCATCGACGAGGTGTCACAAATACAAAAATCTCATTTAACTGCTTTTCCCGAGGCGTTTCTAACGTCCGTTTGGTAAAGTCTTTTTTAAATTTCTTTTTGTAATCACTATTTCTGCCCCATTCCCAGCGCGATACGCCAGCAGGGAGCAAACGATTTTTTTCAGTTGAATGGCATACTCCATCCCAGCCCGGTTTAAAAATACTGTCACCCGCCGCTATATAAAGGTCGGGCCATTGTTTGACCGAGGCAACGATTAATTTACGGATCAATAAAGGCAAATCACCTTCAGCGGTCCTGGTATCGGCCCATCGTTCTAAGTGTGTCGCAGTAATCCAACGCATCCGATAATTATAGATTTGTCGGATCGAAGCGAACCCTGATGGTTCCATTCCAAATCTCATTAGCGCTGCAACCGCCAGCTTTGATGGTCCGGGCATGTTCTTCGGTGAGGCGACGAACGGTTTCCAGTGATAGATGCCTCACGCTAAAATCAAAATAAGAATCCGGGGCAGCCGTATCAAGCTTTTCTTTAAAGGAGCGCATCTCCGCTTCGCCGGCAGGCCAGCCAACTGATAACTCTACTGAATCACTACCGGAAATAGGCTTCAGATAAACAGTGTAGCCGTTATCTAAGGTGAAACCACAAATGATTAACGGATCGTTTTCACGCCACACATCTGTTTCCAACAGGTCTTCAATCTTGACGTTTTTCAATAATTGTAATATTTCGGTTCTGGTCATATAGCTGCATCGTAAATTTTAGTAATCACATATTTTTTGTCAGGTTTCATATTATCTGCAAGCCAGGCTTTTGCCGACTGCTTGTCTGGATGCGATGGCCCGTAAGGTACAATGCTTTGCAAAGGAAAATTTCCCGATTCCTTTTTTACCTCGTCCAATTCAAGCTCAAAAATTTTATACCAGGTATTCAACTTCATCTGTTAAATTTAGAAAATATTAAACCATCACATGAAAAAAATAATCTCGGTATTACTTCATAAACAAAAGAATGATTCCTGGTTGGTCTATATGACTCACCAACCACAATTCGATAAATTTCTGGACGAATAATTAATCAGTAATCATGGCGCCGGACATTATTAACAGTACAGAATTTAAAGAACTGATCAAAATTTCCCGTTCGCGGGAGCTTCATGAGTTGTCTCAGCAGCGCTTTTACGGGCATGTGATCGTTTATGGCGATCCTGGTATCGGCAAGACGGCTTTATTGGAAGCTTTTAAGGAAACAAACCCGGTGGGCTATCTCTCGATAACGATGTTGCGGGGTTATGAAATCGAAGGAGACGAATCATTATTGTCGCCGTGGTTATTATCGCAATTAAGGAGACCTAACATCAATGCTTTTCCAGAGCTACTCATTATTGATGATTTTGATCAGATCCTTTCAAAATCCATTCGGGAGAAAGTCGCAACGCTGCTTAAGGAAGGTCGCAAATGGGGTTTTCGAGTGATTCTATCCGCGAGAAAGCAGATCAATGAAAAAGTATTTGAAGCGAACGCGCACAGGCTACGGCTGCGTGGTTTGAATGAAACGGACGTTCGCCGACTGGCCGACTTTTTTGGGGAACGGTCCGACAAACATCCGGACTTGATCATGACCGTACGGGATATGCTGAGTGAACATCAAGGTAACCCAGCTTTGATCATATCCCATTTAATGATGCTGGTTACTCCGGATGAATTTGCCTATCGTAACCCGCAAATCATCGAAGAATTGGAGCGTCCGAAACTTACAGTTGAGGAAACGCCACAAATCATTACAGATTTAAGGTTTGTTAACCGACGCATATTGGACCACATCGGGCGCAGAGCAACAGAAGTTTACAACCTAACTCCGCGACAGTTTGAAGAATTGGTTGCTGAACTATTTGATGAACGGGGTTACAAAGTGCAGATCACCCAACAGACCCGCGATGGCGGAAAAGAATTAATAATACTCGATCACCGTGAAGTTGGCAATTTTATGATCTATGCCGAATGTAAACGCTATGCACCGGACCGGCCTGTTGGCGTTAGTGTTGTCAGTGATCTGATCGGCCGCATGAATGCTGATCGTGCAACTGCTGGCATGGTCGTAACTAGTTCGTATTTTTCACCGGATGCCCAGGTATTTCAATCTAAATTCGAACACCAAATGAGCCTGATCGACTTTGTAAAATTAAGCACCATGATCGAGACAGCACCCCCGAAAATCATCACTTAGACTAATACACCTTTTTGATGACTGACATTGCTTTGTCGTGTGCGGCTTTAACTGTTTCAAATTCCTCGTTGAAGAAGTAGAACAAAGCGATTGGGTATTGGGGTAATTCAAGAAAGATGAAGTCGTCTAAAGTGTGAAAGAAATGAAAGCCTTTGTTTGTCGTTTTGAATACGACCAATGAGTTCAGGTGCTGGTATTTCTTCGCTATTGATAAACGACGAAGAGAACGTCTGATCGCTGATAGAACTTGAAATGGAGAGTAATCTTTGTTGGGTAGTAACATATATAGCGGAAAGTAGATATCGAAACCAGCCGTGTCGACATTAAAGCGCTGACCCATGACGGCGACTGGCATTACTTTGAGATTAAAACGGCCAGTCCGAAACGCAATATCCGCGACGCACTCGGGCAAGTCATGGAATACGCCTACTACCCCGGAAAGGAAAGAGCCAAACAACTCATCATCGTCGGTGACCGCCAACCCGAACCCGATGCCTTAACCTATCTGGCCTACCTGCGTGACCGCTTCGACATCCCGGTTACTTACCGCTATTTTGATTGGGATACCTTAGAACTTTCCGAAGATCAATAAGATATTTTAGTGTACGGATAAATGTTCAATTCGAATCTTTCGAGGCTAGTATGGGCGGTTAAGATTTTCGCACCCGGCGCATGCTTTTCAACCGCATCGCAAATTGCGGCTTGCTGATCTACCGGCATATTGCAACCGATAATCACTTCTTTGATTGCCTCTTTGGGTATCGTCCAGGCCTTATTGGCCGAATTGGCTTTCGTTAACCGATACTCATCTTCATAGCCCCAATGCTTAGACTTCGTGTTCATATGACGTATAAGCGCAGGGACATCGCCTTCAAAAAGCGGAATAAAAGGGAAAACATCATCGTAAATCACCGGCCCAAGCGTACCACCAATAGCCTGATATAACATTTCAGTATCCAGCCCAATGCAAAAGCCTTTGTGGCAATTCGCATAATGTGCCCACATTAATAAATTATCCCGTTTCGTGGTTAAAGACAAAATACCGAAGGTAGTGTGTAAATTCTTCTTAGTTTCTTCATGTACCTCTTTCCAATAATCGCCGCTGGCAAACACACCCGAGGATTGACGTTGAAAGGCCATTTGATGCAATTCAGTATCCGTCTTATCCGGGTATTCTCGTTTACCAACTTCCATCATTTTCAAAAAGATGTTGTCTTCTGTTAATTCTGCCGGGTCATAGCGAAAAGGCAAGGATGCATCGAACGGATCATTCAAATTAGCAGGCGAAGCTAAAAACACCTGTTGCTCGGTGATTATTTTTTGGTGATAAGGCTCAGACCATATCCGGTACTTATAGAGCGTGGCAGGCATTTCAGACATGTCGATAAAGTTTAGACAAAAATACATTGAAGTCATCTAATTTTACGGAATGAATTTAATGAGCTGGAAACAAACCTATCACCCCGTTTATACTGAAGCCAACTGGAAAGAGCAATTGCGCCCATTGACCATTTTTTCACATATTGCCCATATCCATACCGCCATCCGCATCTTGCAAGATGGCAAATGCAAAGCCGGGTTGGTGTTTGATGACGAAAGCCGGTTATACAGCAGCCGCACACTCGTGAATTGGCTTTCACCCAATCGCTGGCATAATGGCTCCCGCTATGGCAATGTTGTCTTTGAAGTTTCTTTTGAAAAAATAAGCAATGTTCAATATTACTATTGGGTTGAAACCCGCGACTACAATGCGGTCGCGCACCGCTTTTTGCTGACAGATCTGGAACATCCCGAATTAAAGCTTTATGACCCGGCGGTCGATAATGGCCCCTGGCGCTATGATGCAATGACAAAAACTCATTATTGGGATAGTCAGACTACAGTAGAATTTATGCTGGAAGCGGATATCCCCGTAGCGACATTTGACCGCATCGATACCTGCCATCATCATAAAGATCAATGCTGCATAGATACGGCCAATTGTGACGACAAAAACACCGATAGCCAGGATGCTGCCGCGCAATTCATTGCCAAGGTCATCGCATCTGATGCACCGATACTCAGCAGGCATTTCACCACCCAGTTGGCTGAAGGCCAATATCCGGCTAATATATTAGTCAGTGCTACGGGTAGATTTAAGGCGGTGATTGATTGTGCGCCCCCGGCGGCATTTGCTTGGCTGTCCGGTTTAGATGATAGGGCGCACTGGTATGTCAAAGCGGCATTGCACGCTTTGGAACCTTATAAATCTGACGGGTTTAACACATTTTCGCAGGCGTTTAATACCCCGGCCGATGCCATTAATGCTTTTGCTTTGACCATGGCTAAGAAATTTGAGTTAACTGATGCCAGATCGCTTGGCTATAAAGATTAACATTTCCTTAAGAATTTAGGTTATTTTTAAATTTATGAAAAGCTATTTCGGTGCCGGTAAAGTTTGCTTGTATATTGATCAGTTCGCGGCCAGTAATTTATTTGACGAACAACCGAATGCATTATGGGCGGAAATAGCGACGCTAATTGAAGCCCGGTTTGCCGAAGGTAAGCTTATTTGCCCGGTGCCGACCGAACACTTTTTAGAATCCGCAAATAAGACCCAGGAACGCGCGGCTAAAGTAGATCGTAAGCTGCATGAACTCGGCCAGGGCCTGGCTTTCCTGCCGGAAGCAGCCATTACTGCTAATTACATGATCGCGCTATTGCGCCATCAGCCAATCAACCAGGATACCTTTTGTATACCATTGAAACATCAAGCAACGATCAGCCGCGATGGGGCTTTCGCGGGCTTCAAAGCGCAGCATCAAGACCTGAATGCTAAAGTGACCGAAGCCGCTGCCGGCGCCAATGACCTGCGGACGATCCTCGCCGAAAAGCGCTTTCCCCGGTCGGTAATGGAACCGATGTATCTGGCCAGTCGCTGGATGCAGGTATTGCCTTTCAAAGACCGATTGACTGAATTATTGACCGTAGGCCACCTCATCAGCCGTGGCGTTGAATTTGAAAGCGGACCTGTGATCGATTGGGTGGACCTGGTTTTTCAACTCTTGCTCTGGCAGCATAAAATGAACACGGCCGAAGCCGTGGAGCTTTTAAAGATCGTTACGGAAACCGGGTTTGATCAGATACCGCCCTTGGATATCCGCATCAGCCTAACTGCCAACCTGGCCATCGAGCATAAAAAAGAAACGATCAACGACCAGATCGATATTATGCGCCTGGCGACTGGCTTACCTGCCGCTGACTTGGTATTTACAGATAAACAGCGAAAATTCGAACTTGAACAAACGGGTTTAGCAAAGAAATATCAAGCCGAAATATTTTCCGGTACGACGGTTGATCTTCAATTACTTATAGAACGTTTACGTACTTTTTCTTAAAGATTTAGGTTATTTTTGCATATGGGCAGAAGCGGTACCGGCGCGGCGACTACCAAAGGCAGTCACCGCATCGAATTAACTTATTTATTGAAGCAAGGGCTGATCCAAAAAGGCAAGCAGATCAATGGCTCCTTGAGTTGGGAAAGCCGCGGAGAAAAAACCGGTGAGATACGAATAGACAGCGACTACCGGCCCGGTGAAGGCGGGCATTTGCGCCTGCGCTATCGCCTGACTACTGGTGGCCAGGATTATGATTATGACTACAGTATTGAATTAGTAGAACAAGCCAGCAACTTAGGTAAGGGCGCCGTGCTCTATATGGTTTGCCCGGAAAGCGGCAAACGTTGCCGCATCCTTTACCGCGCTTATAGCAGCCACCGCTGGAAAGCCCGCGACGCCTATCAGAACCGTATTTATTATCCTATCCAACTCAGTTCCAAAATGAACCGCTATAATGATCGCTATTGGGAACTGGAAAAGCAACTGGAAGCCGAATACAGCAAAAGACTCAACAGCGGTTATAAAGGCAAACCCACCAAACGTATGATCCGGCGCGGCGAACTGGAAGACCGGCAACAATTGATGGACCTTTTGCGCTGGGGGCCGATGGCCATGCCGCTTAATCTGCGCCGCGCGGTGTTCAAATAAAAGTAATTGTTCATGAAACATGAACAGCGCAATTACTTGAACACTCGGTTCGCGACACGTTGTCGCGAATCCTGTCGCGAATGCCGATTTTTTTGCGCGCGCGATGCGCATTCGCGACAAAAACCGATGCGCGTTGTCGCGAATAGCATTTTTTTTATTATTTGCGCGCGCATTCGCGACAAGCTGTCGCGAATCTTGTCGCGAATGGTATTTTTTCAATGATTTGCGCGCTCATTCGCGACACGCTGTCGCGAATGTTTCTTATTGAAATGCGCCAAAACTCGCGAACTTTTACTTTTGTTCGTCAGATTTAATCGGAACTGCTTTGTAAACCGTATTCTTACTACCACCTTCTTTAACGATAAGACTCAAGTCTACTAATCGTTTTATTTGTCGTTCAGCCGACTTGCGCAGAAGTCCAAATTCTTTTTCGTAATCTGAACGGCTCACACTACCCGAAGCTTTTATAAATTCATAGCCCTTAATTTCTTCCTCAGTTAATGACTTAATACCCGGCGCTGCAGAAACCGATTTAACAGCCTCCATATTACGTGGGAAGGTTAACGTCAAAAAAGGATCATTGTAAGTATATTCTGGTAACGGAAGATCGTAGGTGCTGTTTAAAGATTTCAGCGACTGCATACCAAAACCTTTTTCTTCGACATAATCCATTTTACCAAAAACATAAGTAATAATTGGGTTTCGGGAAATAGATGGTGCGCTAAATGTATTGAGTTGATCCAACGTAATCACCGGCAGAGGGCCACCAGGGCTTTTCACTACAATTTTTTCAGAATCAATTTCCAAATAAGCTTTAGCACCTTCTATATTATAATCACGATGCACGATAGCATTGATCACCGCTTCACGCAATACCTCAATCGGAAAATCCATAATATCGGCACGCTTAAAGCTGCTGGTGTCTTTATAAACCGGTAACACTTTTTTCAACCAGGCTTCTATTTGCTCGGGGATCAAAACTAATGGGCCATCGAAGTCGGTTTGTTCTACTCGGCCATCTGGGTATTTGATATGAGCGTGTAGGGAAGCTTGCTTATATAATAAGCGCGGTTCGAAACCAAAAAGCAAGATACCTGCCATGGTCGCACGCGGCTCATCTGTACCAGAGTCTTTAACTAATGCGCCTAAATCTATCAGATATTGCTGAAAAGACTGATCTTCAATTCGATAGTTTAATCTGGCATCGATAATAAATCGCTGCAACGCTTCCGCCGATAAATCACCGAAACCCTTATTGGCACTTTGCTCCATAGGGCGGCTTTTTTCAGCTGGCGCCGGCGCCGATTTGCGTTCAACAGCCTGATCAAGAAATTCTTTATTGGCTTCACGGATCTGTTTTTGAAGGTCACTGTCAAACATAACTACAGTTGCGCCGCTCTCAATTAAATGTTCGATACCTTTGCCATCAACTGTAGGATCTGGGTCTTCTATTCCAACGTAAACAGTTTTGATTCGTGCCTTCGAAGTGCGTTTGCAACAGGCTACTTTTGGATTACTTCGTTTTACACATGGTTCCAGCGTCGTAAATAAAATGCCCTCATCGAGCTTCATGTGTGCTAATTTTCGTTCTAGCAAAGTGTATTCTGCATGGTCGCCGTCACGAAGTTCTCCACGATAAGCGCGATGGACATCACCATTAGGCATGACCAAAATTGCCCCCACTTGTGGTGGAACCTTACCGTCATCACGGGGTTCATTTTGAGATTTACGCATTTCTTCAATGGCCAGTTCCATGTACGGGCGGGGATTAAATTCTGCTAATGTCTTTGCCATGGTGATGAGTCGTATGGTTTAAAGAATGCAAATGTCGCAAATTTTGGCACAAAAAGCATTAGGCTGTATCAAAGCAGTTTAAAGCAGCGCCCCCTTATACACACAACCAATTTAAAACCGCAGCCTACAATATTTGAATTTGAGAATACTATTATGCACAAAACTTCAAAGATTAGTGCCGATGCTGGAGATATTTTGATGGCAAGAGTTGGTAAAGGTTGTGTTGGGCGAATAGGTCGTGTAAATAAAGGCTCCATTCTATTAACTGATTGCGTATATCGTATAAGAGTGGCTAATGATTATCAAGATATTGTTTGGAATTCACTCAAATCCGAAGATGGGCAGAAATGGCTTGATGCGAATATTCATGGGGTTTGTTCAAAAGTTATCAGATGTCATGCCCAAAGGGTTATCAGCGACAAGTAGAACCGCTATTATAGCGTCCAAGCTGCTAATAATTAATCCTTCGTTCGGCAGCGGTCGAGTTAATTGCTGTTGAAGCACAACTATAATATAAAAATGGCTAACAATTGATAACTATTTATTATCTACATACTTTTACTTGTATAAAAAGGCTTTGCAAACCCAAAGCCTTTTTAGAACTGATTGACAGATGGAATTGTTGTATCTCTGATTATTGTAATAATTTGCTTTGAAGCATTTTCATATCTTCTTTCAACTTTCGTTCGACCACCTTAGCGTAGATTTGCGTAGTTGTAATTTTGGTATGCCCCAAAATCTTGCTTACCGTTTCGATAGGTACACCGTTAGATAAGGTGACAGTAGTTGCAAAAGTATGCCTTGCTATATGAAAGGTTACATTCTTTATAATGTCACACCGGTCGGCTATCTCTTTAAGATAGCTATTTACTTTTTGATTAGATATTCTGGGGAATACTCGGCCGTCATATAAAGCGCGCTCATTGTCTTTGTATTTATCTAAAATGGCTAAAGCTTTTGGCAGCAATGGTACTATTACGGGTATCAGTGTCTTTTCCCTGCATGTCCTGATCCATCGGTCACCATCAGCGCCGGTCACTATATGTTCTGGTTCGAGGTTGCTGACATCAACATAGGAAAGACCTGTATAGCAGCAAAAGACAAACATATCCCTAACCATATCCAAACGCTCAATACCAAACTTTTTTTCCTCAATAGCTTTGAGTTCCAGTTCCGATAGTTGCTCGCGGTTCACCTTTTGAATCTTCAATTTGTAAGTAGCAAAGGGATCATTATTGATCCACTGTAAATTGAGCGCAAGATTTACCATTTTCTTCAGGCGGATGATGTGCTTCATTACGCCATTATTATTAAGCGGCTTTTGGTGATCTTTCGGTTTATGATTACGCAGGAAAACTTCGAAATCTTTGACAAATTTATAGTCCAGTTGATGCAGGTAAATATCACTGGCGTTATACTGTTGCTTCAGAAACTTTATTAGGTAACGCTGAGTCACATAATAATGCTTTAAGGTGCTCCACTTTAGATCAGTGGTAGATGATTCATTATGGTAAGCAAAAAGGTGGCTCATAGTGTAGACTTCCTGTTCTGCTCCGAGGTATAGATCTTTAACCGCCTTTGCGGAAAGCATTTTCCTTTTTAACTGTAACTCCTTATAGCTGCTACCGATGGCCAGGCGAACTTCCTCCAGGTAATTATTAATGGATTTAATTTCATCCTTATTCCCCTTTGCAGCCCCTTTGCCGCTGTCCCAATTTTTGGGATCAACATTTTGTTTCAAGGCGATGTAGGCACGCTGACGGTTTACAGTAACGCATGCGTAGATAGGTTCTTTTCCGTCTTTGGCTTTATCCGGACGGGTGGTAAAATGGATACCGAACGACTGTGATGTTTGCATAAAATTTAACTTTTGAGTTTTAATGTTTCATACTTCATCCTATTTTTTGAGGTAACACACAGGTAACACAAACACCATTAAAAACAACTGGCTTGAACAACTTTTTTTACTGTAACTAAATGACATTCAACCGCTTGAAGCGGTTTGTGTTACCTAAGTTAAAAACAAAAAACAGGTAGTCGGATAGGTAACGAGAAAGGCGGTTTTACAAAGGGCTACAAAGGGGATAATTAATGAAAAAACCCCTTAAACCAGCGGTTTAAGGGGTTCTGGCAGTTGTTACTACCTTGATTTGTGCGCCCACCTGGGCTCGAACCAGGGACCAAAAGATTATGAGTCTTCTACTCTAACCGACTGAGCTATAGGCGCAGCTCTGTGTTTGTGGATTTGCTTTCCGTGTGCAAATTTAGATATTTGCCGCAAATAGGCAAATACAATATGCAAAATATTAAAAATATCATCTTCGATTATGGCAATGTGATTTTCCAAATCGATTTTGAACGTGTGCAGCAGTCATTTAAACAATTGGGCATCAGCAATGTGGAGAAATTCTTCGGGCATCGTCAGCAAGATCCGGTTTTTGATGCTTTTGACCGCGGGCAGATTAGTTCTGCTGAATTCAGGGACAAGATTCGCGAAAAAGCCGGTAATCCTGCACTTACTGATGACCAGATTGACCATGCGTGGAATAGTATCCTGGTAGGTATTGCGGAAGGCACGCATGAGCTGTTATTGCAACTCAAGCATAAATACCGGACTTTCTTACTCAGCAACATTAACGATATCCATTATAATTTTATCCTGAAGTATCTAAAATCCGAATTCGGTTTTGATAACAATGATCATCTGTTTGAAAAGCTTTATTACTCACATTTAACTGGCAAACGCAAGCCAGAGATTGCCATATTTGAGCAAGTGCTGAATGAAAATAAACTAAATGCCTCAGAAACACTGTTTATTGATGACAGTCCGCAACATTTGGCGGCAGCCCAAAGTTTAGGTATACAGACTTTTTTGATGAAGACACCTGATACTATTCAGACCTTTGTAGAACGTGAAGGCTTGTTGTAAAATAATTTATCAATAGAAAAGCTATGTTCCTTAATCACAAACATGGCTTTCTTAAACTCAAATCAGGCTTGACTATTTTGTAAGTAACTTTCTAAAAAATGGTTTAAGCTGCTGTGCAAGTATCTCATGGTCTTCAACACTGGGATGCCCAGCACAGCCATGTGGTTCCATCGGCTCAAAAAAGAAGGTAGCAACCGGATGGGCTAACGGATATTGCGCTTCTACCCTACGCTTAATGGAAATAAGGCAGTCCTGCAGTAACGTGCGATCATGTCCTTTCACCATAGGGCTGCTTAACAACGCAATGCGCGCATTAGGGTATTTAGCTTTTATTTGCTGAATAAATTTCACATAGCTATTAATAAACATCGTGGAATCAAAAGGCTTGCGAGGATTTTTTCCATCACCCGTGCTAAGGTCATTAGTCCCCAAGGCTATGCTAACTACTTTTGGGGTAAACGTTTTGAAATCCCATAGCCTTGTGCCTTTGTTCTGAAAGTCTGTTTTTTCATATACCTGCGGCATCGATGGCCCGTCCAGGTTCCAGGTGCGGTAAACACCAATGCCACTTACACTGCTCAGCACGTAGTTGGCACCAAGCAAACGGGCCACCCGTGGGCCGTAAGCCATATAGGCATTGTGATGGTCCTGATAGTCGCCCTGACCGCAAGGTATCTCGGAGTCATCCGCCGCAGCTCCGCAGGTAATGCTGTTACCTATAAATTCTATCAGCGGTGCTTTACTAACTGGTATAGCTTTTAAATTATGCCCTTTGATACTTGCGATATAAATCGGGCCTGTATGTGCCTCGGTGGCCTTATATACCCAAACCTTATGGTTTTCTGCCGAAGCCCCTTCAATCACTATTGGCACCGTGGCTTTATTGTCTATCTTGACACGTTTCTGGTAAACACCATCCAGCTCATATTGTAAATAACCATGGCTATATGATGCAGGTACAGATGCCATTACGGTACAGCTTTTTTCGGTAAACTTAAACCCAAAATGCGCTGCCGAACTGATAAGTTCCAGTTCTTTCTTGTCATTTAATGCATACCGGCCGAGCGGCTTAAGTTCGGCTCCCGTTAGCTTGCCATCCGCTGATTTTCTACTATGCTGGCAAACGCCAACCGATGAAATTCCGATTAGTAACCACGAAAAGTAAAATTTAAGTTTGGTATTCATAATTGGTAATAGAATCATCAAACATAGTAAACAATAAACCACCAAGTTTAAAGGGTTGAATATTCAGTATACTTTGCAAAAAAAGTATCATAGTTTAGAAAAGCCCGTGTAATAAAACAAAAAATCCCCGGCTTTACAGCCGGGGATCAAACAACATCTTTTATATCTTCCTTCTCTTCTTTTCTTTTAAAATCAAGCTCAGCTCGCGGCTCATTTGCCCTGCTATTGCGGTATTTTCTTGCGCCCTGCGGAACAGGTACGGAAGCACTGCTTTTACCGGACCATAAGGCACATACTTAACCACATTATAACCAGCATTAGCCAGGTTGAAGCTCAGGTTATCGCTCATGCCCAACAACTGCGAAAAATAAACATGGGGGTGGTTATGTGGTATATTCAGCTGGTTCAATAAATCAGCTAATAGCTGGCAGCTATTTTCGTTGTGTGTACCAGCCACCAGCGCAATACGTTCAGTATGCTGAACGCAAAAGCGCAAACCTTCGTTATAATCTCGATCGCTCGATTGCTTATCGGGTTGTATTGGCGACGGATAACCCATTTCCTGCGCACGCTTGCGTTCTTTTTCCATGTAGGCACCGCGTACCAGTTTAGCGCCTAAAATAAAGCCCTTAGCTGTAGCTACTTCAAAGTCCTGCTTTAAATCGGCCAGCTTGTCATGGCGGTATATCTGGTACGTGTTATATACAATACCTTTGTATTGATTAAAACGTTCCATCATATCCAGCGCCAGCTTATCCAAAGTTTTCTGTATCCAGCTTTCTTCCGCATCAATCATTACCGGTACACCTACCTGGTAGGCTTTCTGGCAAATATCAAGCACACGGGCTTGTACTTTCTGCCACTCCTGCTCTTCAGCTGCGGTTAAGGGCATGCCTGCATCCAGCTTTTCGAGCAGACCGAAACGGCCAACGCCCGTTACTTTAAACACCGTGATCGGCACTGCAGCATCCCCGGTGGCACGCTCAATGGTGCGGATGATTTCATCGCGGGTATCATCAAACACTTTTTCGTCTTCTTCGCCTTCTACCGAATAGTCCAGAATAGTACCTACGCCGGCCGACGCCAGGTTTTTGATAGTAGCATCGCACTCGGCAATACTTTCACCACCGCAAAACTGTTTAAAAATGGTGGCTTTAATTATGCCTTTAATAGGCAGGCCTATATTCATGGCAAAGTTGGTCATACCCGGACCTATCTTTACCAGAAAATTATTGTTGATAGCTTTAAATAACCAGTAAGCACGCTGCAAATCGGCGTTGGATGCATGACGAAATGCTACTTCGGTATTTTCAAATGATAGTACTCCCCTTTCGGGAGCAGGAGCAGAATTCTCGTTGGATAACATACTGCAAATTTAGAAAATGCAATCTATATACCCCATTTTTAATACAATAGTTTATTTTTGCCAGCACCATGATTGAATTTAAACTCGAAGGCGAATATATTCCGCTTATACAGCTGCTTAAAGCTACCAACCTGGTACAAACTGGAGGCGAGGCACAGATCGTTGTATCTGAAGGCGACGTGAAGTATAACGGCCAGGTTGACTACCGCAAACGCCTTAAAGTAAAAAAAGGTGATGTAGTAGAGTTTAACAACCAGAAGATTGTGGTGATATGAATATGGATACTTTACATTGCATCGATTACCCTGTATACTTTAACGACACGCTTACCGAATTAGTTAACTTCATTGAGCAGGGTAAATATTCGCGTTTCTTTATATTAACGGATGAGCATACCAGCGAGCATTGCTTGCCGCTGCTGCAAAGCCGGTTACAGCATTTAGACGGCAAATACGACATCATTGAAGTAAACGCCGGTGAAGAAAGCAAAAATATTGATTTTTGCTGCGGCATCTGGAAGATGCTGATCGACTTTTCGGCCGACCGCCACAGTTTACTTATTAACCTTGGTGGCGGCGTTATTGGCGATATGGGCGGCTTTGCTGCCTCTACCTTTAAACGCGGTATTGATTTTGTACAGGTACCCACTACCCTGTTATCACAAGTAGATGCGTCTGTAGGTGGTAAAACAGGTATCGATTTTGATAACCTGAAAAATATCATAGGTACCTTTACCTCACCGAAAGCGGTATTTATTGAGCACGGATTTTTAACTACACTTCCTGAAAGGCAGATACTCTCAGGCTATGCAGAAATGCTGAAACATGGCCTTATTGCAGATGCTGAGTACTGGAATGCTTTAAAAGCTCAGGGAAGCCATTTAACTTTGCCTTCAGCCGAACTGATTTACCGTTCGGTAGCCATTAAAAATAAAGTGGTGCTGGCCGATCCGTTTGAGAAAGGCTACCGCAAATGCCTGAACTTTGGCCACACTATTGGACATGCCGTAGAAACCTACTCCCTTCAAAATGATGAAAACCATTTGACACACGGCGAGGCCGTGGCCATAGGTATGATTTGCGAGGCTTGGTTATCACACAAAAAATCGGGCTTGAGTGCCGAAGAATTGGATGAGATTGCTACCGTATTAAATAATCTTTACCCTAAATACCACCTGGACGACTCGTGCCACACCGTACTGCACAGCCTTATGAAGGCCGACAAGAAAAATAATGGCAGCGACATTAACTGTACCCTGCTTCACAAAATAGGCGAATGCAGCATTGACCACATTTGCACCGAAGAAGAGTTGTGCGATAGTTTAAGCTATTACAGTAAGTTATAATGCGCTTAGGCCTTCTATGCTCCCTTTAGCATAGAAGGCCATACTAAAAGCACCATGTTGCGATGAAGAAACTGATAACCAAACTGCAATACAAAAACTTTGAACGCGGAGAATTTATCAGTGAACAGTACCGTACACTTGAGGAGACACACGAGCTGATTAAGCAATACCCTTGGGATACGCAGAGGCATTTTACGGATATCGAACCGACCGGGCCATCGGTAACCATTGATCGTGGCCGTGGTGAATACTTGAAAATTGGACTTTACTTCAACCAAAAATTTTGTTTATATCTGTTTAACAGGCATAATAGCTTGTATGAATACCACACTGCTTCCCAACAGGAAGTGTACGACATAGTAACAAAGTTTTTTAGTGATGCTAACCTCGAACCCTCGTTCGAGAAACACTTGATTAGTATTGGCAGTGAAAGCCACTTTAAGAATAAAAACTTTTTATACAGCCTTAATACCGGTCAAATAATAGCCAAGTATATATTACTTTTACTACTTACAGCTTGCATATTATGCTCATTGACGATTGCTACGATTATATTTTTCCCGGCTGGTACTTTACTTTTATTAGCAGGTTATGGTCTCTTTAAGTTCCATAGTCTTTACCTTTCCCATTACCAAAAATCAAAAAATGTAGGTTTGAAATTATCCAGGGGAATTAATGAGTTTACTTATAGTAAGAACGGCGTATCAAAAACGTACAATAAGACTGATATTAAACAGATTGACGTATTCTCGTCAGCAAGTAACACCAAAAATTCAGACTTAATATTCTACCAAATCATTTTCAACGATAGTACTGAGATACGAATATCGGGCCAAGTAATAGCACAGCAAGTGTTTGTACAAAAATTTCCGGGAATGTTATTTCATTATCGTGATAATCTGTTTAAGAAATTTTAACAAAATAACAATTTTTCATTTTTCCTCTTGACAAATTAATTTTAACTCGTAGATTTACCACCGAAGATAAACAATGAAACATAACAGCACTTTTGGTTTTGGTTTTTACTACTTTTACTTTAACAGTAAGAGCCGGGACTGATATGCTTAAACAAGACATATAAACAACAAAAAGTCCCGGCCCAACAGCCGGGACTTTTTTCTTTAACAGGGTTATGGAAAACAAAAAGCCAAGAGTTGCCATACAGGGCATACGCGCCTCTTTTCATGAAGAGGCCGCCTTTAAGTATTTCGGTACAGATATAGAAACCGTTGAGTGCAACTCATTTAAGCAAACTTTTGAGGCCTTGAAAAACAAGCAGGCTGATTATGTGGTAATGGCTATCGAAAATAGTATTGCCGGTAGCATCCTGCCTAATTACTCGCTGCTCATGAGCTACAACTTCCCGATTGTAGGCGAGGTATACCTGCCCATTCAGCTTCATTTCTTAACCCTGCCGGGCGTAAAGTTTGAGGATATTAAATATGTTATCTCCCACCCTATCGCATTGCGCCAGTGTGTGGATTTTATTGATGAGTATCCACAGCTTAAAGTGGTTGAAAGCAACGATACCGCCGCCTGTGCCAAACGTATCCGCGAAGAGCAATTGACCGATACCGCGGCCATAGCCAACTCACTGGCTGCCAAGCTATATGAATTAGATGTTATGGAACGCCGCATCGAATCGAACAAAAAGAATTTTACCCGTTTTCTGATCTTCACTCATCATGAAAACGCTAAAAATCAGCAAAGCAACAAAGCCTCGCTTTGCTTCCAGGTTACTAACGAGGTAGGCTCGTTGGCTAAAGTGCTCAACATATTGGCTGAACAGGAAGTGAATATGAGTAAAATACAGTCAATGCCGGTACTGGGCAAGCGCAACGAGTATAACTTTTATGTTGACATAGAATGGAATAAAGCAGAGCAATATGACAAAGCCATTCGCCAGATACTCAACTATACGCAAAACTTCAACATTTTGGGCGAATATCAACGCAATATTGAAGATTGATTAGTAAGCATTGAATCAATCACAACAATCACCAAACAGCAACTAACTAACAAAAAATAAATATTAACGGGATGTTTAACACCATCCAAACTAACTAAAAACGCTATGAAACTGGATCTTAAAATACAACCGCTGAGCTCTTGGATTACCGCTAAAAAAGAGCCCTTATTAATTGCCGGCCCTTGCAGTGCCGAAACTGAAGAACAACTGGTAGCTACCGCACACCTGCTGGCTAATACCGGCCGCGTAACCGCCCTGCGTGCAGGTATCTGGAAACCGCGTACCCGTCCGGGTGAGTTTGAAGGTATTGGCAGCATTGGCCTTGAATGGTTAAAACGCGCTAAAGCCGAAACAGGCTTACCAACCGCAGTTGAGGTTGCTACCGGCAAACACGTAGAGGAAGCTTTGAAAGCTGGTGTTGATATTTTTTGGGTTGGTGCCCGCTCAACCGTTAACCCTTTTACCGTACAGGAAATTGCCGATGCTTTGCAAGGTGTTGATATTCCGGTGATGGTAAAAAACCCGGTTAACCCTGATTTATCATTATGGATTGGTGCTTTAGAGCGCATTAACCGTGCCGGTATCACCAAACTGGCAGCTATTCATCGTGGTTTCTCTTCATTCGAAAAAACGGCATTCCGTAATGAACCAATGTGGGATCTGGCCATTAACCTGAAAACTCATGCGCCTGAATTACCGATTATTTGCGACCCAAGCCACATTTCGGGTAACCGCGAACTAATTCCTTACGTATCGCAAAAAGCGATGGATTTGGATATGCAAGGCTTAATGATCGAATCGCACATCGATCCGTCAGTTGCTTGGACAGATGCCAAACAACAACTAACCCCTGCCGCATTAAGCGATTTGATTGACCGCTTAACCCTGCGCAAACCGGAAGTTGTAAACAATGAGGTAAAAGATAAACTGGCCGACCTGCGCAGCAATATTGACAAAATTGATGACCTGGTTATCCAAAAGATGGCAGAGCGCATGAAGATTGTTGAGCAGATTGGCAACTACAAAAAAGACAATGGCATCACCATTTTACAGGTAAACCGTTGGGACGAGATTTTGCAAAAACGTACCGATTATGCAAAGGCTTTGAATTTGAGTCCGGAGTTTACCGAAAAACTTTTAGAGCTTATTCACAGCGAATCTATCCGTAAACAAACCGAGATTATGAACCAAGGGCAAGGTGGCGCGCCAGTACAGGAAAAACTGACTCACGCTTAATTGCTCATGTCCGATAATTTAATAATAAGCAGAGCCGGTAAAACTGTTAACGCCACCATACAGCTAACCGGCTCAAAAAGCGAGTGCAACCGGGCGTTGGTTATCGAGGCCCTGAGCCAAGGTAAGGTGCAGGTACAGAATGTGTCCGATGCGGCTGATGCGGTAACATTAGCTGGTATTTTGCGCCATTCATCTGTTGATGAGGTGCAAAATGCCAGCACACTGTCTGCCATAACCAATTCACCTTTTATGGTGACGTCAAACACTGACCGGGAAGTAAATATCGGCCCTGCAGGTACGGCCATGCGTTTCCTGACAGCGTATTTTACGTTACAGCCAGGCGAAGTAATACTAACAGGTACCGAACGCATGAAACAGCGGCCCATAGGCACCCTGGTTGATGCACTGCGCCAGCTTGGCGCCAACATTGGCTACGTAGAAAACGACGGATACCCGCCTCTACTTATCAAAGGCGGCTTTGAACAAGCTACTGATACCATCAACATTAAGGGCGATATCAGCAGCCAATACATAACTGCACTATTGTTGATAGCCGCACGTTTGCCGCAAGGCTTGAACTTGCAAATTGAAGGTGATCTCACTTCGAGACCTTATGTAGAGATGACCTTGAGCATGCTACAGCAGGCCGGTATACAACACACCTGGACGGACAATACTATCAGTATTGCGCCGCAAGAGTTTCGGGAAACCAGTATATGGGTGGAACCTGATTGGAGTGCAGCATCTTACTGGTACGCCGTGGCAGCTTTGGCTGATGAAGCTGAGCTGTTTTTACCGGGACTTACCTCCTACAGTTTGCAGGGCGACAGTGTGATTACCGAGATTATGGCCAATTTTGGCATCACCTCGCAATTTCGCGATGGCGGCGTTTACCTGAAAAAAGAGGTTAAGCCCGTGATCCGCAAAATATTCGATTTGAAATCGTGCCCGGATTTAGCGCAAACCGTCATTGTAGTGTGTGCAGCATTGGGTCATGAAGCTACGTTTACCGGACTTGAAACTTTAAAAATTAAAGAAACAGACCGTATCAAAGCGCTGCAAAATGAACTGGCAAAAATGGGCGTAAAGCTGATTGAAAAAGGACAGGTATACAAAGTAGATTGCAGCGAGCGGTTTATCCCTGAGCGAATCACGATCGCCACTTACGAGGATCACCGCATGGCGATGGCCTTTGCACCACTGGCCTTGCTTATACCCGAGGTAGAGATTGAAGAAGCTCGCGTGGTCGACAAATCATACCCTGCATTTTGGGAAGATTTTAAGAAAGCCGGCTTTGAAGTGAAGGCATAAGCAGAATTAAGAATAGCAACAACTTTTGTCATTGCGGGTTAACCCCTGCAATGACATTTTTATTTAAGCACCAACCGCCACTTATCCGATTCGGCATAAGCCTTAATTACCTCGTTCCGCTCAATCAAGAGCTTTTGCATATAACGTTGTAAAAACAACGCATCTGCAAGTCTGCCAAGCCAGCCCAAAGGCGAGGTATAAGTAAATATATCGGTCATCACAGTTACACCATTCTCCACATCAAACCGGTGCTGATGTTCAAAAGATTTGAAGGCGCCTTTTACCATCTCATCCACAAAATGGCTGGACGCTTCCAGGGCGGTAATTTTCACGGTTAGCTTTTGCCATATACCAAAATGCCTTGCCCGCCACGTTACCGTTTCGCCAAGCTGTATTAAACCGCTGGTACGCCCGGCAATAGCTTTTTCACCTGTGCTTTGAGTTGATATGGTATGCAGGTCAATACTTCTTGCCAAGTCAAAGCAACGCGCGGCAGGCGCTTGTATAAATGTTTGTATCTTAATTACTGGCATAGCTGGCAATATAACTATTCGCCCAGGGCTTCTTTTAAATGTTGTTGATATATACCACCCAGCACTTTTGACGGATGCTGAACTAAATAAATACCAGTACCCTGTTCGCGAGCCAACATATTTTCAACTCCACCTGTACGTTTATAACTTGCTACTACAGGTTTTAAATCGCTTACATCGTCATCATCGCTTACATAAATAATATAATCTGCTTCCAGATTTGCAGGAGCCCACAGGGCAAAACTGCTGTTTAAACAAACTACATCAGGTAAATTATATTGGTGCCTGTATACATGAATGGCACCGGCCTCACCATAATTGTCGGTAAATATCACCGTGCGCTTTTGCTGCTCGGGTGATAGCTTATGATAAGTAGCGGATACCTTTGCTACCAGCTCTTCCCAGCCCAGCATGTCGGCATAATCTTGTGTAATGGGATGCTTTTTCTGATCTTCCCAAGTTATGGCAAAGTTTAACGCCAGTAGGTGCCTGGTGGTGTATTTAAAAAACTGCTGCACCTGGTGGATTGTCAGCACAGGCATCAATACAGGTACCAATAGTAAATTCGGTACAATAAGAAGAATTGTACTTATTAATCTGGCTGTAGCGTTTTTGATGATGAAAGCCCAGGCACAGCCACCGGCAGCTAATAACATGGGATAAGCAGCCAACAAATAATAGGCTTTACCATTCATTACCAACAAAAAAGTAAACACAAAGAGATAAGCCAGCCCAACAAAGCGGTAGCGTCTCATACTTTTATGAAACAGTAAGAAAAGCAGACCAGCCAACCATACCAATACTGTTGTTGCATGCAACATAAACTGCGCGGCTACAAAATCAGTTGGCTTTACATAATTCAGCTGTTCTACTTTCAGTTTTTGCATATGGGTAAGCAAGGGCCAGTGGTGATGGTATTGCCAAAGTATATTGGGGAGAAAAATGATGATAGCCAGTAAAACCGCAATGCCAGTTTCTTTACGCCATAGCCATTTGCGGCTAGGAGTAAGCAACAGGCCCAAAAGCAACGCACCTGTAAAAAAAGCCATTGTATACTTGGTAAGTAACCCTACTCCCACCACCACGCCCAGCCAGTAAAGATAAGGTGCCTGTTGCTTGTTAGCGTATTTAACCAGCAGCCATGCAGCAATAAGCCACCACAACTGATCGAACACAACGGGCTGGAAAAGGTAGCTGCTTGCAGCCATCCCCGGCGAAAAGATGAGACTTAGACATGCTAATGAAATAGCAAACCGCTTTCCGCCAAATTCTGTAACGAGCAAACCGGTAAACCAAACCATCAGGGCACTGGCAATAGCTGTAAAAACACGCAGGCCGGCAACCGATGTTGGACCGAATAGAAGCAGCGATATTTTAGACAGCAGTGCAATAAACGGCGGTACTTCCATGTACCCCCAAGCCAGGTGATCGCCCATGGTAAGATACAGCATTTCGTCACGATGGAAGCCGTAATTGTCCCCAACCAATAGGTTAAGAAGCAGCTTTATGACTACAAACACTAAAATAAAAGAGTGATAACTGGCCGTGATACTTTGTGACTTAGGCATAGTATGCTTTTGTTGACGATTTGACTAACTTACCGCCTGTAAGTTACACATGAAAATTCACATCAAAAATATGGTATGCCACCGCTGTAAGCTGGCGGTTGAGGCCGAACTGAAAAGCAGCGGTTACCATCCAACCCATGTGGAACTGGGCGAAGTAACCGTTAGCGAGGAGCTGTCGCACCAGCAATTGGCGGAACTGAATACCAAACTAAAACACCTGGGTTTCGAATTGATTGACGACCGCAAAAGCCGGACGGTAGAGAAGATCAAGAACTTAGTTATCAAATTAGTACATCATACTGATACTACGTTAGCCATTAACCTATCCGAGTACCTTGCTGAACACCTGCACTATGAATACAAGTACCTGAGCAACCTCTTTTCAGAGACAGAAGGTACTACCATTGAAAAGTATTACATCAGCCAAAAAATAGAAAAAGTAAAGGAACTGCTGATTTATGACGAGCTGACTTTGAGCCAGATTGCCTACCGCATGGGCTACAGCAGCGTAGCTTACTTATCGAACCAGTTTAAAAAAGAAACAGGCCTTACTCCTACCCACTTTAAAACCATAAAAGATAATAAGCGACGTAACATCGAGGAACTGTAAATTTTATAACGTTAAACGTAAATAGTATAAAGGTTTGGAGCACGCCAACCGTAACTTTGTATTATTTAGATTTAAACGTTATGAAACACACCTATTCCGTAACCGGCATGACATGCGACGGTTGTCGATATAAAGTAGAACATTTGCTCTCCGAAATAGACCACGTTAAAGCGGCTACTGTTGATTTGGACAAGGGCCAGGTAAATGTTGAGATGGATGAGCATATACCTACATCCACCCTACAAAATGCGCTAAAGAGCTATCCCAAATATCAGCTAACTGATGCTGCCCCGGTTGCCAGTGCAATAAGCGGTGATTATGTAGCCGAAACGATAGAAGCGCCACGCAGCTGGTTTGAAACCTACAAGCCAATTGTATTGATATTTGCTTACATCCTTACGGTATCAGTCATTGCCGGATCAACCGTGATTGGCTTTGACGAATTACTGGCCATGCGCGTATTTATGGCAGGGTTCTTTTTGGTATTCTCCTTTTTTAAGATGCTGAACCTGGACGGCTTTGCTGATAGCTATGCGATGTACGATGTGGTTGCCCGCCGCTTCAAAAGCTGGGGTTACCTATATGCCTTGCTGGAACTGGCTTTAGGGATTGCTTACGCCACAAACTTTAACCCGGTACTTACTAATATCGTAACTTTGGTTGTAATGTCTGTAAGCATATTAGGCGTACTGCAAACCGTACTTAACAAAAAGGTGATTCAATGTGCTTGCCTGGGCGCGGTATTTAACCTGCCCATGAGTACCGTTACCATTGTTGAAGATGGTTTGATGATAATTATGAGTGCCCTTATGCTGGCAGCAATGTAAGCCCTGGCCCCTAAAGGGGAATATTTAAAGTGTATATTCTGAAAATGGTTTATAAACAAAAGAGCCGGACTAAGTGTCCGGCTCTTTTGTTTATATGTGTAATCCTCCACCTTTAGTGAGCTGAGGGACTTATAACCGTCATATTCCGTAATACATGGTCGGCCAGTACTAAAGCAGCCATAGCCTCAACAATAGGCACCGCCCTTGGTACTACACATGGATCATGGCGGCCTTTGCCTTGTATCTGGGCTGTGTTACCTTCGGCATCAACCGTGTTTTGATTTTGCATAATGGTAGCTACCGGCTTAAAAGCAACCTTAAATTCAATTGGCATACCATTACTGATACCACCTTGTATACCGCCCGAAAAATTAGTGAGGGTTTTTACTTTCCCATCGTCGGTCTTTATAAAAATATCGTTATGCTCGGAACCCAGCATTTCGCTGCCGGTAAAGCCCGAGCCATATTCAAAGCCATGTACGGCGTTGATGCTCAGCATAGCCTTACCTAAATCGGCGTGCAGTTTGTCAAAAACCGGCTCGCCTAAACCCACCGGGCAGTTGATAATGGTACAGCTGATTTTACCACCAATGGTATCACCTTGCTTGCGTATCTCGTCAATCCGGGCAATCATCTCTTCGGCTGTTGCCGGATCGGCACAGCGTACTATGTTGGCTTCGCGGGTCTCAATAAATTCGCTGGCACTCGTAATGCTAATGTTCGGTGCATTGATGATGCCCACGCTGCTAACGTGCGCTAACACCTCAATACCATAAGCTTTAAGCAATAGTTTGGCCAGTGCACCTGCTGCAACACGTGCGGCAGTTTCCCGGGCTGATGAACGGCCGCCACCACGATGATCGCGTATACCATACTTGGTAAAGTAAGTATAATCGGCATGGGACGGGCGAAACACATCTGTATTATGGCTATAATCTTTAGAACGCTGATCCTCATTCGGTATCAGCATAGCAATCGGCGTGCCGGTAGTCTTTCCCTCAAATACGCCGGATAGAATTTTTACGGTATCGCTTTCTTTACGTTGGGTGGTGATCTTGGACTGGCCCGGTTTCCGTCTATCCAGCTCCAATTGAATGAACTCCAGATCAACAGGTACCTGTGACGGGCAACCATCTATGATAACGCCAATAGCTTCGCCATGCGATTCACCAAAAGTTGTGATTCTGAAAAGCTGCCCAAACGAATTTCCCGCCATAATTTTATATTAAAAAGTAAAAAGTATACAGATTGGCAAATATGTGATTTTTTGCATGAATACCTAACATAAAGGGCCGGTAAATACTTACCAGCCCTTTCATTTTAAAGTATTTTATTGGCTATTTTACCTATGCAGAGATAGCATTAATAATATCGTATTGAGTTATAATCTCAATCTTTCCCTGTTCGTCTTCTACCAACACAGCTATATTCTCTTTATTAATCATCGACGAGATTTTATCAATTGAAGTATTCAGATCAACAAATGGGAATGGTGCTGTAGTAATTGCCTGCAGCGGTTGTGATTTGAGTGATGGGTTTTCGAGCAAAGCATCCAGAATATTACTTTCAGTTACTTTGCCAATCACCATGCCTTTTTGGGTAACCGGTATCTGCGATATATTTAGTGACTTGATGGTATTGATAGCCTCCAAAACAGTCTGCTCACTGTCGATCATTATTAGCTCCGGGTTATCTTTTTTACGAATGATGTCGCGTGCAGTCAGTTTCTCATCTTTCAGGAAACCACGTTCGCGCAGCCAATCTTCGTTATACATTTTGCCCAGGTAGCGTGTACCATGATCCGGGAAGATAATGACTACAACATCGCCTTCTTTAAAACGGTCCTTCATTTGCAAGGTACCAGCCACGGCTGAGCCGGTTGAGTTGCCTGCGAAAATGCCTTCTTTCAAGGCAATTTCGCGGGTCATCAAGGCTGCATCTTTATCAGTTACTTTCTCGAAATGGTCGATGAGAGTAAAATCGACATTCTGCGGCAGGAAGTCTTCGCCGATACCTTCGGTGATGTAGGGATAAATTTCATTCTTGTCAAAAATGCCAGTTTCCTTATACTTCTTAAATACAGAACCGTAAGTGTCTATACCCAACACCTGTATGTCAGGATTCTTTTCTTTCAGGTAACGGGCAGTACCGGATATAGTTCCGCCGGTGCCTACGCCCACTACCAGGTGCGTAATCTTACCCTCGGTTTGCTCCCAAATTTCAGGGCCCGTTTGCTCATAATGAGCCTGTGAGTTCGACAGGTTATCATATTGGTTTGGTTTCCAGGAATTGGGCACTTCGCGCTCCAAACGAGATGAAACCGAGTAGTACGACCGTGGATCCTCCGGCTCAACGTTAGTTGGGCACACAATTACCTCCGCACCAAACGCACGCAGCGCATCAAACTTTTCTTTGGACTGTTTATCGGTACTGGTGAAAATACATTTGTAACCCTTTATAACAGCAGCTATAGCCAAACCCATACCAGTGTTACCAGATGTACCTTCAATAATGGTACCGCCAGGTTTTAACCGGCCATCGCGCTCGGCATCTTCTATCATTTTAAGCGCCATACGGTCTTTAATAGAATTACCGGGATTGGTGGTTTCTATTTTGGCCAGCACTGTCGCTTTAATATCTTTAGTTACTTTGTTTAATTTAACCAATGGCGTATCGCCAATGGTTTCGAGTATATTATTGTACCACATAACTGGAGGCAAATTTGAGCATTATAAATAAAAAATCCACTATATCTGTAGATAATAGTGGATTATGCTTTTAAGTTTTGATGTCGTATTAAAACTTAAGATGTTTAACAGTTAAACCATTATTAATTAACTGCTTTAATGATTCGATCCCTACTTTCAAATGTGTTTCCACGTATTGCTCGGTAACTTTGGAATCGCTTTCGGCAGTCTTAACCCCCTCCGGTACCATAGGCTGATCGGATACCAGCAATAATGCACCTGTAGGAATTTTATTGGCGAAACCAGTAGTGAAAATAGTGGCAGTTTCCATGTCTACGGCCATAGCACGCAGTGTTTTCAAATATTTCTTAAACTCCTTATCGTGTTCCCAAACACGGCGGTTGGTAGTATAGCAGGTTCCTGTCCAGTAATCGCGCGAAAAGTCCCGAATGGTGGTTGATATTGCCTTTTGCAAAGCAAATGATGGCAGTGCCGGCACTTCAGGCGGCAGGTAATCGTTGGATGTACCTTCTCCTCTAATAGCGGCAATAGGCAAAATCAAATCGCCTACATTATTCTTCTTTTTCAGGCCACCACATTTACCTAAAAATATTACGGCTTTTGGCTGAATGGCAGTCAGCAGGTCCATTACGGTAGCAGCAACCGAACTGCCCATACCAAAGTTAATCATCGTAATACCACCTGCAGTTACGCTTTGCATAGGTTTGTCCAACCCCATAATTGGTGCATCATCATTCCATTGCGAAAACAGTTGCAGGTATTTTGAAAAGTTGGTAAGGATAATATAGCTACCAAAAGCATCTAACGGTCTGCCTGTGTAGCGCGGCAGCCAATTTGCAACAATGGCTTCTTTCGTTTTTAAACCGTTTTTGATGGGCGATTGTACTTCTTTTACTTGTTTGGCATTTTCCACTATGCCGGCATCTTTCTTAATTTCTTTTTCTTCGTTCATATATACGCCTCCTACTCCCTCTCGCCGGAGAGGGCAATCTTATTTTTTGATCTACAGACCAACCAACCTAATTAAGTAATGTATCCAGGGTTCTGACCATACCTAATTTGAGTATAGATGGCCGTTTATATATACAACAAACCCCGGTATAAAACCAGGGTTTGCTTTCGTTGTATAACAAATATAAGCAATTAAGTGCTTACTTTCATTAAAATAGCTTTAAATTTAAGCTACTTTCAATTTCTTAAGGTCCGATTTTTCGAACTTTTCGCGGGCATAATCCAACGTTACTGTCAGGCGTTTCACATCCTTTTTGGACGGGAACTCAAACATGGCATCAATCATGATAGCCTCACAAATTGAACGTAAACCACGTGCGCCTAATTTAAACTCCATGGCTTTATCCACAATGAAGTCAAGCACATCATCATCAAACTCCAATTTTACACCCTCATAATCAAACAGCTTTTTATACTGCTTCAACAATGAGTTTTTAGGCTCAACCAGGATATTGTATAAGGCCTCCCTGTCTAACGGGTTTAAGTGCGTTAATACAGGCAAACGGCCAATCAATTCCGGAATTAAACCAAATGATTTCAAATCCTGCGGTGTAATATATTTGTACAGATTTTTTAGATCTATCTCGCCTTCATCGCGGTTTAGTTTATAACCTACGGTTTGGGTGCGCAAGCGGCTGGCAATCTTTCTGTCAATACCGTCAAAGGCGCCACCGCAAATAAACAGGATGTTGCTGGTGTTTACACTGATCATTTTCTGATCCGGGTGTTTACGACCTCCCTGCGGTGGTACGTTTACCATAGTACCTTCCAGTATTTTAAGTAAAGCTTGCTGTACACCTTCGCCTGACACATCGCGAGTGATGGACGCATTATCGCTTTTACGCGCAATTTTATCCACCTCGTCAATGTACACAATACCTTTTTCGGCAGCAGCTACGTCATAATCGGCAGCCTGCAGCAAACGAGTTAAAATACTTTCCACATCCTCCCCCACATAACCGGCCTCGGTAAGTACCGTAGCATCGGATATACAGAAAGGAACATTTAATATTTTGGCAATAGTTTTAGCTAAAAGTGTTTTACCGGTACCGGTTTCGCCCACCATCATGATATTGGATTTTTCAATCTCAACTTCATCCTTGTCAACACGCTGGTTTAAGCGCTTGTAGTGGTTATAAACGGCTACGGCTAAAACTTTCTTGGCATCATCCTGACCTATTACGTACTGATCGAGGTGACCCTTGATTTCAGACGGTTTAAGTACAGTAGGTGCAGAAGGTGATGTTTTTACTTTTCTAACCTTCAGTTCTTCTGCCAGTATCTCGTTAGCCTGGTTAACGCACTTATCACAAATATGTGCGTCTAATCCTGCAATCAGCATCAGGGAATCCTGTTTTCCGGCTCCACAAAACGAACACCTGATTTCCTTGCTGTTCTTGTTCATCTGTTAAAGATTTAATATCTTAGAAATAAGAGTTAATCACCGATTTGGTTTTTGAAAATCGCAAAAATCAAATCGGTGATTTTTATACGGCTACGAATTACTTTTCGTTGCTGCCGCGTAATACTTCATCAACCATGCCAAACTCTTTTGCTTCTTCAGCAATCATCCAGTGGTCACGGTCTGATGCTTCCCATACTTTCTCGTACGGCGTGCCGCTGTGTTTTGAAATGATTTCGTAAAGCTCTTTTTTCAGCTTCATGATTTCACGCGCGGTGATCTCAATATCTGAAGCCTGGCCTTGCGCACCACCCAGCGGTTGGTGAATCATTACGCGTGAATGTGGTAATGCAGCACGTTTGCCTTCAGCACCTGCACACAGTAATACAGCAGCCATTGAAGCGGCCATACCTGTACAAATAGTAGCTACATCATTACTTACAAACTGCATGGTGTCATAAATGCCTAAACCAGCATATACCGAACCACCCGGTGAGTTGATATAAATCTGGATGTCGCGTTTAGCATCGGCTGATTGTAAGAACAACAGCTGCGCCTGAATGATATTAGCAATGTTTTCATAAATAGCATCACCCAAAAAGATGATACGATCCATCATCAAACGTGAAAACACGTCCATCTGTGCTACATTAAGCTGGCGCTCTTCAATGATGTAAGGCGTCATACCCACAGGGTAAGCAATACCCGAAGGCATCATTTTATGCTCAACGCTTGATATAAATTTATCTACATGAAGACTGTTAATGCGGTGATGCTTAACAGCATATTTTCTGAACTCGTTTTTATCTATGTTATTCATTTTGTATTAAGATTTCTAAAGTGAATGCGGCTGGCTGCCGGGGGTAAATATAGTTTTTAGTTGCATTTATTAGTAGCGAAGTAAAAAATTATGACATCGGCTTAAAGCTTAACTAATCAACTACCAATTACTGCCAGCTTTTCAAATCGAATAGCTAACAAATATCAGTGAGCTTGGTTTTTATAAAACAGAAAAAGCAACCCGATTAATGGGTTGCTTTTACAAGAGTGTTATATATTTATTTAAAATTAGGCTTGCACTAATTTGCTGAACTCATCGAAGGTAATTTCCTGCTCGTTCAGCGTAACGATACCTTTTAGGTAATCGAACACTTTTTCTGATTTTGCTTCCTCAAAAATGCGGTTGGCGTTTTCTTTGTCCTGTAAAAACTGAACAGCGTACTGGTTTAATTGATCCTCGCTGATTGATTGCGGGCTATACATGCGGAACTGAGCATCAATACGTTGTTTTGCCAAATCAAGCACGTCTTCGTATTTAACTTCCAGCTCGTTTTCTTTAACCACTTTATTACCAATAAGGGTCCATTTTAAGTTTTTAGCAAACTCATCATAGCCACCGTTCAATTCTTCATCGCTCAGCTTTTCGTTAGTAGCTTTTAACCAACGTTTCAGGAATTCGTCCGGTAATTCAAAATTAATTTTCTCCAAAGCCAGCGTATACATATCAGCCTGCAGTTTACGATCTGCATCCTGCTCCATCATACCTTCCAGCTCTTCAGTAATTTTAGCTTTGAATTCTTCTTCGGTAGTTACAGTACCTTCGCCTAAAATTTTATCAAAGAACGCCTGGTCCAGATCGCTTTCCTCTAAACGGTTAATATTTTTAACAGTAAAGCGGAATTTAGATTGAAGATCAGCTGCTGCTGCCTCTTCAATCTTTAACACTGCAGCTACACGGGCAGCCTCATTGTTAAATGCTTTCTGGATATCCAGTTCAATTACATCGTCTTTTTTCAAACCAATCAATGATGCTTTGATAGCCTCATCCTGAACTTGATCTAAACGAATAGTAGATGTATTGGTAATACCACCTTCAAAAACAGAACCATCTTCCGAAAGCTGTACTAATTCACCAAATAACACGTCATCATCTGCCGATACGTCAGGGTTTGTCATCTTTCCGTAGCTGCGACGCAGGTTTTTGATGCGTGATGCTAACGTTTCGTCATCAACTTTGATTTTATATTTGGTCAGTGTATCTTCTGCAGAGAAGTTCACAGCAAACTCAGGAGCTAAACCAACTTCGTAGTTAAACTCAAAGTTGTCATTAAAATCCCAGTTGTATTCTTTAGTCTCATCTACTTTAGGTAGCGGCTGGCCTAATACTTCCAGTTGCTGCTCATTCAGGTAGTTGTTCAGGGTATCAGATAACAGATTGTTGATCTCGTCAACCAAAATGCTTTTGCCATACATTTTCTTGATGTGGCCTGCTGGAACCATACCTTTACGGAAACCCGGTAATTGTGCTTTTTTAGCCTGGTCCTTAATAGCCTTATCAACACGTGCCTGATAGTCCTGGGCATCAATGTTTATCTTGATAACGGCATTCAGATTATCTGTTTTTTCCTGTGATATATTCATCGTTTATACCTTATTATAATCGTTAACCTAAACAAAACGAGCTAATACATTGTACAGCATCATTTGTTTTTAGAGGCGCAAAAGTAAGTAATTATTTTTTTATTTTAACTATTCATGAACAGGAGTTTTATAATGCCCTCCTGTCGCAATCTTAAAAAAGAACTGTTGATAACACAGCTTCCGGTATAAAAGACTTACTGTTCATTATATATATGCAGTACTTATAAAGCAGTAAAATGAATAGTACGATACGGGTGGTTTGTTATAAAAACCTGTAGCCATAAAAAAATATAGGCAACAACAATTGTTATTGCCTATATTAACTACCGCAGCTTAAACTAATACATTGTTTAAGCGTTATGTACTTAAATTTATTTATGAAAAGTTCCGTTGTAAGATTAGCTATCGCCGCTTTTAGCTTAAGTATAATAGTAGCCTGCAGTTCACAAAAGCCATCAGGTTCAAAGCAAAACCGCAGCAAAAGCATGCCTGTACCAGCCAGAACAACCAACTACGATTCTACCGGCACTACGCCAACCCCTAAGCTTACGCCAACACCGGTACCTAACGTACGTCCCGAACCACGCCCCTCGCCTATGCCGCCTAACCCGCCTATGTAAAATAGGGCTTAATTTGCTTTATTAATTGAGGATGCCCCCGATTTGTGATTGCTCACGTTGGATGGATTACCTTTATAGCTAACCTCGGACGCGCCACGGCTATCTACCGCCAAATTTTTAAGCACGTTAATTTCGCAATGTGTTGCACCGGCTGTATTGATTTTATAATCGCCTACTACAAAATCGTAAGCAAATAATTTACCAGCACCTGTCAGTTTTACTTTGTGTGATGCAGCCTGACCAGACATATAAATTTCGGTAGCGCCGCGTGCCTCAGTACTTACATCTGCCGCACTTAAGTCAAGTTTTACTTTGCTGGCACCCGATATGTTAAGGCTAAAGTTAGTGGTATTTATGCGACCAAGGCCTTCAATATCAACCGCGCCAGATACTTTGACCTCATTAAGGCTTTTTACACCAATAACCAATACCATCGGCTTTACACTCGATAAGCTCCGTTTACTGAAAATATGCAATTTGCCGCCAGACACATTTGTACGAATATGTTTCATCAGGTTATCATCTGCAGTAACAGATATGGATAGGGTGCTATCCTGCTTTAACTTTACCTCGTAAGCACCCGAAACCTCTATACGGTCAAAGCTTTCCACCTTACGGTTCTCGGTGATTTGATGCCCGGAACCTTTTACTTTACCAAAGCGGCAGGATGATAAACTTGCTAAACCTATAAAGGCGAATAATACGAAGAAATACTTGCGGGTAATGTTGCTCATTGTACTTTTTTATGGTAAGACCGCTTACATGGGGTCTTGGTTACACCAAATATAGAAAAAGCCGCCATATATAATAAGACAGCTTCTATTCAAGTAGTCTTTTATCAAAACTAAAAGGCTCTTTCTTTTTAATTTTTACTTTCAGAAAGCGGGTATGCGCCGGGTTGAGCAGGTAATTAAATTCTTCTTTAACAACTGCCGACGGCACCTTGCACAACAGATGTTTATTATCAAGCAGAAACTGATCGCCTATAGTTTTTAGAATACTTGGTTCAGGATATTCCTGCCAGTTGGGCGGCAGTACATTCAAATCAATCTGCTGCGCATCGTCTGGCACTTCCAGTGTTACGATACAATAGTTGGACGGGATTAAAGTGGGTGGTAAATGCACCAGTACCTCTAATACAACTAATGCGCGCGACGACGCCAGGTATACCACCGGCTTGCCTATATTATTCCAGCGGCCGCCATACAGGCGTGCACCGGTACCGCTTAAATCGTCGGCATACATGCATTTGGCTATCCGGTATAGTAGCATCAGGCAAATATACCATGTTCTATACGGCCCAGCTCGCGTAACACTAAATCAAAACCCACCGAGGTATCCAGCAAAGAAACAGGCATTTCGCTTTGAAAAACATGAGAGGGGGTTTTCATCCACTGTTTAAACTTATCCATTGAGCCGAATACTTCCTGCCCGCGGGTGTATAAACGAGCCAGCTCGATGGCCTTTTCTGCATATTCTGTTTTTACAACCGTATCATCTTCGTAGCGCTGCAAGGTACGCTCCGAGATATGCATAATGCCGGCAAGTTCCTGCAATGTGAGTGATATTTTGCCGGCTAAAGACAACAATACTTTTTTAGGCAAGCCCTGACGGGTAAGTTTGATCACATCATAGTCTGATGCATATTTTACAGTACTTACCCCGCTGAGTAAACCAAAAAACGAAGTTAATGAATCTGTGGTAACATAAGCTGCCATAGGTTCATTAACCTCGTTTTCAGTATTGTGTTTCTTCTTATACGACATTTATCCAAAAATATGCACAAAATGTCGCAAAAGCAAATCCTTATTCTGCGATAATCAGGAAGTAATTTTTCTTGCCTTTCTGCGCTACTAAAAACTTACCGTTAATCAGCGCATCTGCTGTGTATACTTCTTCTGCAGATGCGATCTTACTTTTGTTAATAGCCGCACCACCGCCTTGTATCATCTTTTTCGCCTCGCCCTTTGATGGGAACACCGCGGTTTTTGCGGCCAGCAGATCCAGTACGGCAATGCCTTCTTTCAATTCATCTTTGCTGATGGTGTAGTTTGGTACGCCTTCAAATATGCCAACAACCTCAGCATCATTCAATTCGTTTAAAAACTCGATACCTGTGTTGCCAAACAAAAACTCGGATGATTTGATGGCTTTCTCATAAGCTGCTTCGCCATGTACGCGGATGGTAATATCCTTAGCTAAGGCTTTTTGCAGCGCACGTTGATGCGGCGCGGCATTATGCTCAACCTCTAAGGCTTCGATCGTTTCACGATCAAGCAGGGTAAATATGCGAATGAATTTTTTCACATCCTCGTCGCTGGCATTCAACCAAAACTGGTAGAATTGGTAAGGCGACGTGCGGGCCGGATCAAGCCATACTGCACCACTCTCGGTTTTACCAAACTTGGTACCGTCGGCTTTTTTAATAAGCTGGGTAGTTAGGGCAAATGCCTCGCCGGCATCTTTACGGCGTATCAGCTCAGTACCGGTAACAATGTTACCCCACTGATCCGAACCCCCCATTTGCAAAGCACAGTTATGGTTTTTCCATAGGTAGTAAAAGTCATATCCCTGCACCAGTTGGTAAGTAAATTCGGTAAACGACATACCAGTTTCGCCGCTCAAACGATTTTTAACCGAATCTTTGGCCATCATATAATTAACGGTAATGTGCTTACCCACGTCCCGAATAAAGTTCAAGAAAGTGAACTCCTTAAACCAATCGTAATTATTTACCATTTGGGCGCTATTGGCAGCGCCACTGTTAAAATCTAAAAACCGTTGCAGCTGTGCCTGTATGCTCTGTAAATTATGCTGCAAAGCATCTTCTGAGAGGAGATTACGCTCCTGCGATTTTCCGGATGGATCGCCCACCATACCGGTAGCACCGCCAACCAGCGCATACGGCTTATGCCCCGCCTTTTGGAAATGAATCAGGGTCATGATCTGAGTTAGGTGACCAACGTGTAATGAATCGGCTGTAGGGTCAAAACCGATATAGCCGGAAGTGATGCCTTTATTAAGCAGTTCTTCGGTTCCGGGCATTATATCGTGCAGCATGCCCCGCCAGCGTAATTCTTCAACAAAATTCATCAGTAAAAATATTTATAGCTGGCAAAGATAATAGATTACTGCAAAATCCATTTCCACACGTGTGCATAATCAACCGCCCCTTGAATTTTAAGGTTCGGGATTAAATCCGTATTTTGCAGTACATCTATTATGAATTTTTTATCTCATTATTATTTTGACCAGCATACTACCGATTGTTACCATGTATTAGGCACCGTATTACCCGACTTGCTTAAAAACGCGGACAAAAGCATTGTGCTGCACCCCGAAAAGCTTCCGCCGCATACCGACCCAGCCATCAATTCGATGATTGAAGGCTGGAAGAAACACCTGGAGGTTGACCGGTATTTTCACAGCTCAGATTTTTTCACCACCCATTCACATGAGCTAAAATTACAAATGCGGCCAGTAATTGAAGGCTCGCCGGTAAAGCCATTTTTTTTGGGCCATATCGCTTTGGAACTAATCCTGGACAATCTGCTGCTTACCACGGAAAAAGTTTTGGCTGATGATTTTTATGACCATCTGCAAAGCTGCGAAGACCGCTTGATACGCGAATTTTTAGTCATGAACGGTATGGAAGATCCCGAGGTATTTATCCGCTTTCATGACGACTTTAAGAAAAGCCGGTACCTGCATACCTACGCTCAAACGCAACAAGTAGCTTATGCACTTAAGCGCATTTGTATGCGAATATGGAACAACCCTTTTACGCAACAGCAGGAAGCCGGTTTAACCGAAGTTATAACCTCCTACAGATTGCTACTGGAAAATCAATTTATGAGCATTTTTAATAATATTGAAAACAAACTCACAGCATAAAAACATCGTCGCTCCTAACCTAAATCACCTACTATTGATATTAAGTTTACGAACTTTTCATTTCCACAATTCAGCAAAAATTGCTAAATTCGTTGGCAATGAACGAGAATTTAGATCCTAACCGGGAACGTTTAACCAGCACCGAGCGCGATATAGAAAAAGTGTTGCGCCCGCAGGCTTTTGAAGACTTTACCGGTCAGCATAAAATACTGGCTAACTTAAGAATATTTGTACAAGCGGCCCGTCAGCGTGGCGAGTCGCTGGATCATGTGTTGCTGCACGGCCCGCCGGGACTGGGCAAAACCACCCTCTCCAACATTATCGCAAATGAGATGGGTGTAGGCATCAAAATTACTTCTGGCCCGGTATTAGATAAGCCCGGCGATTTGGCCGGTCTGTTAACTAATTTGGAGCCTGGCGATATTTTATTTATTGACGAGATACACCGTCTGAGTCCACTGGTTGAGGAATATTTGTACTCGGCCATGGAAGATTTCAAGATCGATATAATGCTCGAAAGCGGCCCAAATGCCCGATCCGTGCAAATCTCATTGAATCCGTTTACCCTAGTAGGTGCTACTACCCGCTCAGGTTTGTTAACTGCACCTTTACGTGCGCGTTTTGGTATCAATGCACGATTGGAGTACTACGATGCCAAACTGCTTACCACCATTATTCTGCGCTCGGCATCGATATTAAGTACACCAATATCAGACGAGGGCGCCTATGAAATTGCCCGCCGCAGCCGGGGCACCCCACGTATTGCCAATGCGCTGTTGCGCCGTACGCGCGACTTTGCCCAGATTAAAGGCAACGGCAGCATCGATACCGAAATTGCCAAGTATGCATTGAACGCATTAAACGTGGATGAACATGGCCTGGATGAGATGGACAACAAGATATTGCACACCATTATTGAAAAGTTTAAAGGCGGCCCTGTAGGTGTAAAAACAATCGCTACCGCTGTTGGCGAAGATGAAGGCACGATAGAGGAAGTATACGAACCCTTCCTGATACAAGAAGGTTACTTAATGCGCACCTCACGCGGGCGCGAGGCTACAGATAACGCTTATCGCCACCTGGGTATTATGCGCCCCGGTCAGGCCCAAACGTTGTTTTAGCAATTAAATAAAAAACGAAAACGCCAGCTTGCAAGCGGGCGTTTTCGTTTAATCCCAACCTGGAATTTAAGGGCAAACAGTTAAGCCGGATAAGCGTTGCTTTAAAAGCAAACCAATTATACAAAAGAATTTATGCCATCTGATATTGTTATAAACTGCAGCCATGCACTAAAAGATAAAGATCTTACCATCTCTTTTGCCGAAAGTGTAACTGCCGGAAAAGTAATTTCGGAATTTGCTTTGATACCTAATTGCGGATCGGTACTAAAGGGAAGCATAGTATGTTACGATGTAAGCGTTAAAACTTCGCTGCTGGGTGTACCACAGGAAATGTTGGATGAATTTACGCCCGAATCGGCAGAGGTAACCGAAAAGCTGGCTGAAGGATTGAAAAAGCTTATTCCGGCTGACATTATTGTTGCCGTAACCGGCCTTGCCGCACCCGGGGGCAGCGAGTCTGACGAAAAGCCGGTAGGTACCATGTTTGTAAACGGCCTTATTAAAGATGTACCATTTGGATTAAGGCTATACTTCGATGCCGAGCCCGAACAGGTAATGCTTAAAACTATTGATGCGATAGCCGACTATCTGCTAAAGCATCTGCCGCAATAAAAAAGAAAAAGCCGAACCCGTAAGTTAATTTAGGTTCGGCTTTTTCTTTTTATTTATACTATTTTCGCTGCAGCTACTTTATATTAAACATGACTAACTTTTTTACTGCTGCTGTTTTATCTGCATGTACATTGGGTATGGTTGCCTGCAACCAGGGAAAGGCTAACAAGGTTACCTCCACAACCGATTCATCCAGTACTACTACCGTAACCACAACTACTACAACAAGTGCCGAGCCGGCAAAAGCCACTGGCAAAATGGCATCAAATGCCGAGATAATGGCCCGCAAACAGGTGCCTGTTCTGTGTTATCACCAAATACGCGACTGGCGCGCCAGCGACTCTAAAAGCGCTAAGGATTACATAGTACAAATAGCTGCATTTAAAGAGCATATGAAAATGCTGGCCGATAGTGGTTATCATACCATACTGCCCGATCAGTTATATAATTACCTAACTACCGGTGCAGCGTTACCCGCCAAACCTATCATGCTTACTTTTGATGATACCGATTTGGATCAGTTCACAATTGCGAACCCGGAATTAAAAAAATATGGTTTCAAAGGCGTATATTTTGTAATGACTGTCTCTATCGGTCGCCCGCATTACATGAACAAAGAGCAGATCAAGCAACTAGCTGACGAGGGTAATGTGATTGGCAGCCATACCTGGGATCACCACAATTTCAAAAAGTTCCAGGGCAAGGATTGGGAAACCCAAATTGATAAACCAACCAAGAAGCTGGAAGAAATTAACGGCAAAAAGATCGAATACTTCGCCTACCCTTTTGGCTTATGGAACGAGCAAGGATTACCTGAGCTGCACAAACGCGGTTTTAAAGCTGCTTTCCAACTGGCTGAAAAACGCGATGCAAACGATCCATTGATGACAATCCGCCGTATTTTGGATAGCGGTTACTGGAGCGCAAAAACACTGAGCAACAGTATCAGAAATAGCTTTTAATAAGAAAGGCCCTTCAAATTTGAAGGGCCTTTCTTATTGTTACAAATTTTCGTTAGCCGGACCGCCATCACTCGGTTTGTTCGAGGTTTCGTCGGTTGACGGGCCCGGAGTTCCGCTATCGTTGTCTGGCGTAACGGTATCTACACGAGTATCATCAGGCTTGTTTTGTACATTAGGTGTATTGCCTTTTGACAGCTCGCTGTCGCCTGCATTCTCACCTATATCATCATTACCTGGATTATCTGTTTGCGCTCTTGTTTGTTCCTCATTCGGGTCTTGCGCATTATTGTTTTCTGCTGACATAGTTATAGATGTTTGGGTTAAAAAATATTATTCGCTTGCTGCAACCCACTGAACGGCCTCATCCAGCTTGTCCAGTGAAAAACCTTTTGATGTTCCCGGAATCATAAACCGGAATATATTGCTGGTAAACCACTCTACGCTGTGCTGGTCGGTTACTATAGCTATCTTTTTCCATTTTGTGAAATGCTTAAGGCCGGCTTTCAGGTCGTTAAACCAAGCACCCATGGTAAAATTTTGCACATCGGTTTCGAGCACCAGCAGGTAGTTAATTTCACCCTGGCGCTGGGCTAGCTCGTCCAGTCGGGGTGTTAATACATTATCTACATCCTCTTTAGTTACCTCGCCTATAGCATGTATACCTACTACATTTTCGGGTAAATCATTTATGAATTGAAGCATATTACGTTTTACTATTTAATTAATAGTTATACAACACCATTTGGGTTGATGTGTTTGATAGCTACACCAGTTTTGCAATCAGAAACCAGAAATGACATTGAGAAAAAATGAAAACGGGCGGTGTTATGTATCTTTGTAACAATGAAAAACCTGCAACTATACAGCGATCAAATTAAAGCCGAGGCCAAACGCCTGGGGTTTATGTTTTGTGGTATAGCCAAAGCAATTTTTTTAGAAGCAGAAGCGCCAAGGCTTGAAAAATGGTTAAAAGATGGGCACCACGGCGAAATGCAGTACATGGAAAACTACTTTGACAAACGCCTGGACCCGCGGTTGTTGGTAGATGATGCCAAATCGGTTATCTCCCTGGCATTAAACTATTACACTGACAAACAGCAAACAGACCCATTAGCGCCCAAAATATCCAAATATGCCTACGGCATGGATTACCATGATGTGATCAAAGGCAAGCTTAGGGAACTGCTTCATTTTATCCAGGAAAACATTGGCGATGTGGGCGGCCGTGCGTTCGTTGATTCAGCACCGGTACTTGACCGGGCTTGGGCCCAACGGGCCGGCATAGGCTGGATTGGCAAGAACGCCAACCTGATCAACAAAAAAGGAGGTTCGTTCTTTTTTCTGGCCGAGCTGATTGTGGATATGGAACTGGCTTATGACATAGCCCCTACCACCGACCATTGCGGAACCTGCACCCGGTGCATTGATGCCTGCCCTACGGATGCCATCATCGCACCTTATGTAGTGGATGGCAGCCGCTGTATTTCCTATCTCACCATCGAACTTAAGAATAATATACCCGAAGAATTTAAGGGTAAAACAGACGACTGGATGTTTGGCTGCGACGTGTGCCAGAATGTATGCCCGTGGAATCGCTTCTCGGTGACACACCAGGAGACAGCATTTGAACCCCATCCCGATTTACTGGGCATGACACGGCAAGACTGGCAGGACATAACCCAGGAAACCTTCCAGCAGGTATTTAAAAAATCAGCCGTTAAACGTACTAAGTTTAACGGCTTGAAAAGAAATATCGAATTTTTAGGATGAAGATTTAGGCAGTAAAACCTATACTACTTATCCTTTCTTGAACTTATTAGCCAGCATTTGCAGCATATCTTCATTTACCGGAGCGGCCGGCTCTTCTTTCTTTTTGAAAGGTTTGTTGTGTTGCGGCTGCTGGTTATGCGGCCTGAAGTTTTGCTTTTGAAAATCTTTCTTTGGCTTGTTGAATTCGGGCTTTGGCTTTTGCTGGTCATTCTGCGTAGCGCCATCAGCAGGCTTGGCCGGTTTTGCCGGACGGTTTTGCTGCCAGCGTCTGTATATTTCCTCTGCCTTACGTTTGGTGTATAATGGAAAGTCTCCATTCATAATCCAGGCAAAGTAGCTTGGCTCCGCGTCATATACATCCTCAACCCGCTTACCTTTATGTTTACCAAAGTTAAACACCTCGTGCCCTTCATCATTGTAAACCATGCGGCCTACAAAATCAACCGCACGATGCAAGTTAGTAAACTCGTGAAGTGCAGCAACATCATTCACTACCGGAATTGATTTGTTCCCTTTTTTATCTTCCCATTCTGTATTCGCATACCGCTCAACCTGTGCAAGCAACACCTCCATCGTAGCACGGGTATCCGCTTCGGCCGTGTGGGCGTTTATAATATCTTTATCGCAGTAAAAGCGATAGGCCGCCTTTAATGTACGTTGCTCCATCTGGTGAAAAATATTCTGTACATCCACAAAATGCCTTCCGTCCATATCAAAAGCTACTCCGGCTCTTAAAAACTCTTCCATAAGCATCGGTATGTCGAACTTATTAGAATTATATCCGGCCAAATCTGCATCTATTATAAACGCAGCGATCTCATCAGCTACATCCTTAAATACAGGCGCATCTTTAACATCATCGTCGTAAAAGCCGTGTATCAGTGAAGTTTCCAGCGGAATTGGCATTTGTGGGTTAATTAACCAGGTTTTGCTTTCTTCCGTGCCGTCCGGCAGTAACTTGATAAAAGCTATCTCGATCACACGATCGGTACCTATACTGGTGCCAGTAGTTTCAAGATCAAAAAAAGCAAGCGGACGTTTTAAGTTTAATTTCATGCGCAACGTTTTGGCAAAGGTCGTAAAAAGTTTTCACCATGCCTTTATTATTATCAAACATTTGCTCAACTTTGCGCTGCCTAAACGTTACACGATGGTAAAAAAACTATTTATATTAGCCCTTTCTGCGCTTACTATGACCGGCATCTGCAAAGCCGGCGATTTTCCTTACGGACAGTTTACCCACGAGGAACTGGGAATGAAATCATACGCCAAGGATGCTTCGGCACATGCTGTTGTATTGCAGGAGTTCGGCAAAAGCTGGATCAGTACTGCTGGTGATGAAATTAACCTGATACATGAATACCATGTAAAGATCAAAATTTTTGACAGCAAAGGCTTCGACGAAGGTAACATACAGATTCCGTTGTATAAGATTGACGGGAACCGCTTTGAAACCATTACCAACCTAGAAGGAGTTACTTACTATACAGCTGAAGGCGGTAATGTACAGAAAGCCGAGCTGGACCCGAAACAAGTATTTATTGAGAACACAAACAAGTACTGGAGCCAGAAAAAGTTTGCGATGCCCAACCTGCGCCCGGGCTGCGTAATTGAGTTTAAGTACACGTTGCAATCGCCACGCCTGTTCAATTTCAAATCATGGAATTTTCAGTCAGACATTCCGAAAATAGCCACTGAATACGAGGCGCACATACCAGCCGTTTACAATTATAACGCTACGCTCAGAGGCTTTTACAAATTAGCCAACAACAAAGCGGAGCTGGAACGCGATTGCTTTTCCATTGGCGGCAATAGATGTGATTGTTCCAAAATCGTTTATGCAATGACCGATGTGCCTGCCTTCGTTGAAGAAAAGTACATGACCGCACGTAAGAACTACCTGTCGGCCGTTTACTTTGAACTAAACGACTATGTAAGCTTATTTAATGGCTCAAAAGTAAAGGTGACACAAGATTGGGCTACCATCGACCGTGACTTAAAGCAAGACGAGGATTTTGGGTCGCAAATGCGCAAAACCAACTTATTCAAAGATCGGTTACCAGCAGTTATTGCCGGTAAGACAACCGAGCTGGATAAGGCGAAAGCGATATATGCTTATATTCAAAAAAATATTAAGCCAAACCAGTTTTATGGTTTCAGCTGTGATAACGGCATCCGGAAAGCTTTAGATACACATAGCGGTAATGTTGCCGATGTTAACCTGGCGCTCATCGCTGCCCTCAATGCGGCCGGCTTAAATGCAGAGGCCGTATTACTCTCCACCCGCGACCACGGTTTAGTGAATAAATTATACCCCGTGGTTAGTGAATTCAATTACGTGATTGCCAAAGTAAACATAGGCGAGAAGTCGTATTTGCTGGATGCTACGGACAATATGCTGCCTTTTGGCCTGTTACCAATGCACTGTATTAACGATCAGGGCCGTGTAGTAAGTTTAAGCAAGCCATCATACTGGATAGATCTGAAAGCATCACAAAAGAAAACCAGCACCTTTATATTGGAGTTAACTTTACAGGATAATGGCAAGCTAAAAGGTACCTTATCGCGCTATGCAAGCGGCTACGAAGCTTACGAACACCGGAAAGAGATCAAAAAATTCAACACGGTAAACGAATATGTTGAAAACCTGGATGAAAAGCTGCCTAAGATAAAAATCCTGAATTCGGACATTCAAAACTTAGACAGCCTGGAAACACCATTAGCTGAGGTTTATGATGTACAGATTGATGCGTACGATAACACCGACCACCAGAAGCTTTCGTTTAACCCCTATATATTAAGCCGCATTACCGAAAATCCGTTCAAGCTATCTGAAAGAGATTACCCGGTTGACTGGGGCGCTCCTACCGAGACCCGTTTTATGCTGACCCTACATATGCCAAACCAGTACACGGTTGAAACGCCGTTACAGCCTACCGGCTTATCATTACCCAATAAAGGCGGCATGTTTGTAACCAATTTTACTGCGCAGGATAATGTATACACATTTTCGAATGTATTGCAGCTCAACAACTCCATTTATACTGCAGAGGAGTATCCATATTTAAAAGAACTGTTCAGTAAAATTATCCAGACGGAACAGACCGATATTATTTTTAAGAAGAAGTAATGAAATTAATCTTATCGCTTTTATTACTGGCAGCGCTGATAACGCCGGCTGCTGCACAGAATAATTACGAAATAGCTGCCATTCCAAAAGACTTGTTGCCTTATGCCAGTGCGGTAGTGCGTAAAATGGATGAGCGTACGGAAGTAAAATCTTTAGATAATACCGTATACCATCTTAAAGTAGCCATTACAATCCTTAATGACAACGGAGACGATCACGCGGAAATTGTAGTGCCTTATGATAAGAGTAACCGCATCCGTTATATAAAAGGCGTGGTTTATGATGAGTTTGGCAAGCCGGTAACTAAATTTACAGACCGCAATTTCAGCGATGAAAGTTATGCCGACGGCTTCTCACTGTTTACTGATAACCGGCTGAAACATTTCCGCGCCACCAGCATCAGTTATCCCTTTACTATTGAGTACGAAGTTGAAACCACTTCGAAACAGTCTCTCAATCTGGGTAACTGGCACCCAAATCCATACACCGGTACGGCAGTTCAAAGCAGCACCTGCCAGTTTGTATGCAAGCCCGATTTTAACCTGCACTACAAGGAATTGAACTATCCGGGTAAAGTAGCTATCAGCACAGATGCGTCCGGAATGAAGGTATATACGTGGTCGGTAAGTAACCTAAAGGCCATACGTAGCGAACCGTACAGTCCAGACTATGAAAGGTATAAAACACTGGTGAAATTTGCTCCCGAGAAATTCTATTATGAAGGATATAACGGATCCTATACCAATTGGAACGAGTTGGGAAAATGGCAATATGAAAACTTGCTGCGTTCCAGAATGGCACTGCCTACGGAAACTGAAGCGTACATCAAACGCCTTACCGACACCATCAAAACCCCTAAAGACAAGGCTAAGGCTATTTATGAATACATGCAGCACAAAACCCGCTACATCAGTGTACAGGTTGGCATAGGAGGCTTTCAGCCGTTTTTAGCTGCCGATGTAGACCGCCTGAGCTACGGCGATTGCAAGGCCTTGGTTAATTATACGCAAGCTTTACTCAAAGTGGCCAACATTGAGTCCTATTACTGCATAGTACAGGCCGGTAGCCACAAGAAAAGTTTATTGACAGATTTCGCCAGTATGGAACAGGGTAATCACATTATTTTGTGCCTGCCCTTTAAAAGTGATACCACCTGGCTTGAGTGCACCAGCCAGCGTATACCGTTTGGCTTTTTGGGCGACTTTACGGACGACCGTTGGGTGCTGGCTTGCACACCAAGCGGCGGTAAGCTGATGCACACCCCGCGTTATACAGCCGAACAAAACAGGCAAGTATGCATTGCAAATTTAACGCTCAAAGAAACCGGTGAAATTGATGGCAGCATGAATACAACTTTTGAAGGCACACAATACGAAAACCGTAACGACGATGATCGCGATGATACCGAACGTGTCAAAAAGCTGAAAGAGATTTATGCCATCAATAACCTGGAAATCGAAACTTTAAATTACAAGCGCGATAAAAAAACAGAACCGGTAAACCAGGAAAATATCCGCCTTAATGCACGCGACTATGCCAGTTTATCATCAGGCAAGTACTTTGTTACGGTGAACCTGGCCAACCGGATGCGCAGACCACCACGCGAGGTGCGAAACCGAACTACCGACGTATATATTAACCGGGGATATACCGACATTGATGAGATTACTTATAATGTACCTGCCGGCTTAAAAATGGAAAGCAGACCACTGCTGGTAAGTATTACCAAACCTTTCGGTAAGTTTACAGCCACGGCAGTATTGAACGAAAAAAATCAGCTTGTTTACAAACGCAAACTGCAGATGATTGACGGCCACTACCCTAAAGAAAGCTACCAGGAACTGGTTGACTTTTTCCAAGCTGTGGTTGATGCTGACGACTACAGCGCTATTTTAGCGAAAGCTAACTAAATATAATTATGCCCAGAATGATGCCGATAACCATCACCACGTAAAGCAAAATTTCGTTACCGGCAAAGCGCTTGTATTTAGTCCAAAATGAATAATCTTCTTTCTCTTTATTCATAGCACAAAAGTACACAATCCATAACAGAAAAGCCTGCGTTCATTCATTAACGCAGGCTTTCTTATTTAAGAAATCTTTATCCAAGTTACTCGTCATTCATCGCCACATCTGCGGTGCCGACAATCGATCCCGCTCTTGAAAAGTACCGGTACATAGCCGGATCGCGCAGGCGCACTACCATTACGCCTTTGCGGGTGCTTGCGTGTACAATGTAACCGTTTTGCAGGTACACGCCAACGTGGCTGAACTTTTTGCCGTCGAAATCAAAAAACACTAAATCGCCTTCCTGCAGTTGCTCTTCGTACTTACGCTTAATACTATTTATCTGCTGGCCGGTCATGCGTGGCAAGCTAACGCCATACACCTCTTGTTCCAGTAATTGTACCAGGCCCGAACAATCTACGCCATCCCTGTTTTGTCCGCCAAACTTATAGGGCGTACCGTACCACATGTCAATAAAGTTATATAAGCGGCCGTTGCTAATGTCCGTACTGTTCACATTCATTAAAGCTGCATATTTATCGGCAATAAAAGCCTGCGGCTTCACCACCTCTCCTGGCGATCCCTTCAACACAGCTTTCTTTGATTTACATGAGGTAAGCAACAAACCTAACATCAGGCACATTAAAAACGCACGGGTACAATAGCTCAAATTCATTGCCTAAATATAGGCACAAAATGAGGTGGTTAACCAAAGGAAAATAAAATTTACGCAGCCTCAAGAATGGAGGCTCCGTTGTGTTTCTTGTAATCAGCAAATTGCGATTGATATGCACGCGTCACCACAGGTATATACTGCATAGCCTGCCAGGTACCCACAATTTTGAGTAAACTGATCATAGCGGTTGGCAGGCTTCCGGCAGGCAAACCTAATAAATCAGCCACATCATCGCCCAGCAAATAACGCATCAGCTGAACGGTTTCTGAGCCTGTAAATGGTCCGTCTGTGTTTGCAGTACTTAAGAAACTGGTAAGTGCTTGTGTCAAAGCCCTACCCTGTTAAGATGCACTAAATTGGCGTTGCCTGATAACCTGCTCCAGATCAAAAGCCTGCTTACCATTTTGCGGAAGTAAATCGGGCGCAATGCCCGACAAGTATCCGATCACATTCCAAATGTGCATAAAAGCCTGCTGCTCCTGATAGCTTATCGCTATGCCCAACTTACGCAGCCCACGTATTACTATAAGTGAAAATGAAAGATTTGTGCCGGCCATATCGTCCTGGTTTACAGGTAAACCCCAGGTTTTATCCCATTTACCGCTTTGCAGAGTGTAATACCTTACAGCGGCATGCATCAACCGTACTTTTAGCAGTGTTACCAACCCTTTGCCATCAGGCTCAAAAGCATCAGGTGCCATTACGTTCCACACAAAGTCGCCCGTTTCCTGCAAACGCCTGGCGGTATCAGTTCGCATTCGTTCAGATAGATATAAAACACGCGCACCATCTGCCGCTGCGTAACAATAGGGTAAGGATAGCAAACCCAGCATGTTCATAATGAGTGAAGCATAACGGGCAAAAAATGCGGTTCCTTCCTGTATCAGCTTTCTGTCGGCCCATACCGGTAATTGCTGAATACTTGCAAATAGCGGCTCATCAGCATAATCAGCTGGCAGGCTATTGAGTTGATGGTTGAAGGTAAGATCAGACAGCAAAGTCTGCAAGCTTTGTTTACCCTGGCTGCCGGCGAATATGTGGGCGATAAAGCGGTCGGCCAAATCATCGCCAACGCCTCTTTTTGCGGAAAGAACATCGAAGGAGTAATTATATCTAACCGGCATCACACATAAAGTTTAAAGTAAAATACAAAAGGCAAGCCATTGTAACGACTTGCCTTTTCTACAATTTGCTTATTATTCGTTAAAATAAGTTTCCTAAAGCTCCGCCAAGGCCCTTACCTCCGGTTATTGATCCGAGTATGCTATCGGGCGTTAAGCTCGAATCATTAGGATCATTGGTTTTGTGGGCAAACTTTTGCAGTATACCCGGTATCGCAGCGGCGATAGCACCGGTAGCTGCCGGTGGTAAACCAAGTTTGCTGGTTAAAGTACCTACCAAACCACCGGTAATAGCACTTGAAATAGGACTACCAGAACCGGCCCCTGCCAATGAAGACAATAAGCCGCCGATACCACCTTCGCTGGTTGCCTGGCTTTTAACGCCATTCTCAATTGAACTTGCCACTTCGTGATGCACTGCATCAGCTTTATCTGCCGGGATTGCGGACGCTACCTGCGGATCATTCCCTAAATGATCCTTAACCATGTTTAATATCTGATCGAACATAACTTTAAAAATATATTTAATAAAATGATTAGTTGACGAATAAGTTTTAACCAATAGTATAAACCAAACAACTTATAGTAATAATGGATATTGACTTTCGAAAAACTTTTATTTATCCGTGCGGGTTATAATACCGGTTAAAATAATTTTCAACCGAGTAAATATTTTAAGGAAAACTAAATCACTCTAAACAAATTTCGATTATGGCCGAATTAGATGTAAAACCCAAAAGCAGAACACCATGGTGGCTTTGGCTACTGTTGTTATTAATTGTGTTGGGCGTATTGTTCTATTTTTTAAGAATGCGTAACGACAGCGCTAAACAGGTAAGCACTACTACAGTTGTTGATTCAACTACAACCGTTGATAGTTCAAGCACAGCACAGGTAGCAACCACAACTGCCAGCTTTGACAATGTTGATTTCAACTCGCCTACTACCCGTTACGATGAAATATCGGATACAACAATTACGGTTCAGGGCGGCGACAAATATGCCATTTACAGCCTTGGCGGGAATGTGCTTTTTGCTAAAGGCCAAAGCACTTTACAAGGCACTGCTGCAGAGCACCTGAAACAGGTTGCGGCATCCTTACAAAAAAGGTTTAGCAATGCAGTTATCGGTGTGTATGGCCACACAGATGCATCGGGCGATGCTGCTCAGAATAAAGAATTAGGCGCCAAGCGGGCACAGGCAGTATGCGACTGGCTAGTGAGCAACGGGAACTTAAGTGCAGACCGTATTGCTGTAAGATCTTACGGCGAATCTGAACCATTGGCCAGCAATGCTACCAACAAGGGACAGCAGTTGAACCGCAGCGTAGAGATTGTTGCCATACCAGACAGCCTGGCTCATTAAACATAAGAACTAGTTACACTAAATTAAAGATCAAAAAATGGCTTTAGAAGATAACACCACTGATTATAACCACCTGGAAAAATTAGGTGGCAGTGACTATGAAATAGTTGACGGACAGCCTAACATCAAAGGCTGGGATGTGAAAGACGAACGCGGCATGCAGTTTGGCGATGTAGAAGAATTGCTGTTCAATCCGGCAAGCCGCAAAGTGCGCTATATTGTATTGGATACGGATGCTAATGATTTTCGGCTGAATGCCCGTAAAGTTTTAGTACCCATAGGTATTGCTGAGTTACATGAAAATGATGATGATGTAATACTGCCACATGTAACGGCCTCACAGCTGGAAGCCCTGCCCGACTATGATGGATATGGCCTGACACTGGAAACAGAAAACCGCATCCGTACAGTTTTTACCCCATTGCCTACTACTACGGTAGTAACTGAAACCGTAGTACCGACTACACAAGATGAGGCTTATTACAGCCACGAACAGTTTAATCAGAACAAGTTGTACAACCGGCGTAAGCTGCTGCCAGAGCACGAGCAAAAGCGAATCACCGAACGCAGTACCAAATATTCGGATAACGATCCAAACACTGACTTACCATAAGCTATGATTCACTGTTAAAACAAAAAGCGCCGGTTAATAAACCGGCGCTTTTTGTTTTACTTAATATTTAGTGGCAGCAAAAAGCCGAAGCTGATATTACGTCCGAGATCGTAAATGCCCAGTGTTGGATTGGTCTGATCCAGTCGGCCCGGTTTTAAACGGCTCAATGCGCTGTAGTAGCGTTTGTTGGTTAGGTTGGTAGCAGCAATATATACTTTCAGTTGTTGTTTTTTGCCAATTTTGAAAGTAGTACCGGCACCTGCATTAATTAGCGTATACGAATCAGTTGGTGTTTCAAACGTTTCGTCTACACGGCCTTGTTTAAAGAAATTATCCAAGCCGGCATATACATACAAGCTATTCAAACCTTTAACCTTAGGTTCAAACCGCAAGGTATTGTGTAAAGTACCAGCAGGAATGAATGGCAGCGCCCTATCGAACGAACGGTTTTGCGCGTGCGTATAATTGAACGTATTTTCGAAATGGATAAATGTTACCGGGTGCAGGGTAATATTGGCCTCAGCACCATATAGGTTGGCATTTACCTGTCCGTAACGGTATATAGGATAAGTATTGGCCGAACCATCTTCTTCTGTTACATCAGTAGTTTCGCCATTACGGTTTGAAGCATAGATGTAATTGTGAATATAGTTTTCGTAGATACCCAAACTACCTGTTAATATGTTCGCACCAAACTCCAATGTGGCATCGGCCTGATAGCTACGCTCGGCTTTCAGATCAGGATTCCCAACTTCGTAACGGTACGTTCCTTCATGAACACCGTTTGAACCCAGTTCGGCGGGGTTTGGTGCACGGAAAGCAGCACCTGCATTAGCTTTAAAGTTCAGGTTTTCGTTAAACACGTGAGTATACCCCAAGGCACCGCTCAGGCTGTTGAACGTATTTTTGAAGCCCGAAAATTGCTCCTCCTCTTCAATAAATAACTGCTTACCTACGTTGTAAATATAATCGTAGCGTAAACCTGCGCTATAAGTATCCTTGTTTACGGTCTTCTTTAAAAAGCCAAACACACCGGTAGAATAGCTGTCATAATTTGGGATGAGGTATTCTTCGGTCGCCTTATTTACACTATGGCTCCAGGCGCCGCTTAAACCAATAACAGGCTCCCAACCGTTGCTAGTTGGCAGATAATACTTAGCATCTAATGAGTAAGTATTCAAATCAAAAAACAGCGATGGATCGGTACCATCTTCCAGCTCACGACGCTGGTTTTTCTGATAACCTAAATCCAGTTTTAATGAACCTTCGCCTATCACGAAGTTATTGTTTAACGCTATTTTGTAATGGCGAATATCCTGTCTCGGAAAATCAAGCGTTCTGCTTTTCTCAGTTGTATACAACTCGTCAGCCGATTCGGGATCATAAAACCCTATGTTGTTTTTATAATAAGAAAAATTCAGGTGCGAGTAGCCCCACTGCTTATTTAAGCCCAGCATACCACTAAAGTTAGTATTGTTATAACCGCTGTTAGGGAAATAACCATCGGGTGTTTTAAATGAGTAAGCATTTTGGTAGGAACCGCGTGCGCGCCATACAAACCCATTCTCGTTACCGGTTAACATAGCCGACGTTCCGGTTAAGCCGTTGTTGGTAGCATAGTTAGACAGCAATTCGCCTTTGATTTGGCCAGATGTTGGTGTGGCTGGCTCCAAAATATTGATTACACCGCCAATGGCATCCGAGCCATATAGTAATGATGCAGCCCCGCGCAACACCTCCACGCGGTCGGCCTGGTACTGGTCAATCTCAATACCGTGCTCATCGCCCCATTGCTGGCCCTGTTGTTTAACACCATCTGTAAGTGTAACCACACGGTTGTAACTTAAGCCACGAATAACCGGCTTAGAAATAGCCGGACCGGTACTGATCTGGCTTACGCCAGGCACAGACCTGGCCAAGGCATCAATCAGGTTGGTTGATGCGTTTAGCAGCTGCTCTTTTTGCACTACTGTAGCCGATGTACTGTTGTACCGGCTATTGGCCGTAACGGCAGTACCGGTAATTACCACCTCGTTGGTTTCGGTAATGCTTGGTTGCAAAGCAAAATCAAAAGAAGACTGGGCGGTTAAATCAACCGTACGTACTATTGATCGATAACCGATAAACCTTACCTCTATCACAAACTTACCTTTGGGCGGCAGGGAGTGAAGGGTATACTGACCATTAACATCTGTAATGGTATTGATACGTAATTGAGGCACGCTAACGATAGCGCCTGCTATGGGCTGATTGCTTTTACCATCGAGTACTTTACCGGTAATATCGCTTAAAGGCAGAGCAAAGATATAAGCAGGCAGAATAAGCAGCATGAAGCTGAATATGAACTTTAATTTCATGATTATTTTTTTGACAAGGGGACATAAAAGAAGTTTACGTAGGCTTTTAAAAAATCTACGTTTAAATTAACTAAGCAAATAAATGCTCAGCAGGTGGCCCCCTGTTGCCAGATAACAGCAGTTCAATACTCTGGTAAATTTCCGTGTAGGTTACATACTGATGAGTGATGCTTGCCGTAAAGAAAAACAGCTGCTGGGTTTGCAGCATCATCTGCACGTGACTGCTTTGCGCACAAATCTGACATTTGGTATCAACCGCATTTGATTTGTGCTTGTTTATCGTATAATGTATATACGATGTTTCAGATTGGTGGTTATGCGCAAAAACAATTACCTGGCCTGTTACAAATATCAGTAACAGCCAAATTGATGATAATATGTTTTTACTACGCTTTTTCAAATCTGAACAGCAGCAAAAATAGGCATAATATGTTGCCACACTACCAAACCATTATGAATATATCTTAAATATTACATTTTTACGAATACCTAATACATATCTGTATTATTCACTCAATAGTTATTAAACTAAGTTAATCTGTTGCCCGAAGTAGAAAGATCAAGTAGTAATATTTAAAACTCTAACCTACACAAAGCTGTTGCTATAAACATAGCCAATTGAAAATGCAACTATGAAAAAGAGAAACGAGGTAACCACCACTTACGAAGATTATTTTGATGTTGCCCCCGGCGTATGGGGTATGCGCATTGTGTTTGCCAACATATATATGATTGCCACCCAGAATAAGGAATGGGTTTTGGTTGATGCCGGCCTGAATGGCTTTGCCGGCCGTATTGAAAGAATGGCTGCTGACTTGTTTGGCGAAAACAACCCGCCCGCTGCCATTATACTTACCCATGGCCACTTCGACCATGTGGGCGCGTTGAAAAAACTACTTGAAAAATGGGACGTGCCGGTGTATGCGCACCCGCTTGAAATACCTTACCTAATTGGCCAATCAGCCTATCCACCGCCCGACCCTACCGTCGGGGGCGGCATGATGAGTACGCTTTCAGTATTATACCCTAAAAAACCGATTGACATTGGTGATAAGGCTTTTATTTTAAACGAAAACGGCAGCCTGCCTCACCTACCCGAGTGGAATTATATTCATACGCCGGGGCATGCCCCGGGACATATCTCCTTGTTTCGCAATCGTGACAAAGTTTTGATAGCAGGTGATGCATTTGTAACCACCCAGCAGGAATCGGCATTTTCGGTTGCCAAGCAAAAAAAACTGGTATCCGGTCCCCCAAAGTATTTCACTGTGGATTGGAAAGCAGCGGCGGAGTCGGTTAAAAAGCTGCGCGACCTGCACCCTGCCATTGCAGCTACCGGACACGGCAAGCCTATGTCGGGCCAAGAATTACGTGACGGACTGGATTACCTGGTGAGCCACTTTAAAGAGGTTGCCGTGCCCGAACAAGGCCGCTATGTGAAAGAGTCGGCTAAAACTAATCGCCGTGGTGTACTTTATGTTCCGCCACGTCCGTTTAGCCCGGTGCTGGCAGCCTCAGCAGCAGGCTTAGTTGCCCTGGGCTTATATACATTGGTAAAAAGTTATCAGAAAAAGAAGTAGCTAACCAAATAACCATCACTATGCAACAGCGCAAAATTGCTTTAGCTAACATTGCCGGCACCACCTTAATGACCGCTTTTAGTCACCTGATGTCATCTGTCAGGAATAAAAATTTCAGTGAACCCGTTTTGCTGAGCAAATTCTTAGAGAAAGCACCTGTAAATGTTGATTCCAAATATGCAAAGCCAGCCGGCTGGGTAGGCCACTACCTGGTCGGGCACGCTTTTGCCGGCGTTTACCAATTAATTTTAGATAAGCAAAATGCTAAACCATCCTTTAAAAAAGGTTTGGCTATGGGTATACTAAGCGGCGTGGCAGGCATAGGCATATGGAAAGCGGCCTTTAAGCTTCATCCCAACCCGCCTAAAACGCCGGCCAAAGAATTCTTTACCCAGTTACTACTGGCGCATGTGGTTTTTGGCTTAGTTACAGATGGTGTATTACAACTTTTGGAAAAAGCAAAAGAAACGACTGTTGATGTAAAAATAGATCAGGCAGACGATACTTATTACCCGCTGCAAGATGAACAAGCCATTGTATCACCATCCTGATATTTACAAATGACTGATTGTTCATATAACCAATATAAATGTATTTTTAGCCGGTAAAATTCACTTAATGGGAAACTGGTTTAAAAATTACAGCGGCATAATCTGGCTGTTACTGGGCATTATTGCAGGCAGTATAGGCGGCCTTATTTTCGGCAAACAGGTGGAGGTGTTGAAGCCGGTTGGCGACATCTTTTTAAACCTGTTGTTTACCGCCGTAATACCACTGGTTTTCTTTGCCATATCTTCGGCTATTGCCAACTTAGGTACCGGCGGCAAAATAAGCCGCATTATGGGTGTAATGTGCATGGTGTTTTTAGTTACGGTATTGATATCAGCATGCCTCACCATTGTTGCCGTTTGGATATTCCCTGTACATGAGCAACTCACAGCCGCCCGCCTTACCGAAACTATTGTGAAAAAGCCGTTTGGCGACCAGCTCACCCAACTTTTTACCACCAGCGAATTCTATGAATTGCTATCTCGCAAGAGCATGCTGGCTATGATTATTTTTTCGATACTCATTGGCTTTGCAGCTTTACGCTCGGGCGAAAAGGGTGCAGCCTTTGGTCGTTTTCTATTGGCCGGGAATGAGATATTTAAGCAGGTGTTTATCCTCATCATGAAGTTGGCCCCCATCGGGCTGGGCGCTTACTTTGCCTACCAGGTGGGCGTGTTCGGTCCGCAACTGTTTGGTGCCTATGCGCGTTCATTAGGCATATACTATGGCGTAGGTGCGTTTTATTACGTGGCCGGTTTTAGCTTATACGCTTTCATAGCCGGCGGCGTTAAAGGATTTAAAAAGTACTGGAAAAACAACCTCATACCGTCGGCAACGGCAGTAGGCACTTGCAGCAGTATAGCTACAATCCCTGCTAATATGGATGCAGCAAAAAAGATTGGCATACCTGATGTAATTGCCAACGTAACTATTCCGCTGGGTGGCACATTGCATAAAGATGGATCTAGTATATCCTCCATCATTAAAATGGCCGTGGTATTTGCCCTGTTTGGCAAAGGCTTTAACAGTGCGGATGTAATTGTATTAGCGCTTGCCATGACGGTATTGGTTAGCCTGGTTGAGGGCGGCATACCCAATGGCGGTTATGTTGGCGAACTGCTTTTCATATCTGCCTACGGCTTTCCGCCCGAAGCATTACCGCCTGCCATGATTATCGGCACATTGGTTGACCCGATGGCTACCCTGCTCAACTCAACCGGCGATACGGCGGCCGCGATGCTGGTAGCTCGCTTTACCGAAGGCCGTAATTGGATGGAAACTGAGCCGCAGGCTACTGATAGTATTTAAGTAAATTACTGATTAGTCCCACCTCCATTTCCTGTAAACTCAAAATACTTTACAAACTCCCAGGGCCCTCCCTTATATGCCCAAAGGCTTAAACCAAAACCCTGTGCAACGAAAGGCACAAACTCTTGCTTAATTTGTGCCTGCAAACTTTTGGCTTGGTCGGGCGACACCTTGTTTTGAATGGTTATATGTGGCCAAAGCTTTTGCCTATCTTGTGGAATAAGCCATTGTTGCCATTGCTGTTGCAAGCGTTTATGCCGGGTCATTAAAGGCATGTTTTCCAGTTTGTAAGCTACGCCATTACCAATACTCACTACATCGGTTACTTGCAACGCTAACGGAGCAGTTTGTTTACCGCATTCTTTTATATCGTTTATAATTTGCTGCTCATGAGCCGGCAAGTGATGGAAGAGCGTTAAGTGTGCATCTAAATAGTTGCGTTCTGGCGGAAAGTATTGCTTTCGCAGCGCATTGAAAAAACTTTGCGATTCCTTATCTAAAACTAAGGTAAGTATCAATGGAGCATCAGTCATAGCATGTAAACGATGTCACCTCAAATAATGTTTATAGGCGGTATTTAGATATTGAAATTCTACTTATATCAACGCCAGTTTTCTTTTACCAGGCAAACCTCCGTTTGCGTTCAAAAACTGGCAATATTTATGTCGTTTCTGGAGTTTTACTCTAAAACAATTTCCAGTAAGTGATTTATCAATATTAATACCCTTATAACCCTCTGAATGTTAAGTTTATATCATAATGAAATTTTTACTTGCATAAATAAAAATTATTGCGATACTTTGCACAAAATTTAAAAGCAAAAGCAACGTCAAAAAACAATGAAGATTCAAAGCATATACAGGTCTAAAACTGCAGCAGTAATTGCTCGGTTTACCATGGCTTTGACTACTACTGTTTTTGCAGCTCCTTCCCTGCGACGACGATTGTATATTCCACGGGTTTAATTGACAGGTCAAGTCAATTCCGCTATCAATTTGAAGTTTTATTAAACTTCATCCCCCAAAAACCATTTAATTACTTAAGGCGCAAGCCATTAATTTAACGGTATTCTTATATACTAATGACCATAAGAGATTTTAATATACAGGAAGCATCTGCACAGTATGTTGATTATGCACAACAAATTTGTGATGAAATGGCTTCATCAGCAAAGGCACGCGGTACCGGTATAGCTCAGCGCTCGCCCGAATATGTGGCCAACAAAATGCTGGAAGGCAAAGCCGTGATAGCTTTGCACAAAGATGGTACCTGGGCCGGCTTTTGTTATATTGAAACCTGGAGCCACGGCGAGTTTGTGGCTAACTCAGGCTTAATTGTAAACCCCGAGTTCCGGAAAGTTGGTTTAGCAAAAGCGATTAAAGAGGCGGTCTTCAATCTTTCGCGAAAAAAATATCCCGATGCTAAGATATTCGGCTTAACCACAGGTTTGGCGGTAATGAAAATCAATTCTGAACTAGGCTACGAACCGGTTACCTACTCTGAACTTACCCAGGATGAGGACTTTTGGAAAGGTTGCCGCAGCTGCGTAAATTATGATATTTTAACTGCTAAGGGTCGTAAAAATTGCCTGTGCACCGCCATGCTGTGGGACCCTGTAGATAAGCAAAAGCAGGAAGAAGAACGCATGAAAAAAATTACGCATAAAGCTACACTGCTTGAGCGTATTGAGAACGCATTAAAAGGAACAGTAAAAGTATTTGCACTGGCTATTACCAGTTTAATAACATTGATAGGCTAACACATAAACATGAAGAAAAAAGTAGTACTGGCATACAGCGGTGGTTTAGATACCTCTTTTTGCTGTATTTATTTAACTCAGGATTTAGGTTTAGAAGTACATTCGGTAATTGTAAATACCGGTGGCTTTAGCGACGAAGAACTTAAACAGGTGGAAGAGCGTGCCTATAAAATGGGCGTTACTTCACACCATGTGGTTGATGAAACCGAGAACTTCTATAATACCTGCGTTCGCTTTTTAACTTATGGTAATGTGTTAAAAAATAACACCTATCCGCTTTCGGTAAGCGCCGAGCGGGTTAGCCAGGCTACTGCTATTGCCAACTATGCCAATGAAATCGGTGCCGAATACGTAGCTCACGGCAGCACCGGTGCCGGGAATGATCAGGTTCGTTTCGATATGATCTTTAACATCCTGGTACCAAACGTACAGATACTTACTCCTATCCGCGACTTAAAACTAAGCCGCGAAGAAGAGATTGAATACCTGAAAAAGCACGGTGTAGAGATGAACTTCGAAAAGGCCAAATACTCGATTAATAAAGGTATTTGGGGCACATCCGTTGGTGGTAAAGAAACTTTAACCTCTAACCTGGGCTTACCGGAGGATGCATGGCCAACTCAGGTTACATCAACCGAGCAACGTAACCTGGAGCTGGAGTTTGAAAAAGGCGAGCTTGTAGCGATTGACGGCACCCGATACGAACATCCAACCAAAGCTATTCAGTCTTTACAGGCTATTGCACAACCTTACGGCATTGGCCGCGATATCCATGTGGGTGACACGATCATCGGTATTAAAGGCCGTGTAGGTTTTGAGGCAGCTGCGCCAATGGTAATCATCAAAGCGCACCATACGCTGGAAAAACACGTGTTAACCAAATGGCAGCTTTCATGGAAAGATCAGTTATCATCTTTTTATGGCAACTGGCTGCATGAAGGCCAGTTCCATGACCCGATCATGCGCAACATTGAGGCTTTCCTGACGGATACACAGCAAAATGTAAGCGGTAAAGTATTTGTGGAATTACACCCTTACCGTTTCCAGGTTACCGGTATCGAATCGGCTCACGATTTAATGTCGAACAAATTTGGCAGCTACGGCGAAATGAACAACGCATGGAGCGGCGAAGACGTTAAAGGCTTCTCTAAAATTTTCGGTAACCAGGTAATGATTTATCACAAAGTAAATCAATAAGCTTTTCGTTAGCATCAGGTGCAGTTAATATCGCACCTGATATTTGTTTTTTTCCATTTATAAAGCAACAGGATCAATTGTGAATAGCGTTCCAACAATATTAGTTCCCATTTCGGGCGGTTCAAAAATCAAGGCAGGCATTGTAGGCGGTGCAGGTTATACCGGTGGCGAGCTGCTGCGTATATTGATCAATCACCCTGAGGTGGAGATCGAGTTCATACACAGTAACAGCAATGCCGGTAACTTTGTATATGAGGTACATACCGACCTGTTTGGGGATACGGAACTGAAATTCACCAACGACCTATCCAACCATATTGACGTACTGTTTTTGTGCGTTGGGCACGGTGATGCACGCAAGTTTTTACAGGCCAACCCTTTTCCTGAAAAAGTTAAGGTAATTGATTTGAGTCAGGATTTTAGATTGACGGATAAATCAGGCATCGAATACGAAACTACCGACCATGCCGGTCGCGCCTTCGTTTATGGCTTACCTGAATTAAACCGTGATGCCATCAAGCAGGCCAGCAATATTGCCAACCCGGGTTGCTTTGCTACCTGCCTGCAGTTGGGCTTATTGCCTTTGGCTGCCAGCAACAACCTGAATGCCGAGGTACACATTACAGCCACAACCGGCTCAACCGGGGCGGGACAAAGTTTATCAGCTACATCGCACTTTACCTGGCGCAATGATAACCTTTCTGTATACAAAGCTTTTGAGCATCAGCATTTGAAAGAAATTAGTCAGTCGTTAAAACAACTTCAAGGTAGTTTTGATAAACCAATCAATTTCATCCCCTACCGTGGCGATTTTACCCGTGGCATTATTGCATCCATGTATTTAGATAGTGATTTGACTGAAGACGAAGCCCTGAAGTTATATGCTGACTTTTACAGTGCGCATCCTTTTACTCACGTTACTACCCGCAATATTGATTTAAAGCAGATTGTAAACACGAACAAGTGCTTTATACAAGTACAGAAAAAAGGCAATAAATTATTCATCATCAGCATTATGGACAACTTGCTGAAAGGCGCTTCAGGTCAGGCTGTACAAAACATGAATTTATTATTTGGCCTGGACGAAAAGTTGGGCTTGAACTTAAAAGCAACAGCTTTTTAATTAATTATATTTTTAACATTTAAACTTTAGTTGCAAAATGAAACTATTTGATGTTTACCCGATTAATCCGATCGAGATCGTAAAGGGTGTTGGTAGTTTGGTTTATGATGCTCAAGGCACTGAGTATCTGGATCTGTATGGCGGCCATGCCGTAATTTCTATTGGTCATACCAACCCCCGATACGTTAAACGATTGGAAGATCAATTGCATCAAATTGGTTTCTACTCCAACTCAATTGAAATACCCCTGCAAAAACAGCTGGCCGAAAAGCTGGGTAAAGTTTCAGGGAAGGAAGATTATCAACTGTTTTTGTGCAACTCCGGTGCCGAAGCTAATGAGAACGCGCTTAAACTGGCGTCATTCTATAACGGTAAAAAGAAAGTGATTGCTTTCCGCAAAGCTTTCCACGGCCGTACCTCGCTGGCTGTTGCCGCTACGGATAATCCAAAGATTGTAGCGCCGGTAAACGAAACGGACAATGTGATCTTTTTGCCTTGGTGTGATGAAGCCGCTTTAGAAAAGGCATTTGCAGAAAACGAAATTTCCTCAGTAATTATTGAGGGCATACAAGGCGTAGGTGGTATACAAGTAGCTACCGAAAGCTTTTTACAAAAAATAAGAACGCTTTGCGACCAGTACAACGCCGTATTTATTGCCGATTCGGTGCAATGTGGCTACGGACGTACCGGTAAATTCTTTTCTCATGATTTTGCCGGTGTAAATGCCGACATCTACAGCATGGCTAAGGGCATGGGTAACGGTTTCCCAATTGGCGGTATCATTATCTCTCCAAAAATTCAACCATCTTACGGTATGCTGGGTACCACCTTTGGTGGCAACCACCTGGCCTGTGCAGCTGCATTAGCCGTACTGGAAGAAATGGCAGAAAACAACCTGATGCATAACGCTGCTGAAGTTGGTGCTTACCTGATGGAAGAGCTGAAAAAGTTTGAGCAGGTAAAAGAAGTAAGAGGCCGCGGCCTGATGATTGGCATTGAATTACCCGAAGAACTGGCGCACGTACGCAAAGAACTTCTGTACAAACACCACATTTTTACCGGCGAAGCCAAGCCAAACGTAGTAAGGCTGTTACCGGCACTAAACTTGTCCAAAGCACATGCCAACCGCTTTTTACAAGCGTTTGCCCAGGTGCTCGAATCATCAAAAGAAACTGTAGCTTAATCTTTCATCTCATATAAAAATGCCTCCGTTTAAACAGAGGCCGTGAAGAATTCATGAAACAATTCACTTCCGTACACGACGTTACTGACATTAACGCTTTAGTTAGCGAGGCATTACAGCATAAAGAAAATCCTTATGCTCACCAGCACCTGGGTAAAAATAAAACCATCGGACTGGTGTTTTTAAACCCAAGTCTGCGTACCCGCATGAGCACTCAAAAAGCGGCCTTGAACCTGGGTATGAATGTAATGGTGCTCAATATTGATAAGGAAGGCTGGGCGCTTGAATTGCAAGACGGCGCTGTAATGAATGGCACCACGGTAGAGCATGTTCGCGAAGCTGCGGCAGTATTAGGTCAGTATGTTGATATCATCGGTGTACGCTCGTTCCCCGGACTTCAAGATCGTGAGGAGGATTACAGCGAACAAGTGTTCAACAAGTTTGTGGAGCATTGCGGCGTACCCATCGTAAGTTTAGAATCGGCAACCCGGCACCCGCTGCAAAGCCTGGCCGATTTAATTACGATTGAGGAACTTAAAACCAAGGCCCGCCCGAAAGTTGTACTTAGCTGGGCACCGCACATTAAACCATTGCCACAAGCCGTACCTAACTCGTTTGCCGAGTGGATGTGTAAAGCTGATGTGGAATTTGTGATCACCCACCCCGAGGGTTACGAGCTGAATACCAATTACACCCTAGGCGCTACCATCATCCATAACCAGGACAAAGCGTTACAAGGTGCCGATTTTATTTATGTTAAAAACTGGTCAGCCTATGAGCCTTACGGAAAAGTTATTAAAGGTTTTGATGATTGGATGCTAACCAACGAAAAACTGCAGGTAACAGACAATGCCAAGGTAATGCACTGCTTGCCAGTACGCCGTAACCTGGAGCTATCTGATGAAATTTTGGACGGACCAAATTCTGTTGTAATACATGAGGCGGGTAACCGTGTTTGGGCTGCACAAGCTGTATTGAAACAACTGCTGGAAAGCCTGTAATAGCTTGCCATGTATACGCCTAAACATTTTCAGATAACGGATACCAGCGAAGCTGTAGCATTTATGCAGCGCTACAGCTTCGCTACCTTGATCTCCATAAATGATAACCTGCCGATCGCAGCACACCTCCCTTTTGTTGTAAAAGAACAGGAAGGCAAAGTTATCTTATCATCACATCTCGCAAAACCCAATCCGCAATCAGATGATCTGACGCACGGCACAGCGTTAGTAATTTTTGCGGAACCACATGCCTATATAGCACCCAAGCATTACGAAAAAGAGCTTAATGTGCCTACCTGGAATTATCTGGCGGTACACGCTTATGGAAAACCGGTAAGTGTTAACGATGAGCACCAGCAGTTAAAAGCGCTGGAAGAAATGATAAGCTATTATGATGCCGACTACCTGCAACAATGGGCTGGACTGCCAATTGAATATAAGTTGAAGCTTTGCAAGGGAATTACTGTTTTTGAAATGGAGGTTACCGATTTGCAAGGCAAGAAAAAGTTAAGCCAAAACAGATCTGCTATAGATAAGCAAAGTATTACTACAGCATTAAGCAACAGCAGCAACGATAATGAAAAAATAATTGCCGAATATATGCGAAAGGAATAAAAAAATAAGCCGATGGTTAACTCAACCATCGGCTTATTTATCTTTAGCAAGTGCTATAATTATTCACTGCCTTCTAATTTCACTAATTTGTTATACAAGCCCAGCAATAAGAATGGTGCTGGCCACTGACCTACAAATAAAGCCAGTTTGTCTTTTTGCATAAGTTTAAGCGTTAATGATACGCCGATTGCGCCTACAGCAGCCCACAGAAATAAATCGGATGGTAACTTAGCTGTTTGCTGCTCGATAGCTTTAGCCACTGGGCCTTCGCTATGTTCAGGATTGAAGTTTGTTGCCATAATGGTAGTTGTTAAATAATTCTCTTTATTTAGTAACACCATTTTTTACTTATTGTTAAGTTTTTTATTAAAAAACTTTATTTACATACACAACAAGCAAATACATTAACTATCACAACAGCAAAATCTAATCAAACAGTACCTGCTATTTAGCAATAGGGTCTGTTTTCATTGTTTCCGTATCAAAGTAGTGTATCACCATACGGTTATCCGTGTTTTTACTAAAATAGTTAACAACCCAGCTAAAAAACACGATAAGCTTGTTACTGAAACCAGCCAGCGTCATGATGTGTACAAACAACCACAATATCCAGGCAAAAAAGCCCTGAAAACGTAGCTTACCTAAATCGGCCACAGCTTTATTACGACCTATGGTTGCCAGCGTACCCTTATCACGATACTTGAACGGAACGGTTGCTTCACCCTTAATTAAACGTATCAGGTTTTTACCCAACTGATCACCCTGTTGTATGGCTACAGGTGCTACGCCCGGATGGCCGTTAGGCGTTTCGTCGGTTACAATTGCTGCTACATCACCTATAGCGAATATATTTTCGGATCCCTTAACCCGGTTAATTACATCTGTTTGTATACGGGATCCTCTGACAACCAGCTCCGGCGGAATACCATCAAGCACCTCTCCCCTTACACCCGCTGCCCAAAATACGGCGCGCGTTTGTACATGCACACCGTTATCAATTTGCAGATCGATACCGTTGTAACTTTGCACATGTACACCGTTGTAAATAATCACGCCCATATCGGTCAGGAAATCCTTGGCTTTGGTTGATGCCGGTTCAGACATGGCAGCTATCAGCCTCGGTTTACCCTCAACCAGATAAACTTTCATTTCTTCTTCCTTTAGGGAAGGGTAATCTTTAGTAAGCATGTGTAACCGCATTTCGGCCAATGCACCCGACATTTCAACACCGGTTGGTCCGCCGCCAACTACCACGAATGTAAGCAGTGCTGCCCGTTCAACCGGATCAGTGGTCAGCACCGCTTTTTCCAGGTTTTGCACCATAAGGCTACGAAAGTTCAGCGCTTCCGGAATGTTTTTCATGGGCATGGTAAAGTGTTCCATCTCCTTGTTACCAAAGTAATTGGTATTGGAGCCGGTAGCTATTACCAGATAATCATACCAGATATCGCCAACTGTTGTAGTAACCGTATTACTTTCAGGGTTTATCTTTTGAACCTCGGTAAGATGAAAGGTAAAGTTTTTTTGACCTGCAAAAATTCGGCGGAGTGGGAAGCCAATAGCATCACCCTCAATGGCGCCAATGGCAATTTGATAGAGCAGCGGCTGAAATGTGTGGTAATTGTGCTTATCAAGCATTATAATTTCAACATCCTGGCTTCTTAATGTTCTGCCTAAATTAATGCCGGCAAAGCCCCCGCCTATAATAACAATACGCGGCTTACCGGTAGTACGGTTTACATTCATAGAAAATTCTGATAAGCTGATCAGCTTGTATAAGTCTAAATTTTAAACCCCATTATAAGGTTTATGTTTCGGCAACACCAAATTCGCTTCCTTATTTGACACATAAATAACTATTTTAGGCCATTTAACAGCAAAATGAAGCATATATATCTTGTCTTATTAATTATATTTTGTATCAGACCGGCAATTGGTCAGGTTAAACCTGTTGACAGCTGGACAGACGGTAAGTACGTTAATGTAAATGGCGCCAAACTATACGTGGTAACCGTTGGCGAAGGCGATCCCATTATTTTTATATCGGGCGGCCCAGGCGGGGCGCACGTTGGTTTACGCAGCTTTGACGCACTTGCGCAAAACCATCATCAATTAATTTATTTTGATGCCTTCGGTCGCGGTAAATCAGACACCGCTAAGGTAGTCAGTGAATATACCTTAGCCCGCGACATTGAAGATATTGAAGGCTTGCGCAAGGCTTTAAAACTGGATAAAGTTACATTATTAGGCCACTCGTATGGCGGCCTGGTAGCACAAGGCTACGCTTTAAAGTATGCTTCGCATTTAAGTCATCTAATACTCGCTAATACTTTCCACAGCTATGTAATGTGGCAGGAAAACGATGACAATTCCAACCACGAAATTAAAACCAACTACCCCGAAGTTTGGGCAGATTTAATGAAAATAAGGGAGCAGGGTGCCGTGTCAAGTGATGCCAATCATCAAGATATTTATGGTAAGGTTCCTTATGGGTTTTTATATGCCTATAACCCGTCCAAATTTGAAGGCAGTGGCCGCAAACTCTACCCTAACGCTATGAATACCAAATTGTATTATCAAATGGTGGGCCGCGATGGCGATTTTTATGTAGGCAGCGATATCGGCACGTTCGATTTCCGCAAACAACTCAAAAATTTAAAAATGCCGGTGCTCATTATTGGTGGCCGTTATGATCGTGTTGCGGTGCCGTCGATGATGGTAAAGTATAAAGAATACTGCCCGCAAGCACAGTTTGTAATGTTCGAAAAGTCGGGCCACAACCCGCAGGTGGAAGAACCCGAAAAAGAGTTTGCCATAATTAATGAATTTTTAGCCAAATAAGCATATTCAGATGGACGCAAAAAAGCCTTTATATATTATAAAAATTGGTGGTAACGTAATTGATAACTCCGAGAACCTATACCACTTTTTAAAAGATTTTACGGCCATTGACGGTTACAAGATACTGGTGCACGGTGGCGGCAAAGTAGCAACTCAGCTATCCGAAAAAATGGGCGTGCAAGCGCAGATGGTTGACGGCCGCCGCATTACTGATATTGAAACGCTCCGCGTGGTTACTATGGTTTATGCAGGGCTAATCAACAAAAATATCGTAGCTCAACTACAGCGCTTTGGTACCAACGCCATTGGCTTAACCGGTGCCGACGGTAACTTTATCCGCGCTAAAAAGCGTCCGGTAAAAACGATAGACTATGGTTTTGTGGGCGACCTGGACGAAGCTTCTGTAAACGCGCAGAACATCAGCAACCTGATAGCGGCCGGTTTTACACCAGCTTTTTGCGCCCTGACGCATGACGGCGACGGCCAGATGCTGAATACTAATGCCGATACCATCGCTTCGGCTTTAGCAGTTGCACTATCTGAATTGTATGAAACCACGCTGATCTATTGTTTTGAAAAGAAGGGTGTGCTGCAAAATATTGACGATGAAGATTCATTAATCCGTGATATTGACCCCGTCCGCTACGAAGAATTAAAGAAGCAACAAATTATACACAGCGGTATGTTGCCTAAGCTGGATAACGCTTTTGCAGCGATAGGAAACGGCGTAAAAGCGGTTATCATCGGCAAGTCTGACGACTTGAAACAGTTTAGCAAGAATGAGTCTTTCGGTACACGTTTAAGTAAATAAAGCCATGAGTACACAACAAATTGCCATATTGGGCAGCGGCAATATCGGATTATCATTAGCCAAAGGACTGGCAAAAGCCGGCCGGTACCAGCCGCAGCAAATCACGTTAACCCGCCGTAATGTAGCAGCCCTCTCCCCTTTGGCGGCAGAAGGCTATCAAACTACTGCAAACAATCTCGAAGCAGTAAGCAATGCGCAGATAGTGGTGCTTGCTGTTTTGCCGCAACAACTCAATAAGTTGCTGGATGAAATAAAACCGGCGTTGCAGCCCGATAAGCAATTGTTTATCTCCGTAATCTCAGGCGTATTTTGCCAGGACATACGCCAGCATACAGGCTTGGATTTGCAGGTGGTTAGAGCTATGCCCAATACGGCTATTGCCATTGGCCACTCCATGACCTGTTTAGCTACGGATAAAGCCAATGCCGAAAATATGGAGCTGGTTAAGTCACTGTTTGATACCGTAGGTATCAGCATACAAATCAATGAAGAGCTCATGACATCGGCAACAGCTTTGTGTGCCTGTGGCATTGCCTTCTTCTTACGGTCTATCAGGGCAGCATCACAAGGTGGTACCGAAATTGGGTTTCATGCACATGATGCTTTGAAAATGGCGGCTCAAACGGCCAAAGGCGCTGCCGATTTACTGCTGCAACTGGCTTCGCATCCCGAACAGGAAATAGATAAGGTAACTTCGCCAAAGGGCTGTACCATTGCCGGACTAAACGAGATGGAGCATCATGGCTTCAGCTCGGCTATGATTAAAGGCATTCGCATGTCGGCCGATAAAGCTGGGGTACTTTACAAAAAGGAAGACTAAACCGCCTGAACGCAAATTATTTAATATTGCAATAATCTTTTGTTTACTTAGCCAATCCCGCGTACATTCGCAGGTTTTAATAGAAGAATACACCCATGTTAACAGTCGAAAAAATCGGCGGCACTTCAATGAGTGCTTTGTCTGATGTGATAAAAAACATAATCCTATACAAACGTACCGGCAACGAACTTTACAACCGCATCTTTGTCGTTTCAGCATTCTCGGGCGTAACCAACATTTTGCTGGAAAACAAGAAAACCGGCGAGCCCGGTGTTTACCACCTGATTGCCAAGCAGCAGGAATTTGAAGGCCCGCTAAACAGCTTGATCGCTCAGCTTAAAGAAATCAATAAAAAGTATGTACCGCTTGGTCTTGACTTAACTGTTGCCGACAAATTTATTGAAGACCATGTGCGCCATGCAGAAGGTTTTTTGAAACACCTTACTGGCATTCTGGCTTCCGGATACGTAAGTAACGAAGGTATTTTGCAGGCCGCTCGCGAAATATTGGCTTCTATTGGCGAAACCCATTCGGCTTTTGTATTTACCAACATCCTGCAAAATATGGGTGTCAATGCCACCCTGGTTGACCTGAGCGGCTTTTATGATCATGAGCCTTATACTATTGATCAGCGTATCCGCCAGGCATTTAAGGATATTGATTTTGCCAGCACTATCTGTATCGCTACTGGTTACACCAAAGGCACCGAGGGTATTATGCGCGAATTCGACCGTGGCTACTCTGAAGTTACTTTCAGTAAAATTGCCGTGGCGGTAAACCCTGTTGAAGCTATTATTCACAAAGAATATCACCTTTGCTCGGCCGACCCGGTTCTGGTTGGGCAAGACCAGTGCATACCTGTTGGGTTTACCAACTATGATGTGGCCGATCAACTGGCCGACGTTGGTATGGAAGCCATCCACCCGAAGGCATCCAAGCCGCTGGAAATAAACAACATCAACCTGCGCATTAAAAATACCTTTGAGCCGGAGCATCCGGGCACTTTAATTACCCGCGAGTATATATCGCCAGAAAGAAAAGTTGAAGTGATTACCGGTACCAACAAGCTGGTGATGATTGATATTTACGATCCGCTGATGGTAGGCAACGTTGGTACCGACTTGCAGATTATGCAAATTTTTGCCAACCACGGTGTGAGTTATAACTTTAAAGCCACCAGCGCCAACAGCATATCAATCGTTATCTGGCAAAAAGATTTTAAGCAGGCACTAACCGACGAGCTGGAAAGCACATTTGAAAAGATAACAGTAGAAAAAGTAGCTATGGTATGCCTCATCGGCTCAAACATGGATAAGCTAGGTTTACTGGCACAATCATCAAAAGCCCTAGCCGAAGCTGATATTAATATTGTGAGTGCAGGTTTTGCGCTACGTAAAGTGAACATTCAATTTATTGTAGCCCGGGAAGACTTTGACAATGCCGTAATTGCTTTAAATAAAGAGATGGGTAAATAATTTAAGATCCCCTTAAAGCCTTCCAGTTATGGAAGGCTTTTTTTATGCCTGTATAATTTCAGGATAATGAAATTTGTTCATTGCACCTGTATCAGAACGCCACCTCTGTAACTTTTCCATCACCAACTTTAATCCTACTTGTTTTTTATGCATTTTAGTTTGATTAAACTAAACCATTCTTTAATGCGTAAATTTTTACTTCTGGGTTTATTTTCAACCGCTTGGATAAGCATATATGCGCAGAAAGCAGCTAAAAAACCAATCGATCATTCTGTTTACGATGGCTGGCAAAGCGTAGCTAATGAAAGTATCAGCAATGATGGCAAATGGGTTTCATATGTAGTAAAGCCCCAACAGGGCGATGCTATGATGGTAATTACCAGTGCAAAAAACACCGGTAAGCTGCAAATACCCCGCGCAGATACTTCGCGTTTTACCAACGATTCCAAATATGCGATATTTTTAATCAGGCCTTTTTATGCGGCAACCCGGATGGCGCGTATCAAAAAGAAAAAGCCCGATGAGTTTCCTAAAGACACTTTAGGACTGGTAGTTTTGGGCAATCCGGCTATTACCAAAATACCGGGTGTACGTTCATTTAAGGTTGCTGATAAAGCAGCGGTGATAGCCTACCTTGCGCCAGCAGATACGTTGAAGAAACCGGCAGCCAATGATACTTCGCGCCGGGCTGTTGCTGCAACAATTGCTCCTGCTACCCGTGAAGGCGCCGATCTTACCATTAAGCAATTAGCCAACGCCAAACAGCGTACGTTTAAATATGTAACTGATTATCAGCTCAGCAAAAATGGTAAAGTTGTTGCTTTTGCGGTAACCGCGCCACGTAAAAGTCAAGATGTAAAATCAGGTTTGTACTGGTATGACATTAGCAAAGACGAAGTTAAACTGATTAGTACCGGAAGGGGCACTTACAAAAACTTATCATTTGATGAATCGGGCAACCAGATAGCCTTTACGGCAGAAAAGAACCCTGAAAAGGCACAGGTTAAACCTTACAAACTTTATTACTACACAGCTACTAAAGACAGTGCACAGGTAATAGCCGGTGCAGGCACAACTGGCATGATGCCGCAATGGGCAGTAAGCGGTGATGGCAAAGTTTTGTTCAGCAAAAGCGGTAACAAAATCTTTTTCGGCACTGCGCCTATTCCTAAACCTATTGATACCACGCTGGTTGATTTCGAAACAGCCCGTTTGGATATATGGAATTACAAAGATGATTACCTGCAACCACAACAGCTTAAAAATCTGCAACGCGAATTACGCCGCAGTTACCTGGCTGTTATCAATCTTAATGAGGGCAATAAGGTGGTGCAGTTAGCCGATAAAGGCATTCAGGATGTATCGTTACCCACTGTAAATAATGATAACCGTTACCTGTTAGGCGTTACAGACACCGGCGCACGTGTACAAGCCAGTTGGGGCAGCCAGTTACAGGAAGCTTATCTGATTGATACCCGTAACGGCCAGCGCCGCCGTATCAATGCCCGTGCAAAAGCGCGGTACATGCTTTCGCCCGGTGGTAACTACGTTGTTTGGTTCGATGCCGGTAATCAAAACTGGTACAGCTATGCCATAGCAACCGGTAAAACTCTAAATCTTACAAAGCAGGCTGGCGTTAAATTTGGTGATGAAGATAATGATGTACCGGACGATCCGAATGCATATGGCGTTGCCGGCTGGACCAGCGGCGACAAGCACCTGCTGGTGTATGATCGTTACGATATATGGAGCCTTAACCCGGCTACCGGCGACGCTGTAAATATTACGCAAGGCTACGGACGCAAAAACAAACTGATATTCCGTTACCCGCAACCAGGCGGCCGTTCTGCAACAATGGTAACAGCTTCATCAGGAGATGACGATGATAAATATATTCAAACGCAGAAACCATTATTGCTATTCACGCAAAATGATATAAATAAGCAATGGGGTTATTATAAAATAAACTTTGGCAGCGCTAAAGCACCTGAAAAAATGGCTATGGGCCCATACAGCTTCGCCAATTTCCAAAAAGCAAAACAAGCCGATGTGTATGTATACACCAAGCAAAGCTATGTACAATCGCCCGACCTGTATGTAACTACCGATCTGAAAAGAGAAATAAAGTTAAGTGCCATCAATCCGCAGCAATCCCAATACAACTGGGGTACCGCCGAGCTGGTGTCATGGACCACGCCTAAAGGCTACGCATCTAAAGGCATTTTATACAAACCCGAAGATTTTGACCCAACCAAGAAGTATCCTATGTTGGTTTACTTTTATGAAAAGCTGAGCGAAGGTTTCTATGGTTACATACCGCCCGCCCCAACGCCATCACGCCTGCCCATCTCCTACTTTGTGAGCAACGGCTACCTCGTGTTTGCACCTGATATTAGTTATGAACGTGGCCAACCAGGTGCATCAGCTGTTGAATTTATTAATTCGGGAGTTGAAGCCTTGAAGAAAAACGCTTGGGTGGATGGCCAGCATATTGGTATTCAAGGCCAGAGCTGGGGCGGTTACCAGGTGGCTTACCTCATTACTCAAACCAACATGTATGCCGCAGCCTGGGCAGGTGCGCCGGTTGCCAACATGACCTCAGCTTACGGCGGTATCCGTTGGGAAAGCGGCATTACTCGTGAGGGCCAGTATGAGCATGGGCAAAGCCGCATTGGTGATAACCTGTGGGATAATACCAACCTATATATCCAAAACTCACCGTTGTTTCAATTTCCGAAAGTACAAACGCCGGTGGTTATCATGTCTAACGATGCAGATGGTGCCGTGCCATGGTACCAGGGCATTGAAATGTTTACGGCTTTACGCCGTTTGGGAAAACCTGTTTGGCTGCTGCAGTATAATGACGAAGCCCATAACCTGGTTCAACGTAAAAACCGCAAAGACATCAGCATCCGCGAAGCGCAGTTTTTTGACCATTACCTGAAAGGTGCACCTATGCCGGTATGGATGGCCAAAGGTGTACCAGCTGTTGACAAAGGCCGCGACTGGGGCTTAGCTCTTACGGATGAAAAATAATAAATCAGCATAATCGCTACCTTAAAACAAAAGCCCTTGCGTATTACTTATGCAAGGGCTTTTATTTTGGGTTTAGATATAATCTTACTCAAGATAGTAGTGACGTATCTGATTCAATCTTTCGTCCAGTTCATAAACCCACGGCGTGGCAGTTGGTATGTCTAGCTGACTTACCTCTTCGTCCGATAAGTTATCAATATATTGTACTAATGCCCTGATGCTGTTACCGTGTGCACAGATAATCACTTTCTGATTTTGACGCAAGGCAGGTATAATACTTTCGTGCCAGAACGGCAAAGCACGGTTCATCGTTTCGCTTAAATTTTCGGTAAGCGGAATTTCGCGGTAAGTTAAATCGTTGTAGCGCAGATAATGCCCTGGAAAGCGCTCATCATCTTCGGTAATAGCTGGCGGGTGCTCATGCGGGTCACGTCGCCATTTGTGTACCTGCTCTTCACCATATTTTTCAATGGTTTCCTGCTTATTTAATCCCTGCAGTGCACCGTAAAAACGTTCATTGAGTCGCCATGACTTTTGTACGGGTATCCACAGCATATCCATTTCGTCCAGTACGATGTGCAGGGTTTTGATAGATCGTTTAAGTACGGAGGTAAAGGCCATATCAAAAGTATAACCATGCTTTTTGAGCAAAGCACCGGCCCTTTGTGCCTGATTGCGGCCTTCTTCTGATAAATCGACGTCAGTCCAGCCGGTAAAGCGGTTTTCCTGGTTCCATATACTTTCGCCGTGGCGTAATAATACTAACTTTTGCATATACAAATCAATAACCTGATTTTACTAAATGGGTTTCCTAATTAATTGTGTATTGCAAATGAATGACTTATATTGTGATAACCAATAACAATCCTAAATTTATGACGATTCCAGAAACAACCACAACAGTGGTGGTTAAAGACGGCCATGCTAACCCGGCACCTCTTGGGTTATGCGCGTTTGGGCTAACTACTGTTTTATTAAACATTCACAATGCCGGCATTACCGAAATGAGTTCCATGATATTAGCCATGGGAATATTTTACGGCGGGCTGGCCCAAGTAGTTGCAGGAATAATTGAAGCTCGCAAAAACAACACTTTCGGTTTAACCGCTTTCACATCCTACGGCTTTTTCTGGCTTACATTAGTTTGTTTAATTGTAATGCCTAAACTCGGATGGGCCCCGGCTGCAAGTAACGAATCAATGACCGCTTATTTGAGCATTTGGGGTGTATTTACCTTATTTTTATTTTTTGGCACGCTTCGTTTAAGCCGTGCACTGCAGTTTATATTTGCATCGCTTGCGCTACTTTTTTTCTTGTTGGCTATAAGCCATGCAACACAAAACGAATACATTGAACATATTGCCGGTTATGAAGGTATCATATGCGGAGCCTCTGCCATATATACCGGGATGGCTGGTGTGTTAAATGAAGTTTATGGCAAAACAGTACTACCCGTTGGTATTGTAAAAACCTGATAACTTTATTTCGTAGCTTTGTATTGTGAAAGATTACAAAAAGTATTACATCATTCCGGCAACGCCAGAGGAGATTTACCCGGCGCTAACCAACCCGTTTACTATTGAGCTGTGGACAGGCGAACCTGCGGAGATGTCGACCATACCCGATACGGAGTTCAGCATGTGGGACGGCAGTATTGTGGGCAAAAACCTGGAATTTGAAGAGAACAAGAAAGTTGTACAGCAATGGTACTTTGACGGACAGGCCGAGCCATCCATTGTTACGATCAAATTACATGCTGATAAAAAACACACCTCGGTAGAGTTACGCCACACCAACATACCAGATGAAGCTTATGAAGATATGGTTGATGGATGGAACAGCGCTTATATGGGTGGGTTAATGGAATTTTTCGAGAGCATATAATTCATTCCTAAACGAATAGAAAATAAAAAAAGCCGCTTATATAAAGCGGCTTTTTTACTTATTAAAAGATTCTAATTATTTATAGACTAGAATAAAGTAAACTCAACACGACGGTTCTTCTGACGACCGGCATCGGTTTTGTTTGATGCAATTGGTTGTGTTTTACCATAACCTACAGCTTCGATACGTGATGGGTTAGCACCTTTGCTTACTAAGTAAGCTTTAACAGATTCAGCACGATCTTTTGATAATTTCAGGTTAGCATCAGCAGAACCTACGTTATCAGTATGGCCTGCTAATTTCAAGCTAAAGTTTTTGTTAACCAAAATATCAGCAACACGGTCTAAGCTTGATAATGAACGCTCTTTGATATCGGCTTTACCAAATTCAAATTCCAGGTTTTTGATCGCTTCTCTAACCACGCGGCGGTCTTCTTCAGTTACGATAACTTTGGTAACCGGAGTTGGAAGCGGACAGCCTGAACCGTCTACTTTAGTACCAGAAGGTGTATTTGGACATTTATCGTTTAAGTCGAATACACCATCACCGTCGCTATCAGTAGTTAAACGGGCTAAGTTCGAGTTAGTAGTATTTAAATCATTACGTAATTGTTCGTTTTGTGCTTTTTGCTGATCTAATTGGATCTGCAGTGCACGTTCAGACATTAAGTATTCGGTACGCATTGATGATACCGGGTTGTGACGGGCCAACTGTGGTTTTGAACGTTTGCCTAAAGCAAATTCTAAACCAGCGTGTGCATAAGCAAACTTATCGTTAGTGCTGCCATAGTTGTAGCCATCTAGGTTATCACCTTGTACAAAGTTAACTTGGTAACCTAAGTCTAAATTGATACCAGGAGCTAAACCTACTTTTACACCAGCACCCAGTGGGATATAAAACTGGTGGAAATCATCAGTACGTGCAGTGTAATTTTCGGCACCGTTAGCATATAAAGAAGTGCTATAAGCCATTGAACCACCACCTACAGAAACGTATGGTGAAATTACGCTACGGTTTTTTAACCAGTTGATGTTGGCAATAGTGATGTTGGCACTGATGTCAACAGCATACTTGATTTTGCTTTCAAAACGTTGGTAAGGGTAAGATGCATCAGCAGGGTTAGTACCTTGTACGTGACCTCTGAAGAAATTAGCTTGTAAGCCTAATGAATGCCAGATTTGCTTTTTAACGTAAGCACCGTATCCCCATCTTTCGTTAGGTGTTCTGTAATCGTTTTCTTTACCACGGAAAATAGTGTAAGGAGTCATCATACCACCATGCACACCGATTGACCAGGTACGGAAATTATTCGCACCGGAAAATGGTTGAACATAATCTTTAGACATTGCAGTAGTATCAGGAGTTTGTGCAAAAAGTTTGCTGCTCATTACTACTCCTGTCAGTAAAAGGCCAGCTTTTTTAAAATTGTGTTTCATATAGTTCAATGTTAAAATATGAGCCCAGATGCGAGTAATTGTATCGATGGGCATGCACTCCCAAAGTCAAGTATAATGCCATTGAACAGTTAACGCCCTTACAGTACTACTAATAAATCCAACCTATTGTAACAAGAATGATACATTAAAAGCACGTTAACACACTGTAAACAAAGGTTATGCACAAGCACTTATTAGAAATATATTATAGATAAAGTAAATTTTCTTTCAAACACACACAACTTAAAGCTATAAAAAACACTGTAGCCAATACTGTACACCTTTACTAATCCATAAACAAAAACGCCCTGAACAAGGGCCAACATTAATACTCTCGTTCAGGGCGTTTTTGTTTTATAAAGTAGCTTTAAACTGTGCTCTTGTTTAAAGCCTGAGTAATATCAGCAATTATATCATCAATTTTTTCCAAGCCGCACGATATACGGATTAATCCCGGCGTAATACCTACGGCGGCGCGTTGCTCATCGGTAAGTTTGGAGTGTGTGGTGCTGGCCGGGTGCGATGCAATACTACGGCTATCGCCCAGGTTGGCTGTTACCGACAGCATTTGCAAATTATCCAGGAATTTGCGACCGGCTTCTAATCCACCTTTTATTTCAAAACAAATAATACCCCCCCCGGCAGTCATCTGCTTTTTAGCGATTTCATACTGCGGGTGGGTAGCTAAAAACGGATATTTTACCCAAGCTACATTAGCATTGGTTTGTAACGTTTCGGCGAGTTGTAAGGCATTTTTGCAATGGCGCTCCAAACGTACATCCAGTGTTTCCAAACTTTTGCTTAACACCCAGGCATTAAACGGAGACAATGCCGGACCTGTATTGCGGCAGAACATATAAATCTCTTTCACTAAATCCTCGCGGCCTACAATTATACCGCCCATTACCCTGCCCTGTCCGTCAATCCACTTGGTTGCTGAATGTACTACGATATGTGCACCATAATCAATAGGGCGCTGCAGTAATGGCGTTGCAAAACAGTTATCTACGTTCAGAATCAGATTATGCTTTTTGGCAAATTCACCTGCCCACTCTAAATCGATCACCTCAAGCTGCGGGTTGGTTGGCGTTTCCAGGTATACCATTTTGGTGTTAGGCTGCACCGCTGCGTCCCATGCTTCCGCATCATTAGCTGGTACTAAAGTGCAGGTAATGCCGTAACGTGGTAGAAATTTGTTTACCACAGTGAAAGTACTTCCAAAAACTGAACTACAGCATAATAAATGATCGCCTTGCTGAAGCAGCGCCATCATAGACGAAAATACTGCACTCATGCCGGTTGATGTGGCAAATCCTGCATCGGCATTTTCCAGCATGCACATTTTACCTATCAACTCATCTACGTTAGGATTACTGAAACGGCTATAAATATTATCATCCGTTTCATCAGCAAAAGCAGCACGCATGGCTTCGGCCTCATCAAAGGTAAAGCTGCTGGTTAAATACAGCGGCGTTGAATGCTCGTTTTGGTGAGTTTTTGGCATCCGCAAGCGGATGGCCTGGGTTATAGGATCCAGTTTTTCTGACATTATAAGTAATTATTTAGCTTCGGAAGGATGCACAAACACCTCCGATTTAATGGCAGCACCCGCTTTTTCAAGCGTGGCCGATACGGAACAATATTTATTTAAGGATAATTCAACAGCGCGTTTGGCTTTATCAGGGTCAACGTTGCCGTAAAGGTGAAACTCAATCGTTACATCTTTCCATAAGGAAGGTTCTACACCGGCTTCACGGTCGCCCCTGATCTGCATACGGTAATCCGTCACCTCCTGACGCTGCTTTTTCAATATACTTAGCACGTCAATGGCCGAGCAGCCGCCCAGGCCCATCAGTAACATTTGCATTGGGCGCACGCCAAAATTTTGGCCGCCACTTTCCGGACTGCTATCCATTTTTATGGTGTGTCCGTTTTCATCTCTGGCCTCAAAGCCATAGTCGCCGCTTACACGTTCAAGTTCTATAACAGGCATATGATCTTATTAATGTGGCTAAAATAGAATTTTAGCCCATATATTTTGTAGGGATTGCGTAAAATGATAGCTTTAAACTTCATGAAGATCTCTATCATTGCCATACTTCTAATTATCACAAGCGCATGTACGGCACAACAGCTTCTATCATACGATGATTTTACTTTTATCCTCACGAATAACCTGCAAAGAGACGACGCTTTTATACAATCAAAAGGTTATGTGCCCATAGTAACTAAAAAGCAACGCGAGGGCCACAAAAAGTACACTCTACAACTGCCGAATGGGTATAGCTCCGAAGTAGAGATACGGGCAGACGGTAAACGATTAAATATTAATATTTTTACCGACTATCCCGATCAATACAATCTTGTAACAAATTCTATAGCACCATACGTTTTGAGCAAAGAAAGCAACGAAGATATTTTGAGCTACCGGGTAAAAGACCTGGGGAATATTTATGTAGTGGTGACAGACAAAGCGCCATACAATCCGCTAAGAAAAGATTATGCTATTCGCATCGTGGCCGACAAGGATATAACGGCCAACAATTAATACTTAAACTTATAACACGCACTACCTGAATGGCACTTAATTATATCTGGATCGCCTTTTTTTTAATCGCTTTTTTTATTGCCCTCGTCAAGTTAGTTTTATTAGGTGATGTAACCGCCTTTGAAACGCTGGTGCAAGGCCTGTTCGATTCTACCAAATCATCCGTAGTTGATATAGCGCTTCCATTTATTGGGACGATCGCTTTCTGGTTGGGCATCATGAATATCGGCGAAAAGGCTGGGGCCATTCGCTTTTTATCGCGCATTGTTGGTCCTTTCTTCAACAGGCTTTTTCCGGAAGTACCTAAAGATCATCCCGCTACGGGCCAGATGATGATGAATTTTTCGGCTAATTTACTCGGGCTGGATAATGCTGCAACACCACTGGGCCTTAAAGCCATGGCAAGTTTACAGGATTTAAATCCTGATAAAGAGACGGCATCAAACGCGCAGATTATGTTCTTGGTGCTGCATACCTCCGGCTTAACGCTGCTGCCTATAAGTATTATTGCCCAACGCGCCATCATGAAAGCGCATGATCCTACTGATATTTTCATTCCGTGTATTATTGGCACTTATGTAGCTACGGTGGTAGGCCTGTTAGCGGTAGCAGTGAGGCAGCGCATCAACCTGCTGGACCGGGTTGTTTTATTGTGGCTTGGTGGACTGACGACATTTATAGCCCTGCTGGTGTGGTGCTTCTCCGCTTATTTAAACCACGATCAGATTAGCATCGTGTCAAAAGTGGCAAGCAATTTACTGCTGTATCTGATACCTGTATTGTTTATATGCGGTGGTCTGTATAAAAAAGTTAATGTTTTCGAGGCCTTCGTTGAAGGTGCTAAAGGCGGGTTTGACACCGCTGTACGCATTATCCCCTATTTGGTGGCTATGCTGGCGGCCATCAGTGTGTTCCGAAACTCCGGCGCATTGGGTTATATAGTTGATTGCTTTAAGTGGCTTTTTGGTTTATTTAACGTTGATACCCGCTTTACCGATGCCCTACCAGTAGCTTTTATGAAGCCCCTAAGTGGTTCGGGTGCCCGTGCGATGATGCTGGATATCATGAAACCCGAAAACTTTGGCCCGGACAGCTTTGTGGGCAGGCTTGCTTGTATATTCAATGGTTCGGCCGATACTACGTTTTACATAGTGGCGCTTTACTTTGGCTCGGTAGGTATCAAGAAAACGCGGTATGCAATACCCGCCGGTTTAATTGCCGATTTAGCCGGGGTTATAGCCGCAATATTTATTGCTTACTTGTTCTTCGGCTAATGCAATGCAAAAATTTTTAACGATAAAAAAATGGATTGCTGGAGTCAACATCTGAAAGATAAAAATCTTTTACCAAAGATTAATTTTTTTAAGAAACACTAACCTTATATGCTATAGGTCGTATAAGTGACTGTTGATCAATTCGTGGTTAACAGTCACTTATACGATTAAGTAGCTGATGGATAGAGCATTTACCCGTTTTTTTTCGAAGATATTTACGTTACTTTTATTTCTGGTTTGTGCATCGGCCGCCTACGCACAAACGATCGGCATCCGCCACGTGGATCCGGGGCCGTATGGGCAGGGCTCCAGTATCTCAGCTGAGATTGCAGTTGATGACAACAGTGGTTGCATCAGCATCAACAACACCTATAACCTTTACCTGTCTGATGCGAATGGTAATTTCACTTCGACAACACCTATAGGCAGCTTTGACGGCTTTTTTACAGGCTTTGTGAATGGTATAATCCCTGCCAATACGCCTGCGGGTACCGGCTATCGCTTGCGGGTACAAAGCACTAATCCGGCTAAAACGAGTGATCCATCGCAACCTTTTACGATTAACGCTACGCCGGGTATAACTGCAGCTTTAACCTCATCAAGCACATTAGCTACCTCAAATGAGGTATTTGGTTCATGCCAGGGAGCGAGTGGTAGCTATACATTCACGAGCCCTAATGGTAACAATAACACTGTCACTGCGAATTTTTATAATGAAAATGCGCAACAGCAGGAAATTACCAATCAGACCATTATGCCGAGCTATCGATTTGGAACGCCAAAAGCTGCAACCTATACGATAACTGTTAAAACGGCGACCTCTGATAATATCATCGGCACGAAATCGTACCTGCTCATCAACAACCAAAGCATCAGCGGGCTTAACTCAGTTGACCCCGGACCAAAGTGTTTGGGATCAGGTGGTGCAGACGTATCAGTTAGCACTAAATACCGCACCCCCGACGGTGGCATAGAGCTCAATTATCCGGGAACCGTTTACAACGTAGATTGGGGTGATGGCAGAACCGATAAATACACCTTCTGTCAGCTTAAAGCTACCGGAGGTAGATTTAAGCATAATTTTATCAATTCATCTTGCGGCGCAAGAGATCCCCAAGGGAATGTGACCAATCAATTTTCAATTAGATTATCATTAATAAATCGATGGTGTCCGACACCCGCAGGTAGCACCCCGCCTTATTTCTCATCTACTCAGGCAGTTTTTTTACCTCCTACAAACAACATCAATGGCCCTGATCGCGGTTGTGTTAATACGGATATTATATTTAATAATGCATCAGATCCGGGTGAAAGCAGCAATAGTGTTGGCGATTGTAAGTTTTCGGACGCACGATACTCTTGGTATGTAGACAATGACCCGAATCCTAAAGCTACTAATTATACAGCTACACAACCTTTTAAATGGAAGTTTACAACTCCGGGCCAGCATACCGTGAGATTACAGATGGAGAATAACCAAACCTCCTGCCCGCCTAATGATGCTATCTTCCCAATTTGTATTGAAAATCCATCAAAAGCAGATTTCACCATACCGGCAACCTACTGTATAACTCAGGGCTCTCTTATTCCGGTAGATAAGTCGGATGTTTACAGGGGATGTAATACCGCCACATTTAAATACGTTTGGAAAGTTACGCCATCAGCAGGTGTTAGCTTCGCCAATAATACAACAGCCAACAGCGTACAGCCACAGTTTGTATTTGCTAATCCGGGCAAGTATCAGGTTGACCTGACGATTGACGGACCAGCTTGCGGACCGGCAGTTGCCGCGCCTAAAACAATAATTGTAAACGGAGCACCTACGGCCACACTCTCGGCCGATTTTTCAATGTGCGGAAAAGACCACACGCTTACTTTTAACAATGCAAACGGCAGCCAAACAAAAACTACATTAATCGGCACCGTAGAGCCAGATGGTAACACCTACCTTTGGTCGGTAAGGCCGCTTGACGGACAGGCAGCTGCAACTTTTGCAAACAACACATCGGCCAGCAGCCAGTATCCGCAAATCAACTTCCCGGCATTTGGACGTTACGAGGTGAGCGTTAAGCATAGCAATGCATGTGGCACTGCTGCAACTGATAAACAGATCATTACCTTTTTAGAGGCAGCTACTGTAAATGCCGGCGCAGACCAAACCGTTTGCCCCAGTGATGTAATTGCTCTTACCGGTACTATATCTCAAACCTATCCGGTTAGGTGGACTGGCGGCGCAGGTACTTTCTCAAACCCTACATCGCTTACAACTACTTACACCCCCACCGCTGCCGAAAGAACATCAGGGCAGGTATTATTGAAACTAACAGCTACTACCAATTTACCCGGCGACTGTGCGAATATATCTGACGAAGTAATAATTACCATAAACCCGGCTAATCCCGTAACCAGTGCAGCAAGCAAAGCAATTTGTACAGGCACAGCGGTTGAGTATACACCAACATCAACTGTTGCCGGTAGTACTTTTACCTGGACTGCCACCGGCTCTGCAGGTGCAGGCGGTTTTTCCGCAACCGGTACCGGAACTATTGATGATGTATTAACCAACTCATCGGGCACGGCAAATGCTACGGTAACTTACGTAATTACGCCGCGTGCCAATAACTGCGCAGGCACACCATTTACCCTGACCGTTACGGTTAAACCAAAGCCGCAAATTACACCTACTGGTCCTGCTAATAATACGATATGTAGTGGCAGCCCGGCAGGTATTACTCTGCAAACAAACGTTGCAGGTACTCAGTTTACCTGGACAGTTGCTACAACCGGAACAGTAAACGGGGCTACTGCCCAAAACACACCGGTAACAGCTACCGCCATTAACCAGGTATTAACTAATACCGGTACCGCCGCAGCAACGGTAACTTACACCATTATCCCGGTAAGTTCTGGCACTGCCGAAGAATGTGCTGGTCAGCCGAAACAAATTACGATAACCGTACAACCGGCTACACCGCAAGCCACTGCCGGGGCAGACAAAACCTTGTGTAACCAATCTACCTACCAATTGGAGGGTAACAACCCCGCTCCTTTTACCGGTGTATGGACATCGAACCAGCCGGGCGTTACCTTCAGTAACCCCAACCAGTATAATGCTACGGTGAGCGGCTTGCAACCAGGCAAAACCTACATTTTTACCTGGACTATTAATGGCCAATCACCTTGTGGCATTAAATCGGATCAGGTAACTATTATTAACAATGCACCTGTTACCAACTTTGATATTGTTGCACCGGTACCAACCTTAACCTGTTCGGGCAATACGATCAGCATTGTGGGTAAAGCTGCTTTGGGCGGAGATAACAACCCCAAATACCAGTGGGAAAGCAGTGTTGACGGTGGCGCTAACTGGGCTGCAATAGGTAGCCAGACGGGCCGCGATTTACAAAATTTCCAGGTATTTGATAATATCCGCTTCCGCCGTGTGGTTACGGCCGGCGCCTGCTCCGAAACAAGTAATGTAGTAAGCATTACTGTACAACCACCGCTTACCAACAACACCATTACCGTTGCCAATACAAAAATTTGCACCGGTACGGTCGCCCAGCTTACCGGATCAGTTCCGCAAGGCGCCGATGGTAATGCCAGCAATTATACTTACCAATGGCAAACCCGTGCCAACGGCAGCGCTACCTGGCAAAATATACCCGGCGCTACAAGCCAAAACTACACAACACCAGCCTTAACTGCCGGCGCGCAGTACCGCCGCCTGGTAGGCTCTACTTATTGCCAAATGAGCGAGAGTGCACCGGTTACGTTAACAATAGTACAAAACCCTATCGCCAAAATATTATTTAATACAGATGTTGACTGTGTACCTTTTGATATTCAGGCCAGCAACAACATACGCGCCGAGCAACATCCTGACCGTAACCTGGAATACCGCTGGTATATTGATGGTAATTTGGTGGGTACAGGGGTAAACTTCCCGGTAAGTTATGCCATTACGGCGCCGGGCCAATCAGTAACAGTACGTTTGGTAACCACCAGCCTTAACCAGTGCCAGCCCGACGGCGTAGATGAGAAAACATTCAGAGCTAACGATCAGTTTACACTTGATTTTACGGCCAACTACCCTATCGTAAACAATACTATTACAGTTTGTGGTAGTACTGCCATTACATTCACCAACAAATCAACGCCGATAGGCAGTGCAACCTATTTATGGAATTTCGGCGGTGCATCGCCAGGCACATCAACTGTTGCGCAGCCAGGAGCAATTACCTTTGCTGCCAATGCGCCAGGCGCGGGCGACAGAGTATATACAGTAACCCTGAATGGCACGCCTAATTGCGGTGTTGCCGTGCCCAAAACTATCCGTGTTGTGGTAACATCTGGCTCGCCGCTTCCGGTTCTGGAGGTTACGCCGGCATCACAATGTGGTGTGTTGAATGCGCAGGTGTTTAACAGAACCAGCGGAACCAACCAGGATTACCAGGTTTACGTTGAGGACGCCAACACAGGTCAGCGTGTTTTAACCCTGCCGGTAGTAACCGACACCCGCATCCAAAACATCATGCTTGACAGAGAAGGCGACTTTAACGTTTTCTTAAAAGTTACCTCACTTTGCGGAACACCGGTTACCAGTGCCGGTTATCCGGTAAAGGTATTGCCTAATAACCTTAACTCCGTTTTAGCTGTAGCCAGCGGACAACAAACGCAGGACTGCGTACCTTTTACCGTAACTTTTGAAAACCGCAGCGCTAATGCAACCACTTACTGGTACGATTGGGGTGATGGATCGCGCTCACAGGTTTATACCACAAATGGTGGCTCCATACCTAACATTGAGCATGAGTATAAAACAGCAGGCACCTACTTCCCGGTTTTACATACCGGTAATGATTGCCGGCCCGACCTGCCATCAACTAACGTTATCAAAATTGTAGGCATTGGCCGTCCGGAACCCGATTTTGCATCGAGCAATACGGAATCGCCATCGTGCTATACCTGTACACTGGTGCGTTTTACCAACAACACGCCTGATCCGGATAATAACATCACCTACACCTGGGACTTTGGCGATGGCAGTACATCAAACGATAAGAGCCCGAGCCACACGTATGATTTCAATAAAGGCTCATCTTACGTGGTGAAGCTTACAGCAGTGAATGTAAATGGCTGTGATGCCTACATCAGGCACAATGTTACCATCATTGAACCGAGCACTGCTTTGTTTTTGCCAAATGCCTTTATGCCAACCGGCAACAATCTGGAGCTACGTACCTTCATCGCCAAAGGTTCGGGCATGAGTGCATGGCACATGCGCATATTTAACAACTATGGTCAGCTGATTTGGGAAACCGACAAGCTGGACAGCAGAGGCGCGCCAACCGAAGGCTGGGACGGCTCTTTCAGAGGCACACCAGCACCACAAGGCGTATACATCTGGCAAATTGACGCCACATTTTTTAACGGCCAGCAATGGAAAGGTATGAGCTACAACAACTCTACCCCATCCAGAACCGGCGCTATACACTTAATCAGATAATTTATAATGAAGCAGATCAGAATATATTTTTTTAGTGTGGCCATGTTACTGTGTACAATGAGTGCCTGGGCTCAGGATCATATGTACTCGCAATTCTTCAATTCCCCGGTATACCTTAACCCGGCACTGAACGGCCAGTTCGAGGGCGATTTCAGGATGAACATGATCTATCGCAATCAGTGGGCTTCTGTACCGGGTTCGTTATCTTACATCACCGCATCTGCCGACTATAATATACCCAAGTTTGGTGCCGGTGTGGGCGTAATGTTCACCCGCAGTAATGAAGGTACAGCTTACTTTTTACGAAATAACTTAGCCGGTATATATTCATATAGTGTTGGTTCTGATGACTTTGTACTATCATTTGGCTTACAGGCCGGTATAGGCAACCGTACAATCGACCGGAGCAAACTGGTATTCGGCGACCAGATAGATCCTCAGTATGGTTACATTCCCGGCTCACAATCGGCTGCCGACTTAGGATCGCTTACCAATAAGTTTTACTTTGACGCCGGTGCAGGTGTAAACCTGGTTGTGGGTGAATTCATGGTCGGATCGGCCTTGCAACACATCAACCGGCCCGACCAATCGTTTACCGGTGCGCCAGCAAAACTACCTATGCGGGCTACGGCTCACGTTAGTTACCGTTGGGACCTGAATCCTTATGATAATATAGATGAGGATGAAAAATCATATGTCATCCCTTCGGTTGTACTTTATAAACAGGCAGCATCATCGTCACTGAATGTTGGTTTGCAGTATAAGCGCCGTAGCGTTAACGCCGGTGTTTGGTACCGCAGTGGCGGCAACACCGGTCCGAGTGCCTTTGTGGTTTCCTTCATCTTCGACCTCTTTATCAATCGCGAAGGTGGCGAGAAACTGCGTTTCGGTCTTAGTCATGATGCGCCAACATCCAAGTTGAATTATAGTGCAACAAGCGGTACTACTGAGGGTAGCATTGGTTACGAAACCACCATACCGTCGCGCAACAGTTATCATAAGTTTGAAGGCTCGCGCCGGTGTTACGACTTTTATTAATCGTTTAAATTGTTTTAGCATTAAAACACGATGCAATATTTATAAGTTAGCTGCTTAAGCGAAGCTGTTAAAGCCGATACAACAACTTATGGATTTGCACAAAAAAAGCGTAGCGCGGGCCTATGCACACATTGCCCGCACACAATATCAAACTATAGCCGGCAGCGGCAAGCATGCTATTGTAGTTGATGAGCCCGAGAGCTATAACGGAACTGATACGGCCATGTCGCCTTTCCCGCTCCTGCTTTCCAGCTTAGGCAGCTGCACTATTATTACGCTACGCATGTATGCCGACCGTAAAATGTGGGTAGTTGACGAGATAAGAGTAGACCTGGAACTTTTTGCCGTTGACGGCGGCCACCTCATTGAACGCAACCTGAGCATTAAAGGCGCACTTACAGACGAACAATTAAAACGGCTGGAAGAAATTGCCGACGCCTGCCCTGTACACAAAATGCTAACCGGCAACATTATGATTGAAACTAACCTGGTATAAAAAAAAGCAGGACGGAAAATTTCCCCGTCCTGCTTCAATCACTCTAAAACAATCACCTCTAACTTTAAGAAGTATTTTTAAATAGAACCGGGCTAATCACCTACCCGATCTTATTAATATTCAAATTTATTAATTTATTGTTAATTTACATCAACACCATCACTGGTTTTACCTGTTGATGACAGTTGCTATTTAACGTATTATGATTTGATTTATTGGTTATTACCTTAAACCGAATTCGCCGTACTTTATTGTACGATAATTTAAATTTTAACCAAAAAATCACATTGCTGTAAGTGTGGAAAGATGCTGCCAAACAATTTATATGAAAACATGCTTTTAACGCGAGAAACTTGTTACAAGACAATTCATGAAAACTGTTAGCTCATTACCACCTGATATATTAGAAGTAGCCCAGCAATTACCACCTTTTATCTGGAATATTATTGTTGCTGTTATTGCCATACTCATAGGCTTAATAATCAAAGTTATCATCACCCGGTTACTCAAGCATTACTCCAAAAAAGAAGAGTCTTATTCTTTTTTCCGGTCAATGATTGTGCGGGTAGGCTTGCCTATCACTTACTTTATTCAATTGTTCTTATTAGGTCTTTCCCTTCCATATATGCGGATGGATCTGCACTACCAGCACCCCCTTAGGCATACCGTTGCTATTTTAGTAACCATTGCTTTTGCCAGCTTGCTCATCAGTGCCATACGGGTGCTGGAAGATTATGTGTATTACAAATACGACCTTACTAAAACCGACAATTTAAAAGAACGGAAAATACGCACACAACTACAATTTTTGCGTAAGCTGATTATTGTTCTCATCGTTTTTGTAACGGTTGCACTTATTTTATTGAGCTTTGAAAGCTTGCGAAAAATAGGCACGGGTTTATTAACAGGCGTAGGTATAGGCGGCATTATTGTGGGCTTTGCCGCTCAAAATTCGTTAGGTAACCTGTTAGCTGGGTTCCAGATTGCTTTTACCCAACCGATGCGTATTGATGACGTATTGATTGTGGAGAATGAATGGGGCCGGGTTGAAGATATAACACTTACTTATGTAGTGATGCGACTATGGGACCAGCGCCGTTTGATTTTACCGATCAACTATTTTATTCAGAAACCCTTCCAAAACTGGACGCGCATTTCGGCCGAGATAGTGGGATCAGTGTTTATTTATATGGACTACTCGATACCAATGAACGCCTTGCGTACCGAATATGAACGGTTGGTTACCAACTCTCCTTTTTGGGATGGCCGTGTAAAAGCCTTGCAAATGACGGATGCCAAGGAACGTACGGTTGAGATACGCATGCTGGTGAGTGCAAAAAATTCATCAGATGCATTTGATCTGCGTTGCTACATTCGTGAAAACATGGTTACTTACATTCAAACCAATTATCCGGATAGTTTGCCTAAGGTACGTGCCGAATTTAGCAGTGACGCTAAGCAAACTATGCCGGAGTTTATCAATTAAGCTGCTTTAGCCAAACCATAACCGCTGCCTATTACCAGCGCATCTTCTATTGAACCGATAATAGGGTCAACTAAATGCGTGCTTTTAACAGTGGCTTTACGCAGGTAAAAAGCGCCGAATGACGATAAGATTGCTGCACTGCCGCCCAGCAAGGCACCCAGATAGGCATTACCGCCATGGGCCTTATAAATACTGGCACCCGCCAATGCGCCGGACAAACAGCGAGTTGTTAAAACCGGTGCCTTGATGCGATTAGGCGTACTGGGTAACTTATCAGCTACCAATTCGGTTAGTGCCAACAACGTTAATGCATGTGCCACTTTTTGGGACTGAATAAAGTTAAGCGGCGAATTTTCCAATTCTTTTGAGTGATGATTGCTCAGTATCTGGCTGGTAACAGCCGGTGCCGACATAGATCTTAGTCCGGCGAGGGTACCCAGACCCAGTGCCTGCCAAAATGGTTTTGTTATTTTAAGTGCCATATTATTTCTTTATTTAATGGTATTATTTCTACACACGAAAATGCTTAGTGTTTGATTGTATAAATTTAAATCAATATGATGGCAATGATGTTATGCTATTAAATGCCTGACAATGAATATTAAACAAGAAAATACATGGGGTGAACTGGGCAGTGCATTAGGCAAAGGCCTTTTAGCGGGTTTAGCCGGCACAGCAGCTATTACCCTATCGCAGATGATAGAAATGAGCATTACCAAACGCAAGCCAAGTGATGCACCTGCAAAAGTTGCTTCCGAGATTACAGACGTACAACCTACCAGTGAAGAAACCAAAGCTAAAGTAAACCAGGAAATACATTGGGCCTACGGTACATCATGGGGTGTAGCGCGTGGCCTGATTGGCCTTACCGGCCTTAAAGGGCTACCGGCTAGCCTGCTGCACTTTGGCGCTATTTGGGGCACAGCACTGGTTATGCTGCCAAAGTATGATGCAGCACCACCCGTTACCGAAGAGCCGCCCAAAACCGTAGCAATTGATGCTTTACACCATGCCGTTTATGCACTGGCTGCTGGTTTAGTTTATGATGCTTTGGATGCGGGCAATAAACATCAGCGCAAATTTGATCACTTAATTGAGCAACTACACCTTAAAGGCATTTTATCGAAACTTAAACCTTAATTTCTGTTATACTTTAGTTTTGTAACCGCTGCCCTTTGTTAAGCAAAAGGCAGCGGTTTCTGTTTAATAGCAAGAGGTGCATGCCGCATAGGCACAATTTGGCTGAGTTTGTTAACTTTGCCAAAACTTTTCCTTGTATGACACTTACCCCGCTTTCGGCCATTTCGCCTATTGATGGCAGATATAGAAATGTAACCGCATCACTGGCCGCATACTTTTCGGAATTTGCACTGATCAAATACCGTGTTTATGTCGAGGTTGAATATTTCATTGCCTTATGCGAGCATCCGCTACCACAGTTACAGCAATTCAATAGTGCATTGTTCCCTGATCTGCGCCGCGTTTACCAAAACTTTACTGAGGCTGATGCGGAAAGCATCAAGACCATAGAAAAAACAACTAACCATGATGTTAAAGCGGTGGAGTACTTTATCAAGCAAAAGTTTGATGATTTAGGCTTACAGGAATATAAAGAGTTTATCCACTTCGGTTTAACCTCACAGGATATCAACAACACAGCTATTCCATACTCTTTCAAACTGGCTTTACAGGAAGTTTACTACCCTGCACTTACCGAACTGGTTGATACACTGAAAGGCTATGCACAAGATTGGAAATCGGTACCTCTATTAGCACATACGCATGGCCAGCCTGCTTCGCCAACACGTTTGGGCAAAGAGATAGAGGTATTTATTGAACGCATTGAGAACCAGTTGCAGCTACTGCAAACAGTGCCTTACTCAGCAAAGTTTGGCGGTGCTACCGGCAACTTCAATGCACATAATGTAGCCTACCCTACAATTGACTGGACAAGCTTTGGCAACAACTTTGTAAACAATATACTGGGTTTAACCCGTTCGCAACGCACTACGCAGATTGAGCACTATGATAACTTCGCGGCTCATTGCGATGCGCTGAAACGCATTAACAATATCATCATGGATCTGGACCGCGATATGTGGTCGTACATTTCCATGAATTATTTTAAGCAAAAAATAAAAGCCGGTGAGGTCGGATCATCTGCCATGCCGCACAAAGTGAACCCTATTGATTTTGAAAATTCAGAAGGCAACGTGGGCTTGGCTAATGCATTATTTGAACACTTGGCAGCCAAACTTCCAATATCACGCTTACAGCGCGACTTGACTGACTCAACGGTGTTACGCAATATTGGCGTGCCGGTTGCGCATACGCTTATTGCGATTAAATCAACCATCAAGGGTCTGAATAAATTACTGCTGAACGAAGCCGCCATACAGCAGGATCTTGAAGATAACTGGGCCGTAGTTGCCGAAGCAATTCAAACTGTTCTGCGTCGCGAAAACTATCCTAACCCTTACGAGGCATTAAAGGATTTAACCCGTACCAACCAGCAGATTAATGCACAAACAATGGCAAACTTTATCGACACCCTGCAAGTAAGTAATGAAGTTAAGGTGGAGTTGAAGCAAATAACACCATCATCATACACCGGTGTATAAGTCATGTTGAGGTCAAAACTATTTTAGCCGCGCTAATAAATCAAATTGCTGCTTAAATTTGTTTATACACAAAAACGCATATCCATGAATATCAACGTATATACCGAATCAACACCGAACCCTGCAACCATGAAGTTTATTGTAAATAAACTGCTGATTAACGGAAGTGTAGATTACCCAACTAAAGAAAGCGCCGAGAAATCGCCTTTTGCCAATGAGCTTTTTAAGTTCTCGTTTGTAAACGGTGTGTTTTTTGCGAGCAACTTTGTTACCGTTACCAAAACCGAAGGTGCAGAGTGGGATGATATTGAAGCCATTTTAAAAGACTTTGTAAAAGGCGCTGTTGAATCGGATTTGAAAGTGCAGGACGATGTGCAGGAAGAGGCGGCTGCCTTTGAAGGCACCGAAGCAGAGATTAAAATTCAGCAAATATTACACGATTATGTACGCCCTGCTGTTGAGCAAGATGGTGGCGCTATCAGCTACAAATCATTTAATGAAGGTGTGGTTACCGTTGAATTGCGCGGATCATGCAGTGGTTGCCCATCATCAACAATTACGTTAAAAGCAGGTATCGAAAACTTATTGAAACGCATGGTTCCTGAAGTACAGGAAGTAGTTTCAGAAGCTTTATAATTCCTTTGATTTAATACAACATAAAAAGGGCTTACATATCACTATGTAAGCCCTTTTCGCTTAAAGATTATTTAAAAATTTACTATTTAAAATACTTTTGAATCACCTGCAGCATCTCTTCAGTAAGCTTACCATTGGTAGCCAGCAGTTCGCGGGTATTCAGGCACTCATCGCCACCGCTAAAGTTTACTGCATGTCCGCCAGCCTGGCGCAAAATCACAATACCACCCGCCACATCCCAAGGGTTCAGGTTATATTCATAATAAGCATCAAAGCGGCCACAGGCAGTGTAAACTAAATCTACCGCGGCTGATCCTAACCGGCGTAAACCGTGGCAGCTACGCATCAACTCGCTAAACAAGCCAATATATTGCGATTGCTTTTCAAAGTTGTAATACGGAAAACCGGTTGCCAGTAAACTATCGCCAATAGTTGGCGCTTTACTAACTTTTATTTCTTTACCGTTTAAATAAGCAGGGGTATCGGCGCAGGCATAAAAGCACTCATCCTGATTCACCTCGTAAACCACGCCGGCAACCAGTTTATCATCTTCCTGCAAACCAATGCTCACTGAAAATACCGGCAAACCGTGAATAAAATTGGTAGTGCCATCCAACGGGTCAATAATCCAGTTGTAACGCTCCCCCACCTTTGTAGTTGTTTTTTCTTCGGTGATGAAACCTGCTTCGGGCAAAATTTTTTGCAGAGAAGCTACGATTTGCTGCTCGGCCGTTTTATCAACATACGATACCAAATCATTCAGACCCTTGTATTCGATACGGTCCGGGTCAAAGTTTTGACGTTCCTGCCGGATAAAGCTACCCGCCTCCCGGGCTACTTCGGTTACCTGATTAGTGATTTCTTGAAGCATTATTTTTTAGCGATAGATTGAATGAAAAAAACTTATGAATAAAAAAGCTGGCAAAGAACAAGCTCAGCGCAGCTGTGATACGTGCAACCGGCGGTGCCAGATGCACATATTTAATAAACAGTTTTAACACCTCAAGGTTGGCGAAGTAACCCACAAAAGCAACCAGGCCAAAACGCATAAACTGCTGCATAAACGGTAAACGTGATTCGGAAAATACCAGGTAGCGGGTAATCAAAAAATTGACCAGTACACCCAGAAAGAAAGACACACTCAACGCCAAGGCATGATTACCGGTTGAATGGCCAAGAATCATGTAGCTTTGTTCGGTGAACATGAAGCGGTCTAATATATAAAAGGCACTAATATCAACCACAAAGCCTGATCCTGCTGAAAACAAGAACCGAACGAACTTATTTTGCAGCAACTGGTTGCCTGCGCCATTGTTAGCCATGGGCAACAGGAGTTTGACTCGGCCTGCGTTGCACAGCAACTATTATGGCTATACCCGATAATACCATAATTGATGAGATCAGTTCAGCTTGAGTAAAAGAAATGCCAGCCACGTGATATTTCGTATTTACACGGATCAGCTCCACAAAGAAACGCTCAACACCGTTCAAGATCAAGTAAATGCCAAACATGATACCCGGCGTTTTGATGCGGTCGCGTATACTCCATAAAAAGGCAAAAAGAATCAGGCATACTATAGTTTCGTAAAAAGGCGTTGGATAAACCGGCAAGCGAAGCTCATAGCAATATTTACCTACACAGCCCGGAATAGGCGTATCAACCATATTTACGTTATGAGGGTATTTGAAAGACCACATCCAATCAGGTGCCCAGCTCAGCCAGCTTGGTTTAGATGCCAGGTTCGGAATGCCCCAATCGCCATCGCCAGCCATCTGGCAGCCAATACGGCCTACAGCGTAGGCAAGCATCATGCCCGGTGCGCCTATATCCAGCATATTCCAAGGCTTAATACCATGGTTGTTGGCAATGTAAAGCACTGCTGCACCTCCGCAAATCAGTCCGCCGTAAAATGTTAAGCCACTAAACCCGATCAGCATTCCAACCGGATCATTCATAAAATCATTCCAGTTCTCCAGCGCATTAAAAAGCTTTGCACCTGCAAAGCCCCATATAGCGGCCCATATCAAAATACTGCCCATCAGCTCATGGGTATGCACAGTAACTTGTTTGGTAACCGGCTCGGCCAGTTGCTGTTTCTTTTTCTCGTAATAAGCCCAGTAGGCAATAGCAGCTGCACCAATGATGCCGCCTATCCAACTGCCGCGGGTAGACAAAATAAAATCTTGCGGACTGTTTACCAATTCCTGATAATGCAAAGCAGCATCTACCAGTTTATAACCTAATATAAAGCCAAAGATGGCATTACTGGCCAACTCTACAACGGTTATCCGTTCGCCAATGGTAACTGTTTGCTGGAATGGATGAATATATCCTAATTGCTCTTTCCGTTTAAACTCTTGTGCAAATGCCCAGTAGGCGGCCATAAAGGCCAAAGCCACAAAAAAGCCGAAGGTTTGTATAGGCAATGGAATGTTTATTCCGAAAAGATAGTTCAGAAGGTCGGATATGCTTGGAAACATCAGGTCGTATTTTGAAGCGAATATAATATTAATGTACTAATATCTCTTCGCCTTCGGTAATTTCAACATCGCCATCGGCACCTATGGCAGTTAGCTTAACTGCTTTCAGCTCATTCACCAACACCGGGTCAAACTTGGCTTTCACCTTTACGTAATTGCGTGTAAAGCCGTGCATAAAGCCTTCTTTGTTGTCGCCTTCAAACAAAACTTCATCCGTTTTACCTATCTGCGATTCATAAAAAGCACGACGCTTTTTGTCAGATAAGATGTGTAGCATCTTGCTCCTGTCGGCACGCGTTGAGCCGGGTACCGAACCGGCCATTTCGGCCGCAGGGGTGTTTTCACGCTCCGAGTAGGTGAATACGTGCAGGTAGGAAATATCCAGATCGTTCAGGAAATTGTAAGTATCGATAAAATCTTCGCGGGTTTCGCCTGGAAAGCCTACTATCACATCCACACCTATGCAACAATCAGGCATAAGCTGCTTAATTTTTGCCACCCTGTCGGCATATAGTTCCCGGCGGTAGCGACGACGCATTAAAGATAAGATTTTGTTGCAGCCAGACTGCAGCGGGATGTGGAAATGCGGCACAAAGCGTTTGGATGTGGCTACAAATTCAATGATATCATCAGTAAGCAGGTTAGGTTCAATAGATGAAATGCGGAACCGGTCAATACCTTCTACCTCATCCAACGCCTTAACCAAATCAAAAAAGCGATCCTCTCGCTGCCCGTTGCGAATGCCGAAATCGCCCAGGTTTACACCAGTGAGCACTATCTCTTTTACACCGGACGCGGCAATTTCGCGGGCTTGTGCCACAGCGCTTTCAATGGTATCGCTACGGCTGGCACCACGCGCCAACGGAATGGTACAGAAAGAGCAAGAATAATCGCAGCCGTCCTGCACTTTCAGAAAAGTGCGGGTACGATCGCCAAACGAATAGGAAGACACAAACTGATTTGCTTCGGATACGGGCTGGTTATAAACCAGCGTTTTCGGCTGCTTGGTTAAATCGGTAATAAAATCAACCAGCTGGAATTTCTCAGCTGCGCCCAGCACCATATCAACCCCAGGTATTTCGGCAATTTCCTGCGGCTTTAATTGCGCATAGCAACCCACAATGGTTACATAGGCGTTAGGTGATATTTTAAGCGCTTCTTTAACAATCTTTTTACATTTCTTATCAGCATTTTCGGTTACCGAGCAGGTGTTAATAACATATACATCAGGATTATCGGTAAACTCAACCGTTTGATATCCGGCATTGGTAAACATGCGGCCAATAGCCGAGGTTTCTGAATAATTCAGTTTGCAACCCAGTGTGTAAAAAGCGACTTTCTTGTTCATTATCAATCTGCAAAGATAAAAATTTTACTGTATTGGCAGGGCAACTAACAACTTCTGCTCTGGATATGATATTAGCATGATTTTATGGCTTTAAATTATTTCTAATTAAATTGTAACATTCTACTCTATTCATAATCAAACTCATAACCAATCTTTGTATCATGAACTGGAAATTAAAGAGAGAGCTATCACCAAATAACGAAGCTACGCCAAAGGCAAAAAAATCAACTGCGAGAGAATGGTTTGATGCCTTGTTATTTGCCCTGGTGGTATCCACGCTTGTTAAAGGTTTGTTATTTTCTGCCTACGCCATACCGTCAGGGTCAATGGAAGGCACTTTATTAACCGGCGATTATCTATTTGTAAGCAAAATCAGTTATGGCGCACGTATGCCTTTTACGCCGATACAGGTTCCGTTTATGGAGCCAACAATTGCAGAGGGAAGTGTTAAAACATACTGGGACGGCATCAAGCTCCCCTACTTTCGGCTCCCCGGCGTGTCTGAGCTCAAGAAAGGCGATATTGTAGTGTTTAACAAACCCGAAGAAGCTGACCCCGCCTACAACCGCCCTGTAGACATGCGCACTGCTTTGATTAAGCGCTGCCAAGCCGCACCCGGCGATTTATTAGAAATAATTAATGGCCAGGTTTACATCAATCGCGAAGCAGCCGCTACTGCACCCAAAGCACAAACATCCTACAAGGTAATAACCGATGGTAATGGAATAAACCCACAAGTACTGAAAGATTTACAGATTGAGGTTTTGCAGCAGCCAGACGACCATACTTTTGAGATGATTATCCCCAATGATAAGCTTGCAACATTTAAGAGCTATTCCAATATCAAAAGTGTTACACCTGTGGTGGAGCCGGCCGGCGTATACGATGCCAGCATTTTTCCGCATCAGGAAAAATTTAAATGGAATCTGGATAACTATGGGCCATTGGTAATGCCCAAAACAGGGATGACAATTACGCTTAACGATTCGACACTTACCTTATATCGCAGAGCTATTGAGTTATATGAACACAATCAGCTCAAAACAGAAGGTAGTGATGTTTATATTAACGGCAAGAAAGCCAACACCTACACCTTTAAAATGAATTATTACTGGATGATGGGCGACAACCGTCACAACTCGCTCGATTCCCGCTTTTGGGGCTATGTACCCGAAGATCATATTGTAGGTAAAGCGATGATTACTTTTATGAGTACAGATTCAAGCGGTACTTTTTTAGATAAGATCAGGTGGAATCGAATTTTAAAGCCTATTAAATAAACCCGTAAAGCGAAAGCCCACCTGTGCAGGTGGGCTTTCGCTTTATATGATGTGCTTAATTGTGCTAATCTTCATTCCAGCGGTAGCTTTCATGCTCTAACCCTATCAAGTCAACAACGCGGCTAACTACGGTCATGGCTACATCTTCAATGGTTTGTGGCAAGCTATAGAACGATGGTACAGCCGGACATATAATGCCACCGGCTTCGGTAACCGTTTGCATGTTGCGGATGTGTATCAGGTTCAACGGCGTATCGCGAGCTACCAAAATCAGTTTGCGCCGCTCTTTTAAAATCACATCGGCAGCACGGGTTACTAAATCGTCAGATACGCCACCGGCAATACGACCAAGCGTTCCCATTGAACAGGGAATAACTACCATGGTATCGTAACGTGCAGAACCGGATGCAAAGGGCGCATTAAAATCATGCTTATCATAGTAAGCGAACGGAAAATCCTGATAATCCTGGTTTCCTAGCTCATACTCCCAAACCTGCATAGCGTTTTTTGACATAACAATCCCAACTTCGGCTATTTGGCTATGGAGCTTTTGCAGCTGCGATAATAACAGGCGGGCATAAATGGCGCCACTGGCCCCGGTAATGGCAACTACAATTTTCTTTTTCATAACGTTTGCGATTTAACAACGCAAAGCTAAAAAAGTTACGGGCACAAAAAAGGGTCGAATAACTCGTACTCGACCCTACATCTACCTATGAAAAACATGCCCTTTGAGAGGGCATTACAAATGTAGAAAAGATATTTTAATTATTAAAATAATTTTAAATTTTATTTCAACAAATTTTTCTCGATGAGTGTTTGTATGATTCCATCCACCATACCCACGCTCGGAACATAGATTTGTTTGATGTTTGCCCACTTCATTACCGTAGTATAAATTTCGCAGGCAGGTATAATCACATCGGCCCGGTCCTGGTTCAGTTTCAATACATTAATGCGATCTTTAAGCGAATATGAGCCCAGGTAATTGTACAATGATTTCAGCTTATTGTAGCTCAACGGCTCGCCGTTCTTCTCTTCCGACATTTTGAAAAGCTTGTTGATATTACCGCCGGTACCCACGCCATACAGTGTTTTAAAACTTTTGGTGTGCTTGCGTACAAACTCGTTCATTTCTTTCCAGGTTTCATCCTTGTCCTGGTTATCCAAAATACGAATGGTACCGATATTGAATGATTGAGATGCAACAAGCTCCCCTTCCGAAAATATGGACAACTCAGTACTACCGCCACCTACATCAATATACAGGTAGTTTTTATCTTCATCCAGTTCAATACCTACGTGGCTGGCATATATAATGCTGGCTTCGCGCTCGCCGTGAATAATTTCTAGATCAAGGTTGGCTTCCTTTTTTATACGGGCTACAATTTCCTGTCCGTTATCTGCCTCGCGCATGGCCGAGGTAGCACAGGCCATATAGTCGGTCACCTTGTATACATCCATCAAATTTTTGAAGGCCTGCATGGTTTTCACCATATCATCCCCTTTTTTATCGGATATATGCTGGTTTAGAAACGCATCATCGCCCAAACGCAGCGGTACGCGTATCAATGTATTTTTCTTGAAGGTAACCGAACCATCGTTTTCAATTATGTCGGCTATCAGCAGCCTTACTGCATTCGAGCCTGTATCAATTGCGCCGTATCTCAATGTAATTATGTTTTAAATTGTTTCAGGTAATCGTATATCTCTATTTGTGCCCGGTGCGCTACACCGGTTTTAGTTCTATGGTATTTATTGCTGTTGGTATTGTTAATTACTCGGGCTTTTGTGTTATCCTGTAATTGTATATTAACTATATCACGTATCTGCTGTTTTAATTCTTCATCATAAATCGGAAAACCGGCCTCTACTCTGTTATCGATATTACGGGTCATAAAATCAGCCGAAGTTAAATAAATCAATTCTTTGCCGCCGTTACAAAATATTTGCACACGGGCATGTTCCAGGTATTTATCAACGATACTAATTACCTTGATGTTTTTGCTGTAATCTTTCAGTCCCGGAATCAGGCAGCACATCCCGCGTATAATCAGTTGAATTTTAACACCGGCATTGCTCGCTTCGTATAATTTAGCAATCAGGCTCTCATCGGCCAGGCTATTCATCTTCAAAATCATGTAGGCCGACTTGCCTGCTTTAGCGTTTCTGATCTCGTTATCAATCATTTTGTAAATAGCCGGACGCGAGTCAACCGGCGAGATAATGAGATGTTTGAGCCCTTTAGGCAGCGTGTTTTTATGAAGCGATCTAAACACCTCCACCAAGTCGCCGGTAATTTTTTTATTGGCGGTAAGCAGTGTATGATCGGCATAAATCTGCGCCGTTTTTTCGTTATAGTTACCGGTTGATAAACAGGCATAGTAAGCCGGCTTGCCTTTTTCCATGCGGGTTACCAAGCATATTTTGGCATGCACCTTATACCCCGGGATACCATATAGCACGTTAATGCCTTCCTCTTCCAGCTTACGGCTCCATTGTATATTGTTTTGCTCATCAAAGCGGGCACGCAATTCAATCAGGCAATTTACTTTTTTACCGTTTTTGGCGGCGTTGATTAAGGCATGCATCACCCTCGAATTTTCGGCCAAGCGATAAATGGCTATGCTGATTTCCTGTACCCTTGGGTCTATAGCCGCCTCACGCAAAAAATGAAGAATGTAATCGAAAGACTGGTAAGGGGTGCTTACCAGATAATCTTTGGTGGCAATCAGGCTGATCAGGCTTTTACCGAACGACAGTCCCTCTACCTTTAAGCTTGGTGAACGTGGGTACTCCAGCTCCGGTCCGCCTACGTTAGGGAAACCAATAAAATCCTTGAAGTTTTGGTATCGGCTGCCGGGTATCAGGCTCTCTGTGCCTATGCCAATTTTGGTAGTCAAGTAATTTACCATATCGGCTGGCATATCGGCATCATACAATAAACGCATAGGTTTACCCTTTTTGCGCTTTTGTAAACTTTTGGCTACGGCATCTATAAACTTCTCGCTCACTCCTCTATCCAGATCCAACTCCGCATCGCGGGTTAGCTGGAACGAGTAAGCCTCAATGCTGTCATGTTCAAAAATAAAGAAGATATCTTCAAGGCTGTAACGAATAATATCATCAAGCAGAATGATAAACTTTAACTGATTAGTTTCGGGCAGAACCAAAAACCGAGACACAGTACGCGGCAATTCAATTAAAGCAAAGCGGTTTCTGCGACCTTTAGTCAGCTTTACAAAAAAATAAATGGCCCTGTCGCGCAGCTCAGGGAATGGCCCCTGCTGATCAAGCATTACCGGCACCAGTGTAGATAACACCTTTTCGCGAAAGTATTGTTTTACGAAAGTACCACGGCTTACGTTCAATTGCCGCTCATTCAAAATGAATATCTTATTTTCAGCTAATTGCTTAACAATAATATTTTCATACAGGTTGTTAAACTTCTTATCCAGCTTAACCACCAGCTGCTTAATTTGCGCCAGCACTTTTTTAGGATTGTAACCTAAAACCGCCTTGGCTTTATCATTTAAGTTAGCCAAACGGTTCAAGGTAGCCACCCTTACCCGGTAAAACTCATCAAGGTTAGATGAATATATGGCCAAAAACTTAATACGGTCAATTAACGGCACGGTCGGGTCGGCCGCTTCCTGCAACACACGATCGTTGAAGTATAACCAGCTTATCTCTCTGTTAATTAACGGTATCTTTTTCGGGGTCATATATATAATTTCAGTACAAGGCGATGATAGTGGCAAAACTGCCTATTTTCGTGTTAATATAATATTAACTTAAATATTTTAGGTGTGTTTTACTAATTGTGTGCAGCAACGTATACCTTTGCACGGGACACTTAATTTTTAAATACACTTACCTATGCCATCTTTTGATATTGTTAGTAAGATTGACGGCCAGACATTAGATAATGCCATCAATAACGCCAAAAAAGAAATTTTAAACCGCTACGATTTTAACGACTCAAAAAGTGCGGTTGAACTGGATAAGAAAACCAACCAGATTACTATTGTAACCGAGAATGATATGCGCCTGAAAGCCATTCAGGATTCGATCATCAGCCGCATGCTGAAGCAACAACTTGACCCCAAAGCGCTTGACTTTGGCGATGAGCATTACGCCTCGGGCAACATGATACGCAAGGAAATCAGCATTAAAGAAGGCGTTGATAAAGAGGTAGCCAAAAAGATCGTAAAAAAGATTAAAGACAGCGGCCTGAAAGTACAGGCATCCATTATGGATGATCAGGTACGTGTACAAGGCAAAAAGCTTGACGATCTGCAAGCCGTAATAAGCCTGTGCCGCGGTGAGGATTTTGGCCAACCGCTACAGTACATCAACATGAGAAACTAACGGGCTGCCCGGTATAGCAAAAAAAAGGCCGCTCCGGTTACGGAACGGCCTTAATCAAACTAAACCAACAACCTATTATGAAGACAAATCTTTATCTTATTTAACTGCGATTTCGCGGGTTTGCACTTTGGCTTCTTCTTTTTTAGCCAAGGTCAGGGTCAGGATGCCATCAACGTAGGCAGCTTCAATATTGGCCTGATCTACGATTTCAGGTAAGGTGAAAGAACGGGTGAATGAAGCGTAGCTGAATTCTTTTTTGTTGTATTTTTTAGTTTCAGCAGTTTCGTCTTTCTTCACATCAGCGGCAACGCTCAACACGTTTTTATCCAGGCTGATTTTGAAGTCTTCTTTTTTCATACCAGGTACTGCAAGTTCAATTGAGAAGCTGTTTTCAGTTTCTGCAATGTTTACAGCTGGTACTTTAGTTAACTGAGGTGTGTTTTTGATGAAAGAATCGTTAAAGATTGAATCAAATACATCGTTAAAGCGTGGAGCTACTACCTGATTTCTTTGGCCGTTATTAAATTTTACTAATGTCATTTTTATATCCTCCTAAAAAGTTTCTTTTTATATTTTCGTTGTTAGTTATACAACTGTTGTACCAACGGTTATTTTGAGGCTTTTACAGACATTGTGTCGTAAAAATATTTTTTCACAAGACAAAACGTCATAAAATGACTGAAGATTTATCCAATTACAAGTTCAAAACGGTAGTTCCTATCCGTTTTTCAGATATAGACGCTTATGGTAACGTAAGCAACACCATCTATTTAACCTTTTTTGAAATTGCCCGCTTAAAGTATTGGCGCGAAATTGTGGAATGGGACTATGAGCGTACCGGCGTAATATTAGGCCGTTCGGAAGTGAATTATCTGAAACCAATTACCATAGACGATCAGATAGCTTGCTACCTGCGCACATCGCGCATAGGCAACAGCAGCTTTGATGTAATTTATGTGGTGGTTAAAATTACGCCCGAAGGCGAAGAGATATGCACCACAGGTAAATCGGTATGCATAAGTTATGACTATAAAGCTAACAAATCCATTCCGATTCCTGAACGCGAGCGCCAGCGCATGATTGAGTATGATGAACCGGGGCTAATTACCAATACTAATTAACTTTTATTATCCTGATTGATCAGGATCGTAACGGCGGTAGCAGCAACCATTCCTTTTAGCGGTGGATTTACTTTTTTAACACTTACCTTAAGGTGTAACACATAAGGAAATTGCTGCATAATTTGGTCGGCTATATTTTGAGCAACCGTTTCCAGCAATTGCCGGGGATGTTTCATCTCCTCTTCGGCAATGAGGTTTAGCTGCTCATAATTGAGGGTGTTATTTATTTGGTCATCGCCTAAATTGGCGAATGGCGCAAACTGTGCATCTATGTCAACCAGAAAGCGATTTCCTAAAATCTGTTCTTCGGGGTAATAGCCATGTCGTGCAAAAAAATCAGCGCCTATTAAACTTACTTGTATCAGCTGTGGCATAGCAGGTATTTGTTTATGCCGCAAAGCTAATGATAAGCCAGTTTAACACAACATTTGTAAAGAATTAAGCCTGGTAACCTTACAATCTTACGATAAGAAATCTTTATACCAATGGCCCGACTGCTTAACAATACGCTGCTGGGTTTCAAAATCAATTCGGATTAACCCGAAACGTGGCCGGTAACCTTCGGCCCATTCAAAGTTATCGGTAAGGGTCCACACGAAGTAACCGTTCACATTCACGCCCTCCTGCTTTGCCTTCAGCACTTGCTCTAAATTAGCTTGCAGGTAGGCTATGCGTTTTTCATCGTGCACATGGCCATTTACTACTTCATCTTTAAAGGCAGCTCCGTTTTCGGTAATCATCAAATTCTTGATCTGCGGATAAGCTCCATACTTTTTCAAAATATGATACATGGACTGTGGGTAAACCTCCCACCCCATTTCCGTGAGCGGCACCTTACGCTTTTTAGCCTCAATGAGCTTGGCGCTGATGTAAGGTGTAAAGAACGAGTAGGCAACAATTTCACGGGTATAGTTTTGCAGACCAATAAAGTCAAAGTCGAAAGCCAGCTTGTCTTCATCTCCCGGATAAAAGTACCGTTCCAGCTTACGCAAAACGGGCAGATCGGCCATTGGGTAGCCTAAACCTAAAACCGGCTCAATAAACAGGCGGTTAATTAACGCATCGGCACGCTTGGCAGCGCCCATATCACTGGGCTTATTACTTACAGGTTCAATGTGGGAGCAAGAATAAGTGGTTCCGATAACAGCATTAGGCAGCAACTTACGCAATACTTTAGCACCGGCAGCTATACTCAAACTAACGTGGTGCACAGCAGGCAAAAAATTATTCAATCCACGCCTGCCCGGAGCATGCAAACCCAAAAAGTACCCAGCTCCGGTAAATACAGATGGCTCGTTCATTACCATCCAGTGCTTAACACGGTCGCCGAAGTTTTTGGCGCATATTTCAACAAAACGCGTAAACCACTCGATGATGTTACGGTTGGTCCACCCACCATGCAATTCGAGCGCCTGAGGCAAATCCCAATGGTAAACGGTAACCCAGGGTTCAACGCCTTGCTGTAAACAATAATTGATTACGCGATTATAAAAATCGATACCTGCCTGGTTAATTTGCCCGTTACCATCAGGAATAATACGGGTCCAGGCTATGGAGAAACGAAAGTTGGGTATACCGAGGCTTTTAACAAGCTCTATATCTTCCTGATAGCGGTTGTAAAAATCGCAGGCTACACGTGCATGCTGGTTGTTATGCACTTTGCCCTTTTTTTGGGTAAAAGTATCCCAAACTGATTCGCCTTTGCCATCATCGGCCCAGGCCCCTTCGGTTTGAAAAGCAGCGGCAGATACGCCCCAGGAAAAATTATCGCCAAAAAGATGCTTATTAAAAGCAGAGTTACCGCTGTTATTATTCATATGTAAGCAGACCTATATCCGGCCGAAATTGTTTAGACTAAAATCGGATATAGCGAGAATAGTATGTTAAAATCGTGCCTAGTGTATAAAAGACGATTTTATGCTTCTTAACATGATCCATTCCCGGATGTTATTTAAGAACTGGGCTAAATTCATCAGCGTTTTCATACTTAACAGCGTTTACCGCTAAAGTAGTACCTCTGTATTAGCCCAGTATTAAGCCTTAATGATATTTAAGTTACTCAGCGTAAACGCTTTGTACCCTATCACGCAGATTATAGCCGGATGCCATTACCTCACCGTACGCACCAGCTGTGCGGATGGCAATTAAATCGCCCCGCTGCGATTCGGGCAGTTGCACATCTGTTCTGAAACAGTCGGTGCTTTCACATATCGGCCCAACCACATCGTACGTTGCGGTTAGCTGTTCGCCTTTACTCAGGTTTTGTATGTGATGATAAGCTTGGTATAGCATAGGCCGTATCAACTCGGTCATACCTGCATCCAGTATCAGGAAGTTCTTTTTTTGCCCATTTTTCACATACAACACGCGCGATACTAATGTAGCACACTGCGCCACAAGCGCCCGGCCCAGTTCAAAATGCACCTCCTGCCCTTGTTTAACTTTCAGAAAGTCTCTGAATATTTTGAAATAAGTTTTGAAGTCGCAAACCGCGTTCGTATCCGGGTGATAATAATCAACCCCCAAACCGCCGCCAACATTCAGCACTTTGATGGCAAATCCATGCTCTTCAAACCAATCCTGCAATTCGTTTACACGCAAGCACAGGTTTTTAAATACATCCATGTTTAAAATTTGGGAACCTACATGGAAGTGTACGCCTATGAACTCCAAGTTGTTGCTGCCCTTTAAAGTTTCGAGCACATCTTCTAACTGCCAGGTATTGATACCAAACTTATTTTCTTCCAGTCCAGTAGTGATGTAGTGATGCGTATGCGCATCCACATTGGGGTTGATACGAATGGCTACACGCGCCGTTTTACCTTTTGCGACAGCCAATTCGTTAATAACCTGCAGCTCCTGTACCGACTCGCAGTTGAAACAAAAGATGTCCGCATCAAGCGCAGCATTGATTTCCTTGTCCGATTTGCCTACACCGGCAAAAACAACTTTGCTATTGGCGAAACCATGTGCAATAGCAGCTTTCACTTCGTTGCCGCTCACACAATCGGCACCAAAGCCAACCTTTTGCATGGCCTCCAGCACCTTAGTGTTAAAATTGGCCTTCAGCGCATAATGAACATGGTAATTATACTGTACAGCCGCCTCATAACACTCGTTAAGCGTTTGCTGCAGCAGGTTTAAATCATAAAAATAAAATGGGGTTTCCAGTTGTTGAAACCTATCAACTTGAGTTTGGGTAAACATGCTGTATTTGTATGATTGCGTTAGTGGCCCTGATCCAAGGCCAAGCGCATATGTTGAGGGTTAAAGGTAATACTTATACCATGATAAAGCCAAAAAGTGGCATAAATAAAGTGTAACGTGTTGTTTACCTAAAACCTTGAACGATGTATTGTTTTTTTGGACTTTACAACCAGTAAATGAAATACATAAGTAATAATTACGCCAATTACACATCCGCTCACTACACCGCCGGCTCGTTCTAAAGCTATATCCCATAAATACTTACCGGGCTCGTGCATGGTAATGATAATCACCGACACAGCGGCAGTACGAGCGGCTACCTGTATTTTAAGCAGCTCGCAAATAGCGATAGCCAATGCTATACCCAGGCAAATCATAAATAAATTTATGGGGTGAATGTAAAATAATGTTAATCCTACTACCGATCCTACCAGATTGGCTTTTATACGATTAACAGCCAGCCCCATCGCATCCTTACGATCGGGAGCCAGCACCAGGATGATGGAAATTAAACTCCAGCTACCTAATGTTGGTTGCAAACGATACAGAAAGAAGCCTATCACTGTACCTATCAAACACTTTATAATATATAATAAAAAATCGGCTTGTTTACTTTTCACGTGTTATCAATTAGTTCAATACCTTTGCAGCATGAATGATTATTTCATCAGGTTGTTCGATTATGATCGTTTTGCAAATCTGCAAATTTTAGAAACGATTGTTGCTGCAAATCATCCCGAAAAACCACTTCAATTATTATCACACATGCTGGGTGCCCAGCAAATATGGCTCAAGCGCTGCAAACAAGTCCAAGCTCCCGGCGGGCCGGTATGGCCTAACTGGTCGGCCGAAGAGATACGCGCTACGATTGAAGAAAACTATGAAGCCTGCATAACGTTCGTGAACGAACAAACCGATGAGAGCTGGCAGCAAATAATCAGTTACACTAATACTTCCGGGCAATCATTCCACAATAAACTGGTTGATATCATCACCCATGTAATTAACCACGGCACACACCATCGTGCACAGGCCGGCATTTATATGAAACAGATAGGCATAGAAAAACTGCCTGCCACAGATTATATTCTTTACATACGCGAACACTCTTTATGAAAAATAAAATTATCGCTTTGGCAATTACTGGCATGGCCTTTAGCGCCTGCTCGGATAACAAGAAACAGGAAAAAGACCTGCTGAATCAGGTTATTAAACTACACGACGAGGTAATGGCTAAGGATGAGCAGGCTGTTAAAAACAAAATGCAGCTGGATAGCCTTATCAAAACCAACCGGGTAACCAATAAGGATTCGGCCACGGTTATTGTAAACAATTTAAGCAATGCAGATAAGGCCATGGAAGACTGGATGCACCAGTTTACCGTCGATAATTCAGGTAAGCCGCACGATGAAGTAATGCGTTATCTTAACAACCAGAAAAAGAAATTAACCACGGTTGACAGCCAGGTGAATCAAGCAGTTAATCAGTCCAATACCTATATCTCAACTCTAAAAAAATGAGAATCATTATACCTGCGTTTGCAGCAATGCTATTGTGGAGCGCCTGCTCATTTAACAAAAACGATCAGAAACGCTTACCTATTTATGGCAACCGAGAGGCTGTTACCAAAACCTTAAACGGCAAAACGGTTACTGATACGGTTTACCAAACCATACCTAAGTTTGAGTATGTAAACCAGTACGGTAAAACCATCACTAACAAATCATTAGATGGCAGCATTTACGTAGCCGATTTCTTTTTCACCAGCTGTCCTTCTATTTGCCCTATTATGCACCGCAACATGCTTAACGTGTACAATGAGTTTAAAAACGGTGGCAATGTAAAAATCCTTTCTTACAGTATTGACCCTTCACATGACAGCGTTGCGGTATTAAAAACCTATGCCGATAAACTGGGCATAGCCGGAGATACATGGTGGTTGCTGCAAGGCAAAAAAGAGGAAACCTACAAACTTGCCGAAAGCTATCTGGTGGCTGTAAAAGAAGATAAGGGTGCAGAAGGCGGCTATGTGCACTCAGGCTATTTTGTTTTGATTGATAAGCAAAAGCGCATACGGGGTACTTATAATGGTACCGACGAAAAAGAGGTGAGCAAACTCATTACCGATATTAAAACCCTGCAGGCCGATCCAGAGCAAAGCATCGTACAATAATGAGATACTTTGTTGTAATTGCGCTACTCCTTACAGGCCTATGCGCTTTATACGCCTGCCAGAATGAGCAGGAAATTGAATTTAAACGCTACTTTTCGGCCGGGCAGCTGGTTTACCAAACCCGTTGCCAAAACTGCCACGGCAACGAGGGCCAGGGACTGGCGGCACTTATACCGCCGCTTAATGATGCCGAGTTTTTAAGAAACAACCATTCGCAGTTGGTCTGTTACTTGCAAAACGGACTGAAAGGTGATATTATAATTCATAACAGCACTTACAATGGGCACATGCCGGCAAGCGGCCTTTCACCTATTGAAACGGCGCAGGTAATTACCTATGTGCAAAACTCGTTTGGCAACCAAATAGGTTTATACGACCTGAAACAAGCCGAAGCCGACCTCAAAAAATGTAAATAAACTTTAAGCGCCAACAGTCAAACAAAAAGCTCCCTTTACCAAATATGGTTGGGAGCTTTTCTGATTTTAAACAATATAAGGTATAGGTTGTGAAGCGCTTAAAAATATGACGTTTTGTTTACCGGATATACCAGTAAAGGCAAAGTTGTGTGTCGCACCAGCTTAAAGGTATGGCTGCCATTAATTAGCCTTTCTATAAAATCGTGCTGGCGGTGAACCATAGCCAGCATATCAATTTGCCCGTTTTCAATAATCCAGGCCAGCCCTTCATCAACATTGGCGCTATGCAGGTGCCTGTAATAAATATGCGGATAATTGGCTTTGTTAGTAACATCCGCCATGAGCGTTTTTATCTTTTGCTGCTCATTTAGATCGTCATTATCGACCACGTGCACTAATAACAGTTCGGCATCAAAGTGCCTTGCCAAGCTGGCCAGCGAATGCACTACATGAACATCACTCTCGCTCATATCGGTAGCGAAAGCAATACGTTGCAATCCGCTGAACGTAGCAGAACCAGGTACCAGTAATACCGGGAAAGCTGCCCGATGAATCAGATCCCGACTACTGCTGCCCAAAAAGAACCTGTTGACTGCGCCGGCTCCTGACATACCTGTTACAACAAGTGGTGCTTTATTCTGTGCCACAAAATCAGACACAACCTCGGTTACATTGCCCACCTGGCAGCAAAATTCAATAGCCGGATGATATGAGTTAACGCTGCTTGTAGCCTCTTCTTCCAAACGCAGCTGGTCGGCCAAGCGGCCCAGACTGGCGGTGGTATCATCCATTGCCGTATCATAATCAAGCAACGGCCACGCAACCTGCGCTGCCATAATTGTATCTGCAGGTATCTTAACAACGTTGCACAACTTTACATTGCCTTTAATACCTTTGGCTAATTGTACTGCATAACGGGCTGCATTGTCAGCCTGTGCAGAAAAATCGGTGGGTACTAAAATAGTTTTCATGATTACTGGTATTTGAGGTGATTTGATAACTATTGGTTGCTCATAGTAAACTGCTTATCGGTACCATACAAAGCCATTTCGAGCTGATTGTCCAGCTTATAAATGTCATTGTATTTGATCAGTTCGCCGTTCTTTACCTCACAGGTAAGGTAAGTGATAATAACAGGTACCGGCTTTTTCAAAGTAAACGTTTGTGTTTGGTATGCTGCAAAGGCCTTTTGCAACGCAGGTATGCGGCTGGCGGTGCCATCACGGCTAAGTAACAGTTCGGCCAGCTTACCGGCATGTTCCACACGGACGCAACCATGACTAAATGCCCGTTCAGTCCGGCTAAACAACTGTTGCTGGGGCGTGTCATGCAGGTAAACGTTGTAAACATTCGGGAAACGGAAAACAATCTTCCCCAATGCATTATCACATCCGGATGACTGCCTGGCCACGTAGTTGTTCGGATTTTGCTTTACCCTAGCCAAGCCGGCTGCATCAGTCACAACATATTGATTACTTTTAGTATATATGGCTAAATGATTACTTTCCAGGTAATCTGCATTTTTTAACGCTTTAGGTAAAATCTCTTTCTGGAATATACGGGCCGGTACATGCCACTCCGGTGCGGTGGTAAAGTACTGCACCTTACTTTGTAAAGTCGGCGTGCGATGGTCTGGTTTACCAACAATAACATTGAACAGATAGGTGGTATCGGGCTGGTAAAACCTCAGTGCATAAGCTGGGATATTTACCTGAAGATAGGCCACACCATTATTACCAGCCCAACGCAGGCGCTCCATATTGATGGCTACTTTACGGGCGGTACTTTCGGGTATTTCATAACAATCACCGGTATACTGGTTGGTTATCAACCGCAATTGGTCTTGCAAAAGGCAGTACTGTGGTGTGGTTGGTTGTACAGAGATAATAGCACTTGCAAAATCATTGCTCTTTAGCGCCTGTTCCAATACCTCATCAGCACGTAAATCACCTCCTCGAGCAGCATCCACTCTACTTGACGAAAAATCCGGATTCAACTTCCCGTAGTGCACGTTATTAATAAATGCGATCAATGCATCCGTTAGCATAATTTCAAAACGCACCTTTTCTGCATTACTAATTCCAGCCGGTTTATCCAACAACTGCTGTGATTGAGCCTTGGCTATTTCCTTAGGGTGATAGTCTGCATAACTGAGCCCGTATTGGCGTACGCAATTAAGCAGTAATATAGCATCCCACGTTTTACGGTTGTCAGCCACTTGTTTTGTCCATACGGGCTCATTATTTATTTTAGCATAAAACCTTTTTACGGTGAGCGGAAAAATAAGCTCCGCCGTTAGCATGGGATCATTAAGCTGCTGATTAAGCTGGCTTCTAACGGAGGTATCTTTTTGTAAATAGCTTGATTGGCCTGCTGCAACAGAAACTTTTCCTGTAAATGAAATTACAATTATGGCAAGCGTAATGCACAATTGTTTAACATTTGCACCGTGAATTAATACAGGTAACGAATTGGATTTCATGTTGCTTATTTTCACAATGCTAAGGTGAGTATAAAAGCTGTAGTGAATAGTGACGCCAATCACACAAAAGGCTGATTAATAACAAAGCGTTAACACAGATATCAGTAAGGCGTCTTTGAAACGTTTTAGATAATAGAAGTAGCACATTGTAAACAACAAGCATATATTTACTGCGGACTAACAACTGATTACAGTAAAATTTGTTAATAAGCTACTACCGCTATTGGAAAGCTGTTTTACCTAAATCAGCCAATGATTGATTGACGATACATTCAATACCTATGCGCAAACGATATTATTATATAGTAAACTTTATAACGTTTTACCGGATGCTAATGGCGCCGGTACTGCTGTACCTCATATTCAATCATCAGCCCGAACCGTTTAAATGGCTGTTAGCCGTTAGTTTCTTCACCGATTCAATTGATGGTTATCTGGCTCGTAAATACAAAGTAGTAAGCGCAATGGGATCCACCATCGATTCCATCGCCGACGACTTGACCGTGCTGGCTGCCATTGTTGGTATTTATGTTTTTAAACCTGAGTTTATTAAGCAAGAAGCTATTTTGGCAGGTTCGCTAGTGGTGCTTTATCTGGTGCAAAATGCTTATGCCTGGTTAAAGTATGGCAAAATGAGCTCGTTCCATACCTACACAGCCAAAATAGCTGCTGTATTACAGGGCATATTCCTTATACTGTTCCACTTTTTTACCAGCCCTATCGATCTGCTGTTTTACGCAGCGGCCATCGCTACGTTAGTTGATTTGATTGAGGAGATTGTATTAATTTACCTGTTACCCGTTTGGAAAACAGATGTAAAAGGCCTGTATTGGGTAATTAAAAACAAAGTATACAGACAGCTAAAGTAGGAAGGAAACAATAAAGGGGCTTAAGTAAAACTTAAGCCCCTTTATTGTTATATATATTAAATGATTAATAGTTACGGAAACCGCGTTGCACTTGCTTATCCATTTGCGACATCTGCCCTTTCATCATCTTAATCTGTTCGGCCAGCAGTTTGTTCTTATCATCCTTAGCTGCCTCCTGTAAATATCGTTGCGCTTCAAGCTTGTTACGCTTAGCCATGGCAATACCAGCCAGGCTTAATTTAGCCAGGGCGGTGTTGTGTGACATGGACATGCCTAATGATAATGCCTTCTTAAAATACTTTTCGGATTTTAAAGGTGTTTTGCGCGATTCAATTAAGCCTAATAACAGGTTATAATAGCCGTGCTGACCTTTATACAACTGCTTTTCGTAATCGGTAATTTTGGCAAGCCATTTTTCCGACTCGTCTGTATTTTCTTTGCGCAGGTAGTACTGGGCCACCAGCATGTTCTCGTTAAAGAAATAAGTAAGCAACACTAAGCCGCCTATCAGGAATACTAAAATTCCCCAGCCCCAAAAACCAAAACCTGCTAATGTAACGCCCGCACCTAAAATTACACAGGCTATAATTAACCGAACAATATTTGACATCGTTTGTACTTTTGTAATAAAGTGCAAATATCCGTTTATTTATACGTTTAATCAATTACCTGCACAAATATTTATGGCTATCGATTTAGAACCCTCCTGGCTGCAAGTTTTGCATAACGAGTTTGAGAAAGATTACATGCTTAAACTTAAAGCATTTTTAAAATCTGAAAAAGACGCCGGCGAAACCGTATACCCAAAAAGCAGCAACATTTTCAATGCTTTTAAGCACACGCCTTTTGATAAATTAAAAGTGGTTATCCTGGGGCAAGACCCTTACCACGGCGCTAACCAAGCTTTCGGCTTATCGTTCGCCGTGCAAAAAGGCATTACTGTACCACCATCACTCAAAAACATTTATAAGGAGTTGCAATCTGATATTCCCGGCTTTACTATACCCGGCCATGGCGATTTGACCGAATGGGCCGACCAGGGGATACTGCTACTCAATGCTACGCTCACCGTGCGCGCAGGCAAACCGGGCTCGCACCAGAAAAAAGGCTGGGAAATTTTTACCGATACCGTTATCCGCACGATATCTGAGCAAAAGGAAGGTGTTGTATTTTTGTTGTGGGGCAAGTTTGCACAAGCCAAAGCAGAACTGATAGATAAGCAAAAGCATCACATCCTGACAGCGGCACACCCCTCGCCCTACTCGGCCGACAGTGGCTTTTTTGGCTGCCACCATTTCTCGAAGACTAATGCTATTTTGCAACAAGAAGGCAAAGACCCGATTGACTGGCAAATACGGTAAGCGAAAGAGCCAGGAAACAACAGCTAAGACGTAATCAGACAATGCCACGCTCTTGTTTCATGGCTCTTAGCCTTATGCTATAAATTAATATTCCAGCGGCAAAGTCGCTTCGTGTTTACTGGTAGACATGATCATCATGGTCTGGAAAGTTTTAACCACCGGTATGCGGCTGATTTTTTCCATAATCAGCTGCTCATATAACTTAATGTTGCGCACATAAACCTTCAGCAAAAAATCGCACTGACCGGTTACGTGATGACATTCCGTTACTTCTTTTATCTGTTTGATAGCCTCCAGAAAAACGTCAACGGTGTTGCTTTTATGAAAATCGAGCGATACCTGTATAAACGTTTTAATTCCTAAGCCCAGCTTCTCTTCGTCTACAACGGCATGGTAGCTTTTAATATACTCCGCATTTTCCAGCTTACGTACACGTTCTAACGTTGGTGCTGGCGATAAACCAATTTCTGTAGACAGTTGCAGATTGGTAATCCTTCCGTTTTCCTGTAAAATTTTGAGTATCTGTAAATCGATCTTATCTAAATCAGCGGCCATAGCGCAAATATAGTAGCCGCATTTACAAAATAAAATTTTTGATTGAATAAGGTAAACAAAACCTAATTCTATGAGTTTGTAAATTTTAGATTAGTCTAAAAATTTTATTAGGTTTGGTAAAATGCATACTTATACCGAAGAGAACTACCTAAAAAGCATATATCACCTGCTGGAGCAAAATGAGCAGGCCAGCACAAATGATATTGCTGCATCCCTGAAAACCCGGGCTGCTTCGGTGACTGATATGCTGAAAAAGCTGGCGGAGAAAAAGCTGATCAACTATGCACGTTACCAGGGTGTAAGCCTTACGCCTGCCGGTCAGAAAGTAGCTTTGGGCATTATACGCAAGCACCGTTTATGGGAGCACTTTCTGGTTGATAAGCTAAAGTTTAAATGGGATGAGGTGCATGATATGGCTGAGGAACTTGAGCATATATCATCGGTAGAATTAATAAACCGGCTGGAACAATTTATGGACTATCCTCAATTTGATCCGCATGGTGATCCAATACCCAACAGCAATGGCGAAATTAAAGCGCAGCTACTTCAACCGGCTTTGGCATTAACACAACACCAAACGGGTGTCATAGCAGCGGTGAGTGATCACTCCGCTTCATTTTTACAGTATCTTGAAAAAATACAGCTTACCATAGGTAAAGAAATAAAGGTTACGGAGATAACCGACTATGACCTTTGCCTGGAGGTAACTACAGATAATAAAGTATTAAACATCAGCCGCGAAGTGGCAAAAAACTTATTAATCGCACTATGAATTTCAGTAACGGCGAATCGCTGGGCAACGCACATGGCTCCGTACAAACGGAAAGCAAAACGGGCTGGCGCAAAATATGGGCTTTTATCGGGCCGGCGTATCTGATTAGCGTTGGCTATATGGATCCGGGCAACTGGGCAACCGACCTGCAGGCTGGCAGCCAGTTTGGTTACCGGCTTATTTGGGTGCTGCTGCTTTCAAATTTGATAGCCTTGCTGTTACAGTCCCTCAGTGCGCGCTTAGGTATCGTACGCGGACTCGACATTGCTCAGGCATCAAAAAACGCTTACCCGCGCTTCATAAACTTTTGCTTATACATCCTGGCCCAAATTGCCATTATAGCCTGTGATTTAGCGGAGGTGATTGGTATGGCCATCGGCTTGCAATTGTTATTTAAGCTTCCGCTGATATGGGGTGTATCTATCACCTTGCTTGATACTTTACTTCTCTTATTTCTGCTTAACAAAGGAATGCGCAAACTGGAAGGATTTATTGTATCGCTTATATTTATTGTAGGGCTTTCCTTTTTGATACAAATGGTGATTGTTAAACCCGATGTGCCGGAAATTATGAAAGGCTTCGTGCCATCGGCATTAAATCACAGCTCGCTGTACATTGCAATTGGCATCATTGGCGCAACGGTAATGCCGCACAACTTATATCTCCATTCATCTTTAGTGCAAACCCGCAAAATTGACCGTAGCGATGAAGGTATTCGTAACGCTATAAAGTTCAATTTTATTGATACGACGGTTGCTTTAAACTTAGCTTTTTTTGTGAATGCCGCTATTTTGATATTAGCCGCAAGCGCTTTTTTTAAAAACGGCTACCATGAAGTTGCCGAGATTGAGGATGCACATAAATTGCTTAACAATATTTTTGGATCGATGGCTCCGGCACTGTTTGCCATAGCATTAATTGCCTCCGGCCAAAGTTCAACCATCACCGGCACACTGGCAGGGCAAATAGTAATGGAGGGCCACCTCAACTTGCGTATAGCCCCCTGGCTCAGACGGCTGATTACGCGCCTTCTGGCTATTGTACCAGCATTTTTAACTGTATTATACGCCGGCAGCGAGGGATTGAGCCGCTTGCTGGTGTTAAGCCAGGTAGTACTGAGTTTGCAGTTGGGTTTTGCCGTTATACCGCTTATTCATTTTACTTCGGATAAGAAGCTGATGGGCAAATTTGCCATCCCAATGTGGATGAAAGTAATGGCATGGATATTTACCGTACTTATAGTTGCACTGAATGGTAAATTAGTGGTTGAAGAGATTGGCAACTGGGCTAATGCTAACCCAACTACTGCACCGATAATTCACTATGTAGTTATACCAATTGCCATCGCTATAGCGGCACTTATGCTGTATATCCTTGTTAAACCATTTATCCACCACTCCGACCATAAGCCTGCCGCCATACCGCATGGCATAGCAAAAGCCATTCAGGATTTAAAAACCATACAGTATAAGCACATAGGCATAACCATCGATTTTTCAGATAACGATCAGGACACCATCAGTCATGCTCTGATGCAGGGCGGTAAGGATGCCAATTATACACTGATACATGTGGTTGAAACAGCCGGAGCACGCTACCACGGCACACAGGTTAATGATTATGAAACGCAAAGCGACCAAAGCAACCTGCAACAGTATGTAACCGCGCTGAACAATCTTGGGTACACCTCACAGGCGCATATTGGCTATGGTCACCGCGCACAAGCTATTGCCAAAACAGTTAAAGAAGGAAAAATCGAGTTTCTGGTAATGGGCTCGCATGGCCACAAAGCGCTCAAAGATTTGATTTATGGCACTACAGTTGATACGGTAAGGCACCTGGTAAATGTACCTGTACTGGTAGTAAAGCCACAGAATAAATAATTTACCTACTTTTGCACGCTCAAACGATGAACGATCTATTATACATTAAAAATAAAAAGGCCTACTTTGAGTACCATATACTGGATGAATACACAGCCGGTATAAAACTTTTAGGCACCGAAATAAAATCAATACGTGAAGGTAAAGCCAACCTGAACGATGCTTTTTGCACATTTATAAGCGAGCAGTTATATGTTCGTAACCTGCATATTTCCGAATATTCGCATGGCTCCTTTTATAACCATGAAGCCAAGCGCGACCGCGTTTTACTGCTAAATAAAAAAGAACTGAAAAAGCTGAAAACCCGCGGCGAAGAAAAAGGATTTACGATAGTTCCGCTAGCTATGTTTATCAGTGAGCGTGGATTTGCAAAGTTAAAGATTGGTTTAGCACAAGGTAAAAAGGCATTCGACAAGCGCGAAACCATGAAAGAGCGTGATGTTAAAATAGAACTAAGCCGGGTAATGAAACGGTAAATCACCATTCTAAATTCAATAAACAAAAAAGGCAAGGTTATTACAACCTTGCCTTTTTTGTATTTGCCGATGCTGACCGCCGGTGCAGTCACCAGGCCTTATCGCCTACCAGCGGCACAAATCTGAATGTATCCAACACAACTTTCTCATAATCATTTTCCGCTACTTTAAGGATGGTAACCATTTTCTGTTCCTGCTCATTACCTACCGGTATCACCAATAAGCCGCCAATTTTAAGTTGACGTAATAAAACATCGGGTACGGTGGGGGCGCCGGCTGTTACGATGATCTTATCATACGGTGCATGATTTTCTATTCCTCTTGAACCATCGCCTAAGTAAAAGTTAGGCTTGTAACCCATGTAGGGTAAAACCTGAACGGTACGTTCAAAAAGTTTTTCCTGCCTTTCAATAGTGTATACTTCGGCGCCAAGTTCCAGCAGCACACAGGTCTGATAACCAGAACCGGTACCAATTTCAAGCACCTTATCGCCTTTACGTATATGTAATAGTTGAGTTTGGTATGCAACGGTATACGGTTGGGAAATGGTTTGACCTTCGCCTATAGGAAATGCGATATCCTTATATGCCTGGCTCCAGAACGTTTCATCAAAAAAGTAATGACGTGGCACCTTTCCCATGGCCAGGAGTACATGTTCGTCTTCAATTCCCTTTTTTTGAAGTAAATCAACCAATCTTTTTCGCGCACCTTTTTCGCGGTAATTATCAACAAACTTGTAAGCCATCCGATCACAAATTTAGTCAAAAAAAGACCTCTTTCAGTGGTATCATTCATCCACCTGTTAAGATTAGGTTTAAGATATTGATAGTTAGGTTATATAATTTTATGACCAGTCCTCACACCTCTATTGAGATAATTTAACGAATTCTTAACAATACATTCTGTATCACCGGTTATTCGAATTGCGTAATGAAACTAAAATAAAACGTATTATGAAACGCAAAACCTTATTACCATTACTATGCTTTACATTGGTTTTATCATTGGTTGCTTACTCCTGTAAGAAAGATAATTGCGAAGAAAAACACAAGTATGACAATGCCGAAACTACGGCCACTATTATAGATACCGGTTCACCTGCTTTAGACGGCTGTGGTTGGTTAATTAAGATTGGAGATACTACGTATGCGCCCGACAACCTTCCCGAAAACTTTCAGTTAGACAATATTCAGGTTAAAATCACATATAAAGAATCTGATGCAACGTTTAGGTGCGGTGCAGGCGCTATCAAATACATTCACCTGTATGACATTCGCCGATAACATCAATACGGATCAACATCGGGCTGCACAATGCAGCCCTTACTAAGCTTCGTGGTTTGAAACTGTAAAATCACCTCACGAATAACCGTTTTAACCTTGGCTATGGATATGGTATCGCGCTCAAACTTGAGCATGATAGATTTGATATAGAAATTGCGGATACGGTTTATAAGTGGAAATTCCGGTCCTATTACCCTATCGCCAAAGTGCCTGCGCAGTTCATTAGCCAAATGCTCTGCCTGATAATAAAGCTGCTCGGCATCCTTGTGTTTAACATCCATTTGAATGATCCGGTAAAAAGGCGGGTATTTAAAGCTTTTGCGCTCTTCAATCTCGGTAATGTATAAGTCTTTATAATCATTTTTGATTACCTGATCAATCACGCGGTGATGCGGATTGTAAGTTTGTATCACTACCTTACCCTGCTTGCCCCTGCGCCCTGCACGGCCGCTTACCTGGGCCAGCATCTGGAAACTGCGCTCGTTAGCACGATAGTCTGGATATTTGAGCAAGCTATCGGCATTGATGATACCAATTACCGTTACATCCGAAAAGTCGAGGCCTTTGGCCACCATTTGGGTACCCACTAAAATATCAATACGCTTTTCTTCCAGATCATTTAATAAAGTTTGGTAAGCGTTTTTGGCCCGTGTAGTATCCAAATCCATACGGGCTATGCGGGCTTCGGGCAATAGCACACTCAATTCGTCTTCAATCTTTTCGGTACCAAAGCCTTTATATTCCAAATGCGTTGACCCACAAGCCGGACAAATAGTTAGGGTTTCTTCTTTATAACCACAATAATGGCAGTGCAAATTGCTGCTACTTTTATGGTAGGTCAGGCTCACATCACAGTTAATGCAACGCGGCGTGAACGCACACACCCTGCATATCAGTACCGGTGCATACCCCCTACGGTTTTGAAACAATATAACCTGCTCCTTATTGGCAAGTGCCTGCTCCATATCACGCATTAATACGCTGGTAAAGTGCGACTGCATGGTTTTGCGCTTTGTTTCCTCAGTGATGCTCACTACTTCAATTTCAGGTAAGCTTACGCCACCAAACCGTTCGGTAAGTTCGGCAAAACCATACTTGCCTGTACGGGCGTTAAAATAAGACTCAAAAGATGGCGTGGCCGAGCCCAGCAGCACCTTGGCATGATAACGACTGGCTAAGAAAATAGCTGCGTCGCGCGCATTGTAGCGCGGTGCCGGGTCGAATTGCTTGTAAGAGGTTTCGTGTTCTTCATCAATGATTACCAGGCCGAGATTGTCGAATGGCAAAAACACTGACGAGCGTGCGCCTAACACTACCTTATATTCGTGCTTTAAAACCTTTTGCCATACCTCTACCCTCTCATTATCGTTGAAGCGGGAATGATACACGCCAATATCATTACCAAAATATTTGCGCAAACGCTCAATTACATGCGTAGTTAGGGCTATTTCTGGCAGCAGGTAAAGCACCTGCTTGCCGGCTTGTATCGCTTCTTCAACTAATCGAATGTATATCTGCGTTTTGCCCGATGAGGTGACCCCGTGCAAAAGTGCTACATCCTTTTCCTTGAACTGTTGCTGTAATTGCTCCAAAGCCTGCTGCTGTGCAGGGTTCAATGTAAAGCTGGCGGCCGACTCAAAAGAGTCATAAAACAAGCGGCTAACATTCTTATCTTCTGCAACTAATATCTGTTTTTCTATCAGTGATTTAACAATGCTTGATGTGGCGCCGCTGGCTTCCATCAAATCATTTTTAGATACCAACGGTTGCTCACGCGATAGTTTTATGTAAGCCAGCACAGCATCGGCCTGCTTAGGCGCACGGCGCTCCAGCTGGGTAAAAAGTGCCCTCAGGTTATCCTGATCCTGGTAAAATTCATGCAGTTTAATATAAGTACGTTTTCGGGGCTTGTAGCGCTCGCTTACTTCTTCAGATATGAAGATAATGTTTTTATCAAACATCGATTTAAGCACCGGCATCACCACTTTCTGCCCCAGCAGCTTTACAATATCGCTTACCGTAAGTACGGGTTGCAGGTCAAGGGCATCAACTATCAGAAACTCCTTATCGTGCAGTATTGACCGGTCAACCGCTTCATCCGGATTAAGCATAATGCGGGTTTCACTGGCCAGCTTGAAAGCTGCGGGTAGCGCCGCATTCATTACATCGCCGGTATTACACAGATAGTACTCAGCCATCCAGTGCCAAAACTGTAGTTGTTGTTCAGTAACAACCGCATTATCATCCAGCACTTCCATTAGGTACTTGGCTTCGTACTTTTCAGGGGCCTGCTCGGTGATACTATGAATAATGGCCGTATACAGCTTGCTTTTACCGAACTGCACCACCACCCTTTTGCCTACTGCCACTACCTCGTTCATTTCAAATGGCACACGGTAAGTGTAGTTTTTGGCTATAGCCAATGGCAATATAACCTCAACAAACAGGGTTTTGCGGTTAGCACTATAACGGGATTCAGCAAACTCTAACATGTATTTATTTATTTCTGATAGCAGCCAACGCCAGGGTAATCCAGCCGGAGATAAACAATAATCCGCCTACCGGTGTAATTGGCCCCAAGATATGTAGCCAGTTCCAATGCAACACGCCACTGAACGAAAGCAGATATAGCGAGCCTGAAAAGAATAAGATACCCAGCAAAAACAGCCAATAGCTGGCAAATACCAGGTTGTTTTTATCGCGCGCAAAGGTTGACAAAAACAGTAACGCAAAAACATGATAAAAATGATATTGTACTGCCGTACCCCAAATTTGTATTTGCTGCGGAGATAAAATTGCCTTCAAAGCGTGTGCGCCAAAAGCGCCTGCTATTACGGCTACAGCGCCTAATATAGCAGCTGTTATAATGATTGTTCTGTTCATGCGTATGGTTGGCAAACAGCTAAATTAGCCAATTGTAATAATTACTTTATGGCCGCAAAGTAAAAAATATAACTTTGCTTTACACTCGTGCTTATGAAAAGACTGATTATCATTACCATGCTCCTACTAGCGGCTACCGCTGTGATAACAGTTACTTATTTCAAAAACCTGAGCTTGCCAGGCTTACGTGGTAGCCAGGTAATCAATACCATACCCTCTACCGCTGCCCTGATTTTTGAGTTTAATAATGATGACAGCTTTTACGATATATACGACAGCAGTGCATTATTCTCATCCATAACCGGCCGTTCAAAGCAACAGGAACTTGCTGTATTACATAACACTGTATTGAATAATGTGGTTATAAAACCGGCGCTTAATGGTCAAAACCTCTACATATCACTACATCCGCAAAGTGATCATAGCACCGAACTTTTGTATACCATAGCCACTAATACCGGCGGTTTAAAGGTGCAGGATTTGTTAGCCATACGCGATACCGGCTTTTCCATAAAACAAGAGCAGCTTGCGAATAAACCGGGCTTTGCCATTCACTTCAACGTTATCAATAAAGACTTTTATATAAGCCAGCTTATCAACAACGTGTACGCCGGAAGTTTTTCCAGAAACCTGGTAGAGCAATGTATTCAGTATAAAGCACCATCCGTCTCCAATTTCAAAGTACTATCCGATCAGCAAGCCAGTAATACCTTAGGCACGTTGTATATCAACACACAACAACTTACGCCCTTGTTCAGCCAGTTGTTCAGGCAAGCCAATACCGATATTTTGCAACCGTTACGCATCACAACTGCCACGTCAACGCTTAGCTTGAACTACAAAACAGATGCACTGATGTTTAACGGATATACCAGTATCAACGCCCACAAAGCAAGTTACCTTTCACTCTTCAGCCACTTTAAGCCTGTTGATACGCACTTAAAAGATGTATTTCCAATCACAACAGCTTACAGCTGTAGCTTTGCAGTAAATGATATAGGCCGTTTTGTAAAGCTTCTTGACAAGTGGCAACAAAAAGCAGGCTTAAAGAAAGAAAAAAACGCACTACTAAGTAAAATAAAAGCAGAAACAGGTATTGCTTTACAAAATGAATTAAACAAACTGCTAAGCAACGAATTTGCAATCGTGACTACGCGTTTCGACGAAAAGCTCGCTATTATCCAGGTAAAAAATGGCTCAGCACTCCGTCCATTCATGAATAATATCAGCACAATGCTTGATGAAGAGACCGGGCAGCTGAATTATAACCGTATACCTTATCTTCTATTAGGGGATGCTTTTACGGAATTTCGCAGACCCTACTTTATAATTTTGGATAACTATCTGGTACTGGCCAATACACCAAGGGAACTTAACAATTACAAGGAAAATTACTTAAACAGCAGTTTTTTAAATAAAACGGAAAACTTTGCCGCATTTGAAAATCTGCAAGCCAAACAATGTAACGTAGCTTTTTACGTTAACTTTAAAAACCTTAGTCCGGTGCTAAAACGTAACTTGAAAGCGGACAGCTATAAGATTTACCAACAAGAGCCGGGTCTAAAAAACTTTTATGGAGCATCCTATCAGCTAAGTGCAGCTGATAATGAATTTTATACTAACTTTTGCCTGCAAAGCACCAAACAAGACAGCGTTGCAGTTAAATAAAATCACAAGTTGACAGTTAGTAAAGTACTTTTTTATAATCCCTAAGCCACAAACGTTTAATAGCATCTTATATAATTTGATGAATAAGTTTTTTCTTTGTTTGTTGCTTACAGCCTGCAGTATAACAGCATTTGCTCAAAAGTTTTCCCAATACAACACGGGAACGTTATACGAATCTTTTGAAAACCCGTCGCAAGCGGTTTTTAAACAAGATACTACACGCACTATTGCATTTAACTTTTTTGTACCCAACGTTAATACCTTCGTATATCTGAAAGGGAATGCCCAAACCACGCTCAAATCCCGACTTTTTTTAAGCGGATATGACACTCAAAATTTGCAGATAGGGCAAACACAACCCAACCACATTTTAGCAAACGCTAATATTTATCTTTTTATGTTCAAGTTTTTGAGTAACCAGAACGGCGATCAGGAACTGGGAGCATCGATGCAGATTAAGGGCAATGGCCGTGGTAATTTCACAGACGAAACATTTGCACTTTTTAACGGCTCTGAAGCATTTGAAACAGATAGACCTTATAACAATATATTCAATAGCAACGGCTATTATGAGAGCTATATGCAACTAAGCTTAACCTATCGTGAAAAGGTAACCAAAGACCTATCCTTAGGCTTTAAATTAAGCGGACTTATGGGCATTGCATACGATAGGATCAGCGTGAATGAATCCAGTATACAATTCGACCCGTCGGGTAACAATGCGGACTGGTATATGCGGGGAAGTTATTCCAGCTCGTACGAACTGGGACAGTTTAACCGGCGTCTTATTTCCAATGCATATAAAAACCCCGGAGCTGCAATAAGTATCGGCGCTAACTACACTGCGCCGGGTAATATTCAAATTCAAGCTAACCTTAAAGATTTTGGATTTATACACTGGAGCAACCAGTTCAGAACATACCGGTTTGGTACCTTTGGAAACAGTACGCTGCTTACCGGCCTCCTAACTAATAGCAGAGAGAGTAATGTATTTACCGGCTTAGCCAACCTGGTTCAGGAAATGCCTGAGCAGCATGCCCGCACACTCCCTATTGAAGGCCGTGCAGAGTTGGCCGTGAGCCGAAAGTTTGCCGGCGAAAAGTTAAGTTATACACCCACTGCTATCATTTCAAAAAATGTGTACCATCCTGGTGCTACAGCGGCATTGGTAAATCATATACAGTTTGGCCCGATGGTATTAACCGCTACCGGCGCTATGGATAATTATGTTACCAGCATTGGCGGACAACTGATGTATCAGGCACCAAATGTTGAGTTTTATATAGGTAGCGAGCAGCTAACCCAAACTGGTAACCTATACCGGTCTAACAATGGGAACGCAGCAGCCGTTGAAAAAAACATGCCTTACTCGGGCGGAAGTATATTTGTAGGATTTTCGGTTAAGTTTGGTAAGCGTTTTGAAAGATGGCGCAACAGCAGCTATACCCCTACCGGCGGTGGTTCCGGCCCGTTAGGGCGCTTATGGACAAAAATGTTTGCTAATTAAACTAACTCTCGCGAACCCAGAATTACTGCGCAGCTTTTTTGCCGGCTATAAAGTCTTTCAGGTAAAAGGGTTCAAAATAAGCTACATCTTCAAACTCCGCATTAGCAAATTTTTCAGATGCTCTCTTGGTAAGATATTGTGCCGAATTGATAAAGTCGGCGGCAAAGCGGGCGTTGGTATTACCTTCAAATGTTGAGCGGCATTTATCGGCACCATCACCAAAAAACAGAATTGGCTGCTGTTGTAGCAGGTCGTTAAAACTGTTGGCGTCTATAATTTCGGCTGACGTAGGCCGGATGCGATTAGCCTGATGGTCGAAAATCGCGGTATAAACCTCCATACGGCGCGCGTCTATCATGGGGCATAACAACACATTACTATCAGTTGGATTGGCCAACATTCCATCAGCCATAGCCTGTAAAGTTTCTACAGCGATCAAAGGCTTGTCCATCGCAAAGCATAACCCTTTGGCTGTTGATACACCAATACGCAAACCTGTATATGACCCTGGCCCACTACTTACAGCTACGGCATCCAGTTCAGCATAGCTTTTACCGGCAGCGGCCATTACTTCTTCAATAAAAACGGTAATTACCTCTGCATGTATATTACGCTCATTGCGTTCTTTCAATGCCAGTATTTTACCATCTTGTGCTAAAGCAACAGAACAAGCGGTGGTAGCAGTTTCTATCTGTAAAATAAGTGCCATATCTTTTTAAGGTACAGGATCGGGGCCATGCCCGCCCCAAGGGTGGCACCGGCCAATGCGTTTTAAGGTTAACCAGCCTCCTTTAAAAGGCCCATGTTTTTTTATAGCCTCAATACCGTAGCGCGAACAGGTAGGCGTAAACCGGCACGAAGCGCCCAGTATAGGTGATAACACGATTTGATAAACGCGTATCAGCGCGATGAAAACCGCGGCAATGGCAGCCTTAAGCCGTTGTAACAACATCTGCATTTACTAACTCGTTAAGCTGCTGCAAAAGTTTCTGCATTTTTTTTTCCATAAACTTATAATCGGTAATTTCTTTACCAACATAGCCTACCGATAAAATGATTTGCTTTTGCTGCTGTTGCAAATATTGATACAGGCACTCCTGCTTATGCAAACGATAAGCCTCGCGTATACGCCGTTTAACCAGATTACGGTCAACCGCATGCTTGTAGCGCTTTTTGGCTACTGCAAACAATACCTGTACGGGTACATTTTGAGGCAAAACAGCCGGCTGCCAGGATACGCGAAACGGATAACACAAAAAGGAAGACCCGCTACGAAAAAGCCCTTCAATAAGCTTTTTATTACATAGCCGTTCTTCCTTTTTAAAAGTGTACATTGATTGCTTTATATTGGTAAACCGAATTAGTGATCAAACGGCTCCAATCCTCAACTTAATAATGAGGAAAGCAACCGGTATTATGCTTTGTGACGACGCTCGTCAGAAACTGATAATCTTTTTCTTCCTTTAGCTCTTCTTGCAGCTAATACTCGTCTGCCGTTAGCTGTTGACATGCGCTCACGGAAACCATGCTTGTTTCTTCTTTTACGTTGAGACGGCTGAAACGTTCTTTTCATGATTGTATGATATTATATTCTTTATTCTTAAAAAAGGGAGTGCAAATGTAGCAATTATACTTTAGTAATCAAATATAATTATTACAATTTGCCGATGTTGTTTTTTGCCTGTATTTTGCCGCTATAGCAATACCGTATGAAACGTCTGATTTTTATCTTAATAGCCTTACCGCTACTGGCATCGGCTCAAAGTTATAAAATATATAGTACGAGCAAGCAAAAACAGGTAACCATTAATCATATAATTGATGATATGGCTAAGGCTGATGTATTATTTTTTGGTGAAGAGCATAATGATTCCGTTGGCCACTCGCTCGAACTGTTGCTATTTCAGCAACTTGCCGAAAAGTACCCGCAGAAAGCAGCACTATCTTTAGAGATGTTCGAGACAGATACGCAGCCCATATTGAATGAATACCTTGGTGGCCTGATCCGCGAAAAAAATTTCGTAACCGAAGCCCGCGCATGGCCTAACTATAAGGATTACCGCCCGCTAATAGAACTGGCTAAAGAGAAGCACCTGCCGGTTATAGCGGCTAACGCACCGGCGCGTTATACTAACCGTGTTACGCGGCTTGGCTTAAGCAGTCTGCAACAGTTGGATGTGAATGCCAAAAGCTGGTTACCTCCCCTGCCTGTTGATACCGCATCAGGCGCTTATCATGAAAAGTTTGCTGCCATAATGGGTGGGCATGGCAGTATGCCGGGCATGCAATTATATCAGTCGCAATCTTTATGGGATGCTACCATGGCCTGGTCTGTTGCCCGCTTTCTGAAAACACATCCCGGTTACAAAGTATTACAGATCAATGGCGGCTTTCACAGTGAGGACAAACTGGGTGCCCCTGCACAGCTTAAAAACTATGCACCCAACACACGCATACTCAACATCGCGGCTTTTGCCACCGATAATTTTGAGCAAATTGACTGGAGCAAATACAATTCGGCCAACGACTACGTAATTGTAACCGATGGCCGCCTCATTAAGGCTGATAATTAAATATCTTTTTTAGCAGCCAAAAGGTCGCGTATTTCGGTAAGCAGCTGTTCTTCTTTGGATGGTGCAGGCGCTACAGTTGGTGCAACGGCCTCTTTCTTTTTGAACCGGTTGATCGCTTTAATGAAAAGGAACAATGCAAAAGCTACTATCACGAAAGAGATAATCTGCGACAAAAAATTCCCGTACTTGATAGCCGTACCGGGCACTACAAGCTGGCTCAAATTGCTCAGATTGGCGGCCTTTAATGCAGGTGTAAGTATAGCTGGCGTAATAATATCCTCCACCAGCGAACTAACAATTTTACCAAATGCTGCACCTATTACCACAGCTACAGCTAAATCTAAAACGTTACCTTTAATGGCAAATTCCTTAAATTCTTTAATGATCGACATAAGCGATTAGTTTACTTTCAGGCTAATCTAACGTTAAAAACATAACTGTGAAAAATTTTGTTACAGCAAACAAAAAAACACCATAATACATTTTACATTAGAGTCAATCCGCTTTACATTTTGATTAATACGGCAGATTAGTGTATTTTTGGCACAGTCTATATTTATGTTAAAACAGAATCTTCAACAAAAACTTTTACAAAAGCTTTCGCCGCAGCAAATACAATTTATTAAGCTGTTACAAGTTCCTACGGTATCGTTAGATGCACGTATAAAAGAGGAGCTGGAAGAAAACCCTGCGCTTGAAGATTTGAGTTTAACCAACATGAGCGAGCCGGAGGAGCAGTATCCTGACCGCGACCCGGATGAGGACACCTATAACGGCGATGATGACAATGGCGAGCATGACGAGTTTAATATAGACGATTACCTGCAAGACGATAACTTAAACGATTACGGCTCACGCTACGACCAGAACGGCGATGACGAGGAAGACCGTAAGGAAATGCCTATCGCTATTCAAAGTTCTTTCTTTGAAAACCTTCAGGCCCAGCTGGATCTGGTTCCGCTATCGGATAAAGACTTTCGTATCGGACAGCAAATTATCGGCAGTTTGGATGATGACGGTTATTTGCGCCGTCCTATCATGTCACTAACAGACGACCTGGCCTTTTCACAAAACGTTATGGCCGAGGATGAGGAAGTGGAGGAAATGCTGAAAGTAATTCAAAGCTTCGATCCACCCGGTGTTGGTGCACGTAGCTTGCAGGAATGTTTACTGATTCAACTGCGCCGCAAAGACGTAAACGACCCGATTATAAAGAAAGCCATTTTGGTGGTTGAAAATTACCTGGAAGAGTTTACCCGCAAGCATTACGATAAACTAGAAAAATCTTTGAACATGAATTCCAACGAGCTTCGCGCCGTTGTGAACGAGATTTTGAAGCTGAATCCGAAACCAGGTGATTCGAATGAGGTAAATACCAAGCAGCAGCAGGTTATTCCCGATTTCCATATCACTAACAATGATGGCACACTGATATTAACGCTGAATGCCAAAAACGCGCCCGAACTGCGGGTAAGCCGCTCCTACCAGGAAATGTTTGAGCATTACGATAAGGCATCGCAACGTGATAAAAAGCTGAAAGAAGCGGTACAGTTTGTAAAGCAAAAGCTCGATTCGGCTAAGTGGTTCATTGATGCTATTAAACAGCGCCAGCAAACGTTGCTTAAAACCATGAATGCCATTATGCAATATCAGTATGAGTTTTTCCTGACAGGTGATGAAAGGAACCTGCGCCCGATGATCCTGAAAGATATAGCCGACCGTATAGGTATGGATATTTCTACCGTATCGCGTGTGGCTAACTCTAAATATGTACAAACGGAGTATGGTACTTTCTTACTTAAATCTTTCTTCTCTGAAGCTATCCAGACAGAAAGCGGCGAAGAGGTATCTAACAAAGAGGTAAAAAAGATTCTGGAAGACTGCATCGGTAATGAAGACAAACGTCATCCCCTAGCTGATGAGAAGCTTACCGAGATATTAAAAGAGCGAGGTTACAACATTGCCCGCCGTACGGTAGCCAAATACCGTGAGCAAATGAATATTCCGGTAGCACGGCTACGTAAGGAACTTTAACAGGTAAAGAGAGCGGAGTGCGAAGAAGTTAACTCTTTCCACTTCGCACTCCGCTCTCCTTACATTATACCGCACTTTTAATCCTCACTTCCCGTCTCTTCGTTATAAAAATCTTCCGGGCGTGCGCCTTGTATGGCTACGCCAAGCTTTTCTACCAATTCTTCGTCTAAAGTACCATCCTGTTGTTCCCAGCATTCAATTTCTTTGCAGGTACGCACCAGTGTACATAAATGCTCATCGTTTGATACTACGATATAGGTATCATTGCATGGCACAACCAACATGCGGCTTAAATCGCCGGTATCATAAAAGTCTACCTCAATATGAAACGATTCTTCGTTTTGCTGATGGCCAAAATCCAGATCATCAAAATTTTCTTCTTGCATAGTTAATTTACAATTGGCAGATGATATGGTTTGTAAAACCTTAGTATGCCAACCAAACATATAACCGGATATTTATTTAAATTCCTTATTTTGCAGAACACCATAATATCACTTTAACCTATGGAAGCCCAAACAACACTTGTTACAGATCCGGCTGCACTTCAGCAGCACTTTGTACACCATTTAAACAGGATATATTATGGTAAAAGCTACCTGCAACAGCACTTTCCCTCTTTAATAGCGCTCTGTTCACTAAAAAAACTGAAGCAAGGCATACAGGAATTAGTTGAAGATGTAAGCAGACAGGTGGAAAGGCTACATGAAATCTATCGTTTGATAGATATGCAGCCCGCTACTGAGCAGAACATACCTATCATTGCAGTTTTCAAAGATGCTTTTGAACCTAAGGACGATGTGGTAAGCAACCCACTGCTTACCGATATAGACATTTTGCTTTATCTGCAGCTAATTGAGCATATTAACGTTACCTCCTATCGTATGCTTAAAGTGCTGGCGGCAAAACTTGGCTATAAAGAAGTGGAGCAGCTATTGCTCGAAAGCTTTGACGAAGCATCGGACGATTATAAGTTACTTTCGGTTATTGCCGATGAGTATATTAGCAAATAATGATACAATCCCCTATTAATAAAATGAATAAACTATTTGCTGCTGCCTTACTTTGTGTAAGCGCACTATCAGTAAAGGCCCAGAACCCAAGCCTGTACATGCCCCGCGATATACAAAAAGCATTCGCTAAAGGCACCCGCTCTGCCGATGGACGGCCGGGTAAAAACTACTGGCAAAACCATGCCCGGTATAATATTACGGTTACTACCATGCCGCCCGACCGTAATGTAAAAGGCACGGAGCAGATTACTTACATCAACAACAGCCCGGATACCTTGCGCAGGTTGAACATGAAACTGATCATGAACATACACCGGCCGGGCGCTGCACGTATGGGCGCCGCAAGTCCCGATTACTTAACACCGGGTATGCAGATTGATACATTTACGGTGGATGGCCGGCAAGTTAAATGGAACAACGAAGCTGCTTTGGGAACTAATCAACTGGTAAGCCTTACCAAGCCCTTACTACCGCACGATTCAGTTAAATTAAATATCAACTGGCACTACCAGCTTTCGCTGCAAAGCGGCCGCGAGGGTGTTATTGACGAAACCACCTTCTACCTGGCTTACTTTTATCCGCGTATCTCTGTTTATGATGATTACAACGGCTGGGACCGCCTTACTTTTACCGACGCACAGGAGTTTTACAACGATTTTAACGACTATACCCTACATGTTAAAGTACCTAAGAACTACATTGTATGGGCTACCGGAACGCTGCAAAACCCTACCGAGGTTTTACAGCCTACCTTTGCCAAGCGTCTGCAACAATCATTCACCAGCGATTCAACCATTCACGTAGCCACTGCTGCAGATTTGGCTAAAAAAAATATAACAGCACAAAAGGACCTGAACACCTGGACCTGGACTGCCGATAACATCAGCGATATGGCCGTTGGCATCAGCAATCATTACGTATGGGATGCGGCAAGCGTTGTTGTAGATGATGCTACAAAGCGCAGAGCAAGCATGCAGGCAGCATTCAGCGATTCTGCTGCCGATTTCCATCATTCGGTGCAGTTTGGCCGCAACTCATTAGGTTGGTTGTCGCACAACTGGCCGGGCGTACCCTACCCCTTCCCAAAGATGACGGCATTTCAGGGCTTTGCCGATATGGAATACCCTATGATGGTGAACGACAGTCGCCAGGACGATTTGCACTTTGCCCAGTTTGTGCAGGATCATGAAATTGCCCATACCTATTTCCCTTTTTACATGGGTATAAATGAAACACGCTACGCTTTTATGGACGAAGGCTGGGCTACCACCTTTGAGCTGCTGATTGGCACCGCAGAAGTGGGCAAAGAGAAGGCAGAAGAACTATACAAAATGTTCCGTGTAAACCGTTGGATCAACGATCCATCCACGACCGAAGACTTACCCGTTATTACCCCAACGAGCGAACTCAGCAGCGGATACGGCAATAATGCCTATGGCAAACCATCGCTGAGCTATCTGGCGCTGAAAGATATGCTGGGTGACGTGCTATTTAAAAAATGCCTGCATGAGTATATGAACCGCTGGCATGGCAAACACCCTATTCCATGGGATTATTTTAACTCCATGAGCAGTGCATCCGGCCAAAACCTTAACTGGTTTTTTAACAACTGGTTTTTCAGTAACTATTATATCGACCTTGCTTTGAACCTGAATAAGGCCGCGGGCGGCTATACAGCTCAGGTGAAAAATATAGGAGGCTTTGCGGTGCCTTTTGATATAAAACTTACCTATACCGATGGCAGCACACAAACACTGCATCAAACACCCGCTGTTTGGGCCGCAAATCAGCGACAAGCATCGGTAAGTATCAAAACAGGCAAAACCATTAAATCGGCCGTGATAGATGGCGGTATTTTTATGGATGCCAACGTAAAAGACAATAGTTGGATAGCGAAGTAAAAGGACGGCAATTCATTCTATAAAAAGAAAGCCCTGCTTAATTAAGCAGGGCTTTCTTTTTAATATGTATAGTATAACTGTTTATGCTTATGCATTTTGAACTGAAGAGTTCACATCATTAGCAGTGCTTTTAACACTTGCTTTAGCACTGTCAACAGCGTCAGATGCTGCAGCTTCTGCTTCGTTTTTGTAATCGCTAACTGCACCTACAACGCCATTTAATTTAGTTTTTGCTCTGTCAACTAAAGTATTGCCATATTCTTTGATGTCATCGGCAGTAATTTGCGCTTTGTCTTTAGTTTTTTCAAGCAAATCGTTTACGTAATCGGCAATGTCTTCTCTCAGTTCAGAGCCGCTTTCTGGTGCTAATAATAATCCTACAGCTGCACCGGCAGCAGCGCCCACCAACAGGGCTGCAATAATTTTAGTTTGATCTTTCATGTTTAATCCTTTTTAGTAGATGATTCTATTGCTTAACAGTTTATGATGTGTTAGTGTTTTACGAAAATTTGCAAAAATCTTCACAACTGCCTTTATTGCTTACGCTTTTTATCCTGATTAACGCCATTTTTCACATTATCTGCTTTCCGGCCTGGGCCGGATATCATTTTGCCTACCTTAAGAATAATATTATGATCGGCTTTTTTGCCGTTTTGGTACATCCCCATCATAGCCGATGACATACCATCAGCCATACCCTTCCATAAAAACCCAAAGAAAGAATCATGTGGATCGCGAACTACGTTGATAGGCCCTTTCTTAAAGTTGCCGTTTTTGCGCGGATTATCATTTGGTGTTACCATATTGGTTACGAATGACAGGAAGCCCCGGCGTTTTAAAGTATCTGTATCATCATCCCTTTTTAATAGTGACACCTTTACGCCGGTGTAATACATATCAGTGTTACCGGTTGCCCGGTATTCGTTTACACGCATAAAAGTTTCGGAATGATTGATACGGCCTTCTTTAACTTCCATCATACCCAACGGACGCGAAAGCTCATTAAATGCACGGGCATCCATTGAGCCTATAGTGGAAGATACGGTGTAACCGCCCGCCTTATCAGTCAAATTAAAAACATAACGTGTTTTCATTAAGCCGGCATTCATCAGCAACGTTTTGCTAACAACTGTAAGGTATGGATTACGCTTTTTTTGGAGCGTGTTGTTGGTGATATTATACAATGTAGTTTTAGAATCGGTTAAAGCCAGTGTAGCTACTTTATCCGATTTGCCGGCGAGTATTTTGAAGTACACATCACCGTGTAATATATCCATTTGCTTGATGGTGATATCAAATGCCAGTGTTTGTAATTGCCTATGAAAATAAGTATTACGCCGTAGTTCCTTTTTGAGCGGGTAGTTGTAATTGGTGTACACTTCCACCCACGAATTGGCCACGGTATAGTTGCTTACATATATCTGCTGCTTACGCATAAAACGTTCAATATCAATTCCAGAAAGTGAAATTTTATCATACTCTAAATGGATCCTGTCGCGTGCAAAGCCATAGGTTTTGTGAAACGTCGCCTTGCTTTGCCGTGGCAATAATGACATATGAGCCATGCTTAACTGATGCTTGGCGGGTAACAACTTTATATTTTTACAATCCAGATAATAGGTACTATCGGGCGTAGCCAGCCTGAATTTAGCCACACCGACATCAGTCCAGCTTTTACCACTATCAGCTTCAGCAGCCGGACTTGTGGTAAAGTCAGTAATGTCTATATTCAAGTTATGCAGGCGATCATATTTTTCGACTGCTTCATTTCTGTTTACATAAACAATATCGGCATTTTTGACGGATGTATGCTGCACATGCATACGCTTAAAAAAGCTCATGAACGTTTTATACAACAGCGACTCCTTATCTTGATTGGCCTGACTACCCTCCTGCCGCTTATTGCTGATCCAAACTTTTGGGCGAACAACTACCGCCCGCTCAATGCCAAAGCGATTGCCCTCGGGTGTATCCATAAAGCCAAACTTATTCAGCCTTACATCGGCAGCGCTCATGCGCATCAGATTATCTGGTGCTTTATGGGCAGCAACCAGCCGGTTGTAAACAGCAGAGTCGGGTATCAATTTAAAATCGGAGATGATTGCGTAGCCCGAGTCAACGTTCAAATCAAATTTAGAAAAGGTGATATGATAAAGGCTGTCGCTGGCGGCAATTACCATGTCTTTAAGCTTATTCTCTATCAACGGTTTTAATACAGACCCTTTGCCATTGCCCTTATTGGGTTTAGATAGATCACGCTTGATGAAATACCACCCACCTGCTAAAACAACGCCAATTACTGCAATTACAATCAGCACCCTGCTTAATATCTTTGTACCCTTATTTTGCTCTGCCATACCTATTTTACGTAAAGCTGTTTTAAGGGAACTAATTGTAAGTAAAATATATAGTACGGCTAATATGTGCTTTACCTAAACATAATTTAACTTATAGTAAATTGTTTAGATAAAAGGAAACTTTTGATTGCTAAGTAGTTGTGCTTACGATCAAGCGACTGTTGAATGCACAGGTAAAGAGAAGTAAAAAACAGAGCCGGTACCGGGATGGCTTTCCACCCAGGTATTTCCGTTGTGCCTTTTAATGATTTCGGCAGCTACGTACAGGCCAATTCCAAAGCCCGAAAAAGTTTGCTCATTACGCCCCTCAACGCGGTAAAAGCGGTTAAATATCTTATTCTGCTCTTCGGCGCTGATGCCTATACCATAATCTTTTACGGCAATGATGGCTTCATTTTGCTTGCAGGTAACGTTAACATCTACCCTATCAGCCTCGGGTGAGTATTTAATGGCATTCGTAAGAAAATTTATCAGCACCTGTGCAATGCGGTCGCGGTCGGCCAGTACGGTAATGGTGTCCGAACAGGCTGTGTAAACAATATCATGATGCGCGGCCGTATGCTGTACTTCCTCTATAGTTTCTTTCAGCACATCGTTCAAAACAAACGGTTCACTGTTCAGGCTTAAACGGCCGCTTTCCATTTTAGAAACATCCAGCAAATCGGATATCAGACGGGTAAGCTTGTTGATTTGTTTATTAACCGTGGTGAGTGATTTTTTAAGAAACTCATCGTCGGCATCTTTATAAATCGAAAGCAACAGCTGTACATAAGCTTTGATAGATGTAATGGGCGTTTTCAGTTCATGGCTGGCCATACCAATAAAGTCGTTCTTTACCTGCTCATGCTCTTTCATTTCGGTAATATCCATACCCGAGCCTATGTAGCCAACTAAAGTACCATCATTAGCCAGCCGGGGTACGCCTTTCATACCGATCCAGCGATAGTTGCCGTCATTGCGCAGCATACGGTACTCGAGGTAAAATTCACGTTGACGATCAAACGCCCGACGGTATTGCTCCACCACCATCTCAACGTCCGACTTATGAATCAAGTCACTTTGCATAAGGCCCTTATCAGACAACAAGCTCGACTCGTCTGCAAATTGGGTCCAGCTTTTATTTAAGAATGTCGTCTTCTTGTTAGGTCCGGACATCCAGATGAGTACAGGTGCCGAATCGGCAATAGTTCTGAAGCGTTGCTCGCTATCCAGTAGTATCTGTTCCCACTTCTTACGTTCGGTAATATCCATGCAAGAACCCACATAGCCCGCGAATTCACCATCGGGCAGGTAGCGCGGCTTGCCGGTAGCGGCCACCCATTGTATTTTACCATCGCCCCGCAATATCCTGAAATCAACATGGTATTGCCACTTGCGGGTTACTTCACGTATATAGCTGCTGATAACACGCTCCCTGTCTTCGTGCGCTACAAAGTCAACCCAGCCACGCCCCAGCAGGGCTTCTTTGGGATGCCCTGTCCAATCGGCCCAGGTTTGGTTTACAAAGGTTATATTACCATGTTTATCCACCATCCAAAGCGCCGTTGCCGCAGCATCAGTAATATCTTTGAAAAGCAGTTGCTGCTCGGCCAGTTGTTTGCGTGCCTGTACCCGGGCAGTTACATCCATACCAAATATCATTACACCATCAATCACCCCTTCCTGATTGCGGTATGGTGAGTAAACAAAATCAAAAAAAGCTTCTGCTGTTTTACCGGTATGATGCCAATCGGCACGGGCAGGATATTCATAGCCATATTCTGCATTGCCGGTATCAAATACCCGTTCTACAATTTCGAAAAATCCCTGCCCATCTAATTCAGGCCATGCTTGGCGCATTGGCTTATTTAACACATCACGATTACCCCAAACTTTACTGAATAGCTCATTAAATAGCTCACATACGCCTTCCCGCCGTCGTAAAATGGCTATGAGGCCTGGTGCCTGCATAAAAAGGTGCCGGTACTGGCTATCGGCATCATGAAGACTTGCGTCCGGTTGGCCGGTGGGGTTTTCTGGCATAAAAGAGATGTTATAAACTAATCTCTAAATTATTATAGAGAATAGCAAACATTCACCGTAATAATTCACAACCAAGAGAACTATAATTAAATAAAAATCAGGCATTTTGGCCTGATTTATCACTATATTAGACAATAAAGACCGTGCGTTATGATTAAACAAATTCCTGTTCTTGCTTTTCTTTTATCAGTTTCGATGAGCGCATTTAGCCAAAAAGTAGTTCCAGCTAAAGAAGCAGCTAATCACAAGAATGAAACCGTTATGATTACCGATACCGTTGCAGGTGGCAAATACCTGGCCGGGTCAAATATTACGCTTTTAGATGTTGGAGCCCCGCATCCCAAAGAAGTTTTAACGTTACTGATTAAAGGTGACGATCGCAAAAAGTTTACGACAGCGCCCGAGGCATTATATAAAGGTAAAAAGGTAACCATTACCGGTACCGTAATTGATTATAAAGGCAAACCGGAAATTATTATTACCGAGCCGGAGCAAATCAAAATTGTAGAATAAGCTACAAAAGCTGATGATCGTACATGATCAGAAATATCCAAACCGCCAGGAACAGCAAGGCTGTTACAACAGGCGATATGCGCTGCATAACCCTATCCATGATATTGCCATGAAGTAAGGGAAAATTAAGTTCCTGTTCATGGTTGCTATTGGCATTTTTGTAATTACGTGTCAGCTTATTCATTTGAATAATGCTGGTAATAATATCAAACAAGGTAACTAAGGTTGTTGCAAATCCGAGGAAAGGAATTGCCATAGCCAGCATCAGTTCTTTGCCAGCCAAGAATGGCGTTGGGGCCTTCATGATTGTGCAAACAGAGTAAACACCAAACATAAACGCCTGACTGTTATTGAGCCAGATAAGCCGCAAGCCGATAGACATATCGTAATGCTCGATCTGCATCCGGCTTACACTGTATAGTTCTGAAACGGGTTTATTTTCGGTCGGCATGCTGCTGATTGCTTTGTTATACAACACTACTTTACAGATAATAGTTTTCTTTTTTCAGAGCTTAAAGCTCTGCTTTTATCTAACATATTAGTACTGACAAAACAGCCGTTTGGCATAGTTATTAAGCTTAAATAGCAACCAAGAGCTTCTAAATTATGCCGGATTTTAAACCCAATAAGATATTATATACACCAGATGCGCTAAACCCAAATGGCCTGCGTATTGCAGACCAGTACCCGGATGCCGGCCGTACGCCAATAAAACAGCATAACCGCTTACCGGAAGTTGACCTGCCGCATTACAAGGCCAAGTCGGACCTACTGGTGCTGGGCCGTTTAAAATCCAAGGAGATTAAATACAGCGGCCGAAGCTCTGATTTTATTGCGCCCAGTTTAGCCAATGGTTGTTTTGGCGGTTGTGCCTACTGTTATGTTGACCGGCACAAGAAACTGAACCCAATAACTGTGTTTACCAATACAGACGAAATTATGGCCGCGGTTGATAAGCACGTGATGGCCTTACCCTGGCCACGAACGCCGAACCAGACGGATCCGATATACTATACTTATGACATTGGTTGCAATTCGGATATTGCGGTTGACTACGCAATATCTCCGGGCATACATGATGTGTTTCAGTTCTATAAAGATCATGAACGAGCCAAAGCAACTTTTGCTACCAAGTTTATAAACTCCGAAATGCTGGAGTTTGATCCCGCACGCAAAATCAGGATCCGTTTCAGCTTAATGCCTGCAGAAATCAGCCGGCTGGTTGATGTACGTACCGATAGTATAGAAAAGCGCCTGCAAGCGATCAATGATTTTTACGCGGCTGGTTACGAGGTGCATGTCAACTTCTCGCCGGTAATTGTTTATGATCGTGTGCGTGGTATTGAACGGGATTGGGAGGAAGATTATCGCGAGCTTTTTCAACAGTTAAACGCAGCTGTAAGCCCAGAAGTAAAGAAACAAATGCAATGTGAAGTAATATTTTTGACACACAACGAGTGGCAGCACGTAGCTAACCTTCAAATCAATCCCAAGGCCGAGGAGTTACTGTGGCTGCCGGCCATACAAGAAACTAAGCGCAGCAGTTATGGAGGTATTAATATCAGGTACCAGCATCAGCTTAAGGCGCAGATGATCAATACGTTCATCAACTTGCTTACAGAAGAAATTCCTTGGTGCGGTATCAGGTATATTTTTTAATTTTCTTTACCATCAGTACCGATGGTGATTTCAGATTCTTTGACAATTTCGCGTATCTTACTATCCAGTTCATGAACGGTAGATTGCAGCATTTCAAAATAATCCGTTATCTTAAAATTATCCAGTCTGATCACTTCAATCAGTCCCATAAGTGAGGCCACTGGTCTTCGTAGCTCGTGTGATTGAATGATGGCTATACGCTGCAACGCCGCATTTTGCAATGCAATATACTCCTCATTAAGCTTTTGCAGGGTAATGTCGGCCGAATTGAAAGCTACGCCTATTTTGTTACCCAGGTTATCAATTACCGGTGTAAATGACACCTCGAACCAGCCGGCTGTTACTTGCCCCGGGCGCACCAGCCATACGGCCTTAACAGGCTCGCCACTCAAAGCGATGTTAAAGTATTGATTAAACCGCTCGTGCATCCGTATATCAACGATATTTAACAGGTAATCACCTATCCGCAACGAATGGGCATAGTTGGTTTGAATATAATTGGCGGCTTCTTTATTAAATGCCAGAACCTGCTTATGACGGCTCAGTAAAAAATGCAAGTCTTTAGAGCTATCGAAAACCGCTCTTAATTTCAGCTCAGAATCTTCTATCCTTCTTTTTTGCTGCTCGGTATGTTCCTGCTGGTTGGCCAGCGTTTGCAGGCTCCAATTTAGCTCAATGAGATTAAGCACCTGTTTACCCAGCACCTTAAGCGTATTTTTCTGCTGATCGTCCAGTTCGCGGGTTTGTACGTCCAATATACACAGCGTACCTATAGCATAACCATCATAGGTAATGAGCGGCACTCCCGCGTAAAAACGGATATTGGGCGAGTTAATAACAATGGGTAACGATGCGGTGCGCTGGTCCAGTGTAACATCAGGTATGATCAGTAAATCATCCTGCATAATGGTAAACTGGCAAAAAGAATGCTCGCGCTGATTGCAATCCATATCGCCCGTCCCTACACTGGCTTTAAACCATTGCATATTGGCATCAATGAGGCTTACCAGCGCTACAGGTACATTGCAAACCTGCGCCACCAGCTTTACCAGGTCATCCAGATCTTTGTGAATACCGGCGTCCAGCTGTTTAAATCTGTCAACCGCATCCAGACGATCCAATTCGTTACGCATAAAATGTACTTAAATCAATAATTGTTATACTAAAACCAGGGCTGTTTTGTGGTTTTAAATATAAGCTTAATATTTAATTTAAAAATCAAAAATATTACAAGAATATGCGCAATTATTGGCTCAGGCTAACGAATGCAAAGCAGCGAGCACAACGAATTATTAATGCTTATCTATTTCCTGACCAAGATGCTGTAATTGTTCAGCATTTAAAAGCAAGGCCGCATGGGCATGTGGTTCGTAGATCCAAACGCTGTGTTCATTTTTAAAAAAGCAGCCGCACAATTCGTCGCAATAAAACAAATCGTAACTATTGCTCTCGCTGCGGGGTTTAACCATAATCACCATTGGGTGATCTTTCATCGGGATATCAATTTCAAATGTATTTTCCATAATATAGTTATCTCATTAACCTTACAAACCCGCACTTGGTTCTTGTACTTAATATGTTTTTATTTCTTAAACGCTGGCAATTGGGTTAAACGACTGATCTTCAGCCCAAACCTCAACACTTAACTTATCCCCTATTTGCAGGGGACCGCTGCCCTGATATACCAGATTTTGCCCAAAGTATATCTTATTGTTACGCTTTCGGTAAGTAGCTAAGGTTTTCAGTGGCTCGGTACCGGTTGCTGCGTTATCCTGATTTACACCGATCATTACACAGCGGGCGCAAAGTTTAACGCCTTGAAAGCGGATGCTGTTGATAGTAAACTCTTTCAGCCTGTCTTCCATATAAGCGTCGCCTCCGGTAAAAACAATATTTGGCCTGAACCGGTTCATTGGTAACTTTTCGGTAAGGCGGCTGTTCAAATCATCTAACGATTCCTGACTCACTATGAGAATAGGATATGCATCCGAAAATGAAGTAACTTGCCCTGGTGCTGCATACCTTAAATCCACCTGCCTATGCGTATCATCGGGCATATAAACCAAACGACAGTCGATCCCTGTACACGCAGTAAACCACTCGTCGGCATCAGCGCTTGCAAACTGCGCTGTACAAACATCATCCCATATGTGTACCTGTGCATATTCACTGGTTTGCGGCTGGAATGGAATAATGAATCGCTGCTTATTTTGTTGGTGATGTACTTCAATACCATCTGGTAACAAGGCCAACTTAAAATGCGCCAGTTGCGGTACGCTGCGCTGCGATAAAAATTTGTTATCTGCATCCACCAGCATCCAGCGCCTGTCATGCTCAAGCCCCCGGCTGGTTACCCAGGCTTGGTTTACGGCTATGCCACCTAAAGATTTTACTGGATAAATGAAAAGCTGACTGATGTTAAGCATAAGAAGGAACTATTAACTCAACAAATATAAATGCCACCAATTAAAATATAAAACTGCGATTACGTTTCAATTAAATATAAGGTCATCTTTACCCCAATACCACAAAATAACTTATGCTTACCACATGTTTTTAAAAATAGATTACTTAACCAATGGTACACTCAGGCAACAACAAGCTTATCAAACACTCAGCACCTATAAAATTCTTGAAGGGCTTAGCTATTACTCCCCTATTTTAACGGGTACAATCCCGTTAAATATTGATATAGAGAGCAGCGATCTGGACATTATTTGTTGCTACGATGATGCAGAACAATTCATGCAAACACTAAGGCAACTCTTTTCAGGTTATTCTTCTTTTAAAACAGAACAAACTACAATTAACGGAGAAAATACAGTAACTGCCATTTTGTACTGGATAGTTTTGAGATTGAAGTATTTGGGCAACAGTTGCCCTCGCAGCAGCAAAGCGCATACAGGCATTTACTTATTGAACATTACCTGTTACAGCTTCACGGCGAATCTTTACGAAAACAAGTTATCAGCCTGAAGAATCAGGGTTACAAAACGGAACCAGCATTTGCCATGGCTTTGAATTTAGAGGGCGACCCTTACCTGGCCTTACTCCAACTTGCTGATGAACTGTTGAAGCCCAAAGCTTAAAACACGAAAGCCTGATCTCTATGATCAGGCTTTCGTGTTTTATATATAAAAATTTTTACCTGTCTAACAGGCCACTTTTATCGGCTAAAAACTTACGGGTAATCATGTTGTCCATTTCCTCGAAGTGCATGCGGGTCAGCTTATTGAGCGACGCGTTCTTTGCACCTGTCCTGAACATCGCCTGCAGGTTTCGTAATTCACTTTTAAGGATGGTGTTCAGATCGGTAATGGTAAAATGATAGGTATTGCCCATAAAGATGTTACTCATCTCGTTAGGTAAAAACGCCTGCTGCGTTAAGCGGTAAATGTACAGCTTTTGCAGGGTACGACGGTATACATCCACGTTGCCTTTGGCATACAACTCGGTGAAAATACCATGGTTCATGTCACTAAACAGCTCATTAACGCTGTAGGCTTTTTGCTTGTGGTTAATCTGGTCGGTGTACATGTGGCTTAACCGAGTGCGTGTAATAACACCGTTGATGACCATTTCCTGTAACTGACTTAGCTCTAACGGAAAACTTACGGCAAGCTTCGATTCCAGATCAGATGTATTTAACCACATCGGCGTTTTAAACACTTGTTCGTTCAGGAAAGCTACAGCTTGTTTTTGGTGCTGGTAAGGCACCAGTTCATAAACCGGCTTGTTTTCGCTATTTACCCTCACGGTATGGTAAGTACCACCAATGTTTTTAATAACGTGGCCGATGTACAACGATAATTGATCCCAAAGGCCGGTATAACCAGTCAGGATTCTTTCCTGCCCATCATCAGGTTTGCTTAGCCATTTACCCAGTTGCGGCGCTATGCGTTTCAGGTTTTTGATACCGTACTGGCTGGCCAGTACCGAGTTATTACCCAAATCCTCGTTTTGCGAACGCGGATCGAATTGTTCCATTTCAGAGCCAAACCATAAACGGTTATTACGACGGATTGAATCGGTAACCATTTTCACCAAAGCTTTTTGCTCTTCTTCAGCCGATTTAAATTCAGGATGCCATTTGTAGCCCCAGATAACTGCCCATTTATCGTAATCATTAATACGTGGGAACAAACCAGCTTCCGAGATATGATCTTCGGGCTGCGCTACATAGTTAAAGCGGGCATAATCCATAATGGATGGTGTATGACCATGCGCCTCTACCCAAGCTTTATCACGTAGTTTCTCAACCGGAACTGTTGAGCTGGAACCGAAGTTGTGCAGCAGGCCCAGGGTATGCCCAACCTCGTGCGATGACACGAAACGGATCAGGCTTCCCATTAATTCATCATCAAACTCCGGCTTGCGGGCACGTGCATCAACAGCGCCGGTTTGCAGCATGTACCAGCGTTGCAGTACCGACATTACATTGTGATACCAAAAAATATGGCTTTCAATAATTTCGCCGCTTCGCGGGTCGGATATACTTGGGCCCATTGCGTTTGCTATAGCAGATGGGCGGTATATAATGGCCGAATGGTTGGCATCATCAATACTCCAGGTACTATCCTGTTCCTTGGTTGGAGCCTCCTTGGCCATTACGGCATTTTTAAAACCGGCTGCTTCGAAAGCTTTTTGCCAATCGTTTACACCCTGCATCAGGTAAGGCACCCATTTTTTGGGTGTAACCGGGTCAATATAAAACACAATCGGCTTTTCGGGCTCTACGAGTTCGCCGCGTTTGTATTTTTCTACATCCTCGGGCTTAGGGTTAAGTCGCCAGCGCTTTACATAAACGGTAGTACCTACCCCTTGCGGATTTACGTCAAAATCGCGGAATGAAGTGGTAAAGTACCCCACACGCTCATCGGCCAGCCGCGGGCGCATTGGTTTAAGCGGCAGTAACACCAGTGAGGCATTGAGCTCTACGGTATAGCTGCTGTTGGTTGGGTTCATGCCGGCACTGTAGGTTTTTACCGCATGTATTTCCACATTAGTGGGGTAAGTATGGATGTAGTCGATATAACTTTTATCGTTTTGCTGGCCGCCCATACCAGCCCTGTCTTTAAATACTTTTTTCTGGAAGTAAATCACATCGTTATCGCTGTTCAAAAACTCGGTGGCATCCACTACCATAGCCGTTGAATCGGGCTTGTAAGCTATTACCGGAAACGAGCTTACAATTGTGCTAACGTTGTTTTTTACCACGCTTGCAAACATGGTGGAGGTACTATCCTTTGCATATTCGCCGAAAGATATTCGGCGAATAAACAGTTTATTGTCCGGCCCTTTTTCGAAGTTATAGATCGATTCACCTATTTGATCGCCAGCATAGCCCTGGCTTCCGTTCCGCATATCAGACGATGCTTTAGAAACACGGCTTACTGCCAGTATATCGCGCAGCAAAATATTTTTAGGCACTTCGAAATAGTACTTTTCTCCCACCTTATGCACAGTAAAGAAGCCGCGCTGTGTTTTAGCATCCTTTGTGATTACAGAAGCATAAGGTTTTAAGCCCGATGCTTTCTTCAAACTATCGGCCCGGCGCTGAGCCGGATCAACCACCGCAGCATGCGGTGGTTGTGTTTTCTTTTTGTGCAGTAACGAACAGGCTGGTGCCAGCGCTACCATGCCCATAGAAAGGTTCAAGAGAAATCTCTTTTTGTTCAGAATCATTGTAGTGTATTATCTGGGGTTTTGTTTTATTTCCGGATTTTGAATTATGTACTTATCGGCTATCGGGAAAACGTAACGGTTATCGCCGGGTTTCAGCGTATAGGTCTGGCCCTTGAAGGTGCGGGTAACAGTGCCGATTAAGCCTTCGTCTTTTGCTAGGCGCCGCTGATCGAACCAGCGGAAACCACGGCCAATAAATTCCCGGCTACGTTCATCAATCACGGTGCGTAGCGCATCGTTAGCAGTAGCGGCAGTCAGGTCATAATAATCAGCTTGGGTGAAGCGCTTTTTGCGCAGTAAGTTTACTTGGCTTAAAGCGGCAGTTACATTTCCTGCACGTGCTTCGCATTCAGCTTTAATCAGCATCATCTCAGGTACGTTAGGGCCAATGTAAATACCGTCAGATATTATATTCTGCCGGTTATAACCTCTGCCGGTAAAGTTTGAATATGAAATTTTGGTACCGTCAGTGGTATAAATAGCATACCGCAGGTCTTTCTGGTCATACAAGCTCAGTACCTTTGCCGTAAGTGGTATCGAGCTAGCAAATTGAGAAGCTTTTTTGAAAAATATTTCCTCGGGGTTACGCAGCTTTAACGGCATAGTATTCGGCGCGGCGATGTAAGCGTTTAAATCAAGCAGCGTATTTTGCAAGCTAAGCGCCAGATCTGCATACCGCTCAGCATCGGCAAAATGTCGCATCTGTAAATGCGTGCGGGCCAGCAACGCATAAGCAGCCACCTTTGATGGATTTGTATTAAAATCCGGAAGGTCGGTTAAATCGGGCAGGGCCTGGTTCAAATCAGCTAAAATCTGGTCATAAACTTTTTGCACGCTGGCACGGGTCAAATCGGCAAACAGGTAGGTTGTTACCAGTAGCGGCACGCCGGGGTCGGTAGCTGCCGTGGCGGCATCATACTGCTTAGCATATATGTTTACCAACGTATAGTAGGCAAAGGCCCGGTGCACCAGCGCCGATGCTAATGCACTTCGCTTCTGCAAATCTGTACCCTCCTCACTACCCATTACACCGGTTACAACTGTATTGCATATATAAATTTGCTTATAAAGTGACGACCAATCGTTATCTTCCTGAGTGCTGGTGAAAAAACTTTCTGACCACGTGTATACATTGGCATTGGTAAGAAATAAGTTGTTTTGCCAGGTAGCCTGATCTGAGCCAACTTCATCAGCCGCATATATCGGGTAAAAATAACCCGGCTCAATGTTAGTTGTAGAATAGAGCAGCGACTGATAATCGGACGTGCGTTTTAACACCCGCTCCTGCTGCGACGGAATTTCCACATATTTTCGGCAGGCCGATGCCAGCAGCACCAGGCAACCTGCCAGTATAATTTTTACTTTATGCATTACAGTTTGCGAATTAAAGTGAGATATTCATATTGAAAAGAAAAGTGCGCGAAGGCGGCAGGTTATTGAAAGAGTTGGTCATTTGATAATCGGGATCAACACCTTCTTTGTTGGATACCCACAACAGGCCCAAGTTAGTGGCCGTAACACCGAAATTTACCCCCTTCACAAATGATAATGCCCTCAAAGCCGAAGCAGGCAGCGCGTAATTAAGTGTAAGCTGCTGCAAACGTATATTGCCGGCATTGCGTATATTAATGTCCGACCCGCTATACCAATCGATACTATTGAAATTTATACCAGACAGACCAGGCACGTTAGTTATGGCCTCATCGCCCGGATTGCGCCAACGCTGGGCTAACACCTGGCTGTTACTGATATAGCCAGAAAAACTACCGCCGCTTGGATAGGTGGACTGGTCTATTTGCCGCAGCCTGAACTTATGCCCCAGTGCATAACTGGCCCTTGCTATTAAGCTCAGGTTACGGTATCTTACGGTATTCGTCCAGCCACCAAAGTAAGGCGGTGTGCTTCGGCCCATGTAAACCAAGTCTTCAGGTTTTACCTGTGGAAAGCTTTGCGAAGTTAAAATAGTACCGTTAGCCGAATAAATTTGTGATTGACCCGTAGCATCCAAACCTGCCCAGCGGTAAGCTAACACATTATCAACCGGGTATCCCTTAACCAAAATGGATGTAAATGGAGAACTATTGGTGTTTACAAAACGACTTTCTGTGATTTCATTCTTATTATAAGCCCCGTTGAATGCGGAGATAAAGCCCCAGTTTTTGCCGCGAACAATTTGACCGCTAATACTAAGCTCCGCTCCCCTACCTTTCATGCTTCCGCCGTTGAATGTTAAGATATTCCAGCCATAAGTTGAATTATAGGGCAGGTTTACCAGTAAACCGGTTGTCTTTTTCTGATAGACATCCAAACTAATGGTTAAGCGGCTGTTAAACAGGTCAGCATCCAAACCTTCGTTAATAGTACGGGTAGTTTCCCAGCCTAATTCCGTATTGCCCGGCGTTCCGATTGTAGCAGTAGGCAATAATGTGTAAGAATCAAACAACCCGGTGTTTATAACAGTGTATGGGCGACCCTGTGTTGGGATGTTACCACCAGTACCCAACGTAGTTCTAATATTCAGGCTGCCTATCCAACCTACTTTTTCCAGGAAAGATTCGCGCTTAATATTCCAGCGTAAACCAGCCGAATACAAAGGTACGGCCCTGTTACGGCGGTCAACACCCTGCATTGTGTAATCATCTAACCTAACGCTACCACTTACAAAGTACTTGTCGCGGTAAGCATAAGAGGCGTTGTTGTAATAAGATAAATAGCGTTTGGTATCATTAAACACTTTACCGTCGCTAAAGCCCAGTGTTGTAGAATAACCGAATATAGTACGATAAGGCGTGGTTGGATTTACCACTGCGCCTAAGCCTAACTCTTCATCATAGCCATAAAGTGTTTGTGTACTACCGTTAAACTTAATTTGGCGTATTTCGGTACCGGCTATTGCATCAAAGTGATGGTCGCCGATGGTTTTGTCAACATTGAACTGGCCGCGCATAGCATATTCATCGCTACCGGTACTGCTGGTTTTGTAAACGCCGCCTACAGGTACGCCATAAATAGCAGTACGGCCGGAAAAGGTGGTTCCGATATTGATCAGGTTGCGGGAATCATAACTGTTTTTGTTTTGCAAAAACGTTTGCTTTCCGATTAGCTTTTGCAACTGGCCCGATAAAGTTAAGTTTAACCACGAGGTAATGGTTCCTTTAATGGCCGTATTGATGCGGATATTGTTTTTGTTTAAAACAGTGTTGTTGTAGTTCAGCTCATCAAGCGGGTTGTAGGTCCAGGGCATGTAGCCTATGCGCTGCAAACTGTCAGACACGCGCTGCGTAAATGCAATAGGTTTGCTAATGCCATTGCCATTCTGGTCAACCAGCATTTCGTAGGGCCGGTAACCAAATGCGCCAAAGCCCAGTGATTGCAGGGATGTATTATTCACCTGGCTTTTTGAATAAGTGTAATTGATACCGGTAGCTACCGAAATACGCTTGTTCAGAAAATCATTGTTGAGGTTTGAGGTAAGCGAGTAAGTTTCACCATAGTTACTTTTAAATACCGGCACATCCTTGCTATAATTGGCAGCAATGTAATAGGTGTTATTTTCGCCACCGCCTGATAATGATAAGTTGTGCTGCTGGGTAGTAGCCCGTTGAAGCAGGTATTTGCGCAACTGACTCTGATTAGAGCGGCCAGCTAATGTATTAAGGGCCGAATCGCGCTGGGCCGCAGTGGCTGTTCTGCGGTTTACCCTAAACATCCACTCCTGAGCCTCGCTGATAGGCCCGTAACGATAGCTGCCAATCGGGTCGGTTAGGAAACCTTTATCAAACATCTCCTGCTCCAGGTCAATATACTCACGGCTGCTCATAGAGGTGAGGTTTGATAAACTGGCCGGTGATGACACGCTGAAAGTGGTGTTGTAGTTGATACTTGCGTTGCCCTTTCTGCCACGCTTAGTGGTGATTACAATCACACCGTTAGCCGCTTTAGCGCCCCAAATGGCAGATGCAGCAGCGTCTTTCAAGAAAGTGATGCTCTCAATATCATTCGGGTTAATAGTACTCAGCACCGCATTACCTGATGTAGCCGGCTGGTTCAGATTATTGGGATTGCCATCAATAGTACGGGTGGTAACGGTAGTTAGGTTTTGGTTGATAGCCGGAAAGCCATCTATAACGATAAGTGGCGGCGTATTGCCATTTAAACCATTAGCGCTGCGAATTTGTATGGTATTGTTGCGCACATCAAAATATACACCGGGAACTTTAGCGGCTGTGCGTTCCATCAAGTTTAAAGTGGGCGTTCTTTCAATTTCCTTTGCGTCAATAACAGAATACGCTCCGGTTGCACTGCTCTTTTTAAGTTGCTGGTAACCGGTTGATATCACCACCTCATCCAACTTTTGCATACCCAGCGTCAGCTTTACAATCATGCTTTCAAGCGCGGTAGCTTCTTGCGTATTGTAACCTACGTAAGAGAAAACCAATACCCCATTATCCGGAACGTCGGCAAAGGTGAATGTACCGTTTTCATTAGTAAAAACACGCCGGCTGCTACCTTTCAAAGTTACAGTGGCATTGGGTATAGGCTTTCCACTTTCGGCATCCAATACCTTACCCACAATGGTTACATTCATAAACAGGCTGGTTACTTTTTCAACCAGGCTCTTTTCTTTTTTCTTTACCACCACTGTGTGGTTTACTATGGCATAAGTTAAGGCCTGTGGACTAAGCACCTCGTTTAAAACGTCTTCAAGCGCTTCATTTCTGAAATTAGCTTCAAACTTTAGCTTGTCATTAACCTTGGCATCCTGCCAAAAAACATTGTACCCGGTTTGTTTTCTAATTTCAGAAAACAATTGCCTTAATGAAGCGTTATGCTGTACATACGTGACCTTTTGAGCTAATCCGCGGGCGCTAACCTGGATTAAAAAGGCGGTCATTAAAAAAACAGTGAGTTTCACGATACGAAAAACTGATTTGTTATTGCAGGCGGAATGCCCAGATCCGATCAGATCCTGAAATTTCATTACATTTGTTGTTAGTGATTTAGTTGAATGTGTGAATACGTCTCGGCTAAACACTGCATTATAGCCGGGGATGTTGCCGCATTCCCGGTTCTTTTTAAGTGCTTATTAAAGGTAGGGTAAGTTTATTTCATAGCTGTAACTCTCCTCCCTTCAATTTTAAAGTGTACTGATCCGGTAGTTTCTAATACCTCGAGTAATTCAGATATATTTTTAAATCGCGATAAAGAACCGCTAAAAACCTGGTTTTTCAGATCATCATCTTCATATACAACATCTACATCGTACCATCTCGACACCTGCTTCATGATAATATCAAGAGTTTGATTGTTGTACAGGAATAGCCCGTTTTTCCAAGCCAGCACTTCTTCCGTATCCGCCGGGCGGACAGACAGGCGGATATTATTTGAAACCGCCTGCTGGCCCGGTTTTATGATGAGGCTTTGGTTTGATTTCACGTTTGCATTTCCGGCCAACAATGACACCTTAACAGATCCCTCAATTAAGGTTGTATTTATGTTTTGCTCATCGGTATAGCCATGTATATTGAAGTGAGTGCCCAGCACTTCTACCACCTGCCGGTTATCAACCACACGGAATGGCCTCCGCACATCTTTAGCCACTTCAAAATAAGCCTCGCCGGCTAACTGAACGCGGCGTTCATGAGCATTAAACTTTACCGGAAATTTAAGAGAGGATGCTGTATTTAACCATACCTTACTACCATCGGGCAGTATAACCTGGTACTGTCCACCTTTTGGAGTAGTGATGGTATTGACTATAGATGCATTAGTTGGGCTATCGGCATTGCCTTTAAATTCATAGACTAACTGCCCGGTATGTGTTTTTATAATATGGATGCCGCTTTGTTCAGCCAGATCACCATTTGTAATATTAGTCAGGTTAATACTCCGACCGTCTGCCAGAGTAAGGGTTGCTTTATCAGTTCCCGGGCGCACATCATTTTCATAGCGGATAGCTATAGAAGCTGGCTGTTTGGACGCTATATAAAAATACGCCCCGATACCAATACCTATAAGCGCCACCGCTGCTGCTACCGCTTTGTACCAAGGTTTAAGCGGACGTATATTTGATGGTTCTTTATGAAAAAGATCCTTAGCAAGCAGCTTTTGATAAGCTTCATTTACAGCAGAAGAATCAACATTCGCATTGGTATAATTAATACTATCCCATACCTTATCCATTCCAGGCATGATATCTTTATCATTTCCGGGTAGCTTTAAGTAAGCCATCAGCTCTTGGAAATCATCCTTGCTGATTGTGTTATCCGCAAGTTGCTGGATTAAACTGGATAAGCGGTTGTTCGTCATGTATGTAATACCCCTTAATACAGGGTTAATAATTACATTACACATCAAACCACACAAGAGTACTAATTGAAATTAAAAAAATGTTACTTTTTATCGAAGATTAGCGATCAATCATTGAAGATTAAGCGGATTTATTTCACTACGCAGCGTTTTTAGCGCCAATGCCATATGATTTCTAACCGTATTTTTAGAAATGTTTAGCTTTTCCGCTATTTGTTCATAATTTAAACCTTCATTCCTGCTTAATCTAAAGATTTGCTGTTGCTGTGGAGGCAAAACACTTATTTTACTATCAGCAAATTTCTGCAAATCCTTCAAAAACACTAAGTCTTCCGTTTCATTACTTTGTTGCTCAATAGTTTTCCAAAGGTCATCAATGGCTTTTTGTGAATTAGCTATTTGCCTAAGTACATTTAAAGCCAACCGCTTGGTTACGGTATACAAATACGGGGCAATAGGTAATTGTGGATCAATCTTTTCCCTGTTGATCCAGACATTAAGAAAGGCATCATTTACCACTTCTTCCGCTTGCTCTTTATTCTTCAAAAATTTAAAGGAAAAGATATACAGTTTTTTGAAGTTTTCTTCGTAAACAATTCTAAAAGCCGTTTCATCACCAGCTATGAAGGCAGCAAGTACATCTGCATTAACTGCAGGCCGATAAACACTGGTTTTACGAATAACCGGCCAATTAAACTTGTTACTGACTAAGTTTAAAATGTTCCACCATGATGCCCCTGTAATAACCATACAACTCGTAAAATAATCAAATAAAATATATTCCTTATGGAATTGTATCTAATAGGCAGTGTAGGAATGGCTAAATATAGCAATTTCTTAAAATTTTGTACAATACTTAGATACACTGTTAATATTTACATTCGTTAAATGTTTTTTTTTGAAAGCCTTCTCCTATTCAATAATTACATAATAGATTTAATATAAGCACATACTTAAACGTATATAATACCTTAGTAAATATAAAAAGATTAGCATGGCAACATAGGCGAAGACTTTCCAACATCGCAATTAATGCAATATGCATTATAATTACACGTTTAAAAGCCGTAAGCATCTCGCTTACTATTGTGATAAGGTTTAGGTTGAAGCCCCCAAACAGCAAGTGTAAGGGGGCTTTTTATTTATAAATGACTAATTTTAAGGTTCTTCGAATAAATTGCAAACTAACGCCATTAATACTTGGCATATTAAATTAAAAACCGCATATTTGCACCGCAAAACACTTGCGGGGTTCCGTAGCTCAGCTGGATAGAGCAACTGCCTTCTAAGCAGTAGGTCTTTGGTTCGAATCCAAACGGAATCACTTTTTAACTCCCCAAAACAGTTCAAATTACTCACAAAGTGCCCATACACAACGTACGGGCACTTTCTTGATTTCGATTTTGGTATGCATTTCGGGCATTTGTTCCAACATTGCTACAACATAAAAAAATCATGTCAGGAAAATTAATCAAGAGTCATATGAACTCCTGCACTGTTCAGCTGTGGTGGAATAAGCAGCGAATTAAGAAATCTGGCAACGTTTCATTGTACATTCAACTGGTATCAAAGCGACAAAGCGTACAGATCCCATTAAAAATTGAATGGCCACTGGATAAGATTGATCCTAAGAAAAAAGAAATTACGAAAAGAATGGCGGACGATCCGGATCTGCTGAGCTTTCAAAGTATCATTGAACGTGAAAAAGCGAAATACTGGAACATCATCAGGCGATTCCTGATCAACAATACCGATTTTAAATTAACGGACGTGATTCGGGAGGCCAGGCTATACCAGGGCGGGACCATGCTTATCGAATTTATGGAAAATGCGATTCGCTCCAGGCAAAAGGCCCCAAAGATGAAAGATCGTATTAAGGCTTCAACGGCCGAAGTGCACCGGGCATCGCTAAACTGGGTGAAAAAATATTTAAACGACATAGATGTGCCCATACAGCAGGTTGATGGCGATTGGCTGGAGCAATTTGCAGATTACTTACGCGACTCTATGGGTGAGCCAGGCGTTTGGGTGAAGATTAAGGACGTCAAAGCCTATCTGGGATATGCATTCAGCAAGCGCGTTCAGGTCAATCTGGATTACAAGCGCTATAAGGTTACTTTGCCTGAACCTGATACCATTGCGCTCGACGAAAGCCAGGTGGCAACTTTATTGGAGCTATATGATAATGTAGAGCGCATCGGAGCCCTACGCCCCTACTTAAGAGGGTTTTTGTTTGCTTGTTTAACTGGCCTGCGTATATCTGACCTGCAGCGCTGGCACAAAAGCTGGCTGAGGGACGGTGGGTTTGAATTCGTTCCGCATAAACGTAGGCTCAGTAAGATCCAGCCGAAGCCGTTGTTCATTCCACTAATTCCTATGGCGCAAAAGTTCATCAGAAATCTGCCTGATGAAAAATTAGGACTGCCGAGCGATCAGGAATTCAACCGGGGATTGAAGGCCATTGCCGCTATGGCTGGTATTAATGTAAAGCTAACATCGCACGTAGCAAGGCACACCTTCGGAACCAGTCTGGCCATTAAAGGTGTGCCTATTGCCGTAATTGCCAAATTGATGGGGCACAAAAACCTGGAAACAACCATGCGTTACATTAATGTTGCTGAACAAACGAAGTTCAAAGCAATGATGCAATTACAGAACTACTTTGAAACTGCTGAAAAATGAGACGTTAGGCAGTTGCATCAAATCTAATCTTATCAATTTTCTTTTTTCGCTCCTCAAAAAGCCGATAAGAAAGAACCACCTTTTGGTTACCGATTGCGCTGGCCATTACTTGCATTTGTGACATCATCAATGCCATGTTAGTGGCCAGCTCGTTGTAGCCACCTGGTTGCCCGGCGCTTGCCGGCTCGTGTTCCTCTCGAACATTGCCTGCCGGCATCACTACCCCACCCAAACCGAAACGACTATAACTAATACCGGAGCTGATGCCGCTCAGGTCAACTGCCGCACCGTTCCGGTACATACTATTAAACAGCAACTGATTGATCAGCGCCCCGTTATTTTTTCGGGTTTCCTTACTGAGTACCATCCAAGGCTCATCACCTTCCACATTAACTACCGTTTCACCGGTACGCGGATCTACAACGTCCAAGCCGCCATTATCATGAGACGGTCCCTGGAAGTAGCCGCCTTTCGCTGCTTTGGAAGTCGAGCCGCCCTTTCCGCCCACGCCATCAACCGTTTGCTTCGCGATCATAGCCAGAGACAGTCCCTCGCTTATCCGTGCCATAATTTTATAAGCAGTTAACAAGCCAACGCCAGTAGGCCCCATTGGAGCAACTGCTAAGGCAAAAGCCGCAATGGACGCTTCTGTATTGAGTACAATCCTAGCAGCAGCAACTGCTTTTTCAACGATGAACGCAGCTTTGTAAGCAACGGTATTTTTACCGAGTATTTCCTGCAAAAACTTCGCACCCTGCTCGAGCGTGTCTAATTCCAGTTCCTGAAGCTGCTTTTTGGCCTCTTTATACTTCTTATCTTCAGCCAGCTTTTTAGTTGCTGCACGCTCATTTTCTTTAATGGAATTGTCAGCTATCTTTTTTTCCAGTGCGCCAGTGTCTTTTCCATAGGTTTGGTTTAGTTCAATGAGCGACTGCAGGTGCTGCTGCTCCAACTCATAAGTCTTTTGTGCATAAAGTTCTTTAATGGCCAGGCGTTGCGCTTCGATAGCAGCCGGATCCCCGGACATATCGATATTGTTCAAGTCTTCATTTTGCTGGTCCTGAAGCTGACCACCGAACTGCGCGTAAACGTCGTCGATCCTACCGGTGCCTGCCTTCAGCTCGTCATCCGACTGCTTTTCGTCGGCCGCTTGCTGCTTCTGACTGTACTCATCCGTCTTTTGCGCCTTAGCCTGGTCCTTTAAACCACCTTTCCTGGTGATGTTATTGATGTCTTTTTTAAGCTCATCAGTTATGCCGAGCTTTTTGGCATTGGGATCATTTGCCAGCTTCTGCAATTTTCTGACAATGCCTTCGTATTTGCTGTTGATGACCTGGAGCTGCGCGTCCAGATCCTCAACCGTACCCTTTTTAGCAGCTTCCGCAATGCTCAGGTAGTCGGCTCTTACCTGCTCAAGTTGCCCGTTGTAAGACTCGAGCTCTTTGCGTGCCTTTTCTGCAGCCGATTCCCTGGCTTTTATAGTTGCCTTGGACGGACCGGTCTGCGGTTTTAGCAGCTCATCAATCTTTTCCAGTTCTGCCGGTATGTTTTTCACCAGCGCCGGCGTTTTCGTACTATCGGCAACCAATTTATTCGCCTCGGCTATGGTTTGCGCCATATCCTTATAGTTCTTTGCCGTTTTAGGTGTATCCCTCATCACGTTACTAAGAATCTTGATCCGGGCGATCAGCGTGTTGATCTGCTCAGGCGCCTCCACTTTCTCGGCATAACCGCTGGTGTTTTTAAAGTTGGTCAGGTCCTTTTCAAGATGTTTGCGCTCTTTACGATTTTCGTTCAGTTTTTCGGTGGATGCAGCAATGGCATTGCCGTAAACGTTTAACCCGGACACCAGGTAATCATATTTGTTCGAGGCCAGTACCTGGTTGAGGTCAGTATTGGACTTCGCCTGCTTTTGTATCTCAGCTAGTAAGTTCTTATAAACATAAGTTGCCTTTTCCTGCTCATTACGGCCCTTAATCGTAAAGTTGATCACATCTTCGCCGAGCTGCTCCTGGATCTTGGCCAGCTGCAGCATCAGGCTTTGACGATTGGTGTACACCTCGTTGATGGCTTTAGCCTCATTTTTTACTGCTTTATCCAAGCCTTCAGCACGCTGCTGGTAAGCAATACGCAAAATGAAGGCTTCGTTGATCTTATCCAAAATAGGCAGTAATTCGCTGTTTTTAACCTTGTCCTCGTTCACCTGGTTCAGGTAAGCTGGGTATTGTTCCTTTAGTTGCTTGATAATCTCTTTGCGCCGCTCGGCCGACGTATTGTTGCTATCCAGTTCGATTTGCAGCGCTTGCAGGCTCAATTTATCCTGTTCCAAAGCTTCCGAGAGCGGCCGGCTGGTCACTTCGTCTATCCATTCAATAAATGGACTGAGTACCTGCGCTGATAGTGCCTTGCCATTCACGAGCCACGCACCGATACGGTCCTGAATATCATCGATGCTCAGCTGATATTTTTTGTTGGCGCCTACCGCCGTATCGCCTACTGCCTTGGCAACACCGCCGAATTCTTTCTGCAGCTCATCCAATACGATCGCCTGGGCATCCATCAGCCGGTTACTCTCTACCAGGTCCTTGATCTGCTCCTTTTGCTCTTCGCTGAAGACAACGCCGGCTTTTGACAAAGCAGTAATACCCTTGATCGGATCATTCAGCGCTTTACCGAACAACGTGGCCGCTCCCTGCATACTTTCCATGGTTACATTGCCCTGGTTCAAGGCGGCAGCATAGTCCACGATCGCCGGGATGGCCCGGTCATAGATGTGGCCACGAATATTGGTAAACGTCAAAAGGATGGATTCACCTTTTCCAATGAATTCATCATCGACACCGGTATTTTCACGGATCTGCATGGCCAGGTCGTTCAGCGCCTCCTTAGTTTCGCCGGCAACGCCACCGGTGCTTTGTATCGCCTGAGCGAGCTGGGCCTGATTTTGCACCGATTCCATATAACCCTCTTCAGATCCGGAGACAAATTCCTGCAGCTTTGATAAGGCGTTACTGAATAAGTTGCCGAGAAAGCTGCCGGCTGCGAAAGCCTTGACCTTACTGAAAAACCCATCCTGCTTTTCCGTAACCTCTTCGATTTTATTGCCCAGCTCGTCGTATCCTTCCCTGCCGATATTACCCAGGCGGGTGATCTGTGCCTGGGTTTCCTGAATCTTTTTGTTGTACTTTTCCAACAATGCCGGATCCGTGGCGTTGCGCATCACATCGTTGTAACGCGCGATCTTTTGCTGCAGGTCAGTGATGCTGCCGGCATGTACCGTATTGGTCCTGGTACTATTGACCAGCTCGTTGCGCATTGAGCGCTGCGCGTCATTAAGGCGCTGTAGTTGCCTGACCCGCTGCTCGTATAACACCGGATCATCGGCCCGGTGCATTCGTGACACCTCCGACCGGAGCGCGTTGTAAGCGCCGGTTACTTCCCTTAATGATGTTTGTGCCTGCTGGCCGTTGATGACCAGGTTGACAACGGCCTGTTCTGCTTGTCCGAATGCCATGTTATGTAGTTAAAGTGATTGAATCTGTTAATCCGCTTTCGAGTAGGCCGGCGATCTGCTGACCATACTGCCTTTGGTACAGGTCCCGGAACTTGGCAACCTCCCTGTAAAAGGTTTTGGTGTACCAGGGCTTTTTTCGCCGGGCCTGCCGGCCAGCCGTCCGGCCGTTCATATCGGTGTACCGGTCAAATCTACGGTTGAGTACCCTGCCATTAAGGGACATGCCACGGCCGACACCCATGTCCGGAAAGCGGCCATATTTGTAAAACCTAAAAATGACCTTATCCACGTCGCCACCGGCTTTGTGCAGTTCTTTTAGAAAAGAGCGCTGCAGCTCGCCGGTGGCGCCGATCCTTTGTTTCTGGAGTGCCTGCATCCAGCGGTCAACCACGATCTCAGCCCACTTCTGAGCGAGTTCTTCGTTACTTAAATTGAGTGTAGTTTCTTCAGCCATTATTTGACGATATAATCAGGTCCACCGGCAGGATCCAAGTCATAGCCTTTTGCCCAATAGTCACTGCTGCTTTTGTAGTAAATAGTTTGAGAGATACCGATATCCTGCACGATCTTATGCGATGAGCCGTTTGCTATTACTGTAAATGGAGCGTACACGTAGTTGCGCGGGTTCTTACCCCTATAGCTGTACCGCATATTTACCGGCAGGTTTGCCACCGTTTTTGGCTTGGTGCAGGCTTCATCACTAAAAAAGTCGAGGTAGCCGCTTTGATACCGGCTAAGCAATATTTTGTAGGGCTTATCAGGGTATTTATACTCCTCACTGTCGGTAACCATCCGGAACTTGACATAGATCTTGCCTGGATTTTCGATTTCACCAGGCTGCACCCTGGTAAATTCTTTGACATCAACCGCGGCCTGGTTATAGATCGGGTATACTTGGATCCTAGCCGATATCCTTTCCGGATCGTAGCTGGATTGCTCGAACTCGACCTGGTGGATAAGCGCCGGCATGAGGGCCCTGGTAGGCGTTCGCCAAACGATTTTCTTCAGTGGCGAAAGCTGCAGCAGCAGGTTGGCCGGCAGATGAGCGGTCAGCTCAACCTGCTCGGTACGGAGGTAATAAAGCAACCAGGGCTTAATGAACCGGTTGATCAGGCCATCGGTGCCACCGAGCCAGCAGGATAAAGCGCCAGGCTCCTCCTGGCCATTGATCTCCAGACCATCCGACGAGGCGTAATAGAATAACCGGTAATTGGAATCCATGCGCCGGCCACGGTAGTTCAGAATCCGGAACTCGAACTCATTTTTTGTGTAGCCCTGTTCATTATAAGCTTCGGTACCCTTAGCGGCCGGGCAATACAGGTTACCGGTTTGCCGCTTCCGGGGTACCCGCCAAACGCCACCATCGACCGGCCTGGGCTCGTTCACATCGGTCATGAACGTGGTACCGACAAAGCTGCTCAGCGGCTGCGGATCGGTCATGTCACCGATAAAGTAGTTTTTTACATATTCAAAGGTTTTGAATAACGCGTCATCGTTATCCGCTTTTTGCTCCAGGGTGTAACCGGTCGGAACATAGCTTTGGATAGTGAGCCCTTTTTCCGTATAGCCGGAAATATCAACCGCATCCGGTGAGGCCACGATGGCCGGTGCGTAATTAAAATAGGCTTTCCGCTCGTTGCCATCAAAGTACATGGCCAGTTTAAAGCTACTGCGAATAATTTTAAAGAAATCAGCGATTTTGATGTTTGGGAGGTGCCTTGCCGGCGCTATGTTACCACCACCCCTTGAAAAAAGCGTATCTCCGTCGATCATACCAGTGTTATCAATCACCAATGATAGCGTAGCGTCATCGGTAAAGAAATCACCGGTGGCCTCAAAGCCCAGGAACCGGCATACCTGACGGATAACCCATCGTAAATAATAGCTGGGATTGAAAAACAGCGAACGGCGCCCGGACGGCGTAAGAACCGCTGACAGGTAATCCGCCTCGTTATTGTACACATTGATGCGGTAATTCTTATCGTATGGCAGGCTGTTGTCATCACCATCAAAGCTGCCGAATAGGGCATCGTTCTTTTGCGAAAAGAACACACAACTGCCTTTACCCGGATTGGATGCCCGGTCAAGCATGTTGGCTAGCACATCCAGGCTCCCCTCGCCTAACCGGTCATACACAAAATCACTAAGCGTACCATTATCATTCAGCAAAAACACTTGTGGCAGTGTTTTTTCCTTAATCAGCTTGGCAAACTCAGCGTTATCGATCAGGCAGTCCATTTCATAACCGTCCGGCGTCACATCAAAGTTTAGCTGTGCCTGCTTCCAGGTGCTACCGAAGACTTCAATGTAAACCGTCGTGGCGTACCTGGAGGAACGGTTCTCAATAAGCTGCGCATTTTTAAGCAGCATGTTGTTTCTTGGAGTGAACGGTGCCATGACCGGCTTAGAGATGCTTCCTTTAATTTCGGAATCATCATTAAAAACCGTGGATACCCATTCAATAGGCAGTACCTCGCCTGGTTCGATGTCAAAATACTGCCCGTCTTTTTTTAGTTTAATCATAATTTATCTACGCCTTTTAAGAATATTAACCTAATTTTATAGTAACCCGCTTCTTAACAGCTCAGATAGAGCTTATAGTAGTTTTTTGAACCAACCCGGAACATTCAGCAAGTGAAGGTTCCGGGTTACTTTCACCAGACTACTCCTCTCTCAAAACTTATTGAAGTAATCCGTGTTTAATGATTAACCTTTTTCTCTGGAGATAAGAAGACACTTCAGATAGAATTTCAAAGCGACAAAAAACCTGCAGCGAGTGCGGGTTTTTGTTTTTTATACCGATCCATTTTATTTGAATACATCTTTCGGGAAACCTAATCAAGTACTTGGTGTTAATAATATGAGAGTACCAAATGGTGGCTTATATATAAGCCGTTAGTTAGTTTTATGAGCCGATCCAACCCCCGCAGCCACTGCGGGGATTTTTTATTATTTACTATCTTCTTATAAAGATGATTCAATCATACACTCACATTAGACGACTTATAACTCATTCAAGCTGTTTATGAGAATATTATTTAAATCTTTAGAAAAGATTTTTATACCTTTAGTTTATTCAATAGTGATCGGCTTATTCAGAGCCTGGTAGAAAACTTAAAACTATCTAAAAGCCCGCAGCGAGTGTGGGCTTTTGATTTTAATCATCAGCTGATGGCTTACTACTAATGATTAACTCTAAAACTTTTTTAAATAACTGACGTTATCATTTTGTAAAACATAATTAGTAAAGTGGCTTTTATAGGAGCCGTTCGAGTTAATTTGATTAAGATGGAACCCGCAAGAAATTGCGGGTTTTTTTAATGACTGTAACTTCCCTTTTGAACAACATCCAATCGTCAGCTCACTTTTAAAATAAAAAACTTGACCATATTATAAATCTCAAAACTTATAAGAATATTTAATGTTATTGACATATGCTCTCTTATATAGTGGCTCCTATAGAGCCCATCGTTATTTTAGAAGACTAATGTTGAAGGCTGGCAGCGAGTGCCAGCCTTTATTTTGCCAAAACAACTGCAATCAACGTTTATCCTTGATATCGACATTAGCCGTCACTTGGCGGTTAAGTAAATGCCGATCCAATGTTTTAGCCGATAGAAAGCCCGCATAGTCTGCGGGCTTTTATGTTTTAGCGATAATGCACAATTTTGATAGCGCTGCCGGTTTGTACCGATGGCAGTGCCACACTGATTCCTTTGAAGCCGATCAGCGGCTCCATCGTCTGCTTTTTATTGGTTGTTATGGTGATGCCCTTAAAACCCTTCAGCGACTCAAGGACCTGTGCGGGTTTGGCTACAACGGTTATACTAAACATAGTTGTTCGTTAAGGTTACCCGAATTTGGATCCAAACGGCCGATACCGGAGAAGGGCTGGCATTCTTGTTGAACGATGCACTGCCGTTTCCAAAGCCCATCGTATCGAACAGCGGCTGCGTGTTCCACTCAAAACGAAGGAAACTACCTGGTGCTACAATGGGCGTTACCGTCCAATCTACATCCGAACCCGGCATAGTATCATTATCCGTCCAGCGCATTTCGTAAGATAAACGGTCCGGGTTACCGCCGCCATTGGCAGCGCTGCCGGCATACACATTTGCATCAGGCACGTTGTTATTGGTGGCCGAACCGCCTGCCTGACTTTTATTGAATCCCAAAAAGCCGTTGTACTGCATCTGCTGAATTGCTACCGGGTTTAATGAAATACGCATCGGTGCCGAAGTAATAGCACCGACCTGCTTACCGGGTGCCAATATCAAATCAGTACCGCTCATCACCAGGTCAGGGTTTTGGCCATCGCTACGACTGATCACCGCGTTCGGCTCTAACCATTGCGGAGCCACACCGGCTACATAAGGCACCCCGTAACTCGTACCGCCTATATTGAACGTTCCGTCACTATTGCCTGCACCGATGTGCGGACTATCTGCTTGCAGGGTGAAATCATACTTCGCCGGGTTATTGAACTTTGGCGGCAAGTTGATGCAATTCAGGAAGTAGCCGGGATAATCCGCTTTAAAATCAGCGAGGGACTTGTAGTTGCCGGTCGTACCGTTTCGCAGCATACCCATAATGTTATTGTAGTCCACGTTTCCCACACTGGTCACGGTTTCCATAGCCATCGTTATGGTACAGTTCCCGTTGAAGTACGAAGACTTAAAATTGTTTAACCCACCTGGGAAACTACAATCAAGAAAAACTGAGTTTATCAAGGTCGGCCTGCCGGCAATGGCTGCGCCGATAATCTGGCAACTATCAATGCTTGCTCCTACAATGCCAGGAGAGACATTCGGGCAATTCCGGATCAAACAATTTGTTAACGAGTTCCTAAACCCGGCAGTAGCATAGTTTTCAATGATGAATCCAACTACCCCACAACCAGGCGAAGCGCCTAAAGAGATGGTGTTCGTTCCATTACCGCGAAGCACTACCTGTCCGTCTGCTACCATCTGTGAACCAATTCCCAACTTGCTACCGGAGGAAATGGCCTCCTCATACACACCGGCACCTACAATTATATGAACTTTGGTAGTTGCCGCCAAAGCAGCAATGGCTGCCATGACGCCCGAAATAGTTGCTTTAGGTGTATCAGGTGTCAGCCCGTCATTGCTGTCGCTGCCTGCCTTGCTTACGTAATAGGCTGTAGAGCCAGCCGGTACAATTACTCTGAATGTATTAGCCATTGATCGTTGTTGTTAGAGTGTATAAGACGTTTTCAAGCCCGGCCCATTCTTTTGAAGTGGGTAGCTCATTGTACAAATACTGTACATTTAAAAAGTAATTGCCCATAGCATACACCTGGGTTAACGTACGGTGGTAGCCGTTAAGCGTTGGTTCGGTAGTTTCGTTAATTGGATTTTTCCACATGGCCGTGTAGGCCAGTTCCTGCGCTTCGGGCTGTTGTGCGTAAAGTGGTTGTTCGGTATCCCAAATGATACCTTCTGCTAATTCGTAAATCATGATTATTGTAATTTGATATAAGCTGACACTCTGGCCATGTTTGGCGCGTAAGTAATAAGCCACCTGACCCATGTGCCTGCCTTTATCGTGATAGGCTGGCTTAAAGGCAAAGTTGGCGTAATGAAACTGGTACCGTCATCAATACTATATTGTATTTTTGTTGCACCTTTAAGTAAAATACTGGTGATTACCCCCTGAGTTTCAAAAAAGTCGTCCCAGTCTGCTTTTGGGTAACCGAAAGACAAGGTATACCCCTTCACACCGCTGTTGATATCCGAAAGGTTCCGTAAAGTACCGGTACCGTCAAAGAACTGTGCACTGGTACCAGTACCCACCGGCACCGTTTTGCCACGGTGCTGCAAACCGTTCTGCATGATTTTAAAAATGTCCTGATAGCGCCCGTTGTCATTTTTACGGAACAGCCAGCTGGTACCGTCGTTCAGGTCGTTCAGCCACTCAAAAACGTACTGCCCATCTTCCTCACCAGTACCAGTAGCGAACTGATCATGCCGGTCTCCGGTGTTCGGATCTGCTGACCATTTGGGTGTAGTGTTGGTACCATTGTTCAAATAAACCTGGCCGCGAATGGTACCACCAGACGAACTGATCACATCGAACTTCTTAGTTAAACCGGAATCGCTCAAATCGGAAGGGTGCCAGATGTACTCGACGATTTTGTTATTTTCAAGTATTCCAAGTGTTTGACCTGAGCGCCTCCAGAGCGGCACACCGGCAATGGCCGAGGCTTTGTCGATCCAGGCGATATCGCCACCGCCATAATACCAGTCAATGTTACCGGCTACTGTTCTTTTATATGCGCCAGCGTTCTGTACCGCTGCTGCTGCGTTATCTGCCATTGTTAATTATTGTTAAGGGTAAATACATGATCGTGTGAGCTGTCATAGGTACCGGACTGCGACTTTACGTAAAGCTTGTAGCCAAATACCAGGTTGCCACCGGCATCATTGACGCTGAAGTTGCTGTCGAGCAGCTGGTACTCGGTCGTGATGTCGTTGTTGGTGGTCGTGTCCATCACTTTGGCTACTTTCTTACCTGGTGCGATGAGGACCGCCCATCGGGTGAGCGTAATGCCGGTGGACACGGTAAAGGTGTTAGCGGTACTCCAGGCAGAGTTACCGAGGCGACCTTCGGCAGCTGTAGCCGGGTTAACTGCGACCGCTGACCAGAAATGTTTATAAAGGCCGGTAAACGAGGTGCTGACTTTATCAGAAATACCTGCCGGCATGGCTCCACCGAAGTTATTGCCCTTGCTGTCTTTCGGCTGCGGCCCTGCATTGTAGATCACGTCCGCTTTAAAGCTGTTAGCCCCCGGCAGTGCCACATAGTTTTGCTTTTGATAAGTATTGCCGCCAACGAGCTGGAAGCCGGATTCGTCGGCATTCCAGAAACGGTAACCGGTGGCCTCGCCAACGATCGGCATATCTACGCCGCCCGGCCACGTGGCCTGGATCTTACCGCGATCGAAATTGAACACCAGGTCAACCGTCAGGACGGTACCCACTTCGATCTGCGCCGGTTCCTGATGGGATAGCGAAAACTTCGGTAAATTCAGAATCGGATAGTAAACCTTGAAGGCGATTGCTTTGATCACCTCCGTTAAATTTGTCCCTTTAGTAAGCGTCACGCCCTGGTTGACGGCACCGACCTGTATGTCGAAGGTGATGTCTTCAGCCAGAGCGCTGCCGTTGTCGATCACATCCTGCATTTGAATGATTAGGTCCTGCAGATCTGCTTTGAGAATATACCGCTCATCATGATCGTGAAGAGTATCGGCCTTACCCTGCAGCTTGAGCAGTAGATCCTGAATATCCTTCGCCTCTTTAATACCAAGCGTATCCAGGCTGTCTCTTACCGCTTTAATCAGATCATTGATCTGGCCGGTGGTCAGCGTCTCGCTCTTCAGGTAATACCGGTAATCCAGGCTGCCATCCGGAAGGGGCGCTGCCGGTCCTGATTGAACCATACGCAACGGCAAGAAAAGCGGCGTGTCCTGATCATCGCGGTCATCCAGCGTGAAAAGCTCCTCGTCATACCGGAAGCCGATCTCGAAGCTGATGGCATGCATGTTTTCGCCATCTTTAAATTCTTTTACAGATTTGGAAGCGAATGCAACCGCATAGGTCCGTTTCTTCCGGTACAATAATATGTCACGGCTCAGGGCAATATCTTTAAATATCCGAATCTGTGCTTTTTCCATATAGCCGGATGCTATGGTTTCTTTATTATTCAGGCTGGTTGCGTAGTTGATCCTCTCACCTTCAGCCAGCACAAAGCCGCGATCGGTATTGATCTCGGCAGTATTGTTCAGGATATCATACTGGCTGCTCCCCTTTCCGTAGCTTACCAGCGTATCATAGGTACCCCAACTGCTCAGGTAAACAAACATCCGGGCATACGGCAAAAAAGAATAATCTATCCAGTAAGTTTTCGTCTCGCTCACCTCATCACCGGCGCCATTGACCAGCACTACATCGTACTTGATCACGGCATGATCAGCCTTTACCAGGTTAAGCGCATTTTGTACAAAACCCACCGGATAGGTAAGCTTAGTGAATTGCCCCTGGGTGCCCATGGCATACTTGTAGATGGTGGCCGTACTGTCGTCGTCAAAGTGAACAGTGAATTTTAGCTGTAGGCCCTGGTGGTCACCATTAAAAAGCACTACGCTTAAAAATTCCGGCTGCTCGGGCAGCAAATACTTTTCGAGCGGTTCTTGCTTCAGGAAACGGAGCTTATCGCCGGCAATGAAGCTGCCCGGAAAATTGAACTCAGCAAGCTTTTCTTTGCTTATACCGCCTAACAGGGCAAAGAAAGTACCGGTCGTGCTGATCCGTCTCACTACCTGACTGTCGCCATACACCTCGGCATAGCGCAAAAAGTAGCGGACGACCGTCTGCAGGTTGACTAGAGCTATCGGATCGGTAAACACCGGCCGCTCGTAGCCATCCGCTAACATCACATCGGTCAACTGGCCGCTGATATCCAATGTTGCCACGCCATCATCATCCACTTCCAGGAAGGGATCACTCACTTTGTAAGGCTCGGAAGTGGCCGTTTTTTGAATCCACAACTCGCATAAGAGCTTGAAGTTAGGGTTCAATACCGGCGCTGTGCCATACCTGGATGTTTGCAGGCCGATGTAAGCTGAATTCGATACCGAAAGATTATAGATGGTCCCGGCTTTCCTGGCCGACACCGATATCCAGTAGTTGGCGCCATCGCCTGCCGGCTCGAAAACAAAGTCGCCGCTTAAATAAAAGTTGCCGTTCAATGCGTCGGCCAATTCCTGCGTATAGTCGGCTAAGGTGTCACCATTCCAGTAAGATGGCAGCTGCAAACCACTATCATCAGGCGATTGGGTAACAGTAAAGTTTTGCGAAATATCCCCATAGGACAGCGTAAAGCCGTAACTCTCCGGGGCGTTGTAATCGAAAGTAAGCCGACCGATATACGTAAAACCCCGCACCGCATACCGGGCGTCGGTTTTAAACTGAAAAACGATCGAGTTCCGGCTGAATGAGATCAGGCCGGGCTGTTGTAAAGTCTGAATTGCCATTAGAGCCAGTCGTTAGGGTTATACTCCATGCTTTCGATGGAGCTCAGGTTTATGTATAGGCTTTTGCCGAACCAATTTTCATCAGCTTCCATATCATCATACTTGCCGGCATTGTCAAAAAGAATATTAGCCACCCGGAGCGGACCGTCCTGCCCATCGTCACGCAAACCGGCTTCCTCCCTGTCATATCGCATACGGGTGAGTATAGATTTCAAAAGAGCCTTTGCCCGGTCACGGGCAGCTTCCTGATTTTCGAAAAGCTCATCGGTTTTGATTAAAAGATGCAGGCCGACCTGAGCGGAATCTTTTGGACTGTCCCAGCTACCAAAGCCACCAGAGCCCAGCTCCAGGAGCAGGCAGATATCGCTGGTCATGTTCCGGAGCGAGGTATCAAACTCGGTCAGGTCATACCGGTTGCGGATCCGGCAGAACGCTACCTTTTCATCTGAGTGACCGATATGGCGGTTACACCTGGCTAAGCTTTCGAAGTAAGTTTTTAAGAATTGTTCCGTCATTTGCGAGCGGCCTCCAGTTCCGCGATTTTTTTTGCGTTCTTATCGAGATCCTTAATGAGCAGCCACACGTTGTATTTTAAAGTGTGGTTAAACTCACCGAACCTTCCGCTCTCAGCCAGGTCAAGAAAAATATCCGTCCAGCTGGTGATGGCGAGCGCCTGATCATCAGCTGCAGGCGCTGACTTTTTCCAGACGTGCGGGTGCAGGTCGATCATCACATTCCGACAACCGGCATAATTGAGCGCTATAGCTTCATGGTACCAGCTCGGCAACGTTTGCAGGCGATTCAGGCGGTCAGCTATTTCATCCGGATCAAAATCAACCTTTCGATTTCGGTAAAGTATGGCAGTAAGTTTATGCAGGTGGCTGATGTTTCCATCAAACAGCCACTTTTGATAACTCAGCTCGGCATAAATAAACTCGTTACCAGTAAGGTCGGACAGGTGATCGGCTGGTCCGTCATATGAACGGCGGCGGCACTTGAGTGTTGGAATCAGCCACCTCGCCAGGTTATTCCGCTCAAACTGCCAGTCCAGGCAATCGGTCAGCTGAATCAGTTGGTAACCCTTCAATTTGATGGCAATAGATGAAGGAATATTGAAAAGCTGGAGCACCAGCATTTTTGCGGTATCTGCCTGGTCATGAAAAAGGCTCCGGATCCTGGTGATGTGGAGCAACTGCGCGGCAGTTAGCTCGTTCCAGGATGACGGAGCCTTGAATATTTCGTTGTCTATGCTGATTTGATGCATAGACCAAAGTTGCCGGGCGGCAGCATGGTAATAAAGGACAGTGTTTGAGCGATTTCACCAATCGCTCAAACTTATAATTTTTATAAAACCTGATCTAATGATTTACTAAGCGGGCGATTAATCGACGATTTTAATGATCATCCATGAGCCGTCCTAGATGAGAAATGTTGATATCAATCTGAACACTTAACAACTTACCCTGAAGTTCAATCAGCGTTTTCAATAATGAAAGGCGATCTAGGGAATCTTTTGGCAACGCTACTATTTTACCACTAGTGGTTGCAATATCATCATTCAGTAGCTTTTTTCGCTCTTCCAACTATTTCATCTGTACCTTCTTACATCAAACGCTCAAAGATAAATATTGACAAGTAATTGTTCAATAATCCAGATCATTCCAACCGCCTAGCTTTTCAATAATTTGGATCAATCGGGACTGTAAGGGAATAAGAGTTCTAATAATTTCGACTCGCTCTTCTGAGTCTTCTGGCAAGACATACGCTTGTTTTCGGATTTCATCGACCTGCTGCTGTAGCTGATCACGTTCAAGTTAATACTTCATGATAATGTTAGGGGATCAATGAGTAAACTTTGAAAGATGCGGAAAAGTTTGCAGATCGCCACGTCGATGAATCGTTAGTCAAAAAAACGGCTTACAATCTTCGAAATACGAAAATCAACAATGCTATGCAAACGATCCCGATTCCAATAGTAATCCCAGGATCAATGCCCTTACGCTCGGTTTCCTTATCCTTCCGCTTTTCAGTCGAATGCTTACTCACATCGACCTTAGCTTTGTTGCTGCTTACCTCTGTGATTCCCTTTTTAGTTTCGAGGCTATTTGTGGATCCAGCTTGCTTCTTGTGTCGCCGTTTCGTTTTGGCGCTGTCAGCCTTGCCTGTGTAACTTCCATCAGGGCCAAACTGGATAGCAGTGCCAGGTGTGAAGTACCATGTAGTTTGATCTTCGATGTCTTCATTTGAGAATTGAGTAGTTAAGGACACCTGCTTTGAGGTGTCCTGATGATTAAAATTTGATTTTAACTTTGCGCTGGAGTCCGATTCGGACGCCTTGCTTTCGATTCGAACAGCTGCTTTGCGGCCGCTGCATCCCGAATTCAGCAGCAGGTTTGCCACCAAGCCAGCCAGGATGATCACCATGGCGATCACTCCTGCAGGAACGAGGCCTTTCATGGTATGTACCGGCTTACGGCATAAATCTGCCTGGTTAAACGCTTCTTTCGATAGACGCCATCACCTTCACGACTGCCGGCATCATTCGTGTTACCTTCAACGGTGATCGTGACCGAGGGTCCCCACTCATCAACAAAGCCGACGTGGGCAATGCGGCCTTTCTCCGGAAAGTACAGACCAAACACGTCGCCGGTGAGCGGTTCCTGGTTGCCCTTGGCGTTTCGTTTCCATACGACATGCTTTTTTCCGAACAGGTCCGGGCAATATCCGCTCCTCGGATTGGTTATCTGGTTCTGACCGAGCGCCCAGCAAACGAACGCGGCACACCAGGGATTACCTTTTTTCAGGTGCACGTAAGCCAGGAAGGCCTCCACTTGCTTACCGTCGTTGTTCCCGGTAAGCTCCCGGACACCGATCTGTGAGCTGTACGTTTGCTGAACCTTTGATTTTAGATTGCCCTGCTGAGAATAACCAGGGAGAACATTAAAAAGAAGTACACAAATAAGGATACACACATTTTTTGCCATGGTGATAGATTTTTGAAGTGGTTAGCAAATTCGTTTTCGAAATAATCCCGGAGCGGAAGCCAGTTGACCTTCAAGGCCATCCAGACCACGGCCTGCACAATGCAGAAATAGATCACGGCCAGCAACTCGACCTGCAGTACGCCCACGTCATAAGTGCCGGCAGTTGGATCCAACATCCGGAGCGCGTAGGGTGAGAAGTAAAACAGCAGTACCGCGATCAGGAGCGGCAGGTATTCATTGTGCTTCTTAAGCCAATGAATAAGGGTTGTTTTGAATTTAAACATATGATTATAGGGTTTTTTCTTGCTTAATGCGGACCTGCTGCCGGAGGTCGGCGACATCCATTTGCAGGTGCACAAATTCGGTCCGGTCACTATTGCGCCGTTCATCCTGCACATCGTTGCGCTTGATCTGCTCGGCATTGTTCACCAGGATAGTTTTCTCGAGGTCGTTGATCCTGGTCATAAAGGTGATGACGATCGTTGCCGCCGTCAGAACCAGGCCGGCAATGAACTGCAGCATGTTTAAGGTGATCGGCTGTGCTAAAAAGTTGCCTGTGTTATCCGGAGCCGGCGGGTAACGTTCAGAGGGTGTCGTGGGTGTTGTTGGTAACATGGTAAAATCTTAAAAGATGAAAAGTCCGCTGTCTTTTGAGTTAACCTCCACGTCCGGAGCAGCGGTAAACTGAAAGTCCGGATATGCAGTTGCATTATCTATCAGATGTGTGCGAAGCTCGTTCAGCTTCCGCATTCCTTTATCGCGCAAATCATCCAGCTGATACTGGATCCGCGCCTGGTCGGCCGGATCGCGCTGCTCGAAATCCATGCTGCTATTCAGCCGGCTTACGAAAATGCCATCGGCCGTGAACTGGAGCGGCAAGTCACCGGATCCTGCAATGGTGAGGAAAGCGACCGCCTTGCGGATCATAGGCAGCAGCACCTTTTCGGGCTGGCTCAGGTCGTCATCCAGGAAGCGCTCTTTATACACCGGGTAATAAGCGCCCATGGCAACCGGCAGATAATGGTCCTCGACATCCAGCATGGTTTCGCGCATGGCCAGGAAGGTTACCCGGCTGTTACGAATGTTCTTTTGAGCGGAAAATTCAATGGCCGTCCGGATAAAGTTTTTCATTTGTTCCTGGCGAACACCCGAATCGGCATAAGATGGAAACAAGACGAGGTTGCGTTCCATCAGGTCGATGGCCTTATCTAAAAAGTTGTAGCCGGCTGTTTCGCAATGGCTGCGAAAATCTCTTAACTTTTTGTCGGAGATGACAACGCCGTCGTTGCCTTTGGAGATATACAGCGCCTGATCCGTAATCCGGAAGGTACTCGTCTGGCTCCAGTTCAAAACGGTCAGATAAGCGGCGCTACGCTGAAGCAGCTCGAGCGCCTGAAGCTTCACGCCGTCCAATGTACCGGCATTACCGGTCAACACGTCAATGGTGTCCTGGCCTATAGCCGGTTCAATCACATCACGCTCGGCATCCTCTTCAAAACTTTTGAATGAGGGCCACTTGATATTGCCATCAACCGTGGCAAAATGCGCTTTAAGTTCTTCGGTTGAGTTTAATAGTCTATTCATTTTTAGGGGAAGGGGCTGTATTTGAGGTGGAATGGTTAACGTCAAGTGTGTCGAGTACAAATTGCTCGACCTGGAAACGGAAGCCCGGCATACGCGCACGCCATCCATTGTATTCAGCTATGAAGTTTAGCGGCTCCAGTAAGCGCTCACGCCTTGAGGTTAACCGGTTATTGAAAATATTCTCGTGAACACGGGCATCAGAGCCGGATCCGCCGCCCATGTCGCCCGATGAGATCGGACCGATCAACGGCACCGGGATGCCGAAACCACGTATGAAGTGGCCACCGGCTTCTTTACCGTCTTCGATCCATTTACCATCCTTGATCTTGTCATCCAGTGCGGTCACGGTGACACCTGGAATCTTAACTCCCTTTTGCACATCAAAGCCAAACGTGGTCACGAACGATTTGCCGGCATTGTCAGCACCGGTGAGGAAGTCGTTCATTTCCTTGTTCACCTCCCGCTTGAGTGATTTCTTTTCGCCAGGCAGCATGTCGCTCCATTTCTTGCCGCGATCTTCCGCCTGACGCTCCCAGAACTGTTGCGGTACCTCAATGACGTATTTGATCGTCATCGTGAATTGCATCAGCGCTTTTTTCAGGATCGGGATCAGCCTGGATATATCGAACCAGCCGGATGGAAAGATTGAATGCCACATGGCATCCTGGTAAAGTACCTTGCCGGGTGTTGGGAAGTTTATCGGGTAAATAAACTTACTGTCTTTCAAGCTGGAGACAAATTGTACCTGGTACAAATTGTAGGGATCCACGGCCGTTACTGGTATGGTAAGCGGATCATCAGCCGTGGCGTTCGGCCAGTTGGCATTGATATAGATCTTGTCGCTATAACCTTGCTTATTTTGAAAGCCAAACCGGCAAAAAGACGCTTCCTGTGCGGTGATTTGTGCAATCTTATCGCCGCGCTTGTTTTTGATCAGCTCCGGAAACGAATGATAGAACCAGGCGAAGTCAATAACGCTTTCCAGGAAGTAAGTATTCAATTTATTGAAGGCGATCCAGTCTTCAACTTCCGGATCGAAGCCACGCTTCCAAGTGTGTTTACCCTTGCTATCTAGGCCGTCATACACCTCATAATACAATCCTTTGCCGTAAAGCGAAGTATGATAAAAATCTATGAGTGCAAGTATCTCCGGCGATTGATTGGCCAGTGATATGATCTGCTGCGGGTTCGCATTGCTAGGTCCCCACTTCATCACGCCGGCGCTACCGCCACCGGCCGTCGTTTTTAACAGTGGCGTTGATGAAGGACCGGCAGGCTCGTCGGTTGATACTAATAAAATCTTCGCACCTGGTAGGAAGTCGGCGCTGCCGTCTACCTCGACTACATCAGAGGGTGATTGTTTTGCCATTTACTTTCTTGATTAGGATGGGATGGATAGAACGGACCTCCTTATTGCCGACTGCGCGAATGTTGATCACGCCGTTATATTGCCGGTACTGCCGTCTGGAGCCTGGGTTAGTTAATACGGCTTTTTCATAGATGAGCCTTGTGCCTCCACGCTTCCGGTTCAGGTCACAAGTCGGCACTTCAATACTGAACGGGACCGGTTTACCTTTACGGTCAACCTGGTTCATCATGGCCAGCGCCTCGTCAAGTGTGATACTATCCATTGATCCAAAGTTGCCGTGGATCGGGACCGTATTAAAGGACAGGAAAATTAAAGAAAAGAATGCGCGAAAGGTTAATCGAAATGAACCAAATGGTCTAGCTCAAAATTTAAAGTTGTAAAGATAAATCTAGCCTTAAATTTTGTGATGTATATATTGCTCTAAGTAGCGTTTGTTAAGGTCTTTCTGTACCTGGATGAGTTCACCTTGTAATTTTACAAGGCTTTGGATATGTTCCATGCGATGTGGTGATGAGAAAGGGATGTCTTGAATCTGTTTTCTAACACCGGATATTTGATTCATTATAACCGCAGCCTGCTTTTCAAGTTGTTTCATTGCAATTTTAAACTTCTATGTGTCGTTTAACCTTGATACTTAATAATGCAAATACAACTTTTTAGAGTAAAGAGTTTTAAAAACTTTAACTTCCAATTAATCCAAAAGGCAACTTTTACCTGCGAAGCTTCATTTTTGAGCTCGCGATCCGTTTTCGGTTATTTACTTATTTTCCAGCAATTTAATGCCTAAAAATTCTTGAGTTTGAACCGATGACAAAGAGTTGACCCCGTGACGCACTGTCGGCAACGGCAACTTTTAGGTGTAAAAAAAGGGATATATGAAAAAAGGCCGGGTGGATGCCCGGCCTTTAAAAATTGCAAAATTATGTTTCTTAACCTTCACCCTCGTAGATTACCCTCAAACCATTCGTGAACAAGACGTGATTAACATAACGAGAAGAGGCTTCTTCAGCCAGGTAACGAGCTGTCAACTTCATGTCTATTCGATAAGATTCTTCGGCAGTTGCCATCCAGCGTTCTTTCGAAAATTTTCTACAAATATTTATTGCGGTAGCAATGATGTTAACACTGTGCCCATCATTACTTCTGACTTTCGGGTGCAAGTGTTCGGACGCAATGTGCCACGCTTCTTCAACTGCTTTATTCATTTTGATAGATTTTTTTTACAATGCAAAAGGTGCAGTCGTCTAAGCTACATAATTGAAACGATATTTATCCTGTAGCTATTCTAAATGTTATCAAACTAACTATCTGTAAATGAACACTCAAATACCAATGTGCCGTAATTAATCCAGAAGCGGTTCTAACAATCAATCAATAATGTAGATAACACGGATGCCTCGTGTGTTCAGTATAAAGTTGATGTATATTGACGATGTCTCCTCTGCCAGGTTCCTAACTGAGTCCCATTCCTGGCTATTGATAAGTCCGATGGCAATGTACCTCCAGGTGACCTCATCGAGCCGTTGCGATATTTGTTGCGCTGTTTTTAGAATATCATTCACAAACCTGGTTTCACTTATTATCTGCGGCCGCACATTTATTTTAGTGATGCGCCATGCCTCATTCAGCAATTCATCCATTATTACTCTCTTTAATAGTCTGAATAAGCATATAGTCACCACGGCACTATATCAATATAAAGACAAGTTAACGCCAAGCAGAATCGATATAAACATTCTTAAACGTCTGCAACGCTATTTCGACCCGTACCATACTCGTATACCACGGGTAGACAATATTTTGTTTACGTACTTAGACGTTGCGTCTTCTGCAAGCACCCTTGGAATGTAGGTTGGATTCAGAAGAATCAAACTGTCAGCATATTCAAACCACTTTGATTTAGAAAGACGGCTTATTATGTTATACGCGGTTGCAATTACATCAGGGGTATGATCTTCTAAACCCGTCACTTTTGGACGTTTTTGCTTAGTTACGAAAGCCCAAGCTTTTTCGATTGTAACATTCATGTATTTAGAAACTTTAAGGAAATCGAAATATTATACAGGATGTAAAATTGAATGAATGATGGAAATTCTAGCAAGATCTACCAAATTGAATGCCAAGTTCGAACCGCTTAAAAGCAATCCCATTAATTTAATCCCTCTCCACTTAATCATACAAGTTGCATAGCATCCTACACAATATAGGAATAATCAAGTAACGAAGTCTGGTTCATAAATGGAATTGCCGGACATCTCGTACATGACGCCACCAATCAGGGTATCGAAAGCATCCGTGAAGTGAGGAGCATGCTGCGGTGGCACCGACTTTCGATTCTCCGGTCGCTTATCTTTCTCGGCGCCAAGCTTACCCGATTTGGTACCGCAACCTTTTAGGGCGGTGATCATGTCCGGGCAGTTCATCCGGTTGATCCTGACAATGGGCGTGTTCGGATCATCTTCTGCAAACACCCGACGAAAGAACTTCTCTCTAAGGTCGTGCCGGTCAGTCTGGCCAATGTACACCTCGTCTACCCGCCAGCCGAGAGCGCTCAGCTCGTCGCGCATTTCATCCGCATAGGACTTTTCCATTAGCGCATTTTGCCCGGTTGCGGTATGATCATAGAAATGCGTAACACGCTTATTCGGATAGGTAGCATAGTAATCATTAAATGCCTTGGCAACATGCTTGATCCGGAGCGGATCCAGAACGTGAAAGCTATTCAGTACTTTGACCGCGTGACTGAATGGCTGACCAACCACCATCGATGTGATCTTCTTATTCCAGTCACAACCAATGGCCAGTCCCCTCTTCGTATCGATATCGCCATCCTTCTTCCAGGGTTCATCTGCATCCTGGTAGTTCTTAAACATATCCAGGTAGTTGTATTCGATATCATCATACGTATGTCGGTCCTCATCAAACGTTGAATAGAACATCTCCTCAGCAGAATCATCTTCCAGGTTAAGGATAGAGGTATTGAACTGCTTAGGGGTAAGCACCCGGCTCATTTGACGGATATACCGCTCGGTTACCACATCGATATTATCCAGGGTTGATGCATATAACGTATAGACGCACTCCCGTCGTAACTCGAACAGTGCATTGTCCAGCCTGGCCAGCTCGGTACGAAAGCGTTTATTCAGCGCCTCGGTAAGTTGCCCTTTGAGAACCAGGTCGCGCATTGTTTCCAGCAGCTTATCCCGGTCATATTTGATCTGGATAGAAACGCCGTTATGATCACGCAGTAAGTGATCAGCCATGTCTTTTATCAGCTCACGGTGTGCCTGGTCATAAGACACGATCAGGTCGATCTGTTCCTGGTCGTGAAACTGTTTAAAGTTAAGTATCCATTTGCCTTCCGCGTTGGTAGGCTGATCCGAAGTAATCAGGATCCCATGGTGGTAGTGTAATTTAGCGAAATGCGGCAGGTCCTCGTTGCCACGGTTAGTGGGTACGACACGTGACTTATAATCCGCTTCTTTAACAAACCGTGCCTCATTGAGCAGCACGTAATCATTCGACTGACCGTTGGCTGAATCTTTACGATCCAGGCCGATGAGCCGGTTTATATGGCCATTGGTCCAGAATATAGAATATTGCGGATCCCTGGGACACTCAAAAGGCTTTACGCTTTTGACTTTTTTAGGGATAAATTGCCCGATCCAATAATCTACCTCTTCATAAAACCCGAACTTTTCCAGCGCCTTAGTTAGCGATGGCAACAGGTCACCCTTAATCTTCACATAGGTAGGTCCGATAAAACCGGTAGCGCCGCGCGGCATTTCTTTCGCATTACGCAAAGTAATTGGCGTAACGATGCCATGATCCTTACCGGTACCACGGCCCAAAATTGCTATGGTCGTGTTGGCGTTAACGATCCAGGCCCGTTGCTGCGGGTAGTTGAAGTGGGTTATCTTTTGTTGGATATCCTCATCATTCATACTTAGCCTCCTCCGCATCTTTATTCATGGCATCCGATATTGAAGCCTTCTTTTTCATCCAGCGAGCAAATACCTCGTCCTTGTTTTCAATGGTTTTAAGGCCGACCGCTTCAGGATTGTATTCGATTATAAATTGCAGCGCCTGCAGCTTTTCATTGTCCTCCTCTTCTGGCTGCTCGGTAAACAGGCCACGCAGGTTAGCAGCAAGCTCCAGGTACTTGTACGCTGCTTTATGATCGCCACTGGCAGCGGCCTCTTCCGCGCGTTGCTCAGCCTGCTCAATGTAGACGGCCCGGTGGTACTCCCGGTCATCTGCTCGTGAACTAAATAGCTTTTGTGTATTACGGATGTCACGCTCGGCGGTATCCCATGATACATTATAGGTGCTTATGATCAGGTTGCGTATAAACCGTTGGTTGGGTATCAGCTGCAGGCCGAGCTTTCCATCACCGCCTATGCCCTGATATCGCCTGCTCCTGATCCAGTCATCCACCTGCTTCCAGCGCTCGAGCTGCCGGAACTCCGGCTCAGTCAGTTCGTTCATCCGGTTATTGATCATGGCAAACCGAATACGGTCAACCGCCCCGATATCGTTGGCAGGATCATATGCCGGCATCGTTCTTTTTGCTGGGCGTTTATACATGCCTTAGAGATTGAAGGTGTTGAACTTTTTTATTGAACTCATCGAAGCGCCCCTGATGGTAGTTGCGCTCGGCAACCGGCAGCGGCCGGTTCAGCTCACGTGCAGCCTTGCTACGATTGGACATAGCGTTTTTAATTTCACGGTGCAGCTGGTCAGGACCTTTGGGATCAAAAGTTGCAGGCCCGTTGCCACGGACTTCATCAAACCACACGCCCTTAGTTTCGAAATAATGCAGCTGGTCATAAAGGTCCTTTCGCTTGAGGTCCTTGAGTAGCAGATCCCTGGCACATTCATATAATTGATCACCTTCCGGCAGGACAGAAAGCTGACCATGCAAATGGCATATCTCCTTCCATAGTTGCTTGATCTGCTTATCCACCTGCAGCTTTTTTTCAAGATTATGAGCATCCTTACTCTGTTGGTCGGGAGGTGAAGGAATAACCGGCTTTTGCACTTCCAGCAGTGGCACCTGAGCAGACGCTGCCGTTTCCAATTCTGTATTAGAGAGCTTTGATCTTAGCTTCTCAAGCTCAGCAAGTAGTTTCGGGGTATTGAATGCATCCGGACCAGACTTAAGGATGTTGATCAACAGGCCGGAGGCGCCACCAGCTTTGAGTAGCTCGTAGCCGGCCTCATAATCTCGCTCACTATTTAACCAGGTATCAATCTTTTCGATCATACCCAAAGTTGCCATAGCAACCGATGGCAATAAAGGACAAGAACGATTGAAAGATCAAAACAGCATAATCTTTTCATACAGTCGAAGACTGTTTATTCATCCCTTAAGTAGGGATTCTTCGGAAACGGATACCCTAATACAGCGAAGGTGGCAGTATACTTCTGCTCTAACTCTTCATATTTTTCTCTAAGTAAAGTAGGCGAATCTATATGCTGATGTAATTCATAAAACATCACGTAGGTCAGATAATCTCGAGCCTCAGTTTTCTTATTCGCTGTTAGATTGACGAAATAATTTGCCCATGCATCCTTAATTCTTTGCTCATCCAAGGTTTTACGGATCTTACTTACATTGGCCGCCTGTTTAAGATAAACGTATAAGAATAAGAGACCAAGGGCGATCTCACATAGGTCCAAAAAAGAAAAATCATTCATTGTAATAGAATTTTGGTGGTCCAATATATAAAAATCCCCAAGCATCGCGCCCAGGGATTTTAACCTAAACCTTATCACAATATTTAAGCCGCAAATATATTTAAAATCCCTGACTGTAGGGCCAAGGATTTCAAGATTAAACTTATCTAAGTTTTGAAAGGTCGTATATTAAAAAATCCCCAGCCTCGCGCTAGGGACCTTCTTCTAACCAAACATTGTTTACTTCATGCTAAAATTACAACAAAACATAAAGGTTGTATAATTAAATACTTTTAAATTAATGTACGTGGTTGCTTTTTAGCTATCAGATAAGGGAAGCCCTGTTTCACCAAGCTCGTCGCCTGGTCTAGGGTAATGGTCTGCAGGTCTACCCGGTGTCCGCTCCAGTGGTACTCGCCAACACCATGGCCGGCAAGCATCTTATACTTGCCGGCCACATCAGCCGGTAATTTTGGAGCTGCCATGTTATACTACAGCTGCAGGTGTAAAGTTTAAACCCGGTGTATAGATCACGGCCTGACCGTATGCGGTAATCTCCAGCTTATACCCACGGTACCCTTCATTGTTACCGGTATCGTAGGTTACTTTTACGCTGGCTGGAAACTCAGGTGATCCGTACTGACGAACTATACTGTCCGCTTCTTTGATGAACACCAGGCCGTTCCATGAGCTGAACACTTTGGCCAGGCCATCGGCCACCGGCTTTGATCCAGGGTGTGACAGCTCAGCGCTGGCCTTGTATCCCATCGAATCTTTCTCGCCTACCGGCGCGTAACCGCCTTTACCTTTATTTTCGGTGCCGTAAAGCTTAGACATACATTTACCTACGTTGAAAACGTGCGCCTCTGTAATCGTTGCAATGTTCTCTAACGAGGCACCAACATCCCCCGGATTTTTGGGAGTTTTTACGGTTTTGATGTCTTCTAAGTTTGCGTAGCCATGTAAGGTGGCCAGGCCTGAAGGATTGTTTGATCCGTTCGCATGAAGCAGATCTACTATTGAAATGATTGGTTCTGCCATTGAAAGCCCTCCTTATAATTTGGTTAATGCCTGCTGCCCCTTAATCTTCAGGATCGCTTTTGCGATGCCTGGATCAGCCGCAATTTCTTTAGCTGAATAAGGGTGAGCGCCATGGTTAACAACGAATTTCTGGCCATCGACCGTAACGACCCGTTTACTGCTGCTTTGCTCTTTGATGGTCAACGCATCATTAAGCTGCAACTTCAGCTCAGCAATGGTCGGTTCAGCCACTTCCTTGTACTCATCAAACTCTTCCTGCAGGTCAGCAAAGTTGCTTTTCCAGGTCTCAAGTTCAGCAGTTAAATCAACCGTTGCCGGCTGATCTAAGAATTCTTTCAACTGGCCTTCAAATTCGACCAGCTGCACGTGCACTTCCGAACCTTCCGTTTTGGCCAGGATTGCAGCCAGCGCTCCCACCAGGGAGTCGCCGACTATTACTACTTTTTTTCCGCTCACTTTGATTATAACTGGTCATTTACGGCCAGCGCGTTTTTATGAATTTCATTAAAGTTAACGCCTGCTTTGAAGTCAATCAGCAGGTTAAGGGCACGCTTGTCGCGCTGCACCTCGATGTTTGCATCGTCACCGGTTGAATCCACGCCGTAAGACATGTTTTCTTTCTGACAGGTGATCACGCGCTGAGAGGTACCTAAACCCGTTTCGCGAACCAGCGTACAGTTGGTACCAGGTAAAGCCATGAAGTTTACCTTTTTAGCTTGGCCGTTTGCCAAATCCTGGGTAGCTACCAGTGTGTTGTTGATCAACGGATTAGTTTTACGGTACACCCAGTCAAAGATGGTAGAGTTCACTTTTTGCTGAACGCCTTCCTCTTTGTATTCTTCGCCTAAAGCATCGTAAACGCTGATCAGCGCATCAACACAATTAGCCTGGGTAATAGCGCCGGTTACTACCGGTACGATATTATCGGCAGCGATCTCATCCGCGATCAGCTTCAGGTAACCATCCATTGTGGTAGCAGTGGTAGAACCAGCCGCATTGTAGACGCCGCGATACAGCGCTTTGTTAAGCATAGCCCGGCGAGCTTTCAGGATAATCACCTGGAAAATGAATTGCTCAAAAGGAATGTCCTGGCCACGGCTGCCTTGCTTTTTATATTTACCTAACCAAACCTTCTCAAAGTCAGCCGGGAATATCTGCAAATCAACTTTACAATCACGCACCTTTAAAATACGCGCATCAAATTCGATGGCATTTTCAACCGGTTCGAATTTGCGGTCGTTACCTGGTTTCACCAGCTCATCGCTAACGGTCAGGAATGGCAACGGATATTCATCCTTAATGTCATCCAGAACGGCAAAACGTTGATCCAGTTTAGGATCCATTACCAGTTCGCTGATCAGTACATCCGTATTTTCACGGCAAAAGTCGCCCAGCGTGGCGCTTAGCTTATCTAATTTAATAGAACTCATTATTCGTCGTCCTCCACTTTAAAGTTCATTTTGGCTTTCTTATCGTTGATGAGCTTACGCTGATGCGCTTTTTTCTCCAGCTCATTCATATCCGCGTACTTTTTGGCTTTAGCGTCGCCACCTTCAGATTCCGCCTTAGTTTTGGGTTTCGAAGGTTTATTGCCTGGCTGATCGCCATACTCTTCAGCGATCGCCTTTTCTGCATCACGGTCAGCGATCAGGGCATCAATGGCTTCCGCGATTGATGTGTGTTCAGCGCCGTCCAGAGCTGCATTGATTGCGCTCAAGCCTTCGCTCACCGCATCCGCGTTTGCATTGGCCTCTTGCACGTGCGCGGCCGAGATAATTGAAATATTATCAATTCCCTCGGCGGTTAATTCTTCGTTAACGGCAACGATTTCAGCATCAGTGATATCGGCCGCTTTTTTGCCCTTCAGGGCATTCAGCTTTTTAAATTTGTTTCCGAATAAAGACATATCTTGATTATTAGAATGTGCGAATAATTGATCGTTCGGCACCCTGGATCGGATGCTGGTAAAGACCGTTTCCATCGTTCCGATGTTGTCGATCAAACCGATCTCCATAGCTTTTTTTGCCAGGTACATTTTACCGGTGAGCGGCTCCTGCCCCTTAACACCTTCAGCCGACTCGACATCGGTCAGCTTCAGTTTATCGCCACGAGCGGCTTTAACGGCGGCATGGAACACTTCATTAGTAGGATTGAGAATGGCATCTTTGATCGGCTTGAAGTTGCCGGCAATCGCCTGGATGGTATCCTGATTCTTATCGAAGGACGGATCCGCATTGATGTAGATCTGCTTGATACCCTGATTGGCGTAATATTGTGAATAGTCAGTAAAGCGAACAGCTGTGCCTATACTTCCGACCTCCACGGTCTCGGAGCTTGCTGTAATCGTTAAACCGCAACCAATCCAGTAAGCAGCGGAAGCGATCATTCCATCAACATAAACTTCCAGGTCAACTTCTTTTGCTACTTCTAAAATAAGCGAAGCGAATTCAGCGGTACCCTCAACGGATCCGCCACCGGAGTTGATGTGTATTACACCACCGATGATATTGCCCAGGTTACGCTTCGCATCACGAGCGTCAATTAACCAGGAAGACAGCGTATCCGTACCCGGAGCGCCGCAATTATCATCCTTCATGATGGTACCCTGAACCGGCAAAACGAAAATGGATCCCTCCGGAGCATCTTCGAAAATATTCGCCCTGGTACCAGACTGATCAGCTTTGATCCGGCCGCGTGCGCCTTCAGGTGAAATGATGTAAGTATCCAGGTACTTCTCTTTCGCCGAATCTTCGCTGGCATCAAACCAGCTGACCTTCTCGCCCTGGACATAGCGGTCAGCCAGCTGGAGTAATCCAGCTGCCTGCCGCGGTTCAAGCAAAAAGCTGCCACGCAAAATGGCGGATGCTAACCTGTCTAATCTCATGTTTAGTTCATAGCCTTTCTTTCCGTTAAGTATTGGCCCTTGTTATAGTGACACAATATTCGGTCGAGGCCAGACCGTACAAAAGGACAGGCTAGGCCTGGTAGATCAGCGCCCGGCCGGCAGAAGTAGCTGCAAACACCAGGGAAGTGCCGAGCTGGCCGGCATAGGTGTTAGAAGTAGCGGACTTCAGGTCAAAGTCCAATGGGTATCGGGGTGAGCCGACTATCTTGACAGTTCCGTTGGCCTGGGTGATCCGGACCACATAACGCAACCGGCTCATATCAGCAAGCGGATCCTCAATCGCCTGCTCGTCGCCTGGTATGTACCCGACCACCTGGTGCGCCCAGCTTTCGCCATTGTCATTTGCTGACATATCCTGCTGGTGCCCCATCGTATCCTGGCTGCAGTTGATCGCCTCCCATCCATATCCCGGCCGGAAGTCAATGCCGGTACTTTTGATTGTAGTAATGGAAGTGGGAATGAACCTGATGAAGGCAAATGTAGGTGCGTACTCAATTTTGATAATTGAGCCGACATTCTGTTTTTTGAAACGTGGTATCCTGGCCATAAATCAAAGATCCTGCGAGCGGCCGTGGTATTAAAGGACAGCCCGGATCCAACGAACCGAATCGGCTGCTTTGCAAATAAAAAAGGCCTCCATTGGAGGCCTAAAAAGTTGCAATTTCTTGGTATTAGGGGACAAATCTGTTACAAATCGTATAACCTCCATCATTATCAATTACTTAACATCGGCAACTTTAACCGGCGAAGCTGTTTTTTGATATTTTCATAGGGATAATCATCCTCGGTGATGTCATACTGCTTAAAAATATCGTGAATGATCTCCTTGGTTTCGAAGTACTGCTTTACATCCGGATTGATGATCGCCCGGGTTCTGGATCTGCCATAGGCCGAAGTTTGATTTATGTAAAGCTCATCATACTTTTTAATGCCGACATGGTTTTGGAGGCGATTCGCATAAAGCGCGATCTCTTCGATCAGCTCCTGTTGGATCTGTTCATTGAATTCCATGATCGACCGGTTACTGATATACACCCCCTTGTTTTGGGCGTATTGATAAATAATTCGGACCGGCAGCTGGGCGCCCAGCTCCGGCGGCGGTTGCAAAGGTCCCCTCGGGACACGCTCCAGCATATTAAACATGATCTTACCTATACGGTCCTTTCTATCGATCTGCCAAACGTTTTGGCGATAACGCGCATAGATGTACTTTGCCACGAAGGGTTTAACGGGTATAGTTATCTGATACATAAATTATTAGGGTAGTGCTAATTTACTTATTTAATTAATGTTTTACAATGTATTAACTAAGAAGATTAGCACAGAGGACAGGGTAAATAGCAAGCAGAAAACTCGACTTATTAGACCTTACTATTATATCTCCCAAATTTATGACGCCCGCAACCGTCCAGATTTTTTTAACTTTTTAACAAAGGCCTTTCGGACTATAACCGCCTGATTATCAATATCTATTTTTCTTAACAGATCCAATTTTATTTTTTAACAAGCCAAGCCAGTTTTTTTAACACGTAAAATTGTTAAAGAATTTTTTTAACAATTAGAATTAGTTAAGAAATTAATTTTAACTCTTTAACAGCACTTTTCGTTGATTTTGAACGGTTTAAAGTCGAATTTCTCAATTCTGTTAAGAAGTTAAAAAAAACTATACCTAGATAAACTATAAAGGGAACGGGGAAATCAAGGCGCTCCGCGCAATGCTGACGATAAGGTGTTCGCCGGCAAAGCCGACTCACGAATTATACAGTACCACATTACGCCGGCGCCACTAAGATCATTCAGCTTAGAAGCATGATGACTAAGCATAAAAAAAGGCTTAACCTGGTATGGTTGAGCCTCGCTAAAATTTATATCGCTTAACTAATCCTTAAGCTTGATTTGAATCCGTCTTTGCAATGAGTTAATTTATGATACGACCACTTGATTCCTTGCGTGGATCGATCAATGTAAGCTGCATATGCGGCCAAAGTTTTCGGTCGGCATACCAGTGCAGCGCCGGAGAAATTAAATGTTCCTGATGCTCTTGTACGCCCCAGGTCTCGAAGGCATACCAAAGCGTAAAAAGCTGGCCATAAAAGTGCAGTTCGTCAGGATTAGGCTCAAATCGGTAGATTATAAGCGGATAAATCATGATTCTAAGGCCACTTTCCTTGTGGTAAATGTATTCCAGAGAAGCAAGGTGCGTACGTGGCAATGGAACGAGTTGAAATTGTGTTGAGGCCATGTACAAAAATATAAAAGCCGGCTTACAACCGGCTTTTATATTTCGTTATTGCAGACACAAATGCTGCTTCAATTAATTTTCACCATCTCCCCCGTCACCACCAGCTGCACAAACTTCGTCCAAAGTTCAGTGAGCGGCTCGGTCTTGCCAACCTCCAGAATAACCACATGCGTCGGCAAGGTGGAGGTTTTACAGGCCTCGTCCGGAAAGTCGTGCCGGATCCGGACGATGACGAACTTACGAGCGCCCGTTCTACTGGTCCACCAACTGTACTCCGTAATATAGGCCTGGTAATTAATTGGCTCAAGTCCCTCCCCTTTTTGCCCTGTCAAAGTTTGTGTGCTCATGGGTACCATATTTAGAATGGCAGATTATCTTTCTCTTCCGGCCAGCCTATTCGCGGATCTGCCGGCAGCGTTGGGCGGGTTTGAATAAAGATGACTTCCTTGGAATCATTACTAGAGCCAGGAACAACCTCCCAGGTGTTGTTTTTGAATACCCTTGTTTCCATCCTTTGAACAATATTGCATTGTTTGTTTTGGTACTCTTTTGGATTAAAGATGTAGCTGTAGAATTTACAGAAAGCTATCAATTTCTTCTTAAATAGCTGTGCAGATACGTCCGACTTGTTGGCCCGGTTAAACATATGATGAGCCTCTTCTTTTACAATAAACTTATCCAGACGGCCGCTATCCTGGTTAAAGTAGGCTTTGGCCCACTCGTGGAAGTTTTCGCCCATGGTGTTAAGCAGGTTCCTTCTGTTCACATTATCCATGGCCGGCTTAACGATATCTTCAGTGCTTAAGAAAAAGCGTAGCGCCTGGAGCATAGTGTTGTAGAAAAGGTTCCATTGCTCCTGGTCGAAGTCGGTGAATAGCGATAAGCCGAGGTCCGTTTTTGGCGTGCGCTTCTCCAGGTAATCATCCGACTCCCCTTTGTTATGGTAATAATCACTCACTACGTAGTACAGGATACGGCGCTCGGTAGATGGACTCAGATCACGCGGCATAAAGTTGCTGGTAAAGGCAAACTTAGGCGCCTGGGCAAAGGGGATATTAAACTTAGTTTTGCCCTTTGGGTTCACCTCCACATCACCGGTGGTGTCCACGTAAAACATTTCCACTTTAAAGTATTCATGACAATCATCAAACAGAACGTACCTGGTGTGCTCATTCATACCATCGTACTTGAACTCGCTCTCCACGTTTTTAGGGTTACGTGCATTGATGAAAAGGTTTTGCGGCAGCATGTGGCGAAGCGCCCGGTCAAACAACAGCGACTTACCCGAACCACCATGGCTCCGACCGTCCTCGCTCATTTTACCGTCCATACCCCAGGAAAACCAGCCTTTAGTTGGATCCTTATAGCGGTGCAGGTGCCAGCCAATCACAAACAGCTTATTGAGCAAGTGTTGTTTCTGCTCCGCAATCTCCTCGGCGGTCAAGTTAGGGCCATCAATGCAGCAATGGTACTTGATCTTATACTCGTCACGCTGTATAGGTGTAAGCGCGTTTAAACGCTCACCCTCCAGCTCTTTACGCCAATGGATGCGGCTGGTCTGGATCAGGTATTTGAAAAACGGGCAGGTGGTATCTTTAATCTCGATATCAAAAACACCAAGATCATCTTTGGTGATGATGAACGGCGGTTCGTCTAACTTATAGATCCCATGCTTGTGAACATCACGCTCCCATACACAACGGTCAACTGCATTGGGCTGGTGATACTTAATTTCTGTAGGCGTCACCTCAACCGTCTTATTTTTAAAGAATATAAACTGGGTATTGGTAGTGTAATCACTAAAGTCTATATCAACCATTTTAAGGCGCGACAAGGAGGTTTCGTTTAGCTTGCTGGTACCGAGCATGGCCTCACGCAGCTCGATATCATGATACCCTTTTTCCAGAAACTCGTGCAGGTAATCCTGGATCATGCCGGCATCCACCTGGCGAACGATGTTATCTTTCCGGTGCACATAGATCCAGTCGCTCTCCTTGTTACCGATCTTCAAGCGGCCGAAGCCATTCTTTTGCAAAAAGTTGTTGGCCTGCAGCGTACGATAAATGTACTTCCAGCCAACAAATACCTGTTTATCACCACGGCCTTCGTAGTTTGGTTTACGCTCCCAAAACCGGTATGGCAGGGCCGATTTTACTACCCTTTCAAAATCGGCTGCCGTATAATGGTTCAAATAATCACGTACATCCTTACATGGGTTACGGCGACTGTCTCGTTTTTCTTTAAGCTCTTCCGGAAGCTCAATGGTATACACGTCCAGATATTCCAGTGCCAGCTTATGCGCTGCCGCTTTGCCGGTGGCATCAATATCCTGCAGCTGGTAGATCTTGTCAACCTTGGAGGCCAGGCCCTTTTCGCCACGGTATTGCCAAGGCTGTAATATCTCTGTTTCACTGTTGAGCCATAGTACCTGGTAGCCGAGCAAGGCCACGTTGATGGCGTCCGAGCCACCGCTGCAGATGATCACCTCCTCCAGTTTCGGGTCCTTCTTTTTCTTATCGGTATCATCCGAATCGTAATCTTCATCAAAATCCTGGTTTTCCTTACGCTCGTTGTATAGTTTCTCCAGCTGCTGCAGGCCATGTATAAAATGCTTAGGCTTCTCGCCCAGGTACATGAAGCGCTTGCTTTTATCCGGGTGTTTGGGCTGATAAAGCTTCTGGTGACTACCCTCGTTAATTAAATAAATGGGATACTCGTCAGTTGCGGCAAATGTCATTTTCTTACCGTTCTTAACCAATGAGTAGCTGAGCAGTGAATGCCACCGGTAGTAGCGAAATTTGCCGGCGATGGATGTATAAGCCTCTTTGGCCTCCTCTTCAATGGCGCTTTTCCAGCGCTTGGATTTGAGAACATGTTTACTGACGATGGTCTCGATCTCAAAGTCGGTAAAGCTGCCGCGCGTTTCCCAGGTCCATTTATTTTCTTCAGCATCCGGATCAGCCGGCTGCTCGGAGTATTCTGCCCTGATCTTTTCTTCCTGCTTTTCCTGACCAAGAATACCGAACCTGGCAGCTATCTCGCGCATGGCCGTAACATAGTCAACGCTACGCTCCAGTTGCCAGCATAAAATACCATTGCGTGGCTGTGAATCACCGCCAAAATCCGTCACCAGCCAAACGCCGTCTTCTTTAGTTTGGTAAAGATTTGCCGAAGCGGATTTCTCTTCGCGAAGCTTGAACTTCTTTTTGCGCTCGAGCACGCTGGCCTGTGCTTGAGGGTACAGGTACAATATAATGTCCAGGCCTCCATTGGTTGCCTCCAGAACGTCCTTAGCTTCGATATAATTAGTATTAGTTTGCACTTATGTGGTTTAGTATAAAAGTTGAATAATGATGCGGATTAAGGTTTGATCGTTTTGTTACGCTGGCGGTTGTAGTCGCGGAACCGCTGCTGATCACGGCGCCGGTCTGATACGCGCCGGCGCCGGTTTAAAAAGGAAAGTGCGCATAGCGCTATCAGAATTAATATTACAATATCTGGTCTCATGGCACTTGAAGGTTTAGCGCTGCATGCTTGGAAACAGCATATCGAATACCACCTTATCCAGATTATCGGTACTGCCAATACTTACATGGCATTCAGCCAGGCGTCGCAATTCCTGCAGCTCGTAGGCCTGGGTAACGTCCAGCTCGTCAAATTCTACCAGGATGCCATCGGCACCGGTGTTCGGCTCGTAGTTGCTTACCACTACGTTAGGTTCCGGAAATTGTCTTTTAGCCCAATTAAGGATCATGGCCACATTGGGCGGCGAAATCTTGCTCATATAATTAATGATTTGTTGGTTGTTGTGAAGCCGATACGCTCGGCTAAGCGATAATGCCGGCAGGGCTGGCCGGTCCCAAAACAGTTGCTGTTTTTGTGCTGTGAAGCAATAAAGAACGAACGCCCAATCTCTTCTATTCGACCTCTGCACAGAACTGCAGGATCGGTTTTATGACTTTGTTGTAGTAGTTGTAATGCATACCGCTATCCGGCGCAATGGCCTCTATCAGGTGTCGATGCTCTTTGATTTTGATGCAAACCTGGCGGAGTGAATTTTCCCGGTAATAGCTCAACAGTACCTGCAGCTGTGCAACCGTAAGCACTTTCGATTTATCGGGCGATAGCTTAACCGCCTTTTTGCGCTGGTTGAGCCAGCTGTTCAGCTTGTCGGTAATGTATTTGCGGTTATGGTAGTAAAGCAGGCGCTCCGCCTCTCCTAACCCACCCGGAACGTTCACGAACTGAGTACCATGCGGATAATTAATCTGTAAGGCTGTATAGCCATTATGCTCAGTGTAATTGGCGGTAATGATCATATCAGGTTTTTTTGGTAAGCGAGTTTGATAAGTTCCTTTTTGTTATCGAGGCCGGATTTTTGGCGGATGCGGCGCAAGTGGATCTTGACCGTTTCTTCACTGATCTTGAGTTCGTCAGCAATCTCTTTATCCAGCATGGCCACACGTTGAAACACTTCCGTTTCACGGGTTGAAAGCGTGCCGTAGGCCAGTACGAGCGGACTACATAATACGCCTGCAGCCGGGCAGGATCCACGCTTAGGGCATGGCCAGTATTCGGTATGGTGCAGCACACCATCCGTAGCATCAGCTTCGCCGTCAAAGGCACCAAAGCAACAGCTCACATACTTCTCCATTTGCTGCTCCAGGCTGCTATAACCCAGATTATACAGCGCCAGTACTTTACCAGGATGCTTGTCCATGTCGCGCTGTATAATAGTTCGTACTCTGGCCGATGCATCGCGCACACGGGTTACTTTGCCCTCGGTAAGGCAGTAGGACACTTCGAGGTTGACCGGATCGTTAAAAAACTCGATCCGATTGTCGATAAGGCCGGCTGGAAGGGTGCGTATCATAATGATTTGATAGCCTCCTTACTTTCCAATATGTTGTTCTTGTGGCTTTTAGCCAATTCAACGGCCGACAGTACCACATCATCATTTTTGGAGGTACCGTAGATGATGTTTTCAATTGTACCGGTAGACAGTTCATGTTTATCGGCAAGGGTTTCCTTCCAGTTGGAAGGCAGTGATTTGCGGAGCTTGGTCAGCTCACTTTTCGACCAGTTGCTGTTTTTGCTTTTTGCCATAACACTAAAAGGGTATTGTTTAAGTGGTATATAAATGGAAGTTTTGTTTACCAAAAATGGAAACTAATTTCATTTACTTCAAATTATTTTCCATTTAACTTCATACTTATTACATAAAGCTTTGATTATCAACCCGTAAATTTTTTCCAGTTTTGTAGAAATGAACTTCCAAATAGGTCAAATAATTAGAGAAAAACTGGAACAGAAGGATATTACCTTCCGGAAATTTGCCGACCATATGGGAATGAGCGAACGGAACCTTCAAAATTTTTTCAAGCGAAAGGATATTTCCGCATTGCAATTGCAACGCGCATCGGAGTATTTAAAAGAAGACCTAACTACCTATTACAAGCCAAAAAACTTAATGAGTATAGCTCAAGATGTTAATGAAACATTAACGGATAGTAAGCTAATTAAGGTCAATATTGAGATTGCTGGAGAACTTGAGGCGATGAAGAATTTTCATGAGCTTTTAAAGGAGTTCAAGACCTCTGCAAAGAAACTAGGCTTTCAACTAACATAGATATGAGTGAACCAATAGATCCAAGGGAAAAGTACGGCTTTTCGGATGATGACATTAAAGCAATATTTGAAAATTCTGGAATTGATCCAGAAAAGCACACAATTCAACTAAAATTCAAATATCCAGCTGACCAGGCGCTGCCTATAAATTATAAAAAATTCATACAAGCTATTATTCCCATTGCCAAGGATTTAGGCTTCGAAAAATTATAAAATTTACTTATCGCAATACAACAAAATGGACTTTTCAGTAGAGAAAGTACTAGATAATGTTCGAGTAATAGATGTAGACCGAAAATACCGGTTCATCCGAAGTTATTCGGGACAGCTGTACAATGATTATTATGAGAGAAATTACATTGGGTTGGGCCTTAACAAAGTGCCTTATTCTATCATAAAACAAGCATCAAAGACAGATGAACCTACTTTTAATCAGTTAAGATTATCAATTAAAAGCATTTATGATTTTAAAGAAGGAACAGTAACGGGATGGGCTAATCAACTAATAAACTTTGAGCATATTTTGAAACCGGGTGACATGGTAATAATGCCTAATCAAAATTCCTCTGAGTATGCATTCGGAATTGTTGAAAGTGAAACTTATCTAGCTAAAGAAGACAAGACTTTCTTATTCGAGGGTAAATATGAGGTTGTCCCGGAAAAACGCAAAAAGGTTAAGTGGTTAAAACAAATTGCCAAAGATGATTTGAATGGAGATCTGCGCGGATTAAGTGCTACCCATGCTGCAATTACAGCTGCCGATGATTATAGCGATGCTATTGAAGGACATTTATCCTCTCTATTTATCAGAGACAACAGAATTTTCTTCACTATAAAGATCAATCAGGACGAAGACATAAATGCCTTTGCATTCAATGACTTCCTTTCTGGTTTGACATACTTTTATAAGGAATATTGCGAGGTGCATGGTTTTGCAGATAACGAGCAACTTTATCTCAAGATAAAAATGCAGTCAAGAGGCAAAATGGCACTTACAGCCCTGATCGCTGGTGGTGTTGTTTTTGTTGCAACCCTATTCGCTTTATCTGACAATCCGGAATTGAAAGCAGAACTTGGACCATACAAGTTCGATTTCAAGGCGGATGGATTCTTAAAGACATTATCGCATCACAAAAATGAGGATGCAGATAAGGAACTTGAACGAAGAATTAAGTACGAAAAATTTCGTGACAGTATTGATAGATTAAAAGCCAATTCAATACATAATCCAGTTAAGGCTAGCGACGAAAAAGAAATTCACCGGGAAATTAAACGTATACACATTCAAAAAAACACAGTGAATAACATCCAAGTAATCGAAGACAAGTCTACAGATAAGGATTCAACAGCTAATGACTCGGACCCTAAAATTAAAGAGGACTAATACGCTAATCTATAGTAGAGACCAGCAGCTAAAGGGAACAATAACAGAGATACAATGAATGACGTTACCAATAAAATTACCATCAATCTTGTATCTCCAATTTTCTTGTCAATCTTAAAAACAGCATAGCATAGGTAATAGAGTGGGCTATAGATAGCCAGCATCTCTATACCAATAATGCAGATGCAGAAGATTAAGAATATCAGTGACATTTCAATTCAAATATAAATAAAACCAATAGAACGGCGAAAAGTTGAGCGCAACAGCAATGTAAATATTTAAAGAGCCGCTATGGCAGTCATTTACAATAATTCTTTAAAACGAATTAATCGCCTAATTATGATAATTAGGGCAGCATCCAAAGAGCCCGATTAAAAACCAATTATATCAAACCTTATGAAAGTATTTTTAAGCTGGTCTAAACCACGCAGTCAAAAAGTTGCTGCCTTATTAAATGCTTGGATACCATGTGTAATCCAATCTGTTGAGACCTGGTTCTCTCCTCAAAATATTGAAGACGGAGAACTATGGTTTAACTCTATTCAAAGCCAGGTTTCCGAAATCATTAACGGTATTATCTGCCTAACCCGAGAAAACAAAGATCAGCCTTGGATTTTGTTTGAAGCTGGCGGCTTAGCTAGAGGATTGGAAAAAAATCGAGTTTATGTTTTAATGATAGATCTGACCGGTGACGAAATTATACTAAGCCCCTTATCAGCATTCAATCACACCAAGCCTACTGAAGATGGAATTAGAAAATTAATGCACGTCATAAATGGGCGTACTTTGAAACCAGTTAATCCTGTGGTATTGGACCAAGTGTTTGATAAATTTTGGCCCGACTTCGAAGAAAAGTTCAAGAAAATTTTAGAAGATACAGAGGCCGAAAGTAGCAGTACTATAACGAAACTTAGTGAGAACAATGACAGTGAATCTAACCAATCTGTGGCACTATTAAGGGAGGCAATAAAAGGAATTAGGAATCTCGAGAAAGCTGTAAATAAGTTTCAATCTAAATCTGCAACAACAAATGAAGAGGTTTTGACTGCTATAAACAGAAAAATGCATACAGGAAAAGATGTATCACAAGCAATTACGGAAATATCCTTATTTGATTACTACGATTTAGTGGTTAAAAACAAAGAGAACCTTTCAGAAAAAGGGCTTGGGCTATTCTAAGATCACCTATAACATAACTTACAGCAATAGTGTAGTTTTTCAACACTTGCTATAACATTTCAAATTAACTATTTGAGCAACAAAGCCAAATGTTCACCAAACGGAATCACTTGTAAAAGCCTTCTCATGATGATTGAGAGGGCTTTTTTGGTTGAGAAAAGCGTTTAGTAATACCTGCAAAGTCTCATATCTGATAGTACACTGTCAGCACATCAACTAGCCATAACCAACAGATTTATGGTTTACTTTAAAAATCCTTCTTAACCTCAAACGCACAAAAGCAGATAACATTTATCCGGTAGCAGTTAGAGAACTAATTCGCTCTTTGGCCATTACGTCACGTTTTATTCTAACGATAGGTGTATAACCTCTAAGTATATTTATTTTTATAATTTCTCTATTTTCATCAAAATATTCTTCGAACTCTTCTATAAGCACAAAAAGTGTAAGGAAACCGTTTTCACATCTAATTGTATATTCCGGAGGAGTTAACTAGGTGATTCCGTGTCAAAGTAACGCCTATTTATCTGGCAAGAGTGCTAAAGCGTGTATGCGGTAGCTGGTATTGAAAGTAATGATTTTAAATGTATTTTTTGATAGTTGGTTCCGACTTTCGTTTCTTTCTCATCGAGTCGCATTTGGGTTCAATGCGGTGCACATTGTGAACGATCCGGTCTGGAATAGCATCAGCGATTGTTTTCTCACCAAGAACTTCATGCCACTTACTGACCGGAAGCTGTGAGGTGATGATCAGTGGGTTTTACCATGCCGGTCTTCGATGATTTTCATCAGGGCAACCCTGCTTTGCATATCAATAGGCTGAATGCCAAGTTATCCAGAATAAGCGATTGTTGCCTTTCTATTTTGGCTATTTCCTTGACATAAGAACCATCAGCGCCTATTCCCCAACCGGTTGACCTGACGCCACTGCTCGACAAAATGCGTCTGAACCGTCAGGCAATGGCCAACATGAAGCTGACGTTCAGCAACCGGATATTCAAAAAGAATGACGAAACAGTGCAGGAGATTTCAGAAAATGTCAACGCCTGATAATTAACAGCCCAAAACGAGGCGGTCAAAGGATGGTTTGGAACCACCTACCGCAAAATCAAAAGCCGGTACATGCGCCTTGTCACCAGTCCGAACAGAAGTAGTGACAGCCTTGACCGGCTGAAATATAAAACCAAATCCAAATATGGCGAAGTTGACCAGGGCGGTTTCATCTTTTATCGTCACCTGGTGTTCGTGCACAAGGGTGCCGGCAAGGGTCATGGCGGAACCAAGGGCTCCAGCTGGATTGGCCCAGATGGCCAGCGTAAGCGAACTAACCCGGTTTCCTTTGGCAAAATGAATACCGGTGAACGGCAGGCTGAGGAATGGTTGAACCCGGTACTGAGGCAGAGGTGCCTAAGCTGGCCGATATCGTGGCCGGCTTCAAGGCTAATGCAGCGGTAAAGCAGGTGCAGATCAAATAACTACAAGGTAAATTGGATAAAACTCTTCTGTGTTGGTGGTTAATTATTACCTTTCTGTTGTAAACTCAATTAACTACATGAAGCGATATTTATTCTTTGCTGTCTGGCTACTCCCGTTTGCGGGGATTGGCCAAACGAAGCCTGGGCGGCTTATTCAACTTATGAGCAAACAAAATACACCAATCAGTAAAAAGTATGATTCTTTGGGCAGCCTTGATGGCAAAGTCAAACTGGACATAATTAGAGCGACAGATATGACAACTGACAGCATCTGGGGGGGACTGCAGTTTCAAGTAGAACGTGGTGACCAGGCAATAATAAATATAATCGATAAGGCAGAAATTCAGTTGTTTATCAAAACCCTTCTGAAACTGAAGGATGATACTGAAATAAGGCAACACGGCAAAGTCCGAATTACTTCTTCCAACCGATTTCAATTTAACGTCACCGAAAACAACCTGTTGCACTTATGGAACTACCAAATCGTCATCGATACTTTCTACCCAGATTCCGACTTTAACTTCGGAAAAGAGGGTCTGGTTGAAATACTTGACAAATTGGACAAGGCGTCAAAAGCACTCACAAGTACTAATTAAATAGAAAGCTACCGGCAGATACCCGGTAGCTTTTTATCATCTAAGCCGTGCATTGCTGGTCACTTGGAAATTCTTCAGAAAGTGATTCTGCAAAATCTTAACCGATTCTAATTTATAGTCATCATCCAAATGTGCATATCGTTCAGTCGTCTGGACCTTGCTGTGACCTAATATTTCTTTTAAACCTTGTATGTTGCCGATTGATGTCATGTATAAGTAACCAAACGTGTGCCGGCCTACGTGGCTGGTAAGGTAAGGCGCTTACCAATATTAACCTTCTCAGCAATTTCTTTTAGCGTACGGTTGTACTCCTGTTCCGACGGGAGGTTAAAATACATTCCTTGACTATCTATTACAAATTGGTTGGCCATCGGCATAATCGGTACAATCAACCGCTTCTTTTTCTTCTCATTCTTTTTCGGAATGAAGTCAATATAATTTTCATCAACCCGCCAGTCGGAGTTTATCCTGTATACATCCGATATACGAAGGGAAGTGAAGCAGGTAAATAAAAAGGCTCTTAGTACCTGGTTCCAGTGAGAACTCATGTACTCTTCGGCGTAAAACTTCACAAGGCGTCCAAGTTCATCCCTGTTCAGGTAGGTGGTACGCCATTTGGGTTGAGGATTCGGAAACTTCAAAACATCCGGTTCTATAAAGATCATTGGCTCTTTAGCGGCTATGGTGAGGTGAGCCTTTACATCTCTGATCTTAGTCCATACCTGGCCAGGTTCATAGTCTTGCTCCATCAGGTACCGTTTAAACTTAGCAACGAATTTTTGGTTCAAAGTGTCATAACGCCAACTGGGATCGAACTTGGCCATCAGGGTAATGGTGCTTTTGATGTTACGGAAAGTTTTATGCTCAATGACCTTATCTCTGTACCGCGCTTTGTTTTCAGTAATCATAAAACCTAAAAAGCTTTCGCGGTTATCAAAAGTCTGTACCTCCCTGCGAAATATATCCAGATCAATATAAGCTTTCTTAAGTCGGTAGCTACGCAGGATCTCGGTGTGCTTGCCCTGCTCGGTGGCGATGAGGAGATTATAGTCGTCAACATCCGGGTCACGCTTTCGCTTTGGCAAAAGTTCACCCTTGACCACATCAACCTTGTCGGCAGGCCATCTTAATTTTAGAGGAATTTCTGTGTGAGCGCCATTTATTACGACTTGTAAATAAATGGATACTTCACCGGTTTTAGACACACGTCTTTTGTTAAACCACAGGTTTGAACTGAAGCTGTACATTTCTTCTGCTGTTTTTTTCATGTCGGAGCAATGTCGGAGCACGAAATACTTTAGCTTACCGGATAAAGCCATAGAAACGCCTTTTACAGCGTTTAAAAGCAATAACCGCTACATTTTATTGTAGCGGTTATCTGCTTGAGTACCCAGAGCCGAAGTTCTTTCAGCATTTTAATTATTTATAAATTAATTAGTTAAAAAAATCATCGGAGCAGAATCGGTTAAACAGTTGATTTCTGTCTATCAAATCCCCTCACTTCATTGAGCAATTGTATATGCGCCTCCTGCAACGAAATATATTTTCTCTGGAGGTCCAAAAGCTCATTCTTTAATTCTGATTTATTGAAAGTGTCGTAATGAACTTCTTCTTCCTGGAAGACATACTTATTCATTTCCGGCAACTGATCAGTAAAATCATGCCTTATAGACTTCCCAATTTTAAGCACATAGTCAAGTTCCATGTACTCTTCGTCCAAGATGTTGTTTAAGAGCGTACGACTACGGCCGATGTCCTTCGCGATCTGAGTTTTGTTTTTCCCAGATCGGGTCACCTCATTTTTTACAATATCGCCAACCCAAACTTTCATAGTTGACAAAATTCTTTACACAACTGGCAATATTTATTTACAATATCTCTTGCATATATGTACATATACTTTCATATTTGTACACAAAGTTTACACATTCGTACACTTTATTCAATCACACATTAGTGCTATGGATAAAAAAGAAATTAAAAAAAGCTTGCTAGGTCATTTACCTAGAGGCTTTTCTTCTGTAATCGCAAAAAAGATTTATGAGAAGACTGGCAAAAAGCCGAGCGCTTCTTACATCTCTCGGGTTGTCAATTCCGAAACTGAATTTTGGAACGATGACATAATTGAAGAGGCACTGGGCATTGCGGCAGAACAGAAGAAAAAAACACAGACGTTCACAACAAAAGCGGCTGCATTATGATACCGGCTGGACTTCAATTAGGGGAAACGGAATTCGGTAGAATTGGAGCGGAGCTCGTGGCAATCCACGAAGGACATAAAACTACTCTGGAGCACTTGCCTAAACATCTACTTGTCGTAATAGACAATTCTATGAATCAAATACATCATGAAGCGCTCAATGAACTGAAGATTTCAGATCCAATGCACAGACGACACAAATTTTTAATGTGCAATAACAGCAATTTTGACCTTACTGCAGATATAAAAGCAGGGCGTGAAACATTGCAGATGGAGTACGTCACATGTGAACATAGGGGTAAGTGTTTTGTCGAAGGTCGCCTTTGTCAGAGCCTAATTATCAACGAACACAAAATCCGGCTTTCTGAACTGCGGGTCATTTCCCAGATAAGAAAAGGCTTCTCGGACAAAGAGATCTGCTCTAATCTGAATATAGCACTCGACACGCTTCGCTCACACAAGAAGAGCATTCAACTAAAACTCAACGCGCCTAGAAAGGCCGATATCGCAATGCAATCTATTAAATACGGAATATCATGATTACAGCACAGGCAAGACATTACCCAACTTTTATGACACTGGAAATTATTTTCCCAGATCGAAAAGAACGTGAATTTGCAAAAGCGGACAACGCTATTGAGGCTCAAAAGCTTCTGAATTACAAAAACCAACAGTACATTGTTAAGAAGCTGAAGTCATGGCTAAACCAACGTCAGATCGCAATTAGATATGGCATGACACCCAAAGACCCAACAACGTCCGCCAGGCTATACGTACTACTTGGTTTTTATGAGCGACAGAGAGCTTTCCACGGACTCTGTTCTTTCATAGCCGAGCACAAGTCTTTTTTCGTGGATATCGCGCCGCCCGAGACATCCAATCAATTCAACTACTATAACACCATCATCAGGCCAATCCTGACATTTTGCGAGGAAATGTGCAACACAAATATTAAAAAGTGAGCGATCGTTCTTAAATCTTTCGGATTGCCTTGGAAACGAAACACCCAGCATCCGGATAAAGCCATAGTTTATGAGAGTAGCCGGTTATTCACTTCCGGAAGTATTGGGCATGAGTTCTTTATACAGTAGTTAAAATCATCAATGTTGAGTTTTACACCGGCCAGCCCTGCCGGCATTTGCTGAGGATACCCCCAGCCGCCCCGCCGAGCGTATCGGCTTTCACAAAAACCAATCCATCAAGTATATGAGCAAAGCACTTTCCCCCGAACAAGTGGACATTATTCAAGCCTGGGCAAATTCACAAATTCCCAAGCCGACATTAACACTAACTGATTTTGAACCTGCTTCCGGCGCAAATGGCGTTTTGGTTGAGTTCAATGAACTGACCATTGACCAAGCACAGCAGCTTCACGAGCTGCGCAGGAAGATCCATTGCCACGTAAGTATTGGCAATAGCAAAAACCTAGATCATGTTGTTTTTGACAAACTGTTCCTGGCCGATAAACCAATGAGTTATTGAACGCCATGATCTTCTATATCATACTTCTTGTAATCGTCCTGTTCATTATTGCTAATGCATGAAAAGACAATGAAATGCCTATAGGATATGTCATACTCGGACTGATAGTGCTATGCGCATTGTCTTTCCTTAACCGGCGCCGGCGAACTAACCACCGGCGCCGCGATCAGCAGAGTTTCCGGGAATACAACCGGCAGCGAAATAAAATGGTCAAACATTAACCAATTAAAATTCATGGAGAATAAACACCTATGGCCTACTATTGAGGCCTTCCTACAACACACTTTTAAATCATCTAACGCCAATGAGTCTGGCCCGAGCCGTTATGAGCTCTTCTTAGATTGCTTAACCATTAAGCTTAGAAACCCGATACAGAAACTTCCAATATTGTGCTTGGTAAGTAACGGCCGCCCCACCGGTAAATCTACTTTGTTATGGATGATCGATACGCTTTTTGAGCTTGATTGTATCAATGCTGACAGCGAAATGCTAGCCCACAGAGGCAACGGATGGGCTGAAAGTGGGGTGGTATGTATTGATGGCGGTTTCTTATCCCCTAGTATGATTAGAGTTATGGTGACGAACCTAACAAGCCAAGTTATAAGGGTACGTAATCCCTACGAACATGCTCGTTATATTAAAAGCAGAACATGGTTTATCTGCGCGACAAACGAGCAAGACCGTGTTTACGATGACTACACGGAGGGCCGGTTCTGGATCCAGCATTTGCACCCAGTGGTTAAGGACGATCATTTCCTTTACCAAAAGCTTTGCGTAGAACTACCGGAGTTTAAATCATTTTTAAAAGGCCGGCAGCCGGTAAATCCGCCCGATTTCATGTATGGGTTTAACCCGGACTTGTACTCACCGAAAACAACAACTGTCTAACCTTTCCTAACTATATACTACATGGCTCCACGTCAACATAAACAAACTACCACGATTAATCCAGAACACCAGGAAACGTACTTCGAAAAACGCATGTACGAGATTGGCATAACTAACACCGCTGATCACTTTTTCAAGGTAGATGTTGAGTTTCCGGGTACCAGCTACAAACAGCCGATCTTTGCGCCAACTGAGAACGGCGACATCAAGATACACTACCCTTGCCTGTATGGTGGCGCTGAACCCATTGCTGATTCTGAAAACGCCTTTTGGCGGATACGTATTCACCCGGACAATCAGCATGATCCAAGGCACAAGTATTTCCAGCAGCCTAATTCGGGCGTTCATATTTTCCACCCGCCAAGCATCCTGAAAAAATTCAAGGATAAAGCTGAGATCAAAACCCTTTACGTTGTAGAGGGTGAGTTTAAAGCTTTCGCCGGCTCTCTCGCCGGACTTGACATTGTAGGCCTGGGCGGTAAAGATTTGTTTAAAGATCCGGAAGGTGGTCTGCATGGCGATATACAAGCGCTCATCAAGGCTTGTAAGGTTGAAAACCTCGTTTTGTTACTTGATGGCGACCTGTTCGAATTGAACTGGAACATCGTTGATGAACCGCAGAAAGACCTGGCTAAACGCCTTAATTCTTTTTACAGCTCAGTGAAAAACTTCAGAGAGCTGGCGAAAGAAAAAGTGAAAGATGTTTACTTCTCCCATGTAAAACAGGCCTATATCCGAGAAGCGAAAGGCCTTGACGATCTTTTATTCTTATTACGCGGCCAAGAAGACAAGATCCTGACCGATATCGCAAAGCTAGCCGACTCCAGGGTTTATTTTAAAACACTCAATCTGAAGACGGAAAGCGTCAACAAGATTAAGTCCTATTTTCTGCTTACCTACAATAAAAACCTGCCGGCATTATTTTATGCCTGGCATGAAGATACAATCAAAGAGCAGGTATTCAATTTCAATGGAGCTTTATTCCAGTTCAGCAAAGACATCGGCTTGGAGATGGTTAAGCACGAGGACAGCGCGCAGTATATCCGCGTGGCCTGTGATTACTTTAAAGAGATCAAAGTACCTAACTCAAAAGGTGTGCTGGAAAAACGCCGCATTCCCTGGAGTAAGGGTGAGATCACCATGGACTATGTAAAAAAAGGATTCGAAAATTTCTTCGATCAGATTCCGAAGTACGATGCATTCTGCAACGTACCCAATAACACTAAAGAATACGAGCAGGTCATCAACAAATGCTACAATATGTACTACCAGCTGGATCATGACCCCGAAGCTGGTGACTGGAGCTCAATCAGAAGTTACTTAACGCACGTTTTCGGTGAGCATCCGATCGGTGACGGCAGCACAACAAGTTTAGACCTTGGTTTGGACTGTATACAACTTAAATACCTCAGACCAACGCAAAAGCTACCAATCCTTTGCCTGGTTAACCGCGAGCGTAATACCGGTAAATCAACTTTCTTATGGTTGATGCGTGAAATATTTGGCGAAAACGCAACGGTAATTGGCAACCAGGAGATCAATGACCAGTACAATGATGACTGGGCATCCAAAGCTATCATCGGCATTGATGAGGGCTTTATTGATAAAAAGATCGTACTGGAGAAAATTAAGTCTCAGTCTACTAATGACAAGATCAAGCTGAGGGGCATGTATGCCGGGCGTCAGGATGTAAGCTTCTTTGGCTGGTTCATTCTGACCTCTAACGATGAAGAAAACTTTATCGTGATCGATAAAGAAGAGATTCGCTTTTGGGTAGTGAAGGTGCCTGTATACAAGAAAGAAGATCCGCACTTACTGGAGAAAATGATCGAAGAACTCCCCTACTTTTTGCATTACCTGCAGAACAGAAAGATCGTTCACCCGGAGAGCGGCCGCTTCTGGTTTCATAAAGACCTGCTGGAGACCGATGCCCTTCGCAAGATCAAGGAAAAATCAAAAGGTTGGTTTGTCCAGGAACTGAACGAGGCTTTAAAAGAGCACTTCTTCGATTACCGGTACCATACCCTTTACTATAGCCTTAAAGAAATTTATGATTTACTGAACGGGCCAAGTTCCGGCGTTCGGTTTAGAAAGGGTGATATTAAAGAGCAGCTCCAGGCAAAGCTGGGCCTTACCCCACGTATGGGCCGCTACCAATTCCCTAACGATCCGTACGGCAATAAAAATACGCGCACGGATGATAAAGTTGGCAGGTGCTACGAATTCCGAATTGAAGACTTCCTGAGCGAAGACGAGATCCGCAATGAACTGGGCGATTATATGGACTACGACCAGGTTCTGGAAATGCGGAAGACCGGTAAGCTAATAGACGACGAAGACAATATCAAATTTAACTAACCGCGTTATGGCCGCAGAAAACAAACCCCTGACACCCATCAACTACGTGCCTTACATCACCGAGTACAGCTGGTGGCGAAGTAAAAGCGGCCAGCGCATTTTTGTAATCGTCCGCATCGTGCACGAGTTTGCGGATGAGGCCTGCAAAGAGCCGCCAATACCAACGCTCCTGCATGTGCTGGAACGATTTACACAAGACCCGGAGATAACAACCTGGGAAACATTCGTCCGACATATTGAAGCTGGTGAAATGATCAAACTCAAATCCGAAACTAATCAATCTACATAAAATGGAAAATCAATTTGCAAAATTATTTGAATTCGAAACGGGTCAGCTCCTGGTTATTATGGACTATGATGCTCAGGAAGACAGAGACCAGATTTGTGTGAGAACCTTCAGAAATGGAATTACCATGGAAACGAAGGTCAGTTTTCCGGAAGGAGAATCCTGTCAGAAAGACTTCGATGCCTTCGATGCCTTAAAGGCGCGAGAGTCTTTTGATGGAATGCAAAGAATGTTACGCAAATAATTCTATGTGTCCAATGAGAAAAAAAGAAGACTGGATGCGATACGGAGCTGAGGTTTTAGCATTAGGCAAGCCAGGTAAGATCACATTCTTTCAAGTTAGCTCCGTCAGCGGAATGGAGTACGTCTATTACATCCATGTTAAATTGGATGGAGAAAAGAAAAGCGAAGTGTACCACCCGTCTGATGTAGAGCAACACCCATTACAGCCAGCATCATGAAAATAGAGTTTAGAAAATTTGGTAACGAATGGGAAAGAAACCTTTTCCTTACCGAAGTGGAAGGTGTCAGCCGTTTCCTGGCCAAAATAACTTTCACCTACGAAGATCACCAGTACTGGCTTGTGGTAACCACCCCCGATCTGATTATCGACCAACCAAATATTTTCGTTGATGGCTATGGCCCAAGCTGCGCAGCCCTAAGCTGGATACTGAGAAAAAAGTACTGGCAAAAGATCAAGGAGGCATTCAGCTTCTATCAGCAACAAATAGATTTTTTAGAAACCGGTCAAAGGCCCATCGACTTTGATGGCCTGGAGACACAAACTTTTCCAAGTGAATAACCAAACAGACCTGCAAAAATTCGTCCGCCTGTTCCAGGAGGATAAATACAAAATTTTTACCGGTAAAATAGAATACCGCGTATCAAACCTTGACACCGGTATAGCTGAAGCTAAACGGCTTATCTCGGTTCACAAATTAAAACTGGCCGTTAGATCAAGCGGCCAGCTTGCAACTTATAAAGCATTTGAAGTTCACGAGTCGGCTGATCAGGAGGCAGCAGCTGCATGACGCTAATTAAAAAGCAATTGGCCGGCCCTGTGGAAGCTGCACAGTTGAAAGCGTTGGGCTGTCTTCAGATCGGTACCTGGTTCTATGAGAACGACCAAGATAAACCCTATCAGTGGCATCCTAAAATTACGCCAATCACTGAAGGTAGAGCGATAGCTTACACTGCTACTGAGCTTGGCATCATGCTACCACTCGCCTTTTACACCGGTAGGTTTATGACGAAAGCTGTCGCTGGAAATGAACCCCACGAGATTTGGGTGTGCTACTCATACAATACACCCGCGGGAAGTATAGAAGTTGCGGCTCACTCAGAAGCTGCAGCTCGTGCCGGAGTCATCGTCCTAATGCTAAGTCACAACATTATTAACGTTAACGAAGTAAATATCCGGCTGGAGGCGGCTTTCGTATGAATACAGATTTAACCCAGCGTACTGCCTTGGCGCACGAATTTGCCAAAATCTGCCCAATGATCTTTCCGGAAGTGTTTGTTAAAACTACGCTTACGGTCGAGCGTGCGCAGTACCTGGTTGACTATTATGGTGCAATTAAACGCAAAGATTTTGCTACAGCGTATGCGATCGGACTGGAATCCCCACGCGATCTGGAAACACTTGAAATAGAAAAAAAAGCAGCTGAGCAGGAGGCGGCAGTAGCATGATTGAGGCATTTCCACTACAATGGCCAGTTGGGTACGCCCGGACGAGATCACATAAAAGATCCCCTTTTAAAGTAGCTTCTCTTGACCTGGTTCGTAAGGCTGTAATGAACGAGATCAAATTGCTCGGCGGTACCCGGCCAGTTATTTCTACGAATATACCTGTACGGCTGGATGGCCAGTTATATGCTACGCTGCGCCCAGTAAATAAGGATCACGGTGTGGCGGTATATTTCATCTGGAACAATAAGCAAAGGGTGATTGCATGCGATAGCTATCCAAAAATTGAAGACAATTTACGCGCGATTGAGCTGACTATTGAGGGGATCCGCCGTCCCGAACGCTACGGCATTGCGGACGCAATCAACAGCGCTTTTGAGCGTTTTAAATTGATTGGCTCTGGAGATCACACTCCGGCACCGGTTGAAACTTGGTGGAGAACACTTGAAGTGAGCCCCGATGCAAGCCTGGAGACAATAACAAAAGCGTTTCATGCGCTTGCCAAGTTATATCACCCGGACATGCGGCCATTAGGCAATAAGGAGAAATTTCAGAGGATTAAAGCTGCTTATGACGAAGCTATCAAAAGTAAATTGAATTAAGAGCCGGCGTAAAGCCGGCTTTGATTGTTCATGGCCATTGACTTAAACTCAAAATGGTTTTTGAAATGGGTTGTACATCGGATCGTCCTGATGAGAATTGCCATATTTGTAGAAGTAATCTGTAGTTAATTCAATGGCCTGCAAATAATAAGATGGATGGTTAAGCATCCTTCGTCTAAGTTCCCGGTGAATCACGATATTGTCCCTAAAGTCTAAACCGCTTTCAGGCCAATTATTAGCCTCGAAGATGATATCCAGCAAAATTTGAATATCATCAAGTGTTAGATGTTCGCCTATATAACGCCAACCAAAAGCTGTGGTCGGAACTAATGAACCGAGTTTTTTGCCCATGCAAGCAATTGCATAGCCCCCACCGCCAAATTCGTTGGAATTTAGTGTTACAGGAAAGCGCTTATCGCCAAGGGCATAAACGCTATTGATAAACGTAACCACGAATGATTAGTTTATTTTGTTTTCCCGTAGCTTATGCTCCTGGTCAATCCGTTTGGCTTCATCAACGTCTACTTTACCATTAAGAAGTAGAAGAGTGCCCGGCATACAGTTAGTTTCATCTAATTCGTCAAACATTATTTCTTTGCTGTCCATATCTTTGTTTTTAACAAAGATATACTAAATTTATTAGCAATGTCAAGTACTAATATTATCCCCATAGTGCCAACTCTGGGTACTCTACAACACACTGAATATCCGGCACATCGGTAATAGCCTTTTTGCTTGAGAATGCTTTGGTGATCGTATGCGCTTCCATTAACTCGTCATCATAGGGCAGCATCAGGTCGTTAATCTCTTCTTTAAGTAGCGTTTGATCTAGCCACTTTCTTTCCAGCTCCGGGCGGAGGATCACCGGCATGCGCTGTTTCGTGTTGTGAATCTTTGACATCAGCTTATTGGCCGCCGTAGTGATGATCGAATAGGTTTTGATCACCTCACCCGTTTGCTCATCCTTCCAGTGCGAGTAAATGCCGGCAAAGGCGAACGGCTTACGCTCCTTCAGGTAAACGAAGTGCGGATACGTTTCTTTACCCGCGTGCATCCATTCATACAACCCATCTGCTAGCACCAGGCAACGCTTTTTGGTAATGTATTGCTTATAAGATGGCTTCTGGTGTATCTCTTCACCAATAGCATTCAACGTTAGGTTACTTATCTTGATAGCATCCTCACGCGTTTTCATGAAGTGCGGGATTAATCCCCACCGGTAGAGCTGTATGGTTTTCGGCTCATCAGCCGTGATCACCGGCATGGCGCGGTGCTGAAAGCCGTTATTATGGTATACCGGCTCAATTTTAGTTCCTTCTTCCAGTTCAGCTTTAAAACGCTCTTTTAGCGCTTGCTTGCTGCGGGTCTGTGAGTAATGGTAACACATAGCTATTCGAAGTGATCATTAATTTTTAAGCCGATGCTGTAAACTGTATCTTCATCCAGGGTACCGGAATTTTGTTCCCACTCGTTAGATTCGTTCATAGCCAATTCTGCAACTAACCGGCCATCAAACTTTACGCCATAGCCGCTTTCACCAGGTTCAATCCGGCAGCTTACCATATTGCCCTCGTAGTAAAGCGGGTACTCGAATGAAAGATCATCCCACTCGCCATTAAACTTTTTTCTTGACTCCATATTTAAGCTTCAATAATTAATGAACCTGTATTACCCATGCGCGTTCGTGACTTTGCGAAGCATAGGAACAACGCACACAATTCAGCTGATCACATCAGCTGAATACCTTTATCTTCTTCCCACCACCGCAAAATCCGCTTTTTCACATTTTTACGAGAGAGAGGGGTACTTCGAAAATTTTTTGAGCGAGCAACAAAATTATATTCTGTAAAAATACATTTTTTAAATTTCCCTAAAAAAGCGTTACAACTGTTACAACACTATAACTTTTCTTTATGTAGAAAAAATAATAAACCTGAAAGTGAGGAGAATAGAAGAAAACAAAAAAGTGTAACAATTTGTAACAACAGGATTTTAAACGTTACAATGTGTTACAAAGTGTTACAGCTGTTACAACAACGTTACAAACTCAAAAAGCTAACAATCAATAGGTTACATAGACATGTAACACTGTAACAGTTGTAACAGTTAAAATGACTTTTATTTCAGTTTTTGAATTTGATACAATTTAAGCACGTGATGCCTCCAGAGAAACGACAACACAAAATACTACCTGCGGACTACCATCGTTATTTACTTGTCGGCGTTTTAGCGCTATCTTTGTAAATATGTCAGCTGCTTTTTACCTGGTACACCACGAAACTGAAACGCTAATCGCAAGCCCAGCCCTGGGCATCCGGATTCGGGTTTATGACTTGGCTTCAGAAGACTATCAGCCAACTCCGGGAAAGATGGATTTCTACGGTAAGAGCGAAAATGCATCGTTTGCATTTGAAACACAGTATAGTGATGGGTACCAACTGGAATCGATCACCGAGGCTCTGCAATGGTACGCTGCATACAGGCAATGCATCGACATGACATTCTCGTTAATGGATCCGCGCAAAAATTTACCGTTAAGTGTTTAACCACCTGTTAAGAAGTTCTGTCGTATAGCGCTCGGTACCAGTTGTCTATCTTCGGGGAAATAAGTAATTTTATACACCCCTAATTGATTATGATTCTGGAGATTAAGATACCTGTCCTGCCGGTGGTCAAAGCCTATTTACGTCATAAATATCCGGTGGAGCCGTTTGAGCTTTATCGTAACAATAAATACGGTATCTTCTTATTTAACTCACTTACGTTACTTCGACCAGTGGTTGGCAAGGTAGAATTTCATGAAAAGTATTCTGAAACGCTCCGTTTGCAGATTACTGAAAGGATATGGGGGCGCCAGGGCCTGCACATCCACCCAAAGAAAGTTATCGACTTCAACAATTTGGTGCTTTATACCCTGGATGAAGATTTTTGCAACTGGATGGATGTGTGCAGCACTATGGTTGGCGGCAAAATTCAGGATCATTACTTTGCCTTCCGCGAAAACTATGGACTGCATGAAGACTTGTTTACCTTAAAATGTATGGAGAAGAAGTACGAGCGTTACCGCAAGCGGGTAAAAATGGCGCTATCAGCATGATTTAAAAAAAAGTTCTGACTTTTCAGTCGGAAACTTTTTAGCCTGATTTTAAAAAAACTTTTGACTTTTCGGTCGGAAATTTTTCAGCCCCATTTTTACGGGCTAATACGCCCATTTTCATTTTAAACTTTCGCGCCTCATCTCAGCTTTACAACATGATTACCGACTTTCCATCCATTGAACGCGCTTACCTGCCCGGCCTGGTTAGCTTTGCTTTTATTCCCTCACAATATATCCAGACGCTGCCACCGGTTAGCCAGGGCACCATCACCCAGTTGGTAAAGCTCCGGAGCGCTGACCGCTTTTTAAACGGCCTTTCGGTTATCAGGAAGCTAAGTTTCGACGAAGAAGGCGCAACGGATGATAACGGTACCATCTACAATTGGAAGGTCACCGGCTTCTACCCTGGCGATGATCCGGCAGCGGCTGCGCTGTTTGCCGAGATGGAAGCTGATCACATTCGGCACCTGGTGATAGCAAAAGATCATGCTGGCCGTCGCCGGCTTATTGGCTACAATGCTCCGCTCACTTTCACTGCTGTTTTCAACTCCGGTATCGAACCAGGTGATGCCATTGGCTACACTTTCACATTTACAGGTCGCGGAAAACAGCGCGCACCGCTGTACAAGGCCTGATTTCTGTCGTTTCCGGGGCTAATGCGCTGCTGTATCATTGCAGCAAATGAATAGTGAGTTTCACTTAATATCCGCCATTCTTCGTAACGCCTGGTTGCTTGATGCACAGTGGGCAAAGGACAATATTTCCATCTGGGCGAATGTACTGGAAGGAAAATCTGTCAATTTCGGGCAGGCTCCAAAGCCATCCCCCGATTACCGTGTCAGTGTGATCACTGCCGGTACGCTCTTCGCTCCTTCTTATTTTTCCGGTTTCGAAAAAGCGCCCAAGGGCAGTTTTGCTAAGATCGATCTGATCGGCCCGCTAATGAAATATGGCTATTGTAGCTCCGGATCATACGAGCTAACGCAACTTGTTCAGGAGGCGAAAGCGAATGACAACATTCGCGGTCTTTTTATCGAAATGGATTGCCCTGGTGGTCAGGTATCCGGTACCTCTTCCCTGGCCGACGCCATAAATGATTTCGGTAAACCCTCATTGGCTTTTGTAAATGACGGCCTGATGTGCAGCGGTGGTGTTTGGACCGGCTTGGCAGCTGACGAGGTATATGCTTCACATGAGCTGAATACGATCGGTGGTATTGGTGTATATCAAACCATTCAGGATCACTCCGAGCGCCTGAAAGCAATGGGCATCAAAGTCATTGACCGTTACGCACCGGAAAGCACCGAGAAAAATAAAACTTATCGTGATGCTATGAAAGGCAATTACGACTTGCTTGATGAGAGCCTGAGCGCTGTTGCCCAAACATTTATCCAAAAAGTAACCGACTACCGTGGCGACCGGCTCCAGGGAAAACCGTCCGCATGGAACAAAGGGCAGGACGGTTCGGCCAGCTGGGCGCAAGAGATAGGCCTCATTGACGGTATTCTCTCCTACAGCGCAGCCTTTGCGCGACTGGAGGAAATGGCTGATGGCGCCGACAGCAAACGCAAATCATCTTCTTCATCATTTTCCGCACATAACCCTGATTTAAATATAAACATGAAATTTCCAAAACTATTTGCCCTGGCTGGCAAGACTGCAGCGAGCCAGGATGAGTTAGCAGCTGTTAACGCAGAGCTGACAGAGGCAGGCATCACGGCATTTGGCGTGCATCCGGAATCAGTTGTAACCGATGCAGCCGAAGCTACACAGGCTAACGCTAAATTAACAACTGACCTTGCTACAGCTAACAGCACCATCGGCACATTGACAGCAGAAAATACTGCTTTAAAAGCTAAGGTCGCTGAAGCGCCGGCAGCGGCAGCGCCGGTGGTACCTCCTGCCGATCCAAAGGTTGAAAAGACCGAGGCGGAGAAAGAGCAGGCTACCATTGCCGGCTTTGCGCATAACCAATTCATTAATTCATTTTTCGGAGGACGATAAAAATGGCATATCCTAAAATAAATATTGACCAAATTATTGCTGAGTTCGGCGCCCAATACCGTCAGGGCGGCATCGGCCAGCAGAACCTGCAAACTGCTATCTTCCAGCCGGAAGAAACCCGCAGCCTATTTACACCGTGGCCTACAGAGGATACGATAGTTTACAAAGCAACCGCAAGCATCAAGCGTGTGTTACAAGCTTTCCAGAAAAGCTTCACGCCAATTGGTGATGTGAAGTTCGAACTGGAGTCAATCGCTCTCGACCGCGTGAAAATTGACGAATACATCGAACCCGATGATATCATGCCAACCTTCCTGGGCTTTTTGGCCGGCATGGGGCCGGTTGACCGTACCCAGTGGGGCATCGTGCGTTACATGATCGAAGAGCTGATCGTGAAGCAGTACAAACAAGATCTCGAAATTTCCGAAATCTTCAAGGGTGTTAAAGGTCCGATAATAGAAGGTACGCCTAACCTGGAAGGTACCTCGATTAACGGTGTCCGTAAAAAATTACGTGATGGCCATACTGCCGGCAAGACCAACATGATCACAATGGGTACGCCTCCAGTTGATCCGGTTGAATTTGTGGAGTACGTGGAAGACTTCATAAAGCAAATTCCTGAGCTGTATCGCTTCCGGATGGACGGCTTGACCATGAATAAAACGTTGCGTGCACGCTTCAAGGAAGGTATGCGTTTGAAATACAACGTCAACTATGCCCAGGTATCATCCCTGTTGACCGTATTGGATGCTGAAAACATTGCCATCAATGGCGTTGCTTCAATGGCCGGCAGCAACATGATGTACGCCACATTCAAGGCCAACACCGCTGCGCCTGAGAAATGGGGTGCTAACCAGCAAACGTTTGATATGCAAAAGTTTGATCGTGGTGTTAAGCTGCTTAGCGACTGGTGGGTAGGTATCGGCTTCTGGTACCTTGGCTGGGTATGGCATAACGATCAGGACTTAGTTTAATCGTAATCCTTCACAACAATCTACAATTCATAAATATCAATCGTCCCGGGAGACCGGGACATTTCTAATATCAAAAAATGGCAACTGAAGAAACTTTAGAACAAAAAATAGCGCGACTGGAGCAAGAGAAACAGGCGCTTACTACGACCAACGCTACCTTAAAGAACCAGGTAACTAACCTTAGCAGCGACAAAGTCGCCTTACAAGCCGAAAATTCGGTTTTAAAAACAAAGTTCGATGACCTGATGACATCCTCCCAGGAAGAAATAGGAAACCTAAGCATTGAACTGAGCAAGGCAAAAACCATTGCTGATAAAGCCGAGCCGACTATCACCGTTGATAAAAAAGAATATGCGGTGATCGGTCAAAAGTTCATCTATCGCCGCAAAGGTGAAGTTGAATCCAAAGAAATCACCGTAGCGGAGCTGTTAAAAGACAAACCGCTGCAGGCCGAGCTGGTCAAAGCCGGTGTTGGCTTCCTGATACCGAAAAAGTAAATGACCCCTATCCCCTAATTAAATAACTAACCGAGTTTTTAAAAGCATTGATTAACACTCACATGAAATTTCAAAGCATTCTATTTTTTCTGGCCAGTGTAGCACTGGCACTATTTGCGGGTGCATTCGTCGGCAACATATGCTTAAACGTAATGGCGCTTTCGCAGATCACTACCAACGCCGTAACCGCCCTGGTGATGTTCGTTGTATTTATCTCTGGCTATGCAAGTGATAACTTGCCACAAGGCCTTTTCTTCATGGCGCTTTCGGCAAAGAATATCAAGCGGAACGCTAACCCAAAAAACTTAGGCGGCCTCGCACAGGAGCATTACTACGCGTTTGTTGAAGATATCAAAACTTGGCCTGCAGGTTTGAATCCGGACTTTCTTACTGCCGAAAGCTTTGCCGATCTCGTTACCATTGCAGCTGACGATCTATTCGTGATGCAGCCCGGAAAATTCTTTCACACTTTCCCTTGTTTATTGGAAGGTGGTCAGGTTAAGTCAACCCGTGTCGGCCCGATCGGCTCGGCAGGATACGAGCAAGGCGCTACCTTTTCCAATCCGGATAATGAAGACGACTTGAAAGGGCACATCGTTTACATTGGCAACAAACCTGTAATCATCATTGCTCGTGAACTGAAAGGTACGCTTAAGGTAATTGGCAACAAAGAATGCCCGGCTTATGTTGAAATGCACGAGATCCAAAACGGCGAGAAAGTAGCAGACGGTAACAGCCAGAAGCACGGGTTCAAAGCTTATGGCAGCATTCCATCACCAACTTATTTGGGTGCTATACCGGTAGAGCCGCCGCCAGCGGCTGGTGCTTAACTGATGGTTTTACCTTAACTGTTTAACATGGCTAACACACCCGATCAGCAACTGCCTAAAGCGGTTGCTGATAAATATGACCTGAAGATACTGAGCGTTGGCACCTATGATCTGCCGGGTATCGGCGTGGTTGACCTGAGCAAGGTTGATCTCAAGACTGCCGGCAAGATTGCTAAAAAGACCCCTTACTTGGTGGCTAAACCTGCCCCCATTAAAAGCAAGACAACCGCAGCATAATTCGTATCTTAGCTGTATAATTCTAAAAAACTTGTGATAAGGTTTAAGTTGAAATAAATCCCTGGCGCAAGGCCGGGGATTTTTGTTTAACAGAATCGACACGAGTTTTGGGTTTCGGAAGCACTTTGCGTTTCACTTTTGCTGTGTCAACCTTTTTAATTATGTTTTCGATCTTGAATTTATTCTCAAAATATTCAAGCTTTTCCTCCTTCAAGATTACGGGTTTTGTTAACGAGAATTTATAAATGGCTAGTGTCGAATCTAACGTATGGTTCACGGTATCGACTCTCTTACAGATCATAAAATCTCCATAAACCCTTATTAAAGCATATTTCACAGAATCTTTAAAAACTGGAAAGGTCGTCTTTTTTGCAGCTTCTCCATCACCTAATACAATGCAAAATACAACAGGTAAAATAAATACGAATCCAAGGAATAAATAATCGTCTATTGTGAGACGTGAATTAGTGTCTTTTGGGGCTTCTGCTTGTACATTTTTGTCACGTTCACCTGTTTGTTGGTTTTCAAGTCCCCCAGAGCCTAATTCTTCCACAACTTGACCATCGTCTTTAATATTGTTGTTTTCAATTGTTCGGATATTCAGCCTTTTGCTTTTCTTTTTTACAACAATTAAAACGATCAAGATAACTATCGTGAGCACAATAACTGCGTAGGTAATTATTCTTGCAATAAAGTTGGGTACTGGAAAGGTTGTGTACGACAGCGCTGCAACTACCCAAAAAGCTGCAATCAAATAAGTAAGATAATTGGTTACTGGAGATATTTTCGTCCACCTTCTAAGCGCAATTCGAATATATTTGAATAGAAAAATTGAAATCACCAAAACACCCAACGTTCTTGAACTATCTGTAATGACCGTGTTCAAATCAATCTTTATAAATTCCGTTGGCACATCGAGCGTCTTTAGATAAGCGGCTTCATACTCATACGTACCGATATATACGTAAGCAGAAAATATTGCCAGCAAGAGCGAAGTATGATCTTTAATAAAATTCAGTATTCTATTCATGCTTAAAAATAATGATATTAGACCATTCAGTATAACAAACTTGGCCTTTTGTTCTAAGAAAAATACTTTCTATCTTTCATCTCCAAAACAATTCAACTTATAATGAAAGCCCTTATCGCAATGGTGGCCTTGGCTGCTACCACCTTTATTTCGCATGGCCCGGAGCGGCCAGCTAGTAAGCTCATGTTTGCTACCTGTAGCGGTACTAAAAGCTGCAAAGCCTGTAAAAATTGTAAATACTGTAAGAACTGCACCAAGAATGGCGGTACTTGTGGCGTTTGTAAAAAATAAACGCAAACAGCATGCTTCTTCCTAAAGCCATCCTATTCGATAAATTATATCTAACTTCCTAAGCACACAATTTATATATGGAAAATAGTCCATGGATTGATAATAATTCAATCATAATTAGCTTCTACAACCACCTTAAGAATCCTTTAAATAATCGCATTCTATTTTCGGCCCCTTTTGGCAGTGGAAAGTCAACTTTCCTTGACGAATTTTTTAACCACCAATCTAACACCTTTCTGGTACTTAAATTGAATCCAGTAAATTATTCAGTCGCCACAAATGAAGACATATTCGAGCTAATCAAATTCGATATTATAACACAAATTTTGGAGCAATGGGGCAATGAGCTTGATTTGCGGAGGAATGATTTCTCAGCATTATGGGTCATAAAAAGTTTTGCAACATCGAAGTTGGACTACCTTAGAATTGCTAAGGCCGCCTTAAAAGCAATAGTACCAAACGGAGAAAATCTAGTAGACTTTTTTGAAACACTCGAAGCAACCGGTGATGACTTTTTAAAGTTTAAGAAGGAAATCAACGATACAGACGCATCCAAGTTCAAAGAGTATCTAAAATCGTTTCAAAACAACCAAGGATCTATCTATGAACGTGATGAGTTCACAATCTTAATAAATAAATTTGTCGCTGAATTAAAAGAGCAACATCCAACTAAGCAATTTGTACTCGTGGTGGATGATTTAGATAGACTAGATCCTGAGCATCTCTTCCGTCTTTTTAACATTTTCTCCTCGCACTACAATAACGACTATAGCCAAAATAAATTTGGCTTAGATAAGGTTGTTTTTGTATGCGACATCAATAATATACATAACATTTTCCATAATCGCTATGGACAAAACGTTGAATTTTCAGGCTATATAGATAAATTTTACTCAACAGAGATCTATCACTTTGATAACAAATTGTTTCTTCAGAACCTCCTATACGGTTTTGTGAAAGAAAAGTACAGAGGTATGCCAAGGCCATATCATAAAGAATATGCGCTTGCATCAAGGTCTGAATTTTATCTAGCTTTTGAATTTTTTATTGTTAATTTAATTGATCTTGGCCTCATAAAAGTCCGAAGCTTTAACCATCTCTTGTTTTATGGTTTACCGAACTACACATTCACAGTTGCGGAACGAAAACTCCATCATGCTGGTGACTATGAATTTCTGGTCTTAATATACTTATTAAAACAGCTATTCGGCAGCCTGATTCTTTTAGAGAGTGCTTTAAAAGTCATTCAAGAAAGATTTGACCATCGGAGAACTATCGACTATTACCAATCTAGAGGACAAGAAGAATTTACTGAAAGGTATATTTTGTCAATCTCTCTACCTTTCGTCGTAGAAGAATCTCGAATTTCAGACACCCGAGGCGTCACCTTAGAGCAACAGAATTTTCCATATGAATCGCTTAATGGACGGAGCCTCGAACTCAAATATTTCATTGACCGACCAAAAATGAACAGTGAAATTTTGAAGTTTCACTTCGAAGATGCCTATGGTGGCGCACCACCTTACAAAAAGACCAGAGTGAATCCTTTTGAGATTTTCTATATTGGGTATCTTCGATGCAAACGTCTTAATTATTTAAGAGAATCTGCCTCTCCTTTCCCGGAGGAACATTTGATTGAATAGTTTTTGAATTCCAAAAACTTTTAGGACCTTCGCATCGCTCACATCCTTTTTTACCTTACCCGCGCTGGCTCAGCTATGACTCAACTCATGGCAAGGGGCTGGCGGAAATATATTGAATACTGCCAACCAGCGCGGGTAAAACTGTGATGTGAGCAATCCCTTGCTTAATTATACAATGGAAGAGTCACTCACCCCGGAGCAAATCAAACTGATAAACATTTTCGAGAAATTCTACCAAAAGCCGGTAAGCACTGAAACGGAGCTACTTTATACAACCGCACAGATATTTACGCGCCTACAATCACTATATGCATCCGACAAATACACGACTGAAGATGTGTACCAGGTATTAACTTACCTCAAATACGAATGGATAGATTCTGTTACACATCAGTGCATCATTTGGTGCATTCAGGAACGGCAAATTTAGTGTCGTTTTTCTAGCAATTGCCATGCGTCATTTTTGACCTATGGCAATTGCAACTATTACCCAATGGTTAGCCGCCCCGGTCAAAAATTATACAATTGGCCTGGCGCTCTACAACCAACATGGGGACAATCCCCTACTTAAAACCGTACTCCAGCACGGTGATTCTGAATATCACCTCAACCGCCTCACCGAGGCGCTCGAACAGCTTAACCATAAGCTGCAGCCTGAACCGGTTGAACAACCGGAGGCCAGAGCAGCAGCCGTATTTATCCCGGCACTGGAAACCATACCGGTACCTCCTCAGCGCCATGCCCTGGCTGATTCCGAATTTTCCAGATCACCCGAACCCATAAAGCAACTGTACACCCAAAACAGCCGTCTAAAAACCCGTGCCGACTTTTTGTACCTGCAGGTGCGCAGCGCCCCCACGCCTGCCGCTCGGTTGGAGCTTGCCCTAGCTCAGCTCGATGACCGGTCACAGATCAACGAGAACTGGAAGGAGATCAAAGAGTATCACGTTACCGGTAAGATTAAGGATGACATCAAGGAAGAGCAAGAAAAGCAAGTAAGCGATCTATCGGTCACGGAACTGATTGCACTCAATAAGAACCTGCCTACCTACATCACCAAGGATAAAAAAAAGCTGACCGCGCTTAAATCCGGTACCACGAAGTACGATAAGACTTTCATGCGCCTCCAGGAAAACACCATCAAACTCAAATTAGTAAAAGAAAGGTTAGCCCATGTCTAAGCGAAATTCACGCCCGGTTAAAATACCGGCAAGCTGGTTCAATGATTATAAGCGAATGAAAAGCCAGCTCGATTATGAACGGGAATACATGCAAGTCCCGATAGCTGAAGAACAAATCGTCTACATTGACCCGGCTACCAACGAAATGACCATCTTTCGGAAAGGGGGTAAACCGTGAAGGCTTTATTTTCCACAGCCGATCTAATCACACCGCAAAAGGCCGAGCAGCTGCAACCGAAAAAGGAAGCAGAGGCAATTGCCTTTTCTACTGAGCCGGTATTTGAGAGAGGCCCTGATCTGGAGGCGATCCGCGCCACCATTGGCGAGCTGCAGCCCGGCCAGTCCGTCTGCTTTAAAACCGATGGGGCATGGAGCAACTATTATTTACTTGAGTATATCCTGCAACTCACCGGGCCTGCCGAGGTCTGCTTCACCACCTGGGCAATCAGTGAAATTGCGATAACTAAGTTTTTGTCGTGGCAGGCCTCCGGACTCATTACCGAGCTGCATGCGGTAATTGACGTGGGCCTGCGCAATAAAAAGCCGGCAATATATCACCGTGCAGCGGCTACGTTTACCAATCTCAAGTTTGCCCATTGCCATGCCAAGGCAACCGTCATTACCAACGGGAGCCACCACATTACGCTGATCGGGTCGGCCAACTACACCAAGAACCCGCGTAAAGAGGTGGGCGTGATCATCTGGGATAAAAACATTGCCCTGGCTAACCAGCGCTGGATAAAGGAGGTAACCAATGGAGCAGCCTAACCTGTCGGCTGAGCAGCTGGCCGAGATTGAGAATTTCGCCTACCTGTATATGTCCAAAAGAGAAATTGCCCTGGTGATTGGCCTGTCCGATCCTACGGTATTAGGCGATGATGATCATGAAGCCGGCATTGCATTCTTAAAGGGGCGCATCAGGCGCAAGGCCCAGTACCACCGCAACATCACTTCCCTATCCGATCAGCTCTCCTCACCGGCACAGGCCATTGAAGCTAAGCTGGCGGAACAAACCTTTTTAAATGATTCCAAATCATGAACCTGATTGAAAAAGACACCAACAAAGACGCGATCATCGCTTATCTACGCACGGAAGATGAGGATATGGACGCGCTTACAACAAAGCAGAAATCACTGCTGAAATACTACATGCGGGCGTATGATCTTATCCGCTCCTACAACTCCACGCCTGACGTAATTAAGATCCTGGTTAAACTTTCCGTTGAACTGGAGGAGCCGATCAGCAAATCTACAGCCAGGCGCTACGTAAATGACGCGCAGGATGTATTCGGCTTCATTTCCAAAACTAAAGCCGAGGCTATTACGCATTACTGCTCCGAGGTACTGAAAGATGCCATCGGCATGGCCTGGCGCCAGAACAATCCGGACAGCATGACCAAAGCAGCCAAAGAGCTGCATGCTATTGCCGGTAAGGACGTAGAGCAGCCGTTCAATGCCGAGATGATTGAACAGCACATCATCGAAATGAACCTGGATGATACGGCTCAAAATGCGGTGAAGCAGCTGGCCGCGCATGGCAATATTGATCTGGATGCGATCACCGGCAACCTCATGAACGCAATGGCTGAAGACGCACAAATAGTACATGATGAAGAATAGAGCCAGCCTGCCAAGAAAGAAAATTACCCGAAACCTGATGCAGTACCTAGTACGGACTGCGAAGCAACCTGTTAAAGTTGTAGAGGGAGGCCGTGGTGTTGGAAAGTCTACCGTTTTGGCTGATGAGATTGTAGATGTGGTGCATGATATGCCACAGTCTACCAACTTCTTACAAGGTGCCACCTTCCAACAAATATTAACCCGTACCCTGCCGTCAACTATCGAATCCCTGCGCACGTTGGGGTACGAAAAAGACATCCATTACAAGGTGTGCTGCAAGCCGGATAAGAAGCTGAGATGGAAAGAAGCTTTCGAGCCGCCGCTGGATTATGGCCGGGCTATTCCCTTTTACAATGGCTCCGTTTACCTGCTATTGAGCCAGGATACCAACTCCCGCGGTTTGAACACCTGCTCCGGTATTGCCGATGAGTTTGCCCTGCTCGACCCGGTACAGTTCCAGGCGGAAACGCTGGCCACCATCCGAGGCCAGAAGCATCGGTTTGAAAAATGTCGCCGGTACCGGAACCAAACCTACACCTCATCCATCCCGCGCACACAGCTGGGCAAGTTCATGTACAAGTACCAGGAAGAAGCGCAGGTCAGCCCGGAGAAAGTGTTCTACGTCCGTGCCAGCTCCCATATAAACAAGGCTAATCTGCCGGCAGGCTGGTTCGAGGACCAGAAGCGGATCATGACCAAGTATGAGTACGATATCGAGATCAACAACATACGGCCTAAAGCTTTGGGTGGTGGTTTCTATCCGCTGTTCAACGAACAGATGCATACCTATACGGCCTACAACAATGATTACCTGGCAGGCCTGTTGGATAATGACGGTACCTACAACGTCAACACCTTCAATAACCTCGATTGCAGGCAGGATAAAGACTGGTACCCGAATGCACCACTGGACATCGCGCTGGACTACGGTAAGTTCAATTGTATCGTGACCGGGCAGGAAACAATGAACATCTTCAGATTTATTTCTGCCTTTTCGGTCGAAAGCCCAAAGCTTACGGAAGACCTGGTTAATCAGTGGTGTGATTACTATGAATTCCACGTGGATAAGACGGTTACCTACTGGTATGATCAGACCGCTGTTGGCCGTGATGGCCGTACCCCGAAGACTTATGCCGAGATCGTGGTGGAGACACTGGATAAGCGGGGATGGACGGTGTATGAGGAGTACTATGGTGCAGCACCAACGCACGTGGATAAGTACAACTTTTGGAACATCGCACTGCGTAACAATGATCCATCGCTGCCACACTTTGCATGGAACAAGAACAATGCGAAGTACCTGATCGAATCCATCAACAACGCCGCCGCTAAGGATGGCCTGAAGGGTATCGAAAAGGTGAAGACGGACGAGAAGAACCCGCACCTCGATCAGCGCTACACCACCCACTTCTCCGATGCCGGTGACATGCTGGCTTACTTCAAATACGCACACAATCTCTCCAGCTCCGGCCTCTGGCTACCCAGCCATTTACTCAAATCCAAATAAGCAATTGCCTCTTTTCACGAAGGGGCATTTTCATTTGCAAGGGCACCACCTTAGCATGAGGGGCACACCTGCAACCCATTAGAAGCGTTTTAAGCCCCTATAAGCGACCCTGCTCTATACCTATCGCCCAACCCCTCCGCGCGGAGATCGCCTTGCCTGCGTCGGCTTTGCCTCGTCAGGCGCCCCCTCCGGCCCCGTCGCTGTCATATTCCGGCGCCCCGAAAAACGGCAAATGCCCTTTTTTGACAGGGCACGGCGGGGTCTCAAGAGACATATTTGGAACATTTTGAAAAACGATTATGCATTAAACTGCTGTTTTCCAAAGCGTTCCAAAGTTTGCACGGTTATTTTTTGGAACATATTTTATTAAAAAAAAGTGCATATAAACATCTAAAAACGTTGTATATATACAACGTTTTTATTATTTTTAAGTATTGAAAGAAACAAAAACAGTTACAAAATGGATTTCCAAAACAACGAAAACAGCTCATTGCAAGGCAATGAAGGCGCTAAGCAAGAATCTAAACCTGTGCAGGCAGTAGTTAAGGCACTTGAAACACCTAAGAAAAAAAAGATTGATGTAAAGCCAGCTTTGAATCTGGACGAGACAATTAAAATTGTTGAGGAACTGCATCGCAAGAAAGAGAAGCGAAACCTATTAGCCAACACTCTTTTAAAGTTGGACAACTTCGTTATTAATTATGAGCGCGAAGATGATTTAGAAGATACTAATAGTAATTACTTTACCGGGTGCATCCTGACTATCAAAGACGAGAACCGAAAAGAGTTTGCAACGAAAAACCCCGTGTTAATAGCGGAGATTGTTGATTTCTTAAAGGAAAAGACGCTTGCAAAAATCACGGAGGTAGAAGCAGAAATTGTAATCAACCTTTAAGTAAAAAAGCCCGGTTAAGGCTGCCACCTTGCCGGGCTTGCATGAATGAAACTTATTCCAATCATTACAAAATGGACGCAATTATAACCCTATTTATAGAACTCACCAATCAAATATTTTGGGAAGGTTATGCCGAGCAATTATCAGCCAGCGACCCAAAGAAGTTTAAACGTGAATTAGCTGATTTCACCGATAGCATACAATAGTTAATAATATCCCTTTATACTGAATTTTGAAGGGGTGCTTTTGAGAATGGTTTAGGGATTAAACAAAACCCCTGAAAACGCACCAGCGCAGCCACCGCTTAATCAAGTGAGTGGCCTTCGCATGGCCGCTTTACTTTTCTTTTTCGTCAAGCGCCCGAAAGAAAAGTAACAAAAGAAAAACGGCTCAACACTACTGGGCCTCTGCTAAAAAGAACATAGGACTAGCTGAAGAACAAAGGTTGATAATAAAGGCATAGATTAATATCTCCATTTTTATCTTTGACTTTTGAAGTGATTCATTATCGTTTGGATTGCTTAAAGTATTTCCATGAATAATATTATGACGTTCAAGTAAAAAATTATTTAGGAAATCTTCCCAAAGTGTATTACTTTTTTTGTCGGTTATCTTATCTGTCGGATGATAGAAACTAGTATCTACGGTATAAGGGTAACTATAAGTCCCACGATTTACATAGTTTTTTAATCTGTCCCGAAGCCTCCTTATCATCGTTTTTTGATTTTCAAAAACTAAATCTAAGTCAGAGCCCTCTAGAGATTTAAAAAAGTTTTTTGTACCGAATTTACCCAATAAAGTTTCGATTATGTTAGGAGCAGGGTTTTTATTATCAACCCATAGAAAAGGTTCAGCTTTAAGTTTTGACGGATAGTCCTTGAATGCTTCGTATAATTTTATTCTAATATTATTTGCCTCTTTGCTGTTAAGGTTTAACTCCGTCCCATTCAAAAAGTAGTTACAATGTGTATTAAAAATATTTCTTTTTACTTGATGAAAGTTTATATTTCGATTAATATCGTCAATCACATCTTTAACTATCTCCTTATAAAGACCTTCAAAGTGACTTACAAGAAGAACATGAGCTGACCGGCATAGAGCTTGATACAGATCAGAATCATGGCGACTTTTTACTGCAAAATCTAATAATACTTGGATTTCGTTGAATCGTTTATCTATTTGCTCAAACCGAAGGTTTAGGTAAGATTGGGTCATTGCAATACTACTTTTGCTTGTTCAATCCTATACTTGAGTTTACTGGTATCAAGGTAACTGCCGGATATTGATTCATAAAAATCTGCATTTCTGAAAAGATCTTGAAAAGCTAAAGCTTTGTCATAAAAGTGATCAATATTTTCATGAAATATCAAATCGTGGCAACTGATTGCGAGTGAATCAAATACTGCAACATTAAATGTCGATTGCAATTTCAAATCACCAGTTTCTAGGAGTTTATATTTCGCAAACGCATTAGGACCAAAGTCTCTTAGTATTATTGCCATCGATTGATTGAACTCAAATTCCATTATTTCCAATTGCAAGGAGCCTACATCTTCATAGGCTTCCATGGTATCTGAAAGAAAGTCTATAAAGCCTTTATCCTTTGTTTTCTTATAATTCGCATACTTGCCATCAATCAAACTAAAGAACCTCAACACTATCTCTACATCCTCCATCTTTCTTACCCTATTACTTTTTTCAGGAAGATCGTTATCGATTTGTAATAATGTCCGATAATTAGAATTGGTACTCAACTTCTTACATAAAGTATTGAATTTTCCACCGTAAACAGCGTTTCTTAACTCTTGCGCTTCTAACTTGATAGATCCTGAATTCAAGCGTTCGAAAATGTCAATTTTTACCTGCGCATCCAAAGTTGAGTCAATACGCAAGCACTTGACTGTTCTTTCTTCGAGTCTTCTAATTAAAAACGGTGGAAGATCTCGATGAAAACAACCATTCAACTCCTCCAGTGTGTCTAAACCTGCTAAAGGATATTTGTCCTTTAAGAAGTTGTAAATTGAAGTCAGCCTTTGCTGTCCGTCAATAACTGAATACCTGTATTCCTCATCATGTGTTTCTGCATCGACATCGATATCTTGCGATATATATATCGTAGGTATTGGTATATTTAATATTAAACTTTCAATTAGTCTAGAAGAGGTCTTATCATCCCACCGATGCCTTCTTTGATATTCAGGATCAAGCTTTATTATATTTTTTTCAATCTTTTTGACCAATGTTTCAAGATCATACTCAATACTTTGAGTTTTGACTGTTCTTTCCTTCGCTTTTTCTTGTAGCGAAGTGAGATTATATTTTAAACTACTCATATGTACTATAATTATTGCTTTTATTAATTACCCCAAAGTTTTTCCTGTATCACATTAAACCCAGCTTTTAGAAGTATTTCTTCCATCCGATCAATAGTAATTTTTCCGTCATTAAAGTATTTTCTTAAAGAACGGCCGGTCGACTCGGATAAGCCTGGTATCTTTTTATGGAAGCCTCTTTCGTCAATTAACTTTTTGAAAGCTTCCTTCGTGGTTAGTCCATCCATATTCAAATATAGTATAAACGTTGTATTTACACAACGGTAAAAACACCTGAATTGCCTGTCGTTTTTATCCACTCTCTCCTGCTGCAATTTCGCAGTAAATGACAACCATCTTTTATAGTGACCTGCTCAAACTGATCGATGCTGCAGACCATAAGGGCGGCGCTGTGATCGGCTCGCTCGTCTACCTCAAGTGTAACCGCACCAAAAAAACCGGTGGTGAATGGGTAAAGCTGGAGAACGTGCAAAAGTGTGGCCTGCCCTTCCATTGCAAGGACCACGAGATGCGCGGCTTTAAAGATGCGACCGGCAAGGTGACACCGGTACACCTGCGCCTGATCTACGAGATCAATAACATGCAAGTAACCCCATGAGTACCCTAATTAAATACAATAACGAAGGCCTGCCGGTATCTGGTTATATCAAAGGCAGTCCGCTCGTGATGAGCGCCTCCAGCTTCGGTGCGCCAGCTGATCAGCCGAAACAACCTGCAGGCCATGTGGCGCCCAATGTGGTTGAAGCCAGAGCGGCGACCCGTTGGGTGCCGTGGGGCCCGACAAACAACTACCCGGTAGAAGCTGCTGCTGATTTCCGTTTGAACGGTATCGCATCCCGAGGCCTGAAGCTCAAAGGTGACATGCTTTATGGCAAACGTGTCGTAGCTTGCAAGGTCAAAGGCTTTGATGATGGTGCCCAGAAGGAAGTGGTCGAGATTGTCAGTGATCCGGAAATCAACCAGTTTTTAACACGTAGTAACATCAACGCTTTCCGTAGCCGGGCGATTACCGATTTCGTGTGGCTCAGCATGATCTTCCCGATATTCCTGCTTAATCCGGACCGCAGCAAGATCTCAATGGTGGTACATGACAAGGCCTCCAAATTCCGCTTTGCGCCTTTCGATGAACAAAAAGGCCGCATTGATAAGGTTTTCCGTTCCGCCAACTGGCCGAATCCGAGCGAAGGGCAATATGAAGAGCTGGCGGCCATTGACAGCTACCTGTATGCGCTGGAGGTTGACCGCATCCGCTACGACAACCAGTACAAATACGTTTACCCCATCCAGAGCTATGATATCCTGAACGATTACTATGCGGTAACCATACAGGAGGCATTACGCAAAAACGGTACCCTCGCGAACTCCAACAGCATACCGGCCATCGTAAAATCGATGATCAAAAATGTGATGTCCATCAAATATCACATCCGTATTCCGCTGAGCTACTGGGAAACTTTGTATCCGAATTTTAAAAAGCTTTCAGATAAAGAACGGGATAAGATCGTAGGAGATAAGCTGCAAGAAATCAACGATTTCCTTAGCGGTCAGGATAACCAGATGAAAGCATTCATCAGCCATTATACCGTTGACCGCATAACCGGCAAGGAGACCGGCTGGGAGATCGTTCCGCTGGATGACAAAATGAAGTACGATTCCTGGACAGGCGTTGATACGGCTGCTGCTGCCCAGATCCTTTTTGCCATCGGCATCAACCCGGCCATCTTCGGCCTGGACTCTCCGAGCGGCGGCATGGGTAACAATGGCGGCTCCAATATCCGCGAAGCCTGGCTAACGCTGATCGCTTCTTCCCAGGGTGAACGGGACACCATTTACAGCTGGTGGCCATTCGTGCGCGAATACAACGGGTACGACCCGGATATCGAGCTGCGCACCATCGACCAGGTACTCACCACACTGGATCAGGGCAAAGGAACATCTAAAACCGTAAGCTAATGAAGATCATCCGTAATACCGCTGACCTCGCCAAATACATCGAGATTAACCCGACCGCGAAATTCAGTTACTTCTCTCCTTCTATCCGTACAGCAGAACGCCGGTACCTCCTGGCCGTTTTAGGCGGTGCGCAATACGCCCGGCTTGCAGCTGCAATTGCTGACCCGTCGCAAATGACGGAAGACCTGCAGGCGCTGGCTGATATTACGCAGGAAGCGCTGGCCAATCTGGCTATGTCGATGGCCGTAACACGTACCGCGCTAACTATTGATGAAAATGGCGCCCGCAGGAACGAAACGGAAAAGATCAAGTCGGCTTTCCAGTACCAGGAGATTGCTTTAAAGGATAGCTATGTACGTGCCGGCTTTGATGCGCTGGATGACCTGCTCGCCCTGATGGAAAGTAAGCCGGAAGCTTACCCGGAATGGTACGGCAGCACCGCCTACCAAACTTACAAGAAGTACTTTATCAGCTCCGGCGTCGAGTTTTCGCAGTATTTCAACATCCGTAATTCCAGGTACACTTTCCTGTCTGTGCTGTATATCCTGCAGCGCGTGGAGCGCTTTGACCTGAAGCCGGCACTTGGCGTTGACCTGTTCCGGAAGATCAAAGCGCAGCTGCTTACCGGTAACGTGGACGAAAACTACCAGGTGTTGCTGGATGAATATATCCGGCCAGCGCTGGCGCTCCTGACCATTTCCTACGCCGTGATAGAAAAAGCAGTTGACGTGAGTGACTTCGGCGTCACCGTCAACGCCATCCAGGATAACAGTAACAGTCAGCAAAAACAGGCCGCGCCACTCGACAAGCTCCGCGAAGTAGCCCAGCAATTACGGGAGCAGGGCTCCAAGTACCTGAAGGAGCTGGCCGACGAGCTGGCACGCAACCCAACTGAATATCCGGACTTCCAGGCGCCGGATACCGACTCGCCCCTATTCAAAATCCAAAATAGTCAAGACAAATCATTTGTAGCAGTATGAGTAAATTAAGTATGGCAACTATTGCAGTTGCTTTAACCCAATTGGGTGTCCATGAGAAAACCGGTAACAATGACGGGCCGGAGGTTGAAAAATACCTGAAAGCCGTAGGCCTGAACAAAGGTAACCCCTGGTGCATGGCCTTCGTGGTTTGGTGCGTGAACACTGCCGGCACGCAGCTGGGTGTACGCAATCCGCTTTTAAAAACCGGTGGCGTGCTGAAGCAGTGGAACGGAACCTTATGTAAACGCACGAAAACGCCCGCACCGGGTTCCATCTTTATCATGGATTTCGGCAAAGGCACCGGCCATACCGGTTTTGTGGAGCGCGTGGAAGGTAACATCATCCACACCATCGAAGGTAACACCAACGATGACGGCAGCCGCGAAGGGATCAAGGTTTGCCGCAGAACACGGAAGGCCGGAACCATTTTAGGCTACATCGAAGTTTAATTATGGCAGCATCACCCAATGAAAAAGAGCTGGCCACCTTCGGTTTCGTGACCGCAAGGATGCGTTCCGGGTTGATTACCGCCATTTTGGGTATGCTGATCATTTCCAACATCTACTTATTAAGAAAGGTATTTGAACTGGAGGATGAAAAGCAGTCGCTGCAACGCGAGCTGTACGACAAGCTGATCAATTACCTGAAGCCGCCCGTAGACCACCTTAACCAGGTCGCAACCAAAGTGGACTCCGTGGCCACTACCATTCAACAGAAAGGAACCCAACCATGAAGAAGTTTTGTATTGCCGCTTTGCTGCTTGTTGCAGCAAGCGGCTCAGGTACTACCCGTAAACACAAGGAATCAACGCAGGATGCCATTTTCCGCAACTCCGTTGCCGAGCTGGCCAGCGCTGCCGATCGTTTGAACCGTAGCGCTGATTCATTGGGAAAAGCTATCACCCATAAAACCCGATAACTATGCAGTTCAGAATAGCGTTGATATTGATTGTTGTACTTTCCAGCTGCAGCCTGTTCAGGAACAAGGTCAAAACAAAGGAGAAAGTAAAAACAGATTCCATAAGTGAAACCCGGTCCGCGTTTCACCTGGTGGATACCGGTTACACACTTACGCGCGAAATGGCCGACAGTGTGCTGCACCAGCCCGAGCAGGTGGTAGAGCGGCTCATGCAAATGGACCAATACCGCCCCTTTTCGGTAGTGGTTGATTCCGGCCGTGTGCGCCTGGAGCTGGATTACAACCCGGCCACCAAAACGCTCCGGGCAAAAGCGACGGCCAAAGCCACTGAGCAGCATCTGAAGGTCGATAAAACCGTACTGGAGAAAAAAGGCCTGACCGTCACCGGTAGCAAGGAAGCCAAAACGGAACTGAAGAAAACAGCAATTAATACCACCACAGATACGAAGCCGAACAGCGGTTTCCTATGGATCGTAGCCGTTATTAGCTGTCTAATAATCGGCAGACTCCTTTTTCTACATTTGAGGAAATGAAGAACCTGGTTATCAAATTAGAGATCAACGGTAAGCTGGAGATTGCCGACATCCACCTGCCTGAAAGCTGGAACGAAGTGCCGGCAGCCGATTATCCGCATTTAGCGAGCCTGTACATGGCCACGGATAAAAAAATGTCCGAACATGATAAGTTTGTCCGGGCGTTCGTGCTTTTGACCTGGCATCACTGGCGCGTGATCGAGCAGCTGCTTCCGGAGGAAATGTACGAGCTGGTGAAACTGGTCGAGTGGGTGTTCAATCAGCTTGATCTGACGGTTAACCATCAACCGGAAATCAAGATTGGTAAACAGGTGCTGATCGGCCCTGCTGATGGTATGGAAAACCTGCGTTTTGCAGAATGGTGTACGGCAAATACCTATGCGCAAAACGTACCGGAAGATGAAACCCTCGAAAGTATGCGCGGTTTAGCCGCCTGTTTGTACCGGCCTGCAGGTGAAGGTAACGAGTATAAGCCCGGTCATGCCACTTACCGCGGCGACCGGCGCGAAAAATTTAACGAGCAGCTGGTAGATAGCCGCATGGCCATGCTGGAAAAGTTGGACGCACCAACGCTCCAGGGCATTTATGTCTGGTTCTGCTCCTGCCGGTATCAGCTGTTCGCGCCTTACGAAAAGCTAAAGCAGCCGGCTGATGGTGGCGAGGCGAACGGCAGCTGGCTGGATGTGTACGATGATCTGCGCGGTGATCCCAAATTCGGAGGCCCGGAGAAACTGGAAGATGACTGGCTGACCTACATTCTATTTTCGCTGGACCGCAACAAAGACAAAATGGACCAGCTCAAATCCCAATACGACATATGACGCTGTTTGAAATTTTTACCTATTTCGAAAATTACGCTATCCGCCATCACGAGCTGCAGCACGTTCCGGATGATGACAGTCAATCCTGTTTTACCGCTGCTAACACCGAAGAAGACAGCGCCGAGAACCTCATCAAGGCCTGCGAGCGTGAACTGGTGATGGTGCTGCTGCCTTACGAGAAAACCATGCTGCCGGTGAAGCAGGAAAGCTTTATCTGGGGTAAAACCATCGTATTCCTGGTATTGAAAAAAGTTAGCCGGTCATCACCAAAGGAAGTAATCCAAGGACAAAGCCAGTGCGAAGAAATCGCAAATGATTTTATTAGCCAGGTCATTGCCGACCGGATGACGAAGCTTTGCATGGTTGATCTCGACAGTTTCCATATGGCGCCGGTCGGCCCCATTGCGGATGACCGTTACGGCTACATCTGTATGTTCAACCTGCAGGATTACTTTGAACACTGGGTAAAACCGGAGCGCTGGAGCGCATAAATCGCTGTCGTTTTTTTGTTGCGGCTATCGCTGCAATTTCGTGCTATGGCAATACGGTTAATCAGCACGCCCAAGGAAATTTCCTTTTCCCGCAATCCAAACATATTTCGCTTTAAAAGCGATGCCCAGCGCTCCTATAATGGCGCTGTTTGCCTCGCTTATTTATACCTGAACATCACCGATGATCAGGATATTCCCTTTACGCTTACCTACGGCAATCAGAAGCTGCCGATGCGCGTCACTACCGTTCCGGATGACAGCGGTTACCAGATCACCAAGATATCAGGCAACGAAAACCATGACGCGCTGATCATCCAGGCCGCTAAGGACCTCAACGCTAACTTTTACCTGAACCGCGATTTTGATATTACCACAGATACGGTGGGCGGTGGTACCCGTTACGTAAAGTTTACGGCCAAGTCGCCCGGTACCGCGTTCAACCTCCAGTCCGACCGGTCTGATTATAACTGTTATGTTTATACAATGCAGTCCGGCGCTGATGAGGTGCTGAATAAAAACTTCCGGCTGTATTATGAGCTATGGGTAGAGAACGCAACCGGTAGCGGTTACGACAAGAAGTCCGAGGCCTACCTGGAGCCGGGCATAACAGGTGAAGCAGCTATCGACCTGAGCCTGCACCTAACCGGCGCTTTACTGGCCGATGGCTATGACCGGCCAAGCTTGAAAAACGCCATCGCGAAGCGTGACATACTTTCCCTCCGGAAATACTACCTGCAGTATGCCGAGGTGTATGGCGATACGCAGGTGATCCGTAAGCTTAACAAAACGGAAACTTTCTATTCCCTGTTGGGCGGTATCAGCAACGAGCTGCTGGAAGAGTTCGCTTTTCCGGAATCATTCACTTCCCAGGGCAAACTCCGTTTCTTAAAGCAGGAACCGCAGGAAAAATACATTCGCCCGGAGCAGCCGGAATTCCTATCGGTGGTTACCTTCAGCCAGGGCTACGCCCAGCTGCAGCTGGCCACCAAAATGTATTTCACTGATGATAGTACGCTGAACCTGCCGGGCGCTGCCTTTCCTGCCGTACCGAAATACACCAAGCTGACCTTTCCGGTAGGTTACGCGCAGAATAACCTGAACCTGGTTGCCGGCGATAAGCAGTTGTACAAATATGAAGTCTACCTGGTGGACGAGCAGGGCGCGACGGTATCGGAAATTAAAACTTACTGGCTGGATGGCGACTATAAGCCCTACACCCGGTATTACCTGTACCTGAGCAGCTGGGGCACTTACGATACGCAAATAACGTATGGCAAAGCCAGCGCTGCCTATGAACTGGTGAAGCAGCAGGCCAACGTGACCCGTGTAGGCGCGTTTCAGCTCATGAACGGTGAGCAGGTCGATTATTCCAACTCGCTGACCAACACGGAAACCATTACCACAGGCTATCGTACCAAACGCGATATCCGACAGTTTAAGGATCTGTTTTTGAGCCGCGACAAGTTCCTGATCCGCAAGGGCCGGGCCTACCCCGTTACCCTGGCATCCAAAGAGATCAGCGAGTTCAAGGATGGTGATGATCTGACCGCGCTCACTTTTGAAATGGGATTTCTGTTCAAAGAGCAGATGTACACCTTCGATGATAAGGACGATGCACCGGCAGCGCTGTACTTCCCGATCATAGTAGGTGGCGGGCCGCCTGCCGATGATGAGCCGGCTGATAAATACGATAGCCGGTATTACCGCAAAACGGAAACCTACAACATCACGCAGGTTGATGATTTCATTGCCCTGATCAATTCCCAGCTGAGCGCCATGAGTATCCAGGAGCGCGAAGATATTCAGGAAGTCATTTTGCAGCTCAAGCAGAAAGCTGATGTAAATCATAACCATGATGACCGGTATATGCCCATTGCAGAAATGCAGGATTTGCTCATCCAGTTGCAGCAGGCGATTGATACCGGTGGCGTTCTGGCCGAAGACATCACCTTTGATATACAGGTCGGTGCCGTAACACAAGGTGCAACGCTGGCCAAGGGCACCAACTTCACACAGGCCATGAAAGCTTTCGCCTACAAGGTTTATTACCCGATTTTGAATTTGCCTAAGTTTTCGCTATCCCATCAGGAACCGGCACAGATTGAAGTGGGCACCGTACTAACCGTTGACCTGGTATTCAATTTCGACCGTGGAAAAATACAGGCCACATGGCCGGGCGGCGTAGATATGCCGATAGTTGGTGAGGCCACCGGCTACCGTTTCTGGAATGCAGATGAATCCGGCTTCCAGATTGTTGGCGGAACTAACTATCAAAAGCAAAACTATATGGTACTGCCGGGCGCTAACAGCTTTAAGGCCGATGTGATTTACAATGCCGGGCCGCAGCCGAAAGACAGCAAGGGCAATAATTTCGGTGGCGCTATGCAGGCCGGTATCTCGGATAAGGTCAGCGCATCGTTTACCGGTCTGTATAAACATTTCTGGTCAGCGGTCGGCGCTAACCCGGCAACCGCAGCCGAAGGTCGCCTCGGTAACTCGGCCTGGAGTACCGCTAACACCTTTACCGTAGCTACCGGCATCACGCTCACCCGATGGGCGGTAATTATCGCACCAGGTAAAAAGGTTGCCAAAGTGATGGACACCACCACCAATAACGATATCACGACCGAGTACCAGCTGCTCGATAGCAATTTCAGCGTCAATGATGCCGGTGGTAGCCCGGTATTCGGCTTTAAACTTTATGTGAAGTCACAATCCGGTACTTATGACAGCTCACACGATCATGTATTTACCCTTACGAATAATTAACAATGGCAGATAACGCAGCAGCAGTACAAAACGCTGGCGCATATAAAAGAACAGTAGCCGGTAACATTGACTGGTATTATGGCGGTGGCGATATCGCCTGGATCGACAAAGCCTCGGCCATTGCCGGTGTGCCGCTCTGGAGGCGCTCAGGCCAAACAATCGGAATACTCGAAAACAATAAAGTAGTTGAATACATTTGGCACCCTTCTGATCTAAGCGACAGTGCACTTACCAAAAAGTTCGATGTGATCAGCTCGTCTGGTGGTACCATTCGAGGCCAGGTATATCTGAACAACGGTACCAATACTACGCCCAAATGGTCAGCTGACCCAAACACCGGTGACCGGCATGATCAGTTTGCGCAAGGTACCAATGAAGAAGACAATCTTTACATCTTTGAGTGGCTCAATGATCTGAACGACGGTAACGGCTGGCTATTTCGCAAAAACGATAACGGCCGTTATCAGGATATCTTCAAGATCTTGCAGAATGGTTTGCAGCATAAAGGCAAAACCGTACCCATCGGTACCGGAACTAACCTGCAGTTTATTGATGGTACCGGAACTATCCGTAACCTTACTGATCTGAGTAACTATGTGGTGTTAACCTATAACGCCACGACGAACGTCTATTCCGGTACGCTTACGCCCGCCATAACCGGTTACACGGTTGGCCAACCTGTTATTGTCCGTGTGCAAAACGCTAATAACGCCGTTAACACGCAGATCACATTGAACGGCCTGGCATCGGTTCAGATTTACAAGAATAACGGCACAAGCCTATCAGCCGGTGATTTGCAGCCCGGCATATATACGTTGGTGTATGGCCCGAATGCCGCCTTCTACCTGCAAGGTGCGGCCGCTCAGTCTTCAACCTTTGCCCAGGTAACTGGCCAGCCTGCCGATAACCCGGCGCTGAAAACAGCATTTGACGATGCGAAGAACCGGGCAAACCATACCGGTACGCAGGCAGCCAGTACCATCAGTGACTTCAAACAAGCGGTTCAGCAATCATTAAACAAGAGTTATACTATAGGATATAGTTTCCCGAATAAAGAATGGCCGGAACTTTATGAAGAGCAAGGCATTATCAGCGCAATTAACCTGTTCAATGTCTCTTCATTTCAATATAGCATAGATAATGGTACCAGTTACATCACGCCAACCTTGCCATTGCCTGTTGATGGATCAAAAAATATTAAAATACCGGCTGGTACCTGGGTGCGCTGGCGTATTACTTATGCGCCGAATATGGCCCTTGCAGGTGTTAACATCAAACTTTTACCCTAATGATTTACGAATTAGCAAAAGGTATCATCTGGGATACCGACTTACCGCTTTACGCACAACAACCCGAAGCGCAGGAACTGGCTTACACGGCCATGTGGGAAAATCCCATTAACGAAAGTACTGAACCAACGCTCAACGGCTATCACCGTACATTGACGCAGGTGTATGCTATGGGCAATTACTTTTTAAATGTGCAGTATGTGTACAATGAGCTGCCCACTTCTAAAGAATGGGCCGGGCTTGACAATATCTTTTACACTTTAACAACAACTATCGATGGCTAATACTTTCAGAGCAATTGTACCGGCTGGCCTCTTAGCCTATTACGTAAGTAAAGCAGGCAGTGACAGCAATGATGGCTTAACACCTGATACACCCAAAGCAACTATCTCCGGCGTTATGGCTGCTATTGCCGCTTTATCAGCAGCTACAGCTGTATATATTATTATTGGTGCCGGTGTTTATGAAGAAGCGGTAAATTCCAGTAATAAAATGGCACAGGGTTCACAAATGGTTGCTGACGGGCAGGTAACCTTTCGCGGTAACGGTGTTAACACTTTTTCTTTGAGCGTTTCTCCCGGCTGTACGGTCTACGGCTGCAACTTTGAAAATTATGCTGCCATTGCATTTAGAAACGGGATAAATAACTGTATAATCCGAAATTGCCCTAATGTTTCGCCTGGCATCGTTGGTGCAAGCATTAGTAATTGCCTGATAATTGGCGCAACGATTGCCAGCAGGCCGACCTCAATAAGCTCAATTTTTCTTGATTGCAGTTTTCCGGGTGGGTTAAACAACTTCAAAGCTACCTACTTCAATGGGAACTGTACAATAACGATGGCAATGGAAACCGTGACCAGCGTGGGAAACGTGGACTACAACAACATTATGGGTATGCTGCGAAACGGTACGAACGGCACTTACAAGTCCCTCGCTGATTTCAAAGCTGATTATCCAGGCTACTTCCTGAATTGCATTAACCTGCCGCCAAAGTTCAATAACCCGGCTAAATATGATTTTACCCTGCAAGCTGATAGTCCGCACATAGGTGCCGGCAATAGTGACGGAACGCTCAATATAGGCGGCACGAGTTACGGTGTGCCCTTCGTGGCCGGGGTTGCGCCGCAATGGCTGGAGCCAAACGCCGTGATCAGCCGGAGTGATGGACAGAACCCCGACCTAGTGATGAGCGGTACAGATTTGGTTTTAGCACAGGGAAAGGCATCCGGCACTATAACTTCCGCACCGATGCGTATTTCATTAAACCCCGCAGCCATTCAGCTGATGCAGTACAACGGCTTTTTAGGGTTTAATAAAAGCCAGCCAGGCGGTTCGGCCACCAATAACAACGTACCTGATGCGAATATCTATGCCGGCAGCGCTGCCAATGGCGGCGGCAATCCCGACCGGTTATCATATGAAATGCGCTGGACTGATAATGATACGATGCCTGGTTCAGATGTTGACTGGACAGTAACGCCGATTGTAGCACCGGGTAGTTTCCTTCGTTTTGAATGGAACACGCAGCCGCTGTTTGATACGATGGGCTTTGGTAACGGCAGCGCATCATTCAACAAGAATGCCAGCCTTTCACCGGTATCAGCCGTTTGGATCCAAATTCGGGTAACCTTAACTAACAACTATGTTTAGTATAACCGTCGTAGCCAAACCCGCACAGTTCCTTGAGCCGCTGAAGGGTTTTAAGGGACTTACCATAACCACCAATAAGAAGCAAACGATGGAGCCGCTGATCGGCTTCAAAGGAATAAGTGTGGCGCTGCCATCAATTCAAACAGGCAGCGCCATCAAAATTGTGCATTACCGCTAAACAAAAAAAACCCGCAGACTATGCGGGTTTTGTATCGGCTAAAATAAACTTGAACGGCTCTTACATAATGTCCATTTGTTAAACTACTCGTAGTAATCAACCTGTTAAGGCACATTAAGTTTAGATTATTTTCTGTAAAAAATAATAGTGATAACATAACATGCAAAAGCCCGCGCTCGCCGCAGGCTTTTGTGAGGTTCAAAAAATACTATGACGAAAGCCCTATTTGAGCTTATAAGTGGGATTAAATGAAGTTAAAAAATATTCTTATAAGTTTTATATCATAAATGATAAAATTAATAAAAGACGGCCAGTACCTGGAGTTGGAAAACGGTGAAGCCATCACCATTGAATACATTTCAACTATCTTTAACGATGAAGCCGAATTCAACGGCTCGTACTCCTACCCTGTCCGGGCACCATTTAGCGAGAAAAACAACGACCTCTTAAAAAATGCGTGCCTGGTAGAGAACCGCTCGGCCAGAGGTGAGTCGATGGTTACTATCGAGATATTCGGCCAGCCCTGGAAGCAGGCCAAACTTTCCTTTGACGTAACGCCGGAAGGTTATAGTTTTTACTGCAAGATCGACAACGCGGAATTCGCCAAGATCATCAAAGAAAAGTTGCTGACCGATATTTTTATTAATACGAATGCCGGCAGCTTTGTGGATCACGTGTATGACCTGCTCGGCAGCAGCCGCCTGGAGGTACTGAACACCCTGAACGACCGGGCGCAAAATCCGGGAAAAGGCAGCTGCGTGTTTTTTCCTTTTAAAAATGACCTGATGCTGGGCGGTACTTCGCCCGATTCGGGTAGCCTGGACTATGACTCCAGTGTTGACCTGTTCAACTATCACACGCCTGACCGTGGCTTTGCGCCTATGGCCTACGATGGTGCGAACGCCCGGACACACTTTTATGTGCCGTTCTACTACCTGCACTGGGTGATTAAAAAACTTTGCCTTTACCTGGGCTTTGAGCCCACCGGTGATTTCTTTCTTGATCCTCGTACCGCTAACCTCGTTATCTTCAATACCGGCTTTATCGGAATGAACGACATTTTTGCCACCGATGGCTGCAAGCTGGCACCTGCCCGGCACCTGCCAAGCATCAAGATTGCGGATTTCATCAAGAAACTGCGCTCCACTTTTAAGCTGGGTATATATTTTGATGGCAAGGAGCGCAAAGCAATCTTTACCTATTCGCCCCGTATTGCCGCTTCGCCTGAAGCCGTGGATATAACCGGTTACACGGAACCAGGTTATACCATCAAACAATATGTGGCCACCGGTTACGAGCTCGTGCAGCCGATCGATGAAAAGGATGACCTATTCAGCGCCTTCAGCTATGTGAACAGCTACTTCATCGGAGACAATACCGAACCGCAGAAACTCGAAAGTTTTATCGGTACCACCTTTATGTCCAGCACACAGGAACCGAGGCGGGAAACCAACAATACCTGGCGCATCCCGCGCGTGCGCATGCTCGGTAACGGCTTCACTGCGCAAGCCGCCTCCAGCGAGGCCTACAATGAGCAGGGCTATTATAAAAATGCGTTTGACCTCCGCTTACTGGCCTACCACGGTATGCAGTACGATTCGGCCTACCAGCAATACCCCTATGCCTCCAGCGACAACCTGAACAGTTTCGGACAGGAAACGGAAAACCAGATTTCCCTTTGGCTGGGTACCCGGCGCGGCATGATCAACGAGTTTTTAAAAGAATGGATCTTGTTCTACCTGCGCACGGAGCAGGTGGAGCTGACCGCCTTTTTGCCTCCGGAGCTGCTGTTCAAGCTTTCGCCATTGCGCAAACTAACCTGGACAACGCCTACACAGGCGCTCATGCCGGCCATGCTCAGTCAGATCAGCTTCGAGACGGTTGACCTTTATGATGACCGCATTGGCGCCAAGCTGCTGGTGTACCCGATCTACAACCAGGCGGCATCTGATGTAAAACAGTTTGTTGAGTTCCAGCCGGGCGAGATTGAGAACCCGGGCGAAATCTATGTGAAGCTTCGCATGGACGTGTACAAGGAAGAGAAGATCCGGGTCATTAACCAGATCATCATACTGTCCAGGTACGTGAACGGTTACCTTGACTTTTTCAGTGACCCGGAATGCACCAAGCCCCGCAACGTCAGCAACCTGCCCATCAATATGTTTTATAAATACCGTGGCGCTAATTCGCGGAACTACGTGGATAAGCCGTTTACGGTGTACGCCAGCGGCACCAGTCACCAGGTGATGGAAGACTTAGGCATTGACCAAACTGTATACTACAAAAGCTCCAAAGACTACTGGAACAAGTATTACGAACTGCATCCGGGTCCTGATTACCACGTGATTTCCTGAAAGTACCTGTCGTTTTTTTCGGCCTGATCCGGTGGCAATTTCGGGTCAATGGCATCAAGAGAAGAAGTAAGGCGAGTCTCCATTTTCATCAATGGCAGTGAGGCCGACATGACCTTAAAGAACCTGGAAGCAGGTTCGCGAAAACTACGTAACCAGCTGGCCCAACTCATTCCGGGCACCGAAGAGTTTAAGCGGAAAATGATGGAACTCCGGCAGGTCAACCGCGTGCTGCAGGACGTTCAGAACGATATACGCGGCGTTGGCGGCGCCTTTGGCTGGCTGAAAACCGAGATCGGTAAACTGGGTGTACTGGCTACCGGCTTTCTCGGCTTTCAGTTCGTTACCGACCAGTTCCGCAACATCATCAGCCAGAATGCAAAGCTGGCCGATAGCATTGCCGATATCCAGAAAACCACCGGCATGAGCGAAGCAGCTGTCAAAAGGCTGCAATCTTCATTTAAACAGATCGACACCCGCTCGTCCCGGGCGGAACTCAGCAGTTTGGCCGAAGTGGCCGGTAAACTCGGTATTACCGGTGAGGAAAACGTCCTGGGATTTGTTAAAGCAGCTGACCAGATCAACGTTGCCCTGGGCAAAGATTTGGGCAATGCCGAAGGCGCTATCAATGACCTGGGTAAACTGACAGAAATCTTTAAGATCAAAGATGCCTACGGACTGGAGCAGGCCCTGCTTAAAACCGGTTCGGCCATCAATGACCTGGGCGCAGCCGGTACGGCCAATGAGGGTTACATAGTAGAATTTACCAAACGGCTCGGTGGTATCGCACCGCAGGCCAAAATCAGCATTCAGGATATTCTCGGTTTAGCGGCGACCATGGACGAGCTGGGCCAACCGGCTGAAGCCGCGTCCACCGCCATCAGCCAGTTCGTAATGGGGCTGGGTAAGGATATTCCGAAGTTTGCCAAGGTTGCGGGTTTGAGTGTTGCTGAGTTCAGCAAGCTACTGGCCACGGATGGCAACCAGGCGCTGATCGCGGTACTGAAGAATTTAAAATCATCCGGTGAAGGTATCGGCGCTATGGCCGAAAGCATGGGCATGATCGGTGAAGAGGGTGCCAGGGCGACGGCAGCGCTGGGCCTTTTGACTAATAACCTGGAGCTTTTGCAGGAACGGCAAAAGATGGCTAAAAGCTCGTTTGATGAGGGTATCTCACTGACGAACGAATACAACGTTAAGAACAACAACTTTGCGGCTACGCTGGAAAAGCTCGGTAAGAAGTTCAACGCGCTTACTTCAAACTCCAATCTGACCACCTTCCTGATCGCCCTGGTTAAAGCTACTTCCGCCTTTATTGACGGACTGAACAAAGCTATGGGCTTTATTTCGGCCGTTACTAAACTGGTCATCGTGGGTGCCGTGGCGTATGGCGCTTACAATGCCGTACTCGGTATCACGATACTGCTGCAAAAAGACTGGATCGCCACGCTCAAGGCAACCGAGGCCTATACAAAATTGGTCACGCTGGCCACGGCTGCGCAGAAAGTAGTAGTCGCCCTGATGCGTGGTGAATGGGCACTGGCCAAAACCGAGATGGCCGCGTTCAACGTGGTAGCCGGCGCCAACCCGATCGGGTTAATTGTGGCCAGTATTGCCGCTGTGATCACTGCCCTGGTATTGTTTAAATCCGAGGTCAACAATGCAGTCAAGGTTCAGGAAATGATGAACAAGGTTCACCAGGAAGGAGCCGATAAGATCATCGATGAAAAGACCAAAGTTGAGCAGTTGCAGGCTATCCTCAAAAGTGAAACAGCAACAAGGTATGAAAAGCTTCAGGCAGTGGCAAGGCTTCGGGAGATAATGCCGGAACATTTAAAATCCTATTCAGATGAACAGGTGCTTGCCTTAAAAGCAACGGACGCTATCGCAGGATATATACGCCAGTTGGAACGACGGGCCAACGCGGAAGCAGCCTTTGAGCAGATGAAGGAACTTCAGAAGCAACGCCAAACCGTCATGCGGGAGGGTAAAGACCTGAATGTTGCACAATGGGTAGGTGTAATAGCCAGGGATATTACTTTTCAGGATGGCCAGGGATATTTGGATAGAACTAAAAATTTCAATAAGGAAGAAGCGCTCCAATTGATAGACCAGCAGATGGAGGCGCTCAAGGCCAACTTTGGTGAAGACATCAAAAAGAATTTAATCACAGATACCGAAAATGGTGGTAGTGCCGGCTTCGATCTGAAGAATTCAACCAAAGATCAGCTGGAAGAGCAGCTAGCCAAAGACACGAAAGCCATCGCTCAGTTAAAGCGTGGTACCGAGGAATATAACAAGGTAGCTACTGAGATGGTGGCTATCCGCAAACGCTTAAAGGAGATTAGTATCGATACCGGTATAGGTGGCGGTGGTAAAGAAGAAGATCCTGTTAAAAAAGCGAAACGGCAGTTTAACCAGCTTCAGAAAGAAGTAAAGGAGCTGTATGGTAAATCGAGCGAAGAGGCGATGGCCGCTAATTCCCGTGAGATCAAGGCCGCTTCTGATAAGTACCAAAAGCTGATTGATAAGGAAAAAGCGTTCCTGCTGCAAAAAGGTGTTAGCAAGGCACAGGCTGCAACGACTAATGAGAACATTGAAAAGCTGGAAGCCGATCAGGCGCAGGCCGTTAACAACATCATTTTTCGGCAGGAAAAAGAGCTGACCGATAAAGTGCTGGCGCTTCGCCGGTCGCTGGCTAACGCCCACGAAACCGAACTACAGAAAGAAAGCGTCCGCATCAATGCCTTTTATGATGAACAGCAGGAAAACGCCCTCGACTTGGAGGAGTGGATGTACTTGGAAGAAAACCGCGCAAAAGAAATTGCCGACGCGAAGATTCGGGAAGAAAAACGCCTGCAGGATACGATTGAAGAGCTGAAGCAGCAAGGGGTGGTGTCCGCCTCCGACAAGGATAAGATTGAGCTTGCCCGGATCAATAAAAAGTATGATGATCAGATTGACGCTCTTAAGAGGAACTTTGAAAAGCGGAAAGACTTAGAGGAAAAGTTTCAAGAGGCTCTTGGCGTAATAGAAAAGAACCGAAAAAATGAAACGGCACAATATGAAAAGGAAAAGGACAAGGAAGTAAAACAGGCTATCGAACAGGCAGCTTATGAAACGACCCGTGCTATATCAGATGCTTTCTTTGAAGTTGGAGCGAATAACCGCCGAGCCGAAACAGATGCACAGCTCGCCTCGCTCGACAAGCGTAAAGAAAAAGAACTGCAAAATAAAAACCTGACCGAAGCGCAAAAGCAGGCCATTGAAGATAAGTACGATAAGCAGGCCGCCCAGATCAAGCTCAAAGCCTGGAAAGCGGATCAGGCGGCAAAGCGTACACAGGCTATTATCAACGGAGCGCTAGCCGTTACTATGGCACTGGCCTCTTCGCCCTGGCCGTTCAACCTCATAAATGCCGCTGCCGTTGCAGCAGCTACCGCTGTTCAGGTGGTAAAGATTGGCAAAGAGAAACCGCCGCAGTATGAGGACGGTGGTTATTCGTCCGTTGATTATAAGAAGCCACAAGGCTGGGTGCGCAGCCCTACCCTGTTTAAAAACAGCGCGAGCGGCCGTGAGTATACTGCAGGTGAGAAATTCAAAACCGAATACATTGTGAGCAGTGAGCAGCTGAAGGACCCGGTGATCTCCGATTTCGTTGGGGCAATGGAAGCTAACCGCGGTGTGCGCCGCTTCGAAGCCGGTGGCTTTAGCAATGCGGTAAAAAAGGTTCAACAGCCGGTAACCGTTCAAACGCCGGCAGCGCCAGCTCCTCCACCCGTTGACCTCTCGCCATTAGTTGACGAGATGCGCATGACCCGCCATGCAGTGGCCAACATGAAGCTGACGTTCAGCAACAGGATATTCAAAAAGAACGAAGAAAAAATGCAGGAGATTTTAGATAATGTCAACGCCTGATAACTTAAACGCCCAGAACAATGCGGTCAAGGGGTGGTTTGGAACCACCTACCGTAAAATTAAAGGCCGGTATATGCGCCTTGTCACCAGTGCCAACCGAAGTGGTGACAGCCTTGACCGGCTGAAGTATAAAACTAAATCCAAATACGGTGAGGTTGACCAGGGCGGTTTCATCTTTGACCGCCACTTGGTATTCGTGCACAAAGGTGCGGGTAAAGGACATGGCGGTACGAAAGGCTCCAGCTGGATCGGGCCCAACGGTGAGCGTAAACGAACCAATCCCAACTCATTCGGCAAAATGAATACTGGTGAGCGGCAAGCCGAAGAGTGGCTGAACCCGGTACTGGAGGAAGAGGTACCAAAGCTGGCGGATATTGTTGCCGGCTTTAAAGCTGATGCTGCTGTAAAGCAAATACAGATTAAGTAGATGGATAATGCTGGCTAAGTTGATATAAGCGCTTGGATAATATTTATTAACAATCAGTGATTTAACCCGATTTGATTGGCTATTATCCATTATCCATCCACTTATTTTACCTTTATAACCTAATTAATATTCTATATGAAGAAAACCTTACTAATTGGTCTACTTTTGGCCAGCGCTACACTTACTTATGCACAGGTTAAAAAAGCAACGCCTGAAGCAGCAAAATCTAACATCGAAACTATCTCTGAGCAGGCTGGAACATTTTCTAAAAAAGACTTCGTCGAGATTGGCAAGGCCAAGGAGGTAACAGTAGAGGTAATCAAAATCACTGATCTGTTATCTAACAAAATCGTTTCCGGGATCAAATTAAGTGCGAATTATCACGCGAGTTATGGTTCCGATACTAAGAGCGCTATGCTAGATGCCGATGAAATTGACGCTTTTTTGAAAGTTATTGATTATATAAACAATAAAGTTTTTACGTCAGAAGTCCCTGAAAATAGTGTCGAGTACAATTTTCACTCAAGGGGGGGGTTCTCTGGAGGCGCTTATAACTACAGTAAGAAATGGAAAGGTTATGTGAAACTCGAAAAGTATGATAGCAATTCTTACTTCTTTTTAGATCAAGAAGCCTTCAAGGCACTAGGGGCCTTAGTTTCTGAAGCTAAAACGAAGCTCTAACAAGTCACGTCTAAAACATTAAGTGTGCGCTACTACGCGAACATTTCTGTGTTTATGATTATATAAGACCAATGGTAAAAAGAAAACCCCGAAGCATCGCGCTCGGGGTTTTTCAACCTAAACCTTATCACATAAGTCGCGAATATAGTTATTTCCTACAATCTGAGGTTATCGAAGCCCTCCTGCATTCGCATAACAGATAAATATTTGTACTCATCATCAAGATGAGCATACCGCTCTGTGGTTTTTGAATTGGTGTGACCGAGAATTTCTTGCAAGGCTTTCATATTGCCTACCGTAGTCATAAAAAGATAACCGAAGGTATGACGACCAACGTGACTGGTTAGTCTTTTCTTTATCCCAGCCTTGCTGGCCATTAGCTTCAAGGTTCTGTTATACTCCTGCTCGGTTGGCAGGTCAAAGTATTGGCCTGCTTCATTCTGGATAAACATAGTCGCCATACCCATTATTGGCACTTTTAGCCGCTTACGCTTCTTTTGATTTTTCTTGGGGATGAAGTCAATAAAGTTTTCGTCTATTCGCCAGTCTGCATTCACACGATATACATCAGAGATTCGTAATGAGGTGAAACAGGTGAAAAGAAACGCGCGCAAGACATTTCTGTCCATAGCCTTTAACTCCTCTTCGCGATATACCTTGATTAACAAATTTACCTCCTCACGGTTGAGGTAAGTAGTGCGCCACTGTGGTTGGGGATTTGAAAATGCAATCACCTCCGGATCGACGTGTATCAATGGTTCAGTGGATGCCATTTTCAGATGAGATTTCACATCCCTTATTTTTGACCATATATGACCGGGTTCATAATCCTTACCCTGCAGGTAAATTTTAAACTGCTTCAAAAATTTTACGGTTAACATCTCATAGCGCCAACTTAGATTGAAATCCATCATCAGCATTATTGTGGACCGAACATTTTTATATGTACGGTTTTCAATTTCTTTACTATCATACCGGCGCCGGTTATGTCCCAGCATAAAAGCGATAAAGCTGTCTTTGTTGTCAAATGTATTCAGTTCACGTATGAACTTCTGCATGTCGATAGGCGCACGCCTGATACGGTAACTCCGTAAAATTTCGATATGCTTCGCCTGCTCACTAAGTAGCAAGAGATTGTAATCGTCGACGTCTTTATCGCCGCGCTGGCGAGGCAATAGCAATCCTTTGGCTAAATCAATCTTGTGGACTGGCCATTTAAGTTTTAGCGGAAATTCTTTGTGAGACCTATTTATGACTACCTGAAGGTAGATAGATGCTTCACCGGTTTTAAAGGCAATAGCCCTCTTATTAAACCACAGTTTTGAACTGAAGCTGTACATTTCTGATGTATTATTCATACTCGGAGCAAACTCGGAGCAGAAAGCACAACAGCTATCCGGATAAAGCCATAGAAAACGCCTTATAAAGCGTTTAAAAGCAATAACCGCTACGTTTTACTGTAGCGGTTATTTGCTTTAGTACCCAGAGCCGGGGTCGAACCGGCACGGCCTTGCAGCCACAGGTGTTTGAGACCAGCGCGTCTACCGATTCCGCCATCTGGGCCTGTCCTCACTTCTTTCCTTCAGAAGCGGGATGCAAATGTATTTAAACTCTCTCTAATTCGCAACAAATATTTTTGTCTGTAGTAAATATTTGCGATCGAAATCAACCTTTCTTCTCTCGCCGTATCATTTAATTGCTCATAATCAGCAGTTAAGGCTGCTATCTCATCTTGTAAATTATTTTCAACGGCCAGCACTTCTGCGGTAATATCAGCCAGTTGTTCGGCATCATCTACCTCCATTAAGCGCTCGTTGATATCCATCATCTCCATTAAAAAGTCGGCAGGTAGCTGTGGCTTCGCCCCTTCTGATACCAATTCATGCTGACGTAAAATATACTCCAACCGCTTAGCCGGATCAGATAAAGTTTGAAAGGCTTTATTGTTCAGCGTTGATATTTCCAAAATCTCCTGCTGGCGCTCATCACCTTCATTGGCAAAAAAATCGGGGTGGTATTCCTTACTCAGTGCATAAAACTTCTTTTTCAAAGCTGCCTGATCAAGGTTAAACGACTCTGGTATGCCGTAAAATTCAAAATAGTTTATCATGTAATATGATGGTTTCTTTGTTTACAAATGCAAATATAGTTTTGCGACCGAGCTTCGTATCACACCAATGTTAAGATAAAACCTAGGGGCTTTGTTTTACCTCTGTCATCACCCGGCCATCATTAAACAGGTGCTACCGGCAATTTAAAAAAGTTCTACCTTTGCATGCATAAATACTCCAGCCAATATGTCGCTTTTTGAACAAATGCAAAGCAAGCCCTTTTTTATTTTGGGCCCGTGTGTAATGGAAAATCAGGAATTGTTGTACCAGGTGGCCGAACAGGTGGCCCGCGTTGGTCAGCAATACCAGGTGCCGGTAGTTTTCAAATCCTCTTTCGACAAAGCTAACCGCACCTCCATCCACTCCTACCGCGGACCTGGCTTAGAAAAAGGCTTAGAGATGCTGCAAAAAGTAAAAGAGCGCTTCGACCTGCCGGTAACTACAGATATACACGAGAGCTACCAGGCGGCTATTGCCGGCGAGGTGGTTGATATTTTACAGATACCGGCCTTTTTATGCCGCCAAACCGATTTACTGGTTGCTGCAGCCAAAACAGGTAAAATTGTAAATGTTAAAAAAGCGCAGTTTTTGTCGGGACAGGATATGTTTTATCCTGCACAAAAAGTAATTGAAGCTGGCAACAACCAGGTAATATTAACCGAGCGCGGCAACATGTACGGCTATAATAACTTGGCGGTTGATTTCAGAAACATTCATGATATGAAAGCATTCGGTCATCCGGTTTGTATGGATTGTACGCACTCGGTACAACGCCCCGGCGGAGCTGGCGGCAAAACCGGTGGCGACCGCACCTTCGTTCCCATGATGGCTTTAGCCGCTAAAGCCTTCGGTGCCAATGGCTACTTCATGGAAATCCATCCTGACCCGGACAACGCTTTGAGCGACGGCCCTAACATGGTTAAGCTACAAGATCTGGATAAAGTGATACAACCGCTTATTTAATTCTTCAAATAGTAGCCCGCTGGCATTCTTTGGTTGTTGATGTATAGCAATTTTGCTTAGCTAACAAGTTTCGCAACTATAAGCGTTCAACAATCATTTTAAGGTTACTAACCGGCACCTGATAAAAATGCAAGAAATAGCTAAAAGAGTTTTTAAAGACGAGATAGATTCGTTACAGGAAGTTTGCAATCTTATTGACGAACAGTTTACCCAATGCGTTCAAGCAATATTGCAATGCCGGGGTAAGCTGGTTATATCCGGCGCAGGCAAATCTGGGCTTATCGGTAAAAAAATTGCAGCTACCTTATCCAGTACCGGTACTTCGAGCTTTTTTATGCACCCGGGCGAAGCCTTCCATGGCGACTTAGGCATGATTGGCCCGGGTGATCTGGTTGTACTTATCTCCTACTCAGGCGAAACTGATGAACTTTTAAAAATCATTCCGTTCCTGAAATGGAATAAGAACGTAGTTATAAGCATTACAGGCAATCCGCAGTCAACCATTGCTAAAAACACCGATTATCATTTAAACGTACATATAACCCACGAGGCATGTCCGCTTAAACTGGCACCAACATCGTCTACCACAGCAACCCTGGTAATGGGCGATGCATTGGCTGTTGCCTTGATGGAGGCGCGTGAATTCCAGTCGGAAGACTTTGCCCGTTTTCACCCTGGCGGAAGCCTGGGCCGCAAACTGCTGGTTAAGGTGAAGGATCTGATGCGTACCGATGGCCTGCCCTTTATTAGTGAAGATGCCTCTTTTACGGAGCTATTACTTTGTATGTCCGAAGGTCGGTTAGGTATGGTCATCATCGGCGAACCATCCAACATCAAGGGAATTATTACAGATGGCGACCTGCGCCGGGCACTTATACGCAATCCCGACCCTATATCACTTAAGCCTTTAGACATGATGACTGCGGACCCAATTATTATTGCCGAAGACGAATACATAAGCAATGCGGAACAATTAATGATTGACCGTAAAATTGCCACTATACTGGTTGGTTCTCCGGAACACCGGAGCGTGACGGGCACTTACCAAATATACAATCGCTAAACATACTGGTTGTTAGTTACCTTTAACAAACTTGGGGCAACGATGTTAATGTAACTAAACATCATTGCTATGGCTGCACATAAAAACTTTGACTCAGACGAACAGAAGAGTATTTACCAGGAATTTAAAGAGCTGGTGAACATGACACCTTCGGTACTTGAAAAGTGGCTGAAAACGGACGAGTCAAAGGCAGTTGGTTGGGATAGTGGCGATGGTGAGTCCGTCGGTCATAAATCGGGCAAAAAAATAATCGGCATCCTTAGCAAAAACAAAAGTGATTTACATGATGCCGATTATCAACATATGCAAAAAGTTGTTGGCTATATTAAACGCCACCTGGCTCAAAAGCCGCACGGCGATATTTCAGATACCAACTGGAACTATTCGCTCAAAAACTGGGGACACGACTATTCAAAGAAATAGCCTTCGCCCTATAAAGCTTAATTACAGTACGTAATTAATTGCTGCTACACAGCATATAATAAGCAGTATAACGCCTTGCAGCTTCTGTTCTAAGGTTAAATTCTTTACGCTCATTTTAATTAGGGATTACTATAACAAAAATAGCAGGCCCTAAAAATCGTGCAATACCTCAAATCACTTTTGCAAAATAATTATTGAATGCTCGTTTACACTAATTAATCTGCATTAACCAAATATTTTTATTGTTAAAATAACGTAATCATCACAGTTTTTTAACTCCTTTTTCAAAATTAATTGTTAGCATTTTATTCGATAAAGCTCTGCGAAAGCTGCTTTAAATGCGCATAAATGCCAATTAAGCATTGCCTTTCGGTGAGAGTAGGATTTTTAAAACTATTTATATGAGCATTACATCTGTTAATCCGGCTAATGGCCAAAGCATCAAAAATTATACGACACATACCAGCGCCCAGGTAAGCGAAAAAATAAATCAAACACACCAAGCTTGGCTACAATGGAAACTTACCAGCGCTAACGAAAGGTCGGCATTACTGAACCGCATGGCCGCAATACTACGCGAACGCCAGGATGAACTTGCCGAACTGATGGCACTTGAAATGGGCAAGCCAGTAAACCAGGGCGTAAGCGAGGTGGAAAAATGCGCCGCTGTTTGTGAATACTACGCCGCAAATGCAGCCGGCTTTTTAAAGGAGCAGATAATTGATAGCGATGCGCGGAAAAGTTACGTAACTTTCCTGCCCATTGGTGTTGTGCTGGCCATTATGCCCTGGAACTTTCCTTTTTGGCAGGTATTCCGTTTTTTGGCACCAGCGTTGGCAGCAGGCAATTGCGGCGTACTTAAGCACGCATCTAATGTTCCGGGTTGTGCATTAGCAATTGAAGATATAGTAAAGCAGGCAGGCTTTCCCGATTATGTTTTTCAGACACTTTTAGTTGGCAGTAGCGAGGTAGATGGCATTATTGAAAATCCACTCATCAGGGCGGTTACATTAACAGGTAGTACCCAGGCAGGCCAAAAAGTAGCAGCCAAAGCCGGATCATTAATCAAAAAAACCGTTTTGGAACTAGGTGGCAGTGATGCTTATCTGATTTTGGAAGATGCCGATTTGGAACATGCCTCACGCACCTGTGTAGACAGCCGCTTAATAAACAGTGGCCAAAGCTGCATTGCCGCCAAACGTTTTGTAGTAGTTAAAGAAGTAGCAGAACAGTTCACAGAATTGATGCTGGAAAAGATGCGAGGTAAGCGGATGGGCGACCCGCTCAGCAAAGATACAGAAGTAGGCCCGCAGGCCCGGCCTGATCTACGAGACGGCTTGCACGAGCAGGTACAAAAGTCAATAGATGCCGGTGCGCAATGCCTGTTGGGTGGTAAGATACCCGAAGGTAATCATGCCTTTTATCCGCCTACTCTTCTTACGCAGGTAAAAAAAGGCATGCCTGCGTTTGATGAAGAGTTGTTTGGTCCGGTTGCTTCCATCATCATTGCCAAAGATGAAGCCGAAGCTTTGGCGATTGCCAATGACAGCCAATTTGGTTTAGGAGGTGCTGTGTTTACACAAGATTTAGAACGCGGCGAACGCATTGCGGCAACCCAACTTGAAGCAGGTTCATGCTTCGTAAACTCACTTGTAAAATCAGATCCGCGCCTACCTTTCGGCGGCATCAAGGAGTCGGGCTACGGGCGGGAACTGGGCATGTTTGGCATTCATGAATTTGTAAATATCAAGACAGTCTACATCAAATAACATTTTCTATAGCCGCCTCCTTATCTAAATAGATAAAAGAGGTGACTAACACAAGTAACTGATTAACAATAGAAGTTAACCTATAATTAATACCGAAACCAACATACTAAGTATCTTTTACCTAAGTCTGACTGTACATTTTTTTACAGCCGCAGGCAAAAGCTTATCTTTGCATTACAATGAGTAAGCACGGTAGAATATTAGTAGCCATGAGTGGTGGTGTAGACAGTTCGGTAGCAGCAATTATGTTGCATGAGCAGGGCTATGAAGTAATCGGCCTTACTATGAAAACCTGGGACTATGCCTCATCGGGCGGAAGCTCGAAAGAGACCGGCTGTTGCAGCCTGGATAGCATCAATGATGCACGGGCGTTGGCAGTAGGTTATGGTTTCCCCCACTACATTCTGGACATCCGCAATGAGTTCGGCAATTTTGTGATCGATAACTTTGTTGATGAGTACTTGGCTGGCCGCACGCCTAATCCTTGCGTATTGTGCAACACCCATATCAAGTGGGAGGCGCTGCTAAAACGTGCAGATAAATTGGATTGTGAGTTTATAGCTACCGGCCATTACGCTAACATTCGCTTGCAGGATAATGGTCGTTATGTAGTTTCCAAAGGTAGGGACGAGAACAAAGATCAATCTTATGTACTTTGGGGCGTATCGCAGCAAAACCTTGCACGTACCAAATTCCCTTTAGGCAGCTTTACAAAAGCCGAAATAAGGCAAATGGCGCTTGAAATGGGCCAAGCCGAACTTGCTGGCAAAAGCGAAAGCTATGAGATATGCTTTGTGCCGGATAATGATTACCGCTCTTTCCTGCGCCATAAGGTAGAGGATTTGGACCAGCGTGTTGGTCCGGGTAATTTTGTGCTTACTAATGGCACCGTGGTGGGCAAACACCAAGGCTATCCTTTTTATACTATTGGCCAGCGTAAAGGCTTGGGCATTGCATTGGGGCACCCAATGTTTGTAACCCGTATAGATGCCGCTACCAACACCGTGGTGCTGGGCACTGCCGATGAACTGGAACAAAAAGAGGCTTGGGTACGCAACCTCAACCTGGTTAAATACGAAAACATAAACGAACCTATACAAGCCGTAACCAAAATCCGTTATAAAGATGCGGGTGCTGAAAGTACCATTGTGCAAATGGGCGAACACATGAAAGTAGATTTTGATCACCATGTATCAGGCATTGCACCGGGCCAGTCGGCCGTGTTTTATGAAGGCAGTGATTTGCTGGGCGGTGGCTTCCTGATGTAATCCGGTTATCTGCTACCCCGCTTCCTAGGGTGAACAATTCCTGAATTTTGGTGTTGAAAAGATAAAAAATATAAAGGGTGTGAATTTGTGATTCACATTCTTTGTGTTTTATTTGCAAAAAATTGAGCGTTAATGGCTAAAAATTTACTCATAGTAGAGTCACCGGCGAAAGCCAAAACCATCGAGGGATACTTAGGAAAAGACTTCACGGTAAAGTCAAGTTACGGCCATATCCGCGATTTGGTTAAATCTGAAGATGCTATAGATTTGGCAAATAACTTTGCACAAAAATATGAGGTACCTTCAGATAAGAAACAGATAGTAAGCGAGTTAAAGAAGTTAGCTAAAGAAGCAGAAACCGTATGGCTCGCCTCCGATGAGGACCGGGAGGGTGAAGCGATCTCCTGGCACCTGTTTGATACTTTAGGACTAAAAGAAGATAAAACCAAGCGCATCGTTTTTCATGAGATTACGAAACCGGCTATTATGCGGGCCATCGAAAATCCAAGAAAGATCGATTATAATCTGGTAAACGCACAGCAAGCCCGCCGGGTGCTGGACAGGCTGGTAGGCTTTGAGCTTTCTCCAGTACTCTGGAAAAAAGTAAAACCATCCTTATCTGCCGGCCGTGTGCAATCCGTTGCTGTACGCCTTATTGTGGAGCGCGAGCGTGAAATAAATAAATTCAAGGCCGAAGCTGCTTTTCGTATCGTAGCCATTTTCGGCAAAGGACGTGAAGCTTTCAAAGCGGAACTACCCGAACGCTTTACCAAGCAGGAAGATGCTGAAAAGTTTCTGCAAGACTGCATTGCTGCAGCGTTCACCGTAAGGTCATTAGAAACACGCCCTACCAAACGCTCGCCGGCGGCACCATTTACCACCTCCACCCTGCAGCAGGAAGCCAGCCGTAAGCTTGGTTTCTCGGTATCGCGCACCATGTCGGTTGCGCAGAAGCTGTATGAGTCCGGTAAAATAACCTATATGCGTACCGATAGTGTTAATTTATCTGAAGTTGCTTTACAAGCTGCCGCTCAGGAAATTATGTCGGCTTACGGCGAGCAATATCATCAGCATCGTAAATACAAAACCAAGTCGGCCAATGCACAGGAGGCGCATGAGGCTATTCGTCCAACCTATTTTGACCAGCATACGGTTGATGGTGACAATGCAGAGAGACGTTTGTATGAGCTGATCTGGAAACGCGCCATTGCATCGCAAATGAGTGAAGCCCGGTTTGAAAAAACCACGGCTAAAATAGATATTTCAACCCGCCAGGAAGACTTGGTAGCCAACGGCGAGGTAATGAAATTTGACGGCTTTTTGAAGGTTTACCTCGAATCGAATGATGACGAGGACGAGAATACGCAAGATGGTGACAATGCCATACTGCCGCCTTTAGCCAAAGGGCAGCAGCTTGTATTGCAGGAAATGACCGCCACCGAACGTTACTCCCGCCCCCCTGCCCGTTATACCGAGGCTAGCTTAGTTAAAAAGCTGGAAGAGTTAGGTATCGGCCGCCCGTCTACCTACGCCCCTACTATCTCCACTGTGCAAAACCGTGGATATGTTGTTAAAGAAGATCGGGAAGGCAAAAGCCGCAACTTTCAGGTGCTAACGCTAAAAAGCGGCGAAATCAAGCAAGAGCAAAAGTCTGAAAACACCGGTGCCGAACGGGGTAAGTTATTCCCTACTGATATTGGCGCTGTAGTGAACGACTTTTTAGTTCAGCACTTTGAGGGTATTGTAGACTACCATTTTACCGCTAACGTAGAAAAGGAGTTTGACGAGATAGCACAAGGCATGAAGGAGTGGACGCAAATGATTCGCAGCTTTTACCAGCCATTCCATGAAGGTGTTGAAAGCACCATTCAAACTGCAGACAAAGCTCGTGGCGAACGCGAACTGGGTGCACATCCCGAAACCGGAAAGAAAATATCTGTTAGAATTGGGCGGTTTGGCCCTTTTGTACAAATTGGCGACGCTGAAGGCGAAGAGAAGCCCTTGTATGCCAGTTTACGTGCAGGACAAATGATAGAGACCATTTCACTTGAAGAAGCCTTAGAACTCTTCAAACTGCCTAAAAAAGTAGGTATGTATGAGGATAAGGATATGACGGTTGCCATTGGTAAGTTCGGCCCTTATATTCGCCACAACAGCAGTTTCTATTCCTTACCTAAAGGTGTTGACCCAATGAGTGTGACGGAAGAGCAGTGTGTCGAAATCATTGAGGAGAAGCGCAAAAAAGATGCGGAGAAGTTGATTAAGAGTTTTGACCAAGATCCGGAAGTTAAAATTTTAAACGGACGCTGGGGACCGTATATTGAATTTGGCAAACAGAACGTTAAAATACCTAAAGATGTTGCCGATCCCACAACCCTTACTTACGACCAGTGCAAGGCTTTAGCTGATGCCGCACCGAAAGACACCAAAAAAGGTTTTGGGCGAGGTGCAAAATCGGCACCAGCTGCAAAGGCAGCTAAGCCAGCTGCTAAGAAAGCAACCAAAAAGAAATAACACGATAACGCGCCTGCACATGCAGGCGCTTTTGATTTACGCCATGAAAAAAGATTTGCCTGATAATATTGTTGAAGATATTGCCATCGCCGTTGCCCTCGAGAATGAAACAGTGGAAACCAAGCTGTGGTATGTTTATGTGATAAACTTAAAAGACCACCCTATTGAAAATGTGCTGATCACGTCAAAAGGTTATGGTGAAAAAGAGGGCAAACAGGTTAAAACTTCTACCTTGCGCCATATGATTCCATTGCTTGAAGGTAAAGCATCAGCACTGATTGAGCCTATTGATGAACAAACCTTCGGCCTTAATAATGAATACTGGCTGAGCTACTACATTGGTCGTGATATTTATGATAAGAAGTTCATCTTTTTGCCCGAAAGCATTATTGATTCCAACTTCATTCATATACCGATAGTGAACAAGCCAGGCGTAATGATTCGTTAATCATAATTTATAGCACCGGAGGTTTAATCGGAAAATATCTATAAAAGAAAAGATCCATTGTCTGATAAACAATGGATCTTTTCTTTTATAGAAGAACTACTTATAGTATTTTTATAAACTTATTTTGCCTTAAACAACCCGTATTTCAAAATGCAAAAAATTGCCCGGAAGCCGTCTTTCCAGCCTATTTTTTTGCCTTCTTCATAGGTACGCCCGTAGTAAGATATACCTACTTCATATATTCTTATACGAGGTATGCGCGCCACTTTTTGTGTAACCTCCGGCTCAAAGCCAAAGCGCTTTTCAGTTAGATGTATCCCTTGAATCATCCGGGTATTGAAAAGCTTATAACAGGTTTCCATATCGGTTAAGTTGAGATTGGAAAACATATTGGATGCGAAGGTAAGCCAGCGGTTACCGATAGTATGCCAAAAGAAAAGTATACGGTGAGGGTTGCTGCCCATAAAACGCGATCCATAAACCACATCAGCAAACCCGTCTACAACCGGCTTCAGCAAGTCATTGTACTCCTGTGGATCATATTCTAAGTCAGCATCCTGAATAATGAGATACTCGCCGGTTGCTTTCGAAATGCCGGTATGTAGTGCAGCACCTTTACCTTTGTTTACCTCGTGCTTATAATACTGAAGATTTATATCCGGATTGGCCAACTGATAGCGGGTAACCGCCTCTTCTGTATCATCTTTTGAGCAGTCGTTTACAATAATGATCTCTTTTTGAATATCATTAATCAGATTCACTGCCTTTACTTTGTCTAAAATCAGGTGGATGGTTCTTCCCTCATTATAAGCCGGGATAACAACGGATAGCTTAGTAATAATCATTTAAACAACAGGTATCTTACTTAATAATTTGCGAAGGTAACGTTTATTGTAAATTATCACTAGCTACCTTCAACAAAACCACACCCTTCTATAACGCTTATAAAGCCATTTGCTTATAACAAGCAGTGTATTGGGGTAAAAAAAGCATACTAATAGTCTTAATTACGTTGTAGCGCTACGTTGCATGAGGTAAAATTTGTTACTTTGCAGATTAATATACTTAAACAGGCTAATGCTGGAGACCCTTGATTTACATAACGTAATGGTGATTGATATAGAAACTGTACCACAGTACAGCAGCTACGATCAGTTGCCCGGGCATATGCAAAAGCTATGGGCCGACAAAACCAAACGCCAGCGCGGGGTTGATGAAACGCCCGAAGAGTTTTATAAGTGCGCAGGCATCCTGGCTGAGTTTGGTAAAATTATCTGTATATCGGCCGGTATATTTACTAATGGTAAAGGTTTCAGAGTAAAATCATTCGCATCTCATGATGAGGCCGCTTTGCTTGGCAAGTTTGCCGACCTGTTGAACGGCATGTCCGAGAAATTGATATTATGCGGCCATAATGCTAAAGAGTTCGATTTTCCGTACATCTGCCGCCGCATGCTCATCAACCGCATTAAGCTGCCTAAACAACTGGATATTTCCTGTAAAAAGCCCTGGGAAATTTGCCATCTGGATACCATGGAAATGTGGAAATTCGGTGATTTTAAAAACTTCACCTCACTTAACCTGCTAGCTGCCATATTTGGCATCCCTACCCCTAAGGATGATATTGACGGCAGCATGGTAGCCGATGTTTACTGGATAGATAACGAGCTGGACCGTATTTGCACTTACTGCCAAAAAGATGTGGTTACAACAGCACAGCTACTTAAACGCTTCAGGGGGGATGACCTGATTGCCGACGGAGATATTGCCATCGTAAGCGAATAAACTGCGAACATATCTCCGTTGGAACTTCACTTCACAAAAGCTGACAACTTTATAATATTTAAAATAATATTGACTTTTAGTTGTTATGCCATTACACCATCGCTGATATCCCAGCCTGATTTACACGGGTTGTGTATATTAGCATAATCACGATTACTTTATGTCTAAAAAGAACAACACGCCACCTTCAATAAAACATGTACTTACACAACTTGTACTCAATGTTTTTGAAAAAAATGGCAAGGAAATATTAAATTATAAGCAGGTTTCAGGAAGGCTGAATATAGATGATACTGAATCGCGCAGAACCATACTGGAAATTCTGAAGGAAGAAGCCCAGAAGGAAACGCTGAAAGAAGTAGCGCCTGGCAAATTCCAGTTATTGGAACTGAAAACATTTGTTGAGGGCCGCGTGGATATGACCACTGATGGCTCTGCATTTATCGTAACCGACGATGAGTTTGAGAACGACATTTATGTAGCGCCGCGAAAACTGCGCACAGCCCTGCACGGCGACCGTGTAAGGATTTACGTTTACGCCAAGAGCAAAGGCAAGCGCAAAGAGGGCGAGGTGATAGAAATATTACAACGGGCCAAAATGGAGTTTACCGGTATTGTGAAACTTTCTGAACGTTTTGCATTCCTGGTACCCGACGACCGCAAGATGTTGCAGGATATTTTTATTCCGCTAAGTGACCTGAATGATGCCAAGAATGGCATGAAAGCCGTTGCCGAAATCACTGAATGGCCGGCCGGGGCGAAAAACCCTGTAGGTCGTATCAAGAGCGTGTTAGGTGTACAGGGCGAGAACAACACCGAAATGAACGCCATCCTGGCCGAGTATGGCTTCCCGCTATCCTTCCCGGATGAGGTGGAACGCGAATCGGAAGAAATACCAGAGGAAATTACTCAGGAGGAAATTGCCAAACGCCGGGATTTCAGAGAGGTGCTTACCTTTACCATTGACCCGGTTGATGCCAAAGACTTTGATGATGCTATATCTTTCAAATCATTGGAAGATGGCAACTATGAAATTGGTGTGCACATTGCTGATGTGGCTCATTACATCATTCCGGATTCGGCCTTGGATAAAGAAGCTTACGAGCGCGGCACCTCCGTTTACCTGGTTGACCGTGTAATACCGATGCTGCCAGAGCGATTGTCGAACGGGTTGTGTTCTCTACGCCCGCATGAGGACAAATTGTGCTTCTCCGCCGTATTTGAAATGGATGCCGAAGGCCGGGTACTGAGCGAATGGTTTGGTAAAACCATCATCCACTCCGATCGCCGCTTTGCCTATGAAGATGTGCAGCAGATCATTGAAACCGGCGAAGGTGATTACGCACAGGAAATTAAGCAGCTAAATGAAATAGCCTATAAGCTGCGGGAGCAGAAGTTTAAACATGGCGCTATCAGCTTTGAAACCACCGAGGTTAAATTTAAGCTGGACGAACAGGGCAAACCTGTTGGTGTATACGTAAAAGAACGTAAAGATGCACATAAACTGATTGAAGATTTTATGCTGCTGGCCAACCGAAAAGTGGCTGAATTTGTAAGCAAAAAAGGCAAGGGTAAAAAGAAATACACCTTTGTATACCGGGCGCACGATGCACCTAACCCCGAAACGCTAGGCAATTTCGCGCAGTTTGCCGCTCGCTTCGGCTATCGCATCAACATGAAATCGGACAGAGAGATTGCGAAATCACTGAACCACCTGATGCACGATGTGGAAGGCAAAAAGGAGCAGAACGTTTTAACACAGCTGGCTATACGTTCTATGGCTAAAGCTATTTATACAACCAAAAGCAGCAGCCACTATGGCCTGGCATTTGATCATTATACGCACTTCACCTCCCCTATACGCCGGTACCCGGATGTGATGGTACACCGCTTATTGCTGCATTACCTGGAAGGCGGTCAATCGGCCAATGCAGACCACTATGAGGTACTGTGCAAGCACAGTTCGGAAATGGAGAAAAAAGCGGCAGATGCCGAACGTGCTTCGGTTAAATACAAACAGGCTGAATATCTGCAGGATAATATCGGCTCCGTATATAACGGCGTTATATCAGGCGTGACCGAATGGGGTATGTATGTTCAGATCATTGAAAATAACTGTGAAGGTATGATACGCCTGCGTGATATATCAGACGACTTTTATACCTTAGACGAGAAAAACTATGCCATTATAGGCCAACGCAAAAAGAAGGCTTACCAGTTGGGTGATGAAGTCCAAATCAAAGTAAAAAACGTAGATCTGGTTAAAAAACAGATTGACTTTTCGCTGATACTGGACTAACCTTCTGCAGCGCACGCGCTAATATTTATGAATACACTGAAAGACTTGCAGCTACTGATCGAGAAAGGCGTAACTGACCTCTCGTTTCCTTTACGTCCCATCGAACTTTACGAGCCGATAACTTATATACTGGCATTAGGCGGTAAGCGCCTGCGCCCCGCACTGCTGCTGATGGCCTGCGACATGTTTGGCGGTGACGCCAGAGCCGCAGTGCCACCGGCATTGGCCATTGAGGTGTTCCACAACTTTACACTGGTACACGACGATATTATGGACAACGCCCCACTGCGCCGTGGCAAAGCTACCGTGCACGAAAAGTGGAATCCAAACGTGGCCATACTTTCGGGCGATGTAATGCTGGTAGAAGCTTACAAGCTGATTATGCAGGTTGATGACCGCATATTACGTTCTGTGCTCGAAATTTTTAACAATACAGCTGTAGGCGTTTGCGAAGGCCAGCAGTATGACATGAATTTTGAACAGCAACAACGGGTTGAAATTGCCGATTACTTGGAGATGATACGCCTGAAAACTGCAGTGTTATTAGGTGGAGCGCTTAAAATTGGGGCATTAATAGGCGGTGCCAGTAATCAAGATGCTGACCTGCTTTGCCAGTTTGGCGAACAGCTGGGTATCGCTTTTCAACTGCAGGATGATATTTTGGATGTATACGGCGACCCCGATAAATTTGGTAAACAGGTAGGTGGCGACATCATATCCAACAAAAAAACTTTTTTATTGATCAAGGCGCTTGAACTTGCGGCAGACGAACAAGCTGCTGAACTACAACGCTGGCTTGATGCTACATCATTTGACCCTGCAGAGAAAGTTGCTGCCGTTACAGCCATCTATGACCGTTTAGAAGTACGCAAACATGCCGAACGTGCTATGCACACCTACACAAAACAAGCGTTTGAAGCCTTGGCACAGGTTAGCCTAACAGACGACCGAAAACAATATCTTCGCGATTTTGCTGATGGATTAATGGTGCGGGAAAAGTAATAGATCTTGAAAGGTAAAAAGGGTATTATCAATGGACAATACCCTTTTTACCTTTATTAGTTACTATAAAGCCAAACAAAAAGGCCCGAATCAAATGATTCGGGCCTTTTTGTTATATATCTTAAAAAAGATTACTCAGCTACAACTTCGTCGCTTTCTGAAGCAGTTTCAGCTTGAGGTGCTTTTTTAGCTTTACCGTTAGTTGGTGCAGCAACTGCAGCAGCTTCGGTGTTTACGTTTACTACCGGTTTGGTTTCAGCAGCAACTTCAGCAGTTTCGAAAGGTAATACTGATACGTATGAACGGTTATCAGCTTTCTTTTTAAATACTACCTGACCATCGATCAAAGCAAATAAAGTATGATCACGGCCAATACCTACGTTTTGACCTGGGTTGTGTCTGGTACCACGCTGACGAACGATGATATTACCAGCAATAGCAGGCTGACCACCGAAAATTTTGATACCTAAACGTTTACTATGCGATTCGCGGCCGTTTTTGGAACTACCCGCTCCTTTTTTATGTGCCATGTTTTTTATTGTTATGAAGCTGCAAAAACAGCCTCGGCGTTAAACCTTAAATTATAATGTGATACCAGTAATTGCTATCTTGGTGAATTGCTGACGGTGACCGTTTTTCTTTTTGTAACCTTTTCTTCTTTTCTTTTTGAAAACAAGAACTTTTTCACCTTTAACATGAGACACGATTGTGGCCGATACTTTGGCACCTTGCAGTGCACTGCCTAAGGTGAATTTACCTTCGTTTTCAGCTAACAATACTTTGTCAAATTCAATACTAGCGCCCTCATCTCCTTGTAGGCGGTGTACAAAGAGCTGCTGGTCTTTAGCAACTTTAAATTGCTGTCCGGCTATATCTACTATTGCGTACATTGTTTATTATTTAATTGTTTAAAAATTCGAGGTGCAAATATAGAAAGAGTTATTTATAAAAACAACGGGCTGCCTCAATATTTTATGAAGCAGCCCGTTGTTTTTTATAAATTTTAAAGGCTATGCTATTGCGATCTTTTAGTACGCAGCTCAGCCTGATTCAACACTTTTTGTATTTCTTTAATCAGGCGCTCGTTGGCATCTTTCAATGAACGGTCGCCATCATAAGCGGCATCAAACAGTACCTTTTTGGTTTTATTCTTGTAAACATATTCCATCATAAAGTGCGGTGTTTTTTGGCCGCTTTCTTTTAACGATGTATTTTCTTCAACCGCCGGAAAATTCCAAAAACCCAAGTCGGCGGCTTTACGGTGCAGGTAAAGCAGCTCATCTTTGTTAAGTTTTACATTGGTAACTTTTAATTCGTTACGCTTGGTTACAAACTGGTAAGCACCGGTTTTAGAATTATACTTATTGATCAGGCTATCGCCCTCACCATACTCAAAACGGATATACTGTAAGTCGGAAAAGCGGTATGGTGCATTTTTAATCATTACGCCATAGTAGTACACACAATACAATAAGAGTGGCACCACTACACTGGCAATCAGGAACATCTTTTTAGTTTTATCAGACATGAAGTTTGATTGAATAGGATTTAAGCTGCAAATATAAAATTGTAAAACGAGCCTTGAGAGCCGCAAGCACGATTAATTGTCAACCCGAAGTAATTAGCTGTCCAGCTCCCCTTCCCATTTACTTACTACAGCTGTAGCCATTGCGTTACCTAATACGTTGGTTGCAGAGCGGCCCATGTCCAGTAGCGGGTCAATGCCGATAAGCAGAGCCAAACCAGCCTCCGGTATATTGAACATGGCAATGGTACCGGCAATAACCACTAACGATGCACGCGGCACACCGGCTACACCTTTACTGGTAAGCATAAGCACCAGCAACATAGAAATTTGTTGTTGAAATGATAAATGCACACCGTATGACTGCGCCAGGAACAACGAGGCAAAGGTCATGTACATCATAGAACCATCCAGGTTAAACGAATAGCCCAACGGCAATACAAAACTTACAATTTTATTGTTGCAGCCAAAACGTTCCAACTCCATTAATATGCGTGGATAGGCGGCCTCGCTGGTTGAGGTACTGAACGCAATGAGCATGGCATCTTTAATACGGCTTATCAGCGTAAATGCCCGGCGGCCCAATACGGTAAAAGCCGCAAACAAGATAACCAGCCACAACACTACCAATGAGAAATAGAACTCGCCAATGAATACGGCATAGGTCGACAAAATACCTAATCCCTGCTTGGCAACCACTGCAGTAATGGCGCCAAATACAGCAAGCGGTGCCAGCTGCATTACATAGCCTGTAATTTTTAATATTACATGCGCTATAGCATCCATAGCCTTGATTACAATTTCGCCCTTTTCGCCAATGGCAGCTGTGGCTACGCCAAAAAACATGGCAAATACCACGATCTGCAATATCTCGTTGTTAGCCATTGATTCAATAAAGCTCTTCGGTACAACATGGCTTATAAAATCGCGAAGAGATAAAGCTGTTTTTTGGATACCAGTACTTAAATGACTATCAGGCAACGGGATATGCATATTTTCACCCGGCTTAAAGAAATTGACCAGCACCATACCCAACAGCAAGGAAACGAGTGTTGCACTTAAAAACCACAACATCGTTTTACCGCCAATACGGCCAACCGCTTTGATATCGCCTACTTTGGCCACACCTACCACCAGCGTGGTAAATACCAGCGGAGCTACAATCATTTTAATGAGCCGTAAAAAAATATCACTCAGCACACTAAACCCAACCAGTTTATCTTCCCGAATGGTATCACTTTCTTTACGCGATTTGGATAATGTATTGCGTTCTGTTTTTAACGACTGATAAGAAACTGATGTAGTGTCCTGTATCTTTACCAATTGATTATCGATAGTTTTGATGCGGGCATCGGCAGTGGCTATGGTATTATTGTAAACATTAATAACCTGTTGGTTGTAGATATAGCCGGCCACAACACCTAAAATCAGCGCAATAAATATATAAAGCGTAAGTTTGTTTTTCTTCATGTAACAGTTTGGAAAGGCTAAAACTACAACTATTTACTATTTTGATAAAATTTTAATAACGTATGGGTATTAATACCTACAATTTACAATCTATTAAAAAAGAACTGCAACACCTGAGCGCAACGCAGATTAGTGACCTGTGCCTGCGCCTGGCTAAGTATAAAAAAGAGAATAAGGAGTTGCTGGCCTACCTGCTGTTTGAGGCCGATGATGATAATGCCTATACAGGGAATGTAAAACAGGAAATAGACGATATGTTTGCTGCCCTGCTAAGCCATAGCTACTACGCCGCAAAAGGTCTACGCAAAATATTGAAGGTGATTGGCAAGCATGTAAAGTTCATGGCTTCCAAGCCTGCTGAGATAGAGCTTTTGCTGCATTATTGCGAGAATTATCTTGCCCATATTGACCGCCGAACCGGCTACAAACCACTACGGCAGTTGCTGCTTAAGCCGCTCGAAAAAACAAGTAAGCTGATTGGCAGCTTGCATGAAGACCTGCAGTTTGACTACCAACAGGATTATGAGCATTTACTGCAACAGGCTGATGAAAAACTAAGCTGGCTAAATAAGCGCGATTTCATGTAACAATTATTAGCTGCATACATCTAACAATAAAACTTAATCACAAAGTGGCGGCTAAGGATGATGCCTTCAGGCAGATTTTTGAATCAAATTCTAAAAAGATATACCGTTTATGCTACGGTTATACCGGAGACGAAGACTCGGCTAACGACCTGTTGCAGGAAACTTTCGTAAAGGTTTGGCAAAACCTCGACAAGTTCAGGAACAACGCCATGATCTCGACCTGGATTTATCGTATTGCAGTAAATACGTGTTTAACTTACCTGCGGTCCGAAAAGCGGCAGGCTAAGGAAGAGTTGACCCCGCAACTGGCCGAAACGCGCCGCGAAGAATTATCAGAAAAAAACGAACAGGTAGCTTTGCTTTACAAATGTATAGCCAAGCTCGAAGAATCAGAAAGAATCATTATTACCATGGTGCTGGATGAGTTGCCCTATCCGGAGATTGCCGATATATCGGGTATATCAGAAGGTAACCTTCGGGTTAAGATTCATCGTATAAAACAAAAGCTAACCGATCTATATAACCAGTATGAAAAACTTTGATGATTTGCTATCGGTTTGGCAGGCACAACCCAAGCCCGATAAGTTAGAGGTAGATAATGTATTAAAGCAGGTAAAAAAAGGTATTAGCGGCTTAAGCCGTAAACTGATGTGGAATATTGTTAGCATGGCAGCAGCTACCGCATGGGTATTTGCGGTTTTGCTTTTCTTTGCTTTTAAATATTGGACTACCTACGCCGGCATTTTCATGGTATTATTAATTATGGCAATTTATACGATGGTGCTGGTACGGGACTACCGTTTACTAAATAAACGAGATGCTACTATAAGCCCCAACGAATATTTGCAAAGCTTAAAAGAATACCAACGCAGACGGGCAAACATGTTTGGTTGGATGTATTACACTTATGTGCTTTTGCTGAGTGCAGGCTTATGTTTATACATGTTTGAAGTAGCCAGCATATTCTCAACCAGTATTAGATTTTTGGTATATGGTATTAATGTTGCATGGCTCCTATTCATAACTTTTTACCTGAAAGACCGTATTTTTAAACGAGAGCAGGAAAAACTTAATTTGATGATAGACCGGTTAGAACGTTTACAAAGCCAGTTTGAATAGCAAGCTTAAAAAACTAAAAGCCCTTCACAAAATGAGGGGCTTTTAGTTTTAGTGTTGAGATACCAAACCTGAAATAATATTGATACTTAACGCTACAATGGCCGTATTGAATGCAAAGGAAATTAACCCGTGTACCCAGGCCAGCCGGCGCATTTTGCGCGAGGCTATCTCAACGTCGGATACTTGGAACGTCATCCCGATGACAAAAGAAAAATATACGAAATCCAAATAATCCGGTTCCGGCTCATCCGGGAACTGGAGTCCGCCTGCTGGTTTGGTACCGCCATCATCGGTAGTGGTGTCATAATATAAATGAGCATACCTTAGGGTAAAAACGGTATGCACCAGCCACCAGGACGTAATTACCGATCCGGTGGTAATAATCACATGCCTTGTAATATCATCGGCCGAAGCATCCTTACCCGATTTAAGTAAAAAGACGATAGCCAGCAAGCTGATTAGCGATGCTGCGACAACAAACAGAAAAATGAATGTCCGGCTTGAATCTTCCAGCCCGGCTAGGTGCCGCATATCCCGCGGGTGCGAGCTGAGTATAACAATCCATTGCAGCACAATAAGGCTGAATGCAAAGCACATCCAGGTTATCAGCACTACCTCGGTAACTGGTAGCCGGTTTTGAGCAACCAAAAAACCGATAATACTGATGATAAATGACACAACCAGCCGATGGTGTGCATCCAAATAAGTAACTAAATTTTTGAAGCTCCTGCGGCTGGTTGTATCTGGCATTTTATGATTACTTAACTAATCCTCTTCTTCGCCCACAATGTAAGCAACCCGGCCAATTTGGCCATCTTCCAAACGCACTTTAATACCTCGTGAGTGATAAGTGGCACTGGTAAGTAAATTTTTAACGATGCCGCGGGTAAGCGTGCCAGAGCGCTGATCTTTTTTCAGAATGATATCAACTTCCAGGCCCGGGTATATATCTTTTCGGTTTTGTCCGTTCATAAGTATTTCTCTTTGCTTATTCAGCAACCAAACTGCTAATAGCAGCTTCTGTTTTACTGAAATTGAATTGTTGCAATACACTGTTCATCCCCACCACAATCTGTGGATTACACAAGTTGCCAATGCTACCCTCGTGCGTATGACGCACCTCTTTAGCCGGGTTAAAATCACCCTGTTCAATAGCCATACCTACCTGCTTATATGCATCGCGAAACGGCACGCCGTTCAGTACTTGTTTGTTTACCTCTTCAACACTAAACAGGTAAGCGTATTTAGGATCATCCAGTATATTGGTTTTTACCTCAATGTGCTGCAACATAAAGTGAGCCATGTGCAGGCAGCTTTTCAGTTCGGTAAAGGCAGGGAACAGCAATTCTTTAAGCAATTGCATTTCACGGTGATAGCCCGATGGCAAATTAGTGGTCATAATCGCAACGTCATTGGGCAACGCCTGCAGGCGGTTACACTTGCCACGCATAATTTCCCAAACATCGGGGTTCTTTTTATGCGGCATAATGCTACTGCCGGTAGTCAGATTTTCCGGATAGCTCACAAAAGCGAAATTTTGGCTTAGGTACAGGCACTGATCCATAGCCATTCTACTCAAGGTAGCCGCAATTGATGATAAAGCCTGAGCTATGATGCGCTCTGTTTTACCACGTCCCATTTGCGCATAAACCACATTGTAGTTCAAATTTTCGAAACCAAGCAGCTGCGTAGTTAAAGTACGGTTTAACGGGAACGATGAGCCGTAACCCGCTGCCGAACCTAATGGGTTTTTGTTGGTGATTTTATAAGCCGCCAACAGCAACTCCAGGTCATCGGTCAGGCTTTCGGCATAAGCGCCGAACCATAACCCGAACGATGAAGGCATGGCCACCTGTAAGTGCGTGTAACCGGGCAGTAAAACGTTCTTATGTTTTTCGCTCAACTCAATAAGCAAATTAAACAGTTGCTGAACCTCTTCCACAACCTGTTGCAGCTCGTGCCGAAAAAACAGTTTTAGATCAACCAAAACCTGGTCGTTACGTGAACGGCCACTGTGAATTTTTTTACCAGCCTCGCCAATGCGGCGGGTAAGCAGCACCTCCACCTGCGAATGCACATCCTCTACCCCTTCTTCAATCTCAAAATTATCACTTTCAATTTCGCGATATAGGATTTTTAGTTCGCGCTGTACCAGTTGCAAATCTTCCTTACTTAACAAACCTATGGTTTGCAGCATTTGTGTATGCGCCAGCGATCCCAGCACATCAAATGCCGCCATTTGGCGATCCAGTTCGCGGTCGCGCCCTACGGTAAAGCTTTCAACCAGTTCGTTAACATTCGTAGTTTTTTGCCACAATTTGCTCATGGCTGCAAAAGTGAGAAAAAATGTATAAAATATACAGTTATATACGACGATTAGTTGGCATAGGCACTAAACAAACAATGCCGGTATTTGCCCGGCATTGTTTGTTTCATTGAATGAAAAAACTATAAGAACATACCACCTGATGCTTCTATGCGCTGTGCATTGATCCATCGGGCTTCTTCGGTACATAAAAAGGCTACTACACCGCCAATATCGTCGGGCAAGCCTACACGGCCCAGTGCAGTTTGGGAAGCAATACCTTTGTTTACGGCCTCGTTATCACGTACTACACCGCCGCCAAAATCAGTTTCGATAGCGCCTGGTGCAACTACATTAACTGCAATGCCACGTGCACCCAGTTCTTTTGCCTGGTATTTGGTCAGGGTTTCGATAGCGCCTTTCATGCTGGCATAGGCTGCATAGCCCGGTGTGCTGAAACGAGCCAGGCCGGTCGAAATATTAATAATTCGTCCGCCATCAGCAATTACCGGTAAAGCTTTTTGCGTTAAAAAGAAGGTTCCCTTAAAGTGGATATTCATCAAGGTATCAAACTGCTCCTCGGTTGTTTCGGCAAACGATGCGTGAATGCCAACACCTGCATTATTGATCAGGAAATGGAAATGCCCGGTATTGAAAGTATTTTTAAGCACCTCGGTTAAAGAAGCAACAAAGACATCAAATCCTTTAACATCACCTGTATTTAACTGCAGGGATGCTGCTTTTTGGCCAAGCTGCTCAATTTCGGCTACCACAGCATCGGCCTCGTCTTTTTGGCTGTTATAGGTAATGATAACATCAATGCCTTTTTTGGCAATGCTTAGGGCCATGTTTTTACCCAATCCGCGGCTGCCGCCGGTAACGAGGGCTATTTTGTTTGTTGTACTCATACGCTTGTTTATTAATATGATACAAATTTATGGCTACCCTGTTCCGGATTTATGGTGAGAGCTTCAGTTTAAATGGTGACAGTTTCAGTTTTTGCAGGTAGCAAGCTTGCAGACAATACCTGTTCACGATACTGTTTGGGTGTAATGCCCTGAAAACGCTTAAAGAACCTAACAAAGTTAGACGGATCATAAGTGAGTTTTGTTGCAATGGCCGTTATTGGCAAATCGGTTTCTGTTAATTGCTGCCGGGCAATGTTCATAATCTTTTCTTCGAAAAAGAAACAGGGTGCTTTACCGGTTACCAGCTTAATGGTGTTACTCAGATGACGGGCATCAATATGCATCTGGTCTGCAAAATCTCTTATCTCCAGCATATCCGAAACCTTACCGTTTACCACATCTTCCAAATGCTTATCAAGCGCCAGCAGGTAATCGGCCGTAATTTCGCGCTGGCGTAACATTATTTTTTTGGGTAGTTTGATTTCGGTATTCATAACGATGCTGGTTGATCAAATATAGCGCTAATTATAATTAAGTTGCCGACGGCTCAATCCTCAATTTTAGAGTGCTTATGCGTATCGTTCATAAACACATAAATAATGAGAGAAATAAAAATACAGCCGGTTACATACCAATTGAACCAAGCAGCATGACCAGCCTGCTTAAACCAAAGCGCAATGTATTCGGCCGTACCACCAAAAATGGAAACCGCGATAGCATATGGAAAGCCAACGCCCAAAGCACGCACCTCGGCCGGGAAAAGCTCGGCTTTAACCACAGCGTTAATAGAAGTATAACCGCTTACTACAATCAAGGCAGCAAATATGAGGGCAATAGCCGTCCATAAATCATGATTGTTGCTCAAAGCGCTCATGATAGGGATGGTTGTTAAGGTACCCAGTATGCCAAAGCCAATAAGCAATGGCCGACGCCCTATCTTATCTGACAGTAACCCAAACAATGGCTGCAACAACATAAAAGCGACGGAAGTAATGGTAGATATGGTTGTGGCATCTGTTTTGGAAAAGCCTGCCGTGTTTACCAAAAACTTTTGCATATAGGTGGTGTAGGTATAAAATGCTACCGTGCCTCCTACCGTTAAACCAATTACGGTTAGTACCGCTTTTGGATGCCGGGCCAGTTCGCGCAGTGTGCCGCGCTCGGGGTGATCTTCCTTTTTCAGGATCGTGGCCGACTCATGCAGGCTACGCCGCAGGTACATTACCGAGATGGCCAGCACTGCCCCAATTACGAATGGAATACGCCAGCCCCAGCTGTGCAACTGCTGTTCGGTTAAAAACAAGCGTTGCAATAACACCAAAACGCCCAATGCAACCAATTGCCCCATAATCAAGGTCACATACTGAAAGCTTGAGTAAAAGCCACGATGCTTACGGGCCGCCATCTCGCTCAGGTAAGTAGCACTGGTACCGTATTCGCCACCCACACTTAACCCCTGAATGATGCGTGCCAGCACCAGCAAAATGGGTGCAGCAATACCTATTTGCTTGTAGCCGGGCACAAAGGCAATAAGAAGTGAGCCCAGGCTCATGAGCAGTATTGACATGGTGAGCGCTTTTTTCCGGCCATGCCTGTCTGCATAGGTACCCATTAGCCAACCGCCCACAGGACGCATTAAAAAACCAATAGCAAATATGCCTGCCGTGTTGAGCAGTTGCGCTGTAGCATTATCGGATGGGAAAAAGTACCCGGCGAAGTACAATGAAAAGGCCGAATAGATATACCAATCGTACCATTCAACCAAATTACCCAGCGAGCCGCCTATGATTGATCTGACACGCTCGGCTACATTGGGCTGGTAGCCGGTGTTATTGTTGTTATCGTTCGTCATTAACTAAAGCTTATTGTGACTTAACAAATATAGGTCGCAATGCTTTTAATTTTTAACGGTTTCAATTAATCGTTTAGAGTGGGAAAAATTGCCTCATTTATTGATAACGGAATGGTATTGTTTACAATGCGATGTATCACATCATCCAACTCCTGCACCGCCTCTTCCATCATCGTCAAAGCTTCCTGGTTATGGCCGTAACCATCCAGCTTTACCACATTCATTAAGCCTAATATGGATGCTACCGGCTTACGCAGCTCGTGCGACTGGAAATATGCAATCCTACGGAGCGCTTTGTTTTGCTCTATTATCTGCTGCTCATTTCGCTTTAGCTCCGTTATGTTATTTACATTGAATGATATGCCAACAATATCGCCATCCCGATCAAAAGCCGGATCATAACAGAACTGGCACCACAACGTTTTTTTGCTACCAAACTCCAATAGCCGCTCCGTTTTAACACTTTGGCCGGTAAGAGCATGATTGAAGTTTGCTATGAAATCGGGTATATACATTTGCTCTATATAGTCGGTTGCTTTCATGCGCAGTTCAACTTCTATACCATACATAGCATGAATAAACTGGCTGAATGCTTTATTAAAGGCCAGTACCTGCATATCACGGTCAATAAGTACATGACAGGATTGCGTACTTTCAAAAAATGAGCGAAGGGTAATTTCAGCTTGTTTGGCTTCTATAAATTGTTGTTTTAAAATATTGATGCTCAGCTCAAACTCCAGCAAATGAATTACCTGCCTTGACAGCACAGACAACATTTGCTTTTGATGCTTACTCAAGCATTTCGGTTGCCGATCGAGCACGCAGATTGTTCCGATATTAACACCATCGTGCCGGGTAAGGGGCGCCCCGGCGTAAAACCGTATGGCATCGTCACCAATAACCGCAGCATGCTTGTTAAACTGTTCATCAAGTATAGCATCGGTTATTTCCAGAATATCATTTAGCTTAACAGCATACTGGCAAAATACAGGATCGGGATAGCTCAGCTCCACCCCTGTTTTGTAAAGCAGGTGCGCCAGCTCTTCATCCAAAAATGTGATACGGGCTGCCGGGGTTCCGCAAATATCGGCAGCCAGTTCTACTATTTTTTCCAGCTCATTTTCCTGGCCAACTTCGAGTGTCAAAAAGCGATTGATAGCCTGTAAGCGGCTGAGTTCCTTTAAAGGCATTATTTATAATGATAAATAAACAACTTGCTGATCAAATCCTTTATGAAACCCAGCAAGTGAAGAGTCAGGTGGAAGGTTAATGCGTAACCGGATACAAATTTAAGCTAACAGCGGCCCCGTTAAGTGTGTTAATATGCTTATTGACACACCAGACACATTTGTAAATTTTTAATTAATTTATTACAGGTTCTCTTAACAGATTAAAGGCTCAATTAAGAATTACTCATCCCCGTCATCAATAAGAATTCGCAAAATCTGGCAGCTTATTTTTATCTTGCACCATGCTTTTCACAGAGGATTTTTTGCACTACATCTGGAAGTTCAGATTATTTGAACATGCCGGATTGCAAACAACCGATGGAGAACCGTTACAAATATTATTGCCGGGGTTACACAACACGCACTCAGGTCCCGATTTTTCAAATGCCCGTATCAAAATTGGTGACACCGTTTGGGCAGGCAATGTGGAGATTCATATCACATCGGCCGATTGGCATAAGCATCAGCACACCAATGATGGCGCTTACAACAACGTGATACTCCATGTAACCTACCGTAACGACGAATCTATTATACTGCCCGACGGTCGCAAGCTACCAACCTTGCTGCTTGACGGGCGCATAGGCACCGACCTGCACAGCCGCTATCATCAGCTAATATATGGCAAGCAGCAATTTATACCCTGCGAGGGCAGCATTAAAGCCATTAATAGCTTGAGCTTGCATAACTGGCTCACACGTACGCTGGTTCAAAGGCTGGAGAAAAAATCGGAAGCGGTACTTGCAAGCTTAGCATATAACCGGGGCGATTGGGAAGAAACATTTTACCAGCACCTGGCAGCAAACTTTGGGTTCAAGGTTAATGCGCTGCCTTTTGAGCTACTGGCCAAATCGTTGCCGCAGCAGATACTGGGTAAACATAAAAACAACACCTTGCAAATTGAAGCCCTAATATTTGGACAAGCCGGCTTTTTGGAAGATGAATTTACGGATGAGTATCCAAACAGGTTGAGAACTGAATACCAGTTTTTACGCAAAAAATTTCAGCTTACCCCTATCGAGAAGCATTTATGGAAATTTATGCGGCTAAGGCCACAAAACTTTCCAACAATAAGGTTAGCACAGTTTGCAGCCTTGATTGCACAGACAAGCCATCTTTTTTCTAAAATTTTAGAAGCCACAGAAATTAATGAGCTCCGAAAACTTCTTAGCGACATTTACGTTAACGAGTATTGGGATAATCATTACCGGTTCGATGCTGAGTCGAAACCAGCTAAAAAAAGATTTGGTCAAACGTCGGTAGACTTGCTTTTGTTAAATACCGTTGCAGTATTCTTGTTCAGTTACGGCAGCAGGCAAAAGCAGCAGCACTACATAGACCGAAGTTTACAATTGCTGGATGATTTACCGGTTGAAGACAACCACATTGTGGCCGATTTTGATACGATAGGAATAAAAACAAAAACCGCCTTTGAATCACAGGCATTACTGGAACTGAAAAACAGTTACTGCAACCATAAACGTTGCCTGGAATGCGGGGTGGGTAACCAGATATTAAACTTAACCTGATATGCTACAGCGAATTCTGACTTTCTTTGAGCGGTACTCTTTTGGCGTATGCACTTATCTGGGCGAGCGCTTTAATATTTCAATAGCCAAAATACGGCTGTTTTTCATTTATTCTTCTTTCCTGGCAGTAGGCTTTCCGTTGGTGTTTTACTTTTTTGCAGGCATTGTGCTGGATATCAGGCATTACGTAAAACGCATGCGCACACGTATGCTTGACTGGTAAGTATAGCTCGCCCTTCACCGTCAGGCAGCTAACTGATGCTCTATCTCGTTCACAAGCGCATCAATATCGGGCACTGCACTACTTCTCCCTATTATGGTATTAACGTTAGTATAAGACCTGCCAGAAATAACCATTACCGGTATATTACTTACTGTATCTATAGCCTTTAACGCACGGCTCAGCACACCGCTATCAATGGTCTTTAACCCTTTATCCAATAAGATCAGATCCGGGTGGCATTTCGGAATTTCATTAAACAGCTTATCGCTGCGTGACAAGGTGCATACTTCGTACCCCTTACAGGTAAGCAGTTGCGAAAGCATATTAAGCTCTATCAAGTCTTCTTCAACTAATAATATCCGCTTGCTCATAGGCTTAAGAAATTAGTGATAATTATGGTTGGATCGGGTTAAATACTTTTGAACAAAAAAGAGTTTTCGCAGTGCAAAAACTCTTTATTTTCATAGGGTAGATAAATGTATATGATAGTTAGGCAGCCTGTTTACCAGTGCCTTGGTCAATGCCTTTTTTCTTTAACTGTGCTACATAGTAAGCCTGTAACTCCCTTTGCAACAATGCCTTCAATTCAAAATCAATTGCTTTAAGCAGTACTTTGGTTGATGTATTTAAAGTTTCCATAGGTCTGTTCTATTTAGTTGTATAAGCTATTACCAATAGCGTGCCATTTTACTTTTATGGCAAGAAAAATTTGGCATGGCTAGCAAATAGTAGCGGGTTTTATGCAAATACAGGCAATAGTCTGTATGCTTAAATATACAAACCCGCATCAGCGAACTAAACAACTGCTCATTCAATGCAACAATTTTCCTGTAGCAGGTAATGATAGCAGAGTTAGGCGCCTTGAGGCACTGTAATCTACACCAAACACTATAGCATAACCGCTGTTCCAATAAAACGAACTAAACAGAATACTTAGCCCACAGTTAAAAGAATAAAGCATTTTATGTTAATTTGCCTTATAAAAACTGTTGTTGTTGTAAGACTGTTTTTTCAATCGACAACTATTTAGTAATAGTAACACTACCTGTATTAAAGCGTAATAATGATTAAAATCATACTCACCGAAGATCACAATATTGTACGCAACGGTATCAAATCACTACTGGAACGTGAAGACGATATCCAGGTTATTGCCGAAGCAACCAATGGTTTGCAGGTTATTGACCTGCTCAAGACCAGTGAGGTGATGCCTGACATTGTATTAACCGATATTAACATGCCCGAGATGAATGGCATGGAATTGATTGAACGCATAAAAACGGAATATCCCAACATTAAAGTTATTGTGCTATCGATGCTCGATCATGAGCGCTATATGATTCAGGCGTTTAAATATGGCGCATGGGGCTACGTGTTGAAAAACGTAAGCGCGATGGAACTCCTGTTTTCCATCAGGCACATTTGCCAAACCAATGAGCGCTATGTATGTAATGAGCTTGCTTTACGCATGCTGGACCGCGCCATTAACATGCCCGAACCTCAAATGCCCGACCATTTGCCGGAGATAGACCTGTCTAAGCGTGAAATTGAGGTTTTGGCCTTGATTGCCGAAGGTTTTACCAACAGCGAAATTGCCGAGAAGCTGTTCACCAGCCGGCGCACTATTGAGGGGCATCGTCAAAACTTAATTGATAAAACCGGCGCGCGTAATACCGCTGCATTGATTCGCTTCGCTATACAGAATAATATTATTAGTTAAATTGTAGAGCTTACAGCGTATCATTTACTCCAATATTTATGGCCGGATTCTCCGGCCTTTTTCATTGCCCACCTATCTTATCCAGATACATAATTACCTAAAAGTAAAAACAGGTATTATTTATTAATTAATTCGGGTATTTATACCCGGATGTTAAAAATTGCTCGCCTTACCTTTGAGTATTCATTTCAGCGGAAGTATACTGGTTTGCTTAACTAAGTACTCCCGTATAATTGAATGCCTAACTATAAACCTCAACCATCATGGTTACCTATTGTAACACTAAAATAATATGAGTAAGCGAATACTGATTTTAGAAAACGATCCGGATATTTTAGATATCATGCAAGAGATATTAAACTATGAAGGATTTGATGTGAAGCCGATGAGTGAAAATGATGACGTTTTCAAACGGATAGAAGAATATGATCCCGACCTGGTGATGATAGACTATCTGCTGAACGGTATTAACGGTGGGGAGATTTGCGCACAGATAAAAAAGCACCCGTCAACCAGCGAGTTGCCTGTCGTGCTAATTTCAGCTTACTCACGTGTGCTGCTATCATTAGGCACCTATGGATGCGATGACTTTATAGCCAAGCCATTTGAGCTTTCCGACTTGATAAATCGTATCCGTACACTTGTTGAAAAGCCCCAAATTTGCACAGTTAACTAACCAATACACAAAACAGGTATTTACCACACGTAAAACGCAAGTATTTATACGGAACGTGAATTTTGCAAATCACTATAATTGCCTAACGAGGCTTATTAAATAATTTACACAACGATATCCTCATTTATCATCACACCTATTTAAAACGAAATTTATGTTTAATAACGCTGGAATTAACAAGGTTTTTTTAGTTGGCCATGTAGGCAAAACGCCGCGCATGCACAGCCAACCCGATGGTCAGAGCTTTTTCTGTTTCCCACTGGTAACTACTGAATTTATTAAGAAAGACGGGCAGAACACCGAACACATTGAGTGGCATCAAATAAAAGTGCCAACCAATTTTGATGCGGTGGAATCACTTGACAAAGGCCAGTTGATTTACCTGGAAGGCAAAATCAAAACACGTTCTTTTGTAGACGAGGCAGGCATTAAACGCTATAAAGCCGAAATTGTAGTGCTAAGTTTCAAAGTATTGAGTGCACAAGCTACTACCATTCCGGTTTATCAGCCATTGGGCCAGGCAGTATAACGCCCGTTTGGTAAAACGATACAACATAAAGACTGTTAAAAACAATCGCACATTTTATAATTGCCATTAATACCGTAAAGTATTAATGGCAATTGCTTTTAATGCCAAGTTGTAACGCCCTTTACAACTCGCTGCGGGTACTTTAGCGAAACCGCCAATTAACCGTATCTTTGCGCAATGCTGGAAATATTGTTTGCTGATGAGTATTTAGTTGCTATTAATAAACCTCACGGATTGCTGGTACATCGCTCATCGATAGCTGCGGATGCTGAGGAATTTGCTTTGCAATTATTGCGCGACCAGCTTAACCGGCATGTTTACCCAACCCACCGGCTCGACCGCAAAACCGGCGGCGTATTGCTTTTTGCGCTGGATAAAAATGCTGAAACGGCCATGCAGCAACAGTTCATGAACAACCAGGTAAGCAAGAGTTACCTGGCCGTAGTACGCGGCTACACACCAGATAGCGGCGAAATTGATTATCCATTAAAAAAAGAGAACGGCACCTTGCAGGAGGCGTTTACAGCTTATACCACGTTGGCCCGGGCAGAACTACCCGTTGCCTTCGGCAAACATGCTACCTCCCGCTATTCGCTTATTGAGGCCCGGCCGGCTACCGGACGCATGCACCAGCTGCGCAGGCATTTCAGCCACATCTTTCACCCTATCATCGGCGACCGCACACATGGCTGCAACAAGCAAAACAAGCTATTTGCCGAGCAATGGCAAATGAACACCATGCTGCTCCATGCGTCGCAATTAAGTTTTATGCACCCTATAACGCAACAGCCTATTAGCATCAAAGCTTCCATTCAGCCGGAGTTTAGCAGGGTAATGCAATTGATGGGCTGGCAGGAAAGTGTTGCAGATGTTTAGATTACAAATCAAAAATCTGCGGATACTGCAATGCCGCTTTTAGTATAAAGTTTACCGAATCGGTTACCCAAATATCGCCCTGCTTAACCATTTGCAGCACCTTGGGTGCCGGCATGGTTGTCACTTCAATATTTTCAGTTACATCGGGCTTTTGCACCGAATTAAATTGGGCGTCAAATAAAATAAAGCCGTAGGTAATTTGCCGGGTTTTGGTGGGATTGTTAGCTATCTTACCTAATGATATAAGCTGATCTGCTTCGGCCTTAATACCAGCTTCCTCTTCCAGTTCGTTCAGGGCCGATTGAATGATGCTTTTATCTTTCTGCTGCATACCGCCGGGGAGTTCCAGCAGTATTTCGCCTAATGCATGTTTGTATTGCCTTACCAGTACCACTTCATATTCGGGCGTTAGCGCCAGCACCATCACTACATCACCCAAAGGCGAAAAATAATAATCATCAACCACGTGCCCGTTAGCCAACTGCACAGTATGTTGCAACAACGGAAACCAAGGACTTGGCGATACGTCCTGCTCGTTTAAAACGGTCCACTTCTTAATTTTATCGGCCATTGAAATCTGTTTTACTTAGATTATTCCATTGCAGGTAAACCCATTTGTTCCCATTCTTCTTTAGATGGACCAAATATACCGGGAACAGGCAAATCAACCATGCGCATAATAACCGTCATCTGGCTGCGATGATGCGACTCATGGCCTATCAGAACAGATAATACAGTTCCTTTGCTCCACTCCTCTCCGTACATATTCACCTTTTCGTTCAACGCTGCATCATTCCAACGGGTTTGAACTGCTGTGATCAACCTGTCACTGTTAGCCTTGTAAACGGCGGCAATATCGGCCATGGTTGCAGGTACTAGCTGGTGCTCGGTTTCGTCGGCATCAAACAAACCGGCACGGGTGCCCATTTCTGTAATTGTTTGGGTAATGTGCCACGCCAGTCGCTCCAAAGTGCGAACGTTTTCATGTATCTTGATTTGCTTGGTATCTTCTGTAATTAATTCAAATACCCGTACTGTGTAACCGGTCAGGGCTTGCCAGTCTTCAATAAAATGTGCGATGTGATGATACATAAGGATGAGATTTGATGCTGCTAATATGTAAACTTTATGGCAATTAACCGAACCTTAATTAACGCAATTCTGGTAATTCTATCCGGCATCGTTCGTTACGTATCACTTCAATAGATTCGGCAATTTCTGTTGGTGTTTTGATCCGGTCGGCTTCCTGCTTGTAATACCGGTTAAGCTCCTTACGATGGTAAGCCTGGTAAAAACGCTGCACCTCAAGATGTGATTGTAAGATCAAGCCGGGTACAGAGGCCGGCTTATGATCATCGCCTATGGCCACCATAGTAAAGTAGCTGGAGTTGGTGTGCTTAATGTGTTGCGTTTTTACGTTTTCGGACTGTACCCGTATACCCACCACCATAGATGACTTACCCACATAATTAACAGAAGCCAATAAAGACACCAGTTCGCCCACCTCTACGGGTGCAACAAAGTTTACCGTATCAATAGATACCGTTACGCAATAGTTACCGGCGTGCTTGGCAGCACAGGCATAAGCCACTTTATCCATCAATCCTAAAATAATACCGCCGTGAATTTTACCACCAAAATTAGAGTACGAAGGGATCATCAATTCGGTAAGGGTTGTTTGCGAACTGGCTACGGTTTTATAAAGTTCTGTCATGAGTTTAAGCTAAATTGTGGGAAAGATAATGGTATTGCATTAATTTCAAATCACTTTATTGCACCACATTTTCTATAAAAAAGGTAGGATAAGTCATGTTGCACTCATCTTATTAAACTTATTTCTCGTTCTTTAAAAAAAAGCAGGTTACTTTGCAGTAAATACGCCTTTGAGTAACACGGGCGGTATAACGAGCGACTGCGCTTATGGACAATAACTTTTACGAGCAACTATTTCAGAAACAACAATATACAGAGGCTATTCCGCCCAATACGGTTATTGCTAACTGGGCGCTACAGGTAATTTACCTGCTTTTCCCCGAGCAATCACACCAAACCCATGCATCGGTTGAAGCTTTGAAGCAAGAAGCAGCGCAACTACAGCTGGAACTATCTAAAATCATCAGCGTAAGCAGCAATTGCCGTAACTGCGACTGCAACAAACTGGCCGAACAGTTTTTTGCCGAACTACCCGAACTTTACCGCCTGCTAAACACCGACATACAAGCCATTTTTAAAGGCGACCCGGCTGCGCAAACCGAGTTTGAGGTTATACGTACCTACCCCGGCTTTTATGCTATTTCATTTTATCGCATTGCTCATTTGCTGTACGCCTATGGTGTTCCACTGTTGCCGCGTATTTTAACAGAGCATGCACACTCTACCACCGGCATTGATATACACCCCGCAGCACAAATTGGCGAGTATTTTCATATAGACCACGGTACGGGCATTGTAATTGGTGAAACCAGCGTAATAGGTAACTATGTTAAGTTATATCAAGGCGTAACCTTAGGTGCTTTAAGCGTAAGCAAAAACATGGCCGGTAGCAAGCGCCACCCTACCGTGCAAGACAGGGTAGTAATCTACTCGGGTGCTACGGTGCTTGGCGGCGAAACCATTATAGGGCATGATAGCGTTATTGGGGGCAACGTATGGCTGATTCATAGTGTTGATCCCTACTCAACCGTTTATCACACCCCGATGATTACTGTAAACAAGCTGAAAGAAAAATTGTAATTTGAACATGGCAGGTATTATAGATTTGATAGGCAACACGCCCCTGGTTGAAATAACCAAACTGAATCCCAACCCAAACGTGAAAATTTTCGCGAAGCTGGAGGGCAACAATCCCGGCGGCAGTGTAAAAGACCGCGCATCACTGAATATGATACGCAGCGCTGTTGAACGCGGCGAAATAAAACCTGGCATTACGCTTATTGAGGCAACCAGCGGCAATACAGGTATAGCCCTGGCCATGATTGCGCGCTTGTTTAACCTGGAGATTGAACTGGTAATGCCGGCTAACTCCACCCGTGAACGCACGCTTACCATGGAGGCTTTTGGTGCCAAAGTGACGCTGCTGGAAAGTATTGAAGCCTGCCGGGACTATGCCGAGGAAAAAGCAAAATCAGCCGATTACTACCTGCTGAACCAGTTTGCCAACAGCGACAACTATATGGCGCATTATAAAACAACCGGCCCTGAGATATGGCGCGACACCAACGGCCAGATTACGCACTTTGTGAGTGCCATGGGCACCACCGGTACTATCATGGGCACCTCGCGCTTTTTAAAAGAGCAAAACGCCAATGTGCAAATTGTAGGCTGTCAGCCCTCTGAAGGTTCATCCATTCCGGGCATACGCCGCTGGCCCGAGGCCTACCTGCCCAAAATATTTGACCCCAGCCGGGTTGACCGCACCATGGATGTAAGTGAAGCCGATGCTACTGAAATGTCGCGCCAGTTGGCTAAAGTTGAAGGCATATTTGCTGGTATGAGTACCGGCGGGGCTTGTACTGCTGCCATCCGCCTGGCGAGTGAACTGCAGCAAGGCACCATCGTGTTCATTGCATGTGACCGGGGCGACCGCTATTTGAGCAGCGAATTGTTTGGCTAATGACCAACAATTTCTGTTATACATTAGATAGTCTAATTTCGGTGCTTGTAATAAGATACGGAACTTTTGTTTTACTTTGCAGGCTGGTCAGCACTAAATAACTATAGCTGAATCTACCTTGAATATACCTGAATGACTAAACAGTTGTCGTACGGCCAGAGCTTAATGGCCGGAAAAATACTTTCACATAATTGGTCGGATACGCCTGTGGGCGATATTACCCAATGGCCGCCTAACCTGCATACGGCCGTAAGCATTATGCTGGAAGCTAAAATTCCGATGTACATTGCCTGGGGTAACTCGTTTACGCAATTCTACAACGATGCCTACCGTCCTATTTTAGGTGTGAAAATGGAGCCCGAACCGCTTGGCAAAAGCACATTTGAAACCTGGGACGAGATTTGGCCGGTGATAGGCCCCATGTTTAAGCAGGTATTAGACGGCGAAACTTTTGGATTTCCGGGCTTTAACTTATTTTTGGAGCGTAAGGGTTACCTCGAAGAAGCTTATTTTGACTTTTCTTATAGCCCCATTCGTAACGAAGACGGCAGCGTAGGCGGCGTATTTTTAAGCTGTATCGAAACCACAGACCGGGTATTAAACGAGCGCCGTATGGAAACACTGGCTAACTTAGCCGGCCATGTGGTGGATTCGAAAGAAGATGTACTGCTGGTTCATCATCAAAAACTGGCTGCCAACAGTAAAGACATCCCCTTTTCCTTTCTCTATTTGTTTGATAAAGAAAGCAATACGTACAAGCTACACTCGCATTTTGGCATTGGTAACACGGATTTGATACCGCAAGAGCTATCGTGCCTGAACGAAGAAAAGCTGGAAGAACTCATCAGCAAAAAAAGCATGGTGGTTAAAACTACCGACTTTTTTGCCCAAGTACCCACGTTTATCAACAAAAGCTGGGAAGAAGACCCGCACCAGATGTGCCTTTTTCCGCTGAGTTTGGCAGGCAGCCGCAAGCCTGACTTGATTATTATTTATGGTATAAGCCCACGGCTGCTGCTTGATGAAAGTTATACCCGTTTCCATACCTTATGTGGCAACTACCTGCTTAACAGTTATTCTATGCAAAAAACGCTCGATAATGAACGTATGCGCATCGGCTACATGCAGGAGTTACTTACGCAGAAAGATGAGTTTATAAGCGTAGCAAGTCATGAACTAAAAACACCGCTCACCAGCCTTAAAGCTTATATGCAGGTGCTTGAGCGCAGCCTCGATCCACAAAACAAAGCATCGCAATTTATTCAGAAAGCATCGTTACAGTTCAACAAACTGCAGGGATTGATATCTGATTTGCTGGACGTGTCTAAAATTAACGCGGGAAAGTTAGTTTACAACTTCTCTGAATTCAATTTTGCAGATGTAGTGAACGAAAGCTGGGATGTGGTTGCGCTGATATCCGACAAGCATGCCATACTGATTGAACGAAATGATCCGGCGGTAATTAAAGGCGACAAATTCCGTTTGGAGCAGGTTATGACCAATTTCCTGACTAATGCTATTAAATACTCGGATGGTTCCAAGCCCATCATCATCCGTTCGGAAGTGGAACAGGATAACATAGTTGTATCCGTACAGGACTTTGGCATTGGTATAGCTTTGGAAAACATAGCCAGGCTGTTTGACCGGTTTTACCGGGTTGATAATACCTCGATGCAGTACCAAGGCTTGGGATTAGGATTGTACATAGCTTCAAGTATTATTAAAGCACATAATGGTAGCTTTTGGGTGGAGAGTGAACCGGGCAAGGGCTCAACATTTTCATTCCTGCTGCCTATAAACGGCACACGCGAATTTCGGGATATCGAAACTGATAACCAAACTTACTATATCGGCAACTTTATCACCATACGCTACAACGCCGAAAAGCACTGGATGGAAGCCGACTGGCAGGGCTACCAAAATCTGGAATCGGTACAAAAAGGCTGCATGATTTTGCTTGATCTGATGAAAAAGAATAACTGCAGTAAAGTATTAAACGACAACAGTTATGTAAAAGGCAACTGGTCCGAAGCATCGGACTGGGGTTCGGAGTTCTGGTTCCCGGCCATGCAAGATAGTGGATTGAAAGAATTTGCGTGGATTTATTCGCCCAGTACCTTTAGCAGGCTTGCTGCACATAAAAGCGTGGACATATTTTTTGACCGGATCAAAACCCAATTCTTTACAAGTAAGGATGAGGCTATTGAATGGCTGTCCAATACCTAATTAATGAATATTTAACGGGTTACTACGCAGATAGGCTATTTTGTGCATAAACATCTGGGCCATTTTGCCTGCCCGCCATTTGGCTTCGGTTGCTTTGTCGCCGATAAAAAGTTCGTCAATGGCCTGCGTAAACAAAGCCAGCCACTCATTGAAATGCTCGGCATCAACCGGTAGTTGAGCATGAGGCGGAAACGGCCGGCCAAAGTAAGTATACTCTTCCAACAGCACGGTTTGCCAAAAGGTATACATCTTTTCGAGATGCGGCTGCCAGTTATCGCCAATACGTGCTTTAAACACCGGGCCTAAAAGCTCATTATGAGCTACCCTGCTGTAAAAGGTATCTACCAGCATTTTAATATCTTCCAGCGTTAGTATATCGTGGTTATTTTCTGCGCTGTCGTCATTCATTATAAAACAAAGTTAGGATTAATAACTTCAAGGCCGACCACTTGATGGTTTCTTTACACTCAAGCTACGTACCGGCTAATCGGGCTGATTCATTAGCTCGCTAACCACCTGCGGCACCCCTGTTGTAGCTTTTTGTTCTATTTTAATTACTGAGTTGGCACCACGAACGTAAGGTATATTCGGATCGATGATGTATTTGGGCACGCCATCCGGAATAAAATCAACCAAACCCGCAGCCGGATAAACAGCCAGCGAAGTACCAATTAATATAAAAACGTCGGCAGTAGCACAAATAGCTGCAGCTTTTTCAATCATGGGTACCGGTTCGCCAAACCAAACCACATGAGGCCTTAAGGGAGAGCCTAATTCGCACACCTCGTTCATACCCAGTTCCCAGCCCTCCATCGGGTAAGTAAGCTCGGGGTTTAAACTTGATTGTGAGCGGGTAATGATACCGTGTAAATGCACCACATTAGTGGAACCGGCACGTTCATGCAGGTCGTCAATATTTTGGGTGATGATGGTAACATCAAATTTATCCTGCAATTGCGCCAAAGCATAATGGGCTGCATTAGGTTGCGCCTCTATTACCGACTTGCGCCGCATGTTGTAAAATTCCTGCACCAGGGCCGGGTTACGCTGCCATGCTTGCGGTGTGGCTACTTCTTCAATATCGTAACCTTCCCAAAGCCCATCGCTATCGCGAAATGTTTTTAAACCACTTTCAGCACTAATGCCTGCGCCTGTTAATACAACTACTCGTTTCATACTTGCAGATAATTATTTGGCAAATAACTGCCCCATGTCCTTAAACGCTTTAAACTCCAACGCATTGCCCGATGGGTCAAGGAAAAACAAGGTAGCCTGTTCGCCGGGCTGCCCAACAAACCGAATTCCTGGTTCAACAATAAATTTGACCTGGTGTTGCTTTAAACGATCAACCAATGCATGCCATTCTTCCCACTCCAGCACCACGCCATAATGCGGTATGGGCACATCATGACCATCAACCGGATTGTAATGCGGCTGCTCTTGCATTTGCGGGCGGGGCTTATAATGTATCACAACCTGATGGCCATACAGGTTAAAATCAGTCCATATATCACTACTGCGACCTTCGCTGCAGCCAAGCACTTCGCGGTAAAAGCGGCGGGCTTCTTCCAGATCATATACCGGAACTGCAACATGGAACGGGGTTAACTTACTCATTGTTGGTATTGCCTGTTTAAAACGCTAATTTAAATAGTTGAATGATAAAAAGTGTGTCTTCAGTAATTGGTTCGAACAAAATGGTTTTTAAATTTCGCTGTTACTTATAGCTAACGGCTTTGTATTTTTGCAGCGTGAGTGCCGAAACCCCTAAAATCCCCAAGTTAACCACCACCCCCAAAAAGCCACAGCCGGCCCGCAAGCCCGCTGTGCGGAAGAAAGCGCCTGCCAAAAAGAAAAAAGCAGCGAACAATAGCTGGCCCATGAGTTTAAAAATAGCTATTGCCGGCCTGTTACTTGTTTTACTTTCGCCCTTTTACTATGGGTATGTGGTTAAGCTGTTTGCCTCTACCTGGCGCTGGGTACGGGATATCGGTACGGATCCAAATTACCGCACTTACAAAAGCTTTGCTATTGATATTCCGCGTAAGTATAACATACATGGTATTGATGTATCCTACGCGCAGGGTAAAATTGATTGGCACAAGGTGAAATCCATGCAGGAAGACAGCGTTCATATTACTTTCGCTTTTATAAAAGCAACCGAAGGTTTGTTAACGGTAGATCCATACTTCAAACGTAACTGGCGCGAAGCTGCTAAAACCGGCATTACCTGTGGCGCTTATCACTATTTCAGACCTTATAAAAGCGGTTTATGGCAAGCACGCTTCTTTTTACAAAATGTAGACGTGGAGCAAGGCGACTTACCCCTGGTGGTGGATATTGAACAATTGGATAACACCCAACCAGCCAAAATGCGACAGGAGCTGCAAACGTTTTTGAATCACATACAGAAAAAAACGCATGTGAAGCCCATTATTTACTCGGGCCTGAGCTTTTACCGCGATTACTTGCAAGGGTATTTTGACGAGTATCCGCTTTGGATTGCACATTATTACAAAGAAGAACTTAAAGCAGGAAAGAACACCAACTGGTGGTTTTGGCAACACTCGGACAAGGCCCACGTAAACGGCATTAATCATGCTGTTGATTTTAATGCCTTTAAAGGCGATAGCCTCACTTTTAGAGGTATGCTGATTCCGTAAACTGCTGTACATTTTGGCATTACAACTGAAAATTTTTCATTTTAAGACCATAAGAGAAATGAAAATTTGTCCGCGATTGCCAAGGTAAATCATTTGGCATTGAGCTTGTTATTGTACACATGAACACGTGTTCATAGAATTCTAATCAATTGTAGTCAATTCATTTTTAAAACTTTTAAGGAGAAAAAACTATGAGCTTGGTTAAATGGAATAATGAGAAAAAGAACCATGGCCTGATGCCTGAATTTACTGACATTTTTGAATCATTCTTCAACGATTCGTTTATGGCCGACCGCCTGATTACACGCGTTCCGGCGGTTAACATCAGTGAAACTCCGGAAGAATATCATGTAGAGCTGGCCGCCCCCGGCTTAAACAAACAGGATTTTAAAATATCAACCGAACGCAATATGCTAACCGTAGCTGTAGAGCAGCGTTCAGAAAATGCCGAAAGCAGCAAGAAATACAATAAACGCGAGTTTAGTTACAGCTCTTTCGTGCGCTCCTTCACCCTGCCTGAAAGTGCCGATGACAGTCGTATTGAAGCTACTTATACCGATGGTGTGCTACAACTAAGTATTCCCAAAAAAGAAGAAGCTAAAAGCATAAGCCGCCAAATTGAAATTAAATAAGTTGTTTTATATCTTTTTTTATAAAAGGGGCTTGCTATGGCAAGCCCCTCTTTATTTTGTAAACATAACACCAATAACTGGCTATCAGCCAATTACTAAATCTCAAAACAATAACCCGGCAATGCAGTTATGATCCTAAACTACAAAATTGAACAAAGAAAAATCTTTATATCTGGTTAACAATAAGTTATCTTTTAAAGGCAATCTTTGCCAAACTAATGCAAAATCAACTTGTTATAAAAGGTACCAATTATAAGTTTTCATGTTACATAAAATATTAATCCTGGATGATAATCAGGACATCCTTACTGTATTGGAGGAGGCCTTGACTGGGGAAGGTTATGAGGTAGTTACGCTGAATTATTGCGAGGATATAATAAAAAGCGTACAACAACACCAACCCGATTTAGTAATGCTCGACTTTTTACTGGCCGGCATTAACGGCGGCGAATTATGCCACCAAGTAAAAACCAATCCCCTTACCTCGGGTATACCGGTAGTTATCTTATCGGCCTACCCGCGTGTATTGGAATCGTTAGGCGATTACGGCTCAGACGCATTTGTGCAGAAACCATTTGATCTGGACAAGCTATTCTCGACCGTAAAACATTGCCTGGACGAAAAAGAGCACTTACAACTGCACTAACTTTTTAGTGCGCCTAAAAGAAAAAGCCACATGCTTAACATGTGGCTTTTTCTTTTAGGCGCTGGCTTGTTGCTCGGCCTGTTTCTTTTGCACGGTTTTGTGCGGACGGGTTTTACCAAACGACTTTTTGGTGATTTTCCCTTTTCTGGTCTTTCTATCTCCTTTTCCCATGTTAACTTTACTATAATTGAAATGATTAATACAGTTTGTTATATAACAGACAAGTTATAATCAGATAATGTTTAGTTTATGTGAAAAGCTTTTATATAGGCCTATATATCAATACTTTCCTATGCACTAAGCCATTCATCCCAATTATCAATTTGATAGTTGTAGTTAAGCACCTGGGTGGCCTTTATACTGGCAACGGTTTTCCACTGCTTTAATTCATCAATAAATTGCGGCATAGCCAAACCGGCTTTTTGAGCTGCAAGGGTATAAAAATGTGCCTTGCCAGGGTGATGCGGTGCTGAGGCATTGTAAGTTTGCCCGAAGGCTTGCTGCTTTATGATGGCAATGCTTAGTCCGATACAATCATGCAAATGAATGAGGTTTACAGGTGCCTGCCCGTTTGGGATATCCTTTTTGCCTGCAAAAAAGCGCCCCGGCTCCCGTCCCGGTCCTGCCAAGCCGGCAAAGCGAATAATCGTCGACGTAAAATCAGTTTGTTCCTGTAAATAGCTTTCAACACTTAACAGCACCCGGCCCGATTCTGTATCCGGTAATGGCGTATCTGCTTCGGTTACTTCGGAATTAACATCACCATAAACACCCGTTGAACTTATAAATACCACTTGCTTTACCTGGTATTGAACCGCAGCCTGAATAATACGCTTTATTTTCTCGTGATAACTGCCAGACTCGCCCTGCCTGCTGCGCGGCGGTATACTGATCCATAACACATCACAATCAAAAAATGCAGCATCATAGCCGGCAGCTTCGGATGTTACATCAATCAGGTAGGGCTGTATACCTGCTTTGTTAATCACAGGCAGTTTATCTTTGGTGGTTGTTGATCCTTTTACCTGATACCCTGCGGCCACAAGCGCCTCACCCAAAGGCAACCCATACCACCCGCACCCCAAAATACTGATTTTATTAATTGAAGTCATCAGAAACAAAGGTACACAACCTTTAATAGGCTTAACTGAATAACTAAAGAAAGAAGTCAGCTGCTTTCCGAAAACCTTTTCGCATTTTTTCATAAAGCGTATTGGCAAAAAAAGCATTTTAAACTATCAATGCCTCTGCATTAACCAGCTAACTTCCCTTAACACAATAATCGTTCATTAAGCGTATTAAATTGGTAAGTGACAACCGTTATACGCTAATTTCTCGCTTGTTTTTACCTGCGAAAGTGCTTTAACTTTACTGACATAAACCAATTATAATATCCCTATAGCTTATTATTTTCCAGCTAATTACCAGACGCTTAATATGCCGAGCTGGTTTGCCGATCCTATAGCATAATGTGTGGTCAGCCAGCATTGGTGCATTTTACTTTCAATTGAGTTTTCTTTCCATCTTATAGCTGCAGCAACGATGAGGATCACTATACCAATTATTAACCTTAAAAAATTAAAAGATGACGCTTTTTAAAACTACCGGTTTACTGGTATGCCTGCTTAGTGCGGCAAGTATTTCCTGCAAAAAGGAAAATCTGGTTACCGTTGCAGCTAATACAGATGAGGCAACCACTACACCAAAGTACAATACATCGGCCATTAATAGCAGCTGGACGGTTAACTGGAACAATCGTGCTAATGGTGCCACTTACACCACAGCGCAGGCCCAGGCCGATTTTGGCAATGTTACGGGCTGGAACGAATCGCGCGCTTACACCACTAATGGCAAGGATGGCAGCGTGGGCAGCCGTGTTACTTTATTACCCAACCAGCTATCCGGTGCGGGAGGTTTGGTAGCCAACGTAGATATATCAGATGGCTCAGCTTATGAAATGGATTATGATATTAAATTTCACAGCCAGTTTAACTGGGGCCGCGGCGGCAAGGTAGGCTTCGGCTTTTCGGTAGGCGAAGGCAATACCGGTGGCGATGCGGCCTGGGATGGCAACGGCGGTAGCTTACGCCTCATGTGGTACTCCCCTAACTCCAATCCCGACCGGGTGTACTTTCAGCCTTATTTGTACTACAAAGACATGAACGGCGGACCATCATCGGGCAACAATTATGGCGATAGTTTTGGAAGAAGTTACCCGTCATCGGGCGCGTTGGTTAAAGGTCAGTGGTATCATGTACACCTGTATATTAAAAGCAATACCGGCAGCAATACCGACGGCCACGTTCAAATTGTGATCAACGGAACGGTGGTGCTGGACCAGGATATCCGGTGGACAACCAATGATAGCCAGCGATTAATCAGAGGGCTAACCTTCCACACATTCCGCGGCGGTAGCCAGGATTACTGGAAAACATCAACCACCGATTATATTTATTATGACAACCTGGTGGTGCATAAAATAAGTTAAGCCACACAAATCGGAAAAGAAAACACCCGCTGCAATTTGCCAGCGGGTGTTTCTTTTTGTAGACTTGCTTTTTAACACTACAATAAACTATGAAAAAAATAGCGGTTGACATGGACGGCGTACTGGCCAACGTGTATGAATTATATCACCAGTTTCACGAACGTGATTTTGGTAAGCGCAAGCTACCCGAAGAAATAATGGGCATACCGGAAGGCGAGGCATTCCCTACCATACGGCAATTTATATATGAAACCGGCTTTTTCTTAAATGTTCCGGTAATAGAAGGCAGCCAGGAGGTGATGCGCAAGTTAAACCAGCAATATGAGCTATACATCGTATCGGCAGCTACTGAGTTTCCGAAAAGCTTACCGGAAAAACAAACCTGGCTGGGGCAGCATTTTCCGTTTATTAGCTGGCAGCAAATGGTATTTTGCGGAAGCAAAAAGGTAATCAAGGCAGACATTATGATTGATGATCATTTTAAGAATCTTGATTATTTTGAGGGCCAAACCTTACTATTCACCCAGCCGCACAACTGCCGTAATAACGATCATCAACATACCCGTGTGGATTCTTGGAGTGCGATTGAAAAGCTGTTGTTGTAAGCCATACAACCGGACTAAGGCATGCAGGCTCATATATAAAAACAGGGCTGATGGAACATAAGAACCAACAGCCCTATTTACTAACAAATTTATTTACCTAATGCATAAACCAATGAGAGGGTTATGCCATTGGTGAAAAAATTCAACCCTACTCCATCATTCTTGTCTACAATAGTAGCTTGCTCTCTTTTACTTGAGTTATACACCAATGACCCCATAGATGCTGTTAATCCAAGCTTTGAAGTTGGGAAATATACAAAATCAAGGCCTAAACCTGCGTAGAAGTTCTTCATCTTGAAGTCGTTATATAAACCATTTCCATTATAAGTTTTTCCTCGTTGCTTCTGATATTGCACAAATGGACCAGTACGAAATCCGACTTTGTTGTTATACAAAAGATATTTTCTTAAGTATAATCCTCCTGAAAAAGCAGTATACTTACTTTTATCAGCCGATGAATAATAACTGTCATTAGGTGCGAGATCATTGTATGAGTCTTTTTGCCAAGAATAAGCGCCATTAATTCCCAAATCTAAATTATCACTGATGAAATAGCTATAAGCCGGACCAATACCAAACGTAGTTGTTTTCACTGTGTACTTGTAGTAATTTTCATCTCCAATAGTTCCCTGACTAGTGGTTCTTTTGTTGTAATTGGCATTTAAACCACCGCCTAACAAGTGGTTACCTTTTTGTGTTTGTGCTTTAACGGTTAATGTAAAAGCTGCCAGAACAGGCAGCAGTACGAAAAGTTTTTTGTTCATAAATGATTTAAGTTGAATAATCCATTAACCGGCTATTCGACCTTTTAGTATGTACAAATGATTAAATATTTCTTGACCGGTTGATTTCAATGCAGGATAAGCTCATATTGAAGCAAATATTCACCTCCGCGATTATAAGTTAACCACCGGTTAAACTTGGCTACAATCTACAATCTTTGCAAACCTTTCGGCAATTTCTGCCTTTTTATGGTGCAAAACATTTAACTATAAAAACATCTACACTCCATGTACACCTTAGGCATCAACGCTGTTTTTCATGACTCGGCAGCGTGCATTATTAAAGACGGCCAGCTGCTTGCCGCTACAGAAGAAGAACGTTTTACCCACATTAAGCATGGCAAACGCCCAGTACCTTTCAGTACCTGGGAACTGCCTTTTCATGCAATTGACTACTGCCTGAAAATAGCCGGCATCCACATCAATGACGTGGACCATATTGCTTATTCTTTTGATCCTTATCAGCTCATCAGCGAGCAACACAAAGGCAAAGGCACTATCGATATTCCGTTCGAGCCATCAATTGATCCGGTTAATCAGGATTGGCTGAACGTTTGGGATCCGCTGTTTCTGTCGTCTATCATCAACGCTGTAGGACAGCTGAATGATGGCTGGCCGCACCATTTGCAAAAACGATTTGTTGGCGCTAACGTTCCGCGCGAAAAATGGCACTTTGTTGATCACCACGTAGCTCACGCTGCCAGCGCTTTCAACTGTTCACCATTTGAGCGTGCTGCCGTTATGACGGTTGACGGTCGCGGCGAAAACGCTACCACTACCTATAGCGTTGGTAACGGCCATGACCTGAAACGTATTGGCCAGGTTAACTTCCCTAACTCATTGGGTTTATTGTATGAAGAAGTAACCACCCACCTGGGTTTCTTGCATTCGTCAGACGAGTACAAAGTAATGGCCTTGGCCAGCTACGGAAAACCGGAGTTTGTAAAAGATTTTCGTGAGATTATCAAAGTTGGGCCTAACGGACAGTACACTATCGAAAATAAAAACTTTGTAGAGCGCTTTGGCCCTATGCGCCTGCGCCATGAAGAGTTCACCGCACACCATTTCAATATTGCGCATTCACTGCAACTGGTGCTGGAAGAAACGTTACTCGAAATTACCGACTGGCTGCAAAAAGAAACCGGCGAACAAAACCTGTGTATGGCTGGCGGTGTGGCGCTTAACTGCGTTGCCAATGCCCGCATACGCGATAAAGGTGCATTCCAGAACATTTGGGTACAGCCTGCATCTGGCGACGATGGTACCGCTTTAGGCGCAGCCCTTTGGGTTGATGCACAGCAGCGCAAAGCCACCAAGCGCGATTTCGTTATGGAGCATTGCTACTGGGGCCCTGAATATACCGACGAAGAGATTGAGAAATTCATGAAATGGTGCAAAGTGCCATACCGTAAACTAAATAACATCGCCGAAGAAACTGCTGATATATTGGCACAAGATAAAATCATCGGCTGGTATCAGGGTCGTATGGAGTTTGGTCCGCGGGCATTGGGCAGCCGTTCAATACTGGCATCGCCCATTAGTCCGGCTATGCAGCAACGCTTAAATGAGGTGAAAGACCGCGAAGATTTTCGCCCGGTTGCACCTGTAGTATTGGAGGAAGAAGCTGGTAACTGGTTCGAGAACGCCAGCTACTCGCCTTTTATGCTGTTTATTTATGATGTGAAGCCAGAAAAGGCTGATCAGATTCCGGCTGTACGCCATACTGACGGTACCGCCCGTATACAAACTGTGAATGAACGCCAGCACAAGAACTATTACGATTTGCTGAAAGCATTTCAACGTAAAACCGGCGTACCGGTATTGGTGAACACCTCATTCAATACCCTGGGTAAGCCAATTGTATGTACCCCACGCGATGCCATTGAGTGCTTCTGGTCATCCCCTTTTGACGCTTTGGTTATCGGTTCATTTGTGATTGAAAAATAATGCTTCGCATTTCTGTTGTTATTCCAACTTATCGTCGCCCCGATTTGCTTTTAAAATGCATCGGGGCGCTTGGTAATCAGGATATACCTGCTTCTGACTTTGAAATTATTGTGGTGAGCGATGGGCCTGATGATGCTACTGCCGCCGCTTTAGCCAACTTGCCTTACCAACCGGCCAACCTGCGCTTTTTGCCTATGCCCAAAAAAGGCGGGCCGGCTGCTGCGCGCAATTACGGTTGGCAACATGCCCAGGCAGCTTTGATTGCCTTTACAGATGATGATACCATACCATCGCCCCTGTGGCTTTCCGGTTATTTGCAGGCTTGGGATGGGTCGGCATTGGCTGCATTTACAGGTAAGGTAGTGGTACCGCTCCCCCCTCACCCAACCGACTTTGCACAAAACACCGCCGGATTGGAAACGGCCGACTTTGTAACGGCTAACTGCGCCTGCACCAAACAAGCGCTTTTAAAGGTAGGCGGTTTTGACGAACGCTTTGCCATGGCCTGGCGCGAAGACAGCGACCTACACTTTAAATTACTGCAAGCCAACATACCGCTACGCAAAATAGAGGAAGCTATGATTGTGCACCCCGTTCGCGAGGCGCCTTGGGGAGTAAGCATCAAAGAGCAAAAGAAGACGCTGTTTAATGCCCTGCTTTACAAAAAGTTTCCGGAATTATATCAGCAGCAAATACAGGCCAGGCCGCCGGTAACTTATTATGTGATGGTAGTTAGCTTTTTTGCAGCAATAATTACTTTGCTTGCCGGGCATACTATTACTGCACTGATATTATTTACCATATGGCTGATGTTTACACTTCAATTTACATTGAAACGTTTAGCGCATACCTCGCATTCAGCCCCCCATATTTATGAGATGCTCTACACCTCGGCCGTGATACCATTTGCATCGGTTTACTGGCATTTTTATGGATGCTGGAAGTATGGCGTTTGGTTCGGGTAAAAGATATATAGCTAAAATTGATTTGATTAAAAATTGTTCAAGGTTCGTTTATATAAAATAAACGAACCTTTTTTGCAAAGAGCCTGCCGATTAACGTTTTCGTCATATTCCAATGCGGGCACAAAAGATGCACCAAGAAGGCTAATCTATCTATTTCTAAAATAGGTTGTTTTAGTGTACGATGAATGGACAGTTCTTCCCCCTTCTCCTTTCTCTCCTTTTAGCCAGCTTATAAACCAAGTTACTAATCCAGCTAATAACACAAGCCCCAACAGGCAAAATATAAATAAATGCCGGTGCCACCAGTCTTTCCAATATTCACTGCTGGCACTATCTTTCTCTTGAGGCGTGCTGGTAATGGAGGTTACATAATAGTTATTAAAATAAGACTTTCCTATTTTTACTTTAATGAGGCGCTTGTTTCTAATTAAAAAATATGTTTCGCGTCCTGTTTTAAGATCTAAAGGCATATTATTCAAATAAGCTTCGGCTCTGCCGCCTGTAAACTTGCTTTTACTTGTGCGTGTCTTTTCAACACTTTCTAATCTTAAAAAATCTTCGTGTGTCCCTTTAAATACTGCGCTTAATAACATGTCAGCATCCGTACACGCCATTAGTAGAATCGCAAAAGAAAGGGCTGTTCCTAATGTTAGATTAAAAGCAAAATGGTACCATTTGTAATCGCTATTTGTAACCATTAATCGAATACAAATGTACAGGGCAACCAAAAAACAACCTATGCCAATTATCCATTTGAGCAACGCCGGTATGGTAACCTCAGTATACATATGCAACACAAACCCCGATAATGTAAATACGGTAACAAGAATGCCTACCAAAATCATCGACAGCATTAACTCTAAACGTTTCATTTAATAAAGTAAAGGTGTATACTCCATTGAATAAATAATAGAGCAATTTGTTTAGATCAAACTGAAAGTCATTCACTTACTATACTTTATTAGGTTTCTTTAGAAGCGATGGAAGTTAAAAGGCCCTTAGCAATTCGCGTTAAAATCAAAATGGCCTCTGTTTTACAACAGAGGCCATTTTGTTATTTAGTTAAATACTATTTTGCTGCTTTTTCGTCGTGTTCTTTTTCGATCCGCCGCCCGATTCATCTTTTAGATGCTTGCCGGCTGTTTTGTTGCTTACGCTTGGTGCACCTTTCTGGTGACTTTGCTGGCTTTCTCCTTTGTGTTTGGTTTTTGTACCATCAATGCCCTGGTCACTGATGTTGGTGTTGTTCTTGGTACTCATAGTTAGATAGTTTTAATTTAATTATTAATTAATAAATATCATGCCATACCTATTATTGCAGATCAATTACTTGCTTGATTTAGTATTATCAGCCTGCTCTTTATGTTTATCCATCACATCCATCACGTTTTCGGGCTTAATATCTTGAGCCAGTTCATTTAGTTCGGGGTGATGCGCATCATCGATGTCCATTTTTTTAGCTATGGCTGTAACCAACGAAACGATACGGGTTATCTCATGTTCGGCCAGCAAGCTCACTTGCAAGTCAAGATCAGCCCGACGGTCAGCCTGGGCGTTGGCCCTGTTCTGACTGATCAAAACAAACGTCGAAAGAAATATAGCTTCAACCGAAGCGAACATTGCTAATACCACGAAGGAAGGATCAAACGGTTTTAACCCAATCCATCCCAAATTCCAGATTACCCACAGCCCAAACAAGGTTAAATGTATATAAACAAACAGCATACTACCGGCAAAGCCCGTTATGCCATCGGCCAATTTCTGCTCTTTCGTGTTCTTTGATTCCTCCGCTTTACGGCGTTCCAGTAACGCCGTAATATTACGTTCCACAATTTGCGCCATGCCCGGCATTTGTGCACCTGTATTTTGATTTGCTTCCATAATAATTGGTGCATACTTTAATATGCCATTCAGTTAATACACTATAACATTAATAGATAGTGGCTACCATTGGTTTTAGATATATCACATTCATTATCAATATTTATCACCCATCAATTATTTAGATAACATTTCATTTAAATTTCGAAAACTGCTACTTTGCTCAAACATTCTACACCCGATAACTTTTTATTGAATATGACTACACAACCTGCAGATATATTTGAGCTGGCCCGTTTAAACAAGGCGGATGAGCTTAAACAAGCCCTGACCGATGCAGATGTAAATGCTACTGACGGCCGCGGATCCACAGCATTAATTATTGCCGCTTACCATAACAATGCCGAAGCGGTGGAAGCACTGCTGCAAGCCGGCGCTAACCCCGACCTGCAGGATGCCATGGGCAATTCGGCACTGATGGGCGTTTGCTTTAAAGGGTACACCGAAATTGGCCAACAGCTGCTGCAACATAATGCCACTGTAGATTTACCGAATGGCAACGGCGCAACGGCGCTTACCTTCGCCGCTACTTTTGGCCATATTGGTTTAATTGAACTTTTACTGAAACACGGCGCTGACAGGCACTTGCGCGACCGGTTTGGTAAAAGCCCGGTTGACTATGCACGTGTACAGGAAAACATTCCGGCACTGGAAATACTGGCCCCTGAACTGCTGGAAGACGAATAGGCTTTGCTGTTTAGGTATAAATACAAAAGCCCTGCTTATTAATATGAGCAGGGCTTTTTGTTAAGCGTTATGGTATTCACCTTTTTTAATTTCATGTGCAAAGCGCTCCTCCATGCGCCTCATTACCCGTGTGGCAGTAAGGCCATGCACTACAATAGATAATAGGATGGTGAAAGTCACGGTTGCCCAAAGCTCATCCGCGTACGGAAATTTGGCCTCCTTAAAAGCATAGCACAGGTAGTAAATTGACCCCATACCACGTATACCATAAAAGCTGATTACCCACTTTTCGCGACTATGGATCTCGCAGGGCATCAAACTCAGGTAACTGGTTAAGGGTCTTATAAAGAATACAAACAGAATAGAAAACATCACCATTTTCCAACTCAATACATCCAATACACCGCTAAATAAGCTACCCCCAAACAATAGCAGCACAATAGCCAGCATAATGCGCTCGGTTTGATCGGTAAAGGCATGCAAACGACTGTGATAGTGATGGCCGCTTTCGTAATTACGCAAGGTAATTGCCGATATAAACACGGCCACAAAGCCATAACCATGCAACAGTTCGGTTACGCCGTAAACCAGTAAGGTAAGCGATAACCCCACAAAGCCATCGCGTGTTTCAAGCATTTTATGCTGGTCTGAAACACGGAACACAATATAACCTAATAAGCGCCCTATCAAATGGCCAATGAGCAAGCCTATGCCCATGCGCAGCAAAAAATCATAACCCAACCAATGCCAAAGGTTGCCCGGGCCTGGATCAGCAATTTTATCTAAAGCAACAGCAAGCAATACAAAGGGAAGAGCCAGCCCATCGTTCATACCGGCCTCGGCCGTAAGAGCAAATTTGGTTTCAAAGCGCATCTTTTCATTAGGCGGGCCCACCTGCACATCCGATGCCAGTACCGGATCTGTTGGCGCCAGTGCGGCCGCCAGCAGCAGTGCCGATGCCAAACTGGGGCTAAGTAAGGCATAACCCAATACACCGGCTATGCCAATGCAGGCTACCATACCAATGGTTACCAGGCGCAACGGGCTTTGCCATTTTTTGAATGATAAAGGCCTGTCTATCTTAATGCCGGTGCCCATAAGCGATATAATAATCACCAGTTCGGACAGGTGCATGGCATAAGTAGAATTTTTACGGGGATCGGGAACAGGCAGGTCGTCTTTAAATATCGCATATACCAATGCCCCTAACAGCATGTATATTAAGGCATAGGATATGCCGGTCTTTTTTGTAAATGCAGGCATCCAGGCCATTCCCAGCGCAGCTATCCCTATAACAGCAATTATAACTTTGTAGTGATCCATAAAATATAGTTAGCCACGCTAAACACTATAGGTTACAAACAACTGTGGAAAAAGTTGACCATCAGGCTACCGCATTGTAAGCCGCATATCATACATTTGTAAATCAGCAGAAGGCCGTTTTAAGGATTGATGTTGGCAAATAGCTATCTATGGAAAGAAAAAAATCATTGGCGGGTACAGCAGCCAGTTTACGCAGACGCTTTCGGGAGCGTGTAACGGATTTCAAAAACGAACCCAGCGCTGAAGAAAAGCCAACGCTGGGCAAGTTTTTGCTATTTATTCTGCTGTTTTTAATATTAGGACTATTAGGCTTTTACATGATTGGCATTGATAATCTGTTCCAATTCCCTACCAACATGAGTTTAAGCCCGCAGGGGCCCTCTAATTAATTCCAGATCTGGTTATCACGCGTCAGTATCACCGGTTCTTTATCGGTTACCAGTATGGTATGCTCATGTTGTGCTACAAAGCTGCCATCTTTGGTAATATACGTCCAGCCATCGCCTTTATCGTGCGTGTAGGTGGCTTTGGTGGATATGAATGTTTCGATTGCCACTACCGAATTTTTGCGGAAGCGCGAAAGGTTAAGCCTGTCGTGATAGTTGGCAATGTAATGCGGCGCTTCGTGCAAGCTACGGCCCACACCGTGCCCGCATAGGTTTTTGATAACCGTAAAGCCACGTTTTTTAGCTTCCGTTTCAATCAGCCTTCCTATCTCGTTGATCTTTACGCCGCCTTTGATCTGATAAATGGCTTTATATAAAATATCTTTCGAAGCCTCAACCAGCGGACTCAAATTTTGCGTGTCCTCACCTAATATAAATGAGCCGCCATTGTCGGCATAATAACCATCCAATTCTGCAGAAACATCAATATTAATTAAGTCGCCTTCCTTTAAGATAGTTTGTTTGGATGGGATACCATGCGCTACCTCGGTATTTACGCTGATACAGGCACAGCCCGGAAAGTTGTAAACTAATTGCGGCGCAGGGCGCGCACCAAACTGCTGTAGTATAGCAGCACCATATAGATCCAATTCATAGGTATTCATGCCTGGTTTAGCATACTCACGCATGGCTCTTAATGTTTGTGCCACCGCCTCACTAACCCGGCTCATCCCCAAAAGGTCATTTTCTGATTCTATAGACATAGACTTTTACTTTTGTTCAAAGTTAGCAAAAGTAACGTGATAAGCCTTATTGCAAGTAATCGGCCTTGCTTTTACGGGGCACAAGTTACGCTGCCATTATGAAATGTGTGATTCTTTACAAACCAACTAATTCTTCGTTAAGCTCCATTGGATTGTTGAGCAAATTTCTAATAGCTGCAACAATATCATTGGCGCTTGGCATAGCAGTAGATTGCTGATTAAAAAGCTTGTTTACATGCACAATAACTTCATTTTTACTCTGCGCCTCAGCCGGAATACTAAAGGGCAACACTTTGCAGGCCACCCGCCACGGCGTATGCTGCGGATTGGTAAGCGCATATAGTACTACAGTAGGCGTACCTGTAGCCGCAGCTATGTGGATTGTACCGGTATTCACCGAAACCAGCATAGGTGCCTGCTTAATGAGAGCAGCAAACTCGTCCAGTTTGAATTGACCTGCAACGCTATATACACCTTGCCCAGCCATGTGCTGTATATTTTGCGCAAGCGCCTGCTCTGAGGCTGCACCGGTTAACAGCACCTGGTATCCTAATTCGTCAACCACCTGCCGGGCAGCCTTTGCCCACTTGTCCGCCGGATACTCGCGCTTAGGTTCACTTACGCCTGGGTGCATCAACAGCCAAGGTTTGTGCGTATCAACTTCTAAGGCCTGTAGTTTTTGCGCTACCTGCGGCCAAACACCAGGTACATCAAGGCTCAAACGCTCACTATTGGTAACGGCCCCCACGGCGGTTACCAGGTCCAGATCCCGGCGCACCTGATGGCGAATTAGATCGTAAGGCTCCTTATCGGGAACCCAGTTGGTAAGCAGTTGGTAAGGGTTTTCGCGGCAATAAGCCAACCGTAAAGGAATACCAGCCAGATAGGCCAGCATTACCGTAGGCATCGGGTTTTGACTATAAACGGTAAATATAACAGCGGCATCAAACGCTTTTTCCTTCAATTGTGCCACAACATCCAGTACGGCCGCTTCGCCGTTCACTTGCGTGGTTTTTATCCACGGAACATCGAATGTAATTACATCGTCTATCTCGGGAATCTGGCGGGCTATACCGGCCGCCATGGCCGAGGTAAGCACCGTGATTTTTGCATCGAAGGTTTCTTTAAGGGCTCGAATAGCAGGCGTGGTCATCAGCAAATCGCCCATATTATCGGGACGTATCACCAGGATATTCTTACAGGCCGACCAGTTATTTATCATGTATAAAGCAGGAGTTGATTGCTAACGGTTAAGCAGAAACAAGGCTTTTTTGTTTGCGAAAATATTGCTGCGTTATGCAATAACAACCGCATGGTGTAACAAAATACTGTTCAAAATTCAAACACAGGCACTTAAATTTTGTATTGTTAAATAAGTATTTATATTTGCAACGCTCATCCACAAGATAGCTATAAAAATGAACGGTTACACTTTACATCATCTTCATCTGCACCATCGCCCCCTGTGGCGATAATTGATGATGTATGTTTCTACGTGAAATAACAACCCCCGTTTCTTATATTTTTTATAGCACCAAATTCCCAATACGTGAAAACACTTAAAATAGCTATCCAGAAATCTGGAAGGCTCAACGAAAAATCTGTAGAGCTGCTTAAAAACTGTGGCCTTAACTTTGAAAATTACAAAAGCTCGTTAATATCGCCGGTATCTAATTTTCCGCTCGAAATTCTGTTTCTGCGCGATGATGATATTCCTGAATACGTACAGGATGGCATTGCCGATTTAGGCATTGTTGGCGAAAACGTTATACAGGAAACCGAAGTGGATGTAGCCTACCTGCAACGCTTAGGCTTTGGCAGATGCTCGCTCAAAATTGCGGTGCAAAATACCAGTAATATGGAGAGTATCTCCGAACTGGATGGTAAATCAATTGCTACCTCCTACCCTAACATTCTAAGCAAATACTTACAGCAAAATAACGTACAGGCCGATATCCGCACTATTTCCGGTTCTGTTGAAATATCGCCGGGCTTGGGCTTGGCCGATGCCATTTGCGATTTGGTATCAACCGGTGGTACGTTAAAAAGCAACGGACTGAAACCTTTTGCCGATGTGATGTCATCCGAAGCGGTGCTGATTGGCCGCAAGGGCAGCGAAAATGAGGATCTGATACAGGAACTGATTGCCCGAGTGCAGTCGGTACTACGCGCTAAAGAAACCAAATATGTGGTACTTAATGTGGAGCGCAAAAATTTAGAAGCCGTTGTTAAACTGCTGCCAGGCGTAAAAAGCCCGTCGGTAGTGCCGTTGGCCGAGGCCGAATGGGTTGCGGTGCACACGGTAATTCCTGAACGCGATTTCTGGGATCGGATTAGCCAACTGAAACAGGCCGGCGCACAAGGCATTGTAGTAATGCCAATCGAGAAAATCATTCTGTAAATCAAGCTCAGGCCCCATAACATAGGGGCATGAACTTAAATAGCTATATAAATGCTTAAAGTTTATAATTACGCCAATTTAAGTAAGTCTGAAGTACATGAGCTGGTGCAACGCAACGTTGACCCGGCCAATGAGATACGCAGTGTAGTAGAACAGATTATTGACACGGTGCATCAGCAAGGTGACCGTGCCTTATTTGATTACGCTTTACGTTTTGACAAGGTAACACTCAGTAAGCTGTATTTGGATAAAGATGAGCTGGCCGAAATTGCTTCGGCCCTATTGCCTGAGCAAAAATCGGCACTTGAAGTGGCTTATCAGAACATCTATAAATTTCACGAAAGCCAGCTGAAAGTTGAGGACAAGATAGAAACCATGCCGGGGGTAACTTGCTGGCGTGAATTACGGCCTATTGAAAAAGTAGGTTTGTACATTCCGGGCGGTACAGCTGTTTTACCGAGCACTTTCCTAATGCTGGGCATACCGGCCCGCATAGCTGGCTGCCACGAAATTGTGGTTTGTTCGCCGCCGCAAAATCACGGTAAGGTGAATGCTTTTATTGCTTACGTTGCTCAGTTGTTAAATATTGACCGCATTTACCTGATTGGTGGTGCGCAGGCTATTGCCGCAATGGCCTATGGTACGGAGAGCGTAACCAAGGTGGATAAGATATTTGGCCCCGGCAACCAGTTTGTCACCAAGGCAAAAACCATTATCCAGTCTACCACCGTTACCGCTATTGATATGCCCGCGGGCCCGTCAGAAGTGTTGGTGATTGCGGATGAAACATCTAATCCGGCATACATAGCGGCCGATCTGCTGGCTCAGGCCGAGCATGGTGTGGATAGCCAAAGCATTTTGGTAGCTACATCGGCTGATATTATACAGGCTACCATTGCGGAGCTTGAAAAGCAATTACCTGTGCTGCCCCGGGCCGAAATAGCCGGGCAAGCCATAGCCAATTCATACGCTGTTATTGTAAACAGCCTGGATGAGGCCATGCAATTTAGCAATCAGTACGCACCAGAGCATTTAATTTTAGCTACCGATAACTGGCAGCAAATTACAAGTAAAATCATCAACGCCGGTTCCGTATTTTTAGGTAACCAAACGCCCGAAAGCGTGGGCGATTATGCCTCGGGCACTAATCATACCCTGCCTACCAGCGCTTATGCCAAGGCCTATTCGGGTGTGTCGGTCGATTCGTTTGTGAAGAAAATTACTTTCCAGCATTTAACGCCGGAAGGCATACAAAACATTGGTCCGCATGTAGAGATACTGGCTGATTTGGAGGGATTGCATGCGCACCGCAATGCGGTAAGTGTAAGAACTCATCAGCAGTAATCAAACACTTATATATTGTGAGCGATAGCAGGGCAATCTTATCATTAAGACTATAGAAGTGACAGAATTGCTTTGCTTTCGCAATGACATTCCATCATTTAAACCTTACAATTAATGTTCGATATCAACAATATCCTTCGGGAAAATATAAAGAACCTAAAGCCCTACTCATCTGCACGGGATGAGTTTCAGGGCGAAGCCAGCGTGTATCTGGATGCCAATGAGAATGCATTTGGCTCGCCGCTTGAACAGGCCTACAACCGCTACCCCGACCCGCTGCAAATGCAGGTCAAAAAACGCCTGAGCGAAATTAAAAGCATTGCTCCGCAGAACATTTTCTTGGGCAACGGCAGCGATGAGGCCATAGACATCTTGTTCCGCAGCTTCTGCAACCCCGGTGCCAACAATGTGATATTGGTACCGCCCACCTATGGCATGTACGAGGTATCGGCCAATATCAATGATGTACAAACTAAAAAAGTAAACCTTACGCCTGATTATCAATTAAATGTAGCAGGCATATTGGCAGCAGTTGATAAGTATACTAAAATCATCTTTGTATGCTCGCCTAATAACCCCACCGGCAACGCAATAAACCGCAAGGATATTGAAACCCTTTTAACCGGCTTTAATGGCTTAGTGGTGGTTGACGAAGCTTATATCGACTTTAGCAGTGAACCAAGCTTTGTACAGGAGCTGGAAAAATATTCTAACCTTGTGATATTGCAAACCCTATCCAAAGCGTGGGGACTGGCGGGTTTACGTATGGGTATGGCCTTTGCCGGTGTGGATGTAATTAATGTGATGAACAAGGTAAAACCACCTTACAACATCAACGAAGCATCGCAACAGCTGGTTTTGCAGGCTTTGCAAAATACAGACCAGGTAAATGCCTGGGTACAGCAAACCCTTAGCGAACGCGAAAAGCTGGTGCAGGAGCTGAAAGAATTTGCTTTTGTGCAGCACATATACCCCTCGGATGCTAACTTTATTTTGGCAAAAACAACTGATGCAAAAGGCATTTATAACTACCTTGTTCAGCATGGCATCATCGTTCGCGATCGATCTAAGGTTGAACTTTGTGAAGGTGCACTGCGCATCACCATTGGTACGCCGCAAGAAAATGCAACCTTGGTTGAAAGGTTAAAGAATTTTTAAATGAGTACACCTAAAAAGATATTATTCATCGACCGCGATGGTACCCTGATTAAAGAACCGGCCGACCAGCAGATCGATTCGTTTCATAAGCTGGAGTTTTATCCGCATGCCTTGCAATACCTGCCCCGCATAGCTAAGGAGCTGGATTATGAACTGATTATGGTGAGCAACCAGGACGGCCTGGGCACCGTATCGCACCCCGATGAGAACTTTTGGCCGGTGCATAACCTCATCGTGCAAACCTTTGCCGGCGAGGGCGCCGTATTTGCCGAAACCTATATTGACCGTACTTTTGCAGCTGATAACGCCCCTACCCGTAAACCGGGAACCGGTATGCTGACTGCTTTTTTTGATACAGATAAGTATGATCTGGCCAACTCATTCGTAATAGGCGACCGCATGAACGATGTATTGCTGGCAAAAAACTTAGGCGCTAAAGCCATCTGGCTCAATAACCATTCTGGCTTGGGTATCCAGGAGTTTACCGAATCCGAAACGGCTGCTATTCAAAATACGGTAGCGCTCGAAACCACCGAGTGGCAAAAGGTGTACGAGTTTTTGAAAGTAGGCGAACGCGTAGTTGAACACCGCCGCACCACTAAAGAAACTGATATATACATTAACATCAACTTGGATGGTACAGGTGAGGCCAAAGTACAAACCGGCCTGCATTTTTTTGACCACATGTTGGATCAAATTGCCCGTCACGGCAGCATCGACCTGGAAATTATAGCCAAAGGCGATTTGCATATTGACGAACACCATACCATTGAGGATACCGGTATTGCCTTGGGCGAAGCCTTTGCCACTGCTTTAGGCAACAAACGCGGCATTGAACGCTATGGCTTTTGCCTGCCCATGGATGATTGCCTGGCCCAGGCGGCTATTGATTTCGGCGGCCGTAACTGGATTGTTTGGGAGGCCGAATTTAACCGCGAAAAAGTGGGTGACATGCCAACGGAGATGTTCTACCATTTCTTTAAATCGTTTACCGATGCGGCCAGGTGCAACCTCAACATCAAAGCAGAAGGCCACAACGAGCATCATAAAATTGAGGCTATCTTTAAAGCCTTTGCTAAAGCCATTAAAATGGCCGTTCGCCGTGATGTAAACAATATGGTTTTACCAAGTACTAAAGGAGTACTGTAAGTCACCCCGGAGGGGAAAAGAAACATGGAAATAAATGAACGCCCGGATTCAGAAATAGTATCCTCCTCTCCCTTTAGGGAGCCGGGGGGCATCGGCATTGTACGCTACGGTGCTGGTAATATCTTTTCGCTCACCTCTGCACTTGATCGCTTGGGACTGAGTTATGGCATGATACATACCAAGGCCGACTTTGATCAGTACGACCGGTATATTATTCCCGGTGTCGGTCACGCTGGTACGGCTATGAATAAGTTACAGCAAACCGGACTGGTACCTGCTATTAAAGCCTTGCAAAAACCTACCTTAGGCATTTGTGTGGGCATGCAACTGATGACGGCTTACTCAGAAGAAGGGGACGCGGATCTGCTGAACATTTTCCCGAATAAAACCCTGAAGTTTAAAGATAGCGACACCTACAAAGTACCGCACACAGGATGGAACCAGGTGTTTCAGGAAACCGAAAACCCGCTGTTTGCAGATATACCTACAGGCGCACACTTTTATTATGTGCATTCTTACTATATTGAGTACAACGATTTATACACTTTAGCATCAACTGATTATAGCCTAAAGTATTCGGCATCAATTTGGCATAACAATTTTTACGGCGTACAATTTCACCCCGAAAAATCGGGCGTGTACGGCGAAACCTTATTAAAAAACTTTTCAAACCTATAACGTCATGTATATTATCCCGGCCATCGACATTCTGAACAAAAAAGTAGTACGCCTGCGCGAGGGCGATTACCAGCAGGTAACGCAGTATGACGTAAGTTTAGAAGAAATGATTGAGCGTTACCAATCCAACGGTACTGAGCTCATTCACATTATCGACCTGAACGGTGCTAAGAGCGATTTTAGCAACCAGCAGTACTTGTTTGATGTGATCAAGAAAACGGACATGAAAATACAGTACGGCGGAGGTATACGCAGCATTGATAAAGTAAAAGAACTGACCGATGCTGGTATTTTCCGGGTAATTGTTGGCACCCAGGCTATCACCAATCCTACTTTTTTAGATGAGCTGAGCAAAACCATGTGCGGCGCTAACAAATGTTCTGACCAGATTGTGGTAGCCATTGATGTGCTCGACGAAGTGATCAAATACTCCGGCTGGATGGAAAGCTCCCCTATCAAATTAATGGATTATGTAGACAGGTGCCTGCAACTGGGCTTTTACCGCTTTTTGTGTACGGATATTAATAAAGATGGAAAAATGGGCGGCGCAGGTATCGACCTGTATAAAAAGCTGCTTGAGCATTCGCCATTCATCAAACTTATTGCCTCAGGTGGTGTAAGCTCTATGCAAGACATCGAGCAGTTAAGCAAAATTAAGGTAGAAAGCTGCGTAGTAGGTAAAGCCATATACGAAAACCGCATCACCATTGAAGATGTGAAGAACTGGAACTTGAACGCATTGACTACAATGTAAAAACTTGACAGTTGTCATTTCGAGTGCTAACGAGAAATCTTATACATGATACCTGCAATCAGCTAGGATCTCTCACTATCGTTCGAGATGACAATGATAATTGAATATTCGCTTTGCAAGAACAATTACAACATACAGATATGAATTTCCTCGCACGCGGGGGCCTTGCCAAACGCATTGTTCCGTGCCTGGACGTTAAAGACGGGCGCACGGTTAAAGGCGTTAACTTTGTGGACCTGCGCGATGCCGGCGACCCGGTTGAACTGGCCTGGAACTACTCGCAACAAGGTGCAGACGAACTGGTTTTCCTGGATATTACAGCCACGCATGAACGTCGTAAAACCATGGTGGAGCTGGTAAAATCGGTAGCCCGGCAAATCAACATACCATTCACCATTGGCGGCGGCATTAATGAAATTGCCGATGCCGATGCCTTGCTTAACGCCGGTGCTGACAAGATATCCATCAACTCCGCAGCCGTACGCAACCCCGCGCTGATTGATGAGCTGGCCAAAGCGTTCGGCGTTCAGTTTGTAATTGTAGCAGTTGATACCCGACAGGTAAATAACACCAATATTGTACACCTGAATGGTGGCCGTATTGCAACCGATAAAGAAACACTAAGCTGGATCAAAGAAGCTGAAAGCAGAGGAGCCGGCGAAATTTTGCTAACCTCGATGGATCATGACGGTACCAAAGCTGGCTTTGATAACCGCTTGTTAAAAACCGTGAATGATGCCGTACATATCCCTGTCATTGCATCGGGAGGTGCGGGCAACAGGCAACACTTTGTGGATGTATTTGAGCAAACCAATGTGGATGCTGCCCTGGCAGCTTCGGTATTCCACTACGGCGAAATACTGATACCGGATTTAAAAAGAACGTTGAAAGAGAACCACATAGAAGTGAGAATATAAAATTTAAATGGAAATAGATTTCACCAAATCGCCGGACGGACTTGTTCCGGTTGTGATACAGGACGAACAGACCCTGGAAGTTTTGATGCTGGGTTACATGAACCAGGAGGCATTTGATAAAACTATACAGGATAATATAGTTACCTTTTACTCGCGCTCCAAGAACCGCTTGTGGACCAAAGGCGAAACCAGCAACAACTTTTTGCATGTAAAAAGCATACATATAGATTGTGATAAGGATACCATTCTGATTAAAGCCAAGGCCGACGGCCCTACCTGTCACACCGGCGCGCGCAGCTGTTTTGAAACTACCTACAATCAGAACTTTATTTTAGAGCTGGAGAACGTTATTCAGGATCGATTTGATAATCCGCAAGAAGGATCTTACATCAATAAGCTTCGCCAGAAGGGTTTAAATAAGATTGCGCAAAAGGTTGGCGAAGAAGGCGTGGAAACCGTTATTGCTGCCCTTGCCGAAACAGAAACTGATCTCATCAATGAGGCTTCCGATCTGGTTTTTCACTTACTGGTATTATTACGCGCTAAAGGATTGAGCTTAGAAACTATTGCTAAAAATCTGGAGGGAAGACATGCCCCCCAGCCCCCTAAAGAGGGAGCTTAAAAAAGCAAGCCGTCTGTATGATGAATATCGTATATATTAAATTAACGAATAACACTCCCCCTTTAGGGGGCCGGGGGGCCTATGATTGTTGATAAAGCTTATGAACTAACCGGCCACGGCAACCCCATATTTTCGCTCGAGCTTTCTCAAAAGCCGGGCATCCTGTTTAGTGGTGGTAATGATAAAGGTTTGGTAGAATGGAGCCTTACCGAGCAGGCTTTTATTAAGGTGATGTTTCCGGTAAATACATCCATTTATGCAATACATTGCCCGGCCGGTTTTCCGCTAATGTTTGCAGGGCTGCGTAGCGGCGCCGTGCTGGTATATGATTTTATTCAGCAAAAGGTGATCAAAACGCTCGCGCATCACCGCAAGCCGATATTTGATATCAAGTCTGTTTCGGGTAAGCAAGAACTGCTGGTAGCAGCGGAAGACGGCACAGTAAGTATCTGGGGCCTGAACAGTTTAGAATTATTGCATAGCATCCATGTATCTTCTGATACGATCCGCAGTATCGGCATATCCCCTGATGAAAAGCAGGTTGCTTTTGGCTGCCGGGATAATAGTGTAAAGATTTACAGCCTGGAAGACTACTTGTTTATTCAGACACTGAGCGGACATACCATGGCAGTATTTACGGTGCAATATTCGCCCGATGGCAGCTACCTCGTATCAGGTGCCCGTGATGCACAGATAAAAGTATGGAATGCACATACACACGAACTAATACACCAGATACCGGCGCACATGTTTGCCGTTAATCATATCCTATTCCACCCTACCCTGCCTTACTTTGCATCGGCTAGTATGGATAAAAGCATTAAAATATGGGGAGCCGACGATTTTAAACTCTACAAGATTATCAGCAGAGAGAAAGGATATGCCAGTCACCAGCTGTCGGTTAATAAACTGGCATGGAATGGCAATCAGCTGCTTTCAACAGGTGATGATAAACGGATAATTGCCTGGGATATCAGCCCCGTCTAAACCTCTCCTGGTTTACGAGATTTTGAATTTCGTTTTACATAAGAAAAGCAGACTACTAAAAGCCTGCTTTTCTTATGCTTTCGCTCCTCGTCACAACAACATTTATTCGAAAGCCCTCCCTTCCGGGGAGGGTTGGGTGGGGCTTAAACGTTTAATAATCCGCAATTTATGTGTATGCTTCTTCATCTCCTCCGAGTAGATACCCTGATCGTCTATCCTGTCAATTTTCACGCGGCCAGATGCATGGATAATTTCCTCGTTGCTCAGCATAATGCCCACATGCACAATACAGCCTTCATCATTATCAAAAAAAGCTAAATCGCCAGGCTGCGCTGCGGTTAAAAAATCAACTGTTTTACCCTGCTCGGCCTGCATGCTGGCATCGCGCTTTAAAAACTGCCCATGCAGTTTAAACACCGCCTGGGTAAAGCCAGAACAATCAATACCAAAATGCGTACGCCCACCCCACAGGTATGGGCTGTTCAAATAACTACGGGCTGTTGTTATTAAATCATCTATAGTTTCTAAAGTATTGGTAAGCTGGTACGTTTCGCCGTTTATCTGGGCTTCATTTCCCTCCAGAAACGGCAACGTACTGCTCGCTGGCAAATACAACAAGCTTCCATCCGACTTTTTGATTACAGGAGTAGCAAACCAGCTAGCTAAGCTAACAGCCGATTGCTGCAGGGCAAGGTAGTCTTCATAATTCAACACGCTAACCTGCACGCGGCTTATCCAGCCTTCATAAGCATCATAAACAGTGATTACTTTTACCCATTTTTCCTGCCATTCAGTAATCTCATACGTTTCACCGAACAACAATTGTGATACCTGCTCGCTACGTTCGCTGGGTTCGGCCCGCATTGGGATAATAGCTAACTGACTGATACCGTAATTCATGTTGCTAAGTTATATTTTGTTTGGCTTAAACAAAAAAGGGATACAGCAGCTGTATCCCTTTTCAATATTATTTAACAGAAGCTTAACCTTCCATGTGCAGCCATTCTTTTTTGGCTATCAATTCTTCTTTACTTTCACGGATATCCTCATCGTCCACACAGCAGTCAACCGGACATACTGCAGCACACTGTGGCTCATCATGGAAACCTACACACTCTGTACACTTATCAGGTACAATGTAATATATATCGTCAGACAGGGCAGCTTGTGCTTCCTCAGCGTTCAGCGTGTTGCCATCGCCAAAATCAATAACACCTTTCAGCTCCGTACCATCCGAAAAACGCCATGAAGCGCCGGCATCGTAAATGGCATTGTTTGGGCATTCAGGTTCACAAGCTCCGCAGTTTATACATTCATCGGTGATTTTAATCGCCATAGCTCAATATCTTATATTCTGATTAACTTTGTCTTTTAATAATAAGGACTGCAAAGATAACAAAAAAATGCTTTGCAGGTTTATAATTACTTATACATACAATGTCAGTTCAAAGTAAATCATCTATAATAAATACGCTGGTACAGTTAGGCCATCAACTAACATCGCCCGATGAAACCCTGGCACGGCTTATCCAGACCGAAAGCCACCACAATGCCTGGTTTACGCCCGAAAGCGTTGAGCAAGCCGTAACAGCCGCCGGTGCAGCGCTAAATGAAAATACGCTGACCCAGTGGCTGGACAAATACCACTTTACAGATTCAGAACCTAAAAAAATTGGTTTGATACTTGCGGGCAACATTCCATTAGTAGGCTTTCATGACGTTTTGTGTGTGCTGATATCGGGCAATATAGCGCTCATCAAAGCATCATCACAAGATGCCCGCCTTATTAAATATGTGCTGCAGTTGTTGGTTAATTTAGATGGCAGTTTTGCCGACAAATTCCAATTTGTAGAACGGCTGCAGGGCTTTGATGCCGTAATAGCAACCGGCAGCAATAATACTTCCCGGTATTTCGAGTACTATTTTGGCAAAGTACCCCACATTATCCGTAAAAACCGCAATAGCATTGCCCTGCTTACGGGTAACGAAACCACTGAGCAGCTGCACGAATTGGGTAAAGATATTTTTGCTTATTACGGCTTGGGCTGCCGTAATGTGTCCAAAGCATTTGTACCCAAAGGATACAATTTTGTATCGCTGTTTGAAGCAATTGAAAGCTACAATGAAGTGGCCAACCACCATAAGTACCATAACAATTACGATTATAACAAGTCAATTTACCTGGTAAACAGCGACAAGCATTATGACAACGGCTTTTTATTGGTAAAACAGGACGAGCGGCTGGCCTCGCCACTGGCCGTGTTGTTTTACGAGGAATATGACAACCTGCAGGCCGTACAGGCCAAACTGACAGAGCAAAGCGACCAGATACAATGTATTGTGAGCGCGGCCGATTTGAAGGTGCCTAACCAGGTAGTAAGCTTTGGCCAAAGCCAACAGCCTGCCCTGTGGGATTATGCCGACGGTGTAGATACGATGCAATTTTTGTCAAATCTTTAAATTAACGCTACTTTTGAACGGCATGTATATTATCAAAGTAAAAGGCGTTGCCAAAATACCCGACTACGTACAGCTGCGCGATGATAAATTCACGCTGCTGGCTTATTTCAGGGTTGATCGTCCGGATAAATCACTGGATAAAGTTGGCCTGGGCGACAAAGCCGATTACATTATGGGATTGGTTAAAGACCTGCCCTTCGGACAAATATTAAAACTTGAACTGTAAACTGAAATGATCGGAAACTCCATTATAAAACTGCAAAGCGTTGATATTTTTCAGCAAAAGCACCTGGTACTGTCGGATGTTAATCTGCATATCGATAAGGGCGATTTTGTGTGGCTCATCGGCCAAACCGGATCGGGCAAGAGTAGCTTGCTGAAAGTGATTTATGGAGATTTAAATATTACAACGGGTGAGGGCCATGCAGGCGGCTATGATTTAAAAAAATTGGCCACCAAAGATATCCCTTACCTACGCAGAAAACTCGGCATTGTATTTCAGGATTTTCAGTTGCTTACCGATCGCACCATTGAACAAAACCTACTGTTTGTAATGCGGGCCACCGGCTGGAAAGACAAAAAGCTGATGGACGAAAAGGTGCGTGATGTGCTCGAAAAAGTAGGTTTACGCTCTAAAATCAAAAAAATGCCGCATGAAATATCCGGTGGTGAGCAGCAACGTGTGGTTATAGCCCGTGCCTTGATCAACGACCCGGAAATTATCCTGGCCGATGAACCAACCGGTAACCTTGATCCTGACACTTCGGAAGAGATTGTGATGCTGCTGAAACAGATCAGCCTATCGGGCACGGCGGTAGTTGTGGCTACACACGATTATCATATAATCCGTGCATTCCCTTCGCGTATCATCAAATGCGAATCGGGCAAGGTATTGGAAGATGTGCAGATAGGATAATGAGTTGTGTGTTGTCAGTTGTATGTTGTTGGTATTGTGATGATACAATTTAAACTAAACAAATCACAGCAACTGACAATCCTTGTAAAGCCTTCTTTTCTGACAACTGACAACACATAACTGACAACTCAAAGACAAATCTACCAGTTTTATTAGAACTCACTGACAGCCTGACTGCTTTGCAGCCGTGGCAAGGAACTTGATTTGCACTATTATCATGAACTTTAAAGACATGTTTAACAATAAGAAGAAACAAGACGCGCAATCATCAGAAGATTTGAACGACGTGAATACAGAAAATACAAACAACGCTCCTGAGCAGGAAGAAAACCCATTGGCCGACGAGCTGAACGCCAATGAGCCGGTTGAATCAGCAGAACTATCAACCGAAAGCAAATTAAAAGAAGATTTAGCGCAGGCTAATGATAAATATTTGCGCTTATACGCTGAGTTTGATAACTTTAAGCGTCGTACCACCAAAGAGCGTGTTGAATTACTGCAAACTGCAGGTAAAGAAGTAATTGTATCCTTGTTGCCGGTTCTGGACGATTTTGAGCGTGCCATTAAAGCCATGGAAAACGCCGCTGATGTTACTGCTGTGAAAGAAGGTGTTACGCTGGTGCAAAATAAACTGAAAGGCATCCTGAAACAAAAAGGCTTAAAGGAAATGGAATCTAAAGGAACTACCTTTGATGCCGATATTCATGAAGCGATTACCAACATACCCGCTCCGACCGATGATTTGAAAGGAAAAGTGGTAGATGAACTGGAAAAAGGTTATTACCTGAATGACAAAGTAGTACGCTTTGCTAAGGTGGTAGTAGGCGCGTAAGTTAGAGAATAAGTAATTAGGTTATTTAGTTATCGGTGTTTGATTGACAGCAGAATGTGCTTCCTTATTAACCTGATAGCTCAATAATATAATAACCAAAATATTATGGCAAAAAGAGATTATTACGATATACTGGGTGTGTCGCGCGGCGCCAGTGAAGATGAGATAAAGAAGGCATACCGTAAAATGGCCATCAAATATCACCCGGATAAAAACCCAGGCGATAAGGCTGCTGAGGAGTCTTTCAAAGAAGCAGCCGAAGCTTACGAGGTATTAAGCAAGCCCGACAAGCGCCAACGGTATGACCAGTTTGGTCATGCGGCCAACGCGCAATCGGCCAACGGTGGCGGCTATGGCGGCGGCGGCATGAATATGGACGACATATTCAGCCAGTTTGGCGATATATTTGGCGGCGGCGGCAGTCCGTTCGAAAGCTTTTTTGGCGGCGGTGGTGGCCGTCAGCAAGGTGGCCGCAGGGTGGCACGCGGCAGCAACCTGCGTATCAAAGTGCGCTTAACGTTAGAGGAGATTGCCAACGGCGTTGAGAAAAAAATAAAAGTAAACAAACAGGTACTATGTAAAACCTGCGATGGTACCGGTGCAAAAGATCAATCATCTTTCTCTACCTGTAAAACCTGTGGTGGCTCGGGTGCAGTGCGCCGGGTAACCAATACCATTTTGGGCCAGATGCAAACTACCAGCACCTGCCCTACCTGTAACGGCGAAGGCTCAACCATTACCTCAAAATGTAATGTGTGCCATGGCGATGGCGTAGTGCGTGGCGAAGAGACCATCAGCATCAACATCCCTGCCGGTGTAAGCGAAGGCATGCAACTGAGCATGAGCGGTAAAGGTAATGCAGCCCCACGTGGCGGCGTACCGGGCGATCTGATTATTCTGATTGAGGAAGTACCGCACGAAACGCTGAAACGCGATGGCAACAACGTGATTTACGATCTGCATATCAACTTTGTGGATGCAGCTTTAGGTACCAGCATCGAAGTGCCTACTATTGATGGCAAGGCTAAAATTAAAATTGAGCCGGGCACCCAAGGTGGTAAAGTATTGCGCTTAAAAGGCAAAGGTGTGCCCGAGGTGAACTCCTACCACCGTGGCGACCAATTGGTGCACATCAACATCTGGACACCAAAGGCACTGAGCCGCGAGGAACGCGAAACACTAGAGAAATTACAAAACTCGCCTAACTTTAAACCCAACCCGGGCAAAAATGAAAAAAGCTTTTTTGAACGGATGAAGGAGTATTTTGAGTAAGCGTTTTTGAATCTATTTAAAGCCCGAAGTTATTACCTTCGGGCTTTTTCATTTTTATATTAGTACATTCACGCTTATAACCACAAACCTATTTACTTATGAAATCATGGTCCGTAGCAGCACTGATTTTTTTGATACTAACCTGCATTCATGCACTATCTATAGTTGTTGTTAGTGCCTGGAGTATTCTGCATTTAAATTATTTTGATGAGTTAGAAAACTTTGGTTTTAATCTCATTGCGCCGATTACATATATTACAAGCACCCTATTTATAGCAGCAGTTCTTTACCACATAAAAGAAAGTATCTGGCGTGTAGTTGCTTTTGTAATGCCGGCATTATTATTAATACTGTATCTGGCTATAACAAAAGCTGGCATAACTGATTATACCATATGGAACGTTGTGGGCTATATTAACTTAGTAACCGTTATTTATTTAACTATACAAAGCTTTTTGATCAAGAATCAGCAACTATCTGCAGGCTTCCGGCTGTTTGCTATTTTAACATTGGCAGAAAGTTTTGTTAACATGATTATCCCTTATGTAACGGCCAAACTCGCATTACCAATAGAATATGTGAGATATATGGTGCTCATCTCTTTATTTCCGATTGCAGCTGAAATTTACTTACTAACGCTCATTTATCAGTACTTCGAGCGGAACTCTTATCAGGAAAAATTTAATTACAAAGAGCCACTGTAACATTATACCATAATCTGTATCTATTACACATAACTTATTTTAACCGTATCTATTCAGCAAATACCACATGTTAAGCATACGCAATATCGTAAAGCAATACGCCGGGCATACGGCGCTGAGCGGCGTGAGTTTGGAAATTGCCGACGGGCAAATATTTGGCCTATTAGGACCAAACGGCGCCGGTAAAACCTCCCTCATCCGCATCATCAACCAAATTACCGCACCCGATTCAGGCGAAATCTATTTCGCTGGCGAAAAATTAAACCAATCGCACATAGAGCGTATTGGTTACATGCCCGAAGAACGTGGTTTGTACAAAAAGATGGAAATCGGCGAGCAGATCGTTTACCTGGCGCGCCTTAAGGGCCTGAGCCATGCCGAAGCTACACGCCGTATTAAATACTGGTTCGAAAAATTACAGATCGAAAACTGGTGGAACAAAAAGGTAGAGGAACTATCAAAAGGTATGCAGCAAAAGGCCCAATTCATAGCTACCGTATTACACGAGCCAGACTTAATTATTTTAGATGAGCCATTCAGTGGCTTTGACCCGGTAAATGCCGACTTGATTAAGAACGAAATACTGGAGTTGAACAGCAAGGGGGCTACCATACTGTTTTCAACCCACCGTATGGAATCGGTTGAGGAACTGTGCGATTCAATTGCGCTGATCAACAAATCCAAGAAAATATTAGATGGCCGCATACGCGATATACGCAATTCCTACCGCAGCAATACTTATCTAATTGAGTACACCGGCCAAAAAATTGACTTTACCGGGCAGCAACCTTTTACCCTGCTCGATGAAATTGCCACCGAGAACAGCTATACCATTCGCATTAAACTTAATGAAGGCATCACCTCAAACGATGTGCTGCAATACCTGATTCCGCAAGTACATATCAATTTGCTGCAAGAGGTTATCCCGAGTGTTAATGAAATTTTTATTCAGAAAGTAAACCAAATCAGCTAATACTATGAACAAAGTTTTCCTCATCATACAACGAGAGTATATTTCGCGCGTTCGCAAAAAAGCTTTTTTGGTAACGGTATTTTTGGTACCCGCCCTGGTGTTGGCAATGTACGCCGTAATGTACCTCATCTACAAAAACACCAGCGACCTAAATACGGCCCGCACCGTAAAGGTAATTGACGAAACAGGTAGCTTTATCCAAAAGTTTAAGGATAAAAAGGATATCAAGTTCCAAAATATTAAACAACCATTGGCCGCAGCCAGGAAGGATTTAAAACAACACCCGGACGATCTGATACTTTACATCCCTGCCAATTATGGCGCTAAGGATACTGTTCAGGTATTATCAACCAAAAAGCCGAGCATGCGGGTAAACATCGAGATTGAGCGGCAGATGAACGATATTGCTACCAACAACAACATGATAGCAAAAGGCATAGATACAGCCACCTTACGCAACATTCAAAGCGATATCAGCATTAACGCCAAAGAAGTGACAGACAAGGGCGACAAGGATTCGGACATTACCACACTTTATTATGTAGGCGTGGCAGGTGCTATACTCATTTACCTTTCACTTATTATTTATGGCGGCCAGGTAATGCGCGGCGTTGCCGAAGAGAAGAGCAACCGCATTATTGAGGTAATTGTATCGTCGGTAAAACCGTTTCAACTAATGCTGGGCAAAATTATTGGGGTAGCGCTGGTAAGCTTAACACAGTTTATTCTGTGGATTATCCTTTCCATCGCTGTAAGCTTTATTGCCAATAAATATTTCAATGCGCCGCAAAGCCCCATGTTGGGTTTCCTGAGCACTATGAAAACTATTCCGTTGGGGCAAATTGTGGGCTACTTCCTGTTCTACTTCCTAAGCGGCTTTTTGCTGTATAGTGCCCTGTTTGCAGCTGTAGGCTCGGCAGTGGATAGTGAAACTGAAACGCAGCAATTTATGTTCCCGATTACTTTGCCCCTGCTGTTTACCTACCTTATATCGGTAACCTTTTTGGCTCAAAACCCGGATAGTAGTTTGGCTTTCTGGCTGTCGGTTATACCATTCACTGCACCGGTAGCCATGATGGTGCGTATGCCGTTCGATCCGCCGGGATGGCAATTGGCCATATCCATGAGCATGATGGTGATCGGCTTTATATTCACCACCTGGATTGCAGCACGCATTTACCGTGTTGGTATTTTAATGTATGGCAAAAAAGCAAGTTTTGGTGAGCTGGTTAAATGGTTCTTTTATAAAGAGTAAGCAGATTCACGTCTACACATAACAACATAATCGTTGCAGATGCACCAAACATTTGCAACGATTTTTTATTTTAGAGGCATGAATAACCCTGTTGCCGTTATGGACCTCGGCACCAATACATTTCATTTACTGATTGCCCAACCCAATGCTCAAAACTTTTTCACGGAGGTTTTGCACGATTATGTGGCTGTAAAGCTGGGCGAAGGCGGTATTCAGGAAGGTGTTATTAAACCCGAAGCTTACCAGCGCGGGTTGGATGCCATGCAACGGTTTCATATACAAATGCAACAGCATGGCGTAACTAGTATGCGTGCCATTGCTACATCCGCCATGCGCAATGCCGCCAACGGACCACAGTTTATGGAAGATGTTGCCTCCCGAACAGGTATCCATATCGAAACGATAACTGGTGATACCGAGGCCGGCTACATTTATCAGGGGGTTAAATCCTCGGGCTGTATGCCTGCTGATGATACCAGCTTAATAATGGATATAGGCGGCGGTAGCGTAGAATTTATCTTAGGCAATCAGCAACAGGTTATCTGGAAGCAAAGCTTTGAAATTGGTGCGGCGCGTTTAATGCACCGCTTTCATCAAACAGATCCGATGCCGCAAAGCGCCGTTCAGGAATTGTACGATTACCTGGATAGTGCTTTGCGTGATCTTTTTATAGCAGTGGCGGCGTACCCCACCACCTGCCTTATCGGCTCGTCGGGTGCGTTCGAAACCTTTGCCTGTTTAGTTGAATTGCAAAAGGGTAATCCATTCGATTTGAAAGCTTTTCAATCCTACCGGTTTAATAGCACCGAGCTACTTACCATTACGCAACAACTCATTCAATCTTCACATGCTGAACGTGCGGCTATGCCGGGCATAATTCCGGTGCGGGTAGATATGATTGTGGTAGCATCTGTTATCACCCAGTTTATTATTGATAGATTGAATATTAAGAATGTGGTAATGAGCACTTACGCGCTAAAAGAAGGCGTGCTGGCCGAGCTGTTTAAACAATAGCAGCGGCAATTAAATAGCAGTATTTATTATTGGTAACAACCTTTTGCCAGCAAAGCTTGTTACCATTACATGAACACATTCATTGAAGTTACTGACAGAAACGGCCGTCCGGCTTTGATCAATCCGCGCAATATTACATCGGTAGTAATTTATACCGAGCCCGAGGAGGAAGTACATATCTACGTTATCGGCGACCGTGACTCGTTTGTAAGGGTAAAGGAAACTTACGAAGAAGTAAAACGCAAAATTGCTGCAGTTACCGGCGGCATGATAGGCTGATATACTATAATTACAAAGTGCTTGTCATGTTAAGTGATAGCGGGGGAAACTTGTGCGAACGACAGATTGGGCGTATAATATATCCCGCTATCGTTCGAGATGAAAAGACCTGCCGGGTGTACCACTTTTAAAGTGGTACAAAGCGGAACAAACCGGTACACGCCGGTACAGGTGGTACACTTTGGTACACCCAAAATACCTCTTGCAGCACGCAGAGGCCGTTCAAAAAAAGTGGTACACCTTGGAACACCCGGAACACTTTGGTACAGGTATTTATACTCGTGAGACAATCTTGTCAGTACCAGTAACAGGTTTTAAATACTGTACTTCAACTATTTAAAAACAGTCGTACAACCCTTACTTCCTTCCCCCATCTCACCGCTCTCTACTTCTTATCATCGCTCCTCACACCTCATTCCCGCTCTCCTTCTCAAAATCACATTTTATAAACAAATCCGTCGTGGGCCGATTTTTTTCTTATTTTTGCATCCCGTACACATACAATTGGTTTCGGCATATTTAGCCGCGACCGGATGCAGCAAAATCATATGACTAAGTATATATTTGTTACGGGCGGCGTTACCTCGTCGTTAGGGAAAGGTATTATTTCAGCCTCACTGGCTAAACTTCTTCAGGCTCGCGGTTACCGCGTTACCATCCAAAAGTTCGACCCTTATATCAACATCGATCCGGGAACCCTGAATCCATACGAACATGGCGAATGCTATGTTACCGAGGATGGTGCCGAAACCGATTTGGATTTGGGCCACTACGAGCGTTTCCTGAACACACCCACATCGCAGGCTAATAACATCACTACCGGCCGTGTGTACCAAAACGTAATTAACAAAGAGCGCGAAGGTGCATTTTTGGGCAAAACCGTACAGGTAGTACCGCATATTACCGACGAGATTAAACACAATTTCAAAATTTTGGGCGAGAGCGGCAATTACGACATCGTAATCACCGAAATTGGCGGTACTGTAGGCGATATCGAATCATTACCGTTTGTGGAAGCTGTAAGGCAGTTCCGTTGGGAAGTGGGTTCAAACAACTCGCTGGTTATTCACTTAACTTTGGTTCCGTTCCTGGCTGCAGCCGGCGAATTAAAAACCAAGCCAACCCAACACTCGGTGAAAATGTTGCTGGAATACGGTATACAGCCTGATATTCTGGTTTGCCGCACTGAGCACCACTTAAGCCAGGAAATCCGCAAAAAGGTAGCACAATTCTGTAACGTAAATATCAATGCCGTTATTGAATCAATTGATGCCCCTACCATTTATGATGTACCCCTGCTGATGCTGAAAGAGCAGCTGGATAAAACCGTGCTGACCAAGCTAAAGCTGCCAAACAAAAATGAACCGGATCTGGAAAGCTGGAAAGACTTTTTAGGCCGTTTAAAAAACCCTACTGCCGAAGTGCGCATTGGCCTGGTAGGTAAATATGTAGAGCTACCGGATGCTTATAAATCCATCACCGAAGCCTTTATACATGCCGGTGCTAAAAACGAGTGTAAAGTACGTGTAGAGTACATTCACTCCGAGCAGTTAACGCCCGAAAATGCAATTGACCGCCTGCGCGGCTTACATGGCGTACTGGTAGCACCAGGCTTTGGCCAGCGTGGCTTTGAGGGTAAAATTGAAGCCATCCGCTACGTTCGCGAAAATAATATTCCATTCTTCGGCATCTGTTTAGGCATGCAATGTGCCGTGGTTGAATATGGCCGTCATGTACTGCACCTTGATGCAGCCAATAGCGTGGAGATGGATGGCCATACCACCTACCCGGTAATCAGCATGATGGAAGAGCAGAAAAACATTACTACCAAGGGCGGTACAATGCGCCTGGGTGCTTATCCGTGCGATTTGAAAAAAGGCAGCAAAGCTTTTTCTATTTATGGTAAAACCCACATCACCGAGCGCCACCGCCACCGCTATGAGTTTAACAACGAGTACTTAAAGCAATATGAAGAGGCCGGCATGATTCCATCGGGCATCAACCCCGAGAATGGTTTGGTTGAGATTGTAGAGCTAAAGAATCACCCGTTCTTTGTCGGTTCGCAATTCCACCCCGAATTAAAATCAACAGTTGATAATCCGCATCCACTTTTTGTTAACTTTGTTGCTGCTTCGCTGGCGTATGCCCGCAAAAACTAATTTTTGTACGATAAATAAATAATGGATAAGAACACATTCACGGGGTTATTCCTGATTTTGGTGATTCTGGTTGGCTCATTCTTTTTGATGAAACCATCGGCCGATGAGTTGAAGAAAGAGCAGCAAAAACAACATCAGGATTCCCTGAAAAGAGCAGGCATTAAGCCTGCCCCTGCTGCCGCCAAGGCAGACACTGTAAACAAAGCACCTGTTGTAGATTCGGCTGCATTGAAAGGGCCGTTCGGCGCTGCAACCACAGGCAGCGAAAACCTGGTTACACTTGAAAACAAAGATATCCGCGTAAAGCTGAGCTCTCGTGGCGGCCGTGTATATTCGGTAGAACTGAAAGAGTTTAAAACTTTCGACAAAAAGCCGCTGCTGTTGTTTGACGGTACCAACAACCACTTTGGCTTTAAATTTAACGTTGGCAACAAACCATTTGATACCAACAACCTGTACTTTACCCAGGCAACGCCCGATGTAAAAGTAACTGGTACCGACTCAAGCGCAGTAACTTTGCGCCTGAGCTACAGCCCTACCCAATACATCGATTATACCTATACCTTAGGTGCTGCCGGTTACAAACTGGGCTTTACCGTTAAAACAACCGGTTTGGATAATGTTATCGGTACAGGTAATGCAATCAACATCAACTGGGCTGCTACCCTGCGTAAACAGGAAAAAGATATGGCTCAGGAACGTCAGTATTCATCGGTATACTACAAAAACCTGGATGATGATGTAGACAACCTGAATGCAACCAAAGATGACAGCAAGCAAATTGCCGATCAAAAGCTGCAATGGGTATCATTCAAGCAGCACTTTTTCTCGAACGTACTGATTGCTAAACAGGGTTTTGAAAAAGCAAGCATGGCTGTAAGCACTGATGTGAATTCACAAACAGACATTAAGCAAATGCGTGCCGACCTTACCCTGCTACGCGATGCAAACGGCACTTACCCAATGGAGTTTTACTTTGGTCCGAACCGTTTCAGCACACTGAAGAAACAAGGTTACAGCTTAGAAAAACAAATTGATTTGGGCTGGGGTCCGTTAAAGTTCATTAACCGTTTTGCAGTAATTCCGGTATTCAACTTTTTACAGCAATTTGGCTGGAACATGGGTTTAATTATCCTGGTGCTTACTATTTTGCTTAAACTGGTATTATCTCCGCTTACCTACAAATCATACCTCAGCATGGCTAAAATGCGGGTACTGAAGCCGGAGATGGATGAGATTAAGACAAAAGTAGGCGAAGAGAATCCTACCCTGCTGCAACAGGAATACATGAAATTGTATCGCCAGGCTGGTGTGAATCCGTTAGGCGGTTGTTTGCCATTATTGCTGCAAATGCCTATCGTAATTGCCTTCCTGCGCTTTTTCCCAAGCTTGTTTGAGCTGCGTGGCCAAAGCTTTTTGTGGATGAAGGATTTATCGACTTACGATGCCTTTATCAATTTTGGCTTTACGTTGCCTTTCCTGGGCGATCACCTGAGCTTAATGTGTGTACTGATGACTATTTCAACCATCATTTACACTTATTTTAACAACCAGGTTTCGGGTGCTACTGGCCAAATGAAATATATCGGTTATATTACACCGATCATGTTCCTGGGTTATCTGAACAGCTACCCTGCCGGTTTGAACTATTATTACTTTTTGGCCAACATGTTAACCTTTGCCCAGCAGTTCCTGATCCGTCAGCTGGTGGACGACTCGAAGATACATGCCAAAATACAAGAGAATAAAAAGAAACCTGAAGATCCTAAAAAGAAAAAATCAGGTTTCCAGGCTAAGCTTGAAGAAATGATGCGCCAGCAACAAGTGCAGCAACAAAAGAAAAAGTAAGCCTCAATATTTTACAAAAAAGCCTCTTTGCATATCTATGCAAAGAGGCTTTTTTGTTTAGAAGCAATTTTAGTACCCGAACACATTGTCTTTTTGGGCGGTAGCGAAGCAATCATTCCATGCGATGAGATTGCCACGTCGCTATTGCTCCTTGCAAGGACATGTACATCCATATATTAAACTTGTTGTTATTGCGAGCGGCAGCGAAGCAATCTCCTCGGTATACTTAGATTCGATGCGGTTGCCACGTCGCTGTCGATCCTCACAATGACAAACGTTTGTATTGTAATCCCATTATTCAGTTAGGGGCATTGCACATCTAATCAACACTCCCAACAGAGGCATAAACCACGGCGCATAAAAAAGTGCAATGTTGTATCAACCTAAAGTCGCTACAATATTGCACTTCAAATATAATCAGAACCGATTAAAGAACGTCGTCTGCTCTCTTAGCAACTTCCGGTTCAGCAATGTGCTTTTTAGGGAAGTTGAAAAGTAAGGAGCTTAATACCGGTAACACAAATATGGCTACGGTGAATATGGATACGAACAGGTCTGTTTTCTCCCCTTCTATTGCTTCAGCAATGGGTGTACCCGGATAAAAATGCGTATAAAGTGATGAGGCCAGCTTGATACCTAACACGCCGATCACAATAAATGCGATGCTTTCCAGAAATGTAAATTTCTCCATTAGCTTTACAAAGCCCTGCGCTACGAAACGCATAGCCAGGATACCGATAAAAACGCCGGTATAGATCAGAAAAACGTGATCGGTAAAGGCAACAGCTGCAAATACGTTATCGATAGAGAAAGCCAGGTCCATTACTTCAACCAAAGCCACGGTGGCCCAAAAGTTACCAATTAAGCCAACGGTTGATTTGTAGAACCAACTTTGGCTTTTATCAACGCTTTCTTCTTCCTCTTCTTTGTCCGACGATTTCTTTTTGAGGAAATAGCTTGCCGCTAAGTAAATCAGGTATAAGCCGCCCAGTGGTTTTAACCACCAAACTTTTACCAGCCATGAGGCCAGGAACAAACAAATACCTCTGAATACATAAGCGCCGATGATACCATAACGCAGCGCCTTGTTGCGTTGCTCTTTAGGTAGATCCAAAACCATGGTTGCCAGTACGGCAGCATTATCAACCGATAGCAAACTTTCGATGACAATCAAGTTAAGGATAATGAGCAGGCCGGCCTGAATGTCGTCGCCTAATAAGGTGTGTAAAAAATCCATTGTGTAATAAAGTTACTTTGGTTGTGAAATTACTTAAATGATGTCGGTGTTCAACATCGTTTTTAAAATATTGGTTTGCGCGTCAAAAGCGCTTAGGTTCTGTAAGAAGTTAATGTCTGATATCTTTTTGTAGTGTTCGCCAAGTAACACCCTGATATCATTGGGCATACTGGTTTTGATGGCTTGTATGCTGGCCTGTAAATGGTCGTTCTTATTTTGCAGCTCTTCTACAATGGTTTGGTCGCCCGTTTCGGGCCGGGCCTCGCCAATGGCCTGCACCTCTGCTTCATCACACAACAAAAACAAACTGCGCGATGGGTAGTAGATAAAATAGCGGTCGGTGTCCAAAAACTTATAAATTTCAATTACAACGGTACCGCTTTTCAAACCACAATAAAACGCAGTTTTAAATTCATGCTTACAAAGCAGCCCCATCAGCTTGCGCTGAATAACCGCATGCGCATGGCTATAAACCTCGCTAACCACATACTGTGTTAAACGTGCCAGCAGATCGGCATCTATGTTCAAGAAAAAATCGGCCGCAAAACGTGCGCTAAAAAAATTGATATTTTTGGAAAAAGGATAATCGGAAGTACCATCGCTCAGGGTTTGGTACAGGTGCCTTAATGAATTGTTTATCTTTAACGACTGCTTTTGCTTACCCAGCTCAAAAGCCTCGCGGGTAAGGTGTACATCTTTAATTTGGGCAATTAACTGGTTATTGAGCTCAATTTCTTCATAAAGCAAGGTCACGTTCCGCTCGTTACCTTTTTTGATTTTTTGCAGCAGCTCAATCATGGTAGCTGTAAACTGCAAATGGAAAAGCTCCAGCTTGTTGATGTCCAGATCCTCGCTTTTTTCAAAAAGCTGATGGATGACTTGTGTACGCAGGTAAATACGGTATATAATATCCTCGCCAAAATAAGCAGAAAGCAACTGCAGCTTGCTGATTATTCTGTTTGATTCTTGTAATATGCCTGCCCTATTCTCATCCATCAGTTTGTATTAGCGCGTGTTGGTCACGTTCTTTTTCAGCTCTGTTTCCAGGTTTTGCAGCTCGGTGTTCAGCACCTTGCGGTTTTGTGTGCCTTGCTCGTGAATTTGCTTTACCTCATTTAACGTTTCAATAAGCGATTGTGTTGTACGCTTCAGCGTATCGATTGATACCACTGTTTTTTCGTTTTCGCGTGCTACGTCGATACTGTTCTGTTTCAGCAACTCGGCATTTTTTTGCAGTATGGTATTGGTGGTATCCGATACCTTTTTCTGCATTTCCACATTCTCTTTCTGGCGGTGCAAAGCTACGGCCAAAGTTAACTGGTTTTTCCAAACCGGAATGGTCGTAGTTACAATCGACTGTGCTTTTTCGGCTATCGACGTGTTGTTGTTTTGCACCACTCTGATCTGCGCCAGCGATTGCAGCATGATAAAGCGAACCACCTTCATATCGGCAAGGCGCTTATCCAAACGGTTCACAAAATCGCGCAGGTCGGCAATTTCGTAATCCTGGTAGGCAGCGGGGTTGGCATCCATTTGGGCCAGTTTATCATTCAGCTCATTGTATTTTACCTGGCCGGCGATAATCAGCTCTTCCATTTGTTTGATGTAATTCACATTATTATCAAACATAGTTTGCAGGGCTGCATTATCTTTAATAGAATTTACCCGGCCGGCTTTAATTTTATTGGTAATTTTATCAATATTGTTTACCACCGTATCGTATTTCTGAAAAAGCTTTTTGGCATCAAATACCATTTTTTTCAAGAACGGGATACCGGCAATAAAGCGGCTTAAAGCATTCTGGTTTAGCTCGTCAACATCGATATAATTCAGCTCGGTAAGCAGGTCGTTAATCAGCAGGCCTACCTCGCCCGAATTGTAAGTACGCACCGATGCTAGGAACTGGTTGCTGTACTTCTCCATCGAGTTTTGCACATCAACGCCGTAATTAAGGATGGAATTCACATCAGCCGGATTCAGATCCTTATTAATGGCTTCATATTTTTTTACATCTTCGGGCGTTACCTTTGATATATCTACGTTACCTTCTTTATCAATTTTTCCGCCCGGCGCATTCATATCGGGCATGCTTGGCACAATGGTATCCATGTGATCTCTGTTTTTAGGTTAGATTACAGCATCCGGCTTGTTGTTACAAAGCCATATGCCGTATTACAAAGTATTTAAGCTTTGAATGGGCATTGCATAATATACATTCCCATTCAAAGCTTAAAAGTTTTTTATTTAATTTTTGCTTACAGGTAACGCTGCATTACAGTGTTAACAGTTTCCTGCAACTTTTTATCTTTAGTAGGCTCGCCAATGGCATTGAACTTCCACTCGCCGTTGCGTTTGTAGAACACGCCCATTACCATAGATACGTGGCCGGCAAAGCCAGGGCCGTTGGCAATATCATACTTGGCAAAAACCTCGTTTACGCGCTTTGTTGTACCTTCATAAATACGGATCGACGCAAAAGGAATGGTGCCAAAGTCATGCCCGCGGAAACTGTTAAGCACAAATGCCGCATAAGTGGTAGTTGGCGGCAGTTGGGCCAGGTCAAGCGTAATTACTTCGTTATCCAAGCCGTCATCGCCACCCATATCGCCGGTCAGGTCGTCACCACTATGACGTACGGCGCCGTTTTTCGATTTCAGATTACCAAAATATACAACCTCCTGCAACTGCTTGTTTTCATCAAACAAAGCACAGCTGCCATCCAAATCTACAGCCTCTTTTGAACCACCAAAGCCAAAAAGGCCCTTCTTTTCAATAGCGCCCCAGTTAATACCTACGCAAACATTCTGCAGCTTGGCACCATTGCTTTTTTCGAGGTTGATGCGCTGACCTTTTTCCAGATTTATTGCCATAATGGTTTAGTTGTATTTGTTTAAGTAATCCTGTAATCCGCCTTTCATACCTGCGCCAACGGCTTCAAACTTCCACTCGTTGTTACGCTTGTAAATACGGCCGAACTCTACAGCTGTCTCAATCGAAAAATCCTCTTCCAGCTCGTATTTCAGCAGTTCGGTATTGTTTGATGCATCAACAATGCGAACAAATGAGTTACGGATCTGGCCAAAGTTCTGGCGGCGGCTTTCAGCCTCGTGGATGGTTACCACAACGCAAATCTCGCTCACGCGCGAATCGATTTTTGACAGGTCAACAATGATCTGCTCATCGTCGCCATCGCCATCGCCGGTCAGGTTATCGCCAGTGTGCTCAACGGCACCATCAGGCGATACGAGGTTATTATAAAATACAAAAAAATCGTCGGCAACCAGTTTACGGTTTTCGCCCATAATAAAGATAGAGGCGTCCATATCAAAGGCGGTTCCGGTTGATGAGCTGTTGGTATCCCAGCCCAGGCCAATCACAAACTTAGGTGCATTGATAGCCTGACGCTGTCCTTTTTGCAAGTTAATTGCCATATTGTGCTAATAGTTTATTATTCGTAAATAGTTGATCCTTAATATATTTCAAGTTTGGGCGATAGCTATCCATGGTGTGGTAACCATTACCCAAAGCCATATTGTACAAGTTTAATATAAATTGACGGCTTTGTGCTTGTATAAACACACAAAACGCCTCGTAGTTGTAGTTTAACAGATATTTTACCAAGCGGGTATTGATACAGAAGCTGCCGCTCTTTACAATATCATCCAGATCAAAAATATTGCTCACCTGGTGATAATTCAGGTAATTCTCGATGTTTGGATGTATGCTATCGTTCACCAGTTCGGCAAAGTAGAGCATATAAATGGTATTGTGCAAATCGTAATCGCGCACCATTTTCATGATCATGCGCTCATGGCTGCCGGTAATTTTTATATCATCTAAAAACAGCAATGTTTTGCCGGCAATAAATGCCTTATCTATATGGAAAGAATCGTTACCAATTAAGCGCATGCGCTCCTCGGCGTTCAGTTCGCCGTAATCTTCCTTGTAAGTTATGGTACGGTGTACTTTTGCTTCCTGCACTACGGGCAAATCATTCTCGGCCAGCCAATGGTTTATGCGAAAGAGAAAATAGTTTTTCATGGCATAGGTGGCAGTGGGTATGAACGAGTACGGGCTTGAGATTACCACCATTTGCCCGCTGATGTGACCTTGCTCAAGGTGCGCTTTAATAAACCCGTCGGCCAGAGCCGTGCCGAATGCCTCGGCTACGGTATCGTCACCAAACTTAAAACGGCTATACTGCGCGGGCGAAAAGCCAAAGTTTTCGGTATCGCTTATTTTGTGTAAGGACCAGGTAGTGTTCATGAGTTGATAAGGCTGTATATAGATACGTTGTTGGAATTTATAAGTAAGCTTTGAATACCTACCGACTGTGCCCCGCCTACATCGGCGCGCGGATTATCGCCGATGTGAATTACACGGTTGGGCACTATACCGCCGCCGGTAAGCGGAATATTGATGAGCATGAGCTTGAAAAACTCTTTGTTGGGTTTTGACATGCCCGTTTCATCCGAGTAAAGCTGGAAATCAAAATAGGTATCCAAGTGAAGTTGCTGCAATATGCCGCGCAATGTTTGGCCTTTAATAAAGCCTGTATTGCTTAAAATGCTGATGGTGCTGCCACCGTTTTGCTTGATGTGCTCCAGCACTTTAGGCGTTTTATCACAATAAACCACCGGCAAGTGTTTACTGAGCAGGTGTGTCATTTCATCATAAAGGCCATCGGTATCGAAATCGTGCAGCTGCACATGACCATCGTTCATCATGCTGATCACCATCAGGTACATCTCGTCGGCATCAATATTTTTGCCGGTAACTTCGTTGATGGTATTGCACATCACATCCACCTGCCTGAAAACGGCCGTAACTTCCTCAAGCGATTTATTGCGGTAATTAAAGTTTTGATGGAAAAAGCGTGCACGCTCCTGCTTAAACGCCGGATTGGAACGGATAAGGGTAAGCCACAGATCAAACGAGTAATGCTGGTACTTATTCATGGGCAAACGGCTATTCTCTGTTCCTCATGCCGGGTTAACAGCAGCGTTAACTTGACTTAACATGAGGCAGAACTGCTAATTATTTTAAGGTTTTAGTTGTTGAAGGTAACAGATTTTTTTGTGAATACAATAATTGCGCAGCAACAATATTTACCGGTAGTTAGGTTAATTTAGGCAAGCCTATAAAAAGCAAACCTCCTGAATATTGATATTCAGGAGGTTTCGCTACGGCTGTAGTGGCGTTGCGCTTTACAAGCCGAATTGCCTTAAATGATGATCGAGATGTTTATACATACCCGTACCCCATTCGGCTGGCGTAACACTGCCAAAAAACGGGTGCGGATGCGAGGTACACCTGGTTTCGCCACCTTCATGAAACTGGGTGATAACCTGTAACAGTTTTTTCTTTTCCATTTCAAAACTACGCTGGTCGTTAACTAGAAAGCTTTTATCGGTAGCTGTATTTTTGAAAAATGGCTTCTCGTTCGAGAATATGGGCCGCAAAAACGGTCCCAATATATACCCTACAAACATGCGGGGCGGAAACTTATGTGCGGTAGCCACCTGCAGTGCTGCCGTACAGTGCGCCATCATTTGGGCTGCATTCATTTTACCCCACTGGCGCTGGCTATCAGGCCGCAGGCTTTGCAGTCGCTGGCTTATTTCCTGTAAGGTTGCGGGTTGGTACAAGCTTTTCATCAGAAAAAATTATCAATAATAAATTTAGAAAGCCATCTCCAACTCGTCGGCGCTTGGGCCGTAACTGCCGGGGATAGGAATATTAAGCAAGCGCAAGTAAACGCCCAACTGCGCACGGTGATGAACAATTTGGCTAAAGGTAATGCGTATCATCTCGCCCTTGGTAACCGCAAGGTGAATCTGATCACCGGTGCGCATGGTCCAGATGGGTTGCAGTTGTTCGTCGGTAGCTGCAGCCAGTGTGTTGCGGCCCTCCGCCAGTGATTTTTCAAAATACGCTAACAGTTCGGCGGTGTTGTTTACCGAAGCTGGCTGGTACGGTGCAGAGGCAAAATCAAGCTCGTCCGTAAACAAAGTCATGCCTATCCAGGTGGGCAGTTCGGCAATGTGTACGGCCAACTGGCGAATCGTCATGCTTTTAGCGTGCGGTTTCCAGTCATAACTATCATCCGGAATACGGGATAGCATTTTGCGGGTGGTGTTGGCTTCGTTGTCAAACTCTTTCAGTAATGTTTCAATCATGGTGTTCATCGTTCTATCGGTTTTGTTTATGCTGCAAAGCAACAACCCGGTAGTGACAACCCTATGTCAGCAGTATTAAAGTAACTTGAAAATAATTTGAGCGATGCCAGAAAAGGAAGAGACAATCATATACGCATCATCTAAGCTCCGATAAGTCAGCCAAACCAATTTATTTTGAAATTTGTTATTAGCTGTATGGATAACAAAGCTGTACTTTTAAACGCCAATGATTTGATTACGCAGGGCGATAATGAAGGATTTTTATCCTTTTGCACCGAAGATACCGAGTGGGAGTTTGTGGGCGATAAAACCTTGAAAGGTAAACAAGCCGTTCGTGAGTATATGGAAACCGCTTACCTCGAACCACCAAAATTTGATGTGGAAAAATTAATTGCCGGAGAAGACTTTGTTACTGCAATTGGCAAAATCAGTTTGAAGAATGAGAGCGGAAAAGTAGTTGATTACGCCTATTGTGATGTATGGCAATTTCGCGATGGGAAGCTGGACAAGCTAAAGGCTTTTGTTGTGGAGACGGGATCAAGGTAATTTGTGATTAAAGCCGAATGCCTCAGCATCAAAGCATAAAAGCGGCTTGATGCCGCTTTTATGTCGGATAAGGTTTCTTTCAATCTTACTTCAATCCATAAGTAATATAGCCGCCATCCACCAGTAGCTCGGTGCCTGTAATGAAACTTGCGGAATCAGAAGCCAGAAACAATACTGTTTTGGCAATTTCGTCGGGATCGCCCAATCTTTGCATGGCTGTAGCAGCGGCCAAATGAGGCTTCGCTTCTGCAGGCACAGCATTTTCTAATCCGGGTGTTTGCACCGGGCCCGGACTAACAATATTGACGCGAATTTTTCTGTCGGCCAGTTCATTTGCCGCAATCTGGGCTATTTTGTTTAGCGCGCCTTTAGTTGCAGAGTACACACTGGTTCCCAAATTTGAAGCAGTAGCTACTGTTGATGAGGTAAACACCACGGCTGCCCCTTCTGCCAAATGCGGAATCAGTTTTTGCAGGGTAAAATAGTGCCCTTTCACATTGGTGTTAAACTGAGCATCAAAATCAGCTTCTGTAGCTTGCTCAATTGGGGTAAATACCGCTATACCTGCATTCAGAAAGAGCACATCCAGCTTATTCCCGCTTTCGGCAACGGCATTTTCCAGGATGGTGATATCTGCAAGTTTAGAAGTATCCGAAACTACGGTTCTCAACTTCGGGCTATTGACTTCTGCGGCTGCTTTTTGCAGATTGTCGGCATTTCTGCCTGTAATCCAAACGTTTGCCCCCTCATTGATAAATGCTTTCGCAGTGGCTAAGCCAATTCCTGTTGTCCCGCCGGTTATAACTACATTTTTGTTTGTAAAATTCATGACTTAATTTTTTAAAGTTGACGATGCAAACTTAGGGCAGATAAATTTATTTTAGTTACTTTGTAACGAAAAGTAACAGTAACGTTTGAGTAACCAAGTAACTTATGGCTGACTATGTATGTGTGCCAGGGCACAAAAAAGAAATTATGGCCGTACATGATGCGATGGACGTGCTGAACGGCAAATGGAAAATATCTATAATCTCCTCGATATGCTATTACAGCGAAAGGAGATTTTCGGATATACTGAACGATGTGCCGGGCATATCAAACAAAATGCTGAGCAAGGAATTAAAGGAGCTGGAGCTAAATAAACTGATATCCCGAACTGTATTAGACACACAACCCATCACCGTTCAATATAAACTAACGGAGTATGGAAAAACACTTCAAACCATCATCAATAATCTTGCTGACTGGGGCATGGAACACCGAAAAATGATTACAGGAAAATAATAGTAAATGGAGACAGCTTTAATAATTAAATGGTTATAATAAGGAAAGCATTAAAGGCGGTTGTATAACCTAAGTTAACTCAAGTTGATGTTTTCGATGATGCTTTTAACCTGTTCTTTGAGCGCAATGGGCTTAATGATAGAAGCACAATCGGCAAACATGAGGTACCAGCGGGCAAAGCCCATGAGCGACATGGTCATGAATGACATTTCCACCTCATCGCCTTTATCCACCTCATCAATATAACCGTGATAGTATTTTTGCTCACCCAAACGTAGCGCAGCCTTTTTGTTGACGCGCAGCACTACCGATTCCAGCTTGCGATCTACATAGACCTGATCGAGGTACTCCTTCAGCGTGGGATGGTGGCTGTCAAAGCAATCCTGCGTAATGGCAAGGTCCGTCATGCGGTCGAACCGAAAATCGCGGTAGTCTTGCCGGGTGCGGCAATAGGCAATGAAGTGCCAAAAATTATCCAGGTAAAAAGTGCCAACCGGTTCTACATGGCGCTCAGTATGCTGCTGCCGGTAGTAGGTAAAATACTTCAGCTTCAAAACTTTTCTTTCGGCAATAGCCGTAAGTATAATTTGCATCGGGTTCACCTCGGGTTCAGCGTGTTTGTTGGAGCGGGACTTTAAAACGCTGATGCGATCATCAACACTGGCCAGATAATCTTTTTCGGCATTGCGCAGTACCGATTTAATTTTGAACATAGCCGATTGGTAATGCGTGCCGTTTACCTTATCCGTAAGGCTTTCCACCAGCTTTTCGGCCGTTACAAAGGCCATAGCCTCCTCGCGCGTGAACATTACCGGCGGCAGGCGGTAGCCATCAGCTAATGAATAACCCGCACCAGCTTCGCCTATAACCGGTATACCCGCCTCTTCAAGCGCTTTCACATCACGGTAAACGGTGCGCAAACTGATAGCAAACCGATCGGCAATATCCTGCGCCTTCACAACCCGGCGCGATTGTAACTGGATAAGGATAGCTGAAAGTCGGTCAATACGGTTCATGGCTTAATAGTATGCAGCGCAGCTAAGGTACAAAAGCTACCCGGCATAGCCTTAATCCATTCAAACATTACATTAAACGCCCTGTTAATCCATGCAAATACAACGTGTTATGAAAAGCAGAGCTAACCTGAAAGGCCATCCAATCCACCCCTTATTAATTCCGTTCCCGATAGCCTTTTTTATAGGCACCCTGTTTTTTGATGTATTATCTGCTATTTATAACAACCCCGGCTTTTGGCAAACCGGCAAATACCTAAACATTGCCGGGATAGTGACCGCATTGGCAGCTGCTATACCGGGCATTATCGATTATATTTATACCGTGCCACCACAAAGCTCGGCTAAAAAGCGCGGCGCTACACATGGCATTTTAAATACAGTGGTGGTAGTGTTATACGCTGTAGCTTATTATCTGAAAGAGGATCATAGTACCATCCTGATCTTAGCAATCGAGGCAATTGGCTCTGTTCTGCTTTTTATTTCCGGCTGGCTGGGCGGTACCCTATCCTACCGCAACCAAATAGGTGTTGACCCGCGTTATGCTGACGCCGGTAAATGGAAAGAGGCTTACCTGGATGAAACAAATGGCATCATTGAGGTAGCTGCAACCGACGAGTTAAAAACCGACCAGATGAAGTTATTGCACGTAGCCGGCAAGCGCATTGTGCTGGGTAAAACAGAAGACGGATATGTGGCTTTTGATGACCGCTGCTCGCATAAAGGCGGATCATTGGCGGGCGGCATGATGATTTGCGGCACTGTGCAATGCCCCTGGCACGGATCGCAGTTTGACTGCAAAACCGGGGCGGTAAAAGCCGGCCCCGCAAAGGAGAAGATAGCCGTTTATACAGTGTCCGAAAAAAGCGGCATAGTGTATTTACAACTATAGTTTTTAAGACACTTGCACTGCCGCGTGTACGCCTTTTTAAACAACTTTTAACAGATGTTTAAACGCCTATATAGTCAATTGTCATATTCATATCTGAAAGTGCATCTTGTTAAGGATATTTTAACTTTAACGAACAGTTGGCACACTTGTTGGTCACATAATAGCATAATCCATCCGGCGTATTCAAATCTTTCTCAGAATCAGTAAGCCGGATACCCATTATCTATTTATGAATAACATCTTAATCATCAATGATTACTCCGCCGGAGTTAAAAACGCTATCGCGTACGGTATATCTTTGGCAAAAAAAATGCAATCGAAACTGCTGATCTGGAATATTGCCAGAACTGCAGATACAAAAGTAAAGGTGTTGGCCAACTCAAAAGCCGGTGCTGTAAATGAAACCGAGACCCAAACTACATTATCGGACAGCCAGTTGTTGGACGAGACTTTATTAAAGCATTTTCAAAATGCAGATATGCCGGTTGTAAATGTAATTGAAGAAAATTACATCACTAAACAAGGCATTTTGAATGTGATCGGCCAACACAACATTCAACTGGTGGTTAAAGGCGTGGCTACCGAGCAGCCTATACACCAGGTTGTTGATGCGCAAATGAACACGGTATTGAGCAAAACTAACTGCCCGGTTGTACTGGTGCCCCAGCATTTTGATTCTGCCGAAATTCAGAACATGGTTTACATGGCCGACCAGCGCTTTAGCCAGGTTAAAATTATGTGGCAATTAAAGCATTTGGCTGATGCCTATGGCGCCGATTTGACACTGGCCAACTTAGCAGCTGATGGTATTCCGCAAATGGAAGAGACTTATGCTAACGAATTTTTCAACGATGTTATCCAGGGCCATGTTCCTTTTGACCGCATGTCATTGAACCACATTCGCGAACGTGATGTTAAAAAAGTAACTGACGTTATGGTGAATGTGCTTAAAACAGATTTGCTGGTGATGTCATACCGCAGATACCATTTTGCTGAGCTAACTAACAAAAACAAAGCTGCTCAGGATCCGGCTTACCTGCAAGTTCCTTTATTACTGTTCCCTTACTAAAAGATATTCGCCTACACGCTAACTTCAGGTTTTAACACCAAAAATGATTTGGCACATTGGCTGCTCCGGCTTTTACTACCGCCACTGGAAAGAAGTATTTTATCCGGTTGGCGTGCCGCAGCGCAAATGGTTTGATTTTTACTGCCAGCATTTCAATACCGTTGAACTGAACGGAACTTTTTACAAATCACCAACCGTCACTGGTTTAAAAAAGTGGTACGATGATAGTCCGCAGGGCTTTACCTTTGCTGTTAAAGCCCCGCGACTTATCACCCATTACCGGCAGTTCAATAACACTGCCGATCTCATTAACGAATTTTATGATACGATAACTAATGGCTTGCAGCACAAGTTGGGTACCGTATTGTTCCAAATGCCGCCCCGGTTTGCCTATACCGAGGAGCGCTTACATAAACTACTCAACAGCTTACAGCCACCTTTCAACAATGTAATTGAGCTACGCCACAGCAGCTGGTGGCAGCAGCCAGTTTACGATCAACTAAGCCGCCACAACATTACCTTTTGCGGCATGAGCCACCCCACCCTGCCCGATACAGTAATACAAAATACAGATGTGCTATACTACCGTTTTCACGGTGTGGAGCAACTATATGCATCGCTTTACACTACACAAGAATTGATAACCTTTGCGGAGCAGGTTAAAAGCACATCAGCCCAACAGGCATATATTTACTTTAATAACGATATCGGAGCCTCGGCCATTAGAAACGCAAAAGAGCTGATAGAAATTGTTGGTTTGTAAGCGGGTAACTATGCGGGCTGCACATGAGTTGGATCCATATAGAAGTATTCCCACAGATGCCCGTCCAGGTCTTTAAAGCCATGCCCGTACATAAAGCCATGATCTTGCGGCGCATTGGGCGTGGTAGCACCCGCTTCAACAGCTTTTCTTACCATATCATCAACAGCTTCGCGGTTTTCTACTGATAACGAGATTATAGATTCGTTATAACTTGTAGTATCACAAATTTCAGTTTTGGTAAAGCTTTTAAAATACGGTTCTACCAGGAGCATTACATAAATACTGTCACTGATAATCATGGAGGTGGCGTTCTCGTTGGTAAACTGTGCATTGAACGTATAGCCCAGCTTGGTGAAGAACTCTACCGACCGGTTCAAATCTTTAACCGGTATATTCACAAAAATTTGGTTTGCCATAATGGTTTGTGGTTTAATTGTTTACTACAAACATACAGGCATTCCTTGAAAGTTTTACTGGCTGATAGCGACAATAACGGGGGCAATTACGACACTACAATTTACTGGCAATCTTTTACTCAAAATAACGCCATTGCAAATAAGTGCACAAGCCCTCTAATTCCGGGAAGATCGTGAAAGCGTTAACGCCCAAAACATTCAGATCATCGCGTATATCGGCCCACTTGCTGCAGGGTATTTTCACTTTGATGAGCTTTTGGTTAAAGCTATCGGTATCTTGCAGGGAACGCTTGTCCAGCAAATCCTGCGATGAGGTTACACTGAACACGCCCGACTGATTATTGATTCGCTGCTTGATAATACGCGGACGAATGATCCTGGTTTCCGGGACTTCAAACGGATGCGTAGCTTCCAGGTTCAGGTCAAAATCCTTACTGGTAGGCATCAATATCCATATTACCGAGTAAGCGCTGGCAGGCTCCCGTTCGGGAGCAATATTGCCGGTGGCAAACCACAAGGCTGTTAATGCATTGTTCGACCAATCCAGCAAACGTGTAGGCAAGCCAAAGTGCTGGCCCAGGGTAAGGTAGTCCCAATCATCCATCGGGCGGTGCTGCTCAATAAGCAATGGGTTGGTGCGTTTAAACTCTTGCAGTAAAAGCCGCTCTACTTCCAGCAGTTCTCCCCTGGCTTTCAGGCGGCCCAGTTTCGGTATAAGCGGACTATCAACCGTTTGTCCGCGAAACAGAAAGTCACTATCATTTACATCGCCCGAACGTTCGGCCTTGCTTTCTTTTATCAGGTTTAGATATTCTTCGATCGTGCTTATTTCAAGCTCTCTCATGCTGGTTCTTCTCTTGTCAATTATGGGTATGATACGGAACTGCTACTCATTTAATTTCCAGAATGGTTTTAGCCAGGTTAATCATCTGCTCGCTGCCGGTATATTTGCCGTGCTCGTCTGATAGTTTAACCACTTCAGTCCATTCGCCATCCTGCGGGTGCGCCTCGGTCATTTTAATTACAATATTCATTGCCTTCGGCCCTGCATCATTGGTAAAGTTGGTGCCGATGCCAAACGACATACCAATACGGTTGTGGCAATGCGCTGCTATGCGTGCCACACGATCATAGTTCAGGGCGTCCGAAAAAATGATAGTCTTACTCATCGGGTCGATGCCTAAACGCTGGTAATGTGCAATCACCTTATCAGCAAACTGCAGCGGGTCGCCACTATCATGCCTAACGCCGTCAAACAGCTTGGAAAACATTTTATCAAACTGCTTAAAAAACACATCGGTTGTGTAGGTGTCCGACAAAGCTATACCTAAATCGCCACGATAAACGCGAACCCAGTTTTCGAGGCCCATAGCATTTGACATTTTAAAACCGTAGCGCGCTGCATGAAACATAAACCACTCATGGGCATGCGTACCAATCGGCTTGGTTTGATTTACCATAGCCATGTGTACATTGCTTGTACCTACAAATGAACCTGTACCGTACTGACGCAAAGCCTGTACCACCAGGCGGTGTACCTGGTACGAGTAGCGCCTGCGTGTACCAAACTCGGCTATGTTTACACCTAAGCTATGGTACTTCTCAATTTTTTCGCGTGTATTATCTACCACCTCATCGTTACTGATGCGATGCTCGTGCTGCATCACATAAAACAACTCGCAAATAAGCGACATGAGTGGTACTTCCCACAAAATAGTACGATACCACAAACCATCAATATGCACCTGCAACTGATCGCCGTGCTGCTCAATATGTACCTCTTCGGGATTATACCGGTAGCCTTCCAAAAAATCTAGGTAAACCGGATCCAGATAAGGGCAGGTAACCTGTAAGTATCTTTTTTCTTCGCGGGTAAGCTGTAGCTGGGCCATGGCATCAACCGACTGACGCAAAGCCTGCCCAAACCCGGGCGGAAAACTGTGCTTACCACGATTAATAAACTGGTAACGCGCCCTGGCCCCCTGAAAAAGCCTGACAACGCCCTGCTGCATGGTAAACTTATAAAAGTCGTTATCCAGCATGGAGGGTAACGTTACGATAGATTGTTGAAACATGTTCATGTATATTTACAAACACACTTTTTAGGGAGATGGTTTAGGTACAGGCGATATTGTTCGGCGCCGAGTTGCCTTTGTGCTTGGGTGTGTACCTGGCCTATGTGCTCTAATTATGTTGATACTTTGGAACTTTCGTCGTCTGCTCAACGCCGCAGGATTTTTTTCATAGACACAAAAGGGCCAAGCTTTCGCAATTCTTGCCAAAGCTGCAATATCATACGTCCGCTTAGATGCAAGAGCACCCATTACTCCCTTACCGGAGCAATGTTTAAGGTGCGAAGGGATGTACCTATTTACCGAATACAACTCTAATGGCTCTTCACCCTAATCCATATCATAAAGAAAAAGTAATTAGCCCCGGTTGCAATGAACAAGCTAAAAAGATTCAATATCCATTGTAGCAGGTTAAAATCTGAACAGCGTACTAAAAGAAAATACTAAACCACCCTTTATTCTTTTTAGGCTTTGGCGGCACGGGTTGGTAATAATACCGCCTATGCCTTCTGGCGTCGGCTGCGTGGCGTAACGCCTCCAGCCGGGCTTCATATTCTTCCAAATCTGCGCTTACGCTATCACGCGTGTAGGGCTTTGGAGTTACGGCTTTAGCTACTGGTGACGTAACCGGTAAACTGATGTACGGCGTATAGGTTTTGTACTCATTATTGCTGCCATCACCATCACTTTTATTCAGGAATGAAAATATGAACAGCAGCAAAAAAATCGCAGCCACGGAGATCAAGCCATAAAACATCCGCCTCGAAATATGAACGGTTGATTTGGTGAGTTCAACCATGCCTTTTTGGGCATTGAAAGTACCGCCGGCTTGTAAAAGCATGGTTTGCAGAGCATCAATCTTTTTATCCTTCTCCGTATCGGCCTGCTGGTATTGGAAAAGCATTTTTTCCAGACGCTGGTTCTCGTCCTGCAATTCGGTAATTTGCTGCACGGCCTGATGCTCGTTACCCTGCATGGTAGCCGACACCATACCCGTAGTAATTGCCTGGTGCAGTTCCACGCCAGTTAGGTAACGCTCATGCGGCTTTTTTTGCAGGCATTTATCTATCACATCCAGCAACCATTGCGGCACCTGCATTTCCAACTGCTGCTTATCGGCCGTCCAGCTACCCGGCAAATTTTTACTGCGCACTATCCGTAAATCGGGCACGGGCGATTCCATGTGCGATACCAGCACAGCGTTACGGGCCGTTTCGCCACTATCCTGTAGCGGGAAAGGCACCTGCCCGGCCAGCAATTCATATAACACCACGCCATAGCTGTATACATCTGTTTGCGGTAGCATAACGCCTTCATGCTGCTCGGGCGCCATAAACTCAATGGCACCTGCATGCCGCACACTGCTTCTGCGCTGCTCGTCTGACATTACGGCCAAACCAAAGTCCAGCAGCACATAGTTACCCGTGTGCACGTTGTACTTTACGTTATTACTCTTGATATCGCCATGCTTTACCCCTACCCCATGGCAATGCGCTAATGCGGAGGCCAGCTGATCGGCTACCTTAATGGTTTCTTTGATGGTGAATACCTTTTCGCCTTTAGGCGGATCCAGTAATTCGCATAAGTCGGGGCCTTCAATGTGTTCCATTTCGATGAACGGAAAAGAGCCGCTTTCGGTAAGGCCCGAACTCAGGATTTTTACCACATGCGGACTCGGCTGCTCGTTTACCTTGCGCAGCTTATCCACCTCGTTCTGGAAACGGCGGTAGTTGGCATCGTCCTGGCTTTCGTGATGGATGGGTGTAGGCAGCAGTTTTACGGCCGTTAATATCGTACCCGTTCTTCTGCCTTTATATACCGAGCCCTGCCCACCTGTGCGCATGGCACCCAGGTTTTCCAAGCCCTCTACTATAGTAAATACTCTGCTCATCCGTTACTTACCCCTCCGCTTTAAAGCTAAATTCAATAACGGCCGATTCGCCCAAAACAATCTGGTCTCCTTCTTTTAAATGATGGCCTATGTGTGTAGAATGCAATTTGATCGGGTCTTCGCTGTTTTCAGATCTGATTTTGATCTTGTTACGCGGAGGCACGCCACCTTCATCGGCAAATAATACGAAGCAACCGGCATCGTTGTTCCACTCCACGTGAGCGTGCTGCCTGCTGATATACTTATTTGCATCATTAGCTGAATCGGATGGAAAAGCGATGTGATTGGTACGGAAAAAACCATCATTGGCCTGCGCCTTACGGTCGCGCCCTATGTTAAGCTTGCCACTTTCGGAGCTGATGTTATATTCCTGCTTTTCGGCCTCGCCATTTAAAACCCTGATGTACGCAGATGCTGTTTGACGGATGGTATGCTTACTGGTTTTTATGAACAAAGCGGCATCCAAGGTAGGCGATTTTACCGCCTCGGGCGGGTACTGCTCGTCAAAAATAAACTCCAGCGTCCATGCATCCGGCAAGCCTATGGCGTAGTCATCAGCAATACGTTGTATCTCTTCTTTAAAACGGTCCTCTTCATCAACATATACTGCCGCCTCATACACATGTTTCTCTTCCTCGTTGCAAGCCATAAAAAGACACAGGCCTTTAATGTTAGCGCCCTCGCCACCTTCCGACTTTTGCAGTACATCCTTTATAAAACGCAGCAAAGCCTGACGTATGCCTTTCACATCGTCAGGACGCTCTTCCGTATCACTCTTGAATAAATTAAATATCATCCCTGATTCTTATCTTTTACTGTATTGTACACCACCTACAATAATATTATACCTTTTGGGTGATTATAGCAGACGCTAAAAAGACCCGATAGTTTAAACCTTACTGTTGGGCGGTTGTTTGCCCATCTAAACTTTTGATATAACCTTTTTTGAGCAGGTAAGGCACCACATGCTGCCCGGCCAGTTTTACGGCATCAGATGATCCTTTAGTAGCCTCGATGCGTACACAAACCACCATATTACCGCTGCCATCAGCCTTTGGGGCAAAAAACGTATACCAGCCATCATTAATTTGCTGGCGTTTCCAGATACGCTCGGGCGTACCGGTTTTACCGCCAACAGCTATGCCCAAAGTGTATTTTTTAGGTGCGCTTTGCTCAATCATATAACGCTGTATAAGCTGGGCATACTGCGCATTGTTGGCTAAAGTAATACTGCCTTTGGTAGATAACGTAGAATCACTGATTTTTAATACATAGCGATTGCTCATTAGCTTTCCATTGTTTGCTACGCCCGATACCAGCCGGGCAACGGCTGCCGGTGTGGCAATCAACTCGCCCTGCCCCCAGGCCATACCCGATATCCCTTTGGCACGTGTACGGCGAATATTGTTCGGATCGTACTTTGGCCGGGTATTAAATTCGGTTTTGCGCCACAGGCTACGCCACTTTTCTTCCTGCGCGGCATTTTCAGTTTGGCGACCGTAATAGTAACCACCTACACCATGCAAAAACATACCTGTTTTCATGTAAAGCGTAGCCATATCATCCTGCAAATGCTCCTGGTTGGCCAGCTTAATAAAATATACGTTGTTGGATTTCACAATAGCACGCTCCATGCTGATCATACCGGTTTCGTCGGGTTCCAGCCCTTTGGTACGGATACGCTCGGCTGCACTAACCGGGAAGCGCTTATCAGCAGCGGCCATACCCAGTTTATTGAACGCAGCGAGCGAGGTAAGCACTTTTGCTGTTGACCCTGGCTGTGTAGCGTAGGTAAACCCTAAATCCTGCGTGGTCATCCACCCGGACAGCTGGTTCTGTTCGGCATAGCTCATGGTAAGCTGCTCCCAGTTGTGTACTGGCGGCAGCGGGTACATGGCCGAAGTAAGTACATCCCCTTTGGCTGCATCCATAATCACTATAGATACGCGATTATCATGTAAAGCCGTATCACCAGCAATTGACTTTTGTATGGTAGCCTGTAAACCGGCATCGATGGTTAACTGCACATCGCGGTTGCGCTTTTTAAAAGCTTCTACCTGCTGGCTGTTGATACCGGCTAATAACAACGGTGCTAAAGCGCTGTAATCTTTTTTCACCACCGTCATTTCCTTTACTCCCTTGGGTAAAAATCGGTCTTCGCGGAAACGGGTGGCCGTTACGTTGAAGTTGGTGGTTGGCATCTGGAAGCCCCGCAACTCGGCAGCATGCTCATATTCGGCAAAGTAACCGTTGCTACTGCCATTGAATACGCCTGTATTGGCATCGCCAATCCAGAAGAATGTTTGCTCCTCGAAAGGATAATAACGATCAAGACGCTTATGCATGGCCGAATCCAGATCATAACCCGACATACCGGCGCCTGCCAGTTTAGCCCGCTGCTTTTTAATCAGTTCAGGTTTGCTTGTGGCCAGGATGATACCATTACGATCATACAGTGAACCAGCCTGCAAACGATTCATTAATATAGCAATACGCGGATTGTAGCTAAACATGCGCGCGCCGCTCTTATCGGCCACCAAAGCCGGTTGTACCACCCATTTTTTGTTACTGAACAGGTAGCGGGAAACGTTAACGGTTAAAAGCAGCAAACCCACACAGGCAGCCAGCAACGCAGGCACCAGGTTTTTATCCTGCTGTTTGGTTATATAACCCATTTGCAAAGCGGTACCCCGCACCAAAGATGCGGACAAAAGGAAACCCGATGCCAGCAAATTGGCCACCAGCGAAGAGCCGCCATAACTTTGAAACGGCAGTGATACGCCCGATAAAGGCAACGCCCCTGTTGAACCACCCGCAATGAGCAAGAACTGCACAAAAGTAGATATGCCTATACCAGCACACAAGTAAAACAAAAATGGCGTACCCGTTTGCCGGCCAATAAGTATGGCCCGGTGCAGGTACAGCAAAAACATCACAAAAATACACACAATGCCTGTCCACCCGAACTCCTCGCCCATGGAAGGCAGTATCATATCGGTATGCGCCTCGGGTATAGTTTTGGCAAAGCCCTCGCCTATGCCTTGCCCCGAAACACCACCACTGGCCATGGCCCATAGACCGTTGGCTACCTGGTCGCCGCCATACACCTCGTTGTTCCAGGCATCCAGCCAAATGGCTTTACGGTCAACTAAACGCTGTACCGGGCCGGGGATGAGTTTATCAAGGTAAGGGATCTTATCGATAGTTAAAAAGCCGGCCATGATAACCAGCACCATCACAGCCGATTCACTCAATTGCTTGCGTTTTAGCAGCATCACCAAGCCCACGGTTGCAGCGGTAACCAGTATAGACAACCATACGTTTTTCAATATCCATGATGCCAGCACGTAAACTACTACCGAGCCGGCCATGAACATAAAATCGCCACGCGAAAATGAGAACAACGCTATAAAGGTAAAACACACCACCATAGCCGGCCCCAAATCGCCCAGCAACAAGAATAGCAGCAGGGTTGCTACAATACCTACCAGTGCAATGTAAAAAAACGACCAGCGCTTGGTCCAGCTGGTATACTCGCTGATAAGCGTTTCGTTTGCGGCAAAAAAGCCGGCCAAAAACAGGATGATGAGATATTTTACAAACTCGCTCGGCTGAAAGCCGAACAGGTTCACCTTTACCCCGCTTCCTTCGGGCCCGGTACCAAATAAGATGGTTAATGATAATAAACCTATGGCAATAACCACCCATGGCCAGCCATTAGATGCGTTACGATTATTTTTAAATACAAACAGCCTGTACAATCCCGAATCGGCAGTAAAACGGCGAACATTGAAGAACAGCAATACGCACATGCCCAGCAAACCAATACCCAGGTAAATCAACGTATCTTTTGCCAGAAAGCGGTCGCGCAATGGGTCTTGCAAACTTAGCAGCGTAAGGAACGACATGCCCACCAGGATCATTACCAACGGCAGCAGCAGCTGATCGGCCGTACGGAAGCGCCATGACAGCAACAGGTGCACGATCAGAAAACCGCCGAAAAAGCAGCCCACAATGATCCAGTACCAGTGGTTAAATTCCTGTGGTGTGCGCACAATGAGCGACTTTTCCTTTTTCAGGATATTGAAATCGCGGGTGGATAAAAGTCTGATGGTGTGCGGCGATTGCACAAAGCTTACCTGCTCATCATCATCCAGATTTTGCACCCCCTGCGAGGTTCCAAATTGATAACCCGGCTGCAAAGGCAGCACCCGGAATGCCTTGCCATCGGGCAGGTGGGTAAAAGCAAAGCTACCCTGCGCATCGGTGCGGGCATAGGCCGTTAGGGTTTGTAGGCGGTGTTTACCTGCGCTGTCAGGCAAAAATTCTTTTTTAAACCCTGTACCATTTTCAGTGATGACCTTTAAGTCATCAACTTCTTCATCATTAAAAATACTATCCTGTGGCAGCACCATTTGTAATCTTACCAGCACGCCGCCTACCGCTTGTTGTTCTTTGTTTTGTATACGGCCCGATAAACCATACTTTCCCATACCAACATCTGTAGCTGATGGCAACTGCGGCGGTGCGGTACGTTCTTGTGCAAAGCGCAACGAATCCTCTCCCGTATAACCCAGCAACGAGCGGGAGGCAATTACCCGTCTTTTAAACGATTCGCCGCCTTTGGTAAAAGCCTCGTCAGCATCAATAAAGTATTTGCGCTTATTCAGTTCACCTATATTATCGGTTTGCTGTGCGGCGGTTGACTTATCGGCCACAGTAGCTTCAATTAAGGCTACATCGCGCTTATCTTCAAAATAGTAGCCTTTTTGCAGCATGGTACGGATATGGCTGGCCGGATCTTTATCGTTCAGGTTTACCATAGTGCCATCCTGCAAACGGCGGCTCACATCCTCAAAACGGTGTTGCAGTACGCTATGTAACTGATAAAATAACAGGCCAAGCACAATGGCAGTCAATAATAAAAAAATACGCTCCTTGCCCCTCCCGGCAGGCTTTATATTATCTGGTTGCATGTTGTTGCGCAGTAGATGATTGTGCTAAAGAATCGGATGTGAAGTTACCGGATGGTGATTTACCGCTGATGGGCTTGCCTGCCGGTAACAGATAACCTACCTGTACAGACACCTGGCAGTTAGTAAATTGCACGCTTTTTAAAAAAAGCGCATTATGGTAAGCAATTACGCCTGTTTTAAACCCGTTTAAATGCAGGTTATCCAACACTACGTGCCTGCAGCTCGGTGCCAACTGTATGGCCGGGCCGGTATAAGCAGAATCACTTTTGAACTCAATATTCCCCTGCGCTTTCAGGTAAAGATTATCGCGCTGTACTTTAATGGTATCGGTAATTAAAATGGCTTGCTTAAATGCAGTATCTGACAGTACTACGGTATCACCTTTGGTTTGATTGATAAGTTGCTGCAGCTTTAACTCATCCGCATTTTTATTTTTGTTAACAGGTTTTACCGCTTGCACAACCGGTTGTTGCTGCTTTTGGCTTTGCAAATAAAACCATACGGCAGCTCCAAGAAATGCAAGGCACAGAACAGCGAGCAAAATGGTGAGGCCATTGCCCGGCTTCTTTTCGTCGCGAGCAGTAGGTGTGCGCTCATAAATTACCGGCTTACTTTCCGGCTGTTTTGGTTGGATCGGCGGCACTTGTTGCTTTTGAACCGGCGGCTGCTGTTGAACCAGCGGTTGCTGCTCCACCGGCTTTGCCTCTGGTTTTACCTCATCGCTTTTTTTGGCAACCGATGCCGGTTTGGTGGCTTCCTGTACCTGAGGTGTTTTAGGATTTTGTACCAAAACCACGGTTACGTTATCACGCCCACCATTTTGATTGGCAGCATCAATGAGGTTAGCTGCCTTTTGCTCTATAGATTGGTTAGGCGCTGTAATAATATGAGTAATGGTTTCTTTATCAACCATGTCAGTTAATCCGTCACTGCAAAGCAGCAGCATATCGCCCGGCAAAAATGGTGAATGGCCGGTTTCAATATAATCGCCCTGGGTATCTATCGGGCTGGCAAAACCCAGCGCTTTGTTGATTTCATTACGTTTGGGATGCTTCATGGCAGCCTCTTCCGTTAACCGGCCCGAGTCTTCCAAAAAGCCCACAAAAGAGTGATCTTTGGTGATTTTAACCAATGAGGTATCGCGCAGCAGATACAAGCGGGTATCACCCAGGTGGGCATAATAAAACTGATTGTTTTCCACATCAACCAGCGCCAGGGTAGCCACACAGGCCATGCTGTCCATCTCTTTTACGCGCTGGCGTTCCGTATATATGTTCTCGTTGGCCTGTTTAAAGGCTTCTAACATACTGGTTTTAACATTAATGGGCGTTACGGCAAACTGGTATAATATCTGTTCGCGCGCAATCTCGGCCGCAACCTCGCCCCCATGATAACCACCAACACCATCTATTACACAAGCCAGTAAATACCTGCTACTGAGCACAGGTTGTGCAATAAAATTATCCTCGTTATTATCCCGAACCCGTCCGGTATCGGTTATTCCGTATATGTGATCAGCCATTGCGTTTACCCGATTGTTTAATGTCTATAAAATGCGTTGCCAGCAGCAGCGCGCCAATTGCCAGCAGGCTCATTGATAATATCTGCGACATCAATTTATTGGTTTATGATTTAAAAATATTAACTCCTATAATGCCGTTAAGCAGCATGCGCGAATTAACGGGTACCTCCACCCACTTGGGCGCAGCAACAGTGCTGCGTTCAACCGGTGTTTCATTCAATGAAGTAATTTCGCCAAACGAGGCCAGGTAAAATTTATCCTCAGCCTTATCATATCTGATCTGTAAATGCGGCGCATCTACCCAATCAGTAGGTATACGGAATATGTTACTTTCCTTTCTTGTCTCGTCATTACCCGAAACTTCGATGACTTCATCCTTCATTAAAAACTCCACTTTTTTACCGGCAAACTGCTGGTTCGGAAAGATAGTTTCCAGGCGGGCCAGCACGGCATCTGTCTTGGTTTTACCACCGCTGGTTTGCGCTGTTTCGGGTTCCAAACCTTCATCGTAGGGTATTTCGTAATAGCCCTCGCTGTAGTAAGTAAAGCCTTTAAGCACATCCTGATTCACGTCAAAAGTCTGGGCAATACCGGTTTGGCGGGGTATAAAGGTAACGCGCAGGTTCTCTTCTTTTTGCGGACTATCACTATCAGGTAGCAGCTTACCAATAAAGCCCTTGTCGCCGCGCGCATACTCGGGGTGCGATACCAGCCTGAACACCCACTTAGATGCGGATGGAGCCACCGTTTTACCTTGTGCACGGTACTCTTTCAGTATTTCGTAAAACTGGTTTACCGACTCATGCACAATGATGCCGAAAATGCCTTTCTTGTTTTGCATAAACTCATGGTAATCATCAGGATTAAAGCTGATGATGAATTCATGATAAAACACCACCCGGTGTGCAAAAGAAAGTTCGGCAATCGAATCCTTGAATTTTTCGATAATGTATTTATAAACGCTATCGGGCGTAAGGGCCTGGGGCTGTGCTGCCTGCTGGCTTTGCTGCTCGGTCAAAAACCAGTCTTGTATACCAATGCGTTGCCAAAAGTTAGGTTTAGATTCCATAAGCGGATAATCTCCTCAAAATATTAGAGCGGCAGGTTACCCTGCCGTTGTGCTATAAATGTTTATTGTATGCGTAACTGAACAGCAAAACACCTGCTGATGTTTGCCGGCAGGCTTTCCATTCGTAAACCGGTTTAAAACTGTTCAACGTCCGTACTATCTGTTTTAGGCGTTTCTGTACTGTCCTGTGCCGGCTTTGGCTTTTTAACAGGCGGCTGTTGCACTACAGGTGTGTCAACCTGTGGTGTAGTCGTCGGCTGCGTATTTACCGGTGTTTGTGGTTCTGGCTGGAAGCTGCCTGCTGTATCCGCCCGCATAGGTTCGTTGTTGCTAACGCTATCCTGATACTGTGAATTTGCAGCGTTGTAAGGCGACGACTTTTTGAAGAACAGCGTATACATGGAAAACGCCATTGACGAGACCAGTATAAATAGAATAGCTGCAAATAACGGTTTTGATATGGATACGTTAGATCCATCATTTTCCTTCACGGGGCTACCGGCATCAGCCTGCTGGTATTGTAATAGCAGGTCTTCCAACCGCTTATTTTCACTTTGCAATGCCGTGATGCGGGCTACGGCTGTGCCTTCATTACCGCTACTTACACTGGCCGATAAGGTACCCTGCACTACTGCCTGGTGCAACTCCACCCCACTGGCATAACGCTGTTCGGGCTTTTTGCTCAGGCAATTCATAATCAGGCTTATCAGCCATTCGGGCACCTGCATTTCCTGCAGTTGTTTTTCGTAGGTCCAGGTTGATGGCAGGTTCTTGCTGCGCAGCTCCATCAGGTTAGGAATGGGCGATTCCATGTGCGATACCAGCACCGTATTGCGCGATGTTTCGCCGCTATCGTGCAATGGGAAAGGCACCTGCCCCGCCAGCAGTTCATACAACACCACGCCATAACTGTATACATCCGTTTGCGGCAGCATTACGCCTTCGTGCTGCTCGGGCGCCATAAACTCGATGGCGCCTGCATGCCGCACACTGCTTCTGCGCTGCTCGTCTGACATTACGGCCAAGCCAAAATCCAGCAGCACATAGTTACCCGTGTGCACGTTGTACTTTACGTTGTTACTCTTGATATCGCCATGCTTTACCCCTACCCCATGGCAATGCGCTAATGCGGAGGCTAACTGCTCGGCTACCTTGATAGTTTCTTTTATGGTAAATACCTTTTCACCTTTGGGCGGTTCCAAAAGGTCTCCCAAATCAGGCCCTTCTATAAATTCCATTTCGATGAATGGGAAGGAACCGCTTTCGGTAAGGCCCGAACTCAGGATTTTAACCACATGCGGGCTCGGCTGCTCGTTTACCTTGCGCAGCTTATCCACCTCGTTCTGGAAACGGCGGTAGTTGGCATCGTCCTGGCTTTCATGATGGATGGGTGTAGGCAGCAGTTTTACGGCCGTTAATATCGTGCCCGTTCTTCTGCCTTTGTATACCGAGCCCTGGCCACCTGTGCGCATGGCACCCAGGTTTTCCAAGCCCTCTACTATAGTAAATACTCTGCTCATCAGCTACTATTTATGTAATGTGTGATTTTGACACTAAAAAAGTGCCAGTGTTACTGTATAACCGAACATTAAAAGCAATAAGCTACTACAATGTTTGCAATTTGCTGTTAGGCTGCTTTTTACCAATAATAAGAATTTTCGGCTATCAATTATCCATCCACCCGGCATTTTCAATGCCGTTGTCGAGAATACATGACAAACACCGTTTGCCCTGTTAAGTTTTGCCATTCATTTGTAACTGTTGCATTACAGGCAAACTTAACCGTGATGACATTTGTAACTTTTAGTTAAAATGAATAATTATGGATTATGTGAGATTTGGAAATACGGGCATGAAGGTATCGCGCATTTGCCTGGGTACCATGACCTACGGCCGCCCTACCGAGCGCTGGCCCTGGGCATTGGATGAAGAGCAAAGCCGTCCTTTTATACAAAAAGCACTGGAATTGGGCATTAACTTTTTTGATACGGCCGACGTGTATTCGGCAGGTGCCAGTGAAGAAGTAGTGGGCCGCGCCCTTAAAGATTTTGCGAGGCGCGATGATGTAGTACTGGCTACCAAGGTATTTAACCCTATGGGGCCGGGACCAAACGATAAGGGTTTATCACGCAAGCATATCATGAGCGCTATTGACGCCAGCTTGAAACGCCTGGGTACCGATTATGTGGATTTATACCAGATACACCGATGGGATTACGAAACCCCGATTGAAGAAACCATGGAAGCTTTGCACGATGTGGTAAAAGCCGGTAAAGCACGTTACATCGGCGCATCATCCATGTACAGCTGGCAATTTGCCCAGGCGCAGTTTGCAGCCGAGCGTAACGGGTGGACTAAATTTGTTTCCATGCAACCGCATTACAACCTGATTTACCGGGAAGAGGAGCGTGAAATGATACCGTTTTGTACAGACCAGAAAATTGCTGTTATACCATGGTCGCCGCTGGCGCGCGGACTGCTAACCGGCCGCCGCAGTAAAGAACGTACCGAAACAGAACGTGCAAAAACAGATGCCTTCGGCAAATCCCTATACAGCCAGGATGCCGATTTTGAAATCGTGAACCTGGTATCAGAACTGGCGGAGCAAAAGGGTGTGCCCAACGCACAAATAGCGCTGGCCTGGATGTTAAGCAAACCCTACATCACCGCTCCTATTGTAGGGGCCAGCAAACCGGGCCATCTGGAAGATGCCGTTGCTGCCTTACAGGTTAAACTGCCGGATGAAGAGATTAAGCGGTTGGAAGAACTGTATGTACCGCACCCGGTACTGGGTTTTCAGTAAGCCTCTCCCAAACCGTCCCCGGTAGGGAGGGCTTTTAATAATAATCCTTGTAGAAGTCTCCCCCCTTCCGGGGGAGATTTAGAGGGGGCCTCCTAAAAACTTAGCGTAAACGATACGAACGGGTACCAGCCTTCGTGCGAATAAGCCGCCTGCACTTTAAGCAAAGCCAGATCGGCCGGTGAGAAGTACATGCCTCCACCTACACTGTTGTGCCATGTGCTCGAACTCATTTTGTTTTCCCATACGCGGCCTATGCCGTGAAAGGCGGTGATGCCATACTGCCCCGGCAGTATATAGGTAGCCATGCGATTTAGTCTTATACGCGCTTCGAGGTTATTGTAAACCATTTGTTGCCCGGCAAAACGGTATTGACGATAGCCGGGTAAATTATCCGGCCCGCCTAAAAAGAGTGATTGATAATAAGCGGCTTTACCCAACGTAATACCACCACCCAATTTGTCAATAATCACAAAACTAGAATTTGTAGTTACACTTCGGTAAAACTCAACAGCAGGCGTAACCTGTACATAAGTGCCTGAGTATTGATTAAGCCCCGCCATAGCCTGCAGCTTTACACCAAAATAAATACCCCATGATGGCAGAACCGCGTTGTTGCGCTTATCATTAATATAAGTAACGGATAAGCCGGCATGGGCTTTATCCTGCACAACCGTTGCGCTGTCATAACTATGTATCAGGTTTGAATTATAGATGAGCCTGTTTTTATCATCCTGTAAAAAATGATAGTATTGGAAAGCCGGACCGATGCGCACGCTGGTTACCCCGCTTGCGTTCTGCCAGCGTAATGCAGCATTCACCTCGTATAGGTTAAAACGGGCACGGTAGTAAGATTTAAAATCATCAACCTTATTGAACCCGGTGTTATTACCGCGACCGAAAAAATTGATCACATTTGGCAAGCTTACTTTCCCTTGTAATATAATATCGGCTTTGTCTATAGCATCGGTCCACTCGCCTTGGTAAGTTAGCTTATTAGCCTTATTGTCAAACCCATGCTGCACGGTAAATTCCTGCACATTGCCAGGCATTTTGCGGAAGCCTTGCGTAATAAAACGGATACCTGCACTGAGCCATACGCCGTCATCCGGATTATAACCGGCCATCAGAACCGGTGCCCGTACATTATACAAATTAGTGGGAATGAAGCCCACATTTACAGAATCCTTACTGATATGTTTATCCAAACCACTTTGTACCTTGCCTATAAACGAGGCATTGCTGCCTTTTTCATAAACGTTGATTTCTTTATCTATCTGTTGTGCATTGTAAGTTTTATTACCGGCACCGCCCACAAGCCTAAGTTTAACAGATGACCGTTTAATATTCACCACAATGCTGTCATCACCTTTAGCAGCATACACCCTAAGCTCACGTGTAATAGCCGGATCATATATACGACTAAACAAAACTTGCTTTTCGGCACCGTTCCGCACCTTTTTACGGATGGTTACGTACAGGTTGCCATTCAATGTATCTTGTATGGTAATTAATTCGTGTTTGTCGGTTGCCCTAATATCCACAATACGGTTAAAAAAGCGGTAGTAGTTTTCGGAAGCTATCATGAGTTGATTGCGCCGTTGCTGCATTTGTTTAAACAGCAACTGGTGCCTTATGCGGTAGGCTTCTGCCGGTAGCTTGCGCAGTGCGGCTTGTAATACCGAATCGGTAAGGCTGGCAGCAACATATTGGGTAAGCCGCATCCAGTTATCATGATCCAGCCCGGCTAAGTACCGGCTGTTGAGTGTACGCCCACTGAAATAAAAGAAGTTTACGTCATCAGCCCCCGATGCATAGCCTTTCAAATAAGGCGCAACCCACATGCGCGAATTGATCTTGGGTATAATGCCCTCATTCACATAAAAAGCCTGATCGCGGTTGCGGGGTACGGCAAAGTAATATTTATGACCGTCCGCACTGCGGTTTTGCCAGCGCCATTGGTCGGCCTGCTGGTCCCAATCGCCCATAAACCAATCCAGTAAACGGGCTTTAAAAAACTCAGCCGTATCTACCAGGTTATCATTATCCCGGTCAAGCTGTTTCAGCATATTACCAGTATTTACTGAGCGGTTGCCGGGGTTATACTCTTCCAATATGCAAATCTTGCCTGCAAATATCTTTTCATAATAGCCCAGTTTGCCATCGGGCGATACCCAGCCAATAACAGGATTGGTATGCGGCACTTTAACCGCATTGGCTAGTACCGGCGCCATTAGCGTAGCATACGGGTGCTGGGCCGACATGGCATCGCGCAACCACGACTTAGCCAGTGTTTCGCGCTGCGACTGCGTTAAAATCACTTCGGGATATTTTTCAATACTACTCAATACCCACTGCTTGCCCTGGCTATCTTTCAATATCAAGGATTTGGTTTGATGAATGCCGCCCAACTGCACCGGCGTTAGTCCACCCTTTGCTTCACTAATGCGAATTACCGGCAGCTTTACAGGTGCAGCCCATTCCTTGCGGTAATTTTCACCGTATAGCTTACGGTGTATTTTGCTCACCTGATCAAATTCCGGGCGTGCCTTTACCACCACACTATCCTGCATAACCGGTGTGCCCGCTGGTTGCAGTGCTATATTAACCGGATCATAGGGTTTGGTATAAGTGAACACCTGCCGAATTACACTATCGCTGCTGGCATAGTAAGTAAAGCGGATGCTTTTATTGGTGAGCAAATCTGCCGTAACATAGCCGCCTGTTGATGCTGCATAAAGCGCGTTTTTCCCTTTCTTAACAAAGGCCTGCTTAGCACCCGATCCGCTTACTACCTGCATTTGCCGCCCTTTAATAAACTGCAGACCATGCTCATGGCCTGATACATGCACCACATTGGGAAAGCCATCAAACACGGCATCTATTTTTTGCACCATACGCCGGTAAAGCGGGTGCCCCTGATCTTCGGCTGTGGCAAAGTTGGCCCGCAAAAACGGATACAAAGCACCTAAGCCTGGCAAGGGGATATAAAGGGACCGCTTTACAGAGGTCAGCGGAAAAAAGTAATCCAAAATATCATAAGCCCCGCCATGATGCCCGTAAGATTGGAACGGATGGTGATCGCTCAGCAAAATAACTTTATTACGATTTTTATAAAGCAGTTCTTTTAAACGGTCTATAACCTCATCCTGCGTTTTACAGTCGCAATCCGCATTCGGATTATCTTTACTAAAAAGGTAAAGCCACCATTCGGAGTCAAAAGCGATGATGGTAAGATCTTTGTTAATACTGATTTCATACGGGCCGGGGCAGCCATCCTCGGGCACAACCTTTAATAGCGAATCTTTCTGCTCGCTGATATATTCCCACTGCCGCTTTACCTTGGCCATGCCTTTTGGGCCCATGCGGTCCCAATCGTGGTTTCCGGGGATGAAATAGACCGGTGCACCTTTTTGTCGCATAGGCTGGTATTGTGATTGGAGTATCTTTTTTGTTCCCTCCTCCTCACGGCTACCGGGCAACCCCATGCCGGTGGGATAAATATTATCACCTAAGTAAACTACCGAGGTTTTACCCGAAATGATATTATTGGCCGCATGGGTAAGCACGCCGCTTTGCTGCGGGTCCAGCTCGCCGGCATCCCCAATGTAAACAATACGATAAACAACAGAATCCTGCGCCAGCAGCGCCAAAGGAAAGCTTAATAAAAGGCAGAGCAGAATTTTCTTCATTCAGGCAGATAAGATTATAGTTTGAAGACCTTGTATTAACAAGTAAGGCAAAATATCGAAAAAGTATCCGAAACAACAAGCCAACATTTTTACGGAAGTGAATGTTTGACAATCGCATTACGCGATGCAGCATAATAAACTTTTTATTTGCCTGCAAGTCTTATCTCATACTTGTAAAGTTTGTTAGCAACGCGGCTGAAGCGTTTTGCTGTGTAAAACAAACTTTATAGGCGCAAATGAGTTAAAATAATGTTGTAATTTTTTTTCAACCCTTAAATATTCGCTATGAAAATTCAACTATTAATACCAGTTATGCTCGTTGTAGCAGCCGTGACTGCAACAAGTTGTGTTAGTACAAAAAAATACCAGGCCCTGCAAACCAGCTACAACACGCTGGACAGCAATCACCGCGAACTGCGCACTCGCTTTTTGACCGATGAACGTAACTTGGCAGTTTTAAACGGACGTGTAAAAAGCCTGGATGAGCAGATCGCTGCAGAACGCTCCAACAACAAAACACTGCAAAACGCGCTTGATAAATGTTTAAGCTCCAGCAGCCAGGGCAACGTGAACATCTCTAAACTGGTTGACGAGATCAACAGTTCTAACAGATACATTCAGCAACTGGTGAATGCTAAAAACAAAAGCGACTCGCTTAACATGGTACTTACCAATAACCTGACCCGCTCACTGAGCCAGCAGGAAATGAAAGATGTTGACGTACAGGTACTGAAAGGTGTAGTTTACATTTCGCTTGCCGATAATATGCTGTACAAATCGGGCAGCTTTGAAATTTCAGACCGTGCAAATGAAACACTGAGCAAAATATCCAAAATCATTAAGGATTACAATAATTACGATGTACTGATTGAGGGTAACACCGATAATGTGCCTATCGCACAGAAAAGCATCCGCAACAACTGGGACCTGAGTGCCCTGCGGGCATCATCAGTAGTATTGGCGCTGCAAACCAATTACGGGGTTGACCCAAAACGCCTGACTGCTGGCGGCCGTGGCGAGTATAACCCGATAGCCGATAACAGCACGGAGGCCGGGCGGGCCAAAAACCGCCGCACGCAAATTATCATAACGCCAAAACTGGATCAGTTTATGGATCTGATTGGTAAAGCACCAGAAAAATAAAATTTAAAAGGCTGCCTGATTGTCAGGCAGCCTTTTTTGTATGCTACTTATCAATGCTTTAGCTGCTCCTTTAGTCAAAATTGCTTTTGGCTAACAAAACATTAGTAATCACTAACCATCTTTGTAACAAAACAAACAACTACAAATGACTTCAGTAAAAGCTTATGCTGCACAAGCTGCAGACAAACCTTTAGCTCCGTTTAGCATTGACCGCCGTGAACCGGGACCGGACGATGTGGAGATCAAAATTTTATATTGCGGCGTTTGCCACTCAGATATTCATACCGCGCGTGGTGAATGGGGCGGTACAGTGTACCCTGCGGTACCCGGACATGAAATTGTGGGTAAAGTAACCCGCGTTGGCGAAAATGTAACCCGCTTTAAAGAAGGCGATACCGTAGGTGTAGGCTGCTTTGTTGACTCCTGCATGCACTGCGTTAACTGCGAGGCTGATTTAGAGCAATACTGCCTTAACGGACACACCCAAACGTACAACTCTTTAACGCAGGATAAGCAATCGATCACCTTAGGCGGTTACTCCAGCCATATTGTGGTTACCCAGCACTTTGTACTGTCGGTATCAGACAAATTACCGCTTGAGAAAGTTGCACCATTGCTGTGTGCCGGTATCACTACCTACTCGCCGCTGCGCCACTGGAATGTAAAAGCAGGTGATAAACTGGCTGTTGTTGGTTTAGGCGGGCTGGGCCACATGGCTGTAAAACTGGCTGCATCAATGGGTGCAGAGGTGACCATGCTGAGCCGCTCAAAAAGCAAAGAAAAAGATGCTTCTGAACTGGGCGCTCACCACTTTAAATTAACTACAGACAAAGATACCATGGCCGAACTGGCTGGCAGCTTTGACATCATCATCAATACCGTTTCGGCACAACATGATTATAATGAGTATTTGAATCTGTTAAAAACCGATGGTGTGATGGTATTATTAGGCGCGCCACCACAGCCAACTCCAGTTGGTGCTTTCCCATTAATTATGGGTCGACGCACATTGGCCGGATCCTTAGTAGGCGGCATTAAAGAAACACAGGAAATGCTTGATTACTGTGCCGAGCACAACATTACCTCGGATGTAGAAGTAATCAGTATTGATAAAATCAACGAAGCCTATGAGCGCACTTTAGCCGGTGATGTGCATTACCGCTTTGTGATTGATATGGCTACTTTGTAAGCAATTAGCCAAAATAGTCTCGCAAAAACAGGCATCAGTAATTGATGCCTGTTTTAGTTTATAATAGATTAATTTTTATTTAGAAAACTTCGCCTACATCAATAAACAATCCTTTTGAGCCTTGGCGGCCAAAGCCGTAATCAATGGCAATATTGGTGCGCGATTTTTTGTTCAGCTTAAGGCGCAAACCCGGGCCAAAAGCCGGTTGTACCCGCTGCATGGCGGTACCCGGTTCGGCCGATAAACTTTGTGCGTTGGCAAACAACACCCCACCTACTAACCCGTTGCGGGTAATTTTGAAACGGTATTCGCTCTCCAGATACACCATTTGTGCGCCACGGAACCTGCCCTGAATGTATCCCCTACCCGTAGCTGAGTTAGGATCCCACGAGCTGCTGGGCAAACTTAAATAAGGCGGCCTGCCATGTAAGGTAAGCCAGTTGTATGACCAGAAAGCCAGTACGTTTTGCGAGGATGCCGGGAAAGGCACATATTTACGTAAATCAATAATTACCGATTGCCAGCTGGTGGTGCTGCCCATCCAGGTTGGGTTGGTACGATACTGCACGCTGCCAAACCAACCTTTGTACGGGTTGATGGAATTATCGCGCGAATCCTGAATAACTTCAAAGTTTACGCCTGATGCCAGTGAGTGTGGAGTGGTTCCATAATTTTCAAAATCAGATATGGCGCCGTTTTTTGGGCCATCGTGCGATATGTTCCAGTAGGCATCTACAGCATAGCCCAATCCCGCATACCAGTTGCCGCTGATATGCCTGAGCGCTGTTTCATAAAAACGGGCAAATGCAAATTTCATTGGGTCCTCGTTTTTGATATTGGAGCTGCTACCCAAGCCGTAGGTGTTTTGCGGATAATTATAAAAGCGGTAATCGCCCACAAACTCATACTCGTTGTTGCGGGTCCATATATTAGACAACACAGGCATCAGGAACTGCTTGTTTTGCGTATAGGATGCGCTGGCCACAATGGTTGATATGCGCGACTTGGGCCCTGTACGGAACGCCGCATTGCCCGATAGCACAATGGCCAGCCTTGATACCAGGGTATACCCGATAGCAGGCACAACAGAAAATTCCGGCTTGGAAGTTACCGAATCGTTCTCGAGTGCGCTACGTACATGAAATATGCTTTTGATCACATCCGGCAAATCTTTTTGGCGCGTAGTATCGGCGGCTAACCGCACGGTATCGGCAACGCCTTTTTTACCGGATACCAGCTGTGGTATAGATACGCTTTTATCGGTTTGCGCATATGCACTTTGGGCTTCAATCAATAGCCAGAAAATGATCGATACTATGGTAAACGAAAATCTGCTGATATAAAAGCGCTGTAGTATCATGTAAGGATTATAAGGCAATTAGTACGATGACACAATTCATTATGTCATTAGTAGTAGTTTAATTAATCACAAATGTAATCACTAAGTTACAATGTTCTCTTACATCTTCCTATGCCAAAATTCATTGCAGCAAAAAAGCTGCCTTGAGCAAGGCAGCTTTTTTGGTTTCTATTATTAGAACAGCAACTGGGCAAGGATGCTACCTGCCTTCTTTCAATTGCAAATCTTTTCCGGCAATATCTTCCCAACGGTAATAGTGAAAAGTTTTGTTGTTACTCATCACCACAAAAAGACCATGTTTAAAAGTGTTATTTAGTGGTACAGCCACAACATCAGAACCGTCACTTTCATGGGCATCAACGTTGGCTATCTTGAGCAGGCGATGTTCAAACGGATTTGTTTTTGTACCCTCCCGGCTAAATATCTGAAAACGGTTAGCACCCTGGTCTGACACGAGTATGTACCCCGTAGTATCGCTTAGCTTGTAAATGGAAATACCTTCATGATCTACAGCAAAACCGCTCGTACCGAAAATGGCCAGTTGCTTATCCCCTTTTTCGGGATCGGCATAGTACTGCCGAACGCCGGTTTGCTCGTCCGAATAATATACATACCCCAGCTCATTATCAACCGCAATGGATTCGATCTCTTTTTTACCGCTATACTCGCCAAATTTACGTACCAGCTCGGCTTTTACATGGCCGACACCGTCATCGCTAAGCAGGTATTGCCATAAATACCCGCCGTTTTGCGGGCCACTTTTACGGCCTACAATGGCGTACATTTTACCGCTTTTGGTAGTGTAAACAGCAATACCCATCAAATCGCGATACTCCATACCGGTTTCGCCCACAAATACATCAATGCCATCATTATCAATAGGCTGCATATCGGGTAATGAAAAGATACGCAGCTTGTGCGTCATGCGCTCAGTGGTGATAGCTATGTCTGTTGGTTTACCATTCAGATTCAGGCCATAGGCTATATCCACATTGTTAGGACGCTTTAAGCCTTTCACTACTTTACCCGGCACAATTTTGCCATTCAAATCAAACACATACAACCCACCTTCGGCATTTTTATCAGTGCCTATAACCAGGCTTTGCGCCGGGTTTTGCGGGTTAACCCAAATTGCCGGATCATCGCTATCAAACTGTACGGGTTCGGTTACAATCACCGGCTTAATAGCCGGCGCAGCAAAACCGGCTACCTTCATCAGTTTTGGGTCCTTAACAGCGGTTTGCCCACATGCCGACTGCATGGTGGCTACCGCAAATAAGCCCGGAATTATTAATTTATAATTACGCATTTATCAACTACAATACAGCGCAGCAGGTAAATACTGCTGCGCGTTTAAAAAACCAAATAACAATAATTAACGTGTACCGAACGCACCAACGTAGGTTGATGGTGCCGGCGATTGGTAAGTTATACCGTTTGCCATAATACCAGCCGCATAATGACGGGTAAAGTTGGTAATACCTTTGCCTAATGCAGGCGAATTGCCTTGTAAATGAAAATCCCATGAGGTATTAAATACAGCGTTATCAACAGGCGTATTTAAAGGATAATTAACCAGCATCGGATTGTTTTCGCCAGCGGTTTTACCAATTACATCGTTAGTGCCGCCAACAACATCGGACGTGGGCTGAAACTGGTTTACCGTAGTTTGATCATAACCACAATACCAGTTGTTGGTGTATACCGAGCGGCTATCTTCCGGCTTTTTAGTATCGCGCTTAATACCGAAGCGGGTATTGACGAACAAATTGTTATGCAGCTCGGCCCGCACAGTGCTTTCTACCCAAACGGAGCCGCCTTTGGCGGTTGGCCTGCGCCAGCCGGTATTAACCATGGTATTGTTATAAGCTACAATATAAGCTTGTGGCGTGCGGTCGCCAGAGTTGGAAAGTTTCAGTGCATTGGTATTGGTGCTATAAACCAGATTGTAGGCTACGTCTGCCACGCAACCTGATTTGAAATTCATAGCTTCGCCACCAGTTACGCCGGTAGTGTAAAAGGTATTGTTGGCGAAAATAATTTTACCGCCATCAATATAAGTACAATCTTCCTGAAAGTTACGGAAGGTACTGTTTACAACTACTAACTTTCCGTTCACGTTAGAGAACCACAGCGCAGGCAGATTTTCCCCTGCTTTTGCTTTATATAAGCCTTGCTTAACCGAGGTAGAAGCATCAGAAGTAGTTGAACCACCATACTCGAGTATGGTATGATCCAGTACCAGTTCGGCACACGTTGGCCCAGCCAGTATACCACCCCACATTTTACCGAATTTTTTGGCATCGGTTTTATAAAAGTCATTCACGGTAAATTTCACGGGGTTTTGCGCGGTACCTAAGGCGTACAAGTTCCCCTTCACAATAATTTCGGGTTTGGCAACAGTATCCATTAACACCGTAACTCCTTCTTCAATAGTAAGCGTTTTACCTTCGGGGATAACAACGTCGCCTTTAATGATTTGCGTACTGCCTTTTGGCCAAACACCGGATACCTCGCCTGTTGCTGCTCCATCAATCGGGGAGGTATCTACATCTTTGTTTGCTTTTTCACAAGCGGTAAACAGGATGCATGAAAGGGCTAATCCTGTAAAAATTCGTTTTAAGTTCATCATGTGCTGATTTAAAAAATCTATTGTATTTAACTTACTTACATTTTATAGCGGATACCAATCAGGTAGCTTTGCTTGTAGTAATCACTACGGAACAAAGTTTGGCCGTTTGAAACCACGTTTTCTTTAATCAGGTCATTAACCGGGTTAGTGCCTTTGATAAATAGCTTGGCGGGTGTGTTAAGCAGGTTGCCGGCTTTAACAAATAACGAGATATGATGCTTAAAGCGTTTTTCGGCCGAGGCATCCATCTGGATAAAAGCTTTTTGCCAAAAATCATTGTTTACAAACTGTGATATGGTATTGATACGCTCGCCGGTGTAAGATGCTGCTACCTGCGCATCCCATCCTCTTTTTGCATCTCTATACAATAAAGACAGGTTACCCACATGAGCGGCCTGACCATACAGCGGGCGGCTTTGCTCTACCGATATCGTTTCAATATCACCGGTGGTGCTGTTGATAATGCGCGAAGATTTTGGAGTTTTGATGCGGGAGTGTGTATAGGTATAGTTAGCCTTGATACCAAACTTGTTGAAATACTTGATATAATCAACCTCGGCACCATAATTATGCGCCGTACCAAAATTGCCCGGGCTATAATATATGTCCTGTCCGCGTGTAGCATCGGCTTGGAAAGTGTATTCTATCGGATCTTTTATCTTTTTATAAAAGCCGCCTACCAATAATTGCTCGGATGCATTCGGAGCAAACTCATAACGTAAATCGTAGTTATCGGCCAGGGCGCGTTTCACATTGGGGTTACCCCGGTCCTGGTAATCTTCATTCACTACCTTGCTGGGTACAATCTCATAGAATCCCGGCCGGTTTAACGCCTTATAATAAACTGCATGCAGCTGGTTACCTTCGGCCAGTTTGTATTTTAAGGTTAAGCTGGGCAATACATCTGTATAAATCTGGCTGCCTTTCGGGTTAGATTCGCCTGCAGGAAACAACAAGTTATAGCCTTGATTAGTGTGCTCTACACGTACCCCTCCTATTGCTTCCAAACGGTTAACTATCAGCTTAAACATACCATAACCTGCACTCGTTTTTTCAGATGCATCATAAGTCAGCGAATTGCTTACTGCACCGCCAGGGTTAGCTACGCTTAAAGGGATATCAGCATAGTTATTAAAATCTACACCATATGCAGCTTGTGGAGTGGTGGTAAACAGATTATAATTATTATAAAAGCCGCTGCGCTGCTTATCGCGATATAAACCGCCGGCGCTGATATCCACTTTTCCGCCAAAAACGGGTAAAGTGTAGGTCAGGTCCAGGTACCCGGCTTTGTCTTCGTCGGTATTACGTTCCCAGCGATGCGTAACAGGGTTGGTGTTGACCAGTACCGTAGGTTTTTCAACGAAATTCTGGCGAATACCATTCAGGCTGATAGTGGTATTATCAGGCACGTCATTCATGGCTGATGAGTATACGCCTGCCCAATGAATCTTGAACTTATCACTAAAAAGCTTATGATCGCCCTGCAGCGTTGTATTATATATTTGCTGCTGAGTAAAGCGGCTACGGGTGCTGTATACCAGTTCGGCATTGCCAGCATCCGGATTGTAAACACCGTTGTAGGTGGTTGTCAGCTCGTCCCGTACCTGTATATTATCCAGTTTTAAATAAACATTATACAGGCTGATTTTATTGCGGCTGTTAAAAGCATAATCAGCTTTCAAATTTACGCCGTAGCGCTTTTGCTGGTCAGAATTGGTCCGGTCGTTTTTAGCTGTAATGGTAGCATAGGCATTGGTGCCGCTAACGGCCCAATCATACAAGGTGCTGTTGCTGCCGCGATAGGTGTTTTGATAACTGCCCGCTACTAAAATGCCCAGCTTATTATTCAAAAAACGCTGACTGATGGCTAAGCTACCTACCACGTTGGGTGCAGGGTGCTGGTTTTTATATGTTAAGGTGCTTTTTGGAAAATCGTTAGCGGTGGCCTGGTAACTGCGGCCATTAATTTCGTAAGGCGATTTATGGTTCACGGAACCATAATCGTAACTGGTAAACTTACGATCAAAAAACAGCTGGTTGTAGCCGGTAGAAATATTGCCGGAAATCAAAAGCCGATTTGGCGCCTCGCGCATTACGATGTTGGTTACGCCGCCTATCGCGTCGCCTTCCATATTGGGTGTAAGCGATTTAGAAACTTCAAGCCGGTCTAAAAGATCAGCCGGAAAAATATCTAACGGAACATAACGGTACTGGTTATCCGGACTTGGGATTTTTACGCCGTTTACCAAGGTATAATTATAACGCTTATCCATACCGCGGATAATAGCAAACTGCGCATCGCCGTTGCTGTTACGCTCAACCGATACACCCGACACACGCTGGATTACGTTGGCTACGGTTAGGTCTGGCGATATTTCAATGGCACGGCCAGAAACTACGTTCATGATCTGCGGCGATTGCAATTCCAGGCGGCGGGCCTCCCGCTCGGTATTGCCGTCTTTTTTGGCTATCACCGCTACTTCCTGCAAATCTTTACCGGCCTGCTCCAGATAAATTTTGATGTGGTGATGGTCTTCATCATCCTTTTCTTTAGTAACATCCAGTTCCTTAACGGTTGTTTTGTACATTACATAACTGATGCGCAAAGTGTAAGTTCCGGCCTGCACCTCTTTTATCTGGAAAGATCCATCCAAACCGGTTACTGCAGATTTTGTTGTTTTTTCTAATACAATCGTCGCCCCGGCAAGAGGCTCACCGGTTTTTTGATCGTATACATGTCCTTTGATGGTTGCTGCCTGTACAGAGATTACGCTCAGCAGCACGAACAGAAAGGTTTGTAATAGTTTATTCATGTTAGGGAAGTTTGATGCTTTTAGATTTGCATGTAATTTTTTGACGGTGCAAATGTGTGAATGCATCAAATGGAAAGGAAACTTTAGGTGTTACAAAAAGGAAACTCCGTTACAAAGGCCGTTAACAGGAAGGCAACGGTTACATATAACTAACTTAAATACAGCAATTTAAGAATAACACAAACCTCCATTACCATTACATTAGCGTTACATTAAGCCAATATTAAGCCTATTAAGATATTATAACGCTTGTATAAAAGCCGACAGGTTATCACCCTGATCAATATTGAGCTTGCGTCTTAAACGGTGACGGGCAACGCGTAAGCTATCCATAGAAATGCCCAATAAGGTGGCAATATCTTTTGAATCCAGGTTGATCTTCATGAGCGTTACCAAACGTACATCGGCAGAGGTGAGATCACTACTGTATGTTTTTAAATTATCAAAAAAGCTTTGATGCACTTGTGCAAAAGCAGTAGTAAATTCTTTCCAATGCTGCTCGTGATTAAAACTTTGGTTGATCTGTTGAATCAGTTGCTGCATTTGTCTTTTCTGGTCGCGCTTATCATCCTTGACCATCTCCTGCAGCGTATTGCGCATATCTTCCAGCAATTGGTTGTTTTTAATAAGGTTTAGGGTATGGTTTGATAATTCTTTGCTTTTAAGCTCCAACTGCTGTTTCAAGCCTACTTCCTGTAGCTGTTTATTCTGCAGTTCGAGTTGCATTAGGTCATGCTCAGCTTTAACCCTGGCATCTCTTTGGGCCGCCAATATTTTTTGATCCTGAATTTTTAGTCGTTGCCGGCTAAATATAACTACGCCCAAAACAACGAGAAGGATAATTACCGTACCTATGGCAACACCAATAATGCGGTTGGTTTTGCGTATGCTGTTGAGGTGCGCAATCTCGTCACTCTTTTTGTTCATATCGTACAACACCTGTAAAAAAGCTGTTTGGCTTACCCCATCTTTAGAATACACATCCAAAGAGTACTTGCGGCTAAGCTCCAGATATTGATAGGCACTATCCAACTGATGCAATAACTGGTAAGCCTTACCCAAATCCCGGCAGGATGATGCCAATTGATAGGTATTGTCGGCCTGCAAGGCCATGTTATAAGCATTTTTGGAATGCGCTATACTCTCCTTATAGTGGCCGGTTTTACGGTAAATATCACCAATATTATTAATCACTTCGATGCTGGCAGTTGTGTTGCCACTTAATTTATATAGCTGTAAAGATTGATTGAAATAATAACGGGCCGAATCATACCGGGCCAGATCCTCGTGGATGCTCCCTAAATTTTCATAAATTTTGGCTTCGCCTGCCCGGTCGTTTATTTTACTGTATTGTGCCAACGCCAAACGCTGGTAAAAAAAGGCGCTATCATACTGTTTGTGCTTTTCATACAGGTGCCCAACGTTACCTAAAACCTCCGCCTGCCCTTTTATATTACCGTCCTGCTTATAAATAGTTAACGCCTTGTTGTATAGCGAGCGGGATTTATCAAGTTGCTTATTGTAATAACACAGCACCCCCATATCGTTCATGTTAGCTGCTAAGTATGATTTGTTGCCCACCGCATCAAACAACTTGTCGGCATGCAGATAGAAATCGAGCGCCTGGGCATAGTGGCCCTGGTTAAAGCAAATCTGTCCCATTTGCTGCAGGCATTGACCTTCGGCCAATGCATTATTTTTATCAGCTGCTTCGGCATGCATTCTTTTAAGGATAATCAGTGCAGAATCGGGATGTTTTTGACCGAGCTTGCGAACGTGATCAAACCGGCTTTGCTGGCCGGAGGCTGGAAAAGAGAACCACGAAAGGAAGGCAAACACACCAAAGAACCAGCAGGTGACTTTACAAGTCAGGATAAATCTTTTACAACAATGCATCATTATAGAGCTAACACAACCTATAGTGTAATCACAAGGCAAACCCAGTGCGATAATTACATCAAAGTAATTAAATCAATGTTAGCTCAATGTTAAGCGACCGCGAAAAGTTATGCGATTTTACTGGCAGTTAATTTAACGACTGGGCATAGATACTACTTAGCTTCGTAATTCTTTTGATAATATCATCCAGATCGTTGCATGATATTTCCATATAAGACAATATCTCTTCCCGGTCCGCATCATTTTTTGCGCATTTAAGTATAGACGATAAAGACATGATACGAGCCAGCGGCGCTCTTACCAAGTGCGACTGCGTCCAGGATATTTCGGCCAGAGACTTGTTTTGAGCCTCGATAGTTTGAATGTAATTTTTAAGCACTGTAACATCCCTTCCGGATATACTAACGCCTGCCACAACACCATCTTCAAAAACCGGCGACAGGGTGTAATGTATCCAATTGGTTAATCCATCAGAACGGGTATAATCTTTATCATACTCCATCACCTGTCCTTTTTTCACAAGTTTCAGCAGCTCACTGAAAACCTCGTACCGTTCGGCTTCCACGTAGTTAAAAATACTGCGACCAACCTCACAAGGCAGGTGATCATTGTCCAGTTTCAAAAATTCGATTGATTGCCTGTTAAAAGCTTTAATAATACCTTCAGTGTTTACCAACACAAAGCCCTCAACCGAACTTTCCAGAATAGCACGCAGGTTAAGTGCCGATTCTCTTATCTTAAGTTCTGAGAGCTTCCGCTCAGTAACATCTTGTATAATACCTTCTATGTTGACAAGCTCACCCTTTGCATTATAATGATAGAGCGTAGATTGCTTAATATAATGAACAGCCTGATCAAGGCAAACTACACGATATTCAATTTCGCTGGTTGCAGTATGGGTAGTATCGGGCGATAATACAGAGAAGAACACCTTCCAATCATCCGGATGTATATACTGGTAGAACCCGCTTAAAGAAATAATAGAATCACTTTTTTCCAATCCAAAAAGGCTGTAGATCTCATCAGACCAAAAAAGAGCCCTTGTTATGCAATCATACTTCCAGTAACCAATTTTGCCCATGCGCTGTGCGGTTTGCAACCTGTTATTGGTTTCGAGTATCTCCTGTTCCGATTTAATCTGCGCAGTAACATCTGCAGCCAGGGTTAAGCCGGCCCTTTTACCATTATAATCAATCAGGTTACACTCAACATGCACATCTATCGGCTCTTCTTCTATTTTTTTGTGCCGCATTAAGCCAGAAAAATGAGTACTATTATGGAGCATACTGTGAACCGCACTTTCCACAAGCGGTATACCTTCAGCTGGTCTGATATCCCGAATGTTCATCGTCAAAAACTCGTTCCTATTATAGCCATAATGATTTATAGCAGCTTTGTTCACATCCAGAAACTGCAATGTTTCCGCATCGAACAGCCACATGGGCAAGGGGCTTAGCTCAAATACATTTTTATAATTTTGCTGATGCTGCTCTTTTTTAGCTATAACCGATTTTAGTCCGTTAAAAATAAGCCCGATCAGGCTTACCATTAAAACATCTATAAACACCAGGTTGGCACATTTGGTTAACCATAACAAAACGGTATAATGAACAATAAGCGGGCTGGAAAACGCTTTAAACTCAATGACTCCCGCAAAAGCAAATATGATCAGAACATTAACTACTATACACCAGCCAGCAAAAGATAGCGGCAAAATCAAAGCCGCCAAAATGGGGATAACAAACAGATAAAACTCCCCGGTACCACCATAGCCTAAAGAAGCGGTAAGGTATATGGCCAGCACATACCCAACGAGCAAAATAAGTATCTTTTTTACTTTGCCCGATAGCTTACCCGAAAAAGCTGTAAAGGTGATAAAAAACAGGGCAAGAAAATCAACTATGGCTAAGGACCAAATCCTGTTTTTTATAGTGAAGATGATAGCGGGTATTAACGCAATTAAGCTTGCCGGTAAGCAATATTTAATAAAATTAATAAACAACCGGTCCTTCCAGTCGTCAATATCACGCTGCTCGTCGGATGGTGATGAGCAGGTTTTATCTTCTATCAAGCGCACGTACATCGCCCACAAGTTCCTCATAACTAAATTGATGTATTATTACAGCCTTTGATAGACGGGCCTGAGGCGTTGTACGGAAAAAGCTTAAAATAGATTTATGAAAGCACTAACTTTTCTAATTATAACGACAAACAACTATTAGCTAATGATTGAAAGAAAAAAGAAGAGATTGAAATTTAAGAGAGCGAAAGACGAGATTCGAACTCGCGACCCCGACCTTGGCAAGGTCGTGCTCTACCAACTGAGCTACTTTCGCTTTTGATTGACTGCTTATTTAGCCGTCTTAACTTTTGGGAGTGCAAATATAGCAAGCACTTCTACTTTTTCAAATTAAAAATTACATTTCCGTCTTAGCAATTGATTGTCAAAGTCTTATTTTGAAAAACAAGCTAATTAATAGGTTTAAAAGCAAAAATGCACATCTTTCAGATGTGCATTTTTGCTTTAATTATTCTATAAAAAAGTTAGTTGCTGCATTTTTGCTGCTCGTGAAATTCAATAAGCTTCAGCATGGTATCAATAGTAGTTTCGTAATTCTTAGCGCCTACTACCTTTTTATATTGTTCTTCCAGATCTAAAACCTGCGATTTGATATGCTCTGATAACTCCCGGCCTTGTTGCGTAAGGTATATTTTAACCGCCCGGGCATCGTTGTTATCTTTTTCACTTTTAACCAGGTTAATCGATTCCAGCGCTTTAATGGTTTTGCTGCTGGCCTGTTTGGAGATATTCAGCTTCTCGGCCAGTTCATTATTGGTAATGCCTTGCTCATCAATACTCATTAGCAAAGGTAAGTGCGCATTGTTAAACTCATGGTGACAACCACAATTCAGCATTTTACTCACCCACTCATCGGTGTAGCGTTTTAACAGGTATATCAGTTTTGCTGTAATTCTGGTGTATTTTAAGTCTTTCATGTTTTGACTATGCTTAGCATTTACGCTCCTACCCTTTCACAAGGCGTTACTAACTCTGTTAACCAATATGCGGTACGCTAAGTTTACGAACATAGCATTAAAAATCGAATTTAACCATGGTTCTTATACCCCATTTCGGCGCATCCGGGTGGTCCAGATAGCTAAAGCGGCGTACCATATCTACGCGTAGCAGTTTAAAGATGTTACCGATACCAAAGCTGCCTTCCATATAAGGGCCGCTGTTAAGTGTATAGGTAGTAGCCACGCCCTGGCTATTTACCGGGAACCGCAGCAGCGAGTTGTTGTACATTGGGTTATTTTCATTACGTACGCCACCCCACAATGCTTTAAAATCTACTATCTCACGCCATTTCAGCTTTTTGAATAATGGTATTTTGTTAAACAGAAAACCGTTGAAATTATGATCGATATTAATGCTGGCATAATGGTCGCTCACAAATTCCAGGAAGTTCATCATGTTGTATGATTGCAACTGAAATGCATAGCTCTGGTTAGCACGGTGTATATCCAATAATGGGAACGGTGCCTGACCAAAGATGTAATTACCCTCGGCCGTAACGTCGGTATAACCTAACTGTGATAGGTAAAAGCGCTTGTTGATATTACCGGTAAGGCTTTGATAGTTGTAATCGCCGCCAAACAGTCCTTTTATACCCTGATTGTAACGCAGGGTAAAAATCGGATAACGGTCAATGATGGGCGTACGATACAGTTTGCCCTGGTAAAAACGTTCGTGTGGTGCATAACGCAGTTCCATTGATACTTCGGAGGTGTGCAGCTTGTTTACGCTATTCAACTGGTTATCTACAATGTTGTTAAACAACAGCGCACCTGCCGGGCTTTGGTTCCACTTTTTGTATCCCACTTTATAAGAGAAGTGGTTGGTGTACTCATGCACATAATCTAACCGGAAAATGTCATTGTACAACCAAGTATCATTTTCGCCACGTTTGAAGGACAGCAGGAAGTTATCCTCCTGCACAAACTGTAACTCCTGTCCCGGAATTTTGGTATCGTGCTGATAACTGGCCCGTACATAATGCTGCGGGAAAGAGTAAATCGACTTGTTGTTGATTGAATAAGTGGTGCTTAAAAAATATTTAAACTCCTTATCTTTTGTACCGTAAGCACCATAGGTTTCAAAATAGTAACGCTTGCTAAAGGTAGGCGTACTACGACCGCCTAAACGGCCTCTGAAACCTTCAACCGGGTTAAAGCTGTAAAAAGTATTTACCGGGCCAACCTCAAACGGTCCCAGGTTCTTGTAACCGGCTACCAATAAAGTAACCAGATCGGCAGTGCGTTTGAATGAAGGAATAGTTTGCAAACTGTCAATATGCTTATAAACACTCGCCTGAGCCTGACTTAAAGTGTCCGGACGGCTCATGGTCCAATAATTATCATCCTTTTTATCAGAATTTAAAGCAATCACCTGCGCCGGGCCATCATAGGTTTGTTTAGGCCGAGGTGTGTTGATGGTAAAGTTGGTGAGGATTACCTTACGTTCGCCATAAATACCGCCGCCTTTATTTTTGTTGATACCAAACTCCATTTTCAGGTCGCTTTGACTCAGGTGATACTTGCCATCGGCATTTTTATCAAATGCCAGCAGTATCTGCGTTTGGCGCACAAAGTTCAGGTTAATGTTTTTGTTGGTAGTTAACTCTGCACCTTGCACAGCGTAGTTACCATCCATCGTAACATACAGCTTACCTTCAAATAATAAATCGGTGGTGTTGCGCGGTGTAAAGCTCAGCTCAATCAGTTGCGGCGACTGGTCTTTCAGCGTATCGGTAATAAAGAATTTATAAAAGTCTGGAGAATGGTCGGCAATAGGGCTTAACAACTGGTTGGTTACCAACGATACGTTATTGTCATAAATATTGATATCCTGATAAAGGCGGTTAAAGTAAGCAGCCAAACCTTGATTATCAATAAAGTTCTCGTCGTATTTTACCTGTTTGTTACCCTCAATAATTTGCTTTTTAGCATAAGGTGCCTTACGGAAATAATTCTCTGACAGCTTTTCTTCCATGTAAATGGGCAGCATATTCTTACCGCCAATAGCAGTCGAGTCCTGCTCCTGGAACATGAACTGGTAGTTTTTGAAAATGCGCTTGTTTTTGAACTTTTCTGAAAGGTTGCTCAGGTAGAAATTCATGCGCTCATATTGCTTGTACTCGGCATAGTCATAGCTTTCTAACCGGTTTTGATTTTTGTGCTCGATAACTTTACGAATCAGTTCAACAGCCGGGTTACCTTTATTACGGTATTTAGCTTTTTTGTTTGATTTTACCACCACGGCGTTCAGTACGTGGCTATCCTCACTCATTACAATATTTACGGTTTGCTCTTTACCCGGCTCAATAGTTTTAACAGCTGTTCGGTAACCTACAAACGAAGCTTTGATTTGCGTATAGCTATCCGGAGCTGATAAGGTAAACTTACCCTGCTCGTTAGAACTTACACCGCGGGTGCTGCCAGCAAACACAACCGTTACGTACGGCAATGGCTGTTTGGTTTTGGCATCGGTAATAATACCCCTCACAATGGTGCTTTGCGCCTGAGCATCAACAGTAAATGCCAGTGTTAAAAGCAGTATGATGGTTTGAAAAATTCGACTCGATAATAACTTTTTCATTACAATTATGATAATTAGCTCAGACAAGGCTGGATTGATGATTTGTGCCGGAATGCAGACACCCTTGCTTTGAATGGGCACAGCCATTGGTCTGCACGCTGAACTATGCGTTTAACTATCGCTGTATTGATGAGCATGTAAATGCGCAGCATCAACACCAGATATTCCATGTTGATGTCTGACCCAAGAAAGTTTTGCTTAAAGCCCTCGCTTAAGGCGCCTACCAGATAACTACGATAAGTATTCAGCTTCTGTGCGGATAACTCCTGAGGATGAAATGCAATGCGTTTTGAAAAGCCAAAAAGGCTTTTGAAAGTGGGTGCTGTAACATTGATCCTGTGAAAAGTTTGCATGACTTTGAATTCCGACAGGACAAAGGTAAACCAAGTTGACTATTTTAGTCAACCCAGTTTACCATTATTGCATAAACATGACAGAAAAGCACCTTTTGTTAGAGCTATGTAAAAAGCTTAAAATCAGAGTTATCCATTAGGAAAAGCAACTTTTTAATTAAAGTTAAAAAGCAACCGATTACATAAATAGAAAAGAAAAAACATTACCTATTTATTAAATAAAAAGATTCCATGCATGTATTTCCCTTATGCGCCATAAAAACAAAAGGCATTCAGCTTTAGCAGCTGAATGCCTTTTTACCTATAGAAAGCGCTGGGCTTACTTTTGGTAAGAACCAAATAATTTGATCAATCTATCCGGATAGTCCGAAATAATTCCGTCTACCTGCAGTTCAGCCATCTTTTTCATCGATGGTTCATCATTCACTGTCCAGGGTAGTACTTTTACATGATGATCGTGTGCATCTTTAACCAAAGTCGGGGTAACGTTGCTAAAGTACGGGCTGATGATTTGAGGCTCAAAACCCAGCTTCGCTATACTGGCTTCAAAACTATCCTGGTTGAAGGTTAGCAGCGAAAGTGTTTGTTTCGTATACTTTTTATGCAAAATTTGCAGCGGCCTGATATCGAACGATTGTATACATACCCGCTTAGCAACTTTCTTGTCATTAAGCACAGCCATTACCGATCCAACAAAGCTCTCCGACTCCGGATGAGCCACGTTATCGCCAGTCGGTGAACTTTTAATTTCGAGGTTATAATAAACCGGTTTTAAGTGTTTGGCTTTTATATAATGCTCCACACTATCAATCAAATCGGCAAGCAAAGGCTTATAAGTTTTTACTTTTTTCTGGTCAGGAAACTGAGCATGCGGCTTAGTGCCACCATCATATTGCCTGATGCTATCATAAGGCATTTTGTAAAGCAACAGCTGCTTTTCTTCGCCTTTAGTAATTTCGCTGCCATCCGGCTTACGCATAAAATCGGCCGACATATATACATCGTGCGAAACCACCACTTTACCGTCTTGCGATATAACACAGTCGAGCTCCAGTGTTTTTACGCCCAGATCAACAGCGTGCAACATGGCAGGTATAGAATTTTCAGGCATTAGTCCGCGGCCACCACGATGGCCCTGCACATCCAGCTTTTGCTGGGCAGAAACCTTAAATACAGACAGACATAAGCCTAAGCCAAAAAGATATTTCATATTCATTACTATTTCAATTTAATAAAGCAGCAGTTATTTAGCCACTTGAATTCTGTTATTTATCTTTAAAAAGCAAAGGTGCAAATTCGGTTAAATACCTGCGCCATACATTGTAGCTGTGCACACCTTCGGTTTCCTTGTAAAAAAACTTAATGTTTTTCGATTCCAACCAGGCCTTGTATTTCCTGTTCGATTCAATTAAAAAGTCATCTTTACCGATGGCTATCCAAATCAGTTTCAATTTTTTATTGATAGATTCATCGAGCTGAGGAAAAGCTTTGGTATAATCGGGATTTAGCAATATAACAGCCGAACTGAAACCGCCCACGTAATCGAACAAATCAGGATTATTCAAGCCGGCATCTAATGACTGCCCCCCTCCCATGGATAATCCTGCTACTGCACGGTACTTTTTAGTTTTACCCGTATTGTAAAGTTTATCAACCATCGGTATTACCTCCTGTATGAACGAAGAAACGAACAGTTCTTCATTCTTTTTTAGCAGCTCTTTAGTCGTTCCGCCCGAACCGGGATCAAACATTTCGGGAGCGCCATACCCCAGCGTGTTCACAATAATCATGGGCTTGGCTTTGCCCTGTGCAATCAGGTTATCTAATATGATGTTTTCGCGGCCGGCGGTAACCCAGGCACTGGTTTCATCAGTAATGCCATGAAACAGGTACAATACCGGGTAAGGCTCCTTACGATTGGGATTGTAACCCGGTGGCGTGTACACCCTGATGTCGCGCTGATCGCCAACAATGCCGGATTTATAAAAATGCTGGCGCAATTCGCCATGCGGCACATCGTTCAATTCCCAACTCAAGGTTTTTGGCCCCGGTACATGAGCCAGGCTTTGCCCCAAAGCACGTTTAAACAAAGGTTTGATGTATGGATTATTAGGATCGGGCAGTACATTACCATCTACCGAAAAGGTGTAACGGTACACATCGGGTGATAATGTCTCGGTAAAGCTCCACACGCCTGCCGTATCTTTTTGCATTGACCTTGGCTTGGCATCATCCATAATGAGCATTACCTTTTTTGCGTTAGGCGCCAAAAAGCGAAAGGTGGTCTGGCCATCGGCCTTTACCTCGGGCGATTGCTGGTACTTTTGCGCAGGTTTAGGTAAACTTTGTGCAGTTGCCCCATACAGGGCAACGCACAATGCTACAGTTAGTATTACTTTCATAGTCTGTTATTACTACTTCAATTAAAAACCATAACGCAAACCAAACTGGAACTGGTAAGGATTACCGGTTGGGTTAACTACTCCAGCGTTGGCATTTACATTATATACATAGTTGGTAGTAGCAGGGTTGAATGAAGTGATGGTATACAGGTTTTGGTTGCCCAGGTTTTTGATTACACCTTTGTTTTTGTTGAACAAGTTAACTACGTTAAACAAATCGGCCGAAAACTCAACGTATTGTTTATTGAAGGTTTTGAAACGCTTGGCTATACGAACATCCCACTGACCGTAAAAGCCGTTTACGCCACCATTTCTTTCAGCTACTTTACCTATGCTTTTGCGTACATAGTCTTTCAGGCTTTCACTTGCATTTGGGTTGTCAAGTATGGCTTGCACACCGGTACGCAGGTTAGCTGCCACGTTAGCATCATTAGGATTGTAAACGTAAGCCAGATCGTTTGATGACACAAAATCGCCGTTTACGTTTCCGTTCACAACTAATGAGTAGCGTGTACCGCCAATACCTGAATAACGCAAACCTACAACAAAGCCATAAAAACTTGGTGATGTACCGTAAACCACAATCTTGTTTCTGAACTGGTTATCAGAATAGCTCATTTTGCTTAAGTCGCGCGGATCGTCTTTTACCGGTAATGACAGCGTTGCTGTATTAGCCACGTTACCATTGTATGAGGTGTTATCTTTGGTATCGTTCCAGGTATAGCTTGCAGTTACCTCACCATCTCTGAAGTATTTGTAAGTACCGTCAACCACGAAAGCATATTGGTTGATTTTACCATCACTGTTCAGTGCCAGTACACGGCCTACACGATTAGTTTTACGGCCCAAAGTCCAGTCGGCAGCGCCGGTAGTAGTACTGATGGTATTAGCGGGTACATACACGCCGCGGTTATCCTCAGCAGCAATTCTGAAATAAGGCTGATCTACGATATTGGCGTCAGTGTACATATAGTTGTTACGTGTCCAGCTTGCAAATACGCTCACACCCAAACGCAGACGATCGGTAACAAAACGGTTGTAAGATGCATTGGCTTTATATACTACCGGGATGCGTACATCTTCGCGGTTTAAGTTGATAGTAGATAAACGCGCAACACCGGGTACATTAAACAGTTCAACACCCGGAGCTGTTGCCGGATTAGCGCGGTAAGCCGGGAAGTTTGGCGTTGGCACCAGGTTAGGGCCAGTATTTGAACGCAAAATATCAACCGAAGCCAGTTTGGTACCATCAAACACCATGTTATTAATCATGGTATAGTTCAGGATATCGGTACCGAACATACCACCGCCAAAACGAATAATGTCACGCTGACGCTCGCCAATATCCCAGGTAAACTGCACACGCGGCTGTAACTGGAAAGTAGTTAACGAATGATCTGTTTTTAAACCCAAATCTTCATAAACCGCCTGGTTAAAGGTTGGCTTGTTGAAATAATTAGTGTAATCGGCACGTATACCCGCCATCATTTCTAAACCAGGTGCAAGTTTGGTTTGCATTTGCGCATACACACCGGTGTTGATATAATTCTGATTTACGCTCGGATCATCAACCAATGGAATTTCACGGGCATAGCGGTATGGGTTCAGGTTGTTAAAGTCGTCCATGTTTCTGAAGTAAAAACGACCGTTCACCTCACTGCCATAGCGTGATCGCATGTGTGTATACATCAGATCTGCACCGAAGGTGTAGTTGATTTTATCTGTATTGTAATACAAGTTATCGATCAGTTGTGCTACGTTGCTGAAAAAATATTCAGGCGCGTAACGCTGACCACCTAACTGGATCGAGGTAAAAACGTCTTTACCGCCAACACTTGATTGCGCGCGGTCAACAATAGCGCGCGGAATGTTGCTGGCAGGTACCTGGCTGCTGGTAATACTTTCAACCGATGCCGACTGGTGCTGCACTTTCAATTCATTCGTCATGCGTGGGCTCAGGTTTGAACGCAGCATGGCCATGGTGTTGTTGCTCTTGTTACGGCTGGTGCCATAAACCTCGTATAAGTTTATAGCACTGTTATCGCCAATGTTTTGATTATTGAGGTCATAGATATAATTGTTGCTCAAGGTAAGCAAGTTTTTATCGTTGATCTGAAAATCGATACGGCCAAAAATGGCGTCCGTGTTCTGTTTTTTATCGAACGAACCAAACTGCGGGCTGTTAGCCACACCATATTTGCTGCGTGCAATATTCAAGTAAGTATTCAACGTTGACTGCGTTACGTTATAACGAACCTCGTCGGCAGGACCTTGTATATCGGCAATTTGCAACGGGCGGGCATCACGCTGATGATCCCAGGTAACAAAGAAATGAGCTTTGTCTTTAATAATTGGGCCACCTAACGAGAAACCATATTGATAAGTTGAAAAGGGCGCATTACGTCTGTTACCGCGGGTATCGTATTTTGACGATAACCAATCGGCACGCATAAACCCGAATGCACTACCGCTTAAAGTATTAGTACCCGATTTGGTAGCTGTATTGATGGTACCACCGCCGCTACGGCCGTAGGTTACGTCGTACTGGTTGGTTACTACTTTAAATTCGCGTACTGCTTCCATTGATATAGAATATGGCGAGCCTGTACTTGCCGTACCACCAAAGGTTGGGTTTTTGGCAGTCATACCATCAACGGTAAAGTTGGTTGAGGTGGCAAGCTGTCCGGCAATGTTGGTACCCCGGCTTAAAGGCGACAAATCAGTTAATGAAATGTAGTTACGACCGTTTACGGGTAAGCGGGCAATATCCTTAGCCGTTACCGAAGTGGCAGCACCTAAATTAGGAATAATTGATTTAGAGTTGGTGCCCTTAATTTCTACCGCGTTTAACGCAACCGATGATGATTGCATAAGTACGTTGATCTTAACTATATCGCCTAAGTTAAGCATTAAGCCTGTACGGGTTGGCGCTGTATAACCCATATAAGTTGCGGTAAGCGTATAAGGGCCGCCAAGCGGAAGCTGCCTGAAGGTATACTCGCCACTTACACCGGTTGTGGTACTGGAGGTAAAACCGGTAGACTCGTTGCGTATCCGCACGGTGGCTCCCGGAACTGGTAATTTTTTATCGTCAACAATGGTACCTGTGATACCGGCCTGCGACGTTTGTGCAAAAAGAGATTCCTGTTTCAAGAAAGCCAACAGGAATAATAAGAGAACTGATAGCTTACGTAAAGATTGTAGCATAAATAGTGGATTGAATTTTGGGCGAAGCTATACCGCCCGTATTAAATCAAACCGCTATGTTTATTACCAATTTGATAATATAACAGGAAAATAACTAAGCATTATTAACGATATTTTTAAATTGAATAACATTTTATCAATCAATCAACTTTATATAAGTACTTACAGTCCCGGTGCCACGCTGTTAATTTTGAAGCTGAAATTATTCGTTACCAGTAACATAGTATCCAAAACAACCCCGTAAATAGGCCTCTTGGGAATGTTATTCTTATTTTAACAATTACTTTACAGCCCTCTCCTTGCTTTGCACCCGAGCTAAACACCCAACACATGAAAAAACAATTATTGGTTACCCTTGCAGTTGCTGCAGTATCTGTTACCGCTTGTAAAAAGAACAACCCTGATACCAGTTTTAACTACCCTGATATGGCCGAAGCATCAGACCCGGCTGTGTTATACACCACCGCTAATGGTGTAAAAGTTTACAATGGAGGCTTCGGCTCCTCTGTAGTGCCCGATCCTCAATCGCCCGATGTATTTTATATGCTAACGGACCGGGGGCCCAATGTGACCGGGCAAGCCAGCAATTCTATTATTATTGGCCGTCCTGACTTTACGCCGCAGATCGGAAAATTCCGGTTAAAAGATGGCAAACTGGTTTTAGAGCAAATCATTGAATTGAAAAATGCAACCGGCCAAAAGTTGAACGGCTTGCCCAACCCTGCCGGCATGGGCGCTTCCGGCGAAACAGCTTACGGCCTGAACGGCCAGGTGATAGCTCCAAGCGCCGATGGTATCGATTCTGAAGGCTTGGCTATGGCTGCTGATGGTTCTTTCTGGATCAGTGACGAGTACGGCCCACATATTGTACACGTTGATGCAACAGGCCGCACCATTGAACGCATTAATCCGTTTGGTGCTGGTACCGGCGGCCGTAAAATTCCGGCGGTGTTTGCAACCCGCCGTGCCAACCGTGGCATGGAAGGTTTGGCTATAACACCTGATGGTAAAACACTGGTAGGCATTATGCAATCGCCAATGTACAACCCATCAAAAGCTGCAGTAAACAATTCAACCATATTGCGCATACTTACTTTTGATATAGCATCGGGCAGTACCAAACAGTATGCATATGTGATGGACAATGCATCATTAACCGGCGTGAGTGAAATTACAGCTGTTAACAGCACTACCTTTTTAACAATTGAGCGCGATGGCAATTACGGCGGTGCGGCAAGCAACCCGGCTACCTTCAAAAAAGTATTTAAGATTGATCTGGCCGGCGCAACCGATATATCCGACCCGGCAAACGGCACGAACGGTAAGCTCTATGATGGCAAAACGGTAGAACAATTACTGAATACCGACGGACTAAAATCGGCCGGCATTGCGCCTGTAAGCAAGGTACAGGTACTTGACCTGTTAAAAGATTTACCATCCGTTTACCCGCATGATAAAGCCGAGGGCATTGCCCTGCTACCGGGCAACATCCTGGTTATATCAAACGATGATGATTTTGGCGTGGTTGATAACGGCAACAACAATTTTGCCGCAAAGATTTTACCGGCTACCAATTCGGTTGACCACAACCGCTTGTACTTTGTAAAGCTAAAACTGTAATTATGCAGGCTGAAAATAGACGAAGAGCCAGCTATAAGATGGCTTTTCGTCTGTCTTTTTGCTTAAACCCTATAAAACAACAAAGCCCTCCTGATTTTTCAGGAGGGCTTTGTACTCGGGGCGGGAATCGAACCCGCACGATCTTTAAGGATCACAGGATTTTAAGTCCTGCGTGTCTACCAGTTCCACCACCCGAGCAGGTGATTCACCTTTTCAAAAACAAATCCCTCCTGATATTTCGGAAGGGATTGGGAGCGAAAGACGAGATTCGAACTCGCGACCCCGACCTTGGCAAGGTCGTGCTCTACCAACTGAGCTACTTTCGCATTTTAACGTTCAGGATACTTTAACATACCCCTTTCGTTTTGGTGACGCAAATATAGTAACTTCTGTTGGTTTTTAAAAAATTCTGGTAAAATATTTAACATTCATAATGTGCTGATCCATATAAATAATTTAACGCATCTTGATAAATATTAAGAATCAAGCAATTACAAGTGAAATGTTAGAGACAAACTAAATCAACACACAAAGAGATTAAGTGACTTACTTATTTTTAACGATAATACTTTCTATCACCGGAATCGCATCTTCGCACTTATCAGTAGCGGTTTCAAGCGCTGCCAATATTTCTGTGTATTTGATCATCTCGATGGATTGCGTTTCTTGCGGCCACTTGCCGGTGAGCGCCTTATCGTAAACCTGATCGGCATAGCGTTCAAGCTGCTTTATTTTGTTGCAGCACGCGGATATATCATCAACGTTATCTAAATCTTCCAGATACTTGACGCAGTTACTCAGCTCCATACTGGTTTCAATAATCAGGCCGGCCAGCTCTTTTACGGCCGGAGCCAGATCATTCAGTTTATACAGATTGACGCGCCTTGCCGAAACATGGATACTATCGCACACCTCATTAATGGCAGATGCCAAAGCGTACATATCGTCACGCTCAAATGGAGTGATCAGTGATTTTGAAGATACAGCATATACCTGATGCTTTAAATCATTTCCCTTCATCTTCAACCGGTTAATATGATTAAACTGCAAAGCTATTTCCTGATCCGAGTCACTGCTTACGGCCTTATATAGCAGTTTGGCCATCTCAACATTGTTGGCTGCCGATTGGTTAAAAAGGCCGAAGAAAACATTATTTTTTGACCGGAAGAATTTAAGCAACGATACGGACATAGCTAAGTATTTAAGGGAGCAAAGCTATGCAGGCTCTGTTAAGTACTTGTAATGATACTTTTAAATATTTCGCTTTATGACCTGTGGGCGATTAAATATTTCATAACACAAATTTTTCATCATTTTATTATAATGTGCGTATCTTGAAACAAAACAAATACACTTATGGAAATGATGACCAACACCTTAAACGAGTTGCAAGATGTACTGTATTTTGCAGCTGACGATGATGCTTTTCCGGGCGAAGAGTATGCTGCCGATGATGAAGATTTAGACGACACGGAAGATTTTGATGACGAAGACTTAGATAATGATGATTTTGACGATGAAGATGACTTAGACACCGAAGACTTTGATGATGAAGATGAAGACGACGGACTAACAGACGATCGTTTGTAATTATACCTTACAAACATACCAACACTAAACAAACAAGCCGGATATTGATACCCGGCTTGTTTGTTTAGTATAAAATGCTGCTTATATAATGTTAATAGTAAACCTGTCGGCCAAAACGGCCTCTTCCGTTTCGTTCCCTTCGGGCAGTTCATGTGGCAGGGTATAATATTCGCCGGTTAGCGTAAGCTCGGTATTTTCCTTTTCGATTGTTATCTTCAAAAAGCCATGCCGGTTGTCTACGTATTGTTCCAGCTTCACGTCGTTCAATAGTGGACTATCGTTGGTAAAACGTTCATCATCTGTAGCAGCTATGGCATGCAGTTCATCATAGCCACCTCCTCCTGCTACAATAAATGGAACGCTTACCCCATCAGCATAGGTTTTGCATAGCCGCTGGTAATTATGTACATGGCCGCTTAAAACCAGGTTCGGCCTTACACCGGCTTCTTCAAAGGCATCTTCCAGGAATGAGATCATGGGCTGACTTGAGCCATGATTTATATCAGCTGTGTAAGGCGCATGGTGCAGGCACACTAATAACGCTTTGTCAGGGCGCTCCGCATCGGCAGCTTTCAATTCATTGATGAACCATTCGCGCTGTTCGGAGGTAATTATACCGTACTTAGGCACATTACTGCATAAGCCGATGATATTGGCCAGGGATGTTTGCAGCGTCCAGTAAACGTTTGGCTGAACTATGCTTAACCGGTTACTGTTGTTACTAAATGGTACCTGACGCCGCTGCGTATCGCAAAACACAGTCTTAAAAGCCTCTAAACTGTGGTATGGCACTTGGCTTTCGGGGTTTACATCGCTATCATGGTTGCCGGGTATGGCAAATATCTCGCCCGGATAAGTTTGATAGGGCGTAAAAAACTGATCGTCATACCGGATGGCCTCACCATGGTTATATACCACATCGCCCAAATGGTACAGAAACTGCGGCTTGTTCTCTACCCCATCAGCCTCGGTATATTGCAGCCGCATGGCATTGGCCACCAGTCGCTGATAGTCGGGATTGCGTATGCTCCCGGTGTCGCCTACCATATGAAAAACCAGCTTTTGTTCGCTTATGCCCGGCATTACCTCTTGTATTGGCAAACGGAATGGATATTGCCCGGTAGGCTTAGGTAAGGGTTGAAATTTATAGGAATCATCCGGCTGATCTTTTTTAAAAACCGGGGTAGTATATTTGGAAGAAGCCATACGTATAGAATAGATACGCGCCAAATATACCCATCGCCTTATTAAATCAACATTAAAACGGGGCTTATTTAAGGTTATTACCCTTGCTCAACATTTACCACATTATGCTTGAGCATAATAATACCTATCAAAATCTAACGGCAGGGCATTGATAGCTTTGAAGCTTACCACACGGTTTCTTCTTGCTGTTTTAACACAGATGCCTTAGGCTTAGAACCCATCTTATGGGTAATACCTGAAAGCTTTTTAATTATGGCCGGACGTAAGTGATAATATTGAGTAAACAGCTTGTACCGGAGTAACTTCTGCTCATCAAAGCGTTTAAATGAGAAAGCATGCTGCAGAAAATAATCTTTTGGAAAGGCATAGCCCAGGCCCCAGTTTTCGGGCTGGTTGCCGGGCGCATGGCCGGGGTCATAAGCCGTTCCGAACAGGTAATCCCAAAAAGAGAATTTGGTTGAAAAATTGGCATGAAACACTTCCTGATAGTTGGCATGGTGCCACAAGTGCAGTTCGGGTGTGTTGATGAAGTATTTGAGCCTGCCTAAATTAACGCGGATGTTGGCATGGATAAACATCCCGAACATAGCATCAACCAGCGCCTTGATGGGAATCACGGCCGGATCGGCACCTAACAGGATGATAGGCGCAAACTCGATGGTTTGGTTAATCACAATCTCGAGCACATGCGAGCGTGAGCCGGCCAAAAAATCAACCTGCTTGCCTGAATGATGTGCCTCGTGTATGCGCCAAAAATATTTGTTACTGTGCTGAAAGCGATGAAACAGATAAATGTATAAATCATGCGTCAGCACAAAAAACAGCACCTGTACAGCCAATGGCCAGCTTTGCAGCAGGTGCCAGTCAGCCCAATGTACGTGTTGCCGTACAGGTGCTATGATATAATCAAAGATGAGTATCTTTAAAAAATAGCTCTGAATCAGTGTATACCATACCAAATCCACCCAAAAACCTTCCCTAAAAAATGGCAGGCCCTTGCGGTAAGGGGCAATCCGTTCCCAGGCAATAATGATAATAACCCAGCAAACCAGTATGCCGGTAGTTATGGTAAGCAGCTGATTTTGTGCCATAGTTTGGATTACATCACCGGTTTTTCTTTATACTCATCGCTAATGTTTACACGTAGCCTTTTCATGGGTGCCAGTTCCGAATCGTACACTTTTTTGATACCATCACCGGCTGCGGTCTCGGCATCGCGAATATCACGCACCAGGCGCTGTAAGCCCTGTGGTTCTACAGATGCGGCATGATCAGATCCCCACATGGCCCTATCCAGCGTAAAGTGGCGCTCCACAAAAGTTGCACCCATAGCTACGGCAGCTACAGTGGTTGCCAGCCCTGTTTCATGACCGGAGTACCCCACCGGAATACCGGGATATTTAGCCCCTAAAGTCTGAATCATTTTCAGGTTCAGCTCCTGTGGCGGACAAGGGTACGCTGAAGTAGAATGCGCGATACACAACGGATAATTCTCATCATAATCGCGTATGTAAACCATGGTACGCTCAATTTCAGCAATGGTTGACATACCGGTAGACAGCATTAACGGCTTACCTGTTTCGAGTATGCGTTGTATCAGGGCAAAGTCGGTGAGCGATGCTGAAGCCAGTTTATAAATAACGGTATCAAACTGCTCCATAAAATCAACCGCATTGGTATCCCACGGCGATACAAACCAATCGATGCCCAGCTTTTTGCAATACTGGTCAATAGCAGCGTACTCGACTATACCGAACTCTGTTTTGCGCTTGTACTCGATGTAAGATATACGGCCCCAGGGCGTATCGCGCATAATGTCCCACTGGTCTTTCGGTACGCATATTTCGGGCGTACGTTTCTGAAATTTCACCGCATCTGCTTTCGCTGCCACCGCTTCGTCGATCAGCTTTTTGGCAATCTCGAGCGAACCGTTGTGGTTAATACCAATTTCGGCTATGATGTATGCGGGCTGTTCCTTGCCTATCTTGCGGCCGTTAGACAAGGTGATATATCCCTGCCCTAACGGGCTCATCAATGCTTCATTTTTAGCTTCTATAATCCACTCCGCTAACTCGCGGAAACATCCTGCACCGCCGGGAAGTTCGCAAACAAAATCTACCATCTTTTTTACCTGCGGCAAGGCATCGGCCGGGCATGCACTTATGCCCACCATCTGCATTATGTCCAGGTCATTATAATCATCACCAATGTAGGCAACCTCATGCGGCTGCAAGCCCAGGCGGTTAATAATTTCGGTAAAAGCGGCAGCTTTGTTTTTCACCCCCAAATGCAGTTCGGTGATCTGCAGCTTTTCGGCCCGCATAGCAACCGATGGCGAGCGTTCGCCGGTGATGATGCCGGTTTGTATACCTGCATACTTGCGCAGACGCTCCACCCCCATACCATCACGCAAACTAAATTTTTTCAAATGCTCGCCCTGCTCGCCGTAATACACGCCGGCATCGGTTAAAACCCCATCACAATCGGTAAGTAAAAGCTGAATTAAAGTTGCTTTTTGTTTCAATATCTCGTTCATAATTTAAGGATTTAGATTGCTGTCCAGCCGCCGTCAACCACCAGATTAGCGCCCGTCATGTAAGCGGATGCATCACTGGCCAGAAAGATTAGCGCTCCCTGATAGTCGGTAGCCTGAGCCATACGGCCTAAAAGTGTTTTGGCTGCGTAGTTTTGTATGAATATTTCATTTTGATTATTTTCCACCCCTCCCGGCGAAAGGGTGTTTACCCGTATGCCTTTTTCGCCCCAGTAAGCGGCCAAAAAGCGGGTAAAGTTGATAACTGCACCTTTAGTAACCGGGTAAGCAGCCGATTTATAAAAAGTCTGCTCCCCTTCTTCATTACGGTAAATACTTTGATCGGGGCCAACCATACCGTAAGTGGATGCTATGTTGATGATACTGCCGCTGCCCTGCCCGGCCATTACAGAGCCAAACACCTGCGCGCATAGAAACACGCCGGTAATGTTCACATCAAGCGATTGCCGAAAGGCATCAAGCGGATAGTTTTCAAACGCCGATAATTCCTTCGCCATGGCGGGGTTCTCGAACATATCGTTAATGGCCGCATTGTTTACCAATATATCTATAGTGGCATAATGCGTAAGGATGGTATCACGAACAGTTATAACCGAGGCCTTATTAGTTACATCAATAGCCAACCCTAAATGTGGACCGCCAGGCAATTGTTGAGCAAACGCTTTGGCCAGCATCTCATCCCTGTCGGCCACCACTACATGCGCACCGGCCGCAGCCAGTGCTTCACAATGCTTTTTACCAATAAGGCCAAGCGCACCGGTTACGATTGCAGTTTTACCCTGCAATGAAAACAAATCTGTCATGACAAGGCAACTGCTGTTTTGGGCTTGATGTTGTAGTTGCTCACCTTGCGGAATACCGCTTCCAGCACCTCGCCTTTCAGGTAGCTTTTAATATCGCCACTTTCGATGGCTTCTTTTACGATTGATAACACATCGCGGTATGCTTGCAGTGTATAATCCACCTCCTCATCAGTGTGGCTGTAGCTCAGATTGTGAAAACCGGCCCATAATATACCGCGCTTGATCATTTCCTGCTGCATGAGGGTTTTTACCTCCAGGCCATTACCGGCTTGGGGTGTAAAGGTTACCATGGTACGGCAGTTAAAACCTATGCAACGAGTGTATTGGTCCATACCCAGTTCAATAGCCAATTGATTGTAGCCGTCTTTTAACCGGCCACCCAACTGGTCAAGATATTTCGGCACGTTTTTACTAATCAACTCCTGTATAGTTGCTATACATGCTGCAAGTGAAAGCGCTTCTCCGCCGAATGTTGTATAGCTAAACACTTCGGAATTGAAGAGCTCCATAACATCGGCACGGCCGGTTAGTAACGCTATGGGCATCCCGTTGGCACAGGCTTTTGAATATACTGCCAGGTCTGGCTTCACCCCGAAATACTCTTGGGCTCCGCCGATAGCTATTCTGAAACCGGTCCACATTTCATCAAAAATCAGTAACGTACCATTTTCTTTACAAGCTTCGGCCAATTGTTGCAGGAAACCCGGTGCCGGTGCTTCAAAAATAAAGGGCTCCAGTATAATAGCTGCTACGGTATCATCCAAAGCGGCTTTGATGGATTCAATATCATTATACTCGAAAGTATAGGTCATATCCTGAATGGCTTCCGGAATGCCCGCGTTACGACTGGTAATACCGATGTACCAATCGTGCCAGCCATGATACCCGCAGCAAAAAACTTTATCGCGACCGGTAAATGCACGGGCCACACGTATAGCTGCCGAACACACATCAGCGCCGGTTTTGGCTATCTTAACCGCTTCCGCATTTGGAATAATTTCTTGTATCAGTTCCGATAGCTCCACCTCAAGCGGGTGCATCAGCGAAAAGGTAATCCCGTCTTCGAGCTGCCGCTTAATGGCTTCATCTACCGCGGGGTAGGCATACCCTAATGACAACGGACCGATAGCTGCATTAAAATCAATATACTCGTTGCCATCCGCATCCCACACATGCGAACCTTTACCTTTAACCAGGTACTTGGGCGCTATGCTTTTAGTGAATTGCCCAGGGCCTTTGGCCAGGGTTTGCGTAATTGGCTTTTGCACTTTAAGCGCCCGGTCATACAATTTGTCTGATTCGGTAATGTCGGGGTAGTTGGTATTAAATCCTATGTTATTAGGCATATACATTAAGTATTTATTCTGCGAATTGAGGTTTCAGGATATCGGGTTGTTGATATTGGGTTTGGTAACCCAGTATTGTTTCGGCTATTTGTTTGCCAGTGAAACCTTCGTACTGCAATACATCGGGCAACAGGGCCGGCTTAAACCAACGCTCATTTAATGCCATTGGCAATACGCGGGCTGTGGTTTGATGCTTGAGCAGCACTTCGGCTACAATGGAGTACAAGCCGCCGGTTAGAAAATGATCTTCGACGGTTACCAGCAGTTCGCTACCGGCGGCAGCCTGCAAAATGGCTTGTTCATCTACCGGTTTAAGGCTACGCATATTAATCAGCCCAACGGATAAGCCTTCTCTTTGCAGCATGTGCATGGCAATCAGCGCCTGCTCAAAAAGCAAACCGTAGGTAAGCAGCGTTACATCGTGGCCAGAGCTAATCACCTCGGCTTTGCCAAGCTCAAACGGTGCATGGCTGTAACCGCTTTTACGGGTATTGATACGCACATAAGCTGGCTGCGGGCTTTCCCATATTTGCTGCAGCATTTGAATCAGATCATCTTCATCAGCCGGGGCAAATACGGTCATGTTGGGGATGTCGCGCATAATGGCTACATCCTCAATGGCCTGATGGGTTGGCCCGTTAGCATCCGATAAAAAGCCGGGAATGAATCCGCTCAATTTTACAGGCAGCGCCGGGATGCCTACATCAGTACGTACAAACTCGAACGCACGCATGGTTAAAAAAGCTGCCAGTGCATGCACAATGGGCCTTCGGCCTCGCAACGCCAAACCGGCTGCTGCGCCTATCATGGTTTGCTCGGTAATACCGGTATCAATAAAACGCTTGCCCAGCAATGGCGGCAGGTTGCGAACCAAAGCGCGGTTCTCGGCTGTCATTACAATGACCTGCTCGTTGGTGAGCGCTATATTAGTCAGTAATTCTTCGTAGGTCATGTTATCTTACTATAAGCGTTTCAGATGTTAATTCAGTAGGATGCTGGCCATGCAGCTCAAGCAGAAGCTGCTCAACCTCATCAGCCGAAAAGTTGCAGAACCACCGGTCTGCCCGTTCCTGAATGCTGGGCAAACCTTTACCACGCATGGTATCGGCTATGACCACGTTCACTTTACCCTCCTGGAAAGGATAAGTCGCAAACGCTTCTTCCAACGCTGTGTAGCTGTGTCCGTTAATTCGTTTAACTGCCGCCCCGAAGGCTTCGAACTTATCTGCAAGCGGCTCAAGCGGTATCAGTTCTTCGGTGCGTACATTGGCCTGGAAATGGTTGCGGTCTATTACAAAAATCAGGTTATCCAGATGATAAGCATTGGCAACCAGCAGGGCTTCCCAGCAGGTACCTTCGTTCAGTTCGCCATCGCCCAGTATGCAAACCACCTTATTGCTGCCACCGGATATTTTGATATCCATAGCTACCCCAACGGCAACCGAGGGCAAATGCCCTAATGAGCCTGAATGAAATTCAATACCGGGAACGCGGGTGTTGGGATGCCAGTAAATATGATCGTTTACAGACAGGTGATTTTGTAAACGCTCTTTTTCCAGTATGCCCAGTTCGGCCAGCGTACCGTACAAGGCAGGCACATCATGTCCTTTTGAAAGAAAAAGGTAATCACGGTCCGGATGATCCAGATTATTTGGCGATATGTTCAGAAAGCTGGTATACAGGTAAACAATTATATCCACTGCCGATAAGGATGCGCCTGTAAAGCAACCCCCATCGGTTGACATGCGCACAATATGCTCACGAACGTTTAAGGCAATGTGCTGCAATTGTTGTTCTTTATTCATGTAGGGTGAAGTAAGTTTAATATCGGTAAGTATGTTGCTGAACCTTCGGCGCAGGTACCTCCCGGGTTTGCGTTGCCCGAATGGTTCTTAACTCGTGCAAATGGTTACGGTACCAGTTAACCCCGGCGTACTGCGCATTGATCTCATAAATATCAGGGCGCTGTTCCAGAAGGCTAAGGATATCGGTACAGGAAAAATTGGGGTTTTGCGGATACAATGCCTCATATACCTGTTTGATAAATTCATAATCTTTCTGATAATCGATAGTGAACCGGTGCGACATGGAATAGTCCAAACCCGTTTCCCATTTCACATTGCCGATACGAAACAGGTGCGGATTTTCCCAGATGAATGGGGTTGTATGCTCCATCTCCATAGGGCGCATGGCTTCCTTCCAGGCTAATTTGAGGCAAGGCACCGTCATAATCTCCACATCGTTACCATCGGGATAGGTTGCCGGGTGCAGGTTGCTCACGTAATCATACTTGCCCTCGTTTAGGAAAAAGAAGTGCAGCATATGGTCAATAATACGAGGATCAATCAGCGGACAATCAGACGGTATTTTTAACACCACATCGGCATCGTAAAGGCGGGCAGCTTGGTAATGCCGATCGAGCAAATTGTTCTGGCTACCACGGTAGCAGGGTATATTTAGCGCCTCTGCTTCTTGTGCTATCACGTCATCTTCGGCATTAACCGATGTAGCTATCACTATTGTAACCGGATGTGTTAACGCAGCCAAACGTTCTGCCATCAGCGCCAGCAAACTTTTACCTAATACCGGCAGCATTACCTTGCCCGGTAAGCGGGTGGATGCCATGCGTGCCTGAACTACAATAACTACTTTGCTTGTCATAAGATTTAGGGTTATACATATACATCTTCCGCAACAGGCGCTTTTTGCCATACTACCTGCTGTGGGTTAAAATCATTTTTAGCACCGCTATGCTGTGCATAGGCCCGGCACAACTGCGCAATATTACCTGCAGATGCACCGCCGTTTTGTATAGGGGAAAGCTTTTTCAACTCATCCACATCAAACCAGGAATGCACTTTTTTACCCAGTGCTATACCGGTGTATACTACGGTTGAATATTGCGTGATGAGCTCACAGCAATTGGCTATCATGTGGTTGGTGTTACCGCTATCATATATCAAGGTGCCCGCCGGTGCAAAACGCATGATCTCGGCCGTGGCGCGGGTAACATCTTCATTCGGGTGGAGCTTAAATAGCAACTGCCTGCCGTTGGCTATCTCAACAGCCTTTGTAATAAAGGCCGGCCGGTTTTCGTAACGATAGGTTTCCCGCATATCCGTTGTAGCTACCATCACATAGCCCTGGTACAGGAAATCATTATCCAGATGCTGTTCCAAATTATCATAGTTGGGCATACCGGTAACCACAATTTTGCCAGCATACGTTCCTTTTGAAGTTAAGTATGTTTTATAGCCCTCTGATGCAACACAATATACATCACAGTTATTTGAAGAGCCGTTTAAAGAGGTATCGCCACACCAATACGGGGGCAAATTCAGTTTTTTTACAATCTGGCTTTTAACCGTGTATTTGTCAATCATCCCCTCCTGTACCCAAATACTTTTGCAATGGCGCAGACTTTCGGGCATAATCATGTCCGAGCAGTACACAACCAAATCATATTGGTTTAACCGGGCTTTGTAGTCGATTTGTAAGCCATGGTTGGTTAGATATTCTTCGGACGCAAGCCGGAAGCGGTGGGCTAAAATGGTGGCATTTAGAAAAGACGAACGGTCTAACAGGTTATTCAGCAGTTTTGAATCCGAAAACAGCTGGCTAAACCAGCAATCAAAATCAGGCAAGTGGCTGGCAATGCCCTGCATTTGTATAGTTTGGTTCATTGAACCGGTCATGAATAGTATTTTCTGCATACTTACTCCGGCAAAATGTAGCTGTTATTATGGCTTTTTTTCGATAAGACCTTAGTGATGCGAGCGGCAAACCGCTGATTAATGACATTGCTTATCAACCGCCGTTGTGCAAATTGCGACTGGTTACAAGCAACGCCTGGCGCAAGGTTATACCTTAATGATGAATTGAAAATTTCGTATTGACTCAGCACCACATCATTATAAGTCATAATCATGACTTAAAAGTAGAGCGGCAATCTTTACACAAGGCTAAAAAGAGGTTATGTTATAATTAAAGAGATATGAAACAAAGTTTAAGTTAATGTTTAAAAATCAGGCAATTACACTTAGTTAACATTAGCAGATAAGATACCGGGCCTGGATAAGAAATTTTTAAGCTCGAGTAGTTTATCTGTGTTAATTAAATCTACACCGCATTGCAGCAAGGCATTCCAAACAGCCGGGTTTTCGGGTGATGACCACAACCTTACTTTTTTACCGAACCGGTGGGCCATACTTACATACTGGCACAAACGCTGCTTTTCTATTTCAGGAAAGCTACCCTGCCCTTTCCATCTAATTAATGAAGAATATTTACAACTGGCCGTCTGGTAAAAGTTCTTTGCTGTGGTATCCTGATCTACTTTTTTCAAATCTTCGTCTATAAATGCAAAACGGGTTGACTGAGATTTTAATAACTGGAAAGGCTTATGCCCGCTGATAACTATGGTAACCTGCCGCTGCGTGTAATGCCCCTGCTCCACTGAAGATAATATAGCCTTGTATTTTTGCAATAATATATCCAGTTCACGGTACGTCTTTTCCGCATCTGATTTAATGTCAATCAGCAACGTTAATGGATAGCTGGGACAATCAGCTCGCTTGCCGGTACCGTCAATACATTCCTGTAAGGGTTTTAAATATAGCTTTTCAAGCGTGCGCTTCTTTTTTAATACAGGAAGTATGTGTGCTACAATGATATTATTCCCTCTCAGGTAAACATCGGCCTCTATGTGTACATACCCATTATCCAGGGCATCATACAAGGGGCGTTTATGCCAGTAATCATTATGGGCGAAGGCATTGGCTAAGGGGAGCGACTGAGAAAAGCCAAGCGACTGCTTGATGAAGAACATTAGGAATAGCAACAATCTGCCTGATCTTAAACTAAAGATAGTTCGCATCAACAATTAGTTTTTGTTGATGCGAAACTATACTATGCAGATTGGCAAATCATTAGCCGCAGGTAAAGCTTTGGGAACCTTTTTGTTAAGTAAATATTGTCATAGTACGGTCATACACAAGAGATACTTAATACTTTGCAGATTTGAAAGACAGAAATCCTTTTAAGTAATTTCAAGGGCTTTAACCTGTATTAATTGTTTAATTTGATAAAGCCGCCGTCAATAGGGTAATCGCAACCGGTTATAAAGCCTGCCTCATCCGAACAAAGATACAGGGCCAGTGCAGCTACTTCTTCAGGTTTGGCCATTCGTCCAATAGGCTGACTTTGTGATAATCTATCAAAAACTTCGGCTTCCTGCCCCGGATAATTTTTGGCGATAAACCCGTCTACAAACGGCGTATGTACACGGGCCGGCGATATACTGTTACAGCGAATGCCATGATGCAGGTAATCGCGCGCTATGGATAGCGACATGGCGTAGATTGCCCCCTTGCTCATGGAGTAAGCAAACCTGTCGGTAATACCCACATGCGAAGCAATGGATGCCATGTTAAGAATTACGCCACTGCCAGCGGCTTTCATTAAAGGTATGGCTGCAAACAGGCAGTTATAAGCCCCCTTTACATTTACATTGTACACACGCTCAAAATCAGCTTCGCTGGTATTCTCTACATTGCCTACATGGGCTATGCCGGCGTTGTTAACCAAAATATGTATCCGCCCAATTGCATTGAAAGCCTCGACAATGCTTTGCTGGCTGCTCACATTAACCGCATGTGCCTGCCCTTGCCCACCATCGGCTTCAATTTCCTGAACTACCTGAGTAGCTGCATCAGCGTTTAATTCCAGTATATGCACAGTGGCTCCCTGCCTGGCAAATAATTTAGAAATAGCTTTACCGATGCCGCTACCACCACCTGTAATTACGGCTGCTTTATTTTGTAAGCTAAACATAGTTTATATTTAGTGCTGGTTTATAATTACAAAGATTGTTGACCGCAAATTATAATTCTACCGGTAACAATCATTATTAAAAGGATGGTAGTTATGAATTAACCATCTGTTTAACCTCTTGCCGCTCTTCCCTTACAGATTGTCGCCAGCCGCTGTACAGTAAGCGTTTGTCAAGCACCGGTTTCGGGAAAAACAAGCTGGCTACATACCCTACACCTATCACTACCAAATGACTGTATACGCCTAACATCAGCTTGTTATGCGTAAAGTTGTAGTTACCCATATCCAGCAAGAGTGCTTTGCTTTCACCAAGGCCTATAGGGGTTGATGTCAAAAAGGCATAAGAGGTAAACAGGATGCACACAATGATGGCGATATTAACCCCCTGCCTATTGGCACGAGCACTAAAAACGCCCAACAGGAAGATACCAACTATACCTCCCGAAAATATAGCATATAAGGTGAAAATTATACCTAAAATACCCTCGTTACCTATCAAAGTATAGATACCGCCAATACTGATGGCTATTAACCCTGAGGCTACAATAAGCCATTTGCCTGCTTTCAAATATTCTTTGTCTGACCGGTTGGGCCGTAATTTTTTGTAATAATCTTCTACACCTACCGCAGCTAATGAATTCAGGTCGGCACTCAAGCTACAGATAGCGGCCGATATCATGGCAGCGAGGATGAACCCAATTACGCCGGTTGGCAGTTGGGTCATGATAAAATATGGAAATACCGCATTGGCATTGGTACCCGCAGGTAATGGATGCTGTTTATAATAAACAAACAAGCAGGTACCAATAAACATAAACAGTGCCCATACTGGTACAGTAAGCGATATTCCCAATAGGGATGCGCGTATGGCGGCTTTATCGGTTTTAGCAGTCAGGTAGCGTTGCACTACGGTTTGATCGGTTCCGTACTTTTGAATGGCATAAAACATACCGTTTATGGCCATTACAATAAAAGTTAATTGGGTGAAGTTGATATCATAAGGTCCAAAACCCGTCCGGCTGTTGGCCGATGCTACTTTCCAAACCTCAGCCGGGCCACCATCAACCGAAAACAGCAGCACACCAAGGCAAACTATGCCGCTTGCAAACAGCATAAAGCCCTGAAAAACATCCAGCCAGATTACAGCTTCGATCCCTCCCATAAGGTTAACGGCAATAATAATAGCTCCTACAATAATAATAATGGCAAATGTATTGCCGCCAATCATGTTGGTTAGCGCTACGGCCAGCAGAAAGAACACGGTTCCCATGCCCGAAAACTGCCTGAGCACAAATGCTATAGAACTATAATAACGTGCAAACAGGCCAAAGCGCTTTTCAAAGTACTCGTAAGTACTTAAACCGATCACTTTGCGAAACAGCGGCACAATAAACCAAATAGCACCCATGAGTACAATGGGAACCATAAGCCCCTGTACCAGCAATATCCAGTTGGATGAGTAACCCTCGCCGGGATAGCCTAAAAAAGTAACACTGCTAATTAACGTAGCCAGCAACGACATGCCAATAGCCCATGCCGGCACCCTGCCCTTTGCTGCAAAGTATGATTGGGTTGTACTTTGGTTTCGGGCATATCTCAACCCGAAGTATATGGTTGTTAACAGTACTGCAATGATAATGAGGTAATCGATTACACTCAATACAGGTTTAGTCATCGGTTTATTGGTTAGTAAACACTAATGGCAGCTAAAAATTCCAGATCTTCTCACTCCAGGTATAGCTGCCCGGCTTTAAAGTAACATATAAATTTTGAGGATGCAGCACCGCATTTCGAATTACGCCGGCGGCCAGTTCCTGTACCGGTAACAACGTATCCAGCGCCAGCGATTTAAGAATGCTGGCAGCAGTTGAACCGCCTTCAATCACCAGTTCTTTAACGGCAACCTGGTCAAACACATGTTTAACGACGGCGGCCATCAGGTTTCTTAAATGTACGGCTTGCGCAACTCCGCCCTGCGGCAGTTGCTGATTGATTGCTATTACCGCTTTGCCGGTTAATTGGAGCAGATTGCTTATCTCACTACTCCATTTGGTGATAAGCTCATTATCATTGACACTACTTTCCAGCAATGCCGAAGGCATGTAGCTTACCGGGCCGCCTGAGTTATAGAGGTCTTTAATTAAGCCGGCATTTTTTTGAAAGGTGGTTCCGCTTACATATAGCGCCGGTTTACCCACAGGCGGGGACGCTGCTACCGGTTGTGCATTCCTAACATTCAGCACATTTAACAATGCGTTGAAAAAACCGGATGCGCCTACCATGTATTTTTTGCGGGCCGCTTTTTGTGCCCAATGTTGTAAATCGTCCACGCTTGCTACCTCGCCTATTACCATACCCTTATCAGTAAATACTTCATGATGCTTTTTAAAAGTGCAAGCCCTGCGCGTTGCTTTAAGCATATGCAATACATTGGCGCTGGTTACCGGAAATTCTGGATCGGCAGCGAAGGAGGTTTCATGTACCGGTACGCCGTGCACCCAATAGGTACCACTCACCAGCGTGCGACCAAGCGCCGGGTTGGCTGGTAAAATATAGGTACCGGCCAGTTCAAGCACTTTCAGTTCCGCTTCTACTTCGGCCAGCACATGCCCGCGCAATACAGAATCTACTTTTTTGTAGATAAGTATAGGGTTTAGCTGCTTTATGTCTTCGCAGGCTTTTGTAACCACTGCAACGGCTTCTTCTTCGTTCCTGGAACGCGAGTCGGTGTTGATGATAAGCAGATCGGCTGTAGTTGCCGGATTCACCTGCGTGCAGATCTCAACAGACAGATTATACTGCAATCCAATCCCGCCAATTTCGGCTGCACCTGTTAAATCATCTGCAATTACGGCTATCATGCTTTAGCAACGGTTCTGTTTTTAGACAATTGTATAGCTGATTCGATAGCTAAAACCATTGCATCGGCGCTGGCTATACCTTTCCCGGCTATTTCAAATGCGGTTCCATGATCAACCGAGGTACGGATAATGGGCAAGCCCATCGTGATGTTCACACCTTTTACGCTATCCATCTGTTTCTTTTCCGGGTTCCATTTAAAGCCCGATAATTTGAACGGGATATGACCTTGATCATGGTACATGGCAACAACACCGCCGTAATAACCGGTAGCTGCTTTTGAGAACATGGTATCAGCCGGTACAGGGCCTTCCACATCGTAACCTAAGCTTCGGGCAGCTTCAACTGCAGGTAAAATCTCTTCGTCATCTTCCGTACCAAACAAACCAGAATCGCCGGCATGCGGGTTTAAACCGGCTATCCCTATTTTCAGATTGGTTTCACCTAAACTGATCAAACCATTGTGCAACAGCTCAACTACTTCTACAATACGATCTTTCTTTACCAGATCGCAAGCTTGGCGAAGTGATACGTGGGTAGATACGTGAATCACTTTCATGTGATCTTCTACCAGTAGCATAGCATACTTTTTGGTACCGGTATAGTGCGCATATATTTCGGTATGCCCGGCAAAGTGGTGCCCGGCCTCGTTCATTGACTTTTTATTGAGCGGACCGGTAACGGTTGCGTCTATCTGCCCGGCCATGGCCAGTTCAATCACCTTTACTACCGATTCAAACGCGGCATTACCAGCCATTGCCGATACTACGCCAAACTCAAGTGCATTCAGGTCGACGTTTTTCAGGTCGAACACATCTATATTGCCATACACAAACTGCGCCTGGCTTACCTCTGTGATTGCGTTTACGGTGGCTTGCAGACCCAGCTTTGCAATGATATGCTCAAAAACACCGGCATCGCCTACCAGTAAGGGACGGCAATGCGTATAAATGTGCTGATCCAGCAATGCTTTTATGGCAATTTCGGAACCGATGCTGGCCGGATCGCCCATGGTGATGCCTAAGATCGGTTTTTCAGACATGGTTATAATTTTTGAATTTAATTCCTTCTTCGTTTACTAACTGGTGGAATGCCTGTTGCAGGCTTTGCTTTTCGCTGCCGGATAGCTCTTGCAGTGGCGACATCATTACCGATTGGCACAGGCCATTCTCTTGCATCAGCACCTTAAGCGCCGCTAATGATTCGCCCAGCAGGCGGTCGGCCTGATACAGGTTACCTAATATGTCAGACTGACGCTGGTGAAAATAAGCACGCTCCTCATCGCCGTTCAGTACAGCGTCTTCCATTTCACAATACACCTCGGGTGCCAGGTTGCCGGTACTTGGTACCAAACCATCCGTATAGTTAAACAGTGCATAGGCCGACTGTGCCGCCCATCCTAAAAAGTGGCTAAAATCGGGGCGTGCAGCCCACAACGACAATGATTCGTCTAAACGCTCCTTGCTACGTTCAGAATCTTTGGTACCTACTATATGCTCATGATGGCTCAACTCATCAAGCAGCGCCAGCGGGATAGACATGTGTGTAGTTGCAGGTATATTATACGCGATGAGCGGCCCGCCAACCTGATCGGCCAGGTCAATAAAGTATCGCTTCATCTGGTCGGGCGTGAGGTTGTAATAGGTTGGCAAAGTTGCCACTACCACATCAGCACCCACATCAAAGCTGCGCTTGGCCATCTCAACCGAATCCTCCAGGCAATTGCCTGATATACCGGCATATAACATGGTGCCCGGTTTTTTTAACCGGCCGGCTACCTGCAGGTAGTTGATTTTTATTTCGGCCGATAGCGAGGCACACTCACCCGTGGTACCCAGTATAAATGGCAGCGCCTTGTTTTGATATAGATTGGTAAATATCTTTTCTACCGCATTTGTATCTAACCGGTATTGCGGGGTAAGCGGCGTGATAACCGGTATCACATTACCCTGAAACTTTTTGTTAATTTTCATTCAAACTTCAATCTCAAAATGATTAACTGTTTTTAATAGGCTGCCTTAAATATGGCTATGGCATCGTCCAGCGTAACCGGTCGGGGGTTATTGTTCAGTAATCGGGTAATTTTCATGGCATCTTCGGCCATTTGTGGTATAGCATCCTCGGGGATACCTACATCGCGCAAACGGGCAGGCACACCGCATTCCTGCATAAACTGTTTAATCTTTTCAATACCTTTCAGGGCGGTATCCCAATCATCAATCTGCCTTTCGCAACCCAATGCTATGGCAACACTGGCATATCGTTCCGGTGCCGCTTCCATATTGAACTGCATTACGTGAGGCAGCAACAAAGCATTGGATAAACCATGTGCCAAATGGAACATGCTACCCAACGGATAGGCAAGCGCATGTACTGCAGCAGTATTCACGGGGCCTAAGCAAAATCCGCCCAGTAAACTACCCATAGCTACCTGTGTGCGGGCTTCTTCATCGTTGCCTTGTTTAACCGCCTTTACCAGATTAGCAGCAATTAACCGCATGCCTTCATAGGCATACATATCTATAAATGGCTGGGCAAATTTGTTGGTATAAGCCTCCAAACAGTGCGTAAGTGCATCAAGCCCGGTTGCAGCGGTCATGGATGGCGGCACACTCATGGTAAGCAGCGGATCAACATATACCGCATCGGGAACTAAAAACGGACTAATGATGCCTTTTTTCTGGTTGTCAGCGTCATCTACCAAAATAGCATTAGGCGACACCTCGCTGCCTGTACCTGCGGTTGCTGGGGCACAAATAAGTTTAATATTGCGTTGTTTTAAATTCCCGATACCAACTATCTCGGCCAACGTTTGGGTATTATCCAGTTGTGCAGCTACCAGCTTGGCCACATCCAGCACACTGCCGCCGCCTATCCCCAGTACCAGATCAATGTTGTTGGATCCCAGTTTTTGCAACAGGGCATTAAAATCGGCAAAGGTAGGCTCGCGCACTATACTGGTATCAATGCTTACGCGGATGCTGGCTTGTTCTAACTGCGCTATTAAACTTTGTAACTGTGCTAACAGCGGCTCAATGGTCACAATCAAAACATCCTGGCATTGTAATGCCTGTATTTCGCCGGTTAAATTTTGCAGGCATCCGTTACCGAATATGAGCTTACCTGGAAAAATGATTTTAAAGTGTTGCGCTAAAGCCATAAAATGCCATGTCAGTACTGTACCCGTGCAATAAAGCTTACAAAGCAAGCTTCACGGCAAAGCCAATACATCCTTAGTAATTATTTAATTGGGTGATTACTGGTTTATTTAATACAAACATAGCCAAGGTTATAAGCCATTTTTTGTATCATTTTTTCCATAAATAATAGCATCTTATCATTAAGTGAGGTATGTCGGCACATTTGTGTGGATAGATGATATACAATTACGCATCTTTTTGCTACCTTGAACAACCAATTATAAAACACGTTATGAAGCCCCTTTATCGTAAGCTGTCCGGCGAAGCGGAAAGCTCGTTTACTATCCGGCATGACATTAAGCCCAATTTCGGCAATATATGGCACTATCATCCGGAGCTTGAGCTGCATTATAATGTAAAAGGTGAAGGCGTGCGTTTTATAGGCGATAACATTGGTAACTTCTCGTCGGACGAACTTATTCTGCTTGGCCCCAACCTGCCCCACGCCTGGCGCTGCCGCGAGGAGTATTACCAGCCAAACAGTAACCTGAACATTGAGGCTATCGTTTTTCAGTTTTTACCAACTTGCCTGGGCCGCGACATCTTGTCCTTACCGGAAGCTTACCTGATTAATAAACTTTACGAACGCTCTAAAAGCGGCATGATCATCACCGGCGAAACTAAGGAGAAGGTGATAACCCTGATGCAAAGCGGCGTAGAGGCCGGCAGCCTTGACCGCTTGATTATTATGCTGAGCATCCTGAAACACCTGGCCGAAACGCGCGACTACAAGCCTATTGTAAGCAACATCAACGCCTTTCAACAACCTGGTGAAATGGACGATGCACGTTTGAGCCAGATTTACACTTATACACTGTCTAATTATAAAAGAGACATTACACTGAATGAGATTTCGGCCCTAAGTAATTTGAGCGTTACTTCTTTTTGCAGGTATTTTAAGCTGATGACCAATAAAACATATTACGACTTTTTGATTGAAATACGCATAAGTCACGCCTGCCGACTGCTGGTCGAAAACAAACTGATTACGGAAGTAATTTGCTTTGAATGCGGCTTTAATAACGTATCTAACTTTTACCGGCACTTCAAAAAGGTAAAAGGAGTTACCCCTGCCGAATACAAAAAGCGCTATCTTAAAAATTAACTATAAAACCCTGCTTATATACTAAGCAGGGTTTTCTTTTTATAGTTATCAGCGCTTTATTTTTATCTCTACTATAGCCTTTTCACTCAACCGTACTTCCTACCCTTAATTCTTGGCAATATTGTACACTGATTTGTTAAAATCAGCAATAGCCTGCTTTTGCATACCTGTACTTTTGTATGTAACCCGCTTATAAATCAATTACATAATTATTAATAGCCCAAGCCAAACCGGCTTTGCTGATGACCGGCCAGCTATTGAATACGAGTTATTGTAATATCAAAGTATTTTAAATCTACATCATCTATGAAAGCAGTAAAAACATTAGGACAGTTCATCATCGAGAAACAGGCTGATTTCCCATACGCCAAGGGCGAGCTATCGAGATTATTGCGTGATATTGGCATAGCTGCAAAAGTGGTGAACCGTGAAGTAAACAAAGCTGGCCTGGCCGACATTATTGGCGATGCGGGATCGGTAAACGTGCAGGGCGAAGGTCAGAAAAAGCTGGATGTATATGCCAACGAGCAGTTTATTTCGGCCCTTAAAAGCGGGGGCGAATGCTGCATCGTCGTATCCGAAGAAAACGATGAATGTATTTTTATTGATTCGGAAATAGCAAAGAATGCCAAATACATCATAGCGATGGATCCTTTGGACGGATCATCCAACATTGATGTTAATGTTGCTGTAGGTACTATTTTTTCTATCTATCGCCGTAAAAGTATCGAAGGAAAAGCAACGCTGGAAGATGCGCTGCAAAAAGGCACCGAACAGGTGGCCGCAGGATATGTAATTTACGGCTCATCAACCATGCTGGTGTATACCACGGGCAAAGGTGTAAACGGGTTTACACTCGACCCATCCATCGGTGAGTTCTGCCTTTCGCACCCCGATATGCAGATACCTAAGGATGGCTATATATACTCTATTAATGAAGGTTACTATAGCCATTTTCCGGATGGCATCAAAAAATACATTAAGTACTGCCAGGTGGAGGATGAAAAAACACGCCGCCCGTATACTTCGCGCTATACCGGGTCAATGGTGGCCGATTTGCACCGCAGTTTAATTAAGGGCGGTGTGTTTATTTACCCGATGACCGCCCAGGCACCTAAAGGCAAACTACGGTTGGTATATGAATGTAACCCAATGGCCTTTATAGTAGAACAAGCAGGCGGCCTGGCCAGCAATGGATACAGCCGCATATTAGAACTGGAGGTGAACGACTTACACCAGCGCACAGCTATTGTAATTGGTTCAGAAAATATGGTGGGCAAAGTGGAAGAAATGCTGGCTTGCTTTTCGCCACAGATAACAAAAAGAACTTTTGAAGGGCTGGTGCAGATACAATAACTTAGCACCACATTTTGCATCACAACTATTAATGAAACTACACTTATTCAAAGCTGGTATTATGCTTACGCTTTGCAACTTTTCGGTTAACGTTTCGGCTCAGGTAAAACTGGCCTCAATATTTACCGATGATATGGTTTTGCAACAGCAATCGCAAGTACCTGTATGGGGATGGGACGCTGCCGGGAAGAGCATTAACGTGCGTACTTCCTGGAACAACAAACAATATAAAACCAAGGCCGATGCCAGTGGCCGTTGGAAGGTAAAGGTAGCTACGCCAACCGCAGGCGGGCCGTACATGCTAACTATTGATGACGGTAAAACCATCAAGCTGAACAATGTCATGATTGGCGAAGTATGGCTGTGCACCGGTCAATCGAACATGGAAATGCCCATGAAAGGTTTTAAAGGGCAACCCATTGCCGGATCAACTGAGGCTATACTGCACTCACAAAATAACAATATCCGCATCTATACCGTTCCACGATCATCTAAAACGGAGCAGCAGGATAACAGTAAGCCTTCGGTATGGCATGTGGCCAGTCCGGAGTATGTGAGCAACTTTAGTGCTACAGGTTATTATTTTGGCCGCCAGCTTAACCAGGTGCTGAATGTACCGGTGGGATTGATTAACGTTAGTTATGGCGGATCGACCATCGAAGCATGGATGGACCCGGATGTGCTGAAAGCATTTCCTGAAATTAAAATCCCGGCTAAGACTGATTCTATCAAAGTAGTAAACCGTACGCCTACTACGCTATATAACGGCATGCTAAACCCGGTAATTGGTTATGGCATAAAAGGCTGCATCTGGTACCAGGGCGAATCCAATTACGACCGGCCCGACCAGTACGAAAAGCTGTTCCCTGCCATGGTTAATCGCTGGCGCGAACTATGGGGCGAAGGCGAGTTCCCGTTTTACTACGCCCAAATCGCACCGTATGATTATGCGCAGCTACCGCCATACAGATCGGGAGGCAAATACAATTCCGCTTATATTCGTGAAGCACAACGCAAATCGTTAAATGTAATACCCAACAGCGGCATGGCCGTTTTAATGGATATAGGCGAACAGGCTACCATCCACCCATCGCATAAAGAAGCTGGAGGCACACGCCTGGCTTTACTGGCGCTGGGTAAAACTTACGGCATCAAAGGCGGCTTCGGCTTTGCCAGTCCGCAGTACGAATCAATCACTATTAACGGAAATATCGCGGTCATCAAATTCCAAAATGCACCTAATGGCCTTACTACTTTTGGCAAAGAATTAAACAATTTCGAAATTGCCGGTAAAGACCAAGTCTTTCATCAGGCAAAGGCGGTTATTTCCGGTAGTTCTGTGTCGGTATCCGCATCAGATGTGAAAGAGCCGGTTGCCGTGCGCTATGCGTTTCGCGATTTTATTGTGGGTGAGTTGTTCGGTACCGACGGCTTACCGGTATCTTCGTTCCGTACCGATTCATGGTAAGTAAATCATCTAAATGAAAGCTTTTGTACTTGCCCTGCTCTTATTCATAACCGGTGGTGCTACCTTGCTTGCCCAGCCTGCGGAGTTGCAGCAAAGCCATGTGGTATGGACCAGCCAAAGCAAAAATGCAGGCGAATCGATGCCCTGCGGTGGTGGCGATATTGGTTTGAATGTTTGGGTGGAAAATGGCGAGCTGCTATTCTATATATCGCGTAGCGGCACTTTTGATGAGAACAACAGCTTTTTAAAACTGGGGCGCGTACGGTTAAAGATGATGCCTAACCCTTTTGCGGGGCAAAACTTCCGACAAGAGCTTTCATTAAAGAATGGGGATATAATTATTGAAGGCAAAAGTGGCAACCTGAATGCGAAGTTGAATATTTGGGTGGACGTTCACCGCCCGGTGATTCATATTGAACTACAAAGTAACAAACCGGTTATTGCCGAAGCCGGTTACGAAAACTGGCGTTTTGCAGACCGTCCTCTTAAGGTAAAAGAAAGCAACCAAAGCTCCTGGAAGTGGGCACCCAGGCCCGACACCAAAACCTATCATGACGAGGTGGCTTTCCAGGATAATGGCGTACAGTTTTATCATCGCAATCGCGATACCACGGTGTTTGATGCTACCGTTAGGCACGAGGGAATGGAAAGTGTAAAGACACAGCTTTTTAATCCTTTAAAAAATCTCACTTTCGGCGGCTATATGGTAGCTGCCGGAATGAAAGCAGCCGGTAACTACTCGGGGCGCTATTTAAGCACCGATTTTAAGGGCTGGCGCTTGCAGAACACCCAGCCTGTTAAAAAGCAAAACATCGAAATTTATTTACATACCGGGCAGGCACCATCTTTAGCAGTGTGGCAAAACGGCTTAAAAAATATTATTACCGAAGCTTTAAAAAACAAGCAACAGGCCAGGCAAAACACATACAATTGGTGGAAACAGTACTGGAACCAGAGCTTTGTTTTTATTAACACCAATCAGCCTAACACAACCGAGTGGCAGGTTGGCCGCAATTACCAGCTGTTTCGCTATATGCTGGGGTGTAATGCATACGGGCAATATCCTACTAAATTTAACGGCGGCTTGTTTACGTACGATTCACAACTCACGGATTCGACACTTAAATTTACACCTGATTTCCGGAATTGGGGCGGCGGCTTAATGACGGCGCAGAACCAGCGGCTGGTGTACTTCCCAATGCTTAAGAACGGCGATTGGGATATGATGAAACCGCAGTTTGATTTTTACCTGCGCTCACTGCACAATGCCGAGCTGCGCTCAAAAATATACTGGAACCATAAGGGAGCCAGTTTTACCGAGCAACTGGAAAACTTTGGCTTACCCAACATTGCCGAATATGGCCTAAAACGCCCACCTGCTTATGATAAAGGGATGGAATACAATGCCTGGCTGGAGTATGAATGGGATACCGTACTGGAGTTTTGCCTGATGATGCTGGAGACGGAACGATATACCGGTAAAGATATATCCGAATACCTGCCCTTTATTGAAAGCTGCCTTACCTTTTTCAACGAACATTACCAGTACCTGGCCCGCAACCGGGGCAGCAAAGCTTTTGATGCTGCTGGTCATCTAATTTTATATCCCGGTTCGGGAGGTGAAACCTACAAAATGGCTTACAACGCCAGCTCTACCATTGCCGCTTTACAAACGGTGCTTACCCGCCTGTTGCAATTACCGGGTACTTATCTAAGTACAGAACAACGCAACAACTGGGAAGCTATGCTTAAGCGTATCCCACCAATTAGCTTTCGCGATTTTAACGGGCATAAAACTATCGCCCCAGCTATAACTTGGGAACGGGTTAATAACACGGAAAGTACGCAATTATACCCGGTTTACCCGTGGGGAATTTATGGCATAGGTAAGCCGGATCGAGATGTTGCGGTAAACACCTGGAAATATGATACGCTGGCTGTCAAATTCAGGAGCGGCGTGGGCTGGAAACAGGATAACCTTTTTGCAGCACGACTGGGTTTAACCGATGAAGCAGCCAGGCTGACCACTTTTAAACTAAAAGATTCCGGCCGCCGCTTCCCTGCTTTTTGGGGTCCGGGGTTTGATTGGACGCCCGACCATAACTGGGGCGGCTCGGGCATGATAGGCCTGCAGGAAATGCTGCTGCAAACCGACGGCAAAAAGATATACCTTTTCCCTGCCTGGCCTAAAGCATGGGATGTGCACTTTAAACTGCACGCCCCTTACAATACAACGGTTGAAGCTACGGTTAAGAATGGAAAGATTGAACAGTTAAAAGTACTTCCCGAATCGCGCCGGCAGGATGTGGTTAATATGCTTAATTAATTATACCGTCATTTCGAACAATAGCGAAATACGCACGCGGCATACCATACCTATCGCTTATTGTTCGAAATTGCAGTGTAAGAGCTTGAATTACCGGTTTAGCGGCAACCAGGTTTCCATATCCACATGGCCGCGGTTGCCCCAGGCAAAATATGGAATCAAACGAATGTTTACCTGTTTCTTGTCGGCATTGGATACTTCGCGGTAAAGCGTATTGTTCCAGTTTGTTTTGTTGTTCACATCAGCTTTAGCTGTTAAACTCATTATCTCAGTATTTTCAATGCGGATGGATTCAGTAGTGAAATTAGCCTGCGCTGGTATAGCAATATTGAATATCTTTTGATTCTGTGGCAAATCAGCTGATTCGATACAGTAAACAACCGGTCCGCGTTTTACAGCCACCTGGTTGCGAATCTCTTCAACCAGCGGATTAGCCTCCATAAGCTTTACGGGCATGGGCAAGTTCAGTTCTACGCGGTCACCGGTTTTCCATTTGCGGTTTACCTCTGCATAACTTCCTGCAGCAAGCGTAACGCTCATTGGCTTACCATTCACCAGCAAGGTTGCCCCTGCGCACCAGCCTGGAATGCGCAGGAATAATGAATAGCTTTTCGCCGGAGCTTTTTCAAAACGGATGCTTACCCTGCCATCCCAGGGATACGCTGTTTCCTGAGCTAACTTTAGTGTTGAGCCATCTTCTAATGTTGTATTTAGTACATTACCGCCATACAAATTGAAGTACAGACCCTGGTCGGACACGCTGTAGGCATAATCGCTTACCTCGGCTATGGTGCGTACCACATTAGGCGGACAACAGTTGGATAGCTTGATGTACCCTACCCTATCCTTTGACCACCGCTGCTGAAAAGGCAGCTCGTCCGAAAAACTTAGTGGGTTTGTATACAAAAAGTTCTTGCCATTTAAACTGATGCCCGAAAGCACGCTGTTGTATAAGGCCAGCTCCATTACGTCGGCATACTTGGCATCGGCAGTGGCCTGCAACATGCGCCAGTTCCAAAGCACATTGCCAATATTGGCGCAAGTTTCGTTATGCGCAGTAAAGTTGGGCAACTGGTAATCGCGCCCGTATGCCTGGTGAACTTTCTGCACTTCATTCGGATCATACGAAGTACCGTCTGGCGATACACCATCGTATAAGGCACCGCAACCACCAGTAATGTACATTTTACGGTTTACCACGTCATTCCACATCAGGTTCAGCGTATGCAGCAGTGTAGTATCGCCGGTTTCGGCATATACATCGGCTGCTCCGGCAAACAAATAGTTAGCCCTAACGGCATGCCCCATTGCTTTTGTTTGTTTACGGAACGGTATACGGTCCTGGTTATCGTCCGTCCCATTCTGCATTAGTCCGCGTATATCAATTAAGTTTTTGGAAAGCTCCAGGTACTTAGGATTCCGTGTGGTGCGATACATCTCCACCACGCCCATATAGTGCGAAGGGCAAATGGCATTTCGAGCCAATTCGGGCGATGCAGTTTTGTAAAAGTTATACAGATAATCGGTAGCCCGGATGGCGATGTTGAGCAATGTTCTTTTACCTGTGGCACGATAATGAACGCAGCCGGCCGTCATCAAATGGCCCAGGTTATAGGTTTCAAAATTCAGTCGGTCGGCAAAGGCTTTAGCCTTTTTGGGATCCTGGCGCTCGGCAATAATGGTAGGTGTATGGATGTAACCATCAGCCCGCTGCGCTTTGGCAATAACAGCGATGGTACGACCCATTAAGGCATCCAGTTTAGGATCATGGTTGATGCTGTACATACTGGCCACTGCCTCAAACAACTTATAAAAGTCACCATCATGAAACGGCGGACCAGCATGCGAACCGGTGTCCAAGCCGGCTGCAATTTCAAAGTTTTTGTAGGAATGGCTCACGTTGGCATCGGTGTAAACCTTCCATAAGTTGGGTATCATGGAATCGCGGCAAACCTGAAACCTGTCGGCCCAAAAACCTTCGGTCCAGGTTACGTTGCCCATATCTATGCTGCTTAGCTTAGCATAAGGGCTGGCAGATGTATTTACCAATGCCTTGTTCTGGGCAATAGCCTGCCCGCAAAGACCTGCGATAGTAAGCATTATACCGAGTCCGGTTTGCATCACATTTTTCATCATATCTTTACTTAATTACGTTCACCATTTGAGCTGCTCTATCACGACAGGTCCAATTAAGCCAGCCGGTAGCAGTGATTTCCCATCCAAACGATAAGGAGCATTTGTCCAGGTTACCTGCTTTTCAATTGGCAAGCCATGGTCTCCCATCAGGCGGTTAGCCCATGTATTGGTCACTTCAATCCTGATCGTATTTGTTCCCAGCTTTAAAGCTTTGCTAATGTTGACCCGGTAAGGGGCTGTCCACGCCACACCACACGGGATGTTGTTTACATATACCTCTGCAAGGTTATATACAGTGCCTACATTTAACCAAACATCTCCCTTCACTGTATTTTTCCAACTAAACTGTTGCCGGTAAATAGCCGTACCCGAGTAATATTTGATGGCAGAATCAGTCGCGGTGCTCCAATCATGCAAGGAGGTGAACTTTACCGGGGCTTTTGGCCCGCCCATTTTAGCATCAAAGGTTACGTCCCAATTCGGTTTAGGCGTCAACAGCGTTTGTACAGCAGGGACATTGTTTGTCTGCAGTGATTGGTTTTTGAGAGTTTGAACAAGCCTTTTAAACACAATAAAAACTGACCCGTTCTCGGATAATTGTACGGGCACTATTGTTCGTCCGTTTACCTGTTGCCAGCTTTTGGCCTGCCTGGTTAACCCGGTAACGGGATCAAACAATTCGGGTATACGGCCGGTGGTACGTAGCGATAAATTAACGGCACGCTGCTTATCTGCCTGATTTGATATAAAGTAGATATCAAAGCTACCTGATGTATGGTGCGACCAGGCTATGCCTTCAGCAATGGTGCCTGAACTACCTTTACAGATCACATCCGGAGCTAAGCCAACCTCATCAAACGTTGCAGGTTGATAAGGCACATTTAGCACCCTGCCTTTACCCGACTGCTTTACTTGCATCTCATTACCTATAACGATAGTTGCCCCGGCATTAACCAACTCCTGTAGGCGCTGCGTTACCTGTGCAGACAATACATTACCGTTAGGCGACATGCGCGTTGCACCGGGCACTACCAGCACCTTGTAGCTGGCGCCGCCCGGCAGTTCAATTCGGCCATTACTTACCTTGGCTAAGCGCATCAATGCGTCCATGTTAAAAGAATCATAAGCATACCCATGTAAAGGGTTAACCCATTGCCCGGCATCCGTCATGTTGGCGCTGCTGGTTACGCCGATGGGCATAGTACGTAACGGAACGCCGGCATTGGCCAGGCGCACTTGTTCGGCCTGTACCCTTTCTTTACCGAACAACCCCGGCAATACAGGTACCAGCCTATCGGGTAGTACAGCCCGGCGCGGTATATCCTCGCCTGTAAACACAGCGATATCTACCACCGGGCGGCCTTGCTGCAACAGGGCCTGGCAGCGTTGCATGTATTCAATCCAAGCCCTGCCAGGTTTCCACCAGGTTTGATCACGCTGCATAAACAAACCAATGCCATCCAGCGTAAAACCAGGTTTCCTATCCATCCAGGGGTTGTGGGTGTTTACGTGAAATACAAAACGGTTTACACCCAAGGCCAGGTTGCGGTCGGCCGCGGCCTTAAGCATAGCGGGGTGCTCGTCCCACATGGTGCGTAATTCTGTAAAAGATTCAGCTCCAATGATTTTTTTACCATAAATATGGCCACCTGATATAGCATCCAGCATATCATTCGGTTTATCGTGCGTGGGGCTGCGCAGCCAGAATTCGCCCATGGGCAAATCAACCTGGCTATAGTGCAACATACCATCACTCGTCATGGTTGGGGCCACGCTTTCACCGCTGAAGGTACAGCCCTGCTCATGAGCCAATTTAGCCATAGTACCATAAAAATTATCAACCAGTAGCTCCGCTATGGTTTGCCTCACATCGCTCAAAACTTTTTCTGATTGCTCGGCACTCTCAACCGGTATACCGGCCATTACCGGCAAGTACGGCAACAAATCATACCCACGGCGTTTTTGAAACTCCTGTCTGAATACCGGCGACCAGTTTTGGCTGCCGCATTCCCAGCTATCCACATGAAATATTTTGAGTATGCGTTTGGCCATATCCGGGCCAACTTGTTTAATGGCCTCGCCAAACCAGTTTTTAAATTGTATACGGGCCGCTTCGGGGTTAAATTTATCGCACTCCAATCCCATGCCGCCGCCGGCTGTTGCATTGGTGTGCCCTGTTGAGGTGTGCCCCATACGCAGAATAGTCCAGTTACCGGCAGGTGCCTGCCAGTGTAAATGGCCTTGTGCATCCAGCTTATCGGTGAGGTTAACGATTTGATTTTGTGGGATACACAGGTCGTTGCATAATTGCAGTGATGTGGTATGTTTGCTGATGCGCCAAACGGCACCGCTTTTACCCTCAAATTGATGAATTCTGGGTTCGGCAGACAATTCGATGCCGGTTAGTTTGAGCGAGGGTTTCCATTTGGCAAAATCCAAATCATCTGCGCCTGGCTCGGAGCCTTCTTTATTATATACAAATCTGAAATAGCGTGCGGTGGTTGGTGTAATGCTATGGGTAATTTCCGCATCGCCATCCTGCCAACCGTGGCGTGGCGGCTCTAAGCGGCCCAATGAGCGGAAAACTTTGCCATCATCGCTCACCTCAAGCAACAAACGCTCTGCCTGATAGTTGCTGGAATTGGTATGGATAACCAACGACCGGCAGGTGAACGGCTTATCAAATGCCAGTTGTATCCAGCACGAATCGGCAGTACTGAAATTCTTTTTATTACCCGGCACGGCCAAGTATTGTGCATCGACGCCCGGCAAGCTGGTTGTTATTTTAGGGATGACAGTATTTGTAGATACGCCTGCTCCCTGTACCGATGGATAAGCCATCACAGCAATGTCCTTATAATATCCTTTGTAGTTTTCGGGCCGTTGCAGAGTGTCATTAAACAATTTGCCGCCTGTAATCTGTGTTTTAGTCCAAACTACTTTTTGCATGGACAATTCCGGCGTAATCCAGGGGCCGCCGGCCAGCGCAAAGCCGTCGCAATCGTGCAGGGCCAGCTTCAGCCCCAGTCGGTCGGCCTCGCGAAAAGTATAGCGTATCATATCCCACCACTCCGGTGTTAGTTGTACTATGGGCGGATTGATGAAAGGCGGATTAGCCGCGCCTTTGATAGGCATCAGGTACGCACCGCCTAAACCGGCCTGCTTCATCGCTTCCAGATCGGCAGTAATGCCCACTTTGCTTACACTCGCCTGCATCCAGTACCAAAATACCCAGGGCTTTGCCGACTCGGGCGGATGCTTAAATAACCGGGCAAGATCATCCTTAGCAGGAGCTTTGCCCCGAAACTGAGCAAAGCCCTGCATAGCTGCCAGGGTGCAGCTTAAGTAAACCGATACTATAAGGATGTTTTTCTTCATTCGTTATAAAGTACTTTTAATCTTTTTATACAATGTGCTAATACCCGCTGAATTGGCGTTGCAAGGCAGCAGGTAAAAACTATATTGATAAGGCCTGGCCGGAATCATATACTGGCTCAACGGTGCCGCCACTTCCGACCAGCTATCATTACCACCTACGCCCATCTGTATCAGATCAATATTTAGGGTAAGATAACCGGCATCTTTTAACTTATTTGTATGACGGGCATTTTCTATATTTTGCTCGGTGTATGGCCAGGCGCTCATACTCAGCAAGCTGTCGGCAACAACCAGTAATCCATTCGCAGATTTATCGGCCAGAAACATCCAGCGCACATCCGTACGATTTCCATTCTCCTGTGGCACTACATAGGGCTCCATAAATTCATTTATGTGCTGAATATAAATTCCTACCGGAAATGCTGTTTGCCGGTCAATATAATTTTCAAGCAATCCACGGCCATACCAGCTCACTTGCTCGTAATTGCGTTTGATACCACCCTGCATACCTACTTTAGGCAAATCCGGCAAGCCTGCTTTAGGCAACAAACTGTAATCTACCCTAATTGCACCATTGCCGCTCACGGTATAAACCACTTTAACGTTGGCACTATCATTAACTAGGCTGTAGTTGCTGGTTACGGCAACCTGCCCCCTGCCCAACTGCCGGGCTGAAACATTTTGCAACCTAAGATCAGCATTATACCAGGACTTTAACTTTTTATTTGATTTCCATCCCCGGCGGTCATTATCAGTAAGCGGACGGGTAAAGTGCGGCAAGAAAGGCGCAAATACCTGCTCCTGCCCATTTTTGATGTAAGAGCTTAAAGCGCCGTTATTTTTGCTGATGGTGACTTTAAAGCCCTCCCCGCTGATTTCAACCCCGTTTTGGTTTTGCAGAAAATTAACCTGCGCAAACTTCCCATCCACCTTTTTGAATGCCGGTAAGCTCGTCAGCACAAACTGATCCGAAGCAATTTCAAAACCTTTACCGGCCCATGCCTCATCCTGCGAAAGCAGAAAATGAATATCGGCCAGGTATTCACTGCCGGGTTTTATCTGGGGCAGATAAGACTTGATGCTGATGGTGGTATCATGCCCGGCAGGCAGATCAATGCGCGGTAACAATTTACTGCTAATCAACCGGCCATCCTCCCGCACTTGCAACATCACAGTGTACTTGCCCAATGATTCGGCAGCATGGCGGTTTTGAATGCGGATGAGGCATTTGCGGGCATCCACCAGTTCACTTGCTACTGGTTGAAACACATGCTTGCACTCATAAATGGCAGCTTTAGGCCGGCCATCGGATGCGACAACGCCTTTAATCGTAAAATCATCAAAATATTTTTCGCCATAATCACCGCCGTAGGCATAAAACGGCGTGCCTGATGAATCTCTTTTGAGCAGGCCTTGATCTTTAAACTCCCAGATACAGCCACCTATTACCCGCTTGGTTGTCCGCCACTGGTCCCAAAAATCTTTTAAATTGCCTACCGAATTACCCATGGCGTGTGCGTACTCCACAAAAAAGATGGGCCGGTTGTCGCCGTTTTGCTGATTGGCCAGCATAGGCGCCGTATACAGCGCCGGGTACATGCGGCTCACAATATCCACATAAGGCTGATCAATTGGGTTCTGCAAACGGTGCGAGTGGTCGTTAGGTTTCAGGTAGCGTGCATCGGTTACATCAATGTAGCCATCAGCCTGCGGGGTACCTTGTGCGGGTTCATAATGCACGGGGCGTGTGATGTCAAAATCGTGTATCCACTCGGCCATGGCAGCATGATTGGGGCCGCGGCCAGCCTCGTTACCCAAGCTCCAGATAATTATGCTGGGATGATTTTTATCGCGCATCACCATGCGGTTACTGCGCTCCAGATAGGCGGCGCTCCAGGTGGGGTCGTTGCTTAATTTTGAACCCAGGCCATGTGTTTCGAGGTTAGCTTCATCAATCACCAAAATGCCGTACTCGTCGCACAAATCATACAGGAAGGGATCCATCGGGTAATGGCTGGTGCGAATGCAGTTAAAGTTGAACTGCTTAATGGTTCGCACATCGTTCAAAATATCTTCACGCGACAGGGCCTTACCTTTTATTGGATGATGGTCGGGCCGGTTAATACCATACAGATAGGTAACCTTACCGTTGATAAGCAGTTTGCTATCAACTTTTGAAAACTCGATGCTGCGAAAACCCACCTTACAGCTTTTCACTTCCAGCACATGCCCGGTACTATCTTCGAGTGAAAGTGCAAGCGTGTATAAGTTCGGCGATTCATCGCTCCATTTAAGCGGGTTTTTAACGATGGTTTCCAGCAGGCCAAATTTAACGTTGTCCAGCCTGGGATATATTTCGTTGATAATACTTTCGGCACTGCACGTTAAAGGTTGGTCCAATACCTCGCGGTTTTGCTTATCAAACAGCCGGGCTTTTAACTGGTAGCCCGAAAGCTGCTTACCTGTAAGGTTTTCTATACGCGGACGAATGCTGAAAACTGCATCTTTATACTGCTTATCCAGCTTACACTGCCACTGAAAATCGGCAATGCGCAGCTTAGGCTCGGCCAGCAACATTACCTCCCGGTGTATACCGCTTAAACGCCACTGATCCTGATCTTCCAGAAAAGCGCCATCGCTCCAGCGAATTACCTGAACCGACAACACGTTTTCGCCGGTTTGCAGATACGGCGTAATATTGAACTCCGAAGGTAAAAAGCTATCCTCGCCATAACCCAAAAACTTACCGTTTAGCCATACTTTAAAACCTGAACTTACGCCGCCAAAGTGCAGGGTAATATTCATATCCTGCCAGTTGGCTGGTAGCGTAAACGTACGCTGATAACTGCCCACACCGTTATAATCAAGCGGTACGTGCGGCGGGTTTACCGGACGAAACGGGTAAACTGCACTTTTATAGATAGGCAGGCCATAACCTTGCATTTCCATACTGGATGGTACGGGTATCTTTTTCCAGTTGGTTACCTTAGCCTTATAAAAATCTTTCGACGCATCAGCAGGCTTTTCGGCAAATTGAAAATCCCATTGCCCATTGAGTGACAGCATTCGGCCGGACTTTTCCCGGTTGTTAGCTAATGCATCTTTAATACTGCTATAAGAGTAAGTCGTTGCACGGGCTGGCTCACGGTTAATGCCGCTTACCGTTTGATCCTCCCAAGGCTCAGCCTGGTAAACTTCGGGCGCATTAGGTATTGCAGCTGGCGTTTTATCTACCAGTTGTGCATACGCACCTGTGCTCAGCAACAAGCCTGTGCAAGTATATATTAGGTTTTTGGTCAACATCAATCTTTACAGCGCACTATAGTTTACCGTATAGTTTTTGCCCGGTTGCACTGTCATTTCATAATACCCGTTAGCAAAGTTGAAGGTAGCACCTTTACATACCGGCTTCGCTTTGCTTTTAAAGCGCAACGTACCCATACCATTGGCTGCATTTACTTTAATTTGTTTACGATTGCAGTATACCTGAATATCGCCGGCTGGCGTAGGCACGGCACCCTGCACCCATTGCAGGCCGCCCAATTGCGGTTCAATAAGATAGTGCGCATAGCCCGGCGCTGTTGGTTTTACGCCCAGGTAATACTTGCCTAACAAATAAATAGGACTGGCGCCCCAGGCATGGCACAAGCTTTTACCAAACGGCCGGCCATACATGGCATAATGCTCCGCTCCTTTTTTATCCGGATTATACTCTTCCCAAAATGACGTAGCACCCAAGTTGAGCATGCCGCCCCAGTAGTCTTTCATCTGCTGCAGCACATAATTTTGCTCACCCATGGCACAAAGGGCTTCCAGCTCGTAGAATCGCATATAGGGGGTAGTAATTTTGGGGATGCTGTTATTCAATAGCACATACTTTTTCACATCCTGCTTCTGCACCTTTGTAAAGTAGTTGAAAAAGATAGAGAACATGTTGGCATAACGGGTTACGTTATCTGTAGGCTTACCATTGATGCGGCTGTGTACCAATGCATGCTTTTGCGGGTTCCAGTAGTAGGCAAACAGCTTCGCCTTTAAATCTTTCGCAGCAGCATTATACAGTATTGCACCTTTACCGTCGTGCATAATATTGGCGCATAAAGCCATAGTTTCGAGGCTACGAGCCAACAGCAACTGTTCAAAGCTTACTTCGCCCTGCTTGCTCAGGCCGTCAGCCCAGTCAATAAACACCCAGTCGCCGGTAAGGCCTTCCATCATGCCATCTTTATTGCGGCGCGACAGGCAGTAGTTCATCAAGCTTTGCATGCGCGGATAAAACTGCTGGATGAAAGTTTTATCGCCGGTATACTGGTAATAATCGTAAATACCGATAAACCAGTAAAAGGTATAATCCATAATGGTATTCACGTGACTCGTAACCGGATCTTTGCCACGTAATGCCGCCAGCGTGCGGGTTACCGTTGGCGAATCAAAATACAGATAGTAATTCATCAGGTAACTCTGGTAAGCATCACCCGACCATACCCAGCGATCGCGCTTAATACCATCTATAAAAAATTCGCGGGTGTTGAGCTGCATGGTATAAGCTGATACCTGCCATATCTTATTGATTTGATCATCGGAACAGCTAAAACTGCCACGTTGCTGAACAGGTGCATACTCATACAGCATCGATACTTTGTCGATGTCTACCGCGTCATCATATTGCACATTCACATAACGAAATGCACGTGATCCATCCAGCGTAATATCACCGATTTGTGGCTGGTCAACATCTATCCTATCCAGCAGTTCGCCGCCTTGGGTATCCAGCGCTTCTTCTTTCGATTCGCCGTAGTAAAGCGTAACTCTACCTTTACCCTTAACGCCTTGCAGCTTAATGTAACCGAACGTTTCCTTACCAAAATCTACCAAAATGAAATGCTTTTGCTTATCCTGGCTAACCGCTTGTTGCGCCACCGTAGGCAGGCGAAAGGTGGATGGCTGCGCCGATGCCTCGTTAAAGTTCCAGGCACCGGCCGACAAATACTGCGTGGCCGATATATCGGATGTTTTACCCGAGGCATCAATCCACTCTTTATCCTCGAAGGTTACCCGCCAGGAGGTATCAGATACCAAATGCGCACTCTTAACAAATACGGCCGGTACACTGCCCTGGTTGTATACCTTTAAACTAATGCGGTGCTTACCTGCCGGTAAAGTTATTTGTTTTGGATAACCGGATATAGCCTTACCATCCAGCTTTAAGTTATACTGTCCCTCAACCGCTATCTCCGCCTCTTCGGGCGCTGCCAATTCAAAATCTTTATGAAAATCAATGAGCACATAATGGCTGTCCAGCTTCCAGAATGGCGGAAAGAATGAGCCGCGTTCGGTACGGCGGTTTTGCATTTTGTTGCTCAGCCATATCTCATAATCGCCTGGGTACCATATCCAGGTGGCTTTGCTTTGGGCCTGTGCCACATCAGCACCAAAGGCCAGCCACAGTGTAACCAAGGCAATTAAATATTTTTTTAATGATATAGGTAGCTTCACAGTCATAAATCAATGTCTGCTAAAAAAGATATAAAGGCCAATCATAACCACCGTTAATAGCGTCCAAGCTAATTTTACGAGTGCTGTGGGTTTAGCAAAATGTTGCACCTCATCCACCTGCGGCTGGTATATTTCGGGTGATGGATCAAACACCGATATTAATGCGGCAACAATCATCAGGAAAGAAAAAATCAAGAATGATAGCATGAGATAGTGCGGCCAGAAATGATATTTATCGGGCGGCAAAACCCACAGATAAACAACGCCCGTAAGTAAACTAAACGCAGACCCGGCAGACAATATCGTATTCACCGCTTTGCGGGTGGTTCTTTTCCAAAACACGGTCAGCAAAAAAACAACAGCTAAAGGCGGTGCAATAAACCCTAATACCGACTGAAATACATCAAACAAGTTCAGCCCTTTAATACTATCAATAGCCAACGCCATGATAACGGCAAACACACAACCGGCAGCTACCGTTAAACGGCCTGTGCGGATAATATCCTGATTAGTAGCCGCGGGGTTAATTTTCTTTACATATACATCCATGGTAAATACGGTGCTCAGCGAATTGAGTGATGAGCCGATGGTACCCACCAGCACAGCAATAAGTACTACGATAACCAAACCGTTCATACCTGGCGGAAACAAATTGGTAACCATTGTCATGTACGCTTCGGCAGGGTCTTTCAGATTAGGGAACAGGATGTAGCAAAGTATACCGGTAAGAATAAACAAGGGCAGCGACAGGATTTTTAGCCAGCCAATAAAGTTGACACCCAATTGCCCCTGCTCCAGGTTTTTTGCGCCCAATACCGACTGTACCATAGCCTGGTCAGTACAGAAAAACGCGATGGCCGATACCGGGTAGCCCAGCAGTATCGCATACCAGGGGTACTTTACATCGCTGGCCGGATGAATTAAATTCCAGTATCCGGCAGGCGCACGGTGATATAGCTCAGATAAGCCACCTGCTTTGTTTATACCTAAGATGGTTAAGGTAAGCGATACGCCAATAAGCAAAATCATCTGGAAAACGTTCACCCTGGCAATAGCTTTCAGGCCGCCGGCAAAGGTGAACAACCCGGCAAATGATACCAGCGCTATGACAGATTGCCACATAGGTATACCCAGTATTTGCCGTACCAAAAAGCCGCCGGCAAACAAGCCCAGCGATAACCAGGAAATAAGAATTTTGATGAGTGCATACCAGGCCAGTATGTTTTGTGTAGAACTGCCATAACGCTTACCCATAAACTCGGGCATGGTAGTAACGCCCGATGCCAGGTAACGTGGTGCAAATACCAGCGCCAGCAGCATCAAAAAAACAAAGGCATACCAATCGAAGTTAACGGCCACAATACCTGTGCTGTACCCTATGCTGGCAAATGCCAGCAGCATCGATGGCCCCACATTGGTACCCCACATATTGAAACCGATACTGGCCCAGCCCAGGCTTTTACTGGCTAAGAACAAGCTTTCGTCGGGCTTTTTACGGCTGGCAAAGCTTGCCCGGTAGCCAATAAAAATGAGTATGGCCAGGTAAGCAGCTACAATTGCGTAGTCTAAAGTGGTAAGTCGTTCTACAATGTTTCCCATTAATTCGGTCAGGCTTTCAGCGCCTCGCGGGTTAAGTTATATTCACTCAAAATATCGTCAACCTTTACCGGAGCGCCGGTTTGCAGTGAGCGGTCCATGGCCTGTAATAAAGCAATTGTGCCTACCCCCTCTTTTACGTTAGGGTAAGCAGTCTGCCCACTTTCCAAGCAATCGGCAAAGTACTCCAGATAATTCTGGTACTCGCCGGCGTGGTGGCTTTTGCCCTCAAAACGGAAATAATGTTTCAGTTTATGCTCCCAGGTGATGATTTGCTCTTCTCCGGTATTGGTTGTTATGGCGTAGCGCAGGTCCATGTAATCGCCCTGACTACAGCCTTCGGTACCCCGCAATATACAGCTCATTTCACTATCGCGCGTCACGGGCTGTACTGGTCCGGTGTAGGCGCCGCTTACGCGGGCAATACGTCCGTCTTTAGCCTTAAATATGAAGTGCATGGTATCTGCATTCTTCAAACCGCCTTTAGCACCGTTGGCGCTCAGCATGCCGTAGCCCATCACCTCTTCAATATCGGGCATGTACCAGCGTATAAAATCGGTGGGGTGGCTTAACCCGCCATACAGCCATTTAAACGCCTGTTGTAACGACCAGGGTTTATCCAGAAACCAGCGATGATCAGCGTGGTAGTACGCTTCGATAGTGATCAGTTCGCCAATTAAACCCGCCTCGTAATCTTTACGCTGGCGTTTCATGGGTTCAAAAAAACGGGAGCTTTGGCCTATAAATACTTTTTTGCCGGTGCTTTCAGATAGCTCAATTAGCTCCTGTGCTTTGCTCAAATCATCAATAAAGGGTTTGGTACATACCACATGCTTACCCGCCTGCAACGCCTCTTTCACATGCCCGGCGTGCAGATGGTCGGGCGTGTAAATGGCAATTGCATCAATCTCGGCATTATTCAGCATGTCCTGGTACTCGGTCGTGTACTGATGAAAATCGAATTCCTTGGCACGCTGCTTACATAGGTCGATATTACGGTCGCACACCATTTTAAGCTCCCATTTGGGGCTTTGCAAGGCTGCCGACATGGTACTGCGGCCTTCTCCTAATCCTAAAATTCCTAATCTGAGCATAATATATTCGGTTTGTTGGGGTTGTTTTAGTTAACAGGCAGCGGTTTAAAGAACACCCACACCTCGCCCGGCTTGGTACCCGGCACGCCTTCCTGATAATTTTTCATGATGTTGTTCCACTCCACCACGCGCGGGTTGTTCAAGGTAGTTTTGGGGTTCAATTCGTCCAGGTTGCTGCCTTTGGGTATGCTGATGACCAGCATCAGCTGGCGGCCTTGCCGGTAAACCAGCAGTTGCTGAAAGTCAGCATTACAAAATCCCTGCGCTACTTCGGGCCATTTTTGAAACTGGGTTTGATGATAGTTTAAATACTCCTGCTGCAACCCAGGGTTGGAAACAAGGTTAGCAGTAAGGATAATGTTATCCCATTCCACAGCAGGTGCTTTACCGGCACAATGCATTTGATTGCTGAAGGTGTAGAATGGCTTATTGTAACCTTTTATCTGTGTGGTTGGATAAGCCTCTTTCAGCACCTTTTGAATATGATCCGGTGTTGGGATATAACCAAAAATCACCAGCCGGTTTTGCCACTTGTAAACAGACGATACAGGGATGCCATTACGCATGCAAATAGCCTTTACTTTATCGGCATCAAGCGCCTGGCCAAGGGTATCCACTAACTCTATCACCTGCGGTTTATCAGCAGTAACATCAAAGCTTACATGGTTTATAGCTGCATGCGAAGGTTTAATAGATTGATAATTCAACAGGTGGCGATATTCGGGCTGCAAGCCGGCGCGCTGTTTTATTGCCGGGGCTACCTGTGGGCCGTTATTGATCCAGGTGTTATTGGGTCCATTGGCATTTTGTAGGAATTTATCGGCCGGGCACCAGTTATCCTTCACCGTAAACCCGGATGACCCTTCATCGCAATACAAGTAAAACCAGTGATGCACATCATGTGCATAAGGTGCCTTATACAAGCTATCTACATAGTTTTCGGTGATAATGGAATTTGGCTGTGCTGATAAGGTATAGATGCCGGACACATCATACAAATGCTTACCATAATGATGGATTTTATTACCCGCTATCCTGTTGCCCGACATAGCGTTGGGCAGTTTGGTCCACCCCCAGCCCAGACTAATGCCGCTGTAGGAAATTTCGGAAATATCATTGTGTTCAATGACGATGTTTTTCACATAGCCTGCCCCTATGCCCACACAGTCCCAATCCTCATTGGTAACGTCGGTAATCAAGTTATTTTCAACGCACTCGTTTGTACATACCTCGCGCGGGTCGGAAGGGTTGTAAGGCAAATGTACCTCCTGTGCTTCATCAGAAAACACGCCCAGCAACAAGCCTGTACCACCAATGTCTTTAAAAAAATTACCTTTCACCACATCATTAGCTGTGCCACGCTGGAAGTCCAGCCCGGTTGAGGCTAAGTGTTCGAAACGGCAGTCTTCAATAACGGTATGGTTAGTATAAGCCAACTCAACCGCCGCTGCCGGGCGGCCTACCCAAGCCTGGTTTTCCAGCCCCTTTTTTTCGGGCGTACCGGGTACTTTAAGTTTATAAGCATCTACCATGTACATACCCGCCTGGTGCGGCACGTGCCCTTGCTGCGAGGGCCGCATCCAGGTAGTATACTGAAAGCTGATGCCTTTGAAGTGCAGATTAAGTACGGGCTTATCAACAGTCCCCACCACCTGCACCAGCTTTTCTAACGCAGGTACTACCACTTTGGCATTTAACAAGTTTTCGCCTTGCCTTGGCCAGTAGTACAACTTGCCCGCTTTAAAATCGGCATACCACTCGCCATGGCTATCTAAAAAGGCAATATGATTCACCAGATAAAAAGCGGAATTGCCGTTCATTTTATGCTCTTTATCAATCACGGCTGCCGGCCAGGGGTGTTCAAACTGAATGCGGCTTTCGGGTTGATGAAAGGTAAGCTTCAGCTTATCGCCCTCGGGCGTTACCGTTTTTACACGCAGGTTGGCAATGGCCCACATTTGGTGTATCACCATTTCCAGCTGACCAACATTTTGTGGCACCTTCATGGCCGAAGCCGGAATCCACATTTCCTGCTTTTGCTTGTCTATAGCCAGTATGCGCTGCATTTGGTTATCATCATCAACCTTGCGTGCACGGTTAGCTTTTTGGCCATTTACCCAAAGCTGCCTGAATTGCAATGACATGCCGTTGAACGACGGAATATCTGTCACCCAAATTTTGCCCTTAGCCTGTAACGGCAAGCCAGAAACATTTGTCTGCAGCTTTTTCCACCCGGTAACATTTACGCCGCCACTAATAATAGGCTGCGCCTGCGGAGCGGCCTCGATAAAGGTTGGCGATGTTTCGGTTCCAGAATCTTCGGGCCGAATAAATACCGGTTCGGTAAGCTGATATTCGCCTCCTATTAAAATAATATGGATACCGCCCTGCACCGATGCATCATTAAGCCGGCGCAACTCGCGTGCCTGGCGCAAGGCTGCAGCCAGGGTAGCTTTTGGGCTGGCCTTTGTACCAGGATTACTGTCTGCCCCGAACGGCGACACCCAGATGTTGGCAGCCTGTACACGCACGCTCAGGCACACAGCCAGTAATATCCATACTATCTTCAACGTAATTTTGGTCATAAGCGGCTATAGCATTCAGGATTGAAAGATTGATTTCAAATAAGCCGCATTAGCGCCAAAATTCCACTTCACATTACGCGGGTCCTTGGCATCGCGCGAGCGCCCGATCACCAGCCAACCGCTCCATTTCATTTTATCGAGCGTCTTTTTTATTTTCTTCAAATCTACTTTAGGGTCGTTTTGCAACCAAACCCCGTCGGTATTGGTACAATGTATCTGGCAGATTCGTTTTTTGCCAAGTATCTTCAACTCTTCGCATATATCGCGGCCATTATCCCAGGCGTTCGCAAAGTTGAAATAGCTTTGTATAGCCGGCGAGCCAACTTCATTCAACAGCTTTGCTTCGTCGGTTGCACTTAAAGATGTTTCGATACCGATGATTACGTCCGCAGCTTCTGCCTTTGGTCCAATCAGTTTTAATCGCTCCACAACGGCAGGACACAGTTCGGGATTCTTGGTCAAGTCGCTGTTTACGCCTAAAGGCAAAAAGGCCACTTTTACGTTCATGGCTTTCATGGTATCAATGCAATCCTGCACCATACGGTCAACTCCATCACGCTTGGCAAACGACTGGGCAAAGAAGCCCGTCATGGCCAATGAGCAGATCTCCAGGTTCAGTTCTTTTGCTTTGTCCAAAAACTGCTGCCTAATTTCGGGCTGCGCCAGCTGGTTATCGAACGTAACGCGGTTACCTAAGCCGCCCATATCTACTTCAACACCATCGGCGCCAATATCTTTGGTTAATTGAAATGCCCCTAACTTTTGCCGTTTCAAAATCATCAAATCTACCACCGCTACTTTATACTGCTGGCCTTTAGCTAATTCAGTAAATGCAGCAGCCCAGCTTTGCTGCTTTGCTAAAAGCAAACCGCCGGTTAGTATAGCACTACTACCTAAAAACTTGCGGCGCGTGTAGTTGATATTTGATGAGGTTTTGACAGTTTTCATAAGCCGGTTAATTAATGGGTTGATGCTGTGTTGTTTTGGGCAGCTGCGGCAAATATTTTCTCCAATTGCTCGAAGCCATGAATGGCGTTGGATGGTAAACGCTCACCTTTTTCGCCAAACACATACATAGCCGGATACTTTTCAATAGTCACTTTGGATTCATCCACCTTGCCATCTGTACCTTTCACCGTATTGATGTTTAAGTTCAGGTGTTGAGCCATGAAATCATACATCGCCATCCGCTTGGACTTGCCGTAGTCGTGCCCTTCGGTCGGAAAATGGGCGTTTTGCACTAATTCTGTTTTGCCATAATAACCATATATATTTTTCAGGTAAGGCAAATCAGTATCCGGTACATTGGCCGACCAGTCTTTACCATCTGATATAACCAGTTGCGGCCTGGGTGCAGCCATGGCGGCCAGTTCATCATTATTGGTACCACCGCCGCAAAGGTGTACCGGCATACCGCTTTCACAAGGGCAGCCGCCCGAAAAATAGCTGGACAGCATCACCACCGGTACGCTTACTTTGATGCGATCATCCAATGCCGTCATCAGCATGGTATGGCTGCCACCGCCGGAGGCACCGGTTATAGCTACCCGTTTAGAATCGGCATTTTTCAAGGTCAATAAGTAGTCGAGAATACGGAAGCTATTCAGCGCCTGTATGGTCATGGCCAAACTGCGCCGATGGTCTTCATCTTTAAATTGCAGCAACGACTCCCCCCAGGCAAACAGATCATAGCTGATGGCCATTGCCCCCATGCGAGCCAGCGTGGCGCAACGGTACTGCTCATCGGCACGATAACGGCCGTCGCCAAAGTGCCCGTCGGGGCATAGCACAACGGGTATCTTTCCTTTTGCTTTTAAGGGCTGATACAGCGATCCGCATATATACAGCCCCGGCAGGGTTTCAATTGCAATGTTTTCAATAGTGTAACCATCCATCACCCGTTTATTGGTGATAATCGGTTTAGAAGCAGGTTTGGCAGGCATAGGCGATAACTTCAACGCCTCATACATACAAGGCTTCAATTCGGCCTTACGCTTTTCCCACCCTGCCAAGTCATGATACTGCGATGCCAGGTAGGCCAGTTTTTCTCGGCCCTCTTCGGGTGTAATGCGCGAATATTCAAAATACTTAAGCTTAAATGCATTGGGGCCTTCCTCGTTCACCTTCATATCCAACGGCGCCAAAACCGCAGCCAGCGTTTTAGCGGCCGTGGGCTTGTAACGCCAGTCGGCATAAGGCACCCAGCGGTCTTTCACCATGTCTTCCGAGTACTTAACCCGCACATGGAAACGATCCTGAATCTCGGTAAGCACTTGTTTCAGGGGCTTTTTGTATTCATGATCCGAATCATTGTACTGGGCCAAAGCAACTCCGCTTAACAACAAGCCTAATAATGTTGAACTTATTTTTTTGAACCGCATCTTATAAATCTTTTGTTTCGCCTTTTACTTCGGGCAGGGTGTAACCTTCTACTTTAGGCCATTCCCCGTTCTTAATCTCAACCAGCTTAAGCTTTTTGGGATTGACTACTACATGCTTGATCCGCTCGCGCCGCCAGGTGTACACGAAATGCACTAAGCCATCATCGGTCTGTATAACGGCGGGGTACGAATACTGGCTGATGGGCGAATCTTCCAGAATGAGCGCGGCATACCACTTGATACCATCCTTAGAAACTGCCACGTTAAGGGGTGTACGAGCCCCCTTGGCCAGTTTGCCGGGAGGCAGCACGTGATTGTATACCAGCAACTGGCGGCCATCTTTTAAAGTCACTGCATCGGTTCCCGAATTATTGTTTGGCAGGTTGGTCTTTTCGAGCGGCGACCAGGTTTTGCCATTGTCGGCCGACCAGGTTTGCAGTATGGTCCTGTTCTGGCTGCGGCACAGCGCCTGCAAGCGGCCATCTTTATGGAACAGAATGCTGGGCTGAATTGCTTTCAAGGTTTTGTCTCCTTCGGGAACATGGGTCATCGTCCAGGTTTTGCCAAAATCAGCACTCATTTCAAAATGTACACGCCAGCCGCCCTCACCTTCGGTACTTGTAGGGCTAATCAGTGTTCCATTTTTAAGCAACACAGGCTTGTTCTTGATAGGTCCCAAATAGCCTTCGGGCAAAGCCTCTTGTGCCGACCAGGTAACGCCACCATCTTTAGATGTTTTGTAATAACCCTTCCAATTAGATGGCTTAGGACCTATTTTGTAAAACAGTATCAATTCACCCTTAGGCACCTGGTACAGTACGGGATTCCAGCAAGGGTAACGCAGGCTATCATTTTGGATGCCGTTGGCCACATTAACGCCTTCCGTCCACTTACCGTTCTCATACCGGCTTACCCAAATACATACGTCCGGGTTGCGCTCCTTGGTACCGCCAAACCATGATGCTACCAAGCCGGCAGGCGTTTGTGCAATAGTTGCCGCATGGCATTCTTTGTAAGGTGCTTTTTCGTAAATAAATTCATCGGTGATGATGCCTTTACGCCACGGGGTGGCACTTTGTGCATAGATACTGCCCATACCCAACGTGCACGAGAGCACCAAGACAGCTATATATTTTTTCAACATGTTAAATGCTTTGATTGATACTTATTGCGCCGATTTTTCAGCTTGCTTAGCCGCTGCTTTTTTAGCTTTCACCGCATCGGTATAAGCCTTAAACATCTGGTGCCAGTTGCGGCCATGTGTATTGAGGTACTGTTCGTTTTTGGTTTTGTAGATCTCAAAAATGGCCGAGATCTGCTTCATGCTCTTAAAATCCACCGCCTGCTCGCGCGCCTGTTTCAGGTTATCAGTAATCACTTTTTCTTCTTCTGGTTTAAGGTTGGGCACAATGGACTTGTATCCGTTCAGGGTAAAAGCTACTTTACCGATAGTATACTTATCCAATACTGCTTCTACCTGGCTTTCAGTTAAGTTTTGGCGCAAACCTGTCATCAAACTTTCGTGAACGGATTTGGGCATGGCCGAAACGGCAATGATCTGCCTGTCAAGCGTAGTTAATGGGGTGCCCGTAGCAGGGTTAATACCTGCCGGTACGGTGGTATAGGGGTGCTCATTGTTCCAATCGCGTATGGTTTTCAGGTGGGTAGCAATGATGGAGGTTAAAGCCTGCTCCTTTTTGCTGTCATTCAAACTCAATGATGCCACCCACTCGACAGCCCGCTTATCAGCGTCTTCGTCAGACTTTGCTTTGGCTTCGGCATTCATAGCCGGTGCTGCCTCGGCTGTGTTGGTTGTTGCCTGCTGTGCATATCCAGCAGAAGCTGTCGCTAACAGCAATGCCGTAAATAACATACCCGGTAATTTTTTCATCCTTCTCATATCGCTAATCAGTTGGTTCAATTGGTTTTTGGGGCAGCAAAGCTGTAGTTGCCCGACCCGGCTTCAAACACAGCCATACCCTTATCCATTTTCAAAAATTTTACGCCGTTGGCCTGGGCCGCTTTTTTACCGCCTTCCGTCACCACATCGGCAGATGATGCCGGGATGGAGATCAAAGCCGTGCAGTTGGCAGGAATAGTAACCTGCCAGTTAAAATTTTTCTCCTTATGCCATTCGCTTTTTACCTGCCCATAAGGCGTTCGGTAAGATGCCTTTACATAAGTAAGCCCTTCTGGGATGTTGGGTTTCATAATTACCTGTTTAAAGCCCGGATTATTAACACCCACTTTTATACCCGCTAAGTTTTGATAATACCAGGTAATCAAATCGCCCAGCAACATAATGTGGTTACCGGAGTTCATGCTCGGGTTGGCGGTATCGCCGTTCCAAAGCTCCCAAATGGTGGTGGCACCATGCTTGGCCATGTACCCCCAGCTGGGGTAATCGGTATTGGTAGCGATGCGGTAAGCCAAATCGGACCGGCCATTTTCAGTCAGGCCACGCATTAGCCATTGCGTACCGATAACGCCTGTACCAATGTGACCGTTATCGGTAGTGAGCACCCGGTTTACTATGTTTTCAAATACGGCTTCCTTATCTGCATCCTGCCTAATATCAAAGTACAACGGCAATAAGTTTGCGGTTACCGTTCCGTTATCATACTGGTGGGTTTGTTGAATAAAAAATCTGGTATTAAAGGCTTCTCTTATTTTGGCAGACAGCGCCGAAAACTCTTGCGCATCCTGCTGCTTGCCCAACATTTTGGCAAAGCGCTTCATCAAAAACAGCATACGGAAATGATAGGCCGTAGCAATAAGCTGCCCGTTGGTATTGCGTGATGAATCGCGCGAGTGGATCAACTCCGGCGACTCGGGCGGCACGCACCAGTCGCCATATTTATCCTTCGTCATGATATAATCCTTCATGTATTTGGCTTGCATATAGCTCAACCATTTCTTCATGGACGGATAATGTTTTTCGACAGGCCGAATATCGCCATATTGCTTGTATAGCATGTCGGCAATCAGCAGGTAGGTGCCGGGCCAGGTCATGTTATCACTATAGTAATTCCAGTAAGCCGGGGCTACATCAGGTATGGCGCCTTCAGGCGTTTGGGCATCCTCAATATCGTCCAGCCATTTGGCGTACAGCTTATGGTTATCAAACACAAAGCTTTCGCCCAAACATCCTGTAGCACGATCACCCAGCCAGGGCATACGCTCATTACGTTGCGGACAATCAACCGGCATACCTTTGTAGTTGCTTAGTATACCCCAGTAAGCATTTCTACAAATTTGGTTGATGATGGGGTTGGATGTCTCAAACTGGCCGGTGTTGGCTAAAGCATCATAAACCACGTGCCCTTCAAAATCGCTCTTATCGGGCTTGCGATAGCCCGTAATTTCTACATAACGGAAACCATGGTACACAAACACGGGATGCCAGATTTCGGTTGCCCCTCCTTTCAGTGTATAAACATCGGTTACTTTCGCATCGCGCAGATTAGCCGTGTATAACTCGCCATTCGTCTGCAATGTTTCAGCAAAGCGGAGCGTTACTTTGTCGCCGCGCTTGCCTTTCACTTTCATTTGCACCCAGCCCGAAAAGTTCTGGCCCATATCCATAATACAGGTACCGGGTTTGAGCTCAGTAAGGCTCACCGGCTTAATAATTTGCATCACTTTGATATGCTCACTCATCTGGGCGGCAAGCCGTCCGGCTGGTGCAGGTACTATTTCTGGTTTCAACCATTTGCTATCATTATAGCCAACATGGGTCCAGCCGGTAAGCTCTTTGGTGGCATCGTATTCTTCACCGTCATATTCGTTATTACTGCGAATAGGGCCATCGGCGGTCATCTTCCAGCTACCATCACTCACTACCAGTTTTTTTGTACCGTCGGTGTACTCAACTTCCAGTTGCAGCAGCATTTTCGGGAAACCAAACTCCTTGATCTTTTTCGGCTTATACTTGGGTCGCATAGTAAAGTAGCGCCCGTTGCCCAGCACCGCGGCAATGGCATTGCTGCCTTTTTTGAGCAGCGGTGTTACATCAAACGTATTGTATAAAACAGATTTATTATAGTCGGTAGGCATTTGTGCCAGCACTTGGTCGCCAACTTTATTGCCGTTTATATACAGTTCATAATGCCCTAACCCAACCACATAAACCATAGCCCGTTTAACGGCTGCTGCCGAGCGGAACTCCTTGCGGAAATATCTTGCTGACAACCGCGAGAACTTTGAAACACTATCCCAAGCAAAGCCGTGTTCGGCACCTACCCAGCATGCTTTCCAGTCGGCGGGTTTAAGCAGCCCCGTGCTCCAGTTGGCGGGTTTGCTCCAGTTGCTTTCGCCAGTGGAGGTCCATACCTTTACCTTCCAGTAGCAGGGCATGCGGCTACCCAGCGCCTTGCCAGCGTAAGGAACCATAATCGACTCTTCGGAACTAACCTTATGCGAATCCCATAAATCGCCCTGATTGGCAGCGAGCCTTTGTGGCGATGAAGCTACCAGTATATGGTAAGCAGTTTGCATTACGCCACGCTCCTCGCTCAATATCTGCCAGCTCAGGCGGGGCTGTGCCGCATCAATTCCCTGCGGGTTAACCAACATTTCGCAACGCAGGTTTTGCAATTGGATATTAGCAGCACGGGCCAACTTTGCCGCAAACAGCAGGCATATCAGCAATGCAAAGGCGGTATGTTTTATTATTCGCTTTATCATGTTATCTACCCGAAAAATCAAAATATAAATTTAGTTCTTTAGCGCGCCAACGGTCTTTGTCGTAGTCATAATAACCGTGTTTCATACCCATTGGCCCGGTGGTTTCTGCCCGCTGGGTCTTGGTACCAATGGCGGCTATGCCCTGCATAAATGATATATCGCCAGAAGGGAACTTAAGCATATAATTATGCCAGGCATCATCCTTAAACGCCGGGGTAAACAGTCGCAAAAAGGTATCCTCATCTTCGGCAACTACGGTAAAGGGCTGGCCTTGGGTATGAAACTTACACCAGTACAGGTTGGCATAATAGCCCTTGAATTCGGGGTACACCCAGGCCTCACCTGTTTCAGTATTGTTGTAATTCTTTTTCCATACACCCAGGCGGGTTCCTTTCATACGGTTTTTCCAAACCCGGTAAGGGCCGCTACCCATATACTCCACCGATTTCATCTGGCTTTCGGGAAACGAGAAGTTAACACCTACAAACTCCGTGAAATAATCACCCGGAAAATAGCGTACCTGCATTTTTACCCAGCCAGATGGATAAATGGTCCACTGCAGGGTATTGTAGCTGCTCTTTTTATCGTAAGTAGATTCGATAATTAGGTTTTTGCCTTCCATGCGCTGAATAAAACCTGCAAAGTTATTTACGCCCTGCTGCATAATAGGCCCATTTGTAAAAGGTATAGCGCCTTTTGCATTCTCGACACGTTGCAGTAAACCTGTATTTTTGTTGATAGCGAGCTTAATGCCATTAGCAGAAACCAGGTACAAAGAATCGACTATAGTAACATTCACCGTGCTTTGCGCATCTTTAACCACCAACGTGCGGGCGGCCCGTTCGGGACGGGTAATGGGCCAGCTCCAGGTAAACAGTTCGCGGTGGTAGAGGTCGGTTACCGTGATATACAAAAAGTCATAGCTTTTCCAGTTATTGGGCAGACTTAGTTGCAGATCGCCTTTCTCAAACGGCTGAATGTTGGGCGATACGATGGCAAAGCTTTGCTCGGCTGCTTTATTTTTTCCGTAAGTATCAGCCGCACGCACCAGCTTACCGCTAAAAGTACATTGGTTGAGATTGGTAAAATTATATCGGTTTTCGAGATGAAATACACCATCGAACGAAGAGGTCAGCTCGCGACGCTCAAAGTATACCGGCGACCATACTTCTTTAATTGTAAAAAAGCTGCCTTCCTTTTCGCGGTAAGGGCCCACAATACCATCGGAACCATGATCGCCATCAGTATCAATTTTGCCGTTTTTGTCGGTACGCACTACGCCCTGGTCGGCGAAATCCCACAGAAAGCCTCCGGCCGATAGCGGATTGCGCCACATGGCTTCCCAGTAATCCTGCAGACCGGCACCATGACCGCCATCATACAAACCATGTAAAAACTCTGTGGGCATAACAATGCTGTGGCCGTTATCATAGTTACCTATACCGTAATTATAGTCGCGGTAATGTTGGGTATCAAATCCGCCGAAATCCTGCCAGGCATGCAGCAACGGCCGCTTTTGTATATCGCCCTGGCGTAGCACCGGGTCCAGCTCTGGATTGGAGCCGCCCTCGTTACCGTTCACCCAAAAAACGATTGATGGATGATTTTCATCATGGGCCAGCATTTCATTAGCCAGTTTGGTACCGGTAACTTTATCGTAATTGCCGTGCCAACCGGCCAGTTCATCAAGCACAAACAGCCCTAGCGAATCGCATACGTCCAAAAAATGATCATCGGGCGGGTAATGCGACATACGCACGGCATTCATATTCATATCCTTAATCAGGTTCACATCGGCAATGCTAATTTCCTTATTTAAAGCTCTACCTGTAGACGGCCAGAACGAATGGCGGTTTACACCCTTGAATTTCATTTTGGTGCCGTTCACATAAACGCCATCGCGCGATTTTACTTCGATGGTACGAAATCCGAAATGCTGTTTTACCGTATGCACCGCTTTACCATTTTGCGATAAGGTTAATACCGCCTGATAAAGGTTAGGAAACTCGGACGACCATAGTTTAGGCGAAGCTAATTTAGTTTGCAGATTAACGATAGTATCACCTGCTTTAACAGAAGTCCTTACTGCCTCGCCTGCTTTACTACCATCTGCGTTATACAGCTGTGCAGATAAAGTTCCATCAGCTTGAATTGAATTAAGGTGAACGTTACTTTTAAATACGCCGCTGGCCTGTGCATCTAAAGAAATTCGGCTTATGTGCTGAACCGGCAAGGCTTCCAAGTAAACCGGCCGGAATATGCCGCCAAAAATCCAGAAATCGCCTTTGCGTTCGGCTGCATTAACCGATTCATTGGCGGAGTGCTTGGCTACCTTAACCTCAAGCAGGTTGCTGCCGTTTGGGTTCAGCAATTGGGTAACATCGTATTTAAAAGCATAATAAGCGCCCTGGTGTACAGGGCCGGCCAGTTTGCCGTTCACTTTCACCTCCGCATCGGTCATTACCCCTTCAAAAACCAGGTTAATGGTTTGCCCCTTAAAGTTGGCGGGTGTTTTAAATTTGTACCGATACAAGCCTACTTCCTTACCGCGTGAACTATCCTTGTTAAAACCATAATTGTACTTGCCAAACCCTTGTAGTTCCCAGTTGGAGGGCACCGGTATGGTGGTCCACTTACCTGAATTGTGGCCGGCGGTACAGAAAAACTGCCATTTTACGGTCTGATTACTACCCGTGCCTGATAAGTACAGCCGTTGCGTTTGCTGTGCAAAGGCGGTTACCACGCAAGTGGTAAACCAAAACAAGACGAGTACTTTCAGGCAAGCGGCTTTCATGCAAAATGTTACGGTTGATAAGTATAATGTAATGGGTTATCGGTACGGAAAGGAGCCGCAGGCATGCCATCTTTGTTATAAAAATTGGGCTGTGCATCTTCTACCCATCCAAACCGTACGTTGGTAGGATTGGAAACAGAAGATGAGGAAACAATAACTTTGTTACCTTTAATTATCGCATCGGCAGCTACGAATTTGCCATCAGCACCGGCAAGGGTGAAATAAGTCAGTGGCTTACCATCATGGCTTGCCAAGCCGCTACCAATGTGATCAAACTCCAGTTCCACCAGGTTGCCTTTTGTTTTCATACGCTTAAACGTTGGACCTGAGTAAACCAGCTTTTTGTAACCGTAGGTTTTGGCTAAGGCCAGCAAAGCCAATCTGCGGCCAACCTCCCATTTAAAAGGCGGATGCAGGTTGTTGACGTCATCATTCAAGTCGGTGGTGATGATCATACCAGTATGCGGTATCTGCAAAGCCGCGGTTTGCGCTTCGCGGAATTCGGGTAGTGTTTGCGGTGTATAGGTTACCTGCCCCTTACTCTTGGAGTAATAGAACGGCGCTATTTGCACGTAATAAAATGGCAGTTTATCATTTTGCCACAGTTTGCGCCAACTGTTAACCAAAGCCTGCATTTTGTAAGTGTAGCTGATGGTTTCACCCAAAAAACAGTTGCTCTCGCCCTGGTACCAAAGCCATCCCTTAATGGCAAACGGAGCCAGCGGGGCAATCATTTTTTGATAGAACTTTCCCGGATCGCCTTCTGCCTTTGTGCTTTTTAAATAAGGTTCTTGTGTAAAAGCATCTGCGGGTATCCAAGGCTCTATGCGGCTACCACTTACTGAAGAGCAGATTACCCCCACGGGCACCTGTAACCGGGCCTGCAAGTTTTTAGCAAAGAAATAACCTGCGGCTGAGAATGCACGCAGAGCCGAATCTTGCGCTATGCTCCAGCCCTGGTGGGTAGTATCTGGTTTCAACAAATTCTTTTGCGTGGCCATGAAGATACGGATGGCAGGGTTATGCGCGCGCTCCAGTTCATCAACCGGCGAATTCACGGTGCTGGTGTCGGACTTGTGTACCTTGCTGTTTTTACGCATTTCATACTGCATGTTCGACTGGCCCGAACACAGCCAAACCTCACCCACCAGAATATCGTTTAGCCGGATGGTATTAGTGCCGGAAATAAGTAGCGTTTGGCCCTGTGGTGATGCTGGCATGGCGTTTAACCATACCTTCCAATTACCGGCCGCATCAGTTGTAGTTTTTTTGAGCTGGCTGCCAAATTGCACAGTAACAACCTCGCCCGCAGCAGCCTTTCCCCAAACGGGTACCGGCTGGTTACGCTGTAACACCATGCTGTGACCCAGAATTTTAGGCAGCACCACCTCTGCCCTTCCGCTCAGGGAAACGAGCAGTAGCGCCAGCAGTAAACAAACCAAAATCCGAACCTTTAAGCAATGCATGAAATTAGTATTTACCGGTTTTAAATGAATGAATATAAAAGGCTGCCACTTTAACTGGCTCTCCGGCATTTTTCAGATCAAAATCCTGGTCGGTAGGCGTATCGGCATCTGGAAAATGCTTCATATCACCAGTACGGAACATCACCCGGTTAATGCTGGTTACCGGCGCAAAAAACAGCGAGGGCGACATATCCTTGCCATTAATGTTCATGGTATAAAAACGGGTATCCGCATTCAGCCGCATTTTAATGGTGTACGTTGTATTCGCCTCATACTTCATCAGCGTTTTGTTGCGATAACCAGCTTTGGTTCTGAACACTCCTGCTGAATCAAAAGTAAGACGGATGCAGGGCTGCCCCTTGGCATCCTGAAACTCGATATCCAGTTGCCCGTTGCTCATTTGTGCCGGGGTTATAGTAAAATCAACCGCAAGCTTTTTCGATTGCGGCACTACCCGCTCCGCTTTGGCATAATCAAAACGATCCCAATCTTTTAAAGCCAGAGCTCTGCTGCCATCGGGCGCTTTATCGATACCTACTGGTGCCCATTGCAGGCTATAGGTATTCCATTGGTCCAGCTCCTTACCCGAAGGCATTTTGGCAAAATCCTCGTCGGCATGGGTGGCAACCATATCAGTAACAGGCACCGGGATGGATGACACCCAAATGTCTTCCTTGTTCATGCTATAAGTAACCCACAGCTTACCGTCGGGCGGTGTACCGTTCCCTTCTTCGATACCCCTTACATACTGCGGCCCATAAGATTTGTAGTTGCCGCCGTAGCGCATGGTCGATATTTCGCCGTTTACCAGCAGCAAGTTGGTATAATTTAATCCATCCTTACTTACCGACAACGCCAGCGGCCACCTGAATTCCGAAGGGTTGTACACCGTGGCATATTGGCCATCGCTGGTACGCTGGCCCCATATTTTAGCATTGCTATTTACAAAGCGCGGCGCACGTACGGCATTGGCCGGCCAGGTTTTACCATTATCGGAACTGATGGCGGTAAGCGCGCTTTTCCAAAGCCCCACCACACGGCCATCCGGCAGGTGATAAAAACTGAAAGCCTTGTATTGCTTTTTTAAGGGTATCAACGGGTCTTTACGGTCGGTTTCCTCTACCCACTGCATCATCATCAGCGGGTTGGACATCAGCTCATCGCAAGCCTGCACAAAAGCTTTCTTTTTGCTTTTTTTATAGAAAGGATAAGACGTGTTGCTTTCGTTCCACTTGGGGTTATAATGGATAAAATAAATAGGTCCATATTTTCCATTTGGCAGTACTTCGCGCACCACTCGGCCAATGCCCTGACCATCGTTCGGATCGTCATGTGCGTCCAAGCAAATGCCGTAAAAGCCCAACACCAGCAACTTGTTTGATTTTGACCGGTAAAAGCCCATGCGCTGGTGCATCACCGAATACAAATCCTTAGCTACGCCCGCCACGCCTTCCTTGGTAGTACCATCCGGTACTTTGTACTGCGGGAATACTACTACCGGCTTTGTCCAGGTCTCACCATCTTTAGAGGTCATGACCAGCGTTTGCCCTGGTGGGACGCTCTCGCCAATCTTATCGCTCAGATATTCTACATAAAACGTATTGTTCCAGTAAGCCAGCATGGGAGCATGATTATAGGTAAAACCAAAGCCCTCGGCCTGATCGGGATGCTCTCTGTTGGCTCTGAAAATCTGTTTGCTGTGCACGCCCAACACCGGAGCCAGCCGGCCATCGTGATAATCAACATTTACCACGGTGTTACCTGTGTAGCGCACCGTATCCTGTGCGTACACTGCAAAGTGGCATCCTATACTGGCTGTGAGAGATAGCAATATGGCTTTTAAATTCAGCATATATTTATTTAGATAAAGCAGCTGCCTGCTTTTGCCCTATTTCCTTTTTAATGTTGTTCAGCGTTTGTTTTGATACTTTGAATATCGTACCGTGCTTATGACCTTCAGGTACACTTACCTGATTTGATACGTCGGTAAACGTTTTAAAATTAGTTGTACTCATGGCGCCGTACCTTTTCAACCGGTATGAATCATAATAAATTAACCACTTATTGCCTGCCTTGGTAGCATTTGGCCCTTCAGAAAACAGCTCGGTGAAGCGCTTGCTGTAATTGCTGTACGGCCCTAAAGGATTAGTGGCCGATGCAACCAGTATATTTCTGTTGGGACGGGTGTTATCCTTCATTACCAACACATAGTTCTTTTTAGCCACTTTCACTATCTGGGCATCTATCACACTGAAACCCGGATCCAGAAAAAGCTTGGCCGGTGTAAAAGCCACAAAATCTTTGGTAGTGGTATAATATAACCGGTGATTGTTATTCTCATCTTCCTGCCCTTTCGGAAACCTGAATGGAATAGTTGAGGCCCAGACAATGATGAACTGCTTTTGCTCATCATCATAAAATATTTCCGGCGCCCACACATTCACGGTGGTCGGCTCATTAGCCATAATACGGATATGCTGTTGCGGCGACCAGTGGATCAGATCTTTTGAACTGGAATAGCCAAAGCCCTTATCGTTTTTCCAGCCGGTTGTCCACACCAAATGATAGGTACCATCCGGCCCCCGGGCAATAGACGGGTCGCGCATAATTTTGGCATCGCCTGCTTCGGGTTTTAAAAAGGTATAGTTTAAGTCGGTCCAATGGTAGGCATCATAGCTATAAAGCAGGCGCAAGCCTTCGGATGCAGGTTCATGAAAGGAAGTGAACATGTATACCTCCTTTTTAGCTGCACATGATGCCAGCACCACCGCCATAAACAAGCCCATAAACCATTTTTTACCCTCCGCCATCATTGCTTTATATTAAACGGCATCCAGTACCAGCACCCAATCGTTGCCATTGGCAACTTCTCCGGGCGGGTCAAAATTCATTATGCTGGTCTTGGTGCGTACGGTGGTGGCTGTGTAAGTGCCTGTACGCGGGTTAAACCAGCTGACTTTTATTTTTGAGCCCGGCAACGTAGCTGTGCTGATGCTCATATTGCGGCCGTTATAAGTATACACAAAGGCATACTTTTCACCCCGGGTAGCAACCAGATAGTTATACCGCTTACCTTGCCCACCCGCAATCAGCGACTGGTCGGGCACGCGATCAAAGTATGAGCGCGATAACATCAGTTTTTTAATGTGCTTCATTTGCAGCGCGCCGGGATCATTAATAGATTTATACCAATAGTTTTTAGAGCCGTAAGCGCTTTTCTTGTCGGTAGGTTTATGCATTTGCATCACATCATTGTTGCCGTAAGTGTAGCCGCAACCTCCTGCAAAAACAGACCAGTAGGCATAACGGCGTACATCAGCAGCTGTCCACCGGGGTTGCTTAATGTCGTGTAAACCGTGCGGAATTCTTTCATAAGATGGCTCCACATCCAGCGTTGGCTTGATAGGCTGCTTGTTATAATCATCCTGCACATAACGCCAGTTATCTTCACCATACTTTAAATCTTTGGCTGAAGTATCCTGCTTATAAGTGCGATGGCCTGATTGGAAACAATTAAAATCCAGCCAGTCTTCGTTATGAAACCACTTGGATGATTGTGTACGGCCACGCGGATGATAGGTGATAAGATGGTTACCGTCTTCGGCACGCAGTACATTGCCAATGGTTTTCCATACCTGCATAGAATCACTGCCTGCTATATCGCCACCATTCATCCAAATTATGTTCGATCTGTTTTTATATCGGTTCACCAGAAAACTGGCGTATGCCTTTGCTTTTTCAGAGGTAACTCCCGCTTTAGATTTTACTACCGATCCCCACACGGGCACCAGTGCCATGTACAATCCTTTTGCTGCTGCACGGTCAACAATCCAATCCACGTGATCCCAATAATCATACTGTGCGGCATTGGCAGCATCGCTCCCTTCGGTTACTTTAGGGCGGGAGATGTCAACATTGGTAAGAGCGGAATCGCCATAAGCATTGGTTTCTTTAATATCGTGGATTACCATTACCTGTATCACATTGAAGCCCTGCTGGCGGCGTATCTCGAGGTATTTTTCGGCATCCTCACGATTAAGTTTGGAAAGCAACAACCAGCCGGTATCGCCCAGCCAAAAGAAAGGCTTCTGATCAGCAGTTACGAAATAGCGGTGATTTGCCGATATCGATAACTTCTCTACCCCGGCATGGCGCATCCATCCAAAAGCGAAGCATATAGCAGCCGCTGCAACGATGATATAATTAAGCTTTTTTAGCATCATTTTAAATACGTTTTAACCATAATACCGCCGGGCCGCTTTTGGGGCTGGTGAGGTTACTTATACTGTTACCTTTTACCGAGCTGCCTTTGGTCAGATACTTTCCTGTTTCCGGATCTATCCAGCGGGCAGTGTATCGGGCAGCAGGGTCTGTTTTTAACTCAACGGTGTTACCTGTATTAGTGTAGACAATGAAACCTTTTGCCGGATCACCTAATGCCCATTGACCTTGTACTGATAACTCAATTGGTTTCATACCGGCAGCTGCCGATAAAAGCTGCGCGTCTGTACCGGCCGGCAAATTAGGTAACGAGCCACCTGCTATAAAGGCTGCCCAACCATAACGGTCGTACCCATCGCTGGAGTAGATTACCGCCTTATCGGGGTATTGGGTACGATACTCGTGCACCGCACGGTATACCTGCTCAAAAGAGGTGGCTTTTGGCTTAAACTGACGAGCCTGCTGACGGGGTGCCAAATTTTGGCCGCCTGCCGGTGCATAGGCTTTGCCATCGGCCTGGTAATGCCAGTATCGAATATCAATTACGCTGATGGCTACGGCACGGGCCGGATCGGCCAGCACAGCATCCTGCACATCTTTAGTGGTACTTAACCCAATGAGTTCCTTTTTGCCCTTCTCCTGCTCCCACTGTTGTATGGTTTCAATCCAGAATTGTACAAAGTGCAGCGGACCGGTAAACTCGGCTCCTATAAATTGTATCACGCCATTGTTGGCAGCAAAATTATCGAGGCACTGGCGTATATAAGCCTGGTGAAGTTTACGGCGTACCGGGTGGGTAACATCATAAAACTGCTCGGCCATAAAAATCCGCTTATCACCGGCGTAAGGCGGCGGTTCGGGGAAGCCAGTGTTGTTGATATTGTTAGCCGGTCGCCACGGAAAATCGGCGTAATGTGCGCCCGCTTCTATAATATTATGCTGAAAATAATTTTGGTGGATGAGTACCAAACCTTTCTGGTCGGCCAAATCGGCAAACTGTTTTAGGCGGTTCCAGTACCAGTAATTGTACTTGGTCAGGTCATATTTACTTAAGCCATCATAAGCAGTGCCTTGCCCGCTTCGGGCAAACGGCAGTTCGTAAAACGGCGGCCATACATCGCCATCCAGACGGCGGATGCGCTCGTGATCATCGCGACGGCGCTCATACCATAGTCCATAGTTATGTTCTAATGCAACGATATGTTTGTCGAGCATCCAGTTACTTACTGAATTTATATCATCCGTAAGCCCGGTACCTACCCTGCCGGGTACCCAACGGGTGATATGAGGTTTAGCAGTTTTTTGAAGATAATTCGGATCGACAGAACCGTTCCACCAAGGCACTTCATGGCGCATGCCGGTTAAAACGGTGTTACCACGCACCAGCCAGCCGTTAGTTACCTGCATGGCCGGGGCCCTAACCGGTTGTACAGGTTGCGGTGTTTTGATCTGATCGATAGTTTTTATAGCAGTGGCATTTGCTGCAATTGGATTGCGAGAAGCTGCCTGGTTTACCCAATCCAAAATCGTGACTGCCGGCTTAACAGAATTAGCAGTTAACAGTGCGGCCTGTTGTACCGTCGGGCTACTGGATGCCTCGGTTTCAACCGGCAAAATCTGCGCTTGCTGGGCCACATCAGTATTTAAGCGGGCGGCCAGTTGCGCGTAGTATAAGCTGCGCGGGTTGATGCTGTTGTTGGATTCGCCCCAGTAGCCGTTACCGGCAAATTGCGCCCAGGTACCAAAGGCCCAGTTTTGCGCTGTTGGCGGCTGATAGCAATCTACCCGTGCGGCACTGCAATTCCAGAAAACGCTATTGGCAGCACTCCAGCCTGCACCCTGCCCGTCCTGTCCACGATTCATGTAGCTTAGCGCTTGCCCGTCAATGTTAATTACATCAAACAAAACGCCTGATGCCCAGCTATCAATAGCGCCGCTAAAGCTATGCGGCTGCCACGACTGGCACTGTACGAATACATTCGGACCCGGAGCCATGTAACCTACAGCAAAATCATGGAAACCGTTTTCAGCATACAACCGCTGAAACAAAGTTTGCTGACCCATGGTCCAAAATGTATTACGACGTTGTCCACCAATTTCTGATACCGGGGCCAACGATTTACAATCTTCTACCGTTACACGTTTGGCGGTTTCTAGCACAAACACTGCCGAACCTGCAAAGTGCTCAAAAGTTACCTGGCGCACCCATACATCAGCTGCGTTGGCAATGGTAATGGCCATCCAGCGATGGGCTTCGTCTTTGAGGTTTTGGATATCATAAGCCGATTGCAAACGCAGGTTCTCAATACCGGATTGCCGGATGCGTCCGTTCCACTGGTACGTGCTGATTGTACCGCCGCCAAAAGCCGAGTCGAGCGCGGTGGTTAGAGGTGCATCAAGCGTAAGGTTGGTACCATTAACAGCAACCACTTTACGATCCCAGTAAATGTCCTGCTGACCGGGTTTCCAACCCAAACTGGTAAGGCCACCGCCGAAATGCTCGGTACCTAACTGATTGATCCAGGCTTGCGTGCTTGGGCGATGAATGATAACCTGATCGCCCACTTTATATTTACCTTGTACTACCTGTGCTGTGGTGGCATTTACCGGCACATAAGCATCGGCAATTTTTACCGGCTCGGTTACCTGTTTATCGTTTTTACCTTCAATGCGAATAAAAGTTTCGCGGTCTTTACCGGCGGCAATCAATGTGGTACCGTCCTCTCCCATTCCATTACCACGCAGTATTACGCCCGATGCATTGAGCTTAAGACTCCCCTGTACCTCATAAATTCCTTTTTGCAGCAATACCGCACCTTTAATGCCATTTTTATCTGCAGGCAGGCCAGCTACATAATTGATAGCAGCCTGTATACGCCAGGTTGCATCGCCCGGTTTAACAGGCACTACAACACGCACCGGCACATTAGGTATGGCCTGCTCAGAAGCCATGTAACCGCAGTAAGAAAAATCGGGCACACGGTTGCCTTTGGCATCAGTAGTATAAACTAATTTACCACTCTTATCCTGCGCAATGGGCGGCTGGGGCTTGGGCGCATTCTTTTTACCCTGGCTCAATGCAACGGGTGCATGCAGCAGCATACACCCGGCAATAACACCAACATGAAGAAGAACTTTAATATTTGAAATTCGAATCGTCACTATAATAAAATAGCATTATTTAACTCCTGCTACAGGTTTCTCACCTTTCGTGGCTAACGTGTTCAGGTATACTTCTATGTTGCTATAACCACCACCATTTTTAGCTAACTGTGCTGAGTCTTTCCCGTTTTTAGGATTCAGACCATGTTTCGTTTCATAATCATCTGGCAAGCCGTCATTGTCGCTGTCTTTGTATTGCGCACCTGCATAGTTAGGGTACCCACCTACCTGGCTTATATCGGTAATGATGCCAATTTTATAAGAATCTATTGGTAAACGACGATGTTTAAATTGCGTTTCGGGAAGCTTAACGCCTTCCTTATAATCAATTTTACCGGTAGCCACCTGCTTAATGATACGTGTATCCACCTCATCCCTAAGCGGCAAGGTTGCACCAACGTTAGCAATTACAAAAGTTTTGGCCTGTTGTGCCGGTAATATCCTAACCGAAGGCATTGGAAAAGGCTTATTCCATTTCATGTAATCTTTATACTGACCAGCATCGGCCATTTCTTTACCGCCTTCACCCTCTACCTGCACACCGCCATCCCAGTTATCGGCAGTAACTTTTGTGTTGCCTTCCATGATGTTGCCATTCACGTAAGCCATACCGAATACTTTTTCTTTTAGCTTGCTCCTGCCAGATTCGGGCTTCAGTATACGGTGACCAACCGGCTCATTGGTTGGTGTGGCCGGACCTGGTTTGAAGTAGTTGTTGATGATGTTGAATTTCGCTGTATAATCGCCGCCATCCATAGAGCGATGCACCCAGTTAAATACAACGTTGTTAACAAAGTTGTAGATACCATTCCAGCCGATTGATGGGTTACGACCTGTATTATCAGCCCAAAGGTTGCGTACCAGCATGCAGTTTTCGCCGCCTGTGGTACTGCCAAAAGCGTGGTTCCAGGTATCTAAGCTTTCTGAATAAATACAGTTGGATATCGTAACGTTAACAGTACCGTGCTTTTCTTCCTTATTGCCATCGCCCGGATCGAACATATGGCGGTAGATGGACATATTTTCGTCTAATCCCCAACTGGTTGAACAATGGTCGATAATGATATTACCTACCGGATTACCTCCTAATGCATCGTCGCGACGACCAACGTTGGTTTCGCCTCTGCGGAAACGCATGTAGCGGATTACCACATCGTGCGTATTGATCCAAACTGATTCACCAGCTACACACACACCGCTGCCCGGTGCTGATTGACCTTGGATGGTAACATACGGTGCACGGATAATCAGCGGTGTTTTCAGACGGATAATGCCCGCTACGTTGAACACGATAATACGCGCCCCGCCTTGCTCACAGGCATAACGAAGCGTACCCGGACCGCTATCTTCCAAACTGGTAACCACAAATACTTTGCCGCCCTGGCCACCAAATGAATGCGCGCCTCCGCCTTCCGCTCCGGGGAAAGCCAACCGTTCCGATTGGGGAAGATCATTCGGACGGGCAGCCCATGGAATATAGGGTTTGCCGTGTCTCATATCGTAATCAACCACAGGAAAGGCCACTTTCCAGGCCGAGTCTGACTTGCGTTGATTTTCGGCCATCATGGCCTCGGTTTGCGCTTTGATATCAGCCGGTATTTGTGGGTATTGAGCCATCGCCGGTTTTACGGCAAAAGCTACCATGCATAACGACAGCAAGGAGAATGTTCTTTTCATTATCAGCGATTTACAATTACGTTTAGCTCATATAAACCAATACCACATGAGGCAAAACGACCATGCAGGTATATGGTTTATAAATTGGTTACTGAGAAACTTAGGTAATAATAGGTTTTCTAATTCTATTAAGCCAAATATGCAATGCCTTTAGTGCTCATTTATGTATAATCTTAACATAGTGTTGTAAAATATTACCAAAGGGCTCTTAATCGTAGTTAATACCAGCACTATAGCAAACATGTTACAAAGACGCTTAGGGCATCGTTTGAACAGTATTAATCTATGATACAAATGCTAATAGCTTTTTAATATGCAATAGTGAGCATTGTTAAAATCATACAATAAAAAAAGGGAGACCACAGCCTCCCTTCTTTATTGTATGATTAACTGCTTTATTTAAATGGGTCAAATGTTCCGCCCCATGTGTTGGTTTGCACAATAGCAGGATCACTATTAATCGTAGCTGTTGGTATACCAAAAAAATAAATTCCGGGCTGATAACCTATTTTATATTTTGTGTCTAAAGGCACAACTGTAATTGTGAAATAGGTATACGCTGCGTCTGCACTCAATGCATCGCGGCCCGGAAAGCCTGATGCTGTGAGATTGGTTGGCGCATCAGCTGTTGCTGATATTTTTATACCGGATCGTTGCTTTCCATTTAATGCAGTCAACAGTCTTCTTCTCCTTAAATCCCAAAAACGTTTACCCTCAAAGGCAAACTCGATCTGCCTTTCCAACATGATGGCATTAATCATCTGCAGGCGGTCACCTTTTATAACCTCATCCAAACCATAATTTCCGTCGCCAGGCTCAATACCAGCCCTTTGTCTAATTGTTTTTAGCTTTTCAAAAGCTTCGTCCATTCGTCCTGTTTCCGCGGCACACTCCGCTAAGTTAAGTACAACTTCTGCAAACCTGATTTCAATCCAATCAGCACCTGCGTATGGTACATTATTTAAAGCAAGTGTCGGATCAATAGCTTTACGTAAATAAAAGCCTGTGGTGGTTGCCCCAACAGGCTCTACTGACTTTGTACCAATAATATAAGTCCACAGCCTATAATTAGGATTGTTATTAATGGACCAAGTACTTCCGTTATAAGCAATAGTTTTATCAAACCGGGGATCTCTGTTTTTATAAAAGTTCTGCACTGAATACGTATATTTAGATGACGGGCTACCCGGAGCTTTGCCATCCTTCATTGGGTAGGACTGAACAAGATCCCACGTTGGCTGATTTGAGCTACTGCTGTTACCAGAACTTAAATAAGCTGGCCTGGTTGATGATTCGTAACCATTATTGTTACTGGTTTGCTGGCCCTGTGATGTATTAAATCCCGTAATCATTACCGCTTCAGGATTAGCATAGCCCTCCGTAAACCACAAGCCATCATATGAAGAATTAAGGCCGTAGCCGGCACTAATTAAATAATTATAGGCTAATGTATTGGCTTCATAGGCGGTTTGCCAACGGGATTGGTCAGTTGCGGTATTATCTCCGCTTAAAAACTGCGGACTCGCATATGTTAACAGGACTCTGCCTTTGAATGCCATTGCACCACCTGCTGTTATACGCCCATAATCTGCTGTAAGCCATTTTTTGGGTAAATATTTTATAGCTGTATCTAAATCGGCAACGATTTGTTTTATGCATTCCGACGTTGAATTTCGAGGCAGCTTGGCGGCATCCTTTGCGTCAGGCCCTACGCCTTCCAACGGAGTAAGTATTAACGGTACACCACCGTACAATCGTACTAAATCAAAATAACGGAAAGCACGAAAAAAAATGGCTTGTGCAGCGAAGCGCTTTTTTTGATCATTAGGCAATGGACTAGTCTTTAAGCCATCTATAAATGTATTGATGATGCGGAGCTTGTTGTAGTTGCCCGAAGTATTTGTGCTGCCGATATCAACAACATCATTAATAGTTAATGAGCCCTGCACATACTTGTTGTCGCTATAACCGTCGTCTGCCAAGCCATTTGTTGAGCCTAAACTTCCGCCGGTATTTCCAAACCAAGTAGGTAAATTTTGATTATAGATATAATCAAGCTGCTGCTTTACCAATATAGAATCACTAAATACAAGCTCTGGCGAGGCTTTATTCAAATCCTGCTTATCTAATACTTTTTTGCAACTTGATAATATTATAGTCCCAAACAACACAAATAACAAACTGATATATATATTTTTCATTATTTTCTTATTTAAAATCCGACATTCAATCCAAACGAGTAGGTTTTTAACGCAGGATACAGGTTGTACGCAGTCGTATTATCGCGGTATTCACTGAAAGGGTTAGAAAAATTAAACAAGTTTGTACCATTAAAGTAGGCCCTAATGCTACCAACACCTAATTTATTAGCAATTTTAGATGGTACAGCATAAGATAAGTTCAAATTAGATACTCTAAAGGTGAACGAACTTCTAAACCAAAACTCCGAACTTACATTGTTCACCATACTATAATATGGATTTGGATATTTTGCATCCGGATTGGTTGGTGTCCAGTGATCAGACCAGAAAGCGGGACGATTGGAGGTTGCTGTTGCTGTGGACATAGCGTCACTTTCAACAGTTGCAATACCACCAAAAGACATTCCCATAATAACATTGAGACTTAATGATTTGTAAGAACCTCCAAAATTTAATCCTAAGTTATAGTGGTTACTTGCTTTATGGGTAAGATAATCCTGATCTTCATCATTGATCTTACCGTCTGGAGCTGCGTACTGTCCGTTTGCATCTCTGGGCCCACGAACGTCTTGATAGTACAGCATACCCGGAGCTGGTATTTGACCCAGTATACGTACATCCTCAGGCTTAATACCTGCAGCTGCAGCCATTGAATTTTTTATTGCGTCAGCCTGCTCCGTTGTGCGGATCATACCCAGATAATGGTACCCAAGCTTTCCGGGGTCATCAGACCTACCATTGAGGTCCAAATAAGTTCCATTTAAACCCAGCGGCTGGTCAATAATAATGTTTTTAGCGTCCGACCAAGAGAAGAACGGATTAAAGTTATAGGTAAAATCTTTACCAATTTTATCCTTCCAACCCAATGATATCTCATAACCGAAAGTATTGATAGAAAGATAGTTCTCGGTTGGCAACCTTGCTCCAATTAAAAAAGGAACAGATCCACTTAAACTAGTCAAAAGATTATATCTGTGCTCAAAATACCCATCAATAGTTGCTGACAGACGATTGTTCAAGAACTGAAAATCAAAACCAAGGTTAGTTTTCAAGTTATTATCCCAGCGTGCCTTTTCATTCGCAAGCAAAATATTGGGTTCTACGGTTGTTCCTCTGTCGCCAGTTGGTTGACCAAAAACAGCCGCATGCCCTATAGCAAAACTATAATTCCTTTGATACTGGAATGGAGAGGTATTGTCATTACCTAACAGACCAACTGAGCCTCTTACTTTGAAGTAATCAATAAACTTTACACCTCGCTTAAAAAAACTTTCCTCAGAAACTATCCAGCCCAATGAGCCAGATGGAAAATATCCCCATTCTTTTCCGGGCGCAAAATTAGTATTGGCATCTGCTCTAAAAGCAAACTCAAGTAAATACTTATTAGCGTAGTTATAATTAATTCTGGTAGCATAAGCTAAACGGCCATATTCCCTTAGTAAACCGACCTGATTTACTTCCTTGTTGCCATAAGCAAAGTTGAAGTTATCTAACCCGCCTACATAAATATTATCTTGTAATGCAGATAAACCTTCTGAATAAGACTCAGACTGTTCATATAAAGCGAGTATAGACAATTCATGTTTACCAAACTTTCGATTGTAATTGATAATACCATCTAATTGGTAATTATTAGCAAAAGTTGGATTGAGCCGGATGCGGTCACCATTGGATATTCTTTGAACATTTACTAAATCACCGCCCGGAATATGCCTGTTGGTTCCTTGCCCGCTGTATTGATAAAAGTTAAAATAAGTACCAAATTGCTTCCCAAAAAAGTTATTGTAATTTTTATTATAAGTACCTGTCAAACTTAAGCCCTTGATAAACGGCACATCATATTTGACATTAGCATTTATATTTAAAACATATGTTCTGGAAAGGTTATAGTTATTTGATTTCTGAATTTCGAAAAAGTTGATATTATCCTTAGCTGCAGAAAATGTTGGCGTTAATAATACGGGATTACCGTTGATATAAAACTGTTGCCACTGTGGTACTTTTGATAACGTATTAACATCATCATCTGCGCTTTCACCACTTTGTTTGAAAAAATACTTAGTGTTCTCATTAACTGCACCGCTTACCGATAATCCAACCTTTAAACCATTTGCAACTCGAGCATCTGTACTTGCCCGAAAAGTCCACCTGTCCGCGTCAACACCTTCAAAGTTTGAATTTTGCTTCACATAGCTGGCTCCGGCAAAATAAGTAGCCTTATCTGAGCCACCGCTTACATCTACAGCATGTCTTTGAACTGTTGAAACCTGCCACGCCTTTCTTAGCCAATTTGTGTTGTTATTAGGATCTGCAAAATAAGCTAATTCATCAGGTGTATAATAATTTGGAATTTTTGCACCTGTGACTTTATTTATACCAAACTCATCTAATTGATAATTATTCTGAGCTTGATATAGATCATTCAGGTAAGTAGCTTGCTGTATACCCGTCATCATATTAGGTAACATGGTAGCATCAGAGAAACCTATGGAACCTGAGTAGTTAACTTTTGGTGTGCCTGCTTTACCTCTTTTGGTTTTTACAATAATTACACCATTTGCTCCCTGAATACCATAGATTGCTGCTGCCGCATCTTTTAAAACAGAAATACTTTCAACTTCAGTTTGATCTAAAAGATTAAAATCAGCAGCGGTACGGAATGCATCGTCTATAATATACAAAGGCTGAGTAGATGATGTTACGCCCGTACCAAATTTTGGATTTCTTATACTTATGGATGCATCATCACCTGGCCTGCCTTGTCCACCGCTAACTGTAACGTTTGGCAATTGCCCTCTTAATGCAGATGACAGATTGGTTGTCGGAATATCTTGTAGCGTTTGCAAATTAACCGTTGCTACAGCACCGGTAAGGTGAGCCTTCTTTTGAGTGCCATACCCTACAACTACCACATCACTCAAGTTGCTTTCATTGCTGGGCTGCATTTTAATATTCAATGTGGTTTCGCCCGGTTTAAGCGAGTGTTCCTGGAAAGCAAAACCTACGTAACGGATACTCAGTACCACGTTTTGTAAGTTGGTTACCTTGATAGAGAACTTTCCGTTCACGTCGGTTTGGGTACCTACGCTACTGCCTTTTACCTGAACGGTTACCCCAATCAGCGGCTCGTTTTTATCAGCGCTGGTTACGGTACCGGTTATGGTTCTATTTTGCGCGAATGCCGAGTAGGTTAAAAACGGCAACAGCAAAATAAGAAAGTAAATTTTCTTCATCTCTTAATTTTATTGGTTCAATAATTGGTCTTTGTATTGGTTTAATCGGAGGTTTGGGCTTTCTTTAATCCATAGCGTAAGGTGGTTTGAGTAAATGTGGGTTTAATCAGCAGTTATAAAACAGGAATAAGAGCCAACAGCGGTCTATGACATTACCATTGGCTCTTAAATAGAAATTTACTTGTTTTTTTCAGCCTTGATACGCTCCATCCAGCCGGCTTCTTCCTTCTTCATGTCATAACCTGCGGCAGACAGGTAGTTGTTGATGCGACCTTTGTACTTACCAAACCAGGCATGTTTCTTTTGCGATGATTCAGCATCCATAGATTGCTCGCGGGCCTCGGTAAGCCATGTTAAAATTTGCGCTTTTTGCTCTTGGGTTAGTGTGGGTATCATGCTGTTGTAAGCAGTGTATGTAACGTTACGCACATTGTAAGTCATGCCGTCTTTCACTTTATCTACCTGCTCGGCGGTAAGATATTGTGATAAGCTGGCTAAGTACTGTGTATGCAATGGCTGTAGTTTGGAGGTTGCTTCCATCTCAGTAGCTTTTATAGCTGCTGCCAAATCTTCTTTATTATCTGCATTGCGCTCTTTGATTTCTTTTATCTTATTATCCCGAGCGGTGTATACCTCGTTTAGGTCTTGATATTGTCTGGCAATAATCTCTGTTACTTTCGATGCTTTACCAGCATCCGTCAGGCCCAAAGTTGCGGTAATTTTAGCAGCACGTTCGGTTACTACTTTTACATATTCTGCTTTTTTATCGGCCGTTTGTACATCCTGGGCAAATGCAGGTATAGTACAGGCAAACAATAATAATGCGGCACAATACTTAAATAACATTTTCATACGCTTTCTCCTCTTTTAATTCACTTTCACTATTTGCTGTTAAATTCACTTCTCCACAAAAATGCACCTGGATGCCCAATTCTGCCAAAGCAGCTGCCTTGATACGGCAAGCTTGCATAGCCTTGGCAGCATCGGTAGCATATACCACCTGGATGTGATTTGCCTTATGGCGGGCCATCATTTGATTTTGGTTTACGCCTTTTAAGCTGGCGTGCATAATTGGCCATTGCGGCGTGGTAAGTTCCCAGCGGCGTTGAGTTTCAGCTTCCGGTAAATACACAGCCTCGCCTACTCCTAAATCGCAATGCAACTCATTATTCATTACGTAAACACGGCTCCATACAATATGGCCGGGTTTACTTACGCCTTTTAAACTACCGCCACCCAATCTGAAATACATTGCAGGCTGCCGTTCACTTACAGCGCCGGCATAACCATTAATAAAGTGCTCAGGCGGTGCAGCTCCCGAAATCAGGAAAAGCCAAACAAAATCGTCAATTCCTTCACCTTTGAAATGCTGCCCCCAGCGTAAATCATGCAGCGTGGTTTCGCCCTGCATGCCGAGTTCTTTCCATAAATGATAGGTAACCAAGGCATCAATACCGGCACATTCATCAACCTCATTAAAGTGAGGCAACGCCTGACCGGCATACAGTTCTTCGCCGGTTTCTGAATACACCGGCGGGCGGTCCTGATTATTTAGCAAACCTTCAACCAGATCACTTGCCGGAACAAGGTCTTTTAACCCCTGCTGGTATTGTATACCGATGGTGTCGCACCCAAAATCATGTGCTATACGAACAGCGGCAATGTACATTTTACATTGCAGCAGCGTTTGGTTACGGGTAAGCTCGGTAGCCTCGTCGGTTCCCCAGTTAAAACGCATACCTTTTTCTAAAAGCCAGGTTAATACTTTTTCAGCTTCTTCATCCTGTACGTTCAACATAGCTGCATATAGCGACGACTGGCTTAATCTTTCTTTAAAAATACCGGTTGTGTGTAAAAGCTCATCAGGTACAATGGCGTTATACATACCCATGCAGCCTTCATCAAACACCCCCATAATGGCTTTATTTTGCTTCAAGCGGCGGCCAAAATCCCGTCCGGTCAATTCATCTTCGAGCGGAATATTTACTAAATCGAAGCTTTTTACATGACTTTGATCGTGCCTGATCTTGCCTGTCTGCAGCCACTCATTAAGCTTTTGCGTAAAAAATTCGTCGCTAAAATCTTCGCTCCACAAGGTGCTGTAGTTTACGCCGGCTTTTGTCAGCGAGCCATTTAGGTTAAGCATACCTACCAGGCCAGGCCAGGTTCCATCCCAGTTGGCAACGGTAAGTATCGGTCCTTTATGGGTGGTTAACCCAGGAAGTACGTGATGGGTATATTGCCAAACGCTTTCGGCAACGATGAGCGGTTGCTTCGGATCAATAATTTTAAATACTTCGATACCCATTTTTTGGGAATCTATAAATCCATGTTGTTTAACCGTGTTGTAAGCATGGGCGCGTTTTAATGTATGGCCTGCTTTTTCAATGGCAGCTGTTAACTTAGCTTCCATGGTTTGCTGTACCTCCCAGCAGGTTTGATTGGCCGAGAGACGCAAATCACCACTGGCCACTAATAATACTTGCTGAGTACCTTGGTTCTTTAACATCGTTTTGCAAAATGTAAGAGCATAAATGTGTATCGATGCCCGGTTTATAATCAGCTTACAGCCTTTTATCTAATTGGTTAAATATCTATGCAAACAAGAGCACATGGAACGCCTTATAAAAAGCTGCTTTGAAAGTATGGATATTAATTATTTATAATTTGGTTTAATCCTGACAAACAGGTTAGTATCACAAATATCATGTAACGTCCAGGTCATTTTTTGCAGCTTTTTATCCTTTTATTATAGGATATTAGCATAACGACGGCAACAATAGGCATCTTTTTCGTTACAAGCAAATTAAGTTAGCAATAGAAAATCAAAGTGATGCGATTTTAATAAGCCCTTAGTTTAAGGTTTCCAGGGCGGCAGATCCATATCTATCACCAATAAACAAGATATTTGTGATTACTTATTGCACTTCACAAAGTGATGGGTAAGGTGATAAGATTTTAAAATGTTTTAAAATCATCGTAAATTATCCGATCACCGTACCTATTTCATATTGGTGTTGCAAACGGGTATAAGCGTCGTATAATTTATCCACATCCTGACGTATTGCGGAAGTAAACGCACCTACGTTACGGCGCGTAAAGGTGGAAATATCAACTCCTCTTTTTTGCAGAAAATACTTCGATACTACCGGATACACATTGTGCATTACCTCCATGTTTTCAATCAAGAATTGCTGTACATGGTTAACTTGTTCGGTTAGTGATGAATTATTATAATTTTCGCACAACCATACAATCAATTCTGGAAAGTAATTGCCTTGTATGCATGATAAACCTGCCGAACCGGCTTTTAATGATTCAACCGCATGCCCCATATAAGCATCGTACAAGCCAAAATTTGCATTTTGTGTTCCTGCAAGTTTAGCTTTAATCTGCTCAATATCAATGCAGGTATCTTTATGGTAAATAATACGGCCGGTTGCTACAAACCCGGCTAACTGCTGTGGGGATAATAATCTTTTGTAAGGCACCGGACATTCATAAAATCCCAGCGGCACTCCAGGCGTTAAATCAAGCAGCTGTGCCGTACGGTCATTGAACACCTCGTCCGTCTCCGGCTGTTCGGCCAGCAGGCCGGTAATAACGATTACCGCCTGTACGCCTTCATAGTATACCTGCTTTACAAACTCCGCTTGGGTGGCAACAGGCCCGCCAAAGGTACCCGTGGCCACAACCGGAACAGTACCGCGGGCAACATTTACAACGTGTTTGATGATTTGCAACCGTTCGGCATCACTCAGTTCAAACATCTCGCTCGACAAGCAATTGGCAAACAAACCTGCGGCACCTGCATTTAGGTAAAACTCGGTAAGGCGGGTTAGCTGGTCATAGTCAATCTGCCCGTTATCTTTAAAAGGCGTAAGCATTACAGGAATAAAACCTTTTTTAGATGGGTTGATGCTGGTCATAGATATTTGATTTTATTGGCCGTTAAGGTTAGACAGTTTTTGAAGTTAGTTGCACTTCTGATTTATTTTTTTGCCTGAGTTTAGTGAGAATGACCCCGGCAAGGAATATGGTAAGCGTACCTACCACAATAATCATATTTTGATGTAGCGGATTGCGCAACATAGCATACTCCTGGGGTAGCAAGTCAGACAGTGTCATCCATAAGATGACCAGTATACCAATTACCACAGCCAGTATGGCTTCCCGGTTACGTGTTTGCCGGCTAATCATGCCCAGCAAAAACAAACCTAGCATACCTCCGGCAAATATGCCCGATAGCTGCCACCACATATCCAAAACACTTTTCACACCAATCATGGCGATGCCAGCAATTAGTCCGGCTATACCGGCCACTACAGTTGCCGTATGTAAAAGCCATAAAGTTTGCTTGTCGTTCATATCAGGTTTAAAGTAGCGCTTATAAATATCCACTGAAAAGACGGTGGCTGAGGCATTCATGCCTGAACTGATGGTACTCATGGCTGCAGATAGTATAGCCGACACAATTAACCCTACCAAGCCTGCCGGTATTTTGGAAACCATGAAATTTGGCATCACCTTATCGCCGTAATCGGCCGGTGTAAGCTGTGCTGCGGCTTGTGCAATCTGAGCAGTGGTAGCATTCGTCGGTAAATGCTCTGTGGCCGCTTGTTGGCGTATAGCTTCCGTCAATTCGGGGTGTACCTGATAAAAGGCATATAACCCCGAACCGATAACACAAAACAGCAACGATGCAGGCAGGTAAAGTACTACACACAACCAGATGGATTTAACCGCCTGGCGGGACGAGGAAGCGGTATGATACCGCTGCACATAATTTTGGTCCATACCAAAATTATTGAGATTAATAAAGAACCCGTACAACAGCACAACCCAAAAAGTAGGTTCCTTAAAACTCAAAGCAAAGCTGCCAAGGCTAAACTTACTATCATGCAGGCCAATCGCTGTAATCTTGCCTATTCCCCCCGGTACATTTGTAACGATGATATAAATGATTAAAAAAGCGCCTAATGTTTTTACGATCCCCTGTCCTACCTCTGTCCATATCACAGCCTCAATACCACCCAGCACCGTGTAAATGATGATGCATATACCCATGCTGATAATGATCATTTTCATGCTAAAGCCGGTAAGGGCTTGCAGGGTAAGCGCTACGCCAAAAAAGATAGAACCCATACGGGCAAGCTGTGTGAGTAAAAAGCACACCACGGCATAGGTACGTGCCCAAGCACCAAAGCGATGCTCCAGATGCGTGTAGGCTGATATTTGGCCGGTGCTGCGGTAAAATGGCACAAAGTATTTTGATGCTACCCAGGCAGCCAGCGGCATACTGATACTGAACACAAAAGCGCTCCAGTTACCACCAAAAGTTTTTCCCGGTACACCTAAAAACGTATTACTGCTCAAAAAAGTAGCGTAGATGGAAATACCAATTGCCCAGCCCGGAATTTGTCCCGAAGCTTTAGTGAATTGCTCCGCATTTTTATTTTTCCGTGAAAAGTACCAGCCCACCAGTAGCATAGCGCCCAGATACACAACAATCACAGCAAGATCAAGCGTTGGCAGGTTTTTCATCCGGTTAATAAATTGGTTAATTGGCTGCAGAATAATTTGATAACATCATGCACAGAAAAACAAATGTATCGGATGGTAAAGGTTTAAATTTATAATATTTTGGCCTGATCGTGTAGTATCTTATCATTACAGCTACCTGTAAAACGTAAAGGCTCCTACAATGCAGGAGCCTTTCGTAAATTGATATGATATTTTACTTCGCTACGAGAGATATTGTAGTTGCAGGCAATCCTTGCACAGTGGCGGTTAATACAATTTTACCCGGATTTACACTTCCTTGTACAATCGCTAAACACATACCATGAAAAGCCTTGCGCTGATTGGCTTGGAACGGCTCCATACTAACCTGCGAGCCATTATCAACCCCGGCAATTCGGCCGCCTTTCACAGCAAATTTAATCAGGTTATCCGCATCTGGCACCAGGTTGCCATCTTTATCCAGTACCTTTACGGTTACAAAGGAGAGGTCTTTGCCATCGGCTTTGATCTGTGAGCGGTCGGCCACGAGTTCAATTCGTGCCGGTTTGCCAGCGGTGTGTACTTCGCGCGTCAGCACCGTTTTACCTTTTTTACGGGATACAGCTTTGATGGTGCCTGGTTCATATTTTACGCGCCACATTACGTGCAGGTTATCGCCCTCTTTCTTTTTAACACCTAATGATTTGCCGTTCAGGTATAGCTCTACCTCATCCGCATTATTGTAATAGGCCCATACATCTACCGTTTTACCGGGTTGCCAGTTCCAGTGCGGTAAAATATGCAGTACATTTTTGTTTGTCCATTCGCTTTGGTACATATAATAGGCGTCTTTAGGAAAACCAGCCAGATCAACTATACCATAATAGGAACTGCGTGCCGGCCATGCATAGGGTACCGGCTCACCAATATAATCAAACCCCGTCCACACGAACAGCCCCGACAGGTAATCATGCTTTTTGATAATTTTCCAGGTTTCTTCATGCGTGGAACCCCAGTAGGCCGCTACGTTATCATAAGCTGTAACCGCCATTTCGGGGTTACCCTTGGTATATTTTTCTTTCGAACTGGCAGGCCACAAACGCGTAGTATCTGCAGGCTGATCGTAGAAGCCCCGCGTTGCTAATGCCGACATGGTTTCGGCAGCTATAAACTTTTCGCCGGGATAGTTTTTAGGAAAATCAGCATACACTTCCTGGTGGTAATTTAATCCTACCAGATCTAAAGCGCCTGATTGGTAAACAAAATTCTTTTTCGGATTAGCTTCGCTTAATGCTGACGTAACCGGGCGTGTGGGGTCCAGCTTTTTCACTATGTTCACCAACTCACGTCCTATGGTGATACCGGTACTATCGAACTGCTCACGGATCTCGTTACCTATACTCCAAATAAATACCGACGGGTGATTGCGGTCGCGGCGTACCTGATCTTCTAGATCAATTTGATGCCAGGCATCCCAGTATTCGTGGTAATCGTGCTTGCTCTTCTTTTTCTTCCACATATCAAAAGCCTCATCCATCACCAAAAAACCCATTTGATCACACAGGTCCAAAAACTCCGGGGCTGGCGGGTTATGCGATGTTCTGATGGCATTGCAACCCATATTTTTCAGTATTTGCAGCTGGCGCTCCATTGCACGTACATTAACCGCTGCACCCAACGCGCCCAGATCGTGGTGCATACAAACGCCTTTAATTTTCATGCGTTCGCCGTTTAATAAGAACCCTTGTTGCGGGTCAAAGTTAAAAGTTCGGATACCTGTATTGACAATATAAGTATCTAACACTTTTTCGCCCGACAATAGCTGCAACTCAACTTTATACAAATCAGGGTGATTTACAGACCATAACTTCGGTTGAGGCACACTCAAACCTTGTTCTGCAAAACGCACCAATGTATCATCCGAACTTTGTACCGCTGATATTTGAGAAGCCACCAGCTTACGCTGATTATCGTAAACAAGTGTTTTGAGTTTCAAGTTTGCAGCTCCCGGCACAACGGTAGTCTGCACATGTATAGTTGCTGATTTTGCATCAACCTTCGGTGTGCTAACAAATGTGCCGCCATAAGTAAAATAGGCTTTGCCGGTGGTAACCAGCCAAACATTCCGATAAATGCCCGACCCTGTATACCAACGCGAGTTGGGTTGCCCGGAATTATCAACTTTAACAGCTATTACATTTTTAGCGGCACCATACTTCAGATAAGGTGTTAAATCATATCGAAACGAGATATAACCATTGGGCCTTTTGCCCAGGTAGCGCCCGTTAATCCAAACCTCGCTGTTACGGTGCACACCGTCAAAATCAATGAATACTTTTTGCCCTTTTGCCGAGGCAGGTAAATTAAACGTTTTCCGGTACCAGCCAATACCCGTCGGCAAGCCACCCTCAGCCTGGGTAGATGTGCTCTTCCCGTCAAAGGCGCCTTCGATACTCCAGTCGTGCGGTAAGTTAAGTTGTCGCCAGTGGCTGTCATTATAGTTAGCCTGACTGGCCAATGTGTCGTTACCCAAATAAAAACGCCAGCCAGCATTAAAGCTTTCAATTTTACGACCTACTTGTTGTGCCTGCGCACTAAGTACAGTTATAAAGAAAATTATAATTGAAAGATATCTTAACCGCATAGCTGCTTTTCTATAATGAAATACTTTACTCTTTTTAATACTAGGTTCACCACCGTTATTTCTTCTTTTTAGATGGCGGCGGTTCAACAAAGCTTACTGAGCTTTTGCCCAAATCTTTAGAGGTAGCTACCGCAATACCACGCTGATCGGCTTTGTTTACCGCACAATAAAAATGGTAGACTACGCCTTTATATTTAACCACGAATGATTTATGCGCAAACATGTTATCATAAGGTTCGGAAGGCTCAACTAAATTTTCGCCGTTCCACTCCGTCCAGTTTACCAAGTCGTATGAGCAGGCAAAACGGTTAAAGGCCCCGCCCCTGTCTTTCCAGAAAGCACCAAAGTAAAACATCACCCACAGGTCGCCCATTTTTTGCAGATACGGATCGCCGGTTATACCTACATGATGATTTAGTATCGGATCTTTTTTATAGCGTATCCAATTTACCATATCGTTAGATACGGCCATACCAATACGCTCCGCACCGCGCTTTTTGTTCACACTGTCGCCATTGGCATTATAATACATTATGAACGGATAGCCGGTTAACCGGGCTCTGTCTTCAATCACGGTTTCTTTATACAAGGTATGATTTTCCCACCACCGAACGTTGCTATCGGTAGCCATTAAAACAGGATGATTCAATCGCTGCCACTCGTGCGCCGTAGCCGGATCTTTTTGGGTATAAGCCATGCCAATAGATAACAGACCCTTCTCATACCCCCTTTGCTGCCCACCAAAGTACGACATCCAATATTTATCCTGGAATTTATTTAACTGATAGTTGCCACCCCACTTGGTATCCTGCAATGCTACATACCCTGCCTTTTGATTGTTATCCCAATCCGTAGTATCCGAAAATGACAGGATACGCCCTTTGGTTTCCCAATGCAACAAGTCTTTGCTTTGCGCCAGCCAGGTTTCATAGCCCCTGCCGGTAAAGGTAAGGTAAGTCATGATCCATTGGTTGCCTTTACGGAACACGCTTGGGCAGTCCAGCTTTTTGCTGTTATCTGCAGGCACCATTACCAGTCCGTATTTATAAGGCGTTTTAATTTTCTGGTATACATCCTGCATCACCTTTTCGGGTACCGTTGTTATGGACGATTGCGCCAGCGCACTCGCACCTAACAGCAGGGCTGCCAGTAACAGGTGTATATATTTTGTTCCTTGCATATGTCTTATCATAATTGTTGTGCGCTGAAATGGTAATATCCCGATCCAACCTGAATTAATGCCTTGCCATTTTTATAACCTAAGTATTTTATACTTTTAGCCAGACTAAGCGGCTTGTTCGCTTCCTTAATTTTGGCCGACTGGCTTACAGGCAGATAAACCGTTGCCATAGTACCAACAGGAATCTGTACATCAAGATCAAAACTACTATCATCCTGTATTTTCCATTTAGTGCTGAGTGTACCGTAAGGCGTTTGGGTAGTAGCTTCGGCATGGGTAACATCGCCAACTGGTTCGGGCCTTATCTCAACACGATTGTAAGCTACAGCATCAGGAGCCGGACGAATACCGGCCAGGCCGCTAAAAAACCACTCCATAATATGCCCCAGCATAAAATGGTTATTGGACACACCACCCAAGGCCTGCCAGGATTCGGTTAACGCCGTTGCACCTTTGGCCAGCTGGTAACCATAGCCCGGCACGTCGGACCGGTTGTTCATGTCAAATATCACATCCGACCGACCCTCATCATCCAAAACGCGCAGCAGATACCGATAACCAATATCGCCAGCGGTAAGGCTATTGTTGCGGTTGCGAATATCCTGAACCAGGTTAACCAATACGGCTGCTTTGTATTGCAGCTCCACTAGCCCAGCGTATAAAGCCATGGCGTTGGCGGTTTGGCTGCCGGTACCATATTGCTTAGTAGCCATGTTAAAGAAAGCCGCATTAAAAGCCTGCTTTACCTGCTGTGCCTGCTTGTGGTATTGCGTAGCATCATCTGGCTTGCCTAAAACAGTTGCTACCTTGGCGGCTATATTTAAATCATAATAGTAAATAGCCGTAGCTGTAATTCCTTTAGGGGTGTTTTGTGATAAGCCGGGTGGTTTGGGGCCGATGTCATACCAATCGCCTAAGCCCTGGTCAAGGATGTGGTTATCTGCCTTGCCAGCCAAATAATCCAAGTAGCGCTGCATCATACTGTAGCTATCTACCAGCAATTGCTTATCGCCATACCATTGGTATATGTACCACGGATAGATTACGGCATTACTTCCCCACTCCGGCGAATCACGGAAAGGTTCGCCAAATTGGGTAAACTCAGGTGCTATCTCGGGCACCAGGCCTTCAGCAGTTTGCGCCACGCGCATATCGCTGATGCACTTGCGGCTTAAGTTGGCAATATCATAACTGTAATGGATGGAACTGCCTACCAAATGCGCTTCTTCCAGCCAGCCTAACTTTTCGCGGTGCGGGCAATCTGTAAACACGCTGGCCATATTGCTTTTCACGGCCCAGTCTATCAGCGTATAAGTTTTGTTGAACAATTCATTAGAACAGGCAAAGCTCCCGATAACCGGTGCAGCATTACGGGTATGCAATCCTTTTACACCTATAATCAGCGGTGAATTTTGCGGGTTATCCTTCCCCTGCGGCACGCCGCCCTCTAACTGTACGTACCTGAAACCGTAATAGGTAAAACGCGGCTGCCATGTTTCGGCACCGCCACCTTTAAGTACGTAGGCAAAGTAATACGGACCGCCCGAGCCTTTTTGATTGGCAGAACCATCGGCATTGATCAGTTCGGCCGGATAAATTTTTACGGTATCGCCTTTTTTGCCCTTCACCGTAATTTGCGGTATACCCGATGCATTCTGCCCCAAATCAAAAACCCACTTACCGGGAGCTACCTGGGTAATTTTTTGCGGACTAAAGCTTTCGAAAATCTTTAACGGTTCGGCCAGTTGGGCATTCAGCTGCGGAGAGCCATCTACCAGCATGGCGCTTTTCCACTTGGTATCATCAAAACCGGGCTTATTCCAGCCGTCTTGTTCTATATTAGCATTGTAATCTTCGCCGCCGTAAATGCTGGTAAACGTAATTGGCCCCGGTGCCGTTTTCCAGCTGGCATCACTTACTACGTTATCTACAGAGCCGTCTTTATACTCAGTTACTAAACGGCATATCATTTTAGGATACCCATAAGCGCCGGTAAGCTTGCGATAGCGCTTATCGCGCGGGATGTAATAAAATCCGTTGCCCAGCGTTACACCGATGGTATTACTGCCCTGCTTTAAATGCGCTGTTACATCAAAAGGCACATACAACGCCTGCTTATCATAGTTGGTCCACCCCGGATCCAGAAAGTGATCGCCCACCTTATTACCGTTCATGCTCAACTCAAAGTGGCCAAGACCACATATATAAAGAGTAGCTTTTTTGACGGGTTTATTTACCTTAAAGTCTTTTCTTAAAAGCGGCAATACATCGTTAGCCAAGCCCAGCTTTTTAGGACCACGGCCATGCAGCAACGGCACAATGCGTGACGTATCAGGCAGTTTGTCATAGGCTATCCAACGGGCATTTTTCCAGTCGGCTGGTGTAAGCAGGCCCATTTGCCATTTTGCCGGCGTACTCCATGCAGTAACATGATTTTGGTTATCCCAAACCTTTAACTTCCAGTAATAGGTTTTATTGCTTTGTAACGGCTTACCGTGATAAGCTATTTGAATAGACGCTACAGAACTTACTTTTTTTGAATCCCAAACATTGCCTGCGTTTTTATTCAATAAAGCAGCATCGTCGGCAACGAGTATATGATATGCGGTTTGCTTCACATTACGGCCAGTACTTTCCGATATCCAGCTTAAATGCGGCACGGCAGATTCTATCCCTAAAGGATTGTTTTTGTACTCACATTTTAATGCACTTACTTTCAGGTCTTGTGCAAAAACCTGAAAAGGCAATAAAAACAATACTATATAAAAACTTTTAAACATTTTTATTTTCCAATACAAATACCTGTCACTGCATTTCTACACCTGATATACTCAATCCTTCTGCATTTTTGGCTGAAATGATAAGCCGATAGTTACCTGCATTGATGCTGGTACCTGTTGTTGTTGCTATTGTACCTGATTTGCCTTTAGCTACAGGTTTAAATTGCAGGACTTCAGTTTTCATAACCGTGCCATCAGCCGCCTGTAGTTCCATTTTACCGGTAAATGTGTTACCGGTTTGATTATAGTACTTAATGCGCAGGGCATACAAATCGCCCACACCGGGCGTAATGGTAAATATAGCGTCACCGGCTGACGCATTGGTAAAGCGAAGCACTTGCCTGCTATTTAAGGTATCAGGCACAGCGCTACCCTGAGCCACAGCCTGATCGGCCTTATAGCTCACCGATTGCCGCAGATCGGTAGCAGGCTCCAATGTTACTGCGGGCAATACGGCTACCATATAGGTACCGGTGCCTAATGTCACGGTTTCACCCTTTTTTAAAGTTTTGCGGTAGAGAGATAATCGGGCGGCATTATCAGCATCGGATTGTATAGTTAGTCCGGTTACTTCATAATCGTTCAGCCATATTTCTTTTTTATCTGTGGCAACGTACACGCTACCATCATTACCCATATTAAACTGCACAGCAGATTTTGCACCTCTGGTAGTTTGTATCCAATTGGCCCCATATAAGGCCGATGGTAATTGATTGATTACCGATTTCTGGTCATCTGCAAATAGCTTATCACCAATATCCAGCCAGCTTTTCAGCAACCATGTTTGCGGTGCTTTGAGGTTTTGGATGATACCATTTGCTGCTTTAGACGGTATTGCTTTTTGATTACGTGTACTGATGGCAATAGCTGAAATAATGGCCTCGCCAGCCGCAACCTGCGGAAACGATATGGTCAAACGCCCACCAGTTACATGGGCTGTTACCGTTTTTTTGAGTGCGGTATTTACGCCGGTCTCTTTCCATATATCGAGGTTACGAATAACGGTTTGCTTGTTGATCGTTACATCAAACAACCGCCAGCCTGTACAATTCAGGCCACCGCCTATTCCATACCAGGGCTCGGTAAAAAATAGCTCCACCTGATAATCGCCATCAGGCACCGGGAAAGTGTATTGCAGCTTTTCCATACCATACCTAAAGGTTTGGAACAGCGAGCCATCCTGAGTGCCTTTAATCACATCGAAAGTACGCTGCTGACTGGCAAAAAAAGCTGGCATACCGGGATAATCATCCGTCCATGAGCGGGAGCCCCAGGTGTTGGCAGCGGTTTGGTGAACATCAGCCTGCCATAAGTTACCGTTGGTATCTTTATATGCTGGGCCGCCGCAATTTACCCGGTACATATAATTGTATCCGGCTACCGGTTTAAGTAAATCGCTTACCTTGCCGGTTAATTGAGCTACATTCGGCGCTGCTGGCAAGTGTTTCAATACAACGTAATCTTGTGAAACGGCTTTACCGTTTACATAGCCAACCGCATAAAGTACATTATACTTAATATTCACACCGTCCCACTGAAAGTGCGTGCCGATGCCCTGTTTTTTCTTTTTACCGAGCGAAATCGTTTTCACATCATTAAACAACTCCACTTCATCACAGTTGGAGTAAACGGTGATGCTGTCTTTGATACCGGGCTTAATCCAGCGGTTGGGCCAGGTGTGCGATACGATGTAAACCATCGGTTCTTTATCCTTAGGTGCATAATTGGCCCTGAACATATAAAATACATCCAGCGGCTGGCCCCATGGGGTAAATAACCCTTTGTAATTAACAGGCCCCACCCTATCCAACTCCCGCAAACCCTCGCCGCCTTGTATACGGCCGGGGTTTTCATGAGAGTAGAGCAACCAATGGAATTGCCCTGCTGCTTTATCTTTCGCAGCTTCGGCAAGGCGCACTTTGGTTTCCATCAATTGCGTCATGCGGTCTTCGCTTAGCGGGCCAACTGCCGTAAACGGACCTTCGGTATGCAGCTCCAGGCTGCGCCATGCGCCGTATTCGCCTATCAGAATCTGCTTTTGCAAATCTTCGGCATAAGTGAGCGGGTTACCACCATAGGTGCCGGTCCAGTTTTGCGGCACATTCCAATCGGTACCCTTGCCACCATTACAGGTGGTTACCTTGCGCTGTGAGGATGCCGTAGGATCCAGTTTGCGAATTAGTTCGGTGCACTCACGGGCAAAATCCTCCGGCAACTTGCTTTCATTCTCAAGTCCCCATAAAACTGCCGACGGACTGTTACGCCGTTCTTTTACCCATTCCACTATCAACACTTTATAATTTTCCCTAAACTCGGGGGTATTACACCAGATGTGTGCCGAGAACTGCGGCCACCAAAGCAGCCCCTGCTCATCCCAGTACTTTTGATATTCCAAATTATGCGGCTGATGCGCATCACGGAAAGCATTGAAACCAGCTGCACGGGTTTGTTGTACACGGGCTTTTATTTCCTGGCTGGTAAACGCATGGCTGCGCCCCATCAGGTGCTCATACTCACCTATACCGTTTATAAATACCGGCTTACCGTTCAGGTAAAAACGGTTATCGCCGTTATTACGACCAATGGGCCAGCTTATCCAACGAATGCCGTAAGGTGTTTTTATCTCATCTATCACCTTACCGTTTTGCATCACTTGCGTGTGTAAGGTATAGAGGTACGGATTTTCGAGCGACCACAAATGCACATTGCCATTCAGGCTGATGTTTTGCTTGGCAATGTAAGTGCTGCCAGCCTTAACCTGCTGTATTTGCTTAGCAATCTGTACGGTTATCCCTTTGGCATCTAACAGTTTGTTGATGATAGTAACAGACTTAGGCTGACTGCCATAATTTTTGATCTCTGTTTCTAGATTCAATTGGGCCGATCTTTCAGACACGGTGGTGTCATTCCAGATGTGTATGCCGAATGGTTGAACCCGCACTGCATCAGTTATCACCAAATGCACCGGCCTGTAAATACCCATCGGCTGTGACCCTTCCGAGAAACCGGTTTCGTCTGAGCAGCCGCCACATACCCAGGGCAGATTTGTAATACTAGCCGGATGATCGGCACGAACGCAAAGCAGGTTATTACCATTAAGGCGAATGGCATTGGTTACATCTAAAGTGAATGAGGTACGACCACCGGCATGGTAACCCACTTTTTTGCCATTAAGCCAAACGGTGGCATATGAACTAACGCCTTCGAACCACAAAAAGTAACGCTTATTGGCGCCCGCGTATTTAGCATTGAACGATTTACGATACCAGGCATAGCCATGCCGGTTGCCATGTTTTAGCCTGCGGTACCCCTCGTACGTATCCCAGTTGTGCGGCACGGTTACGCTATTCCAGGCCCGGTCGTTAAAACTATTCTGCTCAAAACCAGCATATGCATTAGGATTAGTGTCATCTGCAACGGATTGCCAGCCGGTGTTTAAGGCTATATCCTGACGCAACTGTGCGAAACCTGTGGCAGAAACCATTAAAAGCATTATCAAAAACAGCAACCTGCTGGGATAATGCTTAATAAAATCTATATCTCCGGTTAGTACCTTCATTAGCCTTTAATCAGTTTCAAATCGGCATTCAGTTTGTAGGTTTGCCCTTTTTGTGTAAACATGCTGATGGTCTTGTCTTTATACTTAACTGTACATACCTTGCCTACGGTTGAGGTAATAGCTACCTGCTGTAACTGTCCGTCTTTCCAGCTAAAGTTCAGCACAAAGCCTCCCCGTGCACAAATACCTTTTACCTCGCCATTTGGCAGGGCTGATGGTAGTGCAGGCAGTAGTTCCAAATTGCCGGACTGGCTTTGTAGCAGCATTTCGGCAATACCAGCGGCACCGCCAAAGTTGCCATCAATTTGAAACGGTGGGTGTGCATCGAATAAATTATGATATACACCGCCTTTTTCATGATTTGGTACAGCGTCTGCCGGTGAGAGTAGCTTGGTAAGCATCAGATAGGCATGATCACCCTGGCGCATACGGGCCCAAATGTTTACTTTCCAGGCAATGCTCCAGCCCGTACCCTCATCGCCACGATACAGCATCGACTTTTCGGCAGCCTTCATCAGCTCTGGTGTGTTCGAACCAATCTCCGTTCCCGGATAAACGCCCCACATATGCGACACATGGCGATGTGTATCCGTGCTATCGTCCTTATCCTGCAGCCACTCCTGCAACTGGCCGAACTTACCAATCTGGTTTGGTGCTATCTGCCTGTATTTAGTTTGTATAGTGCGACTGAACGCCTCATCAACCCCTAAAATTTTAGCGGCGGCTACATAGTTCTTGAACAAGTCGCGGATAATCTGGTGATCCATAGTTGGGCCGGCTACCAAGCCGCCATGCTCGGGCGAGTTGGATGGTGTGCTGATCAGATAACCTGTTTTTGGATCTGTAATCAGAAAAGCGTTAAAAAACGCAGCCGCACTTTTCATGGCCGGATAAGCCTGGTTCTTTAAAAACTCTTTATCCTGCGTAAATTCATAATGCTCCCACAAATGATGGCACAACCAGGCAGCACCGGTTACCCAAATACCGTGATTAGCCGCGTTTACCGGCGCCGTTCCACGCCACACATCGGTATTATGATGCAGCACCCAGCCAGGAGCACCATAGTGAGCACGCGCCGTAAGACTACCCGTTTGCTGCAAATCATTAATCACCTTAAACAACGGTGTATTACATGCCGATAAATTGAGCATTTCGGCAGGCCAGTAATTCATCTCCAGATTGATGTTTGTTGTGAATTTACTCCCCCAGGGCGGTGTCAGTAAATCGTTCCACAAGCCTTGCAGGTTGGCAGGGCCGCCACCCGGCCGTGATGAGGAGATAAGCAGATACCGCGCATACTGCATATACAAGGTAATTAGCGACGGATCATCAATGCTGTTGAACTTTAAAATTCTTTGATCGGTAGGTAATGCGCCGTTTTTACCTTCAAAAAGATTAATAGAAAAGGTATTAAAATACCGCTGATAATCGGCCACGTGAACAGCTTTGATGCCTGAATACGTCTTCGCTCCCAAATTTTGCATGGCTTGCCTGCAAATCGCTTCGGGATTGCCCGATACATCTTTATAAGATTTGAAACTGGTAGCCGCTGCTAAATAAAACGTTGCCTCGTTAGCACCGTTAACGGTTATTCCGTCTGCGGAGGTAGTTACACTACCGCCTTTAGTTTGCACGGTGAGATAACTAACGCCTTTTAATACGCCGTTACGTACCTGTAATGACAGAGCCAGTGTGTGATCATTAACCTTACGTACCGACATATTTTTGTGCAGTGTACTTAGCAAGGCCGTTAGTGAAACTTTACAGGGTTGGCTGGCGGTTAAATGCATGGCAACTACCTTATCGGTTGCGCTTGCAAAATACTCACGGGTATAAGTAACACCATTGGCAATGTACGATACATGGGCGGTAGCATTCGTAATATCCAGATCGCGTTTATAGTTGGTAACGGTACCTTGCTTTGAAAACTGCAGCAACACATCACCAAATGGCTGATAATCGGCATTGTAACGTGGGTACGCCGGTGGGTTAAAGTCCTGTATCCAGTATTTCCATGCGCCACTTAACTTAATCCCATTTTCCGGGCTTTCGCCCTCGGGATAAATAACCATTTCTTTAGCTGCACTGGTCAGACCGCCTTTATCCCAGTAATTGAATACTTGTATGGCAATATAATTTTCGCCCTGATGAAGCCCTTTGGCAGGAATGGTATATTTACGGTAATTGGTACCATCGGTAGTTCCAACCTGTTGGCCGTTTACATAAGTAAAATCCATGTCACGGATACGACCCAAACTTAACACCAGGCTTTTACCCATCCAGGAAGCTGGCAAACTGAAACTTTTACGAAACCATACGGCCCCGTCCAGCCCCTCAAAGCCAGGCGTAGTTTCCCATCCTTTTTCTGTTGGCAGGTTGATAGCTTTCCAATTAGCATCTTTAAAATCAGCCGACTTGGCATCAGTTTTATTATGCACCTGTTTAAACCAGGTTACCTTCTGCGCATTATAAGTATCTTCGTTATCCTTTTTACCCATAAAATGAGCTTCGGCCAATGAGTCGGCTTCTTTCTGCTTGCCCTGGAACAGCAATTGCCGGATGGGTTGCAGATATTGCGCGGCTCTCTCCCGGTGATAGGCACGCGGACGACCAGTCCACAGCGTTTGCTCATTAAACTGAATACGCTCGGTATCAATACCACCATAAATCATAGCCCCCATTCGGCCGTTGCCAATAGGCAGGGCATCAGTCCACTTTTGCGAGGGCTGGTTATACCACAGCTTAAGGTTTGGATGTTGTGCCAACGTATGCCAGGAAGTAAATAATAGGGCGATAACGGCTAAACCCAATTTAGCGCTACTGCTACTTCCCTGAACTCTATTTTTAAACCAATTGAGCATCACCAATCTAATTGAATAACCAACGTAAATCTTTGATATTACCAGAAGTGCTTAAACCTGCATCATAAACCGGTACGGACTGGTTGTCATCAATGATGCCCAGCACCAGGCAAGCGCCCTTTCCCAAACTTAGGGTATTGGTACCGGCTTTGAAAGTGTAGGTGTGTATATTAACCGGCGGCAAGTCTGGCATTAAAACAGCATTGGCTATCTTACTATCCGCCTGACCAAAATCATTAGCGCTTGCATCGGTTTCGAGCTGCGGCGGCTGTAGGTATTGGGGTGCAGTTTCGTTAAAGAAACCCACCAATACCTTTACCGGGCGACTGTTATTGAATTTAATAGTTGTGCCTTCTTTTAGCTGCTTGGCTTTAGAAAGCTTTATACCCTTCAAACCGGTTAGTTCTTTGCCAAAGTCCTGGATGGCAACTGCTGTGTCGGCAAAGGGTTGCGCACCGGCGCTCCAGTTGTAAAAGCCGTCAGCTCCGCTGATTACTTTTACATCGGCGTTGGTAAAGTGTATTTTCTGCGCCTGTTTAGCCCGTGCTTCAGGCGACTTGAGCGAATCGATGTTCTTTTTAAAATTGTTCAGTTCCTGTTGGTAAACCGGCAGTAGCTCTACCCATGTTTTCATGGTAGCTTCGTGGCCACGCATGGGTATTTTGCGCTGCTTGGTTTGCATACTATTTGCATACAGGTAGCTATCTTTGGTCAGATTAACCAACTGCTTAAAGTAAGCCAAACTGCTCTCCATCTCGGGCACGGCTTTTTCCAAATCCGCAATATCATTTGAATACTTGTAGCGAAGAATATGTACTGCCCCTCTTATCTTAGCTGCATAGCTATTGGCCATAGCATTATAGCAATACATATCATTTTTAAGGCGGTTAAATTCATCCTGGTTTCGGGTTACGCCCGGTGCAGCAGCATTGATAGCTGCCACAGCTTTTTTACCATATACGGGCACATCAGTGGCTACTTGTACAGGCGTTTCGCCAACGTGAGGCTGGTGTTTCCATTCTTTTTCGGCATACTCACTTAATATCTCTCCCTCGGGTGCTTCTGAATTGTACAACAAACTGAATAAACCGAACTTTTCGGGATTAACGAACTGGCTCATCAGCATACCTAACGTCATGGTTTGACGGTTACCGTCGGTAATGCCTACCCTGCGCAATATCTGCGGAGAAATTTCACCGGCCTGCTCATAAGCTTCCAGTATGGCTTTGCCCTGCTGTGCAGTGCAGCCATAGCGTGCTGCAAGTTGCTGACCCCAGTAATTGATTTCACTGTTTCGGTCGCGGTGGCAGTTCCAGGCATAGCGCGACCATTCCTTGTACCAAATCCAATCGCGGTCTAACTGGTATAGCCGCTTACCTGCATTATCTGCCGAGTATGGCCAGTCCCAGTAAGATGCCTGCGGGTACAGGTGCAAGCCATTGGCCTCGTACACATTATGCATAGCCTGCACACATTTCTGTATAAAATCGGCCGATCCATAACGAAATGGCTCAAGGTTAGCCAGAATGTGCACGTTTTCGATCTGGACGGTACCAATGCGGCTTAAGGTGCGATGCAGATCAGCCCAGGGGCCGCGTGGTGTATAGGTGGTTAATGCTTCGCCATTGTACTTAGCTTCGGTATATAAGTTTTTGTACAGGGGCAGCGCATGTTTCATTACCGTAGGCGCATCGGTATCATGTCCGCGCAATACAATAGGCGGCTCATCTGTACGGCCTAATGCTTTTAAGCCATCCTTCACACCGGGAATGATAGTTTTGGTAAACCAGTCAATGTCATCCTGCCCCACCCCTTCCATTGCTTCACCGAGTGTAATCAGCAAACCAACGTTGGGGTATTTTTGTACAAAGGCGGCGATGGATTTACGTGTGTAATCGGCAATTACCGGAATAATGGGACGGTTGCGATCTTGCGTGGCCAGATTATGCTTCTCGGCAAAAGGCTTGGATACGATGATATTGTAGAACCCCTGAACCAGCCAGATACCTCGTCTATCAGCCTCCTGAGCTAAAAAGCGGTAAATCTCTTCGTTTTTTTTGAAGGTGGCATCATCCACCTCAACCGCGTACGGGTAATCTTTTACTTTAACCAATGAGGCAAACGGGTGACCGTTCCATAAGTAAAGGGAGTTCATGCGGTTTTGAGCCAGGGAGTCCAGGCAACGGATCCATAAGGCTTTGTCATAAAACCATGGAAAAGTTTGGGGCGTGTACGGGTACTCATAGGTACCACGGCCAGGCAACAAATAGGGCTTTTGCAAACCAATGCAGGCACCGCGCATTACCATTTCGGGCTGATCGGTAACGCTGATATTTGTTGGCAACTTACCAGTAGCCTGCAAACTGTCAATAAGTTCCAGGCAGCCATATAACGCACCGGAGTTATCTGCACCAGCAATAACAATTTTGTTTTTTGCCGACTGTATGGTAAACCCCTCTTTGCCGGGCTGCTTGGTTATATTATTTTGGATTTTTAATAAACTGCTTTTGATGATGGCGTCTGATAACGTACCTATTAAAATGGAACTTTTAGTACCACCACCCGCCTGCCTGGTTGAAATACTTACTGTATAGCCACGCTTTTTGAGTGCAACAGCCAGTTGGCTGGCACCATACTTTATACGGGCATGGCTTGATGAGGATAGTACAATGTTTACCTGCGTTCCGTTTACGGAATTTGCCCATGTATGGGCAATAGGTATACATAAAAGCAACAGGCACAGTATAAGCCAGCCTTTGGTAGATTTAGCCATATAAGATTATTCATGACCTCAATCATTCATCCGGCTTTTGTAAATGCAGGTATACATCTTTAAAGAAGCGAAGCCAATGAAATGACGTGAAGGTTTAACTGTATAATTGGTAACTATATGGTTTCAAAACTACTTGTACAAGGCTATCAATCTTTATAACATTTTTTCATGCTATTGTAGCATCTTGCCATCAATAGGCCCTTGTTAGGGTAATTTAGCGAAAAGATGTTTTAGTTCTTTAGCCTGTGCTATCTCTTTACCATCGGCAAAAATATGCAAGCCTTTACCGCGGTTATAGCGGGTTCCGGCTTTATCCCACAATATGGTAAGCGTATGCCCATGATAGGCAATATTATCCAGGCAAAACCAATCCCACTGGTTGTCAGGAATCAGGGGATATAATTCCAGTTTATTATCAGCACGCGGTTTCAGGCCAACCAAGCCGCTGATCACCAGATCACAAAAAGTAGAATGATTGTAGTAGCTGCTACGCGGATTATCGCCCTTTAACCAGAAGCCCGTTTTTTCGTCCTGATACTCGCCCAGGTAGGGCAAACCACGCCTTTGGTGCGATGCGGCATACTTGTGTAACTCGTTGTAATATACCGTTGCCGACATACCGTCCTGATGCTTGTACCGGGTAAGCAGATTTGCCAAACCCGTTAATGTTTGCGAAGTGGCAAAAGGCCATACCGCACCGTCCCACTCACAGCCATGCCCGGTACCATGCGTTCTGAACTGCGGGTGACGCCTTTCGGCGGTGGTGATGCCCCACGGGGCGTTAAAGCCCTTTTCATCTTTTAACTGATCCCACTGTTCGGCATACTTTGCTTTATCATCGGGCAGGTTAAAATACCAGGGAATAAAACCCAGCTCCTCCCGTGCGTCGCACAACTTACCATCTGGATACTGCACTTTAAAGAAGGATGCTGTATCATCCCAAAGCCTTTTTTGCACCATACTTTTCAGTTCTGTGGCTTTGGTAGCGTAGCGTTTTTGTAGCGTATCGTTACCTGTAATGCGGGCCATCTGCGTTAAAGCTACAGCATTACCATACATATAACTGTTGATAGTTGGCCGTACATTTTTGAGCTTGCGCGATCCGCTGATGGACTCTTCCATTGCATCTTTTACATCAAATTGCCAAAAAGAATGATCGGGCAACTGCCGTTCGGTTTCCCACAGGCGATAGTCGGCATCCAAAGCCGGGATAACTTTTTGAACAAAGGATTGATTAAGATTGACGAGGTAGTAATTGTAAACCGCATCATCTACCCAGCTGCTGAAACCGTGCAGGTGCGGCTTTTTCTGTTTGGCATCGGTATACAGCCAAAAGGAAATATATTGTTGTATGTATTGCGGGTTGCGCAACCACCGGCCCTCATAAACGTGGTGACCGAGTGCGCTGCTTACCGTATTATAAATACCCGCATGCTTTACCGGCGTAATAAACTCGGTAAACACAAACCCGTCGGGCGTTTGCTTCAGGTGCTTACGGAATGTCCACCAGCGATAATAATAAGTCTTTTCGATGGTAGTGTCGGGACATTCAAACACCGGCACGTTCTTCGACATCCATTCAGCAGCCAGCTCATTGGGTACCAGGTTTTTTACCGTTTCGGTATCTGCACGGTTAAAGTAAGACACGTAATTATTCAGCTTGTCAAAACTCAGCACTTGCTTTGATTGCGCCTTTGCAGTACAAACGGTTGCAACCACCATAAATCCAAAGGCAATACACTTCAATACTTTCATCAGCAAAATCTGTTTATCAATCAGCATGACTGATCATGGCCTTAATTACTTTATTTTCGGGATTGAGCCAGCTTTCGAACCGGCTGCTTACCTCGTCAAAGTTCACCCGGTGGGTAATATATGTTTTAGGATCAACCAAGCCTTGTTTCATGCTGGTAATCACATGCTCAAAATCTTCGCGGGTAGCGTTACGGCTGCTCATCAGCGTACTCTCTCGTTTATGAAACTCCGGGTGACTAAAGCTGAATGCTTCTTTTTGCAACCCGATTAACACGTACCGGCCGCCATGCGCCAGGTAATTAATGCCACCTTCTATAGCTTTTAAGTTGCCGGTTGCATCAATTACTACAGTTGCCATGTCGCCATTGGTAATTGCACTCACAGCTTCCGCAGCGTCCGTTTCGGCAGGGTTGATGGTATGGGTAACCTTAAGCTTTTCACGGCAGAAAGCCAGTCTGTCATTGCTTACATCCATTGCAATTACGTTGGCCCCGGCAATACGGGCAAATTCCATTGTACCTAAACCTATTGGCCCGGCCCCGATAACCAGCACAAATTCGCCGCTTTGAATGCCAGCGCGGCGTACGCCGTGTGCACCTATGGCCAACGGCTCAACAAGCGCCAATTCATCATACGTAAGTCCCTCGCCATGTACCAGCAAGCGGGATGGTACGGATAGATACTCTACCATACCGCCATCGGCATGCACGCCGCATACCTGTATATTTACGCAGCAGTTAGATTTACCCGAACGGCAGGCAATACAAACACCGCAATTAAAATACGGAATAAAGGTAACAGCCTCGCCCACTTCAAAACCAGGTGCATTGTCAAACTCCACTAACTCGCCCGATAGCTCATGGCCTAATATACGCGGATAACTGAAATAAGGCTGCGTACCCCTAAAAGCATGCAGGTCGGTACCGCAAACGCCGATACGCTTTATTTTAATGATGGCATGATCTTTTGCGGGTACAGGCTTTTCCATTTCCTGATAGGCAAAGCTGCCGGGTATGGTACAAACTAACGATTTCATATTTTAAGCAATAGCTATCTGGTATAAGCGCGCGGCATTATCGCCCCAGAACAAAGTTTGCTCATGTGCTGATAATTGCGCCGAGTAATTTTTTACAATATCTATCATGCGGTCATAGCCGCCTGCCACCTGGCACACCGGCCAGTCCGATCCATAAAGCACACGATTAGTTCCGAATGCTTCGAACACAACATCCAGATAAGGTTCAAAATCACGCTCGTTCCATCCATTCCAATCCGCTTCGGTAACCATGCCCGATACCTTGCAACTTACATTTGGAAACTGCGCTACGGTTTGAATATCGCGTTTCCAATCATCAATATGTTGCTGTTTAATATCTGGTTTGGCAATATGATCGATGATAAAGACCTGGTTAGGGTACTGGGCTATCAACTCGGCTGTGTATTTGAGCTGATCGGCAAAGATGAGCACATCGTAAGTAAAATCATACTTACCCAACAACCCTATACCGTGCTTAAAAGCATCAGTAAGCATCAAATCGCGCTGTGGCTCACCTTGCAGCACGTGCCGGAAACCTTTTATTTTTTCAAACTGACGGTAGTGTATCAAACGATCCTCTACATCGGCGGCCTGCAAATCCACCCACCCTACTATGCCCTTTATAAAATCATTATCCGCAGCCAAACCAAGTAAAAATTCATTGTCTTTTTCAGACTGGTCGGATTGCACAGCGATGCAACCCTGAATATCATGATGCTGCAATAAGGGCCACAAATCGGCAGGTAAGCAATCACGCCTGATAGCCGACATCTCACCTGTTATCCAGCTGTCTCTCACCGGGTCAAATTGCCAAAAATGCTGATGTGAATCAATTTTATACATTATACGTAGTTATAACTGCTATCCATTAATCCCCCGGCTTTCATATCCTGCCAAAAGGTATTGGGCACTTTGGTGTGGCCCATAGCTACATTTTGTTTGACCCGGCCAGCATTGGTAGTGCTTAATGCAATACTTACAACGCCGGGCGCACTCAAACCAAATTGCACACAGGCCTCGGCCGGTTTAATGGCATGCTTATCGCACAAAGCAAAAAACCTTTCGCGCCACTTTAGCAAAGCTTGGTCATGATCACTTTCGGGGTCTATTTCCTTGTAGTTGTAATAGTTACCACCTATTAAAAAGCCAGCATTAAACACTGCCGAATTGATAATCATAATACCCCGTTCTTGTAAAGACTGCATGTATTTCAGCAAATCTTTGGGGTGGCTGTGCAAGGTCATGCTGTTGGCTATCATCACCCAATCTAAATGTATATCGTCAGTTATTTTACGGATGATGGTCCAGTCTTTAGCCCCAACGCCAATCGCTTTTACCCTGCCTTGTTGCTTTAATTCAGCAAGTGCACGGTATGCATCCAGCACATCCTGATATCTTTTCTCACGCTCGGCTTCATTTTCAGCAGCGGCCAGGTATTCGTCGGGATCATGCACAGACACTAACTGGGCATTGTAACCATGCAATAGTTGGTTGCCCTGCTCGTAGCAAGCCAATATACCTTCATAACTTATTTTTTGCACAGCATCATATTTCAAATCGCGCCATACGCCGGGTTCAAAAGTGGGCTCGGGTGTTTTAAGTTCGGTACGATACCAACCCAATTTATTACTGATTAATACATCCTCTGGTTTGATCTGTAACTCATGTAGCGCTTTGCCTAATGATTCGAGGGCCAGGCCCGCACCATATTTACCGGCCGAATCAAAAACAGCCGGCTTCGGCGAATGCTGGATGATCTGTTTAACAATTTCGAGCTTTATACTATCGTCTAAAGCGGTATATAAATTACCCAGGCTGCTGGTACCAAAAATTATTTTTGAAATGCTGATATCACTTGTCATAAACCTTTTTTTGCTGTATGGCAAAATAATTATGCCAGCAGTGCAATGGCTACCTTAAATTAATTTACTAAAAATTACAACAGGTGGTTATAATTGGTTACCAAAGGGATAAAAAAACTACAATTTAAAATTATACTTTTTTATCATAGTTCTATAACAAGTTATCTTACAAGGTGGCCAGTTGTATGGTTACAGACGACTCCGCTGATTTAAATAATAGAACAGCCTTAGTTTAATTTATGCCTGCTTAGTTAATAAGTTTATGTATCTTGTACCAACACCAATTAATACCTTATGCACATTTTTAAAAAGTGTTATGCAGCTTTTTGCGTACTGCTGCTCGTTTCCCATCTTTCGTTGGGTCAAACTAAGCAAGCCTTAGCTATCGACTCCTGTTTGAGACAGGCTAATAAGTCAGGACTATTCAATGGCAATGCTCTGATTGTTGAACATGGCAAGATTATATACAAGGCGGCTATAGGCTATGCCGATGCTTCCAAGCAAATACCCTTGACGGTAAAACACCGATTTTTCATCGGTTCTATAGCAAAAGAGTTTGATGCAGTAGCTATTATGATGTTGCAAGAACAGAAAAAGCTGGCCATAGATGATAAAGTAGACAAATATTTCCCTGAATTACCTGCATGGGCTTCAAGAATCAGCATCAAAAACCTTTTGCAGTATGCCAGCGGCTTGCCAGATATTAAATGGAAAACCATACACAATGATGATGACAATTGGAAGGACTTACAGGCCCTGCAAAAACTTGACTTTGAGCCTGGCAGCAGCTACGCCTATAACAATAACAACACCTTTTTACGGAGGCGCATTATTGAAAAGGTAAGCGGTATACCCTTTAATCAGTTTGTAATAGAAAAGCTAGTGCGCCCGATCGGCATCAGGCATGCTGTAATGGATCCAACAGAAAGCGAGCCGTTAATGGCTAAAGCTTTTAATAATGATTTTAAGCAGGATCCTTTAATTATACCCATATCCGGATGGACGTGCCTTAACCTGGATGATTTTTATAAATGGTCGGAATGCATTAATCGCTTTTGTATTATCAACCCTGTATCCACTAAGCAAATTCTGATACCTATTGAAAGTGGTAAACAGAGTGGACTGGGAGGCGGTGAAATGAATAACAACAAAATGATTTCACATATACACGATGGCACAACCTTACATTATCAGGCAATTTTGAGTAGCCACACTGCTAAAGGCAGAACCATCATTTTACTAACCAACCAAAAGCAGAATAATTTACACGAGCTAACCGACAAAATAGAAGCTATATTAGATGCAAACGCGCAATAAGACGGTATGTAAGTATAAAAATCTCTTACGATCGCTATTTCACAACTGTCCAAGCCGGAACATAACCAACTGTATTATCAAACCGTACTTTATAATAATTGCCGTCATCTTCTATCACCCATACTTTTGACCTGGTTGGAATCACCTTAACAATCTGTGCGTTAAAATATCTATCATCGCGCATATTGATTACACCGGTCTCGTTTCCTTTTAAGTAGGTGGTATAAAGATAGTCAGCAACTTCTGACCGGGTTGCAGGCACAACTGGTTGCGGCTTTATGCTCACAGGTTCTGTTACATTAGCCGGCAAAACTTTAACAGCTTGCCTGGCCACCGTATTTGCAGGTTTGTGAAAGTTGGCGGTATTTACCACCTGGTTATGCTTTACTTTGTATCGACGCTTCTTTTTAATGTGCTTTGCGGGCAAAGTTGCAACCTGCTGATTGGCGCTTTGCTTAACTACGACAGCTTCTTTTTTTGAACCGCCGATTGCCTTAAAAACGTAAGACCCGAAAATAGCTGTAATGGCTATCAGCATGATGGTAAATAGTATATTTACTATTGTTGTACCAGAAACGCTTCGCCGCTTTCGCTGCCCTTTACTTGTACGGTATAATCCAGCGGCTCTCAGCTTTTTATCATAATGGGAACGCTTGGCAGGATCACTCAATACATCATAGGCCTCGCGTACATCCTGAAACCGGTTAATAAAATATGGATCATCAGGATTATGGTCGGGATGAAACTTTTGAGATAACTTATCATAAGCCTCCTTTAGCTGAAAAGCGGAGCAATCGGCATCCACACCCAAGATGTAGTAAAAGTCCTTCATAATCCATTACATTATAAGCGTTTGCTGGATAATTGGATTGAAGTTTGGGCACTTAGTTTAACAAGTGTAACACTAAACGAGCAATATTTTTAACGGATACTATATGGGCCCATAACCAAACATTACCTCCACAGCATAGCGTTGTTCGCTCAACCGCTGTATGCGATTAACGCTTACAAACTGACGCGGATCGGGTCCGATGTAAACGATCTCATCTTCCAATTGTAAACCATTCTCCTTGGAAGATCCGCTTTTTTGAACTTTGCTGATTAAAGCATGTATACCGGTGCCTATCTCAAGCGGACAATCAATTGCTTTCTTATCGTCCAGTTCACGCATCAGCACAGCGGCCTTGTCAAACCAGTAGGGCAAATTGGTGGTATCGGCAGAGAAACGTGAAGTTTCGAAACGGAAAGTAAGCATATAGTACTCACACCCCGATCCCTGCACGGTTAATTTATCGCCATTGCTCATCTGAACGGTTTCAATACCGCTCCTGCGGTCGGTATCTAATTTAAATACGGCATCAGGAAATAGTTTTTTACTCAACACCGGTTCGGCTACACCTTTGGGGCACTCATCTTCCTCGGCAAAATCAGCGGAGTTTGTTTCCGAAGCTGCATTTTGCTGAACAACTGTTTTTACGCTTGAATCTTTTTTAGATGTAATGGTGATGCTACTCTTCTTTTTAGCTGGTTGCTGGCAGGAGAAGAGAAGGAAAATTGCTGTAATGAAAACTAACGTTAAGGTTGCGTAGCGTTGTTTAATGTTTAACATAGTAGTTGGTAGTTTGATGGCCGAATATAAATCGAATCATTGAAAAAGCAGCATTACTGATTTCTCTCCTGTAGTTCAAAAATGTGACGATAAAGTCAAGACATAACAAAAATGTCCCATTTTTGAGAAATAGTACATATGTTTGCGTCATGGAAACTACAGCGCAAAATATAGTTAACACGGCTATTGCTGTTTTTAATGATGATTTATCAGCAAACTTAGAAACTGTTGCCTTAAGGGCGGGCGTTACACGCCGTACCTTGCATCGTTATTTCAAGGATCGGCTGGCATTGTTAGATAACTGCAAACAGGAAATGATGAGCAAATGCAAAGTAACAATTCTTGCCGCCCACGATAGCAGTACCGACCCACTTAAGCAATTAGAAAACATGCTATATGCCGCTATTGATTGCGGCAGCAAATATGCTTTTCTGAATAAGTTATACCAGCGTGAAGGTATTCAGCAAGTACCTGATAACACCAACGCGCAGGACATGGAAACAATCACCAACAAGTGGCTTGCACTTATTATGCAATTACAAAAGCAGGGGCAAATTAGTGATCAGCTTACACCGGCCTGGATTTTAGAATTACTAAGCGGCATGACAAACACTACTATAAACGCCTTCAATTCCGGGAACGTTGCTCCCAATGATATCAAAAAGTTTGCTTGGTTTTCTTTTAGCCGGAGTATAGGTATCGAACTTAAATCTTAATCAACAGCCTTAAAACTTTCATTTAAAGAGTTATGGAAAATACATTTGACGTTATAATTATTGGCGGCAGCAGCGCGGGTTTGTCAGCCGGAATGAGCCTGGGCCGGGCCATGAAAAATGTGCTGATTATTGATAGTGGCAATCCATGCAACAAGCCAACACCGCATTCGCATAATTTTTTAACTCATGATGGCTGGAAACCTGCGGAGATCATGGAAGTGGCATTAAACGAAGTATTAGCCTATCCAACCGTAAAATTCATGACAGGATGGGTGAGCCACGTTGTAGGCAGCAACAACCATTTTGAAGTTACGGTAGATGAACAATCCCAAACCTACCATGCAAAAAAACTACTGTTTGCAACCGGCATTAAAGATATCATGCCTAACATTGACGGCTTTACTAAATGCTGGGGAAAATCGGTTATTCACTGCCCGTACTGCCATGGTTACGAGTACCGCAATCAGGCAACGGGTATATTAATGAACGGCGACGTTGGTGCCGATTTTAGTGAATTTATTCGTAACTGGAGCAAGGATATCACTTTGTTCACTAACGGACCGGCTACTTTATCGGCCGAAAAACGCCAGGCTACTTTAAACCGCAAAATCCGCATTGTTGAACACCCAATTAAAGCTTTAAAGCACGAAAACGGGTATTTGAAAGCCATTGTATTTGCTGATGGTACTACGCAAAAGCTTGATGCTTTATATGCACGCCTGCGGTTTGAGCAGCATAGCCAGTTACCGGCACTATTAGGCTGTGAGCTTAACGAACAAGGCTACCTTAAGGTAGATGAGGTTAAACGAACTACCGTTGCCGGCATATATGCGGCAGGTGATAATAGTACGCCCATGCGAGCGGTTGCTGCCGCGGTTGCAGCAGGTGGTATGGCAGGTGCCATGATTAACCATGAAATAATCAATGAAGCTGATTAGCTTATATAATCCATATATATATAAAAGAAGCCGGCTCAATTGAATCGGCTTCTTTTATATAGCTACTTTCTACTTAAAAGGTTATTATAAGGTATTGCCGTTATTAACTGTTACCGTACGGCCTCCCCTGCCTGCAGTATTAAATACTTTAAAGTTCAACACACCATTCGTCTTTAAAGGTTCATGATATACGGGGCTTGTGGCTGTAGGCTCGCTGCCATCAGTTGTGTAACGGATAGTAAAGCCTGGCAACTGTACATTTGCTTTCACCATTCCACCATCAACCACAACACCAGCGGTAGGTATACGGTATTGGTAGCCCTTATTCATGTAACTCAATTTAGGCAACTCTTTTTTACCCATTACATTGCAGAACTGAGCCCAGCTGGCTTGATAAAAGGCATTACTTTGAGCGCTATCAGTTTGGCTAGCCCATTCTGGATCAGGTGCCCAAGCCCTCTCTGCCAGGCCAAGCAGTTTGGGTAACAGCATATATTCCATACGGGCCGGGCCGCGTGCTGTTTCGCTCCATAGCTGCGCCTGTATTCCTACAATATTGGTTTTGCCCTGTTCTGTCAAAGCCTCTTTTTTATTAAGTGCCGATGCAGGCATTACACTGCCTAAAACATTTTCATTAGCGTTTTTTAGATAGTTATACGGAATGAACTTGAACGGCTTATCTACATCTAAAAAGCCACCCCAGTAAAAGCCTGGCTCCAGGTAATCTTTCTGATAAGCCAAATCAAAATACAGGTTACTTACACAGGATAAAATTACCGGGAAACCGTTATTGGCTAAGCGGTAAGCCAAATCCTCTGCTCCCCAGCCTATCACGTTGTTCCATACATACAGGTGCATATTTTCGCGGGCGAAATCCGGATTAGGCACTTGTTTTTTAGTAGCGCCTTCTGCTACCTTTTTCATCCCGGCTTCTTCCCAGGCCGACACATACAGGTTACGCTCCTTGAGTATGCGATTTACATTGGTATAATAGTAAACCCACAGGTCGTCGGCATTTTTAATATTTGCATTGCTGGCGTAAAGTTTTTGTACCGATGGCGATTTTTCCCACACGCCGGCCGGCACCTCGTCGCCACCAAAGTGAATGGTTTGCAAAGGTGCGCCTGCTTCGCGGTACATCTTAACTACTTCATCGGCCACGGTGCTGATAAAGTTATAGGTTGATGGCAGAGATACATCCATTACGTTATCGTTCCAGTGTTGCACCGAACTGTAAGCCGAACGATCATTCAAATCGCGCAGCAGATATTTTTCTGCCTCAGCCTTTTGCCCGGCTTTAAGCAAGCGATTGTAACGGGCATCCATCGATTTAATAGCTGCACGGGCATGACCCGGCGTTTCAATTTCAGGTATAACCGTAACATGACGCTCGGTAGCATATTTCAATATCTCTACATAATCGGCTTTGGTATAGTAACCACTTCCATAGAGGTTACGCACACTCGGACCAGAACCGTAAGCCGGCTGCAAATGATCCGTATTGGTTTGTGTGTGCCCACGCTGCGAACCTACCTGTGTTAGTTCCGGCAGGGCAGGTATCTCCAAACGCCAGCCTTCATCATCAACCAAATGAAAATGCAGGGCATTGAGTTTGTAGTATGCCATCAGGTCGATAACCTTTAGCACCTGTTGTTTGCTATGAAAGTTGCGTGCTACATCCAGCATTAAACCGCGGTAACCAAAACGTGGCTGATCGGTAACTGACACACCGGCAACGGTTATGGCTTTCAGACTACCCGACCAGGCTTTTGCCGGCAACAGGCTTTTTAAAGATTGAATTCCATAGAACGCACCAGCCCCTGTACTTGCCTGAATAGTTATCTTATTTTGGCTTATCTCCAGCTTGTAGCCTTCTGCGGGTAAATCGGCATCCTTTTGCAAGCTGATAGTGCTTGTTTGGGTCGCAGTACCCGAAGCCGAAGCCTTGAACATAGCAGCCAGTTCTTTTTTTAGATAAGCTGTTTCTTTTGCAAAAGCGGCATCGCCTGTTACCTGTGTATGGGCAGTTAAGCTAAACGCTTGTCCGTTTTTTTGATAGCTGGCCGGTGTAGGGAAAATTGGCGGCAGCGAGCTTTCGGGCATATCCTTAATTTGCTCGTTTTGGCGATAAACCAATTCGGGTGTTGCAATAGGCACCTTATCGGTAGCCAGGCGCTGCAGTTGTTCCGGTTTGGTTGGCGGCACCAGTTTTACCTGGCTAATTACCGTTTGCACCTCGGGACGTTTATCATCTACAAAATAAAAACCGTCGGGGCTGTCGGTAAAGTTCACCGCCCAGGCACCAGCCAGAAAATCAACTTTTACCGACTCATTTGCCTTTAGCCCTTTAAAGCTTGTTAGCGGCGACAAACAAAAGAAATCGCCGTTTACATGCTCAATTTTTACCGGGCCGTTAACTGATTGCGGTACGATCTGCCTCGGAAAGTTAAAATATATTTTCCACCCGCCGGCTGGCAGGGCTTGCTGACCATTGTTGGTAAACGTAAGCATCGATTTAAACTGCTGTTTGCCCTGGTAATTATTTTGCAACCATTCCCACTGCACCTGCAAATTTTTCGCATCATAAGTATCAGCTTTTTGCTGCGCATTAGTGCTTACACAGGCTGCCATCATTATGGTAAACAGTACAATTAGTTTTTTCATGCGGATGGATATTATTTCAGTTAATTAATCAATGTCATTACGGTTTGGCTGAGTACGGGCGGTCTTGTTGTAACTTACCCCAATTCAAGTTAGGCTTACTTCCCATCTCAAACACCAGTTCTCCACCCTTTACTAAATCAGCATGGGTGATGTATGATTTGGTATAGCTTTTACCGTTTAATGTAACACGCTGAATATAGATATTTTTATCGCTGTTATTACGGGCTACCAGGCGCATATTTTTACCTCCAGGCAATTGGATTGTCGCCTCATCAAACAATGGGCTGCCAAATACATAATTGCCGTTGGCCGGATTTACCGGGTAAAAGCCCAAAGCCGACAACACATACCATGACGACATCTGGCCTACATCTTCATTACCAATAATACCATCCGTTTTGTTGGTATAAAAATTATTTAAAATGAACCGTACCTTTTCAGCAGTTTTCCAGGGCTGCCCGGCGTAAGCATAAAGGTAAGTAATGTGGTGGCTTGGCTCATTACCATGCGCGTACTGGCCAATCAAACCAGAAATATCCGGTGACTTTTCCTTACCCATATCACCTTCAGCAATAAATAAGGAATCCAGCTTTTGCGTGAAGCGCTTTTCGCCACCCAAAAGTTTAATCAAGCCCTCCACATCCTGCGGTACCAGCCAGGTGTATTGCCAGCCGTTACCCTCGGTAAAGTCACCATGCTCGTGTATGGAAATGAACGGGCTGTAAGGTGTACGCCATGCATTGGCCGACAGGCGTCCGCGCATAAACCCGGCCTTAGGATCGTAATAATTTTTATAGTTCTGCCCTCTTTTATTGAAATAAGTATAATCTGCTTGCTTGCCCATCTTTTTGGCAACCTGCGCCAGGCACCAGTCATCAACCGCATACTCCATACCCATAGATACAGATTGCGCAATGCTATCAGCCGGGATATATCCTAATTGTTTTACATAGTTTATACCTAATGTATCGCGCATGGCTGTTTTTTTCATGGCTTCGTAAGCCAGGTTCAGGTCAAAGCCTTTGTAGCTTTTTAATATTGCATCGGCTATTACCGGTACAGCGCTATAACCCACCATACAATAATTATCATTACCCATCAGGTGCCACATAGGCAAGCTGCCCTGTTGCTGATAAACGGCCAGCATGGTATTGATCATATCATTCACACGCTCCGGTTGCAGCAGGGTATACATGGGGTGTGCAGCCCGGTAAGTATCCCACAATGAGAAAGTAGTTAAATTGGTAAAATTAGCGTTGAGATGTACTTTCTTATCAGTTCCCCAATAATCGCCGTTATGATCATTAAACACCGATGGGGCGATCATGGTATGATACATTGCTGTATAAAAGATCGTCTTCTTTGTCTCGTCAGATGCTTTCAACTGCACTTTCTGCAACTCTTTGTTCCAGGCTGCATCAGCGGCAGCAGCAGTACTATCAAAGTTCCAGCCCGGTAGCTCTGCCTGTATATTGCCCATAGCATTGGCTTCGCTTACCGGCGATATACCAACTTTTACAAATACCTTTTCACCTGCAGTAGTTGCAAAGCTGATTACCCCTTTTGCTTTTCGAGCTTCTAAAGCCGTTCCGGGTTTTACGGCTGTGGTATCATACACGGCAAAGCTTTTGATGGATTTGGAAAACACCGCAGTAAAATAAATGCGCTGATCGGGTGCCCAGCCTTTTGAAAAACGGTATCCGGCTACGGTATGATCATCCACCTGGTGCAGGTATGTTTTGGCCGGTGCATCCCAGCCTAAACCTTCCTGTAAATCAATCACCACATGCGCTTGATCAGTTTTAGGGAAAGTATATTCATGCAAGCCCACGCGCTGCGTTGTGGTTAGCCGTACGCCGATATCATACCTTTTCAGTTTTACCGAATAAAAGCCCGGCCGGGCAACTTCTTCCCGGTGGCTGAATTTTGATACGTAGCCGCTCTCCATATTTTTGAGGCTACCCTTCATAGTTTTAACCGGGCCGGTGGTTGGCATCAAGGATATATCGCCCAGGTCACCGATACCGGTTCCACTCAGGTGCGTGTGTTGAAAGCCTACAATGGTAGAGTCTGAAATATGGTAGCCCGAGCACCAGTCCCATCCTTCTGATATGTTGCTTGGCCCCAGTTGTACCGCCCCAAAAGGCACATTGGCACCCATAAATACGTGGCCATGAAAGCCGGTACCAATAAATGGGTTTACATATTTGGTAAGGCTTGCCGCCGGGCGCTGCTGGCTGTAACCCGTTTTGGGCAACGACAAACCAACCACCGAAGCCGCCGTTACCGACAGCATAGCTAATTTACTTTGTATAGATTTCAAGGTCATGATAATTGATTCGATAAAAATATAAAATACAGACTTACAAAAGCTGCTTTAGCTTAAAACGTAAAACTTCAACAGATTCTTTTTGCCGGGAAATAATAATGTACATATAGCCCTTATGGATGATGGTATGCGGGTAGCCGTACTGACCACCTTTCCATAAACCCTCTTTTTTAAGCTGGTAAAGCTCATTTGCTATAACGTAATGGTGATTGAATAGCTTGCCATCATCTGTTGTACTTATAATCAACGGATTACGATCATAGTGATGTAACGTATCGGGTATACCCACATAGTAAGCTTTGCCGTTGGGTAGGTAGCCGAAATGGAACTTGCTGTCGTTATCGCTAAACAAGGTTTCAATAGGTTTTGACCAGCTTTGGGCGTTGTTGTGACTTTCGGTAAGCCAGAGCCGGCCCTTCCACCCTTTGCCGGTTACCCGTAGCAACATGTGTATCACACTATCCGGCGTTTGATAAAACGAACCTTCACATAATGGCGGAAAGCCACTTTTTTCGGCCGGCGCATAAAAGGTGGCCGGGTTATCCTGCGTGTACAGGGCAGCATCATAAAAGCTGTTCATTTTCCAGCCAGATAAGCCGGTTGGATCATCCGTGTATGGGAATGAAAAGTTACCGCTAATCAGCAAACGCCCGCTTTTTAGCCGTTGCGGGCCGTGGTTGGGCACCAGCGGCAAATGCAAATCTACCGGATTGCTCCAGTGTTCGCCATCGGTTGTAGTACGGGCCCATAGTTTTGTTTGGGTACGATGATGGGTATATTCGCCGTAGTAAGCTACCAAAGTACCTTTGTATTGGTATAAGCCAGCCGCTGTGAGTACGTTCGAAGTATCGTTAGTTTTGGACGGATTGGCCAGCACTGCCGGTGCCGACCAGTGCTTAAAATCAGTTGAAACGGCATACACCACCCGCTGCCCCGGCGAATCCTCACCCACCAACCCGTTTGACCATAGTGCAATCAGCTTACCTTTAAAACTGATAATGGATGGATGATGTGAGTAGAGCCAATTGGTTTGCGGACTAAACACCATGCTCCTTTCTATCTGCAAACGCGGCAAGCCCGCTTCCGTAGTATAATTATTGCGAATGCCTGGTTGCTGGGCAAAAGCAACTGCCGATAGTAAGCTGAATGCGAGTAGGTATTTTATCATACTAAATCATTTTTACAGCGCTTGCTAACTTCAAAGTACTCAACACCTCGGGCGATGGATTACCGAATATAGAAACCCCGGCCGCACCGTGCTGTAGTGCCTGTTTTATCCCCTCTCCAAACTCCTCCATATTTTTAAAATCAGGTAAATATAAACCGGCATACAACGGAAAGCGGCTGTTCAAAAAGTGTACGCCTTCGGTAACCGCATCGCCTATCCAACTAACCGACTCCTTATAAAATCCGTGGTATATCATGGGGCATATGCCGTCCAGATTCCAGTTTGTCCAGTCCTGCCGCACGTTACGGCGGGCAATTTCGGGCGTAGGGAACACCGCAGCCGTAATTGGCTTTTTGTACCCATGAGCCACCTTAGCCAGGTTGTTCACTATATTATTCACTGCATTATACCTAAACAACCGCCAGGATAGGCTGGCCTCCGGGTATTGTATGCTGCTTAAATCAGTTCCCCGCCAGGCTTTGAACTTACTTCGGCAGGTATCGCAGTAGCAATAATCATACTCGGGCAGTTCGCGGGTTTGCTCAATATGATAGTTATCCCACAGGTTGACTGGTAAAACAACATCACAAAATCGGATGTAATCCAGATGTATACCATCAATATAATCTTTCTTCAGTATATCATGCACCTGGCTTTCCAAGTAAGCCTGTACTTCCGGTTTCGAAGGGCATAGCCAGCGGTAATAATTTACATAAGGCGGCTTATCAGCACATGATTCGCCTTTGCGGTTGATAGCATACCATTCAGGGTGTGCTTCCAGCAACGTCTTTTCGCCACGGTTCATGGTCCACATCCAGCGGTGTGCTTCCAGTCCCTGTGCTTTGGCCGCACGGAAATGTTTTTCGCTGTCGTTTTCAAAGAAGATTCCGCGTACACCGGCCTGATAATACTGTTTGTATCGCTCAGCTAACAGTTCGTCGGTATCTCGCAAGTCGGGGTTGGTCCATACCCAATGCTTGTAGCTCTTCTTTTTTAGCAATGTTATATCTTTACTTTCCCCGCTGAAAGGAACAGCGGTTGCTGCTAAACCCAGCAAGCTGGTTGCAACAAATTTACGTCTGCTGGTCATGGCGTTTTGCTTTTAGTTACAATTAAACCTTCATCGTTGATAGTGATGGCAGGATGCCCTTCGGCCTTAATATCGGCCATAAACTGGCGGCTTGTACTCTCAAGCGTCAGCTTATTTTTAATACTATCAATTAAGGGCGATGAATTGATACCCAATTCTGTTAAAGTTGCGGCGTAACGGTTATGTTTTTGCTGGTACTGCTTTTGGCGGTAATACACCAGCCACAGCCATCGCTTTTGCTGTTCGGCGTAGGGTAATTTAAAAACGGCATCTTGCTTACGGGTAAACTGCAGATACCCCCAGCGCTCAGGATAATGCATATTAATAACACCCTGCGGCGACCATACCCAGTTCTCCTCCGGCAAATCACGCCCATCGGTAGCCTTTAGTTTAATATTTTTGCTGCCTGACGCTTTGGTATGCCACTCTACTCTCGAAAAGTTAATTCTCCAGAGGGAACCTTCCTGGGGCTTTATGAACGGGAAACCGATACGCAACGCTTTTAATGGGATGGCTATCTCGGCAGTCCAGCCTTCATCTGTATCGGCAGGGTTATTGATTGTACCCTGCACTTGTACTGCCGTTTTTAAACCGGCTACATCCCAGCCTATCAAAGCATCGGAACCATTGCGGTAAGGCTTGGACAAGAAAAGGTCGAATATCTTGTTGATGGCATTAATCTCCAACTCATAATACTGATGCGTGTTATTATCCGGATCGATAAATACCTCAAAATCGTTATCCTTGAAAATAATATCATCATGGTTGGTCTGCGTAGCCCATACCTGCGGCTCGTGCATTTTGGCAGCTATAAAAAGCGTACTGTCATTCCATAACATTTTAACCTGTGTGCGATAGGTTGGTAGTGGCTTCAACGCGCCTTCAATATCCACAAAATCGGTAGTCCACGCTGCTTTCTGCCAGGCATTGTCATCTAAGGCACCGTCTATTTTTAATTCTTCGGTGGTATGCTGTACCACGTAACTCTTTGGAAGCATAAATAAATGTTCAAGTCCTTTAAAATCCCGCTGGGCAAAACCAGGGTTGCCTAAGAGCAGAAGAGCATATAAAAGTTTCTTTTTAGGTATGGTAAATCGTTTGAGCATAATGTTGTGAGAGGCACTCTATGCCTCTGATAAATAGTTTAATTTACAATAACGCCTATTTCGGCTGCGGTTGCACCGTTGCCAGCCACCACATGCAGGGCTTTAAAACGAATGTAACGGGCAGTAACCGGTTGTTTGAAAGTTACAACTTGCTCAACCGGATTGGCTTTAATGTTTGAAAATTCGCCTTGTACCGCCAGCTCCCACTTTTCGCCATCCATGCTGGTTTGAATAAGATATTGATCTACCAGCCCCCCGGTTCTTTTATCCTGCCGGGGCAGGTAGGTAAAGGCTTTTATGATTTGCCTGCTACCCATATCCACAGTAAGCTCGGCCGGTGTAAAGGCTTGTGCGGTATCTGGCTGCAACGTGCTCCAGATGGTGTTTGGGTTATCGTCAATGGCGTAAGCCGGTTTATTTCTTTCGCTTAAGCCTTGTAGTGTTGTTGCCTTCCAGGTTGCTTTGCTTAGGCCTAATTGTACGGCGGCCACTTCTCCCTGCTTGTTACCGTCTGCAGCTATAGCTTTAACTAATCCGCCTTTGGGAAGAATGAACGGTTTATTATAAACGGCCGAGCTTTTGGTTGGCGTACTGCCATCGAGCGTGTAATGAATTGCAGAAACAGGTGCTGTAGTCTGAATGCTTACCTCGCCTTGCAGGCTGCGACCGACGATGGGTTTCTCGAGATGTACCGGCTCTTTATATAACCCGAAATCACTCAATGCAATGCAAACCGGCGACTGGCTGATGTTCAATCGCACTTTGGTAGTTGTAATATTTCGCGGCAGGCGGATTAACCGATTGGCGCCGATGCTGGTGGCCGATGCAATTTGTTCCCACTTACCATTAAACCAGGCATCAACAGTAAATGCCTCTATACGCTGACCAAGCTTAATATTTTCGCGCAGGCGAATTACATTGAATGTTTTTTGACCGGCCAGATTCAGCACCAACTGAGGCGTTGTTTTGCCATCGTCAGTTGCCCAGTAGGAGTACCTGTCGTTATCAACCAAAAGTTGCGGGCTATATTTCACAGAACTTTTGCCACGTACATTGCTGGCTGTTAACTTTGCCCCTTTGGCTAAGTTAACGGCAAAGGTTTGTTTTAGTAGTTGTCCAAATTCTTTTAACGAAGTCACATCCTCATTGTTGAGCAGCCCCTGCGGATTGGGTGATAAGCCTAAATCCAGATTAGCACCACGGCCAACGCTTTTGTAATACAAATCGAGCAGCTCATAAGGTGTTTTCACCTGGCTGTTCTGACTGGCATGGTAAAACCATCCCGGCCGCAGGGATACGTCGCACTCGGCGGGCATCCAGTGCTGACCGTTACGGGTACCTTCAACACCCAATTCGTATTTTGTGTAACCATTAGCGGGTTGCCGGCCTGCATCAGGTGCCTGCGGATCATAAGTTGCCCAGCTGGTTTCACCGGCGTGGCCTTCTTCGTTGCCTACCCAACGCACATCGGGACCAACGTCGCCAAACAAAACTGCCGAGGGTTGCAGGGCGCGGGTAATAGTCCAGGTGGTATCCCACCCGTAATAAGTGGTACGGTCTATTTTACGTACTTCACGACTGCCGCCGTAGTAGCCATCGCCCCCATTGGCACCATCATGCCAGGATATGAACAGCTTACCGTAGTTGCCGTATAACTCTTTTAATTGCTTGCGGTAAATATCCACATAAGCAGGTGTGCCATAGTAAGCACTGTTACGATCCCACGGCGAACAGTAAAGCCCCAGCTGCATACCCAATTTCTGGCAGGCCAGCTGGTACTCTTTCACCATATCGCCTTTGCCATTTTTCCAGTTGCTTTTGCTGATGTTGTGCGCTGTGGTTTGGGTAGGCCACAGGCAAAGCCCATCGTGATGTTTTGCCACCACTATTATGCCTTTAAAACCACCGGCCTTTGCAGCACCCACAATCTGGGCGGCATTGAAGTTTAACGGATCAACCAGCTTGGGGTCTTCGTCGCCAAAGCCCCACTCCTTGTTGGTATACGTATCTACCCCGAAATGGATGATACAGTACATCTCCATTTCGTGCCAGTTGAGTTGCGCTTTGGTTGGCAGGGCGCCATAAGGGGCAGGCGCATTTTGCGCATAGCCGCATATACCTTTGGCTGCTAATGCTGCCAATACAATCCACTTCCTCATCTTAATCATGCTTTAGCCAACTTGCTGGTACGGCAACCGGCTGCGATCCGTTTTTACTGTATTTAAGCTTTAAGGTATAACCACCGCCACCTTCCACAAAGTTCAGCTCAATAGGCTGCAAACCTTTTTTCAAAGCGACTTGTCCGCTTTTTTCAATCGGGCCGTGCCAGCCATCATTGTCTACCGTATTACGACCGGCTACTTTTAAAATACCGCCATCATCGCAGGTGAGGTAAAAACTGTATATACCATCTTCGGGCACATCAAAATAGCCTTGGTAACGCAAGCCAAAGCTCGCTGCGGTAGCTTCTTTGGGTACAACCAGGCTATCAACTGCAACGGTTGCCTGCGGTTTGGCATCAGCCAGCAAGGTTGATTTTTTGTAGGAACCGGGATAGTAGCTGCACAGCAACCCGTTTTTAACACCGGTTTTAATAACCGGCTCGGCTAGCGTTTGCCGGGTGTAATTCAGGTTATACAAATCGCCCGCTGTACCATTGGCTTTGAAGGCAGCCAGCCTGATGTAGGCCGATTGACTGATGCTTAATGGCGCGGTAAGTTCCGGTGAGTTTTTAGTGGGCACGGTGCCATCCATAGTATAGCGAATGGTGGTGTTGGGCAACGGCTTTTTCACATCCAGCACAGCCTTGTTGGTAAATACGCTTTGTTCTACCAATCCATCCAGGTCGGGCAAACGGTAGTTCACATGCAGGTTATCTAACCGCTGGTATTGCGCCAGCAAACGTTGCTGATAAGAAGTATAATTATGATCGCGTGTCCACAGGTTTTCGGCCAGTGCCGTCATGCGGGGCATGTACATGTAATCAGCCCGGTTTTCGGTGGATACATATTCGGTCCACAAGTTTGCCTGCGCACCTATAATGCCTTTAGCCTCGGTATCGGTAAGCCCTTTCGGGATAGGATTAAAATGATAAACGTTGTCTATCGAGTTACGGTCGGGCGCTGTATCAAAATATAACGGGCTACCCGGCGACATGATCACTTGATTACCATTCTTGGCAGCCTCAACCGGTGCTTTGGGTACCCAGGTGCGCCAGTACATTACCAACGCCGTCGGACTGATACCCCCTTCCAGCACCTCATCCCACCCAATCAGTTTACGACCTTTGGAATTGAAATATTTTTCCATCCGGTTGATGAAGTAGCTTTGCAGGGCAGCCAGGTCTTTGATGCCTTCGCGCTGCATAAAAGCCTTACAGGCTTCTGATTTACCCCAGTCAGTACGGTCAACCTCATCACCGCCAATGTGTATGTACTTGGACGGAAAGATGTCCATAATCTCGTCAAAGATATTCTGGGCAAACTCGAAGGTAGTTTCGTTACATGGGCAAATAGGCTTAGTAAATAACTCGCCCCATTTATTTTCGCCGTTGCAAGTCAAATACGGATACGAATTTATAGCGGCCATCATGTGACCGGGCATATCAATTTCGGGGATGATGTCTATATGGCGGGCCGTTGCATACGCAACTACATCTTTCATCTGCGCCTGGGTATAAAAACCGCCGTATAGCGTTTTACCATTCTTGTGAATGATATGCTGCGGATCTATAACAAAGTCGGGATTATCGACTGCTTTTTTCATGCAAACTGAATCCTGATTATTGAAAGTACGCCACGCCCCTTCTTCAGTCAGTTTTGGGTACTTTTTAATTTCAATGCGCCAGCCCTGGTCATCAGTTAAATGCAGGTGAAACTTGTTGAATTTATAAAGTGCCAGCAAATCGATAAATTTCTTTAAGTAGGCAATGGAAAAGAAGTGGCGCGACACATCCAGGTGCATACCCCGCCATGCATAGTTAGGCGCATCTTCAATCGTCATTACCTGTAAGGAAAGCTGGCCGGGCACCTGTTGTTGTTTATTTTCGACACCTGCCGGCAATAACTGGCGGATGGTTTCAACTGCATGTATCATGCCTGCGCCATCCTTAGCGGCAATGGTTACCTGCTGCGGCGTTATTTGCAGGCGGTAACCTTCAGGGGCTGTAACAGTGGCATCTTCAACAAATTGAATGCTATTTTTGCCTATTGCCTTGCTCCCGCTTTTTACTATGAGCTTGTTGTGCAGCAATTCATTTAATAAACCTGCCTCCTGTTTATATTTGTTACTTGCAGGTGTTATAATAGCTGTTTGTGAATTAATTACGAACAGCCCTTGCCCTGCCGTAAGCTTTTGCGGATACGGTACTAGCGGAAACCGCGAGGACAAATCCTGACCAAAAGCTATACCTGAACCGGTGAGCACAAACAACGAGCCCAACAGTGCTATTTTACGGCTTAATTTCTTTTTCATCTAATGTGATGCAGTTAATTGGTTGAAGAATTCTGATCTAATATGGGAAGATCAATAGTGGAAAGATTTTGATGATCAGCTTTTAATTCATCAAAAACCACCACTTCATTTCTACCTTTTTTTAGCCAGCCTGCCGGTACGTAAAGTGTTTGCTGCGGCCCTATCTGCCAGTACTTACCCAGGTTATGACCATTTAAAAATACAAAGCCCTTGCCGAAAGCATGCATATCCAAATACGTATCAGCCACCTGTGTTAAAGTAAATGTCCCTTTAAAAAGACCGGGATGATTTGCCGAGGTATTAGCGTTACGTTTGAATGTAAAACCGCTTAAACTATTGAAAGGTAAACGATACATTTTCCAGCTCAACACCTCTGCATTATTAAGCATAACGGATTGGGTAATACCATGTCGGTTATCAGCCAGGAAAGGGCCATAATTGATACGCCCGTTGTTTTCAACCCAAATATCCAATGTTGCATTGGAGGAGATGTTGGTAAGGGCAACCGAATCCTGCTTTAAACGGCGGTCGAGCGTGGCAACTTGTTTGCCGTTAACATACACCAAAGCATAATCTCGAAGTTCTTTTAGCTTCAGCACCCCGCCGTTTTTGATTTGCGCTCGGTACAGCACAAAACCATAAGCCTGATCCAGGTCCTCAAAGCACAAAGGCTTTACAGATTCAGTTGGTTTAGGTAAATTGTTAAATACATCGGCGTAAGCATCCAGTTTTATATTGCTGATTGCCATGGTTGGCTTTTTAGCCGGTACTTGGGGCAGTACCTGCCCGGCAGGTAAATGCTTGGCAATAATCTCCCTAAACTTGTAATATTTTTCAGTTGCGTTACCCGCTTCATCCAACGGTGCATCATAATCATAGCTGGACACCTGCGGCGAATAAGGATCTCTTTTGTTCATGTTGGCACCATTCATAAAACCGCGTGTGGTACCACCATGAAACATATACATGTTAATAGAGATACCTGCAGCCAGAATGTTATCCAACGTTTTAGCAGCCTGCGCTGCTGGCACGTTGGCATGTTTTTTACCCCAGTCATCAAACCAGCCGGGGTACCATTCGGCCACATAATACGGCCCTTTACCGTTATGGTATTTATTAATTAATTCTTTCAACTTAACCGGGTCTTCCAAACCGTTTACAGCCGGCAGGTAACCGGGCAGGTAACCTTTAGGCATCTGGTCAGCACCATCGCAGGTAAACAGCACACCATCAAAACCGGCATTACGGAATATTTTACGGTTAATGTCGAGATAGTTTTTATCATCACTGTAAGAGCCGTATTCATTCTCGATCTGAATCATGAGAATGTTGCCGCCGTGTGTTACCTGCAACGGCACCAACTGCTTAGCCAGTTGGTTGATGTAGTTGGTATAGGCCTGTAAAAAACGCGGATCGGTGCTGCGAACCTTTAAGGTACTATCCTTAAGCAGCCACCAAGGATAACCGCCAAACTCCCACTCGGCACAAACATAAGGGCTTGGGCGCATTACCACCCATAGTCCCTCCTCCTGCGCAATTTTCACAAATGCAGCAATATCGTTATTACCGCTAAAATCGTATTTACCTTTTACCGCCTCATGGGCGTTCCAGAACACGTAAGTACCAATGGTATTCAGGCCCATCGCTTTAGCCATCTTCATGCGGTCGCGCCAGTACTCACGGGGTACGCGGGTACAGTGCATTTCGCCCGAAATCATTTGCAGTGGCTTGCCGTCCAATACAAAAGTAGAATCGCCCAGGCCAAACGTGTGTTTAGTTTGAGCAAACGACGGCATGGCGGCACTAAGCAATACCGCACCTCCAAGCGCCGAAAGAAGTCTATTGATAATTTTCACCTAAAAAGATTAACTGTTTAATAGTTTGGGACTTTGCTGGAAGGTTTTCCACAGGAACTCGCCAAAAATCGTATTTAGCCAGGCAAACCATGCCCGGGTAAAATCAGCCGGATTATTTTTGTTGAATGATTCGTGCATGAAACCGGTACCGGCATGTGTTGCCAGCAGCATTTGTATACAATGCTTTATTTCCTGTTCATCGGTACTGGTAAGCCCGCGCGCTATAATGCTCAGGGGCCAAATCATATCAGGCTTGCCTACGTGCGGGCCACCTATGCCTTCGGCCAGGTTACTTTTATAGAAGTACGGATTATATTCGGACAACACGAACCTACGCGTGTTTTGGTATACAGGATCGGTTAATGGCACGGCATCCAGGTAAGGCAGCGCCAGTAGGCTTGGAATGTTGGCATCGTCCATAAAATTAGCATTACCCATGCCATCTACCTCAAATGCATAAATTTTACCGGCATAAGGGTGGTTTACCACACCATGCTTTTGAATGGCCTGTTCAACTTCGGTAGCTAAACTTTGCAGCTCGGTAGCCAGTTGAGGTTCTTTAAGAGCCTGCATCATTTCGGCCGCCTGCTTTAAACTTACTACTGCAAAAAAGTTTGATGGTATTAGATAGGGATAAATAGTAGCATCATCACTCGGGCGGAACATGGAACAGATCATCCCGGTTGATTTTACCGGAAAGCCGTAACCATTCATGGGCAAGGTATCAGTTGGCTTGGCGGTTTCGCGCTGAAAGTGATAACTGCCATTACCGTTTTTACGTTGCTGTTCTTTAAAAGTATTCAGGATCGTTCTGACCGCATTTTTCCACTGCGCATCAAACGGCTTTGTATCGCCGGAATTTTTCCAGTAATGGTATGATAGGCGTATGGGGTAACACAACGAATCGATCTCCCATTTACGTTCGTGAATACCGGGTTTCATGTCTGTAAGATCGGTTTTCCACTCGCTTACCTGGCTGGCATCTTTATAAAATGCATTGGCGTATGGATCCAATAATACGCATTGCATCTGCCGGTTAATTAAACCGGCTACCATTTGCTGCAGCTTTTTGTCTTTTTTGATGAATGCAAGGTACGGCCAAACCTGAGCCGAACTATCACGCAACCACATGGCATCAATATCGCCTGTGATTACATAGGTATCCGGCTTGCCATTATTTATTGCGTAAAAAACTGTGGTATCTAAAGTATTCGGGAAACAGTTTTCGAACATCCAGGTAAGCTCCTTGTTGCTTACTTTGGCCTTAAATTGTTTAATCGCATCCTCAATGGCCTGGCTGGTAAAGTTGCGCTTGCCCAAGGCCGGGCGATGGCTTACACGTTCATCGGCCAGGGCGGCAAATACACTTTTATTAACAAATAAACCGGCGGTTAGTAAACCGGCTTGTTGTAAAAAAACACTTCTCTTCATGGGGTAGTATATTAGGTTAAGCGCTTATTAAACTAACTATCCCGCCCTATCATCAGGAGCGGGATAATTAACTCAATTATACGCCTGAATAGGTATTAAAATCGGTAACGAACGAAAGCTTCGATAGCTTCATACTCTGCAAGGCCCAGCTGGTCGTAGCAGCGCGCGGTTTCTTTGGTACGATCTTCTGCACGTACCCAGAACTCCCTTGCATCATCGCCCGGAAACACCGGCACATCTTTTTGCGACTGGTGCTTGAAGATGGCGTAGCGTTTTCTCAAAACCTCCTGCGGTGAAAGCGGAACGGCCATCTCAATTTCATGGATTTCAAACTCGTGCCATGCACCGCGGTACAGCCACAGCCAGCAGTCCTTCACCCACTCGTCGGTTTCTTTAAGGCGTTGCATTGCCTGCAACACAATATCAAAACATACTTTGTGCGTACCATGCGGATCGGCAAAATCACCTGCTGCAAATATCTGGTGCGGCATTACCGAACGCAACAGCTCCATGGTTTCCAGTATATCTTCCTCGTAGCTTACGTTCTTTTGCGTTTTGGATTTATCGTAGAAAGGCAAATCCATAAAATGGATGCACTCATCCGGTAAGCCGGCAAAACGGGCACCCGCAATAGCCTCGCCTTTACGGATCTGACCTTTTACAGTTAATAGTTCTTGCGTATCTTTTTGGTTAGGCTGCTTATCCTTAATAAAGCTGCGCATGTTGCTGTACAGCGTTTCTAACTCTGTGGTATTCAGGTTTTGTGAGCGGTTAAAATCAATCGCAAACTCAATAAAGCGCAGGGCATCATCATCCCATACAGCGGTGTTGCCTGATGTTTGATAGGCCACGTGCACCTCATGACCCTGATCGGCCAGGCGGATGAAGGTACCACCCATCGAAATCACATCATCATCAGGATGCGGTGAAAAGATGATAGAGCGCTTTTTGGCCGGCTCTGCCCTTTCTGGCCGCTGTGAATCATCGGCGTTGGGCTTACCACCCGGCCAACCGGTAATGGTATGCTGTAACTTGTTGAATATATGAATATTGATATTGTAAACCGGCCCTTTTTCGGTGGCCAGCTGTGCCATACCGTGCGTATTGTAATCCTCCTCAGTGAGTTTAAGGATGGGTTTATCTAACGTTTTGGCCAGCCAGGTAACAGCTTTCTTAATGGTTTGCTCATCCCATTGGCAGTCTTTTACCAGCCAAGGGGTATCAAAGCGGGTTAATTCCAATGAAGCATCACGATCAATCACAAACTCCACATTATCTGACAATTGCAGGTAAGTGGCAGGTACATCGCCCGAAATTTCGCCTTCAACCGCTTTTTTGATAATTGGCGCTTTCTTTTGGCTCCAGGCCATCAAAATAATTTCGCGGGCTTTGAAAATGGTACCAATACCCATGGTAATAGCCTTAGTTGGTACATTTTCTTTACCGCCAAAATCGCGTGCGGCATCACTACGGGTTAGGTCATCTAAGGTAACCAAACGGGTACCTGAGTTTGGGGCCGAACCGGGCTCATTGAAACCAATGTGACCGGTACGACCAATACCCAAAATTTGCAGATCCAGACCGCCGAAGCTGGTAATTTTACGCTCGTATTCCAGACAGAAAGCGGCAATCTCTTCCTGCGGCAAAGTACCGTCCGGAATGTGCACATTGTTCTGATCAATATCAATGTGTTTGAAAAGATTTTCCTGCATAAAGGTTACATAGCTTTGTGCAGCGTCGGGCTTCATTGGATAGTACTCATCCAGATTAAAGGTAACTACGTCACGAAAGCTCAGCCCTTCCTCGCGGTGCATGCGCACCAGCTCAGCATAAACCCTGATTGGGGTTACACCGGTTGCAAGGCCCAGTACCGTACGCTCGCCTTTAGCCTGCTTGCTTTTAATCAGGTCGGCTATGCGGTGTGCTACCGAAATGCTGGCTTCGGCGGCATTATCATAAATACTTACCGGCAGCTTTTCATAACGCGTTTCTTCCAATAAATTTAATCTTGGCATATGTATTTCGAGTTAGTTGAATGCTATATTATTATTCAGTTATTTCCAGAAATTGTTCTTGCATGTTCCATCCGCTTACGGCTACTAAAACCTTTTGCGCGGCATTGCCCGGGTTGTAATCCAACACTACCTTTTTCTGTGCACCTGGTAGTACAGAGATATAATTATCGCTATAAAATACTGGCAACACCCGCTTATGCGTGGCGGCGTCAACCAATGAAATCCGGTTGAAGAATGCTACAGGCGCTTTACCCGGGTTGGTTAAGGTAACTTCTACCTTACCTTTACTTATTCTTTTACTTTGTACTTTAACCTGTGATGCATCCATACGTTTAAGGCCTGAGTAATTGCCTTCGGCATCGGGCAGCCAGTATAAGTTATCGTTCACTATATTTTTATTAATGTCCAGCAGTTGCAGCGACAGGAAAGTACCTTCATTTTTGCTTAGCTGATCAATTGTGGTTTTGATGGGCAGATAAGCTTTGCTTGAAGATGGTTGCGCTTCCACAAACACCTGCGTAAGCAAGCTGTCTTTCCCTTTCATATTAACAGCTTTAACTACCAGCATTAAATCACGGCGGGTACTAAACGTGTTATTAACGATGGAAACCATCCCCGAAACCGGGTTGTACATAGCATGCAATGGTTCGCTGCCGCTGTGCAATCCGTATAAACAGGCATTCGGATCCAGGTAATAATCGTACATCTGTCCGCGCAGGGCTGTCCACGGGTTTTGCGTTTTCCAAATCATTACGCCGGTATACCAATCCCACATATGCGAACTGAAACCTTCCATCAAGGCACGATATTGATCGTAGTTGACCAGCTGTGCTTTATTAGCAAAATCTTCTGCATTTTTAGGTTTGCCGTAAGTCTCTATAGCGCCATCGTAGCCGATGTATTTATGATAATCCCAAACAGAATCAACCTGCGATTTTTTGGATGATACCGAATATTGGGGCGCTACCAGGTTTTGTTCCGGAATAAAACGCTTCAACGATTCATAATCACCCACGCCTACCGAACCAATTTCTGAATTGAACGGGAAAGTGCGTGTTTCCCAAAATGTAGACAGCTGTTGAATCCCGTAAGGGCCATCGCCGTTACCACCCAGGGTATTGAGCGACATCTCGTCGGAGTTTGAAAAATCGACAAACCAGCGAGTACCATCAAGCTTAGGCATGATCGAATCGCGCAGGGGTAACAAAATATCTTCGGGCGGGGTAATCTCGTTACCGCCACACCACATAGCTAACGACGGGTGATTACGCACCAGTTTGATCTGATCGGCTGCCGACTGCAAAAACAATTGGTGATTATCCGGATATTTACGCCTTGTCCACTGATCTTCTGCTTTCAACGGGTCAACCCATCTGCCGTTGGCATCACCCGAGATCCAAAAATCCTGAAACACCAGCATGCCGTCCTTGTCGCAGGCGTTATAAAATTCAGGGCGCTCAACCAGGGCACCGCCCCATATACGTATCAGGTTGAGGTTCATATCACGATGAAAGCGAACCTCAGCATCGTAACGCGCATCCGAAAAGCGCAGCATGGCGTCGGATATAATCCAGTTACCGCCTTTTATAAATACTTTCTGGCCGTTTACTGCAATCTGGCGGCTACGCGTCCAGCTGTTCCAACTGGTTTGAATTTCACGAACGCCCACATTAAGCTTCTCCTGATCTGACACTTGATTAGCAGCGGTAATGAACTGCATTTGTGCCGGATACAAATAATGCTCGCCATAACCGTTGGGCCACCAAAGCTTAGGGTTTTTAAGCATCAGGTCGGCAAGATTAACCTGCGTTGTTGATTTGGGTTGTAATACAACTTTCTGAGTAACCTTTGTTCCGTTGATGGTAAACACAAGGGTACCACTTACAGATTTATTTAAGGCATTCTGTAATTCGGCCGAGGCTTTAATGACAGCCGGTTGCTGCTGCCCCTCCGGCTTACGTACACCCGGAACCTGTGTAACAACATGCGGATTCAGGATATTTACACTGCCTGTTGTTTCGATGGTAACTTTATCCCAGATGCCGGTATTACGGTCGCGCATGGGCTGTATCCAGTCCCACCCTGCGGTGTACTGTATGCCTACATTTTTGGCAATGCGCCCGTCACCTCCCTGACCGCCGTTCGGGTTACCCACCGGGTCGGGCGGATATACAATAACCGCAAGCCGGTTGTTACCATTTTTATTTAACAGCGAAGTAATGTTATACGACTGGCGCAAAAACATACCCTGATGAGTTTGGGCATTAAGTTTATGCCCATTCAAATAAATATTGCAGCTATAGTTAACGCCACGAAAATTTAAATACACCTGCCCGTCATTACCTGCCTGGGGTGATTTAAAGTCATCTACAAACCAATAGGTGTAATAGTCGCGCCCGGTAAAATAAATATCCTTGATACGCTGATTATTCATTCCGTAAAAAGGATCGGGTACTTTATGGTTTGCCAATAAAGTAGTTAGAACCGTACCGGGAACCACGGCCGGTTGCCAATTGCTTAATGAATAGGCTGGTGATGAAATAGTTTCACCATTGGCTTTTATGTCACTAATGGAGGCGCATTTCCAGCCGGCGTTTAATTCTACTTTAGTTTGAGCATGTGCCAGCAAACCGAAACCGGAGCTTAGCAAAAGCACTGCTGTTTTTTTGAGCAGGTTATTTTTCAAGAAAGAGGTATATGTTGTTATTCGTTGCAAAACGGCCTAAATTTAGTTTTCAGTTATGTACTTATCAATAAGTTGTTGCTATTTATAAGACACCTTAAATACAGCCGCCTCGGTTAAACCGCTGTTCTGTTGCAAAGCAGCAGGTACATTGACCGTAATGCCATCAGTTGTTTTTTGCCATTTAATGGACTGCCCTGCGCCCAGCAAGCTAACTTTTTTTATACCTTTTGTATTAGGCAATTTTATAGATAGCGACGATGGTAAGTTCACTGTGCTATTATTGCCCAACACAAAAGCATAAACGGCTGCTTTACTTTTAGACTGCGTATAGTATATATTATTGTCCGAATAAGGTGCAATTGCCCGAGAGTTATAAATGCCTTCTCCGTTAATTTTTATCCACCGGCCAATGCCTTCCAGGCGCTTATACGCTTCGGGATCCCAGTCACCATCCGGGCCGGGGCCGATATTCATCAATAGATTACCGCCCCGGGATACGATTTTGATCAGTAACTGCACAATATCATACGTTGATTTATAATGATCGCCAGGTACGTAGCTCCAGGAATTGCCCATGGTAATACAGCTTTCCCAAGGATAGCTCAAAGGCTTGTCGGGCACTTGTTGCTCAGGGGTGGTATAGTTTTCATACTGACCGGGCACTGTACGGTCAACCACAATTAACCCCGGCTGGTGCTGCCTTGCCATTGTAGCTATTTTAGGCATATCAATATCCTGGTTGAATTTGATGCCGCGCTGCCAGTCAATAGCCGTATCAATGGTAGCTTTGGGGCGTACCCAGCCACCATCCAACCATAAAATATCTACACTTCCATAGCCGGTCATCAGCTCCTGAATCTGCTTGTAAGTAAAGTTTTTAAACTGATTCCATTTTTCGGGATACTTGGCCGGATCATAATTTACATTCCGATTTTTTGGCGGGAAGTAAGGCCACCAATAATCAGGCGAGTGCCAGTCGGGCTTTGAAAAATAAGCACCTATCATAAAGTTATCTTTACGGAAGGCGTTAAAAATCTCTTCAGTAACGTTCGCTCTCGGGTTTGATGAGAACGGCGATTTCGGATCGGTAATTTTATAGTCGCTTTGCTTGGTATCAAACATGGCAAAACCATCGTGATGCTTGGTTGTGAAGATCATATACTTCATACCTGCATCTTTGGCTGCCTTAACCCATTTTTCGGGATTGAACTTTTGCGGATTAAAGCTTTTCTGCAGGTTTTCGTAAGCCTGTTTGTACTGGTTATAATCGGCGCTGTATGGGCCTTTTCGCTGTGTCCAACCCTCATCTTCGGGGCAAATGCTCCAGCTTTCAACCACGCCCCACTGGCTATAAGTACCCCAGTGCATAAAAAGACCAAATTTCAGATCCTGCCAATCAGCCAGTTTTTTCTGCACCGCAGGGTCGGTTGGCGCCTGGTAATTTTTAGATATTTCGTGAACCTGAGCCTCAACGTTTACGGTTCCTAATAATGCAGAGGCTAAAAGCAGCGGTTTACACCAGCTATAAAATTTACAGGTCATGCGTTATATATATTATATGGATACTTCCTTTTTCAGTTCATTTAGTTTTTTACTTAGAGGTTCTCCTATGTTTTCCACTACCAGTACCGCACCACCTATAAGTTGCGCTTTATCGTTTAAATCAGATATCAGCAATTCTGTTCCATGCGCCAGGCGTGGAATACAATGTTCGTTAATAGCCTGTTGAATGGGCGAAAGCCATAACCTGCCCACTACACTTGCTTTACCGCTTAATACAATAACAGCGGGGTTTAAAATATGAATTAGAATGGCAATACCTTGCCCTACAGTATAAGCCGCTTCCGAAATCAGCTTTACAGATAAGGTATCACCTTTTATGGCTTCTTTAATTATCGCATCAGCATCAATCTGCTCATATTTAACCAAGCTGCTTGTCTGGCCCTGTTCAATCTCGGCATTCGCTTTTGCGGCAATTGCAATCAGCGAAGATTCGGTTTCCAGGCATCCGTGCTTGCCGCACAAACAAAGCTTACCATTCTTTACTATGGGGATATGGCTAAACTCGCCGGCCAAACCGCTATGACCTCTGAATATTTTCCCATCTACAATCATTCCGAGACCTATACCCCACCCTAAGTTTACAATCAAGGCATCATTTTGCTGCCGGGCTACGCCAAACTTTTGTTCGCCTAGGGCAATGGCTGTAGAGTCGTTCTCAATAAATACAGGCAAGCCTATATTCTGCTGCATGTACTCAACCAAACTCTGATTTGGTATTTCTAAGAATGAATAATTAATACCTTTATCAGGATCAATGAATCCAGGCATTGTAATGCCTACCCCCAATACATTATTTTTATTTAACCCGGCTTCCTGAATAAACGTATTGATATAATGAATCAATTCATCTGCCTGCAGATGATGAATATCGAAGTAATGCTCTGTACCTTCATTGATAAAGCGGTTGTTCATATCCAATGCGGCAATACGCATATTGAACTGACTCATGGCTACAGATATAATAAAATGATCATCTGCAACAAGCGAGTACTTCATCGGTCGTCTTCCACCGCTTGAACTGGCATACCCCCGCAGCTCTATACAACCATCCTTTACCAATTCATTTAATACCTTAATAGTATGCGGTATGCTCTTACCTATAAAAACACTTATATCAGTGCTGGATAAGGATTCATTGTAATAGAGCGCCTGAACAATTCTTGAATGCTCGTTAAATAACGAGACTTGACTGACTGACATCACTTAGAGTTTATAATTACATATATAGGGCCTTTTAAAGAAAAACCCAAACATTTTTTAAAATTTTAAAAAGTTTTTGGTTTTAACATTTATTTTATTTTTCTTAGGAGAACATTTTAAACCCAAATAATCAATCATATTTATATAAAATTTAAAGAAACGAGCTGTTAAGAGCTAATTCTTTTAAATTTTGAGGCATTTTGTTAACAATTACAACAAAAATGGCTTTATTTAGTGCCATATTTACAACAAACTAGGTAAAATCCATAGATATCAAGAGATAAATAAAACAAAACTCATCTATAAGATTAGTAAAAGCAACACAAACTCCTTAAAATCCTGATTAAAATGAAAACAGAGAATAAAACTTAAAAATCAAAATCAATTTTCGGGTTGATGTCTATAAGCATCGGCCTGCTATCAAGAACTTCCATGCATCCTTATTTAACATTCACACAATTAATGCATTCGTATGAAAATAAACTTATACTCAAAAAGTATAACAAGTAAGCGCAACTTATCCATGTTATCCGTAACAAAAGGATTAGTGCTAACCGGCATGATAGCCATGCAGCTTGATGCCGCGGCCGCTACCAATAGTAAAAAGCACTTTTTGGCCAATAAAGCTTATGAAGCTGTAGCTTCAAATAAAAGCCTTTTTGCAGACATCACTGTATCAGGTACAGTACTGGACGAAAACGGCCAGCCACTAACTGGTGTTTCTGTTAAGGTAAAAGGCGGATCGGCCGGCGTTGCTACCGATATTAACGGTAAATTCAAACTTACCGCTCCTGAGAATGGTACGCTGGTTTTATCTTATATTGGTTATGAACCTAAAGAAGTATCTGTTGCGGGTAAAACAACCCTTAGCATCAGCCTTGCGCCATCAAGTAAAAGCCTGAATACGGTAGTTGTAACCTCATTAGGTATCAAGCGTGAGAGTAAAGCATTAGGTTATGCGGTGAGCACCGTAACAGCGAAAGAGATTACACAAGCAGGAAACACCAACTTTGCATCGGCCTTGTATGGTAAAGCAGCAGGTGTAAAAGTAACCACCGCACCTGGCGGTGCAAGTGGTGCTGTAAACGTTCAAATACGTGGCATTAACTCTATCAACTACAATCAGCAACCGTTATATGTAGTTGATGGTGTAATGATTAGAAATGATAACCAAAATGGCGGAGCCGGAGCAAACAACAACAACTATTGGGATGATCAACGCATCAGAGGAAATGGTATTTTAGATATCAACCCAGCTGATATTGAAAGCTTAACTGTATTGAAAGGTGCCAGTGCAACCGCTCTATACGGTTCAGATGCTGCAAGTGGTGTGATTGTAATTACTACAAAGAAGGGATCAAAAGCACGTGGCTTAGGTGTTGACTTCAACTACAGCGGAACCGTAGAGAATGTCGCATTCTTGCCTAAATTCCAAAATATATATGGCCCTGGTTATGATAAAACTACCAACTTGCAGAATGATGCTACCGAAGAAGGCTGGATTCCAGAACCTTCATCTCCGTCAGGATTTCGTCCATATTTTAGGGCTTATGGACAGTTTGGACCTAAAATGGAAGGCCAGCAGGTAAAATGGTGGGATGGATCAATCAGATCGTATTCTCCACAACCTAATAACTACCGTGACGTGTATGAAACAGGTTATAGCTCTCAAGCCAACCTTGCAATATCCAATCAAACTGATAAAGTCAATTATCGCTTGTCGGCTAACCGGATGGATTATAAAGGCACACAACCTGGAAGCAAGCAGCAACGTAACTCCTTTAACTTAAATACAACGCTAAAACTGAACGACAAACTAAGCACAGATGTTGTTGTAAATTACGTAAATACGTTAACCCATAACCGCCCATACCAATTAGGCCAGGTTTTGGGTTCTTTTGGTGGCTATTTTAGCCGTGCTGAAGATATGGACTTGCTAAAGCAAAAATCCATCACATCTGACGGTTATAAATACGTTCCATATGGCAACCGGGAAAGGTCAAGTGAAGCATTTATTTATAACATCAGGCCAACACAGCTAATGGACTTTTTCTGGCAGCAATTACGCAACAGTTATGATGAAACCGAAAACAGGTTATTATCAAGTGCCACAATTAACTGGAGCATAGCAAACCATTTAAAATTCAGAGGTAGAATTGGTAATGACTTTACAGGACAAACCATTGAAAATAAGCAATATAATGAATACCCTATAGCTTTTAATACTTCATCAGGTAGCACAGGTGCTTATGCAACGTCAAAAGGCAACTACTCCATTCTGTACGGAGATGCGTTATTAACCTATAATAACAAAGTAGGTAAAGATTTCGATTTTACAGCAAGTGCAGGTTATCAAGGCCGGGGCGAGCATTACAAAGATCAGATGTCAAGCACCAACAATGGCTTAGTATCTGCAAACTGGTTCAGCTTAAATAACTCATATGGTATTCTTTCTACTACATCAAGTAGAAAAGAACTATTAAAGTACGCTTTCCTGGGTATCTTAAACATGAGTTATAAAAACTATTGGTTTATCGAGGGTACGGCTCGCCAGGAGTATGCTTCTTCATTACCGGTAAAAAACAACTCTTACTTTTATCCATCAGTGAATACCAGCTTTGTATTTACAGATGCTTTTCAGCTACCTACGTTTTTAAGCTACGGTAAGGTACGGGCTTCGTATGGCGTAGTAGGTAATGCGCCGCCGCTTTTTGAATCAAACATTCTTTATAATCAAAGTTCTTTGCAAACCATAAATGGTTCTGTACCACAGCTTACAATGGGCGGCCAGTACGGTAACAACAACCTAAAGCCGGAGATGAAACACGAAGCTGAATTTGGTTTAGAAGCGCGTATGTTTGACAACCGTTTTGGATTTGACTTTAGCTATTATAACAACCGAATTAAAGACCAAATTTTAGGTTTACAAACCGCTGCATCGGTTGGTGCTACCAGCCAGATTGTTAACGTTGGTGAAATTGGAAGCCATGGCGTAGAGTTAGCATTAAATGGTACGCCAATAAAAGGCCGTTTCCGTTGGGATACTCGTTTTAACTTTTCAATCAACCGCACTAAGGTATACGCCTTACAACCTGGAGTAGATCAAATAACAACTTACGAAGCTGAGCAGGCAACTGTAAAAATTGTTGCAGGCGTAGGTGAGTTACTGGGCAATATATATGTAAACCCACGCTTGAAAGATGATAAAGGCAATTATGTAATCAATAACGACGGACTTTATGTAATGGATAAAGCTAATTATGTAAAAGCCGGTAACATTATGCCTAAAGCCATTGGCGGTTTTTCAAACACATTCAGTTATAAAAATTTCTCATTCGATTTCACTATCGATTATCGCTTAGGCGGGCAGATGGTATCAGCACCAACTAAGTATATGATGGGTGCAGGTATGTTTGAGAACACATTACAATATCGTGATGCAGAACATGGTGGCTTAACTTATACTGAAAACAAGAAAACGTACAATGATGGTGTGTTACTGCAAGGTGTAAATCAAACCACCGGTCAGCCTAACACAAAGGTAATTGACGCAGCTACCTATTACATGAACACCTTTAACTGGGGCAATGATTCCTGGAGCGAGAAAGGATCTGTATATGACAATAGCTATATCAAAATGCGCGAAATGGTTATAGGGTATAACTTACCTAAAAGCTTTAGCAGCAAATTACATCTTAATAACCTGAGATTTTCTTTGATAGGCCGTAACCTATTTTATATCTGGAAAACGTTGGAAAACGTAGACCCGGAAGCTCCGCTTGGTACAAGATGGTGGTCACAAGGCGTGGACGTAGGCTCAACAGCTCCTACACGTAGCTTTGGTTTCTCACTAAACGCCAATTTTTAATTTAAAAAAACTTATCAACTTATAAGATGAAAAAGCTTTTTATCATAATGAGTGTCTTGGTTACTGTCACTATAACGATCAGTGGTTGCAAGAAAGAACTCGAAGAGAAATACAACAATCCGGAAAAGACTTCAGACGCTAATATTCCCGGTTTTTTTACAGCTATTTTAAACAATAACCGGGTGCGCCCGGCTTATTGGAACGTTCGTACGTTTTTACTGCAACAACCAGCCGTATATAGCCAAACCGCTTTCTTTTCTAACAGTAATACGGCATACCAGCAAAGTGATGGCTATAGCCAAAATTACTGGGAAGATTTTTACGCGCCAAGTGGTAACGGCAGTGGCAGCATGGCATTATACAGAGCTATGCAAGTGGTTAATAATTCAGCTTCAACAGCAGACCAAACATCAAACGAGCTTTTTATGCAGGCAGCTAAAGTTGCTTTAATTGAACAGGCCGCTAAGATGGTTGATATGTGGGGTGACATTCCCTACAATGAAACCGGTAGTCTGTTAACCAACAACATTATTAAGAATCCAAAGTTTGACGATCAGGTTCAGCTTTATACCTCATTCATCGCAGATTTAGATGCGGCTGCTACCTACTTCAGTAAAGCAACTACAAGCCCTGCATTTGCAAAGTATGATATACTTTTAAGTGGCAATGTGGATAAATGGAGACGTTATGCCAATTCATTACGCCTGCGACTACTTATGCGCATTTCAAATGTTAATGAAGCAACAGCTAAAACTGCTGTGTTAAACATGCTTAATAACAGTGCACAATATCCATTGATAGATGGCGGAAGCTCTTACTCGCCAGCCACAACTGATGTGTTATTAAAACCATTAACTACAAACATCGAAGTTTTAAATTCTGCACTAACGGAATTACCAAGCCATTATGCATCTGATTATTTATTAAATAAAGTGATGCTCCCTTCTAATGACCCACGGATTCCGGTTATGTTTGATAAATACGGCAGAACTGTAAATATTGACAAAAAAGACGTATTTGTTCCTAACAAAGAATACAGAGCTATGCCTATCACTTTTACGTCAAACGAGCAGGAAGCAAGCTTTCCAGACTATGCTATATTGGATTCTGCAACATTTCTTCAAAACCCCGGATTACCAGGTATAGTAATTACCGCTCCAGAGGTTAACTTCTTAAAAGCGGAAGCTTTTGAGCGTTGGGGCGGCGATGCAAAAACAGCTTATGAAACTGCAGTTAAGCAATCAGTAACATTTTATTATTACTTAAATAGCTTAAACACTACAGGCCTAACTGTTTTACCTGCACCCGCAAGCACCGTTGTTAACGATTTTGTTACTAGCAGCACTATTGCCTATACTGGTAGTAGTACTGAAAAGTTGGCGAAAGTATGGACCGAAAAATGGGTACATTTAGGCTTTTTGCAATCAATTGAGGCATGGTCTGAATATCGCCGAACCAACTATCCGCAGCTTACCTTCCCAGCCGCAGGTTTGTCCGGTTACCAAACCCCTCCTACTCGCTTAATTTATCCAACAAGCGAAAAAACCAGAAACAGTACTAATTACCAAGCTGTTTCTGGTAAAGACACCCGCAATACCAAAATATTCTGGGATGTAAACTAAACTCCCCGAAGCAACTTAAGCCAGTCTGAAATTCAGACTGGCTTTTTTGTATCATCAAAATTCTGCCTTATTATTGAATTGCTGTTACATGCGTGGTTTTAAGTTAAAATTGCATTAGCTCTGCAAAACAATCGATTTAAAACAGCAGTATTCGAATTAAAATGTACTTTTACTTATAATGACTTCTATTACTCCATCTATTAAAAAAGCAGGGCAACGGGCTATTCTTACTGCTGCGCTTTCTGCTATTAGTTACTCAGGCTTTGCACAAAGTAAACCGGTTTACAAAGACGAGCAGCAACCTTTGGATAAACGTGTTCAGTCTCTGATCAATACTCTTACTCTTGAAGAAAAAGCTTCGCTGATGGGTTACCGCAGCAAGGAAGTGCCACGCTTGGGTATACCGGCCTACAACTGGTGGAACGAGGGCTTACATGGCGTTGCCCGGGCCGGGCAAGCGACCGTATTTCCGCAGGCTATTGCACTGGCCGCTACATTTAACGAAGACTTGGTTCATCAAGTTGCCAGCACCATATCTACCGAAGCCCGCGCAAAGTACAACCTGGGGGTACAGAAAGACCGCCATTTGCAATACATGGGCCTAACATTTTGGTCGCCCAATATTAATATGTTCCGTGATCCACGCTGGGGTCGCGGGCAGGAAACTTATGGAGAAGATCCGTACCTGACCGCACACATGGGCGTAGCTTATGTAAAGGGTATGCAGGGTAACGATCCGTTGCATTTAAAAACCAGCGCCACCGCTAAACACTTTGTGGCCCATAGTGGCCCCGAAGCCACACGCGATGAGTTTAACGCCATTGTAGATGAAAAAGACCTGCGAGAAACTTACTTACCCGCCTTCAAAGCTTTGGTTGATAACAACGTTGAATCCGTAATGACGGCCTACAACCGGGTAAACGGCGAACCCAATTCAACCAGCCGTTCCTACCTGAATGCCATACTCATGAAAGAATGGCGCTTTAAAGGCCATGTGGTTACGGATTGTGGTGCATTAGACGACGTATTTTTACGCCACAAAGTATTAAAGAGCGGTGTTGAAACTGCAGCCGCTGCTATAAAGGCCGGCATTAGTTTGGACTGTTCCTCTATTTTGCAGAATGATGTAGTAACCGCCATTAAACGGGGTTTGATTACCGAAGCAGATTTGAACAAAGCTCTGGCACCTGTATTAAAAACAGAGTTCAAATTGGGTTTTTTTGACGATCCAAAGAACAGTCCATACTTTTCCTACGGTGCCGATAGTATAAATAACGCAGGTCATATAGCTTTAACCCGAAAAGCTGCACAACAAAGCATGGTACTGCTTAAAAACAAAAACAACCTGCTGCCGCTAAAACAAACTGATTTTAGCAGTATAATGGTGCTGGGCACTAATGCCTCCTCGTTAGATGTGCTGGCAGGTAGCTATCATGGTGTAAACAGCAAAATGGTTGATTTTGTAGAAGGCATTACCGGCGCTGTTGGCCTGGATACCCGTGCTGAATACGACCTGGGGTCCAGTTATACCGACACGACACATTTTGGCGGTATCTGGGGTGCTGGCAACGCTGATGTTACGGTTGCTGTAATTGGCCTGTCGCCAGTATTGGAAGGCGAAGCCGGGGATGCATTTTTATCTACCACCGGGGGCGACAAAGCTAACCTAAGTTTACCTGAAGGCAATATCGCTTTTATGAAAGCCCTGCGCAAAGGAGTACCTAATAAACCAATTATTGCAGTAATTACCGGTGGCAGCGCTGTTGATATTGCAGCCATTGAGCCTTATGCCGACGCTATTATAATGGCTTGGTATCCGGGCGAACAGGGTGGCAATGCGTTTGCCGATCTGCTTTTAGGTAAAGTATCGCCATCGGGCCACTTGCCGCTTACATTTTACCGCTCAACCAACGATTTGCCCGAATATCATAGCTACTCTATGCAGGGAAGAACTTACCGCTACTTTAAAGGAGCCGTTCAGTATCCGTTTGGCTTTGGCTTGAGCTATACTACATTTGATTACAGCTGGAAAACTCAACCGCAAAAAAGCTACGCATCAAAGGATAGTATCACCTTTGCCGTAACCGTAAAAAACACCGGCAAAATGAACGGCGACGAAGTAGTTCAGGCTTATATTCAATATCCCAATCTGGAACGCATGCCGATTAAGGAACTAAAAGGCTTTAAACGCGTAACCGTACAACAGGGACAGGAACAGGTAGTAAACATTACCATCCCGGTAAAAGAATTACAGAAATGGAATGTAAAAAAGCACAACTGGCAACTATACAAAGGTACCTATCAGCTGCAAGTTGGCGATAACTCTGCTTCCGTTAAACTGCAATCTTCATTTAACGTTTCTCCTTAAGCAAGGATAAAGCCTGATAAAACAAGAAAGCCGGTTAAAAATAACCGGCTTTCTTGTTTTTGTTATTAACTGAAGCTCTGTGCAATCTGTACCAAACTCTTTACAACATTAATATCAGTTTGCTCGATAACAAACTCCTCCTGCGGGCTACCTGTTCTTACATCGCGGAAGTGCATTTCGCTTTCAACAGTGCCTTTAGCCGTAGTGTGGTACTCATTTGCACCGGTAATACCTATCAGTTCTTTTAAAGTCTCGGGGCGCACACCTGCGCCAGGCATAATGCTGATGCGGCCTGCGGCTTGGTCAACCAGTTTAGCTATCAGCGGAGCGCCTTTCAGCGCATTTTCTTCCAGTCCAGAGCTAAGTATGCGCTCAAAGCCGAGTGCAATAATATCCTCCAAAGCCTGGAACGGATTCCGGCAGCGGTCAAACGCGCGGTGAAATGTGAGTCCCATGTTACCGGCTGCATGTTTGAGTTCCAGACAACGTTCTTTATCCACATCGCCATCGGCTGTTAAAATTCCGAAAACCACACCGTCGCAGCCCAACTCGCGGCAATGCTCAATATCCGCTTTCATAATAGCAAGCTCCAATTCCGAATACAGAAAATCGCCGCCACGCGGACGAATGATGGGATAAAGCTTGATATTCAATAGTTTTCGTGCAATGGCAATCTGTCCGTAAGATGGCGTGGTGCCGCCCTCTTTCAGATTATCACAAAACTCAATACGGTAGGCACCGGCTTCCTGAGCTATCAGCGAAGAGCTTACCGAATTGGCACATATTTCTATCCTGATCATACCTGCGATTAAAATATGCTCTTGCCTTTTATAATTAAATCCTGCTTTTCGGCATTGCAAACGGCATACGAAAAACCCTTTTGCAGTGCATAAGCGCCGTACTCCCCTTTTTTATTGATAGCTAGAAATCCAACCTGCAGGGTTTTAGCCAACTCAGGCTTCTTTTTCACAATACGGTTAACGGCCTCGCGGCACGCATCTTCGGGTTTGTAACCCTGGCGCATCAGCTCCACTACCAGAAAGCTGCCCACATTACGAATCACCTCTTCGCCTACACCTGTTGAAGTAGCGCCGCCCACTTCGTTATCCACAAATAAACCGGCACCAATAATCGGGCTATCCCCTACACGGCCATGCAATTTGAACGCCATGCCGCTAGTGGTACAAGCCCCGGATATATTACCGGCAGCATCCAGCGCCAGCATACCGATGGTGTCGTGATTATACTGGTTACCTGGCATTTTGTTAGGCACCGGGGTAAAGTGTTTATTTTCGATATTCATTTCTGGCTGATATTTGGAAGTTTTCAGCCATTCTTTCCATGCCTTTTCAGATTCGGCATTAAGCAGTTGTTTCTTTTTGAAGCCATTAGCCACCGCAAACTGCGTTGCCCCATCGCCTACCAGCAGTACGTGCGGTGTTTTTTCCATCACCAACCGGGCTACCGATATTGGGTGATCAATATATTCCATACCTGCTACACCGCCGCAGTTGCCGTTCTCGTCCATAATGCATGCATCCAGCGTAACGTGGCCGTCTCGGTCAGGGTAACCGGCAGCACCTACACTATGGTTGTTCGGATCGGCTTCAGGTATACGGGCACCTGCTTCGACAGCATCTAAAGCACGCCCACCTGACGAAAGCACTTTCCATGCTGCCTGGTTGGCTGCCACACCAAAATCCCAGGTTGAAATAACAATCGGATAATTTCCGGCTATCTTTTCTTCACGAAACGGTGTTGCAAAAACTTTAGATTGTAAAGCCACTCCGGTAGCGGCCAGCGTACTGTTCAATAAAAATTTACGGCGATTAAGCATCTGTTAGCGTTATTAATTGAACCGTGAAGATAAGTGTTGCAACCCAAAACACGAACGCACGTAAATGATTATTTACAATCCATTTCATTCTTATTTAATACCATAAAATAATTACTCACTTTCGCAGCAATGCATGTAGTATAATAATGTTAAAACTGACTTAACTACTCTAATTCGCCTATCGCCTTTTTAAACTGGGTAGTGTAAATATTGTAATCGACACGGGCAGTAATAGCTTGTGTTTTGCTTTGCTGCCACAAGGTTTGCGCCTGTAGCCAGTCCGTAGCTGTAATGGTGCCTGCTTTTAAACGATCATTAGCCAAACGCAGGTTCTCGCTGGCTTGCTGAACCGACAGATTGGATAAAGCCACATTCTTTTCGGCTTCGGTTAAGCTGTTATACTTTTGGCGAATATCCAGCACCAATTTTTGGCGACCATCCTGCAATTGATAGCGTTGAGCCTGCGTTCTGATTTGCTGCTGCTTAACGGCTTTATGATAGTTACCCCAATGAAACACCGGCACGCGCACGCTTAACATAGCTAACCAACTGGTAGAGTTGGAACCTACGCTGATAGGCACATTGCCGTTACCAATAAATGATCCCAACAAATTTACCGCGCCCGGCGTACTTGAATTGGCATAAAAGCCATAAGCCACAGCTGCAATTTGCGGCAGCATATTAGCTGTTGCCAGGCGGGTTTGCAGTTCACCCGCATCAACGGAGCGCTGCAATAGCTGCGCTTCGGGGCGCTTATCCACATTCACATCAAAAGCCGAATCGGGCGGCAGGGCAACGGGGGTATAAGGAACAGTATCCAATACATCAAACTGGTATTTCATGCTCATACCGGTTACCTGCAATAAGTTAAGTTTGGCCAGCTTTAGTCCGTTTTGGGCTCGTAGCAACTGTAGCTCGTTTTGGTTATACTGTACCTGCACCTGTAATACATCATTTTTATATTTCAGGCCAGCCTCGTAAGCATTGGTTACATCCTTAAGCGCATTAGTTAAATATTGTTGCGATTTTTTGAGTAAAGCCAACTGCTCTTTAGCCGAAACTACCTGCCAGTAGGCAGTATCGGTTTTCAAAATCACATCAGCGCGGCTGCGAACTTGTTGCAGTTGCTGTACCTCGGCATTTAGCTGAGCGGCTTTAACACCGTTGCGTACCTTACCACCGGCATAAATTACCTGCGTAACCGTGCCGGTAACAGAAGCAGTTCTTTCAGGCAGGTAATCGCTCAGCGGCTTACCCACATACAGGCCAGTGGCCGATGCATCAACCGAAGGCAAGGCATTGGTTTTGGCCCGCTCAACGCCCAGCTTAGCTATCGCAATGGAATCGCTAATGATACGGATGCGATTATTTTGCTGCAGTGCCATTTCGCGGCTTTGCGCTAAGGTGAATTGCTTTTGCGCCTGGGCCGTCTGGCTTAGCCAGACAAGAAAAAGTACTGCGCCAAGCGTTTTAATGTATATATATAGTTTTTTATTGAGATGCATAGGGTTTATTGAATAAGGTTATATAGCAGGATCTGCTTGGGCAACTTCCACTTGTTCATCTTCATCGTGCTCTTCGGGCTTATCTTTTTCCGGCTTAATCCATTTAAAGTACAATATCGGGATGATGAATAAGGTAAAGAACATGGACACGATCAAGCCAAAAGCCAGTACGCTACCTAATGGCCCCCACAATGGCGAGCCGCCAACAACCATAGGCGTTACCCCTACAGCAGCGGCCGCAGTTGTTAAAAAGATAGGGCGCATACGTCGCTTAGCTGCGTGCATTGCCGATTCGCGAATATCCAGCCCTTCATCGCGCCCCATCTCGTCGGCAAAATCAACCAGGATGATACCGTTACGAACCACAATACCAATTAAACTGATAATACCCATAAATGCCGTAAAGCTGAAAGCATTGCCCGTTACCAGCAAACCAATTGATGCACCCAGCAAACTAAGTGGGAAGGTGCACAGGATAATGAATGTTTTTTTAAGGCTACGGAACTGGATTAGCATCGTTAAAAAGATGAGAATGATACTGGCCAGCAATGCCATGGATAACCCCGGAACGTTTTCTTCGGTTGCTTCCTGATCGCCGCCATACTGGATGCGCACGCCGTACGGCAAATGCATTTTTTCAATCCTGGGTTTGATCTGTTTTAGCATATCGGCAGCAACTACGCCATTTTGCGCTTCGGACATTACAGTGAGCATACGCAAACCATTGCGGTGCATAATATTGCCCATGTGCCACTCGGGTGTAAAGTCGGCCACATCGCGCAGCTGTATCTTTTTGCCCTGCTGGTTGGTGATGTGCACACCACGCAACCGGTCAAAACTTTTCCGGTACTTTTCGTCATAGCGCAACACAATAGATATCGGCGTTTTGCCCTCGTATAAGGTGGACACCGGCACGCCCTGCAAACCGCCGCCCAGTGTTTGCGTAATCTGGCTATTGGTAAGGCCTAACCGACGTGCTTTATCTTGCTGTACATGGCCGCCAACAGCTACATAATCCTCTTCAAAATCATCCCGTACCCAGTTGGTTCCTTTTAGCTGACTTACCATCGTTTTTACAGAATCGCCCACTTTGCGCAGATCGTCAAAGTTTTCGCTGATAACACGAATTTCAAGCGGTGCTTTAGCGTTCAGGAAAGATAACCTGTGCACACGCACAAATCCTTCGGGTAAATAGTTGTGAAACTTTTCGATATACTCGGCAGATAGTTCGTCTGTAGCCTCATTATCGGTAGTATTGATAAAAATCTGTGCATAGTTCTCGCGCGGATTTTCGGGCGCATAAGTCACATAAAACCTTGGCGAACTGGTGCCGATAAAGCTGGCTACACGGGTAATGCGCTTATCGCCTTTGATGGCAGCCTCCACCTTTCTAACAGCCGCTTCGGTTTCCTTATATGGTGTGCCTGGCGGCAACCACAGTTCCAGGTTAAACTGGTTACGTTCGGCGTTGGATAGAAACTGTTGTTTTACTTTGGTCATCAAAAACCCACCTAAAAATACAGAAGCTACACCAATCCATACAATCAGGGTACTATGTGCAAATGCCCATTCAACTGCCTTGTCATACTTTTCCTGCACACGGTCAAGAATTGATTTTTTGTGCTCGTTACCTTCCTTTTCCTCATCCTGCTTCAATCCCTTTTTAATAGTTAAAAAGGCAATGGCGGGCACAATAAGCATGGATACCACAAAGGAGGTGCTTAATGCTATACCTACAATAACCGGCAGCGAACCGGCAAACTCTTTTTGCTGACCAGGCAAGAACATAGCCAACGGTGCAAATGCAAAAATGATGGATATGGTAGCCGTAAGTACGGGAATAAATAACTGAGTAGCGCTTTTCCAGGCCGCTTCCCAAGGTTTGGTGCCGTGATCTAAACGCTCTACGTAGTTATCTACCACCACAATGGCATCATCAACCACCATACCAAGCACCACAATTAAACCGGCTAAGGTTACCTGATGCAGTTGCAGACCAATCATGTTGCTGATGGCAAACGTAATCATGATAGATAGCGGACAGGCAATAGCCGAAATTAGCGCAATGCGGAACGGCAGTAGCAGTATCACCACAACAATTACGGATCCTATGGCAATGGCAAATTCTACCAGAAAGTGCTTAATACTTTCGGCTACTACCTCGGGCTGATTTACAATCGTATCTACCTTAACATCGGGCGGCAATTGCTTTTTGGCCAGGGCCAACTGCTTGTCTATCTCTTTGCCAAACTCCGTCATGTTGTTGCCCTTCTGCATTTCCACGCTGAGCATCATCACAGGCTGGCCGCCCATCTCAATCATCTGTGTGGTATCCTCGTAAGTACGTTTAATGTTGGCAACATCGCGCAAGCGAACAATATTGGCAGATGAATCGGTGTATATAATCTGATCTTCTATATCGGCAATGCTCCTGAACTGGTTATTACCAAATATTGGCACGTTGCTTTGCGGCAATTTCACCTCGCCGCCTCCGGTGGTTTGGTTCTGATTTTTCAGCACATCGGCAACACGGTTAAAATCGATACCATACTGGCTCAACTTATCATCATCCACCTGTACCAGCACCTGCTCGGGTAAGCCCCCTACGCGGGTAATGCGCGATACTTTCTTGTTTACTTTTACATTATCTTCTACCCTATCCAGTAGTTTATCCAAATCTTGGTAGCTACGCTGAGGTGACGATACCGCAATCAGCAATGCAACAGTTTCGCCAAAGTTGCTGTTCACCAAAGGACCTTGTACATTTTGCGGCAGGTTTTGCGCCTTGAAACTATTGAGCCCGTGCTGTATAGTGGACCAAACCCGGTCGGCATCCTTTACCCACTCGTTTAGTTCCAGGTTGATGTAAACAACACCTTCTTTAGTAGTTGAATACGTTTTTTCTTTACGTACCTCTTTGAACGAGAACAGGTACTGCTCCATAGGCTTGGTTACCTCGTTTTCGACCTGCTTTTCGCTGGCGCCAGGGTAAACAGCATATACTAATGCTTGCCTGATGGTAAATTCCGGGTTTTCACTACGTGACATGCCCAGCAACGAGTAGACACCCACCAGTACCAGCATGGCTGCTATGGTAAATGAAACATTACGATAGCGCATGGAGAGCTCAATCAGGTTGAAGCTTTTCTTTTTGTTTGCCATAATCTAATAATTAGCTGATAAACCTGATGGCTTTATTTGATCTGTACGTGCTGACCGTCCCTTAAGCGTGTTTGGCCTTCTATCACAAGCTTGTCGCCCGTTTTAAGTCCTTCGCTTACGCTGATTTGATCACCTACCGCCTGACCAATGGTTATTCTGCGGCGGATTGCCCGGTTAGATGCCGAATCGACCAGGAAGACGTAAGATATATCATCCTGATCGTGCACCACTGCTTTGGGCGGTATGGTAATGTAATTTGATTTATGATTGGTGTTAACCTTTATCTCGGCTATCATGCCCGGCAATAACCGGTGCTGCGGGTTGCTGAGCAGAATTTTGGTACGGAAGGTATTGCTGGTGCGCTCGGCCTGCGGGTTAACGCTGGTTACTTTGCCGCTGAAAGCCTCGTTCAATGTTGGAATATTTACTTCGGCTGTATTGTTGCGCATTACGTTACCTATCTCGGTTTCGGGTATGGTCATCACAGCATTTACCTTATCAATCGAAGCGATGGTAAAAGCCTGGGCGCTGGGAGCGGCCTGCACGCCTACCTCGGTTGCCTTTTGCGTTACCGTGCCCGAAATGGGTGCATAAAGCCGGGTATCGCCAACACGTTTAGCAGCTGTTTTGCGGTTGGCCTGCGCTGTAAGATATTGTGATTCGGATCTTACAAATTCGGCCGGTGTAAGGCTGCCCTTTTCATAAAGCTGTTTGTTGCGCATATAGGTATCTTTTGCCTGAAGCAAACTGGCATCGGCCTGTTCCAACTGATATTGATAATCGCGCGGATCAATGGTAGCCAGTAACTGGCCCTTTTTTATTGCCTGCCCTTCATCTACTAATACAGATGTTACCCTGCCCTGCACAGAAAATGCCACCTGAGCTGTTTTTTCGGCTTGTATGGTTCCACTAAAGTTCAGCACCTGGTTTTGCGCTGTCATGTTAAGGGTAGAAATAGCTACGGCTGCGGTTCCTGAAGCTTCGGCATCCGAGCGGTCATCTTCTTTTTTATGCCCGCAAGCCGTTAGCATCAGCAGTGCAAACAGCCATGCGTTATTCTGTAATTTCATGAGATGAAGTTTTATTTAAGGTTTTAAGCAGAATGAGTTCAACAATTTCTTTTACAGGCTCAATATCACAGGATGGGTTTTGCAGGCAAAAATCATCTACAATACCATGCATAGCGCTTGATAGTACAGATGCCAGCATCTGCGCGTTGCCATTGGGAAGTGGTGCAAATTCCTTATTTTGTATACCAAGCTCAATAATATTTTGAAGCAGATCAATTTCCTGAGTATCGCAAATGCCGCGCACTTTCCTTAACAGGTTAGCATGCTGTAGTATCTCCTGACTCAGGATAAGATATTCATTGATTTTGCTGTGTATGAAGCTAAACTTAACATTACAGTAAGCTTTAATCTGATCTTGTGCGGAGTGGTGATTGGCAAGTTCCTTGCGCATCATTTCCATATGGCTATCTGCTTCTTTTTGCAGGATGACGTTAAAAATCTCTTCCTTATTCTTGAAATAGATATAAAGCGTACTGCGCCCCTTTTTTACGGCTTGCGCAATATCTTCCATTACGATTTTATTATAGCCATATTTTTGAAAAAGCTTTCGGGCCTCTTCCAATATAGCATCCTGAAATGAGCTTTCTTTAGAATCCAAAATGATCACCAATTTTTACTACTGACAAAAGAATAAAAAATGTCATTTTGTTTTCAAATAACTAAAGATGTTAACAATCCTGTGACAAATGGCAATAAAAAAGGTGCAGGAAACGCTTCCTGCACCTTTAGTTATAACACTCACAAATACTTATTTTTTACCTATACGGTAAAGCTTGCCACCATCGGTAACGGTATAGAGAGCACCGTCTTTACCCTGAGTAATGGCACGAAAGCGTTCGCCTTTATCAGCCAGCAAACGCTCCTCGCCAGTTACTTTGTTGTCTTTTATTACTAACCGAATAACATGATTACCGCTTAAGGCTCCTATAAACAGGTTGCCCTTCCATTCAGGGATTACATCACTGTTATAAAAAGTGGTACCGGCAGGTGATATCACCGGGTCCCAGTAATAGATAGGCTGTTCCATACCCGACTTTTGTTGTATGCCTTCACCTACCTTTTCGCCACTATACTCGATACCGTAGGTAATTACTGGCCAGCCATAATTTTTACCGGCACGTATAATATTTACCTCATCACCGCCACGCGGGCCAAATTCAACCTCCCATAGTTCATGCGTTTCTGGGTTCCAGGTCATGCCTTCGGGGTTGCGCAAACCGTAAGCAAATATTTCCGGCCGCGCGTTGGGCGTATTAGCAAAAGGCCCATTAGGAACCGGCTTACCATCCTTGGTAATATGTACAACTTTACCGATGGCTGCACTTAAATCTTGGGCCTTTACCCGGATGTCATTGGCACCACGCTCACCGGTGCTCACAAATAGATTACCTTCATCGTCAAACAATATACGGGAACCAAATTGCAAACTACCGTTATAAGCAGGTGTAGCCCGGTATATTACCTGTGGGTTTTCTATGCGGGTTTCATCGTCAGACAATTTACCTTTGGCCACAGCCAGTAAAGATCCGCCGGTAGCTTTTTCGGCATAATCCCAATACACCATGCGGTTACTGGCAAATTGCGGATCGATGTTCACATCCAGTAAACCACCCTGCCCTTCATCAACTACGGCCGGCAGATTGCTTATCTCTTTACTTACCTGACCATTTGGTGTTAAAATCACCATCTTGCCACCTTTTTGTGTGACCAAAAACCGACCGTCCGGCAGGTTGCAGATGGCCCAGGGCCGTTGCAGGTTACTGTTAAGCACCGTGATAGATAAAGGTGTTTTGGTACGAACACCACCTATACGGGTTTGCCCCGCAAATGCAGGTTTATAGTTGCTATTAGGTGCATTGGTTTCAACCGGTGGTAATGAAGCCGAATCGGTAGTGGTACCTTTACCGGGCTGATCTTCAGACGGTGCAGATTTGTTACGACAAGCCGTTAATACGGCGACGAGAGATAAACCAATCAAAAAGGGCTTGTATGTAATGGTTTGCATAAATTGGCGTGTTTAATACAACTACCCGCATTTAGCAGATTATGTTTCATATTGATGTTGGCTAAAATCTCCATAAATTTTGGCCGAAGTTTGCATCAGATTAACTGGAGCGTTTTAGGGTCTTTATCACCATCGAAAAACTTATTCAATACAGCCTCAAATACCGGATCGGCCCCGGGTACTGAAGCAAACAACGTCATGCTTGATCGCAATTTAATATCATCGGGGTTCCCGAAAATTTGGGTTGCGTTATTACCGGATAAGCTTAATAAAGCTTTGGCTATCTCAATCAGCCGGGCTCCTAATACCGGATGGGCAAGATAAGCTTCGGCTTCTGCTATATCATGAATAGCATAGTACCTCGAAGTTTCGCTAAAACCTAATCCTTGTATCTGCGGAAAGATATACCACATCCAGTGACTGCGTTTGCGCCCGCTTTTAATTTCTGCAAGAGCCGTAGCATAATCCTGCTCCTGGGCTTTTAAAAATCTATCTAACTGATTCGACATAAGCTTTAGTTAAAAAATATAACATAGTAACAGGTTTACTATAAATTTGTCTTTATACCGACGGCATTTATGTTATCCCTGCTGTATCTAACATTTATTCTCGTAAACTTGCAGATAAGTGCCCATACGTGTACCCCATGAAAAGATATAAAGACCTACTTTTTTACATTGTTTATATTGGTGGCTTTTCGCTGCTTATTTATTTTTTGTTGACCCAGGGGCAACATCTTGAACTGGCACATGGTATAAATACACAAACGGGATCGGCATCAGCCCCGGCATGGAACAGCTTTACCAAAGCTATTCAGCACAGTTTTGCGTCGCCGCTTAGTTTGCTGCTGCTGCAAATCATAACCATATTGATAACTGCACGCCTGCTGGCTTCATTATGTAAAAAGATTGGACAGCCAGGCGTGATGGGCGAAATCATTGCCGGTATACTACTCGGACCTTCACTATTAGGCACCTACTTCCCGGAAGTTTCCCATACCTTATTCCCGGCAACATCCTTGGGCAACCTGGGAATTATGAGTCAGATTGGCCTTATTCTCTTCATGTTTGTAGTGGGTATGGAACTGGATTTGAGCGTTTTAAAAAACAAGGCACACGAGGCCGTCGTAATTAGTCACGCCAGTATTATATGCCCGTTTGCCTTAGGCATTGGCTTAGCTTATTTTATATACCAGCACACAGCGCCTGAGCATGTCAATTTCCTGTCTTACGCGCTTTTCATAGGTGTTTCCATGAGCATTACGGCATTCCCGGTACTGGCCAGAATTTTACAGGAACGGGGCATGTCCAGAACCAGGCTGGGTGCCTTAACCATTACCTGTGCCGCTGCTGATGATATTACGGCATGGTGTATTTTGGCGGCCGTAGTAGCCATTGTAAAAGCAGGCTCACTTACCAGCGCTATGTATACCATTTTACTATCGGCTGCTTATGTGCTGACAATGGTAAAAGTTGTGCGCCCCTTGCTTACCCGCATGGGTAAAGCGCAACAAAGCAAGCTTTATCTGAATCAGGCCATCATTGCAATATCATTCCTCACCTTATTGGTATCGGCCTGGTGCACGGAGGTAATTGGCATACATGCGCTCTTTGGTGCATTTATGGCTGGCGTAATTATGCCGGATAGCCTGAACTTCCGACGCTTATTCAGAGAAAAGGTCGAGGATTTGGCAATGACCCTGCTGTTGCCGCTCTTTTTTGTATTTACAGGATTGCGTACCCAAATAGGTTTATTGAATACGGCCGAGCACTGGGCTTATTGCCTGCTGTTTATTACCATTGCTGTAACCGGCAAATTTGCGGGCAGTGCACTGGCAGCACGGTTTGTGGGACAGAACTGGAAAAATAGCCTTACTATTGGCGCGCTCATGAATACCCGCGGACTCATGGAGCTGGTGGCCCTCAACATTGGCTATGATTTGGGGGTATTATCGCCACAGGTATTTACCATGCTGGTTATTATGGCACTGATAACCACGTTTATGACCGGCCCATCGCTAACCCTCATTAATCGATTTTTTAAAGAAAAAGATTCAGACGAACAGATGATGCCTATCGTGATTGAGGAAAACAGATAAGCTGCCTTATACTTTGTTTCGAATCCGGTTAAACGATTTTTTTAGCAAGTACCTTACCTTCTTTCTCACCTCGGCAGGACAATTCTGCATAAAGGTTAGTTTAGGCACAATGCTTTGGGTAGATGACACTACCGGAAAACCAGGGTGCTGAACGGTAAAATATGAAGCAATATCCTTTTCTTCCTGTTGGCTCACATTGCCTATCAGTTCTCCAAAATGTGATAGCCTTTCATAAAATGCATTCATAGTATCGGCTTTTAATGTTCTACTTAAAACAACTTTTAAGCCATTTACTATTATGGAGAATATAAATTATCCACATGTTATCAACATACCGCCGCCTTCTTCCTTGACATTACCAAAGCACAAGAGCTTTATGCTTTGGTAATAAATCAGATCTTCTTGCTTATCAATCCGGCTCTTACTTTACTATTTTTAATACCGTAAGCAAAATAGATGGCCAGCCCTATGGCTAGCCAAATTATTAAACGCAGCCAGGTATCGCCGGGCAAAAACGTCATCATGGCAAAGCAGGTAATAATGCCCAAAACAGGCACCAAGGGAACAAGTGGCGTCTTAAAAGGCCTGTGTATATTGGGCTGTTGCTTACGCAGAACCAACACCCCGGCGCATACCAGTACAAAGGCCAGCAGTGTACCTATGCTCGTCATCTCACCCACCACACGGATAGGTACAAAGGCAGCAAACAGCGCAATGAAAGCACATAAAACGATGTTAGATTTCCAGGGCGTACGGAACTTCGGATGCACCTCCGAAAATACTTTAGGTAACAAGCCATCGCGCGACATGGAGAAAAATACACGGGATTGGCCTAACAAATCAACCAAAATCACCGAAGTATAACCGATTAATATAGCTAATACAATAGCCTTGCTTAACCACTCATAATGTGTTTTGGCAATGGCAATAGCAACCGGCGCGCCCGAGCCGATAAACTCTTTGTAGTTGGCCATACCGGTCATTACGTGTGCAAAAAGCACGAACAAGATAGTACATATTACCAGTGAACCAATAATACCGATGGGCATGTTTCGTTGCGGATTTTTAGCTTCCTGCGCAGCGGTTGACACGGCATCAAACCCGATGAATACAAAGAAAACCAGGCCGGCGCCACGCAACACGCCCGACCAGCCGTAATTACCCCACACACCGGTATTTTGAGGTATATACGGATGGTAATTTTGCGGATTGATGAATGACCAGCCTACGGCTATAAACACCAGTACCACACCTACCTTCAAACTTACAATGATGGCATTCACTATAGCCGATCCTTTAATACCGCGGATAATAATGCTGGTAACTAAAATTACAATTAAAGTTGCCGGTAGGTTGATAATGCCGTGCACCAGCTCGCCATTAGCACCTTTAGCCGTTTCGAACGGCGACAGGGTGAGTTGCGGTGGCAGATACAGATCAAACCAAGACAAAAACTTGGTAAGGTACTGCGACCAGCTGATGGCCACCGTTGCGGCACCTACCGAATACTCGAGCACCAAATCCCAACCAATAATCCAGGCAAACAGCTCGCCCATGGTGGCATAAGAGTAAGTGTAGGCGCTACCTGCTACAGGTATCATTGCAGAAAACTCGGCGTAGCACAGGGCGGCAAAGGTGCATCCTAAAGCTGCTATTAAAAAAGATATAGTTACGGCCGGGCCTGAGTGCTGCCCCGCTGCAATACCGGTTAACGAAAACAAACCGGCGCCGATAATAATACCAATACCGATGAGTATAAGATTTACCGGTCCTAATGAACGTTTCAGCGCGTGCTCGCCTTCCTCGGTCGACTCCTTCAGTAAAACGTCGATGGGTTTCTTAATCATAGTCGACAAAATTAGTATATTTTATTACCGAGTAATATTCTTTTTAGCATGTTGTACCTGTCTAATAATACAAGCCAGCTTCAATTGGTTGTGGAAATCTCAAAAAACATTTTTTTGAATTTCCACTTATAATATTCGTTACTTTGCCACCAAATGTTAAACCGGTTTATTGCTATAACGCTGATGATTGCGCTGATAGGTTCAAGCTTATCACGCTTTGTAGTTTATGCCGGTTTTGAGGTTAATCAAAAGTACATTGCCGAAAATCTTTGTGTAAATAAAGCACGCCCGTGGATGCATTGCGACGGTAAGTGTTATTTCATGAAGAAAATTAAGCAGGCAGCCGAGAAAGAAAAGAAGCAGGAAAGAGAAGATCAGAAAAACAGCTTTCAGGTTGCCGTATGTACGCCATTACAACTTCCAAAGTTAAAACCTCAAATCGGCAAACAACTCTTTGTGCCGGAAGCTTCCTTCTCACTTCCGCAAGGTTTTACTTCTATTTTCCAGCCTCCCAAGGTATAAAAGCATTCTTATTTCTTGTTAATTCACCCGGTTAGGCAGGCATTGCTATGCGCTGTTTGCATATGGTATGCTGATATGTATTCAGCAGCCACTTACCGGTATTTGTTCAGATTCTTGTTATCTGCACGCAATAGCCACAGATAACATAATGCTTTATACCATTTCATGAAACGTTATTACCTCGTATTAATACTTTTTATATCACTATTTTCTAAAGCCTATAGCCAGCACATAAGCGGCACAGTTACCGACGCCTTAACTCATGAACCCTTGCCAGGCGTAACCATAACTGGTACCGATAGTACCCAAAGCATCAAATGCACGGCCATAACCGACCGCAGGGGTGTGTTTTCTATCAAACCGGCTACCACACTCAAGTTTGCCATGGTGGGCTACGAAAGCAAGCAGATCAAAGTAAGCAACAACAATATCTACGTTGCTTTACAACCTTCTTCGCTCGATTTGCAGCAGGTTGTTGTATCTGCCAGCCGCGAGGGCCAGGCACGGGAGGACGCCCCCATCGCCATCAGCAAAACAGGTTCTGTTCAAATACAGGACACCAAGGCAACAGCCATATACCAGTTGCTGAATAAAGTACCAGGTGTAAACATGGTAAACCTGAACAGCGAGCAACATATGATGCAGATTCGCCAACCCATTACTACCAAAGCGTTGTACCTGTACCTGGAGGATGGCTTGCCTATACGCCCAACAGGCATATTTCAGCACAATGCCTTGTATGAAATTAACATGGCGGGCGTAAAGGATATTGAGGTGATCAAAGGCCCGGCATCATCATTATATGGCAGCAATGCGATTGGTGGCGCGGTTAACTTTATTACACAGGGGCCGCCACAGGGTTATTCCGGCTATGTGGCTTTGCAAGGCGACAACTACCACTACCGCCGTGCCGATGCCAGCGGTGGTTTTACCGCAGGCAAATTTGGTTTGTTTGTTGGCGGCTATATTGCCGATCAGAAAAACGGCTGGCAGGATTATTCTGATTTCAGAAAACGCTCTATCACACTAAATACCACTTATGATTTCAATGCCAGCACACGACTAACTACGCAGGCATCTTACAATTATTTGCATACCGAAACGCCAGGCAGTTTGGACAGTATCCGCTTTTACAACAAAAGCTACAGCAGCAATCAGGAATTCGCTTACCGGGAGGTAAAAGCAACCCGGGCCAGTACCAAACTGGAACACCGCTGGAACGAGCGCAATTTCACCTTTTTAACTGCCTTTTTTCGCAGCAATACAACCGGGCAATTGCCAAGCTACTATCTATCTGACGTGCGCAACAGCAGCGGCCAGTATGTAAGTTCAAACGGGCAGATCAATGAGTTGAATTTGCACAGTTACGGCTTGCTGGCACAGCACCGCAGCGATTTCTCGTTCCTGCAATCTAAACTGATTGTAGGCGCTTATGTGGATAACAGTCCGAGTAAGTACTTTGCTAAGTACCTGAAGATTCAAAAAGATCTGGCCAATAACTACTATACCGGCTATACCAATACCGATTCGCTGATTGACAACTACAAGATTAAACTGTTTAACACTGCGGTTTATGCACAATATGAGTTTAAACCTACCGATGCCTTACGCATTGTTACCGGCTTACGGTACGACCGCGTATATTATAACTTCAACAACAGCCTCCCTCCTAACCGCACCAAGTACAAGCAACAGCAAAAAAACAGCTTCAACATTGTAGCTCCTAAAGTTGGCTTAACTTATGATTTAGGTAACAACAACGGCTTTTACGGTAACTTTAGCGTAGGTTTCCAGCCACCAGAAACCGGCGATTTGTATAGCTCACGGCAAACACGCCCGGTAGATCAAGCTACCTTTTACAATTATGAGGCAGGCGGATGGTTAACCGCGTTAAACAAACGAATGCGCTTTGAACTAAGTGTTTACGACATGGAAGGCCGAAACGAAATTATCAGCGTTTTACAAGCCGACAATACTACCCAAAACGAGAACGCAGGTGCTACAAGGCACCGCGGTATTGAGTATGGTTTAACTTATGTTCCGGTTAACCAACTTGCTTTCCGCTTTAGTGGTACCAACGCCTGGCATACTTATGTAAACTTTAGCACCATACAAACCGTTGGCGGCAAAAGCACCACCATTAGTTACGACGGCAACCGCATGGTAAACGCACCGGTCTGGATTGCCAACTCCGAAATTACTTACAAGCCATCTTATTTGGATGGATTCCGCAGCTCGTTTGAATGGCAGCACATTGGCCCTTATTATAAAGATAATGCCAACGCCCGCCGTTATGATCGTTACGATGTATTTAACCTGCGCTTAGGTTACGATCTGCATCAAACTGCGTTAAAAGGCATTGGCGTATGGTTCAATGTAATTAACCTAACCAACCGTTTGTATGCAACCAACGTAACCAGCAGTACCTACTCAGATACTTATTATGCAGCGCCGCCGCGCACTTATACGCTGGGCATCAGTTACTCATTTGCAAAACACTAAACCTATGGAATTAACCACTACGCCTGTTCGCGAACAACAACCAGTAAAAAGCAAATCGGCCAAAAGCCGGTTTTACAAATGGCACCGCATCATCGGGCTTATTGCTTTGATTCCGGTTATCAGCTGGTCATTAAGCGGCCTTTCGCACCCGTTTATGTCAAATTGGTTCAGGCCTTTTATACCTAAAGAGGTATTTAAGCCTTCAACCCAGCAACAAATGCACCCTGCCTTAACAATTAAGCAGGTGCTGGATAAGAATGGCATCACCGAAATACGCAACTTTAGCCTGGTAAGCCTGGGCACCCAACCCTGGTACCAGGTACTCGGGCGAGATAGTGCTTACCACTACTTTTCGGCTATTGATGGCGAATTTATACCCGATGGCGACCGCCGCTATGCACTGTACCTGGCCCGTTACTTTACGCAGGACCAAAAACACGGCGTGAAGGATATGACGCTGCAAACCAGCTTTGATAGTGAGTACCAACCCATTAACCGCTTATTGCCGGTTTGGAAGGTTTCTTTTAACCGGCCAGATGGCATGGATGTGTATATAGAAACCGGGCAAAGCCGTATGGGCACTTTTAATAATAATACACGCAAGGCCTTTCTGGTTTTTTTTCAGCAATGCCATACCTGGCGTTTTCTGGAAAGCATTGGTGGCGAAGGGTTCCGCATTGCCATATTAATGATTGTAGTGGTGGCGATGTTGCTATCCTTAATCAGTGGGTTGGTTGTTTATGGCCTGTACTGGAACCGGTTTAAGGAAATCACTCAGAAGCGTAAAGCAAAGAACGGTAAAGACCAGCGTTTTGTACATCGTTTTCATCGCCAGCTTGGTTTAATTGTATCCTTCGTGATGCTGGCTTTTGCGGTGAGTGGCGGCTTCCACCTCCTGGTAAAGCTGCACAACCTCAGCCCGGATAAAAAGCAGTATGCTCAGTTAATCAATACAGCAGCCTTGGTCCAATCAAACCTTAACTTCCCTGTTGCCGATAGTACAATTAAGCGGGTGAGTTTAATCTCGTTCAACAACCGGCATTATTATCAGGTACTGAACGCCAAAAAGCAGTTGCGGTACTTTGATACGCAAACCAGTAGCGAACTGGAAAACGGCGATATGCTGTACGCGCAGTACCTGGCCAACTATTACCGCAACTCTCCGGCGGCCAAAGCCGACAGCATTATTATAATTAAAAGCTTCAACAACGAGTATGGCTTCATCAACAAGCGCTTACCTGTTGAAAAAGTAAGTTACGCAGGTAACGAAAATTGGTATATCGAAACCTCATCGGCTAAACTGGCTACCAAGGTAGCTGGTATTGACCGGGCCGAAGGCTTGTCGTTTATCTTTTTGCACAAATACTTTGGCATGGCCTGGGCCGGTAAAGATGCCCGCGATATTGTAAGTATGCTATCAGCTTTGGGTGTATTAGTGGTTTCCGTATTTGGCTTTGCTGCCTTTATAAAAAATAAATAGTTATGAATATCAGAAGTTACTTAATGGCCTTGTGCCTGGTTGTTACCCTGGCAGGTTGCTCGTCCTCCGCATCAAAACAAAACAGTTCAACTACCGGAGATGCCGGTACAGAAAATACGGCTAACTGCAAATATACCTGCACCATGCACCCAAAGGTATGCAGCGACAAACCGGGCTTATGCCCTAAGTGCGGTATGGATTTGGTGGAAAAAGAATAATAGGCTAAAGGACATCATATCAACCCATCGCAAAGAGGTGTTTTTAGCGATGAGTTGATATGATGTCCTTTCTATTGCCTTACTATCGGCCTTAGCCTCAATTAACATCAGCGCTTTATGCAGCGTTGCGGAGGAAACTTAACGATTGCCGTGCCTGTCACTTCGCCATTAATTGATCTATTGATCGTGTATTGCTTTCAACAAATTGCAATAAAACAACAAGTATAGCAGCATGCAACAACTGTGAAGGGATAGCTTCCCAGTTCTCAATCATACAGCACCCAAACGTAAGCGCCATCATGACTAATGAACCGGCAATAAGGGCTGCACGAGTAAATAAACCTATTATCAACAATAAACCAATTGTAAATTCGGCCACCGGCAATACATAGCTAAAGGGCGTAACCAGCGCCTGTGGCAATATTGATTTTTCGAAGCTGGCAACCATCCAATGGCTAAATGCAGCCAGCTTAGGCAACCTTACCAAGCCGTGGCCAAACAGACTAACGCCTACAGCTAACCGGAGTAACAAATAAGGTAATGTATTCATGCGCTCTTCATTTATACTACAAAATTGCATCGTTGATGATGCTTTTCTATTGTACTTTTATGCTATGATTCTGTACATGTTAACCGCATGCACAGAGATTTCACTTAAATACTATTACGCCAGCTCCAATCATTAACCGATTGCTGTAACTACAGCGGCTATCAGGCCATCAACCATTTGCAGCGGGTTGCTTAAATCATTGGCCCACTTGCCGTCTTTACTAACAAAAACGTAGGTGGCCTTGTACATTTCGATGATGATTTTATTGGGCGCACGCTCAAAAACGGTGAAATAATAAATACGGTCGTCGTAATGTGCTTCTAAACGGGTTGACATAGGCTGCGAAGATAAACATTCCGCAAAACCTATGTCAAGCTAATTGCTGTGGATATCTATTATTTTGCCTGCTGCCGTATGGGTATTGTAAAACTGAATATAGCTCCCTTATCCTTTTCACTCTCCACCCAAAGGCGGCCCTGATGCTCGTCAATAATTTGCTTGCAGATATACAAGCCTATCCCCATACCCTGAAAAGCGTAGTGCAAATTATCAGCCCGGTAAAAACGATCAAAGATGAGTTCCTGTTCTTCTTTGCTTATGCCCATACCATAATCAGTAATACTAACCGTTACATTTTCAGAGTCACTGTGCAACTTCACGCTTATTTGGCTGGCTTGAGGCGAGTATTTTATAGCATTACTCAGCAAATTAATCAGCACCTGCTCCAATCGTGAAAAATCGGCCTCTACAGTTTGGCCGGTTTGCCCTTCAATACTGATGTGGTGCGTTTGGGTAGCGCTTTGAATAACGGTCACGGCTTCATTAACCAGCTCATCAAAGTCAAATTTAGTATAATGGAAAGCAATATCGCCCGATTGCAGGCGCGCCACTTCCAGCAAATCATTCACCAACCCATCCAACCGGTTAGCTGACCGTACGGCGGCAGAAAGCGGCTCCTGGTATGCATCGTCCTGATTGCGCTTTGCTTTGAGCTGCAACACTTGCAAATGCCCTTTAATGCTGGTGAGCGGCGTTTTCATTTCATGGCTGGCAATGGTGATAAAGTCTTCTTTGCGTTGCTCCATCCGGCGCATATCAGTAATATCCTCTATAGCCAGCAATATGCGATCCTGATATTTGCTTTTATGCATAATTTGCCGGGCGTTGAGCAGTAGCGTTTTTTTACCAATACCTTGAAAACTATAGGTCATTTCAAAACCCTCGAACGGGTTATTGGCAGGCAATACGTTTAAGAGCAGATTCTTTAACTCCGATATATTCCAACTGCTTTCAAAATCGAAAAGCACTTTTCCGATGATCTTGTCCTCCTCTATTTCGAAAAACTTTTTGAAATGCTCGTTAACCGATAGCACACGCATATCCGGATCCAACACCAGCAGGCTTTCGCGTATGGTTTCTACAATACTGGAAAGGTATATTTCACTTTCCTGCAAATCTCTGGTGCGTTCCTCTACACGATCTTCGAGATGTTCTTTTTCATCCTGCAGGGCACCCTCAGCTTCCTTGCGCCGGGTAATGTCATTTTGTATACCGATGAAATGGGTTACGCGCCCCTGCTCATCAGTTACCGGCGAAACGGATAACTGATTCCAGAACGGTGTGCCGTCTTTTTTATAATTCCGTATCTCTACACTTACGTGCTGATTATTTTGCAAGCCGTTTCGTATAATTTCTCGTACAGGTTGCTCCCTTTCCGGCCCTTGTAAAAACCTGCAGTTGTGCCCTATTATCTCCTCATAGGTATATCCTGTAAGCCGCATAAAAGCTTCATTACAATAAATTATAGGATTATCGGGCTGCTGGTTATCAGTTATTACAATACCATCAACAGAAGCATTCAGCGCCTGTTCATACAAATTAAAGGCAGCATTAGAAAAAGGGGTTAGGTTATTGTATTGATCATCCATATCTCTTGTTAATATATCAACGTACCGGCTATTACATATTTCGGTTATATACGTTGGTATAAATATTGCAAACATCAAACCAACACATCTCAGATGATGTAGTTTTTGATATTTTTGAAAAATCAGCTGAAAAGTAAATACCTTGCTAATGCATTATTGAACTACATAAGTTACAATAATTATGTACTGTAAATGCATCATCAAAAAAGTATTGCCGATAGCTATCTTATATTTTAATATTACATGTTTCAAGCCGACCTCACCAACTGCGATCGTGAACCAATTCACATCCCGGGGAAAATACAGCCACACGGTTTTTTAGTAGCTGTAAACCATGACTGCAAAATATTGTACTGCAGTGAAAACGTAACAAGCTTCCTGAATACCAGTGCTGCTTATTTGCTGGGGAAAGAAATTGAGGCTATGGAACACCTGCTTGATGGTACACCAAGCGGTTTTATTCGCCAGGCAATCGGTTTTGCCCGCAGGCGTAAAGATTTCAGGCCTACCAACCCGTATCCGATTGAGATTGCAGATAGCGAGTTCAACATGATTATGAGTGCTATGGACGACTACTTTTTGCTGGAATTTGAACCTGAGGCTTCTGATTTGCAAAGCAATATACAGCAAGCAGTCGGCCGTTCATTATCGGAAATACTGGTTGATAAAAGCTTGTCATTACTGCTTACCAATGCAGCGAAGCAAATTCGCGATATCATTCATTACGACCGCGTAATGGTTTACCAGTTTCATCAGGACGGGCACGGCGAGGTAGTTGCCGAAGCCAGGGATGAAAAGCTGGAAAGCTGGTTGGGCCTGCACTACCCTGCATCGGATATTCCTAAACAGGCACGTGAGCTTTACAAGCTCAATTTAATCCGGCTTATTGCTGATGTGAACCAAGAACCGTCGTCTATATTAACCCTGCCCGAACAGGCCAATGAACCATTGGACATGACCTGTAGCGCATTGCGGGCCGTATCGCCCCTGCACATTCAGTATTTGAAAAATATGGGGGTTGCATCAAGCTTTAGTGTATCCATTTTACACCAGGGAGAGCTTTGGGGACTGGTAGCCTGCCATAATTACACCCCACGTTTTATCAACTATCAGCAACGCGAATCGGCACGTTTGGTTGGGCAGGTACTGTCATCGGCATTAAGCTTCAGGCAGCAAGAGGTTGACCAGCAACGCTCCTTTGAGCTACGCCAAGCTATTGAGCGCATTACCCGCCTGCTTTTAAGAAATATACCGGTTGAAGAAGCCCTGTTTAATCATGATACTACTTTGCAGGATGCTGTTCCATCGGCAGGCGCTGCTTTGCTTTATGAAAACCGGATCAGCACGGTTGGGCAAGTACCCGATAAGAAGTGCCTGGAACAACTGATTGCTTGGATAGGTGAACAGACTTACGACGACATTTTTGAAACCGACCGCTTACCTGAACTGTTCCCGCCGGCAGAAAAATACAGAGACGTAGCCAGCGGCCTGTTGGTATGCCGGCTATCCAAAGAGCTGAAAGAATACCTGATCTGGTTCAGGCCCGAAGTGCTTGCCACCGTAAACTGGGCCGGGAACCCTAACAAACCGGTACAGTACGACGCTAATAACGTAATGCATATTTCGCCCCGAACTTCTTTTGAAGTTTGGAAAGAACAGGTAAACGGAACCGCGCCGGTATGGAGTATGGAAGATATTAAAGCGGCCATGCAATTACGCGACGAGGTGAATTATGCCATTAGCCGTAAGGCAACAGAGCTACGTGTGCTTAACGAGAAGCTGCGCGAGGCTTACGCCGAACTGGACTCGTTTAGCTACACCATATCGCACGACCTTAAAAACCCGTTGACCACCATTAAAAGCTATTCTCAATTAATCGCCCGGCAGGCCGACCTTGAACCGAAGGTGCGTAACATGGCAGACCGGATACAGCAAGGTGCATCAAAAATGCAGGCAATGATTGAGGAGGTACTGCAATACTCGAAAGTTGGGCAGGCCAAACTGCAGATCAAAAACATTGATATGCACAAAATGCTTGACGACCTGCGGGACGGTTTGATGGTAAGTGCACAAAATCCCAATTTGGTATTTAATATAGAAAGCGCCCCTGATATACAAGGCGAAGAAACAATGGTATTCCAGGTTTTCTCAAACCTGCTTAGTAACGCTGTTAAATATTCACAAAAAAGCGAGCTACCTGTGGTGAATGTTAAAGGCTACCAAACCGATACAGATGTTGTTTACGAAATAAACGACAATGGTATTGGCATACCCGAGCAGGAGCATGAGCGGATCTTTGAATTATTTTCAAGAGCCAATGATGTGGAAGGTTTTGAAGGAACTGGTGTGGGCCTCTCTATCGTAAGGCGAATTATGGAAAAGCATCACGGGCGTATCTGGCTGGAAAGCGCTCCGGGGAGCGGCAGTACCTTTTTTGTAAGCTTCCGTCATGAGGTACCGGCACAATTGGTTTAAGATAATCCTGTATACAGTAATATAAAACCTATTTCAAAAGGCGACATTCATTGAGAATGTCGCCTTTTTTGCTTAAAACCGCATTCAGGCTTACCTTACCTAACACAAGCTTAATGCTTTTTTAATTTTATACTACTGATATACAATGCACTACCACTATCGCATCATTTTTATTGCATAAAGGTATTTGAAATGTGTTCTGATTTTGTACTTTTGCTCACGGTTTAAACGAAACGACTTCTAAACCAAGTCAAACAAGTTTTAATTTAATCGGCAATTCATTGACATATAGCAACTTAGTAACAGTTTTACTCTACTAAATAGGCAATAGAAAAAATGAAAAAAAATTTTGCAATTGTAAATAAATAATTATCTTTGCAAACCCTTACGGGATGTAGCGTAGCCCGGTATCGCGCCACATTTGGGATGTGGAGGCCGCAGGTTCGAATCCTGCCATCCCGACGATACCAAAAGCCCTTAAATCATATGATTTAAGGGCTTTTTTGTTTTAGCATATTCTATTCAAGTATTACTATTTTCAGCGTTTATTTGAAAACAGAATTAAAGCGTTTTTACAGGAAATGTTTAAAAAGAGAAATACCATTAGTAAGCTTTGGCTGAAATACACGAATCGCCATCAGTATAAAATTTACAAATGGGAGCTGGATAATTATAAAAACGAACAGATTACCCAATTTTTTACTGGTATAGATATCTTAGACACATCCGAAAAGATAATTAAGCAAGCACAACAAGATGGCTGCCTAAATGTAATGCACAGCGGCAATGCCGGAGACGTAATATATGCGCTTCCAACGGTTAAGAAATTACATGAAATCACAAAAGTACCAATCAACTTGTACTTGAGAACGAATCAGCCGCTGGTATTATCCGGTTACGCCTCTCACTCCATGGGTGCAGTTATGCTGAATGAGAAGACAGTTTCGTTACTGACCCCTTTGCTTAACAGTCAGGAATATATAACTAGTTGTACCATTTACAACGACCAAAAAATTCACATTAACTTCGACATTGTACGGTCAAAAACTATTTCGCTTGGCAGCGGTAATATTGCACGTTGGTACAGTTATTTTACAGGCGTTACGCCCGAACTTTGGAAACAGTGGCTCAAAGTTGAACCTGACACCACCTATGCAAACACTATTGTTTTAGCCAGAAGCGAACGATACCGGAATTCAGCAATCAATTATTCTTTTTTAAAAGAATATAAAAATCTAATTTTCATCGGCGTTAAATCGGAATATGAGGATATGAAGAAACAAATTCCTGATTTAATCTGGACGGAGGTTAATGATTTTCTTATACTTGCCCGGATATTGGCAGGCTGTAAATTATTTATCGGCAACCAATCGTTTCCCTACTCTGTTGCAGAAGCGTTAAAAGTCCCTCGTATTTTAGAAGTATATGCTAAAATAGCTAATGTTGTGCCGGAAGGAGAAAACGCCCACGATTTTTATTTTCAACATCACTTAGAGGGCTTGGTCAAAGAACTCTATTTTCGTCAAGCATAACGTTGATCAGGCCATAATAAAATGTACACGCACACTAAGACAATATCCATCGTTATACCGAACTACAATGGCAGGCATTTGCTGGAACTGTATCTGCCGTTTACTCTCAAGGCTATAAATAATAGCGGCACCCTGTATGAGATTATAATTGTTGATGATTGTTCAAAGGACGATTCAGTTTTCTTTCTACGTGAAAATTATCCTGATATAAGAGTGATAGTAAACGAAAAGAACAGCGGATTTTCTTTTACATGCAATCAGGGTATAAAGGCTGCGCAGATGGAGCTGATTATGCTACTGAATTCGGACATTAAGCTGGCGGCTGATTATTTCGACCATCAATGGAAATATTTCGAAAAGGACGATACATTCGGCGTTATGGGGCGTATCACTGATATGAATGGCCCATCCATTCAAGATGCGGCCAGAATGCCGAAGTTTAATGGCTTTAAGCTTAAAACCGCCTACTTTTATTACCAACCCGAAAATGCGCAAACCTTAACGCTGTACCTATCTGGCGCAAACGCACTTGTAAACGCAAAAAAATTAAAAGAACTGGGTGGATTCAATGAGTTGTTCTCCCCTTTTTATGGTGAAGATTTTGAGCTTAGCCTACGGGCATGGCGATTGAATTGGCGATGCTACTATGAACATCAGTCCGTTTGCGGACATGAGTTATCAGCCAGCACAAAAAACTACAAAACGGCACGTTGGGTTAAAATGATCTACTTCCGTAACAGATATTACTTACACGCGCTTCATTTGCATAAAATGGCGCTCGTTTTATGGTTTTTACAAATTACCCTGATAGATCTGATTCCCAAGATTTTTACAGGCAAGTTCTGGATGCTCAAGAGTTATACTGAATTCTTAAAAAAGTTACCATATATTATTCAACAGAAAAGAGCTTTCAAAGTTCAGATGCGTCAACACCATAGCACCACTTCGGTTAGTGAAATCTTCAAAGAGATTGAAAGTGCTGTTAAAGACAAAAACATGGTTCGTCTTTAAACAAAACCTACTACTTTAATATTGAACACATTGTTTCTAACTATTCTGCTTTTCAAATTTAACCTCACCTATTTTGCCTGATTTCGATAGATAAGCAAACGTAATAGTAAAGCTATACACCCAATATACAGTGTGCTACTTACAAGCGGAAACAATTGAAGGATTTTAGCATTTGCCTGATTATTGGCGTATAGGAATATAATCCAGCCCAATATTATAATGCCATTTAAAGCCCTAAGCTTTATTCGTATAGTATGCAATCTTTTCTCTATACTCTGCTGCGAGTTTATAACATATGGTACAGGCATTGCCACTATAATTTTCCTTTTTATGTTATACCAATAAATACCAACATACAACACCAACATCAGTAGCATACACATAAGCGAAATTGCTTCTCCCCCACTTCCTTGTACAGAAAATAAACCGTTACTTTTTACAACGCTGAAAATAAAGAGCATGTAAGTGCTGAGTATACTGAGATCGCATTGCGCCAGTAATAGATCACATTTAATGTGTTGAAATCGTAAACAAACAGTGGCTTGGTGCGGCTTTTCGGTGAGTTTGCACTTAAAGCCAAAAGGGTCAGCATTCATAATGTTAGATTATTTATAGGATTTCACTTTATTAAGCAGCACCACCGCTAAACGCATACCTAAATCACACAAGATCACGACCCAACTGACAATCAGCCATTTATAGATAGTAGATATTTAAAGCATTGACAATTAATAATCAATTTGAAAACCCTTCTTATCAAAACGGAATGGTATATTTCATATCTACACCCTATTATTTTGGAGGCTAACGTTACCTTTGCTTCACTTAAACATCAACTGATTCTTTATCAGTGCCTGCTATTTATATCAGCCATGAAGCATAAAATAAATATTGAAAGCTGGAACCGCAAAGAGCATTTTAACTTTTTTAAACAGTTTGAAAACCCCTACTATGGCGTTACGGCCAAAGTAGATTGCACCCAGGCCTACCTGCAAGCCAGGCAAGCCGGCGTATCTTTTTTCAATTACTACCTGCATAAAACCATGCTGGCGGTAAACTCGGTGGAGTATTTCCGGTATCGAATTGAGGGCGACGAGGTATATAGCTATGACAGCATCGATGTATCGGCCACTATACTGCGGGATGATCATACCTTCGGTTTCTCAAACATTAAATTCCACGAAGATTTTGATTTGTTTGATGAAGGCCTTAAAGCCGAAATTGAACGGATAAAAAACGCCACCGGCCTGTTTACAACAGGATACCAAGAAAATATTATACATTTTTCGGCCCTGCCCTGGATCGACTTTTCATCCATATCTCAGCCTTTCAGCTTAAAAGCGGCTGATAGCTGCCCTAAAATATCGGTTGGTAAGTTAGTAGATAGTGACGGTAAAAAAGAAATGTCCTTTACCGTATATGTAAATCATGCGCTGGTAGATGGGTACCACTTGGGGCAGTTCTACACTAATCTTCAGGAATTTCTTAATCAGTAATGAGTATTTCACAGAATTTGCGCTTTATGCTGAATAGTTGTACAAATTTTTCATTAACAGTAGTAGCATATCATTAACCATTTGCGTAATGGTATTACTAATGCTAAGAAACTTGTTATGAAAACAACTAAACTATTTGTAACTGCAAAAAGGCCGGCAATGATAATGATGGTGTGCATGCTGGCTGTGTTCTTCTCATCCTGTCTGAAAAACAATGACAATGACTACGCTGCGGCTCCTGCACGGGCGCTTGTATCGGTAGTTAATGCATCACCTGGTTCGCAGGCACTTGATTTTTATCTTGACCAGAACAAGGCGAATAACCAGGCGATGATTTATGGTGACGGCATTGACTACATACAAGCCTATACCGGTAAAAGAACTGCTACCTTTTATTTATCAGGCACGCAGCAAAAAATCAAATCAGACACCCTAACCTTACAGCAAAATCAGTTTTATACGCTTTACCTAACCAACATGCCTGCGCAAGCCGAATACTTTTTAGTGCGCGATTCTATTAACCGCCCGGCTGCTGGTAAAGCTACTATCCGCTTGGTAAATGTAAGCCCTAATGCACCTGCGGTTGATTTGGCTATTAAGAATGGTGCTGTATTAGCCACCAACAAATCGTACAAAAGCGCTTCGGCCTTTATACCGGTAAATGGTAACAGTACTTATACCTTTGAAATCAGGCAAGCCGGCACCAATAATGTATTGGTTACCCTAACAGATGTAAAAATAAAAGGCGATGCAATTTATACCGTATGGCTGCAAGGCCTGAATAACGGTTCGGAGCAGACCAAACTGAACGCCAATATTCAGAACAATGTTCTGTACTATTGATACTGTTAAGATAACACAGAAATGCAAACAGCCCGGGCATATAAACCCGGGCTGTTTGCATATAACATTATAATTTTGCCAGACAGTTTATTTATTTTGTAAGCAAATGCAACCGGCATAACCGGTTATTATTTTACAGCAAACATTAGCTTACCTATTGAGTTAAATATCTGCATGACCTTAAAATCACAACCTAACGCCTGCTTTAACCGGATGCATATACCATGGGCATTGGTTTTGAGTCTGATGGTTATTTTTACCTCATGCGGCCATAACACCAAGGTTAACACTTCATTTTATTTCTGGAAAACGAAATATAAACCGACCGGTACAGAAAATAGCTACTTTAATAAGTTGCATTGCCAAAAGCTATATGTGCGCATTATGGATGTGCATCAGGGTGAGCATGGCGAGCCCGAACCTGTTTCTCCTATAAATTTTCAGTCCCCCGTTGCCGACTCGGTTGAACTCATCCCTGTTGTGTTTATTGTAAATAGCGTACTCTCCCGTCGCACCCAACAGCAGTTGGATGATTTAGCCGGTAAAATTGTAACCTTTGTACAGGGTAAAACCAAGCAGGCCGGTAAATCGCAGTTCAATGAATTGCAAATAGATTGCGACTGGACAAAATCAACCCGTAATAACTATTTTTACTTACTGCAACGTATCAGGCAAAATGCTGCTATGCACCAAAGGGCTTTATCTGTAACCCTCCGGTTGCACCAACTTAAAAATCAGCAAAGCAGCGGCATACCACCGGCCAACCGGGTAATGTTAATGTGCTACAACATGGGTAATTTACGCCAATACGGTTTGCACAACTCCATACTGGAACAAAGTGAGCTCGAAAAATACGCCGGTAGTAACTTGGGCAACTATGCCCTTCCTATCGACGTAGGTCTACCCTTGTTTAGCTGGGCGGTAGTGTTTCAAGACAAGCAATATAAAGGCATTGCTAAAAGAGTAAATCAAGAGGTATTAAAGCAACACCAATGGTTTAATTATACAGGCAACAGCTGCTATAAGGCCAAAACCGACCTGCCTAATTACGGCATAAAAGCAAACGACGAGATACGATGGGAAAACATACCAGCCGCACAATTGCAACAAGCGGCAAAACACTTATCAAAACATCTCCACTCAGACACCATTAACGTAATATACTTTCACTTAGACGAACCTACACTTAAACAACATACTTATGAATCGCTGGAAAAAACTGCTGCTCTATTCCGTTAGCATAATCGGTACTTTTTTCGCCGGGCTTGCAATTATACAAGCCTGTTCTGATGAACCCGATCCTTATGATTATTATACCTCTTTTTTTAACCCAAACATACAGGGTAAAAAAGATTTCGGCTCGTTTTATTTTACCAACTACAGCTTTTTGTACGATGATACTGCACCTGCAAGCGAAGCTACAATTAATGCCAAAGAATGGGCTGCCTATTTAGGTTCATCCGTTAAGCCTGCCGATGCCGAAAAGGTATTGTATCATTTAGATAGTGTAAGCAACGTTCGGTTAGATCAGCATCTGGCGGGTGAAGGAACACCGCTGGCTGATAGCATTGCCGGTAATACGTTTGTAAACGCATTAACTCAACCCAACAACCAACCGGCATTGCAGTATTACCAGTTTGCCCGCTCGGTTGAACCGCTTGCTAATACAAGGTTCGATTTGTGGGATCCGGAACCTATTGACACGGCAGCTCTGGACACTGCCGGCCAACAGGCGCTTACCTATGCGCAAACAGCTAACAACGATTTTTTAAAGCTCCGTTACTTTTATCAGGCTCAACGCCTGATGCATTATGCCAAGAACTTTGAAGGCGCCAATGGCGTTTACGAACAGCATATAGCCAAGCTGCCTTCGCAAAGCCATGTAAAAGGCTGGGCTCTGGCACTCAAAGCCGGCGAAGAGCGTAAACTGGGCGATACGGTAAAAGCAGCTTACCTGTTTTCAAAGGTGTTTGCCAATTACCCCGAGCGCCGTATACAGGCCTATAAAGATTACCAGTTTACCAATGCAGAATTTAATGATATCCTGAAACTGGCTCAAAACAACCAGGATAAGGCTACGTTGCACGCCATTAACGGCTTTGGTAATTCCGAAATTGGAACCGAGGATATGGAAGAAGTTTACAGCAATGATCCGCGCTCGGTAATGACCGGTGTTTTGCTGGTTCGCGAGATCAATAAACTGGAAGAATATTACCTGACGCCCGCCTTAGAAAATAATAACGATGCTACTTATAGCGCAAAAAGCACCATGTTTAAAGCGGCGCAAAGCGGGCAGTCCAAGACAGCTATATGGCCTTTAGCTATAGGCATAGTGCTTATTGCAGCAGGTATAGGTATATACTTTATTATGCGCAAAAAGCAGCAATCAACGGCTAAAAGCAATACACCTTTATGGAGCGCTGCGGCTTTAATTGTAATAGGTGTGATGGGTCTTGGCTGGTACGCTTTTGCCCGAAGCAAAAATCACCAACCCAATACAGCACAGGCTATGCCGCAGGGCAGCTTTTTTGTAAGCCTGCCGGATAGTGTTAAGGCTAAATACGATGCCCATATTGAAAAGCTAAGAAGCTTTTGCACCAAGCTTGCCGGCGATGACCAATACCCCGAACCACAAATAGGCACATTAGCCAATGCTTACCTGTATTTTATCCAGAATAAACCGGATGATGGTATGCAGGAAATTGAAAAACTGGACAAGCAACAGTTGAACGAGGGTATGGACAGTCAGAAACAAATTATTAAACTGCTGTTAACCTCTCAGCAATTAAAAAAGCTTGACAACGTAAATGAGCAGTCGCTTTTGCCGGCTTTGCAGTGGCTGAATAAAAAAGCTACGGCCAATTCTAAAAAGAAAGGTGACTACTATGCAGAATCGGCTGATGATGTGAAAACCTACGCCATTACGCAGCGCAACTTTTATGACCATGTACTGGCTCCGGCCTATTTAAGGCAGGGTGATACCGCCAAAGCTGCGATAGCGTTACTCAAAAGCCAAAACAGTAACCAGATTGCTGGCTCATATAGTTATTATTCTGTAATGAGTCTGCCCGATTTTTGGTATAAGTTTTTACACTCCTCACACCTTACCCAAATTGTAAGCTGGAAACAACATAAGCCGGCAGATGCCTATACGGCCTTTTTAACCAGCGCACTGCAACCAGTAAAAAATGACGACTTGTACGAATTACTCGGTACCAACTATCTTCGCGAACACCGGTACGATCAGGCTGTGCAGACCTTTAAACAGGTTAAAAACAAAAAGCTGTTGGCTACAGCCGTGAGTGACTACTATAACGATAACGCTGTACAGGGTAACCCGTTTGCTTCCCAGGTTAATGATTATCCTAAAAACTTTTCGGGCGAAAAGTATGATAAGCTAAAGTTTGCACAAAAAATGGCTGCGTTGCAAAATCAGCTTAAAGCCAATCCAAAAGATGCGGCAGCATGCTTTCAGTTTGCTAACGGCTTATACAGCACCTCCAACTACGGTAATTCCTGGCCTATGATTTCATACGAGTGGTCGTCGATGGATTACGGACGCAAAAGCATATATGATTACGACGCTGATTATGTCCAGGCATCGTTAGCGGAGCAGTATTACTTAAAAGCGCGTGAAGCAAGCAGCGATCCTGAAATGAAAGCTAAATGTACCTTTATGGCAGCCAAATGCGCCCAAAAGCAATATGTACAACCAGGCTACTCCGACTATGCGGATTATAAAGCTTACGATAAGAAACAGAAAGAATACAATGAGCAGCTAAAAGAGAATAAATATTTCGACGAGCTAAAAGCTTACAAGAATACCAAATTCTATGCCCAAGCAGTAGGAGAATGTACTTACCTGTACGATTTTATGAATAAAAGAAAATAGTGGAATAAAAGAAAGGAGCTAGCGCAATATGCTATTAACCTACAAGTTATAGCAGTATTGTGATAGCTCCTAATATCTAAATAAATAAAACGTTAATTAACCGGCATAGGCAAGGTTACCTTGAATGCCGATCCGGAACCCTGCAGCGAGGTAAGCGCGAAATGCCCGCCATACTCGGCTACCAGTTGCTTTACCAGGCCTAAACCAAGCCCATACCCTATTTCACCGCTTGTGCCGGTAGTTGATTGTAATCCACCATTCAGTATCTCATTCACCTTTTCGGCACTCATACCTACTCCTGTGTCTATAACCGAAAGTTCAAGTAAGGGATGCGGTTCGGCATATTTGTAATCCATATTCAGCGTTACGCGTCCGCCAACCGGTGTAAACTTAATGGCGTTTGAAACCAGGTTGCCGATAATTTGCTGCAGCTTACCCTTGGCAAAAGGCACCAGATTTGTATCCGGCGACAGGTTGATCTGAAAATCTATTCCCTTGTCTTTAACGCGCGGGGTAAACAAATGAGCCACTTTATCTTTTAGCCCTATAAGATTGGTAAGGTGCTCAGGTGCTACATTTGCCGGTGTAGCTTGCGAGTCGCTGTTCAAGATATCACTGGCCAGTTCCAGTACCGAGTTGCCGCTTTGCTCTATCAGCTTCATAAACTCCAGCACCTCCTCCATATCGTTATCCTCGCCCTGCTCGGTTACTACCTTAGCCAAGCCTATAATACCTGATACCGGTCCGCGTATATCATGAGCAACCATGCGCTTTTCATTTTCCAGCTTTCTGTTCTTAGTTTTCAGCAGCTCAATTTGCTTGATACTTTCCAAACGATATACAATAGTTTCGCCCAGCGTTTTAAGCATACTTTTCTGATCAACAGATAAGTGCCGCATCTGACTGTCAAAAATGCAAAGTGAGCCGATAGCATGCCCTTCGGGTGTAATAAGCGGAACGCCGAAATAATATCTCAGTCCGCCGTTGGTTACATATCCGCGCTGACTAAAGCGCGGATCATCGGCCAGGTTTTCCACCTCCAAGCTTTCCGGCTCCTGAATAGTATACTGGCAAACCGTTTCTTCACGATCTGTTATCGATAAATCTATACCCTGTGCACCAATGGTCCATAAATTATAGGCATCAATAAGGTTCACCAAAGATATGGGTGTTGCGGCAATCTGGCTGGCCAGCAATGTAAGATCGTTAAACTGACTTTTCAGTTCATCGTAACTTAAATTGTAATCGGCCAGGGCCTTAATACGTTCCATTTCTGTTTGAGCAGACAGATTCATATTGGTTTTGTGATAGTTTATAATTCGGCAGATGTAACGTTTACGATTCAGCCTTTTCTCTTGTTGATCTTCTTACAGATCATACTCGTTAGCACCCGCTTGCCAGTACGGCTAAAGGAACGCTATAGTTAATTTATAATTAACCCAGCAAACACTTAATTGTTGCAGCAGGACATGGCAACGCTTGGAAATGCATACAAGTAAATGTGTGCTTTAAAAGATCATTGATAACACTTAACATCAAGAGCGCTGCGGTAATATTCTTATTGATTGCCCTGTTTACGCAGATTAGCTGCAAAACGTTGTTATAGGTTATCATATCTTTTCAGTGATTGAAGATCCAACCGTAAGCAGCAGTTATTAATTTTCACCAATAATTTTTTAACCGGCAACAGTATAATATATTTGCTATACCAATTATTAAAGGCCCATGCCTGCGCTTGTTAGCCAATTAGTTTATAAATCCTAATACATTATTTATTGATGCACTTTTACCTGAAAAAGCAGTTGCTGCTTTGCGGCATATTTTTGTTCTGTTGGGTTGCTCCTGTATTGGCGCAAAAAGCCATTACAATTACCGGGGATATGCCCGAACACATCTGTACACGTACAGAAATTGATTACCTGGAAGATGCATCGGGTAAACTATCTGCTCATGAAGCTACATCGGCAAATTATACTGATGCCTACAAACCTAATCCCGATTATTTCCCTAAGAACTTTCATCGTCAGTCGGTCTACTGGTTTCGTATAAAAGTAAATTACACAGAACCATTAGCACCTAACCAAAGCCTGTTCGAATTTTTTGATCAAACCACCCAGCATATTGAGGCTTATATACCTGATACAAAAGGGACGTACCAGAAGGCAAAAACAGGCGCCGGTGAAAGTTTCACAAACCGCCTTTTTCAGCATAAAAACTTTGAGTTTGTAATACCTGAGCGCAACCGGGGGGAACATACCTATTACTTTAGGGTAAGCTCAACCGAACGGGTAAATATTATCATCGTTTATCGCACTATTAGCCATTTTATTCACTATGCCTTAGTTGAGTATATTACCTACGGCCTGTTTTATGGTATGGTTCTGATTTTCTGTCTGCACAACCTGCTTATGTTTTTGGCGGTAAAACTAAAGCAGTATTTATATTATGTATTGTATATTTTGAGTGTAGGCCTTTATGAAATGTGTACCGATGGCATTGCTTTCCAGTTTTTATGGCCACAAGCCCCTCACTGGAACGCTTATGCTTATGGTATTGCCCTGTACTGCGTAAGCCTTTTTGCACTGGTGTTTACCAAAACACTCTTGCAGGTAAAGCAGCGTAATAAGTTGCTATATCAAATTATCAACTACACCATCGCTGCCCGTACATTGTATTTTCTGGTTTGCCTTTTTGCAAACAATAGCTTATTTACCTTCCGGTCTATTGAACTGCTTCCGCTATCTGTAGCCTTTGTTACGGGCATTATCATCTGGAAACAAGGTTTTAAGCCGGCACGTTTCTTTGTGCTGGCCTACTTTTTCCTTTTCATAGGCTTTGTTATTAAAGGATTTTATGTAATGGGTTATGCACGTTTGCTGCCCGGTGCAGTGGGCCATTATAGTATCAGCTTCGGTTTTGTGCTGGAAATGATCTGGCTCTCCTTTTCAATTGGTGACCAGGTGCGGATATTCAGGAAAGATAAGGACCTGGCGCAACAGGAAACCATACGCCAAATGGATCTGAATGCACAGTTGCAGAATTCCATCAACCAGAAACTGGAATTGCAGGTAGCCGAACGAACTAAAGAACTGGTAAAAAAATCCGCCGAAATTGAGCACCAGGCCAGGGTAATTGAATGTCAGAACATTGATCTGATTAATACCAATAAGCAACTCCAAAAGCAAGCCGAAGAAATATCGCGCATGAATGTGCTGTTAGAAAAAGATAACTTTCAACTCAAAACCAGCATCGAAAAAGTTACTGAAGCCCGCATTGATGCCAGAGAACTTACTTTTGAAGAATTTAGCCAGAAGTATCCTGACCGCGAGCACTGCAATGAATTTTTGGCCGGACTGAAATGGGCCAATGGCTATAAGTGCTCCAAATGTGGCAATGCCAACTACAGTACAGGCAGAGCGCCCTACAGCCGGAGGTGCACCAAGTGTTCTTATGAAGAATCGGTAATGTGCAATACCATTTTTGAGAACAACCGTATACCCATCAACAAAGCTTTCTACATAGTTTACCTGATTTATACTACCAAAGGCAACATCTCATCGTATCAGCTGGCCGAAAAATTAGATATACGGCAAAGCACTTGCTGGGCTTACGCCATACGGGTAAAAGGTATTATGGATGATCGTAAAATATTGTCAAAAAGATCAAAGAAGTCAGGCTGGAGCGATCTTATTCTCAAAGGTTAACTACTAATTTATATAGGTTTTACAAAGGCTTTCCGCACATGCAGGAAGGCCTTTTTTATGTTATTCGCAACCAGATTATAAATTGACCATAATGCACTAAGGTAGATAGTGCAGGCGGCAGACCTATTTGCCGAGTTTTACACCGCATATTCGGGTACTGCAACAAAAATCTTCTACTTTTTTACCGTGAACAAAGCGTATTACGCCAGGGTATGCTGCTTTTATCAACCATCGTTTTCGCTATATAAATCAGTTTGTTTTTGATTTACGCCACCGTGCATAAAGCGTATTAACAATCAATACAATTAACTATAAATCAACATTTTACATACTAAATGCCTTGATTTATACATCATCATTACTATATCTTTACATCACCAATTAAACATACCAATTCTTAAAACCAGTAATTATTATGAGACAACGTATCTATGGGCCTACCTATGTACTAACGATTTGATAGGCCTATTAAACAACCACACTAAAGGCAGCAACTAACTGCGTCAACCACTTATTATTAAACCACTAATTCCGAAGATGAGAGAAATTTACTTATCCGTTTAACACTCCGCCACCTACAGCCTTACCCTTATCCCGGTAACGCTGCAGCAAGAGTTTACGCCAATAAACTCACTATCAAACCCCCGATTAAAGCCTGCATCACCAACGGCTGCGTGCCCTGCACACTGCCGCCTGGCTACTGCTATGCTTTAAAAACACACTAAACCAATTTATGCAATTATGAAAAAAAGAGTTACGCTCCTGATTGTAATGATTATTGCCAGCTACAATTTAGTACTGGCCCAAAATATAGCCATTAAAGGCACTGTAAAAGACAACAAAGGCGAGCCTTTGCCCGGTGCCACCGTAAAGGTAAAAGGTACCACCCGGGGCATAGCTACCGGCCTGAATGGCGAGTACACTATCAGTGCACCCGCAAATGCCATTCTGATATTTTCGAGCGTAAGCTTCGCTTCGCAAGAAGTGCCTGTGGATGGCCGTACGGTAATTGATATTGCCTTAAAGCCCGATGAAAAAACATTGAGCGATGTAGTGGTAATTGGTTACGGCACACGTTCCGTTAAAGATGTCACCGGCGCCATATCGAGCGTTAAAGCGGAAAAGCTTGAGAACGAAAATCCGGCCAGTGTTACTGATATTATCCGGGGTAATATTCCGGGCATTACCGTTGGCTTAAACACATCGGCAAAAGGTGGTAACTCCGGCGACTTGCAGGTACGCGGCCGGTCGTCACTATCAGCCAGCACCGCTCCGCTCATTGTTTTGGATGGGGTTATTTACTTCGGTCAGTTAGCCGATATCAATCCCAACGATATTGAGCGGGTTGACGTATTGCGCGACCCGAGTGCACTGGCCGTTTATGGTGCGCAGGCAGCCGGTGGCGTGGTAGCCGTTACTACCAAAAAAGGCCGCAGTGGCGCTATGCAGGTTACGTTGAATGCCAATACCGGCATTTCGCAATTGCAAAAAAATCAAAAGTATTATCAGGGCGAAGACTTTTTGGCCTGGCGTGCTGATGGTGCGCGCAGTTCCAATACATCAAACCCTTATTATTACTACAGCGATCCGCGTGCTTTACCGGCCGGCGTTACGCTGGATCAGTTTATGAATGGCGCCACTGGCGATCCGGTTAACGTTTGGTTGAGCAGGTTGGGCCTTTTTGCTAATGAGATTGCCAATTACAAGGCAGGCAAGGTAACCGACTGGTCAAGACTAATTTTCCGCAATGGATTAAGACAGGATTATACCGCCAGCTTATCGGGCAAAAGCGAAACGGTTAGTTACTACTTTTCAGCCAATTACACCAAAAATCAAAACATGATTCAGGGCGGCGATTACAACAACGCCCGTTTCCGGGTAAATTTAGAGGGCAAGGCGGCTAAGTTTTTGACCGTAGGTGTAAACGCACAATTTGCCAGCCGCGATGAAAGTAATGCGGGTACCTTGGGGTCTCTCGGCAACATTGACAGTCATGAGGCCGACTGGAACCAGATCATCAATTCATCACCCTACGGTGATGTATATAATGCGGATGGGACCCTGCGCCGTATCGCGACGGATGATAGCGGACTGAACCAGCGCAACCCTTTCCTGGGCAGTGCTTACAACCAGAATGTGGACAGGCAGAATGTGCTGTTCGCGAATTTGTTCGTACGGGTTGATTTACCGTTTGGCATCAAATACAACCTTAACTTTTCGCCACAGATAGAGGCTTACCGCAGCTTTTTCTTCCGCCCGGTAGCTAACCCTAATGAACTGGCAGGGGGTACGGGTATACGCAATATGGAAAACCGTTATCGGTACAATTTGGACAATATCCTGAGCTGGAACAAAACTTTTGGTATCCATAACTTTGATGCCACCTTTGTACTAAACAAAGAAAAATATCAAACCTGGTGGACCAGCGCAACCAACACGCAATTTAGCCCGAGCGACATACTGGGCTACCATAACATCGGCGCCGGTACCCTGCCGGTAATCAGCAGCGACGACCGCGTTTTTAATGGTGATGCCATTATGGGCAGGTTAAATTATACCCTGATGGGCAAATACATCCTGACCGGAACTTTCCGCCGTGATGGCTTCTCTCCTTTCGGTTTGCAAAACCCACGTCAAAACTATACATCAGGCGCCCTGGCCTGGGTATTTTCTGATGAGAAGTTCTTCAAAACAGATTTCTTTAGATGGCTGAATTATGGTAAGCTACGCGTAAGCTATGGCGCCAACGGTAACCGTACCTCAACCGATACGGCCGATCCAACCATCGCTTTGGCACTTATCAATACCACCAAGTACCCATCGGTAACACCGGCTGGTACTGTTGTCAACAATACAGGCATTTATTCGTTCAGGCTTCAAAACCCAGAACTTACCTGGGAGCGCACTACGGGCACCAACCTGGGTTTGGATTTCACCTTGCTAAATAACCGCCTGAGCGGATCAATAGACGTGTACCCCAACCGTAAAACCACTAACCTGATTGTAAACCGTGAAATACCCTGGGTGCAAGGGCTTAATACCGGCAACGGTATTCAAATTGGCGGCGGAAACAACTCCCGCTCTTATACCAACGTAGGTCAGGTTAGCAACAAGGGCTTTGAGGTATCATTAGATGGCAAAATTTACCAGAGCAAAAACTTCAACTGGAATGCATCAGGCACGTTTTTCCTAAACCGCAATAAATTGATACACCTGTACGGCGAATATGCGGTTAAAGATGCCAGCGGCAATGTTACCATGGTTGAAAACAACGACATTGGTAACGGCTGGTTTATTGGTCGGGATATTAACGTTGTTTGGGATTACAAAATATTAGGCGTTTGGCAAACGCCCGAAGCTGCCGAAGCTGCTAAATATGGCGCCCGCCCCGGTGATTTCAAATTACAGGACTTAGATGGCGACTTTAAATTTACCAATGCCGACAAGCAGTTCTTAGGCTCACGAAGTGCCAAATTCAACTGGTCTTTACGTAACGATTTCAATCTTCTGAAGCACTTTGATCTTTCGTTCCTGCTGGTATCCAGTATGGGTCAGTTACGGCAATACAACCAGGCACTCAACAACCCGGGCAGCGTAGGCTTTACCCGCATGAACTCTTACGTGCAACCTTACTGGACACCAGAAAACCCGATCAACGATTATGCGCGCCTTAATTCTGGCTCATCGGGTACCACCATCAACGTTTGGCGTAAGGCATCCTTTGTTCGTTTGCAAACCGCATCATTAGGCTACACATTCGACAATAGTTTGATTAAGCGCTTAGGTATGAAAAGCGCTAAAATATATGTAAATGCAACTAACGCCTACGTACTTACCGGCTGGCAGTTCTGGGATCCGCAGAATGACGGCCCTACACCGAGGTTCCTGTCTGCAGGTATCAATGCAACATTTTAATGGGATTTAGAGCACACTGTATCATGAAAAAGATGAATAAAAATATTATAGCAAGTATAGCCATAGCCGCCGTTTTTATTGCCGGGGGCTGTACCAAGCGAAGCGAACTTTTCCCGGAAGCACCATCCAAGTTTCCGGCCGATCTTACCTTAACCACGCCAGCGGCTTTCAGGAGCGCAGCGCTGGCATTGAACCCGAGCGTGCGGTTCGAGTTTTTTGGAGATGCCGCTCCTATGCTTACCGAATCTATTTTTACGGACGCTGCTGTTGAAGGAACAACGGATAAAACCACCCCCGCACAGGATTTGAATGCACGTATTACGCCTACCGCAAATCTGGATAGCGACGATTACAATAAAATTGCACGTTACTGGTACGCCTGGTATGCTGGCATACACGACGCCAATGTGATTATCTCGCGCATTGACAATGTACAATGGACCTCGGCCAATGAAAAAAACCAGATACTGGCCACAGCGTATTTTCACCGTGCCTATCGCTACTACCGCCTGGTGCACGAGTTTGGCGATGTGCCGCTTATTCTGAAAGAAGAAACCCAGGTAAACACCGGCTATTTCAGCACCCAGCGCATGGTTATTTTGAAGCAGATGAAAACCGACCTGGAATTTGCTGTATCCAGCTTAACCGATGCCAACAATAAAGGCGAGGTATCAAAAGGTGCTGCGGCTCACCTGCTGGCTAAAGTTGACTTGGCATTGGGCTTGTTTGATGAAGCCATTGCCGCAGCCAATTTGGCAATCAACGGTCCATACCATTTGATGACTGGTCGCTTTGGGGTAGTAGCAAACGACGTCAGTAAAAACGTAATATGGGATTTACACCGCCCGGAAAACAAATCGTTAGCCAGCAATTCAGAGGCACTATATGTAGTGATTGACCGCGAAACGCTGGAAGGTGCCACACCAAATGGCTCGCAGGTAATGCGCAACTGTGTACCCATGTGGCACAACGGTACCATTTTAAGCCCCGGCGCCCGTAAGTCAGGTATCTCAGATAAAGTAACGGAAGAATTTCCACTTACGCTATGGTATGGCCGGGGTATTGGCCGCCTGCGTGGCACACCTTACGCTACCAAATACATCTGGACCGATACCACCGACCTGCGCCATGCGCCAGGCAACTGGATGAACATGACCGACTTGGTTTACAATAACCCCAACCTGAAAAAAACCGATGGTACTGGAGACCCAACCTGGTATGGTAAAAAACTGCAGCCCTATACTGCAGCCAATGTAGGCCAGATGTTTTTGAATGGTGCCAGAGATACCATACGTGCATGGTTTGGCTGGCCGCACTATAAAGTGTTCATCGGCTCGGGGCCTGTAGCGATTGATAAGTGGTGGAGCCCGCCGCGGGGCACCAATACCGACTGGTATGTGTTCCGCCTGGCCGAAACTTACCTGTTGCGTGCCGAGGCTTATATTTGGAAAGGCCAGTACTCACAAGCTATGGCCGATATAAACATGATAAGAACCCGTGCCAAGGCGCAGCCTTTAATTGATGCAAGCCGCGTAAACATCGGCACCATACTGGATGAGCGCCAGCGGGAATTATATTGGGAAGAGCCCCGCAAAACGGAGCTCACCCGCATAGCTTACATTTTTGCACAAACCAGTATACCGGCTTACAATGGCCAAACCTACAACATGGCCAGCTTCCCGACCAAAAACTTTTTCTATGACCGTATTATGGAGAAAAATGATTTTTACAAGAATCCTAACGTAATTACCAATTCGGGCAACCATTATACGATTTCGCCATACCACGTGTTGTGGCCTGTTCCCCAGCGCGAGATTGACTTAAACATTAATGGCCGCATCAACCAAAATAAAGGTTATGCCGGTGCCGAGATGAACGTAGCACCACTGGATAAGATACAATAACAATACCCGCCCCTAGCTGATAATGCGCATGTACAATTTACGAATTGTACATGCCATTTTTACATTTACAGAAACTACGTTGTTGTGTACGTTTAGTATACTTGGCTTTCTTAACTGAACATCTGTTTTACTCAAATCTCCTATGCTTAATCTTTCTACCGGCAGCCGTTACTTTATACTTTTATGCCTGGTTCTTTCGTGTTATACCTCGTTAGCTCAACAGCCGGCATCGGCTACTTCGGAGAGCCGTACCCTTACCAGCATTAATAACCGGTGGCAGTTCGCTATCGATTCGGCGCAGCACAGTTATGGCAGCTTAAAGCAGCTAACCGGTTGGCAAAACATCAATCTGCCCCATACCTGGAATGCAACGGATGTATTGGATGATGAGCATACCTATTACCGGGGCAACACCTGGTACAAAAAGCAGTTACGCATCAATCCCGCTGATAAAGGCAAGCAATTTTGGCTCGTGTTTGATGGTGTGAACCAAGAGGCTACCATTTTTGTGAATGGCAAAAAAGCCGGCGAGCACATAGGCGGCTATACCGGCTTCAGTATTTCAATATCCGGTCTACTCCGTTACGAGGTTAATGCCGGCAATGAGATTGCTGTAAGGGTAAGCAACCGTTATAATGAGAACATTCCGCCGCTTACGGCCGACTTTACCTTTTTTGGCGGCATTTACCGCAACGCTTACCTCGTCACCACATCGCCAATACACTTCAATCTGGCCGATTTTGGCAGCAATGGCATACAGATCACTACGCCTTTGGTTAATGAGAAACAGGCCAGTATTCGCATCAAAAGCCAGGTTACCAACAGCAGCGGTGAACTGCAAAAAGTTAATGTAATCACCAAGCTGTTTAACCGGGAGGGTGTGCTGGTTGCACAGGTAAACAAGCAAGTATCTTTAAAGCCGAATTCGACCGACACGCTGCTACAGCAAATACCTGCCGTTAAGCAGGTACATTTATGGTCGCCGCAGGATCCGTATCTGTATCATATAACCACAAGCATACAGGATAAGGCCAGCGGTAAAACAACAGACGAGGTTACGAATCCGCTTGGTTTCCGATGGTTTAAGTTTGACCCCGATCAAGGCTTTTTTTTAAACGGCAAACCCTGTAAACTGATAGGTGCCAGCCGGCATCAGGATTATAAGAACCTGGGTAATGCGGTACCTCAGGATTTGCAACGCCACGACGTAGAATTGTTGAAAGCCATGGGCGGCAACTTTTTACGTGTAGCCCATTACCCGCAAGACCCTGTTATTCTGGAAATGTGCGATAAGCTGGGCATTATTGCTTCGGTTGAAATTCCGGTTGTAAATGGCATTACGGAAACGGATGCCTTTACTAAAAATTGCAGCAACATGCTTCGGGAAATGATACGACAAAACTTTAATCATCCGAGTGTGGTGATGTGGGCTTATATGAACGAAGTTTTACTAAGGCCTAAGTATGGTAAAAACCAGCTCGAACAGCAACAGCAGTACTTTGCGCAGGTTACCCGTTTGGCCAAGCATCTGGAAAATATTTGCCATACCGAAGACCCTTACCGTTATACGCTGATGTCAAACCACGGCGATTTTAACCTATACAACAGAACCGGACTTACTGCCATTCCACAAGTTGTAGGCTGGAACCTTTACCAGGGCTGGTATGGTGGTGACATAAACGGCTTTGCCAAGTTTTTGGATATGCACCATGCACAATTGCCGCAAAAACCGGTAATGGTTACCGAATATGGCGCTGATGCCGACGACCGCATACATGCCCTGCAACCTGTACGCTTTGATAAAAGCATTGAGTATGCCGAATACTACCATGAAGTTTACCTGCAAGCCATACAACAACGCCCGTTTGTGGCAGGGGCCGCTGCCTGGAACCTGGCCGATTTTGGTTCGGAAAGCCGGGAAGAAACGATGCCGCACATCAACAACAAGGGCTTGCTTACTTATGACCGTAAACCAAAAGCAACATATTACTTATACCAGGCGGCTTTACAAAACAAACCATTCATTAAAATAAGCTCGCAAACGCCGCGCATGGCATCAGTTGTCAATCAAGATACAACGTGCTTGCAGCCGGTTACCATCTATAGTAACTTAAAAGAAGTAAGCCTGCTAGTAAATGGCAACCCTATTACAACCAGCAAAAAAACCGCTTACGGTTACATTTTCGATGTTCCGTTTAAAAATGGGGCAAACCAGATAGAAGCCATAGGTAAAGAAGGTACCAAAGAATATAAAGATTACCAAACCATCGGCTTTATGCTGCAAAGCACAGATCTGAAACAGGTTTCGGACGGCTCATCATCAATCAACATTTTACTGGGTGCCAGCCGCTATTTTTATGATGAGCTAACGCAACAGCTGTGGCAGCCTGATCAAACTTATACACCGGGCAGTTGGGGTTCGGTTGGGGGCCAGCCGCTTCAGGTAAATAACGGCCGTCAAAAATACGGATCGGACAAGGCGATTGCCGGTACGGATAACGATCCCATTTATCAAACCCAACAAGTTGGCATCGATAGCTACCGCTTTGACGTAGCCGATGGCCGATATGAATTGAACCTGCATTTCGCCGAACTTGCAGGCGGCAAAGTAAAAGATCCCCTACCCTACAACCTCAATAATTCCGTGCAAAACCAAAATTATCAGGAACGCATCTTTGATGTATACATCAACAATAAACTGGTTCTAAAAAACTTTAACATAGCCGCCGAAGCCGGTTTTGCCTGGGCAATTTCAAAAAGCATTCCGGTTATGGCAACCGGTGGGCAAGGTGTGCAGATCACTTTCAAATCTATAAAAGGGCAGGCTATGCTCAATGCCTTGCAGTTAAGGCGCATTTACTAAAATTCAATGCATGAAAAAGTTTTCAGGCTATATACTCATTATACTTTTTTTGTTTTTCGGCCGCTCATTTGCACAGCAAAGCAGTCGCCTAAGCAACAACTGGGAATTTTTGAAGCAGGATTTAGGCGGCATTTGGGAAGCAGTACGCCCGGTAACCAAAGGCAACCCCGAGAGCGTGCCCCTTTGGCAAAACGTAACCCTGCCGCACTGTTTCAACGCACGTGATGCCGTAGAACCTGATGTAAATTACTACCAGGGGCCGGGTTGGTATCGTACACATCTATCCATATCCAACCCTTACCGCAACGGCCGCACCCTGTTGTATTTTGAGGGCGCGGGGCAAAAAACTGATGTATTTATATACACCACCAAAGTTGGCAGCCATGCAGGCGGCTATGACGAGTGGACAATTGATATTACGGATGCAGTAGAAGCATTTAAAAAGACAGACGCCTACCAAAATCAATTCAAAGGCACTATCCCGCTGTCTGTACGTTGTGATAACTCGCGTGATCTGGAAAGCATTCCATCACGCTTGTCGGACTTTAATGTATATGGGGGCTTATACCGGCACGTCAATTTGGTTTATGCACCCGCACTCAGTATCGATAAGATATTTGCACAACCTGTTTTAAACCCCAACTTAAAAAAGGGACAAATCGAGATCCGGGCATCATTCTATAATCCTGACCAGGTTCCTAATGGTGAGTGCACTTTGACTTTAAAAGACGCACGGGGCAAAATTGTATTCAGCAAAACTTGTTCATTACATGAGCTTAACGACAGTTTGCATACAGCAGGCAAACAGCTACAAATAAACAAACCGCATTTGTGGACGCCTGCCGACCCTTACTTGTACACCGTTGAACTGACTGTGCAAAACGGCAACCAATCAGCTAAAAAGATCGAGAAGATTGGGTTCAGGAACTTTAAGTTTGCCGATAACGGCCCATTTTATCTGAACGGAAAACGCCTGTTGCTGCGTGGCACACACCGCCACGAGGATCACGCTGGTGTGGCCGCAGCCATGACAGATAGTATGATGCGGCAGGAAATGCAGCTCATTAAAGATATGGGTGCCAACTTCATCCGCCTGGGGCATTACCAGCAGTCCAGAACTATATTGAATTTGTGCGACAGCCTGGGCATACTGGTTTGGGAAGAAGCACCCTGGTGCCGGGGCGGCCTGGGAGGACTTGTTTATCAGCAACAAGCCAAGCAAATGCTAACCAATATGATAGAGCAGCATTACAACCATCCAGCTATCATTTTATGGGGCTTGGGTAATGAGAACGATTGGGAAGGCGACTTTCCGGAGTTCAACAAACAGAAGATACGCGATTTTATGAGCCGGCAAAATGCCTTGGCCCATCAGCTGGACCCGTCGCGCAAAACCACCATCAGGCGTTGTGATTTTTGCAAGGATATTGTTGATGTATATTCCCCTTCTATTTGGGCGGGCTGGTACCGTGGCAGTTACACCGAATACAAGCAGGTAAGCGAGGAAGAATTCAAAAAAGTAAAGCACTTCTTTCATGCGGAGTGGGGTGGCGACAGCCATGCTCTGCGACATTCTGAAACTCCGGACAAAGCATTAGCCAGAATAAAAACCGGTAACGGTGCCGATGAACGCTCGGGTGACGCGTCTTTATATGGCGGCGGTTCGCGGATTTCAAAAGATGGCGACTGGAGCGAGAGTTACATCTGCAACCTGTTCGACTGGCACCTGAAAGAGCAGGAAACCATGCCTTGGTTAACCGGATCTGCTTTTTGGGTATTTAAGGATTTTTCGACGCCGGTAAGGCCAGATAACCCGCTGCCCTATATGAATCAAAAAGGCGTAGTGGAGCGGGATCTGACCAAGAAAGAATCGTACTATGTTTTCCAATCGTACTGGTCGGCCAAGCCTATGGCACATATTTACGGGCATACCTGGCCGGTTAGGTGGGGGACCGATGGCGAACTGAAAATGGTTAAAGTATATTCTAATTGCGACGAAGCAGAGCTGGTTGTAAATGGAAAAAGCTACGGCATCAGAAAACGGAACAGCCAGGATTTCCCGGCGGCCGGCTTGCGCTGGCAGGTACCTTATCAAAAAGGCATTAACCAGATCAAAGTAATTGCCCGGAAAGGAAAAGTTGTGGTTACAGATTCGATTACGCAACAATACCAAACCGAAGCCTGGGGTAAACCCGCTAAACTGGTAATTGAGAAGATGAGCAACCAGGGTGATACAACTACCATACAAGTGAAACTGTTAGACGCCAACAATATACTCTGCCTTGACGCGGCCAATGTGGTCAGTTTCTCCTTAGCGGGCGACGGTACTTTGCTCGACGATTTGGGCACCTCGCGCGGTTCCCGAAAGTTGCAGGTTTACAACGGGCGGGCAATTATCAGTATAAAAAACAATGGCGGTAAATCAGTAGTAAGTGTGCAATCCGCCGGTTTACCTACTGCCTTCATCAACCTGTAGTAATATGAAAAGGATTTCGGCAGTATGGTTACTTATGTTAGTACTGGTAAGCTTTAAGCCTGTACCGGGTGATTATTATAAGGATGCAGTGAGCACCTTGCGTACAAGCGTTTTAAAAGAAGCGGCTTGGGCTTTAAACCAATCGCCCGTTACTATTACGGCCACCTCCTGCCCCAGAAGCGCCGGAGGCCTGCATGATTTTTATTCAGAAGGCGATTACTGGTGGCCTGATTCTAAAAATCCATTAGGCCCATACCTGCAGCGCGACGGACTAACCAATCCGCAAAACTTTACCGCTCATCGCCTGGCCATGATCCGGTTCAGCCGCATAATTGGCGCACTCGCTTCTGCCTATAAAATTACGCATGACAAGAAGTACGCCCGGCAAGCCGTAATACACATTAAAGCATGGTTTATTGATACGGCAACCTTAATGAGCCCAAACCTGCAGTATGCACAAGCTATTAAAGGTATTGCCACCGGCCGCGGTATCGGTATTATTGATACCATTCAATTAATGGAGGTAATTAAAGGTATAGAGGCAATGCTAAGTAGTGGTGTAATAGATACCGATACATTAAACGGTGCTAAAAACTGGTTTGCGCAATACTTAACCTGGCTTACCACCCATCCCTATGGCATAGATGAGATGAATGCCAAAAACAATCATGGCAGTTGCTGGGTAATGCAGGTGGCTTGCTTTGCACAATTTACCGAAAACCAAGAAATGCTGAACTTTTGTAGAAACCGCTATAAACAAGTACTGTTACCCGAACAAATGGCTGCTGATGGTAGTTTTCCGTTGGAACTAAAACGAACCAAGCCTTATGGGTATTCCATTTTTAACCTGGATGCGATGGCCACTATATGCCAGCTGTTAAGTACACCCGATGACAACCTGTGGCTTTACAAAACGCCAGATGGCCGTTCCATTCAAAAAGGCATCGAATTTTTGTATCCTTATCTGGCAGATAAAGGCAAGTGGCCCTATGCACATGATGTGATGTACTGGAACAATTGGCCCGTTGCCCAGCCTGCACTTGTTTTTGGTACAATAGCATACAGGAACAACACTTGGTTAAACACCTGGAAAGAACTGGAACACCAGCCCCGGAATGAAGAAGTAATCAGAAACCTGCCCGTAAGGCACCCGATAATATGGATCAATTAATACATTAAATATGAATAAGAAGTTATCCCTGCTTATTGCCACTACATTTTTAAACTGCTTTTTACTGCATGCGCAAAAAAGCAAAAAGCAGAACATTGCCTTTGCTGAACAACAAACCAAAGTAATGCTGCAATCGGTTAATGAAGCTAAGGCAAATAGTAAAAACACCAATGCCGTAGTGCCCCGGTCTATTAAAGAAGATGGCAGTTTGGCGCTAATTTCATCGCGCGATTGGTGCAGCGGCTTTTTTCCCGGCGAGTTGTGGTATTTGTATGAGCGAACGCATAATTCACAATGGCTAAGCGAGGCCCGCAAATATACCGCCCTTATTGAGCAGGAACAGTTTGACAAAGGCACTCACGATCTTGGCTTTAAAATATATTGCAGCGTTGGCAATGCTTATCGCCTAACGCACGACCCGCATTATAAAGACGTGATCATCACTGCTGCCAAAACTTTAAGCCAGCGATTTAACCCGCAGGTGGGTTGCATTAAATCATGGGACAACCGTAAGGAATGGCAGTTTCCGGTAATTATCGATAACATGATGAACCTGGAATTACTTTTTGCTGCCACCCGTCTATCCGGCGATTCAAGCTTTTACAAAATTGCTGTAACACATGCCAATACTACGCTTAAAAACCATTTCAGAGCTGATAACAGCTCTTACCATGTAATTGATTATGATCCGCAAAGCGGACAGGTACTGCACAAACAAACCCACCAGGGCTATGCAGATGAATCGGCATGGGCACGGGGGCAGGCTTGGGGGCTTTACGGCTATACTATGTGCTACCGTGAAACCAAAAATCCGGTTTACCTGCAACAGGCTGAACGTATTGCTACGTTTATCCTGAACAACCCTACCCTACCGGCTGACAAGGTACCTTACTGGGACTTTAATGCGCCTAATATTCCCAACGCTCCGCGCGATGCATCTGCCGCCGCCATTATGGCCTCTGCCTTTTATGAGCTTAGCCATTATAGCAAGTCGGGCAAGCTTTATAAAGCTACTGCAAATAAAATTATGAGCAGTTTAAGCACAGCTTATCAAGTTAAACCGGGCGGCAGTAAGGGCTTTATATTATTGCACAGCACGGGGCACCTCCCGGCTAAAAGCGAAATTGATGTACCTATTATTTATGCTGATTACTACTATTTGGAAGCGCTGCTAAGGCAATAAGGCTCGCAGCTATCCATCAAACGGCAACCTGTGGAATAGTATTTGTAACTGAAAGCAGTAAACATCAAACCGTGAAAAAAGAAACTATAAAAGATGCTGCGAGAATTCTGCTGGGTGCAGGATTGATATTTGCTGGTGTAAGCCACCTAACTTTTGCACGAAAAGACTTTCAAGCCCAGGTACCCGACTGGGTTCCGCTGAATGAGGACGATACCGTGATCTATTCAGGCATTGCCGAAATTACGCTTGGAAGTGCCCTGGTATTAGCCAACAACAAACAGAAAGAGACTGTAGGAAAGATAGCCGCCGCATTTTTTACAGCCATATTTCCGGGGAATATATCACAATATGTGAATCGGCGCAGCGCTTTTGGTTTGGATACGGATCGTAAAAGATTTGTCCGCTTATTTTTTCAGCCTGCTTTGGTATACTGGGCTTTAAAGAGTACCAGCAAATTGTAATTGCACTGTCTTACCATAAAGTAAAACACCCTGTGCATAAACCATTATGCACAGGGTGTTTTGTTTTTAGATGCAACGTTCAATTAAGCGTTTCCATCGCCTAAAGGCAGCGTAAACCAGAAAGTACTACCTTCATTCAATTTACTATCTACACCGATCTGGCCGTTGTGCCGTTCAATGATTTCGGCAGAAATGTACAATCCGAGACCTAAGCCCGAAAACTGAATACCCGATTCGTGCACGCGATAGTAGCGATCGAACAGATGTGGCTGCTTATCTGCCGGTATACCCGGACCAAAATCCTGAACGGAAACTTTGGCATATCCACCTTCATGCACTATCTGCAGCACAATCTCTTTAGAGTCGGGTGCGTACTTCACTGCATTGTTCACAAAGTTGACCACAACCTGCGATATGCGCTGCTGATCGGCAAACACCTCCAAATCGGTATCTCCATTCAGCAATAAATTATGCGTACCGTTTGTTTTAACATGTTCGCAGCATTCGTTAATTAAATCGGCCAACTTAAAGCGCGATTTATGTAACGGCAGCTTACCCTGCTGCAACCTCGAAACATTCATCAAATCCTCAATCAGGTGCATTAAGCGGGTAAGGTTGAAGTTAGCTTTCTGTATCAGCTCCGGAATTTTAGGCGCCGCCGGATTTACCCTGTACAAACGCGTTAACAACTGCATGGATGCATTTAAGGTAGTAAGCGGCGTTTTAAGCTCGTGGCTGGCTACGCTGATAAAGTCGTCCTTACGTTGCTCGCGTTCTTTACGGTCGGTAATATCCAACAGGGTACCCGAAAACAGTGCCGCACGACCTGCCTCCGAAGCATAAAGCTTACCGGTTGCGCGTACCCAGCGTACTACTCTGTCATGATAACCCACTATAGGATATTCCATATCATAGCTTTCGTTGTTAGCTATAGAAGCCTCAATAGCATTAATTACGTCCTCGCGGTGATCTTCGGCTATCTGATCTAAAGCATCCTGTAATGACATTGGCTCATCCGTATAAAAACCAAAAAGCTCTTTGGTGCGTGCCGAAGCCATCAACTCACCTTTGCCAGTATCGATATACCAGGTGCCCAACTCGGCTGATTCTATAGCCAGTTTGAGCTGCTCCTGCGCCTGCTCGGTTTGCTTGCGTTCAATCACCCGGTCCGTTACTTCATCAATTATGATGAGAATGCCGGTTACCTTACCATTACTATCAAGCAGTGGCTGATAGATAGAATTAACATAGGCTTCGCGCGTTTTACGAGGGCCTACATACAGATGCACCTTAAATTCGCGGTTGATACGTTGTTCGCCGGAAGCGTAAGCTTCGTCGAGCCAGTCAAAAACCGACTGGCCTTGCAGCTCGGGCCGGGCAACTCGGTGTGGTTTACCGATTACCTCGTGGCGTGTGCGCCCCCATATATGCAGCATGTTATCATTGGCTTGGTCAATGACGTGTTCCGGTCCTCTCAACACCGCCATGCCCAATGGTGCCTGCTCAAACAAACCACGGAAAAGATTTTCACTTTTCTCCAACTGCTCATTGATGAGGGCTAATATTTGCTGCGTTTCAGTAAGCTCCTCGTTAGTTGCCGTTAGTTCCTCATTGGTATCAGCAAGTTCTTCGTTACCAGCTAATATCTCCTCGTTCATGGACTCAAGTTCTTCCTGGCGCTCCTGCAGCAATTTGCGGTTATGCACCAATTCGGAAATATCGCTTACGCTTACCAGTATAGATTCGACATTGCCATTCAGATCAAATAAAGGATCGTAACTGAATTTGACATAATATTGTTTGGTACCACCTTCCGGAAGTGCTATATCCAATATCATTTCGGGCACATCCACTCTTTCACCTGTATCGAATACACGCTTCAGTAATTCCGGAAACGGCTGACCTTCCAGTTCAGGAAATACATCCATGAGTTTGTGTTCCAATATCTGATCCTTGCGGCGGTTCCAAATGGCCAGAATTGGCAGGTTGGCCCGTTCAATGATCAGATCTCTGCTTCGCAGAATAGCCATACCATAAGGCGTGGTGGCAATCATATTACGCAGACGGTGCTCACTGGCTTCCACCTTTCTGCGGGCCACTACTTGCTGGGTTACTTCTACCGCTACCTCAAGCACACCGGTAACCTTACCATTTTCGGTAAGCGGCGTATAGGTAAAATCAAAATAACCGGTTTCCAGCACGCCATTACGTTGTAACTGAACGGCTATTTCATTACCAGATACTGATTCACCAGTACGGTAAACTTTATATAAAATATCTACAATGGGCTGCCCATTCAACTCAGGCATTGCTTTGAGCAACGGCATTCCCATTACCTGTTTTGATTTACCCAAAAGCGAAAGCATGGGGGCATTGGCTGTAGATATAACAAAACTATCGCCCTGAAACACTAACATAGCCACCGTAGCCTGCTCCACCATGCTTCTGAAGCGCGCCTCGCTGGCAGCCAACTCCCTGGTACGTGTTTCCACGCGTTCTTCCAGTTCTTCATTTAGCTGGTGCAAGCTTTGCTCGGTTTGCTGCAGCTCCTCATTTATAGCAACCATTTCTTCATTTGCCGAGGCAAGTTCTTCGTTAGCGGCTGCCATCTCTTCGTTGGCTGCGGCAAGCTCTTCGTTAGCGGCGGCCAATTCCTCGTTCAACGCCTGCTCAATCAGGAAGGCCTCGCCAATTTCGTAAGCATGCGCATTATTGAGGATGGTGCCGGCATGATTACCAACGCTTTCTAAAAATTGCCTGTAGTCATCATCCAGTCGTTTGCGTGCAGATACCCCTAATACCAGGTAGCCTTTTACTACTGCTTTGCCTTTGCTCAGTGGAACAATCAGCGCCTCGGTAACTGCCTCGGGCCAAATGCTGCGGGCCGGACTTGGCAGGTACCCGTTTAAGTTATCGATATAAACGGTTTTGTCTGAATCAATTATTTCCTCGCACGGCCACGTTACCTCACCGGCTTGTTCGGCAGTAAGACCTGTATATGCGGTTTGTATGATATGACGGGCTGTTTCATTTTTACAGGAGTACAACATTGCAAACGGAATATCCTGCCGTGCATTGTCAATGATATCTATTACTTCCTGTACGCCTTCATCAATAGTTTTTGCAGAATTGGATTTGGCCATGAGATGCTGCAGCACCTTATTGCGGCGATCATGAATTACCTTATAAGTAGTTTCAATAGCAGCATTGAATACCCCACCTACCATGCCATCTTTAGCGGTTATAGGCGATAAGGTATAATCGAAATAGCACTCCTCGGTATAGCCGTAACGGTGCATAAAAAGCGGTGCATCAGGCCGGCGGTAAGAAGCGCCTTGTGCAAGCACGCTTTCAAATTCCTCCTGTAACCCCTCCCATATCTCGGGCCATACTACAGCGCCCGGTTTACCCAGCGCCCAGGGATGTTTATTGCCGGGAATACTGCTCCATGCATCATTATAAATCAGGGTAAAATCATTCCCCCAGTAAATACCAATCGGAAAGCCGGAGTTTAAGGCTATGCTTACGGCGCCCTGCAGGCTTTCAGGCCAGCTATCAGGCGTTCCTAATGAGGTTGCAGCCCAGTCGGCAGCGCGCATGAGTTCTCCCATTTTGCCGCCACCCTTTAAAAAGGTATAAATATCGGACACGTTTTCTTTAACAGCGTTAGATGAATAACTACAACATAGTTACTTACGCAAAATAAACGATTTAGCGCCGCTTTCAGAAATATGACCGACGGTTAAAATGTGTTTTTGTATAGAATGTTACAAAAAAAGGCGTGTATAAGTTACACGCCTTTTTTTGTGAATTGACAAATACGGCAATACGTACCGTTAGAGCCACCAATTAAATAAACGGATTAGCTGTATAAGCACTCCAAAGCTCATCCAGCGTTTTGCCGGTTAAGTTTTTCCAGCTTTCGGCTGTATAGGTATGCGCCCTGAGCTGGCTATCCAGTTCTTTAACCAGATTTTTATGGATATTTTTTTCAACCCACACAAAGAAGCGTGCTGTAATGCGATAGCTATTGGTATAGCTTTGACTTGCTTTGTAATCAGGTAAGCTCCATTTGGCACCCGGGTTATCAACACCAAATTTATAACGAACATAGTCGGCTATACCTTCTGTTAACCAAACCGGACCTGCGCTGTAACCGTATCCCTGTACAATATGCATTACCTCATGGGTTACCACATCAATATCGGTTGGCGTGCGTAACATCCAGCCTGGATTATAACGGATTATACTGCCGCTTGTAGCTGCTACACCTTTATAATTCGGATCGATGATGAAGATAACTGTTTTAAGTGTTTTCTTGTTATAGGTTTTAGCCAGTTTAGGGTATACTTCAAAAAAGGTTTCTTGCATACGCTGCTTTATGGCATCACCGCTTTTAGCAAAAGTAGAATCATTGTTAATAAAAATTAGCGTATAGCCTTTTTTCGTAATGGAATCGCGGCTAAGGTATTTGCCAATTGTATCCCAGGAATCGTCCTGTGATTTGGCAATGCCGGCCTGAATCATAATAAACAGAAAAACAAAAAATTTAAAAAGCTTCATGTTGAGAGGTTATATATAAATTTTGAAATTAATTTAATCATCTACAGGAATGAAAACGGGCGTTACCAATCGGTTAAATAAGGCAACAACGCATGTGTATAACCTTAAAAATCTATTTGGCACATCAGCTCACCTACCTTTTAGTCGTCTGCGAGATAAATATATAAAGTTTAATAATATTAGTAAAACGTTTTACCTTTTTGTATACAGATATGCGGGCACTTAGCCTTACAACGGCTCCTAAATGCTAATTCCAAGGCATTCTATGCTGAAATGTAGTACAGAAGTTACGATGTACGGCGTTTTGTAGAACCCCGTTCAATGAAGTTAGATGGTATTTGGTGTTGTATGGCAGCAATGTCAGTATCGCTGTTGTTTAATTGTAGTAACAGCGCATCTATTGCCGATTTAGCAATGTCATAAGTTGGTTGTTTAATTGCAGTGATACCTGGAGGGAATAGCTCGAACAGTTCATTATCATCAAAGCTGATAACGGCTAAATCTGAAGGTATTTCCAGTTTAAGTTCGCTGATGCTTTGCAAGCCTATTGTGCCAAGATAGTTTGTGGCAAAAAATATAGCATCTATCTTTTTATGCTGTGTTATAAAAGTTTTGACAGCATCCACCGCTTCCTTTTTTTCTGTGTCAAATGGCAGCTTAAAAATAAGCTTGCTATCGGCCTTCAATCCGTTGTTTTTTATAGCATCTTTATACCCCTTCATCCGGTCATGCAATTGGATCAGGTCTAAATCAGGCGTTATGAACGCAATGTTTTTGTAATCAGAACGCACCAGGTGCTCTGTAGCATTATAAACACTGCTATAATTATCAACCAGCACATGCGCAATATCCAACCCCGGAAAGTAGCCATCAATGAGCACTACCGGCTTGTTATTATCTATCAATTTCTGGATATCTTTCTCAAGCCCCTTTATTGGGGTAATAATATAACCATCCACTAATTGATTGGAGAGCATTTTTATAATGTCTTTTCCTTTTTGAATGTTATTATTGGTGCTGCCATATATAATTCCGTAACCTGCCTGCTCGGCTTCATGTTCAATTACTTTGGCCATAGCCCCAAAGAAAGGGCCACCAATGGATTCGACGATTAAGCCGATTACCTTAGATACACCGGTACGTAAACCAACTGCCATACGATTAGGTTCATACCCATTTTTTGATGCAACGTCCAATATCCGCTTTTTTACCTCATCGCTTATCCTGCCTTTTCCGTTAAGCACCAGGGATACGGTAGTAATGGAAGTGTTGGTCAGTTTAGCAATATCCCGGATAGACAATTTCTTTTGCATCATATAATTTATAAACAACCGCGGTCAGTTTGGTTTAACAGCAACCAATTTACTTTTTAATTGCCTAATTACCGCCTAAAGCAAGGGCAAAAGTAATGTCTTTCTGCATCTGCTATAACAAGTAGTTAAATTAATATCAAAAATTAACAACTTAATACCAAAATTGCACAATTATAAGGTATACATTATCTATTTTCTACACGCTAAACTGTGATTGGCAAAAGAATATCTAAAAGCATTAAAATATCATTCTCTTAAACTATCTTGTCAATCCATACTGGCTAAGTTCAACATGAGTATTTTTCCGAAACTGAACCGTTTTGATTTGTCGATGATTGTTATTAGCCTGGTAGTAGGAATGGGGATTTTTGCTACGCCGGCTAAAGTTTCGGTTAGTTTAGATACACCTACCCTTTACTTTGGTGCCTGGATATTTGGTGGTATCATCAGCCTGTTTGGGGCACTTACGTTTGCCGAAATAGGCGCACGCTATCCGGCTGCCGGCGGATTTTACAAGGCATTTTCTTACTGTTTTCACCCGGCCCTGGCCTTCATGATTAATTGGGTATTGGTTATCAGCAATGCAGCATCAGTAGCTGCTGTTGCTATTATTGGTGCGCAATACATTCAACCGGTATTACTGCCACTATCACTTCAGGGCGACATTGGCATACGCATTATTTCCATATCTGCGGTAATAGGCTTATATATTATCAACCTGTTAGGAATCAGGATGAGTGCACAAACGCAAAATTTACTTACGCTACTTAAAATTGCCATTATATTAGTGATCTGCACGGCTATTTTCAAAACCAATATACCTATTGTTCGGCACCTACCGATTGCCGGAAATACTCATCATAGCAACGTGTTTTATTTTGGTGAGGCGCTCATTGCTGTTTTTTTTACGTATGGTGGTTACCAGCAAACTATAAATTTTGGTGGCGACAGCATCAATGCCAAAGTAAACATTCCCAAAGCCATTTGGGTAGGCATGCTTACTGTAATTGGTCTGTACCTGCTTATTAATTATGCTTACTATGCCTGTTTAGGATTGGGGGGTATGCAAAATGAGCCAGCGCTGGCAGCCGTTTTGGCCGGTTTTATTTTTGGCGCAACGGGTTACAAAATTGTATCATTTCTGATGTTTATTTCTGTACTGGCATTTATAAACGTAAACATACTGGCCAACCCCCGGATTTACTATGCCATGGCCGAAGACGGCATGCTGCCGGCAAAATTTAAACACATTAATGCCCGAACACAGACACAAGAATTTGGACTGAGCTTTTTTGTTGCTGCTGTTTTGATCATTTTGTGCTTTGTAACGTCATTTGAACATATTCTTAACTATGTAATGTTTTTTGATACGATCGGACTATCCACCGCTGCCCTGTCCATTTTTATGCTCCGAAAAAAAACAAAGCATCTGGATGCAACCGGTATCTACCGTATAAAATGGTATCCTCTGGTTCCGATAGTATTTATTGCCACCTATTGGCTGGTTACCATTTTCATATTTATTAAAAACCCGATGGCTGCACTAACTTGCATGAGTACCTTTGCGGCCGGTCTTATTATTTATTTTATCACGAAGTTTCGGAGGACGTCAAGTTAATCATCATCAACCATGGATATTTCTTATATTTTAAATGAGCTCGGCGAAAACAGGGAAGATTACTTTAATGCTGTTTCGCCCCCAATTATGCAAACCAGCAACTTTGCATTCAAAAAGGTGTCAGAACTCAGAGAAGCCATGTCTGATGAGTACAATGCAGACATATATTCCAGAGGGCAAAATCCTACACTCAATATATTAAGAAAAAAGCTGGCCGCTTTAGACGGTGCAGAGGATGCATTAATGTTTAGCAGCGGCGTATCAGCCATCAGCATTCCCATACTGGCATTGCTTAAAGCTGGCGATCATATCATTGCTATCGACAACCATTACAGCTGGACAAATAAGCTATTCCACACCCTGCTGCCCAAGTTTGGCATCACAACCACCTTTGTAAGCGGTACTGTAACAAGCGAGTTTGAAGAAGCTATACAAGCTAACACCCGACTTATCTTTTTAGAAAGCCCCAGCACATTCACTTATCAGTTACAGGATTTGAGAAAAGTTGCAGCTTTAGCAAAACGGCTTGCAATCATTACGATGATTGACAATAGTTACTGTACGCCAATTTATCAGCGCCCTGCAGAAATGGGTATAGATTTGGTAGCCCAATCGGCTACTAAATACATTGGAGGCCATTCTGATGTGGTTGCCGGTGTGGTTACCGGCCGCAAAGAGGTTATCAAAACCATTTTTGAAAATGAATTTATGAACTTGGGCGCTGCTCTTTCACCCCATTCTGCATGGCTCTTATTAAGAGGCTTGCGTACGCTGCCTTTACGTTTGGGACGCAGCTTTGAAAGCACCCAAATTATAACCGAGTGGCTAAGCCGCCACGAAGCGGTAAAAAGCGTGCTATGGCCATTCAGCTCAGATTTTAAACAAGCTAACCTCGCCCGTGAGCAAATGCAGGGTTGCGGAGGCTTATTTAGTTTTTCATTAAAAAACTCATCTGCTGAAAAAATTGAAGCTTTTTGCAACAGCCTGCAGCATTTCCTGATAGCCGTTTCATGGGGAGGGCACGAAAGCCTGGTTTGCCCGGCTATAGCTTCAATACCGGCTAATGAATACAATGCCGATAATGAACAGCATCAATACATTCGTGTTTACATTGGGTTAGAGGACCCGGCCTATTTAATGCGCGACCTAGAGCAGGCATTGCTTAAGGCTGATCAATAATTCTTTTATTGAAAGTTCTGTTCTTTGTTGATGGAATAAAATGTTTTCAGAAAAGTTAACGCTGTACCCGACTCCTGAAAATCATTACTATTTAAAAAGTCATCGTCCAGTTCAAAAAAGCCAGGCGTGTTTTGGTATTCATCCAGCTCAATAGATTTAAAGCCCATTGTCCAGGTTGTGAAATTCCTTTTTGTGATAGGCTGATGTTTAAATACAATAAGCTGATGATGCCTCGAGTCAGTTTTTATTTTATTGAAAGTAGACTTTACTTCCTCTTCCGGCCCCTCAAGCACCTGCATAAAACGGCCTTCAAGGTTAAGTAAAAACCGCCCTTCAATATACAACAACATCCCTGTCAGTTCGTGCGATTCATTCCAGGACCGGGACTCGTTTAACAATTGCTGCAGTTCGCTTTCGCTCATCAATTTCACTGCTTTACTGATATAAATTACACAAAACAACATATTCAATTATCTTAATTTACAAAGGCTTGTTAACCCAAGTCCCGTTTAAAGCCATACTGTTCTTTTAACATCAATTAGAATTTTAGTCTGCTAATTAACACGACCTTATTAATGTGAAAGATACACTATTTAAATTTTCAGAACGTATGGCGTGTAAATATCAAAACAAAAGCCAATCCTTTCAACAAATATTAGTCTGGTACTTTGAAACAACATTATTACACTTTGAAGTAGTAGATCCGGAGCATTGTATCAAATTATCGCAGCTTATATCCGGATAGCTTTCTGCTTACTATTAACTATTATTAAGTTAACCTATCAAGCGGTTAACTACTTTATTGAGCGTAAGACCCTGGCAAATCACCGAAAAAACAACGATGAAAAAACTTGCCGTGATAATAAGTTCGCGATAAGGCGTATCGGGTAGAGATAGGGCCAGCGCAACCGAAATACCGCCACGTAAGCCTCCCCAGGTTAATATAAACAAATTATTGAGATGGATATGCAAGGTACGGCGCAACAAAATAACAGGCAGTAAAATACTGAGCAGCCGGGCAAGCAACAGTACAAAAACTGCTATAAACCCTATCCATAAATAATCCGCAGTAAAAGATACCGTTACCATTTGCAACCCGATCAAAACAAATAAAAGTGTGTTCAGCAGATCGTCGATCAGTTTCCAGATACGACCAAGATATTCACCCGTTTTTGGATCGGCGGCCGACTGATCAAAGCAACGGCTGCCCACCAGCAACCCTGCTGCCACCGCCGCCAGCGGAATAGAAACATGCAATAAGCCAGATAATAAACAGATGGCCATAACCAAGGTAATAGAAATAAGTACAATGGTTTGAAAATCGTTTACTACACGCATCATGCGGTAGGCCACCCAGCCCAGTACGCCGCCAAGCAGCAAGCCACCAAACACTTCCTGCGCAAACAATAATGCGGCTCCGCCAAAAGAAAAACTTTTACCCGGAATGGTAGCAATATCCAGAAAACTGATAAACAACACAATACCAATACCATCGTTAAAAAGTGACTCGCCTGATATGATAGTTTCCAGTCGCGATGGCATTTTTGACTCTTTTAACAGAGCAGATACGGCAACAGCATCTGTTGGGGCTATAAGGGCGCCAAAAATCATACAATAAATAGCCGGCAGCTGCACGTCAAACCAACCTGTTACATAATACAACATACCAGCAAAAAGCATTGCCGAAATGATTACGCCAATGGTGCTGATCGTTAAAACGCTCCGCATATTTTCACGCAGCTTATTTACATCAAAATGTAATGCGCTGGCAAAAAGCAAAAAGCCTAACAGGATATCAAGTACCGTTTTAGAAAAATCGATATCATCAGAAAGTGTTAAAACCAAGTTGGTGAATAACGGAAAAGCTTTACCGGCAACCAGCGTAATAATGGCTGCCACAATAGCCAGCAGCATAACCCCTATCACGCCGGGCAACTTGATCCAGCGGGCATTGATAAAACTAAACAAGGTACTTATCCCGAATAAGAGCGTAACAATTTCAAATACTTCCATCAAATAATCAGTAATCAGGTAAAACCATACCTATATATAACGCCCTGTAGCATTTTTGATTTACAAAATTCAATTACTTACCCTATTAGGCTTATGCTGAACCTGTTACATCCGGTAATCTGCAGTTGGGTTTATCACTGCCTGTTTTATTCCATTTATATTGCTGGCAACTCATTGCCCTTTTTGTGCACTTCAATGCTTAAGTTGATCCGTTCATGCAGATAAAGTTGGAACGCACTAAAGGTTACAGTAATTTAGTACCATCGGTTTAGTGCCGTTATGTTATGAATAAAAAGATTTTATTTGTTTTAGTTGCCCTTCTCCCCTTCAGGCTGTCGGCCCAGTCGCCCTGGTCGTTAAAATCCTGTATTGAATATGGCCTGAAGAACAACCGCAGCAACGTAGTTTATGAAAACGAAAAGCGCGCTGCTGATGCCAAGGCCAAAGAAGCATTAGCGGCTTACCTGCCCAGCATCAGCATGACCGGTACACTCGACGATAACCTGAAAGTACAGGAAACTGTCATTCCGGCCGGCGTTTTCAGTCCTACCGATATCCGGGTAGCGTTTACCAAAAAGTTCAACGCCAACGGCTATGCACAGCTTGATCAGGCTATTTACGACCAATCGTTAATAACCGGACTGAAAGCCAATAAGTATAACACGCAGCAGGCCGATCTGAACAAGCAGCAAAATGAGGAAACAATCATTTACAACATCAGTACGGCTTATTACCAGATCAAGGTATACCGCGAACAGTTAGATTTATTAAATTCCAACCTGGAAACCTATCGCAAGCAGATGGAAATATCTGCCTTACAGGTAAACAAAGGCGTGGCCTTGCAAAAAGATCTGGACAAAGTAACGGTTGATTATAACAACGCCGTATCGCAGATCAGGGTAGCGGAAAGCAACTTAACATTAAGTGAAAATCAATTAAAATACGCCATGGGTTATCCTATCAATAACCCGATTGTTGTTGACAGCACTGCCGCGGCTAAAGATGTACAAACAGTTGCCCCTGCGCTTACCGAAAGCAATATGTTCTCGGCAGCCAACCGTACCGACTTCCGCATATCAGAGATCAATGCCAAGCTGCTTGAAATTGATGAACAACGCCTTAAAGCAGGTGCGCTGCCTAAACTGAACGGTTACGCCAAATACGGTGCAATTGGTTTTGGTGATAACCTGGGGCCGGCTTTTTCAAGCGTGTCCAGCTACTCCTCTATCGGTTTAAGATTGAATATACCCGTGTTTGATGTTTTTAAGCGGAGTGCACAGGTTAGCCAGGCTAAATACAAGCGTCTGAATGCGATTGAAAATCTTAAGCTTGATGAAGGCAAATACCAGTTAGAGTACGAGAATGCCCGCACCAAAATGCTTAAAGAACAAAGCAACGTTGAAAATAACCGGCGCAATATTGAACTGGCGCAGTCGGTATTCAGTACTACCAATCTGCAGTACCAGAAAGGCACTACCGATTTAACCGATTGGCTGAACGCGCAAAACTCCCTCAAGGAAGCACAAAACAACTATCTTAACTCCCTTTACCAATTCTTTTTAGCACGCATAGAACTGGAGAAAGCAGGCGGAACCTTAAAAACCTTTTACACGGCCCTATAAATCAGCAAATGAAAACTAAATATATTGTAAGTATTGTTGTTGTAGTGATCATTGCACTGATCGTTTACAAACTATCAGTCAACAAAAAAAAACTCGACGAAAAAAACAAACCGGTACAGGTTACCAACGTTCGCATACCGGTTAAGGTAGCTTCGGTAAAAGAACAATTGCTTGAGATCAGCATCCTGAAAACCGGTAACCTGGCCCCTTTTAAAGAAGCAAAAGCTCTTGCCGTAACCGGGGGCATATTGCAGCAGCTGCGTTTTGATCTGGGCGACCAGGTAAAGCAAGGCCAGGTACTAGCTATTACCGATACCCGTGCCATGCAGCTGGAGCTGCAAAAAGCACAAAGCAATGCAGCCAAACTACGCAACGATTTAAATACTTACACCGAACTTTTACAAGGCAAAGCTGCTACCCAGGAAAAAGTAAACGACCTGCGCCAGCAATATCTGGATGCTGTGAATCAGGTAAATCAATCGCGCAAAAACCTGGGCGACGCAGCTATAAAAGCGCCTACCAGCGGTATTATTTCGGCCAAGGCGGTTGAGCAAGGCGTATTTGTGAATGCAGGAGCCGAGATAGCAACTATTGTAAACTTGTCGAGAGCTAAGGTACAAGTGAACCTTACGGAGGCCGAGGTTTACCAGATCAATCAGGGTCAGAAAGTAAAAATCACTACAGATGTATATCCCGGTAAGGTATTTAACGGCACAGTAAGCTTCATCAGCCCGCAGGCGGATCAAACCCACAACTATATGGTGGAGATTATGGTTGACAATACACAGAAATCTATCCTGCGTTCAGGCACCTTCGTTTATGCCGATTTTTCTAAGAAAACACATCAGCAGGTTATTGTTATTCCGCGTGAGGCATTAACAGAAAGTGTTAAGAGCGCCAGCGTATACGTAGTACAAAATGACGTAGTTCATCAGAAAACCATCCAAACCGGCGCCGAAATGAGCGGCATGATTCAGGTGATCAGCGGCCTGAACGTGGGCGACGTGGTAGTAACGTCCGGCCAGATCAATTTGAAGGACGGCAGTCAGGTTAGCATATCTAAATAAGATTTTTCCGTTTATGTCAATAGCAGAAGTTGCCGTTAAGCGGCCATTATTAATTATTGTAATATTTACCGTATTACTCTTGTTCGGGGCATTGAGCTACTCTAAGCTCAATTATAAATTACTGCCCAACATTGAGGTAGCTACGGTATCGGTAAGTACCGTTTATCCGGGTGCTTCGGCCTCTGAGGTTGAAACCTCGGTAACCAAAAAGCTGGAAGATGCCTTTGCATCGGTTGAAGGTTTGGACAAGATCAGCTCCACTTCGCAAGAAGGTGTATCACAAATCACGGTTCAGCTTAAAAGCGGCACGAATGTAGACAAGGCCGAACGTGATATACAGCGCAAGGCCGATCAGGCACAAAATGATTTGCCTGATAATATAGACCGCCCGGTGGTCAACAAAATTAACCTGGAAGAGGTGCCGGTTATCCGTGCCGGTGTAACATCAAACCTTGCGCCTAAGGCTTTATATGACATGGTTGATAAAGAGCTTCGCCCTGTGTTGCAAAACGTAGGTGGCGTAGGCCAGGTAAATATCATTGGCGGTGATGAGCGCCAGATACAGGTAAACATTGACCAGGGCAAGTTACGCGCTTACGGTATGAGCATTACCCAGGTGGCTGATGCCATTAACAACGCCAACCAGTCGTTCCCGGCAGGTAGTATTGAAACCCAAAATCAGCAGGTATCTATTCAATATGATGCCAATGTAGCATCGATTGACCAATTGCGCGAACTGATTGTGCAGCAACGCCCCGGTGGCGGTAGTGTTTACCTGAAAGATATTGCCGAGGTAGTAGATGCCACAGCCAAAGAAACAGCTATAAACCATATTAACGGTTTACCTTCCATCGGTATACAGATCATTAAGCAAACAGATGCCAACGCCGTGAATGTGAGCGAGGGTGTTAAAGCAAGCTTTGCCCGTATTGAGCAGCAGTATAAATCAAAAGCACTGAAATTCACCGTATCGAGCGACCAGTCTACCTACACCCTGCGTTCGGCCGATGCTGTGATGGAAGATTTAATAATGGCGGTGGTGATTGTAGGTGTGGTGATGCTGGCATTTTTGCACAGTTTCCGCAGCTCCATGTTTGTGATGGTGGCACTACCGTCATCTATCATACCAACGTTTATTGCCATGTATATGATGGGGTTTTCCCTGAACCTGATGACGCTGATGGCAATGTCGCTGGTGGTAGGTATTTTGGTGGATGACTCCATTGTGGTATTGGAAAACATTTACCGCCACCTGGAAATGGGTGCCGACCGGATGAAAGCAGCAATTGAAGGCCGTAGCGAGATCGGCTTCACCGCAATGGCCATTACTTTGGTTGACGTTGTGGTGTTCCTTCCGCTGGCTTTATCCGGTGGTATCATCGGTTCCATTCTGAGAGAATTCTCTTTGGTAGTGGTATTTTCTACCCTGATGAGTTTGTTTGTATCGTTTACAGTAACTCCCATGCTGGCAAGCCGCTTTGGCCGCCTGGAACATTTGGATAAAAGCACCCTTTGGGGTAGGCTAAACCTCGGCTTTGAGCACATCATTGATGTTATTAAAGAGAATTATGGCAGAATGCTGCAAGCTACTCTGCATAAAAAGCGCTACCTGTTATCCGGTGTTATTATCCTGATCATTGGCTCACTGATGCTGGTTGGCAAGGGTTTTATCGGTGCATCGTTCATTCCATCCGGCGACCAGGGCGAGCTGGTAATTAACCTGGAGCTGGAACCGGCAGCATCTATTTACCAAACTAACATGGTTACCCAGCAGGTAGAAAAAATGATTATGGACCGACCCGAGGTTGACAAGGTTTTCTCGAGCATTGGTTTTGTGAGCGGTGGTGTAGTAGGTACCGGCAATAATGCCAACCGTGCCGAGCTTACCATTACCCTGGTTGATGCCAAGCAACGCAACGTAACCGCCGAAGAATTTGGCGTGCAGATGCAGCAGCGGCTGAGTGTGGTTATTCCGGGGGTTAAGGTTACCGCATCGCCAACCTCTATCACAGGTAACGCCAGCCAGGCTCCCATCCAGATTGCCATCAAAGGCGTAGATCTGAAAGCGGTGCGCAGTGTAGCCGAGCAATATCAGAAAATGGTAGCCACCGTGCCCGGAGCTCAATTTGTACAGCTATCTGTTAAAGACCAGAAACCACAGGTAGAAGTGAAATTGAACCGCGAGAAAATGACCTTGCTGGGCATTAATGCCGGCCAGGTGGGTGCTGCTTTACAAAACGCATTTAGCGGTAATGATAACAGCAAGTTCAAGCAAGCGGGCAATGAGTACGATATTTTGGTGAGCTTGGATCGCTCAAACCGGTCAAACATCAATGATGTACGTAATCTATCATTCACAAACAGCGACGGCGAAAGCTTTGTATTGAGCCAGTTTGCCGACGTGAAAGAAGGCATGGGCGAAAGCGTGCTGCAGCGCAGCGACCGTATGGGATCAATCACCGTAAATGCCAACGTAGCAGGCCGCCCAACCGGTACCGTAGCTAATGACATTAGGGCCAAAGCCACCCAAATAAAAGTACCCGAAGGTATAACCATTGAATATTTAGGCGATGTAAAAAACCAGGGCGACGCCTTTGCCAGTTTAGGCTTAGCATTAATTATCGGTATTTTATTGGTATACCTTATTATGGTGGCTTTGTATGAAAGTGCCATCTACCCTTTCGTGGTTTTATTTTCCATACCGGTTGCGCTTATTGGGGCCTTGCTTGCCTTAGCCTTATCAATGGAAACACTTAACATCTTCTCCATTATTGGTATGATTATGCTTTTAGGCTTGGTATCTAAAAACGCAATTTTGATTGTGGACTTTACCAACCAGCTGAAAGAAGAAGGCCGTTCGGTTGATGAGGCCTTAATTGAGGCTGGTAAAGAACGTTTACGTCCAATTTTGATGACTACCCTGGCCATGATTTTAGGTATGTTGCCGATAGCAATCGCAAGCGGGGCCGGATCGGAAGTGAAGAATGGTATGGCTTGGGTCATCATCGGTGGCTTAACCAGCTCCATGATTTTGACCCTATTTGTAGTACCAGCCATGTACCTGATTATTGAACGGTTAAAAAACCGGTTCAGTAAAAAGCAGCCGGAATCAAAACTAAGCACCACTTAGGCTTTTAGCCTAAATATATACAAAGCCGGACGATGGCAGAACGGTAGTATTACCGGTAACAGATATACCTACTGCGGGTCACAGTGGTAAATCTGTTACCTGCCCGTCCGCGCTTTAACCTTTCAAACCACACTATCATGAAACTTATTTCTCCCTGTATCGGGCTATTATTCGTAATGGCCAGCGCAAGCTATGCCCAAAACAACGCTGCAGCGTACCGCAAGCGCATGATGGACTCCATTAAAAACGTTTACCTTACAGAAGCCGCTATCCGAAATCCGGCATTACGGCAAATCACGGTTTCAACCGATGTTATAGCAAGCACCAATATCAAAAGCCAGCTGTACGGAAACGAATTGTTTAAGGGCAAAGTAAGCCAAGTACGTACCACTGCGCTGTTTACTATGCCGGTAAAATCATGGGGGCGCAACTCAGTATCGGCCACGGCCGGCATATTTCAGCAACACATCAGTTTAAGCGATATTACACCCTACCAAGCCACGGCAGCACAGCTTGAAGGGTATACTACCAATAAAGTTACGGTGGGCATTACCGCCAATTACATCAGGTTAGATTCGCTTTTCGGTCGTCCGGTTGTGTACATGGCAACCGTGTCTGGATTAACCAGTCAGTCGAATTCTATTCAAAAGCTAAGCTATCTGGCCGGCGCCATCTTTACGCTCAAACAAACACCAAGTGTAAGGAGTAGCCTTGGTTTTCTGATCAATATAGACCCATCTATAAATGTACCCTTTGTGCCTATTTTTACTTATTGGCGTAAGTTCAATAATGGATTAGAACTTAATGTAAACCCGCCCCAACAGGTTAATGTCAGAAAAACTTTATCTAAAAACTTATGGGCCAGCTTTGGTACATCTTTGGCCGGCTCGGTTGCTTTCTTCAAATTTACACAACCGGGCATACCCCAGGATGCCAATTACAGCACCATTGAGCTAAAAACCGGCCCCGGCGTTGAATACCGTTTTGCGAAGAAGTTTATTTTTGGCCTGAATGCCGGGATGTTATCCCCTATCCAGTCCCGCATATTTGAACGCAGCCAAAAAACCAGCGAGTACTTTATCAATAACAAAGTAAGCAGCACGCCTTTTGTTAATTTTACGCTGGCTGTACTGCCGTTTATCCATAATTAGCGGCTAATAAACCAGAGGCATTTCAGCGGTAAAATTGTACATTTCGGGTTTAAATACAGCACCGGGCAGCTACTTATAGTTACCTTTGTGTATGTTCCGTAAATACCAACTTAAGTGGTGCTTTATCATGATCGGTATCCTGGCGTTTGGCTCGCTGGTATTACGGCCGGGAACCTTTTCATTGCTAAACGCCGGACAGTATATTGTACATGCTGCATCAATAACCACCACTCTGCTCTGCTGCTGGTTTATACATACCTATTTAAAACAATCCCCCCTGCCTAACCTGAGTGGCTTTGCCAACGCCATGTTTAGTATTGCATGCGGAACTGTTGCCGTGATGGTGTTAGCTTGCATAACAGCCCTGCTTATACCCCACCAATACATGTTTCCTGAAAACAGGTTCCGTTTTAACTATACAGATTTGCCACGGCGTATTATTACCTCGTTCTTTGCGAGCTCTATTTGCTATGTGGTTTACAATAACATAGATACAAGCGAAAGATTACAGCATGCACAGCTGGAAAACGAACAGATTAAGCAAGCCCACCTGAGGGCGCAACTGCTTTCGCTGCAACAACAAATTAGTCCGCATTTTCTTTTCAATTCCCTAAGCACCCTCAAAACCATTGCTACCGACAGCGATACGAAAAACTTTGTGGTGCAGCTGTCGCACGTATATCGCTACCTGCTAAGCTTTAACGAACGACAGGTATCCAAGCTGTCCGAAGAGCTGGCCTTTATTCGCTCTTACCTGTACATTTTACATCAGCGCTTTGAAACAGCCCTGAATGTGAGTATTGAGGTACCTGAGCAGTATCTGAACTATCTGATTCCGCCTCTATCCATACAGCTGTTAATTGAGAATGCTATAAAGCATAATGCGCTTTCATCCGAGCAGCCATTGGATATCAGCATCTGTGTAAACAATAAAGAAATGCTGGTTGTTAGCAATACTTCGCGCCCTAAAAAAGTGCCGGCCGAAAGCACGGGCCTCGGTTTACAAAACATTAACGATCGCTTTCGCCTGCTTTTTAACGAAGGAATTGACATTAACCGCACGCCGGAGAGCTTTACCGTTACGTTGCCACTAAAGCCTTATGAACGTTATTATCATTGAAGATGAACCCAGAACAGCCAAGGATTTGAATGGCATTCTGACAGGATTGGACAGTACGATCAATGTGCAGGCTATGCTCTCGTCGGTTACTGCTGCTATAACCTGGCTTAAGGCGAACCCTGCCCCCGATCTCATTTTTTCTGATATACAACTGGGCGATGGGTTAAGCTTCGAAATTTTCAAAGAAGTACCCATCAATGTTCCGGTAATATTTTGTACGGCATTTGATCAGTACGCCATTAATGCTTTTGAATCGAACAGTGTTGATTACCTGCTAAAACCTATTGAAGAGGATATGGTGGAGCGCAGCTTGCAAAAGTACCACCGCATAAAAGAACATTATGCGGGCAGCACTTACGCCAGTAATCTGAGCAATGTAATTACGCAGATGGATGTTACCTACCGGCAATCCATATTGGTACACTATCGCGAAAAAATCATACCCGTTAAGGTTGCAGACTTGTGCTTTGTACACGCCAGCAATGGCATAGTAATGCTCCATACGGTTAACAACCAGGACTTTGCCGTTCAGTACACGATTGACCAGTTGGAAACCATGCTTAATCCCATACAGTTTTTCAGGGCCAATCGGCAGTTCATCATCAACCGGGATATGATACAAGACATCGAACATTTTTTTAACCGTCGCCTCATCTTGAGAACGCATTGCCAAACGCCAGAAAAAATTATTGTAAGCCGGTTAAAAGCGCAGGAGCTTTTAAGATGGCTGGAGCATTGATAGTAATAGACACCATTCTCCAGACTTAGATTATTCCTATAGTTTTATATTTAGCATATCGTTTAAAAGACTCTTACTTTCCTGATAATTAGTTAAATACGAATATTGATCTCACTTCCGAAGAGTATTGAGCAACATATACAATGCCCATGCTGCTGTTCGTAGCCGACCAATCGCTGTCCGTTTTTGATACAGCCACAGATTATAAATATACACAAGCACCTTATTTACAGTATCTTATCCACAAGGAACAGTTCTTGGAACGTTTACTTATATATTAGTTCTGTCTTCCGATAAAAGCTATCCACCATGTTTAAAAATTATATCACAATTGCCTGGCGAAACCTGATGAAAAGCAAGGTATTCTCTTTCATCAATATTTTTGGACTAACGATCGGCATTACTGTCTGCATGATGATTTTCCTGCTGGTGGAAAATGAGTTCAGTATGGACCGCTTCCATCATAACGGTGATCAGATTTACCGCGTAATGCGGCATTTTAATACCGATGGCAAGCAAAGCGATGTGGCTTATCTATCTGGTTTATATGCACCTGCGCTGCTGAACGACTATAAAGGTGAAGTTGAAAAAGCTATTCGGGTAAACCCTACAGACAATCTGATCACGATTGGCACTAATTCTTTTCATGAAAAAAAGGTATTGGATACGGACCCTGAGTTTTTTAGCTTTTTTTCTTTTCCGCTGATCACAGGGAATAAAGCAACAGCACTGGCCAATCCACAGAGTGTTGTGTTGACAGAAACAACTGCCAAGAAGTACTTCGGTAGCGTTAGCAACGCCCTGGGAAAGACAATTACGGTCGATAAGGCGCTTCCTTTGACGGTAACTGCTGTGGCAAAGGATGTACCCGGCAATTCCCATTTAGATTTCAACCTCGTTATACCACTTGAAAATTACAAAGACAGAAGCTGGATGACCAGCTGGATTAATAATGGAATTTATACCTACGTTCAGCTCGCTCCTGCTACGACGAAGGCACAACTTGAAAAGCAGCTTCCCCAATTTATGGATAAATACATGGGGGCGTTACTTAAAGAAACCGGCTTTCATTTTGGACTTAGCTTAATCCCGCTCAAAAAAATATATTTTGAAAACGCCAGCTTTGACAGTGCCAAACATGGTGATAAGACCATGGTGTATGTTTTCCTCTCTATAGCTATACTCATTTTGCTCATTGCCTGTATCAATTTCATGAACTTATCTACCATCCGGGCTACAGAAAGATCTAAAGAAGTAGGCATACGTAAGGTGATGGGGGCTTTACGAAATAATTTGATCAGACAGTTCATTGGTGAATCCCTACTACTAACGGCTATATCATGCCTGATTGCAGTTGGATTGTTAGAATTGGCACTGCCCTGGTACAACCAGTTACTTGACTACTCATTAGAAGTATCATGGAACAGGTGGCCTATTTACACCTTTCTTTTTGCAGTCATGATCATTGTAGGCGTACTTGCCGGATGTTACCCGGCCCTGTTTCTCTCTGCATTTTCACCCATACAAGCGCTGAAAGGCAAATTGAACTTAGGGAAAAGTGGCTCAATGTTAAGGCAGGTTTTGGTAGTTATACAATTCAGTGTTTCTGTTTTCCTTATTATAGGCGTTATGGTCATCACCAAACAAATGCGCTATGTAAAAAACAAACAGCTTGGTTATAATCAGGAGCAAACAGTGATTGTGCCGGTATACAACGACGAAATATACAATCATCTGGAATTATTTAAGAATGAACTACAAAATGATCGCCATGTACAATCGGTATCGGTGATGTCTGGCGTACCTGGCGGTTATTTTGATCGCCATAACTTTGATGTGCAGGGCCACCAGGAAAGGTTACAAGCGCGTACTGAATTTGCTGATTTTGAATTTGTGAAAACCCTTGGGCTTAAAGTAATTGCCGGACGAAACTTCTCAGCCCAATTCCCTACCGATTCAACGGATGCAGTTCTGATTAACCAAACCGCTGCGGCCAAGTTTGGTTGGACTCCCGGACAGGCTGTTGGCAAATGGATAAAAAACACTATTCGAGATGGTAAAAGCCGCAGGATAGTGGGCGTTGTATCAGACTTTAATTACCTCTCCCTTAAAGAAAACATAGATGCACTGGTTATATCGCCAGCTAAAGATCCACGGGTTATATTGATCAAGCTGCAAGCCGGAAATATAAAATCCAGCCTTACCATGATCAAAAACGAGTATAGCAAACTAGCACCAGCTTACCCGCTGGAGTACCATTTTTTAGATCAGCAGTTTAATGAGTTATATCAGAAAGACTTGCGTCAGCAAACTGTGTTGACACTATTTGCCGGGCTGGCTATTTTTGTGGCTTGCTTGGGCCTGTTTGGTTTGGCCTCATTTACAGCCACCAAACGATTTAAAGAAATTGGCATCCGAAAAGTGCTTGGCTCATCTGTTTCCGGCATCGTAATTCTTTTATCCAAGAACCTGTTAAAACCAGTATTGATTTCTATGGCAGTTGCTATACCAATCGGCTATTTGGTGATGGACAACTGGCTTCAAAATTTTGCTTACCGCACCAGCCTCCCCTGGTGGGTTTTCTTCTTATCAGCAGTTATAACTTTGAGTATTGCACTCCTCACCATCAGCTTTAAGGCAGCCGAAGCTGCGTTAACCAATCCAGTAAAGAGTTTAAGGGGCGAATAAACCTGAGTACGAAAAAGCTAAGCAAGCTCATAATTAAGTTCTGAACGGAATAGACTTCATCAGACCTAACGATTTTTATTAATGGCACACGCTATGCAGTGCTGATAATATACGACCAAATTGAAAAACTTTATTAAAAAATAGTAATGATTTCTAACCCCAATTAATAGAACACTTTGCATCTCTCCAATAACTTCAAGGCAGTATTGTGTTAGCTCTAAATATTAGGTTAGGTGGCATAATTTTCAGTAACCAAAGTCCTCGGTTGCCGGCGCATGTGCAACTGCATGCTATTTTTAAAGATAGTTGTGAAACAAACACGAGATGAAACCGAAAAGTTCATAAACGATAACGATGAAACCGGCTGATAATATTTGCATATCACCAGCCGGGCCATTTATTATTATTTCCAGAAATTGTTCGCCTGCGCAATGGTGGCAAATTCGGTTGCTACAGTTTGCCCGATAGCGATCAGCATCATCGGATCGGATGCATAAACCTCCCTGAGTTTTGCCCGAACCTCCGCATCAGGCTACGTAGTTTTGATGATCAAACGCGCCATTTTAATGGCCAATGCACGGCCCTCTTCCGGGGTTGAAGTGATGAGTGAGTTATCCGGTACTAATATGATTTCTTCTGCCATGGTGGAGTTAATTAAAATATTTCTAATAAATGGAAATCAGGTTGCCTGTACGCTGCAATAGCACCGCACCGCCAGATAACGCTCTGCATCTAACGCTGCCATACAGCCACTTCCGACTGCTGTAATCGCCTGGCGGTAAATGTGGTCTTGCGCATCGCCACAGCAAAATACACCTTCAATATTGGTGGCGGTTGAACCAGGTTGCGTAACGATATAGCCTGTTTCATCCATCGTAATCCAATCATGGAATATCTCTGTGTTCGGGCGGTGACCAATCGCTACAAAGAAACCGGTAACAGCCAATTCATTTACAGCTAAAGTTTCACTTATATTTAATAATTACTAACAAGGAACGTTTTTAGCAGATTTTTCGGGACATTATACCGGGCCTGCTCTGGAAAGCAGGTCTGCAGGTTATATTAGCAAGAGGAAGGCTTGATTACTTAGTGATATAGCATTGTAGAGCTACATTATTAATTTACTTTGAAACTGCTTTTCTCGCTTATAACGAGCTAAGCAATGCCAAACACTTCAACAATTACAGGTGGCGTCAACAATGTAAATACAAAAGTTTAAAACTTTCAGCAAAATCAAAGGTTTCGAAACTGAAAGGTTTTTTATCCACGATTTGATTAACAGCATGATAGAGACGACCAGTACTACTGCAGCTATAAGATTTATGTTTGTATGTGAAGAAGAAATCGTCTTTTGCACTTCTGATTTAAACGCTTATAAAGCCTATATCCATCCACATGACATTGGCCAAATCTCCAGCGGAGATCAGTTGGAAGTTTCAGATAAACCTTTTAATATTGATAGTATTCAGATAGAGCATTACTCCTGGCCGATGGAGGGACATGTATTAAATCAGGTCGGCGTTCTGTATCCTTATACCATCAACATTACCTTAAATTTATCAAGGCTTTTCGATGAGTGGTAGCAAGTAAGACGGAATTTGGAACAGCGGCATTGATGAAGTAGCCGCATGGATTAGGATTACTACCCTATAAATTCAGCTAACCTTATATGGCTAAACCGGCCCTTCTGTATGATGTTTTCGCAGTGATAGTTGGATATTTAAGCTATTTAAAATATCCCGAATAAATTGCGCTTTGATTTTCAAAGGTAAACAGGGATTCACAGCAATAATTTTTTCTACAATACATTCAGTTTTATGAGCCCCTGCAAATCTATGGGCACTTGTCGTCTCCCCCGGAAAAGATGCTGCCCGCCTTTTATCTATGCAGAATCAAGTCAGTGAAGATATTGCAAAGTCTGGCGAGTTTCCAATATCCTCACAGTATAACAACTTTAATAATACTTTGGAAATTACGCTTTGTAAATTCCCTGCAAAAATGTTTTAAGCGGAGTCAACGTTCTCCCGATCAGTTTTTCTATATCTCCACTTGTTATATCGGCATCTCCTTGTGCCTGTGCCAGCACAATGCCCATAAATTCTTCCGGAATACCTTGACCGGTTTTCCTTAAGCTGTCTCTAAATTCCTCTTCTGTAGGCGAAATGTAGCTGATGGCCTTGCCGGTTATTTCTGAAATGTAACCAGCAACGTCTTCATAACCGTAAGCCTCAGTGCCAACAAAGTGGTAAGTTTTGTTTGTATGTCCTTCCGAGGTCAGAACCGTTGCAGTAGACTCCGCCATCTCGGCGCGCAAAGCCAGGCTTATCTTTCCATTGCCCGCCGGCAAATAAATTGTTTCCGTTTCCAATACATTACCGATAAAGTAAGGGAGATAATCCATGTACAATCCGTTTTTCAATAGCGTGTAGTTTAAGCCGCTTTCTTTTAGCCATTGTTCCGTTCTGATATGTGCTTCTGCAAATAGCCAAAATGGGGAACTGGGTGTAACGGTTTTAAAAGCACCACTGGTATAAGTAACATGTTTCACGCCTGCTTCCTTGGCCGCATTCAGAACTCTTTCATGCTGCGACGTACGATTAGGCAGATCTGTTCCCGAAACGAACAAAAGCTTGTCTATTCCGCTGAATGCTTTAACCAGCGAAGGATAATCGTTATAATCTCCCAGGATAATATTCATGCCTTTTGCTTTGAGCCCTTCGGCTTTTTTTTCGCTTCGCACCAGTGCTGAGATTTGACTGGCATCGATGCCTTTTTCAAGTAAAAAATCAATAACTAAACCCCAAAGTGTCCGTTTGCTCCTGTAACTAAAATCATTGTTTTAAATTTTTATATGAATAAATTTATCTTTGTTTCACAAAGAAACTCTTTTAGTTTCTTAAAGTAACCTGTTACCAAAAGGTAACCGGCTAAATAGTGGTAACGACATGGTAACTAAGGAAGAGGTCTGCAGGGACTTTACGGCATGCCCAATAACGGCAACAATGGAAGTGATTGGCGGAAAATGGAAGCCGATCATCTTGTACAATCTAACTTTCGGAACCAGGAGGTTTGGCGAAATTCTGGTGCGGATTCCGAGCATTTCCCGCAAAGTATTAACTGAGCAATTGAAAGAACTGGAAAAAGACGGATTGGTTATCCGCAAACAATATGAAGAAATGCCGCCACGGGTTGAGTACTCGCTTACCGAAAGAAGCAGAGGCTTGGTAGCTGTGTTTAAGGAAATTTCGGACTGGGGAATAAAAAACCTTCTATAAGACTCCTGCTTATGTTGAGTGGGCTTATTGCCATCAACCATCCGGACTTATATACTTATATAAAGAGATTATTCGGAAAATAGAGACTACCTCTTTTGATATACAGTTTATGACCGAAGTACCTTACTGATCAAGCCATCTCTTAAAAAAATCAGCTCGTTCTTCAGTTACAATCACATCTACCCCTTCAGGAGCCGCTGGCTGCAATATGATTCTAACCCGGTTTCTTGATAGCATATACATCTTATTAATGGATGTTATATGAAGAATGAATTTACGACTGATACGGCAAAAATCTTTTACATCTAATTGTGGTTCCAAACTGGAAAGGGTTTCATCAATTATAAATTGCTGCCCCTCACGTGTAACCAGAAAAAGATACTTATCTTCTGCCATAAAATAAGCAACCTCCGATACATGAATGGATTTAATCAGCTTTCCTGATTTGATCATAAAACGGTTGCGGTACTGGCCAGGGGGAATAAAAGCAGGCTGGGGCGAGGCACCGGACACATTGCGGATAAGATTGAGTTTATCTAAGGCGTTTTCCAGTTCCGCTTTGTCATAGGGTTTCAGGAGGTAGTCGATGCCCTGATTTTTAAATGCCTTCAGTGTATACTGATCATAAGCGGTTGTAAAGATCACAGGTACGGTGACCTTTACTTGTTTAAAGATGGAGAAACTTTCGCCGTCGCCAAGGTGAATATCCATAAAGATAAGTTCAACCTGGTTTCTTTGTAACCAGTGTACCGTAGCATCAATGGTTTCTAACACTGCCGATACATGTATTGCAGGATCGATTTCCAGCAACATCGCCTGCAGCATGTTCGCTGCCAGTTCCTCATCTTCAACAATTAAAACATTCATACGCTGCAATAACGCAGCTAATGTAAGAAGAAGTTGTTAATTACAACTTCTTCTTACTATCACTATAATTTAAAGATTAGGGTTATTAGCTCGTGCTTCGGCCGGAAAGCGAAGGGTATAGCGCGGGTCATTTTTTTGTAGGGTAAAGGTACGGCCATCATCAAAGCTGTGTTCCAGTTCCGGTTGTCCGTACCGGCGCAAATCATACCATCTGTGTCCTTCCAGGGCCAGTTCCCGTTCGCGTTCTTTTACAATTTCCTGCAGTAAAGCGGTTTTGTCTAACGCAGAAAGGCGGGCAACTTCTGCCTGGTAATACACTGGTTTTAAACGTTTGGCTTTTAAAGCCAGCAAACTGCTAAGCGCCACAGGCTTGTTGTCTGATTGTAAAGCCGCTTCTGCCTGGATCAAATACAATTCCCCGTTTCTGAAAGAGATCTTCTTTTCATTGGATCCTCCTTTTAACGATACAGTACTTCCGAAAGACCTACCGAAATAAAGCGGATATCTCAAGTCATCCTGTTGATTGTATATGCCGAGTAAGTGGGACGAGATCATAGATGCTGAGGTGATGCCCGCATCAAAGGCATTTTCCATAGACATAATGTTTTCTTTAGACCGAAAGTTATTCGGCAATAGCGCTCCCGATGCATTCAAATCTTCCAGGTCGCCGTTTACAGACAGTACTTGTTGGCAAGAAGCCAGCGCTTTGTTCCAGTCGCCCATAAATTCATAAACACGTGCAGCAAATGCTGTTGCGGCCCGTGTTGTGAACCGGTAATTAAGTCCTGCATCAAACTTTGAAACGTTCAGTAGTTGCTGACCTGTACTGATATCGGCCAAAACCTGTGCATACACCTCCGCTACTGTTGATGGCTTGTAGTTCTGCTCCAGGTCAATCTTCAGCGACAGTACAATACCTTTGTCGGTAGCCGCTGTGGCAGCATTGTAAGGTTTAGCATAAAGGTTCAATAGTTCAAAATGAGCATAGGCTCGTAACAAATAAGCTTCTCCTTTAATCTGTGCTACTTCGGGCCCGTTACCGGCCTCTTTTTCAATCTCGGCAATGATGTGGTTGGCATTAAAGATAACGGTGTAGAAGGAAACATACTGCATTGGCGCTGTCAGGCCGTCGGCAGAGTTATCGTTCCAGGTATAAATATCTTTATAGGCCGGGAAGTTAGTTCCGTATTCATCCAGCGTCAGTTCGTCCGTACGCACAGCCAGTAATGATTTATGTGCCGGGAAACTACCATAAGCCGCTGTCAGCATTCCCCTGAAGTCTTCGGTGGTTTTAGGAATAACCCGACCAACCGGCTCAATATCTAAATATTTATTACAGCTGCTTACCAGTGCAACAACAACCAGGGCAGCAGCAAATTTTATAATCTTATTCATCTTTGTTCAAATTAAAATGAGGCGTTTAAACCGAAGGAAATACTTTTGGTAATAGGTTGGGCATAGATGTTACCATAGGTTTCCGGATCGAAATACCCTTTGTAGTTAGAGCCGAATACGAATGGATTCCGGGCTTCAACACTAAACCTGATGCTGTTGGCCTTGATGCGCTTGGCTATACCAGTTGGCAGTGTGTAGCCCAAACGCATCGTGTTAATGCGCACGTAGCTCATCTTTTTGGCATAAATATCCAAACTTCTGAAGGTAGATACCGGGTCGCCGTTGTTAAGCCAGTAATAAGCCATCCAACGGTTCTCATAGGTATCTTTGCCAAAAATAGCGGGAAGCTGGCTGCCACTGTTTGGACTGATAACGGAAAGCAGATCTTTTGAATAATTCTGACCGCGATCCAGCGTTGCCGGATTGTAGGCCGGTTGAGCCGTTACCCATTGATTAAGGTTGAAGATGGCTGTTGCTGCAAAATCGAAATTACCCAAGCGTATACGGTTGGTCAATCCTCCTGTAAATTTCGGGTCTCTGTCGCCAATGTAAGTGTATAGCCCTTTGTATCCGTCGGCAGTAAGTTTTGACTCTGCTGCTTCGCCAGGAAAGAAATCAGCATAAGGGTCATATAACTGATAGAAGTCTTCCAGGCTAAGTACCTGTCCGTCTTTTTGGAACAACGGCAATCCGTTGGCATCCAAACCGGAGGTTTTTAAAACAAACAGTGCATTTACCGGAAGCCCCTCACGGGTTGGTACCCGCTGACTGGCAAAGGCCTTCTCCCTTAAAACCTTGCTTTTGTTATGGCTTATGTTGAAATCAGTTGACCAGCTAAATTTCTTGGTATTAACATTTCGGGTAGAGATGTTCACTTCCACACCTCTGTTTCTGATTCTTGCAAAATTGGAGTTGGTAAACTCAAAACCGTTTTCCAGTTGCAAAGCTTCAGAGCCGATTAGGTCTTTACCGTATCGGTTATAATAATCTACAGTTACCTGCAGTGCATTTCTAAACAAACCTAATTCCAGACCGGCGTTGAAGGTCGATGTTTTTTCCCATCTCAATTTGTTATTTGGCGGGCTGGTAACAATCACACCAGTTTCGGTACCACCTGGTAAAATGGTCAAATCATCATAACGGCCTATAATTTTTGGCGAGGTGTTTTTATCAACGTTTCCCTGCAAGCCATAAGAAGCGCGGATACGCAGGTTAGAGATGGCGTTAATATCTTTGATGAAAGACTCTTCTATAGCGTTCCATGCTCCTGATATAGAGTAGATGGGCAGATACCTGTATTTAGGATCTACACCAAACAAATCCGAGCCATCGTAACGTATACTTCCGTATACGGTATACCTGCGGTCATAAGTATAAGAGAGGGTACCATACGCTGATGCAAACGCATTTTCAACATATCCTTTTCTGTAAGCACGGAAGTTTTGGTTGCTTGCAAAGTCAGCATTAGGAAATACGATATTGGTGTTGGTTAACGTGCGCTCGTTGAAACCAAATCCCCTCGTAGTCAGATCCGTGTTCTTATTTTTCCGTAGCTCTGTTCCTGCAACGGCCTCTATTTCATGCTTTTTTGCAATGGTCTTGCTATATTCTGCAAGCATTTTCCAGTTGTATTGGAATAAGGAGGTTTGATCATTTTGTATGGCAGCACCTACCGGCAGAAAATACTCATACTTTTTAGTCGCTGAGTTATAGTACCTGGTAGACTCTTTCAGTTTACGACCAGCGTATGAGTTAGCGCCCATATAGCGTTCGCTTCCGGTTTCTTCAAACTGCAAGCCTAACTGTGAGCTGAGCTTTAAATTGTTGTTCAATTTATAGCGCACATCAAAGATGCCTTTCAGGCTGCTATTGTTTAAGCCGTAGCGTGTGTTCTGCCTTTCTTCAACCGCATTGAATGGAAGGTAAACATCGCCACTGAAATTACTGGTTCCAAAGATGTCCTGATCATACGCATAATTTCCATTCGCGTCATAAACCGTTTGATACGGATTCACATTTCTGGAATAATTTGAAGGATTGGTACGTGCGTCAACTTCAGTCAAGTAGCTTTTGCGGATAGTTCTCGACCCGAACAAGGCTGCACCTGCGGTGAATTTTGAAGAGATATTAAAGTCGGTTTTTAACGTAACGTTATACCTTTCAAGTCCTGTGCCTTTAGTAGCTCCCTTTTCGTTGTAATACCCTGTAGACAGGTAATAATTAGCAGCATCGCTGCCACCCGACAGGCTTAAACCATATTGCTGGTTCACGGGTGCCTGGTAAAGCTCGCGTCCCCAGTCAGTATTATTCTGCCTAAGGGCATTGATTTGATTTTGAGTTGCTGAATTTAGTGCGGAGAAGCCGTTAGCCCGGTAATTGGCCAGTTCATTATTGGCACCCAGAATCCTGGCAATGGCGCCTTGCTTGTCCCTATAGTTCAAATCCGCACGGCTTGCCAATGCTAATTCAAAATCAACCTTTTCTGACGCATTCATTAAATTGAGCTTACCAAGATCAGGACGTTGAGCCACAAACGTGCTTGCGTTAAAGTTGATTGCAATCGGGCCTTTCTTACCTTTCTTGGTGGTAATTACTATTACACCATTAGAGGCTCTTGCACCATAAATGGCTGTTGCAGCAGCATCCTTTAATATTGTTATATCTGCAATATCATCAGGATTTAACCCGGCTATAGGCAAATTGCGTAAGGCATCGATATTATCCTTGTCATAGATATTCGGCAAATTGGTTCCCTCAAGAGGTATACCGTCAAGTACCCATAAAGGGTCCTGCCCGCCGTTCAATGATGCCGTACCACGAATCCGGATTTTTGGTGCTGAACCCGGACCACCGCTGATGTTAGTTACATTCACGCCGGCTACCTGCCCTTGCAGCATTTGATCCACACCAGAAACGCCCGTTTGCCGTATCTTATCGTATTCTACCAGGCTGGTTGCAACTGTACTTTTACGCTTTGAAACGCTGGTGTAACCGTTAACTACAATATCATTTAAAGCGTTATCACTGTTAGACATTTTGATATCCAACGAGCTTTTGTTACGGATATCAACCAGTATGGTATTATACCCTAAGTAACTTACACGTACAGCAGTGGTACCTTCTGGTACACTTAATTTAAACTTTCCTTCCGTGTCGGTAATTGTACCGATCACCGAATTGCGAATTATGCCGGGCATATCGGTTTGCTCGCCAATTAAGGCTTTATCGACGAAGACCGAAGCTCCAACGATCGGTAAGCCTTGGGGCCCCGATACTTTTCCGGTGATGGCCTTGAGTTTCTGGCTGTATGCAGCAGAACTGATGGCCAACATTAACAGTAATAGTTGTATTGGTTTAATCATATTTAAAAATTAGGAGGTTGAATTACTATTTTATTTAATCTGCAAACTTTGTTTGATGCGTAGGATCAGGTCCTGATAGTGTCCTTTATTGGTGTTATCTACTTTTTGCTGGCGGCTTTCCAGCAAATCAAGTATGGTTAGCAGTTCTGATCGCTTCAAAGCCGCAGCTTCCGATGTACGGCCCATAGCGCTTACATAAATATTTCTAAGCTCGGGCAGGCTCATCAGGCTGCAAAAGTCTGTCGAATCATTTTGTCTTAAATCGATCAGGCTTCTTTTCGTTACCTTATCCAACAACTTGTCGGTGCTTACCAATAATACATCCACATAATTTTGCTGTAGCATGCGGTCCAATATATCCAAAGGTTTTCCGGTAACCGTCTTGTCAAAAACCGAAGTACGGATATCATTTAAAAGCTGGGCCGCTGTGTAAACATTTGCGTTACCATACAGCATTTCCATTTCCAGCATACGCAGCAAGCGTTCGTCGCTGCTCAGGCTATATAAAATACTATATTGAAATTCCCGTCTCAAACTATATGGCGCATACTCAAAAGGGCCAAGTGGCGTATCCTTAACCGGGAAGGTCTTGCTCAACAACTCTTTATTGAACAACCATTCCGGCATACGGAAAACTTCGGATTTAAGGTAAGCAAGTGCTTCCTGCTGCACTTTGACAGGAACCGGTGTATAGGCGTTTTTCTGGTCGCCGGCTACAGGGTTTTCCAAGTAGTAACCGCCAATGTTCGCGGTTACATGTTCGGCGTAGGTTTGCCATTGCCCAAGGGCGGCCATATATAATTTACCGGCCTGGTAGTAATCCTCCCCCTCATTGGCCGACCATACAGCAATTTGCGGGATAAGGCGCTTTAAATTGGCCAGTCCGTAACGGCTTGCTTTAACTGCATCATCGCCCAAATCTTCGGATTGCGAACGGGGGTCTATAATATTGGTGCTGGCCTGTTGCTCCCCATAACGGTAAAGCGGATCATGAGCATGCTGGTCTATCCACTTCCTTAATACAGGCACCTCTTCATGTGCATCCTCAACAGGTAACCAACGGTATCCCCAGGCTATGGCATATTTATCATAAACGCCTATTTTGGGTGTGATGTTGGTTACGCCATCGCCAGGTTGGGCTACATAATTGAACCGGGCATAATCCATAATGGATGGTGCCGTTCCGCCCATGCGTTTGGTAAAAGAAGGCGATCTCAAAGAATCGACAGGAAAAGCGGCAGAAGCACCCATATTATGCTTCAACCCGAGCGTGTGACCTATTTCATGGGAAGACACAAAGCGGATCGCATTACCCATCTTTTCATCCGGTATGTTATTTCCTCTTACCTTCGGATCAATGATTCCGGTTTGGATGCGCATCCAGTACTGTACAGAGGTCATTACGTTGTGCCACCAAATTACGTCCGACTCAAGGATTTCTCCTGAACGGGGGTCAATCACGGCTGGCCCCATCGCGTTTGACTTGGGTGAGGCCGCATAAGTAATTTCCGAATAACGCACATCGTCACCATCAAAGTTTGCTGTGTCGGTTACTTCTTTGGCTTGTATGGCATTCTTGAAACCTGCTTGTTCAAAGGCTTTTTGCCAGTCATGAACGCCGGCTATGATATACTTCCGCCATTGCCGTGGCGTAGATGGGTCAATATAGAAAATAATGGGTTTAACCGGTTCCACCAGTTCGCCTTTCAGGTACTTCTTCCTGTCTTCCGGCTTGGGTTCCATACGCCAGCGGGTAATCAGTTGCCTGCTTTCCATTTTATGCTGCTTGTCTGAAAAGTACCAGCGCGGAGAACTAAAAAATCCCACTCTTGGATCAGCAAAACGGGGGTGCATCGGCTTTTTAGGAAGTAATAACAGGTTGGTGGTCACATTCACACTGATTGGAATGCTGTTTTGCCCTTCTGTAACCCGTGTACTCATCAGCGAACGTACAACAATGTTTTGAGGAAAGGTTTTGATTCGCTCGATACCTGACAGGGCCGTTTTTGGAGAGGTTCCTAAACCGATATCGGTAAATACATCGTTGAAGCTTTTCTCCGTACCATCAAACACCTTATTCACTTTTATAACTACCGCTGTAGAATCTGGATTATAAGACTCTATTTTGAATGACTCGATGACAGAGCCGATAAAGTTATCGCGTACGGATTGGGTAATGGCATCGCCGGAAGCCGACTCGACCTGCGGAACAATGGTTTTTACCCATACCGTTTTTGTCAGCGGATTGTGGGTGAAACGAATTACCTTATTTTCAAAATTCATACCCTTGTTGAGGCCCGATTCATTAAGGGCAAGCGGTACGGAAGACAGTTTATTCACCAGCAAAAAGTCGGCTTCCATCAAACTCAGCGGAATTTCAAAATAATAATCTGCCTCTACCTGGTGCACCTTGAACATGCCGCTCCAGCTTTTGGCTTTTTTGAGCAGCTCATTATAATTTTTTAACTCCTTTTTTTTAGTTGTATCTGTTTTGGTTTTAGATGTGTCTTTCCCAAGCGACTTGGAAGACGGGTTGACCTTATTTTTTGTTACTTGACCGTTCGCCAAAGTTACTGCGAATGTTAAGGAAAGGAAAATATAGAAGACTTTGTTGGAAAACATCTTCTAATATGTTTTAACATTAAGAATTTACGTAAGGCTTTGGAGTGAAATTGCTGATTTGAATATTGAATGCGTAAAAAAAGCGAGTGAACTATTCAGGGCAACACCGGCAGATAACAAACATATTCATTATTTTCAATTCCGTAACGTAAATTTTGCTCGTTAAAGAAAGAATAGGTTTTCTCGAGGTATTGAAGCCCCTGGCCGGATGAATTTGCAGCTTCCGCACGGAGTTGTAAGTTATTTCTCACAATAATATACCGTCCCTTACCCTCAATATTGATTTTTAACGGCTTTTCTTTTGAAACTATATTGTGTTTTACCGCATTTTCGATGAGTAGTTGCAAACTCATGAAAATTATTCTTCCGTTTTCAATATTCGGATCCAGCTGTAACTGCAAAGGTTCCAATGCATTTCCAAAACGTATTTTTAACAGGAAGAAATATTCCTTCACAAAATCGATCTCATCCTGTAACGAAGACAACCCGCTGGGGTGAGATTCGAGCACATAACGGTACACTTTAGAAAGCTTCAGCACAAAAGCTTTTGCAAGCTCCCGGTCCTGCTCAATCAATGCATTTAAAGAGCTTAATGTGTTGAAAAGGAAATGGGGGTTAATCTTATCTTTAAGCACATTAAGTTGCAGAAACGCATTGTCTCTTTGTTGTCGTTCTGCAAGCAGACTCAGTTCTTTTTTCTCCGTAAATTCCCTCCTCCATTTCACCTGCGCCCAGGCTACCAGGCATATGATAAGGATGGTGGTAAATATGAAAAACAGTTTTACATAGCTATCAATTGCCTTCGTTCCTTCATCTACAGCCAGCAAAGGCGTATCAATTACCATCGTCCAATTCACGCCATTACCTATGTTTAGCGGTGTATAATAACGTACCACCGGGATTTTTAAGTAATCAGATACTGTAAACTCGTAGGTACTCAGGCTATCAGAAAGTTTAAATAAACCTTTCTTTTTTAATCCGCTGATCTGCCTGTCAATCAGTTGTTCCTCCGGACCGGTAATGTATTTGTTATGTTCATCTATCACAAATACAGACGCCCTGCTCAGAGAATCGACGTGCTGCAAATAACGTTGAAGATCCTTTAAATCGATGTCGATTCCCAAAGATACGGTAGATGCATCAGGCATAGAGCGTTTAGAAAATAGAAGCCAATGTTTTGAACCTGCCAGATTGATGATTTTTGTTTGTACACCTGTACCAGCATTTTCTGACATGATGGTGCTGATCACGGCTTTTAATTCAATATCAGGCGCACTATGATTGAATTGATTATGATCTTTCTGCACCATTGTAAACACGCTGCCGGACGGCCCCTTCACTGCGTACCAGCCTTTATTAAAACGCACATCGCTCAGTAGCTGCGTTTCAATTTGCTTTTTATGGGCCAGCACTTCCTTCGCAGAGCCATAAGTGTGAACAGCCATATCGGCATGGCGCATACTTTCGCTGAAAGACTGGAATTCGTTTCGAATGATTGCTGCCTTCAACCTGAAAATCCCGGAAGCTGCGTCTGTGCTCAGCATTTTAGTCTGTGCGCTGAGCTGCTTTGAAATATACCATGCAATCCCCGAAAAGCAAAGCAACATCAGCAAGCCTATTCCAACAAAGTATCTGGAATTATAAAATGCAGATTTCATGATGCTAAAATAGGTGTAATAAAAGCAAATTGACACGAAGTATTATTTTTCAAAAAACCGGTTTTTAAACGCGGCATGCAGGCAGTGGCCGGGCTCGTATGTAAACAAACTATGGCTTGTGAGGTCTTTGGGATTTATAGTATTCACAATAAGACTAAGATAAATGAAACCATAGTTTAAGTTGAATATCGATTTATAAACTATATAAATTTACCAGTAAACTTCATCCTTAGTTCAATCCAGATAAATATTAGTTAGACACAAGAAAAATGTATGCAAGTGTTTCTCCTCATCATTTTGTTTTCCTCTATCCTACTATTAGCTTTTTATATCTATTGGAATAATGATGTCTCAACAGTCATTAAATACAAAACTGGGAAATCATGAATCGACACGGAGCGATTCCTTAGTTTATGACGGAAAACATTTACCACTTAAAACTCAAAAAGGGACTACATAAAACCGTTTGGATTATAATCGGAAAAGAAAACAGCAGGATTACTGGTACTATATCCAGCTTTTAAGCATAATGGAAACCTATTAAAGACCAACCATGTAACCATCTCAAAATTGGTCGATATTTAAGAAAAGTTTTAAAAACTACACCTGCCTCACCTCAAAATGAACTGTCGGTTAAGAAAAATGTATATGCTGACAAACCTCCCAAGTGCCTAATAAAGGTTCTTTGTGCTACCAGTTGAACCAATTTCATCTTTTCTGCGGCGCTGAATTTTCATACGTGCATACCGGCTATAGCTTAGGATAGCCGGAATAAAGAGCCGCTGCGAAATTTTAACAGTAATCCCAATTATTAAATGAGAAAAATCTCCTTGTCCAATTATTAACTAATTATTGAAACCTAATTATGAAGAAAACTTTACCTGAGTATCGGTTGGGACACCGAAAGATAGGCTTGCTTTTACTTTTAACAACCCTGTTTTGTATTCCCATTACCAGTTTAGCTATCCCGTTAAATTTAAATGCTGGGAGTAAGTCCAATGAAAAGTATCCCCTTAAGGTTCATCAGGATATCCTTGTTAAAGGTAAAGCAACGGATGCCTCAACCGGGCAAACATTGCCTGGTGTAACCGTGCAGATCAAAGGATCAAAAACCGGCACAGTCACCGACGTTAATGGTAACTTTTCGATCAGCGCTCCGGATGACGGCACCCTCGTTTTTACATTCGTTGGTTATGACGTGGCCGAAGTAGCGGTTAAAGGAAAAAACTTTTTGAATGTAACACTCCGTGCAAAATCCAACAGCCTCAACGAGGTTGTAGTTGTCGGCTATGGTACACAGCGAAAGACTTCTACCACGGCAGCCGTATCAACTATACCGATTACCGAGATTGCACAAAAGCCGATAGTGAACATTACCAACGGCCTTGTTGGAAGGGCAGCCGGACTTATTGCCACTCAAAGTGGCGGCGAGCCGGGCTTTGATGGTTCGGGCCTTTTGATCCGCGGTCCGGCAACTACAGGGCGTACATCTCCACTCACCGTAGTTGACGGTGTGCCGCGCGATTTTAGCCGACTTGATCCAAACTCTATTGAAACCATTACTATATTAAAAGATGCCGCTGCGGTAGCCCCCTACGGTGTGGCCGGTGCTAATGGGGTAATCCTGATCACCACAAAATCCGGAAAAACCGGAAAGCCGACCTTAACATACAACGGCTATTATGGCATCCAGAATCCGACCTATGTGCCCCGTTTTGTAAATAGCTACCAGTATGCCCTTTTACGTAATGAGGCCGCGGCGAATGATGGTACTACCAAACCTTACACCCAAACGGATATCGATCTGTTTCAGAACCACCTTGATCCGGACGGGCATGCGGATGGGCATCCATTGGAAGATATTATTCTTAAAAACCGGCCAATTCAGTACCATAACATCTCCATGTCGGGCGGTACCGATGATATTAAATACTTTGCTTCCATCGGCTATAACCGGCAGGACGGTATGTGGCGTACCACTTTTTTAAATAAATACAACGGCTCCCTGGGGGTAACCGCTAATGCAACCAAAACTACAACCGTAAACCTGAGGGTGAATGCCTACCAGGAAGACCAACACTTCCCATCGGTTGGTGCCGGCTCCATCATTGACCAGGCACAACGTCAAAACCCAACCTATCCGGTACGGTACTCCAACGGGCTTGCTGCCGGTTATATTGGGCAGTCGTTATGGTCGCAGATATATGACAGTGGTTACACGCTGAATAAGAACACCGCCTGGCTGACACAACTGTCCATCGACCAAAAGTTACCTTTAAAAGGATTAAGCCTGAAAGGAATTGTTAGCTACGATATCGGGCCCGACCCGCTGGGATTCAGCGGTAACAGTAACTCTCTGACCCGCACATGGCAAACACCGATGCCTTTTACCAATCCCGTATCGCCAAATGGCGTTTATGCTCCCGGCACAGTGTACAGCTTCCCGGTTTCAACGGCTGGTGTTAACAAACCCAGGCTCAGCCAAACGTCTAACGAAAATAAAATGATGACCTTCCAGGGGCTATTGAACTATGCCAATACCTTTGGAAAAAGTCAGGTAAGCGGAACGTTGGTGGCAGAGTACCGTAAGGTGCGCTGGCAAAACTTTAATGCTTCAAGGATAAATTATAACCTGAATATCGATGAGCTTGATTTCGGCGGTCCGTTACCTACAGATGTTACCGTATCGGGCAGATCGGGAGGTCAAAAGCAGTTAGGCTATGTATACCGCTTAACCTACGCCTACAACAATCGATATCTGTTTGAAACGGCCGGACGGTATGACGGAAGCTACATTTTTTCACCAGGCAATCGCTTTGGGTTTTTCCCTTCATTCTCGGCCGGATGGCGTATTTCGGAAGAGAGTTTCATGAAACCCATCAAGTGGATCAACAATTTAAAATTGCGGGGGTCTTATGGGGAATCGGGTAACTATCCGAGTGGCGGCCAGTACCAATACCTTAGCCAGTTTGGTATCAATAACAATTCGGCGGTTATTGGCGGCAATGCTACACAAAGCATATCCGAGAATTTGCAGGGTAATCCCAACATCACCTGGGAGCGGGCAAAAAAATCAGATATTGCGTTGGAAGGAACATTGTTCAACGGCTTGTTGGGCTTTGAAACCGACTTTTTTTATGAAAAGCGATCCAATTTCCTGGTAACGATCGGGGCTGTTTTACCGGGAGAATACGGGGTAAATACCGGACAGGTTAATGGTGGCGTTCTTAGCAACCACGGTGTAGAGTTAACCTTAACTTCCTATAAAAATTTTGCTAATGGGTTGCGTCTTGATATCCGTGGAACGTTCACCTACGCGAAAAGCAAAATCCTTCAGGCTTTTGAAAATGCCGCCACCTTCAACAATCCGAACCGGCGGATTACCGGGCGCCCCCTGGGCGAGCAGTTTGGGTTGAAAGCATTAGGTTATTACACACCGGATGATTTTGACAATCCGACCGCCCAAAATCCAACCTTAAAAGCCGGTGTTCCGGTTCCGAACTTTGGCCAGGTTCGGGTTGGAGACTTAAAATATGCAGACTTAAGCGGACCCAATGGCGTACCTGATGGTAAGGTAAACTCGGATGATATTACGGACATCGGTCATTCGCAAACCCCACAGATCCAGTTTGGCCTGGAACCGCGTTTGTCTTTCAAAAATTTTGACCTTGATCTTTTGTTCCAGGGCGCTGCCAGATCAAATATCCAATTGTACAACTATTATGTTTTCCCGTTTCTGGGTTCAGGCTCGGCTACCGAAGCCGTGTTTCTTGATCACTGGAAACCTGAAAATGTGAATGCAACCTATCCGCGTATATCACCAACACCTTCGTCGAACAACACACAAACCTCAAGCTGGTTTATCCGGAATGTCTCTTACGTAAGGCTGAAAAGCGCGGAACTAGGTTATACCATCCCAAGAAAAGTCTTAGGAAAAAGCATCAGTTCGGTAAGGGTTTTTGCATCCGGACAGAACCTGTTCACCATAACACCAAACATGAAAGAGGCGATTGATCCGGAGAACAGCGGAAGTAACCAAAATTATTATCAGCAAAGAGTGATATCGTTCGGTTTAAACGTAACCTTCTAATCTTTTAAAGAAAATGAAATTCAAAAATATTCAAAAAGCGAATACTGTACTATTTGCGATATTCATGCTCAGCATCGGCGCTTGTAAGAAGGATGATTTTTTATCTGTTCCACCCAAAGGTGTACTGACAGACGCCTCTACCTTCAGCAGCCAAACAAATGCGGATCTCTTTGTTAATGATATCTATAATTCGCTGCCCGACTATAATAACGGCAACCAGGTAGACCGCATTCTGGATGCCTGGACCGACAACAGCAACAGCGGCGCAACAAATCATGAAGGCCAGGCCGTTATCCGAAGCAATGCTTTAAGTGCCAATAACGCTACCAACGGTGTTGGTGGCTTTTTCGGCTGGTCATCGCTCTATTCCAATGTCAGAAAATGTAATGTTTTCCTGAAGAATGCTGCTTTAAACTCTTCTGCGTATGATGCAGCCTGGTATGCGCAACGCGTAGCGGAAGTAAAATTTCTGCGTGCATTCTTTTACATGCTATTATTCAAAAATTATGGCGGCGTTCCATTAATTACGCAGCCATTAAGTAATACCGATGGTTCGGACATTTTTACCGAAAGGGCAACAACAGACGCAACCCTGGCATTTATTGAAGCGGATTGTGATGCTGCCGCGAACACGCTGCCTTTAACGCAAACATCTGCAAACTTGGGCAGGGCTACCAAAGGCGCAGCGCTGGCGCTAAAAGGCGACATAGAACTATTTGCTGCCAGTCCGTTGGTGAACACGGCCAATGACCAGGGCAGGTGGGCTAAAGCTGCAGCAACTTATCAATCCATCATTGCGTTGAATACGTACAGTCTTTTCACCACGTCGTCTTCAACCCCCATCCTATCCACAACAGGCTCAGGAACAAATTCCACAGCGTATCGCGACCAGTTTTTGGCAGCCAATAACTGGAATAAAGAAACCATTTTTGCCCGCGCCTATGCTTTACCCAACAAAGGGCACAAACGCGAGGGTTATATGGGGCCGGTGATTGTGCGGGGCGGTGCGCAAACTTGGGGAGGCGCATCACCAACACAAGGCTTGATTGACGATTACCAGATGGATAATGGCAAACCAATCACCGATCCAACATCCGGCTACGATCCGGCCCACCCCTACCTTCACCGGGAATCCCGTTTTGAGCAATCGATCGTTTATGACGGGTCATACTGGCAAGGCGAGGTATTCAAATCAAGGATAGGCGGCACAAACCAGATCGATTTGGGATCAACCAGCGATATTTCAAACACCGGGTATTGCATCCGTAAAACGCTGGACGAATCAATTTTAGGTCAAACAAGCCTGGGTACAGCGCCGGGAACATCCAATTATCAGTTTTATCGCTATGCAGAAGTATTGTTGAGCTACGCAGAAGCCCAGAATGAAGCTACCGGCCCTGATGCAAGTGTATTTGATGCCGTAAATAAAGTACGCGCCCGGGTATTGCTACCAGCTGTTCCGCCGGGAACCAGCCAGGCAGACATGCACACGATCATTCGTCGCGAGCGCCGTTTAGAATTTGCCTTTGAGGACAAACGCTGGTATGATATGAGGCGCTGGGACATCACAGTGAAAGGACCGGCAGTTATCAACTCGCCGGAATACGGCATGAAGATCACGCCTGACGCTGCTGGAAATCTCACTTATGAGCGTGTGGTGGTATTTCAAAACCGCTTTTCGGAGCATATGAACTGGTTGCCTATTCCGCAGGGAATCATTAATCAAAATCCAAAACTTAAACAAAATCCCGGCTATTAAAAGTTTGATCAGTACACTTAAAGTTAAAACCCCGAAATGCCGGGGTTTTGCTTATTATAAATTGTCGCTTATCGCTTTGGTTATTCGAACAGAGCAAGCCTTGTTGGGGTAAGTGCCATTACTGTATAATCGTTGGCAATCACGACAGATTAAGGGCGATTGGCACCCTGTGACAATTAAAAAGTATACCATGGAAAATACTGTCTAACAAAAAGAAAGTTCTTTGTAACTTACTTCACCTATTTACTATATCTAATTTTAAACATGACCGAAGCTATTTGCAAAAAACTTCACCTACCAGTACTGCTATTTATTTGCTTTACAGCAGTGTTCAATGCGAACGGGCAGGACAATCACTTATTCACCGTCCAGGACACTGCCACAGTACCGAAAGAAATCGAAGATCCTGAATGTATTGGGATCAATAAAGAGCCTGACCATGCGACTTTGATGCCTTACGCTACCCTAAAAGAAGCGTTAACGGCTAAAAGACATGCATCTACATTCAGCATGACGTTAAATGGCGACTGGAAATTTAACTGGGTAGACTGGCCCCAGAAACGCCCCGTAAACTTTTATAAAGTTGATTATGATATGAGCAGCTGGAAAACCATCAGGGTACCATCTTCATGGCAAATAGAAGGTTACGGAACTCCTGCCTACAGTAATTATGATTACATCTTTAAAAAGGATTTCCCTAAGGTGATGAGTACGCCGCCGGTTAGTTTCACCACTTACCAGGAGCGTAACGCCGTAGGAAGTTACCGAAGAACTTTCAACGTTCCTTCCAATTGGGATAAAAGGCAAGTGTTTATCACTTTTGATGGCGTTGATGCAGGCTTCTTTCTTTGGATAAACGGCAGAAAGGTTGGCTATAGCGTGAACTCCCGTAACGCTGCGGAATTCGATATAACTAAATACTTGCATACCGGTGAAAATGTTATCGCTGTTGAGGTTTATCGCTTTACAACCGGTAGCTACCTGGAAGATCAGGATATGTTTAAATTGAGTGGCATTTTCCGAAACGTTACGCTTTGGAGTGCACCGGTAGAGCATATCAGAGACTTTTTTATCAAGACAACGTTTGACAAGCAATGGGAAAACGCAGATCTTACCATACAAACCAAAATCAAAAACTATTCTGACGCTCCGGTACCGGCCCGTATTTTAGATATACAGTTATATAACGGAGAGACGCCTTTGACCGGGGTTACTGCCAGGAAAAATATACCTGCGCTACAACCGGGACAAGAAGTTACGCTTGATGTATCAATAAAAATTAATAAGCCTCAAAAATGGACTGCAGAGACCCCGAAACTTTATACAACCGTTCTCTCCATCAGGGAAAATTCGGAAACTGTTGAGACAATTTCTGCCCGTACGGGCTTCCGCCAAATCGAGATCAGGGGTCGCCAGTTTTTGGTCAATAATGTGCCCATTAAATTAAAAGGCGTAAACAGGCATGAGAACTGGCCTGCGGATGGGCATGCGATCACGGAACAAGAAATGGTTAAAGATATCTTGCTGATCAAACAGGGAAACTGTAATCACGTACGTACCAGCCATTATTCTGACGATCCACGCTGGTATGAACTCTGCGATGAATATGGGCTTTATCTTGTAGCGGAAGCCAATCTGGAAACCCATGGCGCATGGGACGAATTCAATGAAGAGCCCCGCATCAAAGCAGCACTGATTCAACGAAATGTTGCTAACGTGGAGAACTTTAAGAACCACCCCTCCGTAATCATTTGGTCATTGGGCAACGAATGCGGATCGGGAGGGTCAAATTTTCTGGCAATACTTGACGCCATTAAGCGCATCGATATAACCCGGCCAACCCATTACCAGGGCTTTGGAATCGGCACGAAGAATCCCGCTGATCTAGATAGCGAAATGTATACCCAAACAGAAGACCTGGAAAGGAAAGCCAAAAACAATGCCTTAACCAAACCCTTCTACTTATGTGAATATGCCCATGCTATGTTCAACTCCATGGGGTCGTTAGATATTTATAATGAGCTGTTTGACAAGTACCCCTCGCTGCTTGGCGGAGCTATCTGGGAATGGCAGGATCAGGGTCTTTATAACGATCGGGACCCCAACCATCATATTACCGCATATGGCGGTGGGTTTGGGGAATACCCGAATGATCATTACTTCATCCACAAAGGCGTAGTTTTTTCGGACCGTGCCGAAAAACCACACTATCCGGAAATGAAACACGCTTACCAATGGATCACAATTACGGGTAAAGATGCTGTTAACGGGAAGTTTTTGATTAAAAACAGGTACCAGTTCACCGACCTGAAGCAATTTAGGGGCAAGTGGATGATTACCGAAAACGGTGACAAGTTTAAAACAGGCAACTTTACCGTTGGGTCCGTATTGCCCGGCCAGGAAAAATTAATACAGATACCTTATCACATCCAGCCAAAAGCCGGTGCGGAGTACCATATCAGAGTATCGTTTGAACTGGCAGATGCAGAGCAGTGGGCACCAAAGGGCTTTGAGGTTGCCTGGCAGCAAATACCAGTACCGGTTAAAACGCCATTATTGTCTGCAAAAAGCCTTGATAAAGGAACATTAACCCTCAAGGAGAATAACGATGTGATTGATATTACCGGTAAAACTTTTGCGCTCTCCTTTAGCCGCAAAGACGGCACCTTTACGAAGATGGTAAAGAACGGCAAAAACGTACTGCTCCCAGGTGGAGGGCCCCGGCTGCATCTCTGGCGGGCACCTCATCAACAAGATGATGGCTGGGCATCTGAGGAATGGGACAGAAAAGGTTTGAAAAAGCTAAACTGGTCTGCCTCCGGCGTTATTGTGAAACAAGTGAAACCAGGCATCATCGAGATCTCCGCCGATTTGAAAGGCACTGGCCGGCAAAATTTCGTCGTAAATCACCGGGTGGTGTATACGGTTTATGGAGATGGCGCGATCAGGGCGAGGAATGCCATCAGCTCCAATGATCCTAATTTAGCGGTAGCACGTTTGGGCGTACGGTTTTTATTGGATACCACCCTTAACCGGTTTGACTATTTTGGACGCGGGCCGATGGAAAACTATGCCGACCGGAAACAGGGCTTTGACATAGGACACTATACCAGTACCATAGCCGAACAAATGACACCGTATGAAAAGCCGATGGACTGCGGCAACCACGAGGATGTCCGCTGGGCCAACTTGATTTCAGATACGGGTGTTAAACTAAATTTTCGTTCTGATTCGTTGATGCAGGTTGCAGCACTTCCCTATACCGATGAGGAAATGGAGCCTGTGGAATACAAGATTGACCTACCGAAAAGAAGAACCACCTCATTAGTGATCAGCCACCAAACACTTGGAGTTGGCTCTCACAGTTGCGGGCCAAGGCCATTGAAACAGTACCAGGTTTATATAAAGCCAACCGTTTTCAGCTACGAGATCAGGCTTTAATTCCTGTCCTTCCCTCCTTTCTCTTTCGAGAATATAATTGGTTTGGCCCCGGAATATCCGGGGCTTTTTTTAGACATTTGAGAGCCAATCAAAACCTATGAAAAATACATTAATGTTTGCGGCACTGTTGTCTTTAACGGGATTTAAAGCAGCAGCACAAAAATTGCCTGTGGATTATGTGAACCCGCTCCTGGGTACAGCTACTGTATGGACCAAAGAAGACGCCGGGTTTCAACCAACACATCGCGTATGGGGCGCAGAGGTGTTTCCGGGCTCTTCGCTGCCAAATGCCATGGTTCAGTTAACCCCGGTTACGCAGTTCCGTAGCGGGTCTGGTTATCAGTATGAAGATACTACGATATATGGCTTTGCCCATACCAGTAAAGGGCATTGGAATCTGTGCAATATTCCTATTTTGCCCGCCACCGGCGATTTTAGCGCGGACGATTACGCGTCACGCTTCCGCCATGACCGGGAGGTTGCTCATCCGGGTTATTACAGCGTGGTTTTAGACCGGTACGGAATCAAGGCCGAACTAAGCTCTACATTACGCAGTGCTTTTCACAGGTATCAATACCAGCCGAATGCGAACAAAAGATTAATCGTAAACCTGCCCAGGGCTAATGAGCGGGTGAAAAGCTGGGATATTAAAAAAACCGGCACCTACTCGTTTACAGGTTTTCAGCAGTGTGGCGAAACCATGTATTTTTATGCTGTTACCAATCAAAAGATCCGGGTAATTGATACCCTTAAAAAAGGCACAGCAATGCTGCCTGTTGTGGAGTTTCTGGATGGAAGCCCAACGCTGGAAATTAAGATCGGTTTTTCTTTTGTCAGTATAGCTAATGCCAAAGAGAATCTGGAAAAAGAAATGCTGAACAAGCAATTTATACAGGTTAAAAATGAAGCTGCAACAACGTGGAACACCCTCTTATCTAAAATAAAGGTTAGCGGCGGAACCGAACGCCATAAAGGGTTATTTTATTCGTGCCTGTACCGTTCCTTTCTTTGGCCGGCGTTACGCAGCGATGTGAATGGAGAATTTACTGACCCCAGCGGAAAGGTGGTTAAGAAAGACTTCAATTACTATACAGAACCATCGTTGTGGGATGATTACCGTAATAAACTGGTTCTTTTGGGCCTTCTCTCCCCAAAGGTGACTGCCGATGTCATTCAGTCATTGATTGAAAAAGGCAGACCAACCGGGTTTATGCCGACTTTTTTCCATGGCGACCATGCTTCAGCATTCATCACCGGCTCTTACTTAAGAGGAATCAAAGGCTTTGATGTTAATGAGGCTTATAAAATGATGCTTAAAAATGCGAATACCGAAGGTACCCGCAAGTACGTGGAAGAGTATAAGCAAAAAGGTTATATTTCAGAGCAGGATATTGCTGATCCGAAATTAGAAACGGTTGCCAAGGCTGCCGTTACCAAAACGTTGGAATACGCTTACGATGATTATGCAGTGGCACTACTGGCCAAAGCGCTAAACGATAACGGCAGTTACACTGATCTGATGAAACGGACAGGGAATTATAAAAACCTGTTCGACCCGCAAACCAAGCTTATGCGCGGCAAACTGGAAGATGGTTCATGGGTTAAAAATTTTGACCCGTACTTTCCCTATTATGAATACTTATACCGCGAGGCCAACGCCTGGCAATCTTCTTTTTTTGCGCCGCATGATGTGCAGGGCCTGATTGGCTTATACCCAAGCAAAACAGCTTTTGAGCAAAAACTGGATTCTCTTTTTACCATTCCATGGAAAGGCTACGAAGCTGCTAACCTATCTGGTTTCATAGGCCAGTACTGCCACGGCAATCAGCCCGATCATAGCTACCCTTACTTGTACTACTTCGTGGGCAAGCAAAAGAAATCACAGGTTTTGCTGGATAGCATTATGAACCGCTTTTATGATATGGGCAAAGAGCACCTGGCTTATGCAGGTATGGATGATGCCGGTGAAATGTCTTCCTGGTTCGTATTTAACGCGATGGGCTTTTATCCGTTTTCGCCGGCTGATCCTGAATATATCGTATCTGCCCCCCTATTCAACCAGGTAGACATACAGTTGAACCAACACCATTTCTCTATTAAAAAGAAGGGCAAAGGCCAGGAGATTATAAAGAAAAGTTTAGACGGACGACCTTTAAACAGATTCTTCCTTACAGATCAGCAACTGAAGAACGGACAGGAACTTATTATCGAAACCCACTAAACTCAAGATTCTTATTAAAGGAAACGGCCATATTTTGTATGGCCGTTTCCTTTTATGTAAACGAGACCTTTAACCTCAAGTCAAATTATTCTTACTTCAGTTACTGCAACTGCATCAGCCATCGCTCATTATCAACAAAACTTTCCTGCCATAACACGCATTTGGTTCCGTTGGCAGTACCGGCGCCTTTTACATTAACACAACTGCTTGGTGCGCAACGCGGCTTCAATTTATAATAGCCGTCATAATCGTACACTAATTTAAAATATTGCGATGAGTTATTGTTGGCCGTATATATCTGGATGGGCGTATCATTCGCATTACTGTTACCGGCAACATCCAATGACATGGTGGTAGCACTTTGCGGAACCAAACGATAATAGCCATAATTCAGGGGTACAATCTTAAATTTTTGATTGCTACCGCCACCCCATACCCAAATATCAGCCAGTTTGCTGGTCATGTCTATATCGAGTGCGCTTCCGCTTGCCATTTTGGGTGTTAACCGGTAAATGCCGTTATCGGTTAGGCCAGGTTGAGTTGCCGGCGTAACCTGCTGCATTACAACTGCGCTTATACACTCATTTGCCCGAGTTGTATCATCTACAGGACTGTTGACCAGCCAGTTATTCCAAGTGATGTTATAGTCTGTACGGCGCTTAGCCCAGGCGGCATCCGCATTTTGTTTCATCCAAGCATAATAAGTACTCCAAAGGTTATTGTCTCTTACAAATTCACCCAGCCCCCGGGCAAATTCAGAAGCCCAGGTTCCATTACGGGTACTTCCGCTTAAAATCCCGCCGGTTGTTTTGTTGTTTCTTACATAATCCACAGAACGTTTAGCATCGTCATAAATGGATGTTAAACCGGTAATGCGATGAAGGTGATTAGCCGCACTGATGAATGCCCCCACATTATAAACATTGGCATCCATAGCAATGCTACCATCTTTTCGCATTTCTTCCCATACGGCGCCGGTAGTATGATCATAAATATGGCTCCATATCCAATCATAAATAGCCTGCGCCTTTGTTAGGTACGCTGTCTCTTTAGTAGATTCATAAATGTAACAGCCCAATATTACTGCCGTATTGTTGCTTAGTCCTGATTTCTGGCCACGTCTGATATCCCACCAGATTCCCCCACCGAGTGTGCCATCCCAGCCACGGTCATAAGCTCTGTTAAACGCGTATTTGGCTTGGGTAAGATAAATAGGATTCTGTGTGATTTGATAGCCACGGGCGAAAGCGATCCCCGCCCATAGGATATCATCATTGAATTCATTCCAATTCCAGTCATACAAACCGCCGTTTCCCTGGTTCTGCTGAAGAAAAGTATTCAGCAGGTTGGTGATCAGTGTTTTGTGCGCCGCACTCTTTGTACGAAGATAAGTATCTTCCACCCCCTGGATATCCAGGGCCTGTTGCCAGAAATAATCTTTAGTGGCATCGTTCAGCCGTGCTTTGAAAAACTGCGTGTTGCCTTGTGTTATTAAAAACGCATTGGTATAAGCGTTGAACGCCGCATCTGCCTGTGAATTAATCTCGTTGACTCTCCGGTCTGGTGGAGTTGCGCTGTGCGTTTTAGCCAAATCTGCGATAGACTCTGACTTTTTACAACCGGTGACCCAAAGCGATGCAACCGTCAGCATCAATCCAAAGATGCATTGTTTGAAGATGTTTGTTTTTCTCATAACATTTATTTTTAGGTTTTAAATTGGTGTATTTGCGAGAAAAAAGCAGTGCACGCGAAACAGATGAAGCTAACCCTGTATCTGTTTATGATCTAAAAAAATCGGGGAGATAGCATTTATTATAAAGCCAAGTACTGGAAGAAAAATGAAACTTTTAAGCGAGGATAAAGGATATGTACGCCAGGTTAACTAATATGTACATTGTATTATAATTTGCTTAAAAGCAGCAAATAACTATTAATAATGACTTAATCAATTCATGATTAAAACAGGAAATCATGATAACAGGAAACAAATGCCAACTCCTGAAAAGTACGCATACCTTTGTATCTATTACCTGGTAAAGGGCAGGCGAAAGTTGCTTGATCTACAACGGTAAGAGCTATACGTTTTTTAGGGACTGCATAAATTGCATAGGCGATTTGCCATATTCCTTTTTGAATGCACGGGAAAAATTTGAGCTGCTTTGCAGGCCCACCCGGTCCGCTACTTCGCTCATGGTAATATCCTCATGCGTCATGATGAAAATAGAACGCTTGAGGCGTACCGTGCGGATAAACTCGGCAACGGATTGGTCTGATATGCTTTTTATTTTCTGGTAAAGCTTGGTGCGGCTCACATACAGATGTTTACACAGAAAGTCGACATCCAGATCCGTATTCTCAATATTTTCCTCAATGGTGTTTAAAAGCTTATTCATAAATTCTTTGTCTTTCTCCGAGCTGACAAGCTCAGTAGCTTCCGACAAATAATTATTGGTGTAGGTTTCTTTCAGTATAGCATGCTGATGAAAGATATTTTGAATGGTTAGCAACAACAGATCAACACTTAGTGGTTTGGCAAAGTAAAAATCCGCTCCCGACTCCAGGCCGGCTATTTTGGTATCCAGTGCATCCTTTGCGGATAAAAGAATAATCGGTATGTGCCGCGTCTCAAATCTTTCCTTAATTGATCGGCTAAATTCAATACCGTCCATTAGCGGCATCATAATGTCACTAATAATCAGGTTAGGTATATTTTCCAAGGTAATTTCAATTGCCTTTTGGCCATCTTCGGCCTCAATTATCTTATAGTCCTTTTCTAAAACCTGCCGCAGGAATAAGCGAAGTTCAGCGTTATCGTCTACAATCAGTATCGACTTTCCGGCTCTTGGAATGGGCGGATGTGGTTTTTCGTCCGTTACTGCAGGGACCAGCACCGAGTTATCAACCAGTTCCAGCTGTGCAGACTGCGCTGGTACGGAATTTATTCTTTCCTGCAAGGTATAATTGCTTTCTCCCCATGGAATGGCGATAATAATTTCTGTTCCCTGGTTGCGCTCGCTAAATACATTAATATCGCCTTTATGCAGCTGTGTAAGACTTTTAACCAGTGCCAATCCAATACCCGAGCCTAAATGGTTGTTACTGATCCGGTAATAGCGGTCAAATATCCGGGTAATCGACTCCTCAGAGATACCGATACCGGTATCGGCCACCCTAAAGTAAATATACTTTTCTGCACGGTATTCTTCATTTTTCAACTGGAACCGGGTGTTATATTTAGGTTGGAAAAGTGCCGGATCTGTATACACTTCAAAAACTACGGATCCTTTTACATTGGTATATTTAAAAGCATTATTCAGTAGGTTATAAATAATCTTTTCAAGCACCTGAACATCGAACCAGCCTTTTAATTCCTGCTCCGGTGGCGTTTGGGTGGTATCTTTGAATTGAAAATCGATCAGCCTGGATACGGCGATATCATCAAATTCAGCTGCTATTCCTTTACAAAATTCCCTTACATCCAGCTGCTGCACCTGTAACCGGATCACACTGTCAGCTATCTTTTTAAAGTTCATTAGTTCCGTAATCAGGTTAATAAGCCTTTTGGCATTCCTGAGCATCATATGGTAAGAGCTCTGCAGCAGGGAGTCTTCGTTTTCCTTAAGCAGTGCCTCCAATGGGCCAATAATCAGCGTCAACGGTGTACGGAACTCATGGGAAATGTTGGTAAAAAACAGAAGTTGCTGCTGATACAGTTCTTCACGGTGCTGGTGCATTTCTTCCCTTTTAGCCTCATTAACCGCGCGTACAGCCATGTCCTTCTTAAGCCTGTACCATCTGGCTTGATAAATATAGATACCAGCTAAGATGGTCAGGAGTAAAATGGTATATCCTGCTTTAGCCGGAACGCTCTTCCACCAGGGCGGTGTGATCGTCAGCAAAAGCACAGCTTCATCCCGGCTCCAAAGCCCGTCATTATTTGTTGCCTGAACAATAAATCTATAATCATTATAGTCGAGGTTGCTGTAAAAAGCAGACGGTTTTGAGCCGTCAGTGTAAATCCAGCTCTTATCATAGCCGACCAGTTTATACCTGTACCGGGATTTCAACGCATTCGGAAAATGCATTGCAGAGAAGGAAATGACGAAATTATTCTGCTGGTAATTGAAAGTCAGGGGGCTCCCATTCATTAATGCTTCCGTTGAAGCGCTGTTGTTTTGATGGCCTTGAGTGTAAACTGGATGTTGGTTATTAATGAGTATGTCTGTAATAACAGGTTTGGCAGGGATGCTATTCGTGACGATCTCTTTTGGATCAAAGAACGTCAGACCGTCAATTCCGCCAAAGTATAGCTTACCATCAGGTCCCTTAAAAGAAGATCCGACCTTAAAACTATTTCCCTGTAAGCCATCATCTTTATTAAACTTAACCAGTGTTCGCTTACTTAAATTAAGAAATTCCAGGCCGTTTCCCCCCATCCAAACATTCCCTTGCTGGTCGGTTTCCATAGCCTCAACATCTTTAAAAATATCAAAGTATTTATTATACTGTTCGATATGATACCGGTTATTTGATTGAAGCGTAAGTCTGTTTAGTCCGCCACCTATTGTTCCGACCCAGTAAATACTATCATTCTGTTTGCTAACCGGATAAATATAATTCGAACTTAATGAATTTCCGGTACCGTTAGCTTGGTAACTGACGCTTTGCAGGATTTGACCGAAGCGGTCTATTTGATAACGATTCAGGCCATGGGTACTTGAAACAAGCATTTCCGGCTTTTTCTTATCAGGCAAAATAAAATAGCCTTCCCCAAAAAAACGTACATGGTAAGCGTTATCATCATCTTTCCAGATAACTCCGAACCTGTTAGTGTGATTGCCAAACCACATATTGCCAAAGCAGTCTTCGGCAAGGTTTTCAATCATAAAATGTGGAAATTCCTTTTCACCGATTAAGGAACAATTCCGAAGGGTAACCGGATTAATGACCTGTATCCCGGCATGGCTGCCAATCCATAATCGTTTGTTTTTATCCATCGCAAGCGAAAGCACATTATCATTTTTTAGTTTTAACAGTGGCCCTGCTGAACTGAAATGACGAAATGTTTGACTTGCGATATCATAGCGATTGAGCCCTTTTTCCATCGTTCCAACCCATAGTGTATTCTGTTGGGCCAGTATGGACCGAACATAATTACCAGATAGTGAGTTAGCGTTCTCCGGATCATGCTGAAAGGTATGGAACTGTTTTTGATTGAGATCGCAATAATTTACGCCTCTACCGAATGTTGCTATCCAAAGGCACTGCGAACGGTCTATCAGCATATCAGAGAGCGACGCCGAATTGAGGTCATGGTTTCCTGGACCAGCTTTGATAGTTTGTATTAGTTTTAATTTGCTATCAAGCCTCAAAACATTGGGCGAAGCTTTGACCCAAAAATCTCCGGTGGCATCGCGAACTATCTGTGTTACGGGATTACCTCCAGGAACTAAAACGCTATCTTTGATCTGGTACGAGCGTCCGCCTGCTTGCCGCACCGCCGAATAAATATAGTTCATGCCGGCAAGTACAAGATTGTTTTGATGATCAATAAACAAGCATTTAATAGTGACAGGTAACAACCTATCAAGCGAAACTTTCAGAACTGCTCCCTGCGAATCTAACGTTATCAAACCATTTGCTGTTGCCACCAGCAACTCTTTTGCAGAGAGCGAAGTAAAATCGTAAACTATGGTGCTTTCCGGTATGCCAGTGGGCCTGCAAACAAGGGAATGGCCATTGATCTGGAACTTTAGCAGACGGCCGCCTGCCAGCACATACATCGTTCTACTATCAGGCATCCAGATCTTTTCGGCGGTAAACCCTGTAGTGCCAGTCACACGGTAATCTATGTAAGTTTCAGTACCGGGATCAAAGCGCTGTATACCACCTTCTGTTCCCAACCATATCTGGTTGCGGTGGCTTGCAAAAAGGCACCGGATACGGTTCTTAAATGCATTGTTAACCGGCTTGTTGTTGTTATAAAACTTCTTTACGGTATAACCGTCATACCTGTTTAACCCAAAGTACGTTGCGATCCAGATAAATCCCCTTAAATCCTGTGTGATATAATTTGCATCAGTGTGCGAAAGACCTTCGTCAACCGTCAGGTGCTTAAAGCGAAACTGACTGGGTTGTGCTTTCGCTACTCCGAAGCTGAAAATTATAGTAAAGATCACCGCACAAATAACTACGCAGCTTTCGCCTTTATGCAGCGAGGTGATTTTCGATAATGACATCTTTAAGAATATAACTGGCAAATAAGAAACGGGCTGCAAAATGGTTAGGAAAATAAAATTAGCCTTTAAGTGGCTTAAATGCTAACGAAAGCCCATAAAAAGACCGTTTTGTCAAATTAAGTGAACGTATTGACAAAATGCAGAGTCCCTTTTTAAGGTAATTTGGAGTGTAACTGATGTAGAAGTTTCTCAAATAGAGCACCCTAAATTACAAATGTTACCGGAGCCGGATTACAATGATCTGGTTTTACAAAAAGAAACATGAACAATGCTGATTAAAAAAAATGGCAGTATCAGCCTTATCTGCTAATTTCGATTAAATAAAAAGGAGTCCGGATTCAGCTATTGTTATATGTTGTCATAAACTGTAACCACTTAGCCCTAATCCGAATATAGAACAGCTTGCTTTTAAAGTTGTAAATTCCCAACAATTAGCGTCGCCATATTTAAGTTGAATGAAAAGTCAGATCAATAATCCATTTATTCTTGCTCTTAAAGCATATAATCTAACTGTAGAAATTCACCACCATTCTGCATATCAAATTGTATTATCGAACGATACTCCCTTTACATCAACTATTAGTGGACAACTATATGAACGTATTCATGGCTTCTTAATAAAACCGCATGTTAAACATTTTTGCGTTGCTGAAAAGGGTACACTGAATGTTTTGAATATAGAACCCTATTCAAATGTTGGCTTGGAACTGGCAGGCAGATTTAAAGAAAATCAAGAGCATATAGTTTTCTACTCGCCCCCAGAAACAAACGCTTTCTTTCAGACACCAAATAATAGTTTAAATATTATCAAGATAGTTGATGCCTTGCTTTCTAAATTACCATCTGTTGAGTATGATGAAAGAGTCACAAAAATTGTTGAATATATTAAGGCTAACTACTTTCAATCAGACATAACGCCACAAACCTTCACCGATATAGTTTTCCTTTCTCCATCCCGCTTAGCATCACTATTTAAGGAACAAACCGGAAGCAGTTTATCTAAGTATATATTATGGACACGGTTACGCCAGGCAATCTATCTCACACTTACTGACAAAGACAGAAGCCTTACTGATATTGCCTATGAAACCGGGTTTTATGACCTTCCGCAACTAAATAAGTATATGTACGAAATGCTTGGGATGCCGCCCAAAGCGCTGAAGCATAACAGTGATCTGATTGAAGTTTATTAGTGCTGCTCAGACTACTTCTGCGTTACCATTTTGCAATAGAAAAATAAAAGATACAGGCACCTGCTAAACACATGTGCCTGTATCTTCTATAACCAATTCCATCTTAAAAAGAGTATGGGTACCCACCCATAATAGTTCTCTTTTGCTTCTTCTATCCCTTTTTAGTTGTCTTTCATCCAGGCAGTGTCGCCTTGAGCAGAATAGTGATTTGATACAAGTTTGACTATGTGCATGTAAGCACCTTTGTGATATCAATTTAAACAATTAGAAATTATATCATGAAAGCAATAGTATATCAAAAATTCGGAAACGCAGATGTTTTGCAAACTGTAGAACAATCAAAGCCTGGTATTCAACCTAATCAGGTACTGGTCAGAGTAAAAGCATTTTCTATCAATCCAATGGATTGGAAAATCAGAAAAGGTGAAATGACATTAATGTCAGGCTCAAATTTCCCAAAGCATACAGGCACCGATTTCGCTGGAATTATTGAAGAAACAGGATCTTCTGTAATTGGCTTAAAAAGAGGCGATGAAGTTTTTGGGGTAGTGAAAAACTTAATGAAAGAAGGTGTTTCAGCCGAATATGTTGCCGTACCAGCCTCCCTGATCTGGAAAAAGCCTTCTGATATCAGCTTTCCTCAAGCTGCCTCTATTGCGGTAGCTGGTACTGCAGCAGCTACCACAATACAAAAAATGGGGAATATCAATCCACAAACCACCATTTTGGTAAATGGTGCAACAGGTGGTTTCGGCATGTTTTTACTTCAATTATTGAAACAATACGGAGCTAACGTAACAGCTGTTACAAGCACAAAGGGGGCAGACTATGCAAAAGATTGGGGAGCAAAGCTGGTGATCGATTATACAAAAGAAGATGTGCTTACTAAAAAAGCCACCTATGATATTGTTATTGATCTATCAGGTAAAATGAGTTACAAAAAAGCTAAACAAATACTGAAGCCTAATGCCAGGTTTCTGAATCCAACACCTAAGCCAATCGAAATCCCTACAGCATTATTAAGTAACTTTTTTACATCGCAAAAGCACATTGTGATACTCTCGAGCCCATCAACCAAATACACGGACATTTTGCTAAACGCCCTGAAAAACGGATTACAGATCGAAGTTAACAAAGTATTTCCCTTTGACGCATATAAACAAGCCTACGAATATGCCGAACGAGGTGGCTACATCGGCAAGGTAGTTATAGAACTTGATTAAAATCTTTACTGAGGATTACTTGATCTTTTGCTAATCCTCGGGCCTGTTAGATAATCACTAATAATAGTCAGACAGATGTTAACAAAAATAGATAATTCATTAAAGTATGGCAAACAGCATGGCGGCTTTGGCATACGGATATTATACCCCGGGCTTATCCGCCCGGAATTGCACGATACCGGATTTTTTACCATTGGGAGAATAGACCATGCACGGATAACTCCAGGCACGTTGATTCCAATGCACCCGCACCAAGACGATGAGATTGTTACTTATTTGAGAAGCGGCAAAGTACAACATCTTGACTCTGAAAAACGCACCGGCTATATCTCAAATCAGCAATTGATGGTAATGAACGCAGGTGCGAATTTTTATCATGAAGAAAAAGTGATGGAAGAAGGTGGTGCTTTAGAAGGACTGCAAATATTTATCAGACCAGAAACTTCCGGCTTACAACCCCAAGTTCAGTTTTACGAGTTACATGAAACTTACAGCACTAATCACTGGCGAAAAATAGCCGGTAAAGGCGACGATTACCCACTGCAAATAAGAGGCAATACATGGTTAATGGACATGCGATTAGAAAACGGGGCAAAAACTATCCTACCCAAAGTACCATCCAAAAATACAGCCTTCCTGCTTTATGTATTTGACGGAAAAATAAAAGTCAATGACACTATGGTTCTTACTGCCGGCGAAAGTGTACTGGTTGAAATGGAAAACCCAACATTCCAGGCAACTGAAACAAGTGATGCCCTACTGTTAATCACCCAGACAGACGCAGTTCATTTTGACGGTGGAATGTATAGTGGCAATCTCCATCAATAGACTACTAACAATCACATTTAGAATAGTGATTTGATACAAGTTTTACTTTACCAATCACGCCATCTTTACATGGTAATTATTCGATAACAATTAAAAAACAACAAAGATGAAAAAGAAAATTGTAATACTCGGAGCCACTGGAACGGTAGGTTCCAAAATTTCGTCAATCCTTTTAAACGAAGGGCATCACGTAATCTTAATTGCAAGACACACCGAAAAGATAGAGGAATACCGAAGCCTGGGTGCCGAAATTATTGCAGGCGATATTACCGATGTGGAAACACTGACAAATACTTTTAAAGGTGCCGATAGTGCTTTTGTGCTACTACCCGACAATGTACAGGCCGAAAATACAAGGGATTACCAAAGGCAAGTTACAAGCAACCTCATTGAAGCCATTGAACAGTCGGGCATCAAATACATTGTAAATATGAGTAGCGTAGGCTCACACATGCATGAAGGAAATGGCATGATGGCAGGAACTGGTGAACAGGAAGTAAGATTGAACCAGTTGAAGGATGTAAACGTACTGCACATTCGTTCTGCATACTTTATGGAAAATTTTCTGCGAACAATTGGTTTGGTTAAAAAAATGGGATTCAACGGTACAGTTGCAGATGGTGACCATGCAATACCGATGGTGGCCACACAAGATGTAGCCAAAATAACAGCCATGCATTTAGCAAACCTTGATTTTAATGGAAAAAGTGTTCATGCAGTAATGGGCCCCAGAGACTATACCTACAGAGAGTTTACTAACATTATAGGTAAGGCTATTGGCAATCCTGAGTTGCCATATGTACAGGTTCCGGCAGACCAGGCCAAACAGGCATTTTTGAGCAATGGTTTTACAGAAGACTTTGCTGACAACTTAATTGGGATGGGAACAGCAATTAGAACAGGGTTTATGAACTATCAGAAAAGGGATGATTCGACAACCACCCCAACAACGGCAGAGGATTTTGTAAATGAGGTTTATTTCCCTGCCTACAGTAAGCAATAAGCGTAAATACTGGCCGTTCGGATGATTGCACCGTCCTGAAATAAGTTATCAAAGGTTTTTAAACATAATTAGCTGCCGCTCGGTTTAGCCCTGTTGTACCATAAGCTACCATTTGGAAACGGCTTTTTGCAGTAGAGAAGTACCTGCTCCTACTCTCAGGAGCAGGTACAATTATGCAACCAAAATTAGCCAGACTCAATTCTTAAATGGGACAATTTAGCGTTTAAAGCTTAAACTCGCGCGTCATGATCAGTTTCAGCTTTTCGGTAGCCGCTAAGCGGAGCGGGTTTGCCAGGGTTTGATAAGCTTCACTTTCTGCGATGGCTTTAAATGCTTCGGCGCTAGGGTATTCAACCAGCATCACCTCATCCCACTCATCGCTTTCTTCAGCGATGATGTTGGCCAGCACATCACTCACCACCTTAACGTTAACGCCCTGGATACCTAACTGCTTCACAACTTCGCCAAAAGCCGGCACATATTGCTCAAAGTAAATTTTGCGGTCTTTGAACTTTACCAGATTCAGCATCAGGACGGGACCTTGGCCCAGTTCTATTTCAGGTAATTGTATCATATTATATAGTTTAAAAGAAGCCTACAATCCTGGTTATCTGGTTCTGGTCATTAAATTCAAAGTAATCCATTCCTTCTACAGGGTAACCCTCCAGACGAACAGCCAGCCAGCTGAAACGGCCACTGTTGTGATGCACTTGCGGTTCTGCCAGCACCGTAAACTTTCTCGCCCCCATCTGCTCATAAGAACTGATGATGAGGTTGGTGATCGCTTCCCTCCCGCTTATAGTATCCGTTAACCTATCAGTATAAGTGGCCTCCTGCGCCCAGCATTTGCTGATCTTTGCTGCAATGGATTCGCGTTCTGTCTCATTCCATGCGCTGGTGTAAAGCAGCATGGTCTCTTCTATATTTTTGATGTTTTCCATAAAGCGAAAATCGCCGGTTGTATCCGTAAAAAAGTTCAAGTAGTTGAAGAGTTTTAAAAACAGAATAAATCATATATAATTAGATTCACGATCAATGAAGATTACTGTTGATTACTCCAAGCCGCAAAAGAAGCCTGTAATTCTTCCTCCGTTTCTGGTAACTGAACTTTAAGCGAGTGATCCACACGCGCCTGTACGCTCTCTACAAAAGGCTTGAACCGTTCGTTATAGTTTGCAAAGGCAATTTGGTAGTCTTCATTAGCGTAAAGTTCTTTAGCTAAAAGGGTTGCACCTTGCATAGCCAGGCTGGTACCCATGCCTGTAAAAAAGCTCGGCGCGTATGCGGCATCACCTATTAAGGCGACGCGCCCTTTTGTCCAAGTTGGCATACAGATCTGACAGGCTTCATCAAAATAAAGATCGTCAGCAACAAGCATCGCATCTAAAATTTGCGGTATCTTCCAATTAGTATTACCAGCAAAGTATTCTCTTAGAATTTGCTTTGGTTGTTCCCGATCCCGGTAGTTCCAGTTTAGTTTAGGTGCCCGAAACACGAGGATTGAGTTCACCCCGTTTAGAAATTCATAGCTCACCGCTTGTTTGCCCAACTCGCGATAAACAATACCAGAAGATCCGGGTCTGCCAGTTTGTATGTGATTTGTGGCCGCAAATGCGAAGTAAACACCCAGAAACTTCTTAAATTCTTCCTCTGGCCCGAAATCAATTTTCCTTACCATAGAATGGGTACCGTCTGCTCCGAACACTAAATCATAAGTTCTGCGTTCCCCTTTTTCGAAAGACACTTCCACATGATCTTCATGCTGTACCAATGCGGCTATGCTATTGCCAAAAATGATCTTCACTTCGTCTTTCGGAATGGCGCCGTAAATAATTTCCACCAAATTACCACGGTGAATCTCGATATCGCCCAGATATTCAGGCAAAGTATTGATGGCAAACTTGACTAACGTTTGATCGTCTGCATCCACAATCTCATCCGTATGAACAAACTCATTGGCTTTGATCTGGTCATAGATACCCATTTCCCTGGCTACATCCAATGCTTCTCCACGTACATCTATAGGTGAGCCGCCCGTTCTCAAATCCTTGCCCAATTCTATTACGGTTACCCCGAAACCAAACTTATTTAGCCAGTAGGCCAGCGTTAACCCTGCAAAGCTGGCACCAGATATTAGCACTTGTTTTTTCATCACTTAGTTTTACTTAATCGTAATACATTTATTTATATCACAAAACTATCTATAGCTTTACAAGTAAAATATTCGATAAGAAACTATTTTTAGTCGAAAAAATGAACTATCAAGGTAAAGGATATGCAGACAACAATATTCAGCGGTTCACGAACAAGCTGGGGGTAATTTTAGAGGATATACTGCAATATTTTCAGGTCATCTTTTTTAAAGGCTTTACGTTTCTGCCTGACATGGCCATGCACTTCGGCTCATTTTTGGTAACGGATGATTTCACCCGCGTGACCGGCCAATCTGATATAGCAGACGGTATCGGTTTTGTGTTTTACAACATCTTTGAAAGTAACGTGCAAGACGGAACGGGTAAGGGTAAAAACAACGGCCCCATGGAGCCGCCTTACGTGCGTATTTTCCCGTATGCAATCAGCCAAACGTTGCATTTTAAAAAGAACACCCGGGTGTCACATGTTTCCATCAGCATTAGTGCAGCGTATCTGAAAGACTTCTTAAAGGAAGAGGCAGAACACTTCGAGTACCTTTTTGATAGCGCAAATAATTTCTGGATAGAGGAACTAATGACCGATGACATTTTGCGAACAGTAAATGATATCGTAAAAAAGGAAGAGCCAGGCACGATGAAAAGCTTTTATTACAAGATGAAAGCGATGGAACTACTTTTCTACCTCTTTGAGAGTATGAAAAAGCGCGAAAATGCTAGCGGTTTAAAACTCAATGGAAAGGACATTCAAGCTGTTTACCAAGTTCGCGACAAAATCGTTTCTTCATTAAGCAGGCCCAGTACCATAACTGAATTAAAGCAAATTGCAGGCATGAACGAACTAAAGCTGCGCAAAATTTTTACGCAGGTATTTGGCATGGGTATTTACGATTATTATCAACATTTACGGATGCAAGAAGCCGCCCGATTACTGCGTGAGGAGCATTTATCGGTATCGGAAGCAGGTTACCAAATGGGTTTCGAGAACCTGGGTCACTTTACGAGAGTATTTGAAAAGCACATTGGTAAGAAGCCTAAAAAATACATGCAAAGTTTTAACATTACGAGGCTTAGTACTAAGTTAAAGCGATAGTAAAGCAGGAAATTGACTTCGAGCAATACCGCGCAAAACTACATTGTACCTTTATCTTTTGAGAGTTTTTTTCTAAAATCTCGCGAAATAATCCCTTTAAAATAAAGCCATCACCTTTTTCTGCTAAGTGTTCAAAAACATTGAAAACAACTCCTGTAGGAGTACCTGATCAATAAACGAAACTCTTCTGGTCTAAGGAATGAGTTGATTACGCTTTTTACAACAACATATCTTAAATCTGAATTGACCATAAGAAAGGTGTTATTATTAATTTACCAAAGGTGTATACGGCTCATAAAAGATTTTATGCAAGTTGACAAAGCTTTCGAATAAATATAGGTAATTAGTTTGAAGCAATTGGGAGTTCACAAAAAAATGCCTGCGGAGATTTCCGCAGGCATCTTGCTCTCTTATATGCACATGCTAATGCATGACACATAAATAATTTTTTAGCAGGTTAGATTAATTATTGAATTGATTAAGGAACTAAAACGCTATCAGTTCGAATTTCCAATCTCCATAATCTTTATTGTCGATAGTATAGTAATGGTCCATTTTAAAACTGTTTAAAAAGCTATAAAAAGGTACAGGAGCAAGCTTTACTAGTCTGCCGTTAATATATTTTTCAACAGCTGCTTTAGCCTGCGCTTTTTGGATAGGATCTGCTATTAAATAATATAAATCTGCTCATGTCAACAACTGGTGCATCAGATATGCTGATGAATCCTGTGAGATATCGGGGCATACTGTAGGTTATAGAACCACTTAGTTGATTTTCTCTTTCCCCATCCAGCCGGAGCTGGTATGTTTGAATTCATCCGGGAACTTCAAGCCATACCCCAGCATACGGTCGAACGAGGAATGTGCTAGCAGCAACAAGCCTACAGAAAACAGTATATTCAACTGTAAAATGAAACCAGCAGCAATCAGAAATATAGCTAACCCGCGGTGATGAAATAAATTGTAGGTAAAGGCACCTATACGGGTATTCACGAGGTAGCCCAGCATGGAAAGGTCGGGGCTGAAAAACAGCAACACCCACAGCCAGACAGGCAAACCTAAATTATATTTAGATAAAAAATAAATTGCAATTGCTGTGATGGCCGCCTCTTCGATTTTAATGGTGATACCCATGGCTTTTTCCTGATTCATGACACTAAATTTTGGTTAGCTCAAACGTAGGCGTGAAATTGAAGGTTTGCTCTTGACAAAAATCAAGAAACCATTTTTCTGCGAATACGGCTAAAGGTTTCGGGTGTCATGCCCAGCATGGAGGCCAGGTATTGCAGTGGTACCTGGTTAAAAAGCTCGCGGTTTTGATCAAACAGTTTTTGGTAACGCTCTTCGGCGGTCATGGAGATGAAGTCGAAAATTCGGCTTTCCAGCATCACAAAACATTTACCCATGAATAGTTTCTCAAACTCGTGCCATTTGGGTACCAGCTTTCCCATAGTAAGGTAACCTTCATAATCAATGGTAAACAAGCGAATGTCGGTTAATGCCTGCATATTAAACCGCGAAGTACCGCGGAACATAAAACCCTGAAGGTCCGTCACAAAATAGCCGGCTGTGCCTATCCACTGGGTAACCTCTTTTTCGGGCAAGTTGACGTATACTCTTAATATGCCGCTTTCTATAAAACTAAGCTTGTCGCAATACTTACCAGCCCGTAACCAGTAATCTCCCTTTTCCAAGGTTTCTGTCTTAAACAATCCGCTTACGCGCTGGCAATCATCCGGACTGATACCGAAATGGTGATGTATATAGGTTTCAAGTTCGTTCATTCGATACTTTATTAATTAGCGGGAGGGAGTAGACGGTATCAATTTAGTTATAAAAGGAGGATTACCGTTGGTTTCTATTAATTTATTCAAGGTTAAAGCGTGACTTCTTTCAATATATTGTAGTTAATATCGATTAAATGACGCCCGGAACGCCAATGGCGATTTGCTGGTTTTGGCCTTAAATAGTTTGCTGAATGAAGGCAAATGCTCAAACCCTAATCCGTAAGCGATCTCGCTGATCGACAATTCCGTAGTTGACAATTTCTCCTTCGCCTTTTCGATCAGCTTCTCATGTATATGTTGCTGTGTATTTTGGCCTGTAAGTACTTTGAGCAGACTGCTTAAATACTTCGGCGAAAGATTCAACGATTCTGCAAGATAAGCTACAGTGGGTAATCCCTTTGATAACATATCTTCAGTATTAAAGTACTCGGTGAGTAAGGTTTCCACCTGCTCCAGTATTTGATGATTTGACTTTTCGCGGGTGATGAACTGGCGATGATAAAATCGGTCTGCATAGTTCAGCAATGCTTCTATATGCGAGATGATAATGCTTTTACTAAACCGGTCTATATTGGCTTGATACTCTTCAAAAATGCATTGAATAAGGCTGCTGATCGTCGCTTCTTCTTTTTCAGAAAGGAACAGCGCTTCATTTAATGAATAGTCCCAGAAATCATATCGTCTGATCGTTTTAGCTAACGCCGTGTTCCATATAAAATCAGGATGAATGTAGATTACCCATCCCGATTTTTCTGTCTTTTTGCGTTTGTCATCAACATTAATGTTCAGCACCTGATTGGGCGACATAAAAGACATGATGCCATTGTTAAAATCAAAAGGGCGTTGCCCGTAATGCACTTTAAAATTGATCATCCGCTTCACAGAAATGGCATAAAATTCCATTGCTATGTTCAGCGATTCCGTTTTATCTGAATGCGGCACGTTGGCTACGTTTACCACGCTGATGAGCGGATGAAGCGGTGCAGGTAGGCCTACAAAATGATGGAACTCCGCTATCGTTTTAAAATGCCTCATACAGGTAACGCTTATTTTTTGATGTTTAAAACCAGTCTGCCGCGAACATGCCAGGTTTGGCTTGCACCATGGGCCTGGGCCACCTCATTCAAAGGAAACACTTTATTGATTAAAACCTGTACTTGACCTGCATCGATTAACTCAGCGATTTCTTTTAGCCATTCTTGCCTGGGTTGGTTAACTGCCGATGCAGCCTTTGCTTTTTTAGCATTAACTGCATTCATTAAATCGTTATCGAACGGAAAGTCGGTATTTACACTGACAAAGGTACCTCCTTCTTTCAATACGCTAACAGCTTTTATGCGCTCGCTGTTGTTACGTGTTGGCGAAGCTTCGAGCACTACATCTATATCATGCAGCAGCTCTTCAAACTGCTGCGTTTTATAATCAATCACTTCATCAGCGCCCAGATGCTTTACCTATTCTACGTTGTTGGCTGAGGCCATGCCAATCACATAAGCCCCTTTGGCTTTGGCAAACTGCACAGCAAAACTACCCACACCACCAGATGCACCCTGGATCAAAATGCGCTGACCTGGTTTAAGATCGCCATAGGCGAACATACCCGTCCACGCCGTTAAGGCTGCTAACGGCACGCCGGCGGCCTGCGTAAAGTCAAGGCTTTGTGGCTTAATGGCAAACTGCGTTGCTTTGCCAACACAATACTCTGCATAACTTCCATCGCCCGGAAAATTAGGAACACCATAAACCTGATCACCTTGTTTTAAGGAAGTTACCTCACTACCGATTTCTACAACTATTCCGGCCGCATCCCATCCCAAAGTCAAGGGCAGTGTCAGGAATGATCGCAGGCTTTCATTTTCGCCACTTCTGATCACCCAGTCTACCGGATTTACACCGCTTGCATACACTTCGACCAAAACTTCGTCAGACGCCGGAACCGGCCGTTCGACATCTTCCATCTTCAGGACCTCCGGTCCACCGAACTCATTAATTCTTACTGCTTTCATGGTTTGTTGATTCTATTAACCAAAGGTGAGCATTGGTGTTGATGAGAATTTAGCCACAATACGCTTTTTGTTAGTCAAAATTCCGCATCGCTGATGGGTAGTGAACATGGCATGCTAAAAACAACCAAGCTGTCTGATTGCAACATCAACTTTAATTTCTTAATGCTATTTCGTTAAGTCTTGAAACTGATATTCAGACACAACTTACCGCCTTTAGCACACAAATACCAGCCGTAACTTCCGGAGCTTTGTCCATGAATTAAAAAGGCAATCAAATGGAATATACATTGATAACAGGCGCATCCGGCGGGATCGGTGAGGCGTTAGCTCATGGGCTGGCTGCAAGAAAACACAATCTGGTGCTGGTAGCACGCAGCGCTGATAAATTAAGAGAGCTGCATCGAATACTCACAGATAAATACAAAACAGATGTAAAATTTATTGCAGCAGATCTTTCAAAGCCGGATGCTCCGCGTCAGCTATTTGACGAAACGCAAAAGCAGGGGTTAGAGATCAGCATGCTCATCAATAATGCCGGCATCGGTTCAAGCGGCGAGTTTACCGACATTGACCTTAACGCAGAGCTTAGCCTTCTGCAACTCAATATCACCTCAATGGTTCATTTATCACACCTGTATCTGGCGAAGATGAAGAAAAAGCGAAAAGGCACATTGATTAATATCGCGTCTATGACGGCATTTATGCCGGTTCCTTATATGGCCACCTACGCCGCAAGCAAAGTATTTGTCCGCTCCTTTACCGAAGCGCTTACCCAGGAATACAAACCTTACGGCATACAGGTGATGCTGCTCAGCCCCGGGCTTACCCGTACCAATTTTAATGAAGCAGCAGGTTTGAACAGTGAAAAAGGGAATGCATTGAGTTCAGATTATAGTAATGCTCCTACGCAAACACCTGAGGAGGTTGCAACCGAAACATTAAGCGCGCTGGACAAGAAGAAGCATTTCCATATCTCGGGTAGTAAGAACCGATGGGGAATGCGCTTACTGGCCTTATTGCCCAACCGCATGATCACTGGATTCATGGCTGATTCTTATCGCAAAAAGATAAACCAGAACTTGTAAATTTGATAATGCCGGAAACTGTAAGTATACATATCGAAACGATTGCACAAATGCACCAGATGCTGGACGTGGCCAAGCCCCGTCACCCGCTGTTTAGCATCCTGCGTTTTGAAGACTTTCCTGAAATTGAGATTGAACAAAGGACACGCTTGATTACTAACTTTTACCAGGTTACATTAAAAACGGCGCATCCCTGCAAGATACAATACGGACAGAATATTTTTGATTTTGATGAGGGCATTATATCCTGTTTTGCACCCAAACAGGTGACTTTTATTGATCAGGATTTCAGGTTCGCTACCTCCGGCTGGCAAGTGTCCATTCACCCTGACTTTCTCCGCTTACATCCGCTGGGCAAAAAAATAAAGGAATACGGCTTTTTCGAGTATGCGGTAAACGAAGCTTTGATTTTATCGGACGAAGAACAACAGAGCATCGAAGCCATCTTTCTGCAAATCGAGAAAGAATATCACCGCCCTATTGATGCCTTTAGCCAGGATGTGATCGTTTCCAATATCGATCTGCTGCTCACTTATTGTAACCGCTACTACAACCGCCAGTTCATCACCCGGAAAGCACTAAGCCATGAATTACTGATCAGTTTCGAGGCCATTCTGGAAAAACAGATTGGCAACGCTGCTGAAAGCGGGTTGCCAACCGTTACTGACCTGGCGGCGCAAATGAACCTGTCACCAAAATATTTAAGTGATTGCTTGAAACAGCTAACTGGCCAAACCACCCAGCAGCTCATTCATGATAGGATAGTGGAACATGCCAAAGGCGTGCTTGCCACAACAGGATTGACCATTAATGAGATTGCCTTTCAACTGGGATTTGAACAGTCGCAGTCTTTTAGCAAGTTGTTTAAAAGCAAAACCAGTCTTACACCTTTGGCATTCAGGCAATCATTCCATTAACTCTGCTCAATCTGCTTTAGGCTATCCATTTTTTTATAGGCCAAAAATCCTTTGATATCCTCAAAGTGCTCGCGAACCCGTTTATTGCCGAACTCAAATACTTTGGTCACCAGCCCGTCCAGAAAGTCCCGGTCGTGAGAAACCAGTATCAGCGTGCCGTCAAAGTCTTTCAGCGCATCTTTAATAATATCTTTGGTCTTCATGTCCAGGTGGTTGGTAGGCTCATCCAAAATCAGCAGGTTCACCGGCTCTAATAATAGCTTGATCATGGCCAGACGGGTCTTCTCCCCGCCGGAAAGCACCTTCACTTTTTTCGTGGTATCATCGCCGCTGAACATGAACGCGCCCAATAGGTCCCTGATCTTAAGCGTACCATCGGTTAAAGGAATTTGGTCGATCGTATCAAATACGGTTATATTCTCATCCAGCAGGGCTGCCTGATTTTGTGCAAAGTAGCCGATCTTGGCATTGTGGCCAATCTTTAAGCTACCCTCAAAATCAATTTCGTTCATTAAAGCTTTGATCATGGTAGATTTACCTTCCCCGTTCTTACCAACAAACGCTACCTTTTCGCCGCGTTCTATCACCATAGAGGCATTTTTAAATACCACGTGGTCGCCATAACTTTTGCTCAGGTCTTCTACCATAACCGGGTACTGCCCCGAGCGCGGCGATGGCGGGAATTTTAATCGTAAGGCCGAGGTATCTACTTCATCAATCTCGATGATATCCAGCTTTTCCAGCATTTTTACCCGCGATTGCACCTGCAGGGTTTTGGAATAAGTTCCCTTGAAGCGTTCTATGAATTCCATGTTATCGGCAATAAAACGCTGCTGCTCCTCATAGGCTTTTAATTGATGTACACGGCGGTCGGCCCGTAACTGCAGGTAATGGCTGTACTTGGCTTTGTAATCATATATCCGGCCCATGGTCACTTCAATGGTGCGGTTGGTAATGTTGTCTACAAAAGCCCGGTCATGCGAGATGACCATTACCGCTTTGGCCGAATTAACCAGGAAATCTTCCAGCCACTGGATACTCTCAATATCCATGTGGTTGGTTGGCTCGTCCAGCAGGATCAGATCGGGCTTTTTTAATAATATCTTAGCCAGCTCGATACGCATGCGCCAGCCACCCGAAAATTCGGAAGTTAGCCGGTTAAAGTCCTGGCGTTCAAACCCCAGTCCTTTAAGTACTTTTTCTGCCTCGGCATCATAGTTGGTATCTTCAACACTATAAACTTTCTCGCTAAGTTCCGATACCCTTTCAATCAGCTTCATGTAGTCATCGCTGTCATAGTCGGTACGGATAGTCAGCTGCTCGTTCAATTCATCCAGTTCCTTTTGCATTTGGCCGGCCTCGGCAAACGCTTTCATGGTCTCTTCAAAAACGGTAGCCTTGTCTTCAGTCAGTAAATGCTGCGGCAAATAAGCAATAACCGCCTCTTTTGGGCCGGTCACATTTCCGGTCGTCGGCTTGGCTGCACCGGCGATAATTTTGAGGATGGTAGATTTGCCCGCGCCGTTCTTGCCCATCAGAGCTATTTTATCATTCTCATTGATCGAGAACGTTACATCGCTGAATAGTGTGGTTCCGCCAAATGAAACGGAAATGTTATTGACATTGATCATGGTACGCAAAGATAAACACTAACAAGCTACTTCACGTACTTACATGCTTAAACATAATGCGATAGTAGATTTATCGCCGGCTTTCGATGGATATGTTAGCATGACCTAAACAAAAAGCCACAATCATACGATTTCGCTGCTTTTGAACCTTTTGGTAATGTTTACTGAAGTGAAATAGGATCGAACCTACTTTCTTACTGTTATCATCGACAGCAACTTACAGATAATCAATATTCAGTAACCACGAATATCCCACTGACTTCCTATCCGTAAATTCTACATGGAATTTAGCTAAAAAAATATTCTTTACAGGTCAGGGATAAAAATCCCTATTGTAAAACAGCTTCCAGCTTAACTCCATCTTTCTGATCCATAAGGTTTACCCTTCGCAAACTGCCGATAGTAAGGCAAGCCATTACCCTCGTCGTAGCAATTCAAGAATACTTGACAGCGTTGCTGATTAAATGATTGATTATCTGACGGATCTTATTAATATCAGCAAGCTTGATCCTTCCAGAATCATTAACAAACGGTAACAAGCCTTTTCTCTTCAATCGCTTTGTTAACATTATGCCACTACCCGTGTATGCGCTGGTGACACACCTGTATATTTTTTAAAAAAATTCGTGAAGTAAGCGGGTTCATCAAAGCCCAAACCGCCTGCGATCTGCGCAATGCTCCAGTCGGTGTGTTTAAGCAGGGCTTGCGCTTCTTTAATGATGCGGTCCGATATCACCCTGCTGGTGGTACGGCCTGTTGTCAATTTTACAGAACGGTTTAAATGATTGATATGTACAGCGAGCTCATCTGCAAATTCGGCCGGTGTTCTGATGTTAAGGGGTTGGTATGGAGAGTCAATAGGAAATTGCTGTTCCAGCAAGGCCAAAAACTGTGAAGTAACTCTGGCCGCAGCCCCTGCATGAGTTTCCACCATAAGTACCGGCGAAATCATTAATGCTTCATGCATTAGCACGCGCAAGTAACTGCGCAGCATATCATATTTAACGCGGTAATCAGATATCATAATGTCTCTCATGCGGTCCAAAATTCCGGAAATCAGCGCGAACTGGTCATCATCCAATTCAAGTACATGACGCTCGCCGGGCTGAAAGAGTGGAAAATCAGGCAGGCGGCCTTTGTACTCTCCAGCTTCAATAAAGCCCTGTGTAAAAAGACAAAAGCACCCGGTCTGGGGTCCCTCACCCGATTCCCATGCGGCAGGTATATTCGGGCTTGAGAACACAAGCGATGGGCGATTTACCGGTACTTCCTGATCTTCATAAATCATTTTACCCTTACCAACTATCAAGGTTACTTTGTAAAAGTCGCGACGGCCGAATGGAGACCGCTGCGAACAAGGCTGCCGCAGAAAAACATTGAAATGCCCCTGGCCGGTGTTATTCTCTGCAAACTCCGTCTGATTATTTACGGGGTGACGGCGATAAAAATCCGCTAGCGTCTCGATAGGTTCCATATTTTAAATGTAGGCACATTTGATTATTATAACCATTTTTGACAAAAATATGATTTTTAAATTACCCATTGTTTGAATATTATAAAATCTTGCTTGATTTCTATAAAGTGAGCAGTTTTGGTTGCGTCTAATTTTGCGGCATGGAAACCGGATTTAGAAAGTGGATTATTGTTATTACAATTATCACTTCAACCATTATCGAGCTAATCGATACTACAATTGTTAACGTATCGATCAACACCATGAGCGGAAACCTGGGCGCTTCACTGGAAGATACGGCTTGGGTCATCACTTCTTACGCGATTGCCAATGTGATCATTATTCCCATGACAAGCTTTCTGGCAGAGAAAATCGGGCGAAAGCAATATTATATCGGTTCAATTTTACTATTCACCCTTTCCTCTGCCCTATGCGGATTCTCGACCAACTTATGGGAGCTTGTTGCATTTCGTTTTTTGCAAGGCGTAGGCGGCGGCGCATTATTATCCACCTCTCAAGCAATACTGTTTGAGACTTTCCCCCCTAAAGAACGGGGGCTGGCGAGCGGGATCTTTAGCTTGGGCATCATCATCGGACCATCCATCGGGCCGGTGATGGGTGGCTATATCGTGGACAACCTCAGTTGGCAGTGGATCTTTTACGTAAACATTCCGATTGGCTTAATGGCTGCCTTATTATCATTCATGTATTTGCGGCCAACACAAGGCTCGAAAGATGACCGCAGGATAGACTGGCTTGGAATTGCCCTACTGGCCATAGGTGTCGGCGCCTTGCAGGTTGTTCTCGAAAGAGGTGAAACTGACGACTGGTTCGCGGCAAATTATATTGTTGCGCTTAGCATTATATCGGCCCTGGCATTATCCGTTCTGATTTGGTGGGAACTCACCACCGAGCATCCGGTGATAAACTTAAGGGTGCTAAAAAGTGCTACGTTATCCATTTCTGCAGTTATGACCTTTGTGCTGGGCTTTGGTCTTTTCAGCGCAGTGTTTGTGTTTCCGCTTTACGCACAGCGGATTATCGGATATTCGGCCTTCCAGACAGGTACGATGTTATTGCCAGGAACGCTGATGGCGGCACTCATTTCGCCGTTTCTCGGGCGAATGCTGCAGAGCGGGTTGCGCCCGCAGTATCTTATTATCATTGGGTTTCTGTTCTCGGCTATATTTGGTTTTTTTATGTCAAAATCAAATTTGGAAACAGGCGACGCTTATTTTTTCATACCATTAATCTTCAGAGGACTTGGCGCAGCGCTGCTTATAGTGCCGCTTACTGCTTTGGCCGTATCGGAACTTAAGCCACAAGATATTCCTCAGGGAGCTGCTTTAAATAACATGATGCGGCAAATGGGTGGCTCCTTCGGCATAGCTCTGATTAACACTTATATAGCCAACCGTGCTGCCGTAAACCGCATTTCGCTAATTTCGCATGTTACAACCACTGAACCAGCCACACAAATCCGGATGGACGGATTTGTCCGCAATCTGATGACGCACGGTGCCAGCTATCTTCGGGCAGCTCAACAGGCAGTTGGTGCCCTGGAAAACACTGTCGTAAAACAAACCTATCTTCTCAGCTATATGGATGCTTTCCTGTTATTAGCCATAATGAATGCGTTGTGTATCCCACTGGTATTGATTACTTTAAAGAGGCGGCCAGCCAATAGCGCTCCGCAAAAAGTTGTAATTTCTGATCATTAACATGATTTGAATTATAGGCCAATTTTGCAAGGCTATCACATAACAGGAATTAGCATGGCTTGGTTTTTAGCATGTAACTTATTAAGTTAGCATGAGCCGCTTGAGAGGTGAATTGGTTACTGCATTTAGTTCCGTTGATTTAAAAGGATTTTAAAGCGCTATATGCTAAGAGAATATTTATACCCCGCTCAATTAATTTAAAAAATGGACAAAACTGTATCGCTGGAAGCATTTTACCGGGAGAAGATAGGTATTCTTCCCAGTGAAATCTTCCGCAAAACGGGACATTTTAATGTTTTTAAGATGGAAGACTACCTGGGCCCTAAGTCTGCGTACCCTATGCCCTACAGCCGCAAAGACTATTACAAGATTGCGCTGATACAAGGTGCCCACTTAGTTGAATATGCAGATCACACTTACGAAGTTAAGCATAACATGCTGATGTTTGCCAATCCGCTGATTCCCTATAAATGGACGCCGGAAAACCTACAGCCCACCGGTGCCTTTTGCGTATTTACGGAGGATTATATGAAGGGTTTTGGCCATATCAAAGATTACCCACTTTACCAGCCCGGCGGAACCCCTATTCTGGATATTACAGACGAAGAGGCCAATGGCGTAATGGGATTGTTCAACCGCATGTTCCGGGAGATTGCCTCAGAATATACCTATAAGTATGATCTGCTGCGCAGCCAGGTGTTTGAACTGATTCATACGGGCCTCAAATTACGTCCGGCGCATACAAAAATAGATGTGCCGGGATTCAGTGCCGGGCAACGTATCGCCTCCTTGTTTAATGAATTACTTGACCGGCAGTTTCCCATCGAATCAACCGTTCAGAAGATACAATTGAAAACACCCGCTGAGTTTGCAGACCAGCTCAACGTACACATCAATCACCTGAACCGGGTTTTGAAGGAAACCACCGGCAAAACCACTACTCAACTTATTGCCGGCCGGGTAGCATCCGAGGCCAGGGCTCTACTGAAGCATACGGACTGGAATATCTCGGAAATTGCCTGGTGCCTGGGTTTCGAAGATACCTCTAACTTTGTCAAGTTCTTTAAAAAGCAAAGCGAAACGACTCCTCACCGGTTCCGCTCATAAACAACCTCCGGTATACTTGCACTTGGTTTGATTTGCACCACTTTCGGTTTGAATCCGCCTTTCACACCGCTTAAGTAGCTTCTACTTTTGCTTTCAATAACCAGTTGCCTGATGCACAAGCGGCCATAGAAGTGGGCAGGGCTACCGGCAAGATAGCAGTTAACGTAAATTAATACATTGAAGAGCATACAAATATGAATAAAGAGCAAAACGAGCTGGGCTTGGTGAAAGCCCTGACCCCAGAAGAAATTGACACACTATACGCCTTTTATGGCGTATTCAGCAAGCGTGACTACAGCGTAGCAGACAACATTCTGGCCCCTGACTGGCAAGATATTCCGCTGGCGCCCGGACAGAAAGACGGACCGGAAGGCTACAAAGAACTAGTACAGGGCTTTGCCCAGGCGTTTCCGGACGTCAGCATTACAATACACGAGATATTCGGTACACATGAACGGGCATCGGTACGCGCAGAAATCTCTTTTACTCACAGCAGCGAATTTATGGGCATTGCGCCAACCCACCAGAAAGTAACTATTGCACTGCACGAGTTCCATCACCTGAAGGACGGCAAGGTGACAAAAACCTGGCATTTGGAAGATTGGTTGAGCATGCTGTTGCAAACCGGCGCCTGGCCATTGAAATCTAATTAAATAAACGCGATATTCTTTGTACTACGTATCCTGAACTCAAAGGAAGGATGGCACCGATTACCGGCATATCCAAAGGTATCGGGCGGGGAATCGCTGAGAAATAGCTGTCGAAGGCTTACAACCGGTGCTCAATTACAGCGCGGATAAAGGATACTACCAACTCACAATCCCGAGATATTGCAGTTAATATAAAAGGCGGATATTAGAAATCCACCGGATACATTAGTATTATCAGCTTCAACGAAAAATATTGGCCCAAAACTTCTTTGGGCCAATATTCACCTATGATTTAGGTCACCGCTTACTAGAGTACCTGTTTTTTGGCCAAGCTCTTACTTACAATTCTCAAGGGCTTGAATATGTGTTTGAGAAGCCAGGAACTTAACTCTGGTAACCGCATGACACTTTCAAAAATGTAAGGAACTAGCTTCTCATAACCTTCTAGCTCCTCCGTGATGGCTACAAACATCAATTATAAGCTTTTCGGACTTTTTGATACTCGAACGGTTTCGGGCTATCAGCTCATTATCTTATCCAGTTTTTTGGTGTTCGAAATGGGGCAGCTTTCAACAATAAGAGTTTTAGCTGATAAAGTTATGAAGTAAATTCGGTTACCAGCTGTAGCCGTTCTTTCACCTTTACTACATTGACTCTCGGCAAGAATAATTTTTTGAATAGTGCCATACCCGCTACCTAAGAAGGAAAAACCTCTTAAAGATATCTTAGAGATTTTTTTGTTTATGTTTGATACCAACTCAAGTTAGAGTGCTAAGCACACAAAAGCTCTCTTAAGCCTACCTAATATCTCTTCATGAAAGAATGTTTAACAATACAAAATTAGCCTATGTGCTAAAAGGTAGCGAAACAACAAGGCAATTTGATTTGCCTGTTTTTCCTTTTACAAAAGCCGGACTGTTTACATAATTGCCTACCTCAGCTTCTAAAAGTCTATCTGCTGCCTTGTAAACAAAAATTTCGCCGTCATCTGACGGCTGCAAGTTTAGTTCATCCTTATATTACTGTTCGTCGAGAATTCCGCTTTTAACAGCATATACTGCCAAACTAACTGAATTGGACGTATCAGTTTTTTCCAACAAATTTTTCCGGTGACCTTCAACAGTCTTTGTGCTTAAGAACAATTTTTCTGCTATTTCCATTGTGGTTAAGCCGTTACAAATAAGTACCAATACTTCGAGTTCTCTTTTGGTAAGAGGGTTTTCACCATATCTTGTAGCTGATTTGCGGTTATAATTACCTTTAACGCCGTTTAACATGGCCGCTGCAACCGTATCGGTAAAATAAAAGCCGTTGGAATATACTGTTTCAATTGCTTTTTGTAAGGTTTCTTTATCTATATCTTTCGGTAAATAACTTCGTGCACCGGCTTTCATCATATAAAAAATATAATTATCGGCCGTATGCATTGTCAAGGCAATAATTTTCACTTCCGGAAATTTTTGTAAAATTTGTTTGCAGCCGTCTATTCCGTCCGTGCCTGGAATCTCAATATCCATTAATATAACATCAGGCGTTTGCAGTTCCAGTTCTTTCAGCAATTGTGGGTAACTTTCTGCTTCAAAAACAGGTTTAAAATGCTTAATCCGTCCTAAAATTTGCAATACTCCCTGTCTGAACAATTTATGATCATCTACGATAGCTATTTTAATTCGTGCAACTTGGCTAACTGCATTATTTCCGGCCTTCTCCACCATGTAAAGGAATATTTATTTCGATAACTGTGCCCTTGTTTTTTTCGGATGCTATTTTTAAAACAGCCTGCATGGCCGCTATTCGTGTTTGTACGCTCTTAATACCTATTCCTGCCTGTTTAAGATCGGCAATTCTAGTAGTGTCAAAGCCGCAGCCATCATCTTTAACGGTAACGAATATGCTTTCATCTGTTTGATTTAGCCTTATAAATAGGCTTTTTGCATTTGCATGTTTTATTACATTGTTGATCAGTTCCTGTAAAATTCGATATATGGCAAGTTCATAATCAAAATTAAGCTTAAACTTTGCGTCACAAATCATATCAATTGCTAAGATATTTCCTGCAGAAAGCAGGTTTACCTGGTATTGCAATGCATCTGCCAATCCGAATTTTGTTAACACAGACGGAAAAAGATTATTTGCAATAGTTCTAACATCGCTTATAGTATTACTTAAGCCATCTTTAATACCCGAAATTAGCTGATCGCTTTCTGGATCATTTTCCGGAAGTTGGTTAACCAGCATTTTAATTGCTGAAAGAGAGGAGCCAATTTCATCATGCATATCCTGCCCAATACGTATTCTTTCTTTCTCCTGAACGGTGATGCTTAAGTTAAGCAACTGTCTTTGATAATCGTCTTTGGCTTTTTGTAAACGGCGTTGCTCTTTAAGCAGCCTCTTTTGGTATATAACAAAAAATGTAACAATAGCAATTGCCAGCAACAGCATGACAACAATACTTCCGAAAATTAAACTTTGTAATTCAGTTTCTTTGGGATAAGGCACACTGTTAAGGTATAAAAGATGTATAAAAGTACATTAAATATAGAATGAGTAAACCAAATCAGGTTAAAGAAATGCAGCGAAAAAGATTGAATATAGTTGCTGAAAATAAAGATCACTGAATTTGCTGAAAAATAAATAAACAGACCGGTAGATAACCAAAACATTGGTTGACGTTCCAAGTGTGTTTCTATGAGTGTGCTTAGGTTTTTATAGTAATAGCACATTACCAATAGCAATATCAGCACACCTTCTGTAAAATGAGGAAGTGCACTCAGGTCACCTTTAGGTGCCATCAGCCAATCAACAAATACATAAATGGTAAACAAAAGCGTTACAAACGGCATTAACCGGGCAACAGTCATTTTTTTAAGTTCGAATTTATATATCCAGGTAAGCAAAGCAAATTCTACCGGTATAAAAATGGGCCATAAAAAATGATTGCTGATTTTAAGAAAATACAAAATATGGCCAATGGCCTCCGTAAAAAAATCAAAGAAAATCAATATAGCCAAAGAGCGCCATGCTTGTTCCATTTTTTTGTATTGTATGATAGCTGCTGAAAATGGCACTACCACAACCACTGATGAATAAATTAAAAAGGTTTGCCAAACACCATTCATAATAACGGATCATTTAATCTTCATTTACACTGCAGAAGTTTGTATATTCATCTATATCAGTTAGCGACATATTAAAACATGTCGATCTAAAATCACTGTTGTTAATTGTTTGAGGGTGGCGTTGGAAGAGAAAGATCATAAAAAGAATTAACTTCTTCATCGTCTTCTACAGTAGAAGTTTTATGTTTAGTAACAAGTTCTACACCAGCCAAAACTAATCCGAATGTGCGGCTCCAGGCTGGCTGGTCAAACACATTATGTATAATGTGTTTGTGTACCGCAGGTAATATAACTACATCATAATTTTCTGTGCGCGTACCCGGGGGGAATAACGAATACATAAAATCAGACATTAAGTAGTTATATCCGGTAAGGTATCCATAGTTTGTTAAAAATAATTCGCTCAAATATTCCGGCTCTTTTGGAGAATGATCACATATAATTTTCCACTCACCTATCCATTCTTTGGCAAGACGGCTTGAAATGAAGTTGCCAATGCCTTGTATCGGCTTCTTGCGCGGCAAAATGATGGTATCATTGTACTGTGGCTTACCTATGTGATAGGCCGAGCATCTTTTACCAAGGCTATCAATGGCATATAATATTATCGTAAAAGTTGGAGAGGTTATTTCATATGGCTGATATTGGTCAACTATAGCAAACCTCGCATTAATATTTTTAACCCCAACACATGACAATAAATTTTGAACGGTTGCACCATTATAATAAATCTGTGCCAGCATCAGGAAACAGTTGCCGTCATTATTATTGAAAAAGTCCCAAGGCATTTCACTGCTCGCAACCTGTTTGGCCCATTCAAGTGTATATTTTTGAAATTCAAACTCTGAGATGATGTGAAAGTCTTTCAAACCAGGGAGTTCGGCAACTGAATGATTGTGATTGTTCATGATGATAAAGCGAATAAATAAGTTGATTAAAAATTTTCGTGTTAACTATAAGGATAATACAACCTTGTAAGCAGATTTACAGACGTTCATTGAACCGCCTTTTCTTACAATTAAACACCGAAAAGATAAAAAATAGTAGTTGTAAATTCACGTTCCAGTTAATAGAAATTTATTCTTTAGTTACAATATTACCATATAGGTAATCTTTTTACTTCCTCACATCCTTTAAATTTCCATGCAAGGGTTTACCCTTAGCACTTTAGGGGGTTGCCCTTATTTATGTAAACCCGTGTTTACGCTCTGAAAACGAGTTTTTGTAAATCCTTCCTTTGATATATAAAATATCAGCTAAATGAATTCATCGGTAGTAACATATAAACTTAAACCTTACACAGTTATTGAGTTTATTGCGTCCAATAGTGACTGCGGCGCCTATAGCAATGCAGGAGAAAATGCCTTTGTTACTTTACTAAAGGTTAATATAGAATCAAATTATCGTGACGCTAATTTCGGCGTAGTTGAACTGGCCGGATTAATGCAGATGAGTACATCAAGCCTAGCCCGTAAAGTTTCTGAAATTACAGGGTGTGCGCCTGCTAAACTTATACTTGAACACCGTTTGCAAATGGCCTGTTACCTACTGTCAAAGAGCGATGAACCAGTGAAAAACATTGCATGGCTTACCGGCTTTCACGCCCATGCAAGCTTTTCACGCTGTTTTACAAAAGCGTATAACATGAGCCCGTCCGAATACAGGGAAGCGCAAGATATTAATAAGCACTGGGCGGTGTATTGGAGGGTACCTATCAGTATGCCCGAAGCTATAGTTTTATTAAATCATGCCAGGCAATACAGTTGGTTGCATAAACTTTTGATCTTTGCTTTATCTGAAAAACATAATCACACAGAGTCAATACCTCAGTTGTGTAAATTGTTAAATACAACTCCATCTACCTTAAACCGCAAATTAAAAGGGCTTTATCCCATTACTTCGGCTAAGCTGATACGGGACCTGAGATTACAATATGCTTCTGAATTACTTTGCAGTTCGGCTACCATTACAGAGGCGGCTGTAACTGCCGGTTTTTTTGACCATTCGCACTTTTGCCATAGTTTTAAAAATGCTTTCGGAACATTTCCGTCACTATACAAATTGAAAGATAAAGGCGAAATGCCGGTATCGTGGCTTAAAAATAATCTGTTGGAGGAAATGGTAAAATGATTGCCTGTTTTATACAAGGCATGGGTAGCAACATACATTAAATTTGTATTAAACAACAGTATATGAACTCTTTACAGGTTACATTTCAAAGCATGGCCGTATCTATAGGGATAGCAATGCATAATGCGAGTACAAACCAACGCAACGGACAATTGGTAGCTAATGCCTGCCTGTCTGTTTGCTGCAAAAGAATACTCGAAAGCCAAATCAAAACATAGCCCTCCGCATAAAGAGCCACAATTAGCTTGATAGAGACAGTATAAAACAAATTGCTCAACTAAACGAATTTATCATGCCATATACAAGTTTAACAGCATCAGACAGCAGCATTACCCCACAAATTATGCAGGACGAAGGTACAATGAAAGCGTACCAGTCTATAGCGCAATCAACAGCGTTAGCTGTTCAGGATGCGGTTGATAATTTAAGAAATATAAACACCATCAGTTCAACAGCGATTGGCGTTGCTATGGCTCAAATGCTGGCAGTGCCCGAAAAGGCGGGAGAATACACCACAATTGTAACAAGTGCACAAGAGATAGCTACAGCTGCAGCTGCAAATTTCTTGCTCATTGGTCAAAATGCCTCAACCGTGCTTAGTGGGTTCCCATCTAAATAAAACCAGGTTTTAACCATAATATCAAATAAGATGATATACATCAGCGGCCAACAGCTTAATTCGGTAGAAGCACTAAGTGCAAGAGCTCAATCGGTGCTTTCCATGATTTCGGGGGGGCAAAAATGGCTTACCTGGAGCATGTCAAATGCAACCGGAACAGCTATAAATACGATGAATGAAAATGAATTGCTACAAATGATACAGCAGGGTTTGTATGCAGATGAATACATACGCTTCAATACCTTCAGGGCCAGTATTAATAAGATCCTGTCAATGCCGGATAACGATATTGCACAGCTTGCAGCAATACGTCTAACCAACAACGATAATGAAAATGACTTGGCTCCGCTCCTGCAGAGAAACAGTTTGCTGACCTATACAGATATTATGTTAGCCGATGGATTGGTAAAGTCGCTGATGACCGGTCGCCCCGATCTTTTCCAGGCCTTAGGTTTTGATGAAATGCTACAGCTTGCTGCATATGTAAAAGATCAGCAAAATGCAGACGCCGATTTACAGTCAAGATCACACTCGTTTGCACAGGAGAAGGCAGCTACTATATCAGATTTTATTAATTTATCCCTTTATTACCAATATAGCCAGCAAAACATTGTTAGCAGCAATTTAATTGAACAAACCCAAAACGGCGAAATTGCTTTAATATACGCACAGCTTGAAGAGGTGATTGAACCTTATTTATTTACGCCCAGCCTGGGTGTTGCAGCAAGTGGCAATACATTGATACAAGCTGTTACTACCTTAGCCAATGAGCCGGGCTTTATTGGTTACATTACCCCTACTTCGGCAATACTTAATTTAACCAGAAACATTACTGTTAACGGCTCGGCAGGTGCAGATTTAGCTGTCAGTATTAACAACTATCTAACCACAGTAAAAAACCAGATCAGAGGAGCGCAGACATCCACAATAACACTTTCTCAAAACGGCCGGATATTAACCCTCACGTTTGTGTCGGGGCAATCGCAGGTAGTGTTGGGGGCAGATCAGAACGGAGTAATATATCTGTTACCAGAAACCAAGGTTTATTCCAATTAACATAATAATCATATGTCAAACGATTTTATATTATCATCAATAACCGACGTTCAGCAACTTTTGCGCGGAACTGCAAATTCACAATCTGTTGCCATGTTGAACAATGTGATGGCCGAAACTATAGGCATGTCAATGCATAATGCAGTAACGGCACAGCATAATGCACAAATGTTAAACTCGGCCACAACCACCTCAACATGTGCCCGCATACTTTCGGTAATGGGCATACAGTCGCCACCACCAAAGCCCGCGCCACCTGCTCCTGCTGATCTTTCGGGCAGCACAACAACGTCAGGTACAAGTAATACTACTCCCTCAACTACTGTTCAGACAGTAACAACGCCCACGGCAACCGTAGTTACCAGTACAACACCCGGCAATACGTCTGATCAGGCAGGCAGCACAAGCAGCGGTGTACCGGCTAACAACTAATTCATTTTGGAAACATAAGTAGTACGCACAATGGCATCAACTGTAAATAGCCAAATTACCGATTCAATTACAGAAGCAGGTTTGGAGGTAATTGGCAACGCGCCTGCCATATCTATAGGCAACTTTTACCAGGCCACGGCCCAGGCGCTGGCCAACGCCGCACACAATGCCACCGTTGCCCAGCAGCAGGCCAATATCTTAGGGCAAGCAGTAACTGCCCAGGGTGTGGCACTTATTTATTCGATAAAAATCTAAATACATAAACTTAAAATTAAACAACTATGGCTTTTCCAACCGCAGTAAACAGTCAAATCACCGATTCGGTAACACAAGCAAACACACAGGTACTGGGCCTGGCACCGGCAACAGCAATGGGCAATTTGCTCCAGGCAACGGCACAGGCTTTAGCCAACGCAGCCCACAATGCTACCACCAGTCAGCAACAAAGCAACATTACGGCACAAGCAGCCACTACGATGGGCGTAACTACATTGTATTCTATAGATACATCGTCTGATGCCGTAGGCACCAAACAAATTTACGCTTAACAATTAACACCATTTTATAACCTTAAAAGAAAACAATTATGGCTTTTCCAACATCAGTAAATGATCAAATTACCGACTCAGTTTCACAAGTAAACACCAAAGTATTGGGCGACTCGCCCGCTATGGCAATGGGTAACCTTTTCATGGCAACCTCACAAGCCCTGGCTAATGCCGCTCATAATGCAACTGCTGCACAACAGCAAACCAACATTACTGCACAGGCAGCTACAACCTCGGGTATAACCACGTTGTACTCTATAGACACGTCGTCTGACGCGGTGGGTACAAAAAAGATTTTCGCATAATAACTAACCGGATTAATTAACCACAACAGTAAAAATCATGGCTTTTCCAACCGCAGTAAACAGTCAGATCACCGATTCGGTATCAGAAGTAAACACCAAAGTATTAGGCGACTCGCCCGCTATGGCAATGGGTAACTTTTTTATGGCTACCTCGCAAGCGTTATCCAATGCGGCCCATAATGCCACGGCCTCGCAGCAACAAACTAACATGACCGGGCAGGCGGCCACCACCACGGGTGTAACCACCTTATACTCAATTGATACAGCTTCTGATGCTGTAGGCACCACGAACATCTATCAATAACAATATTAACGTAAAACATAAAATTTTATGGCTTTTCCAACCGCAGTAAACAGCCAGATCACCGATTCGGTGACACAGGCAAACACCAAGGTACTAGGCGATGCGCCTGCAATAGCCATGGGCAACCTTTTTCAGGCAACAGCCCAGGCTTTAGCCAATGCAGCACATAATGCCACCACCAGCCAGCAACAAAGCAATATAACCGCACAAGCAGCAACTACGATGGGTGTAACCACACTGTACTCCATTGATACAGCTTCTGATGCTGTAGGCACCAAGCAGATTTACACACCGGGTAAAGTACTAGGGCAATAATAATACAATCATTTAAACATTAAATAAAATCTTATCATGGCTTTTCCAACTTCAGTAAACGATCAGATTACCGATTCGGTAACCCAGGCAAACACCAAGGTACTGGGTGATGCACCTGCTATTGCAATGGGCAATTTATTCCAGGCCACGGCCCAGGCGCTGGCCAATGCGGCACACAATGCCACCACCAGCCAGCAGCAAAGCAATATAACCGCACAGGCTGCCACCACTATGGGCGTAACTATGCTGTATTCTATCGATACCGCATCTGATGCGGTTGGCACTAAACAAATCTTCGGTTCATAAGATTTCAACAAGCAGATATGCGTCTTTAATGCCGTTAATGAGCAATACCGCAAAGCGGTATTGCTCTATTCAGGAAATTTTAATAATTACATTTCATGACACAGCAAGTAGATACGCCCGGCATGGATGCAGGGAATTCCGTGCCCCAACAACTAACCCCGGCCCAGCAGGCCCGGCAAAATATGCAGCAGCAGATAAGCGATTTGAAACAGCAGATTCTGACCATTCAACAACAGGCGCTGCAAACCATGCAGGCGCAGGTGGATAATGCCTTTAAATCATTAACGGCCGATAGTTTACAAATTATGAGTGAACAGACACAGCCTGCGCAACCAACTGCTGCACCTGCTACAGGTACGCCTACTTTTCCAACAACACCATCGTTGGCAAATGTACAGCAAACCATGGCATCCACCATTGAGGCCGCAATGCAAACGGCCCAGCAAACGGTGCAAAACACTGATAATGCCATGAATGACATCAGCCGCATAAATACGCAGCAGGCATAACTAATTACTCACCCAAAATGAAACAACGAAATGGCACAGGTTATTTTTAATCCAGGAGACGTGGTAAAGCTGGTTTCTGGCGGGCCGGCAATGTCTGTATCCAGGCCAGCTAATGGCCTTGTTGTATGTGTTTGGTACGATGAACAAGCAAAAAAATTTGATCACATTACCCTGTCGCCGTCAGTGCTCATCAAAACAACCGCACCAATACCGAGCGGACTGGTTAGCCAGTCGCAATTTGGAAACCAATCTAAATAAAAACGGCTATGAATTATTACAACTTCTATGATATTGTCACCAGATGGTGTGACGCTAAAGGCGGCGATTTTACCTTACTTTCTGACCTTAGAGGTGGTTGGGAATCTTGGGCCCAAACGGATCTATCTATGTTTATAAAGAAAATGGCGTTCCAGCCGAGAGGCTTTTCACGTGAGGCGGTATCTGGTACTGTAACGGCCAATTTATTACAGAATAATAATAAAACAATGCTAAGTCCGGGTTTTGCAAAGTTGAATCAAAAAGCAGATCTGATTTTTGACAGCGGCACGCCGGAGATACTCCTGGTAGAGTTGAAGTGCGAATCGACAGGAAACCGGTGGAAATTTAATCCAGGCTTACGCAATGACGTTGAAAAACTAAAAGGATGCGGTGTTATGGGCCGTAGAATTGCCGTTGGCATATGTGTTTCTCAAGAATATGTTCAAGAGGCTACCAGGGACGGGTTTCAGATTCTATGGCAAAAATCGGGTGCTACCTGTTTGGTTTATCCTTTTCCATATGGTAACGAAAGCACGAGTACTAACGGATTCAAACAGAGCACCTTGCCTCCGTTATTACCAATAAATATTTTTGGCAATCAAAACCCCTGGCCCGCCAATTTTCAGTATGTTACGCCCATGTTCGGGTCTCCGCAAGGGCCAATCAACCCGTTTAACTGATCAACTTTTGAACTGCATGCCTATTCACAACATGTTTTAATTTAACGACGGTTGTAGTAATAATAAACATAAACACAAGTGCTGAGGCCGATGCAGCAAAACATACAAATGCCTTAAAAATTAACCTTATGCCACAGCTAACCCAAGCTATTATAAATGTCTTAAATAACTATGTCCAGGCAAGCCCTGGGGCTACCATACAGGTAGCTACTTTACCTGATGGGTATATGCCTGACAATGTTTCCTGTTGGAAATGGGCGCTTTTTGGTTTACTGGATAATATCAATTATAACCAGCAAAACACATCTACTATCATTCACAGGCCCGCAAACGCTTTTGACACCATATTGCTGGGTATCAATCCAGATCCGGCTTCTTATTGGTCGCAAGAGGAAATTTTACAAACCTTAATGCAGGCACATCAATACGTAAATCAGTTTCAACCTTATGCCCTACATAGCCAGGATGACTGGGTTAACTGGAGGCAGTTCCGGGAACAAGCCATGACTTGGGTATGTAATAACATTTGCACTGGACTAGGGTATATACAACCAAACCAGCCACCTAACTATAAGCTGGTTATGCATTATGACGATGCCGGTGAAGACGGAATACCATACGGCCCTAATGAAACGCATTGGTGGATAGAAGTGCCCCTTCAAAACGGTAACTATGTTTGTATCGAAACATTTCCGCAACCTTCCGACGTGAAGCCAACTTTGCAGTTCAGGTTCAATCAGCGTTATGCGGACTTCGGAAATATTACTACGCTATTAAGTGATCTTAATGAAGCGCATGTTGATCTGCTTAGTTACTTCGTAAATAACGGGCAGTAACGTATTTCATCCAGCAGTTTAACTGAAAATCTTTTCAACGTAAACCTGCTATTATCAATAATAACAAGGAGTTTAGCAAATTTAATGTTTCTTGAAAATGCTGTTCATAGGTTTTGCCAATCCAGAATCATTACTGGCAATGGCAGGTATAGTCGCCATTCTCTTGTCGTTTTTCCTACTGGGCAAATGGACGCTTTTACTTCGCGATGATGTTAGCGGCGATCCAAAAATTATCAATGCCGCCAATATTAGTTTAATTAAAATTAAAACAAACATAACGTCTCCTTACAGTTTATCCAAAGTACAATTGGGGTTGTGGACGGTGGTTATTTCCTGCTCGTACCTATACCTTTCCCTGTTTGAAGGGGATTGCTCCGAAGCGAAGATAAACCAAACGGCACTTGTTGTTCTTGGGATATTCTCAGGCACGGCTGCTATCACAAAGATCATAGATAAACGCGAAATAGGCGATGATAGACCCAGGCATCAGAATTCGCCGTCTGGTGGCTTTTTTTACGATATTCTATCAGATGATAGTGGCATTAGTATTCATCGTTTTCAGCACGTAATCTGGACTATTGTTGGCATGGCTGTTTATCTTTATAAAGTAGCACAGATTACTAAAGGCTGTATTTTACCTGAGTTAAGCGACACGTTACTTACCTTAATGGGTATCAGTAGCGCTACATTTGTAACCATGCGATCTCAGGAAAACGATGAAAAAAACCAACAGCCTGTTGTTAACACAGTAACAAATTATAAAAGTCATCAACCGGCAGATGGTAATAATAGCATACCGGAAGTCAACAGTACGATTAAGCCTGTACCAGATGCAAAAGCCTCACCAACTGATAATACGTCTACAGGTGCTGACTTGCAAGCCGGCGGTAATTCACCGATAAAAGATTATAAGCAAATGAAAATCAATTCTGTAGCTAAAACTCAGGAGACGTCTACAAACGTTCCCGTTCCTGATAATTTAAAAGCACAAACTGATTATTCATCAAAAGCAAACTTCGGCGGTTCATCTGATTTTTACGGCTAGTTCTTGAACTATCGTATCATTAAAAAACATAATGCACAACGTATCATGCAAACACTTAACCTTAACTCAACCGGCAGCGAGGTACAACTGCTTCAGCGCGCACTTTCATTTTTAAATTACCCGCTTACTATTGATGGTAATTTCGGGCCAGGTACGGAGGCCGCTGTAAAACGATTCCAGTCAGACAAGGGCTTAACACCTGATGGTATTGCAGGACCTAAGACATGGGCTATACTTGACCACCTTGCACCACAAGGCATGGATATAAGTCATTTTAACAGTGACATTGAGTGGGAAAAGCTTTCGCCGCATATACAGTTTGTTCATTGCAAAGCCAGTCAGGGTGCCGGTTTCAAAGATCCGACGCTGAAAGGCAATATGGCTGCCATAAAGCAACAAGGACTGATTTTTGGTGCATACCATTTTTTAACGTTTCAGGATGCGGCAAGCGCGCAGATGGCTAATTTCGAATCATGTGGTATAGATTTTTCAGCTGCCGGTAACCTCCCGCCGGTACTTGATATCGAGTGGCAGGTTGGCAGCAACACGTCCGAATCTCAGTCGCTCAATCAATATATATTAAACAATAAAACTGCCTGTGTTGAATTGATACAGGATTGCCTTACGCAACTCGCTAAACAAACCGGACGTACACCAATGATTTATACATCGAAGGAGTTTTGGTTCGAGTATTTCAACGGCGTTACAGATTTTTCGGTCTATCCTTTATGGGTATCTGCTTACCAATCTGCTTTGCCAGGGCTTTTTGCACGCTGGAACAATTTTACCATATGGCAATATTCGGGCGGAAGCATTACTACGGGTACTGCTAATAAAGTAGACCTGGATATTTTTAATGGGAACTCAACAGCGCTAAAAACTTTTGCGTTGCTGTAACCAATTAAGGTGGAGACATGAGAACAAACCAGCTTGTGTTTAAGCATACAAAATTATTGACGTTGATTTTTTCTGCAGTTGTCTCTCTTGCCCTTAGTTGCAGTGTTACGCTGATCGGCCCCTATGACGAGGTAACAGATTATGGTATTCAGGAAGTTCAGGGCGAAATATTTGTGGTACTGGTTACTATCAAAAAAAATCTCATCAATAACCAGGGACAGGATAATGCTTACCTAAATTTCAAAGCCACTTATAATTTAATAGAAGGCAGAATAGAAAATTTGAGTATACGTTCCAGCACTCTACCTAAATATTCGTTAATTGTGCAACAATTAACCGCACTGCAAAACAGTGTAGAAGATTTGGAACGGATACACCAAATTGGCCTCAATACCAAAGCAGATACCAGCGTTATAAATACTATTGAAAATGCATTCAGTGTGCAGTTCCGCAGCATGATTGTATTGCAAAATGGTTTAAAGCGCAAAATAAGATAATTACCCAACGTAATGGCATTGTTAGACGCTCAGGCACTTCTCGAAAAAATGATTCCGGCTGCAAAAGATAGCTTAGGACATGAATGGGACATGGTTAGCGAGCTTGCTGTTAGTTCACTAACCACGCTATCACAAAACATAACCAACATTAGTGAAATGGCGGCTCACGGAACCATTTCGGTGGAAAAAGCGCAATTGATGACGGACATGCAGAAATCAGCCTTCAAAACTTTACTACTGAGCGAGGAAGGCTTGGGTTTACTTGCTGTTGAAGCTGCGCTCAATGCAGTGATTAAAGTTATCCGGAGTATTGTAAATACCACTATTGGTATTGCCATATTGTGATTTATTTAATGCAGATGTTTACACGAGCAACATATAATTCGAGTTTTTTATCGAAAGCCCTTTCAGTTAATTATGCCCATGTACTGATAAATTCTAAGCTCCAGAAGGCTCACTCGAATCAACTAACAGCTGTTATTTATTCAAAAACAACAGCGGCATCATAAACAATTCTTACTCCTAAATTTACTTTAAAGCATATTAGAGGCGAAATTAACCAGTAATTTAGTGCATTCAGCAAAGTTCAACCACCTCTTCTGTAGCCTTGTAAACACCCCGTCACCTGCTTTTCTCCTAGCACTTTGCATAGTATTTGTGGTGGAGTAGAACCCCGGCCCAGCCGCGAAAGTCCATTAGGACTTATTTAGTGTCAATCCGGCCGATCGGATGATCATGATCGCTAAACCTCTTGCTTAGCGCTTCCCAAGCGGTTGATTGCTCATCGAATATACTTTTCAGATAAGCCCAGGAAAGCGACCGTACCGCGTCAACCCGATCCGGATCCTCATCCGTTGTTTCCCTGACCAGATACCCGGAAATGCCGCCCAACATGTGTTCACCACCAAACAATGTGATTAATGTATCTGCCCCGGATGCAAGTTGATAAACCTCAGTAAACCACTCCGGCCCGCGAACCGTTAACGGGGAATGGTCCTGATCTCCAGCAACTACCATTATTGGCTTGGTCAATCCTGTAAAAGTTTGCTCAAGATACGGAAAATGGTTCTTGCCGAACTGGCTTAAGGCATCGCCGCCGCTTCCGCCTGCACTTAACAGGATACCAGCTTTGATACGCACGTCTGACATGTCATCGTCCAATGATCCGTCAGGTTTTATCACTCTGGCACCTAACAGCATCCCAACAGTATGTGCACCGAAAGAATGACCGGCGGCAGCGATACAACTACGATCCAGGCGGCCTACCAGACCAGGTACAGCACTTTCAATATAATTGAGTTGATCCAGAATGCACTTCATATCGGCTACCCGTTGTCGCCAAGCCGTAGCTGACCTTGGATTGGCCAGGTAAGCTTTTACGGCTTCTTGGTGGTCTGTATGGTGGTAGCTCGCTAAGGTTCTGGAATCGAGAAACGTAGGCTGGATAACCACAAAACCACGTGCTGCCCAATAGTGGACGAGTGGTGCATAAGCATCCATTGAAGAAGCAAAACCATGTGCGAAAAGGACGATGGGAAGATTATCCCCAATGACTGGCGCAGATACCCGCACTTGCAGATCATGTTCCCGCCCAGCTGTCGATAATCTGATAGGTGCAACAGAGATAATCGGACTTTGGGCTATAATATCGCTACGTTCAAGGCATTTTTTTTCTGAAGACATAATATCTATTTTTTTTATGCAGACAAATTTATTACCGGTCTGGTATATATTTGTAATGGGTTTACTAAAGGAAACCAGTTAACTAGAGGAAACTATTTATGCAAAAAGATAAAGAAGATCGCTCCCAAGATGCATGCGCGCATCATCACCTCGCAATCCGTGACACGATGGAATTGCTAAGCGGAAAATGGAAAATTAGGATCATCGGTTCACTCAGTTTCGGGCCAAAAAGGTTTATGGAGTTAAAGGGTTACATCGATGGTATTGCCGCCAAAATGCTGTCCAAAGAATTACAGGATCTGGAAACGAATGGCTTGGTTAACAGAACAGTATTGCAGACCAAACCCATCACTGTAGAATACAAGCTTACGCCGTATGGCTATTCGCTCCAGCCCGTCATAGACGCGATTTCGGATTGGGGGATGCAGCACCGTAATAAAATGATAGCGCACCTAAAAAAGGCCTGATCAGTTAATAAATTGCTTATCAATCCGAATTACACTTACAATTTTTTATGCTGAATCCGTCAACTGGTTTTAAGAGTTAAAACTGTCATTATTAGTCAATGTAATGATTCTGCCAATCCTTCACCATTACGCCTGCTCTACTGACATAATCATAAACCAGAGTGTACGCAGGCGTCACCAGCCTGCTTCTTTACTTGTCTCCCCCTTCTGGTTCAGATTGACGTTTTATAAACTTAGTGCCTTAAAATAGAATTGTTGTTTTTTTGTAACAGTAAAAGGCCGTTTAAAGCTGTATTGGATCTGTTAAACGGTAATACTTTTAGCAGTACAAGCTACTTCTGCTGCATTTCAAATTGAACATACCAGTCTTGAATTTGATCCACAATGGGGAGCAGTGCCATACCCTTTGTGGTCAATGCGTATTCAACCCTGGGCGGTAATTCTTTGTAAGCCGTCCGGTTGACGATGCCATCCTCCTCCAACTCCTTTAACTGTTCGGTTAAAACTTTTCGGGTAATTAGAGGAATGTGCGCGCTGATCTGACCAAACCTGATCGTTCTCCGCCTGATTACGTGAACAATCAGCGGTTTCCATTTATTCCCGATGGAGCCAATAGCTCTTGTAAGCGGACACTGAGAATTGCAAAAATTTTGGTCTTTCATACAGAGATTTAAATACCAGTTACCAAATGGTTACTGTAAAATACAATGATAGTATATTTCAGTAACTAATGGCTAATAACTTTGCTGCACATATTTTAAATTTTCATAAAAATGAACAGCTTAGAAAACAATTCAACCGCACCTGATCAATCCTCAAGTAATGACTTGTCTGCTTTTTACCAGCGTTATATCGCAGCACTAAACGAACGTAATTTTGATTTGGTGGCTACGTTGGTCTCTGATGAGGTTAAAATAAACGGTCAGTCTTCTAAACCTGCAGATGTACTTGCTGGTCTTCAATGGCTAACCGATATTGTGCCAGATTATATATGGCAGATAGAAGACCTTTTTGTGGATGGCGAACGTATAGCCGCCCGATTGCAAGACAGAGGAACTCCCGCAAAAACTTTTTTTGGCGCAGAACCCACCGGTTCGTCGATCGCCTTTACGGAGTTTGCCTCGTATAGGGTACAAAACAGCCTTTTCACCGAAATGTGGTACTTGCTGGATACTGCATCAATTGTGGAACAACTTAAAAAGTAATTCATATACAGGGTTTAAGCTTTTAGACGTAGCTATAGAACATGCAAATCGAGCTGTAGGCATCTCATCTGGAAATTGCTAAAGTTTGATATTTCACTTCAATTTATCTTTAAATCATGCCCCGGTTAAACCGGGGTCTTTCTGGTTAAAACAGCGTTTCTTCTTTCTTTTTTCCAATAACTAAGTAACAGGAAAATTGTAATTTCGATACATGGAGAAATCAGCCATTCCACGATTAGATTTAGAAGCATTTGTACAAGACGGCTACAAAATTCCCTTTCTCAGCGTAGAGCATTACGCCCTTGGTGGTAACAGTTTAATTATTCAAAACCGGGACAACTACCCGGTAAAAGACTACATTTCGCCCAATCGTAGGCAGTTCTATAAAATTTTCCATATCACTTCCGGCACAGGAGTGCTTACCGTTGGTTTGCATCAGTATTTCATGAATTCTGGGGACATCGCCTTTTTGCACCCTGATGAGATCATGTCGTGGCAAAACACTTCTGTTGATACGGGCGGACACTTTTGCCTCATTCACCCGGCCTATTTCGAAAGCGCCGCGCATGTACTGCAGCTATTTAGAACCTATCCCTATTTTAAAGCATCAAATGCAGTAATTCAACTGCCTGAAAGTTCTTCGACACGGGTTAACCGGCACTTTGAATTAATACTTGAAGAAGAAAACAGCAGCCATAAAGATAAGCAACAGGCCATATTGCTGCACCTGCAAATGCTACTGCTGGAAGCGCAGAGAGCAGGAAAAAAGCTGGCCGATACCCCTGTTCCGGAAAGTTACCGCTACATTCACAGCTTTCTCCATCTGTTAGAATCAGCCTTTTTGGTGCATGGACCCGATACCGTTGTGAAAATTAAAACAGCAACAGAGTTTGCCGGTCAGCTTAACGTTCATCCAAATTATTTAAATACCCTGGTTAAAGGCCAAACCGGCAAGACACTGCGGGAACATATCCAGGAGAGGCTGCTGTATGAGGCCAAAACATTATTGGTGCAGACCGATTGGGATATCCGAACCATTAGCCATGTGCTGGGCTTTTCTGAACAGGCTGCTTTTACGTCTTTCTTTCATAAAAAAGAAAAAACGTCCCCTTCTGCTTTCCGCGAAGGCACCGTATCGGTGGCGCATCTTTGAAACTCACAAATATCCCTGTGGTTTGATTAAATGCTGATCGGTCGCGTGTGCATAAGTTTGTATTATTAAGTTTTATGATAATGGACAAGCAAACAAAAACATGGTTTATTACAGGCGCATCGCAGGGAATTGGCCTTATACTGGTTAAACAATTACTGGCACTGGGCTATAACGTGGCAGCAACTGCCCGTAACCTGCAAGCGCTTCAAAGCGCTGTCGGTACCTCGTCATCCGGCTTTTTACCTTTACAGGTCGATCTGGTAAATGAAGAAAGTGTCCGTTCAGCTGTAAACGCAGCTGTAACCCGCTTTGGTGGTATTGATGTACTGGTAAATAATGCCGGCTACGGCTTAATTGGCGGTATAGAAGAATCTTCAAATGAAGAAGTACGGGCTAGTTTTGATGTCAATGTATTTGGCTTGCTTAACGTAATTCGGGCTGTATTACCGCATATGCGCGCCGCTCAATCCGGGCACATTTTCAATCTTTCCTCTGTTTTCGGCCTTATTGCCGGAGCCGGTTGGGGTATTTACTGCGGAACCAAGTTTGCCGTTGAAGGTATATCCGAAGCTTTGGCTCAGGAAGTTCAGCCTTTCAGGATAAAGGTTACCATCATCGAACCTGGTTATGTGCGTACCAATTTTTTGAACAGCGGATCTATCGCTACGCCTAAAAACCCCGTTGCTGCTTACACGGCCCTTGCGGAAGAGCGTCGCAAGCATCAGGAAGATGTACCGGGTACGCAAATTGGCAATCCTGAGAAAGTAGCCGAAGTGATTATTAATGTGGCTCAGTTGAGCGAAGCGCCTCTTCGTTTACTATTAGGATCAGATTCATTACAGTTTGCTAACTATAAGTTACAGATGTTGAAAGACGGCATTGAGGCGCATAAAGAAATTACCCTTTCGACCGACTTCCGGTAATCTCCCCAATCATATATTATGCCTTTAATGTATCTGCATTTCCCGGCCGAAACTTTTTCGGCAGCAGCTAAAAACGAACTGGCAGCCGAATTAACTACGTTGGCCTTGCGAGTGGAGGGCTTACCGGATACCCCCTTTGTTCGCAGCACGTGCTGGATTTATATACAGGAATATGCAATGGCCAATGTTTACCAAGGCGGTAGTTCTACAGAAACCAAGGTTATTAGCCTGGAGGTTAATGCGTTTGCAGGTGGGCTAGATGTGGCAGCCAAGCAACTGCTTATTGAAAACCTTACGGCCTGTATTCACAAACATGCAGCAGTAGTGCCTGATGCCCCTGCCCCTGTATATATCATTATCAGAGACGTTCCAGACACCAACTGGGGTGTGTCCGGTAAAACAATTAAGCTTCAAGACATGCGCCTTCCTTCCGTAGATGTAAAACCAATGTAAAACAAGTAAGGCACCCATTTCACTTTGGGTGCCTTACTTATCTAAAAGCAAACAGCTTATATCAAATACTACAAGCGGAGCAACGAGAGATTGCTTGATTAGCCTACAACTTGCTGAGCTTTCTTATTTCCCCGTAATCACGCGCCTGTGTACACGCCCCCAATCCTTAAGCGCTGTGATCACGTTATCAAGGGATTCGGTATGTTTCGTTACCTCATACTCTACTTTTGGAGGAAACGTGTCATGCACTGTTCGTTTTACCAGCGAGTTCTCTTCCAGATCCTTTAACTCTTTCGATAGCATCTTATCACTGATACCCTCAATTTCTCTGGTGATTTCCTTGAAGCGTTTGGGGCCGCTAAACAAAACGATCAAAATCTGCAGTTTCCAATGACCGCTAAGCACTTGTAATGCATCTTTAACTGCCAGTAAATCTGCCGGGGTACAAATGTTTCCTTCCTTTTTGCTCATGTTTAAGTAAATGTTTGCTAACGGAAAAGTTAGTGCTAACCTTTAGGTTAGTAATAACCATTGGTTAGCAAATATACATAGGTTTGCATACACCTAAATATAATAAAAAGGTGATTACATGAGAAAGATATTACTGTTTGGTGCAACCGGTAGAACCGGCGGCCTCGTCATAAATTATGCCTTGGAAAAAGGTTATTCGGTAGTGGCTTTGGTTAGAAGCCCGGACAAGATAAAGGTACAATCTCCGCAATTGACCGTCATTAAAGGGTCTCCTACGGACGCTAACGACGTTCGGCTTGCGATGAAAGGTTGCGATGCCGTAATCAGCGCATTGAGCGCCCTGTCAGAAAAAGAAAGTTTCAGCTTCAAAAAAATCGAGCCGCCGCATGTGTTGGAAACTACCATCCGTAACGCGATAGATAGCATGAAGGCGAATCATGTCAGAAGAATCATCACGCTTTCATCTATCGGGGCTGGCAACTCGTTTAATCTTGCACCCTGGTACATGCGGCTGATAATCCGGATTACTAATTTTAAAATCGTATTTGCCGATCACACCCGTCAGGAAACTTTATTACAGCAGTCGGACCTGGACTGGACCATAGCCAGGCCGGTAGCATTAACCAACGGAACCGAACTTAAAAAGTTGGTCGTCTCTTATCATAAAACACCTTCGCCGTTTCATATCAGCCGCTCACTGCTTGCCAAATTTCTGGTAGACTGTATTGATGACGCTTCTTTAATCGGTAAAACCCCTATCCTATCGGAACATGCTTAAAGCACAACCTTTAAATAGCTAACACAAAGCTTTAATCGGCTAATCCACACATCAGCATATCAGTGACCTTTTATCAAACATTAAACATAAGATACCATGAAGGTTGTATTAACAGATTCTTTAGGAAATATTGGCAAACCACTTGCGCAAATATTAGTTCAGCAGGGCCACGCAGTTACGGTAATCAGCAGCAAGCCAGCAAGGGCAAAAGACATTGAAGTGCTGGGCGTGAAGGCAGCCATCGGCGCCCTGGAAACGTAAATTTTCTTACCAACACTTTCACTAATGCAGATGCCGTTTACTGCATGCGACCACAGTTTAACTACTTTGATCCTGAAATACGCTCAATGGTTGAAGCACATAAGTTCGCTGGTAATTATGCAGAAGCTGTTCTTAAAAAAGTAGTACACTTAAGCAGTATTGACGCCAATCTGGAGAGCGGTACCGATGTACTGGCCTTTCATTAACTCGTAGAAAAGATCCTAAAAGAATATTTAGATAAGCGCAAACTTTGATATGTATCCAAAGTCTTGAATTTAATATTGTTAGCTGTTGTTTTTCTTTTTTGCTACTATCGAATAAACCATCGGAATCTTATTTTCCAGATGCTCAATTCGATATTTTTTAGGCTCAAATTCTATGGTCTTGTTAAAACAGTTATAAGGTGAATAATCATATTCATCGAGACTTTGTATTTCAAGTCCGCTTTTAATCAGGTTATTAATTACTTCGCTCAGTCCGTGATTCCACACTACATATTCTTGTGTTATATCGGCACTTTTGTCTGCATACGTTCCACTTTCAGATTCCACAATTGCACCAGAATTAAAATATCTATAACCGATTTTTTCAAAGACATCGTCAAACATCCAAACTACTGGATGAAATTCTACAAAAACAAACTGCCCATTAGGTTTTAAATATTCGGAAACAATTTTCGCCCATTTTTCTAAGTCAGGTAACCACCCAATTGTTCCATAACTTGTAAAAACTAAGTCAAATTTTTTGTCCAAATAGTTTGGCAAGTCATAAATGTCGCAACAAATGAAGGTCGCATTTGACTTTGTATCTTCTGCAATCTTTTTTGCGTTTTCGATGGCTTTGTCAGAAAAATCCACCCCGGTGGTTTCTGCCCCAAGTCTGCTCAATGAAATTGTATCTTGCCCGAAATGACACTGTAAATGCAAAATTTCTTTCCCAGTTACATCCCCAAGTAAGTCTAGTTCGATGTTATTTAGTGACGTTTTCCCTTTTAAAAAATTGTTATGGTCATAAAATTCCGACTTCAAATGAGCGTCGGTTTTATTGTTCCAGGACTGTCGGTTAATTTCTATATAATTCTTCTCTTTGTTCATTTTCCTTCAATTGTTTCTTTAAATAACAGCTAAACTACACCTATGCATACGCCGCTCTAATATGCACATCTTGAAGGTAAGTAAGCTTTAAGCGTCAAATTCAATATACCCTTTTATCATATGATAGAACAGGCCGCCTATCAATGCTATTCCGCATGCACCAAATATTTTTTGTAATGTAGAACATATAACCGGATGCATTGCCAACCATATCATTGCTGATCCTTTTAATGTAATGTTGGCAAAAGAAGGTACAACTAGAGCCACGCTACAACGATGGGCAATCCTTACTAAGTAGCGTATGAAGTTACGTATCCAAAATGAAATAAAGCTAATTGTATAGTTAATACCAAAATGATCAATACAATCCTCAAATAAAAAACAGATAGAGTTATCAATTTTTTACTCACAATGAGAATTAACCTTTAACAAGTATTCTAATTGACTATTGCGGTCTCTACACTAAAATTCTATCTGGCAGTTATAATGAATAAAATAAAGATTTTTGATAAATAAGCATCCTTCCGTAATTTACAACTCACTGCCTTTATTATCCTTACCAGTGCTAACTGTGGTAATGCTGCCGTTATCCTTTTGATGAATGGCAGCCTTTGATTGCTTTTTGGCTATACCAACATTTGTAAAAGGTGCAGACTCTCTTTCTGCAAGGTAAGTAGACAGCGTCATTTTTTGGGTAGAGGACGATTGCGTTTTGTTCAGCTTTTTTAATAAAAGGGTAATGATATGATCGGCAATCTCTACTATAGGCTGACCGATAGCCGTTACCGAATACAATTCGAACAAAGAATAATCATCAAACGATATTACGGCAAGGTCGTCTGGAATCTTTAGCCCCAGCTTTTTTATCATCTTCAGGCCGCAGGTGCCAATATGGTCTGTACCGAATAATACAGCGTCAAGCGCGCGGTTCTTTTTTAAATAAGAAAAAAGCGGTTCATTAATCAACTCCTCATTTCTGTGAAATTTTATTTCTTTAAGATTCGGCTTCAGTTTAAACTCTTTAATTGCCGTTTCATATCCTAAACGCCGCTCCTGCATCTGCGTTTGCTCAGACAAAAAAGTAATGAAAGCTATCTTTTTGTGTCCACTTTCAATCAGTTTACGGGTGGCGTTGTAAGTGCTGTAGTAATTATCCACTACTACATAATCGGTATTCACCTTGGGCAGGTATCTATCAAAAAGCACAACCGGAAAACCTTGCTTAATTAGCTGTTCTATATCTGCCTCTATATCGGGCGGTGGGGCAATAATATAACCGTCTACATGCCTGTCCTGAAATATTTTAAGCTGCTCACGGGCACGCTCGGTGTCGTTGTCGGTGCTGCAATAAACTATTTTATACCCGTTTTCATAAGCTCTGTCCTCAATTAAGCGGGCAATGGTGGCAAAAAAAGGATTGGAAATATCTTCAACCATCAGCCCTATAATGTTGGATTTTCCGGTGGCCAGGCTTTGGGCCAGTGCATTGGGTTTATAACCAACCTCTGCAATGTAATCTGTTACCTGCTTAACCAGTTTTTCGCTGATCCGCTTTTCTTGCGCACGTCCATTTAAAATGAAGGATACCGTCGTTTTTGAAATGTTTAGCCGACTGGCTATATCTGCAATGGACAACTTTTTACTCACGAAGGGACTATTTTTGATTTTAATGAAAGTAACAATTTAATTTAGATAATCCGCTTTAGCAAGCTTTATTTAGTGCTTAAGTGAATGAAAGCGGATACAAAACTAGCATCAATATATCAACTTTTCGCCGTTATCCCTCAAATCATTGCGAGCTAGTATGTTATTTTATTCTCAACCTGATAAACCGGGGGCGATACAAGTGTGGGTCTTTATTTAAATCCTTAATAAATTCCACGGAGTTGATATTGTAGCTGATAAGCAATTCGCCGGGAGCAGATAAACTGGGGTGTGCCTTTGCATTGTATACTACATGCGTTTTCTGTTGCAAATCGTTACTACAGTCCCATATTCGTATGATGGGGCCAAATGGACCGGCCGGGCTGGCACCTATACGCATGGCCACATACTTACCCATTCCGCCTTCCTGAAAAATCAGTGCGTAACGCCCATCGGGTAGTGCAGTAACGCTCAGCTCGTTTGATACACTGTCGGTAAGCACCACAGCTTTATGCATATCGGCTACCCAATTGCGGCCATCCCAAAACTTCCATTTGGCAAAACGCTCAAAATCTGCAGGTTTTACACGTGCTACCAACAGCTGCTTTGCCATGCCTTTTACACCATAAACATAAATGTAACCGTCTGGAGCCGGAGCACCGGCTTTAACCGTATTTATATATACCCCAGCCCCGAATGAACCTATCTCACCGTTATTATCTAAATAAAACGGGGTGTCCATTTCTTTGTAGCCGGCAAAAGGCGCACGTTCATTTGCAGCTATTTTAATCAGGGTATTACCAACCTCTCGAAAACCGAAAGCCTCGTTACTTACATTATGTACCCGGTAGCCAAAAATGTAAATGGCATTATTCATTTCGGTATTAACAAAACCATCTCCCAGCCAGTAATAATCGCCCGATACCGTTTTGGGCGTACGGGGCGTAAAAACCGGCTCCGGCGCTTTATGCTTATCCAGGTTCCAGTAAAACTTCATTTTTGAAGCCAGAGGTTTATTGCCGGTAAGGTAAGCTACTGAATTATGAATCATTTTATAGCCCGGCAGCATGACACTGTCGGTTACCTGCCCTACCATACTGTCGCTAAAAATAAAAAGCGTTTGCTGCTGATTACCGGCAGTAACGTGCTCGCGACCATTGAGCGGAATGGTGTAAATACCATCGCCACCAAACCAACCCTCATACCGCCTAAACAAGTCAGACCAATCGGGAGCCCTTTCAACCGTAAAATTAATGTAGGTTAAATCTGCGGTTTTTGAGGTTTGAGCTTTAAGAACTGGTGGGCTTAAACATATTATTCCTATACTGGCCCATGCAATTAAAGCCGCCCTCTTTATCAAAATAGCCATATTAAAAATCAATAGTTATCAAATTTATGATAGCTTTTTACTGTTTTGCAAAACTTTATACTTTAAAATTAAGCTGCTAAATCCTACCAATCCGCCTGCTATCATGAGCATACCAATAAACTGTGCTTGCGTTAGGCTAATATTGGCCATTGTGTATTTGTGGTTGATACGGATAATTTCTATCAAAAAGCGCTCGGCACCGTTTAAAACAAGATAAATGAAAAACATGAGGCCTGGCGTAATAATGCTTTTTCTAAATACCCACATCAGCACAAAAAAACCGATGCACAATACAGCTTCATAAAAAGAAGTTGGATACACGCCTTGCACCAACTGGTTGCAATAGTTGCCATTACACACCATAATGGGCACACCTGCATTGATAGCATTATGCGGAAAGCGAAAAGACCACATCCAATCGGGCAGCAACTGAAAGAGAATCGGCTTAGGCCAATTGTTTATAATTCCCCAATCCCCATCGCCCGCAAGCTGGCAGCCAATGCGACCAACACCATAGGCCAGCATCATACCCGGCGAGCCAATATCGGCCAGGTGAACCAGTTTCATGCCATGTACATGCCCAATATACAAATAGGTTAACGCACCAAAAATCAGTCCGCCGTAATAAGCAAAGCCGGTGCTGTTAAACAAGGTATTTAACGGGTTGTAAGCAAATAGTTCCCAATGCTCAATGATGTCAAACAACTTTGAGCCTAAAACGCCGGCAACGCCTACGGCCAGTACAATTCGGCCCATTAACTGGTAAGGATGTACCGTTTTCTGAATCAGCTCGGGTACAGGCAATATTTTCTTTTTATGATCGATATACACCCAAAGCGCAAACAAGCAGCCTACCACCATACCAACCGGCCAGTAACCCTGCCATGAAAGAACATAATTACGCGGATTGTATTGAAATGCTGCATACTGCCATATTGCGCCGCCCGCTTTGTATCCTAATAAAAATCCCAGCAAAAAGTTAACTACAATATCGGCTACCGAGGCTGGCGTACCTACAAGCTCTTGTTTTGTAAAAGCATGTATCTTACCTACAGCTTCGTATCTTTTAAACTCGGCTGTAAACACTTGGTATGCGGCCCAAAAAGCAACGGCTACAAAAAAACCAAACGTTTGCACCGGAAACGGCACCCGGAAATCAAATAAATACGCCAGCAAATCATTGATGGTAGGAAACATTTACAAAGGCATCATATACAGTGAATATAAAATATCGCTGCAAAGTAACAAAGGCTCACACTGGTTAGTATATCAGCCTTTGTACAATCAGGCTTAATACATCAAAGACCAATTTGTATACCCACGTTAACCACCCGCTGGTTAATGTAAGCATCACCGGCCGTATTGGTTGAAACTTCAGGGTCTTGCTGATACTTACGATAGTTATCAAAAGTAAACAAATTGTAACCGCTAAAATAAAGACGGGCGTTGTGCATATGGAAAGGCAGCCATTTCGTTGGCAACTGGTAGCCAATATCTACCGTTTTAATACGGATGTAATAGGCGTTGATAAGCCAAAAATCAGACATATAAAAACTTGGGCTGTTAATTGAGTTTTTATCCATTGTAAGCCTCGGAAAAGTTGCATTTACGCTGTTTTCAGGAGTCCACCTTTCCAGGTGAATAGGCTGAAACTGGCTCTGGAAGGGCTCGATACCTGTACCTACTACAGCAAAGCTGTAATTAAATGCACCTTGCAATAACAAACTTACGCTAAATCCTTTATAGCCAGCCTGCAGATTTAAGCCCAGCGTGGTATTGGTTAAATTGGGATGTCCAATCGGCTTTTGGTCAAAAGCATCAATAATACCATCGCCGTTCAAATCTTCATATCTTAAATCGCCAGGTTGCAGAGGTGTGCTGGTAATGGGTGTAGCAATAGAGTTACCTGTGTTTGAGCCTCCGTGTGCAGCCTGGTAAGCCTTAATGGCGGCAATATCCTGTGCCGTATAAAAGCCCAAGTAATGATAACCAAACGGCTGGTTGATAGACTGCCCTGTTCTGGCCAGATTAGCGTAAGCCGGTGTAGGTTCATCAAAGTATAAAATTTTGTTTTTGGCGTAAGAAAACACAAACGAGGTGTTAAACTGCAGTTTACCAATATTATCATGGTAACTGATTTGCCCGTCGATACCTTGGTTAAGCGTGCGGCCGATATTTACAGCCGGCAGACCTACGCCTAAAATCTGGGGTACACTACCAGGTGTGATGAGCTGGTCGAACCGGATATCATGAAAATAGTCAATAGTGGCAGAAACTTTATCATGCAGCAGGTTCACATCTAAACCAATGTCCAGCTTTTTTGCACGCTCCCACACTACATTACTGTTGCTTAATGATCCTTCCGCAAAGCTGTTGTAATTCTGAACCGTTTCACCAAAATTATACCCGAATCCGGGCGTGTAAACCTGGTTATAAACATAACGGTTGCCCGGTGCGGCATCGGAACCTACTATCCCGTAGCTTCCTCTTAATTTAAACAGGCTGAAAGTTGGAAACATTTTGGAAAAGAAAGATTCTTTAGCCAGGTTGTAACCTATACTTAATGCAGGGAAGGTACCGAAGCGATGATTTTCGGCAAAACGATCGGTGCCGTTGCGAGCTATGTTAAACTCAAACAGGTATTTCTGCTTGTAATCATACCCCAGTTTGCCCGAAAAGCCACGAAACTTTTGCGGTACGGCTACCAGTGAGCCATCGAGAAATACGTTGGCAAAGTAAGTTTGCGATTGCTGGTTGAACAGCACCAACCCATTAAAATGGTGCGCATTGTTAAAAGTACGATCATAGTTGGCATACAACTGCACATTGTAATTATTGGTGTTGATATCGGTATTACCTGTTAAGGCATAAGTATCATACACATAAGTGGCTCCCGGGCGCAAAGTATAGCGATTATTGGCCGCATCGTAATGATAAGCCGGAATTCCGCCGTTAAAAATTTGCTTGGTAAACTGCTCCACGCTTGAGTAAGCTACACGCGCTGTTGCCGATAACCCGGGGATTAAATCGTCGAGCTTTTCAGTTGTGCCGAACAGCACGTTAAAATCCGTTCTTCTTGCGTGCTGGTACCCACCGGTAGCCAGCCTGGCATTCAGCGTAGGCAAGTGTTCGGGGTTGAAAGAAGAATAGGCGTACGAATACGTACCGTTAGGATTAATGTAAGGTGCCGTAAACGGTGTTATTTTTCCGAAGTTGTACACCTCTCCTACCGCATTCTGGTTAAATGGCTGATTTAGATCTGAAAAGCGCGTACTAACATCTAAACGAAAATCGAGGTTCTTATTGGCTTTTAAATCCAGGTTCGACCGGAAATTGTATCTTCTGAAATAATAATTGGTATTGACCAAACTTTGCGGATCTGCAAAATCTTTTACCAAACCGTTCTGACTTAATGCACCACCCGATATAAAGTATTTAAGCGCATTGGTGCCGCCCGAGATATCCAGGTTTGCGTTAGCCTGATAAGAAAACTTTTTGAAAATAGCATCGTACCAGTTTACATTCGGGTGCCCGTAAGGGTCTGTCCCGTTTTTAAAGGCTTCTAAATCAGCTTGGGTAAAAGTTTCCGGCGTACCGTCGTTACGTTCTGCTTCGTTGATAAGCAGTGCGGAGTTATAAGAGTCTAAAAACTTAGGTACTTTAGTTGGTGCCTGTATACCGTTTTCTACACGTAGATTAACCTGTGGAGCGCCACCTTTGCCACGGCGGGTAGCAACTACCAGTACGCCATTGGCGCCTTTAATACCATAAATAGCCGTACTGGAAGCATCTTTCAGGATGGAAATACTTTCAATCTCATTCACGTTAATTTGCTGCAACTGTTCGTAAGTATACTCTATGTCATCCACAATAATTAACGGACGGTTACCGCCGGGATTAAGCGAACTAACGCCACGAATGAAAAAGTCGGAAGCATCACGACCTGGCTGACCCGAGCTTTGCTGTGAAAAGAATCCGGGCAATTTACCAGTAAGGGCATTTTGCACGTTGGCTGTAGGTACGGTACGAATATCGGCTGCTGATATGGAGCTAACTGAACCGGTATTGGTAATACGCTTTTTGGTACCATAAGCTACCACCGATACCTCATCCAGGCCATTGCTGTTGATTTGCAGAATAACATCCAGCGGCTTGCCCGTTTTTACCGGAACCTCCTGCGCTACATAGCCCACAAACCGCACCACCAACACGTTTGACCGGCCTTTTAACGTAATGGTGAATTTACCATTGGTATTAGTTACTGTGCCGTTGCCGGGCACACCTTTCTCCACGATGGATGCGCCGGGCAATACACCGCCCACATCTCTGATGGTACCGGTAACCGTTCGGTTTTGCGCATATAATGCCACCGGTAGCAGCAGCCCTATGTATAGAACGAAAAGTAATATTCTTCTCATTGTTTCTTGGTTATAAAATGTTTCAACTGTAAAAAAACTACCAACCGGGGTTTTGCTTCATGTTTGGGTTTTTCAATACCTCATCGTACGGAATGGGATACAAATACATTTTGGGCGCCTGAAACTTAGTGGCCAAAACAGTATTATAATTGTAAGTAAGGCTGGATCCCGCCTTGGAAATAGATACGCCTGTGCGGGGCTGGTTCATTACGGTTTGGGCAATTTTCCAACGTCTGATGTCCCAGTAGCGGCTTTCCTCAAAAGCCAGTTCTACACGCCGCTCATTTTGAATAGCCATGCGCATCTCGTCCTGGGTTATGCCAGCTTTAAGACCATATAAGTTATTGGTGCCTGCCTGGATACCGGCTCGTTTCCTGATGCTGATCAAAGCATTATAAACATCGCTGGTAGGGCCAGTGGCTTCGTTTTGGGCCTCTGCATAAGCCAATAAAATATCGGCATACCGCAAAATTATCCAGTCTTCGTTATGGGTACTGTAATTACTGGTGTTTTCGAAATTGCCCATAAATTTGCGCATATAATACCCGGTGCGGGTTTGCTGCAAACTGCCATTGGGCTTGCTTTGGCCGCCCTCGTAAATTTGCAACTGCGTATTAAGCCACGGGGCGCCGTTGTATAGCAGGTTATAAGTAAAGCGAGGGTCGCGGTTGTTGTAAGGATTATTGATATCGTACCCCGATGCCGGATCGGTGATAGCCAAACCATTGTTCATCGGGAAGGCATTAGCCAAATCCTGCGAAGGGCTGGTTTGCCCTCTTCCCCCTGCATTGTTAAAGCCTATCGGCCCATTCACGTTTTCAATGGCCGATCCAAAATCGCCCTGTCTGAAAAAGATAATTTCAGGATTATTCTGTGTCAGGAAGATATCTTTATAATTATCAAGCAGTTTGTACGCCTGTAAGTCTATTACAGCCTTAGCAGCAGCAGCAGCCTGCGTCCAGCGGGCGGCACTAAAATCAGTATAACCCGTTAGGGGGTTGCCGGCATCAATATTACCGCCATTAAAAAGTGGGCTGGCTGCATATAACAGCACACGGGCTTTTAAAGCCATGGCGGCACCCTGGGTAGCGCGATGACTATCCGCATTCGGAAACTGAACCGGATAGGTTAGTAAGGTATCTTTAATAGCATCGCACTCACCAGCAATGTAATTAATGCAATCGGCAAATGAATTACGGGGCAGGGCCACATTATCATTAAGTGCAAATACCTTATTGCCCAGCAGCGGCACCCCGCCGTAACGCTTAACCAGTTCAAAATAAAACATTGCCCTTAAAAAGCGGGCTTCGCTTTTCCATAAGTATTTTATCGAGTAGCCTTTGTATTTGGCTAACACCGGCACCACATCTATATTCGTAATAAATTCATTAGCGCTGCGGATGCCCTGGTAATAATAACCCCATACATTCTCATCACCCGGCACGGTGTATGAATTGAATGCCGCTGTAGAAAGTACGGTTACGTTAGCCGTTGCGCTTATGGACGATGATACAGCATCATCAGAAGCGGCATCCAGATAATCGTTGCCTACACGATTATGCCCGTTTTTAAGCTTTGCGTAAACGCCGTACAAAAAGGCTTGTGCATTTACACCTGCCGAATCTTTAGGATCGAATACATAATTAATGGTTACCTTATCTACCGGAAACTGTTCATATTTTTTGCAACCGCTAATAAGTATTAGGATACCTACCAGGGCAATTATTGCGCTTCTATATCTTTTCATGTTATAGGCTTTTAAATCAGGCATGAGGGTTATAACTTGATGTTGACACCTGCATTGAAAACTCGTTGAATAGGATATGCCACACCGTATACTTCGGGATCCATCCCCTTATAGCCGTACAGTGTAAGCAGGTTTTCGCCGTTGGCAAATAGCCGCACGCCGGAGATTCTGAGCTTACGCACCCACTGAGAAGGCAAATTGTAACCTACTTCGGCGTTTTTAAGGCGGAAGTAATTTCCAGAGCGTATGTACAGTGATGACCAGGCGGTATTATTGGGGTTACCTAAAGATAAACGTGGCTGTGTAGCTGTGGTGGCTGTTTCGGGCGTCCAGCGGGCATTGAGTAAATCGTAACCCTGTCCGCTATAAGTTAAACCCGAAAAGTCTGAAAAACCGTTGGCCAACGCATTGTTAAATAAAATATCGTGGTTGGTTACACCTTGTAAAATCACACTCAAGCTAAAACCCTTATAGTTGAACCCTAACGTAGTTCCATAAAAAATTAAAGGTTTGGTATTACCGATAGGTGTTTGGTCAAATTGGTTAATCACACCATCGCTGTTCAAATCTGCATATCTTACATCACCGGCTTGTGGCGTATAACCTACTGTGGTAGGGCTCGAAGGAGCCTCTTGCGCACTCTGGAAAAACCCGAGAGCTTTATAGCCGAAAATTACATCGGTACGCTGACCGGTATAACGTGTCCAAGGATATGGATTGACCGGTTCATCCCTGAAAACCGCTTTGGTACTTTGCACAGATCCGTTGCCTGTAATAAAATAGTTAAAGTTGCCAGCGTTGTTCTGATAAGTTAACGAAAGTTCGCCACCCTCGTGCAGGTTAACGCCAATGTTTTCAAAAGCATAGTTAGTGCCCATCAAAGCAATGCTTGCACCGCGAATTTGTAATAGGTTATAGTAACGGTCGCGATAATAATCTCCAGTTATTTTAAGATGCTCTTTAAACAATGCGATATCGACGCCTATATCCAACTTATGCCCTTTTTCCCAGCTTATATTAGGATTGGCCAGCGCATCTTCTATATAACTTTGCACACCGCTTCGGTTTGTACCTGTGGTATAGGGGTAGCCTATAGGGCGCGAATAGGTTTGGAGAAAGTTATAGTAGCCATAGTTATCTACGTTGGCATTACCTGTTTGGCCGTAGCTTACCCGCCACTTCCAGCTGTTAATCCAACTGAAATTATCTTTAATAAAGTTTTCGCGAGCCATTTGCCAGCCAAGGCCACCGGCGTAAAAAATCCCAAACTGTTGACCGGGAGGATAGCGGCTATACCCGCTGTTATTTACAGCCGCCTCGATAAAGTACTTACCATCGTAGTTGTAGGCGCCTTTTAACGCACGATTGGTTGTACCTTGTGATAAATCATAGTTTAATACAACCGAGCGGTAGTCGTATAAAAGCAATCCGCTTACGTTATGCTTACCAAAACTCCGATCGTAATTAACGGTACCTTGCGCATAGGCATAGCGGGCGCTTGATATGGTATTAAAAGTATTAAACTGCGTAAAAGGCGAACCTACAGGCGAGTAAGCAATACCACCGGCAAACAGATAAGTATTGTTTCGGAGTGAGCGGTTGGTAAGCCCTTGAGAAGAGAACGCCAGGTTGCCTTTGGCTTTAACCGACAAACCGGGGGTAACGCCGCTTAAATCATAATTTAAATCCAGGTTAGCCAGCACATCATTACTGTTGGTGCGCTGGTAACCCGAAAACTGTGTTTGTGATAAAAGGTTGTTGGTATAAACCGCTGTTCCGCCAAATGAATTGTTGGGATTGTAAACGGGATATGCGTTATTAGGCGTAGTATACAGATCGCGTAATATAGCGCCATATGTGGGGCCCGGCTGAGTGAATTGCTGGATACGGCCAAATAACTGTAAATCAACGTTTAGGTTTTTGGTTACGTTTACACTCAGGTCTGAGTTAATCATGTAACGGCTTAAATCATTATTGGTGTTGTAGGGTGAGGATGAAGCCGTTTTGAACATGCCGGCCTGGTCCAGGTAATTTAAGGAAATGGTATAACGCGCCACTTGCGTGCCGCCGTTCACGTTTAGCCGGTAACTGGTTAATGGCGAATAATCGCGCAATAAGGTTTTAAACCAGTTTACATCAGGATGGCGAGACGGATTAGACTGATCGCGATAAGCATTGAAATCGGTGCTGCTGTATATAGTCTGCCGGCCATCGTTTTGCAGCGCCTCGTTATACAGATATGCATATTGATAAGCCGGTAGCGGCTTAGGCAAACCAAGCGGCTGTTGCAATGCAGTTTGGGCTGTGAAAGATATGCGCGGCTTACCCATTTCAGGGCGCTTGGTGGTTACCAGCAATACGCCCCTTGAGCTGTTGTTGCCCAGCAGAATGGTAGATAGCGCATCTTTAAGAACAGATATGGATTCAATACTTTCCGGGTCGATAGAAGATATTTCGCGCTGTACATTATCAATTACCGTAATAGGTGTATTTCCGCGTAGATAAAGGTTAAATTCGCTATTATCATTAGCCGAGTAGTTGTTGTGCTGCACAACATTGCCAATTAAGTCGGCTTTGGTTTGGCTGGCAATGCTTGGCGAGGTAAAGCCGCTATACTGCTGTGTATACAAGCCAGCCAATTGCCCGGGCAAAGCATAAGTATACAAGGTAGCAGGTGTAGTGGTTAACTGATTGGTGTAAACGGTAGAAATAGAACCCAATGAGCTTTTAGCATCAGCCGTTCCGTAAAGTACATTAATGCGGTCGGGCGATTTCAGGTAGGTTGGCGTCAATCGTACCCGTAATGTATCTTGCCTTTTTAATTTGATTTGCTGCACATAAAAGTTGCGATGTGCAAATACAAGTATATCGCCTGCTACAGCATTAATGGCAAATCTGCCTCCATCATCTGTAGTTACAACATCCGGCTTTGCTTTTACGGTTACTTTAACGCCCTTTAAGGGCACCCCATACTCGTCTACCACCCCCCCCCTTCGGCTGTTGGTGTAAGGCGTTGCTCTGGCGGTTGTATCCTGCATGGCTGCGTACCCGTTTGTCATCACAAAAACCATGAAGACACAAACTGTGGTAATACATTTTTTAAAGTAGCAGTAGGCCATATAATCGGAGATTTTATTTTTATTAAACAATAAGGTCCTTCAGCAAACTCATTTTCAGCGCTTGCCCATAATTGGTTATCAACTCGCTATCAGCAGGTTAAGTACACTTAAAAGTATACACAAACGGGCTCGAGGTATTACCATACCCAACTTTGGTAGCACCATCTGCGCTGTTAATAAAGTATTCCATCTTTACAATCGTCTGTGCGTCAGTAACGCCGAAGAAAGATTTTGGCCAGAATGTAATCTGATATTTTTTTGAGCCTGCGGGTAATTGCACCATCCTGGTTTTATCGGTTTGTTCGCATACAGTTACCGTTTTACCGTCATTGGTGTAGGCAGTAGCGCACAGGTATACGTTTTGTGCGCCTGATAACTGCGTAGCCGCTACCGTTCCATCAAATGTTAAAGTCACAAAATCATTATCCAGCGATTTGGGCGGGTTTACCGTAGTTAACTGCGGATTACAGAAATCCACCATATCTCCTGTTCCACCGGTTAGTTCAAAGCAATCTGTCATTAATTTTACGCTGTAATAGGTACCAAACTCATTACTGGTAAAACCGTTTCCGGTATCGCTGATGCAGTAGCCCAGCTTTACAAGCGTGTTATTATTATCGGCACCTACTTTGATCTGGATGTTTAATTTACCGGTAATAGTTTCGTTACCACCATGCGTAAATGATTTGTCGGATTGATAAGCCACCCACTCCATATCATCAATGAGGTTAGCGCCGATGCCAAAAGTTTTCTTCATATAATCGGGCCAGTTCAGGCCACCGCCGTTTTTAGCTAAAGTGGTGGTTGGAATTAGCGTCATATTGCCGCTTCCACGAGGGCCGCTATAGGTAATAGTTGCATTTTTTGAAGTTTGCCATCCTTTGGGCACCAAAAAGCCAAAAATCAGGTAATCAGGTCCACCGTCGCCCTGGGTTGGAATGTTAATGTTTACTGTAATAGGAACTGTTGATCCTACTTTAGCAGTTGAAGGCTGATCAACACTGGCAATTTCTTCGCCGCAACAGGCTAAAATGATGGCTAAGATGATGAAAGCGCAAACCTTCCATAATTTTTCGCCCTTTATATGTAGAGGTATTCTCATCGTTTCTGGTTATAAGCGTTCTTTATTTAGTTGCTTTTTCCAATGTGTATATGTAGGTGTTGTTAGGACATCCCGGACTGAATGTAAGGCTGAGTTGCCTAACGCCATTCACTATCGGGTAATTGAAAGCAGTTGGAATGGGTTGCGTCCCGTTGGCCCTGAATACAATTTGAAAAGGATACTGCGGATTATCCAGTGAGTAAGTACCGTCTTGGTTTACCAGGAAAGGTAACTTGTTGATCAGGGTGTATTTACCCTCATTGAAAGCAACTTGAAACTTGCTAAAATCAACCAGATTGGTTATGTCGGTACCGTTTCGTGTGGCTTTAATTACTTTCCAGTTGCCGCTGATATCTTTAGGCATTTCTTGCGAAGGCACTATTTGTTCGGTTTTACATGAGCTGAAGCACATCATCGCACAAATGATGGCCAACAGGAAGGTTCGCCCCAGTACTATTTGAATTTTCATCATCTTGTTATTGTGATTTTTTAATAACCGGGGTTTTGAATAAGTTCAGGTGATTTTGCCACTTCGGCCTGCGGAAAAGGCCACAAATACATGGCTGTACGGAAGTTGCGCTGGCGTACGGCAAACGGTTTGTATGATACAGCAGCACCATTACGGTTTACCTCCATCCCCATGCTAAGTATATTATCGGTTTGCTCGGCTATCTTCCATCGGCGCACATCCCAAAAGCGGTGCTCTTCAAATGCCAGTTCAATACGCCGTTCATTTTGAATTACTTGTCGCATGACATTTTGGCTTAAACCGGCAGGCAACTGGTAGGGGTTTAAGCCGGCGCGTTGTCTTATTTTTTCCACCGCCTCGTATACTTGCGATGTTGGACCATCATATTCATTTGCGGCCTCGGCGTAGTTTAACAATATTTCGGCGTACCGCATTAATGGCCAGCAACGTTTAGAAACGTGCGTAATATCGCTGGCTACAGCACCTGGATCAAGCATTTTATTGGTGTAATAACCTGTACGTGTTCCAACCCTTACGGCATCCGGCCCTTCACCAACGCCGTTAAAGTTGCCGGTGTAAATATTTACAGGCGAAAAGCCTGCCGCCAAGCGGTTTGCCAAGGGTGTTTGATCGTGAATAACGGAATACTCCAAACGCGGGTCGCGGCCGGTGTAAGGGTTGTTTGGATCGTAATTGGAAGCTGGGTCAGTTATAGGCAAGCCATTGCGCATTGGAAATGCATCAACCAGGCCCTGTAACGGAAAGGCACCATTTTTACCCGTACGTGAAGGCGGATCCCAAAGGCTTTCAAAATCGGAATTGGAGCCGCGCATCAGGGCAAAAATATATTCGGTGTTGTACCGCATGGTAAACAGCTGCTGAAAGCCGATTCCTGGCGTGCTGTTATCCATGTTTAAACTGTAGGCCGATGAAGCAATAATGGCCTCCGCCGCATTCTTCGCCAGCTTCCATCGTTCTTTATCATAAGCTGGATAGCCAACCAAAGCACCAACTTCGCCCGAGGCCAGGGTGTTTCCATTGAACAAAGGGCTGGCCGCGTAAAGCAACACTCTGGATTTAAGCGCCATACAGGCCCCTCTTGATGCACGCCCATAACTAAGCCCCACCTGAACCAGAGGTAAATCTTGCGCAGCGGCATCACATTCAGAAACAATGTAGTTTACACATTCGGCATAAGTGTTACGCTTGGCCGGAATATGGTCGGTATAATTGTAAATGGTGTCTCCAACTAAATGAATACCGCCATAGTGTTTTAGTAATATAGCATAATACCAGGCCCGTAAAAAACGCGCTTCGGCTTTGTACTGCGTCTTCACAAAATCGCGTATAGGCGATTGGGGAACATTTTTCAGAAACTGGTTAACAGCGCGAATATTGCTATAGCAGGCCGAATAAGCATCATCAGTAACCACCGCAGCATTGATGGTGCCTGTTTCAAAGGCCAGCGCTGTTGTACCGTTTGATGAAGCCACCTCTGCTTCGTCAGAAGCGGCATCCAAGCCACCATTCGGGGTTTGGCCTCCTGCCGATGTATACGTAAACCGCCCGGGATTAAAACTGAAACCTGCATTACTATATATGTTCGACAAAAATGCTACTGTGTTAGCACTATCAGCAAACACCGTAGACTCTGACAGATTGGTGGTTTGTGTTTGGGCCAAAAAGCCTTCTTTTTTACACGAAGCTGCAAAAAAGAGACATAGCGCTCCCAGAAAATAAACGTAAAGTTTTCTCATATTATAAGGTTTATAATATCATTTACTGTTTTCAAAATAAGCGTAAACATAGCGCAACCTTAGCCGAAGCCATATGTGTGTTACACTTTTATATAATTGGTTATTTCTGCCTTTTCAGCAGCATTGAAATCTCTTGCTAATTTAGACTATAAAACCGGTTTAGCAAATGTTTTCTGAGCTTTTGTATATCTTTTTTGAATTTACTTACAAAACATGGCTGTTTTTAATTTTTTGTTGATTTACAACTCTCACAGCTATCATTTTGTTAAGGACGCGCCTGGTTAAAATAGCGGTTAAAGAATAAAGCCTGATACACTATCGAGTTTCCCCAGTACTCCCATGAATGGCCGCCATTACGGGCAATAAAATCGTGAGGTATATGTTTTTCTACCATCTTTTGATGCATCACTAGGTTGGATGCGTAAAAATCATCACTGTAACCGCAGTCGAATATTATGGTCAGCGCATTGGGCTGCAGATTTTCGATAATGTAGGCCACACTGTTATCTTTCCAGCGCTGCGGGTTGCTGTCATAATCGCCCAAAACCTGACTTATACCGTACTTTTTTGAAAACGGTGGCAAATCTACACAACCACTCATGCTACCTGCAGCGCCAAATGTATTTTGATGCCGTATGGCTAAGTACAATGCCCCGTGTCCGCCCATGCTTAGTCCTGTTATGGCCCTGCCAGCCCGGTTTGCGATGGTGGCATAGTGCGTATCTATATAGTTCACTAATTCGTTTGCTACATAGGTTTCATAATTCATTTCTTTATTCACAGGGCTGTCAAAGTACCAGCCGGCATAGTTACCGTCCGGGCATACAATAATGATGTGATATTCACTTGCTAAGTGCAAAATAGACGGCACCTTGCTAATCCAGTCGGCATAGTTGCCGCTAAATCCGTGCAGCAGATACACTACCGGGTATTTATTATGCTTTTTATAACCATCCGGCGTAATTACCACCGCTTTTATGTCTTTATGCATGCTGTTGCTGTGCGTAACTACGGTATCTATCCTGGCTGCTTTTGCGCTAAAGCAAAACAGCAACAATACTATAAAAAGCAGCTTTGCCGGTATGAAAAACTTGAACATGATTTAGGTGTATTACTGTAAATTTCTTTTTTGCGTATGATGAATTAATTGGTGGTGCCCCAATTTTTACTGGGCGTATTACCCATTACCAGTTCAAGCTTGCCACCAATAGCTATATCTTTAAAATCCAGGTAGCATTTGCTGTATGGCTTACCGTTGAGCAAAGCGCTTTGGATGTAAATATTAGCGGCGGCGTTATTGCGGGCAACAATGGTAAAAGTTTTCCCTTTAGCATAAGCATTATCTAACTGAAATGTGATCTGATCAAACACCGGACTGGTGATTTCCTGCCTGGTGTCACCAGGGCAAACCGGATGCAGACCGCTTGCTGCCAAAATATACCAGGCCGACATCTGCCCTACGTCCTCGTTTCCAACCAAACCTTCAACAGAATTATGGTAAGCTCGGCGGCATATTTCTCTTGTCCATTTTTGGGTGAGCCACGGCCTGTTAAGCCGGTTAAATAAGAAAGGCACATGATGCACCGGCTCGTTGGCGTGGTTGTAATAATCATTCCACATCATGTTGTCGGGCGTTTTGGCAAACAGATTATCTAAGTCGGCTAATACTTTGGCTTCGCCGCCCATCAGCTGTACCATTCCGCCAATATCATGCGGTACAAACCATCCTTGCTGGTAGGGATTGGTTTCAAAGGTACCGTACCATTGTGTAAGCCTTCCCGAATCGGGCCAGGCTACCCAGTTGCCTGTACTATCGCGGGGGCGAAACCAGCCCTTATCTGCATCATAAATATTTTTGTAGCTCAAGCTGCGTTTTGCATACTTTTCAACATCTTCCGGATGGTTTAGCCATTTGGCCATTTGCGATACGCACCATTCGGTATAGCCGTACTCAAGTGTGTAAGCAATACTTTGAGGCGTATACCCCCGGTTGCCGTTGCCAAACCGCTCTACCGACCCTTTTGATAACTGATAAGCTTTGCTAATATCATAATTGCGGATGCCTTTAGCATAAGCATCAGCAATCATGGAAACAGCAGGGTTACCAAACATGCAACCGCTATAGGCATTCAGTAACTCCCACCGCTCCAGATAATCTTTATGTTTTTCATCAGCCAAAGTAACCAGCGAATTAATCATATCATTTACCAACGACGGATTGATGATGGTTTGTAAAGGCATCTGGCTTCTGAACACATCCCAACCACTAAAAATGGTTCGTTTTTTAAATTCCGAACTGGTTTTAATAGTACCATCACCAGCGGTATACCGTCCGTCCACATCGTTTACAATCCGCGGATCGATCATGCTATGGTACATAGCCGTATAGAATACTGCCTTTTGCTCGGCATTACCGCCCTGAACTTTAACTTTAGCTAATGCCTTATCCCACAAGGCTACCGCCCGCTGGCGAGTGGCATCGAAATTCCAATCCTTAATTTCGGCATTCAAGTTTTTCCGGGCACCGGCCATATCTACGAATGAGATACCTACCTTCATCAAGACCGTCTCATTTTTGGTTGTGGCAAACGTGGTATAAAAGCCAAGGTGCTTACCTTGCTTTTCTTTTGTATTTTTCAATATGGCTGCGTTAGCAATCTGGGTTTGATAGCGGTCGCTTTCAATATCTTCGCGCTTACGGCTCCAGCTATCCGGTATATCAGCGCTCCAAACGCCATAATTTTTTAGCGGTTTGCTAAATTGGGCATAAAAGTATATGGTATAATTGGCTTTGCCATCGCCGTTACCCCAGCCACCACCGTCGGGCGTACATTTCATCCAGCCGGCAATGGTATGCTCATTCAGCACCTTTACGTATTGCAAAGTGGAGGTACCTCCTACCCTACGGGCCAAATCAATTTGTATGCTCGATTCTTTATTTTCAGGAAAAGTAAAGCGCAGCATGCCACTATGCGGTGCAGCTGTCATTTCGGCCTTAGTGTGATATTTGTTAAGAAACACACTGTAATAACCAGCCGATGCTTTTTCACTTTTTTTATCATAAGCCGACCTGTAACCATCCGTAGTACCATCCAGTTTACCGGCCGAAGTTTTAAGCGGGCCGTTTGTTGGCATCACCAAAAAGTTACCCAAATCGCCAAACCAGCCAATACCGCTCATTTGGGTAAAAGCAAACCCCTCGATACTGGTATGCTCATAGCTGTAACCCGAGCCGTTATCGCCACCGGTAATAGTATTGGGGCTTACCTGCACCATTCCGTAAGGCGTAGTAGCCCCTGGAAAAGTTTTGCCCAAACCATGATATATACCTGCTGCCGATGCACTACTGCTGGCCCCAATTAGCGGGTTAACATAAGCAGACAGTTGCTGAGCCTGCCCATGCATTGCCGTAAGCAACATAAGTATTGCCATTACAGGCAAACGCAATAAACCTGAGCGATAACGCATTTTGTTTTTAGACTATGATTTTAGAGAACCTGTTTACAGACAATGCCTAATAGGCTTTACCCAGATGATTGGCATTGCAAAATAATTAATAAAACCGGTTTAGCAAATGGTATAACAAATTTTTGTTAACGATACGCTTTAACAACTGACTCCTATCTGCAATATAGATTGCATTACATATTATATGGTGTTAGGGCCAGCTTATACCCGCTGCTTAGTGCTTTAGCACTAACTTCAACCTGCAAGGTCTTTTTTTCGCCTTGCATCAGTGCAAAATAACCATCGTTAAATATTGCCGGCAGTATCTGTTCGCCTTTACTGTTTAGCAACTGCGCCCGGATACCAAAAGCCGCTGTTTGTTTGGAGTTGTTGGTGATTATATAAGTGAGCACCTTATCAACACCGTTAGTCGCCGTTTTAATTACCGGATTGCTCACCTGAAGGCTACCGTTGACTGACGGCAATTGGTTTAATGCCTGATAATTAAGATAGGTGCCGCCAATCCAGTAAAAATTCTCGGAAAGCAAGGCTCCACTTCTGTTATAAAGCTTCAGTTTCAAATAGCAAACACCCGATTGAGGCAGCTTTTTATCTTCACCATTGAAAACCACAAATGCTTCTTTGACAGCCGTTGCGTTTACATTAAGCGTTTTCTTTAAAGTATATGCAGGTAGTATCTTGCCGTTACTGGCGTACACCTCTGCCTTTGCAGTAACGCTATTGATAGCATAATTTTTATTGTTGATGACTTTAATGGAGTTGGTTGCCGCATTCCATTGAATATGAATAGGCTCACAGGCGGCTTTTACGCCAAAATAAGCGCCGGTTAAATCGTAATAATAATCATAGGTTTGCCAAATCATGGTTGGATAGGCCGACTGGCTCATCCACATCAGTAGTCCCGAGGCATCTTTCCACATATGGTCATTCCAGGCTTCATACATGGCTTTAGTAGTTTCAACGTTGAACAACTGCGCTTTGCGACAAAAATCCTCAATAGAAGTAGCTTTGCCATAACGCTGGTTGATATCATTGATATAGCGTACCGGCTCGGCGCCACCGCCTAAGGCTGGATCGGTGCTAAAGAAGTGGCGCGCCCACATATTAGTTTTACTATTTACAGCGCCTGGAGTTGGCGGCACCCAATAATCTTTGGGCATAAACCTTTTAAAGCTTTCGATATTTACAAAGGTAGCAGCACCCAATTCACTGCGCATCCCATAGCTATCTGCCGAAAACAAATAGCTGTTATGCGGATCGGTAAAATAAGTTTTAGGATCGACATTACCCCAAATACCGCTGCCCGACAGGTTTTTGCTGCCGCCATGAATAGAAAAGCTAGGATTGGTTACCCCGGCGTTTGAACGGGGAAGGTATATGCGGGTGTCCTGTTCATTTTCTGCAATGGCGGTTTTGATAGCGTTGCTGAGCCGGCCGTCTGGGTTCCCCTCAGGTACGCCTTCATTGGCGCCGCACCAAATAACAACGGATGGATGATTACGGAACTTTTTTACCTTTTCGATAGCATTCGCCCTGAACATATCCAAGCTATCTATCCCGCCCAGATTATTCAGCCAAAAATCGTCCCAAACCATAATGCCATATTTGTCGCAATACTGATAAAAAGCTTCGTCAGTAACCTCCCCTGTCCAGTTACGGATGATGTTAAAGTTCATTTCTTTATGAAACCTGATACGGGTATCATAATGCTTACCTCTAACTTTTAGCATATAGTCTGACATCCCCCAGTTACCGCCTTTTACAAACACCGGAACATCATTAATATAAAGGCGCATAGGCCCGTTTAGTGTAGTGGTATCCGATGCAATTTTGCGTATACCAAATTGTTTGGTTACTGCATCAGAAGTTTCGGCGCCGTTTACGGCAAATTGTATGTTCGCAGTATACAAATGCTGCGTACCGTCGGCTTTTCCGCCATAGCCATTAGGCCACCACAATTTTGGATCTTTCACCTTTAGCTGCGGGTATTCTGCCGGGGTTAACTTTATCACCCGACTGCTTTTTGCATCAATTGTTACTCTTTTACTTATTAAATTTATATTACCTGGGGTGATCTCAACTTTAATTATACCGCTAACCGGTTTGGAGCCGGCATTGCTTAACCTTACATCTACTGAAAGACGTGCTATATGAAGGTTGGGCAAGTCTGTATGTATATAAGAGTCTTCTATGCTTATCGGGCCGGTAGTACTTAGAATAACCGTATCGGTAATACCGCTGTTTAAGCCAGGTACGGCGGGCATCCAGTCCCAACTGCCACTGCTAAGGTAAGTAGGGCTTTCCCAATTGGCCAAGGGGTGATTATGCTCCGGGTCATGGCGTGGCGGTATAACTAATACAGCTACAGCGTTAGGCTTACCCATTAGCAATTTATCGGTAATATCATATGTACCACGCTGCATCAGTCCTTTCAGGGTGCCTAAGTGATAGCCGTTGATATAAATCTCCGCTCGTTTGTTGACACCATTAAATTTAAGCCATAGCCTTTTGCTGTGCGGTAAGCGGTGCGTTGTAAATTCGGTGCGGTACCAAAATGGCCGGTTATATTTTGCCTGATCTACACGATAAATATTATCGCCGTAATCAGGGTTTTGTTCTTTGCCGGCGGCAACATAAGCATGAAATACTGTTCCGGGTACAATAGCAGGTATCCAGTTACTGGTGTTCAATCCGGGAGATGAAACTTTTACTGCGTTGGCAAAGGCCTCATCTTGCGACGCTAATTTCCATTTTAAAATATATGACTGGTTTTGCGCGTGAGTTTGCTGCGATGTGCATAGAACAGCTACAAGAAAAACATAGAATTTCCATTTGTACAGCATAGATGAAGAGATATAATTGGATAGTTTGCAATTATGCTAAATCGGTTTATTATAATCAAGCAAAAATTTTTAATTATATTTTTGATTACAAATAATTGTTAAGATATTTACTGTATACCAATTATAAGGAAGCCCTTTTCTCTACATATCTATTAGAAGATACTTCTTAATTTAAAATTACTGCGCGGTTTTCATCAGTTATAGCCTTAGATAGACCATTTATACCATTTTTCGATTTACTCTTTAGCTAAACCGATTTACTTTATTATATAGTATCTTTTATTTATAAACCAATATTCAAACCTTTATTATGAAAAAACACCTTTTTATTAGTGCAGCAGCTGTAATGCTGCTGATGCTGGGCTGTCAGAAAAACAAAAGCCTCAGTACATCAAATGATGAAAATCCAGAATTAAAAAAGCAAACTACCGCAGTTGCTGCCTATCAAGACAACACAGTAACCAACTTTTTTAAGCGAACATCGGGCGCTAATGCCTTTGATGGCGCTTTTTCGATCCGCATGGCCGATGGGCGCGATGTGTGGTTAAATAACGACTCGTTTTACAACCAGCTAAATACTTCTAATAATACGCTGCCCTGTATTTTTAACAACCACAACACCACATTGCTGCAACCCGCCAGCCACAACTGGGCCCCAGCCAATACACCAACCCTTACTTACTTGGGCAGCCCTACGTTATTTACGCCGCTGAACAGCAGCCACTGGTACTGGACCACTACCGGCGTAGAAATTAATGGCGCAGCTTACGTATACTGTAACGAAATAGCAGCAGCGTCGGGCGGGTTAGGATTTACTGGCGTAGGTCAGATACTTGGCCGACTGGACCTATCAACAAATGCAGTAACTTACACTACGTTACCTGCACTTAATGGTATCAACTTCGGCGTAGGAATGATAAAGCGTACAGATGGTTATGTTTATGTATACGGCTATAAACCACAAGGATCACCAAGTGTAGCCGTTAATATTTATGTGGCCAGATTCCCTACCAGCAATCCAGGTTCATGGACTTTTTGGAATGGCTCATCTTATGTAAGCGCGGCTACTTCGGCATCAATAATAGGCAGTGCGCCTTCAAGTGGCGTATTCGTGAGCTGGGTTAATAATAAAGCGGTGATGGTTAGCACGCAATTTAACCTGCAATGCGACCAGGGTACGGCCATTTATGGCTGCACAAGCACCAACTTAACCGGACCATTTACATCTCAACAGGTAATTTATAACATTCCCGACCGTAACCAAGGGCACACACCATTCTTTTACACACCTGTAATTCACCCGCAGTTTACAGCTAACAGTGAGTTTTTGATGACTTATTGCATCAACACTTACAAACCCTGTGTACCCGAATGTGTAAACGGACAGTTTGATCCGGATAGCTACCGCCCAAGGGGCGTAAGAGTTCCCTTCACCGTTTTGGGACTATAACTAACAACTACTATTAAAATAAGAAAAGCGGCTTAAAAAACCGCTTTTCTTATTTTAAACCTGTTCTTATTTTGTGAAGGTTATAAATTATACAAGTAATGCGGCATGCTCATCGAGGCTGGCCGATGTGTTATTTGCCGGATCAAAAATAAAGTTTTTTGCAGACAGCGAAGTAACGCCATTGCATCCGTGCTTACGGCATACGCACTAACTCCACCCGATGCACTTTTGGCTGATTGGCCGCATAAACAGCATCAATAAGCGCATCCTGTTCGTGCTGCCATCCATCGCGTACAGCTTTATATTGCCCTTTGATGTAAGTATCCCGGTTGCCGCGCACAAATGGGTTAGTTTTGGCTTCATTCTCGACAACATCCATAGCAGCCTTATTATCGGCATATAGCAATCCTTTAGGCTTTAATACATTGTACTCAACAAAAGAATAACCTCTGGCTTTATTTTCAATAGTCCAGCGCTCTTCATTCAGATGCATAACGGCCAGTGCCTGCTGATATTCGGGTGTATAAACCTGTTCGGCCAGGTTTACACCTGCATCCAGCTGCTTTTCGTTCCACACATTAACGTCCTGCCCATCCATCAACAGCTTGTAGTTGCCCGGCTTTAAGCCTTTTATAGTGAGCAGCTCTTTATTAAACTCCTGCATAAACGGCACATAGCGCATCCCCTCTGCCTGAGTTTTACGCTGAAAAGGGCCACGTGGCACAGTATCCAACGGATAAGGCAAAGCCCCGGCCAGGTAATCAAAACGAACGCCGTTATTAGTGGTTGCAACTTTGCTGATGGTACAATTCTCGGCTTTGATGACTTTTCCTGATGACGCATTTACACTAAAATTGGCTACAGGTTTGCCGGCAAAACCTTGTGCTTTTAAAAACAGGTAGGCCATTACCATGTGGCCGTCATTATCAGGATGAATACGATCATTAGGCGTTAAGCTAAACAGCGAGTCTTTCGTTTGCCACTGTTTGTTAATGCCCATCATGGGATGATCAAAATCCACATATGACCAGCCGTTGGTTTGGGCGGTATTTTTCTGAAAATCGATCAGCTGTTGAAAAGCGGCTATTTTGCCCGGATAGTAGTTTTGCTTGTTGCTTTTGGTAGTGGCATCATAGGGCGAGCCGAGGATGAATATTTTCTTTATTTCGGGGTGCCGCTTTAAATCCTTATCCAATCTGCCATAACGCGCTTTGGCCGAATCGACAGCCCATACGGCGTAATGATCGGCATCTTTCCCGAACCATTCAAAGTATCCCGAATCGTTCATTCCCCAGGTAAGCGTCATAATCGTTGGGCTTTTAGCAACCACTTCGTTCTCAAAACGATCGTGCATCTGTTTCACATTATCGCCTCCCACCCCAACGTTGTAGCAAGTGATGCGCATACCTGGAAAACGGGTCATGTAGTATAGCCAGATATACGAATGGTAATGCCCGCCATCGGTAATGCTGTTCCCTAAAAAAGCAACCCGTTCGCCGGCACGAAATGCCGGGATGTTCTGTGCATTAACCGTTGCCATAGTAGCTAATCCGGTAGCCAGCGCTAATAATCGTTTGAATTTTGATTTCATTATGTGTAATGGTTAGTGTTTAATTATCTGTTTCAAATCTTAATTATACCGTGCGCTACAAATCACCACTTTGCGCACATGCGGGTAGCGATTTAATACTCTGCGTTTAATCCCGTCAGAGCTTTGCGCAGCGTTGGCAACAGCCTTAATGTTAGATTAACGAATGATATCATTAAAAAAACCTTATCATTTCATTAAATACTAAAGCGCTTTAGCTTTTTGATCCGGCAATTTAATATAGGTTTTACTTTCATCTCAAATCCTGCTTGTTTATTGGCGCTTTCTTCTGCTTAATTACTTTCAGAAATTAATGGCTTAAGGTCCCCTCTTTTGTCTTTCTTAAAGCTCAGCCCGAAAAGGAGAATTACCACATAGCAGATAATGGGCAGGTAATACGCCTGGGCAACATCACTATTGGCAATCTGTCCCATTAGAACAGGAAACACAGCGGCACCTACAACGCCCATCACAATGTATGACGATCCCTGTTCGGTATAGTTACCTAAATTCTTTAACCCTAGACTGAATATAGTGGGGAACATAATACTGAAAAAGAAGTTGATCATGATTAAGGCTCCGAAAGATACCCAGCCCAGTTTTTGGGCAACCAGCACACACATCACTATATTACATAACGCAAAAATGGCAAGTAGCCTGCTGGGCGCTATATAACGCATCAGGAACGTACCCAGAAAGCGCCCGATCATCATCATAAAAATACTTAATGAAAAGAAATGTGCAGCGCGCTCATCAGTCAGCTGCATCACTTCGTGGCCGTAATTAATAAAGTAAGCCCAGGTACCGCCCTGTGCTGCCGTATTAAAAAATTGTGCAATAACCGCAAAAACAAAGTGCCTGTGCTGAAACAGCTTTTTATTAGTTGTAAATGTTTCGCCACTGGCATAACTGTCGGTTGCCACCACATGGCGGTTGGCAAGTACAGGTATTGTAACAAATGAAAATGCGATACCTACCAAAGCGATCAATACGCCAATACCCGTATAAAGATATTTTACAGAAGTTAGCTCAGCAGCGCCTTCCTGGCTTGTACGAAGTAAAAAGTAACTGCCGATTAAAGGCGCTATTACACCACCCAGCCCGTTGAATGATTGCGCAAAGTTAATGCGCTGATCGCTGGTGCGCTGATCGCCGAGGGCGGCAATAAAAGGATGGGCAACAGTTTCCAGAGTAGCCAAACCACAAGCCAAAACAAACAGGGCAACCCTAAAAAATGTAAAAGATTGTTGGTTAGCCGCCGGCACAAATAAGAAAGCCCCAACAGCATATAAAAACAAGCCTAACTGCACGCCGCGTTTGTAACCAAAGCTTTTCATAAACAGACCTGCAGGAATACCCATTACGGCATAAGCGCCAAAAATTGATAACTGCACCAACCCCGAGCTGGATTTGGATATTTGCAACACATTCTGAAAATGACGGTTCAGTACATCACCAATAGTAATGGCCACGCCCCACAAAAAGAACAAGGAGATTACAAATGCAAAAACAATAAGATACTTACGTTCGGTAAGCTTAGCTTTTACCTGCATGAATGTTTGGTTGGTTAACTGGTTTACGTGAGTAAAATAGTTAGTATTGGGTACATTAATGCATTTAAATATGGAATATTTTAAATAAGCGCTGCTATACATATAATAAACGTTGATCTTCACTATCTTGTATCAGCACCGGGTTCATAAACGGCTACTGCCACACGCGAGTCGGCACAACCATAATATAGGTACCATTTGCGGTTAAAATAAGCCATACCCTCCGCAAATACCGTCCCGGCAGGGTACTGGCCGCTTTTCTCAAAACTGGCTTCAGGAACCAGAAAAGGCCGATCCAACCGACCGACTACCTTCAGCGGATCATTCTTATCGAACAGTACCTGCCCGGCGCAATAAGCGTTGGCTGCATACCGGCTATCGCCGTTCTGGCTGCTGTTTTTGCCGTTGTAAATTAACACAATACCGGCATCCGTTAGAATTGCAGGTGGCCCACACTCGGTAAAAATGCTGTCGAAGTAGCCATCGCGAGGTGATATGATTTTTTTGAGATTACCATCCTGATCAACCACTGGTGTCCAGTTCACCAAATCGGTAGACGTTGCCGCATATACATTTTCTTCGCCCCAGTACATCCAATACTTCCCGTTCAGTTTGGTTATTACCTGCCGGCCACTGGCCAACCGGGTTATTATAGACGCCGATTTACTTGCCCTGTCAAAAAAACGACCGCCATAAGCTTTTTGAAAAACAGGCCCATGCTTATGCCAATGCACTAAATCGGTTGATGTAGCTGCTGCAAGCCGCGGTAGTTTGTGGTTCCACTGCGTGTACAGTACCACATAGGTACCGCTTTCAGTTACCGCTACGCGCGGGTCTTCGCAACCACCGGTCCACTCAAACTCCTTCTGAGCATCATCGGCAGGGAAAAGCACCGGCTGCGGCCTTTTTTTCATATGCAAACCATCCCGGCTCTCGGCCAGGCCCAGGCGGGATGTACGCTGACTGATGCCCTTACCCGAGCGGTCTTCGGCGCGGTACAATAAGTAAATCTTATGGTTATATACAGCAGCAGCCGGGTTAAAAGTGTCGTTAGCTTCCCATTGTACGGCTTGCTTGTGCATCGGGTCTGGAAACACGGTAGCCGAATCCGGGCTGATAACAGAATTTACCTCTGCCGGACGTATAAACGGCCCCATTGCCCAGGCCGGTAGCTTATCAGGCTTGCTTTGGGCAAGCGCCCGTCCCATTACCAGACTCAATAAAATTGCAGCAAATATGCCGCTGTATCTGTTCTTCCCCATATCAATTATAAGATGGAGGACCTATTTGCGTACCCCAGGCTTTGTTGGGTTTGGATGACAATTCAAACTTGAGCGTGCCGCCATTTTTAATTAAGCTGTAAGGCAGCCAGGTGGTATTTAACGTTTTACTATTGAAAGAAAGCTTGTTGATATATGGCTTTGTTGCTGATCCGCCGGTGATGGTTAGCACACGATTACCCGGCAAATGAATTTTGATATTTGTAAACGACGGGCTGTTCACCGAAAATCCACCAACGCCCGGAATCATGGGATAAAGCCCGATGTTGGCAAAAACGTACCAGGCACCCATCGCGCCTAAATCATCATTTCCAGGCAAACCGTTCTTCCGGTTAGTATATTGCTCGGCTATAATACGACGGATTACAGCCTGCGTTTTGTAAGGCGCACTTGTCCAGTTGTATATCCAGGGCACCTCAAAATCCGGCTCATTACCGGCAGCATACCATTCCTGGTTGTAACTGGCATTTAACTTTGAAAAGAACTCATCCAACCGGCGCTCTGCCGCCTGTTTACCGCCAATGGTATCTATCAGGCCTTTAAGGTTAAAAGGCACCATCCAGAAATAGTTTTTATAGCTTGCTTCGCGCCAGTCTTCGTCATAATTTTTCCAGCCGCCATCCGCCCGGCGCGATTGCAGCCAGCCCCTTTCAGGGTTGTACAAGTTTTTCCAGTATTGAGCCCTTTGAATATAAGGTTTATACACAGTTTTATTGCCTGTGGCTTGCAACCCCATTTGCCCAATGGCAAAATCAGCAGAGTTATATTCCAAACTCATGGATGCTGGTGCATAGCCTTTGGTTAGGTATTGATCTAAGTAAGGCCTCGTCAGTTCTTTTTGTGAACGGGTACCTGGCTCATCAGCACCCTTGCGCATAATGGCCAGAGCCGCCCTGGCGTCAAAGTTACGTACGCCAAAACCATAAGCATTGGCAATAACAATACTGGTAGGATCGCCCTGCATAATACCCGTTTCTACGTGCGCCAGCACCCAGCGCGGTAGTCCACCGCCCGATTGCCCGGCAAAACGGAGGGTAGATGTCATGACATCACCGGTTTCTTTTGGTGCCAGCAGGCTCATAAGGGGTATTTGTGTACGGTAAGTATCCCAGTTGCTAAATGAGGTATAATTATCATAACCTTTGGCTTGGTGCACCACGCTATCGGCGCCCATATATTCGCCATTGCTATCGTTAGATATATTGGGATGTGCCAAAGCATGGTACAAATGCGTGTAAAACTGCGTGGTTTGATCGGCACCGGCACCCGAAGCCTCGATTTTGCCAAGGTATTTATTCCAGGCAGCCACTGCCTGCTGTCTCACGCCATCAAAGTTCCAGTCCGGACTCTCGGCCTTTAGGTTAGCCTTGGCATTGGCTAAGGAAACATAAGAAATGGCAAATTTGTAAACGAGCGTTTTTTGCTTACTGACATCGAAAGTAAAAAAAGCACCGGAATGCGGTCCATCGGCACTTGTAGCGCCTGTGTTCAGTTGCTCGCCAGACCAGGTACCTTTAGTAATCGGCTTATGGTTAAAACGTGCTACAAAATAAACTTTGTAATTGGTACGAATGCCGCAGAATGACCCGCCATCGGCATAACCTTCGCAAGAAGTTGAATCGGTAAACTGGATATGCGCATTGGTAATTTGCGTAGCGTTAACACCAGAACCGATGATAACGGTTGCCGTGTTTTCGGCTGCCGGGTAGGTGTAGCGCGCCATACCGGTTCTTTTAGTTACACTGAGTTCGCAGCGGACACCGTTTTTCAGGCTCAACCTATAATTGCCAGCTGAGGCATTTTCAATGTGGTACCCCGGCTGCATACCTGTCATATCATTAGGTGATGTATTTAAATCGCCGGTAAGCGGCAGCGTAGGAAAGTTACCCATGTGTTCGCACCCTGCCCCGCTAAGCTGGTTAACCACAAAACCTTTGTTGGCCGCAAAAAAGGTAGGCGTAAATTGCACCATGCCAAAAGGGTACATAGCGCCAGGAAAAGTATAACCCGCTTCCAAGTAAGATTCATTAGCGTTGGCACCCTTACCTTTGGTTCCGATCAATGTATTTACCTTGGCTGCATAATTAACGGGCGCAGGTAGTTTTTGTGCACAAATAGCTCCGGAATATAACAGTATTATAGTGCCGCAAATGATACGTTTAATTAAGAATGAATGCATATAGTAATTAGGCTACTTGATAAACAATTAAAATTAGTGATTCCTGATGGCTGTTAACGTCTGTTTGCGGCGCCCAACTGTTTATCCCGAAGGATAGCGCCACCAACGGGTAAGTATTACCGCGCGATAACGCAAAATCGGAATTGGTTCCCTGTCGGGTGTTTACGTATTGAACCAGACCTGTATTTTGTGCATACAGCCTGCTGCTGAACAGAACAAAAGAAACATTCACATAAAATACAAACAGCCTGCACCGCATATAAAAGCTCAACGGGAATTAAAAGACGTAAGTAAGATACTCAGGTTTACATCGCAAAAATATAATTTAAACCGGTTTAGCAAAAACAAATACTTTAATTTTATTGGGAATGAAAATACACGACTAACAATTCAGTTATAACACTACCTGGCGTCTTACTATATATGTGTTTAAATCACTAAAGAATTGTTGCCCGCATGTAATGGATATTGCTTTGCCTTCCATACAAATATGCCTGTAGCTTTTTGCGGAAGGCGGATACTGATATTCCACTTTCCGCTTTGTAAAGCGTAAGCAACGACAACTTTACCGTTTGGATGAGGTATTTCTCCGCTGATCGTTTTTAATGCGCCCAAATGAGGTTCAATTTTAATTTTACTAAAACCGGGCGCATAGCTATCTATACCCAAAACGGTTCTGAAAAATTCGATATTAGGACTTGCGCCCCAGGCATGGCAATCGGACCGGGAAGTATTGATATCGGAATATTCGGCCCAAGTTGTAAGCCCCATAGTCATGTTTTCACGGTAAATGCCCAGCCAGTTCATATAATTGTTGCCCAAACCGGCTTTAACCAGTGCCTGGTTCAGATAATATTTAAAGTAAACCGAGCATTGGGTTAAACTTTTATCGTTTAGCAAGCCAGTTGCTACAGCCGGCATATCGGCTGCGCTTACCATACCGGTAAGTATAGCCAGCGAGTTGGTATGCTGTGAATAACCTGTTTTTTCCTTTGTATCGGCATACAGCTTTTTAGCCGGATTCCAGTATTTATACTTGATTGTAGCTTTTAGCTGCGCAGCTTTTTTATCATACAAACTGGCATACTCCTGCAAACCAATACTGGCTTCCATTTGAGCTACCCACTGGTATGCCCATAGCAGCTGCAAATCGTAAATAGCGGCGCACCCGTCTCTGCCATTAACACCGCCTGCCATGTTGCCGGCCCAGTCAACAAAGGCCCAGTATGGGGTATTTTTTAGTGAACCATCTGACTGTTGGTACTTGCTGAAAAAATCCAGGATGCCTCTTACACCATGTAGCTTTTCTTTAATAAAATAATTATTGCCACGGTACATCCAATAATCGTGCACCATGCCAATGTACCACAAAGAGAACGGAGATATGATTTGGGTACCCTTGGTAGGATAACAACTTTTAGTTATGCCTTCAGGTAGGCGAGAATGATCTATTTGAGTGATAGCATTGCGTGCCAACAGGTCATCACTGGTATTGTAGTAAGATACCATGGCCTGTATGCGCGTATCGCCAATGTATTGTAATTGCTCGTAATACGGGCAATCGGTGTACGTTTCCCACGCATTAAGCCTTGCGGTACGCCAGCCAATGTCCAACATTTGCTTTATTTCGGTATTGTCGGTATTAATTATTGCCGTCCGTTTAAAAGGATAACCTGTAAAAGTGCCATACAGGTCGTCAATAACCAGTGGATCTTTTTTAGTTTGCACAAACAGTCTCAGGTAACGAAAGGTTCGAAAGTTTAAAGTGGTGAAAGATTGTCCCTTGCTCCCATCTCCAATCAGGCTGTCTGTTCGTCCCACAAACTCTTTGCCCTCAACATAGTTCCGGTTACCTTTTATAACGCCTTTGCTCCCCTTTTCGTAAAATGATTCGGCGTAGCCGAGTGATATACCGGCATCTTTACCCCCGCTAAAGTTTAACGTAACATAAGCATTGGTTTCAAAAGTTTGATCGAGCAGCACCATAGCAGTAGTATGGGCCGGAATGGTAATCGGTGCTTTTTCTGCCGGAAAGGCGGGCGGCACATCAACACCAACTGCGCTGCGCAATTTAAGCAGGCGTTGATATGTCATTTCTCGTGCCGGTAGTGTAGAGGGCACTAAAGCCCAATCTATTCCCCAGGCTGTGCCTTTAAGCTTTCCGTCAAGCAGTGTTGTAGCTTTGGGCCATTGGCTGTCGTTGTAACCGGTGGCTGTCCAGTCGCCTTTAACTGCTTGATTCATGTTTACCATTTCCCCTTTGGTAGCAGCGAAAAAATAACCCGGAATTGGTTGATGGCCTGCATCACGTATCCCCTTCCAGGTGGCGTTGGTGTTTAGAATCTCTTCTTTTTCGGAACTGCCCTGCATGATAAACCCGGTACGTACGCTAATTTGTGCCTCCGGGCGATATTCGGCCTCGTTCCAAACAAGCGCAGCCACAGTATTTTTTCCCGCCGATAGGTATGGTGCCAAATCAACTGTTTCATAGTTCCAATAATAGGTATCGCCACGCGCAGGCCCCAATGATACCAACGTGCCATTAACATATAGTTTATACCGGTTATCGGCCGAAACATTCACCGTAAATGTTGACGGTTTAGCAGCTAAATCAATGCTTTTGCGGAAGTAAAAAACACCGTAACTGTTTCCGTTATCGCCAGATGCAGCAATCCATTGTGAGTTCCATTGTCTTTGTGAAGCTTTTGAATTTTTAGTTTGCGCACAAGCATACTTAGCCGAACCTAAACCGTATAGGAATAGCAGTATTATAGAACAAAATCTCATCAGGTTATAATTTACGGGAGAAATATAAAGAAATTAAACCGGTTTAGCAAAAGTTTTTAAATGCTTCCTTATTGGTTGTTGATTCGCTTCAACAAAGTAACTTAAAACCCAAACCGGTAATGCATATCCTGAGGCAAAACGTTTCGCTGGTTAAACTGGAATGGCAGCAAATGCAGATCAATAGGTTGTTGCAGTTGAACAACTGCAGGTAGGCTGGACAGCCGTGTATAACAATTCTAATCCCTCACATGGATGAAAGTCTTGATGGCTTCATACAGAAAGGACTTAATGTAACTACCAAACGGAAGAGGCAGTCAAACAAAAATCAGATAGCTTCTTTCCGCTTGATAGATCCCGATTTAATTGGGGGCATCATCGTTTGCCGATAGCTTATCCATAATGTTTTTCAGAAATTTCGTCTTGTTCTTTTTCACTTCTTTCAGGAAAGGCGAAGATTCTTCTGTATTGGATACATATCTGTCACCCCAAAGGGCTATTTCAATCAAAGCAGGTATTAAATCAACCCCTTTTTGGCTCAACTGATAGAGCCCCTTCACCTTATTATCCGGATAGGGTAATTTTATGATTATGCCATTATCCTCCAGTACCTGTAATCTGTTCGCTAGAATATTCGTTGCTATCTTTTCTGCCGACTTTGCAAAATCTCCGTAAGTACGCGTTTTATGAAGCATCAGATCTCTTACAATCAACAGCGACCATCTATCTCCGAAAATATCCAGTGATGAACTAATAGGACAATCGGAGCGCTTTTCAGTTGATTTCATAATTTTTTTAATTTTATTACTTGCAAATTAAAAGTAGTTATATAGATTTGTGCTTGCAAACTGCAATCAATAATACATATTTGCACTTGCAAAGTAAAAGCAAATTTAATCATTTTAGTATAAAAGAAAAGATGACAGACTATTCAAAAGAATTACAAGGTAAAAAAGTCCTTGTAACAGGAGTTACCGGTTTGATCGGAAAAGCTACCGTTGAACATTTGTTAAAGAAAGGGATTCCCGCTAACCAAATTATCGGGCTTTCGCGGAAAAAAGAACCAATGGAAGACTTGGCTGCCAGGGGGATTGAAGTGCGTTTTGGTGATTATTTTGATTATGATTCGTTAGTGCGTGCCTTTGAGGGTATTGACAAAATAATGCTGACAAGTACAGTCGCTTTCACCGACCGATCTACCCAACATTATAATGCGATCACGGCCGCACGCCAGGCTGGTGTTAAGCACGTGGTGTATATGGCAATTATGCGCAAAGAAGGTTCCCAACGCATTATGCCCGAAGTTACCGAGTCAGACCTTTATACGGAACAAGTACTTAAATCTTCAGGGCTTACCTACACCATTGTATACCACCCGCCTTTCACAGACGCTTTATCCTTCTTCTTGGATCCCAATTCGTATGAAAATGGGATAAAAGTTCCGGCAAATAACGGAAAAATGGCACCAGCAACCAGGGATGAATTGGCAGAAGCGCACGCTGAAATACTCTCTACGCCGGGACACGAAAATAAAACCTATTCATTGGGCGGCAGCAATCTAATTTCGTTTGCTGACATTGCCAAAATTCTCGCAGAAGTAAAAGGCCAACCTGTACCTTTTACCACCATTACATCAGAAGAATATATTGATGGGATAGTTGCAAAAGGAGCTCCCCGTCATGTAGCCGAATTTATAACGAGTTGGGTTTTGGCAATCGAAGGAAACGAATTCGAGCATCAATCAGGCGATTTAGAGCGGCTATTAGGTAGAAAGACCAAAACTTTCAGGGAGTACGTAGAATCAACTTTGGCTTAGAACATTGCCCGGTACCTAAATGAAGTGGCTGAGAATTTGCCCTTCCGGCCACTTCGCTTCAATTTTATCAAGTAAAAATTAAAAGTAACACATGTGGTTGACCGGCAATTTGGAACAGATGGATCGGGCAAACGGTATTGGAACAGCCTTTCCGAACTGAACTTAGTCAACTACCCTACTTAATTATAATCATGAAAGCATTAGTTTATCGTCAAAAAAATACCCTGAATGACTTTGGAATCAGGTTAGAAGAAGTTGCGGACCCGGAGATCAGAGAAACAGACATTTTAGTCCGTGTCAAAGCATTCGGGGTCAATCCGGGCGAGGCCTTTTTTAGAAGGGTTTTAGACGCCCCTGAAGGTGAGTACCGTATTTTGGGATATGAATTTAGCGGTATGGTAGAACAAGTAGGAACGAAAGTAACAGGGTTCAACACAGGCGACCGTGTGTTCGGTTTAGGCGATACGACAAGACAAGGGGCTTATGCCGAGTTTGTAGCAGCAGATTACCGATCCGTAGCGAAGATACCTGACTTTGCGCCTTTTGACCACGCAGCGGCAGCTCCGGTAGCAACGATGACTGCTTATCAATCTTTATTCCGCTTTAACAATGCCCTACCCCCTGATGTTAAGACCGTTTTAGTTTTGGGTGCCGCTGGAGGTGTTGGCTCAATGGCCATACAGCTATTAAAAGCAAAGACAGACGTAACCGTAATCGCAACGGCTTCCAAACCCGACTCTCAAAACTGGGTGAAAGAACTTGGAGCAGATATTATTATCGATCACCATGCTGATGTGGTAAAGCAACTGAAAGACGAAGGAATTAACCAGGTTGATTTTGTCTTTGCCGTCAATGGGCTAAAAAGCGCGATATCCTGGCTGCCGGAGGTGATCAGACCATATGGCTATCTTGCGACAATCGAGGGCGTTAACGGAATAGATCTTTCGCAGTTGATGAACAAATCTGTGACGGTTCTCCTGGAGATGGTTTTTTCCAAGTCGCTTTTCGGGGTAGATCAGGAAAGCCAGGGAGATATACTTCGGGAATTGATCGAATTTGTAATTGAAGGCAAAGTCAAATCGCCTATCAAACAAACACTTACCGGTTTAAGCGAAGATAATATTCGTGAGGCACATATCCTGCTTGAACAGGGCAACACCATAGGAAAGATTGTTGTAAATGTTTAAAACGAATCATAACCAAAAATAACATACCTCACTGAAGAATAACGATTGGGAATATTCAAAACCTGATTGATATACCAATACGTTTACGGTTAAGCTGAAAATAGTCATGATTTAATCTCCTTACATTATTTACTTACTTGTATCTGTAAGATTGAATCGTGACTATATTTAATTAATGCATATCAACTTTTTATCAAATAGCTGACCGAGTAACATGAGTATGTTAACTAACCTGTTCATTATTGACTAACATCAGAGCGAGAAGGCGGGAGATCTTTTGTACCCCAATCAGAGGGCTTGTCGCTCATAACCAACTTCAAAACACCACCTTTCTTGATATCAGCATGCTTAAACCAAGCCTTATTCCATCGTTTACCATTTAATTCGGCAGACTTTATGAAAGTTGCCTGAGGAGAAAAATTTTCTGCAACTATATCCAGTTTCGTTTTGCTATCCAAGGAAAAGCTAACTTTTTTAAACCCGGGAGCCGTGATTAGATAGACATCTTGACCTGCGTTAGGGAAAATTCCGGTTTTGTTGAACACATACCAAGACGACATGGCTCCGGAATCATCGTTTCCCGGAAGGCCGTCAGCTTTTTCCGAGTAATACTTTTTCAATAGTTTGTTTAACAGGAGTACGGTTTTGTGGTGTTGCCCGGCATAGATATACAAGTGAGGGGTCAGAAATCCGGGTTCGTTAGCAATGTTATAGTAGTTTTTTACGAAAAAAGTATCCAGTCGATTAACGAACGCTTCCTTTCCTCCGGACTTTTCGATAAGCCGGCTCACATCATGTGGTACGTAAAATGAATATTCCCAAGAATGGCTTTCATAAAAGAAATCGGACCAGTTTCCGGCAGAGAGCACGGTAAAATTCTTATTATCTAAATATTTACCAGATAGTTGCTTGTAGGGGATGATGCCTATTTGGCTTGGTACAAAATCGAGATAATACTGCCATGTTCGGTTGCGGAAGGTTTCATCCCATGTTCCATCAGCTTTTCGAGGCATGATAAATCCTCTTGCGCCTTCCGAATCAATCGGTTTCCATAAGTTCTCCCAGTTGCCGGCTCGTTTGGCATATTTTTTATAATCCTCATTTCTTCCCAATTTAAGTGCAGTTTGAGCTATCGCCCAGTCGTTGGCAGCGTATTCAACCGTCCGTGTACCGGCACGCTCATAATCTGTTGATACATAGCCTATAGTATTATAATCTGACAGACCTCCCCGCCCTTCTTTACGCTCATCGCCCCCCGGGGGCACTTCTGCATCTTTCAGCATAGCTTCAAAGGCATCTGCATAATTAATTCCTTTCAAATCTTTTAAGACAGCTTCGGCCAAAACCATATCTGCATTACTTCCGCCCTGCGTACGGCCGTTACTGTTACCCGATCTTCCATCCGGCAGGTAACCTTCATTTTTGTAGGTATTGATTAAAGAATTTACAATCTGCGACTCTTTTTCAGGAGCAATAAGGGTAATTAATGGGTGGCTGGTACGGTAGGTATCCCAAATGCAATAGAAGTCGTCAAAATAGGGCGCGTCACTTTTCCACAAAGGGTTCTCCCCTGTTTTATCTGTTGGCTGCATCAAGGTATGATATAACGCCGTGTAAAACTTCACCTTTTCGGCTTTATCGGTAGTTGCTATTTCAATCCGGCCTAAATAGCTATTCCATTCGGCCTTAGCTCGTGCCACTGCCTGATCAAAAGACAGACCGGCTGCTTCTTTCTGACAGTTTTCTTTAGCCTTTCCTATGCTTAGGAATGAAATACCCACACGCATCTCTACCTGTTGTGGGGCATTCTTGTTGAATGAGAACCATGCGCCTACAGGTTCGCCCGAATCATACTCCATTTTATTACCTGGGTGCTTGGCGCCTGATTTCCATGTGCCAAAAGAACTGGCTGGTGTATTAAACTGCGCATAAAAGTAAACTGTAAACGGTTCTCCGATATTCCACCCTCCACTAACGCGGTTATATCCGGCTATTTCGGTATTCGATCGTATTTCGATCTCAGATCCTAACATCTTCTGATTCTCATGGCAGCAGGCCTGCTTTCCCAATATACTTCCGGCATCTATCAGTATCCCGGTTTGTCCGGCTTTGTTGAAAGTATATCGATGAAGCCCGGTTTTAGGTGTAGCAGTCAGTTCGGCCAGGATATTCGATTCTTTCAATTCAGCAGAGAAATACCCTGCCGTAGCCGTTTCCTTGCCTCTATCGGACCCATATCCCTCTATTTTGACATCACCGGCAAAAGGATAGACTAATATGTTTCCATATTTGGGACCACCGCCTGTACCACTAACATGCAAGTGACTAAAGCCTCTTATCTTGCCTGTTTCTTTGTACCCCATATTGGTACTTAAGTCGTCACAATCAGGCCCTAATTTCACCATTCCAAACGGATAGGTTGCTCCCGGAAACGTGTTACCATTGCCTTGCGTTCCAATAAACGGATCAACGAATGTAGCCAAGCTGGTCTGTGAGCGCTCCTGTGCTTTTATACAAGGCGAAAAAAAGAAAATATTGAGAATAACTGCGAGTGTGACAAGTTTCATAACCTTCCAAATAATCTAAGCGAATAAAATGAAGAAGGCTAAAGTAGCAAGTTTTATTTAAGTCTGCCTCCGAAACCAGCCTGCTTTATATTAAAGTAAAGGGGGTGTTTACCTAAGTATAATAATTACAATTATTAATGCTGGCAATCAATCTTAAGGAACCTGCCTCTCTTGGATAAACAACTTGGTGTATCATTTACTTAAGAACTTCTGCAATTTCCTTTTTCACCGCGTGCTCATCACCAGAGGCTATAATTATGTTTCCTTTTTTATCTATTAACACAAAATAAGGGAGGGAATGTACGTTATATTGTTGACCAACTCTACCTGATAAAGTTCCCGGTGGAGCGTCATCGATAACTTGCGTCCAGGGCATTTTCTCTTGATCGAGTGCTATTTTCCAGCTCTTCCAACTTTTGTCATCCGTTATGCTGATGATATTGAAACCTTTCTGATGATATTTCGCGTACACTTTTTTCCAGCCAGGAATGCCAGCCCTACAAGGCTTGCACCAACTTGCCCAGAAATCTAGCATAACAACAGAGCCCAGTGTTGTTGAAAGCTTAAATTTATTATTATCTCTTTTTAGTAAAGTAAAGTCAGGTGCAGGTTTACCAACCCGAATGTTTTCCAATCGTAACAATTCACTCATTAGCGACTCATAATAAACCGATGACTTTGCTGGACCGGAAAACTGACTTATAATCGACCTCAAATAGACAGACGAATTTTTACCTAATTCATGAAAATATTCTTTGAATATATAAACTGCTGGAATGGATGTAGGATGTTGTCGAACATAGTCTTCAACCCAAATTTTAAACTTTGGAGGAAGCGCCTTGCGAAGCGAATCGACCTTTTCATTAAAATAGGCTACAGAATCATTTTTGGCTAATCTCAATTTTCTGGTGAAATAAAGAAGTTCTGCTAAGCCTGTTCCCTTTTGATAACTATCGTAAACATCAGCGAACGGAGAGCCGGTCTCCTTAATTTGACGTATTAAGGGGTAATCTTTACCAGCAAAATAGTAATGCTCTGCACCGGCAGTGTCTATGTCAAAGGTGATACGCGGGGCATCTACAAACGCTGCAAATTCCCATTGTCCGGGGTTGAGCCTGAATACTTTTTGTTCGGGCAAATAAAGTTTTCCGCTGATGGAAAATTGTCCTTTGACAATATCAGCACTGTCGATCACCTTTCTATCGGACGAGAGGCTGTATATTTTTCCTGAATCGATACCGGTAATGTTGCCGTTAATTACATAGGTGGGACTATTAGTAATTTGTGCATAAGTCTGCAGCGAAAATAAAATAAGTAAAGGGAATGCGCTTAATACTTTGTTCATGTTGAACTTTGAAAGATTAGGTTGTTGCCGCCGATATGAAGTAGCGTGTTGGTAAAGTAGCTGTATTTAATTAAAAAAGCAAGGCTCATTGCCTTAAATTACCATTCCAAAAAACGACTTTTTTCTGATTTGGGTCCAAATCACAAACAGTAAGGAATCTGAGATAACCAACAGTGCTTTTAAATTGCCTAAAGCCTTTTTTTCGTTTTTATACCTGATTCTTATAATCTAAATTCAATATTCAACAAGCAGCACGTAGTTTATAATCCTGATTATCTGATAGAAGATGAAATTAAGCAAACTTAAATACAACGCTACCTTTTGGATCTAATACCAGCCTCCCGACAAGCTTGAACCCTAGCCCTCTCCTATCATTTAAGGCGGGTTTGAAGGATGATTTAACGATATTTGCCTATTCCACGGAAAAGATGGAATAATTTATTTTATTCAATCCTCAATTGGATCCGGTGCAGTTCTTTTTTTGGGATCGTGAACAGCAACACCAACCCTTGAATCGGCACAGCCATAGTAAAGAAACCATTTATGCTTAAACCACACCATACCTTCAATAAATACTGTGCCACTGGAATATTGTCCCTTCCTTTCAAATGCCTCCATAGGCCGAAAAAATGGCACATCCAAGCGTCCAATCATTTTTGTCAGATCATTTTTATCAAATAACAGCTGACCTGCAGAATAAGCCCCCCCACCAAATCTTTTATCACCACGAGTGCCATTGCTGTTTCTACCATTATAAAGCAGCACTACGCCCTTTTCTGTCATAATCGCCGGCGGACCACATTCTGTAAAATCACTATCAAAAAACCCGTTTCGCGGCGATGCCAGTTTTAATAATTTCCCTTCAGCATCTACCAACGGTGTCCAGTCAACAAGATTTACTGACGTTGCTGCATAAACATTTCTTTCCCCCCAGTACATAAAGTACTTGCCATTGATTTGCATGATGGTTTGCTTATCATTTTTAACCTGCGTTACAATAGATGCTGATTTGGTTGGTATGTTCATGAATTCACCATTAAACGCGTCCTGAAATATCGGCCCATGCTTTTTCCAATGAATAAGATCTTTAGAAGTAGCGGCGCCTAACCGAGGCACTTTGCGGTTCCATTGGGTGTAAATAACCAGGTAAGTACCATCTTTCGTAACCGCTACCCGTGGGTCTTCACATCCACCTGGCCACTCAAATTCCTTCTGATCATCATTGTCTGGATACAGAACGGGCTTGCCGCTTCGTTTAAATTCAAGGCCGTTCTTACTAACCGCATATCCTAAACGTGAGGTACGGGTACTGATTTTGATACCACTTTTATCTTCTGAGCGGTAAAGAACAACCACCTTTCCATCTTTAACCACTGCAGCAGGATTGAACGTATCGTTATCTTCCCATTTCGTTCTGGTATTCGACATTGGATCAAGAAATACAGAATTAGTATCGGGCGAAATGATGGGATTAACGCCTTTAGGTCTTACAAAGCCACCAATTGCCCAATCTGGCAATACATTCTTAGTTTGCGCGGAAGAACGTTCGCCAACCAACAAGGTAAGCAATAGAACAAATAAGCTATGTTGTAATTTTATATGTATCATATCTGGCTTGCTTTAATTTTTGATTGCTGTAACGTATTCTTTGGAGTTAAGTGCGGAGGTAACCAATACGAGGTCGCTTTTACTTGCTATCAGTGGAATTTCAACATTGATTTGCTTTACTTCGCCGGGAAGTAACGAAAAGAAATTGTTTGAAAAGTAGGTGGGCGGATAACTGTTTCCTTGGCGGTCCTGAACTCTTAGCTGTGTAAAAAAAGATAAGTTTTCAGAAGAATTGCGCACCACGACCTTTAAGATTGGTTTTCGGCCGATAAATTGCTTCTTTGCAGAAACATTTAGATCCGTTTCAGGCAGGTTGTTAATATCTTGAAAGCCCGAAACGGCCGGTCCGGTCATCGTCCAGGCTCCTTTATAAGTGTCAGTAGAGCGCCAGTAAAAAGCATCATTTACCAGCTTACCGCTTTTGTCGAGCAACTTTAACTTAATGAAATGCACTTTGGTGATGTCTTGAGGGAATGAAACCTGAATGGCATCTTTTACCACCCCATCCGCAGGAATGTTAATTGACGAAGAGGTAGACCAAACCGGCTTACTGTTGAAATCATAGACGGTTGCTTCGACCCGGTAACCGGCAAAAGACCTGCGATAATCGTTGTATACAGATACCGTATTCTTTAAATAATCGAACTGCGGGTGTAGCGGGGCTAACCCATTTTGAGAATAGTATAATGCGGCTGTGGGCTCCAGGTACCAATCATACATTCGTGAAGCGGTTTGTGGTAACGCACTGTTATGATACCAGAACAAGAACCCGGATGCCCATCGATCGCCAAAACCAAATTTGTTATAATTCCACGCCTCCCATATTGCTCTGAAATTCATTGCACCAACCAACTGCGCTTTTTGTGCATAATCTTTAATTGATGATGCTTCGCCATAATTATTGACAGCCTGTCTAAATTTTCCAGTTACGCCATGAAAACCATTGCCATCCAGGTAGTTCCAAACGGTATCGTTGATGGGCCACAGGTCTTTCTCGGGCATCATGCGCTGTAAAGAGGAAAGTACAGGTGTAGAGAGTGTACCATACTCGGGATTGAACCCGTCAACGCGGCTGCCCCGGGGCGATGCCGTATTTTCATAATACTGCATTGGATTTTCATACTTATACGGACTTCCGTCATGTACACCGCAGCACTCTGATTGTTCCTGATAGCCATGAGTGGGGTCAAGCTTGCTGATTAATACGCCAGCGCCGGGAACCTCCTTGCCTTCATTTGCACCTACATAATAGGCCACCGAAGCATGATTTCGGATACGCTTAACGGTACTGGTCAAGTTTTTAAAATACATTGCAGTATCTGACGGAAGCTTAGTGTCCGCAGTAACCCAGAATTCAGTCCAGACCAGAATCCCATATGTATCACACAACTGATAAAAATAATCGGACTCTGCTATGCCGCCGCCCCATAGTCTTATCAAATTCAGGCCGGCCTGCCGGGTATAGCGCAGCTCGGCTTGCGTACGGTATTCGCTGTTTCTGAGCATAGCCTCCGGAATCCAGTTTGTGCCCCTTATAAAAACGGGAACGCCGTTGACCAGAAACCTTCTCGACTTGTCGGGCGTGTTCTGATCGGTCTGAACCTCGCGTATACCAAACTTGGAAACCAAATTGTGTGAAACCTTATTTTGGGCGCTGATGAACCGAAGCGATAAAGTATACAGTGGCTGATTTCCTTTATTAACCGGCCACCAAAGCTTAGGTTTAGCAATCTTCAGGGCAGCGTATTCAGCCGGCGAGAACTGAACAGTTTTTGTTTCATTGGGTAAAAGTGTTATGGCTTTATTAAAGCGCTTTCCTGTTTCAATAATAACGCCAGACACCGTTCCTGTCTGTTTTTTGGCGGATGCGTTTTTTATTTCTACAGTAACCGTTTCACTTGCAGATGACGTATCCGGCAACGGAAGCTTGGTTTTCACAAACGCATTTTCCAGTACCACGTCGCCTGTTGCATATAATTCCACATCGCGCCAAATACCCGTATTACGGTCACGTATGCCATCATGCGCTGTAAAATCCCAGCCAACGCTCATTAGCATGGTTACGTCTTTTCCAATTTCACCATCTCCCCCATTATGATTTTCACCAACGGCGCCTGTCTTGTTTTTACCGGGCTTGAATGTAGTACCCGGATTGTCAACCGGCTGAACATCTACTGCTAAAATGTTATGGCCATTCCATTCAGCTATCCGGGTAATGTCAAAACTTTGATCATTGAACATACCGGCCATCTGCCCCAAACGCTGGCCATTTAACCAAATGGCGCAACGGTAATTTATTCCATGAAATTTCAACCACAACCGCTTTCCTTTGAACCTAGCGGGGATGCCAAACCCGGTTCTGAACCAATAATGATAAAACGCCCTCCCAACGTCAGAAATGTCGGGAATGAGTTTATTTGTTTTCCGGTTGTTATCACTAAAATAAGGTTCGGGATATACTTTATTGGCAACTAAACTATTGAGTACCGTGCCCGGTACAATAGCGTTGGTCCAGCGTGCGGTATTGTAATTGGATGTAGAGATGATTTCCCCACCTGCCTGAGCGTCGGCAGCCTTTACCATTTGCCACGAATAAGCGCCTCGGTGGGATTTCTGAGACCTCAAAAAAACTGAGTTTTCGGATGAATGTGATACGAGCGAGGCACTTCCTTGTGCTAATGCTATACCACAGGTTGCAATATAGGTTAGCATACACCATAAAATTGTTTTCATTCAGAATTTAGCAATTGGCTTATGTACTATAAGAGCACAATTGCCATCCTGAACTCACACGAGCGTAAAAGAAATATAAGACTTAGGAGATATTATATATCGTTGAAGAGAGTTGAATGTTTACGAAACGATGGGTTAAGTTGAAGTAAACGTTTATTGCAGCAAAAATGCGATGAGGATTCCAAGCGCAATATTCTTAGAATTTTGTTGGATAAATTTTTGGGCAATCGATATCTGGTTTTCAACCGTTCTTTTCGAAATAGCCAGTTTTTCAGCAATTTCTGTATTAGTTAGATTGCCAAGCCGGCTTAGCAGGAAAATCTCCCGGCATCGTGCGGGTAACGATGTTAGCAACGCCTCAATCTCGCTTTGCAAATTCAAATATCGTATTTTCTCTTCACCTGTATTTGTTACTACGATGCTGGAAGATAGCTTTTCATAATCTGCAACATAGGCTAACTTAAGTGATTGTTTTGCCTTGAGCACCTTGTACACATGGTAACGGGCACTGGTGGTTAAGTAATTTTTAAATGAAGCGATATCTATAACTTCCCTTTTCTGCCAAATATTAAAAAAGGTATCGTTGGTTATTTCCATAGCCACGTCCCTGTCATGCAGAAAGGAAAAAGCAGTTGTATAAACAGCCTGCCAATACTTATCGACCAGCGATTCAAAAGCAGAAACACTACCTGCTTTAATGGCTAACCATAAAGCAGCATCAGTAAAATTTTTATAAGGCATATAATCGGTTCCATAAAATTAGAATTAATTATCTTCAAATTAAAGATGCGGATACATAAATTTAACCGCAGGTATTGCAATTGATATACCTATAGCGCTGTTTGTAGGAAGCAAACGATCCCCACCTTAGGCTTATTAATCAGTGGAAATAGCCTATCAGCTATCATGCAGAACACCTTTTTACTTAAATTTTTTTAATCGTATGAGTTCGGTAGGTGAAAAAGTCTCTATATTATTAAAACCAATTGAAATTTAATTTTTGCCAGTTATTGTCTTAACCGACAGTTTTCATGACTAAAGAGGAATTTGTAGCGCTTTATGAAAAGTGCCAGACAGAACAATGCACCACTGAAGATTTACGATTGCTCGAAAAATATCAGGATGATTTTGAGTTGGAAGAAAGGCCATGGCTACCGGAGATGGGCGATAAGCAGCAATTAAGAAATCAGCTTTTAAGCGAACTCCGGGCAAAATTACCTTCGCCTAGAAAGGAGGCTCGTTCGTTATTTCGCAAAATGGCTTTTGCAGCCGCCATCCTTGCCTTTATTTCGACAGGTATATTTTTCTATCATCGATGGAACGGGCGTGCAGTAGATGTAAAGGATCATTTCACCAAAGTAAAGGATGAAAAAGCGCCCATACTGCCAGGAAGAAACAAAGCCATTCTTATACAAGCAAACGGAAACATGATTGACCTGGACGGATCGGGTAACGGCCATCTATCAAAAGAAGGGGGCGCGGACGTAACGAAGCTGGCCAACGGAAAACTGGTTTATAACAAAGGAGCCGTTCCAGAAGGCCAAAACATAACGGCCTATAACACCATAGCAACACCCCGGGGAGGTCAATATCAACTAACGCTTGCTGACGGAACATCTGTATGGTTGAATGCCGCTTCATCTTTAAAATTCCCTACCACCTTTTCTGGCCGGGAAAGAATGGTTGAGCTAACAGGAGAGGCATACTTTGAAGTTGCAAAAAATCGAAACATGCCATTTAGAGTATTAGCCAATGGGGTGAACGTAAAAGTTTTAGGAACACATTTCAATGTAATGGCCTACCCAGATGAAAACGCTGTTCAAACAACGCTTTTGGAGGGTTCGGTAAGGTTGCAGAAAGATAGTGCGGAAGTAATGCTGACCCCGGGAGAACAAGGACAGATACGACCTGGGGCGCGTGCATTCAAAGTCCGCGAAGTAAAAGTTAATGACGTTATCTCCTGGAAGAACGGTCTGTTTACGTTTGATAATGAAAACATAAAAACCATTATGCGAAACGTTTCCAGGTGGTATGATGTGGATATTGAATATGAAGGGCAGCTTGGTAAACAGAATTTTGGTGGATCGGTATCTAAATTCAATGATATTTCATACCTGTTGAAAACCCTCGAATTAACGGGAACCGTTCATTTTAAAGTAGACGGAAGGAGGATAACTGTTATGCCGTAATTTTTACTCTGCACCTAAAGTGGATTACTGCATAAACGAAAACCAGGAGCGTTGGCCCGCTCCCGGTAATCTGCCGTTAGGCGTAAGCAATCCCATCAATCGTACCAACAATCAATTACGAATTAACTTATTAACCAAATGTATAAATTTCTCCATGCATTTCCATGCAGGATACCCTCCTGCGTGCTTTTAAAACTCAGTCGTATCGTGAAGCTCGTGGTTATTATTGTTACCGCCTGTTTTTTGCAGGCCAGCGCGGCAACCTTCGCCCAGGTTATTAGTATTTCAGTTAAAAACGCCTCCATTACACAAGTGTTTGATAAGTTGAAGCAACAAACCGGTTACAACTTTATATACAACACCGAGATGCTAAGCGAGGCAAAGCCGGTGACCTTGTATTTAAAAAAGGTCCAGCTTAAAGATGCGCTTGACGAGATTTTTGCCAATATACCACTTACTTATGTCATTTACCAGAAAACGGTAGTTGTTCAGAAAAAACCTGCAGTTGTGCCAATTAGGGTTACAGCAATTACCGTTAATGGTATGGTTAAAGACACGGAAGGGCAACCGGTACCCGGCGTTACAGTTGCCGTAAAAGGGTCAACCGGTGGAACAGTTACCAGCCTTAACGGAACTTATACGATAAAACTGCCCGATGGAAACGAAACCCTTGTGTTTACAGCTATCGGTTTCGAACCGCTTGAAATAGCTGTTAACAACCAAACTCAAATAAATGTAACGTTAAAGAAAAAGGTCTCTACAATGAACGAAGTTGTAGTAGTAGGTTATGGTTCTCAGAAAAAGGCCGATGTTACAGGTTCTATAGCCTCTGTTAATGAAGAGGCATTAAAAAGCGTGCCTGCAAGCAATTTGCTGGGTGCACTTCAGGGCCAGGCACCGGGTCTGGATATTCAAAAAAGCGGCGGCAACAGCCACCCGGGATCAACCCCTTCCATATCTATCCGCGGACAGCGGTCATTAGGTGCATCTAATGATGTGCTTTACGTGGTAGATGGAATTCCCTATAACGGCACTTATATTAACGACCTGAATCAGGATGATGTAGTTTCGGTTCAAATATTAAAAGATGCATCGGCAACTGCCATTTACGGCTCAAGAGGCGCAAATGGTGTTATACTTATCTCAACCAGGCGCGGTAAAACCGGAGCACCTGTAATAACTTATAGTGGTTACGCCGGGGTGATGAAACCTTTGGGCTACTACGATGTGATGGAACCGGCAGAATATCAGGTTTATAAAAAGTGGGGCAGCTACAATGCAAACAATCCAAATGTTGCCAATGCGCCTAACCCTTACAACGGGATAGATGATCCCAAGTTTTATACCGACGGGATAACTTTTTTGCCGGCCGAACTTGCAGGCTTACAGAATGGAACGAATACGAATTGGCAAAAACTTATTTATAAAAATGGTTTGCGGACTAATCACCAATTGGGCGTTTCGGGCGGTACAGAGCAAACCAAGTATGCAATCTCGGCCGGATATTTTAATGAAACCGGGGTGTTTCCCGGACTATCTTTTCAACGCTACAGTTTTAAGGTAAGTATTGACCAGCAATTGGGCAAAATCTTTAAAGTCGGTGTTAGCTCACTTAATTCAGTAAGCCGCACCAACGGCGAGGGCATCAATCCAATATCCCAAGCCCTGCAATCCAGCCCGCTAACCGTTCCGTATGATGCGGCAGGCAATTTGATTCCGTTTCCGGGTGGTGGTTCTTTAATTTACAACCCGCTTGCCAATCTCGTTCCTGGTGCCGTTGTTCAGAACCGAACCCGTTATAACACCTTCACCACCGTATATGCCGAGGCCAAATTTACGCCTCATCTGAAATACAGATTTAACGGCGGCGTAGAACTAACACCTGAAACCTACGGTGATTTTTACAGCAGTGCTACTTTCCAAAACTTAAGTGGCCCATCAACCGCCCGGAACACCAACTATGATTACCACAACTTTACGCTGGAAAATCTTTTGGTTTACGAGAATACGTTTGCTCAAAATCATCACGTTACTGGCACCGGGCTTTTCAGCTATCAGCAGGATAACAAGTCTACCACGTCTCTGACCTATAATAATATCCTGGCAGATTATGCACAATATTACAACCCCGAGTTGGGTTCCAACTTTAAGGGAACAGGTGCATACTCCAAGTTCTCCATCGTATCTTTTATGGGCCGCATTAATTACGACTATAAAAGCAAGTACCTGCTTACGCTCACCATGCGCTCTGACGGGTCGTCCACGCTGGCTCCCGGTAATAAATATCACTTGTTCCCGTCCGCAGCAATTGGTTGGAACATTTCGGAAGAAAACTTTATGAAACAAATCAATGCCGTATCCAGCTTAAAACTACGCGTTGGCTATGGTACAGTGGGTAATGCAGCAGTTAGCCCTTATCAAACCCTGGGTGGCCTTGCTATTATCAACTACAATTACGGAACAACCAACACAACCGGCACTTACCCCAATAATGTACCTAATCCGAAGCTCGGCTGGGAGTATACGGCGTCGTTAAATATAGGTGTGGATTTCGGCTTGCTTAAAGAGCGTATAACCGGTACGGTAGATGTTTATCATCAAAAAACCAATGACCTGATACTTCCTCAAAATCTGCCGATCACCACGGGCTATACTTCGCAATTTTTGGCCAACGTAGGCAAAACGGAAAATAAGGGTCTGGAAATCACTATTAATTCGGTAAATATTAAGGCAAAGTCAAGAAAGGATTTCGGCTGGACAACCAATTTCAACATGACCTTTAACCGGAATAAGATTACTGCATTACAAAATGGTGTTACGCAAGACATCGGCAATAACCGGTTCGTTGGGTCACCAATAAACTCGTTGTATAATTACCAGCAGGTAGGTATCTGGCAAAATACCAGGGCAGACTCCGCCGAAGCCAGGCGCCTTAATCTGACCATGACTGGCGCAGGCTCTGTTATAGGCACCATCAGAGTAGCAGACTTAAACGGAGACGGTGTAATTAACTCCAACGACCGTACGATTGTAGGCACACGGCAACCAAAGTTTTTTGGCGGTTTTACCAACCGCTTCAGTTACCGGGGCATTGATTTGGCAGTGGTTGGCTCTTACCGCGTAGGCGGAACGCAAATAGCTACCTGGCTGCAGCCGGCCAGCAACGTTAATGTGCTTAACGGCAGGGCTAATAACTTAAATGTTGATTACTGGACGCCCTTCAATAACGCAAACAAGTATCCCAAACCTAATTTCAATTTAGGTTCACCCGCTTATGGCGACTTATTGGGTTACTATAACGCATCTTATCTAAAAATCAGGACCATCAGTTTAGGTTACACGTTCCCTTCAGTGATTGCATCGAAAATCAGGGCCAGATCTTTAAGACTGTACACCTCATTAAATGATGCCATCATCTTATTTTCTCCACTGCACAAGCAATTTAGCGGGGTCGACCCCGAATCGGCCGGTACGCTCGGGGTGGATACACCGCCGGTTAAATCCCTGTTATTTGGTTTAAACGTTTCATTTTAATTGATTTAGTAGACATGAAATCATTTCTATATCGAATTGTAGCTATCGCGTCAATAGCTATCGTTATTTCCGGTTGCACTAAGCAATTGATTGAAGATCCCAAATCTTCGCTTACACCGCAATATTTCAATACGGCACAGGGTTTCCAATCTGGGCTTGATGCTGCGTATGCAGGCAACCGTAATTTATGGGGATCAGAAAGTTTGATGACCATGACGGTGCCCGGAACAGATGAATTTAAATCAGGCGGCGGCGGAAACTCCAACTTTAATATTTATTCCAGCAGTTATGACTCCAGCAGTGGATTTTTGTCGGGTGTCTGGAACCCATGCTATACCTTCATTAATACCTGCAATGGTGTAATTGATAACGGCGCAAAGGTAACTGGCCTTGATGCCAACACGATTAGGCAGAAAGTAGCAGAAGCTAAGTTTTTGCGTGCCAATTATTACTTTCTATTAGTTAGATTTTTCGGGCCTGTAACGCTAAGCAAGAATTTTATCAGCGAACCCAGCACCAGTGCAGACAGAGCGCCAATTGCCGATGTTTATAACTTCATTGTGCAGGATTTGAAAGATGCGATTGCGGCCCTTCCTGCAAGCCCCACCCAGAACGGGGTATTACCAGGCAAGGCAACTGCGGCGGCCGCTTCGCACCTGCTGGCGAAAGTATATTTAACCAGAGCTTATTCATCTGCCAAACAGCCTGACGATTTTCAGAATGCTTACAATACGGCAAAAGGGCTTATTGATAATGTTGCAGCTTTGAACTTAGGCTTATTACCCGATTTTGGGTCCGTTTATGCAGAAGGTAACGAGGCTAACAAAGAAGTGCTTTGGAGCGTGCAGCACACTTCAAATTTGACTTATAATGCTATTAGCAATGAATTGAATTTTCATTACGTAATGGGCTATGAAAACTTTCCCGGTCTTGTTCGCTCCATGACATACGGGCGACCATATGCCCGTGTACAATTGACCAGTTGGCTGGCCAATGTTTGTTTTGCCGATAAAACTAATGACACCAGGTACTATAAAACTTTCCAATCTGTATGGCTATCCAATTCAGCCGATAAAATTCCGAAAGTTAATGGTGTACCGAAATACGCGCTGGGTGATACAGCCATTTATATGCCGGGGGTTGATGTTACCAACGCCAAAATCAATGCAAGCCGCTACTTATTAGTCCCTCCACGCAACTATACCTTACAGCTATACCCAACCATGACTAAATACCAGGACACCAGACGGGCCGGCATAAACGATCCGTCGGTTAGACCGGTAATCGTTTACCGTTTGGCAGAAACCTATTTGCTGGCTGCGGAAGCTGCGTTTAACCTGGGTGATAACGTTAATGCCGCTAAATACATCAATGTGGTAAGAGAGCGTGCAGCTTACCCCACAGGCAACACTGCGGCCATGACAATTACACCGGCACAAATTACGCTGGACTATATTTTGGATGAGCGTGCCCGCGAATTATGCGGGGAGCAAACCCGCTGGCTCGATCTTGTTAGAACAAATAAACTGATAGAGCGCGTTAAGCTTTATAATCCGGATGCCGCACCCAACATTCAGGAAAGGCATATTTTGAGGCCCATTCCGCAAAGTCAGATTGACCGCATAATTACCGGACCAAAATACCCGCAAAATAACGGCTTTTAACCTAAACCTTCCTTTTAACACTTACCTTTTACCCTTGAAATGATCAAAGGATTATATTAGCAAAAAAAGCAACCCTTTTGGGTTGCTTTTTTTTGCTAATGAATGATTATTCGCCAATTGGCACACTAAGCTTAGTGCCCAAGGCTACCGCCGTACCAAAATCGGGAGAACCATCCGCATTCCAGTTCAGTTTCTGCATTCGCGGCATACGCCCGCCATTGGATGTATTGGCTACGCTCCGGGCATGGTAGATGAACCAGTTTTCGGACTTCAATGTACCATTGCCATCAGTATAGCTGCTTGTAAAGAACCCATTATGCCCGGGCGCGTATACGGAGTTCGCGTCGTTTCTCACAAACACCTGCTTTTTATTTATCCAATCGGTGGCAATGGTTGGGTCTCCACCACTTTTCAGTTGTATCTGGGCAAGGCAGTAATTATCGCTGGTATACCTACTGGCCGAGTAGATAATGAAAACAGGGCTGTTCGCATCCTTGCTCAAAGCTTCAGGTCCCTCATTTACACCAGCTCCCAGGTTGCCACTCGGCTCGTACCTTTCCCAATTGTTGGTAGGCGATGATATTTTCACGCGTGTGCCCGTAATTGTCCACGGATTAAACATGGGTGCTAAGTAAAGATATTGCTTGTATTTTGAGGAAGTACTCTCCCAGCCCGACCACACAAAATAATTGTTTGTGCCAATGGTGAGTACGGTTCCGTCTATTGCCCACTGATCTGTTGTATCATGTATCCTGCCTTTAAAGGTCCACGTGCCTGTTGTAGGATCAGCGTTTGGATTTTCTATTACGAACATGTGATGGCTATCGTTAACGCCAGCCTCTGCGGCAGCAAAATAAATATACCACTTGCCCGACAAGAAGTACAATTCCGGAGCCCAGATGTTCACAGAATGGTCTGTACCCGTAGGAGGAGTCCAAACGGTTGTTTCACCTGCATTTGCCAGCAGAGACATATCCTGCGTTTTGCTTATGGCAATCTTATTTCCTTTGGTATAAAGGAAGTAGTAATAGCCATCCTTTTGCGCCACATAAGGATCTGGACGACTTGCGTTGATAACCGGATTTTGAAATTCAAGGTTGTGGAAGTCAAACCTATCCTGAGTTCCGGTTACCGTACTTTTTTGCCTGATCTTTGATCCGGGTGTGTTTGTTTCCGGGTCAATCACCATCTTCATGCCTGTTGCCTTGTTAGTGAGCGTATATATGCTTCCGCTACCTGCGTAAGACACGGCCCATCGCTGTGCATCTGTACCATCATCTGTTCCCTGCACCAGGATAGATCCTGATGTTGCATCGGGCGACTTTAAGCACTTGCTGCTGGTTAGGTTGACCAGCTTGTAATAGGTTGCATCCGTTTTGATCAATCGCCACTTTTGCCCGCCATTTGGAAACCATGACCATTGCTGAATTTGTTGATTTTCTGCCGTTGAGTTTCCGGTCACTTCTACAACCGGGCCGTAAGGCAAAGCCGAGCTTGCCCTTAACCTGTATACACCGCTATCTACCAACGTGCCTAACGCAGGTGCGGCATTTGTTTGATAACGCCCGGTTGGCCCTGCACCATTGGGTGCATTAAGTTGTGGTTGCTCTTTTAAACAAGCCGTAACGAGGAGGGTAATACTGGCAAGCGCCGTAAGTAATTTGTTTCTCATAATAAAAACTTTAGGTTAAAAAATATAATTGATTATTGGTAAGCTATGGGTAGGCAAACGCGGCTGGAAATATCGTTTCCTGCGGCGAGCGTACTGGTTGCATTGAAGCTGCGTTATGCTATATATGGATCCCCTTTCGGGGCGAGAAATGTATGGCTTAGCTATTGGTTAAGTCAAATAAACAGATAAGTAAAATTAATTTTATCTCAACTTTTTGTCGATGTGTATCAATGTACAGAGATGTTTTGTGCGTGTGCCGGTTTCCGATGAATTTATATCATTTGTAGCTTACCAAAGCATATTGCCCGGCTAAGCAGTAGTTAACTAGCCCAATGAGCATTGTACAAACTGTTCAACTTTTTGTCCATTCGTCTCAATTTTTTACATACCTGTAATCTCAGGGCCTTAAAACAACCCCATCATAGCATTTATTTAAAATCACAGAATTTATCAGCTATATCAACCCTTGCAGCGCGACGAACAAACCGGGCGTTTTGTTATATTTGAAGTTAACCGATTATGCGCCTTTACTTACGTTTGATATGCTCATTCACTTGGGTAATAATTGTTGCTTTTACCTGCCATGGACAGTCTTACTATTTTAAGCGGTTTCAGGTGGATGAAGGCCTATCGCATAATTCGGTTACCACCATATTACAGGACAGCAAGGGATTGATGTGGATTGGTACACGCGGAGGTTTAAACCGTTTTGACGGTTACACCTTTAAAACCATAAAAGATCCATCAAATCAGCTGGGTTACATAGGTAATAATCAGATCACGAGCATTACGGAGGATAGACAAGGCATGTTATGGATAGGCACCGGCAAGGGTTTATTCAGGTACGATCCCGTAAAGGAGCTTTTAACACCACTGGACATTGTTCCTAAGTTTTACATCAGAGGTTTGGTAATTGATGCTCAAAACAATTTGTGGCTTCTTTCAGGTTATGAACTGTTCAGGTATGATCCGGTTCGGAAGAAGCTTGAGGATATGAAGCTATTAGGTTTTTGTATTGCGATCGATAAAGAAATGAAAATCTGGCTGGGTACCGGCGATGGTAGTATCAAAATCTTTTCAACGCAAAACAGGTCGTTAAAAACCCTAAAGATCATCACAGACGGCGTTTCCGAACAGCAGAAATCAATCAGTAAAATACTACCGTTAGAGAATGGCAAGGTTTTAATCGGATGCTTTAAACTGGGATTAAAAAGCCTCGACATGCATACAGGGCAGGTTCAAACGATACCGTTAAGCAAAAGCGCCAAAGACGAAATATTTGTACGTGACATAACAGCCGCCAGCGATCATGAATTTTGGATTGCTACCGAGACAGGCATTTACATCTATAATTTTTTGAACAACACCAGCCGCAACATCCGCAAAAGTGCCGGCGACCCCTATTCAATTGCAGATAACGCAGTCTATACAATTTGCAAGGATCACCAAAACGGGATGTGGATTGGAACCTTCTTCGGTGGGTTGAATTATTATTCGCTCGATAACGCACGCTTCGAAAAGTTTTATCCGAAGCTCGGCGTTAACTCCATATCCGGCAATGCCGTTAGAGAAATCTGTTCTGATTACAAAGGCACTATCTGGATAGGCACTGAAGATGCGGGACTAAATAAACTTAACCCGAAGACAGGAAAATTCACCAATTATACAGTAACAGGCAGCAGCAAGGATCTATCATACCACAACATTCATGGCCTCATCGCGGTGAAGAATCAACTGTTTATAGGGCCATTCTTCAACGGTATGGAGATCATGGACCTCAATACCGAAAAGATAACTGACCGTTTTAAATATATCGGCAATAGAAATGACAATAAAAGCGATTTTATTTTGAGCATGTGTCTTACCCGTGATAGCACACTGCTTGTTGGAACAGCTTATAACGCATCGGGGCTATTTAAATACGACATCAAGAAAAAGACGTTCGACCGGATTAAACAAATACCCTATAATTCGTATGTGTTTGACATTTACGAAGATGACAAAGGCAATATCTGGACAGGCAGCGTATCTCAAGGGGTTTTTTATTACAACCCTAAAACCGGCAAAACCAACAACATACATTTTGGCAACACCAATAAAGCGAATTTCTTCGGTGAGTTTGCTGTGAGGTATATTTTGCAAGACAGCAACCATTTGATGTGGTTTGCAACTGAAGGAGGCGGACTCATTAAATTGGATGCAAACCTAAAGACCTTTAAGCGATATACCGTAAAAAATGGCTTGTTAAGCAACGTGATATTCAGTATACAGGAAGACGATGCCAAACATTTATGGATTACCACTACACGTGGACTGGCCTGCCTGGATCTGAAAACTGAAAAAATTATAACCTACACTAAAGCCAATGGATTGATTACCGACCAGTTTAATTACAGTTCGGCTTATAAAGATGGGAAAGGAAAAATGTATTTCGGATCGGTAAAGGGAATGATCGCCTTTAACCCGGCCGACTTTTTTAAACGGGAAACAAATCCGCCAACTTATATTACCGGCTTTCAGATTAACAACAAAGATATTGCACCGGATGAAAAAGCCGGGCCTCTTTCGCGCTCAGTTCTGTTTACAGACACCATTGTACTGGCACATGATCAAAGCAGCTTTAGTATTGAGTTTGCGGCACTAAACTACTCATCGCCCAATGTAACACGTTATAAATACCGCATGAAGGGCCTTGATAAGGAATGGACCTACCTTAATAGTAACCGCAAGGCTTATTTCACTGATCTGTCTGCCGGTGATTACACGTTTACGGTACAGGCAGAAAGTAATACCGGTAGCTGGACGGGAAAAGAACGTCGCTTGTTCATCAGGATTCTGCCCCCATTTTGGAAAAGTAGTACGGCCATTTGTTTTTATGTTCTTGTATGTGGCTTAAGCCTTTACTACGCGGTTCGAAGTTACCATGCCAACAACGAGCGCAGAAATACCAACAAGTTGCGGCTGTTTGAACATGAGAAGGAAAAGGAAATTTATCAGGCTAAAATTGAGTTCTTTACTAACATTGCTCACGAGATACAAACGCCGCTAACATTGATTGTCGGTCCGGTGGAATGGCTCATCAAAAAGACGGAAGACCAGCCGGGAATAAAGAAAAACCTGCTGATGGTAGAAAAGAATGCCAAGCGGCTCTCTGCACTAACAGCTCAACTTTTAGATTTCAGGAAAACCGAAATGCACCAGTTTGGGCTCAACTTCGTTAGTACCGATATTACGTTGCTGCTGAAAGAACAAGTCGCCATTTTTAGAAAGGAAGTGGAGAAAGCTAATATTCAGCTTGTTTTAAATACCCCTCAGGCCCATCTCAACGCGTTTGTTGATAGGGAAGCATTAATTAAGATTTTCAGCAACCTTATCTCCAATGCAATCAAATATGCCGCCACAAAGGCAACGGTATGTTTGTATCTGGCGGCAGATGCGTCGGATGAAAACTTTAGCGTTTGGTTCGAAAACGACGGAGATTTGATACCAGACGAATACCGTGAAAAAATATTTGAACCGTTTTACCGGCTAAAGGGCACAAACAAACCCGGTACAGGCATCGGGCTTTCTCTTGCTAAATCACTGGCAGAGCTGCACAATGGCCGCCTGCAACTGCTTGAAAATAGCCCCCAGATAACCGTTTTCGAATTGAGCCTCCCTATTCATCAGCAGTTTGAATTTAATTTAAGCACTTGGAAAAAAATGAAACAAGTATGAACGATAGCATCTTGATAGTTGACGACAACGAAGAAATTTTAGAATTTTTATCTGAAGTATTGACTGACAGTTACACCTTGCACCTGGCAACTGATGGCGAAAAAGCGCAGGCCATTCTTGCGAAAGAGATGGTTCACCTTATTATATCGGATATCATGATGCCGGGTATTGATGGCTTCGAGCTGTGCAACCAATTGAAATCCAACGTGGATTTCTGTCACATTCCCATTATTCTGTTAACGTCAAAAAATACGTACAGCGCCCATATTGAGGGCTTGGAAGCAGGTGCTGATGCCTACGTTCAAAAGCCGTTTTCACCCGAATTGCTACAACATCAGATAGCTAATTTGTTGCGAAACCGGAAAAAGGTCAAAGAACATTTTTCCGGTTCTCCTTTTGAAGACATCAGGGTTATGGCGCATTCGAAAACGGACGAAGCTTTTCTGAAAAAATTAGACGAGTACATCCGCAAGAACATGAAAGACCCCAATCTGGATGTCGAGAAGTTATCGGATCATATGATTATGAGCCGACCTACCTTCTACCGTAAAATCAAGTCGCTTTCATCACTTTCTCCCAAAGGGTTAATTGACTTAACGCGGCTTAAGAAAGCAACCAGCCTTATAGCCGAAGATCAGTACAGTTTGTTTGAAATATCCAAGGCTGTAGGATACAGCTCACAAAGTCTTTTGACACGAAAGTTTCAGAAATATTTCAAAGTTACACCAATGGAATATTTCAATTCTTTGCCGAGAGAAGCCAGGCAGTAGCGTGCTAAAAAGCGGTAATAGTTGCAGCTTGTGGCGTTAACTATTACCGCTCGTCAATCCGGCAATTGCCTGTTACTTTAATTCCCTGATCTTTATATTCCGGTAACTTACCTCGTTACCGTGATCCTGTAATAAGATGTGACCTTTATCGGCTTCGCCAAAATCTTTCCAAACCTTGTGCTTGCTTAATTTTACCAGCTCGCGATATTCCGGCGATTTGCGTTCATACTCCAAAACTTTAACGCCGTTTAGCCAATGCTCAACGTGATTGTTGGGGTAAATTATAATTTTACCTGTGTTCCATTCGCCAATGGGCTTAACTGCACCCGCTTTTGTTGAGGTCTTTAAATCATACAGCGATGCCAACGTGCGGTTTCCGTCGCGGCCCAGTTTTGCATCCGGATGAACATCATCATCAAGAATCTGGTACTCCAGGCCAATTGCCGACGCGCCTGATTTTTCTTGAAGTGTAACAAAGTATTTTACGCCGCTGTTAGCACCGCGGGTAAGCTTAAAGTCAAAGCTCAGCTCAAATGCCCCATATTCGCCGGTTGTAACAATGTCGCCAACGTTTTTAGATTCCGCTCCGTTAGCAGCCTGAATTGTTAATGTACCATCTTTAATTATCCAGCCGTTTGCAGCCGTTGGAAACGTATCAGCATTAGCACTGCGCCAGCCTTTGCTGCTCTTTCCATCAAATAGCAACTTCCATCCGGCTTTTTTTTCAGCAGGTGTAAGTGTGTTCAGTTGTGCCGATGCTGTAAAGCCAAGTAGCATAAAAAGCGCAGCACATTTTAATGTTTTACGGTAGTTTATAAATTTCATATGTGTGTTATTTTTTCAGATTTTTAAGGTATTGGATACTTAAGGGCACTTGTTCTAATGCCAAACTGCTCTCATCTTCCAGGTAATAATGCTGTATCCCGGCCTGGCGGGCTGCCTTGATTACTGCAGGAATATCAATTTGTCCGGCTCCTAACACAACGTTATTATCATGATCAGTTTTTCCCGATGTATTTCGGGCAACATCTTTCTTCAGGTCTTTCAAATGCAATGCCTTATAACGTTGGGGATAAGTATTAATTAACCTTGCAGGATCCATGCCTGGCAAGTAAGCCCAAAGAATGTCCAGTTCAAAGCTTACGTATTCGGGATTAGTGTTCTGGACCATGTAGTCATATAACGTTCCATTTTCATACGGAGCAAATTCATCACCGTGGTTATGGTATAGCAATTCAAGTCCATATTCCGTTTTCAACAGCTTTCCAACGCGGTTAAACTCAGCAACGGCATTTTGGGCGTCGCCCGGTGTTAAAGCCGGGCCTTTATGCGGAATGCTCCCTAAATGGATGTACTGTGCGCCCAAAGCTTTGGCAGCGACTGCAACTTCGGTAGTTTTGTTGATAACATCGTTCCACCCGGTGCCAAATACAGAGCATTTTAAGCCCCGTTCATCCAGCATCTTACGAAGCGCTTCCTGTTCCAGTCCGTATAGCTTGGAGAATTCTATATCTTTAATTCCAAGATTGCGAATTATATCTAAAGTTGCAGGTACGTCCTTGGTGAAGTTTGACCGGAAAGTATACGATTCGATACCCGGTGCCTCTGGAAACAACAGCTTTTTACTTTGCGCTTTTAATTTATATATGGGCAAGGTAACCGCCAACAGAGCAGCTGTAAGAACTGTAGCTTTTACTATTGAAAATTTCATATCGGTTTGGAAATCATTTCGATTTTTGTTCGTTGGAGAGATACATCCCCGCAAAGCTCTTGGCTGAAGCATTCAACAGTTGTTTTGAGGGCGTTTGCGTGCCTTGATTGATGAGTATCCTGAATTTGAACGTAACTGATTTTCCTTTTTCTAATTTTAAATTTTTAGCGGACAGGCCATTGGTAAAAATCTGCTCCCCTAATGGGTTCGCTGCAAACAGACCATATCCTCGGGCATGCCAAAAAGTAGGATAACTTGGGTTATCCGGATGATCAATGATAGTTACGCTCACCGAGTCGGCACCTATTTTGCCGAATGCGTTACACCATACAGCGCGGCTGCTCCAAGCGTCGTTGCCCGTTTTACCCTCACTGGTTATATAATTACCTGTCGGCACCTGATCCGAACCTCCTTTTACAACCGTGACGATGCCTTTGCTATCGCTAAAGCTTTCATCCTTTTGAGTAGGCATTTGCAGTTCATGTGCCAGGCGCAACCCCAGCAGGCCATCTTTTGCATCCTTAAATAGCGCAACCTGCACAGCTTTTAATGTAGTAATGCGGTCTATTTGCCGGGTGGTTTTGCTTCCGCTGAATACAAAGCGCGTGGTTTCTGTTAAGATCACATGCCCCGCCTGGTCCGTCCAGTCGGCAGTATAGGCCAGTACTCCACTTTTACCGCTTCTTACTTCTTTTATATTTTTGGTTCTGATCCAGCCATAATGGCTCTTTTTGGCCGCAGGAATTGCATATGAGTTGTTCCAGAAGTCTAAACCGTTTACGTTTTCGAAGTTAAACCACAGCCCGATATGATGGGGATGATCAGTAGGATCTCCCGGCCTTGGATCAAGCGGAAATCCACGTGTGACCACCTTTCCTCCTGCTGTCCGTAAAGGGTACAAAACGGGTTTCTCTAAAGAATCAGGATACATAAAAGTGGTAAACGGTTTACCGCCTATCAGCACCTCTACTTTTTGTTCCTTATCGTACCGTTTAATGTCAACTGCTTCATCCTGAGCGATAGCTGCAAATGACGAACAGAACATCATGAAGACTAAGCAGGTTACGTTTTCGGCTGGGAGCATGGTAATTAGTATTTGAAGACTTTATTGTTCACCATAACCTCCTGGGTTTTCTCATCAAAGGTTGCTTTAGACCCGGTATGCGCCGCTGCCGTTGTCATGATGTTGGCAATGCTGTGGCTGTAACCCGCTTCAACCGGGGCATTTGGCTGCTTGCGGCTGCGTACGCATTCCATCCAATTACGTATGTGGTTAGAAGTGAGGCTATCACCACCGGTATTGGCCGAGGCTACCACCTGTTCTGAATTATCTAAGCTTACTTCCGGTAACAAATTCGCTTCCATATTCATTGCTGCCGCGGCTTTTTGGGTCAGTCCGCCTTTGGGCGAAATTTTGTTGGTAATTAGATTAAGTTCGCCACCGTTTGAGTAGTAAATTTCTGCCGGATGCTCATCGCCGTTGTGCATGCGAGACCCGAAGGTTACCTGAAAGCCTTTGGTAAGGTCATCCTGCGGCCCGTAATCAAAAGCCGCCATAATGGTATCCCAATTACGTCTGCCATCTTTCCACTGGTAAATTCCCCCGTTGGCTACCACACTGCGTGGATGTTTTAAGCCGGTGAACCAATGCACTGTGTCTATCTGATGGCTCATCCATTGCCCGGGCAAGCCAGACGAGTAAGGCCAAAACAAGCGGTATTCGAGATAGATGCGCGGATCGAATTTTTCAAACGGGCGATTCATTAAAAAGCGTTTCCAGTCGGTATCCTGCTCTTTTAATTGCGGCAGAAGCTCCGGACGGCGCCAGCGGCCGGGCTGATTTACATTCCAGGTAAGCTCCACCATGGTTATAGGTCCAAATTTACCGGATTTAATAAAGTCGTTAGCTGCATGGTAATTGGCACCACTGCGGCGCTGTGAACCTATTTGCACAATTTTACCGGTTTCCTTTACTGCTTTCAGGGCTGCTTTATTGTCATCCATGGTTTCAGCAAAAGGCTTCTCAACGTAAGCATCACAACCGGCTTTTACAGCTTCAATAGTATGCAGGGCGTGTTGAAAGTCGGCTGTCCCGATAAATACAGCATCGACCGTTTTACTGCTGTATAGTTCATCGTTATTCCGAAATGCCTTTACATCATGCTGCATCTTATCCTTCCATAGCGCGGCCCCTTCTTCTCGTCGCTTTTTCCAGATGTCGGATACAGCTACAATCTCGAAGTTAAGCTCTTTGTAATGATTCAGGAAACATGGCATGTGCGAGGACCGGTGGCGGTCGGAAAACCCCACTACGCCAACGCGTACCCGGTCATTGGCACCAATAATGCGTTTATAACTTTTGGCGCTCCAGCTCGTTTTACTAAGCAATACGCCGGCCCCGGCTATAGATGCCTGCCTGATGAATTGACGACGGGTATTCTCCATCATTATTTAAGTTTAATTTGAACAGTAAGGATAATTGGCGATTCACGGCTATAAGCCGGCTATTCTCAAATATCGGTGATAAATCTTGTAGATGTACTATCTTACTTCAAACATCTCACGCCCATACCCCTCTGCAAGCCAGCAAAACACCACATTATCAGTTAATTAAAATCAACAGCAGAAATCAATCGTTTGAATTATGAGACGAATCCACAAAAAAATGAACAGTTTTTTGTAACGGTTTACTTCAAATGCAGCGAGTTCTACAGGCAAAGCCTATCATTACAGGAAACATAAGGCAAGCAATAGCTCATATAAAAGGGGTATGCTTCTTATGCTTTATTTATTTGAGGGGGAGGTAAGGTAGTTGACGTAAATGCAGATGGGCTTGTAAAGCTTAGATAACTTTGAGCGCGGAACAAATCCGTGCTCAAAGTATTAAGGATGTTTTCGGCTTAACTATCTTGTAGGGTTATTTTTCAAGTAAAGCTACCGTACACCATAAATACGGAGCCTGTCCATGGTAATCTCCGGTGTGTCTTGGACGATCGTAATAATATTGTTTATCATTCTTTTTATTCGTTCCAACACAAACCTCGGTTACATTTCCATCCTCATTGATGTATGGAACCATAGCCATCCAGGCTTTCCGTGCAACTGGCCCGTATTCTTTTTCATTTAACCATCCCGCCTTTACTCCCGAAATCATGGCAAAGGTAAACATGGCAGTTCCTGAGGTTTCTGCCCAAAAGCCCGGCTCATCTATTAACTGGTTCCACATACCACTTTTTGTCTGGAAGTTTTTGAGGCTTTTCATCATTGCTTGATAACCTTTTAATATACGGGGGCGGTATTGGTTGTTTTTGGGAAGCTCTTTAAGCAATTCAGTCATTCCTGCGGCCATCCACCCGTTACCGCGCCCCCAATAAAATGGCGCATCGGGAGCATGATAAAATAAACCATTAGGCTTTTGCAGTGAATCCAGATAAAGAACCATCTCTTTTGCTGCACGGTCTATGTACTTTTTATCGCCTGTAATTCTGTAAGCCTGCGTTTGTACGATGGTTATCATGTACATATCATCAATCCATAGGCGGGTTTGCCAGGAGTAACCCTTGTTGGCCCAGGCTTTTTCGGTTGCATTTGCATTTTCGGGTACTATCCATTGCGTTTCTGCATAAGGCAGGGCAACATCCAGATAGCGCTTGTCTTTAGTTACCTTATAAAGTTCAAAAGGCAAGCTTCCGAACATGTTAACATCCACATGATTCATGATAGGCAAAAGCTGTTTTTCCGTTGTGAATAATGGCTCAAACCTTGCCTGTAGCTTGTTTATCAATTCCTGATCTTTAGTAAGTGACGCAAACTTTAAAGCACCCATCCAGTTAAAAACTTCCGGGTAGCCAATCCACTTGCCCATATGCAGCGCATGTTTACCCTCAACGAAACGGTTAGCCAAACGTTTGCCAACTACTTCCGGCTCATACCCACTTGGAAAATCCTTGAGGGTTTTAGATTGCGCAAACAGTAATTGGAAGGGTAGTAATAGTAGTAGTGTCAGTAATTTCTTATTCATGAGTAACTTTATTGCTTAAAAATTTTATTGATTTTGTCCTGTGAGTTCGGTGTTTCTTGTGGTTAATTAGATTAGAAACAGCCTCGATTAATTATAGCCTTTTAAGATAAGGAGATGTATCAATTGGTGTCTTCATCAGCTACCGCATCCTGCCATTTGGTCCAAACAGAGGTTCCGGCATCAAAACCGGTATAGCCTTCATTCTGGCGTATTTTGCCATAAAGGTTGGAGTTTATTGCGGTTTGTGGAATTGGCCAGTAAATGTTATAAGCCGCGATGGTGTAACTACGATTTCTTACAGTGACTTTGTTTTTGTTGTAATAGTCGTTATACTTTTGAATACGCTGAAACCAATAGTTATTGGTTGATAAGGCATCTTTGGTGTATACATTCCCAAATTCATCTGGCTTGCCACTTAGGGCCAAACTGTATGATATCCGGCTCAGTTCCATATGCCGCCACTCCTCCATGTATAGTTCGCGTGCGCGCTCATTCACAATATCGCCTATGTTAACGCTGGTATAAAACTGACTGCACTGCGCTCTTCTTCTTACTGTGTTAACATCTTCGGTTGCTGCAGAAATGTTGCCCTTGTAATACTGCGCTTCGGCCCTGAGCAAGTAGGTTTCGGCCAAGCGGTAGCAATACCAATCGGCGGCCCCACCGTCGTTCCTGTTAGAATTGAGATTGGCCTGATAAACCGGATCATCAATATAAACTTTATAATGAGGCCAGTTAAACCAGCTACGAATGGTATCTGTACACAATAAGGTCGTCCCGTTATATAGTCTCAGATTCTGCCCATAAAAGGAATCAGCGGGATCGTTGTACTTCAGTGCTTCCATGGTTGCCCAGTTACCAACCGCGGCGCTATGCCGAAGATCGGTTGCGTCGTTTACACCATTGATTTGCCAGAGGCCGAACTGCGCAAAATGGGTGGGCCTGATCATACCCAGCCCGCGCCCTACCGAACCATTAATATCATACTGGGCTCTGTAATTGGAAGCTGTTCTTGCTGCTGATAAAAGCACTTTTCCGCTGGGCGACTTCAATGCTGCCTGGTTCCACATTGGTCCCCAGTTACGCATTGATTTGTACCTGATCGTAGCATCGGTATTTTCGCGGTTAGGCATCAGTAATAAAACTTCCTTATTTGCCGCTATGGCTTTATTTACAGGCCGGTGAAGATCCCATATCACATTTCGGGTAACCGGCCAGGCTAATGGAGACGGATTATCAAACGTACCGAACGTATTGGTCATTAATGCATAGCCCGAATTATTAATCAGTATATTAGCTTGCACTATCGCCTTATCCCACTGGCCGGTGGCCAAGTAACATTTGATGAGCAGTTGGCGGCAGGCCGCTTTATTAATCATGCCGATATACTGCATACCCGATTGATCAGGAACCCATTCCACTGCCTTTTCCATATCAGCGGTGATCATTTCCAGAATAGCCTCCCGGCTCGTGGTTTTATAATTTTGTTTGGGCACTGTCAGTATTTTAGTTACCAATGGAACGTCCTTAAACTGGAAGCAGAGCGCGAGGTACCGGAAAGCACGGTGAAAATAAGCCCGCCCCAGATACTCCTGTTTAGTAGCCTGATCCAGCCCTGGTACATTATCGATAAAGCTGGTAATAGTATTTGCATACTTAATACCGTTATAGGTTTCTCCCCAAAAAAATGATATCATATTCACATCATCATTTTGTATACCATTGGTTGGCGTTAAGCGAGTGGAAACATCGGCGAAAATATTACCATCATCCGTTTTACCCGAAACGGCAATATCTGAAAGCATGTACTCGGTATTAATAGGAACTGATATGTCTCGAGTTGTTGTGTGGCTCCAATAAGTGCGCAAATGCCTGTCGGCCATAGCAATGGTTGCATCAAGGCCGGCCCGGGTCTTGAACGTAACTTCGGGTGAGTAAAAGGAGAGCGGATCGGGCTTGAGATAGTCTGTTTTACAACCACTGAAAACAGTAGCAGCCAATATCCCGATTAATGAAAAGGCTGATCTATACAAATTATTCGCTTTCATACTTAATTCGATTAAAAAGTTAGGTTTACGCCGAATGTGAATATCCTTGGCGCCATTTGCCCGGTTTCGATATCCCAGTATCGCCAGTTCTTATCTTTACGCCATACTGCTACGTTGCGGATAGAAGCAAACACCTTCAGATTTTCGATATTATAAGTTGATATGGCCTTTTTCGGGATGCTATACCCCATTGTAATGTTATCGAGCCTGATAAAGGAACGATCAAAAATTCGTTGTGGTGCATTCAGACCGGCCGGCCCTTTTGATTCCAGGCGCGCCCAAAATTCGCTGGGATTCTCCGGCGTCCAGTATGGCTTCTCGTAAGTATTGGCAAGTCCCTGACTAATGGTAGATGTACCATTGTCCTGGTTTAGATAAGCCCCGTTGAGGCTCTTGTGTCCCCAATAAGAGTAAATATTGAAGGAGAAATTGAAACTTTTGTAGGCAAAGTCGTTACGCAACGACCACATGATCGGCGCTTGTTCCTGACCCAGAAATTCCTTGTCATCATCATTGTAAACCGGTGTAATGCTTCCATCTGCATTTTTAGTATCATTCGCACTATTGCTGTTAGCTATTTTAGGGTCGCCGGGACGCTGACCGTATTTGGCAGCTTCAGCAATTTCGTTAACCTGCCATATACCAGTCACCCTGTAGTTCCAGATAGTACTGATGGGTTGCCCGATAAACCAGCCATTACCGATATCGTTTACTTCCCTGCTTGATACAACGTTACCGTTCGCATCCAATACATCCTCAAAACGGTAGTACAAGTGCTTGATCTTGTTCTTGTATTTGGAAAAGCCAAAAGCGGTATTCCATCCAAAGTTTTTTGTTTTTATGTTTTGTGATGAGATAGATAGCTCAAAACCATTATTCTGCACCTCCCCCAGGTTAGTAGTGATACTACTGAACCCTGAAAAACCCGGCAGGGATTGATTCATGATCATGTCAGTAGTAGACATCACAAAATAATCTAAGGAGGTGGTAATGCGATCTTTTATAAATCCAAGATCGAGACCGACATTGAATGAAGCCGTTTTTTCCCATTGCAAATCCCGGTTAGCCAGGCGGTCTATCCGCAGGTAAAAGAACTGTACATAATCCCCGTTTGCATTGATATAGCCCTGGGTGCCGGCGCCGTTAGCCAGATTGGCCAACGCGATGTAAGGGTTATCGAGAGAGCGATTACCATTTTGACCGTACGATAAACGCAGCTTACCGTTGCTCAGAACATTATTCCACTTAAAAAACTTTTCGTTGGTAAACGTCCACCCCAGTGCAGCCGAAAGGAATGTTGCGCGCGGATTGGATGTGCCGAATGCTGAATATCCGTCGCGACGTGCAGAACCTGTGAACATGTACCTATCATCATACGAATAGAACAGACGGGCCAGTAAACCATCGGCTGTTTGACGGCCATCGTCTGTATCGAATGAGCTCAAAAGCCGGTCGCCATTTGAGGTTTCATGAAAGCCCAAAGCATCAGTAGGCGTTATATTTCTTGCCCTGATTACGTCATACCATGACTGTCGTTCTTCGGCTTCTTGTACCAGGGTTACATTGACCCTGTGCTTTTGGGCAAAAACTTTCTCCCAGTTAATGGTATTATTGAGCGACCAGTCAAAACGTGAACTGTTCTCGCGATCAACTCCGGCATTGTTAGACAGGGGGCTCCAGTCGGGATGAGACGACGAAGCAAAATAACGCCTGTAAAACCATTGTTGTCGCGGAGAATAATTGAAGGAGTAATTAATATTAAAAGGCAGCTTTACCTTAGCGTTGAAAATAGTGTTCAACACACTGTAGCCGCTCTGTAGATCCTGATATTGCCTGTTGAAATCATAGTTATACCCCCTAACCGTTCCTGTAAGACCATCGCCCTGTGGATGCACAACCAAGTTACCGTTGTCATCTTTATAAGAAGCAAAAGGGCTGTTAAAAATGATAGCATTACCCCAATCCGTAGCAATATTTCCATCAGAACGGTTCTGATAGTTAACGTTAGCGCCAATATTCAGCCATCTGGTAACCTGCCCGTCCACTTTCAAATTTGCACGAATAGCTTTATAATTATCGCCTACAATAACGCCCTGGTTGTTGAGGTAACCCGCAGACATATAGTAATTGATCTTATCGCTTGCACCGGAAACGCTAACATTATGATCCTGATTTAAACCATTACGAAAGCTATGGTCATACCAGTCGAAGGTTTTCCCGGACAGGTAGTTTGCCATAACGTTATGATCGAGCCCGAGGCGCCTTGCATAAATCCGTTCATCAGATGCACCTGGCTCGTTAACAGAGTATGCTCTCCATGCATCTAAGGTGAGGCCGTATCTGGATAACATTTCTGCAGTGGGTTTATCATAATAGCCCGGTTTACCTGCAGATTCTCCTGATGTGGCATTATAAGACTCGTAATTTCCGGTTGACGGCTTTGTACCGTAAGTAGCAGACTTGTACCAGTCCTCCCGGTATTTCAAATACCCTTCTGGTCCCCAAACCGGCCTGTTCGCCCCCATGGTTGATAGTCCAAAGTTAGAGGTAAAATTGATCTTCGGCTTACCCTGCTTTCCGCGCTTGGTGGTAATAATAAGTACTCCATTTGCCGATTGGGCACCGTAAACAGCGGCAGCCGATGCATCTTTAAGCACATCTATTTGCTCAATATTATCGGGATTGATTTCTGACAGTTCGCCATAGAAGATCATGCCGTCGAGAACAAGTAATGGTGAATTGTGGTTGCCGGCCGTGTAAACCGACCTCTGCCCCCGTATGTTGATCGATCCGCCGCTTTTTGCTGACGGATCCTGCCCGATGATCAGACCCGGGGTGCCTCGCAGAATATCCTGTACGGTACGCGGATTCTCATCCGCGATCTTATCCGGCTTAAGCTGTGTAATAGCACCGGTAAGGTCTTTCTTTCTTGCGGTACCATAGCCAATCACCACCACATCGCTAAGACTATTGGTAGACTCGCGCAACCTGATATTCAAAGGAGCACCTCCATCCGCCACAAGTTCACGGCTAACGTAGCCAAGTAAAGACACAACCAAAACGGCACCTTTTTTTGCGCGGATATTAAAGTTGCCGGCTACGTCTGTACTTGTGCCCACAGTTGTCCCCTTAACAGTTACAACCGCGCCCGGTAGCGCTATGCCGAGTGTATCAGTCACTTTTCCCTTAATTGATACGTCTTGTGCGCGCACGCTCAAGGAAAATGATATGAGCGTTAAAATGATCGAGAGCAGCTTGCCACGGCTGGCAAAGACGCAGCTCCGCCTGTCTTGATGTAAAACTTTCTTCATATGGTTTACTATTAGGTATTGGTTATAGGCAACTGGTTAACTACCGACTGCTATTACAATTCCGGGCGCTTCTTACATTTTTACACTTCATCTATCCAGGATGTGTCAGATCCGGGCGTTCCAGCTCATCTTAAAAAATAAGGCCGCCAAAAATAAGGCGGTCACCGATTTCATTAATTCGTGTACTCAAGGTAATTAGTTAGCCACAGTAGAGTGAATGCCTGCGGCAGCGCGGTTTATAATTTGTTTACAATGTCAAAGTAAACGGTTAGCCAATATATATTCTGTTCATCTTTTTGTGGATTCGTCTCATAATTTCATCAAGCCATTGATTTATACACTTTATGAGTTTATAAACTGCAAGTTTACTCAACCAATTATTGACATGCACCTGAATACCTTGACAGACGAAGACTTATGATCTTTAATCATTAAAGATAATTATAGAGCATTCACCGTACTTTTTGATCGCTACCGGTTAAGACCGTTTAAAACTGCACGCAATACATCCATAATTAGACTGCCTGTGAAGAGGTAATGCACGGCCTTTTTAAACCTTTGGAACAGAGAAAAACTTTGGGTTATCTAAAAGCTTTAATTATTATCTAAAGAGTCCAGATCCGCTACGATGAGACCGGCAGAGAAACTGGTATAACTAACTTGGTGGTGACTTCAGATTTTTAAACCAGAGTAGAAGCCAGCAACGACAGTAAACAAAAATGTGTATTATCACATCAAGCATTGAAATGAGCGATCAGGTAACATCAAGGTTGATCTCACCAATAGAATTATTTATGGTGAGATCAACTCAGTTTCAAATGCCGGAATCAGTAGTAAGGTCGCTAATTCGCCAGAATAACCGTTCGGATAAGGTTGTTAAAATGGTGGCTATACCCCCACTCGGGCTTTCTTCGGGAATAATCTGTGTCTTGTTGTCTCCGGCTTGAGCCTTATAATTCCAGCGCGTAGAGGACCAAGAACGTTTCACGGACACTTCCATGGAACGCCGTCTACCATAACTTTGAGGTAAACGTACATCAAATCTGATTTTTAATTTCTTTGCTTTCTGAGGTAAAATAAAATACCAAAACTTTTTTCCAACATGACGACACATTTTTTGGGTGAATAAATATCGAAATGCGGCTAAGAAAAATCAAGATGTACATCTTGTGAACATCCTATCAAACAGAGTATTGCAGGCTTCTCATTGTGGCTTTTCTCTTGGAAAAAAGTCACAATGAAAGTCACAACGGAATTATGTGAAAATATGTGCGTTTTACGATATGACTGAGAATAAAAAAAGCCCGTAAATGCATCATTTACAGGCTTTTAATGCGTTTTACTATAGTTGCTGGCGGTGAGGGAGGGATTCGAACCCTCGGTACAGTTTCCCGTACGTCAGTTTAGCAAACTGATCCTTTCGGCCTCTCAGGCACCTCACCTTTTGCGTTAGCACCCCGTGTTTGGGGACTGCAAATATAGGAAACAGGTTAATCTTTCAAAACTTTTTTAAAAATTTTCAATAATCTATTCGCACGTGATAAATACTCATCAGCATGCGTTTAAATATGCTTTTTATCGTCTCTATATCCTTCAAAGTTATATCACTGTCTTTCAGTTGGTTTTGATTTAGTTTGTAGCTTACAATCCGATCCACAAGATCATTGATGGATTGTGCGTCAGGTTCACGAAGGGAGCGGGATGCCGCTTCAACCGAGTCGGCCATCATTAAAACACCTGTTTCTTTGGAGAAAGGAATAGGCCCTGGATACCGGAAAGTATTCTCGTCGACAAACTTTTCGGGGAAATTTTTCAGAAAAGATTGATAAAAATAGTCTACCCGGGTATTGCCATGGTGTGTGCGTATGAAGTTGATTATCGTTTCGGGCAGGTTGGCTTTGCGTGCCATTTCCACGCCTGTACGCACGTGCCGTATGATGATCTGGGCACTTTCTTCATATGATAGCTTATCATGCGGGTTAAAGCCCGAACTTTGATTCTCGATAAAATAAAGCGGGTTCTCCATTTTACCTATATCGTGATACAATGCCCCTGCCCTTACAAGTAAAGCATTACCACCTATGGCATAAATAGCATTCTCGGCCAGGTTAGCTACCTGTAGGGAGTGCTGAAAGGTACCCGGTGCTTTAAAGGCCATTTCACGCAGCAATGGTGCATTGGTATTAGTGAGCTCAATTAATGTAAGATCGGATGTAATACGGAATGCCTTCTCAAATGCATATATTAAAGGATAAGCCAAAAGAGTAAGCATTACACTTACAATGAACGGCAAAAATTCTCCCCATTCAATACTGTTGATATTCCCTTCCCGTATCAGCGATATCCCAACAAAGGCAACAAAATAATTAAGTGTAATAATTACCGCTGAGGTAAGGAACTGCCCGCGACGCAGCAGATTTTTGATACTGTAAATAGATACCATGCCTGCCGTAATTTCATAGTAGGCAAACTCAAAACTGTTGGGCACAAAAAATCCGGCAATTAATATAACCAGTAAATGGATATTGAGAGCCAAACGCGTATCAAACAGAATGCGGATGATGATTGGAACAATGCAATAAGGTATATAGTACAAGTTGGGAATCTGTACATAAATAGCCCATGACAAGGTGGCCAGCATGGCCGTTATAACCAGCAGTATCAGGCCAACTAACCGGTTGTCGTAATAAATATCTTTACGGAAAAGACGTAAAAACACCACCAATAGCAGCACCACAATGCATACCAGCAAAAACTGACCTAACAATACCAATTTATGGTCGCCATTCGTTTGGGCATTATCCTCAAATGATTGCTTGTAAGATTGTAGTCTTTGGTAAACCTCATCGTTAATTACCGTTCCCTTGGTTACAATCAGCTCTCCCTTTTGCACCACGCCCCGTGTAGTCGACAGGTTTTCCAGCACATCGTTTTCCAGTTTCCGGGTAAGTTTATCATCGTAGTTCAGGTTGTTTTGCAGGCGGTTTTGCAGCACATCCAGCATAAATGCTTTATCCACCAGGCTGTATCTATTCAGTTCAGCATTGCAGTAAGCCAATGCTTTTTCTTTAGTATACAAACCGGTAGTATTTTTTTCGACAGCAACGTTATGATTTACGATAGTTATGCCATAGTTTTCGGAATGGCGCAGGTATTTCGCATTGAGCGTAAGCAAGCCCGTTTCGTAAACGTGTTTTAATAAGGCCTGTCCTGCCTTCAGATGTACGTTCTTTAACTTTTCGCTGATGCCGGAGTTGGCCCATTTAATATCAAAGTCACTTTTGAAGCCCTCCATCTGTTGCTGCTCAACGGCTGCATCAAGCTGATAAATGGGAAAAACACTTTTTAGCGCTTCTTCCTGATCGGCTTCTATTTGCTGAGGGCTTTTCAGGATAGCAAAGCTGTATGGTGCTACCAGATCTTTCTGGCTCCAGATACGGCCTTTCTCAAACTCGTACCTGAACTTAGCTTGTCGGGGTAAGCACAAAACGATCAAGCACACGCTCGATAGGATCATTAAAAACTTAACACCGACGGCGTATTTACGTAATAAAGCCTTTTGGCGCGAAACCGAAAATTTTGCCATCTAATTAATTAAACTATCAACTACAGTTGCATGTCAAAGGTAAAAGTAAATTGCTTAACATTTCACCACATTACCCGCTATTTGCTTCGTTTGCTGCAAAGGCATGTATGGTTATCTTTACAGCTATTATTCATTTCAACCTTTTTCTCCAACAATTTAGCACTATAAAAGCTTATTATACGATTACACACAACATGCGCATGAAAAAAATTCTGTTTATCTGTTTGCTTTGCAGCATTTTACCAATAGTAACACGTGCCCAGGCACACATTACTGGGCAAGATGCCAAGGTGTTGCAAACCTATCATGACAGCCTAACACGCATTGGTCGCCGGATAATTAATAATCCAAACGAGGCGGAGCGTAAAAACGCCAATTACAATTTTATACGAACGTTGGTAAGCGCATTGAAAGTTAACAACTCCTTTGCCTATGAGTTTGATTCGTTGAAAACGATCAGCATACTGAAGTCGCCAGACAACAAGTTCCGTATATTCAGCTGGTTTGTGATGAATGAGGACGGCAGTTATCGTTTTTACGGCGCCATGCAAATGAACTCCCCTACCCTGGTACTGCACCCGCTTGAAGATTACTCGCCTTTGTTAAAAAACCCCGAAGACTCGGTAACAGATAACCGCAAATGGTACGGTGCCGAATATTATAAAATAATCCCGGTAACCGGCGTATCACCTTATTATGTATTGCTGGGCTGGAAGGGCAACAACGTAAAATCTACCAAAAAGGTAATCGAGGTATTATCATTTAAAAACGGCAAGCCGGTATTTGGCTCACCCGTATTGCAAAGCAAGGGCAAAACCCGGCACAGAGCCGTATTTGAATACAGCAGGCAGGCTTCCATGCTGCTGCGCTACATACCCGAGCAAAACCTGATTGTTTTTGATCACCTGGCACCACCCGACGAAAAGCTGAAAGATCAGCCCAATTTATATGGCCCCGATTTTACCTATGATGGCTACCAGTTAATGAAAGGCAAATGGATATTGAAAGAGAATCTTGATATGCGCAATGTACCGTCAGCACAGGATGTAGATATTGAAGATCCTAAAAAGCAAGCCCTGCGCGACCGCTCAACAATTCCAGTACGCAGAAACTGATGTTATTGCTTAAAACCAGCAAATTATAAATCTTTTTTGGTAAAGATTTCAACACAAAATTTCGATTGCGTGGAAATATAGTATTTTTAGAAAATTTTTTAAAAAACTATATGAGTAGAGATCCTGAATTTGCCTTAGATGAATCGCTGGCTCAGCAACCGGCAAAAGGCCATCCTAAAGGCTTATATGTACTGTTTTCGACCGAGATGTGGGAGCGCTTTAACTTTTATGGTATGCGCGCCCTGCTTACCCTGTTTCTAGTAAGCGCCCTGAAATTTTCTGACAAAGATGCCTCCATTATTTATGGCGGATTTTTAGGCCTGTCATACCTTACGCCTATGTTTGGCGGCTATATATCCGATAGGTATCTAGGCAACCGTAATTGTATCATTTTGGGCGGTGCCATTATGGGTGTTGGCCAGTTGCTGCTTTTTTTAAGTGGCTATACCTATGCAGGCAACCTTAGCCTGGCAACAAACATTGCCTGGGCTGCATTGGCAGTTATCATTATAGGTAATGGCTTTTTTAAACCCAATATCTCATCAATGGTGGGGCAGCTTTACCGTAAAGGTGATACACGGTTAGACTCTGCTTTTACCATATTTTATATGGGTATCAACTGCGGTGCTTTTTTAGGCATGAGTATATGTCCGTTTTTGGGCGATGTAAAAGTTGGCGAGGTACGTGTAGTCGAAGCTTTTAAATGGGGCTTTTTGGCAGCTGGCACAGCGATGTTTTTAGGCGTAATCCTGTTCATCTTCCTTAAAAATAAGTACGTAACCGATCCGGAAGGAAAGGCAATCGGCACCAAGCCCGATTTTTCCAAATCAACGCTTAGCCCTACCGGCGAGGCTGAAAAGGCACAGTTTACAACCGCATCTATCCTGGGCGTATCTGTATTCATGATCCTTGCTTTCTTCGGCATTCACTATTTGTCTATTGACCCTAACCCCATCAAAAGCTGGGTATATCCATTCATTTATGCATCGGGTATTAGCCTTGCCATTTTAATCCTTACCGATAAAACCATTACTTCTGTTGAACGCCAGCGTATTATTGCACTATACATTGTAGCATTCTTCGTTATTTTCTTTTGGGCGGCATTTGAGCAGGCAGGCTCATCGCTTACGTTTGTGGCCGATAAGCAAACCGATCTGAACTTATTCGGATTTTTATTACCACCAAGCTTTGTGCAGAATGCTAATTCAATTTTCATTATCGTTTTGGCGTTTCCGTTCAGCTGGTTCTGGCTACAGTTACAAAAGCGTAACAGCGAGCCTATATCACCCGTTAAACAAGCTATTGGTTTGGCCCTGCTGGCATTAGGTTATTATATTATTGCCGTACAGGTAAAAGACATCGGTACCAGTGGTAAAGTGGGTGTGATCTGGTTAATTGTAATGTATTTGTTTCACACCATGGGCGAGCTTTGCTTGTCACCTATCGGCCTGTCACTGGTGGCTAAATTAGCTCCTAAGCGCTTTTCATCATTATTGATGGGTGTATGGTTCATCAGTAACGCCGCTGGCTATGCATTGGCTGGTACATTGGGCGCTATCATTCCACCAACCGGCGACAAGTTTGCTTTTGCAGCATCTAAAGGCATTGACCTGCAAGGTGTATTAGACGGTAAAATACAGGCTACAGCCTCGCAGTTAGCCGTATTAGCTAAAGAGAATATTGATATCCACTACCCTACTTTTGTAGGCTTCACTATCCATAACTTGTATGAGTTTTTTATGGTGTTTGTAACCCTATCTGGTGTTGCAGCTGTTTTATTATTCCTGCTATCAGGCATCTTGAAAAAGCTGATGAACGGTGTAAGATAAAACCGGCCTTTGCGCTTTAACTCTTTTTAACAAAAGCCGGCTGGTTTAAACCAGCCGGCTTTTTGCGTTTTTAGCGCCGAATTGATACTTTTGTTGCCTTGCATTGTTTGCAATATCTTTTTAAACATTATCCTGGTGCCAGATAGCATTGTTATTATACCCACTTACAATGAAAAGGAAAATATTGAGCGTATGATACGCAAAGTATTTTCTTTACCTCATGATTTTCATTTGCTGATTATAGATGACGGCTCGCCCGATGGTACAGCGGCTATTGTAAAAGGCTTGCAGACTGAGTTTCCGGAGAGGTTATTTATTGAGGAGCGGCAAGGCAAGCAGGGGCTGGGTACGGCTTACATTCACGGCTTTAAATGGTCCATACAGCACAAATATGATTTTATATTTGAAATGGATGCCGACTTTTCGCACAACCCGAGCGATTTGCTGAAACTGCGCCAGGCTTGTGCAGAGGGCGCAGATATGGCTATAGGCTCGCGCTATGTGAAAGGGGTTAACGTAGTTAACTGGCCCATGAGCCGGGTGCTCATGAGTTATTATGCATCTGTTTACGTACGCTTTGTTACCGGCATTGATGTACATGATGCTACAGCCGGCTTTGTATGCTACAAACGCCGAGTACTGGAAACCATCAGGCTGGACAAGATCAAATTTGTGGGCTATGCCTTCCAGATTGAAATGAAGTATACCACCATTAAACATGGCTTTAAGGTGGTAGAAATTCCAATCATATTTACCGACCGTACGGAGGGTACGTCTAAAATGTCGACCGGCATATTTCGTGAAGCATTCTTTGGCGTGATACAGATGAAGTTCAACAGCATTTTCCGTAAGTATCCGGAAGGGGAATAATGCTGAAGCTACCTACCCTCTCTTAATTGCTTTCCATTCTCACTTAATAAAAAAAGTCGCCTGCGGTTTAACACAGACGACTTTTTAGTTTTATAATGGTTACTGATTTTAGTATTCAAATGCAGCTACGGCATCTTTAGTTTCCAGTATGGAATGGCCCATCAAAAACTGATCTACCTTACGGGCAGTTTCACGGCCTTCGGAAATAGCCCAAACCACCAGCGACTGGCCACGGCGGGCATCGCCACAGGCAAACACCTTACTTACGTTAGTGCGGTATAAACCTTCCTGAGCATGGATATTTTTGCGCTGATCAACCACCACGTTCAGTTGCTCCAGCAAGCCATCGTATTGCGGATGGGAAAATCCTATGGCTACAAATACCATATCGCAAGGTATTTCACGTTCCGAACCTTCTACCTCCTGGAATTTTACCCTGCGGCCAAAATCATCCAGTTCCCAACTGATATCGGTTACCTGCAGCGCACGTACGTTGCCATTCTCGTCGCCTAAAAAGGCTTTGGTATTAACTCCCCATACACGCTCGCAACCTTCTTCGTGCGAACTGGTATCGCGCAATATTGTTGGATAGCTTGGCCATGGCATATGGATGGTACGCTCGGTTGGCGGCTGCATCATCATACCGAATTGTTTAACCGACTTTGCCCCCTGACGGTTGGCCGTACCCACACAGTCCGACCCGGTATCGCCATTACCAATTACAATCACATGCTTGTCTGTCGCAAACAGATCGGTGCCATTAACCGGCAAGTTACTGTTACGTTTATTTTGCTGGGTTAAGTAATCCATAGCATAATAAATGCCTTTCATCTCACGCCCCGCAATAGGTAAATCGCGCGGCACGGTTGATCCGGTTGCTAAAATCACAGCATCATAACTCCGCACCAGCTCATCGGCCGGAATATCTTTACCGATTTCGGTATTGCATACGAAAGTAATATCACTTTCTTCAAGCAGTTGAATACGACGATCTATCACCCATTTTTCCAGCTTAAAATCAGGGATACCGTAACGCAGCAAGCCGCCCGGGCGGTCATCGCGCTCGTAAACGGTTACCAGGTGCCCCGCTTTGCTTAATTGCGCAGCAGCAGCCAACCCGGCCGGACCAGAGCCTACCACCGCAACCTTTTTACCGGTTTTAATTAATGGGCTATGCGGTTTAACCAAATTCTTTTGGAAAGCAATTTCGATAATATGCTTTTCAATTTCTTCAATAACTACCGCCGGCTTGTTGATACTCAGCACGCAGGCCGACTCACAGGGCGCCGGACATATACGACCGGTAAACTCCGGGAAATTATTGGTTGAGGACAGTATTTCATAGGCCTCAACCCAATTCTTCTGATAAACCGCTTCATTAAACTCAGGAATGATGTTGCCCAGCGGGCATCCTGAATGACAAAACGGAACACCGCAATTCATGCAGCGCGAGGCTTGCTGGTTCAGCTTTTCATCACTGTACAAACCAACAAACTCGTTATGATCTTTTACCCGCTCGGCAGGTGATTTTTTACCAGGAAGTTCTCTGTCAAACTTCTGAAATCCATTAGGGTTTCCCATATTATATTAGTGGCTAACGGTTTGATACTGTTTTTGCTGTAAAACTCTCTTGTATTCTTTCGGGAATACTTTTACAAACTGGCGGGCAGCTTGCGGCCAGTTGGCCAGCAGGCTTTGGGCTACCTTACTTTGGGTAAGGTTAAAATGCTTTTTCAGCAGCGCTGCGATCTGCTCTTCATCCTCGCGTGATAATGGATCCAGGTCCACCATTTCGTGGTTGCAGTTATCGGCAAAGGTATTTTCGGGATTGTATACCCAGGCAATACCGCCGCTCATACCGGCGGCAAAGTTGCGGCCTGTTTTACCCAGAATTAACGCGCGGCCACCGGTCATGTATTCGCAGCCATGGTCGCCTATGCCTTCCACAACGGCTGTAGCGCCTGAGTTACGCACGGCAAAACGCTCACCGGCCATACCACGCACAAACAGCTCGCCCGATGTAGCACCATATATTGCCACGTTACCGATAATAATATTATCCTCCGATTTAAATTTTGCTTCTGCGTCTGGATAGATGGCTAACTGAGCGCCCGATAAGCCTTTGCCTACATAGTCATTAGCCTCACCTTCCAGTTCAAAGGCAATACCTTTGGCTGCAAACGCGCCAAAGCTTTGCCCTGCCGAACCTTTAAATTTGAAATTGATCGTATTATCGGGCAAACCTGCCGAACCGTAACGTTTAGAAATTTCGTTGGATAACAAAGTACCAACGGTGCGGTCAATATTTTTGAGATTGAATGACGCAAACACAGGTGTACGATCTTCCAGAGCAGGTTGTGCAGCCTCCAGCAGTTTCCAATCAATGATATTATCCATACCATGATCCTGTTTTTCGCTGTTATACAGTGTATGCCCTTTGGTGTTGTTCACCGGGTGCAACATACCCGACAGATCTATCTTTTTAGCTTTCCAGCTCTTGATATTATCTTTTACCCGCAAGAACTGAATACGGCCTACCATTTCGTTAACGGTACGGAAGCCTAACTCAGCCATAATCTCACGCATATCCTCAGCCAAAAAGCGGAACAGGTTTACAATATGTTCAGGCTTGCCGCTGAATAGCTTACGCAATTCGGGATCTTGGGTTGCAACACCTACCGGGCAAGTATTCAGGTGGCATTTACGCATCATGATACAACCTCCGGCTACCAATGCAGCGGTAGCTACGCCCCACTCTTCGGCACCCATTAAAGCGGCAACAATTAAATCGCGACCTGTTTTAACCTGCCCATCGGCCTGCAATATAACACGGCTACGTAGTTTATTGCGTACCAGCGTTTGGTGCGCTTCGGTTAAGCCAAGCTCCCATGGTAAGCCAGCGTGCTTGATGGAACTGATTGGCGATGCACCTGTACCGCCGTCAAAACCGGCAATAAGTATCACATCGGCATGGGCTTTAGCCACACCGGCAGCAATAGTACCTACGCCAGCTTTAGATACCAGCTTAACGTTAATACGTGCATCACGGTTCGCATTCTTCAAATCAAATATCAGCTGCGCCAAATCCTCAATCGAATAAATATCGTGGTGAGGTGGCGGCGATATCAAACCTACACCCGGTGTGGAGTGGCGGGTTTTGGCAATCCACTCATCTACTTTGTGGCCCGGCAGCTGCCCGCCCTCGCCTGGCTTAGCGCCTTGCGCCATTTTAATTTGCAGCTCATCAGCATTGGTGAGATAATTGGCTGTCACACCAAAACGGGCCGATGCAATTTGCTTAATAGACGACCGCATGGAATCACCATTGGGCAGCAATTGGTACCGCATTTCATCTTCACCACCCTCGCCGGTGTTGCTTCGGCCGCCAATGCGGTTCATGGCAATAGCCAGCGTGCTGTGCGCCTCGTGCGAGATAGACCCGAACGACATAGCACCGGTAGCAAACCGTTTCATTATATTTTCAGCGGGCTCTACCTCATCTATCGAAATAGCTTCGCGGTGATGGGTGAAATCCAGCAAGCCTCGTATGGTAAAATGCTTTTCGGATTGCTCGTTCACTAAACGGGCATAGTTTTTATATACGTCGTAATTATTAGTACGGGTAGCATGTTGTAGTAAATGCACCGTTTCAGGGTTAAACAGGTGCGCTTCGCCGCGGCGTTTCCACTGGTAGATACCGCCTTCAGGCAACAACTTTACTTCGCCTTTGGAGCTGCTGAAACCAATTTTGTGTTTGGTTAGCGCCTCACGGGCCAGTTCATCCAAACCTAAGCCCCCAATGCGGGTTACCGCGCCGGTGAAGTATTTGTTTACAACCTGCTGGTTAATGCCCAATATCTCGAACACCTGTGAACCGTGATAAGATTGCAGGGTTGATATACCCATTTTAGAGAATATCTTCAATAAGCCATCGCATACTGCTTTAACATAGTTTTTATGCAGTGCTTTATTATGCAGCTCGGTTTCCAGGCTGCCATTGTTTTTGATGGTTTCAATAGTAGATAATGCCAGATAGGGATTAATGGCCGTAGCACCAAAAGCCAGCAAACAGGCAAAGTGGTGCACTTCCCAAACATCTCCAGCCTCAACTACCAAGCCTACCGAACCGCGGCAACCTTTTTTAATAAGGTGATGATGCACGGCTGATACAGCCAATAACGAAGGTATAGGCGCATGCTCAGAGTCAAGCGCACGGTCTGACAGAATCAATACCTCAAAACCATCTTCCACCGCATCTTCGGCATAGCGACAAAGGCGGGCAATACCTTTTTCTAAAGAACCGGGTTGACCATCGGCTTTGAAATAAGTTTGCAGCGTTTTGGCGTGAAACAAGCCGGTATCAATACTGCGCAGTTTTTCCAACTGATGGCTTTTCAGTATCGGGTGTTTCAGCATCACGCCGTGGCAATGCATCTTATCCTCATCCAGCAAGTTACCGTTGTTACCAATAAAGGTAGCCAAACTCATCACTAACCGCTCACGAATTGGGTCTATCGGCGGATTGGTTACCTGAGCAAAAAATTGCTTAAAGTAGTTAGAAATATGCTGTGGCTTGTCGGATAGGATAGCCAATGGTATATCTGTGCCCATTGAACCTACGGGTTCTTTGCCATCCAGCGCCATCGGTTTAATGATGGTATCAATATCCTCGCGGGTATAGCCAAATACCTGCTGATAACGGAATACAGAATCAGGCGTTAAGCTGGCAAAAGCCAAACGCGGCTCGGCCAGTTCGCCTAACTGTATTTTATAGTTTTCGAGCCAGCGGCCGTAAGGCTGACGGCTGGCCACTTGCATTTTAATTTCTTCGTCGGTAATAATTTTGCTCTGCTCGGTATCTATCAGCAGCATTTTGCCTGGTTGCAAACGACCTTTCGTTACAACAGTGCTTTCATCAAGCGTTAATACGCCAGCTTCGGATGCGGCAATAACACGCCCGTCACTGGTAACGGCGTAACGCAATGGGCGCAAGCCGTTACGATCAAGCAAGGCGCCAACCAGTTTACCATCGGTAAACGTAATAGCGGCCGGGCCGTCCCATGGCTCCATTAATGAGGCATGGTATTCATAAAATGCTCTCTTAATCGGATCCATCTGCTCATTACCATCCCAGGCCTCAGGTATCAGCATCATCATTACATGCGGCAGCGAACGCCCCGAATGTAATAGTATTTCGACAATATTATCCAGGCAGGCAGAGTCCGACTGATTATTATCGATCACCGGCAACAGCATCTCCATCTCCTCGCTGGTAAAGTAGGATGATGCCAGCGATTTCACACCCGAGTAGAACCAGTTCAAGTTACCGGTAAGGGTATTGATTTCACCGTTATGGGCAATGAGCCTGAAAGGCTGTGCCAGTTTCCATGACGGGAAGGTATTGGTTGAGAAACGCGAGTGAATCATGGCAAAGCCCGATGCAATACGCGAATCGGAAAGATCACTGTAATATTTGCGCAACTGGTAAGTGGTCACCTGCCCCTTGTAAACCATAGTTTTGCAAGAGAAAGAGGTAAAGTAAAAATACTCACCCGCATCAGGCACAGTTTCAGTTACGGTTTTATTTATGTAGCGACGCAGCACATATAGCTTGCGCTCAAAATCTTCGGTATTATTAATATTGGCTGGCCGTAATACAAACACCTGCTCTACATCGGGTTCCGCCATGCGGGCAGTTTCACCAATTACTGATGGATCAACCGGTACTTTGCGGAAACCGAGCAGTGGCAAACCAAGCTTTTCAATAGCATTGGTAATAATAGTGCGGCAGGCTTTTTTAAGCGTTCCATCTTTTGGAAAAAAAAGCATCCCTACACCGTACTCGCCGGGCATAGGTAAACTTACTTCCAGATTATTAGAACATTCTTCCATCAGAAACTCGTGTGGTAACTGAATCAGTATACCGGCGCCATCGCCCGAGTCTGGATCACATCCGCATGCGCCGCGATGCTCCATATTTTCGAGCATGGTAAGCGCATCGTCGATGATCTGGTTCGACTTATGCCCATTAATATTAGCTATAAAGCCGGTTCCGCAGGAGTCGTGCTCAAATTCCGGCCGGTAAAGGCCCTGCTGGTTACAATTAGCTTGATCCATATTTACAATTTCAGAAGACTATCAGTGAAGGTGTAATCACGAATATACTATATCAGGAACATAGTTAAAATAGAAGCAATAGATTTTTATGGATTTACAAAAACTTAACACTCAATAAACTATTATTTTATGATTTTCGCAATACAAGCCCCAGAATTATTACTTTCCTTGTAGCAAACCGGGTAAAAGCGCGTATCTACCTGGCTTTTTTTATCTTTGCCCGATAATTTATTATAGAACATGACAAAGAATAAGGCGGTATTTTTGGACCGCGATGGCGTTCTGAACCGCGAAATGGGTGACTACGTTTGCCGTATAGAAGATTTCACGGTACTGGAACACAATCTTGCGCCACTGAAAGAACTTCAGGACCGGGGTTATATGCTTATTGTGGCCACCAACCAGGGCGGTTTAGCCAAAGGCTGGTACACAGAAGAACAGCTGGCAGAGATGCACCAGCATTTGAAAAACGTATATGCACAACACGGCGTTACCTTTGCTGATATATATTACTGCCCCCACCACCCTAACTTTACCGGCGACTGCGATTGCCGTAAGCCAAAGCCCGGCATGCTATTAAGAGGTATTGAGCAACATAACATAGACCCAACACAATCTTATTTTATAGGCGACCGTGAACGCGATGTTGAAGCCGGAGAGGCTGCAGGTGTAACCGGTATATTAATTAACAGCGATCAGCCCATCAGTGAGGTACTGCACTTAATTAAGTAACTGGCAGGTAATCGGGTCGGGCGTTTGGTTTAAAATATATTGGGCTGCCTGTATCATATCTGCACAAACAAAATCTGGCTCGCGAAACTCATTGTCTTTAAGCCATTCTGTTTCGCCACCGTTATCAATTAATATGGAGCGGCAACCGGCACGGTTGCCCGCCTCCACATCATGTAGTATATCTCCTATCATCCAGGAACTTTCCAGGTCTATATCAAATTCCGCTGCCGCCTGTAGCAGCATGCCCGGCATGGGCTTACGATAATTGCAGGCAATATTATAAGGTGCAACTGTCCCCTCAGGATGATTAGGACAATAGTAAAAAGCATCTAACCGCAATTGGTAGGGCTGCAACAAATCCTGCAAACGATGCTCCACCGCTGGCAGGGCATCTTCGCTAAAATATCCTTTGGCTACGCCGGCCTGGTTAGTAACCATAACAAGCAGATAACCTTGTGCCTTGAGCTGCTGCAAACCCTCAATAACACCCGGCTTAAGCGTAATCAAGTCGGGATTTACATTGTAAGGTACATCATTAATTACAGTACCGTCTTTATCCAAAAAGATAGCTTTATTCATGCTCCTATATTAAGCTGCTTTCTTTTTAAGTTTATGCAATTGTGCATCCAACGCAACCTTACTGCCGGTGTTGAGCATTTTTATATATAGCGTACTAATTTTATCAGCCACATGCGCCCAAGTAAAATAGTTATTTACCCGTTTAATGGCGTTCAAGCCCATTTGCTTTAACAAAGTCGGCTCACTAATCAGTTCTTCAATCTTTTCGGCTAAGGCTTGCGGATCTTCTGGTTCAACCAGCCCGCCGGTTTCGCCATCCACAACGGTATACTTGATACCGCCTACATTCGATCCGATTACCGGTGTACCGCAGGCCATAGCTTCGAGCGGCGTAATGCCAAAAGGCTCATACCACGGGGTGCTGATAAAAATATCAGCCGCTGCATAATAAAACTTTAGCTCCTCCCTGCTTTTACGACCGGTGAACTGTACAGATGCTTCAACACCTAATTCTGCTGCAATTTTTTGCAAACGCCCTATTTCGGGGCAAAGTACAGGATCCGGCTCATCGCAATCGCCTCCAACTACCAGCAGCAATACCGATTGTTTATCTTTCAGCTTACTTAATGAGCGTATTACATTATCTACCCCTTTGCGGGGCACCATACGACCCAGTTGAAGTATAATATGCTTGTCTGTTTCGATATTCAATAACTTGCGGGCTTCCGCTTTTTCAATCGGGTAAAATTCCTTGCTGCTGAAACCGCACGGTATAATTACTATTTTGTAAGATGGCGCCTTATAATAGTTTATCAAATCATCCCTATCTTGCGGACATTCGGCTATAATATAATCGGCTTGCTTAACCACATCCTCTTCAATCTGCAGGCGCTCAGCCGGAAATTTATCACTATCCCCCTGATGAATGCGGCGCACATGCCCCAGCGCATGGAAAGTAATGGCAAACGGCAATCCCAGTATTTTTTTCAGGTTAGCTGCCACTAAGCCTGACATGAAAAAGTTGGCGTGTGAAAGGTCATAAGATATACCTTCGGCCCGAATAAAATTCAATATACTTTGGGTGAATTCGGGCATAAATTCCAGAATCTCCTCCTTAGAAATTATACTTACCGGCCCGGCTTTTACATGCACTACCCTTACGCCCGGCAACCAGTTAATTACCTGCGGCATAGCGGCATCTTCCCAGCGGGTAAATACATCAACCAAATACCCTATTTTGGCCAAAAACTGAACCACCTGAGCTACATAAACATTCTGCCCTCCTGTATCAACCCCACCCAGCGTAGCTAATGGCGAGGCATGTTCACTGATAAATGCAATTCTTGGCTGATTTGACTTCATAAGCTTAACGGATAGATATAATTAGTGTGATATTTTAGAGGATTAGTTGACAAGCAAATCGCTTGTGTTACGGGCCGCTACCTTATTAAGCAGTGTCTCCCAATCGCGGGCAAACCTTTCAATACTGAAACGCGTTTGCGCCAACTCTCTACCGGCCGAACCAATGCGGCGGGCCAGTTCAGCATCCTCAATCAATAGGTTCATTTTATCAATCAGGTAATTTACATCGGTGTGGATGAAACCTGAACGTTCATTATCGATAACGGCCGAAAGTTCTGTAGTAGCTAAACCAACAACCGGTATGCCCTGCATCAGTGCCTCGCATACAGCCAAACCTAAGCTGGTGTAGCGAATTGGGTTGAAAAAGAAACGGTATTTAGACACAAACGTAGGCAATTGCGGGTGCAGCACTTCGCCTAAGCCCAAATCGCCGGTACCCATACCCACCAAATCAAGTGGAACATGTTCACGAACTTTCAGAAAGATATCCAGCCCAAGCAAACGGCCACGGCTTGGTAAATTATTAATTACTACAATGCCGCGTGGCGTTTCGCCGGTGTAAGGCGCATTAGGGTCAATTACGCCATGATCTATAACTGTAGTAGGCGTTTCGCCGCAATCCCACATTAGTTTATTGAAATGTGTTACATGCACCAAGGTAATATCTTTATCGTTTACCGCATGTTTAGTATCTGTAGGATGTTGGCGGGGCGGATCATGCTCAATATAAACCTTAGGCAAAGCACGTTGCTCTTCTGACAGTATTTCGTATTGATCTTTTAAATAGTTCTGGTTGGTTTGATATACAATTACATCAAAATCCTGATTTCTTACCTCTTCGGCAGGAACTTCAATTACATTTGGGCCAAATGGAAAGGTTTCGCCCAAGCCATAATAACCCTCTGTTTTTTCGGGTTTGGTTGGTATGTAAATATCAAAATCACCTTTTGATAGATAAAACAAGTAGCTACCGTGGATATGCCACGTAAAAATTTTCAGTCTGGGTTGTGCCATAAGTATGAGTGGTATTCTGGCACAGTTAAACAATTTTAACACCAAAGCTGGTTTATACTTGTCAGAAGCGCTTCTGCCACTTTTTCAGAAGCGCTTCTTAGTACATTATTGTCCAATATTGTGTACTAAGCGTAATAGTTAAATTGTAACGTTTATGTTAACGAATTAAACTTTATCAACAATCGTGAGTTCAAGATGTGAATAACTTAATAACCGATACGATGAAAAGACTAAAATTTTTAATGATAGCACTGGTTACAGCCCTATCATTTTATGCAGCAGAAAGTAAAGCAAGTACAATTAGTACAACCCATAACTCGCGTATAATTATGAAAAACGGACCGGGGCCAAGGTATTACCATCGCCGTGTTTACCGACGCCCAGGTTATCATCGCCCGCATTATTACAACAGGCCACATTATTACAGCAAGCCCCGTTATTATCGCAAACCTTACTATAGGCCATACTACCGTCGCCCTGCCCATTCAAGATACTATCGCTATTAACTAATAAATAATAATTGCGCTTGCCTGGGCAAGCGCAATTATTATTTATTAGCTATTTATGCAAGATATAAATGCCTGTTTATATACATCAAGCCAAAGACTATTACCGAGATCTGGCTGCATTAACTCGTTAATGCACAGTTAATTTAACTTAAAAAAAAGTATTGTAAATTATTTTGAATTATATAATTTTTTTTACGTTAATTGCGTCATCAAGCAAATGCTTGACGTGTAATATTAAAATTGATGAACATTTTTGTAGGAAGCCTTCCTTATCGCTTAGAGGAAGCAGATTTAAAAGAACTCTTTGAAGCATACGGAGAGGTAAACTCAGTAAAATTAATTATTGACAGAGAAACCGGTAGAAGCAAAGGTTTCGGTTTTGTTGAAATGCCTGATGACGAGGCTGCCCAAAAAGCCATTGCTGGCTTAAACGGCGCTGAAGTAAGCGGCAGAAGCATTGCTGTAAGCCAGGCTGAAGACAGAAAACCAAGCAACGGTGGCGGTGGCAGAAGCGGTGGCTTCGGCGGCGGTAACCGTGGCGGTGGCTACGGTGGCGGTGGCAACCGTGGTGGCGGCGGTGGCTTCCAAAGAGACAACAACAGAGGCGGTGGCCGTTGGAGCTAATCAACGGTTTAACATAGATCTTTCTAAAAAGCCGGGGTTAAACCCCGGCTTTTGTTGTTTTGTCTCCTTTCAAGCTTTAAAAGTTACCTATTTTATTCTCACCTCTATCTCCTACGTCTGCAGTGACGCGTATTATTTGAAGTGACTTTTTATCTCACACACCCCTTTTAAAACTTAAGGTTGTAACTTTTTACATTTATAATTAAACCTTAAAATCTCTCATCCGTCATACCGTTATAAGCAAGATGCCAACGCATCATCAACTTAATACGAACAACTATGAAACGGATTTCATTTTTAGCATTACTAATTATTGGTTTATTTTCACTTAACTCAGCCAAGGCACAAGTTGGTGTGCACATTGGTGTAAATGTAGGCGGCCCGGTTTATTATGAACCTGCTCCTCCTCCGGTTTATTACGGTCCTGAACGTGTAGTAGTCGTTCATCACCGCCCTGTCTATCGCCCGTATGTATATTATCGCCGCCCTGTAGTAGTAGATCGCGGTTATTATGGCCCTCGCCGAATGATGGTTCCTCCAGGCCACTATAGAAGACATGGATATGGACACGGACATGGCATGTACCGCAGATGGTAGTTGATATATAAATGTGTTGTACTGGCCCTTTAGCTTTTTAGCTAAGGGGCTTTTTTATTTATTTAATCTGCTATCAAAGCTCTATTTTCTAAAAGCTTCTTCGATTTTTTTAAATCACTCACTCTAAAAGCTTATAAATGCTACTTGTAGCCTATTTCTATGTTTGTTTCAGCACAAATTTGATATATTAGGCTACAAGAAACTTTAATCACAAAATATAAATGGTAACAATCAAAAAAACCATGCTGACTTGTGCTATAGCAGCAGTACTGGCTTTGCCTGTTAGCGCTCAAAAGAAAGCTTCGGCAACTAAAACCCCAACGGCTCCGGTAAAAGTAACCACGGTTGAAGGCATAACCGAATATCGTTTAGGCAATGGCCTGCGAGTATTGCTTTTTCCGGATCAAACCAAGCAAACCGCTACCGTTAATATCACTTACTTGGTAGGCTCCAAATTTGAGAACTATGGCGAAACAGGTATGGCTCACCTACTGGAGCATATGGTATTTAAGGGCACTCCCAAACACCGCAATATTCCACAGGAGCTGAGTGCACATGGTGCCAATCCTAATGGCACTACCTGGCTTGACCGTACCAATTACTTCGAAACCTTTGCTGCCACAGATGAAAACTTAGCCTGGGCGCTTGACCTGGAAGCCGACCGTATGGTAAACTCATTTATTGCCAAAACAGAGCTGGATAAAGAGTTCAGTGTTGTGCGCAACGAAATGGAGTCGGGCGAGAACAGCCCGCAACGCATATTGAATGAGCGTGTACAATCAACCATGTTTTTGTGGCACAACTACGGCAAATCTACCATAGGCAACCGCGCCGATGTAGAGAATGTACCTATTGACCGCCTGCAAGCATTTTACCGCAAGTATTACCAGCCAGATAACTCGGTATTAACCGTTGCCGGCAAGTTTGATCATGCAAAAACACTGGCTTTAATTAACCAGAAATTTGGAACCATACCTAAACCAGCCCGCGTATTGCCAGCAGTATACACTGTTGAACCCACGCAGGATGGCGAGCGCACGGTTACTCTACGCCGTGTAGGCGATGTACAGGTAGCACAAACCGGCTACCACGTACCATCGGGCCCCCACCCTGATACCCAGCCGCTGAACGTTTTGATAGGCTTACTTACAGACCAGCCCTCAGGCCGGTTATACAAACAACTGATTGAAACCAAAAAAGCAACCAGCGTTTATGGTTATGACTATGAAACAGCCGACCCTGGTATGGCGTTTTTTGGTATTGAGGTACCTAAAGACAAAAACCTGGATGAAGCTAAAGACGTACTTATTAGTGCTGTAGAAAAATTCAGTGATGAGAAACCTACCGCCCAGGAAGTTGAGCGCATTAGAAACAAGCAGCTTAAAAATATTGAATTGCAATTAAATTCGTCTGAGGATGTTGGCTTGGGTTTAAGTGAATATATTGCACAGGGCGACTGGCGACTGCTATTTTACCAGCGCGATCAGTTGAAGAACGTAACACCTGGCGATGTGGTTAGAGTAGCCAACAAGTATTTTAAACCATCAAACCGTACGCTGGGCGTGTTTATCCCAACCGATAAACCTGACCGTGCTGAAGTACCCAAAACGCCTGATTTAGCTGCTATGCTGAAAGGCTATACCGGCTCACAAACTATTGCACAGGGTGAAGCATTTAATGCCACCCCGGCCAACATTCAAAAACGCTTGGTTAGCAGCCAGGCAGGTGGCGTTAAACTGAACCTGCTCAGCAAACAAACACGCGGCGAAGCTGTGGTAGCATCAATGGTATTTCGCTTTGGTAGTGTTGCCAGCCTGCAAAATAAAGGTACCGTAGCCGGCCTTACTGCTGCCATGTTAAATAAGGGTACCAAAAACAAAACCCGTCAGCAAATTCAAGACGAGCTGGATCGCTTGAAAGCGCGCGTTAATTTTGGAGGTGGTGTGAATAACTTAGCCGTAAATATTGAAACCACCAAGGCAAACTTCCCGGCTGTATTAAAACTGGTTGACGAGATCTTAAAAGAAGCCAATTTCCCGGCTGATGAACTGGATAAGTTGAAACAACAACGCATTGCCGGCCTTGAACAGCAACGCAGCGAACCTACTAATATCGCCGTACTTGAACTACGCCGTTATGCCAGCCCCTATGCAAAAGGCGACCCACGTTATGTAGCTACAATTGATGAATCAATTGAAATGCTTAAAAATGTAAGCGATGGCGACGTTAAGTCATTTTACAAAGACTTTTATGGCGCATCAAATGCAACCATCAGCGTTGTTGGTGATTTTGATGCTGCACAAGTAAAAACCTTGCTTACGGAAGAGTATGCCAACTGGAAAAGCCCGCAGCCATTTGCACGTCCGGAAAGCAGCTACAAAGATTTTGCAGCTATTAATAAAAGTATTGAAACGCCCGATAAAGCCAACGCCTTTTTCTTTGCCATGCAACCGGTTAAGCTAAGTATTAAAGACGCTGATTACCCGGCGCTGGTTATGGCTGATTATATCATTGGTGGCGGCTTCCTGAATTCAAGACTGGCTACCCGCATCCGCCAAAAAGAGGGCATCAGCTATGGTGTTGGATCGGGCTTGAACGCCGGGTACTTTGACCAAAACGATGGTCAGGCGGTTTACTACGCAATTTATGCCCCTGAGAATGCAAGCAAATTGGAAGCTGCGTTTAAGGAAGAAATAAATAAAGCTGCCAATGAAGGCTTTACTGTACAGGAAGTAACCGAAGCGAAGAAAGGTTACTTACAATCGCGCCAGGTAGATTTAGCCCAGGATAATGTTTTGGCTGGTACATTGAATAACTATAGTTACTATGGCCAACCTATTGCCTTCTGGCAAAAAATGGATGATGCTATTGCTAAGCTTACGCCACAGCAAATAAACGCCGCTGTGAAAAAGTATTACGATGTAAACAAAATAAGCATTGTAAAAGCAGGCGACTTTGCGAAAAAGAAACCTACCGAAAGCAAATAACAAAGCCATAAACAAAAAAGCCGCTCTTGAAAAAGAAGCGGCTTTTTTGTTTTTATATATGTTAACTGGCTATACGGTAACGATAGGAGTTTGATATAACGTGCTCATACCTTTCTTCCACTTTTTGATAAGATGTTTGTAGCATATGGAAGCACTTAGCCAAAAACAATACATCGGTTTCAAACACTGTAGTGTTATGGATACACCTAAGCTGCTGGATAATTTGTTCCTTGTACGTGTCAAGAAATTGCAGCTCACCAGCTACGCTTAACCCTGCCGAAGGCTCATACACTACCTGCAAGTGATTATCAGCAACGTTACCCCAAAGCTTTTGATTAGTGAGCACCGTTGCTAACTTTTTGAAAATGAATTGGATATTTTTATGAAGATAGATCAATTCCAACTTCAGATACTCACTCTCTAATTGGCTGACCAACGTTTTATATGATTCTAATATACGTTTACTTTCAGCTGCGTATAATAAATATTGGTCATAAATTGCTTCAGGCAACATGGGTAGTTCTGGATATATACTATTAAAAAATTATTATGCGGATGTAAACGCAAAGTATATACCAGTAACTTATTTCAAACACAGGAATGCATTTGAAACTTAAAGATGGATTGCTTACGCGAGTATAGGGAGATATTTAGGTATTAAAATAATGCCTTTTCAAATTTTGCTTACAAAAATGGCACATGGTTACTAACCCCGCTTTTGTACAAAAATCACTACAGCCCGGCTGTATCTTAATGATTATGCTTTTTGTGAATATCCTTCACTAAGCAAAGTTTTTTGATTTCGCCCTTTTTGATCACAAAGGGAGCATACTTTTGCTTACCTGCTACCAGCTCTGTGGTGTTATCAGACATGGCTATTACTTCGTCATCCTTATCACCAACTATTAACCGCTTATACATGCGATAATCCCCCCATTCAATATAATATACCTCCCCCGGCAATATCTTCTTGTCATGTATAATTTTAAGCGCCACCCAGCAGCCATTTTCCAGATAGGGATACATGGAGTGGCCCCAAACTGGCAAGGCAAAATCACAATCCTCTATCCCCGGGAAATACATATAACCTACCGGCTGCGTATCATTAATATCATTATACACTTCTACACCCGATGCCGTTGCGCTTACCTCATACATAGGTATACCCGGATAAGACTTGGCAGGTGTAGGTACAACAGGCGGATGCGCCTGGCCATCCAGAAAAGCTTTATACTTTTCTTTAAACACCCGGAGCTTTTCTGTATCTATATTTTGCCTACTCTTTATTATTTCTGTAATAGAGCTAGGGGAATTAAACCCTAACGCTTCGGCCAATTCGGCATTACCGTTAAATGCCTTTCCCTTAAGCTGATTATAAAGAATAATGAACTCTAATGTTTCGGAGCGTACCGTTTTAATTTTGCCGGGCTTTGTTCTGTATTCCATATTTGTTAGGTTGTTGATAACTTTTCTTGATTTAAATACAGATATTTCTTTATATTTGTTCTGTAGCAGCAAAGAAATACAAAAGATATGAATTTTGCAAATTATATTCATTATGGCTGATTAAGCCCAGCCCCTTAACAGTAGTTATCAATTGCTATTACAATTCCATTTACTCATCATCACAACACCTAACTTATTATGCATATCATCTATTCAGCCTTCAGAAATTCGGATACTAAGAAGCAGCAAGTAAATAAACCCAAGCACCGTCAGGCTAACAAAGAGAAAGATCTGCGCTACCAGGGATACAGAGCCGCATGCCATAAGTATGAGAAAGAGATTGCGGCCATCAGGCAGTATCTTCCCGATTGGAAACCTGAATTTAAATAAGGTAAGCAATCTGTTCCTTACCTATAACCATTATAACATTTACTGAACACTATTATGATAACATTAACTCCAAAAATTAAAAATGAGCTATGGTGGCTCATTATATCTGTAGACTATAATTATAGCCGCATTGCAATTGCCGAGCACGAAATAAACGGCCAGCACTTGACCATTTGGCTGGAAGACAAGCAGGATTTTAAGAATACTTTAGAGGAATGCTTAAAGCTGGATATACCATTGAAGCAGTTTAAAAAGTTTATTAAACTTGCCAATCTTAATTGCTATGAAGGTACACGCATGCATCCCAAAAAACAGTTTCTGTATAAAACACTGATTCCAATTAACGACCCGCTGCAATGGTACCTGAATGATGCCACCCCTACCGAACAATTATGGACGAGAGACAACCTGCTCAAACACATATTAACTCAATTAGTTGAAACAGATATTTGCCAAAATCGGTTAAGTTATCTGGAATAATATATGCCATTTGGCAACTTCAACATAGTTGATATTGATATTAAAAACATTCAAGCAATTCAACCCTTAGTCCTTTAATAGATAAAATTGTGTATTTAACCAGTAAAGAGATGAGTGTTAAGATAGATTGTTCAACAAAGACATCAGTAGGTATTAGTAGTAACAAAGCTGGTATAATTTCGGCTTGCTGCATTGCATTACTTATTATCATTTTACAAAGCTGCAGCCAACCACAGCGAGATAAGGAGATCAAAGCAGACATAGCTACGAAAACAAAATCTGATCTTAATTTTGCCGGGGTAAATTATACTGTTAATGATGGCATGGTAACATTGACCGGTAAATGCGCCTCGGAGAAGTCGAAAGCAGAAGCAGAGCAAACGATTAAAGGCATCAATATTATCAAAGGCATAAGTAACCAGATTATAATTGCACCGGTAACTATTGGTACAGACCTGCCACTTAAACAAGCCGTTGACAGTGTACTAAAAAGCTACCCTGCTGTACAAGCCGATGTGGCACAAAACATTGTTACCCTGACAGGAAAAATAAAGAAGCAGGAGGCTGCTAAACTGATGCCAGCAATAAATGGCTTACGCCCTGCCAGCATCAATAATCAAATGATGGTTCAGTAAGTAAACCAACTGAAATAATGTTTAACTAAGCTAAAGCCGTTTCTCGAACGCAAGAAACTGCTGATCGGGGCGATTATGTAAGGTTATTTCCCCAGCCATGTGATAGCCTAATTTCATAAACAGATTTTGCATTGGCCGGTTGAGCGTGTTGGTATCCAATCGGAGCAGTTCTATATGTTGCTCCCTGGCTACTACCTCACATTGTTGCAATAAAGCAGCTGCTAATCCTTTACCACGGTGATGCGGACTTACGGCCAACCGATGCGCAACAATCGCACGCTCGGTTATATCCCATCCGGGTATTTGACCGTACTCTTCTTCCTGCTTATCAGTAACAGCAATAACACCGGCAACTACACTGTCTATCTCGGCAATCCATAAGTAACCGGCATTTATATCTTGCGTAAATATATCAGCATTAGGATAACTGGCATCCCACTGTTGGTTACCAGCTGCCTGCATCAGCGACACGGCCTCGCGAATGAGCTGCATAATGGGTTCAATATCCTGATGGTTTGCCTTGCGAATGTTCATAGTATTTAATAGTGTATAAAAAGATACCCTGCATAAGCCATACAGGGTAATTAAAAAATATTTTTGGGATGTACCTATTAAAGCTGCTGTTGCTGCTCCTTACTTCCCTGCCCTATTTCCACCAGTTCTTCATCAAAAGCTTCTTCTTGCTGCTGGGTAGCATAGCTTAATTTCCGGAAACGCCATATGGCAAAGGCCGGCTCCTGATAGCGGTTAATGAGTCTGAAAAACTTAGGGAAGTTATGCACTTCTTCCAATAATATACCTGTAGCTATTCCGTCATTATCCAGTATCTCGCGTATGGTATATTCTTTATCTCTGGTAATCCAGATTTCAAAGTCCCGACGTATTTCTTCTATCTTGTCCGGGTCAATCTTATCGTTAATGCAAATTACTTTATCTCCGGGTTTCATAACGCAAAGGTGAGAATTAGTTACCAGTATTATCAAGCTAATTTAATTTTAACTCATATAAACACATTAACGATCCATCTATATTTTGCTAAAAATATTTGCATTTTACAGATTTTTTACTTACTTTTACAATACCAAATATGCCAAAAGGCAACCTTATCATAAATGAAAAACAAGATGCCGACGTTTGCTTCGGCCACGAAGCTAACAACATTCATAGACGATTACTTTTCTTGGATAGCGGGCAGTTATCATTGGGAAGAAGCACAAGCAAAAACAGCAAAAGGCTCTACAACCGAAACCTCGAAGCAAAAAGTATGGGACCGTGAACCCGAGCCGCCTACCCTCACCGGGCTTGCGCTCCATTTAGGATTTAACAGTAAAGAAGCATTTGAGGAATACGAAAGAGAAGGGCGCTTTGCCGATATTCTGAAAAGAGCACGGTTAAGAATAGAGGCTGAATATGAAAAAAAGCTCCACTTTCAATCGTCAACGGGAGCCATATTTGCGTTGAAAAGTATGGGGTGGACAGATAAAGACCCATCCAAAATTGAAGACCTTTTGCCAGAAAACTTTTTGTTAAAGGTAGAAATTTTAAAGACCGGCCCATCAACTGCAAGCAGCGAACAAGCCGTTCACCTTTAGCTTCGTTACATCTTACCTTACAACATGATTGACGCATTCCTTGTGCCGATTAACCACAAAACTACTAACCTTATTTCCACTATAATTACATAAGCTTAAATAAATCAGAATTTTATAAGCTTTACATAATTTAATAATTATGCAAGCGTCTACATTATTTGAAATTAACTACTTATGCACCTCACACATTACTATCAACCAGGGTGGTACAAGTTCGGGTAAAACATACGCCATTGAACAAGTACTTTTTACTTTAGGTGCCCAACAGGCCAAGCAGGTAATCACCGTTGTAGGTCAGGATATTCCAAACTTAAAAGCCGGAGCCCTGCGCGACGCACTTAACATTTACCAGCAATCGGCACCGATAAACCAAAGCATCAAATCATTTAATAAAACTGACCGCATCTTTGAATTTCATAATGGCTCCATTATCGAATTCAAAAGCTATGAGAATGCCCAGGACGCAAAGTCAGGCAAGCGTGATTACCTGTTCTTGAATGAGGCCAATGGCATCTCTTTTGAAATTTATACTGAGCTTGCGTTACGGACGCGTAAACGAATCTTTTTAGATTACAATCCTAACGCCTCTTTTTGGGTACATGATAAGCTATTGGGCCAGCCGGACGTACAACTAATCATTTCTGATCACAGGCACAATCCGTTTTTGGATGAAGGCATGCGTAAGAAGATTGAAGACTTGAAACTGATTGATGAAGAACAATGGAAAGTTTATGCCCGTGGGCTAACAGGCAAAATAAGCGGCTTAGTGCTCACCAATTGGTTTGTATGTGAAAATATACCACCTGATGCCAGAAAATTAGCCTACGGGCTTGATTTTGGCTTTACGAACGACCAGACGGGACTGATAGAAGTATATATGCAAAACGGTGAGCTTTGGGTTAATGAATTACTATATGAAACAGAACTTACTAATCCAGATATCTCGAAAAAAATGCAGGCCGCAGGCGTGAGTAAAAACACAGAGATTATTGCCGATTGCGCCGAGCCCAAATCCATTGAAGAACTAAGGCGCTTAGGCTGGTATATGATAGCGGCTAAGAAAGGCGCTGACAGCATCAAACACTCCATTGATATTTTAAAACGCTACCGCATCAATGTAACCAGAAGCAGTACTAACCTAAGGCGCGAACTGGGCAGGTATCACTGGAAAACAAATACCGGTGGCCGCAGCATAAATGAACCAATTGATGCGTGGAACCATCTTATTGATCCATTGAGATACATTGCGCTAAGTAAGTTAAAAATCAGCAACTTAAAACCCAGTAAATCCAGGTTGCCATACCCGGTTGCTCCTGCACTGCCGGATGAACTGCAAGGAATGTGTTAAACACAGCTCCCTTGCTTATTGTAACTTCTTAAACTCACCTACTTTCAGTATAATACAGATGATTACCAAAACGCTGGATACCCTTAAGGGAAACCTTAACATAACCATTCCTACAGAATTAAAAGAACTACAGCTTGGGCAACTGATTACCATGCAGACAACAACAGCTATGACTGATCTGGATGCGATTCATATCTTATCTGGTATTCCGGTTAAAGATTTGAAACAAATTCGTAACTACAATGACCTGCAACAGTTCAACGAGCATGTATCGATCCTTGTTAGTCAAATTAAGTCACTGTACAACAATGTACGTATACCCAAGCATGTAAAGATCTTTTTCAATAACAGCGAAGTAACAGTGCCTGTTATGAAGAACCTTTCCATTGAGCCGGCAGGAGCCTTTATGGCAGCGCGCGATATTATTGCGGACGAAATAAAGAGCCATATTGATCAGCACGGCGAAGAACACTGGCAAGAACACTTTAATCCATCCCTACAGGCATGCTGCCAAATACTGGCACATTATTTTTACTGCCCGGTAAGCCATGCACCATATGATGAATACCAAGCATCACTGTTTGAAGAACAAGTAAAATTGCTGCCTGTTACCGATGCGCTACCTATTGCCAGGTATTTTTTTTTGAGCTATCCAAACTTATCCAAACAGAAAACCAACTTCTGGCAGCGCCTGCTTCGGCGCTGGAACAACGGGCAGGTATTAAAGAGTTTGAGCGGTTTCGCTTTATCAACACGGTCAACTCACTGGCAGGGGGCGATGTCACCAAATGGGCAACCATTATGAGCTTACCATACAACCGGGTGCTCACTAAACTATTGCTCAACAAAACAGAAGCCGCTTTCCAAAAACGCTATAGTGAGTTATTGCAAAATAACAACAAATAATTATTCAACTAAAGCTTATAAAAACCTTATAAATAATGTCTTATAACTATAAGAACTTGATATGCCTATAAGAAACCACATTGAGGCTATAACCACAACACTTACCGCAAAACCAACTTTTGCTTATGGCACGGCCAATGAACTTAACCGCTTGGCAGATGAACAGCACTTCCCGTGTGTATTTCTTTTCGCTATACCTGCCATTGAGTTATCGCCGGCCATAAACGGCTCGGTAGACAACACTTTTACTGTTTATCTTGAATTCCTTTTCCAAACGAATTTTGACCAGTATACCGCCGATAATGAAATGTATGTAAGTAAGGCTTTACAAATGGCCAACGAGTTTATAGCCAAAGCGGCCCAATACCGTGCGCACCCGACCGAGGCAAGGTTTTTTAAGATCAAATCGGGTATTAAAGCTAAGTGCACGCCTGTTTACAATAAATATGATGTTAATACCACGGGTGTTGGCCTTACACTGGTATTGGAAACGATGAGCTTTGATGCCATTCACTAAATCTGATCCTATTAACCCTACAAACAGTTACTTTATCACACAGGCCCTATACAGCTAACAATAAACATCTTAAAACAACATGGCAAAATATGCAAAAATAAAAATAGAGAATTATAGGACTGATTTTAAGTATGAAGCTAACAACTCGTCAGTTCCGGTTTTAATAACCCGAAACTTTGGTGATATTGTTATTGAGGTGGTTGATGAAAATAATAATCAGGTCGATAACAATTACGGAAATGTTAATTATCAGGAATACTTTAACGGCGTTGCGGGACAAAAAAGCTCAGTAGCGTTCGGTGGGCCACTCCACCTTCTGGCTCAAAACAAGCTGTTAAAAGAATATAATTCGCAATCGCTCCAAACATATGATATTATTATCACAGGCCCCGTTGAAGAAAACAATGGCGGTTACATTCCCCCTGGTACATCTGATTTAGCCATTATAAGCGTAGCTGTAAATAAACAAGAAAGCTATCCCGGAGCGGCTGATGGTGAAATTATAATCAACGCGCGCTCGTCTTACGGGCCAATACAATACAGTGTAGATGGCGTTAATTATCAAGACAAAGCTACTTTTAGCAAACTAATTGGCGGAGGATATACGGCTTATGCTAAAGACGGCATTGCTAACAGCATCCGTTCACAAACGTTTAATTTGCCAACTATAAGCAGTCTGCTAACTGGCGACCCTTCAGTGGCTTTTGCAAACGGGAACATCAGCCGGTGGAGTGCTGCTTACAACCCGGTAGTATTCACCTACCAGCGCAGGGATTTTGCCGTAACAGGTATCTACGCGGATAGCTATTCCGGCAAAGTTTGCTTTACAATTGACCAAGACCTGGCCGGATTAAAAGAAGGCGATACGATATACCTGCAAGCAGGAATCAAGAACGGCACTTATGCTTATCAGGGGGGATACGAAGTTGCTGCAGTAGGCTGGCAAACTGTTTATATAAAAACCCCTTACATTAAGCCTGAGGTTATTCAAGGGTTTGTGAATATAGATGCCCTTCGTCCGTACTACAAAGTACAAACCCGTATCACCTATCAAGACACTTTAACCGGCCAAACCAAAGCTATCACAGCCACACACAGGCCCGATGGAACCGGCTTGGTGAAGGCCGATTTGTCGAACTTTTTACAAAGCTTATTACGCATACAAGATGCCAGTGATTATACCCAGATTAATTACCGGGATGACAACCTGAGCGCCAGCTACACCATTGCCTATGCTGAAACCTGGGAAGGTCATGAGCCGGTTTATATAAATTCAGACACACCGTATTATGTTACTTATTCAGCTAAACAGTTAGGTGATGAGCATGGTGGCAATATGGCTGGTTATGTGCCTTTTAAAAAGTATACATCTCCATCCCAGCGGGCCAAATGGATAACCGATTTTACAGAGCCTGCTTACAGCATTGGTTATCCGTTTGATATTGGATTTATTTACAGCGAACACATAGCCGGACTAAGTGTGTATTATGAACTTACACCACTTGACATCAATCGCTCTCCCCTACCCGATGGCATTAAAACCAGTTACCTGCTTAATGAGGATAGCTCCTTTTTACTTAACCAAGACGGCAGCCGCCTGATTATTGCAAGACAGGCTGTTGTTAATAAACCAATCACGCAGCCCATAGCCCAGCACATTGGGCTAAACCGGTTGCTGATTAATCAGCGCTTTAGCGATCAGGTATGCTACTTTAACATAGCGCTAAAATACGATAATAGCGAAGGTTCACATTACCTGACTCAAATACAGACCATACGTATCGATAATGCCGTAGATGAACAATCGGTTTATTTACGCTGGATCGGCTTAACCGGCTCATGGAACTACTACCGGTTTGTATATAATCAGGAAGTAACGCTGGATGTGCAAAACGCTGTGATTGTGAAAAATTATGTGCGCGACTGGTCGGCCCAGCAAGGCATTGAAGAAGTAGTGAGCAAGAGTGCCGGACAAAAGATGAAGGTTATTGCCGAAGATTTATCCATTGCCGATATCAAAGGTTTGCAATCAATAAAGTACTCGCCCAAAGTGCAAATGCTGGTTAATAAAAATCCGGTACGCTGGCAAACCGTAGTACTTAATACGGCCACCTTTGCCGAGTACGAAACCCGCAACGGCCAGGCACCATTCAGTATAACCTTTAACCTGCCGGCATTAAATATACAAACGCAGTAATACTGCTTTTTCACCGGTTCAACCCCTATTGCAAATGAATCAGATACAACTCTTTCTTAATGACCACCTGGTTGATTTAAGCGACGACAACCCGATTGCACTATCTTTCCAGATCAATAACTTGGCCGAGGTAAAAAACCAGCAGGGTAACACCAGCAATCAGTTCAAGCTGCCCCTTACACAACGCAACCGCCAGATACTGGGTTTTCCGGATGAGGTGGCTTTTACTACGAATGATCCGTATAAGCAGTACAAGGCCAAAATAGTGCAGGATGGTTTGGAGATCATTCCGTTTGGTGTAGCCGAATTGAACGGAGTAGAGCAGGATATGGCCTCCATCACCGTATTATCTGGCAATGTTGATTTTTTTGATGCGATTGATGGCAAGCTGTATGACATGGGCGACAGTACGACTACCTGGGGTGTAAGAAAGCCGTGGTTTATTTACGCCCATGAATGGAGTTTGTACAATGTGGCCCAATCGCAAACCAAAACCAGCGGCTGGATATGGCCCGTAATTGATTACGGCAACCTGAAGTATGACGAGCGCAACACGCCCGAAATTAATGTAAAGAACTTGCGGCCCGGATTCTTCTTGAAAACGGCAGTTGAAATGATTACCCGGAATGCAGGTTTTAAACCCACCGGATCTTTGCTGCAAGACGAACTTTACAACAAGCTTATTGTACAATTCGCCAACGACAACTTTGAGCATGGTACCGATCAGCAAAGCCTGCGTGAATACAATTCCATCAGCCTAAGCAATAGTATGAAATTTAAAGCAGGTAGAGGCTTAGGATATGCGGACAGATTTCCGTTAAATACAGTTAACCCCTACCCTGTACACAACAACAGCTATCCTAACGATACTTTTAAACCGGCCACTAACGAGTATGTTGCCCTGCAAAACTGTAGTGTGTCGGTATCTTTTACGTATGATGTATCTATTGATAGTAAGGAAAAACCCAGAAAAGGCGGCGGTATAGAGATTCGCCTAAAAACCAGAGATCCGAGAAGTGGGGCACACAGTATACTTACTACTTTAACAACAAGTTTGACTGACAAAGCAACAGACGGTCATGGACAATACACTGAAGATCTGAGAAACCAAAAGCTAACTTATGATATAGATCTAGTTAAAAACCAAACATTATATATCGAATACAATGTTAACAACAGCAGTAATACCTATGTATACATTGCAGCTGGTGCTATATTTTCAGTCACTAGCAAAACAAAAAATATGTTGTACGGCCAGCAGGTACAATGCGAGCGCATTTTTCCGGACATTGGTCAGAAAGATTTACTAAAAGACACCCTACAGCGCTTCGGTATTATATGTCAAACCAATAATGAAACCCGTAAAGTTAATTTTGCTTTCTTTAGTGAAATCATTAAAAATATATCGCAAGCAGTAGACTGGACAAGCAAATGCCTGGACCAGGGCAAAAGCATCAGTTTTAAATTGGGCAATTATGCGCAGATCAATTATCTGAAACATAAGGAGGATGACAGCATCATCCCAAAAACGCTCGGGCAATCGCAAATACTGGTGAATGATAAAACCCTACCCGCCACTGCCGACTTGTTTGAAAGTCAGTTTGCTCCCTCCCTTAACCGGCCCTTTATTGGCGGCACCATTGCGCTCATTAAAAAGGTGGATGCCGATGCAGACGAAAATGATTTTAGCTTGGGTACCCAGCCCCGGTTGCTGGTAGATCAAAAACTGTCACTAAACCAAAAATCCGTAAAGTTTGTGGACGACGATGGTAAAAGCATAGTGGTTAATGATTATGTATCTGTTCCCTACTTTTACAAGCCAGATGGCGAGCACAACTTGTGCTGGGCAGACATGCCATCTAATGGAACCGAAAATATTAAAGGTTTAAAAAGCCGGTATTATACCGACCTGGAACATATCCTTAAACAAAGCAAAAAGATAGTGCGCTGGTTTTTACTTACCCCGCGGGATATACTGGAGTTAAACCTGCTCATCCCGGTATACCTGCAACAGGATGGTGCTTATTACTACATCAACAAAATCGACAGCTGGCGCAAAGGGCAGCCTACCAAAGTGGAGCTGGTGAAGCTGGGGTAATGCATAAAGCACTTTTAAATGATATTACAAAAGCATTGTGCCTTTCAAATAAACATCTTATTTTTACCAATAAAATTAGCAACTATACTTATTACAATGGCAAACTTTAACGAGATAAAGGATTACGCTGAAAAGCGCGCTTTTTATGACGGCTTATCCAGCTTTTTCAGCACAGGCAACACACTTAACAAAATGTTCTACTCCGCATTGTTTGCAGTGCTGGGTATCTTTTTTGTTATATGGTTTTTTGCAAATGCAGAAACCTGGGACTCTAACGGCACCTGGGATGTAGTGAAACCCGGCGATAAACTTTACGCTTACCATATGTACTTTGAAGACACTTCCACGTATCATTCTCTGACGGTTTACCGTAAGATGCGCCCGCCAACCTTTGCTGATATTGATAAGATGAATATTGCAGAATGGGAAAAAAGAAAATTGAAGTTGCACCTGGATACCACATTGAAACTGTCCATGGAACCACAAACCATTATCATTGTTCCGGATTCTTTGATCAAAGAAAACTCTGCTTTTATCGGCACATACCTTAAAAAGGACAGTGTAACTGACTGGGGAACTGACCGTGCAAAATGGTATGCATTTAAACCGAACTTTAAAGTAACGGCCCCTGCCCCGAAATATGACACGCCGCCTAATTATGTAATTGACGACAGTTTATATTATGTAATGATAGGTGATGTTGAATTAATAGAATACGAAAAATTTAAGAAGAAGTAAAGCGAATCATATAGCAAATACACATGTTCAATAACGCCGAAAGCATTAACTATACTTATTACAATGGCAAACTTTAACGAGATAAAGGATTACGCTGAAAAGCGCGCTTTTTATGACGGCTTATCCAGCTTTTTCAGTACAGGCAATACACTTAACAAAATGTTCTACTCCGCATTGTTTGCAGTGCTGGGTATCTTTTTTGTGATATGGTTTTTTGCAAATGCAGACACATGGGACTCTAATGGCACTTGGGATATAGTAAAGCCTGGCGACAAGCTCTACGCTTATCATAGGTTCTTTGAAGACACTTCCACGTATCATACTCTGACGGTTTACCGTAAGATGCGCCCGCCAACCTTTGCTGATATTGATAAGATGAATATTGCAGAATGGGAAAAAAGAAAATTGAAGTTGCACCTGGATACCACATTAAAATTGTATATGGAACCACAAACCATTATCATTGTTCCGGATTCTTTGATCAAAGAAAACTCTGCTTTTATCGGCACATACCTTAAAAAGGACAGTGTAACTGAAACCAGAACCGATCAGGCAAAATGGTATGCATTTAAACCGAACTTTAAAGTAACGGCCCCTGCCCCGAAATATGACACGCCGCCTAATTATGTAATTGACGACAGTTTATACTATGTCAGGATTAATAATGTCGAATTAGCAGAATATGAAAAATTTAAGAAGAAGTAATATCGCATTATGTAACACTGAAGTGTTATATAATGCGATATGCTATGCCAAATAGCACATCAAACATAACCTAATGAACAACGAATTATATAATAAAGCTATTGGTGAAGTTAACGTCAACACCGATAAATTAAAAAATGAGGCTATTAGTCTTGACAAAGAACTTAAGGAGCTGCTTAAACGCCAAAATGAACTCGCCGCAAGCGGTGAGAAGAACACTAAGGCTTATCAGGATATAGCCGTTCAGGTACGAATAGCAAAAGATACTATAAAGGAAACTACCGCCCAGATAGATGGTAATGTTAAAGCCTTAAACCTTTCAAAAGGGTCGCTTGACCAAAACAAGGCCTTACTTAAATCGTTGCAAGACCAATATACGGCCCTATCACAAAAGCAGGGAGATAACAGTAAGGAGTTAATACAACTCAATACTCTGGTTCAGGGTGTATCCCAATCCATAGAACGGCAAGAGGAAAAAGTAAATAAAAGCCGTGAAGTTTTTGATTTACATAAAGGCAGCATTGATGCTATTAAGGGATCGTTCGATGATATAAAATCCGTATCCGGCGACTTTGGGCCCAGCCTGGAAGAGGCTGCTAAAGGATTTACCTACATGCAAAAAGGATTAACCGCTGTAAAAACAGGTTTTACCAGCGTGGGGGGCGCCATTAAAACCACAGGCTTTGGCCTATTACTTTTAGTGTTAGAGTCACTGGTTCAGTATTTCACGAAGAACGCCGATGGCATCAAAATATTTCGGGGACTTATTTCGGGCTTGGGCAAAGCCATTGATATGGTTAAGAACGCTTTTGGTAACCTGGGTGAAAAGATGGTAAACGCAGTTACGCACCCCATAGATAGCCTCCAAAAGCTGGGCAACATCATCAAAGAAAACTTGCTTAACAGGTTTAAAGCTATAGGCGTTATACTGGACGGTATTGTGCACATGGATTTCAAAAAAGCATTTAACGGTGCTGTACAATGGGTAACCGGTATTACTAACGCTACTGACAAAGCAGCAAAGGCATTTACAACAATTAAAAAGAAAGCAATTGAAGCCAAAAATGAAATTAAAAAGGCATATGAGGAGGGTAAAAAACACACTGAAAAGCCGGCTGAAAATACAGATACTGGAACTAAAAAAGTTGTAAACCTACATCAAACCCGCATTAACCAAATTAAAGAAACGGTAAATGTAACCAATGAAGCACATGATGAACTTATAGCCTCACAAGCGCGGATGAGCCAGACGGTACTACAAGGTTACGCAAAAGAAATTGCTGATACGGAAACTCATTTCAAACAACTCAAACAAAAATATCAGAATAATAAAGATACGGTTGAGCAGCTGAAAAGAGAAGAAGCTGCTGCTATTGCATCTATCAACAAAAAGTTTCGTGATGAGGATGCAGTAAAATTAAACGAGTACCACAGCCAACTTAGCCAAATGGCTTTAAACTATACGGCAGATGCTAAACAAAAAGAACTGACCGCACTTGAGGAAGAAACAACGGATAAACTTGCTAAATTAGATAAAGCTACATTTGGCATACTTAACCATATACAAACGCAGCAAACTTTAATTAATACCCTTAACATTCAAGGCAATACGGAACAGGCTCTTATTGAACAAAAAACGCTTGATGAAGAAATGAAGCGGCTTGAAAGTTCGGGCAAGATTAGGTTAGCTATATTGCAAGAGCAAAAGAAAAAAGAAGACGATATCAATCAAAAATCTATTCAGGATACAGAAGATAAAAAAGAGGCTCCGTTACAAAAGGGTATTAACAATGCCCGCGAAAGCGGCCACGAATCGAGCGCTTTACAACAAGAGTTAGTGTTACTTGATATGCAGCATCAATTTAAACTTGAACGAGAAAGACATACAGAACAAGAACTTCTTAAAATAAATCAGGAGTACGCTAAAAAGAAAGCGGAAATTGAAGAAAAGCTTACCACATCCAGGATACATGCTGGCGATAAATATATTGATGCCGTACTGAAAAATACCAAGAAGGATTCGGCCATTTATAAAGCAGCGTTTGTGGCCAAAAAAGCTACAGCCATTGCCGATGTGATTATGAGCACCAAAAAATCCATCATTGCTTCGTTCGAAGGATACTCAAGTATGCCCTTTATTGGCCAGGCCTTGGCTATAGCACAGGGTGCCTTTATTGCAACACAAGGTGCCATGTCGATTGCAGAAATAGCCAAACAAAAACCAGGCTTTGCCCAAGGTGGCCAATATACTTCTGATGGTCGTGGTGCTTTACTTTCAGGTTATAGCCGCACAGATAACACGAATGCGTATCTGCGCTCCGGCGAAGCCGTAGTGGTATCAGAAGCAATGCGTAATCCATGGGCCCGCAATTTGGTAAGTGCCATTAACGTGGCATATGGCGGCCGAGATTTTTCGGCCACTAATCCGGGTTACGGCTATGCAATAGGTGGCATATTTACGGATGGCGGCAATGCCAACCGCTATTATAGCCAGCCCATTAATGATCAGAAAGATTTGGCCAATACGCTGGCCTATCAAATGATCAACAACTTCCCTCCTATCTACGTAGACGTGAAGGATGTAAACAACCAGCAAAACATCCTGGCCCAAACCGTGAACCGGGTAAACTTATAGTTTCTGCAAATCGACCTAAGCTATCCGGCCTTTGAACTAAAATTATTTTTAATTATGACGATTCAATTAGCCAACGCCCTGTACGAAGCCGGCACGCTGTCGGAGTTGTTTAAATCAGGATTTATAACCGATAAGATTTTTACTTACCGCGAGATATACTTATGGGTACATACCCAGATGCGAATACACAGCATTACTAAAAATAAAGCCGTGCTGGAAGCCCAAGGTAAGTTTGATAAAGACGAGCGGACTATCTGGCGTGCATTAAACAGCTTTACAGATACTGAAAACTATATTACCAATAGCCTGGATTCAAAACCGCCACAACTATGCCATTCAACATAATTTACATAAAGCAAAGACTATACTGACACACTTGTGTCACCACTTATAAGCCGGAGATTACCGATATTTGAAATATCAAATCGGGCAAAAAGTTTCTTCAAGCAACTTTAAGTAAACCCGCCGGCAGTATAAGCTTCTCTGCTTTCAGGCCATCACTACCACTTCTTATACTCATCGCTAACATTTGCGTTATTTCACCAGACGCCGCGATTTACCAGCATTTAACTACCATTATGCCTTATAACATTTATCTTTATGATACCGACCAGGACGGTATCGGCTCCGGCAGCTTGTCATCAGCCTACCTGCAGCAGCAACTGCAAGCAGCAGCGGGTCAGGATGTGGAGCTACACATCAGTTCGGCCGGCGGCTCGGCCTTCGATGCCATAGCCATCTATGATCTGCTCAAGAAATATCCTGGCCGCATCACTACTTACATTGATGCGCTGGCGGCATCAGCTGCATCCATAGTAGCCATGGGCGGCCAAACTATCATCATGAGCAAATATGCTTTACTAATGATACACAAACCTATGGCCGGTAGCGGCGGTAATGCCGATGAGTTACTGAAAGATGTACAGATGCTCAATACGGTACAAACGCGCCTGGCACAAATTTATATGGACAAAACCAAGCTCGACGAGGCGACCATCAATAGCCTCATTAATGCTGTTACCTGGATGACGGCCGACCAGGCACTTGCCCTTGGCTTCATCGATCAGATTGAAGACTACCAAACACAAGCTACCAATAGCGCCATTATCCGAAAATGTACGGGCACCGCCCCAGCTGTTTATCAGCGCTGCATCAGCAAAATTTTAGTTAACAACCATAAATCACCCCGTAACGCAATGAACATGCAAAACACCGACCTCATCGAGAAAACCAGCTCGGTTCTGGATAAGATGATGAACTTCTTTAAAAAAGTAATGAACAAGCAAACCATGACCGACAAAGGCCCGCTGCACCACACCGGCGACCTGGAGCCCGATACAGAAGTTTATCAGGATGAGGATTTAACAAGCCCGGCCGTAGATGACGTATATACCACAGCAGATGGCCAGCAGCTTACCACAAAAAGCGGTAAAGTTAAAAAGCTTACCCCCTGCCCTGCCGATCCTGATACCGAAGCGGACGATGAGGAACTGCCGGCCAGCAAACTAAAAAGCAAAACCAAACCGCATGATGTACAAAACCAGATTGCCGCGCTAAAAGCTAAAGTACATGCGCAAAACGCTTTACTTACCGAGGCCCGATCAGCATTGGAAACGGCTGAAGCTCGTTTAAAACAAAGCCGATACGATGTCAAGAACGAGATCAGATCTACTTACACTCCGGAAGGATCAAAACGCAGCAACAAAGCTACTGGCGAAACCCAGCCTTTTTTTGCACCGCAGTCGGCCCTGGCTAAAAATGCAGTTAAGCAAGCTGTAAAAAACGCTTAGCACTTCCTCTTCATCAACCTACCTTATCCAATTATATAAACCTTTGTCCGCTTAGGGCATCCCTTATCCCTATAAGGTTCCTTCACTAAACCAATACTTCTGCTTTAGGGGGCTGGGAGTAACTATCAATGGCTCAATTTACCTTTACCAACAACACTTATGCCGGCGAAGCATTAGCCGGATTTATGGCCAGCACCTTGCTTGAGGCCGACTCCGTAAAACGCGAACTACTTACTGTAATTAATGATGTAAAATCAAGAAAAGTTATACTGGATGTGGATGACGATGTTAAACTGCAAGATCCATCGGGCATGTTTAGCGATCAGGGCACCACAGCCAAACAAGATGAAACGTACCTTGATCCAGTAGTTTTTGAATTTATGAAACAAGAGCAGTGGGACAAATTGGTACAATCATGGGAAGCTCAAAGCCTTACCCCTGGCGCCTTCGGCGATTACGAAGGTGTGGTAGACCTGTCCGACTTCATGGTGCAACGCTACCTTTCCAAAATTCAAATTGCAAATGAACGCCTGTACTGGCTGGGCAAATCAGCAACCAAAGAAGCAACCTTTACAGCACCGTTCACCGGTTTACTACCAAGCATAGCAGCCGCTTCGGGCGTATATAAAGTTGGCTTAAACAAACCGGGCACATCCTTATCAGCAACTAGTATTGATGCAAGCGGGGTGGTAACAGTAGGTAGTACTGCAACTCTGGCCGATGGCGACGTAGTTACCATAGCTGCTGCAACCGGAAGCAGTAAAGATACCACCAATGGCGCAACAGGCATTAACATTGCGGGGCAATCTTACTTCATTCAGGTACTAAGCGCAACTACATTTAAACTGGTACGTAACTACAACGAAATCAATACACGTAAACCAGCTACATTTTTGGGCACCTCATCTGCAGCCAGTATCACCTACATCAATGCCAGCAACGTACTTGGTGTATTAAGCAACGTATTTTCTCAACTTGATCCGGCCGACCGTATTCAGGATGATTTTAACCTACAGTTGCCGTTACACATTGGCTATGCCTATGCACAAGCACAAGCCAATCAGGCTACCAATGTACTAAACGCCTTTACTGATAAAAAGAAAATGGACTATCTGGGTGTTCCGCTACAACTGATGAACCACTGGCAGGCTAATACCATATTGGGCGCTCGTTCATCCAACCTGTTTTTGGGTGTCGATCTGCTGGGCGACGCATCAGAGCTATCAACCGTATACATGAAACCCTATACTAACGATAATGTGGTGCGCATGAAAGCCCGTATGAAGGCAGCCGTAAACTTTAAGTTTGCCAACGAGTTGTTTTACCTTTCTGCAATTTAATCTGCGCATCTCTCTCCGACAATCTTTCGCCTGAACCATATCCGGCAACCTACCTTATCACAACTTACCGGGTTGAATACTATCCATAAAACCAAATACAATAAATCCAAACATGTCTATATATAACAAAATTACTGCAGGTTTTAGCCTGAGTGCCGACAAGCCTGTTACATCAGGCATCGAAGATGTTATTTACATTTTTAATGACGAGGATATAAAAATCACCTATGACATTAACAATCCTCTAATTGTAACCAACCTTGAAGCTACTGCCGCTGCTAAAGTTTACAAATTTGAGGGTACCAACAATAGCTTCAACGCTATGTCGAAACTGGCTAAAACACAAGTTGGCCCACGCTATACGGAAGAGATTGACTTTAATATTGCCGGGCTTTCGGTAGAAGTTAAAGCGCAATTACGCGCCATGGGCTATGGCCGTGTAAAAGCTGTGGTAATTAACAATTACAAAGACAGCAATTCTTCAATCGAACTGTTCGGCGCGGTTAATGGTCTAATTTTAACCGAGGCTGAACGCAACGCTGCAGACGAAGCTTTAGAAGGCGGCTACAAACTCAAATTAGCCAACCCCGACAAACTGCGTGAACCCTTTCCACCACGAGCCATCAGCATTGCACCAGCTTCAGGAACGGCAACTTATGCCAGCACACTCGAATTACTGGAAGAACTGACCGCCTAATTATTTTGCCAGGTAGTATGTGTTTTTATTAAGCATAGAATATCCTTATCACTACGAACCCTATACTTAGAGGCTCAACTCCTATTACAACACTGCTACCTGGCAATTCCTATCATCATCTAATTTAATTAATGAAGACCTACTTACCACAGATTGAACGCCGTATAAGAGTAAGGCCAAACCAAACTTATGGCATCCTGAATTATGACATTGACAACGCCTATCCGCAACGCATGCTTGAATTGGTTGCCGGCTCACCTACGGCTAAAGATTGCTGGAATAAGCGGGCAAAGTTTATTGCAGGCAATGGCTTTGAAGAAAAAGATTTAGGAAAGCGGATAATTAATGATAACGGCCTTACACTTGCTAAATTACTTAAAGCTGTAGCAACCGACAAAGCCTTGTTTTCCGGCTTTGGAATACATGTAAATTATAATGCCAACTACAAAATATCATCTGCCAACTATGTGAAGTTTGAAGATGTGCGCATGGGTAATATAGATTGTGCTGAAACTTGCGGCAAGTATGCTGTTTACAGCGATTGGGGGCGCAAGACATGGAAAAGCATTATGCGTTCAAAAATCACCTTTCTGGATAAGTATAATCCGGACCCGGCCATTATTGAAAAACAGGTGTATGAAGCCGGAGGTTGGGAAAACTACAAAGGGCAATTGTATTACTTTAACCCAGAGGTAGACGATTATCCGCTTATTGAAGCCGATAGTGTTTGGGAAGACTTTGAAACCGAAGCAGGCATCAAAATTTTTAATAACCGGGAAGTTACCACCGGCTTTTTACCTTCAACCATGCTGTTTATGCAGGCTCGTCGTGAAGAAGCCGACAACAGCGGACCTGACAACGCTATCTCCGGTGCTAAGCAACCTTCTCAACTCGAAAAAGATTTAGGCGCTTTTCAAGGTGCCAAGAGCGCACAAAAAATTATTGTGATTGAATATGAAGACGAAAGCTCCAAGCCCGAATTCCAACCCTACTCTATCCAGAATAATGACAGGCTTTTTGAAAGTACAGAAAAATCGGTCGAAGCTCGCATCATTAAAGGCTTTTCTGTGCCGAAAGAATTAATTAATGCTGAAAAAGCTTCTGGTTTAAGCAATGGAGGTGAAAAGAAGGAGGCCATCAGGGAGTTTAATGACAATACAGCAGCCGACCGACTGGAACTTAGCGAGGCATTTCAAGAACTGTTCAGCAACTTTCACGAAAGTTTGAACCCAAGAAACAACTGGAACATTTTACCCGTACCGGGCAATGTTGCTGATGATAGCGTTGGGATGAAAGCAGGTAGCAGCATTAACCAAATACTTTTGTCTGACCTGCCACAACCCAGTAAAGTAGCGGTACTTATACATGCTTATGGCTTTAAGCAGGCTGAAGCAGAAGCCATGACCCACATAGGCTAAACACCCCATTACCAATCCTTCCCTTTAAAATCATGAATACTTTATTAATTGACACTGCTGCATTTCAGCAGTATGAAGATATATCTATCAATATAAAGCCCGAACGCCTGCAGGCGTTTATCAAAAAAGCGCAGGAACTGGACCTCAAACCTTTTTTAAGCGCAGCCTTTTATTACGAGCTCCAGAAATGGATGGAAACCGATGGGCAGATCAAAGAAGATGCGCCTGTAGCCTACCAAAACCTTTTAAAAGGCTGTGAATACACCGACCAATGGGGACACATCATCAGTTTTGAGGGCCTGATAGCGATGCTGGTATACTTCACTTTTGCCAGGTTTATTGAAGGCAACTCTGTTTTTTACACAGCTACCGGCCCGGTGATTAAACAATACGATAATGCGCAGGCGGTTAGTCCGCAAGATGTAATTAAGTTGGTTCAGCAGCAACGCAGTATTGCCAACGCCTATGCTAATAATGTAGAGAAGTTCTTGCAGGACAATCAAAGTCAATACCCGTTGTGGTACTACAATAGCAGGAACAAAACAGCCCGCCAACCCGGTCCACGCATTCGTAGTGTTGACAAAACCGACTTCAATTATCCAACGCAAATGCCGCTTGAGGATTATTACCTAACCTTAAACAATTTTTAATACATGCCTACCGACTTAAAAATCACAGAGCTCCAGGTAGCATCATCTCTTACGGGCGACGACATAGGTATACTGGTTAAAAATGATACTGATTACCAGTTCACATTCCAAAAGTTGCTCCAATTTGTAGTAACAAATCTACCTATTGAGAGCTTTGGTAGCTCAATAACATTTGTTCGTTCAATCCCACAAAACAACCTGGGTAAGAATGGAGATGTGGCAATAAGCACACCCAATCAAACTTTCTACCAAAAGATAGAAGGCTCGTGGATACAATGTTACCAGATTGCTGCTTCGTCAGCCAATACAGGTTCCAGTAACGCCATCCTCTATGGAATAGAAAATATAGAGCCGAACGCGGGAAATATCGGGGACACCTATATTAATACCCGAACTGGTGTATTTTATAAAAAATCGGACAAAGGATGGGCTCAAGTATTTTCTATGCTTAGCGGCCCTGCCGGCGGGCCGGGACCTAAAGGAGACACCGGTGCACCCGGCGCTAATGGAAAAACCATATTGCATGGTGAGAGTAATCCATCAAATTTAGCCGTAGGTACCGACGGTGACTTTTATATTAATACTACTTATTACACCTTATTTGGGCCTAAAACTAATGGCGACTGGGGACAAGGCATTCCAATTACAGACAACATTGACCTGATTAATCAACTATCTGAAGCGATAGGCGACTTAACCGATCTTAATACGGAGGCGCATACTAATTTAGTATCAGCCATTAATGAGGTTTCAGCGGCCAATAAACCGGCTGTATTTCCTGAAGCATTTGTAGTTAGCCTGCCAAACGATCCGTTAGGTTTAAATGGTTACCAGGTTAGTAAAGATGATACTATAGCCGCTTTTTTAAAAAAGGCGTTCAGGAAAGCCAAGCCTGCATCCTATATACAACCATCAGCCAGCATGACCACCAGCTATACAACAACTAACATTGAAATAGGTACCATAATACCAAGCCTAACCTTAAGAGGCGTTTTTAATAAGGGGGATGCGGGCGACATCATATCTGAACGCATTTTAAAAAACAACGCAGCACTGGCACAGGCCGGTACAGCTACTGACTTAAACGTTCAGATTACTGATTCAGAAACCGTTTACCAGTACGAAGTAAAATATGCCCAAGGCGATGTAAAACCAGATAGCTTTAACGATCCTGATCCTACGAATCAAATACCTGCAGGCACCAAAACTTATACAGTTACATTTAAGGGTTATCGTTACCTTTTTACGAGCTTTGATACTTCCACTTTAGTTAAAAAAGTAATAGATCCGAAAGATGGTACAACGTTCGATTTAAGCATACCAGCCGGATCACAGCGCGTGCGGATTATTTACCCTGCCTACTTGCGCGACTTTACAAGAGCCAACGGCAGCAAAGCGTTATACGTTGAGGATAGCAATAAAGACATAACCGGGAACTTTACCATGTCGGCCCAGATACAGCAACCTGGGGCATCTGGCTATCAACCTATTGCATACAAAGTAGCCGAGTTTGTGCCGGTAGAACCTTTTCCTTCATCAGTAACCTATAAAATAACTATTTAATGGCAGTTGTAGTATTACCCTTAGCCAATCAGGTACAGCGGCAGTTTGCCGACTTTCCTGATGTTGACATGAAATTTGCCACTAAAGCAGATTTCGAAACCGCTATCAAAACTATTGCCCGAATTCCGGATGGTTGGTTGGCCTACTGCACCTCGGATAAGAAATGGTACCAAGCCGACAAAGCATCAGGCAAAGCTTTGCAGATTGCTGCCGATACGGATTCATCGCCAACTATAGCCAGTAGTAAACCTGTACAGTCGGGCGGTGTGTATAATGCCTTAGCGCTCAAATCGGATACCGGCAAGAACCCCGGCGACATTAACGACATCAACCAGATTGGAGACGAAAACCGGGGTGGCTTTTTTAGGATGGATTTTGGCAACGCCCCTATTGGCAACTTCCCTGAAACCACAAATTGTGCTTTGGTTATGCAACAAGGTAACTTGGTACGAGGGTTGCGCATTATGGCCCCTTATGAGAAGGATAACTTTTATATACAGAGAGCTAATAATAATTGGAATGGGGCTTTTCAGCTTTACCATACAGGCAATTTACAACGTGGATTTACTATTAGCTTCTCTACGCCTTCAAAAGAATTCAGTGATTATTTTGAAAGGCAGGCTGTTATTAACGCAATTATCCTCAAAGACGCCACAAGCTTTCAATATAGCATAAACGATGGTACCAACTACATTACGCCCTCTCTGCCGCTACCCACTGATGGCTCTAGAAACATCACTATACAGGCAGGCACTTGGGTGCGCTGGCGCATTACTTACGCGCCAAATAAAGCCATAGCATCTGCTTACATCAAAATATCATCTTCATGACGACCTACAATTTAAAAGACGGTATTACCTGGAATACCGAACTACTACTTTATGAACAAGTAGGCGAAACCCGGAAACTGACTTATACAGCAATATTGCAAGCGCCGATTAAGGAAACTACCGAACCAACAACTTACAGCTTGTACATAGAATTAACGCAGGTCTATGCGATAAATGAGTACTACTGCAATATGCAGTACTTATATAATGAATTACCCACCTCAAAGAATGAGCAGGTCTGGAAAATACCTTTTACAATTTAAGCATTACTATCGATGGCAAATAATTTCAGAATAATTATACCCACCGGGTCAATTCCCTATTACGTAAGCAAGGCCGGGGATGACAGCAAGGATGGTAAGACACCCGAAAATGCGAAAGCGACTATTTCGGGTGTTATGGCTGCAATTGCGGCTTTATCCATAGCAACGCAGGTTTGTATTGTAGTTGGTGTGGGATTATATGAAGAGGCGGTTACATCCGCAAGGGAGTTGGCACAAGGATCTCAAATGATTGCCGATGGACAGGTAACATTTAGGGGGAATGGAGTAAATAGCTTCTCATTGGCTCTTTCTTTTGGCTGTGTAATAACAGGCTTTACAATTGAAAATTATGCTTCGGTAGCATTTAGAAACGGGGTGATAAACTGCATGGTCAGAAATTGTCCCAGCGTTGTTCCTGGTATTTCTAACGCAATTGTCAGCAACAGTATTTTTGTCAATTGTACAATAAATGGCCAACCTAATATAACTTCTTCGATTTTCATCGATTGTGTGCTGACTGGGCCTATAGTTTATATGCAAAGCTCTTACTTCAATGGAAATTGTTTGTTAACCATGAATATGGTGTCTACGGTGACAAACAACCCAGACTTTAATAACATTATGGGGATGCTCCGCAATGGAACAAATGGTATATATAAAAATCTTGCCGACTTTAAAGCCGACTTTCCTACATACAATATTAATAGTATTAATCTACCACCTAAGTTTAACAATCCAGCGAAGTATGACTTTACCCTGCAAGCCGACAGTCCGCATATCGGGGCGGGCAGTGCTGATGGTTCAAAAAACATAGGCGGTACCAGTTATGGCGTACCATATGTGGCTGGTCTTGCACCGCAATGGTTAGAAGCGAACAGCGCGGTGATTAGCCGGAGTGATGGCAGCACCCCCGACTTAGTTCTGAGCGGTAACGATTTAGTGCTAGCACCAGGGAAGGTATCCGGCCAGATAACATCGGCACCAATGCGTATTTCGCTAAACCCAGCAGCAATACAACTGCTACAATACAATGGCTTTTTAGGGTTTAACAAAAGCCAGGCAGGCGGTTCAGCCACCAATAACAATGTACCGGACGCAAATGTACATGCCGGTAATACCACAAACGGTGCTGGTAATCCCGATAGATTATCTTATGAAATGCGCTGGACGGATAATGATGTAATGCCTGGCTCGGATGTGGACTGGACCGTGACACCAATTGTTACTCCGGGCACTTTCCTTCATTTTGAATGGAATACGCAGCCCATGTTCGACACAATGGGCTTTGGCAATGGAAATGCCTTGTTCAATAAAAATGCTAGTCCATCACCTGTATCAGCGGTATGGATCCAAGTCAGGGTCACCTTAACCAACAACTATGTATAGTATCACTATTGTAGTTAAGGCCGCCCAAAGCATCGAGCCTCTAAAAGGATTTAAGGGACTCACCATCACGACCAATAAGAAGCAAACAATGGAGCCGCCAATCGGCTTTAAAGGAATATGTGTAGTAATTTTAGCTTCACAAACTGGCAATATGGCTAAAATTGTTCATTACAAATGACCCCTCCAAAATCGCAGTTTAGATACTAAGCTAATAACAGTTAATTTCTATGATAGTTATTCCCATGCATTAAGCTACTTTACATTTATAAGATTTTATAAGTGTAAGCTTATACTATAAATTAATCTTCCCTAATAACCGAGGAGCACAATCAGTATATTTAAATTTTGCGACTATATCCATTAAGTAAGACGTATTCACCGATAGCTATCTGTGCCAGCCGCCAGATATCAAACATCACAAAGTGATGTTCTCCGTCTTAGGTATTATAAGTATTCTTAAAAAGAACAATACCCATATTACAACTTTTCTTAATTCAATCATAAATCCTCAAATCCTTTTTTAATGCCATGCAAACCCCAACCACCTTCATTAATCACATTGCACCAACCGCCATCGCTGCATGCGATGGAAAAAGACTTTTCCCATCATTAATGATAGCACAAGCGTGTCTTGAAAGTAATTACGGTCAATCTAAATTATCTTCATTACACAACAACTTCTTCGGAATTAAAGCCAGTGCGGGATGGAAAGGAGCTGTAGCAACTTTCAATACCACTGAGTATGTAAAGCAAAGGAAAATAGTAATTCAACAAAGTTTCAGATCGTATCCTTCACTGGAAGCTGGCTTCGCCGACAGGACGCGTTTTTTACAGGTAAACCCTCGGTACGCATCAAATGGTGTTTTTAAGGCTAAATCACCAGAAGAGCAGGCCCTTTGCTTTTTAAAAGCCGGTTACGCAACCGATCCTTCCTACCCTCAAAAGCTTGTGCGTATCATTAATCAATATAATCTCAAAAAATATGACAGCTTATGCAAAACGTCAAATCCCTCTATCACTACTTCAACTACAAACCCCATGTAGGTATTCTATCAGCCATATCAAGCTACCTGATCGCCATCCAGGGGCTGTTGCTTACTGATGAAACACTACGACTGGTTGCAGCCATATCCTCATGTGCAGCATGTATTGTGGGTTGCGCTACGGCTTTATCCTGGATAATACGTAGCCTGTTCTGGCTTAAAAAAGTCTATTTAACTTTTAAAAATAAAAAAACATGAGTTTATCTAACTGGCTTAAAAAATTATGGAAAGCAATCCGGTCTATCTTTAATGGCTTTCCGGCAAACTTAAAGAAGGCTGTTCACACGGGCGTTATCATTACCGAAAACATCAAGAAATTTGTTGAATCCCCGGCGGCAGATATATTAACAGCCATTATACCAGGCGACCTTGACGAAAAAGTAAAGGTTGCATTACGCAAATCTTTACCTGCTATTTTGATACAGCTCAAATTGGCCGACAAATGCAGCCAGGCATCAACGCCCGAAGCCATTACTGCTTGTGCCATAGAAACAATTCAAACTTTAACTGGCGACATCAAAAGCGCTTTCCTGCACAACTTATCAATCATGATTGCCCAAGTTGCAGCCGACGGGAAGCTAAGCTGGCAAGATGGCGTATATATCATGGAATGGTACTACCAGCACAAATTTAACACAGCAGAATAATAAGCCTTATTGAGTCTGTATCAAACGTCTTCTACTCCTTCATCAGCCACAAAGTTTAATCCTGTATTTTCATTAAACACAACATAAGCCCGCTGCCACGGATCATCACCCAGTAACCGCCATTTATGCCCCGATCCGGTGGTATCCATCGCTATCAATACCTCTCCCGGTTTCAATAAAAAAGTTTCGCCTTGGTAAGTGGTAAACTCCAGGGTACCGCGCAAATTAATCACAAATTGTACAGTAGGCGCCGGATGCCAATCGTAAACAGAACCTGGAGGCGATTCTTGAAAGCGAATGGATTCTGCCTGTGTGATAACAGCTTCTGATACATTGCCCGACTTAAAATAAGAGTGTCCATCCGGACCTGTATATAAATGGTATGCCTTAATCATATTATTATTTATTCGGCTATATTAGTAAATTAGGTAACTATAATTATTGCAGCTACAACAATATACTACCAGTTTTCAAGACAAATAGTTTGCTTGTGCATAAAGTAGATAGCCAAATGAGAACACATGTAGCCACTCATTTAAGATACAAACATTTTTACTTACTCGCCTGTCAATAAGCTAATAGATCAAATATTTTATGGAACCATTTGAAATACCAGTAGGACCAAGTCAGCGGCAGTTAAGAATTGAACCGCAATCAGATAGCAATACATTTAAAATTTTTGCTGTGGATACCTATCAGGACTGGATAGATCATGAACAGGCAAGGTCTGTTGATATTCCTGCAGACGGACTGTTAGGCACAATCAAGATTAAGAGTGAACGGGATTTTACATTTGATGGTGTTGGCGCGTTTTCCGGTGACGAATTACTAGGCATTGCAGCGCAGATAGTAAGACATCCTTCTTATGGACAGCCTTCCTGAGAGCATAAAAAAAGCGGATAAACATTTATCCGCTTTTTTTTGTGCCCAGAACGAGATTCGAACTCGTACATCCGTACGGATGCCACCCCCTCAAGATGGTGCGTCTACCAATTTCGCCACCTGGGCTGTTGCCTAAAAATAAAATAGCACCCTAAGAAAGTGCTATTTTATTTTTGTATTAAGATCAAGACTTTTGACTTGATTTGATGGTGTGCCCAGGGAGAGACTCGAACTCTCAAGAGACAATTCTCAACGGCTTCTGAGACCGCAACGTTTACCAATTTCGCCACCTGGGCTGATTTTCAGACTTAATTTATGAAGTGTAATTATTAGCTTTTCAAGCCATCACTCATAAACACAAGCCCTTATCAGTATTGAGGCTGCAAATATAGCAGTTAATCATAATAACACTAACTATTTTGAAAAATATTTTTCACTTATTTGCTATCCTCCTAAATACCTGATACTTTAGAATTCATTTAATTTAAAATTATGATTAAGAAAGTAAGTTTTTCGATATTACTATTTAGTATCTTAACTGCTACCACTGCTTTAGCACAACGTGCTGACGACATTTTGGGTAGATGGGTAAACTCAAGCGGCGAAGGGCAAATACAAATTTATAAGAAAGGAAGTGAGTACTTTGGAAAGCTATCCTGGATAAAACTTCCTAATGATGAAGCCGGGAAACCCAAAACCGACAAAAAAAACCCTGATCCTGCACTTCGGTCGCGCCCAATATTAGGATTGGAAATATTGAAGGACTTCACCTTTGACGATGATACTTATGAAGGCGGTACCATCTATGACCCTAAGAGCGGCAAAACCTACAGTTGCAAAATGACTTTAGATGGCACCCGCTTAAAAATGCGTGGCTATATTGGTGTATCCCTGCTTGGACGTACTGAAATTTGGACACGTGTCAAATAAAAGAGGATGAAGAATCTTTTATATACCGTTACTCTATTACTGAGTAGTTATTTATGCATGGCTCAATCTGTTAATTTAATAGAACACGGCAAGCCATGTAGTATACGTGGGCTCTCTGTTGTTGATGAACATATAACCTGGGTAAGTGGTAGTAAGGGTCATATAGCTAAAAGTACCGATGGCGGCGTTACCTGGCAATGGCAGCAAGTAGAAGGCTTTGAACAAGCTGATTTTAGAGATATCGAGGCTTTTTCGGATAAACAAGCTATCATCATGAGTTCGGGCACGCCAGCGCTTATTTTAAAAACCATTGATGGCGGCCGGAGTTGGAAGACAGTGTATCGAAATGATGACCAAGCTTACTTTTTAGACGCTATGGCATTTTCGGCCGATGGTAAGACGGGGTACATTTTAGGCGACCCCATTGACAACAAATTTCTAATACTTGAAACTAACGATCACGGTTCAAGCTGGCATAGTTTCGCTTACCTTCCCCCTGCCCAGCCCCAGGAGGCGGCCTTTGCTGCCAGCGGAACATGTTTGCAATTAACCGGAAGCAACCCTACCCCGGCGTTTGTTACGGGTGGATCAAGCGCTCAGTTCATTGAATACCTGAGCAGTAAAAAGTCTTGGCAAGCAATTCAGCTATCACTGGCACATGGCAAAGCATCGCAGGGTGCATTTTCATTTACTCACGGGCCAGACCGTATTATTTTTACAGGCGGCGATTATGCGACGCCCAACAACAGCGATTCTGTAACCTGCATTTCACCAAAGCATCCATATAAAAACAATCATCAACTACACCTAAGCCAGCAACAGCCAGCCGGGTACCAATCTTGTGTTATTGAACTTTCAAAGGCTAGCTACCTGTCTACCGGCACCTCGGGTACTAATATCAGCACGGATAACGGGGAAACATGGCGACTGATTGATAACACAAGCTTCAATGTTTGCCAGAAAGCTAAGCGTGGGAAACTGGTTTTACTGGCGGGCGACAAAGGTAAGATCGCAATTTTAAAAAATCATTAAGCTGACAATAAAGCGTTTAGTTTATTCGTTACAATTATTTTTATTTATCTCTTGCACACAATTACAAATAGCCCTATATTTGCACCACTTTAAAGGAAACGGTTAAACGTTTCTGATATCGAAGTGATGATTCCGTAGCTCAGCCGGTAGAGCATAACACTTTTAATGTTGGGGTCCTGGGTTCGAGTCCCAGCGGGATCACGGAGATAAAAAACAAAAGGCCTTCCGCGAAGGAAGGCCTTAAAATTGAAAAGCTTAATACGCATTAACGTAATGTTTAAATTAATCACCGGTGATTGATGATATGCGCAAATAAAAAATTGATTCCGTAGCTCAGCCGGTAGAGCATAACACTTTTAATGTTGGGGTCCTGGGTTCGAGTCCCAGCGGGATCACTAAAAGCAAGCTAACTTTAGCTTGCTTTTTTTGTTTAAAGCCAAATTTAAACTTTGTAAGTTCAGCCCCATTCTCAATAGCACCAAACTCCTTTAATATATCTTATCCCGTGATTTACATCAATCCTAATTGCGATACTTTCGATAACGTTCGCACAATTCAGTACCCCTCACAACAAAGTCAAAAGCACTTACAAACCCAATTAATCCACATTTCTTACTAATTTAGACTATCATTTAATTCATATTTTACCGTTCCTCTGCATATTGTCGGTAAAATCGGTTTGTGGCGTTGTATATTTGCGGCCGATTTTCACACACAACTACGCCGCTACTGCCGGCACAATTAACACACATTACAAGCAAACTATTGCATGAAACAACTAACCGAAAGCAATGCCTACCGCTACAGCCTGTGGCTTATTGGCATTACCTTTTTACTGCGTTTGTATGTAGCCGCCTTTACCGGTTTGGGTATAGGCGAATCCTACTACTTTCGCGGGGCAATGCACCTCGACCTGAGTTATTTCGACCAGCCGCCACTGTTTTTTTGGCTGGGTGGATTGAGCATTAAGCTGTTTGGGCTTACCACGCTGGGGCTGCGGTTTCCGTCGGTATTATTATTTGCAGGTACCGCCTGGTTTTTGTTTTTGGTTACACGGTTGCTGTTTAATGCACGGGCGGGCTTTTGGGCAGTGCTGCTTATAAACCTGAGTGCCGTATTTACCATCCCTATTGCCTGCTGGTTTCAGCCCGATGCACCGCTGATGTTTTTTTGGATGCTGAGCACCTACTTTATTTTGCGGCTGCTGCTTTTACAGCAAAGTACCCAAAGCCAAATTAACTGGCACAGCGGCAAAATATACCTGCAATGGCTGCTTATTGGCTTATGCATGGGGTTGGCTATACTGAGCAAGTACCATGTTGTCTTTTTATTTATCGGGGTATTTGCATTCATCATCACCAATAAAAACCAACGGCACTGGCTTACCCACCCCGGCCCCTATCTGGCCGTGTTGCTGTCTATCATCATTGCATCGCCGGTTATCTGGTGGAACTATGAGAACAACTGGGTATCGTTCGTGTTCCAGGGATCGCGGGCAGGCGCTTCGGGTAGTAAGTTTCATTTGCACTTTGATTGGTTTTTCCGCAGCATATTAGGGCAGGCGATATGGCTGCTGCCCTGGATATGGGTACCCATGATTGTGCAATTCATCAAAAGCTTTAAGCTGCGCAACCAGCAGCAATCGTATAGCTTTATCTTTTGGGTATCGGTGTTTCCGCTGGTGTTTTTTACGCTGGTTACTTTGTGGAGCGATTTACAGTACCACTTTCACTGGCAGGCACCCGGCTACATGATGCTGTTCATACCGCTGGGCTACGCTATTGACAACAGCCTGAGCAAGGCAGGCTCGCCCAACTATCTTTTAACCAAGCGCTGGATGCGGTTCACCATCTGGTTTACCGTAATTACCATCAGTGTTATTACCATACACATGGTTACGGGTTTTTGGCAGGCATACGGACCCAAATGGGTGGTACAACGTGGTGGCGGCAAATCTGACCCTACCATGCAGGGGGTTGATTACGATGACATTTACACCCGTTTTGAAAAAGAAGGCTGGCTGCAAAACAAGCACGTATTTACCGGCAGCACCCGCTGGTGGCTTACCGGCAAGGTAGACTGGGCCCTGAAAGGCCAAAAATCTATCATTGTGTTTGATGAAGACCCGCGCAACCTGGCTTTTTTGGTGGATCCGAAAACGCTGATTGGCGATGATGCCGTAATATTCGGGCAGGAACACCAGGCCAGCATACCGCTCAACGTAGTACCGTTTTTTGACGAGGTAAAGCAACTGCCCGATGTTATTGTACACCGCAACGGCGTTGGCGAACTGCACCTGCAGGTATATTACTGCAAACGCTTCCATCTGCCTAAGCAGCCGCTGGAGCAGTTTCCGGTTTACCGCCAGCTTACGGGCAGGCCGCCTTTTGGCAAGTAAAATTTACGCAATCATCAACAAGCCCTTTCTGCCGAGCAGAAAGGGCTTGTTGCTTTTACAGGTTTGCGGCTGTTAATGACCGTTCTGGCTATCTACACCCGGATTGTTTACGGTTTTCTTTTTGTTGGATGTACCTGCCTTTTTGCTGTACTTGTTTTTGCTGGCCCGCTCCTTTGTTTTTTGCTGCGCCGAAATTTGCTTTTTCTGCTGACCGGAATCTTTAGTGGTGGCGGTGGCACCTGCGCCGTGCGTGCCGGTAGGGTTAAAAGGCACACCCTGGTCGGTGCGTACGCGTGCAGTATTAGCCGTGTTGTTTTTTAAACTTTTTTGCGATTGCACCTGCTTATCTTGGCTTTGCGCCCATGCGCCGCCGGTGCAAAAAAGCAGGGCAGCCATTACGGTGGTTAATGCTATCTTCTTCATCATTTCATTCCTCTTTGTTGTATCAGGATAACAAGCCACACATACAGCGGTTTTTAAATTTATTTCTTTAAAAGAAAATCTAGTCTCCAACAAAAATCATAAAACAGCAACCCATTCCACATCTTTTGCTGTTATAAATATTGTTAATTGAAGTACAAAACTTAAAACTCCCCTTTAGGGGACCTGGGCATATGGAAAAAATAAGCAACAGCGATATAACGGCATTGGGTGTGGCAGACCTGGATTTACTGGTACAGTTTAGCCGTGTAGCCAATGGCTTGTTAAAGCATGGGGTAATGGACAAGGCCGAAATACTCACCAACCTTGAGTCGGTTATTATTGACCCGATGCCTTATGCCAAACAGGGCGGTAAGTTTAAAAACATAGCCGACGAGGTGATACGTCTGCGGCAGGAAGGCAAGTTCCCGGCGCCCGAGCATAAGGTACAGCAATTGAAGAAGGAAATTGCCGACTTTCCGGTTTATGGCATGGAGCATATTGAGCCGGGTGCGCTGGCCCAAATGCGCAATGCCATACAGCTACCTATCTCGGTAGCCGGGGCGCTGATGCCCGATGCCCACCAGGGCTACGGCCTGCCCATTGGCGGGGTGCTGGCTACCAGTGCAGATGCCATTATACCCTACGCGGTGGGCGTGGATATTGCCTGCCGCATGTGCCTCAGCATATTTGACATGCCTGCCCGCGCGGTAGATACCCAGCAGGAACAGCTAAAAAGCCTGCTGCTTAAAAACACGCACTTTGGCATGGGCAGCGAAACCAAACACCACTTTGATACCAGCTTATTTGACCACCGCGAGTGGAAAGCTACCAAGCTGCTGCGCGATTTGCGCGACAAGGCCTACCGCCAGCTGGGCACCTCGGGCACGGGCAACCATTTTGTGGAGTGGGGCGAGCTATCGGTTGATGAGGGTGTGCTGGAGGGCGTACCTGCGGGCCGCTACCTGGCCCTGCTGTCGCACTCGGGTTCGCGGGGGTTTGGGGCGGGTGTGGCCAACCACTACTCGGGCATTGCCATGAAAAAAACGCAGCTGCCGCATGAGGTGCGCCACCTGGCCTGGCTGGATCTGGATACCGAAGAAGGGCAGGAATACTGGCTGAGCATGAACCTGGCCGGCGACTATGCCAGCGCCAACCACCACGAAATACACAATAAAATAGCGCGCGACCTGCAACTGCAACCCCTGCTGCGCATCGAAAACCACCACAACTTTGCCTGGCAGGAACAACTGGCCGACGGCACGCCCGTAATGGTGCACCGCAAAGGCGCCACCCCTGCCGGCGATGGTGTGCTGGGTATTATACCGGGCAGCATGAGCACACCGGGCTTTGTGGTGCGCGGCAAGGGCAACCCCGAATCCATCAACTCGGCCAGCCACGGGGCGGGACGGGTGATGAGCCGCAATGTGGCCTTTAAAACCCTGAAACGCGAACTGGTACAGGCCGAACTGCTCGACAAAAAGATAACCCTGCTGGGCTCCGACCTGGACGAAGCCCCCATGGTTTACAAAAACATCCACGCCGTAATGGAAGCCCAGCACGATTTGGTGGATGTGTTAGCGAAATTTATGCCGCGCATTGTTAGGATGGCGGATGCAAAGGAAAGGCCGGAGGATTAATGGGCGATTGAGCTAAATATTTATATCTTAGTTACAAAACAACCACCCTTAATGAACATAAAGCATCACGATTTAGTCATTCCTCAGGATGATCCTTTTAAAAATTGCAAGCTCGATAGAAAACAATATGCTATAGCGCTTACAAGCATCATTCAGACCTACCCTACTGGGTTCGTTCTATCCATAAATAACTCATGGGGAACTGGAAAAACTACGTTTTTGAAAATGTGGCAATAAGCATTGCAAAACGAAAATTATAGAGCATTATATTTCAACGCTTGGGAAAACGATTTTGACAACAGCCCCTTAACTGCAATTATGGGAGAATTGAAATCATTAAACCCTAAAGACGATGATAACTCGTTTAGATCTTTGATTCAGAAAGGTGCCCTTATTTCAAAAAATCTGGTCCCTCTTGTTATTAAAACTATAGTTGAAAAATATATTGATGTAAAAGAAGTAAGCGATATAATAAATAATGTCACAGAATCAGCAGCTGAAATTTTCAAAGATGAGATTGATGAGTATGCGAAGAAAAAACAGGGGTTAAAAGATTTCAGGCGAGCCCTTGAGAGTTTTATTCGTAATAATGGTGAAGGCAAACCTATTATATTTATTGTTGACGAATTAGATAGATGCCGTCCAAGTTACGCGGTTGAGGTCTTAGAGCAAGTCAAACACTTTTTTAATGTTCCCAATATAATCTTCATCCTTTCAATTGATAAAGTCCAATTATCAAATTCAATAAAAGGATTTTATGGCAGTGAACAATTTGATTCTACCGAATATTTAAAACGTTTTATAGATCTGGAATTTAGAATGCCCTTACCTAATAGAAAAGCTTTTCTAAACTATCTATTTAGCTATTTTGAATTTGATACCTTTTTTAAGTCGCAAGATCGATCTCAATACAGAGAGTTTACGGAAGACATCAATCTATTCTTAGAGCTTTCTTATACTCTATTTGAGAAAAAAGGGCTTACGCTAAGACAGGAAGAGAAATTATTTGCCCATGCACGGCTGGGATTACATTCATTTAAAATGAACAACTATGTCTTTCCTTGTCTATACATTTTTTTAATTTATTTAAAAGATTTTAACAACGATTTTTATAAAAAATTGCAAGGGAGGCAACATAGTCCGCAAGAGATTATAACTGAATTAGAAAGTATTTATCCGACGAATATCGAAGAAAAGCATATCTACCCCTACGCTATTGTAGAAGCACAAATTGCACTATTTTATAATAATTACTACAATGAGATCAATTCTTATAAAAGCCAAATAATTGAAAGAGAGTCAAGTAGCACAGTCAAATACCACCTCCTTATCAATACAAGATGGGATTCTTATGTATTAGATTACTTGACACGATTCGATCGCTCCAACTTTACTTCACTAACGATAGACTACCTGTTGAAAAAAATTGACTTGTTGGAAGCTATAGAAATGTAATAATGCTTCTTCCCTCGTGCCACAAGCGTCTCCCCTTTGTAGTTTACAATTATACATAACGCGCCTACAAGTGAGACGCTTGCGGAGCAAACAATAGCGCATTTAATTAACCGAAAATTTAAATTCGAACTAACCAATTGGTATTTTGCGATATGAACAACTATTACTTGGCTAAGGAAACGATCGAAAGCAACAGTGATATCGTTAACTTCGGTAGCCATGAGGAAGGTATAACAGACGAATGGATACGCGCAGCGGAAAAGAGGCTTGAAGTTAAGTTTCCACCATCCTATACTTGGTGGATGAAAAACTATGGCGGAGGTGACATTCTGGGCGATGAGATTTTTAGCATTTATGGAATCAACTTCGATGAGGTTGTTGGAGGAGACGTTGTTTATATCAATGAGTTAGATAGAAAAAACGGCATTACAAACAATAAACAGGTGTCCATTCAAAAAAACAATCAGGGTCAAAGTTACTATATCAACTTAGACGAAATTGACGAAACTGGTGAATCACCTGTATATAACCGTATTACAAAAACCAAGTATGCTGATAACTTTTTAGACTTTATAATAAAGCAAATTAAAGAAGCTTAATCGATTGCCTCCGCAAGCATCCCGCTTGTTATTTATTAGCACAACTGTATAACACGCCATCTAAAAGCGGGATGCTTGCGGCAGCAAGTGGGATTGAATAAAATCACAATACGTAGATAACGAAATATTATTATATTTGTGTAATGGCAGACTTGCAGGTATATAACGATTTATCGACTACAATTATTAATGCTTTTGGCATTGTAGGCGCTCTTTATTCCTGCTTTTTAGGTTTAAAAAAAACCACCGAAAAAATAATATTTTATTTTAAAAAACGGAATTTATTTCTTACCTCTGCAATCGCATTTTCCACAATCACAACTAACTGATTTTCAGCCACTAAGTAATTTTATTTCTAAAATATTATTGAGACGAATTAGGATTTTAAGAAGAACGTTAAAATATCTTTGATACTTTGATTTATCCCCCTACTCCCGCAAGCGTCCCGCTTGTAGTTTATTGCTCAATACCATAACACACATCCACAAGCAGCACGCTTGCGAAAGCAACCTTTAAAATGGCTGGTCAAAGAAGTGCAGCCCCTTATCCTGCTATCCCCCTACAGTTCACATTCTGTTAACAAAACCCACCAAAAGTTCAAAAAAGCGGACGACTGTTTACTGTACATACCAAGCATCACCCATACAGCCATTATCCTAAAAATTAAACAATTGTTTTAACAGTATTTTTAATTCATAAATGGCGAGGTATTTTTCCAAAATTTCGGCACATACAAACGTTTGGTATTATAGTTGGTAAGCGTTGTGTAATATTTATCAATCTTTTATCATGAAAAAATCTTACTTATTATTAGCATTGGCCTTTGTGCTTTCCGCTACTGCTTCCTTCGCACAAAGAAGAGGCCGTACTTCAAGCGGTGCCAGCTACAACACTGCGTTAGGTTTAGGCCTTGATTTTGGTAACGGTGCTACATTGGTAGGTCCGAGTATCAAACATTTTTTTGACGCCAACAACGTAGGCCAGGCCGACCTGTTATTTGGCGGCGGCGGCACTTACCTGGGTGCTTACTACCAGTACCATGCGCCAATTGCCAACGCACCTGGTTTAAAATGGTATGTAGGTTTAGGTCCGCAACTGGGCTTTGGTAACGGCGATACCGACTTTTATATTCGCCCGATGTTAGGTTTGGATTACAAATTTACACCTGACGTTCCTTTGAGCCTTGCGTTCGACTGGAGACCATCTTGGTACATCAGCGACAATGATTATTATGGCAACCAATTCGAAGCCGGTCGTTTCGGTTTAGGTTTCCGTTTCACTTTCTAAAACCCGCAACATATTGCACATCATCTACCTATAATATAAACAAGCAAAAAGGCTGCTCATTCGGGCAGCCTTTTTCGTTTTAGGGGCATATAGCTTTTTAATGTTTGAGCTACGCCTTCTTGTTATACCGAGCAATAGCGCAGCCAATCCCGCGCACAGTAACCTTGCAAGGAGATAGCCGCGTTGTTATCGCTCCCCCGCCATACCAAGAAAAAAGTACTGACACAATCGTGTCACGAGTATAAATACCTGTACCAAACTGTACCGGGTGTTCCAAAGTGTACCACTTTTTTTGAACGGCCTCTGCTTGCTGCAAATGGCGTTTTGGGTGTACCAAAGTGTACCACCTGTTCCGCTACGTACCGGTTTGTTCCGCTTTGTACCACTCTCAAAAGTGGAACACCCGGAACAGTGTGGAAATGCAATCGGCACAACAATTGGGCACCCTAACGGTTAACCGATACAGAAACCTATGTTAGCCATTACAGAAGATAAAGCCGCCTTTGTGCTCGAAGTGCATCACCGCCTCAGCGAGGTGTACGGCCGGGATATACGCTATTTCCATGACCTGGATCCGTTGAGCGAGCTGGTATCGGCACTGCTGTCGCACCGTACCACCAACCGCAACTCGGGCCAGGCGTTCCGCAACCTGCGCGAGGTGTTCGGCACTTGGGAGGCCGTTCGGGATGCGCCCGTGGCCGAGGTGCAGGCCGCCATATCACCTTGTACCTGGCCCGAGCAAAAGGCCCCGCGCCTGCAGCACGTACTGCGCCTCCTCACCGAGCGCTGCGGCACCCTCTCGCTCGATTTCCTGACCGGCATGAACGTAGCCGAAGCGCGCCTGTGGCTGGAAGAGCTGCCGGGCGTAGGGCCCAAAACCAGTGCGGCCGTGATATCATTCAGCAATATGCGGGGCAAGGCCTTGCCGGTTGATTCGCACCATTTCAGGGTGGCTACCCGCCTCGGCATCATCAATGCCAAAATAGGCGAAGCCAAAGCCCACAAAGCACTCGAAGATTTGCTGCCGCCCGAGTTTACCGCCCAGCAGGTGTATGACCACCACCAGGTGATGATGCGCCACGGGCAAAAGGTTTGTTTCCACTTTAAACCCAACTGCCGCAACTGCGTGCTGCTGGATTTGTGCCCAACCGGTAAGGCACTTGTTAACGCCACGCCCCAACCCTGATGCCAACAACCCGGCGTTTGTAGGGTTATTAAATAAAGAAGTTATGTGTGCACGCTATTCGCTCAGCAAAGATACCCAGATCATCGAAACGGAATACACCGCCAAGGTGATCGACCCGTTTGCGCCGTCGTACAACACGGCCCCCACCATGAATTCGGCCGTCATTACATCCGGTCGACCAGACGAGGTACAGCAGTACCATTTCGGCCTGGTGCCGTTTTGGGCGCAGGACACCAAAATCGGGCTCAAAATGTTCAACGCCCGTGCCGAAACGCTGCTGGAGCTGCCATCATTCAAACCCCTGATGGAAAAGAACCGCCGCTGCCTGGTGCTGGCCGATGGGTTTTATGAGTGGGAGAAAGCAGGCAACGAAAAACTGCCGCACCGCTTTACCCTGCTCAACCAGCCCGTGTTTGCCTTTGCCGGGCTGTACAGTTATTGGAAGGATAAAAAGACGGGCGAGGGCTACCCAAGCTTTACCATCATTACCACCGCATCCAACAAAACAGTTGGCCAGCTGCACAACCGCATGCCCGTGATATTAAGCAAAGAATATGAAAGCCTGTGGCTGGCCAATGATATACCCATGAAAGATCTTACCCAACTGCTTACCCCCTACCCCGACGATGAGATGGAAATGTACCGCGTTAGCAAAGAGGTAAACGTAGCCCGTAACAATCACGCCGGACTGATTGCGCCGCTTCTCAACAGCCAGTAATTAATTGCTGGTGTAAGTATATGGCATGGCGTTAAACTGCCCTGCCGTAATGTTGGCTACGTCAATAGAAATCACATCGCCGTTATTGGCTAATGTTTTTTTGGTTGATGTAAAGCTGAACGAGCCGGTGATGGTTTTGGCAGCAATATCAATGGATGATAGGGTAAGCGTACCACTACCGGCTTCAACGGTGCCATGTTGCACAAATACGTAGTTACCGGTAGCATCTTTTTGCTGGGTGTAGTATGCCATGTTTACGTTGGTAGTTGCGTTTACATTGTAGGTGCCGGTGGTAAAGCTATTGTCGTTAGTTGCGTTGGTAAGCGTTATGGCAACCGTTACACGCTTTTGTGCCTTGGTGCCGGTAAGGGTAAGCACTTTGGTTTTGGCAGCGGCATTAAAGGTGATGGTTGCGGCCGTGGTATCGGGCTTCCATACCGTACCGTTAATGGTAGCTTGGAACATTGCTGATGTGGCAGGTGCAGAATTGTCGGTGCTGCTGTCAGCACTCTTTTTGCAGCTTTGCAGGGCTACCGCGCCGGCAATGAATAAGATAAGTAGTTGTAAATGCTTCATACCTGTTTTACGGCATAAAGCAACGGTGCATAACACCCACCTCCTACTTTTTCATACATTTAACATTTGGGGATGGCTAACGTAAAGTTCTGCATCTTCGAAGTCAATAAGGATCCTATCTTCGCCCTAAACTATACATACCATGCAAAACCAGCTGCACCAGGCTTTCGGAAACATAGATATCTACCTGTTCGATCAGTTACTGAAAGGCACATACAGCCACTGCCACAAAGTGCTTGATGCCGGCTGCGGCGGCGGGCGTAACTTGGTCTACTTTCTGCAAAACGGGTTTGATGTGCATGGAATTGACCCTAACCCGAAGGCTATAACAGCAGTAAGAGAGCTGGCAGCTATTTTAGGAAAAGATAGTACGGCCAACAACTTCCAGGTAGCACCGGCAGAAGACATGCCTTTTGAGGATGATAGCTTTGATCTGGTCATCAGCAGTGCTGTGCTGCATTTTGCACATAACGAGCAGCACTTTGAAGCTATGCTGGATGAAATGTGGCGGGTGCTAAAACCAGGCGGATACTTTTTTGCCCGCCTGGCTTCCGATATTGGTATTGAATCGCTGGTTAAGCCATTAGGTAATAACCGTTTTCTATTGCCGGATGGTTCCGAACGTTATTTAGTGAATGAGCAAGCTTTGTTCCATCACACCCAAAAGCGCAACGCTTACCTGCACGAGCCCATCAAAACCACCAACGTGCAAAACCTACGCTGCATGACCACCTGGTGCCTGCAAAAGCAATAAACTTTTACAGCAAATCAGGGTCGGTACCGCCGGTATTGGGCGTGGTAATTTTGCTGAGGTTAAAGGAAATTTCGCTATCCTGCTCATGGCCTTTAATCAGACCTTTTTCATACAGGCCCGTCAGTACCTGTTCGGCCTGGCGGTGCAGTTCCTGGGGGGCTGTTTCGGTATCGTATTCGGTAAGCTTGGCGGCAACATCGGCTGCATTGCCCTCACTTATCTGCGATAATGCATATAAAACTTTATCCTGCACACTGGCATCCGGTTGGTAAGACTCGGGCGGTGCCACAGGTTTAAACTCTTCGTTGAATTGCTGGTCGGCTCTGTTCATAGTAAATGGTTAACAGGTATCGCGATGGTTTGTTTACGCTCTGTCCTCACCACCATCTTGTCATCTTACTTAAAACCTTTTTAGCAAGGCAGGGTTAAAATCATAAACTTTAACACCTATGAGAATTTCCAAATATCTGCACTCATGTTTATTGTTTGAACAAGACGACTACCAACTGCTGGTTGATCCGGGCCTATTTTCCTTTACCGAAGACCTGGTACACGAGCAGCAATTTGCTAATGTAAATGCCATCATTGTTACGCATAAACATCCCGATCATTTGGATATCAATGTACTGAAAAGCATTACCTCGCTAAGCGAAGCTACCGTTTACACTAATGCCGAGGTTGGCGGGTTATTAGCAGCGGAAGGTTTATCCTATCAGCTATTGCAAAACGGCCTTAACCGTATTGGCCCTTTTGAACTGGAAGTTTTTGAAGTAGTACACGAACCTTTGTTGGACAACCCTACGCCGCAAATGACAGCTTTTATTGTTAACGGCAAGGTACTGCACCCGGTAGATTCGTTTGAGGACAAGCTATTGCAGCACAAAGGTATTGAACTGGTACTGCTGCCCGTAATGGCACCTTTTACTACCGAGATAAAAGTAGCCGCCTTTGCCGATCAGTTGCAACCCAAACGCATACTGCCCGTACACGATGGCTTTGCCAAACCATTTTTTGTAAACCAGCGCTATCAGAATTATAAGCAGCATTTCGACAAAAAAGGCATCCTGTTTCATATTGTGGATGATATCGGCGAAAGCATTACGGTAGAGTAGTCGGTGTTGAAATAAATTTAATTTATTATTAATTATATCGTCAAAAACCGGTTTCTTTGTATTCCGCTATGGCTTTATATATTACCTCACTCAATTCCGGCAGCAATGGAAATTGCTACTACGTAGGCAATCAGCACGATGCTGTGTTGGTTGATGTGGGTATTTCCTGCCGCGAGGTTGAAAAGCGGATGCTGCGCCTTGGGCTCAACATCCGCAAAGTAAGAGCCATATTTGTATCGCACGAACATTCTGACCATATACGTGGCATTGCCGTATTATCCAAAAAGTATCAGCTACCGGTTTACATTACCCCGGCAACGCACCGTTACTGTGGCTTGCAATTAGAAGCCCATTTGGTACGCCCGCTGCAAGGATACGAGGCTGTACATATAGGCGAATTAGCGGTAATTGCTTTTCCTAAATTTCATGATGCGGCGGAGCCACACAGCTTTGTAGTATCCTGTAAAGAAATTAACATAGGGGTTTTTACCGACATCGGCGCACCTTGCGATCACCTCATTCAGCATTTTAAAAAATGCCATGCAGCTTTTCTTGAGGCTAATTATGATGAGCAGATGCTGGCGCAGGGCCGCTATCCTTATCATCTTAAAAAGCGTATAAGCGGCGGGCACGGGCACCTGAGCAACCGGCAGGCACTGGAACTATTTAAAACGCACAAGCCGTTATTTATGAGCCACCTGCTATTGTCACACCTCTCCAAAGACAATAACTGCCCCGACCTGGCACGCAACCTGTTTAATGCTCATGCGGGCGGCACGCAAATCATTGTAGCCTCCAGGTATGAAGAAACACCGGTTTACCAGATCAGCGATCAGGAACCGCGCAGTATCGAACTATCTTCTGTAACGGATGACGGTTTACAGCAGCAGTTCTCCTTGTTCTGACAATCAACACCAATTGTCAATACATCCAAACCAAAAGGCATTTTAAATGTATCTTGCCTGTTACAAAGTCGCTTTTATGGGCAGGCTATTTGCCCCGAAAACTGACTTGACTTAAATATACTAACCGATACGCTTGCAGCCTTCATGGAACATTTTTCAGCAACAGATGCAGATGTGCTTCACGCACTGATTCAGGAATCTCCTACCCCAACCGGCCTTTACGTTGGCCTCGAAATGCGTATACATTTGGCCAACAAGGCCATGATACAAAACACCTGGGGTAAGGATGAATCAGTACTGGGTAAAACAATTCGTGAAGCTTTGCCCGAGCTGGAAGGTCAACCCTTTCACCAGTTGCTACATGATGTTTATACCACAGGTGTAGCCTATGAAGCACGCGAGGACCTGGTAAAACTGGAAGTTGATGGTCAGCTACAAGAGTTTTATTACAATTTCACCTACAAACCGCTTAAAAATAAAGATGGCAAAGTTTGGGGCATTTTAAATACCGCCACCAATGTAACCGATCTGGTAATGGCCCGCCGCCGGGCCGATGAAGCTGAAGAACGTTTGGCCTATGCGCTGAATGCTGCCAATGTAGGCACCTGGGATTTAGATATACCCAATAATAAAGTAACCTGGGATCAACTCACCAAACAATTTTACGGCTTTTCGCAAAGTGATGTGGTACCGTATGAGGAGGTATTAAAACACATCCATCCCGAAGACCGCCGTCAGGTAGATATTGCCGTGCACCTAGCCCTCACGCCCCAATCGGGCGGGGTATATGATATTAAATTCAGAACCGTTGGCGCTGATGATCAGAAACTGCGCTGGTTGCACTGCACAGGTAAAGTATATTTTAATGAAAATAACGAGCCGTACCGGTTTTCTGGTATTGCGCAGGATATTACCAACGCCGTACAAGCGGATGTGAAAGTACAATCGGCCGAGCAGATGACGCAACTGGCTGTTGAAGCCGTCGGTGCGGGTACTTTTATCATCGACCTTGTAAGCGATGCCATGACTTACACGCCGCTGTTTGCCAAAACATTCACCGGTATGGAACGAACTGATTATACCCGTAAAGATTTTATCGGCCGTATACATCCAGAAGACCGCATGACGCGCCATCAGGCTTACGAAACGGCCGCTAAAACAGGTAAGCTCCGTTATGAAGCACGCTTTATTTGGGATGATGGTACCGTGCACTGGGCCCGCACTGTAGGCACTTACATATTCGATGAGAATAAAAAGGCCATCTTACTTTTAGGTATAGCCTATGATATAACTGCCGAGGCTGAAGCTAAAGAAGAACAGCAAAAGCTCTTGTGGCTCATTGATAACAGTAATGACTTTATAGCCCTGTCTGATTGGAGTGGTAAGCTTACCTACCTAAATAAAAGCGGGCAGCAAATGATGGGTTTCAGTAGTATGGAAGCTGCCTTGCTGCAAAACACGGAGTATGTAATGCCCGAAGAAGCACACCGGATACAGGAAGAGATAAACCCTATACTGCTTAAAAAGGGCCGCTGGAGTGGCTACATCAATTACCGTAACCATGCAACCGGCGAGCGCATACCGGTGTATGTTACAACATTGTTGTTTAAAGATACTACAACCGGGCAACCCCTTGGCCGCGCAAGCGTAGTGCGCGATTTACGCCCCGAGATGAAGGCAAAAGAAGAGCAGCAAAAGCTTATTTCGATTGTTGAAAACAGTTTTGATTGCATAGCCATCATCAACATGGAGGGAGATATTACCTACCTCAATCAGAAAGGCAAGGAAATGATCGGTTATCCGCAACAGCCTAACGTGCTACTCAATGCAGGCGACTATTATTTCGAGGAGGATAGACAACAGGGTACAGCTGCGTTTGAAACAATTGTTCAACACGGCCATTACGAGGGCCATCAGCGCTACCGGAATCTTAATACCGGAGCCGAAATATATGCGTTTGTACACGCTACACGAATTAATGATGCCATTACCGGCGAGATGACAGGGTTTTCGGTAGTGATCAGAGATCTGGGACCCGAGATAGCTTCACAGAAAGCATTGCGCGATAGCGAAGCACTGTTTCGTGGCATTACCACGGCCTCCCCTGCGGCCCTTTGGATGGCAGACCAACAAGGCAGCATCAATTATGTAAACCAGATATGGGTTGATTGGACCGGCCGCGACATGGCGCAGCATCTGGGAACCGGTTGGCTTGAATCTGTAACCAGTGATGATGTTGAACAGACCCGTAAAAGATTCATGAGCGATTTTACCGAACGGCGTTTTCACGAAAGCCAGTTCCGTATTAAGCATACATCTGGCAGTAACCGCTGGGTAGTTTGCACCGGTAATCCGCAGTACCGAGAAGACGGTACGTTTACCGGCTATATTGGCGCCTGTGTTGATATTACCGAACAAAAACAATTGCAGCAGCAAAAAGACGAGTTTATTGGCATTGCAAGCCACGAACTTAAAACGCCGGTAACCAGCATCAAAGCCTATACGCAGGTACTGGAAGCCATGTTCAGGAAAGAAGGCGATGCCCGGAAAACGGCTATGCTAAGCAAAATGAACAACCAGATTGACCGCCTGACCAACTTGATCGGTGATTTACTCGACGTGACTAAAATTCAATCGGGCCGTTTGCAGTTCAATGACGATTACTTTGACTTTAATCAGCTTGTTGCAGAACTGGTTGAAGATTTACAGCGTACCACAGACCGGCATGAACTGACACTGCAATTAGACACTGCAGGTTCGGTATACGCGGATAAAGACCGCATAAGCCAGGTAATAACCAACCTGATTACCAATGCCATCAAATACTCGCCCGGCGCCAATAAGATCATCATCACCTCGGGCATTAAAGATAATGAGGTATTGCTTTGTGTGGAAGATTTTGGCATAGGCATAAGTGCAGATAAAAAGGACCGGGTATTTGAACAGTTTTATCGGGTAAGCGGCGATAAGCAGCACACCTTTCCGGGGCTGGGCTTAGGTTTGTACATTTCATCTGAAATTATAAAGCGCGAAGGCGGGCGCATATGGGTAAATTCCATTGAAGGCGAAGGATCAACTTTCTGCTTTGCATTACCTGTGGTGAAATAGATAAACAGTTACAAATTTGAAAAACAATTGGTTACTAAAGCGTGCTGAATAAATCATAACTAAAAGTTTAATTTTTTTTGTGCGCTTAATTTACATTTACTTAATTTGCAGATACCTATTTACGACATGCCGAAGCGAATAATGATAGCAGACGACGATCCGGGTATCGTGGATGCTATAGAGATGATGCTTGACTTTTATGGATACGATGTTAGTTCAACCTATAACGGAACTGATGTTTTAGCATTGAAAGGCAATTATCCCGATCTGTTTTTATTGGATATCTGGATGTCGGGATGCGACGGAAGGGATATTTGTAAGGCGCTAAAAGCTAATGACGATACGCGAAGTATCCCTGTACTGATGATATCTGCAAGCAAAGACATTAAGCAATCGGCCTTGGATGCCGGCGCTGATGGTTTTATTGCCAAGCCGTTTGATATGGACGAACTGTTATCAAAAATTGAAACGCTGGCCGAAAAATGTACCCAAGCCAACTATTGTGGCAGCATTGAAGCCGTTTAACATTCTTCGCTAACACCTCCTCTTTATTTTGCAGCAGTACTAAATACAGTACAGCAATTTGTTGATACTGCGTAACATTTAGGACAATACAATTTTATTTGATTGTATAATTACTATATTTGTTCGGCTATATTAACGGTTTGCTTACAATTTAGCTGAGTACCTTCAACTTTATACTATAATTAGTTTACTGTTACCAGCTTAGCTGCTGTTAAAAAATTAAAAAGACCCATGCTGAAGAGGATTTTGGTTTTAGATGATAACATGGACATACTCGAAATAGTTCATGAAATTTTGAGTTATGAAAAGTTTGAGGTGAAAAGCACCTCAGATAGCACCAATATTATTGCTATTGCCGAAGCTTATCAGCCAGATCTGATTATCCTTGACTATAAACTGATGGATGCCAATGGCGGCGATATTTGCCGTACCATCAAATCGCATCCATTAATGCACCAAACGCCGGTTATTATTTTTTCAGCTTACTTGCAAAGAGATGTTGATTTGTACAGCTTTGGCTGTGATGCCGTTATTGCCAAACCATTTGATTTGAACGAGTTTATAGATACTATCAACCAGTGCTTGCTGGCCAGTAGCTAACAGACCCGTTTAAAAGCCTGATGCTCCGGCACAGCAATTGTTAATCTGCTCCGCACATTTTTAGCCGTATCTGCTAAAAACGATATCCCAAATTTACGTACACCATATGCCCTTCGCTCGATTTTGCGAAGGTTCCCTGAATCAGGAACAGGTCTGCCGGCACCAGGTACAAGCCACCGCCATAGCCATCATGCCAGCGCGCTGACGATTCGCCGGGCGTCCACACACGGCCAACATCATTAAATACGGTCATGCCTAAACTTCCGGGAAAAACGTAAGCGTTAAAATCAAACAGCTTGAGGCGCATTTCCAGGTTATTATATACCATGCTTTTGCCGGTAAAGCGCCAGGTACGATAACCGCGCAGGTTATCTGAACCTCCTAATTTCATTTGCTGAAAATATTCGGCGCTGCCAAAGGTGGTTCCCCCTCCTATCCGTGCAGCAAAAACCAATATGGAATCCTTATCCGGATTTACATAAAAGCTGAATTCGGATGATAACTGTGCATACCGGCTATGGTCCTGGTTAATTTGCTGTACACCGTTCAATGTGGTATTCCAGTAAACACCCTTGTTGGGCATTAAACCATTGTTACGGGTATCCAATTCGGCACCTGCAATCAACCCAGCATAGCTTTTGCTTGAGAATACATTTTGATCGGGCCGCTGTGCTGAGAAAGTACCCAGAAAGCGGTTCACATTATCTTCGGCACTGCTGTAGTAAAACTGACCAGTAACACCGCCGCTTAAACGCCAATCGCCATACTTATGGCTTAGGCGCGCATCACCGTACACATGGTCATATCGGTTCCTGAAAAAGCGGATGTTATCATTTTCGTCCCGGTAGCTGGTTTCGTTACCAATACCAAAGAAGTTGCTGATGTTATGTGGCCCGCGTGAGGTAACGCGAATATTCAAATCATTATTACCAATCAGCTTAATAAAATCGCCTCTGTAATTGATACGGAACGATTGGCGGTGAAAGGCATAACTAACCAGCAATTCCTGCCGCCACTCATACGGATCTTTGCGGAAGCCTTGCTTGGTATAAACCACCCCACCTGTCAGTATAACGCCGTAGTCATTATTATAACGGGCATAAATGATTGGCTCAAAGCGGTTATAAAGGAAGTTTTTACGGTCGAAGTAATTAACCGACGTATCCGCAGCCGTACGGATGCGCGCTTTTGACCGTTGCGGGTACACATTATCCTGATCCGACCGATCATAAACATACAGCTTACCTTTATTATTTACCTCATCGGCAACCCGGAAGGTATCCACATCAGATCCGCCTACCATGCGCACTTTAATGGGCGATTTGCCTTGTCCGGTTACATCAAAAGCATCGTTGCCGCCAAAGCCGTAAATGCGAACCTCATGGGTATAAGCCGGGTCAAAAGTACGGTGATAGATTTTGTGTGCCTCGGTACTGTCCTTCTTTACTTTATTGATGGTTACCTCTACCTTGCCGTTTTCTTTCTGCTCTATACTCACATGCTCGCGCTTGGCAGTGGCCGGCACATCTACTACGCCCGACAGGAAATGGAAGTACTCTATAGCCTGTTTACTCATAGCAGCACGTCGCGCTTTCATGATGCGCATGGTTTCGTCACCTACCAGTGCATACGCGTTAGACGGCATTTTATGCAGTGCCTTATCAATCACGTCGTCCGTTAAATGCGTTTGCACATAGGCAATCTGCTCCTGCCAGTCCTTTTCGTCCAGATCAGTGAGGAAGTAACGGTCAAAATAGCGGGCATTGAAGTTCCAGGTATTAATGTCGCGTATCTCTTCACGGTAAGGCTGAAACTTGGTTTTTAACCACTGATGCGCCACAATCCAGGGCAGTACGCCTGATGTTTTATAGTACACCTGGTCGCGGTCGCGCGGGATGGGAGTATAAACCGTCTTTTTCTTGGTCTTATCCTTGTCCCACCGCCACTGATCGTCGTGCCGGTCCCAATCGCCGATGATCATATCCAGCAGGCGTGCACGCAGCACCATTTTCTGGTCAACACTTACATCATTATCACCCCGCAACTTTCCCTGTACCTTTTTGGTATTGTCGGTATCTTCTGATTCTAAAGGTTCGCGTTCTTCAAATAAATAAACGGCATTTTTATAATCGTTCCGAAACTCGCCCAGTCCCGGGTCGTCTCCCACATACACAATCTCGGGGTTAGCGTGCGGAATGCCAAGGGCATCGGCCAGTGTAGGTACGGTTAAAGCAGCAAAGGGATTTGACGTTGATATCTGATCCTGTAATATGGCTTTGGCAATGGTAGGCCGCAAGTTGGCCGGCAAGGCCCGCTCAGGATACTTCTGTACCGAGCGCAATACCCATTCATGCCCCTGCTTGTCTTTTAACCGCAGGGAGCGGGTTTGCAGACCACCGCCTTTTTCGAGTACAGTAAGCCCGCCCTTTTCGTTACCCAGATGCATAACCCGCATATTGACGGGAAGCGCCCAAAGTTTGCGGTAGTTTTCCCCAAACAATACGCGGTGGGCCTGACTTACGTTGTTATAACCAGGCTCAATAGCTTTGGTTACCTCACCAGTTTTACCGGCTGTTTGCGCTGATGCCATATGCACTATGGCGAGGAAGGATACAAAGAAAGAGGAAAAATATTTTGCCTTTGGTTTATATATTACCATATTACGGAACAATAACTACCGGAATTTATCGTTATAGAAATCAATATCTAATGCACAGCGTGCTGCCAACTACAACACGCAACGTATCATTTTGTGATTGCAGATTATTAAAAATATATTAAATACACCACTTTGTCAAACAATCATCATTTGATTTAACTTCTTGAACCTTTATTTAATACCGGCGTATAAGTAACCAATTAGCCGTTCAACCCCTGATTATTTTATCATAAGTACTGTTTTTGAGGAAACTGTAAAACTTAGTAACCAATTCTACTTATATAAATGAAGTTTAAACTAATTGTATTAACTCTATTACTGCAGGCATCAATTGTACACTCTCAAAACTGGGATGTAAATTTGTTGAACAAATTAAACCCTAATGGCGGCGGCGAAAGCAGAGGATGGCGAATGTTATCAAACAATGCGGTTGTTATTTCGGCAGCAACCCCATTTACTATGTTCGCAGTTGGCGCTTTAACACATAATCAGAACTTAAAACACAATGCGCTTACGGCCGGTGCTGCTTTAATTGGTAATACATTAATTACTTATGGTATGAAGGATGCGCTTCAGCGCCAGCGGCCTTATGTTACCTGGGCTAATGAAATTACGCCGCAAGGTAAACCGGCAGGGGGTTACTCCTTCCCATCAGGGCATACATCTACCGTATTTAACATCGCAACTTCGTTAAGTTTATCTGTACCTAAATGGTATGTAATAGCACCTGCCTTTACATTTGCCACTGCTACCGCTTACTCACGCATGTATCGTGGCGCTCACTATCCGAGCGATGTATTAGGCGGAATTATTGTTGGTGCAGGATCATCTTACCTGACGTTTAAAATGCAAAAATTGATGTACCGCAACCGTTACCGTCGTGAGGCTGCACTGGCCAAACAAAACGAAACGCCGATGTACAACCCCATAGCATTATCAAAAACAGATACCCTCGTATCAAACTAAATATAAAAGCAAAACGGCCGATTAATGAATAACCGGCCGTTTTACTTTTATAACAGGCTATAGTTCTACTCTTCAAAGTTTACACTAACACGCAGGGCTTTTAAGCCGGCAACACCCTGTAACTCTTCCAACTCCAGATACTCAATTTCGGGTAACAGCATATTTTGCTGTTGCAGTTGCTTAATATAAGTTACCTGCTCGTCAGCTTCGCCATCTGTAAAATACACCAGGGCTATTTTACCGGGCTGCGTAAGGCGCTCAGTGCTGTTAGCCAGCTGCACTTTATCAATCCGTTTTTTAATTACCTCGTACCGGATATTATACGAGCCCTCCACATCAAACCTGCGCTCATCATTCCGGAAGCTGATATCAATAGGCATACTGTGTATAAATATCATTTGCGTGGTTTGCAGGGAGGCCGGCATATTTTCCAGCAGCCGGTGCGTTATCCGGGCCACTTCAACCATTGATGTTAGTTGCCAGATACGCATCTGTTTCAGGTACCCCGGCTGAAATGTAACTTTGGGCGCTATGGATTGCCCCAGGTAAATATCATACTCTACACCATCGGTACGTATCTTTTCAAAATAGCAGGGATATAGTGCCTGCAAATGCTTTTCGGCCTGTTCAAAATAGTTGTTTACCGCGCCGTTAATCATTTGCATGGCCATTTCAAGCCGGTTACGATGCGTAAAGGCAGGCCCTTCACAATCCCGTCCTATAATATCCAGGTATGGATCCACCATATCAGCAGCATCCGGGTACTGTTGCTTGATGTGCATCAGGTGCAAACCGGCGTCGCTTTCCAAAAACTGCTCAATTTGTATTTCATCACTGGTGTTGATGAAACCACCGGCCACTTCCAGCCATTTACTCGATTCCTCGATCAGGCCTTTCCACTTGGCATCCGGGTAATGCTCGTTAAGTAAACGTAGTGATTTAAGCAATAGGTTTAGCACACGCCTCATATCTTGCTGCAAGGCCAAGTTGCGTTCAATGGTTGAGTTACGAATATCTATGGCACCATAAAGCGGATAAACATCACTAAAAACTATGTTACCAATTTTAACCTGGTTGTTCTTGTTTTTAGGGATGCGTAACCATTTCCAGGCCACCTCATTAAACTTCCATTGCACAGAAGGCTGCAGGGAAGTGAACTTATCCTTAATAACCGCATCTATCCTGTCATTGAAGTGCTCCACACTGTTTTGCAGCAGCTGTGCGATGAGCGGCAGCGCAAACTCCAGTCGCGAAAGCAAATTCTCGTAAAAAACCAGCTCTTTCTCAGAGTACAATTCCATTACCCCAGCTATATGGCGGTGATAGAAAACGGGTATCACCGCGTACGATTTTATGCCAGCCTGCTTAAGCGTTTTCAGGAAAAAGTACTTCTGCTGCTTAGCCTCAGATATGGAGCTGAAAAAAACAGCTCTCGGGTCGGACTCATAGCGGTCAACCAAAGCACAAAACATTTCTTCGGCCAGTCCATATTGCTGGGCAGTTTTAATAAGGATACTTTGTGATCCCGAAGCATAATCGAATACCGGCCCGCCGTTTAGTTTCAGGAACGGTAGTAAGCCAAAATTAACGTTATCGTCTTCGGTAAGGGTTTTGAGTGAGTAAATTACCTGTTTATACAGTTCCTCCTCATTGTCAACCACGTTGTTTATAGCTTCGCGGATGTTGTCGATAGACCGGCGAAGGGTAACATCTTCCATGGTAATTACAGAGAAACCCTCAAAGCGGAAAAGGCTAAGCGGTAATATATCCATTAAAATATCTACGCCGCCTTCCTCATGCAGGTAATTCTCTATGGTTTCAAAATCAAGCTCGGGCAAATCGCCTTTTACTTTGATTTCTACAAAGCTGGTATCGATGTGTATGCGGTAATAACGGCTCAGGCCGGTATGCGCATTAGCGTAAGAGTAGTAAACATGGTTGCTTAGTACCGATGTAAAATCATACAGCCTTTTTAAAATCAGCCTGTATATGTATTCGAGCTGCTGCTGATAGAAAGCATCTTTATTGCTGATGATGGATGGCTTTACATTGTCGTTCGCCTGATCGTTTACAAATTCATAAAAAGCATCGGTACTGTACAATATTTTGTTGGGCACCGGTGTGCTCAACGCCCACAGGTAATCTTTTTCGCTTAGCAAGGCTGGCGAAAGGGCGCTGTAAATCAGTTCAAGCGCATACTCATCCCGTTTAATTTGATTGGCCTCGGGCGCATGCCCTGCCTGCATGTACTCCTCAAAGTGATCGAGCACAAAGCGGTAGAACCTCCCTTTTACCGTATGCTCTTCCAGCAAACGTTGTTGCAGATGGTCGGTAAAAGACTTAAAAGATAAAGCTGTTTCTACCAGCTTCAGGTCCGACAAGCTTTTGTTTATATAAAATGACGTAGTTTGCATAGATTGCCTCAGGCAAATCAATCATTAAGATTTGATTAGAACAACGAATTTACAACTAACTACCTCACTTTTTGTTGGGGAAATACTGAAATTCTAAAATATTACCTTTATTTAACTCATCTCCCTCGTTTGAGATAAATAAATCGCCCCGTTTATTAAAAGCCATCCCCTCAGGTTGCCTAAAATGTTTGGAATTTGTAGTATAAGCTGCCTTAACCTGAAAGTTTGCATCGGTAACTACAAGCAGATTGTTTACGGCCGATATGATAAACCATTGCTTGGTGCGCGGATGCAGTGCCATAGCCGACGGGCGGAACTTGATTTTTTTATCGCCGGTTATCTGTTTTATCTGGTCTACTTCTATCTTGAAATTACCGGCAGCCTGTAAATTGCCATCGGGTTGCAGGTTAAAGATATAGCCCGAACTGCTTTGTGACGTTTTTTCGTCATCACAGTTTTTGCAAAGCACGTATACTTTTTTGGTTGCCTCATCGGCATACATACTCTCATATTCGCCAGGTGGCAACAGATCATCAAACTCCCGTACATTGGCTACTTCGGGGCCATTGATTTCGCTTAGCGGAAACTCATACAGCTTGCCATTACTTTTCAGCACAATCACACGGTCGTTACAGATGGCTATATCCTCGTAATCGCCGTGCTTGCCAAATTTGGTTTTCTGAAACTTTGGCGCAGTTACCCTGCCATAAAACAACCGGCCGTCTTCATCCTGTATGGCATAAACGGTTTTGGAATCCAGTTTATTAAAAGCTATGCCCGATATTTCCAGCAAATCCTCGGGCATACCGTGGCGTTCTGGCTCGCGAAAGTTATACCCCACCGGACTTTTATATACCTGCTGGTTACTCTGTCCACAAGAGGAAATACCTGTCATCCCAATAACGATAGCCAACAAAGGGGCAATAGCAGTTTTAATCATATAGTTTATACTCTTTAATGATAATCAGTTTCCCGGCTTGCTTTTCAGCAACTCATAGATCTGCTGCTGTGACCGCACGGGTGCATTATTATCTTCAACAGGAATATTGTTAAGTTGTTCGTCAATGCGCACAGCTTGTTGATTGTCGCGCAGTTGCAGGTCCAGCAGCTGCAGCATTTCTTCACGTATATTAGTATCCTCTACCGGGAAACAAACCTCTATGCGGTGGTATACATTGCGGTTCATCCAATCGGCCGAACCCATGTATATTTTAGGTTCGCCCTGGTTACCGAACACAAATATGCGCCCGTGTTCCAGGTAGCGGTCAATGATGCGGGTTACTGTGATATTTTCGCTCATGCCGGGTACACCGGGTATAAGGCGGCAAATACTGCGCACCAGCATTTTAATTTTCACCCCGGCCTGTGATGCCTCGTAAAGTTTATTAATCAGCACCTCCTCTTCCAGATTATTCATCTTGATGTGGATGTAGGCCGGCTTGCCTTGCCGGGCTAAAGCAATCTCTTCGTCTATCAGTTCCAGAAAGCGCTTTTGCAAATTAAACTGCGCTACCAGCAAATGCTGAAACGGAATCAAATCAGCAGCCGACGGCTTTTCACGCCGGGCCAAGAACAGGAACAGCAGCTCCATTTCGCGCAGTAAATGGTGCCTGGCCGTAAACAGCACATGGTCGGTGTAAAAGCGGGCGGTATTTTCGTTGAAATTGCCTGTAGCCAGCAACCCCCGGTATTGCGTACGCTCGCCCGAAGCCAGTTTTACCAATGCTATTTTGGCATGTACTTTTAACGCGGTAACGCTGTATATGAGTTTTGCCCCCGCGGCCTTTAGCTTTTTAGCCCACTTTACATTGTTGGCCTCATCAAAACGGGCCTTCAGCTCAATCATTACATGTACCTGCTTGCCATTTTTTGCAGCGCTTATCAGGGCGTTTACAATTTTGGAATCACTGGCTACACGGTATAGGGTTACGTAAATTTCCTGCACATCGGGCCGAATGGCTGCTTCGTTAAAAAAACGCAGTACGGCATGGTAATCCTGATACGGCGGGTGCAAAATAAAATCGCGCTCGCCTATGCTGTCAAGTAATGATTGCTCCAGTTTTAAAGCGCCAGGTCGCAAAGCCGGCCACTTGGGTGCTGACAGCGCCGGGTTTTTAACCGGGAATGATGACAAGTCGCGCAGGTTGTGGTACATGCCACCGGCCACCAGGCTACCATCCTTCAGGTTAAATAGTTGCGCTATGATGTTAAGGGCTCGCAATGGTAAGCCCGGTTGGTACAAAAAGCGGGTAGCCAGGCCAAAGTCGCGCTTGTTCAATTGCCTTTCTACCGCCTCGGCCAGGTCAACGTTGTACTCATCCTGAATGTCTAAATCAGCATCGCGGGTTACCTTAAAGCTATAGCATCCGGTAACGGTACCTGTAAATATTTTATCTAAATGATAGCGGATAACATCGTCCAGAAAAACAATATAGGTTTCCTCCCCGGCACCTACCGTGTGGAAGCGTGGCAATTCATCTGACGGGATATTGACTGCCATCAGTTTCTCTTTGCCATCCTGTTGTAACAGCACCAAAAAGTAGAGCTTATTATTTTCAGGAAAAAAACGGCTTTCATCTGTAATTTCAACAGGCTGCAAAAAGGCCAGCACTTCACCTAAAAAATAGTCGGTTACATCCTGCCTGATCTCTTGGGGCAAGGGCAGGTTATACAGCAGCTGGATATGATTTTGCTGTAATTGAGGCAAAATCTCTTCGCGCAAAATCTGGCCGTAACGTTCCTGCTGAACCTGTATCAAGTTCTGCGCCTGCAGATAAGCATTGGCCTGCACCTCTATGTTTACCGCTTTATGATTGCGATTATGTAGCTTTTCCAACGCCCTAAGCACCGGCATGCGCACCCGGTAAAACTCATCCAGATTGGAAGAGTAGATAGACAGGAAACTAATCCTGTCGAGCAGGGGTACGGCTGGGTTTTCAGCTTCCTGCAAAACCCGCCCGTTAAAGGTAAGCCAGCTTAAATCACGGTTAAAAAACTGAGGTTGCATAAGGGATGCTGTTAATGTCCGTTTCCGTTAATAACTGATGCTACGATGAAAGCAAGCACTGATATAATCAGGCCAAACATAAAAATGTTGTACGATGCACGCAGCAGGCGGTACTTGCGGCCCAACACAATGCCTTGCGAGTATACGTCGATAATAAGACTGCCGTATAAAAACTCACGGTCGGCCATTACATCGCGCATACCGGCGATATAGTCCTGCAGGCTCATGCGGTAAAAGTTACCAAAAAACAGCAGGTTTACCTTTTTCTCGTCCACATCCTGGCGAGTAAATGTACCCGGTGGCAAAGATGGACGGGTAGCCAATATGGCAAAAACCATGGTGGTAAGGCTTACCAATAATATAATGGCAGTTGGTATGATCAGGTAACTATAATCTTCCAACCGGCGCAACAGCAAACTGATAATGGCTGATAGAATAATGGAGTTAACCGTAATCATGATATGCGCCTTGTTATCGGCCATATCGCTCAGGCGCTGGTGATTGCTTGATGTTACCCGGAACATCGTTTCAATACCTTTTTCGGGGCGTTCTTTTTTATCCACCTTTTTTTCCTGGTATATTTTGGTGGCTTCGGCTACGGCCTGCGGTGCATTTTGCACCGGTTGCGATTGCAATTTAGATTCCGGCTTTGATTCCACCACAGGTGCGGCCTGTAATTCGGCCTGCCATGCAGCCTCTTTATCTTTTAGCGCCTGCACGTTACGTACCTTACCGGCATCCAACAACAGCCGGGCATAATCGGTATGGTAATGGTGGCTCTCTAAAAAGCGAATGGTTTTCTGGCGCCAGTCGTGCTTGCTCATATCGCGGTTAAACACGGTATTAAACTCTTTGCGCATCAGCTTATTCTTATCGCTGAAGGTATCGGTGCCTAAATGAAACAAATCGGCATCGCAAATAATTTCCTGCAGCAAACCCGTTGGTGCTTGCGGCATTTTGGTTGCCATAATGCAGCCCTTAACTTCGGTAATAATGGCCTCATCTATATGCTCGGAGCGCAAATACCCTTCGGCAATGCGGGCACTTTCTTCTTCATGCTGTTGCATGTTTACAAAGTAGCCGGTGTCATGAAACCAGGCCGCGGCAATTACGATAAAGAAATCCCGGTCATTCAGCTGGTAATGATTACTGATTTGGGTAGCCGATTTAACTACTTCCTGTATATGTGTAAGGTTGTGATAAACCAGCATTTTGGTATCCTGACCGGCGTAGTATGAAAGCACGTACTGCTTTACGCGATCCAGCGTTTCTTGATAATTCATAGCAAAAGATAAAAGGTTACACTAAGGTAGTAACTTGTGCAAGATAACTGATAAGAATGATATGTTCATTTGTACAGCTAACGGCTTGCTGTGTGTAAATATGCAAAACGGCCGTTTGGTTTTATTTTGTACATCTAAAGTGATAATCTGTACAATATTTTGTCGGGATTATGACAAGGCTGCCATGCCTCCTTACTTATAATCATCACCTTTAAAAACAAAACTACCGGCCCAATATACTGGTGCCGGTAGTTCAATCATCTTTTACGCGCTGTAAACAAACTTCACTTAAGCTTTTTTAAAGGTATCAGCAATAGAGAGCAACTCGCCGCGGGTTATCATTTCAGGATCATTAAACTGTTGCATAACGATGCTTCGCGGAAAGTTGATATGCCCCCGGCTTGTGAGTACCACCACGCCACCGTCATGTGTACTATGGTCTTTATAGTTACCAATTTGTGCATTAAACTCAGACAGGCGGATCAGCAATTCAACAATAGCGTAAGTGGGTAAATCGTCTTTTGGCATGGCGCAAAATTAAGTTAACATATTTATAATTATGTATTAACATTATGTTAACACATTTTCAATTATTTAACATTATGTTGATAAAATTTTATATTTAAGCCATTACTCAAATTTCACCTATGAAAACTTCTTTTTTTGGACAGATGCTGCCTGATAACAACCAGATGTTTTATGGCTTATTCAACAAGGCGGCTACAACCAGTACCCATATGGCTAAACTGCTGCACGAAGCCGTGAGCAAAAACATGGTATTAGGGCAAAACACCTACTTTAGCCAGATTAGCCGTTACAAAAATGAAGCAGCCGAGTTAAAGCGCCAGGTATATGCTGTATCTGGCAAATCGCTTATTTCGCCGTTTGAGCGTAATGACATGTATGCATTGGTTACGGCATTATCAAACGTGTCTGATTATATCGACATCTCGGCCCGGCGGATCAATTTATATACCATTGACAATATCACTACGCCAATTAAAGACTTTTGTGAAGTGATAGTAGAAGCCAGCCACGAACTGGAGAGATGCGTACGCTCATTACACAATTTGCGTGATGCCGAAACTATTACCCAAAGCTGCAATCATATCAAACAACTGGAGCATAACGCCGACAATATTTACGACAAAGCAGTAGCCTCATTGAATGCCGAGGAAACAGACATATTTCAGCTAATTAAATATGGCGAAATATATGCCGCCCTGGAAAGAACAACCGATAAGTTTGAGGATGTGGCATATATTATTGAAAGCATTCTGGTAAAAAACAGCTAACTAAGGCTGTTTAGCTGCTTTTCCAAACAGCCCGGGCCTACGGTGCTTATAGTAAACCATCGTTAGCCTGATCATCTGATTGTAGGTAAACAGCCCGGCTGGCTGGTTATTCGCTTTCAAAAAATGGTCGTACAACAAAGCACTCAATATCCCTGCCTTGCTTTCAAAACCGGTCCAGTAGGCTCTATCTGCTTTGATATCCGCCTTTACTATGGGTGATAAGCGTTGCTTGTATTGTTTTTGCAATACGGAATCGCGTTGGCGAAGATGATGTAAAAACTCTACTGCTGCCATGTAATAGGCCGAGTAACGCAGCAACCTGTCGCCCGATTCAACACCTGCCACAAAGCCTATATAATTCGCCTCATCCTCACGCCCGTATCCCATCTGGTGCCCCATTTCGTGGCAGCAGGTTACCGGCTTGTTCACAACAGGCATCTGGTAATTCATCTGCGCTTCGCCTGTAAAGGGATTATAGTAGCCTAAAGTACTCATGAAGTTGAGCGCCGGCGTAAACATAGCAGGCTTTACATGCGGGTAACGAGCCAAAAAGGCCGGCTCTTGTCGGCCTACTTGGCCAATGGCCAAAACAGCATGCTGGTATATGTCTGTATTGCTTTGCTGCCTGTCGGCCGGTGTCAAGGCAGCGGCGCTGGCGTTTACGCTGTCAATCAACAACGCAGTTACATTTTTCAGGTCGGTAAGCGTGTAACTGGTATCTTGCCGGTAAACGGTTTGCGCTATAGGCGGCCTGAAATAGTTAAGGCCCCAAAAGCTATAAAACATTACAGCAACAAGCTGTAATACCACCACTACTTTCAGAAACGTGTAAGTAGCCAAGCGGTAATTCTTTTTAACGAGCCACACCACAGATCTTATAAGCGCATATACTAACCATACAATGAGAAGCACATAGCCGATATCACCTAAACTGAACGGCAGCCAGTTCAGCAAGGCATGCAATAAGCTGGCAATAACCGGGTAGAAACGACGTGAATAATACTGCTCTATAAAATCAGGAAAATGCGATGCAACATTTAATGCAACCATTATGCCGCCCAATATAGCGACGATTAGAAGTCGCTTTTTTACCATGTGAGTCGATATATCGGGTATGCGCATGCCGACAAATTAGTGCTGATTGCTCACATGTACAAGCTAAGCTGCATATAATGACTTTAAGTAAACGATTGCTCACGCCATTGCACAGCCAACAAACTCTCAAACAAACCAATCGCTTATTACAAAATCATTATCAAATACACTAATTTAATATTAACATCATATCAAAACCATTACTTTTGCGTTATAACGTTATGCTGATCAATAAACTGCGCAAAAAGAGATTGCTGTTGCCCATCCTGATTTTCATTTTGGAACTGGCGGCTTATGCACAAAAGAAAGGCGAAGATAAAGGCTTAATAAGCGGGCACCTGCAGTCTGCAATATTGGATGAAACATCGGGCGTGGCAGCATCGTGGACACATCCTGACATCTATTATATTCATAATGACAGCGGCGACACCAGTCGTTTTTTTGCCATTAACCCGCAGGGGCAGTTAAAGGGCACTTATTATTACAAAGGTGAATCGGCCGGTAAAGGCCGCTTTGGCGTGATGGATTGCGAAGACATTGCCGTAGGCCCCGGTCCGCAGGCTGGTAAAGGCTACGTTTATGTGGGCGACATTGGCGACAACAATGCATTACGCAAGCATATCACGGTGTATCGCATACCCGAACCTGCCTTAACCGATAGCTCGATCAACCTACATGCTACACAACTGTATTTAAAATATCCCGACGGCCCTAAAGATGCAGAAACCATGATGGTTGACCCGGTAGATAAGCTGTTGTACATTGTATCCAAACGGCGTGGCTCCGTAAACGTTTATACCGCACCACTTAATTACCAGGATAAAGATACGGTAACTTTAACCCGGCAATGCCAGTTGCACTTTAAAGGCTTGCAGCCACTCAAATGGATTGTAGGGGGCGATATTGCCAAAGATGGTTCGCAGATTTTATTGAAGAGCTACGCCAAAGTTTATTACTGGAAACGCACACCGGGTCAGCCCGCCTGGCAGGCCATGCAGCAAAAGCCGCAGGAATTACCTTATGAGCAGGAACCGCAGGGCGAAGCTATTGGCTTTGCACCCGATGGCAAAAGCTACTACACCATCAGCGAAAAAGCCAAAGCAGCTATTTATCATTACCCCATACCACAAAAGTAGCTCGCGGATCATCACTTGTACACATCATAGCCACTGTCATGCCTTCGCAACATAACTGAGTATAGTTGCCCAACAATAGCCTATCCCCTATTTTTGCTTTACACCGCAAAATTGAACAAAAATGAAAGTAAAAATATGGTCGGATGTAATGTGCCCGTTTTGCTACATTGGCAAGCGCCGCTTTGAGCAGGCTTTAGCTTCTTTTGATTTTAAAGACCAGATTAAGATTGAATGGAAAAGCTTTCAGCTTAACCCTTTACTAAAAACCAACACCGAGGTTAATATCTATCAATCACTGGCTGATAGCAAAGGCTGGCAGCTGGACTACTCTAAACAAGTACACAGCCAGGTAACCGAAATGGCTGCACAAGCCGGGTTAACGTACAATTTTGACCAAGCCATTGTAGCCAATAGTTTTAAGGCTCACCGCTTTAGCCACCTGGCCAAACAACATGGCTTGGGCGATGCTGCCGAAGAACAACTCTTTAAAGCTTACTTTACCGATGGCAAAAACATTGACGATACGGATACTTTGATAAGCCTGGGCGTTAACTTGGGCTTAGATGCCCAGGAAGTAAAGCAAGCGCTGGAAAGTGAAGCTTTCACCGACAAGGTGTATGCGGATATTGAGGAAGCCGAGCGTTTAGGCATCAGGGCTGTACCCTTTTTTGTAATGAACGACAAGTATGCCGTATCAGGTGCGCAGGCTTCCGAAGTGTTTTTCAGCACACTGGTTACCGCTTATAGCGAGTGGCAGCAACAGCAGCCGGCAGGTTTACAAGTTATTGAAGGCCCTGCTTGCGACATAGATGGCAACTGCGACTAATAAAAATATAACATTAAATACGAAAGCCGGCATACATGGAGTATGCCGGCTTTCGTATTTATATTGATGTAAACTTATACTGCTGAAACATTTGCCTCTGGTGCAACCGGTGCATCTTTGTATTTAGGCGTACCAATTTTACCACGGTTAGATCTGGCTGTACGTGAAAATACAGACAATTCCCTGTCGAACAAAAACTCGAACAGTAAGCGGGTATAGGAGGTATGATAGCCCAGATTGTCATAATGACCGTTAGCCATTGCTTTTAACTTAGGCAGGTTGTTCCAGGGCACTGATGGAAAATCGTGGTGCTCATTGTGGTAACCTACGTTCAGGTTAAATACATTCAGGCGGCCATAATAACTTTTGGTTTCCTGCTCGCCGTGAGTAAGAAAATGCTCTTGTACCCAACGTGCGCCAAGCGGGTGTAAACCTACCGAAAAGAAAAAGCTCAACATCAGATACAGTACAGCCATACCACCAAAAAAGTAAGCTACTGTAGCTACAAATGCTATTTCAACTACCCAGTTTACAATGGTCCAGCCATCAATCAGGTTAATTTCTTTTAATCTGAACGGACGTAGCGCCTGAAATATAGGGTAAAACAACAACCACATAGCCTTGCCGAAAGTAGAATTATTGATCAGCTTAGCTTCCCATCTGAATGGCATATCGGCATCCATAGCCTCTACCCCTTGATAGGTATGGTGTTTTAAGTGATATTTTTGGAAAGATACCGAACTTGGCATCATGAGCGGTAAATTGGCGAAGATACCAGCCCATATATTAAGCGTTTTGTTTTTGAACACCAGGTTGTGCGAACACTCGTGAATACAAACAAACAAACTATGGCAGGCAAACGCGCCAACGCAATAAGCGGCTAATGCATTCCAGTACCAGGCAGCATCTCTAAGTACCCAGGCCATTACTACCTGTAAACTTACACAAAACGCAATTACCAGGAAAGTATAAGGATTGCGGCCTATTAACTGCCGTATTTCTGGATGTTCTTTAATGATAAATTTAGTACGCTGCTTGTGTGGTTCGCTCTCATCCGACCACCGGAAACTCTTTTTCTTTGCCATTTGACTGTATCGTGTGTAGTTTTTTAACTCTATAAATATAATTATATTGTCAAAATGGCCGAAATAATAATATAAAAAAACCGCGAAGAGAACTTTAAGGATGTTCTAATCGCGGTTTTAAGGAGTATAGTAGTAATGTACTTGCTGTTAAATTAAAACACCGTATGGTACAAGTACTACTCCCTGATGTGAAGATGTTACACCATTGGCATAATCATCGCCATCTACAAAATACTTTTCGTTTTCGATCAAAATACGGTGACCACCTACTCTGAAATCACCTTTAATGTGAAATACGGCACCCGGTTGCTGTGCTGCAATCTCGTTTACAATATGGCTTGAAAGGCCGGCCACATCGCTTTCGTCCAGTTGATGAACTTCCAGTATAGGATGGTGGTTGGCATCGCGGTAAAAACCAATACGCTTGTCGTCAGATTTGATCATGATATTGGTACCTACCTGTGGCTGATTATTGGTGATACCGATCACTTCGTCATCAGTCGAATTAACATTAGCATCTACAGCAAGCAAATGATCGGCTCTGCTATCATGATGACTGTATGGTGAAAGGACTTTTAAAAATTCGATACGTTGATCAGCATCCGCATAGCTAACCGTAGGCTGCTCGCTTATAAAGACACTGGTTCCGATAATGAATGCATATTTCATACAATTAGTGGCTATGGTTAATAACTAAACAATAAACTACCGCCAAAAATGTTTTAACCCGCCTTTAAGATATAGCTATTTAACCACCGATTGCAAAAAGCGATTCACAGCATAAGCAGACAATTGCCCGCCCGGCCCATTCAGATGATAATCAAACCCATGGGTGGCCCAGTGCAGCTGTAGCCAATAATGCGGTATGCCGTTGCTTTGCAATTTGGCATCCAGCCGCCGGCTGTGCTCATAAGCAACCAGCACATCATTGCCCCCATGGATGATGAGCGTAGGTACGGTTTGGCGGTTCACAAATTCAATGGGTGAACTAGCTGCATAATTTTGCGGTGCCTGCGGGTAGTAGCCGCCCAAATAGTTGGCCATTACCCGGCGCGAATCCATCACCAGTTTACTGGCCGGAACGGAATAACCCCAAACCATATCTGCCGGGCCATAAAAATCAACAACCGCTTTTATACCCGCATGTGGCAAAGTGTAGCCAGCCAGTAAGGCTACCTGTGCCCCGGCCGAACGGCCTAACAGCACAAACTGGCTGATATCAATTTGCAACTCATCTGCATGGTTGCGCAGATAGGTTAAAGCCGCGTCTACATCCTGCACAGGGGCGGGGCTTTTCCATTTTGGCGACAGCCGGTAATTGATGCTGGCCACCTGATAACCGGCTTTTGCCAGATATGTATTCAACTCGGGCAACTGCCGGCTATCGCCGCTGCTCCATGAGCCGCCATGAATAACCACCACGCATGGCCGCTTACCTTTTGCAGCGGCAACATAATAGTCAAGCGTTAAACTTATATCGGGATAACTTACGTAAGTCACGGTTTTATACGATTGTTGGTCGGCATTTTTAAACAACCGGCCAAAAGTGAATGGCGCTGGTAAAGGTTGTGCGGCTGGCGCGCCACATAATAGCAAAGCCTTATCCATTTCCTTTGGCAGCGTTTTACCTATACGCCAGGCGCTCACTATAGGCCATAAAAACAACAGAAGCGCAGTTACGCCAAACAAGGTGCCGGCCAGCCGGTACTTCCCTACCCACCAGCCCGAAAGCAGCAGCAACATTGTACCACCAATAAAGATGAGTGAATACTCGCCCGCCATAATAGCCAGCATCCACAAATGATAAGTAGGCGCATTAAAAACTACCAGTATTGAAATCAGTAGCAATACGATTAACAGAATAAGGCGAAGCATAATGTTTGTTGTAAGGTTAAAGATGTCAAAATGTTTGATAATGCTTTGCACTCTCTTTGGCAGAAAGGTTATTCGACATAAAATTATTACAATACCAACTCAGGAAACAGCCGTCAAAACACCTCGAAATTCGCTACTTTTCATCCGGTAATACATTGCACTGCTTTACATGAAAAAACTTTTACTCGCCTTGTGCTGCCTGCTACCGGCACTGGCTATGGCACAAAAATCAACCCTTGCTGAAATTACCCGCTACCAGGCACAAGCCAAACGGGTTACCATTATTCGCGACAACTGGGGCGTACCGCACATTTATGCCAAAACAGATGCCGATGTAGTATTTGGCTTACTGTATGCGCAATGCGAGGAAAATTTCAAAGGCATTGAACGTAATTACCTGTACCAACTGGGCAAGCAGGCCCATGCAGATGGTGAAAGCAGCTTGTATACCGATGTGCAATTACAATTAATTGCCGACAGTGCCGATGCGATCAAGGAATACAGGAACAGCCCCCTGTGGTTTAAAAAGCTGATGGATGCTTTTGCTGATGGCATAAACTACTATTTATACCAACACCCGGAAACTAAGCCACAGGTGCTTAAACACTTTGAGCCCTGGTATGCCCTCATGTTTACGGATGGCAGCGTAAGCGCCACCGTTACAGGCGGTATCAATTTGAATGAAACCCGCCAGTTCTATTCTGGCGCGCCCGATGCCAGGTACGGCGCGATTAAAGCACCGGCTTTAAGTTTAGAGGATAAAGCTTTTGACCGGGAGATTGGTTCAAACGGCTTTGCCATTGGTCCGGCCAAATCGGCCTCGGGGCATGCCATGCTGTATATCAATCCGCATGTACCGTTTTATTTCCGGTCGGAGGTGCATTTGGTGAGCGAGGAGGGTTTGAATGCTTACGGTGCTGTTACCTGGGGGCAGTTTTTTATATATCAGGGCTTTAACCCACACTGCGGCTGGATGCATACCTCGAGTAATGCCGATGTGGGCGATGTATACTTGGAAAAAGTAACTAAAAAAGGCGCTGCATGGTTTTATGAATACAACGGCCAGCAAAAGCCGGTTACGCAGCGTAAGCTCACCATCAACTGCAAAAAAGGCGACAGCATTGTACCGGTAACTATCACCGGCTTTTATACACACCACGGCCCGGTGCTTGGCAGTCGCAATGGGCAGTGGCTTAGCATGAAAGCCAATAACCGCTCCTACAATGCCTTGCTCGAATCATGGCTCATCACCAAAGCCAATAATTATGCGGCGTATAAGAAAGCGATGGACCTGCTATCCAACGCTACCAATAATACCGTTTATGCGGATGACAAAGGCAACATCGCTTTTTGGTACGGCAACTTTATGCCGAAGCGAGACGCCAAGCTGGACTGGACGCAGCCTGTAGACGGCACCACCCCTGCAACCGAATGGCAGGGCCTGCATACCCTGAGCGAGATTGTGCAGCTACACAACCCTAAAGCCGGCTGGATACAAAACTGCAATGCCACACCTTATGCATCTGCCGGAGCGGAAAGCCCTGCGGCCAGCCAATACCCGGCTTACATGGCACCCGATGGCCAAAACTATCGCGGCATAAATGCCATCCGTTTATTTGACAACCCAGAGAAACTAACACTGGATCAGTTGATTGGCAAAGGTTACGACCGTTACTTAGCAGCGTTTGATGTACTATTGCCGCCTTTATTCAAAGCTTATGAACAGGTGAGCGACACCGCACTTAAAAGAGTTTTAACGCCGCCAATTCAACACTTGCAAAAATGGGATAGAAATTCCGCAGTAAACTCGGTAGCTACTACGCTTGCGGTTGAATGGGGAACCCGGATATTGGGCGCATTGCCACGGCCAGCATCAGCCGAAGAAGGAACCTACCAAACCAAACGAGTGGAACAATTGATTCAATCAATCACATCAGAGCAACTTATGGCGACCTTGCTGGAAACCATGGCCGACCTGCGTAACCGCTACGGCACCTGGCAGGTACAGTGGGGTTATATTAACCGCTACCAGCGCCCGGCAGATGGCATTACATACAATGATAGCTTGCCCAGCTTACCCGCTGCATCTACGGCATCTACCTTTGGGCAGCTGCCATCGTTTGTGAGCCGTGTTGCGACAAACACACGCAAACGTTACGGGTACTCAGGCAACAGCTTTATTGCCGCAGTAGAATTTGGACCGCGCATCAAAGCCAAATCAATTATTACCGGTGGACAAAGCTTTTCGCCTGCATCCAGGCATTTTGCCGATCAGGCACAGATGTACCTAGACGGCAAATTCAAAGACATATTATTTTATAAGGAAGACGTGCTTAAGCACGCTGAAAGAAAATATCACCCCGGTGAATAATCGCCCGGGTGATATTTATTAATAGAGTATAACTTATACTAACTGACCAGCTTCGATAGTAGTGAGGATACCGTTCCACAAGGCAATGCGTGCCTGTAGGGCAGCTTCAACTGCCTGCGCAGCCTCTGCCCACCTGCCTTCATCTTCGCCGCAAAGTTCGGCTGTCATCTGGTAGGCTAGGTGTGAGTGATGGTCGCCATCTACCTCAATATGGCGCTCCAGGTAATACAGCAATAAATCAACTTTACCCGGAAACTGGTTATTGATCTCTTTTACCATACTGATAAACATATCCGGTATCAAATCCTCGCGGCCAAAGGTAAACACGGCGGCTTGCAAGTGAGCCTGATTGGTATCAATCACATCAAACGTGTGCCGGGTAAAACGGCGGGCGGCTTCAGGTATATCGGCAATAATCAGTGCTTCATCTATATTTTTGCCGTTTTGCAATTCATGAAACAACGCATTAATGCCTTTAGCACCGCTACCCGATTGCTGCATAGCGCGCAGATACAGCTCGAAGTGGCTTGTACGGTTGCCCTGCTCATCGATATCGCTTTCCTCACCAGTTACAATTTCGTTGATAAGGTAACGGGTGTTGGCGCTTCCTACCGGCATCCAGGGCACATGTGTGCAGGTGAGCTTTTGCTGCAAGGCTTTCAGTAACGACATAAAATCCCATACGGCAAAAGCATGGTGTTCCATAAACGTATTCAAATCATCCAGGCTGCTAATGCGGCGGTACAAGGGATGATTGATTAGCTGCTGTCTTAAAGGTTCAATCTGTTCTTTTAATCGGGTGATACGGAAATTCAAATCTGCCATAAAAAATTATAATCGTTGCCGAAGCATCAAAGTTAACAGGCGCAACCGAATAAACCTTGCGCAGCAACTTTTTTGACGATAATTTGATGGCCCACACCAACAAACCATCTACACAGCTGCTTTGTTGCGTATCAAAACCTGTGCAATGTTACAAGCTCCTACCCCGCCCGATGGTGGCATGCTGTATACCGAAACCAACTTACAACACTTATTCCCCGAACCCTGGAACATGGTTACCTCGGCACTGTTCCTGATACCGGCCTTTTATTGGATTATAAAACTAAAGGTATTTAACCGCGAGTACACCTTTTTAAGCATTGCTGTATGGATACTGCTGGTTGGTTGCATAGGCAGTACAGTTTACCACGGCTTGCGCCAATGGCGTATCTTTATTTTTATGGATTGGGTACCCATAGCCCTGCTTTGCCTGCTGGCCAGTATTTATTTTTGGATGAAGCTAATCGGCAAGTGGTTGTATGGCATGATTGCCCTCGGGGTGTTTGTAGGTACAGAAATCATCCTAAGACAGCTATGGAGTGGCATAAGCATGCATATCCTTATTAGTGTAAATTACGGCATTATGGTACTGATGATTGTGCTGCTACTAATTTTATTGCTTGTTAAAATGCGCGGCCACAATGCCTGGCTGGTAGCTATCGCTTTTATGATGTTTGCCTTAGCGTTGTTTTTCCGCGTGGCCGATCAATGGGCGTGGCTAAGCATCGGTACACATTTTTTATGGCATACCTTTGGCGCTATAGCCACGTCCGTTATACTGGTATTTATTTACCGGTTAAAGCAATTTAAAGCCTGATGCCGCGCAGAAATTCTTCGACGCCCATACGCTTTTTACCTTCCAGCTGTACATCGGTAAGGTTCAAATAACCGTTATCGCACACAAACTTCAGGAAAGTTTTATTATCGCTTACAAAGGTACCAGGCTCTGCCTCGGGTGCGGCATACTCTTTTTCGGCCCGGAATACTTTAAGCGTTTTGCCGTTAAGCTCGGTAAAAGCTGTAGGGTACGGACTCAGGCCGCGAATAAGGTTGTACACCTTATCAATCGGTTGGTTCCAGTTAATGCGGCAATCATCTTTAAAAATTTTAGGTGCGTGCTTTAGCTCCTGCCCTTCAATCAGCTGCTCCTGCGGGTTCTCGGTATAGCGACCGCTCTCAATAGCTTTTACTGTTTTAACCAGTAAACCTGCGCCTTTCGCCATCAGGCGGTCGTGGTATTCGCCGGCAGTGGTATCATCGGTAATACCCACCTTTTCTACAAATAATATATCGCCGGTATCTATCTCGTGCTTTAAAAAGAAGGTAGTTACCCCGCTTTCAGGCTCGCCGTTGATGATGGCCCAGTTAATAGGCGCTGCACCACGGTACTGCGGCAGCAATGAGGCATGCAGGTTAATGGTACCTTTAGACGGCATGTTCCAAACCACCTCGGGCAGCATTCTGAAAGCGACTACTACCTGCAAATCTGCATTCAAAGCTTTAAGCTGCTCTAAAAACTCTGGGTTTTTCAGCTTTTCGGGTTGCAATACCGGTAAGCCGTGGGCTACCGCATACTGTTTCACGGCCGATTCGCCCAGCTTTTGCCCACGGCCAGCAGGTTTATCGGGAGCTGTTACTACACCCACCACTTCGCATCCGGCTTCCAGTAAAGCATCCAGTGAAGCTACGGCAAATTCGGGCGTACCCATAAAAACTATTCTCATAGCAGTTGTAAATTGTATAGATGTTTAAGTTTACTTAGTTGTATTTGTCACGGCTATAAAGGAAGCATATTTTGCCCTTGGTTGTTTGCCATGAAGCAGAATTTTACTTCCTGATTGCGAACAAATGATGGCATCGCCGTTCACTTTCGCAACCAAGCCAATAGTTGCTGCAAGGTACAACAAATACCATTATTGGTAAATCAGATACTTGTTGCGCATTTCTTTAAACTGGCTGAGTGCAGGTTCCCAACTTTCACGTATCGCCTGCTCGGTTAAGCCGGCTTCTATCTGCCTGCGCAATTTATCTGTACCGGCCAGCTTGGTAAAGTAGGCATTAAAAAAGTGGGCCTTGTCCGGAAAAACTTTATACATGCTCAGCAGCCAGCTTAAATTAAGCTGCTTATTTTCCCGGATGAGGTTAGTATCATAACCACGCAAATCAATGCCATAGCATACTTGATTTTTTTGTGGCGGATTATCGCTCATGCCCGCAATACTCACCGGCTTAAATGAAAATTTATATTTACCCTTTAAAGCCGGATGTCCCACCACCTGAAACGGAAACATAGTACCCCTACCTAAACTAAGCGTTGTAGCCTCAAAAAAACACAGACCCGGATACAACAGTATGGATTGCTGCGTATTAAGGTTAGGCGATGGGTTTACAGGTAAATCATAAGGCATATTGTGCGCATAGTTAGCCATCTGGATTATTTTAAGTTTGCACTGCACTTTGTTTTTCAGCCAGCCTTCGCCATTAATCATTTGGGCATATTCGGCTATAGTCATGCCGTGCAGCACCGGGATGGGATGCATACCTACAAATGACTTAAATGCGGTATCGAGCACCGGGCCGTCTACATAAAAGCCATTGGGGTTAGGCCGGTCAAGCACCATCAGTTCAATGTTGTTTTCGGCGCAGGCTTCCATCACATAATGCAATGTTGATATATAGGTATAAAAGCGCGTGCCTACATCCTGAATATCAAACACCATCAGGTCAATATCTTTTATATCATCAACCGAGGGCTTGTACTTGCTGCCATATAAGGATACCACCGGTATGCCGGTTTTGGCATCCACACTGTTATTTACGGTTGCGCCATCACTGGCATTGCCCCTGAAACCATGCTCGGGACCGAATATCTTTTTGATGCTGATACCGGCTTTAACCAAGCTATCCACCAAAGGCATTTTTGTGGTACCTATTATTGAGGTGGGGTTAACTACCATACCAATCTTACGCCCTTTCAGGTAGTCGAAATACAAATGTGGATGATCGGCCCCGGTAACTATAGCCTGCGCTTCTGTATGCCGCGATGGCGCTTGCCTGATGGCTCCGATGGGGCGTTGCTTTTTAAACTGCCCCTGGCAGGTGGTGCTTAGCAAGGTAGCTAGAGCTATAACAATGGTATTGAAGGTAAATTGCATGGTAGATTAAAGTTAAAAAACAATTGGACAGTCCATTAGGTTTAACAGCAAATCCGCATATTTGCGAAAGTATAAAAAACTATCATCATTGAATTTTTCGTCGTTCATAGCCTCGCGTATTACCTTCCAGTCTAACCGTACCTTCTCTAAACTGAGTGTACGCATAGCCATCGTGGGTATTATGCTGGGATTGAGCGTTATGATCTTATCTGTTGCTATTGTAAAAGGATTTAAGCGCGAGATACAGCAAAAGGTACGCGGCTTTGCCGGCGATATACAGATCACCAAGTTTGACAATAATTTTTCGTACGAGAACACGCCATTCAAAACTGATTTAGCATTTGAACAAAAGGCCAAAGCCCTGCCGCAAATTACCCAGGTGATGCCTTATGCTACCAAGCCGGCCATCATCAAAGCTAATGGCGAAATTGAAGGCGTGGTGCTGAAGGGGGTGGATAAAAGCTATAACTGGACTACTTTTAAACATACGCTGATAGCCGGCAAGGTAATTAACACCGCCGATTCGGTCGCCGCTCAAAAGCAGATCATGATATCGAGCTATACGGCTGCCAGACTAAAGCTGAAAGTGGGCGACGACTTTTTGATGTACTTCATCCAGGAAACATCGCGCAAGCGTAAGTTTACCATTGTAGGTATTTTTAATGTGGGTGTGGAAGAAGTAGATAAAACCTTTGTGATAGGCAACCTATCCATCATTCAACGGCTAAATAACTGGGAATACAACCAGATTGGCGGCTATGAAGTGCAGGTAGCAGATTTTGACAAACGCACTACTGCTTTTGATAAACTGAACAGTGTACTGCCTACCACCCTGCGCGCTTACATGATTGACGACACCTACCCTACCATTTTTGAATGGCTTAAACTGCTGGATGTAAATACCAATGTGATGCTGGCGCTGATGCTGGTGGTAGCCGTTATTAACATGATATCGGCCCTGCTGATTATGATACTGGAACGCACAGCCATGATTGGCATGATGAAAGCCTTAGGAGCAACCAACTGGAGTATACAGAAGATATTTTTGTATAACGCGGCCTACCTTATAGGGCTGGGCTTACTGTTGGGCAACCTGATGGGCATTGGTTTGGGCGTATTTCAGCATTATACCCATATCCTGAAACTGGATCAGGAATCCTATTACATGAGTTTTGTGCCTATTGAGCTAAACACGCTTGATGTTGTTTTGCTGAATGTAGGTACACTGTTCCTCTGCTTGCTGGTATTATTGGTACCCTCTACCTTAGTAAGCAAGATATCGCCCGTTAAGGCCATTCAGTTCAAATAACCTATTTGTTAGATTTCTGGAACCTCAATTTTAAATTCACCCCACCTGCACCGAAACGGATATCCTGCGAGCCTAAGCCACTTAGCGGATATTTAACAAACGGCTCAATAACCAGGCGGTTGCTTTTACCGAGTGGCATACCCACCCCAACGGCTACGTTAAGCGTACGGGCAAAATCAAACCGGCTAAAGCTGGTGCTGCTGCTGGCATCAGGGATAGCTTCGCTGCTTAAGCCAAAGGCATTCTGCAAACTGTTATCGTATTGATAACGATAGGTTTCATTAATAAAGGTGCTTGAACTTAAACCAGCCGAAATGTAGCTGTCCGTCTTTTTCGGGTTAAACTCATATTTTAGGTTGATAGGTACATCCAAACCGGTTAAACTTACATTATAGCCTTTTACCGAAACACTGGACACGCCATTGCGTGGTGCAAACTCAGAAATTTTATTAGGCAACACCGCATTCATGGTGCTTACATCAGCATTGAGCCTACTGGCCTGTATAGCTGCAGTTCGCAAACCGGGTTGTGTTGGCTCAGCGTTATAATCTAGCTTATTTTGGGCAATGGCTAAACCGGTTGATAGCTTGAGGTTGCCTACCAAACGTATGTCTGACGTGAAGCCTGCACCAATATTAGCCTGTGTACTGCTGCCTTTGGCGTAGTTTACGTAAGTAGCCGCATACACACTATAGATAATGCGTTTTTCAGCATCTGTCTTTTTATCATCCTTCGGCTTGTTAGCCCGCTCCTGCGCTTCACGTGCAAACAGATCGTTCATGCCCGGCTTTTTAAAAATACTTTGGGCTGATGAATCTTTTTGTATCGTAGCAGCTAAAACTTGTTTTACTTTTTCCAGAGCTTCAAAATCGCTGGGCTCTTTGCCTGCAGCTTGCTGACCGTTAACTGTTGCAGGAACCTTATTTCCTGCTAAGCCATTATTTACCGACTGATTAGTTGCGGAGCCTGGTGTTGAAATATCTGCTGCTAAGGGAGGAAGACTGGGATTATTTAACTTAGCATAAGTTCTATCATCCGCTATTTCAGCTACACTGCCCGGCCATCTAACATCCAACCGTTTTTTGTTTGCATAAAGTGACTTTTGCCCTGGCACATCCGCATCAAGGCTTTGCGGCTGATTACCTGCAAAGGTTTCCGTTGGTGATGGAACCGGCTTTTGAGTAACAGAATCATCCGGCAACTGCGGCAACTTGTTGTTAACTGCCGGCAATTGATTTGACGGTTTTACAGGCTTTACAGCGAGCTGATTTTCATTAGCTTGACGTTTGCTAAGCCATAAACCAAACATACAAAGCAATAAAAGAACAGCTGCGGCTGCGCCACGCCATACCCATACGCCGATGATGCGGCGTTCTTTTTGTGGCGGAAATTTTTCACGAAGCATAAGCCAGCCTTCATCAGCTGCTGTGGTATCTTCCTCATAATGGTCAAATACCTCGCTGATGCGCTTTCTTAATTCATCGTCCAGCTCTTCGTTCATGGCTTTAATATTTCTATGTTTAAAGCTTTTCTCAATTTCTCTTTAGCCCTGCTTAAGTACACCCTTGATGAGCTTGCCGGGATAGATAACATTATGGCAATTTCATCATGGTTATAACCATCAATTTCATACAGGTTGAAAATAGCCCGCTGTACAGCCGGCAACGTTTTCATCATTTTTAATATATCCTGTGCGTTAAGTGCGTCTACCGCGGTATGTGTGTGGCCTATATGACCGGCATCTTCAATATCCGTATGTAACTGATATTTCAGATCCTTGCGCCTGCGGTCAATAGCCGTATTGATAACCACACGGCGCAGCCATGCTTTAAACGGACGCTCGGTGTTATAGGTTGTAATGGTATTGAATACTTTGATAAAAGCATCGTTTACCACCTCCAAAGCATCATCCCGACTGATACTGTAACGCAAGCTTACCCCCATAGCATAGCCATAGAACCGCTTATAAAGCTGTTCCTGCGCTTTCAGGCTGCCTTTTTGACAATGCTGAATTATTTCTAATTCAGCATTGCTATTAAGTTGATGCATTCAGGAGATAAGTTGATTCAGGTTATCAACGATTGATGTAAAAGTGTTATTTCTTCAAGTCGTAAAAATGCACCAGTGTATCAGTTTGTGCCAATACTTGCAATCTGGTACCATCATATTGGTACCTGAAAATGCCTGCCAGATGTATTTTTGGCAACTTGGTTATATCCTTAGTGTTTGCAGGCACTGTTGCATCCTGAAACTGCATATAAGCACCGTCATAAGCAAAAGGGCCTTTACTGCCGGCATGTTTGGTTGTATCGCCAGTTACAGCAAAGTTGTTGCCGGTAAGTGTAAGGTTCAGGTTAATTTTAGTTGTATCCCAAACCTGTTTGGAATTTACCACACGTGGGTTTCTCAATTTCAGGAAGGTTCCGCTGAAAGCACCCTGTGGCTGTACAGGCGGCGGGATATCTTCTGTTTTTGAACATCCGGCAGCCAGGCCTAACACAATTGGTAAAGCATAAAGTAATCTTTTCATAAAGTCAGTATTTTATAACATTACGTATATTCTGTTGCGTGCGTAACACCATTAACCTAAAAAATTTTACAGCAACTTTGCTTCGTTCCAGTACACATCCATCTCGGCCAGGGTCATATCCTGCAGCTGCTTGCCCTGCTCGCGTGCACGGTTCTCCAGATGCTGAAAACGCTTAATAAATTTCCGGTTGGTTTTTTCCAAAGCATCTTCGGGGTTAATATTGATGAAACGCGCATAGTTGATGAGTGAGAACAGCAGGTCGCCAAATTCTCCTTCGGCTTTTTCACGGTCAATGGCTTCGTTGCTTTCGGTATTGTATTCCGCTTTGAACTCCTGCATCTCCTCTTCTACCTTTTCCCACACCTGTTCCTTATTTTCCCAATCAAAGCCTACACCCCGCACTTTCTCCTGTATGCGGGCCGCTTTTACCAATGCAGGCAACGAAGCAGGCACACCGCCAAGTACAGATTTATTACCTTCCTTTAGCTTAATTTGCTCCCAGTTGCGTTTCACATCTTCCTCGTCGTTCACGTCAACATTGCTGTAAATATGAGGGTGGCGGTTAATTAGTTTATCGCAAATACCGTTTAGCACATCAGTTACAGTAAACTGATTGGTTTCGGAAGCAATGCGGGCATAGAAAACCAGGTGCAGCATAATATCACCTAGCTCTTTGCGTATTTCGTCCATATCGCCATCCAGTATGGCGTCTGATAGTTCGTAGGTTTCTTCAATAGTGAGGTGGCGCAGGCTTTCCATGGTCTGCTTTTTATCCCATGGACAGTTTTCGCGCAAATCGTTCATGATGGTTAGCAAGCGTTCAAAAGCTGCTGATGAGTTATGGGCCGTTACCGGCGCTATGATTGCCATAAGTATTTGTTTTATGCAAAATTACGGAATGCAAAGTTAGCCAAACCATTCGTCGCATAACTTAGTGCATTTAAATCAGATTTAAATGCACTAAGTTAATTGTATCTTTATCCTGTTCACCACATCGAGAGGTGGCGAGTATGGTATTTTTTTATAACTGAAATACTTTCTAATCTACAATGCGAAACTTATTTCAACCAAGCCTAACACTTCTTCTAATTATCAAATGAAAAAATTCATAATCTTCTTTTCGCTGGTAGTAGCTACCTTAAATGCTTTTTGCCAGAACAGCATCCCGGAAACGAACAAGCAGCGCCCCAACCGCATTAACTTTACTGATAAACCAGGAAGTTTTATAAGAAAGGATCGCATTAATTACCTTACAATAGGTGAGCTTTTTTTTGAGACATTCACCGTAACCGATTTAGCCAGCAACCACACTTTTATTGAATTAGACATTAAGGGAAGTAAGGGCGAAAAAATTGTATCAACCTTTAATGCAGCTTTATATGCAGATGAATTAGTTGATTTTTTAAAGGTATACGATTATATAGCCACTAATGTCATTAAAACGGATGCCGCTAAAAACTTTGTTGATTTTCAGTATGAAAGCCGCAGCGGCTTCCGATTTGGTACCTGCGGGAAAGAATATAGCCCCTGGACAAGTAAAAGGAAATGGACAGCATACGTACAGTTTGATAAATACACTGACTCTTCTACTTTTTATATTGGCTTCGATGCCTTGTCGAAATTAAAAGACATGATTGTGATAGCTCAATCCAAAAATCAAGTTCCCTAATTAAGCTGGATATAAACAGCATCTTTAATAAAAAAAGCAGAAACTTATTTTTGAATGAGCTTAAGCTCGTCGGCCGCACTTTCAGAAGAATGTGTAAATGATATTAAAGCTAATTATCTACACTGGCTTTATCGCGCGTAGCATTTCGCGTTTGCCAGGTGCACCGGGCGCTTTTTGCACCTGCAAGCCTAATGCTTTAAGCTGCCGCTTTAAATTGCCGGTAATAGCATAAGTAACAAACACGCCCCCCGGTTTCATGAACTGAACTGTGTGCTGTATGGCCTGCTCGTTCCACATTTCGGGTTGATGAATGGCGGCAAAGGCATCAAAGTAAACTACATCATATAATTGTTCTGATTTAAACTCGAGTAATTGGCAATGTGCTGTTTGCAATCGGCAATGATCATTTACGGCAACAAGCTGCTGCAAAGATTGCTGATACTGCTGTAAAAACGATTGCCATACGGGCGCGGATACATAGGCATCATACCCTGTTTGGCTAATCATTTCCTGGCTTAAAGGATAGGCTTCAATACCTGTATAATTGAGCCTTACTTCGTGGGCAGTACAAAAATCGGCGCTGATCAAAAAGTTCAGGCCGGTGCCCAGCCCTACTTCCAATACAGCCACTTCGGTAGCTTCGCTGCCAGCCAGAAAGTAGCGTAAACCTGAGTTCAAAAACACATGCTGGCTCTCTTGCAATGCACCGTGACGCGAATGATAATTTTCGCCCACTTGTGCATTAAATATGGTTTTAGAGCCATCGCCAGTAGTTACAATGGATAAGTTACTGCTCATAAATTTAAACTGCAAATTCCACCACAACCTCACCAAGATCGTACACCGGTACGGTTTTAATTTTGGCAGCAACAATGCTTCGGCCTGCGGCTGAGCGGTATCCAGCAGCACAATGCACTACAATAGGTTTGTCGGCAGGTATCTCGTCCAAGCGATTACGCAGTTCGGGTAGCGGAATAGTAAGAGCGTTATCGAACAACAGCTTTTGGTTAATCTCGTTCCAATTCCGTGCATCAATAATGGTATAATTTTCGGTATGAGCTTTAAAATCATCCAGATGCAGCTCGGCTGCTTGCTCGGTGGCTGTAGCCGGAGTTAACAACGCACCTTTGATTTGCGCCTCATAACCAATTTTAGCCGCACGCTTAATAGCCGTACTAAGGCTTTCCTCATCAGCTGCAACCAGGTAGTAAGGTTCGTTAGGGTTCACCACTGCACCTAACCAGGTTTCAAATTTACCTTTCAATTGCAGGTTTATAGAATCCGAAACATGGCCCTGATTAAATTCAGCCTTCGGGCGGGTATCAATTACAACTATCCCCTCTTGCAACACCGCATCTGCCTGTAAGCGTGGCACGGCATTAATACTTTGCTGATAAGCCGGCGCACCTTGCTTGTTAAGTTCCACATCAAAACCGAAATAGTGCGGCACAAAAGGCTGATCCGTAGTGAGCGTTTGCACAAATTTCAGCTCGTCCATCAATTGCAGTGCATAATTTTCGCGCATCTCTCGGCCAATGGTGCTGTGCAAATCGGGGCTCATGTTTTTACCGCAGAGTGAACCTGGACCATGCGCCGGATAAACGGTTACATCTTCGGGCAGGGTCATCAATTTTTGGCGGGTTGATTGGTACATCTGGCGGGCCAGATCTTCTTTCTTGGCGGTAATATTACCTACCTCTTCACGCAGATCAGGACGGCCAACATCACCAACAAATAGTGTATCGCCGGTAAATATGGCTGTGTCTGTACCGCTTTCATCTTCAACCAGGATGCAAATAGAATCCGGCGAGTGACCAGGGGTATTAATTGCTTTCAACCTAATGTCGGTCAGTTCTATCACATCGCCGTCATCAAAAGTTTGATGCGGGTATGCAGCGCCCAGCAGGTGGCTGGCATAGATTGTAGCGCCGGTGGTTTCATGTATTTCCAGATGCGAACTTACAAAATCAGCATGCGGGTGCGTTTCAATCACGCCAACAATATCGGCCTCGTGCAGCGTTGCAAAATCATAATAAGGTTGTGGATCGCGTGCCGGATCAACTACTATCATTTGGCCTGCCCGTATAATAGCATACGATGCATGCGCCAGATCGGTATCATAAAACTGGTGAATCAACATGGTGCGGCAAAGATAGGAATTGTGATTGAGATGCCCGCCCCGCTTATTTGCGCATCAGGCAAGATATGACTTTCAGATAGCGCACAAGCTTATCAGAAATTGATGAACGGAACTACATCGTATTCAGTTCATCAATCAAATCCTTGCTCAGCTTATTAAAATAACGCTTTACACCATATCCCATCACCCACTGTATGCCCTTGGTGGCATTAGTAAGGAAAACCTCATCAGCCTCGTTTAATATATCGGGGTTGATTTGAGCTTCCGTTACCGGGATGTCGCGCTCTACAGCCGAGTCAATAATTACCTGGCGCATTACACCAGCCACACAACCTTCGCTCAAAGCCGGTGTGTACAGATGATTATCATACCACACAAACACGTTAGAGCTCAATGCTTCGCACAGGAAACCATGCTGGTTTAAAATAAATACATCATCCAGCCGGTGCTGCATTTTATATACGCCGGCCATTACATAGAGCAGTGAGTTGCATGTTTTATGGTTAGAAAGATAATTGATGGGCTTCAATAACTCATTATAAACATTCATGATAACACCGCGGTGGTTTAACTGGTAGGCCAGCCCCTGATCAGGCTCCAACTCCATACACCACCCCGAGCGGTTATCATTAGGTGTGTACAGCCCTCCGGCATCACGGTATACGGTTAATCGTATACGGCCTTGTTTTACTTTATTCCATATGGCCAGTTCTTCGGCCTTTTCTTTCAAAAACCAGGCATCCAGGTTAGAGTAACCATCCATCTTGAGGTCGCGCATGCCGTTTTGCAAACGGTTGGCGTGCAAATCGGCAAATTTAAGCTGGCCATTTACCAGCCGCATGCTTTCAAACAAACCATCGCCATATTTAAAGGCCCGGTTACTGATGGTCAGCATAGCGGTATCGGCCGGTACCACTTCACCGTTAAAATTTATAAAAGAAGGCATCATGCGATAGTGTTAACAATAGTTCAAGCGTTTTGCTCTGTACCGGCGCTAATATATTTCCGCCATTTTTGTAAAACGGCTTCAAAATCGGCAGGCATAGGCGCCTCAAAGTAAATATATTTCCGTGTGGTTGGGTGCACAAACCCCAAAGTTTGCGCATGCAGTGCCTGCCGTGGCATTAATTCAAAGCAGTTTTCAATAAATTGTTTGTATTTGGTAAAGGTGGTACCCTTTATGATTTTATCGCCGCCGTAAGTTGCATCACTAAATAACGGATGACCGATGTGTTTCATATGCGCGCGTATCTGGTGAGTACGACCGGTTTCGAGCTGGCACTCAATCAAGGTTACGTAGCCGAACCGCTCCAAAACTTTGTAATGCGTAACCGACCATTTACCTTTTTCCGGATCATCATAAATAGACATTACGCGCCTGTCGTTCACGCTGCGGCCTATGTATCCGGTAACTGTCCCGTCCTGCTCCAGGTCGCCCCACGCCAATGCTATATACTTACGGGTAATGGTGTGCTCAAAAAACTGGCGTGCCAGCCAGGCCATAGCCCGCTCATTTTTACTGATGAGCAGCAGGCCTGATGTGTCTTTATCGATACGGTGCACCAGGCCGGGCCTGCCATCATTGCCGGGCATAGTAGGCAGCTGCTGAAAGTGGTATACCAGGCCATTTACCAGCGTGCCGGTATAGTTATTATAACCGGGATGTACCACCAAACCGGCAGGCTTGTTCACAATCAGCACATCATCATCCTCATAGGTAATATCCAACGGAATGTTTTCAGGATAAACTTCCGTATCACGCGGCGGGTGCGGTAATACAACCGATATAACATCCTGCGGTTTAACTTTATAACTCGCTTTAATTTGCTTATCGTTCACCAGCACGTTGCCCAGATCAATCGCATTTTGTATGCGGTTGCGCGAGGCGTTTTCCGTGCGGTGCATCAAAAATTTATCTATACGAAGCAACGACTGGCCTTTATCCACCACAATGCGCATGTGTTCATAAAGGTCCTGCTCTTCGTTCTCGTTCAATACAGTATCAGAAGATATCATTAAGGCAAAAATACAGGTTTTTATATGGTAGTACAGCTATCTAACGGTTTTATTGCGGTGGTTAGCATCTATTGTTTGATTAATGAGCGCACTCAGCAATGAGTATAAATACAAGATGTTAAATTTGCACATGCAAATTGCCCTCGAAATATTTAGCCCCATACACCCCTGGCAACACCCGATGTTTGCCCAAAAAGAGCTGAATGTTTTCATTAAGCGCGATGATCTGATACATCCCTTAATATCGGGAAATAAGTGGCGTAAGCTGAAATATGTATTGCTAAAGGCACAGGCCGAGGGTAAAACCCACCTGGTTACCTTTGGCGGCGCTTTTTCCAACCATTTGCTGGCAACTGCGGCTGCAGCGGCCCGTTTCGGCTTTAAAGCAACCGGCTTTGTGCGTGGTGAGGAGGTACAGAACGATACGCTTTTTTTATGCCGGCTGCATGGCATGCAATTAATTTTTGTAAGCCGGGACGCCTACCGAAATAAGCCGGAGCTTTTTCAGCAATATTTTGGACAGGATGAGCAGGCTTTTTTTGTGGATGAAGGCGGCGCATCGGTAGAAGGCACTCAAGGCTGTGCCGAGCTAATTACTGAACTACCCACCCAATATGATCATATTTTTTGCGCCTGCGGCACGGGTACCACAGCAGCCGGCATTATCAAAGGCTTGCAACAGCATCAATTACCAAGCGCCTTTCATGCTGTACCGGTTTTTAAGAACGGAGAATTTATGCGCAATGAGATTGATCGTTTTTTAACTGTACCGGCACCCTACCATTTACATACTGATTATCATTTTGGCGGCTATGCCAAAACCACACCCGAACTGATAAGTTTTGTTAAAGACTTTGTATCATCAACCGGGATACTCATTGAGCCGGTTTACACCGGGAAAATGTTATATGCGTTGCACAACCTTGCATCCAAAGATTACTTTGCACCTGGCAGTAGCATTTTGGCCATACATAGCGGCGGCATATGGGGCTTACTGGGCATGAAAGATAAATTTGCAGGTTCTTAAATATTACGGCCAGTGGCATTTGTCTTAAGCTAAAAAACCTGATATTGCGTTAATAATATCATAGCAATTACTTTCCAATTATTTCATTTGCCGGCCTTCATAAAGAGGCGGGGCTTTACTTACTTTTACTTAAAACTGCTGAATAATGAGTACCATGCCGATCACGCCGCAAAACGTACAATCCGTATTAAAGAAGCACTTAATTGCCGACGGGTTTGACCTGACCTTTGACATGGAAAAGAGCCAGGGTGTATATATTTACGACTCAAAACATGACCGTACCCTGCTCGACTTTTTTACATGCTTCGCCTCCGTGCCTTTGGGCTATAATCACCCTGCCCTGTTAAACGATGAAGCATTTAAGAAAGACCTGATGCTGGCGGCGTTAACCAACCCATCCAACTCAGATATTTTCACTACACAATACGCCCGTTTTGTTGACACCTTCAGTCGGATAGGTATCCCTGATTATTTACCGCATGCTTTTTTTGTGGCAGGTGGCGGCCCGGCCATTGAGAACGCCTTGAAAACAGCGATGGACTGGAAGGTGCAAAAAAACTTCAAAAAGGGTTACAGTTACGAAAAAGGCTTTAAAGTATTGCACTTTGAGCACGCATTTCATGGCCGTTTGGGATATACCATGAGCCTGACTAATACCCTACCGGTAAAAACGAAATGGTATGCCAAATTTGACTGGCCGCGCGTATCTCACCCTACTATTCAATTCCCGTTAACTGACGATAATATGGAGGATTTGCTACGCCGCGAAGCTAACAGCATTGCGGAAATTAAGCAGGCCTTTGCCAATAACCAGGATGATATTTGTGCCATCATTATTGAACCGGTACAGGCCGAGGGCGGTGATAACCATGTTCGTACCGAATTTATGGAACAGCTGCGCCAACTGGCCGACGAGAACGAGGCGATGCTGATTTACGATGAAGTGCAAACCGGTGTGGGCCTGAGCGGTAAGTTTTGGTGCTACGAACATTTTGGCGAAAAAGCCCGTCCTGATATTATTGCCTTTGGTAAAAAGATGCAGGTATGTGGTATACTGGCCAGCACACGTGTGGATGAAAACGAAGAGAATGTATTTAATGTATCCTCACGTATTAACTCTACCTGGGGCGGCAGCCTGGTGGATATGGTAAGGATTACCAAAATTTTAGAAGTAATGGAGCAGGATGATCTTTGCAACTATGCCGCACAAATGGGAACTTACCTGCAAAGCCAACTGTTGCAACTGGCTGATAAGCACCCTCAAATCAGCAATATACGCGGCAAGGGGCTGCTATCTGCCTTTGACTTTCCAGATAAAGAAACGCGCGACCTGTTTATTAAAAAAGGCATTGAGCATAACGCAATGTTTTTGGGTTGCGCCCAAAAAACCATCCGTTTCAGGCCTGCGTTAATTATGCAGAAAGAAGATATCAACGCCGGTATAAGTATTATGGACGAGGTATTGAAAGCTTTATAGCTTGTAATAATATGGTTACACGGCTCATTTATTAACTATTAGACAACCTTTTTTTATTGATAATATAATATAATTGTCCTGTTACGTTAATAATAGTAACAGCGTATTATTATCATATTACGCAAATGATATCAACTGCAATACTTGCAATGATATACGGATAGTTAAAGCAAAATCTACTAAGTAAAAAATGAGCAAACAAACTGAGAAATTGAAAAAACAGCTTCTCGAGCTTTCTGATGTTATTAACGTATTCCAATCTGAAGCGGTACAGGTAAAAATAATAGACAGACTACTCGACACAATACTGGATGGGGATAAAGAGGGCGATGATGTTTCGCACAAAAGAGTAAAAGGATCGGTAAACCAGCGCGATGCTGAACAAGGTATTAAAAAGCCAGGTGCCACTAAGGTGCTGAACCAATTACTAAGCACTACATTTTTTGATGAGCCACACTCTATTGCTGACATTGCCAGCCATTGTAAAGAAGAATTCGGTTCGGAATTTAAAACGTCGGAGTTATCAGGCATCCTGCTAAAACTGGCAAACGAGAACAAGCTTCGCCGTGAGCGCAGCCACGAGAACAACCGCTTTGAGTATGTAAAAGCATCTTAAACAACAAAAGCCCTTTGCATAAGCAGGGCTTTTGTTGTTTTAAGACAGTATCAATAGCTAACGCAAATCGAATAAGTTATCTACACCTAAAATCTTTCGGGAAGTAAAGCCTTCGGCATATTTTGCTTGGATGCTACGGCCAAACTCGCGGGCACGAGCCTCTACATTATGCACAAATTCGGGGGTAGAAATGTAGGTTTGGGGTTCGTCCTTCCAATCAGGGTTGTAAAATTGCGAACTGTAAGCCATCACACTTTCAATTTTTGTATTCATGTAGTCGGTAATATCAACCACCACATCGGGCTTAATGTAAGTATCCTGTACAAAATGCAGTACTTGCTTAGGTCGCCAAGCTTCCTGCACCTGCCCCTCATTCAAAGTTTCTATTTTACGCAGGCCCGACAAAAAGCATGATGCTTCAACCAGTTCACTTGCCCGGCCATGATCCGGATGGCGGTCATGATAAGCGTTAGTAATTATAATTTCGGGCTGGTACCGGCGAATCACTTCTATCACCTTAAGCTGGTATTCGGGTGTGTTCTGGAAAAAGCCATCCGGTATACCAAGGTTTTCCCTTACGGCCAAACCCAAGATCTCAGCCGCCCTGGCAGCCTCCTGCGCACGTATCTCGGCAGATCCGCGGGTGCCTAATTCGCCCTGGGTTAAATCTACAATGCCACATTTTTTACCAATGGCATTATGTTTCAGCAACGTTCCGGCACAACCAAGTTCGGCATCGTCGGGATGTACGGCCAAAACCAGTATATCGAGTTTTAACATGCTTGTGTGTGAATTTCGGGCTGCTCGGCAATTAACTGAGCAATACGCCTTTTTAAGCGGGCTGCCGTAGGCTTGGTAAACGGATAAAAGTAATCGATCACTTCGCCATTACGGTTAATGAGGTATTTGTGAAAGTTCCAGAGCGGTGCCGATTGCACTTTGCCATTCTGCTTTTTGCTGCCCAAAAATTTAAATAACGGGTGAGCATCTTCGCCTTTAACTTTTACCTTACCAAAAACCGGGAAATGAGCGCCAAAGTTTATTTTACAAAACTTACCGATCGAACTGCCATCAAGCGGTTCCTGGCGGCCAAAATCGTTAGAGGGGAATGCTAATATTTCAAAATCCTGCCCTTCAAACTCGTTCCTCAAATCCTCCAGCTGCTTAAGTTGCGGAGTAAAACCGCATTGTGATGCGGTATTAACAATTAACAGAACCTTATCCCGGTAATTGTTTAAATTGATTTCTTCACCGTTCAGCTTGGTAACGCTAAAGCGGTAAATACTATGTTCGTCCATGTACACTAATATCTGTTAGCATAGTAACCGGCTTGCCGCAGTATCGCTTCAATATCGCGCTCCTGCTCCGGATCGTATGTTTCCTTTAAATTGTGGCCAAATATACGAGCTACAGATTGAAACATAAAGGCATGAAACCCACCTTTTAATTGTTTGGCCAATTCATAGCTGGTGGTTCCGGTTTCGCGATCAATTAATTTGATCAGAATTTCACCTTGTGATATGGTCAGATTCTTAACCTCACGGTTAAAAAGCTCCTTTACCTGTTTCTCGCAATTCTTAACCATTTCCTTTTGCTTGCCCTTGTCAGAGGTAGTAGCCAGATCGCGTTGCAGCTGACGGTATTTATCGCCTGCAATACGGGCATAAGGTATAACTTTGTAAACGTTATACTTTAAACGGTTGTAAGCACGGCGGTCGTCCTCACTGGCAAAAATGCGCACATCAACAATGTTTACATCCTGACCAACAATCCACGGTACCAGTTCGCCGTCAAGCTCTGTCATGTACGTTTTAATGGTATCATTTTTGCCCATCTTAACGCGGGAAAGCTTGGTTTGCGACATGCCCTGAACTGCAATACAGCAAAGAAATAGTAAAAAAGCAATAATTTTCATATATTTACTGTAAGACAAAATTAACGCAATTTTCCGGTGTTTTTTCCTATTACGGGCAATAAAATTTATTTATTGACCGATTATGATACATAGATAACAAAATATTATAAATGAAAGAGTTAGTGATTGATCTGGAAGCGGAAAAAGCGGAGATACTGAAGAGATACCGGGCCTTGCTGCGTGCATCCAAATCAACGCTGCAAAAAGGTGACAAACGCATGATCCGGAAGGCTTTTGAAATAGCTGTTGAAAGCCATAAAGACATGCGCCGTAAATCGGGCGAGCCTTACATATACCACCCTATTGCCGTAGCGCAAATAGCTGCTGAAGAGATCGGTCTGGGTACTACCTCCATTGTGTGTGCCCTGTTGCATGATGTTGTTGAAGATACCGATGTTACCCTTGACGATATTGAGAGAGAATTTGGCAAAAAGGTAGCAAAAATTATAGACGGCCTTACCAAAATTTCGGGCGTTTTTGATACCAACAGCTCCCTGCAGGCCGAAAACTTCAGGAAGATGCTGCTCACGCTGGCCGATGACGTGCGTGTGATATTGATTAAGCTGGCCGACCGCCTGCACAATATGCGCACCATGGAGTTTATGCCGCGCGATAAGCAGCTGAAGCTATCATCAGAAACCGTATACCTTTACGCTCCGCTGGCGCACAGGCTGGGGCTGTATGCCATAAAGTCAGAACTGGAAGATCTTTCCATGAAATACATGGAGCGGGAAACCTACCAGTTTATTAAAAAGAAACTAAACGAGAAAAAGGCCGAGCGGGAAAAATTCATTGCCGATTTTATTGGACCAGTAAAGAAAGTATTGGAAGAGCAAGGGCTGCATGCTGATATTTTTGGCCGGCCAAAATCCATACACTCCATCTGGAATAAGATGAAGAAAAAGGCTATTCCTTTTGAGGAGGTGTATGATTTGTTCGCCATTCGAGTTATATTAGATAGCCCGCCTGAGCAGGAAAAGTCCGACTCCTGGAAGGCTTACTCCATTGTTACGGACCTATACCGCCCTAACCCCGACCGCTTACGCGATTGGATATCCTCACCCAAAGCCAACGGTTACGAATCGTTGCACACTACGGTGATGGGGCCACGCGGCCAATGGGTGGAAGTGCAAATACGCACCAAGCGAATGAACGAGATTGCCGAAAAGGGTTTCGCCGCACACTGGAAATACAAAGAATCATCATCAGACAGTGGCTTGGACCAGTGGATAAACAAGGTGCGTGAATTATTGCGCAACCCGGACAGCAACGCGCTCGACTTTTTGGATGATTTTAAGATGAACTTGTTTTCTGACGAGATTTTCATCTTTACACCCAAAGGTGCGCTCATTCAGCTGCCATCCAACGCTACGGCGCTTGATTTTGCTTTCGAGATTCACTCCGATGTGGGTGCCACTTGTATAGGCGCCAAGGTAAACCACAAGCTGGTGCCGCTAAGCTATAACCTGCAAAACGGCGATCAGGTAGAGATTATCACCTCCAGCAAGCAAACGCCTAAAGAGGATTGGCTCAACTTTGTGGTGACGGCTAAAGCGAAAGCTAAAATCAAATCATCTTTAAAAGAAGAGAAACGACGCATTGCCGAAGACGGTAAAGAGATACTGGAACGTAAGCTAAAATCATTAAAGATCACTTACAATACCGATAATATCCAGAAACTGACCTTCTATTTCAAGCTTCCTACCTCGCAGGACTTGTTTTATAATGTAGCCAAAGGCATTATTGACCTGAAAGACCTGAAAGAGTACCAGGCATCCGAAAGGGTAATTGAGAACAAGCCGCAGGATAAAATTGAGCAGGAACAGGTGCAAAGCTTACTGCGCAATATCAAAGCTAAGGACAGCGATATACTGTTGATTGGCGAAGATATGCAGAAGATAGATTACAAACTGGCATCCTGCTGCAACCCAATTCCGGGCGATGATGTATTTGGTTTTATCACCGTTAACGAAGGCATTAAAATACACCGCACCAACTGCCCTAACGCGGCTAAGCTGATGGCCAACTATGGTTACCGTATTGTAAAAGCCCGCTGGACAACACAGCATGAACTGGCGTTTTTAACCGGCTTACGCATTAAGGGTATTGACGATGTGGGTTTGATCAACAAACTGACCACCGTAATATCGAACGACTTTAAGGTAAACATGCGGTCGATCACCGTGGATAGCGATAACGGTATTTTTGAAGGCACCATTATGGTGTATGTAAATGATACCGAACATCTGGATAATCTGATCAAAAAGCTGAAACAGGTTAAAGGCATCACCTCCGTAACCCGCTTTGATTCGGCCTCTGCCTCTTTTGAAAAAGCATCCTGAAAAGTCAGAGCTGAGAGCTAAGAACCAAGAGCTAAGGTATATCATTTTAGCATCATCTTGGTTCCTGGCTCTTTGCTCTTGCTTCTCTATTCCACTATAAATTCTTAACTTTGATGCTTTAAGTATTATACTATGCCTCAACAGGAAACCATTGATATGGTTAAAAAGATTTTCGAGGCGTATCTCGAAAATAAAAGTTTAAGAAAAACACCTGAGCGCTTTGCGATTCTCGAGGAAATTTACTCGCGCAGCGATCACTTCGATGTGGAATCATTGTATATCCACATGAAAAATAAGAAGTACCGTGTAAGCCGGGCCACGGTTTACAACACGCTCGAACTGCTGGTATCGTGCGATTTGGTGACCAAGCACCAGTTCGGCAAAAACATGGCCCAGTTCGAAAAATCATACGGTTACAAACAGCACGATCATATTATTTGCATTGACTGCGGTAAAGTGGTGGAGTTTTGCGACCCACGAATTCAGCAGATACAAAGCATGATGGGCGAATTGTTAAAATTTGACATCAAACACCACTCTTTGAATTTGTACGGCAACTGCAGCAAATTGAAAGAAGGGCATTGCGACAGAAAGATATCTTAAGCCGCGGTTTTAACGGCCAGATATTCTGTGCATAATATTTTATTGACAGATACTATTATAATCTTACTTTTGCAGCTTTGTAAAAGTTGGATATCACTTAATTATAACAAATAGGTCATGCCGGATTTGCTTCGGCATCCCACACCAGGTGAAGCAGCACAAACAGTTGCTCATTGCGTGAGATGCCGGACTGAATTCGGCATGATGATTTTAAAAAAATTCAAATGGCTGTTGATGTATTATTAGGCCTCCAGTGGGGCGACGAAGGCAAAGGAAAGATTGTTGACGTACTGAGCGCTGGTTATGATCTGATTGCCCGCTTTCAGGGCGGTCCGAACGCCGGGCACACTTTAGAGTTTGACGGTAAAAAGTTTGTACTGAATACCATCCCTTCAGGCATCTTTTTTGAAAACACCATGAACCTGATTGGCAATGGTGTGGTGATTGACCCAATTACCCTGAAAAAAGAGCTGGACAAGCTGAAAGATGCCGGTCATGACCTGTTAGCCAAAGGTAACCTGATGATTGCCAAAAAGGCTCACCTGATTTTACCTACCCACCAATTGCTGGATGCCGCTTCTGAAAAGAAAATGGGCGAAGGCAAGATTGGTTCGACCCTAAAAGGTATTGGCCCAACTTATATGGACAAAACCGGCCGTAATGGTTTACGCGTAGGCGACATTACCCTACCCGATTTTAAAGAGCGTTACCAAAAACTGGTTGCCAAACATACATCCATGCTGCAATCGCTTTATGGCGAAGTAGTTGATTTTAGCGAACGCGAACAGGCATTTTTTGAAGCTATTGAATTGATCAGCAAATTCCAGTTGGTAGATTCAGAACACCTGGTAAACGATTACCTGAAACAAGGTAAAAAAGTACTGGCTGAAGGTGCTCAGGGCGCCATGCTGGATATCGACTTTGGTTCTTATCCTTTTGTTACTTCATCCAACACCACCACTGCCGGTGCCTGCACCGGTTTAGGTATTGCACCACGTGAAATTGGCGAGGTGATTGGTATTTTTAAAGCATACTGTACCCGTGTAGGTGGTGGCCCCTTCCCTACCGAACTGGATAATGAGTTAGGCGAAGAGCTGCGCCAGCTGGGCCATGAATTTGGTGCCACTACTGGTCGCCCGCGCCGTACCGGCTGGGTAGATTTGCCAGCCCTGAAATACGCCATTATGCTGAACGGCGTTACCCAACTGGTAATGACCAAAGCGGATGTATTGAGCGGCTTCGAAAAGATTTACGTGTGTACACATTACAACTATCAAGGCGAAACCATTGATTATATGCCATATGATATCTGCACCGTAAAACCAGAACCAGTACTGAAAGAGATTGAAGGCTGGCATGAAGATTTAACCGGCATTACCGAAACCTCGCAAATTCCGGCTAAGCTACAGGCATACATTGCTTTCCTGGAGCAGGAAGTTGGTGTACCGGTGAAATATTTATCTGTTGGGCCGGACAGAAAGCAAACTTTGGTTTTGCAATAAATCATTTCGTCATTGCGCACGATAACGTGGCAATCCCATTACTGGTATAGCGACGAGATTGCCAGATCGTTATCACGCCTAGCAGTGACACTTTTATAAAATAAGAAAGGCCGGAAAGTATCCGGCCTTTTGTGGTAAAGAGGTAATTTTGTCTCCATGGTTTTTGAAGTTCTGGATATTGGGTTATTTAAACAAAGAGCACTACAGTGGGCCAACACCTTTGAGGTGGCCTGCTACCTGGATTCCAATAACTTCAAAAACAAACACAGCAAATTTGATACACTGATTGCCGTAGGCGCGTGTGAAGAAGTTACCGCCCCGGCGGGACAAGCATTTGACGCACTGCAACAATTCAGGCAAAAGCATACAGGTTGGATAACTGGATTTTTTGGCTACGATTTAAAGAACGAAGTTGAAGACCTTAGCTCCACTAATCCCGATCACCTGCAATTTCCTGACCTTTACTTTTTTGCGCCGCTGCATTTGCTTATCATTCGCGGCACCCAGGTTGAAGTTATTACCGATGAGCCGGAAGCTATTGTTGCAATTATTGAGCAACAAGTGATAGGCCAGCCGCAATTCAACATAAACATTCAATTGCAGGCCCGTTTCAACCATAACGAGTACCTAACCACTTTTGAAAATATTAAGCAACATATTGCGCGGGGCGATATTTATGTAACCAATTTTTGCCAGGAGTTTTTTGCAGATGATGCAGATATCAGCCCATTGCAACTATTCCTATTGCTTAACCAAGCATCTCCTAACCCATTCGCATGCTTTTTTAAGCACTACCGGCAATACATTTTATGCGCCTCGCCCGAGCGCTTTTTAGCTAAGCGTGGGAACCAGCTTTTATCACAACCTATTAAAGGAACTGCCCGGCGCGGACAAACAGCTCAGGAAGACGAAACCATCAAGCAACGGTTGCGACAAAACATAAAAGAGCAGCAGGAAAACGTAATGGTGGTGGATTTGGTGCGTAATGACCTGACTAAATCGGCCAAACGCGGTACAGTGCAAACCGAAGAGCTATTTGGCATCTATAGCTTTAAGCAGGTGCATCAAATGATATCCACAATAACCTGTGAGCTGGATGACAGCATTACAGCCATTGAGGCTATTAAAAACACTTTCCCGATGGGTAGCATGACGGGCGCACCTAAGCTAAAAGCCATGCAACTAATGGAACAATACGAGCGCTCACGCCGCGGCGTATACTCAGGCGCTGTTGGCTATTTGAGTCCGGATGACGATTTTGATTTTAATGTAGTGATACGCAGCTTGTTTTATAACGCAGCCAACCGCTACCTCTCCTTCCAGGTTGGCAGTGCCATAACCTACAATGCTGTTGCTGGGCAGGAGTATGATGAATGCCTGTTGAAAGCACAGGCCATATTGCAGGTATTAGGTGCTCAGATTACTTGATCCTGATCTTTTGCGCCACTCTTACCACCACATCCGATCCTTTAGCAAAGAACGCAGAATAAGGTTGCTTTAGAAACGGTTCAAACTCTTTACCATACAAGGCCGCAACATCCGCATCAAATATGGAACTGCTAACTGGCGACACCTGCCAGGGTATATGCTCTACCGCATATTCCAGTGTGGTATTCTTATTAATTTGGTTATAGCCCCAGTAATGCTCAAAAATGAATTCTTCCGGACTGGTCGGGTCAATCGGTACAAATTCATTGCTGATGGTAGCCCCCAGTTTATTCCAACGGCCATTCAGTTTCCACTCATACAAATACGCAGCATGGCCGCTATCTAACAATGTTACCGAATCCCGCATAGGCATGGCCTTGTAATGCTCATTATATAGGTTATTAGCAATAATAGGGATGATGGCCTTAGGTGCAATTTCGCTGATAAATACGGCGCCCCGTTTCCACTCCTTGCCGTCAAAGTGCTTTACATAAAAGCGCAGGTTTACCTCCTCAAAATTAATGTGCCAGGGCCAGCGCACACCCAAAACTCGGGTATCCAAAAACATAAACCCAACCATGCTTACCAATGCCTTGCCCTGCCATAAATCCAGCTCGGTTGCTGCCGGCAAATAAGGTTTCAGTATATCAGGATCAACCTCATAGTTCAGCATGATCAGATCATGCCACTTGGCTTGTAGGAATTTAACTTTTGACATAAAAAAATCCCGCCGGTTTTACGGGCGGGATAAAGTAAGTTATTTTTTATAATATTTCATGGCTTCCGGCAGCCTTGCCTGTATATCCGCTATACGGCGCTGATCGGAAGGGTGCGTGCTCAGAAACTCGGGCTGTGATTGTCCGTTGCTTTGGGCAGCCATACGTTGCCAAAAAGATACAGCGGCATGCGGATCATAACCCGCCATTGCCATAAAAGTTAAGCCCAAACGGTCGGCTTCTGATTCCTGGCTACGGCCATAGTGTAATAGCGCTAACTGGCTGCCGGTACCGTAAAGCTGGCTGGTTAATTTAACCAGTGGTGATGCGGTGTTGTTAGAAGCCACACCAACAGCCGTACCCAAGCCCTGGGCCACGTACTCCTGCGAGATACGCTCGGCAGAGTGACGGGCAATAGCGTGGCCAATTTCGTGGCCCATTACGGTAGCTAAACCTGCATCGTCTTTTGTGATAGGCAATATACCGCTGTAAACGGCTACTTTGCCACCGGGCATACACCACGCGTTTACCTCTTTACTTTGAATCAGGTTAAATTCCCACTGAAAATTATACTGGTCGCCATAACCATTTTGCTTTAGGTAACGCTGAATTGCAGCGGCCAGTTGATTGCCCACACGCTTTACACGTTGCGCATCCGCACTGCTACTGATAACAGTAGTTTTAGGATCGGTTAAGAGTTGCCTGTAACTTTGCGCTGCTGATTGATTTACCTGATCATCGCTAACGGCCAGAAACTGTTTACGACCAGTTAAAGGTACAGTTGAGCAGGAAAAAAATACAACGGCGGCTAAAATTGCTAATAGTAGTTTTGATGCTTTCATAATAGGTGTTAAATGTATTTCGTTAAGCAGCAGCCTTGCTTTTAAACAAATTCACTTTTGATTCTGTGCCTTTCAGCAACCGCTCAATGTTTTTCTGGTGAGTTACCAAAATAAGCACGCAAATGCACATTCCGTAAATAATTACCGATTTGATATAAACCGGAAATATAAACGTTACGCCGATGGGATACATAAAACCGGCGACGATGGAACTTAGCGACACATATCTGGTTATCAGCAAAACAACAATAAATACCCCCACACAAAGCAATGCTGCCTGCAAGTTGATAGCTAAAACCATTCCAAACAAGCTGGCAATTCCCTTACCTCCTCTAAAACCAGCAAAAACCGGGAACAGATGGCCCATTACAGCGGTAACCCCCAGTGCCAGTTCGTAATTCACAAAGGCCGCAGAGTGGTGGTTGCCTGTGGTAGATACCCCGATAAGATAAGCCAGGTTAGTGGCCGTCCACCCTTTTAAAATATCAATAAGCATTACCGGTATACCGGCTTTTTTTCCGAGCACCCTGAAGGTGTTGGTTGCACCGGCATTGCCGCTGCCATATTCGCGAACATCTATTCCATAAAAGGCCTGTCCAATCCAAACCGCAGTTGGAATAGAGCCGAATAAGTAAGCAAGTATCAGAACCAGGACAGAATAGATTGAAATCATTTCAGCACAATAATACTAAATGGATATGGTAATTGTTTGTTTTACTGTTTAAACGCTTTTAAGCTTAAATCCAAACTTTTTACCGAATGTGTTAATGCGCCTACAGATATATAGTCAACTCCGGTTTCGGCATAGCTGCGAATGGTATCAGCGGTAATACCGCCCGATGCCTCGGTGGCATAACGCCCGCCAATCAGCTCAACCGCTTTTTTCAAGTCGGCCACACTGAAATTATCAAGCATAATACGATCAATACCACCGGTTTGCAATGCCTCTTCCAGCTCGTCAAAGTTTCTTACCTCAATCTCAACCGCCAGCTGTTTGCCGTTCGCTTGCTGATATTGTTGCGTATTCTGGATCGCATTTTTGATACCGCCCGAATAATCTACATGGTTATCCTTAATCAGGATCATGTCATATAAGCCAAAACGGTGGTTAACGCCGCCGCCAATCTCAACCGCCCATTTTTCAAAATAGCGGAAGCCGGGCGTAGTTTTGCGGGTATCTAATACGCGGGTGTTGGTGCCTTTTAATGATTCAACAATATCATGAGTGCGGGTAGCAATGCCCGACATACGCTGCATGCAATTGAGCACCAGCCGCTCGGCCTTCAAAATGCTGTGTACGCTGCCTTCCACTTCAAAAGCTACATCGCCATTTTTTACGTTGGCACCATCCTGTAAAAAGATGTTCAGCTTCAGGTTAGCGTCTATAACTTTAAATATTTCGATAGCCAGTTTCACTCCGGCCAGTATGCCGTTATCTTTTATCAGCAGGCGTGCTTTGCCGTTAGTGCCTTGTGGTATAGTGGCCAGCGAAGTATGATCGCCATCCCCTACATCCTCGGCCAAAGTGTCTTTTATAAACTGATGTACAAGTTCTGTATCCAATGTATTCATTTTTCGAGGTTCAAAAGTAAAAACAATTGGCGATTATTTAGTTTTTGATAAAATAACATATACGTTACGTGTATAGTTCATGGTTAACGTTCATAAGGTAAGCCTGCATCATGACTTCCTGTTTCAGAAGAAGGGAACTTTATTATTATAACCTATCATCAATGCACGGTGAACTCATAAAGAACTAATGAACATAATAATAAAATATATATTTGCACTGTGGAACAACAAAAGAAACTCGCCTTATTGATACTGGACGGCTGGGGATACGGTCGTCAGGACAGTTCGAACGCCATCTACTCGGCCAATACGCCATTTTTTGATTCGCTGCTGGAGAAATATCCAAACTCCAAGCTGGTTGCCTCCGGTACTGCCGTGGGTTTGCCTGAAGGACAAATGGGTAACTCAGAAGTAGGTCACATGAACCTGGGTGCAGGCCGCATCGTGTACCAGGAGCTGGGCCGCATCCATAAAGCGGTTGACGACCACGAACTACCTAACAACCCTGTAATTAAAGATGCTTTTGAATATGCAAAAGCTAACAATAAGAATGTACACTTCATTGGCCTGGTATCTGATGGTGGCGTACACTCACACATAAATCACCTGAAAGGCTTGTGCGATGCTGCGACAGAGCACGGCCTGGAAAATGTTTTCATTCACGCCTTTTTGGATGGACGTGATACCGACCCTAACTCGGGCATCGTTTACATTACCGATCTGGAGTTATACATTAGCCAGCTTCCGGTTAAACTGGTATCGGCTATTGGCCGCTATTACGCCATGGACCGCGACAACCGCTGGGAGCGTGTAAAACTGGCTTATGACCTGATGGTAAACGGCGAAGGCCGTCCGGCCATGAACATGATCGAAGCTATTAAAGAATCATATGCCGAAGGTGTTACCGATGAGTTTGTTCAGCCGATTATCCGTACCGATGTAAACGGCCAGCCTATAGCCACCATTAAAGATGGTGATGTGGTGATCTGCTTTAATTTCCGTACCGATCGTGGCCGCGAAATTACTGTAGCTCTAACCCAAAAAGCTTTCCCGGAGCAAAACATGCACCCGCTTAACCTGCGCTATATTACCATGACGCCTTATGATGAGACGTTTAAAAATGTACAGGTTATTTTCAATAAAGAAGATCTTACACAAACTATAGGTGAAATTTTGCAGGATGCCGGCAAGACTCAAATACGTATTGCCGAAACAGAAAAGTATCCGCACGTTACCTTCTTCTTTTCGGGTGGGCGTGAAAAGGAATTTGTGAACGAAAAACGGATCATGATTCCTTCACCTAAAGTAGCTACTTACGATTTACAGCCCGAAATGAGCGCCGAGGGTATACGCGATGCCATTTTACCTGAACTGCAAAGCCGCTGGGCCGATTTTATCTGCCTTAACTTTGCCAATACCGATATGGTAGGCCACACCGGCGTATTTGAAGCTGTTGTAAAAGCTGCCGAAACAGTAGATGCCTGTGTAAAAACATTGGTTGAAACCGGCATACAAAATGGTTACTCTTTCATCATCATTGCCGACCACGGTAATGCCGACTACATGGTGAACGAAGATGGCTCACCAAACACGGCGCACAGTACTAACCTGGTACCTTGTATTGTGATTGACAAAGATGTTACTGCCGTGAAAGATGGCAAATTGGGCGACATTGCCCCTACGGTATTAAACTTATTAGGTGTGGAAATACCTAAGGCCATGACAGGAGATGTACTGGTATAAACGTTTGTTTACATACAGCATACTGTTCACGCTATCCGGCTTGTATTCGTGCAAGCCGGATATCCGTGAAACCGGTGCTTCCCTAAAATACTTCGACTTAAAAAAGTTTATTCAGGCTGATACAGCCCGGTTAAACAGCTTGCGTCCGCTGGTTACCAAAACCGTGGCCCATAATCACGAAACAGCTCAAACACTTCAACTCCGCATCAGTAACTGGGGTCGCGAACTGGACTTGTTTGCTGCTTCGGATATCAACAAGCCTGCCTGGCGCGAAAGCTATACCATTGAACAGGCTGGCGACTCGGTGGTATACACAGCCAAAGATTCTAAACTGACTACCCGCCGCATGGTAATTCAAAAAGCCGGCAACGCAGTTAAAAAGATAGCCATCCAGAATTACTCTCATAATATCCTTTACCAGGCAACCGAAAAGCTGGTTTACTATCCCGATTCGTTGTATCTGATTGACAAATTGCAGCAGGTAAGGTTTCTGGGCGACAATCAGTATGTAATTAAAGGGAAGATTAAGTAGATATTCTCACTTGAGGCTTTTTGAACTTCTATTAGTTGAATATACCTCTTATAGTCTGCTCATTGCCGTATAGGAATACTTCTTTCCAATATCTTATTTTGTATCTAAAAGCAACAAGCATTTGATGACGAGCGGTAGCGGAACCATCCTGTCGTATATAAAGCAAGTAAAGAGGTAGCTACATCACCATCACAAAAGAAATCCCCTCTCTGTGCAGGCAATAAGAACAAGAAAATGTCTGAATATCTTATGCAATAAAATAATTAAGGAAAGAATAGCAGCCGTTACCTATGCCCTACCAAAGTAGCCATACGCTCTTTGGCTACTTCAAGCAAATTAGATATATCGGCACGACTGGGATTGTTGTTGAGTACGCGCTCAAAATCGGATACGGCAGCTTTTAAAGCTGTTATTCCTCGGTTCTTGTCGTAGGAGTGGTAGCTGGGTTGTAGTTTCAGATCAGCATAATCACGATAGGCCAAACCTCGATTCTGATAAAAGCGATCCTCGTTAGGCTTAATTACCAGCGCCCTGTTTAAATCTTTAATGGCATTGAGCAGGCACTTTTCCCGCTCACCAACACTTATCTGGCCGTCTTTTGCCATATTGCTTTGCGCCTTGGAGCGAAAGTAATAGGCCGATTCGTCGGTAGGATTCAGTGCAATAACACGGCTATAGGCAGAAACTGACTTTTTATAGTTTTCACTATGGAAGTAAGAATAGCCCAGCATCCATAACGCATGCGTACTGTTGGAGTCAACCTCGCAGGCTTTTTCGAGTTGCCGCACAGCGCTTTTAAAATCTTTATTCATCATGGCCTGATAGCCCAACTGCACATATGCTTTTTGTGCAATACCATCAAGGGATGAAACAAGTAAAAAAGACAATATAACGGACAACCTCATCACCAGTTTATTACGTTTTAATACTTTAACTTTTAACTGCCGCTTTTATTATGCAAGGCGTAATATTAATACAAAAGTTTTTACCCTGCAACTTTGTTTGATGAATTAATGCTACTAACCTGACGTTTTTTCCACGCCTGATAAGTATCGCCAAAACGGCTACCTGAATGTATTCGAAAATACAAACACCTACTTATCAACACCTTAACTCACCACCAACGATAACTTGTCATTTAGCACCGTCTTGGCATATCTATTGAACAACCATACGTTAAAATATAAAACAGTATTTTTGCGTTGTTTTTGACTGACTGTTCCCCGAACAGACTGACAACATGACGTTAACCTACCATATTAGAAAGGGTATTTAATGAGTTTCGATCCGTTTGATTTTAAAAGTGCTTTACCGGTTATCAATGAAGACTCCGAATTTTTTCCGCTGATGTCAACAGAGGATGAAGAGGAGATGAACAATGAACAGGTACCGGAGGCACTACCTATATTACCGCTGCGCAACACGGTGCTTTTTCCGGGTGTGGTAATTCCCATTACCGTTGGCCGCGATAAATCCATCAAACTGATACGCGATGCCAACAAAGGCGACCGCCTGGTGGGCGTTGTAGCCCAGCAGGACGTTAGCGTTGAGGATCCTACCTTTGATCAGTTGCATCAGGTGGGCACCACGGCGCTTATCATCAAAATGCTGCAGATGCCTGATGGCAACACCACTGTTATTTTACAGGGTAAAAAACGCTTTGTATTAAAAGAAGAGCTGCAAAGCGAACCTTACATCAAAGCCGCCATCGAGCCTTTTAAAGAAACCAGCTTTAAAGAAGATAAAGAATTCAAAGCCATGGTATCGTCTATCAAAGACATGGCCATGAGTATTATCCAGCTATCGCCCAACATCCCGAGCGAGGCAGGTATTGCTATCCGTAATATTGAAAGTACGTCGTTCCTGATCAACTTCATATCTTCTAATATGAATGCAGATATGGAAGCCAAGCAGCGCCTGCTGGCTACGCCAAGCCTGCGCGACCGGGCCAGCATTGTGCTGGAACACCTCACTACCGATTTGCAGATGCTGGAACTGAAAAACCAGATCCAGACAAAAGTGCGTACTGACTTAGACAAACAGCAGCGCGATTACTTTTTGAACCAGCAGCTCAAAACCATTCAGGAAGAGTTGGGTGGCAATACACCCGATCTGGAAATAGAAAACCTGCGTAAAAGGGCCATTAAAAAGAAATGGGCTAAAGAAGTAGGCGATCACTTTAACAAAGAGCTGGAAAAGCTGCAACGCATCAACCCTGCCGCGGCTGATTACTCGGTACAAATCAATTACCTGGAGCTTTTGCTCGATTTGCCCTGGAGCGAGTTTACCAAAGATAACTTTGACCTGAAACGCGCCCAAAAGATATTAGATAAGGATCACTTTGGTTTAGACAAGGTTAAACAGCGCATTATCGAGTACCTGGCCGTGCTGAAGTTAAAGCACGACATGAAAGCGCCTATCCTTTGCTTGGTTGGCCCTCCGGGCGTTGGTAAAACGTCATTAGGTAAATCTATAGCCAAAGCTTTAGGCCGTAAGTATGTACGTATGGCACTGGGTGGTATTCGAGATGAGGCCGAAATTCGCGGTCACCGTAAAACTTACATTGGTGCTATGCCTGGCCGCATTATACAATCTATTAAAAAAGCCGGCGCAGCTAACCCGGTGTTTATTTTGGATGAGATTGATAAAGTAGGCAACGATTTCAGGGGCGACCCATCATCTGCCCTGCTGGAGGTACTGGACCCAGAACAAAACAACACTTTTTATGACCATTACGTAGAATTGGACTTTGATCTATCTAACGTAATGTTCATTGCTACTGCCAACTCACTAAGCACCATACAGCCTGCCCTGCTGGATCGTATGGAAATTATTGAAGTGAATGGCTATACCATTGAAGAAAAGATAGAGATTGCCCGCCAGCATTTGCTGCCTAAACAACGCGAGGCCCACGGCGTAAAAACAAAAGACGTTGTGGTTAAAAACGACGTGATGGAATCGGTTATTGAAGGCTATACCCGCGAATCGGGCGTACGTAGCCTGGATAAGCAGATTGGCTCCATTGTGCGCGGCGTGGCCAAAAGCATTGCGCTTGAAGAAGAATATAACCCTACTGTAAGCAAGAAAGATGTAGTGAAAATACTCGGTGCGCCATTCTTTGACAAAGACCTTTACGAAGGCAATGATGTAGCAGGTGTGGTTACCGGTTTGGCATGGACACAGGTTGGCGGCGATATCCTGTTTATCGAAGCCAGTTTAAGCCCCGGCAAAGGCCGCTTAACGCTTACAGGTAATTTGGGCGATGTAATGAAAGAATCGACCACTATAGCTTTAGCCTATTTGCGGGCTCATGCAGGTCAGTTCAATATCAATCCAAAGCTGTTTGATCAATGGGATGTGCATGTGCACGTACCGGCCGGCGCTACGCCTAAGGACGGCCCTTCAGCAGGTATCACCATGCTTACGGCTTTAACTTCGGCCTTTACCCAACGCAAGGTGAAACCAAATTTGGCCATGACCGGCGAAATTACCCTGCGTGGCCGTGTGCTGCCTGTAGGTGGTATCAAAGAAAAGATTTTGGCAGCTAAGCGTGCCGGTATCAAAGAAATCATTTTGTGCGAATCGAACCGCAAGGATATTCAGGAGATTAAAGAAAACTATATTAAAGACCTTAAGTTCCATTACGTAAAAAACATGCGTGAGGTAATTGATCTGGCTTTGTTAAACGAACAGGTTTCGGATGCGTTGGATTTGACGATAAAAGAAGATTCCAAACCGGTGGTAGAATAAGCAACCACCATCTGCACGTAATTAAATTTTTGCTTTATAATAATAAGAAAGCCGGATTACCATCCGGCTTTCTTATTTTAGCAACCTCGAGCATCATTATTAATGAAATTTAAAGCACTTATAGCTACGGCTTTATTAGGCCTTGGCTTCTCACCGCTATTTGCGCAAACCAACGCTCATGCCCACGAGGCTGGCTTGCAAAGCGACAACGATTCGTTCCTGGCGCAAGGCATAGACCGGTATTACACCAACGGACTGTTCCTTTTTTACCGGCAGGCGCTTACTGTTCAAAACCCCGAGACGAGTAAATTGGCCAATAAAGTATTGGGCATCGAAGCGGGTCAAAAAATGTTTAACCCCTACTCGGGTTACGTACCCGATCCTGCCCGCGTTGACCGGCCTTTTGCAGGCTACCTGTATGCAGGCGCTAACTTGAACTTGCTATACAAGAACGAAAGTAATTTAAAACTTGGTGTGCAAACGGGGGTTATCGGTCCGGCAGCATTAGGCGAGGAAGCGCAAAAGCTAATGCACAAAACGTTTGGTTTTTATGAACTGGCCGGTTGGAATACCCAGATCCAAAACAGCTTCCAGCTCAACCTATTGGCCCAATACAACAAATTGCTGGCAAGAGCATCATGGATTGATTTAAGCGGCAGTACTTATGGTAACTTAGGTACAGGCTTTACGGGTGCTGGTGTAGGCGCTATAGTACGTGCAGGTAACTTTAACCAGTTATTTAACTCCGTAAGTACGCAAAGTACAGCAACGCGCAATAGCAGCATAGCACCTTTACATAGTTATGAACTTTTTGCATACTATAAGCCGTTGTTTAATTATGTAGGTTACGATGCTACCATACAAGGCGGATTAGGTTCGGACAAACATCCTCAAGAAATCACCTTCAGCCCTAACCGTACACTATTTACGCACGAAATTGGCGTGGCCTATGCAGGCAAACGCTGGGTGCTGAATGGCGCTGTTACCATCAGTGGCAAGCAGATCAATAGCATGGTGCACGCGCACCAATGGGGATCCGTAACGTTATTGTATCGCTTCAATTAAAAGTCGTTGCGCCGCAGTTGCTTTTTGAGCGATTGTATGCGCTTACTATCTAAACGGGCGGCCTTGGCCGCCTTGCTTATTTTAGTAGGTTTACGTACTCTGGGCTGATGTAGTGCTTTTACCAGCAGCATAAACAGCTTGTCCAGTGCACGGTCTTTGTTTAAAAGCTGGCTTCGCTCCTCTTCACTAATTACCTGAACATAACCATCTTTATTAAGCCGGTTTTGCAGCTTAGCGGTCAGGAGTGCTTTCTGCTCGTCCGTAAACAAAATTGACTGCGCTACGTCTAAAAGCAGTTCAACCTTGGTTGATACCTTATTGACATTCTGCCCGCCTTTGCCTCCGCTTCGCGAGGTCTTGTAAATTACTTCCTTTTGTAAATCGGCCCTGGTAAAATCCATTTTTCAAAGCTAAGTTTAATTAGCTACCCGCAAAAATTATGACAGATTTTGTACCTTAGCTCCCCGATGAGCAAGAACATTGTGGTAGCAATTGATGGATATTCATCTTGCGGAAAAAGTACCTTAGCCAAAGCGTTAGCCAAAAAACTTCATTTTATTTATGTAGATAGCGGGGCCATGTACCGCGCTGTTACCCTTTACTTTTTGCGCAATAACGTTGATTTAAACAACCCCGAACAAGTAGCCGAAGCTTTAAAAAACATCCATTTAAACTTCCATTCGCGCGATTACGAAACACACATTACACTGAATGACGAAGAAGTTTCGCACGAGATCAGGCTGATGCCTGTATCGCAGAACGTAAGCCCAGTGTCTGCAATACGTGAGGTTCGTAAGGAGATGGTTGCCCAGCAGCAACGTATGGGGCAGTCTAAAAACATAGTAATGGATGGCCGAGATATTGGCACTGCCGTATTCCCTAACGCGCAGGTAAAGCTGTTTATGACCGCCGACCCCAAAGTACGTGCGGAACGACGCTACAAAGAACTATTACCGAACAACCCTGATATTACATTAGAAGAGGTATTTGAAAACATTGCACACCGCGATTACTCTGATACCACCCGTAAGGAAAGCCCGCTGGTACGAGCCGATGATGCCATTATTTTGGATAATACAAATATCACACCTGAACAGCAACTACAGTTTGCCTTAGATAAAGTGGAGCCATTTTTGAAGAAGCAAGCTTAGAAAAAGACATCAGTACATAAATAAAAAAGGAGTAATCTTGTTGATTACTCCTTTTTTATTTATAAGCCTATCGTATATTTCAAAAATGCAACCCTATACCATCGGGCTGTTCTTCAAATTTATGGGCTTTAACACCAAATCGGTTCAGAAAATCGACCCCTTCATCACTTGGTAAACCTTTATACTCGGCATACGAGAAACGGTAATATACCTGGGTAATGCCGGCAGAATAAATGAGGCGTGCACAAGGCAAGCAAGGCGACAGCGTGGTATACATCGTAGTACCTTCCAGTCTGGTACCGTTTTTTACAGCGTACAGAATGGCATTCTCCTCAGCATGCAGGGCCAGCGAACAACTACCTCGTGCATCGCGCGGACAGCCTGTTTCGGGCCATTCCTCATCGCAGTTATGCGTACCCGCCGGCGGACCGTTATACCCTACCGATATAATGCGCGTATCTTTAGTTAAAACAGCACCGACCTGGGCCTTAACGCAATGAGAGCGTTTGGCCAGGTCGGTTGCCAGGTTCATAAATATCTGATCGAAACTCAGTTTACTCATGCTGTAAATTAGTGTCCGCCTTTCATTTCCAGCTCATCGAAGTTAATACCTTGCGATTTTAACACTCGTTGCGCAGTGATGGCATAAAAAGCCAAGTAAGCAAAGCAGACTACACCCACCAGATAAGACCATTGTATACCCAACAGGCTAGGTGCCGATACATACCCCTGTACCAAACTGATAACACCACCACCCATAATCATCATAATCAAGAAGCTAGACCCCTCGTTGGTGTGCTTGCCTAAGCCAGATACGGCTAAAGTATAAATACATGGCCATAAAGTAGAGCAAAATAAACCAACGCTCATAAACGCATAAACGCTAACCATCCCACTAGCTAGCATACCAATTGCTAGCGCAGTAATACCCATTAGCGAGAAGATTAACAGCTGTCTGGCAGGGTTACCTTTACTTAACAAGTCGCCTATAATCATAACCACTATAATCAACGCGTACAGATAAAACGGCGTAATATCATGGCTTGCCAGTTTGTTTACTACTAAAAATATACCGAACGCAATGTAAGGCATCACAAATCGCATAACCTTTTTGGCACCATCACTCATGTTAAATGCACCAACAGAACTGGTCCATCTGCCAATCATCAAACTGGCCCAGTAAAGTGATACAAATGGCGCTGCGCCCGAGGTAGCGATATTCAGCTTCTCTTTCATAAACTCCGGCAAGTTACTGGCAGTTGAAACCTCTACACCCACGTATAAAAATATCGCAATCATACCCAAAACGAGTTGAGGATAACCTAAAGCGCTTTTAGCATTTTTACCATGGTCACTAACTAGTTCGGTAGCAATATCACTGTTCTCCTCTTCATTAACGTTAATTTTGTTGGGTAGAGATGAGAATTTAAATATCAGGGCTACTACCAGGAATAACACACCTAAGATAAGATAAGGTGTTTTCACTGACTCAACGCTTGCAACTTGCGCTTTTTCGGTTACTGATCCAAAAATGGCTAAACCAACAATTACCGGACCTATGGTTGTACCAAAGTTGTTTACGCCACCGGCTAAGCTCAACCTTTGAGAACCACTTTTTGGATCGCCCATGATAATGGCAAGTGGGTTGGCAGCCGTTTGCTGTAATGAATACCCTAAACCTATGATAAACAACCCCGCAATTAATAACCCAAATGAAGCAGTTTGTGCTGCAGGATAAAACAATAAAGCGCCTAGTGTCGATATAACCAAGCCTAATGCTATACCATTTTTATATCCTAGGCGATTTAATATGTCACCGCCAGTTACTTTAGAAACAAGGAAATAAATAATTGCACCTACCGTATAAGCCACATAAAATGCAAATGAAATCATTTGCGATTGCCATTGCTCAAGATGTAGTTTTTCTTTAAATACGGGAATCAGGATATCGTTGCTCGCAGCCACGAATCCCCAAAAGAAAAAAACAATTGTAAGCGTAAAAAATGCCGACGAGTTGTTTTTGGAAGTAGATTGGTCCATAAAAATATTTAGTTAAAACGGTATTATTTCAAGGTTACTAACATAAATCTAATTCTTAAATAATCGGTATTCTTTTTTACAATTTTGTCAACATTATTAACTTTTTTTGTTTAACAGATAAGTTGCATATTCGCGAGGTCAAATTTTTAGCCCATATAAATGATAGAAGCTATAATTTCTGGTATTGGTATTGGCTTAGTGCTTACGTTTTTAACCGGCCCCGTTTTTTTCGCGCTGATCAAAACCAGTATCGAAAAAGGCTTTCAGGCAGGCTCAGCACTGGCGCTGGGTGTAGTTACCAGTGATGTGGTGTTTGTGGGCGCCATTATATTTGGTTCGCAGTTATTCGAGGTACCTAAAGAAATGAAGGTATGGTTAGGTGTAATCGGAAGCGTTATTCTCTTTATCATCGGTATATATTACCTCATTAAAAAAGCTGAGGTAGACTATAATTCCCATACCCCAGCTACGGTGAACCGTGCGGGCTACTTCTTTAAGGGCTTTTTGATGTGCATCTTTAACCCTACCCTGCTCTTTCACTGGATTACGGTTATTGGCACGGCCAGTACGGCTTTTCATGAAGGTATCCCACACCGACAGTTAAAGATTGCTATTATGTTTACTACCATCCTTGTTATGCAGTTTGGGATGGATATACTCAAGGCTTTTTATGCCAATAAACTGCGCGACCGGATCTCGGTAAAACTGGTACACCGCCTTAATTACTTAGCCGGCGTAGCACTCATTATTGCGTCCCTGGTGATTATGGATAAGCTGGTTACGCATTTCGTATTTTCACCGATAGCAGCAGCGTAATTTTCTTCATTACAAAACCTAATGTATCATTTACACAAATTTAGGTTTGAGATAGAATTTGAGGTAGTGATCCGTTAAAGCAATATTCACAGCAACAAAAAAGCCCCGGCTACTTGCCGGGGCTTATATATTAAATACTGATTTGGTAAATCAGCAGTTCCATCTTACATGTAAGCACGCTGGTTCTTACCTTCCATCCAGTTGATAAAGGCGCGGTTTACAACCTTGTTACCACCTGGTGTAGGATAGTTTCCAGAAAAATACCAGTCGCCTAAGTGATTAGGACAGGCCACATGCAGGCTATCCAATGTTTGGTAAATTACCTGCACTTCAGCTTTCAGGTTTTTAGGCGTAATGATTTGTGCAATACGGTCTGATATCTGCTGATCGGTGAATGGTGCATAAATAGCTTTTACATGGTTTTCAACCTGCTCCTTTGGCAAGTTTAAACTGGCTTTGGCTTGTTGATAAGCCTCCAGAATAATATCCTCCTGGCCGCTTTCTCTAAGCAAACTAACCGCTGCCTCAAACGCCACAAACTCACCCATGCGCGACATATCGATGCCATAACAATCAGGATAACGTATTTGCGGAGCAGATGATACAATGATGATCTTTTTAGGACCTAAGCGATCCATAATTTTCAGGATACTTTGTTTCAGCGTAGTACCACGAACGATAGAATCATCCAATAAAACTAGTGTATCGGTGCCGCTGTTTACCAAGCCGTAGGTGGTATCATAAACGTGTGCTACCATCTCGCCACGGTCGGCATCCTGAGTAATAAAAGTACGCAGTTTTACGTCCTTTATAGCCAACTTTTCAACCCTTGGCGCCATAGCTAATACCTCGCTTAATTCCTCGTCGGTAATTTTGTCCTCACGGTTAAGCAGGCGATCGCGCTGGTATTGTTTAATATATTTATTTACCCCTTCAACCATACCGTAAAACGCAGTTTCGGCAGTATTAGGAATGTAGGATAATACCGTGTTCTTTATATCGTGGTTAACAGCTTCCAGAATCTGGTCGCATAAAAGGCGGCCCAGTTGCTTACGCTCGCGGTAAATGGCCGCATCACTACCACGTGAAAAATAGATACGCTCAAACGAGCAAGATTTCTTTTCTCTTGGCTCCAGGAACTGCTCCTCGCTTACTGTACCATTCTTTTTAATGATCAGCGCATGGCCCGGAGTAATTTCCTTAATCTTCTCAAGCGGAACATTAAATGCAGTTTGAATAGCCGGACGCTCTGATGCAACCACTACTACTTCGTCATCCACATAGCTAAAGGCTGGGCGAATACCTGATGGATCGCGCATTACAAATGCATCACCATGACCTAATATACCAGCAATCGTATAGCCACCGTCCCAGTTTTTGGCCGATTTTTTCAGGATCTTGGCTACGTCCATATTATCGCCAATCATTTTACTGATCTCGATATTATCATCGTTGCCCTCACGTTTAAACTGATCGAACAGTCCCTGCACTTCGGTATCCACAAAGTGGCCGATTTTTTCTAACACCGTAACGGTATCGGCTTTTTCTTTTGGATGCTGGCCCAATTCGTACAACTGTTGCAGCAGTTCATCAACATTCGTCATGTTGAAGTTACCGGCAATAACCAGGTTACGGGTCATCCAGTTGTTTTGGCGTAAAAACGGGTGGCAGCTTTCAATACTGTTTTTACCGTGTGTACCGTAGCGCAGGTGGCCCAACAATACTTCGCCGGTAAAGCTGATGTTTTCTTTCAACCATTCAGCATCCTTGATTTTTTCGGGCTGTTCTTTTTCTACATCCGCAAATTTTTTCTGGATGTACTCAAAAATGTCGGCTACTGCGTTGGATGCCATAGACCGATGCCTGCTGATGTAGCGTTTACCGGGTTCAACATCTAACTTAATGGTAGCAACACCGGCGCCGTCCTGACCGCGGTTGTGCTGTTTCTCCATCAGCAGGTACAGCTTATTAAGGCCGTACATAGCAGTACCATATTTTTGTTGATAGTAGGATAGCGGCTTTAACAGGCGGATAAAGGCAACTCCGCATTCGTGCTTGATCTGATCGCTCATGTCTGGAAATGAAGCCACGAAATTACAAATTTTTTATCTGATTTCGGGGCCTATAATTTGTCATATAAAAGCATTAATAGCGTCAGCATAAAATTACAAAACCCGGCTTTTGAGAGCCGGGTTCATCAATAGTTAATTAAGAGGGTATAAGGTTCTTATAGTTTTTCGCCGTGCTGACTGATGTCCAGCCCCACGGTTTCATCTTCCATGCTTACGCGTAATGGCGAGATCAGATCAGTAACTTTTAAAAGAATAATGGAACCGACAAAGGCAAATGCAGATACCCCAACCAACGCGGTTAGTTGTACCATAAACAGTTTGGTTTCGCCAAAAAACAAACCGTTACTTACATTTTTAACAATTGGGTTTACGTTTTGATGTGCAAAAACACCGGTAAGCAGCATACCAACCATACCGCCTACCCCATGGCACGGAAACACATCCAGCGTATCATCAATTGAAGTGCGTGTACGCCATTCAACCAGCAGGTTACTTACAATGGCTGATATAATACCTATTGATAAGGCATGTGGAATAGATACAAAACCGGCGGCAGGTGTTATAGCAACCAAACCCACTACCGAACCAATACATGTACCCATAGCCGAAGGTTTACGACCGCGTAGCATATCAAAAAACACCCAGGTTAACCCTGCGGCGGAAGCTGCGGTAGTGGTAGTAGCCAATGCTACGGCAGCCAAAGGAGATGCCCCTAAAGCAGAACCTGCATTGAACCCGAACCAACCGAACCATAATAAGCCAGTACCAATAATTACATAAGTAATACGCGCCGGTGCGTGATTAGCCTCATTACGGCGTTTCAGAAACAGCGCAGAGGCCAAAGCAGCCCACCCGGCCGACATATGCACTACCGTACCACCTGCAAAATCGAGCACACCCATTTTGGCTAAAAAGCCATCGGGATGCCAGGTGCAATGTGCCAGCGGTGCATAGATGAACAGGAAAAACAGGAATACGAAAACAAGGTAAGAATTAAAGCGGATACGCTCAGCAAAAGCGCCGGTAATGAGCGCCGGGGTAATAATGGCAAACTTTAACTGATACATAGCAAAAAGCACCAGCGGAATGGTAGGCGCTCCAGGCCATACTGCACCATCCATCATGCCTTTCATCATAAAATAGGTAGACGGATCGCCAATAATACCATGAATGGACTTGCCAAACGACAGGCTAAAGCCAAAAACTACCCAAGTAACGGTAATGATTACCATACAGATAAGGCTTTGTAGCATGGTTGAAATTACGTTCTTTTTATTAACCATACCACCATAAAAGAAGGCGAGTCCGGGTGTCATAATCAACACCAACGCTGTAGATACCAGCATCCAGGCAATATCACCGGTATCATATTTGGTATCCGGATGAGGCGCAACCTCTACGGAGGGGAAAGCAAACGAAAGAACAAGTATTAGTATAATAATTGCGAATGGCAGGTACCGCTTCATGATTTAGAACTATCAAAAATTAACGGCCTCAAATTAACAATTCTATCAATAAAACTTGAATTAATTATTAATCTTTCTACAAAATACAAGATAGATGCCCGTTTACAAAAATTTAGCTAAGAAATTAGGAAACAATCCTAAAAATAAAACCACAAAAGCAGACAAGGCGCAAAATACGACCAAGCTAACGCTAACAGGTTTACCCTCTTGATGGTCTTCGGGCTTTTTAAGAAATAAATTAAGGGGAACCTTGATATAATAAAACAAGGAAACTACCGTGGTAAGCGCTCCCGTAATAAGTAATAGCAACAAAACAATGTTGTGATTTTGCTGATAGGTAGAATAAACTGACGAGAACACCAGTAATTTGGCATTGAAACCGGCAGATACCGGCAGACCTGTTAAGGATACCACTAAAATAACAAAAGACACGGAAGCTACCGGGTATTTTATACCTAAGCCGCGATAATCGTTTAGGGTATGCGCATTAGCCGCATTAGCAAAAAAGCTTACCAACCCTAAAGCGGCTATGTTGGCTATAGCATATACGGCCAGGTAAAAGTTAAGCGCGGTGATGCCTTGTCCGCTGAAAGTTACGATAGCCATTAAGCCAAACCCGGTATGGCCTATGCTGGAGTAGGCCAGCATACGTTTTACATTCTGCTGCCAGATGGCGGCAAAGTTACCGGCCACAAGCGTAATGATGGCAGCCACCGATAAAGCCAGCCTGAAATCAAAAATAGTGATAAACCCGACCGACGTAATAAACGGTGTAAGGAAGTTGATAAGCATACCAAAGGCTGCTATTTTAGGCAATGTGGACAGGAATGCCGTAACCGGCGTTGCAGCCCCCTGGTAAACATCGGGCACCCAGAAGTGCAAGGGTACCAGTGAAAGTTTGAAACCCAATCCGGCCAAAATAAACACAATGGCTAAACCAATGCTTAAACTATTGCTAACCTGCTGCAGGTTGGCTACCATTTTAGGATCGAACAGCGCAAGCGTGCCGGTGAACCCATAAAAAAGCGATATACCGTACAACATAACGGCCGATGACGCCAAACCAAACAGCACGTATTTCAAACTTGCCTCGGCACTGAAACTATTTTCGGAACGATAGGCCACCAGGAGATAAGATGCAAGGGATACCATCTCAACCGAAAGGAAAATGGTAAGCCATGTACCAGACATTACCATCAGGTGCATACCCAAAACGGATGCTACAATAACTGTATAAGCATCGCTTAACCCTTTAGGGTGCGATTGCAAACTTACATCCCAAGGCATGTACAGCAATATGATAACTGCTGCTGCATCAATTATCATTTTAAGCACTATGGCTGTATGATGCAGCAGCAGGTTATTGTTAAAAAAAGAACTTACCGTATATCCCGAAAACACTTTATACTGCGCCACATCAGCAGCCAATACAAACAATAAGCCGCCGCACGCCAGTATACGCACAATCCAGTCAGACTGCTTACCAAAAATCAGATCGGTTACCAGTACCAGCAAAAACAATATGCCCAGGCACAGCTCGGGCCTGAAGAGCGGCAAGCTGCTTAAAATATCGTTTAACTGGTTGTGTATATAGGGTGTAAATTCGTTCATCAGTTTATTGTACAATAACAGATTGATTTTTGGGATAACGCACCTGGTATTTCAATCTCAGTTTCTTTTCGGCTTGCGAGTGTAAGTTCACATTCCATGAAATGATGCCGGTAACGGCATCAACCTTACCGCCCGAAAGCTCCTGCGTTTCAACCTCAATAGCCGAATTTTGCGAAACCGGAACCAAATCCTGCACCAGCAAATTTACGTGTTGTGTTTTACGATTTTTAACGGTGATGAGCCAGTTGCGCGTTTCTTTTTTGGTTGATCCTAACAGGCTTTGCTTACTGGTTAAGTCTTGCTGCAAAGTTCGTGTTACTACAATGCCTTTATCCACTCCCAATGAAAGGTTCAGCGTATCATTGGTTGCACGTGTATCTATTAAAGATTTGCCAATAAAGGTACCCTCGAAAAACAAGTTGGCCTCGCCTGGCAAAAAGCTGTACTGATTCCAGTCGGTTAGCTTGGCCGTCAGGAACACATCGGTACTAATTTTGGGCGCTACATAATATTCGTACGCTGCAGGTACGCTCACCTGGTTAATTTCTACCAGGTAGGGCTTCCCGTCGCCAGGTATGGTGTATGGGTTATCTATATTAAATTCTACGTTGGTTTGATTTTCATTTTGCTGCACTACAACCGGGTTGGTTTGCAAAGCGGATATACCACGCAATCTTACCTTATCATTCACCGCTATACCAGCTACACGCCCTTGGAGCGCACTAATATAGCCAACTGCCACCACTTCATTCAGTTGGTTAGCATGGGGTTTCAATGCAACATTTATTAGGGCTGATGTTACCGGGATTTCCTGAGTTTCGTAGCCAACAAAATAATACTCCAGCGTAGAACTTCCTTGTGGCACCTGTAAATTGTAATTACCCGTTGCATCGACCGTTGTGCCGATAGACGTTCCTTTAACCCGGACATTAGCTCCGGTAAGCGGCTGATGATCATCCTGCCCGGTAACCCTGCCGCTTACACGTGTAATACTTGCTGCCTGATTGGCATATAACATCCCAAAATTTAGATAGTAAGGATTTAATTCCGGCTTGCTGCCGCTGGTTGACGGGTTGCCTGTTGAAAGGCTGAGCTTAACATTATTCCATTCCTCGCCGCACTGTTGGTTTACATTGGCTTTGTAAGCGATAGTAATAGGGTTGTTCACATTCTTAGCCCGGATATCATAAGTTGGATACCAACCAGCCTGTTTCACTACGTAACTTAGAATAAAATTTGATTGTAAGGCGCTTTTTGAAGATACAGCTACCAGTATCTTACCACTACTTTTATTGTCTGGTTTATTGATATCGGCTATTTGCAGGTCGTATTTTTCCAAGTCAGCATTAATCAACTCGATCTGCTCACTTACCAGCTGCTCTTTCTTTTTTACCTCAGTTAATCTTGCTGTTTGGAAATCGAGCGCCTGTTTTAGTTTGGCTACATCCAGATTGGTATTGGCCCCGTTGATTACCTGGTTTTTCAGCAGCATATTTTCTTCTTCTTTATAAATACTTAGCGCATTGGTTTGCACCTGCAATTTGTTGCGAATAGCTTTTTGCTGATCCAGTAAATCCTGTATACGCTTTTGCTTGCTTTGCTTATTTATAAAATCAAGTTCGTGCTTTACCGATAAGATGGTAAAATCGCCACCGGCTTTTACCTGCAGGCTTTGCACATCAATATCGGGCGATATGCCATCAAAAACCAAAGTGGAATTGCCGGGTGCGATACTGACCTGTGCCGTACGGGTAACTTGTGCGCCGTTTAGGAACAATACCACTTTCTGGACCTTTGAGGGAACTTTTGGCCCCGCATCGGCCAGTGCAGTGGTTGACAGGTAAAGAAAGCCTGCTGTGAGTAATAAATTTTTGATCATGATTCGGTTACTTAAATAATTACATCCTGTTATTTTTTCCCGCATCGGCATTACAGCAGATGCAGAATACATACAGGATGCAGCAACAGGCTCAATTCCATAAAATATTTTACCCGCTTCAATCATTTTTATTTAAGCTGTAAAAAATGGATAAATGCCAGTACCGAATCGTTAATTTTATCTAAAGCCAATGACGGCATAATGCCCAGCAACAGGGCCAGTAAAGCCAATGGCAGTAAGGCTGCCTTTTCGCGTATATCTAATTTTGACAAGGCTGTTTTCCACACCTCGCCGCCTTTAAGCCGTGCCTGACCAAAGAACATGCGCTGCAAGGTCCATAAAAAGTACGCGGCGCTCAGTAAAATACCTACTGAACCACATACGGCCATCCAGTGCGGTAACAGCGTTGATTTAAATGCTCCGGCCAGTGAAAAGGCCTCAGCCACGAAGGCTGAAAAGCCTGGCAGACCTAAGGATGCAAAAAAGGCGATCATCACATAAACGGTATAATCAGGCATCAGGGTTGCCAGTCCGCGGAAGTTGTAGATATCACGATCATGCACGCGGTTGTATACCACCCCTACCAGGAAGAACAGCATAGCCGATAAAAATCCGTGACTGATCATTTGCATCATAGCGCCACTTACACCTTCAGCTGTTTGCGAGGCTACGCCTAAAAGCACAAAACCCATGTGCGACACAGAGGAGTAAGCGATAAGGCGCTTCAAGTCTCGTTGCGCCAATGCATTAAGTGCACCGTATAGGATAGATATTACGCCCAGCAGGCCCAGCCAGAAAGCACCTGATACAGCTACCTCTGGGAATATGCCCATGCAGATGCGGATAATACCATAACCGCCAATCTTTAACAATACACCAGCCAGAATGATGGATACCGGTGTAGGCGCTTCTACGTGGGCATCGGGCAGCCAGGTGTGGAACGGCACAACCGGCACCTTAATGGCAAAAGCCACAAAAAGCACCACAAAGCCCACTATCCTTGCCGGTATACCAAATAAGGTTTGCTGCCCCAATAAAGCAAAAACCGATCCTTGCTGGTAATTGGCCGGATTCATCATCTGCACAATATTGAAGGTATGATTGCCCGTAGCCGGATCGGTAACCGACAGGTATAAGCCCACCATCACCAGCAACATAAATACCGAACCAAACAGGGTATACAAAAAGAACTTAATTGCTGCATACTCGCGCCGCGCGCCTCCCCACATACCAATAAGGAAATACAAAGGCAGCAGCATCAGCTCATAAAATAAATAGAACAGGAAGAAATCCAGCGCACTGAAAACACCCATTACGGCCATATCCAGCATCAAAAACAATGCGAAGTAACCTTTCAGGTTGCTTTTAATTTCCCAGGAAGCCAGTGTAGCAATCACCATCACCACAGCACTCATTACCAGCAGCATGATCGACATACCATCCACACCCACAAAATAATCAATCTGCATTTTGCCGGTACTGCCCAGGTTTAAGCTAATCCAAGGGAGCTTTTGTACAAACTGGTACTGCCCTTCCTGATTAAAGCCGCCAAAAGCTGCCCCCGTTTTAAAGTTGAGGTACATAGAAACGCTCATGCCAACCTGCAAAAGCGCAGCCAGCAGCGTAATATATTTATAGCTTGCCCGCCATGATGATGGCAACGCCAGTATGATGAGTCCGAACAGTGCAGGAGAAAAAATGAGTAGAGTTAATATATTCATCAGGTTCAGATCAATAATTTGATAATAAACAATGCCAGTATTACAGCCAGCATACTAAATAGGTAGTATTGCACCTTGCCGCCCTGAAAACTGCGGAAAAAGTTGCCAATAGCGCTTGCAATGGCTGCTATCAGGTGCAGTGTGCCATCCACAATATACCGGTCGGTCCAGGCAGTTAACGCGGAAAGCCAGCCGGTGACTTTGGTGAGCAAATGCACTAAACCATCCACCACGTTGCGGTCAAGCCAAAACAGCACCTGGCCTAATTGTACTGCGGCATTAGCAATTACTTTGCGGTAAAAGGCATCAATATACCATTGGTTATAAGATAAACGGAACAAAAAGCTGGTTTGCGGAAACACCAGCTTACGCTGCTGAATGTACACGGCGTATGCCCAGTAAGCCACAAATACACTGGCTAGGTTAATAATAACCGGAATGATGGTATGATATATACTTTCACGAGCCAGGTAGTTGGACGGAACAAATCCTTTATAGAGCCATGCATGCTCGTATAGAAATGGATTTAAGGAAAACAACGGGAACAGGCTGCATAGCGACAAAAATATTAACGGCAATGTATACTGCCAGCCACCATCGCTGATGTGCAGGTGCACATCAGGCAGAATTTCTTTCAACCTGAACTTACCGAAGAAGACTTTAAAAATTAACCGGGCCACATAAAATGCGGTAAGGCAGCTGGTAAGCATAATACCTACCGGTATAAGATAGCCCCAAGTACTGCGCCCCTCTGCCCATTCAAACGACTGGATCAGGATACCATCTTTAGATAAATAGCCCGATGTAAGCGGCAAACCCACCAGTGCCAGGCAGCCAATTACACATGCAATAAATGTAATGGGCAGCTTTTTGCGCAGGCCGCCCATATACAAAATGTTTTGCGGGTCGATGTCCAGCTGGTTCTCTTCTTTAATATGTTGCATCTCGTGGATGATGACACCAGAGCACAGAAACAGCAGACATTTAAAGAAAGCATGGGTAACTAAATGGAATAATGACGAAGCGTAAGCATTGATACCCATAGCCATAATCATATAGCCTAATTGCGATATGGTTGAATAAGCCAGTATACGCTTCAAATCGTTTTGTGTAAGCGCTATCGTAGCAGCCATAAAAGCGGTAAAACAACCTATAACCGCCAACGCATCCAGCTCCTGAATATTGAACATAGGATATACCCTACCCAGTAAGAACACCCCGGCAGCCACCATGGTAGCAGCATGGATAAGTGCAGATACCGAAGTTGGCCCTTCCATGGCATCGGGCAACCAGGTATGCAACGGAAACTGGGCCGATTTTGCGGCCACCGCCAGGAAGATTCCGATGCAAGCTACGTATTGCCAGGTAGCCGCTATTTGGCTTACCGGACCAATCCATCTATCATTCTTGATAATTGATTTTACTACAAGGCCGTTATCACCAAACAGCTGTATTAAATCAAAGGTATGATACTGGGAGAACAGGATAATTATGGCTGTAAGCAGACCAATATCCCCTATACGGTTCATAATGAAGGCCTTTTTGTTAGCCTGAACGGCACTGTCGCGCGTGAACCAGAAACCGATGAGCAGGTATGACGAAAAGCCAACCAGTTCCCAAAAGGCATATAGCAGTACCAGGCTATCCACCACCACCAGTGCTAGCATACTGAAACAGAACAAACTGAGGTAAGTAAAATAGCGATTATTTTCGTGCGTTTTAATGTAGGCAGTTGAATAAACATGCACCGGTAATGCGATTACAGTAACCAGCAATAGCATCAGCACCGAAAGATTATTGAGCCAAACACCCGCATATACCGGAGTTTGCCCTATAGTGAACCACAGTTGCTGCGCATGTATGGCATGACTATTCCAAACACGGCCAAAAACCATAACTGCAAACACTGCACTTACCAGTATAGCACCAGTAGATACCCAACCCGAGATTTTACTGTTTTTGCCTGATATAAACAGGTTGACCAAAAAAGCAGTAAAAGGCAGTACTACTGCAGCTAATGCATAGTAAACGGTTTGAAGATCAATATTGGGTAAAGGTGTATTCAATCTCTCAATCTTTTAACTGGTTAACTTTCCCGGGATCGATGGTACGATACCGGCGGTAAACATTCAGGATAATGGCTAATGCTACGGCTGTTGAAGCCGCGGCCAGTACGATAGCAAACAAAGCGAAGGTTTGCCCGCTATTGTTTAGCTTATCAAACCTACTGAAAGCAACCAGGTTAAGGATGGCAGCATTCAGCATCAGTTCAATACCAATCAGTATCTGCACAGCATTCTGCTTAGCCAATATTACATACAGGCCAATGCAGAACAAGCCGGCGCTAAGTACCAGGTAATGCGTCATGGTAATCATAGCGCTTCCTCCTTTCGGGCCAGGTGTGCTGCGCCAACCAAAGCCATCAGCAATAAAATGGATATCGCTTCAAATGGCAGCAGGTAAGTTGTCATGAGGTTTACCCCCAGGTTATTAATGGTTACATCCGCAGGTTGTATCACGTTGTGCATCTTCTCGGCTTGTTTAAGCCAGGGTAAATTATCAACGCCTGCCATAATCACGATGTTAACCAATACCACAAAAAACAAGGTCACCAACAAAAATGCGGGTAGGTTTTGTACTGCAAACAAACGATTTTTACTTTGCTGCAAACCAGCCAGCGATTCGCGGCCCGATAACATGAACGCAAACAGGATAAGTACCAGTATCCCTCCTACGTAAACTACAACTTGGGTTACAGCCACAAAGTCGGCCAGGCACAATACGTATAAGCCAGCGAGTGCAAACAGCGTAACAAAAAACATAAACACGGAACGAACCAGATTTTTACTGGCGGCCACATACAATGCCGACCCTAACGCAATAATAGCCATCAAATAAAACATTACCGTTACTAAGCTCATGATGCACCTCCTTGTTTGGCTTGCAGCGCCGCCTGCTTCGCAGCCAGCTTTTCGGCTTGTTGTTTTTCAAAGGCAACTTTTTTCTCGTCTATCTCGTCGGGTGTCATCACCGAGAACTTATAAGTCAGCTCATCCAGATGGCGTACGGTACGGTCGTACTGGTTGGTCATGGTGATGCATTCTGTGGGGCAGACTACCGTGCACAAACCACAGTACATGCACTTGGCCATATCAATATCAAACTGGGCAGCATACAAACGCTTGGTTGACCCATCAGACGTTTGTCCTATCGCTTCCGTAGCTTTGATAGATTCAATACGAATGCAATCAACCGGGCAGGCTTTAGCACACAGGTCGCACACAATGCAATCATCTATTTCTACATCCAACTGATAGCGGCCTACTTCCGGTATGGGTATCTCTTGTTTAGGATACTGAATAGTGTTAGTACCTTTTTCCAGCTCCTTAAAATAATTGGCAGATTTGATAGGTGCCACCTCCCGCTTTTTGGTTGAGCCAAAAAGGTGCCTTAAGGTAAGGGCCAATCCTTTCCAGGCAGTTGCGAGGGCGTTATATGTTTTATTGACAATCAATCTCTTTTAAATTCTAAGTTCAAATTCTAATGCCGAATTATGATTAGGAAACCAATATTCAGCATCAGCCAATTTTTACATTACCCACAAACGCCATATGCCCGATATAATCATACAGGCAAAGGCTAATGGCGTAAGCACCTTCCAGCACAGGTTCATGAGCTGATCGATACGCAGGCGAGGTAGTGTCCAGCGTATCCACATTTGCACACCTACTAAACCAAGCGTTTTAATAATCGTCCACGCAATGCCCCATGCGGCACCGGTGGTCCAGTCGGCCAGTTTCACAACGCCCATATTAGGAAATGGTGTGTTCCAAGCGCCCAAAAAAAGTATTACGGCCAGCATCGATACCAAAAACATCATGGAGTACTCCGCCAAAAACACAAAGGCAAAACGTAAACCTGTATATTCTGTATGGAAGCCTGATACCAGCTCAGATTCGGCCTCGGGTATATCGAATGGTGCGCGGTTACTTTCGGCCAGCGAGGCGATGAAATAAATCACAAACGCTACAATAAGATGCGGCGCCCTAAAAATATTCCAGGATAGCAAACCGCCAATATGGGTTACATCCCATGCACCTAAAAACTTCACTTTTTCTACGGAAAGGATACCTTGCTGAACTGCGGCTGCCTGCAGATCAAGTGTTTGAGTAATCATTACCGCCGAGATGAGCGCGAAGCCGGCGGGTATTTCATAAGAAATGATTTGCGCGGCCGAACGCATGGCCCCCAGTATGGAAAACTTATTGTTAGATCCCCACCCTGCCATCAGGATGCCCAGAGTTTCAATAGAAATAATAGCAAAGATATAATACAGCCCGATGTTAGTTTGTGATGGCACTAAGCCGGGCCCCCACGGCAAAGCTGCAAAGCCCATATAAACTGCCACAAATATGATGATGGGTGCCAGCATGAACAGCCATTTATCGGCTGCTGCCGGTGTAATCAACTCCTTTTGCAGGAGCTTTACAATATCGGCCAGCGTTTGTAAGGAGCCAAACTTACCGGTTTCAGTAGGGCCAAGCCTATCCTGAATAAAAGCAGAAACCTTACGCTCGGCATAAACCGCAAACAGCGTAAACATTGCTATAAATGCAAACAGGCCAATGGCTACCAGTATATGTATGATATAAAAACTCAAGGTAAATTTGCTGTTACGGTGCAAACTTAGGCAATTCTGCTAATATACTGTTATGCGTATTTGGAATTATTCCAGATTAGATTCTTGGTTCATTGATTCATTCGTTCATTGGTATTAATGTCCGTGCGTTATCTAAGCACCAGTTAACCATCAAACCCAACGCCCCTACTCTTTCATAGAAACAAAAGACGATTTTATTACGTCGCCAAAAAACAATGATGCATGCCGGTCAAAGTCTTCTGTATCATCGGTAGTAGTATAAAACTTTCGGGTTCCGTTCTGTGTAAGCTGCTCTTCGATTTCGGCATGCCGCTTTAGGTAATCAACCAAACTATAAGCCACAATATCGCCCTGAGCCACCACGGTAAAACCGGCCGGTAAATAGGCCTGTATTTTACTTTGCAGCAACGGATAATGTGTACAGGCCAGCAGCATGGTATCTATATCAGCCGACTGGGCCATTATTTGTTCCAGATATTCTTTCACGTAATAATCGGCACCGGGCTTGTCATATTCTCCATTTTCAATTAAAGGCACCCATAGCGGGCAGGCTTGCTGGTACACCTTCACATCCGGAAAAAATTTATTGATTTCAATTACATACGACTCCGACTTTACCGTACCATTAGTGCCCAATACGCCAATTTGCTTGGTTTGGGTATAGTTACCAATCACCTCGGCTGTAGGGCGAATTACGCCCAACACCCGCTTATCATGATAAACACCAGGCAGGTTACGCTGCTGAATAGTACGGAGGGCCTTGGCCGATGCCGTATTGCAAGCCAGTATAACCAACGGGCAACCCTGATTGAACAGCCACTGCACACACTCCCAGGTATACTGATGTATGGTATTGAAAGAGCGATCGCCATAAGGCGCACGCTTGTTATCGCCAAAGTAGATATAATCATACCCCGGCAACTGCTCAACAATGGACCTGAAAACGGTAAGGCCACCTAAACCTGAATCGAAAACACCAATGGGCTTGTTAGACTGCATAACAGCAAAAATAAAAAAAGCGAATGCTTGTGGCATTCGCTTTTGTAAGTTTAAATTACCGGGTTAATTATTTCAAACCTAATTTTAGCTTCACTGGAGCCATCAGGTTATCGCCAGCAGGCGATACGATTAATGAAGTTTGTGAAGAATCGATAACATAAGTATAACCTTTTTCTTTAGCTACAGCAGTTACTGCAGTACGTGCTTTTTCGAAAATTGGTTTGCTCAGCTCCTGGCTTTTAGCCTGTACTTGTTGCTGTGAGTTATTTTGGTAATCCTGTAAACGTTTGTTCAAATCTTGCAACTCGGTTTCGGCAGCGGTACGGGCAGCGTCAGTCATGCTGGCTCTGTTTTTTTCGTAAGCCTGGCCTTTATTTTGCAACTCGGTATACATAGTCTGCATCTGATCGGTAAACTGCTTTTGGTAGGTTTGCAACTGGGTGTTTACAGTTTTAGCTTCGGGCATACCTGAAATCAGCTCATCAAAAGCGATGTAGCCGATTTTTGATTGTGCTTTGGCAAAACTTCCCGCCAGTAACATACAACCTGCAACTAAAGCAACTCTAAATAATTTTTTCATCTGTTCTCTTTGTTCTTTGTTTATGGGTGCTATTTTATATTAAAAATTTTTATTTCGCAAGTACACCGGGCTTTAATCCCAAACGGGTAACAACGGCATCGCTTTTATTGTACCGCGGATTGGCATACAGCATCATCACTTCGCTATTTTTATCAAATACCATATCCAGGTTTTCATCCTCAGCTACAGCTTGCACTGCTTTGGCTACTCTATCCTGAATGGGCTTCATCAACTCATTGCTACGACGGGCCAAATCGCCATCAGGACCGAATTTTGAACGTTGAAAATCTTTGGCATCTTTTTCCTTACCTACAATCTCGGCCTCACGGCGTTTTTTCATATCACCGGTCATGAGTACCTGATCTGCCTGATAAGCTTTATACAAGCGGTCAATCTCCTGAAAGCGGCCATCCACTTCTTTTTGAAATTGGGTTGATAATGCGCCCAATTGTTTTTGTGATGAGGCATACTCGGGTATATGTTTCAGAATATAATCCGAGTCAACATATGCAAAGCGTTGTGCCCATGCTGATGCTACTGTTATTAACGTTAATGAAAGTGTTATCAGTATTTTCTTCATAAAATAAATTATTAATTGAAACCACCATTCAAGCTTTGGGCAATTGAGAAGTGGAACTGGCCTTTGTTAGCATCCGGACTTCCCGGAATTCTGTCAAAACCATAACCATAATCAAGTCCCAGCAATCCAAATATAGGTAAAAATATGCGAGCACCTACACCTGCTGAACGTCTGATGTTGAAAGGATTGTAATCACTGAAACGATCCCAGGTATTACCACCCTCAGCAAATCCAAGCAAAAATATAGTGGCTGATTGTGACTGTATTACCGGATAACGTAACTCCATAGTAAACTTGTTATAAATGGCATTACCCGGATTGTTGTTAGCATTGTAATTTGATCCTACCGGAACTATCGAGAAGTTTTGATAACCTCTTAAACCAATGATCTCGCTACCTTGCAGGAACTGGTACGTTGCCATACCATCACCACCTAACTTAAAGCGCTCAAACGGCGATGAGCCAACCAGCTTATTGTAACTACCCAGGAAACCGAAACGTGTTTGCGACATCAGCACCAGTTTACCAGAGATACGGGTGAACCACTGTGCATCAAATTTCCATTTGTGGTACTCTACAAATCTGTAACGCTCCTCTGGTGTAGCTATACGATAGTTGGTACCATTGAACAGCGAATATGGTGGCGTAGCCTGAACCGTGAAACGGATGTTCGAACCATTAGTTGGATAAATAGGCGCATCAACCGAGTTACGGCTCAACTCCTGCGTTAACTTAATGTTGTATGATGTACCGGTAGTAAACAGGTAACCAGGATATCTATCCAGTGTGTAATGGTCAAAGTTAAGCGAGTAATTAAGCTGGAAGTAGTTATCCGGCCAGTTTAAACGTTTACCTAAGGTTACACCTAAACCATTAATACGCAGGTAATTATACCGGGAGTCGCTTTTTGAATAGAACTGACCGCTTGAACTTAATTGCGTATAGGCTGATAAGCTGAAATAGATCGGCTTTTTACCACCTAACCATGGCTCTGAAAACGTGAACGAGAAGTTCTGATAGTTTTTACCGTTGGCCTGGCCACGTAAGCTCAGTTTCTGACCATCACCTTTTGGCAGCGGGCGGTATGCCTTACCATTAAACAGGTTGCGCACCGAGAAGTTGTTGAACGTTAAGCCCAGCGTACCCACCAGCTGACCGCCACCAAAACCACCCGAAAGCTCGATCTGGTCTGACGGTTTTTCAACCACGTTATACACAATATCTACCGTACCATCCTGTGTATTGATGTTGGTAGGTTTCGGTTCGATCTTTTGCTCATCAAAGTTGCCCAGCTGGGTAATTTGACGAGTACTGCGTACAATCAGTGATTTTGAAAACTTTTGGCCTGGTTTGGTTGCCAACTCGCGCATTACTACCTTATCATTCGTAACATCGTTACCTTTTAGGATAATGCGGTTGATGGTATACTGCGCACCTTCGTATATACGAATGTTCAGGTCTACCGTATCATTGTAAATGCGGGTTTGTACAGCCTCTGAGTTAAAGGTCAGGTATCCGTCATCAAGATAAAGTGAGTTCACATCACTACCATCAGGCGAACCGCCATTCAGGCGTTTGCTTAACTCTTCCTCGCTAAACACATCTCCTTTTTTAATGCTCAATACTTTCTCAAGTGTTGATGCCGGATAACGTGCATTACCAGCCCAGGTAATGTTACCAAAGTAATACTTGTGACCCTCGTAAACTTTAATTTTTACGTTTACACTCTCATCATTGTGCTTCCAAACAGAATCGCTCAGAATTTCGGCATCGCGATATCCCTTTGACTGCATTTTATCAACCAGTGCTTGTTTGTCCTGGTCGTACTGATCTTGTTTGAACTTTTTGGAACCAAAAATATTGTAGAATTTCCGTTTACGTGTTTTTGGTAAAAACTTTCTGAGCCTTGCGGTACTGAAAGCCTGGTTACCCTCAAATATTACATCGTTGATTTTTACCTTTTTCTTTTTATCAACGGCAACATCCAGAATTACACTGTTCTCATCAGCTGGGTCTTTACGCTGCTTAATGTCTACAGATGTATTCAGGTAACCTTTTTCGTAAAAGTGCTTTTTGATAATTGCCGTAGTGGTGCTCAACAGGTTTTCGTTTACGATTTTACCTGTTTTATCGTTCAGCTTTTTCTGAATGTCTTCAATCTCGCCTTTACGGATACCGGTCAGGTGCAGACGCGATAAGCGCGGACGCTCCTGTACGCTGATTTCGAGATATACCGTATCGAGGTTAATTTTAGTAACATACAGTTGCACATCGTCAAACAAACCAGGCGACCACATGTTCTTTAGTATATTGGCCGAAGCTTCACCCGGCAGATTGATCCTGTCGCCTTTGCTAATTTTAGCCATCTGTATCAAAACATCCTTGTCCAGATTTTTGGTACCGGATACAGTGATGCCGCCAATGATATAATCTTTGGGGTTAAGATAGCTTATACTATCGGCAGGAAGAGCAGATTTAAACAACGACGACTTAGGTTGTCCGTTAACTTGCGCTAACGCCGCCGTGCTTGCTGATGATAACAGAATAGCAAAAAATAATTTATTCATTCGAATATTTTGTGCGCTAAAAATAGAATTTACAGTTGTTAAAAATTGTTAAAAGAAAAATTAGTTCACCTGCTCGCTGGTTTTGCCAAAGCGGCGCTCTCTTTTCTGATAATCTAAAATGGCTTCGAATAAATCTTCTTTCCGGAAATCGGGCCATAATTTGTTGGTAAAGTACAGCTCGGCGTAAGCTATCTGCCAAAGCAGATAATTACTGATACGGTACTCACCGCTGGTTCTGATCAGCAACTCAGGGTCGGGCATGTTAGCCGTGTACAGGTTTTGGGCAAACACATCTTCGTTGATGTCGTCGGCTTTCAATTCTCCGCGTTCTACTTTGGCGGCGATGTTTTTAGCCGCCTGCATAATTTCACGGCGCGAACTGTAACTTAATGCAAGCGTTAGTACCAACCCGGTATTGGCAGACGTTTTTTCGATTGCCCCCAGCAGTTCTTTATGACATTTTCCCGGCAGCATATTCAGGTCACCAATGGCATTCAGGCGCACATTGTTCTGCATTAGTTTTTTAATCTCTTTATTAATGGTGCTTACCAGCAGCTCCATAATAGCCGTCACCTCAAAACTCGGGCGGTTCCAGTTTTCGGCCGAAAAAGTATATAACGTCAGATACTTCACCCCTATCTCGCCGGCTCCTTCTACCACATCCCGTACTGATAATACACCGTTATGGTGTCCAAATATCCTTAACTTACCTTTACCCTTTGCCCACCTGCCATTACCATCCATAATAATGGCAACATGTTCAGGAAGCTTCAATAAGTCGATCTGATCTTTATACCCCATGTTCTTAATTCGTACAGCTTTTTAGCCTGTATATTAACGGTAATACGCTACTTAAAAAGCAGCCACCGTTTGTATTTTTATTTGTATTGAGTAAATCACTGTAAAAATTGATCGGGCCTCAATTTGGCTTGCTACCAACTTGAAACTCAAAATTTTCAGGGTACAAAGGTAAAACTATACTTTGGTTTTTTTATTATACATAGCAAAAAGAAAATACCGTTTTACAGCCCTTAAAAGGCCCAATCTACCAAATGCACCGGGCATAAACAAAAACAGCCTTGCCAAGGCAAAGCTGTTAAGATAATTTGATAACGAAATATTAATATACCGACTGCTTTTGCATCAAACCAATATCATCCGGTGTAATGTCCACAATGGCAAAGCGGTTTACTTTGGTAATGTGCAATTCATCCAGCGCATCAACTAAATTACCATATTTAGAATGCTCACTGGGCTTAACCAGCACTATCATATCCTTACCTGTAGCTTTAAAAATTTCCTGCTGCTTTTGTAACAGCGCCTCGCGCAGGCCGGCCTTGCCGTAATCTACAACTTGTGGTGCGGCGTTTTCAATGAGGCCACTGTATAGAAGTGCTTTATCATTGTTTCCTAGGCACACTGTAATTGTACGCTTGTCGGAAACCTGCCCTGGTTCAGGCTCTTTATCGGGCATGGCAACATCCATTGCTTTTGGCTTGCTTAACGTAGTGGTGAGCATAAAAAAGGTAACCAGCAAAAATGCCAGGTCAACCATGGCAGTCAGGTCAACACGAAGATTTTGAGTTTTGCGTTTTGAGCCATTGCCTTTTTCGGCGGAGGCGTTCAGTTCGGCCATAAGGGTAAAGTTTTAAGGTTAAGTAATTGGTTTATTACTTGTTTAAACGCTTATACCTCAGGCTTTGTTATGGACTTTTAAATTATTGAGATAACGGCAATATATTTACCCTATTCGGTAGTAAATGCTAACGGGCATAAAGGTTTTTTATCGATTATTTCTTTCAAATAACTCGGATCCCAATCAGGGAAATCCTTAAATTTAACTTTATTGAACGCCATATAGTTATAAAATAGCTTGGCAACCATTATTTCGCCAGGATGTATGCCATCTAACATATAGTCATCCGTTAGGCCAACCTGTTTGGGAGTACAAAAAGGAATTACACGATAGTTCTCTTTTATCAATTGATTTTGAATACTTAAATAAGTCGTAAATAAACGTTGAAAACCTTTATTTGTAACAGCATAATTGTAAAAGTCGTCAGATGCGGGCGGGCAATAAACAATAAGCTCTATCCCCATTTGCTTTATAGCCTCCAGGTTTTTAAGTAGCAGTTTAAGCTTATGCTTATCCACTTCCATAGGCGTATTATAAATGAAGGTGTTTGCTTTGAGGTTCTCTTTAAACTGGTACATATCGCTATAATGCCGGTTTTTTAAATAAGATTTTATTTGATTCCAGTTATGCATACTGCCATCCCTCCGGTAACCATTGCCCTGCATGCCAGCCTTACCATAACTTGATTTAGAAAAAGCAGCATCATCCAGCTCGCCATCAACTGCCTGGTGCAAAACATCTTGAATTGCCCCTATATGCTTGTTTAAATTGCGTACGCCATCTCCCTCAGTATTCAAAATATTATTATTAAAATCGTTTCTGTAGTCTTTTTTGATCCAAGACGGATCAAAGCCGAAAACAATGAGCTTTGGCCGGTGCACCTCATGCTTACGCATCAGGTCTGTATAAGAATCAAGATCGTAAACGTTTTTTAGCAAATAGCCGCCGTTATAGAAACTTTTCTCATACGGATGGAAATAAAAGTCGCGGTATTGCAGCACTACAGATATGCCCAGTGTTATAATATCAGGCTTTTTCACTTCCATCATCTTCATCTTAAATGCTGGTTCGGGCGTGTTTAAAAAGGACCTGAAAAAATACATCTCTTTTTTACTGGCCAACTGCTTGCTAATAACAGTACTTATGGGCACATTTTCGCGATATTTATATAACAGCCATTCTCCTGCTAAAATATAAACCAACACTGGTATACTAAAGATGAAGAACCTGAGCAGAAATCTTTTCATTATTAGAACTTAAAGTAATAAAACGTGGCCTGACCAAAAAAGCCCATATATAAAATAAGAACAATCATACCTACCTCTACAGCCAATCGATACGGATGCATCAATTTGCTGATCTCGAATTGATGAGGCTTATTTTGCTGTATCCATTCAAATGCGAAAAACAGCACCAGTATAACAGCCCACTTTATTGTATCGGCATCAGGCACACCGAGACCCTGAAAACTGAACAAGCGACGGTAATAAGTAAAGGCCACATGGATATCAGGGGCCCTGAATAAAACAGTTGTTAACCCAACCAATAAAAATGTAAACACAATGGATATCTTAGAAAAGAACGGGTGCTCCTTCAAATAGGTAATTGCTTTTTTTACACTTGATGACTGCTTAGAAATAATATTGGGGATGTAATACAAACCATGCAGTATACCAAAAACAACAAACGTAAAATTTGCTCCATGCCATAAGCCTATCAACACAAACAGTACAATTGTACAGTACAATCGCCAAAGCAAACTCTTTTTGTTTTTACGTACTAAAGGCAGGTAAACATAATCTCTGAACCAGGTAGTTAATGATATATGCCAGCGCGTCCAGGCTTCGGGGATGGTTTTTGCAAAAAATGGCGTTCGGAAATTGGTTACCAGCTTAAATCCAAAAAGCTTGCCGGTGCCAATAGCTATATCAGAATAACCGGAAAAATCTGTGTAGAGTTGAACCACAAAAAATATCATGCCCTTAAACAATTCGCCGCTGGTAGCATGCTCATAGTTAAAGAAAAGCTCATTTACTCTTAACGCCAGGTGATCGGCAATGACCACTTTTTTGAAGATGCCATACGTAATTTGCCGCATACCGTCAACAGCCTGGTAATAGTTAAAATGCCGTGGATTTGACAGTTGGGGGATCAATTGTGCGGCCCGCTCAATAGGACCGGCCAGCAACTGCGGGAAAAAGCTCGTAAAGCTTAAAAACACTAAATAATTGGTTGTAGGTTCGATTTTCCCTTTGTAAATATCTAATGAATAGCTAAGTGTTTGGAAGGTAAAAAAGCTTAACCCGACCGGCAAAATAATATTGAGCGTGTGTAAACTGTCATTAATGCCAATACTGGCCAGCGTATCATGAAAAGATGCTATGAAAAAATTGAAGTATTTAAACACAAACAGCACACCAATATTCAGCAGCAAACTCAAGTTTAAGTATATCCGCTTTGCCTTTTTATCCGCCTTATGCATTTTGATGCCGATAAAATAGTCGAGCGTTGCGCAGACAAATATCAATAGCAAAAACCGATAGTCCCACCAGCCATAAAACACATAGTTGGCAACTAAAATGAATATATTTTGTGCCTTGAGCTGCTTATTTAATGCCCAATAAATGGTAAAACTGATAATTAGAAAGAAAGCGTAGTCAATGGTGATGAAATTCATTAGCAGATGTAGCCTATGCGGAAAGCTGCCACAAAATAGGAAAAATCAACCACTGATTAAATTAAAAGATATATTTTTTACAATAAAGATTATTATCAAGCGTTACAAAGCACTTGAATTTCGTTTGATTAATAATAACACTTATCGCTTACAAAAGTGTAAGATATAGTGAACCCGAAAAACATGTAAGTATCACGCTTGCGCAAATCGCCACGTTGGGTGCCGGGTTGACCTGTAAAAATACCATTACGTTCGCCGGTTCTATCGGAAAGACCTCGTGAAACCGAATTTGTAAAATTTGATTTTGGCGCGTAGTAACCGCTTACATCATCCAAATAATCCGTAAATGCAGTGCGGTAACCAATATCAGCAATTAAGTTCAATTTACCGGATACATTATATTTAAAGCCTACGCCGTAAGGTATGGCTAAGGCGGTTTTACTATAAGGCTGCGCCTGCCCTTCGGTCATGAGTGGCCTCAGGTCGTAAGTTTCGCCCTGATACATGGTTTGCGGGTTAAAGTTAACCGCCGCAATGCCGGCATATATGAAAGGCGTATAATAATTGCGTGAGCTGGCAGGCTGAAACTCCATAAAATTGAACTCCCCTATCAAACTCAATTCATGCAGCCTGCTGGTAAAGCTCAAATTACGTTCCCGAAATTCCTGGTATTTAGACGTACTGTCGGCCGCCCCAATCTGCCCAAAATTGTATTGCACTTTAGCCGACAGGTAGCCGTTAAAATTCCGTTTAAGATAACCGCCAATGGCAAAGCCGCTTACCTGCGCCAGGTTGCGCTGGTTTAAATCGCCCATATACCCATTGGCTCCTGCGTTTAACCCTATCTCCCACGTTTGTGCCTGTGCAGCCGTAATGCCCAACAAGCTAACAATCAATACCCTTATAATACGCCACATTTTACAAATTTAATAATTACGGGCGTCTAATCCCCACATTAATTTGCTTCTTAGGGTAGATAAATATTCCTGGTTATTAAGCCTTACTAAATTCAGCCTGAAATTAGCTTTACTGACCTGAAACTTCATACTTTTATCAATTACCGCCGTACGCGAATCGCAGGAAATAAGGTAGTTGGCACTCCGGGTTTCAACCTCAAAGGTAAGTATGCTATCATCAGGCAGTACGATTGGCCGCACATTAAGGTTATGCGGTGATACAGGTGTTACTACGATAGCTTTGGATTGTGGGAAAATAATAGGGCCGCCACAGCTTAATGAGTAGGCCGTAGAGCCTGTTGGGGTAGAGATAATGATACCATCGCCCCAGTAAGAGTTTAAAAACTCGCCATTCAAGTAGGCATGCATGGTAATCATGGCCGCATCATCGCGCTTGTGGATGGTAATATCGTTCAACGCAAAGTTATCCGGTCCAAAAACGGCCGGGTCCGAATCAATACGAATCAGTTCCCGATCATCAAGCGTATACTGCCGGTTTACTACGGCCATCACGGCAGCGGCAATGTCGCTTTTGTTGATACTGGCCAAAAAGCCCAGTCGGCCAAAATTGATACCGATAACGGGCACCCCTGTATCGCGAACCAAACTCACAATATCAAGCAGGGTACCATCGCCGCCTAAAGTAATAAGTACATCTATTAAATCACACAGCTGGCAGTTGGTATCCAGTACCAGGTATTGGGCATTAATTATTTTGCCATCCAAAAATGTGTATAATTGCTGATGCACATATACCTGCACCTCGTGCTGGGTGAGCGCATCAAACACTTGCTGCACGTAAGGCAATACCGTATCATTGAACGGACGTCCGTAAACCGCTATTCTCATCATTAAGTATTACTACATATTCAGATAGTTCATAAATGAATCATAACGGTCCATTGAATCATCGTCATTATCATTCTGACTAAAGGTGGCTTTTACATCATATCCGTAACGCAAAAAGGCAGCGTTGATAGATGCAATATCCGGCTTGTTTAATTTAAGGGTAACTTCGATACGGGTAGAGTGCGGAAAAGTGCGCACATACGAACTCAATATCTGTGCATTATCAGCCTCTACGATCTGTGCCATTTGGGACATGGCATTATCTTTATTGCTGATTTCGAGCACAATGATACCGCCCGGCTCATTCACCGCAGTTATTTCGGCAAAGCAGTTGCTCATATCATTAAGCGTAATGAGGCCGGTGTAGTTTTTTGCAGCATCCAGCACTGGTACAGCGCTTAGCTGATGCTCGTAAAACATGCGGATCACATCATACACGTGCTGCTCCTGGTACACAAAGGTATTTACCAGCAGCGGCACATGTGTATCAATTGACAGATTATGGTCGGGCTCGGTAATATCACTTTCGGCCAGCAATCCCACAAACTGTTGCTCGTTTACAATTGGCAGATGCCTGATACGGAACTCCACCATGCGGTCAATCGCTTTTTGCAAGGTATCACCAGTGGTAACCGGCGGAATAATATCGGCAGCTAACTCAATTGCAAGCATGTTCTATACTTTTGGTTTAACGTTTTCCAAAAATTTGCGAAGCAGCCGGTTAAATTCTTCCGGTTGCTCCATCATCGGGGCATGGCCGCACTGATCAATCCAGTACAGTTCTGAGTCGGGCAATATCTGGTTAAATTCAACCGCTACTTCGGGCGGTGTAATTTTATCGTTCTTTCCCCATATCAGCCCCACGGGTATCTTGATCTTATGCAGATCCTTACCCATATTATGCCTGATGGCCGATTTGGCCATGGCCAGTATGCGTATTACTTTTGAGCGATCATTAATGGTGATAAACACCTCATCAACCAGATCTTTGGTCGCTGTTTTCGGGTCGTAAAAAGTATATTCTACTTTTTCTTTCACAAAATCATAACTCTCGCGGCGCGGAAACGAACCGCCAAAAGCGTTTTCATATAAGCCCGAGCTACCGGTCAAAATAAGCGTTTTAACCTCTTCAGGATAGGATAAGCAGTAAATTAGCCCTACATGCCCTCCCAAAGAGTTACCCAGCAGGGTAATGTTGGTTAAGTTTTTATGCTTTACAAACTTGTGCACATACTTGGTAAGGGTTTTTACCCCTGTAGTAAGTAACGGCAAATCGTAAATGGGTAGTATCGGTATAATTACCCGGTATTCGTTTTTAAACTCTTCTATTACTTGTTCCCAATTGCTTAAAGCACCCATTAAGCCATGCAGCAGCAACAATACGTCGCCCTCGCCCTCATCGACGTAAATAAAACCCTTTTCTTCTTTAAGCGCATAGTTCATAAGTCGCAGTACAATATTGTTATTAGTGGCAGCCTTTTATACCAAAAACGTATTTGGTATAAAAGGCCTGAAATTTGGGTATAAATTTAGTTTTTTGAAACCGAGTTACAACAATTATAAATTAATTATGCCAGCAATTGTTTTACCACTTCAGAGATTGTTTTGCCGTCGGCTTTGCCGGACAACTCTTTATTAGCGGCGCCCATCACTTTACCCATATCTTTAACCGAGGTAGCGCCTACCCTTTCAATAACATCCTTCAGGTAAGCTTCAATTTCGGAGCGATCCATTTGCTTAGGCAAGTACGCTTCTATCACTTCCTGCTCTTCTACTTCAATCTGGTACAAATCAGGGCGGTTTTGCGCCTGGTAAATATCGGCTGACTCTTTACGCTGTTTCACCAGCTTTTGAAGTACTTTTATTTCCGCATCCTCGGTTAATTCGTCCGAAGCACCTTTTTCGGTACGGGCCAGCAACAGGGCGGACTTGATTGCACGTAAGCCACGCAGCTTTGCTTCCTGTTTGCCAAGCATGGCCTGTTTAATATCCTGATCTATTTTTTGTATTAATGACATGGTAAGTTGAATTTTCTATTAGGAATTGCCTGCTAAAACAATTCACAGTTATTTATTAAATAATTATCATTTGTGCATTTGCGCACATCGCCACTTTAATCCGCTTTGCGGTTAATCAACGTAGCAGTTGCCTGGGCAGTTGGCATCAGCAATAAATCGTTGATGTTCACGTGGGCCGGGCGCGATACCACAAACCAAATGGTTTCGGCTACATCTAATGCCGTAAGCGGGGTAAAGCCTTCGTACACTTTTTTAGCACGATCTTTATCACCTTTGAAGCGCACTTCCGAAAACTCGGTTTCTACCGCGCCGGGATGAATAGCCGACACCTTGATACCATGCTGCAGCAAATCAATACGCATACCTTTGCTCAGAGCATCAACAGCAGCTTTGGTTGCACAGTAAACATTGCCGTTAGCGTATACCTCTTTACCCGCAATAGATCCCAGATTAACAATATGCCCGTAACCGTTGCTGACCATCCAGTTGGATACCACCTTGCTTACGTAAAGCAGTCCTTTAATGTTCGTATCAATCATGGTATCCCAATCGGCATAGCTGCCTTTTTGCACAGGGTCTAACCCCTGGCTCAGGCCAGCATTGTTAACCAGTACATCTACCTTTTTCAGGTCATCGGGTAAGCTTTCCAAATGATGAATTACCTGCTCCTTGTTGCGGATATCGAAAGCAGCAACAGCAATACGCACATTATAATCTTTGTTAAGTTGCTGCGCCAGGGCATCCAAACGGTCCTGCCGGCGGCCTGTCAAAATCAGATCATAGCCATTGCGGGCAAATATATAAGCACAGGCCTCGCCAATACCGGCAGTGGCTCCTGTTATTAAAGCAATTTTAGCCATAGATAAGTAACTAATGGCAGCGAAATTATGTTTTTTATAATAAATGAAAGGATTTTAAGCCTGCCGATGCCATGAATTTATAAACACATGACTTTGCCAACTCGTTTTTTTATCACCAGGAGAACTTTGCAAATACTACTCGAAATGCAGCGTAAACATCAGGCTGCGCAGAAACAGCTTGTCGATAGGTGACGCAAATGGGTGATTCTCGGGCACTAGCACATTGCCAAAGGAATTAGCCAGCTTGATTTCAGGAGACAGTTTAAAAAATTCAAAGTAGATGTCACAACCTATACCAGCCTCATAAGAAGCAAAACCACGTATATTTTTTAGCTTTTTTTCCAACGGCAAGGCGTTAGCATCACTCTGGCCTTTGCCGCCCAGCGCTTGTGAGTACTTAACACCGCCTACTATGTAAGCCCGAAAGTCGTGTACACGATCAGACTTGAGTTTAATTAATAATGGAATATCAACCATTGTACTGGATACCGCGCGGCTGGCATTTTCATTCGGATTCTCAAAGGTATAATCTAACTGACGGTCGGCGAAAACCAGTGATGGCGTGGTACGCGCTTCCAAATGCTCGGTAAGGCGGTAACGCGTAATAAAGCCTACACTAAAACCAGGTTTCCCTTTAGAGCTAATACTTGTTAGCGGACTGGTTAATTGAGTAAAAGGAGCCTCTGTATCATAGAATGGCCTCTGCCAATCCGGCTTCTTAACAATCTTATATTCCTGCATCACGTACTGAAAGCTAAAGCCGAAGCTCAGATCATTCTGATCGGCGCCGCCACCCCAGGCCAATGCCTGGGCCAGCACCGCATTGCTGAACAAGCCCAGCACGGTTAGCATAAACAGTACTTTTTTTACCATAACTTATTTTATACCGGTATAAACCGAACAAATACCAAATAACAGCGGCCGGTTCTTGGTTTGTTTATAACCCACCTTTTCCATCAGCGCAGTAAAACTTTTTCCGTCCGGAAAGGCAGCTACCGATTCCGGCAGGTAAGAATAAGCCCTTGCGTCTTTTGAAAAAAGCTTACCTATACCTGGTGTAATATAATTAAAATAAAAGTTATATAATTGTTTAACCGGAAACGCTTTTGGTTTAGAAAATTCCAGCACCACTGCCTTTCCGCCTGGTTTTAATACTCTTAGCATATCGGCCAAGCCTTTCTCCAGATTCTCGAAATTACGTACACCGTAAGCTACTGTAACCGCATCAAACTCATCGCCGTCAAACGGTAACTTTTCCGAATCACCCAGTTTTACTTCAAACTGATGAGAAAGGTTACGCTTTTTTATTTTTTGCTCAGCAATATCCAGCATCCCACGAGATATATCCACCCCGATAATTTTTTCGGGTTTCAGGATAGATAACGCTTCAAAAGCAAAATCGCCGGTGCCAGTGGCAACATCGAGTATGTGCTTCGGGCGAACGGCTTTCAGCTCATTAATGGCTATTTTACGCCAGATGATATCAATGCCCAGCGACATGAAATGGTTCAAAAAATCGTAGGTTTTAGATATGTTGTTGAACATATCAGCCACCTGCTCTTTCTTGGTAGCCTGCTGGTTTTGGTATGGCGTTACAGTTTTACTCATCAGGGTTCAAAGATAAGTAATTTGTAGGACTGGAAGGTGAAATACCGCCTGTAGTTATTTGCGTATGCTGGCTGGGCCGACTAACTTTCCACATCAAAAACAAATCCCAGTTGCTAAAGGTTAAATCATCCAAACAAACGATATAGCCATGGCAAACGTAAATCTACCGGAAGAAGAAGGAAACCTGTTTGAAGATAACGGTGCAGATAATACTGCAAATAGTGATGACCAAACCAAGGGATCGAACACCGTAAAGGACCCTGATGAGTGGACCACCGGCGATGAGCCGATGACCGGCGCACAGCACTCGTATCTCAAAACCCTGTCAGACGAGGCCGGCGAACCTTTTGATGAAAAACTCAACAAAGCCGAAGCATCAAAACGGATTGACGAATTGCAACACAAAACCGGTCGCGGCTTAAACAACGAATAACTCTACCAACGCAGTTCTGCAGTATTGTGCTGTGGAACTGCGTTTCAGCATACCTTATATCTATAATGAAACTACCCGATCACGAGATCAAAAAAATAGCTATTTTTCGCGCCCTGCAACTGGGCGATATGCTGTGTATTATACCTGCCATGCGTGCACTGCGCTACGCCTACCCTTCGGCACATATCACTTTGCTGGGCCTGCCATGGGGCAAAAGCTTTACCGAACGGTTCAGCAGTTATTTTGATGATTTTATTCACTTCCCCGGCTTTCCGGGTTTACCCGAGCAGCCTTTTAATGCAAAAGAAACGGTTGACTTTTTAGCAGGCATACAAGGCAAATTTGATTTGCTGCTGCAAATGCAAGGCAATGGCACAGTCATTAACCCCATTATGGAGTTGTTTGGCGCATCATATACCGGCGGCTTTTATACCCTGGGTGATTTTGCCGGCAATCAGGACTACTATATGCCTTATCCAAACTTTGGCCCCGAGCCTGAGCGCCATTTGCTGCTGATGGAACATTTGGGCATAACAGCGCATGGCAATGATTTGGAGTTCCCGCTCACGGAGAAGGATTATGCAGATTTTGAGAAGCTGCAATTACCAATTGAACCCGGTAAATATGTATGCATACACCCAGGCTCGCGCGGATCGTGGCGCCAATGGCCTACGGCGCATTTCGCAGCCCTGGCCGACTATTGTGCAGAGCAAGGCTATAAAGTAGTGATAACCGGCACCAAAGAAGAAGCACCTATCATTAATGAGGTAATGAGCCACATGAAACATCCGGCTATTGATACCGCAGGTATTACTACCCTGGGGGCTGTTGGCGTGCTGATCAAAAATGCACGGGCACTTGTATCAAACTGTACCGGCGTATCGCACATGGCTGCCGCTTTCAAAACACCAAGTATCGTAATTAGTATGGATGGCGAACCTGAGCGCTGGGGGCCAATCAATAAAAACATACACTATACCATAAACTGGCTCGAAGAACCGGGCTTTGATTATGTATACAGTAAAACAGTTGAATTGCTGCAGCAGCAGGGTTAACTACATGCGGTTAACATCGGCAAAAGTTTTAAGCATGCCTATAATAGCATCCGTATCGCCCTGCTGCAAAAAAGACTTGTTATCAGGATTAATGTAACCTTTAAACTCAGCCAGTTCCGTAGCATTGGCTGATTTGAAACCCATGGCCCATTCCGGAAAATACCTCTCGGTTATTTCTCCCTGGGCCATTTTAATTATATTATGATGGCGTGAGTCTGCTTCAATGGTTTGGTAAGTTTGTTTCAGAGTTTCAGGATCGCCTTCAAGCAATTGTATAAACGTACCTTCGCCGTATAGCAGCATACCAGTCAGGTTATGCCGGATATTGTTATACCGGCTTGCCGTCAGGATATCCAGCAGGTCGTTCTGATCCATTAGCTTTTGAGCTGTGCTTAGGTAAACAAGGTATTCCATCTATTTTTAATTATAACAAAGCATCAGGCAGCTAATGCCAGTTTAGACTGTACCATCTGCAGCAGTTGATTCATATCAAAAGGCTTGGGCAGCAAACCATCGGGCGGGTTGGACTGATTGATGAGATCGTCGATATCATGCCGGCCCGAACACATCACTACCGGTATGCTTTTCATAGCATTCGACTCTTTAATCTGCCGGCACAAGTCGCGCCCGTCGCCGTCCGGCAAAGAAACGTCCAGTATGATCAAACTTGGATTAGAAGCTTCGATCTTATTCAGCAAACCATCCGCACGGTCAGACACCTCCACATGATAACCTTCATTATCAAGAATGTAGGTCATCAAATCTAATATAAACTGATTATCGTCAACTACTAATATCTTACTTTTCATGGCTATACTCCGTTAGACAAAGAAAATGCCATGAACTTAACTTGCAGTAAATTAAAATGAATTTTAAATAACTTTAAGTTCACAACCCAAATTATTGCAGGAGGCTTGCCTGCTATTACAAACAATTAATCTATCTAAATTTAAACACTTATGCATCCAATACCATACAAAGGCAGATGTTTTCATCAATTGCTGATAAAGATTGTTGTTTATATTTAGCCGATGATATCCGACTTTGACCTAATTTTGAACAACGTTGGCAAGCATATTACGCTTACCGACGACGAGAAAGCTATTTTCACTTCCCTGTTGGTTCCGAAACAATTGAAGCGTAAAAAGCATTTATTGACTGCAGGTGAAATTTGCAAGCACTCCGCTTTCATAACATCAGGATGTTTACGTGGCTACAGCATTGATGTGAACGGCTTTGAACATGTATTAAGCTTTGCACCGCCCGACTGGTGGATGGCCGATATGTACAGCCTGATTACCCATCAGCCCGGTTTGCTTAATATTGAAGCGCTGGAAGAAACAGAAATGCTGTTACTGCCCAAAACCAGCCAGTTAAAACTTTATGAAATGGTGCCTAAATTTGAGCGCTTTTTCAGGATACTGACCGAAAACTCTTTGGTAGCCTCACAGCAGCGCCTGATTGATAACCTGAGCCTGCCTGCAGCCGAACGCTATGCCCGCTTTTGCCGCCGCTACCCTACCCTCATCTACCACCTGCCCCAAAAGCAAATTGCTGCCTACATAGGTGTAACACCGGAATTCTTCAGCAAGATGCGAAAGGAGATGTAACTGGTTCATTAGTTTATTAGTGGCGATGATTTTTACTTTAGTTGTTTGCTCTATTACCAATTTATCTCGGCAATTGTCTATGAACTATTACTCATCAATGAACCAACACTACCAACCACCAATGAACCACTAATACGTCAAAGCTTCATCAGTTCCGTTTTTGTAGAACTTTTCGTTAAAGTTCACTAAAAACAGCTCGGTAGTGGCGCGGGTACAGGCGGTATAAAACCAACGCAAAAAGTCGGTATTTACCATCTCGTCTGTCAGATAACCCTGGTCAACAAATACTGCATCCCATTGCCCCCCCTGGGCTTTATGACAGGTTACGGCATAGGCAAATTTAATTTGCAGTGCGTTATAATATGGATTCTGCTTTAATTCTTTGAGCTTGGCCCGCCTGCTGGCAATGTGCTCATAATCTTTCATTACTTCCAGGTAAAAGCGTTTCTGGTCAATAGGTTGCAAAGCCGGTGCATCAGAATATAAGGCATCCAACAACACCTTACACTCAATCACCGGATCTTCGGCATAGTCAATAAACTCCAGCTGCACATCGGCAAACCTAAAGCCATACATCTCTTCAAAGCGGCGTACTTTCTTGATACGGGCAATATCACCGTTTGCAATAAAACCGGTGCTGTCCTCTTCGTGCACCTGCATCCAGAAATAGTTATTGCGCACCACCATAATCTGGTCGCCGCCGGTAAGCTCTTCCTCCCGCATTAATATACGATTGCGTATTTGCCGATTGTACAGGTTGGCGTTTTTGTTGGAACGGCAGATCACCAGCGAATTTTCATTCCCATATTTACTATAAGCATAATTCAACCCCTCTTCCAGGCGTTCGCCAGTCATCCGGAAAACATCTTTATAACCCTTGGTGACGATTTGCGGATACATTTCTTCTCCTTTACGAATGATGTCTCGCACGCCGGTTACATTGTATAAGATACCGGAGTTTTTTTGCTGACGAAGTACCTCCGTCATTTCAAAGCTATTCACATCCAGTCCAAATTGATCTTTCAAGATTTTAGCATCCAGCGCCGGACTGAACATAGAGCCCACCGGTGGCAGCTGAGCCGTATCGCCCACCAGCATGAGCTTGCAATTTTTGAAATTGTATACGTAATCAATCAGATCTTTTAGCAGCGTTTCATAATTGTTTCCGCTGATGTCGTCTGATATCATGGAAGCCTCATCAACAATAAACAGTGTATTTTCGCCAGTATTTACCGACAGGGTAAACGACTCATCGATGTTCATGGCCGACTTTTTACGGTAAATACGCTTATGAATAGTAAAAGCTTTACGCCCGGAATATGCCGTTATTACTTTGGCAGCACGACCCGTAGGCGCCAACAATACCGATTTCAAGCCGTAAGAGCGTAAGGCCTTAACCAGCGCACTCACTACGGTAGTTTTGCCTGTACCGGCATAACCTTTCAGCAAAAAACACTCGTAGCCGCTGTTGTTTTGTAAAAATGTATGCAGCCTGCCAAACAGCTCCAACTGCTGCCCCGTAGGCTGATGTTTAAATGATTTACTTATCTGTTCGTTTTCTGGCATGTATAAATTGGCTTTACGCCTTTAACAAAACAATGAAAAAATATTTACTTTTGTTCACAACTGATGGACGATACCTTATATCATTATATTGACCCCGGCTTTAGCCATACCCAGGTGCATAACTACACCCTGGTGGTATTGATCGGTTCTGCACAATTTTCACTTGCCATTGTACATCAGCATAAATTAATGGTTTGGCGAAAACCGGCTCCGCTTAGCGAGCTTGCGCAACCCGGCGAAGTACAGGAGGTATTGAATTTCGCCTATCAAAGTATTCTTTCCGGGGCTAAATCATCAGCGTTTACGCTTGTACCGCAACCCCTTTTTAAAACCGAGACCGTTGCCCAGGTAGCTCGCTTTTTAGACGTACAACCACAGGATACCGTGTTTGCGCAACCACTGGATACCGAGAATCACATTGTGTTTAAATTGAATGAAACCAGCACCATGGCAGCCGCCCGGTTTGATTTAGGACAGACACTTTTTGGCGCTTCCGGCTGGATACAGGCCATTGCCGGCAACCAGCCTTCGGAGTACAATTTGTATATAAATATAAACGAAAACAGGTTCGATTTAGTCTATTTTCGGCAAGGCAAACTGCTGCTTTTTAACACGTTTGAATGTGCAAATGCAGACGAATTAGCTTACTATACCCTATTTGTAACCGAGCAGTTAAACCTAACTGCGGCTGATGTAAACGTACTCCTGAGCGGCTCTGTAAATGAAGGGGACGCTTATGTGCAACGCCTTGCCAATTTTTACAAATCGGCCACTATCAATTCAGTTCAGGTAATTGATATACCTGAGCATTTACCTAAACACCAGTTGCTGGCTCTTAGTGCCCTTACCCTATGCGCATCATTGGCGGACGTTTAAAAGGCTTACGGCTTAACCCACCTAAAAACCTGCCCGTTAGGCCTACTACCGACCTGGCCAAGGAGGCTTTGTTTAATATTCTGCAAAACCAAATTGAGCTAGAAGGTATTAAGGTGCTCGACCTGTTTAGCGGCACAGGCAACCTTGCACTGGAATTTGCATCGCGCTTTGCGGAAAGCATTACAGCGGTTGACCGCAGCATCCATTGCGTTAACTATCTTAAAGACACCGCACGCCAGCATGGGCTTACTCAAATAAGCACATTTAAGGCTGATGTATTTAAGTATCTGGAACTGGAAAGCGAACAATATGACCTGATATTTGCCGACCCGCCTTACGACCTGAGCCGTATACCCGAGCTGCCCAAAATCATCTTTGACAAAAATTTGCTGCTGCCCGGCGGTTTGCTCATCATTGAGCATCAATCCTTGCAGAACTTGAGCAACCATCCGAACTTTACGGAGCAAAGAAGGTACGGACACTCTTCATTCTCCTTTTTTGAGATGGAAGAATAAGTTTTTTGCAAAAGCCTGTAGCACATACAGTCCTAAATGCGTCATCATGGTAACCTTAAGCATTATCCATGTCCATAAAATGCATTTATCCCTTTTTCATTCTTCTATCTTTGATTTCAGTTGCGGGCTGTAAAAAAGACAAAATTTCTATAGTTGATCCACCAGTTAAAGTGCCAACTCCTGACACATCTACCGAAGCCGGCTTCTGGACTATCTACAATCCAAGCAACTCCCCTTTACCTAATGAACAAGTAAATGCCATTGCTATTGATAAGCAGGATACCAAATGGATTGGTACTGCCAATGGCCTTGCACAATTGAAGGGAAACAAGTGGACCCTATTTACGCCCACCAACAGCAGCCTACCATCGGCAGACATACGGGCACTGGCCGTTGCAAACGATGGTTCCGTTTGGATTGGTACAGATAAGGGCGTAGCTCACTACAACGGTACCGACTGGCGAATTTATACCACAACCAACAGCGCGCTAACCAATGGCAATATCAAATGCATTGTTCATGACAGCCGCCACAATACCACATGGATTGCAACGGATGATGGTATAGTTAAGATAAGGGAAGGACAGCAGGAGCACATTGAAGGCCCGGATGTAATCCTATCCATGGCTGTTGATCATGATGGCGCTTTGTGGCTGGGTACTTTCAATGATTTGGCTTTTATTGGACTAATTAAAAAATACACCGGTGGCAAATGGACTTCTTACCGGTTAGATCAACTCGGTTATTTATCGGCATTACCTTACGGCTTGGTTATTGACTACGAAAACCATCCGGTGGTTGCATTGGCAGGCACTGTCGTAAAATCGGTCATCCGCTTTAACGGCACGCAGTGGAATGAGCTAACCATCCCTGAAAAAGCACGCGGTTTTAAATCACTATTGATGGAAAATACTAAAGTATGGATTGGCGGTGACGCACTGTGTTTAATTGGCGCAAAGGACACCGCTCCCTTGCGCATTCCCGGTACAGATTCTCCCATACAATGCATGGCCCTCGACAGCAAGAACCGAAAGTGGGTAGGCACCATTTATGGCGGCCTGGCCGTTTATGGTGTTCAACTCAATTAATTATCCTTTGAAAAACTTAGCAGCATACCTATAAAATCATTTCTTAACCTACATTAAGTTCCATGCAGTGCCAGTGGCGTAGTTTTGCAGAACTAAAACTTAAAGACTATGGCACACACTGTTTTTCATAAAGCTGATACCCGCGGTCATGCCAATCATGGCTGGCTGGATAGCCACCATACATTTAGCTTCGCCAGCTATTACAATCCCGAACGCATGAACTTTGGCGCGTTACGGGTTCTGAATGACGATATTGTTAGCGGCGGGATGGGATTTGGAACTCACCCGCACGATAATATGGAAATCATATCTATCCCATTGGAAGGCGACCTGGAACATCAGGACAGCATGGGCAACGTAGCTGTAATTAAAAAAGGTGATATACAGGCCATGAGCGCCGGTACCGGCATTTATCATAGCGAAAAAAACAAGCATGAAAACGAGCGGGTTAAGTTTTTACAGATATGGATTTATCCGGATCGTAAAAATGTGGAACCACGTTATGACCAGCTTACGCTTAATCTGCAAGACCGTCACAACCGCTTGCAACAAATATTATCGCCCAGCAAAGATGATGACGGCATATGGATTTACCAGCAGGCCTGGTTTCACATGGGCAAGTTTGATGCAGGCGTAAGTACCCAATATAATTTAAAGGGTGGCGCCAATAGCGGCGTATATGCGTTTGTTTTAAACGGCAAAATTAATATAAACGGCCAGGAGCTAAACACCCGCGATGGTTTTGGTGTTTGGCATACAGATCAACTTAACATCACTGCTGAAAGTGATGCCGAGTTTTTACTGATGGAAGTACCAATGAAGTTTTAATTTAGAGCGATGGGGCAGGTAAATATTTTGATTGTAGGCAGGCACGAACAGATACTGCAAACGGTGGTGAGGTTAGTGAACAACAACCCTGAATGGCGAGGCGTAGGCGCACTAACCGATAAAGAAGCTATACAGCTATTTAGCCATGAGGTATTTGACCTTATTTTACTCAGCAGTGGTATAGAGCCTGAATCAGAAGCCAACCTGCGCGCCTACTTTATCGATCATCGCCCCGAAACAATCATTGTACAGCACTATGGCGGCGGCAGCGGCCTGCTCACTGCCGAAATTTATGAAGCGTTAAAAACCAGATCATAACAACACTGATATGTAGCCAAAGTTAGAGCCTGACCTTAACAGTCAGGCTTTAACTTTTTATGCGGTTTGCAGCATCAGGTTGTCCAAATCAGGAGTGATTGCGCTGCTTGTTTAAAAACGTTTTCTGAAAAAACTTTATCAAGTGCATTAACACAAGCCTCAACCAAGTACTCATTTAAAGTACGCGAAACATATAATTTGGGTTGAAGTGTAGATAAGTCGAGATGGCATTGTACTGATTCAATCAAATTTACTGCGCTTTTTGCAGGCTGGTCTTCTGTAAGTTTCAGCAAATACGAGTCTTCAATAGTTTGCAGCTCATTATAAAACTGACTCCGGGCAGCAAGGAACTGCGCCAAAACAGTTGGGTTATTACGGATCATCAAATAGTTTAATTAGTGATCCGAATTTAGAATATGTAGTGTTAATTCTATAAAAACAAACGATAAAATCTTTCTACACAAAAGCCCTTTTTCAAACTACTTGTTCCTCCATTATCATCAACTCAACCGGCTGTTTAGCTACGCTGTTATGTGTTGCCAGCGGCATAGTTTGCCCTGTGGCAACAAAGCCCCTGCGCTGGTACCAGGCAATAAGTTCGTGCCGTGAGGTGATAACTGATATCTTAATTACAGTACACCCTATCTCACGGGCAAAAGCAGTTGCTGCTTCCAGCAATTGGCGGCCAATACCGCCAGCTTGCAGCGTTGGCTTTACCGTAAGCATGCCTAAGTAAAGTTTATTATTCTTCGTTTTTTCGAGATATACAAAGCCAATGATTTCGTTTGCTTCATTGGTATATTTCAGCATCGTTACTTCGGGGTGGGCAAAATAACTGGTCAGCTCGGCTTCATCAATCCGGATACCTTCCAGCAAGTGGCTTTCACTTGTCCAGCCTTGCTTAGAGGTTTCGCCACGATAGGCGCTGTTAACCAAGGCTACAACCTCGGATACGTCCGTTATAAGGGCTTTTGTTATGATCATACTATATTTCAATCGGGGCAGCAAAGCTAACAGCTTTAATACTCTTTACATTATTGAAATATTGGTAACCATACAAAATAAAAACACCCCAAACCGGCAATGCCTGGTTTGGGGTGTTTACGTTAGTCCGGCAATTAATTATTCACTTTTATCTACCGGCTTTTGCATTTCATTCATATTATGAGCTACCATACGCTCTGGTGTAACGTTACTCATGGCAATCATGGCTTTATTTTTAAAGCCGGATATTACTTTATCTTCGCCGGCCATTAATGCATCATAGCCATCCTGCGCTACTTCGGCAGGGTTTGACAGGGAGCTTTTATCCTGAACAATCTTGCTGTCCAGCATTTCGGCTTTGTTAAAGAAATCCGTATCAGTAGCGCCTGGCTGCAGTACTGTAACGGTAATATTGGTATCTTTCAACTCCTCGCGAATAGCTTCAGAGAATGAAAGCACAAAGGCTTTGGTGCCATGATATACCGATTGCCAAGGACCCGGGGTTTGGCTGGCAATAGAGCCCAGTTGCAAAATTTTACCCTCATTACGTGTCACCATATCTTTAAGGAAGCACTTGGTCAGGATCACCAGCGATCCGATATTCAGTTGGATGATATCCAGCTCACGCTCCAGTTCGGTATCTTTAAACTGACCGTAATAGCCTTGGCCTGCATCGTTCACCAATACATCTACCTGCAATCCTTTGGCTTTTACTTCGTCATAAACAGCAAAAGCTTCTTCGCGGTTAAACAAATCCTTGGAAATGGTAACCACGTCAATACCGTTCTGCTTTAGTTCAGAACCACATTTATCCAGCTCTTGCTGATCGCGTGAAACCAGGATGAGGTTGTATTGTTCTTTGGCGAATATTTTGGCCAGCTCATAACCGATTCCGGAAGTGGCACCGGTAATCAGCGCATATTTTTGTGTTGTTGACATAAGATTACAATTTAATTTATTAACTACAGATTAAATACAGTAATCCTGCCTTTTGTTTTCAATATTTATTTTTTCAGAACTTTTTTCGCCACTCATTTATAAACACGCAATGCCGTTAAACACCTGACTTGCTGCTTCTTTTAATCAACTCATCCCTGATAATAGCACACTTCTCATAACGCTCCAGCGAAATATTCTCCTGCAGCATATCCTCTAATTCCAGTCGCGATTTGCTCACAAATTCAAGACTATGCGTGGTTAATGAAGTAATACTCTGAAAAAATCCATCGGCGCTATAAAAGCCCAGACTGCTCACATTGTTGTTTGCTTGGTGTTCCATCTTCGTTTAGTTTAATTAAGGTGAGCTTAAGTTAAGAAATTATTCTTTTAACATTAAGCCCACCTACAAAGATTTTTTCAGAGAAACACCAACAGCATACTTACAACGCCGCGTAATCTTCGCGCACAGGTGTAAACACGTCGAGCAGTTTGCAATCGGTTATAGCCTTGCCGCCATGCGGCACGTTAGGCGGTATCACTACATACATACCCTTATCCAATATTTGCGATTCGCCGTTCACTGTCATTTCAAACTGCCCCTCCAGCACAAAGGCACATTGATGATGCATATGCTGGTGTATGGCTGATACTGCACCGGCTTTTACATCAATAAAGTTCAATGTATTGGTACCTGTATGTATCATTTTAGCCAGGTAGCCCGGCGCAATCTCTTTAACAGGCAGGTCGTTGAAATAATTAAAAATATTGGTATCCATAATTTTGCTGTATTATATAAATAACTATGGCGCTAAATTGAAGTTTTAGCGCCATAATTGCATTCATTATATTTAAACAATCCGTCGTATCTGCACTGATTCGGGATCGGCCAGCATAAGCGGCACCTTCTCAATGGTTACAAAGCTTAAATCGAGTCCAAAGCCCCGCTCTTCTGATATACTTACCTTTTTAAGTTGGGTATAAGCGGCCATAACCATACGTTCGTAAAAAGACAGGTTATGCGAGCGCGACAGCACTTTTTCAATCACCACAAAACGGAAGTCGCCCACAATTTTGTGCTTATTTAGTGAGTCATATCTACTGGTAATATCAACTTCACCGTTTTTAACCATATCCTCAACCACCTTGCGGAACAGCAGGTTAATTTGCTGCCCTACCCTAAAGCCAAGTTTAAAATCAATACGGATCAGTTTGTTAGGCACCAGTACATCCACCTCATAATCGCGGGTATAGGGCTCGTCCATTACATCTACGTGTACCAGCCAGTAAATGTCGGCCCGTTTAGGTTGCTTTTGCAGAATAGAGTAGATGATCTTCGATTCAATTTCCGAATTGAAGTTAGCACTGGTAAGATATACCAGTTGAGAGGCGTACTTAGGTACCGATTCATCGTCGCTCAACTCCTTCAGAATGTCGTAGTAATCCTCAATTTCAACAAACTTAACGTAACGGTTACGAATTTTACGGGCGGTATGCCAGGTCCACATTACGCCGAACAGCACAAAGCCAATACTCAATGTAAACCAGCCGCCTTCAACAAATTTGCCCAGGTTTCCATATAAAAATATGCCTTCCACCAGGAAATAAACCACTAAAAACAAACTTATGATATAGTTGGGCACCTTACGGCGTTTCAGGAATTTGGATACCAGGATGGTAGTCATCAGCATGGCAATGGTGATACTTAAACCATAAGCCGCCTCCATTCTTTCTGAACGCTGAAACAGCAGTACAACGCCGATACAGCCGGCACATAGTATCCAGTTGATGCTTGGCACGTATAACTGACCTTTTTGCAGTGACGGATAGTTGATTTTTACCTTAGGCCACAGGTTTAAACGAACAGCCTCAGCAATTAACGTATAAGAACCGGAGATCAAAGCCTGACTGGCAATTACCGCAGCCACCGTTGCAATACCAATACCGAAGATCAAAAAGCCGGGAGGCATAATCTGGTAAAAAGGGTTCAGCAGGTTAAGATCGAGTTTCTGACCGTTATGCTGTAACAGCCAAACCGCCTGGCCCAGGTAGTTTAGTATCAGGCATGTTTTTACATATACCCAGCTTACTCGAATGTTTTTACGACCGCAGTGGCCCAAATCAGAGTACAATGCCTCGGCACCGGTAGTACACAAAAACACAGCGCCAAGCACAGCGAAGGCCGTTGGGCCAGCCTCACCAGAGGTAAGCAGCTCATAAGCATAATATGGATTCAGCGCCTTGATGATAGACGGCATCTGGACGATAAATATAATGCCCAGCACCCCCATCATGGTGAACCACAAAAACATGATTGGCCCAAAAGCCCGACCCACCAGCGAGGTACCAAACTGCTGTATGAAGAATAAAAATGCAATTATCGCAATTACCACCTGCATGGTTGGCAGGTTGGGATACTTAGTATGCAAGCCCTCAATTGCCGATGAAATGGTGATGGGCGGTGTAATGATACCATCGGCCAGCAGCGCACATCCGCCTATAACAGCTGGAACAATAAGCCACCTGGCCCGCCTGCGTACCAGTGAAAACAAGGAGAAAATGCCCCCCTCGCCTTTGTTATCGGCTTGCAGGGTAATAGCTACATATTTAATAGTGGTTTGCAGGGTAAGCGTCCAGAATATGCAGGATACGCCACCTAATACCAGGGTTTCGTTGATACGATAATCGCCAACAATGGCTTTGAATACGTACAGCGGCGAAGTACCAATATCGCCGTAAATAATTCCCAGACTGATGAGCAGCCCGGCTGCTGTGAGCCTTTGCAGGTCTTTGTTATGTGATGACACTTTGAAAAATAAAAAATATCAAAAAACTTTGAACTTCCGTAAAACAACCTTACCGGCCGTTATCTTGTTTTTTCAACAACAGGCTATTAGCATAACCTGCTAAATTCACTTTTGTTAAAATTTGTTAAAAAAACTTTAATTAAAAACAATTCTACATTGGGTTATAGCATTATTTATACCTTTGCAGGTAATCAGGATATATGAGGCAAAGATATACTTTTAATTATTTATGGATAACAATTGTTGCGATAGCAATATCCATAAACTTTGCCTTTTCTGCCGTATTGCAAAATGCCACTGCTGATACCAGCTACCTGTTTAAAGCCAGAAACGCAAAAAAGGGCTTTTTGAAGAATGGTATAGCCGTTAACTCATTGCCTACATTCAAGCCTTACGTAGTTAAAACCACCCCGCCTAAACAGCAGGAGGATGATAAACTGTTAAGCAATGTGCAGGTTTTTCCAAATCCGGTGGTTGATCAAATCAATCTGCGTTATACCGTTTCGCGCAACTCCAACGTTACCATTAAAATTATGGATGTGCTGGGCAACAATGTAGCTACCCTGTTTTCGCAAAGGGTTGATCCGGGTGAGCAGAAATTTACGCACTACCTTACTAACAAGCTTACCAGCGGCTTTTACTTTGTAAGGGTGATGGTAGGAACCGAATCGGTAATTAAACGCATTACCGTACTATAACTCAATTTTTACCGGGCAATTATCCGCAGCGGATAAAATATTTTTAGCTTTGGTTTTTACTTTAACCACTGCTATGAAAATTATTGCCATTGGCCGCAATTACGCCGAGCACGCCAAAGAACTGAATAATCCTGTACCTACTACGCCCGTTATTTTCATGAAGCCCGACACGGCTTTACTAAAAGATAACAAACCTTTTTATCTGCCTGATTTTTCGCAGGATGTACATCACGAAATTGAACTGGTGTTAAAAATCAGCAAAGAAGGCAAACACATCAGCGAAAAATTTGCTGCCGATTATTTTGAAGAAATTGGCTTAGGCATCGATTTTACTGCACGCGATATTCAAAGCCGTCATAAAGAAAAAGGCTTGCCCTGGGAACTGGCAAAGGGTTTTGACCACTCTGCCCCTATCAGCAACTTTTTACCTAAAAGCCAGTTTACCGATTTATACAATCTGAACTTAAAACTGAATGTTAACGGCGAAACCCGCCAGGACGGTAATACCAAAGATTTATTATTTTCTTTTGAGCGCATTATTGCCTTTGTATCTCAATACATTACCTTAAAAAAAGGCGACTTGATTTTTACCGGAACGCCTGAAGGCGTATCGGCCGTGCAAACAGGAGACCGCTTAGAGGGTTACTTGGAAGGACAAAAACTTTTGGACTTTTACGTAAAATAAAAAGATGATCAGAAAAGCAGGTGCGCTGTTACTGGGATGTTTATGCCTTGTACTCAACTCACGCGGGCAAGGCCGGATACAAAGCAAAGAATATCCTGCCGGCGCGTTTCAATATCCGCTGGATTTACCACCCAGCACAGCCGGCTCATTTGGGGAGTTAAGACCCAACCACTTCCATTCGGGTTTAGATTTTAGAACCAACCAGCGCACTGGCTACCCGGTACATGCGGCCATGTACGGCTATGTATCGCGCCTGCGTGTACAGGTAGGCGGCTTTGGCAATGCGGTTTATTTAACTCACCCAAATGGCTATACTACGGTATATGCACACTTAGATCATCTGTTACCCGAACTTGCTGCCGCTGTGCGTAACTACCAGTACCAGCATCAAAGCTTTGAGGTAGATTTTAAGTTGCAGCCATTTCAGTTTCCGGTAACCAAGGGGCAAACCATTGCCTGGTCGGGCAATACCGGCGCATCAGGCGGACCGCACCTGCATTTTGAAATCCGCGATTCACTTACTGAGGAGACCATTAATCCACAACTTTTTGGTTTAACTATTCCCGATCAGGTACCACCAAGCATTAGCAGTATAGCTGTTTATCATTTAAACGGGCATCCGTTTAGTGAAACCACGCCGCGCCAGTTTATGGCTGTAACCGGCGCTGCCGGCAATTACCGGCTTAGCAATCCGCAAACTCTATCTTTAAGCGGCGATATTGGTTTTGGCATTACGGCTATTGATATGAACAGTACATCAGCCAACCGCAACGGTATCTATTCGCTGGAATTGAAACTCGATGGCCGCACGGTATATACTTTTGATGTGGAGCGTTTTGCATTTGATCAAACGCATGCCATTAATGCTTATATCGATTACCCGCAGTTTGTACTGGCCCGCCGATGGATACAAAAATGCTTTATTTTGCCCGGCAGCCAGATCACCTTATATCCACAGTCAGAAAACCGTGGCATTATCAGCTTTAAAGACACCCTGTTACACGATGTGGAATATCTGCTTAAGGATGCAGCCGGCAACACCTCGTCATTGAAATTAAAAGTACAATCGGGCATACAAAAAGACCGCCCTGTTGTAAATACCACGGGCACCTTGTTCCGTTACAATCAACGCAATGAGTTCAATAACGGACCTGTTAAAATGGTGATACCAGCTGGCAATTTATACGACGACTTGGATTTCAAATATAGCTTACTGCCCCAAAAAGTCGGTGCATACTCAGCTACACACCGTATCCATAACCGGCTAACCCCAATACATGATCATTATGATCTGTGGATAAAGCCCGATGCCAGCATTGGCCAGTTAGCTAACAAAGCCGTTATTGTAAATGCGGTATCAGGCTCGGTAGGTGGCATCTATCAGGATGGCTACATTAAGGCTCGCCCTGCAACCTTTGGCGATTTCTTTATCCGCATAGATACTGTAGCTCCCGTAATTACGCCTTTAAACATTCATGATGGCAGCAACATGGCCGGTATACGCAGTATTAATTTGAAAGTCAGCGATAACCTGTCGGGCATCAAAAGCTGCCGCGCTACTATTGACGGGCAGTGGGTATTACTGCAACAGGATTACCGCACCCGCATTTTAAAGTTTATATTTGATGATACCATTAAACCCGGTAAACATACGTTAGAAGTAACCGCTACCGATCAAAAAGACAACATCACACATTACAAAGCAGATTTTAACCGATAAAAACATGGCTACACTACAAGAAGGCGATAAAGCTCCTGATTTTACAGCTAAGGATCAAAACGGCAATACCGTATCCTTATCCGACCATTTAGGTAAAACCGTAATCCTGTACTTTTACCCTAAAGACGACACCCCCGGCTGCACTGCTGAGGCTTGCGACTTTAGGGACAACTACCAATCGCTGGCGGCAGAAGGCTATGAGGTGATTGGCGTAAGTACAGATGATGAAAAATCGCACAAAAAGTTTGTGACCAAATACAACCTGCCCTTTACCCTGATTGCCGATGATGAGCAACAAATTGTAAACAGCTACGGCGTTTGGGTTGAAAAAAACATGTACGGTAAAAAGTATATGGGTACTGCCCGTACCACATTTATCATTAGCCCTGATGGCATCGTTAATAAGATCATCAGCAAAGTAGACAGCAAGAATGCATCGCAGCAAGTACTTGACCTGTTAAAGGCTTAAAAGATAATTCGGAATTTTATCAGTACTTTAGCTGGGTTTAGGTAAAAGTAACATTTTTGTTATACACAATTAAACCTAAGCGCTAACAATTCATCTTACATATAAGAATCATAAATGTCATTACAAGTTAGTGATACGGAGATACTGGAAAAGTTCCAGAACGAAAGAACCCGGAACGAAGCATTTAATTTACTGCTGAAAAAATACCAGCAGAAAATATACTGGCATGTACGCCGCATGGTGATTAACCATGATGATGCTGACGATTTGGTACAGGATATATTTGTAAAAGTCTGGAAGAACCTGCCGGGCTTTCGCAACGATGCACAGCTGTACACCTGGATGTACCGCATAGCAACCAACGAGTGCATCACTTTTCTGAATAAAAAGAAACAGAAAAATAACATACCGCTGGATGACGTGTCGTATGAACTGGCCGAATCATTGGCCGATTCAACTTACTTTAACGGCGATAAGGTGCAGATGAAACTGCAGCAGGCGCTGCTTACCCTGCCCGAAAAACAGCGGTTAGTTTTTAACATGAAATATTTTGATGATATGAAGTATGAAGAAATTTCTGAAGTGCTGGGCACCAGTGTAGGAGCATTAAAAGCCTCTTTTCACTTGGCTGTCAAGAAGATAGAAGCATATTTACTATCAAAAGATTAATTTCATTTTTTAATTAAACCTTTTGGTTTTAAACTAATCTAACACGGGACATGGAAATCGATATGGAAAACAAGCAATGGCCGGAAGAAGAAGGGCTGCTGAAGCAGTTTCCGCAAGGAAACCCGTTCACGGTACCCGCCGGTTACTTTGACGAATTAGCCCAGCGATTACAATCGTATGTACACTTAGATGCGCTGAAGCAGGACGGTACAAACCACGGTTTTATCGTTCCGCAGAATTATTTTGATGATTTAAGCAGCCAGGTACAAAGCCGCATTGCGCTTGAAGAAGTTTTGGGCGATGAGCCGCAGGGCTTTGCTGTACCGGATGGCTATTTTGAGGATTTAAGCAACCGGATACAAAGCCGCATTGCTATCGAAGAGATAGCGCCGGCAACTGAAGACGCTGGTTTTGGTGTACCGCAGGGCTACTTTGAAGAGTTGAGCAGCAACCTGCAGAGCCGCATAAGCATTGAGCAACTGGCTGGGCAACCTGATGATGCAGAGTACGCTATACCGGATGGTTATTTTGAGCAGTTACAGGATCAGATTACCAGCCGCATACAGTTGGAAGAGATGGTAAATGCCGATAACGCTTTTGCCGTTCCTGACGGATACTTTAATAATTTAACCGAAAGTATCCTGAGCCAGACCAGTGAAAAGCAGGAGGCCCGCATAGTGGTTATGCAACCATCAAACCGCAATATTATACGCAGGCTGGTATCATCGGCCGCTGTAAAATATGCCAGTGCGGCTTGCTTTGCACTCATTGTGGGCATAACTATTTATATTAAACAAACATCGGGGCCGGTAGCTGAGCATGATCGTACTTATCTGCACAAAGAGCTTTCGGAAATACCTGCCAGTGCTATTGAAAACTATCTGGAGCAACAAACCGATACTTATGATTCTGAACATACGGTAGTAACGGCTGGTACAGAAGTAGATGCCAACAGTTTAAAACAGGCCTTAAAGGCTAACCTGGATGCGCAATAGATAAGAAGGAAATGGATAAGAGAATTAAACATATTATAATCGCGATATTACTGTTCACAGGCTTTGAGGGTTTCAGCCAGTTTGTACCGCCGGCATCGTTCAGAGAAAACAGAGCCAATACCGGTACGGTAAGAAAGCTGGATGCAGTAAAGGAAAACTACGTTAAAGACAAACTGAATCTAAGTGATAGCGAAGGTGCCAAATTTTGGCCGGTATACCGCCAGTACCACAGTGAGATTGCAGAGATTCGTCGCAAAAAACGCCTGAATAATTCGAGCGCGCAAACTAACGGTGCCGATCAGGTAAAGATGGAGATGTACTACGACGAAAAGCTGGTAGAAATTAAAAGACGCTATACACAAGAGTTTTTAAAGATACTGCCCCCTCAGAAAGTAAGCCTGATTTTCAAAAGCGAACGTGAATTTACCGATGAGCTGATCAGGCAACTGGGCGAACGCAATGCCCGACCCGATCAATACTAAATGATATTGCAAAAGGCTTACCTGATAATGGTAAGCCTTTTTTATTTTTGCAGCATGCTTACCTTACGCCAGCTTTTTTTAGCCAACAATGCCCAAACCACCGATTTTCCGCTACTGCTTGAATTTGAGCGGGCAGAAGGTGTATATATGTATGATGCCGGCGGTAAAGCCACGATGGATCTGATATCGGGTATAGGCGTAAGTAACATTGGCCATAGCAACCCTTATGTTATCGATGCCATAAAACAGCAGGTAGATAAATATATGCACCTGATGGTTTACGGCGAATACGTGCAGACACCGCAAGTGCGTTTTGCCGAAAAGCTGGTATCCCTGCTGCCTGACAGCCTTCAATCCGTATACTTCACTAATTCAGGGGCAGAAGCGGTTGAAGGTGCCCTGAAACTGGCCAAACGTTATACAGGTCGCCACCAAATGATTGCCTGCTACAACTCCTACCACGGCAGCACACACGGCGCTTTAAGCATGATGGGCAATGAGGAATTTAAGCAAGCCTACAGGCCGTTATTACCAGGTACCTCATTTATCCGGTTTAATCATACTGGAGACCTTGAGCTGATTACACAGGAAACCGCCTGCGTAATTTTAGAAACCATACAAGGCGAAGCCGGTATCCGCGTACCCGACTTAGCTTACATGCAGGCACTACGTGCGCGTTGTTCCGCAACCGGCACCCTGCTCATTCTGGATGAAAACCAAACAGCCTTTGGCCGTACGGGTAAACTTTTCGCTTTTGAGCATTTTGGCATAGAGCCTGATATTTTGGTATTAGGAAAAGCCTTGGGTGGCGGAATGCCGCTTGGTGCTTTCGTTGCGTCAAGCCAAATAATGGGTGCACTTAAAGATAACCCTATATTAGGTCATATCACCACCTTCGGCGGGCATCCGGTTTGCTGCGCCTCGGGTTTGGCATCATTGGAGTTTTTACTAAAAGAAAACCTGGTAAGCCAGGTTGCCGAAAAAGAGGCCATATTTAAACATCTCCTTATACATCCGGCTATTAAGCAGATCAGAGGCAAAGGCCTGATGATGGCTATAGAACTGGAAAGCTTTGAGTTGAATAAAAAGATCATCGACCGTTGTATTGAGAACGGCATTATTACGGACTGGTTTTTACACTGCAGCAACTCGATGCGCATTGCCCCACCACTTATCATCACGCCCGCAGAAATTGAAAAAGCCTGCGATATTATATTAGAATCTATTCGATTTTATACTAACTAACATCAAACCTACTTATATTCTAATGCCAGTGTTGTGCAAGCACATACTTATACTTGCACAACACTGGTATTGGACATGCCTTCTATATTCTTGATGTTGTACTTTCTGCATCACTTAAATTAATAATTGTGTACCAGGAGTGCATTAATTTTTAATTAATTTCATCAACAAGGCCTTAATCCTGCAATTTCTTCGTTATTATTTATATTGGTATAATTTGTGCAAGCAGTAGTACCGGGGCGGTAAATTTGTGCGTTTAGCCTCCTTTTTTCTTATCAGCTATATATAATTGCCCTCTTTTCAAGTCATACTGAAGCCGGGGCGCATAAGTATACATAGCATTTTCAGTACACTCAGCACATTTTTTAATACGATACGCTTAAAGATATGAAAGTAGCCTACATCTCAACCTATCCCCCACGCGAGTGCGGAATTGCCACGTTTAATCAAAACCTGATGCGTGCAATAAATGCTAACTTTCCTGAACGGAAATCATTATTGCAAGGCGGCTATGTGGTTGCCGTTAACGATTCAAAAGACTTGCAGGAGTACGAATATCCTGAAGAAGTAAAATATATAATCAGGCAAGATCACCAGAAAGATTATATCCACGCGGCTAATTACATCAATACCAGCGATGTGGATGTGTGCATTATGGAGCACGAGTTTGGGATTTATGGTGGCGAAAGCGGCATTTATGTATTGCCCTTACTTAATCGCCTCGAAAAACCGCTGATTTCTATTTTACATACCGTACTTAAAGACCCCAGCTATATCCAAAAAATCATCACCCGTGAAATAGCCGAACAATCGGCTAAAATTGTGGTGATGAGCAAACGCGCGGTAGAATTTCTGACTGAAATTTATGAAATTCCGGCAGAGAAAATACAGATCATAGAACATGGTGTGCCGGATTTGGAAGCGCCAAAAGAGAACCCGCTACGTAACCTGAGCGCATTTAAAGATCGCCGCGTAATGCTTACCTTCGGTTTAATAAGCCGTAATAAAGGGCTGGAAACCGTAGTAAAAGCCCTGCCTAAAATTGTTGCCCAGCACCCCGATGTAATGTACGTGGTGCTGGGCAACACCCACCCCGGCGTAGTGAAACACTCGGGCGAAGAGTACCGTGATTACTTAAAATCATTGGCTGCGCAACTTAAGGTATCTAACCATTTAACCTTCATCAACAAATTCGTTTCTGAAGAAGAATTGATGAACTACCTGTCTGCGGCTACCTTATATGTTACACCTTACCATAACGAGGCGCAAATTACCAGTGGTACCTTATCGTATGCCGTAGGTGCAGGTTCGGCGGTGGTTTCAACCCCCTACTGGCACGCTACCGAACTGCTGGATGAGAACCGCGGCCGCCTTTTTGATTTTAAAGACAGCGATGCTTTGGCTGATGTGATAAACGAACTATTAGGCGACGAAGCCGAATTAGCGCAGATCAAGAAAAATGCTTATGAATATGGTTTGCATTTACGCTGGCCTAAAACAGGAGCACAATACATCCAGATAGCGCAGGAAGCCTGCCTGCGCCACGATTTCAGGGACAAGATACTGCGTAACAGCATTGTTGACCCCGAAATTATGCCCAATTTTAGCCTTACCCATGTACTGCGCCTTACCGATGGTACGGGCATAGTACAACATGCTAAATACGGCATCCCGAACCTGAAAGAGGGTTACTGCCTGGATGACAATGCACGGGCATTAATTATGGCCTTGATGGCTTACCAGCGCAACAAGAGCAATGAGGCTTTTGAACTGCTGCCGGTATACTTAAGCTATATCCACTACATGCAAACGGATGATGGTAACTTCCGTAATTTCCTGAGCTTTGACCGCCGGTATCTGGATGATATCGGTTCGGAAGATTCGTTCGGTCGTACGATATGGGCATTGGGTTACCTTATTGGCTGTGCAGCCAGCAACTCTTACCGAGAGTTTGCATTGGAGTTATTCCATCGCTCGTTCGGGCATTTTAAATCGCTGGTTCACCTTCGCGGTATGGCTAACACCATTATTGGTATATGCCATTATCTTAAAGTTTACCCGACTGACGATGGCATGGTGAGTGAACTGATCAGGTTAACTACCCCATTGGTTGAAGCTTATGAAAAAACTGCATCTCCTGACTGGCAGTGGTTTGAAGAAGGTATGACGTACGATAACGCCATTTTACCGTTAGCCTTATTGCACTCATGCGAAATAACCGGGGATGAGAAAGTAAAACGAATTGCCATGGAGAGCATGTCATTCTTAGACAAGCTTACCCTATCTAACGGTTATTTAAGCCCCGTAGGTAATGATGGCTGGTATTACCGTGGCGGCACCTTCCCTACTTTCGATCAGCAAGCTATTGAAACCATGGCCATGGTACTGATGTACTTCCAGGCCTACCATACCCTGCGCGAGCCGGAATATATCGAAAAAATGTTCCTGAGCTATAAATGGTTCCTGGGTGAGAATACCTTACGTGCTCCGCTTTACGATCATGAAACCAAAGGCTGCTGCGACGGCTTGCTGCCAACCGGTATTAACCGTAATCAAGGTGCCGAAAGTACTTTGGCGTACCTAATATCGCACCTTACTGTATTGAAAGCCTTTGAGCTGGAGTATGAGTACAAAAAGTACGATAAGAAAAACTGTGAGGTGTGCTAAATGAAAGTTGCCGTATTAGCACCGGTTGCCTGGCGCACGCCGCCCAGGCATTATGGGCCCTGGGAGCAGGTAGCCAGTAACATTGCTGAAAGACTTATAAAAAAGGGTGTTGATGTAACCCTGTTTGCCACCGGCGATTCTATTACCGCAGGCAAGCTGGATGCCGTTTGTGCTACCGGTTATGAGGAAGACCGCACGCAGGATGCCAAAGTGTTGGAATGTTTGCACATCAGCAACGTAATGGAAAAGGCGGGGGAGTTTGATTTGATACACAACAACTTCGACTTTTTACCGCTTACTTATTCGGGGCTGATTGCTACACCGGTTATTACCACCATACATGGATTTTCATCGCCGTGCATTATACCTGTGTATAAAAAGTATAATGCCGGCACACACTATGTATCCATCAGTAATGCCGACCGTAATGCTGAACTGGATTACTCAGGTACGGTTTATAATGGACTAAACACGGCTGACTTTGCATTCAATAATCAGCCGGATGACTACCTGCTATTCTTTGGCCGCATACATCATGACAAAGGCGCTGCCGAAGCCATTGAGATAGCGCGTAAAAGCAAGCGCCGTTTATTGATGGCGGGTATTATTCAGGATGAAAACTATTACCGGGAAAAGGTAGAACCTTATATTGACGGTGAACAAATCGTTTATGTTGGCCATGCCGGCCCCGAGCAACGGAACGAGCTATTAGGTAACGCAGCGGCACTATTGCACCCTATTAACTTTAACGAGCCTTTTGGCATGAGTGTAGCTGAGGCGATGCTTTGCGGTACACCGGTAATCGCATTCAACCGCGGATCGATGCCGGAATTAATTAAAGACCAACAAACCGGCTTTTTAGTTCACAATGTGGAGGAAGCTGTTGAAGCGGTTAACCAGCTTGCAACCATCGCCCGTAATGAATGTCATCAATGGGCCAGCTCACAATTTTCGACAGAAAAGATGGTGGATGATTATTATGCGCTTTATCAACAGATATTAAACAGGTAAATATTTGCTTTTTTATAAAAGAAAAGGTCCGGCTACTTAGCCGGACCTTTTCTTTGTGTTATTCTTGCCTATAAACCATCTTCCTTCAATCTGTTTAGCAAAGTTTTTAGATCTACTTCAGCAAATGAGGTTGAATAATCGGACAAGCCATATGGGATAATTAGTTTCCCGTTATGAACAAATGAACCGCAGGAATAAATAACGTTAGGTACATAGCCCTCACGCTCATCACTGTTTGGAGAAAGCAAAGGTTCTTTTAAACGGCCAATCTCCACAGCAGGGTCATCCAGTTTTAGCAAACTTGCACCCAGTACATATTTACGCATCGGGCCAACACCGTGGGTAATTACCAGCCAGCCTTCTTCCGTTTCAATAGGCGAGCCACAGTTGCCAATCTGTACAAACTCCCAGGGAAATTTCGGCTGTTGTAACCGTTCAGGCTTTTCCCATATATTGATTTTATCGGAATACATGATATAGTTGTTCCAACCATCAATGCGGGATATCATGGCAAACTTGCCATTGATTTTGCGTGGAAACAGGGCCAGGTTTTTATTTTGTGCCCCTGCGCCATACAATGGCATTATCCGGAAGTTGATAAAATCGGTGGTTTGCAACAGCTTAGGCATAATGAGTGCACCATCGTAAGCAGTATAGGTGGCGTAGTATACAGAGCTGCCGTCATCATTGGTAAACTTTACAAAACGGGCATCCTCAATACCTTTACGCTCATACTCCGAGATAGGGAAAATAACCCGGTCGGATATATCGGTATCCAGCGAAAAAACAATTTCATAATAAGAGTCGGCCAGCCAAAGTATTTTATCATACTCCAGTTTAAGCAAGTCGTTTTCCTGTAACTTCTGCGAATCGGTTATCAAGCGGCGTAAGGTGGTATACTCAAATCGTTCATCCAGCTTTCCTTCCAACTCGCGCAATACGTCTACATTTATTTGGGTAGTAATCGCCTTATCAAAAAACAGCTGCTTATTATAAACCGCGTTGCGTACTATTTCGGCTTCATCAATATAGTTACCTGCCGGTAATACGGTAATATCATTGTTCTTATCTATCAATGCTCTGCGGAAGGTGATAGATGAGATGTGCCCCTCACCTACGGCCCTGAAACTGATAATAACACGGCGCTCGCCGTCCTCCAAATCGTTTTGATCGGGATCGTCTATAATTGACGGGTTAAAAAACGCGGCCGATTCAATAGAATACTCATGCGTAAAATAGGAACCGATCAACAATTTGCGATAGGTAGACAGTGCATCGTATTCTATGTTCAATTCTTTGAACACATCACTCAGCTTGCTGCAATGACGGTTAAGTACACGGGTAATGTTGCGGTGGCGGCTTGAGTACTCCTGCAACAAAGGAGAAATCAGGCCAAAAACTTTATCTTCATCCAGCTCCATTACCTGCTGAATTACTCCTTTTGCCCGCTCGCTTCCATTAAAAAAGAACCGGGCAATAACACGCTTAGCATCGGGATTTACTCTAATAGCTTTACGCTCGATAGAAAGTCTCATAGTAGAATTTATAGTTGTTCAATTAATGGACGGCTGGCCTGCTTAACAAGTAACAGCCGTTTAGCATCTGCATTTTCTGTATTGCTGATTTTGCCTTATCAACACAATTAAGAATATATTAAGTTTTGTTATTTGTAAAACTACAAGACCGCCATTAACTGTTTGTTGCTAAATCATTTTATTTCGTTTTACCAGATAGGCTTTCAGCAACTCATTATAACCGGCATGGATATGAGCATCCACTAAATCGACTTGGTATTGTGCGCACTTTAATGTAAGATCGTGACGGTATTGCTGCATAGCCGCCTGGTAACTTTCGCGTACACGGTTGGGATGTACTTTAATTTCTTCGCCGGTTTCTATATCCACAAAATGATGCGGACGGTTATCAAAGCCAAAATCAACCTCGTGTTGCTGGTCGTTCACATTAAATAGGATTACCTCGTGCTTATTGTACTTTAGGTGCTGTAGGGCAGCAAATAAAGCCTGTGCCTTTTCGGCGCTCAGGCTATTTTCGAGCATATCACTAAAAATGATAATCATGGAGCGCTGATGCACTTCTTCGGCTATGTGATGAATAACATCCGTCAGGTTAGTTTGGGTATTTGTGCGGGGTTGACGGTATGCCTTTTCGAGTTCGGCAAACAAGTAAAACATGTGGCTGGTAGTAGAACGGGCTGGGCTTAGCCAATCCACTCTATCTGAAAACAGGCACAACCCGAAAGCATCGCGCTGCTTTTTGAACAGATACATCAGCGAGGCAATGGCATAAACTGAAAACTGTAGCTTACTCAGACCCTTTTGCGGATAGTTCATAGATGATGAGGTATCCAGCAGCAGATAACAGCGTAAATTAGTTTCTTCTTCAAACTGCTTGACGAATAATTTATCTGTTTTGGCAAACAGCTTCCAGTCAATGTTCTTAACCGATTCGCCGCTGTTGTACAACCGGTGTTCTGCAAACTCTACAGAAAAGCCATGAAAAGGGCTTTGATGCAAGCCGGTAATAAAACCTTCAACCACCTGTCTGGCCAGCAGTTCTAAATTAGCCAGCTGTCTTATTTCCTGATTGGTATTTAAATCAGCCATCGGTTTAAAGTAATAAAAAAAGCGTTACTGTTAAGAGTAACGCTTTTTTTATATTGATTTAATGGAATGCTTAAGCCAGTTGTTTAACTAATTTATCAGCTAACACTGATTTTGGCACTGCACCAATTTGTTTGTCTACAATTTGTCCGTCTTTAAAGAACAATAAAGCAGGAATATTGCGAATACCAAACTTCATAGAAATACCGGGATTGTTATCCACGTTTACTTTACCTACTACGGCTTGACCGTCATACTCTTTTGCAAGTTCTTCAACCACAGGGCCAACCATGCGACACGGACCGCACCATTCAGCCCAGAAGTCAACTAATACTGGTTTATCTGATTTTAATACCAACTCCTCAAAGTTAGCATCGGTAATTTCTAAAGCCATGATTTTTATTTTTAATTTGTATTAACAAATATATAATAATCAAATTGCTTGCCACAAGTGCCCGCGTGACATTCTGACAATTTAATTACGGGATGCGCTCAATTAAATAAACCTCTGACAATGTGACCTCACTTTACCAGTCAAAGTGCCCTAACCGGTTTTGCCGGGCAGAAACAACATAGCATACCTTTCGGTGCACACACTGCCAGCTGCTAACTGGCTGATATCTTCAAAATAAACTTCGGCCAGTTGCATCCAATCCAGTTGCTTGCTATAACTATGCGCCTTACGCCTTATACGATCATATAGCATATCATCAGCGAGCAGCAGATTGATCCTTTCCAGGTAATCTGCTGCGTTATTAGGTTGGCATTTAAAGCCATTCACACCATCTTCAATCAAATCAGCAGCACATCCTCCATCAGCAATTACGCAAGGCAGCCCCGAGGCCATAGCTTCCAACACAGCATCGCCATCATTTTCGGAGACAGCGGTTGACACAAACACATCTACCGAAGCGTAAAGTTCGGCCAGTAAATTATGCTCCAGCTTACCAGTAAATACGGCATTTTTCATACGCTTCTGATACAGCTTTCTGTTTATTCCATCTCCTGCAATAATCAGGTTACAGGCCGTTTCACAATCCTGCAGGTCATCATAAATACTAAACAATATTTCCAGATCTTTTTCGCAAGTTAAGCGACCTGTAAATAACACATTAGGGTTATTATTACCGGTAAGGTACTGCATTAAGCCCCGGTTACGTTTACGCGGCGAAAACAGCAGAGTATCTACACCACGTTTCCATATTTTGATTTGGGTAGCCTTTACACCCAATTGCTGTAGGTGCTGCGCTGTATTTTTAGCCGGTACATACAACATATTGCAGCGATCATAAAACTCTTTTTTGAGAGCCGCTGCTTTAGGCTTTACCCAACCTATCAGGAACGGCATCCATTTCGAATAATAATCCACATAGAACGTGTAATGGGTATGGTGAATGGATATAACCGGCAAACGCTGCTGATTAGCAAATTGTATGGCAAAGGCGCCTAATAAAGATGGCGTTGCGATATGAACTACATCCGGCTTAAATTCCTGTAGCTTTTGAGATAACTCTTGAGCGGCCAATTGCGGTAAGGCTATCTTATAAGTGATGTTTGCCGGCAGCTTTACAGCCGGAATCTGTAGACACTCAAAGCTATACAACTTGTCGGGCCCTGCACCGCACACAAATAAAAACTCGAAGCGATGGCGTGGAATGCGCTTAATGAGCTGAAACATGGTGCGTGTAGCGCCATCAAAGTTCTCAACCAAAACGTCAGCAAAAAAAACGACCCGTATTTTATCCATCAACCTGTCTTTTAATGCAAAATACCAGTCCGGCTTAATCTGTGTATAACGTTAAGGTTAAATTTTTAAGCCGAGTAAAAAAACAGGCCTGTTCTAACATTTTGTCTGTTAGCTGGTTATACAGTTCAATAAATTTAGAGCAATAAATACATCATTCTAAAGTTATTTTTATTACATCCATGTTAAATTTTTAGCTCTTTAATCAACAAGGCAATTTTAGCAGAGAGCAATTATATACTTAGGGAGTAGCCATCAGATTGAGAGCAATAAAGTCAGTAATGTAAGTGAGCTTAGGCAAAAAAATCTACATCTACCTGCTTGTACTATTCTTAATCGCCTTTCCAAAGGGTGGTTTCAAGATAGACGAAGTACCTATAACTTGGGGGTACGTGCTGCTTGCTATTACTTTTTTTCTGATTTGTATACGTACGTTGGTTTCACCCCGCATCAATATATCCAAAATCCGGATGATCGCTTTTGGCGCTATTGTGCCATTTCAGCTTTACTGCCTGGTTGTGTTTCCGTCTAATGGGATAGCTAATCCGGGCTTTTATATGGCGCTGCTTACCAGCTTTATATTTATGCCTATGTTTTTCTTGCTTAATACAGGCGGATATTTAGACCGGATTGACTTGCATTATACTTTTAGAGTAATTAAAAATGCAATATTATTTGTGGCCGCTTATGGCATTATCCTGTTTTTCATTAAGCTGCACACCAAACAGTTTATTGAAATACCTTACCTAACGGTAAATGCCGACGATGTAGGCCAGCTGGAAAACAAATACATTAACCGGGGGTCTATGTTCAAGCTGATTTCCACCTACAACAACGGCAACATTTACGGCATATCTGTACTGATGCTTTTACCATTGTTTGACCAGCTTGAAAAGAACATTTTGAAGAAAGCAGTAGTATACCTATCCCTTATCTTAACCCTCTCGCGCACGGTTTGGATAGGCATTATTCTGTTTCAGGTTCTGCGGCTTTTCAATAAAAAGCTCAATATTAAAACCATTGGCATGCTGGCTGTATCGGTTGTTGTGCTGAGTGTAGGTATTTTTTATATGCTTGCCTTCATGAATTCGGACGCCAGCTTTTTGTTCGATAAAAACTTAGGTGGCAGAACTACGCAATTCACATCACTCCACAAAATTGAGCTGATCAGCAGCAAAAAGTTCCGGCTCATTGCCGAAATCATTTACATATCTGTACTGGCCGAATTTGGCGTTGTGGGACTGTTGTTGTTTTTGACAGCTATGCTTACGCCGCTATTTTTATACGTTACCAAACTGATTCGCTATAAGAATTCACCGGTAAAAAAGGCTTTATTTCATGGCTTGCTGATGTATTTGATCCTGTCATGGTCTGACGGGGCCATACTATACATACCAGTAATGGCTTTTTATTGGATGATCGTCGGGTTACTGTTATCCAAAAACCCTTACTTTCAGGGCAGCATGTATCAAAGCACTTCTACAAAAAAAATCACCCCATCGCCTGAAAGCTATCTGCTACTGCTACCACACAACCTACAGGGAGCGGGTAGATTGGCCACACCTAAAGATGTACCAGACTCGGTATAACTTATTAGCAGGTTGGATTATTATTGTACCTGCTTCCATAATTAAGTTTAAAATTTGATGAAAGCAGGTACAATACCAGTTGAATTACTTCAGCACCGGCGGCACATTAGTTAAATTTAAAATCTCTTCCAGCAAATCGTCGCTCGGGTTTACTTTAAAGTTTTTAGACGGCAGGTCGATAAATAATTTATCCTCGCTGTCTTTAATCATAAAGCGCAGGGCGCAGTTACGGTTAGCATACTTTTCGTTGTTCTTGTTTACCACTTGCTGCAGGCTTTGCAACATCTGCTCATTCAGGTTATGCAAGTGCAGGCAAACGGTGAGCGACTTGGTAAACTTATCGCGCATTTCTGACAGCAGGTTGATAGCCGACAAGCGCAAATCCCAGTTATCTTTCTGGCGGTACTTTTCCTCAACATTACCTTTTAGCTGAACAAAATAACCGTCGCCCAGCAAATTGCGGAACTTGATGTAATCATCACCAAACAGTGCAAACTCATAAGAGTCGTTATAATCTTCTAATATAAAGGTACCAAAAGGCTTACCCGTTTTGGTCATTTTATGCTGTACGTTGGCCATTAATCCGCCTATGCTCAGCTCACCCATCCGGCGTAGCTGGTTAAAGCGTTCAACAGTATCTTCCTTCGCCTCACCGCTACGCATAGCAACCAGTATTTTTAAGTCAGATACCCTGCACTGGCAGTATTTCTCTAACTCCAGCTTATAGTTATCCAATGGGTGACCGGTAAGGTAAATACCAATCACATCCTTCTCGTACTTCAGCTTTTCAATCAGCGGCCACTCTTCCACCTCAGGCATGGCCGGCTCTGGAATATAAGCTGCTACCGAACTGCCAAATAAGGAAGCCTGTGATGAGCTTTGGGTATTTTGATAGTCGTTAGAATACTTAGTTAAGCGCTCAATACCGGTTAGCAAGCCATTTTCCGTCTTGGCAAAAAACTGAGCGCGCCTGTGTCCGAAACTGTCGAAAGCCCCGCTATACACTAAGTTTTCGTATGCTTTTTTATTTACGTTGCGCGGGTTACTGCGCTGCGCAAAATCATATACCGATTTATACGGACCACGCTCCCGGCGCTCGTCAATAATACTTTCTATTGCTTTTTCACCAACACCTTTTACACCGGTTAAACCAAAACGCACATGCCCCTGCTTATTTACAGAGAATGCCATATCCGATTCGTTTACATCGGGCCCAAGCACATTGATACCCATGCGTCGGGTTTCTTCCATAAAGAAAGAGATTTTCTCGATGCTGTTCTGGTTATTCAACACCGCAGCCATGTATTCGGATGGATAATGAGCTTTTAGATAGGCCGTTTGGTAAGCTACGAATGCATAACAGGTAGAATGCGATTTGTTAAATGCGTACTGCGCAAAGGCTTTCCAGTCGTTCCAAATTTTGGTCAGCTTGTCTTTAGCGTGGCCTTTAGCCGTAGCGCCTTCCACAAACTGCGACTCCATTTTGTTCAGTACCTCAATTTGCTTTTTACCCATTGCTTTACGCAGCACGTCGGCATCGCCTTTACTAAAGCCTGCCAGCTTTTGGGATAAAAGCATCACCTGTTCCTGATATACGGTAATACCATAGGTTTCTCCCAGGTACTCCTCCATATCAGCCAAATCGTAGGTGATAGGTTCCAAACCATGCTTACGCTTGATAAAGTTCGGGATGTACTCGAGCGGCCCCGGGCGGTAAAGCGCGTTCATGGCAATCAAATCCTCAAACTTATCGGGTTTTAGTTCGCGCAGGTACATTTGCATACCGTCACTTTCAAACTGGAATGTACCGTTGGTATCGCCACGCTGGTATAGCTCGTACGTTTTCTGATCGTCGAGCGGTATATAATCAATATCTATCTCGATGCCATGATTTTGCTTAATCATGCGCAAGGCATCCTTAATAATGGTCAGGGTTTTTAAACCCAAAAAGTCCATCTTAATAACGCCAGCATCCTCAATTACACGGCCATCGTACTGGGTTACCAGCAGGTCAGAGTCCTTGGCGGTAGCTACCGGTACAATGTTGGTCAGGTCATCCGGTGCAATAATTAAACCCGCGGCATGCACGCCGGTATTCCGTACCGAACCTTCCAGCTTTTCGGCCTCGCGAAGTACGGTACCGCGCAGATCACTACCGTTTTTAATGTCTTGCAGTTCGGGAACCTGTTCAATAGCCTGTTTAAGTGTGATACCTAATGTATCGGGCACCAGCTTTTTCATGGCATTCACTTCCGATAGCGGCATATCCAACACACGGCCCACGTCCTGTATACTGGTACGGGCAGCCATAGAACCATAGGTAATGATTTGCGCAACCTGATTTTTGCCATACTTATCTACCACGTAATCAATTACGCGCTGACGGCCGGCATCGTCAAAATCCGTATCAATATCGGGCATCGACTTACGGTCGGGATTCAAAAACCTCTCGAACAGCAAGTTATATTTAATAGGATCGATATTGGTGATACCAATACAATAGGCCACAGCCGAGCCGGCTGCCGAACCACGGCCCGGCCCGATAAACACGCCCAGATCACGCCCGGCTTTAATAAAGTCCGATACGATAAGGAAGTAACCTGCAAACCCCATGGTTTTGATAGTAAACAGCTCAAAATCGAGCCGCTCCTGCACATCGGGCGTAATTTCTTTATACCGCTCTTTAGCGCCGGTAAAAGTTAAGTGTTTTAGGTACTCCCACTGGTTTAGGTTCTCCGCCTCCGCACCCTGGTGTATTTTAAACTCCTGCGGTATCGGGAAGTTGGGCAGCATGATGTCGCGCTTCAGCTTCAGCACGTCTACCTTATCTACAATTTCGTTGGTGTTATCTAATGATTCGGGCAGGTCATGAAACAGCTGCCCCATTTCGGCCTGGGTTTTGAAATAAAACTGGTCGTTCGGAAAACCAAATCGATAGCCTTTACCACCTTCCTCGTCGGTAGCAATAGGCGTGCTTTGCATATCGCCGGTGTTTACACACAGCAGAATATCATGCGCATTGGCATCTTGCTGATCCACGTAGTGCGAATCATTAGAGCAGATGATTTTAACGTTATGCTTTTTAGCGAATTTAAGCAGTACATTATTAATAATCTCCTGCTCTGGAATTGCGTGGCGCTGCAACTCGATGTAGTAATCCTCACCAAATATATCCAGCCACCATTTAAATTCCTGCTCGGCCTCTTCCTCGCCTTTTTTAAGGATAGCCTGTGGTACGGATGCACCAATACAGCAAGAGGTAGCAATTAAACCTTTATGATGTTTTAAAATCAGTTCCTTATCAATACGGGGCCACTTACTGTACAAACCTTCCATATATCCATATGAGCAAAGTTTGATGAGATTACGATAGCCCTCCGCATTTTTAGCCAGGAATAGTTGGTGATGACGAACGTCCTTTTTCTCTTTAGTGAATTGCTTTTTATGCCGGTCTTCCACCACGTAAAATTCGCAGCCTACAATGGGTTTTACATTGTGCTTGGCAGCCTCAGCCACAAATTTAAACACACCAAACATGTTGCCATGGTCGGTAATGGCGAGGGCCTTCATACCATCCGAAGCTGCTTTTTTATACAGCTTGGAAATATCGGCAGCGCCATCAAGTAAAGAAAACTGGGTGTGTACGTGTAAGTGAGAAAAATCTGGCATATCTAAATCCGTTTCAGCATTACAAATTTACGAAAAAGAAAAGAGCCATGAGGCAAGAAACAAGAGTCAAGACTTTTATTTATGTCATATTACACAGCTCTTTTAAGAGCCGGTCTTGTTATCAGGCGTTTATATATTTTACAAAAACTGACAGCTAATTCTTGCAAACCGGCCTTATGCACCACACCTCAATTGTTAGAGGAAAACATTTTGGGCACTTGTAAGTTTTGAGTTACAAACGGCATTTAATCGCCCTTGACAAGCCGGAGGCACACGGTTTGTATATATCAAATACAACTCTATTCTTCACCCTGCGAAAACTTACATAAATTGGAAAAATTTGGACGTATAGCTTTAAAAACCATACTTTGGATAATTGCGAGTGTCATTTTTCTGGTGCTACTTGTATTCGTTTTGATACAAGTTCCCGCCGTACAACAGTTTGCTAAAAATAAAGCGGTAAACTTTTTAGAAGGAAAAATACACACCAAAGTCGAAATTGGCCACATTACTCTCGGCCTGCCTAAACTACTGGTATTAGAAGATGTTTACTTTGAAGACCAGAAACGCGACACCTTAATTGCCGGCGACAAACTAAAAGTTGACATCAGTTTGCTAAAACTGCTTGACAGTAAAGTTGAGGTAAATGAAATTAACCTGCAAGGCATTACTGCCAAAGTAAGCCGTGGTGCCGACAGCACTTTTAACTTCGATTACATTATTAGAGCCTTTGCCGGCGAACAAAAAAAGGAACCGAAGCCTACCGATACCACTTCAACCATGAAGTTTTCGCTGGATAAGATTATCCTTGATCGTATTAACGTTACTTATAAAGATGTTATCACAGGCAATGATGTTAAATTTTTGCTTGGCCACTTTGATACCCGCATCAAAGATTTTGACATGGATAAAATGAAGTTCACTATCCCGAAAATAAACCTTTCGGATGTGAATGCACGCATTATCCAAACGCCGGTTGGCTCATCCATTGCCGAGGCTGCAACTGTTGATACCGCTACCCAACCCATGAACATGACCTTGAACCTGGGTACTATAGACGTATCTAAGATCAACGTGGATTACCGCACCAAAGAGATGCAGAGCAAGGTAAACCTGGGTAAGTTTTTGGTAGAGATGGATGCTATCGATCTCAAGAATCAGAAAGTAGGCATTAAAAGTATTGAACTGAATGATACGCGCGCAGGCCTAACCTTAGCTAAGCCGGAAACCGTACAAAAAGCAGTTGAAAAGACAGCAAAGAGGTTAGATACCCTGATTACCCCACCGCAAAGCAACAAGGGCTGGGCAGTGACTTTAGGTAAGCTTAGCTTAGCCAACAACGATATTAAGTTCGACAACAACGCACAGGCTCCGCTACGCCGCGGTCTGGATTTCGGTCACATGGACATTCACGGGCTGACTGTTGATATCGAGAACCTGAACTACAGTACAGATAGTACCTCGGGTAAAATTAACCAGATTGCCTTTAGCGATAAAAGCGGCTTTAACCTGAAAGAGGCCCGTACAGCATTCTTTTACGGCCCTAAAAATGCATCCCTGAAAGATTTATATATTGCTACTCCGCAAACCGTATTACAACGCAATGTAGAAGTGGCTTACCCTTCTATAGATGCCATTACAAAAGATATAGGCCGCCTGAGCATTAATGCCAATTTAGATGGCAGCCGTTTGGGCTTGCGCGATGTTTTACTGTTAATGCCTACGATGGCCTCTATGGAGCCCTTTAAAAGCTCGCCGGGTTCGGTAATACGAATCAACGGCCGGGTGATTGGACAGGTGAATAACTTACGCATCAATAATTTTGAGCTTACCGGGTTATCAAATACCCATATTAAAACATCGGCTACGCTAAAAGGCCTGCCTGATGTAAATAAGGCCTATTTTGATGTAAACATTGCCGACTTTAATACCAGTCGCGGTGATATTTACCGCCTGGCACCCCGAGGTACCATTCCGGCCACGGTGAGTATCCCGGAAAACATAAACCTGAAAGGCAATTTTAAAGGCGGTATGCAGGCCTTTGATACCCGCCTCAACCTCCGTTCAAGCTATGGTGCTGCTGATGTTACAGCAAACGTACGTAATGCCATGGATATGAAACGCATTGCCTACAATGCCAAAGCCAAAGTAAATAACCTGAATGTAGGTGCGTTAACCAAACAACCTAAAACGGTAGGTCGCTTAACGCTTACTGCCGACATTAAAGGTGCAGGTGCCGATCCTAAAAATCTGAACTTGCAGTTTGCGGCCAATGTAATCAGTGCACAGGTGCAAGGTTATACCTACCGCAACCTGGCTGCCAAAGGTAGTGCCCGCAATGGCGCTTACGTGGCCACTGCCCGTATGCGCGATCCGAACATTAACTTTAGTTTGGATGCCAAGGCTAACATGAATAAAAAATATCCATCTGTTAAGGCAACGGTACTGGTGGATAGCGTGAACCTGCAAAAACTGCATTTTGTAAAAGACGATATGCGCTTTCACGGCAAGCTGGTTGCCAACCTGCCAACTGCCGACCCGGATTATCTGAACGGTAGCGTAATGCTAACGGATATGATTCTGTTAAATAAAGGCCAGCGGATTCAGATTGATACCATAAGTGCCGTGTCTACCGCCAATGCCGATAGCAGCAGCCTGCGTTTGCATACACCTTTCCTGAATGCACATTTGGACGGTAAGTATCAGCTTACGCAAATTGGTACTGCTTTACAGGATAACATCAATAAATATTTTAACATGGCTTTAGCCAGTGGTGCACCAGCTACCCGTACGGCTAAAACTACTGCGCGCAGCGCTTATCCGGCACAGCAATTCAACTTTGACCTGCGACTGGTAAAAACGCCGCTGGTTACACAGTTTGCACCCGATTTGAAACAGTTGGATCCGATATTGATTAACGGCAGGTTCAACAGCCAAACAGGCGAATTACTGGTGAATGGTACCATGCCGCGTATCGTATACGGCACTAACGTAGTAAGCAATGGTAAACTGAACATCAATACCCAGAACAATGCATTAAATTACGGCTTAACCTTTGACCAGATACAAGCCGGCAGTAGCTTAAAACTGCTGTACCCAAGCATAACCGGTAATGCCCAGAATGATAAATTGAACCTGAGTTTGCAAATACGCGATGCTTCACAAAAAGAACGCTACCGTATAGCCGGTATATTTAGTGTACTGCCGGGTGCTTACCAGTTCAGCTTTTTACAAAACGGCTTATTGCTCGATTACATGACCTGGGCCGTTAACCAGAATAATGCCCTGCAGTTTGGTAGCCGCGGTATCATGGCGCGCGATTTTACCATCAGCAACAATAACCAGATACTAAGCGTAAACAGCACACCACAACAGCCCAATGCGCCAGTCAATGTACAGTTCACCAACTTTCATATTGAAACGCTAACCCGTTTGGCACAGCAAGATTCGCTGTTGGTAGGCGGTACCATTAACGGCCGTGCCGATGTGAGCAACCTGCAGGCATCACCTGTTTTTATAGCCGATATGAATATTGGCGACTTTAGTTTTAAAGGCGATACCGTAGGTAACATTGCTGTAAAAGTGAACAACCAGACAGCCAATGCTTATGCTGCCGATGTACGGATCACGGGGAAAGGTAACCAGGTTAATCTCACCGGCTTGTATTACACCGGCACCCCGGCAGGCCGTATGGACATGACGTTGGACATTGCCAACCTAAGCATGAAGAGTATTGAAGGTTTTAGCTTTGGTAATATTCGTAATGCAAAAGGTAATATCACAGGTCAGCTTAAAATTAGTGGTACCACATCAACACCACAGGTTCGGGGCGATGTAAACTTTAACCAGGTTGGCTTCAATGTATCCATGCTGAACTCTTACTTCACCATGCCTGATGAGCGAATTAGCTTTAATGATGAGGGTGTGATGTTCAATGATTTTACGTTGGTAGATTCGACCGGCAATAAAGCCATCATCAGTGGCGGAGTTTATACTAAAACATTTACCGACTTTAGGTTTGGCCTGGATATCAGAACGGATGATTTCCGTGCGGTAAACTCAACACGTGCCGATAACAAGCTTTTCTACGGCAAGCTGTACATCGATAGCCGCATCAAAATACGCGGGGATATGAATAAGCCAGTGGTTGATGCTTCCCTTACCGTGAACGACAAAACCGACATGACCTTTGTGCTGCCTACCACCGATCCAAGCATTGAAGACCGTAAAGGCGTAGTGGAATTTATTGACGCCGACGCACCAAAGCTCGACTCTATTTTACTGGCCAAACAACTGGATTCGCTGCGCAAATCAGACATTAATGGTATGGACGTTACCGCAACCTTAAAGGTGAGCAAAAACGCTAACTTTAACATTGTGATTGATGAGCGTAACGGCGATGTGGTGCATATTAAAGGCGATGCGCAACTGGAAGCAGGTATTGACCCAAGCGGCAAAATCAACCTCACCGGTACTTATACAATTAACGAAGGTTCTTACCAATTATCTTACGGACCGGTTAACCGCCTGTTCCAGTTCAAAAAAGGTAGTACAATTGTTTGGACCGGCGACCCAACCAGCGCCAACATCAACTTAACTGCGTTTTATATTGCCAACGTACCTCCTATCGACCTGGTTGATGATCAGTTGGCTGGAACAGACGCACAACGTACCGTTTACAAACAAAAGCTGCCGTTCTATATCAACCTGAACTTAACCGACCAGTTACTGACTCCTAAAATCGGTTTCGATATCGTATTACCGGATAGCAATTATACCGTACCGCAAGATGTGGTTAATAATGTGAACACCCGTCTGGATCAGATTAAACGTGACCCTAACGAGCTGAATAAACAAGTACTGGGTGTGCTGGTATTAGGCCACTTTATTGGCGATAACCCGCTGCAAAGCCAGGGTGGAAGTGCCGGTGTAGAAGGTGCCGTGCGTAATAGTGTGAGCGGTTTATTATCTAATCAGTTAAATAAACTTGCCGGTGACTTTATTGGCGGTGTAGATTTGAACTTTGACTTACAATCGGGCCAAGACTACTCAACCGGTACGGAACAAAACCGAACCGACCTTAATGTGGGTTTATCCAAACGATTCCTGAACGACAGGCTAACCGTTACCGTGGGTAACAACTTCCAATTGGAAGGCAGGCAGCAGCCAGGACAAAGATCAAGCACGATTGCTGGTAACGTAAACCTGAATTACCGCTTGACCAAGGATGGCCGCTACATGCTGCGTGCTTATCGTCGCGATCAGTACATCGTAATTCAAGGCCAGGTAATTGAAACAGGGGTAGGCTTCTCATTAAACGTAGATTATAACCGCTTTAAAGAGATCTTCTCGAAAAACAGCCGCGAAGACAAAGCTTTATTACGTCAGAAAAAGCAAGAAGAAAAAGAGAAAAAACAACAACAGGAACAAAAAGATAAAGAACAAAACCAACCGGCTGAGGAGCCTAAGCAAACCACAGACGATTCACACTAAACCAATGAATAAAAATTTAGCGCAATTATTAATTCTTGCTACTTTTATTTCGGCCTGTAGTACAACTAAAGATTTGCCCGCCGGGCAAAAGTTGTACACAGGAGGCGAAATAGATATTACTGACAAAGACCTTCCTAAAAATGAAAAAAGCCTGCTGAAGAGTGATCTGCAGGCTTTGCTGCGACCAAAACCGAACGGTAAAATTGGGCCTTTCCGTTTTAAGCTATGGGTTTATCAAAAAACCCGCACGACCAAAACCAAAGGTTTAAAACACTGGCTTAACACTAAATTTGGCGAACCGCCTGTTCTGGTAAGCGCTGTTGACCTCACTCAAAACAGTTCAATTCTGCAAAACCGTTTACAAAACCGCAGCTATTTCCAGGCGCAGGTAACCGGCGATACAGTAGGTAAAAAGAAAGTGGCTAAGGCTGTATACACAGTTACCACCGGGCCATCTTACAAATACCGTAATATCATCTTCCCTACCAGTAAAGATGTTTTAGACACTGCCATAGCAGCCACATCAGCCCGTTCTGTATTGAAAAAAGGCGATCAGTATAACCTGGATGCGATCAAAGCTGAACGTGTGCGCATTGACGCCCGCTTGAAAGAAAAAGGCTTTTATTACTTTGCTCCCGAAAACCTGATTGTACGTATTGATAGTACCATTGCAGGCCATCAGGTTGATGCTTACGTAAAAGTAAAAGATGATGTAAGCGACCGTGCCCGCCGTGTTTACTCAATAAAAGACATCTATGTTTATCCACGTTATTCCCTGCGCGACACCGCTTTAAAACTGGATTCGGCCGAAAAATACCGTTGGTACCATGTGATTGACCGTCGCCATACGGTGAGGCCGTTTGTGTTTAAGAACACTATTTTGCTGCACCCCGGTGAGGTTTATAACCGTACAGATCACAACAACTCTCTGAACCGTTTTATTGAGTTAGGTCCGTTCAAGTTTGTGCGTAACCGCTTTGATGATGTATCCACTGCCGATTCAGCTAAACTGAATGCATTTTATTTCCTGACCCAGTATCCACGTAAGTCTTTATCGTTTGACGTATTAGGCCGTACAACTTCGGCTAACTACAACGGTACGCAGGTAAATATCAACTGGCGCAACCGCAACGCTTTTAAAGGTGCCGAAGCTTTAACCGTTACTTTGTTTGGTAGTACCGACGGCCAGATATCCGGCCAGTTTGGTGGTGGTCATGCGTTGTCTCAAGTAGGTATTCAAACCACCCTATCATGGCCTCGCTTTATCAGTCCGTTCAATTTTAAGGCCGACAACGCTTACATACCACGTACCAACTTATCAGTAGGTTACTCAATTGTGAACCGTAGCGGCCTGTATAACCTGAACTCTTTTAACGGTTCATTTGGTTATCAGTGGAAACAAAGCGTACACAAATCGCATGAGTTGAACCTGATTAACGTTACTTATGTAAAACCTGCAAGCGTAGACACGGCTTATACCAATAACATTGAGGTTACCCGTAACCCTACTTTAAAACACGTTATTGACCCTCAGTTTACCATCGGCCCAAGCTATAGCTATACCTATACTAACACTACCGAAACTTACCGTACCAACACGATTTATTACAATGGCCGTATAAGCACCTCGGGCATTATTTCGGGTTTAATAATGGGCGCCGATACTTTGGCAGGTAAATCTAAAAAACTGTTCGGCAGCAACTTTAACCAGTATATAAAACTGGAGAACGAGATCCGTTATTTTCATAAAGTTGGCCTGAAAAGCCAGATAGCAGCGAAGTTTATTGCCAGTGCAGGTTTACCTTATGGTAACTCTACCATACTGCCTTACAGCCAGCAGTTCTTTATTGGTGGAGCTAACAGTTTAAGAGGTTTCCGGGCACGTTCAATAGGTCCGGGTGGTGTTGACCCATCGCAGTATATCACTACCAACAATGGCTTCATTGCCGACCAATCGGGCGATATAAAGCTGGAAGCAAGTTTGGAATACCGTCCGCATTTATTCAGCATCGTGTATGGTGCTTTGTTTGCCGATGCCGGTAACATCTGGAATGCCAAACCGCATCAGGCAGGCGGTACCTTTGGCCCTAACTTCTTGAGCCAGATTGCTGCCGACGTTGGTTTCGGTTTACGTTTTGATGCCAGCGTGCTGGTACTGCGTACCGACTTTGGTTTCCCTGTACTGAAACCATTTACCGCAAGCAACCCGAACGTGAATTACGATAAAATGGTTTTCAACTTAGCTATCGGTTATCCATTCTAATCAGTCATTATAACGATCATATAAAAGCCCTCTCCTACTCCGGAGAGGGCTTTGTTTTTAATATCCAAGCATAGTTTTACTAACTTTACCCTTTCATGAAAATCAGTATCCCCCTCCAGCTAATCGATCTGCACGATGACGGCGTTCATATCCTTGTAAAAGTAACCGTTTGCAATACGCAGTTTAATGTTGTGGTTGATACCGGGGCTTCAAAAACTGTATTCGATCATCATATGCTTTTACAAGCCGAAAGCCCTGTTGAGGTTGTGGCTACAGAAAAGCTATCGGCCGGGTTGGGTACCACTTCCATGCAATCTTTTACAGCCATAGTGCCTGATTTTAAAATAGGGAAACTATACATGACACAATTTGAGGCGGCCGTACTTGACCTATCGAGTATTAACGATGCGTATTCTCAACTGAATCACCCTCAGGTGTTGGGTGTTCTGGGCGGCGACATATTGATGCAGTATCAGGCAGTGATTAATTATGGTCGTAGAAAACTTTACTTAACCTTACCCGAAAAAGATTCAGATTAACGGCAAAAACCGACCTTATTTGCAAATAGACAACATCTTTGTTGCATTACCCAGGAGCACATACGATATTAAAGCAGGTGTGACGATAGTTCACTTTAGCTTTTCAACCAATTACTTAAACCCCTGGATAAATCATTCAGCTGTAGCTGATCGATTCTTAGCGTATGCGGCTTTTATACCATTCTGTTTGACACATTATTCGAGTCTTAATAGCTCTGCTTTAGCTTTTCCTGAGATATGAAGTATCAGCAATATGGTAGTATAATAAGATTTTACTTGCTTTCTTTACAGTCACTTAAAAACAATCAAAAACTTAAATCAACTTATAAGGCGTCAATTGGTTACATCCGGAGTAAAGGCGACTGAAATGACGACCGAATGTTTTAATAATATCAGAAAGATATTACCTGTAGTCACAATTCATCAAGGAAAAGAGAAGCCTCATTCTGCGATAATCTAAAACGTTTTCATCAAATCCGTAAATGCCAAAGGCAAAGAAATGGAGATGTATATAGATTATTAGGACAACCAAAACACAACAGCACTTGATTAATGGGACTTTCCGAAATAAGCTTTTCGGAAAGGGAAGCTAACGCCTTCGGGCGATAGGTGAACAAAAGGGAATGGTTTGAGAAGATTCTGAAAAGGATAATCAACCCTCCCCAAGACGCAAAAAGCCCCTGATGCATATTTTGCAAGAGGGGCTTGGATTTGTAGGGTTTGGCGCCGACCTACTCTCCCACGTGTTACCGCAGTACCATCGGCTCTGGCGGGCTTAACTTCTCTGTTCGGAATGGGAAGAGGTGGACACCGCCGATATAGGCACCTGAATATTTTTATTGTT
>NZ_JAHBBK010000017.1 GCF_018390515.1 Mucilaginibacter sp. Bleaf8 | reverse complement strand
CTGTTCTCGCTGGACCTGAGGTACAACACGCCGGATGTATTGGCAAACGCACAGTGGAACGGGAATATTGCGCAGATGAACTACCTCACCACGAAAGTCAGTGCGCCGGGCACGAAGAGCTTTGCCTATACGTATGACAAGGTGAACCGGCTGACTAATGCCGTATCGACAGCTAACGCTTTGGATGAGGCAATCAGCTACGACGTAATGGGCAATATCACCAAGCTTACCAGAGGTGGCATCGGCACGAGTCAGGGCATGCTGGATTATACCTACAGCGGTAACCAGTTAACGACAGTAACGGGTTATAGCGCCCGGAGCTACCAGTATGACCCCAACGGGAATGCGACGAGCGACGGTATGGGTAAGAGCATTATTTACAACATGTTGGACCTGCCTAGTGAAGTGAAGCAGGGCACTACCCAGCTGGCGACCTACACCTACAATGCAGCCGGGCAGAAGCTGCAGAACAAGAGCAATACAGAAAACTCATCGGGTGCCACAACCTGGGATTATGTAGGCGGCATTGTGTATAAAGGTGGTCAGATTGCGTTCATCCAAACGGAGGAAGGCCGGGCAAGGCCAAGTGGCAGCGTGTACCTGTACGAGTACAACCTCAGCGACCACTTGGGCAACACCAGGGTGAGCATCGATAAGGACCCCATAGCGACAACGGGCAATACGCCGAGGATCATCCAAGAGGATGAGTACTACAGCTTTGGACTTAGAAAACCAACGGGTGGTTATGACTTATCCAACAACAACCGCTATCTTTACAATGGTAAGGAGGTGCAAACGGA
>NZ_JAHBBK010000016.1 GCF_018390515.1 Mucilaginibacter sp. Bleaf8 | reverse complement strand
GGACGATTTTAATAGGCAGAAAATCGTGTGGGGTGAGATATCTGATCGAACCAAATTTTGTATCGATTTGAACGGCGAGTTTGTGGTAGAGGCTACGGCGTTCATTTTGACAGGCGATTCATTGATTTATTTGCTCGGCTTTCTTAATTCAAAGTTTTCTCAGTATTTATTCTCAAAAATTGGTACGACAACCGGAGTCGGCACCGTTCGGTGGAAGAAGTTTACCATTGAACAATTGTATGTTCCTAAACATCCAAAATACAGTCTTGAGGTGTATGAGTCCATTATTTTACAAGTAATTAATTCTATACAAACAAAAACAGATTGTTCTGCTTTGCTTAAGACTATTGATGAAATGATTTATGAAGAGTTTGACTTGACCTCAGAGGAAATACAATTTATTGATTATCAATAAATTCCACTTCTTCAACTGATAGGTTGCAGATTTCATAAATGCGTTGATTTATAATATTTTCAACACCTGCATTTTCATTTAACTTTGATAATAAGGATGCAAACTCCTCGTGCTGATGTTCTGTGACAATCGGAACATAAAGCTGCTCAATAGTAAACTTCGACCATTGAGCTGTTCCCACCCCTGTTGTAGTTCCTATTTTGGAAAAAAGATATTCAGACAAACGGGAATTTAAGAAGCAGACTAAGTATTCAAGTTGATCTCCCGTCATTAAGTAACACTTATTATTGACATAATAGTTATCATAATTATCAAGCGCAAAATTCGACTTATCAGATATCTCACCCCACACGATTTTCTGCCTATTAAAATCGTCCATATATGCACAGTTTCTTAAATTGTAGGGAGTTATACCTTTATCCAATCTTTTTTCAAGACGCGAGTAAAATTCGTCTAAATGCGCTTTAATAGCCGGGTAATCTATTATGTTTATGGGCTTTACACCTTTCTCTTTGACACCGTTATGTGTATTTATAAGCCATAAATTTGAGAAAGTGTATCCGTACTTATTTATGTCTCTGCCGCGTAAAATGGGTCGTATTATTTCGGCTGATTTTGGATC
>NZ_JAHBBK010000015.1 GCF_018390515.1 Mucilaginibacter sp. Bleaf8 | reverse complement strand
ACCATCTTAGAGTTGTTTAAGTAAACAAATAAAGCAAGGTCAGCAAGCTTTTTGGGTGTTCCGGCCGCGCTGGCCAAGCCGTCTTTCGCCAGCCCCTTGGATATCAGCAGCGCATTTTCGAAGTTTTTATTGCCGGGACTTACCGTCACCTGTATTAAACAGTCCTCCGTAGATACGTTGTTGAAGTAGTGTTTCTCGTTAGGCTTAATAGTTACCCTGTTACCTTTTTTTAACTGATGCACCTGGTCGTTCAATCCTACTTCCAATGTGCCTTTTAGCACTTCAAAGGTCTCTGCAAAAAGGGTGTGGTAATGCCACGGCGTTTTTTCGTTTGGAATGATATTGAATTCAATCACACTTTCCTGATGGGTATCTGCTGAACTGATCAGCTTGATGTATCCTTGCGTTTTCATATAGCTTGGGTTTGAGGTTTATTTGGTTGAAGGTTTATTGATTAATAAGATAGTTCCGGCGGCGGCGCAAACTACAATGGCAGAGATATGGGGAATGGCTTGCGGGATGCCATTGTAATCTTTGCTTAATACGATCAGCATATCGGCAATAGGGATAATGGTTCCTGCCGCCAGCGTAATACCTAATGCTTTGGTTTGCTTAGTTAAGATGAGTATACAAATCACTAAACCGGAAAACACATCACGGATACCTTTGATGTAATGAAAGGAGTAGTCGGCATGCTCATTAAAGTGTATGCCATAACCGGCTTCTGCTGTTTCGGGTGCCAAAAGGAATCTGGCTCCGATAAAAATCATTCCTAAACCTGTAAGGAATGCGATTGCAATAGAAATTCTTTGTGTCATTATCTTATGTTTTAAATGATGACACAAAGTTGTATATCCCAGGCCCGGCATTCATGCACCTGGGTTAACAAATCACTTTTCCGTAAAAATTCTTTTTCGGATACGGCTGAGGGATTGCGGCTTTACGCCCACATAAGAGGCAACATGATATTGGGAGATTCTTTGCAGTAAACCAGGATGCCTTTCCAGGAACTTCTCATAGCGAAGTTCTGGTGTATCGGTATAAAACGAGCTCAGATCCTGCAAGGTCTGTACAAATATCTGTTCAATAACTACCCTGCCAAACCGCTCTGCGCCGCTTACAGATTTATAAAACACATGCAAGTCGGTATGTGAAATCTGCAACATTTCACAGTCCTCCAACGCCTGGATAATTTTTGTAGAAGGTGTTTGCGGCAGAAAGCTTTCATAGTTGCATACAAACATATTCTCCTGTGCAAAGTCGTATGTTTTATCTTCGCCGTCGTGATTAATGTAGTATCGCAGTATTCCCTTGGTTACAAAGCCTACCTGTTTGCAAAC
>NZ_JAHBBK010000014.1 GCF_018390515.1 Mucilaginibacter sp. Bleaf8 | reverse complement strand
AGCAAAGAAGCGAAGAAAAAACATCAAAAAGAACCATGAAAATAGCAGTAGTAGGAACGGGTTACGTAGGCCTGGTAACGGGGACATGTTTAGCCGAGACCGGCAACGAGGTGATATGCGTAGACATCAACGAGGCCAAGGTGGCCATGATGCAGGCAGGCAAGCTGCCCATTTATGAACCGGGTCTGGAGCAGCTCTTTCACCGCAACATTGCCCAGGGCCGCTTAACCTTTACCAGTAACCTGGCAGAAGGCATTGCCGAAGCCAAGATCATTTTCCTGGCCCTGCCAACGCCTCCGGGCGGCGACGGCGCAGCCGACCTTTCCTACGTGCTGGGTGCAGCAGGCGATATTGCCAAACTGCTGACCGACTATAAAGTAATCGTAACCAAATCCACCGTACCGGTAGGCACGGCCGATAAAGTAACCGCCGTGATGCAGCAGCATGCAGCCGAAGGCGTGGAATATGCCGTAGTATCCAATCCCGAGTTTTTACGCGAAGGCGTAGCGGTGGACGACTTTATGAAGCCCGACCGCGTGGTGGTAGGCACCATGGACGAGCGCGCCCGCAAACTGATGGGCGAGCTGTACGGTCCGTACGTGCGCCAGGGTAACCCTATCATCTTTATGGATGAGCGCTCTTCGGAACTGACCAAGTATGCCGCCAACTCGTTTCTGGCCACCAAGATCTCCTTCATGAACGAGATCGCCAACCTGTGTGAGCTGGTAGGCGCAGATGTGGATATGGTCAGAAGAGGTATCGGCGCCGATGAGCGCATCGGCAAGCGCTTTTTATTTGCCGGCATCGGCTACGGCGGCTCGTGCTTTCCGAAAGACGTGCAGGCGCTGGCCAAATCAGCCGAAGAGAACCGTTATGACTTCAAGATCCTGAACTCGGTAATGGAAGTTAACGAGCTGCAGAAAACCGTACTGGTAGACAAAGTAAAGCAGTACTACAAAGGCGATGTTGCAGGCAAGCACTTTGCTTTGTGGGGCCTGGCCTTTAAGCCGGAAACGGATGACATCCGCGAGGCGCCGGCCCTGTACATCATTGATGCGCTGGTAGCCGCAGGTGCAACCGTAACCGTGTTTGACCCTGAGGCCATGGCCAACGTAGAAAAGCTGCTGGGCGATAAAGTGAAGTATGCCCAAAACCAGTACGATGCCCTGGAAGGCGCAGATGCGCTGCTGATCGTAACGGAGTGGTCGCTGTTCCGCACGCCTGACTTTAACCGTATCTCGGAACTGCTGAAAGAAAGAGTGGTATTCGATGGCCGTAACCTGTATGATCTGGATAAGATGATCGACTGCGGCTTTTACTACAACTCCATCGGCAGAAAAGTGGTAGCCCAATAAGGCAGATAAGCCACTTACAGTAAACAAGAAGATAAAACATCCTGCCGGGCAAAGCTACCTTTTAAGTAAAAAAGGGAGCTTTGCCCGGCACACCAACATAGCACCTATGTCAGCCAGAAAAAGAGTACTCATTACCGGAGCGGCAGGTTTCCTGGGCTCGCACCTCTCGGACCGCTTCATCAAGGAAGGCTATCATGTCATCGGCATGGATAACCTCATTACGGGCGATTTGCGCAACATCGAGCATTTGTTCAAGCTGGAGCAGTTCGAGTTCTATAACCACGACGTGTCCAAGTTTGTGCACGTACCGGGCGAGCTGGATTATATCCTGCACTTTGCCTCACCGGCCTCACCCATCGATTACCTGAAGATCCCGATCCAGACGCTGAAAGTAGGCTCGCTGGGCACGCACAACCTGTTGGGTTTGGCCCGTGCCAAGGGCGCAAGGATACTGGTAGCTTCCACCTCGGAGATCTACGGTGACCCGAACGTGAACCCGCAGCCGGAGGAATACTGGGGCAACGTGAACCCGGTAGGGCCAAGGGGCGTGTATGACGAAGCCAAGCGCTTTCAGGAAGCCATGACGATGGCCTACCATACCTTCCACGGCGTGGAAACCCGCATCATCCGGATCTTTAACACCTACGGGCCGAGAATGCGGCTGAACGACGGACGGGTACTGCCGGCCTTCATCGGTCAGGCGCTGAGAGGCGAGCCGCTCACCATGTTTGGTGATGGCAGCCAGACACGCTCGTTCTGTTATGTGGACGATCTGGTAGAAGGCATCTACCGTTTATTGCTGAGCGACTATGCGCAGCCGATGAACATCGGTAACCCGGATGAGATCACGATCCGGGAGTTTGGCGAGGAGATCATCAAGCTGACCGGCACGGACCAGCAGCTGGTGGCCAGGCCCCTGCCCACGGACGACCCCAAGCAAAGAAGGCCGGACATCACCAAGGCCAAAGCCATACTGGGCTGGGAGCCGAAGGTATCCAGGCAGGAAGGGCTCCGGATTACTTATGAGTACTTCCGCTCACTGCCCGAGCATGAAATCAAACACAAAGAATTCAATCAGTATATCAAGTAA
>NZ_JAHBBK010000013.1 GCF_018390515.1 Mucilaginibacter sp. Bleaf8 | reverse complement strand
GGTTTGGCGCCGACCTACTCTCCCACGTGTTACCGCAGTACCATCGGCTCTGGCGGGCTTAACTTCTCTGTTCGGAATGGGAAGAGGTGGACACCGCCGATATAGGCACCTGAATATTTTTATTGTTATTAGCTTAACCTTAATGATTAGACTCAACAATGACATATTATTGAAAGAAGTAGTCGAAAGCTGAAAAGACACAGCTTATTGTTTTGTTTTTTGATTGCGGTGATGTGCCCGGAAAGAGCACATCACCTTATCTGTTGTCGAAGAAAGCTTCGGGCAATTAGTATTACTCGGCTATGATGTCACCACCTTTACACCTGTAACCTATCAACGTGGTAGTCTTCCACGACCCTCAATGGAAGTCTCATCTTGTGGCTAGTTTCGCACTTAGATGCTTTCAGCGCTTATCTATTCCAAGCGTAGCTACTCTGCAGTACAACTGGCGTCATAACAGATTCACTAGAGGCTTGTCCAACCCGGTCCTCTCGTACTAAGGTCAGCCCCACTCAAACTTCCTGCGCCCACAACAGATAGGGACCGAACTGTCTCGCGACGTTCTGAACCCAGCTCGCGTGCCACTTTAATCGGCGAACAGCCGAACCCTTGGGACCTTCTCCAGCCCCAGGATGTGACGAGCCGACATCGAGGTGCCAAACCTCCCCGTCGATATGAGCTCTTGGGGGAGATCAGCCTGTTATCCCCAGCGTACCTTTTATCCTTTGAGCGATGGCCCTTCCATGCAGAACCACCGGATCACTATATCCGTCTTTCGACCCAGCTCGGCTTGTCTGCCTCACTGTCAAGCAAGCTTATGCTATTGCACTCCACGTACGGTTACCAAGCGTACTGAGCTTACCTTTGAAAGCCTCCGTTACCTTTTTGGAGGCGACCACCCCAGTCAAACTACCCACCAAACAATGTCCCCCTCATTAAAGGGTTAGACACCAAATACAGAAAGGGCGGTATTTCAAGGTTGGCTCCATGAGTCCTGGCGAACCCACTTCGCTGCCTCCCGCCTATCCTACACATCCTGTATCCGATATCAATGTTAAGTTGTAGTGAAGGTGCATGGGGTCTTTCCGTCCCGTTGCGGGTAACCGGCGTCTTCACCGATACCACAATTTCACCGAGCTCATGGCTGAGACAGCGCCCAGATCGTTACACCATTCGTGCAGGTCGGAACTTACCCGACAAGGAATTTCGCTACCTTAGGACCGTTATAGTTACGGCCGCCGTTTACTGGGGCTTCGATTCAATGCTTCGCCTTGCGACTAACATCCCCTCTTAACCTTCCAGCACCGGGCAGGTGTCAGGCCTTATACGTCATCTTTCGATTTTGCAAAGCCATGTGTTTTTGTTAAACAGTCGCCTGGGCCTTTTCACTGCGGCTTGTATTGCTACAAGCGCCCCTTCTCCCGAAGTTACAGGGCCATTTTGCCGAGTTCCTTAGCCATGAATCACTCGAGCACCTTAGGATTCTCTCCTCGACTACCTGTGTCGGTTTACGGTACGGGTTTTGATAACCTGAAGCTTAGCAGGTTTTCTTGGAAGTCTGATTACCATCACTATCACGCCACCCGAAGGCTTTGTGTACTATCAGCGTTCAGCAAAACTTGCGTACTTTACTACAAGTCCTATACCTACAGCCTTTAACGTGCTATTCCGTCAGCACGCGGATGTGTCACTACTCCGTCACTGCATCGCAGTTATCAAAAGTACTGGAATATTAACCAGTTGTCCATCGGAATCTCCACTCGGATTATCCTTAGGCCCCGACTAACCCTGATCCGATTAGCGTTGATCAGGAAACCTTAGTCTTTCGGTGGGCGGGTTTCTCTCCCGCCTTATCGTTACTTATGCCTACATTTGCTTTTCTACAATCTCCACATGCGCTTGTCGCGTCATGCTTCACCGACGGTAGAATGCTCCCCTACCAGTGTATATACAATATACAATCCATAGCTTCGGTATACCATTTAATGCCCGTTTATTATCCATGCCCGGCCGCTCGACTAGTGAGCTGTTACGCACTCTTTAAATGAATGGCTGCTTCCAAGCCAACATCCTAGCTGTCTGTGCAGCCGGACCTCGTTAGTTCAACTTAATGGTAATTTGGGGACCTTAGCTGATGGTCTGGGTTCTTTCCCTCTCGGCCCTGGACCTTAGCACCCAGAGCCTCACTCCAGCGTATGTTATTCAGCATTCGGAGTTTGTCTGGATTTGGTAGGATTTGACTCCCCCGCACCCAATCAGTAGCTCTACCTCTGAATAACTCAACCGCCAGGCTGTTCCTAAAAACATTTCGGGGAGTACGAGCTATTTCCCAGTTTGATTAGCCTTTCACCCCTACCCACAAATCATCCGGAAACTTTTCAACGTTTATCGGTTCGGTCCTCCAGTACCTGTTACGGCACCTTCAACCTGTCCATGGGTAGATCACAAGGTTTCGCGTCTACCTCCTCTGACTATGCGCCCTATTCAGACTCGCTTTCGCTTCGGCTTCGTGCCTTAAACACTTAACCTTGCCAGAGAAGAGTAACTCGTAGGCTCATTATGCAAAAGGCACGCCGTCACAGAACAAGTCTGCTCCGACCGCTTGTAAGCACACGGTTTCAGGTTCTATTTCACTCCCCTGTTCGGGGTTCTTTTCACCTTTCCCTCACGGTACTGGTTCACTATCGGTCTCTCAGGAGTATTTAGCCTTACCGGATGGTGCCGGCTGATTCCCACAAGGCGTCTCCGACCTCGCGGTACTCAGGATTCTACTAGGTCATTACTCATTACGCGTACGCAGCTCTCATGCTCTATGGCGGGCCTTCCCATGCCCTTCCGCTTCTTTATAATGTACCACATCGTAGTCCTACTACCCCGTCTATGCCGTAACATAAACGGTTTGGGCTAATTCCCTTTCGCTCGCCACTACTCAGGAAATCACTGTTGTTTTCTCTTCCTCTGCTTACTTAGATGTTTCAGTTCAGCAGGTTCGCGCTATTTGCAATCTATCTTCAATAGATTAGGTTTCCCCATTCGGAAATCTCCGGATCAATTCATATTTGCTGATCCCCGGAGCTTATCGCAGCTTATCACGTCCTTCATCGCCTCTGAGAGCCAAGGCATCCCCCGTGTGCCCTTTCTTACTTTCTTCTACGCATGCCGCTTTTGCTCGGCATGGTATGCTTTTATAATTTAGAATAGTTACTTCCATCTTCCAGCCATTGCTGACTTTCCAACTTCGTAACTGTCCCACTGTTGTCTTCTCAGTTTTTCAATTACTTCTTCCAATATGTCAAAGAACTTTTGTCTTCATCTGTAACGCCATCACACCGTTGTGTAATAGCTGTAGAAAACAGCGTGGAGAATAACGGATTCGAACCGTTGACCCCCTGCGTGCAAGGCAGGTGCTCTAGCCAGCTGAGCTAATTCCCCGAAAGAATCATTTCCCTTGTAGTAGTCTCGAGCAGATTTGAACTGCTGACCCCTACATTATCAGTGTAGTGCTCTAACCAAACTGAGCTACGAGACTTTGTTTTATGGTTAAAGCCATGGTTCGCTTTGCTTTCGCTTCTACTTACCGTTTCCCTTTTCTGATATGGCTTTTCTTCTTTTGGGTTTCTTCTTTTTTACTTATTTAAGAAATTCATGTGCGTAGCAGTTGTCTTTTTATTTCCACTTTGCGTTACGTGTGTGGAATACTGCTCCAGAAAGGAGGTATTCCAGCCGCACCTTCCGGTACGGCTACCTTGTTACGACTTAGCCCCAGTTACCGGTTTTACCCTAGGACGCTCCTTGCGGTTACATACTTTAGGTACCCCCAGCTTCCATGGCTTGACGGGCGGTGTGTACAAGGCCCGGGAACGTATTCACCGCGTCATTGCTGATACGCGATTACTAGCGAATCCAACTTCATAAGGTCGAGTTGCAGACCTCAATCCGAACTGTGAATGGCTTTTTGAGATTAGCATCCTGTTACCAGGTAGCAGCCCTCTGTACCATCCATTGTAGCACGTGTGTAGCCCCGGACGTAAGGGCCATGATGACTTGACGTCGTCCCCTCCTTCCTCTCTACTTGCGTAGGCAGTCTGTTTAGAGTCCCCACCTTAAATGCTGGCAACTAAACATAGGGGTTGCGCTCGTTGCGGGACTTAACCCAACACCTCACGGCACGAGCTGACGACAGCCATGCAGCACCTAGTTTCGTGTCCCGAAGGACTGATCCGTCTCTGGATCATTCACTAACTTTCAAGCCCGGGTAAGGTTCCTCGCGTATCATCGAATTAAACCACATGCTCCTCCGCTTGTGCGGGCCCCCGTCAATTCCTTTGAGTTTCACCCTTGCGGGCGTACTCCCCAGGTGGAACACTTAACGCTTTCGCTTAGACGCTGACCGTATATCGCCAACATCGAGTGTTCATCGTTTAGGGCGTGGACTACCAGGGTATCTAATCCTGTTTGATCCCCACGCTTTCGTGCCTCAGTGTCAATCACACTTTAGTAAGCTGCCTTCGCAATCGGTGTTCTGTGACATATCTATGCATTTCACCGCTACTTGTCACATTCCGCCTACTTCAACTGTATTCAAGCCCGGCAGTATCAAAGGCACTGCGACAGTTAAGCTGCCGTCTTTCACCCCTGACTTACCAGGCCACCTACGCACCCTTTAAACCCAATAAATCCGGATAACGCTTGGATCCTCCGTATTACCGCGGCTGCTGGCACGGAGTTAGCCGATCCTTATTCTTACCGTACATTCAGCTTGATACACGTATCAAGGTTTATTCCGGTACAAAAGCAGTTTACAACCCATAGGGCCGTCTTCCTGCACGCGGCATGGCTGGTTCAGAGTTGCCTCCATTGACCAATATTCCTTACTGCTGCCTCCCGTAGGAGTCTGGTCCGTGTCTCAGTACCAGTGTGGGGGGTCATCCTCTCAGATCCCCTAGACATCGTCGCCTTGGTGGGCCGTTACCCCGCCAACTAGCTAATGTCCCGCATGCCCATCTTCATCCTATAAATATTTGATCATTATGCAATGCTGCACTGTGATTTTATGCGGTGTTAATCTCTCTTTCGAGAGGCTATCCCCCTGATGAAGGTAGGTTACATACGTGTTACGCACCCGTGCGCCACTCTCATGAGCCCGAAAGCTCAATCCCGTCCGACTTGCATGTATTAGGCCTGCCGCTAGCGTTCATCCTGAGCCAGGATCAAACTCTCCATTGTAAAATGTTTTGTTTGTATCCAGACCCTATTACTCAAAATAGAAATCTGTATTAATATATCTTTATACAGTATTCCGTAACTTATTGTGGTTTTTTT
>NZ_JAHBBK010000012.1 GCF_018390515.1 Mucilaginibacter sp. Bleaf8 | reverse complement strand
CTCCGCTCTTCCTCTCACCCATCCTTTACCTATCTTTCAATGAACTTCGCTACTCTTTCGATTTGCGACTGCAAAGGTAACACTTTTTAGAACTCATGTCAAGACCTTTTTTCAAATAAAAAACAGCGATCTTTAACTTCTTTCTCACCCACCTTTTTCAAGACTTTGCTACACTTTGCTGACTGTTCAAATAACATTCCCTGCTCGTTTGCAGGGCAACAAAGATAGCACATCTTCCACCACTCTGCCAAATTTATTTATACCTTTTTAAAACTATTTTAATATGGGACTGATGGCACCGCCTCGCTTACTATATAATACTATCTGCCTAATCTTGATTTTGTATCTTTGACTTTAATGACGCAAGCAGCACAATTTCCAGAGGGTTTTGTCTCCTCATTACAAAACACGCCAGGTTTTCAGCAAAATACTTTCATAAAAGTACATGCTGATGCAGATGCGCCTACATCTGTTCGGACGAACCCATTAAAAGCCACTGAGTTTCCGAATAGTGAGACTGTACAATGGTGCGCTGATGGATATTACCTCAACAATCGCCCATCGTTTACCTTTGACCCGCTTTTTCATGCAGGGTGTTATTATGTGCAGGAAGCATCGTCCATGTTTATTGATCATATCTTACACCATATATATAATAGCGATCGGGAACCTATAACTGCCTTGGACCTGTGCGCGGCTCCGGGCGGTAAAAGTACGTTGATCAGTTCTTTTCTTGCTGATGAAGATTTGCTGGTTGCCAACGAAATCATCAAGACACGCGTACCGGTACTGGCAGACAATCTTACACGATGGGGCAAGTCGAATACCATCGTCACCAACAATGACCCTAAATCCTTTAGTAAGTTAAAAAGTTTTTTTGATTTGATTGTGGTGGATGCACCTTGCTCCGGTTCGGGGATGTTCCGGAAAGATCCGGCGGCGATGGAAGAATGGTCAGAAGCGAACGTAAATTTATGCCAGCAACGGCAAGAGCGAATTTTGGCGGATGTGTATCCGGCATTACGTGAGGATGGCTACCTTATTTATTCTACCTGCTCCTACTCCTATGAAGAAGACGAAGCCGTATTAGATTGGCTTTGCAAGGAGTTTGAATTAGAAAGCATACGCATACCTATAGATACAAGCTGGGGTATTGTCGAAAGCCAGTCGGCCGATAAGCAGGCTTGGGGGTATCGCTTTTATCCGGATCAAGTAAAGGGCGAGGGCTTGTTTGTGGCGTGCTTACAAAAAAAGGAAAACAGCGGAGAGGTATCGGTTAGAAAGAACAAACAATCGTCAAAGCCGAATTACAAGGAAATGGATTTGGTGAAGGAATATGTGATCAATCCATCTTCACTTTACTTTTTTAAACATAATGACGATTGGCTGGCTATAAATAAGGCGCACCGGGATAACCTGGAAATGCTACAGCAATTCTTATATATCAAAAAGTCGGGCATAAGGCTGGGCAAATTGGCCGGCAAGGAACTCATACCCGACCATGAACTGGCATTGAGTATTATTGTAAATAAAGACAAGATATTGCAAACGGAGCTCAACTATGAACAAGCTATTGCTTACCTGCGCCGGGATAACATCAACGACTTAAATACTCAGGAAAAAGGCTGGAGCCTGATGACATACAAAGGATTTGCTTTGGGCTGGGCCAAGTTGCTACCCAACCGGATCAACAATTACTACCCTAAAGAACTAAGGATTTTAAGTCAGGAAATAATTAAGGAGCAATAGAAGTGAACGATCATATTTTGGGAATATGATAAGCGACTAAGCACTGCGACACATCCATATAAATACTGTAATTCTTAAAATCGTAAGGAAAGTTACACCTGACATTACTAAGTTTTTCCCATTATTATCGGCGAGTTTGTAACTCTTGCTTATCACTTTGTGGTTATTATAGTAACTACATATCGTTTCATGTACTGCTTCATCATTATCAGTACAACCACTGTTAAAAAAATTAGTCCGCCGTTCAAATGCGATCAACCGGCCGCTATTATTAAAGTAATGGATATAACAAATATCCCAATCACCGCTTTCACTTGTTGGGCTTGCTAATATTTGAACGATTTTGCCAGACGGGTTTTTAATTATATTATAAGTATACTCAATCTGCTCCGGCCATTGTTCATTTATAACTTTTTCAAGCTTTTTGCTGTTATAACGCTTTACATAAACAGAAATTGGACTGCTTTTACGCTTGGCATAAGTATTAAATAACTTGTCAATATCTGCTTTATGCTTGTGTAAGCTTTGAATGGAAACGGAAGCACTATCTGCCGTTTTATTCTTAACAGTATTTTTATGACAAGGGCTTAGGATAATTTGTAATACAAGATATATTATCGTCAAAGAAAAATTCATACTTGGATGTAAGTACTATATGGTATAATCAAATATAGTACTTATACTCAATACTGCCCGGTTGATAACATGACCAGCGTACAGGCGTATAGCGTTTCAATTCCTTGGGCATTAGCAAGCTGTTGTAGCTCGTAATTTTCGGTACCTGGATTAAATATGATACGCTTAGGTCGTGTTTTGATAATATAATCGTACAAAGACGGCTGGTTTTGCGGACCAACATATAGCGTAATCGTATCAATATCGGTATGGATGGTTTCCGGTTTTTCGATAGGTGCACCCGCTACATCACCTTTTTTGATACCCACATTTACAATGCTATGCCCGGTGCGCACCAAACGATTGGCGGCCAGGTAGGCGTAACGGCTCGGGTCGGGGGTTGCACCTAATATTAAGGTTTTCTTATCTGCCATAGTTAATTCTATTTAATAAAGCTATCTGGCCAGCATGGTAAATCTGATGCTGAATAAAGCCATGGATCAACCCTTTATAAGTGGTTACCGGTTCATCGCCCCGCTGATCATTAATAGGCTGTTCCCATTTATCTTCAGGCAGGTGCTGCATTTTGCCGATCAAATCCACATTGGCCAGCTTTAAATCACTAACCAACTGCTGCCACTTTTGTTCGTCGGGCATACCCGGATCGGGCCAGTCGCCGCGGGCGGCAATGCCAGCGGGCTGCCCTTCCAAACGGTTAATCACCTCTTCGGTCCACCCGAGCATGTGCAGTATAATACCGGCAATGTTATGAACAGAGCCCGCAGGCTTTTCATAAGCAGCTTCAAAGGTTACCTGTGCTATTAGTTGATAAATGTTGGTTCCGTACCAGGGTTGCCCTGAAAATACGTTTTCCAATTCGGCTTGCAGTTGATCGGCAGTTTTCATGGCTTACAAAGTTTTACTTGCAGCTATAGTGCAATTGATACCATCAATAGCAGCAGAAATGATGCCACCTGCATAACCGGCCCCCTCGCCACATGGATATAAGCCTGCAATTTGTGGATGCTGCAGCGTTTCCCGGTCGCGCGGAATTTTAACTGGTGACGATGTACGCGACTCAACGCCGACTAATACCGCCTCATTAGTATAATAGCCCTTCATTTTACGGCCAAACACCGGCAATGCTTTTTGCAGGCGCTGATGAATCCAGGAAGGTAATACGTCCTTCAGATCAACACTCGCCACGCCGGGCAGGTAGGAATTTTTAGGAATATCTGCAGATATCCTGCCTTCTACAAAATCAACCATCCGTTGCCCTGGGGCTACCAGGTTGCCGCCGCCTGCAGTAAACGCAGCCTGCTCTACCTGCTGCTGAAAGTTTAATAGCTTAAACGGATCGGCGTCATCGCCGGCTACGTCTTCTAAATTGATTTGCACAACGGTACCCGAATTGGCAAACGGATTATTACGTTTTGACGGACTCCAACCGTTCACTACAATCTCGCCGGGTTCGGTAGAGCAAGGCGCAATGATGCCACCGGGACACATACAGAAAGAAAACACGCCGCGGTTATCTACCTGTTCAACCAAGCTATAATAGGATGGCGGCAAATGCGGTCCGCGCACATCGCAATGATACTGAGCTTTGTCAATAATGTCTTGTGGATGCTCAATGCGCACCCCTAAGGCAAACGGCTTGGCTTCAACTAAAATATTTTGGCGGTGCAGCATTTTAAACACATCGCGCGCAGAATGACCTGTTGCCAGTATCACAGCATTGGCCATGATTTTATTACCATCAGCGGTTTTCACACCTTTAACCTGGTTAAACTGCACCAGCAGTTCAGTTATTTTGGTATCAAATAAAATCTCGCCGCCTGCATTCAATATCGTTTCGCGCATGGCGGTAATGATTTGCGGCAACTTGTTTGTACCAATATGTGGACGGGCATCTACCAATATATCTTCGGATGCGCCGTGTGCTACAAACATTTTGAGCACCTGGTTTACATCACCCCTTTTTGTGGATCGCGTATATAATTTGCCATCAGAGTATGTACCGGCGCCGCCTTCGCCAAAACAGTAGTTAGAATCCGGATTAACCAGACCTTGTTTATTGATATTGGCCAGATCGCGGCGGCGTTGCTTTACATCCTTACCGCGCTCAATAACGATAGGTTTAAAACCCAACAATATGCACTGTAATGCTGCAAATATACCGGCCGGCCCTGCGCCTACTATAATTACCGGCTTGGCTTGGGTTACTGCCGGATAATTAACGGCATAATGATCTGCCTGCACGGCCTCATCCACAAACACCCGGGTTTGCATACGGTAAACTACCTTGCGGCCGCGGGCGTCAATGGAGCGCTTTAATATCTTTAGTCCGGTAATACGTTTGGGTGAAAGCTTAAGCGCGGTGGCTGCTATACTTTTTAATGCAATCTCATCTTCGTGCTGCTCTGGCGAGCACACTATTTCAATCTCTTTTATCATAACAATTGCCGGGTTTTTATCCCGGATAATGCAAAGATAAGCAATATCAGCCAGCCTGAAAAGTGTTCGGCCTCATGCCATTCATTGTTCGCATCCGAACAGTTGCTTAGACAAAGAATGACACAAAATATTAATTATCAATACATTATTAGTTTGGTTCCAACTTTGGCATAAGGGTATTAGCTAATATACATTACTATGATCGCTGAGAATAGCTTAAACCGGATTTGGGAAGGATGCTTGAGAAATGAACGCAAGCAACAGGAGATGCTTTACAAAGTGTTAGCTCCACGCATGCTAACTGCCTGCATGCGTGGAGCTGCCGACCGGGATGAGGCACAGGATATTTTGCAGGAGGGCTTCGTAAAAGTTTTCACATCCATGCATAAATTTCGGAGCGAAGGCAGCCTGGAGGGGTGGATAAGGCGCATTATGGTACATACTGCTATTTCGAGATACCGCAAACTGAAACCTATATTACTTACGGATGAATTGCCCGAAGGTGTATCGGTACAAATGAGCTACAACAGCAACAATCTGGAATCAAAAGATCTGCTTAAGCTGATTGAACAGTTGCCAGCTAATTACCGCTCGGTGTTTAATTTGTATGCTATTGAAGGGTATACGCATCAGGAAATTGGCGAAACACTGGGCATCAGTGAACTGGTATCGCGCACAACCCTGTGCCGGGCCCGTGGCGTTTTAAAAGATAAGTTAAGCCGCTTAGGTATTCGCGACAGGCACTACTTAGCCAGCTGATAATGTTAATAAAACAAAAAGAGGAGCCTATGGCTCCTCTTTTTGTTTGGGTTAGTTACAATTATTTATGCTTATTGCTCATGAAGAAAACCAATTCTCCACCGTTTATAATATCAGTATGCTTAATAGACAAGCCATCAAGCGGCTTACCATTGAGTACTACTTTTTGTACGTACACATTTTTATCACCCTGATTTTTTACCGTTACTTTAAACGTTTTGCCATTAGCTAACTGCAAAGTGGCACCATTAACCGCCGGGCTGCCTAAAGCGTACTCATCATTACCAGGCGCCATTGGGTAAAAGCCTAAGTTGGTAAATATATACCAGGCACTCATCTGGCCGGTATCATCATTACCGCCTAAACCATCGGGCGTTGGTTTATACATTTTAGGCAATATCATGCGCACACGTTCCTGTGTTTTCCAGGGCTGGTCGGTCCAGTTGTACAGGTAAGCCACGTGGTGGGATGGCTCGTTACCGTGCACATAGTTACCAATGATACCATCACGGGTAATATCTTCCGTTTCGGCAAAAAAAGCATCCGGCAGGTGCATGGTGAACAGCGAATCCAGGTAACGCACTACACGCTTACTGCCGCCCATCAAATCAATCAACCCTTTCGGATCCTGCGGTGCAAACAGGGTATAGTTCCATGCATTACCTTCAATAAAACCCTGGTTGATAGTAGTAAGCGGATCAAAATTTTTACGGAACTTACCATCACTCAGCTTAGGACGCATAAAACCAACAGCCGGATCATAAACATTTTTATAGTTCTGTGCACGTTTATTGAACTCCTCGTAAATATCCTGGCGGTTCAGCTTTTTAGCCATTTGTGCAATTGCCCAGTCATCATAGGCATATTCCAAAGTATTGGATACTGACACACCGCTTTTTTCATCCGGTACGTAGCCTTTATCCATATATAAGCCAATACCTTCATAATCACGATGACGGGCAGTAGCCACACAAGCATCCAGGGCCTTATTTACATCGAAGTTGGTATTCCCTTTAGCCACAGCATCAGCAATAACCGATACGGCATGATAGCCAGACATACACCAGTTATCGTTACCAGAATTTGACCAGATGGGCAGCATGTGCTCCGGGCTTTGTTCGTAATGCGCCAGCATAGATTTGATCATATCCAGGTTACGCTCGGGCGCAATTACATTGAACCAGGGGTGTAACGCCCGGTAGGTATCCCATAAAGAGAAGGTGGTATAATTGGTGAAACCATCTGCCTTATGTACATTTTGATCGAGCCCTTTGTATTGGCCGTCGGTATCCATATACACCGTCGGATTGATCATGGTATGGTAAACCGCTGTATAAAAGTTTTCTTTTTGCTCGCGGCTGTTGGATTGTATAACCACTTTACGCAATTCGCTTTCCCACTGCTGCTGTCCATCAGCCTTCACTTTATCAAAATCCCATCCCGGTGCCTCGGCCCGCATGTTAGCTAAGGCGCCATCCATACTTACCGGCGAGAGGGCAAATTTGATTTTTACTTTCTCCCCTTCGTTAGTTTTAAAATCAAAGTAGGCTTTGATTTGCTGACCGGCTATTTCAGGGAAGTTTTTGGTTTGATTAAACTTGCCCCAGAAACCACGGTAAATTTCGCGTTTGGAATAGTTGCGGAAACCATGCTGCACAAAAGGCTTAGAAAAGCTCATGGCAAAATACAATACCCGGTTTTTAGCCCAACCGTTAGTTTGGCGGTAGCCTGTTACCAAAGTATCATTAACCACGTGTACATAAGTCCATACATTTTTATCGGGATAGTTATAAATGCCCGACATCAAATCAAGCACAATGTGTGCATTATCTGATTTTGGAAAGGTATATTGATGGAAACCGACACGCGTAGTAGTGGTCAATTCGGCCTGGATATTGTAATCATCCAGCTTTACTTTATAATAGTTGGCCTGGCTTACCTCATTCTGATGCGAGAATGCAGACCGGTAACCGCTGCGGGGTTTATCGGCCGTACCGGAATTCAATTTCAGATCGCCTACGGTTGGCATAATCAGAAAGTCGCCCAGATCGGAGTGCCCGGTTCCACTAAAATGGGTATGACTAAAACCTACAATAGTTTTATCATCATATTGATAACCAGCACAGTATTTATATACATCCGGGTTATATTTACCATTCAGCTCGTACCCTACCGTATCCGTTTCCGGGCTTAATTGAACCATTCCGAAAGGCACCGTAGCGCCGGGATAGGTATGCCCCATACGATGCGTACCAATAATGGGCTTTACAAATTGCACCAATTTTTCTTTATTGTTTTGTGCAGATGCAGTAGTGCCCCATAAAGCCAATGCGGCTATCCATATTTTATTCATGCGAAAAGTTATAGTAATGCTCAAATATAGCAGGTAAAACGATAAACCAAAGCTTACCGATGCTTATATAAAACATATTTTGCCATATTGGCATTAATTGTAACAACGGTATATATTTTGCACTCTAATTATCATATCAATTTAAAACAAATTCTACAACAATGAAAAAATTACTTTCGGCCATATTATTTATCATGGTTGCTATGTCTTTCAGCTCGTGCAGCTATAACGGTATTGTGCAGGCAGAAGAAGATACTAAAGCTAAGTGGGGAGCGGTACAAAGCCAGTATCAGCGCCGTGCAGATTTGATTCCGAACCTGGTAGCTACCGTAAAAGGTGTTGCCAATTTTGAAAAGAGCACTTTAACCGAAGTAACCGAAGCCCGTGCTAAAGCTACCTCTATACAGGTTGACCCAGATAAACTTACACCCGAAAACGTAAAAAAATATCAGGAAGCACAAGGCCAATTAAGTGCGGCATTAGGCAGATTACTGAGCGTAACAGAAGCTTATCCTACCCTGCGCGCCAATGATAACTTTACCGCTTTGCAAAGCCAGTTAGAGGGTACCGAGAACCGTATTACTGTAGCCCGCCAGGATTTCAACAATTCGGTGCAAACTTACAACAGCAAAATACGCCAGTTTCCGGCTAATTTAACGGCTAAAATGTTCGGCTTTTCGCCTAAAGGCTATTTTGAAGCTGATGCTACCGCACAAAATGCGCCTAAGGTTCAGTTTTAATATTATTATTGAATGAGTGGAGTATGGGTGAGTAATTTCATTCCAACTTCACTCATTTACATTTCACTGCTATATACTTCCTCAACTCACAATCTATGGATCTGATCACAACAGAGGAGCAAAAACGCATACGCCGTGCGGTTGAAGATGCCGAAAAAAACACCTCGGGCGAAATAAGGGTATGTTTGGAAAAGAAATGCTCGGAAGAAGTGCTTGACAGGGCCGCCAAGTACTTTTATAAGCTAAAAATGGATAAAACCAGCCTGCGCAACGGCGTGCTTATTTACATGGCCACTCAGGATCATAAGTTTGCCATTATAGGTGATGCCGGTATTAATAAAGTTGTGCCTGACGATTTTTGGGAAACTACCAAAGAAAGCATGCTTAACTACTTTAAGCAAGGTAAACTAACCGATGGTATTATTACCGGTATAACCATGGCCGGCGACAAACTTAAGCAATACTTCCCGCATACGGATAACGACCGCAACGAACTTTCAGACGATATAGCCTTCATGGACGGCGATTAAAATCAAGATGATGCTCAGAAAACTTTTGTTACTTTTTACTGCGCTGCTTTTTATAACGGTAGCCCAGGCTCAGGAAATTCCGCCCAAGCCTGATGCACCTGTGGCCGATTTTACCGGTACGCTGTCAGAAGATGAAAAACAGCAACTCATACAAAAACTTATAGCTTATGATGATTCTACTTCTACGCAAATAGCTGTAGTGCTTATCAAATCTGTAGGTGCTTATGATATTAATGAATACGGAACACAATTGGGCCGTACCTGGGGCATAGGTCAAAAAGGGAGAAACAATGGTATATTACTACTGGTAGCGCTAAACGACCGCAAAGTAACCATACAAACCGGTTACGGTGCAGAAGGTGCCCTAACCGATGCAGCAACCCATCAGATTATTGAGCAAGACCTGAAACCTAACTTTAAGCAGGGGAATTACTATGCTGGTTTGGATGCAGCCACAACGCACATTATCCAGTTCATGAAAGGCGAGTACAAAGCCGACCCGAAAGCAACACGCCGGGTACGTGAAAAAGATAAGGATGGTGGCGGTAGCGGCATCCTGGTACTTGTTATTATCGGCGTTATACTGATTCTTATATTCCGTAACCGTGGTGGCGGTGGTGGCGGCAGGGTAATTGGCGGCCGTGGTGGCAGCAGTCCGTTCTGGTGGTTTTTGGCCGGCAATATGCTGGGCAGCGGCAGCCGGGGAAGCGGCTGGGGCGGCGGTGGCAGTAGTTGGGGAGGCGGCGGTGATAGTGGCGGCGGCTGGGGCGGTTTCGGTGGAGGCAGCTTTGGTGGCGGCGGCAGTAGCGGTAGCTGGTAGTTTAACCTTTTAATATCAGTACCATGTACCGTAAAGATCATATTTTAACCGAAATAGAAAAACTGACCCGTGCTTTGGCCAGGCTACTTGGCTTAAAAGCAACCAACGAGACCGAAGAAGCGCAGCAATTTGTAAATGATCTACTAAAAAACGACTTCGGTTTGCCCGACGATATTTATAATTTAGGCGATGATGAATTTAAGCAGCTTATTCGCCAAAAAGCCTACGGCGCAGGCAAGCTGGATATCTTAGCTCAATTGCTTTATCATGATGCCACATCACCTTTAAAGCATCCGGCTGAAGCACAATCACTCCTGCAAAAAACATTGATTCTGTTTGATGTACTGGAGCAGGATTATCGCACCCAATCATTTGAAAACATTACTTTAAGAAGCAAAATTCATCAACTATTAAAACAATATCATGCCTGATTTGAAATGGGAGGTTCTCTCATCCGAATATATACATAAAGGCCCCTGGGCTACCTTACGTACAGATAAATGCCGCATGCCTGATGGGCGTATTGTGCCTGGCTATTATGTATTGGAATACCCCGACTGGGCCAATGCCGTTGCTATAACAGAGGACAACAAAATTGTAATGGTACGCCAATACCGCCATGCGGCCGGCGTAGTATCCCTCGAAATACCCGGAGGCGTGATTGAAGCAGGCGAAAAGCCTGATGAAGCTATGCGCCGGGAACTCTTGGAAGAAACCGGCTACCTGTTTGACAACTTTGAGCTGCTATGCAAACTGCACGCTAACCCATCAACCGCCAACAATGTAACCCACTGTTACCTTGCCCGGGGCGGCAAAAAAGTACAGCAACAAGATTTGGATGAGCAGGAAGAGATATTGGTAGAAGAATATACCATTGACGAGGTTAAGCAACTGCTGGCCCAAAAAGCTATTACGCAGGCACTGCATTGCAGTACCCTGTTTTATGCGCTTATTAAGTTAGGCGAACTGAAATAAATCATTCTGGACAATTGTCTTTACGACGGGTGTCGGCTATGTAAATAATTTTCCAACCGGCAGCCGTTTTCATGAGCTGGAATACATCCACACCACAATGGCTAAAGGTGCTGCCTGCATAAAACTTGTAGGTAGCCCAAACGCTGGCCAGCGGCCCATCAATTTTTACATCTTTAATAACAATGCGCTCGTCATATACTTCTTTATGCGGCGTGCCAATGGCTTTGATAAAATCGGCTGGCTTTTCGGTAATTAAAACCGTACTGCCATCGGCCTTTGCAACCGTACTCTGCAATACCATGTTTGGGTGAAACACCGTTTTAAGCATCACTGTATCACCTTTTCGCATAGCAGTAAACAGATCATTTACAGCTTGCTTAACCGCATCTTGACTATTAGGCTGGGCAAATGCAGTTACTGTTCCGGTTATAATGATCAGACTTATTAACAACTTTTTCATACTGATAAGATTTGCCCTAAAATAAGAAAAGCCCTGCAAAGTGGCAGGGCTAACAGGGTTATAGTTGGTTAGTAAAAGGACAACGTAATATTACGACATTTTCAACTTCTTCTGAATATCTGCTACGTAAGTTTTAAACTTTTTGTCGGTATCAATCAAATCTTCAACTGTTTGGCAGGCATAAATCACTGTTGAGTGATCACGGCCACCAAAAAAGTTACCGATAGATTTCAGTGAGCTTTTGGTATGTGCCTTAGCCAGGTACATTGATATTTGACGCGCCTGTACAATTTCGCGCTTACGGGTTTGCGATTTTATCATCTCAACCGGCACTTCAAAGTACTCGCATACCAAGCTTTGTATATATTCAATAGAGATTTCTTTAGTAGTATGCTTAACAAAGTTGCGCAGCATTGATTTTGCCAGGTCCAAATCAATCTCTTTACGCATCAATGTTGACTGGGCCAGTAACGACACCATGGCGCCTTCCAGTTCGCGAATGTTGTTATCAATGTTATGCGCCACATACTCCACCACTTCATCAGGCAATTCAATACCATCCTGGTAGGTTTTGTTTTTCAGGATAGCCATACGGGTTTCCAGATCGGGCACCTGTAAATCAGCCGATAAGCCCCATTTGAATCTTGAAAGCAAACGTTCTTCTAAACCAGCCAGATCCTTAGGCGCTTTATCTGATGTAATGATCAGCTGCTTGCCCGACTGGTGCAGGTGGTTAAAGATGTGGAAAAAGAAATCCTGCGTTTTTTCTTTACCGGCAAAGTTGTGCACATCATCCATAATCAGTACATCAATGGCCTGGTAAAAGTTCACAAAATCATTGATATTATTATGCTTAAGGGCGTCAACAAACTGCTGGGTAAATTTCTCGCACGATACATATAATACCAGTTTATCAGGCAGGGTGCGTTTAATTTCGTTGCCGATGGCTTGTGCCAGGTGGGTTTTACCCAAACCTACCGCACCATAAATCATCAGCGGATTGAATGAGGTACCGCCAGGCTTAGCTGCTACTGCATAACCTGCCGAACGGGCCAAACGATTACAATCACCTTCTACAAAGTTTTCGAAAGTATAGTGCTGATTAAGCTGCGGATCAACGTTCAGTTTTTTAAGCCCCGGAATTACAAACGGATTCTTAATATCTTTATTAATAGATATAGGGATCGGCATAGACTGATTTTTAGCTTCGGCTCCATTTCCGTTTGATGGCATGTTCGTAGTGTAGGGCTTATTAGATGATGACTGCTCAACTACGATATTATACTCCAGCCGGCCTTCATCTCCTAATTGTTTCTTGATGGTTTTACGGAGTAAGCCTACATAATGTTCTTCCAGCCACTCGTAAAAAAACAAACTCGGTACCTGTATGGTAAGCACGCTTCCATCCAGCTTCAAGGCCTTTATCGGCTCAAACCAAGTTTTAAAACTTTGAGCCGGAATATTGTCCTTGATGATCTGTAAGCAGCTATTCCAAACATTAGTACAAGTTTTTTCCATATTCATTTACCTAAAATACTGATTTCCAACACCCGGCTTCGGTTTCAATGTCACCTCTACGGAACATCGAATATTCGAAAAAAAAGCGGATTAAAAAATTAAATTTAAAATTTGTGAGAGTGCGTATTTTATCTTATAAGAGCTATAAAACACAGTAATTTATACTGTTGTACGCCATCATATCCACCTTATAACAGCAAAATTTCAAGACGGTTTTTCATGTTGTGCAGAGCTTGTTGCTTTTAAGAATTAACCTGCCACTAACCTTACTGTCACACCTTTACCTCATCAATAGTTACGCCACAAATAAGCGTCAACCGGCTTCCAAAATGTAAGGCATTGAAGTAGCGGTATATAATATTTTTACTCCCTGTTTTGTAATTATTGGCCAACTTGGCACGCTGTCATACTATACATTTATTTGTACAGTAAATCTGCCAGTGCTTACACACCACATCTGTAATGCCAGAGCCCTGGGCTATAAAGCTTAAAACAGCTCTTCCAAATCCTTATGAACCATATCGGCAGCCAGCTCGTAAGGGTTGCTTTCAAGCTGCCCCAAATGGGTTAGCAGGGCGCGGCTAAAATCAAGCCCGGTAGCCGTTTCGGGTAATGAGGCAAGGGTATTGTTCAGCAGGTTCAGGGTATCATCCTTTAACCTTCTTACTACCGCCCAGGCACGGCTGCTTACATAAATTTGCTGGGTAATATTATGCTGATACTCATCGCGTACTTCCTGTACCGCCAGCCGATAAAACTCAACAGCAGGCAAAGCACCTCCATTAACGCGCAGCAACAAATTAGAGGGGTTGGTACGTTCTACAAATAAAATAACACGCTCGTAAGCCTGCAGCCGCAAGGGCAGGGTTTGATTGTCGGCCGCTTTTTTAAGCTCTAAAATTTGCAAGCGCTCGCTTTTATCTAAATAGGGCTTTATTAAATAAAAAGCAATCCACACCACACCTACACCGGCAACGGTGAGTTTTAAAATATCTAATAACAGATTGTATACTACCATGATTAAAATTGAATGTTAGGCATGCGTCATAAATACCGCAGTGCACACAAAACTCTGTATTTTAGTTTATATTTGTGTAGCGTAAAATAAAAATAACATGAGTACAGCTGTTGAAACTGCTTTAGCACCGGTTACCTTTACTGAAGGTGCCGTGAAAGAGATAAACAAATTGAAAGACCAACAAGAACTGAGCGATGATTTTGGCTTGCGTATTGGTGTTGAAGGTGGCGGCTGCGCTGGCATGAACTATATATTAGGTTTTGACCAGAAAAAAGACGGCGATCAGATATATATGATTGAAGGCGTAAAAGTGTATATGCACAAAGCCCACGGCCTCTATTTGGCTGGCATGCAAATCGATTTTCAAGATGGTTTAAATGCGCGTGGTTTTACTTTTAATAACCCCAATGCTTCCAGCACCTGCGGTTGCGGATCATCATTCTCGGTATAAGTTTAACTACAGAAGATATTTTACAACAGCCGCCCAGTAAGAACTGAGCGGCTGTTTTATTTACAAGTGCTCAGTAAGCGGTATAATTTTTTTTGAACCAGCAAGATTCATAGCTCTCATTCAAACCTAAAGCAATAATAGGTTTTAATGTGATAGGTTTATAAGCAATACTCCCGCCGTAAGACAAATATTGGTACAATTAAACAAAACCCTTTTTCAGGAAGTTGAATTATTATAATGAAAAAGACGCTTATTCTCTTTATACACCTTCTGGTTATTTGCATTGCTGCACAAGCGCAGCTTAAACCCGGCTTTGAAGTACAGGAGTACTTAGAGCTTTTGCGGGTATCTCGCCAGCAAACCGACACGGTTATTAAAAATGATAAAGTACCATCACCCCAGCAATACCACATGATTTACCGATCGCCGGTTGGTCCGTTGCAAAACCGCTGGGATTTATGGGTAAATAACAATAAAACGGCTGTTATCAGCATACGTGGTACCACCACATCACAAGTAAGCTGGATTGAAAACTTTTACTCGGCGATGGTACCAGCCAGCGGGCAGCTGCATATTAATGATACAACTACCTTTAAGTACAACCTGGCTACTAACTCAAGAGCAACCGTACATATTGGCTGGCTGCTTGGCATGGCCGATTTAGCTAAAACCATCATACCGCAAATTAACCGGCTCCACCAAACACAAGGCATCAGTAATTTTATAATTATGGGGCATAGCCAGGGCGCAGCCATCGCCTATTTATTGCGCTCGCACCTGGCAACATTGCAACAGCAAAAAACAATACCCCTTAACATCGTCTTCAAAACGTATTGCAGCGCACCACCAAAGCCGGGTAATACCTATTATGCTTATGATTTTGACTACCTGACACGTGGTGGCTGGGCCCTATCGGTAATCAACGCGGCTGATTGGGTACCCGAAACCCCATTCTCTATCCAAACCATGGAAGACTTTAACAAGCTTAACCCGTTCGTTAATATTAACAAGGCTACAAAAAAGCAATCTTTTTTCGTACGGCTCTACATTAAGCATATTTACAATCGCCTTAAAAAGCCATCTGAGCGTGCCGTGAAAAACAATCAGAAATATTTGGGACACATGGTGTACAAGTTTGTTAAAAAATCGCTTCCGCAGTTTCGAGAGCCGGCTTATGAGCCGAACAATCTGTTTGTGCATTGCGGTACTACAGTAATGCTTATGCCCGATAATGCCTATCAAAAGCTATTTCCCGACAAGCCCGACAATGTTTTTACACACCATATGTTTTGGCCTTACTATTACCTGGCTCAACAGGAGTATGCACATTAAATAATCAGGCATTAGCAGTTAATACTAATAAAAAAGCAGGAGCCTTAATTGTAAGGTCCTGCTCTCTGTAAAGTTATAGTTTAGTATTAAATAGGCTTATTTAGCCAAACGCTATCTAATAATTAGCGATTGGTGTACTGCTCTTCGTAGTATTGCTGATAATGACCCGAGGTAACATCATTCAGCCATTCTTCATTAGTCAGGTACCAGTCAACCGTTTTTTCCAATCCTTCTTCAAAGGTGATGCTTGGTGTCCAACCCAGGTCGTTTTTCAGCTTGGTGGCATCTATAGCGTAACGCAGGTCGTGCCCCGCACGGTCGGTTACATAAGTGATCAGCTTTTCGGATGTACCCGGTTCGCGGCCCAGCTTCTGGTCCAGTATCTGGCACAATAGTCTGATCAGGTCAATATTTTTCCACTCGTTATGGCCACCAATGTTATAGGTTGAGCCTGTTTTTGCCTGATGAAAAATCACATCAATAGCACGGGCATGATCTTCTACCCATAACCAGTCGCGCACGTTTTCGCCTTTACCGTAAACGGGGATAGGCTTATTTTGCTTGATGTTATGAATAGCAAGCGGAATCAGTTTTTCAGGAAAATGATACGAGCCATAGTTGTTTGAGCAGTTAGATATAACCGCATTTAAGCCGTAAGTATCCTGGTAAGCGCGTACAAAATGGTCAGAACTTGCTTTTGATGCCGAATACGGTGAGTGCGGATCATAAGCCGTCTCTTCAGTAAACATACCGGTTTCACCTAAGGTACCATACACTTCGTCGGTTGATACATGGTAAAAGCGGGTTTCTGCGTAACGATCTTTCCAATGAAAGCGGGCGGCATTCAACAAATTTACCGTACCAATTACATTAGTCATCACAAACTCCAGCGGACTGGCAATAGAGCGATCCACATGCGACTCGGCAGCTAAGTGAATCACGGCATCAGGCTGCTCTTGTGCAAATAAAGCATCGATGAAAGCAGCATCTACAATATCGCCTTTTACAAACTTGTAATTTGGCTCGTTTTCAATGTCTTTCAAATTAGCCAGATTACCCGCATAGGTTAACTTATCCAGGTTTACGATATCGTACTCCGGATGATTTTTAACAAAGCGGCGCACTACATGCGATCCGATAAAGCCGGCTCCGCCGGTAATGATAATTTTTTTCATACTTGATTTCACAACGGGTTCTTTGCTATTGCCTGCTCCCAAGCCCATGCAGATGACATCATGGTGTCAACATCCAGTTCAGCACGCCATTTCAGCACTTCAGCTGATTTGGTAACGTCGCCCCAAACCTGCTCCACATCACCGTCACGACGCGGTCCAATCACATAATTCAACTTCACACCGGCTGCGCGCTCAAAAGCTGCAATTACTTCCAGCACGGTTGTACCTTTACCTGTACCAATGTTAAACACATCGTAACCAGTAAAGCTCTCCTCCTCCATCAGCCTTAAAGCCGCAACGTGTGCTTTTGCCAAATCCACTACGTGAATATAGTCTCTTACGCAACTTCCGTCCGGAGTGTTATAGTCATTTCCAAATACCGTGATTTTTTCGCGTTTACCGATGGCGGTTTGCGTAATAAAAGGAACCAGGTTTTGCGGCACGCCAATAGGCAGCTCTCCTATCAGGGCCGACTCATGTGCACCCACCGGATTGAAATAACGCAGAGATGTTACTTTGTATTTACTACCTGCTGCAATCATATCACGCAGCATTTCTTCGGCAATTTGTTTGGTATTACCGTAAGGTGACTGTGCGGGTTTAACCGGAGCATCCTCGGTAACCGGCAACTGATCCGGCTGACCATAAACGGTACAGCTTGATGAAAACACAAAGTTTACCGGCTTGCCTGCATAAGCATTAAGCAGATTAATAAGTGAGTAAAAATTGTTACGGTAATATTTTAGCGGGAACTGTACCGATTCGCCCACTGCTTTGAAAGCAGCGAAGTGAATAATTCCTGTTATATCAGGTTCAGTTTGTGCCAGTTGTTGTACAGCAGCCTCATCACACAAATCAAGCTGATGAAAAGCCGGTGTATAACCAACAATCTTGGTTAGCTGATCCAGAATGCGAATTTCTGAATTCGATAAATCGTCAACAATTACAGGCTCGTAACCGGCCTGTACCAGTTCAACAACGGTATGTGAGCCAATAAAGCCCAAGCCACCGGTTACTAAGATTTTTTTCATAAATAATGAATTAAATAAAATGTCTCAGATTACTTGATATACTGATTGAATTCTTTGTGTTTGATTTCATGCTCGGGCAGTGAGCGGAAGTACTCATAAGTAATCCGGAGCCCTTCCTGCCTGGATACCTTCGGCTCCCAGCCCAGTATGGCTTTG
>NZ_JAHBBK010000011.1 GCF_018390515.1 Mucilaginibacter sp. Bleaf8 | reverse complement strand
TTCTCCTGTGCAAAGTCGTATGTTTTATCTTCGCCGTCGTGATTAATGTAGTATCGCAGTATTCCCTTGGTTACAAAGCCTACCTGTTTGCAAACTTGTCCTTCTGCTAAAAAGAAGTCTCCTTTTTTGTAAGTTCTTTCTTTAAACAAAGAGGTGACGATCTCTATTTCTGCCGGACTTAAGCTGATTATCCTTTGTATGCTTTGAAGTAAGCTGTTTATCATGATAAGGGTGTGTCGTATTAAATATTGCATCAACAGCATAAGCCTGCAAGAACTTGCAATTGAAGCCGGTCAGATGAACACAGAAACTAAGATAAAAAGAAATTACAATGTGCAGTTAGTTTGGTTAGCTTACAGATCATTATACTTATTACTGCGTTTTGGGACCGGCATTCATTTTATTTAACAATAGTTGAAAGCCTTAAAAAGTTATAAGGCTTTCTTTTTAAATTAACTATAGCGGCGTGGTAGTATAGCTGCGACTATTTACCAAAAGCTGATTTTAGCTAAATTGTGTGCGGTTGGAAATTTATGCTCAGAGGCCAGCCGGTAAGCTACCGATACCACAATGGCGCCGGTTTGCTCAGACAGGGCCTTGCAGCTGGCATCATATTACACATCAATGTTAAAGCTGCCGCCGAGGATACTATGTAACTGTTATAAACAGGCTATGTGTTTTATTTGCCCGTTAAAATTTGGCTTTCTGCCTAACTTTGCTTTATCTTTGCCGCAATTCCTGATTTGTTCACCTTTAAATATCAAGGAATCATGACTGAACGTATTCACATATCGCCCCTTTCGCTTATTGCCTAACCGGCTGGCAGCATCCTGTTTTTATTTTATTGGAAACATACACATCCCTGTTGCTTAATGTAACTGGTTTTATATGCTTTTGCCTGCCTGTTAGTGTGGTAGCCTGATAGCGCCACAAAAGGGTATATCCCAACTCCGGGATGAACTAAAGCCCCATAAATCAATTAATTATTTAAAAACGCACAATCCCGTGTGTGCCTGAATAGCTATGCCATTTCTAAAAGGAAATGCTATGCAGGCAGCATTAAAGGTTGTGTGGAAATATTATCCGGGGGTAAGCTGCAAAGCAAGCATACTCGCTGGTTCAAATTTATATCCCTCACATGGGCAATTTAAAAATCAAAGATTTAACTAAAATAGGCTATACCGATAACCAGCTTCGCAGTTTGGTGGTTGGCATAGCTGCTAAAAATTTCAAGCATCACACGCCGGAGCAATTGCTCTGCCTGTTGGCAGATATTCTGCAGCAGCCGGAGCAGTATTTAAATGATCCGGCTGCCGGCAAAATAGCCGAAAAGATAATCGGTAAGCCGGAGGAGCCGGTATTTACAGCTTATGAGCTGCGTAAAGAGCCGTTGTTATATAAAACATATGGTGGGCAGCATATCGAAGTGGCAGCCCATGCGCAAATGGAACTGGCCATGCAACTGCCGGTAAGTGTTCAGGGCGCGTTGATGCCCGATGCACATATGGGCTTTGGCTTGCCTATTGGCGGCGTGCTGGCTACTGATCATGCGGTAATACCCTATGCGGTAGGCATGGATATTGGCTGCCGCATGGCGCTATCCATTATTGATGAAAGCGACAGCTTCTTCGATCGGTATGCTTATCAGGCCAAACAAGCACTGAAAAACCACACCCACTTTGGTATGGAAGGCGGTTTAGAAGTAAGGCAGGAGCATGAGGTGCTGGATAGTCCGGTGTTTCGGGAGCTACCTTTTTTGCGGCCGCTGCACGGCAAAGCCGTAAGGCAGCTGGGCACATCCGGCAACGGCAACCACTTTGTGGAGTTTGGTACTATTGAGCTTACCGAAAGCAACACATTGGGCTTACCGTCCAAAAAATATCTGGCCCTACTCTCGCACTCAGGTAGCCGGGGCTTGGGTGCAGCTATTGCCAAGCATTATACGCAGCTGGCTATGAATACCTGCAAGCTGCCCCGCCATGCCCAGCCGCTGGCTTGGCTGGATATGCACACCGAAGCAGGCCAGGAATACTGGCTGGCCATGACGCTTGCCGGTGATTATGCACGTGCCTGTCATGAGCGCATCCATGCCAATTTGCTGAAAGCTTTAGGACTGAAAGCCATTCACACAGTAGAAAACCACCACAACTTTGCCTGGAAAGAACAACTGGCCGATGGTCGGGAGGTGATTGTTCATCGCAAAGGTGCCACACCGGCACATGCAGGCGAACTGGGCATTATTCCAGGCAGCATGACCACGCCTGCCTATCTGGTGGCTGGAAAAGGTGCCGGCAATGCGCTTAATTCCGCCTCGCATGGTGCCGGCCGGGCCATGAGCCGGCAAAAGGCTAAAGACAGCATGACGGTATCAGGCTTAAAAAAGCTGCTGGCCGGTGCTGATGTTACCCTGATTGGCGGAAGCGTGGAAGAGAATCCGCAGGCCTATAAAAACATTGATAAGGTGATGGATGCACAACGTGCTTTGGTAGGCGTACAAGGCCGGTTTATGCCTAAAATTGTAAGAATGAGTAAAGACTGAGTATAATGAAAAAAGTAATTATACAAATTACCGCAGGTAAAGGCCCGGCAGAGTGTTGCCGGGCTGTTGCCAAAGTGCAGCAACTGATACTTAAGCAGGCACAGCAATTGAACATTCAAATTGATGTTTTGGACCGTGTTGAAGGCGAGCGGAAAAATACATTACGGTCTGCCACCTTTACGGCAAAAGGCGAACACTTAAATGTTCTGATGCAGGAATGGCAGGGTACGGTGCAATGGATATCGCCAAGCCCCTACCGCAAAGAGCATAAGCGCAAGAACTGGTTTGTGGGCGTTGCCATGTTTGATATCAAAGAGCTGCCTGTTTGGAGCGATGCAGATATCCGGCTGGAAACCTGCCGGGCATCAGGGCCGGGCGGACAAAATGTAAACAAGGTAGAAACCGCCGTGCGGGGTACGCATCTGCCTTCAGGCATCCAGGTGCTTGCCATGGACACCCGCTCGCAACTCGAAAACAAAAAGCTGTGCCTTGAGCGTCTGCAAGCCAAAGTACAAGCCTGGCAAACGGAGCTTCTCACCACACAACAGCAGCAGCAATGGCTTACTCACCATGCACTGGAGCGTGGCAATGCCGTGAAAACTATTCGTGAACCGTTGTAGGCCGCATTGGCGATAAACAATTTGATTGCACCTTTAGGTTTTGCTTAATGGCTTAGGAAACTGCGTAATACTACCCTAAGCCATTTTTAGCAATTCAGTTGTAAGAATATTTACGCAGGCCGTATTAAAGGTGCTTTGGGGGTTAATCAATTGTTAGGCAACATAAATCGTTAATGACTGCCTTTGAACAATGCCTCTATAGAGTTGAAATCCCATTTGCTATTGTCTGTGATAATGTCTGGAATAACGCCGTGCCCGTCACACCGGCCGCAGGCCAAAATGTAGCGTTTAAAAGCAGCCTTTTACATTAAAAAGCTGCTTTTAAAGAGGTATTTATGAAATCCAATTTAGCCGGCAACCAGCATTATTGCTGCTGATCCAGTACAATCCACTTGTTGATGGTATTGTTCGGAGCTTCCAGTACCACCTTGTAAAAGGCAGATGGTATATTGCTTACATTAACTAAAGCATGTTTGTTGTTTACCGGTACTTTGGCAAGTAACTGGTAATGATCGGTACCGCCGGTTTTGTAATTGTTGGTAGTTGTAACCCACACATTCACATCCCCTTTAGTTTCGAGCGCTTTCCAACTGATATCAATTTGGTTCTGTATAAAATTAACCTGGGCATCGGCAATAGATACCGGCCCGATCAGCGGCGTGCCATCCACTTCCTGCGCCACCTCTTTAGGTACTGACAATCCCATAAAACGCGCTATAGAAGGCATAATGTCTACTATGGCAGGCTGGTAGTAAGCTGCATAAGTATTCAATGCCGGGTAATTGCTCACCAGCCAGGTGGTACGCTGCCGTTGGGACTGGCCGCCATGACCACGCCCCGTTTTCTCATCCCTGCCATGGTCTGTTGTAAGAATGAGTAACCAGTCTTCCTTAAAGTTTTTTGTGCGGTAATTGATAGCATCGTACAGTTTTCCCATCTGCACATCAAGCTGCTCAACTGCATGATAAAACTGCGGACTATCACCGTACATGTGTCCCATATCGTCTGTATATTCCAGATAAACCCACGATAAATCAGGCGCGTCTTTTTTTAGGGTGGCAGCAGCTTCTGCAACTACCTTCTCGTCAATCTGGTGCATAAAGGCACGTTGCTTATCATGCTTAAAGTTTACCGTGTCCAACTCATACCCGTCAAAATACTGATCTACTTGCAGATTGCCTGCCGCCGGCAGATTATGCCCCAGCAATTTGGTGCGATTATCCGTCCAGCTTGAAAATATGGCTGTCTTTTTAACTGGATACTGCGTTTTAATCAGGCGAAAAATGTTTTGATAGTTGTAGTTAGGCTCGTTAATATCATTGTCGGGTACGTTGTGCTTGTTTACCCAGGTGCCTGTTAGCAAGCTGTTGTAACCCACGGCAGATATGGTAGGCGTTTGGTTATAAGTTCCTTTATCGCCACCTACATGTATACGGGTGTAGTTGCCATCCTTAATAATTCGTTTAATGTTGGGCAGATTCAGCTTTTCCACTACATCGGCCGGTATGCCGTCGGCAATGACGAACACCGCTTTTTTTGCCCGTTGCGCATAGCTGCTAAGGCTTATACAAGCCAATGCTATGAATATCATTTTTTTATGCATGCTGTTTATCTTAATATGTTTTTAATGGATACATAAGTATCACTATAAAAATAGTATTGCCAGGGTTATACGTTCCGGCAATACTATTCTGTCAGGGTTTTAATAGCCACATAGTGCCGTTAATATTATCGCCTTCCGGGTATTGCCGGGCAATGGCAGATGTTACATTTTGTTTATTCAGCCGCAATTCGCTTTCAGGATACATCCAGCGTTTAGGAATCCTTTTATTATTAAGCACACCTGCGCCCGAAACGTCAAACGCCGGGAAGCCGGTGCGCCGCTGTTCAAAAAACGGCTGCCAGCCGCTGTTCATAAAAGATGCAATATACTTCTGGGTGATGATTTTTTGAATAGCATCACCGGCAGAAAGTTGAACAGCGTTTTGTGCCAGGTACGTATCAATGCTGCTCTGGTCTATGCTGTAAAACAACATAGATGCCTGAATACCCTTTTTGTAGTAATCGCCGGCGTTGCCATTGATCCAGCCTCTTGCTGCTCCTTCGGCCAAAATAAACTGCAGTTCGGGATAACCCAGGGCAATGCTGGGCTCGTTTACCGGGTTGTTGTAAAAACGGGGATTGATTTTTGAAACTTCGCCGGCTACCGTGCGGGCATTGTTCTCATTTACCGGTGCGCTGCCTCTGGCACCGCCGTATGCGTTAAAATCGGTTGCCGGTAAAGACGCAAACTTGGGTGCTTTATCAGCAAAGCTGAACAAGCGGGCATCTTTCAATGATTTCAGCAAATCAACAAAAGTTTCTTCCATGTAATTTGCGGTCTGGATGTCATTATTGTTGAAATAAGGATACCGGTTGCTCTGCAAGTCATAAAACTTTAGCTGTGCGTTGTCTGTATTAGACGTAAATACCGGGTATTGATTAGGATTGTTAACAATATCGGCAAAACGCTTTTTGATTTCATAACGCGCATCGTTTTCTTTTAATGATAAGCTTAACAGTACCCTTAATGACAAGGAGTTGATAGCCCGTTTCCATTGCTGCATGTTACCGTTGTACACAATGTCATTTTGAATGGCAGGGGTACTGCCGGTAATCTGGTCATTGGCAGCCTTTAGGTCATTTAATATACTCAGGTAAATGTCTTCCTGCTTGTCATATGCAGGCACGCTTATGCTTTCATCGCCCTTTAAAGCCTGGTTGTAAGGAATATCACCAAACATTTGTGTGAGCTGCAGAAAATACCATGCCCTGAAAAATTTAGCTAAAGGCAAATATTCCGGCTTACCCATGGATGAGGCTGCCTGTTCCATTTTCAGTACCTGGCGCAGGTTGTTATAGTTATCATAGCTGCCACGTGTCCAACCGTAATACTGCTGCAAAGAAACAGCATCCGTGTAAACCATTTGCCGGCTTGCCAGGGCCACGTTGAGGTTGGTGGATTGAAAGGCGCTTTGCTCAATCGTATTTAGCAACAAATCTGGTGTGGATGAGGTAGATTTATTGGGGTCGGTTTGAAATTCACTGAACTTTTTACAGCTGGTTTGGGTGATTGCCATACCCGCTAACAGTATTAATAATAATTTTTTCATGAGTTAAAAGCTGACGGGTTAAAACTTAATGTTTGCGTTAAAGCCGATGGTTCGGGTTGATGGCGTTTGCAAATTATCCACTGCCGGATCCGGGTCTACGTTCGGCATTTTAGATAGCAGCAAAAGGTTGCGGCCCACTGCAGATACGGTGATCCCTTTCACGAAAGATTTCTGCAGCCATTTATTAGGCAACTGCCAGCTTAGCGTTACCTCACGCAGCTTTAAAAAGGTTTGAGAAAAATAGTTGTAATTATTGTTAGCGCCGTTGCTGGTGTTGGTCATGTAATCAATGTAATTTACGGCCTTAGTGTTAGGTGCAAAGGTTCGGGTGTCGCTGGTAATGTTGCCATTGGCATCGTAAGCTACCTGCCCGCCCGTAACCACCACGCCGTTGCCTACATAGGTAGATAAGCCGGCATTGGCATCAACCCGGTATTGATTAACCGTGCCCGGATGAGTACCGCCCCACCACATTTTCTGATTAGTGGTTGAATACATCATACCGCCCAGCCGGCCATCAACCAAGAATTTCAATGTAAAGCTGTGGTAAGAAAAGGCGTTTTCTAACCCATAAATTAAGGCAGGGTCCTGATTGCCAACAAACCGCTGGAATGTATCGTTTACAGGAAAGCCATTGCTGTCATAAATAACATTGCCTTGTGGGTCTTTCTGATATACAGAGGCGAAAATTTTATCCGTGCGATCACCTACCCTTAAATAATTCAATGTTTCTGCATTGCCATATATTTCTTTTAAGTAGCGCCTGTAATGACTCAGGTTAGCGGTGATATCCCATTTAAAGTTTTTGTTCCGGATAGGTGAACCAGATAAAACGAACTCTAAGCCCTTACGTTGATAAACGTTTCCATTTTGCAGCTGGCTGTTATAAGCACTGGTAATAGATACCGGGATAGAAACGATATTATTATAATCTTTCGTTTGGTAATAAGTGGCTTCCATGCTAAGCCGGTTTCGGAAGAATTTAGCATCCAGGCCAATCTCCCAGCTATCTGAAGTCTGAGGATGAAGGCTGGCATTCAATATTGCATCACCGTACGAAAGCGAAGGTAGATTGTTCCAGGTTATTCCCTTGTTATAAGAGGGCAAATAACTGTAGGTGTAAGCATTGTCATTTAAAGTAGCACTGGATACACGTGACCATGAACCACGTGCCTTTAGATAAGTAAACCAATCGGGCAACTTTGTCAATTGTGAAATCACTGCCGATGCGCTCACAGATGGATAAAAGAAACTGTTATTCTGCGTAGGTAAAGTGGAGATAATATCATTACGCCCAGTAGCAGAAAGGTATAACCCGTTTAAAAGCTCCAGATCCAAGACACCATATATACTGCTTGTTCTGCGCTCTTCTAAAAAGTTGGTGCCTTGTATAGGGTTCGAGGAATTGCTCAAATTGTAAAAACCAGGGATGTTTAACCCATCGGTGTTGGTAGAACTGTACTTGAAGTTACGGTAATAATTGTAACCACCCACCTGTGCATGCAGCTTGAACTTTTCGGTAAACGTATGGTTGTAATCACCAATCAGGTCGGTAGCAATGTCAAAATAATTTTGCGTAGCAACGGTAAATTGCCCTCTTGATTTATTGCCATATCCAATGTAGCTTTTTGGCTCCTTGTAGGTGCGGTTAAGCCCGTATGCGTTAATACCGTTCCGGAATTGTATGCTGAAAGCCGGGCTGATTTTGTAGTTTAAGTTCAGGGAACCGAAGGTGTTGTCCTTATCATAGCCTCTTAAATACTCATAGGCCTGAAAGTACGGGTTATTATAGTAAGAGTTGTTATAATTACGTTGTTGAATGCCTTCTTTACCCGGTATCCAGTAGTTGCGGAGGTCTTTCACATCCACATCCGCACCTGTCCATAAAATCAGGTTATACAGGTAATTAGTGGGCCCATATCCAGTTTCAGGAAAGTTATTGGTATACTGCCGGTTGTAGCTTAAGCGGGCATCCATGGTAAGCGCCTGCGATAATTTATAATTCCCCGATACATTAAATGAACTGTTCTTCAGGTCGGTATTAGGTACGATACCACGCTGGTAGATATGCGAAGCAGATGCCCGGAAGGCTCCTTTTTCATTACTTTGGGAGATACTGATATTATTGCTGGATATGATACCGGTTCTGAAAAAATCGGGTACATTATTTTTACCGCGTGATATGAACGGCAACGGTACCCGCTGACCGGTTGCCGGGTCAATAGGGCTATTAAACTGTGGTGTTTCAAAAAAGCCGCTTGGCGTGGTAGGATCCGGCTGGTCAAGCTTAGGGCCCCATATCCATCCTGAACCTTCCGGGCCGCCGCCCGAGCCATCAACGTAGGTGTATTTGCCTTTGAAGCCTGCTCCGTATTCGGTTTGTACTTTAGGTATACGGATAAAGCTCGGCTGAAACTCGGTTGTGGAATTCAACTCCACACTTAAATCCTTGCTTTTGCCACGTTTGGTGGTAATCATAATGGCGCCGTTTTGTCCTATGGAACCATACAGAGCCGATGCACTTGCTCCTTTCAAAATGCTCATGCTTTCCACATCATCACCATTGATTTTCCAAAGGTCGGCTGATTGATCTGGAATACCGTCAATTACAATCAGGGGTTTCCGTCCGCGCAGTGATATTTGCGGATCCTGGAAAAGGTCAGTAGAGTTTTGGATGTTTAAGCCCGCTACCCTGCCGGTAAGCGAGTTGATGACGTTAGGCTCACGTGCTACAACCAAGTCCGGGCCCTGAACTTCCTGCACGGCATAGCCTAACTTGGCTTTTTCCTTCTTAATGCCCAAGGCTGTAACCACTACTTCTGATAAGCCTTTAGCATCCTCTTCCAGTATGATTTTATAAGTGTTTTGCTCCGTAACTGTAACTTCTTTTTTGTGAAAGCCGATGTAGCTGATTACCAATATATCGCCTGTATTGGCTTTGATGGAAAATTCCCCTTCCTGGCCTGTCGTCGTTCCGGTGTTCGATCCCTTAACCAATATAGAAACGCCGGGAAGAATTTGATTTTTGTTGTCAGTAACCTGGCCTTTAATAATGCGCGCTACGCCCGGCGTCTCTGTGCTTGCTGCCTGCGGCTGAACGATGATTTGATGATTTAGCGTACGGTAGGTGAAATTTGCTTTTAGGGCTAATTGCTTTAATACCGTTTCCAGATTGCTGTTAGGTGCATCAATACTAATAGTTTTTTGCAGAAAGCCTGTCTGATTAACACAGGCAATGCTGTAGGGTGTTTGTTTTTGTATCTGTTCAAAAATTTGTAGCAGCGGCTGGCGTTCTGCATGTAAAGAACATTTAACCTGGCTAAGCGAAACATCTGCCGATGCGGCCACAGCGTAGGCGGTGTTAGTAAATAATAATATGATAAATAAAATACTGCTGTGAACAGAGTACCGTAAAAAAGAGATAGGTATCTTTTTTTTCATAAATTAGCTGATTCGTTAATTAAATGTGCAATTGTTTAATAGGCGATTTTTAACCGGCATCTTCGACCATGCCGGTTTACTTTTTTTAAGGGCATGCCTGGCATGCCTTAAATTGCTGCGTTCATTCTACTATTACGTTTAATGCTTTAGCGTGAAATAGATCTTGTTTCCTTCTATATGGTAAGTAATGTTGCCCGAAGCGGCTATTGTTTCTAACACATTTTGCAATGGCTCATTTCCAAACCTGGCATATAAATTAGTTTCTGCCGTAGCCTGATCGGCAAAAACAATTCTTACACCATACATCTGTTCGATTTTATGAGCGGCCTCAACCAGTTTCTCGTTTTTAAATATCAGCGTATTGGACATCCAGCCTTTTACAGCCAGGCTGTCTAAAGCGTAACGGTATACCTGGTGGTTAATATGGTTTACAGCCAGCTCCTGTCCGGGGCTAAGTAAATACTCATCAAGGCCATTATCTGATATGGTTACTTTTACTTTGCCCTCCAGTAACGATACCTTGGTTGCGTTTTGGTTTTGATAACTGCTCACATTAAAGTGAGTGCCTAAAACCTGTACATCTAAGCTGGCCGTATGCACAACAAAGGGTCTGTGCGGATTTTTGCTGACCTCAAAATAAGCCTGTCCCCGCAATTCAACATTTCTTTGGCTGCTAAAATGCCCGGGAAATCTTAATGTGCTTTGCGGCGCTAAAAAAACAGCAGTTCCGTCTTCTAAACGAATTTTTTTCTTTTGCCCTGCTGTAGTAACTACTTCTTTGAACTGGGTAGATGTAGGGCTGCTGCCAAAGTGATAAAAGAGCAAGCCGCTAAAAGTTAAAATGGCAACCACCGATGCGGCAATAGCATACCATTTAATTCGAGAGGTAGTATGGCTAATAACCGGTTTGTTAGTCTCTTGCCCTATTTTGCTCCGTAATTTGTTAAAAGCGCCGGAAACGTCAGCATTGGGCTTTGGCGCTGATGCTTGCCAGAGCAGCTTAATATCTTCAAAAATTTGTTCATGCTGTGCTGACTCGGCAATCCAATCGGCAATGCGTTCATTTTCTTCGGTACTGGTCTGATTGGCTAAATAGCGCGTAATTAGTAAATAGATTTCCTGCTCTTTCAATGTCTTTACTCTGTGTAACTATAAGCAAAGACGCAGATGAAAAGTGAAATCATGACAGCGTTTTGCGAATTAACAGAACGATAACATGATTAATATTGATCTAACATTGGCCCGAGGCCCGGGCAGATAAGTAGGCGTCTTTCAAAAATTTGATTGCCCTATACATATGGGTTTTTACCGAATTTACGGAGATATTCAACAGGTTGGCTATCTCCTGATAGGTAAGGCCATCATAACGGTTCATCCGGAAAACCATTTGCGTTCGTTCGGGCAATAGTGCAATCAGTTTTTCTATACCCTGAGTAAGTTCTTTGAACTGCAATTGCTGGTCGGGTATTTGGTAGGTCTGCTCAGGCTCATTTTCTGCCTCTACCAGCACAACGGAAACCATGTTTTTTTTACGGTAATAATCGTGAGTGCGGTTTTTAACGGCCTTGTAAAGGAATGAGGCTAAAGAGATATGTAAATGAATATTATGGCGTTGGATCCAAAGCTTAGCAAACACATCGAATACAGCTTCTTCTGCCTCGTCGGTAGGATAAGGCAAAAGCATTTTGCCATAACGCAACAATCCCGGATAGTATTTCTGAAATAAAGATTCAAAAGCCGGTTCATTACCGGCCCGAACTCTTTCCAGCAAGGCCTGATCTTCTGTACTGCCTGAGGTCATATCGGCAGCAATTATACGATAGTACCATTAAGCCGCTGTTAAGATCACATCAATATTCATCGTGCGCCGTTTTGATTGTGGCTAAGCCGGTTCTTTAATGCAATCAATCTGATTGCGGAGCGGCTGGTGCGTAGTTATGCAACCTGCCGTCAATTTTATCCCACAGATGTTGTTCAGGCTATTTTAAGGCCCCATAGTTAAGCTAATACGCAACCTCACTGCCTGTAACATAACGCATACTCATGTTAGTATTAACTTCAATATAAATCTTAATGAAATAACTTTTCATGCTCATGGCAGCACTGTTCTATAAGGCTTTAGTTTTTCTCAAAATACATTTATGGCCGTTATCAAAAATGGCAAAACCGGTGAAGCCCTTCCCGGTGCGACCCTGCTTTTACAAGGTACTATCAAGTTGCAATTACCAATACAAGTGACACCGTTATATTTAGATCATGGCAGTCATAATGATCCGTCGGATATCGACCTAACCGCCATTCTGGAGTTCAACCGCTTTACGCTCAATCCTAGGCTATGGGTGTATTTAAATGATCGTACAACATTAAATGTTGGTGACAACAGCACCATTGAGAATCGTATCGGCGGCGACCTGAATTATATCAAAGGCAAGTAATAATAGGGAGGTCCGTTGTGTTGTATTAGATCTCTGTCGTGCTTATATAGGTTGCCTATACGCGGTAAAGGTATAAATCCTTAATTTCGCATTTTATAAAATTAAAATAATGGACAAGTTTAGTGAAATTAAGCAAGTGATTGCCAGCATGGAAGCTGATGTGCAATCTTTCTATGAAAAAGGAAACAAGGCAGCAGGAACCCGTGTACGTAATGCTATGCAACAGCTTAAAAGCCTTGCTCAGGATATTCGTACTGAAGTTACTGAGCTAAAAAACAAGGCTGTTTAATATGCGCCCAAAAAGCCTGCTATCTACAAGTTGAGCAGGCTTTTTCGTTTACATACTATGCCTTTTAGTATGAGCTTTCTCCTCTTGATAAATGGATGAAGATTTTGCGAAATTAAAGGGGGCCATTAAATCGCTTAATTTTAATTATGAACCTCCATTTACAATCCCCGACAAAATATTAACATTTGCTGGCTAGAAGGATCGGCTATTGCCGATTAAAGTATCATGTTTGGAATTTGTCGGGGATAGCTTTAGCTAAGTGTTCCTGATTTAGGATCGGTAAACTTTTCTGGTTAAATGAGAATAGATTGTAAGCAGCTCATAATAAGCGCTTAAACCCCTCCCCTACTCACCCTGAATTCCCCTTGCGTACCTTCAAATCTCGGATTCCTTATCAACAATAGAAGCACAGTTAGATAAAAAACTTTGAAAAGTTAATAATTTGTCGGGGTAAAATAGCAATGCGTATTATTGATATGCCGTTTGTAACTTATAGACTTACAGGAAGATATAGTATACGATGGATACAGGTGTATCGATACTGAGTAAGTATAAGTGGAGAATGCGCAAGATGATAAAGATTTGAACCCTTGCTTTCTTCCCCGACAGAATCTTAACCCGACAAAATATTAGCTTTATGCGAGTCCTGTAGCCTATACTTAATGCTATTAATTATACACAACAATAATGAAATAACCCCTCCCCTACCGCTGTCTTAGGCACCTTTAGTGATATAAAGCTAATATTTTGTCGGGGATTGATTGCAGCCCTAAATTGAACGGCTTTTGTAGTAAGCTAGAGGTTATGAATAACCATAAAAAAAAGCGGGATTAACCCCGCTTTTTCCTGAATGCCGTTTTAATAGCTTCAATTTCTTCCTCGTGTTCCTTCAAATACTGACGTATAATGTTGCTTGCCAGATATTTTACCGGGTAGCGCTTGCCTTCTTCGTCCCTAACACGGGCAAGTTCATGCAAATCTTCCAACACATCATGGTAAAGCACCATCGTACTAAAGTTATTATCGTACATAGTTCCTCTGGTAAAGATATCACGAACGTTACTTTTCTTTTCTGCAGGCGTATTCTCCTGTATTTCAGGCTCAGCGCTGGGATTGGATTGAAGTTCCGCTGGCGCTACTTGTTCGGTTTGCTGCAGGGCTGGCTTAATATCAGCAGAATTTACAGCCGCAGTAACCGCTTGTTCAAGTGGTGCCGGTGCCTGGCCTGCCTGTTCTTCTTCAATCCGCTTCATGGCGTCGCTTTTCAGCAAGCCGGGATTATTATAAATATCGCTATCTAAGCCAAGTGAGGAGTATGCTTTTTTCTTTGCCATGTTTATTGCTGATTGGTAATGGAGGTTAAAAATTCAGTAGTAAATTCCCCCAAAAAGCTGGGAACAGATTCATTTTCAAATGTTTGTTTATTGAGAGCCAGTTTATTAAACAGCTCCGGATCAGGTATAAGTGTAGACGAACCACGGGTACGGAAGGTGTTTCTTTCATGGAATTTAGCATCCATAAAATGAAGCTGCGGGAAAATGCGTTTAAACTCTTCTTCCACATAGTTGTAAAAATCCTTATTCCGGCCAGGGTTATACTTATTCCAAAATAAATGTACCCCTTTGATGTTCTTATTTTCCGTCAGGATATTGGATACCAGATCTTTAATAAAGTCTATAGCAGAGTTTACCGAGAATTTATCAATATCCAGTGGTACAAAAAGATGATCGAGGTATTTAATGCCCTCCCTAAATTCCGGCGACTGTACAGAGCCCGGAAGATCCAGGAAAATGATGTGCTTATCGCGGTATTCGGTAAGCTTAGCTTTAAAATCGTCAACATTAGCCCGCACAATAGGATAATGATCACCTCTGCGTGCCAGCAAAGCTCTGTTCATTTTAAATTCTGTTGCGGTTGGGCTCACAGATTCAATATCCCGCAAATCAATCGATCTCCTTCTAAAAGCAGATGCCTGGGCATCCATATCTAATATGGCGACATCAAAATTAGTTTTAAAATAAATGTAAGTGGCAAGTACAACACTTACGGTGGACTTACCAGCTCCACCTTTCTGGGTAGCAACAGAAACAATCATGCATCAAAAGTAATAAATGGTAGTGATAAAGTAAATCAATTCATCAATATCCCTGCAGGCACGCTGATTTATAAGCTCATAAAGATACAAGTTAACATAACCATATATAATTATGCTGACAAAGCTATTTACACACCTCTCGATAAATAAAGATAGGTACATAAATATTGGTTAGTAAATGTATACATAATTATATGTACTAATATAATTATAAGCAAGCGTACATAAACATATGCATGCAATCATATAGACGTTCATACACACATTTATTCTTACCTACTAATACTTATATACGTATAGGTACACGTATCTATGTGAATAAATACGCACACAATTATGTCTTTATGATTATTAGTATCTATATCCGTAAGCATATACGTTCACACACGTGTGCGTATATATATATGTGAACACTATCATCTGCGTATAGATATATATGTATGTATAAAAAGCTCTGAGTTTTTAAGTATTTATGCCTATTTGATTTTAAGTAAAAAAACTTTTATGTTTAACGGTATATAAGTTAAATAGCTGGAACGTAGATGAGGGGCTGTTTGCTTTGATAGCTTAAATATTTACCTGTACGATGTATATTAAAGATAGTCAGATAGTTGGAGGTGTATCAATTATTTATATACAACGGTTTTTCTGCATAAAGGTTTAAATGTTTCCTTTTACTTCGTGTTAATGCGCTTTTTTTTATAGTTATTGGTTTATAGGTCGTTGTGTCTAAAAACATAAAAACATTATTGATTTTTTTAGAGGTATATATTCTATTCGCTTCACTAATTAAAGATAGAAGAGCGCAATTGTTCAAAACCAAAAAAACCTAAAAGTAGAAATGTGTGAAAACATAAAAAGTATAAAGGCTGACAGTTTAAATGTATTAGAGTGTTAATGCATTTATATTTTTAGTATTGGGGGTGGTTGTAACATGGTAAACCAAGTGTTTTGATAGGGCGGCATCAGTTTTAGGTTTCATATCAAGCTTTTCTTTTAGTGTACAAGCTCCGTTTAGAATATGCCTTTACTTAGACGCAACACCATGTGATGAACATACACTTTTGGTTATTCAGTGAGTTGTCGTTGTATTCGTTAAAGACAGCGTTGATCTCATATAGATTGAACTTGGTTTGAACGTTATAGCGATAAGGAGTGATTTGAGAAGATGCTTACAGTTTGTACTTCAACAATAGCATTGGTATCAACTGCATGGCATGCATATAGTGAAGGTTGCAGTATTGTATAAGGAAAACGGTCTAAATGTGTTACTGTATTTCGGATCAGTTTAAACTATGACTGGGTAGGGGATGGGGCAACATGTATTTTTATTCCAGACTATTTTATTTCCGGAAGCTGTTATTGTTTGGCTTTGTACAAACGATTTTGCTCTTCTTTAATTCATGTTTCATTCAGATGCTGGTAAATAAATGTTTCAGACTCACCTCTTGAAAAGTTGGTTCTTTCTTCCTGTTAGAATGAATGAGCATACTTAGAGAATGAAGGGGTGTAAACAACACCTGCTACGTCTATCTTAGTTACCGTTAATTATATATTTATATAAGAAAATTATCGCAAGCTTCATTAATCTACTCTCGTCATTCTCGTTGCCAGTATCGCTTTAATGGCGGTGTAAAGTTTCGTTTGTTCCTGGGCTTCAATTGGATGGCGGATATTAATAATCGCAAGTGATGGCCCAGTAATATAAGAAGCTTAGGTTGAGATAAAAATCGACATTTCGAAAAAGCTACAAAGAATTCTTATAGAATCTAAAGCTGTAAACAGTGCATAAAGATGGAAAAATAAAACAAAACGATAATTAAATTTAAATAATAATTAAAATTGTTCTATATTTGGTGCAAATCTTATTACATATTTAATGAAAAAACAAACGAAAGTTGCACTCGTTCTATGGGTGCTAACAGCCGCTCTGGCTGGTTGTAAAAAGGATGAAAAAATCACTACTACTAATCCAAGTCCACCAGTAAGTAAAAAAGTCCAGTTATCAGCAGGGGATGGTAAGTGGGACCTGTTAGGATACGGATTGGACGTTACCGGAGACCTACTTGACCTTTCAACCGTATCTGATGCGCCAATTATTGACATGGAGAAGTTTGAAAAAGATTATCTCAGCAGACTTAACGTTGGTACTACAATAAACGGGTCATCAAGGTTTTTCGCAGGTCTTTCAGCAAAGGATTACACAAAAGAAGTTAGTAAGACAATGTCATTAGAGGCGGGGGTGAACCCTAGGCCTAAAATAGAAGGGGCTGAAAAAAACCCCTTCCAGGCAAATTTCTCTGCAAGTATAAACAGGAATAGTTCTGATGGTAATACGTATATGTATTCCAGTAGATATTCATACGCAACTTATGAAAGCCTTGTTCAAGTAAAAAGACTGAGATTTACAGAAGATGCAAGTATAGATTTATTGTATAAATATTTAACTCCCGAATTTTTAGATAACGTTCGTACAAAAAGTGCGGAAGAGTTAGTACAAAGATATGGTACTCACATAATGTTAGATATCAGTATTGGGGGGCGTCTTCGATTCAATTATAGTGGTTTCATCGAAAATGAAAGTAATACCACTAAAAAGACGTCGACATTGAAAGCAGGTTTGGGAATACCTATATTTAAGGCCCTTAATGTTAATATTACAGGTAGTTTAACTAAAGAAGAGATGACAAAACTTGCGACAGAGACTCGTAATAAAGAGTACACGGTCAAGTTTTATGGAGGAACAAATTCAGGTAGGAGTGTTGCGTTTGATCACAATGGTAATACATCTGAAACGTTAAATATTGCAAGTTGGGAACAAAGCGTTAATGCCAGCAATGCAGCGTTAATTGATGTTGGCAAAGCCGTATATCTCTATAACTTTATTGCAGACCCTGTGAAAAAAGCTCAAGTTAAGGCAGCTGTTGAGAAGCATATAGCAGACTCCCAGATCAAAGAATTAGGTGAGGCTCCTGTTCATGTATTCTATAATCAAAGGGCAAACGTGTGGAGATATGAGTTTAATCCCGAGAATTTATCTTATTTACATGACGGTAACTGGGTAGATAAAGGTGTTTACTTCTATGCAATGAAAGAACAGGTTCCTGGATCGGTTCCTATTTATGAATACTATGCACCTACAACATCCGATTGTACATGGGGGCAGGGTCGTGAAACTAATTCTTACTGGCAAGGTGGGGGCATAAAGTTTTATGCGTTTCCTACAGCCCAACCTGGTGCCACTCCTGTATATCGTTATTATCATCATGCTTCTGGCCGTTCTCACTTTTTGGGCACCGATCCTTCAAGACCGACGCCTCCAGATCAATGGACTGTTGAAGGTGTGTGTTTTTATGCCCCATGATAATAAAGAAGGTATATTAAAATTTGGCAGATTAGGGTTCTACGTTTAAATGCTCAAGATAATTTAAGGCCAGGTGGCCTACTATATATCGCAACGAATGTGTATCCCTAATTGACAACTTCTTTCACAAATAAAAAGCCCTAACAAAAGTTAGGGCTTTTTATTTGTCCATCTTAATGAAAAATTCAGGTATTCAAGAATTAGACGGCTATAATGAGATATGTTTAAAATAAAAGAAATCAAGTCTCCAGTAGTAGCGTAATGATCCTGTTCTGTTATTTAAAAGAACGGTGTTGAGCAGATATCTACACAATATTAACCCAAATCATTTCAGCTATTTTAGGATTGCTGATTACAGTTTTTGCAAACACCGGTAATAGAGAGGCTTACCGAGCTGGTTACAAATCCCTGCGGTATTTGTATGGCTGGCAAATGCAAGTCGTTCAAGCAGTATACCTTATCGCAATTGGTGCAGTTGAAATGGAAGTGCTCATCATGATGTTCGTGTACGCTGCATTGGGAAGAGCAAATGGCATAATTGGCCGTGCCATGCAGGTCAATCACTTTGTGCACGATTCCTTTTTCTTCGAAGGTTTTCAGGATGCGGTATAAGGTTACCCGGTCTACCTCGTCGCCCATCATCTTCTCCAGCGTAGGCTGTGAAATGGCGGCATCACGGTCGGCAATTATTTCCAGCACACTGATTCTGGAATGAGTGGCCTTGAGGCCGGTTTGGTGTAATAGCCCTGCAAAATCCCTGTTCATAACCTTGGTCTATCTTTAAGATTGCAAATCTACATAAAAATGCGGTTACTGGGTAAGGTTGGCTTTTACCAGGCTAATGGGCGGGTAAACAGCCGCGTTGCGGTTGTCCAGTTTCAGTGTGCCCTTTACCGTTACGGTTTCAAAAGTGAATTTAACGGGTTCTGTCATTTCCACCATAATCATGGTAGGTATTCCGTTCTTACCGCAATAAAAGCACTGGTTGATAGGCAGGGTAGAAAGCATGAACCGGGTTTGCTTCATGCCGTCTTTAATGGGCACCATGTAGCCCTCCAGTTCAAATGGCCTGCCCGAAAACCGGGTAATCATTTCCGTGTAAACGGGATACATTTCATTAGGCTTGGTGGTTTTGAATTTAACGCTACCGATGATATCCCAGTTAAACGAGTCGATCTGGTCAGTAAAGGCGTGCTGGCTGGTTTGTGCCCAACTGATTGAACACGGAAGCAAAAATAAGAGCAGGAGTAACTTTTTCATTTTTTCTGAGGTGCAATAACGGCATTTATCATGGCATATTCATGCTGGGTGTTTCCCAAATCGTTTAATTGGAATTTGCCTTTTACAAAGATAATATGCTCGGAGTATGGCACAGGCTGCATCATTTTAACGAGTACCATAGGTGGATATTTTCCGGAGCCGCAAAAGGCGCATTGTTCAACAGGTAAAACAGAGAGCAGAAATTCCTTGTGCTCCCGGCCTACTTTGATAGGAATTAGGTAGCCTGATAATTCAATCACTTTATTATCTATTGCTTTTAGCGCAGGCGGATAAATCACTACCGATTTATTATTCTGCATTTGGTAAGAATAAGTATTGAGGATTTCCCAATTTGCAGAAGTTACCGCATGCTGTGCAAAAGTAAGGCTGGCAAAAAACAGCAGATAGGCTACTAAGCTTAGTTTTAACTTCATAGTATTATCCTTCGCTAAGTGTACCTGCAATATCTGTTCGGTAAGCTTGCAGGGCCGGTAATAGGGCTGCGGCAAAACCAATCAGTAAACCTGTAACGATCAGATATAACTCGGCCGGATCAAATATCAGTCCGCTTAAACGGGCCTGGCCCGAAGCCTGAAAGTGACCGATCAGTTGCAGGGTAAGGTGGCCGAAAAGGAGGCCGATTATTGAGCCTATCAAGGTCAAAACCGCACCCTCCAGCACGATCAGGCTAAAAAGGTTCAGGCGCGAAGCGCCGATGGTGCGCATTACGGCCAGATCGTAACGCCGCTCTTTCAATGAATTATACAGGCTCACAAATACGCTTACGCCCGAGATGACCATAATGAGTACGGCAAACCATTGCAGGGTATCCACACCAATGCCGATCAGGCTAAACAGCCGCGCGCTTTCCATTGCCGGCGAAGCCGCCTGCATGTTGGTTGACTGGTTCACCATGCGCGGAAAAAGCACAACCGACATTGGCGAACGGTACTGAATCAGCAGTGTAGTAATCTCTTTCTCGCCACGCTCAAATGCTTCGGGCTCGCCCGGGTTATGTGTTTCTTTTTCCTGATGCTCTTCTGCCGTTTCATGCATGCCCCAAACGCTGGCTATATTGGTTAAAACCAGGTTGTCTACCACGTTATTCTGCGGTTTAAGTATACCGGTAACCTTATAGGCATGTGCCTTATGCACGTCAGATTGGCCGGTAAGGCCGTGGGCACCATAAAATTCGCTGCCTATACTTAACTTTTGTGCAGCAGCCACGTTAGCACCAATGGTTACTTCAAAGGTGTTTTGCCAAAAGCGGCCCTTTGCAACGGTTAAGCCATAAAGGTTCACAAATGAAGTATCGGTGCCAACAATGCGATAACCACTATAGTTATCGCCCAAAGCCAGCGGAACGGCCCGCTTCACCAACGGGTTGGCAGCCAGTGCTTGCGCATCGCTTAGCGGAATGTTCCCTGTTGGGAAATCAATGTAGTAAATGCTGCTTAACACCAGCTGCAGGGGGCTGCCTTTAGCGCCAACTACCAGGTCTATATCTTTGGCATTTTTCTCCAGTTTATCATTAATCTGTTTGCCTGCCGATAGCAGCACCGTTAAAATAGCGATACCGAAAGCAACCAACAGTAAGTTCAGGAATGCATTCAGCTTGTTTGCTTGCAGGTTTTTAATGGCAATGGTTAGTACGTTCATGTATTTAAGTTGTACTGGTTGGTTAAGCGTTCTTTAACGCGTTTATCATGCGTAGATACAACCAAAGTGGAACCATTTATAGTGGACTGGGTAATGAGCAATTCCAGCACGGCCGCCGCGTTACCATCGTCAAGGCTGGATGTAGGTTCATCTGCAATAAGCACTTCCGGCTGGTTTATCACCGCCCGGGCAATGGCCACACGCTGCAGCTGCCCCTGGCTCAATGTGGCAGGAAGGTTATGCGCTTTATGATCTATATTAAGGGAAGCCAGTACCGTGCTGATCCGGTCCTGATTTTCCTTCAATCCGGCAAAGCGCTGGGCAATCCGCAGGTTCTCGGCAACGGTCAGGCTTTTGATCAAATGCGGTTTTTGAAAGACGATACCAATATGCCGGCCCCGGAATTTATCAAGCCGGGTATTGGATAAGCCGTACAGTGCGGTATCATTGATTGTAACTGAACCGCTTTGAGGCTTTAGCAAACCGGCCATAATATTGATCAGGGTTGTTTTGCCACTTCCCGAATCACCAAGTAACAGCCAATGGGTGCCTTGTTCAATTTGCCAATCCTTAAATATCAGGTTGGTATTGCCGTATGTATGTTTAACCGCATCAATCCTAATCATAGCTATTGGTGATCTTGTTTGTGAATTGGCTCGGTAGCCTGTTTTATTAAATGTGCCCTTAAGTAACTTTGATAAACAGCCTGAACATCCTGCTGTGGATGCTTACAGGCAGGCTGCAACATAGAAACAAATATAAGCAGCAGCCATTGCCATTTACGTAGTGGTAATTTAATGTGCATGAGGTAACTTTTATCTCTTTACAAAACTAATAAAATGCAACATTATTGCGTTATGTATTGTTGTTGCTTTTGTATATTAATGATGTTTGAGTATGGAGGGAATGAGGTTGCTGGCTTAACCTCTTATTAATACTCGTTTTATTTTAAAAAGTGCAGCTTTGCAACGGTTACGTAACGATACATACTAAGCTCAATAGCTGTGTAATGCAGTAAAATAATAACATATACACTAATCCATTTAATACATGCTTTTAGCAACAAAACGTTTTCTGCTTCTTTTTGTCGCATTAGTTTCTGCCGGTTTTGTTTACGGTCAGCCTTATTTGCTAAAATTTAAATCGGTTAATGAACTGCAGCAATTCATGCAATGGTCGCCAAACAGAATGCCGTTGGTAAGCTGCCACCGTGGCGGGCCAGCTCCGGGTTATCCTGAAAACGCCATAGAAACGTTTGCTCATAGCGTTCAGTATCACCCCAGCATTATTGAATGCGATGCCAGTTTAACCAAAGATTCGGCCCTGGTGATGATGCATGACGACCGGCTGGAACGTACCACTAACGGCGCAGGTTATGTGCGCGATAAAACTGCGGCGGAATTGAAAAGCGTATTGCTGAAAGACAATGAAGGCACCGTAACCTCTTATCACATTCCAACTTTAGATGAGGTGTTGCAATGGGGGAAAAATAAAGTGTTATTTACCCTGGATGTAAAGCGGGGCGTGCCCTACCGCATGATTGTGGATGCAGTACGCCGCAACAAAGCCGAAGCCTACAGTATTGTTATTACCTACAGCGCCAATCAGGCTGCTGAGGTGCACCAGCTGGCACCCGACCTCATGATTTCTGCCTCGGTGCGTAGTGTGGCCGATCTGGAACGGCTGAACAAAATGGGCGTACCTAATAACCGCATAGTCGCTTTTATAGGAACTTCTGCGGCAGACAAATCTGTTTATGATGACCTGCACAGTAAAGGTATATGGTGTATTTTGGGTACAATGGGCAACCTGGACAATAGCGCCAAGGCTAACGGCGACAAGCTATACAGTCGCCTCATTAAAGAAGGTGCCGATATACTGTCTACCGACAGGGCTATAGCCTGCGGAAATGAATTGTTACAACTGGCTAAAGCAAAGGACTGACGATTCTTGTACCACAGATTCGAATGCTGTTGATTCAGCAATAGAGGAAATCTAAAGTTTTAAAAAGCCTGTAAATTGTTTATTTACAGGCTTCCTACTTTAATTCAGCTGCAAAGAATGCCAATGTTCTCGTTACCTTTCCGGCTACCTGTTCTGCTTTTTAGTTTCAGTTTATAGACCCCGCCGCCTATGCAAACACTTACACCCATTATGGGTTTAATACAGCAAGAACAACATTCCTTATTCACATTACATGAACAGATTTTATAGTTTTTGTATTCCTTTATTATTCATTGCCGGCATTCACGTTCCAACTATGGCGCAACAACCTCAGGAAGCTGTTGCTGTGCCTGCTAATGTAAAAAGCTTTATTCCGGAAGGCTACGAAGTGCTTAATTTTACCAAAGGTGATTTAAACCGGGATACTCATCCCGATGCTATCATGGTGCTTTACAAAAAAGGTGAGAAAAAGACGTCTGACGTAACCAGTCACCCGGAAAAACGGCCACTGCTCGTATTAACCGGGCAGGCAGATAAATCCTACAAATTAGCTGCACGAAGTAATAACGCCGTCTACTGTATAGACTGCGGCGGCGCTATGGGCGATCCTTTTACTGGTATTACCATCAAGAATGGGTATTTTTCTGTGGAACATTACGGCGGGGCTGCCGGGCGCTGGACACGCATCATCACCTTTAAGTACTCGCCTGCCGATCAAAAATGGCTCTTGCATAAAGACGGTCATGAATATTTTGATGCCACGGAACCTGACAAGGTACAGACCAAAGTGAGAACGGTCAAAAACTTTGGCCGTGTACTTTTTGAAAATTTTGATATTTATAAAGACTTATAATAGCCTATATGAAAAAAGCTCATCTGTGTCTGCTCTGCACATGGTTGTGTGTATGGAGCGTTACCTTGTTTTTAACAAGTGCTGTTCAGGCACAGCCTGCAGGAACTACCAATTTCTATGACGGTATAAAAAGTTATAACCTGGCAACGCTTTGGCATGCCGATCGTTTACGCTGGCCGCTTCAAAATCATACTGAAGCATTTCCGGAACCTTATGGTATTTTGGGAAAGAACCACCAGCGCTTTTACATTCACTACACTGCGGTAACAAAAGACCCGGCTAACCCTTACCGCTATCAGGTGCAAGGCAAAACCCGGGTGGGTAATCAGGTGCGCCCTTTTACAGGTACTATTACCGTTACACAGGCGGGTATTTACAAAGCCAATAGTTTATACGCGCCGGAGAGTTATAAAGGCTATAAAAGGGGGCAATTGGTTTGCCGTGTTGAATTGAATGAAACGGTTACGGCGCCGGGAAGCGGTGCAATTAAAGGTACACTGACAACCAATTTTTGCATCAACTCGCAGAATCAACTTTTATATGATACCCTCGACTTTGGACAAGGAACGGATTATAACAATCAGTTCAAAGGCACACTCACCACTTATAACAGCAAAGCACCACAGGCGCTGCAGTGGGGCGATTATACCATCCGTGATTCAAAGTTCGATGACATGGACGGCCTCACAGTACCGGCTGAATATGAGAAGTACGGCTGGAAGAGCTTTGTTGATGCTATCCCTAATGATTTGCGCCCCGCCAGCAAGGCAGCTATAGCCGAAGAAAAGCGGCAGTGGTGGAAGTGAAAACTTCAATAGATAATTAATACCTAAAAGCTTGAAACCTTATTAGACAAGGCTCCAAAATTGTAAAAACCTGTTTAAATACTGTAAAGATGCGTATCTGTCAAATTAGCTTATTAATCGGGGCTCTGGCTTTGCTTTTCGGGGCATGTCAGCAAAAGCAAAAGAAGGATAATCGTAAAAAATCGCCGAAAGCAGCGGTGCACAAGGCTGCATTAAATGAAGAAGACAAGGTTGTAAATTTGATTATGGACCTTGAAGAAGTTAAAAGCAAAAGCGCTCAGGTAGAAAAAGCAAGTCAAGGTAAGCGGCATTTAGCTACATATGTTGAAACGCCGCCCAGCAATACAGATCCCGATTACTGGGTAAAGGTAGCAGAGGATAACGGAAGTAACTATGTTACCTATTATACATTTGCGGTAAACGGCAAAACTCTTCAGATCCGTTATTACGATGTGGCGCAAGATTCGCTAATCTCTATTAAAGAATGGCGCAGCACTACACCTGTTGATGAAAGGTAGTAATAAACAGGTGTCGTTATAATTCTATAAAAGACGGCTGCGTTGACGAAGGTCTTAACTTAGCCTGATTGTAAACTTGTGAAGTTAGATATGCCGTGCAGCAAAACCAGTTGCTAAAAGATACGGCTCATCACATTTATCAATAAACACCTTAGCAAAGCTTCATTAACAAAGTGCACAAAAGTAACTAACCCCGCCTACGGAATTTGTTACTACAGCCTCGAATACATGGGTTTATAACCGCCATCTTTTACTATATCAGCTACTGGGCTATAAAACCTAAAAGGCAATACATGGAATTACAAAACGTCGATCGCCTTGCTACATGAAAATAGCTCCTGCAACCGCCAAAATTTTATGTGGTTTTTTATCTTTAGGTCGGCACTTGAACTGACCGAATTCATTCGCGCAATTTGCCAAACTGTTACCGTTATTAATCATTTGCGAGCAACAACCTACCATGATACAGAACTTGCTTGATAGCATACAAAGAATAATCATCCTAAGCCCGGCAGAAATAGAGATCGTTACCTCTTTATTTAAAGAGAAAACTTACAAGAAGGGAGACTTCTTCTTAGCAGAAGGGCAGGTTTGCAAACAGGTAGGCTTTGTAACCAAGGGAATACTGCGATACTACATTAATCACGACGGCGAAGATAAAACATACGACTTTGCACAGGAGAA
>NZ_JAHBBK010000010.1 GCF_018390515.1 Mucilaginibacter sp. Bleaf8 | reverse complement strand
GTATTAATATATCTTTATACAGTATTCCGTAACTTATTGTGGTTTTTTTTTGACTGAGAACAACCAAGATCGGTTGTCTCCCGCTACGCTACATGATTATTTCTTAAAAGAACTTTTTCGCTTCCCCGTCCCGGTTCCGCTTTTTATATCCGTTCACTATTGCAGTGAATGACTTTTCTTGTTATCTTCGCCTCAAACTTTCGTCCTCAGCGCCCTTCCTTTCGGTTGGGAGTGCAAAGGTAAGAAGCTTTTTTACATTTCCAAAAACTATTTTCAAGTTTTTTTTTCAGCTCCCCGGTTGATCTTAGAACCTCGTCGCAGCTTTCACCGCGCTTCGCTCTTCCTCTCACCCATCCTTTACCCTATCTTTCAATGAACTTCGCTATTCTTTCGATTTGCGACTGCAAAGGTAACGCTTTTTCTAACTCACGTCAAGACCTTTTTTCCTTTTTTTAAAGTAGTCCCGGCGTTCGCTTATTGGCCTCTCCTTTCGGTTCTGACCGCTTTTCAGCGCCTTTTCCAATGTCAATCCATCAGCCGCTCCTTGCAAGCGGGACGACAAAGGTATGGAAAAATTGCAGATGCGCAAAACTTTGTTGCCTTTTGTTTGTAATGGCGCATCTATTGTGAAATAGAGAGGGGAACCAGTTAGTTTAATTAGGTTTTGTTTCTTGAAGCAGGTATGGTGCTTTTTCTTCATATACTTTAAACCTTGCCAAGCGACGGTGTATATGTAATATTATATAATATAGTCACATTACCCTACCCACCCTAAGATAACTAATTCGCACATGTTAATCTTATGGCAACATAATTCCCTATATTCGCGATACCCTTGTATTAGCCAGTTCCAGCCTATATTCATTAACCTCTATCAATCTAATTATAGATAAGTTATACCTTATGAAAAAGACCTGTTTGCTAATGGCTTTTTTTGCCATCATCATTACTACTTCAGCATCTATCGCACAAAACGCAGCCAGAGCTTATAGCGATTATTATCAGATTAGCGTTTATCATATCAAGAATAGCTCACAGGTTGATTCTTTGAGCAGCTATCTGCAAAACACCTATATTAAACAGTTACATCAGTTGGGCATTAGTAAGGTGGGTGTGTTTTTACCGATAGCGAATGACACCAGCGCCGATAAAAGAATTATTGTATGGATACCTTTTAAATCGTTAAATGACATTCACAAAATAGCTCCCGGCGTGCCAGCTCCTGGTTATACCCGAATGGAGAATATATTGTTAACTGCTTTTGAAAAAGCCCCGCGTTTCAAAGTGCCCATTTTGCACGGCCCACGCGAGAATCACATTTTTGAGTTAAGAAGCTACGAAAGCCCGACTGAAGAGAGATACATCTCAAAAGTAAAGATGTTTAATGCCGGAGGAGAGGTTTCGCTTTTTGCAAGGTTAAATTTCAATGCCGTTTTTTATGCACATGTACTTGCGGGCAGCCGGATGCCGAACCTGATGTACATGACCAGCTTTGATAACCAAATTGCTCATGATGAGCACTGGAAAGCTTTTTCGAACGATGCGGCCTGGAAAAAGCTTTCGGCTATGCCAGAGTATCAAAAAAACGTTAGCAAAGCTGATATTCTTTTAATGCATCCGGCATCTTACTCTGATATTTATTAGTAAGTGTATCAACAGAGATAACCTATCTTTCTTCTATCTATACCTGTACCGTTTAAAAACGTAACAGCATTATGGATACCTATACCTCTATGAAAACCCTCTTTAACCTTACTTACAGTTTGGCTTATTATATAGCTGCCGGCTTACTGCTGTTAACAAGTAGCTTACTAACTTCCTGCTCCAGTCAAAAAGCGGCACTTTACAGCAATGAGTTGCGCCGGCTAAAGACTGCTTCGGCAAGCAAATTTGCCTTACAGATTGATGAATTTAATGCCTACCCTCAACGCCCTGTATCGGATGGGCCGCTCAATCCAAAAAACAACAAGGATTTTCTGTTGGCCAACGTGCCTTTGTTCAGCAGTTCGGATAGCACCATAACCAAAGTATACAACTATCGCTGGTGGATGATCAGCAAGCACCTTAAAGCTTACGCAGATCCAGAGGATGGCAAAAGCTATTGGGTGGTTACGGAGTTTTTTGGTGTAAAGCCTTGGGCATCATTAAGCGGAGCAATCACCTGCCCTGCAGGACAGCAATTTTATGATGTGCGGTGGCTGAGGGATAAAAAATTTTTAAAATCATACGCCGATTACTTTATGCGCGGATCGGCCTCCCGGTTAAATCAGCGAGAGAATGCCAACTTCCTCACCTATTTGAGTCGGCCGGAAAGCCATCATTTTTCGAGCTGGATGATTAATGGGATTGAGGCGTATTTAAAGGTTCATCCTGATGCGCAATGGATGCATGATCTGCTTCCCGCTATGGAAAAACATCAACAGGTGTGGGACAGCCTGTTTACTGTAAAACTTCCCGGAGCCAAAACTAACGGCATGTATAAGATTTTGGACCTGTACGACGGCATGGAGTTCAGCCTATCGGCGGTGCTGGGCCTAATTCATAGTAAAGGCGCCTATTGTTTGTATACAGAAGATAACTGGCGGAAATACTATTTAGGCTGGGAGACCACCGGTAATGCAGAACGTTCTGACCAGGCCAAAGCATATCCTAAAGCTTTCCGGAAAGGATATCCTGATTTTTACCTGATCAGGCCATCGGTTAATAGCTATGCTTATGGTAACTTGCAGTCGCTGGCTGATATGTACAAATTGGATGAGGCCAAGTATAGGGTATCGCAGTCGGGCAGCAAAGCGGCCGACTATGCAGCCAGAGCAGCACAGGTTCAAAATAAAGTTTTGCAGGTGCTGTGGAACAAGCAAGACCAGTTTTTTAATACCTACAGTGCCGGCGACAATGAATTTGGTGCCCGCGATTATGAAGCCAGGGTACGGGAATCGGTAGGCTATACGCCCTGGTACTTTGGCCTGATACCGACAAGGGATTATGACAACTATAGCAAAGCCTGGGAAATGTTTGCCTCCCGAAAAGGCTTTTATAACACAGCGGGTATGACGACGGCCGAACAACAGCACCCCTATTACAATGAACAGGCCTACGCCTGGAACGGACGCGGCTGGCCTTTTGAAAATTCTGTGGTTTATAAAGGCTATGCTAATTACTTACGCAACTATAAAAAAAGCAGTACACCAGCCGAAAAGCAACTGTTGTACGATTATATTGAGAAGCTTGCGCGGATGCATGGCACAGATCATTTAAATATTGGCGAATGGTATATTCCAAGTAATGGTAAAACGTTTGGTGGCGAATCGGATTACTTCCATTCCACCTTTCCGGATATTATTATTGAAGATTTGCTGGGCTTTAAGGCTATGCATGAGCACAGGTTTTCCATCAATCCGCTGTTGCCTGAGAGTAAATGGGATTATTTTTACCTTGGCAACCTCCGGTACCATGATCACGATATTGACATTATCTGGAAAAAAGACTGGAAGCCTGATGAACCCGGCAACCAAAGCTTTGTGTGTATGGGCCGACCACAAATTGATTGCAACCAGTGCATCCTTAAATAAGGAACTTATGGTTGATTTGCCATAGCCATCTGCAGCCGGATAATAACAGCGCTTTATCCGTAAACTTCATCAGCTTCGGGTTAGTTCCTCTTTGAGGTAGGATATAAATAGGTGATAATAATCCGGCAATGTTTTATTGTTTAAAACCGATAAATATTGCCGCCTGAATACCCCCTCAGATGTAATGGGCTTGAATACAAGCTCCTGTTCGTTGTGATACGGACGTAACATCCACCGGGGCAAAACCATTATCCCTATGCCCGCTTTTACCAAAGCAATTCCTGCTTCTGTAAATGGAATATGAATGGTATTGGCCGGCATCAGCCCTTTCTTTTTCAATAACTCCTCGTAAATATTAGCCGTTTCGAGGCTGGGCGCATGGGTAATGAGCGTTACTTCGGTAAAATCTTCTGCCTCGATATAAGCTTTGCTGCATAAGGGATGATCGGTTGCCATGATGGCCACCATTTCATCCCGAAACAACTCTAACTGTTTTATCCGGTGATCTTCCTTATAGGTATAGGATATCATCATATCCAACTCTCCGCCCAGCAACAAAGGCAAGGGGTGACCCGTACTGTTGTAAAGCACATTGACTTTGATATGCGGGTAGTGCTGCTCAAACTTTTTAAGCACGGCAGGCAACCAGTAATAACTGGTATGACATTCGGTGGAAATGCGAATCTGACCGGCTTCGCCTTTGAGATGTTGTTTTACTTCGGTACTTAACGTCTCTAACTCCTGCAAAATCACTTCCGCCGATTTCAAAACTGTTTGCCCTATTGAATTAATCACCAGCTTTTTGCCGATACGGTCAAATAATGGAGCACCCACCTGAAACTCTGCCTCTTTAAGCTGATAGCTTAACGCGCTCGGCGTTTGGTGCAAAACGCCCGACGCTTCTGAAAGTGTTCCTTTTTCTACAATGGCTTTAATTAATTTGAAATGCCGCAGCTCTATATTCATAGCAAGCAATTTGAAAGTTCAATGATATGGGTTTTCAGTTAAAAGCTATTCACTTATATGCTGAAGAACTTTTGTTTTTCGCCTTGGTACGGAGTAATTAGCTTTGAACAGATGAAAGATACCTTGATTAGTATGGATAAAAAGGTAATTGCCGGATTGTTGTTTGCGGTTCTTTGGGCAACCGGTTCTGTAGCATTTAAGCTGGGGCTGCATTCTGCAGATCCGCTGATACTGGCGGCTTTGCGGTTTACAGGAACCGGCTTGCTATTCGGGCCCTATTTTATGCTCAATAGAAATTATCGTTTTTGGCCCAGCGCCAAAGAATGGAAACCCATTATCATATACGGGCTACTGAATACTACCCTCACTCTGGGTGCTTTTGCTGCTGCACAGCGTTACGCTTCGGCCGGTATCAGTATGTTATTTATTGCTGTAACACCATTAATTATAGCCTTATTCAGTGCTGTGCTGTTAAAAAGAAAGCTTCAGCGAGCGGAAATCATGGGAATGCTTATTGCTTTTTCCGGCCTGGTGCTGGCATCCGCACTCGATCTTCCGAAAGCGCAGATTAAGCCCGCAGGCATTTTGCTGTTACTGATTTATGTGGTTGCTTACGCCTTCAGCAGCATTTATTATTCACGATTAAATTTAGCCCTATCCACACAGGTATTTAATGTTTGGCAGGTTTTTGCCGGCGGTGTAGCACTATGGCCATTCTCTGTCTTTTTTCACCAAAACCATGTTCATCACCCGGATCTTCACTTATGGGTAGCCTTAGGGTGGATGATTATTATGCTGTCGTTTGTGGCTAATCAGCTTTGGCTGTATTTGCTAAAAACCGACACCGTTGCGGCGGCCAGCTGGCTGTACCTGGTACCTGTATTAGGGTATGCTTATGGTTACATTCTGCTCAAGGAACAGATCGGCTGGTATGCAATTGCAGGTACGATACTGGTTATTATCGGCCTTGTTGTATCAAAACAAGTTAAAAGAAGTAGATGATAACCTTGTTTGAAGTGCATAAACCTCGTTCATCGATCTAGGTACGCTGCCAAGAGCAGACACAGTTCTACAAATCATATCATTTTTTCTTTACTTAATTGCAAGCTTTAAGGAACAGGCATTCCTGATATTATTATTTTCTATGTTTGGGAATCAGTACAGCGTACTAACCAATCATTTTACTGAATAAGCCTGATGAATAAAGCCGAACCTAACAGCAATCCATTTACAACCCGACAGCATTTTGAAATATTAGACGGCCTGCGGGGAGTAGCCGCCGTGGCTGTAGTTATTTTCCATTTTATGGAATTTGTTGTACCCGATTACACCAAAAGCTTTATTGCACATGCTTACCTTGCTGTTGATTTCTTTTTTTGCTTATCGGGCTTTGTGATTGCTTACGCTTATGATAACCGGCTGCAAACCCTGGGCATTTTCAACTTTTTTAAAATGCGGCTTATACGCCTGCACCCTTTGGTGATTGTTGGCTCGATACTGGGGCTGCTGGCTTTTGTTTTTGACCCATACAGTAAGCTTTATCAGGTTTACGGCATAGGCAAAGCCGTTCTGATGTTTTTAGCATCGTGCTTGCTGATACCTTACCCGGTGGTAAAAGAAAGATACTTTAACTTATTCCACCTCAACCCGCCAAGCTGGTCGCTGTTTTGGGAGTATGTTGCCAACATTTTTTATGCACTCATTCTATTCCGGCTTAAAAACAAGTTTTTATGGGTACTAACCGTGATTGCTGCTGCCGCTTTATGCTATGAAGCTTCCAGATCCGGCAATCTGGCTGTGGGTTGGGGAGGAGATAATGTTACCGGCGGCGGCATACGGGTATTTTATTCTTTTTTGATCGGTATGCTGGTATACCGCTCCAGCTGGATCTTGAAATCCCGGCTTGGTTTTCTGGCCGTAAGCGTTTTACTGATGCTGGCCTTTCTGGCTCCGTTTGTTGTGGAAGCTAACCGTTTTACAGACCCTTTGATCGTATTGTTTTACTTTCCGTTTTTGGTGGCGCTTGGCGCGGGGGCGCAGTTAAAGCCCGGGCTTAAAAAGCTTTGTAAGTTTTCGGGCGATTTGTCTTACCCGCTTTACATGATCCACTACCCCTTCCTATGGCTGTTTCTGAGCTATATAGAAGTTAAAAAGCCATCAATGGCTCAAATGGAGATGATTATCCCTATTGCCACCTTGCTGTTAATTGCGCTGGCTTATCTTATTATGGCGTTTGTTGATATACCTGTGCGCCGGTATCTTAAAAAGCGGTTGGCTTAAGTTGGCAAATAACATAAGATAATTTTTGCAGGGAGCCCTATAGGGTTAACTCTTTTTCCGATTCGTCATAAAGCAGATCAAGCTAAACCCTCATTAATTGAAAAACCGCTCAACACTACTGCAAACGGGCAGCAGTGTTGAGCGGTTTTAATGTTTAATTAGCTATTAGCGGTAATAGTAAATACCGTTAACCATGGCTACGCCGCAAGTTGTTTCAAATGCATTGCGTGTGCTTTCGGGTGTGCGGGTGCCCCAAATGTTCCACATTAACCCCTGCGAGTTGCGGATTGACCACGCTTGTGACGCGTTAGCATCCAGCCATGGCCCGTAATTGCTTGACGTGCCTGTGTTTTTCACAAAAAGACAAGCCCAACGTGCAAAAATACTTTTCATCCCTTGTGTATCGGCAATACCGTTTTCATCATTTAGGATACCGCCGGGGGTACTGCACAGGCTGTTGCGGGCGTAGTCCATTGCTTTAGATCCGATAGCAAGATAATTAGCCGATGGATAATCGGCCCTCAGCAAATCACAAGCGCCTATGAAGGTTCCCTGTGTGTAAGATAGTGCGCCTTCCGTAATGGTGCCGGCTTTATTGATAGCACCTTTCACTTCGCCGGTAGATGCATCATAAAGCTTTAATACAATCCAATCCATCAGCTGCTTGGCCTTGGTTTTATACGTAGCATCGCCAGTGGCCTGGTACAGCAGCATGGCACAAATAACCGCCGGCGCGTTAACGCAGGTATTTTTGGTTTGATTGTCGGTTGTCCACCAAAGGCCGCCGCCAAGTGATTGTGTATCCCAGGCACGGTTCCACATCATGTTGAAATTGTTTTTGGCCATATCCAACATGCCGCCGTCATTAGTGATCTTGTAGGCCCTAACACACATTAGTGCTCCCCAAACCACATCATCATTAAACTTGTTGTTAGTCCAAAGCAGGCCATAACCATCCCTTACACCGTTGTACAGGTACGAAATCTTGTTTTTCAGATCCTGACTCGGGTTAATATTGTAAGCATCAATCAACATCTCGATGGCTTCCTGCTGCGTCCAGAAATCCATTCGGCCCGTATGGTTATCATCTTTCCAATAGTAGGCCTTAAATGACGGCCCGTAAGTGCCGTACTGGTTGTAGAAATGATTGTTGTAAACCTGCATGGCCAACAATGCCTCGCCTTTTGTTGGCAAAGTAGCTGCCGCCAGGGCAGTTGACTTCACATTGGCAGCATTACCTGTTGCCGCACTTGTGCTGAGCTGGTCTTTTTTACAGCTGCTTAATACAGCGCTCAATCCAAACACAAGCATAGCTAACAAAAGTTTGTTACCATTCATTTGCAGCGCAAACGGGTGCATGCGCCGACACTCAACGTAGTTTGTTTTTCTCATATGGTTAATAATTAAAATTGGTTACAGCGGGTTAGCGGCTGGTTAGGCCTTGCTTCGGAAAGTTCTGTAGGTGGCGGCTAAAAGGATTTATCTTGGTTATAGTATATAACCAAAAGGGGAAAGAAATGTTGTTAGATTTTTAAGAAAATTTTCGTTTGATTTAAATCTGAAACTTTTAAGCAGCCCTATAGTAGATAGAGACTAATTAATCTGGAAAAGGCAGCTCCAATGCTTAGAAACACCGGTCTCAATTCAAGCGAAATATACCTGGATCTTGGTTATGAAAACTTGTCCAGTTTCATTCAGTCGTTCAAGCAGGTTTATGGGATGAAACCAAAGCAATATCAACTCGATAATTTGAACGTTTAGCTAAACTTTTTGAACGTCCAGCCCTTCTGTGAGATCTGTGTTAGCTCTTACTTTTGAGTTAGATTCAAAAGAACATGACAACATTATCAACACGTACAGAAAACAGCAACGATATCCTTAAAGGCTATTATATCGAATTGGCCGATTTCAATAACTGGGCAGACAGTCGTGCTATGGACTGGATTTCTCAGATTACGGATGAACAATGGAACCAAGTTGCCGTCAGCAGTTTTGGAAGCATTAGTAAAACCGCTATACATATTGTTAGTGCGAAAAAGATATGGATCGACCTCTGGACAAATGTTCAGGATCCTGTATACCTTTCGTCAGAATTTACGGGTACCAGAGAAGACCTGATCGATATTTGGAAAACAACATCCGCAAAGCTCAAATCTTTCATTGAACATTATCCTGTAGAGAATTATACAAATGAGATAACTGTAAAGAAACCAAATGGAGAACTGAGCGCAATGGAATTTAAAAAAACCTTTCCTCATATGATTAATCATTCTACCTATCATCGAGGGCAACTGGTAACGCTATTACGCCAATCGGGCTTTTCGAATTTATCAAATACAGACCTTTTTACCTACTACAATACTTAATTATACTTAGAAAAGTATTGCCCGGCTTTTAAAGAAATTCCTGCAATGAGGCCTGCTGAAAAACAGCGTTTAACTCATACGCGATAATGTGAAGTAGAAAACAGAGCCTTTGCCATATTCGCTCTCGGCCCAGATTTTGCCGTTATGCCTTTTTATGATTTCGGCACTTAAATACAGCCCGATTCCAAAGCCGGAAATATGCTGCATCTGGTTGCTTTCTACCCGGTAATAACGGTCAAACAACTTTTTCAGGTCTTCGGGGCCAATACCCATCCCTTCATCACGAACGCTAACTGTTACGGTATCATTTTCTGCATAACAACCTACCGTCACTTGTTTTGCTTTGGGCGAATATTTGATGGCATTACTGATCAGGTTATGCAGTACTGAACTGATCTTATCACGGTCGGCTGTTACCATGATATCACAAACCGGGTCAAAAACAAGGGCATGGGTACTCATACTGCTTTCTGCCTCCTCAATCGTTTCGCTGATGAGCTCATTCAACTTGAACGGTTGTTTATTCAAATGGATTTTACCGGCCTCCAGGCGCGAAACATTCAGAAAACCGCTAACCAGCGTGCTCATTTTCTTGATTTGAGCAATCACTTTATCTAATTTATCTTTAGCAAAAGCATCGTTGTTCTTATGAGCATGCAAGCGCAGCATTTGCGAGTAGCCGCTTAATGATGTTAGTGGTGTTTTCAGCTCGTGGCTCACCATGCCTATGAAATCATCTTTTCGCTGGCTGTCTTCTTTAGATTCTGTAATATCAAGGATAGTTCCAATAACACCTGTTACTTCACCATTTTCATTAAGCTCCACCTTGCCGGTTGAGTTAAGCCATTTCTTTTTGCTGCCATCAAAAGGCTGTATCTGGTAATCAATGCTAAATCGGCTTTTGGAAGCAACCGCATTATCAACGGCTTGCACAAAGCCCTCCCGGTGCTCGGGTACAATTACGGACAACGTTTTATCAAATGACAGGTCAATGCCAGCCGGGATAGCATGAATTTTTCGGGTTATATCAGATACCACCAGGTTATTTGTTCCCCAGTCGGTGCGCCAGGTACCTAAGTTGGCTGCTTCCATTGCCAGCTTTAGGGTGTCAGTAGCTTTTTCCAGTTCATGGCGCGATGTTACCTGCTCGGTAACCTCTGCTGCCACGGCTATCATACCAATTATGCGCTGCTCCTCATCGCGCAATGGCTCCACCGTGAGGTGAATATAGCTGGTTACCTCCTGGCCAAACTTTGTTATGGTTACTGGAATTTCGCCGGATATGAACCGTTCCCCGGTTTCAAAAACCTGATCCATCACCCGGCCAAAACCCTGCCCTTGCAGCTCAGGCACTACCTCAAGCAGGGGTTTATCAAATGCCTGTTCAGGCGTTAGGCCCCAATACTGCAACATGCGGGCATTAGCAAATTCAATAACATGTGCTGTGGTTCGGTAAATGGCGATAGCCACAGGCGCCTCTGTCAGCAGATCACGAAGCTGCTGCTCTGCATGGTTGCGGGTTTGTGTGATTTTTATTTGCGCCCGTACCTTTGTTAAAAGCTCGGCAGCCGAAAAAGGCTTTACTAAATAATCATCTGCACCGGCTTCCAGGCCATCTATCCGCGCCTCTTCACCTGCACGGGCTGATAGGAAGATGACCGGCAATCGCATGGTATTCGCCGACGTACGAATGTGACGCAGCATGGTTTTTCCATCCATTACAGGCATCATAATATCGCTCAGCACCAAGTCCGGTTTTTCCTGCCTGATTTTTTCGAGGGAGTCGGCACCGTTTACCGCCGTACTGATTGAAAAATAAGGTTCCAGCAAGCGGTTCAGGTAAGCGCGCATATCGGCATTGTCATCAACAATCAAAATACGTGTGCCCTTGGCAACCGAAAAATCCTGATGTGCAACCATACTTTTAGGTGCACTTGCTGCATCGCCGCCATGCCTGGCTTGCGTTTCCTCCTGCAGCAGATTGAAGGCCTCCTGTAAAAAAGCACCTTTCAGAGCGGATGAATCCGTTTCCTTGCCCGCTTGCAACACATGTTCATGTGGCAGGTGGGCCTTTCCTAATGGTATTTTTACCATAAAAGTACTTCCCTTGCCTTCCGTACTGCTTACGGTTATTTCCCCGCCATGTAAATGCACCAGTTCATGAACGAGGGAAAGGCCAATACCGGTACCTTCGTGCGTGCGTCCGGCCGAATTTTGCACCCGGTGAAAACGCTCAAACATGTGCGGCAGCTCTTTTTCGGGTATACCCACGCCCGTATCAATCACACGGAGCACAGCAGCATTACCCTCCTGCTGTAAACTTACCGTAATGGCACCTTCTAAAGTATATTTGAATGCGTTGGATAGCAGATTCAGCACAATCTTTTCCCACATCTGCCGGTCAACATACGCCATGCTTTCCGGCAGTTCGGCATGTACAATAAGTTGCATACCCGCTTTTTCGATGATGGATCGGAAACTGCTGGCTAAATCTGTAGTTAGTTCTGCCAGGTCCAGTTGCTGGTAAGCCGCCTGTGCACGTCCGGCTTCCACACGACTATAATCGAGCAGGTTGTTAACGAGTTTCAGCAAACGCAATGCATTCCGGTGGGTTGATTCAACGGGAGCTTTTACATCATCGGGCAAAGAACTGCGGTTAAGCATATCTTCCAGCGGACCAAGCATCAGCGTAAGCGGCGTGCGGAACTCGTGGCTTACATTGCTAAAAAACGCCGTTTTGGAACGGTCAATTTCGGCAAGCGCCTCTGCGCGCTTTTGTTCCTGTTCATAGGCATATACGTTAGAAACGGCTGTATTATAAGTATTGGCTAACTGGTCGTAAAAATTAAGGTAGTCATTATCCAATGCACGGCGGGCACTTACGCCGGCTACCATAAAACCGAATACATCATCCTGACCGGATATTTTAAGGGGCAATAGTACTGCCGTATTCGGGGCCTCGGGATAAGGCTCACACTGAAAGCTGCCAAAAAACTGTTCAAGCTCTGCAACCGCCTGCATTTGGCCCGATGCCCTAACGCCGGCAAACGGCCATGATGTTTGTGCCTCATCTTGCAAATGCACAGATTGAGGTGCCAGTGCCGCTCCCGCAGGTAAACCTGCTGCTGTAATCAACCTGGCGGTATTCGTTTCATGATCCAACTGATACACCAGGAAGAAAGGAATATCCAATAAATAGTCGGGATATCTTGTGGCGGTTATATCACCTATTTCTTGTATGCTTTTGGCTTTGCCTAAATCAGCGCCCAAATCCCGCAACGATTGCGTTCTGCGGCCGCTGAGCATTTTTATTGTCGTCTCGGTAATTGGGTGAAAAATACCACCCACGCCGCCCGACTCATCACGGATGGGTGCGAACGAGAATGTCATGAATGCTTCTTCCAGATACCCGTACCGGTCCAGAAACATGCGCTGATCGTTAATATAAGTACCCTCGCCCTGCTCACCCCGGGTAAAAGCATCACCCACAACCGGCAAAGCTGTTTCCCAGCAAATACGAAAGTTTTGTCCCATTGATTCGGGGTGTTTGGCACCACAAATGGGGCGGTAGCTGTCGTTATATATCTGTATGGTTTCAGGCCCCCAGGCAATGAGGATGGGAAAGGTTGAGGAAAGGCAAAGGCTAACAGAAGTTCTTAAACTTTGGGGCCAGCTTTCGATGGGACCCAGTGCTGTCTTTGACCAATCCATAGTACGGATCAACTTCCCCATTTCGCCACCACCGGATAGGAACTGTTCCGTACTTTCAGGTAAGTTTGTATTCAACATATTATTTACGCGTCAGCAAAGCAGCTCGTGCCTGAATGACAATGCTACCGGGATAAAGATAGTAATTTCAGTTTTCGTACACGGCATAAGTAACCGGCCCGCCCCGATTGCGCCATTAGAGAGGATGAGCAGTAAACAGCTTAAAACAGCGGCCTGCAGAGTACAACATACCAGTTAAGCCTTTACCCCTGTGTAACTTAAGCTTAAATGCTATTTAACTTAAAGTTGGATATTAAAATGCGTAAACCCTAATTATTTAATTGAAACTTTCGCCTTTTTGCTACCGCCCCGTTTATTTTTCCAGATATAAAAACCGGTTACAGGCAATGATGCACATATAAGGGAAGTTAAAAAGGCAAGCAACTTGGTAGGTAAACCAGCAAATGCCCCGGTGTGCAGATCATAGTTCATGCTCCTCAGCTTTTCTCCTCCTTTAACGTCAGTATCGCCGTAGGTTAGCAACAGCTTGCCGCTGATGCGGTCAAAATAATACCATTTAAATAGATGGGTTCTTTTATTGCCTAGCCGCACTTGTATATCGAGCGGATCGGTGGTTTTTTCTCTGAACCTGATTGAAAAAACATCCGCACCGGGATGAGCGGAAAGTAAGCCGGACACAGCCTGATCCATGGCTATAGAAGAATAATTATGGTTAGGTGAAGACTTGGGAATTTCTCGTTTTTTTACCGATGTGCCTCCGTTAGCAATAAACTGCACGGAATGATCGGCCCAGTCAAAGGCAAAAACGAGCCCTGTAAGGCAAATAATCAGAGCCGGAATCAGCACATAAAAGCCCAACACGCTGTGCAGGTCATAATTGAAACGTTTTTTACCTGTTCCACGCTTTATAAGCAACTTGCCTTTCAGCACGTTCTGCTTCCACCTTTTAGGCCACCAAAGCAAAAGGCCACTAAGTAATATCACAAAAAAGCAGGCGACAGATACGCCAGTAATAAGACCGCCGATGCGCTCGCCCAAAAGCAAGTTGAGGTGCAGGCTCAACACCAATTGAAAAAATTCATTTCGCGTATCTTCTACAAACACTACTTTACTGGTATAGGGATTTATATAGACCCTATAGTAATATTTGAAATAGTTCCAGTGCCCGATGGCTTTAGGATTTGTTTTAGTAGCCCGGAATATCCAGTTACGGCCGGCGGCCGGGTAAACCTCGCACCTGGAAATTTTATATTGCGAACCCAGTGCCTGCTGCGCCTGATCGCGCAGCAGGCTGAAGTTTAGTGCTTTTGCATTAACCGGTGATGTCGAGAAAAAACGATCATGATAAAAGTACTCCTTCAGCTCATCAGAAAATACATTGATACAACCGGTAAGGCTAACGATAATAACCACCACACCGGTAATTAACCCGAGCCACTTATGCAGCCAAAGGAACCATTTCCTTACCATGTGTTAAAAATTGTAATAGAAATTAAGGTTCATGGTAGTGCCGTTTCCTCTTACATATTCTGCATCAATAGCCCGGTACTGACTCACTACCGGGTAATAAGAATTGTTAAACAGGTTTTCGACACCCAGCCCGGCCGATAACTTACTGTTAAACTTATAATTGGCCACCAGATTGAATAGGTTTATTGACTTAACCGGCCCTTCGCTGTTGGCGTACAAACCGTTGGAACGAACATCGAAACGGTCTCTGCTGCTTGTATGCACCCAAAAAAGTTTCATATCCAACAATTGAGACGGACGATAGCCCAGGTAGCCTGTAGCCTTAGGCGGTGCAATGCGCAGCCCGTTCAGGTAAACATTCGTTCCGTTTGCCTGTTTTGATTTGCCTTCAACATAGGCATAACTACCGCCTATGGTCCACTGCTGGCTTAACAACCAATCGGCAGTAATTTCATAGCCATGAATATTTTCCGGTTCGCGTTGCGCAACCAACACGCCGTTGCCATTATCAACCAGGTTGGCACCTAAATTTGATTTGCTGATGTAGTAGGATGCCGTTACATTGAGTTTACCTAACGTACTGCTGAAACCAGCTTCATAGTTATTGGTGATAATGGGATCAGTAGTTATGCTTTCCAGCGTATTGCTGGTGGCGCTACGCAGTATACGCCCCAGTTCATTAATAGCGAACCCTTGTGAAAAGCTCACAAACGGATTAAACAGTTCGAATTTATTATAGCGTAAACCGGCATTAAAAGTAGTGGCGTTGTAGGGTATTTTACCACCAGTTACCGCAATGCTGCCCTGATTGTTGGGGCCACGGGCAATGGTATTGTAATCCTTTACCTTTACATCCGCATTCTCATAACGGATACCTGCTTTTAGGATGAAGTTTGTCAGCAGATCCATTTTCATTTGGGCATATGGTGCCAAGTTAACCATGTTCATGTCCGGAATGTAAACCCGGCCATCAGTCAGGATCTGGTTGGTGCGGTCGTTCAGCAGGTCCAAACCGTAGGTTAACTCGCCATCTCCCCATGCGCCCATTTTCCAGGGCGTATTCAAAGTAAGGCGCACTCCTTTTTTAAACGATTGTATTTTGGTTTGCCCCGGGCCATACCATGCAGTCCCTTGTGCTACATAGCGGTTCATGGAGATGAAACCATTGTAATAGGCCGAAATATCCAACGCAGAATTTAGCGGCAGTGCCTTGTTATGATAAGACACCAAAACGTTATGATTATAAGGTGTTCCGGCTGGCTCTCCCGGATCATCGCCTTTAACGCCTACCGACGGATTTACACCATACTTGCCGACTGAATTTATGTAATCACTGTTTTGCGTGCTTCTAAACAGGTTGTAAGATGCAGTGATATCGCTATTTTCATTAACATGATAGCCCAGCTTTACAAAGGCATTGTAAAGAGCATTCTCACCCAAGCCGTCGGGCTGCGCATTCACATTGCCCTTGGCATCACGCTGAACACCGGTGTAATTATAAGTACCGTTCACCACGTACGAGAAGCGGTTTATGGTACCGGAAAAAGTTTGCGAAAAACGGTACCCTAATGTATTCTTTGGATGAGCCACATTGCCGCTTAAACCAACGCTGGATGTTCCGCTGAATATCTGATCAGCAGCAGGCTTTTTAGTGATAAAATTGATAATACCACCTGCAGATCCGTTTCCGTAGATTGATGTAGCGCCTTTTATCACCTCAATTCTTTCTATCACGGCGGGATCCAGCGTGCGGATGTCGCGGCTGCCGTTCATTAACGGTGTGGATTGCGGAATACCATCAATCAGTACCAGTACCTGCCGCCCGCGCAAGGTTTGACCCGAATTGGTGGCTTTGTTGGTGGCAGTTCCCAGTCCGGGAATTGTGTTACCTAAAATCGCTGCAACCGAGGGATTGATATTAAGCTGTTCCTTTACCTGGCGGGCATTCAATATACTTACAGACGAAGGAACTTCTTTTATGCTTTCGGCCTTTCGGCCTGCGGTAACTACCACTTCGGAAAGTGCGCTGCCCGATTGCAAAACAAAAGAGGCTTCAACAGTGCTATCAGCAAAAAACTGCACTTCCTTGCTTGCGGTTTGATAGCCTACTGAAATAACCTCGACCCGGTGATTACCTGCGATAATCCCTTTAATCAGGTATTTACCTTGCTCATCAGTCTGGCTGCTTTTGCCCCCGCTTACCTTTATGGTTGCATAGCCCAGCGGATGTCCATCAGCATCCGTCACCAAGCCGGTAACTGCCGCCTTGGGAGATGCTTGTTCTTGTGCGAATGTACTGGCGGGCGTAATAAGAAAAGCTGCAATTAAAAAAATCAGGAAACAAAAAAGGTAGCCAACCGGCTGTAACCTACCTTTTCCAGGAACGGCTTTAATAACCATGTGCATGAATAATTGTGTAATGTTGAGTTTTGGCAAATATAGTTTATTTAGACTAATTCTAAACATAAGCGACATTTATAATGCGGCTCAGCTGCGGCTCCAAAACTATTCATCAGATATAATTATCCTAGTTGATTATTCACTACGTAAGCTTTTTACCGGATTGGCAAGTGCCGCTTTAATTACCTGGTAGCTTAGCGTACTTAGCGCAATTAGCAACGCAATGATGGCAGCAATAACGAAAGTCCATATGTTAATGGTAGTTCGGTAGGCAAAGCCTTGTAACCAATGCTGCATCCCCAGCCAGGCAAGAGGGGAGCCTATTATCACAGCAAGTAGTACAAGCTTTATAAAATCAAAAGAGAGCATAGCAGTTATGCTTGCTACCGATGCGCCAAGCACTTTGCGGATGCCAATCTCCTTGGTGCGCTGCTCGGCGGCATAAGTAATAAGGCCAAACAAACCCAAGCTGGCTATAAGTAAAGCAAAGAAAGCGAAGGTGATAAATATTTTTCCTGTGCGCTGGTCTGCCTGGTAGAGCTTATTAAAATCGTCGTCCATAAACGAATATAAAAATGGCTGACCAGCCATATTGGCATCCATTGCGTGGTACTTGTCTTTGATCTGTGTAATCAGCACGGCTAAATTTTTGGTGTGGACACGGAAAGCAAACTGGTCGCCGTAACGGGATAGCCGGAACACAATGGGCGTTAACTTCTGGTGTACAGAACCTGCACTAAAATCTTTTACAACACCGATGATTGCATGCGGTGTTGTATTCTTATCAAAGTCTGAATCATAGATAGTTTTTCGTAGTGGGTTTTGAAAACCCAGCATACGTGCTGCAGTTTCATTGATTAAAACCGCATTAGAATCGGTAGGCATATTTGCCGAAAAGTTACGGCCAAGCACCAGTTTAATGCCCATAGCAGGCAAGTATTCGGTGTCTATGTTCCAGTCGCCAAATACCAGCGACTGGCTGGCATTCATAGCAGCATCTTTAGAGAATGCCTGAGTATTCCAGTCGTTCTCACTCGAAGTTGGCAATACACCCGTACGGGTACCGGCCACCACACCTTGCAATTGCAGCACCTCATGTTTAAATGCAGACGCATGTAACCCTAACGCATAGGCGTTCTTTACCACCAATACCTGATCGCGGTTATAGCCTAAATCTTTATTACGCACATAATTCAATTGGTTATAGATAATCAAAGTACACACTATTAAAATAATTGCCGTACTAAACTGGAATACCACTAGGCCATTGCGTAGCCAGCTATTTTTAAAACCGGCAGCTAATCTTCCCTTTAATACCTGCACTGGCTCAAACGCCGATAGAAAAAATGCCGGATAAAGGCCGGCAGCTACACCAACCCCTGCCGTAACTAACAGTAGCATAGGCAAAAGCAGTGGTTGAACAAGTGTTAGGTGTTTACCAGCCAATTGATTAAAACAGGGCAAAAACAACCAGACAAGCAGTAAGGCAGTCAACATAGCTATTAAGCTGGTCAGTACAGATTCTGTCAGGAACTGAACAATCAGGCGCAAGCGGTCAGCTCCAAGTACCTTACGTACACCTACTTCTTTAGCCCGGCCAGCCGAACGGGCCGTGGACAGGTTGATGAAGTTCACACAGGCTATCAACAAAATAAAGGCAGCTATCAGAATACAGGTATAGACGTATACAATGTTGCCGCCCGGCTCCTGTTCGCTTATACCCTCCGAAAGTAAATGAATTTGGGTAAGTGGCATAGCGGCATATTTCAGATAATCTCCATTTTTTTCCAGATCACTCATGCTGCTGTGAAAGGTCTGCAGCAATTGCGGCTCTACGTATTTATGTGCAACTTGTGCTAAATAAGTATCAAGAGCCTCACCCGTAGTACCCTTACGCAGCAATACATAGGTGGTATAGTTATTATTCAGCCAAAAGTCTGCGCGACTATCATGATCGCCAGCCATTGATTTCAAAAAATTGAAGTGCAGGTGCGACTGGGCTGGCATATCCTCAATTACACCAGTAATTTTAAAGTCGTTCGTGTTGTCGACTCGCAAAACCTTCCCAATCACTTGGGTAGTGTTAAATAACATGTTGGCCATGGATGCAGATATCACCATCGAACCGGGCTCCGATAGCGCAGTTTTAGCGTCACCAGCTATCAGGTGTAAATTAAATACGTGCAATACCGTAGAATCAGCAAAGTAGGCATTGGATTCCAAAAGGGTTTCTGTGCCCTTCCGAATTAATATGTTACCATTGCCATATGCCCGTATTCTGGTAACCTGTTCTACCTCTGGGTAGTCTTTCAACAAAGCGGCGGCCATTGGTGCTGGCGTTGTGCGCATCTTCATTTCGCTGCCGTTAAGATGAATTTGATTATTGATACGATAGATGCGGTTAGCGTTCTCATTATACTGATCATAACTTAGCTCATCCATCACAAACAAACTGATCATTAAACAGGTGGCAAGCCCAACCGCCAAACCAAATACATTGATGGCGAAATGCCCTTTATTTTTAAGAACATTTCTGCAAGCAATTTTAAACTGATTTTCAAGCATAAGCCAAATAGCTAAAAGTGAATATATACACGGTATCAGATTTAGATTAACATATTTGTTCCAAACATATAATACACACATAGTCAGATACATACACAACGCACCCTGCTATTGACTGTATCGTAAGCGAACACTTATCGTTCAGGTTTGAACACTTCACCAACTATTAACTGCATCTTTTTGCGGCTTATATAAACGGCTAAAATGGCCTGCCAGCATTTGTAAAGGGCACATATTTTTCCATAAAATACAGCCTTTTAACTTATAAACCTTTGCATCAGTAGAACTTTCCACTTATCAGAACAATTGTTTTGAACTAGTTGTTAGCATAACTTGAATTTGTAAACGTATTTGTTTCCAACAATTAAAACAACCTGCACCGAATGATTACTAACAAACACAAAACCAGCCTGAAAGTAAGTTTACTTTTCGTATTCCTTATTATATTATCAACACGTTCATGGGGCCAATCTGGTCCATCTGTGCCTGGTCACAAAACCGTTCAGGCTGCATCTGAACAGGATATAACGACTATTCGCCGGATTTACCAGGAAATTAATTCGCTTAAGCTAACTCAGCAACGATTTACTTATGAAGCGCCGGGTTGTGTGGAAGAGGGTGTTGTTAATTATTTTTTTCGCGATAAAGCTATTGTGAAAATTACGGAATCCGGATCTATAGGTGACGGTAGCTGGGTACATGAGTACTATTATGAATCGGGCAAGGCAATTTTTTGTTATGAGGCAATTGTTGGCGGCCCGGCTATAGGCAAAGTTACCAAAACCGAATACCGCGTTTACGTGAAAGATAACCGCCCGGTACGGATCACGGCTAACAACAAGCTTATAGCGGTAAATGATAGCAAAGGAACTGAAGCGATACAAACTGCCGCTAAAATTTATAAAGCGTATGCCAAAAAAGACTTTGCATCCGCATTGTGTGATTAAAAATCATCCGGGGATTAAAAGATGCCTTATACAACCTTTAGCCTAAAAGGAAAAGCCAGTCCATGTACAGCGAACATACATATAGACATCAACCGTAAATCAATTAGAAAAACCCAGCAGCCTTTTTAAAGCTATTACTATAGCGAGTACATATTGGTAGTGCTCCGGCCCGTAGCTTTTCCAGGCAAAATCGCCATTGGCTTCGAGTAGCATAGTTTCGCCAAAGCTTTGTTGCAGGTGTAAATCCTTCGGTACAACGTGGTAAATATTTTTTTCCTGGTTTACCGTGGCTAGGTATTCCACACCGTTAAACGAAAACATTACGTCAAACTCCCCCATTGATAGCGTTGAATAAAATTAAGGTTACACCTGCTTTTTCTGCATACTTCTTAATCGGGTTTGAATCATAATTTAAACACCCATTATCTGATAAAGCTCATCTAAAAAGCGCTCAATGTTTTTACCTCTTCTAAGCGAGGCAACGGTAAGTACATCCTGCCGGTTTGCTTTTGTGGGAGAGTTGAAATGCAGGTTAATGGACGTTCCCGAATACACAAAGTTTATACTATGCCGCACGGTTTGCATGCCTACGTAATTGGCCATCACATACCGTTTGTTCAAAAAGCTTAGCAGTCCTGATCTTTCAATAGTTTGCGCTGCCGGGTTAAAGGTAACTTTGGTAAAGGCTGCATTGATAAATACCAGTCCCATTCCAATCATAAACAGCACCATAACCAAAGTACCGATAGCACTGGTAGTAGGAATATTAAATAAATACACCCCAATACCTATAAAAAACAGGCCGAACACAATAGCACCTGCCTTTTTATTCTTAGTGGTATAAACACCGCCGCCACTTTCCGTAAAATACTTGTACGAGGTAATGGGTTCCCTAACCGCAGTACCCGAAAAAGCATCATGCTGATCCAGGAAGCCATGTATAACTGGGACAGCCTGCTCTACAAAAGCGATAGCATTAGGATCGTCGTTTTTGGTGTAGCCTGATGAAACGACGATGCTTTTGCCGTATCGGTCATCTTTTTTAAATAAACGATAGTTATAGCTACCTGCCATGTTAGACACGACATCAATACCCTGCAGCTTACTCAAAGGCAAAGTAGTCACCGGTATTACGCCCATCAGCTTTTTACGCATTACTCCCTGTGCGTTATCAAACTCAATTCGGGTATTGCCCGAAGCCCAAAACAGCACAACGATGATTAACAAGAATATAACCAGGCTTGTAGATTCTGAACTGGTGGGGTTGGCAGAGCCTATGTATAACAGTATGATGGCGCCGAATATAACGGCCATAGCAGCACTGAAAATGTAAAAAAGCCCGAACGGATATATAGTTACCCGGTCTTGCTCTATTTTCCATCGGGTTTTAGAGAGTTGCTTTAGTGACATTGCAGATTGTTGTAGGTTTCTGGTATGATGAACGCTTTTAAGTGAATTTGGTTTTTGAGGTTAGATAGAGCCGGAAGTAGCAAAACGAATAACAAGTGCGAATACGGCTCCTTATTTACAGGTTTATTCTGCTCTTTTCAAATCAGATAGCAACATATAGCCTGTTGTTTCCTTACCCGCCTTGTTGCTGAAGGATACAAAAACCCATTTTTGGGTACTGGCGGCCATGTTTTGCATATCCAGTATCACCTTGTCGCCTTTTAATACGTAAGCTTTAAGCTTACTGGCAGCATCCGCCTTTTTGTAAAAGTAGGCTTTGGGCGATGTGACTATATAATCGCCGGCTACAGCATCCGTAATTTTATTATATAACCCGTTAAAATCTTCGGTAAGATGGTCTGTACTGCAATTGGCAAAAGAGGCCTTAATCTTTCCCTGAACCAGGCTCAGCGTTACTTTACACCCCGGTTCGTTTTCATCGCTGTGCAGTATTACCGTGTTGTTTTTCAATGAGCCTTCACCATAATAGCTGCCGGTTTGGTCATTGGATGAATTCCACCAGGTAAATATTTCCGCTTTTACGCGGGTGCCGATCTTTTGGAAAGAGATAACACTGTAGGCCCCATTAGCATTCTTTTTTTCGTAAGTGCCATTTTGGGCGTAAGCTATTGTAGTACAAGTAGCTAATAAAGCCAGTAATACCGCTTTCTTAACACGACCGGTGAGTAAGGTTAAAGTATACATCTTGATTAAGTTTAGTGCAGCAATGCTTGGATTACTGTGCTACTAAAAAACAATTTGCCCTTTTTTTGTTTTTGTAATGCTGTACAAAATCTGTTTACATGTTGTTAGGCTCAACCCATACCCGTCAACCCTATGGCGATGAGGAGTTATTTATTAATCATTTAATTACTCAAAGCCGCTATGCAGAAGCATATATTCTTCTGCAAAAAGAATCGCCGGATGAACCGGCTACGCAATATAACCTGGCGCTGTGCCACTATTGGGCAGGCAATTTCCGGGAAGCACTGGTTTGCCTGGATAAAGCACAGGTAACTTTGCCAGCCGTTAGTGGCAACGCGGCGACCGATCAGTTTTATACGGCTATCCGCAAACGGCAAAATCAGTTAGACAACCACCTGCAAGCAATTACAAAAAAATATATCGCCTGTTTTGGCGTTTTAACACGAGAAGCGATTGTGAGGCTCCGGACGGACTGCTGGCTGCAGTTGGCCGATTTTTCAAAAGTAATTGAGGTTGCTACGCCACTTGCAAATAAAAACTACAAGAACATTTCCGATGCTTTACAAATAGCTAAAAACAAAACCAACCTATGAACAATGAATTCAACCAGATCAGGGATGCCTATCAGCGCAATATGTTTGCCCAGGGCAACAATGTTGTAGATGTGCAGGCTTTATATAAAGCCCTGCCCGATGTTGGCATCACAAGCGAGTACGAGGAAAACCTTTATCATTTAGCCGCACGTTTTACCGATACCGAGGGTATCCGTTTTTTACAAAGCGCCGGCCTGAAACCCGGTACCGATAAATACGGCAACACGGCTTTACACACGCTTACTACTACCAAGTTTGATTTAAGCAGCCCCGACCTCGAAGCCAAAGCCCAAAAAATTCAACAAACGGCTGCACTATTGCTCGAACTGGGCATCAACCCTAAAAAGAAAAACGACTCGGGCAAACTGGCTTACTTTGAAGCTGGCTTGCTTTATATGTACCCGTTTATGGAAGCCATGGCCAATGCTGGCGTAAAAATGAACGCCACTGCAGATGAAGGTAAAAACCTGTTACATATCATTTGCGAAAAACTGGCTCATCGCAAAACTATAACCGGTGCGGTTGAGGCCGCTACCAAAACGGTGCGCTTGCTGATTGAAAAAGGCGGCATTGACCTGGAGGATAAAGACGTTTATAACACCACACCTTTAACTTATGCGCAGCGCAGCGGTGTTAAAGAAATTGCCGCCCTGCTGTCAGGCGATGAAAGTGATGTAGCTACCGGCGGCATGACCATTCATGAAGCTGTTTTACATGGTGATACCGTAGCCGTAGAAACATTGATTAAAGCCGGCACCGATTTGAATGAGGTGTCAGACCAATACGGCCGCACGGCTTTGATGCTGGCCTGCGAGTATCCGTCGGCACCAATGGTACAGCTTCTGGCCAATGGCGGTGCCGATGTAAACTTTCGCTCGGGCAATGGTGAAACTGCGGTATTATACCTGCTTACCAAGGCTGTAAGCAATTTTGGCCGCGGCATGAGCAGGGATATTAAAGATATACGCGAGATACTGCGCACACTCATTAACCAAGGACTGGATTTGAACGCCGCTGTAAACAACGAAAGCGATACCGCATTAAATATAGTATGCCAGGCCGGTTACCTGGCCGATTTGAATACATCACTTGCCGAAGAACTGGTGGAAGCTGGCTGCGATATCAACCTGCCTAATGCATCCGGCAAAACGCCGCTTATGTCATTCGCAGAACGGGGCAATGAAAACAAATACAGCATTGCTGAATTACTGCTGGATAACCAGGCCGATACAACCTATGCCGACAAGAACGGTAACACCGCGCTGATGTATGCCGCAGCAAATACCGATAAAATGTCGGGCAAAAAAATCGTATCACTGATATTGGATCAGGATACATCCACTGCAGACCGGGTGAACAACGCCGGGCAAACTGCTATGGATATTGCTGTAAAAAATGATAATGAAGCTGTAGTAAAGCAACTGCTCGAAGCTATGGCCTAAAACCGAAACCTTATGGATAATATGTTTTTAAACGCATGTAAAAATGCGCAGAAGGGCGTTATACAAGCCTTTTTAAAAAAAGGCGGTATTAATGTTGACAAACGCGACAGCTTAGGTAACACGCCCTTGTATTATGTTTGCACTAAGGGCGCTAAGGATATTGTTAAAATGCTGATAGATGCCGGGGCGGATGTGAACTTAGCTAATAACACCAGCGATACCCCGTTGCACAACGCGGCCCGTAGCGGCAGTAAAGAAATTATTCAACTACTGATTGATGCCGGCGCTGATGCGAACGCTGGTAATAACCAGGGGCAAACGCCTATATTTTATGCCGTATTGGCTCATAAAACCGAAACAGCTCTTTACCTGATTTCACTTGGTGCAGACACTGCCGTGAAAGATAATGCAGGATACAATATACTGGACCACGCCACCGCCAACGGCATGCGCGATTTGGTTACGGCATTATCAACGCATAACACGGCACAAAAAGATGACCATGGTAATACGCCGCTACATCAGGCGGTTTATAACAACCAGAGTGAAACGGTAAAGGCCCTGTTAAAATCAGGCAACCTGAATGTAAATGAACTTAACAACGATGGCGTAAGCGCACTAATATTAGCCGTTAATAATTCCAATATGCACCTGGCCGAGCTATTGATAGAAAACGGAGCCGATGTAAACCTGCATGTATTAAGCGGTAATTCGGCATTGCATTATGCCGCAGGGCAGGGTAATCACCATTTGGGCAAGCTATTACTAAAAGCCGGCGCAGAGGTAAACTCCCGCAACAGTTACAGCGAAACACCGCTTATTGTTGCCGCCCAGTGCGGATACAATGATTTTACAGCCATGCTCATCGAAAACAATGCCGATGTGAATGCCGTAGATAACGATAGCCGCAGCGCGATGGACTTTGCGAGCGAACGGGGCTATACCGAAATTCTGGAGCAGCTATTAGTTGCCGGGGCCGGCAGTTGAGATACTTAGATATCGGCAGCAAGTTAAAATAATCAATAATGGCTATCATAAGGGCTGCCTGTAAGTAACCTTTATGATAGTCACTATTCAAATAGTTGACAGGCGCATCGCACCGTTACCGCTGCAAAAAGCAACCGAAAAATTGGCAATTCCGAAAATCACATCTATCTTGACACCGTAAATCAGATATCACAGTTCATTGCAAAACTATCAGGCCATAATTATACACCCGGAGGTTCGGGGCGGCAGGTGCTCGGGCACTCTGCACATCGACCCCATTGCTGCCGTTTTTACCTCGGATGAATTTCAATACAAAATTCCGCTTTCCGGCTTAAGCATTGAGGCCGGTGGGGCAGGCAACCGCTTTGTTTTTTTTAAAGATAAAACGCAGCCTCAGGTTTCTATCTATACATCGGATAAATCGATTCTGAAAGATCCGGTATTGAAGTCGGATACGGCATTTGCCCAAGAATTGTCGGGCGCTAAACATACCCTTGGGAAAACGCTTCGGGGCAGTATTATGGCGCTATTGATAGTGGCGGGCATCATAGGCGGACTTTATTTGCTTAAAGATAAAATGGTGGAAGGCCTGGCCTCTAAAGTGCCGCCATCCTGGGAAAAAGCAGCCGGCGATAAACTATTTACTGCGCTTTCCTTACAATACCACTTTATCAAAAACGATTCATTAACGAAAGCGTTTCTTAAAGTGGGTGCTCCCCTGTTTAAACAGGTTGAGCAGCAAGGCTACCCGGTAACACTCTACTTTGTTAAAGATCCATCCATTAATGCCTTTGCTTTGCCGGGCGGTAAGGTTGTCATACAAACCGGACTAATCGAAAACGCAAAGTCGTGGGAAGAGGTAATGGGTGTGCTTGGGCATGAGTTAGCACATGTAACCCGGCGGCATCACATCCGTGGCGTTATTAATAATGTTGGTCTATATACTATTTTGGCGGCCACCGTGGGCGATGTAAGCGCTTTAGCAGGCACCTTTGCTTCGTTCGGGGGTGATTTGGCATCGCTGGCCAACAGCCGGTCTTTCGAGAACGAAGCCGATGAAACGGGGTGGGATTACCTGGCTAAAGCCAAAATAAATCCAAACGGACTGATTACTTTTTTTGAGACGATAAAAAAGCAAGAAAAAACCCGGATGGATACTCTCATTAAGGCTAATGTCGATCTGTCGTTTTTATCAACCCATCCGGATGTGGATAAACGAATAGCTCATTTAAGGGAAAAGCAGAAACAACTAAAGGTAAAATACGTGCCCCTGCCTGACACATTTACTGATTTTAAGAAGAAATTATTGGAAAAGAAATAATACAACTACCATCAATCACAATATGAATATAACCATAGAAGGAAAACCTGTTTTTGCCCACGTTATTGTGGAGCTTGAACCAGGTGAAACTATCGTTGCCGAATCAGACGCAATGTCGAGCATGTCGGCAGCGCTTGATATGAAAGCCAGGCTGAATGGCGGCTTTTTTGGCGGCTTAGCCAAAAAGTTTCTGGGTAAAGAAAGCCTGTTCATCAACTACTTCAGCAATTCAACCAACCAACGGCTTACCCTGCATCTTACGCAGCCGACACCAGGCGATATTGAAATAAAAGAACTGCACGGCGATAGTTACTGCCTGCAGCAAGGCGCTTACATTGCATCGGAACCCGGTATTAAACTTGGTTTAAGATGGGCCGGCTTCGGCTCCCTTATTGGCGGCGAAGGCTTATTTAAACTGGTAGTTTCTGGACACGGAAAAGTTATTTTCGGTGCTTATGGCGGTATTATAGAAAAAGAGATTAACGGCGAATACATTGTAGATTCAGGTCACCTTGTAGCTTATGGTCCCGAGATGAAATTAAAGCCCCAGCTTGCGGGCGGCATCTTCAGCAGCCTATTTGGCGGCGAAGGTTTTGTTACGCGCGTTGAGGGAAAAGGTAAAATTTACATGCAAACCCGCAACCTTGCCGGACTTGCATCATGGATTAACAGACATTTAGCGTAACATGGAACAGCAATTTACAACAAACAGTAATACCCTGTATATAAATCTGCGGTTGCGCCCCGGTTCATCTGCTGCCGAAATCAAATTAAGCCCCGGCCAGGAATTTACGGCCGAAGGTGGATCGATGATTGCCATGAGTCCTGATGTTAGCTTAACTACCACTACCCACAAAAAAGGGTCGGGCAGCATTCTGAAAGGTATCAAACGCATGCTGGGCGGCGAAAACTTTTTCCTGAACCATTACACGGCTGGTAAGCAAGGCGGCACCGTTTGGCTTGGCGCAGTACACGCCGGCGATATGATGGTGAAAGAGCTTAACGGCGAGGGCCTTATTGTACAAGGTGGCTCTTATGTGGCCAGCAGTCCCGGCATCGAAATTAACATGAGCTGGCAAGGCTTCAAATCGCTCGTTTCCAAAGAAGGTTTATTTTGGTTGGAGATAAAGGGCAAAGGTACCGTCATTGTCAATTCGTTCGGCGCAATTTATCCGATAACGGTTGATGGCGAGTATATTGTTGATACCGGCCATATTGTTGCCTTTGATGAAAGCCTGAACTTCTCGCTCACCAAAGCCGGCAAAAGCTGGGTAAGCTCGTTTTTAGGAGGCGAAGGTTTTGTGTGTAAGTTTAAGGGAAAGGGCACGGTTTGGATACAATCGCACAATACATCATCATTCGGATATAGTTTAGGCCCCAAATTAAAGCCAAGATAGCAATGGAACTTCTCGATAAAAAAGGGTTTGAATTCAAGATGGATTGTAAGCCCGATTATGGATTTTTAACCGTACGCATTCCCTCCGGCCAAAAGCTGAAAGTGGAGGCCGCTGCTATGGCAGCTATGGATACCAACCTGGAAATGAAAACCAAGTTGAAAGGTGGTTTAGCACGCTTTCTTAGCGGCGAATCAATCTTTATAAATGAATTTACTGCAAAAAACGGCGACGCTGATATTCAGATTGCCCCCGCCTGCCCCGGCGACTTGGAGCATGTTTACCTTGACAATGAAACCATTTACCTGCAGAACACCGCATTTTTGGCATCAGCCGAAAACATAACTGTAGAAAGTAAGTGGCAGGGATTTACCCGCGGCTTCTTTTCGGGCGAAAGTTTTTTCCTTATCAAATGTTCGGGCAAAGGCGATTTGTGGTTCAATTCCTACGGCGGAATCATCCAGATTGATGTGGAAGACGGCTACGTGATCGACACGGGCCATATTGTAGCTTTTACCGAAGGTTTGGCTTATGACATTTCGAGAGTGGGCGGCTACAAATCTTTGTTCTTCTCGGGCGAGGGTTTGGTTTGCCGTTTTAGAGGCAAAGGCAAGGTGTGGATACAAACCCGTAAAATATCACCTTTCATTTCATGGGTTAATCCGTTCCGTCCGGCGAAATCCAACAATTAATCTGGTATTTATGAACTGTGCAAGGTATTCATCATTGCACGGTTCATAAAATATTGGACGTTTATAAGTAAAGGTAATCGATGTAGCTTATGTATTAAGCATTGGGGCATTGGCTGCTGGCACAGCAATGAGGTTTCACAGATGCCTTGTGCACTACTTTCCAATTGTATAAATGGGCGCTGCCTACCAGCAACCCGCCGGCAACCATCAGCATCCACTCATACTTTTCATTTGCCAACAACTGGGCAGCAAAAATGAGCGCGAAACCTACAGCCAGCGTAATTAGCGGCCCTACCGACCTGGTTTGTTTGTAACCGCCAATAAGCGAGTAGCTAGCAATTATAAATGAAAGGGTGATGATAGCCGCTTCGCAATATACATTGGCCAAAAAGCCAAGTCCCCATAAAGGTAAGGAAGTTAAGATAAGGGGCATTAGAGTGCAATGTACAGCACAAAGCAAGGAGAGCCCTATTCCCACATGATCGAGCCGCCGGCGAACGCTTTGAATAATCATAGACAAATATAACACCATAAATGCAACTATGTTTCATTTATGGTGTTATATAATTTTATTTTCTAACGTTCCTAATCTGTGCTGATGACTTAGGTACAGATGTTAGTTAGATCATTTGGCTTATTCTCCTACTTACAATACCATTTAGCGCCAACCTAAGGCGGGGGCAACATGCTCTAAAATAGCAGAGAGCACATGCACATTATAATCAACACCCAATGTATTGGGTATGGTTAAAAGTAGTGTATCAGCTTCCTGGATAGCTTCGTCACGGGCCAGTTCCTCAATAAGCTTATCCGGCTCGGCCGCATAGCTCTTTCCGAAGATTGCGCGCTTATCACTTTCGATATAACCGAAACTATCGGCCGCTTTACCTTGCTGTCCGAAGAAATACCGGTCCTGATCTGTTACCAATGCAAAAATAGAGCGACTTACCGAAACCCGCGGTTCGCGCTGGTGACCTGCTTTTTTCCAGGCTTCTTTATACACCCTGATCTGTTCTGCCTGCTGGATATGGAACGGCTTGCCGCTTTCGTCAAATTTTAGGGTAGAGCTTTGCAGGTGCATGCCGTTTTCGGCTGCCCAAACAGCAGTAGCATTAGATGCAGCACCCCACCAGATACGTTCACGCAAACCTTCTGCATATGGCTCCAGACGTAACAAGCCCGGCGGATTCGGGAACATAGGGTACGGATTAGGCTGCGCAAAGCCAACGCCTTGCAGCTTATCCAAAAATTCCAAAGCTTTTTGGCGTCCCATATCGGCATCGGTTTCTCCTTCTGCTGGCTCGTAACCGAAGTAGCGCCAACCCTCAATCACCTGCTCCGGCGACCCTCTGCTGATGCCCAGCTGTAAACGCCCACCTGATATCAGATCGGCAGCACCGGCATCTTCCACCATATAAAGTGGGTTCTCATACCGCATATCGATCACACCTGTACCAATCTCTATCTTGCTGGTTTTAGCGCCAACGGCAGAAAGCAATGGAAACGGCGAGGCCAACTGACGGGCAAAGTGATGAACCCGGAAATAGGCACCATCCAATCCTAATTCCTCAGCAGCTACGGCCAAATCAATGGACTGCAGCAATGTATCGCCTGCTGTACGGGTTTGATAAGCAGGATGGTTGGACCAATGTCCGAACGATAAGAATCCGATTTTCTTCATTTAACTGCAAATTTAACGAATAGTAAGTCCAGTATTGTATCAGGGAAAAGTCAACCTTTATATAATTGCACTGGTGTTTTTTCTAAACTATGATGAATGGCTACAGCATATTATACCTACATGCGGAATCCATTACTCTTGCAAGTAGGTATAATATAATTAGTTGTAGTATTGAAAATTTGGTATTTGTTTTTCGCCTTTCCAATATAGTGCAACGATGAACAGATTGCTGATCCAACCTGAAAATTGTATGATCGATACATGCAAACGACGGCAGCTTAAAACTCATCAACTCTAAAATCTAAAAGTTCTACAAATTGATTCTTATAACGTATCAAAAGCTTATCTAAACTGCAAAAATTATTAACTTGGCATCAAGCGGAGAAACCTTTCGGTAGTATTACATTTTAACATAACAAGGTCTTTAGTAACTCTCATGAGAATTCCTCGGATACTTATCCTAACTTGCCTTTTTACTGTATTTTCATTGGCCACTTCAAACTGTTTGGCTCAGTTAAAAAAGGTAGCCGCCTCAATGAAATTGCGCGAAATTCAGCGACAATATAACCTCATTCCGGACAGACCCTTGCTTTCACGCGTAGCCGCAACTCCTGATGATATCATCAAAAAATTTCAGGATGCCGGGATGTCACCAACCGAACATCAACTAAATAAAGAAGAAACAGAAATAGTAGCGACAGCTTTGGCTGCCCTTCCGCCCTTACATCAGCAGGTATTAAGGCAGCATTTAAAAAGTATCAGCTTTCTGGACAATATGCCCAATACCGCTTTAACATCGCCGGTCACCAAAGATGAAGGCATTAATCTTTACCATATTACTTTCCGTGCCGGTATTCTTCACCAAACCATTTCTGAATGGGCTACAGAGAAAGAGCATACCTGCTTTTCAGGAAGTGATTCCACCATATCGGTATCTGTACAGGCTGGCATTTTGAATGCATTAACCTATATACTGCTACACGAAAGCACGCATGTGGTGGATGGATCACTCCAGCTTCTTTCGGCGGATACAATAGCCGGGAAACTGCAACCGAATGCATTTACTGCAAGCTTTTCAAAAGGCGTCTGGAAGAATATTAATACCCATGACTGCCCATTTACGGATTCTATCGTGATAAAAAGCCGTTTTCGGCCAGGCGGACGCCGTTTCCTGACAGCTGAGGCGGTAAAGGTTTACAAGGCTCTCTGCCAAACGCCGTTTGTATCACTTTATAGCACCGCCAGTTGGCATGAAGATCTGGCTGAATTGCTTACCATCTATCACCTCACACAAACCTTGAAGCAACCTTTCCGTTTCGTGGTCAGTCAGTACGGTAAAGAAATTTACAGCTATGAACCTATGGCAAATACTTTCATAAAAAAGCGCCTCGCTTTGTTAAAGCGCTTCTATTCCAAATCATAGAGCAGATGGAAAAAATTGCGATAAATTAATTCTCCCGCAATTGATTTCGCCGGAACTGTACAGGCGAAATCATGGTTCGCTGCTTAAATAATTTGTTGAAAGACTGTGGGTGCTCGAATCCCAAACGGTAAGCTATTTCTGCCGTGCTTAGCATGGTCTGGCTTAGCAGCTGCTTGGCTTTTTCAATCAGCATCAAATGTATATACTGCTGCGTTGTTTTGCCGGTGAGCGCCTTGAGCATGTCTGACAGGTAGCGCTGTGACACATTTAAATGGGCAGCAATATCTTGCGGTGACGGTAAGCCGCTGATCATCCTATCTTCATGATCAAAATATTTATTTAGCCAGGCGTTCATCCGGCCGATCAGGTCATGGTGCTGATTTTTCCTGGTCAGGAACTGGCGGTTGTAAAACCGGTTACTATAATTGAGCAGCAATTCCAGTTGCGACACCATCACATTCTCGCTAAACTGATCGATATTACCCTCCAGCTCTATGTCTATTGCTTGAAAAAGCGCTTCTATGATCTGTTTTTCCTTCTCAGACAAAAACAACGCCTCCGACACGGCATAAGAAAAGAACCCATATTGGTTAATGCCTTGAGCCAACGCGTGCCCGCGGAGCAGGTCCGGGTGAAAATACAAAGCATAACCCTGATAGTCGTTAGGGTCAGCGGTCATTTCCACCAACTGCTGCGGTGCCAGGAATGCCATGCCGCCTTCTTTGAAATCATACATACCCTGCCCATATTTCACGGTGCCGATAAAATTCTTCTTGAAGGTGATCTTATAAAAATCCAGCAGGAACCAGCTGCCCGCATCTTTCCTATCGATCTCAACCCGGTCATAATTTACCAGAGTAATCAGCGGATGCAACGGCCGCTGCCCCAGCCGGTGCATCAGATCAGTAATGCTGCTGAATTTTAATATCACAGGCGAATTCGTCATTAATGTAATCCTATAAAGATAATGGTTTAACCCTGAACGGAAGGACGGATGACAATATCGCCAACATCCACACTGTCTGGCTGACTGATAGCATAGGCAACGGCCTGCGCTACAGCTTCTGCCGGAATGGCCATCCGGTCGGCATTTTTTTGAATGGTTTCCCTAACCGCCTCGTTCCTGATATTGCTAACGAACTCGGTAGCTACATAACCAGGTGAAATAGCCGTTACCCGCCAGCGGCCATCTGATTCCTGCCGTAAGGCCTCGCCGATGGTACGCACTGCATTCTTGGTACCCGCATAAACGCCCATTGTTGGCACGATGCTGATACCGGCTGTAGATATGATGTTGATGATATGGCCCGAGCCCTGCTTCACGAAAGCAGGAAGGGCGGCAGCGATACCATACAGCGTACCCTTCAGGTTAACATCGATCATTTGCTCCCACCCTTCTACATCCAACTCCTCCATTTTGTATAGCTGACTGATACCCGCATTGTTGATCATGACATCTAGCCGGCCGAAATTTTCAACGGCCGCTGTAACCAACTGTTCCAAGTCACTGCGCCGGGTAACGTCCATCCCCATATAGGCTACCGTTCCGCCGTTTTGCTGAATAGCATCTGCAATTGTTATGAGCCGGTCAGTTCGGCGGGCACCCAGCATAACCTTCGCTCCCTGTGCTGCAAGTAACTCTGCTATTGCCTTGCCAATGCCGCTACTGGCGCCGGTTACGGCAACTACCTTACCTTGAATTCCGTTTTGCATATTTATATTCTTTAGTTAAGCAAAGTTCCAAACCGGGAATGGCTTTAGTGTAGCCGATTTAGCGTAATTCGTAGTCGCTTTGGCAAACTGCCATAAAAAAAGCTGATCAAAGAGGCCGGCGTATTGAGGATACATTTATAAACCAGTAACCAGCTTCATTTCAGTTACAACTCTCCTTGATTTGGTTACAATTGCGTGAGACCTATTACAGACTTTTGCTATCAGTAAAAAGTTAATCAAATATTTTATGGATAATCAAACAGCATCATTAACCCAACCGGTAGCCTTAGTAACCGGTGCCAACCAGGGAGTAGGCAATGAGATTGCCAAAGCGCTCGCAGCTAATGGTTACGTTGTATACCTGGGCTCGCGCAAGTTGAAAAACGGAGAAGAAGCGGCTGCCGAGATAGGTGAAAATGCAAAAGCAATTCAGCTGGACGTTACGCAGCAACAAAGCATTAACGCAGCAATAGAACGTATCGGGAATGAATATGGCCGCCTGGACCTGCTGGTCAACAACGCCGGAATAGCACATGGCGGCACATCTCCTAAAAACCCGGAGGAACTTATGAGTACCGGACGTGCCGTGAATGTGTCTTTAGATGAAGTACGCACCGTATGGGAAACGAATGTGTTCGGTGTGATAGCGGTAACCCAGGCTGCTTTGCCTTTACTGCGCAAGTCATCGGCTGCACGCGTTGTTAATGTATCAAGCGGACTGGGCTCACTGACCTGGATATCCGACCCGGCTTGTTGGGCGCGCGAAAACTTTGGCATTGTGTACGCAGCATCCAAAACGGCTCTTAACGCCGTTACACTGGCATTTGCTTTAGAATTAGAAAAGGAAAACATTAAGGTGAATGCCACCAGCCCCGGCTATACCGCTACTGCACTGAACAATTTTAAGGGAACAGACAGTCTGGAAGTTGGCTCGCGTGAACCTGTACGGGTAGCCTTGGAGACCGACGGTCCGACCGACGGCTTTACCGGCCCGGATGGCCCGATGCCCTGGTAGGCGCAGCCTGTCCTTACAGATAAATCTTTTACATGTAATTTATAACCGGCGACCGATGGGTCACCGGTTTTCCTTATTATCTTTAAATATGAAAAGCGAAACGCCAAAAGTTGTTAAACTGGAATCCATAACCGAGATACATCGTATGCTCGATTTGCCGGGGCCTGCTCATCCACTGATTACGTTACTGGATACCAGGGAAGAACAGGTTAACCTAAGCCGGCTGCCGGTTAGCTACGTAACAACGCTTTACAAAATCTCTTTTATTAATAAATTAGGTGGCAAATTCAGATATGGCCAGGGTTATTATGACTTTGATGAAGGAAGTATGGTTTTTACAGCCCCCAATCAAATTGTAGGGAGTACAGCCATATACAAGGGGAATGAGGGCTATTCATTGATCTTTCACCAGGATTTCCTCCAGGGTTATCCGCTTGCAGCAAAGATCAAACAATATGGGTTCTTCTCCTATGCCTCGAATGAAGCCTTACACCTTTCTGAACAGGAAAGGACGACGGTATCAGCTATATTTACCATCATCGGGGAAGAATTGAATAGCCGGATAGATGATTTTAGCCATGAAGTGGTCATTGCACAGATCGAATTGCTGCTCAGTTACGCCAAGCGCTTTTACAAGCGTCAGTTCCTCACCAGGCAGGCCGCCAGCAGTGACCTGCTTCAGCAACTGGAAGAGCTGCTCAATACTTACTTTAAAGAAGCAAAATCCGTCAATAGTGGCGTACCTACCGTACAATACCTGGCAGAACAATTAAACTACACGCCCAACTATCTAAGTGATATGCTGCGTTCGCTCACCGGACTCAACGCACAGCAGCATATCCATGAAAAGCTAATTGATAAGTCAAAGGAACTCCTCTCTACCACAACCCTAACCATTAGTGAGGTTGCTTACCAGTTGGGCTTTGAGCATTCACAATCCTTTAGCAGGCTATTCAAAATGAAGACAAAGCTTTCGCCCGTGCAGTTCAGATCGGCTTTCAATTAGTTTCTCAAACAGTTTTATGGTCAAGCTTTCTGGCCTATTTTACAACGGGGAAGTTGCCACCGTCAATAAAATAATTTGCCCCGGTGATATAGGAAGCTTTCGGCGACACAAGGAAGTGAACCAGTTCTGCCGTCTCCTGCGGCTCGGCCATTCTGCCCAGCGGAACGCCGCCTACACGGTTGAATAGATTTTGCGTCATCTCTTCTACCGAAATTCCGGCATTCTTTGCCAAGTCATTCAGGAAGTTTGACATAGCTTCGGTTTTATTCAATCCGGGCGATACAGTTACAACCCTCACACCCTGTGGTGCCACCTCATCAGAAAGCGCTTTACTGTAAGCATTCAGGGCAGCCTTGGCCGAAGTGTACGCCAGGGTAGACTCCCATATCGGGAATTGTCCGGTGGTAGAAGAGATATGAATGATCACACCGTTTTTACGAGCCAGCATTTGGGGAAGCAACGCTTTGTCCAGTCTGACAGAGGAGAACAGATTTACTTGAAACGCCTGGTCCCAATGTTCATCATTCAATGCACCAAAGCCACCTCCCGGAAAAGTATTGGCGCCCATGTTGTTGATCAGGATATCTACACCGCCAAATTGAGCGTTAATTTCTTCCGTTACTTGGGTTACATCTGCCGGCCGGGACAGGTCTGCCGCAATGAAGTGATAAGGGAATTCTGCTTCGTCTGGCTGGTTACGTGCCGTGACGATCACGGTAGCACCCGCCGCTGCTAATCTGGCTGCAATGGCTTTGCCTATCCCTTTTGTACCACCAGTTACCAGCGCGATTTTACCTGCCAAATCCTGCTCCGTTTGTTGTTGATTGTTCATATTCTTTAAATTTAATTTACTTTTGTTTCGCAAAGAAACTAAAGCAATTACAAGCATTCTTTGATCTGCCCGATATTGGTGGTTACGTTGTTGTAACTAAAGGCAATAAGTAGTAACATAAAGGTAACTAATGAGAAAAGCACTTCAGAACCCGGACAACTGTGCCGTAGTACGCACTATGGGATATATTGGCGGTAAGTGGAAACCTATTGTTTTGATAAGGATACTTACCGGTGTCAAAGTCCGGTTTGGGAAACTTGCCGTGCAAATGCCTGATATCTCCAGAAAGATATTGGCCCAGCAGCTCAAAGAGCTGGAAGAAGACGGCCTGATTGTAAGGCACAGCTATATGGAAAAACCTCCCCGGGTGGAATATGAACTAAGTGAGCTTGGTAAAACGCTGATCCCGGTTTTAAAGGCAATGCACGACTGGGGCGCACAGATGGAAGATCCGGCAACGCGATGTACCTGGGATCCGGTAATTACTTGATGCCCTTACCATGCGGTCAATAAACAGTCATGACTCATTGTTGAATCAATAACTGAGTAAACACCAGATTTTCCAAAGTTGGATATCGTCAGGATTAAGCACTCAGCCTCGGTTTATAAAATAGTTGGAATATGTATAAGTACTATTGCGCAAAGCTGTTATCCTGCATCATGGTTAAAACAACTTCATAAGCTGTTTTCTTTTCCCAGCGCGCAATCATCCAGGCAATAAAGCTTAAAGTGAAGATGTCGTTATTTTCTGCCCGGCCTAGCAAGCTTAAAACCGTCTTTCTATACGCCGCTTCAGATGCTACATCGGGCTTTGCCAGGTATTTTTCAACCAGCCTCAGAAACAACAGCACCCGTTCTTCCGAGGTTTTTAGCAGATATTTCTTATAGCGCCGCCGAAAACTGTTGAGCCTCGACATGGCCAGCTCAATATTGGAGAACTGTGCCTGAACCAAAATCTCCATTAAATTCTTTCGGATGGTCCACAACATGCCCATTTTTTTCTCGTACCAGGCATCCGTGCGTGTTAGTTGCGTCATCTGCTTCAAACTTCTCCGGTCATCGCTCAAGGCTAAAAACATGGCGAGGCATATTCTCAAATCCTCTACATCTTCTGGTTTAGATGCAGGCTTTATCCCAGAGAGCGATGCCTGCAACAGCTTGATCGCATCATCGGCCAAACCTGTAAAAAACAGGCCAAGGCCAGCGAGTAACTGATGACGCAAATAAAACAGTGAATAATAACGGCTGTCCGTCATCATCAGATCCATCATTTCCTTCAGTAGGGATGCACTCTTTGCGAATTCCTTTTGCCTTAGATGAAAGTTCGCCATAAAATACAAGATAGATATATGGTAAAACAGATAGGCCGGTTTATTATTCGCCTGACCTTCTATAAATCTATTCGTTTGTGTGATATAGCGTTCTATTAACGCATAGTTCTGCTGTATGGCTGCGTATTCGTTCGCGATGAAAAGAATTTGATAAACCGACTTATAAGTCATCAGGTCCTGCATGGAAATTTTGTATTTCCGGACGGTCGTTAGCATTAAAGCTGTCAGATTAACGATTTTGCCTTTCAGGTGTATTTCTTGCAGTTGCTGCCTTAAAAAGGCATAGGCCATATTGAGCTTAGCCTCGCGTTGCATATCTAACTGGTTTTGCATAAAGCGCACAGTCAGAGTTTCCAGGTCTTCCGCTCCTGGTAAGTGGGCATACTGTAGCTTTAGTAGCAAAAGCTCATTCAGTAAATTAAACTGCTCCAGATACTTAGCCAGCCGCTCCGCTTTATCCAGACATTTGAATGCCACCCTCGCCACATCATTTTCTAACAAAAAACGGCCTACCACGAGCAGGCGCAGCGCGTCATAAGTATCAGAGTGATTGCTTTCGAACGTTTTCTGCGATAAAAACAACAGCAAATTATCCTGTAGTCTTTTACGCAGGGCATGGTAGGCATCCTTGTTTTTCTCTGGCTTATAAAGCTTTTTTAACCCAGCTATATCGTCAGTTTCTATCAAATCAAGTAACTGCAGGTTTTTTACATCGCTCCTTTTATTTTTACGCTGTAAAAATTGCCTGAATAGCTTTTTATCGGCACTATTGAGCAGGGTAATTAATTCTGAAAGAGAATCCATAAGGGTATGTGAGTAGTTATAAAGGTACGATAATTGAAATTATATCGTCAGTATTTTGCACAACCTGTATTTTTTAAGTGTGCTTTACATCCCACCTTTGCTTCCATATTAATCATTAAAACAAAAACAACATGGAACCGCTACAACACAGAACAGAAGAAAATTCACCCGTATTAAAATATGGTGAAAATGTTAGAAACCCGTTTAAACCTACAGCCGCATTTATGGGGGCCTCCTGGTTTGCCCTCTTGGCAGGAACCGTTGGCTATTGCATAGGCTTATGGAATGCAAGTATGCAATTGAACGAAAAAGGCTATTATTTCACTATCTTATTGTTCGGCTTATTCGCCGTAATTTCTGTACAAAAAATTGTAAGAGACAGGGCCGAAGGCGTTACCGTTACGGATCTGTACTATGGTCTGAGCTGGTTTGCCACTATTGCAGCCATAGTATTACTAACCATTGGCCTATGGAACGCAGATCTTGCCCGGAGCGAAAAAGGCTTTTATGCCATGGCATTCTGCCTGAGCATGTTTTCGGCCATTGCCGTACAAAAGAATACCCGCGACGCAAAACTGATTGGGGATAAAGAACTGTAACGTAGCGGTTGCAAGCCCGCAGTGCCTTGCCTGTCAAGCCTGCGGGTTTTTTACGTTCCTGATTATGAATTCATTCTTTGGCGGGATTTAGTATGCTTAGCCGAATTTTGGATTCCACAAGCCATTCATGCTTTCCTTAGGTAACAACGGAGTAATTGCTAATTATGGCTTCGTTGACATTTACGAATCATCGTCCATCTACGGCGTTTCATTAACCTTCTTTTTTGATAAAGGACTCACTGCAATGAAATATTCTAACAGAAAACATTTTGCCTTAAAACGCAATTGACATTGTCAGTCTCACATCATTCCCTCCATGCCTAAACAGCAGCCAAACTGCTATTGGCATTGTTTATTCTCCGCAGTACTTCAGTTCGAGTTCTTTCAAACGCCCTTTTTTAATGGCACTCTTGGCAAGATAGTTAAAAAGAGGTGCTGCGATTTTTTGCAATCCTACCATCTTAGAGTTGTTTAAGTAAACAAATAAAGCAAGGTCAGCAAGCTTTTTGGGTGTTCCGGCCGCGCTGGCCAAGCCGTCTTTCGCCAGCCCCTTGGATATCAGCAGCGCATTTTCGAAGTTTT
>NZ_JAHBBK010000001.1 GCF_018390515.1 Mucilaginibacter sp. Bleaf8 | reverse complement strand
CGGGCAATACGCCGAGGATCATCCAAGAGGATGAGTACTACAGCTTTGGACTTAGAAAACCAACGGGTGGTTATGACTTATCCAACAACAACCGCTATCTTTACAATGGTAAGGAGGTGCAAACGGATCTGGCTAACCAATACGATTATGGCGCCAGATTCTATGATCCCGTTATTGCCAGGTGGACGACCATGGATCAAAAGGCAGAAAAGTTTTATCCGCTTTCAGCCTATAGTTACGTAGCAAATAATCCAATATTATTAAATGATCCAAACGGAATGGATTGGGCAATAACTGTTGATAAAGATGATAAAGGTGTTTCACATTACCATATAGCATTTACTGGGGCAGTTTTAGATCGCGCTTCTGATCGCAATAAGCATGAAACTAGAGCCTATGATTTAGCACAGGCAGTAAAAAGGCAGTTTACCAAATTATTTAATTCTGATCACTTGGCTGGAAAAGACGGGGAAGCTGGTTTTACAGTTGATGCCCGAATTGAAATGAGAGAAATAAATGATATTGATCAGCTTGGAAGTAAAGAAAGCCTGTTTACAATCAAAGATAGTAATGATTTTAAAGATCAAGATCATCCCTCAGCACACATACTAGCGCAAGCAATGGACGGTAAGAATATATCTGTCAATGTTGCAGATGTCAACGATATGATCTCTGATAACAATGGTAAAACTTTACCACATGAGATCGGACATACAGGTGGCTTAAGACATCCAGCGCAAGAGTATAAAATTCATTTTGGTGGTGATGGCTACAAATATAGATTTCTCCCAGGACCAACAGCTAATCAACAGGGAAGTCACAATTTTATGATTTAAGGAACAAACCCAGCCCCTACTGGGCCATCGAAGGATCAGTTGTGGAGGATTTATCAACTTTACAAATCAGGAACGTTAAATCGTACAGATGTAGACCACTTGAAAAATGAAAGAAAATAGGTACAAAGTCTTAATGAGTGTGGGCTTGTTAGTAATAAGTTTAATCAGTTGTCGGGAACCGGCCGTTATCCGCAGGAAAGAAAAGAAAGTAGATTTAGCTCACGTCTGCAAATTTAAGGCTGATAAGATTTACACAAGTATAAAGTTGTTGGCTATATATCCATGCCAACAAAGGAAAAACGATAAATTCAATGTTTATGTTTGCAAAGGCTTAGAGAATAAAGACACAATCTTAATATTCGAGCCCTGTAAACAGGTGCCCGATTTTGTTTATGACAAACAATTTGAGAATGCGCTGTGTATCTTAACTAAAGATATCGAAAATGAAAACATCGCTACTATCTCGATTGATGTCCCTAATACGTTTAACATAGAATCAAATTATAAGTATATGTTTGGAAAAGTGTCTTTGTTGCTAGATTAAGTATAGTTACGTTGCTAAAACAGGTTTTCTCTAATTTAGGGACATAGCTTTTCAATTAGGAACGTAAAGTTCTTATAAGCCCAGCCCACAAGCTGGGCTTTTCTATTTCTTAGCTTTAGCATCATGAAATTCATCTTTTGGTTGGAGAGTACAGGAAGTGCTAAGTTGTTGCAATGCATTTAGGGTTATCTTTGTACTTTTTTAAGACTTCGATGGCGGGCGGAAGTAACGGAATCCGTGTCGCGGTGTCTGTTTTATGTCGTTTGGAAATAATCCACCAACCCCCATCTACCCCTGTTATGACATCTGACTGGCGAAGCTTAGCTACGTCTATGTATGCCAGTCCGGTGTAGCAGCTGAAAAGAAAGATGTCTTTTACATGGTTTAGCCGATCGTTCTCGAAGAGTTTTGTTTCTATGCGGCCTAATTCTTCTTTTGTCAGGGCAACCCGAATTACTTCCTTCAAGGTAGTTTTAAAATCTACGAATGGGTACTGGGAAAGCCAGTCTTTTTTAATGCACTCTAACACGACCTTTTTGAAGTTTTTTAAATACTTCATAGCTGAATTATGCCCACACATTCTAACGCTTTTCAGCCAATAAGCAAACTGTGATACGAATTCATAGTTTAGTTCTCTTAGTTCCAGGTCATCACTGCCATATTTCCATTTGATAAAGGAGGCCATGTATTCATAAGCAGTCTTGTATCGGTTGACCGTCCCCATAGCATAGTCCCGTCCGGATAAGGATTTTATCTGGTCATTGTGCTCCTTGAAGTATAGTTCTCTTTCTTTCAAACTAACCAGTCAAGAGATTTTTAATTGCCTCGGCGGTAATTTCCTGGTCTGTCTGTATCAAAACCTTTTTTGCTTGGAATACTTGCCCATTGAATACGTCTAAATACGCATTCAAGGCTTTGGCATTTTCTTTTGATCCGGTTGCCCGTCCGGCAGATTGATTCCATCGGGACTGTTCCCACTGTCCCTTGGTAGATAGTTCTTTGGAAACACCATCTACGGTGATGCGTAGGTAGATGTACCGTAGTCCCTTCTTCTGATTTTTGGATTGCTTTAAGTAAAAAAACAACCCGAAGCTTTTTTCTAACATAAAATAACAATTAAGGGTTAAACAAATGTCGAATTGCAGGCTTTGAAAATCAAGATGCACATATATTAAACATGCTGTATATCAGTGCCTGGTGAAGATATTCGTGCGTCCTTTTGATGAGCAAAAAGACGCACGAATGACGCTGATAAATTTTAGGCTTTTATGGCGTTTTTTATCACCTTAAAAACTAAAAAAGCCCTCAAATATTGAATTTGAAGGCTTTTATAACTTTTGAAAATGTAATCAGCGGAGAGGGAGGGATTCGAACCCTCGATACGCTTTTGACGTATACACACTTTCCAGGCGTGCTCTTTCGACCACTCAGACACCTCTCCTTGGGAAATGGTTTGCAAATGTAAGCTAATCCATCAGTATCCACAACAAAAAAGCGAAGGCCGTTCAGGGCGCTCCGCTTTCACAAAACTAACTACAACTAACTATTTAATGTCTTTTAAAACCTTCTGTCACGGTCATTAGTGCTGCGGTGTATATTATAGCTCAGCTTGTTGGCTTCGCGTTGCAGATACCGGCGTTCGTGCGGGGTAATGCGGCCATCGGCAAGGGCTATGCGGCGGTCGCGGTCCAGTTTCATTTCCTGGCGGCGTAGTGCCACAGCCTCATGGCGGGTAAGCTCTCCGGTGCGTACACCGTAATGTATGCGTTCATCCTGTACGCGTTCGCGGTATTTAATATAGGGTACACGGCTTTGTGCTTTGGCTATTGAAGTAACGGCTACTATGGCAACCAGTAAACTTCCTAATATTTTTGCTTTCATGGCTGTTTCGGTTATTTGTAATAATAGAGCGTAAGCGGGGGCACATGGTTTAACCCGTTTGTTAAATTAATTGATGCAGAGCAGGTAAATAATTTTAAGTATGTTTGCTGCCAATTGCCCCCTGACGGGCAAATGCACACCATTTACGTTGTTTAGTTTGATGCTGAACCTGAACGAAATTAAAAAGCCCATCGCTGCTGAGATTGATGTTTTTGAAGAGAAGTTTAAAGCTTCGATGCAAAGCTCTGTGCCTTTGCTTGACCGCATTACCCACTACATTGTAAAGCGTAAAGGCAAGCAGATAAGACCCATGTTTGTGTTTTTTACCGCCAGCCTGTGCGGCGGTATAAACGAGGCTACCCACCGTGGTGCTGCCCTGGTTGAGCTGGTGCACACCGCCTCACTGGTGCATGATGATGTGGTGGATAATTCTTACCAGCGCCGTGGTTTCTTTTCCATAAATGCTCTTTGGAAAAATAAGATTGCCGTTTTAGTAGGCGATTTTTTGCTTACTAAAGGCATGCTCCTGTCACTCGAGAATAACGACTTTGAGCTGTTGAGAATCCTCTCTAATGCCGTGAAACAGATGAGCGAGGGCGAGTTGCTTCAGTTCGAAAAAGCCCGCCGTATGAACGTTGATGAATCGGTGTATTATGAGGTGATCCGCCAAAAAACAGCTTCGCTTATTGCCTCCTGCTGTGCCTGTGGTGCCTCATCGGCTGGGGCCGATGCCGAGACTATCGAGAAAATGCGCCTGTTTGGTGAAAAGGTTGGAATCGCTTTCCAGATCAAAGATGATATGTTTGATTTTGGTACGGATGATGTAGGTAAACCGCTGGGTATCGATATCAAGGAAAAGAAGGTAACGCTGCCATTGATCTATGCGCTCAATCATACCACTTCGTCCGAAAAGCGCCGCATTGTTAACCTGATCAAAAACCATAACGAAGAGCCCGATAAAGTGGCCGAGGTGGTTAAGTTTGTACACCAAACCGGCGGGTTGCAATATGCCGAAACTCAAATGCAAAAATACCAGAACGAGGCTTTCGAAATACTGAATACCTTCCCGCAAGGCGAGGCCCGTACCGGGTTGGAACAATTGGTGAGATACACGATTGAGCGGAATAAATAGTTTGTGAGAGCTAAGAAGCATGAGCCAAGAAAGAGCGTTATTCCATCTAAACCCTGGCTCTTGGTTCTTAGCTCTCAATATTACTCTTCTTTCGGCATATTGGCTTTATTGCGGAAGGTATCCAGCGTGGTTATGGTTTCCAGTTTTACGGGTTTGCCTGTGCGGGCTGCTTCATAAATGGCTTCCATAATTTTATGGTCCTGCAAGCCCTCTTCACCGGGGGTAAAAGGTTCCTTATTTTCCATAATGCATTGGGCAAAATGATCCATCTCCAATGCAAACTGCTGTTTTTCGCCCACAATAATGTTTTGTTTAAACTCCAGTTTGCCCTGCGCCTGCGATGCTTCGGTTTTTAATCCATTGTAATTAAATGCAGGATCCATACCAAACCAGCCGCCGTTTTCGGCATAGCAGCGGTAGTGTTTCGAATCGTGCACGCTGTAGGCTGTGGTATTGTTGGCTACCGTACCGCTCGGGAAAAACATCTGGAACAACACCTTATCCTCCACCTCTTTAAAACGCGGATCGTTACGGTCGGTATGTATTACGGCCGATACCATATTGGGTTCTTCGCCGGTTAAATAGCGGTTGGTGTTTATGCAGTACAAACCAATATCGGGCAGGGAGCCGCCACCTGCCAGCGATTTTTTCAAACGCCACTGGTTAGGGTCACCAATGTTTTGCACATTAACGGAATCAATCAGCTTCACCTTGCCGAAATGCTTGTCGCGCGTCCATTGCATCATTAGCCTGTTGTTGGGCTCGTATTGTATGCGGTAGGCAATCATGAGTTTTTTACCCGCCTTTTTACAGGCATCGATCATCTGTTGCGCCTCTTTGCTTGAATTAGCCATAGGCTTTTCGCAAAGCACATGCTTGCCAGCCTGCGCTGCCCGGATGGTAAATTCGGCATGCATGCTGTTGGGCAGCACAATGTACACGGCATCTATTTCGGGGTTATTTTTAATCTGATCAAAGTTTTGGTAGTTATAGATGTTTTTTTCGGGGATGCCGTGCTGGGCGGCTACCTTTTTTGCTTTGGCCGCATCTCCGCTTACCAGGGCAACGGGCTTGGCATACTTGCATGACCCAAAGGCCGGCATAATTTGCCCCATGGTAAGTTCGCCAATACCCACAATGGCGTAACCAATGCGCTTAGCGGGTTCAAGCATGGTAGCGCCGGCTTCCTGCTGCCGCTCGGTAGGGGCATGCTGGCTGGCCACCTGCACCTTAATGGTATCGGCCAGGGTTTTACGGGTGCCGGCGCCGTTCATTTGCTGGGCATTGGCCGTGCACGAGGCCAGCTCGCCAACCACAGTAGCAGCCACCAGGCCTTTGCCGGCATTCTCCAAAAACTCGCGACGGTTACACTCGCCGGTTGATCCCAAAAAAGATTGCATCAGTTGATTTATATTTTTCATGACAGATTGGGCTAATAAATTTCTCTATAGTTATTAAAGTTTCTTTTACCACAAATCTGTTTGGGATTTGTTTGTGATAGAACGAGTTAGGCAGTAGGCTGATATCGTAGTCCACGAAGCCTGTAAAGCAGTCACGCCATAATAAATCATTGTTAAACCATAAACCCACATGTATTCCTTAAGTGTTAACCATTTTAATTAACTTCGTTACCATGCCGTCGTTCGATTTTAGCATGTTTAAGTTTAACCTGTTCAGCATTCTGGATGTGGTGTTGGTAGCTATACTCATTTACCAGGTATATAACCTGATTAAGGGAACTATTGCTGCCAATGTGTTTGTGGGTATGGCCATTATTTTTCTGCTGTACTTTGTAGTAAAGGCCCTGAACATGCAGCTGCTTACCGGTATACTCGATAACTTTATCAAGGCAGGTATAATTATCGTGGTGGTTGTTTTTCAGCAGGAAATAAGGCGCTTTTTGCTGCTGGTTGGGCGCAATGCATCTTTGCAGCGCAACCGGGCCTGGTGGCGGTTCTTTTTAGGGAAAAGCGAAAACGAGAAAGATAATTACAAACGCATCAAGCCCATCATAGATGCCTGCAAAAGCATGAAACAAACCCGCACCGGAGCGCTCATTATATTTGTAAAAGAGTACGACGAAAACTTTTACCAGAACAGCTGCGAAGTGCTGGATGCCAAAGTATCCAAACGCTTGCTCGAAAGTATATTTCAAAAAAACAGCCCCTTGCATGATGGTGCTGTGGTGATATCTAACAATAAAATCAAAGCGGCCAGCTGCATTTTGCCGCTTACCGATAATACCGACTTGCCGCCGCAATTTGGTTTGCGTCACCGCGCAGGTATCGGTGTTACCGAAGCTAATGATGCCACCGCACTGATCATATCCGAAGAAACCGGCGAAATATCTTACGCTAAGCAAGGCAAGGTAAAAATGAATATCAGTTTTGCCGAGCTGGAAAAGCTAATGAATAAAGACTATTAAAAGTTATTGCTTAAGGCGCGGTTTGTGTGGAGTCCGCTCGCTGCAGGCGTTTAACCAGCATGTGGTATTTGATATTATCGGGTGCGCGGTATACCGGCATCTTATCGTTACCTGAAGTGTGTGCAACCGGCATTTTGTAACCATCATTTGGTGCCTGCAATTGGGCCGAATTTCCTCCTGACTGGTTTTTCTCCTGAGTAGGCGCAGCCAAGGCTCCTAAGAACTGGTTTTGCTTGCCGGGCTTACGGGCAAACGCATTTAAATCATTATTAATGGCTGGTGGCTGCTGCGTTTTAAGTTGTAAACTTAAAGGTAATATCTGGGTAATGGGTTGCTTTTGTGCCTTAGCCTGATAAGCACCTGCTGCCAGTAAGGATATTAAAATGGCCTTTTTCATGATAGATGTTGGATTTTACTAGCAATATACTTGATATTCAATGTTTTGTCAAGCTATTTAACACTTTTAAGGCTGTTGTTGGTACTGCAAATAAAAAGGCCGCCTTGTATAAGGCGGCCTTTTGTTATGTTAACCGTTAAACGGTTATTTAATTTGTGCGATAGCCTGATCTACAGCGTTTGCTGATGCGGTATCATTCAGTTTGGCACGTTGAGCTTTAATGCCTTCCAGAATGCTAATCACCTGCGGACCAACATACTGTTTGAACTTCAGGCCAAAATCCTTGATCTGGCTAATGCCTTGCTGTGCGTAAGTGCTGTTTTGTAAACGGGCCACAAAACCGGCATAATCCCGTATAATATTGAATTTGCTTTGCGGCGGAGCAGCGGCAAACTTTTCATTTACATAAGGCCACTCGGCATCAGTACCGTTAGCTGCATATACGCCTAATATGGCTTCGCTTAAATCACCTTCGCTGTCTTTTTCTAATGTTTTGGCTGCTTTTAAAGCCTCGGCACCTTCAACCTGAGATAGGCCGCTTAAGCCTGCGCCTTGTATAGCGTATGATTGGCTTTTTAAGGCCTCACGGAACAGGTTGGCATTGCCTGATGCTTTTAAGCTGCCCAACGCCTCTAACGCAGCTGCACGCACCTGGTTGTTGTTGTCGGTTTGTGCAAGCGATACCAGTACAGGCTGAGCCGCATTGCGAACATCATCATTATCCAGCTTTAAATTTTTAATAGCTCTGATGCGCAGGCCGTAAAACTTGTCTTTCAGGGCGTTAATCAAAATTTCGCGGGCTGTTTTGTTGCTAGTTTGCTGTGCAATGGCAGCGGTAACAGCTTCGTAACGGTCCATGTATAAACCGGCCGTTTTGTATTGGTAAGCCAGCTCTTCAATGGTTTTGCTATCTACTTTTTGGCTCAATAGCATTTTATCACCATCAAAGTTTACCAGCTCTGGTTTGCTGGCTACTTTAAAGGTTAAAGTATCGGCTTTATTGCGCAGCCAAACCATATGGCGCTCTTTTTTGCCGCCTGTATAAATATCTACAGCTACAGGTAAAATAAAGGCATTGCCTTCCTGATTTTGCTGTACATAAACAGTTTGTGTTTTGCTGCCATTATCCCATTTGTAGCTGATGTTCAGTACAGGGTGACCGGCGCCAAAATACCATTGGTTAAAGAACCAGGTTAAGTCCTTACCACTGGCTTCTTCAAGAGCCAAACGTAATTGGTGAGCTTCGCCATTTTTAAAGGCATTGGTTTTCAAGTAAATGTTAAGGCCTTTGTAAAATGCCTCGTTACCCAAAAAGTTGCGCAGCATGTATAAAATGGAACCACCTTTTTGGTAGGTTACATTATCAAACATGTCTTCTTTATCTTTATAGTAAAAGCGAACCAGGTTTTTGGCTGATGAACCCTGACCGTTCAGGTAGTTGCGGCGGTCGTTGTTGATGTGCGCATCACCTTCGTCTTTGCCGTATTTGTATTCAGCCCAAAGCGTTTCGCTAAAATCGGCAAATGATTCGTTTACGGTTAAGTTGCTCCAGCTTTCGGCTGTTACATAATCGCCAAACCATTGGTGAAACAATTCGTGCGCAATGGTGCTTTCGCCCCAATCGTAATACCGGTCAAGCATTTGGCGGTGCGTAGCCTGTACGCTTTCGCCATGCAAGGTGGCTGATGTGTTTTCCATTGCGCCGCTCACATAATCGCGTGCTACAACCTGTGCATATTTGTTCCAGGGATAATCCACACCTAAAGTTTTAGAGAAAAACTCGATCATTTCTGGCGTACGGCCAAAAATTTCTTTAGCGTAAGGTGCATATTTAGGCTCCAGGTAATAGCTCACTTCCTTATCGCGCCATTTATCACGAGTGATTTTAAAATCGCCCACAGCCATCATAAAGAGGTAAGGTGAGTGTGGCAGGTCCATTTTCCAGTAATCGGTACGGGTGCCGTTGCCGTTACTTTTTTGTGATACCAGTTTACCGTTTGACAGGGTTACATATTTGGATGGTACCGTCATGTAAATCTCTTCGGTAGTTTTCTGGTTCGGCTTGTCGATGGTCGGGAACCAGGCCGATGAGCTTTCGGTTTCGCCCTGTGTCCAGATCTGTACCGGCTTGCCTTTTACTGCACTATCGGGGTTAATAAAGTATAAACCTTTAGCGTCGGTAATAGCAGCACTGCCTTGTGATTTCAGTTCGTCGGGCTTGGCTGTATAATCGATATATAGAGTGTAGTTTTCGTTGTTACGATAAGTTTTATCCAGCTTAATAGCCAGCGAAAGGCTATCATACGTAAACTTAAGCGGCACATTCTTGCCATTTTTTACAACGGCAATTGTTTTAATGTCCATGCCTTTCGCATCCAGGCGCAGGCTGTCGGTAGGGTAAAAATGTGGTTTTAAAGTAACCCACTCTTTGCCGTACATATAGCGTTTTTTATAATCAAAACGTACATCCAGCTTGGTGTGCACCAAATCGTTAATTTTTTCGGGAGTGGCTCGGTAAATTTTCAGCGCCGGACTGGCTGGTTCTGTCTGCTGTTGTTGCGCATGTGCCGGTAGCTGCATCAGGGCGGCTACAAAGCCGGCTACCAGTAAAGCGATAGGTTTATTGCTCATGAACTATAAATACTAATTTTTGTGTTTAGACGCGATGTTTTGGGTTTTGTTACGAAGATAATATTTTGTTAGTGTTTGTATAAGACATTTAGCAGGTTACTGAACTTTTAAAGGCTCCAATATCTTACTCACAATAATATATTTGCGGTTAAGAACTTATCACATACATTTTAGTAAATTTTGGAAAGAAGAAACAAAAACTGGTATAAGAAAGCCCTTATAGATAAAATGGGAGTTCTGGTTGAGCAAGGTGAGATAACTATCGGTTCGGTAAAAACTGCTTATTTGTCTGCCGGAAGTGGTGATGTTGTAGTTTGCCTGCATGGTGCCGGAGCTGGTGCTGTTACCTGGTACCCATCAATTGGTGCTCTTGCTAAAAGCTTTCGGGTATTGGCACCCGATATCGTAGGATATGGAGAATCTGACAAACCTAACGCCCCTTATGACCGTCCTTACTTTTCAAAATGGCTTAGCGATTTTTTAACAGGAATGGATATATCCAGGGCGCATGTTGTTGGATTATCACAAGGGGGTGCTATAGCGCTGCAATTTGCCATAGACTATCCAACGAAGGTTGATAAATTGGTTTTGGTTGATGCTGCCGGCTTAGGTGCAAAAGTGTCCTTTTGGCCTTTTGTTGGAATGGTTTGGATGAATAGCTTTCCATCCACTGTGGCCAATCGTTTTAATTCGCCTTACATCCTGCATAAACCCGAAAACAGGGATCCCAACCATAGCCTCTACTCCATTGCTGTTCTTAAAGATCGGGGTGGAAAAAATGCGTTTAAACAAGGCAGGGGTGCTGCTGTATCGGAAATACCCGAAGAATCGCTGCGGCAAATCAAAAATGAAACCCTTATTATTTGGGGGAAAGATGATCGGTTATTTTCTGCTAAATGTGGTGAAAGAGCTGCCAATATAATGCCCTATGCCAAATGTTGTTTAATTGAAAATGCCGGGCATTTACCGCACATGGATCAACCAGAAGCTTTCAATAAAATTTTGATTGATTTTTTAGAAAAAGAATGACCGTATGTGGGCTCATGTCTTTCAGCATAACAATATCATGCTGATGCAGTATTATATCGCAGGTAAGTTCGTTTAAGCCGATGGTATTTTACTGAGCAACAACAGGACGAGTGAAGATCCTTTTTTCAAAAAGCGGGTTGTTTAGTATTAATTGCTACCTGCCCTAAAATAAAAAATCCGGCCTTAAGGGGCCGGACTTTCCATTTTATAATCATCTAAAGATAAATTTAGCAGTATTGCTCAAACGCATCAATCAGGTTATCGGCAATCATTTGTGCCGGGCGGCCTTCAATCTGGTGGCGCTCAATCATGTGCACCAGTTTGCCGTCTTTAAACAGGGCCATAGCTGGTGATGATGGCGGGTAAGGCAACATGTAGTTACGTGCAGCATCTACCGCATCTTTTTCCATACCGGCAAAAACGGTTACCAGTTTATCGGGGTGCTTGCCGTGCTGGGCGGCCATCTTGGCAGCAGGGCGGGCCATAGCAGCCGCGCAACCACAAACCGAGTTAACCATTACAAATACAGTGCCCTCGCTTTCAACCGCTTCTTTAACCGATTGGGCATCTTTCAGCTCGGTAAAACCGGCGTTTACTAAATCAGCCCGCATTGGAGCCACAAAATATTCTGGATACATAAGCTTTTTAAAATCTGATACATCACAAAAATATTAAATTAAGTATCCAAAAAAGCCGCAGGTTAAAATATTAACAAACTAGTGACGTTTTACAGGTAACTTTTTAAGCTAAACAGCCCGTAAAAAGGCATAACCCTTAATTGATTAACAAGTAAACTATTGTATGAGCTTGAAACAAGCAGATTTTAGAGTGGAGAACAGTGCGGGCGCCAATCAGCTTAAACCAAAGGTATTACAAGTAAGAGCGCGCTATTTAAAAGCATTAAAGATATTTTCGGGCGTAACTGTTGTTTTGGTAATTTCTTTAACTTATACCATCAGCAAACTGAATGAACAAAGCCGCTTGCAGCAGGAAGAGAACGCCCGCCTGCTTAACCAGGTATCTGAATTGAAAACACAGGTTGATGAGAACGTAGAGGCCCTTAACCTGGTAACCGCGCAAAAAGACAGCAGCAACACCAAGGCGCTGGGCTATATTGAAAGTATACAGGCCAAACTAAAAACGATTAATAACTACCTGAGCCGCCGGGGCTTAAAGGGAGTAGCATTTAAGCCTGTTAAAACCAATAACAAATCGGCCAAGGTAAGCAATACGCAAATTTATAAACGGTATAATCGCTATCTATCACAATTGGTAGATAATATAGCCGAAATGCCGATGGGCTATCCGAAAATCAGTTCTTTTACCTCGCTGTTCGGCTACCGGGGCAACCCGTTCAATTTTGGCCGCAGTGAGTTTCACCCTGGGTTGGATTTTAAAGGCCAGATGGGCGAGCAGGTAAAATGCACCGCCAGTGGTAAGGTGATTTTTACCGGGAGGGCAGGAGGCTATGGTAATTGCGTACGTATCCGCCACATTAATGGTATCGAAACCTGGTATGGACACCTGTCGCGCATTACGGTACGCGAAGGCGAGCGAGTGAATGTGGGCGAAGTGGTAGGCCGTGTAGGTTCAACCGGCCGCTCAACCGGTCCGCATTTACATTATGAAGTGCGTAAAGACGGCAAACCGGTAAACCCAACACAGTATTTAACGCTGAATTAATTTTTATTTTGTATGGAGAGTAAGCGTTGTGATATGCATTTATATCACAACGCTTTTTTGTAACCGATTGGTTAGTTGCGATTATATATAACGCTGCCTATGCAGAAAAAAGCATTGGGTGGGCAGGGTAAGGTGATTGTTAACTTTGATGCATCGTTTTCAATACGATAATTTGCTTTTGTCTCGGATGCTGTGTCATCAACTTTAATAAGCTTTTCCTCACTCGCGTAAGGGCTCTTAATCTGATCGGCCATATAAGTGGTGCTGTTATAAAATATTAACAAGTCGCCATTTATCCTATACTGGCCTGATGTTTTTCGTACGTATCCCAACAAATCGTAATTGCGTGGAGTAACCGCTTTAACTGCAAATTCATAGCTGCCGTCGTTTTTAAATTGGTATTGTTCAATGATTTTTCGAACGCCAGAATCATCATTCAACTGGCGGGTCCAGTTGCCTGTTAGCCTGTTGTTTTTATTGGAGATGTTTTTGTCTTTATTACAGGATAAAAGCAAGCAGCCAAACATTAGTGATAATAGGAATAACTTTTTCATTGATCTGGTTATTTACAGGGTGTTTTATAGATACGTAGATTAGATGGCAGATGCTACAAATGCTGGTTAAAAACCATAGTATGTCTACTGACACGATCGTGTCACGAGTATAAATACCTGTACCAAACTGTACCGGGTGTTCCAAAGCGTACCACTTTTTTTGAACTGCCTCTAGGTGCTGCAAACGCCGTTTTAGGTGTACCAAAGTGTACCACCTGTACCGGCGTGTACCGGTTTGTTCCGCTTTGTACCACTTCAAAAGTGGAACACCTTTATTTATACCGAAATCTGATAAATCGTATAGGAAATATCCAATTGCCTTTAGTGCTCTTCCAAACCGCAATCTTGTATAACCCGCTGATAATCCCTAATTTTGCATTACAAAAACATATAAAGTATGTCATCAGTAGAAACTGCGTACGTTAAATACAAAGTAAAAGACTTATCGCTGGCCGATTGGGGCCGCAAAGAAATAGAACTGGCCGAGGCAGAAATGCCGGGCTTAATGGCACTGCGCGCCGAGTATGGCCCGTCGCAGCCATTAAAAGGTGCCCGCATTGCCGGCTGCCTGCACATGACCATCCAAACCGCTGTGCTGATCGAAACCCTGGTGGCTTTAGGTGCCGAGGTTACCTGGTCATCATGTAATATCTTCTCTACCCAGGATCATGCTGCTGCGGCTATTGCTGCTGCCGGTGTTTCTGTTTACGCCTGGAAAGGTATGAACGCCGAAGAGTTTGACTGGTGCATTGAGCAAACCCTGTACTTTGGCGAAGAGCGCCAGCCCCTGAATATGATATTAGATGATGGTGGCGATTTAACCAACATGGTGTTTGATAAATTCCCCGAGCTGGTTGCCGGCATCAAAGGTTTATCAGAAGAAACCACTACCGGTGTGCACCGTTTATATGAGCGCATGAAAAACGGCACCCTGCCAATTCCTGCTATCAATATTAACGACTCGGTTACCAAATCAAAATTCGATAACAAATACGGCTGCCGTGAGTCATTAGTAGACGCTATCCGCCGCGCTACCGACGTAATGATGGCTGGTAAAGTAGCCGTAGTTTGCGGTTACGGCGACGTAGGTAAAGGTTCGGCCGATTCACTGCGTAATGCCGGTGTTCGCGTTATTGTTACCGAAATTGACCCGATTTGTGCCCTGCAAGCTGCTATGGAAGGTTTTGAGGTAAAACGCCTGGCAACTGCTATCCCTGAGGCCGATATTGTGGTAACTGCTACCGGTAACTGCGATATTGTACGCGAGCAGCATTTCCGTGCCCTGAAAGATAAAGCAATCGTTTGTAACATCGGTCACTTCGATAACGAAATTGATATGGCCTGGTTAAATGGTACTTATGGCGATACCAAAGTTGAAATTAAACCACAGGTTGATAAATACACCATCAACGGTAAAGATGTGATTATACTGGCCGAAGGTCGTTTGGTAAACTTAGGTTGTGCTACCGGTCACCCAAGCTTTGTCATGTCAAACTCGTTCACCAACCAAACGCTTGCCCAGTTAGAACTGTGGACCAACCGCGAGGCTTATGAGAACAAAGTTTACACCCTGCCTAAACACCTTGATGAAAAAGTTGCCCGCCTGCACTTAGCTAAAATTGGTGTAGAGCTGGAAGTATTAGACGAACACCAGGCTGAATACATCGGTGTAACCGTTGAAGGTCCATTCAAACCAGATTACTACAGATATTAATATTTATTTGGTATATAGAAAAGGCATGGTTGTAACAACCATGCCTTTTTTGTTGAAATATATTTTAGTTAAGGTGTAGCGTACAATCCCCGCCTTGCGTAAGGTTATATGAAAACGGAACCCAACTGTGATTATGAAACGGTGCTTTAATGCATCTGCATCTGATAACGTGTTGGTAAATAGTTATGAGTAAAACTATTTGTGTTCTGGTTTTTAAATAATGATGCGAGGGGGAGTATCCGAAAGGGTGCTCCCTTTTTTGTTGCATCTACTCTTTTTCTGCAACAACGGCAGTACCGTAAGCCAGTACTTCGGTTATGCCCTGCATTACCTCGTTGGCATCATACCGCATATTGATGATAGCATTGGCACCAATAGCCTGTGCATGCTGTATAAGTAATTGGTAGGCCTCTTCGCGGGTGCGTTCGCATAGTTCAACATAAATAGACAATCGGCCGCCAAACAATGATTGAAAACCGCCGGCAATGTTGCCCAGCGCACTGCGGCTGCGCACGGTAATTCCGCGTACCACACCCAGGTGTTTAACAATGCGATAGCCCTCCAGTGATGTGCTGGTGGTAATAAGAGAAGTATCCATAATAGCTAATAATTTTAAGTGATTAAGGTTTGCAACAGCCAATGTAGGCTAATGTTTAAGCTCAAGGTGGGTTAATTAACACTTTGCCCAATCATAAAAAGCATTTAACTGTTAGGGGTAAAGATGTTTACTTTGTACCAAAATAAGTAGCCGATGGTTCGTTTATCTGTAAATATAAATAAAGTAGCAACGTTGCGTAACTCACGGGGCGGCAACCGGCCCGACCTGTTGCAAGTAGCTCGGGATTGTGAGAAGTTTGGCGCACAGGGCATAACCGTGCACCCAAGGCCCGACGAGCGGCACATACGCTATGCCGATGTATATGATTTAAAAAATATTGTAACTACCGAGTTTAATATTGAAGGTAACTGCGAAGAACAGAAGTTTATTGATTTGGTGCTGGCAGTTAAACCTCATCAAGTAACTTTAGTGCCCGATGCGGATGGCCAGCTCACCTCAAACCACGGTTGGAATACTATTGAGCATAAGCGTTATTTAACTGATATGGTTAAATGCTTTAAGGACGCCGGCATTCGTGTATCCCTGTTCGTTGATCCGCTGCCTGATATGGTTGAAGCAGCTGCCGAAACCGGTACCGACAGGGTAGAGCTTTATACCGAAGCGTATGCCTCTCATTATCATCAGGGTATTGAACTGGCTGCTGCGCCTTATATACAGGCTGCTATAGTTGCACAGAAGGTTGGCCTGGGCCTCAACGCAGGTCATGATTTGGATTTGCACAATCTGAAATACTTTGCCCAGCACGTGCCCGGCTTACAAGAGGTAAGTATTGGCCATGCTTTAATAAGCGATGCATTATATTATGGATTAGAGAATACTATCCAAATGTATTTACAGCAAGTGGCTGTTTAAGCCCATTGAATATAAGAAGCTATTAATTGATAGCCGGCTTATCGTTGTGCTGCCATACATAACGTTTGGTTAAACAGCAATCGCAAAAATATCTGCGGATAGGTAAGAAGAACAAGAAAGTTTTAACAAAAAAGCCTCGCGGTACGCGGTAGGCAAATGCTCTGTTACATTTTGAACAGTGTAAGGCCATTGTGAAGTTATAATTATTAGGGTGAAGCGCATTGTACGTTGTGACATCTATTTTGTTTAATAGAATCGCACTTAAAATTACTGACTTCTATTTGATTTATTGTTATTGGTTGATTATCAATAAGTAAAATAAATCAGGCCCCTGTATTGTATCTGAACATACTGCCGTAAGTATTAAAGAAGTGAGGAAATAAATCATAAAAAAAAGCGATAGAATTTTCTATCGCTTTTTTTATGATCTGTCAGCAGACGGCTTATAAGCTAAATGCCTGTTTTATTTGGTCAACATAATCCAGTTTTTCCCATGTAAACAACTCTACCTCGGTAACCACCTCGCGGCCTTCCGGGCTTACAAAGGTTTTGGTTATGGTTTCGCTCGGTTTGCCAAAGTGGCCATAGGCAGCTGTTTCGCTGTAAATAGGGCTGCGCAGTTTAAAGCGGGTTTCAATAGCATAAGGGCGCATATCAAACAGTTCGCTTACTTTTTGGGCTATTTCACCATCGTGCAAACTCACCTTAGCCGTACCATAAGTATTTACATAGATACCCATCGGCTGGGCAACGCCAATAGCGTAGGATACCTGTACCAGTACTTCATCGCAAACGCCGGCAGCTACCAGGTTTTTGGCAATATGGCGGGTAGCATAGGCGGCAGAGCGGTCAACCTTTGATGGATCTTTACCCGAAAATGCACCACCACCGTGAGCACCTTTGCCACCGTAGGTATCCACAATAATTTTACGTCCGGTAAGGCCGGTATCACCATGCGGGCCACCGATAACAAACTTGCCGGTTGGGTTTATATGATATTTAATATCATTATTGAAAAAGTGTGCGTATTTAGGATAGCGAGCCTTTACACGTGGCACCAAAATGTTAATGATGTCTTCACGGATTTTAGCCAGCATGGCCTCATCCTCATCAAAGTCATCGTGCTGGGTTGATATTACGATCGCATCAATGCGTTGAGGTTGGTTATTGTCATCATACTCCAGCGTAACCTGTGATTTAGCATCCGGGCGTAAATACTTAATGTCGGTGCTTTCGCGGCGGATGGCTGCCAGCTCGATTAGCAACGCATGGGCAATATCCAACGCTAATGGCATGTAGTTATCGGTTTCGACCGTGGCATAGCCAAACATCATTCCCTGGTCGCCAGCGCCTTGTTCCTGCTTATCCTGGCGGTCTACACCTTGATTGATATCTGGTGATTGCTCATGAATGGCCGATAATACACCACATGAGTTGCCATCGAACATGTATTCGCCTTTGGTGTAACCAATTTTATTGATTACATCACGGGCGATTTTTTGAACATCCAGGTAAGCTTTTGACTTTACCTCGCCCGCCAGTATAACCTGTCCGGTGGTAACCAGTGTTTCGCAGGCTACTTTCGAGTCAGGGTCAAAGGCCAGGAAGTTGTCAATCAACGCATCTGATATCTGATCAGCTACTTTATCGGGATGCCCTTCCGATACCGATTCTGAGGTGAATAAATAAGGCATAAAGTATCTAAAGTCTTTTTTAATAGTTAATAAACAAACGGGCCGACGGGATAGTGCAGGATTTGTAAAAAAGAAAGAATATAAGGGTTTAGCACTTTTTTACGTGGTTGCAATCCGGCTCCTGCCTACAGGCAGAAATATCAAATCAGTCCACTATACAATGAGCAAAAGTAAAACAATTTTACAAAAGCCGAAAATAGGCTTACTTTTGGTGGCCGAAAAAAAGTAGCATCGTTTGAAACGTAAAGCCCTGTTTGTAATAAATCCGGTAGCCGGTGGTAAAAGCAAAGCCCATGTGCCGCAACTGATACAGAAACATCTGGATAAGAGCGCTATTGAGCCTACTATAGTTTTTACTGAAGAGGCCGGGCACGCCAACTGGCTTGCCCAGGAAGCTATAAAAACCTACCCGATCATTGTAGCCGTTGGAGGCGATGGTACAATCAATGAAGTCGCATCGGCAGTGGTAGGGAGCGAATCTGCACTGGGCGTATTGCCTTTCGGTTCGGGTAACGGCCTGTCGCGCTTTTTAGGTATACCCATGGATACCATTGAAGCTATAAAGAGCCTCAATCATCAGCGCATTGAGCAGATAGATGCCGCACAGTTAAACGGACAATGGTTTTTTAACATGGCAGGTATGGGTTTTGATGCACATATCAGCCAGGTGTTTGCCCAGCAGGGTACGCGCGGCTTTGTTACTTACTTCAAATCGGCCGTGCGCGAGATTGTCAGCTACCGCTCGCAGCTATACCATATTAATATAGATGGTAAGGTATACGAGCGCGAAGCCTTTATGTTAAGCTTTGCCAACTCATCGCAATATGGCAATAATGCACACGTATCTCCTAAAGCATCAGTTCAGGATGGTTTACTGGATGTTTGTATAATTAAGCCTTTCCCGCTTTACCGGTTCCCGGAAATGGGGCTGCGCATGTTTTTCAAAACGGCAGATCAATCGAAGTTTGTGGAGATTATAAAAGGTAAGCACATAACAGTTAAGCGTAGTGTTGCCGGGGCTGTGCATGTGGATGGCGAGCCCCAAATACAAGGTGAGGAGGCTGAAATAAATATAATTCCGCGTTCGTTAAATGTTGTTGTAGGGCAATATCAGGCTTCATAAAGTATGTCAGCTAAAAAAAATAAGAATAACTCATCAGGTATCATGTACTCAACCGATCCTAATTTTAAGATCGAGATTGACAACGACGATGCTGTAACGCCGCCTCCGCAACAGCAGAACCTGAAAATATATCTCGACCGCAAAGGGGGCAGCAAACTGGTTAGCCGCATAAGCGGTTTTGCCGGCCGGGAGGATGATCTGGAAACATTAGGTAAAAAACTGAAGTCGAGATGTGGTGTGGGCGGTTCCGTAAAGGACTATGAAATACTGATACAAGGCGATTTTAGGGACAAATTATTGGAGCTATTGCTTGCTGATGGTTATAAAGCCAAGAAAGCAGGCGGATAATAAGTGTAAATTTAACATATTATTTTTACCAGTAAATGAGCCGGTTATTGCACCGGAACTTCTGTTGCTCCCAGCCTCAAAAACAATTTCATAACTAATAAGTTACAATTCATATAGCAACTTCAGTGAGCGTAATTTTTACACTATGCTTGCATACTATATCAGCTTAGTTACACTTTTTTTGATATTTAAAGCTTGCTATTATTGAAAAAAATGGTTTTCATTGCAAAAAATTGTTCTCGCGAACACAATTTATCGTTTTATCAACGTTATGTATTACATTGTTAATTCGGATGTGCACATATACTGATATTAAAAAATTGTGAAGAATAACATTTTGATTAGTTTTACATTAAGAAAAGTATAATTTTGTTATTCGCATTAGTAAGCATATTTAATTAACTAAATATTATAAACAAAAACTAACAACTAAATTTAAAGTAATGGCAACCGCACCATCAAAACCAACTACTACTCCTGTTAAAGAAAGCTCAGGCAACAGTGCTTTCGCGTCTTTCGTTATTCCGATTTGCTTTATAGTAGCATTATGTATTTTCATTTTCGTGCTGGGACATCCAAGCCATTACAAAGGTGGTGATGTTGAACATGGCGCACCTACCGATTATTTTGGTACTGTACACAAAGGTGGTCCGATTGTGCCGGTTCTGATGACCTTATTCTTAATGGTTATCATTTTCTCAATTGAGAGATTCGTTGTAATTGGTAAAGCAGCAGGTACAGGTAATGTTGATGCTTTCGTTAGAAAAATCAATGCTTTCCTGAACGCTGGTAGCATTGATGCAGCTACTGCTGAGTGTGATAAACAAAAAGGTTCTGTAGCTAACGTAGTAAAATCAGGTCTGAAAAAATACCGTGAAATGGAAAATGAGCCAAACCTGGACGTTGACCAAAAAACTTTAGCTATCCAAAAAGATATTGAAGAAGCAACTGCTTTGGAAATGCCTATGCTGGAGCAAAACTTAACTATCATCGCTACTTTAGTATCTATCGGTACATTGTTCGGTCTGTTAGGTACTGTAACCGGTATGATCCGTGCATTCCAATCATTAGCAACTTCAGGTGCTGCAAGTTCAAGTGAGCTGGCAAACGGTATCTCTGAGGCGTTGATCAATACCGCTATCGGTATCTTCACTTCAGCTTTATCAATTATCATGTATAACATCTTTACATCAAAAATTGATAAACTGACTTATGCAATTGATGAGACCGGTTTCAGCATCGTTCAAACTTTTGCTGCATCACACAAAAACAGAGAGAGATACTAAAAATTAGTTGGCAATAAAAAATTGCTCCGCCCGGTACACTAAATATTGGGCGGAGTAGTTAATATAAGTAACTGATTTATATAGTATTGATAATAAGACATAAAAATGCCTAGAGTAAAAGTTCCACGTAAAAGTACAGCAATTGATATGACCGCTATGTGTGACGTAGCGTTCCTGTTGCTTACTTTCTTCATCATGACATCAAAGCCCAAAACGGAAGATCCCGTTCCGGTGGATACGCCTGCTGCAACTGAAGAACAAACGTTGCCAGAAAAGGATATCGCCATTATCACCGTGGGTAGCGGCAAAGCGTTCTTTAACCTAGAAGGCGCCGAAGCACGCAAAGAACTGTTATTGCAAATAGGCCAACGAAGCAACATTAGCTTTACGCCAAGTGAAGCTAAAGCATTTACAACTTTAGATAACGTTACAGTGCCGGTTTCCCAATTGAAACAGTACCTGAACGCTTCAACTGAAGATCGTAAGCGTATGAACTCTGGTATACCAACCGATTCGGTAAGTAATGAACTTTACAACTGGATACATGACGCACGTGTGGTAACCAAAAACTTGTACGACAAAGAGCTGCGTATCAGTATTAAAGGTGATAGCAAGGAAGAATATCCTACTATGCAGCGCATCATTGCCATATTGCAAAAGCAAAAAGTAAATAAATTTAGTTTAATAACTACTTTAAAAGGAAAATAAGAAGATGGCAGAATTAGACACCTCCGGCGGGGGTGGCAAGAAAGGCGGGAAAGTAAGAAGTAAGAAACAATCAACACGTGTAGATTTAACTGCCATGGTGGATTTGGCTTTCTTGCTGGTAACTTTCTTCATGCTTACTACCACCCTGAACAAACCCAAGGCTATGGATTTAACCATGCCGGACAAAGATGAGAAGACAAAAGATCAGCTGCCAGTAAAAGCATCACAAACCTTAACGGTATTGTTGGGTAGCAACAATAAGCTGGAATGGTTTATGGGTGTACCGGGCGAATCTTTAACTCCGCCTACTGTAGAAGGTTATGGCAAAGAAGGTATACGTAAAGTATTTGTTGAGCAAGCTGCCAAAGTAAAGCAGCAAACCGGTAAAGATATCTTAGTACTTGTTAAGCCAAGCGAAAAATCTATTTACAAAAACGTAGTAGATATTTTAGATGAGCTGCACATTACCGATATTAAAGCCTACGCTATTGTGGACATTTTGCCAGAAGAAGTAGGGCTATTGAAAAGAGACAATATTTATTAATAACAATCAACGTTTTGTAACGTTAATAAACAAAAAGCCATAGCTATGCTAGGATCAAAGTTAGACATACTTAAGACGGAGTGGCTTGACGTTGTATTTGCGGACAGAAACAAGGCCTATGGCGCGTACCAGTTACGTAAGAATAATGGCCGTAACACTATATATGCACTCCTGATTACTACAGGTTTGTTTATTGCGGTGGTTTCTATTCCGACAATTATCAATATGGTTAAAGGGTTTATCCCGAAAGCTCCGGAGAAAGTGAAAATTCAGGAGGTGCCTTTGTTGCCACCGCCACCAATTCAACAAAATGAACCGCCGCCGCCACCACCACCACCATCACCTGAGCCGCAAAAGCCTAAGGTTGATCAGGTGAGGTTCCCGCCTCCGGTTGTAAAGCCGGATCAGCAGGTGCGCGAGAAAGAGCCGCCAACACAGGAAGATTTGAAAACTGCTGACCCAGGTCAGAAAGATATCAAAGGCGATCCTACTCAAACCGTAAGGATTGACGAGCCGGTAGGTAATGCTCCGGTAAGTAAAGCGGTTACCGAGGCTGCGCCAACTAACGAAATCTTTACCTCGGTTGAGGTTACGCCAGAGTTTCCGGGCGGTATGGATAAATTCTACGCTTTCTTAGGTAGAGCAATTCGTTACCCGGCTGTTGCCCGCGAAAACAACGTATCAGGTCGTGTAATCGTAACCTTCGTTGTGGAACGTGATGGTAGCTTAACTGACGTGAAAGCTTTACGCGGACCAGGTTCTGGTTTAGAGGAAGAAGCTGTACGTGCCGTAAAATCTTCTCCAAAATGGAGACCAGGTAAACAAAACGGTCGTGACGTGCGTGTACAATACACCGTACCAGTAGTATTTACTTTGCAAGATCAATAAGCTTTTATCAGATTAATGCAAAATAATATATCAAACAATAAGCAAAAATCGCCCACAAGGCGGTTTTTGCTTATTTTAGGAGCAGCCTTATTTATTGCAATTATTATTTTAGGCCTGTTAATCATGTTCTGGAATAAGCTGCCGCTTAATTTATCGCAAAGTCAGCGGTATATGTTTGGCGCTTTATTCATCATATATGGTATAATGCGTTTTATTCGCATCGTCAATACAAGAATCTATGAAAAATAGCGTTAAGATAATTATAGGCTGCTTTATTGTGCTCGCTGTATTCATCACCTGCAGGCAGCGTGGCAAAAATTTTAAAAATAACGAAGACACCGCAACATCAGGCACTATACAAATATTAGCCGATGAGTCTTTTAAGCCTATACTTGATGAGGAGGCTTATATTTTTAAGGCACTTTATCCTCAAACTAACATCCAGTTTATTTACAAGCCGGAAATAGAGGCGCTAAAGTTGTACATGAATGATAGTATTAGAACCGCGATACTAGCCAAGGAGTTAACACAAGACGAATTGCAGGTTTTTAAAGACCGCAAATTACCTCCAGAAATCAATAAGTTTGCCGTTGATGCTGTTGTATTGATTGTCAATAAGCAATCAGCAGATACAGCTATTTCGGTAAGCCAGATCAAAGCAATGCTTAACGGCAAAACAATGGTCGACAGGGATATCGTTTTTGATAACCCGAGCTCAAGTTTGGTGAGATATCTGAAGCAATTTTCGGGTAATACAGAGCTTAAGCAGAAAAATATATACGCGCTGAAATCAAACAAGGATGTGATCACATATGTTAGTGAACATCGAAACGCCATTGGCATTGTAGGATTCAGTTGGTTGGATGATCCGGATAAGGATTATGCCGACGCAGTGGCAAAAGTGCAATTGGTTGGTGTAAAGGATGAGGCCGACAAAAAATATGGCAATCAGTTCTTTAAACCTTCGCAGGAAACTTTAGCTCTAAAACAATATCCGCTACGCCGCGATTTGTACGTGTACAACAGCACCGGCCGCACGGGATTAGCATCTGCATTCCAGGTGTTTTTAGGAAGTGAGAGAGGACAACGAATTATTTTAAAATCCGGATTGTTGCCCGATTCAATTCCTGCAAGAGAAATAAATATTAAATAAGTAACTAATCTCTAACACTATAAATTAAAGCCCATGAAGATGATTAAAAAAATCGCTGGAACAGGATTAGGCCTGATATTTATAGGTTCATCAGTTTTTGCGCAAAGTCTATCCGACGCCAAGAAAGCTATTGACGCCGAACAATATCAGAAAGCTAAATCAATGCTTAAAAACCTGACTACTACACAACCAAGTAAAGATGAGAATTTCTTTTACCTGGGTTGGGTTTATTTAGCACAAGACTATCCGGATTCAGCAAAAGCTGCATTTGATAAAGGTATTGCAGCCAATCCTAAATCTGCTTTAAACTATGCCGGTTTAGGTGCTGTAGCCCACGTAAATAAAGATAACTCAGGTGCTCAAAATAGCTTTAACCAAGCTCTTACTTTGGCAGGTAAAGATACCAAGCCATATGTATACGTAGCTAAAGGTTATATGCTGGCTCCTGCTGATGCAAATGCTGCCATCACTACCATCAACAAAGTGATGAACGATAAGGTTAAAGATCCTGAGTTGTACATCGCTTTAGGTGATGCTTACCGTTCACAGTTGAAAAGCACTGAAGCTTACAAGGCTTATACTTCAGCGCTTGATTTAGATCCTAAATCACCATCTCCAAAAGTATCAACCGGTGTGCTGTGGCGTTTCGCTGATAACTTTGAAGATTCAGAAAAACAATTCCAGGAAGCTTTAGCTATTGATCCTAACTTTGGTCCGGCTTACCGCGAGTGGGCTGAGACTGATATTCGCTGGGCTCAAAAAGTGCCTGCACAAGCATCAGCTAAAGTAAACCAGGCTGCTGAGCAATACCGTAAGTACTTAAGCTTAACTGATATGTCGGTAGAATCTCGTATACGTTACGCTGACTTCTTATATCAGGCAGGTAAATTCAAGGAACTGCAGGAAGAAGCTGCTGCTATTTCTAAAACGCCAAACGCTAACCTGAAAGTTTACCGTTATATCGCTTATGCCGCTTATGAAAATGGCGACTATGCCAACGGTTTAACTGCCATGAACACTTGGTTATCAAAAGCAGATCCTAAACGTATAATTCCTTATGATTACCTGTACTTAGGCCGTTTGCAAATGAAATCTGGTCAGGATTCAGTAGGTATCAATACTTTGCAAAAAGCTGCACAGTTAGATACTACCCAAGCTGATATCTATGCTGATATTGCGAAATCTTACTATGGTCAGAAAAAATTCGTTCAGGCGGGTGATGCTTACCATCAGTATGTAACCAAATCAAGAAAAGCTACCCTGAATGATTATTTCTATGAAGGTATCAGCTACTACTTTGGTTTCTCAGATCAGTATGCTAACAGCACTAAAACTAAAGTAGCTGCGGATACCAGTTTATTAGGTAAAGCAGATGCGGCTTTTGCTTACGTAGCATCAAAGGTTGACAAGCCTAATGCAAACGTAATCTTATACCGTGCCCGTATTCAGGATTTAAGAGAGCCAAGCCGGGAAACCAGCCAGGGATTAGCTAAACCTTTTTATGAGCAATACATCCAGGTGATAACTGAAAAAGGCGTTACTGATGCTGATAAAAGAAACTTAGGCGAGGCTTATGCTTACTTAGGTACTTACTATCAGTTTACACAGAAAGACCCTGCAAAAGCTACCGAAAACTTCACTAAAGCAAGAGAGCTTGATCCATCAAACTCAGTTGTACAACGTTTCTTCACCCCTAAAAAAGCCGCAACTGGTAAAGCTGCCGGTAAGGGTAAATAAGAAAATTGCTTTTTATTGAGATAGAAAAGGCCACCTTAAAGGTGGCCTTTTTATTTATAACAATTGCTTGGTTTGTTGTTTATATACATGGGCAATAATAGAATAGTTCAAAACCTTAATGATCAGATAAACACAACCCATTATATTAGCAACGTAATCAATTTAAAATGGATACTCCACAAGATTTAATTGTAAAATTTTCCTTTAACCCTGACGACTTTGAAAAGCTGGATGATTTTGAAGAGCATCTGGAACGAGCCGTTACCTTTCATGGCATAGGTACTTATGAGGGCTACGAGTTGGATGCCGAAACCGGTGGTAATGGCGAATTTTACCTGACTACCACTGATGGCGATCTGCTTTATAAAACTATCCGTCCGCTACTTTTAGATGCCGGCTTTTTGCAGGTAAAGCAGATGGCTTTGCAGGCTCAGGAGGGTAGCGGTGCCTGCCAAAAAGAATATCAATTATAGTAATGGCATACTTATTTGTTTATGGAACCCTATTGAATGATATAGGCCATCAAATAGTAGGCAGTATTGCAGCTAAAATGCAACTGGGCGACCATGGGCAAACAAGCGGTGCACTTTATGATTTGGGCGAATACCCTGCTTTGGTTGAAACCGGCAATAATGCCGACACTGTAAAAGGCGAAGTATACATTGTAACAGACGCCCAAATGGTATTCGATATTTTAGATGAGTACGAGGGTGTAAATGATAGCCCGGCCTTATACAGCCGTGAATTGAAGCCTGTAACATTATCGGGAGGGCAGGTGGTAGACTGCTGGGTATATGTATACCAGCAGCCAATTGAAGAACATCATCTTAAAATACAAGGCGGTGACTACATCACTCACCGCAATAGCAATATTAATGGTATTTAAGCTATACCGAATGATTGCAGTTATATTATAATACAGTATTATCAGGCAAGTGTCTAAGCTTATTTAATTTTGGGCAATACGGCAAATTGTTATAATATTTGTAGCTTTACAGATATTGTGAATGGAAAGTCTCTGGGAACATCTCCAAAACTTAACGGATGCACAAGCCATACTCAGTAAAGGTGGCTTTTACCTGTTGCTGGTGGTGGTATACGCCGAGACCGGGTTGTTCTTTGGGTTCTTTTTACCTGGCGATTATCTGCTGTTTATGGCAGGCCTGTTATGTGCTACCGGATTCATGGACGTACATATCACGGTACTGGTGTTATCGCTCATAGCAGCCGGCATTTTAGGCAACTTTACCGGGTATTGGTTTGGTTACCGAACCGGACCTGTAATGCTTCGGCGGCCCGACTCCTTCTTTTTTAAGAAGCGTTATGTAACCATGGCCGAAGAATTTTATCAGAAATATGGCGGCATGGCACTGGTTTTGGGCAGATTTTTCCCTATAATCAGAACTTTTGCACCTATCTTTGCAGGTGTAGTAAAAGTAAATTTTAAACGATTTACGTTATACAATGTTATTGGCAGCGTAGCCTGGGTGGTGGCTTTAACGCTAACCGGATATTTTCTGGGGCGGCAGTACCCACAACTCAGGCATTATTTGCAATATATAGTGTTTGCCCTGATAGCAGTGACTACCATACCACTGCTGATTGCTTTTTTTAAAAAAGGCAATGTGAAAAACAAAATTGACGAACATTAATTTATTAATTATTCAAACAAATTCTACTAAATGAGTACACAACATCCCTGGCATCAGGTTTCGCCTGGCGAAAACATACCTGACGTGGTAAATGCTATTATTGAAATTCCTAAAGGCTCAAAAGCCAAATATGAGATCGACAAAGAATCTGGTTTATTGAAATTAGACCGTGTTTTGTTTTCGTCTGTAATGTATCCGGCCAATTACGGCTTTATTCCGCAAACTTATTGTGATGATAAAGACCCATTGGATATCCTGGTTATTTGCTCTGTTGATGTTTTCCCAATGTCAATGATCGAAGCCAAAATAATCGGTGTGATGCACATGGTAGATAATGGTGAGCAGGATGATAAAATCATTGCCGTAGCTAAAAACGACATGTCGGTAAACTACATCAATGATTTAAATGAATTGCCTCCGCATACTATGAAAGAGATCGTACGTTTCTTCCAGGATTACAAAAAGCTGGAAGGTAAAAACGTAACAATTGAGCACTTAATGGGCAAGCCGTATGCGCTCAAGGTAATTAACGAAGGTCTGGAGTTGTACAATTCCACTTTCCCTGCGTACCAATAACTATTACATGGGCCCCGACTTAGATATTAACGGTTTTCATATATTTCTTACCATATTTTTGGTTTTACTGAACGGCTTTTTTGTGGCTGCGGAGTTTGCCATTGTGCGCGTTCGCGGTTCTCAAATTGAAATTCAGGCAAAGGCCGGAAGCCGAACTGCTAAGATAGCCCGGGGTATAATGCATAATCTGGACGGATACCTGGCTGCAACGCAGCTAGGTATTACCATTGCCTCGCTGGGCTTGGGCTGGGCGGGCGAAGAAGTGGTAACCACCATCATGCTGAAACTCTTTTCCATGTTTGGTTTGGTTATTACCTCAAGTTTAATCATCAACATCAGCCATGTTGTTGCGTTCATCACCATCACCATACTGCATATTGTATTTGGTGAGCTGGCTCCTAAAACACTGGCCATACAGCGTTCTGTACGCACCACGCTTGCAGTATCCTATCCGCTACGTTTCTTCTTTGTGGTTTTCAGGCCAGCCATCTGGGTACTGAACACTTTTGCTAACTTTATTTTGAGCTTGTTTGGCGTAACCGCCGTACATGGCGACGAAGCGCATCATAGTTCCGAAGAGTTGCAATACCTGTTGGAGCAAGGTAAAGAAAGCGGTGCGCTTGATTCAAACGAACACGAACTGATCAAGAACGTGTTTGATTTCAATGAGCGCGTGGTTAAAAATATCATGGTACCCCGTACCAAAATATCAGGCGTAGATCTGTCATGCAACACGGACGAACTGCTCGAATGCCTGATAACCGAAGGTTATTCACGTATGCCGGTGTATGACGATACCATTGACAAGATTGTGGGTATTGTACACGCCAAAGATATTCTCCCATTACTGGCGCGTAAAGAGGAATTCGAGATCAAGGAAATTATCCGTAAACCTTACTTTATCCCCGAAACCAAAAAGATCAATGAGCTAATGGCCGAATTGCAGCAAAAACGCATTCAGATAGCCATTGTACTGGATGAATTTGGCGGTACGGCTGGTATGGTAACCCTTGAGGATATTGTAGAAGAGCTGGTAGGTGAGATACAGGATGAGTTTGACGAAGAGAAACCTATTGTAGATAAGGTAAGCGACCGTGAGTTTATCATCAGTGCTTCTGCCACTATATATGATGTAAATGAGCACCTGCCGCATGATTTGCCGGAAGATGGTGACTTTGATACCATATCGGGTTGGGTAAGCGAAATATTCGGTAAGATACCGGATGTAGGCGAGCAACGCGAATCAAACGGTTACAATATTACGGTATTGAAAAAATCGGATCAGAATGTAGAGTCAGTTAAGCTGGAGATACTGCTGAACGAGGAAGATATGAAAGATTTACATTAAGCCGCAAGCTGATGCAAATTTTTTATACACCCGACATTGATCCACAACTTGCCACGTACAGTTTAAGCGAGGAGGAAAGTAAGCATTGCATTCGTGTATTGCGCCTGCAAGCAGGCGATCATGTGCAACTGGTAGATGGCCGGGGTGGCTTTTATACGGCCCGTATCACTGATGCGCATCCAAAGCGCACACAATTGCAAACTGTTGAAACCCGGCAACAATATGGCAAGCGCAACCATTTCCTGCACATTGCTGTAGCACCAACCAAAAATATAGAGCGGCTAGAATGGTTCTTGGAAAAAGCTACCGAAATTGGTATTGATGAAGTTTCTCTCTTGTTATGTCAGCGATCCGAACGTAAGGAAGCTAAGGTTGACCGCCTGAATAAAATTATAACTTCTGCCATAAAACAATCCCTTAAAGCCTATCACCCACAACTGAACGATATACAATCTTTCAGTAAATTGGTGCAGGCTCCCTTTGATGGGCAAAAGTTTATTGCCCACTGCCTGCCAGAAGAAAAAGTAAGCCTGGCTTCACAACTGGAATTGCATGGACGCAGCCTGATACTCATTGGTCCCGAAGGCGATTTCACCGAGAAGGAAATTGATGAGGCTTTGCAAAACAACTTCAAACCCATAACTTTAGGCGAAAGCCGCCTGCGTACCGAAACCGCGGCGCTTGAGGCTTGCTTTGAAGTAAACTTTTTAAACAGATAGCCGGCTAAACCTGTTTGGTAAGGCATTTAACGAGTAAAAGGGGAAATGCTTATGTGGCGAATGAAGTATAAATCACTTGTAATTCTGATAACCGGCCTGTTGCTGAGCAGTTACCGGCCCGAACCTACCTACACGCTAGCGCGATTAAAGTATAATGGCGGTGGCGACTGGTATGGCGACCGTACCGCGCTACCCAATTTAATCAGATTCTGCAATCAAAATCTTAAAACCAATTTTAAACCGCAGGACGAAACCGTTGAGGCAGGCAGTGCCGAGCTTTTCAATTATCCCTTTGTGTTTATGACCGGGCATGGCAACGTTATCTTTTCCGATCAGGATGTGCGCAATCTGCGTAAGTATTTAACCGGTGGCGGTTTTTTGCACATTTGTGATAACTATGGGCTGGATAAATTCATACGCCCGCAAATGAAGCGCGTTTTCCCTGAACTCGATTTTGTTGAACTACCGCTCAGCCATCCCATCTATCATCAAAAGTTTGATTTCCCGAACGGGCTACCTAAAGTTCACGAGCACGATAACAAGCGCCCGCAAGGCTTTGGGCTGATTTACAAAGGCCGCTTGGTGTGTTTTTATGATGTGGAGTGCGATTTAGGTAATGGTTGGGAAGATTATGGCACCTATGCTGGCGATAGTCAGGAAACGCGTATTAAAGCCCTTAGAATGGGTGCTAATCTGGTACAATATGCGCTTACGCAATAAAGTTGAAAGATGTAGGTAAAATAAGCTTTGATTAACTGATAAAAAGCAAAAAGGGATGTTACTACAGTAACATCCCTTTTTATTTAACCTAACTTATTAAGCTATATATTATCTGCTTTTTGAGCTATAGTTACGTGGTTTGCTCACTCTGAAGTGTGGCTTGCCATTAGGATTGATCTCTGGTGCACCAACCATGGTCATCGCACAACGGAAACCTACTTCAGCACTTGCATCAGCCTGGTCCATAAAGCGGCGGGTAGCTGGGTTTAGCCACATAGCACGGTCATTCCATGAGCCACCTTTGAAAACCTTTGAGTGGTCATTTACCAAGGTAGTTACGCCATACAGGCTGTTGTTTACCGAGTCGGCATAGCCGCGTTGGTCGGCGTTGTACGGTTTGCCAGCAATTGGGTTGGTGCTTGCTGTGGTGTTTGGAGCAGGAGCGCCGTTACCATTACCGCCCTGGCCGCCTTGCTGCTGTGCAACAAACTCATTCCAGGTTAACTTACGTGATGATTTAGCTGCATCTTTAATTGGACGGCCATATTTATCTTTCGCATATAAACCTTTTTCAGGATCGGCCAAACGTTTGTTGGTGTACTCATTACCACGGAACGGGTTGAAGTCTTCAAAGTCTTCGAACGACATCTGGCGGTAGGTATCACCTGTCCATTCATTTACGTTACCTGCCATGTTGTACAGGCCAAAGTCGTTAGGCTCGTAAGAACGTACCGGGGCTGTAATATCAGCCTTATCGTTCAATGATCCGGCCACACCCATGTTATCACCTTCGCCACGTTTAAAGTTGGCTAATATCATACCACGGGTACGTTTGCTGGCTGAGCGTACGCCCATGCCATTCCATGGATACATCTTACCATCTTCAATGTTTTCATATTGCGTGTTACCCGCCAACCCTAAGGCTGCATATTCCCATTCGGCCTCGGTTGGTAAACGGTAGCCTGGTTTCAGGATACCATCCTCTACACGTACCGGACGGGTAGGTTTGCCTTTTCCATTAGCGCCGGCTTGTGCACGTGGGTTCAGGTCGCGTATCATGTTCTTACCATCAATACCCTGTCCTCTGTACTGGCCGTTGAGGTACATATCGGTGTTAAACGGATCGGTGATGGATGGTTGTGCACCGCCTCCCTTACCGTTGCTTTTGCCATTGCCCGATGCATCTTTCCAACTGGCTAAACGACCTGTTTCACGCAAAATATTTTCGTTCATACGGTCGGTACGCCATGTACAGTAGTTTTGTGCCTGCTCCCAGGTAATACCAACCACCGGGTAATCCTGAAATGCCGGGTGACGTAAGTAGTTATCAACATAAGGCTCATTGTAAGATAATGGTCTGCGCCATACCAGGGTATCGGGCGTAGCATTGTAATACAACTCGCGGTCGTCCGGGAAAGTGATGCTGATCCAGTGCAGGTAATCCAACCAGTCCTGGTTCGATACCTCTGTTTCGTCCATGTAAAAAGACGCTACAGTAACACGGCGGCGTACATTATTATTTTCGTAAGCCATGTCCTGATCGGCACTGCCACCCATAACGAAGGTACCTCCTTCAATTGGAATTAAGCCCGGGCCCGGTGCAGGGTGTGTTTGCTTAAAGCGAAGATAGCCGCCATTGTTACGGTCATTGTAAGCCATGCCGGTTTTTTGCGACCGCATAGGTTTACTGCAGCTGCTCAGCAACGCGCCTAACCCCAGTACCACTAAAGCAGTTTTAGTAAAATAATTGCTCATCTCTGTTAAAATAGTCAATAAAAGTACAACGTTCGTTCAAACAGTAATTTGCTTTCGGTTGACAGAAATTTAATATATCTTGTATGCGTCTTTTTACGGTAGCAGTTTCACTAAAGTTTTGCAAATTGCTTAAAAATATCGTTTTAATCAATTTAACATTTATAAGTCTTTATCGTAGTAGGATAGATATTTAACAAAAAATTACAGCTAATTTGCGGCAATGAGAGTTTTTACCTATCGCATCATAACCTATTTGCTCTTATCTATACCGGTACCGCTGTTAGCACAAACTATTGGTACAGGTGGCACCAATACCAATGGCAGCAGCAGCAATGCTATTACTACCGCTGTGCCCTTTTTAAATATTACGCCCGATTCACGCTCGGGTGCCATGGGGGATGCTGGCGTGGCCATAAGCCCGGATGCCAATGCAACTTACTGGAATCCATCCAAGCTGGCTTTTATTGAAGGTCGCGATAATATGTCGGTAGCTTACAGCCCCTGGCTTCGCCGTCTGGTATCGGATGTTAATTTGGCTTATTTAAGCTATGCCCGCAAACTGGATGATCGTAATACGATAGGCCTGTCATTACGGTATTTTAATTTGGGCGCCATACAGCTGGTTGATGCTAATCAGAACGATCAGGGAACTTACCGCCCTAATGAATTTTCACTCGATGGTTCGTTTGCCCGTAAGTTTGGCGAAAACTTTTCGTTAGGGCTTACTTTCAGGTATATCCATTCCAGTTTAACCAACGGCGCTTTTGTGGCCGGCCAGCAAACCAAGGCAGGCAATGCCTTTGCTGCCGATGTATCAGCCTTTTATCGTAAGCCTACGCAACAGTTTGGAAAAGACGCCTTGCTGGCTTTCGGCGTTAATATTTCTAACATTGGTACTAAAATAAGTTATACCGACGGCGGGCAGCAATACTTTTTACCTACTAATTTAAAATTGGGCGCTGCCAATACATGGTACCTGGATAGTTATAACCAGGTTACTTTGGCCTTTGATATTAATAAACTGTTGGTGCCTACGCCGCCGGTTCGGAATATGGAAGGCAATATTGTGAGCGGATATGATGATAATGTGTCGGTACCATCGGGCATTATACAATCGTTTGCCGATGCACCGGGTGGTTTTAAAGAAGAAATAAAAGAGATTAGCTATGCGCCGGGCGTTGAATATGGATACAACAAGCAGTTCTTTTTACGTGCCGGCTACTTTTACGAGAATCCTGATAAAGGTAACCGCCAGTACGTAACAATGGGCGCAGGCTTTAAATACGATATTTTTAACCTTGATCTGGCTTATTTAGCAGCTACGCAGCAAAGAAGTGCGCTGGCCAATACCCTGCGTTTTACAGTAAGTGTTAACTTTGGCGCCAATAAAAAGCCATGAGTAAAATAAGGGTAGGTTTTGGTTTTGATGTGCACCAGTTGAAAGAAGCACATCCTTTTGTAATGGGCGGCGTAACGCTTGAGCACCACTCTGGCGCTTTTGGCCACTCTGATGCCGACGTAATGGTGCATGCCATTTGCGATGCCCTGTTAGGCGCTGCCAATCTTCGCGATATTGGCTATCATTTTTCTAACAAAGATGAACGTTGGCGTGGTATCAGTAGCCTGGTGCTGCTGCAACACGTGGTAGCCCTGCTTAAAGAAAAAGGCTGGACAATTGGCAACATCGATGCCATGATTTGTCTTGAAGCTCCCAAAATCAATCCGCACATCCCGGCCATGAAGGCTAACATTGCCCCGGCGGCTGGCATTTCCGAAGAAGATATTTCGATCAAAGCCACCACCAACGAACAAATGGGCTTTATTGGCCGTGAAGAAGGCGTTGTAGCCTACGCGGTTTGTTTGATTGAAAAATAGCCCTACCTACCCCTCCCCGGTAGAAAGGGCTTTGCATAATAGGTTGTAAACGAAAAGGTCATCTCGAACGATAGTGAGAGATCCTATACGGTGATTAAGTTAAGCGTATAGGATTTTTCGTTATCACTCGAAATGACCATTTATTTTTTATATATTACAGATCAAAAGCCCTCCCTACCGGGGAGGGTTTGGGAGGGGCTTTTAGGTGAGAGTCTCTACCTCAATAACCCATCCAACGTCACGGCTAAATAATACAATCCGCCAATGGTAGGGCCACCGGCATATTGTATGTAGCGCTTGTTGAAAATATTAGATCCGCCCAGTTTAAAGTTAGCTTTATAAGCCGGTACACGCAGGGTAACCTGGGCATCAAAAGTGCTAAAGGCAGGTACCGTACCGGTTACCAGCGGACTTTCCCACAAAAAGGATTCCTGCCATTTGTATACTACGCTGAAGCCTAAGTTTTTCACGATCTCACGGTTGCCAAAAGATACGTTGGTGGTCCAGCGTGGGGTGTTAAAGCCGGTTACAAAAATATCGTCGGTCTTATTGGTCTTCAGTTTATTGAAGCTGGCATTCCCGGCAACGGTGAATTTTTTATAAAAGTTGTAGGTAACGCCAATGGCCGAGCCATAATTTACGTAATCGTTTTTGGCATTGGTGTATACCCGGTAGCGGTCTTGCCCATTGCTGGCGGCGGTAGTACTGGTGGCTGCCGTAGCATCGCGGTTCCTGTCGAGCATGGCCAAAACGGCTGCATCGGTACCGGTGGTTGTGCCTTTGGGTACATAAACCTGCACCTGACCTAAAAAGCCATTGTACTTGTTGGTATAGGCATCAATATCTACAATTACTTTCTGATCGGCCCATACACTTTTGTAACCAATCTCAAAAGAATTGATTTTTTCGGGGCGTGCTTTAGGCAGGTTAGCCACTTGCAGTATATCACGGTTTTGCAAGGCGGCAGCATCGGTATTGCCAGCTGCGCTTACAGCTGCATTGAAGTTGATAACGGATGCCTGGGTATAGCTGTTTTCTAAATAGCCCAAGCCCTCGTTGATGTAAGACAGGCTGCCCACACGTTTTACCCGCCCGTTATTTACGTAAGATAACGCCTCGAACAGTGCCGGGAAACGATAGCCTTGCTGATAGGTAACACGGAAGTTCTGATTTTCAACCGGCGAGTATACGGCAGCAATGCGCGGCGTAAATTTAGGGTCAAACTCGGGGTTATAATCAAAACGTAACGAGCCGAATACTTTTAGTGTATTATCAAAAAAGGTTTTAGTAACCTGCGAAAAAGCGCCAAACTTTTTATAATAAACATTATCACCAAAAGAACCGTCGGCCAGTGGCTTGTTACGCTCGGCAATCGGTCTCGAAAAATCAACAAAGTTGTTGCCGTCCGGAATGATCTGGTAAACGCGGGCATCGCCGCCAAGCAGCAAATCAAAAATCTTTACCTGTTTGGATAAATCCCACTGGGCCTCGGTGTGGTACATGCGGCTATGTTGTACCAGGGCAGCGCCGCCCGTTTCAGGTGCATCGGGTATCTGGCTTGATTTAATGTCCCAGTTATTGATGCCAATGATCGTGTTTTTAAGTTGATTGAAAGCATCGGTGCCAGGTATTACACGGCTTGCATCTGCAATTTGCCGTGCATAGTTGTTGGCAGCAGCCAAATTAGCTGATGTTAAAGTGCCGCCATTTGCTGTTGCGTACGCATTCAATGCATTTTTATATTTAGTGCCCCATGCGCCCGATGAGCCGCCGCTGTACAGATCCAGGTTATCGGCCAGTGGTTTTACATTGTATGAGTTGCCGGTATTTTCTAACGAAACGTAGCTTAATACCTTAAAATTACTGCCTTTTATTTCCAAGCTGTGGTTTTGTACGGTTACCCCGTCCAGCCGTATTTTGTTGCCACGCTGAAACACGCCATCCATTTTACCATAGCGGTAGCCATAAGCTATTTCTATTTTGTCGTTCAGTTTATAGTGAAGTGATCCGTCGAGCTTTAAATTGGATACTTTAGGGCTTACCAGTTCATTTTCCCAGTAACCGGTACGGGACACACGCAGGGTTTGGTTGGCTTTGCCGTCAATATTCAGGCCGCTGATAGATACAAGGTTGCTACCTGCTAAGGCATCATCGCCATATTTGTTCCAGCCGTCAAACGCGGCATTGGCATTGTTCAGGGCCGGGAAACCCGGATTAGCGCTATTCAGGTTATTTGGGTTTTGGTCAAGCCGGGTGTTGGAAATCCAGTCGGTGCCCTGCATGTAGCTGGCGTTAATCTTAAAGGCAATCTTGTTGTTGAATGCTTTAGCGTAGCGGATAGCGCTTTCGGTCAGTACGCTTGGATCATGATCTTTACCATCCACATGATTTACACCTGTTTTATGGTAAACGCTTAAGCCTTGGTACACAAACGGATTTTTGGTCATGAGGTTGGCCATGCCGTTAATGGCGTTCATGCCGTAAAGGGCTGATGCCGCGCCGGGGGTAATTTCAACACTGGCAATATCCAGCTCGGTAGGGCCAATGGCATTACCCAACGGTACGCCCAGGGTTGCCGCCTGCATATCCACACCATCAACCAGTTGCATAAACCGGAAGTTGTTAGGAATGTTAAAGCCACGCGTGTTGGGTACTTTAAAGGTTAAGCTGGATGTGGTCATTTGTACACCCTTTACATTCTCAAGCGCGTCATAAAAAGAAGGAGCCGGCGATTCGCGAATGGCACGGATATCCAGCTTTTCGATAGCTACCGGCGATTTCAGTATACTTTCTTCAACCCGCGATGCGGTTACAACCACATCCTTACCTAAAACGGTTTGGGTAACCAATTCGATGTTCAGCTTGGAGCGGGCATCTTTAATTACATATTCCTGTTGTTGAAAGCCTACATAATTAAATACCAGAGTAAGGGGGAACTTCAAGCGGGTTTTGATGGAAAAGTCGCCTTTATCGGTAGTGGAAGTGCCGGCTACCGTACCTTTAATATTTACGCTAACGCCGGGCAGCGCTTGCTGCGTAGTCTGATCGATCACCCTGCCGGATATGACAATCAGTGTGCTTTCCTGTGCAAATGCAAACCTGCCCGTGACAATTAAAAATAAAGCTGCCGTGCTAATTAAGCGTAGCCATGCTAAGGGAGTGTAAGTATAAATTTTCATGAAGTAAGGTTAAAATTGAGGGTGTATTTATTTCCTGATGTGTATATAGTCTGCTGTGCTCAGCAACAACAAGTAGGTAATAAAGGGGCTTTTGTATAATTCATCTTGTTTAAACTATATAAAGTCTATGTAATAAGTAGACAAATATATTCAAATATTTAAAAGGTCAGTATTTTGCTTTATAATTTTTATAAAGCTTTATAAGTGTTGCATTTGCTATGGTGTAATTGTATCATTGTTTTTAAGGGTACCATATCATGAAATTCAACTACCAGCGCCTTATTGTTAAAGTGGGTTCCAATGTGCTTACACAGCCCGATGGTTTGCCCGATTATTATCGCATCGGTCATTTGGTGGAACAGCTTACCGCTTTAAAGAAACAGGGTAAAGAGGTGATCTTGGTATCGTCAGGCGCGGTAGCATCAGGGCGTAGTTTAATTAAGGTAACTGATAAGGTAGATAACATTGCCGCCCGGCAGTTGCTGGCTTCAATCGGTCAGGTAAAACTGATTAATACTTACGCCAGCCTGTTTGAACAGCAGCAGCTGCTGTGTTCGCAAGTGCTGGTTACCAAAGAAGATTTCCGCGACCGGGTGCATTATCTGAATATGAAAAACTGCCTGGAGATACTGCTGCAACACCAGGTAGTTCCCATTGTAAATGAAAACGATGTGGTATCGGTAACTGAACTAATGTTTACCGACAACGATGAGCTGGCCGGATTAGTAGCCTCCATGCTGAATGCCGACGCATTGATTATCCTTACCAATGTAAACGGCATTTACACCGGTGATCCTAAACTGCCCGGCTCGCAACTGCTTGAGGAGATCAACGACGGCGGTACCGATTTTTCTGCCTTTATCAGCTCCGGTAAATCACAGTTTGGGCGCGGGGGCATGATTACCAAATCAACCATGGCGCAAAAGGTAGCACAGCTGGGTATAGCCGTACATATAGCCAATGGTACGGTAGATAGTATTTTGAACGGCGTGTTGCAAAATACCGTTCAGCATACACGCTTTGTACCGCAAAAAAGTAAATCGGGCAAAAAGAAATGGATTGCCCATGCCGCACATTTTGCCACCGGCGCTGTGCAGGTAAATGATGGGGCCAAGGCGGCGCTGTTATCCAGCAAGGCAACCAGCTTGTTGCCGGTCGGTTTAAATAGCGTATTATCCGATTTTAAAAAGGGCGACATTATAAAACTGCTTGATGAGCAAAATGCACTCGTTGGCCAGGGTATTGCCGAATATGGCTCGGATAAGGCACGCGAGCGCGTGGGGCAAAAAAATCAGAAGCCTTTGGTTCATTATGATTATCTGCATTTAAATTACTAAACTTTATGAGCTATACTGCCTACTTTGAAAATGCGGTGAAAGCCAGTCGTGCCATTGTTGGTCTGCCGGCAACTGTAATTAAATCAATATTGCTGGATGTTGCCGAAGCTGCTGTTGCTAAAACAGACTTTTTACTGGCCGAAAATCAAAAAGATCTGGACCGAATGGATGTTGCTGATCCGAAATATGACCGGCTTAAGCTAACGGCTGCCCGTATACAAGATATTGCACAGGATATGCGCAATGTAGCGGCTATGGATAGCCCGTTAGGTAACGTTTTAATGCAAAATATTATGCCTAACGGTATGGCGCTGTCAAAAGTAAGAGTGCCGCTTGGCGTGGTGGGGGTTATTTATGAGGCGCGCCCTAATGTAACTTTCGATGTTTTTTCATTGTGTTTTAAAACGGGTAACATAAGTGTGTTAAAAGGCGGGAGTGATGCTGAGTTTTCTAACAAGGCTATCATTACAGTTATTCACGATGTTTTAAAAGTACATCATATCGATACCAATGCAGCTACCCTGTTACCTGCCGAACGCGAGGCGACGGCAGCTTTGCTGAGCGCCAGTGGTTATGTAGATGTGCTTATACCCAGAGGTAGCCAGCAACTCATAGACTATGTAAGGCAAAACAGTAAAGTGCCTGTTATTGAAACTGGTGCCGGCATAGTGCATGCTTACTTTGATGCTGAAGGTGATTTGGAAAAAGGCAGCGCCATTGTTTATAATGCAAAAACGCGACGGGTAAGCGTGTGTAATGCCCTGGATTGTCTTCTGATTAATGCCAATCGTTTAAGTGATTTACCAACATTAGTGAACAATTTGGCGCAAAAAAAGGTGGAAATTTATGCTGATGAAGCAGTATACTCGGTTTTAAGCGGGTATTACCCTGATATTTTGTTGCATAAAGCAACTCATGAACACTTTGGTACAGAGTTTCTATCCTACAAAATGGCTGTTAAAACAGTTTCTGGTTTGCAGGAGGCATTAGATCATATAGCAGCGCATAGTTCCAAACATAGCGAAGCTATCATTACTGAAAACGAACAGACAGCCGGGCAATTCTTAAATAAAGTTGACGCTGCTGCCGTTTATGTAAACGTATCTACCGCATTTACAGATGGTGCGCAGTTTGGTTTAGGTGCCGAGATAGGCATCAGCACACAAAAACTGCATGCCCGCGGGCCTATGGGGCTGGAAGAGTTAACCAGTTATAAATGGCTGATTAAGGGCAATGGACAAATACGCAATTCATAAATAAGCCTTTTTTGAAAAACTTTATATGGTAAGTGCTTACTATATCGGTATGTATTGTACTGTGTAATGTTAAATTTACATTAAGTGCTTTTGTGTAGTTAAATAAATTATTCAAAAAAGCACTTTTTATTCTGAAAGTAAATTTTATATGCAAAAATTTCTTATTTCATAACAAAAAGTAGTGGAATTTATGATCATACACTAATTTTTGTTGAAAGTTTTGTATTTTTTATTAAAAAAGGATTAATTTTGTTGGTACATAGTAAATGCTATGTAAAGTGTCTTACTAATTATTGTTCCAATAAATAAACAATCAAAAATGGCAGCAGCTAAACTGGAGTACATCTGGCTAGACGGTTACAAACCGACCCAAAGTTTACGTAGTAAAACAAAAATTGAAAAAGATTTCAGCGGTAAGTTGGAAGATTGCCCGCTTTGGAGCTTTGATGGTTCTTCAACCGAGCAGGCACCGGGAGGTTCATCTGATTGTATATTGAAGCCAGTGTTTATTTGCGAAGATCCGCAAAGAAAAAATGGCTACCTGGTGATGTGCGAAGTTTTAGACTCGGAGGGTAACCCGCATGCATCAAACGGTCGAGCTACTATTGAGGATGATGATAACGATTTCTGGTTTGGTTTTGAGCAAGAGTATTTCTTGTGGGATTCAGAAACCAACAAACCTTTGGGTTTCCCGGTAAACGGTTACCCGGCGCCACAGGGTCCATACTACTGTTCAGTAGGTGCTAACAATGCTTTCGGTCGCGAAATTGTTGAAGAGCATTTAGACGTTTGTTTAGAAGCTGGCTTAAACGTTGAAGGTATCAATGCCGAAGTAGCTGCCGGTCAGTGGGAATTCCAGATTTTTGCTAAAGGCGCTAAAGAAGCCGGCGATCAGATTTGGGTTGCACGTTACCTGCTGGAAAGAATTGGCGAAAGCTATGGTGTTGCTATTAACTGGCATTGCAAACCGTTGGGCAAATTAGACTGGAACGGTTCTGGTATGCACGCTAACTTCTCAAATACCTTGTTGCGCACTGCTGCCAGCAAAGAAACATATACTAAAGTACTTGAAGCTTTCCGTCCGGTAGTGGCAGAGCACATTGCTGTTTACGGTGCTGATAACGATCAGCGCTTAACCGGTAAGCACGAAACTGCTTCTATCAATGATTATAGCTATGGCGTGTCTGACCGTGGCGCTTCTATCCGTATTCCGCTATTCACCGTACAAAAAGGCTGGAGCGGTTACCTGGAAGATCGTCGTCCAAACTCAGCTGCCGATCCGTACAAAGTAGCTGCCCGTATCATCAAAACAGTTAAATCTGTAGAAGCATAAGGAAATAGATAACTTACTATACTAAAGCCGCCGGAATTTTCCGGCGGCTTTTTTGTTTGTTATTTAATCTTTAAGCAGTAACTATTGCGCATTGCTTAGTGATTTTAATTAATACTTTTCAGTAGTGATCAATTTTGTACACTTAGTGTAAAATTTACATTAAATGTTTGTTATGGCTTACGATTTGATTTTTTAATAAATAAAATATGTTATTTTTGCATGAAAATTGAAAGATAGTAGTCTTGCAATTGCTGTGGCGACTGATTTGTTGTAATTTGGTGAGGGAGTTTGAAGAAGGAAAGGTTTAATTTGAATTTTTTCGCACTAAATTTAGTCGTTGCTGTTTATTTTTTGAGGTCTTTTTAATAAAATGGCCATTTAATATTGCACCGGGATAAAAAACAAGAATAAATTGCTACCATCTGCATGAAAATGCAGGTGGTTTTTTGCTTTTATGGGGCTTTAGTTTCTTTTTTTGGGAAAGCTATAGCTCTAAAAGGTTTTGGTATATAAATATTGCAGCCTTAATGACCAATTAACTCCTCGAAAATAAATCACACTTAAAGCTTGCATTTCTGAAAAAAAGCGTTTTAATTTACAAAAAGCAGTTCAGCTAAAATCTGATGATTATTAACAACACCATTATTACCATTATTATTACCACCGGCATAAAGCATGGAGGAAGGTAACCGTATGGTGTAAAACAAAAGATAAAACCAACAAAGCGCCTTCCTTTAAAACGGGAAGGCGCTTTTGTTTTAAACAGCCTTTTATGAAAGTCTTAAAGTTCGGAGGAACATCTGTAGGTTCGGTACAAAGCATCAGTGCCGTAATGGACATTGTTAAACAGGAGCATCAGGCAGGCGATAGCTTGGTTGTGGTGGTATCAGCCATGAGCGGCGTAACTAACCTGCTTACCGAAATGGCCGGTCAGGCTGCGGCCGGTCAAGAGTTTACGGCTCAACTGGCCGAACTGGAAAGCCGCCACTTTGGGGTAGTTAAGCAATTGCTGGAAATATCGCATCAAAATCCTGTTTTTACCCGTCTTAAAATCTACTTTAACCAGTTAGAGGATTTGCTGCAGGGCGTTTATACGCTGCGTGAGCTTACGCCTAAAACCCGCGATTTGATTTTAAGCTTTGGTGAGCGCTGTTCTGCTTTGCTATTGAGCCGTATGGCTTTGCAATATTTTCCAGAAGTGCTTTATGTTGATGCCAGCGAGGTAATTAAAACGGACAGTAGTTTTGGTCAGGCTAAGGTGAATACCGAGCTTACTGATTTACTGATCCGTAGCTTTGTTGACGAGAATAAAGGCAAGTTATTATTTGTTACCGGCTTTATAGCCAGTAATGATGCCGGCCAGGTAACTACTTTGGGCCGTGGCGGCAGCGATTATACCGCCGCAATTTTCGGCTCTGCGTTACATGCCAGCGAAATTCAGATATGGACTGATGTGAACGGCATGATGACCGCCGACCCACGCATCGTCAAAAAAGCTTTCTCGCTGCCTGAGCTTACTTATACAGAGGCCATGGAGCTATCTTACTTCGGCGCCAAAGTAATATACCCGCCAACCATGATTCCGGCTTTTCTGAAAAAGATACCCATTGTTATCAAAAATACTTTCGAGCCAGGCTTTGCAGGTACCGTTATCCGGCACGATTGTCAAAATTCCAACTTACCTATTAAAGGCATATCCTCTATTGATAAAATAAGTATTATTAACCTGCAGGGAAGCGGCATGGTGGGTAAGGCGGGCTTTAGTGGCCGCTTGTTCTCGTTGCTAGCACGCGAGCAGATTAATGTGGTGCTGATTACGCAGTCATCATCCGAGCACAGCATTACTTTTGCAGTAAACCCTGCCGATGCCGAAAAGGCATGCCAGCTAATGGAACAGGAATTTGAGTTGGAGCTGGCTGCCAAAAAGCTTGATAAGCCTGTTATTGAAGGTAACCTGGCCGTTTTGGCCATTGTAGGCGAAAATATGAAGCAAACACCCGGTATGTCTGGCCGGTTATTTCATGCCCTGGGCCGTAATGGTATCAATGTACGGGCCATTGCGCAGGGATCTTCAGAATACAATATCTCCGTAATTATCTCAGCTACCGATTTGGCCAAGGCGGTGAATGCTGTACACGATGCCTTTTTTGTGCAATTCAACAAAACGCTGCATGTATTTTGTTTAGGTACCGGCAATATTGGTAAAACGCTCATCAGGCAGTTAAAAGAACACAGTGAGTTTTTACAGCATAATAACAGCATCCAGGTTAAAATTGCTGGTATAAGCAACACTCGCCAAATGCTGTTCAATTCAGACGGCTTGTCTTTAGACAGCTGGCAGGACGAGCTGGAACAACACGGCCAGCCGGCCAATCTGCAAGAGTTTGTTAACCGCATGAAAAGCATGAACCTGCCTAACTGCGTATTTGTTGATAATACGGCCAGTCCGGTACCGGTTACTTTTTATGAGGAGGTGTTTAAAGCAACCATATCTATCGTAACCTGCAACAAGATCGGTAACTCGGCAGCTTACAATCAGTATAAAACATTTAAAGACACAGCCCGCAAACATGGCGTTGATTTCTTTTACGAAACCAACGTGGGGGCAGGGCTGCCCATCATCCGCACCCTGAAAGATTTGATGTCAAGCGGCGACCGGGTACAAAAAATAGAGGCTATCCTGTCGGGCACCATATCATTTATCTTCAACAACTTTAAGGGTGATGCCAGCTTTCATGACGTGGTAAAAACCGCGCAGGAAAAAGGTTATACCGAACCCGATCCACGCGACGACCTGAGCGGGAAAGATTTTATGCGCAAAATACTGATCCTTGCCCGTGATGCCGGTTACCAGATGGAGGCCGAAGATGTAGAGATTGAAAATATACTGCCGCAAGCCTGCCTGGATGCGCAAAGCGTAGATGAGTTCTACGCCGCCCTGCTGGCCGAGGAAGCTTACTTTAACGATATTAAGCAACAGGCGGAAAGCAGCGGTAAGGTACTGCGCTATATTGGCAAATTAGATAATGGTAAAGCTTCAATTAGCCTGCAAATGGTTGATGAAAGCCATCCGTTCTTCAGCATGTCGGGCAGTGATAACATTATTGCCTTTACCACAGACCGGTACAAGGAACGCCCTATGGTGGTAAAAGGCCCCGGCGCAGGTGCGGAGGTGACTGCAGCAGGTGTATTTGCTGATTTAATAAATGTAGGGGCGAATTGATTAGATTCCGGAGTTGGAACCAAGAGGCAATAATTATAATTAAGAAGAACAAAGTTTTAGCATCCAAAAATGGAACAAGAAATATTACATAATACTTCATCCTCCCAAATCAAAACTTCACCCTTAAGGGGGCTGGGGGGCGATAGCATCCACGTGTTTGCGCCTGCCACGGTAGCCAATGTAGTTTGCGGGTTCGATGTGCTGGGTTTTGCCGTGAACGAGCCGGGCGATGAGGTAATTATGCGCCTTACCGATAAACCGGGTATCACCATCAGTAAAATAACCGGTGATGATGGTCGTTTGCCGCTTGATCCGGCCAGGAATACCGTAAGTGTAAGCGTGCAGCATTACCTGGAAAGTGTAGGCAGGCCAGATGTGGGGCTGGATATTGAGCTGCATAAAAAAATGCCTATTGGTAGTGGTCTCGGTTCCAGTTCGGCCAGTACGGTGGCCGGTTTGTTTGCTGTTAAAACGTTATTGGGGGATGATACCGACGTAGCCAAGTTGCTGCCCTTTGCCATGAAAGGTGAGGAGATGGCTTGCGGACACGGGCATGCTGATAATGTTGCGCCCGCCTTATTAGGCGGCTTTGTGCTCATCCGTAGCTACGAGCCGCTGGATGTAATCCGGTTGCCACATCCAAAAGATTTATACTGTGCTATTGTTTTTCCGGATGTGGATGTACCTACCCGTGAGGCCCGTCAAATTATCCGAAAACAAATTAACATGAAAGATGCTGTAACCCAGTGGGGCAACATTGCCGGCCTGGTAAGCGGCCTGTTTATGCAGGATGTTGACCTGATTGGCCGCAGTATGCAGGATGTACTGGTTGAACCTGTGCGCTCCATACTCATTCCCGACTTTTACAAACTGCGCGAACTGGCTATGAATGCCGGTGCTGTAGGCTTTGGTATATCCGGTTCGGGGCCGTCGGTGTTTGCATTTGCCCGCCATGAGGATACTGCACGGCAAATCACCCAGCTATTACAGCGGCATTTAACAGCGCTCAAAATTGGCTCTTTTGCTTATGTATCAACCATTAATGATGCCGGTCCGCGGGTAATAGGGTAGGTGTTCGCGTCGAGATACAAGAACCAGGAATTAAAAGTCAGGACAAAATCAAACATCCAAAATCACCATGAAACTTTATAGTACCAACAATACAGCACATCAGGTAAATTTTAAAGAAGCCGTTTTTAACAGTATGCCACAAGACCGGGGCTTGTACATGCCTGTAGACATTCCCCGCCTGAGTGATGAATTTATCCACAATCTGCATCATTATACGCTGCCGCAAATTGCATTTGAGGTAGCTAAAACGCTATTGGGCGATGCTACACCTGGTCCGGATTTGCAGGCGCTGATTGATGATGCGGTTAATTTCCCGGCGCCGGTAGTTAAACTGGAGGAGGATGCGTATGTGCTGGAGCTGTTTCATGGGCCATCGCTGGCTTTTAAAGACTTTGGCGCCCGCTTTATGAGCCGGGTAATGAGCTACTTTTTACAGCCCGGTGAAAAGCAGCTGGATGTGCTGGTAGCTACCTCGGGCGATACCGGCGGGGCGGTGGCTTTGGGCTTTTTAGGTGTGCCCAATACCCGTGTTACCATCTTGTATCCTAAAGGTAAAGTAAGTAACATTCAGGAATTGCAATTAACCACCAACGGGCAAAATATTCGCGCGCTGGAAATTGACGGTACTTTTGATGATTGCCAGGCGCTGGTTAAGCAAGCCTTTACCGATGCTGAGCTGAATGAGGCTTTACGTTTAACGTCAGCCAATTCCATTAATATAGCCCGCTTGATTCCGCAAACCTTTTATTACTTTAATGCCTATGCGCAATTGCTGCGCCAGGGCAAAAAGCAGGTCGCTTTTGCCGTTCCGAGCGGGAACTTTGGCAATATAGGTGCCGGCCTGCTGGCCTGGAAAATGGGCCTGCCCGTGCACCAGTTTATTGCAGCTACCAATGCTAATGATACCGTTCCGGCTTTCCTTAAAACCGGCGTATACGAGCCAAAGGCTTCGGTACAAACCATTGCCAATGCAATGGATGTAGGCAATCCCAGCAACTGGATGCGTATTGCCGATATGTTTAAGGAAGATATGGCAAAGTTAAGCCAGTTGATGACCGGCTATAGCTACACTGACGAGCAAACCCGTGAAGCTATGCAGCAGGTATTTGATGCGTACCAATATGTGGTTTGTCCGCATACGGCTATAGCCTGGCGCGCGCTAAAAGAATGGCAGCAAGCGCACGCAGGCGTTGCCGGGGTATTCCTATCCACAGCGCATCCCTGTAAGTTTCCGGATGTATTTACACCGGCTATGACACAGCATATTGATGTGCCGCAACAGGTAAAAGAACTGGAAGCTAAAATATCCCAGGCAGTAAGCTTACCTAATAGTTTTGATGCACTAAAAAGCTATTTATTGCAATAATGGTTATTTGATTTGCAGCTCTGCTTCTACTTTATGGGTAATGTCATGAACGATGCTGTCCAGTTCATGAGCGCACTGGCTTACCAGCCCTATTAAATGCTGCTGCTCTGTTGGTTCTGATGAATGTTCCAGCAGGTCAATCAACCCCAGTATAGATGCGGCCGGACGACGTATTTCGTGCGAGCTAAGCCAGGCTACTGATCGTAATGCGTCGTTTTGCCGTTGCAATGTTTCTTCATGTGCCTTACGTTGTGTAATATCCTGGTAAACGGCTATGTAACCGGTATGCTGCCGGTTGTCATCAAAAGTAGGTGTAAACTCAACCTGCGCCCAGTAGCGTTCCCCGGCTTTGTTGTATTTAACCAATGTTACGTTAAATGCATTCAGTTGGGATTTTTGTTCCTGAATGTAGGAGGTAACTTCTGTAGATGTTTCTGGCCCGCGCATAAAAGTGCCATAAATTTGGCCCTTTACTTCCTGTAGTTTAAAACCGGTAAAATCCTCAAAAGCTTTATTAACCCAGGTTACCCGGTTTTGGGCATCCATCACAATAACCATGTTGTTGATGCGGGTAATAATACCAGCCAGCCGTTTATTTTCCTCGTTCGATCGTTTTAGTTCATCAATATCCCTGATAGCGCCTACTAATCTTACCGGGTCATTGTTTTCATTAAAGATGAAGTAGCCTTGGTCAAGTACATAGTGGTAAGTATCGGTGCCGCAGTAAAGGCGGTATTCCATGTTCCAGGCAGTACTTTTTTGAGCAATGGCCTGTTTTTGCTGGCTTATTACTTCCGCAGCATCGTCGGGGTGTATGTGCTGCGTCCACCATTCGGCACCGTTGGTGCCCGGTGCTGGTGAGTCGTTCATCCAATCGCAGGCGCCAGCCTCAAACCTTAAATGCTTTTCAGGTATAAGGTAATCATAGATGGCCAGCTTGGTGGCTTTAGTTACAAAATTGAAGCGTTCAACAGCTTCCTGTAGCTGCTGATCTTTTTGCTTCTGCTCAGTAATATTGGTTAGGTAAAAAGCGCCGCCCTCCTTAGTAGGATACCCCGACATACTGAGCCACTGCCCCAGACGGGGTGAGTAATCCTCAATGTTAACAACAACATGTTCATGAACTACCTGCTCATAAGCCGTATAAAAATTCAGATTTACAATGCCAGCCGGAAACACGTCCAACAGTTTCCTGCCTTTTACCTCGCCGGCGTTTAAGCCATATTCCTGCTCAAACTTTTTATTGACCAGCGTAAATTCCATGTTATGGTTTAGGGTAAAGAATATCTCATTGATAGAATTCGCCGTATCTTCAAGGTTGAATAAATATTTGTTCTTTTCTTCTTCCAGTACCTTTATTTCGGTCACATCCTGCAGTGAGCCTACTACTTTAACCGGCGTTTCGCCCTCATACTCTACTTGGCCCAATTGCCTTACGTACTTGGTGTCGCCGGTAGGCGCTTTCAGGCGGTAAATTATATCTAATGGTTTACCTGTTTGGATGGTTGTCCACGATTCGTGTTTAACCATTTCAATATCCTCAGAATGAATGTAATCCAGGTAAACATCCAGTAATCTGCGCCCGGTTTGCGGTTTAAGGCCGGTTATAAAGTACAGCTCTTTAGCCCATGATAAGTGCTTGTTCATTACATCATATTCCCAACCGCCCAGCTTGGCTATTTTTTGGGTTTCGCTCAGCTTGCTCCTTTGTTCCAAAAGTGTTTTATTGATTTTTTCCAGCTGTTTCTCAAATATTAGTTTCTCGGTAGTGTCACGCGCTACTACCATCATACAGGAGCGGTTGTTGAAAATAATGCGGTGCGAGGAAATGCTGGCATAAATTACTGTGCCGTCTTTTTTTACATGCCGCCATACGCCCGAATCCTGGTATAGGTTATTCAGTTGGTTTACATCCTTTTTCAACAGCTTCCAATCTTCGGTTGGCCGGATGTCGAGAATGCTTTTACTTAAAAACTCTTCTTCCGAGTAACCGTAATTAGTGATGGCCGCATCGTTAACTGAAACAAATTGCAATGTGGCTAAATCATAAATCCACATCGGGTTTGGGTTGCCTTCATAAATATTGCGGTACTGGTTTTCACTATCAATTAAGTTCTTCTGATCTGCCCGTACCAGGTTAAATATCACCAGGCCGGTTACCAGTGTAAACAGAAAGCTTTTGGCGCTGGTAAGAAACAGAAATAAGTTGTGCGGAAGCTTACCCTCCAGGGAGAACAATGCCTGATCGCTCAACGCAATCCACATTAAGCTGATCCCAATATAAAGCAAGGCTATTTTTATGGCGCTATACCTGGTACGTTTAGCCTTATTATGTGCTGATAGTTGTGATGGCAACATCATACTTTTTTACAAGAACAAAATGCCGCCCTGTATAAAGTCAGTATACCGACTAATAGCACGGGCAGCGTTTATGTATAAAAACTTAGGTTAATTGGTTGTGTAGCCCTCATTAGATGATATTACCGGTTGGTTGAGTAATAGCAAGATTAATTAGGGTGATAAATTTTATACATAAAGATAAGCATTTACCTTACTAGTGTATAATAGGCTAATTATAAATAAAATGCAGGTGCCTGTCAACTAGTAGTAGCACAAGTTGTGCAAAAAGGTGAAAACACCTTTTTATAAACTGATTTTTACTTAAGGGAAATGCAACGCAGGCATTTTCCTTAAGTAAAATATATTCATGAAGTTACAATTCCGCTTTAGCTACTACCAGTTTGGCGTAGTGCTTACGGTAAGCATAAGCTAATAGCAGGTTGCCCAACAGCAGCAAGGCCGGCATTAATAAATCGCCGGGGGTAAGAAATGCATGGTACAAGAAAATGTTCAGTGTAATAGGGAAGATAACCACAGTAGCCAGCGGTGCAAAAAAGCCGGTTATAAATGCGATGGCACATACCAGCTCGGTTACTTTAACCAAAGTAAGAAAATAGCCGGTAGCTATCATGCCTTCCATAAATGACTTGGCACCTCCATGTAACTCGGGCTGCGGGCCCATATTGATTTTGAAAAGTACAACTACCGAGGCAAACAGATACATAAGCCCCATCAGAACGCGAACAATAATAACGGCGATTTTCATAATTGTGCAGGTTTTATAATTAGTATTTAACAGATTAAGCAAAAGCTGATGTGGTATAAGTTACAGCGTTTAGTTTATTATACCTTTTCCATAAAAAGTAACTTACAAACAATATAACCAGCATTACAACAGGTGGCACCAGTTGGCCAGCCGGATCGCCCACTGCGGCCCTTGAGGCTGCTGCTGCAATGAAGTTAAATGTAAAGCCTGCATAAGCCCACTCCTTAATGGTAGCAAAGCGGTTTTGTAAAATAGCTAATGCACCCAACACCTTAGCTACGCCAAATATCACCATTGAGTATATTGGATATCCCAGGTGGTTCAATACCTCTACCCCGGCTTGCTGCCGGGTAATACCACCGTAGCCATCACCCAGCATGGCTAAAGCAAAAAGGATAGTAAGAATCCAGTACAACGTTTTGATGGCTTGCGGTTTCATGGTGTGTAAGCAGGTTATTGAGGTTTGTTAATTGCATAGTTCAGAATCCACCGGATACCGAACTTATCTCGAAATGCAGCAAACCAGTCGCCCCAAAACTGTACTTTCAAAGCTTCCAGCACTTCGCCACCCTCTGTAAGCACCTTATATAAACGGTTGATTTCCTGTTCGCTGCTGCAGTTTAAAGATAAAGAAAAATCGTTACCTTTTGCATAGGCACTGTTATCTGCACAGCCCATATCAGAACCCATGAGCAATAACGTGCCCTTGGTTAGTGTAGCATGCATTACTTTTTTCTGCATGGTTTCAGGGAACTGCTGTGCTATGGGCGATTCGCTAACCAGCATAAGTTCCAATTGGGCGTCCAGGCATTCTTTATAAAAGGTAAGCGCTTCGCGGCACTGGCCGTCAAAAATCAGGTAAGCATTAATTTGTGTCATGATGGTTGAGTTTTTAGATTTATTTGTTTAGCAAACATAGCTTACTGCAAGCGGTACCGTAAGGTACAAAAACGACAAATAAAGGGTTGATAACGACAAGGTTTTCAGGTAGATTTGATAATATGAAACATGTTTCTATCCTTATCCCTTCGGGCGAAACCAGCCTTAGCAACATCGAAGCCGTTTATAAAATGTTTTCACGGGTAAATGATGCTATGCAGCGGGCGGGGAAACCGGCATTATTTGATATTCATTTGGTAGGCCTGGCTAAGGAAACGCGTTTAGGGAACGGGATATTTACCATCAATCCCGACCAGATTGTTAGTGAAGTTACCCAAACAGATCTGATTATCATTCCGGCCGTACATGGAGATATATCACAGATACTGGCCGCCAACCAAAGCTTTTTACCTTGGATAGTTCAGCATTACCAGCAAGGGGCCGAGGTGGTTTCTTTGTGTATTGGTGCATTTATACTGGCAGCTACCGGTTTGCTAAATGGTAAAAGTTGTACTACACACTGGCTGATGGCCGATGAATTTAAAAAGATGTTTCCTCTGGTGAACCTGATGCCTTACCGCATCGTTACTGATGAAGCAGGCATTTATACCAGCGGCGGTGCCTATTCGTCGCTTAACCTCATCTTGTATCTGGTTGAAAAACATGCGGGTCGTGATTTGGCCATCCTGTCATCTAAAGTGTTTGAAATAGATATTGACCGCAGCAGCCAATCTCCTTTTATTATTTTTCACCGCCAAAAGGAGCATGAAGACGAAGCCATCCGCAAGGCACAGGAATTCATCGAACATAATTTTCAGGAAAAAATTACGATAGATCAGTTGGCCGATATGCTGGCCATCGGCAGGCGTAACCTGGAACGGCGGTTTAAAAAAGCTACCTCCAATACCGTATTGGAGTACATGCAACGTGTAAAAATAGAAGCTGCCAAGATGAGCCTGGAATCATCACGTGAAAACGTAAATGAGGTGATGTATAATGTAGGCTATACCGATCCAAAAGCCTTTCGTACCATATTCAAAAAAATAACCGGCCTGTCGCCCGTTGAGTATCGCAATAAATATAATAAGCAAATGGTAGCATAGGTGTACTACTTGTCATAGTAGGTGGCATCTTTAATAATCTTGCCGTCTTTGAATGTGATTACCGAGCAGATGGGTAAAGTCCATTTGGTGCCATCTGCAGTTGTTCCGCTCGAAACAAATTCAGCCACTGCTGTATTGCCAGCCATAGTTAAGCTGGTAATGCTGTCTCTTACATCAGGCGAAAACTTTTGCAGATTTTGATGTGTGGCAATAATATCCTGTTGGCTCTTTTTTACATACGCAGTACCATATTCCGGATCGAGCATCAATGTGGTATCGGCATAATAGCTGGCCATCTTTTTCCAGTCATGCCGGTTAAAAGCATCGAATAGTGCTTGTATGGTTGCTTTGCTTGTATTGTTTTCCGTAATGGATGCAGGTTGTTGCTGACAGGCCATCAACAGTGCCGCTGGTAGCAAAAAGAGATACTTTTTCATGATAAAAGGTTAAAAAGGCTTTTTATAAAGATAGTAATTTTATCTTGATAGTAAGCATCAATCCTTTGTATAATAAGGCTTTATGGTAGCTGTATTTTGTTTCTGGCAATAACTTCCAATACATCGGCCTCGCTACCGGTAAATGGACCAGCCGCTTCAATTTTAAGGCTGGCCATGGCAGCTGCAAAATTGCCGGCCTGTTCTGCATCAGCACCTTTAGCACGCTGGTACAGGTAGCCGGCCATGTAAGTATCGCCACAACCGGTAGCATCTTTTACAACAGCCGGCGGGTAGGCGGGGATGGTATATAATGTACTGTCAGTATAAATAACCGAACCCTTGCTACCCATAGTGATTACTACTTCTTTAACGCCCCACTGGTTTAGTAAGCGGGCCCCGGCTTCCATATCGGTATGCCCGGTTAAGGCTTCCAACTCCAACTCATTAGCTTTCAAAATGGTGATGTGTTGCAGTGCCTGGCGCTTAAACGCCCAGTCGGTAGTAACAACCTGGTACTCTTTTACCTCGCGCAAGTAACCCTGCACATCCAGCGAAACTAAACCACGGCCTGCCAGAAACTGAATCATTTCCAGCGAAATATCATCGGCTAATAAAGGACCTAAATGAAAAAAACGGGCATTAATGTTTGATAAGCCACTCACCGTAAACGGATCCGCTTTTTGCAAAACACGTTGGGTGCGATGATCCTGATTGCCGCTGTAAATGTTTTCAAAATAAACGGAATAGGTACTGGGTTGCAGCACAATGTGAATACCCTGGCTTTTCAACTGATCAACTACCGTTGTTTCGGTCGGGCCAACAGCGGTAACCAAACTGAAGTTTACCGGCAAGTTATGAACAGCGTTGGCAAAATAATAGGCAGTGCCGCCAGCCATGTGGAATTCGCCTGTCTGGTTAACTACTTTATCAAGGGTAATATGTCCTACGCAACAAATATCGTACATGGGGTTAATTAATATGTGTTTGCAACAAAAAGCTATATTAAAAAATATCAGTGATATTAACCTTTCATCCACCATCATTTGCAAAACAATTTGCATAAATGCTTTTTCTTTTCCTATATTCGTAATTAACTACGTAATTAATTAAATAAGGCTATGGACTTTTATAACCAAGTTGGTAAAATGGCTTTAGGAAGCCGTTTACGCCGTTTAAGTGAAATGCTGACTGAGCAAGCCGCGCGTGTATACGCATTGTATGATATTGATATGCAACCAAAATGGTTCCCGGTATTTTATGCGCTATCGGCAGGGAGCGAAAAATCGATTACCCAGATAGCGCAGGAAATTGGTCATTCGCATCCGTCTGTAAGCACTATTGTGAAGGAAATGATGAAGAAGGGTATTGTTACAGAAAGTGCCAACAAGACCGACGGCCGCAAAAACTTTATTCAGTTAAGTGAGCAAGGCCAGGCTATTAATGAGCGTATACAGGCGCAGTATGCTGATGTGAATGCTGCCGTCGAAACAGCGTTGAATGAAACGCAGCACAACATTTGGAAAGCGATTGAGGAATGGGAGTTTTTGCTGGAACAAAAAGACCTTTACAAACGGGTGTTGAGCGAAAAGAAACTTCGCGAAAGCCAGGACGTGCAGATTGTGAGTTACGAGCCGGCGTTTAAAGCTGCTTTTAAACAATTGAACGAAGAATGGATATCTGCTTACTTTAAGATGGAAGAATCCGATTATAAATCGCTTGATCATCCGGAAGATTATATACTGAACAAGGGCGGGCATATTTTTTTAGCATTATACAAGGGTGAGCCATTGGGCGCCTGCGCGCTGATAAAAATGGATAACGATACTTTTGAACTGGCTAAAATGGCGGTATCGCCAAAAGCACAAGGCATGGGTATGGGTTGGATGCTGGGTAATGCAGCCATTGCCAAAGCCCGTGAATTAAAAGCAAAACGCGTGTACCTGGAAAGTAATACCATATTAAAGCCGGCCATAAATTTGTACCATAAGCTGGGCTTTAAAAAAATTACCGGCGTGCCTTCACCTTATGAGCGGTGCAACATCCAGATGGAACTCATGCTGTAAGTGTGCCTGATAGTTGATTTTTTTATAACAGGTTAGTTAATAAAATTTATCTTCACCATATTATTTTATTAAGCCTGAATTATGAGTAACCAAACCTTAACCTCCAAACCGCATTACCCTATTCTGGATGGGTTGCGTGGTGTGGCGGCATTAATTGTTGTTGTTTTTCACATTTTTGAAACGCATTCTACCAGTCACCTTGATCAGATTATTAATCACGGTTACCTGGCGGTCGATTTCTTTTTCCTGCTTTCGGGCTTTGTAATTGGCTATGCGTATGATGACCGGTGGCACAAGCTTACCATCGGAGGTTTTTTTAAACGCCGGCTGGAAAGGCTGCAACCTATGGTAATTGCAGGGATGGTTATTGGGGCTATATGCTTTTACTTTTCTGCATCGGCCGCATTTCCCAACATTCATACCGTACCGGTATGGCAGGTTGTGCTTACTATGCTAATCGGGTTTACCCTTATCCCGGTACCGGTATCATGGGATATACGGGGCTGGCAGGAACTACACCCGCTTGACGGACCGGGCTGGTCGCTTTTTTATGAATACATCGCCAATATCCTATATGCTCTTGGTATACGCAAGCTGCCTAAGCCTGCTTTAGCGGCACTGGTTTTTGTGGCCGGAGCGGCACTCATTCATTATGCGGTAACCAGCAAAAACGGCGATGTAATTGGTGGCTGGTCGCTCACGGGCGAGCAGATACGAGTGGGCTTTACCCGCATGATGTATCCGTTTTTTGCAGGGTTGTTATTATCGCGCATAGCAAAACCTACGCATATCAAAAATGCATTTTTGTGGTGCAGTGTACTACTGGCTATTTGCTTGTTTATACCCCGCATAGGCGGTGCAGAACATTTATGGATGAATGGCCTGTACGATTCGCTGACCATCATATTTATCTTCCCAATTATTGTTTACTTGGGCGCCAGCGGCATTGTGCAGGGTAAAACAGAATCAAAGGTTTGTAAATTTCTGGGCGATATATCGTACCCGATTTATATTACGCATTACCCGTTTATTTACATTTATACAGGCTGGGTTAGCAACCACCGCGGCGTTGGCTTTGCCCAAGCGCTACCTTATGCCTTATTGACTTTTGTAACCGCCGTTGTAGTAGCTTATGCCTGTTTAAAGTTGTATGACGAACCAGTGAGAGCGTGGTTAAAAAAGAAATTGCAGTAATAATCAGCTATATCAAAGATGTAGATCAGTTATTAATATCTCATCTTATAAAAAGCGCCTTTCTAACCAGAGAGGCGCTTTTTTTATAATCAAACTTTCAACATACCCCTAAAACCTCTCGCCGCATAATAGGAAGATGCACCGTTATGATATACAAATACACGGTCATAGCGGCGGTCTCCAAAAATAGCGCCGCCCAGTTTTCTTACCTCGTCCGGTGTTTTTAACCAGCTTGAGGTCTTTAAGTCGAATTTGCCTAAGTTCTGTAACTGTTGATATTGTTCTTCAGTTAAAAGCTCAAGGCCCATGGCTGCTGCCATATCCATTACTGTATCTTCCGGTTTAAAGTCCTTGCGTGATTCCAAGGCTTCCATATCATAGCATAAGCTCCGGCGACCTTTTGGGCTTTCAACCGAGCAGTCATAAAAAATGTATTCACCTGTCTTTTCATCGTAGTCAACCACATCAGGTTCACCGCCGGTAGCTTCCATCTCGTGGAGCGACCATAATTTATCGTTGCTGACCTCCAGTTTTGCCTGCACATCGGTGAAGGATATACCTTGATGACGAATTGTGTTTTTCTCAAAACGAATTTTCAGGGTCTTGAAAAGCTCTTCACGTTGTGCTGCTGATAGGTCTTTATTATTCATGATTTTTGGATGGGTATAGGTGAATTGGTTTTACTGCCGATTTAAAATTAGCATTACAAAAGAAGATATTAAAGGCAGAATGAATATATGTTTACTTTAACCTTTGCAGATAAAGGAACTTTGAAGGAACATCGGGGAAGGCTAAAGCGGCACATATATAAACAACAAAAGCCTTCGGCATTAAACTGAAGGCTTTTGTTGTTTATAGAATATGAACTTACTTGTCCAGCTTTATCTTGGTAAAAAGACTAACATCATCGCGGTTGTTTACACCTAACTGGCCAAAGGTATTAGCGCCGGAAACCCATACGGTTTTGTCTGCTTTGATGATAATAGTATTGTAGTCTATCGCCGATACTTTTGTTACGTTATCCATCACCTTAATAAACTTGGTCTGATCCGGACTTTCAATACCAAATGGCCTGAAACCGTTATAGCCTGCAGCCCACAAGGTATTATCTGTTTTAATAACAATTGAAAAGAAACGACCGCCGGCAAGAGCCGATACATTATCCATTACTTTTACAAAGCGGCTTTGGTTGGTTTTGCTGCCTATGCCCAATTCGCCGTATTCATTATGGCCGGTAGCCCATAGGCTGTTGTCTGTTTTAATAATTAGGGAATGATATTCAAGCGATTTGATGGCCTTTACATTGTCTGTTACCTTCACAAAACCTTTTTGTTCTTTATTGTGCCCCAGGCCAAGTTCTCCGTTAACATTTAGTCCGCAAACCCACAGGGTGTTGTCTGTTTTTAACAGCAGTATGTGGCCCATTCTGGCCGAAACAGCTTTCACATTATCGGCCACCTTGGTAAAAGTTTTCATTACACCAAATTGCGCAACCGGGAATGCGTCATAATTACTAACGCCCGCAGCCCAAAGTGTACGGTCGGCTTTAATAACAAATGCATTGTCTTCGCTTACTTCAATTTGTTCGGCGCCGTTAAAAACTTTAGTAAACGTGCCCTTGGCCAGAGCGTCATCCAATCCAAAATTGGCATAAGGGTTAGAGCCTGCGGCCCATACACTATTGTCATTCCTTATAACGAGTGATCGGGAATCATCAACAGCAATACTTTTTACCTGGTCTATTGTCCGCACAAACTTTAGTTGGCGGCTATCGTTGCCTGTACCCAAAACTTTTCTGAAATTTTCACCTACTCCCCACACAACTCCTTTGTCATCAATAGCCATGGTGTGCCTGTAGGTGGTGTATACAGCTATAAAATGGGCATCAACGCCCGTTTCTGGTTTAGGATTAGCAGGATTGGCAGGGGTAGTTGGACTATCGGGACTACCCGCATTATTAGGTTCATCATTTTTATTTTTTTTGCATGATGATGCCGCAACAAGTAAAAATATCAGCACTGCGCCTAATCTATTTACCAGTTTTGAGGTCCTTATTTTTGTATACGTAAAGTTGAGCGTGTGAGTAAGGGTATTAGCCATAGGTTTTTCGTAGTAGAGAGTGATTATTAATGTGATATAAGCAGTTAAATTCTACTCACTCAATAGCAATATTCACGCCGAAATTCCCTGATTGGTTTGGTAATGATAGACTTATCTTTTAGTATAGGATTGACGTTAACGCGGGGCAATCCAAAATGGATACATAAAAAAAGCCGCTCTACTTTCGTAAAGCGGCTTGTAGCCCGTAGGGGAATCGAACCCCTGTTTCCAGAATGAAAATCTGGCGTCCTAACCCCTAGACGAACGGGCCAAAAGAACAGTTACAATCAACAGCTTAATCAGGGTAAAATAACTTTTTATAGAAGTGCTATCAATCAAAGTAGCCCGTAGGGGAATCGAACCCCTGTTTCCAGAATGAAAATCTGGCGTCCTAACCCCTAGACGAACGGGCCATTATTAAATGGTTGATTGGTAGTTTACAAAAGTTATAAATGAACTTATTATAACCTTGATTTTGCTTGCTGTTAAAGAACTGTCTCCCTTGTTTTGGGTCTGCAAAGATATGCGTTATTTCATTTAATCAAAAAATATTTTAAAATATTTTTAGCTGTTTTTTGTTTGCGTCAGCAACAGCTCTGAGAAAACAAAAAACAGAATTTACCTATTGTAGATACGTCATCCGGATAATGGCATTTTGCCCCATCACAAAAGCGGATGATGCATTGTTATGAAAGCCGTATGGAACAACCAGATACTTGCCGAAAGTGACCAAACCATCGTGGTCGAAAACAATCACTATTTTCCAAAAAACAGCGTAAACGCCGATTTATTAAAGCCGTCGGCTACGCATACCACCTGCCCCTGGAAAGGTGTAGCTTCTTATTATACTATTGAGGTGGATGGCCAGCAAAACAAAGATGCTGCCTGGCATTACCCCGAACCTAAAGAAGCCGCTGCGCAGATAAAAGATTATGTTGCATTTTGGAAAGGTGTAAAAGTTACCGACTGATTTTATGAAAACATATGATGTAATTATTATCGGCTCGGGGCAGGCCGGTAACCCCTTGGCGCGTAAAATGGCCAAAGCCGGTAAAAAGGTGGCCATGATTGAAAAACGCCTGGTGGGTGGTACCTGTATCAACGATGGCTGTACGCCAACCAAGGCCATGGTAGCATCGGCAAGGGCCGCTTACCTGGCAGGGCGCTGCAACAACTTAGGTGTACACATTGATGGCTACCGGGTGGATATGCCGCAAATCAAAAAACGGCGCGATGCCATTGTGGAACGTTCACGCAGCGGAAACGAGAAAAGCCTGTCCGAAGATCCGAATATTGACTTGCTGATGGGCGAAGCCCGTTTCACCGGCCATAAAACAGTTATGGTAAAACTGAACGCCGGAGGCGAGGAAGAGCTTACTGCCGAACAGGTTTTTATTGATGCCGGCACCAAGCCCATGATTCCTGAGATTGAAGGTTTACAGGAGGTGGGGTATCTAACCTCAACCACAATTTTGGATTTAGAAGAAGTACCCGAGCATATTCTCATCATCGGTGGTAATTATATAGCCCTGGAGTTTGGCCAGATGTTCAGGCGCTTTGGTAGCCAGATCACCATGCTGGAGCGTGGCGAACGTATCATGTCGCACGAGGATGATGATGTGGCCCATGAGCTGCATAATATATTGGAAGAAGAAGGTATTGCTATACACAGCAAGGCCCAGGCCGTAGCTTTTAAAAAAGACAGCAATGGTAAAATTCTGGCAACTATTGATATCGACGGCAGAAACGATGAAATAACCTGTTCGCATGTACTGGTTGCCGCAGGCCGCATCCCGCAAACGGATGCCTTAAATTTGTCTGCCACAGATGTGGAGCTTAATGAGAAGGGTTATGTTAAAGTTGATGGTAAACTGCAAACCAATGTGCCTGGCATTTATGCCTTAGGCGATATTAACGGCGGCCCTGCTTTTACCCATATTGCGTATAATGATTTTACCATCATCTACCGAAACCTTATTGAAGGCGCTGATCTGAGCACCTATGACCGCCCCTTGCCTTACTGCATGTTTACCGATCCGCAGTTGGGCCGCGTTGGCCTAACCGAAAAGCAGGCACGGGAGCAGGGCTACAATATTGAAGTGGCTGTACTCAAAATGGAAAGCGTTGCCCGCGCGGTAGAAGTAGGCGAAACGCGCGGACTTATGAAAGCTGTGGTGAACGCCGATACCAAGGAAATTTTGGGTGCGGCTATACTGGGCGAAGAGGGCGGCGAAATTATGTCGGTACTGCAAATGGCTATGGAAGGTGGCATTACGTATGACAGGATACGGTATTGTGTTTTTGCACATCCTACCTATTCCGAATCGCTCAATAATTTATTTATGAAGTTAGAGTCGTAACTTACGTGCATGATCAGTGTTCAGCAGGTAAGTAAGCATTACGGCACCAACCGTGCAGTCAACAATATATCGTTTGAAGTTGCCGAACACGAAAACCTGGTTTTGCTGGGCACCAGTGGCTGCGGCAAAACCACCACGCTTAAAATGATTAACCGGCTCATTGAGCCTACGCGCGGCCAAATATTAATTGCCGGACAGGATGTAACCCGGCAACCGGCCGAATTACTGCGCCGCAATATTGGCTATGTACTGCAAAACAATGGCCTGTTTCCGCACTATACCGTGGCCGAAAATATAGCCATTGTACCCCGGCTGTTAAAGTGGGATGATGCACGCATTCAAAACCGCATGCATGAGCTGCTGGAAAAACTGCATCTGAGTGCTGCTTTTCTCAAACTATACCCGCAACAACTAAGTGGCGGCCAGCAGCAGCGTGTTGGCCTGGCCCGTGCGCTGATGGCCGATGCCCCGGTGTTGCTGATGGATGAACCCTTTGGTGCTTTGGATACCATTACCCGCTCCAAAATACAGGCTGAATTTAAAGATTTGGATGAGCTGCAGCGTAAAACCATAGTGATGGTAACGCACGACGTGCAGGAAGCATTTGAGCTGGGTAACCGCATCTGTTTGATGGACCAAGGGGCCATTATGCAAATAGGCACCCCGGCAGAATTGCTGTTTAAGCCTGCTAATAAATTTGTGAGGGAATTTTTACAGGCACAGCGCCTGCAGTTGGAATTGAAAGCCGTATTGTTACAACAGGTTTGGGATAATCTACCAACCACAACATCTACCGAAGCAATAAAAGTACTGCCTGCAGATACCAGTATCTGGGCAGCGATGGAAAGTTTTGAAGCAGGTGTTGTTAAATTTATAACCGTTACTAAACCTGGCACTGATCAGGCTAAAACTATAACTTTTGATCAGCTGATGGCCGCCTATCATCAATACCAAAATAACCTGCAACATCATGAATGAGGCGCAGCAAACCTTATGGCAGTTCATGCAGCAGCAGTCTGACAAGCTGCTTACACAAACGCTGGAGCATATCGGCCTCACTTTTATTTCCCTGCTTATTGCCGTACTTATAGGCTTGCCTTTAGGTGTGCTTATTGCGCGTAGGCATCCTTTATCCGGTCCTATATTAGGCATAGCCGGTGTGCTGCAAACCATACCCAGTATAGCGCTGCTGGGTTTCATGATTCCATTGCTGGGCATAGGTGCTAAACCGGCCATTGTAGCGCTGCTACTATATGCGCTGCTGCCCATTATCCGCAATACCTATACCGGCATTATCGGGGTAGATGCCTCCGTGAAAGAAGCCGCATTAGCTATGGGGATGAGCAGCAAACAGGTGTTGTTTAAAGTAGAATTGCCTTTGGCTATGCCAGTTATCCTGGCAGGTATCCGCACGGCAACGGTTATTAATGTGGGCGTGGCTACGCTGGCATCTTACATAGCCGCCGGCGGGTTAGGCGAATTTATATTTGGTGGCATATCGCTTAATAATACCAACATGATTTTAGCCGGGGCTATACCCGCCGCTTTATTGGCCGTTTTGTTTGATCTGTTGTTATCAGTGGTGCAAAAGCTCAATATCAAAAAACTTAAAGCAGGAGCCTATGCCTTACCTGTAATATTGCTGCTGATGGCATCCTTCTACTTTGTGCCTTCGGCCTATGGCGGTAAGTTAACGGCCGGCTTTACACCCGAGTTTATGGGCAGGCACGATGGTAACCTTGGCCTGCAGCAAAAGTATGGCTTAAAAATTCATACCACCGTTATTAACGATGCGGTGATGTACAATGCCGCTTACGAGAAACAACTGGATGTAATCAGCGGCTACTCCACCGATGGTAGGCTCAAGGCATTTAACCTGGTGGTGCTGGATGATGATAAAAAGATATTTCCGCCTTATTATGCCGCGCCTATTGTACGGCAGGATGCCTTGCAAAAGTTTCCGGAGCTGGAAAAAACGCTTAACCTGCTTGCCGGGCACATTACCGATTCGGTAATGACCGAGCTGAACTACCGTACCGATTACCGCCACCAAACGCCCGAACAGGTAGCCCGCGATTTTTTGATCGATAAAAAGCTGTACCGCCCGGCCCGCAACGGCAACGGCGGCACCGTGCGCATTGGATCAAAAATATTTGGCGAGCAGTATATACTGGCCAGCATGTACAGTATGCTCATACAGGGCTATACCAATTACAATGTAGCCACCAAAACCGGTTTGGGCGGTACTAAAATTTGCTTTGATGCGCTTACCAACAATGAGATTGATTTTTACCCGGAATATACCGGAACCGGCCTGCTGGTTATCCTACAACCTACTAAGCAGGTGCTTGATTCGGTTGGGATAAATAAAAATAAAACCTACAGCTATGTGAAGCAGCAGTTTCAAAACAAGTACCATATTAAATGGTTAAACCCCATAGGATTTAACAATGCTTATGCATTGATGATGCGGCGACAACAAGCCAATGAATTGAAGATACATACCATATCAGATCTGAAAAACTATCTGAGCAATACCCCATAGCAAATGACCTTAGCCGAACGATACCAGGCTGTGCGCCAGCGAACCGAACAAATTTGCTCGCACCTGCAAACCGAAGATTATGTAGTGCAACCTGTGGTGGATGTAAGTCCGCCTAAATGGCACATTGGGCACACTACCTGGTTTTTTGAAACCTTTATCCTCAAGCCATACTTTATGGGTTATCAGGAATATAATCCTGAGTACAATTACGTTTTTAACAGCTACTACGAAACGGTAGGTGCACGCGTAATACGTACCGACCGGGGCAACCTGAGCCGGCCAACCGTTCTGGAAGTTTACCAGTACCGCGAATATGTGGATGAGGCTATTTATAAGTTTCTGTGCCAGGAACCATCGCCCGAGGTGGCCGAATTGTTTGAGCTGGGTCTCAACCACGAGGAGCAGCACCAGGAGTTGTTGTACTATGATATTAAATATATTTTAGGCCACAACCCGCTTTTCCCGGCTTATAATAAAGAATACAGCTCGCCTAAGATTGATGCAGAGCCAGGCTTCGTTAGCATAAACGAAGGTATATATGAGATAGGTTTTGAGGGTGAAGGGTTTTGTTTTGATAATGAACTGAACCGCCATAAAGTGTACCTGAATGGCTATGAGATCAGCAAAGCGCCGGTTACTAATGCCGAATACCTGGAGTTTATCCAAAGCGGCGGATATCAGGATTTTCGTCACTGGCACGCTGAGGGGTGGGAATGGGTAAAAACCAACCAGGTAATAGCCCCGCTATACTGGCACCAAATTGACGGCGAATGGTTTGTGTACACCTTCCGAGGATTGGAACCGTTGCATTTACACGATACCGTACAGCACGTAAGCTATTATGAGGCTTATGCCTATGCTTCCTGGAAAGGCATGCGCCTGCCTACCGAGTTTGAATGGGAAGCAGCGGCAACGCAATTTAACTGGGGTAAAAGCTGGGAGTGGACGGAAAGTGCCTATTTGCCTTACCCTGGTTTCAGCAAAGCGCCGGGTGCCATTGGCGAATATAATGGCAAGTTTATGGTAAGCCAAAAAGTATTGCGTGGTGCCTCAGAAGCTACGCCGCCGGGGCATGGCCGTATCACTTATCGTAACTTTTTTCATCCCAACCTGCGCTGGCTGTTTTCTGGCATACGTTTAGCCAGATAAATATTGATTTCCGCTACTTATGAAAAATACCGACAACACCCCAACCGAAACGGCTATTATGGAACCCGATTATACCCAGCAGTTTTGTGATGATGTGATAGCTGGCTTAACAGCTACGCCCAAATACCTGCAAGCTAAATATTTTTATGACGCAGCAGGTGATGAACTGTTTCAGAAAATAATGGGCAGCCCCGAATATTATCCAACCAATTGCGAGCTGGAAATATTCACCCAGCAAACCACATCCCTTGCCGAGGCTATAATTGCCGATGGCTCACCGTTTGACCTGATTGAACTGGGCGCAGGCGATGCCATGAAATCAACTCACCTGTTGCGTTGTTTGCTGCAAAAACAGGCTGCATTTACTTATGTGCCTATTGATATATCGGGCCATGTGATTGGATACTTAAACGATACATTGCCTGATGCTTTACCCGGACTAAAATTGACCGGCCTAACGGGCGAATATTTTGATATGCTGAAGCAGGCCGAAAAGTTATCCCGCAGGCGCAAAGTGGTGATGTTTTTAGGTTCCAATATTGGTAACATGCCGGTTGCCGATGCCGAAGATTTTTGCCAGGAGCTTCGCCAGCATTTGTCGGCCGGTGATAGTGTATTGATAGGTGTTGATTTGAAAAAGAACCCGAAAGCCATATTGGCTGCCTATAATGATGCACAGGGTTTTACACGGGATTTTAATCTGAATCTGCTTACACGCATCAATCGTGAGTTGGAAGCTAACTTTGACCTGGGCCAGTTTGAGCATTACCCAACTTACGATCCTGAAACCGGTTCATGCAAAAGCTATCTGATCAGTTTAACCGATCAGGAAGTGCATTTGTGCGATACTACCATCAGTTTCCAAAAAGATGAATACATCTACATGGAAATCTCACAAAAATATACCGTTGAGCAAACCGACCAGATGGCCATACAGGCTGGCTTTGCACCAATAAATCACTTTATGGATAGTAAAGGTTGGTTTTTGGATGCAATATGGATGGTTGAATAATAGGATTGGTAGGAGCAAAGTACGCAAACGATGTCGTAAAATCGATTGCAATTAGCATGCCCGCGCTTCTGTAAACCTGCCGAACTTTTACTTGATTTGCAGAAACAGACCAATAGATGGAAAACTTCTCACTAAAAGATAAAGTCATTATTGTAACGGGCGGCACAGGTATACTGGGCGATGCATTTATAAAAGGCATTGCCGCTGCCGGTAGCATAGTAGGTGTATTGGGCCGAAATGAAAAGGTAGCACAGGAGCGTGCCGATGCCGTGAATGCCAATGGTGGCAAAGCCATTGCCCTGATAGCTGATGTAATGCAGGAAGCCGACCTTATAGCCGCCCGCGACAAGGTTTTAAATACCTACGGCCGCATTGATGGCCTGGTAAATGGAGCCGGCGGTAATATGCCTGGTGGTGTTATTCAGCCCGATCAGGATATTTTTACCATGAATATGGATGGTATGCGCCAGGTGATGGACTTAAACCTTTGGGGAACGCTGATACCAACACAAGTATTTGGACAGGTAATGGCAAAAGGTGGCAAGGGAAGCATTGTCAATATATCATCAATGGCGGCACAACAGGCTATTACCAAAGTGCTGGGTTACAGCATGGCCAAGGCTGCTATTGATAACTATACCAAATGGTTTGCTACCGAGGCGGCCAACCGTTACGGCGATGCCATTCGCATGAACGCCATTGCTCCCGGCTTTTTTCTCACCGAGCAAAACCGCACCCTGCTTACGCAGCCCGATGGTAATTATACTGAGCGCGGAAACCTGGTGGTAAAAAACACACCATTTAAACGCTTTGGTAAAGCCGAAGAATTGATTGGGGCCTTGATTTGGCTGCTTAGCGATGCTTCTGCCTTTGTAACAGGTACTGTAGTTGCGGTAGATGGTGGTTTCTCCATCTTCAGCGGCGTTTAATAACAGTAGCTGTATAAATTAAAAAGCCGTTAGTAAATCACTAACGGCTTTTTAATTTTATTTCGAGTGATCAATAAACAATAAGTAAGCCCATGTAATGATAAATATAATGGGTATGGCAATGGGTGATATCCGCTGAAAACTGCGGTCGAACTTATTACCGTTCAGCATGGGGTAGTAGCCTTCGTGCGAACTGCCGTCGGTTGCCTTTTTATAATTGAGGCGTAGCTTGCGCATGTAAAACAGGCCCGCCATCACGTCAATCAAACTAAAAACTGCAACCAGCAAAGCGGCTATCGGAAAGATAATGCCCAGCATTTTTTGTTTGTTAAACAGTTCGGGGGTGGGGGCCTTGGCTGTTACCAGCATGGCATACACGTTAAAAAAGAATGATTGCCCGATGGATAACCAAATCACCCGCTGGTTAACGGCATTGTCATGATGTTCAATTTGTGCCCGGCTTACCCGGTATATCTCGGTGAGCTTCTGCTCTTCGCTTTCTTCTGCCATGTGTTCGTTTAATCTGTAACTAACTTTTAAACAAGAGCTTTAACTATTAGTTTGTAACAAAAGGTATTTCTTAATAATTACAAACTGTTTCACAACCATACGGTAATTAATGATGTTAATCATATAATAAACGGCTCTATATACGCAGATTAGCATATGGCTTTTGTTGATTACTATAAAATATTGGAGGTTGATAAAAACGCAACCGAAAAGGATATTAAAAATGCTTACCGCAAACTGGCGCGTAAGTATCATCCCGACTTAAATCCAAACGACCCGGAAGCCAACCGCAAGTTTCAGGAGATAAATGAGGCTAATGAAGTACTTACCGATCCCGAAAAGCGTAAAAAGTACGATCAGTACGGTGAAAACTGGCAGCATGCCGACGCCTACGAGCAAGCCAGACAGCAGCAACAGCAAAGCCGTACTTACAGTGGCTATTCGGGCAGCGAGCCTGGTAGTGGCGGCTTTAACTTTGAATCGTTCGGTAATGAGGGTGGAGATTTTTCAGATTTCTTCCAGTCGATGTTTGGCGGTGCCGGCGGCGGAGGTGGCCGCAGGCAGGCCCGTTACCGCGGGCAAGATTACAATGCCGAGTTACAGCTTACCCTGCAAGAAGCAGCCACAACCCACAAGCAAACGCTTACGGTTAATGGCAAAAGTATTCGCATCACCATACCTGCCGGTGTTGAAAACGGACAAACCATTAAAATTTCAGGTCATGGCGCACCCGGTGCAAACGGTGGCCCTAATGGCGATCTGTATATTACTTTCTTAATTGCTGACGATCTGCGCTTTAAGCGAAATGGCAGCGATTTAATAGCAACTACTAAAATTGACCTTTACACAGCTGTTTTAGGTGGCGAAATTACTGTTGATACCTTAACTGGCCAGGTTAAGCTAAAAGTGAAGCCCGAAACACAAAATAATACCAAAGTAAAACTGAAGGGTAAGGGTTTTCCGGTATATAAGAAGGATGGCGAATTTGGCGACCTGTACCTCACTTTTGATGTGCAGCTGCCAACTAACTTAACCGAGCAACAAAAAGATTTATTTAAACAATTAGCTAATTCCTGATAACATGATGCAAACAGAAAACTTAACCGAAGCGCAGGTATTTTGCGGCTATCACCAGGTTGAATATGCCTTTGTTCAGGATCTGGCTAATGCCGGTTTGGTAGAAATTACCATCGTTAACCAAACTCACTATATTTCGCAGAACCAACTGCCTGATTTAGAGCGTATGATAAGGCTGCATCAAGATCTGAACATTAATGTAGCCGGTATTGAGGCTATAACCCATCTGTTGCGGCGGCTACAACGTACCCAGCAAGAGGTACAGGCACTAAGAAATAAGCTCCGGATTTACGAGTAACAATAGCTGTAAGGCCAGTTAGCAGTAAAGATTAATGATCTGTTGGTTTAAACAACCAGAGAATACTGCTCCTTGCGTCCTGATTTTTCGGCTTTGATTAATCCTTGCTCTTTTAAGTCGGTTAGTGTTCCCGCTATTTGCCTGCTTATCTTTTTAGCGTCCGATTTTGGTTCGTACTGCGCCATAGCATTGGCTATATCCTCAACAAAGCCCGAGCCGCCTATTTCATTAAGTGCAAAAGCTATTTTTGCTTCCGGCGATAAGTTATCGGTGTATTTGGCCGGTATCTCTAATGTGCTGGCCGTTTGGGCTTCAGGTGCCGCTTGTTCGGCTGCCTTGCCTTTACGTGCTACCGGCTTGGTTTGCTTAACCGGTAGTGGGTCAATAGCCTCATCTACCGCTTCCAGTTTGGCTTTGCGCACGCGCGGCGTAGAGCCGTCGCTCACAAAAGCGCTCAATAAATTTTCCAGCCGTTTGGCTTCCTTTTGGTGGAATTTGATTTTCTCTTCTAAGTGATCTATAATATCCTGTTCGGTAACGTTTGCCATAACATTGTATGATTAAGACATTGTTTTATTCTTAATCATACAATTGGGCGTTAAAAAATGTTTAAACAGGGTATATTGCAGCTGCAAAGCGGTTTACATGGCTACGCTTTCATCAAGGCGAGGGTCTTCAGGTAGTATTTCCATATCAGGGCAATCAATATATTCGGCATACCACTGTATGGCGCCAATCACATCCAAAGCATCGTCTGGAGTTATGTTGATAGTTTCAAACGCATAAAGTTTTTTACCCGCATAGCCATAGAGCTGAATTTCGTTGGAATTGGGTATAAAGGTCTCTTCGCTTACGCAAAATACCTTTACTTTCAGAGTAGTGTCACGCGAGTGTATTACATCACGGCAAGCGTCATTCGGATCGGTAGCTAATAAATACACATTGTGGTCCATAAAACTAAAACGTTGTGTGTTGCAGATGGTTTAATATTGGTAAAAATATTTGTTTGATACTTTAGCTAAAGTACGAAACAGGTAAAAACAATAAGCTGCTACCTGCTGTTTTTGTTTGTATGAAATGTGCAGGAAGAATAATAATTACCGGACTTGTTGTATTGCTGTTAAATGCTTGTGGCGAAAATCCACATAACACGTTTGGCGGCCCTACCGAAGCCAAAGATACCGCAGCTTCCCAACGCGATACATCCTCTATCGGTACCCGTACTGAAAGGGAATAATTTTACTTCCCCGGTTTCAAAACGTGGAAATAATTCGCCGTATTTTCCACAAATCGCAGAAAATTTTTCTACAAGTTTATTTCGGCACGGCTTAAAAAGCAATTATTTTAAGCTGTAGGGCCGTTTTTAACTATTGGTACAACATTTGTCTATATATTATTGCCCTACTCAAAGGGCTGTTTTTCATAGGTAGATGTAGGGTCGGAATTACTGCGAGAGTGTTTTCCGACCTTTTTTTATTTTACCTATTTCTGCAAAGCATCTTCGCCAAACCTGATTAGGTCTTTTGCACCTATATAACCTACCGTTCCTGATACAAAGTTTCCTTTAGCGTCAAATACCAGCAAAGTGGGGTACGCCTGCATGCGCCATTGCCTGGCCAGTTGGGGGCCTTGTCCTTTTTCCATGTCAATGGCTACATTAACAAAGTTGCGGTTAAAAAACTCGGCCGCTTTGTTGTTTTTAAAAGTGGTTGCTTTAAGCATTTTGCACGGGCCGCACCAGGTAGCATAGGCATCTACAAAAATATATTTGTTTTGTGCCGCTGCTTGCTTAAGGGCCGTCGTCCAGGAGTCTTCAATAAAATTAATTTGTTTGTTGTTGGTTTGCGCTTTTACTGTAATAAAAAGGCATAGGGCTAAAGCCAGCGTGCATATATGCTTTATCATAAAAAATAATTGTTTTTAGTGCTTATATAAAAATAGCACCTTATACGAAGGTGCTATTGTAAATGATATGTTGCTGTGCAAAGGCAACGCTATAAGTTTATGGGCGCTGCGCGCGTTGAGGACGTTGCTGTTGCTGCTGATCCTGTTGGCGCTGTTGGCGTTGCTGTTCCATCTGCTGCCGTTGCTGATCTCTTTGCTGGCGCTGTTGTTCCATTTGTTGCTGGCGTTGTTGATCCTGTTGCTGTCTTTGCTGCTCCATCTGCTGGCGGCGTTGTTGTTCTTGTTGCTGGCGTTGCATGTCCTGTTGCTGTCTTTGCTGCTCTTGCTGTTGCCGCTGTTGTTCCTGCTGCATTTGCTGGCGGCGTTGCTGCTCCTGCTGCTGACGTTGCTGGTCTTGTTGTGCACGCTGTTGCTCTTGCTGTTGCCGCTGCTGTTCCATTTGTTGCTGGCGCTGCTGCATCATTTGCTGGCGTTGCTGCTCTTGCTGTTGGCGTTGTTGGTCGGCCTGTTGCTGACGTTGTTGCATCATTTGCTGCCGCTGTTGTTCTTGCTGTTGTGAACGTTGCTGCTCTTGCCTTTGCTGATCGGCTTGCTGGCGTTGCTGTTGCTGAACCTGTTGTTGTTGCCTCTGTTGCTCCATCTGCTGGCGGTGCTGTTGCATTTGCTCGGCCCATTGCTGGCGTTGCTGATCGGTTGGCTGCTGGCCGCCCGGCTGTTGCCGTTGTGCCCAGCCACCCATGCCGGATGGTCGCTGTGGTCTTGATTGATCGTTAACAGGCTGATTACTTTGCGGCTGCTGAGGTTGTCTGCCGGGCTGTTGTTCATTTCGTTGCGGCCAGTTTTGCTCCTGACGACGGTTTTGTTCCTGTTGTTGACGCCATTGATCAGCACGTTGCCTGCGTTGTTCGTCGGTTGGCTGCTGTGTGTTGTTAGGATTGTTATTGTTGTCGGGGATGCGGATAGCAGGATCCTGCTGACGCCAGCCTGGCCTGCGGCCCGGGGTATTATTATTATTATTATTCCTGTCGGGGCGGTCGGGCTGGTTGTTGTCCGCGTTGCCTCGTTGCGGCCAGTTGTTATTATTTGAATTGCTATTGTTATTTGGAACAGGCTGGTTACCGCGCTGCGGACGGTTATTGCCATTATTATTCCATCTGTTGTTGTCGCGGCTGCGGTCGTTCCCGTTGTTTACCCGTACAAAATTACCGTTGTTGCTATCGTTGTTCCGGTAAATCTGGGCCAGACGATTGGCATTGTCACGGTTGTACCGGCCAAAGTTGTTACGGTCGCCAATCCTCAAGCCCGGATTAGCCTGACGGTAAGCCATACCGTTTACAATCCTGCTTGGGCGGGCATTGTTGCTGCGAATAATTGCCGGACGGTAAATGTTTACCTGGTTGTTATAAATGCGGGTACCACCTGGTCTGCCGCTGTTATTAATACGGTAAACAGGTACCCGGTTACGGGTAAAGCGTTCAATATCAACTACGCGTGGCCCACTGTAATAACGGCGGTTATTGTTCACGTATACGTTGTTGATGATGGTAGTGCGGTGTATAAAGTTAACCACCCGCGGTGTTGGTACATAATAATTATAGATCTGCGGACTGGTAATGTAGGCTTGTGGGGCAAACACCCAGTAAAAGTCGGGCGCGTTATACCCGCCGCCAAATGAGGCGTTAATGCTTATACCTGGTTCAAGCGGCGCCCAGCCGTAGTAGCCATCACCTTCTCGCCAGTTTACCCAGGCTGGTCCCCATTCATAATCGGGTATCCATTCCCATCCATAGTAATCATCAAAGCGCCAGCGGCCGTAATGGAAAGGCGCCCAGCCCCAATCATAGTCAGATACCCAGGTATTGCCATAATCGGTTACTACCCAATGCCCATTGGTGGCGTAAGGTTTAAAGTCTTCATCTACATCGGGTACCCATACGCTGCCGTATTGCGGGTCATCAACCCATACACCGTAGGGTTCCAGGGCATCGTAAAACTCCTGGAAAGTTACCGGTCCGCCATCGTCATAATCCTGAGCGGCGGCTTTGTGCTGTACGGCCAGCAGCATCAGTAATGCCAGGCTGTATAGTTTAAGTATATTGAATATAGGTTTCATTATTATTGGTTATATATTATTCAGACTTGCGCCAAGCAAAATCGTTTAATATCAGTTAATTGTTTTATCGCAGATTTGTTATTTAGAACGGTGTATCAGAAAAGAAATTTTCTGCATCTCTGCCATGATGTATCCTGAATTAAATAATTTTACCCAATTTTATAAAAAGCATTTTTTATGAGTACTGTAAATATTCCACGGCTCGATTTAAATACCTATGTAAATGGTGATGCCGAAAGCCGTAAAAAGTTTTCGGACGATATTGGTAAGGCCTTCAATGAAACGGGCTTTGTAACCATCACCAACCATGGTTTAAGCAAGGAGTTGATTGATAAGTTGTATGAGCAGGTAAAAGCCTTGTTTGCCCTGCCCGAGGATGTAAAACTCAAATACGAAAAGCCTGAACTGGCGGGTCAGCGTGGCTATACCAGCAAGGGTAAAGAAACTGCAAAAGGGTTTAAGGTGCCCGATTTGAAAGAGTTTTGGCAAATTGGCCAAACCGTAACCGACAATGACCCGGTTAAAGATCAGTATCCCGAAAACGTATATGTTGATGAACTGCCTGAATTTAATACCGTAACCCGCGAAATTTATCAAAAGCTGGAAGCTGCCGGTAAATTATTATTGGAAGCGATTGCTGTTTACCTGAACCTGCCTCAAAACTATTTTGATGATAAGGTTCACAATGGTAATTCTATTTTGCGCACCCTGCATTATTTCCCTATCCAGGATCCGGATTCAGTTCCGGCTGATGCGGTACGTGCCGGTGCACATGAGGACATCAATCTGATTACCTTACTAATTGGTGCCAGCGCCGATGGTTTGGAAGTATTAACCCGCGAAAACGAGTGGTTCCCTATCAAAGCACATGGCGAAGATGTGGTGGTAAACGTTGGTGATATGCTGCAGCGTTTAACCAACAACAAACTGAAATCAACTACACACCGTGTGGTAAACCCGCCGCGTGAGCTGATGAAAGAGTCGCGTTTCTCGGTACCTTTCTTCCTGCACCCAAAATCAGCTATGGATCTGACCAGTTTGGAATCATGCATTGATGAGCAGCATCCAAAATTGTACAGCGACATGACTGCCGGCGAGTATCTGGATGAGCGCCTGCGCGAGATAGGTTTGAAGAAATAAGCTTATGATTAACTTATAATAAGTAGTAGTATTTCTCATAAAGAAAACGGGCTGTATTGAATATAGAATACAGCCCGTTTTCTTTATAATACAGGTATTATTACACCATCGCATAATATCAAAGAGTAAGAAAATGTTATTTTTGCAAAAAAAATAATATGAAGAAAACCTTACTTATTATCACAATTTGTTTTATTGCGCTAAGTGCTTCTGCACAGTTTGAAACTACCAAGCAGATCTTTGAAAGCCCTAAACTTGTTGAAGCTATTAAAAAGCATAAGCTTGTAGCTATTTTGCCTTTTACCGCACGGATTACTTATAAAAGGCCACCTAAAAATTTTGATGCTGCCGCTAACAAAGACCAGGAATTGCAATTAGGAAAGGCAGTACAATCCGGAATGTTTACCTACCTGTTGCGTAAAGCAGATAATTACAGTGTTAGTTTCCAGGATGTGGAAAAAACGAATGTGCTTCTGAAAAAAAATAAAATTATGGATAGTTTAGATGTACATACCAAAGATGAAATTGCCAAAGCATTAGGTGTTGATGCGGTAATATTTGGTAATTATGAACAACAAAGTACCAAAACAGAGGCTGGCGCAATTGTAACCGCAGCATTATTCGGAGGCTTAGGCGGAAAAACCGGTGAGGGTGGCATTACTATCCAGATTGCAGACGGCGCAGACGGGGAGCTATTATGGCGTTATACCAAAAGAATGAATGAAAGTTTAATGTCTTCCACAGATGATATAATGGAAAGACAAATGAGAAAGTTAGCCAGGAACTTTCCATATACTAAATAATTGTTTTAATAAAAAAGCCGCTTTGTAAATAAAGCGGCTTTTTTATTACCAGTATTTATGCCGGTTCCATATAACGGTTTAGTATATCAAGAACAAGATTTAGCTGTTCATTTCACTTTCTATAGCCCGCATCAGCTCCTCCATGCGTTGCGAGCCAATGATGTATACCAGGCCGTCGCGATCAGTAAGGTGAACGGCGCAGTTACCTGCAGTAAAAAACCGGATGGTGCCCTTGCGGTGCAGGTTGTATACCGGATTGTTAAAAAAGTAGCGGCTGTAGTCGCCTTTTTCAACTTTAACAATGCTGTTCAAGTCAATTTTTACCAGGCGGGTTGTCCATAAGCCATCTAGTAAAATGCTTTTATTCATTACCCGCGTTCTGAAATGCAGCAAGAAGCCCATTATGATGGAAATAATAATGATACCGAAACCTGCTACAGCCAGCAAATCTGCGTTGCGATCAATCTCATAATCTGTGAAAAAATAGAGCGCAAAGCAAATCATGGCCAGTACAAGCCTGATGGTTACCGGAATCCATTCGCGGCCTAAATATTGTTTCTCGGTAAACACCGGTTTAGTAGCTGTCATGATTTTAATAGTTCGAATATAGCAACTTTTTTAGTTTGCGGCGTTACCTTGTAACGGTTATCAAGCCGGTAGCCGCCCACCCATATCACATCGCCGTTGCCGTTTACCAACAACGGAACCTGCGATTTGTGTAGTAAGGGGATTTTTTGATTAACGAAAAAGTCGCTCAATTTCTTGCGGTGCGGCATGCCCAGAGGGATAAAATAATCGCCTTGTTGCCATGTACGCAAAGTAAGCGGGTAAGTGAGCAGGCCGGCATCAACCATTGCCACCATTGGGTCAGGCTTTAGCACAGTATCAATACTGGTGCTGATGCGTAAGGTGTAATTATGAAAAATTACTTCTTGGGTGCTTTCGCTTAAAGATACAGCTGCGACTTGGGGAGGTGTTTTTGGAGCCAGTATTAATGATTCCCTGTCCAGCAGTAAACTATAGTGCAGTGATTCAAAACGCCGTCCGGCATGTTTGGAAAGGGCGCTGATCACATCATCAACTGTTGTTTCATTAAAGCCATAGGCTTTAAGCAAGCCATGCAGCAGCAAATGTTGTGGGTGCAGTTGCTTTACCTCGTTAATTGCAATATGAATTTCGTTGCCAATTGGTAAGAGTAGCTTATTGCGTAGGGTAACTAACTGTGCATTCAGCAATACTTCCAACTCCTTGAAATGATTCAGATTGCGTTGAAAAGTAGCTTCCAGATTAGGGTTAAGTTCACGCAGCTTCGGAACTACGTCATGCCGTATTTTATTGCGGGCATACTTGGTAGAGGCGTTTGAGCTGTCCTCAACGTAAGGTAATGCATTCTGTGCGATCATATCTGCTACCTCTTGCCGTGTTAAAAACAGGAGGGGCCTTACCAGGTTGCCGTTTTTAGGCATAATACCATGCAAACCGGCAATACCGGTGCCACGGGTAAGATTCAGCAATATAGTTTCAATTGTATCGTTTTGGTGATGAGCCAGCGTAATGGCATCATACTGATGTAGTTGCCTTGTCTGTTCAAACCATTGGTAGCGCAATTCGCGCGCAGCCATCTGGATAGATATGCGATGTTCGCGGGCATAAGCGCCAGTATCAAAGTTAACAGTATAAAACGGCACCTGCATGGTTTCGGCCAGTTGCCGGCAAAACTGCTGGTCGGCATCGGCTTCGCTTCCCCGTAACTGAAAATTACAGTGGGCTAAACCAAAGGTATATCCGGCCGCTCTAAGCAAGTGGACCATTAATACCGAATCCATACCGCCGCTAACGGCGGCCAGTATGCGGCTTTGCTGGTCAAGCAATTGGTGTTGTTGTATAAAACTGTTAAAGCGATCAACCGGCAGCATGGCCAAAATTATTTAATTTAATAACCGCAACCAAAAAACTAATTTTGCAGCGTGAGGAAATGTCTCGTATTCTGTATTTTGTTGTTAAACGTACTGACCGTTTTTGGCCAGAAAAAGAGCCAGCTTGAAATATTAAGCTCAAAAGGTAGTCAGGGTTTTACACGTAATGGTGTTAATATAATTAAAATATATAAAGGTGTTTTTAAGCATGAAAACACCGTGCTTACCTGTGACAGTGGTTACTTGTACAAAGCACAAAATACGTGCGATGCTTTTGGGCATGTAACCATCAACCAAGGCGATACCTTAAATGTATACGCTGATAAGTTAAATTATAATGGCAATACACACCTTGCCATACTTACAGACAATGTACGTATGGTGGATAAAGATGCGACCTTGTCAACCAATTATCTTACCTATAATACGGCAACCCGTATAGGTACGTATACCGGCGGTGGTAAGCTTATTAATAAAACCAATACGCTGGTAAGTCAAAACGGATATTACTTTGCCAACTCCCGCGATTCCTATTTTCGTTACAATGTAGTGCTTACTACTAACGATGCTGTTATTAAAACAGATACATTGCGGTATAACTCCGGCTCGCGCATAGCTTTCTTTTATGGCCCAACGCGCATTTTGGGTAAAACGGATAAAGACACGCTGTATACGGAAAACGGTAATTATAACACAATTACAGAGCAGGCATTTTTCGGAAAGAAGAACTTGTATACCCAAGGCACCAAATCGCTTAAAGGTGATAGCTTGTTTTATGACCGCCTGAAAGGTTATGGTCGCGCTGTAAAGAATATCACTTTTAACGATGAAGAACAGAAAATTACCCTGAAAGGTGATTTGGGTACCTATTATAAGAGTGAGGAGCGGGCCGTTGTTACCCAAAATGCCTACGTAATAATAGTAACCGAAAACCGCGACACGACTAAAAAAGATACTGCTGAAGCTACGCCGGCTCCAAAAGCGAAGAAAGAAAAGAAGGTGACGATTAAAAATGCACCACCTAATACTGTGCCCTTAAAAAAGGTGCCTGATAATGCTGATAAGCCCATTATGGCTGCTACGGATAGCGCTAAAGTTAATGTACCTGCAGAAAAGCCGCAAAAAGTAAAGCGCGACTCGATATTTATTGCCGCCGATACACTGGAAACCCAGATACTGGTATATAAAAAACTAAAAGAACTGCAGGAGCGCATGCGTACCGCACATATTAAGGATACAGCTGCCATTGCCCGGGCTGCCGAACTTAAAAAGGTACCGATGTCAACCTCAAAGCATCTGATTATGGCACCTTTTGCAGGTATACCTAAAGATACCAGCTTTTTGCGGCGCAACTTTTTTGGTGCGCCTAAACCTAAGCCGGTTGATACAACCCAAAAAGCTAAAGCTGCCTTAGCGGCTAAAAAGCCGGCTGTAAAAGCACCGCCTAAAAACTTAAAGCCCGATTCAGTTTACATGACGCGCAAGTTTGAATTGAGCGATACTTCACGGATACGTATACTGAGTGCATATCATCATGTTAAAATTTTCAAGTCAGATTTGCAGGCCAAGTCCGATTCGATGTTTTACAGCTACAGTGATTCGACTATGCGTTGCTATGTGGAGCCCATGTTCTGGACACAGAACTCGCAGCTATCGGGAGATACTATTTACTTGCAGCTAAAAAATAAAAAGCTCGACAATATGGATATATTCCCGTCGGCACTGATTGTGAATATTGATAAAGCCGACTCGGTGAACTTTAACCAGGTAGCTGGTAAAAAGATGCGCGGCTTTTTTGTGGATAGTAAATTGCAGCGCATGTTTGTGGACGGCAATGCCGAAACTATATATTATGACCGGGACAGTATACAGATCAATCACCTGACGAGATCTGTAAGTAGCCGCATACGCGTAAACTTTAGGGATAATAAGGCCATTAACGTAACCAAGTATACCAAGGTAGAAGATCACGTAATACCAATACCCAAAGTGAAGGATGAGGATAAGTTGCTCAAAAACTTTAAGTGGAAGCCAAAAGAGCGGCCGGCATCTAAAGAGGAGGTTATTCATCCTAAGCCGCAAAAGCCTGTGGTGAAAAAAGCTACCCCTAAAGGTAAGTTGCCGGTTGTTAAACCTCCAGCCCAAACAAAGGGTAAGCCTGCACTTAAAGATTCAACAGCAACAAAAGCCCCGGCAGTAAAGGATTCTATTGCAGTAAAACCAGCTGCTAAAGATTCGGTAAAAGCAAAACCCGTGCAAGATACCACGGCCCTAAAACCTAAAAAGCAGCAGTAATGCTGCTTTTTAGGTTTTAGATAACAAAAAAATCACATAACCTCTGATTTACATTGCTGATATTTGGCACTTTAAAATCAGTAGAATGAAATTAAGGAATTGGATTTCGATAGGTATAGCTATCGTACCTTTATTGTCATCAGCACAAAAAGTAAAAACAACAACAGTAGCAAGCAGCACTGCTTTGCCCCGGCCTAAATTGGTGGTGGGTATTGTGGTAGATCAAATGCGGTGGGATTATCTGTACCGTTATTATGATCGCTACCAAACGGGCGGCTTTAAGCGTATGCTTAACGAGGGCTTTACCTGCGAAAACACCAATATTGATTACATTCCAACCGTAACCGCAGCCGGGCACACCTGTATTTATACCGGTTCGGTACCGGCTATACATGGTATTGCAGGGAATGATTTTATTGTGCAGGCTACCGGCAAAAGTATGTACTGTGCCGAAGATACTACCGTAAGGGCTGTAGGTAGCACATCGAAGGCTGGCCAGATGTCGCCACGCAATATGCTGGTAAGCACAGTTACTGATGAGTTGCGTTTGGCAACCAACTTCCGTTCAAAAGTGATCGGTATTGCATTGAAAGACCGCGGCGGAATTTTGCCTGCCGGGCACACAGCTAATGCTGCCTACTGGTACGATGATGCCAACAGCAGCTGGATATCCAGTACCTATTATATGACGGATTTGCCTGCCTGGGTAAAAAGAGTGAATGATCAGAAGCTGGCCGAAAAATACTTGAAGCAGGATTGGAACACCTTGTACCCGATTAATACCTACCTGCAAAGCGAGGCGGATAATAACCGCCATGAAGGTAAATTCAGAGGAGCAGATGCGCCAACTATGCCGGTTAAAACTTCAGAATATTATAAAGGTAATCCGAGTCTTATCCGTTCAACACCGTATGGTAATACCATGACGCTGGATATGGCTAAAGCAGCCTTAGATAACGAACAACTGGGAAAAAACACCGTAACCGATTTTTTGGCGGTCAGTTTATCATCTACCGATTATGTTGGTCACCAGTTTGGTCCTAACTCTATTGAGGTTGAGGATACCTACTTGCGCCTGGATCGTGATCTGGCCGAATTTTTTAATTACTTGGATGCTAAAGTTGGTAAAGGTGCATATACCGTATTTTTATCAGCCGATCATGGTGCTGCACACAACCCGGCCTTTTTGCAGGATCATAATATACCGGCCGGCGTATGGAGCGCAGGTAACACCCAGCGCGACCTGAATAAAATGCTGGAAGATAAATACAATGTAAAGTCGCTGGTGATTAGCATGGATAACTACCAGGTTAATTTTGATAATACAGCCATTAAAAACAAAGGATTGAATGAAGAGGCTCTCAAGTACGATTGTATTAAATGGCTTCAAACGCAACCCACTATAGCTTACGCTGTGGATATGCAAAAAGTACAGGCGGCCAATATTCCGGATGCCTTACGTACCCGTATTATTAATGGATACAACCCGGAGCATAGCGGCGTTATACAAATCATCCTGAAACCGGGATGGTTTTCAGGCGGCTTAACTGGAACTACTCACGGTACCTGGAATCCTTATGATGCGCATATTCCGCTGGTGTTTATGGGCTGGGGCGTTAAACACGGTAGTTTGGATCGTGAAACACACATGACGGATATATCAGCCACCATTGCTGCGCTGTTGCATATACAAGCACCCAATGGCTGTATAGGGCAACCTATTACGGAGGTTCTGAAAAAGTAAAGTTTTAATCAAGAATAAAAGGCCGAAGCAGTAATGCTTCGGCCTTTTTTGCATTTGTATATCCTTGTAGTTGTAAGTAAGTTGTTGCTTGTTTATACATTTGCCATATACAACTGCGTTAATAGTGCAGTTGTATGATTGTTATAAATTAGATCAAAACCTTATGTCGTCACATCACGTAGTTCGTGAAAAGCAGGAACCTGCATTGTTGGTACTTAGTCTGGAACACATCACCGACGATGAGTTGGGGCAGTTGCTGGAATGGAGCCCAACGGTAATTGCGCCGCCTGCTATTGCCGAGCAGCTTGATGTTTATGATATTAAAATTGATTATGTAATTGCCGACGAAGGCATGGTAATATCACAATCGGATGTTAGGGTGATAGTGAATGACGGTTGGCCATTGCTTCAAACCGGGTTGCATTTCTTAATTTCACAAGGATACCCGGCAGTAAATATTATTGCCGATGAATTTGATTTGAACACTTATCAGACTTACGCCGGGCAAATAGACTTTGTCGTATTCTTTGACCAGAAGAAAATATACCCCATTGCATCAGGCTTCAGTAAATGGAAGCCGGCCAATGAGATAATAGAAATTGTTGGTCCCGAAGTAGAAATGCTGGAAGAGGGCTTGGCACCGTTAACCCATAACCAATACAAAACCACACGCGATGGGTTTTTCAAAATTCAGTTTAGCGAACCCTGCTTGTTTATAGCCGAGGCTTATTAAGAGTAATCTATTACTTGTATAAGTTTTTGTTAAACGGACTGACAGCAAGAATTTCTAAAAAATTATTATAGTGAAAAAAAGTGAAAAATTATTTTGCTTTTTTTTCACTTGTCCGTATATTTCAAATCTCTACTATTAAAATTGAATAACAGCTTTCTGCCGCTTACTAAAGTAAGTTGCAGGATATTGGCGCGGAATGTGATGGTTTTGAAACTAAGTCTTTGCTAAAAGATATGTTTTAGTTCAGTTTTCTTCTATATCTAACTTTTAGCGTACTTTCTTCATGAAATGAAAGTATTTATGCGGTTGTCTTTCCTTTTTTTACTCCTTAAAAGGTGAATTGATACCTTTTTGCCTGAAATAATAATTATTTTAACAAAATCCTATTGGAGTTGAGACTTTTTCATTTTTAAGCGTTATTTATTAGATAAAAACGAAGAAAATGTAAGTTTTATTGGATTTGTTTTTGGTTATTTCGATTGTAACCTATAAATTGTGGCACTTATTAATTAAACTATAACGCATGAAGAAAATTTTACTCAATTTCTTATGGGTTTTGATGTTGCTGGGTTCCCAAGCCTATGCACAAAGCCAAACAGTAACCGGTAGAATTACCGGAAAAGATGACGGACAGCCGCTCGCAGGTGTTAGCGTAACCATTAAAGGGGCAAGAACAGGTACGCAAACTAATGCTGATGGTAAGTACTCTATAACAGTACCTTCAGGTAACGCAACTATTGTATTCTCATTCATTGGCTTTATTACCTCAGAGCAGGTTGCCAAGCCGGTAATTAACCTAGTTCTTATTCCTGCTCAGAATCAATTAAATGAAGTTGTTGTGGTTCCTTATGGTACAGCAAAACGTGAAACCTTTGTTGGTTCTGCAGCCTCAATCAGCGCTAAAGACTTGCAAAATCGCCAAGTAGCCAACCCGCTAAACGCTTTGGCTGGTGCTGCACCTGGTATTCAAGTAAATACTTCAAGTGGGCAGCCTGGTGCTTCGCCTACTATTCGTATCCGTGGTTTTGGTTCTGTAAATGCCTCAAATGATCCATTAATTATTGTGGATGGTGTGCAATATGAAGGTTCTATATCTAATATTAATTCTGAGGATATAGAAAATATGTCGGTATTGAAAGATGCATCTTCGACATCGCTGTATGGTGCTAAGGCAGCAAATGGCGTAATTATCATCACTACCAAAAAAGGTAAAAAAGGTATAGGACAACTATCGGTTAAAGCGACTACAGGTGTTAGTCGCCGTGGTGTTCCTGAGTATGATCGCGTTAATGCTTATCAGTACTATCCATTAGAGTGGCAAGCATATCGTAACAGCATCTTTTACGCAGCTAATTCAGGATTAAACCTTGAACAAGCAAGTATGTTAGCTTCTGGCTTAGGTACGCGTAATACTAATAACCTGCAAGTTTTGAATGGCAAGACTTACTTAGATATCTCTCAAACGCTGGGTTCTTTAGTTTCGGGCGGTGTGTACAAACAAAGCAACAATCCGTTCAACGTATCAGGTACACAAATCGTAGATGTAAACGGTAACATTAATCCGAACGCACAATTGAGATATAATGATTTGGATTGGTATAAACCATTAGAGCGTACTGCAGCACGTCAAGACTATAGCTTGTCATATAGCGGAGCAACTGATAAAACCGACTATTATGCTTCATTGGGTTATACTAATGAAAAAGGCTACCTGCTGAAGACAGATTTCTCTCGTTTAAACGCTCGTTTGAATATTAATACACAAGCCACTAAATGGTTTAGAACAGGTTTGAACTTCACCGGTACTTCTACTCAATCTAACCAGTCTCCTGCCACTGATGGCGGTACCTCTTATGTAAATCCGATCTTTTTTGCACGTAACATTGGTCCGATATATAACGTTTATGCACATGACCCAGCAACAGGAGCGTCTTTATACAATGCTGACGGTTCTCCGGTTTATGACTTAGGTGGATTAACAGCTTTAGGTGTGCCCTCTCGTGCGAGTGGTGCCAGTCCTGGTCGTCATATTTTGCAGGAAACATTATTAAATGATAACTTATTTAAACGTAATCTATTCAGTGTACGTACCTACGGCGAGGTTTCATTCCTTAAGCATTTTAAATTTACTACAAACCTAAGTGCTGATTACAGCTCTAACTATGGTTCATCATTTGATAACCCTATAGTTGGTGATGGTGCTCCGGCTGGCCGTTCAACAAGAACTACCACCTTAACAACAACATACAACCTGAATCAGATATTAAATTATAGCCAAACATTCAACAAACATAATTTTGATGTATTGGTTGGCCATGAGAATTACTCACGTTTATATGATGTATTAAGCGGTAGCCGTAATACTTTAGTAGTTGGCGGTAATACTGAACTGGTTAACTATACCACAACTAGTAATTTAACATCTTATAAAGACAGAGATCGTTCCGAAGGTTACTTTTCAAGGGTAAATTATGATTATGATCAAAAATACCTGTTCTCTGCTTCTATCCGTCGTGATGCTACATCAAGGTTTGCTGAAAATGTGCGTTGGGGAACTTTTGGTTCAGTGGGTTTAGGCTGGAGAGTTGACCGTGAAGATTTTCTGAAATCATACACCTGGATTGATTTATTAAAATTGCGCACAAGCTATGGTACTGTAGGTAACTATCAAACACTTTATTCTAACGGCTCTCAAGCGTACTATTTGTATCAGGCTCTATATGACATCAATAACAATGCTTATGAGTCAGGCTTCTCTCAGCAAACTACTGCAGGTAATCCAAATCTACAGTGGGAGGTTAACAAGCAACTTGATTTAGCTGTAGAATTTGGTTTCTTCAAAAACCGTATTACCGGTAGTGTTGAATACTATGACCGTCGCTCATCAAACCTGCTATTCTCTGTACCACTTCCAGTATCAAATGGTGTAACAGCACAATGGCAAAATGTTGGTACTATGTATAATAGAGGTTTTGAGGTTAACTTGGGTGGCGATCCTGTCAGGACCAAAAACTTCACATGGAGTATTAACTTAAATGCCTCAACGTTAAAAAACAGGATCACCAAGATGCCGGATGCACAAAAAGAGATCGTTTCTGGTACTAGAAAGCTATCTGAAGGTCATTCTATTTATGATTTCTATACCCGCTCCTTCTCAGGCGTAGATCCATCTGATGGTTCTTCTTTATATATCCCTAATGATGGTTTAACTGGAAGCACTGTAAGAACTGTTAATGGTGTAAGCTATACTACATCTGCAAGTAATGCCAAACTGATGTATGTTGGTGAATCATCTGTTCCAAAAGTATTTGGTTCATTGAGCAACAGTTTCCGCTACAAAAACTTCGACTTCTCATTCTTAGTTAACTATTCATTAGGGGGCAAAATTTATGATTCTAACTATGCTTCTTTGATGAGTGTTAGTAGCTACGGGTCAGCATTGCATGTGGATGCGTTAAAGAGCTGGCAAAAAGCTGGTGATGTTACCGAATTTCCAAGACTTGATCAGGGCAATGCTGCTAACTTGTATGCAGCATCAAGTCGCTGGTTAACTAATGCATCTTATCTGTATTTCAGAAATGCATCAATGTCGTATAATTTACCAAACAAGCTGTTGTCAAAAATTAGTGTTAAAAATGCCCGCGTTTTTGTAAGCGGTGAAAACCTGTACCTGATCTCAGCAAGAAAAGGTTTTGATCCATCACAGGCTTATACCACAAATACTGCCGTGATAGGTAGTGTAACTAACGCTTTTGTGCCTTCACGCATTTTAAGTTTGGGATTAAACGTTACTTTATAATAGAGAATAAAATGAAGAAATATATATATAGTTTTTGTGCTGTTGCAATTGCTTCACTGGCATTGTCATCATGCAAGAAGGATTACTTAAATACTGCTCCTACCGATCAGTATAATAAAGATGTGGTATTTAGTACCACTGCTAATGCTTATGGTGTTCTTAATGGCATTTACCGGTTAATGTACTCACAGTATTCCAATCAGAATGAAGGTGGTGAAAGCTCCGTAATGATAGACGCTGATTTATTGGGTGAAGACTTGGTTTTTCCAACAACAGGTAACAACTGGTTTGTAGATTCCTATCAGTGGCTAATGCACCGTACTGTAAACTCGAGTCAGGATTACTTTGTATACCGTTACTATTATCGTTTGATAGGTAACACTAACCAGATATTGGAAAATATTGATGCTGCAACTGGTCCTGATGCTGACAAAAAGGCGATCAAAGGCGAAGCTTTGGCGATTCGTGCTTTTTGTCACTTTAAATTAGTTCAACTTTATGGAAAACGTTATGTTGCTGGTGGTAACAACACGCAGTTAGGTGTTCCTTTAGTAGCTACTACTTCTGTTGAGCCTCAACCACGTGCTACTGTTGAAGATGTTTACAAACAAATTAATGCCGATTTAGATGCTGCTATAACTAATTTAACAGGTGCATCTGCCAGAACTACTAAATCACACATTAATTTAAATGTAGCGCAAGGGCTTAAAGCAAGAGTGGCGTTAACTCAGCAGGATTATGCTACCGCCGCTGCTTATGCAGCATTGGCAAGAACTGGCTTATCATTAATGTCTAATGCTGATTACATGGCTGGCTTCAATAATTTGTCGAATACAGAGTGGATGTGGGGTATAACTCAGATCTCTGACCAAACCACCTATTTCTATTCTTTCTTCGCGTACATGTCGGTAAACTTCAACTCTACTAATATTCGTAGTAATCCTAAATGTATAAATTCAGCATTATACGAGAGAATCAGCGCTACTGATGTAAGAAAAAAACTATGGGATCCAACAGGTACTGATGCAACATTTCCTGTCCCTCCTAATGGATCAAGATTTCCATATATGAACAGAAAGTTTTTAGCTAACAGCGCAGCAAATAGCTATGGAGACTTAACCTTTATGCGTGCTGGAGAGATGTATTTGATTGAGGCTGAGTCTAATGCGCGCCAAGGTAAAGATGTGTTAGCACAAGATGCCTTGTATACATTAGCAAAAAATCGTGATGCAAGTTATGTGAAGTCAACAAATACAGGTGCTGCGTTAATTGATGAAATTATGACTCAGCGTCGTGTGGAGCTTTGGGGAGAAGGTTTCCGGTTCTTCGATTTAAAACGTTTAGACTTAGCATTAAATCGCAATGGAGCTAATCATGTAACAACAGTTGCCAAAGTGCTTGAAATTCCTAAAGGAGATCCACAGTGGGAATGGTTAATACCACAAAACGAAATAACTTCGAATCCTAAGATCGTTCAAAATCCGTAACTTGTATTAATGAAAAAAACCGGCTTAACAAAGCCGGTTTTTTTCATTAATACAGGTATCTTAAATACTTGAAATGACGGTTTGCTCATCATTGATCGTCAACCGGATATTTCCCCCAAACACCATCGCCCAATTATCCGCCACATGCCCCGCCGGGAAGTTAAAGCAAACCGGATAATCATACTCCTCAACTGCATTCCTGATAATTTCTTCCGCAGTTTGTCCGAACGGTATATCATTATCCTTTAAATCCGTAAAGCCGCCCACAATGAGGCCCGCCAGGTTTTTAAGTTTGCCGGCACGTTTCAGCATATACAGCATGCGGTCAATTGCGTACAGGTATTCGCCCACATCCTCAATAAATAGTATTTTACCGCTGTAATTATAATCGGATACCGAGCCAGCTATGGATACCAGTATGGCCAAGTTGCCGCCTATCAGGGGGCCTTGGGCTGTTCCCTGCCGGTTTAGTTGGTGAGACGTAATGGTATATTGCAATGGTTCGCCAAACAATGCTTGGCGCAGCGTTTCAACCGAAGTAGCGGTTGCGTCAGGGATATTGATGGGCATTTGCCCATGTATGGTGCAAAGCTGGTAATTGCTGTACAAGTGGGCGTGCAGCACGGTAATATCACTAAAGCCAACGAGCCATTTTGGGTGCGTGGCCAGTTGGCTAAAAGCTACCTGGTCAATAATTCGCACAGTGCCGTAACCGCCGCGGGCAGCAAAAATGGCCTTAATGCTGTCGTCATCCACAAAGCGTTGCAGGTCGGCGGCACGCAGGGTGTCATCACCGGCAAATTGGTGGTAGCCGGCTGTAACGGTTTCGCCCAATATCACTTCCAGCCCCCAGCTCTGCAGCAGGCGAACGGCATCGTCCATAGGTTTGGGTAACTTTTTGGCCGGACATACAATCGCCACGCGATCACCTTTTTGAAGATATGGGGGAGTTATGCTCATATTTGACTTATCTTTGCTAAAATATAAAAGCTTACAGATATTTTGGAAACGCAAAAGTATAAACGATATACCATAACTGCGGCATTACCTTATGCCAACGGACCTAAACATATTGGCCACCTGGCCGGCGCTTACATTCCGGCTGATTTATATGTACGTTACCTGCGCTTAAAACGCCGCGATGTAGTATTTGTGTGCGGATCGGACGAGCATGGTACCGCCATTGCCAACCAGGCCATGAAAGAAGGTACCACGCCCCGTGCCATTATTGATAAATATCATGAGCTGATTAAATACTGTTTCAATAAACTGAATATTTCATTCGATATCTATCACCGTACCAGCGAGCCTATTCATCACCAAACCGCGCAGGACTTCTTCACGGTATTGAACGATAAAGGCGACTTTATAGAGAAAGAATCGGAGCAGTACTATGATGAAGAAGCCGGCGCGTTTCTGGCCGACCGTTATATTGTAGGTACCTGCCCCGTTTGCGCCAACGAGAATGCCTATGGCGACCAGTGCGAAAAGTGCGGTACCTCGTTAAGCCCCGAGGAATTGATCGATCCGCGATCAACCCTGAGCGGTAATAAACCGATACTGCGCCCAACCAAGCACTGGTATTTGCCTTTAGATAAATATGAAGGCTGGCTGCGCGAATGGATATTGCAAGGCCATGCGCACGATTGGAAAGCCAATGTTTACGGCCAGTGCAAAAGCTGGATTGACGGCGGTTTGCAACCCCGCGCCGTAACCCGCGATTTGGACTGGGGTATAAAAGTACCTGTCGCCGGTGCCGATGGCAAAGTGCTGTATGTTTGGTTTGATGCGCCTATCGGTTATATATCAGCCACCAAGCAGTGGGCTATAGATAACGGCAAGGATTGGAAGCTGTACTGGCAGGATAAGGAAAGCAAGCTGGTGCATTTTATTGGTAAGGATAATATTGTTTTCCATTGCATCGTATTCCCGGCTATGCTGAAAGCGCATGGTGAGTTTGTATTGCCCGAAAACGTGCCAGCCAATGAGTTTATGAACCTGGAGGGCGACAAAATGTCTACAAGCCGGGGTTGGAGCATTGAGATGCACGAGTACCTGGAGGATTTTCCAGATAGGGTAGACGAGCTGCGCTACTACCTAACCGCCATTGCACCCGAAACCAGCGACAGTGAATTTACCTGGAAAGATTACCAGGCCCGCGTGAATAACGAACTGGTAGCTATTTTGGGTAACCTGGTAAACCGGGTAATGATATTAATGCACAAGTTTTTTGACGGTAAGGTTGAAACCAGCGCTGATAAATTAACATTGACGGATGAAGGTGTTAAAGTGGAAGTAAACAAACTGTACAACGAACTGGAACAAAGTTTTGAAAGTTACAAATTCCGCCAGGCACAACAGGTGGTAATGGATATGGCCCGCCTGGGTAACCGTTACCTGACCGAAAAGGAGCCGTGGAAAACTATCAAAACAGACCCAGAGGCGGCCCGCGAGGCCCTGCACAACTGTTTGGTGCTTATTGGTCATATCGCCACCGGCCTGCAGCCTTTTCTGCCCAACACGGTAACCAAAATACTAAACATGCTGAATTGGCCAGCGCAAACTATCCACTTTGATGAAGAAGTGGTGTTTACCAATGGGCATCAGCTGAATGCAGCAACATTACTGTTTGAGAAGTTGGAAGAAGAAGTGATTGAAAAACAAATTCAGAAATTGATTAATAAAAAACAAGCAATAGAAGTGGCAGTACAAGAAAGCGAAGCAGCCGCACCGGTTACACCGGCCAAAGAAAATATCAATTTTGAGCAGTTTGCAGCGATGGATATCCGCATCGGTACCATACTAACTGCCGAGAAGGTTGCTAAAACCAAAAAGTTGTTAAAGCTTACCATTGATACCGGTATTGATCAGCGTACCGTGGTATCGGGCATTGCCGAGCACTTTGAACCTGACGCTATAATTGGCCAACAGGTAAGCATCCTGGTAAACCTGGAGCCGCGCGAAATCAAAGGCATCCTGTCACAGGGCATGATACTTATGGCCGAAAATGCCGAAGGTGAGCTCACCTTCGTATCGCCGGTAGCAGCCATGCCAAGCGGTGCGGTAGTGCGGTAAAAAAAAAGCTGACTTGGTATTAAACCTTTTACAAAATATCAAGTCAGCCTTTTACTATTTTGCATTAAAAAGCAAACCACAAACCTATTACCATGAAAAAACTGCTTCTACCCATCCTTGCTGCAGTGACCTCGCTTGTTGCCTCATGCAGCACTTATCAAATCAGTACCATCAGCAGTACGAACAGTATCAAAGATGATAAGACGGGGGTTTTTTACTTCGAGAACGACTCGGTGAAGATATCCTACTCTTTTTATGGGAACAATGCCCCAATTAGTATAAAAGTTTATAATAAGTTGGATAAGCCTCTGTATGTTGATTGGCAACGGTCGGCTGCTATTGTTGGCAATGAAGCTTATAGCTACGCATCTGACAAAGTAAATATTAATGGTAATATCAATGCCTTAACTTATAATGACAATAATTGGAACCGGCGTGCGGCTTTTGGGGCCCTTAATTTAACCTCAGGATCATTAAATGCAGTGGCCGAATTACCTAAGAATATAACATTTTTGCCCCCACACGCCCAGATTGCCAACGTTCCGCTTAATTTGACGCAGGGAACGTTACATGTTCCCGAAAGTAGTTTACACAAAGAAAAGGTTAAACTTTTTGGCGATGTAGGTGATGTACAGGCAAATGTTAAAACGGCTGATTTTACTAAAGAAAATTCGCCGTTACTATTCAAAAGCTACCTGACTTTGTACACCCAAAATGGCAGCGAGGTTAAGCCGGTAGCTTTCCAGCACGAATTTTACGTATCAAAGGTAGTTAGTACCCAAACAGAGCCTGGCTTTTTTCCGCAATACCAAGTTCAGCGCGGCGACTTCTTTTTTAATAATAGCCCTATAGGCGACAATAAAGCACTGGCGGCCCAGGAATAATTAATGGTTATATCGGGCATCGTGTAATTATCTATTTAAGTAAACAGGCAACGTCAATATATTTCGCATCTACATTGCAGGTTCGGGTAATTTTTGCAAATTTGTACATCTAATCCGCCCCTGTAGTTCAACGGATAGAATAGAAGTTTCCTAAACTTTAGATATGAGTTCGATTCTCGTCGGGGGTACAGAATAGCAAAAATTACAGCTCATGCGTTAGGCATGGGCTGTTTTAGTTTTAGAACCTTCTAATGTTTATAAGCAATTTCCTGTATGTCCTCAATATATGATAGTGAAAATGCAGATGTTGTATAAAACTTTGATTTTGCGATAAGGTAACTATTGTTCTTAAGATACTTCAATTATAATATCACAATTAAATGCAGGATACCAGAATCAATTCAAGGCGTATTAAACACGTACTTAATATAAATTTTATCATAAATTAATAAGTATAGGTCCTTGTAATTAAATGGAAAAAATATTTTTGCTATAGTTAAAATCAACTTAAACATGAAAAAAATCTTTTACACATTTCTTATTCTTACAACGGTAGTTAGCGCTTGTAAAAAGGAAAGCTCAAATGTAGAGAATGAAACTAATTCTAATGCAATATCCGTTTCAAATGGAGATGCAAATGTGCCCAAGCTTTTTGATCCAAATTTCAAGTTTCATAATGATACCGCAAATGCTGAAACAAAAAGTAAAAGAATATTGACCGTATCTGCTTTGCAGCCAGAACAACCCCAGGGCAGTAGTTTGCCAATACTGCAATATTTTAGAAGGTCAGACGGTAAGCATTTTTACACTACTAATCCTAATGAGTTAGGTGCAGGGGCCAATGGGTTTGAATATGAAGGGACTGTCGGATATTTAGGCAGGTTGGGGATTGGCCCTGTTAATTCTGCGGTATATAGATACGTTAATGTGCAAGATGATCTACATTATTATTCAATGAATAAGATTGATAGGCCCAAATATACATTAGAGGGGATTATTGGTTATGCAGTATTTCCTCCAGCAGGTATTTCACCGCAGCCGATGTACGAATATTATGCTCACCTTGATTATGTCTACGGTTTAAACCAGCAAGCGCCTCCAGGATATGAATTGAATGGAGTTGCATTTTACGCAACTCGATACGCATTTTAAATAATTATTCGACAATTACTGAAAACATAAAAAGCTGTTAGTTTACTAACAGCTTTTTATGTTTTCTATGCAAGAGATTAATATTAGTACACTACCCCTTACATTGCATTTTAAAATGCAAATACTATTACTTTAGGATGAAGCTTTTAGTAATATTAAATTATAATACAAACCTTAATCTTATTAAGGTTAACCTCACCCCAGCAAATTATCCGGATTCGGTATTAAATTCAAAAACGCCTGGAACTTGGAGTAATAATTTTTCATGTCCAGCTGGTAGTAAAAGGCACCGCGCTTGCTGCTGGTTTTGTCTTTGTAGGATAGTTTGATGAGCAGTCCGGTAGCCAGCAGGCGCTTGCTAAAGTTGCGCTTATCGAGTGTGGTATTAAACACACTTTCGTACAGGGTTTGCAGTTGCGGCAGGGTAAACTTGCTGGGGAGCAACTCAAACAAAATAGGATGCAGTGCGGCTTTGTAACGCAGCCGTTTTTTGGCTTCTTCCACCATACGCTCATGGTCAAATACCAGCCGAGGCGCTTTTTTCAATGAAAACCATTCGGCATGGTAATGCTCGTTAATCTGGGCTTCGTAGCGATTAATATCAATCAAAGCAAAATAGGCAATGGAGGCTGTGCGCTCAATAGGGTCGCGCCTGGGGTCGGTATAAACGTGCAGTTGTTCCAGGTAAACCCCCTCCAGGCCGGTAAGTTCTTTCAGTATACGGTTTGATGCCTGCTCGGCGCTCTCATCGGGCTGCACAAAACCGCCCATCAGGCTCCAGTTGTTAATCTCGGGTTTAAATCCGCGTTTAATCAGCAAAATCTTCAGCGATTCACCATCAAAACCGAAGATGATACAATCAACTGCCAGTAATAGCCGTGTTTGTTTCGAGTATCTGTTCATCGTAACCGGGGCAACCTGAATTTGCCGGATAAGGCTTGCCGTATTGTTATTAAATTTTTTGAAATGGTACTAAAGGCGTAAATATACTGTGCAGCAAACCTAATATTATAAGTTGGGTATGAAATTTATTAGGTAAAAGTTTCATATTTGATCTTATATGTACAAAATTCTGCTGGTTGAAGACGAAGAGAAAGTTTCGGCATTTATACGCTGGGGGCTGGAAGAGCACAATTACATTGTAATTGTTGCGGCTGACGGCGCCACAGCGCAGGAAATGTTTGCCACGCAAAAGTTCGACCTCATTATACTCGATGTAATGCTGCCCGATACATCTGGCGTTGACCTTTGTGCACGTATCAGGCAGGTTAACCATACCATTCCTATCCTGATGCTAACGGCCCTGGCCGAGGTAGAAAACAAGGTGGCCGGTTTGCAGGCCGGGGCAGATGATTACCTGGCCAAGCCTTTTCACTTTATGGAGCTTACGGCCCGTATCAAAGCCCTGCTGCGCCGCACCAGTCATCCCGAGCAGGTGGAAGAGAATCATGTACTTACTTACAACGATCTGAAACTGGATTTATGGAGTAAAACAGCCGAGCGCGATGGCAAGCAAATCAATCTTACAGCTAAAGAGTACGCGCTGCTGGAACTGTTCATGAAAAACCCCAACAAAACACTCTCGCGCGATTATATTGCCGAGCGCGTTTGGGGAATTGAGTTTGATACCGGTACCAATTTTATTGATGTGTATGTGAACTACCTACGCAACAAAATCGAGAAAGGTTTTAGTAGTAAACTGATACATACGGTAATAGGCATGGGTTACATATTAAAAGCTGATAAAGCGGCATGAAAATAAAAGACAGGTTGTCCATGAATTTTACCCTCATTAGTTCGGGGGTAATGCTGGTGCTGATGGCAGCCATTTATATTACCTTTGAGGTGTACTTTCATGCTGATTTTTATAACCGTTTGGAAGACAGGGCAAAGGTGGCGGCCCAGCTTTACCTAAAGGCCGACGAAATTAGTTCGGATTCGCTTAACTACATCCGCGAACGCTACCTGCAGCGCTTGCCCGAGGAGGTGATCCGTATTTATGATAAAAAGAACGAGGCCTCATTCATTAAAGATAACCAGCAGTACTGGCCCGATAACATTATTGAAGAAGTTCGTCGCAAAAAGTCAATCCAACTGGCCGAGGGCGAGCGGCAAACCATAGGTATCTTTTTTAAAGACAACCAGGGTAATTTCGTTATCATGGCATCGGCTTTTGATTTGTCAGCCCAGCGGCGACTGCATACCTTAACCATTATTATGCTGATCCTTTTTGTAGTGGTATCGGCGGCCTTGTATTTTATCAGTAAATGGTTTGCGGTAAAATCGTTGGAACCCATTCATGTGGTAATTAAGCAAATGCAAACCATCAGGGCCAGTAACCTGAGTCAACGGGTTGATGAGGGCAACGGTAAAGATGAGATCAGCGAACTGGCCATGAACTTCAATAAGCTGCTCGAGCATCTTGAAAATGCTTTCGATTTGCAGCATGCCTTTGTAATCAATGCATCGCACGAGTTGCGAACGCCGGTTACCAGTTTAATGGGCGACATTGAAGTGGCCATGCAGCAGCAGCGCAGCGTGGATGAGTACCAGCAGATACTGAACCGTCTGTTGAATGACTCGAAACGCCTGCGCGATACGGTGAATATTTTGATGGAAATTGCCCGTGCCGACCGTGATTATACCCGTGCCAACCTGAGCCCGGTACCCGTTGATGAGTTACTGTGGGAGTTGCAGGCGCAATGGACGGCCGAATTAGGCAAAGGCGCCCTTAAACTCGATTTTAAACAGTTGCCCGAAAACCCGGATGACCTGCTTATAAATGCCAATAAATCATTGCTGGTAATTGCCATTAATAACATTATTAGCAATGCCTTTAAGTTTTCAGACAATAAGCCGGTAACAATAACGCTGGTTGCCAACCATACACGCGTGCAATTAGAAATTCAGGATTCGGGTATTGGCATATCGCCGGAAGAGCAAAGGAAAATCTTTACTTCCTTCTATCGTGCACCGGGCGCTAAGCCTTACCCAGGTAGCGGTATAGGCTTGTACGTAACCGAAAAGATTGTGCAGCTGTTCAACGGTGCAATCAGTCTGCATTCAGCGCCAGGCACAGGCACTACTTTTGTCATTACATTCTCCCATTGAGTGGTTAATTAAAATCCTAATCCCGTTCTAATGTGAACCTAATTCGCCTCTAATGCAGCATACATAGCTTTGATTAAGAAAATTAATTAAGCTATGTTTTCAAAGTATATAAGAGCATTGTTTTATACCCTGATACCGGTAGTATGCGTAATGGTGGGCAGTGCGGCACGGGCGCAATCCATTGGTACCGATACACTCCGGATTACATTACCCGATGCCGAAGATCTGTTTTTAAAAAACAACCTGAGCCTGATTGCTCAGCGCTATAACATTGCCGATGCGCAGGCACAGGTAATTACCGCAAAACTGTTTAATAATCCTGAAATTCAACTGCAGCATGGTTTGTATAACCCAACTGCCAAAAAGTTTTTTGATACCAGCCACGAGGGGCAGGAGTATCAGGCCGATGTATCGCAACTGATTACCACCGCCGGCAAGCGCAATAAAAATATCCAGCTGGCTAACCTGAATGTGCAATTGGCACAGTACCAGTTTTTTGATTTGCTGCGTACCCTGCGCTATACTCTCCGTACCGATTTTTTCCAGATTTACTACCAGCAGCAATCTGCTAAGGTTTATGCCGAAGAAATAAGCTCGCTGAGCAAAATTTTAAAAGCTTTTCAGGAGCAATATGCCAAAGGCAATATCGCACAAAAAGAGGTGCTGCGTATCCAGTCGCAACTGTACACCTTGCAAACAGAGCAAGCCACCCTGCAAAACAGCATTGATGATGTACAAAGCGAATTCAAACTGCTGCTGAAAGCCGACCCTAAAGTTTATGTATCTGCCGTTTATCAGGCCGATCCAGCTGCAACCATGAATTTGCAAAGCGTTGCTTATCCGCAACTGCTTGATTCGGCCTATACCAACCGGGCCGATCTGAAAGCCGCGCGTACTGCGGTTGACTATAGCAACACGAATTTAAGGTTGCAAAAAGCCAACGCTGTACCTGATATTACTATTCTGGCTGGCTATGATAAGCAGGGTAACTACATCCGCGATTACAATTATGTAGGTATTGCCATGCCGCTGCCTTTCTTTAACCGTAACCAGGGCGGCATTAAACAAGCCCGCATTGCGGTTGATGCCAGCAAAACGCAGCTGGAGCTACAGCAGGATCAGGTGCAAAGCCAACTGGCTAACAGTTACCAAAGTGCTATACGGTTAGACCGTTTGGCTAACAGTTTTGACCCTAAATTTAAAACCGATTTTAATCACCTGATTGATGAGGTGTTTAAAAACTACCAGCGCCGCAACATCAGCTTACTGGAGTTTCTGGATTTCTACGACTCCTATAAAAGTAATACCCTGCAACTGAATACCCTGCAACAGGATCGTGCCAACTCCTTGGAGCAACTTAACTACGTAACCGGAACCTCATTCTTCAACAAACAATAAAAAGATTACCCGTCATGAACAATAAATATAAATTTTCATACCCTGTATTAATTGCAGCATTGGGTATAGGTATTGGCGCATTGAGTGCCTGCTCGTCGCATCCGCATGAGGCGCCTAAAGATGATAAATTTCAGGTAACGGATACCTTATTAAATAGCCTGCTGGTAGATACCGTGAAAGCCGGTAATGCCGACGCCCTGATTTCATTGAGCGGTAAAATTACTGCTGATGATAGCAAAATGGCCAAGATATTCCCGATGGTGAGTGGTATTACCCAAAATGTACGCGTACAGATGGGCGATGTGGTGCACAAAGGCCAGGTGCTGGCAACGATGAAAAGTGTGGAGATGGCCGGCTTTTCCAAAGATGTAATTTCTGCTGATGCCGACATCCGCAATGCCAAACGCAACCTGCAGGTAGCTCAGGATTTGTATAAAAGCGGCCTGGCATCCGAAAAAGATGTAGAAGCTGCCCGCAGTGATTACCAAAAAGCCCAGGCCGAATCTAATCGTTCACGCACTGTACTTAATATCAACAAAGGTAATGCTGGTGGTTATGAAGTAATATCGCCTATATCAGGTACGGTAATCGAAAAAAATGTAACCAGCAACTCTGAGGTAAGGGCTGATAATAACCAGAATATGTTCACCGTGGCCGACCTTTCAACCGTATGGGCAATGATCAATATTTATGAGTCGGACATTGCTTCTATCAAAACTGGCGACGAGGTGAAGATCACCACGCTGTCTTACCCGGATAAAGTTTTTACGGGCCGTATAGATAAAGTCTATAGTACTATCGATCCTGATAATAAAGTAATGCAGGCGCGTGTGGTAATTAACAATGCCGGTAATTTATTAAAGCCCGAAATGTTTGCCAGCGTACAGGTGCAATCTCAAAGCGGCGAAACTTTGCCTAAGGTAAACACCCGCACTTTGGTTTTCGATAATGATCGGTATTACGTAGTGGTAATTGATGGCAAAGCTCATGCCCGCATACAGCCGGTTACTATCGCTAAAAAGGCCGATGAGTATGCCTACATCAGCAGCGGACTAAAACCCGGCGACAGGGTAGTGGCTTCGCGCCAGGTATTTCTGTACGAGTCGTTAAAAGACTGATTTTTTACGCCCTAAGTATTTAAAGCAATGAACAAGATTATAAAATCCGTTCTGGCATTTGCCCTCAAAAATAAATTCTTTATATTTTTTGTTACGCTGCTGCTGGCCGTGGCCGGTTATATCAGCTTCAAAAATATAGCTATTGATGCCTTTCCGGATGTAACCAATACGTCGGTTACCATTATTAGCCAATGGCCAGGCCGTAGTGCCGAGGAGGTTGAAAAATTTGTTACCCGCCCGCTCGAAATAGCCATGAATCCGGCCGAGCGTAAGGTAAGCATTCGTTCGTCATCACTGTTCGGTCTTTCGGTAGTAAAAATCACTTTCGATGATGATGCCGATTATAACTTTGCCCGGGTACAAATTAATAATCACATTGGTGATGCCGATTTGCCCGACGGTGTAAAACCCGACATTTTGCCCCCTTATGGTCCAACCGGTGAAATTTACCGCTTTAGCCTTACCAGTAACCGTAAATCCGTACGCGAACTGAAAACGGTTATGGATTGGGTGGTTGACCGGGAAATACGTTCGGTACCGGGTGTTGCCGATGTGAACAGCTTCGGCGGTGAAGTTAAAACTTATCAAATCACCGTTGATCCGCGCCGTGCGCTGCAATACAATGTTACACCGCTTGAAGTTTATACTGCCGTATCAAAAAGTAACATCAACGTAGGTGGCGATGTAATTAAGCAAAGCGGACAGGCTTACGTAGTGCGTGGTATCGGTTTGCTCAATGATATCAACGACATTAAAAATATCATTGTTGATAACATTAATGGTACGCCTGTTTATGTAAAAAACATTGCCGATGTAGCTGAAAGCAGTTTGCCCCGTTTAGGTCAGGTAGGCCGCGATTTAGACCCCGATGTGGTGGAAGGTATTGTGGTAATGCGCAAAGGCGAAAATCCAAGCGTAGTAATTGCAGCATTGAAAGAAAAGATTAAGGAGCTGAATACCTCAATTTTGCCTGATGATGTCAAAATCAAAACTTTTTATGACCGTGAAAAGCTGGTTGATTTTGCTACGCACACCGTAATGCACAACATGCTTGAAGGTATCATCTTCGTAACTGTTATTGTGTTCCTGTTCATGGCCGATTGGCGTACCACCCTTATTGTGTCGTTGATTATTCCATTGGCGCTGTTGTTTGCCTTCATCTGCTTAAAGCTGAAAGGTATGGCCGCCAACCTGCTGTCTATGGGTGCTATCGACTTTGGTATCATCATCGATGGGGCGGTCGTCATGGTCGAGGGTATCTTCGTAGTGCTCGATCACCGGGCCAAGAGCATGGGTATGGAAAAATTCAACCGGCTGAGCAAGCTGGGTATGATTAAAGAAGCCTGTTTAACCAACGGTAAAGGCATCTTCTTTGCCAAGCTCATTATCATCACCGGCCTGCTGCCTATCTTTAGCTTTGAAAAGGTGGAAGGCAAAATGTTTTCGCCTTTGGCCTGGACATTGGGCTTTGCCTTGCTGGGCGCCTTGTTGCTAACCTTTACTTTTGTACCGGCCATGGCCAGCGTACTGCTTAAAAAAGATGTACGCGAAAAGCACAACAAGTTTCTGGAAGCCATTATTCGTAATGCCATGCGCTTTTACGACTTCTGTTTCAGGGCAAAGCGCCGTGTATTGCCTATATCGCTTATTGCGCTGGTGGTAGGTTTGTTTTGCTTCAAATTTTTAGGTACTGAGTTTTTACCTGAGTTGAATGAGGGTTCCATTTATGTACGTGCTACTGGCCCGCTGAGCACTTCGCTTGATGAGTCGGTTAAAATGGCTAACGAGATGCGTCGTATTTTCCTGAGTTTTGATGAAGTTAAGCAGGTAATGTCGCAAACCGGCCGCCCAAATGACGGTACCGATGCAACCGGTTTCTATAACATCGAGTTTCAGGTAGATATCTACCCCCAATCGGAATGGAAACGTAAGGAAACCAAAGAACAGTTGATTGAGCGCATGCAGGATAAACTGAAAGGTTTTCCGGGGCTCGACCTGAACTTCTCCCAGCCAATTTCAGATAACGTGGAAGAAGCGGTATCAGGTGTAAAAGGCTCCATTGTGGTTAAAATGTTTGGTGATGATTTTCATTACATTGAAAACAAAGAGGAGTCCATTTATAAAATATTAAAAAGCGTAAATGGTATTGCCGACCTGGGTATACTACGCAACTTAGGCCAGCCCGAGTTACAGATTAACCTGGATGAAAGCAAAATGGCTATGTACGGTGTTACCACGGCCGATGCCAATGCGGTAATTGAGATGGCTTTGGGCGGTAAGGCGGCTACACAAATTTATGAAGGCGAGCGTAAGTTCGATCTTCGTATTCGTTACCCTGAAGATTTCCGTAACAACGAAGAGTCTATCGGTGATTTGCGTGTACCAACCTTGAATGGCGGCCGCGTGCCACTGCGCGAGATAGCCAGCATTCGTAAAATTATTGGCCCAAGCTTAATTTACCGTGATAACCATGAGCGTTATGGTGCAATCAAGTTCTCTATCCGTGGCCGCGATATGGGTAGTACCATACAAGAAGCGCAGAAGAAAGTAAATGCGCAAATTAAACTGCCAAAAGGCTACCACCTGCAATGGGCCGGCGATTTTGAAAATCAGCAGCGAGCCACCAAGCGTTTAGGGCAGGTAGTGCCTATCAGTTTGCTCATCATCTTTTTTATTCTGTTTATTTTATTCGGCAACTTCCGCGATTCGTTGCTGGTGTTAAATAACGTACCGTTCGCTATTGTAGGCGGTATTCTTTCTCTGCTTATCACCGGAATTAATTTTAATATTTCGGCCGGTATCGGTTTTATAGCCTTGTTTGGTATATGCGTGCAAAACGGCGTTATCCTGATTACCAAGTTCAAAAGCAACATGAAAGAGATGAAGCACCACCCCGAGAAATTAACCTTCGCCCAGGCGTTGTATCAGGGGGTAGAAGACCGTATGCGCCCGGTGATCATGACGGCTATGATGGCAGCCATAGGTTTGTTGCCGGCAGCCGTATCATCAGGCATAGGTTCCGAGGCATCTAAACCTTTGGCTATTGTGGTGATAGGCGGTTTAATCACCAACACCGTGTTCAATCTGTTTGTATTCCCGATTGTGTTTTATTGGGCGTACAAAAAGCGGGTAGAAAGTGGTGTAGCAATTCGATAGCTTAAAGCGTTTGTTTGCTTCTAAAGGCGGCCTTAAAGGCCGCCTTTAATTATTTAATATATAATGGTTCTTAGTACTTGTTAATTAATAACGGTATGCTTGATAGTTAATTTAAAATATAATTGTTGTATTATGAACTAAAAGTACTTACCGTTATTCTATATTTGCCAAAAAACGTATATTCCTCAAAATTAAACTGAAATGCCAAACGCTGCTGAGATTTTTAAAAATAAGCAAAGTTCGATCCTGGAGTTATGGATGAAAAACCAATTGGCTGACATTGGTTTAAGAGATGACCTGATGAGCAATGAAGATTTGCGTGTGCAGTCAGAAGAAATGGTACAGGTTTTAGTGGATAGCCTTAATACCGAAAACATCACCAATCCACAATCGTCAGACTTTGATCCGGTGCTTGAAATCTTAGCAGGCATATCTATGTCAAGAGCCCGCCAGGGATTTAGTCCCCGTGAAACCGGCGCTTTTGTTTTAAGTTTAAAAGAGGCTTTACTGGAAATATTGCAAACTGAAATGCAAAATGATCCGGTATCTTTATATCAGGAGGCTTTAAAAGTGAACCGCCTGGTTGATAGCTTTAGTATCGTTACTTTCGAAACCTTTATTCGTGGCCGCGAAGAAGTGATCTTGCGTCAAACTGATGAGATCGCCGAAATTTCCACCCCCGTTATCCGTGTTTGGGACGGCATTTTAGCGTTACCTATTATTGGTACGCTGGATAGTGCCCGCACCCAGATTGTGATGGAAAGCCTGTTACAGGAAATTGTGGAAACCGGCAGCAGTATTGCTATTCTGGATATATCGGGCGTTCCGGCGGTTGATTCGCTGGTGGCTCAGCATTTAATAAAAGCCGTAAGTGCTACCCGCTTAATGGGAGCCGAGTGCATAATCAGTGGCATCCGTCCTGAAATTGCACAAACTATTGTACATCTGGGTATCGACTTGTCTAACATCGTAACAAAAGCCAGTCTGGCGAGCGCACTTAAATTTGCGTTTACTACCTTACGTCTGGAAGTTAGAAAAAAAGCTACAGCGTCGGCCTAATAATTACTGTAAATGGACAGGATTCCTATTTTAAAAATGGGTCACTTCTTGTTGGTGACCATTCAGGTAGATTTATATGACCGTCTGGCTATGGATCTGGAAGCAGATCTGATCAGGATGGTAAACAAAACAAGTGCTAAAGGCGTGCTGATTGATATATCAGCCGTGAGCATTGTTGACTCTTTTATGGGACGCATTATTGGCAACATCGCCAGCATGTCTAAACTGCTGGATGCTGAAACCGTTGTAGTGGGCATGCAGCCTGCAGTAGCCATTACATTGGTTGAACTGGGCCTCGAATTACCGGGCGTACATACCGCCTTGAACGTAGAAAAAGGCATGGAGTTATTAAAAGGAATGATTGTTGTTGATGATGAGGAAATAGAAGACGAAGACGATGATATTGCCCTTAGCTAAAGACATCCTTAAGGTTTATAAAGAACAGGATGTGATATTGCTGCGTAACCGGGTAAAAGAGCACGCTGTACGTATTAAAATGGGTTTGGTAAACCAAACCAAATTAATCACGGCAGCCAGCGAACTGGTGCGCAACATGCTAAGGTATGGCGGCGGCGGCGAAGTTACCGTTGAGGTAGTTAGCCGTGGGCGCGATAATGGTATCCGGCTGATATTCAAAGACCAGGGTCCCGGTATTCCGGATATTAAAAAGGCTATGGCTGACGGGTTTTCGACCGGCAAAAGTTTAGGCTTGGGCCTGCCCGGCACCAAACGGCTGGTGAACGAGTTTGATTTAAAAAGCGAAGTAGGAAAGGGAACTACGGTTACCATAATTAAGTGGGCCAATGGTTGACGCTACACATACCAGCTATCCGGCTGATGACAGAAGCTATTACTCTTTATTAAAAAAAGACATACATCATAAGGCGCAGGAAGCCAGTTTTGATGCCAAAAAACTGGCTGCATTAGATCTGGTGCTGGCCGAAATGACCTCTAATTTGCACAAGTATGCAACAGGTGGCGAAATACTGGCCGGCCTGTTGCATGACCAGTATGGCGAATACCTGGAAATTATCTGTATTGATAACGGGCCCGGCATGGCCGATGTAGCCAAAGTAATGATCGATGGCTATTCTACCACCAATACAATGGGTAATGGTTTAGGCAGCATGAAGCGCCTGTCTGACAGGTTTGATGTTTTTTCAATAAAAGGCTGGGGAACCATAATATTAAGCCGCATTTATAAAAACGAGTTAAAAACGCCGATAGCAGCAATCAGGTATCCGGAGATACGGCCTTTGGTAGTTGCCAAAACCGGCGAAGTGGTAAGCGGTGATGGTATCTATTGCTCTGCATCAGGCAAAATAGTACATCTCATGGTTGCCGATGGTTTAGGGCATGGCAAGGAGGCCAATCTGGCTATAAATGAGGCCGCCAATGCATTCAGAAGCTCACCTTTTTCATCGCCGGTTGAAAGGTTACGGTACCTGCACCAAAGCATTCGCAAAACGCGTGGCATGGTAGGTATTGTAGCTGCAATCAACATGGATACTAAAAGCATTGAAATAGCCGGTATAGGTAACGTAGCTGCAAAATTTTTAAATTTTGGCGGCTTGGTTAAAAACCATATTTCCTATAATGGTATTATTGGTCATAACATTCCGAACACCATGAATGATCAGCAGGTTTCAATTGCCGACTATAATTTGCTGATTTTTTGTTCGGACGGTATTAAATCAAGATGGGATATCAGTAAGTACCAGGGCGTGCACAAGTGCGATCCGGCTTTGCTTGCTGCCGCTATATATAAAGACTTTTCAAGACGAACTGACGATACTTCGGTGATTGTTGTTAAATTAAGATAAGCATGCTCGAGATTTCAAGTATAACCCTGGATAATGAAATGGATTTGCCCCTTACGCATAAAAGGGCAGCAATTATCGGTCAGCAACTTGGGTTATCGCTTTCTACGCAAACTACCTTTGCTACTGCTGTTTCAGAAGTTTGCCGTGTTGTGCTGGAAAGAACCCTGGAAAACCTGCTGTCATTTTATCTGGAAGATAACAGCGACCGTTGGTTTCTGATAGCAACCATCCGTACTGCAAAAACAGCGCTTAACAAACATGCTGAGGAATTTAAGTATGCACACCGCTTAGTACCCATACTGGAAGTAAGGCACCAGGACGGCCATACGTTTATTGATCTTAAACTGGGCCTGCCGCGCACTGTACAGCTTACCAAGCTTAAAGTTAATAAGCTGATACAGTATATGCAGAATTCCATTACCATAACGCCTTACGAAGAGATTAAGCAAAAGAACCAGGAACTGATTAACCTGGCTGGCGAGCGTGAGGAGCAATTGCGTTTATCTAATATTCTGAATGCGAAAAAATCCGAGTTTCTTTCTATAGCCAGCCATGAGCTGCGCACGCCGTTAACTGTAATTAAGGCATACGCACAGGTAGCTAAAACGCTTAAAGACCCAAACCGCCTGGTTGAATATCTGGATAAGATAGACCAGCAAGCCTCAAAAGTAAATGTGCTGATACAGCAACTGATGGACCTGTCGAAAATTGAGAACGATAAAGTTGATTACCGGATGGAAAGGGTTGACTTTAACAAGTTCTTATCAGATGTGGTAACTTCTGCCGAGCTCTCTAACCCCAATCATCACATTAGCCTGGAGCTGGCTCATCCGGTGCATCCAAGCATGGATAGACTAAGGATAGAGCAGGTATTGGTTAACCTGATTGGTAACGCAGCTAAGTATTCGGCATCAGGTAAAAATATCACTGTTAAGGTTGATGTCAGCATTCCTCACCTTCTTACCGTATCAGTGGCCGATCAGGGCGTAGGTATTTCCAAAAAAGACCTGTCTAAAGTTTTTGAAAAGTTTTTCCGGGCCGATGGCGTTACAAAAAATGTAGCCGGCCTGGGTATGGGCTTGTATATAACCACCCGCATTATTAAGGAGCATAACGGCAAAATATGGGCCGAAAGTACCGAAGGACAGGGCTCCACCTTTTACTTCTCTTTGCCAACCAATTAACAGGCTTAATCTGATGGGTAATTGTGGATAGCTTTATCCTACTATGTTAATAAATTAATTATTAAAAATATTGACACATAGGTAGTAACCAATTATTTTAGGTTTCGTACAAGGAAAAAACTGTGTTTTCTAATCATGCAATTTTGGATCTGTACACCTAAAACATCAGCCATATGACTAAAACTTTACCTTTCCTTAAAGCCTTTTCGGGCTGTAGCATCATCGTGCCTTCAACTATAGTGCGCACAACAGTCAGTTAACCTAAGGTTCCTCTTCAAGCTATACATTCACAGGGGCTTTAACCTGTAACGTTCTGCAGTTACAATTAGTGATGCCTCTGCAAAATATATTCTATGTTCAACAATTACTTGCTCAAAGTAGCTTTATTGTTTGTGTTGTTTTGCCATGTATTTACCAAGGCATCGGCGCAATATGCTATAAGCGGCAGTGCAGGGCCTAACACGTATAACTCCGTATACTGGCTTACGTGGGACCCAGCAGCACCGAACTCAACACTCATATCCTCACCCACCGGTGCCGATGCTTCGCACATCATTAACGGTACTTATACCTGGCAGTTCTCACCAACGGTCCGGATATCGGCTACCATTAGTAATGAAGTGTTTTCGAGTGGTGGGTACATGACCTCCTACACGCCCGGCGATTACTATGCCGATGGTTTGAACCTGATTTATTCGGGTAACGGGCTACCCGGGACGGATTCGAGAGGTGTGCGGGCTTCGGGCATGTCTACAAGTTATGGTGGTACAGTTAATTTCGATATCGCTATTACGGTTAGTATCCTGATCAATAACCAGTGGACAGAAGTTGATTATCCGGGCATGATCATAGCCGATGCAGAGTCTATAGACGTAGGGGGCGAGTATATAACCGGCACTACACCTAATCCAATTTCATGGCAGTTGCTTAATAAGCGTACGCAAAACAATGGAGCAGATGAGCATTATAAAATGGACTTAACCAACAGCGGGAAAACGTTCAAATTATATGCCGATTCGCTTCCGGGTAATTTTGGCGTACAGGCAGTTATGTTTGCCCACGGTGCGCACCGCCTCACCAATGTGGGGATGAAAGGTTCGGGTATCACTGCTATGGCAATAGGCTTTGTGCTGCCATTTGATTTAGGCGATGATCCGGCTACGTATGGTGTGGCAGGTAACTACATCAATGATTTTGAAATAACCGATTACTTTGCCGGAGATGGTACTTATGCGGTGGTTAATTATGATACAACCAGATTAGTACCCAAGGCTAACGTATACATTGGCGCCAATAACGTTGACCCCGACGGGCAGCCTGTAAATGTGGTGAATGCGGATAGTGACGAAAAGGTTAACAATAATGACGAGAACACCATAACCCCTTCAGCCCGTCCGGACATTAGAGTGAATCAGGTTGGTGATGTGGTGCTTAGCATCCCCGCAACAAATAACCGGAATATTCCGGCTACGCTTCATACCTGGGTTGACTTTAATAGCGATGGCAGGTTTACACCTGATGAAAGGCTGCAAATTACAGTGCCGGCCAATACCGTTAACCGTACATTTACATTAACCTATCCAAATGCAAGCTTCGCCAGTAAAATCAGGGTAGGGCCTTTGTACGTAAGGCTAAGAATTACCACAACAAACCTTACTGACGATACATCCACCCCTGCCGATGAACGAAGTACCTCATTCGCTGCTGACGGCGAAACCGAAGATTACCGTTTTAAAGATATTTTAGGCATTACCATATCAGGTGCAGTTGTAAATGATGGTAACGGTGCCGCCGATAATGCTATTGCTGGCAACGGTTTGCAGTCTGTTGGCAATGCCCAGCTGTTTGCTTACCTGATTGATAATGCCACCGGCACTGTGGTTGCTAAAGATACTGTAGGTACAAACGGTACCTATTCCTTTACCAATACAAATAACGGCAATTATACGGTAGCGGTGTCAACCAGCAGTGTGGATACCGGCAGCCCGCTTTCTGCCGTAGCAGCAAATCTGCCTGCGGGGTGGCAGCCATCCGGCGCAGCGTATGGTACCAACAACGCCGGCCATACCGGTATACAGCCTGGTACGCCAAACTTACAGGTGCAGGTATCAACACCAGGCACCAGCTTGGATATAAGTAATGTTAACCTCGGTATTAACCAGGCACCGGTTGCAGTGGCCGATACAGCTGTTACCGGTATAGCACAGCCGGTAACCATTAACGTACCAAGCAATGATTCGGACGCTGACGGGCAGCTCAACCCCGGTTCTGTCTTATTAATTGACCCTGCCGATAATACCAGGAAAACCAGTGTAACTATAGCCGGCCAGGGTACCTATACCGTAAACACAACCAACGGCCGGGTTACATTCACACCAATTGCAGCCTTTACCGGTAACACAACGCCTATAGCTTACACTATAAAAGATAACTTGGGCAGCGAAAGCCCGGCGGCCTTAATATCAGTAACCATAAACCCGTTGGGTGTAAATGATGAAGGTGTAACGCCTATTAATACGCCCATTACCACAAATGTAAAAGCTAATGATGGCTCCGGGGCGGCGAATAATACCGTTACACCAACCAATGGTGCGCATGGCACTACCACGGTTGATGCAAATGGCAACGTAATATACACACCACAAAATGGCTTTATTGGTTTAGATACCTATACATACACCCTTACTACGCCTGATGGTTTAGTGTCTGCACCAATTACGGTTACTATCCGCGTTAAGCCGGTTGGCGTGAACGATACGGATATTACACCTGTGAATACACCGGTTACTACTACCGTAAAATCAAACGATGGGCCAAGTGGTATAAATACTACCGTTACGCCAACCAATGGTGCTAACGGTTCTACAACTGTAAACCCGGATGGTACCGTAACCTATACGCCTAACCCTGGTTATGTTGGTACCGATACTTATACGTATACCTTAACAACACCTGATGGGATAGTATCCGACCCTATCACGGTTAATGTAACTATTTATAGCGCAGCTATTAGGTTAACCAAGGTAGCCAACAATACCGTTAACAAAGCCGGCGATGTAATTAATTACACCCTGGTGGTTACCAATACAGGCGGCGTTACCTTAACCAATTTAGTGGTTACCGATGCCGGAGCTGATGCCGGTTCTATATCACCTGCAAGTATAGCCAGCCTGGCACCCGGCGCTAATACCGCTGTTACGGCCCGCCATACGGTTACGCAGGCTGATGTAACAGCAGGCAGCTTCAGCAATCAGGCTACCGTAACAGGTACCGACCCGAAAGGTACTCAGGTAACGGCGCGCTCCGATGATCCGTCTACCTTAGCGGCTAATGACCCAACGGTGGTTACCATATCACCGCTGCCTGCCGGTGCCATCCGTATAACCAAAACCGGGGTATTAAACTCTTTCTTCATCACTTATACGTTTGTGATTACCAACACCGGTAACTCGGCATTAAATAATGTATTGTTTACTGATACCAAACTTGGGCAAACCAATACCAGTGTGGATGTACCTGCGGGCGGCCTGCTGCCTGGCAACAGCGTTACCATAACACGTACTTATACACTAACCCAGCCTGATAGAGATGCTGGTTCGGTAAGTAATACCGCAAGCGTTACGGCCATCGATGCCGCAGGTAATACGGTTACCAACTCGGCCACCACAACAACTGCCGTTGCTAAAGCGCCAATTGCCACCAATGATGTGGGCTATAGCGGCAACAACCAGCCGGTGGCTATCAGCGTACTTACAAACGATAGTGGCGCCGGTACAGCACTCGATCCAACAACTATTGAGGTAATGACCCAACCCGAGCATGGTACTGCGGTGGCAAATTCAAATGGTACCGTGGTGTACACGCCTAATCCAGGTTATACCGGTCCGGATACGTTTACTTACCGGGTAAAGGATCTGAACGGTATTTATACCAATGTGGCTACGGTAACTGTAAACAGCAACGCCACGGCGCTGTTCAATATCCCAACTTTATTTACGCCTAACGGCGACGGTGCGAACGATACTTTCGAGATCAGGGGGCTTACCCAGTATTCGCAAAACGAGCTGGTGATTGTGAACCGCTGGGGCAACGAGGTGTACCATCAATCCGGCTACCAGAACAACTGGACCGGCGAAGGCCTTAAAGAAGGTACTTACTATTACCTGCTTAAAGTTAAGATTAATGATAACTGGCAAGTATTTAAAGGTTATATAACACTGATCAGAACATTTAAAAATTAACCTGGATGCTTGTTTGTTGGTGCGATAAATACTACACTATGAAACGAATTTTAACCCTGGCTATATTATTATTGAGCACAAAGCTGCTTTTTGCGCAGCAGGATGTGCAGCAGAGCCAGTATATGTTTAACGGAATTTACATTAATCCGGCCTATGCGGGATATAAGCAAAGCTTGAATCTACACAGCTTTTACCGCTCGCAGTGGACGGGTATGCCCGGTGGCCCGGTAAGCATGTCGCTGGCAGTTGATGCTACGGCCAATGATGGTAATGTGGGTCTGGCGCTACAGGTAGCAAGCGATAAGCTGGGGGCGCAAAACTTCCTGTCGGCCTATGCTAATTACGCCTACCGGTTAAGGATGAACGCCGATGGCAGCTCGCGCCTGGCCTTTGGCTTAGGTATTGGTTTGCTACAATCAGGCATCAACGGTAACTTGCTCAATACAAACGATCCTGAAGTTTACCAGCCGGTAGGTAACCAAAGCCAGCTGATGCCCGATGGCCGTATTGGCGTTTATTACTCAGACAACAAGTACTATGCAGGCTTATCTGCCGATAACCTGATTGCACAGTTTATTGACGTAAAAGCGAGCAATAGCTATCTGGCCCAGCCCAAACCGCATTATTACCTTACCGCCGGTATGCTGGTACCATTATCAGAAGATGTAATGGTGAAGCCCAGTGTGCTGTTGAAAGATGACAGGGGAGGCCCTACCAGTTTGGATGTAAATGCATTTTTATTGTTCGGCCAAAAGCTTTGGCTGGGTGCCTCATACCGTACTGGTGTTAAACTGTATAGTAAGGACTATCTGCAGCGTGATCTGAGCAATCTTAACTCGGTTGTGGGCGCGGTTGAATTGTTCCCGCTCGAAAACCTGCGTGTAGGTTATGCTTATGATTTTTCAATCGGACCGCTGAAAGGCTATAGCAGCGGTACGCACGAATTGTCGGTGGGCTTTTATTTCAGAACGGCTAAAACGCGTATGCTTACCCCACGATATTTTTAACCGGCCTTAATCTGAAGATATCAACGATGAAGAAATTATATACCAAGCTTATTTTATTCCTGTTACTGGTGTTGCCGGGCCTCAGCAGCCGGGCACAGTATATCGTAAAACAGGCCGATCAGCAATACGATATTTTTAACTACAGCAAAGCGGTTGAGCTGTACCTGAAAGCCTATAAAAAAGATTCAACACTGCACAACGCCGAACGCCTGGCCAACAGCTACCGTTTTATGCACGATTATCTTAACGCAGAAAAGTGGTTTGCTATCACGACAGCCAAAACCGGTAGCAAAACCGAAAATGTGTTAAGATATGCCGAGGCGTTAAAAAATAACTTAAAGTATGCCGAGGCTAAGGCGCAGTACACCAAGTATTATACTTTAAGCAGACCGATAGATACGGCCAGGCTCAATTTTTGGACATCAGCCTGTGACTCTGCCATGCGCTGGATGAAAAACCCAGTACCGGTAACCCTTAAAAATGAGGCTTCGCTGAATAGCAACCAATCAGATTGGGGTACTGTAATTTACAATAACCAGATTTTGTTTACATCAGACCGTTCGGCTAAAGATAAAGAAGCAGTAACTAAGAAAAATAAACCTTTCTTACGATTCGACTACCGTAATGAGGGGCCAAATAAGGACATATACGGCTGGACAGGTCGCAGTTACCTGAAGTTGTATAGCGTGCCTCAAAATGCGGCAACTACCGATGCTATACAACTTTTTGAACTGCCCGCCCGGGCCGATTATCACGTAGGGCCGCCATCGTTTACCGCTGATGGTACCGAAATGTGCTTTACCATGACCCGCATTCCCGAAAGATGGGAAGGGCGTAAAGATTCGGTCAAAACGGTAAACATTGAAGTTTATACCAGCAAAAAGAACCCGATAAGCCAACGGTGGGAAAAGCCCGTACCGTTTAAGTATAACAACGTGCAGTATTGGTCGGTTGGCGATCCGTTTATTACGCCCGATGGCAAAACGCTGTATTTTGTATCAGATATGACCGGCACAACGGGCGGTACCGATATTTGGTATTGCAACCGGGGCGTTGATGGTGACTGGGCAAAGCCGGTAAATTTCAGGGTGCTAAATACCACTGGCAACGAGCGCACGCCGGTTATGAGTACAGATAGCATTTTCTATTTCTCGAGCGATGGTGCGAAAGGAATGGGTGGGCTGGATGTTTTTAGGGCGGTACCCCGAATTAACGGTTATCAGAAACAAAACATGGGCTATCCGTTCAACTCGCCGCAAGATGATTTTGCGTTTTTGTTGTCGAGCAATACCACGGGCTACCTGTCGTCAAACAGGCAGGGCGGTGCAGGTAGCGATGATATTTACAGCTTTGTCTATCAGCCGGCACCAACCTATTTGTTAACCGGCGTAGTATTTAACAAAAGCACCCGTCAGCGCATTCCTAACAGTACCGTCACGCTTACCCCGGTTAAAGGCCGCGACCTTAAAGCACAAAGCGATGCAAACGGGGCTTATAAATTCACCTTGCAAAGCAACAGCGAGTACCGTTTAAAAGGCGCCAAAGAAGGTTATTTAAGCGATAACGATGACAGGCCGATCTCAACTGCAGGCCTGCCGCCAACTCAGGAGATAAGGAAGAACCTTTATCTGGAAAAAATTGTGCTTAAAAAAGCGATCCGGCTCGAAAATATTTATTACGATCTGGATAAGGCAGATATCAGGCCGGATGCTGCTATAGAGTTGGATAAGCTGATCAAGATATTAAAAGACAACCCAACCATTGAAGTAGAGCTGGGCTCACACACCGACAGCCGGGGCGATGATGATTATAATAAGGAACTATCAGAGCGCCGGGCCAACGCCGCAGTTGATTACATTACCACTGTTGGCGGTATTGATGAGTATCGCATTATTGCACGGGGCTACGGCGAGAGCCGCCTGCTTAACCGTTGTGGCAACGGCGTAAAATGCAGCGAAACAGATCATCAATTAAACAGAAGGACAGAATTTACTATTATTAAGTATTAGGATAATATCTTGATTTGCTAAAACTGCCCTCAATATTAAAGGCGCCGTATCAAAACAACACATATGGCGCCTTTTTCATTAACGCAGTTTGGTATTATTGTAATACTGGCAATAGTAGCAGGCTTTTAGGTTGCCGTGTGGATAATTTTTTTTAATTTCTAAGTAAAATTTATTTTTTATTTTAAATTAATGTAAGTAAATTGGGATACCCTGTAAAACCAATAGAGATTGTAATTAAATATTTGTTTACCGTACTGCTTAGCGGCATAGTCTCGCAATCATATGCTTAAAAAGTAGTACCGGTAATGCTGGCCAGCCAATTTGTTTGCGGTTTTTAGGATTAACTTAATCATTATTTAAAAATCATGAAAAACAAATTTTTACTTAGGGCCAGCCTATGTACAGTCCTTGCTGCGTCCATTTTTTTCTCTTGTACCAAAAAGAATGACGTGGCTCAAACCTCACAGGATGAAGTGTCAACTGCTGTGAAGCAGAAGATTGCCGAACTGGGTTTCAGTACCGATCAGGTAAGAAAGACGGATGGCGGTTACCTTGTTGAAGGTGATATTTTGCTAACGGAGGCCAATCTTTCGGAAGCCAGCAGCAGCCCCGTTTTACGTATTGCCGAAAATGAGCAGTATCGTACCACCAATCTGGTTAAAAATCTGCCACGTACTATTACAGTTTCGGTGTCTAACCTGCCTACCGTTTATACTACTGCAGCCACAAATGCTGTTGCCCGCTACAATCAATTGAACCTGACACTTAAGTTTCAGATGGTGAGCAGTGGTGGTCAGATTAATATTGTTGGTTTTAACCAGGGGCCAAGCGGTGGCTACATCACCTTAGGTTCGGGCGGTTTCCCAACTACATCTGGTAATCCATACAGCCAAATCAGGATGAACACCAATACAGCAGCTTATGGTACTAATCCAAATGTGGGTTATTTAACTTCTGTATTACAGCACGAGATTGGCCACTGCATCGGTTTCCGTCATACCGACTATATGAACCGTGCATACAGTTGCGGCGGTACTGCCACAAATGAAGGTAGCACTTACAGCAGCAGCAATCCGCAAAATTATCCGGGGGCTGTACAAATTCCAGGTACGCCATCAACACCTGATGCAGGTTCATTCATGCTAGCCTGCTCAAACGGCGCCGACCGTACTTTTAATGCAAATGATGTTGTAGCGCTTAACTATCTGTATTAAAAGCATTTGACAGTATTGTGTTTATTTGATCAATTAAATAGTTTTACGGGTAAAGGGGAGTAATAAGCTCCCCTTTGCTTTTGTATAAATGGTGCATGATTAAAAAAGTAATTTGTTTATCGTTCCTCATAGCCGGATCGTACGCGGCGCTTGGGCAGAAGATGATGAGTGAAAAAGCTATCCGAAGCGTGTATCAAAGTCTGGGTTCAACTAAAAATACGGATAGCATTAAATACTATCTGGTAAAATTCAGTAACCCGTCACAAATATCAGGTGTGCGTATCGTCAAGAAGATATCTCCTGAATTTAGTGTGATAGCGGCTTCATCAGGCATAGCTGCTAACCCGCACCTGAAAGAGGTTACACAAGCCAACAGTTTATGGAAAGCGGCCGATAATCTGGCACAGCTCTGGCAAAAACATCCCAATAGCCGCAGTACAATTGAACTGGAGGTGGAAATCCGTAAGCCAATAAGTACTGATATGGCCAGGTATGGCACCATCACTGTGCAAAGCGGCAGTCATATTCGCATTAAAACCACTTTACAGCAATTGCCCGAATTGCTATCGCTTCCCGCTGTTGTTTTTGCCAATCAGCGCAGGCAGCCGCATGAGGAAATTGTCATTGACGATATTGACCTGGGAGTTAACGCCATAAGCGCAATTCGTAATAATTACCCGGATATAAATGGTGCCGGTATCAACGTGGCAGTTAAGGAGAACAGGTATGATGATGACCTGGATTTGCTGGGGCGTACCTTTACCTCTTTTACCGCAGCCGGTATTACTTCCGGCCATGCCACTACCATGGCCACTTTGATAGGGGGTAGCGGAAACAGCTTTATAACCGGACTTGGCGCAGCACCGCAGGTAAGGTTCACCTCGTCGGACTTTGCCAACCTGATGCCTGATAGCGTTGGCATCTTTAAACAATTTAATATTACCCTTCAGAATCACTCCTACGGTACGGGAATCGAAAATTACTACGGTATTGAATCGGCAGCGTATGATAAGCAAGTGCTGGATGTAGATACCTTAGTACATGTATTTTCGTCGGGTAACGTAGGTACATCAGCGCCCGAAACGGGTATTTATGGTGGATTAAAAAACTTCGCTAACCTTTCGGGGGATTTCAAGCAAGCCAAAAATGTATTGGTTGTTGGTGGAACCGGAAGAAACGATGTACCGCAGGATTTAAGCTCCAGCGGCCCTGCTTATGATGGGCGCGTAAAGCCCGAACTGGTAGCCGACGGCGAGGACGGCACATCGGGTGCCGCCGCGTTGGTGTCGGGTGCGGTCGCCTTATTACAGCAGGCTTACAAGCAGCAATATCATCAGCAACCCCCATCAGCACTAACAAAAAGTATACTGATCAACGCTGCTGATGATATAGGTAAAGCCGCTGTCGATTTTAAAACGGGCTATGGCAAACTGAATGCTTTGGAGGCGATTAGAACTATAAAGGATCAGCGGTTTCAAAAAGGGGTAGTTACGGTCAAGCAACAACATGATTTCACTATCACCGTTCCACCCAATTGCAGGCAACTCAAAGTAACGCTTGCCTGGAATGATATACCTGCCGAACTGAACGCGCCCGAGGCATTGGTAAATGATCTGGATTTATCAGTAACCGCCCCTCGGGGCAGTACTTTACTGCCTTGGGTGTTGAGTACTTATCCTTCGCTGGATTCTTTGCTGGCCCCGGCTCAAAGGCGCAGGGATACCATAAACAACGTGGAGCAGATAACGTTGCAAAACCCGGTTCCGGGCAACTATACCGTACACGTAAAGGGAAGTAAAATACCGGTAGGGCAGCAGATATTTTATGTAGCCTACCAGGCGGTACCGGCCAACCGTTTTGAATGGGTTTATCCATCAGGCCCCGATCAGCTTTTTGCTGTAGGCGAGAATTACCTACACTGGCAAAATTCATTTGATGCAACAACGGGAAAACTGAGTGTCAGTTATAATCATGGCGCTACCTGGCAGGAAATTGGCAGCGTTAATTTGAAAAATAGTTACTATCAGTGGCACGCACCCGATGTGTTCACCACTGCCAAGCTTAAAATGGAAATAAACGGGCAGGCGCAAATTAGTAAAGAGTTTACGCTAAGCAAGCCCCGAAATTTGGATGTGGGATATAACTGCAGCGATGGTACCCTGCTGCACTGGAACCCACAGCTTGGCTCCACTGGTTATGTGATTTATAATATTCAGGAGAATAAGCTGCAAAAGCTTGCCACGGCAACCGATACTACAGTACTAATACCTGTGCAGCAGCAAAATGCGCCTTACTTTGCGGTGAGCGCTATGGGCAATGGTTTTGAAGGCATAAAAAGCTATACCATAAACACAGCCAATCAGGGTGTGGGCTGTTATGTGAAAAGCCTGCTCGCATTGGTAACGGGGAATACTGTATTGCTTAACCTGCAGGTAGGTAGTGTGGCCAACCTGAAAACGATTAGTTGGGAGAAAATGGCGGGTGCAGATACGTACCTTACTTTGGGCACTACAACCATAACTAGCAATAATTTGGCGTACCAGTTTACCGACACCAATCCCAAAAAAGGTACTCAATATTACCGGGCCAAGTTTACTACTACCGATAACCGCATTAGCTATACCGACCTGGCCAGTGCAGATTATTTGCAGCCCAATCAATTTGTGGTTTATCCAAACCCAGTTAGTACGCATGTAAATATTCTGAGTGGTGATATTAATGATTATGAATTTAAGTTGTATGATGCCAGTGGTAATGTAAGGCTAACCACCAATCTAACCGAACTGCAAAATACCATTACGCTTAATGTGAACACGGGGGTATATATATACATAATCAGCTTGAAGGGTAAAGTGATTCATCAGGGTAAACTCATTAAAGTATAGTACTTAGCTATGGCTGGCGGCCTGCTGTCAACAAGGCTTGGTTTTAATTGTATATTACGTACGCATAAAAACCAGGAATGAATTTAATTGATATTGTATTGGTTCTGATTGTAGGCTTATCGGTATGGATGAGCATACAGCGAGGCTTTATTGTTGCGGGGCTGGAATTGCTGGTTTGGGTAGGCAGTTTGCTGGTGGGGTTTATAGCTTATAGCCCTCTTGCAGCGCTCATTCGAATGGTCGTTCCATCATTAGGGGTTTGGGTGGCGCCGCTGGCGTTTATAGTGGCCGTTACGCTTTGCCGGTTGCTGTTGGTTTATCTGGTTGATAAGCTGTTGAGTAAAACGCCCGACCGTGTGCACGAAAATGCTGCCAATAAAGCGCTGGGCTTTATACCCGGATTGATAAATGGTTTAATATGGGCAGCATTAGCAGGTACTTTTCTATTACTGTTGCCCGTTACAGCGCCGGTATTTAACCGGATGCGCGATGGCGGGCTGGCCAATAAGCTGGTAGTTGGCGTAAGCTGGGCCGAAAACAAGCTGGCACCCATTTTTGGTGACGCGCTAAACCATGCGGTGCCTAAAATGACCGCCGAGGTGGATAACGAACGGACAGTTAAACTGCCCTACAGTGTCAAAGATGCCAAGGTTCGCACCGATCTGGAATCACAAATGCTGGAGTTGGTAAATAACGAGCGCCTTAGTCGTGGTTTGTTGCCTTTAAAGGCCGATCCAAAACTGGCTGTTGTGGCCCGCAAGCATTCTGCCGATATGTTTGCACGAAGCTACTTTTCACACTATACGCCGGAAAACCTTGACCCGTTTGACAGGATGAAACGTGATGGCGTGCAGTTTTTAACCGCCGGCGAAAATCTGGCCGTAGCCCAAACTTTATCCATAGCTCACACCGGTTTAATGAATTCGCCGGGGCACCGCGCAAATATTTTAAATGCCGCTTTTAGCCGGGTGGGCATCGGTGTGCTGGATGGCGGTATATACGGTTTAATGATAACGCAGAATTTCAGAAACTAAGCCAGTTTAAGTAGGTCGGGTTGTTTACCGCAATTTTATACGAATAAATAAGTAAGTATTAACCCAACCCTGTAAATTAGCGAATCCTATGCAACCAATTATAATCAGTAAACTTATCTTGGCCGCAGTGTCGGCATGCAGCTTTGGTTCAGTAAAGCAACAAGCTGCGCTACCTGATACCGGCAAAGTGCAATCTCAGCTGGCACCGGCAAATAAAAGCTGGAAATTTGAAAAAAAGCCTGTTTGGGCCGATGAATTTAATGGCAGCGGTTTGCCCGACAGTACGAAGTGGAGTTACGATTTAGGCGGCCACGGCTGGGGCAACAACGAGCTGCAAAACTATACCAACAGCACCCACAATGTTAATAGGGCCAATGGTGTTTTAACAATCACCGCCCGTAAAGAAAGTTCAGGCAGCCGGGAATATAGTTCGGCGCGTATTGCCACCAAGCACAAAGGCGATTTTTTATATGGCCGCTTCGAGATCAGGGCTAAAATACCTGGCGGGCGTGGTACCTGGCCGGCAATATGGATGTTACCTACTGATAATGCTTACGGCGGCTGGCCAAAATCGGGTGAAATTGATATTATGGAACACGTAGGATATGATCCTGCAAATATTCATATCACCGTACATACCGAAGCCTATAATGGTGCAAAAGGTACCCAAAAAGGTCAGGCTAAAAAGATAGAGGAAGCATTTACTAAATTCCACACTTACCGGGTTGACTGGACCCCCGATGCCGTACGCGGATATATTGACAATAAACCCGTGTTTGAGTTTATAAATGATGGCAAAGGTTATGCAAGCTGGCCGTTCAATAAGCGGTTCCACCTGCTGCTTAATGTGGCCGTTGGCGGTAACTGGGGCGGTGTAAAAGGTGTGGACGAAACCGTGTTCCCGGCGGCAATGGAGGTTGATTATGTGCGGGTATATAAAATGGTTGAAAAATAAGAAAGCCGCCCGGATTTTACTCACGTGGCGGCGATTCAAACACACACTACAATATATATAAACACAACTGGCTCCTTAGGCTAATTCATGTCCTATCATTGTTCAATTAAGCTTTGCAAATTGTGGCTTGCAAATAAACCAGGGTGCTGCCATGGTAAATTAATTACCGGTACACCCAAACGGCCCACTAAAAGGGATGGTGCCAGGCTGTTTTTGTTGAGCATTTGATAGGGATACTCATTCAGCATTGCAACGGCATCTATACTATTGGCTTCCAAAAAGTTCTTAAATACAGCTACTGTACTGCCATAAAAGAACTCTATCCGTATATCAGTTATCTGATTACTGCATTTACTTTGCAGATCAGCGCAAGCCTTATTAAACTCATCCGAGATATGCTAGTAATCGCTTGATCGTTTGGAAAGCATTAACAGTTCTTGCCTAGAGCCGGTTACCTTCATTATATGTATCAGTATAATGTTGATTTTTTCTGTGTTATACTGCTGCAATAAATAAGGGATGCTGCTAAGCGATTGGATATTAAAATCTGTCGGCATCAGCACCGTTTTCATAACTCTTTACTGTTGTTTAAATTATTGGCTTTCAATACAATAATAAGGTGCAGTTATTAGTAAGTCTTAAGAAACACATTAGAATTTTATAAGAAATTAAATATCTTTTACAACCGGTAGGAATAGCTGCAATACGGTGCCTTGATTTACTGCTGTTTGAATGTTAATGGAGCCGTTATGTATACGGATAATGTTTAAGGCTAAAGGCAGCCCAATGCCCTGCCCCTGATAGGCCTGTGCATTGGAAGCCCGGTAAAAAGGTTCAAAAATGTGTTGTACCTCCGTTGGCGGAATGCCAATCCCCTGATCGCTTATGGTAGTCACAATACTTTGATCCTGGTAAGACAGCTTAACCTGCACCAACTTGTTTTGCGAGTATTTACAGGCATTGCTGAGGATGTTGGTTAGAGCCAGGCAAAGCAGGTTCTCATTCCCTAAACTGGTCAATTGCTGCTCGTCGGCAGGTAAGTCTTTAAAATCAACCTCAATCTGGCTGTCGGGGTATATGTTCTTTACCTGACCAATGGCTTGCCATATCAATTCATCAATGCGCAATTGCTGCCACTGCTGTTTTTTGCCATCATAGCCCGATTGTGCAAGCAGCAGTAAGCTGCTTAATATTTGCGTTAATTTATCTGTTTGTGCGGCTATCACATTCAACGCCTTACGACTTTCCTCATCCACGGTGGCGCGGTTCAGCGCAAGTTCTACCTCGCTGCTAATTACCGTAAGCGGTGTGCGCAATTCGTGCGAGGCATTGCTAATAAAATTGGTTTGCGTTTCAAACGCGGTAGCCAGCCGGTTCAGCATGTGGTTAAAGGTTTGGGTAAGCTCGGCTATTTCATCTTTGCCGCCGGGCTCGTCCAAACGGGTATGCAGGTTGGTGGATTTAATGCTGTTTACCTTTTCGGTAAGCTTGCGTACAGGCAAAAAGGTGTAGTAGGAGAACGCTTTACCTACAAAAAATACGAGTATCAGTGAGCCGGCAAAACCAAACAGCAGAATTTGCTGCAGCTTTTTCAACTCGCGCATTCCGTAAGGGTTAAGTGCGGTAACCACTACCATGTACCGGCTGCCATCAACAGTAACCAGTTTGCCCGCAAAAAACTTGTTTTTTAGTTGAAAGCGGGCGCGGTTGCTTTTCATAAGTTCCTGGTAAAACTCCCGGGGTAAGTCTGCATTGTCAATCTGCCCCTTGGCGTCGGCTTTGGTAATAAGTTCCTGTTCCGATTCCAGTCTTTCCAGGTAGTTATTTCTTACCTCCAGGTAGGCGCGGCTTTGCTCGCCGGGGTATAAATTGATCTGTGCGGCCAGGTTAACGCGCGATTCCAGCCGTTTGAAAAAATCTTCGTAATTAAACTGGTAGTCAAAGTATAAAATGAACGCATTTAGCAGCAGCAGTATGCCGCCGGTAAGTGTTAAAAACAGCAGCGTTATTTTGCTCTGAATTTTCATTTAATCTTCATCCTTCATCATGTATCCCATGCCAAATACGGTGTGTATCAGTTTCACATCTCCGGCTTTGTCCAGCTTTTTACGCAGGTAGTTAATATATACATCAACCACATTGGTAGCCATGTTGTAATCAATATCCCAAACGTTTTCCAGTATTTGTATACGCGATAAAACTTTGCGCTGGTTTTTAATCAAATATTCAAGCAAGCGGTACTCGGTTGAAGTAAGATTAAGCGGAGCCTGCCCGCGCGTGGCTGTCCGGGCGTCGGTGTTTACTTCCAGATCGGCAATGATATAAATACTGGTTGCGGGCGCTGGTTCACTACCGGTTCTGCGCCTCATCAAGGTTCTGAGCCGGGCTGCCAGTTCGGCCATTTTGAATGGCTTTACCATGTAGTCATCAGCCCCGCTATCTAAGCCGGTTACTACATTCTCGGTTGAATCCAGGGCGGTGAGCATTAATATAGGCAAGGCCGGGTTTTGCTCGCGTATGCGGTGGCAAATTTGTATGCCGTCCATATCGGGCAGCATTACATCTAATACAACCAGATCAAACGGATGATTTAATGCCATTTGCAAGCCGGTTAAGCCGTTGGTGGCAATACTGGTTTCGAAGCCATATTCGGCCAGTCCCCGTTTTAAAACAGAAACCACGCTTGGTTCATCTTCAACTACTAATACAGCCATGGGATATAAATATTAAGTTTTAAGCCCAATAAACATAAAAAATGCCGTAAACCGAATTTATACCTATACATTTTTGTGCAGGAGTTATATTGATTGCCGGTTATGTAGCAACATTTAATTATTAAGATAGCGCTTGTTTAGCAAGAGTCATATCCTATTGCATAGCTTACTATGTTATCGGTTTACCCTGATTTAATTGTTAATTTGCCCTGTATTTTTTATTGCAAATGGCCCGTTTTAAAGAGTTTACTTTCAAGAAATTCGGTTATCTCGATTTTGATCACAATTTACAGCAACAAGTTGCAGCGGTTGATCTGAGTCCGTTCATCAAAATAATTTACCTGAAGGCTGGCGGTAAAGCCGTTATTGATTTCAAGGAGTATCAACCCGGTCAGGATGCACTTTTTTTTGTGAGTAATGGGCAGTACTATCATTTTGATGAAAACTGTGCCGGTACCATGATTTATTATAACCGCGATTTTTATTGTGTGGAGATACACGACAAGGAGGTGGCCTGCGATGGTATATTATTTAATAACGTGTATGAAATACCGGTTGTATACATGCAACAAAAAGACGCAGCCGCTATGCAATCGCTTTTGCAGGAAATAAAAGACGAGCTGGATCATGATGATAGCAGTTTGGAAGAAATGCTGCGTATTCTGCTTAAAACAATTATCATTAAATCAACCCGTATCTGGAAACAGGAGCACCATGCCGTAACTAAAGAGGCGCAGCAGGAGGTAGAATTTTCCAGAAAGTTCAGCCAGTTGGTGGAGTGGCATTACACCAGGCACCATACCGTAGCCGAATATGCCGAGCTGCTCAACATTACCCCTAAGGCATTAAACAAACGTATCACCCGTTATAGCCAAACCACGCCTAACGATATTATAAAAGACCGGATTATATTGGAGGCGAAAAGGCTGCTGGTGCATACGCAGCTGAGTGTAAAAGAAATAAGCTACAAACTGGGTTACGATGATACCTCATACTTTACCCGGCTGTTTACCAAACAGGTAGAAACTTCACCTCAAAGCTTCCGATCCGCCTACCAGCACCAAGGCTGATTTGGGCATCTCGGTTATGTTTGCGAAGCTGCCTGTACATGGCCAGCTACCTGTATAACAGTCAAAATTTCCGAGAAATTACAGTTGCGTAATTATTCGCCAAGATACCGCTTTATATCAGCGGCTTTATCTTTGTTCACAAGGTCTGACAAAGAATTGTCTGTTCTGACATACAAAGGTTGACTGTCAATCAAACCACGGCTGGTGCGCAGCGTATAGTTTGGTAAATCGGAGTTTATGACGATAGTATCTGCTACATTGATATCTTCTGTTGTTTGAGATACAAGAACAAATTTTCCCTTATTGATTTTGCAAAACAGATATTTATTCTTGAAACAAGCATTAAGCTTTTGTTTGTTGGATTTGATAATCCGACCGTAAATGATACCTGCTCCATGATTATTTGTTCTTACCATGTCCTCAATAGTAAAAGTTACTTTGAGATGTAAGCTTTTAACAAATGTCTCACGTTCTGCGATTTGACGATCCGAATTCTTAATTATTACATAGCTCAATATCATAAAAACGACTAATCCAAACATCAGTCTCAGTAAAGTAGTATTCATATTAAAACGTATTTAGCATACCAAGCAAAGGTAATAACCGGTATTTGAAAGGATTAAGTAAAATGTCTTAATAAATGAGCGCTACGATGTTGTAGCAATCTTTTTGAGAAATATATTATTACACAAAGCGCACGGAGGGAAAATTGTCCTATTCGTGTCGAAAACGGTGCATGGTGCAGGCCGACCGGCCGCTATACCTTTGTGATGTTCAATAAGAGATAACAACTTTAACATCACAAAAACATGAAAACGCAATCCATCTTCAAAAAAGCAGCAATAGTAGGTACATTAGCTCTAAGCACTACCGTTAACGCACAGGTAAGTAATCCGGCTCAGGATCCACATATCGAAAGCAACATCAAAGCTTTTTTAAATGTATTAAATTCAGGTAACGGTAAGCCGCTGGAGCAACTAAGCCCTAAAGATGCCCGTGCCGTACTTACCGGCGCTCAAAGTTCTGTAAAAGTCGATCTGTCTGGCATTATTGTTACCGAAAAAACAATTAATGCAGGTGGGCAGTCCATCAAACTGGATATTGTAAAACCTGCTAATAGCAAAGGCACCTTACCGGTATTTATGTTCTTTCATGGTGGTGGCTGGGTGCTGGGCGATTTCCCAACTCACCAACGCCTGGTGCGCGATCTGGTAGTTGAATCTGGCGCAGCAGCCGTGTTTGTAAATTATACGCCGTCTCCGGAGGCTCATTATCCGGTAGCTATTAACCAGGCCTATGCCGCAACCCAATGGGTAGCCGCAAATGGTAACGAAATAGGTGTGGATGGTAACCGCATGGCCGTTGCAGGTAACAGCGTAGGCGGTAACATGGCAGCCGTTGTGGCCTTAAAAGCTAAAAATGAGAATGGCCCTAAAATAAAGCTGCAAGTACTGTTATGGCCGGTAACTGATGCTAATTTTGAAACCGGCTCTTACAACCAGTTTGCTACCGGCCGCTTCCTGACCAAAAATATGATGATCTGGTTCTGGGATAACTATACTACCGATCAAAACGCCCGTAACGAAATTTATGCTTCACCATTGCGCGCCACAACCGAACAGTTGAAAGGCCTGCCTCCAGCACTGGTACAAACTGCCGAGAACGATGTGCTGCGTGATGAAGGCGAAGCTTATGCCCGTAAATTGGATGAAGCCGGCGTTAAAGTAACTGCCACCCGTTATAATGGCATGATTCACGACTGGGGCCTGCTGAATCCATTAGCTACCATTCCCGGAACTCGTTCTGCCATGCTGCAGGCCGCTGCAGAAATTAAAAATGCACTTAAATAATAGTGCATCAGCCCAAGTATTTAAGTATAAATTGTATATCAACTATAAAAATTAAACAAGCATATGAAACGTAATGCAACCGCCGTATGGAACGGTACTATCAAAGAAGGTAATGGTAACTTAACCACCCAAAGCACTACCTTAAATAAAACGCAATACTCATTTAACAGTCGTTTTGCCGATGGCGTAGGTACCAATCCGGAAGAACTAATGGCTGCCGCCCATGCCGGCTGCTTTACCATGAAACTGAGCCTTGACCTAACCACAGCTGGCTTTACACCTGATGTACTGGAAACTACTGCAACCATTACTTTGGATAACGGTACCATAACCACTTCAGATTTGGTATTAACAGCCAAAGTGCCTGGTATTACCGAAGAGCAGTTTCAGCAGATTGCCGAAGGTGCAAAAAATGATTGCCCGGTAAGCAGAGCTTATAACTTAAAGCAAAGCCTGCAAGCAACTTTGATTCAATAATAAGATCTGCTTTTAACAACAAAGGCTCAGTGATAATTCGCTGAGCCTTTGTTGTTTTTACCCATATATAGGTAATTTCTATAATCTTTCAAAAAGATATAACGCCTTGAACTTGCTGATAAGCCGTAGGGGTGTAACCCGAAAAATGTTTAAAAAACCGGCTGAAGTGTGAGCTGGTATCAAACCCTAACTGATCGGCAATCTCTTTTATAGAGAGATCGGATGAACTGAGCAGATAGCTGGCTTCCTGAAACTGTCGTTGATGAATGAAGTGTAAGGGCGTTAATCCAGTTTCCTGCTTTACGGCTTCGCTCAGGTGCTTGGCAGTTACAAATAATAAATCGGCATATTCCTTAACCGTACGGTGGGTAAGGAAATGCTCATCAACCAGGCTTCTGAAGTTCTTTACCAATTGCTGCAAGCGGCCCAGATGTGCATGTACAGTTGCCGGGCAACCTTTGCAGGCACGATTACTTTCCAACAACAGTTCCATCAGCTGGAGTTTCAGCATGGTTACATGGTGGTTTTCGTTGGTATGATACTCTTGGTCCAGTTTCTGAAACAGGTCGTAAACCCGGTCGCGACTGGTATTTGATAGTGTCACAATAGGAGCGTGGCCGGGATTGCCATCAAGCCAGTTATCGAGCAGGCTTGACCGGGTCAGGCTATCATCTAAAAAGTCTCTTTTAAAAAGCACAACAAACAACTGCAAATCCTGGCTGGCATGCTGGTAAGAGTTTAACAGCTTAGGCGTAGCTAAATGCAAAGTATCAGATGTAACACTAAACTGAAAGCTGCCTATGGTGCGGGTAACGCTGCCTTGCAGGCAAAGTACTAAAGCGTAGTGATTGGTTTTAACAGGGAGCCTGTCAGTGAGCGGTCCTTCATGCTTTATTATAGCAAAGTTATCCTGTATAATTAAAGTTTCCTGAAAAGGTTCAACAGAAAGTTTTTCATCTGTAAGTGCCTGCATGGGGTTAAAGCTTAGCAGTGCGTTTGGAATATCTAAAAGTTGAGCATCGGCATCCATTGTAATATAATAGTTGACGATGCAAAGAAATATAAGCCCCGACACATAAAAGTTGATCTTATCTCATTTTAAGGTTGGCGTAATGTCACATCAACAAAAAAGCCCGCCCAAAAGTAGGGCAGGCTTTGTCAAATTATAATCACTATAAACTCAAGAGCGCAGATTGTTATAAGCCAAATGCATAGGCAACACGTAAACCCAAGAAGTTATTGCTGCTGCCGTTGTTGTAAAATTTGGTGTTGCCTTCAAAGCGAACGCCGGCATCTAAGTAGTTACGGCCGCCTAACGGGAACTGGTAACCTACCTGTGGTGCATATACAAAGCTGGCTGATTTATCGGCACCTACTTTGTCTTTATCAGCTATAAAAGATGCACCAGCTTCGCCTTGTAAATAAAAGTTACTTACCGGGAAGTATTTTAAACCGGCTTTAACCGGGATAAGTTGCAGGTCTTTAGCTGCTATACCCAGATTATTATCTTTTGCAAAAAAGTTATTAAAACTGGCATTAACGGTTACAAACAATTTGTTGGCATATACCGGAATATCGGCCTGGATTGAACTGCCCAGGTTCCAGTTATATGCATCGTGCAGGCTACCTACCGGCAAACCTACTTCCGGACCGATGCTTAATTTAATACCTGATGAGGTAGTGGTTGATTTTGGTGCAGGTGTAGTGTCCTGTGCTTTTGCACTGAAAGTAAATATGGTAGCTAAGGCAAGTGCAAGGGTGCCTAATTTGATTGACTTTTTCATGGTTATTATTAATTATATCTGTTTTTGTAAATGTTTATTCATGCAGGGTTGATTGTGCCGGTTAGCTTATGTTTGGCAATAACTGGATACATGCTTTTGCTTATAGTGATCAGATTGTTTATGCATTTCCTTTGTATTGACGAGTCAAAGGTATAGCGATATAGAGGCGACATCAATTCCTAAACTTCGGCTTGTAGAACCAATTTTTCGGTTGTGTAAGTGGTTTGTGGATTAAATAAATTAATCTTAACGAAAAACCAACAGATATTCTTGCTGTTACAAATTCAGGCGCTTTTAAGCTCCTGCTCGGTACTTGCTACTTCTTTTAGGTTGCCAAACTGGCGGTTGTATGTCAGATTTGGTATGTGCCTTGATCATATTCTCTGTTCCATACACAATCAAAACATTTATTAACCCAATTGTACTGCGCTGTATTGATAACAAGTGCGTCAATTAATTTTTAATTCTATAACCTATGAAACAGTTTATTTCAACCCGTATGCATGGCGTGGCCGATTACATAGCCGGCATATTAGTTACCGCGTCTCCGTACTTGTTCGGTTTTGCGCCTCTGGGCGGAGCTCCATTATTTATTCCATTGGTATTTGGCATACTGCAAATGCTGATGGTAATTTTTACCAGGCACGAAACAGGCCTTATTAAAGTGATACCATTGCAAACGCACCTGGTAATTGATATGCTGCTGGGCTTCTTTTTAATGGTATCGCCTTTTCTGTATAAGTTTTATCCGTTTGTGGTGTGGCCGCATTTGTTGCTGGGTATGTTCCTTTTCGGAAGCGCCTTGTTTACCAAGCAATCGCCTTTCACTGGTCCGCTGGATTTGCTCGATGAGCGGGGCAGAATACCCCATGCTTTGTAAAATATCATAACGAACAACACCATGAAAAACAAATAAATGCCGTAGTAGTGCTGATTGCCGTGGCTATGATAAGCGCCTGCGGTACTACAACCCAGGTAACCAGCTCGTGGCGCAAGCCTGATGCAACAGCTGCTATGTAAATACCGGCGGCGCTTATTGGAACCCGGGATTGCGCTATGGTTATTATAACCGGTTTTGGACGTATTACAATAATTGGTACCCTTATTTGTATGCACCGGGCTACTATGACCAGCAACAGGTATATTATCTGGAAACTAATCTGTATGATGCCAGAACAGAGGAGCTGATTTGGGCCGCCCAATCAGAAACCTACGATCCATCCAGCATCGACAACTTTTTAAAAGGGTATGTGAAATCCATTCATGAGCGTATGGTTAAAGATGGCTTAATAGCTGATAACCGTACCAATGCATCCCGATAAAAAATGTAAATAAGTAAAAAGCCCGTCAGCAAAAGTGCTGCGGGCTTTTATTAGGTTTATAAAAGGAGAGTTGATTTATTCTTTCTCGGCTGATGCTCTTTCTGAGGTGAAATCGCTGCTACGGCCTAAAAGGGTAAAGTTTTCGGCCAGCACCTCAGTGGTATATTTTTTTACGCCCATTTTATCTTCAAACTGGCGGGTACGCAGTTTGCCTTCCAGGTATATGAGTTTGCCTTTACTTAAGTATTTAACGGCAACCTCGGCCAGGCCGCGCCACATCACCACGTTGTGCCACTCGGTTTGCTCTTCACGAACGCCGTTTATGTTAACTATTTCTGACGTAGCCAGTGGAAAACTTACCACGGCTATCTGGTTCTCTAACTGTCTGAATTCAGGATCCTTCCCTAAATGCCCTACTAATACTACCTTGTTAATTCCTGACATAGTGTAAATGTAATCAGCCCGGCACTATTTGCGGACGTCTGGTATCTCTATATTGAGAATACAAAAGTGCAGGAATAGAAAAAGGTAATAACCCGTATTTATACGGATTATAGCAGGTGATATATACCCGATTTGTAAGAAAGCAAGGTGTAGCTAATCTCTCAATTTTTGGAAACGGAGATGAATTTTACTATCAGCAAACCGGGTGTTGCTTAATTAAGTTTAAAATGTACTTTTGCACACTAATTTTTCAACGATAATCTTTATCACAATGATGAAACAAACTTTACTCGTAGCCATTCTAGTGGCTGGCCTTTTCATGGGCGCATCAGCACAAAGCAAGTATTCAAGCGGTCCTAAATTAAGTATTGGCTTGGATTTCGGCGTACCTACCGGATCTTTAGCTGATGGTTATTCAATCGGTTTCGGTGGCAATGGTAAGGTTGAGATACCAGTTGCGCCTGCTTTTAATTTTACACTTACTGCCGGTTATATCTCTTACTATTATAAAGATGAAATAAAGCAATTAGCTAAGTATTTTGGCGAAGATACTTATACCGGTTTTGTTCCGCTGAAAGCAGGTGGTAAATACTATTTTTCACCTAATTTTTATGGTGAAGGTGAATTAGGTGCATTAATTGGCACTAATAATAACGCAGGTACGTCATTCGTTTACTCACCTGGTATTGGCGTTTCATTCCCTGTAACCAATAAAAATGATATTGATTTTGGTGTTCGTTATGAAGGTTGGTCACAAGACGGATCAACTGCCAGTCAGGTAGCATTCCGTATTGCTTACAAATTTGGTCTGTAAAAATAACGCCGTTACAAAATAAAAGGCTTTGCTTAATTAAGCAAAGCCTTTTATTTATCCCACTCACTATAAGGATGTATAGATAAAGCCGAGTTATAATACCGATTGTCATGCGTTACTTCATCGGCTATCCAATGTGGAAACTCCGGCGTTTCATCTTCACTTCGTAGTTCTATCTCGGCAACAATAAGTCTCTCGTTATCGCCGGCAAAAACATCAACTTCCCAAAGCTTACCGGCATAAGGTACTTTGAATCGCGTTTTTTCAATGCGCTTTTCGGTAAACCCGCCTAATAGCTCGTTAGCATCAGCTACAGGTATTTCGTACTCGTACTCTTTTCTTGAAAATCCTTCGGTTGCTCCTTTTATGGTAATATAACCTTTAGTGCCGGCTACTCTTACCCTGACGGTTTTTTCGGGCGTGTTAAGCAAATAGCCCTGGCGATAGGGTATCCCTTCGGGCTTGTCTGCTTCCTGCCAGAGCTTATGATCAACCAAAAATTTACGTTCAATCTCTATACCCATTGTCTTATTGTTTTTCGTGATCTGTTTGGGCTTTGTCTTTGTGCTTGGTTTCTTTAACAACCGGGGCCGTAACTTTTGCTTTAAAGTTTTCAGACAGGTCTATAATCTCCTGCCGTAGCTTCCGGCCGTTTTTTCTCAGTTTGTTCAACACTGCTTTATTCCGGTTTTCATCCGGCTTAAACAGGTCCATGGCTAATGCATTGTCATGCCACTGGCCAATGCTATCTTGCAACTGGTTAAGGTAATCGGTATTCAGCCTGAGTTTTCTAGGTAGCACCTTGCCTGCAAGCTTTTGGTTATACATCAGTAGCTTTACTTTTTTACGGCAATCGTGCAGCTGTTCATCAAACACAATGTTTTGTAGAAAAGCTTCAATGTCGAACAGGTTGTCCTGATAAAACTGCCTGATCGATTTATTGTCCAGTTGGTGTATATCGTGGTTAATGCGTGTATGGGTTCTTTTCAGCTTTTTGATATGCTTAAAGCTGTTGGTTTTAAAAGCAATAGTACCCTGCTCCATAATTTGTTGCTGATGTTTTGCAAAGTCAGGGCTTTGGAGGTGATATTGCTCGCTCAGTTGCAGGTTTACATAAGCGTTACGGATGTCGCCTGCTTCGCGGAATATCTGCTTTACCGGTTTAAAGTCTTTCAGTAATTTATGGTTCTTTTTGTCGCTTTGCAGCATAACCAGTAAGGCTTTTAGTTTTTTAACCTGCACCCTGAACTGGTGCAGCTCGTTCTGATCGGCTGATGCCAGAAAGGATTGGATACGAGCTTTCAAACCTTTCCATTTTTTGTTGATCTGCTTTTTCTCTTCCTTCTTTTTCATGGTAAAATGTATCAACGATAGGGTGAATACAATATAGTTTAACTCTTATAGTAGCAAAGAGTTTAGGTAAGATACGAAAAGTAGATGCCATTTACGATATGCCACACAAAAGCGCCTGCAGTGAGTTTATCCAACATGGTACGCCGTTTATTACAGACGCTCTTTTCCAAAACGCTTATCCGCTTGGCAGATAAATATTCGTCACGGCCCGATAAGCAACGGGTGCATACTGCATTGAGCGAACTGTACCGGTTGCTTTTGGATAAGCCGGGGAAACGCGGTGTTATTATTCCTTATGACCTGTCAAAAGATAAGTTCATTATCCTGTCCGATCAGCATAAAGGAACAAGGGACGCTTCTGATGATTTTGTACTAGCCGAAAAGAACTACCTGGCAGCGTTGGCCTATTATAATGAGCAACAGTATCACTATATTAACTTGGGGGATAGCGAAGAGCTCTGGGAAAACAGGCTGGCTGGCGTAAAGCGCCATAACCGCGCAACCTTTGCTGCCGAACGCCTGTTTTTAGAACGCAGTGCTTTTATCAAAGTGTTTGGCAACCACGACCTGTACTGGGATAATGATCCGCTGGCCGCCATCAATTTAAAGCTGATTTATAAAGTGCCCGTTAAAATTTATGAAGGGGTGATATTGCAAACCGAAGTGAATGGCCAGCCTTTATCCCTGTTTTTAACGCACGGCCACCAGGGCGATTTGCATAGTGATGGTAATTGGTTCAGTAAATGGTTTGTAGCAAACGTATGGGGACTGGTACAGGCTTATCTGCGCATTAACCCCAACACGCCGGCGGCTAACGATCATTTGAAAACCCTGCATAACCAAATTATGTACGATTGGAGCAGTTGCCAGCAAAACCTGTTGCTTGTAACCGGGCACACCCATCAACCGGTATTCCAATCGTTAACTCATCTAGAGCGTTTGTATATAGACCTGGAAAAAGCCCGCGAAGCTGGTGATGATGAGCGGGTGAAAAGCCTGCGCAACCAAATTAAGGTGCTGAATGCAAAAGGCGAAAGCCAGTTTAACTTTCCGGGTTACCAGCCTACCTATTTTAATACCGGTTGCTGCTGTTTTGATGACGGTGACATAACCGGTATTGAAATAGCCGAAGGCTTTATACGCCTTATTAAATGGGAGTATAATGCACACGGTGTATCAGAAAGGATTGTGCTTGATGAAGCCCGGCTGGAAGATATTGCGAAAACCCTAAGCGCTAACGTTATCCGTCCAGCAGAAATACAAACACCTCTTTAGGCCCATGGGCACCCATTACCAGCGTTTTTTCAATATCAGCCGTACGGCTTGGGCCGGTTACGGTGGTAATCATGCTGGGTAAGCTGTGGCGGTATTTATCTCTTAATAATTTAAAGCCATCTTTCAAATCCAGTACCATCTGTGAGGTATAGGCCAACACTATATGCACCGGCGGATAAATGCTTAAGCGACGGCCTGCCATCCCCGCGTTGGATAACAAAATGCTGCCATTACGTGCCACTAATGCTTCGCAAAGCGTAAAGCCTACATCGGCACGTTCAAAGTTCTTGTCAGTTTCGTAATATGGGTATTCGTACTGGTTAAGCAGTTGTTGCAAGCCCGATTCCCAGCAGTATATTTTGTGCCAGTTGCGCTCTTCGGCTAGGTTAAGCAGTGATTCAATAAATTGAATTTCGTCTTCACAAAAAACAAACTGCCCGCCCGCAGCAATAAACTCTTCGGCAAATATAAGTTCGGGTATATCATCCTCGGCAGGTGCCGCATACAGGGGCAGGTCTTCCAAATTTGGGTACGGATTGTCCCGGCGTTCCAGTAGGGCTTTGCGTACTTTTTTCAGTAACCTTTCTTTGGGCGTGGTATTGTCTTTCATGTATAAAAGTAAAGCCACTATTATAAAAATAGTGGCTTTAAATATAAAAAGAATTATTCCTTTATTAATTATTTCTCTGTGTTACCGTCTATACGGGCGGTTTCAGGGTTGGTTACACTTTCCGGTATAGCGTTGTTATCAGTTTCCGGATTTAATGCAGCCTCACCGTTCACAAATTTATCATAAGTCGTACGGTTTTCAAACGGACGTTTGCCTAAAAGCTCTTCCAGGTCAGACTGGAATAACACTTCTTTTTCAAGCAGTTTTGCAGCCAACAATTCCAAGCCATTGCGTTTTTCGGTCAGCAGGTTTTTGGTGCGCTGGTAAACGTTATCAATCAGCTTGCGTACTTCGGCGTCAATCAGCTCGGCAGTGGTATCAGAGTAAGGTTTGTTAAACTGATATTCGCCTTGCGGATCGTAGAATGACAGGTTACCTACTTTATCATTCATACCATATATTTTCACCATGGCGTAGGCCAGTTTGGTGATACGTTCCAAGTCGCTCAGTGCGCCGGTTGATATTCTGCCAAACACAATATCTTCAGCTACACGGCCACCCATTGATACCACCATCTCATCGTGCAATTGCTCGGTTGTGTGCAGGAACTGCTCGCGGGGTAGATACTGGGCGTAACCCAAAGCAGCAACACCACGCGGAACGATAGATACCTTAACCAGCGGATCAGCATGTTCCAGGAACCAGCCTGCAATAGCGTGACCGGCTTCGTGGTAAGCTACAATGCGTTTTTCTTCTGGTGATATGATCTTGTTTTTCTTTTCCAGACCACCAATCACACGGTCAACCGCATCCTGAAAGTCTTGCATATCTACCGCCTGTTTGTCACGGCGGGCAGCAATCAGGGCAGCCTCATTACAAACGTTGGCAATTTCGGCACCTGCAAAACCTGGGGTTTGGGCTGATAATTTTTTGGCATCTACGCCTTCGGCTAATTTTAACGGTGCTAAATGCACTTTAAAAATCTGCTCACGGCCAATCAAATCGGGTTTATCGATAGATATCTGTCTGTCAAAACGGCCCGGGCGCAATAAAGCGGAGTCTAATACATCCGGGCGGTTAGTAGCAGCCATAATAATGATACCAGAATCGGTACCGAAACCATCCATCTCAACCAGCAATTGGTTCAGGGTGTTTTCGCGCTCATCATTACCACCTACAATATTGTTTTTACCACGGGCGCGGCCAATGGCATCAATCTCGTCAATGAAAATGATACACGGCGCTTTGTCTTTAGCTTGTTTGAACAAGTCGCGTACACGTGATGCACCCACACCCACAAACATCTCCACAAAATCGGAACCTGACAGGGAAAAGAAAGGCACTTGCGCTTCACCGGCAACGGCTTTAGCCATCAGGGTTTTACCTGTACCCGGCGAACCTACCAGCAGTGCACCTTTCGGGATTTTACCACCCAGGTTCGTGTATTTTTTAGGGTTTTTCAGGAAGTCTACAATCTCCATCACCTCTTCTTTAGCCTCTTGTAAGCCGGCTACGTCATTAAAGGTTACATTGATCTGGGCTTCTTTATCAAACAGGGTAGCTTTTGATTTACCAATGTTGAATATCTGACCACCAGGGCCGCCGGCACCACCGCCAGACATACGGCGCATAATGAACATCCATAAGCCGGCAAACAGTACCACCATAATTACGCATTGCACCAGCGTGTTTGACCACAGGTTTTCATGTGCTTCTGCAAATTCAGGTGATATTTTGTCAGCATCGGGCATGTCTTTTTGCGCTGCTGCCAATGATTGCTTTAAGCTTTCAAAAGATGCATCGGTAAAAGTATACTGCGGGCCGTTAGAATTAACGTTGATAGAGCGCTGCTGCCTTACTTCGGCATACTGCTGCTTTTTCTTTAAACTGTCTTTTTTAATATAAACCTCGGCAACAATACGGTCGCCATCCTTGTAAGCAACAAGCCTGCTCACGTCGCGGCTTCTCAGCATGTTTACAAACTGCGGATTGAACGAAATAGATTTACCTGCAGTGCCGGTAAAAATATAGGGTACCACCAGCAAAGCCAGTATCACAATGGCATAAATCCACATGAAATTGAACTTTGGCGGGCGGGGAGTATTTCTTCTATTCGGTATCCGTCTGAAGGATCTCGGTCTATCTGGTTTACTATCTTTCATCTTATTATAAGCTCAAACTTGCTTTCTAAATTTTACACTTTGATCAAGGGGCTAAGTTAAGCACTTTGATAGTACTTAATCTCGGCATCGCCCCATAAATCTTCTACTCCGTAAAACTCACGTTTGTCGGTTCTGAAAATATGAACAACAACATCAATGTAGTCGAGCAGTACCCATTCACCATTCTGAAGGCCTTCTTTGCGCCATGGCTCAGCCTGGGTGGCTTTATAAATTTCCTCTTCCACGCTGTTGGCAATAGCTTTCACCTGTGTGGTGGAGTCAGCATGGCAGATTACAAAATAATCGGATACAGAACTATAAATATTACGGAGGTCTAATCTGACAATTTCATTTCCCTTTTTTTCCTGAATGCCGTGTATTGCTAATTCAGAAATATAAGCGGATTCATTTAACACTTTGTTTTTTACCATTAAAAACTTTTAATTTTGAACGATTGTAGTTTAATCTTTAGTACACCTTGCAAAATAACATTTTTTCAGGACTATTTGTTGCACAAAAGTTAGTAACCCTAAAAGAAGTTGACTCTACAAATACATACCTTAAAAATATATTGGCAAATTCCACGCCAGTACCCGAAGGAACGGTCATTATGGCAGAAAGCCAGTATGCCGGCCGCGGTCAGCAGCAAAATCGCTGGTACAGTTCAACAGGCGAAAGCCTTGCTTTCAGTATCCTTTTAAACCCTGCGTTTCTTAAACCCGACCAGCAGTTTGACCTTACGCGTGCAATAAGCCTAGGTATTCATGAGGCGCTTGTGCCTTTGCTTGGCGAGGCCGTAAAAATTAAGTGGCCCAATGATGTATACGTAGACAAGCGCAAAATGGGTGGCATTTTAATAGAAAATACTATTCGTGGCAACGCTATTAAGCATAGCATTATAGGCATAGGGCTAAATATTAACCAGGATAATTTTCCTGAATGGGTACCCAATGCAGTATCGCTCAAGCAAATCTTACATAAAGATTATGATTTGAAAGCCTTATTGTTTGAACTTTGTGCCGGTATAGAAAGCTGGTACATTAAACTTCGGGCAGGTGAAACCAGTCTGATACGAGAACGGTATTTGCAGGCGCTTTACCGTTACAATGAGCCGGCTTTGTATACGGCAGCAGGAGAGGTGTTTGAAGGTACTATTACAACGGTAACTGATAACGGCTTGCTGAAAGTTGTACATGAGCAAAAGCCTCATCTATACAATTTAAAAGAAATAGAATTTTTACATAATCATTAATCGAAATGAAGAAACTGTTATTAGTAGCTGTATCCCTGTTTATGACGGTAGCAGCCTTTGCACAAATTGAAACTCCGGTAAAATGGGCATACGCTGCAAAAAAAATAAGTGCTACCGAAGCTGTTGTGTTTATTAAAGCTACTATTGATGATGGATGGCATGTATACTCTCAGCATTTAAAAGACGGCGGACCAGTGGCAACCAAAATAACTTTTGCACCATCGGGCAGCTATACCCTGGTTGGGAAGCCTGCTGAGCCAAAACCCATTACCAAGTTCGAGAATGCGTTTAAAATGAATGTAGGCTATTTTGAAAAATCGGTAATTTTTCAGCAAAAGGTTAAGTTAAAATCACCTGGTCAGGCTATGGTTAAAGGCAAAGTAGAGTTCATGACATGTAACGATCATAAATGCTTGCCGCCTGATGAAGTTGAGTTTACTGTAGCTGTAGCCACCAAGTAAGTTGCCGAAAATGACAGATACATATAGCCGAACGGCAATCAAGTTTTTTTTCATCCTTCTTTTAGGTATTATAACTATCGGTGCAGGAACTATTTCTGTTGCCAAAGCACAATCTTCATCTGCCGATACTTTGATTTCGGCAGATGGTGTTGATTTTTCTTCCGGAACTACAGATGCTGCAACCGCTGCCGATACGGTAAAGAAAACAGTTAAGTCGAGCGAAGTTAAAGCAGCCGGCGCAGTAGCTGCTAAGGCCGAAGAGAAGCCTAAAACCCTTTGGCAAATATTTATTCAGGGGTTGGTAGGTGGCTTTGCTGCACTTATTATGCCTTGTATTTATCCGCTGTTGCCATTAACTGTTAGCTTTTTCACCAAAAAGGCAGGTAGCCGCAGCAAAGCGGTAATGCATTCGCTTATTTATGGTGTTTCTATCATCATTATATATGTAGCGCTGGGTTTCCTGATCACCTTACTATTCGGATCCGATGCCTTGAACTCTCTGGCAACTAACGGGATATTCAACTTCTTTTTCTTTTTGTTGCTGGTGGTGTTCGGTGCTTCCTTTTTAGGTGCGTTTGAACTGGTACTGCCAAGCTCGCTGGCTAATAAGCTGGATGAGAACTCAGACAAAGGCGGCTTGGCCGGGTTGTTCTTCATGGCAGCTACCCTGGTAGTGGTGTCCTTTTCATGTACAGGGCCAATTATTGGTACCTTACTGGTTGATGCTGCATCAAAAGGCGAGCGTTTAGGGCCGGCCATGGGTATGTTTGGTTTCTCGGCTGCGCTGGCCGTGCCATTTACCATTTTTGCTTTATTCCCTTCTATGTTAAAAAGTTTGCCTAAATCGGGCGGATGGTTAAATAGCGTAAAGGTGTTTTTAGGCTTTTTGGAGTTGGGCTTTGCACTTAAATTTTTATCCAACGTAGACCTGGCTTACCACTGGAACTGGTTTGACCGTGAGGTGTTCCTGTCAATCTGGATAGCGTTAGGTATTTTGTTAGGCCTGTACTTGCTGGGTAAAATCAAGTTTTCGCACGATAGCGATTTACCGTTCCTGTCGGTGCCCCGCACGTTTTTAGCGATTGTTGTTTTTGCTTTTGTGATGTACATGATCCCCGGCTTATGGGGAGCGCCGCTTAAAGTGCTGAGCGGATTTTTACCACCCCCGGCCACCCAGGATTTTTACCTGACCAATGGCGGGGGCAGTGCAGATGCTGCACCTAAGCAAGCGGTATCTATCAAAGAAAAGAAATACGAAGCGCTTTTTGTAAACGGCAAGCATGCCGGGCTTGATGAGTGGTACGATTATGAACAGGCCCTGCAGGTATCCAAAGAACTGAACAAGCCGGTGCTGATTGATTTTACCGGCTGGAACTGTGCCAACTGCCGTAAAATGGAGCAGGAAGTATGGAGCGACCCGGGAGTGCATAAGCGTTTGCAGAATGATTTTGTATTGCTGGAGCTGTATGTTGACGAGAAAACCGAGTTGCCGGCTAATGAGCAATACGTTTCTGATTTCAGTAAAAAGAAGATTAAATCGATAGGGAATAAAAACAGTGATTATGAAGCTAAGAATTTTAATGTAAATTCGCAGCCGTATTATGTTATAGTGAATGCCAGGGGCGATGTATTAGTACCGCCACAGGGTGCAAATTATGATGTAGCGAATTACATTAAATTTTTAGACAGCGGTAAAGCCGCCTATCAGAATAACAATGGCCGAAATTAAGAATATTGGAGTTTACACCTCGGGCGGCGACTCGCCCGGCATGAATGCTGCCATACGTGCCGTAGTACGTACAGCTTTATACTATAACCTGGAAGTAACCGGTATCCGTCGCGGATATGCTGGTATGATCAGCGGTGATTTGTTTCCGATGGATCGTAAATCAGTAGCCAACATTATACAGCGTGGTGGTACCATCCTTAAAACTGCACGCAGCGAAGAATTCCGCACACCGGAAGGTCGCCAGCAGGCTTACCGCCAGTTAAAACGTTATGGTATCGATGCTTTGGTTGGTATTGGTGGCGATGGTACTTTTACCGGCGCAAAAATATTCAGCAACGAGTTTGATATTCCGATTGTGGGTTTACCGGGTACTATTGATAACGATTTACAAGGTACCGATTTTACCATAGGTTATGATACGGCTATCAACACGGTGGTTGAGGCGGTTGATAAAATTCGCGATACTGCCGAATCTCATGACCGTTTATTCATCGTTGAGGTAATGGGCCGCGATTCAGGTTTGATTGCATTGCGTACCGGTATTGCATCAGGAGCTGAGGCTATCCTGATTCCTGAAACCAAAAACAACCTGGAAGCGCTATACGAGCGTTTGGAGCAAGGCCGTCGTGATAAATCATCAAAAATCCTGATTGTAGCCGAAGGTGACGAAGCCGGTGGCGCTTTTGAAATCGGTCGTTTAGTTAAAGAAAAATACCCTAACTATGATACCCGTGTATCTGTATTAGGCCACATGCAGCGTGGTGGTTACCCAAGCTGTATGGACCGTGTGTTGGCAAGCCGTGTAGGGGTTGCCGCTGTTGAGGCGTTAATGCAGGGTCACAGCCATGAAATGATCGGTATCATCAACAACGAAATATCTTACACACCGTTTGAAAGTGCAATTAAGCATACTACGGATGTAGATAGCAACTTGATGAAAATTGTAGAGATATTGTCTCTGTAATTATACCAATTAGTTAATAGCAAAAGGCATTATTCCGCTGTTTCGGGATAATGCCTTTTTGTTTGCATTTCAGTATTTTAAATAATAAATTATTTTTTATCTTTGCGTCCCCGCAGAAGAAGCTCCGGGGGAATGTTGAATACATAACAAGAAGAAAAAAGAATGGCAACTAAAATCAGATTGCAAAGACACGGTAAAAAAGGTAAACCTTTTTACTACATCGTAGTAGCAGATGCCCGTGCACCACGTGATGGTCGTTTTATTGAGCGTATCGGTTCTTACAACCCGAACACTAACCCTGCAACTATCGATATCAACTTCGATAAAACTTTTGATTGGGTAAACAAAGGTGCTCAGCCTACTGACACTTGCCGTGCTATCCTGTCATACAAAGGTGTATTATACAAAAAACACTTACAAGGTGGTGTTACCAAAGGTGCTTTAACTCAAGAACAGGCTGATGCTAAATTTGCTGAGTGGGTTGAGCAAAAAGAAGGTAAAATTACCGGCAAAAAATCAACTTTAACTAACGCTAAAGACGAAGCACGTAAAGCTGCTTTAGTTGCTGAAGCTAAAAAGAAAGAAGACAGAGCTGCTGCTATCGCTGCTAAAAATGCACCGGTTGCTGAAGAAGAAGCTCCTGCTGCTGAAGAAGCAACAGAGTCTACTGAAGCTGAATCAGCTGAATAATTTTATAAAAATCTTTTACAGCAATAGCGAAACTACTTTAACCGGTGTTTCGCTATTGTTATTTAATGACATTGGTAGCAACCATGAAAACAGAAGATTATTTTAAAATAGGCACCATACTTAAAACCCGCGGCCTGAAAGGCGAGCTACAGGTATATGTGGATTTTGACGAGCTGGAAAAAATAAAGTATAATACCGTGTTTATTGATGTGGCCGGCAAACTGGTTCCGTACTTTGTAAGCTCGGTTAAATACCCACAAGCCAACACCGCTTACCTTAACCTGGAAGAGGTGGACCATGTGGATAAAACGGCACAGCTGGTTAAAAAAGAAGTATACTTGCCTAACAAGCTGAAACCTAAAAGGAAAAAAGAAGAGTTTACCTTGAAGGATTTGCAGGGCTTTATCGCTATTGATGAAACTCATGGCGAGCTGGGCGAAATTACCGATGTTATTGAATATCCGCAACAAACTATTGCTTCGGTACATTACCAGCATCGCGAAGTGCTTTTTCCGCTTAATGCAGCCTTTATAAAAGGCATTGATGTAGAAGGTGGCGAAATATACCTCGACCTGCCCGAAGGGCTGCTGGATGTGTATTTGAATCCGTAACAGGCCTCTCAGCATCGCTTATGTTGTATTGATGATACTTACTGCAATATGTATGCAGTAAATCTTTATTTCAGACTTATAAATATTCTTAAACAAATGCGTTTCGATATCGTCACCGTTTTGCCGGGCCTGCTTGAAAGTCCCTTTGCGCACTCCATATTGTTACGTGCGCAAAAAAAAGGCATTGCCGAAATACATGTTCATAATTTGCGCGATTATTCATCCGCTAAACATAAAAATGTGGATGATTACCCTTATGGTGGCGGCAGTGGTATGGTGATGATGATTGAGCCCTTTGCTACTTGCATTGAGAAGTTAAAGAGCGAGCGTGAATATGATGAGGTTATATTTATGTCGCCCGATGGCGTAACGTTTAATCAGCAGCTTGCCAATCAGCTTTCCATTCAAAAGAATATCATTATCCTGTGCGGCCATTATAAAGGCATAGACCAGCGTATACGCGATTTATATGTAACGCGCGAGATCTCTATCGGCGATTACGTATTGTCGGGCGGAGAGCTGCCTGCAGCGGTGCTGGTAGATGCAATTGTGAGGTTGATACCTGGTGTGTTATCAGACGAAACTTCTGCGCTGTCCGATTCGTTTCAGGGCGAGTTGCTGGATGCCCCGGTTTATACCCGCCCAGCCGATTGGAACGGCCACAAGGTGCCCGATATACTGCTGAGCGGTAACACACCCGAAATAGAAAAGTGGCGCTTTGAGCAAGCTTTAGAGCGCACACGTAAGCGCCGGCCCGATTTGCTGGAGTAACCTTGGGTGCGGGGAGATATAGAGCGGAGAGCGAGAAATTAGGACCGGTTGTAAAGTACAATTTGATACTTTAACTATTGAGAAGTATATCCTGCAACCCCGCTTCTTGCTCCGATTTCTTCGTTCCCCATCAACGCTTTAAAAAAAGCTAAAACTTTTTTTAAATACACTTTTTAAAAACAAAAAAAATACCTAATATTGCAGTCCGATTTTTACGGGCTAAAAATCGCTTTAAGAGCTAAAAATCATGGATTTAGTAAAATTTGTTGAAGAGCAATCGGTAGTAAAAAAGGAAATTCCTGCGTTTAAATCAGGTGATACTGTAACCGTACATTATAAAATCAGAGAGGGTAACAAAGAGCGTATCCAGCTGTATCAAGGTGTAGTAATTCAGCGCAACAGCGCCGGTGCTACCGAAACTTTTACTGTACGTAAAATGTCAAACGGTGTAGGTGTTGAGCGTATCTTCCCTATCAACTCTCCAAACATCGATAAGATCGAAGTAAACAGCCACGGTAAAGTACGTCGTGCAAAATTATTCTATCTGCGCGCACTTACTGGTAAAGCTGCTCGTATCAAATCAAAAAGAGTTTAATTTTTACCTAACGATATTCAAAGCCTTTTCAGCTATTCGGCTGGAAGGGCTTTTTTGCACTTTATAGTTTCTCGCAAAACGAGGGGCTATTGTTGTTTGAACGATATAAACATATGTGATTGAGCAGGCTAGGTTGAACTGCTGGAAGATTACTGGTTTGTGTTTTTAGTATATAAAATATTGTACTGCAGAACCGATGCATTATGCATTGTTTAATAGCATTCCTCTAATGGATTTAAATGCATACTCATAGGCTTTTATGCTTTAAGATATGCTGAGATCTAATATTGAACAGACGAAGGTTTAGTCAAATAAAAAAGCCACTTGTATATACAAGTGGCTTTTTTATTTGACTCGTTTAAAACGAGTTTTTAAATTATGCTTTCTTAGCGTCAGCGCACATTTTAGCGCATTTGGCTTTAGCCGAAGCAGATGCTTTGCTCATTTTTTTGCAGCATTCTTTACCGGCAGTGCATTTTTCTTTGCCCTTGTCTTTGTCATGTGCGAAAGACTGGGTAGCTGTTACGGTGCAGGCTAACGCCATCATTAAAGTAAATTTTTTCATATATCAGGGTTTAAAATAATTTGAACGGGTTATGCATTATTAACGGGTAATTCGGCCAGTACAGTACGTCCGCCTTTAACTTTTTCGCCTAAACCTACGGTTACCTTCGAGCCCAAAGGTAAAAAGATATCCACCCTCGACCCAAATTTAATAAAGCCAAACTGATCGCCCTGATGTACCTGATCGCCTTGTTTTACGTACCATACAATACGGCGGGCCATAGCACCGGCAATCTGGCGGAACAATACGGGTATACCGGCACTGTTTTCGATAGCGATAGTAGTGCGCTCATTTTCAGTAGATGATTTTGGGTGCCATGCTACCAGGTATTTACCCGGATGGTATTTAAAATATTTAACTACGCCCGATATCGGGTTGCGATTTACGTGCACGTTAACAGGTGACATAAATACCGATACCTGGATGCGTTTATCTTTAAAAAATTCAGGTTCTTCTACCTCTTCAATTACTACCACTTTGCCATCGGCAGGGCAAAGCACTGTTTTTTCGTCCTGGCTGATAGCGAATTTAGGGCTGCGGAAAAACTGCAGGATAACAATAAACAGAAAAGCCGACAGGATATATACAATCCATTTTAATGTAACGGCATCAGGATAGTAAAAGTGAACCAGCGCATTCAGCACAAAAATTACCAGAATGCACAAGGCCATCGAGGTGTATCCTTCTTTATGAAAAGTCATGTGTTAAATATAAGAATGTAAACAACAAAAATACTAATTAAGCCAAATTAGCCAACGTAAAAATTCTATAAAAGCTGGTAGTGCAGGTTTGTATCCTGGTGTGCCTAATTTACTTAACAGAAATTGTTCCTCTTGCACTCCCTATACTTCCAGCCATATCAGCTCCTTCTATTACGTAGGTATAGGTTCCTGTATTATCGCTGGTGTAAAAGTTAATAGTAGCTTTGCCGTCCTGGTTGGTAATAATGTTGGCATCCCAGTGTATGGTAGAACGGATATCGGTCATATCAGGTATGCTGTTTACTTTGTATTTAGGTGCATAAAACGGCTTATAAATCGTAAAAGGCGTAGGTCTGAATACATAAGTGCCGACTGCTTTCTTAACAAACGGCCCATGCCCACTACGAGTCGTTACTTCGATAAAGGAGTGTTTAAAAGGGGATTCCATGGGATTTAGAAATTCAGAAGTATAACGGCTTGCGTATGAAGGTCTACTCATTACTTCTATACCTTTTATCTCTTCAGCGTCGTAATAATCAAAGTATTCATTTAGGAATTCATATCTCGATGCGCCTTCAGGTAAAAAGAAGTCGGTATTAATTCCGTCTATAACCAAGTGTAACAAATTGCCGAGAATATGGTAATAGAATTTCCCTTCCTTAGTAGCTTTAACACCAAAGCCTTTAACCCGATTTCTCATCAAATCGCCCAAGGTGGTTCTGCCTGCTTTCTCCAGTTCGGCTTCATCTATTATTAAGTCAGCCTCTCCAGCTCCATTCAAATTTTTAGAATCTTTAATGATTCGTTTACTCTTAATAACCACATCACGAAGTACATTACCTCCGGTAAGCCTTTTATAATTTTCTTGCAATAAAACCTGTTTCTTAACAGCTATTATACTGCCAGTATCAATGTTTACATACCAGGGTACCAGCCGCTCAATTGGTGACATAAAGGCTGGTGGTTTAAATTCATCCATTTCTATGCCTACGTTAAAGCTTTTCCCTTTTTTATTTTTGGCTTGGAGAAAGTAAACGGTAGTATCAGTAGGCATAATACCTTTAAAAATAAAAGCACCTTTGCTGTTGGTAACCGTGTCGGTTATCATCATAGGCTTTTTTGAAAACAATGTGATCCCCGAATTGGCAACAGGTTTATTGAAAATATTAGAAACACGACCTGATATAACAAACTCCGGCTCTGCATTATAGGCGAAGGGCTTGGCTGGTAAAAATGCATCATTCCAATTGTATTTTACCCAGCCTTGTGCCAAAAGCAAATTGTCTAGCATTTTCCATTTAGTACTATCCGTACTGCATTTATAATAAAAGCCAGGATCCTCAATTGTACCGTTCAAGTTAGAAGCAAGCAGCATGTGCGTTGTTATCGAAGTAAAGCTAATGCTATCTGTTTTTGCCTGTGCATCGTCTGTCACTGCAATAGAAAAGCTGCCTTGCAGTGGGGCTCCGTCGGCATCTGTTACCTGGATATTTAATGCCACGCTATCGCGTTGCTTATAAACGGGTTTATTAGCGCTTACGTGAATTTTAATATCATCATCATGGTCAATAAATACAATTCTTTCACTCAATGCTTTTTTACTGAGATCAGTTAATGTAAAATGTACAACACCGCTGGGAAAAAGCTTTTTGCTTACCCATATTTTTTTTCGAATGTTGGTAATGCGTAAAGCGGAGCCATAGTGTACTACACCACGCGAATGGCCTATCAGGTAATAAGCATGACCAACAGATGCGATATCCGGTGTGGAATTAAGCGTGACCTCTATGCTATCGCTGTTAAAAATATTATTAACTTTTAAGGCTATACCTGATGCTTGTACAGTAGGTAACGCATATGTTTTATAGGTGCCATCGGGTAGTTTTACTTTGGCTATATAGGTTTCATTTATTTCGGGCGTTAGATCAAAAGTGCCTATGCCCTTATGTAGTGATGTGAACGTTGTTATTTTACGATTTTTAGTGTCATAAATATCGCCCAAAATATCTGCGCCATATCCGTCCTCATTCAAAGCCTTAAAGGCAACACGGGTTGGGTTGGCGGCAAGCAAATAACCGCCCTCAGGCATAAATTGTAAGTCTACATGATCGGGCCGGTTAAGGGTGAGCGGTATGTACACTTTTCTGTCTGTTTCGCCTTTACGTAAGTCCTGTATAGTTAATGATAGGCGTTTACTGTCAGCTTTTTGTGGCAAATTAAAATCCATAGCTAACTGCCCACCCAAATCTGTTTCTGCGTCGTTTTTAAATATTGTTCTTTGGCCGTCAGTAAGCTTTAACTGCAATTTGCGCAGCCCGGCGGGCGATTGGTCAATTTGATTAACTCGTAAATTAAGTTGTATTCTGCTTTTATCGGCAATGGTAGTTGCTTGAGTCTTATACGTAATTAACCACTCTTTGCTATTAATGTGATTAATCATGAATTGCTTTTTAAAAACACATGATTCGCCAACATTCCGAATCCAGTTAGTGTAGGCGCGTAATGTGTATTCTCCTTGTGGAAACTCTTTGCTATCTAAGGTGATTTGCCCTGCTGCTACCCCTCTATAAACCGGGTGAACAGTGCGTTTCATTACCCGGTTACTGTCATTAGCAATCTCTACATACATTACGCCGCTTTTTACAGATCCAGTTAAGTTGGTTGCCTGCAATAAATAAGCTTTAAAGTATAAGGTATCATCAATAGCATAATAGGTTTTATCGGTATGCAAGTATAATTTCTCAGCCGCTTGCTCTATATTAAAGTTATTTACCGTCAAAAATATTTGATTGATGTTTGCCCTAACTGAATCTTGAGCGATAGCAGGTGCAGTTCCCTTTACTAAACAGACGATAAACAGTAGCAGGCGCATCAATGTGTTTGATGCTAATTGGTTAAGGTTATGCTTCACCATAGGTTATGCGGTGGTAGGTTAGCCACTAATATAGTACTATATACCAAAACAAAAAAGCCTCCGAAGAGGCTTTCTAAATCTTAATTAAGCACAAAATACAAATAAGCAAATACGATAGGTGCGGCCAGTAGCAGCCCGTCAAACCTGTCCAGCAAGCCGCCGTGCCCCGGCAGTATACCGCCCGAGTCTTTGACGTTGATGCTGCGCTTAAACATGGATTCGACCAGGTCGCCTGAGGTGCCCACTATGCCAATAATAACAGCAATGGATACCCAATTGCGCCAAGGCAATTCAGTGAAATAAATGCTGATGATATAACCTGCAATAGCACTGATCAAAATACCGCCAATAAATCCTTCCCATGTTTTTTTAGGGGAGTGCCGTTCAAACAGCTTGGTGCGACCAAATTGGCGCCCCGTTAGATAAGCACCGGTATCATTAGCCCAAAGCATCAGCAAAAACGCCATCGGAAAATGGCTGTTGAAACCTGCCGGACCTGCAAAGGCTAATGCATGGAAAAAGGAAAACGGAACGATGGTAAATATTAACCCTAAAAAAGTGTAGGCAATATTGGCAAAAGGCGCCGTACCTGTTTTATAAAGCTCATGAACAAATATGCCGCTCATGGCAGGTATCAAAACAATCAGCAGTTTATGGCTGATGGGGGCATCCAGGTAAAAGGTGCAGGCAAAAGCGGTGAAAAGCAGCAAGCCATTCAGTAAACCAACGGCTATATTAGGCTGCTGCCCGCTTTGCTTTAAAAGTCTGTAAAACTCCTGCAGGCAAAGCAAGCTCAACAGGCCGTAAAAAACGCTGTAAACAACTGGTCCTGCAAAAAAGGAACCCAGCATTATAGCTACAAAAAATATCCCGGTTATAGCGCGTGTTTTCATAAAGCAATCTGGTTCATTACCATCAGTTCAATGGCATCACTAAAATCCTCTTCATGAATGTAAACTTCGATATCGCCAAAAGTATGGTGCGATGATGACTGGCGGTTAAGCAATACTGCACCGATTTCGTTTTCGAGCAATACCTGCTTAATAATTTCAGCCTGGTAATAGTTGGTTGAGGTATATATCTTAACCCAGTTTCTTTCCATCAGTATTTTTTAAAATAGGGCTTATTTAAGGCCACATTGCGGTAATTCAACATCAAAAGTACGGTAATTATTACGCTTAACGCATAGGTTGAGTAGCTAAAGGTATAGTCTGCATCCGGATTAATGTTAACCTGCTTATGCTGATACAAATAAGTAATCAACACTGCGCTCCCATTGTTTAAAAAATGTGCCCAAACCGCCGGCCATATACTGCCGCTCCAGGCAGCAAAGTAACCAAAAAGTACACCCAGCATCAGCCGCGGCACAAACCCGAAAAACTCCATATGGAAAGCACTGAACAATGTTGCCGTTATCCATATGGCTACGTGCTGGTTGTTGGTCCACCGTACAAAAATGGTTTGCATACATCCCCTAAATAGAAATTCTTCGGCAATGGCTGTAAACAGGCCGATAACCAGCAATGCTGTTATCAAATCGCCTATGGTATTCATGCGCAGCATCACGGCGGTTGCCTTTTGTGCGGCATTTTCCATATTGCGCATCCAGTTTTCTATATTTTTTAATGAATCGGGCAGTTGCATTTGCTGGTTCAGCCTGATCATTTCTTCCATCACCGGCAAGGATACGTACATAATAGCCAGCACAATCACCATTAAAAACGGGTTGAACTTAAAATTGCTTTTCAGATAGGTTTGCGGCTCGCGCACAATCCACATCGAAAATATAATGGGCGTGATAAACAGTGGTATGGTGGTGCTTATAATTTGCAGTATCCATAAGCCTTGCGCAATATGCGGTGCATTAGGGTTAAAACTGATCACGTTGTTGAAAGTATCTGTACCATACAAACCTGCAATTACAGCCATGCTGATAAAATTACCCGCTATTAAAATCGAGATAGTAAGTAAGATCAATATAGCAAACTGCAATGAGGGGCTCAGTGGGGTACGTTTATGCGGAGTTCCGGGAATCATTATATCTGTTGAAAATTTCGTATTTTTGCAGCCTTAAAGATACGCATGTCTGTACAAATAGGAAATATAGATTTAGGTGAGTTTCCGTTGCTGCTGGCTCCTATGGAAGATGTTAGCGATCCGCCTTTCCGTTATGTGTGCAAGCAAAACGGCGCGGATATGATGTATACCGAGTTCATCTCGTCCGAAGGGCTGATACGCGATGCCGTCAAAAGCCGTAAAAAGCTGGATATATTTGAGTATGAACGCCCTATAGGTATTCAAATTTTTGGAAGCGATATTAATAGTATGCGCGAAGCTACCGAGATTGCTACACAAGCAGGGCCCGACCTGATGGATATCAACTACGGATGCCCGGTAAAAAACGTGGCCTGCCGCGGTGCCGGTGCCAGCTTACTGCAGGATATTGACAAAATGGTAGCCATGACCAAAGCGGTAGTGGAGGCTACGCATTTGCCGGTAACGGTTAAAACCCGTTTGGGATGGGACGATAACACCAAAAACGTTTACGAGGTAGCCGAGCGCCTGCAGGATATAGGCATTAAAGCTTTAACCATACATGGCCGTACCCGCGCCCAGATGTACAAAGGTGTGGCCGACTGGACGCTGATTCGGGAGATCAAAAAGAATCCGCGTATCCAAATCCCCATTTTCGGAAACGGCGACATCGATTCGCCCGAAAAGGCTGCCAACTGGCGGTTGGAGTATGGCGTTGATGGCATGATGATTGGCAGAGCTGCCATTGGTTATCCCTGGATTTTCAGGGAAGTGAAACACTTTTTTGCCACCGGTGAGCATCGCGAAAAGCCTACTATCAGCGAGCGTATAGAGGTGTGCCGCACGCATTTGGAAAAGTCGATTGAGTGGAAAGGCCCCAAAACCGGGATATTTGAGATGCGCAGGCACTATTCAAACTATTTTAAAGGATTAGAAAACTTTAAAGAGTTTAGAATGAAGCTGGTACAAACCGAAAACCTGGAAGAGATATTCGATATCTTATTACAGATAAATGAAAAATACGCCACGGAGATGGCTTGATTATTGAGATACTTTAGTATAACTTTAAATATGGTTACTACTACAATAACAGATGGAGTAAAGGTGTCGGTTGAAACGCAGTATCAACCAGAGTATTCAAACCCGGCAAATGATCATTTTATGTTTGCCTACAAAATTCATATTGAAAACCTGAGCGACTATACCGTGCAGCTGATGCGCCGCCACTGGCAGATATTTGATTCGAACGGTACACGCCGCGAGGTGGAAGGCGAGGGTGTGGTAGGGCAGCAACCTGTTATTGAGCCGGGCCACTCCCATGAATATATTTCGGGATGCAACCTGAAAACCGATATGGGCAGCATGAAAGGTGAATATGAAATGCTACGTTTAATTGATAACTCGACATTTAACGCGCAGATACCGGAGTTTTACTTAATTGCACCTTTTAAATTGAATTAACAATTTTATAACGGATATTGAAAAGCCCCGACTTATTATAAGCCGGGGCTTTTTAGTTTTATTGCTCTTGATAGTTCAAGGTTAGTATCATGCAGCAACAATCGGCATTTGACGATATATATGACCATCCAATTCGCAGCCTCCTTTGGCATGTTTCGGATGAGATGATTCAATTGTTGGATCTGATGGATTAATATTAAACTTTGCTTTTCCCCACTGTTTGAAAAAGAATGCTACATCTTTTTCAGCGCATTTTAACTTAATAAAGTCAACCCAGTCTTTTTTGATAGGCCTGGCTTTGTGACCGGATTCTCCACCGACAATCACCCAGTTAATATTCTCTAAATTTAAAGTTTTTAAAGGGGCAATAAGTGGTTCAATTGACAGGAATTTTATGTGGGCTGGGGTTTTTGATAAATCATCGATACGGTAGGTGTAGTTTTCGCTTTCAACAGAGACACCCATCCAAATATTTTTACTCCATTGTAAAAGAGGAGCCAGTTTTAAAAGTCGATCAGATCGTTTAGTTAAAACTTGGTAAGTGTGGCGTGGTGTATTATTCATGACTGAGAATACAGCTTGAATGAATTCAAGTGGTACTTCGTCATGAAATAAATCGCTCATAGAGTTGACAAATACAACTTTTGGCTTCTTCCATGTGAAAGGAGTGCTTAGTGCCTCTAAATGCAATCTTAACTTGAAGCCATGTTTGTATTTTTCAATACCCATAGCCTTAAGTCGTTTTGACATAACCTCTGCATAGCAGAATTTACACCCCGGACTAACTTTATTACATCCTGTAACTGGATTCCATGTAATTTCAGTCCATTCAATATCAGATTGTGCCATCTTTAAACCAACTTAATCATTGCTTTAGGATGTTCTTCCTTATAATAGTCATAGCTAATATAAAAGGCTTTTTTTCTTGCTTTCTCTCCATTAAAGAGTGTTACTATTACTTTAGAGCTATCCTGCAATGCGCTTAATACTTCATTTACATGTTTAGGTAGAAATCCCAAATGTAATGTAAAGTTATAAATTTCTTTATTATTCCTCGGCTTAATTGCTAAGTATTTTAGTATATCTTCTTCAAGCTTGTTCGTTTTAAAATCACTAAACAAGTTTCCAGATTTTTCATATTTCCATCCTTTACCCTCATTCGAGTCAATTTCCCATTTAGATTCTAACATCTTTTCAAAGCCTCTTATATGACTTGAAAAAAAGTATAAGCAGTATACCGTATTTGGATCCTTTTGAATTGTGAATGTATCAACGAAATAGGTCGATCCTAAACTTGTTTTAAAAGCTTCTTTGAACTGATCAATAAATTGATAAACGGAATTGTTTGACTTCCAAGTATCATCTGGTACCAAATCTTCCAATAATTCTTTTAATGAAATAGGTGTTCCTTTCTCATCAAACCTATACATAAATTGTATAGGCAAGAACAGAAGAATCTCAGCCTTATTCGATTCTAATAAGGCTTTTATCTCACTAGCTCTTATTTCTTTGTAACCATATGGGTCAATAAATATAAAAGCTTTTTCGTCTTTGAGATTTCTTAAGTAAGTGCTAAGCTTTGGGATTATTTGTTTATAATCTTTATTTGTGAAGTTTAATTTCCCATATGCTTCGTTATGCAGCTCTTGCTCTCTAATTATAGACTTTACCTTTTCGACTTTTTCTAATTTCTTATCATTTAAGAATACATTTATTGGAGGAATAGATTTGATACTACCTGTGTTAAGTTCATGGAGTTTGTTAATTGCATTTAATATAATTAATGGGCTTCCATGTCCTCCATTCTCATAAATTCCCTCACCGCAAAACAAATCAAAGACACTTATCTTCTTTGTGTGTTTATCATTAGAAATGATATTAAGGTATCGGTCTAAATACTTGTTCAATAATTTTACTTTCGCTTCTGAATGCTCAAGCATAATTTTTTGTGAGTCAATTCTCTTACTCATTATTATTGTAATCAGGTTTAGTAATGCAATATATTAAAGTATTGCTAAATGTTGATTATCGGACTTTAAATGTATTGCTTTAAGAAGATATGGTAGAAAAACTAATACTTTAATAACATGTTAAGCTTTTTACTAACTATAACAGCAAACTATGGCAAACATTATTGTATTAACCGAAGCACCCGACAACCGTAAATTATATTTCAATACGAAACACATACAATACTTTTACGAAGTGCCCGATTTTGATGGCAACACCACCAAGGTATTTGTGGGCGACAGTAACTTTGATGTAATTGAATCGGCCGAAACCATACGCGAAATGTTGCTGGATGAATAATAAAAAAAGCCCGCCGGTACATTCCGGGCGGGCTTTTTTATGAAATAACAATCAGACATTAATCTCTGTTACGGCTGTTGAGTATAGATACATAGTACAGCAATGTAGCTAATGAACTTAATGCAGCAACTACGTAAGTCATGGCAGCCCACCATAGGGCATCCTTAGCTTCGGCGTGTTCCTGGCGGGTTTGCATTACGCTGTGATTGTTGTCAAGCCAGGCCAGTGCGCGACGGCTGGCATCAAATTCAACAGGCAGGGTAACAAAGCTAAAGGCGGTTACCACGGCAAGTGCCAGCACACCTATAAATAAGACGGTTGCATTGCCCGAAAAAAACATCAGCATTACACCAATCATCAATGTCCATTGCGTAATGGTAGAGGCAGTAGTTACGAGCGGCACCATAGCCGATCGAAATTTAAGCCAGCTATAGGATTTAGCGTGCTGTACGGCATGTCCGCACTCGTGTGCAGCTACGGCCGCAGCGGCCACGCTTCGGCTGTAATACACATCCTGACTCAAATTTACGGTTCTGTTTTCGGGGTTGTAGTGGTCGGTAAGCTGTCCTTCTACCGATATGACCTGCACATCGTAAATGCCATTGTCGCGCAGCATGCGTTCAGCAACTTCCGCCCCCGACATGCCCGACATTAACCCGATCTCTGCGTATTCTTTAAACTTGCTTCTGAAACGCCATTGTACACCAAGGCTCACCAAAGCAATTATAATCATCAGCAACCAGGCGGAATTAAAACCGCCCGATCCTGCTATGTATCCGGTTATTAATTGTAAATGATCCATGCCTAAGCTGTCTCAAAAACCGTTCCTACAGCCTCACATTGGCCCAAGGGGCCTAAGCAAAGGCCTGCAGTACTGACATTTCGTCGTTACCGGAAAGAAATATTTACAGATATTGTACCAATCGCTCCAATGCCATACCGCGCGATCCTTTCAGTAATACCGTAGCATTTGTGATCGGATTAGCTTGTACATAAGCAATAGCCTCTTCGGCAGTGCGGTAAAAAGTAGCCGGGTGGTTTTGGCCTTGCTGATAGAACTCCTCGCCCACAAAAATATGCTGGTTGGCAGGTACGCTGAGTGCTTTCTGGATGATAGCCTGATGCTCGGCAGGGGCTTCATCGCCCATTTCAAACATATCGCCCAAAATCATCACCTTGTGTTCGGCCTGCATTTTACCTAAGTTTTCGATAGCAACGGCCATGCTGCTGGGGTTAGCATTGTAATAGTCGCAGATAAGCGTGTTGGTGGCTGTTTGTAATATTTGGGAGCGATTGTTTTTAGGTTGATAACCTGCAATGCCCTGGTTTATTTGTTCGGTGCTCAATTTTAAATAATCGCCAATGCAAATAGCGGCCAATATGTTAGGCAAATTGTACTCGCCGGTAAGCTGTGAGGCTACGTGGTATTGTTGCTCCTCGCTTTTTCGGCGCCAGGTTAAGCTTAAATAAGGTGCATTGCCGGTTAGTTGGCCGCTTATAGCGTTCATAACGGCATCGGTGCCGTAATAAGTTACGTTTTTTAATTCACGCTGATCCTGCATCTCCAGCAACGCCTGGCTATCACTATGGATAAAGGCCATGCCACCTGTGGCTTTCAAGTAATCATACAACTCACCTTTGCCTTTTTTTACTCCCTCAACACCGCCAAAACCTTCCAAGTGGGCTTTGCCTACGTTGGTAATCAGGCCATGGCTGGGTTGCGCTATGGTACAAAGCAGCTCAATTTCTTTCTGGTGGTTAGCGCCCATCTCAATAATAGCAACCTCATGCGTAGGACGTATAGAAAGGATAGTAAGAGGTACACCGATATGATTGTTCAGGTTGCCGATGGTAGCCAGCGTTTTAAACTGTTGCGATAGTACCGCATTGATCAGCTCTTTAGTGGTGGTTTTGCCATTAGTGCCTGTAAGGCCAATAACCGGTATTTGCAGCTGACGGCGGTGATGCCGGGCCAGATCCTGCAGGGCGGTTAGTACATCCTCTACCAGTATGCAGCGATCGTTGATGCGATAGGCCTCATTGTCAATTACCGCATATGCTGCGCCTGCTTCCAGTGCCTGTTGGGCAAATGTGTTAGCATCAAACTTATCGCCCTTCAAGGCAAAAAACATACTGTTTTCTGTAATCTTGCGGGTATCGGTACTGATAACCGGGTGCTGCAGATATAGCTGGTAGAGTTGTTCGGTAAGCATAAAGCAAATATATATCAGAAATTGGCTAATTTTATCAAAAGAAAGTTTCGGGATCACCACCCTTATCACTTTAATATCCATCCAATGCCGTATATCGTTCACGCAGTCCGTCATCCACTCAATGTTGCTAAGGTATTCATCATCAAAGCCGTAGGTTTGCTTGTGGCGGTAGCTTGTTTACTTAGTTACAATTCCAATTATGAAACGGAAGGGAAAGTATTTTGCGTTGCTTTGCCCTTGTTATGGTTCATCTATCAATATGTCGTACTGTTCAGGGTAGGCTTGATGCGAAGTATGGAAGCTGGTGAAGATGGGCTTATCATCAGCTATTACTTTATAAGCATACGTCATCTGATTCCTTATACCGACATGGAAGCCATCCATACCCTACGAACGAGAGTGATGCGAGATAGCATAGCTGGCAGCTACCAGCAGCAGGAGATTGAACTTACCAACGGTGCTACGGTTAAATATAATGAAAACCATTTTTCAAATTATACGGAATTAAAGGTGGCCATTTGGCAAAACCGCTTAGCAGCATTCGAAGCCTTGAGAGTTTCTTAGCAGGCAGCTATAGATTAATTATGAATCAAACAAATTGCTATACAAACAAAAGCCCCGCTTTGTAAAGCGGGGCTTTTTGTTGTGAGCCGAAATAAATTAGAAAGTTAACTTCGTCATTACCGGAAAATGGTCTGACGGGTACTTACCATGATAACTATCAGACAGAATGCCCCAACGCTCCACCTTGAATGCCGATGTGGTGAAGATATGATCGATGATGGCATCACTCTGAATGTTGCGGCCAAAATCGTTGAAGGTGCCGTTGTTGGTGTAAGGGTGAGCAGCTTGCTCGTAAGTATCTTTTAAGATACTTGAAGTAGCCACACGTTTGTACCAGCTGCTGTTGTTATCGCCGTTGAAGTCGCCGGTTAAAATTACGGGTTGGCCGCCTGCAATAATTTTAATTCTTTGCAGAATCAATTTGCTGCTTTCCTCGCGCGCTACCATGGCCTGGTGGTCATAATGTACGTTGAATACAAAGAATTTCTTCTTGCTTTTCAAATCCTGCAATTGCACCCATGAGCAGATACGGTTGCAACAGGTGGCATCCCAGCCTAATGAAGGCTTTTCGGGCGTTTGCGACAACCAGAAATCACCTTTATTAAGCAGTTTAAAGCGGTCTTTCTTGAAAAATATAGCAGAGTGTTCGCCTTTGTCCGACCCGTCATCGCGGCCAACGCCATAGCGCTGGTATTCGGGTAAAGCAGTGGTAATGTCGTTTAATTGGTGGGGAAAGCCCTCCTGCGTGCCCATAATATCAAAGTCATGGAAGCGGATGAGGCTGGCTACAATAGGGGCGCGGGCCGTCCAAAGGTTGCCTACGTCGCCGGCATTATCCATGCGGAGGTTAAAGGTAGCTACAGTTAAGTTTTGTGCGCTAACCCCAGAAATGAGCAACATCAGTAGGGCCAGCAGCGTGTAATTTTTAAATTTCATACGGTACAGTATTGAGTATATAGCGGCCAAATATAATGGACTTGATTAAAGTAAAGGTTAAAAAGCAGCTAAAAACTATATCGAAAGTTACCTGGCAATGCAGGCTACAGCGTTAGCAAATTGAAAGGATTTGCCACAGAATACAACTTTTAAACAGTAGATTTGGCACCGTGAAGCCGCTTGATTTTAACAATAAATGGATTTTGGTTACCGGTGCATCGTCCGGTTTGGGGTACGAAATGGCGAGGCAGTTAGCCCACCAGTATAAAGCAAACCTGGTGATTACCGCCCGGCGGGCCGATAAGCTAAACCAGTTGAAGGCAGAGCTGGAGCAACAGGTCGGTGTACAGGTGAAGGTGCTGGTGGCTGATATGTCGGTGCCCGATGATGTAGAGCGGCTTATCGCCTTCAGCTTGCAGGGGCAGGACTTGTATGGTGCCATACTCAATGCCGGTGTAACCTACTTTGGCCCGCACACCGAGCTTTCACAAAGCGAGTTTGAGCGTATTGTGCAAACCAATGTGATGAGTGTATCGCGTATGACCAGTGCGTTTGTTAATCATTTTGAGCAAACGGGCAAGGAGGGGGGCTTAATGGTAGTATCCAGCATGGCAGCCATGTTCCCGGTGCCCTACCAGGCGGCATATTCGGGCACTAAAGGTTTTATCCTGAACTTTATCAATGCCCTGTCGGCCGAGCTGAAGAATAAGAAATTCTCGCTCACGGTTTATGCGCCAGGCGGCATTGCCACAGAAATGACCGAAGGCGAAAAGTTTAATGACCTGAAAAGCTGGCTGATGCCTGTTGCCCAGGCTGCAAAAGAGGGTATAGGTGCCTTACAAAATCGTCATTTTATCCATATCCCCGGCGCACTCAACCGCATTGGCAGCCGGTTTATGAAACTGCTGCCCCGCAAGTTTATGATTGGCCAACTGGGTAAAACTTATCAGAAATCGTTGGATAAGTTGAAGAAGTAAAATTGCCCTTCTGATCACTACTGATGTCATTTCGAGTGATAACGAGAAATCTTATACGTTAACTCATTACTTAAAAAAGAGCATTCTTGTTGTTAAGGCGTAATCTGAATCAGACTATTAATCGGGCATTACCTCTTTATTCAAGAAGCGTAGTTCTGGATTGATAGATTGTATCAAGGCTATCTTCTTCTCTCGACGCCATTTCTTGATCTCCTTCTCTCTTGCTATTGCATGCTCAATGTTGGTATGGCGTTCATAATAAACAAGCCAATGACAGTAATACCTACCAGCAAAGGTTTCCGGCTTACCTTTGTTGGCTTCATGTTCTTGTAAGCGCCTGTGCAGATCATTCGTGATACCTACATATAGTGTAGTTTTAGACGGATTGGTTGTTATGTACAGGAAAAAATTATAATTCCACATAGCATGATTGTAAGCTGTTGTTCAGAAGGAATAGCATAAATTTGCTTGTGTTTGAAAAAGCGCTTGTATAAGATTCCTCTCTATCGTTCGGAATGACAAAATGGAGCATTTTAGGAGGTCTAAATTTCATTCCCCTCCCGCTTTATTTAACTACCACCGCCTTAATTTCCGCATAATTGTAACCTATTGCCCAATTTTATGGGGCTTACGGTCAGCGCCGAAGCCTTTACTTTATTTCAACAATATTATGACTGGCTTCAATGAACTTTTGAAATACTTTTCCATCATGTCCCGGTATAATATATCGTATATCTGAAACCATGCTTTTCATTCGCTTCATTGCATTGATATAACCGGTTGGGCTCAGCGTGCCACCACTCACCGGTGGTAGCATTTGAACTATATTGGCATAAATCCATACATTATCGGATGCCAATATTATCCGATTTGTTCCGGTATTTACTAATGTGTATTGTGATGCATAGGTGTGTTTGGAGCCTGTAAATACCCGGATACCAGGCATAATTTCTTTATTATCACCATTAATTAGCGTCAGTCTTCCGTTAAGGTTGAGTTCCAGTAGTTTTCTTACATTCCGTTCTATGAATCCGCCGGTATCCTTAGGTGTTTGCCAGGCTTGGCCAACAAAGTAGTTGTAATCTTCCTTTTGCATCCAGAAATGCGCTTTCGGAAATAAATCTATACCATCAATATGGTCCCAATGCGGGTGGCTGATAATGATATCTGTAATATCCTCCGGTTTAACATTAAGCTTTCTTAGGGCAGAGTCCGGACGTGTATATTCTGTAAGCTGAAATTCTTTGGCTTCTTTTGTGTCGTTATAGAAACCGGCATCAACTAAAATATTCCGCCCTTTATCACCTTTAATCAACCAGATAGAAAAAGTGATATCCAAGTGTTTAGCTTTAGATGCTCCGGCCGCCCAATCAGCTTCCATAAATGGATAGCCGGAACGTGCAAACCCGATAGCATAAACTTTATAATGTGATTGCTGTGCGGTGGCAAAAGTAAGGCAGCAGCATACTATAATTAAGGATAATAAGATCTGTTTGGCAGTCATGCTCGGCATTTTGAAGGTTGAAAGGTTTGTGTTATCTTTTTATTTACTTATTAAAAAGCGTGAAATCGTTAACCCTCCCGCTTCATCCAACTCACTACTGCCTTAATTTCCGCATAGCTATACCCATCGCCCAAAACTTCCTTTAAAGGAGCTAAGCGGTCGGCACCGTAGCTGTCAATAGCGTTTTGTATGGCGGGTATTTTTTGTTGGGCTACCATCTGGGTCACCTCCATTTCACCGGTTTGTATAAAGCTGCACAGGTGGCTTTCAATAGTAGTGGTTGATAGGCTGCGCAGTGCGGCGATCTCGGCAATGCTTTTACCTGCTTGGTACAGCTCAAAGCTTTCGCGCTGCGTATTACCGCTGGATGGTCTGCTGGCTTTCGGTTTGGATGAGGTAGCTTTTGCTCGCTTACTGCTCATCTGCGAGCTGAGGTTGTGCTGACGGCAGTAGCTTGCCACCGGTTGCAAAAATGCATCGCCATAGCGTTTCAGTTTCACCTCGCCAAAGCCGGATATGCGGCCCAGCTCCTGCAAGGTTTGCGGCAGGTAGGTGGCCATTTCGAGCAGGGTAGCGTCGGACAGGATGATGTAAGGGGGGACGTTCTCATTCATGGCCAGGTTAAAGCGAATAGTCTTTAATTCCTGCAGCAAGCCGGCTTCATAAACCGGGGTTTGAATTTCTTCCGCAACTTCAACTTCTTCGGCCTGGGTAAATTCTACTTTTTGCTGGCCTTTTAGTACCGCCTCGCTGCTTTCAGTTAGTTTCAGTACCGGGTAAGCATCATCTGTAACCTGCAAGTAGCCTTGCAATAGTAACTGACCGATATAGCGCTGCCAGTCGGCCTTGCTGATGTCGGCACCAATGCCATAGGTTTTCAGTTGTTTATGCTCATCGCGTATCTTTTCACTTTTGGATCCGCGCAATAAGTCGATCACATACGTAGTGCCAAAGCGCTGATTTAAACGGACTACGGCCGATAGGGCTTTTTGGGCGATAATGGTACCGTCGATCTTCTTAAACTCAGTGAGGCAAACATCACACGAGCCGCAATGATCGGGAAAAGGCTCGTTAAAGTAATGCATCAAATATTGGCGACGACAGGTTTGCAACTGGCAGTATTTTACCATATCATCCAGCTTTTTGAGCATGATGCGGCTTTGCTCTTCATTACCATCCACGCGCGCAAAACGCTGTAACTTGAATGCATCGCCAGCCGAAAAGAACAGCAGCGCTTCTGACGGCAAGCCATCGCGCCCGGCACGGCCGGTTTCCTGGTAATAGCCTTCAATGTTTTTGGGTAGATCGTAATGTACCACGTACCGCACGTTCGATTTGTTGATGCCCATACCAAAGGCAATGGTAGCCACCATAATCTTGATCTCATCGCGCAAAAACCTTTCCTGGTTACGGGCTTTGGTATCATTGTCCAACCCCGCATGATAGGCCTCCGCCTGGTAGCCCTGTGCTTTCAAATCGCTCGCCAAATCTTCGGTTGAGCTACGGGACAGGCAGTAAATAATACCCGAATCATCCTTACGCGAATCCAAAAAGCTGAGCAGCTGCTGGTAGCTGTTCTTTTTAGGTGCTACGCGGTAACTGATGTTGGGCCGGTTAAAGGAGGATACAAATTCGGCAGGGTTTGCCAGTGCCAGCTTTGCTTTAATATCCTCGCGGGTAACTTTATCGGCCGTTGCTGTTAAGGCGATAACCGGCGTTTTGGGGAACTCCGTTTTAAAGTGGGCCAGCATCAGGTACTCGGGCCTGAAATCGTGCCCCCAGTGTGATATACAGTGTGCTTCGTCAATGGCAATCAAACTTACCGGCAACGTTTTTAAAAACGCCACCAAACGGCTTTCGGAGCTAAACAACCGCTCGGGTGCCAGGTACAACAATTTGATATCGCCCGAACGTAACCGGCTGATGATATTTTGCTGTTCATCGCTGCTTTGGGTAGAGTTTAAGTAAGCCGCCGGGATACCGTTAATGTTCAGGGCATCTACCTGGTCTTTCATCAGCGCAATAAGCGGTGATATCACGATGGTTAAACCAGGCAGTAACACAGCAGGTAGCTGGTAACAAAGGGACTTGCCACCACCGGTGGGCATTAGCACCATGGCATCGCCGCCATTTAATATTTGCTGTATAATGGCTTCCTGCTGGTGCCTGAACCGGGTATAACCGTAGTATTTATGTAGTGCCTGTAAGGGTGTCATGGTATGCAAACAAAGGTATTAATATACTAAAAATAATGGCATTTTTCTAAATTAATTAGGCTGGGATAGGGTTTGCCGGTAATGTTTAGTAGCTTAGCGAGTACCTTAACAAATGAAAAAATTTTACGCCTTATTCCTTGCTTTTAGCTGTATTTATACGGCATTCGCTCAAAGTTTACAATCGCCTTCCCAGTTTTTGGGCTATCCGCTGGGCAACCAGTTTACCTACCATTACCGTATTGCCGAGTACTTTAAGTATGTAGCTCAAAATGCCAAGAATGTAAAGCTGGTACAGTACGGCACTACCAATGAGGGCCGCCCGCTGATGGTAGCCTTTATAGGGTCGCAGGAAAATATATACCGGCTGGAGGATATCCGCAAGCATAACCTGTACCTGGCTGGCTTAAGCAACAGTCCGGCTACGCTCAGCAACGCCCCGGCAATTGTTTGGCTGAGCTATAATGTGCATGGCAACGAACCCAGTTCAAGCGAAACCGCCATGCAGGCCTTGTATGATATGGTGAACCCGGCCAACACCCGCACGCAACCCTGGTTAAAGAATACCCTGGTGGTTATTGACCCGTGTATGAACCCCGACGGGCGCGACCGCTATGTTAACTTTTATAACCAAACCCGCGGTGCCGTTCCCGATGCCGATCCGGCTTCGCGTGAGCATATGGAACCCTGGCCAGGCGGACGCACCAATCACTACTATTTTGACCTGAACCGCGATTGGGCCTGGCAAACGCAAAAAGAAGTGCAAACCCGTGTTGCTTTATATAACCAGTGGCTGCCGCAAATTCATGTTGATTTTCATGAACAGGGCTATAACAATCCCTATTATTTTGCCCCCGCTGCCGAGCCTTTTCATAAAGATATTACTGCGTGGCAGCGCGAATTTCAAACCACCATCGGTAAAAACAACGCCAAATACTTTGACCAGAACGGCTGGATGTATTTTACTAAAGAAGAGTTTGATTTGCTTTACCCGTCTTACGGCGATACGTATCCCATTTACAATGGCTCCATCGGCATGACCTATGAGCAGGGCGGGCACTCGGCCGGTGGCCTGGCCGTAGTAACCAGCAGCGGCGATACTTTAACGTTGGCCGATCGTATTGCACATCATCTTTCCAACAGTTTAAGCACTATTGAAACGGCCTCCGCCCATGCCGACCGCGTATTGAGCGAGTTTAAAAAGTATTTTGACAACAGCCGCAGCAACCCGCCGGGCACTTACAAAACTTATATCATCCGTAATGATAATGCCGACAAACTAAAGGCTTTGGTTCAGGTGCTCGATCAAAACAAGATTCAGTACGGCTACGGGGTAAGCCGCAAGGTAAACGGCTACAACTACTTTACCGGTAAAACAGAGAGCTACACTGTAAACGCTAATGATTTGGTGGTAAATGCCTATCAGCCCAAAGCCGTTTTGCTGAACGTATTGCTGGAACCCAAAACATTGGTAACTGATTCCAATACATACGATATTACGGCATGGTCTTTACCATATGCCTATGGTTTAAGGGCTTATGCTTTAACCGAGTCGGTTAAGCCGAGCACAACGCAACCGGCAGCTACAGCGGTGAGTACAGTAGCTACACAAGCTTATGCTTATGTGGCTCCCTGGCAGTCGGTACAGGATGTGAAGTTTCTGGCCGCCTTGCTGAACAAAAACATCAAAGTACGCTACAGCGTAACGCCGTTTGATGCTGCCGGTAAAAAGTTTACGGCCGGTTCGCTCATTATTACCCGCTCGGGCAACCGTGTGGCCGATTTTGACCGGATGATCAACCATCTGGCCGCCCAATACGGCCGTACGCTGATACCGCTTAGCAGTGGTTTTGTGGATAAGGGTGCCGACTTAGGGTCGGGCGCGGTGCGTTACATTCAAAAACCTAAAGTAATGCTGCTCACCGGCGAGGGCGTATCGGCCAATGCCATGGGCGAGGTTTGGCACTTTTTTGAACAACAGGTTGGTTACCCAATTAGCCTGGTGCGCTATCGGGATTTAAACCGGGTTAAACTGAGCGATTTTGATGTGGTTATTGCACCCGATGGTTATTATGATGACTTGGCTGGCGAACGCCTGCAAAATTGGGTACAGGAAGGCGGCAGGCTCATCGCCATGGAAAATGCCGTGGCACAACTCGCTAATAAAAAAGAAGGCTATGCCTTAAAAACCAAAGACGATAAGAAGGATGAAAAAGCATCAGGTAAAGCTACTGAGTTGAAGCCTTATGATACGCGCGACCGCGAAAGTATCAGGTACAATATCCCTGGCGCTATATACAAAGTGTACCTGGATAACACGCATCCGCTGGGTTATGGTTTCCCCAATTATTATTACAGCCTTAAACTAAGCACCGATGTGTACGACTACCTGGGCGATAACGGCTGGAATGTAGGTGTATTAAAAAAAGACAGTTATACCACCGGCTTTGCCGGCCAAAAAGCTAAAGAAAAACTGAACAGCGGTTTGCTGTTTGGCGTACAATCAATGGGCCGTGGTTCGGTTGTGTACCTGACCGACGATCCGCTGTTCCGCAGCTTTTGGGAAAACGGCAAGTTGTTGTTTAGTAACGCCGTGTTTATGGTGCAATAAGCTACCTAATTCCGAAATAGTAATAGAATCCTCTAAATAAAAGAGCGCAGATGTCGACAAACATCTGCGCTCTTTTTATTTATGATTCCTGCTGAAAGGGAGGGACAATGCCAAAGCCGTCTCCGGGTTTCCCCGAAAGACGGCTTTGTGCTATATATGTTGGGGCGGTTGTATTAGTTGCTTTTTACGCGGCCTTTTTCATCATCAGCACCGGTCTGGTGTCTTCTTGACTGAATTTTTGTGTTGCCAAAATTGTAGGTAAAAGTAAGGCGGGCAATACGGGTTTCGTTTTTCTGGAACACATTGAAGTTCAGGTTGCCTTGCTGCACGGTTAAGTACTGCCGGCGGGTGTTGAAAATGTCGCTCACCGAAAACTTCAGCGTTGCTCTTTTCTCTGCAAATGACTTGCTGATACCGGCATCAAATGAATAGTTGCTGCGGATATGGAACAGGCCATATGTTAAGCCCGACTGGTAGTTATAGGTGCCTTCCAGCTTAACCGATTTGCTTACGGTAAAGGTGTTGATAGAGGTTACATTACCTGCGTACTGTCCATCGTTTAGCTGCAACTCGGGCGAATTGGTTTTAAAGCCCAGATAAAAGCCGGTCAGGTTATTATTGCTGTTCCACCATTTTGTTAAATTAAATGGTGCGCTGATGTTTAAGTTGTAGGCATTTTGCACAGCCAGGTTATCACGGGTAATAAATGTAACGCCCAGCGCATCAATCTGGCGTGGCACTTCTACCATTACATCGGTTGTTTTGCTGTAGCCTAAAGTTATATTGTAGTTCTTTTTATAAGTGTAAGATAACTCATAGTTGCTGGTATACTGTGGCTTTAAGTTAGGGTTACCTTGCTGGTAAGTGTAAGCGTTGATGATTTGGGTAAAGCTGTTCAAATCATCATAGCTTGGGCGATCAATACGACGGCTGAAATTGAGGCCGATGCTGTGTTTGTCTGAAATTTCATGGTTCAGGAATACGCTTGGAAAAAGGTTCAGGTAGTGCCTGTCATTGATTTTGGAGATGTTAGTAGAATCTTTTGAATCACCTTTTGAATTAGTTTGCTCTGCTCTTAAACCTAATTGTAATGAAGTTTTTTTCCAGGTTTTACTAAAGTTTACATAACCGGCATTTATATTTTCAGTATAGATATACAGGTTAGTACGAGACCAATCGGTTCCTTTTACCTGATTAGCGGGGCTACTCATAACATTTAACACAGAGTCTGATCGTAAATCATTGTCAGTATGTACATAGCTGAATTTTACACCGGTTTCCAGCTTCATAGTTTTGCCAATTGGGTTGGTATAATCGGCCTTAAAAGTACCTATGTTGATATAAGTGGGTAGGTTGTTGCCTAATATTGATAATTTATTTAGTGTAGAACCATTAGCTGCAAAATAACTGTTACGATAATTGCTGCTTTGCTTATTATAAAAATAGGAATAATCGGCATCCATAGTTAGTTCTTTACCAGTGGTATCCAGTATAAGGCGATTGTTGATATTTGCGGCAATATTGTTGTAACTTTCTTTGGCCAGATTACTGGTAGTGGTAACGTTGCTAATCGTAATACGGTCTGGGCTGATTAATGTGTTATTAAAGGTGTTAGCATCAAAATTGGTGTTGTAGCCAGTTATTTGTACGCCGATGGTGTTGCGTTTGCTAATATCATAATCGGCACCTAATTTATAATTGTGCGCACTGCGGTTGCCGGTAAAATCGGTTGCTTCATTATAATAAGTAGGCACGCCCTTGTTAACTACTGTTCTGTTTAGTGTAATATCCTGCGGGCGTTTGTTGTTGTTATAACTGTAAGTACCAAAAATGTTTAAGTTGCCATCTTTGTGGTTCATGTTAAGTGAGCTGCTGGCTTTGTGGTTTCTGCCATAACCGGCATTGGCCGAAAAGCTGCCGTTGGTACCTGCCGAACGGTTCTTTTTCATTTTGATGTTGATGATACCAGAGTTACCGGCAGCATCGTACTTGGCCGATGGGTTGGTAATGATTTCAATAGATTGAATGGTGTTACCATCGGTTGAGCGCAGAAACTGGGCTAACTGATCGGCCGAAAGATAGGTAAGCTTACCATCTATCATAACCGTAACCCCTTGTTTGCCACGCAGGCTGATCTTATCGTCTTTATCAATAGTAACGCCCGGTGCTCTTTCCAAAATCTCCATAGCAGAGTTACCGGCGGCCAGTACGCTGTTTTCAACGTTGATTACGGTACGGTCAACCTTACGTTCAATAAGTGGTTTGGTGGCGGTTACATTGACAGTTTTAAGGCTGTTGGTAGCAGGCTGTAACTTGATTACCGGTACATTTACAGTGCTGCCCGCAGCCACGGTGATGGGGCTGCTGAATGATTTGTTATAGCCGATAATAGTAGCTTTAATAAGATAAGTACCTGTACTGATACGATCAAGCGTATACGCACCGGCTTCATTACTTAATGAGCTTTTTACAATGGATGAATCTTTTGCCCTAAGCAAACTAACGGTAGCATAATCGGCAGGTTTGCCTTGCTCGGTAACCAGCGATCCGGTGATTTTTGCCGTGCCTGGTGCGGTTTGTGCTTTTGCCGTACCTATGGCAAATAGCAGGCACGTTGCGAAAGAGATGATATATGTGATTGATTTCATGATCGTTAGTGTGTTGTTTGATGTAAATATTGAGGCAATAGTTATCCTGTTAAAGATTTTTCGTCTTTTTAAATTTTTGTTAGTAAGCTAAAAATGGTTCGCTGCTCTTATTTTACCGTAGCTGGCTGCTTTGCTTATTTGTCAATAAGATGCAATAAAGTGCCAAATGGTTACAGTATGGAATGCTGTTTTTCTGCGGAAATCGGTAATTGTACAGAAAACATCGGTGAATAACGGTAGGGGTTGGGTTAATGGCGGAAAAATTTTCCGGTGAAATTAGAGGTTAGGTTAATCGTAAGCTTGATAAGAAGGCTATTGCACCAATTAGGTACAATAACCTTCTTTATAAAGGTAATTTATTTTTTCGGGGTAGCTTTAACAGGGGTATCAGCCCTCAACGTGTCGGCTACAACGGTATCTTTTTTTGCCGCAGCTAATGAGCGTGCTTTTGCCGCCAGGGTGGTATCTACCTTGCATTGCATGCCGCTATCGGTCATGGCAAATATAGCTGCACCACTTTCACGGCCATTAAGCATATTGCAATCATAGATATCCATCATGTTAGTAATGTAGCGGTTTACCTTATCATCTATAATTACCGATGCGTGCAGGGGCAGCTTCAGTATCAGGCGTACAGATTCATTGTGCCATTGCTCGCCTGCAGGGCGTCTAATTTTATAATCAAACTTTAAAACAGAATCTTGCTGGGTAAATATGTAACGAACATTACGTGCATGGGTAAGTGCGCTTTCGTAATCACGGCCACGTGCGCTGAATTCCTCAACCAAAACCGGATAACTTACATCCGCCTTTTCAATATCAATGCGTACGTGGTTCGGTTCAAAGTTTTCGTTCTCATCATCAATGAGGGTTACATTTTTAAAACGATTTTTGATGTCCAGGCGGGCGCTGTCTTCGGGCGTCAGGTACATAATTTCATTCAGCATCAGTCGGTATGTCTGGTTTTTTACAGGCTTTAGATTGATGGTTTGCGTAAACCCGGCCGATTCCCTGAAATCACTGGCAACACGTGCACCATGATAAGCTAAAACTACAAACGAAAATATCCATACTATTAATAAGGTATAACCCGTACCTCGGCTAAAGCTCAAAGTATTGAATGCTGCACGGGCTACCAGTATAATAAGGGCCGCCAGCGGAATGATAGCAACCAGCGCAAAAGCAGCATAAACCTGGTCAATGTAACGGTAGTTAAAAAAGACATCCGGTACCGAGAAATGACTTTTATCGCCAAATGCCCAAGCAAGCACCACGCTTATAATGGTAGCAATAATACCTGCTGCACAGCCTAATATAATAGCCAAAGCACATAACTTAACCAGTATTTTACCCGTTCCGCCCAAGAACTTGCCCAAGTGGTGAAAAAAATCACCTACAAAATCGCGGGTTTTGTAAATAAGCGGACGTGCTTCCTGGTGCAAATCAGACAGGCGGCCTCCTACCATGCTCATCTCAGCCTCAAAGCTTCTTTTAAACCCCTGCAAATCCAGTGGTTCACCTTTCATTGCCATACGATCGGCACGGGTTACGGCCTTTGGCAAAATGATCCATAATATAATGTATAAAAACAAGCCGGTACCTGCAAAAGCAAAAGCCAAAGCGAAAGCCAAACGTATCCAAGTAGCAGGCGCATCAAAATAGTTAGCTATACCGGCACACACACCACCAATCAGGTGATCGTCCGCATCGCGGAACAGCCGGCGCTGGCCGGTAGTGTTTTTATGGCTGTAGGTGTTTGCTTGGTAGGCCGGGTCTTCATCGGTAAAAGTTTCAAAATCCTCTACCGAGCCCATTTGCTCAATTACATATTTTACATCCTGATCTACCAGTGCCTGCCGGTTTTCGCGGTTAAGTATGTCGGTAAACATTTCCGCAATACGGTTCTCGATGTCGGTTGTGATCTCTAAGCTGTCGGCCGAATTGAAAAAATGCCGTTTTACTTCAGTCATGTATTCCTTTAATAGCTCGTAGGCTCCTTCTTCAATGTGAAATACAGTCCCGTTTATATTAATGATGATTGTTTTGTTCATGACGTTGTGATTAGTGATGTTGGTTACTTTCTGCCTTCGATGGAGGTTTGTACGGCAAAGGCTAATTCCTGCCAGGTTTTGTCGAGCTTTTCCAGCACACTGCGGCCTTCATCAGCAAGTACGTAGTATTTACGTGGCGGCCCTGAGGTGGATTCAACCCAGTTATAGGTAAGCAGACCATTATTTTTTAGCCGGGTAAGCAGGGGATACAGGGTGCCTTCTACTACCAGCAGCTGCGCGCGCTTTAGTTCGGCAATAATATCCGACGCATATATCTCACCCTTGGCTATAATGCAAAGTATACAATACTCAAGTATCCCTTTGCGCATTTGGGTTTGTGTGTTTTCAACTATCATGATACAAAGATATATGTTTTGTAATGTACTATGCAATACATAGTACCTTTTATTTTTATTTTTTAGATATTGTTTGAATTATTAACATTTTTTAACTTTTTATTTGACTTAATGAAAGCTTAATACTACTTTTATTACTAATTAAATATTAACTGATCTTATAGAAACAAAATGAAGAAACTTCTACTAGTATGTTTGTGCATACTGTCGCTGTTTACAGTGGACGTATTTGCGCAGAACAGAACAGTAACTGGTACTGTAACCGCCAAAGAGGACGGACTTACACTGCCGGGAGTTACTGTCAGGGTTAAAAACACTACAACTGGCACTCAAACAGACGCTAAAGGTCATTATTCAATTAATGCTCCTGCTGGTGCAACTTTAGTATTTAGCTTTATAGGCTATTCTACTATTGAATTGCCTGCAAGCGGTGCTACAGTTAACGCGGTATTAACATCTTCCGGAGCAACACAGCTTTCAGAAGTAACTATTACCAGTGCGTTGGGTATTAAAAGACAGAAAAAGGAGATTGGCTTTGCTGCAACCGCAGTAGATAATAAAACCCTGAATTCTGGTAATGCTGTAAACTTAGCTAACGGTTTGCAAGGTAAGGTATCTGGTTTGAATGTTACTACCACTAACAGTGGTGTATTCGAGAATGTTAAAATTAACCTTCGTGGTATCCGTTCATTAACCGGTAATAATAACCCTTTGTTATTATTAGATGGTGTGCAGTCAGATATCAATTACCTGTCATCTTTAAATCCTAATGATATTGAAGATGTAACTGTACTTAAAGGTGCAGCAGCGGCAGGTGTTTATGGTTCTGATGCACGTAACGGTGTAATTGTGGTAACTACTAAAAAAGGTAGCCGTAACAATCAACCTGTTATCACGGTTAGCAACTCAACTCAATTTCAAAAAGTTAGTTACTTTCCTAAGTTTCAAACAATGTTTGGCTTAGGTGGCGGTGGTACAAGTGCTGGTTTAGGTGATTATACACCTACCGAAAACTGGTCATGGGGACCTGCATATACTGGTGAAACAATTCAGTATGGTCCTAATTATCGTCGTAATGGTGTTGAATTAGATCCGCTAACTACCACTTATTCTAATAAAAATGATCGTCAGACCTTTTTTAACACAGGATCTGTAATTCAGAATAACATTAGCTACGGTGATAAAAATTTCTACCTGAGCTTACAGGATGCAAATGTTAATGGTATCGTTCCTGATGATAAAAATCGCAGAACAGGTATTCGTCTTAACGCGCAAAGAGAATATGGCCGTTTAAAAGTAGATATCAACACCAATTACATTCAGCAAAATTACAACATCTTTGATGCTGAGGGAATGGGTGATTATAACAGCTCCCAAAACATTGGTCTGAATCAAGGTTTAATGAACCTGTTGTTTAACACCGGTGGTTATATTCCGCTTAAACAATTCAAAGATTTTGAAAACAACCCTTATGCTCAGTATAATAACTATTATACCGATTATGGTTTGAACCCTTATTTTGCGATTGACAACTGGCGTAAAACAGGTAAAAGACAAGACTTGATCACCAACCTGAATTTAAATTTTAAAGTTGCTGATTGGTTTAACCTGAATTATCGTGCAGGCATTAATGCCATTACTATTGATGAAAGAAGATTCTCAAGGGGTGAAACCGCTAACCAGTTTGGTATTGATGTAAGAGGTTTTAACTCAATTCCTGCTACTTTAGAAGAACGCTCATACCGTTACCAGCGTTTATCTCAAGAGATTTTTGGTAACTTTAACAAACAGCTTAATGAAGACTTTAAGTTAACCGGTATTTTAGGCTTCTACGTTCGTCAAGACGATTCCCGCGATACTCGTGTTGGCGCAACTAATCTGGTTGTCGATAATTTATACAATATTTCACAACGTACAGGTAACTTAACAGGTAGTTCACCTGGCCGCCGTACCCGACTGGCAGCATATTATGGTAGTGCTTCATTAAGCTACAAAGGCTGGGCTAACGTTGAGGTAACAGGTCGTCAGGAACAAACCTCTGTACTTGACCTGAATAATTACTCTTATTTCTATCCGGGTGTAACCGGCTCATTGGTTTTATCTGATGCGCTTCCGTTTTTGAAGGATAACAAATACGTTTCTTATCTGAAGTTAAGAGGTGCATGGAGCAAAACAGCAAACGCTGATATTAGCCCATACCAGTTAACCCCAACTTTCACACAATCGGCTAACGGGCAAACTGTAGGTTTCCCATATGGTAACCTGCCTGGTTATACAGCCAGTAACTCACAAACTGTACGTAACTTAAAACCAGAAGGTATTAAAAACTTGGAATTTGGTTTTGAAGCCGGCTTTTTGGACAGCCGTATTAATTTAGAGGCTACCTATTTCCGTCAGAACAATACTAACCAAATTATTCCAATCAACACCTCATCAGCTATTGGTATCACTTCATACACAATCAACGCTGCATCATTCATAAACAAAGGTGTTGAGATGGACTTAGGACTTACTCCGTTAGTTGACATTGGTAAAGTTCACGTAAATTTAAAAGTTAACGCAACTTATAACACAAACAAAGTAACCTCAGTTTATGGTGATTTGAATGAAGTTTCGATAGGTGGCTATACTTATGCAGGTAACTATGCTACTGTAGGTTATCCGGCGTTTGTGCTTAGAGCAACTGATTATTTAAGAGATTCAGAAGGTCGTGTAATTGTTGATGCGCGTACAGGTACACCATCGGCTGATCCTAACACTAAAATTTTCGGAAATACTTTGCCTAAATGGATTGTTGGTATTACACCAAATGTACGTTGGAAAGGTTTAAGCGTAACAGCTAACTTCGAGTATAAAGGTGGTTATTATGCTTACAGTGATATTGGTGATGCGATGGCCTGGACAGGTGTATCTCAGTTGTCAGCTGTTAACAACCGCGAACGCTTTATCTTCCCTAATTCGTCTATTCTGGTTAACGGACAGTATGTGCCAAACACAAACGTGACCCTTAATAATCCAGAAAGCTTCTTTACAGGTACTGCACGTTCAGCAGCTTCTAACTATATCATCAGCGCTGCAGCATGGAGGTTACGCGAATTAAACATTGGATATGATTTACCAGCTTTCTTGTTGAAAAAACAAAAAGTAATAAAATCTGCTAATGTTGCGTTTACTGCCCGTAACTTGTTTATCTGGGTTCCTAAATCAAACATGTATGGTGACCCTGACTTTACCTTCAGCCCAAGCGCTTCTGATTTTGGTAACGGGGGTACAACAGGTGTAACCACAGGCAACCAGGCAGGTATCAGTAACTCTACTATTAACCCTCCGGTTAGAACCTTTGGTGGTACTATTACACTTACCTTTTAAGACACATTAATTGAAACAGACAATGAAGAAATATTTATATCCACTTTTTGCAATCGCGTTGCTAACCGCACCGAGCTGTAAAAAATCGTTTTTCGATATAAACGAGAATCAAAATTCTCCTATTATTGATAAGGTAGATCCTAACCTTATATTGCCAAGATCATTACAGGTTACTGGTGCCAGAATTGCAACTAACTTTGACTATGCTGCCATGTGGACTGGCTATTGGTCTCGTTCTGGTACATACGGTCAATCTATTGAGCAAGAATCTTATAATATAACCACTAGTTTTCAAAGTGGCCAGTGGAGCGGCTGGTATGATATTTTGAATGATGAAAATATCATGGAGCAAAAAGCTAAAGCATCAGGTAATACTTTTTACGAAGCTGCTGCCAAAACTTTAAAGGCCATAGGTTTCATGTATCTGGTTGATCAGTATAATAATGTACCTTACAGCAAAGCTTTTGATATTCAAGGTAACTTGCTTCCATCTTATGATAAAGCTGAAAACATCTATGCTGATTTGTTTGTACAGTTGGATGCAGCTGCAAAGTTGTTCAAAAATGCAAAAACTGAAGGTGATCTGAGTATTCCGAAAGCTGATATTATGTTTGGTGGTGATACTCAACAATGGCGTAAGTTCATTAATACCTTGCGTTTGAAGTTGTTACTGCATGAATCAGAGGTGGTATCAGCATCAGCGCGGCAAGCAGTTATTGCACAAATAAATGCTGATGGTGCGGGCTTTATAGGTGCAAATGAAACTGCAGCTGTTAACCCGGGTTATGCTGTCAATGTTGATCAGCAAAATCCATTCTACGATACGTACAAAACATCACCTTTAGGTGTTTTAGATCAGTACAACAGAGCTAATAACTATATACTCTATAAATATTATGGAGCTGATGGTCGCCGTGAAACGGCTGATGATGATGTTCGATTTAAATTTGTATTCAGTAAAGTAAACGCATATGTAGAAGATGAGGATGGTAATCCTGTATTAGATCCAACTGCTGGTCCGGTAGGTGGAGGTGGTTTACCTTGGGATTATCGTGGAACTAACTTCGGTCAGATAGTATCAAACGCTGATCCTTACAGAGCGCCAAATCAATCAGACGTGGCCGGCCCTGGCTTGGCTAAAAGCCCAACACAAGATCAGCCGGTAATTACATCTGTAGAAAGTTTATTTATGCAGGCTGAAGCGCAACAAAGAGGCTGGATTTCTGGTAATGCATTAGAAACCACTAAAGATGCAATCCGCGAATCTTATAGTTATCTTGGTGCTCCTGCAGATAAGGCCGAACAGTACATTACCTCTACGATTGGTACAAGCTTAACCGTTGAGCAGATTGTTTATCAAAAATACTTGTCGTTAATTGGTCTGGATAATTTCGAAGCGTATGTTGATTACAGAAGACTGGGCGTTCCGTCTGATTTACCGTTATCACAAAACACTAACAGATTAAACAGAGTAATTCCATTGCGTTTAGCATACCCGCAAAGCGAGTATCAGTACAATTCAGCCAATGTGGCGGCACAAGGAGCAATTGATACGCAAACGTCACGTATCTTTTGGGATAAATAATAATTAAAAATTTAAATCTGACATGAAGAAATTCACCAAAATATTGACGCTTGCATTACTTTCTTTAAGTTTTGCATCTTGTTTGAAAGATAAAGCGTATGATGATTTCAAAACTGGCATCAATCAAGAAGCTGCTGAGTCTTACAAGGTAATTAACATACCGTCAACCAATACGTCGCTTGCAGTATCAGGTACATATCCGCTTGTAGTGAATGACGGATCCGATGGTAATCCGATAACTTATCGTCCGGCTACCACGCCTGTAACATTAACTGTGCCTGTGCATTTATCTGCTAAGGATGTTGCAAGTGAGGAGTTGAACGTTACTTTAGCCGTAGATCAGGATGATGCTAAGATCAATGCATATAATGCTACCGTTGCAGCAGCAAGCCGTTACACCCGTATGCCGGCCGATAAATACACTTTATCTAACGGCGGCGTAGCTAAAATTCCAGCAGGCAGTCGTGATGGATCTATTACTGTAACTTTTACGCCATCTACATTAACACCTGGTGGCCGTTATATCATTCCTGTCAGCATAACAAATGTTGATAAGTCTGGATATACTATTAGCGGTAACCAAGGCTATCGTTTAATTCTGGCTGTAATACGCAGATAAGAGACGGTTTAATGAAGCAAGAAGCCCTGTAGCGTAATGTTACAGGGCTTTTTATTTGTACGGGTTACCCTTACATCTTAAAGATAATGGCACCAAGTGTCTTCAAAATCCTTTGTACTCGGTTCTTTAATGAGGGGAGGTGGCAATAAATAATACGAACGTTGTGCTTTTGAATTATAATGTATTATAGTAGTTAATCAGCTTTATTAAATCATGGTCATCCTTTGTGTTTAATTTATTGGCTGATAGGTATGATTCCGTTTCAGTACTTTTTTCTTTTAATGCGTTAAGTACTGATTTTTTGTCCCTTTTCAATTTTACGATGCCGTCTTTGTTACTTAAATAGTAAATGTCTATGACTTCCCACCGTTTAGTGGGGATCAATGAACCAGCCTCTCTGGTTTCCTCCAATCTTTTTGAGGTACGTTTAAGCAGCATGGTATTACCATTTGCCAAAACTTCATAGAAAGTAGCTGCAGACCCACCATCAATTGCAGGAAAACCGTTTTTAAAAGTACGGTTAACCGTCTCGTTGTTATCTTCGTTTATTAACGTAAATTCTTTAACTGGTTTATCAAATTCTAAAGATTGTAACTGGTCTCCTCTAAAAAGTAAGATATTATTTTTTACATTATACATTAAATAGAGGTTTTTATACTCAGATCCGTCTGTCATTTTAACCGATCCTTTACTCCATTCATTTATCAAATAATTTGATTCGTTGGATGTAGTATGTACTTTTCCGGCAAGGCGTAATTCTCTACCGTCGTTTACAATATTTACACCTTCTTGTGCTTTGATCTCTGAACACGCAAAAGTGCATAAGCTTATAGAGATAATAAGTTTACAGTAGTTGATCATGTAATAAAGTTTGCTTTATATAAAGTTACCGTTTTTTGCAGATCCAGAAAGTTATACTGACATAAAAGCTTATAAAAAGCAAAAGGCTGCATTAAGCAGCCTTTATGCATATCAGTTAATTTGTGTGAATTAAGCATCCTCACCTTCCGGGTCGCCTTCTTTCTTTAACTGGTCGAGTGTCAAATTAGTTGTGCCGCCCATGTTTTCTTCTACTTCATTAAAATCGCCTTGCGTGGTTAGAGGCGAGGCAGTCTGGTCGGGCTTGGCTGATGCGCCGGTGTCCAGGTTCTTGTCGTCTTCATATTCCACAAACTCACGGTCATTTACAGCCTGTTCTTGTTCATCGGCATTAAACTTAGCTGCATCACTGTTGCCGGTGTCCTGCGCGCGTTCATTCTCGTTGGTGTTTAAGAAGTCGTTTTGTTCGCTTATATTTCCATTTGATAGTGCCATAATTATTGTTGTTTTATAAAGTAACTCCTTTAAGCCCGGACGGTTTTTAACACGTCTGAAATTTATATGGAAATGTGGCCTGGTATTTGAAAATATTTTATGCTGTACGTTAAACCGTTAACTTGTTTTTTAGTCAAAAACTGTAAATAACAATACAGCTTTTTAAGCATCGATTATAAACAACATGAAAAGATTCAACAAATATGCATTAGCCCTGGCTTTGAGTGTGATGACAGGACTGCTTTTTTCGGGCACTGTTGATGCGCAACGCCGTGGTGGCGGTGGCGGAGGTTTCGGCGGCGGCGGCATGCGTGGTGGTGGTAGCTTCGGTGGAGGTAGTGCTATGCGTAGCGGCGGTTTCGGTGGCGGCTCTCGCGGAGGTAGCAGCTTCGGCGGCTCCCGGGGCGGCAGTTTTGGCGGTGCATTTCGTGGCAATGCCGGTAGCAGCTATCAGGGCGGTCGCGGCGCTTTCCGTGGCAACTTTGGCAACGGTTACAGCAACAGGTTTGGTGCAGCACCACGAGGCAGCTACGGTTACCGTGGTATTCCCGGCCAGGCCAACCGCATTTATCGTTACCCAGGCGCAGGTTCAAGGTTCGGTTATGCGCAACGTAGTTACTTTTACGGCCGCCCTTACTATCGCGGCGGTGTGCGTGGCTATTATGGCCGTCCATATGGCGGTTTGTACTACAATTACCGTGGCTTTTACAACCGCTATTATTACCCACGTATAGGTTTCAGTTTAGGTGTATTGCCTTACGGTTATTATCCGTTCTATTACGGTCCTAACCAATATTTTTATAGTGATGGTTATTATTATCAACAAAACAACAATCAGTATACGGTAGTTGAACCACCTGTAGGTGCCGAGATAGATCGTTTGCCCGAGGGTGCCGAGTCAATTGTAATTAACGGTCAGCAGTACTATGAACTGAACGGTGTGTATTATGAGCCTATCACCAGAAACAATGGCTCGTTAGTTTACCGTATAGCCGGTAAAGACGGCGAACTGGAAACCGATCAAGCCGGTCAGGATGGTCAGGCTCCGCAGGTAGGTACCAGCCAGGGAGATTATCCGCTGGTAGGGGATGTGATTGATGAGTTGCCGTCAGACAGCCGCAAAATCACCCTGAACGGTGAAAAGTTTTACGTAACCCCAGACGGTATCTACCTGAAAGAGCAGCGTAACCAGGAAGGTAAAAAAGTATATGTGGTGGCCATCGTTCCATCAAATAATGATAGCGACGATCAGGACGCGCAATAATAAAAGTTAATAAATGTTAGTAGTTTTTGTGAAAAGGCATGGCCCGCAGGGATTATGCCTTTTTTCGTTTATCGAAAACATATCTGTTTAAGGCTCATTTTATTAATGAACGTTAAACACTAAACACTATGGAAATTAAAAATCAATATCAGGATGTGATTCAAAAGCTGATAGATTGCGCCCTGGCTTGCGAAAACTGTGCAAGCGCCTGTCTGCAGGAAGAGGATGTGAAGATGATGGCTGGGTGTATCCGGCTCGACCGAGATTGTGCCGATATCTGTTCACAGGCAGCCCGCCTGCTGCAGCGCCAGTCGGACATTGCTCTGCAGTACCTGTTGTTGTGCGAAGAGATTTGCCGCCAATGTGCTGCCGAATGCGGTAAGCACCAGCACGATCACTGCCAGCAATGTGCCCTGGCCTGCCTGGTTTGTGCGGAGGCCTGCCATGCACATCATCAGCCGGTTAATCAAAATTAAGGGATGATGAATATTATCTAATAGTTTCGGCAGATATTTAATTTTGCCGAAACTTGTTCTGCTGCTTTTCCGTATCCATACCCAATTCAATGTGCAATCAAATACAGTGATGAAGTATCTGTATATTGGCTACAGATACATTGACCAATATTTACATGGATAGCATCGAAATAGCCAGCGGCGGAGCTTCATTTGAAATTTTATTTTATCAGAATCCACAACCCATGTGGATATTCGATATCGAAACGCTCCGCTTTCTGGAGGTGAACGATGCCGCTATTGCTCATTATGGGTACTCCATCAATGAGTTCCTGGGCATGACCATCCGTGACATAAGGCCTGTAGAAGACATCCCCATTTTCGAAGCTGTATTAAGTACTTTGCCCGGCGCAAATACTGAAAAGCGTTCGTTCAGGCATAAAATCAAAGATGGTTCTGTAATTCATGTTAGCATCATATCTTATCCTGTAAAGTTTGAAGGTTACGATGCCCGCCTGGTAATTGCACATGATGAAACCGAGCCCCGCTTGCATTTGGAGCGTTTTAACCTGATTACCCAGGCTACACACGATGCCATTTGGGACTGGAACCTGGAAACCAACAGCGTTTGGTGGAGCACCTCGTTTTTCCAGATGTTTGGTTACGACGAAGCCAGTGTGGAAAAGGATGTGAATTCGTGGACCAACCGTATCCACCCCGATGATCTTGCCCGTGTGATGGAGCATATTTATTCCGTCATCAACCGGGGTGAAAAAAACTGGTCAGACAATTACCGGTTTTTAAAGGCCGACGGCAGCTACGCGTATATCTTGGATCGTGGTTATACCATCTTCCGGAACGGCAAAGCCGTGCGTATGTTGGGGTCAATGATGGATATAAGCCAGCAAATTGAATTGCAACATGCGCGCGAGGAGTCAGAATCCATGCTGCAAACCATCACCTCGGCAGCGCCGGCAGTTTTATGGATGTCAGATACGGATGGTAATGTTACCTACGTAAATCAAAAATGGCTGGATTGGGCCAATGATGATGATATTAATCAGAGCTTGGGTTTACGGTGGTTAAACATCATTCACCCGGATGATCAGGATCGGGTAAATATCATATACCTGCAAGCACATAAACAAAAGAGCGAATACCAGGCCGATTACCGCATTATATATCCCGACGGCTCTATACGTTGGGTAATTGCTTTGGGTACGCCTCGCTACCTTAGCGATGGTACTTTTACCGGCATGGTAGGCTCATGTACGGATATTACCCGGCAAAAGCATCTGGAGCTGCAAAAAGATGAATTTATCAGCACCGTAAGCCACGAACTGAAAACGCCCATAACCTCTATCAAAGCGTATGAGCAGTTGCTTACCCGCTTAAATGTTGTGGATGATGTCAGGGCGGTAGGCTTTTTATCGCGAATGCGTACGCAGATAAGCCGGTTGGATATGCTGGTGAAAGATCTGCTGGATATTTCCAAAATTGAATCGGGCAATGTGAGCTTCAGTAAAACCGAGTTTGATGTAAATATTACACTGGCCGAACTAATCACCGATCTTCAGTTGGTTTTTCCGTCGCACAGGTTAATTATTACCGAGAATCAGCCGTGTAAGGTTTATGCGGATCGCGAGCGTTTTATACAGCTCATATCAAACCTGGTGGATAACGCCGTGAAGTATTCACCGAAAGGAAATAAAGTTTATATAAGGCTCAACTGCGATGAAGATTCGCTTACCTGCAGCATACAGGATTTTGGCCGCGGTATATTAAAAGAACAACAGCCTTTTATTTTCGACCGTTTTTATCAGGTAAACGATGTATACAAAGCACCGGGGTTAGGCATTGGATTGTACTTGTGTAAAGAAATAGTAACCCGCCTGGGCGGCAAAATATGGTTTGATACTGTTTATGAACAAGGCACTACGTTTTACTTTAAATTACCCCGTCATAAAGCGTAGCATTATAACTACACTTCATTAAGTGATTGGTGAATTCTTAATATTGTAATTAAAAAGCTATTAACCTATAGATAAATACTATGGGCTATCTTATTGATTTATATTAAAAACATATCGTGTTCTGGGCTGTAGTTTTGAATGGTGATGTTTGATAATTAAGCTATTAATTATCTGCATGTAAGTGGCTTAGCTGCTAAATATACATGGCGTAAAACCTAACAACAACTACTATGAACAAAGACGGAATTTTAAATCCTAACAGCCAAACAGAAGGCGAAGGAGCGAAAACCCTGACCACCCGCCAGGGCCATCCCGTAACAGACAATCAGAACGTACGCACGCTGGGCAACCGCGGTCCGGTTACGCTCGAGAATTACCAGTTTCTGGAAAAAATGTCGCATTTCGACCGCGAGCGTATTCCCGAGCGTGTAGTGCATGCCCGTGGTGCTGGTGCACATGGCGTGTTCGAAGCTTACGGAACCGTAGGTGATGACCCTGCCGGCAAATATACCCGCGCTAAATTATTTCAGGAAAAGGGCAAGCAAACCCCGGTGTTTGTACGCTTTTCATCCGTAATTCATGGCGGCCACTCGCCTGAAACCCTGCGCGACCCACGCGGCTTTGCCGTTAAGTTTTACACCGAAGATGGTAACTGGGATTTGGTAGGCAACAACCTGAAAGTGTTCTTCATCCGCGATGCGATGAAATTCCCTGATCTGGTACATGCATTCAAACCCGATCCGGTAACCAACATTCAGGATGGCGAGCGTATTTTCGATTTCATCAGCAGCACGCCCGAGGCTATGCACATGATTACCTTCCTGTTTTCGCCTTACGGTATTCCGGCCAACTACCGCCAAATGCAGGGATCAGGTGTAAATACTTATAAATGGGTAAATCAGGATGGCGTAGGGGTATTGGTAAAATATCATTTTGAACCGCTGCAAGGCATCAAAAACCTAACGCAGGAGCAGGCTCAGGAAATACAGGGTAAAAACTTTAACCATGCTACCCAGGATTTATTTGAGGCTATTGAGGCTGGCAACTATCCGGAATGGGAGATGCTGGTGCAAATCATGAGCGATGATGAGCATCCGGAGCTGGATTTTGATCCGCTGGATGATACCAAGCTGTGGCCGGAAGACCAGTTTCCGTGGCTGCCGGTAGGTAAAATGACACTAAACCGCAACCCGCTCGATTATTTTGCCGAAGTAGAGCAATCTGCTTTTGGTACTGGTGTACTGGTTGATGGCTTGGATTTCTCTGACGATAAAATGCTGCAGGGCCGTACTTTTGCCTATTCGGATACGCAACGTTACCGGGTGGGTACAAACTATCTGCAATTACCAATTAATGCGCCGCGTACACATGTTGCTACCAACCAGCGTGGTGGGCAGATGGCCTATCATGTAGATTTGGCACCGGGCGTAAACCCAAGTGTAAACTACGAGCCATCAACTGCTTTGGGTGGCTTAAATGAAGCGCCTAAAGCGGGTCAGGATCACGAGCCGGAATATAAAACGGCTAAACTCGTTCGTCGTAAAATTGATCGTACCAATGATTACAAGCAAGCCGGCGAACGCTATCGCCTGTTTGAAGATTGGGAACGCGATGACCTGATCAAAAATCTGGTAAATACGCTGGCGCCAACCAATAAATTAATTCAGGACAGAATGGTTGAGCATTTTACCAAGTGCGACCCCGATTATGGTCGCCGCGTAGCTGAAGGACTGAATGCCCTGAACGATCAAAACGCTGCCATGCAAAAAGGCCCTATCGGTACCACCGGCTCTGCCGATGCTGTGCATCAGGCCGAAGATGTGGCTAAAGAGTCGAAGCCCTTCTAATCAGAAATAACGCTTTATCAGTTTACAAACGCCTGTAGCAATACAGGCGTTTTTGTTTGTATAAGGTATTATGCTAAAGGTTTATTCGCAGCATGTTTACATCGGCATGGCGCTTTTATACTAATTAGCATGATACTTGCACCTAATGGCATATTAAATAGCAGTTAATTGAAAAGAATGCGTTAGTGTGGTGGAAAAAGCAGATGGTGATGAACAGTCATCTCCGCTTATGTTTAAAGTTAAAGCTTAAAGGTTATTTACTTGTTAATAAAAGAATGAAATTTTTAAGAATATACTTTCACTATAATCTTAAAAGTATCTATTTTGAAAGATTAACTACCATCTTTGCTGATATAAAAGTGTTTATCTTCGAGATGGCATTGGCTGTTAAATTTTGATTATTAAAGTAGTTGTAAGCATTGGAATTAACTGTAAGTATATCGTCGCAACCTAACCGTGTTAAAATAAGTATGGGGAAAATTTTACTCATTATTGTAGCGTTATTGCCCATTTGTGCAATGGCCCAAACAGCCGACAAGTATATGCAGGCAGGTAACGCCAAAGCCAATGTAAAAAATTACACAGCGGCCGTGGCCGATTTTTCCAGGGCTATAGAGGTATCACCACAAAATGCAATGGCTTACCTGTACCGGGCAAATGCCAAAAGTAACCTGAGCGATTACCAGGGAGCCATTGAAGATTATACCAAAGCAATAGACATTAAACCAGATCTGGCAGATGCTTATTACTACCGGGCAAATGCTTACTCCAATACCCGTTTGTATGTAAACGCTATTACTGATTATACCAAGGCGCTTACCTACAAGCCCAAAAATGCCGACCTGTATCATTACCGTGCAAATGCAAAAATGAACATGGCCGACCATGCCGGCGCTATTGAAGATTTTAACCGGGCTGTGGCACTGAGCCCAAATGAGGCTGATCTATATACTTACCGTGGCGTAGCCAAAAGCAACGTGGGCGATTTCAACGGCGCTGTGATGGATTATGACCGGGCCATCGCCCTGAAAACTAAAACACAGGATATTTATTACTACCGTGCTAATGCCAAGGCCAGCCTTAAAAACTATTATGGCGCCATACTGGATTTTAACAAAGCCATTGAACTGAATCCGCGTAATGCCGAAGCTTTTTATTATCGCGGTAACGCCAAAGCCAACATGGGTAACAACCAGGGCGCTATTGAAGATTATAGTCAGGCCACCAAAATAAATCCTAAGTTGGCCGGCTTATATCATTACCTGGGCAATGCCAAAAGTAATGTGGATGATGACCGGGGCGCTATTACCGATTATACCAAAGCATTGGCATCTGCACCCGATAATCCCGAATTGTACCTGTACCGCGGCGTGTCCTACACCAATCTGGGTGATACGGCAAAAGCTTTGGCCGATATCAATAAAGCCATCAGCCTAAAGCCCGAGTATGCTGAAGCTTTCCAAAACCGGGCACGTTTGTATAATATCAATAAAGATTTTGAGAATGGCCTGGCCGATGCCGAGGAGGCGTTAAAGCTCAATCCTAAATTAGCCGGTGCCTATATAGAGCGCGGCATGGCTAAGTCATCATTAAAAGATACCGTTAGCGCTTTGCAGGATTTTAATACGGCCATACAGTACAATCCTAAAAACGAATACGGCTATTATGCCCGCGGCGAGGTAAAATTCAAATTAAAGGACTTTACCGGTGCGCTCGAAGATTATAACAAAGCTATAGAACTAAAACCTGCTTATGCCGAAGCTTACATTAGCCGCGCCAATGTAAAAACACGTTTGCGCAACTTTGTAGGCGCTGCGCAGGATTATCAGCATGCTATTGATATGTCGCCGCGCAAAAGCGAAGATGCTTACCTGAAGTTGGGTAACGCCCGTAGCATGTACCGCGATTTTCAGGGCGCTATACAGGTGTATAATTTGGGCTTGCAGCTAAATCCTAAAAGCACGGCCTTGTTTGTAAAGCGTGGGGTAGCCAAAAGCTACCTAGGCGATATGCAGGGTGCAGCCCGTGATTTTAATCAGGCAATAAAAATTGATACCGGTTATGCCGATGCTTATCAGAACCGGGGCAACCTTAAAGCTGGTTACGGTGATTATGAAGGTGCACTGGCTGATATTAACCGTGCCATTTCAAAAAACAGCAGCGAAGAGGCTTACTTGTTTTTGGGTAATGTGAAAATGGGGCTGAACGATTATCTGGGGGCAATTGACAGTTATAACAGTGCACTCGATAAAAACCCGAACAGCGTAACCGCTTACAACTACCGTGGTGTAGCCAAAAGCCACCTGCCCGACTCATTAGGTGCGATGGACGATTTTAACCGGGCCTACGAGCTGGAGCCGCAAAACGAAGAGGTGTTTATATACCGTGGTAAAGCCCGTTTGGTAATGCGCGATTCGATTAATGCCATGCAGGAGTATAATACAGCTATTGATATGAATCCCGGCAATGCCGATGCTTACGTATACCGTGGCCTGGCTAAGTACAAGCAGCAGGATTATCGCGGTGCTGAGCAGGATTACAACCTGTCTGTTCAGTTGCTTCCAAGCAATAAAGAAGCTTATTTGAACAGAGGTAACGCCAGAGCGGCGCTCAAAAACATAAAAGGTGCTATTGAAGATTACAGTACGGCCATTTCGCTCGATTCGCGCTACCGCGATGCCTACTACCAGCGCGGACTACTGCGGGCAACCATCCCGGCCGAAAAGAATGGCGGCTGCCTTGATTTGAGTAAAGCGGGCGAGTTAGGGTTAAAGAAAGCCTACGATGCCATCAGAAAATATTGTAATTAACCATCAACAAAAAAGCCGGCGCTAAGCCGGCTTTTTTGTTGAATAATATTGTGTATGCAGGCTAAAAGCTTTGGTCTGCAAAGGCAAAAACTAATTTAGGCGTTGTGCACGGGGCTATAGTCCGTCTGCAGGTACCATTTGTTTTTTAATGCGGTAGTACATGCTTTGTTTGTCAAGCGCCTGTTCCAGTTGGGCAAGGGTATCGAGCAGGTTATGATCGGCTTCTTCCAACCAGCTTTCATTCTCGGTTTTAATAATGGCTAAGGTTGGAGCCAGCTCTTCTAACAACTTTTTGCCTTTGGGCGAGAGCGCAACCAAGCGTTTGCGGGCATCGTTTATATCTTTATGTACGGTAATAAGCTTGGCTTTAAGTAGTTGATCTACAAATTGAACAATGGCCGGGTGGGTGAGCTTTAATGATTCGGCAATATCAACAATCGAAAGCATCTTGTTTTTGCGCAACAGCTCAAGCACCAGAAACCATTTCGACTCAAAGTTGAGGTCGAGTTCCTTGTATATTTTGTTCACATCCTGCGCCAGTCGTTCACTCAGTCGCTTTAAGCGGGTGGCCAGGGCAAGCGCACCAAGCTCGGTTATTAAGTCCATACAGATAGGTAAAAGTTTTCCTAAGATACATTTTACATCGGTATAAAGTTTAGGGCTGATAAATACCAAAACGGCTTTAGATAGGCGTTTGAAGCCGTTTTTGAGTTAAATCAACAAGCTGCAAAGGCTAATGAACCGGTTGGTTATTTATGAGAAAAGCATTAAAGTTATTGCAATGGATTTTTATACTCTAACCCAGATGGATGAGTCTTTATAATTGGCTAACAGGTGATTAGCCAAAAGTTAATGTAAGGGTTAAGGTGATGTAAATATTTATATAAGTATTAACACAAATAGCCTGTCTAACAAATAGATTGCCCCTTAGTTGAGGCTGCTATACATGGTAATTTTAATAGATTAATTTTTATAAAAATTTTACATTAACTTCAGGAATAAGGCCTTGGCGGGTAAAAAGAGCAGAAGCTAAAGCCTGCCCGATAAGAATAATAATTCCTGCCCGACAGGCCTTTAAATTTTATGGGTTAGTTGACCACAGGCCGGCTTCTTTCACAAATACGCGGCGGTTCAGTTTCAGGTTGGCTATTACAAACTCGGCAAAATCTTCAGGTTGCATTACCTTGTCGGGGTTGCCGTCGGTAAGTTTCAGGTCAATAGCCAGGTCGGTAGCAATGGTGCTTGGCGTAAGTGTGCTTACCCGGATGTTATGTTTGCGCACTTCCTGCATCAGTGATTCTGATAAGCCAATGAGGCCAAACTTGGAGGCGCTATAAGCGCTGGTAACGGCTGCGCCACGCTGCCCGGCGGTAGATGAGATATTGATAATATCGCCCGCTTTACGCTCTATCATGCCCGGTAAAACAGCGCGGGTTACATAGTACACACCCAGCAGGTTAATACGGATAATTTCTTCCCAACGGGCCGGATCCAGCTCAAGGAAACCGCCAAAAGTTGAGGTACCTGCGTTGTTAATTAAAATATCAATATTGCCCAGTTCGGCTTTCAGCTTATCTGCTGCTGTGTTTACGGAATTGATATCGGCAACATCGGCAGTTGCTATCGCGGCTTTAACACCTAAAGCTTTTACCTGCTCGGCAACAGCTTCCAGGTCGGCAGTGGTGCGGGCCATTAAGCCTACGTTAACGCCCTCGTTAGCCAAAGCCAGTGCCATAGCTTTACCGATGCCTTTGCCGGCGCCGGTTATCAATGCATTTTTTCCGGTTAATTGTTCCATAGTAAAATATATTCGGTGCAATATTACAATAAACCATGCTGTGCTAAGGCTGGTGTGGTTGTTTATGACAATGCTGTTAAAAATGTTTATGCCAGTAAACCGGTAAAATAGCTGCCGGTAAAATCGGGTGCAAAGTGCAGGATGTGATCCATATGGGCAAACTCCTGTTGTTGATGCGTAGTGGTTAATACTACGGCTTTCATGCCTGCATTCAAAGCCGCCTCGGCGCCTTTGGGCACATCTTCAAAAACCAGGCAATCGGTTGGCGCCTGTTGTAGCAGTTCGGCCGCTTTCAGGAATGTTTCGGGATGTGGCTTGCTTAAAGTTACGTCTTCGGCACTGACAATCGCTTTAAAATAATGGCGGATGTTCAGGTTATCCAGCACAAAATCTATATTGAACAGGATAGCTGCCGATGCGATAGCCATGGGTATATTTTGCTGGTATGCTTTTTCTAAAAACTCAGGTAACCCCGGCAATAAGGCCAGCTTAGGCAAAAAGGCTTGCTGGTACCGGCGTTCTTTCTCGATAGACAGCTCCTGTATCTCGTCGTCGGTAAACCGCTGCGGGCCAAACACCCGCACCAGTACTTCCGAGTTCTTACCATACATTTGTGGCTTCACCTCATCCCAGGTAAAGTTGCCGCCCAGCTCTTCATTAAATATCTGCTGCCAGGCCTGTGTATGATAGTCCATGTCGTTGATCATGGTGCCGTTCAAATCAAAAATCAGGGCTTGTGGTCTTGTCGTCATGCTTACAAATAGACTAAAAATATATTAACCGCCAAGTTCTTGTTGGGTTTTACGTACTGACACGATCGTGTCACGAGTATAAATACCTGTACCAAACTGTACCGGGTGTTCCACGCTGTACCACTTTTTATAAAGTGCCTCTATGTGCTGCAAAGGCCGTTTTGGGTGTACCAAAGTGTACCACCTGTTCCGCTGTGTACCGGTTTGTTCCGCTTTGTACCACTTCAAAAAGTGGTACACCTTTATCTGGGCCGGAATAGGCGGAGTTAAGCATGGCAGCGGCAGTTATAAGCTAAGCTCCTACAACCGATTGAATAGCCATTACAGTGCTATTTTTAATCGGTATAAATAAGTATTTGATTGGTGTTCTGACAATGAAAATGGGTAGCTTGGTGTAAATTATACCATACCTATGGACGAACAGTATAACGAAGGTTTGCCGGATGGGCAGGGACAGTCTGCCGGTAACCCACGAAGAGATTTCCTGAAGAAAAGCACACTATTAACCGCGGTAGCCTTAACGCCAGGCGTGGCCGTAAAAGCAGCCGAGAACCATGTGGACGAGCATGTAGCCGCCGTATTTGAAAAGCTACCTGTAGATATTGAGATTAATGGTGTAAAACATAATGTATTAGTTGAGCCGCGTGTAACCCTGCTGGATTTGCTGCGCGAGCAGTTGAACCTTACCGGTACCAAAAAGGGCTGCGATTATGGCCAATGCGGCGCCTGTACCGTACATGTGGATGGGCATCGTGTTAACTCCTGCCTTACGCTTGCTGTGATGGTAGATGGTAAAAAAGTAACCACCATTGAGGGGCTGGCCAAAGGCGATGAACTGCATCCCATGCAAGAAGCTTTTATTAAGCACGATGGTTTTCAGTGCGGCTATTGCACACCGGGGCAAATCATGTCGGCCGTGGCTTGCGTACGCGAAGGGCATGCCGGTTCAGAAATGGAAATACGCGAATACATGAGTGGTAATATTTGCCGTTGCGGCGCTTACCCCAATATCGTAAACGCCATTATGGAAGTGAAAGCAGGGGGGCAGCAGGTATGAAGCAGTTTCAATACATTCGCCCCATTACGCAGCAAAGCGTGCTGGCTGCTATAGCTCAGCCCGGTACTAAAATCATCGCAGGCGGCAGCAACCTTGTCGACTTGATGAAGCACGGCGTAATGACGCCCGACAAACTGGTAGATATCAACAAGCTTCCCTTGCGTAACGTCAGCACAGTTAAAAATGGGGTGCACATCGGTTCGCTGGCGCTTAACAGCCAGGTGGCTGAGGATAAGCAGGTAGTAGCCAAGTTTCCGCTGTTGTCTCAGGCGCTCAATGCAGGTGCCTCCGCACAGTTGCGCAACATGGCAACCGTAGGCGGTAACATGATGCAGCGCACGCGGTGCCCTTATTTTTATGATGTGGCTTTACCGTGCAACAAGCGCAATCCCGGCTCGGGATGTGGCGCCTTGGAAGGTTTTAACCGTATGCATGCCATTTTTGGTATGAGCGAGCAGTGTATTGCTGTGCACCCGTCGGATATGGCGGTAGCTATGGCAGCACTGGATGCAACTGTTATTATTGCCGGTAAGAAAGGCGAACGCCGTTTGCCTTTTGTTGATTTTCACCGCCTGCCGGGTAATACGCCGCAATTGGATAATAACCTGGCTAAAGATGAACTGATTGTAGCCGTTGAAATACCCGAAAATAACTACGCTGCGCACAGCCATTACCTTAAAATACGCGACAGGGCATCATACGCCTTTGCGCTGGTTTCGGTAGCCGCTGCGCTGGATATTGATAACGGTACCATCCGTTCGGCACGTTTGGCTATGGGTGGTGTGGCGCATAAGCCATGGCGCCTAACCGCTGCCGAAAAAGCGCTTGTGGGTAAACCTGCCAATGCGGCCAGCTTTGAGCAGGCAGCTCAGGTAGCCATGCAAGGTGCGAAAGCGTTTAAAGACAATGCCTTTAAACTGAAGCTGGCACCGGCTGCCATTATTGAAGCCTTAACACATGCTGCAGGTTTAGCTTAATCATCTCACCCCATGAAACAACAAGAACTTTTAAATATACCGCCGTTTACCGAGGGCATAAACCGGGTAGACGGCAAACTAAAGGTTACCGGCGCAGCCAAATACGCAGCCGAATTTAACCTGCCTAATATGGCCTGGGCTGTATTGGTGCCCAGTACCATTACCAAAGGTACTATCAGCACTATTGATACCAAGGCCGCCGAGCGGGCACCCGGCGTACTCAAAGTTATTACCTACTTAAACGCGCCTAAACTACCCGGCTATGATAGCGGTAAAGATCCAAGCAAACCACCAACCGGCGGCGGTCCGCTACGGTTGTTTGTGGACAATACGGTAAAATTCAACGGGCACCCGATAGCCATGGTAGTAGCCGATAGCTTTGAGCGTGCCACTTATGCCGCATCGCTGGTAAAGGCTACCTATAACAAAGAGTCGTTTCAAACGGATGCATCCAAAGTTTTGGATAAGGCTGATACGCCTAAAGGTCCCCGTTTTGCCGATTACAAGAGAGGCAACCCGGAGGAGTGGCAAAATGCACCTGTAAAGGTGGAAGAAGAATATATCATCCCCATTGAGGTGCATAACCCAATGGAGCTAAGCGCCATTGTAGCACATTGGACGGCGGATGATAAAGTAACCGTATACGACAAAACCCAAGGTGTAAAATCAACCCAGAATGCCATTGCGCAAGCCTTTAAACTGCCGCCCGATAATGTACAGGTGATAACCAAGTTTGTAGGTGGCGCTTTTGGTAATGCCTTGCGCACCTGGCCGCACGAAACGGCTACCGTAATGGCTGCTCAAATGATAAAGCGCCCGGTAAAGCTGGTGCTTACCCGCGAAATGCAATTTAACTCAGTAGGTTTTAGGCCATACACTTGGCAAAAAATCAGAATCGGTGCTACGGCCGATGGTAAGTTCACTGGCCTGATACATGAGGCACGCGCGCAAACTTCATCTTTTGAAGAGTTTACAGAAGGTACAGTGAATATGGCGCGCTTTATGTACGCCTGCCCAAACGTAGGCACCATTTATAAAATTACACCGGTTGATACCAATACACCAACCTGGATGCGTGGCCCGGGCGAGGCCACCGGCGCCTTTGCGCTGGAATCAGCCATTGATGAGCTGGCTTACAAGCTAAACCTGGATCCGATTGAGCTGCGCATACGCAACCATGCGGATACTGACCCGGAGAACGGCAAACCTTTCAGTACCAAATACCTGAAAGAAGCGTATGAAATGGGCGCCGACAAAATTGGCTGGAAAAACCGTCCGTCCAAACCCGGTACACTAACCGAAGACGGCTGGCTGATAGGCTATGGTATGGGTTCGGGGGTGTTTGGGGCAGGTAGGGGCCGTGCTACGGTAAAAGCAACCATGCAGAGTGATGGTATCTTACTGCTGCAAACCGCCGTGACTGATATTGGTGTAGGGACAGGTACTGCTATGACGCAAATTGCCGCCGATGCTTTTGGTATACCGTCCAGCAAAATTAAATTTGAACTGGGCGATTCGTCACTGCCGCCATCGCCAACGCAGGGTGGTTCCATGATTACGTCAACCGTAGGTGGTGCTGTGCATGATGCCTGCCTGGCACTTAAAGAGAAGTTTCAGCAGTTGATAGGGAATGGCGGCTCCGATAAGCCCGACTACGCCAAAGTGTTAAAAGATAAAGGGCTGCAACAGTTGGATGTGACCATCACTTCTTCTGGCTCATCCGAAATGCGCGATTTTTCGAGCTACTCCTATTCGGTACACTTTGTGCAGGTAAAGGTACACCCCAAAACCGGCGTAACCCGTATCAATAAAGTAGTGTCGGTAGCCGATTCCGGTCATATTGTGAGCCCTAAAACGGCACGCAGCCAGGTGGTAGGCGGCGCTATTGGTGGTATTGGTATGGCCCTGATGGAAGAAGCGGTTATTGATCATCGGTTTGGCCGTTACGTCAATGCCGATCTGGCTGGGTACCACGTGCCGGTGCACGCAGATATTCCGCAGATTGATGCGCTGTTTGTAAATAAACCTGATTACAAAGTGAACCCGATGGGGGCCAAAGGTATGGGCGAAATTGCGCTGATCGGTATGTCGGCCGCGGTAGCTAACGCCATTTACAATGCAACCGGTAAGCGTTTCCGTGAACTGCCCATTACGCCCGATAAGGTAATGATATAGCTTCAGCCATACGGAGGGCTTTAAGGCTTTTAAACCATGTTGTTGTGAGGAATGATAGCACCTGGCAATTTCTGATAAAGCGATTGCCAGGTTATACTCACAATGGCATGGTTTTATTCATTATATTGCATTTATGAGGCCACGCAGAAATTATGTTGTTTTAGGTTTGATATTGGGTTTGGCCCTGGGGGTAGCTACCCGCAAACTTATCATTGGCCTGTGTATAGGCCTTATTTTGGGTACCATGCTGAACCGGCTGCAAAACAGGCCGCCTTCAGAATAAATTTTCTCTCACGAGGATTCAGCGTATCTATATTATAAATAAACATTTTGATGCTTGGCAAGGTTAGCATTACCATGCAAGCCGTTGCCAAATTGCCGTTTGATCTGGATGTAATGCTCAGCCGTATTGCGGAGGCCGTTGCGCCGTACCCCAAGGCTGCCATGTTCGATTTGTATGAGCAGGGGTATACTTCTTTATTCGAGCAGTTGTTATCGTGCATTATCTCCATCCGTACACTCGACGAAACCTCTATTCCGGTATCACTACGCCTGTTTGCTAAAGCACGAACGCCCGAACAACTGCTGCGCCTTACGCCGCAGGAGTTGGAAGCATTGTTGCATGGCTCATCCTATCCCGGACAAAAGGCCTATACCATGCTGGGTATCGCTAAAACTGCTGTCGAACAATATAAGGGTGAGTTACCGGCTGATTTTAAAGTGCTGACCGATTTAAAAGGCGTTGGGCCTAAGTGTGCTAATTTGGCTTTAGGGGTAGCTGCACAGGTGCCGGCTATTAGTGTAGATGTACATGTGCATAGGGTGGTGAACCGTTGGGGGTATATAAAAGCCAGCCATCCCGAAAAAACCTTGTTACAACTGGAACTAAAAGTGCCTCAGGAAAAATGGATTGATATCAACCGCTTGCTCATGCCGTTTGGCAAGCATATTTGTACCGGCTCTGCGCCGCATTGCTCCACCTGCCCGGTACTGAATTACTGCCAGCAGGTTGGGGTGACTAAGCACCGGTAAACAAAAAACCGTCATTGCTTTGTTTATTGCAATGACGTTTATGAAAGTATTGTCTAAGATCACTTTACCTCGGTTCGCCCGCTGCTAAAGCTTTGTTAGCACGCTCAACGGCCAGGTTTTCTTTCCAGTCCATGTAACGTTTTTTGTATTTGGATTTCATGAAGTTATCAAACTTGCGCTGGATGGTGAGGTTGTACAAGCTTTTGGCTTTGATGGCCCATGATTTATCCCAGGCGCGCAGCGATATAGAGAACGATCCGTCCAGATACTTCATCCAATGCCAGTAGCCGGTAGGCATAAACAGGGTATCGCCATGTTCCAGAATAGTTTCCTGCCCTTCAATGCCATCCAGTGCAGGGTATTTGCTGAAATCAGGATTTTCTATATCGTAATCTTCCAGCGCGTAAGTAGCAAACGGGATGCAATACAAGCGCTCTTTCCATTTGTAATCAAACAACATAATGTGCTTGCGGCCATGGAAATGCGTATGAAAAATATGCGCCAGGTCTATATCATAATGCAAAAAAGTTACCGAGCCGGCACCGCCAAAAAACATATTAGGGTACTTATCCAAAAAACCACCCATCAGGTCTTTTGGCGAACGGTAATCATCCAGTAAATCGGGCGCATGCTTGATAGGATCGAACAGGAAGATACGCAGGTCAGTAGGTTCTTTCTGTATCAGGTCTATATAGTCGCCAAATTTCATTTCAGAAGCGGCGGCGTTGATGGGCTTGGTAGGGTCGGCTTTGGAGCTGTCATAAAGCGGCACCATCTGGTCGCCCACTTTTTCTTTCAAATATTCAAAGGTCCATTTTTGCAGAGCGGGCCAGCTTTGGGTGGCATTGCGTATAACCAGCGGCTTGCGCGGATTTAAGTAATTGTTAATAAAATCCTCTTTACTGATATTGTCAACCCGATCAATCGGGGTAAGAATCAAACCCATAGTTCACAATTAATTAACGTACAAATGTAACTAATTTTGAAAAGCAATAAATGCATGCTTTGTTTTTGATGTAAGCCTGACAAAATAAATAAGCCCGGCGCTCAAGGCTGCCGGGCTCATCAAATCAGATATTGAAGCAGTAATATACTGATGGTTAGTTAGGTAGCAATACGGCATTCACTACATGGATTACACCGTTTTTTTGGAAAACATCAGAGATGGTTACCCATGATTTGCCGCCTTTATCATCAACTAAATAAAGCTTTTTGCCACTCATCATAGCTGTTAAGGTACCGCCACTTACCGTGCTTAAAGTAGCTTTACCGTTGCCAGCTTTAACTTTAGCCATTAAGTCGGCAGCGCTTAAACGACCCGCTACTACATGGTAGGTGAGTACTTTGGTTAGCTGCGCTTTGTTTTCAGGTTTTAGCAGGGTTGCTACGGTACCTTCAGGCAGTTTATCAAAAGCGGCGTTGGTTGGTGCAAATACGGTAAAGGGGCCTTCGCCTTTTAATGTTTCAACTAAGCCTGCTGCTTTTACTGCGGCTACCAGGGTGGTGTGGGCTTTCGAGTTTACGGCATTATCAACAATGTCTTTTGTGGGATACATGGCAGCGCCGCCTACCATTTTAGTTTGTGCAAATGTTGTTTGGGGTGCGGTTGCCAAAGCTACCAAGGCAAATGCCGCAATCAGTAATTTTTTCATAGTGGGTTATGTTTTGAAATATGACTGAATTACGGCCTGCCGGATGTTCTGGATTTTTTTATAGCCAAACTACTTAAAACCCTTTGGTGTAATAAGTTGAGAACCAAAAAAGCTTTAATTACGTTGCAGCTGTTATTGTATTAAGCGTTAAAAAAACAACTCGGCAGCAATGTAATCGGCATATAACTTGCCTTCAGTAGTGAGGTACAGGCTATCGTTTTGGCGGAATACCCAGCCCTGGGTAATAAAGGTTTGCGCTTCTTTAAGCAGCTGCTTCGCTGCCGACGGCAGCAAGGTATCCAAATGGTCAAGATCCAAGCCCCACATAGTGCGCAGGGAGGTCATGATATATTCATTGAGGCGGTTGCTCAGGGTAAGCTCTTCCAGTTCGGCAGGCAGTGTGCCGGCATCCAGGGCTTTAAGGTAACGGGCGTTGTTAGCTACGTTCCATTGCCGGTTGTGCCCATCATAAGAGTGTGCCGAGGGGCCAATACCTACATATTTAACGCCTTTCCAATAATTGGAATTATGGCGCGAATACTGTGCGGGCAGGGCAAAGTTGGATATCTCATAATGCTCATAACCTTGCTGCTGCAGCGCGTTCATAAGGGTAATGAATTGTACGGCACTTTGGTGGTCGTTTACCGGTGGGGTTTGTTTCTTTTTAATAAGTGCAGCCAAAGCCGTGCGGGGCTCAACCGTCATAGAATAGGCCGAAATATGCGGAATTCCAAAGCTGAGCATCTGGTTGATATTATGTGCCCACTTATCGTCGCTAAGAAGGGGGTAGCCGTATATCAAATCGGCAGTGATGTTGCTAAAGCCGGCATCCTGCACGCGTTTAACGGCACTCTCGGCCTCGCCGCCCCGGTGGGCGCGGTTCATCCAAATCAAATCTTCATCAAAAAACGATTGTACGCCTATGCTAAAGCGGTTCACAGCCGTTTGCCGTAGCGCGGCCACCTTGTCGTCATTTAAATCGTCCGGGTTTGCTTCTAAGGTAACCTCGGCTGTGGATGCAACTAAATGATGTTGGGTAACAGCATCCAGCAAAAAATTAATTTCACCGGCATCCAATACAGAAGGTGTGCCACCGCCAAAGTAGATGGTTTCAACAGGTTCGCCGTTCAGATAATCTTTTTGTAAAGCTATTTCTTTGGCTAAAGCTGCAACAATTTCACTGCGGTATTTTTGCGATGTGCTGAAATGAAAGTCGCAGTAATGGCAGGCTTGCTTACAAAAAGGAATATGAATATAAATACCGGCCATACTGCAAAAATAACAAAAAACCATTTGGGCATTAAACCACCATTGTAGTTTAACTTATGCTAAACGTGCGGCACCTGCGTTTAGTGCTGCTTTTAAAACTATTTATACCGGTTACAATAACTTAATACGGCCCAAAGTTGGGGTTGCTTTTAAATTTTCGGTACTTTTGCGGCCAATTAGAGCTGGAAGCATCATTTAATTATGCGTTTAATACTGTTTTGCTTATTAATATTTGGTTTTTGCTGTACTACGGCTTTTGCGCAGACAGAAGATACCTCATTGGTTGAGCAAACAGCCGATACTACGCCGCCTAAACGCATTTACACACCGCCGCCTGCTGCGGCCAGTCTGCTCGATTCTGTAGCCCATGCACTGGAGGCACGTCAGTATTTTGTAGGCGATTCACTTTCTAAAATATTTGTGCAGGCGCCCGATCCGCATCGCCGCAATTTATTTGTAGATAGTATGCTTAAAAGCTACGATAGCAGCGATTATACCATATTTCACCGTCCCGATAATAAGCGCGGTCATCTGCGCGAAGGCAGTACCCGCCGCACGCGCGATCAATGGGTGATTTTAATTATTACCGCCTTACTGGTATACATGGGGCTGCTTAACCGGGCCATGAGTAAAGACATCCGCAATGTGCTGGAGTCTTTTTACAATAACCGTATCCTCTCGCAAGTGAGTAAGGAGGAAAACCTGCTTAATTCGTGGACGTTTGTGGGACTGTTCTTGCTTTTTGGTTTAACCTTCGGGCTGTTCATTTATCAGCTAACCTCCTATTTTGAGGTTTATTACAGCATCAGCGGGGTACAGCTTTTTGTATCGTTTTCACTACTGGTGATTGTGCTGTTTGCTGTAAAGCTGATCCTGCTGCGTTTTCTCGGTTTTGTGTTCAACGTGGGTCGCCTGGTGAGCGATTACACTTCCATCCTGTATCTTACCTACTTCAATATAACCTTCGTTTTTTTACCAGTAACGCTATGTTTTAGCCTGTTGGCGGCCAGATACATACCTTATGTATTGATGGTGGCGCTGCTACTGGTGGTGGTTATATTTGTGTGGCAATATCTGCGTAGTAGTGTGAGTATCATTTCAAACTTTAAATTTCATAAGTTTTATTTATTTATTTATCTTTGTGCCCTCGAAATTTGCCCAATTTTAATATTGATTAAGGCACTGAACAATTAGACACTTAGGTAGTTAGACACAAAAAATTGGAAGATAGAAAGAAAAAGGTTAAGAGTATATTAGTTACCTTACCCAAACCTGAAACCGACAAAAATCCATACGCTGAACTGGCTAAGAAACTAAATCTGAAAATTGATTTCAGGTCTTTTATCCATGTAGAAGGCGTTCCTGCAAAGGATTTCCGTAAAGAAAAGATTAACCTGGCTGATTTTACAGCCGTAATTTTCACCAGCCGTAATTCAGCCGATCACTTTTTTCGCATTTGCGAAGAGATGCGCTTTGAGGTTCCGGTTGATATGAAATACTTCTGCCTGTCTGAAACGATTGCGCTTTACCTGCAAAAGTACATTCAGTACCGTAAGCGCAAGATCTTTTTTGGCAAGCAAACCGCGGCAGATCTGGCAGAGGTATTGAAAAAGCATTCCGGCGAAAAGTTCCTGTACCCCTGCTCGGACGTAGCAGCGGAGGAAACGCAGAAGTTTTTGACAGAGAATGGCTATAATTTTACACCTGCAGTGCTTTTCCGTACCGTATGCAGCGACTTGTCTGACCTGGCTGAGGTGTTTTATGATGTGATTGCTTTCTTTAGTCCGTCAAGCATCCAGTCTTTATATAAAAACTTCCCCGACTTTAAGCAAAACAATACCCGTATTGCAGCTTTTGGCGCCACCACCCATAAGGCGGTTCTGGAAGCCGGTTTGATACTGGACGTCCCTGCACCAACTCCCGGTGCACCATCCATGACTATGGCCATTGAGCAGTACGTTAAGCAGGCTAATAAGTAGTAAAAAAAGTTATTTTTACCTGGAACTTTTCTAGTTGTTTTCACGTAAAAGCCCACATATGCTTTGATAATAGGCTCTGATTTAATAGATTGGAGCCAAATTATCAGGCGGATTTCAGTAAGTTTTAATAGTAAAATAATTTATCTTGAATTGAAATTATTTTCTAATAACTGAACAAAGTCCGAAAGGCATATACCGGGACATTTATATTGCTGAACACAAATTAGAAATGAGGAACAAATACTTTCTTTTGCTATTCTTGGCAGGTGTTGTATTGAGTAGTTGTAGTAAGAGTGATAGAGGAGAAGTACTAGGTATACAGCAACGTGGTTTTCGTGCCGAATTGCCTGCCGGTATGGTTTATATCCCTGGTGGCTCTTTCCTGATGGGGCAAACTGATCAGGACATTACTTTTGCACAGATCGCTCAAACCAAACAGGTAACGGTTTCACCATTCTTTATGGATCAAACCGAGATCACCAACAGCCAATATCATCAGTTTATTAACTGGGTTCGTGATTCAATCGCCATTACCCGTTACATGAACGATGATAAATACTACTACAAACCCAAAAACGGTGATGCTGCCGGTAATCAAAAGTACATCAACTGGGAGTATGTAAAGCGTAATCCTATCTGGAGTGCCCGCAAAGGCCAAAACAACAATGCCGGCCGTTTGCAAGACATGTACTACAAAGGCGATGACCAGCTTTTTGGCCGCAATGAAATTGATGTGCGCCTGCTGAAGTACAACTACGCCACCATGGTACTGCGCAACGCATCAGATGCCCGTTTTGATAAAACCAAAAAACGTTCGGATTTCATTTTCAGAGATACGGTTCCGGTATATCCCGATACACTGGTATGGCTTAACGACTTTGCTTATGCAGCCAATGAGCCTATGGTTGAAGGCTACTTTTCACACCCATCATACCGCAATTATCCGGTTGTTGGTGTAACCTGGCGCCAGGCCCGTGCATTCTCTATCTGGCGTTCACGCTACAACGATGCTTATAAAGATTCACGTCATATGCCACATCGCATGCCTTACAGTTTGCCTACCGAGGCCGAGTTTGAGTATGCGTCCCGTGGTGGAAGAATAGGTACAGATTATCCATGGGGTGGTCCGTACATCAAAAATGCCAAAGGCTGCTTGTTGGCCAACTTTAAGCCCGGCCGTGGTAACTATACGGATGATGGCGGCGCTTATACTGTAAACGTACGCTCTTACTTCCCGAATGATTACGGCTTGTACAATATGGCCGGTAACGTAGCGGAGTGGACTCTTTCAGCTTACGATGAGTCGGCATCAACCTTTGTACATGATATGTCGCCAACGTTCAACTACGAGGCTAAAGCTACCGATCCGGAAGTGCTGAAACGCAAAGTGGTAAGAGGCGGATCATGGAAAGATATCGGTTACTTCCTGCAAAATGCAACACGCTCTTACGAGTATCAGGACACCGCTAAATCATACATAGGTTTCCGTTGCGTATCACACTTTGTGGGCCGCGATTTCAGAGACAAACGATAATGATTTATTAATGTTAACATTGCACACTCTCAAATTCAATTAAATACTTTAACCCAAAAAAACAAACAAAAACAACTACACTAAGAATTATGGCTGGTAAAAAGAAACCTTACGGAATTGGTAACATTGTGTCTTGGGGCGCAACTATTGTAATCATCGGTTTGATGTTTAAAATTTTGCACTTACCTGGAAGTACTTATTTTATTGCAATCGGCTTATCTGCCGAAGCTCTTCTATTCTTTATCCTTGGTTTTCAACGCGAAACTGAAGAGGTAGACTGGACAAGAGCCTATCCTGAACTGGACCCTGAATATAAAGGTGCTCCTCGTGCTGCCGCCGCTGCACCTCAATTACAAAGTACAGGCCATACTGCCGCTTTAGACAAAATGCTGGCTGACGCCAAAATCAATCCTGAACTGATTGGCTCATTAGGCGAAGGTTTAAGAACTTTTGGTGATAAAGTAGCTACCATTTCTAAAGTAGCTGATGCTGGTGCTGCAACCAACGAGTTTGCAACCAAAATTAAAGCCGCCGCTACTGGTTATGATAACTTGAGCACTGCTTTTGCTAAAGCGTCTGCCAACTTACAAGAAATGGCCAGCACTAATGTTGATTCAAAAGCATACCATGAGCAAGTAAATAACCTGGCTAAAAACCTGTCGGCTTTGAATGCAGTATATGAGCTGGAATTACAAGATTCAAGTGCACACCTGAAATCAATGAACAAATTCTACCAAAACCTGTCATTGACCATGAATAACTTCAACGAATCATTAGATGATTCTAAACAGTTTAAAGATGAAGTAGGTCGTTTAGCTAAAAACCTGGGCGCACTTAACTCTGTATACGGTAACATGCTTACTGCGATGAACCAACCACGTGCTTAATTATAGATAACCTTATTTAATTACATTAACTAATACCTAAAAAATATATAGCACATGGCTGGAGGTAAAGAAACCCCAAGGCAGCGAATGATGGGCATCCTATATTTGGTATTGTTAGGCCTGGTTGCCTTACAAATCCCAGATAGCTTATTGGATGCATTCAAAAATATAACAGATAGCCTTTCGCAATCACAAAGTAATGTACAAACTGGTATAAACAATACTTTTGACGCATTCGAAAAAACTAAATTAAAAGAACAACCAGATAGAGCTAAACCTCTTTATGATAAGGCAAAGCAAGCAAGTGCTATTGCTAATGAATTAACTACATACGTAGAGTCGATTAAAAAAGATTTGATTGATCAAAGTGGCGGTATGGATGAAAAAACTCAGGATTATAAAGGTAAGTCAGATATGGATATATCTGCCCGTTATATGATTGAGAAAGGTAAAGGTAAAGAGCTGCGTGAAAAAATCAATCAAACTAACGAAAGACTTATCGCCTTATTAGACCCTAAAGACCGTGAGGGCATCAACTTTAACCTTGCAGTTGTAGATCCACCTAAACATGGTGAATTAACCCGTAGAAGCTGGCAAGAAGCTACCTTCGGCGAAGGTATACCAATGGGAGCATCTATTACAGCTTTAACTAAAATTCAGGCTGATACTAAAAATGCTGAAGCTGAAATCGTTAAAAAAGTGCTGGGTAAAGTAGATCAGGCTGTAGTAAATTTGGATAAGTTTGCAGCCGTTGCTGTAGCGCCAAGCAGCTACGTTATTGCAGGTCAGCCTTACAAAGCTGAAGTGTTCCTGACTGCTTCTGATTCAAAATCAAGTCCTGATGTTTATGTAAACGGTTCACGTTTACAGGTATCAGATGGCCGTGGTCAGTATTCGGTAGGTACCAGCGGCGAAGGTGTACACACCTGGGTAGGTACTATCCGCGTTAAACAAAACGATGGTACTATTAAAGAGTACAAAACTGCACCACAAACCTATCAGGTGGCTAAACCATCGGCAACAGTAGCCGCCGATAAAATGAACGTACTGTATATCGGTGTTCCAAACCCGATTTCGGTATCAGCTCCGGGTATACCAAAAGAGAAACTGCGCGTGAGCATATCTGGCGGTTCGGTAAGCGGTTCAGGCGGTTCATACATCGCTAAGGTAAGTTCTCCGGGTACAGTAAACGTTACCGTATCAGGCGAAGCTTCTCCTGGAAAAAATCAGGTATTAGGTGCAACACAATTCCGTGTAAAACGTATACCAGATCCAAAAGCCGTATTTGGTGGCAAAAGCGGTGGTACCAGCCCAACAGCTAACCTGAAAGGACAAGACAGGCTGTTTGCTAAACTGGAAAACTTTGACTTTGATGCTAAATTTAGCGTTACCCGTTTCAACATGGTAATTTTAAGACCGCGTCAGGACCCTATTTCACTGTCAACCAGTGGTGGCGAACTATCAGGTCAAATGCGTCAGGCAATGTCAATGATTACACCGGGTACTATGGTTGCCTTCACCAACATTATGGCTGTTGGTCCGGACGGCTCAGCACGCGGATTAGATGATATTACATTAAGAGCAAACTAAAAAGAATTTGAAAGCGCAAATTAACACGAACATGAGAAGCAAGATTTTGGTGGTTGGGTTACTGAGTTTAATTTGTTTTGACACTTATGCTCAAAGGCGTTCTACACGCAAACGCACCAAGGCTGCTACCACGAATGCGGCAAGTACCACATTCAACACACAGCCCGTGGCCGACACGGCTGCAAGCAAGCAGGCGTTAGCCAAACCCTTTGAACGTCCGATGGACGGTTATTATAAGAAGACGAACATTTTAAGTGCCCGCGTAACATCATACCCAAATCTGCGTGAAGCTGATGTGGTGTACGCCAAGCGTGTTTGGCGGGAAATTGATTTGCGCGAAAAAATGAATCAGTACCTGGGCTCACCCAAAGCACGTTTAATTGATGTGCTGATGGAAGCGGTAGATGCTGGCGAACTGACTGCGTATGATCCAAATCCAAGCAAAGATGATCCAAACGGCGATAGCTTTTCGGTTCCGCTAACCCCTGGTAAAGCCAGAGCTAAACTGGCCGATAGCGTGGTGGTGGATAAGTTTGATGCCAATGGAGATAAAGTTGGGTCCGTTGTACAGGCAGGGGAATTTAATCCGGACAGTATTATTCGCTTCCGTATCAAAGAAGATTGGGTGTTTGATAAACAACGCTCTATATTCGAGCCCCGCATTATCGGTATAGCGCCCTTAATGAAGCTGAAAGTAACCGGTGTTGAAACCGATTTTCAGCCGATGTTCTGGATCTATTTCCCGGAAGCGCGTCAGGTACTGGCTACTAAAGAAGCTGTTAGCCGCAACAATGATGCTACTGGTTTAAGCTTTGATGACGTGTTCATGAAGCGTTTATTCAGCAGCGTAATTGTAAAAGTATCCAACCAGAAAGATGAACGTATTAAAGATTACGCACAAGGTATTGATCGCCTGTACGAATCTGAAAAAGTGAAAAAGACTATATTGGATTGGGAACTGGGTTTATGGCAATATTAAAATAAATTGCTCTGATAATATAAAAGGCCCTGATGCATTTGCATCAGGGCCTTTTTGGTTTAAGTGAGTTTTATTTTCAATTCATGCTACGAATGGAATAGCAAAAAGATGGTTGGCTTTTTATGCAGATCAGGCGGCTGTTTTTTCCAGTCGGCAATGCTTTTGGTGATTACCATTTCATCAGCCGCTGTAATGTTGCAGGCAATGCACAGGCGGGTGGCTGGCTTACAAACTTTCAGTATCTCATCCAGTAGCTGGTTGTTGCGAAAAGGTGTTTCAATAAAAAGCTGCGTTTGCTTAAAGCGCTCAGCTTGGCTTTCCAATTCCTTAATGCGTTTGCTGCGCTGCCCTTTATCAATGGGTAAATAGCCATGAAAGGTAAAGCTTTGCCCGTTAAAGCCTGATGCCATTAGTGCCAGTAAAATTGAACTGGGGCCAACCAATGGCACCACCTTAATGCCTTTACGGTGCGCCTCGGCAACAATATCCGCACCAGGGTCGGCTATACCTGGGCAGCCTGCTTCGCTCATCAGGCCGGCGTCTTTTCCATTTAATAGTCCAGTAAAAAAGCTATTGATATCTCCACTGCGCTGGTGCTTGCCATAATCGTGAATGATAAGCTGGCTTTGCGGAATGGTGAGACCGGCCTGCTTTAAAAACTTGCGGGCGGTTTTTTCGTTTTCAACAATATACTCGGTTATCTGGTTAATAGTTTGTACCAGATAGGGTGTAAAAGATTGGACCGCGGCATCGTCAGCAAGCGGAACCGGTATTAAGTAAAGCGTTCCGGCGGGCATGTTGCAAATCTCCTGTTTTTATTTTTAAATTAGGTAAAAGTAAAGGAGTTAATATGAAATCATTAGGTGTTAACTGGTTTATTGAGGGAGCAATTGATTTTGAACACAAAAAGTATGTGCTTTTAGATTACCTGCAGCAAATTAACCGTCACTTTGACAAAAGCCGGCTTTATCCTAACCTTACCGATTTAATATTTCATTACAATAATCTGCTCAGCTTTAAAAAAGACAAATCGGTATTGCAACAGGCTTTTCCGCTACGCTTAACCAAAGCCGATGTAGAAGCTGTAAAACTGACCTACCAAAAAATGGTGCAGGATGATGGTACCATGCAGGAGATAGAACGCATAATTGCCTATGCGTTGCGCAAAATGGATCCGGCTCTGCAAACCGGTCGGGATATATATGATTTTGTGGAGAGCAGGCTGGCTATTGATCCGGTAGGGGTGGTGCCATTAACGCCTTACACGGGTTATTTTGCCCTGCGCAATGGCAAAGAAACAACCAACTGGGTGTATGAGTACCAAGTTACCCTGTTTGAGCATAAAGACGATAAATATCGTGGTATCACGATATCATTGGTAGATACTTATGAGCAGAACTTGGTAAACACGCCAGAGTCGATTAAGCAAACCCTGATACGGCGATACAAGCACCTGCCAAACCCGGCGGTATATTATGTGCAGAGCGATATCAGCTTTCCGCTGGAGCAAACTTTACTGCCGGTGGCTAAGCGTAGTTTGGTAAAGTTTATTTCGAGTGCGGCTTAATGGGGGGAAGGAGCGAGGTGCGGATAATGGAGTGCGAGGTGTGAATAGCGTGGAGTGGTGAAAGTATCGCAGAAAATGAAAAATAGTAGTATAATAAAAATGCCATCCTGGCTGTTTGCGAGATGGCATTTTATTGCTAGGTGTAACAGATGCTTATTTCAATTTGCTCAGCGCTTCTCTGATGCGGGGAATCATCGCCTGGATATCTTCCAGTGTTGATGTACCTACCGAGGCGCGGAACCAGCACACATCATCGCCTGTGCCAAAGGCCGAGAATGGCACCAGTGCAACCTTCGCTTCTTTGATCAGGTAAAAGTTAATATCAGCCGGGGTGTTCAGTACGTCGCCCTGCGGGGTGGTTTTACCGGTGTAGTCTGCTTTTACGGTTAAGTAAATGGCGCCCATTGGTTCAATAGCATCCACTGCAAAACCTTCGGCTTTTAATTGCTGAAAGCCCTGGTATAAAGTGTTTAGGCTGTCTTGTATACGGGCTTTGAAAGTGTTCAGGTAGCTGTGCACCTGCTCGCTGTTCTGGATATACTTAGCTGTTGCTACCTGCTCGGCTTTAGGCGCCCAGGCACCCATGTGGCCAACGATAGAACGCATTTTGCCAATAATTTTTTCCGGACCAAAGCCCCAGCCTACACGCACGCCGGTTGCTGCCAGGCATTTAGATATACCGTCAATATAAACTACATAATCTTTCAATTCTGGGCGTAAAGTAACCGGATCGTAATGCTTTTTACCAAAAGTAAGCATGGCGTAAATCTGGTCGTACATAATATACAACGGTTTTTCGCCAGGCTGGCGGCTTGCATTTTCGGCAATCACCAGGTCGCAAATTTCTTCCAGATCAGCTTTTTCAAACATGGTACCGGTTGGGTTTTGCGGTGAGCATAGGGCCAGTAGGGTAGCACCTTTCAGGTGCGGGGCCAGGTCGGCAGCTTTTGGTAAAAAGTTATTTTCTGGCGTGGTAGGCACCTGAATTTCCTGAGCGCCGGTAATATGGCAATAGTGGTTATTGTTCCATGATGGTGCAGGGTATATCACTTTATCGCCCGGATCAACCAAAGCTAAAAACACTGAATAAATTAAGGGGCGCGAACCGCTTGCAATTAGTATTTCATTTGATGTAGCCTGAATGTTATGCTCTTTTTCTAAAAAGATAGACACTTGCTTGCGCAGTTCCAGCATCCCATCAGCCGGTGGATAGTTGGTATGATTAGCCTGATAAGCTTCTATAATATCATTACGCAACTCTTCCGGAATAGGGTAGATATTCGGGTCAAAATCGCCAATAGTTAGGTTGGCAATATTTTGGCCTTGTCTTTTCAGTTCGTTTATTTCGTTTCCAATTTTAATGATCTCAGAACCCTTAAGGGTTTGAGCCAGTACTGATACGCCCATATTATTATGTTTGAATAGGGCAAATATAGGTGTTAGCTGTTAAGAATATGGATTAACGAACAAAGACTTTACAGTATTTCCGTTAACGGATACAAACAAAAAGAGCCGTTAAATAACGGCTCTTTAATATTTTAATAATGAAACTTATTCTCGATACTATAATGCTGGCTTACGTAACCTGATGATATGCATCCAGTGCATAACTTTCATTACAGGATAGACCGGATCAAGCTCAAACCAACGTGCGCCGAAATTAGGGCTGTTAGGGCGTTTGTGGTGGTTGTTCTGGAACAGTTCCCCGAGCATAAAAAAGTCGAACGGGGTCGTGTTTTTTGATTTGTCGCCATTATCAAAGTTTGAGTAGCCGTATTTATGGCCGCACCAATTCACAATAGCGCCATGCAACGGGCCCATAATGAACTGTATAGGTAATAATAGCCACAGCCACCATACAGTTGCAAATTTTAAGTAAAACAAAAAGTATAAAATACCCCAGGCAATACGGGTAATGTTTAACGATCCGTAGTAGTCAATTAAGCGCCATTCCGGATAGTTACCTTTAAATTGTGCATCGGGCTCTTTTAATCTTCTTTCATAAACGCGGAAACTAATAGCTGTGCGGTACATCATCTGAAACACGTCGGTAAAGAAGTGTGGCGAGTGCGGGTCTTTTTCGGTATCGCTATAGGCATGATGCTCGCGGTGCATAATAGCGTAAGCGCGCGGGTTTAAAAAAGATGAGCCTTGACAAACAAACGTAAGGAAGTGGAAAATACGTTCTGTAACCTTAGGTGTACTGTACATTTTATGCGCCGCATAGCGGTGTAAATAAAACGTTTGGAAAAATAAGGATAAGAACCAGTGAGAAATAAAGAAAATAATAATAATCACGATAACTGCTAATTGGATATTCTGAGAATATCGTATAAGTATAATTTGTTTTGCAAAAGTAATATTTAATCTTGAGTTTGCTGTCACCCGAAAACAATAAAAGCCGCCCGGTGTATCAGGTGGCTTTTATTCGTTATAGGTTGTATAGCAGTAGCTTACTTATACTGTCGCCTCCGCTTTTGCAACCGGACTTGCTAATGCAAACTGCCCGGCCAGCAACCGGTATGATTCCAGCCTGTCTTCAAAATCTTCGGTAATGGTAATCGCTATCAGTTCGTCTACATTATAGGTGTTGGCCATGCGGGTAAGCTTGTCTTTGATTTCATCGGGCGTGCCGGTTACTACGCGGTGGCGGTTAAAGCGAATGCGTTCTTGCTCGGCTGCTGTGTAGGTGATATCCTTAACATCTTCATAGCTAACCGGGTTCAGATTGCCGCCTTTTTCGAGTTGGGTAAAGCGATAATCCATCATGGCTTGATGCTGCCTGATTTTCTCTTCATCTTCCGAACAAAATACAAACAGGCCGACGTTGGCTTGCGGCTGCAGCAAATCTTCAGATGGTTGGAAGCGTGCACGGTATAGATCAACCGCCTGCGCGCCGCCAACCGGATTTATAAAGTGTGCAAAGGATAAACCGGCACCAAAATGAGCGGCAAACAAACCACTTTGGCCGCTGCTGCTCAACATCCACATGGCTGGTACGGTTTGTACCTGGGGGATGGCGCGTATGCGCGTTTGCACGGGGCCTTCCTCGGCACGGTCATGCAGGTAGTTTTGCAGGTCGAGCAGTTGCTCCACCAAATCCTGCTCTCTGAAATTGTTGGATGGATTGAGCACCGAAGCCGTAATACGGTCGGTACCCGGCGCACGGCCCAGCCCCAGGTCAACCCTGCCCGGAAACAGCGCTTCCAGCATCCTGAAATTTTCGGCTACTTTAAGCGCACTGTGGTTGGGCAGCATTACACCGCCCGAACCAATGCGTATATGCTGTGTTTGGCTGCCTAAGTATGCCAGCAGTACCTCGGGCGTGGAGCCGGCCAGGCTGGCGGTGTTATGATGTTCGGATATCCAGAAACGGGTATAACCTAATTTATCTGTCAGTTTGGCCAGTTCAACCGTTTCGCGCACGGCCTGCTCAGCAGTTACACCTTTGCGCACCGGCGATTGATCCAGCACACTTAATCGAATTTGACTCATAGCCGTAAATATACAATAATCGGGCTACGGGATTGGTTTGGCAGAGTTGGATTCGTTTTATGGCGTTTGGATTATAAAATTAGCGAGTAAAACTAAGTTGTATATCTGTTTTTATGATTGAAACGACGATCAGGAAGCGGTTACTTATTGCTGTATTGAGTATTAATATTAATGAGATATAAAACGCTGCTTTTTACATTTGCTTCTATACTATTTGCTTGTGCTTCGTATCAAGAGAAAGCAGAAGATGTACTTTTATATACATCACACATGCAAAAGGCACCTTTAAATATAACTGCATATGCAAATAACTCCCTCATCGCGGTATATGAGTGGGATAGCAAAAGCATTACCAATAAGGGGCCATTTGCAAATGTGTTTATCTGTAAGATTTTTAGAGATTCATCGTCAGAAGAAGCAGATACAGTAATATTATTAGATACTCATGTTAGCCAAGTAAAAAAATTTAATATTCCTGATCCTAGTATTTATTGGGTCGAAGCAAAAAGTTCTCACACATATAAAAGTTGTCGTGTGTTTGTTCCCAAAGCCGTAGCTGAAAAGATGAAATTTTACAAGTACCGATTTGCATCTGTAAGATTGGTAACTGATGACTGATTTAAGATAGGCTTACTGGTAAATTAACACAGTGCAATTATTAAATACGGTCTTTAGCATCCCACTCAAGGTAGCATCCACAACAAGGACAGCGAGCCTGTATGTAAAGAAGGTGTCTTCGATAAGACAGCAAATTTAAAAGGCAAGTTGCTTGACTTACAACTGGCAATTCACTTCAAAAATATTCTCCAAACTATTTGAAAATTAAATAGCTACTCGTATCTTTGCAGTCCCGAAATTACGGGGTATAGTAAACTGTTTAATAAATTTAATTTAAAGCAAGTGAATACGTTAAGTTACAAAACTGTCTCAGCCAACAAGAAGACCGTTAACAAAGAATGGGTAGTTGTTGACGCGGAAGGCGAGATTTTGGGGCGCTTGACCTCTAAGATCGCTGCGATCATCAGAGGAAAACATAAACCAGGCTTCACTCCAAACGTAGACTGCGGTGATAACGTTATTGTTATTAATGCAGACAAGGTAAAACTGACCGGAAACAAATTCAGCGCTAAGCAATATGTTTCTTACACCGGTTACCCAGGTGGTCAGCGTTTCATTTCTCCTAAGGAGTTAATGGCTAAGTTCCCTGAGCGTGTAATTGAAAAAGCCGTTCGTGGTATGTTACCTAAAAATCGTTTGGGCAGAGCCATCTTTGGCAACCTGCATGTTTATGCCGGTGCCGAGCATCCGCACGCTGCACAAAACCCTAAAACCATTTAACTTTTAATTTTAAAGGAGAAAAGAAATGCCAACAACTAACACTTCAGGCAGAAGAAAAACCGCTGTTGCCCGCGTTTACTTAAACGAAGGTAACGGTGCGCTAATCGTTAACGGTAAAGATTACAAAGAATACTTCCCTACTTTACCATTACAATACGTTGCTACTCAATCATTACTGGTTTCTGGTTCAGAAGGTAAATTTGACGTGGTTGCTAATGTTGCCGGCGGTGGCGTAAAAGGACAGGCTGAGGCCGTTCGTTTAGCTATTGCTAAAGCTATTGTTGAACTTGATGCGGAGAAAAAACCTGCATTGCGTGCTAAAGGTTTAATGACTCGTGACCCACGTATGGTTGAGCGTAAAAAACCAGGACGCCGCAAAGCACGTCGTAAATTCCAATTCAGTAAACGTTAATATTTTAAGGAGGACACAACAATGGCAAGAACAACATATCAGGATTTACTGGATGCAGGTGTACACTTTGGTCACCTTACCCGCAAATGGGATCCGAAAATGGCTCAGTACATTTTCATGGAGCGCAACGGTATCCACATTATCGATTTAAATAAAACTTTAAGCAAAGTTGAAGAGGCTGCTGCCGCTATCAAACAAATTGTAAAATCAGGCCGTAAAGTTTTGTTTGTTGCTACCAAGAAACAAGCAAAAGATATCGTAGCTGATTATGCAAAATCAGTAAACATGCCTTACGTAACCGAGCGTTGGTTAGGTGGTATGTTAACTAACTTCACTACCGTACGCAAGTCAATCAAAAAGATGTCAAACATCGATAAACTGACTAAAGACGGTACTTACAGTATCCTTTCTAAAAAAGAGCGTCTGATGATTCAGCGTGAGCGTATAAAACTGGAAAGCTTGTTAGGTGGTATATCTGACCTGAACCGCTTACCAGCTGCATTGTTCCTGATTGACGTTAAGAAAGAGCACATCGCAGTTTCTGAAGCACTGAAATTGAACATTCCTACCTTTGCAATGGTAGATACCAACTCAGATCCTTCAAACATCGATTTCCCTATCCCGGCTAACGATGATGCTACTAAATCAATCTCTTTGATTACCGGTATCATGATCCAGGCTATTCAGGAAGGTTTAGATGAGCGTAAACGCGAAAAAGAAGATGAAGTTGAAAAAGAAGCAGCTGCATCAAAAGCTAAAGCTGACGGCGGTGACGCTGACGGTGGCCGCAGAAGAAGAGGTGCAGTAGCCGCTGAGGCTGAATCTGAAGCACCAGCTGCTGAATCTTCAGAAGAATAATAAAATTGATTGTAAGTTGCCGGTTGTGAACTGACAGTGTAATGCTGCCATTTGCAATTGGCAACTTTCAGTTTTTATACGAATTATTATTATTAATTTTGTTGCGTATTGCCACCCAACAGGCAACTCACAACTCACAACTCATAAAAACAATGTCTACAGTACAAATTTCTGCATCAGACGTAAACAAACTGCGCCAGCAAACTGGTGCCGGTATGATGGATTGCAAAAAAGCTTTAACCGAAACTAACGGTGATTTTGAAGCAGCCATTGATTATTTAAGAAAAAAAGGTGCTAAAGTAGCTGCCAGCCGTCAAGACCGTGAGTCAAACGAAGGTGTAGTTATTGCACGTACTTCTGAAGATGGCAAACGTGGTGTAATTGTTGAATTAAACTGCGAAACCGACTTCGTTGCTAAAAATGCTGAGTTTATTGCATTTGCTAACGCTGTTGCAAACATCGCTGTTCAGGATTTCCCTGCAACTGTTGAAGATTTATACAACCTGGAAATTGATACCGAGACTTCACGCGTTAAAATTGGTGAAGCTATCACTGATATGACCGGTAAAATCGGCGAAAAAATCGGCGTTTCTAAATACACTGTATTAGAAGGCGAAAAAATCGTTGCTTACATCCACGGTAACTTCCGTTTAGGTGTATTAGTTGCTTTAAGCGCTAATGTTGCCGGTGTTGAAGAAGCTGGTAAAGACGTAGCTATGCAAATTGCTGCTATGAACCCGGTTGCTTTAGATAAAGGTGATGTAGATTCTACCACTATTGAGCGTGAGTTAGCTATCGCTAAAGAGCAAATCCGTGCTGAAGGCAAACCAGAAGAAATGGTTGAGAAAATTGCACAAGGTAAACTGAACAAATTCTACAAGGATTCAACCTTGTTGAACCAGGAGTTTGTTAAAGATCCATCTAAAAACATATCTCAATTCCTGAGCGGCATTGAGAAAGGCTTAACCGTAACCGCATTTAAGCGCGTTGCTTTAGGAGCTTAATTTATTAAAATCCCCGCTTTTAAAGCGGGGATTTTTTTTGCCTTTTACTTTTTTATTTCAGCCACTTATGTTAACAGCTTTATACAACACCCTCATTGTAGCTGACGGTAACATTACCGGAGATAAGGCTGTTATTATTGAGGATAATCAAATCCGGGCAGTAACTCCCGTTCTGGAAATTCCTGCCCAAGCAGAGCGTATTGATTTGAAGGGCGCTTACCTGGCACCCGGACTAATCGATCTGCAAATTTACGGGGCGGGGGGAGCCCTGTTCGGCGGCAATCCGTCTGTTGAGGCATTGCAGCGCATGGAGGCCGACCTGTTGCCAAAAGGCACTACCGGTTTCTTTGCCACCGTAGCCACCAACAGCGATGAAGTAGTATTGGATGCGATTGAAGCAGCCAAGGCCTACCGTCCAAAAGCCGTCGGTAGCTTTTTAGGGCTGCATCTTGAAGGGCCTTATATCAATCCGGCTCGTAAAGGAGCTCACCCCGAAAAGTATATCAAGAAAGCCACGCTAAGCGAAATCAAACAATGGATTGAGATGGCTGCAGGCGAGATCAAAATGATTACCCTGGCGCCCGAATTGCAGGATCAGGAAGTGCTTGATTATCTGCAACAGCAGAATATCATCCTATCATCTGGTCATAGCGATGCGACCTATCAGCAAATCAAAAGTTTTATTGGCAACCCTATACAAGCTATAACGCATTTGTATAATGCCATGCCGCCCATTCATCACCGTGCACCCGGTATTATTCCGGCGGTATTTGAAGCCAAGCCTTATACCAGCATCGTTGCCGACGGCGTACATGTGGATTATGCTATGATTGCCTTAGCTAAACGCGAACTGGGTGATAAGTTGTTTCTGATTACCGATGCGGTAACCGAAACCGATCAGGGTACCTATCAGCACCGCCTGGCAGGCAACAGGTATGTAATGCCCGATGGTACATTATCGGGCTCGGCGCTTACCCTGTTGAAAGCTGTGCAAAACTGTGTGCAGCATGTTGGTGTTACCTTACCCGAGGCTGTTAACATGGCATCGTTATACCCTGCGCAACTGGCTATGTTGATAACCAAAGGAAAAGTTGAGGCCGGATATGACGCAGATTTAATTATTTTTGATGCTGAATTTAATATTCAGTTCACTTTATATAAAGGCAAAGTTTACCGTAAATCCAATTAAAATAAGAATATAACCACATATCTGCATGAAATACAAAAGAATCTTACTGAAACTGAGTGGCGAATCATTGATGGGATCGCGTCAATATGGTATTGATAACAACCGCGTGCTGCAATATGCACACGATATTAAAAACGTAAGCGATGCCGGCATTGAGATAGCCATTGTTGTAGGTGGAGGTAATATTTTCAGAGGGCTAAGCGCCGAAAAATCGGGAATGGAACGCGCCCAGGCCGATTACATGGGTATGCTGGCTACCGTGATTAACTGTATGGCCCTGCAAAGCGCCCTGGAAGGCATTGGGGTAGAAACCCGTTTGCAGTCGGCCATTAAAATGGAGCAGATATGTGAGCCTTACATCCGCCGCCGTGCCATGACGCATCTAGAGTCGGGCCGTATCGTAATTTTCGGTGCAGGTACCGGTAACCCTTACTTTACTACCGATACAGCCGCTTCCTTACGTGCTATTGAAATTAAAGCCGACGTAGTGCTGAAAGGCACCCGTGTTGATGGTATCTATACTGCCGACCCGGAGAAAGACCCAACCGCTACCCGTTTTGACGAAGTAAGCTTCCAGGAAGTATATGACAAAGGCTTAAACGTAATGGATATGACCGCGTTTACCTTATGCCATGAAAACAAGCTGCCTATCATCGTATTTGACATGAACAAAGAAGGCAACTTTATGAAAGTAGCCAAAGGCGAGGCAATTGGCACTCTGGTAAGATAATTTCTTGGTAGAGCCGAGAAGCACGAGCCATGAGCCAGGTGAAAATGCAACTATCTTGGTTCTCGATTCTTGGCTCTTGTTCCTAAATTTCTATTTTTGTAATATAAACATAAAACAAAGATGAGCGAACTCATTAAAAAACAACTGAATGATGCAAAAACCTTGATGGAAAAGGCAATTGCTCATGCGGATAACGAGTTATCTAAAATACGTGCAGGTAAAGCTACGCCAAGCATGCTGGATGGCCTGGTGGTTGATTACTATGGCACCCCAACTTCTTTAACTCAGGTAGGTAACGTAAATACACCTGACGCCCGTACGCTGGTTATCCAACCATGGGAAAAAACCTTATTGCCTGCTATCGAAAAGGCAATTAAAGAATCAAACCTGGGTTTAAATCCACAAAATGATGGTGTGGTGATCCGTATCAACGTACCGCCGCTTACCGAAGAGCGTCGCCGCGATTTGGTTAAAAAGCTGAAAGGCGAGGCAGAAGCCGGTAAAGTTGCTATCCGTAACATCCGTAAAGATATTAACGAGAAAATCAAAAAATTAAAGTCAGAAGGTGTATCTGAAGACGATATTAAAGTTGGTGAAGCGGATGTGCAAAAACTGACCGACACCTTTATTGTTAAAGTTGATCAGCTTTCGGAAGCGAAAGAAAAAGACATCATGACGGTTTAATCCTTAAACCAATGTCAAATTAAAGGGAATGAGCAGTTTGCTCCATTCCCTTTTCTATTTTTGTGCCTTTCCTGCTTCAACACATATATGAAATTACTTTTATCTTATTTATCGCGGCATCGCTGGCTGGTTATACTGGCACTGGGATTGGCCGCTTTCAATATCGGCTTTTCACTTCTCGATCCCTACATTACTGGTCATATCGTCGATAACTTTATTGAAAAGCGTACAGCCTTGCCTTATGATGATTATTTGTGGGGCGTGCTAAGCTGGGTGGGGTTGGCTATTGGGGCAGCCATGGTGTCGCGTATCGCTAAAAACTTCCAGGATTATTTTACCAGTATCATTGTGCAAAAGGTTGGTGCCAAAATGTACGCCGATGGTTTAAAGCACTCGCTTGAACTGCCTTACCAGGTGTTTGAAGATCAGCGTAGCGGCGAAACACTGGGCATTTTGCAAAAGGTACGTTTGGACTCTGAAAAGTTCATTACTTCATTTATCAGTGTGCTTTTCGTTAGCTTGATAGGTTTGGTGTTTGTTACGGTTTATTCGGTTAGTGTAAGCTACAAAGTAACGTTGGTATACTTCGCTGCCATTCCCATAATTGCCTTTGTAAGCACGGCACTAAGCAAAAGAATTAAAAATATACAACGTTCTATCCTGGGCGAAACTACTGCATTGGCCGGTTCAACTACCGAATCATTGCGTAACATTGAACTGGTAAAAAGCTTAGGTCTTGTAAATCAGGAAATTGAGCGCCTGAACAAAACAACCTACAAAATTCTAGACCTGGAACTACGCAAGGTGAAGTTTGTACGCAGCATGAGCTTTGTGCAGGGTACTACCGTTAACCTGGTACGCAGCACCATGGTGGTTGTGTTACTGTTGCTTATTTTCAAGCAAACCATATCACCGGGCCAGTATTTTAGCTTTTTGTTCTATTCATTCTTTTTGTTTAACCCACTGCAGGAATTAGGTAATGTGATTTTGGCTTGGCGCGAGGCGGAAGTATCATTGGGTAATTTCCAAAGCATATTAAGCACCCCGGTTGATAAAAAACCCGAAAAGCCGGTATTGCTGGAAAAGGTAAAGCAGCTAAAGTTTAACAATGTAAGCTTTAAGCACCTTACCGCTAACCGCAATGCATTGAACCATATAGGCTTCGAGGTAAACACGGGCGAAACCATTGCCTTTGTTGGTCCGTCGGGATCGGGTAAAACCACCTTAGTGAAACTGCTGGTGGGATTGTACCAGCCTATGGAAGGCGATGTGCTGTACAATGGCGTAGTGAGTAACGAGATTGACCTGGATAAACTGCGCGAGCGTATTGGCTTTGTAACACAGGATACGCAATTGTTTTCGGGTACAATACGCGAAAACTTGCAGTTTGTGCGCCCGGGCGCTACTGATGAGGAGTGTATGCATGTATTGCACCGCGCTGCCTGCCAAAGTTTGTTGGCTCGTGCCGATAAAGGTTTGGATTCGGTAATAGGTGAGGGCGGGGTTAAAGTATCCGGAGGTGAAAAACAACGCTTATCTATTGCGCGTGCTTTGCTGCGCAGGCCAGATATCCTGGTGTTTGACGAGGCTACATCAGCGCTGGACTCGCTAACTGAAGAAGAAATTACCGAGACAATTAAAGAGGTATCCGAGCATCAAAATCATATCACCATATTGATTGCCCACCGCCTAAGCACCATTATGCATGCCGACCGCATTTATGTGTTGGAGAAAGGGCAGATCATTGAATCGGGTAAACACATAGAGCTACTATCGCAAAAAGGTTTGTACTACGCCATGTGGCGGCAGCAGATAGGCGAGAAATATACCACCGAAGCAAACTCATAACCGGTATGGGTTAGATATAGCAATAGGAAGTGTATACAATACAGTTCTATTGTTGTTCTGGCATATTTCCTTAAGCTTACAACTATTTCGAATTATATAAAGCCGCTGTAATCAGCGGCTTTTATTTTGTCATATTTATAAAAATACGTTTATGAATAATTGATCGTTGTATTTAGGCGTTGTTATTGTTGTGTGATTAATAACAATCGGCCTTTATCTATGAAAATATTATTTTCTTATCTTAAACAACGAAAAAAGGAAGTGTTGCTGGCGCTTTTGATGACCGCGCTCAATCAATGCTTTGCCTTAATGGATCCGCTGATTACGGGTAAAATCGTTGATGACTATATCGTGAAACGAGATACCTTTACACGCCATGAATACATCAGTGGTATAGTGTGGTTAATTACCCTGGCTGCCGTTGCCGCACTGGTATCGCGTATTGCCAACAATATACAGGATTATTATACCGTAACTATCGCTCAAAAAACAGGTGCCCAAGTTTATGCCGATGGTATGAAACACGCACTTGCCATGCCTTACTATGAGCATCAGGACCAGCGTAGTGGCGAAAAGCTGGGCATGCTGCAACGTATCAGAAGTGATGTGGAAAATCTGGTAAAGGCATCCATCAACGTTACTTTTATGACGTTGTTTGGTGTGCTATTCATTGCCGTATATTCTTTCACTATCAGTTATAAGGTTACCTTGGTGTTTTTTGTGGCTGTTCCGGTAATTACCTGGTTAAGCTGGAAACTGTCCAGAAAGATCAGGGTTATTCACCGTGCCATCGTGCTTAAAACTTCGGTACTGGCAGGTCGTACTACAGAATCATTACGTAATATCGAACTAGTAAAGAGCCATGGTTTGGCTAATGAAGAGATTGATCGCCTCAATACCACTACCCATAAAATATTAAAGCTGGAGATTGCGAAAACCAAGTTTTTAAGGTTCTTAAGCTTTATACAAGGCACTACGGTAAATTTACTGCGAAGCAGTATGGTGGTCGTGCTGCTGGTACTGATCTTTGATCGGGAAATTTCGGCCGGTCAATACTTTAGTTTTCTGCTGTATGCTTACTTGTTGTTTGGGCCGCTACAGGAGTTTGGTCACATGGCATTAACCTGGCGCGAAGCACAAATATCGCTCACCAACTTTAATCGTATCATGAACACCCCGCTGGAAAACATTCCTGAAGACCCGGCCGATGTTGAAGTGGTTGATCAGGTAGCTTTTGATAACGTGAGCTTCAAATATGCGTTAACCACACGCTATGCCCTTAAAGGGGTATCGTTTCACGCCAATAAGGGAGAGACGGTGGCATTTGTTGGTCCGTCGGGCTCAGGTAAATCAACTTTAATCAAGTTGTTGATCGGATTATACCAGCCGGCTGATGGACGAATTCTTTTCAATAGTATTGAGAGCGATAAGTATCACCTAGATATGCTACGCCGTAAAATTGGCTTTGTAACGCAGGAAACGCAACTGTTTTCCGGGACTATTAAAGATAACCTGATTTTTGTAAAGCCTGATGCTACCGACGATGAGTGTATGGTTGCGTTAAATAAAGCCGCCTGCCAAAACCTAATGGCCCGTGCCGACAATGGGTTGTATACGATGATAGGTGAGGGCGGCGTAAAAATATCGGGCGGTGAAAAGCAGCGTTTATCAATAGCGCGTGCCTTGCTGCGCCATCCGGATATTCTGTTGTTTGATGAGGCTACCTCGGCGCTTGATTCCATCACCGAGGAAGAGATTACCAAAACAGTGCAGCATATATCGGCACTTAAAACGCGTATAACGCTCATTATTGCTCACCGCCTGAGTACCATTATGTATGCCGACCGTATATACGTGCTTGAAAATGGTGAAGTTGCCGAAATAGGCAAACATGAAGAACTGTTAGATCAAAAAGGACTATACTACGCCATGTGGCGGCAGCAGGTAGGCGAGCGCCGCCTGCAGGAAGAGCTGAGCGCTTACACAGAAGGCTAAGAAATAAAAAGGCAACAAGATTATCTTGTTGCCTTTTTTAGTAGCACATCATAAAGATTGTTGCTTACAGGGTTATCTTATTTTTCCCGGGGCGTACCTATATCTGCCAGCTTAGCCGGTATCAGGTTACGTGTTTTCAGGAAAGTAATGCTTACTACCAGCAACGTCATGCAGCCACCGAAAATAACGGCCGGTACGGTGCCCAATAGCTTGGCAGCTGTACCCGATTCAAAAGCACCAATCTCATTGGATGAACCGATGAACATAGAGTTTACCGCTGATACCCGGCCCCGCATATCATCCGGCGTTAGCAGCTGCATGATAGTGCCGCGAATAATTACGCTGATACTATCAAATGCTCCTTCGGTAAAAAGAAATAATAGCGACAGATAGAAATTACGTGATAAACCAAAGCACACAATAGATAAACCAAAGCCTGTTACCGCAATAATCAGGTTGCGCCACGGACGGTTCATGGGTGAAAACCGCGTCATGACCAGCATGGTAAGTACTGCACCTAATGATGAAGTAGCGCGCATAATACCCAAACCTTCCGAACCTACGTGCAAAATATCGTTAGCAAATACCGGCAGCAGGGCCACCGCGCCACCAAAAAACACAGAGAATAAATCGAGGCTCATGGCAGCCACCATCATTTTGGTTCTGAATACAAAGTTGATACCTGCACGCAAGCTTTCCCATATACTTTCTTTAGGTATATAAACCGGTGGGTAGGGTTTAAGCATATATACCAGTACCAATGCAATAAGCATTAGCGCCAGTATAATACTAAAGGTGGCTGTAATGCCATAAACCCCATATATTAACCCGCCTGCTGCCGGACCTAAAATGGTGGCAATTTGCCAGGTTGAACTGCTCCATGTACTGCCGTTTGGGTAAAGTTCCTTGGGTATGCTCTGTGCATAAATGGCAAAGGTTGCCGGTCCGTAAAATGCACGGGCGATACCGTTAATAAAAATCATCAGGTAAATAACAGGCTCAATCCAGCCGGATTTTACGTAAGAGCTAAGGCTGTGCAGGGTAACCAAAAATATTGTTAATGAAGCCAGAAAAACAGCTGAAAATATCGTGAACAGCATTTTTCTTTTTTCGGACTTGTCGGCCACATACCCGCCATACAGAGCAATACCAATGGCCGGTATAGCTTCACACAAACCAACCAAGCCCAGTTTAAGCGGATCGTGCGTAAGTTTGTAGATATAAAAGCCAATTACTACGGCCTGCATCTGGTAAGCGAATGTAAAAAAGAAACGCATACCCAGGTATGCGCGAAAATCTTTATAACGTAAGGCGGCGAAAGTGTCTTGTTTTACTATAGGTTCCTTATCTGTTTCCACAAGTAATTAATTTAGTGTGTGTGCTTGCAAATTTAACGCATTTATAACCGTAGGGATTTATGCTATGTTAAAATGCTGTTCTGCTTTTATTTTATAATCAGTTATTTGCCACTTAATAGTGTAGTATATAATGCCACCATCCTGTAAGTTATATACCAAGCTCAGCCGGATAGGTCGGGTTAGCACCACGCTGGCTGGCTACAAAGGCGCCTACTTTACAGGCTTTTTCCAATGTTGCATCAATAGGTTGCCCGGTTAGTAATCCGGCTACCAGTGTTGCTAAGAATGAATCGCCGGCGCCAACGGTATCAGCTACTTCTGTAGGGAAGCCGGGATGCTCATAAAACTGCTCATCGTGCCAAATCATGGCCCCATTTTCGCCACGCGTTACACAAATGGTGTTTACATGAAACTTGTGCTGAAATTCAGTGATTTTTTCTTGTAAAGAACGTTTGCTGCTGCCGATTAGCAAGTCGGCCTCATCTTCATTCATTTTAATCACATTGGCCATTGCTGCCAGCGTTTCAATGGTATCCATCTCGTAATGCGGTGCACGCAGGTTTACATCAAATATGCGCAGCGGTACCGTAATTTCGCTTAACAGATCGAGCAGGGTAGTGCGGGTAGCCTGATTACGGCATGCCAAGCTGCCAAATACAATGGCCGAGCTTTGTGCGGCCTGCATCAGCAATTCCTGGTCTGGCTGTATATTATCCCACGATACTGGCTCTGGAATAACGTAGGTAGCATGCCCTGCATCATTCAGTTGTACGGTTACCTCACAAGTTGCGAGACGATTATCCACCTGTATAAGCGGTGTGTTCAGCTGATGTTGTTGTAAAAAAGCCATCAGTTCATTGCCCGATGCATCGGTGCCAATACGGCTTACCATCAAAGCATTAACGCCTTGCTGCCGTAAATGCTGCGCTACATTAAGCGGTGCACCGCCCACCTTTTTGCCATCGCTAAAGGTATCCCATAAAACCTCGCCAAAACATAGTACCTGTTTGCTCATAACTTTCAATGAATAGATGAAATGTAAAACTAAAAGTTTTTACCAATGGAATTTGTTTAAATTACCGGTATGAAAAAATATGTCCTGTTTTTTACAATGCTCTTATGGGGCTGCATGTGCTTTGCGCAGGATAAGCAAGCCATCCTAAAAGTGCTCGAAACCCAGCGCCTGGCCTGGAACCGCGGCGATCTGGAAACTTTTATGCAAGGTTACTGGAAGTCGGACTCGTTACTGTTCGTCGGCAGCGATGGACCCAAGTATGGCTGGCAAACCACGTTGGATAACTACAAAAAAAGCTACCCGGATAAAGCAGCCATGGGGCAACTGAAATTTGATATTTTGAAAGTACAGCTATTGGATAAAACCAACGCGTTTGTGCTGGGCGGCTGGCAATTGCAGCGCCAGAGTGATGCACCGGGTGGCTACTTCACCCTGTTGCTACGCAAAATAAAAGGGGAATGGAAGGTTGTGTCCGATCACTCTTCATGAACAGGTTACACGGATAACTCTTTGCGCATTACAAAATCGTTCATCCAATATGGGCCAATGGCAATGTCTTCTTCGTAAGCTATAATAAAGCCCATCTTTTCATAAAAGTTAAGTGCTTTATTATAGCGGTTTACATTAAGCTCTAAAATGTGTTTGCCTGCCTGCCGCACTTTTTCGGCAACGGTATTGATGAGTAGCTTGCCATAGCCTTTGCCTTGTGTTTGGGGCAGGCAATAGAGCTTGTGCAGCTTGTAAATCTCTGGATTCTCTTCACGCGGTGAGTAGGCGGCGAAACCTACAGGCTGGCTGTCTTCTTCCAATATCAGGTAATGTTGCTCGCCGGTTGCTATTTGCTGTTCAATTTTAGCCGGATTGTAAATGGTTTGCAGCATATAAGTAATCTGTTCATCCGAGAGTATTTCAGAATAGGTTGGCCACCATGTTTGCTGTGCCAGGTCTACAATCAGGGTAGCATCAGCAGGGGCGGCTTCACGTATCTTAACCATATTTTAATTTAACGATTATTAATATTTATAGCGGTTGCCCCAAAGCTTACGCAGCTTTTCACGCGCTTCGTTTTCGCGGGCATTGTTGCCGGGCTCATAAATTTTTGTGCCTTTAATAGCATCAGGTAAAAAGTCCTGATCAATAAAGCTGCCCTCGTAGCTGTGGGCATATTTGTACTCTTTACCGTAACCGATGTTCTTCATCAGTTTAGTTGGTGCATTGCGTAAGTGCAGGGGTACAGGCAAATCGCCGGTTTGCCGTACCAGAGACATAGCCTCGTCAATAGCCATGTAGGTGGCATTGCTTTTAGGTGAAGTAGCCAGATAAACTGCAGTTTGCGATAAGATAATGCGCGCCTCTGGCATACCGATAACGTTTACGGCCTCAAAACAGCTTTGCGCCAGCAGCAATGCGTTTGGATTGGCGTTGCCAACATCTTCTGATGCCAGTATGAGCATGCGGCGGGCAATAAATAACGGATCCTCGCCACCTACCAGCATACGGGCCAGCCAATATACCGCACCATTAGGATCGCTGCCCCGCATAGATTTGATAAACGCCGAAATAATGTCATAGTGCTGTTCGCCGGCTTTATCATACAGTGCCATGTTTTGCTGCACATTCTCCAGCACAGCTTCGTTGGTTATGACAATCTCGGGTGCGTCCATGGCATTAATAAGCAGCTCAAATACGTTCAGCAGTTTACGTGCATCACCGCCTGAAAGGCGCAACAGGGCTTCATGATCCTGTATGGTGATGTTCTTTTGCTTAAGCACCTCATCCTCGCGCATGGCTTTTTGCAGCAGGTTAACCAAATCGTCCTCGCTCAGATGCTGTAAAATGTAAACCTGACAGCGTGATAGTAACGCCGATATTACCTCGAAAGATGGATTTTCGGTAGTTGCACCAATAAGCGTTACAATGCCCCGCTCTACGGCACCCAACAATGAGTCCTGTTGCGATTTGGAGAAGCGGTGAATCTCGTCAATAAACAGAACCGGCAAAGTTTGGCCGCCTTTTTTTAGCAGCGAAGCCTTTTCGATCACCTCGCGTACATCCTTTACTCCCGAATTGATAGCACTCAGCGAAAAGAATGGGCGTGACAACGACTGTGATATGATATAAGCCAGCGTGGTTTTGCCTACGCCGGGCGGCCCCCAAAAAATCATGGAAGGTAAATTGCCCGACTCAATGGCTTTGCGCAACACCGCACCCTGGCCTACCAGGTGCTTTTGCCCAACATAATCATCCAGCGTACGCGGCCGCATACGTTCAGCTAAAGGCGGCAGATTATTCATGCCGATAAAATTCGGCAAAGTAAAACGTAAATCCTAATATTGTTAGTACAGGGTTTGTTATGCCTGACACTACAACTGTAAATCCCAAGTTCCTTGCTGCTCCATAAACAGATTGTTACGCTTAAAAAGGAAAATCTCGCTCCCCGCTCCTCCTGCCTCAAATGAGCGTTGGCCTGCTTTCGCACCCGGCCGGGAGTGTGGCCTGTAGCGATGGCAGGGATTGCGAAAGCTAGGCCTTTTGCTTACTTTGTGGCTATGACAAAGTAAGTAGCCTCCGCGGCAATGAGCGGACAAAGCAGGTAAATAGCACTAAAGGAAGTTAAAGTTTAAGCATAAACATTGTAAACAGCACAATCATAAACCGTCAAAACAAATCGCAACTCCTGCACCTTATCTCTATCAATGATCGCCACCTTTAATCAAAGCAACTACCAAACCCTATGCGATGAATTAGCCACAACGGATAGTGATTTGGCACGGGTTATCCAAACCTTTGGTTACCCGCCATTTTGGTCGAGAGAAAATACATTTGAATCATTAGTACATATTATTTTGGAGCAACAGGTGTCACTGGCATCCGCTTTGTCCGCTTTAAATAAGTTGAAAGAGCGAATACAGGAGATAACGCCGGCAGGCCTGCTGATGCTATCAGACGATGAACTGAAAGCCTGCTACTTTAGCCGGCAGAAAAGTGCCTATGTGAGATACCTGGCCGAAGCACTGTTAAGTGGAAATTTAAATTTGGCGGAACTGGAAAGCCTGCCCAATGATGAAGTGCGAAGCCGGTTAACCGCATTAAAAGGCGTCGGTAACTGGACAGTGGATATCTATCTGCTCATGGTTTTGCACCGCACCGATGTATTCCCGGTGGGCGATTTGGCGATTGTGAATGGTATGAAGCGGCTTAAGCAATTACCCGCTGCGTTTACAAAAGATGAGTTGTTGGTAATGGCCGATAGTTGGCGGCCCTACCGTAGTTTAGCAAGTATGCTTTTATGGCATTACTATCTTAGTGCTGCGAGATGATATTTAAGTTTTATGGCTTCGCCTGATAGCGCGTTACTCATATTTTCAGTCGTTTTTATTATCTTACTCTCATAAAGCAAACAAAATTTTGGTAAGCGGATTAACGGTAATATAATTGCCAACTGAAAAAACTTTAAAAATGAAGATTGGTCTGCTATTTGGTTCATTTAATCCTATACATATCGGGCATTTAATTATTGCCAACTACATGGCCAATCATACCGAACTGGATAAGGTATGGCTGGTAGTAACACCGCAAAATCCGTTGAAGAAGTACGGCAGCCTTATCAATACTTACGATAGGCTGGAAATGGCCCGGTTGGCTACCGACAATGCAGATAACATTGAAGTGAGTGATGCGGAGCTTAAACTGCCGCAACCATCCTATACCATTGATACCTTAACCCACCTGAAAGAAAAGTATCCGCAGCACGAGTTTGTGCTGATTATGGGATCGGATAATCTGGCAGGTTTACCTAAGTGGAAAAATTATAAGCTGATACTGCGCGACTACCAGATTTATGTATACCCGCGCCCCGGTTATGAAAATGCCGATCTGGCCTCGCACCCGTCGGTAACCATTACCATGACGCCGCTGATGGAGCTTTCGGCCACGTTTATCCGCACGGCGCTGGCTGCCAAAAAGAATGTGCAGTATTTTGTGCCCGATGCCGTGCTAAAGTTTATTGAAAGCAAAAACCTGTACCGATAATTTTGCGCATCTGTAGTTAGTAGGAGCTATACGCTTGATTTCAAAAACCTGTATCTTTGTATCGTGAGCGAAAGAACTATCCTGAAACTGCAATTGCCTACTGATCCGCGCTGGGTAACCAACGTGGTAGAGAGCAATATTGAAGAGATTTTAACTGATCATGCTTTTTGCGAGCAAAAGGCTGCCAGCAATGCCATTACCCTTATTGTGCAAAACCCAAACCTGTCTGATCTGGTACAGGAAATGGCTTTGTTGGTGCAGGAGGAGATGGATCACTTTAAGCGTGTGCACGACATTATTTTGGCGCGTGGCTATATACTTGGCCGCGAGCGTAAGGATGATTATGTGAACGAACTGCTTAAATTTATGAAAAAAGGCGGCAGCCGTGAGGAGCAGTTGATTGACCGCCTGCTTTTTGCAGCCATGATCGAGGCCCGCAGCTGCGAGCGTTTTAAAGTATTGTCTGAAAATATTAACGATGCCGAGCTGGCTGCATTTTATCATGAACTGATGATTAGCGAAGCCACACATTACACCACCTTTATTCGCCTGGCTAAAAAGTATGCCGGTAATATTGACGTAGATAAGCGCTGGAGCGAATTTTTAGCTTATGAAGCCCAGGTAATACAAAACTACGGCAAGCGCGAAACCATTCACGGATAATAGTTAGTGTATTTGCTTTTGTAATTGATATAGCCGTATATTGGCTAAATACTTTTGTACTTAAAATGAAAAGCTTAACCCAATATTCTTTCGTATTAGCATTATTCCTGCTGTTTAGCAGCAGTATTTTTGCACAGGCACCGGCCACGGCCGATGCTGTTATTAAGCAGGCTTGCATGCAGGCCAAAAAAGAGAAGAAGAACGTGATCGTTATGTTTCATGCTTCGTGGTGCGGTTGGTGCAAAAAGATGGATGCTTCCATCAATGATGCGGCATGCAAACCGCTGTTCGATAAAAGCTACGTGATTACGCATTTGGTAGTAAACGAATCAAAGGGTAAAGAAAACCTGGAAAACCCTGGTGCAAAAGAGCTGCTGGTAAAATATCACGGCGACGATCAGGGCATACCTTACTTCTTTATATTCGATGCCAAGGGCAAGCTACTGGCCGATTCGAAAATAAGGGCAAACGGTGGCGACCCCGGCTCTGATGCCAAAGGCGAAAACTTGGGCTGCCCTGCTTCGGATAGTGAGGTAGATGCCTTTACCAGCATCCTAAAGCAAACTTCAGCGCTTAACAGTGCAGAGTTAGAAACTATTAAGGCGCGTTTCCGCCTTAACCGGCCACAACCTAAAGCAGCAGCTGCTTCAACAGGAAGATAATTTAAATATTAGCAATAAAACAAAAAGCCTGATTCATTGAATCAGGCTTTTTGTTTTATTACACGGTATTACTTGCAACCGGAGCATTTTCTTTAAAGTAGTTACTTACCGCTTGGGCCTGTTTCAGGTTTACAACTTCCTGTAATTCTTCCAGGCTGGCTTCACGTATCTTTTTTACCGATTTAAAGTGCTTCAATAGCTTTTCGGCAGAGAGGCGGCCTATGCCGGGTACCAATTCCAGCTCGGTGGCCAGCGTGCCTTTGTCGCGCTTTTTGCGGTGGGCTGTAATACCAAACCGGTGGGCCTCATCACGCAGCTGCTGAATGATTTTCAATGTTTCCGACTTTTTATCCAGGTACAACGGGTACTGGTCGCCGGGGTAATAAAGCTCTTCCAAACGTTTGGCTATGCCAATCACGGTCATTTGCTTTTCGATGCCCAGCAGTTTCAGGCTTTTCAGGGCAGCGCCTAATTGTCCCTTGCCACCGTCAATAATTATCAGCTGCGGTAGTGGTGTATTCTCATCAAGCAAACGGCGGTAGCGTCTAAATACGGCTTCTTCCATAGTGGCAAAGTCGTTGGGGCCTTCAACTGTTTTTACGTTAAAAAAGCGGTAGTCTTTTTTAAACGGTTTGCCATCTCTGAACACCACAATGGCCGATACCGGGTACTTACCCTGAAAGTTGGAGTTATCAAAACATTCAATATGCCGGGGTAGCTGGTTCATGCGCAAATCTTTCATCATCTGCGTAAGCAAACGTTCCGAGCGTACTTCGGGGTTCAGCTTCTCGTACTGGTCTATCTTTTCGCGTTTAAAAAACTGTACGTTTTTCTGCGACAAATCAAGCAGCTTTTTCTTTTCGCCCAGTTTGGGTACAGTAAACTTGATGTTGTCGTCATCCAGTTCAATCTCAAACGGAACGATGATCTCTTTCGATTTACTGCTGTAGCGGCTCCTGAACTCTGATATAGCTAAAGACAATAGTTCGGCATCGGTTTCATCCAGCTTCTTTTTCAGCTCAATAGTTTGGGTTTGGATGATGGTGCCATTCATAACCTTCAGGAAATTTACAAAGGCATATTTTTCTTCAGATGCTATACTGAAAACATCCACATCTGTAATGGATGAACTTACCACGGTTGATTTGCTCTGGTAGTTTTCCAGCAGATCGTACTTGCGTTTCAGACGGTGGGCCAGTTCAAAGTCCAGATTCAGGGCTGCACCTTCCATGTCCGTTTTCAGGTTGCGTATAACGTTACCGATTTTGCCGTTCAGTATATCCTGTATCTCGCTGATGCTTCTGTTATAATCATCCTCGGTCTGGTAGTTCTGGCATGGGCCTTTACAGTTGCCCAACTGGTACTCCAGGCAAACCTTGAATTTACCTGCGTTGATGTTTTGGGGCGTTAGCGCTAAATTGCAGGTGCGCAAAGCGTAAGTTTCTTTGATAACCCCCAGTATGGTATGCATCATGCTTACCGAAGGGTAGGGGCCCAGGTACTTGGAGCCATCGCGCACAATATTGCGTGTCCAGAATATGCGCGGAAAACGTTCATTTTTGATGATGATCCAGGGGTAGGTCTTGTCATCTTTCAATAGCACGTTGTAGCGCGGCTTATGCTTTTTAATCAGGCTGTTTTCCAGCAGCCAGGCGTCTACCTCGGTATCTACAATTGTAAAAGTGATATTACGTATTTTAGATACCAGTACCCGGGTTTTAGAACTCACCTGGTGGTCTTTTACAAAATAAGATGATACACGGTTGCGCAGGTCTTTAGCCTTGCCAATGTATATCAGCTCATTATTCTCATCCCAGTATTGGTATACGCCGGGTTTATGTGGTATCTTTTTTAGTGCTTCTCGGTAATCAAACATCTCAAATTCCCTTGCCCCGTCAACGGGTTATAAAGTAAGTATCGGGTACCCAATAACGAAAGATTCCGAAATCAAGTACCCGATACAGGTATTTCAATATACACTCTCGCTAATCAAATAATCAACATTTGTGAATAATGTTTTGATTTGCAAAAGGTTGCTTATTCTGTTGTCTTAAAAGCCCAGCTTGTTATCTACCTCGGTAGTAGCTTGCTGCTGCTGGCTGTACGCCCCGCAATCCAGCTGAATGTTGAGGCCGTTTTTAGGCGGATCAAAGTCAACACCCTGCTTAATTCCTAATGCTTGGTTTGCGTAAACTTTCTTCATATATAACGCAAAAATAGGCAATGCCGTATTGGCGCCCTCACCCAAATGGGTAGATCTAAAATGGATGTCACGGTCCTCACAACCTGTCCATACACCGGTAACCAGGTAAGGCGTAATGCCTATAAACCAGCCGTCGGAGTTGTTTTGCGTAGTGCCCGTTTTGCCGCCTATAGGATTGCGCAGGCCATATTTGCTACGCAAGCGCCAGCCAGTACCTTCATCAACCACGCCTTTTAGCATGTAGCTCATTACATAAGCGGTTTGCTCGTTCATGGCCTGTACCACGCGCGATTTACGTTCATACAGCAGGTTGCCGTTCTTATCCTCGATACGCAACAGGTAAATAGGCTCGGTCCATACACCGTGATTGGCAAATGCACTGTAAGCCCCGGTCATATCAAATACCGATGCGTTGAATGTACCTAAGCAGATAGACGGATATGGCGGAACCGCGGTAGTAACGCCCATTTTTTTAATCAGCTGCATTACCGGTACGGGCGTTACTTCTTTCATAACGTGGGCGGTAACCCAGTTTTGCGAACGGGCCAGGGCTTTACGCAGGGTAATAGCGCCAGGTACCGTTTCTGATGGTGATGAGCCCGGGCACCACGGCTTACCATATCCGTAAATGGTATCGGGTACGTTGTTTACCTGCATACATGGCGAAAAGCCATTATCAATAGCCACGGCATAGGTAAACGGCTTGGCGGTTGAACCAACCTGACGGGCACCCATTTTTACCTGATCGTACTTAAAATGTTCAAAATTGATACCGCCAACCCAGGCCTTTACATAACCGGTGGTTGGATCCATACTCATCATGGCATTGCGCAGCAGCATCTTACTGTATACAATAGAGTCGATGGGTTTCATGGTGGTATCGATGTTACCATGCCAGGTAAACAGGTTTACCGTGGTTGGCGTATTAAAATCTTCCTTAATCTCGTCATCTGATTTTCCCTGTTGTTTGAGCCAGCGGTAACGGTCTGAACGTTTCATGCCCTGATCTAACAACAGCTTGAAGTTAGCTACGCCTTTCCATAAGCTGCGGCCGCGCCAGTGCTGGTTAAACTGCACTTGCAAATCGCGCATATATTCTTTTTGTGCTTCTTCAGCATACTGCTGCATGGTATTGTTGATGGTAGTGTAAATTCTTAAACCATCACGATCCAGATCATAAGGTGTACCATCAGATTTTACGATAGACTGATCGTCCAGAATCTTCTGAACATCTTTTCTTAAAACAGCCCTGAAGTAAGTAGCCGGACCATCATTATGGTCGGATGGCTTAAAGTTCAGCCCCAGCGGCTTTTGTTTAAATTCTTCGGCCTGGCCATCGCTCAGCATACCTTCTTCGGCCATGCGGCGTAATACAAAGTTACGGCGGTTCACCGCATTGTCGGGGTGGCGGATAGGCGAATAAATACCAGGACCATTAACCATACCAATCAGCAATGCCGCCTGATCGGCAGTTAGCTTATCGGGCGTGGTGTTGAAATAAGTACGTGATGCCGATTTGATACCAAAGGTGTTGTAAGCACCAAAATCAACTGTATTTAAATACATGGTAATGATCTCTTCCTTGGTGTAGCGGCGCTCTAAGTTTACGGCAATAATCCACTCTTGCAGTTTTTGGGTAATGCGTTTAAATACATTGTGCGAGCGTTCGGAAAAAAGGTTGAGCGCCAGCTGCTGGGTAATGGTACTACCGCCCTGCTTTTTACCAATCAGGTTATAAAAAATAATGGTAAAAGTACGGCCAAAATCAATACCTGAGTGATCCATAAAACGGTTATCCTCGGTAGCAATCAGGGCGTTAATTACATTGGGCGATATCTGGTTGTAATTAACGTTTGAGCGGTTTTGTACATAATAGGTGCCCAGTACCGTACGCCCGTCTGATGATAATATTTCGGATGCCTGGTTGCTCTTCGGGTTTTCCAGGTCGCGGAAAGAAGGCAGCGGGCCAAAAATGCCAAAAGCAACCAAAGCCATAATCAGCACAAAAAATGCAAAACAGCCAATTACTATTTTCCATAAAGTGCGGTTATAGCTGCGTATTTCTTCGGGCTTCAGTTTCGTAATCATGTTCTAATAGTTTTTCTGGTAATAGTCAACGTAACTATCCAGTAATTTTCGATCGGCTAATTTATCCAGATTTTCTTGAGTGATGATAAAAAAGCTGTATTTATCGGCAGGTACCTTCATAATTTGCGGCAAAAGGGGCACAATGCTGCGGGCATAATCCTTGGCATCGTTGCTGCTGTAAAAGCGGCCTACGTAAATCACCTGATTATCGGCACCTATGGGTTTTAACAGGTGCTTGATAGGTGCGCCCTGGAAATTGGTACGGTTAAACTGCCCTATACCAAAACGCGACGAAGACAAATTGGTGGTACCGCTGCTCACATTAATTACAAAGTAGTAATTGGTACTATCGCGCTTATTGAATATAGATGGTGCTGCGGGTGCAGGTGTTGGTGTAACAGGTTTGGCAACCGGCTCGTCAACTTTAGGCTGAGCGGCTGGCTTGTCAGGCACCACAACTGCAGATTGCTGGGTAACCGGAGCAGCCGGTTTAGGCTGGGCAGGTGATTTAGCCACTGCAATTGTTTGCGTTGGCACGGCCGGCGCAGGCATAAATGGTATCGCTTCCGGATCGGTATCTAATAATGCTACCGGGCGGGCGGCCATTTCGGCCTGGTTGGCATCTATATAAGCCATATGCTGTTTTACCAGTGGCGTAATCAGGCGATCGTCGGGATAGCGAACGGTAATTTGCTGCAGTTCGGCCCTAAAAGGTACAACTTTTTCTTGGTGGCCCGAAGCCAGTGCACGCAGGTAAGCTAATTGCGCAGCCAGTTTGCTTTCAGGATATTGCCTGATCAGGTCGTCGGCTCTGGTAATCACCTCTTTGTAAGAGCGGTGCGTGTACAAATCATATATCTGATTATAAAAGGCATTCAGTTCGGCATCCTGATCATCCAATCGGCGGGCATAATCCGGATCATTAATTACTTTGGCAAACGGTGTGTTAGGATAACGGCTTAATATCAAATTTTTGTACTCTTCAGAACGGGCCGGACTGATGCCGCTATACAAACGGTAAAGGTTATAATAATTGGCAACCAGGTTCTGATCGTTCGGGAAACGGGTTATTAATAGTTGATAAATATTGATGGCTTCCTGCTTGTCGTCCAAAATATCGCGGTAAAAATTGGCGATATCTACGTAAGCATTGTAAATGCGCATGTTTGACTGGGCCAGTTGTTCGGGCGTTAGCGGGATGCTTTGCAATATATCCTGACGATAGCCGGTAGCTACTACATCAACCGTGCTTTTTTGCATAGGCGGCGGGGTAACGCTTGGGTCAACATTTTGCGTGGTGTTGGTTGCGTTAAGAGCCATATCACTATTATAGCGATCACTACGGCGCCAGTTGTCTTCCAGCTTACGGTTTCCCCAGCGGCGTTTAAAAGCAGTATACCCCTGGCTTACGGCCGATGTATTGTAAAAATAAAAGCTGCTGCTGTTATCATTTGGCCCGCCCTGTGCCACCGCATTATCTGCGTTGGTAAATGGGTTGCTTACTGCTGCCACACCGGTTTGCGGTACCACCTGGCGGTTCACCATCAACTCAATACGGCGCAGGCGTTCAGGTTCATCAAGCTTGGCTAAAGCCTGTAAGGTGTCTTCGCGGGCAATGGTTTGCAAACGGTCGGCCAGTAACTGCAGGTTATCGGCCTTTTTAAGTATGGCGTTATAACCCGGATAATTAGGCGGCAGGCTGCGCAACGTGCTGTCATAATATAGCTTGGCCTGCACATAATCGGCCTTGTTTTTAAAGTTGATGTCTGCCAGCCTTAAGTAGCTCAGTCCTTTTTGCGTCAGGTTCTTTTGGCTGTATCTTATCGATAGCCTGTAGTTTTTAATGGCATCGTCCAGGTGGTTGTCGCTTAGTGCCAGTTCGCCTAACTGATAATAAATCTGGTCGGTAAACTCTTCGTTGTTTTGATTACGCAAAAGCCTTTTCAAGCGATCAGCACGGCTTAACTGTGCGCCGTTACGGGTATCCTCAATGCGTATACGGTTAAGGTCGGCATTGAAAGCCAGTACAAACGGGGCATTGCTTTTTACCACACGGGTGTAGCTATCATAAGCATCAGCCGGTTTGCGGTTAAGCTCCTGTAATTGTGCCAGGATGAATGTCCAACGCAGCTTTTGCTGCTTATTGCTGCAATAACTGATGGCTTTGTGTGCCATATCTTCAGCTTCCGGATAGTTTTGAGCATTGATGTGATATTGTAAGCCTGCTGCATAAATATCCGCCGCTTTGTCGGTTTTGGCGGTCATGTCCAGCATGGTCGAGTCCAAGATGTTTTTAGCAAGTGGCAACTGGTTTAAATATAGCAACGAGCGTATCTGCCAGGCGCGTGCCTCTTGCACCAAATCGTGCTCGGATGGGAAAGAGCGGGTTACGTAGCTAAAAAATTCTACCGCATTATAATAATTGCCGCCTAAATGCGCTGCCTTGCCCAGCAGCAGGTAGGCATCGCCAATGTAATGGCTTTGTTCTTTGATGTTGATAATGTTATTGGCCTTGGCTACTACGGCATCCAGTTCTTTATCCTGCGTGGTAATATTTGATGCTGTATCCTGATATACGGGCAAAATCTGGTTGTACGCATCTATAAAAGATGCCGTATAGGTGTCTTGCTTCTGCTTTAGCAGCTCGTTGGCATTAAACAAAATATTGTAACGGGCCGTTAAATTCTGTAAGCCCCGGTTCACTGCGCTCTTTTTTTCGAGCGAGCACCCGGCCAGTAAAACAAGAAGTAAGATGAACGATTTAAGACCGTAAGATTTATACAAGCGCTTCAAATTCAAAAGATATTATATAAAAGCATGGCTAATTTACTAAATACTATGCAAGGCATTTAATAAATTTGCGGTTCTGTAATTATTTAAGGCATAGGCAAAATTCATGAATAAACCGGCTAACGATTATATTAAGTATACAGGCATCGCCTTCCAGATGATTGTGATCATAGGAGCGCTCACCTTTGCCGGTTATGAAATTGACAAGCATGCCGGGCATACTACGCAATGGGTTACCGCTTTGTTGTCATTATTTGGTGTTTTTGCGTCTTTGTATCTTGTAGTTAAATCTTTAAAAAATTGAAGCGCTTTTTTATTGCTTTTGGCATTGCCACAGTAGCCATAGCTTTGCCACCGGCGCTGTTGGGCTTTACCGGTCAACAACAGGTGCTGGTTCCCGGATTTTGGCTGTTGTTCCAGTTTTTTTCGTCGCTAACTTTCCTGCTCTGTCTGGGTGTTATTTACGGGCAGCAGCGCAACGGTGAGCTGGGCGGGCAAATATTTCTGGGCGGAACTGCATTTAAGCTTATTTTATGCATGTTTTTTGCCTTGATTTATTTGTCCAAATACAAGGTAAATGACATCGTTTTTGTGGTCAACTTTTTTTACCTGTATTTCTTTTATACGGCTTTTGAAGTTTACAGTTTATTGACTAACTTGCGCGTCCAAAATAAAAAGTAAAAATCTCCCGATAAATGGATTTTAGGCACATTTTGAACTCAAAAAAAACTTTACTCAGCGTAATTTTAGGTGTTTTTTTTACACTAACCACGTGTAAAACTTTTGCTATACAAGGTGAGGGTAGCACCACAGAGGCTAAAAATGCGGAGCAGGAAGCCTTTAATCCTACAACTGCAATTCTGGAGCACATTGGCGACTCGCACTACTGGCATGTGGGCGGTGAAACTTCTATCGCATTACCTGTAATTCTTTTCACTGATAAAGGTACCGAATTCTTCTCGGCAAGCGAGTTTCATCACGGTCATGAAGCACATCAAGGTAAGTACTATACTTACAAGCTGGTTGAAGAAAAAATTCGCGTAGTAAATGCTGCCGGCGAAGTGGATAAAGAAGCTTCAAAGCATATCTACGATTTTTCGATCACTAAAAACGTGGTGGCTTTATGGATTGCCGGTATTTTGTTGCTGGTTATATTCATGAGCGTAGCTGCTGCTTACCGTAAGCGTGTGGGTAAAGCACCTAAAGGTTTGCAATCGTTAGTTGAGCCGGTGATTATGTTTGTGCGCGACGAGATTGCCCGCCCGAACATTGGTTACCGTTACGAACGCTACATGCCTATTTTGCTAACCATTTTCTTCTTTATCTGGATCAATAACCTGTTGGGTTTGGTGCCTATCTTTCCGGGTGGTGCTAACGTTACTGGTAATATCCTGATGACTTTCGTGCTATCATTTATTGTGATGCTGGTGGTTAACTTCAGCGCAAATAAATACTATTGGAAACACATCTTTATGCCACCAGTACCTGTTTGGTTGTATCCAATCATGATTCCGGTGGAGCTGATCGGTGTAATTTCCCGCCCGTTTGCGTTGATGATTCGTTTGTACGCAAATATTTCAGCCGGTCACATTATCGTATTAAGCTTAATTGCCCTGATCTTTATCTTCAAAACCTTATTCATTGCACCGGTGTCAATCGCATTCGTGTTGTTTATGGATGTGCTCGAGTTGTTGGTAGCGTTTCTGCAGGCTTTCATCTTTACCATGCTTACTGCACTGTTTATCGGTACTGCAGTTGAAGAGCATCATCATTAATCTGAAAAATAATTATACACTATATTAACTTTTAAATTTTAACAAACATGACTGGAAGTATTGCTGCATTAGGTGCAGGTTTAGCAGTTATCGGTGCTGGTATCGGTATCGGTCAGGTAGGTGGCAAAGCTATGGAAGGTATTGCTCGTCAGCCTGAAGCTTCTACTAAAATCCAAACTGCGATGATTATCGCTGCGGCCCTTATTGAAGGTGTTGCACTGTTCGGTGTGGTAGTTGCCCTGTTAGGTAAATAATTTTTACCGACTCAAAAAATTAAAACCTTACTTGCAGCGGTTGGCAGCAGGTAAGGTTTTATAAAGTTAAAAGTGTAGTTAAGTTATAACTGAAAATATAAATGGAAGAGTTATTTGACGGTTTATTAAATGATCATTTAGGCTTTGTGGTTTGGGCCGCATTAGCATTTGTTATCCTGCTTATCCTGCTGGCTAAGTTTGCCTGGAAACCTATCATGGGTGCCATCAGCGAAAGAGAGCGTTCTATTGAGGATGCTTTATTGAAAGCTGAGGCTGCTAAAGAAGAAATGGCCCGCTTAACCAACGAAAATGAGCAACTGTTAAAACAAGCCCGTGCTGAGCGCGACTTGATTTTAAGCGAAGCCCGCAAACTGAAAGACCAGATTGTAAACGAAGCTAAAACACAGGCAAATGTTGAAGGTGCCCGCATGATTGAGCAAGCCCGTTTAGAAATCAACAGCCAGAAAGCAATTGCCTTAGCTGATGTGAAAAACCAGGTAGCTGCATTATCAGTTGAAATTGCTGAGAAATTGCTGCGCAAGGAGCTGGCCGATCAGAAAGCTCAGGACGAAATGGTTGCTGACTTATTAAGAGAAGTTAAAATAAGCTAATATCGAATTAGAACTTTAGGTTTCAGAATGTTGCGGTTTTATTAAGTACATTCGAAACTGAACATTCAATCTTCGGAATCAAAAAGATATGTCTGAATTAACAGTTGGATCCCGTTACGCAAAATCGCTGATTGACTTAGCCATTGAGCAAAATGCTTTAGAGGCTACCCAGCAGGATATGGCCTTTTTTGTGCGAACATTAAAAGCTAACCCTGAGCTTAATGCGGTATTGCGCAATCCGATCATATCACACGATAAAAAGCTGAAAGTGCTGGAAGGTGTGTTTACCGACAGGGTAAGTGCCAACACGCTTGCATTTTTCAAAATCATGATAAACAAAGGACGTGGCGAGGTTCTGTTCTCGGCGGCTAAAGAGTTTATCAACCAATATAACATCAAGCAAAAGATTGTTAATGCTAAGGTAGTTTCGGCAGCACCCCTGTCTGAAGCTAACAAACAGCAGATTGTTGCCGATGTACAAAGCATTGCCGGCGCACAGGTTAACCTGCACGCGGTAGTTGATCCGTCATTAATTGGTGGCTTTGTATTAACCGTTGGCGACAGACAAATCGATACCTCAGTAGCCACCAGTTTAAAAAGGCTGCAAAAGGATTTTGCTCAGAAAGTAGTATAAGTTAAATAAGAAACAAACTCTAAATAAAACAACAATGGTAGAGGTTAGACCAGACGAAGTATCGGCCATCCTGCGTCAGCAGCTGTCGGGCTTTAAGTCAGAATCTGAATTAGAAGAAGTGGGTACCGTACTCCAGATTGGTGACGGTATTGCACGCGTTTATGGCTTAACTCAAGTACAATCAGGCGAGCTGGTTGAGTTTGAAAATGGTTTGCAAGGTATCGTACTGAACCTTGAAGAAGATAACGTGGGTGTGGTATTGCTGGGTAAATATGATGAAGTGAAAGAGGGCGATACCGTTAAACGTACCGATAAAATTGCTTCATTAAAAGTAGGCGAAGGTATGCTGGGCCGTGTGGTTAACACACTGGGCGAGCCTATTGACGGTAAAGGACCAATTGCAGGTGCTACTTACGAAATGCCTTTGGAGCGTAAAGCGCCAGGCGTTATCTACCGTCAGCCGGTAACTGAGCCATTACAAACCGGTATCAAAGCTATTGATGCTATGATTCCGATTGGTCGTGGTCAGCGTGAACTTGTAATCGGTGACCGTCAGGTTGGTAAAACTGCGGTTTGTATCGATACCATCATCAATCAAAAAGAATTTTACAATGCCGGTCAGCCGGTAATCTGTATATATGTTGCCTGTGGCCAAAAAGCTTCTACCGTTGCGAACATTGTTCGTACACTGGAAGAGAATGGCGCTATGGCCTACTCAATCGTAGTAGCGGCTAACGCGTCAGATCCTGCGCCAATGCAGTTCTTCGCGCCGTTTGCCGGTGCTGCTATCGGTGAGTATTTCCGCGATACCGGTCGTCCTGCATTGATCGTGTATGATGATTTGTCAAAACAAGCGGTAGCTTACCGTGAGGTGTCATTGTTACTGCGTCGTCCACCGGGCCGTGAGGCTTATCCTGGTGACGTGTTTTATCTGCACAGCCGTTTATTAGAGCGTGCCGCTAAAATTAACAGCAATGATGAGATTGCCCGTCAAATGAACGACCTTCCGGAGTCAATCAAACACCTGGTAAAAGGTGGTGGTTCATTAACAGCTTTGCCGATCATCGAAACTCAGGCTGGTGACGTATCTGCTTATATCCCAACCAACGTAATCTCTATTACTGACGGTCAGATATTCCTGGAATCAAACCTGTTCAACGCAGGTGTGCGTCCGGCTATCAACGTAGGTATCTCTGTATCACGTGTGGGTGGTAACGCGCAAATCAAATCCATGAAAAAAGTTGCCGGTACCTTGAAATTGGATCAGGCACAATACCGTGAGTTAGAGGCGTTCTCTAAATTCGGTTCTGACCTGGATGCGGCTACCAAAAACGTAATTGACAAGGGTGCCCGTAACGTGGAGATCCTGAAACAAGGTCAGTTTGCGCCGGTAACTGTTGAAAAACAGGTAGCTATCATTTATGCAGGTACTAAAAACCTAATGCGTAATGTACCTGTAAACAAAATCAAAGAATTCGAAAACGAATTTACCAGCCAACTGGAAATGCGTCATCCAGAAACTTTAGCAGCCCTGAAAGCTGGTAAATTTGATGACCAAATTACCGGTGTTTTAGAGCAAGTTGCTAAAGAACTGGCAGGAAAGTATTAATTATTTGTTAGTATCAAGTAGCAAGTATCAGTTATCAAGAAAGCATAATTGATACTTGCCTTATAGAAAGAAGTATTAAGTTGAGTATTGAAGGATGACGGTGTGGTTCAAGCCCATCTTGATACTTGACATATAATACCGGATACCCCAAAAAGAATGGCTAATTTAAAAGAAGTAAGAAACCGCATTGCATCTGTAAACTCTACGCAGCAAATCACCAAAGCCATGAAAATGGTTTCGGCAGCTAAGCTGAAAAGAGCTACAAATGCTATTGTTGAGCTGCGCCCTTATGCTACAAAGCTGAAAGAGATGCTGGCTAACTTATCAGCAAGTATTGAAAATGCGGCTTCGCCGTACCTGCAAGAACGTGAGCCTGCCCGTGTACTTATCGTGGTGGTATCATCAAACCGTGGTTTGGCAGGGGCTTTCAATGCTAACGCCATTAAAGCAACCAACAACCTGATTGCTGATAAATACAACGACCAGTTTAAAGCTGGTAACGTATCTATCGTAGCTATTGGCCGTAAAGCTCAGGATTTTTACCAGAAGCGCAACTTCAACGTAATTGGCGATAACAACGAGGTATATGCAGATCTGACTTTTACCAACGTGTCTAAAATTACAGAAGCCATTATGCAGGGTTTCATCGACGGACAGTATGACCGCGTTGAACTGGTGTACAACCACTTCCGTAATGCTGCCGTACAGGTATTGGTTACTGAGCAATTATTGCCTGTGCCAAAAGCGGAAGAGCAGGAAGATTCGGGAAAACTGAAAACCAAAGGTTCAGCACAAGCCCAACAAACAGATTATATCCTGGAGCCTTCGCAAAGCGCTATTGTTGAGCAACTGATACCAAAGAATATCAAAATACAGCTTTACCGTGCGGTATTGGATTCTCATGCTTCTGAGCATGGTGCACGTATGACCGCCATGGATAAAGCCACTGAGAATGCCGGTGAATTATTGAAAAACCTGAAGTTATCATACAACCAGGCCCGCCAGGCAGCCATCACTACCGAGCTTACGGAGATTGTGAGTGGTGCTGCAGCTTTATCGAATGGATAATTTTTATCATCGTAAGATTTTTAAAAAGCCGGAAGAACTTTCTTCCGGCTTTTTTTGTTATTAGCATATTGGTTGAAGTAACTTGCTGTAAACTATCAGCCATGAAACCTATTCACTTTACCATTCTCTTATATGCAATCTTTCTGTTTGCCGGCAGCAAAGTAAGCGCACAAGCAATTCATAAAACTAAGTACAGTGTTAACGGGCTTACATTTAATTACTGTTATATGGAGCCTACAGGTAAGGTTAAAGGCATAGTTGTACTATTGCCCGGAGCAGGTGAGGCTATTAAAAGTGTTTTTTCTAAAACTAAGCTTCCTCAGTTATTAGCTGCCAAAGGCTTTGTTACTATTGTTCCGGAAATACATACTTTATTGTATGCAGACCAATATAGTATAGATGTGCTGGATGCTGTAATCCGTCAAGGACAACAGAAATTCAATATACTTCCATATATTATTGGTGGCTTTTCGGCTGGCGGCGCTATTGCAACAAGGTATGCGGAGTACGTACTTGCCAAGGATACTTCAAGTGCTCTTAAAGGTTTAGTAGTTGTTGACGGGCCGTTAGATTTGGAACGATTGTACACAACAGCAGAGCACATGATAGCAAGCTGCAGCGGTATCATCCAAAAAGAAGGCTATTAAATTAAGGCGCAGCTTGAGCAAGTTATGGGCGGCCCGCCGCAGTTACAGCCCCAAAAATATCAGGAATACTCATCCTTTACCCACAGCATAATCAACGGAGGTAACGCCAGTCATTTAAAAAATCTACCTATCAGGCTTTACAGTGAACCTGATATAGATTTTATTAAAAAAACTTACTGCTCTGAGCTAACCTATGAAAATATCAATGCCTGCGATTTGGATCGGCTGAATAAGTTTTTACAAAGTATTGGAAACACTAAAACCACATATATCACCACGCAGGGTAGGGGATTTCATAGCTGGAATATTATAGAGCCACTTAATTGTGCTGATTGGATTACCGCTATTTGCCAATAAAACGATGTGATTAAGCAAGAACAGGGATTGTAACAAGGCTGTTACGTGCCTGATGGGTAGGTTACTTTTGTGGCAAATGTGGTATCAATATAAAAATCACAAAACCTATTGCTATGAAAATGAATCACTTATTGGTGCTCCTGGCCGCGCTTTGCCTGTTGGCTGCCTGTAAAGGCCGGGGTAATTATGAACCAATTAATAACGAAAAAGCTTATGCTATCCAGACAGATACTGCTTTTACCGATACAGACAGTGTAAAGCTTGTGAAAACTGCGCAGATGAGTATGAAGGTGAAAGACATTCACCGAGCCAGCGAAAATATTGTGGCCCTAACAGAAAGCTACCGGGGCATGGTCATGCACCACGACGAGCAATCAACCGTAGATCGAACGAATGATATACGTCGTAATGATGATTCAATAATGCGGGTTTCTTCTTTCAGTACAACGGCCAGCATCACGGTAAAAATACCGTCAGACAGCTTAGAGCACTTCATGACCAAAGTTGGTAAGATGGGACTTTACGTGAATATGCGTAAAATGGATATCGAGGATCTAACGCTTGATTACCTAAGTAATAAGCTGAAGCTCGAAAGCCGTACGCAAATCATCAGCCAGCAAAAGAAAGGTAAGATCATCATCAAAAACCCAGCGGATGTACTGGCACTTAAAGATGATATGGTAGACCAGAAAGTAACCAACTTACGTACAGATGCTGCCGCAAAAAACAGTGTACTTGAGCTGAGCCTGTTCGCTAATAACACAATACTAAAAGAAATTATACCGAATGACGATCCTACCGTTTACCGGGCACCGCTGTTAAGCCGCTTAGGCTTTGCACTGGCCAACGGCTGGAACTTATTTGCCGACATAATAATTGGCTTAACCAACCTGTGGGTGTTCTTCCTGATAGGCGCGCTTGCGTGGATAGGTTACCGCGCTTATAAACGCAGAAAGCAGGTAGGGTTATCTAATATTTAAGTAAAAAAGCATTAGCAATTTTACGTAAACATTTATATTTTTGTCGGCAACATAAAAAGTACTCCGATGGATTCAATGCAAAAAGCTAACTCGACCAATATTTATATTATCATAACAGCAGCTGTAATTATAGGCCTTGCGGGTGTATTTGTCCGCTTCCTGGACGAGATCTGGGGCCACGGCTTTTTGTTCACCAGCTTATCAAACATCATTTTGATTATTGGTATCCTGATTGCCTTGAAAGGTGTGTTTTCCATCTTAAAAGCTTAGTTAAAAGTCTGCACTGATTTATTATAAATAAAACGGGTTTCCTGAATATTCAGGAAGCCCGTTTTGCTTTGTGGATTTTCTGTTTATTTAGGATGATACCCCGATTCGTTTAGCAGCTGCTGGGCATCATTCATATTCATTAATTGTTGCAGGGTAACGTTAGTGTGGTTTTGCATGTAAGTGCGCACAATCTGCCAGCCGGTCCATATAGCCAGCTTAGGTGCCGATTCGTTATTTTCACCCAGTCCGGGGGTAAAAGGAGCTTCGTTCAGGTACTTTTGAATTTTCTGATAGTCGGTTTCATACAGCAGGTTTTCTTCCAAAAAGTATCCCCAAACGTTTTTCTCAAAGTGCTGGCACCATTCCAGTTGTTTACCGGTATAGCCAATCTTCAGGGTGTCGGGGGCATCGGGTAATACCTGATCCATAAAGTACATGATTTTGCCTTCGTAAACCATTTTGGCCAGCAATGATTTGTCTTTCTCACGCTCGCGGAACATGTCCTCGCGGGCAATTCCCTCAACCACACGTGGCGTAATGTTATCGGGCGTAAACCTGCGCGAAATATAATGTGGAAAAGTGTTGATAAGCGCCGGGTAGAATTTATTGCCGGCACCTAAAAACAGATCCAATCCTACGGCAAAGTAATCATTACCGATAGAAGTTTGTGCCTGAAAGCCTGATACGTAGGCATACACTTTAGGCAGCTGTTTTTGCGGGTAGTAATACTTAATGTGCTTAAATGCATCTGTAAGCTCGGCTTCCTGCTTTTCCAGGTTGGGGAATACGAGGTCAACCTCCTGCTTCAAATCATTGTAGGGCTTGCCCGCAAATACACGGCGCAGATTGCCATAACTGGCGGCCGTATCAGTTACAGCGCCGGCTTGTAATATGCGTTCCATAAAATCCACATAAAAGCTGGCGTAGCGGTTATAAAGCAACTGCGCTTTGGGATGAATAGGAGGCGTTCGCAGCTTATCAAAATCATCATCAAAGCGTTCAATATGCACCTGCAGGTTAATGTTGCTTACATCAACTTTTTTATTGCGCTGGCAGGCTGTTAGCAGGGCGACAGCTAAAAAATACAGGTAAAAATGTTTTACTTTGCTTTTACTGGACATCATCATTGTCCATTATAAACAAAATTAATTGTTTTGAGTTGCAATTAAATAAAGCAACTTATCTAAATATATCTGTCTTGATCGTATGAAAATCGCCTTAGCTCAGCTTAACTATCATATTGGCAACTTTGACGCCATTACGGCTAAAATAATCGATGCTTTGGATAAAGCCCGGCAACAGGGTGCCGACCTGGTAGTTTTTGCCGAACTCTGCATCAGCGGCTATCCGGCCCGCGACTTTTTAGAGTTCAAAGAATTTATTGGCTTGTGCGAAGATTCGGCACAAAAAATTGCTGCTGCCTGCACCGATATTGCGTGCATTATTGGCACCCCTACCATCAACCAGCACAGAAGCAAAGGTGGCAAGGCGCTGCATAATTCAGCATACTTTATTGCCGATGGTGAAGTAAAACAGGTAGTGAACAAAGCCCTGCTGCCCAATTATGATGTGTTTGATGAATACCGCTACTTTGAACCCGAAACGCAATTTTCGGTAGTGGAATTTAAAGGTCGCCGTATAGCGCTTACCGTTTGTGAGGACTTATGGAACACCATCGAAAACCCGCTGTATGTAACCCGCCCCATGGACGAGCTGATTAAGCAAAACCCGGATGTGATGATTAACATCGCAGCATCGCCGTTTGCTTACAACCACGACGAAGAGCGTATACAGATACTGGGTGATAATGCAAATTATTATAAGCTGCCGCTATTTTATGTGAACCATGTAGGCGCACAAACCGAAATTGTATTTGATGGCGGTTCGCTGGTATTTGATGCGGAAGGTAAACTGGTAGATGAGATGCCTTATTTTGAAGAGTGCATAGCCTACTACACCCTAAATGATGATAACACCATAACACCCAACCAGCCGGTAACTACAAAGGAAGAGCGCCAAAGTGATATTGAACAAATATACCTGGGGCTTATTTTAGGCATTCGCGATTATTTTTACAAATCGGGATTTACCAAAGCAACATTGGGCTTATCGGGCGGTATTGACTCTGCCGTGGTAGCAGCTTTGGCTGTTGACGCGCTGGGGGCCGAAAACGTAATGGGTATTTTGCTGCCATCTAAATACTCAACCGGTCACTCGGTATCAGATGCCGAAGCCCTGGTGCAAAATTTGGGTTGTAAATCCGAAACGATAGCTATTAAAGCAGTAACCGATGCATTTGACGAAGCGCTGAAACCGCAATTTGAAGGACTGCCTTTCAATATAGCCGAAGAAAACTTGCAGGCCCGCAGCCGCGCAGTTATACTTATGGCTATGTGTAATAAATTCGGTTACATTCTGCTCAATACCAGCAATAAGAGCGAGGCTGCAGTAGGTTACGGTACGTTGTATGGCGATATGTGCGGCGGTATTTCAGTTTTAGGCGATGTGTACAAAACACAGGTTTATCAACTGGCTAAATACATCAACCGGGATCGGGAAATCATTCCGCAAAATACCATCGTAAAACCACCTTCAGCTGAGTTACGCCCGGATCAGAAAGATTCCGACTCTTTGCCTGATTACGATACGCTGGATACGATTTTGGTGGAGTACATAGAGCACCGCCTTTCTTCAACCGAAATTATACGTATGGGATACGATGAGGCTACCGTGCGTAAAGTAATTAAGCTGGTAAACACGGCTGAGCATAAGCGTTACCAAACACCGCCTATTTTGCGGGTATCGCCAAAAGCTTTTGGTATGGGCCGCCGTATGCCTATTGTAGGTAAATACTTGTCTTAATAACTTAAATTATCAATAAAATCAAAAGGTGCCTACGCTAATAAGCACCTTTTGATTTTATTGGTCCTGTTTCATTGTGGTTCTGTTTTGTTTACAGGAGTGGTAGCAGCTGTAGCGATAGCCGGTGCGGGTTTAGCCGCTTCTTTAGGTGCCTCGGCCACAACTTTGGCCTCCTTAGCTGCCGCAATAGCAGGCTCAGCTTTATCCTTAAAAGTTTTAAGCTCGGCTAACAGCGCCTCATTTTTTGTGCTCCATTCTTTTTCCTGGTTTTGCAATCTGCTTACATCGGCAGTAAGTTTTGCAAGCTGCGCCTTTTGATTTTCAATGATGCCATTACGGGCAATCAGGGCCTCGCGCAGGCTATCAGTTTTGCTTTCCATTCTTTTAATCAGCCCGCTGTTTACTTCAGCAGCTCCTTCTATTCGTGCTAATTTCACCTCCAGTTGGTGTGTACTCTCCTCCCTGGCATGTAATGCTTTCTGTAAGCTATCCACCTGCTTGCTGAGCAATTGAATAACTTCTTTTTTGCTCTGGGCTTTCACGCTGGCCAAACCGCAACATGCTAAAACAGCAAATGCCATCATTAATCTTCCTTTTGCCATAATCTGTTATTTTTATTTGGTTAAAAGCTACTGTGCCGGTAAGCAGACCGGCGTATTGGTTAAGAAGCAAGTGGATAACCCAGCACAAAAAGTTCAGGCTGATTGCAAGTCAGCAAAAGCATTATTAGGGGAGAAGTTCTGTGGAAATATTTTTTATTTATAGTTAAGTAACGCCATTCGCAATAAAATAGTTTAAGCGTTTCTGAACTTTTATAAAATTAATTAATGAAGCGTAAACGGTTGATATTTAGAACTTAAAATAATTCGTTAAAACGGCTGCCATGCAAACAACTTAAGGCTTTCTCGGCTTATATCACATACATCTAACTATGATATAAATTATGAAGAAGATAAGTTTTGTGGTGATTCTATTTCTGCTGGGTAGTTTGTTTGCAGCCTGTTCAAGGTACACTTATTATGCCGTAGGAAGCAATAATACCAATCTGAGCCGTTACCATACCTTTGCGTGGTTACCGGCCGTTAAAAATGCAAGCAGTAGTGCCTACAATAGTGATATTACCGACCAGCGTATTAAAGAAGCGGTTACTGAAAACCTGGAGCAACGAGGCCTGATGCTAAAAGCTAAAAAACCGGATCTGCTGGTGCGCTACAGCATTATGGTAAGCGATAAAGAACGGGTTTACGATCAGCCTGTGTATGATTACGCAGGTGGTGGTGTTTATCCGGCGGTAGGTATGTACCGGGGGCGCCGTTTTTACTACTATCGTTACAGCAATCCGTACCCGGTTTATGTAGGCGATGATGTTGAAAGAGTGCCCTATAAAGAAGGTACGCTGATGATTGATTTGGTTGATCGCCAGAGCCATAAAGTGATTTGGCGGGGTTACGGCGTTGGCGAAGTAGATAACCCGGCAAAGGCGATACAGGATATTCCTAAAATTGTTTCGGGCATCATCAAAAAGCTGCCTTTAACGCCTCAAAATCAGCGATAAAAAATATCAGGAAAAAAGTAATTCCGGGTTAAACCTTCCGTTAGATTAAAGTCTAATAAACTAAGACAAAAATCACATGAACAGAAAATGGTATATATGGCTGGTACTGTTAAGCCTGTCAGTACTTTCAGCCTGTTCGAGCTACAGGTATTATAAAGCTGGCGATAGCTTTATTAGCTTAAACAAGTACAAAACTTTTGCCTGGGCGCAAAACTTACCTAACCGTAAACCGGATAGTATAGTAAACGACCAAAAAGGTTTAGGAGCGCGTTTAAACTATTTGAATAACAATCGTTATTTCAAAAGCCCGGAGGCTGCCCGTACAATCAAAACAGCAACCGTTACTATTTTGCAAAGCAAAGGTTTAACCTTGCAAGAAAGCAACGCCGATCTGCTGGTACGTTACACTACCCTGGTTGACAGGGGTACCCGCAATGCCTACTACGGAGGCTACCCATACTATGGCGGCTTTTACGGCGGCTGGGGTTGGGGATGGCGCCGCCCCTGGTTTGGTTATGGCGGCTGGGGTGGCTATGGTTACGGTTATGGCTACCCGGTTAAAGAGCACTTTAAAGAAGGTGTACTTGCCATTGAGCTGATTGACAGCCGCACCCGCGAAACCGTTTGGATTGGCTATGGTGCAGGCGAGTTGAGCCGCAACCCTGAAAAAGTTATTGCCCAATTACCTAAAGTGGTAGATGGTATCTTTAAACAGTTACCGGTAAGCCACTAAGCTTAAAAAGGCTTCAAACAAAAAGCCCGTTTGGTAAATTCCAGACGGGCTTTTTGCTTTCTGATTGCCTGCTTAGAAAGCAGCATGCAGCGTAATTGTGAAATCCTTTGTGAGTGGATGCCCGGCCGGGATTACAACCGGGTTAAGGTGCTCCTCTCCATCAGCTTCGGCCGCAAAAAAGCCATTTTCTTCTTTTATAAATACAGAATATTTACCGGCAGGTAATTTTACCTGATAATAGCCGCTGGCATTGCTTTGCGTACGGGCAACCAGCTTTGTATTTATCTGACTAAAAAGCGGCATCTGGCCCGAGGTGCCTTTTGATGTAGTTGGCCGGTATATCAGTATCTCCCGCTTTACACCACGGCTTTTGCCTGTCGTTCTGCCCGGGCCGGGCATTTGGTTGCCGCTCAAGTAATAAATATGCCCTTGCAGAAGGGTTGCCGACGGGGTTCTTTTCTTGGCTTTACAGGCTATAAACAAACCGCATCCTATCAGTGCCAGTAATTTGAAGGTGGTTTTTACTGTCATAAAATAATTCATAATTAATTGAAGCAAACGTGCATACGGCTTCAATACGAGGAACATTAATTAAACGAAATTCGTTAAACTTACACAAAGTTTTGCTGAGTAACGCCGGCACCTCATTTCTGGTTTCTATATGAATAAATTTTACGCAAAAATTGTTGCCGGGCTATTATTTCTGGGGCTAACCGCCAATGTGTCGATGGCGCAAACGCCGTTGGTAAGTACTGCTAAAAAAGCGGAGCTTGATCAGTTGTCGGCACGGCTTAATAATACCTACAGCGCATTTTTGCAAAAGGCGCAACTCCTGGCGCCACAACATAACTGGAGTATTCGTAAGCGCACTAAAAATGGTACTGTTCTTTCCTTACAACGTTTAACACCTGCGGGCTTTCCTATTTTTTATAAAACCTTTAACAATGTTATTGCAGCAGCAACCACGCGTACTACCGATGTGCAGCAGGGCGGCAGCTTAGGCTTAAACTTGTCGGGCTCCAGTTCATTTTTGAATGGTAAACTGGGTTTATGGGATGGCGGTGTGGTATACAGCGCCCACCAGGAGTTTGCTGGTAAAAATATTACGTTGGGCAATTCGGTAGCATCCGATCTGCATACTACACACGTAGCCGGCACCATGATAGCTAAAGGTGTGTACGCCCCGGCAAAAGGTATGGCATCTAATGCGGCAACGTTATTGTCTTACGATTTTGATAATGATATTGCCGAAATGAGTTCGGCGGCACCCAACCTGCTGCTCTCTAATCACTCCTATGGCGTTATTGCCGGCTGGAACTTTAACGAAGAAGAGGCACGTTGGGAATGGTATGGCCTGCCAGGCGATACGGTAGATTACAAATTCGGTTTTTACGATGCCGATTGCCAGAGCGTTGACCAGATTGCCAATAGCGCACCTTATTACCTGATAACGGTTGCATCGGGTAACAACCGGGGCTATACGGGGCCGGCAGTAGGGCAAAATTATTACGGCTTTCGCAGCCGTACCGATCCAACTTTGATAAGTAAAGGAGCGCGGCCTGCCGGCATTAGCAGCAACAACGGCTTTGATAATATGCCTGGTTTTGCCAATGCCAAAAACGTACTTAGCGTTGGGGCTGTTAATCAATTGCCTTACGGACCAACAAGCCGTCAGGATGCCACGATAGCTTATTTTAGCTCTATAGGCCCTACTGATGACGGCCGTATCAAGCCTGACATTTGTGGCGATGGCGATGCCGTTCTATCTACCAGTAACAGTAGTCCGACGGCTTACACCACCTTATCGGGTACCTCAATGGCTACGCCAAATGTTACCGGATCATTATACCTTTTGCAAGAGTACTATGCACAGCAAAACAATGGCAGCTTTATGCGCTCGGCCACATTAAAAGCGCTGGTATGCCATACTGCCTTTGATGCCGGGAACGTAGGCCCCGATTACACATTTGGCTGGGGTATACTGGATACCCGGCAGGCAGCCCAAACCATTACCGGTAACGGAACAAAAAGCATGATCCGTGAAAATACACTGCAGCAGGGGCAACCGCAAACCATCACGGTGGTAGCTTCGGGCAATGGTATACTGGCTGCCACCATAGCCTGGACCGACCCACAGGGTAGTGTTTCGGCTGATGGTACTATTAATAGCCGGGCACCAAAGCTGGTTAACGATCTGGATATACGCGTAAGCGATGGCAACAATACCTATAACCCTTGGATTTTGGATGTAAACCGTCCCGGAGCAAGCGCTACCCGCGGTGATAACGTAAGGGATAATGTGGAGCAGGTACTAATTGAAAACACAGTTCCGGGTAAAAGCTATACTATCACTATCACTAATAAAGGTACATTGCAAGGCGGTTCTCAACCTTACGCACTGGTTGTAACCGGCGTTGGAGGCGCTAATTATTGTGCATCAGGTCCAACCTCAAGCGCCGACTCGCGAATAGACAATTTTATGCTGGCCAACATCAGTAATACACCGCAGGCTGGTTGTACTACTTACTCCAATTACACCAACCTTACAGCCCAGTTGGAGCAGGGACAAACCTATCCGCTCAGTATTAGATTAGGTACTTGCGGTGCCAATTTTAATAAAATAGCCAGGGTGTTTATTGACTGGAATGCCGATGGTACTTTTAATAATACGGATGAACTGGTAGCTACTACCAATGTTATTAATGGCACCGGAACTTACACTACCAATATCACTGTACCGGGTACCGCCGTGCCGGGTAATTATAGCCTGATGCGTATTGTGCTGGTTGAAACGAATAACGCTGGTACCATATCGGCCTGCGGTAGCTACAATAAAGGCGAAACGCAAGATTACAGGGTACAATTTATACAACCTGCCGTTAATGTGGCAGCTATATCGGTAAGTGCCAGTACTGTGGGCGGAGCCTGTGCCGGGCCAAGTAATATTTCGGTGCGCCTGAAGAACTTAGGATCGCAGGCTATCAGTAACATCCCGGTTGTTGTAACAATTACGCCACCTAACGGGCAGGTAATTACCCTTAAAGAAACTTATACAGGTACCTTAAACAGCCAGGCCGAAGATGATTTTACGCTGAACGGCATGTTTACCACGATCTCGGGTGCAACCTATGCTGTTACTGCTGTGGCCACTTTGCCTAATGATTTAGTGACGAATGATAACCAAGTCAGTGCAAACTTAGTTACCGGAAGCATACCCGTTCCAACTGATCTGGCGGCCTACCACTGTGATGATAGTAAGCAGTATCTGCTCACCGGATCGGGTACCGGGCAGTTGCTGTGGTATACCACGCCAACAGGCGGTACGCCGGTTGCCTTGGGTAATAATGCACTAACTGCAACTACACCGGTTAATAACACGTACTATGCAGGCTTGAATGATTTTAGCGCAAGCGTTGGCCCTGCTACCAAGAATGTAATTGCCGATGGTACTTATACGCAGGCTACCAGTTCGGTACAGGTAACCACGAAGATACCGGTTGTTATCAAGAGTGCAAGGATGTATATCGGCAACTCAGGCAGCATCCGCATCACGGTTACCAATGCTAACGGCGAGGTGGTTGCCACCCGGAATTTTAATGTCACGGCTACTCGTACTACACCGGGCAGTGGTATACAGCCAAACGATCCGAATGATGCCGGAAAAATATATAACCTGAATTTGCTGCTGCCCAATCCTGATACCTACAATATTTCAATTGCTTATGGTGGTGGTGCAACAGTGTTCAGAAACAACAGCGGTACTGTTGCCTATCCGTTTAGTATTGGTAATATATTTAGTATAACAAGAAATGATGCAGTATCGCCTACCAATCCGTCTGATACCACTTATTACCGTAACTTCTATTATTACTTTTATGATATGCAGGTGGCAAGTGCAGGCTGTGCTTCCGTAAGCCGCCAAGCTGTTACGGTAACATCGCCGGTTATTACCCAAAATGGAACAACACTGGTATCCAGTATGCCAAGTGGTAATCAGTGGTATTTAAACGGTACAGCCATAGCCGGAGCAACTGGTCAAACTTTTAGACCGGCACAAAGCGGAAACTATCAGCTCATCAACGTACTCACTACGGGCTGTACCGCTATATCACCGGTTTATACGTATCTTAAAACAGATGGTGTCGTGAACGGCTCGGCCGATATTGGTCTGTCGGTTTATCCCGTTCCGGCCACCACAACACTGAATTTTGGCTTCGAGGCACCTACCACAGGTAATTTAATATTGTCATTAATAAACAGTACCGGGCAAGTGGTATACAATAGTAAGTCAACTGTATCATCAGGTAAGTATTATAACAATATCAACGTATCTAACTTAGCACCGGGTACATACGTGCTTAGGTTAATATTAGGACAAAAAGTTTACAGCAGTAAAGTAATTATAGGCAGGTGATTATGATCTGGTAACTCAAACTACTTAATAAGCAAAGAGGCCTGTTTCTATTGAAACAGGCCTCTTTGCTTATATTGATAATATCGAATATTAGAACGTGTATTTTATACCCAGTCCCGGCGCAATGTCAAAGAACGGACCACGGCCCAACTCCAGTCTGGGATTTAAATCCAAACTTACCGCAATTGGGCTTTGCGGAATAACGTACTCTAACCCTAAAACTGCATCAGCACCTATCAAAATGCTGCTGCTGTCATAAAATTCATCATCGCCGCTGAATTTTTTATAACGGCCGCTGCCAACTGCACCTAAGTGAGCACCTGCACCGTAGTACAGTTTTAGTTCAGGTACATCGAATACGGTTTGGTGTTTTTCCCACAAGCCGGTAAGCACAGCACCGTGGCTGCGAAAGCCTAAGATACCCTCTATGGCTACATCATTCTGCATAAAGTATTTGCCCGATATGCCGTTTTCATATCCACCGAATTTTAATCCTAATGCGTAAGGATAGGTTTGTGCATGCGCCCGCTGGCTAAACAGCAGCGCAAATGCCGAAATAACAAGTAATAAGGTTGCTTTTTTCATCATAGTGTTTTTTGTAAATAACGTTGGTTTTAAAAATTTATGCCCTTCCTTTTTATTTATTCAAAGGCCCTTTGTTTTATATGGTTGATGTTCACCAAGATTAATTTTTAGTCAGACGCACAGTTCACATCACCGTTTAACCGGCAATTATATTAAATTAGAGGCATAGCACATTACAATTCTTTAAAATGAATTTAAACTCATCATTTACCAATAGGCTTATTCTTCTTGTTTTAGGGGCGTTTACAACGGCTGCCTTGCATGCGCAAACCAGCAATCAGGACAAACCTTGCTATAAGGGTATGGTGGTATGCGCCTATCCTGATGCGGCGCAAGCCGGTCTGTCAATCCTCAAAAAAGGTGGTAATGCAATTGATGCTGCGGTAGCTGTGCAGTTTGCACTGGCTGTAACTTTGCCCGAAGCCGGCAATATAGGTGGTGGTGGCTTTATGGTTTACCGGTCGGCTAAAGGTGAAACCAATACGCTCGATTTTAGGGAAAAAGCACCGGGCAAAGCCAGTGCCGATATGTATCTGGATGAGGCAGGTAATGTTATTCCAGATAAAAGCTTGTATACCCACCAGGCTGCAGGTGTACCCGGCTCGGTTGACGGGATGGTTGAGGCGCACCACAAATACGGTAAGCTTCCGTGGGCTACCCTGGTGCAACCAGCCATTGAACTGGCGCGAAATGGTTTTAAAGTAACCCGGCACCTGGCTGATGATTTAAACAAGAGCCAGGCTGATTTTAAAAGGCTGAACCCAGGCAAAGGCTACTTTTTGAAAGATATCCCATGGCAGGAAGGTGATTTGCTGGTGCAGGAGGATTTGGCAAAGACGCTCACGCTGATTCGTGATAAAAAGCGCGATGGATTTTATAAAGGTACAGTTGCCGGACAACTGATAGCAGAAATGCGTACCGGCAACGGATTGATTTCCCAAGCCGATTTAGACAAATATCATTCCGTATGGCGCAAGCCTGTAATTGGGAAGTATAAGCAATATAAGGTGATTACCATGCCGCCGCCATCAAGCGGAGGTATTGCGTTGCTACAGTTGCTGCATGCTGTAGAAAAATACCCGTTGAGTCGCTGGGGGCATAACCGCGATTCAAGCGTGCAGTTAATGGTTGAGGCGGAACGCCGTGTGTATGCCGACAGGTCTAAATACCTGGGCGATCCGGATTTTTATAAAGTGCCGGCAGATAGCTTGTTGCGGCCGACGTATATGGATGCCCGTATGCAAAATTTTGACTGGAATACAGCAACGCCAAGCAGCAACATAAAGCCCGGCAGCTTTGCCGGATACGAGAGCGATCAGACAACGCATTACTCTATTGTTGACCGTGATGGCAATGCTGTATCAATCACTACCACACTTAATGGTTCGTTCGGCTGCAAAATATTTGTAAAGGGCGCAGGTTTCCTTTTGAATAACGAGATGGATGATTTTAGTGCTAAGCCAGGTACCCCGAATATGTTTGGCCTTGTTGGTGGCAAAGCCAACAGCATACAACCTGGCAAACGCATGTTATCATCCATGACGCCTACTATTTTGGAAAAAGATGGTAAGTTGTTTATGGTAGTAGGCACGCCGGGCGGCTCAACTATTATCACCTCTGTTTTTCAAACTATACTAAATGTTATTGAGTATGGCCAGGATGTGCAGAGAGCTGTAGCTTCCGGGCGTTTCCATCATCAATGGCTGCCGGATATTGTAACGGCTGAAATAGGAGCGCTTAATAACGAAACCCGAAGTATACTTGCAAAAAAAGGCTATATTATTAAAGAGGGTGGTACTATCGGGCGGGTGGATGCTATTGTGAAAGCGCCTCAAGGGTATTACATGGGCGGTGCCGATCCGCGCGGTGATGATACTAAAACGGGCTGGTGACGGACTATCTATCTGCAAATAGCAATTTAAGTAGTTTGCTGTAAAATAAATTACAACAGGTAGAGTTTAATATCCTATCATTGCAGTTACGCATTGCGTTAATCTAACTTTGGTATACATGGCCAGCAAGCTAAAACCCCATCAGGAAACCATTGATTATTTAGTGAAGATTGTGTGGCAGAATATGGCTAATCGCTACAACCAGATCGTGGCCGATTTTGGTATTACACAATCTATTGGCTATTTGCTTATTAATATTGATGAGGAGGAGGGCACAACCGTTTCACAGGCAGCTGCACTGATGGGCCTAAAATCAACCAGCTTATCGCGTATGTTAACCCAGCTCGAAACCACGAATTTGATTTACCGCCAGTCCAATAAAGGCGATAAGCGGTCGGTAAAAGTATTTCTTACCGATCTGGGTAAGGAAAAACGCCAACTGGCCAAGGTGCTGGTTAAGCAATTTAATGGCTACCTCAATGAACACTTAACCGACAGGGAAAAAACGCAATTGGTAAACACCCTGAAAAAGCTAAATCAGCTTACGCTTGGCTTTAAGCCATAATGTATTGCATTTCAATACTTATTGTTGCATTTCACCGTTTTAGCTCGTAAACCAATAATAAGTGTTAAAAATTGTTAAGCTGCTTATTTTGAATTTTAAAACAATAAATTTGCCGTTTCAAATGGTAGGCGTAAATAAATTAGGGATTTTGATTGCATTAGCTGCATTACTTTTCGCATCCTGTGAAAAAGCAGATACCGGTGTAGTTATTAATGCCGATCAGGCTGCTATTGATGACAAAATTGTGCTGGACTATATAGCATCACAAGGTCTTGATTCTGTAAAACGGGTAGAGAATGTAACATCAACCGGTTTGCCGATTAGTGACAAAGATACTATCGGGGTTTTTTACAAGGTGATTGATAAAGGACCGGTGGCTACCCTGTACAATCCCAACTCGAGTAAAGTAACTGTAGGATATACCGGCAAGGTAGTTACCTCGGGTAAGATTTTTGCTCAAACCGGTGATATTCATCCGTCATTTAGCCTGGGTGAGGTAATCAAAGGGTGGCAGTTAGGAATCCCTAAAGTAAACAAAGGCGGCACAGTGCGTTTGTTTATCACTTCGCGCTATGCTTACGGGCCTTATGCTCAACCCAGTTTAGGCATGCCGGCCAATGCTGTGCTCGATTTTACTATTAAAGTATACGACGTAACGAACTAAAATAAATGAAATTAACTTACTTAACGCTTTTTTTACTGATTACCCTGGGTTTTGTATCGTGCCGCAAGGATAAAAATGATATTGATATTAAGACGCATGATGAACAGCAAATAACTAATTACATTTCTGCCAATGGTCTTACCAACATGAAAAAGGCTGAAGGCGATACATCAGGTATTTATTACGAAATATTGTCGCAAGGAACAGGCAAAGCTATTGCTCCTTATGATACGATATCCTATGTTTTAAGCCAAAAAACAGTAGATGGCCTGCATCAAAGCACAGATACTATAGCAAATCATCTTTTTGGTTTTGCTGGTCAAATATCTCCAAAAGGTTTGCAACTGGCTATAAATAATTTGATGAAAACTAAAGGAACCCGGGCAAGAGTAATTGTGCCATCCCGTTTGGCTTATGGTATAAACGGGTTCTCAACCGGCGATAACCGCATCAGAGGTAACGAATCAATTGTGTATTATATCCATGTAATTGATAATCAAAAGGCATATGATGAGCAAAGCATTCAAAGCTATTTCAAAAATAACAATATAAACCCTGCGGAATTTACCAGAATCAATTCCGGAACCTACGAAGGGTTGTATTATAAAATCAGGAAACAAGGTACTGGTACAACATTAATTAAGGACAACTCAACAGTTAGTGTTACTTACCGTGGACAGTTACTGAATAACGTCGTATTTGATCCGTCTAATTATACAGCAGAAAATAATGCCAGCACCTTTACGGTTGACCTATCAAATAAGGGAAGTGTAGTGCCGGGCTTCGAATACGCTGTATCATTAGGGCAAAAAGAAGGTACGGATTTAACCGTTATTATGCCTTCCCGACTGGGTTATGGCCGGTCTACTCAAGGTACTAGTATACCAACAAGCAGCTGTTTGTTTTTTGAAATGAGTATAGGTACTGTAACTAACCCGTAACTTACGGCTTAGCTACAGCAGCACGGTAAACCTGCAATGCACGTGCTTTACCCTCTTTGTTATCAATAATGGGTTTTGGATATTGGCTGGTGCCATACTCCGGAACCCATTTTTTTATGTACTGCATTTTGGCGTCGAACTTTTTGAGCTGTGCCTCGGGGTTAAAAACCCTGAAATAAGGCATTACATCAGTACCCGAACCTGCTACCCACTGCCAGCTGCCTATGTTGGTTGCTGCTTCGTAATCCAGTAGTTTGCGGGCAAAGTAATGCTCGCCCCAGCGCCAGTCTATCAGCAAATGTTTTACCATAAAGCTGGCTGCTACCATGCGTACCCGATTGTGCATAAAGCCGGTTGCATTCAGTTCGCGCATACCGGCATCTACCAGCGGGTAGCCGGTTTTGCCCTGGCACCAGGCGTCAAACTCCTGCTCGTTGTTGCGCCATTCTATACGATCAAACGCTGCACGGTAAGCATGCTTTTCCGTATCCGGGAAATGATCAAATATCATCATGTAAAACTCGCGCCATATCAGTTCGCCCAGCCAGGTTTGCTCTCGGCTGATGGCTGCCCGTGCTGCATCCCTGATGCTGACGGTGCCAAAGCGTAAATGTATCCCTATACGTGATGTTCCCTTTTTGTCCGGAAAATCGCGGTCGCGCGCGTAATCGTCTATAATGTGTTGGTACTCTGTTTCGGGGAAAGGAATATCACTTTCTGTAAATCCCATCTCCGTTAAGGTTACATTCGGTAGCGGTTGAGTTTGATATAATTTGTGCAGATACTTTTCGGTTGGGTAGGAGCTCAGGTAAAAATCGTTAATCTTTTTAAGCCAGCGCTTTTTGTATGGGGTAAACACGGTATAAGGTTTACCGTCGTCTTTCACAACTTCATCCCGCTCAAATATCATTTGGTCTTTAAAAGTGTAAAATGGAATGCCCTGCTGCTGCAACTTTGTGCCAATGGCACCATCCCGCTGTTTAGCATAAGGTTCGTAATCGCGGTTGGTATAAACCTCGGCTACGGAGTAAGTTTGTAAAATATCATCCCAAGCCGCCTCGGGACGGTTGTATTTAACAATTAAGCTGCTGCCAGCCTGTTGCAGTTCATCGCGCAGCTTTTGTATGTATTGGTAAATAAAGGTTACGCGTGCATCGTCGCGGTCTTCCAACTTGTCAAGTATATCTCTGTCAAATATAAAAAGGCATACTACCGGATATTTGCCTTTCAGGGCGTGATATAAGCCGGCGTTGTCATGTAAACGCAGATCTCGCCTGAACCAAAAAATGCTGACGGGTGTCTTGTTATCCATAAATATCTTTCAAAGCATCAGTAACAATAGGGTAACGGAACGTGAAACCGGCCTGTTCTATTTTTGTGGCGGAAACCCGGGTGCTGCCCAGTACCACCAGACTCATTTCGCCAAAAATTAATTTCAATACAAAAGCAGGCACTTTAGGCAGCCACAACGGGCGGTTCAGTTGTTTAGCCACTGCTACAGTAAGTTGTAAGTTGGTTACCGGGTTGGGGGCTACCATATTGTATACGCCGGGTGGGCAGTGCCCATCAATAGCGTACAAGTACATATCTACTACATCCTGCCAATGTATCCAGGGTATCCACTGTTGCCCGTTACCTAATGCCGATCCTGCACCTAATTTAACGGGTAAAGCTAACTGTGGTAGGGCGCCACCCTGTTTGGTAAGCACAACACCGGTGCGGAACTTGGTAATGTTGAGGCCCAAATGCTGCCCTTCATCCACTGCTTTTTCCCATTCAATGCAGCAGGTGCCCAAAAAGTCGTGTGCAGGGTAGCTATCCTCTGTAAGCAGCTCGTTGCCCCGGTTGCTGTAATAGCCCGTAGCCGATGCCGAGATAATGTTTTTTACCTGATGCGGATGCTTTTTAAGCAGGTCGTAAATTAACCGGATGGATTCTGTACGGCTGTCAATAAGTAACTTTTTGCGTTCGTTTGTCCATCGTTTGTCGGCTATGCCCGCGCCGGCCAGGTGTATAATGGTATCAACCCCGTTTATGCAGGCTTCGTCAATACGCTTTTGCTGTACATTCCACAAATAGGTTTGTACCTGCGGGTTTGTACCTGGCGTACGGCTTAAATGGCTAACCTGGTAACCCCGCTGCAATAACTCCTGCGTAAGGGTTTTACCTATGAGGCCGCTACCGCCGGTAATTAGTATGTGCTGTTTGGGCATGATCTGAAATTTACGGGTAAACGAATCTTATCAGCTTTTTACCTGGCAGGTAAAATCAGTAGACTGTAAGAGTGCCTGCTTAAAAGTAAGGCATTGATGTGGTATAATCTGCTTGATAGCATCATCGCGCGAAATAACATCGTATTTCAGGTTCTCTACCAGAGTTTTTGCGTGTGAGTAGCTGATAGGTGTCAGGTAATTGAGCCAATAAGAGGATAATGCTGCCGATACCTGTGGCAAGGTTATGATATTAGCCTTTGAGCGGCGGCAAACATCAGCATACACGGTTAACATCTCCCTGAACGTCAATATTTCAGGGCCGCTGATATGAAACTCGCTATCAAACGTGGCTTTATTTAATAAGCTGTCTACCAGGTAGGTAACTACATCGCAGGTAGCAATGGGCTGCTCCTGCGCCTTGGCCCATTTAGAGGCTATCAGTATAGGCGACTTTTTAGTCAGACCTTCCAATAACTCATTGGCAATACTACCCGGACCAATAATCATGGTGGTTTTTAACACAGTAAGCGCAGTATCAGCCCTCCGCAATATTTCCTCCACATGCTGGCGTGACAGGCCTGCCTCCGTTAGCTGATCATCAATTTCACTTAATGATATGATGTGTTTGCAATACGTATTATTGATGGCATCCACAAAGTTCTCTGCCGATAGGGCCTCCAGGCCGGCAAACCCGGAAGTTTGCGGTAATGCATTAACTAAGTAGTAAGCGGCATCAATATCTGTTGGCAAAGGCTCCATGTTACGCGCACGTAATAAGTCGCCTGTTACCAGGGTTACCTGCCCGGCATACGCACTTTGCTTTTCAAATAATTTTTTATCCCGTACCAGGCATACTACTACATGGCCTTCTTTAAGTAAAGCCGGTATGAGCCGGGAACCTATATAGCCATTGGCACCTGCAAGTAGTATCTTCATATGAAATATTGAAACAATGTAAAGGGCAGGGAGTTTGATGCTAATCCAAATTTGCAGCAAATAGTATCATTATTGTCCATAAACCATTCTTACAAAGGGGTGCTAAAATAAAAAGCCCAGTCTGTACAGACTAAGCTTTTATGTAAAATATGCGTAACGGTTAAAGCGCGGCAGTAACGCCCAGGCCAACATATCTGCGATAGTCGGCAAATATGGATGTATTGTTTTGAGTTAAGTTGCGTCCGGTGGCAAAAACTTCCAGCCGTTTAAGTGTTGGCGTTTTGATGATATAACCTACATATACATTTTGCAATGCCATAGAGCTGTACGGTACCCGGGTTGCCCTATCGCGCGGAGATGCAAAGTAAAGTATATCGGCACCTGCTGTAACCTTACGGTATTGCAAGCGGTTGGCCCAGCCGCCTGTCCAAACTTGGGCATTAGTTATGATGCTGCCGCCACCCAGGGTTGCAGGTATAAAAACCTTTTGCTTGAGATTGGTTGCGTTGAAATTGCTTCTCCACGAAACGGTTGCTGTGTTGATGAGGCTAACTGTAGCGCCAATGCGGTGAATATAGTAATTGCCTGGCGTAGTGATGTTGCCGGTTACTGCTTCACTGTTGCTGGTATTGCTTATACTTAACAAAGTAATATTGTCGCGCTTATCAAAATTATAACTTAATACAAGCTTGTCCTGCCAAAAGCCTACGTTGGTGCCTATGGTAAGCGCTTTTAAGTGCTGTACCGGTGCATAAGTGCTTTCAGGCAGGTTATCAAAGCTGCCCGAGGCAACCGGGCTGGCTTGATTATAAATGGCGTAAAAGCTGGATAAGTTATATGTAACATCGTTCAGATCGTTACTTAATGCATAGGAGCCATATAGCCTGACGCTAACCGGGCTATGCTGTGTAAATAATCTGGATGCGTTAACAGATGCCGATACAAAAGGAAGTGCTCTGCCTGTGGCTGGTCCGTTAGCGGTAAGTGCTGCGTTTAAAATAAATAAAGCGCCTCCGGTTATATTAAACAGGTCTGCATAGTTAACCGATACGTTGGGTGTCAGTAAATACGACTTGCCGTTAAAAGCGTAAAGCGGATTGTTTATAACCTGTGTTTTACCTCCTTGCGTAGCAATTTGTGTATATGCTGTGTTGGCGTTTACATACCTGAAGTTAAAGTTGAGCGCAGGAGTTAGCAACCATTTACCGGTTTGATATTTGTAGCTCAAATCATCATACAGATTGAAAATCTTTGAGCGGGTTACAACGCTTGCGTCTACCGAAGCGCTGCTTATATCCGGCCAGGCTAAAAATTGATGTTCATTTTGGTTCTGCGTATACCGGTTAAAGCCAAAACGCAATTGGTTAGTTAGCCTTGAACTGATTTGAGTAGTAAGCTTTACATTGCTGTTAAACAAGCGGTCTTTAGTAGCTGTGCCAATGTTGGATACGAAACCTCCGTTGGCGTAGTTAGACTGGTAATCGGACTGTTGTGGTACATAACCAATAGTGAAATCAAGTATAGATTTTTTACCCAGCCGGGTGTTCAGGTAACCATTAAACCGCCAGCGGTTCATATCCGGAGATGCGGGCTGGGTTGTACCGGACTGGTATAGTTCCGGATTCACATCCCGAAGGTAATTAACCGATGCTCCTACATTGATGTCATTGATGTAGGTATGGCCAGATATATAATATTGCTGGAAAAGGGCGTTTGTTGATTTATAATCCTGCGCATTTTGACCTGATGATAAGGCGCGCTTTTCTCGTTGTACAAGGCTGGTTTGTGCAGCGGCCTCTATGCCCCGGGTTTTAGCCGGCTTTCGCTTTGTGGTAATTAATATCACTTGCTGCTGTTGTGTGGCCCCATTTAGCTGAACGGCTGCATTCTGTATTAAAGTTATTTCTTCAATATCAAAAATAGAGTACTGATTTACATCGGTAAGCAGATTGCCATCAACCACATATACCAATGATGCCGGATTGCTGTAAGCCCCGTTGAACCATACATTAATAGCCTCAGCCAAATTAGTGAAAGGGATTTTTTGTAAGTCATCCCCTTTAACTGTAATGTGCTGGGTAAAATCTTTAGAAAGTTGAATGCGCCCCAGATTGTACCGGCTCGAATCGGTTTGGGCATAAGCATTAATACCGGTTAGCGAAACGGTGGTAAATGAGGCTATAAGTAGAATGTTTTTAAGCATAGGTGTGACAAGCAGTCTGCAAGGCAAATATACGAATACAGGTCAAGTGCGATGGTTGAATCAGAACAGATCTATTCTGCCACGTTGATTAAGTGTGGTTTATAGGTGTCTGTGCGTACCTCGGCTTGTAATTCGTGTAGTATATTGTATAGGCCAAAGTTGGTTCGGTTTACATATATAAAGTGTTTAACACCACGCGCCTGCTTAAACTCGGGCATGCGGGCTATCATTTCGCCAAAACCATACAACTCATCAAAAAATGCAGTTTGGCTAAAGTTAAAAGTATTGCTCATGTAAGGCTTGGCAAACAGGCTAATCATTTGCCTGTACATATTGTAGTAAAACTCAATTTGCTGCGGCGTGTCGTTCGGTAAAATCATTTCCAGTTTACGAAAGGCTTTGATAGTTTCATCCTTGTCATCCAGCAGGTTGGTTGAGGTAAGCGAAAAGAACGGGTAGTAAAAATCTTCGGGCATTTCTTTGATGCAGCCAAAATCAATAATGCCCAGTTTGCCATCGGGCGTTATCATAAAGTTGCCGGGATGCGGGTCGGCGTGCACGGCACGTAGTTCGTGTTGCTGGAAATTATAAAAATCCCACAGTGCCTGGCCTATCTGGTTACGCAACTCCTGCGATGGGTTGGTTTGCAAAAACTCACGCAGGTGCTGCCCCTCCAGCCAGCTCATGGTAATAATGCGTTTGCTGGATAGTTCAGGATAATACGTTGGAAACACAACGTTGTTTAACAAAGAACATGCGTTTGAAAATTCGATGGAACGGCGCACTTCCAGTTCATAATCTGTTTCTTCGAGCAGGCGTTCTTCCACTTCGCGCATGTAAACATCCAGTTCTTTTTCGCTCATGCCTAATAGCCGGAAAGCAAAAGGCTTAACCAGTTTTAAGTCTGATGATATAGAGTCGCCCACGCCGGGATACTGAATTTTAACTGCCAGCTTTTGCCCATTCAGCATGGCTTGGTGTACCTGCCCTATAGAAGCTGCGTTGGTTGATTTAAGGTTAAACTGGTCGTAGATCTGCTCGGGCGATTTGCCAAAGTATTTCTTAAACGTTTGCACAATCAACGGCCCCGACAGCGGCGGCGCATTGTACTGCGATTGTGAAAACTTATCTACATACGCTTTAGGCAGTATGTTTTTATCCATGCTCAGCATCTGCGCCACTTTAAGCGCACTGCCTTTCAGCTCGCTTAACGATTCGTAAATATCTGTTGCATTATCCTCATTTAATTCCGTACGGTCCAGATCGGGATTAAATAGTTTTTTGGAGTAATGTTTTATATAGTTCCCGCCCACTTTCAGCCCCGTTTTTACAAACTTGGCTGATCGTTGTACTTTGCTGGTTGGTATGCTGTTTTGTTCCTGGGCTTTATCTTCGCTCATGTTAGTTTTCTTCAAATAATGCGGCCAGCTTTTGCAGGCTCAGGCCAGTGTAATCAGTAACGGCTAAATCAGAAGGAGGGAGCTCCTGTGCAGAATGCGTGGAGGTGATAGCCACTACTTTCATACCTGCGGCACGCCCCGCTTTAATGCCTGATATAGAATCTTCAAATACAATACAGTCTTCGGGCTTGATGCCTAAATCCTCAGCAGCCTTCAAAAATATTTGTGTGTTAGGTTTGGGCTTGCTGATGCGCGGCCCATCCACAATGGCATCAAAATACTGCCGGATAGGTACGTGCTCTAAAATAAAATTGATGTTGGCCACCGTTGCCGAAGATGCGATAGCCATTTTAATGCCCGCATTCTTAAATTCCATCAGCAAGCGCTCCAGGCCGTTGATTGGCGCAGCAAAAGGGGCAAAAGCGTCTTTGTAAGTTTGCGATTTTTCTTCAAATACCCGCTGCATTTCGTCCTCGGTATATTCTGGAAAAAACTCGCGCATTACTGTCATGCCCGGTACGCCGCTCATCTTTTCGTTATAAAGTTCAAACGAAACGGGCATGTGCTTGTACTTTTCAAAAACCGCTTTCCAGGCTTCAAAATGGTAAGCATTGTTATCAATCAAGGTGCCGTCCATATCAAAAATGGCCCCGAATTTTTTCATAAGCAGATAGGTAGTACAGCTGATTGTATCAGCCGTTAAATAATATTAATTAAACGCTAAACATAGCTAAAAGCTCTTACATGCCCATCTTTTCCTTCAAACTGCCATTCTTAGCCAGAAACTTGCCATAATCGATCAAGTTGTCAATAGGCGAGCGCTGAAACAGATCGAATGTTACATTCAGTCCTTTCTCAATAGCCTCATCAGTTTTTTCAAAGCCGGCAGAGTTGTCATTGGTCCAAAACTTTAAAACAAAGCCAAACTGCATCCATAATGCATCTTTATAACGTTTGGAAAAAAACTTACGGTCGGTTAGCTCGCCGGTTTCTATACCTTCACGTAAAATCTCATCGGCAAAGTTTTCAAAAATAACTTTCAGGTTATCTAATACACGTGGAGACGATAAGGCGCGGGGTTGCTTTTTCAGACTATAAACTGCAAAGCTGCGACTGCGTTTCAGGAGTTCAAAAAAGCTGTAAAAAAATGACAGCGCCTTTTCGCGAGCCGAGTATTGCGGCCAAACTTCCTGCGTTTTAATCTCGGTAACAGTCTTTTTGCCAAAGTCGGCCCAAATATTTTGCTCTACCGCCTCGAACGAACCAAAGTAGCGGTAAAATTCTTCCTCGGTCATCTCGTTGTTTTTTGCAAAAAGATACACCGATTGCGGTTCACGGCCTTCGGTTAATACATAATCTATATAAGCGCTTTGTATGCTGTCAATGGTTGCCATAATTAATGGATTTGATGATAGGATATAAATTTACAGTTTATTGGGCAAGGCTTTGTCATGTTTGTCTACAAATAAACGTCAGGAAGCATTTAATTAGTTTACAGTTAATTAAAACATTCCGCACTATGGCTGCTTGCTTAAAGTAGCATGGCATTTGTCTAAAGTTCCTGATAATTTATTATCTTTATCATCATTGCCCTATTTGTACATGGTATGCTAACGCAGGCAAACGCCTGTTTGTTTATCCGTTATGGCCGCTCCTCCAAAAAGTATATTAAATCAGAACCTGCCCAGCAAAATTTGCCCTGTTTGTCAGCGTCCTTTCACTTGGCGTAAGAAGTGGAAAAAGTGTTGGGATGATGTCATATATTGTAGCGAAGGGTGCAAAAAACATAAATAATGCCGATTATTGTATAATAGTTTGGAATGATTATAAACAATGAGTGATAAAACAATACTGGTATGGTTCAGGAATGATTTGCGGGTGCACGACAATGAAATATTGTTGGAGGCTACACGCAAGGCTGACAAGATACTGCCGGTATATTGCTTCGATCCTCATTATTTTCAAGCCAGTACTGCCGGATCTTTAAAAACAGGCAGCATACGTGCGCGCTTTCTGATAGAAAGCGTGGCCGACCTGCGCACCAGCTTACGCAATTTGGGCGGCGAACTGGTGATTGTACAAGGCAATCCGGCTGAACTGATACCGCAACTGGCCGAGCAATACCAGGTTAGCGAAGTATATCATCATCGTGAGGTTGCTTTTGAAGAAACCGGTATATCCGAAGAAGTGGAGGCCGCTTTATGGAAAATGAAGCTTAATCTGAAACACTTCATTGGGCACACGCTGTATCATAAAGAAGATCTTCCTTTTCCAATCAAAGATATTCCTGATAGCTTCAATACTTTTAAAAAGAAAGTGGAGCGCGACAGCAATGTGCGCCCTTGTGTACAAACGCCTGAAGCTATTCATATACCTGATGTTGCTGATGCCGGCGAAGTGCCATCACTGGAGCAACTCGGTTTAACCGAGCCGTTTGACGATGCGAGAGCGTATCGCTTTGTTGGTGGAGAAACAGCCGCCTTGCAGCAGCTGGACTATTATTTTACACATCAGCCGGTAACCATAGTTAAAAAAGGCAGCAGTGCTGCATCCCGGCTTTCACCTTGGCTGGCTATGGGATGTATATCGCCACGCCAGGTATATTGGGAGCTGGTAAAGCATGGGCAAAATGTAAATAATCACCCGCTGATGCTGGAGCTGTTATGGCGCGATTACTTTCGTTTTATGTTTAAAAAGCATAGCAGTAAGTTTTACAGCGCTGCGGGCTTTAAAAACACAGCGCCTGAACTGGCCGCCAACCAGGACGAGCTTTTTGAGCAGTGGAAAGCAGGCCGGACCGGCGTACCATACATAGACGCCTGCATGCATGAGCTGAATGCTACGGGCTTTATCCACAACTCCTGTCGCCAGGTAGTGGCCGCTTATTTAACCAAAGAGTTAAAGGTTGACTGGACTCGCGGCGCCCAATGGTTTGAAGAAAAGCTGATCGATTATTCGCCGGCCAGTAACTGGGGCAACTGGGCTTATATTGCCGGTGTGGGCAACGACCCACGCGAAAACCGCTATTTCAATCCCAAAACTGCTGCCGAGCTTGACCCTAAAGGCGAGTATGTAAAGCTTTGGCTCAATGAAGAGGCTGACAGTAAGCTGGCGGCTTCCGCATAAGCGGTTTTGCATTTCCTTTCTTCGAACTCCCCCCTTCGTATAATTATAACCTTTATGATTTGCTTATAACTGTTGGATCTACTTGTCTTTTTGTCAAAGCAAAACAAGTAGCTTCTACCTATAAGGATAAGGTATGTCAAAACAGGTGATCAATCTTTAATGTGTTTAGTTATAAAGTTGATAAGTGAGGTTACAAAACTTGATAACCGCTAAACTTACTCAACTTCCATCTGTTACCTCTGCATGCCCCATACGCTGCGCTTAATACTTGGTGATCAGTTAAACAGTAATCACAGTTGGTTCAGTAAAACCGATGATGATGTTACCTATATTATGCTGGAAGTGATGCAGGAACAGCAGTATGTAATGCATCATGTACAAAAAATACTGGCCTTTTTTGGTGCCATGCGCAACTTTGCGCACCAATTAGGCAAGCGGGGGCATCGGGTTATTTATATTAAACTGGATGATCCAGGAAATAAACAGGATTTTGAACAGAATCTCAATAAGGTAATCAAGCAAAGCCAAATCAGCCGATTTGAATACCAGTTGCCTGATGAGTACCGGCTTGACCAGCAATTAAAAACCATCAGTAAAAACTTAGGCATTGAAACCGGCGTGGCTGATACAGAACATTTTCTGACCGGCCGCGATGATGTACAAAACTTTTTCGGTGGTAAAAAGCGCTATCTGATGGAGGCTTTTTATCGTCATATGCGCCAAAAGCTGCATGTTTTGATGGAGGGCGGTGATCCGCTGGGCGACCGGTGGAACTTCGATGCTGATAATCGTAAAAAGTACGATGGCAAAGTGCCGCTTCAGGATCCCCTGCGCTTTAGCCATGATGTTTCGGCGCTGAAAGCAATGATTGACGGCATGCAAGTGCGCTACTTTGGCGAGGTGGATGCCCGGCAACTGGAATGGCCGCTATCACGGCAGGAGGCGCTTAAATCACTCCAGTATTTTTGTGAGCACCTGCTGCCATATTTTGGTACTTATGAAGATGCCTTGTTGCAGGAGCACATTAGTTTGTTCCATTCGCGCATGTCATTCGCTTTAAATTCTAAAATGATTTCCCCGATAGAGGTGGTGAGCAAGGTGCTGCAACATTACCAAAAGCATCAAGCCGAAATAACCTTGCCGCAGGTAGAGGGCTATGTACGACAGGTGGTTGGTTGGCGCGAGTTTATGCGTGGCGTTTACTGGGCTCAAATGCCGGGTTACGATCAAAAGAACTTTCTCAATCATCGTACCGAAATACCGCACTGGTTTTGGGATGGCAATACGAAAATGAATTGCCTGAATAAATGTATTGGTCAATCTTTAGACCATGCCTGGGCGCATCATATACAGCGGCTAATGGTAATTGGTAACTTTTGCCTGCTGGCAGGCATCAATCCGGATGAGGTAGATGCCTGGTACCTGGGCATTTATGTAGATGCCATACAATGGGTTGAAGTAACCAACACCCGTGGCATGAGCCAATTTGCCGATGGCGGTTTGATTGCCTCAAAGCCTTATGCAGCAACGGCAGCCTACATCAACAAAATGAGCAATTACTGTAAGCACTGCCATTACGATTATAAAAAAAGGTATGGCGACCGGGCCTGCCCATACAATAGCCTGTACTGGAACTTTCTTGACCGTAATGCCGAGCATTTACAAAGTAATCCGCGCATTGGAATGGCTTACCGTATCCTTAAAACAATGAATCCGGATGAAAAGCAGAAAGTTATGGAGCAGGCCGCTGCGTATCTGGATAGGTTGAATGAGCTATAGCTTCAATTATTTGATTTGCTACTTGTTCCTAACCATAGCAAAGCATTAATAATAAATTGATTTTGTTCTTTGTTATTAAAGGTATAGGATAGCGTTCGGTTGGTGTTATCGTACTTGTGCTCATAGTCCATATCATTGTGGCCCATGTTTACGTAAACCATCCGGTACTTCTTGTTGGTCCAGGCAACGGGGTAGTAGCCGCTGTTCCAAATTTCGCTGGGCTTAGGGCCGGTGCCAAGCGGAAAGCTGCTCGAATCAATAGCTAATAAAATCTTTATGTTCGGGTTTTGGCATAAGTCATTCTGCCAGCGGTACCATTCGTTAGGCGATGACTTAAAAGTTTTGGGCAGGTGTTTGGTCGCCGCATTATGTGTGCCTTCAACACTTAATATCGCCGAGGTGGGTCGCCATGTATTACTTACATACTCACCCGAGCCTAAAAACTCCTGGTGGTACCAGTCCCAGTTTTGCGGATAAGCGGAGTTATTTAGTGCAAAGGCTGCAAAGTGGAAGCCCATCCATGCCCCGCCGCTTTTCATGTACCCTTCAAAGGCAGCACGTTGTTCAGTGGATTCGGGCCGGGTATCCAGAAATAGCACTACCTGGTAGCGCGACAGAAACTTTTGGTTTAAGTTATGCCAATTGCTGGTGGTATCGTAACTGAAATGATATGTTTTAGCCATTTTGGGAAACCATTTATTAGCTTCCTGCACATAACTCACATGCGCCAGATCGTTTTTGCCGGTAAAAAAAGCAATTACCTTAAAGCAGGGGCTTTTATGCTGCGCATGCAAAGAGCTTAAAAAACAAAACAGACAAAGGCAAAAAGCAAAAAGCCTTTTATATAGGTGGCCGGGTACTAACATAGGCAAAATCAGGTAGTTGCTTTGCGTAAGCAGTGAATTAGGTTGGTGTTAATTTATAAATATAATAAGTGTACTGCGGTGTAATTAATAGTACTAATTGGTTGATATGAGCAAAATATAAATATTTTAAAAACCAATTGCAAATTAAACCGTGTAACTTACATCTTATATTCTTAGTTTTGTACCGTTTTACAGATTGGTTTTCAGATGGATCGTCTCAATTACATCAATAGCGGAAACGCTGCCTATATAGATTCCTTATACGAAGCTTATAAACAAGACCCCGAATCGGTTGATTACGGCTGGCAAAAGTTTTTTGAAGGCTTCGATTTTGGACAAGGCACAGCGCCGCAACAAAGTGCCGCAGCAACAACTGCCGGCGCTCCAGAGCATGTTTTAAAAGAAATAAACGTGCTGAATATGATAAACGGATACCGCTCACGCGGGCACCTGTTTACCAAAACAAACCCCGTACGCGAACGGCGTAAGTACCATCCAGGTAAGGAGCTTGAAACCTTTGGTTTAAGCGAAGCTGATCTGGATACCGTATTTAATGCCGGCGTTGAGATTGGTTTAGGCCCTGCCAAACTGCGCGACATCCGCCAGTTGCTGGAGGATACCTATTGCCATACCATCGGTGCGGAGTATAAGTACATCCGTAATCCGATAAAAACCAAGTGGTTTGAGGACAGGATGGAAAGCCGCCGTAACAAGCCTGATTTTACGGTTGAAGAGAAAAAACGCATTTTAAATAAACTGAACCAGGCGGTTGTATTCGAAAGCTTTTTGGGTACCAAATTTTTGGGCCAGAAACGTTTTTCACTGGAAGGTGGTGAATCGCTGATCCCTGCACTGGATTCGGTTATTGAAAAAGGCGCGCAACTGGGTATCGAGGAATTTACCATTGGTATGGCTCACCGTGGTCGTCTGAACGTTTTGACCAACATTATGGGCAAAACCTATAAAGAGATCTTTGCAGAGTTTGAAGGTAAAAACTACGACCTGGAAACTTCTTTTGGCGGCGACGTTAAGTATCACTTAGGTTATTCAACCGATGTGGAGCTGTCTAACGGTAAAAAAGTACACTTAAGCCTTTGCCCTAACCCATCGCACTTAGAAACCGTTGACCCTGTGGTTGAAGGTATCACCCGTGCCAAAATTGATGGCAAATACAATGGCGACTATGATAAAATTGCACCGATATTAATTCACGGTGATGCATCTATAGCTGGCCAGGGTATTATTTACGAGGTGTTGCAGATGGAAAAACTGCAAGGCTATAAAACAGGTGGTACCGTGCATTTGGTTATTAACAACCAGATTGGTTTTACCACCAACTATAAAGATGCCCGTTCAAGCACTTATTGTACCGATATTGCTAAAACTGTACTATCACCCGTATTCCACGTAAACGGTGATGATGTTGAGGCATTGGTATACACCATTAACCTGGCTATGGAATACCGCCAGGAATTTAATGAAGATGTGTTTATCGATATTTTGTGCTACCGTCGTTTTGGCCATAATGAGGCAGACGAGCCAAAATTCACGCAGCCTGTACTATACAAGGCTATTGAAAATCACCCCAACACCCGCGAAATTTATAACGAGCAATTGGTAAAAGAAGGCAGCATTGATGCCGAGTTTACCAAAGGTTTAGATAAAGCTTTCCGTGATGAACTGCAAGCGCAGTTGAATGAGATCAAAGCGCAGGATCGCTTTACTGACAGCAAGCCTATGTTTGCTGGTGCATGGCAAGGTTTGCACGTACCTACTAAAGAGGAGGTATATGCCAGCTCAAAAACTGCCATTAGCGAAGAGGAGTTCCTGGAAATTGGCCGTAAGTTAACCGAGCTGCCAGCCGACAAGCAATTCTTCAAAAAGATTGAAAAGCTGTTTGATGACCGCCGCAAAATGGTGAACGAAACCCGCACTTTTGACTGGGCTATGGGCGAGCTGATTGCTTATGGTTCATTGCTGAAAGAAGGCCATCCCGTTCGTTTAAGCGGAGAGGATGTTAAACGCGGTACATTCTCACACCGCCATGCAGTATTAACACTGCCTGACACGGATGAGGAATACACACCGATGAAGACGCTGGGTGCTGAGGCTGAATTCTATATTTATAACTCTTTACTGTCTGAGTATGGTGTGTTGGGTTTCGAATATGGTTATGCGTTAGCTAACCCACATGCCCTAACCATTTGGGAAGCACAATTTGGTGACTTCTTTAACGGTGCGCAAATCATTGTTGACCAGTACCTGGTAAGTGCCGAAACCAAATGGCAGCGCGGTAACGGTTTAGTAATGTTATTGCCTCACGGTTTTGAAGGTCAGGGTCCTGAGCACTCTTCTGCACGTATTGAGCGTTTTATGGAGCTTTGTGCCGATAATAATATACAAGCGGTTAACTGTACTACGCCGGCTAACTTTTTCCATGCATTGCGCCGCCAGTTACACCGTAACTTCCGTAAGCCGTTGGTGGTATTTACCCCAAAAAGCTTGCTGCGCCATCCGGCCTGCGTTTCCAAACTGGAAGACTTTACCCAAGGCGGATTCCAGGAGATTATTGATGATGTGAATGCGGATGCTAAAAGAGTGAAACGTGTGTTGTTTTGCAGTGGTAAAATTTATTATGAACTGTTTGAAAAACAACAGGCCGATAAACGTACCGATGTTGCCATTGTACGCGTTGAGCAACTGTACCCAACTCCGGTAATTGAAATGGAAGCTATCCGTGCTAAATACAGCAATGCCACCGAGTTTTTTTGGGTACAGGAAGAACCTGAAAATATGGGTGCATGGCCATATATGCTGCGCAAGTTCCGCAAGAGCCCGCTGCAGTTGGAAGTTATATCGCGTAAGGAGGCTGCCAGCACGGCAACAGGTTACTCCAAACAGCATGCTTCACAACAGCTGTACATCATCTCTAAAGCATTTGAAGCTCCGGTGAGCCAGAAGCAAAAAGAAGAGATCAAAGGTTCGGCCGAAAAAATGGCCCAAACCACTACCAGCTAATAAATAATTCAGGTTGCAGGTTGTATACTTAAAACGTACAACCTGTAATCATTTAATGCCTATATATTAAATATTACAACCTACAACGCATTCTATTATGAGTTTAGAAATCAAAGTTCCGCCGGTAGGCGAATCCATTACTGAAGTTACCCTGTCACGCTGGATTAAAAAAGACGGCGAGCAAGTTGCAATGGACGAAGTGATTGCCGAATTAGAATCAGATAAAGCTACTTTTGAGCTGACTGCCGAAAGTGCCGGAACTTTAAAAATTACTGCCCAGGAAGGTGATACCTTACCAATCGGAGCTGTGGTAGCTTCTATCGAAGCTGGTGCCGCCGCTCCTGCTGCTGCCCCTGTAAGTAAAGAAACTGCTGCTGCTGCTGATGAAAGCGCACCAGGCCAGCGTGAGGCCCGCCCGGAGGCAGCCCCTGCTGCTGCACCTGCGGCCGAAGCTAAATCTACTGAAATTAAAGTTCCGCCGGTAGGTGAGTCGATCACTGAGGTTACCCTGTCACGCTGGATCAAGAAAAGCGGCGATCAGGTAGCTATGGACGAGGCTATTGCCGAGCTGGAATCAGATAAAGCTACTTTTGAACTAACTGCCGAAAGCGCAGGTACCTTAACTACCTTAGCTAATGAAGGCGACGTATTACCAATAGGCGCTGTAGTTTGCAAAATAGAAGGTGGCGCTGCAAGCGGTTCGAAGAGCGAGGCGCCAAGTGCCCCTGCCGCTTCACAAGCCGCTCCTGCTACTCAGTCTTCATCTGCACCTGGTTACGCTGCCGGAACACCATCACCGGCTGCCGGTAAAATTCTGGCCGAAAAAGGTGTGGATCCGCAAGGTGTAAATGGTACCGGTGTTGGTGGCCGTATTACTAAGGAAGATGCGCTGAATGCACAGAAACCTGCTGCTCAAGCCGCATCATCTGCACCGAAAGTAACCCCGCAAACTGCACAAACGCAGCCTGGTGTTACCGGTACCCGTGGTGAGCGTCGCGAAAAAATGACCAACCTGCGTAAAACCGTAGCCCGTCGTTTGGTTTCTGTGAAAAACGAAACTGCGATGTTAACTACCTTCAACGAGGTGGATATGTCGCCCATCATGGAGTTGCGTGGCAAATACAAAGATAAATTCAAAGAGAAACATGGTGTTGGCTTAGGCTTTATGTCGTTCTTTACCAAAGCGGTTACCGAGGCCCTGAAAGAATGGCCTGCCGTAGGTGCCCGCATTGATGGTGAAGAAATTGTATACAGTAACTTTGCCGATATCTCTATCGCTGTATCAGCACCTAAAGGCTTGGTGGTTCCGATTATCCGTAACGCTGATGCCATGAGCCTGGCCGAGATTGAAAAAGCCGTAATCACCCTGGCTGGTAAAGCCCGCGAAAATAAACTGACTATTGAGGATATGACCGGTGGTACCTTCACCATCACTAACGGTGGTGTGTTTGGTTCCATGATGTCAACCCCGATCATCAATGCGCCGCAATCAGCTATTTTGGGTATGCACAATATCATTGAGCGCCCTGTGGCTGTAAACGGCCAGGTGGTTATCCGCCCGATGATGTACGTTGCCCTGTCATACGATCACCGCATCATTGACGGCCGCGAGTCAGTAAGTTTCCTGGTACGTGTAAAACAACTGCTGGAAGATCCTGCACGTTTGCTGTTAGGTGTTTAATTGGATATTCGATTAACTACATAAGCAAAGCCCGGCCGGTATGGTCGGGCTTTGCTGTTTTGGATAGAGATTTAAGATTAGTAAGAGCTTTTTTGAACGGGTGTATTAGCTGGCAACTCAAAAAAGGAATTATTGATTTTCATCGGTTTAATTTCTGTAGCCACGCTGATAAGAGTTAGTTGGTTATTGTCAATCTCCATTTTTAGCGGTACAGCATTGATTTTGGCCATAACGACATTCCAGTTGCCAAACTTATGATTAGCATATAATTTGCTATCAACTGGTAACTTGCTGGAATAATAGTACTTCTGTACACCGCTTTTACATTGCAGGAGCAATTCATCACATTTATAACCAAGTATAATCGCCGCGTTCTTATGTATTTCGCTGCTTAATACCTCATCTTTATTGCTTGATTCGTCATTGAATAATACTGTTGGTGTAATTGACATTTTAGAGTATATCCTGCCATCATGAGCGTTATATAATTGCCAAAGGATCATGCGGCCATTCACTTCTGATTTGTAATTTCCGCCTTTGATGGAGTACTTTTGTGTATCGCCCAGCATATCAGTGTATTGCTTATCATTAATGTTTGGCGACTTGCTTTTGTAAGTGTTGTGGTAAATTATCTTTCCCTCAAATGATTGTGCATAAGCAATGCAGCTAATTAGATATAGACCTACGGTTGTAATAAATAATTTCATGATAATTAAGATTGAAAAGCTAAGGTATGATTATAATCATTGATCCTGCATAATCAGAATAAATGCCGACGTGCTCTTGTTGAATTATATCAGTATTAATAATTGTTATCAACGATATATGCCACAAATGTAGCGGCAACCTATTCTCCGCATTAAAAGGAGAATCCAATAACTGTTATTGTAGATTATAGTTCCGTGGCTGGCTGCTGATTTAAATAAGGGTCTCTAAATAAGCAAACGCATCGCAAATAATCCATCAATTAGTATTCGATTTCCATATGATAAACAAATACTATTTACAATACAGGCTAATTGTACATTCTATTCTGGCTTTTTATTCAACACCATTAAGGCTTTGTAAACGGCATTATGCAATATGGTTAGGTGATTTTCATCAGGTAAAAAGGTGTAGTTTACCTGCAACGTTGTATCAGCAGTAACGCGCAATAAATCGGCAAGTTTTGCAGCATCTTCCTGCATCACTTTGTGTTCATTACCCACCAGTACATAAACTTGTCTGCGTATATTATGTGATGCCTTTAACAGCACTGGGGCATCGGCTAATAACGACTCATCATCCCACCATAAACTCGGGCTAACAATAACGTACTGATTAAATAAGGTCGGTTTTTTAAGCAGTACCTCGGTAGCCAGCAAGCCACCTAATGATTGGCCTATTATGGTTTTCTTTTGATTGGTACGGTACTTCTTTTCAATATAAGGTTGCAGCTCTTTCTCTATAAAGGCTATGAATTTGGCCGATTTACCTGATGTTGGTGTATCTTTCAAGTCCTGCTTATTGCGTGTTGGAAAGGTAAAGTCCCGTTTCCGGTCAACATTTTCTATTCCTATAACGATGGTTTGTGGCATAGCCTCAATCATGGTTAAGAATTGCACGATGCCTGTGATATGAATAAAGTCTTCGTTTGCCGAGCCGTCTAACAAGTAGATTATAGGATATCGGGTGTTAATATCTTTGTTGTAGTTTGCAGGTAAGTAAATGTTTAATTTCCGTGTTTCGGATAATTGCACGGATTGTATGTGATCAACTACACCTATTGTAAAAGGTGCAGTTGTAGGCGAGGTTTTAACTCTTTGTCCCATAGCAAATGGCTGAAACAATAAAACCGAAAGGCAGAGAATATAAAATGTTTTCATAGCTTGTTGGTGCCAAAGTAGACAAATTATTTGCTATCTGGTCAGCATTGTCATTCCGAATTATGGCAAACCACTTATTTTTCCAACTGTAGCGTAATTACGCAGATGGCCACATATAGGAATTATAGAAATACCACAACCTTATAATTGGCTAATACTAAGGTTGGCATAAACAGGCTGGTTCTCTATATACTCAAAAAACAGTTACTTTTGCTTTGCTGTTATACTGGCATACGATATACATGGATAATTACTTTGTTAAAGACGATAAAGGCGAAAATGGACCATTTACATTTGATGAACTCACTGATGGAAGGTTGGAGCCGGATGATTTGGTGCGTACGCCATTGAGTAATTGGACCAAAGCAGGCGATTTGCCCGAATTTGTGGAATACTTCCGTTACGAGGGGTATTACTTTCCAACTTTTGATAACCTGGCTGGGTTCGGCATACGTTCGTTGGCTTTCGTGATCGATTATTTTATCATTGGGCTTATTGTGAGGGTTGAACTAAGCATGTTTGCGGCTTACATACCGGTTGATAAATTATCTAAATTGAGCCTAAATGGAACAGTAAATCCGGAAGACTTGAATGATGTTCTAAAAATTGAAGTTGCTTTTTTAGTAACAATCATTATTTATAGTTTCATATGTTATATTACGCCGCTTAGTGCTACGCTTGGACAATATATGTGCAAGCTTGTGGTTGTTGATGAAGGGGGAGAAAAACTCACTTTTAAAAAAGCTCTTACTCGAAGTTTTGCCAGAGCTTTATCATGTCTGTTTTTCGGCGCCGGTTTTTGGTTTGTGTTTTTTACCGAATACAAGCAGTGCCTTCATGATAAGCTGGCCAAAACTTTTGTAGTGCGTAAAGACGTGTACTAAATTAACATTCACTTGAAACAAGGATAGGCCGATAATGCTTAACTTTGTTAATTCAAATAAAAAGCTATTTCTCCGCGTATGAATGCTGATGCTGTTAAAGTGCTGCAAGGCCGTTATTGTAATTCACTGACCGAGTATTCACGCTTTGTTACCCGCGAGGTTACCATTGGCGATGTACCCATGGGCGGGCATAACCCTATCCGCATTCAAAGCATGACCACTACCGATACCATGGATACCATAGGTACGGTGGAGCAAACCATCCGCATGGTGGAGGCCGGCTGCGAGTACGTACGCATTACCGCGCCCAGCATTAAAGAAGCGCAGAATTTAGCCGAAATAAAAAAACAACTACGCGCCCGCGGATACCATGTACCGCTGGTGGCCGATATACACTTTACGCCCAACGCTGCCGAGGTGGCTGCCCGCATTGTTGAAAAAGTGCGCGTCAACCCCGGCAACTACGCGGATAAAAAGAAATTTGACGAACTGGAGTATACCGACCTGGAATACCAAGCCGAGCTGGATCGTATCTTTCAAAAGTTCACCCCGCTGGTGAATATTTGTAAAGAATATGGTACGGCTATGCGCATTGGTACAAACCACGGCTCTCTTTCAGACCGTATTATGAGCCGTTATGGCGATACGCCACAAGGCATGGTGGAGTCGGCCATGGAGTTTATCCGCATGTGCGAAGCGCTCAATTACCACAATCTGTGCATCTCCATGAAATCGAGCAACCCGCAGGTAATGGTGCAAGCCTATCGCCTGCTGGTACAAACCATGGTAGCCGAAGGTATGAACTACCCGTTGCACCTCGGCGTAACCGAGGCTGGCGACGGTGAGGACGGCCGCATCAAATCGGCAGTGGGTATTGGTACTCTTCTGGAAGATGGCCTGGGCGACACCGTACGTGTATCCCTCACAGAAGAACCCGAAGCCGAAGCCCCGGTGGCCATTGCACTGGTGCAGCGGTATTCTTTAAGAAGTCAAGAGTCAAGAGTTAAAAGTCAAGAAACTGAACACATACAACTCTCAACATCCAACTTACAACCAATACGCCATAACCCATACGAATACACGAAGCGTGTAACCGACGAAGCTAACGCTTTTATCGGTGGGCATATGGTGCCGCGCGTGGTGCTGGATTTGAGCAATCGTAACCTGAAAGATCCGGCGGTGCTGAATGATGCCGGTTATCTGTACTCGCCGGTGCTGGATAAATACAACATGGCCGATCAGTCGGTTGATTTTGTTTATCTGGCCGATCAGTTGCCATCGTTCACTTTTCCGGGTAACCTGAAGCAGTTGTACAATTACAACACCTGGCAAACGCTGTCTAATAAAAAGAACTGTCATCCGGTGTTTGCTTTACAAGAATACCTAACGGCCGATGACCGAACATCGCCGCTGAATTTAGTAAAAGTAACCCTGGCCGACTTTGATGCGGCTGAATTTATTAAGCTTGCTCACCATGACAAAGGATTGGTTTGGGTATTAGAAACCAACGCCCAGCATGGCATGGCCGAACAGCGCCAGTTCTTTTTTGCATTGAGCAAAGCCGGTATTACCACACCGGTAATTGTGAAAAGAAGCTATTTGGTGGGAGTGAAGAGCGAGGATGAAAGTGCGCATATCATGAACACAGATACAAGCGGCAGCTTATCAATTGTTAATAGCACCAATACAGAAGCTCTTATCCCCGCACCCCGCACTTCCGACCCCGCAACTCTATTGCAGCTTTACGCCGCTACCGATATGGGGGCTTTGCTGGTTGATGGTTTTGGCGATGGCGTTTGGATTGATGCACCTGCCATGCCGGCTGCGGTAATTACCTCAACGGCATTCGGTATTTTGCAGGCTACCCGTTCTCGCATTTCCAAAACCGAGTACATCAGCTGCCCGAGCTGCGGTCGTACGTTGTTCGATTTGCAGGAAACTACACAAATGATCCGCAGCCGTACCAGTCATCTTAAAGGTTTGAAAATTGGTATTATGGGCTGCATTGTAAACGGTCCCGGCGAAATGGCCGATGCTGATTACGGCTATGTAGGTGCTGGTCCGGGTAAAATAACTTTATATCGCGGCAAAGAGGTTGTGAAAAAGAATGTAAATACCACCAATGCACTCGATGAACTTATCGGTATCATCCGCGAAGATGGCAACTGGGTAGAGCCGGTTGGGGTGGTTAATCTATAAACAGGAACGGGACAAGCCTCGCGCCTGCCCCGAACAACGTTCATTAAAACAAAAGATTTTGATGATTAGCGGGAGGTATGAAAGCTGGCCGCTACTACGTTTTTATTGGCCATGAAGCCGTCCTTGTTCAATAGGTTAGTCAGTATCATATTCAGGGCCTGCTGTACTTTCTTTTTAGAAATATTGAGTTTAATGCTCACCATTTCTTCGTAAACCAGCTGCTGGTTCTCATCATAAAATTTTACGGTTTGTGCTTTTGCGTGCCGGTTACTTTCAACAACCCAGCAGGCATGGTTTGACAGTGTTTGTGCTTGGCTGCTCAATAGTGCTGCAACTAAAAATGTTAAGGTAAATACTGCTTTTTTCATGATTGTAAGATTTAGTACTATAAGATGTCTTAATTCCTTAAGTGTTGCTTCAAAAGTAATTGTTGCACTTACCTTGTTAATAAGGAGATAGTTATAAGCAGATGAATAGCAGATCAAATGTGCTTTTTAAGCTGCACGTTACATTCATCTATTGTAATTAACCGTTAAAGAGAATCTTGATGCACTTTGTCGACAAAAGCCTGTTGTTAGTCTACAAAGCGCATGGAATATTGCTATTATGTATTTGGTTATAAGTAGATTAGCGCCATGAACGGTGCAGGTATCAAAAATCTTGGCAGCATGCGGCTATCCGGAATTGCACAACATATCCTGTTCTGGATAGGTGTGTTTTTTGCCTACACGGCTATCTACTCGGTAAAAACCACATTCTGGATAGCGTTTCGCAACAATCTGTTTTACACGCCGCTGCATATGGCCTATTACTATGCCGTTGCCAGCTGGCTGATACCCCGCTTTTTGTTTACCGGCAAGTACCTGCGCTTTACAGGTTATTTACTTGTGGTGATGTTTGTCATTACCCTGCTTAGTCGGCTGCTTGATATATATGTTGCTAATCCATACATCATTCAGCATTTGCCTATGGATGACTGGGACCGCATTGAGATGGCTAAAGCCACCGTTTTAAGCAGGCTGCTTGATATGGTGTTCTTTATCAATGCCTTTAAAGCCATGAATATGATTATCTGGGTGGCAGTAGTTATTAAAATGTTTAAGCTGTGGTATGAGCGTAAGCAAGCAGCCTTGCAGGCCGAGTTGAATGCGTTAAAAGGGCAAATTCATCCGCACTTTCTTTTTAATACACTTAATAACTTGTATGCGTTAACACTAACTAATTCATCAAAGGCCTCGCAAGTGGTATTGGGGCTTTCGGATCTGTTGCGCTATATGCTGTATGAGTGTAATACCGAGCAGGTAAACTTGCAGAAAGAAGTATTGATGCTGCAACAGTATGTGAGCCTGGAGAAACTGCGCTATGAAGAACGGTTGGATTTAAATTTTTACATCAGAGGCGATTTACAGAACAAGCAGATAGCCCCCCTGATTATGCTTACTTTTATTGAAAATGCTTTTAAGCATGGTGCCAGTGATACGGTTGGCGAGGCATGGGTAAGTATTGACTTGCATGTTGAGGGTACCCGCCTGAAGATGAAAGTGTCCAATAGTAAACCAGAAAATGCCGCTGCCGCTGCGCAAAAGCATCATGGGCATATCGGAATGCAAAATGTACGTAAGCGGCTCGATTTATTATACCCATCCGCCCATCAACTTAAAGTGCTGGATGATGAAGATGCCTTTTTAGTAGTATTAGAGCTTACTTTGCAAACCGAGCACAAGCCGGAACCTAACCTGATCGTAGCATGAAAATAAGAACCATAATTGTTGACGACGAACCCCATGCCATTGAGGTAATCGAAAACTATCTGGGTAACTTTAGCCAGATGGAAATTGCCGGGCGGTGCAACAGCGCTATACAGGCATTTCAACTGCTGCAGCAAAAGCCGGTAGACCTGATGTTTTTGGATATTAAGATGCCGGGCTTGAACGGTACCGAATTTTTACGCAGCCTCAAGCATCCGCCTAAGGTAATATTTACCACTGCTTACGGCGAATATGCATTGGATGGCTTTGATTTAAACGTGGTTGACTACCTGCTTAAGCCAATATCACTTGAGCGCTTTATGCAGGCAGTAGATAAAGTTTACCGGCTAAACGACCACAAGCCTTCGGCCATGTTAACCCCTGCGTTGCCGGTTGGCGATACCGAAGCCTTTTTGTATTTGAAGGTGGAGCGCAAAACGATTAAAATCAACATCAATGATATTTTGTGGATTGAGAGCCTGCGCGACTATGTGAAAGTGGTAGCGCACAACCATGTATACATCAGTAAGCAAAGAATCAGCTTTTTGGAAGAGATGCTGCCCGAGCGGCGGTTTGTGCGCATACATCGTTCCTTCATTGTGGCCTTATCCAAAATAGAGGCATTTTATGCTGGTGTTGTAGAAGTTGGCGGTCACGAACTGCCCATTGGCCGTAACTATAAACAGGATGTGCAGAAAAGATTGAAAACGGAGGGTATGTTGTTTAATTGATAATTATTGGTACATAATATTGAACTCTTACTTTCTTGCCTTTACGTATTACAGGCTTCCATTGAGGGGATGTGCTGATTAGTTTTAACACTTCCTGATTTATAGAAGGAGGACCTCCTTTCTCAATTTGGCAATTTGCTAAATTTCCTTTTTTTTCTACAACAAAACTTGCAATAATCCTTCCTGAAAAGTCTTCTTTAATATGTAGACCATTGGCTATAAATGAGTAAAATCGACTTATGCCTCCTGGAAATTCAGGCTCATGATCAACGTCAGCACCGCTGAAAATTTGATTAGTTGATGGTTTGCGAGAAGAATCATTGGTCTGAACTTCACCTGTAATAAATTTTTCAAATTTTGTTTGGCTTTGTATGTTGTACGCAGCCTTGTCTATCTTTTTATGTTGTGCAACGGCCTTACCTCCCCAATAATTAAACCCTATCAGCACCATTGCTGCCGATAGCCATTTTTTCCAAAGCGGCAACACTACAGGTTGCACGTGCATTTGTTCACGCGTAAAGCGGCCGCACACGCCATGTTGTTTCTCGGCCAGCAAAGCTGAAACTCTTCAGCTTTGCTGTTTGTAAAATCGTATACCTTTTTCTGGCATGTATCGCAGTACCGGCCGCCTTCAGAATCAAGAATGTTATCCCAGTTGGCCGGACACGAAAATTTCAGCTGAACGTTTTTAATTTCCTCACCCATTTGTAATAAAGGTATCCTTTGTTTAATAAATAAAAACAGCCTCTTTTTAATCAGGTTATGATTTAAACACAGTAAACATTAACCAGAAATAGTATGGCAAAAAAAGTAGCGGAGCAGGTAGTGGAAATGCTCATTGATGCCGGCGTAAAAAGAATATATGCGGTAACGGGAGATAGTTTAAATCATGTAAATGATGCGGTAAGGCGCAGCGATAACCAGATACAATGGGTACACGTAAGGCACGAGGAGGCCGGTGCCTATGCCGCAGCTGCCGAGGCCGAACTACTGGGTATTGCCTGCTGCGCAGGTAGTAGCGGACCAGGCCACGTGCACCTGATAAACGGGTTGTATGATGCCCACCGCTCGGGCGCGCCGGTTATTGCGCTGGCCTCAACCTGTCCGTCGCACCAGTATGGTACGGAGTACTTTCAGGAAACCAACACCATAAAGCTGTTTGACGATTGCAGCCATTACAACCAGATAGCTGTTACCCCGGCCCAACTGCCCCGCATGTTGCAAGCCGGTATACAACATGCCATCAGTAAAAAGGGCGTATCGGTAGTGGGTCTGCCTGGTGATGTTACCGAGATGGATGCGGTAGAAACGCCATCTGCTACGCGTAACTATTTCTCGGAGCCGGTTATTCGTCCGTCCGACCGCGATCTGCATAACCTGGCAGCGTTGATAAATGAGAACGAAAAAGTCACCATATTTTGCGGGATAGGCTGTGCCAACGCGCACAACGAGGTGGTGGAGCTATCGCAGCGCATACATGCACCGGTGGGCTATTCATTCCGCGGAAAGATGTTTGTGCAGCATGATAACCCGAACGAAATTGGGATGACAGGTCTGCTGGGCTTGCCATCGGCTTATCACAGCATGCACGAGGCGGATTTGCTGATTTTGCTGGGTACCGATTTTCCGTATGAGCAATTTATGCCAAAGGACTGCAAAATTGTGCAGATAGATATAAAGCCGGAGCGTATAGGCCGCCGTGCTAAGGTGGATGTGGGGTTGTGCGGCAAGGTGGAAGATACCCTGCAGGCGCTGTTACCACTCATCCCACAAAAAACGGATGATGACTTTTTACAGGGGCAGCTTAAATTATATGCCCACGTTAAAGAAAACTTGCAAACTTATGTAAGCGATAAAGGAACCCAAAATAGCATTCACCCCGAGTTTGTGGCTAATACCATCGATAGGTTAGCCAATCAGGATGCCATTTTTACAGTTGATACAGGTATGTGCTGCGTTTGGGGCGCACGTTATATTCGAGGTACCGGTCAGCGCCGCATGATTGGGTCATTCAATCACGGCTCTATGGCCAATGCTATGCCGCAGGCCATAGGGGCAGCGCTGGCTTGTCCCGACAGGCAGGTAATCGCTCTGGCTGGCGATGGTGGCTTGTCTATGCTGCTGGGCGATTTGTCGACCATTGTTCAATACAAACTGCCTGTCAAAATCGTGGTATTCAACAATCGCTCGTTGGGTATGGTAAAATTGGAAATGGAAGTTGCCGGGCTGCCCGATTGGCAAACCGATATGCAGAACCCCGATTTTGCACTGGTTGCACAGGCGATGGGAATTAAAGGTGTTAAAGTAAACGATCCAGATCAGGTGGAGCAGGCCTTGCGCGAGGCATTTTTGTACAATGGCCCCGTGCTGATCGAGGTGCTTACCGACCCCAATGCTTTGGCCATGCCGCCAAAAGTAGAGTTTGGGCAAATGGCCGGTATGTCATTAGCCATGTCCAAACTGATACTGAACGGTCAGATGGGCGAGGTGTGGGACACCATTAAATCGAACTATAAGCATATTAAAGAGGTGTTGTAAAGTAGCCCCACCTAAACCCTCCCCGGCAGGGGAGGGCTTTTGCTATGCATACACATAGTTACAAATTGGTATTATAAAAATGTCCTCTTATATTAGAGATGCAGATAACTGACCATAGGTCACCTTCTTCATCGCTAATACAAGAGGACAAGTGTTTTAAGCCCTCCCTGCCGGGGAGGGTTTGGGGCTATCTACCTATACTTCTTCCACCAGCCCGAATTCAACTGCTCGCCGGTTACTTCGGTGGGCAGGCCGGGTTCGGGTACAAATAGGGTAATTTGCTTTTCATCGGCTAGGGGCAGTAATTTCTCAATAGGCTCGTACCAGGCATGCGGGGCCAGGTTAAAAGTGGCCCAGTGGATTGGCATCATTTGCTTGCCATTTAAAGCGAGGTGCGCTTGTGTGGCATTGGCGGGGCCCATGTGTATATCGGGCCAGTATTTGCCGTAGGCGCCAATTTCCAGTATGGTCAGGTCAAAGGGGCCATAAGCCTCGCCAATCTCATAAAATGTATCGAACCAACCCGAATCGGCACCAAAGTAAACATTATGCTTCGGACCTTTCAATACAAATGATGACCAGAGCGTTTCATTACGGTTGCCTAAACTGCGGCCGGCAAAGTGGCGCGCCGGAGCCGTGGTGATGGTAAAATCGGTACCTAATTGATCCACATCGCCCCAATCCATTTCATGGATGAGGTGTTTGGCCACGCCCCAGGCTTCCAAGTACTGCCCCACGCCTAATGAGCAGTAGAACGGTATATTTTCAGGTGCCAGTGCGCGAATAGTGTTTTCATCAAAGTGGTCATAATGATCGTGCGAGATCAGTATACCGTCCAGCGGCGGCAAATCGGCCAGGGCCAGTGGCGCCGGGTAAAAGCGCTTGGGGCCAGCCAGCTGGGTGAAGGATGCACGGCTGCTCCAAACTGGGTCGGTAAGGAGGCGTTTGCCGTCAATTTCTATCAGCAGGCTGGAGTGCCCCATCCAGGTAACACGCAGTCCGCTGGCTGGCGGCGTTTGGTATACAGCGGCATCGGTGGTGAAAGGGCCGATGGGGTTTTTGGGCGTGTTTTCTGCCTTGTTGGTAAGGTATTCCCGTAAAATGGGCAGCATAATATTAAGCCCGCCGGGATCGGTATGTATCAGGTTCTGAAATTTTTTGCCGTGTTTAACGGCGCCTTTTAACGACATATATTTGGGGTGTGCGAATGATTTTGAACGGTACTAAGCTAACAGATTTTGGGAATGTAGTTGTTTATAGATTTAATTATGATATTGAGTTGAATATGTGATATTCTTGTATGCCCGCTAAGGATAACTCAACCTTAGTTGCTTTTTATTGTTGTATACACATCGCTTATGAAAGAACTGGAAGATATTGTACGGGCTTTTGATGTTGCGCAGCAGCAGGGCCTGCAAACCGCTTTGGCTACCGTAGTGCAGGTTGAAGGCTCCTCATACCGGCGGGCCGGAGCCCGCATGCTGGTTACTGAAGACGGCCAGCTGACCGGTGCAATTAGCGGCGGCTGTTTGGAAGGAGATGCCCTGCGCAAAGCCCGGTTGGTAATGGCGCAGCAGCAACCCATGCTGGTAACTTATGATACCACCGATGATGACGATGCCAAGTTAGGCGTAGGACTGGGCTGCAACGGTATTATACACATCCTGATTGAGCCCATCTTTGCTGATAAGCCTCATCATCCAATTAATCTGTTTAAAAAGTTTTTGCGTAAACGGCAAAACGCAGTGGTGGTTACCCTGTTCTCGTTAACTGATCGAAAGGGGGCACAGCCGGGTACCTGTTTGTTTTATAGTGATGAAGAACATTTGAACTTATGCGAAATTACCGAGCTCAACAACGTGATTGAAGAAGATGCTGCTGCCGTATTGCGGTCTGGCAAATCGGTTAATAAAACCTATGCTGCTGATAAAGAGTTGACTGGATTTATAGAATTATTGAAACCTGCCGTATTGCTTATTGTTTTTGGTGCGGGTAATGATGCCATACCGCTGGTACAAATGGCTGCCGTTTTAGGTTGGCATATTACGGTGGTTGATGGCCGGGCTAATTATGCCGTAGCTGCCCGTTTTCCATCAGCTAAAAAAATGCTGTTGGCCAAGGCCGATGAGGCGCTAAAGCAATTGCACATGGATAGTCGTACGGCTGTTGTGCTCATGACGCACAATTACAATTACGATCTGGCGATGCTGCGCCAATTGTTGCCCCTGCAGTTAACCTATGTAGGCAGCTTGGGGCCGAAAAAGAAACTGCAACGCATGCTGGATGAATTGCAGGATGAAGGACAGGTAATTACGCCAGCACAACTGGAAAGTATTTATGGGCCTACCGGTTTAGACATTGGTGCCGAAACACCGGAGGAGATAGCCCTATCCATAGTATCCGAAATTCAGGCAGTATTGCAGCGTAAAGATGGCCAATCCTTGCGTAAGCGAAATGCCGCCATGCATCAGGATCTGCCCCATGAAGTAGCAGAGGAAACATCGACCAGCCAAGATCAAGCAGTATGACTGCTATTATAATTCTCGCTGCAGGTTCCTCATCACGCATGGGGCAGCCAAAGCAACAACTGGTTTATGAAGGGAGTACGCTGTTAGCAAATGCAGTGAAAGCTGCAGCCCATAGTAAAGCTAACCAAGTAATAGTTGTGTTAGGTGCCAACGCAGAACAAATACAAAATGATATTGCTGTTGAGCCTGTACAACAAGTTTTAAATAAGGACTGGCAGCAAGGCATGGCCTCATCTATTCATTCCGGTATTAAAGCTTTACAAATCGAAGGGGCACAGGTAAAAAGCGCCATATTGATGCTTTGTGATCAGCCATTTGTAAGCACAGATTTGCTAAGCCGAATGATTACAGCCCAAGTTGACGAAAAGAGTATAATAGCCTGTGCTTACCAGGGCACCTTAGGTGCGCCGGTGCTGTTTGGTAACGCGTATTTTGACGACTTATTGGTGCTAAAAGGGCAGGAGGGAGCTAAGAAGTTACTGATGAAATATCATCAGCAGGTTACAGTAATTCCATTTCCCGAAGGCAGTATTGATATCGATACCCCGGAAGACTATCGCAAACTTCAAGAAGATGATAAATAGCCTGTGCAAGTAATATAGTGTTTACCTGCACAGGCTATAGTTAAATTATTGTTCCTCGTAATGATAAGTTAACCCACCATCTACAAAGTAGGTAGAACCGGTAATATAAGTGGCATCGTCCGACGCCAGGAAGGCTACCAGTCCGGCCACATCTTCAGGTTTGCCCATTTTGCGTAGTGGAATGTTTTTCAGTACATTTTCCATCAGTTCAGGATCTTCTTCCAGCTTTTTATTGATAGGTGTTGAGATGGCGCCGGGAGCCACGTTGTTTACCCTGATATTAAACGGGGCCAGTTCGGTAGCCAGGTTGCGGGTAAGCATTTTTAAGCCGCCCTTGCTGGTACAATAAGCTGCGAAGTGCGGAAACACAATTTCTTCGTGTACCGAACTCATATTGATTATTACACCACTACGTTTTTCTTTCATGCAGTACTTCACAAAAGCCTGTATGCCAAAAAATACGCCTTTCAAGTTGGTGTCCATTACAAAGTCGTAATCTTCCTCTGTTACGTCCCAAAAATCGTGGTTCTTTTCCACTCCCGCATTGTTCACCAGTATATCCAGCTGGCCAAAGGAGGCAACAGCGTCGTTTATCAATTTGGTTACATCGGTTACTTTACTTACATCAGCTTGCAGGTAAGTAGCGCGTCTGCCCATATCAGTTATTTGCTTAATCAGTTCTTCGCCGCGCTCGTCCAGTTCCGAGTGTCCGTTTAATATAATGTCAGCACCATCAGATGCTAAACGGATAGCGCAGGCTGCGCCGATGCCCTGGGTGCTGCCGGTAACTAAAGCCACTTTGTTTTCAAAACGATTCATAGTGATTGATATTTCTGTTATCAATTAAACACCCAATACGCTATTGGTTTGCTGCACAGTTAAATTTTTATTTCATAACGGCAATCAGGGCCGTCCAGCCGGTTTGATGGCTTGCACCGAGGCCTTTACCCGTATCGCCATGAAAGTATTCATAAAACAGAATATAATCTTTGAAATGCTCATCATGGTTCAGCTTGGGATGGCCGCCAAATACCGGGCGCTCGCCCTGTTGGTTGCGCAGAAATATGTTTTTTAACCGGCCGCTTAACGCCCCGGCAATATCAGCCAGCGTACTGTATTGCCCCGAGCCTGTTGGGTACTCCACCTTAAAATCATCAGTATAATATTCATGAAAGCGGTAAAGCGATTCAATAAGCAGGTAGTTCATTGGCATCCATATAGGGCCGCGCCAGTTACTATTGCCGCCAAACATGCTCGAGTCGCTTTCGGCAGGCAGGTATTTAACGGAGTAATCCTCGCCGTTCAACTCGTACTCATACAGCTTTGCCTCGTACACTTTAGATACCGACCGGATACCATAATCAGATAAAAACTCGGCAGCATCCAGCATTCGGCGTAGCAACAGTTTCATGCGGTGTCCACGCAGCAGCGAAAACAAGTGTTGCTGGTCGCCCTGGGTGTCTTTCCAGCGGCTTACCAATGCAACCAGGTCAGGGCGTTGGCGCATAAACCAATCAAGCCGCTCAATGAGGCCGGGCAAACTTTCCCACTTGGCTTCATCAAATACGATGGTGGCAAACATGGGCACCAGCCCTACCATGGTACGCAGGCGCAGCCGATCACTGCTGCCATCACTTCTACGAAGCAGGTCATAATAAAAACCATCTTCGTCGTCCCACAAGCCGGAATTATTACCCAGGCTGGCCAGTGAGCCTGCAATGTATAAAAAGTGCTCGGCAAATTTAATGGCCATACTTTCATAAGCCGGGTTGGTAAGGCTCAGTTCCATGGCTATGCGCATCATGTTGAGTGCGTACATGGCCATCCAGCTGGTGCCGTCGGCTTGTTCCAGCAAACCACCGCCAGGTACCGGGGCACTGCGGTTAAAAATGCCGATGTTGTCCAAACCTAAAAAGCCGCCTTCAAAAATGTTATTCCCTTCACTATCCTTACGGTTTACCCACCAGGTAAAATTGAGCAGTAATTTCTGAAAGATCTCCTCCAAAAACAGCGTGTCGCTTTTACCTGTTGCGGCACGGTCTGTTTTATACACCCGCCAGGCTGCCAGCGCGTGTACGGGCGGATTTACATCGCTAAAATCCCACTCATAGGCAGGCAGCTGTCCGTTAGGGTGTATGTAGTTGGCTCCCACCAGCAGGCGCAACTGCTTTTTGGCAAACTCGGCATCAACAGGCGCAAAGGCAATACAGTGAAAGGCCAGGTCCCAGGCGGCAAACCAGGGGTATTCCCATTTGTCGGGCATTGATAAGATGTCTTCGGCCACAAAATGGATCCAATGGCGGTTGCGCGAATTGCGCCTGTTGGGTGGCGGTGGCGGGTTACCCGCGTCGCCATCCTGCCATTGCTTTAAATTGTAGTTATAGTACTGCTTGCTCCATAACAGGCCGGCCCAGGCTTGCCGTTGTACCAGCTTTTCATCATGGTTGGTTACCTGTTTTTGCTTTTCAGTATAAAATGCATCAGCCTCGGCCTGGCGCTGGTCTATTATTGCGTCAAACCCTTCAAAGGCAGCTTCCTGCTTTTGGCGGCTTAGCCTTAAGCGGATAACTACTTTGCCTTTGGCAGGTACAGTAAACTTATACCAAAAGGCCATTTTAGTACCTTGGTTGTTAGGGTTAATGCCAGTGGGTTGATTATGAACAACATAGTTGTTGATGCTGTCCTTCACATAGGGCGTGGCATTAGGTACATTGTAAAGCCGCTGCGTATTGGTTTCGTTCTCGGTAAATAAGGGCTGAGCGCCAGTTTCAGCGTAAGCATAGTAATCGCCTAATTCCGCCGAGTGCAGGCGTACGCAATTATTACCATGATAAAACAATTGGGGCTTTACACCTTCTTTGAGCCAGGTGTTGCGAAACCATATATGGGGTAATACATGTATATCAGCTTCGGCATTGCCCCGGTTATAAACCGTGTGCCTGATCAGGATATCCTCTTCGCCCTGCTTGGTATATTCGGTGAATACGTCAAAATAGGCGTCGTGGTCAAACAAGCCAGTATCAATCAGTTCAAATTCAGGATCAAGCTTGCCGCGGCGTTTATTTTCATCAACCAGCCAGCTATATGGAAAGGCTTGCTGCGGATATTTGTACAGCATTTTGCAGTAGCTGTGCGTAGGTGTGCTATCCAGGTAATAGTAAAGTTCTTTCACATCCTCACCGTGGTTACCTTCGTTATTGGTAAGGCCAAAAAGGCGTTCTTTCAGAATGGGGTCGCGGCCGTTCCATAAAGCCAGGCTTACGCAAAGTAGTTGTTTGTCGTCGCTAAAGCCAGCTATACCTTCTTCACCCCAGCGGTAAGCTTTGCTGCGGGCCATATCATGAGGCAGATAGTTCCAGGCATCGCCGTTACTACTGTAATCTTCGCGTACAGTACCCCATTGGCGTTCAGATAAATAGGGTCCCCACTTTAGCCAGTTGGCCTGCCCGGCATAGTGCTGTTGCAGGCGTATTTGTTCAACATCCATAAGTAAATGATAAGCGGATGTTAAAGTAAGGGATTATTTTAAAGCTGTAGTTTGCTTTTACGGATTTTTAAAATGTTTTTACAAATGAGAAGCCTGCCATGCCATCATGATAGGTTGGAATAAGCAAAGTGCTCTTATTGCTGTCTTTGTTATCATGAAACAACTTATTGCGGAACAGCGGGTAAATAAGGTAAGCCGCCTTGGTTGATAGGATACCAAAGCCTGCACCGGCAATAATGTCGCTAAACCAGTGGTCGTTATTGTAAACACGTAATATAGCGGTGGCTGTTGCAAAAGTATAGGCATATATACCATACCACGGCGAAAGTTCGCCATACTCCTGCGCCATAAACTCAGCTGCGGCAAATGCCGTACTGCTATGGCCCGATGGGAATGACTGGCGGTTATAAGGATCGGGCCGGGTGCGATGGGTGGCCTTTTTTAGTACGCTTACCGAACCTGAACGTATCGCCTCAGACATAGCATAAAGTACAGTACGGTCAATAAACCTGTTTTTGCCTGCTACCCCGGCAAGGTTGAGTGCATAAACCGTAACTACAGGTACAAACTGGAAATAATTATCAAACTTGCTTGAAAAATTGGGATGATCTTTCTGCATATCGTTATATACACTATAATCAACCCGCCTGATAGGTTTAATCAGGAACGATGAAAAACCATAGCCGATAAATACAGCTGGTGGAATAAAGGATACAAACTTGCTTTCCAGATGCTTTACGGTATCCGGCACTTCCAGTATGTGTTCCGTAGAATCCAGCCGGGCGCTATCAGTAACTTGGGCGCTCACAGTGAGGCAATTGAACGCTATCAGGATAAATATTAAGCAGGTAAAAGTTATCTTCATTAAAGTATAACAGTTTAGTATAACAACAATGGTTTATAGACACGCTGTGTTAACTTGCTGTGAAGTTATAGGTATCTGTATTTGCTATGAATATTTTAATTGCTAAATATGTTTTGGTGAATGTTAAATATTTAATGCTCATGCATTTTTATCTGTTATGAACATAATGCCCGAAACAAATGTTGTGATGGTAAACCGATGCTTATGAAAAATATAAAGACTGTTACCGGAACTACAGAACAGGAAATATGGCCGGTTATAGAAGCCGATTTAGCTGATGATGATGTTTTAAATTATGAGGTGTTGATCAATCAATCTGGCCGGCAAGTAATTTTAACAATTGATATTGATCCAGGTGGAGGTTTTGAGGGAGGCTATGAGATAACTGAGCTCAAGGCACCTGTAGGTATAGCGCACGATTTCAGGTTCGGCGTACATGATGTTGATTTTATTGATGAGATAGGTAAGTTTTTTGGCATGGAGGATGTAAAAACCGGCTATGACGATCTGGACGGGCATGTTATTATAAAGGCCAGCGATGAGACCTTGGTGCGACGTGTTTTTGAAGATGCCGAAGTACGTGCCGTATTTGCCTCACTCGATGACTTTGATATGGGTATCCATAACCGCCAGTTGGAAGGTACGGATACCGAACTGCCTACACTTGAATTAAGCATTAATTACGGAATTATTGATCCCGAAACTTTGCGGAAAATATATCGTGCATTTGACGAGGTGCTGCATGTTATTATGTCGCTTTAATGCTATAGAGATGCATTAAACCACGGCGCTTTCACATATATGCGTTGGTAGTATACCGGTAGCATTAATGTGCGTTTCGGCATCATGGTGCAATGTGTTGCCGGTAAATACCAGCACGGTATCCAGGCCAAATTTATTGCCGCCCAAAATGTCGGTATGCAGGGTGTCGCCCACCATCAAAATGTCTTTTTTGTTTACACTGCTGCGGCTTTGGCGTACCAGTTCATAAGCAAAAGTGAACATCTGCGAATCGGGTTTACCAAAGCGGATAAACTTTTTGCCGGTGATACGTTCAATCATGCCTGCCAGTGCGCCAATGGCAATTGATACATCCTGTTTGCTGATAGGATAGGCATCATCGGCGTTGGCTACAATGGCCGGGATACTGCGTTTGCGCAGCAGGTTAACGGCCTTGTTCAAATCCTGAAACCAATCGAAGCCTTCGTCGTCCATAAACACCAGGGCATTTACTTGGCTTATATTATCATCGTTGATAGCGCTCAAAGGCAACACATGCAGGCCCGAACTGTCCAGGTAATGGGCAGAATCAGGCGTACCCAGGAAAGCCACTATGCCGTCGTTTACTTTCAAATCAAGATACTCTTTGGCCAGCATGCCCGATGATATTACTTTATCGGGCGTAATATGATCCAATCCCAATTTGTTGAACGAATGTGCCAATTGCAACGGACTGCGGGATGCATCATTGGTAACAATGTAATAATCTTTCTGCTGCTCTTCCAGGTAGGCAAAGGTGTTTTCAATGCCGGGTACCAGTCCTTTGTAGTTCTTAATTACGCCAAATGAGTCAAAAAAGATAACCTGGTATTGGTCAATTACGCTTTTGAAATCGGTAGTTGCTATCATTATGTATTAAAGGCAGTGCTGTATAAAATGTGTTTTAATTTTTTAAATCAAGGGCTTTAATCAATACGTCGGAGTTAAAATCCCGGTCAACAGAGGGCAGGTAAATGTCATATGCTTCCTGTTGTAATTTGGCTGCATAATGTTCATGAAAAAAGTGCTTACCGTCTTTAATTACATAATTGAGAATAAAAAATCGGTAAGCCTCTTTTAAAAAGCGTAGCTCATTTACGGTCAGCGGGTTTATTTTGTGGTATTCCTGCAAAAATAAAATAAAGCGGTCTTCCATCATGGTTGTAATCAGGTAGCTGAACACCGTACGATCACCGGCATCAGATACCACCCGGCTGAAGAAGTAAAAATCGAGCATGCGGGTACTCATCCTAAACCAGTCATAATCCCAGCGCGAGTACAATTCCAACTTATCAGTTACCGAAAAGTTGCCAATGTTCCAGTCAATAAATACCGGTATATTTTCAAACTCGGGGCGGTTATATTGCAGGCGGTTTTTTACAAACTGGCTGCAATGATATTTAATCAGGTCGGCCTGGCTGCGGGTACCAAACTGGCTTTCGTCTTCCTGTAATTGTTCCAGTAATATGTTGATATCCGTACGCATGGTTTTTGACGACTTGGGCAACACTTTGCTGGCCCTTGAACAGGCTTTGTGAAACTTGGCCATCTGTTGCGCCATTTTGCGGATATGATGCTCATCCAACCGGCGGGGCAGCCGTTCCTGTATGCGGGTTGGATTATAAAATACTACCCAGGCATCGGCTTTACCCTGGCGGTAGCGGTATATATAAACCCGGTTGTTTTTGAGGAGCGATTTAGCTAAAAAGTTTTCGTACGGGTATAGTAAGTTGTTGGATAAGCTGTGAATAATACGATGATCTTCCTTAAAATACTCGTGCTTGCCAAAGTTGGATAGTTTAGCGATGATGATATCGTCATCTTCAAACGTAATGCGGAAAACGAAATTGGTAGACACATTGGCGCTGATATCGTCAATGCGCCGTATCACCTTGGAGGCATCGTAGCCCTCCCAGGCTTTACGAATAATAAGCGAACTTAATTCTTGGTCCATAATTGGTTTGATTTAACCTATTGGTTGCGGTTAAATAATTTCAAAATATCTTCTCAGTTCCCAGTCGGTTACCTGCTTGCTAAACTGCTGCCATTCCCAGATGCGGGTTTGGGTAAAATGCCGGGTAAAGCTTTCGCCAAACAGCTCTTTAGCGATGGGCGAATTTTGCATGTCCATAGCAGCCTCCAGCAGGTTTGCCGCCAAAGTGCCGTTGCTTTTATCAAGATAACCGTTGCCCTGAACAGGCTGGGATGGTAAAGTTAGCTTATTTTTAATGCCATACAAGCCCGAAGCCAATGCGGTAGCCATAGCCAGATAAGGGTTACTATCAGCACCTGGTATGCGGGTTTCTAACCGGGCTGAGTTTGGTGACGAACTTAGTACACGCAGTGCCGTAGTGCGGTTATCTACACCCCAGGTAAGCGTAGTAGGCGCCCAGGCACCTTCTACCAAACGCTTATAACTGTTTATGGTAGGGGCATACATGGGTAATATATGCGGCATGCAGTAAAGCTGACCGGCCACATAATGCTTCATTAAATCGCTCATGTGCAGCGGGTCTGCCTCGTTATAAAAAAGATTGGTGGATTGGTTTGTACTAAAAAGGCTTTGATGTACATGGCCGCTGCATCCCGGCAGGCTTTCATTCCACTTGGCCATAAATGAAGCCATAATGCCGTGCTGTGAAGCAATTTCTTTTACCGCATTTTTGAAAAGCACAGCTTTATCGGCCGCGGCCAATACGTGGTCATGAATAATAGCAGCCTCGTACACGCCCGGGCCGGTTTCAGTATGCAGGCCTTCAATTGGAATGTTAAACTGCTCCAGTTGGTTTACCAAGGCATAGTAAAAATCGCTTTGTTGTGATGAGCGCAGCAGAGAATAGCCATACATGCCGGGCGTTAATGGCTCGGGGTTGATGTATGATTTTTGTGCCAGCGTTTTAGGCGTTTCGCTGAAATTGAACCATTCAAATTCCTGTGCAAACTCCGGATGGTAACCCATATCCGTACACTGCTGCGTTATGCGTTTAAGCAGGGTACGGGGGCAGGGAACATCCTCGTTACCTGGGCCGCTAAAATCGGCTATAAAAAAAGGAATATTGTTTTGCCACGGTATGGTACGGAAGGTAGCCAGGTCAATGCGGCTGGGGCGGTCGGGGTAGCCGGTGTGCCAGCCGGTAATGTTTACATTATCATACGCCTGGTCATTACTGTCCCAGCCAAAAACCACGTCACAAAAGCCGAAGCCCTGTTCCAAACCGGCAATAAACTTTTGAATATGGATTACTTTACCACGCAGTATGCCGTCAATATCTGCAAAAGCAAATTTGACGTGATGGATGTTGTTTTGCGTTAAGTAATCCAAAATTTGCTGTTGATCCATAACCCGGCCTTTTAAGTTTCCTGAAAAGACGGCAAGTTAGGTAAACGGACAGCAAATTGCCAATTGAAACTCTTGCTTAATCGGTGTTTAATGTCTGTATCTTGTCTAATATATTACTAACAATAGCTTCGGGGGTTAGTACAAAGTTAGGATCATTATTGGCAATCAATGAACTGGGCATTAAAGGGAACTGTGCCGTATCAGGATCTTGTGCTATAATAATGCCTTGATTTGCTTCGATTTGCTTTGCGCCTTCAAGCCCATCATAACCTGCGCCGGATAGGATGATGCCTATACACTTATCCTTAACATCCGTAGCCAACGATTTGAAAAAGATATCAATAGCCTTGTTTATCTTCTCCGAAGGGAGCCTGTCGCGCAATACGAGGTTGCCATTAGCTACCGTCATCATTTTACCTTCGGGCATAACAAATATTTTTCCGGGTTCAAGCCGTGTCTGGTCTACGGCTTTAACTACTTCCAGTTCACTTACCTTGGCAAGCAAATCGTGTAAACGGCTTTTGTATTGCGTTGAGAGATGTGATACAATCACGATAGCGGCATTGGTACCTTTGGGTATCCGCGAAATGATTTCTTTTAAGGGCGACAAGCCGCCGGCGGATGATCCTATTGCTACGACAGTAAAATTATATTCCATTTCAGCATCTGATGTTAACATTGATAATGCTTAACCTGCAAAATGGTTTACAATAAAAATAACTTAATTAACTATAGGTTGATTTTTAGGAAGTTGAAATAACTGCCTTTACGAGGCTGTGGGAAAGGTTTTACCAAATTTAGTTACTTAAATTATAACTTTTGGAGTTACTATTAGCTTCTTCTTATTATGCTCCAACTTATAAAGAAAAAAGCCTTGATCCTACTATATTGAAACCTATATAAACAAAAAACACCTGCCTAATTGAGGCAGGTGTTTACGATTATGTGATATAGTGATATTTAAATTACTTTAACATTTACCGCATTAAGACCTTTACGGCCTTGTTCCACATCGAAACTTACTCTGTCGTTTTCACGAATTTCGTCGATGAGGCCAGTTGAGTGTACAAATACGTCTGTGTTGTCACTCTGTGAAATGAATCCAAAACCTTTTTCGGTGTTGAAAAACTTTACTGTTCCTTCTTTTTGCATTATATTATTTACTAAGTCGGCAAGGTAGGCTTAATAATCGGTATATTTTTACTTTCGGTGAAATAAATTGAATTTTATTTCGAAAGGGCAATAAATATAAGTTACAGGAGTTTTAACTTATACAATAAAGATACAAGGCTGGGCGTAAATTTATTAAATAACAGCAAAGCCATTAAATATTAATATGTCAGGGAAATGTCAGTAAATAATATGTATCTTTAGTGAGTTACAAAAAACAATCCCTTAGACGTTGCCAGTTAGCTGATCGGTGATATTTAAGCAAGCTAACAGCAATGAATAACAACACTGCATTTCCAATCTTGTACTCGTCTAACATAATGCTTTTTACAAAAAGCATTACTTACAGCATATAACTACCACACCAGTGCTGTACAAATCCCAATAACATGAAAGAACAAACCATTGAAAATGAAACCCGCTTGTACTTGTTTGATTTGATGAATGCAGCTAATGAAAACGGCTTTAAGCCCGAAGATAACTGGGAGCTTGATATTGTAACTGAAGAGGATAGGCACCGTATTCAAAGAGATTATAAACCTGCTGTTGTTTTGAAACCCTATGCTGAAAATTTACTGCAAGTGTTTCAATCAGTAAAATCAAAATTAAACCAACCGCTGAATCAGGAAGAGCAGTTATTGAACAGCCAGACTGTTTTAAACTATGGGTTCAAGTACATTGTTGCTTACAATGCTAAGCATCAACGACGTTAAACAACGCCTTTGCATGCAAACATCACATAAGCTTCTCCTTATTTCCGCTCCGCAAAAAATCAAATAAAAAATATAACCAATGGCATTTTTAGACCATGTTTTACAACCCCCGGCTTATGGATGGAAAGACGCACAGGGCAATTTGAGTAAGCCTACCACCGGGCAGATTTTTAAAGAATTTTTTTCACGGCTCAATATCTTTGCAACAGGTAAAAACTGGCTGCCCTTTTTCAGCTGGCTTAAGGTACTATGTTTTATGCCTTTCTTTTTGTTGTTCCTGTTTAAGTTCATGAGCCTGTGGATGTTGCTTGCCGCATTTCTGTACAGTATGATTATTATGGGAACGCATGGTACCATATGGCACCACCGGTACTGCACACATGGGGCCTATAAGTTTCGCAACAATTTTTGGCGCTTTTTTACCCAGAATTTAACAGTAAACGTAATTCCCGAAGAAATTTATGTGATCTCGCATCACGTGCATCACGCTAAGTCGGATCAGCCCGGTGATCCTTATAATGCGCAAGCCGGCTTTTTATACTGCTTTTTGGCCGACGTAAACCACCAGCCTATAGCTAAGGATTTGAGTGAGGCTGATTACGGCCGGGTAAAATCATTAATGAAACACACCGGCATTAAAGCAAATACTTATGCACAATACCTGCGCTGGGGATCTTATGCAAACCCAGGCCGGTCTGTATTATCGTGGGTGTTGAGCTGGGGCTTTTGGTACTTGGCTTTTTACCTGATGGGCGGCCATGCACTGGCTTGTACCTTATTTGGCGCTGCCGGTTTTTGGGCTGTTGGCGTACGTACTTTTAATTACGAGGGCCATGCCAAAGGGAAAGAAAAACAACGCGAGGGCATTGATTTCAATAAAAAAGATAAATCGGTAAACCAGTTGTGGCCGGGTATAGTTGCTGGCGAATGGCATAATAACCATCACCTGTTTCCTAAAAGCGCACGTAGCGGATTTAAACCTTACCAGGTAGATATGGCTTGGTATTATATTAAGCTGATGAACAAGCTGGGTGCTATAACCCGGTATAAAGATTCGAAACAGCAGTTTTATGACCAGTATTATCGCCCTGAAGTTAAACTTGTTCCTGTTGTGGAGAGGTAAGTTTAAACAACACGTTGATATTAAAAGAGCAAAACGCCTTTCCTGAAAAGAAATGCGTTTTGCTCTTTTAAGGCGGGGGTACTGTTACTTCAAACATTTTTGCGTGATGGAATACTTGTTCCTTTCACATAGCGCAGTACACTTAATACTGTGTTTTTACTTAGATTTTGATACGTATCGATCATAAAAAGCACCTGTCCCCTTTGCATCAATTCTACCTACAATCACATTTACCGAGCTTTTACTTATATCCAAATCTGGCTGTAAATGTATATGCTCTCTGGCTCCAACCGGAAGCATTTCTATGCTGTCTTGATTTATATCAGCTATTTTCATTAAAAGTCTGGCAAAAGATTTTAGCCCTTCGGGGTCGCCGTGTATCAATACATCCTGCCACTTTTCTGTTTCACCATCACATTCGTCTTCCTTATTAGCAACGAAAATATCTAAATGTCCTATTAATTCTAATTTATATTCTTCCATTAGTTAGTAGTGTAATTACGTTTTTTTGTGGTTTACAGACCTACATTCTTGGGGTTATTCGCACTGTTAATATAGAAAGTATTTTAAATGAAAAGCTTTAGATGTTTAACTTTTGGTTGGTCTGAAGTGTAACTCCGGTAAGGCAATTTAAAACTCATCTGGTAACATTAATAAATTTCCATTTAGCCATTTGGATATTCTCTAAAATTCAGACACCGACACAGTCGTGTCACCACTTTGCTTATTCTTTGCTAATAGCTATAGCGCAGCCTTATCTCGGGATGATGCTCCACTAAGCGGCACTATACTTATAAATACACCGCTCTAATCCAGTAATACCTATTACTTAAATCTTTAATCATGAAAAACTAGCAATTACTGCTTAAAACAGTAGTAGTAATGCACTCACGTGCCACACCTTTCGTTTGGCAGTTTAACGAATTACGAACCCCAACCTGATGAAAAGATGCTAAAAGCCTTCCTTGTTTCGTTTGCGAATTACTTCTTCCGTTCTTGGAACCAAAGACTCTAAACCAAAGTTCACAGCGTTTGCCTGAACCTCTTCTATAAACGGACGAAAGGTGGTATTGTACTCCTGAAACGCTGCTTTATAATTTCCATTATGCTTTTGCATGGCATCGGCCAAGGCGGCGGCTCCGTCTATAGCCAGTGAGCCACCCATCCCTGCCGCTGGCGAAGCACAATAACCGGCATCGCCCACCAGCGCCACCCTGCCTTTGGTCCATGACGGCATTTTTATCTGGCAGAGCTTGTCAAAATAAAATGTTTTTGAACGCTTTAACTCTTCCAGTAACTCTGCCGTTCTCCAGCTTTCTCCTGTAAATTTTTCAAGGATGATATTGCGTTGCTGCTCCTCGTCACGGTAGTTGTAAGGAATTTCTTCTTCTGTCCGGAAGCAAAAAATTATATCGGTTTTATTGTTATAGGCATTAAGCATTACCGCCTTGTTGGGTACGTTGTACATTTGTGCGGTGTTTTGTCTGATCAGCAACTTGTTTACAATGGTGATTGAAAAGTATTGCTCTAAAAAATGAATGTATTTATCCTCGTGGCCAAACCAAATCTTTCTCACTGCCGAATGGATGCCATCACAGCCAAATACCAGCTCGAATGACTTTTGTGATCCGTTTTTAAAAGTTACCTGTATATCATTTTCAGTTTCGTTAAGCGCTGTTATACTTTCGCCAAAAATAAATTCGACGTCATCTTTTACAGTATCAAATAACATGTTCAATAATAAATTCCGCTCAATTTCTGATTCTTCGTCGGGATGTGGCTCGCCCTCTTGTTTCAGCACCATTGTGCCCTCTGTAATATCATCAGCGTTTTTAAACTCCCATAGCTCCAGGTTTAGCCTATTGGCTTTGATTTGTTCAAAGATGCCCATGCGCTTAACAATGCCTACCGTATTGTCACGGATGTTAACTGGTGTGCCGCCCATTTTAAGGCCATTAGCAATTTCAACAACGGTTACTTTATAACCTAATTTATTCATCCAGTAAGCGGTTGAAAGTCCGGCAAAACTTGCACCAGAAATGAGTATTCTTTTTTCTGTAAGTAAATCCATTTTTAAACGTTTTTTATTTCATGATGATGAAACGACTGAGAACAAATGTCTGGAATGCAGCATCGTATTGCTTGTACAAACACGACAAACGCATGGCTTAAGGATGATTAAAAAATCAATCTCTGAAAAGAAAAGTCGGGTTGGCGCATCTCAATCTCGTTCTTGCTGGATTCGAGTTGTGCTGCTGCTGCGTACACAAACATTTGTTGTTCATAATCGCTAATGGCCGCTTCAATGCTTCCGAACTTTTTGTTGGTAAGATTGTCGGATAAAATCATGGCATCCACCAGGCCGGTATTTACACCCTGGCCGGCAAAGGGCGGCATCAGGTGTGCGGCGTCGCCAATAAGTGTTATGGGCAAAGGGCGGTCACTCTTCCAGGGTTTATTTAAAGGGAGCTTTCTTGTAGGCAAGCCCCAAAAAGCAACAGTTGCCTGCATTAGTTGTTGATATCGATCATCCCAGGCAGAAAGCCTGCCGGAAAGAAACATACGGATGCTGTCTGCATGTCGAAAGTCTACGCTGTTTTCGATAGCCCATTCTTCAGGCTTTTTAAAAATTACACCGTAGGTGAGCACGCCGTTATTGTAAGGATTTGCAACCAGCAAATTTCCCTGATGTGCGGTCATCAATCTGTTACCGTTGCACAGTGCATAAAACTCAGGGCAATTTATTTCAGGTTGAGGCACATCTCCCTGTATAATTACTGTTCCGGTATCTTCAACCTCCGTGTCCGTTACGTAGCTTCTTACTTTTGACATTCCGCCATTTGCGCCAATCACAAAGTCTGCTTTTGCATCTGGTTGGTTTTCAAAGCTCAGCAGCCATTTTTCGTTGTGTTTTTTGAGGCCCGTTAGTTTGCTGTTCCAAATAACAGTATTGGGCGTTAAGCTGTTAAGCAGTAAAGTTCTTAATTCGTTTCTGTTTATTTCCGGGTTATCATATTGGTTTTCGGGAGTAGGCTTTTTAGTGAACAAAACCCGGCCTTGTTCATCAGCCATGGTTATTCCCATCGGCATGGCCATGGCATAATATTTCTCCAGCAGTCCGGCCTTTTTCAAAGCCTCCTGTCCGGAACTTTTGTGCAGATCGAGCGTGCCGCCCCAAATTCTTGCCTGCGAATCTTTATCTCTTTCAAAAACGGTAACTGTAGCGCCTTCCTGTTGCAGCAATCTGGCTATGGTAAGGCCAACTGGCCCGGCACCAATAATGGCAACTTTTTTATTAACAAGTAACATGGTTTTGCATGGTTTAATTATACCATGCAAAATTCAGGATTGCCGCGGTGTTAGACTTGTACAAACGCGACATAATTGCTTGCTATGGGGTGTTCGCCGTTTTTTGCTTTGCGTGCAAAAGCTGCCGGGGTGGTGCCACTATATCGCTTAAACTCCCGGCTCAGGTGGGCTTGGTCTGCATAGCCCAGTTGCTGCGCTAAGCTGGTGAGTTTGGTATCAGGATAACATAATAAGTGGTTGCGCACCTGTTCAAAGCGCATCAAACCCGATACATCTTTCACCGTATAGCCAGATGATTGCTTGAAGTTGCGCTCCAGTGTACGTACCGTAGCATGAGCTGCCGATGCTACCTGGCTTACGGGCATGGTGCCATTGGTTTTGCGCATGGCAGATCCGGCTTTAGATAGCATGCCATTGGTGCTGATACCTGCCCTTACATTTAAAAAATATTGTTTTACTTCAGTCAGCGCTTCATCAATTGCACCGGCATCGATCATTCCATTGAGCGTGGCCTGCAGTTGTGCAATGGGATGTTCAAAAATGCGCACACCTCCCTGGCTTGACGATAGCCCGAGCAATTCATTAACCGTCCAGGGAAAGCACTTGATGCCAATAACTTTCACAAGGTTTTGCGCGTGTAAAATAACAGGCTGGCCAAGCAGCCCCATCAAAAAAGGAGATGGCAAAGGCTGCAGGTCGCCATTAACGGATACGCTGCAAGTGCTACCGAAAAGGAATATAATTTCAGCATAGCCATCAGGTAAAATTTCAAAGTTTGATGGTTGCTTTCCGAAGTCAATGCTGGTGTACCAAAAACCTTGTATGGCATCCCGCAGTTCGTTAGGGCTTTCAATCTCCCGGTGTTGCATGTTGAAAGATAGTAATATCCATTAATATGAAGTGTATTACAAATCAAAGCGCTTCTGTTTTTTACGTTTTGGTGTTGATTGCAAGTGGCTTAGGGATACCTTGTTTAAAGCTCATCCGTCAGCATCAACAAATGGACTTACCTCATAGCCCCTCGCTGTATTCAAAAAGAACTTTAGCTACTGACATAGCTGTGTCACCACATTGTGTATTGTTTTTGCTAATATTTGTAGCATAGCTTTTCGGTCCCTGCTATCGAATTCGTGCTATCAAGTCGACTGCGCATTGTATAAGCCTAGTCTGCCCAAAAACTACCTTTTAACCAATTAACACTTCCTATCATGAAAAATCAGCAGTTGCGCTTCAAAGCAGCAGCAACACAATCGCGTGACCCGCCTCTTTCTTTGGCAATATCTGGTACAGCACCAGCTATACATTACGCTTATATCAAGCAATATTTAGCAAATCCATTTAAAGGCGAAAGCCTCTTGAAAAACTAAAAACCAAATTATAAAATCATGTCTGATTACATTATTAGTATTAACGGAACTACCGTTACTGCAACACCACGTGTTAGCACATCACCAACATTTACCGGCTCTGACGCTTATACCGTTATCCAATCTGCTATCAACACCCTGTCAACAGGTAACGGTGGTAGCATTGAAATTACTACCGGTACATACAGCCTGTCCAACGAACTTACTGTAACCGGCTGGAGCACTGATAGCCCGCCAAACGGATCACTCAAAATCAGCGGATCGGGAAAGAGTACACAACTGATTCAAACTACTGCCGGCAAACATGCCATTGTGGTTAAAAATAAAGCCAGCATTGCCTTTAATGATTTTCATATCTATACCGGTGCTGCGGCCAAATCGGGTATTTTCTTGTCTAATGCTGGTGCCAACGAGTGTTCGGTGTTTGGAGGCGTTTTGTATAATATTTCACTATTATCAAACTCCACTACCGACGCTGCGTTCCATGCCGTAAACTTTTTTGATTTACAGGTAGATCACCTGTATGCCTTAGGTAGCGACAACGACGGTATACTGCTCGAAAACAACAGCCCAACTACCTTTTACGGAAACAGCCATTTTGGTTTTGTAAGATGTGCAGGCAGTAACGCCGCGCCTTATGCCGCTATAAAACTTAGCAGTACTGCATACCCGTATACCTATATTAACCTCTTAACGTTTGATAACTTGGAGGCCATTACCGGGTATTATGGTGTTTACTTATTGGGCGCAAATGCCAACACATTTAACCATGTTGACATTGAATACCTGAAATACCCGATTTATGTTGATGGAACTGCCAATAACGAAAGTATTGGCAACCGGTTTAACGGCGGCTATGTTCTAGCCCAGGGCACAGGTGCTACAGGCGTTACCACGGCAGCAGCAACCGGCGGCAATACATTTAATTTGTTTATTGACGGCGATGCGGCGGTTGTGCCTATAAACGACCAGTCGATTTTCAGAGCGCCAAGCAGGTATGATGTTACCTTCGGTTTTCCGATTGTGCCGGCTAACATTGTAGCCCCTAATGCGCAAGCTATATTAACCTACCGTAAGGCCAGCGACGGTAACACCGTTACGCGTTATCCTACACCACTCGCCGGCGACAACAGCACACAAGTAGCTACTACAGCATTTGTTAACCGGGCCGATCTGGTGCAAAAGAAAACCCGACGGGCAATAGCCAACGCAGCCGGAACTTTGCAAGCTACAGATTACCTGGTTGCCTATACCTCTTTAACCGCTAGCAGAGCGTTTACTTTAGGTGCTGCATCAGCGTTCAGCGGTATGCACTTTGTGTTAAAGGATGAGTCGGGTTCGGCAGCTACTTACAATATTACTATTGTTGGAACCGTAAACGGCGCTTCAAACCCAGTAGCTATTAATTCTGCTTACGGCGTATACCGCTTTTACTCTAACGGTACCGCCTGGTTTACCGTTTAAACAACAATTTCATAAGCAGTCTTTTATCAGGCTCTGAACATAAAAGCCGCCCTTTGGGGCGGCTTTTTGTGTTAATTTAAATAGTGCCAGCTGTTTATTTAGCAATCCCTTTGTTTCGCTTGTGGTTTAAATACTTCCTTACTGGGATATCATAAGCTACCATTACCAGGTAGGCGGCCCCAACCAACACAATTAGCCCGGTTATAATGATGAAAGCCAGCTGTGTTGCGCCTGGTTTATGGCTGATGTAATAATTACCAAACATCCATAACACCGCATAATGTGTCATGTACAAGGGGTAAGAGATTTTTCCCAGAAACGAGCATAAGCTTTTTAAACCAGGTGCTAAACCGGCACCTGCTCCTAAAGCAATCAGTAAGGGAAAGTAGAACAGTACTATCAATGGTTCGGATACCCAGTTCAGTTTCGAGAATGGCATAATAAAAGGCAGGAACAATAATATGGCTATACCAATAAATCCCAAATTATTTTTAATCATCCAGCCGGAACGGTAGATAAGAAGCCCTGCTAAAAAAGAATAGGATATCCGGGCGCTACCGTCCCAGAAGGTCGGCCCGCTCCATCCACCCAATAAATTGCCCGAATGGTAAGACACGAAGCAAATAGCCGCCGCCGAAAGTATAGTTAACAGTAACAGGTAGCCGCGGCTAAGCCGATAAAGCACAAGTGCGTAAACCATATTGGCCACATACTCCCAGAATAATGACCATGACGGTGCATTGAAACTGAAAAGATTAAAGCCCCGGTCGGCTATTACAGGTAAAGGAATAAGCAGTACTGAGCAAACAAAGGTTAGGATGATTTTATCGGTGCTGTACAATTCAGGATGGCCGCCAAAAGGATCAAACAGAAATGCCAGCAAACCCAATACGGATCCTAAAACAACCAATGGATGCAGCCGGATAATCCTCGATTTAAAGAACTCGAGCATACCCATCTTGGCTATACGATCGTCATACGCGTACCCGATCACAAATCCCGAAAGGCAAAAGAAGAAATCCACCGCTAAAAAGCCATGTCCAATAAAATTGTTGGCAGGGTTAGTGTAAATCCATTCCATAAAATGAAACGTTACAACAGCCAAAGCGGCAATCCCCCTCAAGCCGTCGAGAACTTCAAAGTGCTGCTTGGTTTGCAAAATTGGCGAAGCGTTTGTATTAGTATCCATTTATTATAATCTCACCAGCCTGATTTATGCATCATAGTTGCAGGCTACCATTGCCGAAGTTATTCAAAATTAATGTTCCAGCCGAATATGAGCATTGGCGTTTGATGGGTATAATTAATATTTAACATCTGAGGCTTATAATGCTTTGATGACGAATTTACCGAATTTAATTTTCAGTATTGATGAGTACTGAGAACCTGGAGTAAAATATCACTTGTAAAATTTCTTGTAAATGTGTAAATTAAGGTAATGACATTGAAAGAGATTTTAGATCATTACAAAATGGAAAATGATCTGAATGCTGAAACTATAACAGCATTTCAAAATGATAATGTTTTACGTAAAGCGTTAATTGCATATTCGAGAGAAAACAGCAACAGGGAATTCGCCTTAGCTTTACTGGACAAGTTCATCGCTCTCAGAGAGCAACCTAATGGCGAAATATCCATTGAAGATTTAATGCTTGCCTGTTTAAATTTAGGGCTACAAAATCAAGTTAATGATTGCCTGAAGGTATGGGAAGCAAAAACGGTTGACTTCGATACCTTTTGTGGCTTGGATATTCAGCTATTGCCATTTGCAGGTGTGTCCGAAACTATTGAGTTTTTGAAGCAACACCACAGTGATGAGGCGAAAAAAGCGCTTGAGTATGTTATAGGGTGCCTTGAGGGTGGAGACTTTGACGATCAATCTTATTACTTTTCACCAAATTCTTCGCCTTGGTTTTTATGAATATTACTTTATAGGGGTACCAGCACAGTTTAACAGATTTGCCACAAACGGGCCAACATATTTTAGCACATCAAACAGAAAGCCAGATAATAGTTTATCAGGCGTACAAAGCAAGTATTGCAGCGTACTCACTTAAAAATCAATCACTGGGCGGCCCGGACTTTAGTTTCAACAGGATGTCATGGATTAAGCCTAACTTTTTGTGGATGATGTATCGTTGCGGATGGGCGGAAAAAGAGAATCAGGAACACATTTTAGCTATCTCTATTGAGAAAAAGGACTTTGAAAAGATTTTAAAACAAGCCGTTTATTCTTCATTCAATCCGAAATATTATGAAAGTTATGAGCAGTGGAAGAGTGAGCTGGCATTGAAAGATGTACGCCTGCAATGGGATCCGGATCACGACCCGTTTGGTAACAAGCTCGAACGTCGCGCCATTCAAATCGGATTAAAGGGTGAGGCATTAAACTATTTCATAGAACATATCAAATCCATTGAAGATATAACCAGTATAGTAAGGCAGCAGAAGTACACGCTTGATAATGCCGGAATAGAAAAATTGTTGGTTCCTGTTGAAACGATATTCAGAACATCAGACGAGGAATTAAACAACCGTATCGGTATATAATATATAAAAATAGCCGAATGAATCCATTCGGCTATTTTGTTGAGTGTAGCGGGGAGCAGGATCGAACTGCCGACCTTAGGGTTATGAATCCTACGCTCTAACCATCTGAGCTACCCCGCCGTGCCTTTCCGTAAAAAGGTTTGCAAATATAGTATTTATTACTTTCCTTTAGAAAAAATGTTAAAAAAATACTGCCTAGCGGTCTAACCATCTGTAAACCTTATATGTCCGAAAAGAAAAAATTCCACCTGGAATATGAAATCAGGTCCTCCCCACGTATTCTGTATAGCTTCATAAGCGAGTCTAACGGGTTGTCACAGTGGTTTGCCGATAAAGTAAGCCTGCGCGATCAGATTTATTCCTTTACCTGGGATGATGAAGTGCAAAAAGCAAAGCTGCTTTTGATGAAGGAAAACAAGCTGGTACGTTTTAAATGGCTGGACGATGACCCGCAATGCTATTTTGAGTTGGAGATTGTGCAGGATGAACTAACTAATGACGTAGCCCTAAGCATTACCGATTTTGCTACCGAAGATCAGATAACCGAGCGCAAGCAGATATGGGATAACCAGATTGATTACCTGATTGGCGTGCTGGGCGCTTAAACTCTTGCTTTAATATTACGTAACGGTTTGTAAATCTGATACTAAAGCGGGCTGTGGTTGCGTTATGCCTGCATAACTGTGCCATATAGGCAACAGTAGCCTTTACCTAAGGTAATTTCGTTAATTTTGCTTCGTGAAAAAGATACACCTGTTAATACTTAAATCTTTCATCAGGCCGTTCATCGTTACATTCTTCATCGTAATGTTTGTGCTGCTGATGCTGTTCCTGTTCAAGTATATTGATGATTTGATAGGGAAGGGGTTTGAGTGGTATATCATACTCGAGCTGATGCTTTATGCATCGGCCACCAACGTGTCTATGGCTTTGCCGTTATCGGTGTTGCTATCGTCTATCATGACCTACGGTAATCTGGGCGAAAACTATGAGCTGGTTGCCATCAAATCATCCGGTATATCCTTAACCCGGGCCATGTATCCTATGGTTATTGTGGTTACCCTGTTAAGTATCAGTGCATTTATATTTTCTGATTACATGCTGCCTGTAGTAAATTATAAATACTACTCGCTGCTGTATGATGTAAGGCAGCAAAAAACCTCGTTTCTTATTTCTGAAGGGATTTTTAATAACAGTTTCCCTGAGTATTCTATACGTGTAAAGCGAAAGGACCCGGATGGGCAAACATTGCACGGGTTAATGATTTACCATAAAAACCCTAAAAATAACACGAACGACGTCATTTTTGCGCAAAGAGGTGTAATGTACCGTACACCTAATGATATGTACTTGGTTATAAAGCTGCAAAAAGGTGTACGTTATGAGGAAGCGCCCGGCGAGCCAGCCTACAATACCCGCCAGCGCTTAACGCGTTCCCGTTTTGATTCAACTGAGCAGAAATTTGACCTGTCGGGCTTCAAAATGAAACGGACTGGCGAGAACGAATGGCGCTCAAGCATACAGATGATGAACCTGAAATTGCTTACTTATTATCAGGATTCGAGTATCAAAGCGCTTAACAATAGAGTAAAGGCTAACTATCCAACATTGTCAGCACAACTTAAATATTTTACCTTGCCGGTTAAGCGGCCAAAGGACGTAAAGCTGATTGCACCGCCTAAAGGCGATATCCAGGCTGGTTTAAAGCCAACCGAAAAGCTGCTGGCCTACCAGAATGCCCAGCACGAAGCCGAGAACATGAAAGGTATGTTACGCGGAATTGCCGAAGATTATAAAGCATCTTCTAAAGATATCCGTCGTTTTTCTATCGAATATCAGAAAAAGTTTACGCTGTCGGCAGCGTGTTTAGCGCTATTTTTGATTGGCGCGCCTTTGGGCGCTATTATTCGTAAAGGCGGTTTGGGATTACCGGTGGTAGTGGCTGTAATTTTCTTCCTGATCTATTATATCATTGGTACCATTGGCGAAAAGTCGGTTAAGGAAGGTGGTTTATCACCGTTGGTTGGTATGTGGATATCTATTGCTGTGCTTACGCCAATTGGCCTGTTCTTATCCTACAAGGCAGCAACCGATTCGGCGCTGTTCGATGCCGAACCTTACAAGCGCTTTTTTCAGAAATTGGCCAAGTTTCGTAAATCGGGTACAAAGCAGGCATAAGCTTGCTGTTGTACCTATCATTTTACACATGGCAGACTTGTTTAAGCACTTCTTCATGTACCTTTGTATAGCTTTCAGCAGGGTGTTAGTATATTTTTACCTGCCGAACTTTATCGTATTGTAACTATGTTGAATACCATACCCGAAGCCGTTGAGGCTATTAAAGCTGGTCAGATGATTATTGTTGTAGATGACGATGACCGCGAAAACGAAGGCGATTTTTTAATTGCCTCACGTTATGCCACTCCCGAGGCGATTAACTTTATGGCCCGTTACGGCCGCGGACTAATCTGTGCGCCTATAACCCGACAGCGTGCCCGCGAACTTGAACTGGAGCCGATGGTAAATCACAATACAGCAACACTCGAGACCAACTTTACCGTTTCGGTTGATTTGCTGGGGCATGGTTGTACTACAGGTATATCAGCATCAGATCGTTCTAAAACTACGCTGGCCTTAATTAATCCGGCAACCAAACCAGCAGAGTTGGGCCGGCCAGGGCACGTATTTCCATTAATAGCTAAAGACGGCGGCGTACTGCGCCGTGCAGGGCATACTGAAGCTGCCATTGACCTGCCTGTAATGGCCGGTTTAGAGCCAGCCGGCGTAATATGCGAAGTAATGCGCGAGGATGGCGAAATGGCCCGCTTGCCCGAATTACTTGAAATTGCCCGCGAGCATAACCTGAAAATCATATCTATAAAAGACCTTATAGCATACCGTTTAAATACCGAAACGCTGATTGATCGCGAGGTGGCTGTAAAAATGCCTACCGAATGGGGCGACTTTGAAATGGTTGCCTATACACAAAAAAGTACCGGCGAACATCACCTGGCTTTGATAAAAGGTACCTGGGAGCCTGATGAGCCCATTTTGGTACGTGTGCATAGTTCGTGTGTTACCGGCGATATCTTTGGCTCGTGCCGGTGCGATTGTGGCCCGCAATTGCATAAGGCCATGCAAATGGTAAGCGAAGAGGGTAAAGGGGTAATTATTTACATGAACCAGGAAGGCCGGGGCATTGGCTTGATCAACAAACTTAAAGCATACCAGTTACAGGAAAGCGGCATGGATACCGTTGAAGCTAATTTGAGCTTGGGTTTTAAGATGGATTTGCGCGATTATGGTATCGGTGCACAAATTATACGCGATTTAGGTATTTCTAAAATGCGTTTAATGAGCAATAACCCTAAAAAGCGTACAGGTCTTGTTGGTTACGGTTTGGAGGTAACCGAAACGGTGCCTATTGAAATTGCGCCGAATCCGCACAATGAGCATTACCTGCGTACTAAAAGAGATAAAATGGATCATGCCATTTTAAAGAATCACTAATAAAAAAGAAAAGCCCTTTAGCAACTGCTAAAGGGCTTTTCTTTTTTATGTTTTATTCATCTTCGTTATCATCCCGGTCATCGGTTGCAGGCGGGCCGCTAATTTCGGTATTGGCAGGCTGACTCGTGGTGTTTCGTTGCCGGCCTTTTCTGAACAGGTTACGCCAAAACTCCCTGAAGCTGTCAAAATCGCGCTGGTAAATTAAACCTATACCGTTTACGTACGTAGGGTTAAGCGTAGAGCTGGTTGTAGTAAGCGTGTTAGTGCTCAATGCCCGGTAAGAGTAGCGTCCTCTCAGCTGCCCATCCGGCCTGATAAGGTACTCGGCACTGAAATCTCTCGTAAGGTTATTGAAGCTGGAGTTGAACAGGTTCCCCGAGCCAATATTGAACAAATCGCTGCTGTTACGGGCACTGTACAAGCTTCCATTTACCACAAAGCGGTCATTAAACAAGTGCAATGATGCGCTGGCATCATACTCTGAACGGATGTTAATATCCAAACCTTTTAAGTTGGATTGGGCAATGTAGCTGTTCAGCTTGTTGAAGAAAAATTCGCTGGCCGCATTCTTGGCTGTACCTACTACCTGCTGGTTAATGTTGGTACCGTTACCGGTAGCAAACTGGCGGCGCACAATCAAGCTAATGGCTTGCTGGTTACGGTTATTCACATCGGCCAGGTAAGCGCTCACATCATCTTTGATTGATGGGTTAACCGGGAAGTTAAAATCGAAATCAATAAGCGGCTGCAATAGTGTGCGGGTAATATTCAATTGGGCCTGTACCAGTTCCTGGCGCGAAAAATTACCTTCCTGCCCGGCAGCTCGGTATAAATCTGCCACATTAGCGCGTAGCTCGTAAGTGGCTTTCAGGTTAATCTCGGCGTTGGATGGGTTGCCTGTCCAGCGTATGGTACCGCCCTGGTTAATCTGGAAGTTTTTGCTGATGAAGTTTTGTGCGGTAAGCTCAAATTTACCTGAGGTAATCAAAAAGTCACCGTACATATCAAAATCACCCAAGCTATTAATTTTCAAGCTCAGGTTTTTGGCCTGTCCGCGTCCTTCCAGTAAGCCCAGGTCGGTAGTAATGCGAACCATGGTTTTCTCATCAGCCGATAAATCAAAGTTGAGTGTAACACCTTTAAAGGCACTTTCATTTTTGAAAATCTTGGTTGAATCACGGTGGTTTACAAAGCGTATAAATTCGTACTTGCTTGCAGTAGCAGCTGTGTTAAGCGGAATATTAAACACCGTGCCATCTTCCGTATTGGCTTTAATATCGATGTTCATGTTATCAATAGGGCCGGTAAAGCTAATTTGACCTGATGCGAACGCTGTACCATAATACAGGTGGTTGTCCTTGTATTTGGTGTTTAGTGCCATCAGGTGTTTGGCCTGTACTTTAATGTCCAGTTGCGGGTTGGCAATATCTTTCAGATCGACTGTACCGTTCACAATGCCCTGACCACCGTTCGGGTCTTTTAAAGCCATGTTGGTAATTTTGATCAGGCCATTTTCTACAGTAAGGCGGTCATTCAGCGTATAAGGCACTTTCAGGTAATCAACCGTAATGCCGGTATTGGCTAAGGTAATGTTGCCATTGAGTTGAGGATTGGACGGCGAGCCGGTAAGTTTAACATCGCTGGATATTGTTCCTTTAACGTCAGAAACCAAGCCCTTAACAAATGGCTCGAATATAATCGCCTCGGTTTGGTCCATCCGGATATTGAAATCCAAGTTGTCATTTTCTCTGTCCAGATAATAAGCACCGGCAATATTCATGGTTTCCAAGCCACGGTTAAGTATATTGAGTTTCACATCGGCCTGCTTGCGTTTGTTATCCAAACTCGATTCTATTTTTACATCGCCTACCAGTGTTTGGTTCATCAACAGCGAGTCGATCCTTAAATTGGCATCAATACCCGGTGCTTTGGTTACAGCGCTTAGATTAATAGCCCCGTTTAAATGCCCTTGTAAGTGTACGCCCGCAGCTTTGGTAAGCTGGTTGAAGGTAGCCATACTGAATTTTTCGAACTCCAGTTTAAGCTTGTCTTCTGGGTTGGCAGATACAAAGCCGTCAATACGTACATGTTGTTCGCCATTTGATAGTTCAAAGCCGGATATCTGTGTTTTGCCATCCAGCAAGCGGATGCGTACTTGTTCCTGCAATCGCCAAGATTCACTTTCCAAAACTACCTCCGATGGCAGCAGCTTTAACTTGGCGGTTGTATCCCGGCCAAATTCAACCAGCCCGTACAAGTCTAACTGGTTACGTGCATTTTTATCGGATAGCTTAACGTTGAAGTTCAGACTGTCGTTTTTCAGGAAGTTGGATACGTTGATGTCTTTAATGTATAAGCTATCCGTTAAATCTACCCGGCTTAGGGATAGGTTGACGTTAAGTACACTATCGGCAGTGCTTTCATCCACAATAAAATCATGAAAAACCATTTTGCCAACTCTGATGGTTTTGATACCGCCATTCAGCGTCGCTGTTCTATCTGCCGAATTGAAACGGCCAACAAAGCTACCCTGATCAGGTAGTTTTACATTAGGGGCAAACATGGCCAGCACAGGGTCCATGTTTTTAAGTCGCAGGTTAAACTCAAAGTTCTCGGGCTTAGGTCTTACTATCTGTGTTTTAAGTGACGGAATATATTTCTTGGCAATCGTTTTAAAGTAAGAGGGGAGCGTTGCCAGGTCAAAAGTTCCTTTGATACTGCCATCAGCCAAGTCCGATTTTAGGTTGATAAGCCGGTTGTTGCCCGAACCACTCGCACTTAAACTTACCGAATCCAGTACATAGTTTTGCGATGGCGTGGTTATCCGCGTAGGGGACAAGGTTACATGTCCCTGCATGTTATCCAAAGCGTCGCCCGAAAAGCTGGTGTTTATTATAGTGGTTAACGTAATGGTATCTTTAAGCAGGCGCAACCGGTTTATGTGTGCATCGGTAATGCTGCCGTTAAAGGTATACTGTGGTAATCGCGGCTTTAAATTTATATTACCGGCCAAATTAAGCTTTAGGTTTCTGTCATTGATAGTAACCCTGCCATTGGCAACCTGGTTCTGGAAACTGCCGTTTGCAGTAAGGTTATGGTAAGTGTAGCCTTTGAAAGCAATATAGCTTATCTGCGCCTGTATATCGGCATTCAGGTTTTTAAGCTCATCGCCACGGCCTTTTACATTGGCTTTAAAGGTGGTACGGCCTAAGGTATTATCACCCATCAGGCTGGCTAAATCAAAGTTGGTTGCAGTAACCATACCACTATAAGCAGGCACGTTTTTGGCATCAAACTTTAAATTCAGGTCCGGATCCAGGCGGCCCAGCTTGGTTTTGAAGGTACCGGTAGTGGTAAAACTATTCTGGTAGCCAGTTAATTTTCCGGTAAAGTTGATGTTGCCAAATTTGTTCAGGAAAGCGGGTAAAATCATCTTACTGCCTACAAGCTTGCTTAATATATTATCAAGATCTTTCTTGTTGCTGGCCAGCTGTTCAAAACTTAAATCCAGATAAGTCTTTTCCCAATCAGGCAGGCCTTTCAGGTTAAAATCGCCTTTAAGATAGGTGGCCTGGCCGGTAGTAACCATCAGGTTGCGAGCTTTAATATTATTAACCAAGCCCCTTGCGCGGCCATTCAATCCAAATTCAAACGATGATTTATCCAGCGAACTGGTAAAGTAAGCCACATCTTTTGATGACAGGTGCGAGGTTTTAATATCGGCATCCATTCGCACACGGTTTTCAAAGTCACTGAAATCATCAAATGATTTAAACCGCATCCTGAAATAGTCTTTAACCAGCGAGTGCGGTGTTTGCAGCAGCAGGTTTTGTAGCAATATCTGCGTGGTATCAATAGTAGCGTTAACGGTCAGGTTGCGCACGTCAAACCCGCTTTTCTCATGCAGGGTAAGGTTTTGTAAGTGGCCTTTAAACAGGTGGTTCTTTAAATCTACCTGAGTTAATCCCAGGCTTAAGCGGGTTACATCAATATCGTCAAAGTTTACCTGACGGGGCGTAGCCAAGCGGCTGAGGTTGTTTTTATACCTGAAATGAAAGTTATTTAGCGCAACTTTACCGAAGTTGATCGTCCATGGCTTACTGACTTTCTTTGCCGTATCCGGCTTGCCGCTAAAGTAATCGATAATAAATTGCAGGTTGGTGGTACTGTCTTTTAACTTTTTCAGGTAAAAAGAACCGTTGTCCAACTGAATGAGGTTGAAATTAAGTTCACGTTTTTTAATGCTGTTAAAAGGTGAGAACCTGTTCAATTCAACAGTTAAACGAGGTGTATGCAGTAAAGTATCTTTTTGTTTGTCCAGCACATATAGATCTTCCAGCACTACTGACGAAAAAGGTTTTATGTACAGGCTTTTTATATCAACTTTAGTATGCAGTTCGTTAGATAAATAACCGGTGGCTTTTTTAGCCGCCCAGGTTTGCACCGGCTTAAACTGGAAAAGTAATAGCACAATACTCATCATCAGAAAAATGATGAGTACGAGGATAAGCGCTATTTTGAGTATTTTTTTAATAATTTTGCCTTTTAAAAGTTAATCAAAGTGCCTGTAATATTAGGAATTGAATCTTCTTGTGATGAAACCTCGGCAGCTATATGCGCCGATGGGGTAATGTTGAGCAACGTTATTGCCAACCAAACCATACATGAAGCCTACGGCGGCGTAGTGCCCGAACTGGCTTCCAGGGTACATCAACAAAATATCATTCCTGCGGTGCAGCAAGCAATATCTAACGCAAAAATAAACAAAAATGATATTGATGCTGTAGCTTTTACGCGCGGACCGGGTCTTTTAGGTTCCCTGCTGGTCGGCGTGTCGTTTGCTAAAGCTTTTGCACTGGCTAATTGTTTGCCGCTTATTGATATTAACCATATGCAGGCACATGTATTGGCGCATTTTATTGGTGATCACAAACCGTCTTTCCCATTTTTATGCCTTACCGTTTCGGGCGGGCATACACAAATTGTGTTGGTGAAGGATTACTTTGATATGGAAGTAATTGGCCATACGCAAGATGATGCTGCAGGCGAAGCCATGGATAAAACCAGTAAGATACTGGGCTTACCTTATCCGGGCGGTCCGCTTATTGATAAATACGCCCGCCAGGGTAACCCCGATGCTTACCAGTTTCCGGAGCCGCAAATACCGGGATACAACTTTAGCTTTAGCGGCTTAAAAACATCAATACTATACTTTATTCAAAATAATGTTGCCAAGAACCCTGATTTTATTCAGGAAAATATGGCCGACATCTGCGCATCTGTAGAAAAAAGGATTGTAACCATATTGCTGAATAAGTTAACTAAAGCTGCAAAGGAGTACGGTATTAAAGATATTGCTTTGGCCGGTGGTGTATCGGCCAATACTGGCTTACGCCAAGGCTTGCAACAACTGGGCGAGAAGCACGGCTGGAACTGCTTTATCCCTAAAATGGAATACTGTACTGATAATGCAGCCATGATTGCCATTGCCGGCTATTACAAGTTTTTGAAAGGCGATTTTACCAACCAGCATGTTGCGCCGTTAGCACGCATGCCTTTTTAACCCCCTTTATACATTGATATGAGTTTACCATCCCTGATTTTTTGGCTGATTTTTGTTTTACCGCTTGTGGCAGCACTGGTTTGGGTAATGCGGCAAGATAAACGTAAAGGCATTACCGGCCTGATTGTATTGGTGCTGATTGTAGTTCTCGGTATAATTTACATGTATTGGGGTACCAAGGGTAAGTAAGCATTACATAAAAAAAGAGCCGCATATGTAAATATGCGGCTCTTTTTTTATGTAAGTTAGCTATTAATAAAACTTAGGCAGCGGATTTAATTTCGGGTTTTGACGCTGGTGCCAATAAGGATAAATTGGATCGGCATCGCTGGCTGCATCCAGCTTTTTAACCTGTTCGGTGGTTAAGTTCCAGCCCACGGCTGCCAGGTTTTGCTTTAGTTGTTCTTCATTGCGGGCGCCTATTACCAGGTTTACTACGGTTGGGCGTTGCAGTAACCAGTTAAGGGCTACCTGTGCTACGCTTTTGCCGGTTTCTTCGGCAACTTCGTCCAGGGCATCCATAATGGTATACAATCTTTCAAAGTTGGTAGCCGGGCCATGTGAGCCGCCCTGCGCCATACGGTTGTCCTGCGGCATAGGCTGGTCGCGGCGGAATTTACCACTTAAGCGGCCTGACGACAGCGGGCTCCAAACAATAGTACTTACTTTTTGATCGATACCCAGCGGCATCAGCTCCCATTCAAACTCCCGGTCGAGCAGTGAGTAATACGCTTGGTGCGCCACATACTTGGCCCATCCGTATCTTTCGGATGCGGAAAGCGATTTCATTAAATGCCAGCCCGAAAAGTTGGAGCAGGCGATGTAGCGGATTTTACCGGCAGTAATTAGATCATCCAATGCGCGCAAGGTCTCTTCAACAGGTGTGTTACCGTCAAAACCGTGCATGTGGTAAATATCAATATGATCGGTTTGCAGGCGGCGCAAACTATCCTCGCAGGCTTGTATCAGGTGCGAGCGCGATGAACCAAAGTCGTTTGCACCATCACCCATCGGGAAAGTGGCTTTGGTAGATATGATTACCTGGTTGCGCATGCCTTCCAGTGCTTTGCCTAAAATCTCTTCGGAGGTACCTTGCGAGTATACATTCGCCGTGTCGAAAAAGTTAACGCCTTCATCCAGGCAAAGGTTAACTAAGCGTTTAGCTTCATCCAACTGGGTATTACCCCAGGCTTTAAAAAACTCATTACCACCGCCAAAGGTTGCGGTTCCGAAACTGAGCACCGGTACAAATAAACCAGATGCGCCTAACTGTCTGTGTTCCATGTTTTAAATTTATAATGTAAAATACAGAATGCTTTAAATGAGAAGTTGTCATTTCGAACGATAGTGAGAAACCTTGTACGCTATGTCTTTCGCTCATAAAAGATCTCTCACTATCGTTCGAGATGACAACTAGATAAATTTTTATAAAGTCCTACCTACATAAGGGAAAAGAGGAGCTATTGCTCCTCTTTCGGGAAATCGGCACCAATGCTGGTTTCGGCCCAGGTATCGAAATCCGTTTTCAGTAATTCTACCTTGTTGCGTGCGCCTTTCAGGGCTGCTTCACCTAACAGCAAGCGTAAAGGTGGATTTTCGGTTTCCGTTACTTTGATCATAGCTTTGGCTGCACGTACCGGGTCGCCGGGCTGTTTGCCGCTGTAACCGCGGATGTTGCCCTTATTCTGGCCGGCTGTATCTTTGTAATCCTCGATCTCGATTTTGCTGTTATTGGCTGATCGGCCTGCCCAATCGGTACGGAAGCCACTTGGCGCAATTACCGTTACTTTAATGCCCAATGGCGCAACTTCCTTCGATAGGGATTCGGAAAGACCATCAACCGCAAACTTGGTAGCGTTATAAAAGCCAACAGCCGGGAAGCCAACCAAGCCGCCAATAGAGGCAACATTAAGGATATGACCGCTGCGTTGTGCCCGCATAACAGGCAATACCGCTTTAGTTACATTAGCTAAGCCAAAAAAGTTGATTTCGAACATACGGCGTACCTCATCTTCCTCACTCTCTTCAATAGCGCCAAAGTAGCCAATGCCTGCATTGTTAACCAATACATCAATGCGGCCAAACTTATCTTCTATTTGCTTTACAGCAGCTTCAATTTCATTGCTTTTTGTTACATCAAGCTTTATGGCAATTGCCGTTTCGGGGTAGGCATCAACTATATCCTGAATGTCTTCCGTCTTGCGGGATGTAACTGCTGCCTGGTAACCGGCTGCCAAAACTTCCTTTGCCAGTTCGCGACCGAACCCGGTGGAGCAACCGGTAATAAACCATACTTTACTCATGTGTGTTTCTATTTTAATTAGATGTATGTTTCAAAACAACAATACCAGTGTGATATGTTTGTCAAACTTCTATCAGGATTGTTTTCTTAACAAAAAAGCCGCTTTACTAAAGCGGCTTTCGGTGAATTAATTATGTGTTATTTTAATAATATCTCTGTCATTGTATCTCAGATATAAATTTCCTGAAGCATCGGAGGCAAATAGTATACCTCCGGTGGAAGCCTGCGGATCGTTGGCGAAATTACCAACTGAGAATATGGTAGTAAATTTAGCAAGAAGCGTGCTGTTGCCGTCTTTTACCTGACGAAGGTAAAAGGTATTCCTAGTTTCGCTATCACTAGCTTTGTGCATGTATAGCGCATACAAGTTAGCATTGTCATCTACACTGAAACCGAAATTCTTTCTGTTGATGTCATTATCAGTGAATCCCTTATAGTTAGGATCGTCGGGCGTAAATAGTCCTTGTAAATTGATGTTTATATCGGTTTTGGTGTTAGCAGTCATATCATAACGATAAATTGGTTGATTTGCTGCATTTAGTATGTAATAGAACGCTGCATTCTTATATAAGCTGGCATACATGCTACTCTGTAACTCGGCGTTGTAAAATGTTTGCCCATTTGCGTTGTACAGGTTCTCGCCATAATAAACGTCGCCGGTTGCGTTTGCTGCGAGAATAGGGTTGTTAGGCGTTTTTACTTTAGCGGCAATCTGTGTTACCTGTGAACCGTCGGCTGTGATTTTGTATATACTGCCCTCTATCTGATCACTGCTTTCTACAGCCAATACATAAACATTTCCGTTACCATCTGACGTAATGTTTTTTACATTGGTTATGCGGGCATCAGTTGTTAATTTTTGTTCGCTACCGCCTGTTAATGATACCTTATAAACGCTGCTGCCGTTATTCATTTGCGAAAAATCTGAATAGTAGATCAAATTGTGCGCTTTATCAATGTACATAACCGTAGGTGTTTGTGGCAGAGTAGCTAGCTTGGTAAACGACGCCTGTCCGCCCAGTACAGTTATGTAACTTACACCGGAGTTGGGACCTTGATTAAGTACTTTAAATGGTTCGGAGCTTGAGGCTGATTTATTGCCAACCTTTACAGTTATGGTGCCACTGGTGGCACCGCTTGGTACTTGCACCAGTAAGGTATTTGTTGCAGCCGTTTGTACTACGGCGTTGATACCATTGAATTTCACAGTGTCTTCACCAGGAGTTTGGCTAAAGCCATTGCCGTTGATACGTATCACATCCCCAATCTTTGCCGAATCGGGATTAATAGAAGAAATATTGAAATCCGGGTCAATGGAGTTGTCTTTACAACTTTCAATAAGTGCTATGCACATGCAGCTGAGCAGCAGTAATGCAAAATTGGATAAGTGTTTTTTCATAAAGGTTGTTGATTAAAAGCAGATTAACTACACATAAAAGTGTATTTGTGTTTTAATTAATTAGAAAAAATATTAACAAAAAAAGCCGCTTAGATAGCTAAGCGGCTTTTTAAACTGAAGTTTATAATTGGTTAAACTTCTTCTGGCAGGTTATCGCCTGATACAATTTCTTTGATCTTGTTTTCCAGTTCTTCCATCAGTTCCGGATTATCAATAATTAACTGCTTAACGGCATCACGGCCTTGGCCTAAACGGCTGTCGCCATAGCTAAACCATGATCCTGATTTTTTGATCACGTTATGCTCCACGCCCAAATCGATAATCTCGCCGGCTTTGGAAATACCTTCGCCAAACATAATATCAAACTCGGCCAGGCGGAACGGAGGCGCTACTTTGTTCTTCACAATTTTCACCTTCACACGGTTACCCGATACCTCGTCGCTATCTTTAATTTGTGATATACGGCGTACATCCAAACGCACAGAAGCGTAAAATTTCAGGGCGTTACCACCGGTAGTAGTTTCGGGGTTACCGAACATCACACCAATTTTTTCACGTAACTGGTTGATGAAGATACAGCAGCAACCGGTTTTGTTAATAGTACCGGTAAGTTTACGCAAGGCTTGCGACATTAAACGAGCCTGTAAGCCCATTTTAGAGTCACCCATCTCGCCTTCAATCTCGCCTTTAGGTACCAGTGCGGCAACCGAGTCAATTACAATAATATCAATAGCGCCTGAGCGGATCAGGTTATCAGCAATTTCAAGAGCTTGCTCACCGTTATCTGGTTGCGAGATCAACAGATTCTCAACATCCACACCCAGCTTTTGGGCATAAAAACGGTCAAAAGCGTGCTCGGCATCAATAAAGGCTGCAATGCCGCCTTTTTTCTGACTTTCGGCAATAGCATGTATAGCCAGTGTAGTTTTACCAGAAGACTCCGGACCATATATCTCGATCACACGGCCTTTAGGTAAACCGCCTACGCCTAAAGCTAAGTCCAGTGTAAGTGAACCGGTAGGGATAACCTCGATAGGCTCAATTACAGAATCACCCAGTTTCATGATGGTTCCTTTACCGTACGATTTTTCCAGCTTATCCAGCGTAAGCTGCAGTGCTTTTAATTTATCTGCGTTACTCATTCGTTGTTTTTTTCTATAACAAATATACTTATTCTAATTGAAATACTAAATATTTTAGTAAATATTTTTTAGGTTATTAGGCAATTTAATTAAGCTTATGACACTTAATTACTTATCATCGCTACTTTAATAATTGGAGCTATTAATGCCCGTTCAAGCCCTTTTCAATAGTATAAATTTACAAATAATTATCCGCATATCACTTTAATAAAGCCTTGAAATTACTGTTAATTCTTATAGTATGACACTGGGATTAATATGTTTCTGAGGGTAGTGGGTTTGGGCTTTTTAAGCATTTTTAACTGCTTGGTCAGGTGCCTCGCCGGCATTAATTCCTTTGGTTTCGGGTACCACAAACTGAAAGAAAAGTGCTCCTAATACAGCAACAGCAGCTAAAGCAACAAAGCCTACGGCATAGCCAAAGTTTTTAACAATGATGCCGCTTAAAATACTGCTTATAGAACAAGCCAGTCCGATAGCCGAGTAAACAACGCCCTGCAATAAGTTAAAGCGGCCGCTGCCCTCACTCAAATCGGCAATCATGATGATGCTGATAACACCAAAAATACCGGCTCCAACGCCGTCCAGAATTTGTGCAGCCGTAAGCAAATATGGATTATCTATAAAGGCAAAAAGCAATGCTCTTACCGGAAGCAAAATAAATGCGATGATCATAACGGCCTTTCGTCCTTTATCGGCCGCTTTACCGCTGTATGATGCCACAAATGCCATTACCCCCTGTGCAATGATGATCGCTGCAGAAAGATACAAAGAGGAGTTCTTCTGATCAACCAGTCCCATTTTTTGACCTACCAAAGGGAGCAGGGCCGCATTGGCCAAATGGAACAACCCCATTGCAATAATGAATACGATAATTTTACGGCTACTGAATAGCTGTTTAAGTCCGGTAGCTTTATTGTCTGTTGATTCGGTAGCGCTGGCCGCCCGGGCCAGATTGTGATCAATATCCTGCTCTTTGATAAAAAGCACAGCTACAATCAGCGCGAAGCACTGAAAGATAGAAAAGTAAAAGATAGCCTCATAGGAGATAAACCGGCCCATTAACCCTGCAATGATTGCCGCCGCCATATTGCCCACATGGTTAAAAGTTTCGTTGCGGCCTATGCGTTTAGATAATGCAGCCTGCCCAACCATGCCTAAGGTTATGGCGGCCACTCCTGGTGTGTATACACTTTGTACTAACCCTACTACAGCCTGGGAAATAAATGTAGGATAAAAGCCTTCCATCAATATGATAACCAGGCAGCACAGCGCAATTACGCCCGAAGCCAGCATGAGCAAAAAACGCTTATAAGTAGTTTTATCGATGAGTGCCCCAGCCAGGGGTTGTATTAAAATTCCTACTAAGCCTGGTACAGCTATTACATATCCTATCTGATCGGGCTGCCAGTGGCGTACCGTGAGTAAATAGACCGATAGGTAAACACCCACGCCATCTTTTACATCGGCCATAAAAAGATTAGACCAATCCAGGCCTTTCAAACTGCGTGATGATGCTCCCATAAATCAGGAATAATTGGATTTATAAGGCAGCTAAATACATGCCAATAAAACGGTACCGGCAAACAATTCCAAATAATGTATATAGGGCTTTAAGAAACTGGTGAAATTTCTGAGTCGTTACCTGTGCTTGTATCTGCTGCAGGTAGCGCTGTTTTCACCGTTTTGGCTTTGGTTGCTTTGGTGGTTTTGCTTTTAGCCACCTTAGCGGTTTTGCTGAATACCAAAGATGCTTTACCGCTTTGGTAATACTTGCAAAAATGGGTAAGCGGACATACCTCGCATTTAGGGCGGCGGGCTATACAAATATAGCGGCCATGCAAAATAAGCCAGTGATGGGCAAAGCCAAGCGTTTGTTTAGGCAAGTACTCAGTCAGTTGTTTTTCAACGGCCAGCGGGGTGCGGGCGTTGGTTGTTAAACCAATGCGGTTGGCTACCCTGAAAACATGCGTATCTACTGCAATTGCCGGTGCATCATAAATTACCGAAACAATTACATTGGCTGTTTTGCGGCCTACACCGGGTAGTTTCTGCAGGTCGTTCAAATCAGACGGTACCACCCCGCTAAACTGTTCCAGCAACATTTTTGACATGCCGGCCAAGTGCTTGGCCTTGTTATTAGGATAGCTAACGCTGCGTATGTATGAAAATATCTCTTCAACACTTGCCGCAGCCAGGCTTTCCACATTAGGGAAACGGTTAAACAGGGCAGGTGTAACCTGGTTGATACGCTTATCGGTACATTGTGCCGAAAGTATCACCGCCACCAGCAGCTCAAACGGGTTGGAGTAATGCAACTCGGTAACCGGATTGGGCTGATGCTTAGAGAAATAATCAACAAATAACTGGTAACGCTCTTTCTTTAACATGGAAGTGCAAAGATAACAAAAGCCCTGCTTTTGACAGGGCTTTTGTTTGCAACATTAGCGCAGGCTTTTTGAATAGTCTAAAATCTTGTCGATGGTTTGTTTTTTAGGTTTTGCCTGTAATAAATCCATCTCTGTTCTTAATGCGTGATAAAAGATTAAAGAATCCGCATCAACATGCTCGATAATATCCTGCTCGTTCACCATGGCCTTGTCCGTAATTTCGTTTGAAAAAAAAGTAAAGTTTTCGCCCATAAGCTTTATGTGTTTATATAACACAATAACGCGAGCGGCAAGGCTATATTTTATAACTATTAAAAAAAATTATATAGTTATTGATTAATTTTTAAGACTTAACTCTTTTGCTTGCATCATTTTACGCAGGTTGTTTAAGGCGTAGCGCATACGGCCCAAAGCGGTGTTGATACTTACCTCGGTAACATCGGCAATTTCCTTAAAGCTCATGTCGCCAAAATGGCGCATAATCAATACTTCTTTTTGCTCGGATGGCAACAGGTGTATCAATGCTTTCAAATCTTTATGTGTTTGCTCGCGCACCATGCGGTCTTCCGTGCTTTCGTCATAGTGGCCCAGTACTTCGAATATATCAAAGTCGTCGCCACCGCTCACTAACGGCGTACGCTTTTCGCGTCTGAAATGGTCAATCACCAGGTTATGGGCAATACGGCTCACCCAAGGTAAAAACTTACCTTCTTCATTGTATTTACCGGCTTTAAGGGTATTGATGACCTTGATAAAGGTATCCTGAAAAATATCTTCGGCCAGATACTCGTCTTTTACCAGTAAATAAATGGATGTATATATTTTGGATTGATAGCGGCGGATAAGCTCTACCAGTGCTCCTTCCTGACCGCCGATATATAGATGGATTAAATCCTGGTCACTTTTCAAATGAAAATCCATAGAACCTCTACTTTTAAAAATCAATAAATTTTAAAAAAACTAATGCTTTAAGTAAAGTTCTAATCTATAGGGGTTCCTCGTTTTTGTATTATCAAATAAACTAAATATTGTGTTAACATCCAAATTAAATTTAAAACTATCAGTTATAACACGCTAAATAATACACCCTGCAGACCTTTGCTGAACAAAGCTTAAAGAAACTTTTACTTATAATAATAATTGGTTTTATCGGTTATATACGTAGTAAGTAGCCGATTGGAGCATCCACTGCTTCTTATTTATTCAGACTGAAGGATTACGCTGGGGTTTAATGTATTAAGTAAATAATTTATATTCCGTTTCAGGATGCCAGGATTTGGAAAGTGCTAAACATTTTAGGATTTTTGCACTTTATTATTAAAGTTCATGGTTAGCGTTCATTAATAATAGTTCATGGGTCATAGCTGAATATTTTCCGTGCTCTGCTTCCTATTGAATGAATAACCAAAAACCATGAACGTACAACGATACACATGAGTATAGAGACTGAGAAAGATCCACAAAAACATATCATTATAAAAGGTGCCCGGGTGCATAACCTGAAAAATATGGACATCGCCATTCCTAAAAACCAGTTGGTGGTAGTTACAGGTATGTCGGGCTCGGGTAAATCATCGCTGGCGTTTGATACCTTGTATGCCGAAGGGCAGCGCCGGTATGTGGAAAGCCTTTCATCATATGCCCGCCAGTTTTTGGGCCGCATGAATAAGCCCGATGTTGATTACATTAAAGGTATAGCACCGGCTATTGCCATTGAGCAAAAAGTAATTACCAGTAACCCGCGCTCAACCGTGGGTACATCAACCGAGATATATGATTACCTGAAGCTGCTGTTTTCGCGCATTGGTAAAACGATATCGCCGGTATCGGGCCGTCAGGTAAAAAAAGATACCGTTACCGATGTGGTGAACTTTGCACAGGGGCTGCCGGATGACATGCCGATCACTATACTATGCCCGCTGCATCCGCACAACAACCGTAGCTTAAAAGAAGAGCTGGCTGTGTTGCTGCAAAAAGGCTTTGTAAGGGTAGAGTATAAAAGAAGCGTTTCGCGCATTGAAGGTTTACTGGAGGATGAAAGCATTGCCAATGAAACTTTGAAGCACGACGATCCGGTACGTATTGTGATTGACCGTGTTACCAAAAACATGGAAGAAGAAACCCTGAGTCGTATTGCCGACTCGGCACAAACTGCATTTTTTGAAGGTAAGGGCGATTGCTTTGTGCGTTACCAACGTACCGGGGATGGCGACGAGGCCGAAGCTTTCTTTTGTGATCGCTTTGAGCTGGACGATATTAAGTTCGAAGAGCCTACGCCCAACTTTTTCAGCTTCAATAATCCGTACGGTGCATGTCGCCGTTGCGAGGGGTATGGCAAAATTATCGGTATTGATGAAGATCTGGTTATTCCGGATAAAAGCAAATCGGTATATGATAATGCCATTGCGCCATGGCGCGGCGAAAAGATGGGCGAGTGGAACCAGCGCCTGATCATGAATGCTGATAAATTTGGTTTCCCTATTCATCGTGCGTTCAGCCAGCTTACCGATAAAGAAAAGCGTTTGCTGTGGACGGGTAATAAATACTTCAGAGGACTGGATGCTTTCTTTAAAGAAATAGAGGAGCAAACCTACAAAATACAATACCGTGTTATCCTGTCGCGTTACCGCGGCAAAACAACCTGCCCGGAATGCCGGGGCAGCCGCTTACGGCCGGATGCAACTTACGTTAAGATAAGTGATCATTCCATTACCGATATTGTGCTGATGCCGTTGGATAAAGCACAAGAGTTTTTCCGTAACCTGGAGCTGGATGCGCACGACGAAAAGGTAGGCCGCCGCTTGCTGATGGAAATTACCAACCGCATCAGTTTCCTGAATGATGTAGGCTTGGGGTACCTGACGCTGAACCGGTTGTCAAACACGCTATCAGGTGGCGAATCGCAACGTATTAACCTGGCCACCTCACTGGGAAGTAGCCTGGTAGGTTCGGTTTATGTATTGGACGAACCCAGCATTGGCTTGCACCCTCGCGATACGCAGCGGCTAATTACCGTGTTAAGATCATTACGCGATGTAGGTAATACCGTTTTGGTGGTAGAGCACGAGGAGGAAATTATGCAGGCTGCAGATCATATTATTGATATTGGCCCCGAAGCTGGCACGCACGGCGGACAGCTTATCTTTTCGGGTACTTATGATCAGATATTGACCGATGATAGCAGCTTAACCGGCCGTTACCTGAGCCGCCGCGAAGAAATTGCCATACCCGAGCATCGCCGTAAATGGAACGATCATATCCAGATTAAAGGTGCCCGGGAGAATAACCTGAAAAATATCGACGTGAACTTTCCGTTAGGCGTGCTTACCGTAGTTACCGGCGTTTCGGGTTCAGGTAAAACCAGTTTGGTAAAACGTATTTTACACCCGGCCCTGCAAAAAGTGTTAGGTAATTACTCAGGCGAGCAAACGGGTGCTTATGATAGTATTGAGGGCGATTACAGTAAGATTGAATCGGTTGAACTGGTAGATCAAAACCCGATTGGCCGTTCATCGCGCTCTAATCCGGTTACTTATGTAAAGGCTTGGGATGAGATACGTAACTTGTTTGCCGCACAGCCTGCCGCCAAAGCAGCCGGACTAAAACCATCTGCTTTCTCCTTTAACGTTGAAGGTGGCCGGTGCGATGTTTGCCAGGGCGAGGGCGAGGTGAAAATTGAGATGCAGTTTATGGCCGACATATTTTTGCCTTGCGAAGCCTGTAACGGTAACCGCTTTAAGCAGAACGTATTGGATGTAAATTACCAGGAAAAAAATGTATCCGACATTCTGAAAATGACGATTGATGAGGCATTGGAATTCTTTGTGAACGAGCCGAAGATCATCAATAAAATAAAACCTTTGCAGGATGTGGGTTTGGGTTATGTACAGTTGGGGCAGTCATCAAACACACTGTCGGGCGGTGAGGCACAGCGTATTAAGCTGGCATCATTTCTGGTTAAGGGCAACAACGCCAGCAAAACGCTTTTTATATTTGACGAGCCAACCACCGGGTTGCATTTTGCCGATATTAAAAAGCTGCTCAAATCATTCGATGCACTGCTGGAGCAGGGTAATACCATAATCGTTATCGAACACAATATGGATGTGATTAAAAGTGCCGATTGGGTAATAGATATTGGTCTTGGTGGCGGCAACAATGGTGGCGAGCTGGTATTTGAAGGTACGCCCGAGGGTTTAATGCAGCATCCAACCTCCTATACCGGCCAGTTCCTGAAAGAAAGATTGAATGGTTAATTAACCGATTTATATAATAAATAGACGATAAGCAGCTAACTGGTATATTAAACGCAAAGACGTTTATATACAGGTTAGCTGCTTTTCCTTTTTATAGTTAATCGTTAAATTTTTCCTGACAAAAGCCTTTAAGTATAAAAGTCAGGAGTACAATTAGCGCTATCAGCCCGCTAAAGTATAGTATTGAGTGCATAAACTTTGTTAACGAATTTGGTGGATAAATTAATTAAGCTCTTTATTGGATTAATTCAACAGCGTAAAGTTACAGGCTAATTACACACTAGCCGACAAGTAACATCCCCTACATAATCCAATATGGTTATGTTATCTGTTGCAACATCTACACCAAAAGTCCTACTTAGGTAAAAAGCAGCTTCTTTGCATTAAATGGCGCTTTAAGCAGATATATCTCATTGTTGAAATTAATTTTCAGGGGAATTAAATTTACTTATGTGGAAATTATTGCATCTGGAGTTCTACCCTGCAACTGATTTTAGGCGGTATACTTATCGACAAATTACTCAGCGTAGTTAATTACTTTATCTTCTATAATCAATTTGGCTGGATGTGTGTTATTAATCATCGTAAATATGATGTCGTCATTTATTCTGATCACCACTTTCGTGCTGCTGGCCCTGGGCGTTGCGGCTTACCTGATATTCAAAAAGCGTAAAGCAGCAAGGCCTGTACCAACGCAAGCGCTTAATCCTGGTTATAAAACACTGCTGCAGCAGCATGTTGGTTACTACCAGAAGCTTACAGCACCCAATCAGCAACGCTTTGAAAGTTTAGTTGCCGATTTTATAACCAACGTGCGTATAGAAGGAGTGGGGCTTGAGGTGAGTGATCTGGACCGCGTATTGGTGGCTGCCAGCGCTGTGATCCCTATTTTTGGTTACCAGGAATGGCGGTATACCAACTTGACTAACGTTATTTTATACCCCGATACTTTTAACAATGATTTTCAGTTTGAGGGTGATAGCCGGAATATTATGGGCATGGTAGGCTCTGGCTACATGAACGGGCAAATGCTGTTGTCGCGTGCGGCACTGCACAAAGGCTTTTCTTCACAGTCGGGTAAGCAAAATACCGGGATACACGAATTTGTGCACTTGCTCGATAAATCTGACGGCGCTACGGATGGCGTGCCCGAATACCTGTTAGCCCACGAATATGCCAAACCCTGGCTGCAAATGATGCACCAAGAGATCAGCCGAATTGAGAGAGGCCATTCGGATATTGACCCCTATGCAGCAACTAACGAAGCCGAGTTTTTGGCTGTAGTAGCCGAATATTTCTTTGAAAAGCCCGAGCAATTGCAGCAAAAACATCCCGAACTTTATGCACAGTTAAGCCGGCTGTTTGCGCAGAATCCGGCGGTTGAAGGTGAAATTAAATAGAAACACTTTACTTATTATCTTGCCCCAGCAGCACACGTTCAATACGCGGGTCGGGTATAAACCATAAAACAGCCACCAGTGTATATAAGGCAAGGCTAATGGTAGCATCAATAAAAGTTAGCCCCACTGCTAAGGCATAAATCAGCATCGATCCTTTGCCTTTTAAATCTTTGCCAAAAGCTTTGGCTAAAGGCGAGTCGGCACCAGCTTGTTTTACCAGTACAGTAGCCAATATACTAAACGATACCGCATTCATAAATAATACAAATCCATACAATGCCACAGGCCATTGTGCAAAGTGGTTTTCGCCCATCCAGCTGGTTACAAACGGAATCATGGACAGCCAGAACAGCAGGTGCAGGTTGGCCCAAAGTGCGGCACCTCTTACCTGCTTCACGGCGTGCAGCATATGATGATGGTTGTTCCAGTAAATGCCTACATAAATAAAGCTGAGCACATAACTCAGAATGGTAGGGATGAGTGGCTTTAAGGCTGAAAGATCGGCGCTATGCGGCGTTTTTAATTCCAGAACCATAATGGTGATAATAATGGCAATTACGCCATCACTAAATGCCTCCAGTCTTCCTTTATTCATAGGTATATTAAAAATGTAAACTAATGTACGGCACTGCAAAGGTTTTAGCCACTGTTAGCTGTACTTTTGCTGCCAATAACGGAAGTGACTATCTGTAGCGAAAAGCCGTTATCTGTAAAACTGATACAAACATAATTAATTTGCATGGCAAGCTCTGTTAAAGTTCCGCATCCGTTAAGCATACTAATGGCCGTAGTTGTACTGGCTGCACTGGCAACATGGTTGGTGCCGGCCGGTAAGTTCGATACGCTTAGCTATACCGATAAAGCTTTTACGCTAAATAGAAATGGCAAAGATATAGCCGTTCCCTTTAGTCAGAAAACATTGGATAGCCTGCACATACAAGCCTCACTTTCGGCTTTTGAAAACGGCAGCATTCGCAAGCCGGTATCCGTTCCCGGCTCTTATCATCGTTTGCCTAAAAACGCCCAAGGCATAGTAAGCATAGTTGAGGCGCCTATTAAAGGCATTTATGACACCATTGATATCATTCTATTTGTATTACTTATAGGCGGCTTTATACAGGTTTTTAATACAACCGGTGCTATGGAACAAGGGCTAAAGCAACTGGCTGTAAAAATGCATGGGCGCGAGGGCTGGCTCATTATCATCACTACATTCCTGATGGCATTTGGCGGGGCCTCCTACGGTATGGCCGAAGAAGGCTTTGCTTTTTACCCGGTGCTGGTTCCCTTGTTTTTGGCTGCGGGGTATGATTTGCTACTGCCTGTAGCAGTTATATTTGGTGGTACACAGTTGGGTACGCTTTCTTCCTTCTCCAACCCGTTCTCTACTATTATTGCGTCCAATGCCTGCGGTATAAACTGGACGGATGGTTTTAATGGCCGGTTGCTGATGTTTGTTGTAACATCTGTAGTATATATCGTATTCCTGGTGCGCTATGCCCAAAAGGTAAAACGCAACCCGGCGCATTCGCTGGTGTACCGTACCGATGGTAAGGTGGAAAGCCCTTTTCCGGCATTCGGTGGCGAAGCTGCACAGCCTGTACCCGGAAAAAAGAACATGCTATTACTCGGGCTGTTTTTTTTAGCCTTTGGCGTAATGATTACCGGCGTGGTGAAATGGGGCTGGTGGCTAACCGAAATGTCGGCCGTATTTATTGTAGCAGCTATTTTAATTGCTGTTATACAGCGCATGAATCAGCGGTTGTTTATAGAAACGTTTATTAAAGGCGCTGAGGGGTTGTTGAGCGTAACGTTCATTATAGGCGCCGCACGTGGCGTTACGGCTGTTTTAGATAGCGGCCATATCAGTGATAGCATTGTGTATTATGCTTCGCAGCAGATAGCCGATTTACCGTCCGGAGGGTTCATTGTCATTTTGCTACTGCTGTTTTGCCTGTTTACGCTGTTTATCTCCAGTACCTCGGGCATGGCGGTGGTTACTATGCCTATTATTGGTGCGCTGGCCTTAGCGGCGCATGTGCCGGGACGCGAAATTGTGAACAGCTATTTATATGGTATGGGTATTATGGGCTTTTTATCACCCACCGGTTTGTTACTGCCATCGTTAGCTTTGGTAGGCATAAGCTTTAAAGCATGGTGGCGGTTTGTATGGCCCATATTGTTAGCCTTAGTTGTAATTTGTATTGCGTCACTATTGGTTGGCATTAAACTATAAGGCATCCACCAAAATCGGGTAATGATAAAATCGGGAGACAAACCTTGCTAAATCACAAATATTTAGCCCATATTTGCTTTTAACGTTCTTTACAAAGAAAAATCTTCCAGCAGCAGAGGTTTCCGGTTAGCGCCGGAACTAAGAAGGAACCGTGTGTAAATCACGGGCTGTCGCGCAACTGTAAGTCTGCCTTGCCGCTTTCTGTTAAAGGAAGCCGGAGGGGTTAAGTTGAACTAATACGGTCACTGTTTGCCAGGCAAATGGGAAGGCCTCAACTAAAAAGACAAGCCAGGATACTTGCCTATGCTGTGTAAAAGACCAATGCTTTCGCGATTGAAGCAGTAGTCAATGGACAAACAAGAATGGCCAGAACATACAGGGAAGAGTTGCGCCCGCGTGTGAATGATATTCTATTGTTTATTTCTACCCCATTTCCGAAAGCATACCAAAAACGTAAGGAGCATTAATTTTTATTAATGTTTAACCCACAGTTTATGCGTATGCTAAAAAACAATCTCGGTTACCCGCGCATGGGCAGCCACCGACAACTCAAAAAAGCCTGCGAGCAATATTGGTCAGGCAAAATTACCAGGGAAGAGCTTACCCAGGCCGCCCGAAAAATCAAGGAGGAGAACTGGCAATTGCAGGTAAACGCCGGCATTGATCTGGTGCCCTGCAACGATTTCAGCTTTTACGATCAGGTACTGGATATGACCCTGATGCTTGGCGCTATCCCGGCACGTTACACGCCTGTGCTATCTACCGTACAAACCAACAAGGAAATTGACCTGTACTTTGCTATGGCCCGAGGCTACCAAAAAGACGGGTTGGACATTACCGCCATGGAAATGACCAAGTGGTTTGATACCAATTACCACTACATTGTTCCCGAGTTTACGGCCAATCAGCAATTCCGTATTTTTTCTGAAAAGGTGTTTGCTGAGTACAACCATGCCCGGCAGCTATGCGGCAATGCAGCCAAGCCCGTTTTGTTAGGGCCGGTATCGTACCTATTACTAGGTAAAGAGAAAGAAGCAGGCTTTGAGCGCATTGATCTGATCAAAAGCCTCGTACCGGTTTACATCGAGGTCATCAAACGCTTAAAAGCTTACGGTGCCGAGTGGATACAGCTGGACGAGCCTTACCTTGCACTTGACCTGAGCAAAAAAGAAAAACAGGCATTTGTATATGCGTATAATGAAATTTGCCAGCGCTGCCCGAGTGTGAAAATTCTGGTAGCTACCTATTTTGATGCCTTGCTGGATAATACCCAGCTGGCCGTTAACCTGCCGGTTGCCGCCCTGCATATTGATCTGGTGCGTGCGCCTGAGCAGTTGGACGAAGTACTGGCGCTTGTACCCGAAAAGCTTCAACTCTCGTTAGGTGTGATTGATGGGCGTAACGTCTGGAAAAACGATTACAGCAAATCACTGCCGCTAATTACCAAAGCAATAGCTGCTGTGGGTACCGAGCGCATTATGATTGCGCCATCATGTTCCTTACTGCATACGCCGTTTGATTTGGATCAGGAAACGGAGATTAATTCTGAAATTAAGAACTGGATGGCATTTGCCAAGCAAAAGCTGCAGGAGGTAAGCGCGCTTTACCAGATTGTAAATGGTAACACCGAGCTTTATCAAATCAATCAACAAGCTGTTGCGGCACGCAAATCTTCAGCTTTAACCAATAACCCGGCGGTTAAACTGCGCATAGAAAGCATTACTGATGCCGATGCTAATCGTCAAAGTGCTTTCCCGGTACGCCAGCAATTGCAGCAACAACGCTTTAAATTGCCATTGTTCCCAACTACCACTATCGGTTCTTTCCCGCAGACAGATGATATACGCCAGCTGCGCGCTAAGCTGAAAAAGGGCGAACTGACGCAAGCGCAATATGACGAAGCTATTGAAATGGCAACCGTTAATTCGATACGTGTGCAGGAGGAAATTGGCATTGATGTATTAGTACATGGCGAGTTTGAGCGTAACGACATGGTAGAATATTTTGGCGAACAGCTGGAGGGCTACTTATTTACTAAAAACGGCTGGGTACAGAGTTATGGCAGCCGTTGCGTAAAGCCGCCGGTTGTGTTTGGTGATGTAAGCCGTCCCGAAGATATGACCGTGCGCTGGAGCAGCTTTGCCCAGCAGCAAACCGATAAGCCGATGAAAGGTATGTTAACCGGCCCGATCACTATACTGCAATGGTCGTTCGTGCGCGACGATCAGCCACGGTGGGTTACCGCCAACCAGATTGCACTTGCCATACGCGATGAAGTGATTGCGCTGGAGCAGGCCGGTATTGGCATTATCCAGATCGATGAGCCTGCCATACGCGAAGGATTGCCACTGCGCAAAGCCAACTGGCCTTCTTACCTGGATTGGGCTGTAAAAGCTTTCCGTATATCGGCCAGCGGCGTGCAGGATGATACGCAGATACATACCCACATGTGTTATAGCGAGTTTAATGACATCATCCAAAACATTGCTGCTATGGATGCAGATGTGATCACTATCGAAACATCACGCTCGCAAATGGAGCTTTTAGAGGCATTTGCTGATTTTGAGTATCCGAATGAGATCGGTCCCGGTGTGTATGATATTCATTCGCCGCGCGTGCCGTCGGTTGAAGAAATGGTGAATCTGCTCGAAAAAGCAGCTACGTTGCTGCCAGCTCAGAATATTTGGGTAAACCCTGACTGTGGACTAAAAACCCGCAAGTGGCCCGAAACCATTGCCGCCCTGCAAAACATGGTGGATGCTGCCAAGCAGGCACGCGAAAAGATAACGGAGCCTGAAACTATATAAGTACTTGTAAACCTAAGCTTATCATCAGAAAAGTCCCGCTATTGGCGGGGCTTTTTTTATAAGCAGTCAACAAAAAAAACGCCATTGCTTTTGGCAATGACGTTTTATATAAGCTGCTTAAATTGAATTAAGCTTGTGCTTGTTGTCTGCGGATGATGTTTAATGCACCACCGGCTTTAAACCACTCAATTTGTTGTGCATTGTAAGTATGGTTTACAGCGAATGAATCTTCTGAACCATCTTTGTGATGCAATACTACGGTTAACTGTTTGCCCGGAGCAAATTCAGTTAAGCCTTTGATGTCGATGATATCGTCTTCCTGAACTTTCTCGTAGTCGGCACCATCAGCAAAGGTGATACCCAGCATACCTTGTTTTTTCAGGTTGGTTTCGTGGATACGGGCAAATGATTTTACCAGGATAGCACGAACACCTAAGTGACGTGGCTCCATCGCTGCGTGCTCGCGTGATGAACCTTCACCGTAGTTCTCGTCACCTACAACGATTGAACCAATGCCATTAGCTTTATAATCGCGCTGCGTAGCCGGAACCGGACCATACTCGCCGGTCAGTTGGTTTTTAACGCTATCGGCGCTGTTGTTAAAGTAGTTAATAGCACCGATCAGCATGTTGTTGCTGATGTTGTCCAAATGGCCACGGAATTTTAACCATGGGCCAGCCATTGAAATGTGGTCGGTAGTACATTTACCTTTGGCTTTAATTAACAGTTTTAAGCCGTTAATATCGGTACCTTCCCAAGCCGGGAATGGTTCCAGCAGTTGCAAACGAGAAGATTTAGGATCAACCTTAACTTCTACCTGGCTGCCGTCTTCGGCTGGTGCCTGGTAACCTGCATCTTCAACAGCAAAGCCTTTTACCGGTAATTCAATACCCAGTGGCTCGTCCAGTTTCACCTGCTCGCCGCTTTCGTTAGTCAGCGTGTCAGTTAACGGGTTGAAGGTTAAATCGCCGGCAATAGCAAATGCAGTTACAATTTCAGGAGATGCCACGAATGCGTGTGTATTGGGGTTACCATCCTGACGTTTTGCAAAGTTACGGTTGAATGAAGTGATGATCGCGTTTTTGCGGGTAGGATCGTCAGTATGACGAGCCCACTGACCGATACAAGGACCACAAGCATTAGCCAAAACCACGCCGCCAATCTGAGCGAAAGTGTTCAGGTAACCATCGCGCTCAACCGTGTAACGTACCAGTTCTGAACCTGGGGTTACGGTGTATTCGGCACGGGTTTTCAGATTTTTATCAATAGCCTGTTTAGCAATAGATGCTGCACGGGTAATATCTTCGTAAGATGAGTTGGTACAAGAACCGATCAAACCAACTTCCAGCTCAGTAGGCCAGCCGTTTTCTTTAACCGCAGTAGCGAATTTAGAGATAGGCCAGGCTAAATCTGGTGTAAATGGACCGTTTACGTGTGGCTCCAGTTCGCTCAGGTTAATTTCAATTACCTGATCAAAGTATTGCTCAGGCGTAGCGTAAACATCAGCATCACCGGTTAAGTGTTCTTTGATCGTGTTAGCCAGGTCAGCAATATCTTCGCGTTGTGTACCACGCAGGTAAGCTTCTGCTCTTTCATCGTAACCAAAGATTGAGGTAGTAGCACCAATTTCGGCACCCATGTTACAGATAGTAGCTTTACCGGTTGCAGACATGCTGCGTGCGCCTTCGCCAAAGTATTCCACAATAGCACCAGTACCACCTTTTACGGTTAAAATACCAGCCACTTTCAAAATAACGTCTTTAGCTGATGCCCAGCCAGACAGCTTGCCGGTTAAGTGAACACCAATCAGTTTAGGGAATTTAAGCTCCCAGGGTAAGCCGGCCATAACGTCGCATGCGTCAGCACCACCCACACCAATAGCAATCATACCTAAACCACCTGCGTTAGGCGTATGTGAGTCGGTACCAATCATCATACCACCCGGGAATGCATAGTTTTCCAGCACTACCTGGTGAATGATACCCGCCCCCGGTTTCCAGAAACCGATACCATATTTGTCAGAAACAGAAGCAAGGAAATCATAAACCTCGCTGTTGATATCTTTTGCAGTTGATAAATCTTCTGCAGCGCCAACTTTAGCCTGAATCAGGTGATCACAGTGTACGGTTGAAGGTACGGCAACCTGCGGACGGCCGGCTTGCATAAATTGCAGCAATGCCATTTGCGCAGTTGCATCCTGCATCGCAACGCGGTCAGGTGCAAAATCAACGTAGTCAACACCGCGGGCAAAAGCTTGTTGAGCTTCGCCTTCAGAAAGGTGGGCGTATAAAATTTTCTCAGTTAAAGTTAAAGATTTACCAGTCGCTTTGCGGGCTGCCTCGATGCGGCTGCCGTAGCGCTCGTACACCTTTTTGATCATATCTAAATCAAAAGCCATCGTATTGATTTTTAGGTGGAATAAATGAACAGTTGGGCGTTTACCCCTGTAAGGAGCGAACGCCGCGAATGTACAAAATTTAACGCCTAAACGGTAGCGCTGGTTTTAGTAAACGTTATTTAGATTTGTTCTGAATAGTAGACGGTTATGCGTAAAAAGGTCTAATTTAAACTGATAAGAGGAAATCACTTTTCTTGCCGTTATCAATTAAACCAATTAACATATTAATTGAAATGATTAAATTTTTGCTTATTGCATCTGGAAATAGCTGAAGCAGTAATATATCATGCACCATAAAATACGTATAGCCCCTACACCCAGCGGTTACCTGCATATAGGCAACATTTTGTCGTTTGCATTAACGGCAGCGTTGGCCGGGCAAGTGGGTGCGCGTATATTGCTGCGTATTGATGACATGGACCGCCAGCGTGCTAACCCGGCTTACCTACAGGATATTTTTGATACGCTCAACTTTTTGGAACTGCCCTGGCATGAAGGGCCGCGCAATGTACAGGAGTTTGAAAGCGAATGGTCGCAACTGCACCGCATGCCTTTATACCAGGATGTTTTAAATCGTTTGCAGGATAGCGGGCAGGTTTTTGCCTGTAACTGTTCACGTTCGCAATTGCGGAGCCTTGATGCGGATGATGCCTATCCGGGTACCTGCTGCTATAAAATAACGGCACTCAATACAGATCAGGTAAGCTGGCGCTTATTTACGGCTAATGAGGATTTACTGAATGTGAACCTTTGGCCTGATGGCATAGCAGCAGCTAAGTTGCCTGCTTCCATGCAACATTTCGTAGTTCGGAAAAAGGATGGCTACCCGGCTTATCAGTTAAGCTCTTTGGTGGATGATATACACTTTGGCATTACGCACATTGTACGCGGAGCCGATTTGTGGCCTTCTACCTTAGCACAGCTTCATTTGGCGCAGGCATTGCAGGCTGATAGTTTTGCACAGGTGCGGTTTTATCATCATGGCTTACTGGTGGGAGATGACACTCAAAAGTTGTCCAAATCTGCAGGAGCCACATCAGTTAAATACCTGCGCGAGCAGGGATTTAAGCCAGAGCAGGTTTACCAGCAAATTGCTATAAAAGCCGGGATGAAGCAACCCGTCACTAACTGGCAGCAATTGGCTGAAGCATTCTGGACAGAGCAAAGTTTACAAGATAATCAGCCTACTGGCTGATATGAGAAATTTAGGTGAGCGTGTGGAATTGATAGCCGGCTTTGCTCCAAACTTCCAACGCTCGTGGCAATACATACTCCAGCCGGTTAAATGCTTTCAGGCTGTCATGAAATACGATGATAGCGCCGTTGCCGGTATGTTTCAGTACGCCCTTCAGGCAATCTTCGGGTTTTAACGACATATCAAAATCACCGCTCAGTATATCCCACATAATAATTTTTATATCCGGACGGGCCTGTTTCAAAAGCCGGATTTGTTCTCGCTTAATGCGGCCGTATGGTGGGCGGAAAAGATGGGTGTTTAACAGTTTATCGGCTTTCAGGTAATTATCCCGATAGGTTATGTCTTCTGTTTTCCAGCCTTTTAAATGATTAAAGGTATGGTTGCCTATGGCATGGCCGCCCGCTTGTACCTCCTTGAATATATCGGGATGCTTCTGCACATTATCGCCTATGCAGAAAAACGTGGCCTTGGCATTGAATTTAGTCAGCGTTTCTAACACAAAGGGGGTAACCACCGGAATCGGGCCATCATCAAAAGTAAGGTAAATTACCCGCTCATTCCGGCTCATGTTCCAGGTGAGTTGCGCATATAATTTTTTAAGCAGCCAGGGAGTTTTAACCAGGTACATATGCAAATAAAGTCAAAAAAGCGCTATCAACCCCTATTGTAGATAACTTTACGGCAAATGGCCCTGTACTTATGACAATAATTCTTTTACTTTGCTGTGCCGGAAATTTATTTAACTGTACCGGCGGGACGAATACTGCATGCAAGGGCACAATAACAGAATACTGGTAGTAGGTGGGGGCAGCTGGGCCACCGCCAATATAAAAATGCTTACAGATAATACCACCCAAAAAGAGATTTTTTGGTGGATGCGTAATGCAGAGGCTGTTGAAGATATTCATAAATTCAGGCACAATCCCAACTACCTGAGCTCCGTTGAAATTAAATTGCCCGCTCATCATATCTCCACCGATTTGCGCAGTTTACTGCAACAGGCCGATATGGTACTGCTCAACGTGCCTGCCGCGTTCCTGAAAGATGCCTTAACCGGTATTACGCCTAATGATTTGGCCGGTAAAAAGATAATATCAGCCATTAAAGGTATCGTGCCGGACGAAAACCTGATTATTGGCGAGTTTTTGCATAAGTATTACCATATTCCTTTTAGCGACTTTTTGGTTATAAGCGGCCCCTGCCATGCGGAGGAAGTTGCGCTCGAAAAGTTATCTTATTTAACCATAGCCTCGCAGGATACAGAGCTGGCCGCCCATTTTGCCGGCATGTTAAGTACCCGCTACATCAAAGCCATTGCATCTGATGATATTTATGGAACTGAATATGCGGCTGTATTAAAAAATATTTATGCAGTAGCCAGCGGTATTTGCCATGGGGTAGGGTATGGCGATAATTTTCAGGCGGTATTGATTTCCAATGCAATCAAAGAAATCAAAGACTTTGTAGATGCTGTGCATCCTATTGACCGGGATATCAAAGAATCAGCCTACCTGGGCGATTTGCTGGTAACGGCCTACTCGCAGTTTAGCCGTAACCGTACTTTCGGTAACATGGTAGGCAAAGGCTATACGGTAAAGTCTGCTCAACTGGAGATGAATATGGTTGCTGAAGGATATTATGCAGTAAATTGTCTACACCAGATAAATAAACAATACATGGTTAATATGCCTATTTGTGAGGCAGTATACGGTATTTTATATAAAAAACGCTCTCCGATACTGGAAATGAGACGTTTGGCAGAACAATTGAGTTAGTTATTAAAATTAACATCAATTGAAGCCATGAAAAACGTATTTAAAGTAGGATTACTGGCAGCTGGTTTATTTGTAGCTGCACATACTAACGCACAAGTTGTTAAAAAAACAGGCGAAGCTGTAGGTAACGGCGCTAAAGCCGTAGGTAAAGGTGTTAAAACCGGTTATAAAGCTACTAAAAAAGGCGTAAAAGCAGGCGCTCGTAAAACATCTGAAGTAGCTTCAAAAGGAGCCTCAGCAGTAGTTGATAAAAAATATGACGGAAAAGTAGCTCCGGGTGGTCAAACTATCTATATCGACAAAAATTCGGCATACTACTATGTGAATAAAAAAGGTCACCGTGTTTACGTTAAAGAAGCTGAACTGGTAACCAAACCGTAATTCCATTTTGCGCCTGCCAGCCAGGCGCTTCTTTTCTCCTTTTACCTATGAAAAATCTTGCCTTAGTATTAGTACATGTTATTTGTGCGTTTATTTTGTTTTCCGCTGCCTGCTCCGATAGCGGCAAAAGTAATTTGAAAGGCGATTGGCGTTCTAAAGACGGCAGCAACCGCTTAAGAATTACCGATAAACAATTTACTATGCTCGAAGAATCGGAAGTTCCGGAAGATTATTTTGTAAAGGGAGATACCATTTTTACTTCATTCGAGGGCAGCCAGCCTTACACCCGTTTTGTTATACAAAAGCTGGATGATCATAATTTGAAACTTTTATATCCAGACTCGGTAAGCATTGATTTTGTTAAATAAAACAAAAGCCTCCCTATTGCAGGAAGGCTTTGTTAAACTAAACTAAAACTAAACTTTGCTTCGGAGCAACGAAGCTGGAAATGATATTAATATCTTTTCCGGCGCTCACCACGATCCTCACGGCGTTTGCCTGAAAAATCACGGAATCCTGAACCATTACGTTCATTGCTTCTATTGCCGCCTTCACGACGATTACCACCGCCGTTGCCGCCTTCGCGTTTTTTATTAGACCATCCGCCACGGCTTTCGTTACCGCCATCAGCAGAAATTTCTATCCGAACCTGGCGACCCTTAAACTCAGCTGATTTGAAAGCGTTAAATGCCTGATCAACATCTGCGTTAGGTACCTCAACAAAAGAGTAAACACCCTTTACATCAATTTTACCAATGGTACGGCCTACTAAACCAGTTTGGTTACAGAAGTAGCCCAGTAAATCACCGCGGCCAAATCCGTCAACCGAACCTAAGTTGATAAACAGACGGGTAAAATCGGCACGTGTACCAGTGCGTGGGAAACGTTCGCCCTCACGTGCACCGCGTGGATCTTCAGCTACGTTCAGATCTGGAGCATTTTTATAATACTCTAAGAAGCTGTTAAACTCGATAGAAGCAAAACGTTTGATGATATCCTCTTTGCTCAGATCAGCAAACTCGTCCATAATACGTGGCAAGTACTGCTCAATCTGCTGCTCGTTCACTTCAACGTTGTGTACTTTGTGTATCAGGCCAAACAATTGTTTTTCGCAAACATCAAAACCGGTTGGTATTTCGGCTTTAATGAATTTTTTGCCAATAACACGTTCAATCTGACGGATTTTACCAATCTCTTTAGAATTGATGATGGAGATAGATACACCAGTTTTACCGGCACGGGCGGTACGTCCGCTACGGTGGGTATAGTTCTCAATCTCGTCTGGCAATGAGTAGTTAATAACGTGTGTTACGTCATTAACGTCAATACCACGTGCAGCTACGTCAGTCGCAATTAATAATTGCAGGCTGCGTTCGCGGTAACGTTTCATTACTTTGTCGCGCTGTTGCTGTGACAGGTCGCCGTGCAGTGAGTCGGCATTATAACCGTCTTTAATCAGTGCTTCGGCAATTTCCTGAGTTTCTATTTTAGTACGGCAAAATACGATACCAAAAATCTCAGGGTTAAAATCAACAATACGTTTAAATGCTGCATATTTATCACGGGCACGTACAATGTAGTACTCGTGTTCAATGTTGGCATTACCGGTATTTTTCTCGCCCATCGTTAATTCGAATGGGTCGGTCATATACTTTTTAGAAATGCGGCGAACTTCGCTTGGCATGGTGGCCGAAAACAGCCAGGTTTTTTTATCCTCGGGCGTGGTGGATAAGATATTATCAATGTCTTCCTGAAAGCCCATGTTGAGCATTTCATCAGCTTCATCCAATACTACATACTGCACCTGCGAAAAATCAATAGCCTTGCGGTTGATAATATCGAGCATACGGCCCGGTGTAGCAACAACAATCTGTACGCCACGTTTAATCTGGCGTAATTGGTCTGAAATACTTGCACCTCCGTAAACAGCAACAACGTGTACGTTGCTCATGTTTTTAGAGTAGTTTTTCAGATCATTGGTGATTTGTAAACAAAGTTCGCGTGTAGGGCACAATACCAGTGCTTGCGGATAATTTTCTTCAAAATCCAGCAGTTCCAATAATGGTAAGCCAAAAGCAGCAGTTTTTCCGGTCCCGGTTTGGGCTAATCCGACAAAATCGTTGCTGCCTGTTAACAATACCGGAATTGACTGTTCCTGGATTGGTGTAGGATTTTCAAATCCTAACTCAGAGATGGCATTAACAATATCATGACGGATTCCCAGTTGACTAAATGGGTTGTTCATGAATTAAAATAACGTATTTAGCTACATTGCTAAATCGGGTGCAAAAGTACGAAATTTTAATGGCTTATCAAACAGTTGACTTAAAATGAGATTGACCTGATAAAGCAAATGCTAAAATGTTGATATTTAGCGCCGTTAAATCCATGTTTCAATGAAAGTAAAGTACTTCCTTTTCTTTATTATTTTCGTTCTGATTAAGCAGGCTACCGTTAAGGCACAAAATAATAAAATGTTTTTTGGAAATAATGTCCGCGCCGGACATTATCTAAAAACCCGTGGCATCAAATTATATTATGAAACTTACGGACAGGGGCAACCGCTGCTTATGATACATGGCAACGGCGGATCGATTGATAATTTCAAAAACCAGATACCCTACTTTGCCAAAAACTACCGGGTAATTGTGGCTGATAGCCGGGCACAGGGAAAAACGATTGATAACCGCGACTCATTAAGCTATGAAATGATGGCTGATGATTTGAACGCCCTGCTGGATAGTTTGCACCTGAAACAGTGCTATATTATTGGCTGGAGCGATGGCGGCATCAACGGCTTGCTGATGGCCATGCGCCATCCCGATAAGGTGAAAAAGCTGGCTATTACCGGAGCTAACCTATGGCCCGACAGCACGGCACTGGCGCCAGCAGTATTTCAGTTTATGGCCGACCAGAAAAAGCAGATGGATGATTCTTTAAGGCGGATGAAAAACCCATCTGCCGAATTTAAGAATTCAAAAAAACTGCTGGAGTTGATGATTTACCAGCCGCATATAACGCTGGAGCAGCTTCATCATATCAAATCCCCTACATTGGTCATCGGTGGCGACCATGATGCCATACCACCACAACATACCATGCAGATAGCCTTGGCCATACCGCAATCTTATCTATGGATTTTGCCTAACTCAGGTCACTCTACGTTGATTAACTATCGTGATGAATTCAACAAAACGGTAAGCAACTTTTTCAGCAAACCTTACCGTAAAATAGAGGGTACGGACCGGTTTAATTAATGTAGGCTATTAGCGCAACCTATCGGCCGAACGTACCAGCGCATCATCTTTCTTAATAGCTTTTACTGCCAGAAAAATGAGCAGTATAGCAATAGGAGGCAAGAATAAGCCAACGCCAAAGTTATTGGAGTTCAGTACAACGCCCTGGGTTGCATTTTTAATGGTTTGCGCCAGCCAGAAGCTGAAACCGATAATAACCAGAACTGCGCTGTAGCATATAGTAACCTGCTGCTTGCGGTTACGGTACAAAAAAATGATGGCCAGCGGAAGTAGCGCCACTATAGCCGTAACGGCCGTAAGTGCCACAAACGAAACGGTATGCTGCTGCGCGCCGTTCACATCCTGAAATAAACCGGTTACTTTAATACTGGTAGGTTTGCCGTTTACATAAACATTGTTGGCAATGGTAACCAGGTAAAGCGCAAATAAGGCTAAGCTGGCAAAAAAAAGATATATGCTTTGTACTCGTTGTATCATAATTGAAATATTAGCACGGCAAATATAAAATTGTTTGCTGTAAATATAACTTACCATTACTTAGGTGTTTGTTAACTTTGTGCCGTGGCTCAACAACAACGTTATTTTTTAGAACTGGCTTATGATGGTACCCGCTATCATGGCTGGCAGGTGCAGCCGAATGCAATATCCGTACAGCAAAAGCTCAATGAGGCTCTAGCTATATTAATGCGCCAACCGGTTGAAACCACCGGCGCCGGTCGTACCGATACAGGCGTACATGCCAAGCAGCTCTTTGTACATGTTGATTTCCCCCTGCCCCCTGAAGCGGGCGTTTCGGAGGAGGCAGGTGCAAGTTCTCCCATCAGGGGGCGGAGGGGGCTGGAACTGGCCGGCATTAACGCTTTATTGCCGTCAGATATTGCTGTAAAACGTATTATACCTGTACCTGCCGATGCGCATGCCCGGTTTGATGCTACATTACGGTCGTACGAGTATCATATCCATTTTCAAAAAGATCCGTTCAAGAATAACTACTCGTGGCTGCTTAAAGGTGGTTTAGCTGTAGAAGCTATGAACCGTGCGGGGCAGATTTTGATGGAGTACACCGATTTTAGCTGTTTCAGCAAATCGAACACGCAGGTAAAAACCAATAATTGTAAAGTGAGCAGGGCGGAGTGGGTGATGAAAGAAGATGGCTTAGTGTTTCACATCTCGGCCGACCGCTTTTTACGCAATATGGTACGAGCCATTGTTGGTACCTGCCTTATGGTTGGCCGCAAAGAAATTGAACCTGATGGCATCCGCCAGATCATCGAAAGTAAAAATCGCAGCAATGCCGGAACATCTGTACCTGCCTGTGGGTTGTATCTTACAGAAGTAAAGTATCCGTACATATAATTAGCAGCGGATGTTCTTTATATAACATAGTGTCGTTTAAAAACAAATTGTCAATTTGTAATGGTTGAAGGAAAGATGATGTTTGGAATTGAATCCGAAATCAGAGTTCCGATAGCCGAAATCAAAATATGTCTCAAGTAACCGGAAAAGCAATAGATTGGAAGCTCCTGACGCGGGTGATGCAGTACGTAAAGCCGTATAAATCTACCTTTATAATCGCAGCTTTCCTTACCATATTTGTAGCCGTAATAGCGCTGGCACAACCGGTGCTGATGGAAAAGGCGCTCGATAATTATATTGTAGCCAATAACTATAATGGGTTGGTGATGATTGTTGGGTTGATGATTGCGCAGTTGGTAGTGCAAACCATAGCCCAGTACTATCAAACCTATTTAACCAACGCCCTGGGGCAATCGGTAATCCGCGATTTGCGTGTGAATGTGTTTAACCACATCATTAACCTGCGGCTCAAATATTTTGACCGCACACCTATAGGTATGCTTATAACCCGCACCGTGTCTGATCTGGAAACCATCGCCGATATATTTTCAGAAGGTTTAATATCCATTGCAGGTGATTTACTGTTAGTGGTATCCATTATCATTTATATGCTGATGCAGGATTGGAAACTGACGCTGATTACCCTCATTCCGATGCCGTTTCTGATTGCCGCCACTTATATTTTTAAGGAAGCCATTAAATCATCTTTTCAGGAAGTTCGTACCCAAGTGGCACAGCTGAACACGTTTTTGCAGGAGCATATATCGGGCATTAGCATCATCCAGTATTTTGCCCGCGAGGAGCAGGAAATGCGCAAGTTTAAGGATGTAAACGTAAAGTACCGCGATGCCAATATTCGATCCAACTGGTACTATTCCATCTTTTTTCCGGTAGTGGAAATTTTTATGGCCATATCTATTGGCTTGCTGGTTTGGTACGGGTGTAAACGTATACTTACCGATCAGCAAATGGCCGATATATCGGCATCTCATAAAGGTATTACGCCGGGTTTGATTGTGGCATTCATTGCTTTGCTCAATCTGCTGTTTCGCCCTATACGCCAGCTGGCCGATAAATTTAACACCCTGCAAATGGGGATGGTGGGTGCCGACCGTATTTTTAAAGTACTGGATACTGATGAGGCGGTAGTAAACAACGGTACTGTAAAAGGCAATACCTTGCGCGGCGAAATCATTTTTGATAAAGTATGGTTTGCTTATAATGATGATAACTGGGTGCTGAAGGATATAAGTTTCCATGTGCAGCCTGGCGAAACGCTGGCCCTGGTTGGCGCTACTGGCGCAGGCAAATCATCAACCATCAATATCCTGAACCGTTTTTATGAAATAGGGCAGGGACAGGTAACGGTTGATGGTGTAAAGATACAGGATTACGAACTGGGCTTTTTGCGTTCGCAGATTGCAACGGTGATACAAGACGTGTTTCTATTTTCGGATACTATTGCCAACAACATTAGTCTCAACAACCCGAGCATTACCCGTGCGCAGATTGTAGCCGCTGCCAAAAACGTAGGCGCGCACGAATTTATCGAACGTTTGCCCGGCGGGTACGATTATAATGTGATGGAGCGTGGTGCCACCCTTTCAGCCGGCCAGGCACAGCTTATCTCGTTTGTGCGTGCACTGGTATATAATCCGGCTATTCTGGTGTTGGATGAAGCCACGTCATCCGTAGATACAGAGACCGAACTGCTAATCCAGAGCGCTATCGATAAACTGATGCAGGGCCGCACCGCCATCGTAATTGCCCACCGCTTGTCAACCATTCAAAGCGCCGACAAAATTATTGTGCTCGATCATGGCGAAATCAAAGAAATAGGTACCCATCAGGAGCTGCTACGTATTGAAAATGGTTACTACCGCAAGCTGTATGATCTGCAGTTTAACTCAGCTGGTATTGAGAGATAGTTTTGATAGGAGCAGAAATTTGTATGTAAATAACTTGTTTCTCCCTGAATTTTGGTCTCTGTTTTATGAACGGACAAAGTAAGTTCGAAGCAAAGGCTTAAGTTAAATATCCATAAAGGTTAACTAAACTATAAGGCTATATGCACGTTAATTTTTGTTAAAATCATACTTAAATACCCACCTAATCGCATTAATAGTCAATAAAGTTTTACCTTTAACCAAGCGTTTTTTAATTTCGCGTCCCAACAGTATATTATGGAAGAATTTGAAGCAAGTACGTCCGCCAAAAAAACCAAGACTATTTATATATCAACCGTATTTGGTATAGCGATGGTTTTGCTGATGGTAGGCATGCTGGGATTGATACTGGTACACGCCAACAGATTATCGCGCTATATTAAAGAAAATATGGTGGTGAATGTGTTTGTAGACGAAGGCGCCCGCGAAACGGATGTGCTGCAATTGCAGCAACAACTGGATGCTAACCCCTATGTTAAACAGAGTCAGTACGTAAGTAAAGAGCTGGCTGCCCGTAATTTACAAAAAGATTTGGGGCAGGACTTTGTAAAATTCCTGGGGGTAAACCCCTTGTCCCAGTCTATCGACGTTTACTTGAAGGCCGAGCACGCTAACAATGCCGATATCGACAAACTAAAAGCCGATCTGCTGAAAAATCCACTGGTTAAAGAAGTGAAATACCAACCCTCGCTGGTTGACCAGATGAACCAGAACCTAACCACCATCAGCTTGGTTATTTTGGGTTTTGCAGCCATATTTGTTGTGGTGTCTGTAGCCTTAATCAACAATACCATTCGTTTGGCTATTTATTCGCAACGTTTTCTAATTAAATCCATGCAATTGGTAGGTGCTACCAAAGGGTTTATCCGCAAGCCGTTTTTGCTTTATGGCATCTGGCACGGGTTACTGGCTGCATTAATTGCTATCATTTTATTGATAGGTACTTTATATGTGGTTTACCGGCAAATTCCTGATCTGGTGGTGCTGCGTAACTATACCGAGTTTGGTATCATTTTCATCGGTATCATTGCCTTGGGCATATTCATTGCCGGCTTTAGTACCCTGATGGCGGTAAATCGCTTCTTACGTTTAAAAATTTATCAGTTATACAGATAATATATCATGGCTCAAAAATATACCAAACCCGTTATGCCGGGAACAAAATCATTCGGTACTACCGAAAACACGCCGGTTGAATTTGCTTTTGGCAAAGCTAATTACCAATTGCTGGCAATCAGCATTCTGATAGTTGTTGTTGGCTTTGTGCTTATGTCGGGTACTACTGATATTTACAGTACTACCAAAATAGTTATAGCTCCGATTGTAGTGCTGGCCGGTTTTGGTCTGGCATTTTATGCAATCTTTAAAAAGTCATCAGCCAACTAAGCATGGAGTTATTTCACGCTATCATTCTGGCCATCATTGAGGGCCTTACTGAATTTTTACCGGTATCATCAACCGGGCACATGATCATCGCTTCCTCGGCTATGGGCATTGCTTCTAACGATTTTGTGAAGCTTTTTACTGTGGCTATCCAATTGGGCGCTATCTTATCGGTGGTTGTACTTTACTTCAAGCGCTTCTTCCGGTCTGTTAACTTTTATTTGAAGCTGATCGTAGCATTTATACCAGCTGCTGTTTTTGGTTTACTTTTCAGTAAGGCAATTGATAACCTGCTGGAGAGTGCCTTAACTGTAGGTATAACCTTATTTGTTGGTGGTATTGTTCTGCTTTTTGTAGATCAATGGTTTAATAAACCTGTGATTGATGAAGAGAAAGATATCAATTACCTCACAGCGCTTAAAATCGGTTTGTTCCAATGCATTGCCATGATACCGGGTACCTCGCGCTCCGCAGCTACTATTGTAGGCGGTATGTCGCAGAAATTAAGCCGTAAGGCCGCTGCTGAATTCTCTTTCTTTTTAGCGGTGCCTACAATGTTTGCCGCCACAGCCAAAAAGCTGCTCGACTTTTACAAGGAAGGCCATGCCATCAGTAGCGAGGAGATAAAGCTTTTAGCCATTGGTAATGTAGTTGCTTTTGTAGTAGCACTTTTAGCTATTCGCACTTTTATTACTTTTTTGGAGCGCAAGGGCTTTAAGTTGTTCGGCTGGTACCGCATCATTGTGGGGGCTATTATCATAGGCTTATACTGGAGCGGTCATAATTTAGAGATGATTTAAGATCATAAAATCTCAATATACAACAAGCCCCGTGACTAATCAGTTACGGGGCTTGTTTGTTATAGGGAATATATTTAGTAGTTCAGTTATAACCGCTCTCTTTTAATTTAAAGTGCAAGTAATATAAGTTAAAGTTCTGCCGCAGTAAAGTAAAGCAGCTAAACGCTATACTGTTGATGCTATTTGCTTACCTTTGCAGTTTATCTGATACAAGTTGAGCGAATTACATCCCAAACATAAAGAGTTTAATTTTGCCGAAGGCGAATTGTTGCTGGTAAATAAACCTTACCGCTGGACCAGTTTTGACATCGTTGGCAAAATACGCAACGCCTTCAAACCATTAAAGTTGAAAGTGGGCCATGCCGGTACGCTCGATCCGCTGGCAACCGGGTTGCTTATTGTGTGCACCGGTAAAATGACCAAGCAAATCGATACCTTCCAGGCCGAAGAAAAAGAATACACCGGTACCTTTACGCTGGGCGCCACCACGCCATCATATGATATGGAAACCGAGGTGGATCAAACTTTCGACAATGCGCACCTTTCCGAGCAATACCTGCGCGATGCCTGCAGTCAGTTCATGGGCGATATACAGCAGTATCCGCCGGCGCATTCTGCCATTAAGGTTAATGGTGAACGTTTGTATGAAAAGGCCCGTCGTGGCGAAGAGGTGGAACTGAAGGCCCGCAATGTAACCATTAAGGAATTTGAACTTACCCGCATTGAACTGCCAGAGGTTGATTTTAGAGTGGTTTGCAGCAAAGGTACCTACATCCGTTCGCTGGCAAACGATTTTGGTAAGGCTGTAAACAGCGGGGCTTATCTATCACGTCTACGCCGTACCCGAAGCGGTAGCTTCCGTATTGAGGACGCTTGGGAGGTGATGGAGCTGGTGAGCTTGATAAGGGAAAAGCCCCTCCCAAACCCTCCCCGGGAGGGAGGGCTTCAGGAGCCGCATCAGGCCGGCGGCTATCGCGAAAATGCTAACCCTTTAAGTTACGAGGTGTTGAAAGGCAATAGCAAGGCCAATCGACATTCGCCCACGCCTGCAGAAAATTTACTTTGGGAACAGTTACGGCATAACAGCACCGGTTATAAAATTCGTCGCCAGCATGTAATTGACAACTACATTACCGATTTTGTATGTTTGCAAAAAGGCTTAGTGATAGAAGTAGATGGTGGTTATCACCAAAATACAATCGAAGCTGATAATACCCGTACCGAAATGCTGAATCATTGGGGGTTTGAGGTTGTTCGGTTTAGTAACGATGAAGTTTTACAGTCGCCACAAAACGTGTTTGAAACAATAAAGCAAAAAATAGAAAGTATGCCCGACAGGGAAAAAGCCCTCCCTACCGGGGAGGGTTTGGGAGGGGCTTCAATATGAAAATCTATCATCATATTGATGACTTTACCCCGTTGCAAAATGCAGTGGTTACTATAGGTACGTTTGATGGGGTACATCAGGGCCATCGGCAAATAATTACGCGCATACGTGAAATTGCTGATAAAACTGGCGGTGAAACGGTGTTGCTAACCTTTTTTCCGCATCCGCGGATGATATTGCACCCGGAGGATCAGGACTTGAAACTGATCACCACTATTCATGAACGTGCCGAGTTGCTGGAGCAATTGGGTATCGATCACATGATTATCACACCGTTTTCGCGCGACTTTTCAAATCAATCAGCCGAAGCTTACATCCGCGATGTGCTGGTTAATAAAATAGGGACGCGCACTATTATTGTGGGTTACGATCATCGCTTTGGCAAAGACCGGCAGGGTGGGCTTACCGAGTTGCAACAGCTTGCCCCGCAATATGGGTACGAAGTTATCGAGATACCTGAACAGGATATTGACCATGTGGCCGTAAGCTCCACTCGCATACGCGAAGCTTTGCTGCAAGCCAACATTGAGCAAGCCAATACATTTTTAGGTTATCCTTTCTTTTTAACCGGTAAGGTGATTCGTGGTAACCAGATTGGCCGGCAATTAGGTTATCCAACTGCTAATTTGCTTGTAGAAGAGAGTTATAAGCTGATACCTGCCGATGGTATTTTTGCAGTTACGGTAGACGTGCAGGGGCAAAAATATCAGGGCATGGCTTACATAGGCCACCGTCCAACCATCAACGGCATGACGCGTAATATCGAGGTGAATATCTTTGATTTTGATCAGGATATCTACAACCAGATAGTACGTATGAACTTTATACACTTTGTGCGCCACGATGTGAAGTTCTCTTCGCTCGAAGGCTTAAAAGAGCAATTAGCTTTGGATAGGCAATCAGTACTGGCCTTGCTGAATGGATAAGTGATTTATTCATTATTTAACCAATAATTTATAGATTAGGCTTCCCGATAAGTTTATGGATGCGCAGAACTAACAACGAGAGCTGTTGTTGCCATAAACTGTAAATGAACAACGCATGAAGCTAAACCTTGATAAGCAGGAGAGTGAATTTTTAAACCGTGCTATTGCCCACTGGGAAAATGAGCAACTGCTTACTGCCGAGCAGGCCCAAAAACTGCGTGCATCAACCGAGGTAAAGGGTTTCGACTGGATGCGGCTGGCGCAATATTCATTCTGGATTGCACTGGCTTGCGGCATTATTGCAGTAGGCTCGCTCATCATCAGCGATAAGGTACTTAACTGGATACGCAGCCTTTATTATACTCCTGATATTGTAATTGCCTTAGGTGCAGGAGCCATAGCGGCTGGTGCCTTTTACGTAGGTCGCCGGCGTAAAAAACTATTCCCCGAACGGGTTTTCAGTAACGAAGCTACCATCTTTACCGGTGTGCTGTTTACCGCTTGTTGCATTGCTTACCTCGGCAAAACATTTGATAACGGCTCGGGCCATTATTCCTTACTTTTCCTGATATCAGTTTTTGTTTATGGTGCCTTGGCCTGGAAACTAAATTCGCGCATGATCTGGCTGTTTGCGCTGGTGTCCTTAGGCAGTTGGTTCGGTACCGAAACAGGTTATCAAACCCGCTGGCAATATTATTTCTTGGGGATGAATTATCCGCTACGTTTCGTAGCTTTTGGCGTACTGCTGGTTGCTGGTTGCTATTTGCTGCGTGGCAAAAAATGGATGGCTTTCTTTTGGGAGCTTACTTATGTGGTGGGGTTGTTGTATCTTTTCCTGTCGTTGTGGCTGCTCAGCATATTTGGCAACTATGGGCATTTGGATGCCTGGTGGCAGGTAAAGCAAATCAGTCTGTTTTACTGGGGCATTATATCAGGTAGTGTAGCCGCCAGCTTTTTGTTATACGGACTAAAAAATAAAGATGCTATAGCACGCGAATTTGGCATTACCTTTTTGCTGATCTTTATTTATAGCAAGTATTTCGAGTACTTGTGGAACAATATCCCATACACGCTATTCTTTGCCATCCTGGCTGCCTCATTCTGGTTTATTGGTCGCAGGGCCGAAAAGATATGGAACCTGCACTCGGAAGATAAGCCGGCGCAAGCTCCTGGTGATACCTCTGCTAATGTTTAGCAATCAGGTAAATCTGTTTGATGATATGATACGCAGCAAACGCAAAAAATAGCAGGGCTATGCTGGTGTTAATTACCTTGGTGCTCAGTGCAAATTTGCTTTGCACATATTGTGCGGAGCGGGCATAAGCATATAAACACAAAAAAGACCCGCAGGCCGATCCTGCACTAAAAACCACTAAGGCCCCAATGCCGGGCAGTATCCATTGGTGTGCCAGCAAATAAGTACCTGCAATCATCCAGAACGGAATTTGCATAGGATTGATAAAGCCCAGCAAAATGCCGTAACGGATACTCTCGCGGTCGGAGTATTTGGCTTTGGGCGGTTTGTTACGGTTTAGCCAGGTAATAGTACCCAAAGTGCTGAACAGCACAATCATCACCCAATCAATAATGGTTTCAACATGCGGCTGAGATGACAGCCATTTGGCTGCCTGCATAATAAAAAAGGTAAAGAAAAGCTCAACGCTCGAAAAGGCTATAATAAAGCGCAATGCCTGCCGCATACCGCGGTTGATGGTAATTTGTACAAGGGTTAGGTTTATGTTACCTGGGGGTATGTAACCTATAAAGTTGGCTATCAACCCCAAAAAGAATGTCAGGAAAATCATTGGCGCAAAAGTAAAGCGATTTTTGCAACTTATTTTAGTTGAGTATTAAATTACCGTTATTTGCATGTTCTTATAAAAATGGATTACATGTCAGCCCCCAAAATCATATCTCTGCAACCAGCCGCTACCGAAATTGTTTGTGCATTAGGATTAGAAGCCCAACTGGTTGGCCGGTCACATGAATGCGATTATCCTGAAACGGTAAAGCAACTGCCGGTATGCTCTTATGATAAAATAGGCGCCGGATTAAGCAGTGCCGAAATTGATCGCCAGGTAAAACAGCGCCTTACTGATGCTTTGTCGGTGTATGAACTGAACCGTGAGCTGATCAAACAACTGGCCCCTGATGTGGTAATTACTCAAGCCCAGTGCGAAGTTTGTGCCGTATCATTGCCCGAAGTTGAGCAAGCCCTGTCCGAAGATTTGGATAAACCAGCGCAAATTATTTCCCTGCAGCCTAATAGTCTGGATGAAATTTTTGATAATATCCGCGAAGTGGCAACCGCTTTGAACGCTTTACCGGTAGCCGAGGTGTTGCTGGAAGATTTACAGGAACGCGTGGATATCATTCGCCATAAACTGAAATTTATAGAGAACAAGCCTACCGTAGCCTGTATTGAATGGCTAGATCCGCTGATGATATCAGGCAATTGGGTGCCCGAGCTGGTAAGCATAGCCGGTGGTACACCCGTAATGGCCGAAGCAGGTAAACACTCCCCTTATGTAGAATGGGAAGACCTGCGTTTGCAAGACCCGGAAGTGATCGTAGTGATGCCGTGTGGCTTCTCAATAGAGCGTACGCTTAAAGAAATTGCCGTGCTGTTGCAACAGCACGGCTTTGCGGATTTACAGGCCGTGAAAAATAAGCGCCTTTATATTGCCGATGGTAACCACTATTTTAACCGCCCCGGTCCGCGCGTGGTTGATTCAATTGAAATACTGGCCGAGATTATTTATCCTAAGCAATTTATTTTTGGTAATGAGGGTAATGGCTGGATTAAATTTGATGTGTAGGGAAACGTTAAGATTTGTTCGACATGGCGCTGTGTCTTCCTCTGTAAACTCGCAAAAGTTTTTCCATGCCGGTAACGCTGATGGCCAAATCATTAATGTCTAGTTTTTGGTGTTCGTTGAGGTAATTGTATTTTAATACCCAAACTGTGGCTTTATGGCGTGATTCACTCTGAACCTGCTCTTCTTTTATATCTGCCCAGCTATGTAACTCAGCTTGTTGTATTTGAATGCCTTTTACATTCAAAGTGATTTGGGGTTGGCGGGCAATCAAACTTTTTGTCAAAGTAATTGCGCTTTTGAGTGTTGCTATTGCTATTGCAGCACCAACCAAAGCTAGCCAAGACGTTTTTAAAGATTGAAAGCCGAGATAAATCAAAAATGAACCGACACCAACGCACAGAAGATTAAAGATGATATTAAATATTTGGTAAGAGCTGGAGAGATAAATTACAGTTTGAGGCGGAACTTCAGGGGCATCTATAAAAATATCTTCAACGTCGAATTTGCCTTGTAAGGCTGCCCATCTTTCACGTTCGGATTTGGATTGAATTTGTAACCTGTCTAAAAAAGTGCCGGGAGAGTAGCAAAGCGCGGCCCGCTTAGCTACATGCATCAATTCATGAACGTTCCTTACATTTTCAAATGCCCAAAGTTTCCACTGCGTAGTTTTTTTGCTCCAAAACAAAAACGGTAGATAAACGAGCAAAAAGAAGCCTAATGCTACACCTACGCCAAATTGGACTTGTAGTACACGACCTGCAGATGATTGAGCGTTTTTACAAATCATATAATATATCAGGCCCAATTGGGTAAAAAAGGCTATACCTGCAAGTAGGAGTATCCGCGGTAAAAGAAGCATTTTGCGACCTTTACGTATGGCCTCATCAACTGTTATTTTTTCATTTACGATTTGCTGGGTATGCAAGGATAACGGTATTAAGTTATCTGATAAACCTTAGCATTAGCTAATTTGTTTACTATTGCATCATCTTGTTAATTAAATTAATAGTATAAACTAGGTATTTTGATGCTGTAATCATAGCCAATAGTTTTATAGCATGGGTGCCCGAAAGTTAATATGCATTCAGGAAACCAATTCGTTTAAAACATCAAACTAAATCCCGCATAATAGTTGCGCAATGGGGCAGGGTTGTAATACCGGTTGCCTATTGCATTTAAATCGTTGCCCAGGCTATAGTGCTCATTTAGCAAGTTATCGGCACCTGCATAAACAGATAATCTTATTTTCTTTACAGGAATTTCCCATCCGGCTTTGGCTTGCAGCAGGTTGTAGTGCCCGGCATAAACGCTATTGGCATCATTAACCGGTATGCGGGCCGTGTAGTTGTGTTGCACAAACAGGTATACGTTTTCGGGCAGCCTGAACTGTAAGCTGCTTACGGCTACCTGCCGCGGCACACCAGTAAGGCGGTTGCCCGAGTAGTTGTTACCTACTACATTGTAATTACGAAAGGCAAACCGGTTTAAGGTATACGCCTCATTGAGCTGTATACCGCGTATAAAGCCGGTTGTTCTTTGGCGCATAATCCAGGCCATTAAATTCAGCTCGAAGCCCGGCTGGTTGGTGCCGCCTGCGTTTAAAAAATAATCGGTTTCGTTGGCATTGCGGCGGTTTACAATGGCCTGGTCTAAGCGGTAATAAAATACGGAGGCGTCCAGTAAAAAGCGTTCGTCATGATTGCGCAGCCGGAAACCGGTTTCGTAGTTCCAGCCGCTCTCGGGTTGCAGGTCTGTATTCACGATATTATTGCTTGGCCTTACCTCGGCAATGGTGGGCGGCGAATAGCCGCGGCTTACCGAAGCACGCCATATAAAATCAGGATGGATCTGGTAAGATAGTGCCAGGCGGGGCATTAGCTGCGGCGTAAAATTGCGGGTATTGAAGCCCGACTGGTTTAGCGGGTATAAATTACGGAATTTGTACTGGTAATAATTTAAACTTAAAGCTGCTTCCACATCAAGCCTGCCAAAAAAGGTAGCCGCATAGCGCCCAAAAATGAAGTGCTGATTGGTGTTTACTTCGTCCAATGCCTGCGGGTTGGCTTTAACACCCCGGTTGTTGTCGTAGTTGTTAATGTCGGCATTGGTTTGCTGCCATTCCGCGCCTAAGTTCAGTTTCCATTCCACGCCGGATGCTGCCGGGTTGCTTAGCTCAAAGTAGGTTCGGGCACCGTAAGTGTTTTCTTTACGTTGCTCGTAGTTGGTGATAAAAGGATTGGAAAAATCAACCCGGCTGCCAAAAATAGTAGCCACGTTGCGGATGCGGTCTGTCAGGTGGGCATCGTTTACCAGGCCGCCAAAAAGCATTTTGGTAGTAATGCCGATGTTTTGTGCAATAGCGCCAGGCACAGCAGGTGTTGAAGGGCGGGCTGCGCTTGGGTTGGCTTCAAACTGAGGCAGGGTAAGTCCGCCCGGTGTTTGGTATTGCAGATCAGAGTAAAAGCCCAGTGCTTTCAGCTGGCTGTGCTGGCCGTAGTAATAGCGGTCGGCCAGTTGTATATAATGCCGCTGCATATAGCTGTGGTCGCGGTAGCCATCGTAAGTTTGGTAAGCCTGGTTAATGTTCAGCTCATTTTTGCTCCATCGGTGATGAATGGCTGCGTTTTGATGAAACAGGCCATACGAGCCCGCATTAGCGCCTAAGGTTACCGTGCTGCTGTCGGTAAACCGGTTTACAGGATTGAGTAATACCACACCGCCCGAGTTGGCGCCAAACAAACTGCCATCGGGGCCTTTGAGTACCTCGATGCTGTGCAGGCTGGTCATATCCAACGTATTCAGGTAAGTGTTGCCACCTGCATCGGTTAAAGGTATCTCATCAAAATAGATCTTCACATTGCGTACCCCGTAAGGCGAGCGTAGCAGGCTGCCGCGTATGGACAGGCGGTAACTGCCCGGCGTGCGTTCTTCCATGCGTACGCCCGGCAAAGTATTCATGGCACTTAGCAGCGAGTTGGTGGGCTGTAATGACAGCTGCCCGCTGCCTAATACCCCTACCGAAGCGGGTATGCGCAAAACGGGCCTGTCAGACAGATAGGCTCTTACTGTAACTTCCTGTAAGCGGTTAGCGTTTTTAGGTATGGTATCTGTATGGGTTTGCGCTTGCAGGCTTGCCGAGCAAAGGGCGAGTAGTAATGTAGTGTAAAGTTTAATCATAAGCAGTGCTAAACAAAATAGCTCTTTTGCACAAAGAGCTATTTTTGTTTAAAGTTTTAAGTAGTTGATCTTTTAGTAAGATAGCAGTATTCTCCCTATCCTTAATCTTCACGATGCCGAATTACTTTGCGGCGCTTACGCGCCATATAGTATTACCAGCATCATCGGCAACCAGCAGCGAACCGTCTTTAGCTACGGCTACGCCAACCGGGCGGCCATGTACCTGGTTAGTGGCTGGGTCGGCAATAAAGCCGGTTAAAAAGTCTTCGGGCTTGCCGGGTTTGTTGTTGGTAAACGGAACAAACATTACTTTGTAACCAACAAGTTTGGAGCTGTTCCATGAACCATGCTGACCGATAAACGCACCGTTTTTATATTTTTCGGGAAATGCAGTGCCATCGTAAAAAGCCAGGCCTAATGATGCCGTGTGCGATCCCAGCGGTACATCAGGCACAATGCTTTTCTTAACCAGGTCGGGGCGTTCGCCTTTGCGGCGCGGATCTTCATGCTGCCCAAAGTAGGCGTAAGGCCAGCCGTAAAAGCCGCCTTCTTTAACACTGGTCAGGTAGTCGGGCACCAGCTCGTCGCCCAGTTCATCACGCTCATTCACCGCAGCCCACAGTACATTGGTGCCGGGCTGAAAATCAATACCTGCAGGGTTGCGTAAACCGTCGGCGTAAATCTTCTCATTCGATCCATCCAGTGCAACAACCAGCACCGCCGCACGGCGGGCCTCATTGGCCATACCATGCTCGCCTACGTTGCTGCCGGAGCCTACTGCGATAAATAATTTAGTGCTATCGGGGCTTACTGCCAGGTTACGAGTCCAGTGGTTGTTGTAACCACCGGCAGGCAGTTTAACAATGCGTTCGCCAGGCTTGGTAATACGGCTGTCGCCTACGGTGTAAGGGTAGCGCCATAGTCCATCGGTATTGGCTACATAAAAGTATTTGCCAACAATGGCCATACCGTAGGGTTGTTTCAAGTTACTCAAAAATACACCCTTTTGATCGGGAGTACCGTCGCCATTCACATCCCGCAGTATAATGATATTGTTGGGGCTTTTGCCCATATTTTGCGATTGGCTTTTGCCGCTTATCTTATTTTTAACAGCTGCTGTTCCGCTGGCTTCGGTAGTGGCTTGCGCTGCAAATACATCCCCGTTGGGGCCTACATACAGGTTGCGCGGGTTGTTCAGGTTATTAGCAAACATGTTTACTTTAAAACCTTTGGGGGCAGTAGGCATAGTGTCTTTAGGCCAGCCGGTAACTTCGGCAAAAACCTGTACCGATTTGGTTTGGAAGGGTGGCGGCAGCTTCAGCTCTTCGCCGCTGGCAACGGCTAAGGAGTCGGCCTGCTTGGGGTCGGGTTTCTTTTTTTGCGAACAGCCGGCAATAATAAGCAAGGATGCGGCTATGGTATATAAACACGTTGTTTTCATAGGTACAGCATTAGTTTCGTTCAAAAAATGAACTGGCTAATTGCTGTTTTGTTTTGTAAGTATTTCTTGACAAACAGGTTATGTCGCCAAAAAAGCTTTCCCTGGTTTAGTAGTTAATAAACTTGGTTACCTGTTCGTTCACAAACTTAACCGTATCCGGCTGAAATAAATTCCCTTCGGCATCCAGTTCCTTGTGTATGGCTGGGATGTGCAGCTTAAGCGGTAGTATGTGCATGTGCATGTAATTACAAACACCGGTAAAATGCTCTACGCCACGTATATTGCCATATTTGCCTGATGACAGCCCTACCAGTGCAGCTTTCTTATCGTAAAAGCTGGAAGGGAACTCACAGGCATCTATAAAAGCCTTGAGCACGCCAGGGAAACTGCCATTGTATTCGGGTATCACAAACAAGAACTTTTGGGTGTCAGTTATCAGCTTCTGGATCGGTTCAAATTCAGCGCTCCGCTTGCCGAACATATCGGTTTGAATAAATGCAGAAGGTAAATCCATCAAGGATAATAAGTTAGCTGTTAAACCTTTATCGCTTAATAATTTTTGATAATATTTTGATAACTTTAGAGTTGAACTATCAGGACGATTGGTGGATGCTACGATGGTTATCATCACAATATTGTTTATAAGTTAGCACTACAGGCAGGGCCTGCAATTGTTTAATTTCGTATCTTTAACCCCCGGATTAAGCTTGCGAAAGTAATTAAATTTTAGCGTTACTTTCGGTTACAGGTTTAGGGATGTGTTGTAATATTTGGAGTATATAAAAATGAGTAAGATAATTGCGTTAGCTAATCAGAAAGGCGGAGTGGGTAAAACCACATCTTCTATCAATCTGGCGGCAAGTTTGGCCGTGTTGGAATACCGGACACTATTGGTGGATGCCGATCCGCAGGCTAACTCAACCTCGGGTATAGGGTTTGATCCGCGTACGATTAAAAACAGTATCTACGAGTGTATCATCAACCAGATTGATCCGAATGAGGCCATACAAAAAACCGAAACACCCAATCTGGACCTGTTGCCGGCACACATCGATTTGGTAGGTGCCGAAATTGAGATGATTAACCTGACCGACCGCGAGTACAAAATGCGTGATGTGCTGGAGAAGGTGAGCCCTAACTATGATTTTATCATTATTGATTGCTCGCCATCATTAGGCTTAATTACCATTAACGCCTTAACTGCAGCCCATTCGGTAATTATACCGGTACAGTGCGAGTATTTTGCATTGGAAGGTTTGGGCAAGTTGTTAAATACTATCAAAATTGTACAGAACCGCCTGAACCCGCAACTGGATATTGAAGGTATTTTATTAACCATGTACGATGTGAGGCTGCGCCTGTCAAACCAGGTGGTTGAAGAAGTGCGCACGCACTTTGAAGATTTGGTTTTTGATACCATCATTCAGCGCAACACCCGTTTAAGCGAGGCGCCAAGCTTTGGTGTATCGGTTATTATGCACGATGCTACCTGTAAGGGTGCGGTTAACTACCTGAACCTGGCTCGCGAAATCATTAAAAAGAATGGTTTACTGAAACCATCCGGACAACCAACTACTGCAGCTGTTTAAAATAAATGAGCGTAGATAAAAAGAAAGCACTGGGTAAGGGCTTAAGCGCCCTGCTGAACGATACAGCCGAGGTATTACCGCACAGACAGAAGCCTGTAGCTACCGAAACTGTAACCAATGGCCTGGGTGCTGTTAGTGAAATAAAGATTTCTGAAATTGAGGTGAACCCGTTTCAGCCCCGTACCGATTTTGATGAGCAGAGCATTTATGAACTGGCCGAATCCATCAAATTGCAGGGATTGATACAACCTATTACCGTAAGGCGGGTAAATGCCCATGCATACCAGCTCATATCTGGCGAGCGGCGCCTGCGTGCGTCCAAAAGAGCAGGGTTAACTACCATACCGGCTTACATACGTACGGCTAACGATCAGCAATTGCTGGAAATGGCACTGATTGAGAACATCCAGCGCGAAGATCTGAACGCGATGGAGGTTGCCATCAGCTTTCAGCGTATGGTAGAAGAGTGTAACCTGAAGCAGGAGGAGCTGGGCGAGCGTGTAAGCAAAAACCGCTCTACCGTTACCAATTACCTGCGCTTGTTAAAACTGCCGCCAAGTATACAAGCCTCCATCCGCGATGGTGACATTAGCATGGGGCATGCCCGTGCGCTTATTAATGTGGCTGATCCGGATAAGCAGTTATATATCCACCAGCTGATACTGCAGCACGGCTTATCTGTACGTAAAGTAGAGGAAATGGTGCGCGAGCTGCAAAAGCCGCAAGCTAAAAAAGAAACGAAGAAAGCGGAGCCGATCTCTTTCCAGGTACAAAAGATACAGGACGATCTGGCATCTAAATTTAGTGCCAAAGTAAAGCTTAAAGTGGGTAATAAGGGAGCCGGCAGTATTGAAATTCCGTTCCTGTCTCAGGATGATTTAGGACGTATACTGGAAATGCTGGATTGGTAAACATGCTAAGATCAATCTTTACAACCATTTTATTGGCAGGCTTAACATTGGGTGCTGTTGCCCAAAAGGCCGATACCGTTAAGGTTAAAAATCCTCAGGAGCAGATCAATCACAGAAAAGATTCGGTTACCTCTAAACCGTTTGTGCCCAAAGCGCCATCAAAGGTTAAGGTTTACCGGCCTGATAGTACCCATAGCCCAAGCCTGGCGGTTAAAAGGTCGGCCATGATACCAGGATGGGGGCAGGTTTATAACCACCGGTGGTGGAAAGTGCCGTTCATATATGGCGGGTTAGGTGCGTTAGGATATAATTTGGTAGTTAATCGTCAGGATTACAAAATGTTTCTTGCTATTGCTAAATATAGGCAACGAGGAACGGCACCTGCTGAAAACGAGGCTTATTATAAAGAATATAACAGTTATTCCAGGGTGCAGGATCAGGGCATAATTGATGCAAAAGACAACGCCAACCGTAACTTCCAGATTTGTATTTTAAGTATTGCAGTGGTATGGGGCGTGCAAATGGTTGACGCTTATATCGACTCTAAGTTTATCCATTCGTATACGATGGACGATAACCTAGGCTTTAAGATAGCGCCAACCCTAATAGGCGACCCTATGTACGCTTCCAATAATTTCAATAACTTCACTCCGGCTTTGAAAGTTACTCTTACATTTTAAATCATTTTCGCACTCAGGTTTATCCAGGTGCGCTAATCATAAACGTAATTCATGAAAATAGCATTATTAGGCTACGGCAAAATGGGCAAAATCATCGAACAGATAGCCCTTAACCGACAGCACGAAATTGTTCTGAAAATAGATAAAGACAGTCAGCACGAACTAACTGCTGAAAACCTGCAAAAAGCGGATGTGGCAATTGAATTTAGTACGCCCGATTCGGCCTTGAGCAATATAAAAGCTTGCTTTGATGCCGGTGTACCTGTAGTAGTTGGCACCACTGGCTGGTATGGCCAACTGGAAGAAGTAAAGCAACTTTGTGAGCAGACCAATAATGCTATCGTATATGGTACCAACTATAGCGTTGGTGTAAATGTATTTTTCCATATTAACCGTATGCTGGCTAAAGTGATGAACAACTATCCGTACTACAATGTGCAGGTTGAAGAAATTCATCATACCCAAAAGCTGGATTCGCCAAGCGGAACGGCTATTACTATTGCCGAAGGCATTCTGGAAAGCCTGGAGGCTAAAAAAGAGTGGACCAACGTACTGTTGAGTGATAGCCCAGATGCTGAAAATGAAGCTGAAATTCACGACAACCAGCTGCTGATCGAATCATTACGCATAGAAAATGTACCGGGTACTCATACCGTGGTTTATGATTCGGAAGTGGATACGATTGAGTTTAAGCATACTGCGCACAACCGTAATGGCTTTGCCTTAGGTGCAGTTTTAGCTGCCGAATGGATAAAAGATAAAAAAGGCTGCCATCCGGTAACAGATATGTTTAACTTTAGTGCCTGATAAATAGATACTATTCGACCAATATTAACATGAACTGGAAATTCTGGAACCGGAAAAAGGACGAGTCTAAAAAGAAAAAGAGCACTACACGCGAATGGGTAGATGCCATTTTGTTTGCAGTGATTGCGGCCACCCTGATCCGTACACTTTTTATTGAAGCTTATACCATACCTACACCATCAATGGAGCGCTCGCTGCTGGTGGGCGACTTTCTATTTGTAAGCAAGGTGAATTATGGCGCCCGCACGCCCATGACACCTATTGCTTTCCCATTTGCACACCATACCATGCCTATATTAGGTACCAAAGCTTACTGGGATGGCGTAAAGCTGCCTTACTACCGCCTGCCGGGTTTAAGCGAAGTTAAAAAAGGTGATGTGGTGGTGTTTAACTGGCCAATGGAAGCCGATTCGCCTTACTACCGCCCGGTTGATAAACGCGAAAACTACATTAAACGCTGCCAGGGCGCACCTGGCGACACCCTGAAGATTGTAGATGCACAGGTGTATGTAAATGGCAAGGCTATGCCTACGCCGCCCGGATCGCAGATTGATTACAAGCTGACCACCAATGGCAGCGAGATCAATCCGCTGGTTTGGAAAGACCTGAACGTATCATTTTACGAAGGTAACGACAACCCAACCATGACGGCAGATGCCGCCAGAAAATTGAAAGGTTTTTCGAACGTTACTTCTATTAAACCTAACGTATCGCCTAAAGATTCGGTAGATATGTATAGCCAGCCGGTGTTCCCTAATGATCCGCATTACCGTAACTGGAATCAGGATAATTACGGACCCATCATCGTTCCTAAAAAAGGGTGGGCGGTTAAGTTGGATAGTTTAACACTGCCGTTTTATCAGCGCGCTATTACCGTATATGAAGGCAATAAGCTGGAGAAAAAAGGCAACGATATTTACATCAATGGTAAAAAGACGGATAGCTATACTTTTAAGATGAATTACTACTGGATGATGGGCGACAACCGCCATGATTCATTAGACTCGCGTTTTTGGGGCTTTGTACCCGAAGATCATATTGTGGGTAAGGCCCTGTTCATCTGGATGAGCTGGGATGACAATGAATCCTTCCTGCACAAAATCAGATGGAGCCGCATATTTAAAGGTATCGATTAATACAAAAAAGCCCTTAGTGATTAACTAAGGGCTTTTTGCTTGTAGCCTGTTTTATAATTACAGCTTAACCTTTAGCCGTTTGCTCAATGGCATCGTAAATACTTATAACATTGTTTTCCCAGGTATGGGTTGCAGCAAAGGCAATGCGCTGCTGCTGTAAGTCATCGTTATTTTCAGTTAATGCTCTTTGTATCAGTTGCAGGTAATCATCCGCAGTAAGGCCTAAGTAAACGTGCTCTTCAAAAGCGCTCATTGCCTCAGTACGGGTAGCTACTACCGGTTTGCCCATAGCCAGGTACTCGTCTATTTTGCGCGGATAGTTGCCTATGGTAACTTCATTCACAATTTGCGGATTAATACATACATCAAATGCATTGATATAAGCCGGCAGCATGTCAGGGTTTTTAGGCCCCAAAAAGTAGACGTTGGTTATATGGTGCAGGTCGCTCGTTTTAAATTGCTCGTCTTCGGGGCCTACCAGCACAATGCTCCAATCGGGGCGTTGCCGCGCTATGTGTTTAATCAGGTTTATGTCCAGCCGTATGCTTTGTAATGCGCCCACATAACCAATTGTAGGCTGTTTAATAGAAGCAATGTCGGCAGGATGGGGTTGGTTATGCTTATAACCGGTAAACAAATCCAGGTCGCAGCCCTGACCTACATAGTAGGAGTGTGGGTTATACTGGCGGCAGTAGTTGGCCAGGTAAGTGGAGTTGGCCACACACAAATCACTTTTGCTGATTAGCTCTGGTTCCATTTTGGAGCCATGCAGTTTCCAGTAATCAACAGCCAGCATAAAATCGCGCGAGTAGTAAATACTTACAGCCGGTTTCAATAACTCTTTCAGGTAAAAGCTCCTGAACATGTCATTGTCGTTAAACAGGATGTAATTATCAAAACCCAATTGCTTTACAGCCTTTTGTATGGAGCTGGCAAAACGTTTATTGTTGAGTTTGTTAAGCAGGGTATAGGCAAAGTCATTCTTAATCCAGTTGATGGACTCAATCATTTCATCAGGATAGTAGTTCCACAAGTTATCCTGTATCTGTACCAGGCCTTTTTCTTTTCCCTTTATCACCGCCAGGCGCTTCTGTACATTGGGCGTATCCTTATGCTTAAGCAGCGTAATACGATCAAGCGGTGAGTTTACATACAGCACACGGTTATGGCGGCTAAATTCAACTGCAATATTTTTGCAGTTGCTGCCAATTTCTACATCCCAGGGCTGTTGCCCTACAATAACAATATCTCTGCCTGTAATCATGTACTTTATATTTATACAGCCGGTATAAGAGGCTTTTTGGCTTTTAACGGATTTTGCTTCTCTAAAGTTAGCTGATCGTCCAAGCGGCGTAAAATGATGATCAACGCAACCTCCATATAAAAGAATACGTTGGAAGGGTACTGTACCAGCGCTTCCTGCGGGAAATTGGCCAGGTTGTAAGCAAATACTACCATCGTCATGGCCAAACAATAGGTTTTAAGCTCGGGATCTTTCATGGCATAGTAATTTTCTATGCCTGTTTTAACGATCACGAATATCAGCGTACAAAAAATGAGCAGGCCAATCCAGCCATCTTCAACGGCTACGCGCATATAACCACTATCGGGCGGGAAGCCCGCAAGGTACGATCCCGGTGCAAAACGCTTACCCCAGGTACCCGTAGCACCTAAGCCGCCACCCATAGGGTGTGTCAGAATATAAGGTTGTATACGCTTTTGATTTGCTTTACGCACTTTGTAAGAATCGTCATTATTAGGGCGGAAAGCAGTTTGGAAACGGGCAATATTGGGATTGCTGGTGGGCACGTTAATCAGCACAACCAAAAAAACGGCTGCAATACAGCTAAAGATCAATACCTTTCGGTTATAGTTCAGGATGGCGTATAATACCAGTGCACCCGGCAATAATACGTTAGCGCCACGCGTACCCGAAAACAGCATAGAATGCATACAAAGCACCATCACAATACCCATGATGATCTTGGTGCGCAACCTGAACTTGCCGGCAATTACACAAAGGCAAAAAATGGCAGGCATTACCATATTGTAAGCAAACGCCACAGGATCTGAAAAGATAGAAAATTTACGCCAGTGCCCTGAGATAAATAAGAGCGATATAATTTCAGGATTGTTCAAGTAAGCCTCTTCAGCAGCGGTAAAGCCAATGTATTCCTGCTTATAAGCGTACAATGCACCAACCAGGCATAATGCCAGCCATACCCTGAAAATAAGCTTGATGTATTTAAGCGAACGGATATTGTACAGGTAAATAAAGTAGCTCAGCGTTACCACCGCCACACTGCGCACCGTGTACACCCAAGCCAGGCGCGATTCGGCCGCAGGGTTGCCAAATTCCAGTAAGTTATAAATAAGCCAGATAAGCAGTACCTTGGTGATAGGGCTTTTAAAGATTTCCCAATCTTTATTGCGCTTAAGCTGGATAAGCACATTGAGCAGTAATAGGGCCTGCAGGCCGTCCATCAGCGTGCCAATGGGTAAAAATGGTACCAGCGCAGCTACCTGCCACAGCATAAAAGCCATAATAAGCAGTATGATGATACCAAAGCGCGGGTAAGCTACAATGCTGTATAAAAATGGCAGGGCCACCACAGCTCCGATAAGTATACCGCCAAAAACAACGCCCATAAAAACGGTACCGGCTCCAATAATTACAGCAAAGGTCAGCAGGATAAATAACCCTGTTTTGTTGTACAGCTTTTCGATCAGGAAGGTTTGATTAAGCCAGGCTAATAAACTGCCCTTCTTTTGCTGTGCTGCACTGCCTTTAACTGTTATTGAATAGTCCGTCAATGCTTAAAGGAATAATATTTTGATAAAAAGTCCGTATGTACAGGCACCCAAAAATATCAATGCCACAATAAATTTGATACGTTGTGCTTTAGCTGCAGCAACCGGATCAACAGCATTGCCGCGCATTACTTTGGCTGATGGATCAACTCTCATTGTCTTTTAGCTTTACGTTATTATTGGCCGAACTGTTATACGTATGCTGGGTAGCCACCGAATGCTGGTTGGCACGGCGTACTTTCATCAATGATAGTACCTGGAAATAGATAAACTTAGGGATGTTAATGAGCGATTGCCAGATGCGCTTATCTGTATCTGATTTGGCAAGCGCAATATAAAAGCCCAGTACAAATAACAAAAAGCCGCCCAGCCATAAAGCCAACCCTAACATACTGGTAAAGATGTTGATAAAGGTGCATAACACCGCCAGCAGCAAAAAGATGAACAGGGGCGGGCGTAACAATATCAAACCGAACCAGAACTGGTTACCGCTAAAGTTGGCTACAGATTTGCCCACCAGCGTAAAGCCATACTTAAAGTACTTGAACCAGGTATTGATCCAGCGGGCACGCTGTTTTACCAATTGGTCTGATTGGGTGGTTTTCTCATCGTACACAATAGCTTTGTCTGTAAAGGCAATGCGTTTGTTTCGGATTAATATGGCCGATTGTAAAACCTTGTCAAAGCCAGCGCCTTTAACCTCATTATGCTCCAGACTATCGCGGTAAAGTTGGGTGGTAAACGCCATGCCCGACCCCGCAAGCGTAGCCGACGAGCCGATGCTAAACAGTACCTTGCCATCATAAAAATGGTAATAGATATCGCGTGCCGCATCTAAGCAGGCATAAGTGGTATTCAGGTTTTTGGCCTCACGGATGCCTTGTACGGCCTCAAAGCCCTGGTTAAAAAGCTTGTTCAACTCGTTCAGGTATTCAGGATCAACCAGGTTATCACTGTCAATAATTGTCAGGCGGTCATGAGGGCGCTTAAAGCGGTTAATGGCATAAAAGTGCGAGCGGGTGTTGCTGGCCAGGGTTTCTTCGGGCCGTAAAATAACTACGCGCTCATCTGTAAAGTGCAGGCTGCTTACATCGCATTTATCAGCCACAATATAAATTAGGTAATTGCTGTAGTTGAGCAGTAGCAGTGATGATACCACATCAGGTATAGCCGTAACCTGCTCGTAAGCCGTTACAATGATGGCATAGTCGGCCTCGGCAGGTGCGCTTACCAGCGGATAGCTGCGCTTGCGAAACTGGTAAAGGATAAACAACAGCATTGGCAAAACCAGGTTGTATCCAATCAGCACCTGAAAAATAATCCATATCACCTCTAAAACCTGCATTTGTTGTTGAGTTTAATTTCTATATCCACTTCTTTTATGATGCAGCAACCTGATCTTTGGCCACCTCATTCAGTACCCAGCCAATAAACTGCCCGTCTAAGCTTTTCAGATATTCGGCATGCAGCTTTTTAGGGCCTTTAAGTGTTTGGCCTGCCTTGAATACAGTTAATACCTTATCTGTAAAAACGGTCCATTCTTTAGCCTTATTAAGCGTATCCAGTGGCGAAGACTTAATTAAAATGATATCGAATACTTCCTTAAGCTCATCCATTCTGGCTCGTATCACGTCAGCTGTGCTAACTTCCAATACGGAAATATCGCCGCCTTTGTTGCCTAAAATGGCAATCTTGGCGCTTTCGGCCAGTTCGGTAGCGGTTATGCCACCGATAAGGTAATCTTCCAGGTAGGTTTTCGGTTTAACGGCTTCGGTAATATCCGGCTTGGCAAAGTCGCCATCAATCAACAATACCTTTTTATTTACTAATGAGTAAGCATAGGCCAGGTTAAGCGACAGGAATGTTCTGCCTTCGCCTGCACTCATGCTGTTAATCAGTAGTGTTTTAGTACCGTTCAGTTCATTATCTACCTCAAAACGGATAGACTGCAGCAGGTTCTTAAACTGTTTAATTTCTGCATCTGGAATTGGTGTATGCCAAATACGGCCCAGATCAAGTGTAGCGCCGCTCAGGCGGTGCAGGTAACCCAGTACGGAGATTTTAGTGGCATTAGCCATTTCGCGTGGATTTTTAATGCTGTTATCCATATAAAACAGCACAAACAGTACCACCACGCAAAACACAAAGCTTACAACACCACTGATGATAACCAGCAGCATTTTTTTAGATGGCTGTGCTGCCCCTGGCATGGCAGTTTGTATCTGCCGCAGCTGGCTCGAAAAGTTCGATTCCAGGCTGGTTTGGTTGTATCGGTTCAATACATCCATGTATTCATCGCGTGCTATTTGAATAGAGCTTTCATCGGCCTGTATCACGGCTTCGTGCGGAGTAAGCGTGTTGAGCCGGTTGTTAAGTCGGCTAAGCTCTTTCTGGATTGAGCCTATGCTGTTCTTGGCCAAATCATGTGTTACTTCCAGCGTTAGCTTTTGCCTGATCAGGTCCTGCTTATTGCTAAGCGGGTTAACAATGTATTTGTCTGATGCGCGGGCAATCTGCACATTCAAAATACGTTGTAAGGAATCGATACTGGATTTATAAGATGGATCAAACCCATTCTGTATATATTCATTATTCAGCGCCTGCAACTGATTGCGCGTACCTACAATTTGCTGGTTGATGCGCAGCATGGAGCTTTCCAGATAACGGCGGTCGGCGGGATCAAACTGGCGGTCAATATCAGAAATGGCGGCGGCATTAGATACTGCATCTTTTTCGGCCTCCTGCCGCTTGGTTTCGTAATCGGATATCTGACCGTAGATAGACCGGGCCAACTCATCCAAATTCAGAATACGGTTTTTAATCTTATAATTTTTGAGAGCCTCCATGCGCTTATCAAGCGTATCTTGCTTGGTTTGCAACAGGCGGCCGTAAAAGGTTACGGCTTTACGCTGATTCTCTTTTACCAATGAGGTATAATAGGTAATAAACTCGCGGATAAGCGTATTTACCACAAAGGCAGACAGGATTGGATCAGGCGAATCGAACGAAACATAAATATAGTCGCTGTTATCAGACCGGTAAACGCTCAGTTTTTGCAGCAACGATTCGTCATCATATTTCATGGAACCCATCAAGGAATACATGCCCTTTTGGTCGGGGTTGAAAAGCGACAGGGGTTCGCGTTGGCTGTACAGGTTTTTGTAAACCTGTAACGCATGCGTTTTGGCCGATGCGTTAAGCATATTCAGCAACTTGCTGGGCTTTTTGAAAGGCTTGCTATCGGTCAGGTCATGAATCATGAGCTGGTACGATACCTGATCAAGTACTCTTTTTGACTTGATCATGGCCAGCAGGTTACTGAACTGCTGGGCAATTTTGGTATCGCTAACCGCATTGCTATTGCCGCTCATAGCCTGCTGCGTTTCATCCACAATACCGGTTGCTATCTGTGCATCAGATACATAGCTATCGGGCTGGTTGCGAACCAGAAAGTAAGTAATAATAACGGTAACTAACGGAATAAGGATCAGCGTGTATCTGTGCCGGCGTAGTACTTTTATAAAACTGCTTAACTCCATTATTTAATATTTTCAAGTTTATCGCCTAAAAGCTCCTCCAAATCGGCTTTTGCCGAAAAAAGGTTTGCCTCGGCGGTAATTTTAGTTTCGTTAGCCTGTGCCAGCGCCACACGTGCTTTGTTGTAATTATCAAAGGTTTCTTCACCTTTTTCAAACCGGTGCCTAACGTCTTTCAAAGCATTATCGGCATCAATAGCATTTTGCGATTGTATTTTGAGCGAGGCCAGCCTTTGCAGGTAAGCGTAATAACGTTTTTTAACGTTGGTACCCAGGTTAATCAGGTACTCCTGCTGCTCATCGGTAGCCTGGTTTAGTTCCAGTTTGGATTGCTTTACGTTATACGGCTTTTGCAAAAAAGACCCTAAGCTGAAAAATAATCCGATCTGCGCTCCTTTGAACAGGCTTTGCCGGTTGTTTACGCTGCCGGTATTACTATCAACAGACTGGTACAGGTTTATAGTAGTGTTGGGCTGATAAACGTAGGATACAGTAAACGGATCCAGGTAAGATACCCTGGCTCTGGTGATGTTGTTTTGCGCCGTGGCTACCCGGTCACCGTAGTATTTTACGCGCGGGTAATTGGTCTTGGCCACGTTAATCAGTTTTTCAACGTAAGCCTCAGATATATCGGGTACAATGGAGCTTTGGGCAAAAGTGCCTGCTACACTGAGCAATAACATGAAAAGGGTAGAAGTTATAAATATCTTATTCATTAATGTTTTAGTCTCAGTAACGCACTAAATTACGCGGCTAAATACGGTTAAAGTACTCAATAGCCTTTATACGGCAAAAATATATTGTAGTTGTATATATCTTATCAACAACGGCAATAAAATTAAGTAAGATGCACGGCAATTAACGCAACTGGTGATAAATTAAAACGAATTCAATTTGCCGATTATGTAACTAATGTCGGCCTCGGTGTGGCAGTAAGAGCAAGGCAGGCTTAGTGTGGTTTGATGAATTTCCTCAGCTACCGGGAAATGCCTGCCCTCAAACAGGGGTAGCAATGCTTTTTGCTGATGGGGTGGCAAAGGATAGTGTATTTCGGTGCCAATGCTGTTTTCAAGCAAATAGGCTTTAAGCTTATCTCTCTTTTCATGCCGGATGTTAAAGATGTGATAAACATCGTGATAGTCATCGCCTGTAACCGGTAAAATGTAATCGCTTTTTAATTTTTGCAGGTACATGGCGGCCAGCCTGCGTTTATGGTTGTTGATATCATCAAGCGCTTGCAATTTAATATTTAAAAAAGCCGCCTGCAATTCATCCAGCCGGGAGTTGGCGCCAATGCGCTCGTTGTAATACTTAACCGATGAGCCGTAGTTGCGTAACTGCCTGATAATGTTGGCTGTTTGGCTATTGCTGGTTGTTACCGCACCGGCATCGCCCAATGCCCCGAGGTTTTTGGTAGGATAAAAGCTAAAAGCCCCAAATTCACCAAAGGTACCTGCTTTTTGGTTCTTGTATGCTGCGCCATGCGCCTGTGCACAGTCTTCAATCAGTACCAAATTATATTTATTTTTGATGGCCAGTATGGCATCCATATCACAACACTTGCCATACAGGTGTACCACCATAATGGCCCGCGTTTTTGGTGTGATGGCTTGCTCAATAAGCTCAGGGTTTATATTATAGGTGCGTATATCAGGCTCAACCAATACCGGTGTCAAGTTGTTATTGAGGATGGATAGTATGGTGGCAATGTACGTGTTGGAGGGTACAATTACCTCATCGCCGGGGGCAAAGGCGCAGGCCTGTAACGAAAGGGAAAGCGCGTCCAACCCATTGGCAACGCCTACGCAATGGGCCGACTCGTTCCACTTGGCAAACTGCTCTTCAAACTGGTTCACCTGCTTGCCCAATATATACCAGCCAGAGCTTAAAAAATCGTCGAACTGCTGTCTAAAAGCATCAGTGAAGGATTTATTTACTTCAAGCAGATTTTCGTATGGTATCATGCGGTATGCTGGTAAGGGGCAAAAATATAATCGTTGGCATCAAACGGTGTTGAGGCCAGCACCAATAGTATGGCATCAGGGCTAAAGTTGGTCATCACGTGCCAGTCGTGCGGTTCTAAAAGCAGGCCTTTATTAGGTGAATCCATTTCAAAGTGCTGGGTGGCGTTGCCATCGTCATTAACAATGGTGCAACTGCCCTTTATGCAAATAGCAACCTGTACGGTGATATGGTGCCGGTGCCCGCCACGTGCCGAATTATCTACTCCGTAAATATAAAACAGGCGCTTTATAGGAAAAGGAACGGCCTCATCGAGCACACTCAGGTTACCGCGGCTATCGCTGAAGGTTGGAATATGAATAATCTGTGCCATAAAACGGAGTTGATTTAAAGCTGGTCGAGCATATCGAGCAGCTTGCTTTTTTCGTTGGTCGCAAACTTGCGGGCAAATAAATCGTCAGACCTTTTTAGCTTTTCAAAGTCTTCTATCTTTAACACCTTGGGGTGGGCACCACCGTCCGACCAGTCGATGTACCGGTAATCGTTATTTACCAGTTCATCTTTGTAGGGCGAATTCATTAAAATGGTTTGAAAAACAAATTCATCGCTACCCCAGGTAAATAAAAAGAAACGTTGCAGGTGAGGGCGGCTTTCTACATAATTTACAACATACATGGCGCGTTCGGGGTTAAGCATCCAAAACATCGCCTTGCCAAAAGGCTTCAAATCATCGGGCATAGTACGCTTGGGTGCAAACAGGTTCAATAGTCTTTCTACCAGATAACGGCCCCTGAATGTGAAATTCACAAAGTGATAACGGTTAATGCGCTCCTGGGCCTCTATCCATTGGTTTTCTATACTCTGAAATTCGATGAACTGCTTGCCTTTGTTGCGCTCAAAGAAATCGAGCATGTATTGGGCCGACTTAATGGGATAATCCTGCCCGCTAATAAAGTTGATGTAATCGTATTGTATACCGCTTGCCACAATTTCTTTAATGCATTTGAATGTCGCTTTTATGGTGTTGTAACCCGCCCAGCGTACATCCTCACGATCCTCAATCAGGTAAACGTTCGGATAGGCTTTTAAATAACGATAGGGCTCAATGCTGAACTTTTTATCAACGTGTATATAGAAATCGAACTGTTGGTGTGCTAAACGCTTGATGAGTCTTTCAGTAAGTTTCGGATTAGTATAAGTAAGTATCAGGTGCGCAATCTTCATGTAATAGTTAACTTGATCCGGTCTGTTTTCTTCCTGTTTTTAGAAGCAACCTTAGTGTACTCGTAACAATATCATGCCAAGAATCATCAGACATTAATTGCAAGTACCAGCCGGATACGGTATCAGCTAACTTTTAGCTACGAATAATAGGGGCAAAGGGATTTAGAAAGAGGCTTGGTAAAAGTTAATGGATTGATTATAAGTGGAATTTATTCCTGTTTTATCGTGTTTGCGCTATTGCGCCTGAGGTAGTAAATACCCAAACCAATTACAAAGGCGGCCAGACAAACTAATGTTGCCTTAGGGTTGGCCATAAAAATGCTGAAGGTTACAAAGCAGTACACGGCAATAAAAAACAGCGGAACCACCGGGTACCACTTAATGGTGTAAATGCCGCTGTTGTTGAGATGGGCGGTGCGTTTACGTAATATAAATATGGCCATAGCTGCGGTAGCCAAACCAATACATTCAAAAAACATGGCATAATTAAGCACCTCGCCAAACGAGCTTATCAGTAACAGAATAATAATAACGCTGCCTGCAAAAATACTCATGCCGGCCTCCTGGGTTTGGGTGCGCGGGTTTACGCGTTTAAATATTGGAGGCAGCATGCCGTCTTCGGCCATGGCGTAATACACGCGTGGTACCGACATCATGTTCACATTTACATAAGCCAGTACCGATACAAACATCAGTACGTAGGTAATTCTTTCGCCAACCCGGCCAAATACTACAGCAGCCATTTTTGCCGCGAGTGCCTGGTTTTGCTGCAAACCGCCTATGCCCAGCACGTAATAGTAAGCAAAATTGATGGCCAGGTATACGCCTATTACCACAATGATGCCGGTAATAATCGCCTTCGGAATATTCCTTTTTGCATCAATAATATCACCGCCAAAATTGATGGTTTGCTGGTAACCGGTGTAGGTGAAAAATACGGCTACCAGGCTCAATCCAAATGAAGCCAACGGGTTGCCGGCCGGCATTACAGGACTTACAGCAGCTACAGGTCCGTTGCTTTGGAAAATGGCGAGGCAAAGGGTAATGATCATCCCAACCTTAAATATAGTAAGGAGGTTTTGCGCACGGGCGCTCATTTTAATACCCAGCAAATTAATAAGGTACACCAATAATACCAGGCCAATGGTGGTGAGCTTGGTGCCTGTACCTGTTTGCAGGCTGGTTGGCAGTAAAGGGATAATATACTCGGCCCCGATTAATGATACGGCTGCAACCGAAGCGGTGGTGCTTAAAATGGCAATCCAATTGATCATGAAAGCAAAAGCCGGATGGTAGCAGTAAGAAAACAGCTTGTAAAAGCCGCCGGTTGTTGGATAACGGGCGCCTATTTCGGCAAAGGTAAGCGCGCCGCAAAGCGTAACTACGCCGCCCAGCACCCATGCCGAAAAAAACAGCGCTGGGCTGCCTGCCCGCACAGCCACTTCGCCCGGCGATTTGAAAATGCCGGTGCCGATGATAAGGCTGATCACGATCATGGTGAGATCAAAACGGGTAAGTTTGGGCTTAATATGCATGGCTTAGCGTAAGCTTAATATGAAATTTTGATTTAATGTTATACTTTTGTTTTAACTAAACCGGACTTTTCTTAATTTAAAAGGCCAGCATACGCCCGGTGCCAACTAAGAAATGGAATATTTTAAAAAGCGACTAAATATAGCACTTGTTACAACAGCAATTATGCTGTTTGTGAACATTGCTGTTTGGGCGCAGGCTAAACCGAGGCATCATAAGGCAGAGCCAAACCAGAGTAGCGGGTATGCGGCATTCAGGCAACTGGCCGAAGAGGCTGGTGCTGACTTTAAATTTCCTAAAGGATTTAAGGAAATCAAGGTGCCCAATAATGAAGACTTTTCGTTTGATTATGGGATGACTCTCCCTGGTCATGATTTTGAAATTTGGCTCGAGATGAAACCCCTGGCCCGCAACTGGCAAAGTTACGAGCGTACCAAAGGTATAAGCGGCAGCGAGCAGGCCAATCCAGATTCTTTGTATAAAGATGTGTTAAATGCTTATGCCATGCAGCTAAGCGGCGACAGTAGATACTTTACCCGTAATCTTACAGAGGAGGCACTACAGCAGTACAATGCCGATGCCGGTAAGACCTACCTCATCAATCTGGCCGATTCGCCCGATACCCGCCACTACCAGTATGCCTTGCTCATAGCCGTGCAAAAAGATCATGTGGGTACCATCATAGCCTTGTGTTTAACTAACGATAAAGGCCCCGGGTTTTTTAAGAATGTAAGTTTGGCACGTAACTGCCTTCGTTTTAAGTAAAACCCAATCTTGGCGGTTGCCAACTTTTTTAGTATATTTGAGTTGTAACAGGCAATGTTAATCAAGTGCTGATAATCAGTTTATCAGGTATTGCATTGTCATGAATTTCCGGAATTTTAACATGGCAGATCAAGTAAATTATAGTGAAGACAGTATCCGCTCGCTCGACTGGAAAGAGCATATCCGCCTGCGGCCCGGTATGTATATCGGTAAGCTTGGCGATGGCTCGGCCTATGACGACGGTATATACGTGTTGCTGAAAGAGATTGTGGATAACTCAATTGATGAGTTTGTGATGGGAGCTGGTCGCACCATTGATATTAACATGAGCGATCATAAAGTGTCCGTGCGCGATTATGGCCGTGGTATACCGTTGGGTAAGGTGATCGATTGTGTTTCCAAGATCAACACCGGCGGTAAGTATGATAGTAAGGCTTTCCAAAAATCGGTAGGTTTGAATGGTGTAGGTACCAAAGCAGTAAACGCTTTGTCTGCCTTCTTCACCGTGCAATCTTATCGTGATGGCCGTACTAAGCTGGCCGAGTTTTCAAAAGGTGATATTGTGCGCGATGAGGCCGAAAAAGAGACCACCCAGCGCAACGGTACTGCCATTAACTTCATGCCCGACGACAGTATTTTCCGCAACTACCGCTTTATACCGGAGTTTGTGCAGAATATGATCTGGAACTACGTGTTCCTGAACGCAGGGCTGACCATCAATTTTAATGGACAAAAGTTCTTTTCGCAAAATGGTTTGCGCGATTTGTTAGAGCGTAATACTGATACCGAGAACCTTCGTTATCCTATCATTCACCTGAAAGGGGAAGATATCGAAATAGCCATGACCCACGGGCAGCAATATGGCGAAGAGTATTACTCCTTTGTTAACGGCCAGCATACTACCCAGGGCGGTACCCACCAGGCCGCTTTCCGCGAGGCGGTGGTGCGTACGCTGCGCGAGTTTTATAAAAAAGATTATGATGCGGCCGATATTCGTGCATCCATTGTAGGCGCTATTGCCATCAAGGTGCAGGAGCCGGTTTTTGAATCGCAAACCAAAACCAAACTGGGTTCGCAAAACGTTGGTCCCGATGGGCCAACAGTGCGTGGCTTTATCAGTGATTTTGTGAAAACCGAGCTGGATAATTACCTGCACAAAAACCCGGCAACGGCCGATGCTTTATTGAAACGCATTCTGCAATCGGAACGCGAGCGTAAAGATATTGCCGGTATCAAAAAACTGGCTAATGAGCGGGCCAAAAAAGCATCGCTGCATAACCGTAAGCTGCGCGATTGCAAAATTCATTTTGATGATAACCACGAGCGTAAGCAGGATACTACCCTGTTCATCACCGAGGGCGACTCGGCCAGTGGCTCCATTACCAAATCGCGCGATGTGCAAACGCAGGCGGTATTCAGCTTAAAAGGTAAGCCGCTTAACTGCTTCGGTTTAACCAAAAAAGTGGTTTATGAGAACGAAGAGTTTAATCTGCTGCAACATGCCCTGAATATTGAGGACGGTTTGGATGCCCTGCGTTATAATAATATTGTGATTGCTACCGATGCCGATGTGGATGGTATGCACATTCGCCTGCTCATGATGACCTTCTTTTTGCAGTTCTTCCCCGATCTGGTAAAGGCTGGTCACGTATCCATATTGCAAACGCCGTTGTTTAGGGTGCGTAATAAAAAAGAGACCATTTATTGTTATAGCGACGAAGAGCGCCGCAACGCTATAGCCAAGCTGGGCAACAAACCCGAAATAACCCGGTTTAAAGGCTTGGGCGAGATATCGCCAGATGAGTTTGGCCTGTTCATCGGCAAAGACATGCGCCTGGATCCGGTTATTCTGAAAGATGCCAATATTAAAGGTTTGCTAGAATACTTTATGGGTAAAAACACACCTACGCGTCAGCAGCATATTGTGCAAAACCTACGCGTTGAAAAGGACGATGAAGCCGTAAATCCGCTTATTGCTCAGGAGGAGATGGCTATAGCCTGATATTTTTAACATTAAAAGGCGAGGGCCTGTAAGTTACTATTGCTTTTTCAATAAAAAGTTGTAACTTATAGGCCCTTTTTAATTGGATGTTAATTTTTTAGAAAAAGAGCTTCTTTGAATTTTATAAGAAGCCAGTGTACTTGAATGATCGATCATGAAATTAAAATTGCCTTTAAAGAATATCATTCTTTAGAGGAGCTGGATAAACAAGATAAAGATTTGTGTTTGGAAGCGGTAAAAGCGTTGCATCAATCACACTCGCCTTACTCCAAATTTAGGGTAGGGGCGGCCATGCAGCTGCAAAGCGGCAAAATTATTTACGGGAGTAATCAGGAAAATGTAGCCTATCCGTCAGGCCTTTGTGCTGAGCGTGTGGCCTTGTTTCATTGGGGCGCTAACCACAGCGACGATCCGGTGATAACTATGGCTGTTACTGCACATACCCATGAGTTTACCATCACTAAGCCCATAACGCCCTGCGGCTCCTGCCTGCAGGTACTGGCCGAGTATGAAAAAAAGCAGGGCGATAAAATAAAAATCATACTATATTGCCAGGACGGCCCTATATGGGTAACTCACGGAATCGAAAGCTTTTTGCCTTTCGTGTTTTTTGAAGATCGTTTAGCATTAACTGTATGAAAAGAAAATTAGGTTTACTGCTGGTGTTAATTGCACTTGGCTTATCAGTATCAGCACAACAGTATAAGTTTCCGTTCGGGAACGAGATACAGGCATTTAAGCATCAGGATAGTTTGAATTTTCCTAAAAAAGGTGGAATTGTGTTTGCCGGTAGTTCGTCTATCCGGTTATGGGATGATTTGGAGCAGCGCTTTGCGCAATACCCGGTAACCAAAAGAGGCGTAGGCGGCAGTAAGTTACGCGAGTGGTTGCAATATTTTATGCCTTACATTTTGTATCCGTACCAGCCTAAAAAGATATTCTTTTACGCTGGCGAAAATGATATTGCAGATGGCATACCTGCTACCGAAGTAGCGCAGGACTTTGCCGCCATGTGGCAAAAAATTCATGACAACCTGCCCAATACACAAATCTATTTCCTGTCTATAAAGCAAAGCCCCAGCCGGGCGAAATATTATCAGGAAGTAACTAAGGCCAACCAGCTGATTAAAAAAATTATTGCCGGTAAACCAAAAACGTATTTTCTGGATGTGAATACGCCACTTTGGAACAGCAAAACACATCAGCCCGATTCAGCCTATTTCAAAGGCGATTATCTGCATCTAAAACCCACGGGTTATGATCAGTGGCAAAAAGTTTTAAAACCTTATGTAAAATAAACAAAGAAAGCCGCACTACTGAGCGGCTTTTCTTACTTAATCAAACAAAAAACTAACGCTTATTTAAATACAGAATAAACGTTGGTTATTTTCCAGCCATTGCCGGTGTTGGCAAGGGTTACGTAGTTAGAGCGTACAAAATTGTTGTATTGCATGTCTACCTTTACTACGGTAATGTCGGTGTTGCTTTCAACTACAGAGGCAGTAGTGGTGCATTCTTGTTTCACATTGGCATTTTTAACCATAAAGTTCAATACATCAGCTTTATCAAAGGTTAATAACTGTTTGCCACGCAACATGCTGAATTTAGCGTTAGCGTCAACAATGTCATTTAATCCTTGCATTTTGCCTTGGCTTACCGCACTGATGTAAGTGTTGATAGCATAAGTTTTAGTAAGTTTAACAGCATTAGGCTCATCGGCTTTTACAACCAGGGTTGATACCATTAATAAAGCTGCGAATAAAAGTGATTTTAAGGTTTTCATGATATAGAGTATTTTAATGTTTATTAATTAATTTTATACTCATAAGACAGCATCACAAATCAATTCGTTACAGCAAAGTATAGAAATATTTACGATTTAACATATTTTTAACATTTAGGCCCATTCGCCACAAATTGCCGATCCTTTTGGTATTTATTTAGCAAACATGGTAACATTCAGTACACTTATCTATAAAATGGGTACAATGGGCGAAAAAACCGGCTGGACATGTATTGATGTTCCGGCTGATATTGCTCAGCAATTAAAGCCGGGTAACCGCAAATCATTCCGGGTGCGTGGTAGGCTGGATAATTACCCCTTTGCCGGTGTTGCCCTGGTACCTATGGGAGAGGGTAATTTTATTTTGTCCTTAAATGCCGAAATGCGCAAGGGCGTGCGCAAAGGCGAAGGTGCGGTGTTGCAGGTAGAGATGGAGGTTGATCATGATTTTAAACTGACGGTGCCCCATGACCTGCAGGAATGCCTGACGGACGACCCCGATGCATGGGCTTACTTCAATACGCTGCTCGAGTCTCACCGGCGGTATTTTGTTAACTGGATTAACAGCGCCAAAACGGAACCTACCCGCGCTAAGCGTATAGCTCTAACCTGTAATGCAATGGCCAACAAGTGGGATTATCCGCAAATGATCAGGGCTTCCAAAAAGCAGCCTGACGACCACTTTTTGAGGTAAAAGCGCAGCTTTTAGCTACCTTTTATGTATATTTGTCTAAGAAAATTAGCAAAACGTATTTGTGTTATTGCTGATTGTTCTCAACTTTTCTATTGATTAAAATGTCAGATACTTTAGATTCAAACGATAAGCTGCATAATGTTACCGCGCTGGACGGTTTGTATGAAAACTGGTTTCTGGACTATGCATCTTATGTAATCCTTGATCGTGCTGTTCCGCATATATATGATGGTTTAAAGCCGGTACAACGCCGTATCCTGCACTCCTTAAAAGAGATGGACGACGGGCGCTTTAATAAAGCGGCCAACGTAATTGGTAATACCATGAAGTATCACCCACACGGTGATGCCTCCATTGGTGATGCCATGGTACAAATAGGGCAAAAAAACCTGCTTATTGATTGCCAGGGCAACTGGGGCGACCCGGTAACCGGCGACTCGGCTGCGGCACCCCGTTATATCGAGGCGCGCTTATCCAAGTTTGCGCTGGATGTTGTATTTAACCCGGATACTACCCAGTGGCAGGCCAGCTATGATGGCCGTAACCGCGAACCGATTACGTTGCCCGTTAAGTTTCCGCTGCTGCTGGCACAGGGTGCGGATGGTATTGCGGTAGGTTTGGCTACCAAGATAATGCCCCACAACTTTGTGGAACTGCTGGATGCTTCAGTTGAAGTACTGCGCGGTAACCGGCCTGATTTGCTACCCGATTTCCCAACCGGTGGCATGGCCGATTGCTCCAACTATAACGAGGGGCAGCGCGGCGGCAAAGTGCGCGTGCGGGCCAAGATTGTGGAAAAGGACAAAAAAACGTTAGTAATTAACGAAATACCTTTTACTACTACTACCGGCGGCCTTATTGACAGCGTAATTGCGGCTAATGACAAGGGTAAGATCAAGATCAAAAAGATTGAAGATAACACCGCGCAAAATGTAGAGATAGTGGTGCACCTGGCACCGGGCATATCGCCCGATGTGACTATCGATGCGCTGTATGCCTTTACCGACTGCGAAGTTTCCATATCGCCCAATACCTGTATTATCCTGGATGATAAGCCGCACTTTATGAGTGTGAACGATGTGCTGATTCAAAGTACACTGCACACCAAAGGCTTATTGCAAAAGGAACTGGAAATACGTTTGCAGGAACTGAAGGAAAAGATTTTCTTCAGCTCGTTGCTTAAAATATTTATCCAGGAGGGTATGTACAAGCATCCCGATTATGAAAGCTCTGGCAATTTCGATACTGTAATTGCTGTATTGAATCGCTTGTTCGAGCCTTTCTTCCCGCAGTTTTATCGTACCATACAGCCGGAGGATTATAAAAGGCTGATTGATAAGCCTATGAGCAGCATCACCCGTTTTGATGTTAAAAAAGCGGATGAGCAGATGAAAGCGCTGGAGGCCGAAATCAAAGAGGTGTTGCATAACCTGAAACACCTGACCGATTATGCCATTGCCTGGTTCCAGAAACTGAAAGAGAAATACGGAAAAGACCGCGGACGTAAAACGGAGCTGCGCACCTTTGATAGGGTGGAAGCAGCACAGGTAGCTTTAGCTAACCTAAAACTGTATGTAAACCGCGAAGATGGCTTTGTGGGGTCCGGCTTGAAAAAAGACGAATTTGTGTGCGACTGCTCCGACATTGACGAGATTATCGTTTTCCGCGAAGATGGCCGATGCATGATTACCAAAGTACAGGATAAGGTGTTTGTAGGCAAAGGCATCATTCACGTAGCTGTATTTAAGAAAAACGATGAGCGTACCGTTTATAACATGATCTATAAAGATGGTGAAAGCGGTACAGCCTACATTAAGCGATTTTCGGTACTTGGGGTAACCCGCGATAAAGAATACGACCTGACCAAGGGCACCAAAGGTACACGTGTGCTTTACTTCAGCGCCAACCCGAATGGCGAGGCCGAGGTAGTGAACATTCAGCTTAAGCCGCACTCCAAGCTTAAAAAGCTGCAGTTTGACGAGGACTTTGCCAATATTGCCATTAAAGGGCGCGCATCAATTGGTAACCAGGTAACCAAATATCCGGTTAAAAAAATTACGCTGAAATCAAAAGGTGTATCTACCCTGGCTGGCCGCAAAATATGGTATGACGATGTGTTGAAACGCCTGAACGTTGACGGCCGCGGTAAATACCTGGGCGAGTTTGATGGTGAGGATAAAATACTGACCATCATGAGCAACGGTGTGTATGAACTGACCAGCTTTGACCTTAACAATCACTTTGATGATAAGATGATGGTGATTGAGAAATACGAGCCGGAAAAGGTTTACTCGGTAGTGCATTACGATGGTAAGTCTAAAAACTACCTGGTTAAACGCTTTGTGTTTGAGAATATCATTGTTGGCAAGCCGGTCAGCTTTATCAGCGAGGAGCCGGGTTCAAAACTAATCCTGATTTCGGGCGCAGCACAGCCGGTAGTTAAGGTGGAGCAGCTAAAGGGCAAAGCGCAGATACTGGAAATGGTTGAACTGAACCTGACCGACCTGATTGATGTAAAGGGTATGAAAGCAATGGGCAATCGCCTGTCGGCCCATGTAGTGCAAACCGTGCAGCTGCTGGCCGAGCATGACGATGCAGAGGATGTACCTGATCCGGCGCCAGATTCGGTAACCGATACGCAACCTGCACCTGAAGATCAGCCGGAAAAGGCAGGGCCTGATACCGACCCCGAAACAGCAACCAAAATCATCGACCTGGAAATTACCAACCCCGATGATGTGGAGCTGGGCAAAGGGCAGTTGGGCTTGTTCTGAATAAAATAAAAAAGGAGCGTTTCGGTTATGAAACGCTCCTTTTTTATATGGTATGAAATACTGATTACAGAATCAGGATCAATACCAGGATGATGATGATGATAGCACCTACTGACAGGTAAACACCACCGCCACCTAAGGCATTAGCTTCTTTTTTCAGTTCTTTCAGTTCTGATTTTAATTCTTTGCGTTCTGCTTTGTTCAGGCTTGATTTATCCATAGCCTTGATCTCGTCAACGCGGGTTTTGATTTCCTCAATACGGGCGTTTTTCTCTTCAACGGTCATTTTAGCAATCGCCTCTTTGGTGTAGCCATTGTGGCCATCATTCAAAGTTGCAGCTTGTGATGTAAAACCAGCGAAGCTCAGCATCAGCATCGTAACAAATAGATAGATTTTCTTTTTCATACGGGTGTAGATTAAATTTACTTTCTAAACAAACCTCTGTTTTTAACAGAATGTTTTCAGAATATCAATTTTGCAGCCATTCGTATTACAAAAGTTCAAAAAAACTGCTTTAAATACTGATAAAGTAAGGTGCTTCAAATACGTGCCCGGCATCCAGTTTTTGAATGGCTTCTTTAAATTGTATGTCAACAGCCTTATTTTCAGTATCTGCACAGCCCAGCCAAGGCTCAATGCATACAAAATCGGCCCCCGGTTTAGCCCAGATGCCTAAGTAGTCAAAATGCGGAAATTCAATCGTAAGTGTTTGCGCATGTTTAGCTGATTTAATGCTTACTGCCCGGCTTTGTATATTTTTAAACACAAGCGCATCGTTATTGAACAGATTTTTAGTCAGTGGTAAACGGTTGCCTTGCAGCTCCACCGGCTGGGTTTGCCCATTGAAATACCCTTCGGCTGATAGCAGATGTGTTTCAAGCTGGCCGGTACTGTTCTCGAACTCCAGGTAATAATCTTCATAAGCACCATCGCCGTTAAAAGGCACATTAAATGCCGGGTGCCCGCCAACAGAAAAATAAATAGGCTTATTATCCAAATTGAGCACTTTATAGGTAACCCGTAAGGCATTATCTATCAAATCATACATTACATGAAAATCGAACTTGTAAGGATAAGCCTTTAGCGTATCGGTAGAGTATTGCAAGGAAAATACGGCGCTTTGCTGTCCGGCATCTTTCAATACAAACTCTGATTGACGGGCAAAGCCGTGGCGCGATAGCGGATACTTATCACCGTTTACCAATAGCTCGTTATTAATTAAGCCACCCACAACCGGAAAAAGGTTTGGTGCATGCCAGGGCCACACTTGCGGGTCGGCCTGCCACATATGCTCTGTCTGCGTTGCTTTGTTGAATAGTGATGCCAGTTGCGCACCTTTATTGCTAATGGCTACTTTCAGGTAGTCGTTTTCAATGATAGTCATATATATGTTGGGAGTAAGAACAAGCTAACAACAAGTGGGTACCGTATAGGTTTGATAATCCAACGCTATTGGCGGTCGGTTTTTAAATGGGCTTTTATTACCGAATCTTTTTGGGCAGGCGTAAGCTTATAATTAAAGTTAAACAAGGCGCCTTCCCAATCGCCGTAAGATGGGTTGGGTATAATGATGTAGCGGCTACCAAATTGCTGCATCAGCCTTTGTGTTACCTGTTCGCGGTTTTGCTCGGCCGGGTGGTTGTCATACAGCACATCAAAATCGAGCAGGTTATCGCCGCATAACAAAACAATGTTGTATTTGCTTAATACCTGCTGGCGGCGGCTCTCTTTGCTTGATGAGCTGGTTTTAAGGATTAAGTGCTCGTTGTCGGCATTAGGAAATCCGTAGCGTTGCAAATTTTTAAGCGTGCCGGTGCGCTCGTCTTCATCACGGTTGGTGATGTAAAACACCGATACGCCTTTGCTGGCGGCATACTTAAAAAATGCCGGCGCGCCAGGCACAGTATCACACTCTGCTTTGGCCGTCCATGCCTTCCAGGTGGCTGCATCATATTCCTGGTTATTAGCAGCACGCATAGCATCGTAAGGGCTGTTGTCCAGAGCGGTTTCATCAATATCAGTAACTAGAGCCAGCGGCTTGCTGCCCGGTTGCTTTACCGCTTCATCCAAACGTAGCCTGGCTATATTATAAGCCTGAAAGCACAACGCCTTGTACTCGGCCGAACGTTGCTGCCATAATGATGACCATACTTTACCGCCATTGGCCAATGATACGGATGTTGTTTTTTGAGGAATTTTGCAGGCCGTAACTAAAGCCAGCGCTGATATAAGTAAAGCTGAAATTTTTTTCATGATGCGGTGCATTGTACAAGTCATCCAAAGCTAATAAACAATAAGGCAAAATAAAAAACGCCACTGCATTGTAAAGGCCATGGCGTTTGGTGTTGCTGTTGTTTAATCAGTACAGCTTTTATAACAATTCCGGTTTAATCTTCTCGGTAAACTCTTTGGCAAACTTGTTTAGCTTGGGTTGTATTACAAAAGCGCAGTATGGCTTCAGCGTATTATCAACAAAGTAATTCTGGTGGTAATCTTCGGCCGAATAGAAAGTGCTTTCAGGCACCACCTGCGTAACAATAGGGCTGTCAAATACCTGTTCTTCGGTCAGTCTTTTTATCATGGCTTCGGCATGTTGCTTTTGCTCATCATTATGGTAAAATATAGCTGATCTGTACTGCGTACCCACGTCATTACCTTGGCGGTTTAGGGTAGTAGGATCGTGCGTTTTAAAAAATATCAGTAACAGCTCATCAAAGCTTATGGTATCTGCATCATATTCTACTACAATCACTTCAGCATGCCCGGTATCACCGTTGCACACCTGCATATAGGTAGGGTTTTCGACATGGCCGCCGGTATAACCCGAAACAACTTTCTCAACGCCTTTCACTGTCTGGAAAATGGCCTCGGTACACCAAAAGCAACCGCTGCCAAATGTGGCTTTCTGTATGTTCATACCCAATATTTACGAAAAGTATGCCAATGCGATTTTAATACATCATGCAAATGTTAAACTAAATAACCTGCGGCCTGTAAAGGCTAATGGGCCTTTAGGTAATTACGTGGGCCCATTGAATACAGTTTGAAATAATTAGAACGCTGCCAATATAGCAGGTCGTTTAGTTAATTTCCAGTACATCGCGGCCCGGTATTTTGGGGAAATGGGTATGCGGCTCGCGTTGGTACCAGTAAGCAACGGTAATAATATCCGAGTTTTGCGGCAGGTACCTGCCACCATGTCGCCAGCCTAAATCCTGAATAGTTACTTTCAGGCCTTTTTCAAACCGTACCGGATCCATGATATGCCAGCGGTACATGCCAAACCGCTCCTGTGAGTTATACACGCCATCGGGCCTTATTACCTGGTGCAGGCCGGCATAGGCGGTGGAGTACTCCTCGTACTGGTGTGTTTTCTGGTTTTCGAAATTATACGATCCGCAAAAATAATCTTCCGTACCGGTGCCTACAATGGTGGCGTAATCTTTATCATCGTCCATGAAGAATTTGATTTCGCCTTCGCCCCACCAACCGTTGTTGCGAACGCCCACAGCCATAAATGTACCCACGTACTGGCCCTTGCCCTTAATGTTATCCACAATGGTATGCAGCGAACCGTTACCTGGCGCTGAGCGGCGGTATTGGGCATGGAAATAACCTTCATATTCGCCAACGGGGGTTAAAGTATAATCTACCTGGTAGTACAGGCGCATAGGTTCCAGGTTGTTGATGTTTTGAACCGTAATGCGGCACTTTTTACGAAAAGGCATTTTCCAGTAGCAATTAAAGGCGCTGCCCGGGTTTACGGTTATGGCAAGTGAATTGAGCGGCGCATACTGGTTCCAGGCCATGCCAAAAAATGCACCTATGGGTGCCTCTATCGAAGGTTCTTTTTCATCGTCCCAGTAAAAGCGAATAATCGAGAACTGCCAGTTGCCGGTAGGCGTCATCCAAATGTGCTGAATGGCGCCGGGGCCGTCCATCTCGGCAATAGTAAAAGTTTCGTTGGGGTTGATGATGATAAAAGGGTTCACTTTCCAGCCCTTACCCAGTATACCGGCCGGGTCGGCAGCGTTGGCCACATTACGTTTGCCTTTGTCGGCTACAGGGTCGGCCATGCCGCCTTGTCCTTTTTTGCCGCTAAAGTTTTCGGGACTGATAGACCGGGTTTGTGCATCCGACAGGCGCGATAAATTACCCATGTTCATATCCAGGCCATTAAATTTTGCCGGTTGCTGCGCATAGGCGCATAGGCCAAGCCATACCGAAGTAATAAGCAGTACAAACTTTTTCATAGTTTAATGTTGGTTAGTTACATCAATAGCTAAACCGGGGTGGTTTTATAGCTTATTGATGTAACCAAAATAAAGCATTTGGCTTTAGCTGTCCAAATAGGTGTTTACATTAAACGAAAAGTTTGTTGTCGGTAAGTGAATAATTGTGGGCGTTTCCCTGTGGGCCGGGCTTTCCGCTCATACGCCTGCAGGCCTTAGGCGCAGGGCCGGTATACGCTGCAATCCCTAACGCATACCGGCGCATGGAGCATATTTTTATTTTTTGGCTTGGTAAGCTACCGTATAATCGGCGGATTCGTCGGTTTGCTCGCGGCCGGTTTTGGTGTTGAGCTTTAAAGGTTTCTGTAGTAGCTGATTATTTTTAAGTTCAAATTTCAAAGCCAGCGTATCGGTCATGCCTTCCTGCATAAACGTCCAGGTGGCATCAATCATGTCGCCGCTGCGGGTGCCTTTTAGCGTGCCTTTACGGCTGTCTTTTTCATAAGGTGTCCAGTTCATTTGCCCGGTTACCGTTGCGCCCTGCAGGTTGAGGTAAACGGTGGTACTATCCAGATTGGTTTTGCCCTCGGTACGCACAAAGCGCAGCGTGTCATGAACGGGCGCGCTGGGTACATCACGTTCGGTAATAATGGTATCGGTGGTGGTGCTGCTTGAAACGGTATCGGCAGTATTCGTGTTATTTTGCGGTGATGAGCAGGATGCTATAGCCAACGCTGCCATACAGATCGGAATAATATATTTCATAGTAGCATAAACCGATGGCTGGGTTAAAAGTTTAAAGTGGCGAAGATGCTATGGCCCTTGAGGGTATATAAGTTGAGTATAAATACGTATGTTCTTTACTGCGTATTATTTTGATAATCTTTTAGTTGAATGGATTTTAACTTTGAGTAAATAATCAAGGCCTGATTACTAAAGGTGTAAGCTGAAAAGCCTGAATAGAGTAAGCATAAAACACAATTACAAACTAACATTTATGGCAAATTCTGTAATCGACACAAAAACCGACAAGCATACGTTTGGCGTATGGCCTGTTAAAGAAACTGTTACTACAACACTTTCGTTGATACTAACAGGACCGGATACATTCGGGCTGAATTACCAGGCGCAGTATTCTGGTATCAAAAGCGGAACAGTTTCTGGTGGCCCCTATGCCGTTAGTGGCAATGGCAGCTTTGTAGTGAACGACAATCCGAAAGTAACGGTTACCATTTCCAACTATTCCGACTCGGGTAGCTACATTTCCATGCACATACAAATTACGGTTGATATTCCTGTTATAGGTACCGAAACTATTTTCGATGAAACGCTGGGCGGCCCTTACGGCAGCAACAACCTAAATGAGATTGTAAACCATATCTCTACCCTGAAAGCTTCATAAATTCAGGTAAAGTGATTGAAACAACAAAAGCGCTGATTGTAATCAGCGCTTTTGTTGTTTTAGTGTGTATAGATTGGGCGGCAGACCGAAGCCTGCCGATATAGTAGTTTGTAATGTAGAAATTAGGAATAGCGGGAATAGTTATTAAATAATATTTTAAATTAGCACCTAAATCAATTCCTTATTTATGCATTTCAGTGGTTTACTTTCGGCGGTTCTGGGAGCTCCAGAAATAATATTAATGATAGTGGTCTTTCCTTTGTACTTCCTGCCTGCAATCGTTGGCAGAAACAAACGGAATGCGATCTCTATTGCGCTTTTGAATTTTCTTCTTGGCTGGACATTGATTGGTTGGGTGGGGGCACTCATTTGGGCGCTTACAAAAGATAACGTTCCCCCTGCACAGTTCGGTTCACCTATTACAGCACCATCGTATTCTAAGTCAAATCCAGAACTGTTGTTAGAATATAAACAATTGTTGGATAATGGCGCAATTACTCAATCTGAATATGATAGTAAGAAGCAGAAACTGTTAAACAGCGATGTGTAATGCTTGTATGCAACAAGCATTACTGTTAACTGTGTATAATATGAAAGCCGGACCTCTTGGATCCGGCTTTCATATTACGGTTGCGTTTTTTTCGCTTCCTGCATCGGGTTACCGCCGGTGCTGGCACCGCGTATGGTGTTTTGCTGTTTAAACAGTTCAAAGCGGGTTGGCGTGTATTCACGTGGCCAGCTGTTATTGGTATCGTTAATGTCGGCCGTTTCGCGGTAAGGGTCAAGCTTAATGCCGCGCACCTCTTTGGTTTTTGCAAATACCTTGGTTACCTTCTGCTCATTTTTGCGCCAGATGTAGGCCGATATTTTCTCCACTTCCTTGCTGCCATCGGCATACGTCCACTCAATAATCAAAGGCATTGGTGTACCGCCCTGGTTGCTGAAACTGATCTCGTAAAAATAATTCTGCGTATCGTACAGCTTTTTCTCTTCCGGCGATAAGGCATCATACATAGCTTTATAGCTGGCCTCGCTTACCGGTGTGGCGGCAAAGCGGTCGTACTTGCTGTAAAAATCCTGCAGGGCCGTGTCGGCTTCTACAGCAAAGCGAGTACCGGCAGCTTTATTGCGGGTGGTGCTGATGTTTTGCAGGTTGCGGTCAAACTGTTCGCGGTCAAACGACGCTTCGGTTTTCGGGTTTTTGGTGTTAAGGCGGTAGTATTTTACGCTGTCTACAGAAATATCAACCGGGTCGGTGCTGTAAAACCATCCGCGCCAGAACCAGTCCAGGTCCACCGCCGAAGCATCTTCCATCGTGCGGAAAAAGTCGGTAGGTGTAGGGTGCTTAAAGGCCCAGCGGTGCGAGTAGGTTTTAAAGGCATAATCGAACAACTCCCTGCCCATCACCGTTTCACGCAGAATGTTCAGTGCGGTAGCCGGCTTAGCGTAAGCATTAGGGCCAAAACGTACAATGTTTTCGGAATTGGTCATGATGGGTTCCAGCTCATTCTTCGGCAGTTTCATGTAATCCACAATCTTGTACGCCGGACCACGGTTCGACGGGAAGTTCGGATCCCATTCCTGCTCGGCCATGTACTGGCAAAAGGTGTTCAGGCCCTCGTCCATCCAGCTCCACTGGCGCTCGTCGGAATTCACAATCATCGGGAAAAAGTTGTGACCCACCTCGTGGATAATTACCCCGATCATTCCATTTTTGGTAGCCTCACTATAAGTACCGTCCTTTTCGGCCCGGCCATAGTTAAAGCAAATCATCGGGTATTCCATACCGTTGCTGGCCTCAACCGAAGTAGCACAAGGGTAAGGATAGGGGAACGTGTGTTTTGAGTAAGTGCGTAAAGTATGCGCTACTACTTTAGTAGAGTAACGGCGGTACAGCGGATAAGCCTCCGGCCCGTAAACCGACATGGCCATTACCTTTTTGCCGCCATCAATCTGTACACCCATAGCATCCCACACCACACGGCGTGATGATACCCAGGCAAAGTCGCGCACATTCTCGGCATGCCAGGTCCAGGTTTTGCGGGCTTTGCTGTGGCCTTTCATAGCCTGCTTAGCCTCAGCCAGGGTAACCACCTCAACCGGCTCTTTGGCGGTTTGGGCCTGCTGCCAGCGGCGGTATTGTGCGGCAGTAAGCGTTTGTGCATAGTTGGAGCACTGCCCGGTGCCATCCACCACGTGATCGGCAGGTACGTTGAGGTTCACTTTAAAATCGCCGAAGGTAAGGGCAAACTCGCCACGGCCGGTAAACTGCTTGTGCTGCCAGCCCTGAAAATCACTGTACACGGCCATGCGCGGATACCACTGCGCCATGGTGTACAGATAGTTATTATCTTCGGGGAAGTACTCATAGCCGCCACGGCCACCAATGGTTAAGCGGTCAGATATATTATACCACCATACAATCTTGAACTTAAATTTAGCGCCAGCCGGCAGGGTTTGCGGCAGGTCAATACGCATCATGGTTTCGTTAATAGTATATTTCAGGTTGTTGCCGGCGGCATCCTTAACCGAAACAATGTGATTACCCAGTTCCAGATTATGGCCCATGATGCTTTGCAATTGGCGCAGGCTCATTTTATCCTGCATGCGGCTCTCATCAAACTTGGCGCTCTCGGCATTCTTTTTATGCTCGTTTTCGTCAAGCTGTAGCCACAGGTAAGTCAGCGGGTCGGGCGAGTTGTTGGAGTAGGTAATGGTTTCGGTACCATCCAGGCGTTGCTTTTCGTCGTCCAAACGGGCATCAATCTCGTAATCGGCTTTCTGCTGCCAGTATTTTGGCCCCGGTGCGCCCGATGCCGAGCGGTACATATTCGGGTCGGCCAGCATTTGTCCCAGCTGTTCAAACTTATTGCCATGGTTAGAGCCTGGATTGTATTGCAATTGCTGCGCCTGGGTAAGGCAGCTAAGCAATAATGAGCCGGCTAAAAGTGAGTAAAATTTCTTCATTAAAAACGGATTAACTGATAACGTTCAATACACATAATGAGCGCTATGCCAAATATAGCAGATGAAAGGAACAATGTCCACTCCCGGCGCTGTATGCGTAACAAATTAAGCATCACAAAAGCTAAAAGCAACACAACTGTTACAATAAGCAGCTGCCCAAACTCCAGCCCAAGGTTGAAAGCGAATAGCTGCGGTATAATATTCTGGCTTTTTCCCAGCAAGCTTTTCAGATAGTTGGAAAATCCAAGCCCATGTATCAATCCAAAAAACAAGGCCAGTATATAGGTAACCTTCATGGTGGCCGGCGAGCGTTTTTTGCGTACAATGTTAATAAAACTGGTAAATACGATGGTAACCGGAATCAAAAACTCGATAAGTGAGGTATTGATGTGCAAAATATTTAATGCACTAAGCGCCAGTGTAAGCGAGTGCCCAACGGTAAAGGCCGTAACCAGCACAAGTACCTTGCGCCAGTCGGCCAGCAGGTAAACGCCGCATAAGGCGGTAACAAATAAAATATGGTCATAACCCTGCCAGTCGCAGATGTGTTGCCAGCCTAATTGAAAATATAACGAAAAATCATGCATCGGCTTAAAATAATGAAACCGTAATAATAGTTTAAATTTGCATAATTTAGAAGTTGAATGATAAGCGTTTTACCATCCCTGTCCCTGCTGTGGGCTACACTGTTGCACCCATTTTACGTAAGCGTAACAGAAATTAATCATAACGCCCGCACGCAATCGGTCGAGATTAGCTGCCGTATGTTTTATGATGATCTGGAGCATGCACTCAATAAACAATACCGTGCTCATATTGACATTGTAAAGCCGGTCAACAAAGAGGAAGTAAACAAGCTGCTGAGCGATTATGTACGTAAGCATCTTATCATTAAAGCAGACGGCAAAGTGCTATCGCCCGCTTATGTAGGCTACGAAATACAGGAAGACGGCGCCTGGGCCTACCTGGAAGTAAAAGGTATACCCCGGCCAAAAAAAGTAGAAGTACACGATGATGTGCTGTTTGGCGAACACCCCGAACAGATCAATATGCTGCACGTAACAGTGAATGGCAACCGGCAAAGTACCAAGCTGGATAATCCCGATGCCAACGCCAGCTTTAGTTTTTAACCAAAAACGGCTTACTCAACCCGCCCGGAAGCTGGTTAGGTAAGCCGTTTTAATTTGGGTGATAGGTTAGGTAAATTAATACCGGGTTACATTAAATTCTGATACGCCGCCTTTAAAGTTGATGTATATTTTGTTGGGGGCGCTGGCAAAGCCTGCAGTGGTGTAATGCTTGTTGTCAACTTTGTCAAACCCCTCAAAATCGGTTGAGGTAAGGCCGCTGGCGGTTACAATATCGCAGGCAGCGTTTTTAGGGATACTGATTTCAATTTCCGAAACGCCGGCCGTTACATTTACCGTGGTAACCGGTTGGTTGGCCGCCAGTTTTACTTTGTAAGATGCCGCCCCGCCATGTAAACCTAAGTTGCGTATTTTAAAACGCGATAAGTCAAAGTTTAATTCAGCAGCGCCGCCACGCATGTTAATATCCCATACGGGCATATTATTGAGCCTGATATCGGCCGAGTTACTATGACCGTTACTCCAGTTAAAGTTGTTACTGCCGTGCCCGTGGCTCTTCATGTCAAAATTCAGCACCGTAACCGAATCTTCTTTCTCGGTGGTAAGGGTATAAGGAATGCTGTATTCGCGGGCTTCGGCCTTAAACAGCGCACCGGTTGTATCATTCAGTTTATAAGTGGTAGCGCCGCCCGATATATTTAAGCGGGCAAACTTAACTTCGGGCATATAAGCCTGCTGGTAAGTGTTCAGTTTGGCATCAGTTACCGAATCGGTGTCATCATCATTGTCGCCATCATCATCGTCGCCGTCATCGTCTATGTTGTAATGAAAGTTATACAACGGGTTGTTGTGGCGGTTACCTACATTGCTGAACAAAATCAGCGCAAAGCCACCTACAATTACCAATACCCTTACTATGGTTGCCCATAATGTTCTGCGGCTGGCCAGTAGAAGGTTTACCCCGGCTATTACCAAAAATACCGGCCACAGGTAAATTAGATTTGCCCAATGAAAATGGATGAGGCCAAAGTTGTTCAGTAAAAACAAGGTGCCTATCAGTACCAGGATCATTCCCGGATATAATCTGTCGTTTCTCATGGCTTTATTCAATTGGAGGTTTAGGTGCAGATATAGTTTTTTTGCCCGATGTGATGATAAATACCACACCTATAGTGATGGGGATGATGGGCCAAAGGTGCTCCATATCAACATTAGGTATAAAGTTAAACTCGTCCAGCAGTAAAAATACGCCCAGCAGTACCAGCACCAAGCCACCAATCAGCCCGGCGTTTGATGGCCGGCGTGCCTGTTTGTTGAAAACCTGCCCAAACTCGTTGTGAGGCGGTGTCGTATAGTCAACCCCTGGGGTAGTAAACTCATAACTTTTGCGGGGCAGTACAATCCATAATACAATGTAAATCAAAAAGCCGCCGCCTTTAAAAATCAGGGCCAGTAAAAAGATAAACCTGATGATGGATGCCTCGGTGTTGAAATAATCAGCCAGGCCTGCACAAACACCACCAATTACTTTGTGCTGTTCGTCGCGATATAGTTTCTTTTGCATAACTTTTAGTTTTAAGTGATTTTATCATAACTGGCCTAATACAGGTTTAATCATCACCTCGTCTACATTAGCGCCGCTACTCATGTTATAGCAGCTGATAATGGCCGCGGCTACATCATCTGCAGCTACAAATCTATCCGGATTTAGATCGGTACCTGCCCATGATTCGGTTAGGGTAGAGCCTGGTAAAATGGCCGTTACCTTTACGCCGTGCTCCTGCATTTCGAGCCTCATTATATTACTAAGACTATACAGCGCAGCTTTTGTTACACCATAAGTTCCGGCAGTTGCAACAGGCGCTACCGAGGCTACCGAACAGATGTTAAAAATGTGCCCTTTCCGTGCCGCCATCATGGTTTTACCAAAATAGCGGTAAAGCTCATAAGCAGGCATTACGTTGGTGTTCATCTGGCGGTTAAAGGCCTCATCATCATCATCCAGTATGCTTGCGTATTCGAATATCCCTACGTTATTCACCAGTACTTTAATAAAGCCCAGTTGCTGTTGGGCATGGGTAGCAAAATCAATCACCTGCTGCTTAATACTGCAGTCGGTTACACGGGTAATTACTTGTATATTGGGGTTTACCTGTAGCAATTCATTTGTCATTTGCGTTAAATCTTCAACATTGCGCGAACAAATTGCCAGGTTTAATCCTTGTTTAGCAAATGCGAAGGCAATGGCGCGTCCAATGCCTTTGGTAGCTCCGGTTATCAGTGCGTTTTCCATACGTTTAAAATTATCGGGTAATTATAATCCGTAAAGCTTTATAATTTTAAATGTATTTTTAACAAAATTTTTTACAGAACCGATGTTTCATAGTTTAGGCAAGTATATTTTACTCATCCGTTTAAGTTTTAAGCGTCCTGAAAAATTTAGAGTTTACTGGGCCGAAGTGATGCGCGAGATGGTATCCATCGGTGTCGGTTCTTTAGGCATTATCAGTATCATATCCGTATTTATCGGTGCAGCTACTACTATTCAGATTGCGTTCCAATTGGCCAGTCCGCTTATTCCGCGCACTATTGCCGGTAGTATCGGTCGTGATACCACTATTCTGGAGTTTAGTCCAACCATATCGGCACTGGTGCTGGCGGGCAGGGTAGGCTCCAGTATGGCATCGCAAATTGGTACCATGCGCGTAACCGAACAGATTGATGCCTTGGAAATTATGGGCGTAAACGCGCCCGGCTTTTTAATTGCACCTAAAATTATAGCCAGCATAACCATGATACCCTTGTTGGTGATTATCTCGATAGCCCTGGGTATAGGCGGCGGTTACCTGGCCTGTTTAGGCAATGGTGAAATTACCCCAGCCGAGTACATGTTAGGTGTACACGATGGTTTTAACCCGATTACTATACAGGTGGCTCTGGTAAAAGCGTTTGTGTTTGGTTTCATTATATCTTCTATCTGCTCATACCAGGGTTTTTATACCGAAGGCGGCGCGCTTGAGGTGGGCCAGTCGGCCACACGTGGCGTGGTTTACAGCTGTGTAATGATTTTATTTGCCGATCTGGTAGTAACCCGTTTAATGTTATGATTCAACTTAAAGACATCCATAAAACCTTTGGAGAGAACCATGTTTTGCGCGGCATAAGCGCCGAACTGAAAGCCGGTCAGAATAACCTGATCATCGGCGGTTCAGGATCGGGTAAAACCACCTTGCTTAAATGTATTGTGGGTTTGCATGAACCATCGCAAGGACAGGTTACCTTTGACGGGCAGGATTTTACCGCGATGGATTTTGAGCAGCGTGTGCCTATCCGTAAGCAGATCGGTATGCTGTTCCAAAACTCGGCTTTGTTCGATTCCATGACGGTAGAGCAAAATATCATGTTTCCGCTGGATTTGTTTACCACCATGAGCCGTTCCGAAAAGCAGGACCGTGCTAATTTTTGTTTGGAGCGGGTAAACCTGAAAGATAAGAACAAGCTTTTCCCGGCAGAGCTATCCGGCGGTATGAAAAAGCGGGTAGGCATTGCCCGCGCCATTGCCATGGAGCCTAAATATTTGTTTGTGGATGAGCCCAACTCCGGTCTGGATCCTAAAACATCTATTGTAATTGATGAGCTGATTGACGAGTTGACCAAAGAGTATAATATCACTACCGTGATTGTAACCCACGATATGAACTCGGTAATGGGTATTGGTAATCACATCATCTTTTTACACCAGGGACAAAAATGGTGGGAGGGATCCAACCATGAAATTGCCCATACGGATAACCAGGAGCTGAACGATTTTGTGTTTGCCAGCAAGTTTACCCAGGCGGCACGAGAAAAACTGTAAGTCTTTCCGGTTGTGAGTGGTATGTTGTGAGTTGTGTGTATCTTTGCAAAAATGTAAGCGGCCTACTGGTGTTTGTTTCAACCTTGGGGCAGACAACGGATAAAAGATCGCTGACAACACATAACTCATAACAGACGACATAAAATATGATCCAACTTCTTACGCCTACGTACTGGAAAGATTATGAACTGATTGATTGCGGCGACTTTGAAAAGCTGGAACGCTTTGGCCAGTTAATTTTAATCAGGCCCGAGCCGCAGGCCGTATGGCGTAAGCAACTTTCTGATGCCGAATGGCAGCGTCAGCACCATATCCGCTTCAAGGGCCGCTCAGCAACGGCCGGAGAGTGGCTCAAGAAAAATCCGAAAACACCCGACCGCTGGCACATCGAATACAAAAATGAGCAGGCAGCAATCAAATTCCGTTTAGGCCTAACTTCATTTAAGCATGTGGGCATCTTTCCGGAGCAGGCCGTTAACTGGGATTACATTGCCCAAAATGTAAAACGGTTTAAAACGCCCAACCCCAAAGTGCTGAATCTTTTTGCTTATACCGGTGGTGCATCGCTTATTGCCCGCGCCGCAGGTGCCGATACCACACACGTGGATTCCATTAAACAAGTAGTTACCTGGGCCAATGAAAACCAGGAGCTTTCGGGCTTAAAAGATATTCGTTGGGTGGTAGAGGATGCACTGAAGTTTGTGAAGCGTGAAATTAAGCGCGGCAAAAAATACAATGGTATCATACTGGATCCACCGGCCTACGGCCACGGCCCCAACGGCGAAAAGTGGAAGCTGGAGGATCATATTCAGGAAATGATGCACGATGTAATTCAACTGCTCGACCCGGAAGAGCACTTTTTAATATTGAATACCTACTCGCTGGGCTTTTCGTCAGTTATTGTAGAGAACTTGATTCGTGATGCTTTTCCGCAGGTGCAAAACTTGGAAATAGGCGAACTTTATCTGCAAGCCACGGCAGGCTCAAAGCTGCCTTTAGGCGTGTTTGGTAAGTTTTATAAAATTTAAGTGAAAACTTATAAAAGCGTTAACTATATTTACAACGCTTAAACAGGCAAAAAATTTTATAACTTTTAAATAATTTTTTATCTATTTAGTAGCATTCAGTGAAATGCTTTATCTACACTATGAAACTTAAAACCCTGCTGTTTTCTTCGTCGATCCTGTTATCATCATTAGTTTTATTATCCAACTGCAGTGAAAACAGCAAAGCTGGCAAAGTAACTACCGCCGGCAAAAAAGCTGATACCGTTGCTGCAGATACTGTTCCAACCGTTGCCGGTAATTACCCGCCATTGGATACCGCTAAATACGATACCCTATTAAAGCGTTTGGCTAACGGTGATACCACAGGCCGCTGGCCGGTAAAAAATCAGCCTTATCCTGTGGCTGGCGCTATTTTGCCATTTAAGCGTGTGGTAGCTTTTTACGGTAACCTATACTCTAAAAAAATGGGTATTTTAGGTGAATTGCCACCAAACGAAATGCTGGCTAAGTTAAAAGGCGAAGTAAAGAACTGGGAAAAAGCCGATCCAAAAACACCGGTACAACCTGCTTTGCATTACATTGCTGTAGTGGCCCAGGGCGCAGGTGGTAAAGATGGTAAATACCGTTACCGCATGCCATTCAAACAAATTGATAGTGTGCTGGTGCTGGCTAAAAAAGCAAATGCCATTGTGTTTTTAGATGTGCAGGTAGCACTGAGCAACATTCGCGCCGAGCTGCCACTATTCGAAAAATACCTGAGCATGCCACAGGTGCATTTTGGTATGGATCCTGAGTTTTCGATGAAAGATGGCAGCTTACCGGGCAAAAAAATCGGTACTTATGATGCGGATGATATCAACTATGTTTCTGATTACCTGGCTGGCATAGTTCGTAAAAACGGCCTGCCACCTAAAATTTTAATTATACACCGTTTTACCCGTAAAATGGTAACCAATACCAAAAACATTAAACTGCGTAAAGAAGTACAGGTGGTAATGGATATGGACGGCTGGGGCGAACCTGATTTAAAATTAGGAACCTACCGTAACTTTATCTTCCCCGAGCCGGTACAGTTCACCGGGTTTAAACTGTTCTATAAAAACGATTTGAAAAAGGCGCCGCATCACATGCTTACGCCGCAAGAAGTGTTGAAGTACAAACCGCAACCTATTTATATACAATACCAGTAATATAAAAGAAAGAAACTAAACCATACTGGTTATTGGACAAAGCCCGGCTGACGCAGACGGGCTTTTGTTATTTAAATCGTATCTTAACGCGGCAGTAAATAATTCTATAAACCAATTTTATGAAGTGCAGCGTATCTTCCTTATCTGTTTTGGTCATACTCGCTTTATGCCTGAATCTGGGCTGTAAGCCGAAAAACCAAAAAGCAGCGCACGGCAAAGCAGTATCAAAAGCAGATAGTACCGAAAGCACATTGTTTTACACCTATGGTTTGCCGGGCCCTGCCGAAAGTGAAAACGCCACCTCGGTAGTAGCTGCTAAATGGGGCTTTGGATATAAGTCTGTAGCTGGCTGTACAGTGAGTGAAAAGTTAGTTGACAGTGTGCAGAAACATAATGAGCAGGTGGAGGAAGGCTTAATTAAAAAGTATGGCAAAGACTGGAGGGCGCGTTTTAACAAGGAGGCGGCAACCGAGCTGGCTGCCCATAAACGAGTGATAGCACTGCTGGATAAGCAAAAGCAAAATATACACAAGCGTACCGAGCTGGAAAAAGAAGGTAACGAATTGCAATATTATATCTCACCGGCGGGCAAAGAACAGCTCTATGAGGCCAAAGCCGTAGGCTGGGCTAAAATAAATGGCAAGGAGGCGTATGTGAGCTACTACAAGTATATAGTTGATTTGAACAATGCAACTGTTAAATTGGTAAGCGATACAATCACCAAAATATAACAAGCAACAGCAATGGTATAGCGCAGGTTGTGGTTCTACCTACTTAATGCCAAAATAGTTACCTTTGGCGCATTGCCTATGTTCGAGTCTGTTACTTCTCATCGCCCAGCCAAAAGTTCCGGTAAACTTATATACCTGTTTTTATTCGGGTGGACGGTGTTCAACATCCTGCAGGCAGCCACCTTAGGTGTACACTCCGACGAGGCATATTACTGGATATACTCCCGCTTTTTGGATTGGGGTTATTACGACCATCCGCCCATGGTGGCGCTGTTTATCCGCATAGGCGATAGTGTGCTGCATTCGGAACTGGGTTTGCGGCTGATGACCATCCTTACCAGTACCATTTCCATGTATGTATTGTGGCTCATTGCCCAAAAGTATAAGGCAGATGCACGCTGGTTTGTGCTACTGGTAACCGGTACGCTGGCCTTTAATATTTACGGCTTTACCACCACGCCCGATGCGCCCCTGCTGTTTTTCGCCGTGCTGTTTTACTACCTGTATCAGCAGTATTTGGAACGTGATAGCTGGACAATAGCATTGTTGCTGGCGCTTGTGGTGGCATGCTTGTTATATAGCAAGTACCATGCTGTTCTACTTATACTTTTTACCATATTATCTAATCTCAAGTTATTTAAAAGAGCAACCTTTTGGGGAATTATGTTAATGGCGGTTGCGCTTTATTTGCCGCACATTTGGTGGCAGGTAAGTCATAACTACCCCTCAATTAATTACCACTTATTCGAGCGTTCATCCGAAACATATCAGTTTGAGCATACTTATTTGTACATACCCGGCCAGCTCATGATGGCAGGTCCGCTGGTTGGCTGGTTTTTGTTTTACTACGCCTATGGCCGCAAGGTGCAGGATGTGTTTAGCCGGGCTTTGCTTTTTAACGGCATTGGTATTTTGGTGTTCTTCCTGCTCAATACCATTAAAGGCAATGTGCAACCGCACTGGACGCTGATCAGCTTTATTTCGCTGGTGCTGCTTACCTTAATTCATCTGCATCAATCGGGCAAACAACCAGCCTGGCTTTACCGGCTGGTGTTAATTAATGCTCTATTGGTGGTGGTGTTTAGGCTGGTGTTACTTGCCCAGTGGGCTCCCTTGCTTAAGCGCCACCCGTTCAGAAGTTACTTTGGCTATCCCGAGTGGACCAGAGAAATACAACAAAAAGCAGGTAATGCCCCTGTTGTGTTTGATTACGGCTTTCAGGAACCTTCCAAATATAATTTTTACAGCCATAGCCTTAAAGCTTTCGCTTATGATGCCAGCAACTACCGCCGCACGCAATACGATATCTGGCCGCTTGAGGATAGCCTGCAGCATAAGCGGGTATATTACGTTTCGCAAGGTATAGTGCAAGGGGTAAGTACCGATACCCTGCATACGGTAAAGGGCATTTACTACGGGGGATGGGTGAACGATGTACGCACCTATCAAAAAGTAGATGTTCAGATACTAGAACGTAAACTGGTGGTTAAGCCCCACCAGTTGGTTACTTTTAAGCTGAAGATTACCAATCCTTATCGTATTCCCGTTAATTTCAATAATGAAGGGCAAATACATGCGGCAGATCTTACTGCACGTTTTTTTCAGGGTGATGAGATGCCTTATGCGCAACAAGCCGGGGCTGATTTTAACCGGCTAACCATACCGGCAGGGCAAAGCCGAATGTATACATTTACCTTGCGGGCTCCTGACAATAAAGGAAGGTACGACCTGATTTTTTCTATAAGAACTACACCTTTTCCGGGCGGACGTAACAGCCGGATGATTAATTTTACCGTTCAATAATTTTAGCGTATGATGAAAAAAATATACCTGATTGCTCTTTTTGCCTTGTTGCTGGGAGGAAATGCTGCCCGCGCACAACAAAACAGCGTAGATATCCATTTCAATGGCTTTGGCTTTTTGGATAACCGCGAATACCGCGCCTTTACCGAGCGCTCACGCACCTATTCGGGTGCCCGTACCGCCCTTGATATTGGCCTGAATCTGGACAGCGTAAACCACTTTGTGGTGGGTGTTAACGGTATCCACGAGTTTGGTGCCAAGCCCTACTTTTTGAAAGTAGACCCTATAGCGTACTACGAATTTGAAAGTAAGAAATGGTTGTTTGATGCCGGTATGTTTCCGCGTGCAGGCAAGCTAAGTAACTACCCAAGGGCTTTACTGAATGATACTTTGATGTACTACCGCCCCAATGTAGAAGGTTTACTAACCCGCTACCAAGGCGATTTTGGTTACGAAACCCTTTGGCTGGATTGGGTGAGCCGCCAAACTGCTAATGATCGTGAGCAATTCCTGTTTGGTATATCGGGTAAGTACAAACCCAACCCGCTGGGCAAATTCTATATTTCCCATTACTTTGTGATGCTGCATGATGCAGGGCCGGCAGTGGCTATACCGGGCGATCACATCCGCGATGACGGTGCGGGTCAGGTACGTTTAGGGCTTGATTTTAGCCACAAAACCGTGTTTGATTCCTTGTCGGTAGAAGCGGGCGGCATGTTCTCGTTGGAACGCGTGCGCCGTAACGAGGGCGGCGGCTTTAGTAAACCGTTGGGCTTTGTGGCCAGTGCCTATGCCGGTTTGCGCCGTATTGCTTTTTTTGACGAGTTTTACGCGGGTCAGGGCCATTACGTAAACTATGGTGATGCATTTTATCAGAAAAAGATGTACAACCGGTTAGATATCATCTACACACCATTTTTATTTAATCGGATCAAAGGGCAGTTTGTGCTGAGTTTGCACCAGTCGCCCGGCCAGCTTACCGATAACCAGGAGTCGTTCCGTGTGGTGTTCGATATAGGTCGCAAAAAGCTTGTTAAATTCAATTAATAAACCAATGCAACGGCGCTGCTGCCGGCAAAGAATGGCATTTCGTTCTGTTTAATTATGAGAAGAATTATCCTGTTCGTATTCATTAGCAGTCAGCTTTTGATAGGTAAAGCGGTGCTGGCACAAACCAAGCACGAGCATTCGCTTTGGGGAGCGTGGTTTCATACCCAGCGTTTTTCCAAACATTGGGGCGCTATGTTCGATATCCAGATGCGGTCGGCCGATGATGTGGAGTACCTGCGCCATACCTTGCTGCGCCCGGGTGTGAGTTATTATTTCAATAACAGGCAGTTTACAACCTTGGGTTACCTGTATACCTACACACGTAATCAAACTGATGCAGGTAAAACATTCCGGCCCGAGCATCGCATCTGGCAGCAGTTTATCCAGGCGCATACCGTTCATAAAAATATTGCAGTACAGCACCGTTTCAGGCTGGAGCAACGTTTTGTGGGAAGTTTAAACACGCAAGATGCCTTTTTTGCACAGCGCTTACGGTACTTTATACGGGGCGTTATTCCATTCAAAAGAGATTCAACTTTTAGTAAGGGTATGTTCCTAGGATTGCAAAACGAAGTGTTTACCAATGTGCAAAACAAGGATAAGGTAAACGGCAGCTTTTTTGATCAGAACCGCGCCTATGCCGCTTTAGGTTATCGCTTTAATAAAAGCGTTGATATTGAAGCCGGTTACCTAAACCAGTATGTTAATGGTGCCGGCCCTGCCAATATCAACAACAACATCATACAGGTAGCGCTGTACACCCGTTTAAGTAAATGATAGTATTAATTATTATGTAATTGAAAGAAATAATAGTACTATAAACACCAAAGCTTTCTTGAATTCAAGAAAGCTTTGGTGTTTATAGTATTTAGATAAAGTTACTCTTTTACTATTATACCATCTTTCATAACCAGTTTTATGGCTTTAACCGCCTTAATATCTTCAATAGGGTTACCTTCCACTGCAATAATATCGGCCAGGTAACCGGGCTTGATATTGCCTAAGTTCTTCAGGTCAAATACCTCCGCATTGATGGCCGTGGCTGATTGCAGGGCAGCTATGGGTTTCATGCCATAATCAACCATCAACAATAGTTCGCGGGCGTTATCGCCGTGCGTAAAAACACCCACATCGCCGCCAAAGCAAATAGTAACGCCTGCTTTTAGGGCATTGGTAAAGCTAACGTGTTTTTGTTTAATGCGTTCGGGATCCGGATCTATACCTTTTTTCCAGCCCGCATACATACTGGTAGCTTCACCAGCGGCCAGCGTTGGGCACAGGGCTACACCATGCTCTTTCATCAGCTTGAAAACCTCCGGTGTACCTGCATCCCCGTGTTCAATGGTGCGTACTCCTGCCAGCGTTGCACGGCGCATGCCTTCTTCCGTACCGGCGTGTACCACCACGTAGCGGCCGCTGCTTGCCGCTACCTGTACGGCCAGTTTCAACTCATCCAACGTAAAGGTAGGCGCGGCGGTATTGTTGGCACCCCAGCGGTAATCAGCATACAGTTTTATTACGTCCGCACCGTGCCCAATCTGTGAGCGTATGGCGCGCGTGAGGCCGTCGGTTCCATCGGCTTCTTCGGCACCCTGCGGTAAAGTCATTTCGGCTACGCTGCTGTGTGGGCCGTAGCTGCCGGTGCCCACAATGGCCCGGGTAGCTACCTGCATACGCGGCCCTGCTATTACGCCTTTGTTGATCGCTGTTTTTAAGCCTGCATCGTCATAAGCGGCACCTTCGGTACCCAAATCGCGTACGGAGGTAAAGCCGGCCAGCAGGGTTTCGCGTGCATGGTTAACGGCGCGGGCAGTGCGTTCGGCACGGCTTTCGGTCAATACCTGGTCGTTCCAGCTGGTTTCGTTGTACGGATGCAAAAACAGGTGCGAGTGGCCCTCAATCATGCCGGGCATCAGGGTTTTGCCTCGTAGTTCAATAATTCTGACGTCCGCAGGTAATTGTATAATACCTGATGGTCCGGCAGCCTCGATATGGTTTCCTTTTACCAGCACCCACCAGCCGGTATGCAATTGCCGGCCATCGAATACCCGGTCGGGCTTAAGCAAGATGTAACTGTTAACAGCCGATTTTTGTGCCTGACTGATAGCCGCAAAAAGCACGAGCAGAAGGAAAAGGGAAGCCGATTTTTTCATACAGGGTTAAAGATAAAAATTGGCTGGCTTCAGGGTTAATCAATTATCTTTATCAGCAATAAAAAAATATTTACAATCCCATGCAACCATTTGCCCACAGGTTTCATCTTACCTACAAATGATGTTTTTAAAACACAAATACACAACCGAAGACCTGATCGCAAAATGCAAAACAGCCGATCGTAAAGCGCAGGAATTGCTGTACAAGCAGTTTGCGCCCAAGATGCTGGCCGTTTGTATGCGTTATGCGGTGGATAAAATGGAAGCAGAGGATATGCTTCAAAACGGTTTTGTAAGAGTGTTTCAAAAAATAAATGATTATAGGGGCGAAGGTAGTTTTGAAGGCTGGGTACGCCGCATAATGGTACACAGCGCTATCGAATATTACCGCAAGCACCACAAAATGCAGATAGTGGATGTGGAGGAAAGCGGTTATGAGCAGTCGGTTAACCCGGCGGCAGCTGCCAACCTGCAGGCTAAAGATCTGATGATGTTGATACAGGGTTTGCCCGATGGTTACCGGATGGTATTTAACCTGTATGCTATTGAGGGTTATTCGCATAAAGAAATAGCTGAAATGGCCAATATTAGCGAAGGCGCATCTAAATCGCAATTATCAAGGGCTCGTGCCTTACTAAAACAAAAAATTGAACAACTGGAGGGAAAGCAATATGAATATGCAGGATAACGAACTGGACGAGCTGTTCCGCGCCAAGCTAAATGGCTTTGAGGTGGATCCTGATGGCCATGTTTGGAACAACATATCGGCCGAGTTGGGATCGAACAAAAAGAAAAGCGTGGTACCTGTGCTGCGTATTGCAGCCAGTGTATTGATTGTGCTGGGCATAGGCACCTGGTTTGCTGTTAGGCCAACCACACCAAAGGCGGGTGGTAAAGCTGAAAATCAGGTGGTACGCACCAAAAATGTTAAGCCGACTGAGGTTACTAAGGCAGAGAACGTTCATGTAGATGCAACACCAGCTGTTGAGCAGCAAACTGTAATAGCGCAAACTACCTCAACCGAAAAGATTAACCAGATGGCTAAAGTGAAGCAATCTGTTAAAAAATCAGAACCAGAAAAAAGTATAATACCAACAGTTGCGGAGCCACAGCCGCAAACAACCCAGCCGCAGCAACTGGCAGCAATTGAAACCAATAAGTTGAAACCTGTGCTGCCTGAAGTGCCGCTTACCATAACAGCGGATGCAGAAACTGTGCAGCCTAAGGCAATCAATACGGTTGCTGCAGTTAGCGAAGAGCAGCAAGCCACTAAAAAGCGTGTAAAAAAACGCGGTATCAATTCCTTTGGCGACCTGATTAATGTGGTGGTAGCTAAGGTTGACAAGCGCGAAGACAAGCTGGTTGAATTTACCGATACCGATGGCGATGAGGCCACCATAACCGGAATAAACCTGGGCATTATTAAAGTAAAAAAAGAGAAATAATAATCTATACTACTCAATCTAAATACTAATAACATGAAACGCCTATTATTTACCGCCTTACTAAGCGCGGCTGCTACAGGTATGTTTGCACAAACTGTAACTAAAACAACTACCAGCACCACTGTAGTTACCAATGATAAAGGAGATACCTTACAGGTAAGAACGGATACCGTAAAAACCAAACGCAAAGGTTTTAAATTTACCTTTGGCCAGGGTGGAGATGCTACCTCGGTGTCTGTTAACCGCAGAGATACCGTAGAAACAGTTTCCAAAGCGCCCGGCTTTTCATGGGGTATTACGTTCTCCCGCTTCGATCTGGGGTTAACTACATTGATTGATAATGGCAGCTTTAGCCTGTCGCCACAAAATAACTTTTTACGTTACCGTTCATGGAAAAGCAGCAACGTGGGTTTTGATGTGATCCAGGCCGGTTACCGCTTCAATAGTTATTTCCGTATCTACGCATCAGCCGGGTTTGATTGGACACACATCCGCCTGCGCGAAAACATTACCATATTGGAAGATCAGCCCGTGCTTACTTACCGCCAGGATGATATCATCTACAGCAAAAACCGCTTTACATCCAGCTACCTGCGTATACCGCTTACGTTCGACTGGCGCAGCGCGGAAAATAATAACGGCAAACGTTTCCACTTAGCCGGTGGTCCGGATATTGGTATATTGCTGAATGGCCGGGTTAAGCAAAAAAGCGACGAGAACGGTAAAGAGAAATTTAATGATGATTTTCACTTTGCCAAGGTGCGTTATGGAGTGTTTGCTCGTGTAGGTTACGGCTTCACCGGCCTGTTTGCCAAATATTACTTCAACGATATGTTTGATAACAGTCCGGCACAAAAAGGATTAAAGAACCTCTCATTCGGTTTAACATTTGGTTTCTAAATCAATTGGTTAAGCACGATGTGTATAACAAAGGCTGCCCGAAAGGGTGGCCTTTTGTGCTTTTATGTATCTTTGCAGCAATGGCAAGCAGCAATTCTTTTTTACAGGCCAAGGCAGTGAGCAAAGTGTTTCCCGGCGCGCAGCAGGGAGGAATCAAAAAGGCCTATTTAAATATTCAACCCGGCGTTATAACAGCTATAATAGGGCAAAGCGGTAGTGGTAAAAGTACCTTACTGCGTTTGCTGTATGGCTTACTTACGCCCGATAGCGGCGAGGTTTTGTTTAAAGGCATACGCGTGTGGGGGCCGGAAGAGAAACTGATACCGGGGCATGATGCCATGAAAATGGTAACCCAGCATACCGATGACCTGAACTTGTTTGCCAAGGTTTGGGATAACGTAGCAACCCTGTTGCCCAATACCGATGTAAAAGCCAAGCACGAAAAAACCGAGCAGGTATTAAAGCAGCTGAACATGTTTCACCTGGCCGATCAGAAAGTGTTTAACCTGAGCGGCGGTGAAAAACAACGTGTTGCTATAGCCCGTGCTCTGGTGGTACAACCCGAGGTACTATTGCTTGATGAACCTTTTAACCAGGTAGATACCACTTTTAGGGATGGCCTGCAGCAGGATATTCGCCGCATAGTGAAAGAAACCGGCTTAACGGTTATTATCGTATCGCACGATCCGGCCGAGGTACTTTCGATGGCTGATGAACTGGTAGTTTTGAAAGATGGTGAGCTTTTGGAAGCCGGTAGTCCGAAGCTGTTGTACCAGGAGCCACAGAGCCTGTATACCGCGCGCTTGCTTACCAATTGTAACGTGCTGGAAGCAGAAGACGCCCGTGCGTTAGGCATAAAGTCTAAAAAAGAAAAAGTAGTAATTTATCCGGAATGGGCCCAGGCGGATAGCAGCGGTAAACAGCTTGATTGGGCTGTAAAGGAAATTCGCTTTAAAGGTGCTTACGAGGAACTGTTACTGGCGCATGAGGCTATTGAACTGCATGTAATCAACCGCGATCCGGGCAGGTTTGATAACTACAGCCATGTGCACGTGGACGTGCATAAATATCTCGAATTCTAAAATTCGCAAACGAGCCACTGTTATTAATAACAGTGGCTCGTTTGTTTTATGTAGGATTTACAGTTTATCGTTGTGAGGCGTGGTAACCATAAAGCATTTTCATGATTACTCTGATGATGAGATTGCCACACTATCGCTTGCTATGACAAACAATTAGCTTTTAAACTAATGGCTGAATGCCCAAACGCTCGGCCAGTTGGTTAAGATCAGTCGCCACAGCCTCTACCAGCGGAATGCCGTTTAGTTTACGGTCGGCTTCGGCTTCCAGTTCTGGTTCGCCGGGGATGATAATCTTTTGCTCGGGGTTAACCGTGCGGGCTGATTTAAAACGCGTGATCCAGTTATCTATATTTGATTTGAAATCTGCTACCGGCCTGAAACCATCCACCCGCATAGCGCCTACAAAGTGGCCTATGCCCTGGCCGGGCGCATTAGCCAATGGCTCCATAAAGGCTACGAACGGCGGTACCCACGGGCCGTAATTAGCACCGGACAGTACGCCCGATAAAATATCAACTGTAGCGCTTAAGCCAAACCCTTTGTGGCTGCCATGCTCGCGGTCGCTGCCCAGGGGCAGGAGCGAGCCGCCTGATTTGAGAGCATGAGGGTCGGTAGTATAATTACCCTCGGCATCCTGTATCCACCCCTCGGGTACCGATTTGCCCGAGCGCTGCGCTATCTCCAGCTTTCCGTTGGCTGCGGCCGAGGTTGCCATATCTACAATAAGCGGCGGGTATTGCCCTGCCGGAAACGCATAGCACATAGGGTTGGTACCCAGCAGGCGTTCGTTAGCAAAAGTAGGGGCCACCAGCGGACTGGCATTCGTCATGGCGAAGCCGATCATATCCTGTTCAACCGCCATCAGAGCATGGTAACCGGCAATACCAAAGTGGTTGGAGTTGCGTACCGAAACCCAGCCCGAGCCATATTGCTTTGCTTTTTCAATAGCCACCTGCATGGCAAAAGGTGCTACTACCAGTCCCAGCCCGGCATCACCGTCAACAGTGGCCGTAGTAGGCGTTTCGTGAACTATTTGAATATTGGGCGTAGCATTGATGCGCTGCTTTTCCCAAAGCCGTACATAGCCGCTTAAACGCGCCACACCATGCGAGTCGATACCCCGCAGATCTGATTTTAACAAGACATCGGTAGCGAGTACAGCATGCTCATCCGGGCAACCCATGGCTTTAAATACCTGCTGTGTAAACGCGCGTAGCGTAGCTTCAGGAAAAACGTTTTGCATAGGTTGCAAAGCTACTGGTTTGTAAAGAGGGATGCAATTTATGGTTATTTTCAGTTTGGGTTTTGTGATTATAGCTTCCTTTAGTGCTTTATAACTTATTGTAGCCTGCTCATTGCCGCAGGGGCTATTTCTTTTGTCATAGCCACAAAAGAAACAAAAGGGCCTAGTCATCTCCACATGCTTCTTTGCCGCACAAGGCCATTGCGCTGCAAAGGCAGTCAGCACCACGGCTGTTTAGCTTTTGCACCAACTTTACACATAGCCCACCGCTTCTGCAAAAGCTAAAAGGCCCTGGTCAGCCGCACGCGGCCAACCTGTGCTGCCCGCCTTTCACCCGAAGCCGGGAGATGACGGGAGTTTGGTAAAGCCAAGAAGCAAGAGCCTGGAGACAAGAACTTCTCCCCACTCTTCACACCCAACCCCACACCTCAAACGAGCGTAGGGCTGCTTTCGCACCCGGCCAGGAGTTGGCCTGTAGCGTTGGCAGGGATTGCGAAAGCTAGGCCTTTTGGTTACTTTGTGGCTATGACAAAGTAACTGGCCTCCGCGGCCAAGAGCGGACGAAGTAAGTAAAGTAACTACAAAAGGAAGTTAAAGACTCAGGGACAAAGTGAGGAGTACAACCGAATACTTCTATAAAAGAAATCTAATTCAACCGAACTATGCATTCAGCACCGTAAACTTAAAGTCTAACGGCTGAAAATGATGGATCAACTCATCAATAAACACTTGCCCATACTTTACGTAAAACAAACCAAAATTCTCAGTACGCTCCTGCAAGCTGTTTTTAGGAAACAAATCTTGCTTAATAGCATCAATCTGGGTAAGGCGGGTGGCAAAATTGCGCTTCTCAGCTTTAATTAATTTATTTTCCAGGTTATCTATCGCGTGTTTTAAACGGGCCTGTACGGCACTGGCCGATGGTGCCAGGGTAGGATCTATCTTGTAAGCACGAAGTTTCACTTTTTCGAAGATGCATTGCAGCTCGCGCCACTCCTCATTCAGAGATAGGTCGTGCTGTGTATTCCTGAGCGTCCATTCTTTTTTGATGGTGTCTGCATCCTTAAATAATTGAGCTGCGGTAAGCTCCATACGCTGTATCTTATCGGCCGCCTGCTTGGGTACTACCAGGCCGGAGTTACGCAGTATTAACACCGGTACGCTAATGCCATAATGATCAAAGTTGGCCTTTAATTGTAGCCAGTATACAATTTCGGCCCCGCCGCCAATGTAGGCTACGTTGGGCAGTATGCACTCCTGGTACAGGGGGCGCATCACTACATTAGGGCTAAAACGTTCCGGGTGTCCGTTAATCTCGGCTGTCAACTCATCCTGCGTAAAGCGGATATCATGACCTAATACCTCGTAATGCCCGTCTTTAAAAACAAGGCGTTCACGTACGTCATCAGTCAGGTAAAAGAAGTTAATCTCGCGCGGGTTAACCTGCGTATGTACACCGAGCTTTTGCAACTGGCCGTTGCTGGCCGATATATGTTTAAAGCTGTTTTGCTCTAAAATATCCTGTTGTATGATGGGAGCAAATTGCTGTTTCAGGCGGGTGTCGTCAGCATCTATGATGACCAACCCATACTGGCCAAACAAAGCGTTTACCAAGTACCGGGTAGCATCGGCCAGTTTGCTGAAAGAGCCATAGGCCGTTTCTACTATCTGTGCCAGTTCTGTGGCATGGTTATCTAAACCTAAAATGCCTTTATACTGGTTCAAAGCATCGCGCAGAGCCTTAGTGCTTAAGCGGCCGGTAGCGCCGCTTACTTCCTGCTGCCATTGTATTTTTTTGCCACCAATGTATGTGTAGTTAATCTCGGCAAAATCATGATCCTCACTGGCCATCCAGTAAACCGGCACAAACTCCTTATCTGGAAAAGCCGTTTTTAACTGGCGGGCCAGCTTAATGGCGGTTACAATTTTATATATAAAATACAGCGGACCGGTAAAGATATTCAACTGGTGACCGGTGGTAACAGTGTAGCTGTTGTCCGCAGCCAGTAAATCAATATTAGCTTTTACCGTATCGGCGTAGGGAAGTAGAGGTGTATCGGCATTAAAATACTGCTCAGTAAGTACCTGTGCCAGCAACTGGCGGTTGGCCGTTACTTTCTTGTTTTCGAGCAATTGTGCGAAGCCTTTCAGGTCAGGACGGTAACTGTAAAAGGATCTCAGTTCGGGAACATCGTCCAGATAATCAATAACCGTTTTAGAAAAGTAGCCGGTTTCTTTATAATCGATACAGTTAGCGTCCATATATGCGGTCAAAAGTAAGGCGCATGTTTTACATGCGCCCGATACTTTGTTTTATTTTACAATTTGTCCATAAAGGTCAAAATCCTCAGCACTATTTACTTTTACGTTTACAAAGCTGCCTACATTGGCGTATTGCTGTGTAGCGTCAATCAGTACCTCGTTATCTACCTCCGGCGAGTCGAACTCGGTGCGGCCAACCAGGTAACCGTTGTCAATCTTATCAATCAGTACTTTGTAAGTATTACCTATTTTTTCCTGATTTTTTTCGTAAGATATGCCTTGCTGTACTTCCATAATAGCGTCGGCACGTTCCTGTTTAATTTCTTCCGGCACATCGTCAATCAGGGTATGGGCATGGGTTTTTTCCTCGTGCGAGTAAGTGAAACAGCCCAGGCGGTCAAACCGGGTGGCTTCTACCCAGTTGTACATTTCTTCAAAATCCTGTACGGTTTCGCCGGGGTAGCCGGTAATTAAGGTAGTACGCAGGGCAATGTTAGGTACTTTATCGCGGATAGCATTCACCAAATCGGTAGTTTTTTGCTTGGTAATACCACGGCGCATTGACTTTAGCATGTTATCAGTAATATGCTGTAACGGCATATCCAGGTATTTGCAAATATTATCACGCTCGTTCATGGCATCCAGTATCTCCATCGGGAAGCCCGAAGGGTAGGCGTACTGTAAGCGTATCCAATCAATGCCCTCTACGTCAGACAGGCGACGCAGCAGCTCATCCAGGTTACGTTTGCCGTACAAGTCTAAACCGTAATAGGTCAGATCCTGTGCAATGAGTATCAGCTCGCGGGTGCCTTGTTTGGCCAGGCTTTTGGCCTGGTTTACCAGTTGCTCCATCGGTGTGCTGGCATGCTTGCCGCGCATCAGCGGAATAGCACAAAAAGAGCATGGGCGGTTACAGCCCTCGGCAATTTTAAAGTAAGCAAAGTGCGATGGGGTAGTGAGCATCCGCTCGCCCAACAGCTCGTATTTATAGTTTGCGCCGATAGTTTGCAATACATCTTGCAGGTTATTGGTACCAAAGTAGGCATCTACGTTAGGTATTTCAGCTTCCAGCTCGGGCTTGTAGCGTTCAGATAAGCATCCGGTTACAATTACCTTGCCTACCTTGCCCTGTTCTTTAAGCTCGCTGTATTGCAGTATGGTATCAATCGATTCCTGCTTGGCATTATCAATAAAGCCACAGGTGTTAATTACGATAATATCATTACTGCTTACATTTTCGGCCTCGTGCACTACGTCAAAAAGCTGGCCCTTTAGCTGGCCCATCAATACTTCCGAATCGTACACGTTTTTGGAACAGCCCAGGGTAACAACGTTTACACGCGGCTTTTCAACTTGTACGGGCTGCTTAACTAATTTTGTTCTCATTTATTGATTATCTCTCGTTCCCTTACTCACGCTCAATTTCTTCAACTTGAAGATTTAATATAGCTGTCATTTCGAGTGCTAACGAGAAATCTTATACACTGTATTAGTTGCCCGTATAAGATCTCTCGCTATCGTTCGAGATGGCATTGTTGTTTTATATTGTACCCAAACCCTGCCTACCGGGGAGTGGTCATTTATTATTTCTTAAACAATGAATCCACAAACGCTTTGCGGTCAAACAGCTGCAAATCGTTCATGCCTTCGCCTACGCCAATGTATTTTACCGGAATTTTAAACTGGTCGGATATACCGATCACGACACCACCTTTGGCGGTGCCATCCAGTTTGGTTAAAGCCAGCGCGTTTACGGCTGTAGCTTCGGTGAACTGTTTGCATTGCTCAATGGCATTTTGCCCGGTTGATGCATCCAGCACCAGCAAAATCTCGTGCGGAGCGCCGGGTATTACCTTTTGCATCACGTTCTTGATTTTGGTAAGCTCGTTCATCAGGCCCACCTTGTTGTGCAAACGACCGGCGGTATCAATAATAGCCACATCGTCGTTATTTGCCACAGCCGAGCGCAGAGTATCATAAGCTACCGATGCCGGGTCCGATCCCATATCCTGGGCCACCACACGCACATCTACACGCTCGCCCCAAAGTTTAATCTGGTCAACCGCTGCAGCACGGAAGGTATCGGCAGCGCCCAGCACTACCTGGTTGCCCGCTTGCTTAAGCTGGTGGGCCAGTTTGCCAATGGTGGTTGTTTTACCTACGCCGTTTACACCCACCACCATAATAACATAAGGTTTGTGGTTGCCATATTCGAAGCTGTTGAAATCGTTGCTGTTGTTTTCGGCCAGTAAATGCTGTATCTCGTCGCGCAGCAGGTTATTCAGCTCCGAAGTGCTTACATACTTATCGCGGGCTACACGGGCTTCAATACGTTCAATGATTTTAAGGGTAGTGGTTACACCAACGTCTGATGTGACCAGCACTTCTTCCAGCTCATCCAGTACATCATCATCTACAGTTGATTTGCCGGCTATTACCTTGGTAATTTTTGAAAAAAAGCTGTCTTTGGTCTTTTCCAAACCGGTATCCAGCGCATCCTGTTGTTGTGGTGTCGCTTCTTTTTTCTTAAAAAAATCAAATAATCCCATAGATGTTGATATACAGATGTTACAAATATACGCAAAAGCCGCTCATCACCCTCAACTCCGGCCCTATACGCCTCGAATAATGAATATGTTATGATAAATGTTTGCTCCCTGTGTCATTTCGAGTGACAACAAGAAATCTTATACCAGCGATTAATCCCAACGTATAAGATCTCTCACTATCGTTCGAGATGACATTGTTTTTAAGCCCCTCCCTACTGGGGAGGGTTGCGAGGGGCAGAACAAAAAAAGCCCCCTTGGCATCAAGGCGGCTTCAATATTTTTACAAGTACAGATTACTGAGCTTTTGCTTCGTTAATCGCGTCTTTAACGTGATCGTTGTGTACGATTAATTCTTTGAATGAGTAAGCACCAGTTTTAGGTGACTTAACCATAGTAATCACTTTAGAGTACTCTTTACCTTTACCGGTTTTCAGGGTTGCAACTACTTTCTTTGCCATTGTGTTAAATGTTGTAAGTTATTCGTTGTATGTTGTAAGTTATTTTATGGAAACACCATACAACTCACAACCTGCAACTCGCAACTCAGTTTAATTACTTAATTTCTTTGTGAACGGTTACTTTACGTAATACCGGGTTGAATTTTTTCAATTCTAAACGCTCGGTAGTATTCTTTTTGTTCTTGGTGGTAATGTAACGAGACATACCTGGCATACCGCTCTCTTTATGCTCGGTGCACTCTAATATTACCTGAACTCTGTTGCCTTTTTTTGCCATTTTCTTGAGTTATTATGTTAGTCAGTCAATGAATCTGTTATTTGAGATGAAAAAGCAATAGCTTATCAATTCAATAACTTAATCAACTTACTTAACGGTCTACTATATATATCCTTTTTTTACAAATTTATTGATACAAGCAGTTATACCATTTTTGCTGATGGTTTTAACGGCTGAAGTAGAAACTTTCAGCGTAATCCATTTATCTTCTTCAGGGATATAAAACTTCTTGATCTTTAAGTTAGGATAAAACTTACGTTTGGTCTTTACGTTTGAATTAGAAACGTTGTGGCCGTTCATCGGGCTTTTTCCTGTTAAATCACAAATTCTTGACATGACAAAACTTTTTTAAGTGGTATCTCTTTTTCCAAAAAGAGTGTGCAAATATCAGAAAATTAAGTCAATAATTCAATAGTGCGTTCAAATATTTTTAAAAAGTTTTTAACATCGGCTCAATTGCTGCCGCCTGATGTTGGTCAGTACGTTACAACTTTAAGGTAACCAAGCCCGTTTTCCACAAGCGCGAGCAGTTTGTAGCCGAATAAACTTGACAAAGTGCGGTTAAAAACTCTAACTTACCGCCGCCTGTTTATAAACTATATCATATTATGAAAATCACTTCTTTCGATGAATATCAAAAAGTGTATCAGCAAAGCGTGGAGCAGCCCGAACAATTCTGGGACAGCGTAGCCGATACTTTTTACTGGCGCAAAAAATGGGACCGAACACTGGAATGGAATTTTACCGAACCCAGTATCAAATGGTTTCAGGGTGCCAAATTGAATATTACCGAAAACTGCCTGGACCGCCACCTGGAAACCATCGGCAATAAACCTGCCCTCATCTGGGAACCGAATGACCCGACAGAGGCGCACCGCGTACTTACCTATAAACAACTGCACGATAAGGTGTGCCAGTTTGCCAACGTGCTGAAAAACAACGGTGCGCAAAAAGGCGACCGTGTTTGTATATACATGCCCATGATACCCGAGCTGACCATTGCCGTGCTGGCCTGCGCCCGTATTGGTGCCATACACTCGGTCATATTCGGCGGCTTTTCGGCACAATCGATTGCCGACCGTATTCAGGACGCGCAATGTAATATCGTGATTACAGCCGATGGTGGCTATCGTGGCAATAAAGATCTGCCGCTTAAATCGGTGATTGATGATGCGCTGGTACAGTGCCCGTCGGTTAAAAGAGTGATTGTATTAACCCGCAGCCATACCCCGGTAAGCATGATTAAAGGCCGCGATGTGTGGTGGGAAGATGAGATTAAGAAGGTAGAAACGCAGGGTAACCCCGATTGCCCGGCCGAAGAAATGGATGCCGAGGATATGCTGTTTATCCTGTACACATCCGGCTCAACCGGTAAGCCTAAGGGCGTAGTACATACCTGCGGCGGCTATATGGTGTATACCGGCTTTACGTTTGATACCGCTTTTCAGTACCAGCCCGACGAGGTTTATTTTTGTACGGCAGATATCGGCTGGATCACCGGTCACTCGTACATTGTGTACGGGCCGCTTAGCCAGGGCGCTACGGCGCTGATGTTTGAGGGGGTGCCTACCTGGCCCGATGCCGGCCGTTTGTGGGATATTGTTGAAAAGCATAAAGTAAATATTTTATATACCGCACCTACGGCAATCCGTTCGCTGATGAGCTACGGACCGGATTTTTTAAAGAATAAAGACCTTAGCTCATTAACCAAGTTAGGTTCGGTAGGCGAGCCGTTGAACGAGGAAGCGTGGCACTGGTTTGACGAGAACATAGGCCACGGCGAATGCCCTATTGTGGATACCTGGTGGCAAACTGAAACCGGTGGCTTTATGATATCACCTATAGCCAATGTAACGCCGCTTAAGCCAGGCTACGCCGGTTTGCCATTGCCAGGTGTGCAGCCCATACTGGTTGACGAGAACGGTAACGAGATTGAAGGCAACGGCGTAAGTGGCAACCTGTGCATCAGGTTCCCGTGGCCGGGTATGCTGCGTACCACCTATGGCGACCATGAGCGCTGCCGCCAGACCTACTTTTCGACGTATGCAAACCAGTACTTTACCGGCGACGGCTGCCTGCGCGATGAGGATGGCTACTACCGCATTACCGGCCGGGTTGACGATGTGTTGAACGTATCTGGCCACCGCATCGGCACCGCCGAAGTAGAAAACGCCATCAACATGCACAGCAGCGTGGTAGAGTCGGCCGTGGTGGGTTATCCGCACGAAATTAAGGGGCAGGGCGTGTATGCCTTTGTCATCTGTCCGGACAAGCATGAGAATGATGAACTTACCCGCAAGGATATCCTCATGACCGTATCGCGCATCATAGGCCCTATTGCCAAACCGGACAAAATACAATTTGTAACCGGTCTGCCTAAAACCCGTTCGGGCAAAATTATGCGCCGCATATTGCGCAAAATTGCTGAAGGCGACACCAGCAACCTGGGCGATATCAGCACGTTGCTGGATCCGGGCGTGGTGGAGGAGATTAAGGAAGGGGCGTTGTAAGCCGTATTAGTAATTAACAATAATTAAAGTCCTCTTTAATAGAGGACTTTAATTATTTTAGCCTCATCTCATGGCTAATTTTAATATGGCTTTAAAACCTAAACGTATCATATTTTATTGTTTGCTGGCAATATGGTTAGCTGTTTGGTTTTTTATTGGTTTCTGCATATGGAATGATAGCTCCGGGCAGATAGCTCGTGATAAAAAGTTTATTGAAAATAAAATCAATCCCCATATTGCATTAGTTAATAGTTTTCGTGTAAAGTATAACAGGCTTCCTACTGTTAAAGAATTCAATTATATTAACGGAACGTCGGTCAATGATTTGGCAGATACCGATTACATTCGGGATGACAAAAGCGTTCCCGATGAAATCAGGAGCCGGGTTAAAAATTGGAGTTGGACCAATAATTACGTAATAGCTGTTTGGAGAGGGGAGTGGTGGGAGTATTACCTATCAAAAAATAACACCTACATTACCAACAGATATTCGAAGACTGATGCATTGATAGGATTATTGGTTTGTATGGGTATTGGTATAAGCCCTTTAGTTTTAAACGTTTTTTTCAGGCGAACCCGATTATATGCTTACTTCGTGTCCAAATCTGCAACTTTTGGTTGTTTATAGATGATTTACGTTTTTTTCGGGCTTTGTTTGTTTAGTTCCGCTCAGGCGTATTTTCACAACCAAGGTTTTCTGCTAACTTCGAGGTATATATGGTTTTTGATAATATTTTTATTTGCTGCATTTGCATCCTTTTGCTTCTTCTTATTTGGGTATCGATCCGAAAAGTTTTTAAAAATCGACGTATAAAACGGGAGTTCGAATACCTTGTTTCCCGTACGCCTGGATTTAAAGTAGATAAAGCTTTTATTCAGCCTAATGGGAGGTGTTTTATAGCTATAGATGATACTAACAAGCTTTTGATGTTTGGCCGGCAATTAACCAGAGCCGATAGGCAAAAACTTAGGAAGCCCGGTCAAACTTCTACACCAAAAATGGATTTCAAAGTACTGCCTTATCACGAAATATTGGGTTATCATTTTGTTCGGGGTAACAGCAATAGTTATCATGCCCGTAAACATCATAATCATTACGACATAAGGGCAAATGCATTCCCTGATTCGATAACGCTTAAATTAATGTTAAACGACATACAAAATCCTTCGTACGAATTACCGTTTTATATCCACAATTTGGACCGGATTCACAATTTTAAAATAGAGGCCCAATGTAGTGACTGGCAGGATACATTGGCATTGGCCTTGAATCGTGGAAATAATATAGCCGCACGTTTCTTTTAATGGCTTTGATCTTTACATAAAGTTTGAACCTTGTTTCAGCATCTCACTTGCAAAGTACGGGATATACACTTTTTAACTTATCCTCAGAGATGCCGAAATAGGGTCGGCATGATAAATGAAAAATTATATCTGATATTAGATTGCGGAGAAGAAGAACTTGTTACAAATATATTTGCCTTAATATAAGTGTACCTGCAATAAGAATAAACCCTGATAAATAATCCATCGCAGCTTTATATTTAATGCTTATCCAGTGTTTTATCGTTGTTGAAGTAATAAGACTTATTACTGAAAAGATAATGAATATAGATCTTTTGTATCCATTCATCAATGGTTGGGATAACTGGATAACTATAACACTGCAAATGAGTGCATAAACGTAATAGAAAGTATTTTTGGTTAATTTATTCATTGTCTTGCAATATAGTTTCTGTTCTTCGTAATTGGATTCAACGCTGTGTGTGGCCTTAAGACTTCAGGCACCGTAGAATCATATATTTTATATAAAAGATAGTCTACAATACCACCCGCTTCCCACTCGCAGCCGAACGCTTCGCGGCATCCAGTATCTGCATCACAATCATGTTGTATTTGAGTGATGATAAGTCGTCGGTAGCCGGTATCTGGTTGCGCAGTACGGCGGCTAAATAAGCAATTGGGTCATGATATGGTGCGGGTAGCGGGGCGGCTTGCTTGTTATTTTGCTGACCGCCACGTTTGCGGCTGATGATGGTTTTGCCATCCAGCGCGTGCAGGTAACCGTTCTCGCCAAATGCTTCCAGGTCTTTAATGGAGTAAGGCCAGTTCCAGGAAGCTTCGATCAGTCCGGTAGCGCCGGGGTATTCCAAAATAACGGTAGCATCATCATCAACCTTAGGGTATACCGCCGGCTTGTAGCGGCGGGTAATAGCCGTTACGGCAATAGGTTTTTGGCCTTTCATAATCCAGGTCATCAGGTTGGCACCATAGCAGCCAAAATCGTTCAGGGCGCCCGCGCCATTTAAAACAGGGTCGGTAAGCCATTGCAAAAATTCGGGGCTGCAGCCCAGTTCTTTAGGGCCCTCGTGCCCGTCATGCACTACCAGTTTTTTAACTGCGCCAATGCTGTCTGTGTTCAAGGTGCGACATATATCATGGAAAGAGGCATACCAGGTAGTTTCGTAATTAGTAAGTACTTTAACCTGGTATTTATTGGCCAATTGCTCAATTTGTTTAGCCTGGTCGAGCGTGGCCGCCAGCGGCTTTTCAACCATCACTGGTATATGCAGCGGGGCGCATAACTGTACCACATCCAGGTGGCGGGCTACTTCATTATATCCCAGTACCGCATCGGGCTTTTGGGCTTGCAATGCTGTTTTTAAATCGGTATAAAAAAGCGACTGCGGTAAATGATACTGCTTGCCGAATTTGGCCCACAGCTGCTTGTTAGGCTCCGCAATGCTAATAATAGTAACCTGATTGTTGTTAAAGGCGTGGAGAATGTTGTGCACATGGTCGTGGTTTAAACCTGCTACCACAACCCTCAGCTTTTGTGCAAAGCTAACCAAGCTAAAGCATAGGAATAAGCAGGCCATTACAGCCGTCTTTTTTAAACGGGCTGAAAATAAAGTGGCTGTAAAGTGGTTTTTCATCGTAATGTTTAAGGGGATAATTGGTGTAATTAACTAACCCAAAACCAGCAGATTAGTTGGCTGCAAATTCCATTTTAATGGTGATAGAGCCGGTTTTATAGCGATTAGATGTATTAAATGCGCCGCCATAGCTGTAATCTTCGTTGCTGTTTTTGCCGGTGATCTGGAAAACGCCCATGGTGGCCTTTTTTAGTTTCCCTAACGAGCTTCCGGCATTTTCGGCTATGGTTTCTGCACGGGCTTTGGCATCGGCGCTGGCTTTACCCAGCAGCTCCATTTTTACTTGGTTAAGCTTTGTGTTGTAAAACAATGGTGCCGATGAATTAAATTCTACACCGGTTTGAATCAGCTCCGTAGCTTCGCGCGAAATCTTATCTATTTTGTTAACCTCGTTAGATTGTATGGTAACGGTTTGCGTCAGATTATAGCCACTAAATTCCTGACCCAACAGTCGGCCGCTCTCGTCCTGTCGCTGGTCAAATTCCTTGTTAATCACCACCGACGAAAAAACCATTTGCCCTGCACTTATACCTTTATTCATCAAATAAGTACGTATCGTGTTTTCATCTGCTTTAAGTGTTGCATAAGCGGTTTTTAAATCAAGCGCTTTGCGCGAGTACGAGCCGCTCCATACAATCAGGTCACTGTTGAAATCCTTTTCGGCCAGGCCCGTAACCACAATGGTTTCCATGGTTTTGGAGCGGTACTTAAAGGCGTTGCCAATAATAGCAAATGCAATGATGGCGCATAAGCCGATAATAATTGCTGTAGTGATGGCCGGTTTCATCATGTTGTGAGGATTGATTGTTTGCTAAGGTTATTTATGCAATATACAATTACTTGATAGATCAAACCAGCTGAAGTTTTTGGCTGAGACTCAAAAAAGGTATAGTGAGGCAAGGCAAAAGTTGTAATTCTGCATGTTTGATATACTCAGGCACTGACACAATCGTGTCACGAGTATAAATACCTGTACCAAACTGTTCTGGGTGTTCCACCCTGTACCACTTTTTACAAACTGCGTTTCTGAGCTGTAAACTGCGTTTTAGGTGTACCAAAGTGTACCACCTGTTCCGGCGTGTACCGGTTTGTTCCGCTTTGTACCACTTCAAAAATGGTACACCTGGCAAACCAAATAAAGTACACCTTGTTGTACTTATATAACTTAAATGATACGATTATGGACAAGCTGGAAATAAAAGGTGGTTGGAACGAACTGAAAGGCAAAATTAAACAAGCCTATGGTGATCTGACCGATGATGATTTAACTTATCAGGAAGGACAAGACGATGAATTGTTAGGCAAATTGCAGCAAAAAACCGGCAAAGGTCGTGATGAGCTGGTAAAATGGATTAACAGTTTATAATAAAAAAGGCCGGTATGTTTACCGGCCTTTTTTATGCAGTATGGGTTAGGCTCCACTATCAGAAGCTATGTTAACCGCCTGTTATTAAACTATTAAACATTATGTTACTCCTTACGGGCATATCATTGTTACAAACACATTCTATACTTTGGTGTTTGAACATGTGTTTAATAGCTGCTGCTACTTTCTATGTATACCAAATTTCTTAAAATATTTTTAGGGCTTCTATTATGTTTGCCGTTGTCGTCGGGCGCGTTTTCTATTTTGGCGCATGAAGCTATTATTGATGCGGAGTGGGGGCGTACCCTGGTACCCATTTTAAAACAAAAGTATCCCGCTGCTACCGATCAGGAACTGATTACGGCACATGCCTATGCCTATGGGGGTAGCTTGGTGGCTGATATTGGTTATATGCCAGGCGGCAACGCGCACTTTACCGACCTGCTGCACTATGTGCGTAGCGGCGATTTCATTACCTGCCTCATTAAAGAAGCCGGCGATATTAACGAATATGCTTTTGCCCTGGGTGCATTGTCGCATTATATTGCCGATAAATACGGGCACTCGCAAGCAACCAATGTTACCGTACCTCTGCTATACCCCGAACTTCGCCAGAAGTTTGGTAACGAGGTTACTTACGAGGACGATCATGTCTCGCACAGCCGCATGGAGTTTGCTTATGATGTGGTGCAGATAGGCCGCAGCAATTATGCCTCGGTAGCCTATCACGATTTTATTGGCTTCAATATTGCCACTGCACCTTTAGAAAGAGCTTTTCTGAAAACCTACGGGCAACATCTGCACGATTATTTCAGCAATTTTTCATCGAGCATAAGCATTTTGCGCTGGGGGGTTAAAAACCTGTTCCCGGCCCTTACCAAACAGGCTTGGAAATCTAAAAAAGACGAGATCACGAAAGGTAATCCTGCAGCTACCAGTCATACTTTCCGTTACAAAATGCGCAAGTATATGTATAAGCAGGAGTTTGGCGGCAAAAGCAGTAAACCTGATTTTAAGGCGCGGGCCCTGGCTTTCTTGGTTCATATACTGCCAAAAGTGGGCCCCTTAAAAAGCCTTAAGTTTAAATATCCTACTGCGGAAGGAGAGCGCCGCTTTGTAGCTACGTTTGATACCATTGTGGTACGATATGCCGGGGTATTAAATCAGGTAAAAGACGGCAATCTGCAATTTGAAGATATAAATTTTGATACCGGTAAGCCTGCCGTCTACGGAGCGTATCACCTGGCCGACAAAGCCTATTGCAAATTAGTGAACATGCTGCAAAAGCAAGGCATGCAGTGCATGACTCCCGAACTGCAACAACACATTGTGCAGTATTATGAGAACGTAGATCTGCGCCTGCTATTTAAAGACAGCCCCGAAAAAATACAGGCGTTCAGCCTGGCTCTGGAAAAGGTTAAGGCTTATCCTGCAGCTACCAACGTATTAACCAGAAACGCTAACAGCAGAATAAAAAGATAGTACTAAACAGAAAAGGGCCTGCTTTCAAAGCAGGCCCTTTTCTGTTTAGTGTGGACTTAATCTTTCTTTTTAGATGACTTAACACAGTTAGGAACAGTTTTGCCGTTCTTTTCTTTAGTGCCTTTCTTTTCGTAGCCTTTCCAGCAGGCATCTTTTTGACCTTTTGTAGCTGCCATAATCTTTTGTTTCTAAAATGATGTAATTCAGCACATACATAACAGTATGTGCTTCACTTCTGATAAAAGCAAACTGACCGCCTTTTTATGGAAGGCGGTCAGTTTGCAAGTTACTTTAGTTAACTATTATTGGCTGTCGCGCAGAGCTTTAATTCTGTCGTGAGCCTGATTGATTTCTTGTGCCTGAGCGCTTACTACTTGTAAAGCTGCAGGGGTTAAGTTATTTTCAGTTAATGCTTCTTTGTAAGCTTTCTTGATCACGTCTTCGCCACGTTCGCACTCATTCAGAATCGCTTCACGATCATGACCGGTAAACACGGCTTTAACATCAATCCATGCACGGTGTAAGGTACCGCTAACGCTATTGCCGGTATCGGTATCAGCGCCGCTTTGTGCACCAACGGCTGATAATTCTTGTGAAAATCGGCGGCTTTGCTGGCTATAAAATTCAAATAATGATTTCAGATCGGCATCGCCTTCGCCCAAGTCTTCAAGTGCTTTTTCGAAGCCGTCAACACGGTCATTATTCAATTGGATCAGATTACTAACTATTTCTGCTGATTTTTCTAAGGTTTCCATAATAGATGTTTTTTTATTATAAAGTATAAACTGTTAACCTATAAATAAGTTTTTCTCATCTATTAAATACTCCAAATGGTTGTAGGCTTAGTATTTACAAACAGTGACAAAGCTTTTAAAGGTAAAGCTGTACCATTTGCCGCCAGTAACGCGGACGATGGGCGTAGTTATCCCAGATATAAAACTGATGCGGAATGTGCTTGCTCCAGAGCAGTTGGCTAAGGTATTGGTTGCTGCCAACAAAAGGATCGGTTTGCCCTACAGCCAGCGTAATATCCATGTGGCGTAAGGCTGCCAGTGTGCCCGGCTCATGCAGGTTGGTGGTATACTGGGCCGGCATGTTAAAGTAAATGGTTTCGTTATGATAACCATCAAACAAATCTTTAAAATTGGGTAATGACTGTGTTAAATCATACCGGCCGCTCATGGCGGTAACCTTGTTAAAAAGTGTAGGATGCCGGAAAGCTATATTGATTGCATGGTAGGCACCCATGCTACAGCCTGCAACCTGTAAGCCATGGCCATGGCTTTTATGGCGCATAAGCGGCAATACCTCGTTCAGAATATACGCCTCATATTGCAAATGGCGTTGTATACGTGCGGCGGGGTGTATGTGTTGATTGTAAAAACTCTCGGTATCCACACTGTCAACACAAATCAGCTGCAGCTCGCCATTATTAAGCCGGTGACTAAGGGCATTAACAATGCCCCAGTTTTCGTAATCATAAAAGCGTGCCATACGGGTCGGAAAAAACAATACTGTTTTGCCGCCGTGCCCAAAAACCAGCAGTTCCATGTTGCGCTGCAGGTTGTGGCTGTACCATTTATGATATTCTCTGTGCATTGTTGGCCTGCCTTTGCGGGCAGAATATCTTTAAGTTATATTACCTCAACATCAAAACAAGATAAACGAATTACAATGTAATGCTGTTTTTTACTACTTCTCTCCAAACATCGTATCCGTCGTTACTTAAATGCAGTCCGTCTTCGCCAAAGTAGCGTCTTTCGGGCTGGCCCGATGCATCCAGCATTCTTTTAAAAATGTTAATAAAGCGCCAGTTGCTGCTTTGCTTTACAATTTCATTTTCAATCAGATTATTGGTGTACATAAATTTATCGGCCATATGCCAGCGGCTTATGCTGGGCTTGAGCGATATGTAATAGCAGGGCAGGTTACCAAAGCGCTTTTCGGTCTTCGTCATCAGCTGCTGAAAAAATATAAACACTTCCTCGGGGTGTCGGCCGTCGCCCAAATCGTTATCGCCGGCATACACAATGATGCGTTTGGGGTTGTAAGGCTCCATTATCCGCTCAAAAAACCAAACGCAACCGGCCAGGGTAGACCCGCCAAAGCCTAAATTAATAGGTTTAAGATGCGCAAAATCTTGATATAAGGTTTGCCATAGCCGTATGGTGGAGCTGCCAAAAAACAGCGTTTCGGGTATATAGGGTATTCTTTTATAATCTTGTTCCAGGCGTTTAACCTCGTCTTCGTACCAATACATTAGTTATATTAATGTTATCTACAGGTATTCTGTTTTGCTGTTTGTAAAGACGGCAATGTAAACGTTTTATGTAAAATTAAGATTAACCCGTAAAAATGTTTGGTTAACGATGCTTTATATAAAGGTGGATCGGCGGTTGCTCAGGTAAAAAGTAATGAGTAGTGCTGTAAGCAGCAGCATGCCGGTAAACTGATGTATAACCGCATAATAAACGCCTGTTTTGAATAAGCTGTTCAACAACGCCATTACCCCTAAAGTAATTTGTACAGCAACAAGTAACAGCGGTACACTCCTGAATTTATATAGCAAGGTGCTTCTAACTGCTTTGCCACTTTGTATAAACCAGGCAACGGTAACTATACCTATTGCATAGGCCAGCATACGGTGTATAAACTGAATAGTGAAAACATTATAGCATAAGGTATGGAGTAAGCTCTGTGCGCGAACATTCATGCCATCGGGTATGAATGAACCATTGATGTCGGGCCAGGTAGGGGCGTGCAATGCGGCATGTGTGCCGGCCATGAAAGCGCCGTATATTAACTGGAAAAAAAGCAGTGCAAGCAATAGCAGGTTTAGCTTTTGAGCAGTGGGTGCTAAAGCAATGCGCTGTGCAGGGATAGCTAATTTTAAGGTGAACCAAACTAAATAGCCAAGCAAAATTAAGGCACACATAAAGTGAATAGCCAATCGGACGTGGCTCACCGCAATATCCGTATCATTGAGGCCGCTTTTTACCATCAACCAGCCGATGGCGCCCTGCAGTCCGCCTAAAATAAACAGGATAAGCATGGGTTTGATCATCTGCTTATCCAGCCGTTTTTGTGCAATAAAAATCAGGAATGGTATCAGAAATACCACACCCATTAGCCGAGCCCATTCGCGGTGCAGCCATTCCCAAAAAAATATGGCTTTATAATCGGCCAGCGTAAAATTGTAATTGATTTTTTTGAACTGGGCAATTTGCTGGTACTGTTCAAAACTATGCTGCCAGGCATGTTCGTTAAGAGGAGGTAGTGCGCCCAACAGCGGTTTCCATTCGGTAATGGATAGGCCCGAGCCGGTTAAGCGGGTAATGCCACCCAGCAAAATCTGTATCATTACCATCACTACACCGGTAACAAGCCAAAGGATGACCGGGCGTTTGCTTTTATCGGAAAATGATTGAATTGATACAGGAGCAGTAAGTGTGTGCGGCATATCTATGGCATGCAAGTTAAACTGCAAAATTGCCGATAGCATTTCCGCTAAAAAATGACAGCCGTCATGTTTTATTTACTGCTGCCCTTGCTGTTGTTGCGGTTTGTCGTGCGGATAACGGCGGCCCCTGTCGGTACGACGACCATGCGGATCACGTGATAAAAAGCAGCTACTGGTGAGGCTAACTAACGCGAAAGCAATTATTAATTGTTTGGTGCGGGTTTTCATGATAGCATTCATTATATAGCAATGTATGTATTCAGATGTGCTGTATTAGGCTTTTTACGAAAGTTCCCAATTGATAGTTTAGCCGCAATTTAAACATATGCCATTTATGACGCAGGGTGCCGTGATGCCAGTTAATATCAAACTTCTTTTGAGTAGTGTTTTTATCGAATGGGTGTGTGTATGGAGGGATTAAGACCTTACAGTGAATCATTGGAGGATTATTTATTATTGTTTCGCGATAATCGTCATCCAACGAACTTTTATATAGTATCTTTATTTCAACGAGCGTTATGCTTTTTAGGGATTTGTAAATAAAGAAATCCAACAAATAGATATCGTTATATGACTGGTTTAAAAAAACTGATATCTCTTGTAAAGATTTAGGAGGCAATAAACTGATTTTTTTGATGTATGCTTTCTGTTCTGTAAAGTTACCCGCAGGTTCTGCATCTTCCGTTATTATGTACATGCAGTTATCCGAAATTTTATTCCATGAGGATACTCTTGCTATTTGAATCAGATCTTGCGTAATATTTCTAATCTTTCTTCGGAGAGCTTGTTATTCATAAAAGCAAATCAGACTGTGGCTAATTATAAGCCGAACAGGCGTAATGAAGCAGTGAGAATAGCTATAAAAAAAGTCCATAATGATTAGATATGGACTTTTTAGTGTGGAGAATATCGGAGTCGAACCGATGACCTCTTGCATGCCATGCAAGCGCTCTAGCCAGCTGAGCTAATCCCCCGTTGTGGTGGGCAAAAGTAGCAAAAAGTTAATTGATGCCAAATTTTATGTAAAATAATTTATTGAATCTTAGGCAGAGGTGAATGGCGATTATAAATTCTTATAAAAAAGTAAAGCCTCCTGATGGGCAGGAGGCCTTTACTAACCAATTATAAACCTAAATTATGAGAAGACTTTTTATATGTATCTTTCGATTACGGTGTAAAGGTAACACTATCTAAAATAACTTCATAATTTTTTTCAAAAAAAATTATGAAAAGGATAGTTGGTAGTTATATTGTTTAGTAATTGTTAAATGAAAGTGCGTATATGTTAAAAATTGTTAAATCAGTACCTATTTAAATGTAATTATGCTAAATCAATTTAGAAGTCAATTTTACTGTGAGCGGAAAAGGATATAATTTATTGATAAAAACCTTTCGCAACTTTGCGACTTGTAAATCCTGAGATGAATACTTCTGCAAAAACATCGGCTGCTCAGCTTACACCGGCCGTTTTATGGATCATGACTTTGGCTACCGGCCTGGTAGTGGCCAACATATATTATAACCAGCCTTTGCTGGGTGATATTGCGCACACTTTTCATATCAGTAATGGCGAGGCGGGGCAGATAGCTATGTACACACAAATTGGCTATGCCACCGGTTTGCTCTTTATAATACCACTGGCCGATATGTTTAAGCGCAAACGGCTGATGCTGGTTGATTTTGCTTTTGTGATTGCGGCCTTGCTGCTGGCCGCCAAGGCGCCTAATATTACCGTGTTAGGTATAGCCAGCTTTTTGGTTGGCATAGCTTCCGTTGTTCCGCAAGTTCTGGTGGCTATGGTGGCGCACCTGTCGCTGCCCGAGGAGCGTGGTAAAAAGATAGGTTTTGTAATGAGCGGACTATTAATCGGCATCTTGCTTTCAAGAACCCTCAGCGGCTTTATAGGCGAACACCTGGGCTGGCGCAACATGTTTTACATTGCTGCCGGGCTAATGGTAATTATGGGGGCATTGATTGCTCTGCTGGTACCCGAGGTAGAGCCTGATTATAAAGGCAGCTATGGCAAGCTCATGAAATCATTAGTGGATATTGCCCGGCAAGAGCCGCAGTTGCGCATAGCCGCTTTGCGTGGCGGCTTGTGTTTTGCCGGCTTCAGCGCTTTTTGGACTACTTTAGTTTTCCTGCTCCAGGGGCCGCCGTTTAATGAAGGTAGTGCCGTGGCCGGTTCTTTTGGCTTGGTAGGCGCTTTTGGCGCGCTGGCCGCTTCACTGGTTGGCCGGCTAAGTGATAAGGTGGATGCCAGCAGGCTAATTACTTATACCTTACTATTAACGCTTGTATCATTCATCGTGTTCCTGTTCTCGGGCAGTAGTATGATCGGGCTCATCATTGGTGTTATATTGTTGGATATGGGTGTGCAGGCTACACACATCTCCAACCAAGCTATTATCTTTTCTTTAAACCCGGCCGCCCGCAATCGTATCAACACCGTTTACATGGTTACTTATTTTGTGGGCGGCTCGCTCGGTACTTTTGTAGCGGCTAAGGTTTGGGGTAGCTATCACTGGGTAGGCGTATGTGTGGTAGGTATTGTATTATCCATAGCTGTATTGTTACTTCATCTGTTAAATTCCCGAAAAACGAACACCCGGTAACGTTATTCTGTACAGTGTTGCGTACTGTGTACAGTTGCCGTTCGGTACGCAACCATCCTTCACAATAATTTAATGTTCTTGCTAAAATTATTAAATGGCATGGAATCCAACATTTTAAACAAAAGTTTGAAATGGTATTCCGGTTTTTAAGGTAGTCTTGAAGTTTTTGGCACTGGTTTGGAATAACTCTTATCAAAATAACTGATATGGTAGTTGTTAAAAAAACAGTAACAGACGATAGCGAAAAGGAGTGGGAGAACCCACAGAATCCTGAGGCCGCTTCTGATCCGCGCGACGAAGAACAACTGGCTCGCCAGAAGAAAGAAGCTGAACTACGCAAAGAGAATCTTACTGAAACGGATCATATTGATAAAGTGAAGAAAACAGAGTAAAAAGACTTTTAACCTACATTAGCTATGAAAACTTACCGCAAACCATCTATAAGTAAATTAGTGAACCGTTTTGATAACGAATTGAAAAACTTACTGCTGGAAGATTTGAAAACAGTGAGAACTGCTAAAAATCAGTTACTAAATACCATTAAACAAAGCATCAGTACCACCAATGGTTTGTCTGCCGCTTAATTGTAAATAACACGACATCTCTGCATCATCTACCTATACAAACGCCATCTACCTATGAAAAACTATAACAAATCATCAACAAGTAAACTGGTTTCTCAATTCGATAAAGAATTAATGAGCTTATTGGCACAAGACCTGAAAGCTTACAAAACCAAAACGCAGTTTGTGAACAAACAAGCGCAGCCAGCTGCATTGCAGGCCGCCGCTTAGCACCAACAAGCATCTATCATCTACCTATATAAATTTTTTCAAACATCACCTATGTAAAACAGTAAAGCTCCGGTAACGGAGCTTTACTGTTTTACATATTTTACAATCAAATCGGCAGTATGCGCCGATGCGCCTGGTTGCCCCATAAGTTTGTGCAGTTGATGGTACTGGTTAAGCTTATGCTCCCGATAAGTGGCATCATGCAGCAGCTTTTCCAATTCGGCGCTTATTTGTTCGGTATTGCACTCTTCCTGTATCAGTTCCTTCACTACCGGTTCATTCATAATCAGGTTTACGAGCGTTATATATTTTATTTTGAGCAGCAGGCGGCCCGCTGCTACCATTAACCAGTTGGCTTTATAAACAGCTACCTGTGGCACATTAAATAAGGCAGTTTCCAACACGGCCGTACCCGATGCTACTACAGCTGCCTGCGCTTGGTGCAGTATATCATAAGTAGCGTTAAAAATTACCGGGATGTTTTTATTGGTAAGATATTGCTGGTAATAAGCGGCATCAAAAGATGGCGCGCCGGCTATTACAAACTGATATTGCTCAAAGCGGGTAGCCAGTTTTTCCATTTCGGGCAGCAGGCGGCTTATTTCCTGCTTGCGGCTACCGGGTAGCAGGGCAATGATCTTTTTATCGTTTAGCTTATTCTTTTGTAAAAAACTCTCATCGGGCTTAAAGGCAGATACCGCATCAAGCAAAGGGTTGCCTACATAATCCACCTTCATGTCCCACTTTTTATAAAAATCAACTTCAAAAGGCAAAATGCAGAAAAGGTGGTCAACCACGCGCTTAATTTTGTGTACGCGCTTCTGGTTCCAGGCCCAAACTTTGGGCGATATGTAAAAGCATACCAGCAAGCCCTGCGCTTTGGCAGATTCTGCAATTTTCAGGTTAAAGCCCGGGAAGTCGATCAGTACCAATACATCCGGCTGCCATGCGCTGATATCCTGCTTGCAAAATTTCATATTAGCTAAAATGGTGCGCAGGTTGGCGGCTACCTCAACAAAGCCCATGTAGGCCATTGTGCTGTAATGCTTTACCAGTGTGCCACCTTCTGCCTGCATTAAATCACCGCCAAAAAAACGAAATTCGGCCTGCGGGTCTTTAACCTTCAATGCTTTCATAAGGTTGGCACCATGTAAATCGCCAGACGCCTCGCCGGCTACCAGATAATATTTCATGGGTTATAATTTAATTTTCAGCACGAAGATCATAAACAGTAAAAAGGCAAACGTAGCAAGCATAATGCCTCTGGCTGTTTGGTCGGCCTGTTTGGCAACGCTTATTCTGATGAGTACCAGGTTAAGCCCGATGGTTATCAGATAGGGCAGGGCCGGTTTATTGAGCCATACGGCTTCGGGATATAATACTTGAAACAGGAGGCAGCTCAGGGCTGGTAATATCAGCCCGGCAAGTATTCCGGTAAGCCAATTATTTTTGTAAGGCATAATTTTTCAAAGTTACAACTGTATAGGTATTTAGCGGGTATCAGCAACCTAAAATTATTGCAATAGCAGGAGTGCCTGCTGATAGTAACAAACAATGCTGGTATAAAATTGTACTTTAGTACAGAAATAGTAAACGTTAGCCAATTACAAGCACTACTTATCTGTTATTATACAAGCCGGTCATTTATCCTAGTTATAACGTTTGCCCCATTTGCTTGGCCATTACTGCACAATAAGCTACAGCATTATTATCATGACTGAGATACTTAAAAATTCCTTTCCGCATATTGTTAACCTGCTGCATAATTCCAATAACTTTTATTTGGTACGGGTAGATAATTATGGTAACTACGCTTACATGAACGAGTATTTTGCCACAAAATACAAAGCTTTTTATGGCGAGAACCGTACCCGTTTTGCCGGCGCCGCCCTGCACCCGGACGATCATGTACTGAGCTTTGAGGTGAGCCAGCGGTGCATACAATATCCCGGCGAGTGTTTTGAGGCTACCTTGCGCAAGCTGGATGGTAAAGGTGGTTATGTGATTACCCACTGGGATTTTAAAGCCAATGTAACGGAAGATGGTATTGAAGGCGTTGTTGGAATTGGGTACGATATTACCGACTTTGCATCGCGGCAGGACCATATTCGTTTTTTGACCTCCACCCTGCGTGATGTGGCTTACCGGCAGTCGCACCTCATCAGAAGGCCCCTGGCTAATATTATAGGCCTGGTAGAATTGCTGGAGCAGAGCGATGTAGATGAATCGGTAATGGAAATGGTAACCATGCTGAAACAAAGCTGCCATGACCTGGCCGACGAGTTTAATCAGTTTATGATCAAAGACGGCCGGCAAATGAGCAACGGCTACGAAGGTGTTGATTAAGTAGCCGCTGTCCTATTGCATTTTATCTATTCAAATTTCCATCCGTTAAGCAGCGGTATGGCATGGTGCGCCGTCATGTCAAACTGTACCGGTACTACCGATACATAGCCATTTTCCAGTGCCCAAACGTCGGTATCCTCACCTTTATCGTTCATTTCAAACTCGCCGGTGAGCCAATAATAAGGGCGTTTATGCGGATCCATGCGTTCGTCAAACTCCTCGGCCCATTTGCCACGCGCCTGGCGGCATACTTTGATGCCCTTAGGGTTAGGCGTGTTCGGGAAGTTAACATTCAATAAGGTATCGGCCGGCAGGCCATGATCCAGTACCTGCTGTGCAATTTGCTTAACATAGGGCAGGGCGGGCGCAAAATCAGCTTGCAAGGTATAATCGTCAAGCGAGTAGCCAATGGACGGGATGCCCTCGATAGCGCCTTCCACTGCGGCCGACATGGTGCCCGAGTACAGCACATTGATCGAATTGTTGAGCCCGTGGTTAATGCCTGATACGCACAAGTCGGGCTTTTTGCCTTTAAATATGAGATTAACGGCCAGCTTCACACAATCAACTGGTGTGCCCGAGCAGCGGTACATTTCAACGCCTTCGTAAAGCTCCACCTTATCAAGCCGTAAAGGTTTGCCTATGGTAATGGCATGCCCCATGCCCGATTGCGGACTGTCTGGCGCTACTACCACTACATTGCCCAGCTGCTGCATGGTTTCGAGCAGGGCCTTGATACCGGGAGCGGTAATGCCGTCATCATTTACAACTAATATGGTGGGTTTTGCTTTTTTCATAGTGCGTCAAAAATAGCCATTATTTTACTACAGGCAACCCGGTTGAAAACGGTACGCCTAATTGTTTGTTGCAGTTCAATACCCTTTTGCGAGGTGTGCATAAAAAAGTTAAAAAAGATGCAAAGTTTTTTCTTGCTTTACGTATAACGTAAACCCTTGGTGCAAATTAAGCTATGCCAAAGGTAGGTGCAGGGCATAGGTAAGATGTTGCCGGTGTGCTGTTAAACAATAAATTCAGTAAACTAAAATCCATAATTCGCTCACTTTATGAGGCCGTTAACGATACCCGCTTACATCAGTAACTACCTGAATGCGCAAAGCACTCCCAGTACGGATGCTATTAAACAAGCCTACCAGCAACTGTATAAAGGCAATCCGGAAGTATCGATTGTGATGCCGGCTTACAATGAAGAAGAGAACATCGTGCCCACGCTGGCATCGCTATGTAATAATATAACCAGCCGCTCGGTTGAAATTATTGTGGTAAATAATAACTCTAAAGATAATACCGAAGCGTTAGTAAAAGCCTGCGGCGTAAACTGTATACTCGAAACCACGCAGGGCATTACGCCGGCCCGCAACAGGGGGTTGGCCGAAGCTAAGGGTAAATATATTTTAAACGCCGATGCGGATACTATATATCCTAAAGACTGGATTGAGGAAATGATTAAACCCCTTGCCGATCCGAAAAAAAATGCGGCCATTACCTATGGTACCTTCTCGTTTATACCTATAGGCAGTACCGGCCGTGTTACCTACTTTTTTTACGAGTACATTGCCGAGTTTACCCGCTTTTATAATACCCTGTTTAAAACTGAAGCGGTAAACGTTTATGGCTTTAACTCGGGCTTTAGGCGTGAGCAGGGTATGTCTGTTGATGGGTTCAACCACCCGCCCGGTACTAACGAGGATGGTTATCTGGCGCTTAAGTTGAGCCGGAAAGGCTTTGGTAAAATTTACAAAGTTACCAACCCCAAAGCCATTGTGTGGACAACCGACCGCCGTATACAAATTGACGGTGGTTTGTGGAAAGCAACTATAAAACGCTTCAAAAGAGTATTTATTTCTTAACATTTTGTTATTTGCAGAACCTTATCCGTATAAAATTCGTAATAGTAGTAAACACGTTTAGATATGGCTACTGGTATCAACAACCTTTTTAACACAACTACAAGAAAAGCAGAAAACGCTATGGGATTTTCAGAAACGGGGAAAACCAAAATATTGGTTATCGAAGACGATAACTACATGCAGCTGATACTTAAAAGATTCTTAAGTAAGTCATACGAAATAGAAATTTGCCCAACCGCTTTAGATGCGCTGGCATTTTTACAAAACGGCAATATCCCTGATCTGGTTATTTCCGACTTAAACACACCAAACCTGAGCGGTCTGGATTTTATAGCCCAGGTACAAAGCAGTGATTTCTTTAAATCGATACCTGTAATCATTGTATCGGGCGAGGATAGCTCAGAAGTACGGGTTAGGTGCCTTAATACCGGTGCTGACGATTTTATTGTAAAGCCTTTTAACCCGGCCGAGCTGGAAGCCCGTGTAAGAGCGATTTTGAGAAGAATAGGAAAGAGTAATTGATAAATAACCGATGAGTGCTGAGAATGTTACTACCCCAGGGCGGCAGATAATTGCATTGATTAACCTGGACGACCATTTAACGTTGTCCATAAATCAATGTAATTTCCAGGACCGGCAATTAATGCATTTTAAAAATGGTATGCAGTTGTTTTCGGCCTGGGAAAGCAATAAACTGAATATCGTTGCCATCATATCGCAGGATGAAGTGCTGGCCTCATCTGGTATCACATTGTTCGAAACTTTGAAAAAGAATGGTTTGGCTAACGTGCCTTTCTTTTTAATTGTTAACCATTTTAACAGCAACCTGCGCAGCTTGGCCCTCAACGCTGGCGTGGCCGATGTGTTTCGTTTGCCGGTTAAAGAACCGAACCTGGAAACAAGGGTAAACTTTTTGATTGAGCACTGGCACAGCCTAAAAAACAACGTTGCGCAAAAAACAGCGGTATCTTACAAAATACCAACCGATAAACGCATTTTCGATATCCTGTTTTCGGGCTTGGCGCTCCTGTTCTTGTCGCCGTTATTCTTACTTATTTATTTAGCCATTAAGCTGGAATCAAAAGGGCCGGCCTTTTACTACTCGTTACGCGTAGGTACCGGTTACCAGGCATTTAAATTCTATAAGTTCAGATCGATGTATGTGAATGCCGATCAGCGCCTGAAAGATTTGAAGCACCTGAACCAGTATGATACAGATGCCGCTAAAGACAAAGAGCCGGCTAAGCAAGCGGTTCAAAATACGGTCTTGTTATGTGCTGAGTGTCAATCATCAGGTAAATGCCAGTTCCCGATCTATGCCGATAAAGTGCAGTGGTGCGAAAAGGAGTATATGGACAACAAGAAGTCAAGCGCAGGCTCGGCCTTCTTTAAAATCAAGAACGATCCTCGTATTACCCGCGTAGGCAATTTTATCCGTAATACCAGTATTGACGAGTTGCCGCAATTGTGGAATGTATTTATTGGCGATATGAGCATTGTGGGCAACCGCCCGCTGCCGCTGTATGAGGCAGAAAAGCTGACTACCGATAAATACGCCCTGCGTTTTCATGCCCCGGCCGGCATTACCGGTTTATGGCAGGTTGAAAAGCGAGGCAAAGGCGATATGAGCGAAGAAGAGCGCCTGATGCTAGATAACGTTTATGCCCAGAACCATAGCCTAGCCAACGATATAAAACTGATCTTGAAAACAATCCCTGCTTTGCTGCAGAAAGAGAACGTGTAAAAACAATAACTTATTAACGCGCCTATATAAGGGCGTTTTTATAAAACAATAAAGGCGCAGTTTACAAACTACGCCTTTATTGTTTTATGTATGTGTGAGGTCAGGTTAATAACGTGAAATACCGCCGCTGCCTGATTTAGAGGTAGATACCTGCTTAACCGAACCTGTATAATATACATCGCCCGAACCCGCTATCGAAGCGTTGAGCTGCTGATTGGCGTTAACACGTGCATCGCCCGAGCCTACTACTTTTACGGTAGTGCTGTTGGTTACCAGGTCGCGGCCGGTAAAATCGCCTGAACCAGCTACGCTGATGCTGGAGCTTTGCGCTCTGCCCGAAAGGGTAATATCGCCCGAACCTGCAATGCTGCTCTCCAGTGTACCCACATCTATCTTACCGCTTATATCGCCCGAACCGGATAGTCTTACCTGTAATTTGCTAGCACGGATACCGTCTTTAAAATATACATCGCCCGAACCGGATAAACTGATGCTGTTCACATCCTTAACGGTTACATAAACTACCCTTTTTTTGCTTCCCCAGTTGAAGCCCCAGTCCGATGAGCTTTTCTTGGTAGAAATCCTTAATTCGCCATCCTTTACCTCGGTTACAATACGGTCAATCACATCATCATCTGCCTCCACTTTAACTGATTCGGTGCTGCCCTGTTTAATATAAACATCAAAAGAACCAGCTACGCTTACGGCATTAAAGCCTGATAAACGACGATCTTGTATATCAATAGTGCAGGTGTTTTTTACCGGTAGCGGTTTGGCAAAGGTTTCGCCGGTGCCTGCCAGCAGTGCAGTTGCAAGTAAGATTTTGGTTAGTGATTTCATGACGTATCGTTTTGGTTTAATAATAAGACGACATGAATTTAACATAGGTTGCACCAAAACAGAAAAATATTTTGATTGGGGTTATAAAAATTTGATTATTGCCCGGAGCTAAGATGGTAAGGTATATGCAATTAAAGCCCTCCCCATTCGGGGAGGGCTGGGAGGGGCTATTTAACTTTTATGTAGAACTCCAGGGTATCTACCTCTAAATTGTCTTTGGTAATGCCGGTTAAACTAACAGGCGTAAAGGTGGTGATGGGTTTAATGAATTGATATTCGCCGCCTTTAACACGCACCTTTACTGGCATGTCGAAGTTTTTCACGTCGGCTACCCAGCGGGCATAGGCCTTGCCGTTTTCAAACTTAAATTCCAGTGTAGGGATGGTGGTATAGCGCAGGTACTGGTCAAATACCGACGTCAGGTTCAGGCCCGATTGCTGGTTTACGTAGTTCACAATTTGGGCTGTAGTTACCGTTTGGTGATAAAAAGTTTTATTAAGCCCGCGTAGTATCTGCCGCCATTTATCATCATTGTTGATGATGGCGCGTATGGTGTTGAGCATGTTTGCACCTTTAGGATACATATCGCCCGAGCCTTCCTTGTTTACATTATAGGGGCCGATGATGGGTTCATCATTACGGATTATTCTACGCAGACCCTGAATGTATTCCAGCGCTGCTGCTTTTCCATAATGCGTTTCAATAAAAAGCGATTCAGAGTAATTGGTAAAGCTCTCGTGTATCCACATGTCGGCAATATCTTTTGAGGTGATGTTGTTGCCAAACCACTCATGCCCGCTCTCGTGTACGATGATAAAGTCCCAGTTCAGCCCCCGGCCTGTACCCGATAAATCGCGGCCTAGGTAACCGTTGCGATATTTATTACCGTAAGCCACGGCACTTTGGTGCTCCATACCCAGGTGCGGGGTTTCTACCAGTTTGTAGCCATCCTCATACCAGGGGTAGGGGCCAAACCAATTCTCCAGCGCTTTCAGCATCGGTTTTACGTTGGCGCCAAATTGCTTTTTAGCCTTATCCACATTATAAGGCAGCACCCAATAATCTAACGTAAGCTTGCCTTTTTCACCGTCGTAACTGTCGTCCAAATGTGTATAGTCGCCAATATTGGCAGCAACATCGTAGTTATTGATAGGGTTGGCTACAAACCAATCATACCGGGTATAGCCATCCGGCAGGGTAGTGGTTTTGCGTAGGCGGCCGTTGGAAATATCTTTTAAACCGGCAGGCACACTGATGCTGATCAGCATACTGTCCACCTCATCGCTCTGATGGTCTTTAGTAGGCCACCAAATGCTGGCACCGGCGCCCTGGCAGGCAGTAGCTACCCAAGGCTTGCCCAATGAATCGCGGGTAAATACCACGCCGCCATCCCAGGGGGCATTTTTAGCCACAGTTGGGTTGCCGGAGTAAAACACGGTAAATTCTTCTTTACTGCCTTTACGTATGGTTTTAGGGAAGGTAACAAACACCGCATTAAATTCGCGGGTAAACGGCAGGTTTTGGCCCTGGTAAACTACTTTTTCAATCTTCAGGTTGGCATACAGGTCAAACTGTAATTTGGTGAAGTTTTGTGTGGCGGTAAATTTAAACAGGTTGCTGCCGCTGATAAACTTGTTGTCGATATCAAACTTCACATCGAGGTGGTAGTAGTTGATATCATAGCAGGTACGCAAGGGGGTAAGCATGCCGCGCAACGTATCGGCACGGGTATAGGTTTCTTTTTTCTGCATCAGCTGGGCCGATGCGGTAAGGGACAGGAGCGAAGCTATAGTTACTGCGCTAAGTATTCTGCTTTTAAGATTCATGGCGTAAGGGGGAACAATCAGCGCAAAATAAACAAAAAAGAGACACAATCTCTTGTGTCTCTTTTTGTAAAGTGCTTATTATGTTACTGCTTTGGGGAAGTCTCTATTCTATTAACTTTTCGTTCAGAATTCGCTCTCCGCTCCAAATCCCTCGCTCCCTTACTTCAACACTTCCACATCAATATAGCTATCGTTATATACGGTGTGCGTAGCCTTTACATAATCAGCATCGGTAGCCTTGTACGGGTTCTCTACAAACTTTTGCGGATTGCGGGCCCATAGCGGGAAAGCGGTGCTTTGTACCTGTATCATAATGCGGTGCCCTTTTTTGAAGGTATGAAGCACATCTTGTAGCTTCACATCCACGTTGGTTTTCTGGTTGGGTACAAAAGCTTCCGGCTTTTCAAAGCTATTGCGGAAACGCCCCGGCATAATTTCCGAACGAACCATTTGCTGGTAATTGGCCATCAATATGTTTTTGTTGGGCAGGTACGGGTGGTTAGGCTCATTGGCCGGGTAAACGTCAATCAGTTTTACAATCCAGTCGGCATCGGTGCCGGTGGTGGCCACTTTAAGGTGCGACATGATTTCGCCACCCAAAGTAACGTCATCCTGTAATACATCCGTCTGGAATACCAGCACATCCGTGCGGCGACCGGCAAAGCGCTGATCTTCGCTCATGTAATTGTGCGGGGTAAAGCCCATGGTGGTGGTATTGTCCTCGGTATAGGGTACCGGCTTTAACGGATCGCTGATGAACGATACCGAACCCTGAGAGGCTGGCTGTGTCATCGGTAGTTTTCCATCGGCGCTTAAGTATAATTTTAAGTGTTGCGCATTGGCAACCGGCCATTGCGTAAACTGTGCCCACTCTTTTTTACCGGTGTTGTACATATAGGCTTTAGGCAGTCCCGAATTTTTATCGCCCTTGCCTTTCAAAAAGTGGTTAAAGAATTTTGCCTCGATATTGCGCTGATAAAAAGTGGCAATACTATCGCCAAAGTACACATTACTGTGCAGGGTATGCCCCGTTTCGCGCGACCAGCGGCCATGCCCGAATGGCCCCATCACGATGGTGTTGTAAGCCGACGGGTCTTTTTGGTTGATGGTTTTGTAGATAGAAAGCGGACCACGTAAGTCTTCGGCATCATACCAGCCGCCTACCAGCATTACGGCAGGTTTTACTTTGTTGTAATGGCGCAGCAGATCGCGCTTTTGCCAAAATTCATCATAGTTAGGGTGGTTAACCGTTTCCTGCCAAAAAAAGTTGTTTTTGTAATATTTATCGGCATTAGGCAGTGCGCCCATATCCAGCAAAAACTGGTAGCCGTCGCGTGCGCCGTTGGTATTCACCAGCTGGTTGTTGTACCATGCTTTGCTGGTGGTATCCGTTTTTTGCACGCCGAAAACAGGGTAAGTAAAGAAGTATGATTCGAGCAAGGCACCATTGTGGTGAAAATCATCAAACCAGAAATCAGAAATAGGTGCCTGCGGCGATGAAGCCTTCAGCGCCGGGTGATTAGCAAGGATACCTGCCGCCGTGTAAAAGCCCGGATAAGAGATGCCCCACTGGCCCGCACGGCCATTGTTGAACAGCGTGTTTTTAACCAGCCAGTCAATCGTGTCGTACGTGTCCGAACCTTCGTCTACATCCCTTTTGCTTTTCTTGGTATCAATAACGGGTGTCATGTTGGTCCAGGTGCCTTCGCTTTTCCAACGGCCGCGCACATCCTGGTACACCACAATGTAGCCTTCCTGCATCATCAAATCTGACGGTCCCAGGCGTGCCGGATAGTTACCCTCGCCGTAAGGGGCCACACTGTAGCACGTGCGCTGCATAATGATGGGATATTTCTTTTTTGCCGATGCATCTTTAGGTGTGTAAATGGCTGTAAACAGCTTTACACCATCGCGCATGGTAATGTAAACTTCCTTTTTGGTGTAATGCTCCTTGGCGTAATTGCTTTGGGGTTGCGCAAGTGCTGCCGAGTAAACGGTGGCCAGAACCAGCAACAGGGTGTAAAATTTGTTCATGAAGTGTTGGGGTTATGTTCAGTAGCCCAATTTAAGTAGTATTGTAATAACTTTGATGATTATATGCAATTCTGTTACAAACAAAAGGTATTCAAGATGGCCTTTTTTTGGAGGTTTACCTTTTAAACAAGTTTGCTTAGATTAGCACCAACTCATTCCTTATGCCTACAGTTATCAAACGGTTTAGATATTTGCTACTCATATGCACTGCAATTCTTTCTGGGTGCTTTGGATTGTTTGATAGTGGTGGCGATCATATTGCCGGACCTTACTATACAGGATGGATTGATGTTCATTCAAGCAGATACATCGGAAAGCGTGATAGTGGTGATCTTGAGTTTGAAGTTATACCCGCTTACATCTATGCCGTTGGTCATAACGAGCGCTTCATTGTAGCCAAGCAGCATCCTTTGCAAGGCGAATTTCCGCATGAAAAAATAGATGAAGGGCAAACTAATTATTATCTAATTGATCTTAAGCTGAAACCAGGTCAGCATGAAAAAGGGTTGTATGGTCCAATGGATGCAGATGAATTTAATAATCGTTGTAATGCACTTCATGTAGGTGAGATAACCTTTAATTTAACTTATCCTGAAAACCCATGAAGAAAAGATTTAACCCTGTAAAGGTGATTATGACGGCTTAGGCAATAGCCATAATTCGTTTCGCATTAACTTTGTCACTTAACGTATCAACTAAAATGAAAGTAATAACAAGTATAGTGTTATTCTACCTGTTTTTGCTTTGTCTGCTATGAGTCAGCAAGTAGTACAAAAAAGCCAGCCTTTGTTGTTGGAATCCTTTAAAAGTCTACCGAGTGATATTGATGGCTGTTCGTGTTGCTTTTTTGCATCTGCAAAAGATCAGAAGGCCAGAAACTATCTGTTGGCTAATAATTACGCAAATAAGGCGTATGTGAAGCTTAATGGCCAAATCAGAATTTTTTTTTACAGTCGCACAATGAGAATAAGAACTTGTTTGTGTATAAAAACGGGCCTTACCTGTTAAAGGTGAAAGTGGTCCGGTTAAAAAAGAGTGTTTATGAAGGTTCCGAATTGAAAGGAACAATCACAGTTATTGAATCAAGACACGTGCTTCAACAATTGTTTGTCGGCTCGTGTGGTTGTTAATCAAACAAGTCAGGATGAAAAATATTTTAGGTACATTAACTGTAGTGGTGTTATTACTATCTATGCATATTTGTGCCCATGCACAAACCCAAACCTCCATGAATGCCACTGCTGCCACCGGCTACCAGCAGGCAGATAAGGAACTGAATACTGTGTACCAGAAAATATTAAAGCAGTACGCCAAACAGCCGGTGTTCATCAAAAAGCTGAAAACCGCCCAGCGGCTGTGGGTACAACTGCGCGATGCCGAGCTGGCTGCCAAATACCCTTCGCCGGGTGCGTATGGCAGCGCTGAGCCTATGTGCAAAGCCACTTACCTGGAAAGCCTCACCCGGGAACGCACCAAGTTTTTACGCGTATGGCTGGACGGTATTGAGGAAGGCGATGTATGCAGTGGGTCGGTAAAAATGAAATGATACAGTTGTAAATTTATATCACCTAAATAAGTTGTTCGATTTAAAATTTCATATTGAACAGGTGCTGGGACATAATCCGGTAACACCCGAAGAACTAACTGAGCATATTATTTACGTAGTAAAGGAATGTAATTACCACGTTTGTAAGCATGCTCCGGGAGTAGTTACATTTGAACCTTATGGTCCAATGCCGGTAAGTAGAGAAGAAGGGCCTTATTATATGTCTAAAAGTTGGTTTGAATTGATTGAAGTTGAAAATGAAAATGTGCTTAGACTAACCTTTGGCATCTCTTATCTTGGCGAGATATGGTTGGCTTGCATAATGGTTCTTGGGATAATTACAGTTGACTACAAGGCTGCATTCTTTCTAATTATTATTTTTTTCTCTTTTTACAGACGCTATAAAAGAATTAAGCACGATGCGGAAAAGATGCTAAACTATCTTGTTGAAGTAAGCAGTTAATAGATGTTCAGAAAAGAGATACTTAAATCTTTAAGTATATAAAGTTCGCTCATCTAAGCTGTAGAAACTTTACCAAAAAATTATCTGTATTATAGCAGGTAATATTACCTTTGACCACAACAAAATACTCTACTGTTATGCAATACGATGTTATCGTTATAGGTTCGGGCCCGGGCGGCTATGTGGCTGCTATCCGTTGTGCCCAGCTGGGGTTAAAAACAGCTTGTATTGAAAAATACAGCACGTTTGGCGGCACATGTTTAAATGTGGGCTGTATCCCGTCCAAGGCGCTGCTGGATTCGTCTGAGCATTATCATAATGCAGCGCATACTTTCAAAACCCACGGCATTAACCTGGAAAATCTGCAGGTTGATTTTGGCCAGATGGTAAAACGTAAAGATGAAGTGGTGGCACAAACCACCGGCGGTATCTCTTTCCTGTTCAAGAAAAATAAAATCACCTCCTACCAGGGCGTAGGTTCATTTGTGGATAAAAACACCATCAAAGTAACCAAGGCCGACGGCAGCGAAGAAACCCTGACCACTAAAAATGTGATCATAGCTACAGGTTCAAAACCATCAAACCTGCCGTTCCTGAAAACAGATAAACAACGCATCATCACCTCAACCGAGGCTCTTAAACTGCCGGAAGTACCTAAGCACCTGGTGCTGATTGGCGGCGGCGTGATCGGTTTGGAGCTGGGTTCTGTATATGCCCGTTTAGGTGCTAAAGTATCGGTGATTGAGTTCATGGATGCCATCATCCCAACCATGGACCGCTCATTGAGCAAAGAGCTTCAAAAGGTATTGCAAAAACAAGGCATGGAGTTTTACCTGGGCCATAAGGTAACCGGCGCTACTTCTGACGGTAACGAAGTTACCGTAACCTTTGACAGCCCTAAAGGCGAAAAGATGGAGCTGAAAGGCGACTACTGCCTGGTAGCCGTAGGCCGTGTAGCTTACACCGATGGTTTAGGTCTGGAAAATATCGGCATCACGGTTGAAGAACGTGGTAAAAAGATTACCGTTGACGACCACCTGGAAACCAGCGTAAAAGGTATATATGCTATTGGCGACGTAGTGCGCGGCGCTATGCTGGCCCACAAAGCCGAAGACGAAGGTACTTTTGTAGCCGAAATTATTGCTGGCCAAAAACCGCATATCAACTACAACCTGATTCCGGGCGTAGTGTACACCTGGCCTGAAGTTGCCAGCGTAGGCCATACCGAAGAGCAACTGAAAGAAAAAGGCGTAAAATTCAAAACCGGTTCGTTCCCATTCAAGGCGAGCGGCCGTGCCCGTGCCAGCATGGATATTGACGGCTTTGTAAAAGTATTGGCCGATGCCGCTACCGACGAGATTTTAGGTGTGCACATGATTGGTCCGCGTGCGGCCGACATGATTGCCGAAGCCGTTGTAGCTATGGAGTTCCGTGCCAGTGCCGAAGACGTAACCCGCATGAGCCACGCACACCCAACCTTCACCGAAGCAATCCGTGAAGCTTGTTTGGCCGCTACCGATAACCGCGCTATACATATCTAATAGCTGGTTATTGAGTACCTCACTCGATTAAAGAATATATGAAGGTTGCAGGAGTTTATCTTGCAACCTTTTTTGTTGCCGGATGTTGATTGGATGGCATAAGTAGTCTAACAGTGTGTAGGGCTGCTGTTGCGTCCGGGCCAGCGTCGGGCTTTGTGGGTAGACAGGTGATCGCAACAGCTAGGCCTTTTTGTTTCTTTTGTGGCTATGACAAAAGAAATAGCCTCTGCGGCAATGAGCAGACGAAGGAAGTAAATAACTACTATATTTAATTAAACTAATAGCAGAGGCCAATAATAGAAACACAGACTAGTATCAGTAGCATAAGGAAATTACTGTTTATATACTTACGACTATCACATATGCCTTTACTGTCTCACATTAACGAGTAAAACAGGTTGAATTAAAAATGAACATACTCATCAATATCACCATCGTTATATCAACCATAGCCGCTATGGAAGCCTTTTCATGGTTCATTCACAAATATTTGTTTCATGGGCCGTTATGGTTTATTCATAAAACCCACCATCAGGAGCGGCACAGCTGGTTCGAGCTGAACGATGTTTTCAGCATAGGCTTTGCGGCTTTGTCTATGTGGCTAATGTGGCAGGGGCATTTTACACAGGACTACCGCCTGTGGATCGGCATCGGCATCAGCGCTTACGGTACCATCTATTTTATTTTTCATGATTGGTTTATCCATAACCGATTTAAAGCATTTAAAACCCGGAATAAATACCTGTTAAGCATCCGCCGGGCACATAAAATTCATCACAAGTCAACGGAGAAAAATCCGTCAGAAGAGTTTGGGTTGCTGGTTGCGAGTAAAAAGTATTTTAAGCGGTAGGTTTACCAGTTAGTTGCGGCCAAGATATCTTGATATATAGATATCTTTTAAATTATTAATTCCGAAATTCGCCCTCCAAAAGTTCAATATCCAAACACCATGCTGCAAATTCAGGAAAACGTATCCCTTAAACCATACAATACCTTCGGTATCGAAGCCAAAGCCCGCTATTTTGTAGAAATTAACGAGGAGCAGGATCTGGTTTCGCTTTTTAGTGATGCGCAATGGCATGCGTTTGAGCGTTTGGTTATAGGTGGCGGCAGCAATATGTTGCTGGTAACCGATTTTAACGGTTTAGTAGTTCGCCTGAACATACAAGGCATTAGTGATTATGCAGAGGGTGATACCGTATTTGTAGAGGCCGGCGCCGGCGAGGTATGGAACGACCTGGTAAACTTTTGTGTAGATAACGGCTTTGCCGGTATGGAAAACCTAAGTTTAATACCCGGTTCGGTAGGCGCATCGCCTATTCAAAACATTGGGGCTTATGGCGTAGAACTTAAAGATGTGTTTGAAAGCTGCCGCGCTTTTGAAATAGCTACCCAACAGTTTAAAACTTTTAGTAAAGAGGATTGCCAGTTTGGATACCGCGAGAGTGTGTTCAAATCAGCGCTCAGGGGGCAGTATATTATTGTGTCGGTAAAGTTTAGGTTATCAGTAACACCCAGGCTCAACCTTAGCTATGGTGCTATTGAGCAGGAGCTGGCCAACCGCGGCATCAGCAATCCTACTATTAAAGAGGTATCGCAGGTGGTAGCGGCCATACGGGTTTCCAAACTGCCCGATCCGTCAACTATCGGTAATTCCGGAAGCTTCTTCAAAAATCCTGTTATTCCGCAAGCGCAATTTGAGTCTATTTATAAAAGTTATCCTGCAATAGCAAACTATCCGGCAGGCGAGGGGTATGTAAAATTAGCCGCAGGCTGGCTCATTGAGCAGTGCGGATGGAAGGGGAAAACCATTGGCCATACAGGTACCTGGAAAAATCAGGCGCTGGTATTGGTAAATCATGGCGGCGCTACCGGACAGGAAGTGTACAGTCTTTCGTCGCAAATCATAGACAGTGTGTACACTAAATTTGGCGTAATGCTGGAGCGTGAAGTGAATATTATACAATAAAAACAGTACGCTTAAAACAAAATCAAAAAAGTTTAATCTGCATTTTTAACATTTTTTAAGCTTTTTTTTGCGTGCAACCCTTTTTGTTTGCTTTTATTGTATTAAAAAGAATATCCGTTTTAATGGTCTAATTGTCAGTTATTTGTAAATGAGGTTTTGCTGATTGAAAGTTTTTGTGTTTAAACATTATAGCGGTTAACAGCTATTTGGCACGAGCGGCCTTCGGGCTCAAATTATAAAACGGTATCATGTTTGTCTGTACAGTAATACAAAACTTTAACAGATAACAGAATGACAAAGATTGAGTTTAACACCATGGTTCTACGTCAGGCAAGTTCACTACGTTCTTACGCCTTGCATTTTACTCACGACGCAGACGATGCTAACGACCTTGTTCAGGATACAATGTTGAAGGCCATTACTTACTACAACAAGTTTAAAGAAGGCACCAACTTAAAAGGATGGTTGTATACCATCATGAAAAATACATTCATCAACAACTACCGTCGGTTTGTTAAGATGAGCACTTTTGTAACCAAATCTGAAGAGATCTCATCGGCTAACCTGGTGTTCAGCTCAACTAAAAATCAGGGCGAATCTAAATTCGTGATGGATGATATCAGAAGAGCATTAGACAGATTACCTGAAGATTACTACGTGCCATTCACCATGTACTTTGAAGGCCATAAATACCACGAGATTGCTGATCATTTAGCTATCCCTATCGGTACAGTAAAAACCCGCATCCACGTAGCCCGCAAACTTTTAAAGAAAAACCTGAAAGCATATGACAACGGTGTTAAAAAACCGATTTATGCTGAAGAAGATTAATTGATATTTAAACTCAAGAATTATATATAAAATAGGAAGGTCCGCTTTGATAAGCGGGCCTTTTTTTGTTGCCACATTGGAAAGGCCTTTTTGAAATTCCTGTCATCTCGAACGATAGTGAGAGATCTTATAAGCCAAGCTTATCGCACATGCCAGGTTTCTCACTATCGTTCGAAATGACATTGTAATTTGTTGTCCGTAAGCACAGCTGTTCAAAGTCTCCCCTACTGGGGGAGATTTAGAGGGGGCCTTCTCCTTACCGGAAAGGCTTGGCCGAGGCCATCATCTTCATCGCCTCTTGAGCCACCACTTGTCCCGATATCAGCGCAGGTGGTACACCAGGCCCCGGCACAGTCAGTTGGCCGGTATATAGCATGTTGGTAATGTTTTTTGCCCGCATGGCTGGTTTTAAAAACGCTGTTTGGGTTATAGTGTTGGCTAAGCCGTAGGCATTTCCTTTAAACGAATGGTAGTCGGCCTTGAAATCGTTCATGGCATAGCTGCGTTTAACAATGATGTTATTGCGCAGGCTTTCGCCTGTAATGCGTTCAAAGCGGGAAAGCATTACGTCAAAATACTTTTCACGCATGGCTTCGCTGTCTTGCAGACCAGGAGCCAGCGGCATTAAAAAGAACAGGTTCTCGCAACCCTCGGGCGCAATGCTGTTATCTGTTTTTGACGGGCACGAGGCGTAAAACAGCGGCTTGGTAGGCCATTTAGGGTTGGTGTAAATTTCATCTGCGTGCAGCTCAAAATCCTCATCAAAAAACAGGTTGTGATGCTGTACATTATTCAGCTTCTTATTAATACCCACATAAAACAGCAAGCTGGAAGGCGACATGGTACGGCTGTCCCAGTACTTAGGCGTATAGTTTTGGTGCGGCTTATCAATCAGCTGCTGGTCCACATGTTCGTAATCAGCCCCAGCTATTATAAAATCGGCGTTATAAACACCTTGGGTAGTGTGTAGCGCTGTGGCTTTTTTGTTGGTAATATCAATATGGGTAACCTCGGTGTTTAGTTTAATTTGTACACCGTAGCTTTCTGCAACCTGCACCATGCCTTTAACAATCTGGTGCATTCCGCCCTGCGGGTACCAGGTGCCCAGTACCAGGTCGGCATAGTTCATCATGCTGTACATGGCCGGTGTGTTTTGCGGTGTGGCACCTAAAAACAGTACCGGGAACTCCAGTAACTTGATAAGCTTCGGATTTTTAAAATACTGCCGCACATGCTTGCTCATGCTGGTGAGCAATTGTATGCCGAGGCTCTTTTTAACCAGGTTAAAATCAAAATATTCGGTTATGGAATGCGAGGGTTTAAATACATACTCGCCCATGCCCACATCATATTTATATTTAGCCTGATCCAGAAATTTTTGCAAACCTACGCTGCTACCCGGTTCTAATTCGTCAAACAACGCTTTCAGTGCGTTCAGGTCGGCCGGTACATCCAGTAAGTCGTCTTTGCCATAATAAACCCGATAACCGGGATCCAGGCGCTCTAACTGGTAAAAATCCGAAGGATTTTTACCAAACAGGGCAAAGTAGTTTTCAAATACATCGGGCATCCAGTACCAGCTGGGGCCCATATCAAACGTAAAACCATCCTGCTGCCAGATGCGGGCACGGCCACCCGGCTGATCGTTCTTTTCAAGTATAGTAACGGCAAATCCTTCTTTGGCCAGTATAGTAGCCGCCGCCAATCCCGAAAAGCCGGCGCCTATTACCATGACCTGTTGTTGTTTATTCATGATTTGTTTAATCGTTTCAAAGTAAGCAATTGTTTGGTGGTGCGGCAAACAAATACAATTCTATTCTGTACTTTTGATACTATATACCTTTTGGATCCTGTATGAATTTATTTGATGAAACGTGTTTTGAGTGCAGTAAAGTAATTACCAATAAATACAGTACATCATTCAGCACAGGCATAAAGGCTTTCGGTAAACGCTTTCGTTACCCTATTTATGCCATTTACGGTTTTGTGCGCTACGCGGATGAGATTGTGGATACGTTTCATGACTATGATAAGCAACAGCTTATTACTGCATTCAGGGCCGAAACATTTGTTGCTATCCGTCAAAAAATTAGTTTAAACCCGGTATTGCATTCATTTCAGCAAGTGGTAAACCGGTATGGCATTGAAGATGAACTGATCGATGCCTTTTTGCGTTCCATGGAAATGGATCTGGATATTACCGCTTATGATGAAGGCGGATATAAAGAATACATTTACGGTTCGGCAGAGGTAGTTGGGCTGATGTGCCTGCGCGTGTTTTGCGAAAAGGACGAGGAGCTTTATCAAAGGCTTTTGCCTATGGCCCGTAGCTTAGGATCGGCTTTTCAGAAAATCAATTTTTTGCGAGATGTTAAAGCTGATTTTGAGGAGCGGGGGCGTACCTATTTCCCATCAATTGATTTTAACCGCTTTACAGAGGAAGATAAGCTGCAGATAGAGGCGGATATCAAAAAAGATTTTGATGATGCCTTTGAGGGTATTAAGCAGTTGCCTAAGGGTACGCGCTTAGGTGTGTACATAGCCTACGTATATTACCGGCAGCTATTTAAAAAAATAAGCCGCACACCAGCCAATGTAATTTTGCAAAAGCGCATACGTGTATCAGATCCGCATAAAATGGCGTTGTACTGCAAAGCTATTTTGCATCAGAAATTAAGAGTAATTTAAGCATGAGAAAAGGTTTTGTTGTAGCGGTGCTGATACTTTCGGCAGCGCTCATAACTGCATTTACCAGTGTTCAGAAATACGATGTTAAATTGTTGCGCAAGCAACTGGTGCAGGCGCTTGAGAAACGCAGCGTGAATGATTCGCTTTACAAGGTGCTGGGCGCTGATAAAAATAAGCCGCCTTTGATAGTAAGCTATTATGGCGCTGTACAGGCACTGAAAGCCAAGTATACCTGGAATCCTTATTACAAAATTAAATATATAAAGGATGCCGAAAATACGCTTCAAACAGCCGTAAACGAAGAGCCGCATAATATGGAGATTCGCTTTATGCGTTTTTCGATAGAACACAATTTGCCCGGCTTTTTGGGGTATGACAAGCATCTGGATATGGATCGAAAAGAGATGATTCAGCAATTGGATAAAAAGAACTATCCCGCTGCCGATAAGGATGTAGCGGTAACTATCATCAAATTCCTGCTCGATTCCAAACGTTGTACTGCACAGGAGAGTGAACGCCTGCATAAACATTTAGCCGAACTGAAGTGAAATACGCCTACCTGCTCATCAACTTTCTGACAATTATTTTCCCGGTACTGCTATCGTTCGATAAGCGGGTACAGTACTATAAGAGCTGGAAGTATATATGGCCGGGTATGGCAATCACAGGTATGGTGTTTTTATTCTGGGATGTACTGTTCACTGTTAAAGGTGTATGGTCATTCAATGCCGATTATATTACCGGTATTGCATTTTGGGGCTTGCCTATTGAAGAAATACTGTTCTTTTTAACGGTGCCGTTTTCCTGCATCTTTATTTATGCCTGCCTCAACTACTATGTAAGCTGGTCTATACCGCAATCGGTCACCAAAGTTATTTCAGTTATCCTGATTTTATTGAGTGCCGGGATGGTGGTTACTTATCATGACCGTTTGTATACGCTGGTGAACTTTGGTTTGCTGCTGGTACTGCTTGTGTTGCTTCAGTTTGTTTTTAAACCACGCTGGCTTAGCCGGTACTATATGGCTTACATTGTATCGCTGTTGCCGTTTTATATTGTGAATGGCGTATTAACCGCGGTACCCATAGTGATGTATAACAATGCCGAAAATATAGGCAAGCGCATTGGTACCATACCGGTAGAAGATCATTTTTACTCAATGGCCTTGTTGGTGATGAATGTAGGTTTCTTTGAGTATTTTAAACAGCGAAAAAAAACTGCTACTGCATGAGTTTGCCGTTATACACCAAATCGCAATTAGCTTTACGCAACGGGCAGGATAAGCCGCAAATATGGGTGGCTTACCAGGGCTTAATTTATGATGTAACCGAAAGCCGGCTTTGGCGCAACGGCAAGCATTACGAACACTGGGCAGGCCAGGATTTAACCGAAGAACTAAAGGATGCCCCACATACCGAGGGCGTTTTTGCAAAGTTTGAAGTGGTAGGTAAAATAGCCCCACCCAACCCTCCCCGGTAGGGAGGGCTTTTAATAAAAAGATTCATAAATAAGAATGGCATCCTATGCAAGCATAGAATGCCATTCTTGTTTCAAGCCCTCCCTACCGGGGAGGGTTGGGTGGGGCTTAAATTTCAAACTTAGCCAGGCTTACAAACTGCTGCACACGTTCGGCAACTTCTTCTTGGGTAAGGTTTTTGATTTTTTCGGTGCCGAATTTTTCAACGCAGAATGATGCCAGGGCCGAGCCGTATATGATCGCATTTTTCATGTTGTTGAAATTGATAGTACCTACTTTGGCCAGGTAGCCGATGAAGCCGCCCGCAAAGGTATCGCCGGCGCCGGTTGGGTCAAATACTTCGGCCAGCGGCAGGGCAGGGGCCGAGAATACCTTGTCTTCGCTGAACAGCAAAGCACCATGCTCGCCTTTTTTAATGATGAGGTATTTAGGGCCCATGGTTAATATCTTTTGTGCAGCTTTAACTAACGAATACTCGCCTGATAGCTGGCGTGCTTCGGCATCGTTAATCGTTAATACGTCCACCATCTTGATGGTATCCAGCAAATCGTTCAGGGCAATATCCATCCAGAAGTTCATGGTATCCATCACAATCAGCTTAGGGCGCTTATGCAGGCGGTTAATCACCGTTTGCTGCACCTGCGGGGTAAGGTTGCCCAGCATCAGGTATTCGCAATCCTGGTACGATTCCGGGATGATGGGATCAAAATCAGCCAGCACGTTCAGGTCGGTAACCAGTGTGTCGCGGCTGTTCATGTCGTTATGGTAGCGGCCGCTCCAGAAAAACGATTTCTCGCCTTGTTTTATTTGCAGGCCTTCGGTATCAATATGGTGGTTTTGAAAGTCTTCAATCTCGCTTTTTGGAAAATCGTCGCCCACTACAGCTACAATTTTTACCGGGTTATAAAAGTATGAAGCAGCCAGGCCGGCATAAGTAGCCGCCCCGCCAACAATTTTGTCTGTTTTGCCAAAGGGAGTCTCAATAGCGTCAAATGCCACTGTACCAATTACTAATAAACTCATGAAAAATATTTTTAAAAAAATTTACTGCAAATATTGTGAAATTACCGCAGAGTTTATACTTTTGCACCACTCCAAACCGGAAAATACTCCTGAATAGCTCAGCCGGTTAGAGCATCTGACTGTTAATCAGAGGGTCGCTGGTTCGAGTCCAGCTTCAGGAGCAGCAAGGCCATTCAGACATCAACACCTGGATGGCTTTTTAATCTTCTTGGAATACAACCGGAATACTCCTGAGTAGCTCAGCCGGTTAGAGCATCTGACTGTTAATCAGAGGGTCGCTGGTTCGAGCCCAGCCTCAGGAGCAAAAGCCATCAAGTCAAAAACTTGATGGCTTTTTTTGTTAAAAGTGTTTTTTGAAGCAAACAACCAAAGCTTAAATTTTATGCTTTGCAAAATAAGAGCTTTGAGTTTGAGCCCCATCTTGGTCATTTCTTTAGTATAGCCGGCGCATGAGGAATGGTTACTAAAACGTTATAGTAAACAAACTCGTCTTTTGCTCTACCAACGTTACTTTGATTTATCAAGGCAACTTCATTACTTCTATCTACATCCAAAAAGCAATCTTAGATCGGTGTGTATAATAAGTAATGCCCAAGAAGGGGGCTGCTTTATAAAATTATGCAGACTAAAGCTCAATTTTGTCGCTACCGTTCTAAAACATAAAGAAAACGGTCATTTTCTTTACCAGTTACGTCATCGCTAAAGTAGCTGCAAACACATTTATTTTTTATCTACTGTAACCACAGGGGGGCAAACTGCATCATAGCTACTACTAAACACTATGGCATTAGAAATTAAGGGGCTAACCAAACAATATAACGCAGCTAAAATTGGGTTATCAAACTATTCCATCACGATTGATAAAGGTATACTGGGGCTGCTGGGTCCAAATGGGGCCGGCAAATCAACCTTGATGAAGATCATCGCTACCATAAGTCAACCCACAAGTGGTACTTTGTTCCTGGACGGTGTAGACATTGTAAGCAACCCTAATTTTATTCGTAAAGTATTAGGCTACCTGCCGCAGGATTTTGGCGTGTACCCCAATTTAAATGCTTACGAATTTTTAGAATACATTGCAGCAATGAAAGGCGTAGGCGGTAAGGGTTTGCGCCGGCGTATCGATATGCTTTTGGAAGGTGTTAACCTTACTGCCGATGCTAAAAAGCCTATCGGTACCTATTCCGGCGGGATGAAGCAACGCGTTGGTATTGCGCAGGCCTTGCTCAACGATCCCAAAGTGCTGATATTTGATGAACCTACAGTAGGCCTTGACCCCGAAGAACGGGTGAGGTTCAGGCAACTGATCACTGAGATGGCAAATGATTGTATCATCATTCTGTCCTCGCACATTGTATCTGATATTGAAACCATCGCTGATGAGGTAGCTATTATGCAGGGCGGAAAACTGGTTACCAAAGGTTACCCGAATCAGATCATTGAACAGGCCAACGGACAAATATTTGAAGTGCTATTAGAAAATACCGACGTTGCCGCATTTAAAACCCGTTACCAGGTCATTGATACCGGACGCCACGACGCCCGTACCAGAGTACGTTTCATCAACCCCGACAACTCTGCCATTCCCGAGGCAAAGCCTATTGATGCCAGTTTGGAAGATGCTTACTTGTTATTAACTCAAAATAAAGCTTAAACTGATGCCTTACATTTATAGCATTATAAAAGCTGATTATTTGCAGCGCACCCGCAGCTATGCCTTTTTGATCACCCTGGCTGTTACCGTTTATGTAGCCTATCTTTTTGTGCCGCCAACCAGCGCTTCTTATACTACGTTGAGCACGGTTGGATTTAAAAGTGTTTACAATTCCGCTTGGGTAGGTTATATTTCAGCTACGATGACTGCGGTGATGCTTTCTTTTTACGGTTTCTTGCTGGTTAATAACAGTATTAGAAGGGATATAGATACGGAAGTAGGCTTAATTATTGCCGCCATGCCTGTTTCCAATTTCAAATATCTTTTAGGCAAACAGCTCAGCAATTACGCAGTACTTTGTACTATTGCCGGCTGTACGTTCGTGGTCAGTATATTGATGTTCCTGGTGCGTGGTGCTGGTTATCCGTTTGTACTGGCCCATTTCGTGTTACCCTACCTGTTTTTTGTATTGCCTGCCATGTTCCTGGTTGCCTCGTTAGCCGTTGTTGCCGAAGTATTTTTAGGAAAGCGCAGCATCTTGCAATTTATTTTATATTTCTTCCTCTGCGGGGCATGCATGGCTGCTATTAATAAGCCAGGTAACCATCTTTCCAGCGGCATTTTTGATCCGTTTGGTCTAAGCTTAGTTACAAGCAGTGTCAAAAATCAGGTAAATGCGCAATATCACCAGCATATCGAACAGGTATCCTTTGGGTTCATCTTCAATAAGCGTCAGCCATTTAAAACATTTGTTTGGAATGGCATCAGTTGGACAAGCCTGTTTGTTTTCAGCCGGTTATTATGGATGAGCTTTGCTTTGGGGCTTGTTTACTTATCGTCGTTCTTTTTTCATCGCTTCGATTTTAGTAATGGAGTCAGGAAAAAGAAAAAACAGAAGGATCTTATTCAAAAGAAGGAAGGCTTCTCTATGATGCCATCTGGGATAAGCCGAGCATCAATGCCACCTGTAAATTTCGATTACAGCATGTTTCCCTTTATTAAAACAGAATTGTTATTGTTAGTAAGGCAAGGGAACAAATGGCTGTGGCTACTGAATATAGGTTTAAGCTTAAGTATGCTGTTTGCCCCTTTAACTGTCGCCTCGTCATATCTGCTCCCGGCTTTATGGTTCTTGCAGGTAACCCGCTGGTCAGATCTGGTCACAAAAGAAAAGTCTAACCGGGTCCATTATTTTACTTATGCAGCTTACAAACCCTTGCAACGCATGCTGCCTGCTCAAATCATAGCCGGCTTTTTGTTAGCTATAGGGTTATCACTCCCCTTAATACTGCGTTATGTGATTGCCTTGAATGGCTTAGCTATCTTAAACATCGTTGCCGGAGCCTTGTTGGTAGTTTTGCTGGCAGTAAGCACAGGTATTCTAAGTGGCGGTAAAAAACTGTTCGAAGTTTTCTTTTTCCTGCTCACTTATATGTTGATTAACAAATTGCCGGCAGCCGATTATCTGGGCGTTATGCCACAGCATCATACTTTAGTTTACACCAGTGTTCTTGTCAGCATTGTCTTCCTTTTAGCGATGATCAGCTTTGTTGCCAGGAGCTACCAGACAAAGCACTTGTAGCGCCTTTGAAAGATGCCGATCATCGTAAGTGCCGATGCTATAGAAAATTGTACATAAGTAGTAAACATCGGGTGAAGTAGTCAAAGTTAAGCCAACCAAGGTTTTCTTTAACCGTTATGTAGCGTTCCTAATGGCTGTATAATACCAATAGAAGCCTCAGTTGCAAGAATGAGTTTCTATTTAAAGCCACAGCTATTGTCATAACAATATCCCAATGCCGTCATAGAAAAATCAGGTCTTATCAGACGGTAAAAAATGTTGAATTGTTTTACTGAGTTTTGTGTACCCCTTAAACACTAATCATGGTTATATGGAAAATAACTCTACTCCGTTTCATTCATCGGCAGCTGATGCCTTGAATCCCCACAAACTGCTGAAGGATGGCGAGCTGTTAGACCAGCTTTGTGCACAATCGCAAAACATGGCTTTATGTAAGGGAACATTAGCTGCCAATGCGGGTAGCTTTTCTGTTTCTGCTGATACAGAACAGGAGCTGGCTATAATGTTTTTGGATATAAGAAACTTTACCGGGCTTATGGAGTCGCGCCCTGCAAAGGAGGTGGTACAAGTAGTGCGCCGTTTATTTTCCGGCTTTAACCAAATTATCAACCACTTTAAAGGCACTGTGGTAGAAATGGCCGGCGACAGCCTGTATGCCGTATTCGGACTGAGTACCGATATTAAAGAAGCGATTAACCAAGGGTATGAGGCAGCTAAAAATATTTTCAGTACCATCTCCTGGTTTAATGATGCCTATGCAACACCGTATTATAACCACCCGCTCGAAATAGGTATTGGTTTACATACCGGCAACGTAGTGGTAGGGCAGTTCGGGCTGCAGTCGCCAGCGCAGCTTTCGGTAATGGGCTTGCCGGTTAACATTGCTTCCCGGCTGCAGGCCAAAACCAAGGAGGTAAACAATGATATGCTGATTTCGGAAGAAGCTTACCGGCACCTGGAAGCTAACAACGAAAAGCACGAGCAGCGCACCGTTAATTTAAAGGGGATATCCTTGCCGCAGATGGTTCGTCTGTTAGGTAAACCCTATCTCAAAAGATTTACTGCTAATGGCAACAGTCAGGATATGGATTATCTTTTAGCTATATCAGGTTAAGAAACCTTTTACATATACAAAAAGCGGCCTGTGTTTAACAGGCCGCTTTTTTGTTTTAAGTCCAATTACGTTAGTGCGTAAATGCTTCCCAGCCCGAAATACTGGTGCGGTTGCAGGTCATGGCTTGGGTGCCATTCTCGCTCGAAATGTACCTGCCGTTGTTGCCTTTGAATGCCCATTTACCATCTGCGGTAGTTTCTAAGGTGAATTTTTCCCAATCGCTGATGCTGGTGCGGCTACAGGTAATGGGTTGCGTGCCGTTTTCGGAGGATACGTATTTACCCATGCTTTGCAAAGCCACTTTGCCGTCGCCTGCATCAACAATAGTAAAGCGCTCCCAATCGCCTGCCGTGGTGCGGGTGCAGGTCATGGCCTGAGTGCCGTTCTCGCTGCTTACAAAGGCATTGTTAATACCTTTCAGGGTAACGGTTTGGCCAACCGGAGCGGTACTGTTGGTTTGACTGTACACCCGCACATAATCCACATACATGCTGGTTGGGAAAGCCGCATCGTTAATGGTGTTGCCCGGCAGGTTGCCGCCAATAGCTAAATTGAGCAGAATGAAGAAGTTTTTATGAAACTCATCCGTGCCGTTAATATTGTTGGCAATATTGGCTGTTGCATACAGGTTGTTATCTACATACCAGCGTATGGCACTTGCATCCCATTCAACGGCATAAACATGGTAATCGCCCGGTGTGGTATTGGTGCTGTTGCTGTAGTATACATAACCGTTGTTATCCCAGTGAATAGTGCCTAATACATTGTTGTTGGTGTTTACCTGCTCCATAATGTCAATCTCACCACATTTTGGCCAGCCCACATTAGGGTCGGTAATATTAGTTCCCAACATCCAGAACGCCGGCCAGGTGCCCTGCACCATAGGTAGTTTCATACGGGCCTCAATACGGCCGTATCTGATAGAGAATTTGTTGGAGCTGTTGTTGGTATTGATACGGCCCGAGGTATACGGTTGCCCGCTAACGGTTTGTTTGCGTGCCGTGATAACCAGGTTGCCGCCGCTTACGGTTACGTTTTGGGTTTGATAATATTGCTTCTCGTTATTAACACCCAGATTGCCGTTTTCGTACCCCCATTTGGCTGTGTTGAGCGATGTGCCGTCAAATTCATCCTGCCAAACCAGTTGGTAAGCTGTTTTTACGCGCGGCGTTGTGGTAGTGGTGCTGTTTGTTTCAGCAGCAGTTTGTTGAACCGAGGCATCCTTTTTACAGGCTAGCAGCAGTGTTGCGGCCAGCACAGGTACAGCAAGCCCCTTAACAAATTGGTTAAAATGTTTTTTCATAGCAATTGATTTAGTGTTTATAGATTGGTTTTGTTGGTTTATTAGTGTGCAAAGGCTTCCCATCCCGATATGCTGCTGCGGGTGCAGGTCATGGCTTGGGTACCGTTTTCGCTGGAGATATATTTACCGTTATTACCCTTAAAAGCCCACTTTCCGTCGGTTGTGGTTTCCAAATCGAACTTTTCCCAGTCGCCTACGCTGGTACGGCTACAGGTAATGGCTTGGGTGCCATTTTCAGAGGATACGTATTTGCCCATGCTTTGTAAAGCAACTTTGCCACTACCTGCATCAACAATGGTAAAGCGCTCCCAATCGCCTGCCGTGGTGCGGGTACAGGTCATGGCCTGGGTGCCGTTCTCGCCGCTTACAAAGGCATTGTTAATACCTTTCAGGGTAACGGTTTGGCCAACCGGAACGCCCGATGAGCCGGATTGTGAGCCTGTCCATTTAAAAGTTGCTACTGCGCCGCCCGGCAGGGTATAAGTAAAAGAGGCGCTGCCCCATTGTACTTTAAAGGTTTGGCTGGCGCTATTGGTATTCACTGCAACCAGCACTTTGCTGCCATCGGTATTTTTGAAAGCTACGTTTTGGATAGAACCGGTATTGTTGGATGCAATACGCACGGCACCCGGGCGTACAAATTTTGACGCATGTGCAATTACATAATAAGCCACATTGCGGGTAACGGATGTGCCGCTAAGGGTTAATGCGCCTAAGCAATTACCACAGCCGCCATTGGTATGCGGGTAATAATTAGGGTCGGATGCGATGTTCCATTCCAGTGCGTTGCGGCTCCAGTTACGGGTTGATCCCACGATTACATTAGCAATATGCCAGGTTAAATCACCGCCAAAGTTGCCGGGCCCGCCTACCCACTGCTCGGTAAAGTATATGTTTTTATTAGGGTAGGCATTGTGTACATCACTTAAGGCGTTGATATCGCCCTCGTAAAGGTGAAACGCCGAACCATCTACGTAAGGGTTAGCGCCAGCATCAGCCAGCACAGCTTTCGGGTAGTCGACGCGGTTAGGGTTATGATCATACGCAATAATCTTGGTTGACAGGCCGGCGTTGCGCAATTGCGGACCTAAGTTGTTTTTGATGAAAGCTGCCTGCTCACTGGCCTGCATATCCAAGCTGGGGTTGTTGTATGGGTTAAGCGGCTCGTTTTGCGGGGTAACGGCATCAATGGTAATGCCCTGGGCTTTCATGGCCTGTATGTACTTTACAAAGTAACGGGCATAAGCATCGTAGTAAGCCGGGTTAAGCTTGCCCCCGGTAAAGCCGCCATTGCCGGTAGTGTTGGTTTTCATCCACACCGGCGGCGACCACGGGCTACCGAATATCTTGATGTTAGGATTGATAGCCAGTATCTTTTTAAGAACCGGTATCAGATCCTTCATTTCCGCGTTGATGCTGAAGTTATTCAGGTTAACATCGGTCTGCCCAGCGGGCATATCATCATATGTAAAGCTTGATGCACTTAAATCAGAAGCGCCAATGCTGAGGCGTAGGTAGCTAACACCGATCTGGTTGTTACCGGTACCAAAAAGCTCACTTAGCAACGCATCCTGAGCTGCCCCCATACCGTTGATGAGCATGGCGCTGCCGCCGGTAAGCGTGTAGCCAAAGCCATCAATACCCTGATAGGTGGTATTTTCATCAACCGTAATGGTACTGGCTGCTGCTCCGGAAGTGGCGCCAAAAGTGAAAGATGGTTGTGCCTGCAATAGCTTAGACCGGTCGGTGGTGGTTACCCAGGCGTTTACCACATCGTTTACGGCCCGGGTAGTTTTGTTTGCTCCGGTAGTTGCGCTGGCATCATTGGCTGTTCGGATGTCCTTTTTGCAGGCATAAAACATCGTAGTTGCCGCCAGGCCAGCGGCTGCCAGCCAGGATAGTTTTCGTTTGTAGTTGTTTCTCATAAAGGTTTATAAATGTTTATTGGTTTGCAACATGGGCAGTTGCACTACTAACTTACTACCACGGCCGTTAGGCACATAGGGTTCCTGTCCGGTTAATTGATGGTTAACCCGGATGAGTAAATGGTAACAGGCTATGGCTGTCGACCTTTACTTGATTTACAGGAAAAAATAAGTTTATAGGTATAACTGGTTAAAGCAAATTTATAGTAACAAACCCATTACTTGCAAGTGCAAGCCGCCTTTTTAGTCCATTTACAGGCATTTGATACGGTATAACAACAGGCGGTTACAGTACCCGAACCGTAGCCGATATAGCATAAAGAGATATTGAAAAATATGAAAAATATTTTTTGATACGCTTAATTCCGATTTCTTAAAAGTAAATACAGATAGGTGGGTACAAGGCCATGAAAACACAGGAATAGAGATGGCGTCTGTTATTTCGTAGAATATAAGTGCAATAAAAAGGGCTCTGCTTTTTGGCAGAGCCCTTTTTATAAGTTAGGTATTCAGCTCCTTATTTGCTTTTATCATGTTTTGTCCAGATCAGCTTATCAACTTCATAACCCAAATTGCGTGCTTTTTCCAGATACGCCTGCTTAACAGCATCAGGTATGGTTGTCTGTCTGGATAATATCCACAAATAATTGAGGTTGTTGCCGGCTACCAATGCATATTGGTAATCTTTATCCATGGCAATAACGTTATACCCGGCATAAAACGGGCCGAAAAACGAGACTTTGAGCCGGCCTTCATCTGCATTTCCGGCGGGTTTGGCTTTACCTGTACTTTCTTTCCATTTGTTTTCTTTAGCACTATAGCCTCGGTTGGTTACCTTAATAGCATCGTTGCCCTGGGTATCGTATTGCGCGGTAACATTGCTCAGGCCTTTTTCAAACTTAAAGTCCATACGGGCAATCTCGTACCATTTACCCAGGTATTGATCTTTATTGAACGGCTTTACGGCTTGTGCGCCTTTCGGGATAGATACGCATGAGCCCATGCCTACTGCAACTAACGCCGCACCGAAGCCCAGCACGCCAGCTATCTGCCAGTTGTTTAATTTCATAGTTCTTTTTAATAGAAATAGACGTTACCGGCATTTTGTTTAAGTAGCTACCGGCTTTACCACCTGGCTGGGCAAAAAGCCGAACTTCTTTTTAAAGGCCGCAGTAAAGTGATGCGGGTTTTTATAACCCACCGTTTCGGCCACCTCGCTCACCGTTTTGCCGTCGGTAAGGTAGCGGTAGGCCGTTTGCATCCGCACATCGGCTAGGTAGCCGAAAACGGTATTGCCAAACAGCGTTTTAAAGCCGCGTTTAAGTTTAAAATCGTTTAATCCGGTTTTGCGTGCCAGCTCAATCAAGGAGCAGGGGGTGCGTAAGTTTTGTTCCACAATTTTCTTAGCCTCTTGCAGGCGTGTTACATCCTCCTGGCTAAAATTACCGGGAACCGTTTGCTGCTGTTCTAAATTTTCCAGTTGAAGTGATAGCAGTTCCAGTATTTTGGCTTCGAGATATATGCGCCTGATGTGCGAAGGCTGGCGGGCCTGCATCAGCTCCTGTAGCAGCATGGTGAACCTGCCGCTGCTATAAGCATCCGTGGCTACCATGGTAAACGGATCGGCGCTACCGCTTTCAAACTGCTCGGGCAGTAAATCTTTACCAAGAAGTTTACGGATAAAGCGCCGTGTAAGGCATATAGTAAATACCGTGGCATTACTTTTTACAGTTAAATCCATATCCAGTTCCGAACAATAAAAGGTATGGTATTTGCCTGCTCTCAGGTCAAGTGAGTAAGTGGCATTTGTTAATTTTAATTCACCTTTCAACACAAAGTTCATTAGCCAGCAAAAGTTGTCGCAACGCAATTTAACGGTTGATTGCTGTTGCACCTCAAATTCGCTGCACAACAGGCAGGCGCCATTAAACCAGCACTCCTTAAAATGCATAGTTCCCCAGGGAGCCGTGGCCGATGTTTCGCGCTCATCCAAATAAGTATCGCTACTGAATTCTTTCGGATAACTCAGCTTAACTTCTGATGGCTGTTTAAATTGTGACGAAAAGGTAATTTCCATAAAATCCGTTTAGCGTTGTTTTTAATCCGTTTGGCGTTAACCAGATTGCTTAGGCATGTGCAAATTTGCATCATTATTTATAATTAGTCTAAATAAATGTATAAAATATTTACTTGTATTTGTATGCTTGCTTCTGTTAGCGCTGTGGCGCAACGGGCAGATTCATTAAAGCGTGATACAAGTAAAGCACACAGTTTAAAAGATGTAGTGGTAACGGCTACCCGGTCGGGCAAAGAATTGATGCAGCTGCCCATGCCGGTAACAACCATCAGTAATCAGGAAATTAAAAACAGGGGTATGGTGCGGTTAAACGAAGTGCTGAATGAACAAACCGGCCTGGTCGTATTGCCCGATGCGCATGGGCAGGGCCTGCAAATACAAGGCTTTGGCGCCGACTATACCATGATTATGCTGGATGGACTGCCCTTGATAGGCCGCACCACCGGTATACTGGAACTATCGCGCATCACTACCAATAATATTGACCGTATTGAGGTGGTAAAAGGGCCTGTATCATCGCTGTACGGCAGTGAGGCTATGGCAGGTGTGGTTAACATCATTACCGCAACGCCACCGCCCGGGTCATCAGTTAATTTTTTGAGCCGTTATGGCACCAATAATACGGCAGATCTATCCCTCAATGCCGGATATAGCAACACTAAACTGGCTATAGCTGGTTTTGTGAACCGGTATAGCAGCAGCGGCTACAGTTTGCAGCCGCAATCGGGCAGTGCAACCGTGTTCCCGTTTTATGGCTATACGCTGAATGGCAAGGCTACGTATAAACTGGGTGCGAATACCGACATCAGGTTTCTGATACGTAACTATACTAACACCCAGCGCAATAATTACCTGGTAGAAGGGCAACAGGTAACAGGTAACGGCCAGGAGCGCGATTTTAACCTGTCGCCATCCATTGCCCATCGTTTTTCTGACAGGTTTAGCAGCGAGCTGAAACTCTATCATTCATCATACAAAACTAATGCGCTGCTTAATTACACGGCTAACAATACGGTTTATGATGATACTTATTTTAACCAGCAATTTAACCGCGCGGAGTGGCAGCAGGATTTTCAGTGGACCAAAGCTTTAAGACTGATATCGGGTGTTGGTGGACAGTATGAAAGCGTAGAAGCAACCCGGTACGATCAGAAACAATCTTTCACATCAGGCTACCTGTATGCACAAACCGACTGGCAGCCCCTGCAACGGCTAAATGTAATTGCAGGTGCCCGCTATGATATACACAGCGTGTATCGCTCGCAACTGAGCCCGAAACTAGCCGTGAGTTATAAGTTGTCGGATAAGCTGGTGCTGATGGGTTCAACGGGTAAGGGGTACAAAGCGCCCGACTTCAGGCAGTTGTATCTCAACTTCACTAACTCCGTAGTAGGGTACAGCGTTTTCGGCTACCAGGATGCTTACGTGCAGTTACAAAAGCTGCAGCAGGAAGGGCAAATTCAATCCATACTGATAGACCCGGCCAGCTTGCAGGCCCTGAACGCGGAAAGCTCAACGGCCTACAACCTGGGCTGGCGCTACCGGCCTTGGAAACCATTGTTGTGGACGGTTAACTTTTTCCGTAACAATATTCGAGACCTGATAGATTCGCAACCCATTGCTATAAAAAATAACGGGCAGTCAGTATACTCCTACTTCAACCTGCACCAGGTATATACTCAAGGCGTAGAAACAGATGTGAACTATAGCTTTTTGAAGCATTGGAACGTAACAGGTGGTTTTCAATTCCTGCAGGCGTATGACCAAAGTGTGCTTGATCATATTAGCGAAGGGCAGGTGTTTGGTGTAAATGCAGCCAACCGGGAAGTAATTAAAGTAACCAAAGCCATGTACGGCGGGCTGCTTAACCGCTCGAGATATATGGCCAACATCAGGTTAGGCTATCAGGAAAGTAAAAGCGGCATCATTGCATCGTTAAGAGCTATTTACCGCGGCCGCTACGGCTTTTCGGATATAGATGGCAACGGGATAGTTAACCGCGATGATGAATATGTGAAAGGTTATGTGCTTTTCAATGCATCGGTATCTAAACTTATTTATCATAACCGCCTGCGCTTACAGCTAACGGCCGAAAACCTGGGCAATTATAAAGCGCCTTTAACTATCAGCAACCTGCCTGGCAGGCTTTGGTATGCAGGCTTATCTTACAGTATTAATCAACCATAATTCAACTACATTTTTTACAGCAACAATGATGAACAAACTACAAAAATTAGCTTTACTGGTATGCAGCGGATCAGTTTTAATGATGACGGCCTGTGACAAAAACAGCGATGACGCAGCACCAACGGCAGATGCCAAAGTAACCGTAAAATCGGTTGCCGATCTGGATGGCAGCAAAGGCAATGTTTATTACAGCCTAAGCACCGGCACACAAGTTACGGGCGCTGATACCGCCACCAACAAGTGGGATATTAAATTTACCTCGACCACTATTTCGGTTAACAGCGGTACCTCGGGTACAGGCACAGCACAGGCCCAGGTAGTAACCAGTACTTTTGCCGATTTAACTACGGCACCAGCCACAGGTTATAAATCAGACGCAGCCGGTGCGCCGGCTATATCTGGCTGGTATACTTATACGGCTTTTACATCACCGCAACATGCCATTTTACCTGTTCCGGGTAAAATCATTGTGGTGAAAACCAACAGTGGGAACTATGCCAAAATAGAGATGCAAAGCTATTACAAAGGTAATCCTGATACTACCACGCCAGCCTTTGCCGATCTGACAACCCGTCCGGCATCACGGTACTACACGTTCCGTTATGCTTACCAGAGCAACGGGTCAACCAGTTTACAATAATTCATTAAGCACCATTCTAAAGGTTCATTCGGCTGTTGCTGCCCGTGCATGGGCGGCACAGCCTTTTGTTAAAAAATTATGTATATAAAATTCAAATTCATTTTTGCAGTAATTGCTTTTTGTGCGATGGGCATCGTTGCACGTGCGCAATCCAAAATTGTATCGGTTAACGGTACCGTGAGCGAGATACTGGCCGGTATAGGTTTGGAAAAAAACATTGTAGGTACCGATGTGACCAGCAATTACCCGGCATCGCTAAAAGCAAAGCCCAAAGTAGGGCACAACCGTAACCTATCGGCCGAAGGTATAATTGCCTTACAGCCCGATGTAGTTACCGGCATAGCCACCGAAGTTAAACCCGAACTGGCTGCACAATTGAAAAGCGCCGGTATTAAGCTGGTGCTTTTTAACCAAACCTTTTCAGCCGATGGCACCCGCCAATTGATTCGGGAGGTAGCCAAAGCCTTTGGCAAGCCGCAGGGAGCGGAGCCACTGATTCAAAAATTAAATACAGAACTAGCTGGTGCCGCTAAAGCAGCAAAAGTTAAAACCAAGCCCAAAGTGCTGTTCATTTACGCACGCGGTACCGGTACCATGATGGTGGCCGGCGAAGGCACCCAGATGCAGCACATTATTCAGATGGCTGGTGGTACCAATGCCGTTACCGGGTTCAATGATTTTAAACCGCTAACGCCTGAAGCACTGGTAGGAGCCAACCCCGATGTGATTTTGCTGTTCAGCAGCGGTATGCAAAGCCTGGGCGGCACAGCCGGATTACTGAATGTGCAGGGCATAGCGCAAACCAATGCCGGCAAAAACAAGCGCTTTGTAACTATGGACGGCGAGCTACTGAGCAGCTTTGGTCCGCGGTTGGGGCAGGCTGTAACAGAACTGGCACAAAAAATTAACTAATGCCGGCTAACAGGTATAAATACATTTTTATGAGTCTGCTGGCCCTGCTGGTGGTGGTAATGGCTACTTCGGTTTGCCTGGGTGCAGTACATATCAGCTTGCCTCAGTTATGGTCGATGTTTACTTATCAAATTGGTATCAGTAAGCAGGCTTTATTTACTGAGCAGCAATGGCTGGTGTTTATCAACCTGCGCTTGCCCAGAGTAATTTTAGGCGCTATCATAGGTGCTGCGCTGGCCATTTCGGGCTCCGCTATACAGGGCTTGTTTCGTAACCCCCTGGCCGAGCCGGGGCTGATCGGCATCTCATCAGGCGCAACCTTGTTTGCTGCCTTAACTATTGTTTTTGGCGGCAAGTTGCTGGATAGGATGGGGAGTAATTATGGCTATTACGTGTTATCGGCAGCAGCATTTACCGGTGCGTTGCTCACGGCCTTATCGGTTTACCGGTTGGCTATGCACCGGGGTACAGCAAAAGTTACCGCCTTATTGCTAACAGGCATTGCCATCAACGCGCTGGCTTTTGCATTTACGGGATTGTTAACCTACCTGTCAACAGATGAGCAGCTACGCAATCTTACCTTTTGGAGCCTGGGCAGCTTGGGTGGAGCTAACTGGGTTTCGGTAACTTGCGTGCTGCCCTTTGTTATTATTCCGTTGGTAGGCTTACCGCTAATGGGTAAGGCATTCAATGCTTTATCATTAGGCGAGGTGCAGGCCGGGCACATGGGTTTTCAGGTGGGCCGCATTAAGTACGCCGTCATCATTATGGCTACGATGGCCGTAGGTGCTTCGGTAGCGGTAGCGGGTATTATCAGCTTTGTAGGGTTAGTTATTCCACACATGCTGCGATTGGCTTTCGGTGCCGATAACCGGCTTATTGTGCCAGCTTCAGCACTTTTAGGCGCAGCCGTACTCACCCTGGCCGATTTGGTATCGCGCACGGTAGTGTCACCAGCCGAGCTGCCCATAGGTATTGTTACTGCCCTGGCCGGAACCCCGGTATTTATTTACATGATTAATTCACAACTTAAAAAGCAGCCTATATGATTACGGTAAAACAAGTGGGTTATCAGGCAGGTAGTAAAACTATCCTGAATGATATTTCTTTCACAGCCAATCAGGGCGAAGTACTGGCTGTTATTGGTGCCAACGGGGCCGGTAAAAGCACCTTGCTCAAACTCTTGTGTCGTGAAATTCATCCAACTGAGGGCCGCATCATGTTCAACAAGCGCGATCTGGTAAATTACATGCTCAAGGAACTGGCCGGTATGCGTTCCGTACTCACGCAGCAGCATACCGTAAGCTTATCTTTTATGGTAAAAGAGTTGGTGATGATGGGCCGCTATCCGCATTTTGATAATCAGCCATCAGCGCATGACGTGAGCATTGTAGAGCAGGCTATGCAAATTACCGGCATTACGCACCTGATGGTGCGCGGGTATGATACGCTTTCGGGCGGCGAGCAGCAGCGCGTACAACTGGCACGTGTGCTGGCCCAGATACTGGATGTACCGGGTGCATGGCTTTTTTTGGATGAGCCGACCAACGGGCTGGATATGCTGCATCAGCAACAACTATTACAGCAGGCCCGGCAAATGGCCGATAAGGGTTTTGGAGTGATCTGTATACTGCATGATATTAACCAAGCGGCAGCCTACGCCGATAAAATTCTGGTATTGAAAAACGGCACGCAACTGGCTTACGGTACACCTGCAGAGGTTGTAAGCCCGGAGCTGATACGGGAAGCCTTTGGCGTGCAGGTTAAACTATTACAGGATGAGCATTATAAATACCCGGTAATTATTACTACCGGCGCAATTGCAAATACAAATTAGAAAGATATGGAAGCAACAACACAAAGTTTAAAGATACAATGGGATGCTTTGAAGCAGGATAATCCCAAATTGCGCATTCGCGATGCAGCGAAGCAAATGGGTGTTAGCGAGGCCGAACTGCTGGCTACCGGCCTGGGGCAGCACGTTACCCGACTGAACGACCAGTTTATGGATTTATTAAAGGAAGTAAACACCCTTGGCCGTGTAATGGCACTTACCCGTAATGAGCATTGCGTGCATGAGCGTAAAGGCATTTACAAAAAAGCGTCTTTCAACGGCCACGTAGGCTTGGTAGTAACGCCCGATATTGACCTGCGTTTGTTTATGAACCAATGGCAGTTTGGATTTGCCGTAAATGAGGAAGGTCGCCGCAGCCTGCAGTTTTTTGATCAGACCGGCGAAGCCGTACACAAAATTTATCTGGTTGAAGAAAGCGACCAGCAGGCTTACGAGACTTTAGTAAGCAAATATACAGCCGAAGATCAATACCAGAGAATAGATGCGGCAGCAGTCAAACCAACAGCTGCTGAATTACCGGATGCTGATATTGATATACTCCAGTTTCAGGAAAGCTGGCGTAACCTGCAGGATACGCATGATTTTCATCCGCTGCTGCGCAAGCATGGCCTTACACGCACACAAGCCTTGCGTTTAGCGCCCGATGGTTTTGCCCGGCAGATCGAGCCTGTACTGATTAAGCAAATCTTAGAGCAGGCATCAGCAACACAGTTGGAAATTATGGTGTTTACCGGCAGCGCAGGTTGTATACAGATACACACCGGCCCGGTTAATCGTTTGTTAGAAACCGGCCCGTGGTTTAACGTGCTCGACCCCGACTTTAACATGCATCTGCGCCTTTCGGGCATACAGGCATTATGGCTGGTTAAAAAGCCAACAACCGATGGTTTGGTGCATAGCCTGGAGGCTTATGATGCCGAGGGCAATACGATTGTGCAGTTTTTTGGCAAACGTAAGCCGGGCATTCCCGAAAGCGCAGGCTGGCGCAATTTGCTGCGCGAAACGGTAAACGCTTAAAAACACAAGTCCTGATTACCTGTGGCCGTTTCATGAGTGTGGCCGCAGGTAATACAGGCGCTACTAACTTGCCTGTTTAAATCTTTCCCTGGAAATAATAATCTACAAACTGGTTATTAAAGCCCCATAATTATTAAACAAAGGTTTATTTGGAAAAAAAATGCAATATTGCATTAACCAATTATAAACTTTTTAATAATGCTTGTTGATGAGGCCGCTGTTGTAGCCCGGCTACAGTGCGGCGATGTAAACGCTTTTAGGCAAATTTATGATTACTATCATGGTAAATTGTTTTACTATGTACTGCGGTTCATTAAAGTGCCCGAACTGGCCGAAGATGTAATTCATGACGTATTTTTAAAACTATGGGAAATACGTGAGCAGGTAAAGCCCGAACTAAGCCTGACTGGTTATCTGTACCGTATTAGTCGTAACCAGGTGTTTAAACTACTTAAGCAAATCGCTACCCAAACCGAGCTGCAAAATCAAATAATCCATATCATCAGCGAAAGTATAACCGAGGCCGAATCGGGCTTGCAATGGCAGGAGTATAGCGTGCTGTTACAACAAGCCATCAATAAGCTACCGCCGCAACGCCAGCGTGTATTTAAGCTTTGCCGGCAGGAAGGCAAAACTTATGAAGAAACCGCCGCGTTGCTGGGTATATCCCGCTATACCGTTAAGGAACACATGGTGCTGGCGATGAAGAGTATTAAAGACTATCTGCATCATAACACTGATATCGTATTTACGCTTATAATAGTTGAGGGTGTGCATATTGGCCATCTGCTTGAAACGGTGCACACTTCTTTGCACGCCCGCTTGTAGCAGGGTGTATAGATATCCTTCAAAGAAAAATAAAAAATATTTTTCAAGGCATCCCCCCTTTAATAGCATATCTGGATATATAGGGTAATTATGAACCCCAATTCCAGGTACCAAAACCTGCTACAAAAATATTTATCGAATACCTGCTCTGCCGAAGAAGCAGCCGAGCTGTTCCATTACCTGCGCAACAACCGGGATGGAAGGGTATTGCTGCAATCACTCAGCGATGAGTACCGGCAGGCACTGCAAAATGATATGCTTTTACCTTCGCAGGTGAGCAACAGGGTGTGGAATCGCCTGGAGGAAAGCATTAGTTCGGCACAGCCTGCAGTAGTTCCTTTATACCAGCCATTCAGAAAGTGGCTGGCTATTGCAGCCGTATTATTGGTTGTGCTTTCAGTTGGCGCATACTTTATTGCTTATCAAAGAGCTTCCAGCCATAATACAATCAGCCGCATCAACGCTATAAAGCCCGGCAGCAATAAGGCTTATCTTACACTTGCCAATGGCCGTACAATTTTGTTGGATGATAAACCGCAGGGCTATTTGGCCCGGCAGCAAGGCGCTACCATTCATAAAGATAAAAACGGGTTGGTGGTATACCATTTTACCGGTAGTAAGGTAGCATCTGTCCAAACCAATACCATTGCTACACCCAAAGGCGGCCAATACCAGGTTGTACTGCCCGATGGCACCAGGGTATGGCTTAATGCAGCCTCATCGTTAACTTTCCCTACCGCCTTTATCGGTAAAGAGCGCCAGGTGGTACTCAATGGCGAAGCATATTTTGAAGTGGCTAAAAATAAAGCCATGCCATTTAAAGTGGCCGCCAATAACGTAACGGTGCAGGTGCTGGGTACGCATTTCAACGTAATGGCGTATGATGATGAAAAGCTTGTTTCGGCCACGCTGTTGGAAGGTGCCGTTAAGCTTCATAGTGGGCAGGATGATGTACTATTAAAACCGGGCCACCAGGCGCGCTTTAACAAAACAGAACAAAGCTTTAAGGTAGTTGAAGTTGACACCGAAGAAGCCATTGCCTGGAAAAACGGCTACTTTATGTTTAATAATGAAAACATATACAGCGTAATGCGCAAGCTATCGCGCTGGTACAACGTAGAGGTCAGCTTTCAGGAAGACCTATCGAAAAAAACGCTTTGGGGTACCGTATCTCGTTTTGAGGATGTATCGCAGGTGCTTAAAATGCTTGAATTAACCGGGACCGTTCACTTTAAAGTTGAGGGAAGGAGGATAACCGTTATGCAATAAGTTTTTTACTATCTGCACAGGTTATCTTTCCAAAACCGGGCTTGCTAAAAAAGCAACAGGAGCGTTGCGACCGCTCCTGAGCTTTTGCCCAGCAGGCAAATGAGTTTGGGATAACCTATACAATTTTTTTGACCAAACAATACCAGTTATAAACCCAAACCATTCAAAGATATGACAATTTTTCCTCTTGAAATAAGCGGGAAGCAACTCCGTATTCACTGTAAGATTCTGCTGATCATGAAGCTTATTGTTATACTCACTATTGCATCTATTCTGGAAGTAAGTGCAAAGGGGTACGCACAAAGAATAACTATTTCCCAAAACCGGCTATCGCTGGAGCAACTGCTTCGCGAAATACGCCGGCAAACCAGCTATAACGTATTATGCGATGGCGATGCCTTACAGGAAGCGCAACCAGTTACCGGCGGTTTTAAAAATGCCACCGTCAATACCGTTCTGGATAAAAGCCTGTTGGGCCAGCCTTTGTTGTATACCATTAATGGCAACACTATTGTAATAAAAAAGAAAGCGGCACTACCCGCAGCTGATGCTAAAATAATGCAGCAAACAGTAAAAGGTACCGTAACTGATGATAAAGGCGAACCTTTACCTGGTGTAACAGTGCGCGTAAAAGGAACCAATACCACAACCTCAACAGATGTTAATGGCCGTTATTCTATTTCGGTACCATCATCTGATGCTGTGCTGGTGTTCAGTTTCATTGGCTTTCAAAGTACCGAAGTTACGCCGGGCACCCGTGCAACGGTGAACGTAAAGCTAACCAGCTCAAGTAATAGTTTGAACGAGGTTGCCGTGGTTGGTTTCGGTACCCAACGCAAAATCAGTTTGGTGGGTGCGCAATCTACCGTGCAACCAACCGAATTGAAGCTGCCGGTAGCTAATATCACCACATCATTGGCCGGGCGACTGGCAGGTGTTGTGGCAGTGCAGCGTTCGGGCGAGCCGGGCCGTAACGGGGCCGACATCTGGATAAGAGGCATAGCCACCTTTGGCGGTAATACCAGCAGTCCGCTGATATTGGTGGATGGTGTGGAGCGCTCCATCAGCAACCTGGACCCGGAGGATATTGAGTCGTTCACGGTACTGAAAGATGCATCGGGTACGGCCGTGTATGGTGTACGCGGAGCCAACGGTGTGGTTTTAGTTAGAACCAAAACCGGTAAGGTAGGTAAGCCCCAGATATTTTTCGATTATAACGAGGGTATCAGCACGTTTACCCGCCGCCCTAAAATGGCCGATGGTATTACCTACATGGAAGCGGCCAATGAGGCCAGCGTAGGCCGCGGACTTGCACCTAAATATTCACAGGAATATATCGACAAAACGGCATCCGGTGCCGATCCGCTTCTGTATCCCAACGTGAACTGGATGGACGAGCTGTTTAACAAGTACAGCCGCAACCGCAGGGCCAACCTGAATGCCAGCGGCGGTGTTGAAAATGCGCAGTATTATGTATCGCTGGCATATTATAACGAAAGCGGCTTTTTAAAAACCAGTGATTTTGAAAAATATAATTCATCGCTTAATTACAGCCGGTATAACTTTACCTCTAACCTGAACCTTAAAATTACGCCAACCACTAAAATAGATGTGGGCTTACAGGGGTATGCATCAAACGGTAACTACCCAGGCGAAAACACGCAGGATATTTTTGGTGCGGCTATGGATGTGCCACCGGTGGAGTATCCTTTGATGTATCCCGGCAATTTTATACCCGGCAGGTCATCTAACGGCGGCTTCCGTAACCCGTATGCCGATCTTACCCGTCGCGGTTATCGTACCGAATTTCGTAACCAGATCTATTCCAACCTTCGCGGAACGCAGGATTTGAGTATGCTTACCAAGGGGCTTACCGCTACGGCTATGTTCTCGTTCGATGCCTATAATGAGCAAACGGTCAGACGGTCAAAACGCGAGAGTACTTATTTCCCCGACAATAACAAGCCATATAACGAAGATGGAACTTTGAACCTGGTACGTACATTTTCGGGCAACAATTACCTAAGCTATGAGCCAAGCCGGGGCGGTACTAGACAGTTTTATACCGAAGCAGCTGTGAACTACGACCGGGGCTTTGGCAAGCACAGGGTAGGGGCACTGGCGCTGTTTTATGCCCAGGATTACAACAACCCTTTCGCCGGCGATTTTACAGGTTCCATTCCCGAAAGGTATGTGGGCCTGGCAGGCAGGGTAACCTATTCTTATGACGACAGGTACTTTCTGGAGTTGAACGGCGGCTACAACGGGTCGGAACTCTTTGCACCCGAAAACAGATATGGCTTTTTCCCTGCCATCGGTTTAGGCTGGGTACCGTCAAATGAGAAATTCTTTGCGCCGCTGCGTAATGTCATCTCGTTCCTTAAAATCCGCTACTCGGATGGTAAAACAGGTATCGGTAAAGTGAATGGCCGCAGGTTTGCTTATCTTACCTTACTTGCAGACAATGCCGAGGGGTATACATTCGGCCGGAACTTTACCAATTACTCGGGCATCAATGTAACAGATTATGGGGTGGACATTCGCTGGTCAGAATCACGCAAGCAGGATTTAGGCTTCGAGATCAGAACCCTGGCCGACAAGCTGTCGCTGATTGTGGATTTGTTTAGAGAGCGCCGTACCGGTATCTTTTTACAGCGGCAATCGTTAGCGGGCTTCATCGGGCTTACCAATTCGCCTTTTGGTAATTTGGGGGTAGTGGATAACCGCGGTATTGATGCCACCTTGCAGCACAACATGCGCTTGGGTAAGGTAGATTTTTCGCTTAAAGGCACCTTTACCTACAATAAAGACAAACTGCTGAATGATGACCGCCCTGTGCAGCCTTACCCCTGGATGAGCCGCATTGGCGATAATGTACTTTCGCGCTATGGCTACGTTGCCGAAAAACTTTTTGACAGCGACGAGGAAATAGCCGGCAGCGCTGTTCCCGGCGATCGGTCGAAGGTAAAACCGGGCGATATTAAATATAAAGACTTGAACGGTGATGGTTTAATTAACCAGTATGATGTTACCCGCATTGGCCGGGGCGATATACCTTCAACCATTTATGGTGCCGGCTTCAATATAGGTTACAAAGGCTTTTCGTTAGGTGCTCTGTTTCAGGGCGTGGCACATGCCGATATTTTGCTTGGCGGCTCGGCCATTATACCATTTAATGGTGGCGGCGGCTTAAGCAATGCTTATGCAAATATTGGCGACCGCTGGACGCCATCCAACCCAAGCCAGGATGTGTTTTATCCTCGCCTGGCTTACGGAGAAGATCAGAACTTTAACAATGCACAGGAAAGCTCCTGGTGGGTAAAGGATGTAAGCTTCGTGCGGTTAAAAACAGCGCAATTAAGCTACAATCTGCCGCAGGCGTTCACCTCAAAACTGCATGTTAAAAATGCCAGTGTTTACCTAATCGGGCTTAACCTGGCCACCTTCAGCAAGTTTAAACTGTGGGACCCTGAACTGAATACCAACCCACCCAACAGCGGCCGTGCAAACGGGAGTAAATATCCTAACACTGCTACTTTATCGCTGGGCCTGAATGTCAGATTTTAATCCAACACCTCTCATGAAAAAATATATAAAAGTATCGTCATTTATCGTGTTGCTATGCCTTATTGCAACATCCTGTAGTAAAGATTATTTAAACCAGGTACCCAATGACAGGCTCACGCTCGAAGAAACTTTTTCGAACAAAGCCACGGCCGAAAGATTTCTGGCCAACGTGTATGCCAACATTCCCGACGAATTTGGGCAGCGCAACCCCGGCGGTAACCGCAATGCCGGTTTATGGACTGGCGGCAGCGACGAGGCCGAATATGTATGGAGCTTCGTACAATCCAATAGTACTAACATTGGTAACTACGATAGTAATTCGGGCTTTGTGGGCGATTACTGGCGCAATTACTACCGGGGTATCCGGTCGGCCAGTTTCTTTATAGCCAATGTAGACAAGGTAACCAATGATTTGACCCCGCAGCTGGCCGTACAGTATAAGGCCGAAGCACGTGCCCTGCGTGCCATGTTTTATTATTACCTGATGCGCCTGTACGGGCCGGTAATTTTACTGGGCGAAGAAGTAAAAGCGCCTGATGCACCTGCTTCTGAAGTACAACTGCCCCGCAGCTCTTTTGATGAGTGTGTAAGTTACGTAGCCAGCGAGTTGCAAACCGCCGCTGCCGATTTGCCTGCAACGGTATCAAACGATGATAACCTGGGGCGTATTACCAAAGGTATTGCTATGGCTTTCAGGGCACAAGCGTATTTGTTGGCTGCAAGTCCGCTGTACAATGGCAATGCCGATCTAGCCGTTTTACGTAACAAAGACGGCAAGCAGCTGGTAAGCCAAACTTATGATGCCAATAAATGGAAGGTAGCTGCTGATGCTTACCGCGAATTTATCAATCAGTTTGTACCCGGTACTTACAATTTGTTCAGAAAAAACGGAGCCGATGGAAACTTTGATCCATACTTATCTTGTAGGGACCTGTTTTTAACCGATTGGAATAGTGAAGTTATACTGGCGCGGCCGGGTGCGTCGCTTTCATCCCGGCAGTATGAGATGACACCCTATCATAACACGTATCCACGTGAGTTTAAGGGCAGTGGTGGCTTGGGTGCCACACAAAATATGGTGGATGCCTTTTTTATGGAAAACGGCCGTAGTATTAACGATCCGCAATCCAATTATGTATCATCCGGTTTTTCTGCCGATGCTACCAAGTACACCAAAGCAGGTATTTATAACCAATGGGTACACCGCGAACCGCGCTTTTACGTAAATATAACTTACCACGGCAGTACCTGGCTCAATACCAATGGCGGTACGGTAATTACTACCGAGCTGAACGCCAACGGCAACTCCGGCAAAGCTACTGGTGGTAACGATTATTCGCCCACAGGGTATATTGTGCGTAAAGCCATGGGCCTGGGTAACTGGGATGTTAATAACCGGAGCTGTATTTTGTTAAGACTGGCTAATATTTTTCTGGACTATGCAGAGGCGCTGAATGAAGCCGAACCCGGAAGTGCCGATGTGTTAAAGTATGTAAACCTGATTCGTGAAAGAGCCGGCATCCCGCAATATGGGTCGGGCTCATTACCTATACCAGCCGGTAAAGAAGCCATGCGCGAAGCCATCCGAAAAGAACGCCGTGTGGAACTGGCCTTTGAAAATGTGCGTTATTTTGATGTGCGCCGCTGGAAAATTGCCGAGCAGACTGATAACGGGCCAACCTACGGTCTGAATATCAACGCCAACCTGCCCGATTTTTTGAAAGTGGTATCTTTTGAAACACGCGTATTCAGCAAGCGCCACTACCTGTTCCCCATCCCGCAAAATGATGTGAATGTAGATAACCTGCTGGTGCAAAACCCAGGCTGGTAAGCCATGTATAATTCCAAACAGTTAATAATTTAATATTAACTGTTTGGAATTATTTTACAAAGCCTTTTGTTATATCTCTCAGCACTTTAACGTATTATTACTACCGCCATGAATAAACTTTATTATTTCTTTTCCTGCGTTCTTTTTATTGCATTTGCCAGCTGTTCAAAAGCTACGGATACACCGGCTCCTGCACCCGCAAAGCCGGGTTTGCCTAACGGGAAGTTTACGCTGCAGGATGCCGCAACGGCTTATAAAAGCTTTAACGATTTCTTTTACAACCCATCAGCCAAGCTCTACTACAGCACTACCAAGCGCGATAATCTGGCCGCTATCTGGACGCAGGCTATTTACTGGGATATGGCCATGCATGTTTATGACCGCACTAAAGATGCCGCACAGTTAAAGCTTATTACAGACATTTACGAAGGCGGTGCAAAGCAGTACGATAATTATAACTGGAACAATACCCAAACCTGGTTTATTTATGATGACATGATGTGGTGGATCATATCGCTGGCCCGTGCTTATGAAATCACTCATAATGACGCTTATCTGCAAAAAGCAATCTCAGGTTTTAGCCATGTTTGGGCAGGCTCGTATGACCCGGTTGATGGTGGTATGTTCTGGGATTTTAAGCATACCGGTAAAAATTCCTGTATCAATTACCCAACCGTTATTGCCGCTATGCGCTTATACAAAATTACGAAAGACGAAGCTTATCTAACCAAAGCTAAAGCCGTTTATGGCTGGGCGCGGGCCAATTTGTTTGATGCAGCAAAAGGACGCGTGGCCGATAATAAAATCGGTAACAATAAGCCGGGCTTTCAGGACTATACTTATAACTATGGTACCTGTATAGGTGCTGCGGTAATGCTGTACAAAACCACTAACGACAAAAGCTACCTGGCCGATGCCAAACTGGCTGCCGATTATACGATGAACAGTGTAAGCACCAACGGTATCTTACCTGCCGAAGGCGATTGGAACGAACAAGGCGTGCTGAAGGCCATATTTGCGCAATATATAATGAGCCTGGTAAATGATGCCGGCCAAACGCAATACCTGCCCTGGATACAAAAAAATATAAATGCTGGCTGGAATCATCGTGATGTAAAGCGGGGGCTAACTTATCGTAACTATGCAGCTGTGTGTCCATCGGGCGATATTCAATCCTATGAAGCCAGCAGTATCGTAGCCTTTATGCAGTTATGTCCTCCCGAAAAATAAGCAACAGATATGATTAACCGAGCACTTTTACTATCAGCCGTTGCCTTATTATGTGCAGGGCAAATGAGGGCACAAATAACTAAGAAAGCACCTGCGGATAAATCCAAAACCAGTTTCCAGTCGGCCGATGGCTGGGATGCCAGTTATGATATCCGTTCGGATGTTGCTATGGTATATGGTATTAACGATGCCGGAGGCAACTTTGAAGGCCGTGTTAAAAGCTGGCGCGATCATGGCTATAACGTACAGTTTATGACGGGCATTGCCTGGGGGCAGTATCAGGATTACTTTACAGGCAAGTTTGACGGCAAAACACACTGGGAAGATAGCCAGGTGCAAATGAACGGCGATACTATTTGGCATGGCAAGTGGGTGCCTTACGTGGTGCCATCGCCATCTTACCTTACCTACATTAAATCGCATGTAAAAAGAGCGATTGATGCTGGCGTAACAGCCATTTATCTGGAAGAACCCGAATATTGGGCACGTGCCGGTTATAGCGAATCGTTCAAAAAAGAATGGGCTAAATATTACAGCTCGGCCTGGATGCCGCAGCATGAGTCGCCCGAAGCCACTTACCTGTCGTCCAAGCTCAAATATCATTTGTATTATAATGCACTGAAAGATGTATTTCAGTATGCCAAAAGCTATAGCCGCAGTATAGGTAAGGAGGTGAAATGCTATGTGCCTACACACTCTTTAATCAACTACTCATCCTGGGATATTGTAAGCCCGGAGGCCAGTTTAGCCAACCTGCCCGATATGGACGGCTACATTGCACAAATTTGGACAGGCACGTCGCGCTCTGCGATTTATTATAATGGCGTTAAAAAGGAACGTGTATTTGAAAACGCATTTCTGGAATACGGCTCCATGATTTCCATGACGGCGCCAACCGGCCGCAAAATGTACCTGCTTACCGACCCTATTGAAGACCGGCCGCAAACCTGGAATGATTACAAACGTAATTATCAAGCTACTTTCACGGCAGAGTTGCTGTACCCAACCGTAGGCAATTACGAAGTGATGCCCTGGCCTGGGCGTATTTACAACGGCAAATTTAAGCTGGAAGGCAGCACTGAGCGGGTGCCCATATCGCCGGCCTATGCAACGCAAATGCAGGTGATGATTAATTCATTAAACAGCATGCCGGTATCTGCCAATAAAGTTAACGGCTCGCAAGGCATTGCGGTGTTGGTTGGCAATTCTATGATGTTTCAACGTTTTCCATTGCATAAAGGGTATGATGATCCGCTGCTATCCAACTTTTATGGTATGGCATTGCCGTTGTTAAAAAGGGGCGTGCCGGTACAAACCGTGCACATGGAAAACCTAAGTAGCCCCGGCAGCCTGAGCGGCATAAAGGTGCTGATAATGAGTTATAGCAATATGAAGCCGCTGTCTGCAGAGGTACACAGCAAGCTGGCAGATTGGGTAAAACAAGGTGGCACGCTCATTTATTACGGCCGTGATAACGATCCGTTCCAAAGCGTAAAAGAATGGTGGAACAGCGGTGCTAACCACTACCAGGCACCGGCAGAGCATTTGTTTAAACTACTGCATGTTGCTGAATCCTCAAAGCAAAGTACTCATACCTACGGAAAGGGCAGGATAGAGATTGTTAGACAGGACCCTAAAGAACTGGTGCTGAAAGCCGGACAGGATGCAGATTACCTCGCCCGGATAGCCAAAGCTTACGAGCAGTACGCGCATGCCGGTAAACTACAGCAAAAGAACTACTTTATGCTACAGCGTGGCCCGTATACTATAGCCAGTGTGCTGGATGAAAGCTCGAGCACAACGCCTTTGCAAATTAAAGGGCCGGTTATTGATCTGTTTGATCCGCAACTCCCCGTATTAACCCAAAAGGTAGTTCAGCCCGGTGAGCAGGCCTTCCTATATAATCTGAAACAGGTGCACAACCCTGCAAAGCCTGCCGTGCTGGCTGCTGCTGCACGTGTGTATCGGGAAAGTAATACTACAAACAGCTATTCGTTTTTGGCCAAAAGCCCGGCAAATACGCATAACGTAATGCGGATATTATTGCCGCGAAAACCATTAAGCGTCAAGGCCAGTGTAGAGGGTAAGCAGCTGACTACAGGATTGGATTATAAATGGGATGCTGCAAGTAACACCTGCCTCGTGCAGTTCGAGAATAACAGTAATGGCGTGAACGTAAAAATTACATGGTAAATGTAACCAATACGAAAATGAAAATTAACTTTACCCCTTCTAAAACCTATGTTATGAAAAATTTACGCCTACTTTGTTACCTCATTTTGATGATAACGGGGCATGTGGCATTCAGCCAGGTAAAACATGCACCTTCTTTTCCGCTGGTAACACATCACACGTATTTCAGTATCTGGTCGGGGTCTGATTCGCTGAACAGTTCCATTACCAAGCACTGGACCGGAGCCGATCAGCCCCTTATCGGCCTTGTTAAGGTAGATAATGAAGTATACCGCTTTTTAGGCAAAGAGCCTAACGTATACCGTACACTGGCCGCTGCATCAGACGAAAAGCCTTACCAATGCCGCTACACGCAAACCAAGCCATCGGGCAATTGGTCTGACGCTGACTATAATGACAGCCAATGGCAGCAGGGCACCGGCCCTTTTGGTGATAGTAAGGATCGTTATCCTACGGTATGGGTGAAAGATATCTGGATACGTAGAGAATTTAACCTGACCAACACCGAGGTAAATAAGCTTTATCTAAAACTGCTGCACGATGACAATATCGAGATTTACCTGAACGGCAGCCGCATTTATGACCGTGAAGGCTGGAACAGCGATTACGATTACATTCCGCTTGACGAAAAATATAACAAACTGCTTAAAAAAGGTCGTAACGTAATGGCTATCCATTGTACCAACACGGCCGGTGGCTCATCGCTAGATGCCGGTTTGGCCGATTTGGTGAAAGAGCGTGTGGGTAACCGCATCCAAACTGCCGAACAAAAAGATGTTACCGTAAAAGCTACCCAAACCGTATACGCGTTTACCTGTGGTAAAACGGTTGACCTGCAGGTAACCTTTACCTCACCGCTGCTGATGAATGACCTGAACCTGATGTCGAGACCGGTATCTTATGTAAGCTACCAGGTGAAATCGCGAGATGGTAAAAACCATAAAGTAAGTGTGTTTTTTGGCGCATCAAGCAGTGTCGCTGTTGATAAGCCAACCCAACAAGTGGCGGCACAGCAGTATACATCGGGCCAGTTAGCCATGTTAAAAGCAGGTACTACCCAGCAACCTGTTCTGCAGAAAAAAGGAGACGATATACGTATTGACTGGGGATATATGTATGTGGCTGCTCCACGTGCAGCAGGCGTAGCACAATATATCACTTCGGCAGGTGATGCGGTTCCGTCATTTTTTGAAGGCAAAACCACTACCACTGCTAAACAGGGCCGTCAGTTGATGCTGAACACGGTTATTCCGTTTGGTACTATTGGCAAAACGGCCGTAACCAAGTATGTGATGCTGGGCTACGATGATATTTACGCTGTTCAGTTCTTTAAACAAAATCTGAAACCCTGGTGGAAAAATACAAAAGGCACTACCATCGAAAAAGAACTGGCTGCTGCATCAACCGGCTACAAAGCCATCCTGAATAAATGTGATGCTTTCGATAAAAGCATTTATCAAACCACTAAAAACGCAGGTGGCGAGCAATATGCCGATCTGTGCGTGCTGGCCTACCGCCAGGCTATCTCTGCGCACCATTTAGTGAAAAGCCCCGATGCTGGTTTGCTGTTCCTGTCAAAAGAAAACTTTAGTAATGGCTCCATCAACACCGTTGATGTAACCTATCCGTCAGCGCCTTTATTCCTGATATACAACCCGGATTTGTTGAAAGGTATGCTGAACGGTATTTTCTATTACAGCGAAAGCGGCAAATGGAATAAAGATTTTGCTGCGCACGATTTGGGCACTTACCCATTGGCCAACGGCCAAACCTACGGTGAAGATATGCCGGTAGAAGAATCAGGTAATATGATTATCCTGACTGCTGCCATTGCCAAAGCCGAAGGTAATGCCGAATATGCCCGTAAACACTGGAAAGAACTTACCCGCTGGGCTAAATACCTGCTGGCTGCCGGTCTGGATCCGGCTAACCAGTTGTGTACCGACGATTTTGCCGGCCACCTGGCACGCAATGCCAACCTTTCTGTTAAAGCCATTGTAGCCGTAGGTGGTTATGCACAGTTAGCCGGTCAGTTAGGTTATAAAGATGTTGCGGCAAGTTACCGTAAAGCCGCCCAGGAAATGGCCGCCAAATGGCAACAACTGGCTGCCGCCGATGACCACTACTCGCTGGTGTTTGAAAAGCCCGATACCTGGAGCCAGAAATATAACCTGGTATGGGATAAAGTGCTGGACCTGGATTTGTTCCCGAAAGAGGTTTATAAAAAAGAGATTAACTATTACCTAAAAAAGCAGAATGATTACGGCTTGCCGTTGGATAGCCGTAAAACCTATACCAAGTCTGATTGGATTATATGGACCGCTACGCTGGCCGATAATAATAAAGATTTTAAAGCTTTTATTGAACCCATTCACAAGTTTGCTATGGAAACACCATCGCGCGTACCATTGAGCGATTGGCATGAAACCAAGGATGGTAAAATGGTTGGCTTTCAGGCCCGCAGTGTGGTTGGCGGATATTTTATGAAGTTACTTGAGAATAATTGGAAAAATAAACCGTAATTTGGTTAAACGTTTTACCAACTCCGGCAAACGGATGTATAAACTGATTACAGAGAATAGGGAAGAAGTGCTGCTTATACCTGCCGGCGTTTATTCAACAGCGTAACATTTAACTAATTACAGATATATGAACAAAGCTCTTCTTGCTGGCTTGCTGCTGATAGCCTCATCTCTGCAAGCCCAGCAAAAAGACGGGAAGCTTACCCGCTATGTTAACCCGTTTATTGGCACCGGCGCTGTAAATAAGAACAGCTTGTCGGGCAGTAACTTTCCTGGCCCTACAGTGCCATTTGGTTTTGTACAATTAAGTCCCGATACGCGTGATGCACCGGATGACCCGGCATCAGGCTATGATTATAACGACAAAACCATCACAGGTTTTAGTCATACCCACTTAAGCGGTACCGGCGTTGCCGACTTGTTCGATATATTGCTGATGCCAACCACCGGCGAAATTAAGGCCGTGCCAGGTAAAGCCGAAACGCCGGGCAGCGGTTACCGTTCCCGCTTTTCGCACAGCCAGGAGCAGGCCCGCCCAGGTTACTACCAGGTAATGCTACAGGATTATGGCATCAATGCCGAACTGGCCGCCACAAGCCACGTAGGTATCCATCGCTATACTTTCCCTAAAGGTAAAGATGCGCATGTAATTCTTGACCTTAATCACTCCTTAGATAAAAAGCGTACTTACTGGTCATGCCGTATTATCGGTGCCGAAATTAAAATGGTGGATAATAAAACCATCGAAGGCTACCGCATACTAACAGGATGGGCCCGGTTACGTAAGGTATATTTCAGAGCCGAGTTTTCGCAGCCCATTGTAAGCAACGTCATGTTCGAGGGCAGTAAATCTTACCAGGGCCTGCCTCTGGTTAATGGCACCAACATCAAAGCTGCCCTTAATTTTGATACGCAATCACAACAGCAACTGCTGGTTAAAGTAGCCCTATCACCGGTAAGTGTAGAAAATGCCCGTGAAAATATGAAAGCCGAACTATCTGACTGGGATTTTGACGGTACGGTTAAAGAAACTAATGCCCAGTGGGAAAAAGAACTGCACAAAATTGAAATTGAAGGTACGCCTATACAGAAAGAGATTTTCTACACAGGTATGTACCATGCCTTTACACAGCCCAACAACATGGCCGATGTTAATGGCGACTATCAGGCAAGCGACTTTACCATACAAAATGCTAAAGACAAAAAGCATTATTCCACTTTCTCTTTGTGGGATACTTACCGTGCGGCACACCCGCTGTATACATTAACACAGCCCGACCGTACTGCTGATTTTGTGAACAGCATGATGCGCCAGTACAATACCTACGGTTATTTACCCATCTGGCAATTATGGGGCGACGAAAATTATTGTATGATAGGCAACCACGCCATCCCGGTAATTGTAGATGCAGCCCTGAAAGGTATCAAAGGTTTTGATCTGGAAAAAGCTTATGAGGCAGTTAAAGGCTCATCCATGCTGGATCATCCCGGCTCACCGTTTGGTGTATGGGAAAAATACAAATACATTCCCGAAGATCTGCAGTCGCAATCCGTTTCCATTACGCTCGAAATGGCTTATGATGACTGGTGCGTAGCCCAACTCGCTAAAAAGCTGGGTAAAACGCAGGATTATAATCATTTTATGCAACGCTCTGCCTTTTACGCTAATTTGTACGATAAGCAAAGCGGTTTCTTTAGGGCTAAAAATAAGGATGGCAAATGGCTTTCGCCTTTTAACCCGCTGCAATATGGCGGCAATGGCGGCAATCCTTACACCGAGGGTAATGCCTGGCAATACTTTTGGTATGTGCCGCAGGATGTACCAGGTTTAGTGAAGTTAGTAGGCGGTAATCAGCCTTTTATCCAAAAACTGGATAAATTTTTCTCCTTGAAAGATTTGCCCGGCGAGGTAAACGGTAATGCATCAGGCTTTATTGGCCAGTATGCACATGGTAACGAGCCAAGCCACCACGTAGCTTATTTATACGATTATGTAGGCCAGCCCTGGAAAACCCAGCAATACGTAGCCAAAGTACTGAATGAGCTGTATAACAATTCATCATCGGGTTATTCAGGTAATGAAGATTGCGGACAGATGTCGTCATGGTATATATTTAGTGCGATGGGCTTTTACCCGGTAAACCCGGCCAGTGGTATATACATGATCGGTTCGCCGGTGTTGAAGCAGGCGGGTATCAAACTGGATAATGGTAAAACCTTTGCGGTAAGTACGCAAAATGCATCTACGGTTAATTGCTATATCCAATCGGTAAAATTAAACGGTAAACTTTACAATAAAACCTATATTACACAGCAGCAAATAATGCAGGGCGGTAAGCTCGAATTTGTGATGGGCAGTAAGCCCAATCAGAAATGGGCTACCGGTACCAGCGCCTTGCCACCTGTGCAATCATTTTTTAACAACTAATACCAATCCATATTTTACATGAAGAAGTTACTGACTATAATTACATTATTAGCCAGCCAACAGCTAACCTCGGCCCAAACAACGGGTGGAGGAACCAATTACGCCGATTTGGTGAACCCATTGATGGGTACCATGTCCAAGCCCGACCTCTCAAACGGTAACACTTACCCAGCAGTAGCCGTGCCTTGGGGCATGAACTTCTGGACAGCGCAAACCGGTAAAATGGGTAGCGGCTGGCAGTATACTTACGATGCCGACAAGATCAATGGCTTTAAGCAAACCCACCAGCCATCACCGTGGATGAACGATTATGGCCAGTTTGCTATTATGCCGGTAACCGGCCATATGCGTTTCACGCAGGAAGATCGCGCCAGCTGGTTCAGTCACAAAGCCGAGATATCCAAGCCGCATTACTACAGCGTGTACCTGGCCGATATGGACGTAAAAGCCGAATTGACTGCTACAGAGCGTGCTGCCCAGTTCCAGCTCACCTTCCCTAAAGCCGACAGCGCTTTTATTGTGGTTGATGCTTTTGGTAAAGGTTCGCACATACAAATAATTCCTCAGCAAAATAAGATTGTAGGTTACACTACCAGTTATGCACGCGGTCCGCTGCCGTCTAACTTCAAAAACTACTTTGTTATTTACAGTGATAAGCCGTTTACACTTGCCAGAACTTTCCACGGAAAAACCCTGGCCAGTGATTCGTTAGAAATTACAGCCAAGCAATTGGGCGCCATTGTAGGCTTTAAAACCCGCAACGGTGAGAAGGTGCATCTGCGTGTAGCTTCATCATTCATCAGTGCCGAGCAGGCCGAGCTTAATCTGCAACGCGAGTTAGGTAATGATAGCTTTGATGCAACGCTTAACAAGGCACAAAAAGCGTGGAACCAAACTCTGGGCCGCTTGAAAGTAGAAGGTGGCAGCATTGATCAGATGCGTACTTTCTATTCATGCCTGTACCGCATGGTGATGTTCCCTAATAAGCTGTACGAGTTGGATAAGCAAGGCAAACCTGTTCACTACAGCCCTTACAACGGCAAAACCTTGCCGGGCTATATGTTTGCGGGTACCGGTTTTTGGGATACGTTCAGAGCGTTGTATCCGTTCCTAAACCTGGTTTACCCTTCTGTAAACAAAGAGATGCAAGAAGGCTTGCTGAATGATTACAAAGAGGGTGGTTGGTTGCCTGAATGGTCAAGCCCGGGTTATGCCGATATTATGGTGGGCAACAACTCTGCATCGGTAGTATCAGATGCATATGTGAAAGGCCTGCGTGGTTATGATATCAATAAACTGTACGAAGCTTTGCTGCACGGTGCCAACAATGAAGGCCCTATGTCGGCAGTTGGCCGTTATGGTGTTAAGTATTACAACGATTTAGGATATGTGCCATATGATGTAAAAATCAACGAAAATGCCGCCCGTACGCTGGAGTATGCTTATGATGATTTTACTATCTATCAATTAGGCAAAATGCTTAAACGTCCTGCATCTGAACTGGCTCTGTACAAAAAGAGATCCTACAACTATAAAAACCTGTTCGATCCGGCAACCGGTTGGATGCGTGGCAGAAATAAAGATGGCAGCTTCCAGTCGCCATTCAGCCCGGTTAAGTGGGGCGATGCCTTTACTGAAGGTAACAGTTTACACTACTCATGGTCGGTTTTTCATGATGTGCAGGGCTTAATTGACCTGATGGGTGGTAAGCAACGGTTTGTTAGTAAACTGGATTCGGTATTCACTATGCCGCCGGTTTTTGATGACAGCTACTATGGTGGCGTTATCCACGAGATCCGCGAAATGCAGATCATGAACATGGGCCAGTACGCACACGGTAACCAGCCTATTCAGCACATGATTTATCTGTATAACTATGCAGGCCAGCCCTGGAAAACTCAATACTGGGCACGTGAAGTGATGGATCGTTTGTACAAAGCAACCCCTGATGGTTACTGTGGCGACGAGGATAACGGACAAACCTCTGCCTGGTATATCTTCTCATCATTAGGCTTCTACCCCGTATGCCCTGCAACCGATCAGTATGTTTTAGGTGCGCCATTGTTCAAAAAGGTTACGTTACAGCTGGAAAACGGTAAAACCGTAACTATCAATGCTGCCGGTAACAGCGCTACTAACCGTTATGTGGGCAACTATTTATATAACGGCAAGCCTTATAGCAAAAACTGGATCAGCCACAGTGCATTACAGCAAGGGGCAACCATTAATGTAAAAATGCAGGCTACGCCAAATACGGCTAAGGGTACCAGCAGTGCAGATGCACCTTACTCATTATCTGTAAACGATAAATAATATATTGCTTAATTTATTGTAGGCAAAAAGCCCCTGCATTATGCAGGGGCTTTCTTATTAGCACTAACTTTTACTTGCCGATTGTCATTGGTTGGTAGGTATGTAACACTTTTGAATCAGATAAATTGCTAACTGTGTTAAAGTTGCTAAATTAGCCCACAAACCCAGATTCCTTACCAGTGAAGAAGAAAATTTCTATTAATGACATCGCTAATCAGTTAGGTATTTCTATTACAACCGTATCCTTTATTCTGAATGGCAGGGCAAAGGAAAAGCGGATCAGCGAAGCACTGGTGAAAAAGGTGATGGATTTTGTGCAGGAGGTAAACTACAAGCCAAGTTCACTCGCCCGCAGCTTACGCACAGGCAAAACCAACACCATAGGCTTGCTGGTAGAAGATATTTCCGACCCGTTCTTTTCGGCAATAGCCCGCTCCATTGAAGCCAATGCGTACCAGAACGGCTATAAAATTATCTATAGTAGCACCGGCAACGATACAGAAAAAGCGCGTGAGCTGATTATGATGTACCGTGAACGCCACGTGGATGGTTACATTATTGTGCCGCCCGAAGGTATTGAAGACGATATTCGAAGCCTGATAGACAGTGGCAGGCCGGTAGTGCAAATTGACCGCTATGCAACCGGTGTTGAGGCCGATTATGTAGTGATTGACAACGAGCGCAGTGCTTACACGGCTACACAGCACCTGATTGATAATGGTTATAAAAACGTAGCTTTTGTTACTATCGATTCAAAGCAGCCGCAAATGGCCGACCGCCTTTTAGGTTATCAAAAAGCAATTCAGGCAAACGGGCTGAATGCAGTTGTTGAGGAGGTGGCTTATGAGAGCAGTATACAGGCCATGCAGCAGCTATCTGGATTTTTAGATAAACAGCCGCAGCTTGATGCGATACTTTTTGCAACAAACTATTTGTGTGTAAGCGGACTAAAGGCTATGGCGGCCAGGGATCATCAAATGTTGCAAACGATGGGTATCATCAGCTTTGATGATTACGAACTGTTTGAACTCCATACGCCATCTATCACCAGTATTTCGCAGCCTACCGAGCAAATTGCCGAGCATGCCATTAATTTATTGTTAACCCGGCTTGCACAAACTGATACCGATAAAACACAGCATAAGATTGAGCTGGCTACATCATTTATGTTGCGTCGGTCATCATTATCTAAATAAGAATTCATTTTTAAGAATTACTTATTTGAAAATTATTGATCTAATCCTTTGTAATAGCTAAAACGTTTTACATATTTGCTGTGATTATAAACCTATAGTAATTATTCTGAGTAATATAGTATTGACGAGCAGGCCGGTGTAGGTATTACAGGCGGTTGGTGTAGCCAAAAGTAAGGGTGAGCAAGGGCTGATTAAACTATCGTCTCTTATTGATTGTTGAAAATTGGTATACTATCGTTTAAGGCAATTACTCAATTAATTATATATTTAAGCTAACCAATAAGCATGCCGTTGCGTGGCCTGCTGTATTCATCATCTAAATTGAACATCCTTTGAAAAGACGTACTTTTTTAAGAAACACAAGTATTGCCGGCGCTGGCGCCCTTACGCTGGGTAGTTTAGAATCATTAGCACTGGCACCCGATTTTAAAGTGGTGCGTGTTGCACCTGCTCAACGTAAGTTTACCAGTAAGGCTATTGAGAAAGCTATTGCTGAGTTTGGCAAAAACGTAAAAAATAAAGAGCTGGCCTGGTTGTTTAATAACTGCTTCCCTAACACACTGGATACCACCGTTACCTATACCAGCAAAGACGGACGGCCTGATACTTATGTAATTACAGGTGATATTGATGCTATGTGGCTGCGCGATAGTACGGCACAGGTATGGCCTTACTTAACCTTTATCAACAAGGATGCACATTTAAAAGACCTGATTGCCGGTGTAATTAGCCGCCAGGCAAAGTGCATCAATAAAGATCCGTATGCAAACGCCTTTTATGATGATGACAATAAAGTAGGCGAGTGGTCGCACGATTTAACGCAGATGAAGCCGGGCCTGCACGAGCGCAAATGGGAAATCGACTCCCTGTGCTATCCGGTACGTTTGTCTTACCATTACTGGAAAAGTACAGGTGATACCCGCCCGTTTGATGCAACCTGGCAGCAAGCCGTTAAAAACATTCTGAAAACGTTTAAAGAGCAGCAACGCAAAAACGGCGACGGGCCTTATTCGTTTCAGCGCAAAACAGCGTGGGCTACTGATGGTGTGCCTATGAATGGATACGGATACCCAGTTAAACCCGTGGGTTTAATTTGCTCGGCATTCCGCCCGAGTGATGATGCTACTATCTACTCGTTCCTGATACCATCTAACTTTTTTGCTGTAGTTAGTTTAAAGCAGGCTGCCGAGATGATGACTACTATCGCTAAGGATAGTGCTACGGCAACCGAATTAAGCGCATTGGCTACCGAAGTAGAGCAGGCTTTGAAAGAGCATGCTATTGCATCGCACCCTAAATATGGTAAAATCTATGCCTATGAGGTAAACGGCTTTGGCAGTTATAACATTATGGATGACGCTAACATTCCGAGCTTGCTGGCATTGCCTTATTTAGGAGCTGTTGATTTGAATGACGAGATTTACCAGAATACCCGTAAGCTTTTACTTTCAGAAGATAACCCGTTCTTCTTCAAAGGAACAGCAGGCGAGGGCATAGGCGGTCCACACATTGGTAAAGATATGATTTGGCCATTGAGTATTATTGCCCGTGGGCTTACCAGTACTGATGATAACGAGATCAGGTACTGTATACAAACGCTGCAAAAAACGCATGGTGATACCGGCTTTATGCACGAGTCGTTCCATAAAGATAATCCAGCCAAATTTACCCGTAGCTGGTTTGCATGGACCAATACCATATTTGGTGAGTTTTTATGGAAAACGTATCAAACTAAACCGCAGTTATTAAGCTAAAAGCTATTTAAACCTAAACCTTATCACTGCTTAAACTAACCAATTAGCCTCTATGCAATTTACCAGAGCCATATTGATCGGTAGCTTAGTGCTTTTATCAGCAGCCGGTTTTGCACAAAAGAAGTACGTACTTACATCGCCCGACAAGTCTATTAAAGTAGAGTTGTCTGTTGCAGACAGTATTTATTATCAGCTTTCGCAAAACGGTAAACCGCTTGCTGCATCATCAGCAATAAGTTTTAAAACCGATGCCGATAGTGCTTCGGGCTGGAAGGTAACTAAAACTGCTCAAACTAAGCATCAAGGCAATCTGAGTCCGGTAGTATGGCAAAAAAGCAAAACCGTTGCCGACAATTATTCACAGTTGCACCTGGATTTCAGTAATGGGGTATCGTTGGAGTGGCGCGCTTATAATAATGGCGTGGCATGGCACTGGATTAACAACAGCAAAAAGGTGTACAAGGTATTGGATGAGCAGGCTGCACTAAATTTTGCAGATGGCGCAAAAGCATGGTATCCTGAAGAGGATGGTTTTTATTCGCACAATGAGCGCAAGTATAAAAATTACGCAGTAAGCCAGATTACGCCGCAAAAGCTGGCCAGTTTACCTGTGCTGTTTGATGTAAGCGGCACTAAGGTGCTATTAACCGAGGCCGGTTTGTTTAATTATGCCGGTATGTGGGTTCGTGGCAATGGCAAAGGCGGTTTGCGGGCTGTTTTTCCACACTACCCAAAAGAAAAGAAAATTGAAGGCGACCGTGATGAAAAAGTAGTTAGCCGCGAAAGTTTCATTGCGCAGGTAAACGGTGCACAGGAATTTCCATGGCGTATTCTGATGGTGGCCAAAGCCGATCAGGATATTTTAACCAACCAGTTACCCTATTTACTGGGCCGCCCGTCAACCGGCGATTATAGCTGGGTGAAACCGGGCAAAGTACAGTGGGATTGGTGGCATTACAATAACATTTACGGCGTTGATTTTAAAGCCGGTATCAACAACAATACTTACAAATATTACATTGACTTTGCCTCTAAGTACGGCATCGAGTATGTACTGCTTGATGAAGGATGGTGCGATACCCGCGACCTGATGAAGCAGGTAAAAGACATTAATGTAGAGGAGCTTTCCAAATATGCACAAAGCAAGGGGGTAAACCTGCTGCTATGGACCAGCTGGGTGGTATTAGATAAGCAATTGGACATGGCGCTGGATACCTTTGCACGTTGGGGCATTAAAGGTATCAAGGTTGATTTTATGCAGCGCGACGATCAGGATATGGTAAACTACTATGAAAGAGTGGCCCAGGCCGCTGCAAAGCGAAAACTGCTGGTTGATTTTCATGGTGCGTATAAACCTACCGGCTGGAGCAGAACTTACCCGAACGTAATGACGTCGGAAGGCGTAATGGGTAATGAGAATACCAAATTTGCAGCAGGTATCGATCCGCCGCATACGGCCACTTTGCCTTTCATTCGCATGGCGGCCGGCCCTATGGATTTCACGCCGGGCGGCATGATCAATGTGCAAAAAAATGACTTCGCCGCTGTACCGTCCGAACCCATGACGCTGGGTACACGCTGCAATCAAATGGCTATGTATGTAATTTACGAAAGCCCGTTGCAAATGCTTTGCGACATACCTACACACTACTACCGCGAACCGGAATGTATGGAGTTTCTGAAAGCCGTGCCTACTGTATGGCAGCAAACCGTTCCGTTGGCAGGTGCCGTAGGGCAGTATGTAGCCATGGCACGTCAGGCACCTAACAATGATTGGTATATTGGTTCCATGACAGACTGGAGCGCCCGTGAATTAAATCTTGATCTCTCATTCCTGGGCGATGGTAATTACACCATGCAGGTATGGAAAGATGGTGCCAACGCCGATAAGAACGCTAAGGATTTCAAAATGGAAACTTTAGAGGTAAACAAGAATTCCAAAGTGAAAATTAATATGACAACAGGTGGTGGTTATGTGGCTATCCTGCATAAAAAATGATTCCCCGTATTTTAAAAAACTGATATGAGAAGCTACTTTAAAGCAATAATTATACTGGCAGCAACTGTTGGTTTCCATAGGGCCGAGGCGCAAACCTCACCTTACAAAAGCCATATAAAGGATTTATATAAGGCTATTAACACGCACCTCAAAGATTCGAAGAGCGATCTGTATATTGAAACTACCGATCCGGCTAAAAACGAGCATCCGCATTCGTACCTGTGGCCCCTTTGTGCTTACATACAGGCGGCTAACGAAATGGAAGTGTTGGAACCGCAAAAGAGTTACATGTTGCCGGTCGAAAAAGCTATTGCGCAATATTACCGGCCAGGTGTGCCATATCCGGCGTATCAGGATTATGTGGTTAAAGAGAAAACCACTACCCTGTATTATGATGACAATCAGTGGATTGCTATTGCCTTTATGGATGCCTATAAGCGCAAGCACGATAAAAAGTATATAGATACCACCAAGATGATTTACCGTTTTATGCTGGGCGGTTTGGATACCGTTGCAGGAGGTGGTATTTACTGGCGCGAAAAGGATAAAACGACTAAAAATACCTGCTCAAACGGGCCCGGTGTGCTGGTAGCGTTGCAACTGTACAAAGCCACTAAAAATAAAAAGTATCTGCAAACGGCTCTCGATATTTATAACTGGACCCAAAAACACTTGCAAGCACCCGAAGGTGTTTATTATGACAATATTAAACTGCCGTCGATGGAGCTGGCCAAAGCTGCTTACACGTATAATACCGGCACTATGCTGCAATCTGCTGCGTTGCTGTACAACATTACTAAAGATAAAAAATATTTAGCAGAGGCTCAGCGTGTAGCTAAAGCAGGTAAAGCGCATTTCTTTAAGAATGGCCGCTTGCCTAACGAATATTGGTTTAATGCTGTAATGCTTCGCGGTTATGTAGAGCTTTACAAAATCGATAAAAACCGCGAATGGATCGATTTTTTCAGACAGGATGCGGACCAGATTTGGGAAAAAGAACGTGATGCCAATAATCTTGTAGGAAACAGGCCGGAAAAGCGCCTGATTGATCAAGGTGCCATGATTGAAATATACGCTGTTTTAGAACAGGTAAAGAATATAAAATAAACAGTCTTTTTTTATCTTGCAAAAGCAAACTGCTGTAAGCCAATATTATTGATGTTGGCTTACTAACCAATTATAACCTACTTCATGACTACTATCAAACCTACTTTTACCGACAAGAAGTTTTTAGTTACGCTTGTGTTTGTAACTTCCCTTTTTATGTTTTGGGGCGTTGCCATTTCTTTATCTGATGTATTGAATAAACACTTTCAGGAAGTGTTACATGTTTCCAAAGCGCAGTCGGGCCTGGTGCAGTTTTCTGTGTTTGGGGCTTATTTTGTAATGGGTATACCAGCTGGTTTATTTATGAAGCGATTTGGTTATAAAAGTGGTGTATTGCTGGGGCTATCCTTATTTGCTATCGGTGCATTCTTGTTTGTGCCGGCAGCCAATGCACAATCATTTAATTTTTTTAGGCTTGCGTTGTTTATTGTAGGATGTGGCTTGTCTACGCTTGAAACTGTAGCGCACCCGTTTGTGGCATCGCTCGGCCATCAGGAAACCAGCGATCAGCGTATCAACTTTGCACAATCGTTCAATGCGTTAGGTACGATGCTTGGCCCGCTTATCGGTGGCTTTTTCGTGTTTGGAAACGGCGGCGAAAGCACAGAAGCCGGGTTGGATTCGATTAAAATACTTTATATCATTATAGGCGTTTTAGTGACAGTAGTTGCCATTTCATTCTCTTTTGTAAAAGTGCCTGCTTTGGTTGATCCGCATGCGCCGATTACACAAGGTTTTGATGTAGAGGAAGTGCCTGTGCCTTCTAAAAAGTTATTTCAAAACAGACACTTCGTTTGGGCTGCTATTTCGCAACTCTTCAATGTAGCTGCACAATCTGGTACGTGGGCTTTTTTTCTGAACTATTGTCATGAAAAAATGCACATGGGCGATAGAGAGGCAAGTGCTTACATGGGTTTCGTATTTATGGGTCTGATGCTGGTAGGTCGTTTTGCCGGTACAGCACTAATGCGTTTTATTGCACCTAATAAGTTGCTGGCACTATTTACAGCCGGTAGCATAATTATGTGTTTAATTGTTGCGCAAAGCTGGGGCTGGGCATCGTTTATTGCCTTGCTGATGATCAATTTCTTTTTCAGCATTATGTTTCCAACTATATTTAGTTTAGGTATCAAAAACCTGGGTGCACAAACACAGCAGGCGTCTTCATTCATTTCAATGGGTGTTGTTGGCGGGGCATTCTTCCCGCTGCTTATGGGCCTCGTAGCCAATCATGATGTGGCCACAGCCTATTATTTGCCAATTATTTGCTATGCCGTGATATTTGCTTTTGCGGTTAAGTTTTACAAAGTAAGAGTATAGGCAAGCGCAAGCCTCTTAATCACTATCCGCAGAAACTCACTGACAGTTAACAAGCATATCAATATGCTTGTTAACTGTTAAATACGTTTATCTCTTCGTTAATTTTAAAAGAAATCCATTCTTTTTGAAAGTTTGATAAAAACCAAGTTTCATTGCTTGCTAAAACAATTTAGTTTTTATATTTGGTGCCAGTAACCAATTACTAATCTGTAGTAATAATCATTTAACTAATTTTTATGAAACCTGTACCCATTTGCTCATGGAAGCCGGAGGCTTGTTGGCATTTTGCTGTTGTTTTTTCTATAAATCAGGCAGTAATCAACATGTCTCGCATTGATGATTAACCAAAATCAGTCCTTAAAATCTTATTGAACCTATATGATGTAATTTATGAGAATTTTTACTTACAAAATTAATTCATCCAGATCGGCACCGTTAAGGTGGGTAAAAACAACTGTTATGTTGGTAGCTTTATTAACCTGCAGTGTGCTGAATGGATTTGCGCAAACCACCCGTTTACAGGGTACCGTAGTTGATGAGAAAGGCGAACCGTTACCCGGCGTAAATGTAAGGGTTAAAGACAGCCAGCAAGGTGCCGCAACTGACCTGAATGGAAAGTATCAGTTAAACGTTTCAGCTCCATCGGGTACGTTAACATTTAGCTTTGTTGGCTATGTAGCCCAAGTAAAAGCATTTACCGGAAGTGCTACTATTGATATAAAGCTGGCTCCAAACCAAAGCTCGCTGAGCGAGGTAGTGGTAGTGGGTTACGGTACGCAAAGGCGTGCTTCGGTTACCGGTGCGGTAGATCAGGTGTCGTCAAATGCTATTCAGGGTAAGCCGGCTGTGAATGTAACCCAGGCATTGCAGGGTACATCGCCCAGCCTTAACATCCAGCAACGTAGCAATGAACCCGGCCAACCTGCCAATATCAATATCCGGGGTATAGGTACTATGGGTAATAATACGCCGCTGGTGGTAATCGATGGTTTAGTTGGTGGAGATATCAACCTGCTGAACCCATCTGATATTGAAAGCGTATCTGTTTTAAAAGATGCCGGAGCTGCAGCTATTTACGGTTCCCGTTCATCAAACGGTGTCATATTAGTTACAACAAAAAAAGGTAATAAAAACGGCAAACCTGTACTTGCTTATAATGGCTTGGTGGGCGTACAAATTCCTAAAACGTTCTATAAACCTATACATGGTTACGAGAATGCGATATTACGAAATCAGGCTAATGTGAATGCTGGCCAACCGGTGATATTTAGCCCTGAGCAGATCCGGAATTTTCAACAGCAAGGTGATAAGCAATTCTTTTTGGATGCCATTCTGCAAAACGCCCTGCAACAAAATCACAACGTGAGTTTATCGGGTGGTAATAGCAATTCGACCTACCTCGTGTCTGCTGGTTACGTAAATCAGGAAAACAACCTGGTTGGACCTGATTATGGCTTAAAACGTTACAATTACCGGTTAAATTTAACTAACGAGTATGGTAAACTTAAATTAACCAGCATATTGGCTTACGCCCGTACCAATATTAAAGATCATTCGTCGTCAACCTCTACCTTAATTGTAGATGCGAGCCGTGTGCCACTTTATTACGACCTTAAAGACGATCAAGGCCGTTACCTTACAAACGATGTACTGAGCGAGTTTAACCCATTGGGGGTACTCGAAAAAGGTGGTTACCGTAAATATGACAACGATAACTTATTTGGAAGTTTAAACGCAGAGGTTGCTGTAACTGACTTTTTGAAATTGCGTGGTGTGTTTGGCGGTACATTAAATGCCAATCACCAGTTTGCGCGCACTTTCCAGGTAAATTACTTTCCTCGCGGTACCTCAGGTGCTGACCGCAATACCAATGATGAAAACTTCAAAGATTTGCTGCTTAATACTCAGTTTTTGGCGGAGTTTAACAAGGTGTTCAACAAAAAGCATTACACCACAGTGTTGCTGGGCGTATCTAATGAATCGTATAAAAGTGAAGGTAATGCACTGTTCAGAACACTTACCGATCCGGAATTAGGCACGCCAATTTCAGGAACAATTGTTAATACAGGCAGTTCAGTAAATACTAATCAACGTACCAGTGAATACAGCCTGAATTCTGTTCTTGGACGGGCTAATTATTCCTATGAAGATAAGTATTATGGTGAGTTTAGCTTCAGGCTTGATGCGTCGTCAAGGTTTGCTTCAAATTATCGTTCGGCATTCTTTCCGTCAGTTTCAGCTGGTTATCGTATCACGCAGGAGCGATTTATGGAAAAATATCGCACCAACGTTGGCGATATCAAACTTAGGGGCTCATACGGTATCTTAGGTAACCAAAACGTGGGTAATTACCAATATATAACCACATTTGGCAATTTAAACGAAGCTTACGGATTTGGTAACAATGTTGTAAATGGTGCAAGGCAAAATATTGCCAATCCGGATATCAGATGGGAGCGTGCAGCAACACTTAACTTAGGTGCTGATGCTACATTCCTGAAAAATACGCTTACTGTATCTTTAGATTACTTTAGTAAACATACGCGTGATATTTTAATTCCGCCCGCTATACCAGGTGTGTTTGGCGCAAACTTCCCTGATTATAACGCAGGTGAGCTGCTTAACCGAGGCTGGGAGGTAAATGCCACTTACCGTATCAAAGGTCGTGACTTTAACCATGCCATTAGCGTGAATGTAGGTGATACTAAAAACAAAGTATTACGTTACGATGGTAACACCCGGATACAGACCTTTGATGAAATGCAGGTGATTTTGCAGGAGGGCTTGCCTTACCAATCATACGTGGGTTTGAAACGTGATGGGTATTTTCAAAATCTGGAAGAAATTGCTACCGGGCCTAAACCGGCCGGCCTGGCCCTGTCTCCGGGCGATATCCGCTATGTGGATGTGAATAAGGATGGCGTGATTAACGACCGCGACAGGTTCGTACTGGGTAGCCCTTTTCCACGTTACACTTTTGGCTTAACCTATGCTGTAAACTATAAAGCTTTCGATCTGAATATCTTCATACAGGGTGTAGGCCGCCGTAGTACTTTCCTGCGTGGCGAACTGGTGGAGCCGTTTCACTATAACTACGGCCAAACTATGTATCAGCATCAGCTCGATTTCTGGACACCTACTAATCCAGATGCCGAGTATCCTCGTTTAGCAGCAAATGGCAGCGCATCTAACCAGAACAACTTCCGTCAGGGCTCTAACCTGTATATTTTTAATGCGGCTTATGCTCGTTTAAAAAATGTGCAGTTAGGTTACACTTTACCTAAAAAGATAGCCGGTAAGCTGGGTATGCAAAATCTGAGAGCTTATTTATCAGGTCAGAATTTATTGACGCTTTCTAAGTTAAAGTTCCTGGATCCTGAAGCAAGTGAGTTTAACAACAACTTAGGTGCCGGTGGTGCAAACAGCGGCCGGTCTTATCCAACGCCTGTGTATGTTGGCTTTGGTTTAGATGTTTCATTTTAGAAAACAACATTATGAAAATTATAAAAAGTTATAAAGCATTGTTACTGGTACTGCTGGTAACTGTGGCTTCATGTAAAAAGCTGGATTTAGCGCCAACCGATGCTTTTACAGAGGAGAATTATTGGACAACGGCAGAAAAAGCCAATGCAGTAGTTAATACAGCATATAATCAAATGTTCAATAATAATGACAACAATGGTAGTCGCAGTAGCAATTATTTCTTCTTGAACGAAGCGTTGTCTGATAATGCCGTTAACACCCGCGGAGATAACGAAGGTGTGGCCTCTATAGCGGCAGGTATATATGATCCGTCGCTCGGGCGCTTTAAAGCGGAATGGGCTAACCACTATGCGGCTATCAGAACCTGTAATATATTTATGGAAAATATTGATAAAGTAACCAATATGGACGCTGCCCTTCGTGATCGTATGAAAGGCGAAATCCGGTTTATACGTGCTTTTCAGTATTTTCAGCTCTATACTTGGTTCGGCGATGTACCGTTGATACTTAAAGTTCTGACCCGCGAAGAATCAAATGTTGTAAGCCGCACACCAAGAGCTGAGGTGCTCAAGTTTGTGCTTTCAGAATTAGACGAAGCAACGAAATTATTGCCTTTAAATACAACCTATGGTGATAATGACAAAGGACGTATAGCTAAAGGAACCGCAATTGCTTTAAAAGCACGTGTGCTTTTATATGAGGGCAGATGGCAGGAAGTAGTTACCGCATGTGAGCAATTGATGAGTGGTAGTAACGGTACTTACAGTTTGTTCCCGTCATATGAGGGCCTTTTCCTTCCGCAAAATGAAAATAATAGCGAAGTAATGCTTGATGTGCAGTACGTGTTGGGAACAACACGTAACTACAGTAATTTCTTTGACTACGCACCTCTATCAGTTGGCGCTCGGTTAAATTCATTTTCGCCCACACAGGAGTTGGTAAATAGTTATATCATGCTCAATGGTAAAGCCATAAATGAAGCTGGTTCAGGATATAACGAAAATGATCCTTATACAAGTCGTGATCCGCGTTTAACAAATACTGTTGTATATCACGGCTACCAGTGGAAGCTTCCAGATAACAAAATAAAAACAATTTATACAAAGCCAGGAACAGATCCTGATAAGGATCATCCTGATGAGTATGCTCCAGGTTCGGTCTCATCCCCAACAGGATATTACCTGCGTAAGTATTACGACCCAACATCTTTAGCTAATTTTCAGTCAGGTTTAAATCTTATTTTAATTCGTTATGCTGATGTTTTATTGATGTACGCAGAGGCAAAAAATGAGCTGAACCAATTTACATCTGATGACTGGGATAAAACCATCAAAGCTTTACGAACCAGAGCTGGATTTACAGATGCTGCTGCGTTAAATTATAATGGTGGTGGTCAAACAGCTTTACGCAATACGATCAGAAACGAGCGTCGCACCGAGCTGGCAATGGAAGGTCTGCGCATTTTTGACATACGCCGCTGGCGCATAGCCGAAAATGTACTGAATGGGTGGGCACATGGTGCTAAATACGGCCCGGCTTCAGTTGATAACGGCTACCTCAGAGTTAATCAACGCAGTTTTGATCCGGGCAAGCACTACCTGTGGCCTATACCGCGTGATGAAAGAAACCTGAACCCGAACCTGACTCAAAACCCTGGATGGTAACTAAACAACAACCCATTAAACTAAAATAATCATGAAAAATATTTTATATAAATTATTTACGCTGGGCACTGCAATTACAGCGCTCATCAGCACAGGCTGCAACAAAGACAAGGAACTTAACCATACTAACGTTACGCCGGTAAATACATTTTTTGCTCCTGAAAATAACGCCGCCATTAAACTAGATCCTAAAGCAGGTACCCAACTTTTTGAATGGGAAACATCACGCGCCGAAGATGGCGGCCTGGTGTATTATGAGGTAGCTTTTGATAAAGAGAATGGTGACTTTTCGCAACCTATTTATACTACCGTGTCAGACGAAAGAGGTATGGCTAATCGTTTAAACATGAGCCATGCCGATTTAAATAAAATAGCGCAACTGGCCGGCATTGCTACACAAGGTAAGGGCAAGATTAAATGGACGGTATGGGCTTCTAAAGGTATCAACCAACAAAAAACCGGCGTGTCACGAATCATGGAAATTGAGCGTCCGGAAGGATTTGCAGAGATACCAACCGATCTATACCTTACCGGTACGGCTACTGAAGGTGGTACTGATCTTACTAAAGCTGTTCGATTTAAAAAGACAGCTAACGGCGTATTCGAAGCTTATACCCAATTAAAAGCTGGTACTTATCATTTCGCCAGCGGTACGGCAGGTGATGCCAAAACCTATTCCTTCAATGGTAATAAGTTGGTTGAGGGTGGCGAAATGACGGTTACTGGCGATGCCAAAGTATATCGTATCAAAGTAGAGTTTGAAAAAATACTGGCTACCAATACCCAAATAGAATCAGTAGGCTTATGGTTTTCACCTGATGGTAAGGTATTGGCTAACATTCCATATATAGGTAATGGTATCTGGAAAATCACTAACCTCCCTATTGCATTCAAAGTGGAAACTTGGGGCCGCGATGAACGTTATAAGTTCCGTTTAGCCGTGCGTAATGCTGCTGGCGTAGCTGGCACAGAGTGGTTCGGTAGCTCAAATAAAGATAATAGCCGTCCTGATGCAAATTCAAAAGCAGATTACTATTACCTGAACCCGGTAGATGGTTCACAGTTCGATTATGCGTACAAGTTCGCATCAGCGGTTGACAACAAATCTATTGACCTTACATTAGATTTCAGCTCAGCAGGTTCTGCATACACTCATACCGTTACCGTAAAATAATATTCAATAACCTGCATTGAGTGGTATCACCCAATGCAGGTATTTATTGTTTAGAATATGAAAAAAAATATTGCTCAACTTTGCACAATAGCAGGGCTGCTGTTCGCTACAGGCATAACCAGTTCTTGCTTAAAAGATAAAGCCTACCCTTTGTATAATGATGCGCCGCCGGCCACCATAAATTATAACTGGGCATCGCTGGCTGATTCGTTGCAGGATAAAACCTATACCGTGTTTTCGAACGGGAAGTACTTTAACGAAGATAATATGGGTAATACCACCTTCCACTACTGGCGTAATGCGCACGGTCTGGATGTATTGCTTGATGGTTTTCTGCGTACAGGTAACGCACAGTACAAACAACGCATGATGACGTTGCTGAACGGTATTAAAGAAGCCAACGGCAACAAGTGGCCTAACGATTTTTATGATGATATGGAGTGGTTGGCATTAGCCAGCCTGCGCAGCTATGAAGCTACTCAGGAAAGTGCTTACCTGGATGCCGCCAACGCTTTATGGACTGATATCAAAACCGGCCGTAATGACAATCAAGGTGATGGTATAGCCTGGAATAAATCAGATCGCACCAATAAAAATACACCTGCTAATGCACCAGCTATCATTTTTGCGGCAAGATTATACCGTGTAAAAAAAGATGCTGCCGATTTGCAGATAGCCAAAGAGTTATACCAATGGCTTAAAGGTAACCTGGTTGATCCAACCTCTGGTATTGTTTGGGATGGCGTGAAAGATGTACAGGGAGCAGATAATACTCCTCCGGTTCCGGTAACCGCCAAAGATAAGTATACTTACAACCAGGGTACATTTGTTGGTGCCGCATTGGAGCTTTACAAGGTAACAAACGATATAAATTATCTGAACGATGCCGTACGCACAGCCAATGCAGTCATGAATGATGCCGATCTTTCTCCGCAAGGAATTCTTAAAAATGAAGGTAATGGTGATGGCGGTTTGTTTAAAGGCATTTTGGTGAGATACTTTACCTTACTGGCTCAGGAAGCCGCCGTTACCCCATACAATAAATCAAACTTGATTAAGTTTTTACGGAATAATGCGCAAACATTATATACGCAGGGCATAAGCCGGCCGGAACTGATGGTTAGTCCCGACTGGAAAAGTAAGCCAGGCACAACAACCGATCTCAGTATCCAATTAAGCGGGGTGATGATGATCGAAGCTGCCGCTACATTGAACAAGCAAGGCTTGCTTAACTAACTCATTCCTTACAGAAAGCGTCTGCCTCAAAGCAGACGCTTTTGTTTTATCATCTATTTTATGGTAATTTCAAATTGTGCGGTTACATCAATGGATGGTGTTTAATCGCGGAATGAATCAACATCTGTCTTTTTTCATAATCTTACATGAAAGCTAAACTGATAAGTGCCGTAATTGGCGCTGTTTTACTAAGCGCTGCTTATTGTAGCTACAGTCAGGGTGTAAAAACAGCCGGCACCGAAAACTATTTGAACAACCGGGCTCCGTTGCGCCAAAATCCTTATGTGCAGCTTCCTTTAGGAGCTATTAAGCCACAAGGCTGGTTACGCGAGATGCTGGTTCGGCAAAAAGATGGGCTCACCGGTCAGTTAGATAAGCTATATCCGCTGGTTATGAGCAAACGCAACGGCTGGCTGGGCGGCGATGGCGACCAGTGGGAGCGTGGCCCTTACTGGATTGATGGTTTACTGCCGCTGGCCTATATTTTAAATGATAAAGAGTTAATAGCCAAGGCTAAGCCTTGGGTGGAATGGGCAATTAAGAGCCAGCAGCCCGATGGCTATTTTGGTCCGGCAAAAGATTATAGTCCGGAGGCCGGTATACAGCGGGATAACAGCCGGGATTGGTGGCCAAAAATGGTGATGCTAAAAGTATTGCAGCAATATTACTCAGCCACGCAGGATAAGCGGGTGATTAATCTGATGACAAATTACTTTAAGTATCAACTAAAAGAGCTGCCTCAAAAACCGCTCGATCACTGGACGTTTTGGGCCCGTTACCGCGAAGGTGATAACCTGATGATGGTGTATTGGCTGTATAACATTACCGGCGATAAGTTTTTGCTCGATTTGGGCGATTTGCTGCACAAACAGGGCTATGATTATACCCATGCATTTTTAAATACCGACATGCTTTCAGCGATGGGCCAAATGCATGGAGTAAATTTAGCGCAAGGCTTTAAGGAGCCGGCCGTTTACTACCAGCATCACCCCGAGGAGCGTTATGTTAAAGCCTTACAAAAAGGCTATGCTGATTTGCGCAAATTTAATGGCATGGCGCACGGGCTTTACGGTGCTGATGAAGCCTTGCATGGTAATAACCCAACCCAGGGTTCGGAGCTTTGTACCGCTGTTGAAATGATGTACTCTCTGGAAAGTACGCTGAACATCACCGGTGATTTAGCATATGCCGATCAGTTAGAAAGAATAGCGTTTAATGCATTACCAACCCAAGCCACTGCCAATTACATGGACCGCCAATATTACCAGCAAGCCAACCAGGTGATGCTTACCCGGCATGATCGCAACTTTAATACCAACCACAATGGTACCGATATTTGCTATGGGTTACTTACCGGCTATGCCTGCTGTACTTCCAATATGCACCAAGGCTGGCCTAAGTTTACGCAAAACTTATGGTATGCTACGCCCGATAATGGGCTGGCAGCTTTAGTGTATTCGCCCAGTGAAGTAACGGCATCTGTAGCTAATGGCATACCGGTAACATTTAAAGAGGAAACCAACTATCCTTTTGATGAAACCATTAAGTTTACCTACAGTAGCAAAAAGGCGGTGTTATCATTCCCGTTGCATTTGCGCGTACCCACGTGGTGTAAAACGGCTACGCTTACCGTAAATGGAAAGGAAATGCAACAAGCCAGTAGTAACCAGACTGTTAAAATAAACCGGGAGTGGAAAAATGGTGACGTGGTTGAACTGCGTTTACCTATGCACATTTTTAAGAATACCTGGTATGAAAACTCTGTATCGGTTGAGCGGGGCCCGCTGGTGTATGCGTTAAAAATAGGCGAGCAGGTAATCCGGGTGAAAAACGAGCAGTTCCCGGTTAACTATGGCAATTATTATTACGAGGTACGTCCAACAACCCCCTGGAATTACGGCCTGATTAGTATGGAAGATAATCAGCTCGATGCCAATTACAAAGTGGAGAAAGCCACTAACCAAACCGCTTACCCGTGGACGGCAGATAGCGCGCCCATAACCATCAAGGCGAAAGGCAAGCGCATTGATTACTGGCAATTATATAACGAGATGGCTGGCCCGGTTCCTTTTAGTGTAATGTATGATGAGAATTTACCGGCAAAAAAGGTTGAGGACATTACGCTGATACCCTATGGTTGCACCCGTTTGCGTATAGCGCAGTTTCCGGTTAGCGATTAATGTTTAATGCACATCCGGACAAATAATGGTGCCTTACAATATCCAATTGCAGCTTTTGCGGCTTGGCTTAAAAAATTATAGCTAATTTTATGGGGTTCAATTATCTGTTCAGATTATGCAGCTGCCCTTTCATCACAATACGCCTTTCAATGTACAACTAAGCTTTGATCATGTTGTTAATCAGCTTAGAAACAAGGTGCAGCAGGGCGATGCCTGCCTGGCAGAAGAGGCAGCTTTGCTGGCCGAGATTGAGAAAGTGCCCGAGCTAATTAACGGTGTAACCAGCTTTGCGGAAATTGAAGCTCATGAACCGTTGATAAGGCGATTGCTGGCCGGTTACTTTCCCGAAGAACTTACGCATAACGAAATCAAGGCGGTAAGCCTGCCCTACATTAGCCACACTTTTAACCATACCGAAAGGTTTAACAAAATATTGCAGGATGCCGGTGCAAGCCCCGATATTACCATCCGCGACTTTGACGAGCATCAATTTTATGTGTTAAGCTGCTGCCTTATTTTAAACGAGTATTATGGCACCAATCTCGATTTTAGTAAACCCATATTTTATGATATACCGGATGCCAATGGCATTATAAAGCATTACCGTATATTATACAATGCGGATTTTCTGGAGATACTGCCCACTGAACAATCTGTCAAAATAACGCAGGAAGATATTGACCTGCTGATGAACAACTACGACGATATGGAACTTTGGAAAGCCAGGTTCCCGAAAGGTAGCTGGCTGCTCAAAGGGTTTGCAATCATTAACTTGGTAGATGTTACTGTTGAAAATGCCGTATCTATATTTAAAGAAAGTTTACTGGGGCTGAGCGTTAATAACTTTCAGAGCATTATTGAATCCACCTTCCGGTCTATTTACCGGATACCCGATATTCAGGTAGGCGCAAGCCTTTACAATGAGGAAGAGCAGCAGTTTGTTGCAGCTGCATTTAAACAGCGGCTAAAAAGCTTTATGCTGCAAAACAGCGATAAGCTAAATACAAAAGAAGCGCTTTGCCCGGGCTCTTGCAATAACCTGATTCATAAGCATACCTATTTTTCCATTTATGATACTGCCGAAGCTTTAAGCCGCGATCCTGATAATATGCTGATCGCCGGTTTCCATGCACAGGGGGCGCGTAGTTTTATATTAGCGCCTATTGTAAAGAATGGAGTGCTTTTAGGCGTAATCGAAGTAGTATCATTACGCCCAAGAGAGCTGAACAGCATTAACGCCAATAAGCTGGATATCGTAATTCCATTCCTGACCGAAACATTGGAACGCTTAATTGTTGAATTGCGTAACAAGATACAGGCAATTATTTACGATAAGTATACTACTATACACGCCAGTGTTTACTGGCGTTTTAGGGCCGAAGCGCAAAAGTATATGCTGAGCAAGCAGGCAGGCCAAAGTTACCAGTTCAATGATGTGCTGTTCGAAGATGTATACCCGTTGTATGGGCAAATAGATGTAAAAGGATCATCTGATGCGCGCAACGAGGCGTTGAAAAAAGACCTGCAACGGCAGCTTACCGATCTGTCTGCATTACTGCTGAAAATTAAACACCATACAAATGATGATTATTTAGAGGTGCATTTACAGCAGGCCGGGTACTTTTTAAGTGATCTTGCCCAGCAACCCTTGCTGGCCAGTACCGAGCAGTTTATTGAAAATTATGTCGAAACGCATATTCATCCGTACTTAAAACAAGTGAATGATGCTGGTTTACTGCCCTACATAAATGATTATTTAGGTGAAGCGGATAAACTGAATGGCATCTTCCATTTTTACAGCAGGCGTTATGCGGCAACTATTGATGAGATCAATAACCGGATGGTGCACATGCTGGATGACAGCCAGGCCGATGCACAGTTGATATTTCCGCATTATTTTGAGCGTTTTAAAACTGACGGAGTTGAGCATAATTTGTATATAGGTAGTTCTATTGCTCCTAACAAAGGTTTTGAAATGAAGCACCTGCACAGCTTACGCCTATGGCAATTAAAAACGCTGTGCCTTATGGAGCGTGCGCATTACCATTCGCGACCTTCATTACCTATCGATCTGGATGTAACTACCTTGGTTTTGGTTTATCAATCGCCGTTATCTATCCGCTTTCGTATTGATGAAAAGCGCTTTGATGTGGATGGTAGTTACAATGCCCGGTTCGAGATGGTTAAAAAGCGTATTGATAAGGCCTTTGTGAAAAATGCACAGGAGCGTATTACCCAACCCGGTAAAATAACCATTGTATATTCAAACGCTTTGCACGAACAGGAATACCTGGATTACATCGAAGAATTACGTGCGCAGCAGATTTTAGATAGCGAGATTGAGATTGTTGAGGTGGAAGACCTGCAGGGCATTGCCGGCCTGAAAGCTATCCGTGCCGCTATTAGACATGATAAGTAGCGTGCAGAGTCTTGATATTTGTCAAGCCTCTTTTTTAGCATATATCATTTAGCGGGCCATCGCGCTCATGTAGTTTTACATCATCAGAAGGCGTAAATAAAAGCTGATGAAAATCAGTAGATATGCGCCCGGAGAAGTAAAAACGACATCTAAATTTTAAGCAAAATGGCAAATATTCTGCACGTAATTTCAAGCCCAAGGGGCGAGGCATCTAACAGTATTAAACTGGGTAATGCAATTGTTGATAAACTAAGGGAGCAAGATACGGCTTCGGCTGTTGTAGTAAAAGACCTTACCCAAGGCCCTTTCCCTCACCTGGAAGTAGCACATCTGAATGCGTTTTTTACGCCAGCTGAGCAACATACTGAAGAAAACAAGGCGGCCATCCGCCACTCCAATGAAGCTATTCAGGAAATCTTCAATGCCGATGTTATCGTAATTGGTGCACCCATGTACAACTTTGGTATCTCATCAACCTTAAAAGCCTGGATTGACCATATTGCCCGTGCCGGTATCACTTTTAAATATACGGCTAACGGCGCCGTAGGCTTAATCAGTAATAAGAAAGTTTATCTTGCTGTTACTACCGGCGGCGTGTATAGTTCTGGCGATTATGCCGCATTCGACTTTTTAACGCCATATTTGAAATTTGTACTGGGCTTTTTAGGCATTACATATGTTACCGTAGTAAGAGGTGAGGGGTTTGCTGTAGAGGGCCTTAAGGATAAAGCATTAGATAAGGCCATTGATAGTATAACGGTATAAAATTTATATAACATGTTTATGTAGAAAGGGGATGCTTTACAGTATCCCCTTTTTAGTTAGCTTTTGTTTGTGTGTGAAGATGCTTATTTTAGGCGACGGTTAATGGTTAAAAATCCTGCCAAATCGCAACTTATGTTTGATGCACTTTACACCTATATTGAAAACAAATCTTCAATGAAGCTCTCTGATGATGAGAGGAAGCTTGTTGAAGAAAGCTTTAAACCTAAAAAGCTTCGTAAGCGGCAATATTTTTTGCAGGAAGGGGATGTGTGCAAGTACATGGGCTTTGTCATTAAAGGATCGAGCCGCATGTTTTCGGTTGACCAGCGGGGCAATGAGCACGTGATACGCCTGGGGCTCGAAAACTGGTGGATTGGCGATTACGAAAGTTATAAGCTGTTAACCCCTGCCCGTTTCAATATCGAGGTTTTAGAAGATACGGAGCTATTGCTGGTTACTAACGAACAAATGCAGCAATTGATGGACCGGATACCTGCTGTGGCCGCCATGGTAAAGGCTATGGACGAGCGAGGAGCAATAGCCACACAACAACGTATGCATGCGGCCATCAGCTTAACGGCCGAAGAACGCTACGAAAACCTGGCCAAAACGTACCCGATGTTTTTGCAGCGTTTTCCGCAAAATGTTATTGCCTCCTACCTGGGCATATCTGCCGAAACATTGAGCCGCATACGCAAAAACGCGTATCAAAAATAAGTGCAGGTTTTGTAGTCTTGATAAATGTCAAGATTAGATTTTAGCATATGTCATGGTATAGGGCATCTCTTTCATGGAACTTTGTGTTGTTCACTCAACGGTAAAAGTCATGAAAAAAACAATTATAAAAAGTTCCGGAGGCCAAACTGCACGAGTTGCCGATATGCTGGTAAATCGTCTGCTGCCGGATATGGATACCAGGAGCATAGGTCCGTTTGTGTTTCTGGATCACCTGTTCCCGGTAACGAAAGAGAAGCAGGAAGCTATGCCTTATCAGGGAGAAAATGCACACCCGCACCGGGGCATTGCCACATTCAGTTATTTGTTTAGTGGTGCATTAGAGCATTTTGATAGCCAGGGCAATCATGATATTGTAGAAGCCGGCGGTGCGCAGTGGATGAAAGCCGGTAGCGGCATTGTGCATGATGAGCGGCCAGGTCCCGAATTTTTACGTAATGGCGGTGTTTTACACGCATTGCAATTCTGGATAAATCTGCCCGCCAAAAACAAGGCCGAAGTACCGGAGTACCTGGCTGTAAAACCGACCGATATCCCAGAGGCTCCTCTTCCGGGGGAAGCCGGTATCATTAGAGTTGTGATTGGGGCGTGCGGAGATATGGTATCGCCGGTTAAAACCTACACCCGGCAATTCATCTATCATATTCGCTTAAACCCTAAATCGGCTTACACTTTTACAGCTAAAGCTGGTATGGAGCATGCCATTTTTGTGCCGGTTGATGAGGTGACGGTAAACGGGCAGTCAGCAGGTAAAAGCGAACTGCTGTTGTTCGGTAACGAAGGCGATGAACTGGAGTTGTACAACCCTGGCGTTGTACCGGCCAATCTGATTATATTTGGTGGCGAATCCTATACGGAGCCGATAGTTGCCGAGGGGCCGTTTGTGATGAATACCCGTATGGAAGTTGCCCAGGCGTATAATGATTTTTTTGAAGGCAAATACGGCACTATCCAAAATCAAATTTAATAAGTAACAATAAAAGCTTATAAGCATTCAACCTCAAGCCCTATGTTCAAGAACAGTATTCTGCTTTTATGTTTAACCGGTTTTATTGCGGCAAAGGCACAAACCCGTCAAACCGGTTTATTGCCGCAACTTAATCATGCTGATAGTGTGGTGGTGCGCGTCCATCCATCATACGATAGTGTGAGCGGTGTACACCGTTGGCTATTCGGTAAAAATTACCGCGCAGAGTGGGCCGCACCCGTTAAATTGCCGGTTATCCGGATTTCGCAAATACATGGCGGACTGAAACCGCTTAAACAGGGTGGGGGTATGCAGTCAACCTCACTGCGGCTGGCAGATAAGCAGGGAAAAGAGTGGGTGATACGCAGTGTGGAAAAAGCACCGGAGAAGCTGTTGCCCGAAAATTTCAAAGGAACTTTTGCGATAGACTGGCTGGATGATGCCTTAAGCGGTCAGCATCCATTTTCGGCACTTATTGTGCCGCCGCTGGCTACGGCCGTAAACGTGCCGCATGCTAACCCTATTATTGGTGTGGTAGCCCCCGACCCGGCTTTTGGCGAGTATAGTGAAAAGTTTGCCGGCCTGATTGTATTGCTGGAGGAGCGGGAGCCAGCGGGCGAATCAGATAACACGATTAAGGCTTTGCGCGATATGGTGAAAAGCCATGATAACCGCCTGAATCAACGTGAGTTTTTAAATGCCCGCATGCTGGATCTGCTTATTGGCGACTGGGACCGCCACGAGGATCAGTGGCGCTGGATAGACGAAAAACAGGGTAAAGAGAAAGTGTATACTGCAGTACCACGCGACCGTGACCAAGTTTTTCACGTTAGCCAGGGCGTTTTTCCAGCTATAGCCTCATTGCCATGGATTAGTCCGGTAATTGATAATTTCGATGGTGACATTCCACGCGTAAAATATTCACTGTTCAAAACCCGCTTTACCAAGGCGTATCCCGATGCGCAGATGAATTACCAGGACTGGATGCAGGTGGTTAATGATTTTGTGAAAGCTGAAACTGATGAAGTGCTGGAAGCCGGCTTGAAATGCTTGCCGCCCGAAATGTATACCATGCGCCACAATGAGCTGCTTACCAAACTGAAACAGCGTCGTGACCATATTCCGGCTGCGATGGCAAATTACTACAACTTTATAAACCGGATTGTTGACCTGCGTACCAGCGATAAAAATGAGCTTGTTACAATTACAGATGCGCCTGAAAAAGGGATGCGCATTGTAATTAACAAAATAAGTAAAGACGGTGATGTGCAGGGTACCCTGATGGATGTAATTTATCAGCCGGATATTACCAAAGAAATCAGGTTGTATGTGTCTGATGGTAATGATCGGGTTGTGGTAAATAATAGCAATTCGCCTATCAGGTTAAGAGTGATCGGGGCAAATGGCAATAAGGTTTACGATGTGCAGCAGGCTAACCGCAACATCCAGCTTTATAGTAAGAAAGATAGTATCACCTTTTTAGGAAATAGCGGTAAGCTGAACAAGCATTTAGCCAACGATACCTCAAACACCCATTTTGTACCTACCAACCTTTACAACGTTTGGATGCCGCTGGCAACTGGCGGCATTAACGCCGATGATGGCTTTTTACTGGGCTTGGGTTTTAAATACACCCGTAAAGATGGCTTTCGCAAACTGCCTTACACCAGTGTGCAGCAGTTGATGATAACCCATGCTTTTGCTACCGAGGCTTTCCGTATACGATATAATGGTGAGTGGATACAGGCCATAGGTAAAGCTGATTTTACGATGCAAGCCTACATTCAAGCGCCCGATAACACCATGAACTTTTTTGGCCGGGGTAATGAAACTGCTTTGAATAAGTTTCCGGGCTACCGCCGCTTTTACCGTACCCGGTTTGATACTTACCAGTTTGACCCTGCCCTGAGGTGGCATACCGGAACAGGAAGTACCTTGAGTGCAGGCCCGTCGTTACAGTTTTATCACATGGATTTTAAAGACAATGCCGGGCGGTTTGTTACCCAAACCAACTCAGCAATCGGTTCATATGATAGCCTTACCCTGAATAAAGATAAAGCGCATATAGGCTTGGTAGTGAATTATAACAGCAACAAGCGCGATAATAACCTGCTGCCCACTACCGGTTACTATCTGAATGTTACAGTGCAGGGTTACACCGGGCTAAACAGCTACGCTAAGTCATATGCACAAATAAGGCCCGAATTTACCTATTACCAAAAGCTGAACACCAGTGGAACAATCGTACTGTCTGACCGTGTGGGTGGTGGCGTAAGTATAGGCAAACCTGCTTTTTATCAGTCTATGTTTTTAGGTGGGCAGGGCAATTTGCTGGGCTACCTCCAAAATAGGTTTGCCGGTCAGCACATGGTGTATAATAACTTGCAGGCACGTGTAAAGCTGGCCAGTATAGCTAGCTACATTTTACCGGGGCAATTGGGCTTAACCGGCTTTTACGATGCCGGTAGGGTGTGGGTAAACGGCGAGCAGTCAAGCAAATGGCATCATGGTACGGGAGGTGGCTTTTATTTTGCACCGGCAAGCCTTACCATTTTACAGGTACTGGCAGGGCACTCCAACGAGGGCTGGTATCCTTATATTTCACTTAACGTGAGGATTTAATATGACCTTAAGGCGGTTTTGGAAAAACCGTTTGAAAAAGTTAAGACGCTTAACAAAAGCAGCGACGGGTTCCACCCGTCGCTGCTTTTGTTAAGTAATCAATGGTTTATTCTGCAATATTATCCTCATCATCTTGAGGTTCCCAAAGCTCAATGATGTTACCCTCTGGATCCAGTATATGGATAAATTTACCATAGTCGTATTCGGCAATCTCATCAATAATAGTTACGTTATCTTTTCTTAATTCATCTACCAGCAGGGCCAGGTTTTCAACCCGGTAATTGATCATAAATGGCTTGGTTGATGGGTTGAAGTGCTCGGCATTCTGCGGAAAGGCGCACCAAGTTGTTGACCCCTTTTTTGACGGATCATCGGCCTGCCGCCACTCAAAAGTGGTTCCGTATGCACTGGTGGATAATCCCAGGTTTTTGGCATACCATTCGTTCATGCTTTGCGGGTTATCGCATTTAAAAAATACGCCGCCCAGGCCCGTTACTTTTTTCATGATTAAGCTTTTTGCGATTGTGGAAGATTTGTGTTAAAGAAAGCTATATGCTATTGATAATTAACTGGTAAACAAATGTAATTGCCGATTAAGTAGTTTTTTAGTACCTAACCTACAGCAATTTCCATCTTATTTGGCGTATTACCAAATCTGTCTTCATGTCTATTATGCTATCAATAATTCCATTATAAAGCCATTGCCTTGACATTAGTCAACAATGCTTTTTGACTTGTATCAATGTACAGCCTAACTCTCTTGCCGACCTTTACAATATCAAAATAAAGCATGCTATGAAACTCTTGGCTTACCTTTTATCGCTTCTTATCCCCGACCTGAAACCGCTGCAAATTGCACCTGTACTCGCTTTGATATTACTGTATATTAAAGTAATGCTGGTTGTAATTCAATATCACAGCACCCGGTGTATGGAAGTAGGCGAACAAGAGCAAAACCACATTTGCTGGGGTTAAGTAGCTTAATAACCGGGTTGATATTTATCAATAAGCTTTCTTAGCAAACATCATTTAGCAACAAGGGCAAACCATCTAATTTTACATCAACAAAAACATATAATCATGAAAACTACATTTGGAATTATAGGCGCAGGTAACATTGGTAAAACAGTAGCCCGCCATTTGGCAAAAGCCGGTTATGCAGTAGCCATAAGCAATAGTAAAGGCCCCGAAAGTTTGGCTGGCGTAGTTGCAGATTTGGGTGAAAGCGTAAAAGCGGTAACAGCCCAGGAAGCAGCCCAGGCAGATATCGTAATACTGGCTTTACCCTGGGCACAGCTATCAACCCTGACCGGCTTAACCGATTGGAGCGGCAAAGTTGTAATTGATGCTACTAATCATTTCGTAACCTATGCGCCCGATTTTAAACTGGCTGATCTGAACGGACGCGCATCCAGTGAGGTAGTGCAGGATTTTGTACCAGGCGCTTATGTTGTAAAAGCTTTCAATACACTTTATTTTAAGGTACTTGAGCTTGATCCGCAGGAAGGCAACGGCAAGCGTGTAATCTTTATATCAGGAGATAATGCCGGTGCTAAAGTTGAGGTTAAAAATGCCATTGAAACAATTGGCTTTGCCGTGGTTGATTTAGGCACGCTGGCTGCAAGTAAAATACAACAGCCCAATGAAGCCTTGGCTTCTTTAAATCTCATTAAATTATAACGCAGTTAAGCTGACATTCAGACCGGGGTGCAACCAATCCGCTGCCGCAATATGTATCTGGTTGGGATAACCTACGAAATCTTTTTAAACAGAAAGGCCATGCGTTAAGCATGGCCTTTCTGTTAGTGCTATGTGGTTCAGTTTAAATATTAAATGCTCTTTTGATGCCCAATTCCAAACCACGCAGTTCGGCCAGCCCTCTCAGGCGGCCAATGGCAGAGTAGCCGGGATTGGTTCGTTTATGCAGATCATCCAGCATTTTGTGCCCGTGGTCGGGGCGGAAAGGCATGCGACAATCCTGCCTGCCAGCCAGCCAGCGTTTCTGTTGCTCTTCCAGCAAAGCTTTCATTACCCCGTACATATCCACATCGCCGGCCAGATGGTCGGCTTCGTAAAAATTGCCATCCTCATCGCGTAGCGTGCTGCGCAGGTGTATAAAATGAATACGGTCGCCCAGCCGCTTTACCATGCCGGGTAAATCGTTATCAGCCCTCACACCGAATGAGCCGGTGCAAAAGGTTAGGCCGTTGTGTTTGCTTTCAACCGCCCGGTAAAGTTCTTCAATATCCTGCTCTGTGCTTACCACACGTGGTAAGCCTAAAATGGGGTAGGGTGGATCATCGGGGTGAATGCACATCAATACGCCGGCCTCTTCGGCAGCTGGTATTACCTGCTGTAAAAAGAAATACAGGTTCTCTTTTAATTCAGCCGCACCAATATGGCTGTATCCGGCCAGTACCTGTAAAAACTCGCTGATGGTATAACCCTCTTCCGATCCCGGTAGGCCGGCTATAATGTTTTTAACCAGCTTGTTTTTATCCTCGTCGCTCAATTTATCCAGGTAAGCCCTGGCTTTTTGCTGCATAGCTTCGGGATAGGTATCCTGCGCGCCGGGGCGCTGCAACAGGTATAGTTCAAAGGCGGCAAAGGCAGTTACATCAAAGCGCAACGCGGTAGAACCATCGGCCAGGCGGTAATCCAGGTCGGTACGTGTCCAGTCTACCACTGGCATAAAGTTATAGCACACAATATCAATACCGCAGTTGCCGAGATTAAGTAAAGTTTGCTTGTAATTTTCAATGTAATGCTGGTAGTTTCCGCTACGTTTTTTAATGTCTTCGTGCACAGGTACGCTTTCCACAACCGACCAGCTTAAGCCAGCTTCATCAATCAACGTTTTACGCTTTTTGATTTCCTCAACCGGCCAAACTTCGCCGTTAGGTATATGGTGCAGGGCGGTCACTATGCCCGTAGCGCCGGCCTGCCTTACATCAGCCAAAGAAACCGGATCATTAGGGCCGTACCATCTCCACGTTTGTTCTAAACTCATACTTTTTATATTTTGGCAGATGCCGGTAAGCACCTGTATTAGGTTATCATGCACTAAACTAAGGTGGCAATATTACGAGCTATAAAGCGTGGTTAGGCATCCTTTTCCTTTAATAATTCACGCAAACGTTTTAGTGTGGTAAAGTTGCTTATAAGTTATTTGTTAATATATTTAGTGGCTCAACGCTATGCGTACCATAGCAGGCTTAAATAAGTGTATGCATTTTGAGGTTATAACAATCAGGGATATAGCGCGCGAACTGGGGCTGTCGGTATCTACCGTATCTAAAGCACTGCGTGATAGTCACGAAATCAGCAGCAAAACCAAGCTACTGGTGCAGGATTATGCGCGGGAGCATAATTACCGGCCCAATCCCATTGCACAAAGCCTTAAGCAGGGGCAAAGTAAATCCATCGGCGTTGTAGTGCCTGCTATTAACAACCAGTTCTTTTCGCAGGTAATTGATGGTATCGAATCGGTAGCTTATAGTAATGGTTACAATGTAATCATCACCCAAACCCACGAACGCTATGATATGGAGGTGCAAAATGTGGAGCATCTGGTACACCGCTCTATTGACGGCTTGCTGATCTCCCTGTGTACCGAAACCCAGAATGTGGAGCACCTGCAAAAATTACACAGGCAGGGTTTGCCCATTGTGTTTTTTGATAGGGTAAGCAACGATATTGAAACGCATAAAGTTATAGCCGATAATTATAAAGGCGCTTATGATGCTACCAGCCATTTACTTGAAACAGGTTATAAAGACATTGCCCATATAACCAGCACAGCCAATGCCTCGGTTACTACCGAAAGGCTGGCGGGCTATAAGCAGGCACTTGCCGATGCCGATGTGGCAGTGCAGAATGATTATATAAAGTTTTGCCCCAATGGTACAGATTTAACCGCTAAGGTTGAAACTGCGCTGGATGAATTATTGGCCTTGAATACACCGCCGCAGGCATTGTTTACCGCCTGGGATACGATTACCACAACGGTGCTGGCATTACTCCATAAACGCGGGCTGCGTGTACCGCAGGATATTGCACTGGTTGGATTCAGTAATACTACTTTGGCCGACATTCTGAATCCATCACTCACAGCTGTGCATCAGCCCGGGTTTGAAATGGGTAAAACAGCTATTGAAATGCTGCTTGCTTTAATTAAGGCTAAGTACCCCATAGAAGAGTTTGAGACTAAGGTGCTGCCAACGCAATTGTTTGTACGGGCATCAAGCGTAAAAGCCTAATAGTTTAAGATTAATTAACGTAAACTTAACTAACCTAGTGGTGTGCCGCAGCCAAACCATCATTAACTTTGCAGCCGGTTATGAATTCTGTGGCACCCGGTTCCCCTGCAATTGATTTACAACAGTTTGAGCTTGTATTTAAAGAGCATTACTCATCTTTATTTCAATACGTTAAATCTATAGTGAAAGATGCCGATCTGGCTAAGGACGTATTGTCTGACCTATTCATGAACTTGTGGGTAAACAAAGACCGGCTCGAGATTCAGAACATCAGGCCTTATCTATTCCGCTCGGCCCGCAATGGCGCTTTAAAGGCAATATCAGCGCAATCTACAGAGTCGCTTGATGAAATCTATCTAGAAATCACAGAAGAAACTTTCAATCCTTTTGAGCGAATTGTAGCTAAAGAATCCATCCGCATTGTGGAGCAACTGATGCGCAAGCTACCGGCCATGCGCAAGGAAATTATTCAGCTGCGTTTACATGGCTTCAAGAATCATGAGATCGCCCGCATACTGGACATCACCGAAAAAAAGGTAGAATACCACATGCGCGAGGCTATAGAACAACTCACTTATTTCATGAATCAAAGCAATTTTGACCGCGCAACCATTGCAGGTGGCTTAATGATGCTTAATGTAATATTAACAATCTTTTAATATTTTCTTTCGGGGATACGGCGGCTGTTTTGGCTCTTTTGTAAAAAGAAACTGATCTTTTTATTTAAGGAAATCATGTCAAACAGAAGAAGCTTTATTAAAAACCTGGGGTTAACAGGCGCTGTGTTAACCGTTCCGTCTGTTATATTGGCTGCCGATGCAGATAATACTGTAATGGCCGATGCTGCCAAAGCGGATATCACTAACATTACGCTCAAAGGCCGGGTGCATAGCCATGGCGCAGGTATTGCCAATGTGGCGGTTACCGATGGTATTCATATAGTATATACTGATAAGAGCGGTAATTATCAAATGCTCAGCAATAAAACAGCTCAGTTTGTATATATCAGTATTCCTTCGGGATACGAGTTTCCGGCCGAAAAAGGACTGGTTAAATTTTATAAGCCTATCCAAAAAGAGAAATCTGTTTTTACGGCCGACTTTGAGTTGACTAAACTGAAAAAGGACGACCGTAACCACCACTTTGTGGTTTGGGCTGATCCGCAAATGATTTCTAAAAAAGACACCCAGATACTTATTGAGCAGTCGGCACCCGATTTGAAAAACCTGGCGGCCAATTTGCCGGACGGCTCGCTGATGCATGCCATTGGCTGTGGCGATTTGGTTTGGGATCATTTTGAGCTGTATGAAGATTACAAGGAGGCAGTTGAAATAACCGGCGTGCCATTCTTTAATTTAATAGGTAATCATGATATGGATCTAAGCGCCCGTACCGACGATTACTCGGCCGAAACTTTTAAAAGTCATTTCGGACCAACTTATTATTCTTTTAACCGGGGTAACATTCATTATGTAATGCTGGATGATGTGTTTTTTATCGGTACGGCCAAAAAGTATATCGGCTACATTACCGAAACCCAGCTACAGTGGCTGGAACAAGATCTGGTTCATGTAAAGCCCGGAACAACGGTAGTGGTATCACTGCACATCCCAACTGACACTGGTGTAAAACGCCGGAACCAACTGAAAGAAGATGAATTAGGTGGCGTAGTGGCCAACCGTGAGCAGTTGTATAAAATACTGGCGCCTTACAAAGTACACATCATGTCGGGCCATACCCACATGAACGAGAAGTGGGAGGATCGCAATATGATCGAGCACGTGCATGGTACGGTTTGTGGCGCCTGGTGGACGGGCCCTATCTGTACCGACGGTACGCCCGAAGGTTATGCGGTTTATGAAGTGAAAGGTGATGAGATCAGCTGGTTTTATAAATCAACCGGTAAGCCGAAAGATTACCAACTGAAAGTATATCCTAAAGGATATCTGAAAACTGCGCCCGATGAGGTAGTGGCCAATGTTTGGAATTGGGACCCTAAATGGAAAATACAATGGTTTGAAGACGGTAACTCAAAAGGCGACATGCAACAGCGGGTTGCGTTTGACCCGTGGGCATTAGAACTATACGACGGCCCCGCTTTACCTAAAAAGCATAAGTTTGTTGACCCAACCCTAACCGATCACTTGTTTTTTGCCAAGCCATCGGCAGGTGCCAAATCTATCAAGGTGGTAGCTACAGACAGGTTTGGAAACCAGTTTACGCAATCAATCAATCTTTAATATATAAAACAACAGACAAAGCCGCTTCAAAGCGGCTTTGCTTTTTGTTAGGTGTTAACATAATATTCATAAACACTTAACTATTTCTTTCAGGGGAAACCGGTGTTGTGCAGCTCTTCCAGGTAAATAATCCATTATAGTGAACTGGGAGCTTTTAACTAGATACATTGCACAACAAACCACACCCGAGCAAAATGCCGATGTGGAGAACTGGCTGAATGAAAAGCCGGCAAACAAATTTTTGCTGAAGCAACTGCAAAGCAAACACCAGCAACTCAACCAGCCCCTTAAAGAGGAAGTGGTGCACCAGGAGTGGGTTAAACTGCTTGATAAAATTATAGAAGCACCTGCAACTCAAGCTATCAACAAATCAGTTAAAATGTTTTGGGGATTGGGTATAGCGGCAACGCTACTGTTAGCCAGTTTGCTTACCTGGATATCGCTTAAATCTTCAAGTTATACACAGCAAAATTATACCGTACTAAAAACCGCTGTAAGGCAACGCCGGGAGTTTAAACTGCCCGATGGTTCTATAGCTTACCTGGGCCCAAACTCGCAGTTAAAAGTGAGTCCGGGCTTTGGTACCAGCAACAGAGCTGTGTATTTGAATGGCGAGGCCTTTTTTGATGTTCAGCATCGTACCAGGCAGCCCTTTACCGTAACTACAGCCAACCGTATGGTGGTCAATGTGCTGGGTACATCCTTTAATGTTTACAGCAGCAAAGGTAAAGCCGAAGAAGTTAAAGTATCTACCGGTTTGGTTGGTGTGATTTTGAATGGGCAAACGCATTTTGTTAAAGCCGGCGAAGGTTTTACCTATGGGATAGCAGCAAAAAAGGCGGGTAAAACCATAGTAGACGTACGCGAAGCGGCAGCTTTGCAAAACGGCATATTATACTTCAATAACAGTTCGGTGTCGGACATTGCCGGCAAAATTGAACGCTATTATAACGTCAACGTTGAGGTACTCACTTCAGCTAATAGTTGTCCGCGCTTCAGCGGCCAGATGAAGGATACCGGCATCCACAACCTGCTCGACGATCTGGCCTTTGCCACCGGGTTACATTACCGCATTAAAAACGAAAACAGAATCATCTTATACTAATTCCCATCCAGTTATGTATTCAAAATCTCTACTAAACAAGTGCAGGCTATTGCTGTGTTTGCTGCTTAGCTTGTGCATGGTGCAAGCCTATGCACAAAGCACAGGCAGCACCAACGGGCCAATTACGTTTAGCAGCAAGCAAGTTCTTATTGCCGATATTATTGACCGGCTGCAATCCGCCTATAAGTACAAAGTATCTTATGATGCCGATCTTAATACGGCTAAAACTATCACCCTGCCGTCAGCCAGTTTAAGCCTCAGTGACTTGCTTAAGCAGGTGGAGCGCCAGGCATCGGTAGGCATCCGTAATAATAATGGTAACATCGTTATTAAAAGATTACAATCCGTATTGATGAGCGGCGTAGTGCTCTCGGCCGATGATAACCAGCCATTGGCAGGGGTTACCATTACGGATGGTAAAAGAAGAAACTATGGTTCCACATCCGTAAATGGCACCTTCAGCGTACGCGTTGAGCAAGGTGAAACCATCAGTTTTTCGATGGTGGGTTATGAAAGCTTTAAACGCCAGGCAATCAAAGCAGAGGCTGGCCTAAGTATTAAATTACAGCCAACCAATACCGCTTTGAACGAGGTGGTGGTAACAGCTTTAGGTATTAAACGTGAAGAAAAAGCGCTGGGTTACGCTGTTACCAAAATAAAAGGCGAACAAATTACCCAGGCACCTTCCAACAACTGGACTGATGCATTATCCGGAAAAGTGGCCGGTTTAAATCTTATACGATCAAACGGTGGGCCTGGAGGGTCAAATCGTATTATATTACGTGGCGAGAGCAATCTTACAGGTGATAACGATGCGCTTATTGTAGTAGACGGTGTGGTGATAAATGGAGGTAGCGGCCGCCGCACAGGTGATGGTAACAATGCTTACCTGGATGGCGAATCGCCGGTTGACTTTGGCAGTGGCTTAAATGACATCAACCCCGAAGACATCGAAGATGTGACCGTGCTGAAAGGTCCAAGTGCAGCTGCACTTTATGGGCAGCGTGGTGCCAACGGGGCAATCATGATTACTACCAAATCTGGCCGTGTTAAAAAGGGTATTGGTGTAACTATCAATTCCAATACGGCAATTGAACAAATTTCGCGCTGGCCTGAGTATCAGTATGAGTACGGACAAGGTGCAGCCGGCGAAAACTATTATTCATTTGGCGCTACGGCCGATGGGGCAAGTACCCGTAGCACCAGTTCGGCATGGGGCCCTAAATTTAACGGACAATCGTACTTTCAGTATGACCCGGTAACCCATACCGGCGCTACAACCAGAACGCCTTGGGTTGCTTACCCCGATGCCCGGAAAAACTTTTATGAGACCGGTAAAACGTTTACCAACAGTGTAACGCTTGATGGCGGTACCGATAAAACTTCGGTACGTTTTTCGGCTACTAATTTAAAGAACACCTGGATTATCCCGAACACCGGTTACACACGTAACAGTATAGCTTTGTCGGCTACTCAAAGAACATCTGATAAGTTACAGATTGCTGCGAAGGTTAATTATACAAACAAATCCAGCGACAACCTGCCATCAACAGGTTACAACAACCAGTCGCTCATGTACTGGAATATGTTTTGGGTGCCCAATGGTAACCTGGACTGGCTGAAAGATTACTGGCTGCCGGGCCGTGAAAACATAGCACAGAGTTATCCTTTCAGCAGCTTCCCAGACAATCCTTACCTGATTGTTAATGAAATGCTCAACAAATCAAACCGTAACGATTTGGTGGGTAACGTTCAGGCCACCTATAACTTTACCAAAAATCTAAGTTTGATGGTGAGAACAGCCATGACTTTTTCGTATGATCAACGCTCTCAACAGCGGCCATTTGATACGGAAAAGTTCAGAAAGGGTATGTTCAGAACCCAGAATATATTCTCGCAGGAAATAAACAATGACTTTTTATTGAGATATAACAAAAAGGTTAGTAAAGATTTTTCTGGTTCCGTTTCAGTAGGCGGTAGTATGCTTACCAACAGTTATACGCGTGATGAGTATCGAGCCGATTCTCTGAAATATCCGGGTGTATATACATTGGCTAATGCGGCCGGTATCTTAAACCCGTTGCCTTACCGCGGTAAATATAAAACCAATAGTTTTTACGGCTTGTTTACTGCCAGCTACAAAGATTATTTATTTCTGGACGTGACTGCCCGTAACGACTGGAGCAGCGTGTTAGCTACGCCTACCAGCACCGCCAATGTGTCGTTTTTCTATCCATCGGCCAACGTAAGTGCTATTATATCCGAAATATTTGATCTGCCTAAATTTATTACTTATGCTAAATTGAGGGGATCAATATCTGGTGTAGGCAGCAGTCAGAACGATTTGTATCGTACGTCTTTCTTTTACAACCCAAACAGTATCTTTCCGGGTGGTTTGGCTAACCCTACCAGTGTAGCTAATCCGAATCTGGAGTCGTTGTATACCAGCAGTATCGAGATCGGTACCGATATCAGAATGTTTAACAATAGGTTTGGTTTTGATATAGCCTTATATAAAAGCAATACCAGCTCGCAGATATTGCAAAATAAAGTAGACCCTGCCAGCGGATACTTAGAGGCAACCATCAATGCGGGCGAGGTGCAAAACCGGGGTATTGAAATTCAGGCCAATGGCACACCAATAAAGACTAAAGCCTTTAGCTGGAACATTTTTGGAACATTTACAGCTAATGAAAACAAAGTGCTGTCTTTACCCGGTAGTTTGGAAACAAGCGGATTGTTATTACAAGGTGGCCCCGCCAACAGAGGAACCGTGGTGGCACGTGTAGGCAGAAGCATGGGATCTTTATATGGTTTAGGTTATCAGCGGTCACCTGACGGGCAGATAATTTATGAGGGTGGTTCACCTAAATTAACTGACAGCACCATCTATATAGGCAACACCATGCCTAAATGGAAAGCCAGTATCGGTAACCAGTTTAAGTACAAGAATTTCAGCTTTAGTTTTCTGATAGACGGGCAATATGGAGCGGTAGGCTACTCGCTTACAGCGGCTGTATTAGCCGAATCGGGTAAAACCAAAAATACATTGCCCGGCCGGTATAACGGTATCATTGGTGATGGTGTAATCAAAAATTCTGATGGTACTTACCGCCCTAACGATGTAGTAGCGCCTAATGTATGGTCTTACTATACATCGCATTTAGGCCGCGACAATGTGGAAGGTACCACCTATTCTACCGACTTTATTAAGCTGCGCGAAACACGGTTCGATTATACATTCAGTCCGCGCTTAGCCAATAAATTAGGTCTGCAACGGGTTAGTTTGGGCGTATATGGCCGCGATCTTTTTATCATCAGCAACTGGCCTGCCTTTGACCCGGAGTTCGGTACCATTACACAAGATGCAAGAGGTTCCTCAACCATAGCCCGTGGCTTTGAACTGGGGCAGTTCCCAACTACACGCACGTTTGGGTTTAATTTAACCATAGGTATTTAATCAGCAAATAAACATGAAAACAAGATATATTATTTACTGTATCGCATTAGCATTATCGGCCTCTGTAACTTCTTGTAAAAAAGATTTTCAAGAGTTGGCTGTTAATCCTAATGCCAGCGATCATGCATTGCCTCAAGCCTTGTTGGCGCCGGCAATAACCAGCATTGTATCGGCCAATATGAACCGCAGTCAACGCATAACTAATGAGTTGATGCAGGTTACTGTGAATATGGGCGATGTGGAAGGGCGGATTTTCAGGTATGAGGTTCGTAAATCGGAAGCCGATTACCTGTACCAGAACTGGTACCTGCAATTGACTAATATTAACGATGTGTATAACGGGGGTGTTGAAATAGACAATAATTCTTATCAGGGAATTGCGCTGATCTGTAGAGCCTGGATTTTTTCATTGCTCACTGATACTTACGGCGACGTACCGTACTTTGAAGCCAATAAAGGTAAAGAAGGTTTGTTTACACCGGCGTTTGATAAGCAGCAGGATATATATGCAGATATCTTTAAGCAATTGGAAACTGCCAACACCTTGTTAAAAGGTGGCGTTAATGTAGCCTCGGCCAGTGATCCGATTTATGGCGGCGATGCTGTAAAATGGCGTAAGTTTGGCAACTCCCTTTATCTGAGATTGTTATTACGTGTGTCTGGCAAAGACCAAGCTAATGCTTCTGCTAAAATTAAAGAGATGGTAGATACAAAGCCTGGCGATTATCCCATCATCAGCAGTAATGATGAATCGGCCATATTAAAATGGAATGGTACGGCGCCTTATGTATCACCTTTTGCTACCTGGCGTCCGGCCGATTGGTATACACCTAAGCTGGCCAGCTTTTTTGTAGACAACCTGAATGAAATGAGCGATCCGCGTATTGGGCGTTGGGCTACCCAGTACCAGGGAGAGTATGGCGGTGTGCCAAGTGGTTATTTGCCAGGCCAGCCACCTGAGGCGAAGTCGACCTTGTTAACATCATTACAGTCCGAACCGCTTTTAGGTAATATCCTGAACAATGCTGAGGTGCAATTTATTTTAGCCGAAGCGGCCGCCAAAGGTTGGATTACATCTAAACCGGCACAAACCTATTACGAAGCAGGTATTACTGGTGCTATCACTATGTGGGGGTTAAATGTGCCTGCCGGTTATTTTGGTTTCCAGATGGTAAAATGGGATGAAGGTTATACCCTCGATCAAAAGATGGAACTTATACACCGTCAAAAATATTATGCCTTGTTCTTTACAGATCTGGAGCAGTGGTTTGAATATCGCCGTACCGGTCACCCGGTATTGCCTAAAGGGCCGGGTTTGGATAACAACGGTATAATGCCTGCCCGCCTTAACTATCCAACCTATATCCAGTCTACCAATCCAACAAATTATACCGCTGCTGTAGCCGCACAGGGGCCCGATGATATTAATACTAAAGTTTGGTGGCAAAAGCCTTAATCACTTCCTTATCCAAGTAGAAAAGATTATGAAAAAGATATTTTTGTTTTTATCGCTTTTAAGCATCGGTCTGTTATGGTCGGCATGTAAAAAGCATGATTTTGCAGCGGGGCAACCGAGCCCCATCATCGCCGTAAGTGATTTACGTGCGTTGTACCGCGGAGCGGATGTTACGCTTACCCGTGAAAGTATGCTGGGTGCCCACCAAATTGTGGGTATCGTAATATCCAATCCCGATTCAGGTAATGCGCCATCAGGCATGGTGGTTTTACAGAACAACCGTCGTTCACAAGTTAACGGTATCATATTACCCCTGGGTACTGCTGCCGCCAACTATCATATGGGCGATTCGCTGATGATTGAAGTAGAAGGGCTGTCGTTGAAAAGAGTGAACGGCGCCATGCAGTTAGTTGGTGTTACCGAAGGTGCGGTTACCAAAGTATCGGCCAATAATGCAGTTAAACCAAGGGTCGTATCTAGCTTTACTATCAAGCAAAACCCCGATGCTTATGAAAGTACTTTGGTGCAGGTTAATAAAGCTACCGTAACGCCCGCCCCCAAATTTGGCGATAGTTATGCAGGCGATAAGTACCTGGTAAACGGTGCCGACAGTGTCGTATTACACACCGAGGCTAATGCTCATTTTGCCTCGGCGCCAATTCCGTCACTGGCCAGCTTTGCAGGTGTTTTGATGGTGAGCCAAAATCAGGCTGGGCAGCGCACGCTACAGGTGTGGCCGCGTATGCTGTCAGACGTTAGCGACGTAACGGCACCACCCGATCCGAGCGCCCTCCCAATACAGGCAGGTGATATTATTATTACCGGTATCATCGCTGATGTTAAAGGTGGCGATGGTAACTATGAGTACTTCCAGTTTATGGCTACCCGCAATATTGATTTCTCAAAAACACCGGCTTCGGTAGTAACTTGTACCAACGCAGGTAGCGCTTCACCAAATACCGGTGATGCACCGGGTTCGGGCTGGGTAACCGGCGGTGGCAGAACCTACGCGTTTAACCTTACTGAGGGCAAAGTGAATAAAGGCGATTATTTTTATGTAGGTGGCAGCAATAAACGCATCAACGGTGCCAACTCAACGGATATCAGCTCGGCTAAATGGATACGTGCTATTGCCTATGTAACCAATGATGGTGATGGTTTTGGTAGCAAGAGTAGCGGCTTGTTGCCAAACAGCGGTAACGCCGGTGGTTTGGCTGTCTTTTCGGGTATTACCATTGATGACAGTACAGCTCCTATAGATGTGGTGTTCTTTGGCGGTTCGGGTAAAACTACCATCTACAATGCTACAACCAATAAAGGTTATCGTATAGCCGATAACGATCATTACAGCACGAAAGACGCTGCAACCGGTACCGATCAGCCGTTCCTGTTCCAGGGTACCAACCTTTATATTATACCGCACCCAACACCTGCAGATGCCGGTATATTTATGAAACTGGGCGGTAGCTTTGATGCTGCATCAAAAACATGGATTACGCCACGGGGTAACACTTACTATACGCTAAGCATATCGTCAGATATCAGTGAGATTGAAACCGGAGACAGTGTAACCAAGCTTACCAACTAACAGCAATATGTAACATTGTTGATAAAATGACTAAAATCAGTGTAACGCCGGTGTACTTAACACCGGCGTTACCTTTTGGTAACCTTTACATCAGATACAGTTAGTCTTTTTGTAACTGGAAGGTATGAAGGTGAAAATCATCCTTCAGGTACATTACACACACACACACACAATTTTATTCATGAAAAAAAGCTTTACTTTTTTATGTGCTTTGCTGATGGGGCTGGCTGTGCAGGCACAGGTACAGCCTAATGCTACCAACGCAGGCCAGGTAGCTATGGCAGGGAATCTGTCGCAGCCTTTTTTGTTCACGGTAAATACGCTTACCGGCGACAATCCATACTGGCATCTCAACTACTCGGGTAGCTATGGCGAACGCGTGGCCGGGCCTTTTGGTTATAACGGTGTTGACCAGCAATTTGCGGTTAAAGGTTATCTGGGTAATCGCTTCACTTTATTTGCCAATGCAGCCTTTGGTTTTGCCCGTACCGGCGGCATGACCAGCTCACAGCAGGCCGAAGTAATCAGGGATGTGATTGGCGGCAAGCAATTGTTTGGCCCGAGTATTGGTATTGGCTTAGGTGTAAGCCGTGATATGAGCAATGTGAAAGCTATGTTTAGCCGGGTAACTGCTTATTTTAACACCGCAGCATGGCGGGTGGGCGGTAACATGCGTTTCGAAAAGGCTTTTGATAGCTCCCGTGATGATATTGACCTGGTAACCAGCGTAGGCTTTCATCACCGCATAGCTGGTAATTTATATGCCGGTGTAGAAGCTGTTGGCGAGGATTTGGAAGGCTTTTGGGAAGAAGATGAAGCCGAAGGCGGTGCCAAATTATTGGTTGGGCCATCTTTAAACATGGTTCCTGCAAATTCCCGGTTTGCTTTTTCGGTGTGTGGCGGCCCGGTTTTTTATGCCACCCGCAGCCGGGTTGCACCATCAGAAGCTATACGTGATATTGGTACCATTGCGTCGCAAAACGGTTTCACTTTACGTGCTATGGTTACTTTTAATCTGCATAAATAACTTAACTTGTATTTGTAATCTTATGAAATATATATCCAAACGCTTTTACCCGGTTATAACGCTACTGGTAAGCCTGTGCTGCGTTGCCGAAAGTGAAGCCCAGCAGGTACCTGGTAAGCTAAAACCCACCGGCCAGATATTGCTGCCCAACGGGTGGAAGCTCAGCCCGGTTGGCCGGTCGCTGCAATTGGGCGACTTGCCGCTTAATATGCAGCTAAGCCCGTCGGGCAAGCTACTCGCTGTAACCAACAATGGGCAAAGCACTCAATCCGTTCAGTTGGTTGATCCGAAGAATGAAAAGCTGCTTGATGAAAAAGAGACCGGCAAAGCCTGGTACGGCCTGGCTTTCAGTAATGATGAAAAACACTTGTATGCCTCTGGTGGTAATGATAACTGCATTCTGGATTTTGAGTTGAAGGGCAATAAGCTTAAAACGGCAGATACCATAAAATTAGCTGCACCCTGGCCGCAGGGTAAGGTTTGCCCTACCGGTATGGTAGTGAGTAAAGATAACAGCCGCCTTTACACGGTTACTAAAGAAGATAGCTGCATTTATACTATCGACCTGAAAACACGGGCGGTAGTAAACAAAACACAACTCCCTACCATTGCCTACAGCTGCGTGCTATCGCCCGATGAGCAAACGCTGTATGTATCCCTGTGGGGAGGTAATCAGGTGGTGGCTTTCCGTACGGCAACTAACGCAATTGCTACAACCATTACCACCGGCAGCCACCCTAATGAGTTGCTGTTGAACAAGAAGGGTACTTTACTCTTTGTAGCCAACGCTAATGACAATACAGTTTCAGTGATCAGAACTGCCGATAACAAGGTGATCGAAACGCTGTCAACCACGTTATATCCTACTAATCTTACCGGATCAACCACCAACGGTTTAGCGCTTTCCGAAAATGAGAAAACATTGTATATCGCCAATGCAGATAATAATTGCCTGGCTGTGTTTGATGTTTCTGTAACCGGTAAAAGCGAAAGCCGCGGGTTTATCCCGGTGGGCTGGTATCCAACCAATGTGAAAGTGCTGGGTAAAAAGATACTGGTAACTAATGGTAAGGGTACAACCTCCCTGCCCAATCCCGAGGGCCCGCAGCCCATTTCCAAGTTTGATGACAGTGGCATACATATGGGCAGCACGGCCAATAGTCGCTTGCAATACATTGCCGGATTATTCAAAGGTACTTTGTCTTTTATTGAAACACCTGATGAGTTGCAACTAAAATCGTACACCAAGCAGGTTTACAAAAATACGCCGTTCAGTGATAAAAAGGCGGTGATGGCCGATGGGGAAGAGGGCAATCCGATTCCGCGTAAGGTGGGCGATAAATCGCCCATGAAATATGTGTTCTACATCATCAAGGAAAACCGTACGTACGACCAGGTGCTGGGTGATATGCCGAAAGGTAACGGCGATAAATCACTATGCCTGTTTGGGGCCGACGTAACACCTAACCACCACGCACTGGCTAATGATTTTGTGCTGATGGATAATTTTTATGTGGATGCCGAAGTAAGCGCCGACGGACACAACTGGAGCATGGCCGCCTATGCCACCGATGTGGTTGAAAAAACATGGCCTACCAGCTACGGTCGTCGTGGCGGTACTACCAACTACGAGGGCGGACGCCCGGCCACTTATCCGCGCGATGGTTTTATTTGGGATTACTGCAAGCGTGCTGGCATAAGCTATCGTAGCTATGGCGAGTTTGGTGAATATAACAATGCGCACCTAAAATCACTGCAGGGCCACATGGGGCCGCATTCGCCGGGGTTTGATATGGATATCAAAGACCAGGTGCGAGCCGATGCCTGGATACACGATTTTGATTCGCTGCTGGCTATTAAAGCGGTACCACAGCTGAGCACCATCCGTATATCTAATGACCATACCAGCGGCCAGAAAAAGGGCGCTTATACGCCTATGGCTGCCGTGGCTGATAATGATCTGGCCATTGGCCGCATGATACAGCACTTGTCCGAAAGCCCGATCTGGAAAGAGTCGGTTGTATTTATCCTGGAAGATGATGCCCAAAACGGGCCCGACCATGTGGATGCGCACCGTTCGCCGGCTTTTGTGGTGGGGCCGTATGTAAAGCGTAATGCGGTTATACATAGTATGTATTCCACATCGGGCATATTGCGTACTATCGAGCTGATATTAGGCTTGCCACCCATGAGCCAGTACGATGCCGCTGCCATGCCCATGTATGAGTGCTTTACTAATAAGATGGATGCAACACCCTACCAATTTAAAGCAGCACGTGTAGATATTAACAAACGTAATATAGCAGTTAATAAAAGCAGTATAAGATCGGAGGCGTTTAACTTTAAGAAGGAAGATGCCGCGCCGGATCTGGCCTTGAACGAGGTGGTCTGGAAATCCATCAAAGGTGAAGATTCTGTGATGCCTGCACCTAAACGCAGCGCTTTTGTAATACTGGAAAAGAAAAAGAAAGATGATGACGATTAATCCATCGCATTTTTAAATTAAAAGAGCTGGCATGAAACGCATGCCGGCTCTTTTTATTATATGCAAAATGTTGTTAATAAAATACATCTTTTTAGGAAGATGCCGGAATGTTTTATATGTTTACCCCTGCCTAACAAAGTTTGAGCATGAAAAAGTTTAATAACATTTACGTAGCCATATTGGTTGCAGCAGCGGTTTTACCTGCCTGTAAAGCCAAAAAGAAAGTGGTTGAAACACCTAAGCCAGCGGTAACTTACCCGGCAGATCCGCCGGCACCGGCAAAGCCTGAAACACCGCAAGCACCGCCGCCGCCACCTGCACCGGCGCCTGCTAAGCCAAATTATAATTTTAGCAACATCCAGTTCGAGTTTAATTCGGCTGTGCTTAAAACTGCCTCATACCAGGTGCTTGACCAGGTTGCTGCCGAAATGAAGAAAGATCAGTCGGCACGGTTTTTACTGAATGGCCATTCATCTGCCGAAGGTACGCCCGAGCATAACATGTCTTTATCTGTTGACCGTGCAAATTCAGTAAAAACTTATCTTATCAATGCCGGCATCAACGGTGATAACATGAGCGTTAAAGGTTTTGGTGAAAGTAAGCCAGTATCTGATAACACGACAGAAGAAGGACGTGCGTTAAACCGCCGTGTTGAAATTAAATTGAGCAAGTAAGTTTACTTGCTCAATTATTTGATAGCCTACATGCCTACAATAACATTGTAGGCATCTTGTGGGCCTAAGCGATCAAGCACTTTGAATTTTTTCCCTGCCTGGTCGTTATAGTTCTTGAAAAAGTTCTCAATCTGCGTGATAATACCTTCGGGCAGGTGATCATAAGCATTTATTTCCTTAAATAACTGGGATACTTCCGGAACGGCCAAAAAGCGGTCGTTACGAACGGTTTCGCCATCCTCTTCGGTTTGCTCGGCCTTAATGCAGCCAATTATGCGGCAGTCCATGCAGCAGCCCGGAAAAGTTTCAATCTCCGAAATGACAATTACATCCAGCGGATCGCCATCCTCACCTTTGGTATTGGGTATAAAGCCAAAATCAAACGGAAAAACCAGTCCGGCGGGCATCACCTTGGCCAGTTTAAAACATTTAAGATCAGGTTCGTAATCATATTTATGGCCGCTTCCTTTGGGGCTCTCAATAATTGCCATTACTGGTTTCATATAGCGTAGGTGTTATGTCGTATTTGTGGTATGTGTAGTTACAGCTCACCTGTATAAGGCGGCGGCAGGGTGTATTGTTTAGCTAATGGTTAAAAAGTTTTTCAGAACTTTTTAACAGTGCTTTGTTTATAAAAGGTAACCAACATATAACCCGGTAACCATATCTAGCAGTTCGTTTTTTGTAAATGCTTTACCGCACAGTGACCGGCTGTAAGAAATAAAATGAATATGGATATCAAAAAAGACAGAGAAATGAACAGCTGCCCGGTACCTAATGGGATACTGGTAATCATAGGCGGCGCAGAAGACAAAGGACAACAGGAAGATAAAGAAAAAGAATCGGCCGAACTGGATCCCGAGCGTATGCAAGTGCTTAAGACCTTTATGGAGGTAATGGGGGTGGATGATCCGCATATTGAGGTAATTACATCAGCCTCGAGCGAAGGAGAAGAGTCATTTAAAGATTACCAACAGGCTTTTCAGCAAATGGGAGCCAAAACCATTAACCACATTCACCATGATGAGCGTGGTGAAATCAATTTCGGTGAGTTGGAAGAACGCCTGAATAAAGCGCATGGCGTGTTCTTTTCTGGCGGCGATCAGTTAAAACTTACCTCCCTGTATGGCGGCACTAAAACGCTATATCTGCTTAAGCAACGGTATATACACGATGGGCTGATTATAGCCGGTACCAGTGCAGGCGCAATGGCTATGTCAACACCCATGATATACCAGGGTGTAGGTAAGGAAGAAATGATTGCAGGCCATGTAAAAATCACTACAGGGCTGGAGTTTTTGCGCGACGTGTGTATTGATACGCACTTTGTGAACCGCGGCCGTTTTGTACGTATGGCACAGGTAATTGCCACCAACCCAACCTCTATAGGTATGGGAATAGAAGAAAATACGGCCGTAATAATACGTAATGGCAAGGATGCCGAAATAATTGGCGGTGGTGTGGTCATCATTATTAATGGTTACAATAGCCGGGGTACCAATATTGCCCAGGCCAGTAACGATGAAATGGTAACCATACGCGGCTTGCAGGTAGATATTTTATCAAAGGGCGAAAAGTACGAGATACCAGAAATAAACCCGCCGCATAAGTAAAACAAAAAGGCCTCACTTACAAGGTGAGGCCTTTTTGTTTTACTTAGCCAGCTTTAAATAGCCGGTATATCGGCCAGCTTTTCAATAGCTGTAATGGCCTGGCCAATTTGTATAACCCATTTCGGATTCAGGTGGTGGTTTTCATCGAGCTTCCATTCATTGTCTTCATGGTAAAGCACCATGTTCTCGTCATCGGTAATTACCTGGTATACCTTTTTGCCTTGATATATGGATGGCTCAATAAGAATGTTTCGGGTGGTACCGTTGTTGGTAACCTGTATTTTGTAATTCATAAAAGTAGATTAAAAGTTAAATTTCAACTGCTGCGGTCCAAACCTTATCGCCGCAGTTTGGGCAGGGGGTATTCTCATCAAACGGCTTTTTCTGTGTTAGCCCGCAGGTCTGGCAAACCAGCAACTCGTCCGACTTTTTAAATTCTGCATTAAAATCTTTATCCCATCGGGGTAATACCGATAAGCCCGGTTTCGGATTCTCTTCTTTAATGAGCGTAAAGTTGCCGTTGGCTTCCATATATAGCCGCTTTACCTGCCCTGTATGTTTAATGCTGCTTGATCGTAGCTGCGCCACTAACCGCTCGCGGGTTAAACGTACGCGCTTCATGTTGCCTAAATCGAGCACAGCATCTTTAATAATGATATCAATATTGCCTTCGGATGTCTTCTCAAAACTCTGGCTTTTGAAAGTCTTGGCAGCTACCCACCGGCCAATGTATACTACTACAATGGCAATAATTACAGCTGCAAGTATTCCGCGGTCGGGCGCTTGCAGGGGTACGCCAATGGCAGCGGCCAGTGATACCAGGGCGGTCATGTCATTACGGCCCATTTGCGATGACATACGCTTGCCCAGCAGGCGCATAGCCACTGTTAATATCAGGTATACTATCAGTGCACGAATAACGAGTTCTATGTAAAAGCCGGCCGGTACATCACCTAAAAGTATGCGTTGCCAGTCGGTTATTTTAATTTGTTGCATGGTTGGTTTTAGTTAATTGCTTTTGCCCAGTCATTATGGCCACAATCCTGACAAGGTACCTGCTCATTATCCCGTTTCACAAAACCGCAGTTTATGCAGGCTACCATGGTAATGTGCTGAAGGTTTGCATCGGTTGACTGCTTGTGAAAATCCAGCATGTCTTTATCGTCGGGCGGTAAAATAGGCAGGCCTGCCCTTGGTTTATCAGATCTGAAAATGCTGAACATACCGCAGGCTTCGAGGTAAAGGCGGTCAACGTTGCCAAGGTTATAAATTTCCTTTTCACGTAGTTGTGCAAAAACCTGTTGCCTCGATATACGGTCACTCTCCATTTGCTTAAGTTGCAGTACGCCATCTTTTACCAATAAACTGCATTTGCCCTGCACAATGTCTTCAATTCTGCCGCTCAGGTAACCTATCAGGCTAAGTCCGCGCTGAAACAGCACGGCAATCAGCAATAGCAACAAGCCCTGTAACAAGCCACGGTCGGGCATTTGCATAGGTACCGATACAATGGCACCGAGCGTAAGCATTACTGCCATTTCCATAATAGTGAGCTGTCCGCTCATGCGCTTGCCCAGCCAGCGCACAATCACCAGCATCAAAATGTAAATTATAATAGTGCGTATAAACACCTCCAGCAAAAACATAGGCGGTGCTTGTCCAAACAGTATCCGCTGGATATCCTCCAGATGTATCTCTTCCTTTTTCATGAATGAATTTCAGTTTTGAGCTTATGTCAGGAACTTAATATATATCGCAGGAGCGGCGCATAATCTCAACCAAAGAACAAGCATTTAGGCTTTCTGTTTCCTTATAGTTAAATATTCCTAATAAAATGAAATCAGGTTGTGGAAAGCGGTGGAAAACTACAACCCGCAGGAATGAAACAATTTTAATGCACAGCAGGTTGCATGATACAAATAATCACTTATGTCATCCCGTACCAAACATAGCTTCGTATATCGAAACGGACTTACGCTATTCTTTTTAGCTCTTTTTCTGATAACGCTGGTAGCACAGGCACTTACCGGCTGGAAGGAAAATAACCAGGAAATACAAGATCAGGGCGGCCAAATTATATCCTTTGCCTCTTATTTGGGAACCGGCCATTTCCTGTCGGCCACGTTTGAGAATTTCCAGAGCGAGTTTTTGCAGATGGGTATGTATGTAGTACTTACCGTAGGCCTGCGCCAAATAGGTTCGGCAGAATCTAAAAGCCTTGACGAACCCGAAGATGTTGACCGCGAGCCACAACCCGGCCCTGATGCGCCATGGCCGGTCAAAAAAGGCGGTTGGATTTTAAAATTGTATAATAATTCCTTGTCTATCTGTTTTCTGATCCTGTTTGTTATCAGTTGGGGTTTACACTTATACGGCAGCTGGATTGATCACAATGATAAGCAGGTACTGATGCATAAGCCACAAGATAGTATATTACAATTTTTGGGCGAACCGACCTTTTGGTTTGAAACTTTTCAGAACTGGCAAAGCGAATTCATTTCCATCGTATCAATCGTATTTCTGACCATTTACCTGCGGCAAAAAGGATCGTCTGAATCCAAGCCGGTTGATGCACCGCATATGGAAACTGGCAAGTAATTTGTTAACAAGGAATTTCTAAAGAAACTTATGAATGATAAAACATTTACACGCTTTTTGCTAAGCGCTGTAACCTTTGCAGGGCTGTTCTCTTTTGCAAGCTTTGATGCACAAGCACAGGATACGCCTAAGGTTAAATACTCCTTATTCCATCCGGTACCTAAAGAGAAAATGCGGAAGGAAATGGAAACCGACCGGCCAAACTTTACCGAAACCCCACTTACAGTGGATGCCGGTCACTTTCAATATGAAGCTGATTTAGGGCGATTCGAGCATCAAACCACATCAGAGTCTGACGAGCGCCGCTGGTTAATTAACCAGGCCGACCTGAAGTTTGGCTTACTGCCCAACACTTCTTTACAGTTAATTGTACAAACCTTTGGCCACCAGGTGAACAAAGAGTTGGAAAACGGCGAAAAAGAATTTAACCGTGGCTTTGGCGACCTGACTTTGCGCATCAAGCAAAACATATATGGAAACTATGATGGCAATTTCAGTATTGCACTGATGCCTTATATCAAGTTCCCAACCAATCGCTATTCTGACAACAAACTGTACGAAGAGGGTTTGATGATACCGATGTTACTGCAACTGCCGCACGATTGGAAAATAGGTATGCAGGTTGAAGGCGATTACCTGAAAGATGATGATGCCGATGCATCACGCCATGCCGATTTGCAGCACTCGGTGGTGATAAGCCATGTATTGTTTAAAAAGCTGGAAGTATTTGCTGAAACTTATTACTCTTACAATTTCAAAAACCATCATGTGCACAACTTTGTAGATACGGCATTGGAATATGAAATAACGCCGGATTTTAAAATAGACGCCGGCATTAACTACGGTTTCCAAAAAGCAGCACAAAAAGATTACTTTTTAGGGTTGGCATTCAGATACTAAAACCAATGGCCATGCACTACGCATGGCCATTTCTACTAAAACGGAACAATCACTTTAAAGCTCACATTTCGCCCCATATTGTAAATGCCCGAGCGGCCATTAGGCGATGCTTTGTAATACTCAAAGTATTTTAACCGGTTAAGGTGCGATTGGTAAACTTTATTAAACAGGTTATCCGCCTGTACAAATACGTTTAGCACCGTTTTTCCCGAACGGTTTTTAACGGTTGTGCCGCACCCGATGTTCCATAATACGTAGCCGGGCGTGTAGGTTTCCGTGTTATCCAGTGCGTAAAAACTGTTTTGTGCAGCATAGGCATCAGCTTCTAATTTAATGTAAGGCTGACTAAGCAGGCCCCAACTTTTTTGAGCAGTAAACCGTAGCTCTGAGCGATAATGTATTGGCGGTATAAAAGGCAGGTATCTGGCTTCATCACCGAAACGGCTTAATAGATTTTCATTTTTATTGAGCCCTTTTACATAAGCAAGGCTGTTGTTAAAGCATAACCATTTTAAAGCTGTTGGGTGCAGGTTAAATGTAACCTCTACTCCATACAGCCGTGCTTTGGATTGCTGGTACTGGTAAGTGCTGTTGCCGGGTACAATGACTACCGGCTGGCCGTTGCCATCGTTAAGGCGTGCCTGGTAAATGTAATTTTGTATGTTGTTGTTAAACAACTCGGCGCTGATGTCGGTATCAGCTAAATAGGCAATCAGGCCAATGTCCTGCTGCAGGTTAAATTCAGGCTTAAAGGTGCGGTTACCCAGATATACAATGTGCGCGCCGGGGTCTAACCCGTTCGAGCCTACTTCGGTAATATTAGGTGCACGGTAGCCGCGGGCTACGTTGGCTTTAATGAGTAAGCGGTCGGTTATATTATAAGTGATACCCAAGCTGCCCGATACGCCACGGTAGTTTTTGTTGAAGTTAGGGAACTGCAGGTAAGCACCCGCAGTGTCGGTGCCGGTAACACGGTGCTGAAAGCCATTTGCCGGATTGTCGGCCACATAAAAATCAATCCATTGCAAGCTGCGGTTATCGTACCGTATGCCACCTGATATATCCAGCTTGCCGATGCTTTTACGCGCAAATACAAAGGCGCCAATATCAAACAAGTCATAATCCGGTATGGGGAAGTCAGTAGCATTTTTGCTGCGGTTGGTTTGGTACATGCCATTTACACCAGCCGTAGTTTCAATGCCATTAAAGGCTGGTAGGTTGTATTTTACGTCATAATTAAGGGTATTGAGCACCACATACAGGCCGGCTTGCTGGGGTTGGGTAGGGTGGTTGTACTCGCGGCGTATACTTTGCTGCCCGCCCAGCAGCACATTCAGGCTGCCGCTCCCTACTTTGAACTGACTGGTACTATACAGGCGATAATGTTGTATATGCTGGTAAAGCGGGTTTAAACGGTAGGTATTCAAGTCGGCATCAGGCACTATAGGCCTGCGTTTAATATCGTCGCCTTCGTCCAGTACCTGCCGGGTAAAGCGGCGTGTTAGCGAGTCGCGGCTACCATCGGGTATTTCCTGCCGGTTATCATATAGTGTTCCTGCAAATTGCATGTAGCCCCAGCGCTTATCAACACGGGCCGATGCACTCAGGTTATATTCGCGGTAAGCGGTTCCATAAACATAGCCATCAGTAGCATTGCGGTAGTTATGTGCCATTTTACCAGATCCGCGAAGCGTATATCGCCAACCGTTATCTTTAAATCCCAATCCCAAAGATGATCCTATCAGGCCATTATTGGTATGGTAATCGGCGGTATAGTCGCCGGTTAGTTTATTGTTCTGCATAGCTGGCAAACCGGGTATCATATTAATTACGCCCGCCAGCGCGTCAGACCCATACGACAGGCTGGCCGGGCCTTTTACTACCTCAGCACGGCCAATGCCGTATTGGTCAATCTCAATGCCGTGTTCATCGCCCCATTGCTGCCCTTCCTGCCGTATACCATCATATAAAGTAAGCACCCGGTTGTAGCCCAGGCCGCGTATAAACGGTTTGGATACGTTAGGGCCGGTAGTAACAGCATTTACACCCGGTACGCCTTTTACTATCGCATCAATAATATTACTGTTATTTTGCTGATCCATCGCCTTTTTAGTAATTACAGCTATCGGAACAGGATTTTTTCGCACTTCGGTAGCCCGGCTTACACCGGTAATCACCACATCGTTCAATTTGGATTCGGCCCGGTTCAGCATAATATTTACCTCGCTTAGCGCACCGCTTTGTACAGTTACCTGAACCTTGCGGCCCGTAAAGCCAACTGCCGATATTTGTAATATATATTTACCCGGTGTTAGGTGCAGCAGCTGATAATGCCCGCCGGTATCTGTTTTAGTACCCAGATGTAAGGAATATAACCTGACAGAAGCATCGCTGACAGCAATACTATCGTCGTTTATTATTTTACCTTGCAGTCCTCCGCTCTGGGCAGATGCTACTTTGTGGCAGATTATCAATGTGATAATAAGTATGAATTTTGGCATAGGGTTGAATATTATTTTGTAAGTCAAAATTATAAAATTAGGTATACCTAATTTTATAAACTACAATTTTATTTTTCATATGTTTGATTGATCTAAAAAGTAATTGAAGAATGAATACTTTTTCGGAAGAGAATTATCTGAAATCGATTTATCGTTTATCGCAGTTGGCAGGGGTAAAGGTATCCACCAGTGCCATTGCCGATGCGTTGGGTAATAACCCGGCATCGGTAGTGGATATGATACGCAAGCTGAGCGATAAGCAGTTGATAGAGTACGACAAAAAAAAGGGCGTAAAGCTAACGCCGCAAGGGCAAAAGGATGCCATACAGATTGTGCGGAAGCACCGTTTGTGGGAAGTGTTTTTGCTTGAAAAGTTAGCCTACCGCTGGGATGAAATACACGATATTGCCGAAGAACTGGAGCACATCAAACACCCCGACCTGGCTGACCGCCTGGAGCATTTCTTGAACTATCCGGAATATGATCCGCATGGTGACCCCATTCCCAAGGCCAACGGCAAAATGGCCAAGCCCTTTTCGGCTACGCTGGCTGATGGTAAAATTAGAACTATTTACCGGGTAGGGGCGGTGCGTGATACCAGTAGTGCGTTTTTACAGTATTTACATAAGTTGGGTATTACCATAGGCACCCAAATTAAATTGCACGAAAAAATTGCCTTCGACCAGTCGCTGGTGATTAGTATTGATGGGGCCGACCCGGTTACCGTATCGCAAAAGTTTGGTGAAAATATACTGACGAGTTAAGGGCAAGTATTTTATTTTAATACAACCGCATATTCTATATTTGAAAGTACATCAATTAAAACTGTTATGTCGCCATTAATAGAAGTTGCTGCTATAGCGGCATTACCAACCGATAATGTAGTTATTGTGGATGCCCGTTCGGGGCCTGATAGTTATGAACGTTACCTGCAAGGGCATTTGCCGGGCGCCGTTTTCATTGATTTAGATAAAGATCTTGCTAAACTGCCTCAGGATGCGGCTTATGGCGGTCGCCATCCCTTGCCCGATATTCAGGCCTTTGCGGCTTTGCTTGGGCGTTTATGTATTGGTAAGGAAACGCATGTTATTGTTTATGATGATAAAGCTGCTGCTAATCCGGCAGCACGTTTTTGGTGGATGCTGCATGCAGTAGGCCATAAAAATGTACAGGTTTTAAATGGCGGTTTACAAGCGGCTATAGCTGCCGGCTTGGCACTAAGTACCGAGGCTGCACTTGCCAAAGAACTGGAACCCTATCCAGTACCAGAAGCTTTTACCGGAACAGTTGATTTGGAAGAGGCCGGTAAAGCTGCGCAGGATGAAAGCCGGGTGGTAATCGATGTCCGTGAAACGGCACGTTATCTGGGCCAAACGGAACCTATTGATTTAATAGCCGGGCACATACCGGGCGCAGTCAATATTCCCTTTGTAAACAACATGGGACCCGATAATCGCTACTTGCCTGCTGATGAATTGCAAAGCGCATATACAGCGGCTCTTGGTGCTGTGAATCCCGAAAATGTAATTGTGCATTGCGGTTCAGGCGTTACAGCATGCCATACTTTACTGGCACTGGAACATGCCGGTATCAAAGGCGCTAAACTATATGTAGGTTCATGGAGCGAATGGTCGCGCAGGGATTTGCCTATTGCTACAAACGAGAGGTAATTATAAATAAAAAGAGGGCTTTGCAATCAAAGCCCTCTTTTTATTTATGTGTATAGTAATTAATAGCGTCTGTCGTAGTGATGATAGCCATTGCTGTCGTACGGGCCGCGATGACCACCATGATGGCCGCGGTGTCTGCCACGGTTTCCTCGTCCTCTATCGTCCTGCACCATGCAGCTGCTGAGCAGGGTAGTGATAACTGATAATAAAAGCGCTATGCTTAAGATTGTTCTTTTCATAATACTGTGTTTTTATATGAATAAGACGCGCACTTTTATTAAAGGATTAACCGTAACATAATCGTTACCCCACTAACTGGCAGCCCTTTCCGCAAAGTACTGCTGTAAGCCTTCTTCAAGCGATGGCATAACTGCACCTTTTTCACTGCGCAATACACTGTAAGATGGTCTCGGCGCTATCAATCCTAAGCTGTTTACAGATGTTGGCTTAATCAGGTTGGTATCAAAGCCACCCTGCTCGGCAACAGCATAGGCCAATGTTGCCCAGGTAACTGCACCCTGATTGGTTAAATGCCAAACGCCGTTCTCATCATCCAGTAACAAGTCCAGGCTAAGGCGTATCAAATCGGGCAGATAGGTTGGCGAAACCAGTACATCAGACGCAGCCACAAACTCGCGGTTGTTTTGCAAAGAATCCAGCGCCAGATGAACAAAGTTGTCTTTATCCCAAGGGCTAAAGAAATCGCTTGTTCTTATGACCAGTGTATCCGGGTTTTCTTTCAGGATGCTTTTTTCGGCCAGTGCTTTGCTGTGCCCGTAAATGTTCAGCGGTGCCTTGATGTCGCTTTCAGTATATGGCTTATTCTTGCGTCCGTCAAAAACGTGATCGGTTGAGAATGTAAGCAATTTGATGCCGTACTTTTTACAAAGTACAGCCAGGTTTTGTGCGCCATAGGTGTTCAATAAAAAGCAGGCTTTACTTTCGGCCTCGGCAGCATCTACTTTATCAAAGCCAGCGGTATTCACAATGGCCCAGGGCTTATGTTCCTGAATCATTTTTTCAACCTGTATCAAATTGGTTATATCCATTTCCTGCCGACCAACTAATTGGTATTTGATACCTCGCAAATCGCACAAACGGGCAAATGCATTACCCAACTTGCCCGATTTACCTATAATCAGCATCGGCGTGATATGATCGATTGGCTTATCAGTAAATATTCCGGATTGTTCGGGGCTATATTCTACCCTTATTGAACGTTTCCACCAACCTTCTGTATGCAGAACGGGGTGTTCATAAGCCTCATTGCGGCTGTAGGCTTGCAGCATTCTGCTCAAAACGGTTGAACGTGGTGCACCGTTTTGCACGTCAAATATGCCCGGCTCATACGTGCCGTTAGGCTTGGTAAGCAGTTTGTTCCAGCCAAATGAACCCAATACGGCCCAGGCGGTAATCGCTTTAACCGGATAACCTTCTTCCTTCAGTTGGTTGGCCGATTGCCATAATTCCTGCAGCCAACGCATCTGCTCCTCGCGCGTACAATGCAGGTGTACTTCGGTTACGGCAACAGCAATACCCGGGTAACGCTCACAGGTTTCTTTAATCAGCCCATAAGGGCCGGTTGGCTGAATGTGCGCTACACGTACTGCTTCCACATCGGCATAGCGGTGTTTACCATTGGTGCCATGGGTATGCGGTGGGTAAACTTCCAGGCGTTCGTCAATATAACGTTCAGACGTTAGGTAATGGTTTACACCAATCACATCAGGCGGGCAAACGTTATCTAAAAAGAATTGCAGCTCATGCGCTTCAATACCAGATTTAATGAAGTATGCCCACATAGGATGCTCCGGCGTAATTTTGCCGCAAAGCAAATCGAAAGTTAACCACCGGCGGTTGTTTTCAAAATCAGCCTGGTATTGCAGTAAAGGTGTGCTGTGAATTTTGCCCAAGTCATCGGTTTGTACCAGTTTTGCATTGGGGTTAATTTTGCGGATGGCCTGCATGGCCAGTACGGTACCCTTACATTCTTGCAAAAGGATTTTTGCAAAATGGTGGTCATCTGCTTTGTGTGGATACCAGATGCCATACAACCCGCAAAAACGGGCAGTGGTTAGCGGTTCGTTAACCGGTGTGTAATACTCCAACCACGGAAACTTTTCGGCTACCAAGTTTGCATATCTGGCCAAACCTTCCGAAAATGTATCATCGGCCATGTATACGTAGCGGGGGCCGCTGCCATGGTGCACCAGGCCTGCTATAGGTTTAACGCCTAATTGCTTTAACTGGTTAAGCTTTTGTTCGGTGATGGTCCAGTCAATAAGGGTATCTTCTGCTGGCTGATGTTTTTCCCATAAAACCGGGTAACGTATTTGGGTTACGCCCAGGCTGGCTATCAGGTCAAGGTCTTGCTGGCGGTGGTAATGACCTGCATATTCAAGCTGGTCAAAATAGTTATCGTCAACACGGTTGCAGGTACATTCTAATCCCCCCCAAACTTCAATAAGGTTCACTGAGTGATTCGTCATGTAGTATAAAATTTAAAAGCGCAGTCTGAAGGACTGCGCTTGATATAAAGAGGTATTATTGGGCAATTGGCATGTAGATTTTCTTCTCAGCTGCTTTTTCCATCAGCTTCGTCATATTCTCACAGGTTTTATCCCATGAGTTGGAGGCCAGGAAGGTATCAACCTTCATTTGCCATCCTTCTTTGGCGGTAGTGTTCAGTTCTTTCTCGGCGGCAGCTACAAATTCTTCTGCTGTGCCGGCAATGTGTACCAGGCTGTTTTTACCGTAAGGGTTTACCACATCGCGTATTGCTGTAGAAACTACTGGCAAGCCGGCTGCTAAATACTCAGGCGTTTTAGTAGGGCTGATGAAGCGGGTAGAATCATTCAGCATAAACGGAATCAAGGCAATATCCCAGGTAGCCATGTAAGTTGGCAATTCCTGATAGCTTTTTGGGCCTAAGTAATGAATGTTTTTATTTTTAGGCAGTGTAGCCGGATCAATTTTTACAACAGGACCAATCAAAATGATTTGCCAATCCGGACGTGCATCAGCAATGCCTCTGATCAATTCCGCATCAAAACGCTCATCAAGCACACCATAAAAGCCCAATTTTGGTTGTGTGCTGTTGATTTGATCGGGCGGGCAGGTTTTGTACTCGCGCGCTTTCAGGAAGTGCTTACGGTCAATGCTGCTTGGGAATGGATATATATTGTGGTGCTGATCTTTTTTAGCTTCGTATAAAGACTGTCCGCCGGTAAATACTACGTCAGCTTTAGATAACAGTTCTTTTTCCAGCGCTTTCAGTTGTGGCGGAGCAAAGTCAAATAATGACAGCTCGTCCATACAATCATAGATAGTTAAGGCCGGGCTGTGTTTGCTGGTAAACTCAAGCGCCATTGGTGTATAGTACCAGAATGCGTAGTCAAATGCCTGCTTATTTTCCATATAACGGTCAAACATGGTACGCAGGGTATTGATATGTTCATCATGACTTAAACCTTCTGGCAGGTGAGGTACCATAACCCAAAGGTTTTTGTCGCGTTTGGTAAAAGTATAATATTCCTGATCTGCTGCATCAAAAATAGGTTCTTCGATATAGTAGATGTTAAAGTTTTGAGATAATCTGGTAAGCAAATGCTGCGGACGCTGAAAAACAAAGTCCCATCGCAAGTGAGAGAACACTATGATGTTTTCAGGAAGCTGGTTGCTTTTGTTGTTGGATTGAGAGTTTCCGTTCGAGCCTAGAGTCAATTGCATGGTAGATTAATTTTGTTTAACATAAATATTCAAAAGCGGTGCCATTTACAGGCCAAAGGATATAGTTTGAGTACAAACGCCAGAATTAATTCGCAGAATTATAGCGTTTTATATATGGAATAACCAAGTTGTTGGGCATTTGTTTGCAAACAAAGAAGTACAGGTATTTGCTATAGAGTACACTAAAAACAGTACAGTAAACATTTAAAAGTGTCGTAAATATAGTATTGGAATATAATTTAAATTGATAGTTAAATTATACTCCTTTGAGCTCTGATGGCTTAAGGAAATCAGGCTTCAATAATTAAAAAGCTGTTTTTTTTATCAGCTTTTGGGTAATGAACTGATAAATTGGATTTTAAACTATAATTAAAAATTTAGCATTTTTGACCGTATAATTAATGTATATGTATAAACCTTTGTTTGGTGCAATTTTGCTAACGTCATGTATCTACACTGCATTCGGGCAAACAGTAACTGACAGTACAATGGCCCGTTCACCTATTAAAACACTTACCTTAAAGCAGTATAGTGATTTTATGAAAGGTCCCGATCTGTTGGATATGGCCTTACCTGCTACCATGAATCATTACCCTATGCCTGATGATGTATTGCGATATAAAAAGGAACTGGGCTTGAGCGCTTCACAAGTACAAAAAGTTAAAAGTATCAGCGATTATCTGCAGTTAAAAAAGAAGGAGATCGGGCAGTCGGTTGTCCGTAACGAAAAAAAATTGGATGAACTGTTCAGCACAAAAAAGCTGAATGAAGGCGATATAACTTTCTATGGCAACCGCTACGGTTTATACGAAGGCGAATACCGCACTTCGGTACTTACCGCTTGTTATAACACCTACAACGTGCTTACACCACAGCAAACCACACGCTTTTGGCAGTTAAAAAACCATAATTAGCATTTTGCCGTTTGATTTAATTAACTTAGCGCCCCGATAAAAAGGAATTATGAAAATTACTTTTGATTTTGAAAAGCCGTTGGCCGAACTGCAGCAGCAGATTGAAAAAATAAGCCAAGTAGAGGAGAAGACCAAAGTGGATATGTCGGCAACGCTGAACGAGCTTCAGGGTAAGTTTGAAGAAGCCCGGAAACAGATGTATACCAACCTTACCGGTTGGCAAAGGGTGCAAATTTCCCGCCATCCCGAACGGCCGTATACATTACAATATATTGAATTGATGTGCGATGATTTTATTGAATTGCACGGCGACCGTACAATAGGCGATGATAAGGCTATTGTTGGTGGTTGGGGCAGTATCAATGGTCAAACCGCAATGATTATAGGGCATCAAAAAGGCCGTAACACCAAAGATCGTCAGTACCGTAATTTTGGTATGGCTAATCCAGAAGGTTACCGCAAGGCTTTGCGCCTGATGAAGATGGCCGAAAAATTTAACAAACCGGTTATTACGCTTATTGATACGCCGGGAGCATTTCCGGGTTTAGAAGCCGAAGAACGTGGTCAGGGCGAAGCTATTGCACGCAACCTGCTCGAAATGTCGGTATTAAAAGTGCCTATTATTTGCGTTATTATAGGTGAAGGCGCATCAGGTGGGGCATTGGGTATTGGTATCGGCGATAGAGTGCTGATGCTGGAAAACTCATGGTACTCTGTTATATCGCCAGAAAATTGTTCGACCATATTATGGAAAACCTGGGACTATAAAGAGCGTGCGGCCGAATCACTTAAGCTTACATCAACCGAAATGATGAAAAACAAGCTTATCGACGGCATTATTAAAGAACCCCTTGGCGGTGCCCACCAGGATCCGATAGCGATGGCGGCAACGCTTAAGAAAACGTTGATTAAGGATTTAAATACCTTAAAAGCACGTAATATCGATGAGTTGGTAAGCGAGCGTATAGATAAATTTTGCTCAATGGGCGTGGTGATTGAAGATGAAGAGCCCGCTTCGAATGTCGGTACCGACACTCCGGGCGAGGCACAGGTGATGTAATCTGAATCTTGTTAAGATATGTAGAAAGGCCGCTGATAAAAACAGCGGCCTTTTTTTGTGCGCCAGTCTCTTTATTACTTATCATCGCTATATGGGTAAATAGATAACTTGTGGTGGCCATTAATCAACCAATTTACCGTTATACTGTTACTATCATAACCTAAATGGAGTTGTATGACCGGGTTGTTGATTGCCTTATTCGGACTTTTTTGGTTCATTTTTATGATATTGAACCCCATATGGATGAGTTTGACCGGTGTTCTGCCTTTGGCTACTTACTTAATAGCATGGCACTTTCCGCAATGTTGGTGGCTGTTACTTATACCAGCGTTCTTTTTACTCCTTTTAGATGTGCAGATAATCCGACACGATCTAAAATTCTTCGGAGCCTGGCGCTATTGGGTGTGGCTACCCAGTTTGCTGTTATTTGCATGGTATAGTTTCTACTTTCCGCAAATGCATCTGAAAGGCAGCTGGCTAACCCAGGCCTGGATTTACCTGTTCGGTTCTTTCTTGCTGATTATGTTCGGTAAGCTTTGGATAGGCGACGCCCTGCTACTGTTGATCAATCGCTTAAAAACAATTGATCAACAAATAGTGACTTATCGTGTAGTGAAACTATATGCAGAAAGAAACGGCCGTTCGATAAGCTTTTACCTTATGAGCAACAACTTGCGCCAGCTTGAGCTATCGGGCATGGTTTACTGGTATTTAAAATTAAAAGAAATTGAAAAAGGTAGTAATGTAACGCTGCGATTTAGAACCGGCTGGCTAAATGTAGATTACGCCACCGGTTTTCCGCAGGTGGAAAAATTGAAGGGGTAGCTGATTGCGCTTCACTATCAGCCGCTGTACAAGCCAGTGGTTAAAATAAAACAGCCGCTATTTCTTAACGAGATAGCGGCTGTTTTGATGTGTTGGCGTTTGGTTATTGAGCGCCACCGCCCATTGCTGCACCCAGTTTACTTTCGTAGTTTTTGAACTCGCTGGTATACTTCTGGTTCAGCGTTGTTTGATGGTAGGTTTTAGTTGCATCAACCAGTCCATTCAGAATGTACAAGCCCAGTTGAACATCGCGCTGGCTGATTTCGCCAGAACCACCTTGTAAAACAGCCGCATTGTAGTCAAGCAGGTCGGTAACAAAAGCGTTTAGTTGCTCTGCCCATTTGTTGCCCAGCTGTGACTGGCCCAGCTTGTAAGCATTATCCAGTATGTAGAACTTGCGTAAAGCAACCTCATCAACCGGAATATTGGTAGGCAATACCTCATCATACTTTTTCAATACATTACGTGCCAGGTCCGGATGGCCTTCAGCAATCAAATTGCTGGTCAGTGTGTTAAACTGGCGCAACAGGATAGGGTAGAACATGGTAGTCGATTCATGATCCAGGTATTTGGCATTTTTCATATTGCCATATTTAAACTTGTTCATCATGTTTTCGTACATGGTCAGCGTATTGGTTTGAATCGGCGCATTCGCGGCAGTATCCGGGGCCAATGGCTGCAGATGGTAGGCAAAGCCTTCATCGTGCATATACTTTTCTAACCCCATCATGTTATCACCGCCTACAGTAATGGCAAAGTAAACCGGGCGCTTCCAGTTGTTGTGGGCCAAAATGTCCATCAAAGCCAGGTTGTCTTTTGTTACATAGTTGGAATTGAAAGTCCAAGTCATGGCCGGAACAATCTTGTCACGGTCTTTTGCTGCCACGGTACCTGTATTGATTACCTCGTCAGGGTTAATGGTCAGTTTAAAGTTTTTGGTAGGCAGATAGTTCATCTTCATACCGTTTTCATACTCAACTTTAGCATCCGGGCTGTCAGAGGTGATAAAGTCGAATACATCTTTAACCTCACTGGCGCCATTAACTTTAAGCTGATCGCTATAGTAAATAATGTCGCGTATGCCGGCCGCAAACTTGTCGTTAGGCATAGTAATCGGCAACGGATCAGATGCATTCATTTTCTGTTTCATCTGGCGTATATACCAGTCGGTACCCAAAAGGCTCAGGTTTACGATACGGATATCAGGGCGTATGCCTTCCACTTCCTGTGCATACCACAATGGGTAAGTATCGTTATCGCCAAAGGTGAACAGGATGGCATTAGGCGCACATGAGTTCAGGTAATTCGAGGCCATGTCACGCGGCGTCAGTTTAGTTGATCGGTCATGATCGTCCCATTCCTGGCTTGCCATTAGTACCGGCGCAGCAAAGAAGCAAATCGCTGCAGCAATGATAGCCCCAATTTTAGGATTCAGCTTTTTGTTTAGCAACTCGGCCAGGAAAAGAACGCCTAAGCCAATCCAAATGGCAAACACATAAAAGGAACCGGCATAAGCGTAATCACGCTCACGTGGCTGCAGCGGGTTCTGGTTCAGGTACAACACAATGGCCATACCAGTGAAAAAGAACAGCACAGCTACCACGCCGGCATCTCTTTGATTGCGTCTGAAATGATAAATCAAACCCAAAACACCGATAATGAACGGCAGGAAATACAGGCGGTTGTATGATTTGCTTTGGGTAACCGTTGATGGATAATGTTTAGCTAAATCGCGTATGCCAATCCAGTTGCCATCAATACCGGCACTGTTATTTTGGCCATCCATATCATTGGTACGGCCGGCAAAGTTCCACATAAAGTAGCGGAAATACATCTGGTATACCTGCCAGCTAAAGAAAAAGCCCAAGTTTTGCTTAAAGGTAGGCGCTTCGTCCTGGCCCATTTGCAGCCACTGGCGATAAAACGCCGCCTTGTTCGGGTCGCTGTCGAATATGCGCGGAAACAGGGTATTACGATCATAAGTGGTTTTGATTTTTTTGCCGGATACCTCGTATTGTTTTTCGCCGCGGCGGTATAAGGTAGCACCTTCGGTTTGGTCAATAGCTTTGGCATCAAAGTACTGGCCGTACATTAAAGGTGTTTCGCCATATTGGTCGCGGTTCAGGTAACTGTTCAGGGCAAAAGCATCCTGCGGATCACTGTTGTTCAGGTTGGTTCCGGCTTTAGCACGAATAACAATCATCACAAACGAGCTGTAACCGAGCAGGATAAACACAGTACAAAGCAGCACCATATTTAGCAGGTAACGCTTGTTACGTACTTTAAATACATACTCCAGAATAGCTAAAACAATAATACCTGCTATTAAACCAATAATGCCGGCGCTAAAGGTTAATGCCAATACAAAGCTTGCTATAGCTACTATTAAAGCCGGTTTTGATAAAGAAACCGTATAATAAATGCCAGATACCAGGGTAATAATCAGCATCAGGTAAAAAGCAACCGCACCTGAACCGAAGCCCATTTTAAAGGTGTTTACAAACAACAGGTCAGAAAAAGCTGCCCCTTTAACTGTAAACTGGATGATACCCCATAAAACCAGACCCAGTATAACTATACCGGCAGCAAATGCGCCTATGGTACCAGGTGTAGTAACGGTTTTAGTACGTCTGAAATATACCACCAGTGCAATAGCAGGCATTACTAACAGGTTAAGTAAGTGCACACCGATAGATAGGCCCATGATATAGGCAATGAAAATAAGCCAGCGGTCGGCATGGGGTTCATCAGCATGTGCATCAAATTTCAGGATACCCCAAAATACAATGGCAGTACATAATGATGATTGTGCGTATACTTCCGACTCAACAGCCGAAAACCAGAAAGTATCTGAAAAAGTATAAGCTAATGCACCTACCAGGCCAGCTCCTATAATAAGGATGGTATTGGCTGAGGTTAAGTCTTCGGTACGTTTAACCAGTATCTTTTTAGCCAGCGCCGTAATGCTCCAAAACAGGAACAGTATCGTAGCACCACTGGCCAGTGCCGAGCCAAAGTTGGTCCAGTAAGCTACTTTGGTATTATCGCCGAAAGACAGTAAAGAAAATACCTTGCCAATCATGGTGAATAGCGGGGCACCGGGTTGGTGCGCTACCTGCAGGCGGTGTATACAGGCAATAAACTCGCCGCAATCCCAAAAGCTGGTTGATGGTTCGAGCGTTAGTACGTAAGTGGCGGTGGCAACTAAAAAGGTAAGCCAGCCAAATAGGTTATTAATTTTAGAATAATTCATGTTAAAGTTTTTCGATATTCTTTATCACTTAGAGCTGACGAAATTAATAAAACTATCATAAGGTTAAGCTAAATATCTGTTGTTTAACATATTTTAACGCCTATCAATAAGGCTGCAAAAAGGGATTTAAAATTTTTTTAAATTTTTTTTGGAGGTTTAATTTTTCGCCCTATATTTGCATTCGATTTCGGGGACGAACAATACAGAAACCGAAAGAGGATTGTCCGATAGTATAAAGGTAGTACGACGGTTTTTGGTACCGTTTGTCTTGGTTCGAATCCAGGTCGGACAACAAAAAGAAAATTCGAATTCCGTAAAAAGAGTTCGAATTTTTCATTTAAAGCGCAGGGTAGAAGTGCTGATAGCCTGATAAGTGTCAGTATTTCCAAAATTGTAAATCCAACATAAAATGCCTTTACAGTTCAATTCGGTAAAATTATTTGCAGGTTCAGGCTCAACAGACCTGGCTAGCAAAATAGCGGCTGCTTACGGCCGCGATTTGGGTGACCTAACCATCTCTCGTTTCAGCGACGGCGAATTTCAACCTCATATCAATGAATCTGTAAGGGGATGCGATGTTTTCTTCATCCAGTCTACCAATCCGCCAACTGATAATTTAATGGAGCTTTTGATGCTGATCGACTCATCCCGTCGGGCATCGGCACATTATGTAACTGCAGTTATCCCTTATTTTGGATTGGCCCGTCAGGATCGTAAAGACAAACCACGCGTAGCTATTGGTGCCAAACTGGCTGCCAACCTGCTTACCGCAGCCGGCGCAAACCGGGTTATGACTATGGATCTGCATGCTGCACAAATACAAGGTTTTTTTGATATACCGGTTGATCACCTTGATGCCTCTGTGATTTTCGTGCCTTATATTAAAAGCTTAGGGCTTGAGAATCTGACCATCGCATCACCGGATATGGGCGGCTCATACCGTGCACGTACCTTTGCCAAGTATTTTAATGCCGAGGTTGTAATTTGTGATAAACGCCGTAAGCGTGCTAACGAAATTGAGTCGATGACCATTATTGGTGACGTAACCGACCAGGATATCGTTTTAATTGACGATATTTGCGATACCGCTGGTACCCTGTCAAAAGCTGCCGGCCTGATTATGGAGCGTGGTGCACGTAGCGTGCGTGCAGTTTGTACACACCCTATATTGTCAGGCAAAGCGTATGAAACTATCGAAAACTCGGCTTTAACAGAGCTTATTGTTACCGATACCATACCGCTAAAACAGGAAAGCACCAAAATCAGAGTACTATCAACAGCCGAGCTGTTTGCCAAAGCCATTGCCAATGTAAATGAGCATGGTTCAATCAGCCAGCTGTTTAGAATTGAAGAATAAATAGAGCCTTACCAAATCCGTCCCGGTAAGGGAGGCGTTTTGTGAGGATAGATAAAGAAATTCATCAAAACCAGTTTCTATAAAGAGAGTGGTTATGATGAGGTTAAATAAATAAACAAATAAAAATGAAATCAATTGCTATTAGCGGTTCTCTTAGAGAGAACGTAGGGAAACGTGATGCTAAAGAACTGCGTTACGAAGGCCAGGTGCCTGCAGTACTTTATGGTGGTGCTACACAAACCCACTTTTCAGTGTCCGCAGCTGATTTGAAATCGGTTATTTACACACCGGTTGTTCAATTCATCGACTTAGACATTGCTGGTACTCAAACTCAGGCTATTATTAAAGACCTGCAATTTCACCCATTAACTGACGAAGTTCTGCACGTTGACTTTTTACAATTAGACGAGCAAAAACCAGTTACTATTGAAATTCCTATCACTTTAACCGGTACTTCTCCAGGTGTTAAAATGGGTGGTAAATTAGTTCAAAAGCTGCGCAAACTGCGTGTTAAAGCTTTACCAGCTAACCACCAAGATACTATTGAAGTAAGCATCGAAGGTTTAGAAGTAGGTAAATCAGTTCGTGTAGGCGAAATTCAAATCCCTAACCTGGTTATTACCAACGCTGTTGAAGATACCATCGTATCTGTAACCACTTCACGTGCATTACGTCAGGCTGAACAACAAGCAGCAAGCGGTAAAAAATAATTTGTTATTATACCTTAGGGTGTCAATCACATTCAAAACAGCGATAAGTGTTACTTATCGCTGTTTTTGTTTTACAGGAATGTTAGTTTTGCAATTTTCCAGGCAATTGCCTGATCAATACTAAATATGAAATATTTAATTGTAGGCCTTGGCAACATCGGGCCCGAATATGCTGATACCCGTCATAATATTGGGTTTATGATATTGGATGAGTTGGCTAAACAAGAAAAAGCTGCATTTAACAACATGCGCTTAGCTTATTATACCGAAGTAAGCCACAAAGGCCGCATGCTGCACCTTATTAAACCTACTACCTACATGAACCTGAGTGGTAAGGCAGTGAATCACTGGATGAATCAGCTTAAAATACCGGTAGAAAACATTTTGGTACTGGTTGATGATTTGGCGTTGCCTTTAGGCACCCTGCGCCTAAAGCCAAAAGGCAGTGCAGCCGGGCATAATGGTTTAAAAAACATTGAAGCGGTACTTGGGCATAATGCTTATCCTCGCCTGCGCTTCGGTATTGGCGATAACTACCCCAAAGGTCGCCAGATTGATTACGTTTTAGGCGGCTTTGACAACGATGAAAAGCCTGAGTTGCCGGCCCTGATTGATCGTTCAATAGAAATCATTAAAAGTTTTGCCACTATTGGTACAGAATTAACCATGACCAAATACAACAAATAAGCTTTTTCTGAAACTTTGAATAAAATTCACCTTTAGCAGTGGTTTTTATAAAGAATGCTTAGTATTTTGCAGTAGTAAAAATGCTTATAGGCCCGGAATGCTGAGTTAGAAAGAAAAATGAGTTGGATTGTATCTGACATCTCTCCTTAGCTATCTCCGGAGGCATTTTGTATTACTGCATGAGAAATTTACTAACCTTAGTCATTACGCTATGTCTTTATACATTTACTTACGCCCAAAGTCAGCAAGCTGTTTCGGTTAGTGGGGTAATAGTTGATTCTGTTTCTACCCGTTCTGTTGCCTATGTAACCCTGGCTTTAATTGATGCACAAACTAATCAAACTGTCAGGAGTACAATATCTCAGGATGATGGCCATTTTAAGTTCGTCAACTTAAAAGCCAAATCTTACAAATTGGCTTTGGTGAGTGTAGGCTATGCAAACAAAGTAATATCGTTTAATATAACCGGCGATCATACAGATTTGGGTCGACTGCTAATAACACCATCAGACCGTCAGTTACAGGCTGTTGCCGTAACAGCCGTTAGGCCGCTCATGAAAAAAGAAATAGACGGCATCAGTTATGATGTACAGGCCGACCCGGAAAGTAAAACGCTTAATGCTTTGGACATGCTGCGACGGGTACCCATGGTATCGGTAGATGCGGCAGACAATATTAAGCTGAAAGGGGCTACTCATTTTAAAATTCTGATTAATGGCAAATCATCAGCACTGGTAGCGAAAAGCCCTGCCGATGTGTTGCGGGCCATGCCAGCCAGTAACATTCAAAAAATTGAAGTGATTACCACACCGCCGGCAAAGTACGATGCCGAAGGGTTAGCCGGTATTATCAATATCATTACCAAACAAAAGCTTCGCCAGGGTTACAGCGGTAGTGTTACCGGCCGGTATAACAACGTAAATGGCATCGGTCCTAATCTCAGTTTAACTTTAAAAGAAGGTAAAGTGGGCATAGGAGGCTATGTAGGTTACAACCATGCACCTACACTTACTAATAGTTTTAATAACTATAATAACACCTTTGATGTGCTGTATCTGAGTCAGAATGGCGTGCGTACTACATCGTCTGATAATCTTTATACCAGCAGTGAATTGAGCTACGAAGCAGACAGCCTGAACTTGTTCACCGCCTCGGTAGAATATTTTACCGGCAGTTCGCAATTGGATAATGACTTGTTTTTTAACCTGCTCAGGTATAATTCGGCAACAAGGCAAAGCTACCGGTCATTAAACAATAGCGATAACCGTAATAAGGGTGTGGGACTGGGGGCCAACTATCAGTTAGGCTTTAAACATAATAAAGAGCAATTGCTCACCTTCTCTTATAAATATGATTATGCATCGAGCACACAACTAAACGATGTAAATTACATTGAGCACCTGAACTACGATGTGCCCAATTACAGGCAATACAACAAATCGGGTAGCGGAGAACATACCGCTCAGGTTGACTATGTGCAGCCATTTAAAAAGATTTCTTTTGAAGCCGGTGCTAAAGCCATTTTCAGGAAAAACTATAGTGATTTTAATACCAATATTCAAACAGATTCGATACCTCCGGGTAGCCTGATCAATAACTTCGATTATCAGCAAAACATATATAGCCTGTACAACTCGTACCAGCTTAAGCTGCAGCACTGGGTGGCCAGAGCCGGGGCCCGTTTTGAGCACACCAGGGTGAGTACAAATGCGCAACTGCAAATCAGCCCTTATTCTAATTTAATACCATCCTTATCTATTCAGCGCTTGTTTACAAACAGCAGCCTTACCTTTGGTTATACAGACCGGTTACAGCGGCCTGGCATATTGCAGCTAAATCCGTTTTTGAATGGTCTTAACATCAATTTCGTGAGCATCGGCAACCCTGGTTTGCATGCGGTAGTGAGCCATGGGCTGGAGCTTACGTACAGTCATTATAAAAAAAGTTCGTTTAATGTAGGCCTTAACTACCGGTTTGCGAACAATACTATTGAAAGTGTTACTACTGCTGTAGCGCAAACCATCAATGCTACCACTTATCAAAACGTGGGTAACAATAAAGCCCTGGGGCTGGATGTAAATGTTAATTATCCGGTTTCATCCAAGCTTAACGTTAGCGTAGATGCCGAATTACAGCATATATGGCTGCGAGGGGTATATCGCAATGAAATTTATAATAGCCGGGGTTACCAGGGGCATACTTATGCCAATGCTGGTTACAAGCTAAGTCATGGATATCGTTTGGGGGCCAGCATTGATTATGATAGCCGTTATGTGATGCTGCAGGGGCGGGATAACTATTACTTTGCTTATGCAGCAAGCGGCGCTAAAGATTTTTGGGATAAGATGGCTACGCTATCCATATCAATAACCAATCCTTTCAAAAATGAGCGTAAGGTGGATGCCTACAGCCGCACACGCGATTTTTATCAGTACACTTCGTTCCAAAATTATGCAAGAAGATTGAACGTAACCTTTGTATACAAGTTTGGTAAGCTAAAAAGCGGTATCAAAAGAAATAGCCACGGTATTAAGAATGACGACCTTAATCACGGTCGCGGAAATTAATTGTCACAATTGAGTTACGATTAACTATTTGTTTAGTTAAAAATTGTTAAGGAACGTTGGGCCTAATGTTATTTACTTATCTTAGGTGCAGATTTTAATTAATCGCTAAACCCTGATAACCATTATAATTCCTTATCACTCGCTATGAAAAACTTCGTATGCCTGGTAATGCTGTGCTTATGCTATATTACAGGCTTTTCGCAAAGTAACCCGCCCAAATTCACAGTTAAAGGCATCATTATTGATTCTGCAAAAAATGAAGCTTTAGGCTATGCTACCGTCGCCTTACGCAATGCCAAAACCAATCAGCCTGTAAAAAGCACCCTGTCAAAAGATAATGGCAGCTTTGAATTGGCAGGTATCACCCGCCAACCATTGCAACTGGTTGTAGCTTCGGTAGGCTTCAAAAACAAGATAATAGCTATTACTGACACTACCCAAAATGAGATCGATTTGGGTAAGATACTGATAGCGCCAGCTACCAACAACCTGAAAGAAGTTGCTGTAACGGCGCTAAAGCCATTAATTAAGCGCGAGGTAGACCGTATAAGTTATGATATACAGGCCGATCCTGACAGTAAGGTGCAAAATGTACTGGATATGCTGCGCAAAGTGCCGTTGCTATCGGTAGATGGCAGTGATAATATCAAATTGAAAGGTGCAGGTAATTATAAGATACTGATCAATAACAAGGAGTCGTCATTAGTGGCGCGCAACCCTTCGGACGTATTTAAATCAATGCCGGCAAGTAATATTGAGCGTATTGAGGTAATTACCACACCGCCTGCAAAGTATGATGCTGAAGGGTTGGCCGGTATTATCAACATCATTACCAAAAAGAACGCCGACCAAGGCTACAATGTAACTACAACCCTGCGCGAAAATACCGTTTATGGTCCGGGTGTAAACCTTAATGCAACAGTAAAGCAAGGTAAGTTCGGCGTTTCGGGCTATACCGGTTACTCAAGGCGTAACAGGCAGCAGGTTGGTTTTAATAGTGAGCGGGTTACCCTGTCAAATCCTAACATGCTTCCGCAAACTATAACATCAACTTTATTGCAGCAGGGTACCAATACTTATGGCGATGGGCACAATGTATACGGCAGTGCCGAGGTAAGTTATGAGTTAGATACGCTGAATCTGTTTACCGCCAACTATGAGCATTTTAACGGAAGCAGCTTGCAGCAAAATGCACAAACAAGCGATCAACGCGATAGTACCAATAGTACTAACCAGTTTTACCGCTTGTTTAACGATGGCCGGTTTAAATACAATGGCACAGATTTAGGCTTTAACTACCAGCACAACTTTGCCGGGAAAAAAGATCAGTTGTTAACCGCATCCTATAAGTACAGCCATTTCAATTTTAACCAAATCAGCAACGCTTCTTTCAGCGAGCGGTTAAATTATCCGCAGTTAGATTACAGGCAGCCAAACACGGCGGGTAACAATGAGCATACCGTTCAGGTTGATTATGTTCATCCGCTTAAAAAGCTGACGATAGAAGGGGGCGCCAAAGCAATATTGCGCAGCAATTTCAGTGAGTATGCTTATGAGCAGAGAGCGGAGAACTCGCCCGATTATGTCAATGTGCCTTCACTAACTAACAACTTCAAATACCATCAGGATGTGTACAGCGTGTACAATACCTACCAGCTGAAGCTGGAAAAATGGACAGCTAAAGCAGGGCTCAGGTTAGAAAATACCCGTGTAGATGCCGATTTTACTTCTTCGGCCAGCTCGGTGAGTCAAAACTATTTCAATTTAGTGCCATCTGTTTCTGTGCAACGCACTCTGAAAAGCAGCAGCGTTAATTTTGGATTTACGCAGCGCATACAGCGACCCGGCATATGGGAGTTAAATCCGTTTATAGACAGAACCAACCCCAAGTACATTACCACAGGAAATCAAAACCTGCGCCCCGTTACCGAAAATAATTTTGAATTGAATTATAGCAGATTCGGCAAAGGTTCCATTAACGTAGGCTTAAGCTATGCGTTTGCTAATAATACGGTAGAAAACATCAGTATTATCAGGCCCGATACCGTAACATTTTCGCAACCGCAAAATATAGGTCGTAATAAAAATTTAGGGCTAAATACCAACTTTAGTTACCCAATAACGCCTAAAACCGATTTTAGCATTAACGGGCAGATATCACACATCTGGCTACAAGGTTATTATAACGGGCAGCTCAATAAAAATGATGGCTTTCAGGGTAACGTATATTTAAATGCATCTCAAAAGTTTGGGCATGGCTGGCGTGCCGGTATAAGCGGAGGTTACTATAGTCCCTACATTGGCCTGCAGACCAAATCAAACCCTTATGTGTTCTCATCTTACAGCGCATCAAAAGAGCTTTGGGATAAGAAACTAACTATCAGTTTTGCTGCAAACAACCCTTATAGTAAATTCATAAAGCTTAACAGTAAGAGTTTCTCGCCACAGTTTAGGCAAAACACCTATAACGAGAGTTATTACCGTACGTTCAACTTCAGCGTAACTTATAAGTTTGGCAAGCTCAACGGCGGTATCAAGAAAAACCAGCGTGGCATTAGTAATGATGACGTGAAAAGCGGCGGTAAAGGATAATCCTTATATTTTTGCGGTATGATAAAAGTATACGGAATTACCAATTGCAATACAGTTAAAAAAGCGCTGGATTGGTTAAAGCAAAACCAGGTAGATTACGAATTTCATGATTTTAAAAAGCTGGGTGTATCAGCCGATAAGTTGCAGGAGTGGGACGCGAAAGCCGGCTATGAGAAATTCCTGAACAAACAGGGGCTTACCTGGAAACAGCTTGATCCGGAAGTTAAAGAGAGCATCAAAACCAAAGAGGATGCTTTGCAATTAGTGCAGCAAAAAACCAGTATGATAAAAAGACCGGTGATTGAAGATAACGGTTTCCTGTTCTTTGGATTTGACGAAAGTGCTTACAAACAACATTTCGGTAAGTAGCGGGCTGATTTTATTTTGGTAACATTTGGTTTACCTGTCTGCCTGTTAGTTATTTTATGTTATTATTGTTTCTTATATAATTACACACTAAGTTAAGATGAAGAATAACCTGATAGCCGGTTTATCGCTGGCTTTTATGGCTGTTGCAGGCGTAGCACACGCCCAGCAACCCGATCAGAACGCTCCTGTTAGCAAGTATGATTACCACGATGCTTTCGGTCCGACGTTTTACAGCAAAAACGGTACTGATTTCCGCGCCGCCAGTGGCGAGCCCGGTGCGCATTACTGGCAAAACCGTGCCGATTATCAGTTGTTTGCCCGCCTCAACGATCAAACTAACGAAATTACCGGTACCGAGGTTTTAACCTACACCAATAACAGCCCGCAAAAATTAGGCTTTTTATGGATGCAGTTAGATCAGAACCTGTTTAAGCAAGAATCGCGCGGTAGCGCCATTGTGCCTTTAACCGGTAGCCGTAACGGTGGTCATGGTCAGCAGTTTGATGCTGGTTACAAAATCAAATCGGTTAAGGTAATGAACGGGCCTAACGCATCTGACGTAAAATTTGCTATTAATGATACCCGTATGCAAATCTTTTTACCAAAAGAAGTTGCAGCTGCTGGTGGTCAGGTAAAACTGCGTATCGAGTATTCATTTGTTGAGCCCGATTACGGATCAGACCGTACCGGTATTCTGCAAACCAAAAACGGTAAAATTTTTAGCGTAGCACAATGGTACCCACGCGTAGCGGTTTATGATGATGTGCTGGGCTGGAATGCATTACCCTATACCGGCCCGGGCGAGTTTTACCTGGAGTACGGCGATTTTGATCTTTCCATCACCGCACCGGCCAACCATATCGTAGTGGCATCGGGCGAATTACAAAATCCGCAGGATGTATATACTGCCGAGCAGCAAAAACGCTGGGCGCAGGCAGCACAAAGCGATAAAACTGTAATGATCCGTAACGCTGGCGAAGTAACCAACGCGGCATCACGCCCGGCTGGTAAACAAGAGCTTACCTGGCGCTTTAAAATTAAAAATGCACGTGATGCATCATGGGCATCATCGGCTGCATTTGTATTGGATGCTGCCAAAATAAACCTGCCAAGCGGTAAAAAATGTATTTCTGTATCGGCCTATCCGGTTGAAAGCGATGGCAACAACGCCTGGGGCCGCTCAACCGAATACACCAAAAAGTCGATCGAATACAACTCGGCCAAATGGTTTGAGTTCCCTTACCCTGTTGCTACCACGGTAGCCAGCGTAGTAGGCGGCATGGAATACCCTGGTATTGTGTTCTGCGGATCACGTTCTAAAGGTCGTGATTTGTGGGGCGTTAATGATCACGAATTTGGCCATACCTGGTTCCCGATGATTGTTGGTTCAAACGAGCGTTTATACGGCTGGATGGACGAAGGTTTCAATACCTTTATCAATACCCTGTCAACCGATGCCTTTAACAATGGCGAATATAAAGCCTCGCAGATAGATATGCACCACATGGGTGCTTACCTAACCCGCCCAGAAATGGAGCCGGTTATGACAACGCCTGCCGGCATGAAAGAAAAAAATATCGGCTTGCTGCTCTACTTTAAGCCAGGCGCCGGCTTAACTATGTTGCGTGAGCAAATTTTAGGTCCTGAGCGTTTTGATTATGCTTTCCGCACTTACATTGAGCGCTGGGCATTTAAACATCCAACACCTGACGACTTTTTTAGAACGATGGAAAACGTATCAGGCGAAAGCCTGCAATGGTTCTGGCGCGGCTGGTTCCAGAACAACTGGCGTTTGGATGTAGGCGTACGCGATGTGAAGTATGTGGATAACGATCCATCAAAAGGCGCATACATTGTACTGGATAACCTGGATAAAATGGCAATGCCGGTAACACTGGAAATTAAAACCAAAGACGGCAAAACCAACCGCGTTAATCTGCCTGTAGAAATATGGGAACGCAACACCAGCTGGACGTTCAAGTACCCGTCAACCACGCAAATTGAGTCGGTAACTTACGATCCGGATAAGGCAATGCCTGACTATAACGAAAGCAATAACGTTTGGAAAAAATAACTACCTTCAACCCGGCAAATAGCCGGGTTTTTTGTTGCAGCAAGGTGTAATTGTTAAAATCAAAACCTAAGCGCAGGTAAGCCGTTTTAACTAATATTAAAATACAGATACGATGAAATTACGATATAGCTTATGCGTTTTGTTGATGGCTCTGCTAAATACCGCAGCACATGCACAAGGCGTTTTGAAAGGCAGGGTTGAAGAAACCGGTACCAATACCCGGCTATCAGAAGTGTTTATTACCAACCAAAGTAACAAGGAGGTAACCCTTACCGATGCCAGTGGTAATTTCCAGATCCGGGCAGCTACGGGGCATTTGCTCATTTTTTCATCACCCGGTTATGTATCCGATACCTTGTATCTGATTGATATGCTGTCCAGAACCATTAAGCTGACGCCTAAAAGCATTTCGCTGCACGAGGTAAATATCCGGTCGTCACGTGCGTTTAATCCGCGTGCAGAATATCCGCAGGTATATGAGCGCAGTAAGGTTTACGTATTATCGCCTACCAGCTGGTTCAGCAAAGATGCCAAGGATGCCCGCAGGCTAAAACGCTACTTTGCTCGCGAGGTTGAAGAACGCCATGTCGACTCGATTTTTACCAGCGCTTACGTAGCCAGCATTGTTCCCTTAAAAGGGCAGGAACTGGAAGATTTTATGACCTTATACCGCCCGTCTTATGCCTTTTTGCAGAATAACAATGGCTCGTCGTTAGCAGCATACATTAACGATTCTTATAAAAAATATATGTCGCTGCCAGTCGAAAAGCGTAAAGTGCAGCACCTGCATGCCGAGCCGCAGCCTTAATACAATTGGCATCAGTACATTTATAAAGAGCCTTGTTTTAAAAATTAGTTTATCTTAGCCTTAAACTAAAACTTAAAACAAGGCTTTTGCATTTTCCTGTCAATATACCTGTAGGCAAATCGGGCATACCCATCCACTTTGTATGCGAAATGCTGGCCTATACGCTTGGCTATCGCTACTATACGTACCTGCGGCGGCACACACACGATCTAATCAGCACTCAGCATCGCATTATTATATTTATTGGTGCAGCGGCGGGCGCTTTTTTAGGCTCGCACATCATCGGTATACTTGAAAACCCAATGCAGCTTAACCGCATGGGCTACCTGTATTTTATGGGCAACACCACCATTGTGGGCGGTTTGCTTGGCGGCCTGATAGGTGTGGAGCTCACAAAGAAGCGGATAGGCGTTACCGTGTCATCCGGCGATTTGATGGTATACCCTATTATTTTAGGTATGATCATCGGCCGGTTAGGCTGTTTCTTTTCCGGTTTGCAGGATGGTACCTATGGTACGCCGAGCACCTTACCCTGGGCCATCGATTTTGGTGATGGTGTGCGCCGCCATCCAACCAACTTATATGAAATTCTGTTTTGGATAGCGCTTTGGTTTACTTTGCTGGCTATCGAAAATCAGCGCCAGCTGGCCAATGGTGCACGTTTCAAAATCATGATGGCTGCTTACCTGCTGTTCCGCTTCACTGTTGAGTTTATCAAGCCGGGCTACTTTTTCAGCCTCGGTTTATCTACCATTCAACTGGCATGTTTGTGCGGAATTGCCTATTATTATAAAGTATTTGTTTACCCCAACCAATTAACGCAAACCTATGCCTGAACGCCCTTATATCTATTATGATTTTACCATCAGTATCTGTTCTACCTGTTTAAGGCGAGTGGATGCTAAAATTGTGTTTGAGGAAGGTAAGGTGTATATGCACAAAAACTGTTTAAAGCATGGTTTTGAAAAGGTGCTGATTGCTACCGATATTGAATACTATAAAAACTGCCGTAACTACGCCAAGCGTAGCGAAATGCCGCTTAAATTTAATACAGCTACGCATTACGGCTGCCCGTATGATTGTGGCTTATGCCGCGACCATGAACAGCACTCCTGCCTTACCGTAATTGAGGTGACCGACCGCTGTAACCTGGCATGCCCTACCTGCTACGCCATGTCATCGCCGCACTATGGGCGGCACCGCACGCTGGCCGAGATTGAACAAATGCTGGATGTGATTGTAGCTAATGAAGGTGAACCCGATGTAGTGCAGATTAGTGGAGGTGAACCAACCGTGCACCCGCAGTTTTTCGAAATACTGGATATAGCCAAGCGCAAGCCTATTAAGCACCTGATGGTAAATACCAACGGTATCCGCATTGCTAAGGATGAGCAGTTTGTGGCCCGGCTGGCTACCTATATGCCCGATTTTGAAATTTACCTGCAGTTTGATTCGTTCAAGAAAGAGGCACTGGAGCAGCTACGTGGCGAAGATTTACGGGAAGTAAGGGCAAAGGCGATTGAAAACCTGAATAAATACAATCTGTCAACCACGTTAGTGGTTACCCTGCAAAAGGGGCTGAACACGGATGAGATAGGTCAAATTATTGAATATGGTTTACAGCAACCTTGCGTGCGCGGTGTAACGTTGCAACCTACCCAGCAGGCAGGTCGCTTAGAAAATTTCAACCCGGAAACAGACCGCTATACACTAACCGAGGTACGCTCGGCTATATTGGAGCAAACCGATATTTTTACCGCACAGGATTTGTTGCCGGTACCTTGCAACCCAGATGCGCTGGTAATGGGATATGCGCTAAAAGTGGGCGGCTGTGTATTCCCGTTAACGCGAATGATTAACCCGGATGATTTGCTCGATAACTCAAAAAATACGATAGTGTACGAGCAGGATGAGCAGTTGAAAGAGCATTTGCTGCATATGTTCAGTACGGGCAATTCGGTTGATAAGGCCCAGGAACATTTGACCTCCATTATGTGCTGCCTGCCTGATATTGATGCACCGGGACTGAGCTACGATAATTTGTTCAGGGTTATTATCATGAACTTTATTGATGCGCAGAACTTTGACGTGCGGGCTATCAAGAAGTCATGCGTTCATATTGTAAACAAGGATATGAACATTATTCCTTTCGAAACCATGAACCTTTTTTACCGGGACGACAAAGTGCAGTACCTGGAAATGTTACGTAACGAAATACAACCGGCATGAACGAGGAAAAAAACAAACCCTTATCGCACCTGCAGATATTAGGTATTAACGTAGGCATTTTTGCTTTGTACATGATACCCGGCTTTTTAAACGGAGACGGAATCATAATGTCAGCTATGGTGATGGGCATTCACGTAATTGTTTGTACCATCCTGGCCATCGTATATAAAAACCTCACCTGGTTTTTAAGCGGGCTTTTGATTATCCTGATTAGCTTCGGTACCTGTGTGGCCTGGCTAAGTATGGGTGGGATACGTGTGCAATAACTAATTAAAGGCAAACATAAAATGTAGTGCCTTTTCCAGCTTCGCTTTCCAGCCAAATATGGCCCTGGTGCTCTTCTATAATTTGTTTGGTAATAAACAACCCGATGCCCAGGCCTGATACATTGCGGCTTTGTTCCTCAATGCGATAAAAACGGTTAAATAGCTTTGCATGGTGTTCGGCCGGTATGCCTGCGCCGAAATCCTGCACGCTGATCACTGTTTTACCGTTTTCAGGGTAGCAATGCACTATCACCTTATCCGCATCAGGCGAATACTTAATGGCGTTGTTGATGATATTGGTAATTACCTGCTCCAATCGCAACCTGTCGGCCGTAATAACCGGGTTTTCGTGGGTGTTAAGATATTGAATCTGATGCTTCAGGCTGGTAAGTTGAATATTCTCTATGGTTTCATGTAAAAGCTCATGAACATCAACCGAACTGAAATTCATTTCAAGCTTTCCGGATTCAATTTTGGATATATCCAGCATGTCGCTTACCAGCTTGTTAAGCTTAATCACGCCGCCCAATGCCTTGCCTGCCAATCGCTGATTATCTGTATCCTGCAGTTTGCGTTGCAGAAACTGCAAGTTGGCCATTGCCGATGTAATAGGCGTTTTCAGCTCGTGGCTGGCCATACTGATAAACTGGTCCTTGTGCTGGTTGGAAGTTTCCAGCATCGTAGTATACTGTTTTAGCTGCTGCTGCAAAGCCACCTGTTCGGTAATATTACGGGCAATTTTTGAAGCGCCGATAACCTGGCCTTTTTTATCCTTAACCGGTGAAACGGTTAGGGAAACATAAATATCATTGCCATTCTTATTCTTGCGAACGGTTTCAAAATGCTCAACCCTGCGGCCGCTTTTAATATTGCTGATGATATCGTTTTCTTCAGAAAGGCGTTCTTCCGGAATCAGAACAGTAATTGATTTTCCTAAAATTTCATCAGGACTATAGCCAAAAATTCGCTCAGCACCCGGATTCCAGCTGGTTATGATGCCTTCCAGTGTTTTGCTAATAATTGCATCATCAGATGAATTTACAATAGCCGTATGTATCGTTCCTATATGTTCGGCCTCGCGTTGTGCGGTAATATCCCTTGCTATTTTTGATGCACCGATAATTTGCTGATTTTCATCACGAACAGGCGATACGGTGATAGATACCCAGATACGGGTACCATCTTTTCTTGTACGCACAGTTTCGTAATGCGGAATACTTTCACCGCGCCGTATGTTGCTGATAATAGTGGTTTCCTCATCCTGTAAATCGGGCGGAATAAGCATGAGTATGCTTTGGCCCACTGCTTCTTCGGCAGTATATCCAAATATTCTTTCGGCAGCCGGGTTCCAACTGGTAATTATGCTATCCAATGTTTTGCTGATAATAGCATCATTGGATGATTTAACAATAGCCGTCAAAAGGGCTTCAGTATTCATAAGCAGTCGTATCCTGTAACAGGTAGTGTTTATTCCAGTTACGAATATGCAATGAAAAAACTGATAACCCTAAATTAATATGAGATAATCTGTATTTAAGCTTCAAGTAAAGTGATGACATCCTTACTAAACATCTCGCGCTGATGCTCGCCATCAACCAGATCAACAATTACCTGGTCGCCAATGATATCATTAATATAGCCATTGCCTTTAGGTGTAATCACTTGATCGCCTATTTGAAATTCCATTGTAGTATGTGTTTATGTAATAAGTACAGTTTTGGTTAATTTGTTACAAGTTACTTACAAGTTCTCTTAGCTGTTGTACGGTGATAGGCTTTACCATAAAGTCAGAAACTTGCTCAATATCAGCAGCACGTTTAAAATCGGCTTCGTCAATTGAAGAGCTGACAATGTAAACGGTGATTTTTTTGCCAAAGTGGGGAATCAATTCCTTAAACTTATCTAAAAACTGCCACCCATCCAAAATAGGCATATTCAGGTCAAGAAGTATCAATTCGGGCAGCAGGCCGGCTTTGTCTTTGTTAGCCGTAAAAAAGTCAAGTGCATCCTGGCCATTTTCAAAGAACAGGGTGTTCTCTGTAACATCAGCCATTTTTATTATTTTTTTAATCGTGAAAGTATAAATCTCATCATCATCTATCACACATAAAATCTCAATTTTGCTCATTAAAAGTTATTTTAAAAGTAGTTCCTTCGTTGGGCTTGCTGGTTACGGCAATGGTACCGCCTTGCGACTCGATCTGATTTTTGATCAGAAATAAGCCTACACCATGCGCATTTCTGTGGTGATGAAAGGTTTTGTATAAGCCAAATACCTTTTCGCCATGCAGTTGAAGGTCAATTCCTATGCCATTGTCGGTACAGGTTAATACCTTCCTGTTGTTTTCCGTGTAAGTATGGATGCCTATATGAGGCGCAACGTCGGGTTTCCGGTACTTTATACTGTTCGATATCAGGTTCATGATAATGCTTTCCAGGTAAATGCCCGGAAAAGATATCGTTTCTGCTTCAAAATTGAGGTCGATAACAGCCTGATTGGCATCTAAATCCGATTGCATTACTTCCAGTACTTTGCGCGTAACGCTATCAAAATGAAGGGTTTCGGGTTCTAAAACTGTTTCCCTGATTTTTATGACTGTCGAAAGGTCATCCAGCGTAGCGTTTAAGCGTTCGGATACCGTTTTTATTTTTTGAGTAATTTCTAAATTGTCTTCATCCAGCTTATCTTCATCAATCATGTCAGTAAGCAGGGAAATGTTGCTGGCATGATTGCGGATATTATGGGACAATATATGGGTAAAATTTTTCAACTGTTGGTTGTGCCGCGATAGCAGGTCGAGCGATTTATGAAGTATAGCTTCATTATCAGCCAACTTTTGCTCCGCAATTTTGCGTTCTGCAATCTCACGCTCCAATTCCTTTACCGTACGCAGGTTGAGCAGATGAGGCAAAATTTTATATAAGGCAAATACTGCAGCTATTGATATTAAGGCCGTAGTGAATTTGAGTACGGCACTGATACGGTAAGCTGGCCACCAAAAAATAATGGCATCAAACAAGTGGGTTGTACCGCAGGATATAATAAAAGCTACAAACAGCCAGATGACCTTGGGAAAAGGAATATCCTTACGCCTTGTAACCAGCGTAATAAGCAAAAGAGGAATGATATAATAGGAAGCCCAGATCAGTAGATCGGAAATGATATAAAGCCAGCCATGAAAGTCGGACCATTTGCCGCAATGCCAGCGTGGGGGCCAGTCAGACGTATCCAGCAGTTTCTTGAAAAAATCAGCCGTTTGGATGCCGAGCCCTTGCTCTGCAGCAGTAGTATGCTGATGAGCTGCATTACAACTTGTGCCGCACACTGCAGCAGAATTGGAAATAGGGGATGGCATATTTAATTATTTAACCAGAAATAACTTGATATCAGATAACCTTACTAACAAGCTAGCGGGTAAATATAGTTATCAAACGCTTTGCCATTAATGATTAATATCACTTGCAACACTTAAGATAAGTAGGGAATAGGACTAAGGTTGTTAATAAATGGTTATAAAATGGTAATAAAGCAAGTTTTGCCCTTATTGTTTTAAGATAACATGCCTTTATAATGAATTTGGAATTTCAAAGTTATAAAAGCGCTATCCAATTAGTTTTATCAGATAGCGCTTTCATGATTTTGCTATTGCAACATCTCAAGCAGATCTGCATCTGTAATGATGGGGATGTTCAGCTTGTTGGCTTTTTCTAATTTGGATGGGCCCATATTGTCGCCGGCTACCAGGAAATTCAATTTTGCTGATATACTACTGAGTATTTTGCCACCGTTCTGTTCAATGATCTCTTTCAACTCATCGCGCGAGTGGTTTTCAAATACGCCTGATATTACGAAAGTTTTGCCGGTTAATTTATCACTTTGCAGGGTAACTACTATTTCCTCAGCCTCAAACTGCAGACCTTGCGAGCGCAGCTTTTTCAGTTCCTCATGATGCACCGTTCCGCTAAAATATTCAACCAGGCTTTGCGCTATGCGTTCGCCAATTTCTTCAACGGCTGTTAATTCCTCAAGCGATGCAGCCTTCAGGCGATCTAATGTTTTGAAATGTGCTACCAGTTTGCGGGCTACGGTTTCGCCCACGTAACGTATACCCAAACCAAACAACACTTTCTCAAACGGCATCTGCTTAGATTGCTCAATACCTTTAAGCATGTTGTTGATCGATTTTTCGCCAAAGCGGTCCATCTGTTTCAGCTCCCCAGCTTTATCTTTTAATTCATATATATCGCTGATGTGATGAATTAAATCTTTTTTATACAGCGTTTCAATGGTTTCATCGCCCAGCCCATCAATATTCATAGCACGGCGACTTACAAAGTGCTGCATGCGGCTCACAATCTGCGGCGGGCAGCCCTCATCATTGGGGCAGTAAAAAGCAGCCTCGCCTGGCTTGCGCTCCAACGGGGTGCCGCACGATGGGCAGGAGGCCAGGTATGTAACCGGTTTGGCATCAGGCTTGCGCTTATCCAAATTAACGCTGATGATTTTGGGGATAATCTCACCACCTTTTTCTACATATACGAAGTCGCCCTCGTGCAGGTCAAGGCGCAGTATTTCATTTGCGTTGTGTAAGGTGGCACGTTTTACCGTAGTACCGGCCAGTAGTACCGGTTTCAGGTTAGCTACCGGGGTAACGGCACCCGTGCGGCCTACGTTATATTCAACATTTAACAATTCCGTTTCAACCTGTTCTGCCTTGTACTTATAAGCAATGGCCCAGCGTGGTACTTTGGCGGTAAAGCCCAATTCTTCCTGCTGGGCATAGTTGTTTACTTTGAGTACTATACCGTCAATATCAAAGCTCAGGTCAAAACGCTTTTGTTCCCATTCGTTAATAAATTCCAGTACCTCTTGCAGGCTGCGGCATAAACGGGTATGCTCACTTACATGAAAGCCCCAGCTTTTTACGGCCTGCAAACTGTCCCAATGGGTTTTAAATAAGGGTTTATCGGTATATAAAAAGTACAAAAAGCAGTCGAGCGGACGTTTGGCCACTTCGGCCGAATCCTGCAGTTTCATGGTGCCCGATGCAAAGTTGCGCGGGTTGGCATAAGCCACTTCGCCGCTTTCTATACGCTCATTATTTAAGCGTTCAAATGCTTTGCGGTGCATCAGCACTTCGCCGCGTATTTCAAAAGATACAGGGTAGTTGCCGGCAGCTAAGCGTTTGGGTACGCTGTGTATGGTACGTACATTCGCCGTTACATCGTCGCCTTCCACACCGTTACCGCGGGTTACCGCACGTGTTAGTTTACCATCTTCATAAGTCATGCTCATGGAAAGGCCGTCAAACTTCAGTTCGCACACATACTCAAAGTTATCGCCAATAGCTTTACGTATGCGCTGGTCAAAATCAACCAGTTCCTGTTCGCTGTAGGTATTACCTAATGACAGCATAGGCCAGCGATGCCTCACGGTCTGGAACTCTTTGGTGATTTCGCCACCAACTTTTGCGGTTGGTGAGTCTGGGTCTGCATATTCCGGATATTGTTTTTCAAGATCGGTTAGCTCCCGTAATTTCTGGTCAAAATCAAAGTCGGAAATAGTGGGCTGGGCCAGTACATAATAGTTGTAATTATGCTGTTTCAGCTCAGCTGTTAAGGTTTCTATACGTTCTTTAGCTTCTGTTGGCGACATGCAGCGAAGATACGAATTAGACAGAAAGGAGTAGAGGTGAGAATGCGTTTTCCGGTAGGCAGAGTATATGGATGATTGCCTATAAGACTATTTCCTTTTCCTGTAATTACAGAACGAGCAAATTGTCAGGTTCGCAATTCTGGGTATTATCTAATTAAATCCATGCCGTAAGCGGCCTTAAACAAGCGCTTATGGCATGGATTGATATTCAGAAAATTTAGCCTCCCGCTAAGTTAGGTATTGCGATTTACCGCATGCGGCCTGCCAGCCACTGGTATAATCTTTCGGCATCTTCTTTCTTGAAAAGTTCGGGACCCGCATTCATGGTGGCGGCACTGCCACAGGCTATGCCCATGCGTACCATCTGGCGCAGGTCCATGCCTTTTTCTAAAGCGTAAACCATACCGGCTACCATGCTGTCGCCCGCACCTACGGTGCTGCGTTTTTCAATCGGCGGGGCCTCTACCATTTCTGCAAAGTTCTGGGTAGCCACATAAGCACCTTCTGCACCCATCGATACCACTACAATCTGGCATTTGCCCGCATCAATAATTTGTCGCGTGGCCCGTTCAACCGAAGCATGGTCGGTTACGTTAATGCCGGTAAGCTTGCTTAATTCGGCCTGGTTGGGCTTCAATAAAAATACACCTTCTTCTACAGCGTGCCTTAAAGCCTCACCCGATGTATCTACAATCAGCCGGGCTTCATCTTGCTTGGCAATACGGGCTACTTTCGCTAAAAAGTCGTCGCCTATACCGGGGGGCATACCACCGCTTACCACAATCAGTTTAGGCTTGGGCGACAGGTTGCGTATTACGCTCAATATCTCCCGTTCTTCTTTCTGATGCAGTTCTACAGCAGGCATACCAAAGCGATACTCTTCGCGTACCTCACGGTTCATGATAATAAAGCATTCGCGGGTCAGATTGTCGGTTAGTACGGGTAGTTGGTTAATGCGTTCCAGTTTCAGCAAATCTTGCAGGTGCTGACCGGTATAGCCGCCCGACGGAAATATAGCAACGGAGTTTACGTTCAGTCGTTTCAATCCGCGCGATACATTAATGCCGCCGCCGCCGGGTTCAAATTTAGGATGATCGCAGCCCAGTTTGTGATCGGGTATAATCTTATCAACACAGGTACTTACGTCAACCGTAGGACTCAGTGTTAGCGTAACAATATGTCTCATTTATGCAATATCAATTTCAGGGGCCAAATATACATCCTGAATGGCATGTAAAAAGGCTACTCCTTCAGCAAATGGCCGTTGGAAAGCCCTTCGGCCTAAAATAAGTCCGGTACCACCGGCCCGTTTGTTAATTACAGCATCGGCCACGGAGTTGGCCAAATCATTTGCGCCTTTAGATTCGCCACCCGAGTTGATTAAACCCGCACGGCCCATGTAACAGTTAGCCAGCTGGTAACGGCACAGGTCAATAGGGTGGTCTGATGCCATTTCGCTATACATCAGCGGGTCACTCTTTGAAAAGTTGATGGCTGTGAAGCCGCCGTTCATCGTAGGCATTTTTTGTTTAATAATATCGGCCTGTATGGTAACACCTATATGATTGGCCTGTGCGGTTATGTCGGCTGCGGTTTCATAGTTAATGCCATCTTTCTTAAAATCGTTATTACGGGTATAGCACCATAAAATAGTTGCCATGCCCAGCTCATGTGCCCGTTCAAAAGCCTGCGCCACTTCTACAATCTGCCGGCTCGATTCTTCCGAACCGAAATAAATGGTGGCACCCACAGCCGCCGCTCCTAAATTCCAGGCATCCTCTACCGACCCGAACATGATCTGGTCATATTTGGTGGGGTAAGTAAGTAATTCGTTGTGGTTGATTTTAACAATGAAAGGTATTTTGTGCGCATACTTGCGCGATACCATGGCCAGGTTACCAAAGGTAGTGGCTACCGCATTTGACCCGCCTTCCATGGCCAGCTTTAAAATGTTTTCCGGATCAAAATACATCGGGTTTTTGGCGAACGATGCGCCAGCCGTATGCTCAATGCCCTGGTCAATAGGCAAAATAGACACATAGCCGGTACCAGCCAACCGGCCATGATTATATATAGCCTGCAGGTTGCGTAATACTTGCGGATTGCGGTTGCTTTGTGCAAATACCCGGTCTACAAAATCGGGCGAAGGCAGATGCAGCAAGTCTTTATCAAAGGTTTTGCTTTGGTGTTGCAAAAGGTTGTCGGCTTTATCGCCCAACAACGATACAATTTTTTGAAAAGCCATAGCTTTTTAGGGTTTAGTGAAGAAACTCCCTGTTATAACAGTGTATAGGTGCTATTGTTATCAATATTTTAATTGAAAAGACAAGTTCAGAATGCAGGCTATTAAGCACCGGCTTTCAGCAAAAGCTACCTTTTAAAGGCTACGGGCTAAATAATTGTTACCTTAGCAGCTAACCAAAAGCATTTTGCATGTCGGTTTTTATTTTTACCATTATTGTTTTGGCCGGCTCCTATTTAGCCGGTTTATTGGGTTCGCTTACCGGCTTAGGGGGCGGGGTAGTCATTATCCCGTTGTTAACTATTTTGCTTAAGGTTGATATCCATTATGCTATAGGGGCTTCGCTGGTATCTGTTATCGCTACATCATCGGGCTCGGCAGCGGCTTATGTAAAGGAGGGTATTACCAATATTCGCATCGGCATGTTTCTGGAAATTGCCACTACCATCGGGGCTTTCTTTGGTGCGGTGCTGGCCTTGTACCTGCATGCCAGCTTTATTGCCGTGCTGTTTGGTTTGATCCTGATCTTCTCGGCTTTCATGTCGCTCAAAAAGAAAGATGCTCAGGTACACGCACCAAAAAGCCTTTGGGCCGAAAAACTAAAACTGAATGGAAGCTACCCGGATAACGGCCAAACTGTAGAGTACGGTGTGCGCAAAGTAGGCGGCGGCTTTTTGATGATGCTTTTTGCCGGTGTGATATCAGGCTTGCTGGGCATTGGCTCCGGCTCATTGAAAGTGGTAGCTATGGATACTATAATGCGCGTGCCGTTCAAAGTATCAACCACCACCAGCAATTTTATGATCGGGGTAACGGCAGCGGCCAGTGCAGTGGTGTATTTGCAGCGCGGGTATATTAGTCCGGGGCTTTCCATGCCGGTTGTTGTCGGCGTATTGCTGGGGGCTTTAACCGGTTCAAAAATACTGGTGCATACGCATTCATCGCAGTGGTTGCGCTGGGTATTTGCCGTGGTAGTTACCTTTTTAGCAGTTCAAATGATTTATAACGGCTTACATCAAAAAGCATAACCTTATGGCAGCGCAAAAAACATTTAAGGATACGGACATGCAGCGCATACTGGGCTGGGTGTTGCGTGTGGGCGTAAGCTTATCGATGCTGGTTGTGTGTATTGGCGGCGTGCTGTATCTGTACAGGCATGGCAGGGAGGTGGTAAGCTATCAGAAGTTTACAGGCGTGCCCGAGTTTGTTCACTCACCTTTGGGTATATGGCAGGGCATTTTAACCGGACGGGGCAGGGCCATTATCCAGGCCGGTATCATTTTGCTGATTGCTACACCCGTTATCCGGGTAATATTTTCGGCTATTGGTTTTGTGTTAGAGAAGGACTGGCTGTATACCGGCATCAGCTTGCTGGTGCTATTGGTTATTGTGGCAAGTGCATTAACCGGTCATGGCGGTTAAGTTAAGATTAGCTGCAGGTATTTATAATTGTTAAGTTTGTATTCGTGATTATGAAAAAGATATATTTTCTGCTGAGTTTTCTATCGGCCATGGTGATTACCACACGTGCGCAAAGCACCGAGCCAATGGCCTACCGTATGGTTTTAAATAAATTTATACGCTACTACAACCGCAGTCAGGCCGATAGTGTGTTTAACCTGTTCGCCCCGGAGGTTAAAACTACCATGCCGGCCGATAAAAACCGGGAGATGCTGGGGCAACTGCAAACCCAGATTGGTGGTTTGCGCCAGGCTACCTTTGTTGGTATGGAGCAGAGCGTGGCCACTTACAAGGCCAATTTCCAAAAGTCTACCCTGGCTATGAAAATCAGTTTAAACGGAAGCCGCCAAATTAGCGGGTTGCTGTTTGACAACTATCCGCAGGAAGGGCAGGGGCAGGCAGCCGGTAAAGCTGCCATAGTGGATGATCCGGATGTAGTGGAAACGCCGCTGGCCGTTAAAACTTTATCGGGCACTATAAATGGTACCATTGCTATGCCTAAGCAGGCAAATGGTAAAGTGCCCGTTGTGCTGATTGTGCCATCCACCGGGCCAACCGATCGTGATGGCAACAAAATTAAGCTCAATCAAACCTCAAACAGTTACAAACTGCTGGCCGCTGCGCTGGCTAAAAATGGGGTAGCGTCAGCCAGGTATGATAAACGTTTGGTAGGCCAAACCTTAACCTCAACCAAAGAAACTGAACTGCGTTTTGACGATTATATAGACGATGCCGTAGCGCTGATTACCCAGTTACATGATGATCCACGCTTCTCAAAAGTAATAGTGCTGGGTCATAGTGAAGGTTCGCTGGTGGGTATGCTGGCTGCAGCCGGGCAACCGGCCAATGCCTTTATTTCGGTTGAGGGCGAAAGCCAGACTGCCGATAAAATCCTGACCGAGCAATTGAAATCGCAGCCTGAGTTTATCCGCAATAATTTTAAAGCTATTGTAGATACGCTGCGCAAAGGTAAAACCAATGATAAGGTTGATCCTACCTTGTACCCGATTGCACGGGTAAGCGCACAGCCCTACCTGGTATCATGGATGCGTTATGACCCGATACGCGAGTTGAAGAAACTTAAAATACCTGTTCTTATTATACAAGGTACTACCGATTTGCAGGTGAGCGTGGCAGATGCGGAGCGCCTTAAAAAAGTAAAGTCAGACTTTAAACTGGTGGTGATACCTGGAATGAATTACGTATTGAAAGAAGCCCCTGCCACTACGGCGCAAAACATTGCCACCTATAACCAACCCGAACTGCCTGTTAAGCCCGAACTGGTAACGGCCGTGGTTGATTTTGTGAAAGGATTAAAGTAGCCCCTCCAAACCTCCCCCGGTTGGGGAGGCTTAAAAGCAAAACAGCCATCCGCTTTTTAGAAAGCAGGTGGCTGTTTTGTTTATGAGCTATTGTTGTGTTAAATTATACCGTGCAGTTCGCCGCCATTTTCGCCCATTTTGTCCACTAATTTTTCAATAGCGGGGTCTTTTTCCAGTACAGGCGCATGGTGCGGTTTAATGCGCGCATTGATGATGAGCGGCCCGTGGCAGCCCCAGTGCTTATGTTCCGTAAAGCTGCGGATACCGTAAATATCGTGCGATGGATTGCTTCGGGTAAAGGTTACCCACACCAGGTTATTGATGTTTTGTGCCGTAAATCCGGCATCATCACAAAACACCATTAATGGTAGGCCAGATAGGTCTGTATCCTTTAAATAATCTTCCATAATGCTGATGGCATTTGGCAAATCGTCTTCGTGCAGGTATTTAGGCACCTCGACTACCAACACGCCAGGCATGGCCAGCTTAAATATATTGAATGGGCGCGGCAGTTCAAAACTGGCAGGCAACTCCGTCCACAATTGCCGTTTTACATCGCCGGCAACGGTAATGGCTACCTTGCTGCCGCTGTTGAGGCCGCTGCCGCTATAATCGAGTGTGTCAATAGTGGTTTTGGTATAGAAATGCAGATCGCGAGTTAAATCTACCCGTTCCAGTACATGTTTTAAAAAGCCGGTCAGGTCATTAACATTGAGTGCAGGGTTATCTTCCTTAGCCGCTATAAATAAGTATTTGGCTAAGCTAAGCTGGTTTTTACCCAGAATATGGTTGGCAATGGTAAGTATTTCCTGCGGCCGGCGGTCTTTCAAATAAGGGGTATAGCGCTCGCTGCCAATGGCAAACAGCAAGGGGTGCACGCCTGCCGCGTCTACTGCGTTTACTGCATGCAAGCCTGGGATTTCGGATGGTAAAGCCGAACCTGTAATTTCATGGATCAGCGCCCCGAAGCTGGTATCTTCCTGCGGAGGTCGTCCAACAACGGTAAAAGACCAGATCGCATCCTTGCGGTGATACACATTATGCACTTTTAGGAGCGGGAAAGGGTGCGTTAAGCTGTAGTACCCCAAATGGTCGCCAAATGGGCCTTCGGGTTTATTTTCATGCGGCATCAACGTGCCTGTTATCACAAAATCAGCGTCAGCCGAAATACAGAACCCTTCCGCATCATAAAAATAGCGGAACCGGCGGTTGCCCAGCGCCCCTGCAAAAGTCATTTCAGACAGGCCTTCGGGCAAAGGCATCACGGCCGCTACCGGGTGCGATGGCGGTCCGCCTACAAATATGCTTACTTTGAGCGGCTGCCCTTTGGCATTGGCTTTGGTTTGATGCACACCTATACCGCGGTGCAGCTGGTAATGCAGGCCAATCTCTTTATCCTGCACGTATTCATTGCCGCCCAATTGTATGCGATACATACCCAGGTTGGCATTCATGATACCGGGCTTGTCGGCATCCTCGGTGTATACCTGTGGCATGGTTACAAACGGGCCGCCATCCATAGGCCAGTTTACAATTTGCGGCAGTGCACTAACCTGCGTGCGGCCAAAGTTGACAGGCGCGCTTTTGCCAACCTTCATAGGCAGGGCCGATAAAGCTGTTAGTGCCACATTAGCATAGCTGAAAGGGCGTTTAATCGCCTTGATGGGATCAGTTTTTAAATCAACCAGCGTTTTGATCTTATCCAGCGTGTCGCGAAAAATAAACCGTGAGCGATCCAGCGTACCGAATAGGTTGGACACGGCCGGAAATTTACTACCCTTCACATTCTCGAATAAAATGGCAGGCCCCTCATGTTCAAACACGCGCAGGTGTATGGCGGCGATTTGCAGGTAGGGGTCAACCTCTTGCTTAATGCGGATGAGGTGTCCGTGTTTTTCGAGATCGGCTATGCAGGCTTGTAAACTTGGGTATCCCATGTACTGGTTATTGTTTAAAGTTCAAAAATACTTAAAAATGAGTACAACTCCGGGATTTGAACTTTTTGAAACTATTTTGACTTCTATTCGCTATTATTAAAATATTTAACCTTATGGAAAATAATGCATTAAAGTTAGGTGCAGAAAAAGATTTTGCTGTTCCTGTTGAGCGATTGTACCAAGCCTGGATTTCAGAAGATGATTTGAAGCAATGGTGGAAACCGTCCGAAAATCATTTGGTGTCGGTTGAGAACGATGTGCGCGAAGGCGGGCAGGTACGTTACGTATTTGCCGGTAAAAACGATGAAACCGATTTAGTGATAACCGGTGAATATAAAGAGGTAAAAGAAAACGAAAAACTGGTATACACCTGGAACTGGGATGTGCAAAGCAACTCGATACCACGCAGCGATCACGAACTGACTATCGAGTTTATTGCCGATGGCGATAATAGTAAATTACGTGTAAGTCAGGAAAATAAAGCGGAAGATGAATCGGTTAAGCCGCATGAACATGGTTGGGAAAAGTCGCTGAATGATTTGCAGGCATATTTAAGTAAATAAGTGAAGTTAAATGCATAAAAAAGGCTGTTATCCCGATAACAGCCTTTTTTATTTACCAGCGCAGGATTTTACGTAGAAGATTATCCATAGCCAAACCAGCCCTTTGATCAGGAAGAACAAGAAGCCTGCTACGCCCACACGTTTAAGCCATTTCTTCATAATTGCTTAAGATTACCCGGCAAAGGTAATAGTTTTACGCTTTGGGAGATATTGATATTATTGATGCCGGATTGGGAGAGCTTGGCCCTTGCAGTTGTTAGAGCTTTTAACTCAACTTCCTTTTAGCGCAAGTCTTAAAAGCGATAATGCCCAAAGTTAAAGCATCCAATCTGCTACTGCTTTTTCTCTAACATCAACTCTCTGATCATCTTAACCGGCGCACTGCCGTAGCCTAAAAACTTCTCGTTAAACTCTTTGAGCTTGTATTTGTCTGCCAGCTTTTTCTGGTAGGCATCGCGCAGGTCGGTTATTTCTTTGTAGCCGGTATAGTAGCTGGTAAGCTGCACACTGCTAACGCTTACACGTTTCCATTTACCTTCGGCTTCGGCCTGTTGCTGGAAGGCCTCACGGGTAAGCAGGTTAATGGCTTGTTCTTTACTCATGTTGGCAGTATGTACGCTGTAGTCGAGTATGGTATTGCATACCGAGCGTAGGTTCCATTTATACCACATCAGGCGCATTTCGGGCTCGTTGTTGCCATACCCTGCATTAAGCATCATCTCTTCTGTATACACGGCCCAGCCCTCAATCATGGCACCGTTTTGCAGTACCGATTTAACAAGGCTTGGAGCTTTGTTTGAATATACCAACTGCGTGTAATGCCCCGGAATAGCTTCATGAATGCAGAGTATTTGTAAAATATACTGGTTGTATTCGCGCAAATAACTTTCGGCACGTGCCGATGCCCAGCCAGACAAGCTACCCACGTTAAAGTAGGTATTGCCGCCCTTATCATAAGGCCCGGGCGAACTAACCGAAGCCCCGGCCACGCCGGCCATGTAAGCAGGCTCCCGGCGTACTACCAAAGGCTTGCTCGGATCAAGCGTCAGCAAGTCTTTCTCTTTTACAAAAGCCACCAGTTTAGGTATCTGCTTTTCAATGGCCGACTGGAAATCTTCAGGCTTAACATGCTTAGCCGATAGGGTGTCTATCACGCGGCCAATTAATGCCAGCGTATCTTTCGGCATGTCTGCTTTACCAAAGTATTTAGGCCACAATTCGCGGCTTAACTTAGCCATTTCGCGGTGCAGGTATTTTTTGCGTGATACAGCCGCATTGAAAACCTGCTGGGGCGTTAAAGCGGATTGTATATCAAACTTAAACTTGTCCTGATATAATTCGCGGCCTAAGCGAAAGCTGCGCGGTTTAACGCTTTTCAGATTGGTAAGCCATGTAGCAAATCCTTTTATGGCATCAGCCGATACTTTGGCCCTGGCAAGCATCAGCTTTTGGGTAGCTTCGGGTATTTTGGTTTTTTTGAGCGAATCGGCAAAATCTTTTTCCAGTACGCTGACACCGCCATTCAGCTGATCGGCGGCCAGGCTGGTTAATTCAGGAACTGGGTTTTTGATTTGTTTTTGTGCCTCTTTATAATAGGCCGGTATGTTGGCCATTCTTTCATAAAAGTTGCGCAAGCGTTTATCCAGTGGAGCATAATGCTCGTTCAGGATATAAGCGAAGGTGCCTATCACATTGTACGATGATGGGTCCCACTCATAATCTTTCAAAGTTTGTGTACGCCATTGAATTTTTTGCAGCTCGTTTTGGATCAGCTGGTAGTCTATCTTGTTGGCATCTGATAGGGTTGCCGGGGTGTACTTGGCCAGCGAATCGGCCTGGGCACCGGCAAACTTGAACAGGTGCTGGCGGCTGCCATCGGTAGGCACTATCAAAAGGCTATCGTATTTATGATAGCCGGTTTGCGTAGCACGGTCCGGATCTTCTTTCCATAAGGCCTCTAAAAACTGGGTGGTATAAGCGGTAAACGCAGCATCATCTTTAGTGCCTTCCATTGGTGCCGAGCCATCCTTTTTGCAGGATGATAAAGCCAAGGTTAGTACGGTTAAAGCAAGTAGCAGTTTGGTCACGATGTATAAACGTATGGGTTTTATAAAAGCATAAACCTAAACATTTAAGCTGAAATTTCTCAGCGGAAGCCAAATACATCTTTAAAAACGTCAGAGGCATCGGCCATAATAGGTTCGCCCTTGGTAAAAACAGCAGAGTTAAAAGCGATAGCCGTTAAGCGCTTTAAGGTGGCAAAGCTTTGATGCAGGTTATCGTAACGTGGGTTAAGTTTTAAATGGGTGCGGTTTTCGGCAATATCGGCGGCAAATAAAATGCCGCCATTTTTTGGATATAGCAAAGCAATTTCGCCATCCCAGTGGCCGGGTGCATGTATTACCTGCAGGCCTTTTTCATCAGGAACAAAATCGCCGTCTCTTACTTCGGTAATATGCTGTACCGATTTATTTCTTAACACCGGCAGTTTTTTAAGCGGGCCTTTGGCCAGAGCCTTAGAGAGCCGGTTAAAGATCTTTTTACTGAAATGATAGGCTTTGCCCTCCTTAATCAGCAAAGCATCATTAGGGTGTGTGTACACCTGGGCCTGCGTTTCGGCAACCATGTTTTCCAGGTCGCCGCAGTGGCTCGACCGGGCATGCGTTATAATTATATGTTTAATGTCAGAGGGTTTTGAGCCGATTTGTTTAATGGCTTCAAAAATCATTTTCTTGCTACCAGCCGGGCCAGTATTAACCAATATCAGTCCGTCATCGCGACGAATGATAAAGACATTAACAAACTGAAGCGGTATCTGGTAAACGTGAAACGTTATAGCTACCAGTTCCATAATTTAAATTTATAAACACATCAACCAACCAATAGTCAAATTGTTGTTACAATAAATCGAAGATTATGGCCGATACACAGCAAACAATTATAGATGAAGTAATTAAATTATTGCAGGGAGGCAGCGCCCATGCCGGCTTGGATGATGCCCTTGATAACTTACCGCCCGAACAGCGCGGCGTTAAGCCACACAACTTGCCTTATAGCATTTGGCAACTGGTGGAGCATATTCGCATAGCACAGTGGGACATGCTGGCGTTTAGCAAAGATTCCAGCCATAAATCGCCTAAGTGGCCGGATGAGTACTGGCCCCAGGAGGCAGCGCCGGCCAGCGAGGAAGTATGGAATCAATCAATTCAGCAAATCAAATCGGATTTGAACGCGCTGATCGACCTGGTAAAAACGCGTAATATATATGAGCCTATACCGCACGGCGATGGACAAAATATATTGCGGGAAGCCCTGCAGGCAGCCGACCATACGGCTTATCACGTAGCCGAAATTATTCTGTTAAGAAGATTGCTGGGTAGCTGGAAATCATAATATACAGCTTCAACAGAAAAGCCATCCGTTAAGGATGGCTTTTCTGTTAGTATTATAAACCGCTGTTGCTCCTGAACAGCTTAATGGCAATGGCCAGCAGTATTACCCCGAAGGCCTTGCGCAATACGTTTAAGCCGGTTTGCCCAAAAAGGCGTTCCAAACGTTTGGTATTTTTAAGCACAATATAAACAATAAGCGTGTTTAGCATAATACCAACAATAATGTTGGCTGTAGCGTATTGTGATTTAAGCGATAGCAGGGTAGTCATGGTTCCGGCACCGGCAATAAGCGGAAAGGCGAGGGGTACGATAGATATGGTTTGCGGCATATCATCCTCTTTAAAAAACTTGATACCCAGAATCATTTCCATAGCAATAATAAAGATCACCAATGAACCGGCTATGGCAAAGGATGAAATATCCAGTCCGATAAGTTTGAGTAACTCTTCGCCTACAAACAAGAAAGCAATCATGAGCACCAGCACAGTTATCGATGCCTTTTCTGATTCAATGTGACCTGCACGTTGCCGTAACTCGATGATAATGGGAATAGTTCCCAATATATCAATAATGGCAAACAGGATCATGGTAACAGAAATAATTTGACGTAGCTCGAATACAGGCATAGCTCAGGAAGTTTTTTGCTCTTTATTTTTTAATCGAAAAGTAAGCAAAAAACCTATCAGAATGAAAAAAGCCGATAAAAAGAATGTCATGTTCACCGAAATGGCCGTTACCCACCCGGCCAATATTGGACCCAAAGTTTGCCCTACAGAGGCGTATGATTGGTTTACGCCAAGTATTTCGCCCTGTCGGCTATCGTCGTTATGGTCGGCAATGATGGCGTTAAGCATAGGGTTGCGCAGGCCGTTAAACAGGCCGTAAACATACATACTCGTTATAAATGCCACCACCGCGCTGGTAAACCCGGTTACAAACATGGCAACCAGGCAAATAAGTGTAGAGGACAACAAAATAACCGCCCGTGAGCTAATCCATTTAGTAACAAGCGGCACGGTGAGCTGCATTAGTATACCGGTAACGCCAAACCCTGCATAAATAAGCCCGATCTGTGTAGGATTGAGCTTCAGCTTATCAACCGAAAAAGTCTGGAAACCGATGATCATCACAAATTGCGCCATGGTTAAAAAGAAACCAATAATGAGAGAGGTTCCTATAACCGGCATTTTCAGCGCGGTGATAATAGATGCGAAAGTGAAGCGGTTTTTCGAAGTACCGGTATTTTGAGGTTGGTGTGTGTCTTTTGTTTTTGAGTTCCTGTCTTCCTTCTCTCCATTCTCCGTACTCTGCTCTGCGCTACCCTTTGTTTCCTTCAGTAAAAAAATAGCACATAGCGAGCCAATAAGCGCAATACCAGCCGCAAAGTAAAAGGGTGCCTGCATGCCCAGCTTACTTAGTAAACCGCCTATAGCCGGGCCAATTACAAAGCCAAAGCCAAAGGCCGAGCTTAGTATCCCAAATTTACGGGCCCGGTCCTGCGGCGTGGATGTGTCCGATATCATGGCCTGTGCCACGGATATATTGCCCCCGGTAACGCCATCCAGCAGGCGGGCAGCAAATAGCATCACTAAGTTTTGCGCCGTGGCAAACAGAATGAAGGATACACAGGTACCGGCCAAACTGATAGCCAGCAAAGGCTTGCGCCCCCATTTATCAGACAAGGCTCCCAGCAATGGTGTGGCAAAAAACTGTGCTACCGAAAATGTTGCAGTAAGTATACCGATTGATTGCTCATTGAGCCCAAACTTTTTGCCGTATGAATATAACAGCGGTACAATGATACCAAAGCCCATCGAGTTGATGACGCACACTAATACCAGTATCCATAAACTTTTGTCAATCTTCATCAGGGCTGTGGTTTGCCAATTGGTACGGATAGTAAAGGATTGATAACAAAAAAGGTTCTGCATTTTGTGCAGAACCTTTTTATGTATTTGAATAGTTACTTAGTCTTTGGTTAAAGGTGTAACAGGAGGGTCAATAGCTTCAGCTGCTTTTCTGTTACGGATAACTGAATGTTTAACGCCATAAGTATAGTAAATTACCAAACCTAACAGCATCCAAACACCTAAACGGATCCAGGTATCAGCAGGTAATGCAAGCATCATAATAACACAAATAATAACGCCCATAATTGGCACAAATGGTACCCATGGAGTTTTGAATGGTCTTGGAATATTTGGCTCCGCTTTTCTGATAACCAGTACGCCAATACAAACTAAAACGAAGGCAAATAAAGTACCGATTGATACCATCTCGCCAACAACTCTTACCGGAACAAATGCAGCAAATAAGCTTACAAATACGGCGAATAATAAATTTGATTTATAAGGAGTTTGGAACTTTTTGTGCAGACTGGCAAAGGTTTTCGGTACTAAACCATCTTTTGACATAGTGTAGAATATACGCGACTGGCCCATCAGCATCACCAGAATAACCGAAGTGTAACCAGCTAAAATAGCTACGATAATAGCTTTTTGTAACCAGGCATAAGGGGTTTTGGCAATAGCCACTGCTACCGGAGCAGCACTGTCTTTAAATTCTTTATAGTTGGCAACACCAGTCATTACGTGTGAAAACAATACATAAAGAATGGTACAAACTAATAACGAACCGATAATACCAATTGGCATACCTGTTTTTGGGTTTTTAGCTTCCTGAGCTGCAGTAGATACCGCATCGAAACCAATAAAGGCAAAGAATACCACACCAGCACCACGTAAAACGCCAGACCAGCCAAACTCGCCGAATTTACCGGTGTTTTCAGGAATGTAAGGCGTGTGGTTTGCAGGGTTGATATAGCCCCAGCCCACTGCAATAAATACCAATACAACGGCAACCTTTAAAATAACCAGCACGTTATTGATAAATGCTGACTCCTGAGTGCCGCGTATTAATAAAAGCGAAAGGCATACAATGATGAATACAGCCGGAAGGTTTATCATACCATTAACCAATGTACCGTCGGCCAGCGTTACCGTTTCCCATGGCGACATGGTGAACTGTGGCGGTATGGTGATATCAAACGAATGCAGAAATTTAATGAGATACTGTGACCAGCTGATGGAAACGGTGGCTGCACCCAGGGCGTACTCCAAAACCAAATCCCAGCCAATGATCCAGGCCATAAACTCGCCCATAGTGGCATAAGAGTAGGTGTAGGCACTACCTGCAATAGGTATCATACTGGCAAACTCGGCGTAGCACAAACCGGCGAAAGCACAGCCAATAGCACCGATGATGAAAGAGATGGTTACAGCAGAACCTGCATTGTTTGCCGCAGCAAGGCCTGTCAGTGAAAATAAGCCGGCACCTATAATGGCACCAACACCTAATGTTACCAGATTGAAGCTCGTTAAAGTACGTTTTAATGAACCTTCGCCACTTGCGTTAGCTTCTTTCAGTAAAACATCAAGAGGTTTTTTAAATCTCATACAGCGTATATGTTAATATCAATAAGTTAAATATATTGTTGCCCAAACCTACTTAAATTTTATGAAAACCTAAAGAAAACTGGTTTGTATGCGCATAATGATGATAAATTGTCTGTAAAGATTATGTTATCATTAATAAACCATGGTACGTTGCCTCATTTTGCAGAGCCAACGGGTGTAGATCGACCTCTATGTACTATCACTTGCAATTTTTTTGTTGCCTGCACCGCAATGCAAACAATTTTAAATAGATTAGGGCAGTTAACCGCACCTGATTAATGCAAGAACCTACAGAACAAACGCACCTTAAACACGAACTGGGCCTGCTGGATGGCACCATGCTGGTAGCCGGCTCCATGATTGGCTCCGGTATTTTTATTGTAAGCGCCGACATTATCCGCAATGTGGGCTCGTCGGGCTGGCTTATTGCCGTATGGCTCATTACTGGTTTCATGACGCTTACTGCTGCCGTGAGCTATGGCGAATTAAGCGCCATGTTCCCGAAAGCCGGCGGGCAGTATGTGTACTTGAAAGAGGCCTATAACAAACTGATTGCATTTTTATACGGCTGGAGCTTTTTCGCCGTGATACAAACCGGCACTATCGCTGCTGTAGGCGTAGCGTTCTCCAAGTTCGCAGCCTATTTGATACCGGCCGTAAGCGAAGAGAATATTTTGCTTCATTTGCCGGTGGGTAGCTATAATTTTACTTTAAGTGCTGCTCAATTGGTATCTATCGTGCTGATTATACTGCTTACCTACATCAATACCCAAGGCGTAAAAGGGGGTAAGATAATACAAACCACATTCACGTTAACCAAGTTGCTGAGCTTGTTCGGGCTAATCCTTTTTGGCGTTATCGCTTTTAAAGGCGATGTATGGCACGCCAACTGGAGCAATGCCTGGAGCCTGCACGGGTTGGGTAAGGATGGCAGTATTACTACTTACACCACAGCGGCCGCAATGGGTGCCATCGCTGCCTCCATGGTTGGTTCTATTTTTAGCAGTGACGCCTGGAATAACGTAACTTTTATAGCCGGCGAGATGAAAAATCCGCAGCGAAATATTGGTCTCAGTTTGTTTCTGGGTACGCTTATCGTAACGCTTATTTACGTATCGGCCAACATCATGTACACGGCTGTGCTGCCTTTGCAGGATATTGCCTCGGCCGAGAAAGACCGGGTGGCGGTAGCGGCATCACACGTTATCTTCGGCAATGTAGGTACTATTATTATTGCGTTGATGATCATGGTATCAACCTTTGGTTGCAATAACGGATTGATTTTGGCAGGTGCCAGGGTATACTATACCATGGCGCAGGATGGCTTGTTCTTTAAAAAAACTGGTACGCTCAACAAAAATGCCGTGCCTGAATTTGGCTTGTGGATACAGTGCCTGGTAGCCTGCCTGCTTTGCCTGAGCGGCAAATATGGTGACCTGCTGGATATGATATCCTTTGTGGTGGTGATTTTTTATATGCTCACTATCATCGGTATTTATATTCTCCGCATCAAACGGCCTGATGCACCGCGTCCTTACAAAGCTTTTGGTTATCCGATATTACCCGCTATTTATATTTTGATGGGCTTAGCCTTTTGCGGGCTTTTAATTGCTTATAAAACCGATTACACCAAGTATGGCCTTATTATTGTATTAATTGGCATCCCGATTTATTATATATCGCAACGCAACGTTAAGAATGAGGATAAGGTACTTTCAGATAATTAGTTTTTTACTCGTTACTACATATGCGCAGGCGCAAAGCCTGCAGCAAAATTTACAAACTGCTTTTAACAGGTTACAGCAGGATAGCCAATGCAAATACGCATCCATATCATTAACCGTGCTGGATGCGCAAACCGGCGAGACGGTGTTTACCGCCAACCCGGATATGGGTTTGGCACCGGCATCAACCCTAAAAACGGTTACCTCTATTACGGCATTTAACCTGCTGGGTAAAAATTACCAGTACCAAACACAGTTGGGTTACAGCGGCAGCATTGATGCTAATGGGGTTTTAAATGGCGACGTCATCATCAAAGGTGGGGGCGACCCTACGCTGGCAAGCTGGCGCTGGGCTTCAACCAAAGAGAACGTTATCCTGTCGCGCATGGTGGCCGCTTTAAAGCAGGCCGGCATCAAGCAGGTCAACGGGCGTATAGTGGGCGACGATTCCCTCTTCGACACCCAATCAGTACCCGACGGCTGGATTTGGCAGGATATGGGTACTTATTATGGTGCCGGTACCTCGGCCCTGTGCTGGCGCGAAAACAGTTTCGATGTAAAATACCAGATCGGGCCGGTGGGCTCGCTGGTGAGTGTGATCAGAACCGTACCTGATATGCCTTATTTCTCTTTCAAAAGCGAAGTGAAGAGCGGCCCGGCCGGCTCTGGCGACCAATCTTATCCCTATTTGCCGGTGGGCAACAAAATGATGTACATCCGCGGGCATTATGCGGTTGATAAAACCAAAAAGACGATTGGCGTGGCTCTGCCCGACCCTGCTTATGATGCCGCCTGGCGTTTGAGCGATACGCTGAAACGAATTGGTATCAATGTTACAAAGGAACCGGAATCAAGCATTACGCTAACATCCAGGTCAGAACCTTTGCCTGTACAAGCATCAAGCCTCACTACTATACAATCGCCGGTGCTGAGCCAGATTGTTCACTGGCTGAACCGTGAAAGCATTAACCTGTATGCCGAGCAGTTGCTTAAAACCCTCGCATTGCAATCGCACAACACGGTATCTACCCAAAGCGGGGTTGAAACCCTGCAAAACTTTTGGAAAGTGCGCGGTATCGACGTGAACAGTCTGCGTATATACGATGGTAGCGGCCTGTCGCCCGGTAACCGGGTTACTACAAGTGCCGTGGCCCGCATCCTGCAATCGGCCGTTGGGCAGGATTGGTACCCCGCTTTTTACGAAAGCCTGCCGCTATATAACAATATGAAAATGAAGAGCGGAACCATTGGCGGCGTCGTTGCTTATGCAGGCTATCAAACGCATGATGGCCGCAGACTATGTTTCTCGGTGATGATCAATAACTACAACGGCTCAACCACCATAATGCGCCAAAAGCTGTTCAAGGTATTGGATGAGTTGAAGTAGAAGGCTATATTTGGCTATGAAGCTGCTAAGCTACCAACCGCACCGAAAAATCTATTACCCGGCAGGATTTATCAGCCTGTTAATGCTGCCGGCGCTTTGTATCTGGTGGCTGTATCAGTATAAGACTTTTGAGCCGCTTCGGGCAATGGATATTGCATTTCTTGACTCCGCAACTAATAGTACATTCCCGCCTGTACACAGAGTACCTGTCAAGAAAAATATTTGGTTTTAGAACTTAAAGGAAATGATGCAGAAGATAGCATTAGTTTAAGTTATGCGCAACTGATGTTAAAGCGTTGGAAAGCAGCCAAAGATGATACGCAGGCTATTGACATTCATTTTGGCAAAAAAGCTAAGTACTGGACTTTAATAGAAGCTGTAAATAAAGTTAAAGCCATTGGCTTAAATATTTATGTTCCATATCAAGATCATTTTTATGCCTTTTGGAACTTTCATCCTATAAAAGCTAGTATTCCAATTATGCCATGCGCAGGTACAATTTATCTTGATGCTCCTGTAAACCATAATTGGTTTGAAAAGGCTATCTTGTTGATTAAAAAAGCATTACCAGATTATTGGCCTGCGGCAATATTGTTCGTTGTGATGTCTGTGTCAGCAGTTATACGAATCCGTCGTGAAAATTTGCTGCATGCTTAATAAGCCTAATAACTGTGCTTGATAAGTTGAAGTAGAAAGCTATACCCTTCTCAGTCATGCCGAACTTGTTTCGGCATCCCACAGGACAGGCTGTACAGCGGTTTGGTAATCAGACAAGCGAGTGGGATGCTGAAACAAGTTCAGCATGACTATTTTGGATATAAATGATCGAATCTTACTCTTCCGCTTTACCCGGTGCAAGCAGCCGTGCTACAAACATGGTATCGGCCTTGCGTTCGTAACCTTTAAGCACCTGTATGTCTTCTAATTGCAGGCCTAATTCTTTTACCAAAAAATCTATGTTCTCTTCATTTTCGGCTTTGAAGGCGGAGCAGGTAATGTAAATAAGGGGTTTGCCTGGCTTTAGATATTTGACCACATTGCGGGCAATGTTTTGCTGCAGTCGCTGAAAAAAGGCTATGCGGTGCGGGTTAAACTGGGTAACCAGTTCGGGTGTGCGGCCCCAGGTGCCCGATCCTGTACAGGGTGCATCCAGAATAATGCCATCAAAGGCATAATCGTGCATAATAAAGTCCGGGTTTTGAGTCAGATCAAGTATTTTTTTCTGGTAGCGGTTGATGCCGGCCTGGCGGAAACGCTCATCCAGGTTGGCCAGGATAGTTTCACGCACGTCGGACACTACCAGTTTTAGATCAGGCTCTTGCTCATGCAGCAGCAGCGATTTGCCGCCGGATGCGGCACAGGCATCCCACCAGCTTTCCCAGCGTTGGGGCTTAAAATAGCGGGCGGTTTGTTGGGAGGAGTAATCCTGAACCTCAAACCAGTGCTGGTTTTTAAATATGTTTTCGAGCCGGGTGCCATTAGGTAGGGTAAGGCAATTGCTACCCTCATCCTTAAAAGGTATTTCGGCATTTTTAAGTTCCGCTTTTACCTGCTGCTCAAACCCTTTACGTACCCGTATAAACAAGTCGGGCTGAATGAAGAAGGATTTCAAAAAAGCATCTTTGTCAATATCAGCCGAAAGGCTGTCCAGCCAGGGGTAAATGTCGGCCAAATTAAAGGCCGGGTAGGCACTTTTAATAATATCTATCTTATCCTCCAGCGTAAAGCCTATACAGTTGGCCCATTCGGGCTTAAAGTGCTGCAAAAAAGAGTTAACCTGGTTGTTGCACAAAAACTCGGCAACCATCAAACGGTCATCGGCTGACAAATTGGCCAGTGCGCTGCCCAAACGAAAATAGTTATAGATCAGCCTGCTGGCTACGCGCCGGTCGGTTGAGCCCATTTGCTTGTTCTGCCTGAAAAAGCCCGGCAAAAACTTGCCCAGGGGCGTATCTGCCGGGTATTCGCTCAGTATCCGTTGAAAAGTTTTGAGTTGGTTCAGCGCCTTCATTCTACCTTCTTTAACTCAAAGTTAACGTATTTCAGTATGTTGACGTGTGTATTTATCCAACCCAATCCCGGTTTTTTCTCAAAAACAAAATCATTGTGCAGTGCCTGGAAGTTGTGCTTATCCAACCGGTTCAGTTCCAGCGCATCCTGGGCCAGCAGTTCGCCAAAGTACAGGCCATCGTCAAAACCCTTGTACGAGTACGTAGACGGCTCGCTGTTAAAATGCTTGCGGTAGCTTCTTATGAATGTTACCGTTGCCGGTGAGCGATAATTTACCCTGTCGGCAGCAGTAATGTGGGTTTTAAGACGTTGCAACAGATCAGCTTTTAAAAAAGAGAAACGCTCCCACGTTGGGTGGCCAAACACTGTCACCGGATAATTTTTGCGCAGCGTATCTAATGAGCGCAGGGTCACCATTAAAAATGACTGATTTACCGATGGTACAACAAAAATGTTTTCTTCCGTTTTTGAGAGTTGCGATAACAAGGGTGTTAACTTGCCACGAACCACCGTCAGGGTAACTACCTTCACTTTTTTGCGGCTCAGGCTATCTATCGCCTTCTGGAACGGAACGGTATATTTATTATCTTCACTAAAGCCTGATTTAAGCACGAAAACCTTTTTAGGGCGCAGCTGCTTGTTGATGTAACGTGCGGCATTACCTGCATGGTAATCAAGCGGCGGGTTAATCGTAATCAGGTTCGGATTGGCAAACTCAGTGGGTGATGCCGGCGATAAGGGCGACAAAACAGGTTTGTTGATAGCCGATGGCCTGGCCAAAAACGACTTGATCCCTTCCGGAAATACCGGGCCTACAATGAGGTTGCTGTTGCGCACCGTGGGGTTGTTGGCCAAACTATGCGTATAACCGGGCTCATCTTTAGTGTCAAAAACCTGTATGCGGTAATTATAACCCATGCCGGTCAATGAATCAAGCGCCAGTTTAAAACCCTGGTAGTAATCCACAGCAATATTGGCCTTTTTTAAATTAGCCTTGCTGTAACCCTTTACAGAGTTCAGTGCATCCAGATTTAACGGCAGCAATAATGCTATTGATGAAGTTTTGGCTGATACGCCTGCCGGTTTGCCTGCGGGCGGTGTTACCGGCTTATTTGCAGATGTTGCAGGGTTGGCAGGCTGCGTCTTGGGTTTGCTTACAGGTTGTACCTTTGGTGAGCAGGCGCTTATTATGCTAAGCGCCAGCACCCAAAGTAACCTTTTATTCCCACTCAATGGTAGCCGGTGGTTTTGAACTAATGTCATATACAACCCGGTTTATTCCCTTTACGTTGTTGATAATTTCGTTTGATATTTTGGCCAGCAGCGTATAAGGCAGGTGGCACCAATCGGCCGTCATACCATCTAATGATTCTACTGCGCGCAGGCACACTACGTTTTCGTAGGTACGTTCGTCGCCCATTACACCTACCGATTGTACCGGTAAATAAATGGCGCCTGCCTGCCAAACTTTATCGTAAACACCGGCCGAGCGTAAATTGTTGATGTAAATTGCATCAGCCTGTTGCAGTATGGCTACTTTCTCTGGCGTTACTTCGCCTAAAATACGGATAGCCAAACCCGGACCAGGGAAGGGGTGGCGGCCTAAAATGGCATCGTCAATCCCTAATGATTTACCTACGCGGCGAACTTCGTCTTTAAATAATGTATTTAAAGGTTCTACCACTTTCAGCTTCATGAAGTCGGGCAAACCGCCAACGTTATGGTGTGATTTGATGGTAGCCGATGGGCCTTTTACCGATACCGACTCGATTACATCCGGGTAAATGGTACCCTGGCCTAACCATTTTACGTCCTGTACCTCATGTGCGGCATCATCAAAAACTTCGATAAACACGCGGCCAATGGCTTTACGTTTTTTCTCAGGGTCGGTTAAACCAGCCAAGGCATCGTAAAAACGCTGCTTGGCATCAATACCACGCACGTTTAAGCCCATGTGTTTGTACGAATCCAGTACCGATTCAAATTCATCTTTGCGCAGCAAGCCGTTATCCACAAAAATACAATACAGATTTTTGCCGATAGCCTGGTGCAGCAGCACTGCAGCTACCGATGAATCCACACCGCCCGATAAACCTAATACTACCTTGTCGTCGCCTAATTTCTCTTGTAAGGCGGCTACGGTAGTTTCGATGAATGATTCGGATGTCCAATCCTGCTTGCAACCGCAAATATCAACCAAAAAGTTTTGCAGCAGTTGCTTGCCGTCGGTACTGTGCGTTACCTCGGGATGGAATTGTATACCGTAAGTTTGGGTATCTTTAATATGATAAGCAGCCACACGTACACTGTCGGTGCTGGCAATTACTTCAAAATCATCAGCCACTTGTTTGATGGTATCACCGTGCGACATCCATACTTGTGATGATGCAGGTACATCTTTAAACAGCGGACTGGCTTCGTTAATGTATTGCAGGTTGGCACGGCCATACTCGCGTGTGCTAGATGCCTGCACATCGCCGCCATTGTGTTGCGCCAGGTACTGTGCACCGTAGCAAACACCCAGAATTGGCATTTTGCCATGGTAAGGCGCAAAATCAAACTGTGGAGCATCTTCCTGGCGAACCGAATAAGGGCTGCCGGATAGGATGATACCTTTTACCGAATTATCAATTTCAGGGAAATGATTGAAAGGGTGAATCTCGCAATAGATATTGAGTTCTCTGACGCGGCGGGCAATGAGTTGAGTAAACTGTGAGCCAAAGTCAAGAATGAGGATTTTTTCTTGCATGGGCAAAGATAGGATTTTATAAGATAACTGCCATAAGGCTTTTTCAGATTAAGCGTTATAAACTAAACCATTACCGCTTTGTTGGCTCAAAGCTGTACATTTAACCCATACATTGTTTTATGCGCACTGCTTATTATTATCTGTTTCTGCTACTGTTGCTTGTCGGTACATCGGGCACGTTGCATGCCCAACCGGCCGATAGCGTTTATAATAAATACCTGGATTATAACCTGGCCCGACTGGAAGAACGCATGCCCGACGCTTTCAAGCTGGGCGAAGAAATTATGCCTGCGGCCGATAAACTGCCTGCCAAAAGCCAGGTAAGCTTTTACAATAGTTTAGGCAAGTTGTATGAAGATGCGAATCAGCTGGATAAGGCGCAGCCTCTCTATGAAAAGGTAGCCGCCGCCGCGCCCGATTATTATGTGGTACACCGCGCACTGGGTTATTTATACTTGCGCCGGACTAATATTGTGGATGATAACCTGCAAGCCAAGCCTGCAGATAAACAAAGTATGGCTGCTTACAAAGCCGCAGTTGAAAAGGCCCTGCCGCACCTGGAAAAGGCCGAGGCCTGTGACCCGAGCGCTGAAACGCTGGCGCTGATCAAGACGCTTTATAAAAACACCAATAACAGCAAAGGCTTATCCTCACTCAATGCCCGCTTAAAGCAGCTCGGTAAAAACTGCGTTACGCTGTTGGACGAGAATTAAAATGCCAGTGCCTTACCCTGCTCCGGGAAAATGAAGTGCAGCCTGAGCTGATTGCCTGCTCGCAATTGCTGTTTGATGCGCTCAATCTGGTTTTGGGGTGGCTTTACGTGAGTAATAACTATGTTCAGGTTTTGCAGTGTTTTTAAGCCGGTTAGCTGGCTTAGTGCAGTCAGCTCTTTCATTAACCAGTTGGGGGTAAAGTGGCCAAACAGCGTTTTGTCGGGCTGCTCATTAGCAAACGATACCTCTATCATTAAGGCCTTTAGTTTACCTGTTTTTACTAAGGGAGCAATGGCTTGCCATAAATTTTGCAGGTTGTGGCTTTTCTCAACCTCATCAGGCCCGGTATCGCCTAAATAAAGCAGGTAGTTGCCCTTGCTGTTTACCAGAAAAGCGGTGCTTTGCAGGTTGGAGTGGCTTAGCGGGAATGACTGTACTTTTAGCTCTGTGCCCTCAACATGCACTTCATTCCCCGGCGTAAGCACCTGGTAGTGGTATTTGTTCAGTTGCGGCTTTTCGCCCTCATTTGCAAAGTTGGCCCAGCTTTTCCAGGTAAAGTAGTTGTTTTTAAATACCTCAATACAATCTGCATTCGCATAAATATTTTTGGTGCTATCGTCGGGCGAGTTGGTGATCAGGCCGCTCAGGTGATCCAGATGCGAGTGGGAAATAAAGTAAGCCTTGATGTATTTTCTCAATACCTGTTCGGCAGGTAAAGTGAAAACTTTATTGGCAACGGCCTTTTGAATGCCGTAGTGCAAAGTGCCGGCATCCAAACAAATGTAGTTGCTGCTGCCATAAGGCGCCACCATATAGGCCGATAAATTACTTTCATCGATCCCACCTTTAACGCCTAATGGCACCACCCGGAATGATTTGTTTTGTGCTTTAACCGTTAAAGACAGTAACAGGATAGTATATAATAAGGCAAGCCTTTTGTAAAGAAACATATGCATGTCAGAAAATCTTCTGCCGCAAAGGTAAAGTATAGCGGCTGTTTGCCATACGTCGCCTAAAAGTTATTTTCGCACCATGAAAAAGTTGAACAGTGCCATCATCGCTAAATTACTGGTCCGCATATTCTTTCTTTTCCTGGTGGCAGCCATGTTTGGCATCGTGAAGTACCAGGATAAACTAAAGGTGCTAGGCTCTATCCGGCTGGATCAATGGCGGCTTATATTTCCGGCACTGCTTATTATCGGCTTTATTGTGTTGCTGGTTTTAGCTTCTATCAAAAAATATAAAGTAGGCGATATTAACCTGTTGCTGATTGTTAATACGATTATGCTGCTGATATACGGGTTAGCTATATTTATAAGAGTAGCTGCACTGGTTGGATAAATATCAATAAAATTTAATGTTTTTGGGCGGCTTCAAACCGGCCACGGTATATGCGTAGCATATGTTCCAATTTAAGCCGGTTGATGGTAAACGTGCCGAGCAGGAATTTGGCTGTGCTGCCAGGGTGTTCGTAAGTTAAATATATTCTAGTGCGTTTGCCTGATTTCTCCCATATGGTTTTCTCATCTTTTATGTCTTGCCAAGGGTAAAATCCTTTTTGCAGCGTTGTTAGGCCACGATTGTTGATAATGATTTGAGGCGTGCGGTTAGTAGCATTTTTAACTGCAATATAGGTAAGCCCAAAAGCAAGAGCGAGCATCAGTACTCCAGCCACATACATATAAAAGTCTGTTCTGCCAGCCATGAAACATCCTATGGCTAATGCCAAAAACGGCAGGTAAAAGATTAATAGCACCAGGTTTTTCCACTTTGAATAATATACTACAGTTTCGGCAGGTACAGACAGGTCATCAATAAAAATGTCAGGTCGGTTAAACTTTTCCTGCAAATGCAGCCACTTTTCTTTATCCTCTTTAGATATAATGTTGAACAGGCCCAATAGATTGTTATCCTGAAGATCCTTCTCTTTAAAAAAGCCGGCAAAAATAGCGCGCTGTCTTAGCTCATGTACATTTCTTACATTTTCAAAAGCCCACAGCTTCCATTTATTGATGGCATATTGCCGGTACAGAGCTATGCCGATAAATCCGGCAAACCAGATAAATGGAATATACACTGGCCAGGTATATAGGCCGATTACGATGGCGCCCGCAATGCATATGATAAACAGGATAACCGTAGGTACAGTTATCTTTATATTACCTTTTTTGATCGCTTCCTTAACAGAAACGGTTTCAAAGTATAGTGTCATATGGTGAGCGCTATGGTTTATATAGCCAGCAGTGCAATCAACTTACTCGGTTTTCATTTCCTTCTGGGCCTCGTCTTTATACTCATAATCGCCACCCAACAGGTACCCCCAGGGTTTCAGGCTGTCAATATGATCAAAAACAATTTTCATGATGGCGATTGTGGGGATAGATAAAAACATACCCGATAAGCCCCAAAGCATTTCGCCCAGTACAATGCCTATAAAGGTAATCAGCGCATTAAGCCGCACTTTAGAACCAACCACCATTGGCAGTAACAGGTTGGCATCCAGTATGTGAATCACAATAACACAAATAGCTACGATAACGGCTTTGGCTATAGCGCCGGTTGCAAAGGTGATAAGGCTGCTTAGTACCAGGGCCGAAAAAATGCCGATGTAAGGAATGATGTTAAATAAACCTGTTATTACGCCCAATAATACGGCATACTTAACCCCGACAATAAGGAATACTACACAGGCTACCGCCGATACAATAAGCATTTCGAGCAGCAAGCCTACAATGTACTGTCTTAATATGCGCTGTATGTTTTCAACAATGGCATATACCACGCTGGTTTCGCCTTCTTCTTCGCCAAAAACTTTGAGCACAAAGCGGAACAGTAACCGCCTGTAAAGCAATATCAGAAAGGTGAAGATGAGTATAAAGGTGTAAAACAAAAACAGGGATGATACTGCGCCAAAGGTAGTACCCAATACGGCCCCGCCCGATGCCAAAATTTTGTTGGTGGTATCATCAATGTAAACCCGTTGCTTTTCGGTATTTACATGAAAGGTATGCTGTACCCACAATTGGGTATCGTGCGATGACTTGGTGATTTGCTCTTTGAGCAAAGGCCAGTCGCGCGACAGATCGGTTATTTGTGAACCCACCAGATAAAAGATGCCGCCTATAAAGCCAACCATTAGTAGTATGGATACAAAGCCGGCCATACTACGAGGTAGTTTAAACCGTTTTTCCAGAAAGTTGCTTAGCGGCAGCAGCAAAATGGCAAATAAAAACCCAAACATCAGCGGATCGAGAATCTCTTTGCCTATGATGATAAGGTAGCCTAAGGTGATTAAGCCTATCAGAACTAAAGCCAATTTGGCGTAAAACGGAACCTGGGTAGTTTTTATCATCATAAGCTTGCCGGAAAAAAGTATGTGTGTTAGTGTTTGCTATCAGGGGCTTAACATTGTTAAGCTGGTATATGTTTCGTTTAAACCTGCAGGTGGTAAGTTTAAATGCTGGATACAATGCGTTCCAATATCTGCTTAATATAATTGTCCATCACCTGGAGCGGCCGCTTGCTGAATTGATGGGTAATGCGATTGGCCAGTATGATATTAAAGGACAGTGCCTGATGCCCTAAGCTTTGCGCCAGTCCATATATGCCGGCCGTTTCCATTTCCAGGTTGGTAATGCGCTCGCCTGCAAATTTAAAATCCTGTACAATTTGCATCAGCTCCGGAATCGTATTTTTAGCCCTTACCTGTCGGCCCTGCGGCGCATAAAAGCCGGGAGCGGTGATGGTAATGCCCTGTGGTAAACCTCCGCCTAATGCGGTTAATAGCTTTTCGCCGGCAGGAGTAAAATAAGGGTTGATGCTGTTATTGCTGGTCAATGCAGCTTTGAAGGCATCCAGCAAAGCAGTTTCATGAGCGGTAAGCAATTGCTCGTAATAGTGCATCAGCGGGTCGAGGCCGAATGCCGCACTGGAGGCCAATAAGCTATCTACCTCGATATCGGTTTGCACAGCACCCGAGGTGCCAATGCGGATGATGTTCAAAGATTTCAGTTCGGGTTTGATCTGCCGGGTTTGCAGGTTAATGTTTACCAGCGCATCCAACTCATTCAATACAATATCAATATTATCTGTACCAATGCCGGTCGAAATAACGGTTAGCCGTTTGTTGCCAATGCGACCGGTATGCGTTACAAATTCGCGTTTGCCTTTCTTTACCTCAATGTGGTCAAAATACTTGCTTACCTCGGCCACCCGGTCTTGGTCGCCTACGGTAATAACCGTGTTCGCCACTTCATCAGGGAACAGGTTGATATGGTAGGCACTGCCATCAGCATTCAAAATCAGGTCGGTTTCGGATATGTAGCTCATCTGGCAAATGTATTAAACTTGAGTTTTTGAACTCGCCGTAATTTCTTTAATTTTGCAGTGCTTTAATCATAAAGCACTTACTCCAATGGTAATATAACCCGACCTGTCGGCCCTTTGTTCGCTTTATTATCTTCTGTTTGGTAAGATTACAGGACAAGCCTTAGGGGCTTCTGTTTATCCTCTCATTTATTAACATTTAGTTTATTATTGTTATGACGAATATTATCGGTCCTGACCCGGACATGCTATATCCATTGGCACATCACCATAAACTGGTTTTCCTGAAAAATGTAATTACCCGGCCTAACATTCAGGTAGGCGATTATACCTATTATGATGATTTTGATGATCCTGCAAATTTTGAACGCAATGTGTTATACCATTTTGATTTTATTGGCGACAAGCTGATTATCGGTAAGTTTTGTGCTATTGCATCGGGCGTAAAGTTTATCATGAACGGTGCCAATCATGAAATCAAACCCATATCTACTTTCCCATTTGCCATATTTGGCAATGGCTGGGAAAAGATTAACGAGGGCGCTGATGTAAATGCCAAGTACCCCAACAAGGGCGATACCGTTATAGGCAACGATGTATGGATAGGGCACGATGCGACCATTATGCCCGGCGTAAAAATTGGCAACGGCGCTGTGATTGCTGCCAAAAGTGTGGTAACTAAAGATGTGCCCGATTATGCCATTGTGGGCGGCAACCCGGCACAGCTTATCCGAAAGCGCTTTTCTGATTCGGATATTGAACAATTGCTTGCCATTGCCTGGTGGGATTGGTCTGCCGGGCAGATCACCGAGCATTTGAAGCTTATCAATTCGGCCGACATAGCCGCACTGAAGCAGATTACAGATAACTTAAAGTAAACAAAGCAGCTTTGCCGGTTGTAAATAATAATACACCCTTAACTCTGTAAGATTATGGCAAAGTATTCAGCAAAAGCACAAGATAAGGTAGGCGAGGCCATGCACGAGATGAAAGAAGGCAAGCTAAAAAGCGGCAAGAGCGGTAAAAAGGTAACCAACCCGAAGCAAGCCGTGGCCATTGGCCTGTCAGAAGCGCGTAAGGATGGCGCCAAGGTGCCTAAGAAATAGTGGCCCCTCCCAACCTTCCCCGGAAGGGAGGGCTTTTGAAACTCTTTATAATAGAAATGGCCTGCTTGTGTGCAGGCCATTTCTATTTTGATGTGTTGTTTACGGATTACTTAACCGTAAAGGCCGCCATTTTATCGCCCCAGGCAAAGCTTACTTTACCTGCCGGGTCAATTTTAAAAGTAAGTTTTTCGGTAAACGATGCGGCTTTTTGCGTTTTAACCGTTACACGCAGGGCATCATCTTCCTGTTTGTAATTAGTACCCCAGCCGCTGTTCCCTTTGCTGAATATAACCACCCATTCGCTTTCGCCAGGGATAGAGTAAAGGCCATACTTACCCGCTGCCAAAGCTTTGCCGTCAATTTTAACGTCTTTATCAAATTGAATGGTGGTAACCTCGTTGGCACCGGTGCGCCATACTTTGCCGTAAGGTGCAATATCAGTACCTACAGTACGGCCTTTAACCGAAGGCTGGCTGTAAGCTACCTCGATAGCTATGCCTTTTTTAATGGTAGCGCGCACAGTATCCGGCGGGCTTGGGCGTTTGCTTTTTTCTGTTTGTGCCGAAGCGGTAAACGCCGACAGGATCAGAGTAATGATCAGTGAGAGATTTGCTAACTTTTTCATAATGAGTTTTTATGGTTGATAGATATAAATTACCGTTTAACCGGACTGGCAAAGGCATCGATGATTTTCATCAGCACCAGGGCTTCGTCTATAGTACAGGGGTTAGGTTCCTGGCCGTGCAGGTAACCAACAATGCTGGTAATCATGGGCTGTTGTATGTGTTGCGGCTGTTCAAAATTGATGGTTTGCTTGCCTTCACTGTTTTCCAGATCAATGCTATTGCCAAATACCGCAAAGCTGATTTTACCCGCGCTGCCTATAATTTCGCATAAGTCAATGTTCTGGCTTTCGGCCACATCAAAGCACCATGATCCGTTGAATACCACGCCGCTTTTAAATAGTATCTGTCCGCATACATGGTCGTCGGCCTCGGTAGCCCCGGCTTGGTTGAGGCTAAAGCCTTGGTAAAAGGCTGGCTCACCAAAAAAGTACAACATCAGGTCCAGCTGGTGTGGCGACAGGTCATGAAAATAGCCACCGCCTGATATGGCCGGTGTGGTTCGCCAGTTGGGTGCGCCATCGGTAACCAGTTTGGGTTTGCGGCTTTGCCAGAGTCGCATCTGCACGGTGCGTACTTCCCCAATGGCTTGTTCGTCCAGCAGCTGTTTTACTTTCAAAAATAGGGGTACCCTGCGGCGGTAATGGGCCACTACAAGCTTGCCGCCGCTGTTTTTTACCGCTTCGGCCATTTGTTCGGCTTCGGCAGCGTTGCGGGTTACCGGCTTTTCTACATATACAGGCAATCCTTTTTCAAGAGCGGCCAGTGCATACTCCAGGTGCGATGATGGCGGCGTGGCAATATAAACGGCATTAATTTCCGGGTCGTTCAGCAGCTCACTGGCATCGCTGTACCATTTGCCTACGTTATGGCGACGGGCGTAGTCGGCTGCTTTTTCTGCATCTCGGCGCATTACGGCAACCAACTGGCTGCCGGGTATTTTGCTAAAGGCGGGTCCGCTCTTTTTTTCGGTTACATCGCCACAACCAATAATGCCCCATTTAATGGTTTCCATCAGGCTTGTAATATGGTTTCAATCTTACTTAACTCGTCGGCCGAAAAACCAAGCTTGTCCAGCGATTTTAATGAATCGGCCAGTTGCTCCGGTTTGCTTGCGCCAACCAATACCGAGGTTACGCGCTCATCTTTCAACAACCAGGCAATAGCCATTTGCGCCAGTGTTTGACCGCGTTGCTGGGCCAGGTCATTCAGTTGTTTAATCTGGTTAAGCTTTTCGGGGGTAATCTGGTCTGTTTGCAAATGCCCGGTTGTTTTCGCTGCGCGTGAGTCATCCGGAATGCCGTGCAGGTATTTGTTGGTGAGCATACCCTGAGCCAATGGCGAAAACGGAATACAGCCTACACCCTCATTACCCAACACATCCAACAAGCCACCTTCTACCCAGCGCTCAAACATAGAATATTTGGGCTGATGAATAAGGCATGGGGTACCCAGCTTGTTCAATATGTCAATAGCTTTCTGCGCCTCATCGGCCTGGTAGTTGGAAATGCCTACGTACAAGGCCTTGCCCTGCCGCACAATCAGATCCAGGGCCGACATGGTTTCTTCCAGCGGTGTTTCAGGATCGGGCCGGTGATGGTAAAAGATATCTACATAATCTAACCCCATACGTTTCAGGCTTTGGTCAAGGCTGGCTACCAGGTATTTTTTGGAACCCCAGTTACCATATGGGCCTGGCCACATATCATAGCCCGCCTTGCTTGATATGATCAGTTCATCACGATAGCGGGCAAAATCTTTTTTTAGCAAGATGCCAAAATTCTCTTCGGCCGAGCCGTAGGGTGGGCCGTAGTTGTTGGCCAAATCAAAATGCGTAATGCCACTGTCAAAAGCCAAGTGCAGTATTTTGCGGTAGTTTTCAAACACATCCACCCCGCCAAAGTTGTGCCACAGGCCTAATGATATGGCAGGTAATTGGATACCGCTACGGCCGCAGCGGCGGTACGGCATGTTTTGATACCGGTTATCAGAAGCAATATAGGTCATAAATAGATATTCAGTTTTACTAACCGTAAATGTATCGATTTACTGCATACCTGCTTTGTTAATTTTACACAATTTCGGCCACTACAAATGTGCTGCCACCGGCAAAAACCAAATCATTGCTGCCTGCTGCTTGTTGTGCCGCATGTAAGGCTGCTGGTACCGATGGGTAGGTTTGCCCTTGTAAGTTAAACCTGGCCGCGTTTTGCTGCAGCGCCTGCGCATCCAGCCCGCGCGGAATATCCGGCTTGCAAAAATAGTAGGTTGCATCAGTTGGCAACATGCTCAGTACCTTAGTGCTGTCTTTATCATTTACCATGCCTATCACAAAATGTAAGTGCTCATATGATATGGCTTTAATATTCTTCAATACTTCCTCTACACCATCGGGGTTGTGGCCCGTGTCGCAAATGGTTAAGGGCGAGTGACTGAGTACCTGCCAGCGGCCTTGCAGGCCGGTTAAGGTCTTTACCTGGCTAAGTGCGGTTTGTATCTGCTCATCAGTAATAATAAATCCTTGCGCCCGCAGCTGTGCAACCGCCGATAAAACCGTTTTTACGTTCTTAAGCTGGTACGTGCCGGTTAAATCCAACTGAAGGTTAAGTTGCTCTTTTCCTTGCTTGCCCGCGGTTATAGCCAAAAGCTGATCGGGGTTTGTTTGCCCGTTTGTAATAACCTCAACCTGCCACTCTTCCGAAGCAAATGTGATAGGTGCCTGCTGCTCCGCAGCCTTGTTCTTAAATACATCAGCAACCTCGGTTTGGTACTCGCCGATGATAACAGGCGTATTGGGCTTGATAATGCCGGCTTTTTCTCCCGCAATTTGCGGCAGCGTGTCGCCAAGCAGGTTCATATGGTCCCAGCCAATATTGGTGATTACCGATAGTAGTGGAGAGATGACGTTGGTTGAATCCAGCCGTCCACCCAAGCCTACTTCAATAATGGCAATATCTACATGGTGGCGGGCAAAGGCATCAAATGCCAGTGCAACCGTCATCTCAAAAAATGATGGTTCTATCTGTTCAAAGTCGGCCTGATGCTGCGCTACAAAATCAACTACTTCCAGCTCACTGAGCATTTGCCCGTCAATGCGTACACGCTCACGAAAATCGCGCAGGTGGGGCGAGGTATATAAGCCGGTTTTGTAACCTGCTGTTTGCAGTATAGCGGCCAGCATGTGCGAGGTTGAGCCTTTACCATTGGTACCCCCCACATGTATGGTTTTAAACTTTTGCTCGGGGTTACCCAGCCGTTCGCATAAGGCGAGCGTATTGGTCAGGTCTTTTTTAAAGGCCGATGCCCCCACACGGGTAAACATGGGCAGCTGGTTGTATAAGTAGTTGAGCGTTTCCTGATAGTTCATGGTTGTAGCCTGTGCACGTATGCAAGGTTGCAAAAGTAAGCAGTGCAGGGCATACCTTTATCATATCGGTTTCAGAAATACCTAATCAGGCAACTGCCTCTTTTTATCCTTTTAATCCCTAACGTAAACTTCGCCTTTATAAGGATGAATAGAGGAATGATAGCTGTACCCCGCTACGTGCATTAGGTAATAGGTCATGATATCACACCAGCATATCTCATCATGAAAAAACGGCACCTTCGGGAATTTGCCATCCTGGCGGCTTTCCTCTTTATTATAGTTGTATTCGCCTTCATGCTGCGCTATCCATTCTTTAAATTTATCCAGCTCGACTGGTTCCGAAAACACAATTTTAAAGTGCGTTTCTTCTTTTACCGATTTCAGATCGTCATTCAGATAATGATGATACTTGTGCCTGTGGCGGATAATTTTTGCTGTATTCATATGCCGTTGCTATCAGTTTTGCCTATGCGTAACAAATAATTAGAGCCGGCGTTTGGGCAAAAGGCGAAATAAGTTCCGTTAAATAAGCTATCCATCACCGGCTTGTGTGCACATTTACTTACCGACTAAAATGCCTATCTTCACCCCCTCGAAAATCATTCTGATAAAAATATGAAACTGTTAGAAGGAAAAACCGCGCTGATTACCGGTGCATCAAAGGGTATAGGCCGTAAAATTGCCGAAAAGTTTGCGGAACAAGGTGCTAATGTGGCATTTACTTACCTTTCATCTGTGGAAAAAGGACAAGCCCTGGAGCAAGAGTTACAGGCTTTTGGTACCAAGGTAAAAGGCTATCGTTCTGATGCTTCGAAATTTGACGAGGCCGACAAACTGATTAATGATATTGTAGCCGATTTTGGCAAACTGGATATAGTAGTAAACAATGCCGGTATCACGAAAGATGGCCTGCTGATGCGCATGACCGAAGAGCAGTGGGATGAAGTACTGGACGTGAATTTGAAATCGATCTTCAACGTAACCAAAGCCGCTTCACGCATTATGATGAAAGCCCGTCAGGGTGTGTTCATCAACATGAGTTCGGTAGTAGGTGTGCAGGGTAATGCCGGTCAGGCCAACTATGCGGCATCCAAAGCCGGTATTATTGGTTTCTCTAAATCGGTAGCTAAAGAGTTGGGCTCACGTAACATTCGTACCAACGTGGTTGCACCAGGCTTTATCAAAACCGAAATGACAGAAGTGCTGGACCCGAAAGTGGTTGAAGGCTGGACCCAGAACATCCCATTAAAACGTGCCGGCGAAACAGAAGACATTGCCAATGCCTGTGTTTTCCTGGCATCAGATATGAGCGCTTATATCACCGGTCAGGTAATTGCCGTTGATGGCGGGATGCTGTAATAGGGCTTTTGCATTTTAATATAGGTTGCTTACTAACCATAGCTACCCGATGAACAATAGTGATGTGGCCGAAGTGATTATACTCATGGCAACTGAACGTGGCCCTGATAAAACCATATGCCCATCGGAAGTGGCGAGAGCCATGTTTGCACAAGATTGGCGAAATCATATGAGTCAGGTTAGGGATACGGCTATAAGTTTACAGCAACAGGGTAAAGTACGTATTACACAAAAAGGAGTAGAGGTTAGCGTTCAAGATATAAAAGGACCCATCCGTATCAAAATTGTATAGGTGACAATCTAACGTTCATCCTTTCAAAATAAAAACAGCATATTTGGAATACAAGTATGCTGTTTTTGTTTTCAATAACCTGGGGAAGTGTTTCAGGGTGGTGGGCACCGGTTTGCCTGTTGCTGGGCTTGCTGTATGCCTGGTTAATGTACCGCCAGCCCGTTAACATAGTGCAGCGTAGCCGTTACCTGCTATTTGCATTGCGGGCTGTAGCGGTGTCTGTGATCGCATTTCTGCTGGTATCGCCATTGGTGAAAACTGTTACCTACCAACCACAAAAGCCACTGGTGCTCATTGCGCAAGATCATTCTTCATCCATCAATACGTTTAAGCCTAAGGGGTTTAATGTCTCTCAATTTGTGGCGCATCTTGGTGAACTAAAAAAAGCGTTGGGCGATGAATATGACGTACGTGAGTTTAATTTCGATCAGGCCCTGCATACCGGTTTATCCGGCATGTTCAATGGCAGGCAGACCAATATCAGTACGGCCGTTCGGGAGCTGAATGAGCGTTTTGTAAACCAGAATATCGGTGCGCTGGTGCTGGCTACCGATGGTCTGTACAATCAGGGCAGCGATCCGCAGTATGAGGCGCGCAACATCAAAAGCAGTATTTACACCATTGCCCTGGGCGATACCACTCCACGCCGTGACTTACTGATTACCAATGTAAGCTATAACAAAACAGCCTTTTTAGGAAACGATTTTATTGTAGAAGTATTAGCCGAGGCCTACCAAAGCCGCGGCGCAACCCTACGCTTAAGCATAGCCGAAGATGGCCGCCAGGTGCATACGCAAAGCCTGGCCATAGGCAGCAGTGCCTACCGCAAAACCATACCCGTAAAGCTGCATGCCGATAAAAAAGGTTTACACAAATATACCATTAGCCTGGCTCCGGTAGCTAACGAGCTTTCTACACAAAATAATACCGAAACTATTTACATAGAGGTGCTGGATGCCCGGCAAAAGGTACTGCTGGCGTACGCCAGCGCACATCCTGATATTCGTACCATTAAGCAGTCCGTAGAGCATAATCAGAATTTTGAACTGAAGGCTGTACCTGCAGATAAACTGGCAGGTGTTAAGTGGAGTGATTACAACCTGGTTATTTTATACCAGTTATCTGCATCGGCGCAACCCTCTTTAAAAGATTTTATAACTAAAACCAAGGTACCGGTGTGGTACATAGCCGGTGCGCAAACCAATCTGCAGGCATTTAGCAGCGAACAGCAGCTTATCCAAATATCAGCTGGCCGTACCGAGATGCAGGAGGTTTTTGTTTTGCCTGTAAATAATTTTTCGCTGTTTACCCTGTCCGATTCTACACTGCAGCAACTTAACCAGTTGCCGCCGTTGCTGGCGCCGTATGGAAATTACGGTACGGGTAATGCTGCTGCTGTATTGCTCAGGCAAAAAATTGGCAATGTAAATACAGCATACCCATTGCTGGCCTTTAGCGATGCCGATGGCAGGCGTACAGCCGTATTAGCAGGCGAGGGCGTGTGGCGCTGGCAGTTATCCGCATTTCAAACTTTTGACAATCACCGGGCACTCGAAGAACTGTTTGGCCAAAGTGTACAATATTTAACAGCCAATGCCAACCGGCAGCGGTTCAGGGTTTACACAGGTAAAAACGTGTTCGACGAAGGCGAAAACGTTTTGCTGAACGCCGAACTGTATAATGATGCTTTAGAACTGGTAAATACCCCCGACGTAAACATCAATATCAAAAGTGCTACGGGAAAAAATTATAGTTACCTGTTTAGCCGTAAGGGGCAAAGCTACCAGTTGGATGCTGGTACGCTGCCTGCCGGCGATTATAGCTATACGGCTACCTCCAGGCTGGGCACCCAAACCTTTACAGGCAAGGGCCAGTTCACCATTAAGCAGCTCAATCTGGAAAGCCGCCAAAGCACGGCCAACCATCAACTGCTGTATGCGCTGGCCAGGCAATCGGGCGGGCAAATGCTGCAACCTGCCCAGCTTAACCGCCTGGCCGATATGATCCGCAAGAATGAAAACATCAAAACGGTTGTGTACGATGATAAACGCTACAGCGATCTGATTGATGTGAAATGGGTATTTGTGCTGATACTGGCGCTGCTAAGCACCGAATGGTTTTTACGTAAGCGGGAAGGGGAGGTATAATGTTCGAGTTTTCGTTTGTAATCGAGCTTTTGGGCACTATCGCCTTTACTATATCGGGCGTATTTTCGGCTATGCAAAAGCGGCTGGATATGTTCGGCGTATTGGTAATAGCCTTTGTAACCGCTATTGGCGGCGGCACCATCCGCGATGTGCTGATCGGTTACACCCCCGTAAGCTGGATGCGCGATTTTAACGGTCCGCTGGTAATATTAATCACTGGCATTGTAGCCATGCTGTTTAAAAAGTACCTGAAAACGTTTAAAACCACCCTGTTTTTATTTGATGCTTTAGGGCTGGGCCTGTTTACCATTATTGGTGTGCAAAAAGGAATTGCTGTAGGTTTAAACCCCGACGTTTGCATTGCACTGGGTACTATAACCGGTTGTTTTGGTGGTGTGCTGCGCGATATATTACTGAACAATATCCCGCTGATATTCCGGAAGGAAATATATGCTACCGCCTGCATTGTAGGTGGTAGCATATATTTTTTATTGATAAGCTATGTGGATATGAACATAGCCCGCATTGCAGCTATTACTGCTATCTGCGGTATACGGATTGTGGCAGTTAAATATAATCTGAAGCTGCCGGTGTTGTAAGTTAGGTTATCGGGCGAGGTTTGTTAGTCCTCTTTCTTTTTCTCTTTCACAATTACAAACACATCTTCGTTCTGCTTTTTCATCAGATACTTTTCGCGGGCAAACTTTTCAAGCTTTTGCGGATTAGAATTCAGTTCGTCAAGGTCTTTGGTTACCTGGGCGGTTTCTTTCTGATAAAAATCACGTTCCTGCTCCAACTTGTTCAACTGCTGCTTGTGCTCGTATTGTGAGTAAAGATCATTTTTATCAAAAAATATCATCCATACCACAAAGGCCACCGTTACCAGGAAATATTTATTTCTAAATAAGTCAAGCGCGCGTTTCATGTTCACAGAAGTTAAAAGATTCATCATAAATTTATACTGAATAGTTTTAACCTGCAAATTAATTTTGTGTGCTTGCAGAGCTCTTGCCTGATGACCTGCGGTTGTTGCCAAAGCGGCGATTGTTACCTCCGCCATTGCGCTGGTTAGCAGATGACGGGCGTTTATGTTGCTGTTGTCCCGGTTTGCCTTTCAGTTCCTCACGTATACGGTCAACCGTGTTTAACTGCTTCATCGGGTAAGGATGCTCTTCGTTAACCGGAATAGTTTTCGCAATCAGTTTGTGAATATCCTTTAAAAACTCTTTCTCTTCGTGGTCGCAAAATGAAAGGGCTATACCGCTTGCTCCGGCACGGCCTGTACGGCCAATACGGTGTACGTAAGTTTCGGGTACGTTAGGCAGCTCAAAGTTAATTACGTGTGTCAGATCGTCCACATCAATACCACGTGCGGCAATATCCGTAGCTACCAACACGCGGGTGGTGCGGTTTTTAAAGTTGGTTAAAGCACGCTGACGGGCATTTTGAGATTTGTTACCATGTATAGCTTCGGCAGTAATGCCGGCACGGCTCAAATCTTTCACTACCTTATCAGCACCATGTTTGGTGCGGGTAAATACCAGCACGGTTTCAATGCTTTTATCTTTCAGAATGTGGTTAAGCAGTGATTTTTTATCACCTTTTTCCACAAAGAAAACTTCCTGACGTATAGTATCGGCAGTTGATGATACCGGCGTTACCTCTACCTTTTCGGGCTTGTTCAGGATGGTATTGGCCAGTTGCTGAATTTCAGGCGGCATTGTGGCCGAAAAGAACAGAGTTTGGCGCTTGGCCGGTACTTTGGCAATGATTTTTTTAACATCGTGCACAAAGCCCATATCCAGCATACGGTCAGCCTCATCCAGTATCAAAACTTTTAGGTGATCCAGGCTGATGAACCGCTGGTTCATCAAATCCAGTAAGCGGCCTGGGGTAGCTACCAATATATCCACGCCTCTTTTCAGTGCATCTGTTTGTGGATTTTGCGATACCCCGCCAAATATTACCATGTGCTTTAAGCCGGTGTGGCGGCCATAGGCGGCCAGGCTCTCGTCAATCTGGATGGCCAGCTCACGGGTAGGCGTCAGTATCAGCGCTTTGATGGTTTTTTGCTCCTTGTGCTGTGTGCGTTCCTGGTGCAGTATCTGCAACAGCGGGATAGAGAAAGCTGCCGTTTTACCGGTACCGGTTTGGGCACAACCCAGTAAATCTTTACGCTGTAATATAATAGGGATGGATTGCTCCTGTATAGGGGTTGGCTGAGTATATCCTTCAGTTTTCAAAGCCTTCAGGATAGGCTCAATTAAATTTAAATCTTGAAATAACATTTATTAATTTATGTATGTTCCCGTACTGATTTGTACAGTATTATGAGGGGTTTAGCAGTGCAACTGGTATATAATCAGTGCACTAGGGCAAAGATACGATTAATTGTTGGGATATTTATTTTTGAACCTGATGTATAATATGAACATTTATATACGCTGTCCGTTTTATAACCGTATTAGCAAAAACTTGCAACCACTTATCTATGAAGTATCTGATTACCTTATTAACCGCATTCATTATCATGACAACCGGCTTTGCACAAGGCGTTGATTATACCGGATCATACAACGGATCCAAACCCGAAATGGTTATGCAAACGCTCCTGATGCCCGACCATAGTTTTGTAATTGCCATGAGCTACGGCGCGGTTGATCAACTGATTACCGGCAAATGGAAACAGCAGGTCAAAGGCATCTACCTCGAAGAAGATGCCCCTGTGGCACACACCCCGTTTTTGGTGTACCAGGGCCACGGCAATGGCGCTGATGGTGAGCTTACTTTTCAAAACTTTGAGCAAAACAATCCGGTAGCTTTCCGGGTGCTGGATAGTTTCCAGGCTGACAGTATGAAATATCTGCATTTACCCGGTCAAACCACGTTTAGTCATTCCAGCACGTTAACCTTGCCCGCTAACAAGCTGAAAACTTTTTTCATCAGCCAGCAGGTGGGCGAAAACCAGCATGAGGTTTATGAATATACTTTGGCCCCAGGCTGCAACCGCGTGCTGTTGTTTTACAGTAGTAACAACAAGCAGTTGTTTAAAGGCTTTGCCGAATTGAAGGGCGGTGCATTATATATTAAAAATGATGGTGAGGAGCAGCTAATAGGGCGTAAAGAACCCTTGCCACAAAATTATAAGCAGATGATGGCCCGGGTGCAGAGCGATAAGCAGATACCTGAAACCCTGAACCGAACACAGGATGATGGAAATGTAGCCTACCACCTGTTGCAACCCCGGCGAAAGTTTGCCAGTAAGCTGAACATAAAAAGTGATCAGGCTTACTTTGGGCACCCGCAAGCAGACCAGCAGGCCGAGCCGCAAGTGGATACCATAGAGCCAATGGTGCCTGTTACGTCGCCGCCACTAATAAAGCCATAAAAAAAGCCGGCTTCCTTTGCAGGGAGCCGGCTTTTTATTTACAACACTTGCATGGTGTGAATTATCTGTTTTTTACGTATTTGAAATCTTTACCGATGAATTTAGCGTTAGCGCCTAATTCTTCTTCTATACGCAGTAACTGGTTGTATTTTGCAATCCTGTCTGAACGGGAGATAGAACCGGTTTTGATTTGGCCGCAGTTCAGGGCAACAGCTAAATCGGCAATGGTAGCGTCCTCAGTTTCACCTGAGCGGTGGCTCATTACGGAAGTGTAACCGTTGGTTTGCGCCAAAGTAACCGCGTTGATAGTTTCGGTAAGTGAACCAATTTGGTTTACTTTAACCAGGATAGAGTTACCAGTGTGGGTATCGATACCTTGTTGTAAACGTTTTACGTTAGTTACAAACAAATCGTCGCCTACTAACTGTACTTTGCTGCCCAATTTTTCGGTTAATAATTTCCAGCCATCCCAATCGTCTTCGGCCATGCCATCTTCGATAGAGATGATTGGGTACTTTTCGCACAATTGTGCTAAATACTCAACTTGCTCGGCACTGGTACGGATAGCACCTGTTTCGCCTTCAAATTTAGCATAGTTGTATTTGCCGTCTACGTAAAACTCAGAAGCAGCACAGTCAAACGCCAGGAAAATCTCTTCACCAGCTTTGTAACCTGCTTTTTCAATAGCTTGTAAAATGGTTTCAACACCATCTTCGGTACCGCCAAAAGTAGGAGCAAAACCACCTTCGTCGCCTACAGCAGTTGAAAGGTTTCTGTCATGCAGAATTTTTTTCAGTGTGTGGAAAACTTCAGCACCCCAACGCAAAGCCTCAGAGAATGAAGGTGCGCCAACCGGCATAATCATGAACTCCTGGAATGCGATAGGCGCATCAGAGTGCGAACCACCGTTAACGATGTTCATCATTGGGATAGGCAGGGTGTTAGCGTTTACACCACCAATGTAACGGTATAAAGGCTGACGGCTTTCTTGTGCAGCAGCCTTAGCTACAGCCAGTGATACACCTAAGATAGCGTTAGCGCCCAGGTTACCTTTATTTTCAGAACCGTCAATTTCAAGCATCAGCGCGTCAATAGCATTTTGCTCAAAAACGTCCATGCCTTGTAATTCTTTGGCCAGTTTATCATTTACATTGGCAACGGCTTGCAATACGCCTTTACCCATGTATTTGGTTTTATCGTTGTCGCGCAGTTCAACAGCTTCGTGCGCACCGGTTGATGCTCCCGATGGTACGGCTGCACGGCCCAGTGCTCCGTTTTCGGTTAATACTTCTACCTCAACGGTAGGATTGCCGCGCGAATCCAATATCTGGCGGGCATGTACATTAATTATTAAACTCATTTTGCTATCAGTTTGGTAAGTGTATAAACGTTATACAATTATTTGCGCGCTAAGATAAGCGCAAAATGTTAAAATATAAACCTTATTTTGTTAACCTTAGTGTTTGTACAGCCGTATTGTCCTTTTGTTTGCGCAATACGATAGGTAAGCTGCAATTAGTTACGCTGGATATTATAGGTAGCTGTTAGTATCAGATAGTTTTTATTATTATCGCTGCTCAATGCATAATTATACTGGTTAATTATACCGGCCTGAAAGTTGAAAGCCTTGGTAAATTGATAGCCAAGAGATGCGGCAAAACGGCTGCGTTCAAAATGAGGTTCCTTGTTGGTTAAAAAGGCTTCGGCAAAGCCGCTTACAAAAGCTGCGCCTTTTTGCATTTTTGGGTAATTGATAGGTACTGTTGCCGTAAGCCTGTACCTGAACCTGTTCCGATAGCCGGTATTCAACCAGCGTTGCTCAACCCGGTAACGATGATCAAATTTAATTCGGCTTAAATACTGTGTAAAGTTAAACTGTTCCCACAGGCGGGTTTCCGTAACCTGAGGCCCTTCGTCAAATTCATCGTAACCATAAGTGGTATACCTGCCGGTGCCCAACAGCATCGAACTGTTATTGTCAAAGTTGTAGCTTACACCGGCTTTAACTTCATAATAATAAAATTGTGTAGTAACACCGTAATTACGATCCTGTAGCTCAACATAGCCGCCCCAATGGTGCTTTAAGCTACCCGGTAAATTAACGGTGATGATATTCCAGCCGCCCAGGCCTTTGTATTGCGCCTTTGCTGTGATAACAGTAATGAAAAGGATTAATAGGGTAAACTTTATTTTAAACATAAAAGCCTTTGTTAATTTATTATTAACAAAGGCTCAAATATAATTCTCTTAAACTTAATTTAATATAAATTTAATGTTGGTAGGTTAATCTTTCTTTCCCTTTTTTAGTTCGCTTTCAGATTTGATGACTTTAGCACCGCTGGCCTGTTTAATTTCATAAGCCGGCTCGTCTTTACTGGCGTTACGTTTTACCGTGCTGCCCTTAATTGTTTTCTTGACCGGCTTGTCGTGCTTGGCTTCAATCTTGCCTTCGGCTTCCGACTTGCCCCAATTCCAATGAACGGTATCTCCCTTTTTCATAGCGTAGTTGTTTTGTATGGTACTGCAAAACCGTTGCCACAAAAAGGCACTACAAAGTATGGTTGTGAAGAAAAGATGTCAGGAAATAATAAGCTTATTTTACTTTAAGGGTATCGGTGATAGTATGTGTACTATCCTTGCCAAAAAATTTCAGGTAATATACGCCCGGTTTGGCCGGCTTCAAAGTATATAATGAGGAATGTGCAGAAGTATCAGGTGTGCAGGTATTACAGCTGCTGGCATCTACAAATAACTTAATATGGTAGGTGTTGCCATTAACGGTATCGGTAGAAAAGCTGTTAAAAGCATGATGATCGCCGGTGTGCGGCCATGATACGTTGAAATCAACCTCTTTATTTACGGTAGCCGTGGTTGGGCCGTTTACACTGGCAATGTTGGCTTGTTCCAGTTCTGCACTATCGTTTACCGGCACAACCTCCTGCACCTCTTTTTTACAAGAGATGATGGTAAGTATGAGCAGTAAAACAGATAGATATTTCGCCATAATTTGCCTGTAAATTATCAGACCTTTGATTAACAAAAAGTTTAATGGTTTACGATTTGACCAAAGCTAACTTTTAAGTTTGAGTTTAACAATAGGTTACAGCACAAATATGCTTTATCTTAATAATATGCTTATGTTAAATTATGTTAAAGAATTAAAATTAATTTTCAGTTAAACTTGTTGCCTTTTTTAAGACGATTGGTTCAAAAGGTACAAGCATAATTCTCTATAAATAAAAAAGACCGGCAACTTGCCGGTCTTCTTATTTGAATTATTTTGTTTCTTTCATTAAGTCCACAAAATCGTCGAACAGGTAGCGGCTATCGTGCGGGCCTGGTGATGATTCGGGGTGATATTGTACCGAAAATGCTTTCTTATCTTTTACGCGGATACCTTCTATAGACTGGTCGTTCAGGTTTACGTGAGTTACCTCAACTTTTTCTGATGCACGAACCGCATCCTGAACCACACCAAAACCATGGTTTTGTGAAGTTACCTCGCAATGGTCTTTAATAATGTTTTTAACCGGGTGATTTAAGCCACGGTGGCCATTAAACATTTTTTTGGTTGGAATGCCGTTGGCCAGCGCCAGTAACTGGTGGCCTAAGCAAATACCAAACATCGGTTTATCGGCTTCCAGAATTTCTTTTACCGTATCAATAGCATAAGGCATAGCAGATGGATCGCCAGGGCCGTTAGAAATAAAGTAACCGTTCGGTTGGAAATCTTTCTCCATTTCCTCAAATGAGGTTTTGGCCGGGTATACTTTAGCATAAACATCACGGTCAGAGAAGTTGCGCAGGATGTTTTTCTTTACGCCCAAATCAAGCACTGCAACGCGGTAAGGCGCATTCTCATTACCAAAGGTATAAGTTTCGTTGGTTGATACCTGGGATGAAAGCTCCAGGCCATCCATGGATGGTACTTCGGCCAGTTTCTTTTTCAGCTCTTCAATGTCCAGAATTTCTGAAGAAATAATGGCGTTCATTGCACCTTTATCACGAATATGACGCACCAGTTGGCGGGTGTCAATATCCGAAATGCAGGTAATATTTTGTTCCTGGAAATAATCCTGAATTGACTCATCAGCCTGTTTGCGGCTGTAAGCAATGTTGTAATTTTTACAAACCAGCCCGGCAATCTGAATTTTATCAGACTCGGTTTCTTCTTTGTTAATACCATAGTTGCCAATGTGTGCATTGGTAGTTACCATGATCTGACCGAAGTAAGATGGATCGGTAAAAATTTCCTGATAGCCGGTCATGCCGGTGTTAAAGCAAATCTCGCCGGTGGTTGTACCTATTTTTCCGGCTGCTTTACCATGGAAAACAGTGCCGTCAGCCAGTAAAAGTACAGCCGGTAACTTGGTGTAATTTGTCATTCTTTGCAAAAAAAATTAAAATGGATTAACAATGAGCCGGTTGGGTTGGGCCGCTCCGTGAAAGTAGTGGATGTCAAGAAGTAAAGGTGCTTCTTTTTCACGGTCACAAAGGTACGTTTTTTTTAAGTTAAGCGAATGTAAAAATGCAATAATTTATACAAATGAGTTTCTACCTTTGCAGCGAACTTGTGAGTCAAGAATATAGAATAAAGACACCTGTTGTCTTTGTGACCATTGTTTGATTGAATTATCTTGATTCGTGAATCTATACGCTTTATTCTAAAATAAATGTCTGTAAATAAAGAAATAAAACGCGTTACTACACACAGTCTGCAGGCCATGAAGGTTCGGGGCGAGAAGATAGCCATGCTAACCGCCTATGATTATTCGATGGCAGCTATTGTGGATGATGCCGGTATTGATGTGATTTTGGTGGGCGATTCGGCCTCTAACGTAATGGCCGGCCATGAAACTACCTTGCCTATTACGCTGGATCAGATGATATACCATGCCTCATCGGTAGTACGTGCCGCAAAGCGTGCGCTGGTGGTGGTCGATCTGCCTTTTGGCTCTTACCAGGGCAACTCGAAAGAGGCGCTGAACTCGGCTATTCGTATCATGAAAGAATCGGGCGCGCATGCCGTTAAAATAGAAGGCGGGGTGGAAATTGCCGAATCGGTGAGCCGTATATTAACTGCCGGTATACCGGTAATGGGGCACCTGGGGTTAACGCCGCAGTCAATCTATAAATTCGGTACCTACTCTGTACGCGCCAAAGAAGAGGCTGAGGCGCAAAAGCTAAAAGAGGACGTACTTAAACTGCAGGAACTGGGTTGTTTTTCGGTAGTGCTCGAAAAAATACCGGCTGCATTGGCCCGGGAGGTAAGCAGCACTGTGCAAATACCTATTATAGGTATAGGTGCCGGCAACGGTTGCGATGGGCAGGTGCTGGTAATACACGATATGCTGGGCATCAACAAAGGCTTTAGGCCGAGGTTTTTACGCCAGTATGCCAGTTTATACGATGTAATGAACGAGGCCGTACAGCACTATGTAAGTGATGTGAAAGCACAGGAGTTTCCAAGCGATAAAGAACAATATTAATAGACTTTTCTTAGCCCTGTCCTTGCGGAGAGGGCTTTTTTAAATTCATCAGGAATATAACGTTTTGTTGGGCGGCGTGCTATAAACATTCTGCCTGCTAATCCGTATTTTAAAATACATCCGGGCAGGGTTGCTTTTAGCCTTCCGGATGGTTTATCATTTTACCTGAATCCAAAACATGCAAAACCCATACATGGAAATTACTGATGACGATGTGCTGTATGAAGACAATCATGTGATTGCCGTAAATAAGCGGGCTGGCGATATTGTGCAGGTTGACGATACCGGCGATGAGCCGCTGGATGAAAAAGTAAAAAAGTACCTGGCCAAAAAATATAATAAACCCAACGGTGCTTTTTTAGGCGTTGTACATCGGCTGGACAGGCCCGTGAGCGGCGTAATACTATTTGCCAAAACCAGTAAGGCGCTTGAAAGGCTGAACGAGCTTTTTAAAACCCGCCAAATGCATAAAACTTATTATGCGGTGGTGCGTAACCGGCCCGAGCCGCCTTACGGAAACCTGGTACACTGGCTGGTTAAAAATCCGCAAAAAAATGTAACCAAAGCACACGGGCACGAAGTGCAGGGTAGCCTGCGTTCTGAATTGCATTACCGTTTGGTAGGTGAGCTGAACGGTTACTATTTAATACAGGTAAATCCTATTACCGGCCGTCCGCACCAAATCAGGGTGCAATTGTCTACTTTAAACTGCCCGATTGTGGGCGATAATAAATATGGCTACCCGCGTGGCAGTCTTAAAAAAAGCATTTGCCTGCATGCCCGCCGCCTGCAGTTTATGCACCCGGTAAAAAAAGAGCCGGTTGATATTAAAGCGCCGCTTCCTAAAGATGGTTTCTGGGAAAAGTTTGCTTACCTGGTTCAGGAGCAAGACCACAAAATACACCTGAAAGGCACGGAAGAACAGTAGCGCTTAATTAAACCACCTCAAATACGGCCGACTGATTAATGGCGAGAATTGCCACGGCACAGACGATAATATTAAAACCATGGCTATAGTATACCATACAGCCATGGTTTTAAATTTGAGCTTGTCGGTAGCCTGCCTTTTTGCCTTTGCCGACCCCACGGTGATCAAAACGATGGCGATCAGCATCACCGTAACATGCTCCATTCCAAAAAAGCGTACTTGACGCTCGTGCACAGCAGTTTTAAAATTCCCTAAAAAGTAATTCGTAATTGGACTGATGATGTACAGCCATGCACCCCATATAAGCTGCACGTGTGCTATGGTGGCAGTAACATGCCTTACGGTGTTATCGAACCGGGTAAATGTTTTGTTGTCGAGCCAGCCTGCATAGCCGCGATAAATAGCGTAAGCCAGGCTGATAAGCACCAGCCACCGGGTTAGCGTATGGAGTACTAATAGGTTAAAATACATTTTATTCTGTGATAACCGGATGATTGAGATTATTAAATACCGAAGGTGCCTTCATGAAAAACCAAAGGGCCAGTACGCTATCGCAAACGGCACATCCGGCTGATGACGATGGCACAAAAGGCACTATAGGCTGGGCATATAAGTGGTGCACAATATCCCAGCAGGTATGCAACAGCCACGCTATGCCTATGTAATAATAATGCTTTAACCCTTTGTAAGCAATGTAGGTCATCAGGGTGCAAAAAGCAAATTCCCATAAGCCTAAACCGCCGCTTAAATAAGCTGCACCTGCACCGCCCACCAGTATGGCATTAAACTTTTGCCTTTCCGGTTCTCTGATTAATGAAGACAACGTAATAAACAGCCCGGCAATTCCAATTGCGGCCACGGTGTTAGTTAATGTAAATTCTGCTATTGCTGACATTGGTATTGTGTTTAATAAAACAAAAATACAAAAACATACTATATGGTATGTTTTTAATTGGAAAAATTCTTCTTCTGCAAAAGTTATAGCTCCTATGTGCTTCTTAAGCTGGCTGTTAACACATCAAAAAGAAAGGCCCAATCAAATTCAGGCCTTTCTTTTTGATGTGTTTAAGATTTTACTTTACAACGGTAGCTTCAAGTTCAACCGCTAAAGTTTCAAAAAGGCTTTTTACCTCACACAATGTAGTGGCTTGTTTAATGCCATGCTTAGCTATCCAGGCCTGAAGCAATGGGAATTGCGGCCAGAGTTCGGCTGTGGAAGTGGTAAGGATGTTCAACCGCACAATATTCTTGCACTCGTACCCAGCCTCATTGATTACTTTTTCCAGGTTTTGTATGGCCAGTAACAACTGTGTTTCCATATCAGCGGTGCTTGATGTGCCGTCCGCATGTACAGCCGCCTGGCCCGAGCAATAAAGTGTGCTTTCTACCTGTTTCACTTCAACTGCCTGTACATAGCTGCGTTCATCCTGCCATTGCCAGGGATTAATTATTCGTTTTTCCATCTTGTTTGCTTTTGGTTGATGCCATACCGGCATCATGATTAATAAAAAATGATGAAGCAAACATGAGGATAATACGAAACGTGATTGCGTGACAAACATCACAATTTTAAAAAGCGCATGCATAGGTAACTAATAAGTGAGCCTGCTTAAAGTTTCGCGCGATACACCTAAGTACGATGCCAGTAAGGTTTTGGGCACTCGCTGCAAAAGCGCAGGATAACGTTTAAGTAATTGCTCGTAACGTTCACGGGCATTGGAGGTGAGGAAAGACAGTATGCGTTGTTGGGATGCAATGTGCCCTGCATTTGCTTTTGTAAGAAAGAAGTGCTCCATTTTATGCAGGCCGGCGCACAGCTTATGGTAATCTTCCAGCGCAAGGCAAAGTACATGGGTATCTTCCAGGCACTGTAAGGCCATGGTGGCTTTGCTTTGGGTATGATAGGCCAAAAAGTCACTTTCCCACCAGTCTTCCATCGCAAAAGAAACAATATGCTGCTTTGCCGATTCGTGGTTGTAAGCCAGCATCAAAAGCCCCGAAACCACCCAGTAAGCATACTTTACACTGTCGCCCTCCCTGAAAATAAACTCCCGCTTTTTGTAGCTTTTAGCTGTAAAATGCGATGCTATAAAAGCAAATTCATCATCGGTTAGCAATACTGTTTTCTCTATATGTTCCCTCAGTTTGTTTTCCATGTATGGGCAATAGGAAGGAGCAAGTTATTGCAAGCCGTTTAAATAGTTCCTGAACTCCTGCAGGTAAGCCGTGTAGCAGGCCGCTCCATAAATTTTGCCCAGGTTGCGTATGCCCCCATAGCCCGACATGATGAAATACGAAACCTGCTCTGCGTTAGTAATGGCCTTGATTTTACCCGCTTTTTTCCCATTATCCAAACAGGTTTCAATTGCTTTTTGCCATTGTGTGGATAGTTTGGCAAGGGCCTGGTTAAAGCTTTCGCTCAAAGGCGACATTTCCTCAATCAAGTTAATAGCAGGGCAGCCATACCTTACCACGAAAAAAGGATTACCGATCAGTAAGGCCTTCATCATTTCATACAGTTCGCTTACCGGGTTGCCTGCATTTATAAGTGGTTGTATCATGGCCTGGTACATGCCAGGGTACATCACCTCGTTGATCATGGCCAGGCCCATGTCGTCTTTATTTTTAAAATGATAAAAAAAAGCGCCTTTGGTTACCTGTGTAGTGGCAATAATTTCGTCAATACTGGTGGCCTGGTACCCTTTGCGGTAAATAAGTTCAAACGCTTTTTGCAGAATATTAAGCCGGGTAGTGGCGCCTTTAGACATATGCATTTTAAATGAGATGAAGCAAAATTAACAAAATACCGGCTTTACAAAGCCAATACCTTTTGCCATATCTGCTCATCAACCGGTATGCCTTCTTTCAAATTCTTTTCCCGGGTTTTGAGGGTGCTTTCGCCCGGATAGCGGATGGCTTGCTCTGGCTCCACCAACCGGCTGGTTTTGGTGTACGCCACAATCTGTTCAATTAAACCGGCCGTGTGCCCGTCATCTTGTGGTTTGATGCAGATAAACACCTGCGATATGCCCGATTCGGCACCCGCCTGCGTAACTGCCGCAGTTGATTTTCCGTTGCTTAGTACCGTAACCAGCAAATCGAGCATCAGTGACAGGCCCGAGCCTTTCCAGAAACCCACTGGCAGCAGTCGTTTCGATTCCATAATGTGAGCCGCATTGGTTGAGAGGTTGCCCTCCGCATCGTAGCCGCCGGGCAGTGGCAGCTCATCGCCGCTGGCTTTGTACTGCTGCAGTTTGCCGAATGAGTATTGCGAAACGGCCATGTCCAGTACCACGTGCCCGCCTGCACGTGGCACAGCAATAATGAGCGGGTTATTGCCCAGTCGCGGATCGATACCGCCCCAGGGCGGCAGGTTGGCTATGGTATTGGTAAAGCAAATGCCTATGCAGCCGGCTTCGGCAGCCTGCCAGCCGTAGGTGCCGCCACGCATCCAGTGGTTGGTGTTGCGTATGGCTACGCAACCCATGCCATGCTGCTGTGCCAGGCTAATGGCGCGGTCCATACAAAAACGTGCGTTCAGCATGCCGGGGCCCAGGTTGCCATCCCAGCGTTCCAGCAAGCCCATACTATCATCGGGCGATGGTGCTGCATCGGGGTTAATGAGGCCATCTTTAAGGTACTGCACAAATACCGGGAAGCGGTTAAGGCCGTGTGTGTAAACCCCGTCGCGGCTGTTTTCGGCAAATATCGTGGCACATTCGTTCGCCTTATTTTCGGCAAAGCCATTTTTAAGCAATACGCGCTTAAACTCGGCCTGCATTTGTTCAAATGAAATACGCATAGTAATAGATAGTTGATACACAAATATGCGGATTGTATTTCGTCTGACCTGAATTTATAGAATTGAGATACTGGCAAGATTAGCCTTATCTTTATAATTGCTATCGTATTCCAAGACTTTTGCAGATATTACTTACTCTTTCCTTATAAAGAATTAAATTCCGGTTAATTAAGAAAACGGCATGTTTGCATTCATAGAAATCTATTTCTTAACCTGATAGATGGCCGTTCAATAGTATATCTTAGAATTAAAGCAAAGCATATGGTGCTGCACAGGCAACTTAATAACATCAGATTACCATTTTTATCAATGCCTGTCCTCACTAATAGGTTTTGAGTTAAGTGAAATGCCAACTTGTGAATAAGATAAATTCCATAAGACAGTGTTGCCATCTGCGATGTAAGCCACGATTTCGCGTTATACAAGATATTATCGGGGCAAACTACAGCGGCAGTAATAAGTCCGTAGCTAATTGCGACCAGCGGGTATCCCGCAATTGCGGTACTAAAGGACTGCTGTGGTGTGCAAACGAAATAAGAGCCTATCAGTACAACAACTCCTGTTAGCATCAGGATGTTACTGAACTTATTGATGCTTTCTTTTATAGATGGGTAAAAGGTATACAAGCCTGCGATACTTACACCTATCAGCAAGCCGTCTAATCGGTTATAAGTAGGATAATAAATTACTTTATAAAATAAAATATCGAAGCTGTCTGATTGAAGGTTGGGTTCCATAAAATAATGCCAGTTGAGGTACCTAATCAAAAAGCCGCTTAAAAATAGACTCAATAAAATATAGGTTGCTTTTTTGCCAATGTTTAATTTATTCAACAGCAAAATAAGTATAGGCAGAATGAGATAAAACTGCTCTTCAATGCAGAGTGACCAGGCATGTGTAAAAGTTCCAATGTGTCTGAGGTCTAAATCGAGATTTAGCGTAAAGGTCAGGTATCGCCATAACGAAGCCATTTGTTCCCGTTCCCTCAACGATGGGAAAGCAAAGTACAACATGACTATAACAAGATAGGGAGGGGTAATACGAAAGAAACGCTTGATGAAGAACACCCGCATCGACAAGGTGTTCTTTTTAACAATATTGTCAAATAGCTGTCCGGCTATGAGAAAGCCACTTAGAACAAAAAATAAATCAACGCCTGTCCAACCGAACTCACCAACTCTGTTTATCCAATCAGGATGTCCGAACATCTGATAATGAAACAGGACTACATAAGTGATAGCCATAGCCCGGAGATGGTCGAGTCCTAAAAGCTTATGTCTACCGGAAATTTCTGAGGTTGGAGCAGGTAAAGGCATTATATATATCTGTTGCGAATATAGATAAAGTCCGTTGTTACCAAGACTTGATAATACCCTATAAACAATTAAAATTTGAACAGCTTTGGTATGGGCATTATCTGAAGTTATTGGGCAAATTTTATGCTTACTAGGTAATTCCGTTACTTTGACATAAGATGTGGCAATCTTCTTTTTTACACAAAAACGTCAATTTCGACTTGTTTGAATAAGAGCGTATGACAGCATTGCGCTTAGGCTCACTGTTCGCTGTATTTAAAGCAAGTCCAAATAAGGTTTATTTAGACAAGTACGTTGTTATCGCAGCCACAAAATTTAGTTCCATTCAGACCCTGTAAGGGGTATATCAACAGCGCCGTCCGCTACACTACTGCCGTATTATAAGACAATAATAAACGGAAAGTACTTTTTGTATAAATAAAGCTTAGCTAACGGATGTTCCAGAAATACTGACAAGATCGTGTCACGAGTATAAATACCTGTACCAAAGTGTTCCGGGTGTTCCGGGGTGTACCACTTTTTGCAAACTGCGTTTAAATAGCTGAAACGCAGTTTTAGGTGTACCAAAGTGTACCACCTGTTCCGGCGTGTACCGGTTTGTTCCGCTTTGTACCACTTCAAAAGTGGAACACCTCACGCCTTTGCCAATCGTCAGGTCAAAGTGTGTTCGCCATGATGGCTGCTTGTATTCTTAATACTCTTTTCTGTATTCATCCCAATCCTACTCTCCGCATTCAATAAACCATCGTCCAAAACTATATCCCGAATGGTGGGTTTTATTTTTACCTATATAAAACTACCTATGGAGAATAATAAGCCGAACACCGATGGTGTACAAACATCGGGTACGCACAAAACCTGTTGGACGGAAACCGTACAGCAGCGTGCATTTCAAAAATTAAGCGAAGATGTAAAATGTGAGGTTGCCGTTATAGGCGCCGGTATTTCGGGATTAACCGTGGCTTACTGCCTGGCCAAAGCGGGCAAGCAGGTAGTAGTGCTGGAAGATGGCCTGATTGGTAGCGGCGAAACCGGCCGTACCACGGCACACATTGTCAACGCACTCGACGATTTTTACAGCGAAATTGAAAGCTTGTTTGGCGAGGAAGGTGCCCGTCATGCTGCCGAAAGCCATACAGCGGCCATTAATCTGGTTGAGAAAATTGTAATCGATGAGCATATTGATTGTGATTTTAAACGTTTGGATGGCTACCTTTTCCTGCACCCGTCAGACGAGCCGCAGACACTGGATGATGAACTGGAGGCCACCCACAAAGTAGGCATCCATACCGTTATGGTAGAGGGTGGCAGCATGCCGGGCATTAGCGGTGTAAGCGGCCCTGCCCTTAAGTATCCGCAACAGGCGCAGTTTCATCCATTGAAATATCTGAATGGTTTGGCAGATGCCTTTGTGCGTCTGGGTGGTAAAATATATACCCAAACACACGCAAATACCAAAACCATGAAAGATGGTTACATAGAAGCGAACGGCTATAAAGTACAACCCGAATATACGGTGGTAGCTACCAATAGCCCCATCAATGATTGGGCTACCATGCACACCAAGCAATCGCCTTACCGTACTTATGTCATTGTTGCCAAAGTGCCTAAAGGTGCTATTGAGCCTGCCTTGTGGTGGGATACCGGCGACCAGAACTCCGTTTGGCCAACCATGCCGTACAACTACGTGCGTACCCAGCCTTACAACGATCAATATGATTTACTGATACACGGCGGTGCTGATCATAAAACAGGCCAGGCCAACAAAGAAGAAGAGCTGGAAGAAGATCGCTACCAGCGTTTGGAAACCTGGCTGCGCCAACATTTTCCGCAAGCGGGTGAAATTGTTTACCGCTGGTCGGGCCAGGTGATGGAACCGGTAGACGATATGGGTTTCATCGGTAAAAATCCGGGCGATGATAAGGTTTACATTGTGACCGGCGACTCGGGCAATGGCATGACTCACGGAACACTGGCCGGTATCCTGATTACCGACCTGATTAATGGTAAGGAAAATCCATGGGCCAAGTTGTACGATCCGGGCCGTATTACACTGAAAATGCAGAGTGTGAAAACCTTTATCGAAGAGCAATACAGTACACTCTCGCAGTACGTCGATTTTTTGTTGCCATCTGATGTGGAATCCTTGCAGCAGATTAAACCCGGTGAGGCTGCCATTGTTGGCCGTCCTAAAAAAGTAGCCGTTTACCGGGATGAAGCCGGTGCTTACCATGCCTACACCGCAGTATGTCCGCACATGGGCTGCGTGGTACAGTGGAACAATGACGAGAAGTCGTTCGATTGTCCTTGCCATGGCTCAAGGTTTACTTGCGAAGGTAAGGTGGTTAACGGGCCGGCATTGTCTGATCTGGAACCCGTTAAGGTACCCGAACAATAGAAATTGAACTTTAACGTTTAAAATCACATCCCGGATAAGGTCATCTTCCGGGATTTTTTATTTTTGTAACGTGCATATCCTGAAAAATAAACTTTGGCTTTTTGTAATGCCACTGCTGTTGGTAGTTTGCTGGTCAACCAACTCGTGCAAAAAAAATAACCCGGATGCTACTATCGGCATATTTTTAGCTCGCGACTGGCGTTTGGCTTCCCAGCAGGTGGCAAATTATGTAGGCGACAGCGTACGGCGCGATACGTTGAATACGAATTGCGATAAGGTTCAGGTTTTCGGTTTTAAGAGTGATGGTTCCTGCACTTACAGAAACTACGACTGTGTAGCCGATCAGGCGCAAGGCAACTGGTCGTTAAGTAATGACCGCGTTATATTGTATTCGGACGTTGTTTGTAAAGATGCCTCGTCTAAAACCTTCCAGCCTTTTAAAAGGGCCAGTATTCTCAATCTGGGGCAAAATTCATTAGTACTTGAGGTAAATGATACCATTGATACCATCCGTTTGGTGCCGCTTACCGTACGGCGCAAAGTAACCCGCTATGGTTTTATACCGTAAGGCGGTTTTGTAAGTAAATCAGTATAATAAATGCGGTTAATTCAAAAGTATTATATTTACCGCATTATTAATTTATTGCTGATTTGAAAACCCGGATTGCCATTTTCGCTTCAGGCTCAGGCTCAAATGCTCAAAAAATAATGGAGCATTTTAATTCCCATCCCGAGGGTGAAGTAGTGCTGGTGCTTACTAATAACCCGCAGGCTTATGTATTGCAGCGGGCCGATAATTTTGAAATTCCTACCCACGTTTTTACCCGCCAGGAGTTTTACCAAACCGATGAGGTAGTTAAAATACTTAAAAACATACAAGTGGATCTGATTGTGCTGGCCGGCTTTCTATGGCTGGTGCCCCAATCATTATTGCAGGCATTTCCTAACCAGATTATCAACATCCACCCGGCGTTGCTGCCTAAGTACGGTGGCAAGGGCATGTATGGCGATAATGTGCACAAGGCGGTACTGGCCAACGGCGAAACCGAATCGGGCATCACCATTCATTTTGTAAACGAACACTTTGACGAAGGTGAAATGATACACCAGGCCAAATACAAAATTGAGCCGGGCGATACGTTAGACATCATCAAATTCAAAGGGCAGCAACTTGAACATCAGTACTTTCCGAAAGTAATAGAAGGGCTGTTAAAGAAAGTTCGCCGCTAAATTATATAAGCCGCTGCCATGATCAACATCACTCATCCCGATGGTGCACAAAACAAGGCAGCGGTTTTTGAAGCTCCCGAATCAGCCATTGCCTTGATTTGCCTGCCGGCAATGGGCGTAAAGGCGACTTTTTATAAGCGTTTCGCCCAATGCTTGTGTTCGCAAGGCTTTAATGTAATTGTGTGCGATTGGCGTGGTGCAGGCAGCACAAGTCTGCGTGCCGGCCGTGGCGTAGATTGGGGATATCAGCAATTAGTAGATGATGTTAAAGATCTGGTCGAGGTTGCTGACACTCACTTTCCAGGTACCCGAAAGTTCCTGATAGGGCATAGCCTGGGCGGGCAAATCAGTTCCCTATTTGCTGCCAGGTATAGTGAGGTTGTTTCCGGGCTGATATTAATTACCACATGTTCTGTTCACTATAAAAGCTGGGAAAGCCGCGCTGCATGGCGGGTTTTTGGGGCAGCCTGCAAATTTTATGTGATTAGTAAAACGTTAGGGTATTTTCCAGGCCACAAGTTAGGCTTTGCAGGCTTGGAAGCCAAAACGGTAATGGCAGACTGGTGCCACCATGCTTTAATCGGCAGATATAAACTTGCAGGAAGCAGGTACGATTATGATGGGGCACTTGCCGCATTAAACCTCCCGGTGCTGGCTATTTCAATAAAAGACGATGAGCTGGCAGGTAAATCAGCAGTGATTAACTTTTTAAACAAGCTGCATCCCGATGTGTCTTTAAAATATCTGCATTTAAAAGAAAACGAAACGGATATCGTGCCCTTAAATCACTTCAGTTGGGCAAAAAAGCCGGCATACTTAGTGAATATCATAAAAAGCTGGTTACAGTATTAACAATATTAATTTTTTTGCTTTTTGTTGTTTACAAATCGTTATTTGGCAGGTTTACAAATCAATTAAAAGCACTACCTTTGCGGCTCAAAAAAATGTTATTGCATGAGCCAGTCTGTTCAAATCAAAAATGCTTTAATTTCGGTTTATTATAAAGACCATTTAGAGCCTGTTATTCAGGAATTAAAGCGTCTGGGTGTTACCATCTACTCAACCGGAGGTACCGAAACTTTTATTCGCAGCCTGGGTGCTGAAGTTGTAGCCGTTGAAGATTTGACCTCATACCCATCCATATTGGGTGGCCGTGTAAAAACTTTGCATCCAAAAGTATTTGGTGGCATTTTGGCCCGCCGCGGTATGGAAGGTGATGAGCAGCAATTAGCTCAATACGAAATTCCACAGATTGATCTGGTAATTGTTGACCTGTATCCGTTCGAAGAAACCGTGAAGTCTGGCGCTGCCGAAGGCGATGTAATTGAAAAGATTGATATTGGTGGTATTTCGCTGATTCGTGCTGCTGCCAAAAATTTCAAAGATGTAGTGATCGTAGCATCAAAAGATGATTACAGTGAGTTGGAAAACATCCTGAAAACACAAAATGGCGAAACCTCTTTTGATCAGCGCCGCCGTTTTGCACAAAAAGCTTTTAATATTTCTTCACATTATGATACCGCTATCTTCCAGTACTTTAACACGGAAGAATCATTGCCGGTATTTAAGCAAAGCATTCAAACCAGCCAAACCTTGCGTTATGGCGAAAACCCACACCAGCAGGGAACATTCTATGGCAACCTGAATGCCATGTTTACCAAACTGCACGGTAAAGAACTATCCTACAATAACCTGGTAGACGTTGATGCAGCCGTAGCGCTTATTGACGAATTTACCGACCCTACTATAGCTATATTAAAACATACTAACGCCTGCGGCATTGCCACACGTTCATTTATTAAAGAAGCCTGGATCGATGCTTTGGCGTGTGATCCGGTATCGGCTTTTGGCGGTGTAATTATTGCCAATGATGAAGTGAACGAGGAAACTGCCATCGAGATCAGTAAGATTTTCTTTGAGGTGCTGATTGCGCCTGCTTATACCGACGAGGCCCTTCGTGTACTAAAAGAGAAAAAAAATCGTATAATACTCATCCGTCAGGCGGTTGAATTAGGTACCAAGCAGTTTAAAACGCTGTTGAACGGTGTAATTGAGCAGGATAAAGATTTAGTGATCGAAGGTCCTGAGCAAATGACCACCGTTACTGATAAACAACCAACCGAGCAGGAACTGAAGGACTTGTTTTTTGCTAATAAGGTAGTAAAACATACCAAATCAAACACCGTAGTACTGGCTAAAAACAACCAGCTGCTGGCCAGTGGTGTTGGGCAAACATCACGCGTTGATGCGTTGCGCCAGGCTATTGCCAAGGCCGAAAGTTTTGGTTTTGATTTGAAAGGTGCCGTAATGACATCTGATGCGTTCTTTCCGTTCCCTGATTGTGTGGAGATTGCCGCTGATGCCGGTATTACAGCCGTGCTGCAACCGGGTGGTTCAATTAAAGATCAGGATTCGATCAATATGGCCAACCAAAAAGGTATTGCCATGGTAACTACTGGTGTAAGGCACTTTAAACACTAAATAAATATCCGGCTATCCGGTATATATATTTAAAGAGGGAATGTTTGAAATACAAAGAGTAATTAATATAATTACACATATTTTTTTAAACTTTGCAGATTATTTGAAATACTGATTAAATGGGTTTATTTAATTTTTTTACACAAGAAGTTGCTATTGACTTAGGAACTGCAAATACCCTCATTATACATAACGATAAAGTTGTTGTTGACGAACCTTCTATTGTTGCATTTGATCGCAAAACCAATAAGGTGATTGCTATTGGCCGTCAGGCTATGCAAATGGAAGGTAAAACACACGATAATATACGTACCGTGCGTCCGCTTAAAGATGGCGTTATTGCCGATTTTGATGCTGCCGAGCACATGATACGCGGTATGATTAAGATGATTAATAAAGGTAAAGGCTGGTTTTTCCCGTCGTTACGTATGGTTATCTGTATCCCTTCTGGCATCACCGAGGTTGAAAAACGTGCGGTACATCAATCTGCCGAGATTGCCGGTGCAAAAGAAGTATACCTGATTCATGAACCTATGGCTGCAGCTGTAGGTATCGGTATAGATGTGGAAGAACCGATGGGTAATATGATTATTGATATCGGTGGCGGTACTACAGAAATTGCGGTAATTGCCTTGTCGGGTATCGTGTGCGACCAATCTATCCGTACGGCCGGTGATAATTTTGACTCTGACATCGTTCAGTACATCCGTCGCCAGCATAACATCATGATAGGTGACCGTACTGCCGAGAAGATTAAGATTGAAGTGGGTTCGGCATTACCTGAACTAGCTGATCCACCCGCAGATTTTGCCGTGCAAGGCCGTGATTTAATGACCGGTGTGCCTAAGCAAATCACGGTATCTTATACCGAAATTGCGCATTGCCTTGATAAATCAATCTCTAAGATTGAAGAAGCGATTTTGAAAGCACTGGAAATTACGCCGCCCGAGCTGTCGGCAGATATTTACCAAACCGGTATTTACTTAACCGGTGGTGGTGCGTTGTTACGCGGCTTGGATAAGCGTGTTGCGGCAAAAACCAAACTGCCCGTACACGTGGCCGAAGATCCGTTGCGTGCTGTAGTACGCGGTACCGGAACTGCCCTGAAAAATATCGGAAACTATAAATTCTTAATGCAATAAAATAGTTGAAGGTTGTGAGTTGTATGACCCAAAACGGTATACAGCTCACAACCACAACTTACTACTACTCAGCCCATGCGTAACCTTTTGATATTTATCAGCAAGTACAACGCATTTTTCCTGTTCCTGATTTTTGAGATATCGGCACTGGCCATTTTTGTTCAATACAATTCGTTTCAGCGCGCTACTTATATTAATACCACAAATGAGGTTACCGGCAATTTGTATGCGCAGGTAAACCGGCTCAATAATTACCTGTCGTTAACGCAAATCAACGATAGTTTGGCGCGCGAAAACGCCCGTCTGCATAATCAGCTCAAATCTTCCTATTATATTGACACTACAGCCCGTGGTGTGGTGGTTGATACGTTGTATAAGCAGCAGTACAGCTACATTGAGGCTAAAGTGATTAACAATTCTGTTAATCGCCGCAATAACTACATTACCATAAACCGGGGCAGCAAGGATGGGATTACAAAAAACATGGGTGTAATTAGCAGTACCGGCATTGTAGGCCTGGTGGTATCCACATCCGAACATTTTGCGTTAATTCAGTCTTTACTGCACAAGGATTCGCGCGTAAGCGCCATGCTCACCGGATCGCGTGAGATTGGCACCCTGCTTTGGAACGATGATCTGGATCCGCGTAAATGTTTACTGATCGATGTACCTAACCACGTTAAAGCCAAAGTAGGCGAGGAGGTGGTTACCTCAGGTTATTCATTGTGGCCGGCAGGTATCAGCATTGGTAAAATCAGTAACCTGCATGCCAAGGGCGGTGGCTTCTTTTTGAATATGGAAGTTATCTTAACAGTTGATTTTAGTAAGCTGGAATATGTGTATGTGGTAAACAACAAATTTGCATTAGAACAAGCGGGACTGGAGGCCCAGAAGAAGAAAGATGATTAGAGTATTGATAACTAATCTTATCCGCTTCGTAGCATTGGTGTTTTTACAGGTGTTTTTGTTAAAGAACATTAGCTTGTACAACCTGTCAATGCCTTACCTGTACATTCTGTTTATTCTGCTGCTGCCTTTTGAAACGCCAAACCTGCTATTGTTTTTGCTGTCGTTTTTACTGGGTTTAAGTATAGATGCTTTTTATGATACGCCCGGCCTGCATGCAGCATCATGTGTTTTAATGGCCCTGGTAAGGGTGCTGTTCATCAGTGTAACTGTACAAAAAGATGGATTTGACAATGAACCCGAACCAACGCTGGGCAACATGGGTTTTACCTGGTTTTTTACTTATGCTGCCTTACTTACCGTGGTTCACCATTTCTTTTTGTTCAACCTCGAAGTTTTTCGTTTATCTGAAATACAATATACCCTTTTACGTTTCCTATTAAGTTCGGTTTTTACCTTATTTTTGATTTTAGTATCCAGCTTCTTATTTTTCAGAAGGAAAGAACGTTAAATGAATAATTATTTTGAGCGGCGCTACGTTGTTACCGGTATCTTCATAACCCTGGCCCTGGTACTGCTGGGCCGGTTGTTTTATATCCAGATTGTTGACGACCGCTATTCTGTTTTTGCCAGCAAAAACGTGCTGCGCAAAACCATTATCTATCCGGCCCGCGGCCCAATTCTTGACCGTAAAGGCCGAATACTCGTACAGAACGAGCCCGTATACGACGTTACTGTTATACCTAAGCAGGTTAAGCCCTTTGATACTTTAGAACTTTGCCGTTTGTTAGGTATTGACAAGGCCGGGTTTGATAAGCGTTTCTCTAAAGCACTTAAGTATTCGCCCTATCGCGAATCTGCGTTCGAAAAGCAAATATCTGTACGCATGTATGCTTCCCTTCAGGAGCGGCTTTACAATTTTCCGGGCTTTAGCGTTCAGCCACGTACCGTGCGCACCTATCCTGATTCTGTGGCTGCACAATTTTTGGGTTATATTGGTGAAGCCAGTCCAGAAGTGATCAAGCGGTCGAACGGCTATTATAGTCCGGGTGATTATATTGGTATATCCGGCGTTGAAAGATCATATGATAGTATTTTACGTGGTCAGCGTGGGGTACGAAACCTGATGGTTGATTCGCGCAATGTGCCTAAAGGGAGCTTTGCCAATGGCGCCTATGATACCGCCGCCGTTGCCGGCGAGCGTTTGATATCTTCATTGGATATCGACATACAGAAACTGGGCGAAAAGCTGATGAAGAATAAGGTAGGGAGTATCGTAGCCATTGAACCCTCAAGCGGCGAGATACTGGCTTTTGTAAGCAGCCCTACGTATGACCCTAATCTGATGGTAGGGCGCGAGCGTGGCAACAATGTAGCCCGTATGTATAAAGATCCATACAACCCGTTTTTGGTAAGGCCCATCCAGGCATACTACCCGCCGGGATCATCATTTAAGCCGTTAGATGCCTTAATAGCTTTACAGGAAGGCATCATTACACCGCAAACTACTTATTTCTGTCCGCATTATTATCAGGCCGGTAATCACCGGGTAGGTTGCGAACACTTTGATGGCGTTACCGATTTACGTAAAGGCATAGCACAATCCTGCAATACCTATTTTTGTAATGTGTTCAACCAGCTCATGATCAGAGATGGCAGCCGCAACGTGCACCGTAGCTTTGCCAGCTGGAAAGAGAATGTAAATAAATTTGGCTTTGGCGTAAAGCTCGGGCTGGATTTGCCGCATGAGCGGCGGGGCTTTATACCAACGGTAAAGTTTTATGACAACCGTTTTAAAAACCGCTGGGGATCAAGCACAATTATTTCACTCGCCATAGGGCAGGGCGAAATGCTTTCTACCCCGCTGCAAATGGCCAACGTGGAGTGTACCATTGCCAACCGGGGCTATTACTACATTCCGCACCTGATCAAAGCTATTGGCGACAAGCAGGTGGTTAAAACCGAGTTCACCAAAAAGAATTATGTAGGTGTTAATGCTGAATACTTTGAACCGGTGATTGATGGCATGCAGGCCGTGGTTGATCATGGTACGGCGGTTGAATCGCGCATACCCGGCATTATAATGTGTGGTAAAACCGGTACGGCTCAAAACTCACATGGTAAAAACCACTCGATATTTGTAGGCTTTGCACCTCGCGATACACCCAGGATAGCTATTGCTGTAATTGTGGAAAATGGTGGCTACGGCGCTTCATGGGCGGCACCTATTGCCAGCTACATGATTGAAAAGTATATACGGGGTTATATTACCAAGCCTAAAGCACAGGTGGAGTACATTATGAATAAAAACCTGCTGCCACCGCCACCGGGCTGGAAACCACCGGTTAAAAAACTGTCTAAGCGGGATAGCTTGAAAAGAGATAGCCTGCGCAAAGACAGCTTGAAACGCCTTAAATCCGATACTACTAAAAAACAGCTTGAGCTGAAATCGGCATCCCGGAAAAACAGGAAAGAGCCGGATAGTATGAACCGCTTTACCGTTGCACTAATTAATCGTAAAGAAGATGAATAACCAACAGCGCAGCTTTTTCTTTAACGTAGACTGGCTTACGGTATTTCTTTATCTGGCGTTGTGTACCATTGGCTGGTTTAACATCCATGCCGCTGTGTACGATGAACAGCACCCAAGCATTATTGATCTTAGCACCAATTACGGCAAGCAATTTATATTTATCATTTCGGCCGTTGTGTTGGGGACGGTGATTTTGTTGCTGGATAGCCGTTTTTTTAATGCGTTGGCGCCGGTGTTTTATGTGGTTACGGTCTTTTTGCTTTTGGTAGTGTTGGTTGTAGGGCGTAATGTGGGCGGTAACCAGGCTTGGATACCTATCGGAAGTTTCAGGTTGCAACCATCAGAGTTTGCAAAATTTACTACCTGTTTGCTGCTGGCCCGTTATTTAAGTGGTACCAATATCCGTATTACAGAGTTCAAATCGTTAGCTACAGCAGCGGCCATTATTGGCTGCCCTATGCTGCTTATCATGTTGCAGCCGGATGCCGGCTCAACACTGGTATTCTGCTCCTTGATATTTGTATTGTATCGCGAGGGCTTGTCTCCCATGTTCCTGATTGCAGCCGGGTTGGCTATAGGCTTAGGTATATCGTCGTTGTTGTTTAACCCATGGTATATCATTGGTGTGCTGGTATTGGCAACGGTGGCTATACTGGCTACCATGCGCCGTACACAGCAGTTAATGGCAACCATGATTATCGGACTGGTGTTATGTATAAGTTATGTGTTAACTGTAAAGCCGCTTTACTTTAACGTACTTAAGCCGCATCAGCGCGCACGTATCGACGAGTTATTGGGTATCACGTCGGATTTACGTGGTATAGGCTACAACGTAAACCAATCAAAAATTGCGATCGGTTCAGGGCAGTTGTGGGGCAAAGGCTATTTGCAGGGTACACAAACCAAGTACTCTTTTGTACCCGAGCAAAGTACCGACTTTATATTCTGTACCGTGGGCGAGGAGTGGGGATTTATTGGCACTTCTGTAGTAATATGCCTTTACCTATTCTTGCTGTTACGCATCATCTATATGGCCGAGCGGCAACGGGCATCGTTTTCACGCATCTATGGCTATGGTGTTGCATCTATTATCTTTTTCCACTTCTTTATCAATATCAGCATGACTATCGGCTTTATGCCGGTAATCGGTATTCCGTTGCCTTTCATTAGCTATGGCGGCTCCTCACTGTGGAGCTTTACCATATTGCTGTTTATACTGATTAAGCTCGATTCAAACCGTTTAGGCGCACTGATGTAGTGTCCGTAATACATTTATGCTCTAAGGGCTTTAAAACAAGAAAGGCAGCTAAGTAGTAGCTGCCTTTCCTGTTTTAAAAATCAAGCGGACCTAAGCGGTTCATATTTTTAATGATCAGATAGCGGCGGTGCCTCAAAAACTTGGTAGGATTGGTTGCCGAGCGTTTAAGCGGGCTTGGAAAAATAGCTGCAATAGCCGCAGCTTCACGTTTGGTAAGCTTGGCTGCCGGCTTATGAAAGTAGTTTTGCGCAGCAGCTTCGGCACCGTATATGCCGTCGCCCATTTCAATTACGTTCAGGTATACTTCCATGATGCGCTTTTTGCTCCACAGTACCTCAATCAGCATCGTAAAGTACGCCTCAAAACCTTTGCGTATCCAGGAGCGCCCTTGCCATAAAAACACGTTTTTGGCTGTTTGCTGTGATATGGTACTACCGCCAATCACTTTGTGGCTGTGTGCGTTCATCTTAATGGCGTATTCAATAGCTTTGAAGTCGAAGCCATTGTGTTCTAAAAACGATTGGTCTTCGCCGGCTAAGGCAGCCTTTTTCATATTAACGGATATCTCGTCGAAGTCTTTCCAGTCTTTGTCAATTTTCCAGGGCTTGCCTGCTGCCTTGCGTTCAAAGCCGCGCTCTATCATCAGCCAGGTAATGGGTGGATTTACAAAGCGGTAAAACAGTACCCACAACACGGTAAAGGCTATAAAGCCGATCAGGAAAATCTTAACAAATCGCCAGATTAATTTGGTTATGCCCATAGATGCCCAAAATTAGGAAACAAAAAAGGTGTTTAGCATATGCTAAACACCTTTTTTAAATTATCTGTCTCAAAATTCGAAATTTGATTTTCGAAATTCGATATGATTATTACTCAGCTACTACTTCGAAAGGTACCTGAACTTTAACTTCTTTGTGCAGGTTTAAGTTTGCGGTGTATTCACCTAAAACTTTTGGCTCCTGATCAAAAGTGATACGGCGACGATCAACATCGAAACCTTGTTTTTTCAATGCATCAGCCACTTGGATAGTGTTGATAGCACCGAAGATTTTACCACTTTCACCAGCTTTAGCACCGATAGTTAATTTAACACCTTCTAAACGGGTAGCAATTTCTTCAGCATCCTTACGGATTTTGTCTTGTTTAAACTGAGCTTGTTTCAAGTTCTCAGCTAAAACTTTACGGGCTGATTCAGTAGCTAAAATAGCATAACCTTTCGGGATCAAAAAGTTACGGCCATAACCTGACTTTACTTTTACGATTTCGTCTTTCTCGCCGAGGTTTTTAACATCTTGTTTTAAAATCAAATCCATTTTCTAAACCTCCTATTATTTTAACGAGTCAGTTACATAAGGTAATAAACCGATGTGACGGGCACGCTTAACAGCCTGGGCCACTTTACGCTGGAATTTTAATGAAGTACCAGTTAAACGACGTGGTAATACTTTACCTTGATCGTTAATGAACTTTAATAAAAAGTTAGCGTCTTTGTAATCGATGTATTTGATACCGTTCTTTTTGAAACGGCAGTATTTTTTACGGTTGTCCTCTACTTTAGGAGCAGTAACGTATTGAATTTGTTCGTTTGCCATAATTAAGCTGCAGCCTCCTCTGTTTTAGGTTTTTTGTTGAAAGCACCGCTGCGTTTTTTCTCATTGTAAGCAATGGCATTTTTATCCAAAGCAATAGTCAGGAAACGCATTACACGCTCATCACGTCTGTACTCGATCTCCAGTTTATTGATTAATTCACCCGGAGCGCGGAATTCGGTGAGGTGGTAGTACCCGGTAGATTTTTTCTCGATTGGGTACGCTAATTTTCTCAAACCCCAATTGTCCTCTTGAACAATCTCGGCTCCGTTATCGGTAAGGATCTTGCTAAATTTGGTGATTACCTCTTTAGCAGCCTCATCAGATAACAACGGGGTTAGAATGATGACGGTTTCGTACTGTTGCATTTTAATACTTATGTTTATTAATTATCCCGTGCAAACGGGGACGCAAATGTAGAAATAATGGTTTAAATATGCAAGTTGTTGTGTATATAAATGCTTGATAGTGTGAAATGTTAACGGGTCAAAAATAGTACGCATTGCGATTGCTGCTTTACTTATGTATGTTTGCCTCAAAATCTGAGCGTTATCATGAAACAAACATTTATTGCCGTACTGTTTATTTTAGCTGGAGCTGGCAATATTCAAGCTCAAAACACAATGGGCCCGGCCGAGCGCAGAATGACGGATAGTCTTTGTAATGCGCTATCTAAAGTTGATGTTAATAAAATCACATCTAAAGAAGAAGCTAACTCGATTTTTACGGATTGTTTTTCCAGGTACACCTCATTGCTGATGGAAGTAGCAGAAGAGCGTAAGATTGATTTTTCAGATGACGCGGCGATGGAGGGACTTGGAACGGACATTGGTAAAGACTTACTCAAGCTAAATTGTGGTTCCTTTTTAAAGTTAGCGGCCAAGATGGCTGGTAGTAAAAATAATGCCGAAAGTAAATCAACAACCTCTGGAACATTTAAGCGCATTGAAAATAAAGGCTTAAATTATATCGTGATTACTGACCCGCAGGGTAAAGAGAAATCATTCATATGGTTACGCCAGTTTACCGGTTCCGAAAGGTTTACGTCGGGCACCACAGCATTGGTCGGCAAAAAGCTTAAAGTTACCTGGCAGGATATGGAGGTTTATTTACCGCAGGCCAAAGGCTATTACAACGTAAAAGAGATTACAGCAATAGATATACTTTAATAAAGGCTGTTGCTAAATTAAGGAGTCAGGTGGCAGTTGGTGTTTCTGGCTCCTTTTTTTATTGCCGTTTTTTTTTAGGTTCAATACAAAAATGAAGGCCGTGAGGTTAATTCTTAATAATGCTTATGATAACCAAGTCCTACTACCGCACCTAATGCCAGATAGCTATTTTTAGAAACGTTGCCCGACAATTTAAATCCATAACTACTGCCAAAGCCTGTTGGTTTGCCTATGGGTATCAGATGGAAAAGGCGCCACCGTTGTTTGTCGCTTTTAAACCAAAGTATATTCAACTCAAAAGGCAGGCCTATATAATTTCTTTTCACCCGCAAACGCTGTCCGTCCTCATCTTTATATTTAGCCACCTGCATTACCTGCGAAACACCGGCAGAGATGCTTAGCGAACGGCCATTTTTAATGTGCCTTAATCCATATAGCAATGCAATTTCACGCATATACCCATGGTCATGTACAATAGGGAAGGGTACAAAGGGAATCTGGTCAACCTCGAGGTTGAGCATGCCGTTTAGCCTTGCGGTAAATAAACCGGCTTTAGCCTGGTAATTTATCTCGCCACCCAATAATAAACCTTTAAGACCGGCCACACCCGAACCCACATTTATACCGGTATAAATAATAGGATTAGATTTCGGGGCTATCTGTACTGTATCCTGAGCCATAAGGTTGAAGCTTATAGTTAAGCATATTACTATAGCAAAAAGGCATATTTTCATGGGGTAATTCAGGCTTTGCTTATTATAAAAGTAAGCATTTATTGTGGTAATAACCGTGTTGTGTATGGCATCATGCCATTGCAACATTGCCTGTTCGGTATTTACCCTTTCAGCTTTTTTGCCTACCTTAGTGGCTGTGGATAATTTTATTGTTTCGGCCCGTAAATACCGTCCGGTTACTTTTGAAAGCGTTGTAGGTCAGCAGCATGTGACCAACACGCTTAAAAATGCGATTAAAAATAATCAGCTGGCGCAGGCATTTTTATTCTGCGGGCCACGTGGGGTAGGTAAAACAACTTGTGCGCGTATACTCGCCAAAACTATCAATTGTACCAACTTGCAGCCCAATGGCGAGGCTTGCGGCACATGTGATTCATGTCGTGCTTTTCAGAACGGTAATTCGTTTAACGTACATGAGCTGGATGCGGCATCCAACAACTCGGTTGATGATATCAGGAGTTTGATTGATCAGGTGCGCATACCACCGCAGGCAGGCCGCTATAAGGTATATATTATTGATGAGGTGCACATGCTGTCGCAAGCGGCTTTCAACGCGTTTTTGAAAACGCTGGAAGAACCACCGCATTATGCTATATTTATCCTGGCCACAACCGAGAAACATAAGATATTACCAACCATACTTTCGCGCTGTCAGATTTTTGATTTTAACCGCATCCGCGTTGAGGATATGGCTAATCATCTGTCGTCTATCGCGCAAAAAGAAAGTATCGCTTATGAGCCTGATGGATTGCACATCATCGCCCAGAAAGCAGACGGCGGTTTGCGCGACGCGTTATCCATGTTCGATCAGATTGTAAGCTTTTCGGGCGGACAGGTTACCTACAAATCGGTAATTGATAATCTTAATATACTTGATTATGATTACTACTTTAATATTACCGATAGCCTGCTGAACGAGGATACATCGAAAACGTTGCTGCTTTTTGATGAGATATTAGCAAAAGGTTTTGATGGCAGCCACTTTATTGGCGGGCTTTCGGGACACTTGCGCAATTTGCTGGTGGGTAAAGATCCGGCTACACTAAAGCTGCTGGAAGTAAGCGAAGGTATTCGAAACAAATACTTGCAGCAATCGCAACAGGCCAGTACATCGTTCCTGCTATCGGCCATGAGTATTGCCAACCAGTGCGATTTGAACTACAGGCTGAGTAAAAATCAGCGGTTGCAGGTAGAGTTGGCTTTGCTTAAAATATGCCACCTGCCATCAGCATTAAACTTGGCCTCCGGGCAATTGCCCCAGGCTGCCGCCAATGATGGTGTAAAAAAAAAACCTGATACAGCAGCGCCTGTAGCTCCGGCTGCAGAAGCGCCAAAGGCTGTAGATACGCCACCGCCAGCACCAATGCCGGTGGCTGATATTCCTAAAATACCATCGCCGGTTGCATCGGTACGTATACCGGAACCGGTAGCGGCGCCTGTGCATCAGGTGCAGGAACCTGTAAGCAAGTATGCCAACGATACATTACCGTCGGCATCGCCACAGCCGGTTGTGGCTAAGGAAGAACCCACGGTAAAAACGGCAGGCATACCTAAATTATCGTCGCTACTTACGCCATCCTTAACCCCGTCCCTAACCGGAGGTGGATTTGGTGCCATGACGGCCGTTGAAGAGGAGGAGGAAGATCCCTATTTAAAGGGTACGGATAATGAGGCATTTACCACTGAGGACTTCTTGACCTGCTGGCATGCCTATATTGCCAAGATAAAAGCGGAAGGCAAGCCCATGACGCTGATTACCATTTTTATTGCCAACCCGCCAAAGCAGCTAAGCGCTACCGAATTTGAGATAATTGTAAATAACCGTACGCAAGAGTCTGTTTTTAGAGACGGTAAGCCGGATTTGATGAACTACCTGCGCACTAAACTACGTAACTTTAGTATTGAGGTGCATACACGTGTAGATGAGCAGCAGGTAACCAAACGCCCTTACACCGCATCGGAAAAGTTTCAGCACATGGCAGCTAAAAATGCCAACTTAATGGAACTTAGAAAGATGTTTAATCTGGAGTTTGATTAAAAATAAAAGATAAAAAGAAAGCCCTTGCATATGCAAGGGCTTTCTTTTTATGGATGTTTCTGAATGATTATTTCAGATACTCACTGTCGTCTTCATCGCCGCTAATGTCGCTATCATTTTTTGGGTAGCCTTCTTCATCTAAATCATCGCGGTCATCTTCCGGTGTGCGGGCCAGTTCTTCATCAATAGGATCAAGCTCTGTAATTTCGCCGCTATCAATGTGCATACCTAATGATTCTGCATCAGTTTCTAATGAGCGGTTTTTCTCGTACTCGCCTTGCGTATCATAAGGATTCGCTTCGTCATAACTCGAATCGAAGTCGCTGCCGCCAGGTGCTGCTGTGTCAAATAACTGCGGCGGATCATAATCCGGGTCGTTATTTTCAACAGCTATTTCGTAGCTGTCAGTTTCCGGATCGTATTTCAAATCGTGGGCAGCAGTATCGCCTTCCAGATCGTCTTTCATTTTTTTATCTCTATCCAGGTTCTCATCATTGAACCCAGGATAAAAGGTATCGTCGTTTTTCATAGGTTTAAATTTTGTGCAAAATGTATATAGAAAAAATCACGCCAAAAATTTAAACCCTTACCTAAAAACGACTCACTATGGCTGATACCTGGATATTTGCTTGCGGTAAGACGTGATACCGCCTATGGCAAATTTAATACCCACCACAAACTGGCTGAATGAATCATTACGCTTACCGGCCTTAATACCATCCAGTTGATCGCCAAAAACCGGATTATACTGGTAGCCAAAATCCAGCTTTACCGATGGCTCATCGTAGTTATTATATATCTTGATTTCGTAGCCAGCCTTTAGCGGAATAAATAGTTCGGTGCTGGTATTGCGGCCGGTTGAGGTGTAGCCCGGAACATACAGTGAGTTGCGGTAAATTTCTTTCATGTTGTTATAGATAGCACCTACGCCTGCGCTTATATAAAAGTTTTTCAAGGCATTGGTAAAGCCATCGTGTGCATAGTCCAGCAGTTCGCCGGCCTGCAGTTGCGCCCTAAGGCTCACCGCTGTATACTGGTTGTTAAACTCCCGGCCCGATAGCGTACGCTGATGATCGCCACCCTTTAGTCTGCCATACTGCACTTCGGCTATATAATTAATAAAGGGTGTGTAATTATAAGTAAGGTTCAGGTTTAATCCGGCTGCACCGTTCACCGTTTCGGCATCAGTGTAAGCATAATTTAATGCACCCGATACACCAAAATCATACTGTGCATAGTTCCAGCCAATCTGTGCTTTTGCCAGTACAGATGCCGAACAGATCAATAATGTGATTAATATCTTTTTCACGATAGTTAAAACTACTGATAATTAGTGAGTGTACGTGTATGTATTGGTGGTTGTAGTGGTAACGCCACCTTGCTCTACCGAACTGGAACGAAACAATACCATGGTGGTAGAGGTAAGGGATTGTATACTAAAATCAAGTTCAAAGTTACCACTCTTAAAAAATATTGGCCGCGGGGCGATAATATTGGTGTTGGTAGAATAATAGCCCTCATACGCTTTACCGGTAAAGGCAGACGAGTAAGTAGCTTCATTTCTGATTTTAAACTCAAAAAAGTCGTAATTGCCAAAGCCGGAGTAGGGTATGGTAATGTCAGAATTATTACCGTTACCAGTGGTTTGTATACGGGTGGTTAAATCTTGCAGGTACCATTTGCCAATCAGAGCGGGGTTTTGCAGGTTGGAGGGTATCACCGCCTCGTCGGTTTTACAGGCACTTAGGCCAACTGTGTAAATAATTAGTAAAAATAAGTAAACCTTCTTCATCATATCGCAGCTTTAAAGATAGAATTTTAACTTTAGCTTTCAAAGTTTGCTCATTATTCTATAAACAAGGGCAGGGCAGGATGATTTATTAGATTGCTCTATAGCCAAAATTTATATATTTGGGCGTTTTAAAACTGAACCACAAACAACCCGATATGTCAAAAATTAAAGTAGAAAATCCGGTAGTTGAACTGGATGGCGATGAGATGACCCGCATCATCTGGCAGTTTATCAAAGATAAACTGATTTTTCCTTACCTCGATCTGGACGTAAAGTACTTCGATCTGGGTATTGAATACAGAGATGAAACTAACGACCAGGTAACTATTGATGCGGCTAACGCAATTAAACAATATGGTGTAGGTATTAAATGTGCCACCATTACACCTGACGAAGCTCGCGTAAAAGAGTTTGGTCTGAAACAAATGTGGAAATCGCCAAATGGTACAATCCGTAACATATTGGATGGAACCGTATTTCGTGAGCCGATTGTAATGAACAACGTGCCGCGTTTAGTGCCTAACTGGACTGCACCTATCTGCATTGGCCGTCACGCTTTTGGCGATCAGTACCGCGCTACCGACTTTGTAACCAAAGGCAAAGGTAAATTAACCATCACCTTCACGCCTGAAGATGGCGGCGAAGAGCAATCATTCGAGGTGTTTAACTTCAAGAGCGATGGCGTTGCTTTGGCTATGTACAACACCGACGAGTCGATCCGTGGTTTTGCACATGCGTGCTTTAACCAGGCGCTAATGAAAGGCTGGCCTTTATACCTGTCAACCAAAAACACCATCCTTAAAAAATATGATGGCCGTTTTAAAGACATTTTTGAAGAGATCTACCAAAACGATTACAAAGCTAAGTTTGACGAAGCAGGCATTGTTTACGAACACCGCCTGATTGACGACATGGTTGCCTCGGCCCTGAAATGGAACGGTAACTTTGTTTGGGCTTGTAAAAACTACGACGGCGACGTACAGTCTGACACCGTAGCACAAGGTTTTGGTTCATTAGGTTTAATGACCTCAACCCTGGTTACGCCGGATGGTACGGTAATGGAAGCCGAAGCAGCACACGGTACCGTAACCCGTCACTACCGTGAGCACCAGGCTGGTCGTCCAACATCAACCAACCCGATTGCCTCTATCTTTGCCTGGACCCGTGGTTTAGAGTTCCGTGGCAAACTGGATAACAACCAGGAGCTGATTGATTTTTGCCACACCTTAGAGCAGGTTTGTATTGAAACTGTTGAGAGCGGCAAAATGACCAAAGACTTAGCCATTACCATTAAACCTAAAGTTGAACACGGTACCGATTACTTGTACACTGAAGAGTTTTTGGAGGCTATCGACGAAAACCTGAAAGCTAAATTAGGTAAGTAATTAAAATAACCTTTTTATATTGGAAGCCCCGCCCGAAGCGGGGCTTTGTTATTTTGCCTATATCCACTCTTGCTACACACGCTTAGGGCTTAAAAGGTGCGCCTATAGCATGTAGCTAAACTGTAAAATAAGGCTTGCTAAAAGGTTTTTTGAAAACTATTTACAGCGGTTTATATTTCTATCTGTAATTTAGCAATTCAATATCATACTTACTATGTCACAACTATATCCTTTAAAATTCAAAACCATTTATAAAGACAAGATCTGGGGTGGCCAGAAAATTAAAACTTACCTGCACAAAGATTTTGGCGATTTGCCTAACTGCGGCGAAACCTGGGAAGTATCGGGCGTAAAGTCTGATGTGTCGGTAGTAGCTGACGGTGCGCTGGCAGGCCAGTCATTAGCCGATTTGCTGGAGCAGTACAAAGGCGAACTGGTAGGCGAAGCGGTATATAACCGTTTCGGGAACACCTTCCCGTTGCTGGTTAAGTTTATTGATGCTGCCGAAGATTTATCAATCCAGGTACACCCTGATGATAAGCTGGCTAAAGAGCGTCACAACTCATTCGGTAAAACCGAAATGTGGTACGTAATAGAAGCAGACCCAGGTGCTACGCTGATTGCCGGTTTTAACCAGGATGTGAACGAACAGGTTTATGTAGATAAACTGAACAGCGGCCAGCTAACTGATATCCTGAACAAAGAGGATGTAAAGGCGGGTGATGTTTTCTTTTTACCGGCCGGCCGTGTGCACACTATTGGTAAAGGCTTATTGATCGCCGAAATTCAGCAAACATCAGATATTACTTACCGTATTTACGATTTTGACCGTGTTGATGATAAAGGTCAGAAACGCGAACTGCACACCGAAGAAGCCCTGGCAGCTATCGACTACAAAAAGTATCCTGAGTACAAAACACAATACGAGCCTAAGCAGAACGAAACGGTGCCGTTAGTAAGCTGTCCATATTTTACAACCAACGTACTTGACTATACCGGTAATGTGTCTAAAGACTATAGCGCTTTTGACTCTTTCGTTATTTACGTTTGCCTGGAAGGTGAATTTGAGCTGAAATATGATGGCGGCTCAACCGCTGTTAAAATGGGCGATTCACTGGTTATACCAAATAGCGTTAATCAAGTTGAACTAACCACTACCAATGGTTTCAAAATATTAGAAAGCTATATTGCTTAAGCTGTTAATCAGTAAAAGAAAAGCCGGCAGTTTTTACTGCCGGCTTTTTTTATGCGTTGGTTTTTATCAGATTACCGAATAACTGTGCGTGCCAGCTGTTTTTAAATGGCACCTCCCACTTGGTTTCCAGGTCGGCAAGGGTTTGCACTACGTTGTTATATACGATGGTTTCCGGCGTAATTTTCCCTTCGGCAATCAATGCTTCAAATTCGGCACGGGGTGCCGATTGTACTTTGTCGCCATCGCGGTAAGCCAGGTTAAAGCGATCAAACAGATTGATGCTGAATTGCTGTTCCATTCTTTTCAATACATTAACCGATTTATCGATTGAGCAGCCACTGGCACCTGCCTGGCTTTCATCAACCAATAAAACGATAAAGCGGTTATAGCGTATTTCTGCAGCTGCTTTCAGCTGGTTGTTGTGGGCTGTCCACTCGCTGGTAAAGGCGTCCAGCTGTTGCTGTAAGTCAGCGGTTTCAGCAGCGTTTAGCTCCCTGTCCGACTGGTAAATCCAAACTCTTGAATTTTTAGGAAATTGCATAAAACAAAGTTATCATTTTATTAATTTAGGATGAGTACAAATGTTGTCATGAAAAGATCAGCTTTGCCGCCGCGAAAGTTTGCCCTGTCATCTATAATGGTGTTCGGTTGCAGTTTGCTGAGCCTTTGTTTTGTATGGCATACAAATAAGCAGCGAGCCATATTCTGGAGCAATAAGTGCTTAGCACAGGCATTTGATACATCGGGCGATGCAAAACTTAAAAGCTGGACGCTGAACCTGACCGATGATTCTTTTATGCGGTTACGCAAAATATATCAAGGCGGGCGGCAGGAGTATTTCTCCTTTAATTTGCATCGCTTAAGCGATATCAGCTATCTGGGCACTGAAACCAATGGCGTACTGCGCATTCATACTAAGGCCGACGATATTATAGTACAAACCTATCAGGATCCAAAAGGGGATGTCGATTCCATGTCAACCATGCTGAGCATACCTGTCAGGAATGTTACCGCCGGGCAGTTGGATAGTTTGCGCAATACTTTACTGTACTTAAAAGCACAATAAGCAGTTTAATTATTCGGGTTACGAAATCAGTAAAAATATTCTTCTAATAATCAGTTGTTTACAAAGTTGGCTGAAATATTTTCAAATTAAATTTCATTTCCTCAAAAAACAAGCTACATTTGCATTCCCCAAACGGAGGTATCATAGCTCAGTTGGTAGAGCAAAGGACTGAAAATCCTTGTGTCGCTGGTTCGATTCCAGCTGATACCACACTCAAAATCAAAAGGTTACATGCTTAAAACATGTAGCCTTTTTTCTTTTTCAAACATTTGACAAACATTCAAGGATTGAAATTATTTGATTTCGGCTGGCTTCCCTTTTTTTACAACTATCCAATCACCTCTGTAAGATTCCGAGTTCCCCCTTATCTCACCACCATCATATATTAAGGTTATAGGATCAATTATGTTATAGGTATACACATCCAAATCATGCGAGAATAAGCCATCCTTGCTCTTGGGATATTGATTATAAAGCTGTTTGTTATAATTCGGCTTTAAAGCATTTATAAAGGCTTTTTCAGCATCTAAATAAATGGTCCTTTGGTCTATAGGATTAATACCCTTAACCATATTTACTGCCACCCTAATATCATCATCTTCCTCAAACGACCGCATATGTATGTTGTTATCAAAATTGAAAAACAGCAGCACAATTTCATCAGTGGGTAACGAACCGTAGTTGATTGGATGCTCCAAAGATAAGATTTCTTGCAAATGCGAGTGGCCTGTCAATCGTTTAACAATATCTTGCTCGGTGGCTTTGCCAATATAGTGAAGTTTGTATTTTAAAAAATCTTCAATTTTCCCCTCAACTCTGGCTTCAATGCTTTCTCTTAAGTAGTGATACAAGAATTTTTCAGGAGAGAACCACACGTAGTCGCCACCCTCTGGCTTAAATATAAAATTTGCAACCTGATAAAACGGCAAGTTTGCCGAATGATTCTTGGGTTTCGGATACGTATATTCGATGCGAAACTCCATGTTCGTAGTAGTATGCGATGCACCAAAACTTTCTTGATACATAGGCATACTGGCTTTGATTACATTTTCGTTGCCCCTTTGTCGAATTTGAAAAGTAATATTCGGGTTGCGTATATTTAAATTGTCAACAGTCAGATTTTCAAATGATAATACCGGGCGTTGTACAATCATATAAATCTTTCCAGAATTCATATATGTACAAAGTTGCGGGCTATCTTGAATAGTGACAAAGTCATAGTTGCTAACTGGTGTATATGCAAGTTTTAAATAGTTGAAAAGATTCTTTGTACCCATGAATTATTTATTTTATTGTTGGTGGCTTAACACAAATAAATATCCTGTTTTTATTTTTAAGTAGCCTTAGCTTTTCACAATGGAAGTAATTTGTTTAGAAGAACCCGCATTTTATGCATTGCTTGAAAGGGCTGTAGAGTATTATCTGAATTAGGGGAACAGTATTCTATGTTAAACCCAATTGTTATGGATGATCTTATAAGCATGCACGAGGCAAATAATATTGACATCAAAATCATAGAAGAAGATTCGAAATTTATTGTTATCAAAGATGATGTTATAGAAAAGATTGGCCCAGGCTGGTTAAAAGAGCAATGAGGTAATTGAAAATTTGAACTATTTTTAAATCAAGTCCAAATTCGATATTAAGCGCAAATCAGACAGGAATAGTTCGAGATTTGTATAGTGGCCACCAAAAAAGGTTATCAAACCAAATTAAAGCCCTGTAGATTATGTCTACAGGGCTTTTTGTTTTTCCAATTCCAAAACCATTTTAAGTAGATGATTCCAGAGTCTGTTAAATAACATCCTTTGGAAGTTGCCTTAAGCTTGAGCCATATAGACAATAAATTTGAGCCGCTGACGAAAAGAGCTGCTGCGTTTTACCATCATCTTTGTATGGTTAATCAATACAATAATAAAATGACAACAATAACAAAAATACCTCTTGGCCAAAATGGGCCGCTTGTTTCTAAACTTGGATTAGGCTGTATGCGCATGTCGTCTGTATGGGGAGGCCCAACTAATGATGAGAATGAAAGCATAGCCACTATTCAGCAAGCGTTGGATAGCGGTATCAATTTTTTGAACACAGGTGATTTCTACGGTGCCGGCCATAATGAGATGCTTGTTGGTAAAGCCATCAAAGGAAGACGAGATGATGCTTTCATCAGCGTAAAATTTGGCGCTATCTTCCATAATGGTCAGTGGCTGGGATTGGATCTGCGCCCTATAGCCATCAAAAACTTTATCAATTACTCTTTGGTACGCTTAGGTATTGATACCATTGACCTTTATCAGCCATGCAGGCTGGATAACAGTGTGCCGGTTGAAGATGTGATTGGAACGATAGCCGATTTGATTAAAGAAGGCAAGGTGCGCCATCTGGGCGTTTCTGAAATAACTGCTGAGCAACTTCGCAAGGCGAACAGTATTTATCCGGTAACCGCTTTGGAGATTGGCTACTCGCTTGCCGACCGGCAGATTGAAAGCGAGCTGCTGCCCACCGCTAAAGAGTTGGGCATAGGCGTGGTGGCGTTTGCCAATACTGCCGAGGGACTGCTAACTGGCGACATGAAAGCACCATTGCCGGCTGATAGCTATCACAACCATTTCTCGCGCTTTCAGGGAGAGAACCTAATTAAAAACCTTGAAAAAGTGGAAGTGTTAAAGCAAATGGCAACAGATAAGGGGTATACGCCAACACAACTGGCTATTGCCTGGGTAAATGCACAGGGCAGCCATATAATGCCGCTGGTGAGCATGAGCCGCAGATCCCGTTTGCCTGAAAATCTGAAGGCCATGGAAATTGAATTCACTGCCGAAGAACTGAATACCTTAAACACCAGTTTTGCACCGGGTACCATTTTGGGTGATACTTATTTGCAACGATAGTGAGCTGTATAAGTCCGTGTTTTTCTATATTTACTAAGTGATCAATCCAACTGAAATTATTCCCGGTGTTCTCTTCTACTCTTACTACGCAAATGTAAGGAAAGAGAAGATGGCATTTTTGGAGCATAACATGCTGGTGCTGCAGGTATCTGGCCGGTTTACCTTGCAAACTGCGAGCGAAACAATTGTAATGGAAAAAGGCCAGATGCTGCTGATTCGCAAAAATCAATTAGGAGAGCTAACTAAAACGCCCCTGGAAGGCGAGGATTACAAAACGATTGTGATTTGCCTGAAAGAAGATCTGTTGAGACAGATTGCTTTGGAGGAACAAATAGAAACAGGTCAAAAATATATGGGTCCACCAAATATCCTGATGCCTCAAAATGACTTTTTACAGGCTTTTTTTCAATCCGTAATTCCTTATATCCGTCATTCCGATGAAAAGATAACCGATGCTGTGGGTATGTTGAAAGTAAAGGAAGGTGTTTTGTTACTGCTGCACAGCCTGCCCGGGCTTCGGGCTTTCCTGTTTGATTTCTCGGAGCCGCATAAAATTGATTTGGAAAAGTTTATGCTGAGTAATTTCCATTTCAACGTGCCTGTTGAGCATTTTGCCCGGCTTACCGGCAGAAGCCTTGCAAGCTTTAAACGTGATTTTCAAAAAACCTTTGGTATGGCACCCCGACAGTGGCTGCAGGAAAAGCGGTTGATGGAGGCCCGGCACCTGATAGAAGCCAAGCATAAAAAGCCATCGGCAATCTATCTTGATCTGGGGTTTGAGAGCCTATCACACTTTTCGCATTCTTTTAAAAAGAAATTTGGTAAGGCACCCACCGAATGGATGGCCTTGGCTGAATGACAGGGCAGTGCGTTATGATAAATAGGTTGTTTTAAGAATACAAAAAGGCCTTTCTTTAATAAGAAAGGCCTTTTTATTGTCGAGCCATTTAGCAATTGTATAAGGCTGTAACACCATATCCTGAAAACGATGTTTTAACTGGGTATGGATACATCCAAAAAGATTACACTAAAAGGTTTGTGGCATGTATTGAAGCAGGCAGGCAGCGGCTTTGTAGATAATAAAATAACTAAACTGAGCGCTTCATTGGCGTATTACACCATATTTTCCCTTGGCCCGTTGCTGATGGTAATCATTTACCTGGCCAATATCTTTTGGCGCAAGGAGGCCATAGAAGGGTTGCTTTATGAGCAGATTAAAGAGATTGTGGGCAGTAAGGCGGCCCTGCAAATCCAGGAAATTATTAAAAATGCTGCCGTAATTGGCAGTAATGCTTTCACCGCTATTATCGGTTTTGTAACGCTGATTATTGGTGCCACTTCACTTTTTACCGAAATGCAGGACTCGATCAACATGATATGGAACCTGCAGGTTGATTCTGAGAAAGGGTGGTGGGTTACGCTGAAAAACCGGCTGGTGTCCTTTTCACTTGTAGCTGGCCTGGCATTTATGCTGCTGGTATCTTTAATTATTAATGGTGTAGTAGAAGGTTTTATGGATAAGCTTGAGGCCTTTATTCCATACGGCACAGTGCAGTTGGTCTATATCGGTAACTTAGTTATTACCTTGCTTATCACAACCATTCTGTTTGCCATTATATTCAAAGTACTGCCCGATGCCATTATTCGCTGGCGCGATGTAGCGGTTGGCTCATTGTTTACGGCTGTGCTTTTTATGCTGGGGCGGTTTGGAATAGCTTTTTATATAGGTAATAGTAACCCCGGTAGTGCGTACGGAACCGCCGGTTCTCTTATTATTTTATTATTGTGGATTTATTATTCGGCCATCATCCTATACTTTGGCGCCGTGTTCACCAAGCATTATGCCGTAAAATATGGTTGCGAAATAAAGCCTAATGATTATGCGGTAACCTTTCAAACCATCCAGGTTAAAAGTAATAAGAGCACCATACAGGAGAATGAAAATTCGGCTAACAAAAACCCGTCGGATGGTGAAAATGAAACGCTGGGCTCTACCATCTAACAAATACGGAAAGCCCGGCGCCTCATCTTGCTTTACATCAATTTGATTTCTTTTTCGCTAAAGCGTGTAATCAGCTGACTTAACAGCTGGCTTTTGGATGCAGGTTCGGCATACACGCTGCTTATCCATACCAGTATTTTAAGCTCAATTGCATCGGCAGCTATGGAATTGATCAGTACTTCGGGCTGGATGTTTTTTACCGCATTCGGTAAGCTGTCTATTTCTTGTTGTATAAGCTTGGTAACAGCTGCAATATCTGTACTCATGTGTACTTTAAACAGCAGTTCCGATTTTACATAAGCCGCATTAGTGGTCCAGTTCACCAGCCGGTTCGATAGCAGGTCGCCATTCGGTATAATTACCTCGGTGCCCTGCTGGGTAAACATTTTGCTGGAGCGGATGCCTATATCCTGAATCTTACCTTTTTTATCGGCCAACTCAATAAAGTCGCCTATCTGGAATGGTTTCTCAAAAATCAATATAATGCCCGATACGAAGTTGTTGACAATATTTTGCATTCCCAAACCAATGCCCACACTTAAGGCGCCCAATACCACAGTCAGCTTATCCAGCGGTATGCCCGAAACCGTTACGGCAAGTAACACCCCGGCCAGGGCAATAACCAGCCTGATCAGCGTAAGCTTTGAGCTTTTATGCTCAATCTCATTAGTAAAGCCAACCGATTGTTCGCCCAATAAAATGCTTACATGTTTTTGAAGCACGTTGGATATATACAAAATCACTGCAAAGAACAAAACATTGCTCAAAGTGAAATTTACGCTCCCCAGAGTACGTTGTTTAACCAGTACATGCTGCACAAAGGCAAAAATGCCACCTGCTATGCTCAGGTTAATAAAGAATACCAACAGCCACAAAATTACCGCTACCACAGATAATGCCTTTTTGAACGATATGCGGGCCTTGCTTAGGTTGAGCCTGGAAAACCACCCACCGTTTGCTGAACTTACTTTAATTTGCAGTTCGAGCGCATCCGTAAACAACTGTATAAACACCGCCAAAGCTATTACCTGTGTAAAGCCCATAATGGCAGTTACGCTATAAATTTTGGCCAAGCTAATGCGCCCAAAAATGTTAAATATTACAGCCAGCGCATTAAAAGCCTGGTATATAATAAGTACAGGTTTAAGCAGCTTTTTGGCTACATTAATATTGAGCAGCTTTTTATAAAACTTAATTCCCACATATAGCGAGCCAATGTTTAAGGCCATTAGCCATAAGCGCATCCAAACGGCATTGTGTACGGCTGCGGTACTTAAAACCACCACTATATACAGCACCACAATAAATAACCAGTAGCGCAGCTCTTTGGGGGTAAGCTGTTTCCAGAAAAAGACGGTCAGCACCATTAGCAGTAAAAACTCTATGATTTCTATATACAGAGCCGGCGCATCGGGTTCGAATAACGGGGCCAGGTTAAGTAGTACAATAAGTGTTGGCAGAACGGGTATAGAGCTAATGTACTTAAAATCCAGCTCGCCTATATTTTGCTTTACTTCGGGCTTTTGCGCCTTACGGTAATTGAGGTAAACCCATAAAAAGAAAACGCTGCCGAACAGAATGAGCAGCACCCGGTTATCCCAGGTAGAGTCTATAAAGTAGCCCAGTATTTTATTTTGACCGGAGTATGATGCCGACAATTGCGTTGCGATGTTTTCTTTGTCTTGATTTTTAGGTACTGACCATATGTAGGGCGATTCACGGCTAAAGGCACTTCTTCCCGAAGATACTAACTTAGCATTGATGGATGCCTGCAGATCGGAAATGTCCAGATTAACGGCTGATACCGATGCCAGCAAACGGCTTACACTATCCAGGTTGGCCGAAGTTACTTTGCCCGCGTCTTGTAAGCGTAGCTTGATATCTTTAATCTGCTTAAAATAGAGCTGGCGGGCCGTGCTGTCTTTCGTTTCAACGGACAGCAGTGTGTCTTTGCTCAGGTCAACAACCTCTTTAGACATGCCTTGAAGATCGTTGCTCGACTTAGTCAGGTTCTTCTGCCATTCGCTCAGCTTATCTTGCGAGTTTTTCAGGATCAGGTTGTAACTGAACAACGTTTTCGAGTCAATCACTTTGCCGGTTATACGTAAATCGGCTTTAATAGGAGCAACATCTTTGTTGATTTGCGCCAGTTCTACCCTCATCTGATCGAGACCGTAACCTTTTTTGTTGGCTGTGTTTACTTGGGTAATGGTTGCCTGTGCTTTTTGCAGTTTAAACAGCAGCGTATCGGGTATGGCCTGGCCCGAATCGCTTTTTAAGTTCAACGTAGTTTGAGCCGTTGCCGGTGTATAAAACTGCAAACAAAATATAATGATTGTAAAAAGAAGGACTTTGAATAACGAGGACTTGTATGGTTTTAAGGGTGTTTGTTGAGTCATTGCAAGTAGTTTATCAAGCTTTATAAAAATATGCGTAGATGATAAACCATTTTAAAGTGATTATGGTTCACTTTATTTAGCAAGGCATAGCTCTCCTGTTAGCAGCTACCACTGTAAGTATTGCTTTGATACGGTTTGCTTTAAGGCAACGTTATAATAAATGTAAACGTAATTTTTTACAAAGCAGTCACCAAATGATTACGTCCTTTAGGTTGCTAAAGCTTAAATTTGTAGTTTGATATAAGTTCTTTAATGATTGATTCTGTTAAGCCTTTAAGTTCTGAGGCGCTGTTGCAGGTTTTGTCTTTATCGGAAGATGCAACGGCTATATATACTAGCGAAGATTTACGCATTCAATTTGCCAATGATGGGATGATTGCCATATGGGGCAAGGATCGCAGCGTGATTGGTAAAACCTTTGAAGAGGCGATTCCTGAAATTAAGGGGCAACCCTTTACCGCGCTTCTGCAAAACGTATGGCGTACAGGTGAAACTTATACAGCCAAAGATACTCCAGCCAATCTGGTGGTAAATGGTAAATTACAAACCTCTTACTTTGATTTCACCTACCGAGCAATACTGGACGAGCAGGGACAAACCTACTGCTTGTTACATACCGCCAAAGATGTAACCGAAAGTTTGAAGCATCGTATTGCCATCGCCGAAAACACGAAGCGTGAGCAGCACATGAATGAAGAGCTGGCTGCAATGGTTGAAGAGCTTGCCGCAGCCAATGAAGAAATGGCTGCTACCAACGAAGAACTATCGGCCACCAATGATGAGCTTATCGATACCAGGGATACTTTACGCAGATCGCTTGATGCTGTTAAAGAAAGTGAGGCGCGGTTTCAAAACCTGGTGCGCGAAGCTACTACAGGTATTATTGTACTAAACGGTGATAACGCCGATATTTTGATAGTGAACAATGCCTATGCCCGCCTGATAGGCCGTAGGGTAGAGGATTTACTTCATCAGTCGTTATTTTCCATTATTCCGGAGGCTGAGCCGGCATTTAGGCCGCTTATTGACGGTGTGCGCACATCTGGTGAGCCTGTATATTTGTATGAACATCCTTACTTTGTTTATGCTGATGGTGAAAAAATCGAAGGTTACCTCAACCTGGTTTACCAGCCTTATCGCGAGTATGGCGAAGAGGTGACTGGTGTAATGGTACTGTGCCAGGATGTGACCAGCCAGGTGGATGGTAAGCTCAGGCTGGCGCAGGCCGAAGAGCGTGCACGCTTGGCCACAGCTGCAGCCAAGCTGGGTACTTATGACTTTAATTTCAAAACCCAGGAAGTCATTACCTCCCCGCGGTTTGATGAAATAATGGGCTTTAATGCACCGCAAAAGCATGAAGCCTATTTAGGAGTGGTACATCCTGATGATCTGGATTTGCGGGCAAGGGCTTACCAAAAGGCGTTTAAGACCGGGCACCTGCACTATACGGCCCGCATTATACACGGTGATGAGATAAGATGGATACATGCCGAGGGCACTATCTATTACGATAGCCAGCACCAGCCCGAGCGTATGCTGGGTACCATGCAGGATGTAACCGGGCAACAGCTGCAGCAGCAACAAAAAGACGATTTTATCAGTATAGCCAGCCACGAGTTAAAAACGCCTGTTACCAGCCTTAAAGCAGCTTTGCAGCTGATAGATAAACTAAAAGATAATCCTAATAACGCAATGCTGCCTAAGCTCATTATGCAAGCGCGCAAAAGTGTGGAACGGGTAGGCATACTGATTGAGGATCTGCTGAATGTTGGGCGCTTGCAACAAGGAGAAATGCACCTGCAAAAATCAGAATTCATCGTTTCACAATTATTGAATGCCTGCTGTAACCCGATCAGCATAGCCGGTAAGTATAAAATTCAAATACAGGGAGACCTGGAACTGCAAGTGGAAGCCGATGAGCACCGCATAGATCAGGTAGTTACCAACCTGCTGAACAATGCGGTTAAATATGCACCCGATTCGGAGCTGATTACTGTAGTAATTAGCCGCGAAAATGGCTTTGCCAAAGTAGCTGTTACCGATTATGGGCCGGGTATACCCGAAGCTAAATTGGCACATTTGTTTGATCGTTATTACCGGGCCGAACCATCAGGGCACCATGTGTCGGGGTTGGGCTTGGGGTTATACATCAGTTCTGAAATCATTCACCGGCATGGCGGCGAGTTATCAGTAACAAGCGAGGTAGGTAAGGGATCCACTTTCTATTTTACCTTACCACTTTAACAGCCAATGTGTTGCTGTAGGCCTTAAACAAAACGGCGCTGAAACTGGTTAAACAGATCAACAACCTATTTACCAGTGTTATGAAAATTGCTGTTTTTAGTACCTACCATTACGATGAGGAGTTTTTAAACCGGTTTAATACCGGGCATGAACTTACTTATTTCATCCTGCCGCTTAATGAGCAGACCGCCCAGCTGACCGCCGGCTTTGAGGCAGTGTGCATTTTTGTGAATGATACCGTTAACGAAGCTGTGCTGCGAATTTTGCATGCAAACGGTGTTAAACTGATTGTGCTGCGTTGCGCCGGCTTTAACAATGTAGATATTAAAGCGGCCGATGCATTGGGTATCCCGGTATTGCGTGTGCCGGCTTACTCGCCCGAAGCCGTTGCCGAGCATGCCATGGCGCTTATCTTAACGCTTAACCGCAAAACGCATAAGGCTTACAACCGGGTAAGGGAAGGTAACTTTTCGTTGGAAAGGCTGATGGGATTTAACCTGCACAACCGCAAAGTAGCCGTAATAGGCACAGGTAACATTGGCAAAGCATTCTGTAATATTCTGAAAGGTTTTGGCTGTCGTATCAGCGCTTATGATGTGTATCCTGATGCCGAGCTTGCAGCATCAGGCGTAACCTATGGCTCGCTTGAAGAAACCTTATCAGAAGCCGATGTAGTTTCGCTGCATTGCCCTTTGCTGGACAGCACCAGGCACATGATTAATGCCAAAACTTTGGAGCTGTTTAAGTCCGGCGCTATGCTCATCAATACCAGCCGTGGCGGACTAATAGACACGCAGGATGTTATCGAAGCATTAAAATCGGGCCGGTTGGGTTACCTGGGGCTGGATGTGTATGAGCAGGAGAGCAACCTGTTCTTTCATGATTATTCGGAAGGCATTATCCAGGATGATATCATTATGCGCTTAATCTCATTCCCCAATGTGCTCATTACCTCTCATCAGGGCTTTTTTACCAAAGAAGCCATTGAACAGATTGCCCGTACCACATTTCACAATATCGACGCATTTATCAATAAAACTACACTTGCCAATAGAGTGAAGTTATAAAGAGCAATATCAATTCATATTGCTCTTTATCGTTCCGGCTTTAAGCAGCTTGTTAAACCAGTGTGATAATTTGCCAAGCAAATCATCCGGTTTTACCGGTTTGGGCAGGTAATCATTTGCGCCGGCCTGTATGCATTCTTCGCGGTCGCCGCTAAGTGCGTTGGCGGTTAAGGCTATAATAAGGGGCTGTTGCTTATGTGTTGTACGTATAATGCGGGTAGCCTCTAATCCATCTATATGCGGCATTTGTATATCCATCAGCACCAAATCATAATAGGCGGTTTTTAATTGCTCAATGGCTTGTAAACCGTCGGCGGCCAGATCAGCTTGGTAGCCCAGTTTGGCCAGCATGTGCAATATTACTTTCTGGTTGATCTTATTATCCTCCGCTACCAGAATTTTGAACGGATGTTGCTCGGCAAAGTTGGCAGGGATTTTACTGATGATTTTAGGTGTGTTACCCGATTTTTGTTGCGATTGTAAGCTGTTAAGTATGTATTTGCTCAAAGCATATTGCTTAATAGGCTTGGTAAGTACATACGTAAATAAGTTTAGATTCTCCGCTTTGCGTTCATCACCCACCGAACTTAACAGAATAACAGGAATATTCGGATAGCTGGCTCTGATATGGCGCCCCAGTTCGGTTCCGTCCATCTCAGGCATGTGCCCGTCTGTAATAATCAAATCAAATTGGCTATCCCGTTCCAGCAGGTCCAAAGCCTCCCGGCCTGATGATACGGTTACGGGTACAAGCTCCCAGTTTTGTAACTGAATGCGTAAGATATTCTGGTTTGTATGGTTATCATCCACAACCAATATTCTTTTGCCGGCTTGCGATGACATATCGTACTCAACATACGGCTGTGCGATTACGGCACCTATTGATACCGCGGTGGTAAATGAAAAAACAGATCCTTTACCGGGCGTGCTGCTTACAGTTATGAGTCCGCCCATAAGCCTTACCAGTTTTTCGGAAATAACCAGGCCAAGGCCTGTGCCGCCGTATTTGCGGGTAGTAGAGGAATCTACCTGGCTGAAAGCTTTAAACAATCGCTCAAGTTTATCGTCAGGTATACCAATACCGGTATCATGCACCTCAAATCTTAGTTCAACCTGCCCGTTGTTTAATATTGCTGCCCGGCGCACTTTCACAATTACCTCGCCATGGTTGGTAAACTTAATGGCGTTACCTACCAGGTTGGTAAGCACTTGTTGCAGTCGCACTTTATCGCCTTTTATTTGCGCGGGTACATCATCGGCCAGGCAATAGGCAATCTCAATGCCGGTGTAAGCTACTTTAGTACCGAATATATCCAGTACCTCCTCAATGCAACCACGCAGGTCAAAGTTTTCCTGTTCCAGCTCCATGCCGCCGGCTTCAATTTTTGAGAAATCCAATATGTTATTGATTACCGTAAGCAGGCTGTCGCCGCAGTTGGTAATAGTATCGGTATACATCCGTTGCTGATCGGTAAGCGCTGTTTCCCCTAACAGGGATGACATTCCGATAATGCCGTTCATGGGTGTGCGTATTTCATGGCTCATGGTTGCCAAAAACACACTTTTTGCTCTATTGGCTTGTTCGGCATCCTTACGTGCTTTATCCAATTGTGCGTTTGACTCCATTAATTCCATGTTCAGTACCTCCAGTTTTTCCTGGTTCTCTTTCCGTTCCTGGCTAATAGCAGCCTCCTGCTGTAGTTCTTTCATCACCAGCGTTTGCTGAATTTGCCATTCGCTCGCCTGGTAAAGCTGGTAGGCCCATAAACCCGATACAAAAATGATGAACGTGGTAAGCATCATATGTATGATCAGGGTTTGCAAATCAAAATAAGCCAGCTGGGTAAAGTAGATGTTTTGCATGCCCGAATGCTGAAGATAGCTGAACAATGCATGGTGTATGCCAACCACAACCAGAAGCGGTAACTGTAATTTCCAGTTTCGGTAAATGATAAGAATGGCGCTACCTATGAATGCAAAAAAGTGCATTTCGAACATGCCATGCATCTGATAAATAAACTGGGCTACAAAAATGCCCAGGGCGCTGCTCAGTACATATTGATATAAGTCAGAATCGGGCAGGGCTATTTTTACAGAATAGTAAGCAAGCAGCAGCAGGCCACTTACCGACAGTGCAATGATCCAGGTGCCGTAAAACCCGGCTAGTATAAGGCCAACGGCAAAGTAGCCGGCCAAAAAGTAGTTTACTGTTCGGTCCGACTGTTTTTTCAAATCGGCCATTTGCAACAGGTTGTAAGCGTGGTACTCAGAATTGGTGGTGGATCGGAACATAAAATATTATTTTTTGCAATCGGGCAAGCTGCAGCCATAAGCTGTTAATGCCAGTTGATTGAAGTGGATGGTTCTGTTGTTTTGCAATAATGCCTCGAGTGCTATGCGGGCATATTCTGTTTGTGTATTTGTGCAGTACCGGTTTGTATTGTAATTGCCCCGGTAAAAAAGTTTTCCCGAAGCATCAATAATAGCGGCCTGGGGTGTTGAATACACACCACAGGCCTTTGCCGTTTCCGGGGAAAAGATTACCGGCACATTCAGATCAAATTTCTTTTTAACCTGATCGGGTGTATAGCCTTTGGCGCTCATTAGTACCACTGCAAAATTTACGTCGCCGTTAAATTGGTGCACCAGGCTTTGGAAATGTTTAATATTGAATTTGGAACACGGGCAATCCGGATTAAAAAAGTGCAGTAATAGTGGTTTGCCGTTATTGTATGAGTTCAGTATAGGTATGAGCTTAATTTGCTCTCCTGTAGCCACTTTTGTGTAGTTTGATGGTACTGGTGTTGGCAGGCTATACACGTATTCGTTATACCAGAAAATGAATCCGATAATAGTAAATAGCACACCAAGCCATACAATGGCCAGCATTTTCTTCATTTGGGTTAAGCTTTAATTTAAATTTAGGGGCCGCCACAACAACTGTAGTTTGCCTGTAAGGGCAAAAAACGAAAATCAGGCTTGAGCGGATTTCAATATATAAGGCAAATAGTATACCTTTTTTGCAATTGATGTTTAAACATCAACTGTTTACACATTTTATTACAATATAATGCTGTAACAGTGAAGTTACCTTGTTGACATACGGCGGCATTATGCTTAATAAAACTGCTTGCAATAAATAGCGTTGTTAAGTAAAAAGCAAAAAGAAATGCCTAAAATTAAATTACCCCAGTTCGGTTTCAATAGCGCCAAGCTAAAGCTGAAAGATTCGCTGCAGCAGCTTACACAAGGGGGCTTACAGCAGATATATAATAAGATTGACCAGTTAAGTGTTAAAAAAGGCGTTGATGAATTAGGGATTGATAAATTCATAACACAATGTGCTTTACTGGCGGCTGGGTCGGGCGCTATAACCGGCATTGGTGGCGGAGCAACTATGCTGATCGGTGTTCCGTTGGATATGATTAATTTGATCACTCAACAATTTAGGGTAACTATGGCCATTGCTTACCACCAAACCGGTAAATACCAGTTGCGGTTCGACGACTTTTTTAAGATACTGGCCTCATCATTAAAGGTAGATGCGGGTATGACCGTCAGTAAAAACGTAATGGAGCAGGTAGCCGAAAAGCTGTTGTTAAACATTGGCACCAAAACAGCGGAGCGTTTATTGCCCATAGTGGGTGCGGTAATAGGGGGTACCACCAACTACTTGTTCATTAAAAAGCAGGCAGAAGCAGCTTTGCATCCCAACTCCAAATAGTTGTTGAATGCTTGTACCCGAATTTTGGATTGATTTGCGCAATACAAGTTTGAAGGTCAGGTAAATTACGGTGTTTTATGACCGAAATATTACGCACTTAAGCTTTCTTTTAAGCGGCCTTTTCCCTTTAATTTGCTTTTAGCAGGAGCATTGATATATGTCAAGTCTATTTTTTGTTTTATATCAATGTTTTTCATTGTTCACTTTTTCATTTTTGATCTATCAACAGCAAGATTCAGGGCGTTGATAAACATGTTTCAAAAATGTCATTTTAACACTAACATCAACCAAACAATGAAACCAACCCATTTTTTTGCTGTTACTAAACCGGCCATGCACATTAAAAGCATTGCACGGCATGCACAAAAAGCAGAATATATGAATAGCTTTCTTCTTCACGGGTCGTAACCCGCCATTTTTCCAGAACTACCATTCCAGACGGCTACAGGCCGCCATGTCTACATCGCATAAATCCTAATTTTTAAAAAGCAGCTTATGAGCAAGCAACAATTCACCGAACTTGACACGTTAAGTGTAAACACTATCCGTTTTTTGTCAACCGATATGGTTGAAAAAGCCAATTCAGGTCACCCAGGTTTACCATTAGGTGCAGCGCCAATGGCCTACGTATTATGGAACCGTTTTTTAAGGTTTAACCCAACCGACCCGAACTGGCCAAACCGCGACAGGTTTATTCTTTCTGCTGGTCATGGTTCGGCTTTATTATATAGCTTATTGCATTTGTTCGGGTATGATTTACCCATGGATGAATTGAAACGTTTTCGTCAGATCGGTTCTCAAACCCCAGGTCACCCGGAATCAATGCTTACGCCGGGCATCGAGGTAACTACCGGTCCGCTTGGACAGGGTTTTGGCAACGGCGTGGGTGTGGCCCTGGCCGAAGCTCATCTGGCAGCGCAGTATAACCGCGAGGGTCAAGCGGTTATTGATCATTACACCTACGGCATTGTAAGCGACGGCGACTTGATGGAAGGCGTAGCCTCCGAGTCGGCCTCGCTTGCCGGCCACCTTAAACTGGGCAAACTGATTTACTTGTATGATGATAACAAAATATCATTAGACGGGCCAACCAACCTTGCCTTTACGGAAGATGTTGCTGCACGTTTTGCAGCTTACGGCTGGCAAACACTTACTGTTGAAGATGGTAACGATTTAGCCGCCATTGAGCAGGCTATTTTAGACGCACAGGCCGATACAGAAAGACCAACACTGATCTCTGTTAAAACAATAATTGGTTTTGGCAGTCCGCAGCAAGGCACCAACAAAGTGCACGGTAACCCGCTGGGTGCCGATAACCTGAAAAAAACCAAAGAATTTTTTGGCTGGAATCCGGACGAAGCCTTCTTTATTCCGGATGGCGTAAAAGAACACCTCGCTGAAGCCGGTAAACGCGGCGCAGCCTTACAACAGGAATGGGATGCTAAATTAGAGGAGTATACCCAGGCTAATCCGGAGCAGGCGAACTACTTTAAACTTAGCTTTAGCGGCGAATTGCCTGAAGGCTGGGATGCAAGCCTGCCTACCTTCAAGGTTGGCGATTCACTGGCTACCCGCCAGGCATCAGGCGAGGCGTTGAAAGCCTTACGCCAAAGCATTCCGTGGCTTATCGGTGGCTCGGCCGATTTGGCAAGTTCAAACGAAACCCCAAAAAGTGGGGACGAGAGCTTCCAGCCGGGCCAGTACCAAAACAGCAATATCTGGTTTGGTGTGCGTGAGCATGGCATGGGTGCTATTATGAACGGCATTGCATCGCACCGCGGTGCCCGTACTTATGGCGGTACTTTCCTTACCTTCTCCGATTATATGCGTGGATCTATCCGTTTAGCTGCGTTGACCGAGGCACCGGTGACCTACATATTTACGCACGATAGCGTTGCCCTGGGCGAGGATGGGCCAACCCACCAGCCGGTTGAGCAGGTTACTGCTTTGCGTACTATTCCAAACTTGACTGTTATCCGTCCGGCTGATGCCAACGAAACGCTGGCCGCATGGCGTATAGCCGTAACTCGTATGAAAGGGCCTGTTGCGCTGATCTTATCTCGCCAAAAACTGCCTGTGCTCGATCAAAGCAAATATGCCCCGGCTATAGGTAATGTAGAAAAAGGAGCCTACATCCTGAGCGAGGCACAAGGCACACCTCAATTGATTTTAATTGCCACCGGTTCGGAAGTATCACTGGCCCTGAAAGCGCAGGAACAACTGCAACAGGAAGGCGTAGCCGCCCGTGTGGTAAGTATGCCGTCATGGGAATTGTTTGAAAAGCAGGACAAAGCTTACCGCGATTCGGTATTGCCGCCAACTCAGCACAAGCGTTTGGCTATTGAAGCCGGTATAACACTGGCCTGGTACAAGTATGTAACTGCAGAAGGTGATGTGATTGGTATTGACCGTTTTGGTGAATCAGGCCCGGGCGAGGAAGTGTTGAAAGAATTCGGCTTTACCGTTGAAAATGTTTGTGAACGTGCCAAAGCGCTTTTAGCTAAAGCTCAATAATTAACTAATTATGAAAATAGGAATAGCATCCGACCATGCCGGCTTTGAGCAAAAAAAGCAGCTCATTGAGCAGTTAAAAGAAGCCGGATATGATGTGACCGACTACGGCGCTCATACCTACGAAGTCACAGACGATTACCCCGACATTATTGTACCGCTCGGTATGGGCTTGCTGCATAAAGAAGTGGAACGTGGTATTGCCGTATGCGGTAGCGGAGTAGGGGTATCCGTAGCGGCTAATAAAATACCCGGCGTACGGGCAGCCTTAATTACCGATAGCTACTCTGCGCATCAGGGTGTAGAACACGATGATATGAACCTGATGTGTATGGGCGGACGGGTAATAGGCCAGGCCCTGATCTGGGAATTAACCCAGGCCTTTTTAAAGGCTAAGTATGACGGTGGGGAGCGTTTTCAGCGCCGTTTAAATAAAGTTATTGCATTAGAAAAACAATTCAAATAATGAAAAATCCATTAGCACAAATTCCAGATTTCGGACAAAGTATCTGGCTTGATTATATCCGCAGAAAGTTCATCGCATCAGGTGAATTACAAGCACTGATTGATAATGATGACCTGAGAGGTGTAACCTCCAACCCGGCCATCTTTGAAGAGGCCATTGCGCATAGCGATGATTATACCCAGGCCATTCATGATTTGGCAAAAGCCGGTAAATCAGCAGAGGAGATCTTTTTGGCCATCGCCATTGAGGATGTGCAGAATGCTGCCCATCTGTTCCATGACGTTTATGAAAGAACCAATGCCTTAGATGGCTATGTGAGCCTGGAAGTATCGCCAAGCCTGGCCCTGGATACCGAAGGTACTATCGCCGAAGCCAAATCATCATGGAAAACGCTTGACTCTAAAAACGTGATGATCAAAATTCCGGGAACCAAAGAAGGTTTGCCGGCAATTACCGAAGTAATTGGCTCGGGCATCAACGTAAACGTTACCCTGCTATTTGGCTTGGAACGTTACCGCGAAGTGGCCGAAGCTTATATAGCCGGTTTAGAAGAATTGGATAAAAAAGGACAGCCGTTAGAAAATGTAGCCTCTGTTGCCAGCTTTTTCCTGAGCCGTATTGATGCAATGGTTGATCCTTTACTGGAAAAGATTGTTGCCGAAAATACAGGCCGTTCTTTGGAAGCAAAACAACTGATTGGTAAAGTAGCTATAGCCAGTGCGCGTGTAGCCTACCACATCTACAAAGAAGTTTTCGGCAGCGAACGCTTTAAAGCATTAGAAGCTAAAGGTGCTAAACCGCAGCGTTTGCTTTGGGCAAGTACCAGTACTAAAAATCCGGCTTACCGCGATGTGATTTACATTGAGGAGCTGATTGGTCCGAACACGGTAAACACAGTACCTAAAGATACCCTGAATGCATTCCGCGACCACGGTAAACCTGCCGACAGGCTGGAGGCCGGTATTGAAGAGGCACAATGGGTACTTTACCAGTTAGAAGATGTTGTTGGTATTAAACTGCTGGATATTTCTAAAAAGCTGGAAGAAGAAGGTATTCAGAAATTCATTAAGCCCTATACCAGCTTAATAGATGTGCTTAACCAAAAACGCGAAGAGGCACTGGCGTCATGAGTTCGGGACAGATAAAAGCGCTTTTTCTGGATCTGGGCGGGGTTTTTCTGACCAACGGCTGGGACCGGCACGCACGCATGTTGTCGGCCGAGCGGTTTGGTTTAGATTTTACTGAGCTAAATGAGCGGCATCGTATTATATTTGACGCGTACGAATCGGGCAAGATGAGTTTGCAGGAATATGTTGACCTGCTGGTTTTTTACGAACCACGACCCTTTAGCCCGGATGAGTACATGGCTTTTATGTATGAGCAATCGGAAGCCTATCAGGATATGATAGCGTTGGTTACTGAGCTGAAGCAACGCTATCAGCTCAGAACCATAGCGGTAAATAATGAAGGGCGGGAGTTGAATGAATACCGCATCAGTCAATTCGGCCTCAAAAGCTTTATTGATGTTTTTGCATCATCTTGCTTTGTGAAAACCCGCAAGCCTGATAAGGATATTTACCAGATTGCGCTTGACCTGGCACAGGTAAAACCGGAGGAAGTAGCTTATCTGGATGATCGTAAAGTTTTTATTGAGGCAGCCGAGCGCTTAGGTATTAACGGCGTTCATCATCAAAGCATAGACAATACACGCGAAAGGCTGGCCCAGTTAGGGCTGGTAGCTGCCGCACAATAAATTAAATAAGAAGATTCAAACTAATCATAATCAAATATCACATTTATGAATCAATATGATTTTGGCATAGTTGGCCTTGGTGTAATGGGCCGTAACTTGCTGCTTAATATAGCCGATCATGGTTTTGCTGCTGCCGGTATGGACCTGGACGCAGAAAAAGCCGGTGCTTTGGAAAAAGAAGCAAAAGAAGGTCAATCCGTAAAAGGAACTACATCGGCCGAAGAATTTGTAAAAGCCATCAAAACGCCAAGAGCAATCATGCTGCTTGTGCCTGCCGGTAAACCGGTTGATTCGGCCATTAATAGCTTGTTGCCATTTTTAGAAAAAGGCGATATCGTGATTGACGGTGGTAATACTTACTTTCCGGATACCGACCGCCGTGTTGCCGAACTGGCGGCTAAGGAGATTCACTTCTTCGGTATGGGTATTTCGGGCGGCGAAAAAGGTGCCCGTTTCGGACCGAGCATGATGCCGGGTGGCGACGAGCAGGCTTATGAAAGATTGCGCCCCATCTTTGAAGCCATTGCAGCCAAGGTGAACGGCGAGCCTTGTGTAACTTACTTAGGCCGCGGTTCGGCCGGTAACTATGTGAAGATGGTACACAACGGTATTGAGTATGGTATCATGCAAATGATATCTGAAGTTTATGACCTGTTGAAACGCGGTGCCGGTTTAAGCGATGATAAATTGCAGCAAACCTTTGCGCAGTGGAACCAAACCGAATTGCAATCTTTCCTGGTTGAAATTACCGGCGAAGTGCTGAACAAAGTTGATGACCTAACCGGCGACCGCCTGGTAAATGTTATATCTGACCAGGCCCGTGCCAAAGGTACCGGTAAATGGACCTCGCAAAACGCTATGGATTTGCAGGCACCTGTTCCGGTAATTGATGCTGCCGTAACCATGCGCGATTTATCTAAATATAAACAAGAGCGTGTAAAGGCTTCCAAGTTGTACAGTACAGCCGGTGGCGAGCAAACCACTGCCGATGAAGAAGCGGTGATTGAAGTAGCCAAGGATGCTTTATACTTTGCCATGATTACTACCTATGCACAAGGTTTGGCGCAATTACAACTGGCATCTAAAGAATACAACTACGGCTTAAACCTGGAGCAGGTAGCCAAAATATGGCGCGGTGGCTGTATCATCCGTGCCGCTTGTCTGGAAGATTTCCGTCAGGCTTTCAGCCGTAATACCGAACTGCCAAACATTTTACTGGATGAGCAGATTGCCGGCTTAGTAAGCAGCAAGCAGGAAAATATCCGCAAGTTCATTAAACTGGCAGTAGATAAAGGTATCCCGGTACCGGCCTTAATGGCTTCATTAGGTTATTTTGACGCTTACCGCAGTGCTACCCTGCCAACTAACCTGGTACAGGCACAGCGCGATTATTTTGGTGCACACCAGTATGAGCGTACCGACCGCGAAGGTGTATTCCATACCCGCTGGGACTAATTACCAAGTTGTACCTTTTAACCCTTATTTCATATCATGAAAACCGGTAAAAATGCAGAGCCTACCATCATTGTAATTTTTGGTGGTACAGGCGATCTGGCTAAACGGAAATTAATTCCGGCACTATTTAACCTATTTCTGGCAGGCTGGCTGCCAGAAAACTTTGCCATCATTGGCTTAGGGCGTACCCCGCTGCACGATGATGACTTCCGCGAGCGCCTGCACGAGGCTTTAGGCGAGTTTTCAAGAAGCGGCAAGCCTGATGCTGACCAGTGGGCCAAGTTCAGTCCATCTGTTTTCTATTTCCAGTCGGACATCAACAACCCCGAATCGTTCAAAAAACTGGGCGAGCTGATGGATCAGCACGAGTCTGAATGGAAGGCAAAAGCCAACCGGTTGTTTTACTTATCGGTAGCGCCGCAGTTTATCAAAACAGCTACGCTGAATATTAGCGAAGCCAAGCTGGCATCACATCCTAAAAAGGATCGCATTATTATCGAAAAGCCTTTTGGTCATAACAAGCAAACTGCAATTGAGCTGAACCAGTTTCTAACCGAAACATTTCACGAGGAGCAGATTTACCGTATTGATCACTATTTGGGCAAAGAAACGGTGCAAAATATTCTGGCCTTCCGCTTTGCCAACGCATTGTTTGAACCTATCTGGAACCGCAACTATATCGACTCGGTACAAATTACCGTTGCCGAGCAGGTGGGCGTTGAGGAGCGTGGCGGCTATTACGAAACGTCGGGCGCTTTGCGCGATATGATTCAGAACCACTTGCTGCAAATTATGTGCATGGTGGCTATGGAGCCACCGGTATCATTTGAGGCAGAGGAAATTCGTAACCGCAAAGTGGATGTGCTCCGTGCTATACGCCGTTTAAGACCTGAAGAGGTTCATCAATCAGCTGTTAGAGGGCAATATGCCAGCGGCTGGCTGCAGGGCAAACATGTACCCGGTTACCGCGAAGAAGAAGGCGTGGATCCGCACTCCAACACCGAAACCTTTGCAGCGGTGAAATTTTACCTGGATAACTGGCGCTGGCAGGACGTGCCGTTTTACCTGCGTACCGGCAAACGCATGCAGGAAAAAATGTCGTCTATCACCATACAGTTTAAGCCGGTTCCGCACTCTACCTTTACCGGAACGCAGGCCGATAACCTGATGCCTAACCGTTTAACTATCAACATTCAGCCGCAGATGGACATCCGCCTGCGCTTTATCAGCAAAAAGACGGGGCTGGAAATGGAATTGAACCCTGCCGAGATGGTATTTAATTACGATACCTGCTCAACCCAAACGCCGGAAGCATACGAAACCTTGTTGCTGGACGCTATGCAGGGTGATGCTACGCTGTTTATGCGTTCGGATCAGGTAGAGGAAGCATGGGATGTGATTACCTCAATTCTGGAGGCATGGGAATCACGCAACTCTCTTGATTTCCCTAATTATCCGGCCGGTTCATGGGGCCCTGAAAATGCCGAGGCGCTAATTGCACGCCAGGGCCATGTTTGGGCATTAAACACACATTTACACGATCATTAATCCGTTATAGATTATGATACAGATATTTGACAACAGTGCTGAGCTAAGCACTGCAGCAGCGGATTTGTTTGTACAATCCGCTGCTCAAGCTATTGGCGAAAAAGGCACGTTTACCGTCGCTTTAACCGGCGGTTCATCGCCTGTGCAATTGCATAAATTATTAGCGCAGGCCCAATACCGGGATATGGTAGATTGGGAAAAAACCTATATTTTTTGGGGGGATGAACGCTGGGTGCCCATGACGGACGACCGCAGTAATGCCAAGATGGCTTTTGATACCTTGCTCAATCATGTTCCTATCCCCCACGAGAACATTTTTCCGATGTATGATTATCAAAAGCAACCGGAGGAATTTGCCGCTTACTATGAAGATGTAGTGCGCAAACAAGTTCCGAATGGCGAATTTGATTTGATACTACTGGGGATGGGTGATGATGGGCATACGGCATCATTATTTCCGGGTACGGCCGTGTTACATGAGCAAACCAAGTGGGTAGATGCCTACTACTTAGCCCCTCAAAGCATGCACCGTATTACGCTTACAGCACCTTTGATTAACCGTGCCAAAAAAATTGCACTGATGCTGTTTGGTACAGGTAAGGCTAATGCCCTGCATGAGGTATTGGAAGGTGAACGCAACCCCGAAAAATATCCGTCACAGCTACTTAATCCGTCAAGCGGCGATATCGTTTGGCTGGTTGACAGTGATGCGGCAAGTAAACTAACCCAATCGCAAACCAACTCATAAGTTTATAGTAATGATACCAGCTATCAATCCAACGGGTACCCAAGCCTGGGCAAAATTAAAAGACTTAGCAGCCAAGGCCGGGCAAACGACCATCAGCCAGTTGTTGAAAGATGATCCTGAGCGTTTCAGTAAGTATACGTTTCACTTAAACGACGTTCATATAGACTTCTCTAAAAACCTAGTGACTGATGAAGTTTTATCAGTTTTAAAGGAGCTGGCTACAGAATGCGGTTTGAATGATGCTATCAAAGCCATGTTTAGCGGCGAGCTCATCAACCGCACCGAGAACCGTTCGGTATTGCATACCGCACTGCGCAATTTTTCGGGCAAACCGGTTTATGCTGAAGGTAAGGACGTAATGCCTGATGTTCAAAGCGTACAAAACCAGATGAAGGCGTTTTGCGAAAAAGTGCACAGCGGCGAGTGGAAAGGCTATACTGGCAAGCCCATTCAATACATTGTAAATATTGGTATTGGCGGCAGCGATTTGGGTCCGCTGATGGTAACCGAGGCATTAAAACCTTACTGGAAGGGCATACACCCTTACTTTGTATCCAATGTGGATGCTACGCACATTACTGAAACCCTGAAGCTGGTTGATCCGGAAACTACCCTGTTCCTGATCGCCTCCAAAACATTTACCACGCAAGAAACCATGACCAATGCGCAAACCGCACGCGATTGGTTCCTTGACACAGCAAAGGATGAGCAGCAGATTGCCAAGCACTTTGTGGCCCTTTCAACCAACGAGAAGGAAGTGGTAAAGTTTGGTATTGATAAAGCCAATATGTTCGAATTTTGGGATTGGGTTGGCGGCCGTTATTCATTGTGGAGTGCTATTGGTTTGTCTATTGCACTAACTATCGGTTATGATAACTTCGAGGAGCTGCTAAAAGGCGCTTTCGAGGCAGATGAGCACTTTCAAACCGCGGGCTTCGATGAGAATATTCCGCTCCTGATGGGTTTGATCAGCCTGTGGTATATAAACTTTATGGGTGCACAAACCGAAGCCATTTTACCATACGATCAATATCTTCACCGCTTCTCGGCCTATTTTCAGCAAGGCAATATGGAAAGTAACGGTAAAAGTGTCGACAGATCGGGCAACCCGGTTACCTACCATACCGGTCCTATTATATGGGGCGAACCGGGCACCAATGGTCAACATGCCTTTTACCAGTTGATACACCAGGGAACGTTGCTTATTCCGTGTGATTTTATTGCCCCGGCACAAAGCCATAACCCTGTACGCGATCATCATCCTAAACTGCTGGCTAACTTTTTTGCCCAAACCGAAGCATTAATGAATGGTAAAAGCAGAGGGGCGGTAGAAGCCGAACTGACTAAACAAGGCAAATCAACAGAGGAGATTGCATCGCTTACACCGTTTAAAGTGTTTAGCGGCAACCGGCCAACCAACTCTATATTGGTTAAAAAGATCACACCATCTACCTTAGGTACTTTAATAGCTTTGTATGAACATAAAATATTTGTGCAGGGTGTAATCTGGAATATATTCAGTTTTGACCAATGGGGCGTAGAATTGGGTAAGCAATTAGCCAGCACTATTTTACCCGAATTGCAAAACGAGGATGAGGTAACCAGTCACGATGCTTCGACCAACGGCCTGATTAATTTATACAAGCAGCTCCGCTAATGAGCCGGGCTGCACATTACTTCTTTATAACATGACAGTTACGAATACACAGCTGGCTATAGGTATTGACATTGGCGGCACCAATACCAAGTTTGGTCTTGTTAACCACGAAGCCAAAATACTGGAAGAAGGCGTTCTGAAGACAGGAGAGTACCCCACTATTGATGCTTTTACCGAGGCCCTGTACACAAATTTGAAGCCGATCATTGATAAGTATCAGGCAGACTATACCATTAAAGGCATTGGTGTTGGTGCGCCCAACGGTAACTTTTATAACGGCTGCATTGAGCATGCGCCCAACCTGCACTGGAAAGGCGTGGTACCCGTTCGGGATATGATTTCGCAGAAATTTAACCTGCCCTGCTCACTTACTAATGATGCCAATGCCGCAGCCGGCGGCGAGCTTAAGTATGGTGCCGCAAAAGGCATGAAGGATTTTATACAGATTACTTTAGGCACCGGTGTAGGAAGTGGTATTGTGGTAGATGGCGAAATTTTATACGGACATAACGGTATAGCAGGAGAGTTGGGGCATACCATCATCCGGCCGGGTGGGCGTAAGCACTGGTCAACCGGTTTGCATGGTACTTTAGAAAGCTATTGTTCTGCTACTGGGATTGTAATTACGGCTAAAGAGTTTTTAGCACAAAACCCGGATAGGCCCAGCCTGCTGCGCGATGTTGCTGAAGATAAGATAGAAGCTAAAACGGTAAACGAATGTGCTGTAAAAGGTGATGAACTGGCCAACGAGATTTACCAATATACCGGGCAGATTTTGGGCGAGGCATTGGCCAACTTTGTCATGTTCTCATCGCCGGAGGCTATCATTCTGTTTGGCGGTGTTACCAAGGCTGGCGATCTGTTGCTGAAACCGGCTAAAGAGCACATGGAGAAGAACCTGTTGCAATCTTTTAAAGATCAGGTGCCAATTATGCTAAGCCAGCTTAAAGAAGCTGATGCCGCTATATTAGGCGCCAGTTCACTGGTTTAAATAAAAGCCCGTTCTTGCTGTCAGGAACGGGCTTTTATTTTATAATGATGATCTTAATTTAAGATGAAAAGGAATAGCTTCGTGCACACGCTGGTTATTCAAAATGCAGCGTGCTGTTACCTCACCCATTTTTTGAAAGTCGCTCGATATGGTGGTAAGGCCGTTCAGTATAATCTTTTTCAGCGGCGTTTCATTGTAAGATATTACGCCTACATCCTGGCCAACCTGCAGGTTGGTTTCTGATAATATACGTTCCACCAGTGTTACTACATCGTCTTCACGTAAGGTAATAAATACCTCACCGCTATTTATAGCCTCTGTCTGCAGTTTGTTTACGATACTGTAATTAAACGCATATTGGGTGCAAAAGGTCAAAAAGCCCTGTACAATATCCTGCGGAAAGTAACTGCCTTTTGGGAAAGCCAGTTTAATAGTGTTGTATTTGCTCAACTGCGGCAAGGCTTCTTCCAACGCGCCAGAAATATCCTTTTCAAAATCTTCATAAACGGCGGCATATTCGCCTTCAATACCGCCTATCAGATTATCCAGCAAAATCAATTTTTCTTTCGGAAGTTTATTAATGATCTCAGCAGCCTTCTCACCCCCTTCAATAAAGTGCCCGATAATCACATAATGTGTATAATCTTCATCGGCATTCTCTAAAAACTTTTTGAACAGGGAAAAGTCATTGTTGTAGATATAGAAGTCAATAGCCGCCTGGTCATTCAATCCAGTAACCAGTGCATCATAAATGATTTTTTTGTGGGCGCTAAGCTTATTAAACAGCAGAAATACCTTGTATTTAGGTACCGACTCTGTGTTTTTGATGTAATACCCCTTGCCCGGTACAGAGCCCAAAATACCCGTGGCCTTTAAGTGCTTGTAGGCTTTCTCTGCCGTATCCCGCGAAAGCTCGAAATTGTAGTTCAGCTCATTGATAGAGGGCAGCGTATCGTTTTTGCTGAGCTTGTTGTTACGTACCGCCTCAATAATGGCGTTGGCCAGTTGCAGGTACTTAGGGGTAGAGGAATGGTAATCAATAAAAATATACTCTAAAAAAGGTACAGGCATGAGAATGTATAGGCTTATAACTGGTGTAGCTGCAAGGTAAAAATAAACCTCCGTATACATGAAATCAAATTTGCCGCCCGGCATTTAACCATGACAGTGCATGATAGGTTTGTAAACCTGCTTTTATACTTTCGTCTTATACCAGTTATCATTTATCTAACCCAAATTAATGGAAGCAGTTCTTGGCGTTATATTTCATTTTATTGGCGGCTTTGCGTCCGGTAGTTTCTACATACCCTACAAAAAAGTAAAAGGTTGGGCCTGGGAAAGCTTCTGGATAGTGGGTGGCATATTTTCGTGGCTTATTGTGCCACCGCTGGCAGCCTGGCTAACCATTCCGGGCTTTGCCGAAATTATTCGTCATACCAATGGTAGCATTCTGGCACTTACTTATTTTTTTGGGTTATTGTGGGGGATTGGCGGGTTAACTTATGGGCTGGGTGTAAGGTACCTGGGGGTGGCTTTAGGGAGTTCCATTATTTTAGGTTTATGCTCGGTATTCGGTTCACTGATACCGTCCATCTATTATGATTTTAACCCGCAGGCTGGTAAAGATTCATTAACCGTGTTGCTGCACAACCACTGGGGGCAAATGGTGCTGTTGGGGATAGTTGTATGCGTAATAGGTATTATTATTTGCGGCCGTGCCGGTGTAATAAAAGAGCGGGAACTGGCCAAATTGGGTACTGTAGGGGTTAACAACACCGAATATAAATTTGGCCTGGGCATAGTGGTCGCTATTGTGTCAGGTATACTCAGCGCCTGTTTTGCCTTTGGCATTGATGCAGGTAAGGATATGGCCAATGAGGCTAATGCCATCTGGAAAGCGGCGCATCCAAGTCGGGGCGAATTCCTTTTTCAAAATAACGTAACGTACGTAGTGGTCCTTTGGGGCGGCTTAACCACCAATTTTATATGGTGCATGTTTTTAAACGCCCGTAACAAAACCTTTGGCAACTATACCGATAAGCGTACGCCGCTATTAAAAAACTACCTGTTTTCGGCCCTGGCCGGCACCACCTGGTTTCTGCAATTCTTCTTTTACGGTATGGGCGAAAGCCGCTTAGGCAACGGCCCCAGTTCGTGGATTTTGCACATGGCCTTCATTATCCTCATTGCCAATATATGGGGGCTGGTGCTAAAAGAATGGAAAGGTGTAAGCCGTAAAGCATTAACAACTGTGGTTGCTGGTATCCTCACCATTGTGCTCTCGGTGCTGATTGTAGGATACGGCAACTCCATTAAACCATAAGATTTTAAAAAATTAACAATCAAGATAGAATGTCTGCTAACACAACTGAATTCAAGCACGTAAGCTATTTATGGGACGAAGCCAAAGCTGCTGATCTGGCCGGCGACGAGGTCGCTTTACTCATTTATCGCTCCAACTTATTAGGTGCCGATTTGCGCTTAACCAACTACGGCGGCGGTAATACCTCTTGCAAGGTGATGGACAAAGATCCGCTTACCGGCAACCAGGTGGAGGTAATGTGGATCAAAGGATCGGGTGGCGATATTGGTACCTTGAAAAAAAGCGGTCTGGCTGCTCTATATGTTGATCGGTTACGCAGCCTGAAAAACGTTTACCGAGGTGTTGAACATGAGGACGAGATGGTGGAACTTTTTAATCACAGCATTTTTGATTTAAACTCCAAAGCGCCGTCTATTGATACGCCTTTGCACGGCTTTTTGCCATTCAAACACATAGATCACCTCCATCCTGATGCGGCTATTGCTATTGCAGCAGCTAAGGATGGTCAAAAAATTACCCAGGAGCTGTTTGGCGGTACCATCGGTTGGGTTGAATGGCAACGCCCCGGATTTGATTTAGGTTTAAAACTGCGTGAGTGTTTAGATAGTAATCCGGGCATCCGTGGTATTATGCTGGGCTCGCACGGCTTATTTACCTGGGGCGATACCGCTTATGAAAGTTATATCAACACGCTCGAAGTAATTGAGAAGTGTGCAGAATATTTAGAGCAAAGTTATGGTCAGAAAGGCCCGGTATTTAGCGGTGCTAAAATTGAAAGTTTGGATGATGCCGCACGTAAAAAGCAGGCCGCCGCTTTAGCGCCTGTTCTGCGTGGCTTTTGCTCAAGTCAGGTTAAAATGATTGGTCATTTTACGGATGACACCCGCGTGCTGGAGTTCATCAATTCCAATGATCTGGACAGGTTAGCGCCGATGGGTACCAGTTGCCCCGACCACTTTTTGCGCACCAAGATTAGTCCGCTGGTTTTGGATATAGCGCCCGATGCTGATTTAACCGATGTATCGGCTTTAAAAGAGAAACTGGCTCCTGCCTTTGCGCAGTACCGCCAAATGTATACCGAGTATTACAATACCTGCAAGCATGATAACAGTCCGGCCGTACGCGATGCTAATCCGGTTGTGATTTTGTATCCGGGCGTAGGTATGTTTACCTTCTCGAAAGATAAGCAGACCGCCCGCGTTGCAGCCGAGTTCTATATCAATGCCATTAACGTAATGAAGGGCGCCGAAGCCATTTCGGAATATACTTCGCTACCACGTCAGGAAGCGTTTGATATTGAGTACTGGTTGCTGGAAGAGGCCAAGCTGCAGCGTATGCCTAAGCCCAAAGCTTTGTCGGGCCGTATTGCCTTAGTTACGGGCAGTGCCGGCGGTATAGGTAAAGCCATCGCCAAAAAGCTGGTGCAAGAGGGTGCTGTAGTGGTGCTAAATGACATGAATGCCGAGCGCCTGCAAGGTGCAGGCGAGGAATTCAAGGGCCTGTTCGGTAAAGACTCCTATACCACCGCCATCCTCGATGTAACCAAAGCTGATCAAATTCAGGATGCTATGGATATTGCTGCATTAGCATTTGGCGGTGTCGATATTATCGTGAATAATGCAGGTTTATCCATCTCCAAAACCATTCAGGACCATACCGAGAAAGATTGGGATTTGCTGTATGATGTGTTGGTGAAAGGCCAGTTCCTGGTAACCCAAGCCGCTGTTACGGTAATGCGCAAGCAGGATATAGGCGGCGATGTGATCAATATTGTAAGCAAGAACGCGCTGGTGAGCGGCCCAAATAACGCGGGCTACGGCAGTGCCAAAGCGGCGCAACTGCACCTGAGCCGCCTGAATGCGGCCGAGCTGGGCGGCGATAAAATTCGCGTAAATGTAGTAAACCCCGATGCGGTAATAAGCGATAGTAATATCTGGGCCGGTGGTTGGGCCGAAGGCCGCGCTAAAGCTTATGGTGTTACGGTTGAAGAGTTGCCGGCTTACTACGCAAAACGTACCTTGCTAAACGAAATTATTTTACCGGATGATATTGCTAATGCTTGTTTTGCTATCACAGGCGGTTTGCTCAATAAATCTACCGGTAACGTAATCAACGTAGATGGCGGTGTGGCTGCCGGATTCGTGCGCTAAAAGCTTCGTCTGATCTCCCCCGGTAGGGGAAGACTTTAAACAATTGAACCAATTCCCCTTGAAGTACTTCCCGCCTGGGAGGCTTTAAGGGGACCAGATTATAAATAATGAGAGTAGAACAACATCACATTGATGAGAACAATCATCAATTTATAGATAAACATCAGCGCCAGTTTGAATATGTGGCTGCCGATGTGCAAAACCTGGATGAGGTAATGCAAAAGCTTGCTGCTTTTAATATTACCATACCCAGCTGGGCTTTGGGTACGGGTGGCACCCGCTTCGGCCGCTTTTCGGGCGGTGGCGAGCCCCGTAGTTTGGAGGAGAAGATAGAAGACGTGGGTGTTATTCATGCCCTCAACAAATCCAGTGATTCGATTTCTCTTCATATTCCATGGGATATTCCCGAAAACGCATCCGCTATCAAAGCGCTTGCAGCACAATTGGGCTTGCGTTTTGATGCCGTTAACTCTAATACTTTTCAGGATCAGCCGGGGCAGGAGCATAGCTATAAGTTCGGCTCTTTGCATCATGTGGATAAAGCTGTGCGCAAGCAAGCCGTTGAGCACAACATTCAGGTTATAAAGTATGGTGCCGAGTTGGGTTCCAACGCTTTGTCGGTATGGTTGTCTGACGGGTCTAATTTTCCGGGACAGTTAAACTTCCGTAATGCATTCCAAAATACGTTAGAAAGCCTGCAGGAAATCTATGCAGCACTGCCTGATGACTGGAAGGTGTGGGTAGAGTATAAACCATATGAACCTAATTTTTATTCAACCACCATTGGCGATTGGGGACAGTCGTTGCTGCTGGCCAACAAACTGGGCCCTAAAGCATCAACGTTGGTCGATTTAGGTCACCATTTGCCCAATACCAATATTGAGCAGATTGTGTCCCTGCTGCTGATGGAAGGCAAGCTGGCCGGGTTTCATTTTAACGACTCTAAGTATGGTGATGATGACCTGACCGTAGGCAGTATTAACCCTTATCAACTGTTTTTGATATTTAATGAGTTGGTTGAAGGTATGGATGCCCGTGGCATGAACCATGCACGCGATTTAGGGTGGATGATTGATGCATCACACAACGTGAAGGATCCGGTTGAGGATTTACTGCAATCGGTAGAAGCTATCAAGATAGCTTACGCACAGTCACTGCTGGTTGATCGTGAGGCACTGGTGGCTGCTCAGCAAAGCAATGATGTTGCCCAGGCGCAAGAGATTCTGCAACAAGCTTACCGCACTGATGTGCGCCCGCTGGTGGCAGAGGCTCGCCTGCGTACCGGCGGTGCTTTGAAGCCTATAGCGGCTTATCGCCAGTATGAAGTACGTAACAACCTGATTAAAGAACGCGGATTAAAAACCGTAGCTACCGGACTATAGTATGGCTGCAACTCCCGTAATAGCAGTATTTGATGTAGGCAAAACCAACAAAAAGCTCTTCCTGTTCAACGAGGACTACCAGATTGTTTATGAAAAGTCGGCCCGTTTTAACGAAATGGCTGATGAGGACGGCGACCCTTGCGAGAATATAGACAGCCTGCGGCTTTCGGTATTTGATTCCTTGCGCAGCATATTCCAGCGGCAGGAGTTTGAGGTCAGGGCCGTGAACTTCTCCTCTTACGGAGCCAGCTTGGTGTATGTGGATGATGAAGGTATGCCGTTAACGCCACTGTACAATTACCTGAAAGCCTACCCGGATGCCTTATTCAAACAGTTTTATGCCGATTACGGCGGCGAGAGCCTGGTTGCACGGCAAACGGCATCGCCGGTATTGGGGAGCTTAAATTCAGGTATGCAACTGTACCGTTTAAGGTATGAACAGCCCGAGGTGTATAACCGGGTAAAGTATGCTTTGCACTTGCCGCAGTATTTGAGCTATATGCTTACCGGGCATGCCTGTAGTGACCTGACCAGTATTGGCTGCCATACCGGTTTATGGGATTTTGAAAAGCAGCAATACCATGAATGGGTACTACGGGAAAATGTTATTGATAAGCTGGCTCCCGTATTAAGTGCCGAAACGGTTTTACCGGTTTCTTTTCCGGGTAATAGCTACCAGGTAGGTATAGGCTTGCATGATAGTTCGGCAGCGTTGATACCTTATTTGGTAAGTTTTACTGAGCCGTTTGTATTACTTTCAACCGGTACGTGGACTATCAGTTTAAATCCTTTTGATCATTCACCGTTGAGTGATGAAGATTTAAAGAATGATTGCCTGAACTACATTCAATACAAAGGCCAGCCGGTAAAGGCATCGCGCCTGTTTGCCGGCTACGAGTATGAGCAGCAGCTAAAACGCATTGCCGAGCACTTTAACCAGAATACGGCCCATTACCGTAATATCAGGTATGATGCTGATCTGGTAAATCATTTACTGCTTAAAGATGGCGGACTGTCTATAAGCGGCACCAATAGTTTAAAGGCATCGGTTTTTGGGCAGCGCGATCTGAGTTCGTTTGCCAGCGATACGGAAGCCTATCATCGCCTGATGATGGATATTGTTGATCAGCAACGTATAGCAACAGGCTATGTGTTGAAAAACGGTATGGTTAAACGTCTTTTTGTTGATGGAGGATTTAGCAAAAACTCCGTGTACATGCATTTACTGGCAGCGGCTTTTCCGGCTATGGAGGTGTATGCTGCCTCAATGGCCCAGGCAACAGCAGTGGGTGCTGCATTAGCTATACATCATGCATGGAACCCCGCACCGATGCCGCACGATTTGCTGGAGCTGAAGTTTTACTCGGCCAGTCATACGATAACCACTTAATATTAACAAAAGACGGAAAGATGCGAGTAGGGTTATTTATACCATGTTATGTAGATCAGTTTTACCCCGGGGCTGCTATTGCCACCTTGCAACTGCTCGAAAAGTTGGGCGTGGAGGCGGTATATCCCAAAAATCAGACCTGTTGCGGCCAGCCCATGGCCAACTCGGGGTTTGAGCACCTTACCGGGGGCTGTAACCGTTTGTTTATCGACAACTTTGCAAACTTCGACTATATCGTAGCGCCATCAGGTAGCTGCGTGCTGCACATTCGCGAGCACTTGCACGATGACAAGCAGACGCAGTTGGCAAACAACATCAGCCAGAAAACATACGAACTAACTTCATTTTTAACCGATGTGCTCAAAGTGGAGCATTTGCCTTCGCGCTTTCCGTACCGGGTAGGTATGCACCAAAGCTGTCATGGTCAGCGCGGGCTGCACCTAAGCTCCATGACGGAGCTGGTTGCCCCTGCCTTTTCCAAGCCCGGTTCGCTTTTGAAAATGGTGAAAGATATAGACCTGATTGAACTAGATCGTAAGGACGAGTGCTGTGGTTTTGGCGGTACATTCTGCGTAACAGAGGAGGCCGTATCGGCCAAAATGGGTAAAGACCGGGTGGCCGATCACTTGCATCACGGTGCCGAATACATTACGGGCGTGGATATGTCATGCCTGATGCATATGGAGGGAATTTTGAAGCGGCAAGGCAGTAAAGTGAAGGTGTTACATATTGCAGAGATTTTAAACGCGGAGTGAGATGGAAAGTAAAGATCATGCAGCACTTGCAGAAGTATTTAATAAGGATGAAGACCGCGTAAGCTGGCACGATGAGACTTTGTGGTGGATAAGGCAAAAACGTGATAAAAATGTACATCAGCTACCCGAATGGGAACTGCTGCGCGAAACAGCATCGCAAATAAAGTTCAACGTACTATCAAACCTGAGCACTTATCTCGAACAGTTCGAAAAAAATGCGACCTGCAATGGGATAAAGATCCATTGGGCTGCCGATGCTAAAGAACACAATGATATTGTGCTTGGGCTATTAAAAGAACACCAGATTAACCGCATGGTAAAAAGCAAATCCATGCTAACGGAGGAGTGCGGACTGAACGACTACCTGGCATCGCACGGTATTGATGTGATCGACTCTGACCTGGGCGAGCGTATTGTACAACTGGCAGGCGAGCACCCAAGCCATATCGTGTTACCCTGTATCCACAAAAAGAAAGGGGAGATAGGCGATTTGTTTCATAAATATCTGGGTACACCATCAAATGTTGATGATCCGCAATTTTTGACGGAAACAGCCCGCCAGCACCTGCGCGAGATTTTCCTCACCCGGCGTGCCGCGCTCACCGGCGTAAACTTTGCCATTGCCGAAACCGGCGAGTTTGTGGTATGTACTAACGAGGGAAATGCCGATATGGGCACTAACCTGGCCGAGGTGCATATCGCCTCTATGGGCATTGAAAAGCTAATTCCTAAACGCGAGCATCTGGGTGTATTTTTACGCCTGCTTACCCGCAGCGCTACGGGGCAGCCAATTACTACCTACAGCAGTCACTACAGCAAGCCGCGCGATGGCAAACAGATTCATATTGTGCTGGTGGATAATGGCCGTAGTGTACAGTTGGGACGTGAAGATTTTCGCAACTCGCTCAAATGTATCCGTTGCGGGGCTTGTATGAACACCTGCCCGGTTTATCGCAGGAGTGGTGGGCATAGCTATCATACCGCAGTGGCAGGCCCTATTGGTTCTATACTAGCTCCTAACCTGGACATGAGAAAGTATGCCGATCTGCCTTTTGCTTCCACATTGTGCGGCTCCTGCTCAAATGTATGTCCGGTTAAAATTGATATTCATCAGCAGCTTTATAAATGGCGGCAGGTATTGGTAAAAGCGGGCTATGCGCCAACAGTAAAAAAGATAGCCATGCAATTGATGGCTGCAACATTAGCCTCACCCACCCTATATCATGCCGCTGGTAAGATGGGAAGGGCCACTATCAAGTTTGCACCTTTTGCTGTAAATAACAAACTTAACCCCTGGTATAAACAGCGTGATATGCCTGCACCGCCTAAAGAATCGTTTGGTGAGTGGTACGCCAGAAACAGAGCCGGGAGCCAGGAACCAGGCGTTTAGAACCAAGAGCCGAGAGCCAACAATTAGGATTTGGTGCTTAGGACAGATAGGCAGGATCGGGAGTGAGAATGGTATGGTTAGTAGACGTAAAGCAAAATATTGCTCCGCATCCATGAACGATCAACTATAAACTACTATTATCAACTACAAAAACATGTCCAGCAGAGAGAAGATATTAGCGGCTGTAGCGCGCAACCAGCCAGAAGCTGTTGCCCTGCCCGACTTAAATGCATTGAAAGATGCAGCACAGCTCGCAGAGCCGGCGGACTTGCTCGAGAAGTACATCACCGTGTTAACCGGTATTGGTGGCACCGCTTACCAGGTTGGTAGCTACGAAGACATTACAGGCATCCTGAATGTTCAATTTCCTGAAGGGCGCATTGTTAATACGGTTACAGAGCTACACCCGCACCATCAGTCGCATGTGTTTGAAGATGATATTCACAGCCTGGAAAATGTGGAGCTGGCCATTATTAAAGCGCACTTTGCTGTGGCCGAAAATGGTGCCGTATGGGTAACTGAAGAGTTAATGGGTAAGCGGGTACTACCTTTTATCTGCCAGCATCTGGTTGTTATTGTTCCGGCAAATCAAGTTGTGGCTACTATGCATAAGGCTTATGAACAAATTAGTAACCGCAGTTATGGCTATGGAGCTTTTATAGCCGGGCCATCCAAAACAGCCGATATTGAGCAGTCGCTTGTTTTAGGTGCACATGGGCCTCGTTCTATGAATGTATTTCTGTTAGGGTAATAATAGACAGACTGAAAGTATAATGACATAAAAAAGCCTCCTCGCTCTTGCAGCTTGGAGGCTTCAACCTAAACCTTATCACAATTGTAAGCATAGACTTACAGAGGGCAAAAGTAAGTGTTTCAACATTAAATGCAAGAATAAATTCTATAAAAATAGTCGTATTAACACTTAGTTGACACTGAAATTATAAAAACGGAAAGAATTCATAGCGCATATTAGAATAGCATTAGAAAATGCGGCTTTGGGCAGTAAATTTCCAGGGGTTTAAGTTTATCGTCTTATGAACGTTGGTGCAAAAGTAACCTCAACAAGCGCCCTTCTATTAAAAACTAATGATAAATATTACAAACCTTGTACATTAGCTGTAATTACGTTCAACAAAAGTTACTTTACTTTGCTGTTGATATTTATAACTTAGTTATAGCATAACCTGGAAGGCACCCCGTCATGATCTCAGAACCATCTTACCTGGCTGCACGTATGGTATCCGGCACCATCAGCAACCACTTTGCTTATCATTTGGATACAGCCGATTGTGCAGGGAAGTGCAATTTGGCCCCGCAGCCCGAGTTGCAGTGCATTGAAGCAATTATTGATGTAGCCTTTTGGGCCAGCCTACGGCGAGAGGAGGGTCATTCACCCAAAATATCCCTTGCTTTGCTGCCACCCGATAAAGCAAAACAGCCGTTAATGTTCAAAAACAAGTTGAGGTTAACGCCCAATAATCTGACCAAGCTGGGGCCGGCAGTTGAGAAAGCCGGTATTCACTTAGGTGTATGGCATGATGATAGCGGCATGTACGTATGGGGTAGCGTGCTGGCCTTGCCGGGCATTTGCTTTGTACTGGAGGTAATTGAGCCGGGTTTGCTGGTAGTAAAACATAGCCGGGCCGATGGTTTTGGTAAGTTTATTAACGTTGCCATTTTGAAAGGCGATGAGATCAAGATAGTAAACGAGCGACGTTTGGGTATGGGTGATTCGCCGGCGTTGGTGGCCTCGTTGCTGGGTATGCCTTTGCCCGATAGCCAGGACGATGCCGTAAACGTATTAATTGAACTTGCTGGTGCTATGCGCGAGCATGGCCGCGGCGGTATTGTGCTGGTAGTGCCGGACAACACAACAGCTTGGCACGAATCCATAGTTCATCCGATATCTTATCCTATTGTGCCGGCTTATTGTGGCATAACTGATTTGATGAAAGAAGACATCACCGAGCGTAGTAAACCATCCTGGCGCGAGGCGCTTACCCGGGTAATAGATACAGTAGGCGGTTACACCGCGGTTGATGGCGCTACAGTGATTACGCATGATTACCACATGCTTGCCTTTGGCGCAAAGGTAACGCGGGCCAAAAACAGTATGCCTGTACAGGAAATTTTAGTAACCGAGCCGGTAGAGGATAGTACCGGTGCCGTTATTCACCCGGTGCAAAACGGCGGAACCAGGCATCTGGCCGGAGCACAGTTTGTGTATGATCAGCGCGATTCGCTGGCCCTGGTAGCATCGCAGGATGGGCACTTTACAATTTTTTCGTGGTCAAACCAATTGAACAAGGTGCATGCGCACCGAATAGATGCATTGTTGTTGTAAGCTACTAACCTTCCTTGATAATAGGATAACCGGATAAAAAGAAAGCCCTGATTTTAATAAATCAGGGCTTTCTTTTATTGAATGAAGTAGATTAAATTTCTGGTTCCTGCTGGCTCAGGCAGTGAAAGCTGCCTAGGCCCCAGATAATATCAGTAGAGTCGATTCCTACCACTTTGCGTTGCGGAAAGCATTGCTGAATAATGTCTAGCGCTTTTTGATCACTATCGCTGCGGTAAGTAGGTACTACAACGGCTGCATTGCTGATGTAAAAGTTAGCATAAGATGCTGGCAATAACTGATCTTCATGGATAACCGGTGTTGGCATCGGTAATTCAATTACATTCAGTTGTTTGCCATTAGGCAAGCGCATGCCTTTCAGTACCTGCAGGTTGTGTTGCAGAATGGCGTAATTTTCGTCGCTTTTGTTTTCTTCAACTACCGTTACTACCGTATCTTCATTCACAAAGCGGGTAATATCATCGATATGCCCGTCAGTATCATCGCCTACAATGCCGTCACCCAACCATAGTATTTGCTGAACACCGTAATAATTATGCAGGTATTCTTCAATCTGGCTTTGTTTCAGGTGTGGGTTGCGGTTTTTGTTCAGCAGGCAGGCTGTTGTGGTTAGCAAAGTACCTGCACCGTTAAAATCAACCGAACCGCCTTCCATTACAATTCCCGGATTAAATACCGGCAGATTAAAGTGTTCGGCTATCCGGGTTGGGATAACATCATCCAGATCATACGGCGGATATTTGCCACCCCAAGCATTGTAACCCCAATCAACCACTGCTTTTTTCTTGGTGCTGCGGTTTACTAAAAACGCCGGACCATGATCGCGGCACCAGGCATCGTTGGTAGGGAACTCGTAAAATTCAATAAGGTTTAAATCAACGCCAGCTTGCTGCAAATGCTGTGTTGCCGAGGCTTGCATTTGCTGATTGGCTACGTTAATACGCACCAATTCGCCTTGTGCTACCTCTTTAATAAAGGCGCAGTAGTTGGCGTAAATACTTTCAATTTTACCCGGCCATGAAGCCTCCTTATGCGGCCAGCTTAGCCAGGTTGCTGTATGTGTTTCCCACTCGGCCGGGAAAGTATAACCCTGCTTGGCAGGGGAATTCTCGAAATTACTCATCGTCCAGCAGGCGTTTAGTGATGGGCTGATAAGTTTCAACACGTCTGTCGCGCAGGAAAGGCCAGTGGGTGCGGTAGTAATCTGTTTTAGCCAGATCCAGTTCTATAGTGGTAACCTGCTCTTCCTGGTGATCACCCTGGAAAATAACTTTACCAAACGGATTGGATACGAACGAGCCGCCCCAGAATTTCAGGCCTGCCTCTTCGCCAACACGGTTTACGCTTACTACGTGCACGCCATTAGCAACAGCATGTGAGCGTTGTATGGTTTGCCAGGCGTTGTACTGCTCGGTGTTGGTATCCACATCCTGGCTTGAAGCCCAGCCAATAGCGGTAGGATAGAACAATATTTCGGCACCCATTAAAGCGGTGATGCGGGCAGCTTCCGGATACCACTGATCCCAGCAAATTAACACACCGATGGTGGCAAACTTGGTTTTGAAAACCTTGTAGCCTAAATCGCCAGGGGTAAAGTAAAATTTCTCGTAAAAGCCCGGATCGTCCGGAATGTGCATTTTACGGTATTTGCCTAAGTAAGTACCATCGGCATCTAATATCGCGGTAGTATTGTGGTATAAACCCTGTGTACGTTTTTCAAACAGCGAAGCGATAATAACCACACCCAGCTCTGCCGCAACTTTTGACAGTTCGTCGGTTGACGGACCCGGAATGGGTTCGGCTAACTGGAAGTTATCATAATCCTCCACATCACAAAAATACAGCGAGGTAAACAGCTCCTGCAAGCACACAATCTGTGCGCCCTGCTGTGCCGCTTCGCGTACCTTTGCAATAGCTTTTTGTAAATTTTGCTGTTTATCAGCTGTACAGCTCATCTGTACCAAACCTACTTGTACTTTGCTCATCTCTGCTTTAAAATTTGCGCAAAAATACGGATTAGTAAATTAAATTGAGGTGTACAGGCATCATGGTATTATTTAGTTAATGTAAAAAAACGGCCATTACCGGCAGGTATCTCGTTGAATGTCATAAGCCATTAACAGGTAAGGTTTTAATTACCAAAACGGGTATTTTATTTTTTTAACTATTTTTGTACCCAAATGACTGATACGGAAACTCTCCCGAAGCCCAAGACCTGGAAAGATAACTTGTGGAACGCGGCTAAACTGCTGTTTAAAATTGCAGTAACCTCTGTTTTGCTGTACTATGTATTCACTAAGGTGCCATTTGAAGATGTAAAGGGCCGATTGATACATGCCAATTACTGGTGGATGCTGGCAGCTGTACTGGTTTTCTTTTTGTCGAGTGTGGTATCAGCATGGCGACTATTAAGTTTTTTTAAGTCTATTAATTTACGACTGGATACGCGTTTTAATTTCAGGCTGTACCTGCTCGGTATGTTTTACAACTTTTTGCTGCCGGGTGGTATCGGTGGCGATGGTTACAAAATATACCTGCTTACCAAATCGTACAAGTTACCTGCAAAAAAGCTCTTTTGGGCCATTTTGTTTGACCGGCTGAGTGGTTTATGGGCAATTGGCTTAATTGTAGTTGCGCTGATTTTGTTTGTGCCACAGGTTGAATTGCATATGGCTATTCCGGGTAGTATATTTTTGGTTGGGTCGGCCATTTATTACTTTGTTACCCATAAGTTTTTTAAAGAATATACGAACAACTTTGTGCAGGCGCATGGTAAAGCCGTATTGGTACAATCCCTACAAGTGCTTACCATTTTACTGGTTATGCTGGGGCAGGATTTTAACGGCAAATTTGCACCCTACCTGTTGTCGTTCCTGTTATCGGCATTGGCTGCGGTAGTGCCTATCTCATTAGGTGGGGCTGGCGCACGCGAGGCTATATTCACGCAGCTTTCGGGGCCGTTTCACATGAATGTGGGTTTGGCCGTATTTCTGAGCGTCTCGTTTTACCTGATTTCTTTATTGGTTTCTCTTATCGGCGTTTATTATGTATTGCGTCCGAGTCGACTGCAGGAGGGTTTGCCATCTATAGAAGAAGACGAACCTGCGGATAAGCAACCAGTAGAAGAAAAACAAAATTCATCCATCAAAATATAATTTTCCTTTAGATAGGGGAGGCGACTATATGAATATTATTATCACCGGAGCAAGTAGCGGTGTTGGCTTTGAGGCCGTGCTGGATTTAATACTTACCAACAAGCATAAAGTTATTGCACTGGCCCGCTCGCAGGATCGGCTTACCCGCTTGCTGGAAATTGCGCAAGGTTTAAATCCGGAGTGCACCTTGTACCCAATTAAATTTGATATTGTGTATGATGATTACGCCGGCTTGCAGCAATTCGTCCGTACACATTTGGATGGCAAGGTAGATGTATTGATTAACAATGCCGGTGCGCTGGTAAATAAGCCGTTTATGGAACTTGGTGAGCAGGATTTTGTAGAGATGCTGCAAAGTAACTTTTTGGGCCACGTACGCATTACGCAAAGCATACTGCCATTCATGTCGGCAGGCGGGCACATTGTGAATATTGGTACAATGGGAGCCTTTCAAGGCAGTTCAAGATTTCCGGGACTATCGGCTTATGCCGCCAGCAAGGCAGCTTTGCATGCCTTGACCGAGAGCTTGGCGCAAGAGCTTACCGAACAGAAAATAAGCGTTAATTGCCTGGCTTTAGGGTCGGCACAAACCGAAATGCTGGAAAAAGCCTTTCCCGGATTCGAATCGCCGGTAATGGCTTTCGAGGTGGGAAAGTATATTGCAGATTTTGCCTTAACCGGTCAAAAGTTTTTTAGCGGTAAGGTAATACCGGTAGCTTTAACAACGCCATAAGAAATAAAGAGCCAAGAATAAAGGTAATCTATCACCAAGCAACTGCCTGCTGATAGATTACAAAAGCAATAAGTAATAAAACAAGGATAAGACCTGCAGCGATGAGCTTGGTCTTATTTTTTTGGTAGAAACTTAGCTTACCGGAGGGGGATAAAACTTCGGTTGCCTTGTTGAGTGCTTTTACTTTGCTTGCAAAATCGCCACTCAGCGTATTGCGCAGAGCGCTTATTTGCTGTAGCGTCGTGTTGATATCATCGGGTAGGGCAGTATTTAGCACCTCTTTTAATCGCTTGGCTACCGTTGGTGATTTGCCGTTGGTAGATATACCTATCTTTAAATCTCCTTTTTTTACTATAGATCCGAGGTAAAAGTCACAAAGATCGGGCTTGTCGGCTACGTTAATTAAAAGTTTGCGTTTGCGTGCAGCTTGCCTGATGCGTACGTTCAACTCATTATCGCCTGTAGCGGCCACAACAATGTCTGCTACATTCAGATCATCATCTTCAAAAAACTTTTCATGAATGGTAATTTGCGGATAGTCAGCTGCCAGTTGCTTCACTTCAGACGATACCTTATCGGCAACAATGGTGATTGATGCATACGGGCTGTTGTTTAGCAAGGCGGTCAGCTTTTCCAGCCCAACATTACCAGCACCTACCAATACCGTATGTAGCTGGTTCAGTTTCAAAAAAACCGGAAACAGCTGGTTGCCGTCCGGTTCTTTTTCGCTGTTTAAAGCAGTATCAGTATCTTGTTGCGAATCTATCATGCATTAATCGCTTCCCGTTTGGTTTTCATTTCGGCCAAAAACTCTTCGGCCTGTTGCAGGTAAGCAGCAGCAAATTGCTGTGAAGGTTCATGTTGGTTAATTTGCAGTACCCGGTCGTTAAAACTGGTTGGCAAATTAATCAGCCCCGTACTTACATAATGGTTATCAAACTCCTTAATTACACCAATTTGTGTACTGCTGTTTACACCTTTATCCAAAAGTAATGCTTTAGCCGCGCTAACAAAAGTGTTGTAGCTATGGTAAATAGCATCTGCCCAGCGGCCATCCTGGTAAGATTCTCTGGCCCAGCCCAGTTTTTCTTCGGCCTCAAACAATAGGGTGGCCACCAGGTCAATCATTACACCGGCACATTCGCCTACACCAATTGCGGTAGCAAAGGTTTCTTCATGTCCCCAGTCTACAAATTCATCGTCTGTTAGGGAGGTTAAATCGGCCAGTGGTTTTAGCAACTGGTAAAAGTAGTCCTTACCCTGACGGTCATAGTAAGCGTGGAAAGTTTCACTTTCTGTAGCGTTGGCCTGATAATCGTTCAGTACGTAGCGCAATACGTATGTAGCACGTTTGGCTGGTACCTTGATCACCTTTTCGGCCGCGCGGCCTATGCCATCGCCAACGGTGCCGCCGCCAAGCAACACCTGCACAGATGGTAATACCCGCTTATCGGCCTTTAAAGAGCTGCCATGAAAACCAATATGCGCCAAACCATGCTGACCGCAGGAGTTCATGCAACCGCTTATTTTGATTTTAATGTCCCGGTTGTACACCAAATCTTCGTACTCCGTATAAATTACCTCTTCCAACACGCGAGCTAAGGTCATGCTGTTGGATATGCCCAGGTTACAGGTATCGGTACCGGGGCAGGTGGTTACATCGGCCACGCTGTCAAAACCAGGTTCGGCCAGGTTAACTGATGCCAGTACATTGTACAGGGCAGGCAAGGCTTCGGTCCGTACATACTTTAATAATAAACCTTGGTTTTGTGTGATACGTATTTCGTCGGCCACTAAGCCATTTAGGCCTTCTACCAGTTTGCGCGCTTCGGGTGTATGTATATCACCGATAGGCACTTTTACAAACACGCCATAAAAGCCTTCCTGCTTTTGGGCAAACACATTGGTTGCTTTCCAAACATCGTAAGCCAACTGGTTGGTTATGGTTGCTTCTGGATAACTGATTGCTTGCGGTGCAGCAGGAGCCGGCACGGTATCCCGGTTTATTTTATAAGTTTTTACTTTGTTGGCCGTTTTTTCAATTTCGGCCAGACGTAAAACCTCTTCCAATCCTAACTTTTGTACCAAAAATTTTAAGCGCGCCTTATTCCGGTTATTGCGTTCGCCGTAGCGATCAAACACCCGGATAATGGCTTCGATGTAGGGAATCAGTTCATCTTCGGGTAAAAACTCGTGTACAATATGTGCCAGTGCGGGCTGTGCACCCAAGCCGCCGGCCAATAATACTTTAAAGCCCCGCTCGTTGCCATTACGCAGTTTAGGTATCAAACCAATATCATGAATATAACTGAAGGCCGTATCCGCATCGCTCGATGAAAATGCTATTTTGAACTTACGGCCCATTTCCTGACAAATGGGGTTACGCAAAAAGTACTCGAACGTTGCCTGTGCATAAGGCGATACATCAAAAGGCTCCTGCGGATCGATGCCTGCCGTAGGTGATGAGGTAACGTTGCGTACGGTGTTGCCACATGCTTCGCGCAGGGTAATATCATCCTGTTCCAACTTGGCCCACAGTTCGGGCGTGCGGTCTAAGCTTACGTAGTGTATCTGTATATCCTGGCGGGTGGTCAGGTGTAGGTTACCGCTACCGTACTCGTCGGCAATATCCGCTATGCGCAGTAATTGCTTAAAGGTAACCTTACCAAACGGCAGTTTAATGCGCACCATCTGTACGCCCGGCTGGCGTTGACCATAAACGCCGCGCGCCAAACGCAGGCTCCTGAATTTCTCATCATGTATCTTACCCTCGCGGAAAGCCCTGATCTTCTTTTCCAGATCAATGATATCCTTTTCTACCACCGGGTTTTCCAGTTCGGTTCTGAAACTTTGCATGTGTCGGTTCTTTAAATACTGAATAAAAAGCTATTGCCATATCAACCCGGCAGTAGCTTAATTAACGTTTACTTTCTTAATACACTTAAATAAAGGCAGCATACCCTGGTCAATTCAATGGTATTATTAAGTTTAATACAAATATATACATAGTATATAAACTTAGTAGTGTTTGTGTGCCTTTTAATGTCACAATCTGATTAGGATTTCCATCAGGTCAGGTTACAGGATTATCATTCTAAAATCACATAAACATTTGATTGCCGAATATTTGCTTATTAATAAACCGGCTGCTGTATTTTTGCCACCTCAAAATTTCTACCTATGACTAAGCGTCAGCATTTTTTTCTCATTCTCATTTTAGGATCATTAACAGCTCTGGGGCCGTTCTCTATAGATATGTATCTGCCCAGCTTTCCGGCCATAGCGGATGATCTGCATACCACCATTGAGCGGGTTGCCTGGTCATTGTCCAGCTATTTTGTAGGCATATCAGCCGGCCAGTTGCTCTACGGTCCTTTGTTGGATAAATTTGGGCGCAAAAAGCCTTTGTATGTAGGGCTGGTGATTTACCTGCTGGCATCGTTTGGCTGTATGATGGCTGCAAGTGTAAATTCATTAATTGCTTTACGCTTTATACAAGCCATTGGTAGCTGTGCAGCAGCTGTAGCCGCGGTGGCCATGGTGCGCGATTTGTTTCCGATTGAGGAAAATGCCAAGGTGTTTGCGCTGCTGATGCTGGTGGTAGGTGCTTCGCCTATGGTGGCACCTACTGTGGGGGGCTATGTTACCTCGGCCTGGGGATGGCATGCTATATTTTTGATACTGGCAATTATTGCCGTTCTGATATTATTAGCCGTTATATTTTTTCTGCCCGACCGCTATGTGCCCAACCGGGAATTATCATTAAAACCGCGGCCCATACTTAACGGCTTTTGGGTAGTGCTTAAAAATCCGCAGTTTTATACTTATGCGTTTACCGGGGCAATTGCTTTTGCGGGGTTGTTTGCTTATGTAGCAGGCTCACCACTGGTGTTTATGAAAATATATAACGTTAGCGAAAAAGCCTATGGATGGATATTTGCCGGCCTGTCGGTAGGCTTTATCGGCTCAAGCCAGGTGAACAGCTTGTTGCTGAAACGTTACAGCAGTAAGCAAATTGTACCTGTAGTTTTGATTGCACAAGCGGTGTTTGGCGTACTGTTTTTATTAGGTGCCTATTACCACTTGCTGGGCTTAGCTGGTACATTGGTAATGCTCTTTTTGCTATTGTGTTGTATCGGACTTATAAATCCAAACGCATCGGCTATGTCTATTGCGCCGTTTGAACATAACGCAGGCACTGCCTCTGCATTGATGGGCGCAGTGCAACTGGGTATAGGTGCCCTGGCTTCGGTAGGGGTAGGTATGTTCGATTCGCCTACGGTTATTCCGCTGGCGGGCATTATGGCAGCTGCGGCAGTGCTTTCATTTGTGGTTTACTTTATTGGCCGTAGCAATATCAAAGTAACTACAATGGCCGAAGGTGGCAGCGCCGCCGCATTTCATTAATAGCCTTGTTATCGCCAATATAAAACTTTAATAAAACAATACCTGATGCTATGGCCTTTTAATAATAACAAAAGATTTGAATTATGGCATCAGAAGAAAATAGAGAACCATTAAAAACTGCCGGTCACGAACAGGCAGGTACCGAAAATAACCAGGAAGAAAACGGCCGTAGCAGCGCTGAGGTTGAAAAAACCTTCGAGATGGATCCGTTGCAGCAGGCTTATGATGCGTCTACTCCTTCCTATGAACTGAACCTGGATAGCGGTGATACCGCCGGTGGAAAAGTAGGCAGCGAAAATAAGGATGAGCAGGATGGCCCTAACATTAAACAGTAATCAACAACTGTTAAAACACCAAAGCCTTTGGTAACTCCAAAGGCTTTGGTGTTTATATAAATTCCTAACTTAAATTATGCGGTAAACTTCTTGACGATTTCCAGCAGCGCATCCAGTTCAAAAGGCTTTTTCAAATACCCATCTGCCTGGCCTTGCTCCGTCACTTCTTTAATATTGCTTACTGCCGATAACATAACCACCGGGATATGGCTGGTGGCCGGGTTAGTTTTGATCTCTTTACTTAATTGCTGTCCGTTGGCATCGCTTTTCCAGTCCGATAGCCAGTTGTCCAGTAAAATCAGGTCGGGATTAATTTCTTGCAACTGCTTAAGTATCCTGGCATCTTCAGATGCAATCACTTCAAAATTTTGCTGTTGCAGGGCAAAAACGATCGAGTCTCTGATGTCTTTGTCATCTTCAATGAGTAGAACCTTTTTAGGCATGGCTATTACCGGGTTTTGTATCTGCTAAATTAGTACAGGCAGGTTACGAAGAAATAACTCACTACTTCATAACCTGCCTGTACTAATAATACAAAAAAGGAGTTGGTTGTTTTTGGAGGATAAAAATTAATTATGTCCTTAAGGCATTTCCGTTAAACCAGCCGTTCCAGCGTTTTGATCTTGGCCGGCCGGGCCAGTAACACTGGCGATATGCGTACAAAGTGTTTGTATGGCACACTTGCCTGGTGCTTGCTCAGCGTTTCTTCATCCTGCCATTCCTCAATAATCAGGTAGCGGCAGCGTTCGTTGTTGTATTGGTATACTTCATACTTCAAACAGCCGTCTTCCTGTAAGGAGGTATCAACCAGTTTTTTCAACTCCTGCTCAAATGTCTCTTCTGCATCTGTATTACAATGCATCATTGCAATCAACTTCACACTCATAATTCAAGCTGGTTAGTATATTTAATAACCTAACTTAAAGCGTAATTGTTGTATTGGCAGCAAATAATTTAAGGCAGTTGGTAGCAGGCGCGGCAACGTGGCTCGTAGCTTTCTTTTTCGCCCAGCAGTATGCGGCTGTTATCGGGCACGAGGCGGTACGAGTACAACGCCGGGTTACCGCACTTTACGCATACGGCATGCACCTTGGTTACCGACTCGGCCATGGCTATGATGGCAGGCATTGGGCCGAATGGCTGCCCTTTGTAATCCATATCCAGGCCGGCAACAATAACGCGTACGCCCTTATTGGCTAAAGCGTTGCAAACATGCGGAAGTTCATCGTCAAAAAACTGGGCTTCGTCAATACCTACAACCTGTACATGGCTGCCTAATAGTAATATTGACGATGCGTTTTCGACAGGGGTGGATGGAATGCTGGTTTGGTTATGCGATACAACCGCCGTTTCATCATAACGGGTATCGGTTTTAGGTTTAAAAATTTCAACCTCCAAACGTGCTATCTGGGCACGGCGCAAACGGCGAATCAGTTCTTCGGTTTTACCCGAAAACATAGAGCCGCATATTACTTCAATACTCCCGCCGTGCTCACTTCGCCTTTTAAATACATCTTCACTAAACAGCATTCCAAAAACTTTACAGCGGGCTAATATCAGAATTATATCTTACTTTTGGATAGGCACGTTTTCAACATCAGGATTATGAAACAACAGGAAATATTTAAGAAGATAGGGACTATTCTAAAAGAATTGAACGAGCAATACGATTACCTGCAATCGCAGGAGCCGGCTTTTAATGACCTGGAACTGGAGCTGTTTGCAGCTAATGCACACTTTTTAACCGAACATACCGAGATATTAAGAAAACTTAGCCAGCCGGTTGCAGCGGCTGCCAAACCGGTGTCCTTGTTTGATGCGCCGCCAATGCAACACGAGCCTGCTGCCGAACGGGTAATACACCATCATGATAACTTACCTGTTGATGAAGATATAGCCGAATCTTTTGCTGCGCCATTGCCACAACTGGCCGAAAGTGACGTAGTGTACGACCCGGTAGAAATACCTGCCGAACCTGTAAGCGTAAAAGAAGAAGAGCTGGCGCCTGTTGTTGACATAGAACCAGAACCCGAGCCTACAGCAATAATACAAGAAGAACCCATTATAACACAGGTGGCCGAAACGGTAGTTGAACCATCGCCGGAGCCACAGGTAAGCATTGAGCCGGTTCAGCAAGACTTTTACTCTTTCACCCGTCAGGAGCCGGAAGTAAGTTCTTCCCGTCATGATTTTAGCATCAGCAGCCACAGCGAAGAGACCAGCATAGCCGAACCTGTGCCGCCTGTTTATATGCCGGCAGAGGAACCAAAAGCTGAGCCTACTTTTGTAGCACCGGAGCCTGTTGTAGAAGCACCGGAGCCCGCACCTGTCAAGGAAGAAGCTTTGCAACCCGAGCCGTTTAAGCCCGAGCCGGTAGCGTCACAGCCAACGCCGGTTGCTGAACAACCTGTTGTGCCCAACCTGTTTACGCAATCCCACCCGCAGCCGGCTGCCGAAGAGCCTGTGCTGACCCTTAACCAGCGCCTGTCGGCCCAGTTACAAGGCAACAATACGGCAAGCGCTTTGCACGGTCAGCCTATAACAGATCTGAAATCTGCTATCAGTTTAAATGATAAGCTGTTGTTTGTGAAAGACCTGTTTAATGGCTATAGTCTGGCCTACAGTGAGGCCATTGAGTTGGTTAACCGCTGCAAGACATTCGAAGAAGCAGACCGCTTTTTGAAGGTAAATTATGTAACCAAAAATAACTGGGAGGGTAAGCCCACAACGGTTCAAAAATTATACACCTTGTTGCATAAACGATTTCAGTAACAAACAAGAAAGCCTCCGGTAAACGGGGGCTTTTTTGTTTTAACAGATGAAGTAAAACACAATCTTCTTAAAGTATGTTCGGACTATGGACTATGGACTATGGACTATGGACTATGGACTATGGACTATGGACATGCATTGAAGTATGATTGTTAATTACACAGAACAGGGATGGGAAATTATTACGCAAAGGGCGCATGGCTTATTGGCAGGGCAGTTTATGCTGCATTGGGCCGCAAAGCAACGCCCCAAACGCTGGATGGAAACCTTATTGGCCGTAGCCGAACATGACGATGCCCGCATTGAATTGGAAGCCGATGATTTATTGACACCCCAAGGCGGACCGCTGCATTTTGCCATGCGCTCTTTCGACGCAGAGCATTGCCGGCGAGTAGGTGACTTTGCCCTATCCAAAAGCCGGTACATTGCCTTGCTGCATTCCATGCACATGGATTTTTTATACCGGGATGAAGCCAAAGAAAGTAAAGAGGTTAAAGCTTACCTGGCCGGGCAAACTAAACTGCAAAAGTATTTGCGGAAGGGCCTCAATTTGAACCAGCAGGAAGCGGATAAGTTATATGCCCTGTTAGAGTGGTGCGATGCTTTGTCGCTGTTGCTATGCCAGCATAAGGTACAGCCCGAGGAGCGCGGCATTGACATTAGCAGAGGGCCGGCCAAAAGTGAGCATCAGCTAAGGCAAATGGCCAATGGTGCGCTTACGGTTACACCCTGGCCTTTTGAGGATGATGCCTTTGAAGTGCAGATAGAAAGCCGCTTGCTTACCCAACTGCATTTCAAAACCAACGATGAATTTAAAAAAGCCTTTTTAGCTGCTGAAGTGCAGGAACTAACATGGCAATTCACTAAGCAGTAAGAAACCTACAGGCCCAATACTTGCTTTAGCTTGGCGTACCCGCTTCTGCTAACCGGTATGCGAGCGCCTGATTTAAGAATGGCCAAATGGGCATCCTTTTCATAAGGATCTATACGGGTGATTTGAGGAATGCTGATGATGTAGGAGCGATGCACGCGCACAAACTGCCGGGCATCCAGCGTTTGTTCAAAAAAGCTCATGGTTTTGTTTTTCAAAAACGCGCCTTCGGCTGTGTGGATGCTTACATAGTCATCATCGGCTGATAGATACTCCACATCCTGCACCGGGATGATTTTTACTTTGGTACCGGTTTTTACCACAATACGCTCATGCTGACCGGGCGATTGCGCCACGGTTTCCAGCAGCTCTTCCGTTTGTTTTTGCGGCTGAGCACTGGTAGCGGCCGATTGTGCCAGAAATTTATCTACGGCCTTATTGAACCTTTCGCGGCTGAATGGTTTTAACAGATAATCTACAGCATGTGCCTCAAAGGCCTTAATGGCATACTCATCAAATGCGGTAGTGAAAATTACCTGCGGTGCCTGATCAACCAGTTCCAACATTTCAAACCCATTGATTTTGGGCATTTGCACGTCTAAAAAAATAAGATCGGGCTGGTGTTGCATAATGGCTTTAATGCCTTCAAAGCCATCGCCACATTCCTGCAAAACCTGTATATCGGTATAAGGCATCAGGTATTCCTGTACTACCATGCGGGCCAGTGGTTCGTCATCAATTATCAGTGCGCGCTTCATGCTTGTGGAATCTTAATCAGGATGGTAAATATATCATCATTTGTGAAAGTTTCCACCAAATCGTTACGGGCAAATAGCAAATAAAGCCGGCGTTGTATGCCACTTACACCAAAACCAGTTCCCTGGCGTGGGCGGGCCGTTTGCGGGTCATATGGATTTTGTACCATTACCAGCAGGTAGCTGTCCTCAATTTCGGCCCTGATGCTTACGGTTACTTCGCCGGTTGTATCATACAAACCAAACTTAATGGCATTTTCAACAAGGGGTTGCAGCAGTAATGGCGGCAGTTTGGCATCCTTACATTTATCATCGCAACTTATTTCGGTTTGCAACCGGTGGCCAAAGCGTACTTTTTCAATATCAAGGTAAAGGTTCAGGTGTTTCAGCTCATCGCACAAAGGTACCAGCGTTTGTTCATCTTTATTAAGCGTACCACGCAAAAAGTCGGACAGTTGATGGATCATCTTACGGGCTTCGTCCGGCTTAAAACCAATCAGCGCATTGATAGAATTCAAACTATTAAACAAAAAGTGCGGTTGCAGTTGCTGGCGTAAATTGTACAGTTCCGCATCGCGGGCCAGTTTTTCGGCTTCCGATTTACGCTTTTCGTTCTCTTTCTGGTCTTGCTGCACATACCATATCAGGCTAATCATGGCCATCCAGCCAATAGCCATAAAGCAGGTAAAAAAACGCAGGGTAGTTGATTGGACTAAGAACACATCGTACGTTTTACCGATGCTGAAAAGCGGCAGCGTAAACCGAACCAGCAGCGTGCAGGCGCCAGCCAGTGCCAGACACCAAAAGAACAGGTTAATGTAACTGCCTTTACCGGGCTGGTAATAACGTAGGTTGTTATTGATAAGCCAGCAGGCAGCCGCCAAAGGGAGTGTACTTGCTACGCTGTCTATAATAGCCACATACCAAATAAAACCGAAGCTGTGCACTACGTAAGCTTGCAAACCGGCCCAGGCCAGTCCGCCGGCGGCAAATGCCATGTTCAGTTTGGTAAATATGGATGCTGATACAGCCATTTGTTGTGAATTGTGGGTCAGTTAGTGTGATTAAATAAGTGATAAGGTTTAGATGTAGAAAGCTTGCACCTGTAAGTTTACAGGTGCTTTGTAACTGTTTTAAAAACAGTGTGAATGCTGATGATAACTAAATACCAGTTCATGACTATGCTTTTTAAAGGTTAAAAACTGCGTATATCAATACCTGCAAAAATGGAGGTACCTTTTAGTACTAATACTTTATCAGCATTTTGCGGTATAGCTTTATTAAAGCGTTTATCGTCAATGCCGCCAAATATGGCTGCCAGGTCGGATGTTACCTGCCAATGCGGAGGTACGATCAGCTTCACGCCGCCAAACAGCTGGGTTACATCCAGTATTACGCGGCCGTTGATATCGGCCTGGCTGAAATCCAGTTCTGACCCACCAAAAATGTTCACAATATCACCACCTCTGAAGTTTTTAGATAGCACTACCTTTTTTACATTACCAAATACAGTAACACTGTCTATAAAGTCGTCGGCTTGTGGCGGCGGGGTACTGAAGCTTTCGGTTGAGGTAGCATCAGCGTCTGTACTTTCGCCTCCTTCTTTCACTGTATAGTCAACTTCAAATCCTTTGGTGTAAGGGTCTTCTTTGTAGGCCTGCCAGCGTTCTGCCCGGTTGCGGCCATGCTGGTTACGGCGTAGTATAAACCACAAACCCAGTACAATAAAACCCAGCGGAAAGAGGTACTGCCTTAAATCAAAGCCGTCAAAAATTCTGTCGAACAGAAAAATGCTGCCGATGATAACCAGGATAAGCCAGGTGGAATTCTTGTAATTGTTTTTAGCGCCACTGTAAAAGCCGATCATGATCAGGAAAACCGGCCAGCTAAACAGCCATCCCGGAAAAAAGAAAAAATGGAACTGGTTTACCAATAATACCAGGCCTACTAATAGTAAAATAATACCGGCCGTTGCTTTGCCATTATTGCGGGGGCGGTTAGGGTATGTTTCGATGCTCATGGTTGTTATTTGAATTACTTGATGATCCAAAAGTATAGCAATATGTAAATTTAGCACATACAAAAGTGGCGGCTGGTTGGAGGTTCTCGGTAAACGGCGGTGTTTTGTCGGTGAAAATTTCAGCCGAAATTCCACCGGTGGTCATGAAGAGAAATAGCCGGTGAAATATCGAGATAATTATGATGGACCTCTGCGGTAGCCGGATTAGTTATAAAGGCAATAAGCGGGCTGCCAGCTACAGTTTGGAAGGTACTGATTAAGCTAATTTGAGCGATGATTTCCGTACAATAAGTTCGGTATCTACCAGCTCATTCTGGTACTCATAAATAGGCCTTTTGCTTTCGATGGTCTTAATAAGCAGCTCCGTAGCCATTTGTCCCATCTGAAATGCCGGCTGGCGCAACACTGTAAGCGGCGGGTCAAACGATTCGCTTACATCCGAATTGGTAAAGCCTGCAAAAGCAACATCATCCGGAATTTTGAATCCCATTCTTTTAATGATGGGAATGCAGGTTGTGGTTATCCGGTCGCTGGTACTGATCAACGCCTGCGGGCGTTCCGGCAAGGTCATTAACTCCTGCAAAGCCATTTCAACCTCATCCTGTATCATACCGCCGTTTTCGCAATGTTTAATGTATTCGGGTTGTACAGGCAGGTTATATTTTTGCAGCGCTTCTTTATAACCCTCAAGCCGCTCTGAACTAATCAGCAAATTGCGCGAGCTGGTGATGTGTGCAATCCGGGTAAAGCCGTTGGCTATCAGGTGCTCGGTAAGGTCAAATGCTCCCTTTATATTGTTAGCCGTAATTTTATGGGTATTCACCGCTTGTGCAACACGGTCAAAAAATACGATAGGGAAGCCCTTATCGTGCAGGTACTGGTAGGGCGTAATGTCGGTTGTAGATGCGGAAACGGAAACCAGCAAGCCATCTACATGCCTGGATAATAAGTGCTGCACGTTAGTTGCCTCGCGTGCTGCCGACTCATGCGTTTGCGTGATAATTACATGGTAGCCCGAGTTGTAAGCGATAGACTCAATACCGTTTATGGCCTGCGAAAAGTAATTGTTAGCTACTTCACATACCACCACACCAATAGAATGGCTCTTTTGCTCTTTCAGGCTCAGGGCAATGGGGTTGGGCCGGTAGTTCACCTTTTCGGCATATTCCAATACCAGTTTCTTGGTTTCGGCACCTATTTCATAGCTACCATTCAACGCCCGTGATACGGTTGAGGTAGATAAACCTAGCGCTTTTGCAATATCCTTTATGGTGTACGATCCAAACATAGCAATGGCTAAAATATAGTTATTTCACATAGCATCATAACCTTTTATAAGTGAGCCGGACCACCATGCACTTCGGGAACGATTGCATAGTTTTAATCCGGGATAAACTTTTTTTATTTATCAGTAGTGATTAATCTTGTTTGGAACTTAGTTCCTGGCTGTATCAGGTACACGTATCTTATTATACAGCCTTAACCAATTATTAATTAACTGTAAATCATTTTCAAGCAACTGTACGGATCAGGTTCGCAAGGTTGTTTTAAAGTGATTTTAGTGATGTTGATCGCATTCAAAAAATAGCATAAACAATTGCCTATGTTTAATAATACTAAAACTGCTTGCATTACTGCCTTACTCCTGGCAGCTTGCGGATATGCATCTGCACAAAGCACGGCTTACTCCTGGAAAAATCTGCCTAAAATAGCACGGCCTGTTTTCCGGAAAGATACTTTCAACATTGTGAAATACGGCGCTAAGAATGATGGTATCACCCTCAATACATCCTGCATCAATAATGCAATCACAGCCTGTAGTACCAAAGGTGGCGGGGTGGTTTTGGTTCCTTCGGGTGTTTGGATGACGGGTCCGGTTAAGCTGAAAAATAATGTAAATCTGCATGTATCCCGTGGTGCAATTTTGCAGTTTACGGATGATAAGAGCCAGTACAAAATGGTTGAAGGTAACTGGGAAGGCCACGCTGCTTATCGTAACGAATCGCCTATATCAGGCAACAATCTGCAGAACATCGGCATTACCGGCGAAGGCATTATTGACGGTAATGGCGAAATGTGGCGAGCCATTGGTAAGGATCGTTTAACAGCCAACGAATGGAAAGTGAAAGTAGAATCAGGCGGTGTGGTGAGTGACGACGGTAAAGTCTGGTTTCCGTCCGAAAGCTATAAAAAAGGCATCAAAACGCCGCGCGCCGGGTATATTGAACCCGGATCGAGCATGGCGGCCAATGAGCAGTATAAAGACTTTTTCAGGCCCAATATGCTGGTGCTTACCAATTGTAAAAAGGTATTGCTGCAAGGTACTACTTTTCAAAATTCACCGGCCTGGTGCCTGCATACCCTGCTTTGCGAAGATGTAACGCTACAAGGCGTACGTGTACGCAACCCATGGCATGCACAAAATGGTGATGGTATTGATGTGGAGTCGTGCAGAAATGTACTGATCGACAATAGTACATTTGATGCCGGCGACGACGGTATTTGTGTAAAATCCGGCCGTGATGAAGAAGGCCGCAAGCGGGGCAAGCCTACCGAAAACATGATTGTGCGCAACAGCGTAGTTTACCGTGCACATGGCGGTTTTGTAATAGGCAGTGAAATGTCGGGCGGGGCGCGAAATGTTTTTGTGAGCGATTGCTCCTTTATAGGAACCGATATTGGTTTACGTTTCAAAACAACCCGTGGCCGTGGTGGTGTGGTCGAGAAAATATATATCAAAAACATAGCCATGCGCAATATTTTGCATGAGGCTATTCTGTTTGATATGTACTATGCATCCAAAAGCCCATCAAGCCTGGAAGATATCCAGGATGCGCAAATGCCGCCGGTAACAGAAGCTACCCCGCAGTTTAAAGACTTTTACGTGAGCAACGTGGTATGTAACGGGGCCGAGCGGGGCCTGTTGGTACGTGGCCTGCCCGAAATGAGTATCAAGAACATCAACCTGCAGGATATAGTATTGAAAACCGACCGCGGCGCTGATATTATCGAAGGTCAGGGCATCATCCTTAAAAACGTTTACTTAGAAAGTAAGCAAACCAGCCCGCTTATCAATATCCGTAATAGCAGCCAGGTTACGTTTGATAACCTGCGTTATGGTACCAATACGGATTTGCTTTTCAATATCAGCGGTAAAAAAACTAACCAAATTAAGGTTGTCAATACCGATGTAACTAAAGCAAAAAGTAAAGCCGAATTTAAAAATGGTGCCGAAAGCAAGGTGCTAACTGAATAAAAAGCTTTGATAATACTGTTCATGAAAAGAACCGGGTGGTTATTGTTTTTTCTGCTGTGGGCGGGTATGCTTCTGGCACAGCCAGCCGTGTTTCGTCCCAAGCTTACCGTTGCGCAAGATGGCAGCGGTGATTATAAAACCATCCAGGAAGCGGTAAATGCAGTACGCGATTTGGGGCCGCAACAAGTGACTATCTATATCAAAAAGGGCGTTTACCACGAAAAGTTGGTCATCCCATCCTGGAAAACCAAAATATCGTTGGTGGGTGAAAGTGCCGGTAATACGATAATTACAAATAATGACTATTCGGGCAAGCCGGTTCCCGGTGGCAGGGATGCCTTTGGGCGCGATAAGATGAGCACGTACACCTCTTACACCGTATTGGTGCAGGGTAATGATTGCCAAATTCAAAACCTGACTATTGAAAATACGGCCGGCCGGGTAGGGCAGGCGGTGGCTTTGCATGTAGAAGCAGACAGGTTTGTAATGCTGAACAGCCGTTTGTTGGGTAACCAGGATACACTGTACGCCGCTACCGAGAATAGTCGCCAGTACTATCAAAACTGCTACATCGAAGGTACTACGGATTTTATTTTTGGAGAGGCTACCGCAGTATTTGAAAGCTGCACCGTTAAAAGCTTGCTTAGCTCCTACATTACTGCTGCAGCCACCACACCTGGGCAACGGTTTGGGTTTGTGTTCCTAAACTGTAAGTTGATTGCAGACACGGCTGCACGCAAAGTATTTTTAGGCCGGCCATGGCGGCCGTATGGTAAAACCGTATTTATTAAAACAGAGATGGGGCCACACATTGTACCGCTGGGTTGGAATCCATGGAAAGGTGATGTGACGTTTCCAGATAAGGAAAGAACAGCTTACTACGCCGAGTACGCCAATACAGGTGCGGGCGCAAACCGTACCGGGCGTGTAAAATGGACAAGGCAATTGACCCCATATGAAGCTAAGCAATATACCATTGAAAACATACTTGCCGGAAAGGACAAGTGGGAGCCGTTAACCATTGTTGAACAAATGGGTAAGGAGGCAGTACATTAATGCTTTTAAAAAGATAACGTTGCCGGGAACGATTGCATAAAAATTTAGATAGTAACCGGTTGCCACGCACCAAATAATAGTTAAAATTGTAATCAAAGCTGATTATAAACCAATTTAAACGCCGGGAAAGGCAGGCTTGCATAAGCGGCTTCCCGAGGTTGAAGCGATAAGGAATTTCTATGAGAAAAGTTTATTTACTGTGCTTGTTTCTATTGGCAGGCCTACCCGTACTTAGGGCGCAAAGCTTAACGTGGGCACAAAAAATGGCCAATACCGCCATGACTTTGTGGAGCGACACGGTATCAACCGGGCGTTGGACCTACGAGCAGGGGGTGGTATGGGAAGGCATGAAAAGCCTCTGGATGCAAACCGGCGACGCACGATATTTTAAATATGTACAGCACTGTGCCGATCATTACATTAATGCCGATGGCAGCATACGTACTTATAAAGCCGAAGACTATAACATAGATAACGTAATGAGTGGCCGGAGCCTGCTTACTTTATATCGGGTACTCGGGGCAGAGAAATATTATAAGGCCGCAAACTTGTTGCATGAGCAGCTAAAGAATCAACCCCGGATACCGCAAGGTGGCTTTTGGCACAAAAAACGTTACCCAAATCAAATGTGGCTGGATGGCCTGTACATGGGCGAGCCCTTTTATGCAGAATATGCCAGCACTTTTCATGAGGATGCTGCTTTTGATGATATAGCCAATCAGTTTATCCTGATGGAAAATAATGCCCGCAATGCTAAAACCGGCTTGCTGTACCATGGCTGGGATCAAAGCAAAAAAGAGCGGTGGGCAAATCCGCAAACAGGTTTGTCGCCAAATATTTGGGGCCGTGCCATGGGCTGGTATGGGATGGCTTTGGTAGATGTGCTGGATTATATGCCGGCCAACCACCCTAAGCGTGCACAACTGGTAGCCATACTGGGCCGTTTGGCCGCTGCCATACAAAAGTATCAGGATGCTAAATCGGGCGTGTGGTACCAGGTGGTTGATAAGGGCGGCGAAAAGGGTAATTACCTGGAGGCATCGGCATCTTGCATGTTTGTGTACACCTTGGCTAAAGGCGCACGCGCAGGTTATTTACCAGCACAATATCAGCAGGTAGCACAAACGGGCTATAAAGGCATCATTAAAGAATTTATAAGCACCGACGCCAACGGGCAGGTAAACTTAAACAAAGTATGCAGCGTGGCCGGCTTAGGAGGAAACCCTTACCGCGATGGCAGTTACCAATACTACATCGGCGAAAAAGTAGCAACTAACGACTTAAAGGGCGTAGGCGCTTTCATCATGGCCAGCGTAGAAGTGGATCGTTTGGCCCATTTATCTGCAGGCAAAGTTAAAACGGTATTGCTTGACAGCTACTTTAATGACGAGCGCAAAAAAGATATTACCGGTCAGGTATTGCCTTATCATTATAAGTGGAATGGCATGGATAATAACGGATTTTCACTGCTGGGCTACCTGTTTAATAATTATGGCTTAAGCACACAAACCCTTTATGATGCGCCTACTACTGCTAATCTTAAAAAAGCGGATATCTACTTTATAGTGGATCCTGATATCCCGAAAGAAAATCCTGATGCCAAATATATAGAGCAGCCGCATGTTAAAGCCATCAGCGAGTGGGTAAAACAGGGCGGCGTGCTGCTGGTGCTTAATAATGATACCGGCAATGCCGAGTTCAAGCACCTGAACCAGTTAATGGCCAAGTTTGGCATGCAATACAAAGAAAACAGCGTAAACCATGTACAAGGCAGTCAATTTGAGCAAGGTGCGGTAACTATACCTGCGGGTAACGAGGTGTTTAAAACGGCTCGTAAAGTATATATCAAAGAAATCAGCACCTTCTCATTAACGGCTCCAGCTAAACCGGTATTAAACCACCAGGCAGAAGTGGTGGTAGCTGCCGCCAAATATGGTAAAGGAACCGTGCTGGCTGTTGGCGACCCGTGGTTTTACAATGAGTACCTGGATGGCCGCAAGCTGCCGCCCGAAATGGAAAATTACAAAGCGGCAAATGATGTCATAGCCTGGTTGGTAAAGCAAATTCCGGCCGGTAAGTAATACATAAATTACAACAAACAGCTAAACCTATAGCTTAACACGATCATGATTTTATCCAGATATAATTTAAACAAGATTGATGTACCTGGCCTGGCGTTGCCCGGCGGGCAGTTGTTCGAACTGCCCGAGAAGGTGCTGCAATTTGGTACCGGTGTATTACTGCGCGGCCTGCCCGATTATTATATAGACAAGGCAAACAGGCAAGGGCTTTTTAATGGTCGTGTTGTGGTTGTTAAATCAACCGATACCGGTTCAACTACCGAGTTCGACCGCCAGGATAGTTTATATACCTTGCATCTGAAAGGCATTGAAGACGGCAGGCAGGTAAACGAACAAATTGTTTGCTCGGCTATTAGCCGGGTGCTCACCGCCGGCAGTGACTGGCAAAAGATTCTGGATTTTGCCAAAAGTGCCGATTTGCAGGTGGTTATATCCAATACCACCGAGGTAGGTATACAACTTGTGCAGGACGACATTCGCCAGTATCCGCCCGTTTCATACCCTGGTAAGCTGCTGGCTGTTTTATATGAGCGGTACAAGGCTTTTAATGGTAAAAAAGGGACCGGTTTGGTGATTGTACCTACCGAACTGATTGTGGACAATGGTAAAAAACTGGAATCCATAGTGCTGGAACTGGCCCACTTGAATAAGCTGGAACCTGCTTTTATGGATTGGCTGGAAGAGGATAATTATTTCTGTAATTCACTGGTTGACCGTATAGTACCCGGTGCACCAAGCGCCACTTTAGCGCAGGAACTAACCGCTCAATCAGGTTATGAAGATAACCTGCGCATCATTTCTGAGATTTATTCATTGTGGGCCATTGAAGGCAATGAGCACGTGAAAAGCGTACTCTCCTTTGCCCCGGCCGACAAAGGTGTGGTGATCGTATCCGATATTGAAGTTTACCGCGAACTTAAGCTGCGGTTACTTAACGGCACGCATACCTTGAGTTGTGCCGTAGCCTACCTTTCTGGTTTCAGAACGGTAAAAGAGGCAATGGATGATGCCGACTTTTCAAAACTCATTACCCGGTTAATGATCGATGAAGTAGCCCCTGCGTTGCCTTATGATATTGACTTGGAAACGGCTACGGATTTTGCCAATAAAGTGCTGGATAGGTTTCGTAATCCTTTTATTGAGCATCAATGGATCAGTATATCTGCCCAGTATTCTTCAAAAATGAAAATGCGGGTTATACCTATACTTTTAAATCACTACAAAACTAACCTTCAGGCACCTAAATGCCTTGTGCTTGGCTTTGCTGCGTTTCTACGCTTTATGAAATGTCAAAAACAGGCAGATGGCAAGTTTACTGGTAATTACAACGGACATGAGTACGTTATTACCGATAGCCAGGCCGAAGTGTTTTGCAATGCCTGGCAAAACACAGATGCGCATGAGGTGGTGAATTCTTTGCTGTCGCAAAAAGAGCTTTGGGGCTTTGACCTGAATCAGCTGCCTGGTTTCAGAAATGCGGTGCTGAACGAGCTGCTTAAAATTATGGAGCAGGGCACGCATGAGTTATTTTTTAAGGAAGCAATTTTATGAAACAACGATATTTAAAAATACACCCCGACGATAATGTGCTGGTAGCATTAACTGATTTGCCACCGGGTGAGCAGGTAAATTACGACGGATACCAGGTAACAACGGTTGATGCTATTGCTGCTAAGCATAAACTGGCACTACAGGATTTTAACGAGGGTGACCGGATAATTATGTATGGCGTATTGGTGGGTAAAGCGCAAGCTTTTATACCGGCCGGTGGCTTGCTTACCACAGGTAATGTAAAACATGCGGCTAATAGTATGCTTACCGAAAATGAAGGCTTGGCGCAGTGGCAAAAGCCCGACGTGACTAAGTGGGAAGGGCGTACTTTTAGTGGCTTTTACCGGAGCGATGGTAGCGTGGGTACAGGCAACTACTGGTTGGTTATACCGATGGTGTTTTGCGAGAATCGAAACTTAGAAGTATTGCAGGAGGCATTAGTAAAGCCGTTGGGCTATGGTCGCAAAAAAACTTATGAAACCAAAGCACAGCAACTAATTAATCGTATTAAACAAGGTGGCAGTGTTGATGAAGTGCTGTATACCGAAGTTAGCGGAGATGATACTGCAACAACCGAAAGCAAGGTTTTCCCGAACGTAGATGGTATTAAGTTTCTGACCCATACCGGCGGCTGCGGTGGTATACGCCAGGATGCAGAAGCATTATGCGGTTTGCTGGCAGGCTATATTACGCACCCTAATGTGGCCGGTGCTACGGTGATGAGCCTGGGCTGCCAAAATGCACAAGTAAGCATTTTACAGCGCGAAATTGAAAAACGCTCGCTAGGTTTTGATAAGCCGCTTTATATTCTGGATCAACAAACTATAGGTAAGGAGTCGGATATGCTGGATATGGCCATCCGGCAAACACTGGCTGGTTTAATTCAGGCAAACCAGAATAGCCGTCAGCCTGCACCATTGAGCAAACTCACTATTGGCTTAGAGTGCGGCGGATCGGACGGGTTTTCGGGTATATCAGCTAACCCGGCCATTGGTTATACATCCGATTTATTGGTAGCCCTGGGCGGTTCGGTGATCTTATCCGAGTTCCCGGAGCTATGCGGGGTGGAGCAGAACCTGATTGACCGTTGTGTACAAAAGGATGATGCCGACCGCTTTGTGCATTTGGTGCGCACCTATGCCCAACGTGCCGAAGAGGTAGGATCGGGCTTTGACATGAATCCCTCGCCTGGCAACATAAAAGATGGTTTAATAACCGATGCCATCAAATCGGCAGGTGCAGCAAAAAAAGGCGGCACATCACCGGTGGTTGATGTGCTGGATTATCCCGAAAAAGTAACCCGCCCGGGCTTAAACCTGTTGTGTACCCCCGGTAACGATGTGGAATCAACCACAGCTGAGGTAGCCTCAGGCGCTAATGTGGTACTGTTTACTACTGGTTTGGGAACGCCAACAGGCAATCCGGTTACGCCGGTTGTAAAAATTGCGTCCAATACTAATTTGTACAACAAGATGAGCGATATTATCGATATTAACACCGGAACCATCATTGAGGGTGAAGAAACCATTGAACAGGCCGGTGCCCGTATTTTAGATTATGTAATACAAGTAGCCAGCGGCGAAGTGCAGGTAAGTGCTGTGCGCCATGGCCAGGATGACTTTATCCCGTGGAAACGCGGGGTGTCTCTGTAATAGTTAGTTTTTATAATTGAAGTGAAAGGCGTATTACAGCGAGTGTGATCGCCTTTTTTGTTAAACAACAAGGCGCTTCATGATAGCATGAAGCGCCTTGTTACTATAGAAAGGTGTTGTTAAGTAGGCTAATCAGGTACCTGAACCTTCATTGCCTTTTACTTCGTCAGTCCACTTTTGGCTATCATCTTCCAGATAGGTGTTTGGCGGCGTACCTTGCTGGCGTTCGGGATAAGCATCCCGTCCGCCTTCCGGCGTGTTCTCTTTTATTTTATCCAGTTGGTCTTCATTGCGGGCACCTGTTCTTATGTCCTCGCCAGATTGGTTGCTGTCTTGCAAGCCTTCTTTCTGATCATAAGGTTTGGTGCCTTGTTCTTCCAGCTGATTTTTTTCCTGTTCCATGGTTTCCTCCTTTTTATGGATGGTTTAAAATCGCATAAATGCGGCTATTGTACTTTCTTTAGGCATTTCTTCTTTGCTTAGCAGGTGTACATCACCGCCGTTAGCAAAAGTTTTAACGGCTGCTTTGTTAAGCAAGCATTCATCGCCTTCCTGTTTTTCCGGGTGAATTTCCAGAACGTTGTCGGCCTCGTTAAACTTACCCCAGATGTGCTCATCCTTCACTATAAACAAATCTGATATCTGTGCATAGTGGCTGGCCGGAATTACCTTCTCGGGCATTGAGGATGTAAGCGGCGTAGCTATTTGGTTATAATAGTTAAGCAACGCCTTTTTGGTGCGCTCCTTAAAGTAAGGTGCTACCTTTTCGCGCACTTTCTCGAACAAGCCGTTCAGGCTTTCATGCTCCTGGCTGCCTGTAATCGGGTCATCAACAATATACTGCTGATACTTGCTTAAGCCTTTATAAATTGGTATCAGGTATTCTACTCCGGCCAATACCAAAGGCGCATGCTTGTCGTGCAGCACTTCTGTAAATAAGGTTTTATCAACCTCCTGGAAGTAGATAGCTAAGTTCGCTTTATCATCCAGTTGGCCTTCGCCATGTCCGTGAAAGTTTGAACCGCCATGCCCGCCTTTGCTACCTTGTCTGAAAAGTTGCTGATCTTCTTTTTCTTCAAAGTGTACCACGTCGTCCATGCCATTTGGCAGGCCTTCTACCAATACGCGTTGCAAGCCAAATGCGTTACCCTGGTAAAATTGAGCATCATGTTTGCTCAATACCAGCAGGTAAAACTCCTCTTTGTTGGTAATGGCAGGCAGCAGCGGGCTTACAAAAAAAGTATGGTTCAGATATACTTCTTCTTTAACAGCAAACGGCAGCTGAATGGCTTTGAAAAATCCATCGGTCATAAAAACGGCTAAACCATCAAGCTGGCTGTTCCAAAATATTTCGTTATTATACAGATCAAAGCCCGGTTTCAGCAGTTGTTCAATCTCGTTAGAGGTTAAACCTTTTTTCTGTAAATCGGTGTTAACGGCCTGTAAGGCGTTTTTTAAAACTATAGCATCCTGCTTTTCGTTCACCTCAACACCTGAGCGGTGGGTTGGTATATAAATAGAAATGCAGTTCTCGCCCTGGAAGTTTACCAGTTCTGCAAATTCATTTTTTGATATAATCTCCATCAGTGTGTTGTATTAACCGTTATTACTGTTGTTGCTTTCATCTAAATCCTCACCCTTGTGCAGGTGGCGGTTTACGTGGCGTACATGTATACCGTCGGCCAGCTCGTCGGTGCCATCTTTAGTATATTTAGCAGCAATTTCATTTTCTGTTTCCGGATCAATTGCGGCAAAGGCATCTTTTAACTGATGAGTTTCGCGGCCGCTGCCTGATGGTTTTCCTTTTGGTGGAACGTATCCGCCGTTTTTATCTTTTCCCATAGTGATGTCTGTTAGTTTATAATCCAAAGCAAACTTAATGTTGCCTTACTATTAAAAATGTTAACTAATGAATTAACTTGTCTTTACGGAAACGGTTTTAAAAAATCAAACAAAAACGGAATAATCAGTAATAAAAAAGGCTAAAGCATTCAATATCAAACTAATGTTGTAAAGCGGCTGTTAATAGGTACTTAAAGCAGTTTTAAGATGATGCAGAAACTGAAAACACCGCTTAAGTATACGGCAATTTTGCTTGCGGCAACATTAGGCCGATACCCAGTATCCTGGTTGTTGTCGCGCAAAAGAGGGAAGGCACTGCATTGGCCACAACCCGGTACCCACCATTGGGTTAAATGTGCCAGTGGCAATGAGTATTATGTGGAATTTGACGGCCCCTTGCATGCCCAGCCGCTGGTTTTTATTCATGGACTGAATGCTACGCGTGAGCAATGGTACTACCAGCGCAAATTTTTCAAAGAACAGTTTAGGTTGGTGTTTATTGATTTGCCGGGACACGGGCAAAGTAAAGCAGCCAATAACTTATCCATAGATATTTTAGCTGCAGACTTGAAAAGAGTGCTGGGCTTTTTGCATATCCATAACCCCATAATATATGGACATAGCTGGGGTAGTGCCATTTTGATGCAGTGCTGCCTTAATAAAGAGAACGGTGTAAATGCCAAAGGCGTCATACTGCATGGCGGTGCTTATACCAATCCCTTAAAGAATGTAGAGTATAGCAAACTTGCTACTTTTTTGGAAAAGCCCGTTATTGTGCCTTTGCTTAAATTGATGCACAAAGTATCGCCGGTGCTGGATGTGCTGCGTTGGGTTAATTACTCAAGTGGCTTAACATCGGTTGTTGCCCGCTTTGCTTTTTTTGCAGGCATGCAAACCACTGCACAGCTTTTGTTTACAGCAAGCCTGGCAACGCATTGTAAAACGCAGGCAGTAACTGGCGGCTTGTTACAAATGTTGCAGCACGAAGTAACTGCCAAATTAAAGGATATTGATATTCCTGTACTGGTTATTGGCAGCCAGCATGATCGCCTGCACCGTTACGATTGCAGTTGGTACATACATAAGCACATACCACAATCAAGATGGGCAGCAGTAGATGGAGGGCACCAAAGTTTAATTGAAAACCATAAACTACTGAACCAGGCTATAGCACAGTTTATACAAACGCTCTAAAGCTGCAAGTGCAGCTTTGGAGCGTTTGACTTATTGGACTTTTACATTTATCATAACAAATCCGCTTTTAGGTAAGGTAGGCATCCGCGACAGGTTGTATGATAAATCTTGCCCAATAACGGTAAAGCGCATTTTTTCCAGCATAAATGCAAGAAAGGTTTTCAGCGTTTCAACGGTAATCCATTCACCCGGGCAACGGTGCCCTTGATGCGGATCGCCGCCTCCTTGTGCTAAAAAGTCGAATGGTTTGATAGGGTGGGTAATGAAGCGGTCAGGGTTAAATTCATGAGGTTTGTCCCAAATATGCGGGTCATGGTTGGTGCCGTACATATCCAGCAGTACCAAAGCACCTTTAGGGAAAGGGTAGCCGTTCCATTGAAAATCATTTTTGGCAATTGCGCCCATAAACGGCGCAAACGGATAAAATCGCCGTACCTCGTCGGCAAACCTGCTCCGAAAATTATCAGTGTTATCCAAAAACTTCTGTCTGCAGGAGGGATAGGTATGTAAAGCGGTGGCCCCGAAAGTAATATACCAGGCAATGGCAACCGTAGGGCGTAAAATGTTCAAGAGTTCTACAGCTGCCAGGTGTAAATCAAACAAATTACCATCCGTATCCCGGTGAAAAGCAGTAAGGTGTAATGCCGAGCCGTCGGGCGCATTGAGCTTGTTATTGCGTACATCGCGGATAATTCGTTTAATCCATTTTTCAGCCCGCCGGCGAGCCAGGCGGCCACGCCAGTTGCGCGATCCAATGCTGCCGAACGCATCAATCATATAAGTAAAATCTCGTGCGCGCTTTGCTGCTTCATTATCTTTAAGCGGTACACCGGCCCATGCACAAATAGCTTTGCAAAGCACCTGTTGCGATTCCTGAAAAAGCAGAACGGCATCCATGCGGGTCCATTTGGGCAAGGTGTTACTAAGTTCAGTTTCAACAAGCTGCGTTAACCGTGCAATGTTCTCTTCTGTCATCAACGACAGGAACATTTCCTTACGGTTATGATGCACTTCACCATCTGTAGTGTGGATGGCATTTTTACCGGTCAGAGTTTTTTGCACCGGTGGCGGGACGGCTCCTTTGCGCATAAACTTGTCGGGATCGTAAAAAGTGCGGGCCGCATCTTCGCCGCCAAAGCAAATTACCTTAAAGCCTGGTAGCGGTATCTGAAAAATATCCGAATGATATTTTTTGCGTCTTTTGGCTATAAAGTTAAAGCCATCCTGAAATAGTCCGTACAAGGCTGATAATACGTTTTCACTTGGAATTTTTTTCATGGTGTCTGCATATTAGTCACCACCATAACGCCCAAAACGGAATGCTTGTTTACCCTAAAGTACTTGTTTTACTATAGAAAGGTAAAAGCTTACTTAATGTAGCTTAAGTTGATTTTCAGGAAATATAAATGTAAAACGTATTTATTAGCCAATATCTGCAGTTGTATTAATATCAAGGCATTTTTGCACTTCATTAATCAAAGCCTCAACGTCAAAGGGTTTGCTTACATAACCTTCGGCCCGGCATTTCAGCGCAATTTCGGCAATATTGTGCTGGGTTGAAAATATGATAACAGGCACATGTTGGGTTTCGTGCAAATCTTTCAGTTCCGTACAAAGCAGGTGGCCTTCTTTCTCATTAATCCATTCATCCAAAATAATGAGATCGGGCTGGTGTTTATGAAGATTCTCTACCGGCCAGGGGGCATCATAAACCACATCGTAGCCTTCTTCTGTCAAAATCAGGCCAACAATTTCACGAACTTCTCTGTCCGCTTCAATAACCAGAATTTTCTTCTTCACTTAGTTAATGATTTAATCAATAAAATCAGGAGTGGTGCAAAGATAATAATTTGAAAATATTTTATGTTGAAGGTAAATATTTTAACCTTTTTATGATACAAGATGCTTCTATACAGTTTACTTATTCTGGGAGGTTCTTTCTCTAAACTTCCCTTTAAGCTCTGCTATGATAATGACGGGAATGTAAAAGCTGATGTCGCTTACTATCTTACCCGCCAGTACGCCCAACGTGCGGTTATGTAAAAGCACCGGAAATATATACATAAAAAATGGCCGCAGCAGAAAGCTATCTAATATTTCGGCCGGCCCAAATTCTACCAACAGGGTTTTAAATACCTGTAAGATATGAATCAGCTTGAATGGCTGGTGCTGGCTTTTTAGTTCGCGATGAGATTTAACCAAGCCCTGTATAAATAGGGTAATATAAAAGCCGGTGGTATCGGCTATGGCAGCGGCATAAGCAGCCATTACAGCGTTGTGTGTTACCTGCAAGGTAACATAAGATACAAGTATTGCCAATGCAGAACCCACCAATTCGGCCGGTAAAAAGCGTTTAAGCCAAGCAAGGACTTTGGGTTTGATTCTCTTTTTGATGCCGGGCTTTGCAAACTGAACTTTGTTTTTGTGCATGTTACTGATCGGCGTTGGCTGAGATTAGTCTGCAAATATAAGAACAACGTACTTTACAGTTGATTTAATTAAAATAAAGTTTCATATTAGTTAACTTTTGGCGTAACTTTTGTGCATTAAAACTTTATCATACTGTTGGTGTATCTATACCTACATAAATCCGTTGCATCATTATCTATAGCCGATTATTACCGGAAGTGAACAGCTCACTGTAACCGTTTACAGGTTGGTGTGAATTGTTTTTGATACTACCAACGAGTGAAACAAGAATTACAGACTTTTAAAGAAGGAGCGAAAAATGGAAATTGAGAGATATGTGCTATTGCCGGCTACCGACAACTCATGCGCAGGAATAATATTATCAAAAATTACAGACACAAAAATAAAGGTTTTCCCGCTGCAGCAAATGTCATTCACACCTGACCCGAACGAGATTCAGCTATATGGCGAGAACAGAGGCATGCCTATGGCTTTTCAAACCGAAGGGCTATCGGTAAAGAATGGGTTGGATATGTTTATGGCTGTAAAATGGTATGCAAGGCAGCAGCTTGATTATCCCGAAATGCTGATTATGCAGTATCCGGCTTAACGGGCAACATTTGGGTGTAAAGTGTAAATCTGTATTTAATAAACAGAGTGCAAGCTTTGGGCTGATAAGTAAAAACCCTCATTCTACAAAATGAGGGTTTTTACTTATCATATTTTAAGAACGTTTGGATAATTTGCGGCAGGTTGTTTAATACAATAGGGAAGGTATACGGGCAGAGGATGTTAAATAACCTGAACCTTATTAATTTAAACATACATGCCTTCAAAAATCCTTGTTATTGATGACGAGGTTAACCTCGCTTTACTGCTATGCAAAGTGTTAACCCGCCATGCTTACGACGTCACTACCGCTCACTCGGGCGAATCAGCCAAAGATCTATTGAATAAGCAACCATTTGATTTAGTGTTGTGCGATTTCAGGCTCGGTGATATAAATGGATATGATCTGTTGAAGCATATTAAAACGCATTATCCGGCCATTAAGGTTATCGTTATCACAGGATACCCGGACGTTAAACAGGCCGTTGAACTAATAAAAAGCGGAGCTGATAATTACCTGAGTAAGCCATTCAGTACAGATGAACTTCTTGCAAGTATAGATCAAGCGATTGTAAACGCCGTTAACGATCAGTCAGTAGCTACTTTCAAAAAGCCGGAAAACAACCCCTCGAATGTTTTTGTACAAGGTACAAGCGCAGCTGCAATTAGGCTACTGCAGCAAATAGAGCTTATTGCGCCAACGAATTACAGTGTGATATTAGAGGGTGAAAGTGGAACCGGAAAGGAGTGCGCTGCCCGCTATATCCATGAGCAAAGCCTTCGTGCCGATAAGCCTTTCTTGGCGGTAGATTGTGGCGCCATACTGCCCGAACTTGCTGCCAGTGAGTTTTTTGGACATGTAAAAGGCGCTTACACCGGAGCGGATACTGCACGCACAGGCTATTTTGAAATGGCTAACGGTGGTACCTTGTTTTTAGACGAAATTACTAATCTGCCTTATGATGTGCAGGCTGCTTTACTCCGCACGGTACAGGAGCGGCGGGTACGGCGCATAGGTTCTGCTGAAGAAATAGCGGTGGATGTACGTATCATTGTGGCTACCAACCGAAATTTGCGCCACATTGTAGACAAGGGTGATTTTAGGGAGGACCTGTATCATCGCTTTAATGAATTTAATATAAACTTAGCACCATTGCGCGAACGCAAAGATGATATCCTATCATTGGCCAATTATTTTTTAGCGATAACCAGTCAGGAATTGCAGCGGGGCATACGGAACTTTTCGGCTGGAGTGATTGACTGTTTGCTGGCCTACTCCTGGCCGGGTAATGTGAGGCAATTAAAAAATGCCATACGCCGTGCGGCTTTGCTTACAGATGGAGATAGCGTTGAATTGCAAAGCTTACCCCGTGAAATTGTAACAGCGTGTTTAATACCCGAGATAAGCGAAGAGATAACCGAAAAGAATATTAAGGCCCACAAGGTAATGCACCAGTTTGCCAAGCATCAGCCGACGGCCGAGTTCAGAGAGATTTTAAGCGTGCTCCGCCAAGCTGACTTTAACAAAACGCAGACTGCCGCAATGCTTAATATCAACAGAAAAACACTTTATAATAAGTTGAAGAGGGCCTGTAGTTAAGAACGATAGATCAAAATTTTGTTAGCAATTTGTTGATAGTCAATTCAGGCTGAAGCAGCATGTTTCACCCTAGGCCACTTCTTTTTTTGTATAAAGGGCAATCACTTGTAGCGTAATGCTGTTACCATACTTTTGTATGGGCAGCACGCTGTCAAGTTTAAGATATGACGCATTTACTGATTTGGATTATTGCCTTTTTTGCTATCGCCGGTGTAATTGTTCGCCCGTTTAAGGTGCCGGAAGCTGTATTGGCTGTTGCGGGGGCTTTGCTTCTTGTTTTAGCAAGACTTATTTTACCTGCTGATGCTGTTGCCGGGATAATTAAAGGAACGGATGTATACCTGTTTTTAACCGGGATGATGATACTTGCCGAGGTAGCACGCGAACAAAAGCTGTTTGACTGGCTGGCAGCATATGCTACCAAAATGGCCAATGGGTCATCAACACGATTATTTGTGCTGATTTATATAGTAGGCATAGTGGTAACTGCATTATTATCAAATGATGCTACGGCGGTGGTACTTACTCCGGCAGTAGCAGCTGCCATGAGGGCCGCAAAAGTACAAAAGCCCTTACCTTACCTGTTTATTTGTGCCTTTATAGCTAATGCAGCTTCGTTTGTGCTGCCTATATCCAATCCCGCAAATTTGGTAATTTATGGCAGTCATTTACCTTCTTTGTGGCAATGGTTGCAGTTGTATGCCTTACCGGCTGTAGTATCAATTGCGGCAACTTACATTGTGCTGTTTTTTTGTCAGCGTAAAGAGTTACGACAACCTATTGAGTCGGGTATCGTTATTCCGAAATTGTCCGGTGGCGGAAAAGCTGCGCTTGGCGGCGTGGTGTTTACAGCATTAGGGCTAATGATATGTTCGGTATTAAACATTCCTTTGGGCTTACCTGCTGCCCTAACCGGTATACTTACCTATGGAGTTGTGGTTTTAAGCACGCGCAGCAAACCGTTATCTATAGTTAAAAACATATCATGGGGCGTGCTGCCGTTGGTAGCGGGGCTGTTCGTTATTGTTGAAGCGCTTAACAAAACCGGCTTAACCACCTGGTTAACTCAATTACTGCATCAGCAGTTTAACCGCTCACCTGCCGGAGCGGTTTGGCTAAGCGGTGTGGTTACAGCGTTGGGGTGTAATCTGATGAATAACCTGCCTGCCGGGCTCATTGCTGGCAATGTGGTACAGGCCGGGCATGTTTCAGAGGCTGTTAAAGGGGCGGTGTTGGTAGGTATTGATTTAGGACCTAATCTTTCCGTTACCGGATCACTGGCTACCATTTTATGGCTGGTTGCCCTGCGCCGTGAGGGGCAAAGCTGTTCGGCTGGCACCTTTTTAAAACTTGGTGTTTGGGTGATGGGTATTCCTTTATTGCTCACTATTGTCGTTCTGTGGTTAATTAATGCGTAAAGGAAAAGCTGCTGACAGCTTTAGTGACAGTTGATATAACCGTATCTCTCTGATTGATGTTATAGGCTTTTTCCGTGCAAATCTTAAAACAGGTTGGTGCAAATGCCTCCGGCGTGCGTGATGTAGCATGAATGGCATGGTAAAACGCAAGCAGTATCCGCAGAGTCGTCCCACTGTAGAGCATTATCTAAATTTGGCTAAAGCGTTGTTAATTCGCTTATGGAATTGCTTAACTGCTCAATAGAGTGGAAAATCAGGTACGTAAACTATATAAAAACGGCTAAGGGGCTATAGTTAAAATAAGATGTGCAGTATGTTAAAGTTATTTTAAACCAAATTGGTTTTAAGCCGTCTTATAGAAATAAACTAACCCCACATGAAAAAAATTTTATCTGTATTATGCTGCGCTATCATGCTGGTAGCTACCTCTTGTAAAAAAGAATACATTAACGAGAACAACAACCGTACTATCCAGTTTACAACCACCAGCAATAGTTGGACTACGTCTGATGGTGGCCGTATCTTTAGTACCAATTTAGACATTCCTGAAATTGATGATTACTTTCAGGATCATGGTGCCCCGCTTGTCTACATCTCTTTTGATAATGGTGCAACTTATGAGCCGATTTCAGAAGTTTATAACGGCGTTTCTTACAGCTTTTATCACAGTGTAGGACAGCTTATTGTTGAAGCACAGGCCTATAACGGAACCAACGTTATTAATAATCCGAGCAATGCTGTTATTAAAGTGGTTTTGATTGATTCAAATTAATAGCGTGTATTTATTGAATTAGCAAAAGGGAGCAAAGCTCCCTTTTTGCATTTATTACGCTTACATCAGCTTTACAAGCGCCTTTTGTCAGCATAGTCTCATAAAGTTTAAAAACTATTTGCGTATATCAATACATAGTGTTACTTTTACACTATTAAAAACGAATAACAAAGTCTTCTCATAATTTAGGTTTATAATTGGTTAGTAAAGGCCTCCTGCCCATCAGGAGGCTTTACTTTTTTTATACGGGTTATGATTGACCTACTATTCTCTCATGCCAGGTAACTTAACTAGGCTGGGATGAATACAAGGAGATAGCATTTAAGTACACCTTTCGAATTGACTTTGTAATTGAAGTTCCGGTATCTACTATATCCATAAAAAAAAGCGGCAGTAACTGCCGCTTTTTTTATTTTACCAACCTGGATTTTGGCCAAGTTTTTTGTTGTTGTTAATCTCGCGTGTCGGAATTGGGAACAACAGGTACTTTGAAGTTAGCGTTGGTCCGTAAGTAAACTTATGACCCTCAAAGTTATCAAACCCATTACTGATAGGATTGTATACTTTACGGGTTCTTACCATATCAAACCAGGTTTTGTTCTCGTAGCATAGCTCGTGGTAGCGCTCGCGCCATACCGCTTCGCGGAACTGATCTTTGCTCAGGTTAGCTAAGTCAGGCAATTGAGCTCGCTTGCGTATCTGGTTTACTGCATTATAAGCTTCAGTTGTTGGACCACCTACTTCATTAGCTGCTTCAGCATAGGTCAGTAACACTTCAGCATAGCGTAGCAGTGTCCAGTTTATATCAGCTTGTGCAGTAGTTTTAACGGCTTCTTCATCAAAATACTTAAAGATGTAATAGCCGCCAAAGTCAACCGTTGTATTTGCATTATCAATTGAAGCATATTTTGTGAAGAAATATTGCTGCTCCTGAGTTCGCTTATCACCTTGTTCATAAGATTTATAGAACTCTGGCGTAGCAAATAAAGAGCCGATCTCATCCGAGAACTTCGATATTTTTCTTGCACGTGGCAAAAGCCATGCGGTAACACCAATGGTGGCTATACCGGTTTGATACTGTGTTTGCAAAATGAATTCGGTACGGTTTTCATTGGCCTTATTACGCATATCGGCATACTGGCCAAACAACTGGTAGGTGCCCGATTTAATAACTTCATTCGCTTTATCCGCAGCCTTTTGGTAAAACTCCTGACCTTTATTTAATGGGTAACCTGCCATCGTTAAATAAACACTCGCCAGTAGTGATTTAACAGCACCAACTGTAATTTTACCTGTTGCATCAGTAGCTGGTAAACCGGCAGCTTCAGCAGTGGTTAGGTCATTAACAATTTGAGTATAAACGGCCTCTTGACTGCTACGGTCAGGATAAAGCTCCGGTGAGTTGGCATTGATCGGGACGGTGATTAATGGCACATTACCAAAAATTCTTACCAGGTGGAAGTAGTAAAAAGCGCGGAAAAAAGCAGCCTCGCCAAGTAATCTCTTTTTTGCTGCATCGTCCATGCCACTAATAGCCGGAATTTTTTGCAAAGCCAAGTTAGCATTACCTATGGCTCTATAACAGTTTTGCCACCATACATACGTATAGTTATTGTCGGCATCGGCGGTTAAGGAGCGTAGGGTGTTATTGTATTGGCTTTGGCCAACTTCTGTATTGGCTAAGCCGGTAGGGAATTCCAGCATCATAAAAGGGCTTTCGCCATATGTACCCGCGCCATCAGTTATGAAACGCAGGGACGCGTATATGCCGTTGATACCCGCCTGTGCTTGTTCTGCAGACTGATAGTAATTGTCCTGTGTGTAGTTAGATCGAACATCCTCATCCAGGAATTTCTTACATCCGGGTGTTACGGCTAACAAGGCCATTCCCAGTACTGCTGTACTTATATTTTTAGCTAAGTTTTTCATTGTTATTGTTTTTCAAAGATTCCGGGTTAGAAAGAAGCGTTAATACCAAATAAAAAGGTGCGTGGTTTTGGATAATCAAAGAAGGTAATACCTTGTGCAAAATTGTTGCCGGTTGATGCTGTTGATGCATTGCTCGACCCGTTGACCGTATAAGTCGTAACCTCCGGATCATATCCGCTGTATTTGGTAGTAAGGAACCAGTTTTGCACACTGGCATAAACCCTTAAATTGCTTAATTTTAACTTTTTGGTGATGTTGTTGGTAAAGGTATAACCCAGCAGTAGGTTACGCCCGCGTATAAATGAACCATCTTCTATCATGTGGCTATCTACAGTACTGGTGTAGCCGGCAGAAGCTGGTCTGTTTTCAGCAATCATGGTGTTTTGGTTCTGTGGTGTCCAGCCGTTCAGAACAGTAGCATAGCTGTTTGCCTGACCGGTGCGGTCTTCACCAGAGTGGCGGGAAAGATTCAGGATATCATTACCATACATGTATTGCAGGTCTACAGTCAAATCCAGTTGTTTGTAACGGAAGGTGTTCGAGAATGTACCAAAGCCTGTAGGCAGGCCTTTGCCTATAATAACACGGTCGGCATCATTGATCTGGCCGTCGCCATTGATATCTTTGTGTTTAACGTCGCCAGGAAGCTTGCCATATTTAGCAGCTTCTGCAGCTTCATTGGTGCCCCAGATACCTTCTCGTACACGGCCATAGAATGCCCCTGCCGATTCGCCAACCCGGATGATATTGGTATTTGAAAGAAAGTACGGGCTTGGGAAAATGTCATCATTAGCTTCGCCCAATGCCAATATTTTGTTTTTATTAATAGAAATGTTGAAGGTAGTGCTCCAGTTAAAGTTAGAGGTTTTAATGTTAACTGTATTCAGTGCCAGCTCTACACCTTTGTTTGATAAGCTTCCAATGTTTTTATAAATGCTTGAGAAACCGCTTGAGATAGGTACAGGTGCATTTAGCAACATATCGGTTGTTTTCTTATAATAAACGTCTCCCTCAAAGCTAATGCGGTTGTTGAATAAACCTAACTCGATACCTGCATCGAACTGTGCGGTTCTTTCCCATTTCAGATCAGGGTTGGCAAGGGTAGAGATGCTTGTGCCCGATGCTCTTGTTCCACCAAAAATAGCCGTAGAGTTAGTTAAAAATGCTAAAGAGTTATAGGGCGTTATTTCTGAGTTACCGGTTAAGCCGTAGCTGGTGCGGAATTTCAGGTTGCTGATTGTTTTATTGTTTTTCAGGAAACCTTCTTCAGAAACGCGCCATGCAAATGCTGCAGACGGGAAGAATGCATACTTTTTGTTCTCACCGAATTTAGAAGAACCATCATAACGGCCAGTTACTGTAAACAAATATTTCTCGTTCAAGGTGTAGTTTAAACGGCCGAAATAGGAGTTCATGCTCCACTTATAAAAGTATGAAGATGGGGCCTGTGGGTTTGAACCGGCACCTAAGTTAAAGTACTGGAAAAAGTCGTCGGTAAAGCCTTGAGTTATCGCACGGTTAGTAAAGCTGTCATTAGCCTGCCAGCTTAAACCTAATACGGCATTCACTCGGTTATTATCGTTGATTTTTTTGTTGTAGGTAAAATAGTTTTCTGTTTGCCAGTAGTTTTGACGGGTGTTGTCTATACGTGCCTCGCCCTGAACATCAGCACTTAACTGGCGCAGTGTGCGGCTCGAATAAAAATCACCCTGTTGGTTATTGGTATTAACACCTAACGTACTGCGGAATTCCAGATCCTTGGTCAGGTTCAGATTCACATAAACATTGCCCAGGGTAGTTTGGGTACGATACAAATCGTAGCGGTTACGCTGCAGGTTCACCGGGTTTTCGCCACCTTCCATATTCGGATAATCGGCGTTGCTGCCATATTTACCATTTGGATACATTACCGGGATGATGGGCAGTGTTTCAACCATCATACGGGTAATAGTTAAACCGCCGGTGCCGTTGTCTACCTGATGGTCATCAACGTTGTTAAAAGTTAAGCTACCGCCTACTTTCATCCAGGGTTTAATCTGGCTGTCGAACACAAAACGACCTGAAAATCTTCTTAGGTTCGATTCGCGGACGATACCGTTCTCGTTGGCGTAGTTTAAAAATAAGCCGTAAGATGTTTCCTTATTACCACCGGTAAATGAAATGTTCTGGTTATTGCTAACGGCTGTTTGGGTAGCCTCTTTTTGCCAGTCGGTATCATACAAAGGGTTACCGTTAGAGTCGAAAAGGTTAGGCAATGTTCTGCGGTAATCCTGCGGGTTTTTGTACTTACCCTGTGCAAAACCAGTCGGGTCGTATTTCTGTGCGTTGCGGTAAGCATTATCTTCAACCTGTATAAACTCTTTTGAGTTCAACACATCCAGTTTCCGCGCCATGGTACCGAAGCTCACATAGCTGTTATAGTTAACTCGCCCGCCGTTGTTGCTGCCTCGTTTGGTGGTAACGATAATTACACCGTTAGCTCCACGCGCACCGTAAATAGCGGTTGATGACGCATCTTTTAACACGTCAATCGATTCGATATCATTTGGGTTAAGGTAATTTATCGGGCCGGCACCAATTACACCATCCACTACATAAAGCGGGCTGTTGTTGGCATTAATAGAGTTAGCACCACGAATAATTACATTGGTGCTACCACCAGGGCGGCCCGAGTTGATAGATACATTGACACCTGCTACGCGGCCTTGCAATTGCTGCTCCACGTTGGTGGCCGGCCTTTCCTGTAAGGTTTCGCTTTTTACCGACGCAACCGAACCGGTTAAATCCGATTTTCTTTGCGCACCGTAACCAATGGCTACTACGGCGTTCAGCAGGCGGGTTTCGGTTTTAAGGGAAATAGTGAGGGTTGTGCGGCCACCTAAGGCTACTTCCTGCGATGTGAATCCGACACTGGTAACCACCAAGGTGCTATTAGCATCAGCCACTCTAAGTGAAAAGCTACCGTTAACATCGGTAGTGGCACCGGTTGTAGTGCCTTTTACTTTTACGCTGGCTCCGGGTACGCCTAAGCCTTGCTCGTCAACCACTTTACCCTGAATGGTTTGGTCGGCTACGATGCTTGCGTTTAATGGAGCGTCTTTTTTACGGATAACAATCGTTTCAGTAAAAATCTTGTAAGTCAAAGGCTGATCTTTAAAGGCTACTTCCATAGCTTGTGATACAGGTGCATTACGCATTTGTATGCTGATTGCTTTTGCTGCAGCCAAATCCATCTTATCATACAAAAAGTGGTACCCGGTTTGCTTCTCTATTGTTGAAAGTAGCTTTTTAAGGGAGGTGTTCTTCTCGTTCAGCGTAACCTGCTGACTGTAAGTTTTGGCACTCACCTGGGTAAGGGCTGCAATTAAAAAGAATGCAGTGAATTTCATTGCCAGCAAAAATTTTGATGTAGGGGGCCATACCTGATGCACGGCCTTTGCATTAGATTTCATAGATTAGTAGAGATTGGGTTAATAAATTGTCAGTTTGTAAAATGGTGATAGTGAAGGCCCAACATTGCCGGTTAAGTGTTGCAGCACTTGCCGGCTCTTTTGTTTATGGGCAACTACATTCAGCCGGAGTGGTAAAATTGCTTTTTCATACTTACGGGTTTACTTAAATTGGTATATAGTTATTGGTTTAAAACGATGATATTTTTGCCATCGGCTTTCAGGTTTACGCCTGTATACCTGAGCATTTCAAGCAGCTCATCTACCTTCACTTTGCGGGGTAGGGTGCCGGTGAATTTTTTTGCGGGTATTTTGCCCTGGTAAATAATATTCAGATCATACCACCTTGCAGCCTCCTGCAGCACTTCACTTATGGTTGCATCATCAAATACAAACACGCCGTTTTTCCAGCCGGTAATTTCGGCGGTGTTTACATCGCGTTCAATTTGCATGCTGCTATTAGTACGGATAGAAGCCTGATCGCCTGGTTTTAAAATGTTTTCGTCCCGGCCATCGGTAATGCGGATGCCGCCCTCCAACAAGGTGGTTTTTGCGGCAGACTCGTTTTCATAATTACGCACATTGAAATGTGTTCCCACTACCTGGATGCGCGTAAGGCCCGATTGAACAACGAATGGCTGCTTTGCATTCTTTGCAACCTCAAAGTAGGCCTCGCCCGCCACCTGTACATTGCGGGTTTTGCCGGTAAAGCTGGATGGAAAAGTTAAAGAGCTTGCGGCATTAAGCCACACCTTTGATCCGTCGGGCAATACAACCTGATACTGGATGCCGGCCGGCGTGGCTATGGTGCTGTAAACTGTTTTTGCAGTGTTATGGCTGATCGTGTTAAATACCAGCATGCCTTCCTTACTCTTGCTTATTTCAACACCGCCCTGCTTGCTGAGCAAGCCTTTATGCGCTTCGTCCAAAACAATCATCGTTCCGTTCGATAGTTTCAGAACGGGGTGGCGCTCATGCTGTGAGGTAGTTTCTACTTTAGCTATCCTATGCTTAGGTAGGGTTTGATCTGACGCTTTAAATTTTATGAATACGGTTAACCCACCAACCAGCAAAACGGAAGCTGCTATGCTGAGCTTTAACCACAAGTTTGATTTAGGATTGGATTGGGGTGTACTGATTAGTAACGGTTGATTTGCTTTATGCAAGATGTTATTTAGTATAGCCTCGCTTTTTTCTGCAGGTATGATCTTCGTGTCGGCCTGTAGTTCATCCCATGCTTTTTTAAGCAATAAGGTTGTTTCACGATCATGCCTGTCCAGGTTCAATAAATAAAACAACTCACCAATCTCAGCGGATGATGCCGTTTTTTTATAATACTTATCGAACAGGTATAATAACCTGAATTTTTTATTGTTCATGCAAGAATAAAACCTGTTAGGGCAATTGGTTAATCAGTAGCCGGGGGGCTCTCTATTCTTAAAGACACATACGCGTGCTAAAAAGGGGGTATGCCTGCTCAGAAAAAATTATAAAAATTTTATGATCAATAACAAGGATAAACTAACCTCTTGGTTTTTAAGCAAAAAACCGTTGATGGACGATTTGGCCAGTTGCAGGTATTTTTTAACCGATTCGGTTGAAATACCTAAGCGCTGGCCAATCTCGGTATATTTAAGCCGTTCATGTCTGCTCAAAAGGTATACCTTTTTTTGCTGAGCCGGTAACTGGTCAATAGCTTTATCGAGCAAGGCATAATAAGTATGGTTAACTTCTGTTAATTCGTTATTATGCCGGATAGCTTCAGTAATATAACTATTCTGCTTTATGCGCTCACGTACTATTTTGCGTAGCTCATTCAACGCATGGTTTTTGGATGCTACAAATAAGTACGCTTTAAAATTAGCCACGGTGAGCAGCGTATGGCGGTTAAGCCATATTTTTAAAAAAACATCCTGTACGATCTCCTCTGCCACTTCGGCTGATTCGGTAATGCGGTATATGTGAGTTGCCAGCAACTGGTGATACTGCATAAACAGGCAGCGAAAAGCCTGCTCATTACCTGCAGCAACTTGTTGCAACAACGCCTTCTCATTAGCAAATGTCTCAATAAGCATAGATGTAATTGGTAGGCTATAGAGGCTTAACCCCTTAAGCAATGGTAAAATAATATTACTTTTTGTAAAAAAGCAAATTAACTATCGCTATAATCAGATTTAAGTTTCTGTAAACTTATTTAGGTAAAGCATTCAACTGATTAGTTTAAAATGTCCACATAAAACTTTTTATCTAAGATTTAATTTTAGTACACATTAACTCTACGTATTATTTAAGCCTTGTATAACAACCGATCACATTGTTGATTTTGGCGTTAAACAAAAAAGGGAGCTAATTGCTCCCTTTTTGCTTTTTAAATAGCTGTTGTCTTTTCCTTAAGCCAACCGCTTTCTTCGGCGGTTAAGTACGGGCTCAGTTTTTCATATACTGTTTGGTGGTACTGGTTAAGCCAGTTGATGTGCCTTTGTTCCAGCAAATCCTTTTCTACCAGCGATGTGTCAATAAAAGCCAGGGTAAGCGTTTCAAAGGCATAAAACTCTTCAAACTCACTCACCTGATCTTGTACCGTTAAAACCAGGTTCTCTATCCGGATGCCATGTTTGCCGGGACGATATACACCAGGTTCTATAGACGTAATCATACCTAGTTCCAACGCAACCGGTGCATTGGTAGGGTTTAATACCTGCGGACCTTCATGCACATTGAGATAAAAGCCGATACCATGCCCTGTGCCGTGGCCATAATTAATAGCATAATCCCATAATGGCTTGCGGCAAATGGCATCAATCTGATAGCCGCGCGTGCCTTTCGGGAAACGGGTGATTGATCCTTCAATCATGGCTTTTAACACCAAGCTATAATCAGCCCGCTCTTCGGCTGTAGCGTTACCCATTGGTATAACACGAGTAATATCGGTAGTGCCGTAAAAGTACTGGCCGCCCGAATCTACCAGGAATAAACTTTCAGGTTTAACCTCGCTGTTGCTCTCGGGCGTAGCGGCATAGTGTGGCAGTGCACCATGTTCTTTATAAGCACTGATTGTATTAAAGCTGATGCCGGAGAAGCCTTCTTGTTCGGCTCTGAAATTTTGTAGCACTTCAGCCGCAGAGAGTTCGGTGATTGGTGTTTTGCTGATGTTGTCCTCAATCCACTTCATAAAGCGGGTCATGGCAACCCCATCTTTCAGCATGGTAGCCCGCATGCTTTCAATTTCGATTTGGTTTTTAACTGCTTTGAAGTTAGTGGATGGATTAATGTCCTGTAAAATATGTACGCCTTTTGGCAATAGTTTATACAAGCCAAAGCAATTACGTTTAGGGTCTATTAAGATGCTGCTGTTTTGCGGTATGCTGGCCAGTGCTTTATCAATAGCCTCATAAGGCAGTAGGGTAACGCCTTGTTGTTGCAAGAGTTGTTCATCCTGCTCCGATAATTTATCGGGGGTGATAAAAAGCGTGGCATCTGTTTGGCTTACCAACGCAAAACTTAAAACAACGGGGTTATAGCTTACATCTTTACCGCGGATGTTAAATAGCCAGGCAATATCATCTAATGATGACACCAAATGGTAGTTTGCCCTGTAGTTTTTCAGCGCAGCTCTTAACCGGTTCAATTTTGCAGTAGTAGCTTCGCCTGTATACTTATCATTAATTAAAAAAGCTTTTTCGGCAGGCAATGGTGGCCGGTTAGCCCATATATCATTTAAAAAATCATAGCTTTTAAGCTGAATGTTTTTGTCGGCCAGTTGTTTTTCTAAAAGTTCGCCCAACATTACAGAAAGCATGCGGTCATCACAAGCAATAACAGCATTATCGGCCATTACCTCATGCAGCCAGTCAATATATTCGGGCGTGTGCTGCACTTTTAATTTCATCAGCTCATAACCGGTGTCTTGCAACTGTTCGGCAGCCTGTACAAAATATCTGGCATCGGTCCACAACCCGGCAAAATCATGCGTAATTACCAGTGTACCTGCCGATCCGGTAAAGCCGGAAGCAAAATGCAGGCATTTGTAATGATCGGGCACATACTCGCTGATGTGCGGATCGGCTGACGGAATAATATAAGCATCTACGCCATGGGCTTTCATTTGCGCGCGAATGGCTTCGAGTTTTTCTTTATAGGTCATTACAACAGTATTAACGTTTTTGCAAAGGTATCTTTAAGTATTTAAATCTAACCAACAATCTTGCTATGGCATTGGGCTCTTCTTATAAAAACATACTACAACTGTTTTGGTGAAGGCAATGCTGATAACTCTAATGTTGCGCAATATTTAGCTCTGATTTTCAGTGTTTTAAAACGAATGCTTCTTGCGTATTGAATAAATTTTAGAAAGATACTTGTCAAATACTATTAAAAGATGCAATTTTGTTGCAATTGTGAAAGAGCACAGAAACAAACATATCAGCATTTTTAGTCGGGCGTTAGCATGCCTGATGGTGGTGCTGTTTGTGTCTATTTCGGTAGTGCAGGCATTTCACAGCCATACACGGGTTGTAAAAACCGAGCAATCGGATGATGATGGTACTGACGAAGAGTATGTTTTTGCGTCCGATAAATGTAAGCTTTGTGATTATTATGCGCATAAGCATGGTAGCGAGCTGCATGTTTCTTATCCGCCGGTGCTTACCGTGCCCATGCCTAAAGCAGTCACTTTAGGTCATCGTGTGTATGCCGGTATTTATAAATTCACGCTTCAGGGCTTTACCAACAAGGGTCCTCCTATTATTTCCTGCTAAGGAGTACACTGTCTGTACCTCCTGTATTTTGATGTAGCCGTTGGTTCCAACCGCTGCAATAGTTCCATTTTTATTCATTTTAATTAACACCTGTTCGGTGTAGGCCTTGGCTTAAGCATGTTCTGTGCTTGTGATGGCTTGCATCAGCTTTGCGGCTAATGAAGTTTATTGGTATGATTTGCCTGTATCTGCTCTGCTTGGGCAGTGCTCAGGCTCAAAAGTTAACCCTGTCGGGCAACGTTCGCAACGTAGCGCAACGGCCTTTGCAAGCGGTAAAAGTAATTCTGCAACCCGGTTCCCGGACCCTTTTAACCGACTCTGCGGGGAATTTCCGGTTTACCGGCCTGAGTGGGGGTAATTATAATGTTTCTGCATCTACTGATGGTTATCATACGGCTACAGCTACGGTTTATTTGCCGGTTACACAACCCATCGTGCTTATACTAACCCCATCGCGGCATCATTTGCATGATGTGGTGATAACAGACCAATATGCACAGCTGCGCAAGAAAGAAGAATCGTTAAACGTAGAGGTAGTAAACAGCGACTTTATACAGCGCAACCTGGGCGGATCATTGATGGCAACCCTATCGCGACTGCCCGGTATCAAAACCATAGGCATTGGTTCGGGGCAATCTAAGCCGCTTATACGCGGTTTAGGTTTTAACCGTGTTGTAGTGGTTGATAAAGGCGTGAAGCATGAAGGCCAGCAGTGGGGTGCCGATCATGGGCTGGAGTTAGACCAGTTTGCCGCCGGCGAGGTGGAGATTATTAAAGGTGCAGCCTCATTTATATATGGGTCCGACGCTATTGGCGGTGTGATTAATGTAAAGCAGGCACCTATACCAGCTGCCCATACCATGGGTGGCTCGGTTGATCTGATTGGTAAAACGAATAATAACCTGTACGGCACCTCGGTCAATCTGTATGGGCGTAGTAAGGTATGGTTTTTTGATGCAAGGGCAACTTACCAGAATTATGGTGATTACCGGGTACCAACTGATAAGGTTTCCGTTTACAACTATCCGGTTTCGTTATATAAAAATCACCTGCGTAACACTGCCGGAACCGAAACCGGCCTGCATTTTAGTACCGGATATGTTAGTGATCGTTTTCGTTCGGTATTTTATGTAAGTAACGTTTACAGTAAAAGCGGCTTTTTTGCTAATGCACATGGTTTGGAACCGCGGCAGGTTGATACCCGGTTGCACGATAGTTCCAGCCGTGATGTGCAGTTGCCCAGCCAGGAGGTAAATCACTTCAAGGTTATCAACCGCAGTACTTATCATGTGGAAAATCATCAGCTGGAAATGGAGCTGGGATACCAGCGCAATTTCAGGCAAGAGTTCAGCAACTATATAAATCATGGCTACATGCCGCCCAATTATCCCGATAGCATGCGCGTTCGCATCCCATCTACGCTGGAGCGGGAGTTTGATAAACATGTGTATTCGTTAAACTTCAGAGATGTAATATCGCTTGGTAAGCACACCGTGACTGCCGGCATCAATGGCGAGTATCAAGACAATGACAGAAGCGGCTGGAGTTTTTTAGTACCGGCCTTTAACCAAACGCTGGCTGGCGCTTTTGTATACGACAAGTTTGAGTTGAATGACCGTATACTATTGCATGGCGCATTGCGGTATGATTATGGCCGGATAAACATGTTCCGCTATGCGGATTGGTTTCCGTCATACCGCGACGAGGATAATACCAGAACGCCCGAGTACCTGGTACGGGCTGATAATAAGACCAGAACTTTCAACAGCCTGGTGTGGTCGGTTGGTATGAACTATAATCTGGAAGACTTTACCATCAAAGCCAATGTAGGTAAAAGCTTCAGGATGCCTATTGCCAAGGAGTTGGGTGCCAATGGCGTAAATTATCATTACTTCAGTTATGAAAAAGGTAATGCTGATTTGTCGCCCGAGCAATCCTACCAAGCCGATCTGAGCGTGGGCTTTGCACATAACAGATGGTCGGTTCAGGTAAGCCCTTTTTACAACTATTTCTCTAACTATATCTACCTGAATCCAACCTCGGCACATGATTACTTCTACGGTGCCGGTAACCAGGTATTTCAATATACACAAAGCCGTGTTGCGCGCTATGGCGGCGAAGTGGATGTTAAATACCAGCTGCTTAAAAGCCTGACTGCGGAGGCGTTGGGCGAATATGTGTATGCACGCCAGCTATCGGGCGATAAAAAGGGATTCACCTTGCCCTTTTCGCCGCCGGCATCATTGCTGCTCAATCTGACATGGTCGCCGCAGGTAATACGAGGGCTAAACAACACCTACCTATCGGTTGATTACCGGTTAACCTCTAAACAAAACCGTATCGTACCGCCCGAATTGGTGTCACCAGGATACAATATTGTAAACGTACAGGCGGGAACCCGCATCAGGTTATACAACCAGCCTGTGATGGTAAGCTTGCAGGCACAAAACCTGTTCAATACCCGCTATTTGAATCATACCAGCTTTTACCGGCTCATTAACCTGCCCGAGGCCGGTCGTAACATCATACTGTCGCTAAAAGTGCCTTTTCAGCTTGTTTCATCTAAAAATTAACAAATAAGTAATAAACATCAATTTAACACAAAAAGCAAAATCATGAAAAACAACAAACTCATTGCTGTGCTTTTCTTTGTCGCCGCAGCCTTTTCGGCATGTAAAAAGGATGACAATAAAAACGAAGATGCCACTGCACCAACTATTGAAGGGCTGGAGATTGGCATTGGCAACAATAAAATTGCCCATCCAGGTAATGACCTGCATCTGGAAGCTAAAATTACGGCTTCGGCAAATATCGCCAGTGTAGTGTTAGACATTCATCCCGAAAGTGGTACCGGATGGAAAGTAAATACCACCTACACAGAGGGCCTGGCAGGTTTAAAAAATGCTGAATTTCATAAACATGTTGACGTTCCTGCCGATGCTGCTTTGGGCGATTACCACGTGCACATCAAAGTAACCGATGCTAATGGTAAGGTTACCGAAGCCGAATCAGAACTGAAATTAGAATCAGACCCTACACTGCCCTCGGTTACCGGTTTTGAAGTTGGCCTGAATGCAGCCGGCAACGATCTGCACGCCGAAGCTGCTATTAAAGCACCTAACAAAATTGCCAGTATAACCATTGAAGTGCATGGCGATGGCTTTGAAAAGGAATTTGTGTATACCGATGCTGCCATGGTTGGCCAAACCAGTTACAACCTGCACAAACATGTTGATGTTACCGCTGCCCATAAAGGCCACTACCATGTGCACCTGAAAGTGGTTGACCAGGCAGGTAAAGAAAACGAATTTGAAGAGCATTTTGATAAACCCTGATCTGTAACGGGTGCTTTAAGTAAATCTAAGTATCTGTAGAACTTATCGACCAAGAGGCCGGGCAATTTATTGCTCCGGCCTGCTTAAGTTATTTATTAATTAAACAATATTATGAAAAGACAGCTGATCGCTTTGTGCCTCATTTTTATCGTTAGTGCAGGCGCTTGTAAAAAAGATAGTAACGAGAAAATAGATACCGAATACCCGGTTATTGACATCAGCACGGCAGATGCGTTTCCAAAGCAGTGCAGCGTGGTAAAACGGGGCCAGAAGTTCAACTTCAAAGCTAACCTGACAGATAACGCCCAGTTAGGCTCGGTAAGCGTGGATATCCATCACAACTTTGACCATCATACGCACAGTACCGAGGTTTCTGATTGTGGCATGGATCCCATTAAAACTCCTGTGAAGCCTTTTCTGTTGATTAAAGATTTCTCTATCCCTGCCGGCCAAACCTCTTATCAGGTAAATGCCGAAATTAATGTACCAGCTGATATTGATCCCGGCGATTATCACTTTTTGATACGCCTTACCGATAAAGAAGGGTGGCAAACCATTAAAGGCCTTAGTATAAAAATTCAATAATGATTAAGTACTAATTTTGCGAGGCAACCACCGGCAGCAAGTGCCTTGTGGTTGCTATTTTGCTTTTATAAGTAATTAACATACTGCTCTTCAAAACTACCATCACTGTATAAATCAATAATGCCATAGCCCGGTGCGGTTTCCCTTCGGTTGCCATTCCACCAGGCGCCGCTTACGGCACCATCACAAATGTAGGTTACATTGTTGTATACCACTTTATCGCGCAGGTGTATGTGGCCGCTCAGGCATAGCTTTACATTGGGGTGCTGGTAAAACAGGTTAATAATTTTGGCTGTATCCGTATGCATATCGCCGCCCAGCATTTGCCATTTGTTCACAATATTGTCCTCAACCATTAACGTAGCCGTAAGGATGGGGATGTGCGACAATACCAGTACCGGCATTTGTGGATTGGTTTGCTGTAATTCGTTTTGTAGCCAGGTAAATTGCTCGTCGCCAAGCTTGCCGATATACCAGGTGCCGTCAATGTCCAGGTGCACGCTATCCAGCACAATAAACTTCCAGCCGTTTTGCGTAAAGCTGTAGTAGGGCTTGGAAAGTTTAAGCTGATCGAGCGAATACTGCTTACCATACACAGCCGTCCCTTTGTTGTTCTCATACCACCAGATATCATGATTGCCCAGGCAATAGCGCATGGGCAAACTACACTCTGATTTTACAATACCATGCCAAAGCTCCCATTGTTTGTTGATGGTGCTAAGGTTTTCCTTGTTCATATCAAAAACAATATCGCCGCCGTTCAAAATCATATCAACCTTGGGTTGCTGTTTTTGCAGGTGGTGCAGGCACTTAACAAACTTTTCGGGTGCACCTAACTCATTCTTTAAATGCACATCGGTAATGTGTGCAACCCGAAGCACCCGTTTCTTTTCGGTTGGCGATGTGGCTAAGGCAAGCTGGGGTGCTACAACCAGGCCGCCTAAGGTTTTAAGTGCAGATCTTCTTTCCATGCGGATGCAAATGTTACTTATGGCTTTGGGCCATCAATTTCAGAATTTTATTGAATATTTCGGTGTTTTGATAAGTGCCGATAAACTCGCTGGCTCCGGGCCCGTAAGCAAATACCGGTACGTTGATGCTGGTATGGTCGTTGGTGCTAAAGTTGCCCAGTACCATGCCTTTAGCTGTCGAAGCATCTAATAGGCTTAAGCCACCGGTTTCATGATCGGCAGTAATTACTACCAACGTTTCGCCGTCTGCATCGGCAAACTTCAAGGCCTCCGCTACCGTTTTATCAAAATCGTGTAGTTCGGTAATTACATATGGTAAATTGTTAGCATGGCCGCCGTAGTCTATCTGAGCACCCTCGGCCATAATAAAGAACCCTTTTTTGTTATCTGCCAATAAGCGCAGCGTTTGCTTGAGCGATTGGCCCAGCATATCGCCTCTGCCATCTTTTATCGGCCGGGTTTCCGCATCAGGTAGTAATACTACTTGTTTAGCAGATTTAGCAGTGGCTAAGTCAGATAGTGAAGTGCTGATGTGGTAGCCTTTCTCTTGCAGCTTTGCTGTTAGCTGTTTGTCTGTATTGTTAAAGAAGCTTTTCTGGTTAGAACCAATCAGCACATCCACATGGCCTTGCAAAAAGTCGGCGGCAATGGGTAAGGATGATGAACGTTCTGACTGGTGCGCATAAAAACCTGCCGGTGTAGCATCAGTAATATCGCCGCTGCTGATGATGCCGCTTTTAATGCCGTAATGTGCCAGTGTATCGGGTAAGTTAACCAGGGGTTGACCTTGTGTATTGACGCCAATGTAGCGGTTGTTGGTTTTTTGTCCGCAGGCCATGGCGGTAGCGCCGGCCGCCGAGTCGGTATTGTCGGAATTGGCGGCACATGTTTGCGAAAAGCCGGCGTAATGGCACTGCAGCATATTGAGCTGCCCATGGTTGGCGGTTAACCCTGCTTGTATCTGCGCCAGCCCCATGCCGTCGCCAATAAGAAGAATTACGTTTTTTACTTTTTTGGCCGTGCCATCGGTTTTATAGGTAGGATGATAAACTGGGTAAGGGGTAGGGTTGTTGTATTCCAGCTTATTGCGGTTGATGAAAAAGTCGTGTACCTGCTGCGGGTGATCGGTATTGATCCAGTCTGCACCTAATTTTTCGAGTTGGATCCAGGTGTTTGGGCTATCCTGCGTAGCCCAAAAGCGGAAGGGTTTGTGCTGTTGGTGCGCCGCATTAATCAGCGCAGTAATTTTTACAGAATCGGGCGGGGTGAGCGTACCTTTTCCATTCCACACTGTGTAAGTGCTCAACTCATCGCTAATCATGGCAATACGCTTTAGCTGGTCAGGCGTGTAATTGATATTTGGGCGACCATCAAAAGAAATATAGGCAGGATACTGGCTGTATTGTGCAGGCTGCGGCATATCGCCGCTTAGTACAATTTTTACACCGTGTGCGTTGGCAGTGCTGGTAAATACATCGCGGTAAGGTTTCAGCTCGTTGATTAAAGCCGGTATTACATGTGCATGATCCTCCTTAATATCAATCACCAGCTGCAGGCTTTGGGTGGAATCTGCATACGGGCGGTTGCCGTTTTTACGGAACAACGCAGCCAGTGGTTTCAGGTAAAGCTCATCAAGCGTACGACCCTCGGCAATTTCGTTACGCTCATGTGCTACATAAAGCTTACCATTCAGCAAAAATACATCGGCCTCAATAGAACCGGCCCCGGAATAATAAGCTTGTAAGAATGGGATGTTTTGCTTGTAATCGTTATGGCTATGCGCACGGTTAGCATTTAGCGACTGCGCAAAAACTCCCGTCTGGCTTAAGCCAAGCGCCAATAAGGAAAGTAAAAGGTTCTTTTTCAAAGTATAAATAGGATTAAAAACAGATCGCGGGTCATAAACCCGCGATCTGTTAAATTTAACGAAATTACCAGCCCTGGTTCTGTTTAATCACACCGTTGCTTCTGTCAATCTCTTTTTGAGGTACAGCCCACACATGGTGCACCGACGGGTTGAAATTGCGCGCCGGCCAAATAACCTGTCCGTTTACGCCATGCAAGGGTTGCGCATAAGCAGCCTGCGCATCGCCCCAACGCACCAGGTCGCGATGACGGTCGGCCCACTCGCCGGCCAGCTCGCAACGGCGCTGCCTCTTCAGTTCGGCCATGTTGGCGCCTTGTATCGGTTGTAAACCTGCCCGCTGGCGAATCATGTTGATTTCCTTATCCGCATTTTTACCCTGCATTAATTCGGCTTCCGCTTTAATCAAAATCACCTCTGCATAACGTAGCAAGGGCACGTTTAAGTTGGTGGTCGGATGGTCGCCGTTTGAACTTATGGTACTGCCGATAGCATTTGCCGGCTTAAAAGGGTCCATGTATTTATTGAATTGGTAGCCCGATAAGCTATTCACAGAACTGTAAGTGGTTTCCACACCCAAATAGGTGAACTTATCACCGGGTTTCAGAATGGTTGCCTCGCGGCGCTGGTCGCCGTTTTCAAACGCATCATACAACTCTTTGGTAGGTTGATAGTAGCCCCAGCCATTGTACTTGCCCCAGCCTTTATTTTCGAGCATAACACCCGGTAATATGCTGCCCCAGCCCGAAGCGCCTTTGGTAGTGCTTACCGCCGACCAAATATACTCTGAACTGTAATTGTTAGCCGCCTTAAATACGTCAGCATAATTATTAAGCAGCGCCCGTTTCCCAAAGGTCATAACCGAATCGGCATATTTTTCGGCATTGGCATAATCCTTCTTGTACAAATACATTTTAGATAGATACCCCCAGGCCGCTACTTTATGCGGACGGCCGTAATTGGCTGTGCCCAGCTGGTCAAGATACGGCAGCAGGTTAGCCGCTTTTTTAAGCTCGCTTTCAATGTAATTGTAATTTTCGGTGATGTTAGCCGCCCGCGGGGTAGGGTTGGGATCATTGTTGTTTCCGCGGGTAATGATAGGCATACCAGCGCGGTCATCCGCATAGTTGTAAGCCATCTGGAAATACATCAGGCCGCTCAAAAAATAGGCTTCGCCCAGCAGGCGGTTCTTCAATGAACCGTCCATGCTGATGGCCGGAATCTTGTTGATTACGTCATTTGCGCGTCGTATCACGGAATAACGCATGTCCCACTGGTTAACCGTATAGCTGCTGGAATAATAGGTGCTGCTGAAGTTCTTAATGGCATCGGCATTAGTGTTAATACGGCCGGTAACCATATCATCGCTGGCGTTAATGAACCACATATAACCACGGCCGTAAAACTCTTCACCGTCAAATGGTTCGTACATGGCGTTTACGCCCTGTTCCGCATCAGCTTGAGTTAGCCAGAAATTGTTCTCTGATACCGTACCTTCTGGCAGGATGTCCAGCTTTTTGGAACAAGCGCCCATCAGTAAGCTTACTGATAGAATTAATACATTGTTTATAATCTTTTTCATGCTCTTGTCGGGATAGTTACTTGTTTACAAAGTGAGGTTAATACCAAAAATGAATGACCGTGATTGCGGGTAGCGGCCTACATCAATACCGTAGTTATCAAAGCCAACTTCCGGGTCAAATCCTTTGTATTTGGTGAAGGTGAACAGGTTGTTGGCCGTTGAGTATATACGCAAACTGCTTATGCCTGCTTTGGTTAAAAGTTTGGGTGAAAATGTATAACCCAGCGTTGCGTTTTTGATGCGCAGGTATGAACCACTCTGTATGTAAAAATCGGAGTTGGTACCATAGTTGCCGTTATCGTCGCTGGCAGTAACGCGTGGTATGTCGGTGTTTGTGTTTTGCGGCGTCCAGGCATTTAATACATCTTTCAATAAATTGTAGTTTTGGCCTAATCCACCTGTGCTTAAACTGGTGTAACGTAGAGCGTTGTATAGCTTGTTACCCTGTACGCCCTGAGCAAATATGTTCAGGTCAAAGTTTTTATAGTTGGCATTAAAGCTCAAACCGTAAGAAAACTTGGGATAAGCACTGCCCAAAAACTGACGGTCGCCATCATCTATTTTTCCGTTGCCGTTAGCATCAACAAAGCGAATATCGCCTGGCTTGGCATTAGCCTGAATTAAGGTGCCATCTGCCGCCTTATGGTTATTTACCTCATCCTGGCTTTGGAACAGACCATCGGTTTTGATGGAGTAGTAAGAGTAAAGCGGCTGTCCAACTTCTACCTGGATTGGTGATAAAAGTCCTCTTACGCTTGGCCCGATGTAGTTAAGTCTGGTGGCGTTGTTAGGTAAAGAGATTACCTTATTGTTAATGGTGCTCAGGTTACCACCAATACTATAATGAAAATCTTTTTTAACATCACTGTTGTAATTGATGCCCAGTTCAATGCCTCTGTCGCGCACCTTGCCTCCATTTACCCAAATAGAACCTATACCCATACCAGCAGGGATGCTCGTTAGCATGTTTCCGGTATTTTTAACAAAGTAATCGGCTGTTAAAGTAACGCGTTCATTCAGGATGCCTAAATCCAAACCGATATCAGTTTGCTTAGAGTTAGCCCAGGTTAGGTTCGGGTTAGGGCGGTCATAACTGTAATAGCCGTTAACCAGTGTAGGGTCGGCCCCTAAATAAGCGATGCCTGGATTCAGGTTCGGGAATACCGCGCTGGTACTTACTGAAGAGAGATTACCTAATATCCCGTAGCTGGCCCTTACCTTCAGGTTACTTAACCAGGTAACGGGTTGCATAAAGTTCTCGCGGCTGATTACCCATCCGCCCGAAATGGCACCGAAGTTTTGGAAATGTTCTTGTGGCGCAACCAGCGAAGTGCCGTCACGGCGGCCAGTTAACGATAACAGGTATTTACCATCGTAATCGTAATTTATCCTACTCAAATAGGAAATCACTGTGCTGTTTGATCTGTAATCAAATGGTCTCACCAGGGTACCTGTGCCGTTACTAAAATAGCGGAATAATGGATTCTCGTTACCAAAGCCCGAAAGTGTGGCAGACAATCCCTGGTTTGAATCTTTCTGGTAGGTGTAACCCGCCAGTACATCAATATGATGCTTGCCAAACAATTTGTTGTAATTTAAAGTCTGCTCTGCCAGGAAACTGTTTTGTGTTGATGATGATTCTTCGAGGGTGTTGGTTAAGTTTGGCTTGCCAACCTCAGGTACGATGGGGCTGAATTTTTTGAAATAATTAAACGTTTTGGTGATTGAGTAATTGGAGCGGAATTTTAAACCCGGTAAAATGTAAGCCTCCAGATATGGATTGGCAATAATGGTATTGATAGGGTTGCTGCTATCAATACGTTCCAGATTAGCTACAGGGTTAACCACATCACCATAGCCTGCGGCAAACTGAATAGGCAGGCCAGAGTAGGCCTCCGTTTCGGTACGTGGCGTGATGCTTGGCGGGTAAAAAATGGCCGCCTGTATGGCGCCTGTATAACCGCTAAACGTATTGGTACCTCTGCCATTGGTGTTGGTGAATGATAGGTTTTCGCCTACCTTAAGCCATTTGTTTACCTTATGATCAGAGTTAATACGGAACGCATAACGCTCAGCAAAAGTGTTTAACAGAATGCCTTCACCCTTACGGTAATTGAAGCTCATGTAAAAGTTGGAATTTTCATTACCGCTGCTTAAGCCAATATTATAGTCCTGTGTATGGCCCGTTCTGAAAATTTCATCCACCCAGTTGGTACGGGTTATCTGGCCATCCGGATTAGCAGCAGCATCAAATGCCGGAATTCTTTTTCTACCTGCATTATCGGTAGCCAGGTTATATACATCAGCATATTCCTTTGCGTTTAACGGCTGCAAAGTGCGCCATGCCGATTCAAAACCGTATTTGGCGTCAAATGTAATAGCCAGTTTGCCTTTGGTACCCTTGCGGGTGGTAATCAGTATAACCCCGCCTGATGCACGCGCACCGTAAATAGAAGCGGAAGCATCTTTTAGCACTGAAACCGACTCAATGTCATTAGGATTGAGTATTGGGGTGCCAGAAGAATATATCGAACCATCCACTACATATAGCGGCTGCTCGCCGTTGATACCACCTATACCACGGATGTTTACTTGTGGGGTAGCTGTCGGATCGCCACCGTTGTTATTTACAACAACGCCGGGTGCTTTGCCTTGCAACGCTTCCTGCATGTTACGGAACGAGCGTGATGTAAGTTTATCCAAACCTACACTGGTTATGGCGCCGGTTATGGTAGCACGTGTTTGGGTACCGTAACCTACAACCACCACTTCTTTTAATGACTGGTTGTTGGCTTTTAGCACTATATCAATATTGGATTGGCCTTTTACGGCAATTTCCTGGCTGTCGAATCCCATGTAGGTATAAACCAATATGGCATTCTCGTCAGCATTAATGGTATACTGGCCGTTCAGGTTAGTTGTGGTACCGGTTGATGTTCCTTTTACGGTAACATTTACGCCAATCAGGGTTTCGCCTCGCTCATCGCGCACGGTACCGCTCACCGGTTTTGCTGCCGTAGCTTGTGCAGCGTTAACAGGTGCGGCTACTACCGATTTTTCTTTTTCAACCTGTAACAAAATATGCTGCTCATCAACCTGTTTTATGCTTCCCTGGTATCCTTTAAGCAAATGTTTTAAAACATCGATCAGCAATGCGTTGTTAGCCTGATAACTAACGGTACGATCGGGGTTGAAGTTGCTGGAGTTGTAACCAATTTTGAATGCTGTTTTGCGTTCAATAATACGGAGCACGTTTTTAATGCTTTCGTTTTTCACAGCAAGGCTAATGCGCATGCTGTTCATGCTCTGCCCTTCGGCAGAAAAAGAAGGTGTAGTGATGATGGTTGACATCACGAGCATGACCAGGAAAACAGAAATTTTTCTGACCGGGATTTTGTGATAAAGATTTCTCATTTTTACTCTGTTGTTAATATGATTTTCGGAATCGTGTGAAATAACAAGGCCCGCTGCTTCAGCAGTCCTTAAAGCAGGCAGGTGTTAGCGCACCGGCCTGTTTCTGTTTTATGGCGTTACATGGCTAATGGCATTGATCTGTTTGAATTATTACTTGATTGGGTTGTATCTGGTAATGCATACCAGTAAGCTGGCTTAACACGGCCAGTACTTTGTTTAATGATTGACGCGAAAAGCCAATGGTATAGCGGCAGTTAGCTTTGGACTGACCATTAAGTTTAATGCTGGTATTGTAGTGCCGCGATAGCGTAGCGGTTATTTCGCCAATGCTGGCATCTTCAAAATAAAGTTCACCGTTTTGCCAGGCGCTCAGCTTTTCGGCATCGGCGGTTCTGATAGCATGACGCTGGGTTTTGGTGTTGTATACCAGCAGCAGGTTATGCGTTAGTACTTCTCCTAACTGTTGTAGCTTGTGCTGCCTTTCTTCGCTCACTTTTACCCGGCCATTTACAACAGCTACTTTGATTTTAGATTCATTCTTATAAGCATGTACATCAAACTCGGTACCCAGAACGCGGGTTTGTAACCTGCCGGTTTGGATGATGAATGGCCGGCTGGCATCGTGCTTTACCCTGAAATATCCCTCGCCCGATAGGCTTACCCGGCGTAACTTCGTGCCAAAATCATTGTTCACAACAAGTGAGGAGGATGCATTAAGAACAACTTCGGTACTATCAGGCAGTGTAATGATTTTGCGTTCACCCCGCTCGGTAGTAAATTGCTGTGAGGTCGGTGTTTGGGTTTTTTTTAACTGCGAATACAGCACGTATGCAAAAGGAATAAGCAATAATACAGCCGCTACTTTGAAGTAGTTATGCCGCATGATATGCAGGCTCGCAACTTTTACGTTGGTTTGTTTAAGCACTTGTTGCCTGGTGTTTTTTATCAGGCGTTCCTCATCTGCATAGGGTATAAGTTGTGGCTCGGCTTGATTAATCTGTGCGTACCAGCGCTCAACTCGTTCCCGCTCTTCGGGCGTAGCTGTGCCGGTTTGGTAGCGTTGTAGGAGTTCCTTAATATGTGCCGATTCTTTTGCGTTCATCTGTACATATAATCGGCGGTTACGGCTGTTTGTACCGTTAAATAATCATGAAGAGTTTATTAGGATGATGTTAAGGGTGCTTCTATCGGCCGGAAAGCCAAATCCTAATCAGTACAATTAAGAATAAAGAGCTTTCCATTCTTTTAAACCGCATCATAAGGTGTTTAACGGCGATAGAAAGATTGTTCCGGACTGTTTGTTCAGATAAGGAGAGCTTTTGAGCGATATCCCGCACCGGCAAGTGCTCCTGCCGGCTTAGTTGGAAACTTTTTTTGACGTTTTCCGGCATCTTTTCTACTTCGTTTGCCAGCCACACCTGCAGTTCTGTTTCGGTAACGGCTTCATCGGGCGGCATTACCAGCAGGTGGTCATATTCGGGTAATAGGGCTTCGTAACTAATTATTTCCCTGCTGTTGTTGATGTAGAAATCGAGTGCCTTATGCTTTGCGGCTTTGAAAAGGTAAGGTAACAATGAATCGGTAATAACCAGGGAGTAGCGGTTATTCCATAAAGATATAAAGATGTCTTGCACGGCCTCCTGTGCATTTTCGGTCGACCGGGTTTTATGATAGATGTGCCTGAACAGCTGCCGGTCGTACTTTTTCATGAGCAGCAGCAGGGCTTGCTGGTCATCCGACTGCAGCCTACTTAACAAATCCACGTCCGAAAGTAACCTGTGAAACATCGCCTCAAACCTAAAACTTCGGGTTTAACACAATGTTAGGATTATATCAAGATAGTAAGTGCCAAAAATTATTTACAGGTTTTTAGGTGCAGCACCAGATGTGAGGGAGTGTAGTAACGGAGTTGTGTGAAAGTTTCATGACTTCAAATCAATATATAGCTGAGCTCTTAAGCCAGAAAACAGAAAGGGCACTATTTATAAAAAATGAAATTCGCGTCTTATAAAGACGAAAGGCTTAGGCCAAATTAAGAAGCTATGTACTCAATTAGCCAAGCAATAACCTGAAAAGAAAGTTAGGTAAGGAATTTTAAAGAACCTTTAGATTAAAATAAACAGGCAAGTCGAATAAAGAATTGACTTGCCTTTAAAGTTACTCTTGTAATGAACATGTTATGGTTTGTATTATTCGCCAATCAGCTCAATAAGTTCTGTATTATTAGCTTGTTTGGCATATTGCAAGGCTGTTTTGTGTGATGCATCCTGTTGAGCTTTATCAGCGCCATGTTGTAGCAGCATCTTTACCATTTTGCTATTCTGGTTGCGCACGGCATGCATTAGCGGTGTACACCCTTGCTTGTCTGTTTGGTTAATTGCGGCGTCTTTTTCTATTAGGTAATAAGCTAAACGCTCATTTTGCAGTTTCACTGCCAGCAGCAAAGGCGTTTCGCCATTTTTATTCGCAGCATTAATATTATAGCCTTTATTTAGCAAATACTTAATTGCAGGCAGGTCATTGTTTTTTACAGCATTCAGGATGTCATGAGCAAAAAGAGATGTCGAAATCAATAAAAGAACGGGGATTAATAATAACTTTTTCATTATATGTTTAAACGTGTAATTTGAACAAAGCTACGATGATTTGCATTACGTAGTTTTTGACGTAAATACTGATATTTAGCCTGTTTAAGAGTTAGTTAAATAGTAGTACGGTATTCAAAATGGCCGGGAGAAGCTATGCACAGGTTCTTAAAAGATTTATGGTTGATAGTTAGTCTTTTAGTTAAAAGCCTAATTACTTATAAGTTGATGAATCCTGACATTGTCTTTACAAAAATGCAAGTTGCTGATAATCAGATCAAGAAAGCGTTGGCGCTGGATGTGCTTCAAACTATATTCCGTTTTCCCATTCATTCTATTCATGCACTATGATCATTTGCAGTTAAAATGAACAAAATGCCATTAGGTTAAAATATGAAGTATATCGAAATTTGATATGTAGAATTCAGGGAAATTCTGCAATAAACCTAAATTACAGATTATTAAAATTTTATGGAAGCTGGGGTTGATATGAGAAAAAGAATGCGTAATGTAAAAGTTGCGAGCTTTATGATTGTCTTGTCGTTTGTATTTATCGCACTGTTTTGGTATCGTGAATATCAGCATAATTTTTCTGCACCTTCAAGTCTGAAAGAAGTGCGTAAAACCGACAAAACAAATAAAGGGAAAAGATTATCCTTTCAGGTTGAGCAACCTGTATATAGAAAATCACCAATTGTGAAGTAGCCACAGGCCTTATTTTGCAACGCATAGCTATTAAGCTAAACAATTTAATAAAAGCCTAAATGCCTATAAGGCATTTAGGCTTTTAAGTAAATTAACAGGTGTATTTCAGGTAGTCAGATTACACCTGTTGCATATCATCGTCAATTCTGTCTGCTTTATGCATATCGCAAAGTCATATTAAATTAAGCAGAGGGGAAAGTAGAAGCTGTTTCTGTTTGCGAGCCACTGTCCATGTTCAATTCTTTGATTTGATCATAATTCATTAAAAACGATTTAGGGTTAAAGGCAGAAGACCGCATAAGTTTGATAAACTTAAAATACAGCGTCTTATAGTCGGCAGACATCCGGTCTTTATACCGGTTAGTGAGGTAATAAGAAAGCGCATTTACCTGAAGCAATTTATAAGTGTTATCGGTGTTTGGCTGCGTTAGCGCTTTCACAGAGGCATCTATGTAATTATTATCAGCGCTGTAAGGTATCAGCCGGGCGGCCAGTAAATCCAGAAGCGATTTCATGTAAGGTGTAAATTTATTACGGTCGTCTTTGTAATCAAGCATAATTAGCTCAAAGATGCTGAGCGCTTCCTGCTGCCTTCCTAAATCTAACAGAAAGTGTGTTTTACTGATTAATAAACCAAGGTGGAATTGAGGCAGAAATTGCTGATTGTTATGGTGAACGCGGTGTAAAACCGAAATGAAGCGGAGCATCTTGGCTGGGTTAGCCGAAATCATGAGGGTGCCCAAGGCCAGCATATATAAGATGTGGTTTGAGCTGAGCTTATTCAGTTGATGCCGTTTCAGTACAGGATGAAATATAAACCTGGTAATTTCAGCAATAGCTTCTTTCTTTACAACCTTGAATTTTAAAAAATGATACAGTGTCTCAAGGCAGTTAAGCGGGTTGATTTGGAAATGCAAATAAGCATTGGCCGGGAACTTTTTTAGTTCATTGATGCAGGTTTCAACACCTGGTGCATTCAATGATATTACATGGATAATTGCTGTACAGGTATAGATCCATATTTTACTGGCATCCTGTAGCTTTAGTTTCAGTAAGCTTTGCAAGGCTATTTCATAATCAGACGAAAGGAATTCAATTCCGAAAAAGTACTGAAATAGTTCCGGGTTCGAAATATCAAAGGGTAATCCGCCGCCATCTTCGGTATCGCTTAGTATCCCCTGGTCTGCCAGCTTCGCCAAAAACATAATGAGCGTTGCTTTTTCCGAAGCAATAAGCTGTATTCTTGGCAAGTAACTGAAAATAATAGGCTCATTATTTTTCAGGGCAATAAATATACACCATTTAAGTACCTGCAACCGCAACCTGTCATTAAACGTATTGCTTATTTTATCAATAAGTTCGCCGTTGAAGCGGTCCCGGTTTTCGGCTATCAGTTTAGTGGCCGTAAAATAAGTCAGGATGCGTTCATGTACAAATTCTATACATTCTGTATACCCGGTTGAGCTGCTCAGGTTTATTTCACGTATAATACCCGTGCTGATGAGTTCCTGGTAGCCGTTGTTCAGCTCTTTTATTCCCGGATAAACCGCCAGTATATTGGTGCAGAACCTGTTATCCCTGAATCTTCCCTGCTCAATAATTACCTGCAGTAATAAAACCTTTTCTGTACTGTAGCGGCCGGTATAAATCTTGTCAACAATGTAGCTATGTATAACTTCGTAAGTGTCAAAAACGTTTAGTTCGTCCAAAACGAAGTCTTTTGAGTTTTGCTGATAGTAATACTGGAAAAACGGCGGGTAACTGAATAGCTGAAATATGTCCTGGTGAAGTTCATAGGTCATTTTCAGGCCGGGCTTGATCTTATTGCCCAACTGCACAATTTCCGAAGCTGTAAGAAGCGGTAAATTACGGTCTGGATTTTCTTCGCTCATAAAGCCCGTATACCAGTGTTCCAGCTTATTTTCGGCCTGCAACTGCCGGCGAAAGTTAATCCAGGTTGCAGAACGCATGGTAACAATGATCTTAAAGTTGACAGATTCCTGGTAAACTGCAATAATATCTAATAAAAGATGCTGTACTGTTTCAAGCTGGTCGGGCGGTAGCGATGTTAAATCCAGTGCATCAATAACCAGGTGAAACTTGTAACGTGCCAGGTGTGCTTTGATGGCATCGTGCTCAACTTCAGATGCTGTTGATGCTCCGGATAAAGACAGCAGCCAATGATATAAATTACCTTGTTGATTTGCCGCACTCAGCATCCGGCTGCTTATAAAAAGGATAATATCAGGGTTGTTTTGTTGTTGGTTAAGTTGAATTTGCTCATCTACCCAGTGGCATAGGGCAATGGTTTTACCATAGCCGGCGGGCGCTGCCAAAACAGTTCCTATACAGGGGCTATGTGTAAATATTTCCAAGTGTTCTCGCAATACGTCGCGGGGAATGGTAAGCGGAAATTGAATGCCTGACTTACTTTTGAGTGCTTGCAATGTACGCTTGGATGTTTCCAGCGCACGTTGTTGTAACGTATTCATATCCCTGGGCGGAATTGCTGGCGCAGCAGGCAACTGCTGTTGTTTATGCTGATTCAAAAAGCTTGTCCAGCTCTCATGCCCTGCAAATTCGGCCAGTACATTTAAAGTGTACAGAGAAGGTTGAAAGGTATAAGCAGCAAAGCCGAAAATTCGCTTTAATGTAGAGTTGCTTACCTGCTTTTTAGTCTTGTCGGCTATCAGCAGCGAGAGTTCTTTAAAAACCGCAGGTGTGTTTGCTTTAAGGTTAGCAGCCGTTAAAACGGCATCTTTCAACAGGTCAAGATCTTGTTGTGATATGATACGCATGCTGATAAAGTAAAAGTTAAGGTTAGAACTAATATTTCAATAGATCGGCTACGAATGGTAATGGTATAGGTTATGGCTATTCCTGTATGTACTAAACAAATCAGGAATTGGATTTCATAAAAGGTTAAAAAACAGCAATGAACAAACTGCACAAAATGAACAATATGAATAATGTGTGTTAAATCCCTGTTTCTTAATGATTAACAAAGGTTTTTCTTAAAAGTGTTATTTCTGAAGATTTCTGACCGAAACTGTTTAAAAGTAGATTCGTAATAGGATCAAGACAGTAGAATAAGTGCTTTTTGCATCGTTAATCTATCTTGTTTTGCCAATAACCAATTATAACTAATGCTTGAATGGAGGGGATGTAAGTGAGAAAGAAAGAGCATTTTAAACATTAAAATAGGATATAGATACTTTTCAATACTGCCGGTTATAAACCGCAAGTATTGGGTATGCATATTTGCCATTGCGTATGAGGATAGTTTTACCTTTTGTATTAGAGAAGCTTAAACAGCAAGTATTAACAGAAGCCGGGATTAAGGTAGTTTCGCCCGGCGATTGCAGGTTTTTATCAGCCCGTATTTCCGGCAAAACGAACAAGCAGATCAGTGATACAACATTGAAGCGTATTTATGGATTTACTTTCAGTAAGTTTCTTCCATCATTGTATACGCTGAACATTCTGGCGGAGTATTGTGGTTATGAAGGATGGGAGAAGTTTTGTCAAAATGAGCAGGCTGCAACAGTCAGTGATCGTGGTGCAGTGCCTGAGCAAGAGTTGTGTTCTGCTACGAATCAAACGCTGAAAGTTTCGCAAAGAACCTTGCAATCTTTGGTTAACCGCTCGGTAATACCATTTAAGCTGACGGTAAAGCGAGCCATTGTACAAGATCAACTGAACCTGTTTTTACATTCCGGGCAAACGGCAACCGTCATCACAGCACCGGCGGGTTATGGTAAAACGGTCAGCCTGTGCCATTGGGTGCAGGAGCAGTTGTGCACCATTACAAACGGCGGAACCGACAGGGTACTTTTTCTGAGCAGCAAAGTATTATCCACACAAACCCATGCGGGCAGCTTGCACGATTGGCTGAAAGCTATGATGGGTATGAGCGTTCAGGATAATGATTTTTCGGAGTTGCCGGATGAGCAGGATGCCGGCAAGATGTTTTACCTGGTTATTGATGGCTTCGACAAAGAGCGTTTTAAACCGGGCGAATTCGAATTGATGACTGATCTATTGATGGATCTTATCGCCTCCTATACTGATCATCCAAACTTTAAAATAATATTGAGCATGCGGCCGGCCAACTGGGTTAGCGTCCGCAATCGCCTGGTGATCGAAAACCAGTTGGACAACTGGTTTTTGGGCTTTATGCAAGATAAGCATGAAGAAACGAACCTGCCGCTTTTCAGCGCAGAGGAGTTAGAGGCATTAAGCCGTAAAATAAACCCCGCCCAGGATTTGGTTAAAAACCTTAATCCAGAAGTTATTTCCTTTTTTTCCTACCCGTTATTTCTGCAATATTATTACCAGAAACACGTCGGCAAGTTTTGCCTGAATAAGCTTGATTATTTTGGTATATATGATGTCATTTCATCTTACTATCTGGATAAGATTTATAATAGCAGTCAAGCCACTGAAAAAGTACTGGTTATTAAAATTCTTTTAGACAGTGGCAGCGTGCTGGACGGTCAGTTCGTAGTAAATAAATTGCGGGTATACGAAGAGTTAAAAGGCCTTTGGGATGCCTATAATGAACTGATCAGTATTGGTTTTTTACGCGAAGTGAATAGAAGCATCGAGGGCGGTTATTTTAAATATATCGAATTTGCACATAAGCGGTTGTTAACCTATGCACAGGCCAGAACACTGGTTTTTTATAACAACGGCAAACACGACGGTGATTTGATAGACCGTTTGAATGCCACTGTTGATTCTGCTTACCGCGTGCCTGTATTGAAGTGGTGTATTTTTAATGCTATTAAAGTGCAGCAATTTGGCATATTTAAGCATATTACCAAGGTAAACCTGCGCGCAGCAGACAAAATTCACCTGCTCAAATTTTTAATCCAGCTTATTCAGCATAAGTATATCCCTTTCTATAATACGGACCCTGTTAAATTTACTTTTTGTAAAAGGCATCAGGATCTGTTCTTTTACTTTTTCGGTGTCGAATTTCTTTCGCCGGAGTATGAAGAGATATTGGAGAGAATGCTCAGCTTGGATTTGGAAGATACCAGTAAAATATGGGTACATACCTGTTTGGGTATTTTAGGTATTGTCCAATTAAATGGTGCAGCTATAGAAAAAAGCATTGCAGCACTACGCCAGTTTCCCGAGCAGGCCTTTTACCAGTTCTCTATCAATCCGTTATTTTGTATTGAAACCATATATTCTTTCTTTAAACACGGTTTTGTAAGAAGAGAAGCATTAAGGCAGATTACGCATTTTTGCTTTAATCCGCCCGGGCAGGAAAAGTTTTCGGCAACTTTCTCATCCGACCATATTTTGTATTTACTGGCTTTAAGCACAACGGGTGTTAGTGATAACAAACATAAACTGCTTCGTTTTGTCAAGGTGCTGAAGCAGCGTTACCTGGCAATGAATAATACAGCAGATAGTACTTTTATGTTCTTTTTGCAGGTAAGCGAGGCCGATGCGCTGTTAACCTTAGGTAAAGTGCCGGCCGGAACCGCTGTGTACAATGAGTTAATGGAAAACTTTGTGCAGAACAAGCACACTTATACCCCATACATGCAAATTTGCCTCGATCTGGTATCGGCAAAGGTGATGGCCCTGCAAGGCAGAGAAGTAGAAGCGGAGGCCGTTATTGAAAATGTAATGCAGCTTTCTGCAAAGCTGAAGTTCCATTATATCGAAGCGTATACCATTGCCGGTTACCTGGCCATGCCTGATATGGATACCTCTTCAGACTTCTATAAAAATATCAATCACCGGTTTATGAAGTTGGTACGCTCCGGTGGATTTAATCTCAAAAGTTTTTTAATGGAGTATAAAGGAGAAGTAACCAGTATTGCCAGTTAACTGATCATAAATAGTTGATGATGTATGTGTTTTGAGCCTGCCTTGTGCAGGCTTTTTTTGTGCCTGAGCGGCATTGTGCACAGTTTTGAGCCGTATAATGAACAAAGTATTCAGGCAAATCATTGCATGAACAAAGTGAACTATAGCTTCTGGAACTGAACAAAGTGTTCAGGCCTATTCTTACAAACGCGCTTTAATTTTATGGGAGTTTTATACCAGCCCCCTGATATTTAAGTGATTGCTTATGAGAATTTCTACTTCCGGTTTTATTAAATGTTTGCTGTTCCTATGTATAACGCTGTTGTTGCCATTTGGTGTATACGCACAGCAAAATTTTGGTTCGAGCCAGCAAAGCGGCCGTTCCGGATTACTTTGTGCAAACTGTATAGTTACTGGCGGCCCGAACGCAGCAGATGGTAATTTGCAAACCTATTCCACTATTAATGTAGCAGTAGGCTTGTTGGCGCAAACCTGGCAGGAAATAATTTTTCCCGGCGCCGTAGTACCTGGTGGAACGCCGGCTACTATTAAATTAGGTAGTAGCAATAGTTTGTTAAGCCTGCAGGCATTAGGTGCTATCTCTTTACAGGCTTACAATAATGGTACACCGGTGGGTGATCCTATTGCGGCTAACAGGCTTGTTTCGCTGTTAAGTAATAGTAATCAGGTGCTGGCTACTTTTACGCCAGGCGGAAATTACGATCGTATACGGGTTACCCTTAATGGCGGATTGGCCGGGGTGCTTGGTAGTATTGATTTATATGAGGCCTATTATACTAACAATGCTGCTGCAGCTTGCACCCAGGCATTTGATGAGCTGCACGGTATTTCAGCAGGATTGCTGAACCTTGGGTTAAATGTGGGCGGGGTAGTTAACCCGCAGCAAGCTATTGACGGCAACCCTGCAACAGCCTCTACATTGAATGCAGGGGTAGGCCTGGTAGGTGCCTATGCACAGCAAACACTTATCTTTAACAACCCGTCAACCATCGGAGATTCCATTCGGCTCACGTTATCCATACCGCAGAATTTGTTGGACGCGGGTGTGCTATCCAATATCTCTATCTCTACTTTCAGGGGCGATTCTTCAAATAATGATGCTATATCAACAAGTGCCGCGCTGCTGAATGTAAGATTGCTTGATTTAAACGGAAGCCGGCGCCGGGTAACCATTACTTATGCACCTACCCAGGTTTTTGATCGTGTGCAGCTCCGGCTGGGCGGAGGTATAGCCAATGTGCTGTCAACGCTTGATTTTTATGAAGGGCAGCGATTGATTACACGGCCGGTGGTTACCTATAATGGAACCGTTGCCGGAAACATTCAGGCTTGTTCCGGAAGTTCCGTTACTTTAGACGTGAATGCTGTACCCAATACTACTTTCAAATGGTATACAGTAGCAACCGGTGGTGCACCTGTATCTACCGGCGCACAATTTACCACACCGGCTTTATCCGATAGTACAACCTATTATGTAGAGGCGGTTAGAGCTGGTTGTACAGATGCGTCTGAGCGTACGCCTGTTCCTATCAACGTGAGCCCGGTACCGGCAGCGCCAACTGTTGCACAGGCCGACTTAAATATATGTGCAGGTCAATTTGCTACGTTTGCGGCTACTGCCGTTAACGGTGTGGTTGTTAATTGGTATACTACGCCAACCGGCGGTATACCTGTAGCTACAGGCAATACATTTACTACCAGTTCGCTTACACAAACAACCACCTATTATGCCGAGGCAGTGGCAGGCGGGCAATGCATAAGTGCAGTACGTACGCCGGTAACTGCTACTGTAGCAACGCCGCCAGCTCAACCTGGTTTAACTGCGGCTACCGTAACCGTTTGTAATGGTGAAGCCGCTGTGCTATCAGTTGCAAACCCCCAAGCCGGTTTGCAATACAATTGGTACAGCACGGCAACAGGCGGCACTATTTTATATACTGGCAACACGTTTACCACTCCGGCCTTAACAGCCAACGCTGATTACTATGTGGAAGCGGTAAATGCCGCGGGATGCAGTAGTACACAGCGTGCACAGGCCAGTGTTACCGTACAGCCCAAGCCGGCTGATGCAATATTGCAGGCTAACAGCACTGCCGTTAGTGTAGGCCAATCGGCAACCATCAGTGTCAGCAACGCACAAACTGGTAACACTTACAACTGGTATACTTCGCAAACGGCAGCAACGCCGGTTTTTACAGGAGTTACTTATCAAACTGCGCCTTTATATGCTAACACAACTTATTATGTAGGCGTAGTAAATAGTACGGGCTGTTTATCGGCGAGCCGTACGCCGGTAACCATCCAAGTTAATATCAATACCAATGCACCGTGCAGCTTTGCTAACCAGCAGTCCAGCGCAATTAATGGTGTTTGTGTGGCATGTGATATTGATAACAGAGCACTGGCTGTTGATGCAGATACTGCAACCGCATCAACCATCCGCGTTACTGCAGGTTTGTCCGGCGGTTATGCTGAGCAGGAACTGCGTTTCCAGCAAGCCGGGTTAGCTGGTGATACTATTAAACTGGTGTTGCAAACGCCGGTAGGTTTGGCCGATGTAAGCTTGCTTAGTCAAATTGAGGTAGCCGTTTTAAATGGTACCAACCAGGTAGCTCGTTATGCGTTAAATAATTCAACTATTCAGATAAGAGCCTTAGGTGGTGGAAGCAACCAATATGCAGTTTATATTCCGGCAACCGGCAACTATGACCGCCTTAGTATAAGGCTCAACTCAGGTTTGGCGGGGTTGCTTACCTCGCTGCAAGTTTATTATGCTGCACAGCAGTTCATGTCGCCTGTAGTAAATCCGGCAAGTCCCGAAATTTGTAAGGGTAGTTCAGCGCAGCTCAATGTTACTGCACCTGCCGGTGGTATCTTTAACTGGTATACCACGCCAACTGGTGGTACCGCTGTTGCTACCGGCAGCAGCTTTAGTACACCTGCATTGAATGGCAATACTTCTTATTATATAGAGTATGCACGCAATGGCTGTGTTAGCCCGGTGCGTTACCCGCTTCAGGTTTTAGTGAACGATGTGCCGGCTGCGCCGGTTGCCGGGGCTGGGCAAGTAACCATTAATAGCGGGCAAGCAGCTACTTTAACGGCAACGCCACCAACCAACGCAACCGTGCAATGGTACACTACATCTACCGGCGGCACGCCGGTGGCTACGGGTAATACTTTCACTACACCAGCGCTTACCACCAATACTACCTATTATGCTGGGTCGGCATTGGGCAGCTGTGTATCCACCACCCGTACGCCGGTTAATATAACAGTTAACCCAGTAGTTATTCCTGATATAGCAGTGAACCCGCCTTCTCAAACCGTTAACCCGGGTCAAACGGCTACCTTCACAGCTTCGTCAACCACACCAGGGGCAGTGTTTAACTGGTATACTACGGCTACCGGCGGTACATCTGTATATACCGGTGCTACCTTTGTTACGCCAGCTCAGTTTGCCAATACTACTTTTTATGCCGAAGCTGTAGTGCCGGCTACCGGTGCTGTATCTGCAACCCGCGCTACTGCTACCGTAACCGTAAATCAAAGCGGCCCTAATCCGGTTGCCTGCGATGCTGCGATTGATCAGACCGCCGATGTTAACGGTGTGGTTTGCCTGGGTTGTTCCATCGCTAATACTACTGGAGCGATAGATAACGACCGGAATACTTCCTCTCAACTGAATGTACCGGTTGGCTTGCTGAATGCTTATGCGCAACAAACATTGCGTTTTGCCAACACCGGCCATGCAGGCGATAGTGTGGTTGTAGAATTAGGCATACCTGGATCATTGGCTGATGTGGGGCTGCTTTCGCGGATTGGCCTGGCCACTTATAATGGCAGTACTTACAATAATGACCGCTTTGCAGTAAATGGATCACTGTTAGGTTTAAGTTTACTGAATGGGCAAAGCCGTTTCCGGATAGCTTTTGCTGCACAACAAGATTTTGACCGGGTTGAGATCCGCTTAAATTCAGCTGCTGCAGGCGCATTAACTTCGCTAAATATTTATGACGCTGCACAGGCTGTAGCCGCACCTGTGGTAGCTACCACTAATGTAGCCGCATGCGGAGGCTCTCAAGCTACTTTAACTGCATCCGTGCCTGATGGCGTAACGGTAAGGTGGTATACCACGCCAACCGGTGGTACGCCAGTATTTACCGGTACTACCTTTACTACACCGGCACTTAATACAACCACTACTTATTATGCAGAAGCCAGCAGAACAGCAACCGGCTGCGTGCAAAGCGTACGCACACCGGCAACCGTAACGGTAACCGCTGTACCTGCTGCTCCTCAAATAGCTAATACCACAGTAACCGTTTGCTCCGGCCAGCCAGCATCCTTCACCGCACAAGCGGTAAGCGGGGCAGCGGTGAACTGGTATACTGCACCGACAGGCGGTACGCCAGTGTTTACGGGTAATACCTTTACCACCAGTCCGCTTACCAGCACTACTAATTACTATGCAGAGGCTATCGCTAACGGGCAATGTGCAAGCGTTACACGCACATTAGTAACAGCCAACGTAAATAACGAGGTGCCGGTGCCGGTAATTACACAAAGCCCGGTACAGGTTTGTGCAGGTTCATCTGCTGTTTTATCTGCTACATCAACCCAAGCAGGAGTTACGTTTAACTGGTATACAGCAGCTACCGGTGGTACGCCGGTATTTACCGGCGCACAGTTTACAACGCCGGCTTTATCTTCAAATACTTCTTATTATGTTGAAGCAGTAGCCGGTAATTGTGTAAGCACTCAACGGGCAAGAGCCGATGTGGTTGTTAACCCAGCCCCTGTAGCGCCGGTTGTAGCGGTAAACCCTGCCGGTGGTCAGATCACTTCGGCCCAAACCGCTACCTTAACAGCTTCGAGCACAACTGCCGGAACATCATTTAACTGGTACACTACGCCAACCGGTGGTACACCTGTATATACCGGCGCGGTGTTCACCACACCAACTTTAACCAATACCACTACTTACTATGTAGAAAGCTTTGTTACGGCAAGCGGTTGCATAAGCGCAAGCCGTACACCTGTAACTATCACCGTTAACCCGGTATTTGCAACTAATTGTGATTTTGCGAATACGCAGTCAATAAACATAAACGGTGGTTTGGCCTGTGTGGGTTGTACGATAGCTAATCCGGACAATGCGGTGGATAGCGATACAACTAATTTCAGCCGCCTGAACATAACCGCAGGTATTGCCGGCTCGTTTGTTGCACAACAATTGATTTTCCCTGAAAGCGGTAACATTGGCGATACGGTAAGCGTTCGCCTTCGCTTCCCGGTAAATATTGCGTCAGTAGGCGTATTGGATCGAATCAGAATTGCATCTTATAATGGCAATAGCTATAATAATGACGGCGTCCTGCTGAATGCCAACACCGTGCGTGTACAGGTTTTGGCAGGCGGACAAACCGCGCTGGTTCGTTTTGCACCGCAGGCCGCATCTGACCGTGTTGAGGTCAGACTCAACGGCGCGGTTGCCGGTTTATTCAATACGCTGGATGTGTTTTATAGCAGTAAACAGGTGGAAGCCCCTGTGCTGGCTGCAACTACGGCCAACATCTGCTCGGGCAATACCGCTACATTCAGCGTGAGTAACGCACGTAATGGTGTTACTTATAACTGGTACACCACGCCAACCGGCGGTTCACCTGTTGCTACGGGCACAACTTTTACCACGCCAACATTGTCTGCCACTACCACTTATTATGTAGAAAGTGTACGTTCAGCCAATAGCTGTCCAAACCCGAACCGTGTTGCTGCAACCGTAAATGTAACGCCAACGCCTGCTAATCCGGTACTGGCACAAAATAACATCCAGGCATGTGCTGGTGAGCAGGTGGCTCTAACCGTAACCAACGCAACGGGTGCAACTGTAAACTGGTATGATGCACCTACAGGCGGCAACCTGTTGTTTACTGGTGCCACCTTCGGCGTATCACCAATAACAACAACCAGCTATTATGCAGAACTGGTTAATGGAAGCTGCAATAGCCCTGCACGCACACAGACAACGGTTACGGTAAATCCACGCCCATCTGCACCGGGTTTACTGGCAACCAACACGCAAGTGTGTGCAGGCAGCAATGCTGTATTACAAGTGCTGAATCCGGAAAATGGGGTTACTTACCAATGGTTTTTAGGCCAGTCTGGCGGTACGCCAGTATTTACCGGTACGACGTTTACAACGCCGGCTATATCCCAAAACACAACTTACTATGTACAGGCAACCAGTGCTGTAGGTTGTACCAATAACGGTGGCCGGGTAGCAGCTAACATAACGGTGAACGGACAGGTTGCGGCACCTGTAGTGAGCGCAAGCCAAACCGAGGTTTGTTATGGTGGTAGCGCATCAGTTAGTATAGTAAACCCGGTAGCTGGCCTGCAATATAATTGGTATACAAAGGCTACCGGTGGTACACCTGTATTTACCGGCACAACCCTTTCGCTTAATAATTTAACAACCAATGCTACTTATTACGCAGAAGCGATGAGCAGCACTGATTGTATAAGCGCAACGCGTACCGCTGCGGCCATCATAGTAAGGCCGGTTCCGGCACAGCCGCAGGTTCAGGCACCAGCCGGTGGTTTAAGTATATGTGCCGGTAACAACGCTACGGTAAGCATCGCCAACGCGCAAGCTAATGTGGTTTACCGCTGGTTTAACGCCGCTACAGGCGGCACGCTGCTGTATACAGGCACACAATTTATTACACCAGTTCTCACAGCAACGGCGACTTACTACGTAGAAGCAGCCGAAGCTGGTAACTGTAATGCATCAACCCGTACACCGGTAACCATTACGGTGAATGCATTGCCGCAGGATGCGGTACTGATAAACGCTAATGTTGCGGTTTGTGCAGGCAGCCCGGCTACGTTTGCCATAGCATCGCCCCAAGCTGGCATAACTTATCAGTGGTTTGATTCGCCAGCACGTACAAATATGGTGTTTGAAGGAACCACCTTTGTAACCGGTCCGATTAGCACCAATACAACTTATTATGTAGCCGCAATAAGTGCAGCCGGCTGCAGCAGTGCTAATTTGGCAACTGCACAGGTAAGTGTACAACAAGCTCCGGGCGCACCTTTAGTAGCCAATGGCAGCACTGTGCAGACCTGTACGGGTGCAGCAGCTACTTTAACTATTGCAAATCCCGAAAATGGCTTCACCTACCGATGGTATACAGCTGCAACCGGTGGTGCACCGGTATTTGCCGGCACCAGCTTTACAACAGCAGCGTTAACCGGAAATACTATCTACTATATAGAAGCTTCTAATGCTGACGGTTGCGTATCGTCATCACGTACTGCCGTAAATATTATCGTGAACGCCTTACCGGCATCTCCGGCAGTAACAGCACAAGGTGGTGCTACTACGCCATCGGTTTGTACAGGCAGCAGCGCTACCTTAACCGCTACTAGTACCACTGCTGATGTAACCTTCAACTGGTATACCGCAGCTACAGGTGGTACGCCGGTATTTACAGGTGCAGCATTTACAACACCGGCATTGACCGCTGTTACCACTTATTATGTAGAGGCAGTGGCCAATGCAACAGGTTGCGTGTCCGCAATTCGTACGCCGGTTCAAATTACGGTAAATGAACTGCCGCAGGATGTGGCACTGGCAGCAAACAATGTAACAGTTTGTGCGGGTGCTCCTGCTACTTTAACAATCAGTTCGCCACAAGCTGGCGTAACTTACCAGTGGTTTGACTCGGCAGATCGCAGCAACAAGGTATTTGAAGGTACAACCTTTGTAACCGGGCCTATGACGGCCAACATGACCTATTATGTAGTTGGCGTAAATGCGGCAGGCTGCAGCAGTACTAATGCAGTTTCCGCACAGGTAACGGTACAGTCTGCACCAACCACACCTATAATTGCCAACGGAGGCACGGCACAAACCTGTGCCGGTTCTGCCGTAACACTGGATATCGCCAATCCTGTAAGCGGCTACACTTACAATTGGTATACCGCAGCAACCGGTGGCACGCCAGTATTCACCGGAACCAGCTTCACCACCGGTGCGCTGACCGGAAATGTAACGTACTTTGCAGAGGCTGTTAACACCGTAGGTTGTGCTTCTGCCGCACGGGCCAGTGTAGCGGTTGCCGTGAATGCCTTACCGGCACTTCCTGTAGTTGCAGCGCAGGGTGGGGTAGCTAATCCGGCTGTATGCACGGGCAGCAGCATTACCCTAACCGCAACCAGCACTACGCCGGATGTAACCTTTAACTGGTATACATCTACAACTGGCGGAACACCAGTGTTTACCGGCCAGCAATTTGTTACGCCAGCTTTAACAGCCAATACCACTTATTATGTAGAGGCGGTAGCTAATAGCTCAGGTTGCGCTTCGGCCACAAGAGCAGCTATCGGCATAACTGTAAACGGCCTGCCTCAGGATGTGGTGCTGGCTAACGATAATGCCGAAGTTTGTTTGGGTACCACCGCAACCTTTAACATCAATGCACCTCAGCAAGGTGTAACCTACCAATGGTATACCTCACCGGATCGCACAACAAAAGTGTTTGAAGGTACTACATATACAACGGGCCCTATCACCAGCAATACCGCATTTTATGTAGTTGCTGTTAATGCATCGGGCTGTGTTAGCGCAAACGTTGCTATTGCACGGGTAACTGTACAGGCGGCACCAAATGCACCGGTAATTGCCAATGGTTCGGCTGTTCAAACCTGTACTGGCAGTGCCGTAACTTTAACCATAGGCACGCCCGCAACCGGCTATACCTACAACTGGTATACTACAGCTAATGGTGGTACACCGGTTTATAGCGGTGTCAGCTTTACCACGGCCAACCTTACCGCCAACACCTCCTATTATGCAGAAGCTATAAATGCAGGTGGATGCGTATCGGCTACACGTACGCAAGTGAATGTAAATGTTACACCATTGCCTGTTGCACCTGTGGTTACTGCACAGGGCGGAGCCAGCAGCCCGGTAACTTGTGCCAACAGGCAAGTTACACTTACGGCCAGCAGCACCACTGCCGATGTAACTTATAACTGGTACAGCCAGGCCACAGGTGGTACATTTGTATTTACCGGCGCAACGTACACAACGCCTGTGCTGACTGCCAATACCACTTATTACGTGGAAGCGGTAAGTAACAATGGCGGATGCGTGTCAGCAACCCGTACGCCAGTATCTGTCACCGTAAACGCAATACCGCAAGACGTGGTATTGGCCACCAACAGTGTGGCTGTTTGTTCAGGCAATACGGCTACTTTTACCGTTAGCTCACCGCAGGCTGGTACAACTTATCAATGGTTTGATTCGGCAGATCGAAGCAATAAGGTGTTTGAAGGAACCACTTTTGTAACCAGTGCCATCACTGCAAATACTACTTATTATGTAATTGCTGTAAATACTTCAGGTTGTACCAGTGCAAATGCAGCTACCGCCCAGGTAACCGTTCAGCAAGCTCCTACAGCTCCGGTAATTGCCAACGGCAGTGTCGTATCAACATGTATAGGTACACAGGTAACTTTAACTATTGCTAACCCTGATAACGGATTAACTTATAATTGGTACACCTCAGCAACTGGCGGTACGCCGGTGTTTACCGGTACCAGCTTTGCAACAGGCACGCTAAGTGAAAATGCAACTTATTATGTTGAAGCTGTGAATGCTGCAGGCTGCATATCAGCCGCAAGATCAGCCGTTGCCGTTAATGTTAACCCATCGCCGGTAGCACCGGTGGTAACCGCACAGGGCGGTAGTGCCAGTCCTGTGGTATGTACAGGTAACGGCATCGCCTTAACAGCTACCAGTACTACATCAGGTGTAACCTTCAACTGGTACACGCAAGCCAGTGGCGGAACTCCTGTATTCACCGGTTCAACCTTTACTACACCGTCTTTAACATCTAACACCACCTATTACGTGGAAGCAGTTAGCAATAATGGTGGATGCGTCTCGGCTACCCGTACACCTATTGCGGTTACCGTAACAGAACTGCCACAGGATGTGGTATTGGTAGCCACTGATGTGAATGTATGCGCTGGTAGTTCAGCTACGCTGTCGGTTAATTCGCCACAAGCTGGCGTAACCTACCAATGGTTTGATTCACCGGCCCGCACAAACAGCATATTTGAAGGAACTACGTTTGTAACGGGTGCGATTAATACAAACACAACTTATTATGTAGCTGCTATAAATGCAGCCGGCTGCACAAGCGCTAACCTGACTGCAGCCCGGGTAATTGTGCAGCAAGCGCCTGCAGCACCGGTAATTGCCAACGGTAATGTGTTGCAGGCTTGTAATGGCAGTACAGTTGCTGTTACGGTGGCTAATCCGCAAACCGGTATTGTTTACAACTGGTATGTAAATGCAACAGGTGGTTCACCAATAGCAACCGGCGCAAGCTTTACTACGCCTGTGCTTACTGGTAACACAACTTATTATGTGGAAGCAGTGAATGGTACCAGCTGTACATCAGCAACACGTACAGCAGTTACTGTTAATGTAGGCTCTATACCAACATCTCCGGTAGTAACAGCACAAGGGGGCGCTACTGTGCCGTCGGTTTGTGTAGGTAGCAGTGCTACTTTAACCGCTACCAGCAATACTGTTGGTGTAACCTTCAACTGGTATACCTCGGCAACTGGCGGTACACCGGTATTTACAGGCGCTACTTTTGTAACCCCTGCGCTTACCACGGCAACTACATATTATGCAGAGGCAGTGAGCAATACCGGCGGCTGTGTATCGGCAATCCGTACACCGGTTCAGATCAGCATAAATACTATGCAGGCAGCTGCACCATCCGTTAATGCAGATGATCTGCAGGTATGCCAGCAATCGGCCGCAATATTGCATATTACCAACCCGGATGCTGCTACTACCTATAACTGGTACATTTCAGCAAGCGCAACCAGTCCTGTTTATACGGGTACGGCATTTACAACCCGCGTGTTGAATGTAAATACCGCCTACTATTTACAGGCAATTAGCACACAAAGCTGTAACCCATCTGCACGCATACCGGTAAATGTGGTTGTGTTACCTAAGCCAGCTACCCCGGTACTGGCAGCAACAACCGTAAATGTTTGTGCAGGTAGTCCGGCTACGCTGACCATAGCATCGCCACAACAAGGTGTAACCTATAACTGGTACAGTTCTGCTTCACAAACTGATCTGTTATTTACCGGAGCGGTTTATACCACGGGGCCAATTAACGCTAATGCAACCTACTATGTGAGCGCGTCAAACGGTTCATGCAGCAGCAGTACGTTGGCGAGTGTGCAGGTAAACGTAGTACCGGCCCCGGCAACACCTGTGGCAGTTAGCAATGATGTAGCCGTTTGTGCAGGTGGTCAGGCTACACTTGCCGTGGCTAATCCGCAAGCCGGAATAACCTATCAGTGGTATACATCAGCATCGGGCAGGGCTGCGGTATTTACCGGCGCAACCATTACCACGCCTCAAATCACAAGCGATGTAATCTGGTATGTGGAGGCGGTTAATAGTTCAGGTTGCGCATCGAGCAGCCGTACGCCGGTTCGCGTAACAGTAGCGCCGGCTCCGGTTGCACCGCAAATCAGCGCACAGGGAACCCGTGTTTGTGCAGGCAGCACAGCTACGCTGGCAGCAACGGTTAATAGCCCCGGACTAACCATCAGATGGTATGCATCTGCAACAGGAGGTACAGTATTGTTCACCGGCTCGCAGTTTGTTACACCTGTAATTAATAATGCCACAACTTACTATGCCGACGCTGTAAATGCAGGCGGATGTACCAGCAGCACACGCACACCTGTTACCGTACAGATTGAATCGGTGCTGAATGCGCCGGTTGTGACTGTAGAGGCGGTAACCACCTCAAGTGTAACCTTCCGCTGGAATAGCGTAAGCGGAGCGGCAGGTTACCAGATCAGTTTGGACAACGGACAAACATTCAGCAATCCAAGCTCCGGAGCAACCGGACTTACCCATACCGTGACCGGCCTGCAGCCTGGCGATAAGGTGACTATACTGGTTAAAGCCACCAGACAGGCGGCCTGCTTGCTGGATGCATTGTCAGACGCCGTAACCGGTACTGCCGATAACCCGATGGGTAACGACCTGTACATCCCGAATGCTTTTAGCCCGAACGGGGACGGTAATAACGATTACTTCCAGGTATACGGCCCGGGTGTGAAGAACATGACGCTTTGGATTTATGACCAATGGGGCGAAATGCAGTTCCGTGGCCTGAACCAAAGTCAGGGATGGGACGGTACCTACAAAGGCAGACAGCAGCCGGTAGGGGTGTATGTCTACATACTGGAAGCTACAATGAACAACGGGCAAGTGATCCGTAAAAAAGGAACAATTAATTTGATACGATGAAGAAAGTAATCTCTATACTATTACTGCTCCTGACCACAGGAGCAGTAACCCAGCTTAAAGCCCAGGTGGATCCGCATTTCTCGCAATATTATGCTTATCCGCTTTGGCTAAACCCAGCCCTTACCGGGGTAATTAACGGCAATGGCCGGGTAAGTGCTAACTATAAAAACCAGTGGGCTTCCGTAAACCAGGCGTACCAAACGGCTGCCGTATCAGGCGATTTCCGGGCTACCGATAAGGTAGGATTAGGTCTTACCATACTGGACCAATCAGCCGGTGGCAACAGCTTTAACTATTTCAGCGCCTATGGTTCATTCGGTTATGGTGTAGCTATCTCTACCGATGGAAATGACCGGTTGCACTTCGGCCTGCAGGCCGGTGTAATTAACCGTAGTTTTGATATGAGCCGCTTGCAGTTCGGAAATCAGTATAATCCCGGTTCGGGGTTTGATCCGTCGCTGCCCAGCTATGAGCGTTTCAGTAATACCAATACCACAGTTTTTGATGCCAATGCGGGTATATTTTACTACAACGGCGATCCCAACAAGATAGTGAACGCCTTCGGGGGCGCAAGCGTGGGGCATTTATCCCGTCCAAAAGATGGCTTTTCAGGAGATGATAAAGCAAGAATTCCTTTGCGTTACGCAGTGCATGGCGGTCTGCGTATCCATGCTTCGCCAAGCTTCGATATTACACCCCATGCTTTGTACATCAAGCAGCAAAAAGCAGAAATTAAGGCACTGGGCGCTTATTCCGAATTTAAGCTGAATTACGATCAAGGCTTTATTTTGGGTGGATTGTATCGCTGGAATGATGCCGCCGCTGCCAATGTGGGTTACCATGTAAACAGCCTGATTATCGGTGCCAGTTACGACTTTAATACATCATCACTTACCCGGGCCACCAGCGGGCAGGGGGGGATTGAACTTTCCATCAGTTATGTTTTTCGTAAACGCTTTCAGGAGCCTGAACCTATTTGCCCAAGATTATAAATTACATGAAGAGATTTTTTACCTTACTTTTTTTAGCAGCTTCGTGGCCGGCACTTGCCCAGTATGTTCAGGATTATAAAGCGGAAGGCGACAGGGCATTTGTTAACAAAGATTATTATGAAGCTGCTTATTATTACCTGAAAGCCGCCGATGGTTTGAAAATAACCAAGGCCGTTGATTTGCCATACCAAAGCAGCTCAGGCAAGCCGCAAAACGGGCAAAAGCCCGGCGACCAGCTTTATATCAAGTACAAACTGGCCGATTCCTATCGTTTATATGAGAACTATCTGGAAGCGGAGCCCTGGTATTACCAGGTGCTGAATGATGCACAACAAACCAATTACCCTTTAGCACGCTTGTGGTACGGTATATGCCTGCGGGCTAACCAGCATTTTGATGAGGCAATTAAGCAGCTGGAACAATTCAAAAATGCGTATAAGGGCGATGCCTCAAGCCTGGCGCTGGCCGAAAAAGAAATCCGTAACTGTTTGTTTGCAAAGGAGCAGTATGCCTTCCCGGCATCAATAGACGTGAAGAAGCTCAAGGGTAAGTGGAATTCAGACGGCTCTAATTATGCAACTATTAAACGGGACGAAAACTATTGGTTTACCTCATCCCGCTTAATCAAAAATGATAAACGCCACCTGAACAGGATTTATCATCTGGCTAATAATAACACTGCAGAACCGGAAATTATCCGTTTTCAGGATGAGGAAGGCCGTAAAGAAATTGAGTACGGAACACCATCCATGGACCCGGCCGGAAAGCGGCTTTATTTTACCCGCTGGTACAAAGAAGGCAGTAAGATTGTACATGCTATTTATTGCAGTGAACGCCAGGGCGAGGCATGGTCCCGGCCGCGCAAGCTGAATTCCAATGTTAACCCGGAAGGGTTTAGCGCCATACAGCCGTTTATTACGGCAGATGGTAGGCGAATGCTATTTGTATCTAATAAACCCGGCGGGCAGGGTGCCAATGATTTGTGGATTTGTAATCTGGACGAGCAGGGCAATCCCACCAACTCCCTTAATCTCGGGCCTGAAATCAATACGGCGATGGATGAACAGGCGCCATATTACGAGGAAAATACACACCGGTTGATTTACAGCTCCAGAGGGTTTACGGGTTTAGGTGGATTCGATTTTTTTGAGAGCTTTGGTGACCTGGGCAACTGGGCTGCACCCCGCAACATGGGTTATCCCATGAATTCAGCTAAGGATGACTTATATTTTTGTCCCAATGTTAGTCATGACGGTCGTTTCTTTATCAGTTCTGACCGGGAATCGGATTGCTGCCTGGAGTTGTTTGAGGTGACCGACAAGCGTTACTTTGTTAGCGGCCATTTGATGGATTGCAGTACGCAAAAGGTGTTAACCGGTGCAACAGTCAGTTTGGTGGATTCTATTTCCAAACAAACCGTTAAGCAGCTTACACTGGCTTCTGATGCACCATATAGTTTCAGAATTGATACCAAGCGGCCATATAAACTCTTATTTGAAAAAAGCGGATATTTTACCAAATCAGTTCCGGTAGACGGCAACGGTAAAATGATGGCTGACACCCTATATCAGCCCGACGCCTGTCTGCAACCGTTTGAAGTGGGTAAGCCTATTGTAATTCAAAATATTCTGTATGATTATAATATGGCCACTTTGCGCCAAGAGTCAAAAACTGTATTGGACGGCATTGCAACCATCTTGAATGATAACCCAAAGCTTAAAATTGAGCTGGGTGCGCATACGGATTCTGTAGGCAGCGAGGAGTACAATCTGCAGCTTTCCCAAAAGCGGGCACAATCCTGCGTTGATTATATTATTTCTAAAGGTATTCCGATGGACCGGATATTTGCCCGTGGATATGGCGAGGCCAAGCCTATTGAACCCAACTCTTTGCCCGATGGTAAGGATAACGCGGACGGACGCCAGTTGAACCGCAGAACCGAGTTTACAGTATTAAAAACAGACGTTGTGGTGTTAAACGGAATTAAACAGTAAATAAAATGAATAGCGTAGCTAACGGTGTTTTATCGGGTGAAATTATTAAACTGTGTTTCCTGTTACTGGCCATCGGTACCGGTCTTTATGGCGCTTTCAGAATTTTGGGCGTTTACTTAATAGGTGTTAACAAAGGTATAAATGGCGAATTTGAAGATGTGTTAATTGTTGGGGTGGTGAACATAGGTATCAGTTTAGTGACTTTAGCTTGGATGGTTACCTAAACGGGAAAGATAAAGCGGGTATACAGGCCGTTACCAAAACCTGTATCGGCAGAAGGCACTTGCTTCTGCTGCTTAGTGAGAGTGATAGTTGTTACCCTGCAGCCAATTAAGCTGCAGGGTTTTTTGTGCAGTAATAAATTTAAATTAATGCTCTCCTTAAAAACGCTGTACCTGTACTTTTTGGCTGTTATCTATCAGCGTAAATATTACCGGCTCGGAAGTGGTTTGTGCTACCTGTATGCTTTGGCTCGGGTTACGGATAGTGTAGCCGTTGCCGGATGCGCTGGTGGTTATAGTGTATTGATTAACTGGCAAGAACAAGTTAAACTCTCCATTTTCATCCGTTAATGTGAAAAATGTGCGGTTTTGCGCATCAGTTGCCGTAATGCGTATACCTTCCAGTAGCACGGCCGTTTGCTGGTACTTTTGTTTTACAGGTTGTATGCGGCCGGTAAGCGAGGCATTGCGGGTAAGGGCAATAAGCTGCCGGGTATTTTTCTTTAATAAAATGTTCCCGATAGTATTCGTACTCCTTCCTTTAGCGTCAATCACTTGTATTTGGTGCATGCCGGCAGGCACATCAATATAAGTAACTTCGCCATGCTGATTGCTGCGGGCTATGGTTTGATCCATACTTACCAGTACGCCCGGTACCAGTTTTTCCTGATTATCGTGAACACCGTTACCGTTGGCATCTTCAAAAAAGGATAGCTCTAGTTTGTGCCTGCCGGCAGAACCGGCAACGTTAAAGTTTTTGATTACGCCAAGTTGTGTTTGGTAGCGGCTGTAACCAGCATAGCGATTATAATAAACTTGTCCTGATAACGCCCAGTTACCGGGCAGGTTCAGCTTAGCCAGTCCCGAAAAACCGGCGTTAAATGATCTGACGTACGATTTACTGTAGTTAAAGCTATGTGATAAATTCAGGTTAAGCTTATGCCTGAACATGGAAAAATTAACATACGGCGCTAATGCATAATTGGTGTTGTATTGCTTATAAAGCAGGTAATATTGGTCAAGCAAGTAATAAGGCCCTATCAGCGCAAAAGCATTCAGGCCAAACTGGCCGCTGTAATAATTCAAAGAAAGCCGAACAGATTTCTGTCCCTGATCATCCGTCAGCTCGCGGTTGCACAGTATACCGTAATCAGCATTGAATGAAAGTGAATGTGCACCAGATAATGAGTACCGGAAATCAGCCGCAATACGATGCGCAATGGCCGACAACTTTCCGCTTTCGGCCGGCGCAAACTGCAAAGCACTCACGTTTTGTTGCTGAAGGTAAGGTCGCAAACTCACAAACAGCCGTTTTATGGGCTGAAATGATGCCGCTACTTCATAGGAACTCATATCATTATAGGAAGCCAGGAAAGTTTGGTCGGTTAGATACTGTGGATTGTTGCGGAGCCTGGTAAAACGGGCAACCAGTTTTAAGCCATTTGGGGCCGAGTAGCTTAACTGTTCATTGAGCTGCAGGGTGCCCCGCCGCAAACCGCTGTAATAGCTGCTGCTCATAAAATTGCCTGATGATAGTTCAAATGAACCAAAGCTGCCCGTGTAGTTAATGCCACCGGCATAGCCAATCTGGTTTGTATTATTGGTGGTGCGGCTTTCTGTACTATAACCTGCGGTAACTTCCAGCAGTTGGTTGCTTGATAACTGCATATGACTGTTCACATGGGCCAGGTTGGTACGCAATTGCTGCACGTCATCACTCTGATGAATATAAGTAGCTTCCCAATAAGTGTTTTCAGATTTTTGGTAACGATAGTTACCTGCTAAGGTATTTGGCGCATGGTTAAGCAGTGTGGCATGCTGGCTGGAGTAAAGTAGATAAGCATTATTTACATAATACAGGTTCACGGTACTTTTACTAACAGAACCGTATGCTTTAATGCCACGGCCGTATAAAGGCATCTCCAGATTTTCGCCAATAGTACCGGTCTTTACACCTGCATGCTTGCTGTCAAAGCTTATATAGGTATCACGCAAATCATAGGCTGCTATAGCGTTGTAATAATTTGCATTCAGGTTATAACTTAATCGCGAGTCTTTTTCCAGACGAAAGTTGCCATTGCCACGCAATAGATATTGATTATTATCATTACCCGATATAGCCGTAAGCTCCAAACTATTATCAGGCATCATCAGAGATGGTGTGAGTAAAACGCTTTTGTTACTGCTTAGTACAACCACTTTTATTTGCCGCTCTGCCAGCAGTTTGCCGGTCGCATCTTCTGCGAACACCTGTAGCTGCATATCGGGCTGATTGATTTTCTTTGCAGCCAGGTGGGCTTCAAAAACTACTAACCGTTCAGCGCCGGCATCCATTAATAGTTGCTGTACAGGAATAGGAACCTGTAAAGCTTCTGAAGATGACTTGATGCGTATGTTAACATTTACCGCATCATAGCGCTTGTTGAGCATCTTAAAGCGGGCCGACAGCCGGGCCGTTTGCTGATCGACATAAATAACAGGATCAATGGCCTGTAACAGGAACTGGCCCGGCTCATCAAGTTGGGTGTAAAAGCTACCTGTAATTTGCTGGGCTGGCTGGGTGGTAGTACGGTAATGAACGGCGAAAAGCTGCAAGGCGTGGTGAATAGTGCGGTTGGACGAAAGATACTTTACCGGGAAGGTGCGCTCCGCATTCGGCGGCAACATTAGGGTATCGGGCGGAGTAATAAGCATCCCCTCATCAGTAGAATGTGCGCGGGTAAGATAAACAGTAGTTGGTGTAGTGTTTATTAAATGCAGTTTGTTGCTGAATGTGCCGTTATGATTTATAACAAGTGTATCCTGTTCAAAAAAGCAGCGGATACCAGATGCCTGTTGTGCCTTACTTTCTATACCATCGAAAACAAGCACAAGGCAAATGAACCAGAATAAGCGGGCTTTTATTGAACCGAAACCGACCGTAACAGGCATTTATTTATTGAACGTGAATAGCAAATACGCTAATTGTGTAAATATCAAACCAGGCAATCTGAATTCAATTAGCCTGAAAAACGAGCGTGTACCTGGCAAGTACGGCATTGGGCCAAACGGTATTTATCGATATTTCAGGTAGCCAAAATGATAGCGTGTAGCTCATGGTAATTTGAGTTGTGTTAATCAATAGTTAATCGGTGAATAAAATTAACTGTTATTGATATCTCGGTCATGATACATTTTATTCATTGTCGTTTCACGAAAATCATTTTATTCATTCCGGTTGGGAGTGATGTGAATTGAAGAGATCGTATTTACCTTTGAGTTAATATTTAAACGATTAAACTCATTACGAAATGAAAAAACTTTTATTAACCGCTTCTTTAACAGTTTCTATGTTGTCACTGATTGGTGTGGCCAAAGCACAGACTGCCCAAACTTCAACGGCAACTTCTAATCTGAACGTTCACATCACCGAGCAGTTGCAAATTAACTTTGGTGATGGTGCAGGTAACGTAAGTTCGGGCGATATTGACCTGACTTTTGCTAAGCCAGAAGATTATGTAACTGGTGTGAGCGCTACTAAAAACGGACATTTGCTCATTACATCAACAGGTAACTATACCGTAGATGTAAAAACCCAGGATGCGAAGCTGGCTGGCATGACCGGAACAAACAGCAGCGCCATTGATGCCGATGCTGTTAAAGTAAAGTTATTACCAACCAGTAACAGTGACATAGTAGGTAATACCACGGGCTTAAACCTGTCGCAAACTAACGGGCGTTTCATTTCAAGTGGTCAGCCAACAACCCAAACTGCATTAAACGTACAATACTTTACTGCACCTAAAGACGAGCGTTTTGTAGGTTTAGCTGCTGATACCTACAGAACTCAGATTACATATACACTAACTGCTAATTAATTTCTCTCCATAGTTATGATGTGTTTAAAGGGCCGGGTAGCAGGATTAGTGATCTTGGTATGGTGTTTTACCGGCCACTTTAAAATTTTTGCGCAAGGCAGCCTGGCAGCATCTCCTGCCCGGCTGTTTTTTAATAATGATGCAGGTAAGCGCGGTATGCAAACGGTGCGGCTGTCAAACTCAGGTACGGCGCCTATCATTGTTAAAGCCTCTCTTCAGGATTGGGAACGCGATAGTTTGGGCGCCAAGGTATATTACCCGGCCGGGAAACTAAAAAGCTCCAATGCTGCATGGCTCAAAGTTAGTCCTGAGGTTATTGAACTGGCACCGGGGCAGGAGCAAGAAGTGGCCGTTAACATGAATGTACCGGCTGATGCCGGTTCTAGCGGCGTTAAAAACAGCATGCTCTTTTTTACGCAGGTAAACGAGCAAAAGGCAACTGCTGCTTCAGGGCAAAAGCAGGTATTGATCAATATCCGGTTCGAGGTGGGTATTCATGTATACTATACACCACCAGCATTAACTAAAAAGGACTTAAGCTTTGTAGCCTTTGATGACCGGGGGAAAGTAAAGACGCCCGAAGGGGAGTTTAAGCGCCTGGCTCTGGTTGTTAAAAATGCCGGCGAAGTAAGTGCCGATGCCCGTATACATTTGGAAGTTACCGACGCAGCCTCGGGCGAGGAATTTAAGTTTCCAGATAAGTCGGTTGCTATGCTGCCGGGTGCCCGCCAAATAGTTTATGTAGATGTACCATCAAAGCTGGCCGGCCGCAAACTGGTTGCTGTAGCCATGTTAGACAGCGGCGCTGCCGCCGATCTGAAAGTGGCGGAAAAAGCTTTTGAATATGCCAGGTAAATCGCTTTGTGGCTTGTTGTTGTGCTTGGTTTGGCTATTCTCTTATTCTGAAAAAGGAGAGGGGCAGGTTTTATCCCTGGCTATTAAGTCCAATATGCAAACCAGCGCTTTAAGCTTTAATCAGGCAAACTGGGAAACGGCGAGTCTAAGCGGTGCTAATACATCGGGCGATAGTTTTTCTTTCACGAGGGGAGTGCTGGGCCTAATCGGCACCGGTGTACTACCTAAGGTTATGCTGAAAGCCCAATCTGCAAATTTTACCTACACGCCGGCGGCTAACGTTAAAACAACCAATGTTGTAACCGCCGACGTTTTGAGAGCGGAAATTACCGGTGTGACCGGTAGTGATGGGCTTACATCCTTATTAAGCAGTATATTGTCGGCCAGCCATCCGGTTACCTTAAGTACTACAGATAAGCAGTTATTTGACGGTCTGGCCAACGTAGCCTTAAACTTGTTCGGGTCAGACAGGCCGGTAACACTCAAATACACGGTATCGCAAGCCGGGGTAAAACAATTTTTGAAAGCAGCAGGCACCTATACGCTCGATTTACTTTATACCGGCTATAGCGCACTGGGCGTGCCTAATGGTACTGTCAATGTAACCTTAACCATTGATGTGGCACCCTTTTCGCTCATCACTGGTTTGCAGAATGTGCCGCGACTAAAATTCAGTCAGGCTTCTGATTATAGTAACGGCCCGCAAGCAAATCCCGTGCAACAGTTAATTGGTATTACCAGTACAGTACCTTACCAAATTCAACTTAAAACAGCCTACTCCAATCTTTTGGATCAGGACAACGCGAGCCAGCCGGTAATGCTGGTTTCTCATATACAAACGCAGGCCGGTGCAATGGGCGGGAACGCCAGCCCTATTCCGGCGTTATCCACAACCGCTAAGCCCTTACTGTCCGGAACTAGTGCTTTGCAAAATACGGAAAGTATTGTTTATCGCATGCCTGCTCAATATACCGGTGCCTACCTACGTACAGGTACCTATCGTTCCCCACTCAATTTCACTGTTATTAAGTACGACGGAACTACAGAAACAGTAACTACAGACCTGTTTGTTGATGTATCGCCTATTGCTCAGTTAAGTATCACGGGACCTGTCGATCTTAGATTTTTGAATGCCGAGCATTATCGCCGGGGCATTCATACAGATATGCTGGCACACTTACACATTGATAAAAACAGCCCCTACGAGATTTACGCCAAGGCGGCCGGGACTACATTAGATGGTACCGGCGGATCGATATCATTAAACAACCTTATTGCTATTGAACCGCTTGCTCAAAGCGGAACACTGCCTGGCATCCCTCACCGAGTTACTTTATCGTCCAGCTATCAGGCCATCATTACGGGGGCAGAGCCGGCAATGAACAAGGATATTGCTTTGCGCTATATTATCGAGGCAGCAAACACAGGAAGGCTGCTTAATAAGCCGGCCGGTATGTATTCTACCACCATTACTTATAGTTTTACGGCGCAGTAAAGAATGTGCAGTAGATATAGTTATATAGCCTTAATCTGTACCGCAAACGCTTTGGCAAACCTTGGTCCGTTCATCAAGAATAGCCTGACTCGTTGATGCTTCCTTTTCAATATGCTTCTTGCCCCAATGGTGCAAATGTGCTATAAAAGGAATCAGCTCCTGTCCGGTCTCGCTCAGTGAGTATTCTACTTTAGGTGGTACTTCGTGATACATTTTGCGGATAATCAGGTTGTCCTCCTCCAATTCCCTTAAAGTTTGCGTAAGCATTTTGGTGGTAATATCAGGCAGCGTTCTGCTCAGTTCGCCGTAACGCAATACGCCTTTCATGCTCAGGTACCATAATATCCGTGCTTTATACTTTCCGCCAATTCGCTTAAACGCGTAATCTACCGCGCAAAGTTGAGTTGGTTCTGTCTGTTTTAAATCACTTTTCATTTTGTGTCTCCTATTAAACCTCTGAAAATCAGCAATACATACCTTTTAGTAGGTAAGATACAAAAAAGTACATACTTGCCAAAAGTATGTAATTGATCTACCATTGCAATGTATTAAATATTGAATCAGGGATTAAAAGAGTATAGCCTCGCAAATTTTAAAAAGGATATAAAAATGAAAAATATAGCAGACAAAAATGAAAGCAGACAGATGATGAAGGCCGTTAGGTTGCACGAGTTTGGTGGGCCTGAAGTACTGTGCTACGAAGATGCGCCGATGCCTGAGTTGAATGCAGGCGAGGTGCTTGTTTGCGTTCACGCAGTAGGTGTCAACCCGCCCGACTGGTACTTGCGCGACGGCTACAGGTCGTTGCCGCCGGAGTGGCAGCCGCAAGTGTCTTTCCCGTTAATTTTAGGTACGGATATTTCGGGAGTTATCGAAGCTGTTGCTGATGATGTTACAGATTTTTCGGTCGGGAACGAAGTCTACTCGATGGTGCGCTTTTTCAGCGTAGGTGAGAGCAAGGCTTATGCGGAGTACGTCACTGTGCCGGCATCGCAGGTTGCACTTAAGCCGGCCAGCATTGATCATATACAGGCTGCCGCAGCTCCTATGTCGCTGCTTACAGCCTGGCAATACCTGGTTGAGGTGGGGCATAATGAGCCTAATCCCTTTCAGGCGAATAAACACCAGCCGGTACCACTCGCTGGCAAGAAAGTACTGATAAACGGTGCTGCAGGCGGAGTAGGGCATTTTGCCGTGCAGATAGCGAAGCTGAAAGGCGCTCACGTAATTGCCGTTGCCTCAGGTAAGCACGAAACGCTTTTGCGCAATCTTGGTGTCGACGAATTTATTGATTACACTAAAGTAGCTCCAGAAGAGGTAGTACACGATCTCGATGTTGTTCTGGACACGCTTGGTGGCCCGGCAACAGGCCGTTTTTTGCGTACACTTAAGCGGGGCGGAGCTTTGTTTCCTGTATATCTGGGCTTCTCTGATGCGGAGGAGGCCGAAAAGTTAGGTATCACGGTTTCATCAGCTCAGGTTCGCTCAAGCGGAGTGCAGCTTGCAGAACTGGCGGGCCTATTGAACGACGGAAGAATCCGGGTTGTGATAGACAGCACCTATCCGCTTGCTGACGCCCGCAAAGCGCACGAACGGGCTGCCCAAGGTCACATCCAAGGTAAAATAGTGCTAACTGTTGATTAAATGTTTAGGCTTTAACAAGCTGAAGATAACTGACGGTTTTTGATAATGATGATAACAGAAGGCTGTCTCTGGTTAGAGATAGCTTTCATACAATCTGCTAAACATGGATATCAAAGAAATAGAGGATAGGATAAACCTCAAAGAACTTGTAGACAAAGTTTCGATTTTAGCCGACCAAAAAAATTTTGGTGCGCAAGTAAAGCTGTTTACAGAAAATGCGGTGTCAGAAACCATTGCCGGTGGCGCAACCATTTTGAAACTGAAAGGCCGCAAAGCAATGGCAGAGGCCTTTGCCAGTTTTAACAAAGCCTTTGACACTATTTACCATTTCAACGGGCAGCATGTATTAACTCTCAAGGTGATTCTGCAACCGGAGTTTTATATAGCATAGTTATCTTGATGGGTACAGCGGATGGCGAAAAGATTAAGACGACCATTGGTGCGACTTACCAGGATGAGTATGCCTTTGTGGATAAGCGCTGGCTTATTTCCAGGAGAATAGGTACTTTCAATTGGCAGGAAAAAGTTATATCAACCAATAGCTACAGATTAAAAGATTGGTATAGGGGATGGTAGGTTATAGGGCGATCCGAAACAAAAGGTAAGCAATACGTTGCTGTCTTTAAAGTGTAAGGAAAAACAAAATAGTATTTCAGTGCTTGTGTTATCGTAATACTTTAATCAGTTAACCCATATATTATGTTTTACCACATCCAAAAGTTAATCAATCCGATCGTAAGTGATGAACCAGATCCGGCCGCAGCAAATGCTTTACAAGAAGGCTTAGGCGGACAGTTCGGCGAAATGCGTACTATGATGCAGTTCCTTTTCCAAAGCTTTAACTTTCGCGGTGACGGCATTCCTTACCTTGACCTGATCCAGGGAATAGGACTGGAGGAGATAAGCCACGTAGAACTGATAAGTAAAACTATTGCCCAGTTACTGGACGATGCACCGGGCTATAGCGGAGATAAGTTTGACACGCCAGGCAAAGGCGGCCAGGAAACGCTCGACGTAGGCAAGCTGGCTAAAAACCCGCACCACTTTATCATCGGTGCGCAAGGTGCCTTACCGGTTGATGCTGCAGGTAACCCTTGGAGTGGTTCTTATGTGCATAACCACGGTAACTTAGTGCTCGATTTGATGGATAACCTGGTTTTGGAAGCAACAGGACGGGTTCAAAAATCAAGAATATACCAAATGTCTTCTAACAAGACACTTAGGGCAACCATTGCCTTCCTGATCGTTCGGGATGAAGCGCACCAAATGGCATTTGCCAAAGCGTTAGAAACGTTAGGTATAGATTGGGCTAAAACACTGCCAATTCCAAAATTCGATTCTTCCCAATATCCGGAAGTGAAAAAATTACTGGATGCCGGGCTACACCGCGAGCAGTATACCTTCCGCCTGGATTCGTCGCAAATGGAAAAGATTTTCAGTGGCAGTGCTCCGGCTAATGATGGAACCGAGCTTATCACCAAGAAAGAGCCGGATAATTCTTATGATATACCGGTTGCACCCGAACGTCCGGAAGAATTTGCACCAGGGCTTGATCCGGAGATGCAAAAACTGGCAGATGCTTTGAATGAATTCAAAGAAAAGACGGTGAAAGACATGGAGAAAAAAGCGGGACCTAACCCAAGAAAAAAGAAAGATTAAATAAAAAGGGAGGCTAATGCCTCCCTTTTTATTTACAAGTATGTTTTGATAAATAGTGCTTTATATAAGTGAGAATGCAAGATAGACTTATAAGTCGTTATGCACATTATTGAACCCTTTTGAAAGAGTTTAGTTAAGAAGTTTTTTGCTGTTTCCGTATCTTACAATTAAGCATGGAACCGAAAGCAGCGTTTATGTAGTAGTTCCTGTTATTATCTTCCAACAAAAGTTAAACGGCTCAAGCGTTTCATTTATGTACAGATACTTCTGCAGAGAGCAAGGTAACGTTAGTTCATCTCTATATATGTCGGCATCTTAGAGGCTTCTAACAGGAATGCATCAGCTATCAAACATAGTCTAATAGAGAATGCAAAGGAAGTGAAATACAGATTACAGATTTTTGTCTTTACGCATCATGCTGAGAAATGCGGGAGTAATGCCGAGATAGCTGGCTATGTGCTTCTGGGCGATGCGTTGCTCCAATCTTGGGTAGTGTTTCCGAAACTGCAGGTAACGTTGTTCAGCTGTTTTGGATAAGTTGGACGTAACACGCCGCTGGTACATATCAAAACCATTTTGTGTAAGTATCCGAAAAAAGCGTTCAAACTTCGGTATTTTTATAAACAACTCTTCCAGCCGCATTAATGTGAGGTAATACACCTTGCTATCTTCCAGCGCTTGTATTGCATTTATAGCTGGCTTTTCATTAAAGAAACTTACAATGTCGCATGCCCACCAGTTTTCCGGATAAAAGCATATGTTATGCTCTTGGCCTTGTTTATCTAGGTAAAACATACGGAGACAACCTTCTTTTACAAAGTAAAAACGGCGGCTAATTTCGCCGGGTTTCAACAAAAAAGTGCGTTTGGTAATTATTTCTTGCTCCAGCAAAGCAAGCGCTTGCTCCTGTTCTTGAGGGGTAAGCGTAATATGCATCGCAAAGTTAGCCAGAATGAGTTCATGCATACCGCAAGGTAAACATAACAATGCAATTTGTTGAGGTATGTATAGTTTCAGTTTATCCAGCGGTGACACACGTTTTCCGTTCTCCAATAACCTTTTAACCTTAAACAATTTGATGCAACCGTATCTTGTGATATTGCATCATCAAATTTGCGCTTAAATATCATTTAATGTAATTTACCATTATGGTAACAGACGTACTGCTCAAAATTTTCGATAAAGATCCGTTGATCAAAAGAAATATTGGCAAAACCATATCCTGGCGAATCGTAGGTTCGATTGATACCGTTTTACTGGGCTGGCTGATATCGGGCCATTTTTCTACCGGTGCAAAAATCGGTTTAACCGAGCTGCTGACTAAGATGGTACTTTACTATGGTCATGAACGCTTATGGCAGAAGCTAAGCTGGGGGCTACCTTCCAAGCAGCAACGTGTAAAGAAAGTTCAAGAGGAGATTGCTCCAACACTTTTTAAACAAATTGGCCGGGTGAACCAACAAAAGCGGGAGCAATTGAATCATCACCGGGCCTTTACCATCTGGCTAACCGGATTATCCGGCGCCGGCAAAACCACACTGGCGGTAGAAATAGAAGAATTTATATACAAGCAACAAGGCAGGGTATATATTTTGGACGGAGACAACACCCGGCTTGGCATAAATAAAGACTTGTCCTTTTCTGCTGAGGACCGGAGTGAAAATATCAGAAGAGTAGCAGAGCTTTGTAAGCTTTTTAATGATGCCGGAATTATTGTTATAGCCTCTTTTATTGCTCCATTTCGGAAAGACCGTGCTCTGGCCAGGGCCATCATTGGAGAGGAACATTATACGGAGGTGTATTTGGAAGCCAGCCTGGCTGCTTGTCAGCATCGGGATGTTAAAGGGTTATATCAGAAAGCAATTGAGGGTAAGATCAAAAACTTTACAGGTATTAGCAGTCCGTATGAACCGCCTGAAAAGCCCGACCTGCATTTAAATACCGAAGTTCATGACGTTAATGAATGTGTAACTGCCCTGCAGCTTTTGCTTGCCCAAAAGATGCAGTATGTTACTTCATGATGGTGCGGATGCTCTATCGCTTGCTGTGGCTGCACTGGCGCAGTGTGTTCATGAAATGTGGTTGTTGTGAATTCAGTGGTTTTCTTTATACAGAAACTTCTGCAATTCGATAATGATTGTTTAAATTTATTATCATGAACACACCTTTGCTTTGTTCCTCCGAAGAAACCGGCACCTTGCAAATTATGCATTTGAAAAGGTTCTGGCAGAAAAAACAACTTATCAGAACCAATCAAATTAGCCAGGAACAACTCCAGGCGGAATGGCCTTTGGATAAGATGCTTTTGTCGGCACTTGGCTTAGGGCTGGAGCAAACTTTGTCCTATCTATTTGGTACGGCTTCCACATTTGAGGCATTCGAAAGGTGGATTGTGGGTGTAGCAGGCGTACCATCATCACAAAATGTTTCCCGGTTTAACCAATACCTGCAAGCTGGCGCATCTGCAATATCGCGGCCCGTAGTGCCGGTTTTAAGCGAACAGGAAATTGAATTTTGGGAGACCAATGGTTACATGGTTATCCCTAATGCCGTTCCAAAAGAAGATTGCCTTGCCGCGGTGCAGGTTATTAATGATTTTCTGGGTATTTCACTTGAAGAGCCAGATAGCTGGTACCAGTCGCATGCAGACAGGAAGGGCATTATGATTCAGTTGTTTCAGCATCCGGTATTGCGAAAAAACCGTTTTTCTGACAAAATACGGATGGTATTTGAGCAACTTTGGAACCGAACCGATTTGTGGGTGAGCACAGACCGGGTAGGATTTAACCCGCCGGAAAGGGCCAACTGGACTTTTCCCGGTCCGGATTTGCACTGGGATGTGAGCCTGCAATTGCCTATACCTTTTGGTTTGCAGGGTATCCTGTACCTTGCTGATACTGCGGCCAACCAAGGTGCGTTTACCCTGGTTCCCGGTTTTCACAAGCGCCTGGAAAGTTGGCTGCACTCATTGCCGCCGGGTGTTGACCCGCGTAAGCAGGATTTACACAGCTTGGGTAGTTTTCCTGTGGCTGCACAAGCTGGTGATTTTATAGTATGGCATCACGCATTACCACATGGCAGTAGTCCAAATACAGCGCACTTGCCCCGCTATGTACAATACATCAGCTATGCACCTTATAATGATGAACCTGCAACCGGGTGGAAGTAAAGATCCAATTCGTTAAAACCGATACAGAATACCAAGGGATGCATGTAGGTTAAAAGCGTTACTACTTGGTGAAGCCGCCGGCGTAGTATTATAGTTTTCGGCTATCCACTGGTAGTTATAAGAAACTACAGGCTGAACCAAACCCTGTAAAAGCAAGTGTTTAAAATCCCATTCGCCCTGCAAGCCAAAGCCCAGGTCCACCCATTTCCGGCTTCGTTCATTAACTGCCGGAAAAGCAGTTAAAGCAAAGTCCACATTATGCTCGTAGCGTTCTAAAACAACCCCCAGCTTTTTAAGGCCCATTACCCAACTGATATCTATTGATTGTAGGTTGCCACCAGTACCTATGCCAGCCCCCAGAACCTGCCCCCGGTTGGTCCAACCCTGGTGGATGGTATAATGGGTGTACCAGCCGCCTGCCGGGTTATCCAGCCGGTCTGTAGATTGTGAGAGTTGCGTAAATTCGGTGCTAACGAGGATGCCTTGGTTGGGTTTACCAGCAAGCGGCCACAATTTTCGAAGACCGGCCACGTAAGCTCTGGCATGATCGGGTGAGGTGATGAACGCTGTTGTGTAATCATTCCAACCGTATTCAAAATAAACTTCGGCATGGCTTTTAGCAAATAACCAGCGGCTGAAAACCGAAAAGATCTGATCGCGCTCAAAATTTGTTTTCTGGTAAATGGAAACCAGCGGTAGGTACCCGGCAACGCCATTGATATCGCTATGGTATGATTGGATAACATGGTTTACACCTAGAAATAAGCCAGGCAACCACTTTGGTTGGTAATTGAAGGTTATGCCGCTTACATAGCGCCAGTCATCACGTTTGGGAATGTACAGCGTTTCACCGGCAGCATTGGCTGTTGTTTGCAGTGGTGGCAACTCAGTACCATCTAATTTACCCGCAATAATCTGCCCCTCAAATGTTCCTATCCCTGTTTTTATCGGCCGGTTTGTGTTTAAGCTGAGGTGTTTAAACCCGGGTGCATTGTTCGTCATGATCAGCGCGTTTTTCACGCCCGGGCCCCACCATAAGTTTTCGGTAGAAAGGCCTAATGACAGAGCCCGCCAGTTTAACCGAATGCTGCTTTGTCCCCAGTTTGCCTTGGTATAATGCCCCGTCCCAAATCTTTCGGGTGCATCAATGTTGTTATAATAACCGTAATAATTTTGAAGATCCTGATCGGTATGTGTGCTGGCAAAGCCGGTAAAATTTTTTTGTGAAGCGAAAACCAGCTCCGGCCGCAGTTGAACGCTTAGTATACCATAGCGAAAATAAACCCCACCACTAACAAGCGTTTGGTAGCCAGCGGCCGGAATCATGGGGCCATCGTTCCAACCATAGGGATAGCGGCTGTTGTACTGTTGCTGCCACAAAGCGGGTAGAATCTCATAATATATTTTCTTCGTTTTAGCACCCGGCACTGCAGTTATCCGTACGTTAGTCGTATCAAGCCGCCCTGCTTGCACTGGGTTATAAAAACTGTGAATATTACTATTTCCCGAAACCGGTTTTATTGGTCGGATACTAAAGGATAAGTTGCTGTCAATACCGCCGGTTAATTGTAATCTGCGGTAGTAATCTTCCAAAATGGGGGTACCAACAGGTAGGCTTTGCCCCCAAAGCAAAGCTGGAATTAGTAACAGATAAGCCAGCCCGGTAACGAACCCAATGATGCGGAAATTCATTTTTATATTGTTGATAAGGTATTAAAGATCTTGTAGCCAGTTTTTATTTTTTATCATCCAAATCATCACATCTGGATAAGGAATAGGATACTTCCTATTGTTTTCCGGTGAGAAAGGACTATTCATATTTTTAAAGTACGCTTCTTTTTTCAATATCTTAAGATCGGGCAACTGCTCAATCAGGGATTTGATTTCTTGCCGGGTTAATCGCAGGCGGCTTGATAAAAAGGGAATCACTGATCCAAACTTATCATCCCGTTGCAAAATCATATCAGGCAGGTAGGGGGCAACAGCCTTCTTGAATGCAGTACGGGATTGCTCGCCTTCGTATTTCAACTCATTGGGCATAGACAGGTAGTATTGTATCAGCCGGATATCCGCCATCGGAAACCTTGTTTCGGTTCTGAAATAAATACCATAACGGCTCTCGCTCTCAAGGCGATGGATTACCTGCGGCTTTAAAATGCGGTAGCGCTGAAAATGGCGGTAGCTTTTGAACTGCTCCTGATGATAAGGGTCCTGCCAGATACAATCCCGCAAGTGTTGTTTGTAATGCTCGGGATAGTTGTAGGTTTTAAAACCCCGGTGTACCTTGGCCGGCTGGATGTTAAGCCTGTTTTTTATTTTGCTGGCCAAATGCCGCAGACTGGCTGGTAATAAAGGTTCAATTTTGCTGAACCCCGGGTACTTCTTTTCCGCCCATAGATATTTAAGATATTGCTTTTTATCCAAATAATCTAAAAAGTAGTATTTGCCCCGGTAAGTAACCAGTTCATCACCTGGAAAGCCAGAAAGTATGGTTCTTACGTCTTGCTGTTTTGCAGCGGCATACAAAGACAGCAGCCAATTGGAGCTCCATCTTTCCGGGCCATCATTCACTTCATCAGCAAACATAAGTTCTTCCAACTCGGTCGGGAAAACATGTTGCGTAATGTATACCGGGTTATCAATGCGCCAGTGTTCAATAACCGAATCAATGTAGCGGCGCTCATCCAGCCGTGTTTGGCGGCTATCAGTTACCTCATTGCCAAGCGTGTTTGAAAAAGGCACAATGCTCTGGTTTTGTAGCTTCAAAAAGGTTTGTGCTACCCCCGTTATAGCCGATGAATCCAAACCACCGCTTAACTGTACACCCACCTTATAGGCAGATGACAGGCGGCATTGCACCGCTTGCTCAAAATGGTATCGTAAGCCTTCATAATATTCTTCTTTCCTGGCAAAGGTTAGCTCCGTATCTACATCAGGCTCCCAGTACCTTTCCAGTTGGGAAGTCTTGTTCTTTAAATTGATGACTAAAAAGTGAGCGGGTTTTAATTTTTTTATGTGCTGATATATGGTATCATCTACTGCCTGCTCTGCCGGAAATACAACGTGATTGAATAGATATTGCTTGTTGATGGTACGGTTTACATCCGGCAAAGCCAAAATTCCTTTTTTTTCAGATGCAAAGGCAAAATATTCGGCCGATTGGTAGTAGAAGAATGGCTTTACGCCAAGATGATCGCGGCCGCAAAAAAGCTGCTGTTCGGCAGCGTCATAAATAACAAAAGCAAAATCACCGATGAGGTGTTTAATGCACTGCTTTCCATATTTATGGTAAGCCTGTAAAATCAATGCACTGTCTGGTATCAGCGGCTTTTCCGTTTCCTGAATATTCAGCTTTCGAAGCAGTTCGTTGCGGTTGTCCAGCCTTACATCGGCTGTAATGGTAAGTTGAAGGTTTGGATCTTGAAAGGGCATCTGTTCCGACACCGACTGTGGTGTGTTATGGAGCATTAAATGCCCCAGGCCAACAGCACCTTCCACCCAGGTTGCCGTTCTGTCGGGTCGCCAATGGTTGAGCTGCCCTTCCATCAGTTGCAAATCCGTTGAATCAAGCGGTCTGTTGCAAAAATTGCCTTTCCCAAATATAACGCTCATATGCTGACGAGATAACTGCTGTGCATGTAAGTATAGGCGGTGCTGTTAGGTGTATTGAGGGTAATTAACTGAACGTTATGTTGGCGCTAAATCCTGCAGACTCTTGAAACCCCGTGATATAGGTATCATGAGCGCGTAACCAGGCATGCCCTTCAAATTTTCCCTCCGGCGATTTCCTGAATCCAATATACATGGTACTGTTTATTTTTCTGCGTTTTAAAAGAATTTTTCCGGTAATAGCAAGCGTATAGCATTCAGTTGGCCAAAGTGCGTATCTGCGGCACAGCCGCAACGCCGACTTAATATTGCTGCGCACAGGAGCGCTTTGTTCGTCTGCTAAATAATCCGATTCTCCATGTATGGCCCCCATCCAGGTTAGTACCTTGGTAAATGGGAAAAAACACAAGCTTAGCTTAACCCAGGCTGATGTAATTAATGCTTCGGCTAAGAGGAACTTCAGGTTACCAGGCAAATTAGAGCGTTTACTTGATTGTTTGGCCATGGTTAAGCCATTAATTGTAACGGATAAGACCTTGTTTCAACATTGCATTCAGGCACTCCAGCGTTTCGGTTTCACAAACGTCTTCACTTACTTCATAAAGGCTTTGCAGATGGCTGATAATTTGCGTCGCCTTTGCAGGGTGCTCCAGTTGCCTCCATATATCGGCACTTACTTCGTTTAGTCCAATATAACTTCCCGATTTAGTGTTCATCATTACCAGGTCATTCCCAAGTTCGCTTACCACAAATTCTGTCTCATTCCGGGTAATTAACGACTGTAGCGTAATCATTAAGCTTATAATTAATTAAATTAAGTTTTAAAAATAAGAAATTTAAGTTGTAGTATAATGTTCCGTTTCCGGATATCTTATGGAAGATAATTATACATTTTCATTACTTCGCCATGTTGTTCCGTTACCCTGGCAATTTGTTCTGGCGTAAGTTCATTTACCCAGTTACCTGCCTGCCCCGAGCGGAAGAAAACTTTGCTGTTGATGTTCTTTTCAAAAAAGCCGCTGCTTTTTTCCTGTTCGCTTAGTTTCTTGAAACTGCTGGCGGCAATGGCATTCTTTATTTCCTCATCAGGGTAGTGCCAGCCTATTTTGTTCAGCACATTTTTAAATACGTTGAACGTATCGGTAAGCATATCTTCATACCGCAGTACATAAACCGGAAAGTTTGGCAAGGTTGTCCAGCTGATAACGTGGTTGCTCCAGTTAAGCAGTAGTTGTGCTGTTTGAACATTGATATTCAGATTTGCTTTCTGCATGGCTAAGTAGGCGTCGTTATTATTCAGCGTTTTGATGGTTTGATCGATAGTAAGATTATTGTGGTTAGCAAATGACGCAATGATATCCAGCGGGTTTCGCACAAAATATACAGCACAGTGCGTTACGTCTTGCGGGATGATAAATTCACCAGCTATATTACGGGTAAACGCATCATGAACTTTAATCAACGCTGCACTATGGCGGGTTGCAGCCAATTCCCGGTATACATCGGGCAACATCAGCTTTACTTCATCGTCATACAAATCATGTGAGCTTATGTCAGTGATGTTCTCAAAGAGCTGGCGGGACGAGAATATTCCATCGGCTTTCAGGTTGTTCAGTTCTACCTCACTGGCTCCCATCAAAGCCGAAACAAATGCCCTGAACCAGGTATTGCCTGATTTAGGATAAGAGGCCAGCCAAATAATTTTGTGCGGAAACTGTTTGTTTACCATATTATAACCAGGTTTCTACAATTTCTGCCAAATCCGTAAACTTTGTTTCGCCGCTGGTGCGGCACCTTTGCAGTTCCACAACCTGCGCCTGGTTAGTTAGTGTCGATATCATGTTGAAATGCAGGGACCTCAAGGCCGGGCTGACAGCGAACCGGGATCTATAGGTCTGCTTTTCAAGAATACGAAAGGCTGTCAATGCATCCAACGGTACCTGAGCAGGGTGGTCAGTATCCAACCCTTTTTTCAATATAAATATATGGCTTACCGGAAGTGCCTCCCGGTTGAAGTTGTCATGAAAAAATTGGCCATACTTGGGTAGATGTGGCCTTACCGGATACTCTTTATTAAAAGATGCAGGGTTTGCGGCGTTATCCAAAATATCCTCCCAAAGCTTTAGCATTGGATAGGAGGCGGTGCCCGTTACCTGGTTTGTGGTCTTATCAAACGTCATCACACAAATATCATCCGTAAAAATTTCGTAGCCACGAGATGCCATTTGTGTTAATAGGGTGGATTTACCTGCACCAGAATTACCTGCAAACAAAACAAGTTTGTTTTTATTTATTACAGCCGATGCATGAAACGGTATACAGCCCCGCTGGTACAAAATAACGGCCATTACTGTTCCCAGTAAAAAGAGACGTATACTGTGCTCATCTGCACCCTCTTTAGGTTCAATGATTACAGTTTTACCCCCGGCGGCATAGTACCGGGCTACATTGCTGATCTCGAAAATGAACTCCTGCTCGCTTACGGTTGCAAATAAGCGCTTTACTATCTGTGGTTCATTTAAATTATCAGGAACACGGCCGATAGTTAGCGTAACGTCTGCCTGTTCAAAGTTTGCAGGCACCAGCTCGGGCATAACTATAGGCGAAGATATATGTAATCCGAAACCCCAGTATTTGTATATCATTTTAGATTAAATAAGTAAGGAGCAGGCCAATTGGTTATTAAGGCTAATCAAAGGAATGCGAATATAACTTTTAAGTAAATTAACTTCCAAGTGTATTTTGCTTTCGGTTACGATCAAGCGTTGTTTGCTATTTTGTTTTTATAAAGTTGTGATAGCGAAACGCCGGCATGGTACAGGGTAAGAAACAGCTTCGGACTTATAGATACTATCAGATATTTTATACGGAAAGAAAGCGTCGGGGTTCTGTTAAAGTTTTGTTTTAATGCTTTTACAATGTCCTTAAAGCGCATGTCGGCAATACCAAAACATTTACGCCATATATATACTCCCTCTGCATAGTTGTATACAACTTTCTCGGCAGGCGCTCCCCACCGCTTTATAAGCACATCCTTAAAATCGTAGTTAATGAGTTGATGGGAAGAAATTCGCGTTTCGGGATGAAGGTTAATTTGCACCAAAGGGTTCGGAATTGACTTTACTTTCAGGCCTAATCGAATAACTCTTCGGCATAGGTCATAATCATCCATACGGCTTTGCTGCTCATCAAAGTATAAATTATGCTTCTTAAATAAGTCACGGTTTATCATGATAGATGAACAGGACATCATCATCAGTTTATCCTTGTGCCGGCGTTTATCATAATGATAATAGCGGTACATCTTAAAAGGGTAGGGATAGATCATAGAATAGCCTGCGCAGTAAAGCAGGGCTATAGCCGGATCGATTTGCATTTCTTTTACCCTTAAGTGTAAGCTGTTTTCCAGAAGCTCATCATCATCATCCAAAAAAGCGATGTACCGGCCCCTGGTAGCGAAGATACCGTCGTTACGTGCGCCGGCGGCAAACTGCTTGTCGCTATGCAGGTAAATCCAATTCAGGTGAGTGTACTTTGTCGAAAATTCATCGACAATAATTTTTACCGCATTACTGATATCAGTATCCGGATTATTATCGATTACACAAACTTCAAAGCCGGTAAAACCTTGCAAGGCAACAGAACGTAAAGCCCGTGTAAGTAAATGAGGCCTGTTTCTTGTCGGAATGATAACAGATAGAATTATATCATCAGGCACAACCATTTCATCAACCTTTTAATTAGATTTGAGGCTTTCGCAATGCGAATATAGCATATAGTTTCGTCGCTAATCCTCCCTTATACGAAGAGTTTAATAAAATAGTTGAAAGCTTTTCCTTATGTTAGATAACAGGGGCTTAAAAGAAATTTACAGTAACGAGCAGGTATTTATCATATTACTTGCCCGGTTGCAGTTAGGCACTTGTCATTTATCAGCAGTTACAGATCACTTACAGGACGCGCCTGTTAACTGGCAGCTGGTGTTCAAGCTTGCGCAAGTGCACAGCATCCGGGCCTTTCTGTATAGTGCCATAACAACACATGGTATTGAGGTACCGGCCCAGTTTTTAGCCAGCCTGAAAAAGAGATACCAAGCCACAAAATTGAGGAACTTTGAACAGATAAAAGCCTGTACCGAACTTGTAGGAAAATTTGCGGAGCAAGGTATTACGCTTATTCCCTACAAAGGTGCCCTTTTTGCTGAAGGATATTATGCAGACTGGGCTGCCAGGGAAAGTACTGACCTGGACTTTTTGGTAGATACCGTAAATGTGGCGACGATTGAAGATTGGCTTATCAACAATCATTACAAAGGAATTACCACTGTTCCACGGCCTTTCCTCGGCTATTATAAGGAATTTTTTAAGGACATAGTTTATCATAAACCCGGCACGCCGTCGGCCGTTGAACTGCACTGGCGCCTGTTGGATAAGTTTTCGGGGCAATACCCGGCATACCGTTTTTTTTCGGCCGGCCTGGTGCCATATCGTACCGGGAGCTTTGCTATACAAAAACTTGCGCCTACGTATGATTTTCTGGCCGTAGCCTCCAATCACTTTGTTAAGGATATGTCCATTAAGTTTAAATACCTGATTGATATGGCTTGCCTGATTCAAAAAGAAGCAGCATCACTGGATACTAAACTCATCTTATCCACAGCCAAAAGCTATGGCTTTCGCAAGCGGCTGGATATTGGACTGCATCTGGTGAATGATATATTAGGTATTAACTTCACTACAGACAGCAAAATATACTTGAGCAAAGATGAACTTGTTGCGCCACTATCGGTGCAATTACCGCTAAGTCGTTTTTATATTAATGAATTGCCGTTCATTAAACGTTCGTTGCAGTTGCAAGACAGCGCATGGCAAAAGGTGAAATTTATGCTTCGGTGTATGTGTTACGTGTTTTTGCCTACGTATGCTGATATTAATGCAGCGCAATTACCTGTATACCTATTGCCCGTATTAGCTGTTTTGCGGCCGTTCAGGCTAATTTATCAGGCAATCCGGCATTAATACTGCGTAGTAGTTGAGTTGCTGACACCTTTTAACTATTACTTCATGAAATGTTCGTATTTATAGAACCTGTTCGCTTAAAATTCGTATTATTGAACAATAAAAAGCCATAATAAACCAATTAAATTAGCCTCACGATCTTGTTTTGTGTTGGGAATGATTAAAATGTATAGCTACAAGAGAAAACTATATTTTCTGGCGGTATTTACCTGCTTATGTATATTAAGTTCTGAGGCTCAGAATATAGGAAGAAGAAGCAATATAGATGTAACCGATGCCGGCCGCATTGATTTGCTGAAAGGTAATAATTTAAGTAACATTTCTGTAGACCAGCTTTCTGATGCACAGATTGCTGCCATTCAGGCACAGTTGCAAAGCAACGGCGTAACTCTTGAACAGGCCGAACAAATGGCTATGGCCAAAGGCATGTCGCCTGCGGAATGGCAAAAGTTAAGGAACAGGCTGTCTACGCAGCCACGCAACACCAGCCAAGCTACCACTGAGCCCACCACGCTGCCATCTACAGATAGGCAAACAGCTGCCAATGATTACCGTGTTTATCAGAAAACCAATGACACGCCCGAAGTTTTCGGTTCTGCATTTTTCAATACGCCGTCATTGTCCTTTGAACCTAATCTTCGTATTGCAACGCCCATAAATTATGTTTTAGGGCCGGACGATGAAATGCTGGTTAATGTTTCAGGCTATCAGGAAACCAATCTTCGAACCACCGTACAGCCAGAAGGCGCGATATTTATTCCACAGGTTGGATCGGTAAGTGTATCTGGCCTCACCATTGAACAAGCCACATTACGTATACGCGAAAAAATGAGCAGTACGGTATATCCATCGTTGCGAAATGGCTCATCTAAGCTAATTGTCTCATTAGGTAAAATAAAAAGCATTCATATCACCGTAATCGGAGCAGCAAAACCGGGTAATTATACAGTGTCGTCGCTATCTACTGTATTCAACTCATTGTACCTATGCGGCGGCCCCGGTGCAATTAATACTTATCGTGACATTGAGTTGATCCGCAATAATAAAGTTATCGCCAAAATCGATATCTATCAGTTCCTGACACGGGGCGACCAGAAAGGTAATCTTCCGCTGAAAGAGAACGATGTTATCAACTTTCCTGTATACAAGAAACATGTAAGCATCAGAGGGCAGGTAAAACGGGAAAGCATCTTTGAACTTAAAGAAGGCGAAAAACTGGAAGACCTGATATTTTTTGCCGGCGGTTTTACAGATAAAGCTTATAAAGCCTATATCCGGGTAAAGCAGGTAACTGATACGGAGCGAAAGATCAGGGATATTGCCAAGAGCGAGTTCAATACCTACCTCCCGGCAAACGGCGACGAGTTTCAGGTAGATGCCATTCTTAACCGCATTGAGAATGTAGTAGCCATTAGTGGTGCCGTAAACCGGCCGGGGCAGTTTGAACTCACCCCAAATCTGACCTTGCGCGGTTTGATTAAACGTGCAGGCGGCCTGCAGGAAAACGTTTTTACCGAGCGTGCTATCCTTACACGTTCACATGCTGATGGTACCGGCGAAAGCATTACGTTTAACGTAAGCAACCTGCTAAACGGTAACGTTGCTGATATACCGCTGCAAAAAAGAGATTCGGTAGCTATCGCTTTTGCAACTACTTTTAATACCAATTATACTGTAGAAGTGCAGGGCGAAGTGCGCCATCCGGGCCCTTATGCCTATCGGGAAAACCTTTCTCTGAAAGATATGCTGTTTGCAGCTGGCGGGTTTACCGATGCGGCTTCGTCTTACAACGTAGAGGTAAGCAGGCGGCTGGTTGCCGAACGGCTCGATAAAAACACTGATTCCATCGCCACTGTGTTCAACATTAACACCGCCAAAGAACTTTCAATTGAAAATAACCGGTTTATTTTGCAGCCGTATGATATTGTAACCGTTAGGCGTAATCCGGGTTATACGGCCCAGCAGAGGGTAAGTATCAATGGTGAAGTTAACTTTCCGGGCACCTACACCATCCAGTCAAGAAAAGAGCGGATCAGCGATTTAATTAGCCGTTCGGGCGGTCTTACTTCTCAGGCCTATGCAAAAGGGGTGTTTCTGATCAGAAACAGTTTACAAACCGATACCGTAAACAGGGCCAGTATACGAAACATTCAAAACAGCATCAAAGACACCAGCACCAAAGTGTTGGATGATTTGACCAGGACAAACAACAGGATAGCTGTAAACCTAAAAAAGGTAATGGAAGAACCCGGCTCAATTGAAAATTATGTATTGCAGGATGGTGATATGGTGCAGGTATTGAGAATAGATCCCTTAGTTAAAGTAAGCGGAGAGGTACTTGCTGCAACACAAACAGGATACCGAAAAGGTAAATCTTTAAAATATTACCTGTCTCAGGCCGGCGGAACGACCGACAACGCTCGCCGCTCCAAAATTTACGTTGTGCATGCCAACGGAAACATCGGGAAAACCAATAATGGTATCTGGGGCCTGTTTCGATCATACCCTAAAGTTGAAGAAGGGGGAGAGATAGTTGTTCCGAGAAAAATAGAAAGGAAGGGGCTAAGCACCACCGAAACGATAGGACTTACATCAGCTGTTCTTTCATTAGTATCGCTTATCATTGTAACGATTTCCAATATCAAATAAGCATGGAAGAAGCACAAAAACAAGATGCAGGTTTTGTGTGGCAAAAGCAGCTAACTCATGTAATGCGGCATTTGCTCAGACGGTGGTATTTGCTTTTGTTGGGCGTTATATTGGGCGGGCTGGCAGGCTACCTCAAAGTGAAAGCCAAAAAGCCGGTTTATACGGCCAGTTTTAGCTTTGTGCTTTCAACTGATCAACGGCAAGGCGGCGGTATAGCCAACCTGGCTGCGCAGCTGGGCTTTGATGCAATTACCAGCAGTCCGGATAACATTTTCTCTGGCGATAATATCATCGAGCTTTTTAAATCCAGGAAGTTGATTGGCGCAGCCTTGCTGTCTGAAGTAGATAAAAACACACACCAAACGCTGCTGAATTTCATTGCACAAAAGAACTTTTCTGCGCCGTACAACGCGCTTGGCTCGTTCGGTAAGCAGCCTCAGACTTACTCGCCCGGGCAAAAGAAATTATATAGCAGAATCATTTCTGCTGTAGGCAAATCTTTTATTGTATTTAAGCGTGATAAAAAGCTGATTGTTTATATCCTGAGTGCAACCGCAACAGACCCTGACATTGCCTATCACTCTGCCAGGCTGCTTCTTGATCAAACATCTAAATATTTTATAGAAACAAAAACCAGAGTTTCGGCCAGCAGTGTTAAACTCCTGCAACATGAGGCCGACAGTTTGGGTATGGTATTGAGGAATGTTTTTGTTTCTACTGCTGCTACCAATGATCGTACTTTTAATCTTAACCCGGCTATTACTGTGCAGCGTTCGGGCTCGTTGTTTAACCAGGCCAGGGCCACCGCTTTTGCTGCGGCTTATACCGAAGTGATGCGAAACCTCGAGATTGCTAAAATTAACCTGCAAAAGGAAACACCTTTATACCGTATAATTGACGAACCGGAACTGCCGCTGGATGCATCACGCGTAAGCGCATTAAAATATACAGTGGTTTCCGCAGTAATCGGGTTTTTAATTATTGCCGTGGTACTATCGGCACAATCATTATTGAAACGTACCTAAATTTATCTATTCATGTCTTTAATAAATCAAACTGATACCATTGCTATTATTGGGTTAGGATATGTGGGGTTACCCCTCGCTGTTGAGTTTGGTAAGAAATACAAGGTTGTTGGTTTTGATATTAATGCCAACCGGATAAAAGAATTAAACAGCGGCAATGATCATACCCTGGAAACCAGCCCGGAAGAGTTAAAAAGTGTTACTAGGTTAGCTTCTGAAAATGCCGGTGTATATTTTACGGATAATCATAGCTGTTTAGATCAGTGCAATATCTTTATTGTAACGGTGCCAACTCCGGTAGACCAGTTTAATAACCCCGACCTTACACCCTTAATAAAAGCGTCTGAAGCGGTTGGCCGGGTGCTAAAAAAAGGGAATATCGTGGTTTACGAGTCTACCGTGTATCCCGGTTGTACCGAAGAGGTTTGTGTGCCTATATTAGAAAAAAGTTCAGGCCTGCGCTACAATACCGATTTTTACTGTGGCTATTCACCAGAACGAATAAATCCCGGAGACAGTACGCGCCGTTTGCCTAATATAAAAAAGGTAACGTCTGGGTCTACTCCTGAGGCAGGGGAGCAGATCAACCAGTTGTATAGTTCCATTATTGCCGCCGGTACTTATTTAGCACCATCTATCAAAGTAGCAGAAGCTGCTAAGGTAATTGAAAATGCACAGCGCGATATCAACATCGCTTTTGTAAACGAGCTTTCTAAAATATTTCACTTGTTGGGAATTGATACGTTGGATGTACTGGAAGCGGCCTCTACTAAATGGAATTTCCTTTCATTTAAGCCCGGTTTGGTCGGGGGCCATTGCATTGGTGTCGACCCTTATTATTTGGCGCAAAAAGCTACATCCGTTGGTTATTATCCAGAAATTATCCTTTCCGGTCGCCGTATAAATGATGGCATGGGGGCCTATATTGCCGATGCTGTAGTGAAACTGATGGTGAAAAAGGAAATTATTGTATGGGGAGCAGACGTGCTGATTTTAGGTATTACCTTTAAAGAGAATTGCCCTGATGTGCGTAATACAAAGGTTGTAGATATTATCAGTGAGCTGCAGCAGTACAAGGTCAATATTACCGTTTTTGATCCTTGGGCTGATTGCAGCGAAGTTAAGCGAGAACATGATATTGCTTGCCTAAGCAGCCTGCAGCCAGAAAAACGGTATAATGCAGTTATACTGGCCGTATGCCACGATGAATTTCGTGAACTCGACTTCCAGTCGCTGCTTGTTGCCGGCGGTGTGCTTTACGACGTAAAAGGCATGCTGGATAAGTCAATAGTAGATGGCCGTTTATAAACAAAACAAATAATGTACGATAAACCATACCATAATCACGACTTAAGTACGCTATCGTTTCTGATAACCGGCGGCGGTGGATTTATTGGCTCAAACCTGGTGGCCTATCTGCTTAAATACGGGGCAGGTAAAGTGCGTGTTTTAGATAATTTTTCAACCGGGTTTCGACATAATTTAGTTGATTTTGAGCATAACCCGGCTTTTGAACTGATTGAGGGTGATATCCGGGATCTGGATACTTGTAAAAAAGCTGTTGAAGATATGGACTACGTTAGTCATCAGGCGGCACTGGGTTCGGTACCCCGTTCTGTTAACGATCCGCTAACAACCAATGCCGTGAACGTTACCGGCTTTTTAAATATGCTAAGCGCCGTAAAAGAAAGCGGCAGCGTAAAGCGGTTTGTATATGCGGCATCATCATCAACCTATGGCGATAGCAAGGAATTACCCAAGGTAGAAGATCACATCGGAAAGCCGCTGTCACCCTACGCCGTTACCAAATATGTGAATGAGTTATATGCCGATGTGTTTGCCAAAACTTACGGACTGGAAACTATCGGGTTACGTTACTTTAACGTGTTTGGGCCCAGGCAAAGTCCGGCCGGAGAGTATGCCGCAGTTATTCCGTTGTTTATTCAGGCTGTAAAAGAACAACGGCCGGCATTAATTAATGGCGACGGCGAGCAGACACGCGATTTTACTTTTGTGCAGAACGCTGTTCAGGCCAATATTCTTGCTTTACTGGTGGATAACGAGGCTGCGGTGAACCAGGTTTATAACGTTGCTTGCGGCGAGCAGGTATCACTAAATCGGCTTTGGGATTTGATTACTGAAAAGGAAAGTGTGGGCCTTAAAGCGCAGTATCGTGCATTCCGTGTTGGCGATGTAAGACACAGTATTGCAGACATTAGTAAAGCACAACGTTTGCTGGGTTATACACCCGACGTTATGCTTCAAGAGGGGTTAAATATTACGATTGATAGCTTTTCTCAATATTAAAATTAATTGCAGATAAATTGAGTTTTTACAAGGCCTTTGGTATCTACACTATTTGCGGTTTTTTGGCCAAGAGTATATCTTTTTTGCTGTTGCCATTTTTTACGCATTATTTATCTCAGGCCGATTATGGAGTTATCACTATTTTTTCTAACTCCGTATATTTCATAGCTCCGCTCATGAATATGGGCATTGGTGAAACCTTTACAGTCGAATATTCAAAATTCACTCAAACTGATGTTTCCAGCTTCATCAGCACATCACTGCTCATTCCTTTGGTGGTTTTGTGTGGTGTGGCATTAGGTGTATCATTCCTGGGCGGCTTCATTCAAAATCTCACAGGTTTACGCATTTCACTTCAATACCTGATTTGCCTGTTTGGTTTCTCAAATTTTTTTGGTGAGTATCTGTTCACCATTCTGCGTAATAAAAATAAACCGCTTCTTTTTGGCCTTATTGCTATAGCCAAAACTGTCATAGAACTGGGGCTGGCTGTTTACTTTATTCGCTACTGTGGCGATGGCTACATGGGCAGGGTCAAAAGTATGTTTGTTGCCACCGTAATAACAGGTGGCTTGTGCCTCTGCTACTTTTTAAGCAAAGGCTTTTTAAAGCCGGCCTTTAGCAAGCAGTGGGTACGCATAATTTTAAAAAGAGGATTACCGACAATTCCTTTCTTTTTCATGATTTTTACGCTTAATAATGCTGATAATTATACAGTTAATTATTATTACGGTAGTGCGAAGGTAGGCCCATATGGCTTGGCATTTCAAGTTGCTTTATTAATAAATTTTGTTACCACATCGTTTATTACACCTTTTTATCCTTTCATGTACGAGAGTTTAAATAAGGGAGATATGGTAAAAGTTATAATCCTTATTGTAAGATATAGTATTTTCATAGTTGGCTTGATATTCCTGATTGGTTGCATAGCACCAATCGTTTTTGATTATTTTATCGGCAACAAGTTTCATGAGGCATTGAAGTACTTGTGGTGGTTGTTAACGGGGCAGTTTTTTTATAGCTTGTATCTGGTTTTAGCGGGGTTTATATTTTATAAAAAGCATAATAATATCTATTATTACTTTAGTCCGCTTATCATCTTGTTGACGCTATTAATTAATTACAGTTTTATAGGGGTACTAAGAATTCAGCAATTTGGCTTAGCCTCGGCTTTAGCCTACTTTTTGTGTTTTGTAGGGGCAACTACTATATATTATAAACAAATTTTCAGGGGCGTCGGCCTGTACACAGAGTGGTTAAAAAGTAAAATTAATATAACGTTAAAACGGTGAGGATATTGATCGTTCTGCATAGCATCAATAAGTCGTTAGGGTTGGAATGGTTGACAGATGGCCTTTTAAAGCAAGGCCAAAGCTTATCATTCGTACTACTGAACGGTGGCGAAAGTGAAATGGAAGCATTTTTATTATCGAAACGAATACCTGTAGTTAGGCTCAGTTATAACAGTAAAATACAGGCTCCATTATTGTTACTGAAATTGTGTGGTGTCATTAAGCGGTTTAAACCGGATGTTGTGCATACGCATCTTCGAAATGCAGACATTTACGGGCAGCTTGCAGCTTATCTGTGCCGCGTTAAATCACGTATCTCTACCAGACACTATTCAACACTCAATCATCTTTATTATAGCAAAGCAGTTGTAGTTGATAAGCTCATCAACAGTTTGGCGACGGACATCGTAGCAATTTCTGAAGTAACCAAAAAGGTGCTGATTGATATGGAGCAGGTTGATATTCGCAAGGTCTGTTTGATACATCATGGATTTGATTTAGAAAGTTTCAGACGCGTTGATAGTGAGCGAATTGATCGCCTGAATAAAAAATATGACTTCCCTGCCAATTCCGTTAAGGTAGGCGTTTTTGCACGCTATATACATCTAAAAGGCTACCAGTACATTATCCCTGCATTAGGTGAGTTGAAACGGAAATACCCTGAGCTGCACTTTATTTTTGCCAATGCCGTTGGTGATTATACAAAAGAGATCAAAACGCTGATAGCTGAACATTTACCTCCGGGCAGCTGTACCGAAATTGCTTTTGAAAACGATATTCAAGCCTTTTATAAAGTACTGGATATTTACATACATGCTCCGATTGATAAAACGGTGGAGGCCTTTGGGCAAACCTATGTTGAGGCTTTAGCTTCGGGTGTTCCGTCGGTTTTTACCTTATCGGGCGTGGCTAACGAATTTATTGTACACGAGAGGAATGCGCTGGTTGTGCCTTATCAGGATAGTAAAGCAATTGCTGATGCCGTTGACCGATTGTTGAAAGATGATGCTTTAAGAGCTCATCTGTCGGCCAATGGCGCAGAGGATGTAAAGCGGTTCAGTCTGAATAAATTTATCGAACAACATCTTAGGCTGTACCAAACCAGCCTGCAGAAATAATATACTAATGAGCAATTTAGGATAGATATGCCTGTTCCGTTTTCAATCATCATCCCTACCTACAATCGGGCAACGTTGTTGCGGTCAACCTTGCAATCGTTGCTCAAACAAACCTATGAACATTTTGAAATATTAGTGATTGATGACGGTGGTAATGATGATACCCGGAGCATGGTTAATACCTTAGGTGATTCGCGTGTTAAATATTACTGGAAAGAGAACGCCGAGCGTGGTGCGGCACGAAATTATGGAGCTGCGCATGCATCAGGTACCTATCTCAATTTTTTTGACAGTGATGATCACGCGTATCAAAATCATTTGCAGGTTGCGGCCGCTTACCTAAATGAGTGCCCGGACGCTACCGTGTTTCATACCAGTTATGACTGGCGCAACAGCGATCTGAAAATCATTAAGCCGTCGGTGGTTCGTTCGGGCATGCTTAACAACGAGGTATTTAGAACCAATATATTAAGCATTAATAACGTCTTTGTGCGTAAAGCTGCATTCAATGAAATCAGGTTTTCGGAAGACAGGAATTTATCGGGTACGGAAGACTGGTTTTTGTGGCTTCAACTATGTTGCCGTTATTCCTTAACAGGTTTGGCAGATATCACTTCTTCGATGATTCAGCACGATACCAGAAGCATGATTACCGCTACCGGGGATGATACTTTAAACAGAACCCGCGCATTAGAAAGGCATTTGCAAGAAGATGTTTGTCTGAAAAGCAACCTAGCCGTCTGCAAATCCGTAATGGCCGAAATGTATAGCTTAACCGCTTTATATTATGCACTTAATAAAAGCAGGAGAAAAGCAGTAGCTTATTTTTACAAGGCTATAAGGTTAAGATTTGGCGTAGTTTACACCAGGCGGTCTTTGGCTATTATTAAACATTTGTTTATTTAAATTTTATGTGCGGCATCACCGGATTTGTCGATTTTACGAATAAAAGCAACAGCCAGATACTCAATCAGATGTCAGGCTCGCTGGCTCATCGCGGGCCCGACGGGCAGGGTACATGGCTACACCAGTTCGAAAGCGGACAAGTAGGATTGGGGCACCGACGGCTGTCTATTATTGATCTAAGTACCAGCGCCAGCCAGCCAATGAGCTACGATGGCCTGCACCTGGTTTTCAATGGAGAGATTTACAATTACATTGCTATACGTGATCAACTCATTGCATTGGGCCACAAATTTGAAACACAATCAGACACCGAAGTTATATTACATGCCTGGCGGCAATGGGGTGAAGATGCCATAAAGCAATGGCGCGGTATGTTTGCCATTGTACTGTATGACCAAAAGCTGGATGAACTGATTTGTATTCGTGACAGAGCGGGTGTGAAGCCTTTTTACTATTACCAACACAACGGTTTGTTTTTATTCGGTTCCGAATTAAAAAGCTTTTTACCGCATCCTGGCTTTCATAAGGAGATCAATCCTGATGCGGTTGCCTCTTTTTTACAGTATGGCTATGTGGCATGGCCGCATTGCATTTACAATAATACGTTCAAACTTGCACCGGGGCACTTACTGCGATTAGATTTAAAAACCAAATCAAGCCAAATTAAGTCGTACTGGAACGTATACGATTATTATGATAAACCGAGACTTCATATCTCGCTTCCCGAAGCTATTGAAGAAACAGAGCGGATATTGCAGCAAAGTTTTCAGTATCGTATGGTGGCCGATGTACCCGTAGGCGTGTTTTTGAGCGGGGGTTATGACAGTACCTGCGTAACAACGCTGTTGCAGCAAAATAGCACCGAGCGTATCAAAACATTCACTATAGGGAGTGTAGACAATAAATTGGATGAGGCACCTTACGCTAAGGTAATAGCGTCAAGACTGGGCACCGATCATACCGAATATTACTGTAGTGCCGCCGAAGCTTTGGCTATTATCCCCGAGCTGCCGGAGTTTTATGACGAGCCATTTGCCGACAGCAGCGCTATCCCGACAATGCTGGTAAGCCGTTTAGCGCGCCTGCAGGTAACCGTTGCACTATCTGCCGATGCTGGCGATGAGATATTTGCAGGCTACAACCGGTACGATTATATAACCAGATATGGCAATAAGATTGCTGCCATTCCCGCCCCGTTGCGCCAAACACTGGTTTATGCCATGGACCGGATATCGTCCGAACGTATTCCGTATTTGCGGAACACGCATAATTTTCATGGCCGGTATGACAAGTTTAGGAATCTGTTGCGCAACCCATCGCCTGCCGAACTGCTGAAAAATCTTACACTGGTCTTTACAGACGATGAAATTGGCCGTTTATTCACCAAACCGGTTACCGAGCTGCGCACAGCTCATCAAACCAGTAAGCTTGACGAGGGGTATGATGCGCTTTCTTATATGATGGCTGTTGATTATCAGACTTACCTGGTTGACGATATTTTACAAAAGGTAGACCGGGCTACAATGAGTACCGGTTTGGAAGGGCGTGAACCTTTTTTGGACCAGCATATAATTGAATGGGCTGCACAACTTCCATCCGAATACAAGTATCACCAAAAACAAAAAAAATATATACTTAAGCAAATTGTGCATAAGTATATTCCTAAAGAAATGATGGACCGGCCTAAAATGGGTTTTGCTATTCCGATTGAAAGCTGGTTAAGCAAGGAGTTAAAACCGCTTGTTAAGTTGTATCTTAGTGAAGAACGGATTGGTAAACACGGTTTGTTCAATGCAAATGCGGTGACTCATATTGTGAACCAGTTTTATGCAGGGCGTAAGGAAAAGCACTTACAAATATGGTACTTGCTGATGTTTGAGATGTGGTACGAGAAATGGATGATAAATGAATAACCCATTGTTAAACGCTGTGCAGGAAAAAAAACAAATATTGTACATATCTTATGATGGCATGACTGATCCATTGGGGCAGTCGCAGATACTACCCTATATCTGCGGCCTTTCTGCCAATGGGTATGCTTTTACTTTAATCAGTTGCGAAAAGAAAGCCCGGTTCCAAGCCGGGAAAGATGTTATAGAAAATATTTGCCGCGAGAATAATATACACTGGGTGCCGTTGTTTTACACCAAAAAGCCGCCGATTCTGTCAACATTGAAGGATGTTTTCTCGATATGGCAAAAGGCTGTTTCGCTGCATAAGCAGAAAAACTTTGCGATGGTGCATACCCGTATCGGTATACCGTCGGTAGTAGGCCTTCGGCTAAAAAAGAAGTATGGTATTAAATTCTTTCATGATATCCGGGGCTTTTACGCTGATGACAGGGTAGACGGGGGAATGTGGAATTTGAAAAATCCGGTTTTTCGCTCGGTCTATCATTACTTCAAAAAACATGAGCAGGCCTGTCTGCAATACGCAGATGCGATCACCTGTCTTACTTTTAAAGCCAGAAAGATATTCCATGAAGCTGCGCCCGCAAATGCTAATGTGCAGAGCATGGCAGTAATTCCCTGCGCTGTGGATACCAAACTTTTTGACCCCGCCCGCATTACTGCGGAAGAGCAGCAGCTACTCAGAGCCCGCTTCGGCTTCGAAAAAGAAGATCAGGTTTTTTCCTACTTAGGTTCTATCGGCGGCTGGTATCTCACGCAGGATATGATCCGCTTGTTAGGCGTTATCTACCAACACATCCCAAAGGCAAAATTCCTTTTCATATCGCCCGATCGGCATCATGAAATCAAGCAGATGTGCCTGCAAGCAGGTATGCCTGACACCGATGTTCATACCGTATATGCTAAGCGTTCCGAAATACCGGCCTTATTGTCGTTGAGTGCCTTTTCCGTTTTCTTTATCAAGGCCTGTTATTCAAAACAAGCAGCATCGCCCACTAAGCATGGCGAGATCATGTCAATGGGCATACCGGTTATTTCAAATTCGGGTGTAGGAGATGTGGATGAAATAATCAATACGTACAAAAGCGGCATCCTGATACCTGAACTTACAGATGACGCCTATCAGAAAGCAATTACAGAAATCAAAAGTTTCAATAAGGATGAAGCGGCTATCCGGCAAGGCGCTATTGAATTCTACTCGTTAGATAAAGCCCTGGCTCAATATCTGGCTATCTATAAAAATACGTTAACAGATTAATTATTAACAAATAGCCACCGCATTTGAATCTGTAAATTAGATTTGTGAAATTAAATGAAATCAGCCGCCGTAATTGTAACCTACAACCGAATGTCCTTACTCAAGGACTTGATTACAGCGCTGAGATGGCAGACATATGCTTTGGATAATATCATCGTTGTAAATAACGGCAGCACCGACGGTACCGCGGAGTGGCTTTTGTTGCAAGAAGATGTCATGACAATTAACCAGGAAAACCTTGGGGGCGCTGGTGGCTTTTGCACCGGCATGCAGCGGGCCTACCAACTGGGTTATGATTGGATATGGTGTATGGATGATGACTGCATGCCGGTGCCGGATGCCTTGCAGCAATTGTTTGCTCATCAGCCGTCTCCCGGCTCTGTTATCAACTCGCTGGTGCTCAGTATTACCGATAAAAAAACGTTTCCTTTTGTTATTCCTGGATACAAGGCATATAGCCAGATAAAAACCAACTATATCCCAGGCGCTCTTATTCCATTTAACGGTACACTGTTTCACCGTGATGTTTTTACAAAAGTTGGCTTTCCCAACCATCGGATGATTATTTGGGGAGACGAAACAGAGTTTTTCTATCGGGTAGTAAAAAAAGGCAGATTACCTGTGGGTATCGTTACCAACTCAATTGTATATCACCCGCTGAACAGCGGCCGCTTCTATCTTGCAAACTGGGATGTGGTTAAGGAATGGCGTGCCTACTTTTTTGTGAGAAATAAGTTTTTTGTTTACCGATCCAGATACCAACTTAAATTCTCTGCGCTGTTGCATTATTTGTGTTTTGGTGCTGTTTTTCTGCTGCTGATACTTATGCGGAATAAGGCTGACCTGTCCAATAAAGTGAGGGTGTTTTTCAAAGCTTTCGGCCACGCTTTAAACAACGACTTAACCTGGTCTATCGCAGATGTGAAAAACTACCTTGCTTCATTAAGCCGGAAAGCTTAATTGACTTTTTGAGGGTTACTTCCAGGCGTTGCATTCTTGCTGCTGTCTTCCTGTAATTGGTGGTCTTTTGTCAAAGCAGCATCCTTGTCCTGATATAACAAAATCATTAATAACAGCACATAAAACGGCGTACATGGTATTTTGTATCGAGACAATGACCCGAAATTGTAGGTAGAAATGCCTACAAAAAAGGCAAACAGCAATGTGAACAGCAGGCACATCAGCAGGTTCGTGTCCTGAAAAATCAATTTAAGTGTTTTGAAGATATTTTTACTAAAAGCAACATATAGTGTGAGCAACAATACTGCAGCCGATTGTAATGCATCAAATAATTGCAATACATTGTTGCTTTCCCAAATATAAGGTCGGAACAAAGTTACATTAACAGCCGGCCAGAATTTACGTAACAAGCTTCCTAAAGTAGGGTCAAAGTCGCCAAGGTCATAAGCGGAACCTTGCGTGGCAAGAGAAACCTGCAGCAGGTAATCTTTTTGCCGTTTAATGGTTTCCAGCACATCCTGGATGCTCAGCACGGAAAGGTAAACGGTGGCTTTTCTCAGAACAAATAAACCGATCATAGTGCCAATACTTAATGTAATAAAGTAAGGCGCCTTATTGCCGGGTGTCGAAATTGCTCTTTTCGTATAGTCTATAAACGTTTTTAAAAAGATTACGGGTAGCAGGGCAATCAAAATATAAGCTTTTATCAGTACAATAAGTGTTACACACAATATGGACAGGAGCACCAGCCATGGTTTAAAACTGCGTTTTTCGAACAGGATAGTTGTACAATACATAAGGCTGCCGATTGAGAACATACAAAAACTATCCTTGAACAAGCCTGATCCCCACACAATAGGTCCCGGTATAAAAAGAATAGCGATAGCTACGGGTTTAACAAGCTGCGGATACTTTTGGGCAAAGGTGACAAACATCAGCCACATCCCCGTAAACGAAAGGGATGCCACTATTACATTGATCACCAGGTATTTCGTAAAGCAAAATATTCCAATAATTGCGCCCAGGCAGGATGTTGTGTATGATGCTGTATCATCATACCAATACATGTCCGACAGAGCCAGGGCATCTTTCATGTTACTTGTATCGGCCTGATGCGTAATTAACCTTAACCAAGTACCCGGCGACTCGGGCAGGGTGGCATTGATAACCTGTGAGTGGTAAAAGAAGTTTAGCGTATCGCCGCCATCATAGTAGTAAAAGTAAACAAGGCCTATAAATATTGCACCAGCTACTTTGGCTGTCAGGGCCGGTATAAAGTATTTGCGGTAGGGATGATCGTCGTTGTAAAATCTGTCGCGACAAAAAAAAGCAAATTTATAAATAAGCAGCAGGTAAAATGGTAATAGAACGTAATCGAGCCAGCTTATTTCTCCCATGCAATGCTTTGAATAAAGATGTTTATTGACTTGTAAAGTAACAAATTTAGTGAAGGATTATTGGTAATGAAAAATTACTTATAATGAAAATTAGCTATATATTTGAGTTAAGCCTTGGTGCCGGTTGTAAATGCTGCCGTTCAAATCCAAGTCATTACGAACCACCAATTATTAATGCCTAAAGTTCTCAGAATACTTAACCGTTTAAATATCGGCGGACCGACCTATAATGTCGCTTACCTGTCAAGGTATATGAATGCGGCGTATCAAACGCAGTTATTGGCCGGTATAAAAGAGCCGCATGAAGGTAGTTCCGAATATATGTTAAAAGATTTGGGCGTTACTTTTCAATATGTTCCTGATATGTTTCGGCGCATTAATCCCATTAATGATGCCAGGGCATACCGCCATATCAGTAAAGAAATCGGTAATTATCAGCCCGATATTGTACATACGCATGCCGCGAAAGCAGGGGTACTTGGTCGCCTGGCTGCTTACCATGCCGCTAACCGGCCTAAGGCTATTGTACATACCTATCATGGCAATGTGTTCGACGGTTATTTTTCGCCTTTTAAAACCAAAGTGTTTCTGGCTATCGAAAGATATTTGTGCGGGCTAAGCAATGCCATCGTTGCAATCAGCGAGAAGCAGAAAGATGATCTGGTGAACAAGTATGGCATTGCGTCCGCAAGTAAAGTTCACGTTATCAGGCTTGGATTTGACCTGGAAAAGTTTGCTGAACTAGATGAGCAAAAGCGATTAACCTTTCGAAACTATTATCGTATAACCGACGATGAAGCCGTGATTACGATAACAGGTCGCCTTACGGCTATAAAAAATCACGCCTTGTTAATAAAAGCGGTAAAGATTTTTAGAGATGAAAACCCGCTGGTGAAGTTCAAGGTGTTTATTGTAGGAGATGGGGAGTTGCTGGATGAGATTGCGGATATGGCGAGGAACATGGGATTTAGCTACTGTATGCCCAATGAACAGAATTACGATGCTCAGATCATATTCACTTCCTGGCGAAAGGACATTGATGTTATCAATGCCGGATCTGATATCATTGCGCTCACTTCTTTAAACGAAGGAACTCCCGTAAGTATTATCGAAGCGCTGGCTTCGGGCAAGGGGGTGCTTTGTACGGATGTGGGCGGCGTTAAAGATGTGGTGAAGGATGGAGTTACTGGTATGCTATCTGATCTGAGTGCTGAAATGTATGCACAGCAGCTTCAAAAGCTTATACTAAACCCGGAACGCCTGCAACAAATGGCAGACGCCGGAAAACAATTTGCTTTGCAAAATTACGCTTACCAGCGTTTGGTAAAAGAAACGGAAGAATTGTATAAATACTTATTATCTTAAAGAACTGATTCATAAACCATAGTACACCTTTGAATGATTAAGATCCTTATTACCGGAGGAGCGGGAAATGTGGCCGGTGCTTTGGCGTGCCACCTGGTGCAGAACGAGATATATCATGTGGTTGTAGCAGATAACTTGATTACCGGTTGTATGCATAATCTTCCTCAGGGATATGACAACTTTACCTTCATTAAATGCGACGTCAATAACTATGATGATCTGGCTGCCGTAATGCTGGCATTCAGATTTGATTATGTGTTTCATTATGCCGCATTGGTGGGGGTAAAGCGTACACTGAACAGCCCCATATCCGTATTGCAGGATATAGAGGGTATTAAAAATATTCTTAACTTGTCAAAAAACACGGGTGTTAAGCGGGTGTTTTACTCGTCTTCGTCCGAAGTTTATGGGGAACCGGTAGAGTTTCCGCAAAACGAACGAACAACGCCGCTTAATTCCAGGTTGCCGTATGCGATTGTAAAAAATGTTGGTGAAGCTTTTTTTAAATCCTATCATAAAGAGTACGGTCTGGACTTTACCATTTTCAGGTTTTTTAATACCTACGGGCCTAAGCAAAGCACTGATTTTGTTGTGTCCAAGTTTATTGATCTGGCATTGAAAAATCAGGATATCACCATTTATGGCAACGGGCTCCAAACCCGTACATTCTGCTATATTGATGATAATATAGATACTACTGCAAAAATATTTGAGGAATCCCTGTACCTGAATGAAGTGGTTAATATAGGTAATGCCGTTGAAGTGAGTGTGCTTGATTTGGCCAAGAAGGTAATTCAAATAACCGATTCTTCATCTACTATCATCCATCTCGATCCCTTAAAAGAAGGTGATATGACTAGGAGGCAGCCAGATAATTCCAGAATGTTGCAGGTGTTGCAACGGGAGCTGGTTAGTATAGAAGAGGGCATACAAAAAATATTGGAAACCAAGTACAAAGTGGCACCGCAAACTATATAATCGGTTACATGTCTTTTACACCCATCATTACCGGCGTTATTTCGCTGATCTTATGTATCGCAGCAACACCGCTGGTTATCAAGCTGGCCAAGTTCAAAGGATGGGTAGTACACCCCCGTGCAGACAGGTGGCATAAAAACCCAACAGCCCTTATGGGAGGGATAGCCATCTTCGCAGCGTTTTGTCTGTCTTTGCTCATAATTCCGGCTGATCAAATGCACTGGAGCTTATTTGGTGCAATTGCCGTAATGTTTGCAACCGGGCTGGTTGATGACCTGATGGAGTTGAAGCCTGTTATGAAACTTCTGGCACAAATTGCAACCTCATTTGTGCTCATCTATCATGGTTATACATTTGGCGGCGGATTGCTGGGCTGGGCGGGCATTCCTTTAACATTTTTATGGGTGATAGGAATTACTAATGCCATCAACCTGCTGGATAACATGGACGGCCTTGCAGCCGGTATTTCGGCAATTGTATCTCTTATATGCGGGGTACTGGCCACACTTAACGGACTAACCGGCCTGGCTGCCATAGCCTTTGCCCTTACCGGGGCTACCGCTGGGTTTTTGGTTTACAACTTTAAGCCTGCCCGTATTTTTATGGGCGATTCCGGTAGTTTGTTTTTAGGTTTCTCCTTGTCTTTTCTGAGTATCTCGGTACAAGGCCGGCTGGGGTCGTCATCAGCTGTATTAGTATTGCTGGTGCCAATCAGCCTTATGGCTATTCCGATAATGGATACTACGCTGGTAACCATCAAGCGGATTGCTGCAGGTCGCCGTATAGATCAGGGTGGCCGCGACCATACATCGCACCGCCTGGTTGCCATGGGATTAAGTGAAAAAAAGGCAGTATTAACACTATATGCCATTTGTTTGGTATGGGGAGCATCCTGTGTACTGCTGTACAAAAATCAGGTAAATAACCTTCTGCTATGTGTGATTTTGCTGGCCATATTTTCTGTCGCATTCGCAATGCTACTCTCCCGGGTTAAAGTTTATAACGAATCGGAAGAGAAACTATCGTACCTGCGGCTGCGCGGCCGTAAAGAAGGGAATGCCATCACATTGCGCTTCTTTCTTTTTCACAAAAAGCTGATCATGGGCGTATCTGCCGATATACTGATTATTTATTGCGCTTTTTTGATAGCAAAGAATGCCGTGCATGTTTCGGAACAGAACAATTATGTAGTACTGGCAACCTTTATAACTGTCAAAATTTTTCTGTTTTATATTAGTCGCCTTTATTACCGTATGTGGCGCTATATGGAAGTGGTTGAAATTGCGGGTTACTTTGTGTTTACTGCACTTGCAACCGTAGTGCTGGCTACTATTCTATTTCTTAAAGGGAAGGCTGATATTTATCAACCCTATTTTTTTCTTATTGATTTTCTGCTAACCTTTATCGGTATTATGTTTTCCAGGCTTTTTTACCGTTGGATGAACGAAGCCATTAGCAGGAACCGAACGCATGAAAAACGTGTGCTCATTTATGGTGCAGGTGATAGCGGTTACCTGCTCATCAAAGAATTGCTTCAAAATCACCGGCATCAGCTCAGGCCGATAGGTTGGATAGACGATGATGAAACTAAACACAATATGACCTTGTATGGCTACAAAATATATGGTGGCAGTGAGGTGCTGCTTGCTATTTGCGAAAAAGTAAAGCCTGATATTGTTCTCATTTCTACCAACACCATTGATTGCGCTAAAGAAACTGAACTCCGGAATTTACTGGCTGCACAATCTATCCAACTGGGGCGTTTTTCTGTGTCGCTCAGTTACAATTAATATTTTCCTACATCCGCAGTTTATTTCTTTTTTGGGTTAATGCACTGATAGGCTGTGTGATATTGCTTTAGAAGTAGTATCACATTTCAATCTCCTATTTGGTTGCATGGGTTTCTTAAAAAGAAAATAAAATTTTCGAATTGCTTGTAATTACGAACTTTTTTTTCGTAATTACAGTTCATAACCTTATAACCTAACCATCTACAAATTATGACCTCCTTATGCTGCTTCACTCAGCTATTGGCTGCAAATCTATGTCTTTCCGTGCAGCGGTATAGCCTTGCCATTCAATTGAACCAATAATTATTCATTTATTATATACTAACCAACCAATTTATGGAACCATTTATCGGAGAAATCAGGGCGTTCGGCTTCAATTTTGCGCCTTACGGCTGGATGCAATGCAACGGCCAGTTATTATCTATCCAGCAGAACGCCGCATTGTTTACCATCTTAGGAACTACTTATGGCGGCGACGGCGTAACCACCTTCGGCTTGCCTAACTTGCAAGGCTCAGTAGCTGTAAGTTCCGGCCAGTCAACACAATTCGGTACTGTTTACAGTATAGGTAATACCGGTGGTGCAGCCAATGTTACATTGAATAGTACGCAAATGCCAGCACACACGCATACGTTCAACGGCGCAACAGTTACAGGTGTAGGCAGTGTTATTAACCAGCCGTCAAATACTACTTACCTTTCCAATGCAGGTTCAAGGGCAAATGCTACAGCCTCACCAACCCCTGGCCGGGCTTATGCTCCATCTACAGCAACCCCTACAGCATCATTAAATCCTGCAGCGGTAGGCGCTAGTGGTAGTCAGGCAGCTCATAGCAATATGATGCCTTATTTAGTAACCAATTATTGTATTGCTTTAGTAGGTGATTACCCGCAACGCCCGTAAACTTCGTAATAAAATCAATTTACTTTAAACAAAAAATTATGGATGCTTATATTGGAGAAATAAGAGTTTTTGGTTTTGGCCAGATACCTAGAGGATGGGCGCCTTGTAATGGGCAACTAATGCAGATTAACCAAAACCAAGCGTTGTTTGCTCTTTTAGGAACTACCTATGGCGGCGACGGCAGAGCTACCTTTGCCTTACCTAATTATCAGGGCAAAGCGATAGTTGGTGCACAAGCAGGGACAATGCCGATTGGTCAGACTAGTGGCTCGGAAACCGTTAGCCTTAACACGCAGCAGATGCCCGTGCACACACATCTTGTGAAAGCTGCTGAGGTTGTTGGGTCACAGTCACTCGGTGGTACGGATGATCATCTTAGTGAGGTTGGGGTTTTTACAACCACACCAACTTCACCAATCTATGCAGTGAATGCCTATACGAATCAGTTAGGTACAGGTACTTCCACCACACTCACACCTAATACTATTTCAACATCAGGTGGCAGCGCCCCACATGAAAATCGTATGCCTTATCAGGTATTAAACGTTTGTATTGCCATTACTGGTTATTTTCCACAGCGTAGTTAATTATTCAACCTTTAAAAAGAACATTATGGAACCTTATTTAGGAGAAATCAGATTATTTCCAGGAAATTATGCGCCCGTAGGTTGGCTTTTTTGTAACGGCTCTATAGTATCTATTGCAGAAAATGATGCGCTGTTCACTTTGTTGGGAACAACTTATGGGGGTGACGGGCAGACAACTTTTGGCTTACCAGATTTACGGGGCCGGGTTGTGGTAAGCCAAACAGGTAGTACCTATCCACTAGGCAATAAAGGCGGTGTGGAGCAGGTAACGTTAAACACCGCGCAATTACCAGTGCATAACCATTCTTTTAATGTTAGTAATGCGAACGGTACGGTATCCACCGTAACAAATAATTTTTTGGCTGCCCCGGTAGATCCCACGACAAATGCTAAAATAGTTAATCTTTACCTGCCAACTGCTACCCCCAACTTGGTAGTACAGCCGTTGTTGGCAGATACACTTTCTGATGCTGGCGGGAACCAGCCTCACGAAAACCGTATGCCCTATCTAACTATCAATTATATTATTTGTACAAGTGGCATCTATCCAAACTTTCAGTAATAACTCACATGCTGTGTCATATCGAAAGATGATTTGTTATATATGAAGATTGGGATTGTCAGCAATGCGGCTTTTTGCATGCCGCTTTTACAGGCACTGATGCACAATCGTATACAGGCGTCTGTTTTTGCAGATGCCTGTATTGGCGATCAGTCGGACTTGCAGGCCATCGGCCATTTTTGCCAGCAGGCCAGAATGCCTTTTCAACAAGGTGAGCCTGATTACCTGTACTTTTGGCTCGAAGAAACCAAGCCCGACATAGTTTTCGTTATGGGGTTTACGCATCTGATTCGTATTGAGCAGATCGATGCTGTTCTCCGGAATCACATCTACAACGTGCATTTCGGGCCATTGCCTGCTTATCGGGGCCCTAATCCTCTATTTTGGCAAATCAAAAATGGTGAAGCGCAACTAACCGCTACAATCCACCGTATAAACGATAGATTTGATGCCGGCGATGTGGTATGGAGTAAGTCTGTACAGCGCGAAAACTATATGAGCTTTGGCGTTGTTAATATGGTATTATCGCAAGTGGTTGTAGAGGGGGCTGTATACCTCATACAACATGCCATTCAAAAAAAACAGTTACCAGCAATAAAGCAAGTTGCCAAGAACGCAACCTACTATAAGCGGCCAACATTGGCTGATGTATTGATTAATTGGGATAATATGAATGCAGAAGCAATTGTGAACCTTGTACTGGCCTGTAATCCCTGGAATAAAGGAGCGATCACCTTACTCAACGGGCAGGAAATTAAAATACTTGATGTGGTTTCAGGAGAGAAGAGTTTATCAATCCAGCTCAATCAGCAACCGCCCGGTACTATCATCAGCCATCAAAATGAATTAGAGGTAATCTGTGCCGACCAGCACCTTTTAAGCATTAATATGTTAAATATAAATGGTGCTTTTGTACCCGGCCGCCATGCAAGTACGTTCGGGTTAACGGAAGGTCAGCGTCTGGGTGTCTAAGTAACATATAGTAGTAGTTAACAAACCACTTTTTAAACAAACTGATCATTATCAGTGTTTATTTTGAAAATACAGAAATATTTTTTTTATTTGTAATAGCCTTTTTTACAGACCACTATAAAGGCAAAACCTAAAAAGATGAAAGATAATAACATACAAGAAAACAAAGAGTCTGGTTCAAAAAAAGCCTGGAAAAAGCCTGTAGTTGAATTAATCAGTATCCAGTCGGGTTTTGAGCTCTCTAATCAGGAGGCTAACTTCGATCCTATTGAAGATCGTCTTTCTTATCAATATTACGCCAGCTAAAGTAAGGCTTACTGTTATTCATGCAGCAAGCGCTAATAAGTTGCATTAGCCTGAATTACCATCTTTAATAAGATGCCTGATTCTTGTTGTGGCTGCAGGTAGATGTTATTAGCAACAGGGAATCCTGTTGTTTTACTTTGCTACAGAATGTAAAGTGCCTGGGCTATTTGCATGCAATATTTTCTAGCGTTCATAATCAAGCGCTCCTGCTATCTGCAAAATAGTTTCATTGCTGACCATGATCATCTCTCTCAATCAAATCAGATGATTTGTTGTTGGGTTAGGAAAATGCCTTCCTACTGACAACCTCTTAATTGGAAAATTTATCTTTGCAGATAACGTTTTATCCATAATATTGAAAAAGCCCAACAACGCTGCCAAACAGTTATCTATCCGCGAGCGTTTAAACGCATTGCGCTATCTGCCCGAATTTTTTCGCTTGGTTTGGGCATCCAGCCCGGTACTAATGGTGGTAAGTGTTATACTTCGCCTCATTAAAGCGGTCTTTCCCTTTCTATTATTGTATGTTGGAAAACTGGTGATTGATCAGGTGGTAGCGCTTGGTCACACCCCAGGTGGAAGGGTTGATAACAATCTTTGGAAACTCATCGGTTTTGAGTTTATCCTGGCCGTGTTATCTGATGTGCTTACCCGGGTAATTACGCTTACCGAGGGGTTACTTGGCGATACTTTCTCCAACTATTCTTCTATTAAAATAATGGCTCATGCAGCAACGCTGGATCTTGAGCAGTTTGAGGACGCACAATTTTATGATAAGTTAGAACGGGCTCGTCAACAAACCGTTGGCCGGACGATGCTGCTTGCACAAGTGATGAGCCAAATTCAGGACATCATTACCACCGGTTTACTGATATCCGGGCTGCTTATTTTCAATGCATGGGTTATTTTACTTTTAGCCGTATGTATTATACCCGCTTTTTTAGGCGAGTCTTATTTTAACGATAAAACGTACTCGCTAAGCCGCAAACAAACCCCCGAACGGAGAGAGCTGGATTACCTGCGTTATCTCGGTGCCAGTGACGAGACGGCAAAGGAGATCAAGATTTTTGGACTTGCCGGTTTCATTACAGAACGTTTCAAAAAGCTTTCCAAGCAGTTTTATGACGATAACCGCCGCATTTCGGTGCAACGCACCATATGGGGATCGTTCTTTGCACTTTTAGCCAGCTTAGGCTATTTTGGTGCGTATGTGTTCGTTATTATACAAATCGTTCAGGGAAAGATATCGTTAGGTCAGTTGATCTTTTTAATAGGATCTTTCCGCCAGTTGCGGGCCTCGATGGAGAGCGTACTTACCCGGTTTTCTACCGTTTCACAAAGTGCTGTTTACTTGAAAGATTTTTATGACTTCTTCCATATCAAACCACGAATTCAAAGCGCAGACAATCCCTTACCGTTCCCGAATCCTATTGTCACCGGATTTGTGTTTGAAAACGTTGGTTTCCGTTACCAGAATAGCGAACGCTGGGCCAATCGTTATCTTAACTTTACCTTACACGCCGGAGAGAAGCTGGCTTTAGTTGGTGAAAATGGCGCCGGCAAAACTACCTTAGTGAAGCTGTTAGCACGCCTCTACGATCCTGCAGAGGGGCGAATTTTGTTAGACGGGCATGACCTTAAAGAATATGATTTGTACGACCTGCGGAAGAATGTTGGCGTAATTTTTCAGGATTTCCTTCGCTACCAGATGACCTTTTCACAGAATATCGCTGCCGGAAATATTGACGAGATGGAAAACGATACACTGATCCGTTCATCAGCACAACTAAGCCTGGCCGATCAGCTGGTTAGTCGTTTGCCAAATGGTTATCATCAGATGCTGGGTAAACGGTTTGCGGGCGGCGTAGAGCTATCCGGCGGGGAATGGCAAAAGGTAGCCATTGCGCGGGCTTATATGCGCCAGGCACAGCTGGTTATTTTAGATGAGCCAACCTCGGCATTGGATGCCCGGGCAGAGTACGAGGTTTTTGAGCGTTTTACAGAGCTTACCAGGGGCCGTACTGCCGTACTGATTTCTCACCGGTTTTCAACGGTACGGATGGCGGACCGGATATTGGTGCTGGAAAAAGGGGAGGCCCTTGAAGTAGGAAGCCATGCCGAGCTGCTTGCCTCCGGTGGACGCTACGCAGAGCTGTTTAATTTACAGGCAATGGGATATCAATAGCAAGGTATGGTCTATTAAAGTTTGGTTTAATGTGTGAGGAGACAGCGTAGGCTTTGTTTAGGTCAGCTTCTTTGTAAATCCGTAAGTACCAGTTTGGGGTGTTATTTTGTAAGTAATGCGCTATAAAAAACCTTGAAATAAGAAATACTCCTTCTCGTTCTCACCTGTTCAATGGGTAATGACAACCTCATGTTGATTGTTTGCTAATTGCTAGCTGATTGAAAAGTCGAGTTTTCGGATGCCTAAACGCAGACTTCCTTTTAATAAATAATCATTAAACCTATAAATCTGTCAATGCCTAATTTATTTCCCCATGCTTAAAATAAGTTTTACTATCATCTGAATTATGCTTTCTTTATTTAGTGGAACAACATTATTAACAATGGTGTAACCTTCTACAAATGGGACAAGCAAGCTTACGATTGCCTCTGGTTCCTTAGAAAACATAGAAATAAGATCTATTAACCATAAGCAGTAGGTTTTATAATAGGTTTCTACTGCCTTTTCCAGTTCTTTGTTCCTTGCTGCTAAGGTCCATATTTCTTGAAACATCAAAATTTGATCGCTGGACTTGCCCTCTATCAATAGCATATTTAACAACTTCACTAAAAAAACTTCTGTAGACGGTGTGCTTTCAGCTGTTAAAAGATTGATGGCATGGGTTACTTCTTCCTTGCAGCTTTCAAAATAATATTTTACCGTCGCGATTAACAACAGGTCTTTATCTCTATAGTAATATTGAAGATTACTTAAAGTCAAGTTTGCCACTTTGGCTACTTTCCTCATAGAAAGATTTTCAGCTCCTTCTTTACTAAGTATAGAGATAGTTGCTTGTAAAATATGCTTTAATCGCTCCTCTTTCTTGTCCATTTTAGGTAAAAGTAAAATAAAAATATTAAGTATTGTGTTTTAGGTCAATTGACCTATATTTGCATTAGGTCAGACGACCTAATGCAAATACTTAAACATTATATTATGGAATTACAGGACAGGCGTATTATAATTGTTGGCGGATATGGACTTGTAGGAAGTAACATTGCACGACTAATCAGCAAAAAGCATACTGCTATAAGACTTATTCTGGCCGGTAGAAATCCTCAAAATGGGGAAGATTTAGCTAAAGAGTTAAATAATGCAGAAACCGCCTACGTTAATTTGGATGAAGGGTTCAATTTAAGCGATTATGGGAAGATTGATCTTATCATAACGGCAATGGAGGATCACGGTAATGTTCTAAGAGAAACTGCTATTATAAATGGAATTGCCTGTATTACTGTTACCGAAATTGCTGATGAAGTTTCTCCTACAGCATTTCTTGGCTTGCATAAGACAGTGTTAGCTCCAGTTGTATTTGCAGGCCATTGGCAGGCCGGAATATTAACCCTTGTTGCAAAACAACTTGCACGTAAATTCAGCCATATTACACGGATTGAAACTGCTGGATTATATGACGAGCGAGATCCTATAGGACCACTGGTAGCAAGTCAGGTAAATGGTTTTGTTGGGCGGGCATTACTTCATGAGGATGGTAAATGGCATTTTGTCGACGCAAAAGAAAATGCAAGGGAAATCCATTTACATGATCATACATCGGTGATGGGTTATCCGATGAGTACCCTTGATGTGCCAAGCATTGCTGCATTTACCAGTGCTGCCAATATTCGGTTTGATTTTGCTATAGGGAAATCAATTGGAAGCGGTCAGGGTTTGGAAGCTTCACATGATTTGTACATTGATATGGAAGGGGTGTTATTATCTGGTGAAGCAACAAAGCTGCGCACAATAGTATCTGGCCCAAAAGGAAATTCTCATTTGACTGCTGTTGGTGTATTTTTAATAACTGAAGCCATATTTGGTCTTAGCGGTCAACCGACTCCACAAAAAGGAGGCTTATACCTTCCTGAAACCATTATATCGACCGACGATGTTGTGAGCCGTTTAAAGGAGTTTGGAATCAATATCATCGAATATATCGGGTAGTGATTGATTAGGTTGACGCATTCCCGGTGCTCAGCTCAATTAAAGCTATACCATTATTAAAGCAAATCTTAGCTCTGCGACGTGGTTTAGAATGACTGATGCTTCCGTCAGATTATCCATGATAATTTATAAAATTCAGAATACACATGATACCTTTAAAAACATTAATTATTATTATCCATCCCAACCTTGCTCATTCTGTTGTAAACAAACGGTGGATCGATGAACTCAGGAAATTTCCTGAAACATATGTGGTTCACGATCTGTACGCCGCTTATCCGAACGGTAAAATCGATGTTAAAAGTGAGCAGCAACTTTTAGAAAAGTTTGATAATATCGTCTTTCAGTTTCCTTTTTTCTGGTTTAATTGCCCTCCATTGCTTAAACAATGGCTTGACGAAGTATTAATTTACGGTTGGGCTTTCGGGGCGAACAGTGGTTATAAATTGAGTGGCAAAAAAATTGCACTCGCTATCAGTACAGGAATCGATAAGGATGGTTATCAACCAACCGGCAGGTACAAGTACACGATGGAGCATTTGCTGGCTCCCTTTGAGCTGACTTTTGATTATGTAAGAGCAGACTACCGCCCGCCATTTATCTTTTATGGAACGGAATTGCAAGCCACAACGGAACGTATTGACAAAAGTGCTCAGCAGTACCTGGATTACCTTGCATCTTTATAGTTTTATTTAAGCACTGGCATGTCCTAATATCATTAAATACAGCGGCACAGAATACTGAAAAGCGCTTGAAACTACAGTGCATATATAGGATAACCTTCAAAGGAAAATGTTACTTGGAAACATATCATACGCGCTATTGAAAGCAGAATAGAGTATTTCAATGAAAATAATTATTCAACGGCATCATGCCGGTAAAGCACTTAGTACCTTTATTAACAACTCATCTTAAGTCGATACCCAAGGTTGGCTGGAATGCTGCACGCTTAAAGCGGAAATCTTAAGCAAAGCGCTGGTTATATACTTGATGTATAACCATTCTATAATGGAATAATAACGGGTTGGTTACTTAACAATAAGGCGGCCGCCTTATTGTTAAAGTGGTGTGATAGAACAAAGCACGGAATGCTTGCCAAGGTAAGTGCAGCTCCGGTTGTTATCATCCATCTGGTTGTTCTTTCTGCACCCTTATTTCCATTTCTATATTACCAATTCCTGCAGCAAAACCGAGGCAAAACAATGGAATCCCCGTCCCTAAGGATATTCATCCCGCAGTTTTTAAAGCCTTATGTGTATTTAAATATCTGCCTTCATAGGACTTTTGAAGTGTCGTTTTTAAGGCGGGTGATGTTGGCTGTGCATATGTTCTTATACATAGACTTATACCTGTAAAAGCGAGTAGGATACTTTTATTCATTGCGAGAGTTTTGAACTAGGAGAGCAGAAATCGTGTTATGAAATTCAAAAGGTCACGGACAGGGGTAACGTGAACCAAAACGTGGTTCCATTTCCTGCTGCACTGTGCACGCCTATCTGCCCGCCATGGCGCTTGATTATTTCTGAACAGATGTACAGCCCCAGGCCCAGGCCGGAATACTGATGGCCGCCGCTGTCTACACGGTAATAACGCTCAAAAAGGTGGGGCAATTTCTCTGGCGGAATGCCAGGTCCTTTGTCAGCGACTGAAACTTTTACCATATCACCATCTTTGTAATATTGGATGCTGATATGCTTTGACGCCGGAGCATATTTAACTGCGTTGTTAACAAGATTGTCCAGTACCTGGTCTATTTTATCCCTGTCGGCTTCTACAATCAATGAATTGTCGCCCTGACAGAGAATTTCGTAATTACCGTCCATCCGGATGTGGTGACAGCAATTTTCTAAAAGGTCACTCAAGCGGAATTTATCCTTCTTTAATGATACCTGACCCTCTGTTAATTTGGTTGCATTGAGCAGGTCATTTACCAGAACGCTTACCTTGTTTAAGCTTTTGTTCGATTGTTCGATAAGACGCGGTAACATAGCTGATGACGGACTATCTTTCATCCGTTCTAATAACTGCAGCGATGCCTTTAAACTGGTGATTGGAGTACGCAATTCATGACTGGCAACACTAATGAACTCATCTTTCTGCTGCATTGCTTTACGCCTGTTGGTTACATCCATAAAGGTGCCGATACCCGCAATAATCTCACCCTGTTCATCCCGGATTGGCGCAGCATTGATAGATATATAAAAACGGTCACCGGTTGTAGGCTGCACGGCTATTTCATGATCGTACACGGGCTGTCCCGTCTTCATCATAATGGCCATCGGATGCTCGTCATCCGGTAAAGCAGAGCCGTCGATGCGCAGGTTTTGCCATTTCGGGTCGTCATAGGTGCGTTCCTTGATTTCGCTTTGTTCTAACCCCAAAATTTTCTGCGCCATGGGATTGGCATAGGTTAATTGCCCTTTTGTATCAATGATGCCAACACCTTCTGCCATGGTTTCCAAAATACGGCTCAATCGTTCCTGGTTGGCATATAGTTCCCGCGTACGTTCCTGTACTGTCCGTTCCAGATTGGCATTTAACTCCTCGGTCATGTGTTGTGCCTGCTCCAGTGCGCTGTTTTTTTCCTGCAAAAGTTGCTGCTGTTCTTTTTGCAAACTTAAATCAGTGACGATGACGCTCATGGCAAGTCCTTCTTCCAGGTCAAGCGTCTGCATAGATAGTAACACAGGTATTTCTTGTCCGCCAGCACTCAAAAGCAGTAGCTCTGCCTTGCATTTGTCTTTCCATGCACGGTCCATTAAGTCAGCGCAACTATTCTGGTTATCCGGAGCGAAAAACTCGGAAAAGTGTCTGCCCGAAACTTTTTCAAGTGATAAACCGGCGGTTGTTGCAAACTGTGAGTTGCAGTATAAAATCTCTCCGGCCCTGTTCAAGGTAACTGCACCGATGGTCATTTGCTCAATGAAGATACGATAGGCATGATCAGAGCTTTTTAGCGTATATAATTGGTGACCATTAGGGGCTTTTACCACCAACGCATCAATTTCGCCGGAGCGGATAGCTTCAATTACATCATTGGCTTCCTCCAGCCGGTATTCAGTTTCTTCTAACCGGCTGCCTGTCTCTTTAAGTGCTGACTTAAGAGTGCTGATTTCTGCCAAAAGATCATTATATGAAGGCACGTTTTCCAAAGCAGTTAAAAATTTATTAATCCGAGCCCTTTCATTACCCGTTGTTTGTCTGACATGTCGCCCACTAAAAGTCTTTTCGGCACCGGAAGTCTTTTGATCAACGTGGGCACTGCCGTGATGTTTTCTTCACGGGCCATTTCGGGCTGCTGATGTATGTCGACAATTTCCAACTCATAGCGCCCTTTAAGGTGTTGTTCCAAAACTTCTTTTAAATTGGTGATTGCCCGCACCGATACTCTTGACGTTCCTGCCACAAACAATCTAAGTGCATACACCGAATCTTGCTGCATGTCCCAATCAGACATTGTATTTTCTTCTGCACTCATTCCGTTTGCTTAAAGGCTTATGATTTGGTCCGGATATCCAGTCCAACCAATACTTTTTCTTTGTTCGATAAGTCGCCGATGATTTTGCGGACAGGATCAGGAACTTTTTTAACCAGGGTAGGAATAGCTAAAATCTGATCGCCTTCGGCCAGTTGCGGATGTTCCAGCAAATCGATTACTTCTAAAGTATATTTCCCAAGTAAGTGCTCCTCACAATACGTTTTAAGGTTGTGTAAGGCAGTAACCGACTTTTGTGTTTTTCCGGCTACGTATAACCGTAATTCATATTGTTCTTCTTCCACTACTATTCCTTTTTATCTGCTTTAGTATTCTTATCAGGTGTTGAATGCCCTCTTCTAATCTCCGTCATCTTATTACGTGTTTGCTGCATCACCCCTTTCTTTATTTCCTCCTCAATATAAACTTTGTTCAACTCTTCCTCGGTCGACTCATATTCAGTTTGCAGGCTGTCGATTTTCGCTTCCAGTACCTTCCGCTTGCGTAATAACTCGCGGTCTTTACGGCTGATGGCATGGGTGTGCAATACTTCACCTGTTTCTTCCAGCAACATCTGCGCTTCGCGGGCTGAACCTGTTAGTACACCATCAGGGCCTAAGTAAACATCTATTAAATCCAGACCATCATTGGTAATAACAAATTCACGTATCTGGTTAGAGTGTTGCATACCGCGAGACTTCATAATATATAAGCCGCGATTACGTTCGCCATTTAATTCAATATCTTTAATCAGCAGCCAGGCATCTACCAAAGAAGATACACCTTCATCGGTTTGCTCGTTCACAATCGTGTTTAAAGTAAGGGCAGTAAACATAACGGTAATCTGCTCCTCCTGCAAAAAGTCGATCAGGCGAACCAGCATGGATTTAACGTCACTTACCGTTCCAACCGTGATCAAATTGGTGATTGGGTCGAGTATAACTACTTGCGGTTTGAATTTGCGTATGGCTTTATGTATGGCAACCAGGTGCATTTCCAAACCATACAGTGTTGGCCGTGCAGCATGAAATTGTAACAATCCATCATTAATATGGTTCTGAAGATTTAGGCCGATAGAACCCATATTCCGGATAATCTGATTCGGAGACTCCTCAAAAGCAAAGTAAAGGCAACGATCTTTTCGCTTACAGGTAGCATCTGCAAATGTTGCTGCAATACTGGTTTTGCCGGTACCGGCAGTGCCAGAAACCAAAATACTGCTCCCCTGATAAAAGCCACCTTTACTCATCATCGAATCCAGCGTCGAAATGCCCGAAGACACCACATTGGTCGAAACTTCTTTATTGAGTTGTAACGAGGTAACCGGAAGCACTGAAATGCCCTCTTCATCTATCAGGAAAGGATATTCGTTGGTACCATGCACCGATCCTCTGTATTTCACAATACGCAGTCTGCGCGTTGATATCTGATTAATAATCCGGTGATCCAGCAGAATTACACAATCAGAAACATACTCTTCCAATCCCTGGCGTGTCAGGCTGCTTTCTCCCCGCTCACCGGTAATAATAGCTGTTACGCCCTTGTTCTTCAAAAACTGAAACAGCCGGCGAAGCTCAGCTCTGAGTACCGCCTGGTTGGACAAGCCGGCAAATAAATTTTCGATAGTATCCAATACTACACGTTTGGCTCCTATGCTATCAATCGCATAGCCTAACCTGATAAATAGCCCCTCTAAATCATATTCGCCTGTTTCTTCAATCTCGCTTTTATCAACATGGATGTAATCAATTTTGATCTTTTTTTCTTCCTGAAGCTTGTTCAGATCGAAGCCCAGTGAAGCCACATTGGTAGCCAGCTCATTTGCTTTTTCTTCGAATGCTATAAAAACGCCGGGTTCATCAAACTGCAATGCCCCTCTTACAATAAACTCTAATGAAAATAAAGTTTTGCCACATCCGGCACTTCCGCAAATTAAGGTAGGTCTTCCACTGGGAAATCCCCCCATTGTAATTTCGTCTAAACCGGTAATTCCTGTGGGAGTTTTGGGTAACGTGGACATTTGCCCAGTGAAGTTGGTTTGATCAATCATGAGAACGTGAGTAGTTCGCTAAGATAAAAGTTTCAATTTACTTTAAAGTTTATATTTGACGTTTTGCAGAAAATACTATTGCGCTAAGCATAGGTTTGTTTCTTAATTAACAGCACTGAGTCATCATTATAATAGCCGACCGCACCTATCGGAAGTTCCGGGCTTTTGGAATTGCCTCACCTGTGCTGCTTTCCCTGACTTGCGTTCTTCGATTCCTGCCTATAAAAGGTAGTTCGGGAGACGCTGTTTGTAGATTGGGATCAACTGTTGATTTGATTGCCCGGCCTAATAACGCTGTCAAATCATGGCAGCTTTTCACCACAACGTGTAACACGGTACCTTCACGTTGTATCCAGCCCTCAATCATGAGCAGCTTTGCACCTAATATTTCTTTGCGATACGTTTCAAACAGTTTTTCAAACAACACCAGGTTTATTGTACCGGTTTCATCTTCAATGGTTATGAAGCAAACGCCACCGGCTGTACCCGGACGTTGGCGGGATAAAACGAGACCTGCTGCTTTAACTTTTAACCCGGCTTTTGCAGATGAAATTTGCTGGCAAGACAATACGTTGATGCGTTTGAGGTCTTCCCTTGTAAAGCTAACCGGGTGGGCTTTTAATGATAGGGAGGTGGATGCGTAATCCTGAATAACATGTTCTGCCAAACTCATAAACGGCAGCTCTGTTTGCTGTTCGGTTGAACTTGATGAAGGTTGGCCTTTAAAAAGGCCTTGAGGCGTGTCTGGCAATGCAGCAACCTCCCACAGTGCCTGCCGGCGATCCAAGCCTAAAGAACGGAAGGCATCCGCATCGGCCAATTTTTCTAAAGCGGCTTGTGGTACACCTGCATCAAGCAGTTCTGTAATCAACTTATAAGGCTGCTTCCTGCCGGCTATGAGCAGCAATATATCATCCTGGCGCAACCCTTTGATGTTTCGAAAGCCCAGGCGCAGTGGATGAAGCCACTTTGTTCTTGGCTCCAGCATATTGTCCCAATCCGAATAGTTAACGTCAATTGGCAATACTTTAACGCCATGGTTCTTGGCATCGCTGACAATTTGGGCCGGTTGATAAAAGCCCATCGGCTGGCTGTTGAGCAATGCCGCTGCAAAAACATCCGGGTAGTAGCATTTAAGCCATAGGGAAACATATACCAACAGCGCAAAGCTTGCCGCGTGGCTTTCCGGGAAACCATAGCTGCCGAAGCCTTCCAATTGCTTAAATACCCTGCGTGCAAATTCTTCATCGTAGCCTTTGGCCACCATGCCGTCTATCAGCTTTCGCTCAAACTTATTTACCAAACCTTTGAATTTGAATGTGGCCATGCTGCGGCGTAATTCGTCGGCCTCGGCAGGAGTAAAACCGGCTGCAACAATCGCAATTTTCATGGCTTGTTCCTGGAAAAGAGGAACGCCGTAAGTACGGTTCAATATTTTTTCGAGTTCAGGAGAGGGGTAATCAATAGCTTCTTCGCCATTCCTTCTGCGCAAATAGGGGTGTACCATATCGCCTTGAATTGGGCCGGGCCTTACTATGGCTACCTCAACAACAAGATCATAAAAGCTTTGTGGTCGCAACCGCGGAAGCATGGATTGTTGTGCCCTGCTCTCTATCTGGAACACGCCAATCGTATCTGCCCGGCTTGCCATTTCATATACCAACTCGTCATCTTCGGGGATGCTGGCCAAGGTAAGTTCAATATGGTAATGCTCCTTTATCATATCAAATGCTTTGCGTATGCAAGTGAGCATACCCAAGCTCAGCACGTCAACCTTTAAAAATCCCAGGGCTTCAATGTCATCTTTATTCCACTCAATATTTGTGCGGTTTTCCATCCGGGCGTTGATGATAGGGCACAAGTCGGTTAGTTTACCCTGCGTTACAATAAAACCGCCCGTGTGCTGCCCCAACTGGCGTGGAAAGCCCATGAGTTGCGCTGTTAAACTTAATATTTTCCGCAACTGCGGATCATCAGGGTTTAAGCCCTGTTCAATAAGCCGGGTGGGTTCAAACCATTCATCCGTAAATTCCCAAATAGCGGCAGATAGCTTATCAATCGTATCCTGTGAAAGGCCTATGGCTTTACCCACATCGCGAATAGCTCCTTTTTGGCGCAGCTGCGTTACGGTTGCAACGATAGCGGCCCTGTCACGCCCGTATTTATTATAGATGTACTGAATGATTTCCTCACGGCGTTCATGCTCAAAATCTACATCAATATCCGGCGGTTCGTTGCGGGCCGAGGATATGAAGCGTTCAAATAGCAAGTCAAATTTTGTTGGATTGACAGACGTAATGCCTAAACAAAAACAAACCGCAGAGTTTGCAGCTGAACCCCGGCCCTGGCAAAGTATGCCCCGCTGCCTTGCCTCCCTTACAATGTCATAAACGAATAAAAAGTAATTCGCATAATCCATTTCTTCAATGAATTTGATCTCATACTTAATTGTTGTCAACAGCTTTTCGGGTATCTTTTTACCGAAATGAGCCTTTGCGCCTTGCCAGGTGAGCCGCTTTAGTTCTTCGAGCGGTGTTTTACCGTTTGTGATTATTTCTTCAGGGTAAACGTACTTGAGTTCGTCCAGTGAAAATGTGCAGGCTTCCGCTATCTGTTGCGTATTCCAAATCGCTTCCGGGTAGCTTCGGAATAGCCGTTCCATCTCCTGTTGCGTTTTCAGAAAGCGTTCGGCATTTTGCTGTAAGCGGAAACCTGCATCTTGTATGGTACATTTTTCTCGCACGCAGGTCAGTATATCCTGTAGTTCCCGGCGGCTAAGGTCATGGTAATAAACATCGTTGGTGGCCACCATGGGTATTTGATAGCGTTCGGATAGCTGATTTATGCGAAACAGCCTTTTATGGTCGTTACCCTGGTAGGTACGGGTAGCGGCAATGTACAGATTGTTCTTTATATGTTGTTTATAATCGGCAACGTCTGATTCAAAAGCTGCTTCAAAGTCAAAAAGTGAGTTTAGCCTTTCTGGCGGCAGTATAATAAAAACAATGCCTTGCTTACTATCAAAAACATCGGCTTTATAAAGATAACATTTACCTTTTTCGGCCCGCTGATTCCCCGTCGTCAGGAGGGCCGAGAGGCGTCCGTAGGCTTCTATGTTGGTGGGGTAGGCGAGCAGGCTTGGCCCGTCAATTAAATCGAGGCGACAACCGGTAATAATGCGCATGCCCTGTGTTTTTGCGGCTGCATGCGCCCGTACAATGCCAGCCACAGAATTACGATCAGTGATGGCAACCTCGCTGTAGCCCAAAGCAGCAGCTTGCCTAATCATTTCTTCGGGATGGGACGCGCCCCTTAAGAAACTGAAATTGGTGGTTATCTGTAGCTCAATGTAACTCATAGCCATTCATTACGCAAAAAAACCATGTAAAAACCATTGATGCCGGCGCTGCCCGTAATGCCCGAGGCGGAATATCCAATAGCGCTGTCCATGCTGATCCTCTACAATATAATAATCTCGGTGCTCACCTTCATCCAGCCACCATTCACGTTCAATGCGTTCCGGGCCGTCTGCACGTTTAATGTGATGCACTGTGCCCTGATAACGGAAAAGCATTGGCGGATAATCGGGGATGGGGGCAGAAACTTCGACAAGTTCAGGACGCGGTAACAATATCGTTGGTCTTAGTTGGTCTGTGCGCCATGCTGTTGCCGGTTTGGCTTCAAAATTTTCGGCCTTTTTGATAGAGCGTTCGGGCCAATGATGCTCCTGGGGCAGATAGCGATGAATGGCCTGAGCTCCTATTTTGCCGGCCAGCCGGTCAAGCAGTTGAATCACAATCGTATTTTGTAAAGCCTGTTTGTCTGCCCAGATAGCTTCCTGGGTTGTTTCTACATCATCAACTTTTGTTACTTCTAAAGTAAAAAGCTCAATGCCTAAGCCCGGTTCTATGTCGCCAATCTTCAATTCAAACAGCTTAAACAAATGCTCCACCTGGTAAGTAGCCTGATTGGTTCCAATGTCTGTTTGTTGAATATGGCCATCTATGCGAAAGCATTTTAAACTTGCAGCACGTATGCCTTTGCCTTCTTTAGCTAACCATTTGCAAAGGGCTTGTAATAGGTACCGGATGGCAAGCTCAATCCCAACCCGTGTTAATATAGGCTCCAGGCAAGGCAGTCGCTCTGCATAAGCTTCTACTGGCTGGAGTGGATGTAGGTATTCAGATGCTTCACCAGTGGCCTGTTTGAGCCGTAAAGTAAGCTGTTCACCAAACCTGCGGCGAAGGCTGCTAACCGGAATAGCAGTTAAGGACTTAATTGTCCGGAACCCCAGTTTGTCTAACCGCTCTAAAATTGCGGTTTCCAGCCGGAGTGCAGCCGGCGGCAGGGGCAGAATAGCCTTGACTTGTTGGCCGGATGTAACAATGGGGTGTGCTTGTGCAAAGCGGGCAACGGCCCATGCAGCGCCAATGGTATCTGCTATGGCAGCTCTTACCGTGTAGCCCTTATTCAAAAACCGGTTAACCACTTCTTTATAATAGGTTCTTTCACCATCCCATAAATGCGTACAGCCGCTTATATCAAGCAGCAAGCCGTCGGGTGCATCAATTGCAACAAATGGTGTGTAGCGGATGCTCCATTCACCAATAGCGTTCAACAGGTTTATATCCCGGTTAGCCTTGTCTTTGAATACTTTTAAGTCGAGCACCATAGCTTTGGCGTCGGCAACACGCATACCCTTGTACAGCCCTTGTGCTTCGGCTTTGGGGCTAACAGCGGTAAGAAGGTTCCGGTTATGTACCGGAAATGAAAATACAAAGGGAGTTTCGGCCAGTTCTGGTTTGCGTATTGTTAACCAATCTGTTTTCAAGTGGCAAAACCAAAGCGCCATATATCGTTTCTGCATCTCATTACCCCACCTTTCTTATCACATCGACGGAAGTATTTTCCTGTTCAGTAACCAGCAAAAATCTATCGTTACGCCATTCTACCTGCCAAACCCCTGAATTGCCGTTCCTCACTTTTATAAGTTCTACATTCCAGCGGGGAAAGCCAACGCCCGGCATGCCGTCTTCAGGGGCGCTAGGCAAAGGAGTTATCCGCCATCGGGCAACACAAGTTGTCGTACTAAGTGCGTTAGGATCGTTGCGTAAAATGAAGCCGGTAGTGCTGCTTTTTTCGACTGCGAGTTGCAACCTGCGTGATTGTGCAAAAGATAATTTGCTAACTTCCGCCACTACCGCAGCAACGCTGTTACACTTTAAGGCTTCCTCCGTTGCCCATAGCACGTCTTTTTCTTTGATTGCATCAATGAAAACAACACGATCGGGCGAAACCCCGAAATAAGCTAACGCAACGGGAAAGATTGTGCGTGATGTACCAATCCACAGGCATATGCCGCTTGCTTTTAAAATAGGCTGAAGCAGGCCAGCCACAAAACCACCACTTGCTGCTGCATGCTCGGGTTTAAAGTTTAAAAACTCATGAATGGCTCCGGTAGGAAACACACCGTTAGCAAATGATGCTTCAATTATGCCCAAACCAAACTGATTGACTGTACCAGTTGATGGTGCTTTGAAGCCTTCCCATAGCATAATATTTTGCTGCAGTTTACTAACAATGTCTTTCTTACCTTGAAGCATACTTAATTCGTAACAGTGATTGTACCGATTGAATAACAAATGTATGCTAAAAAATTTAGTATTTTAAAATAGAGTTATTCACATTCTTTTGGGAGATTTATATTGAAGTACTATTGAATCGGTTATTGAGCTTCAAACCGTTTACGCAGACTTTATCATGTTTGAACTTTGATGATTGAGAAGCTTACAGGAAAGTAGTTTGTAGGTTTAAGCTTTGAAAAGCCGTTTGAACCTGCAAGCGCTAAACAACCGATCAATGGCATTCAAGGAAGTCTGTTTTAATCAGGCTACTTTACTTTTAGCTAATAAGACTATATTTACCTATCAACTCAAAACCATGAAGCAATTTGTTTTAACACTTATCTTTTCCCTGGCTATAGGATGGGGATTTGCCAATACAATTGATAGTTTACATTCAGACCAGCAGGTGCTGGACTTTGTTGTCCGGTTAGATAAACGATTCAGGTCGTCAGAAAATGTGAAGATGACAATACAACCCACCGATACGCTTGTCAAGAAACTCGATTGCCAGGGTATTGCAAAGCAGTGGAATATCAGGAGTTGGGAAAAAGCCGATTTCAACCACGACGATAAGACAGACTTACTGGTATATGTTTATTGGTATAATCAGTTTTATCTGTTTACTGTTATGGATAATGGCAATAACACTTTTAAAACTCTATGGTTGACCAAAGACCATTATGAACCTTGCCAGTTAGCTAAACCTGTTATGGTTGAAAACCAGCAGTTTCTTTTGTACTATGCACGCAAGCATCGCATGAAATCAATGACCGAGTTTATTGATACTTCAACCATAGATACGCTTGTTTATATGAAGGGCAATTTTGTGGAGCTAAACAGAAAACCGGCGAAGTATCATATCAAGTCTATTAAATTTAGAACATCCGGTTGCTTTGGTACATGTCCTATCTTTGAATTGAACATAGCGGCAGACGGCACCGCCAAGTATGTTGCCGAAGGGTATAATCCAAAGCAAGGTTCCTTTAAAGGTAAGCTGTCACCAAACAGGCTGCAAGAGCTATTATCGCTGATTAATTATATCAATATAAAAAAGCTGCAAGATAATTATCAAGTCAATTGGACGGATGATCAGACCGGTAACCTTAGTATTCAATTTACAGACGGCAGCACAAAGTCAATTCGTGACTATGGAATGCAGGGTACTTTCGGGCTTAGTCTTTTGTACAACATGTTATCAGCCTTAAGAGAAAGTGAGACCTGGCATAATTAAAAGCAACGTTTAAAGATTACAGCTACCATTATTTATCCGGAGGTGAATTTTATATTACTACTATCTTTAGCTTATAAAAAGGTAATCCAACGCTCAACTTTTCCTTTAAAAGTTAAACCATCTACCAAATGAGTAGTTGCTGTCTGTGACAGTTTGTAAACAGGGGGGAGTTGTAGGTTCTCTTTTTTTAACATGCCTGTAAAAGAAGGATGCATAAAAAACGCTGCGAGGAAATAATTATTGATAAGCATTTAAGGCTGATTGAAGCTACAAGACGAAGTAACGAAATCTCCAAGACCTTTATTATGCAGGAATCGGAAACATAAGGTGGTTAAGTACCCTATTACGAAGGTTCTTAGGCAGCACATCGAAAGCCTCATCATGGGTATCAGCTTAACTGCTATGCGCTGAAGCGTTGTTTAAGCTTCAGGAACGGCTGCTCAATAATATAGAAAGAGATATGTGCAGCAATAATGATAAACAACAGTATTACAATGATAGGGAACTGATGTAGATATCTGCGGTCAGCAGTAAACAGTTGTTGCCATAAGTAAAAGCTGTAGGAAAGTTTTCCAATGTAGTCCATGATCTTGGCGTTTAAAATAGTGAACCAAATGCCCTTGTTGTATATCGAGCTAACAACAACAAGCCCAATGAGCCCAATTGATATTGAACCTAAACTGCCGAACAGCCCATGTACAATTGCTGAAAAAGCAAAGATTTTGGTGTTCGTCTGATGAGCTCGCATCAGGTCAGACATTAAATGGTAGGTGTATTTCTCCAGGTACAGAGAAAACACAAGGGTTCCACCAAAAAAGAGGACAGGATACTTCCACCTTTGCACAAAGGTTTTAATCTTTTCATTATGGAGGGCGAATAAGCACCCAATCAATAAAGCATCGGCAGAGTAGAAGATCGTATGGTGCAGATAAAAGCTGGGCGGAAACTCGTAACTAAATATTCTGTATAACGCGGTGATTGCGATTAAAATAATAGTAATCAATGATCGATTTTTGCCGGCCTTAATAAATATAAACGGCCAAAATAAATAGAATAGCTCTTCAACTGATAAAGACCACAGGTGGCCAAGCTCTGAAGTACCTTCCTGATAAAACTGCCTCACGTATCCGACAGCAGATAGCCATTCCCAGCCGGTTATCTTGAAATAACCACACAACTGTAGTACCGCATACACTAAGAGCATGAAGTAGTAAGCGGGAAAGATCCGGATGGTTCGACGGATGTAGAATTTGCCTAAAGAAATATGACCTTTTCTATCATATTCGCCGATCAGCAAAGTTGTGATCAAATAGCCGCTTATGAAAAAGAAGATATTTACGCCAAGAGCACCGTTAAACAGTATTGGAGACAGGACATTTAATGGCCCATTTTGAGAGATGAATCCGCCAAGGCTTAAATGATAGATGATTACGATGAATATGCTTATTGCTCTTAATCCGTTAAGGCTAGGTATGTGTCGGGTCATTGAACTTATTGTGTCCTACAATAATAAATATATTATCACAATAATAAAGAGTTGTTTTTTATAGTATAAGATTTGTTAACACAGAACGTTATCTTTGCCATACTTTTAATATTAGCCAGGGCATATCTTTCCTTTTATGCTACTAAAAGACTTCCTCGGCATATATCGCACCTTTCACCTGATCTCGGTTGCATTCCTGGTTATTGGCCCTGTATTGTTATTACAGCCGCAATTAATCCATCAACCATGTGAAGCTGATTGTTAGACTCATTGATCCATTTGCCATAAACCTTTACAAGCACATAAGCGGCTTTATACATCATAAAGCGTGATTTTCTCAAGCAGGTGCTTGATGATAGTGAAGTATTAAATATAGTCCTCATAATGAGCTTCAAGGCGGGTAGATATAAGGACGAAGGTAAAGAAGAACAAAGTGTTGATTACGGCGTAAGTACAGGTGCTCGCAGCCAGAAATTAATGGGAAAAGGTGAAGCTTTACTGATGTTTTACAGCGCATGTGAAAAGGCCTGACATCTTAACTAGGTTAAGCCTTTTGATGTTTGATATTCAGATTAAGAGCCTGTCGGTTCTATCGGCTTAGTAGTGTTTTTTAAGCTCTTTTGAATTGTTTATGCGGCGCCTGTACAAACTTATGCACAAACATAATAGGCAACTGCATAAAGCTTCTAAACTTGCTAGGAAACTAAAAATCCTGTCAGATTGCTCTAAAAGGCTTTTTCTTAGTAGCTCCGCTGAGAATATAGAATAAGGAACTTTTACAAGAATTATGGCTCATCGGAAGTCGTGAAGATTCAAAGAGGTTGCACGAGGCTGTTATTCCAGCTTTACCTATTTAATCTGCAAATTCAAGAAGACCTAATTTGTTCCACCTTGGTTTGTTGATCAATCCTTTTAAGAGAAGAACAGTTAAATAGTTGCTCGCTTTATCTTCTCTAAGAGTTCTTCTTTTCTATAAATTACTTTATCAAATGTTTCAACTGTGCTTTATCAAAGTCATCGATGTAGAAGGAACAGTTATTTCAATGTATATTTTTAAATGACCTGAAAACTTAATGTGGTACTTATCCGAGTAGTAAAATGAATTTACGATATAAAGTGCTGGATATGGATTTTTTTAAGACAACATCAATTTTCTTATCTTTTATAAGCCTTAGAAATGGTCGTCCTGTAACCAATGGCCTTTTGTTTATAGAGTAAAGTATCGATGAGAAGCTAAAGAAAAGAATGTTTAAAAACATGGTCTAACAAATGAGAATTAAATTTAAGCTGTCCGTTTTTAGTGCCTAAGTATTATCAATAAAATAATTATCAGTTGATCAACAGTAATTTAGTACCTGCCAAACTATTTTTTCTCATATCAAGATGTGGCAATAAATTTTGAGTTGTAATTCATCATTTATAACGAATTCAACATCTTCTAACTCTTTCTGTTCTAATCCGTAAAGTGCTATATGTAAAGTTAAAGGCTCCTGAATTCAATACGAGCAATCAGCGGCTACTTAGTTTTGTCTGATCCTCTATGCGCTTATAGCAGTCACCTGAATTTGCATTTTGTGTTTGTTGTAAATAAAGCGTTGTATTGTTGGTGTTTTGTTAGTTATATAATAACTTTGATAGCGAATTAGCACATGTCTAATTTTAATACCTTATCACAAAAATGACATTAACTTTCATTCAGTTGCCTAGGCAATTGACCCCGCAATTCTTACGTAACTCATCTAACTTCCTGTTGTTACAAATCGCCGTGGAAGATTGACCACGGTCAACTTACTAAGTATATCAATTTAATCATTATTACAATTCAAGAATGAAAAAGCTATCTTCTCTACTGGCTGGATTATTAGCCGGCTACGCTTCTTATGCACAAAACACACCATGGAGCACAACCGGTAATATCGGTATAGGGACTGCCACCCCTAAGACACTTTTAGAACTAAGAAAGGATGTTCAGGGAGGTCAGGGACCCATATTAACTTTGACCAACGGTAGCGGCTATGTGGGAGCAAGCACCGAAATCCACTTTGCTACCTATGACCGCGGAACAGGAGAACCATCGGGCCGGATTAAAGTTGCTGATGGGGGTAACTATACCGGAAACATGTTGTTCGAAACGAAGGGAAACACAACGACGTCTCCATTATACACCCGGATGTTTATTCAAGGTGCAACCGGGAATATCGGTATTGGTACCACTAACCCACAAGCCCTGCTAAATATAAAAGGTTCGTCGCCAGGCCTAATCAAGTTAAATCCGGCTGCAGACAACGGAGAGGCTAGTATACAGTTCAATACGAAAGCATCGGAAAGTGATAATACGGCCAAATGGGCTATTGGGCCGGGTGTGTACAGTACAGGATCTAACTTTGCGATCGGTAGTACGCTTTTTGGTGGCGCTGTTGCAACCTTCCAGACCAATGGCAATGTTGCTATTGGCACCACTGATGCGAAAGGTTATAAGCTGGCTGTAGCTGGAAAGCTTATTGCAGAAGAAGTTAATGTAAAGCTACAGGCTAGCTGGCCTGACTATGTATTTAAGCCTACCTACAAGCTGCCCCCTCTTAAGGAGGTCAAAAGCTACATTGATAAGAACAAGCACCTGCCGGATATGCCATCGGAGCAAGAAGTGGCCAAGGAAGGCATCAGCCTAGGAGAGATGAACCGGATCTTGGTTAAGAAGATGGAGGAAATGACGCTGTATATGATTGATTTGAAGAAAGAGGTTGAGGATTTAAAGAACAGCAAAACCCCTTCTTCAAAAGCTAAAATCAAATACTGAATAGTTGCATAATAGGATACTTCTAACAGATGCTGTCAAAAGGTTAATTCAAATGATCTTATGACCAACAGTAAAATGGACTATTTTCTAGTACGGTGAAGTCAAAGCCGATATAAATCCGAGCAGTCTCTAAGATAGATAAGCATATTGTATAAAAGCATTGTCCAATGTGGTTTTGTTTGCACTTGACTCAAGCAGGTATAAACATGTTGTACTGTTATGTAAAATAAATCTCAACCAAATCTTTCAACAATTTTATGTTCAGACGTTCAATCATTATTTACCTTACTATCTTTTTCCTCAGCGCATTAACGGGAAGCTCGTCTGCTCAGGACAAAGAATTATTCAGTGTTGGCTTACAGAATATAGTACCACCATCACCTAATGTAGGCGCATTAACCAAATTCGGCAATATTCCGGTCGGCCCTTCAACCGGGATACCCCAAATCAATGTGCCGATATATAGTTATAACGCAAATGGACTTTCCCTTTCCGTGTCTCTGGATTACCACGCTGGAGGGATCCGGGTTGATGAAGTTGCCTCAAGCGTAGGCTTGGGCTGGGCATTAAATGCCGGCGGTGCGGTCTCAAGAACGATCAGAGGGCTTGAAGACGATCATCCGGCAGGTTATCTCAACACACCCTACTTTAATAACAATACAGGGAATCAACCTTTTGATGACTACTCGCTTAAGCCTTTTGTAAAAGCCAATGCACACACGTTGGATATTCAGGCGGATATTTTTTCTTATAACGTTAATGGTCAATCCGGTAAGTTTACTTACGGTCGGGACGGCACCATTTTGATGATTGAAGATAGCAAGGTTAAAGTCGAGAAAATTCATAGTCAGCCGGGCGGTAAAATCATTAAATTCATCATTACCGATGTACACGGACTGAAATATACTTTCGAAGATACAGAAGTAACCCACAATCCAAGCAGCGCTCCTAATATCGACTATGTTTCTTCCTGGTACCTCACCAAAATAGAGTCGCCGGTTTCGGGCGATCATATCGACCTGCAATATGAGGATGTGTTTATACAGCCTTATGTAGCCTCCTCTTCAGAAAGCGAGGTCAAAAATCTTTATCCTAATTTGGGTCAGCCACCCATACATAGCTTTTCTGGATCAACCATCAGTTTCTCAGGCAAGAAACTCAAACAAATTACTTTTCCCAACGGCGTCAGCCTTCGATTTGGTTATGACAGTGCGCTGAGGACGGATCTTCCAAACGACCGCCTTCTTAAGCAAATCAGCGTGTTAAGTTCAGCAAACCAAATAGTGTCCGGGTTTCTGTTGCAGCAGGATTATTCCTTAACGGGCAGGGCTACGCTGCTATCGGTAACGCCGTTCGCTGGCAAGAACGCTGATATAAAAAGTTCACCTTACAAATTTTACTATAACAGTGGACTTCCGGAGCGGTTGAGTATTAATCAAGATCATTGGGGATATCCGACAGGTCGTATCCAAGAATCTGAAAACGCCTCACGCATTCCACGTGAAATTTTTTCCGGTGGTATAGCAGGCCGCTACGAGTTCCCGGGATCCAATCGGGATGCGGATCTAGGCGGCATCGCTGGTACGATGAATAAAATCGTTTACCCAACCGGAGGTCATACGTTGTTCGAAATGGAGCCGAATCAAGCCGATGACGGCTGGCTGAACCAGCAGTTTTACATAGCCGGAAACGATCCAAGTTATACAGAGGAACGCGCCACAAATTTTCAATTTAGCATGACTAACGGTAATCCGTCCTACCAGGATTTTGCTTTCACTTACGACGAGGATATGGCGCCTGATCCGAATTTTAGATTAAATATACAGTCAAACAGTTCTGGGTCATCTTGTGAAAACTGCCTTATCAGATTAGAAGTATTTGAAATCGTTAACGGTAACAGTTTCGCTGTGACGTCAATCGACATTAATAAGCCAAATGATCGATATCTTACCTATCCCTTTTCTCTACCTGGGCTGCGAAAAGGAAAAAGTTATAAACTGCGGTTTCATTATAATTTTACCGGTTCACAAAGAGATTTCTACGGTGCCGGATGGTTAAAGTATCTCGTTCATCCTGCTTCTCCTGGTATAACCTATGCACATCTGCAGCCCTATGTCGGCGGACTCCGTGCTAGATCGGTTAAAGATTACGACGGGGTATCTGCCGAGCCGGTATCTATCCGCACATATGAGTACCTCAACGAAGCGGGCGGCTCATCAGGTGTCCTGACGACTTATCCACTCTATACACAGACCGCTTATTATGAAGGTCGTATTGTATCCATACTCCACCCACCCGGTGCTGACCCTATGTATGAACAGATGGCACCAAATATTCTTCTTCGGCAAAGTTCACCTATCTACGATTTTGTGTTGAACGGGGGCAGCCCGGTGACCTATAGCCGTATTGTAGAATACCTTAAAGGTTCCAACACCACCAACGGCAAGATTGAAAGACTGTTTACGATCAACCGTCCTGGTTCCGGCAATGCGGGTGCAGGGCAACCGGGTTATGGCGCTTACCCGGCAACGCCGGCTCAGAATTTTAGTTGGATGTATGGCTTATTGGAAAAGGAGACCGTGTTTAATGCTGCCGGAGAGGTAGTGAAAAAGACGGTCAATACCTATGCCGACTACATCCACCCTGGTTATGATAATATAGCAATGGCCAATAACTTTTCATCGTATGCTATTGCACCAGTTATGTTTAATGTTCCACCGGGATTTCCTGCAACTGACAGTAAAGCTCCGGTCGTTTCGACTTATCCTCCAATTTGGTTCCTTTCTAATCAGTATTTCCCCTACGCCGGCAGGTCCGAACTAGTCAATACGAAAGTGTCTTCATTTACACCGGGTAGGGGCGAAGTAGTTACGGAAACCCGTTATACTTACGATCCGGCAAACTATTACCTGAAAACAGAAAAGACCACCAATAGCAGCAGGCAGGAAGAAGTTAAGAACTACAATTATCCTGCAGACCTGGTCGCCACAGGTAAAGATCCGGACGGCGTATACGATGCGCTCCTTGCTGCCAACAGATACAATGAAGTGATAGAGAAATCAGAAACGGTGGCGGGCAAGCAAACCAGGATGCTAAGAACAAATTACGGTAAGTTCAATAGTAATAACCTGTTGCTTCCTAAATCGATCGAATTGCAAAATGCCGCAAATCCTATAGAAACTCGTGTCATTTACGGTAAATATGATACGCAAGGCAGATTACTGGAGCAGCAACTATCCATGGGGGCAACCCAAAGCTACCAGTGGGGATACAACGGGCAATATCCTGTGGCTCTAGTCAAAAATGCAAGAAGTAATGATATTTTCTTCGAAAGCTTTGAAGAAGGAAAGGGTAACAGTGTTAATAATGACGCAAAAACCGGCCATTATAGTTATACAGGCTCCTACTCAAAGAATCTTACTGGTTTATCCGGTGGGAATTATACATTATCCTACTGGTCCAAAGCTGGAGATACCTGGTCTCAGATTATATCCAATGTATCGGTGACAGGAAATGCTTACACAATCAATCTTTCAGGTCAAGTGGATGATGTCCGCTTGTATCCTAAAGATGCGGAGATGACGACCTATACCTACGATCCGTTAGTGGGCATGACCTCGCAGACGAATGCGCGTGGCGAGACGACGACGTACGAGTATGACGAGTTCCAGCGGTTAAGAACGATCCGCGACAGCAAGGGGCATATCATTAAGCAGATGGACTACCACTACCAGAACCAGTAACCTTAATCACTTACCATTCAACCTCAGATCTTATGTTGCAAGCTATTTGCAAACCCTATAAAGCGGCAGCAGCTCTCACAGCGCTGCTGCTGTCCATGGCCTTGCTTTCCAGAGCGCAGACGCAGGTAACCTCCGGCCAGCTAACGGGCACCCCTGCAGCAGGCGAGTACTATAACACCACAGGCATTACCTTGAAAGCGCCGTTCAGTTTCACGGCAGCTGCAGGCAAAATCCTTCGGGTGTATGTGCCCTTGCAGTCGGTGATCCCCGGCGTTCCTTTAAAGGCGCGCCCGGGCGCAGACCAGAATTACATTGTCACCTATACGCCCCGCATAGCAGGCTTTACCACCTCAGGGCAACTGATGGCTGATACTACCACGAGTCGAAGCCTGATGGTAGGCATCCAGTACTTTGACGGTCTGGGGAGGCCCTTGCAGACGGTGCAGGTCAAAGGTAGCCCCACGCAACGCGATGTGGTGCAGCCCGTAGCCTATGATGAGTTTGGCAGGGAGACGCTTAAATACCAGCCTTATGCCGTGCAGCCCTCAGCCGCGAGCGACGGCAGCTACAAGGCTACCGCTATTGCCGATCAGCTTTCGTTCTATGCCGCACCTACGGGCACTGCCTGGAACGCGCCGGGCGTAATGGGGACGACCAAGCCCTTTGCCCAGACGGTGTTCGAGCCCTCGCCGCTTAACCGGATCATGGAGCAGGGTGCACCGGGCGAGCCCTGGCAGCCAGTTGCCGGCGCCACGACCGGGCATACGGTAAAAACGGAATACGGCACCAATGCGGTAACGGGCGATTACTCGGTGCGGCTGTACACGGCCGTTGCCAGCACCGTAGCGGGCAAGGAATACGAGCGTTCGCTTGCTAATCCCAATCACCCCACCTCCAAGACGCCTTACTATGCGGCAGGGGAGCTGTACCTGACGGTGATGAAAGACGAGAACTACGTGGAAGCGGACGGCTTAGCCGGCCAGGTGCACGAGTACAAGGATAAGGAAGGGCACGTGGTGCTGAAGCGCACGTTCAACCGCAAAGTGGTGAACGGCACCACCACGATTGAAAAGTTGAGCACCTACTATGTATATGACGATCTGGGCAACCTCTCGTTCGTATTACCGCCGGGAGCGAACGCCGACAACGGGCAGCCGACTCAAACCCTGCAGGACGCCTACTGCTACCGGTACCGGTATGATGACCGCAACCGGCTGATCGAAAAGAAGGTGCCTGGCCAGGGCTGGACCTATATGGTCTACAACAAACTGGATCAGGTGGTGATGACGCAGGATGCCAACCAGCGATCGAAAAGTCCGCAGCAGATGACCTATACCAAGTATGACGCACTAGGCAGGGCAGTGATGACCGGCCTTTGGATTGATGACCTGGCAAGCAGCCGTGCTAGCGGTGTCACCATCCGGGAACAGTTACAGACAATAGCAAACAATCAGACTAAGCTTTGGGAAGATAGAGATAGCACGAACGCCGACGGGCAAAACAGCGGCTATACCAAGAACGCAATACCCAAGGGCAGCTTCGGGCAATTGTTAACCGTTAATTACTATGACGATTATGCGTTTCCAGGCAATACCTTCGGTGAGGCAAGCACTACCCAAAGCGCTAACGTGAAGAGCCTGCTGACGGGCACTAAGGTGAATGTACTGGGCACAACAAAGATGCTGCTGACGGTGAACTACTATGACGAGGAAGGAAGGGTAGTGCAAAGCAAGAGCGAGAATAATCTTTTGGGCACGGATCAGACTGACAACACCTACAGCTTTACCGATGAGCTGCTGAGTAGCAAGCGTACGCATGTTGCGAATGGCACCACCACAACGATTGCCATGAACTACAGCTACGACCATATGGGCAGAAAGGTAGAAACTACGGAAAGCATCAATGATGCAGCACCAACGTCATTATCCAAACTGACGTACAATGAAGTGGGGCAACTGAAGGACAAGGCATTGGGTGATGGGCTGCAGACACTGAGCTACGGCTACAACGAGCGGGGCTGGATGCGCACGATGACAATGAGCGGCAACCTGTTCTCGCTGGACCTGAGGTACAATACGCCGGATGCAGCAGCAAACGCACAGTGGAACGGGAATATTGCGCAGATGAACTACCTGACCAAGAAGGTAAGCTCACCGGGCACGAAGACCTTTGCCTACACGTATGACAAGCTGAACAGGCTAACCAATGCGGTATCGACCGGCAACGCCTTGGATGAGGCGATCAGTTATGACGGGATGGGCAACATCACCAAGCTTATAAGGGGAGGTGCAGGTCAGGGTACGCTGGACTATACCTACAGTGGTAACCAGTTAACGACGGTAACGGGTTACAGTGCCCGGAGCTACCAGTATGATCTGAACGGAAATGCGACGAGCGATGGTATGGGTAAGAGCATTACTTACAATATGCTGAACCTGCCGGGTGAAGTGAAGCAGGGCACCACCCAGCTGGCTACCTATACCTATGATGCAGCCGGGCAGAAGCTGCAGAACAAGAGCAATACAGAAAACTCATCGGCCCCTACAACGTGGGACTACGTAGGCGGGATTGTATACAAGGGTGGCCAGATTGCGTTCATCCAGACGGAGGAGGGCAGGGCTAGGCCAAGTGGTGGCGTTTACCTGTATGAGTACAACCTTAATGACCACTTGGGTAATACCAGGGTGAGCATCGATAAGGACCCAACAGTAACAAGTAGCACGACGCCGAGGATTATCCAGGAGGACGAGTACTACAGCTTTGGACTTAGGAAACCAACGGGTGGTTATGATCTTTCCAACAACAACCGCTATCTTTACAATGGTAAGGAAGTGCAAACCGACCTGGCTAACCAGTATGATTACGGTGCAAGGTTCTATGATCCGGTGATTGGAAGGTGGACAAGTGTCGATCCGCTCGCGGAAAAAGAAAGAAGGTGGAGCCCATATGTTTATGGGAATAACAATCCTATAAGGTTCATTGATCCAGATGGGATGCAAACACAGGGTTGTTGTGGTGTTCCAATGGGAGGCCTTATAGATAAAAAAACTACCCATTATCTGAGTCAAAAGGTCGTTGGGTTCGAGAAGGCCTTAGTTAATGGGGCAATTGGCTTTGTAGGTGCCGTAACACAATGGATTGATGGACAGAACTCACATCGAGCTTTTGATAAAGATCCAAAAGTAAGAGCGGAAGCTAAGGCTGATAATGTGAGACTTTCCAAAGAGATAGCAACCGATCTGGCTGTAAGCTATGTCGGCGGAAAAATATTTGGAGCTGTAGGAAATTTGTTTAGGGGAGAAGGTCCATTAATTGCTGAGAAATTAACCGGAAATGCTTTGGCCGAAGAAATACCATTAACTAAAAAGGCATTTGGACATACATTTGAAACACATGGAGAAGGAATGACACATCAGTTGACACGTAGGGCTTCTGGATCAAATATGGCGCAGGGGCAATTCCTAGACAATCAAGCTGCCGCAGGTTTCATTAATGAGAACCTTGGAGCAACGAAGAATGGTGCTGTTTCAATACCTATGCCTGAAGGTTTCCCGGCCAGAGTGATAAATCCGGATGGCACGTATTCAACACCAACTCATATACGTTTGGTTCCAAGTGGAAATGGTGTGAAGACAGCATATCCCGAAATTAAGCAATAATTTATGATAATCAACAAACAGACTCTTGATAAATTAAGTAGAAAATTAAATTTTCCATTTGACGGATCACAGCAGGATTGGGCAGTAGAATACGCAGACTCTAAAAGGCTTAAGGAATTCATAGAATTTGCCAGCTCGGAAGCATTAAGTTCTGCTGAAGCCTATAGTATAATGGCATTAATACTAGCCTCTTATGATCAATATTTATCGGAAAATTTACGCGATAAATCTAATTTATGGCTTGAGATAGTTAGTATTATTGATAGAAATCCTAAATTATATAGTGATCTATTGAAGTACTGGGCACTTGGGAATGATATTGACCACTTTGAAATAACACCACTAGTACGTAAATACCTAACGTGTAAACAACATTAAGTTTTCACCAAGCCTATAGCTTGGGGCGGGGGTTTTTCTATTTCTTAACCTTGTGGTTTCTTAACAAAGCATATATAATAGCGTATAGCTGTTTAGTTTTTTTATTACATACCTTGGTAATCCCCCCTGCTACTGTAAGCATCGCCTATGTAAATGAATATAGATTTTCTTAGTCCGTAGTCTTTCAAGGCTACGGACCTTTTTTGTTATCTAGACTTCAATCTGAGGAGTATCAACAAAAATTATCCTACTGAAAACTATTGCTCATCTGAAACAGCGGCAAATACATCGAAATTAAAATCGCCCATGCTACCGCAAGCGTCCCGGTTGTGGTAACAATACAAGAGATGGTAGAATTCCAAGGCTGCCATTTCTTGTTTTCAGAGAACACGTCGGGCCCGACCACCTGGGACTACGTAGGCGGCATTGTATAGAAGGATGGCCAGATCGCGTTCATCCAGACGGAGGAAGGCAGGGCAAGACCCAATAACGGCACTTACCTGTATGAATATAAGCTCAATGACCATTTGGGTAACGCCAGGGTGAGCATCGATAAGTACCCAACCGCGACAGGCGCAACGCCAAGGATCATCCAGGAGGACTTGCCTTGCACGATAAACTCCTTAACCAGCCCTTTGATAAAACCTTGCTACAGCAAATCATCCCAGCAACCGATAGCAGTATCAATATCAATAACGTTTACCAGTGCCTTTATAACCAAGATCGAACGCAATTTGTAGCTTTCTTTCTACAAAGAGGCGTAAATAATTCATTTAACTCTTTGCGCAATAAGGGTGCAAAAGCTAAAGTAAACATCATTACCAACAAAGATATTCATGATGCGGGGGGATTTAGACAGTATTCCTAAAACCTACGCTCATATTGTAAAGGTCTTCAGTACAATAATAAATGGTACTATAAGAAAGAGGACGAAACTTACTTTGATGTCAGGACACTGGAATAAGGGAAACAGAACTTTTTAAATAGCTTAATTAGATGGAGTTACTTTAAAGACGGTACAAGCGAATATTCGCCTGACTTTTGGAACGGCGCGCTTTTTCAAAAGATTGCAGATTTGAAGAAAAAACCTAATTGGGAGAAACATAAAGACATGTGGGAAATAGAAGAGCGGGAAAACCGTGCTTACGTTGGCCTGTATGAAATAGTTGCGGAGCAGCTTAAGGAAGATAAAAGACAGGAAGCTGAAACGTATCAAAATCAGCTTTCTGAAAACGTATTGAAGCCGTTCTTTTATGCGCAAGAAAAAGCAAAGCTTCACCATATCATCAAGCACAACACCATTATGAATGAATTTGTGCTAATCTACCCCAAAGATCGTCATGTGATTTTAATTCCGGTGCGCGTAACAGATGAAAAAGGTATTGTCTCTGTGCGCTACTTTGTTTACTTGCCTGAAGAAAAGCGAATGTATAAGTGGACTTACTTTAAGCCTTACGTAGTTGCCAATAATGTACCTGATAGTCATGTGAACGAAACTTTGGGGCAACTCACCCGATGGACGTTCGCTTATTCAACGCTTGATGACGAAAGTTTCTGGAAACAATATGTGCTGGTAAAAGAGCTTGGTGGCTATAAATATCTCATTCCTACGGATTAGTCCAAACCGGTCACAAAGCTTTAAGGCGTGCCAGCATTTCATCTGCTTGATCAAGATAGTTTTGCAACTGAACGGTGGCATCCAAGTCCCTGCACTTATGCAGAGCGGCAATAGCCAGCTCTGGTGCTTCTTGTTTTAAGTGAAAAACACCCAAATGCAGGTATTGGTATGGCTCGGTCGGTTCAAGGGCCATGCTTTTGTCTAAGTACTCCTTTGCAGTAACGAACTCATCAAGCAAGGTATGCAGATACCCTAAATTACTGTAAGGGTTCGAGAAGTTCGGGTAAATTTGGATACATCTATTCAGCTGCGTTTTTGCCTTATCATATTGTTCAGTACAGATGTACTCATATCCCAAGTTATTCAAGGCGTATTGATTTTCCTTGTCGAGTTTTAACGCTAATTGATATTCTATGATCGCTGGCTTAGATGCAGCTTTCATTGAGTAGGCGTAGCCTCTATGAACGTAGTCTGTGCTGTTTAAAATAGCTACCTTCTTGAGCTGATCGGTGTAATGTATGAACTCATCATAAGAGTTATTATATAATGACAGGGTTGTACAAATTCTTAACAGCTTTTCATTAGGTTTAACCTGCTTGCTTACATAACTAAGGATATTGGCCGCTACTTGAAATTCTTCGTTGTTAATGCATGCCACAGCTTCATAATACTGCGTGAATGCTTTTCTCATAACCCATGCAAAAAGAATTTGCTTACCATCGTTATCTATCTCACCAAAGCGTACTGATTTAACGGTATTAGGGCGTAGGTTATTGATTAAACTTATGAATGAACACACAACTAAACTAAAGCAGTAAAACTTTATAGCGCCATGTATTTCAACATTAATTGCTACAAAAAAGAATATTGACGCCGAAAGCAGGGTAAATACAGGGCCGACAAGTATGATGCAGATGTCTTTATAAGGATTAGTTTCTATTTTGCTGCTTTTGCATAAACCAATCATTTTGGCAAAAGGAAATGACTTCCTGATGTAAAGTTTTAGCCTGCCAGCTTGTACCCGAAAAGCCTTTTGCTCCTCGCCATAAGAACCAATGTATACATTGATGCGCTCGGGCTTGGTAAATAATAAGATAAGCGAGAGCGTGACCTAACTCGTGAAGAATAACGATGAATGGGCTGGTGATATATCCCATTATGATAATGCCGAGAATGATCGCTAAGAATATCACTTAGCCAACATACGAAAAATGAAAATATTTTGCGATTAAAACATCTGTATTTGGATCGTTTCGGTTCAAATGCAACTCACAAAAGTTCATTCAAACTTTACCTATAGCTTTACCCATCAAACAAAAAACGCAGTTTTCGTGTAAGAAAACTGCGTTTCGGGTGACTTCGGTGAGAATATAGAATATGGGGCTTGTACAAGGTTTGAGGTTCATTGGAGTTCAAATAGATTCACAAAATTTCTTATGATCATCATTAGAACTTTACCTATAATTTAACCTATGGTTTTTTTGACATATTACTCGTTTGACGGAAGATATGGTAAACGTTTTTCATGAGGTTTGCGATAAATGAAAAGTAGTGTGATCACGGTTAAGCTAATCATTCAACTACGAATCAGCGATTGATTTAATTACGCTCATCATTTGAAATACAATATCTTCTGGAGATTTAGCCTTCTTAAATTGCGTTACATCTTTAACAAAATCATCAAACTCAGTTGAAACAGTTGGCAGGGATGCCGTCCGATGATTGATATTGGTTATTAACGTTTCTTTTACTACCTACAACCATTCACTTTTCAAGTTCTTCGGTAGGCTTTAAACTCCTTAGAAATTCAGATATTTGCCACACGTCAATCAATATACGAATCTGCTTATCTATTATTGGATCATTAGAGGATTGAATAGGTAGTTTCAATCCCGGTAGACTGCTTACCGTTTTCTCATCAGCAAATACACAAATTACATCGTGACTATCTCAGCTGTAATAAAATTACATTGAAGGTCCTGATGGCCATATTAATCTGACAAAAGACAGATTCAAGCATTCAGCCGTTGTTGGAACAGTTCCATCCGGTGAAAATATTTTAGTTCGAAAATCAGTGAGACTGGCTCTTGATCCAGACCCCAAAATGTCTGCAAGGATACGTACATAGAACGCGCATTATTGCTGAAAATGGTAACTAATGATAGAAGCAATCCCTCGTACTAAAATTTAATTTTTGCATTTAGCTTGAATAGTATTGGAATTGTACGCTTGGAATAAAATCCTTCCAAGGTCTTTATCTGAACACAGCGTCTCATTTCTTTTTCCGTCATTCCAATCGATGCTTTCTCCGTATTTTGAAAGAATGACCTCTTTTGAGACTTTGTTAAATTTGAACGTTACATATTTTTCTGAGATATACTGGTCGGGTATCTCATTCAATAGTTCGATGGTGAAGTAATTGTTTTTTACAACCAACCTTTTAAATGCATCTCCAAAGTTGTTTGGATATATATTTTCATTGATCAATACCGTATACTTTTTATTCTGCTCATTTAATAAAAGAGCGACAGGAGCAATTTTAGTTGTTGGATCTTGTGTATCTATATCACTATTATTCCCGAAGACGATGATCATATCTCTGAATCCATCCGTATTGAGGTCACATTCTTTTTCTTCCACTACAGAATATTTTTTTTCTGCAATGGAATCTATGATAGGTTTAGCGTAAAGATGATTCCGATTTACCGGGCTTTTATTATTGAAAAACTTTGAATATCCTTCTTTTACATTGATTAAATCCAGCGTTTCATATCTTCCGTCTTTATAAAAGATGACATACCAAGGGCTGGTATGCCTGGGAATTTTGACGGATTTATTGTTCTTGTTAAATACAATGATTTTGTTATCATCGTAACTTTTATAAGATACTTCTAAAGAATCCAGATAGCTTGAAGCTTCAGCAAAATAATTATTCGCATCATCTGCGACCGTATAAAAGTCTTCTCCCTGTTTCTTTTTAAGTTTTTTGATACTTTGATCACTTGGAGAGATAAATATGACCTCATTATCATTCAGGGTAATGGTATCAGTTCCTGAAGGAATAGATATTTTCGTTTTTTGAGATCTATTACAAGCAACGGAAAACATAATTATAAGCATAGCTAAAAGCAAATTTCCGATAGTGTTATTTCTACCTTGGTAACAAACCTCTTTCTCAAGTGTCATAATTATCGATCAAATAAATTTCTTATGAATTATATACTCGTTATCTTCTGAGCCCTTATAAGGCCTTAAAAAGCTCTTTGGAGCGGGTAGCTTATTTTTTTGATACTTCGATAAGTGCGCCATTGCTGAGACGTAAGCTTTAGTCTCTTACGATAACCGTATCTATGCAACACAGTTTGAACACTTTAAATATAAACCTTTTCGGACAGATCAGCCGCCGCTTTCTGAATAATAGGTCAATGGTTTCGGCAGGTATGCGCCAGATGCCAATAACTATAATTCGCAGATGGACGATCTGCTTAAAATGCTCTCCTTAAGGCTTTCATAATCTTATCAGTTACCAGATAAGCTAAGTACTAACGTCAATATCGGTATTTATTACCGGTTAACGGCATATACCTTACTTTGCTACCAGGACGATATCAGACATTAGGCATCCAATTAGAACGGCAATCGTACAGGTTTTGTTAATCGCACTTGTCGCTATCCCTGCGTTAGTGGTATTGGGCTTAATAGGGTGGCTGTTCTATCAGCTATTATCTCAGCCGCTCTGATAGCGTTTATTTGTTGGTCGCGATTCGAGTTTGTATTTAGTTACAACCTGCTTGATATTTACAGTCAGCCAAAGTCGCTCCATTGAAATTTTAAACACTTTCCTATCTTCGTAGCTGTAACTATCACAAATTCGTTTACCTAAATATATCATGTACGACTTTACTATTACTTCGCAGGTTACCTATCCGGAATTCAGACAGCTACAGTTCAGAATGATGTATGCCAAACGTTGGACACAAATTATTTCCGTCTTGGGTATATTGTTTACCATAGCCTTCCTGTATACACTGACTTTAGACGATTATTATGTCATGGATGAACCTTGGAGCGGTGCAGGTATATTCTTCATCACCATGGCTATATATGCCCCTATATCGGCGCATTTTTCTATCAAAAAAAGCTTTAAGAACAGTCTCCGTTTGCAAGAAAGGATTACTTATCACTTCTCTGAGCAAGGTGTTGAGAACACCGGGGAGTCGTTTACTGGCACTTTTTCGTGGGATAAGCTTTATCAGGTAAAAACTATAAAAGGATGGCTATTGACCTATCAAAGCGCAAGAGTATTCAATCCAATTAAGTTGAATGAGCAGGATTACATTCACTTGCCGGAACTTAAATCATTCCTGCAAAGCGAGCATCCAAACGTGAAAGTAAAAATGTAATTGAATAGCTTAAAGCTTCATAACCGTTATGAAATTCCTGCTAAAAATACTTTTCATCATGCTGCTTGGTCACGTAGCAACAGCCCAATCCATTAACATCCGGAAATGGGCTAATCGCCAAATTGACTCTTTAAACCGGATACATGTAGATACCATTGTGTATTATCATTCATTTTGCGGAAACTGCGAGGTGAGGAGAAGTTATAACTTTTGTGAAGTATACGATAACGGCAATGTCACTATGGAGAACGCTATTGTTTACAAACAATCCGGTAGTTTTTAACGCTTAGAATTTAATTGCGGCGATGTGCCTGATAAAGTTGAGCTGAAATCTTGTAAATCCATTCCTTATTACCTCTCGATAATCGGTGTGCTCAAAAAGCGGGATAAGGCGGTTGATGCCCTCTATAGCCATAAGAAACTTTTGCCTCCCGATATATCAGACAACTATTACACTCAAGTGGGAACTATATTGGCATAAGAGTCGCTATCGTGTATCGCTTTTCCATTACCAGCAAACAAAAGGTTATAAATTATGGAAACGGTACTTTGGGATTGACAAGGAAATCAAGTTGCTTAAACTTCTTGATGCTGACCTGCACGTACATTTTTAATTATGGCATATTACCTTGGTGGATATTATTTGCTAAAATTACGACCTGTTCACTTTGGTACAAATGACGGTCGTATTATTCATAGCTGTAGTACCTGTATCAACGACAGTTTATTAGATAGTTGGTCATACTCATGGACAAGTGATGATGACCAATCATATGCTGACATCATTAACTCTTGTCAACTGAATTCACAGACAATAGGTCATATCCAACATTGGGTTGATAGCAAATTTGATGTAGGAAGTTTGGGATGGGTTAACCTCTTTACGGAGCTGGATACGCTGATGGATTACAAACAGCGTTTTTTTTCGCACCTATCAGACCTTGCAATTATGGCAATATACTTTGATGGTACAGCAGCAGAACAACTGATTGATGACTTTCAACCAGAAAATGGCAGAAGTAATTCAATAGGTTTGTTTCATAATCTTTCCAAAAAGATAAAAGAATCCATCACCAATACAGAATTTACAATAGGATATGATATCATTGGTGTTGAATTAGACGGAAACTTTCATACTTTTCACTGTCATGATTTAACAGCGGAATTAACGAGAAACTTTGGTGTTCAGATAAATGAAACCGGGCTTTTTGACAGTATACCCAATCAACAAGCCATTGCAGAATACCTGAACAATGAGGAGAACGGTTTTGAGCCAGTGCCTTGGTTTGTTGTGAAAGTTAAACAAGTAGTAGTTTGATAATGGATTACTTTGACGAAATAAACAACATTCAATATATCTATCTGCATACATTGGAAGAGCCAAGGGACAATCACCTGAGCATTACGATTGTTGCCGCCAAGGTAGCTGACCATGAGGAAGAAACGATAACCGGAAAAGCCAACCCGATTATTGTTGACAAAGACTGCCCGCGGTATGAAAGCAGGTTTAATAAGTTCTATATCGCTTATCAGATTATTAACGAGAGTTTTGCAATTAGTGGCGAGGATGACGAATATACAGGAAGCATACTAAGAGTGTACTCTAAATCAGCATATTTATTATAATGAGAACCACACCATAGCTTATATTCACGGCAAAGAAATGAAACACTATTGTATCGTTTGCTTAAACCATGTCATTGATGTCATCGCATTTGACGAACCTATTATTACCAAACGTTAGTATATGCAGCCGCAGATAAGAATAGACAGTCCTGCCACCATATCCGAAAAAGAAATTGAGCAGCACCTAAGTAAGGGTGAGCAGGTCATCATTCAATTTGTTGCCAAAGATTACACCGGGAAAATCTTAGACAAGCTAAACGAGCTATGTGCTAAGTACGATGATAACTTCCGCATACGATTTTACGGGCATTACGGTGATTCGTTTGATTGTAATGTAGTTAACCACCTGCCGAACGTGAAAGCACTTGCTGTCGATTGCCTGATAAAAGCACATAACATTGAAGCCATTACCCGGCTGACCAACCTACAGCGACTAACTGTAGGTATCTATGAAATAAAGGAAACGGAACTGCTTAGTGCAGAGAATCTGCAGCAGGTCAAAGAACTATTTCTGATAGATACTAAAACGAAAGCGTTTAATTTGGAATTCCTCAGCAACTACCGTAACCTAACTTCCTTAATCATCAGCGGGCATACCAAGAACATTGATGCGGTAGGTACACTTACCAAACTGAATAGCTTACGGCTAAATTCAATTTCCAAAGCACCACTGCACTTTGTAAATGGTTTGAAGGAGCTAAAGTTCCTGAGCATCACATTAGGTGGTCGGGATAATATTTATGAAATTGGTGAAAATGAGATTGAGCATCTGGAGCTGGTTTGGATTAGGGGCTTAAACGATATCAGCAATATGGGTAACTTCCGTAAGCTACAAACACTCAAGGTAGAAGACCAGATACGTTTGCCAGATATTCACTTTGACCGGGAGCTGCCTGAACTTCATGATTTGAAGCTGCTAAACTGCAAAACGCTGACATCTTTATCGGGGCTGGAGAAGCTGCCAGCATTAGAGAAGCTCAGGATTTACAAGACCAATGTTGATTTTGAGCAATTCATTCAGCAGCCGTTACCTCCTTTACTCAAGGTACTGGCATTCTATACCACGAAAAACAAGGTAGACGCACAGCTAAGGGCAAGATTAAAAAGCATGGGTTATACCGATGGCTTGAAAGGAAATTAGTTGTTCCACTATCGATAAATGATTATGAAAATTAATAAACAGTTATCTATTTCACTAACGGCTATCACTATGCTCATCAATCTATTGATGGCTTGTCAGTACAATGTTGGTTCAAAGCAGAAACAAAAGTTGCAGCTAAGACCAGCGATTCAAAGGATAGTGGATAGTATGGCAAAATACAATCAGGTAAACAGTTCAGGTGTTGGGGAGGCGGGTGTTAGGACAGTGCAGTGGACACGTTATGAACAGTTAAGCAAAACAGCGACCTTACCAGAGCTAAGAGCTTTAACCAACCACAAAAATCCGGTGGTAAGATGTTATGCCCTTGATGCACTATCTGCCAGAAACGATACGGCAACTTTCTCTATTGTTCTAGCTCATTTACATGATACAGCACGAGTATCTACATTCATGGGGTGTATAATAAATAGTTATTTAGTTGGTGACTACTTTTTGAATGCTGTTATACCCTACGACTCAACATCAACCGGCTATAGGTTAACCAAACATCAGAAACAAATAGTTGATAGTATTTTGCTTTACGATAAGCACATGGCCTTGTCTGCTAAGTATAATTTGCTATACGATATGAACCCACAAGCCAAATACTATAATCGGGTTAAAGAGATAGCCACACTGGAAAAAATGCCGGTTGCGATATGGACATTAGCCCGGTATAGAAAGAGTAGTGACATCGGTATCATCCGAGATGCATTCAATGATAACAAGGATAGTAGAAAGGAAGATTATGCCATACGCGCAGCTATAGAAATGCCCGATAGTAGTTTTTATCCAAAGCTTACCGGGATTTTCGAAAGGGAATGGAAGGAGAAGCTATATGATTACGGTAAATGGCAGGTACTTTATGAAGCACTTGCCCGGTACCCGGATAAAGCACAAACCCTACAGTTGTTTAAACGAACCTTGGCAACCAAAGATGAGTTTCGGTATAAAACATTGGGAACTGATTTACTTATAGCCATAACGAAATATCCGAACCCATTATTTGAGCCGTTAAAGAGACAAATCAAACTGGATAAGTATTCCATGGAGGATGTTGTACGAGCGCTTAATGAAAATGAGTAGGCCTATAGCATTGTATGTTCTTTCTATGCATGGTAATGCTCCGATGCAGTCACACCAAGCTCCGATATCAGGGAGAAACAGCACTATACAGACGAGGTAAGCGGAACTTTAATGAATCTATTAATAACTATTATACTATAGTGATTGGTAAAGATTCACTTACAACTAAGCAGCAGGCACTGACACTGGATATATTTAAAACACTCCGACTAAAAAATAATGTTACTTATGGTAGATATTGCCAGTGGGCAAACTTCAGCCAAGAATCTAATACAACGCAATAAATAAACCCGACTCCGTAGCTCAATTGGTGAAAAAGGAGAAGTGCGCCAACAGATGCGCCAAAGATGTGCCACTTAAATTTAACACCGAATCAGAAATTCTTTATATTTATAGTAAGCATTTGAAACCAAAGTTTCAAAGAAAACCGCTCAGAAGCGTTAAACAGCATAAAAAAGCCCGGCTGTTCAAATTTTAAAAAATAAAAAATATAAAGTCTATAGTTTTTGTAGATTAAATTTTTTATTTCTATGTTTGGCTTGTATCATGAAAACAACACAACTAAACACGATTGTAATGCCAGGCAGCGTAATGCCACTCACGTCTGTTGTGACTCATAGCAACGGTATGTGTATGAGTTGTTGTTGCCTGTAATTTTCCCTTAAATTTTGATAAGCAGCTAACAGGTGAAAATACTTGTATAAAATTGCTGTACCTATACTTAAACGCAACCTTACATGCCATGCTAAAAATAAGCTACTAACCGTATAAAATAAAACAACCGGCAAGGAAGCCTTGCCGGTTACGATAATGAAACAGCAGCTCAGTAACGCCAATCACTCACTGCTTATCATTACTGGTTCAGCAAACAAATCTTGTCATTTACCAAAACCTGTTAAATATATGGAAATATATGTCCGTAGAAAGAACATTCCTATTTTCCTAAACATCTTAATCCTTTTTACATTAACATTAGCCACTCCTTTGCTTGTATTGGCGCAAAACGAGCCGCCTGCAACCATAAATTCCCGATTGGAAGGGCAGGTGGTGGACGCCGTTACCAAAGAGCCGCTGCCTGGTTCCGTAGTAAGCATCCATGGTACTACACATTCTGTATCCACCAATGCCGAAGGACGCTTCAACTTTGTTACCGGCCAAAAGTTTCCATACACCCTAATTGTTAGCTTTATTGGTTACGAAAAGCAGGAAGTTGTTGCCAATCATAGTCCGGTAACTGTTCAGCTAAAACCCAGCAATAAGCAATTGGGCGATGTTGTAGTGGTTGGCTACGGCACACAAAATCGTAAAACGGTAACCAGCGCCATTACTACCATTAAAGCCGATGAAATTACCAACAAACCGGTAGCCAGTTTTGACCAGCAACTACAAGGCCGTGCAGCCGGTGTGCAGGTAAGTGCCGGTACAGGGGTTCCAGGTGACGGTTTGTTTTTTCGTATACGGGGTTCTACCTCTATCAATGCCAGCAATGATCCTTTATATGTAGTAGATGGCGTATACATCAATAGTCAGTCGCTACAAAAAATCACTACCCAGGGCCAAGCAAACAATCCACTGGCTGATATTAATCCCAACGATATTGAAACAATAACTATACTTAAGGACGCCGATGCTACCGCCATTTACGGCGCCCGTGCTGCAAACGGCGTAGTGCTTATTACAACTAAACGAGGTAAGTACAACACTGGGGCTAAAGTTAGCCTGAATACCTATATAGGTGCGGCTTGGGCACCCAAGTTATGGGAGTTAGTAACCGGTCCGCAACATGCTGAATTGGTGAATGAATTTTACCGAAATACCCGTGTAGATTATTTGGCCGCTGGCAACACTACCGCAGCCAATACTTATCAGTATGTGCCTTTTAGGGCATTAACTGATAACCCGATTGCCAGCCCTGCACCCAGAGGCTTACCGCAAGACCAGCCTACTTATGACCGGTTGCATGATATATTCCGCACCGGTTTGCTACAGAATTATGATCTATCCGTGTCAGGCGGCAACGATAAAACCCGCTATTACATTGGCGGTGGCTATAACAAACAGCAGGCCGATTTAAGAACTAATGATTACCAACGCGCCAGCTTTAAGTTTAACTTGGATCAGCAGATTAGTAAGGTGTTCAGCGTAGGTACCAGCAATTCTTTGTCGCGTTCGTATCGCACCAATGCACGGGTAGGCGATGGACCACAAGGTGGTATTTTACAAGCGGGTATACACACCCCAACTTATTTGCCTAAAGTGAATGCTGATGGTAGCCCGGCTAAATGGGCCGGTTTTGATAACCTGGATGTATTGATTAGCAATACCGACATGCACTCTTCCAGCAACCGTTATATAGGCAACATTTATGGTGATGTAAATATTCTTCCGGGTTTAAAATTCCGTACCAGCTGGAGTTTGGATTATAACTTGTACGATGAGTATCAGTATTGGAACAGCTTAACCAATCTGGGTGCGGCTAACAAAAATCTGGCAACCTCCAGCATCAGCAGCAACTCCATCTGGACCAATGAGCAAACGCTATCTTACAATAAAACATTCAATAACCATACAATAGGCATTTTGTTGGGTAATACCCTGCAGGGCAGTAATGCCAAGCAAACACTGGCACAAGGCACTAACTTTCCCAACGATTCATTTAAACAAATTGCTTCAGCTGCAACTACTACCTCGTCATCAACATCAAGTAATTACAAGCTTTCGTCGTTCTTTTCGAGGGTAAATTACAACTATGCCGGCAAGTATTTTATTGAAGCGAGTTTCAGGGCCGATGCATCATCTAAGTTTGGTGCCGACCATCAATGGGGCTATTTCCCTTCAGCAGGTATAGCCTGGCAGCTTAAAGAAGAAGAGTTTTTGCGCGATGCCAATGCCATCAGCAATCTGAAATTGCGTGCCAGTATCGGAAAAACGGGCAATCAAAACGGTATCAACAACTTTGCCTCCAGAGGTTTGTGGGGGGCCGGAGCTAACTATCTGGACAATCCGGGCACGGTACCACAACAATTGGCCAATCCCGATTTGAAATGGGAAACCACCCGGCAGGCTAACATTGGTTTAGACCTGGGCTTTTTCAAAGATCGTATTACTGCCGAGTTTAACGTGTACGATAAATACACTACCGGCTTGCTCCTGAATTTGCCATTGCCACTTAGTCAAGGTTTTTCATCCATCTTGCAAAATGCTGGCGAAATGAGCAATAAAGGTTTTGAGATATCCTTAAACACGGTAAACATCAGCACGAGTCAGTTTAAGTGGCAAACCAACTTTAACCTGGCCCGTAACATCAACAAAATCGAAAAGTTGCCTATTCCGATCGATGCTTCCTACGCAGCTGAAAGAATGGTGCAGGGTTCGCCCATGAATTCATTTTACGTGTACCGCCAGTTATATGTTGACTCACAAACCGGTAATGCCGTTTACCAGGATGTAAACAGCGATGGTGTAATTAATACGGCCGATAAAGTAATTTATGGTAATGCACTGCCCAAGTTTGTAGGAGGTTTTAATAATACGTTCAGCTACAAAGGCTTTGATTTATCGATATTCTTCAACTTTCAATGGGGTAACAAGGTGTACAACAACAACGCCTACTTTTTGGAAGGTGGCGGTACCCGCGATGATCGCCGGGCCATGGATACACGTCAGCTTTCCCGCTGGCAAAAGCCAGGTGACCAAACTGATATGCCACGTTTAACTGCCGTGGGCAACAATTATACCTTAAGCCCTACCAGCCGTAATATAGAAGACGGTTCCTTTTTACGCCTGAACAATGCCACCTTAGGCTACACCTTGCCAAAGCGCATATCAGACAAAATTAAAGCAGCGAGTGTGCGCCTGTATGCAAGCGGCTCAAACCTTTGGTTGTGGACACACTATCGCGGTCCGGATCCCGAAATTAACGTAACCTCCGACCCAAATGTGTTGGGTTATGATTTGGGTACGCCGCCTATTCCGCGTACGGTTCAATTTGGTGCAAACATCACTTTTTAAAAAGCAACTCATGAAAAGACTGATCTATATCATCCCTATGTTTTTCGCCATAACCTCCTGCAAAAAGTTTCTGGAAGTGCAACCCGAGCAACAGATTGATGAATCGGTAGCTATTACTAATGCCGGAAGTGCAGCAACGGCGGTAAATGGTTTATACAATACTTTCGGCAACGATAATTATTACGGTTCCAATTTTCCGGCACTGTCTTACCTGTCGGGCGGCGATATTCAGTGGACCGGCTCGCAGCAAGCTCCGCAAGAAGTAGTGGGTCATAAGCTAACAGCTGATAATGGTTATGTAAGTTCCGCATGGGCACAGATTTACAAAACCATATTATCAGCCAATTACATTCTGGAGGCCGTGCCTAAGGTTAACGATCAATTGCTAACCACCACGCTTAGAAACCAATATCTGGGTGAGGCTTACTTTTTACGGGCCTTCTCTTACTTTGACCTGGTTAGAGGCTGGGGCGGCGTACCGCTGATTTTGACGCCAACTCATACACCAACTAACCACGCTGGCATTGGCCGCAGCAGTGTAGCCGATGTTTATGCGCAGATATTGAAAGATTTAGATGCTGCCGAGCCGATATTACCCAATACTGTAAACCGCAATCGTGCTACACAGAAAACCGTGTGGGCGCTGCGTGCCCGTGTTTACCTGTATCAACAGCAATGGGCGCTTGCCGAGCAGTATGCCACCAAGGTTATTGGCGAAACCAGCAACTATACATTATTGAAACCGTACAGCGCATTTTTTGCAAACAATGCTGTTGCCACTAACGAATCTGTTTTTGAGATTGCTTACAGTACATCTTTCAAAAACGGCCATAGTAACTGGTGGTTGCCACCGGCGCTGGGCGGCCGTAGGGAATGGGCACCAACCGCAGTATTGGTTAATTTATTGAATGACGCAACTGTAGGTGGTAACCGCAATGCGTTAATCGGGCAAACTGCGCCTCCCGGCAATTTATGGTATGGCAAGTTGTACTACCGTAACCCGGTAGGTACCGATCCGGCTTATGTTATTCGTATTGCCGAAATGTATCTTATTCGAGCCGAAGCCCGGGCACAGCAAAACAACCTTACTGGTGCTTTAGCTGATTTAAATGCGGTACAGGATAGGGCTGGTTTACAACCCTCAACAGCCGCCACGCAAAGCAATATATTATTAGCTATCGAAGCCGAGCGTAGGGTAGAGTTCCCTTTTGAGGCCGACAGGTGGTTTAACTTGGTACGCACCAATCGTGTAGCCGCGGTGCTTGGTATTACCGATACCCGCAAATATCTTTTCCCTATACCCACCGCCGAGATTGTAGCTAATCCATCAATAATTCAAAATCCAAGCTATTAAACTGATCTGATATGAAAATAAAATTGTTAACTCTCATAACGTTGATAACCTTTCAGGCCGGGCTGGTAAAAGCACAGCAAACCGCATCTGTTACCGGGCCCGAAAAAGGATCGCTGGTAATTGTAGGCGGCGGTAACATCGGTCCCGAAATATGGAGCAGGTTTGTTGAATTGGCCGGCGGCCCCAATGCCAAGATTATTTATGTACCCACAGCTGGTGAAGATTCTACAATTGCTAAAAACGATAGTCGCACGATAGCGAAGCTGAAGGACCTGGGCGTAAAAAGCATTATCGTACTGCACACCCGCGACTCCAAAGTAGCCAATACCGAAGCCTTTGTAAAACCCATCCGCGAGGCCACTGGCGTATGGTTTGAAGGCGGAAGGCAATGGAAAATAGCCGACAGCTTTTTGAATACGTTGGCACATCAAGAGTTCCGTGCCTTGCTGGATAGAGGCGGTGTTATTGGTGGCACATCAGCTGGAGCAACCATACAGGGCTCATACCTGTTTCGTGGCGATACGAAAGGAAACACCGTTTTGGTGGGCAATCATACCCAAGGATTAGACTTTATCCACAACGTAGCCATCGATCAGCATATTTTAAAACGGAACCGTCAGTTCGATCTGCTGGGTTTTATAAAAACCCGGCCCGATTTGCTGGGTATCGGTATTGACGAAAGTACAGCCATTGTGGTACATCAAAACCAATTTGAGGTACTGGGGGCATCGTACGTGGCCATTTACGATCAACATCAGTTTGATGGCAAAATCAAGAACCCATCAAGTGATTCGGGCAATAACGGACCATTCTACTACTTGCAAAAAGGGCAGAAGTTCGATTTGCAATTACGTCAGGTATTAAATCCAACTAAAACAACAGCATCCAAAACCGGGGCAAACTAATATAAACGGAAAAGCCGGGGGACCGAGTGGAAAGGTTAGGGTCTGCAAAAACTTTTACGGCAGTTCGAATTTGCCCTCGGCGTCTTTTATAATCTTAACTGATTTACCATGAGTACATCAAGCACACTACAAACCACCGAATGGAAGCCTTGGGAAAAAGCTGTTTTCCGGTTCTTGTTCATTTACTTTTTGCTACAGGCATTGCCGCTCGACTGGAAGTACTATGCGCACGTGTTTAGCATCAACTGGCTGAACCTTCAATTTAGTGATATTTTTTACCTGAGCCGCTACACACCACAGCCAGTTACCGATTATTCACCCAACAGTTGGAAGTTAGCCAACTTAGCAGATTGGGCCGTAATTGCTTTAATAGCGCTTATTGGCGCTGTGATCTGGAGCTTTGCAGATAAACGGGAACGCAATTATCCGGTACTGAACTACTGGCTGCGTACCATACTTCGTTATCGGTTGGCTATTGGCATATTGGCCTATGGCTTTATCAAAGTATTTCCGTTGCAGGCGCCTTATCCTTCTATCAGCAACCTAAATACCGCATACGGCGAGTTTACCCGATGGAAACTGTTTGCCATGAGCCTGGGCATTGTGCCCGGTTACGAAACCTTTTTAGGGTTAGTAGAGGTGCTGGCCGGGTTGCTGCTACTATCCCGCAAAACTGCTTCGTTTGGTGCACTTGTTATTTTGCTTTTTACGGGTAACGTGCTGATGTCAAATATGGCTTATGAAGGCGGCGAAGGTATTTATAGCTTATACTTGATTGTAATTGCACTGTATATTATAGCTTATGACGTGCCTCGCTTGTACCGCCTTATTACTTTAAGAAAGCCAACTGCACCCGCCAGTGTAAAACCGGTATTGCAGCAAAGCTGGCAACGCAATGGCCTTGTCGCTTTAAAAAGCCTGCTGATATTCTTTTTTGTGGTGCTGTATGCAGCTAAAACCTATGCAGCTTACAAACAGGATGGTTATCATTATCCCACAACCAAAGGGTTACCAAAAGCAGCTGGTTTATACGATGTAACCGAGTTCAAAATAAAAGGGCAGGTGCATCCATATTCGGATACTGATTCAACTCGCTGGCAAAATGTGGTTTTTGAGAAGTGGGCTACCATCAGCATCAAAACTTTACAGCCACAACTGATTGATTCTGCTGTAACGGAAGAGATTCATCCTGACGATTTTCAGCGCGACTACGAGCTTGCAGGTTCAGGTGAAAGGAGCTACTATAGTTATACCATTGATGCAACCAAAAGCGAATTATATTTAGTAAATAAAAATAGTCATTATCCGCAAGATAGGTTTACACTGCATTATACCCGGCCGGATAGTCTGCATATTATTTTATCAGGCATTAATCAGCAACAAGACTCGGTATATGCTGTGCTTACCCGCATCAACAAAAAGTACCTGCTTAAAGAAGCGGCTAAAGGACGCAACAAAGGTTTGAAACTCTAATCAGTAAAGCCATGTCAAGCAAAACAGAAATCATTGCAGATACAAATTTAGTAACCGATCAACCCGATCAGGAGCTAAACGGCAGCCATATCGAAAATACTGGTGGTAAACCGTCTTACTGGACAACCGGGCAGAAGTTTGCCCTGCGGGTATCGGCCATATTTTTCCTTGTTATGTCTATCCCGCTTAGTGGCGAATGGTATAAAAATCTGTTCGGTATAAACTGGTTCAAAATCCACTACCGTGATATTTATGATATTGCCCGTTTTCAACCCTCTTTGTATCACTTCTCTAAACCTTCCTATAATCTTTTAGGCTATACCGACTGGTTGCAGGTGCTGGCTATTGCGCTGGTGGGTGCTGTAATATGGACCTTGGTAGAAAGCAAAAAATCGAAACTGAATTATGATACTTTGTACTACTGGGTGCGTGTAGTGGTGCGTTACCGTGCAGGCATCGGCATTATTGGGTTTGGTTATACCAAGCTGTTCCCCACCCAAATGCCTTACCCCTCATTAGGGTTGCTGAATACCAATTTTGGTGATTTTACGGCGCAAAAAATCTACTGGCTTTCTGTTGGTATTGTTCCCTGGTACCAGGTGTTTGCGGGTGTGGTGGAGCTGCTGGCTGGTGTGCTGTTGTTTTTCAGAAAAACAACTACATTGGGTACTGTATTGCTGTTGAGTGCCTTGGGTGATATCACTTACGTGAATTTTGCTTATGATGGCGGGGTGCACATTTATGCTTCGTACTTTGTACTATTTGCTGCCTTTTTGTTGTGGTACGATGCCGTGCCGGTGTACAATTTACTGGTGAAGGAACGCTTTACCATACCGCCAACCTATTTTCCGTCTTTTTCGGCAACGTGGCTGCGGTATACACGGATTGGCTTAAAAGCGCTTACCATATTTATATTCCTGATCTACCTGTTTTATGCCGAGTATTTGAACTTCTTTTACGACCCCTACAAGCAACCTGCTATGAAAGGCGTATCGGTTTTACGGGGCAATTACCATGTTACAGAGTTCAAGATCAATAATCAAACGGTACCATACTCGCCACTTGATTCGGTACGCTGGCGGGATGTAACGTTCGAGAAGTGGTCGACCTTGACTTATAACGTCAACAAACCTGTTAAGCTTGATTTGTCTAATGGTGGCGGATCACCCATGCGCGATATCAATCGCACTTTCGAGCTTACTGGCACGGCAGGTGGCAAGCGCGTGTTTTATTATGATGCCGATACGGTGAACCATGTACTATACCTGCAGGATAAATATGTATCGGCCCGCGACCGCCGAGGCAGTAAAGGTGAAAACAAACTTAAAAAAGATAAAGCCGATAAAAACTGGATACCTAAACAAGCGCTTGCTAATATCGGTGATGAAATTTACAGAATTGACAAAAATGCTGTATCCGGCAGACGTATTAAAGGCATTGCCGAAGAAAAGCAGGACAAGCGAAAACGTAACCACATGGTTTTGAAATATGCAACACAGGATGGCTCGCGGGTAATTCTGTCTGGCATCGACGATAAAAAAGATTCGGTTTACATTGTGTTGGATCGGTACAAGAAAGACTACGTATTAAAAGACAGCCAGCTGCAAGCTGGCAGATATTAGTGAATAGGGATGACTGGAAGTTTTGATTACGATGCTGTGGTGGTGGGTTCAGGGCCTAACGGTTTAGCGGCAGCCATTTTAATGCAACAGCATGGCTTATCGGTATTATTACTAGAAGGAAACAGTAGAATAGGGGGCGGTTTAGCTACTCAAGAGCTAACCCTGCCCGGCTATCAGCATGATGTATGTTCGGCTATTCACCCGATGGCGGCAGGGTCGCCGTTTTTGCAGACTTTACCCTTGGATCAGTTCGGACTGGAATATATCTATCCTGAAGTGGCTGCCGCCCATCCATTTGATACCGGGCCGGCTGCTGTGCTGAAGAATGATATCCGTAAAACGGCCTTGCTGTTGGGCGATGATAAAGATACTTATTTGAAGCTGATGCAGCCTATTGTGAACAATTGGCCATCTATTGCGCCGGACGTATTGGCACCCCTGCATTTGCCTGAACGTCCCTTTGCCATGGCCGCTTTTGGTTTAAAGGCTTTGCAGCCTGCTACGCTTTTAGCTAAACGCTTTAAAACAGAACAGGCTAAAGGGCTTTTTGCTGGTATGGCGGCACACGCTATACAGCCTTTGCAAAACTGGTCAACATCGGCCATTGCCCTGGTATTAATGGCTAACGGGCACCTGAAAGGCTGGCCTATACCTAAAGGCGGCTCTTACCAGATTGCCAAAGCTATGGCTGCTTATTTTACTTTTATTGGCGGAAAGATAGAAACTAATACATACATCAGCTCATTACAACAGCTGCCATCGGCCAAAGCTGTATTGTTTGATGTAACACCCAAACAGCTATTAGAAATTGCAGGTGAGAAGTTTTCGGGCTTATACAAACGGCAGCTGCAAAGATACCGTTATGGTATGGGCGTATTTAAAATCGACTGGGCTTTAGATGAATCAATCCCATTTAAAGACGAGACAACCCGCAAGGCTGGCACCGTACATTTGGGGGGCACATTGCGGGAGATTGTTCAAAACGAACAGCAAACTGCCAAGGGCCAACATCCCGAAAAACCTTTTGTGCTATTGGCTCAGCCCAGCGTATTCGATAATAGCCGTGCACCTAATGGTAAGCATACCGCCTGGGCGTACTGCCATGTACCTAATGGTTCGGTAACAGATATGACTGCCGCAATAGAAAACCAGATAGAGCGTTTTGCGCCCGGCTTTAAAGAGCGTATATTGGCTAAGCATACATTTAATACAGCGCAATTACAACAATTTAACCCAAACCTCATAGGTGGTGATATAAACGGGGGTATAATCGATTTAAGGCAATTGTTCACTCGTCCGGCTGTGCGCTGGTCGCCTTATACTACACCGGCTAAAGGCTTGTATCTGTGCTCTTCATCTACGCCTCCGGGCGGTGGAGTGCATGGTATGTGCGGCTATCATGCGGCTAAGCATGCATTGCGCAATATCTTTCACATTCATGTTCTGCCATTACATACTAAAAATTAATTTTTAACCTATATATTACATGTCAACAAGTTCTGTTAAACTGAAATTACATGAAGATTGGGTCGTGGTTATACTCGGCTCGCTTATTATACTGCTGGCACTGGCCGGGGTGCTGCTGGCGGTACCGGCTTTTGGCTGGAAAACCAGCGATGAGCTTTTTACGAAGGTTTTGGGCGCAGATAACTTAAAAGTAATTAGTTTGCAGTTTCTGTTTGTAGGCATCATTGGCTTGATTGGTGTGTGGCTAAGCGGTAAAAGTTTTATTGATTTTCTGCGGGGTTTTCCCATCGTATACCTGCTTACCATTTTCGCCCTGATATTGGCTGGTAGCACACAAGCTAAGGCCCTGAATTTAGAAGCTGTAATTTTTAGTTTGGTGATAGGGTTGCTTATTAGCAATATTTTTAACCTGCCCGAATGGCTGCGCAATTCGCTTTCAACTGAATTATTTGTAAAGATAGGATTGGTGCTGTTGGGTACCAGTGTTATCTTTTCAGATATCTTGAAAGCCGGTTCATTAGGCTTAATACAATCATTAGTGGTAGTAACCTCAGTATGGTATTTTGCTTATTGGGTTTGCCGTAAGCTCAAGGTTGATGACGAGATTACCATGATGATATCGAGTGCAGTATCCATCTGTGGGGTATCGGCAGCTATTGCAACAGCAGGAGCAATCAAAGGTGATTCTAAAAAACTGTCATATGTAATTTCGATGGTGTTGATTACTGCCATCCCCATGATGATTGTAATGCCACTCATCGCTCATCACTTTAACATGCCGCAAGAGGTTACCGGTGCATGGCTGGGCGGTAGTATAGATACTACCGGTGCAGTGGTAGCATCGGGTACACTGGTAGGTGAGGCGGCTTTAAAAATCAGCACTATTGTTAAATTTTCACAAAACGTTCTGCTTGGATTAGCTGCTTTTGCTATATCCATTTACTGGACTTATACCAAGAATCCTGCGGCCAATGATGCCGAACAAAAACCAACCCTAAAAGTGATATGGGAGCGTTTTCCGAAGTTTGTTTTAGGCTTTATCGGCGCGTCGTTGTTGTTTTCGTTCTTAATTCCGGCTGCTATAACGGCACAAGTAAAGGATAGTCTAAAAAATTTACAAGGCTTGTGGTTTGCTTTGGCTTTTACCAGTATTGGACTGGAAACCAAATTTAGTGACCTGTTCAGTGCCAACGGCAGAAAGCCGTTGTATGCTTTTCTAATAGCGCAAACCTTTAATGTTTTCATTACGCTGGCTATTGCGTTTTTGCTGTTCAGATAAATGTAGTATAAGATGCAAAAAGCTAAGGGGAAAATTGGGTTTAAAGGTTTTGTTGTGATTGCCAGTGGAGTAATAGTGGTAACGCTCTCGAGTTTATACAATCGAACTACATTGCTGCATAACGCAAAGCTGGATACCAGCCGCCGTACTACTGATTCGTTGACCTGGCCCAAAACGTTTGGCTATGGCCGCGTTGCAACAACGCAGGATATTGCAGCTTGGGATATAGATATTCAGCCTGATGGTAAAGGTTTGCCAGCTGGTTCGGGTACAGTTCACGAAGGTAAAGTGGTTTACTTAGCTAAATGTGCAGCCTGCCATGGAGCCGAAGGTAAGGAGATAGCTGGGCAAAAGCTCCCGGCGCCAGCCTTGGTAAGCGATACTACGTTTCAAGGAAGAAAAAGCAATACCATCGGTAATTATTGGCCTTATGCCACAACGGTGTTCGATTACATACGCCGCAGCATGCCCTATACAGCGCCGGGTACGCTAACCAATAACGAGGTATATGCACTTACGGCATACATCCTTGGTCAAAACCACATTATTAAAACCGATGCCGTGATAAATGCACAAACACTGCCTAAAGTGATTATGCCAGCAAAAAAACATTTCATTACAGATGACCGCGAGGGTGGTGCGGAAGTTAAATAATCAGAGATATGGGTAAGAAAGAGAAATTACTGATGAACCGCCGAACATGGTTGGGCGGAACGCTTGCAGCCGCAGTAATACATGTACAAACCGCATGGGGAAAGTCAATCCAGATACCCACATTATCATCTGAAGATGACCCAACCAAAAAGATAGGTCCCGGACCAAGCAAACTGGGCAAGCGTTCCTTGTTTGAACATCCGGTACGTAAACCGTCTGATATTTCATCGCGCACACCCTTGCAGGATTTGTATAGTACCATCACCCCGTCCGATTTGCACTTTGAACGTCATCATGCCGGGGTACCCGTTATCGACCCGGAAAAATATGAGCTGCTGATACATGGTATGGTGGATAAGCCTATGAAGTTTACCCTGCGTGATCTAAAACGTTTTCCATCCGTAACGCGCACCTGTTTTATAGAATGTGCCGGCAATTTCCGGACGGGTAAGGAAGAGATGACACCACAGGACATTTTAGGGCTTACCAGCCAGAGCGAATGGACCGGCGTAATGCTCTCGACCTTATTCCGCGAAGTGGGCGTTCAACCAAAAGCTACTTGGTTTTTAGCAGAAGGCTCGGATGCCGCAGTACTAACCCGAAGTATTCCGGTTAGTAAAGGCTGGAACGATGCCATGATTGTATATGCACAAAATGGCGAAGCCATTCGCCCGGAGCAAGGATACCCGGCTCGTTTATTATTACCCGGCTGGGAAGGAAACACCAATGTGAAATGGCTTCGCAGAATTGAACTGTCCGATCAACTCTGGATGACACGTGAAGAAACCAGCAAGTATACTTATCCGGTAAAAGATCGCATCAGGCAATTCAGTTTTGATATGGATGCCCGGTCAATTATTACTTTTCCGTCGTACCCGGCCAATGTAGAACCGGGCTGGATTGAAATTCGGGGTATCGCCTGGACCGGTAGGGGTAAAGTACATAGGGTGGACGTAAGTACCGATTCCGGCAAAACCTGGAACAGTGCTCGCTTACAGGAGCCGGTGCTGGATAAAGCGCATACTTATTTCAGATACCTTTGGCATTGGAGTGGTAATGAAACAGAAATAATGAGCCGAGTAATTGACGAAACCGGCTACATGCAACCTACGCTAAGACAGTTGATTGACGCTCGTGGTGTAGATATAACCGGTTATCATTTAAATCCTATTACGGCATGGGTGATCAAGAGAGATGGTAGTGTGAAATTTAAGTCTGAGAGCTGGAAATAATTAATGGCTTTGCTGTATTTGCGAGGTAAGCTATAACCGTTTTGCTAATTAAATACAGATGTTTCACAAAGATTGTGGTGAATAAGTTCAAGTAACCAATTAGGTGTTAGTTTTGATGCTTATCAGAAATTATAACCTACACAAGTAAATAATTCGATATCTCGCTCGTTAGGAATGTGTTTTATCTTGGCAATTCAATCTGCTAATATGTGCCAATATCGGCTGTTTCTTTTTTAGCTGTCAGTGTTAGCTTAAAAGTTGATGCCACAGTAACCTGCTAACAAATATACCTTTTTAGCCCCTTCAATATAGCAACGACAAAAATTAAATAATCATTTAATTTTTGTCGTTGCTACTTTCGATAAGTAATATACAATGAGGCTTTATGAGCTCATATGGGTTTGAATGAATCCATATGAGCTATATTTGTGACCCCGCTGAGAATATAGAATATGAAATCTTTACAGATATTTTTGTTCCTTAAAGCTCAATTGGACTCATAACGGTGCACATAGTTATCATATGAACTTTCCCTATAATTTAACCTGCGATATTGTTTTTTAGCATATCTATTATTAATGAAGTTATCTTACCATCATGAATAACTAATTTAAAAACTACTTATTTACGCACTGACGATAACATTAAACATCATTTATATAAGTAACGAGCGGAACTTGAATTAACGTTTGGCTTAATGTACGCCAGTAAGGGCGTATCTATCTTCACCTTTAAGGCTATCCATTAGTTCATCCTTACTTTATCATTTGACCCGCTACTATATTATTATTTAGTAGTTGAAAAGTTATCTTATTTATTTTGTAAAGTAGACAAAATAGACCACATTAATTTGGATATCAAATGTAAGCCACTAAAAATATAAGCAAAAAAGAAATGACCACATAAAGCATTACTAAAAGGTTTCCTTTAATTCTTATTGAATTGCTTTCGCTAGAATACTTCCTCAGTATAGATTTATAGCGGCTTTGGCTTAAATAAAAGATGCTTGATATGATAATGAAAATAATCCCAAAAAAAGCAGCTTGATTTTTATTCGAAAACATAAAAGGTAAAATGTTCTCTTTTGCCAAGAAGCCGCTTATGACAAAAATATTAGCTCCAAGTAAGCCGCCCATAAACATTGACGCGGTAAAGGCTGCTGTGTCATGCAAAGAAGATTTCTTTACCGCACAATATAGTTTGTAATAAAAATAGTCAATCATAATATCAAAATCATTGTTTGTCGATCCAATTGTAAAGCTGATCACCCAAATAGCATCGGCTCTTGCTATACCCAGGATATTGCCCATCCTACTCCAGGGATGAATGCTGTTCCTATTCCTATACCCTGAACGATAAGTCTGGCAGTATTACCTTTGGTTGGATTATCATAAAGTTGATAGCTTGCAGATAAAACTCCAATGACATTCCCTGCCACTCCTATATTCTTCGAAAACTTCAAATACTTTGCAGCTGTAGCACCTAAATCTTTAACTTCTTAAGCGTTTTTAGCAAATGCACTTAATTCTTCAGAAGCTTTTCTACTTAACCCTGCTACATTCCTGATATTTGACCGGATGCGAATTTAACATTTGCTTCCTATGTACTTTTAGAAACGCTGCTATGAAAGCGGGATTCGAGTTCCGGTGCACCTGCTGGTATTTAAAATTAACCGGCGTTAAGAAGAAATGACAGTCTTAATCTACTGCTGTTAAAAAACATAAAAGTCCGTAATCTTTTACGACTACGGACTTTAAGAAAAGTAAAGTCATACTTTTAGTGATCCCTGCCTAGTATTTGATTCTCAGAAGGGAGACACTTGTCCAAGCAAGTGAGAAATGAATATCATTAAAAACTTCCTTGATTTCGCATAATCATCAACCAAAAACCAACTCCAAGCATCATAAACGATAGTATCATATAGATTAAAACTGTCTTGTTGCCACTTTTGATCTTACTTCCGTTTTTACCCTCATGTCTTTTCAGAATTTTCTTGTACCTATTTTTATGGATGAATAGGAAATAATTAATCAAGGCAATTCCACTGATTATTATCAATCCACTTGCTACAGGATTGCCAAAAGGTAGTTTAATTCCTGAAACGGCATATAAAATAAATGCGCCCGTAAAAAAATTTATCATCATAAGGAAACTCAGAAATATAAAGGAGAATGTCAATGCAATACTCCCATTTCCAACGGATACTTGAAATTTATAAAACTTATAGTATATATAATCAATCTTCTTTCTCATTTTTATTTAATTGCTCCATATCCGCCGAAACCATCTGTCGCTGCATCCAATATGAAATATGTGGCGCTTACACCAAATCCAATTGGACCAAGAAATCCAACTCCTGTCATTACTACATCTAAAGCTGCTTTAATAGCTACATCCTTATCAGAACCACCATTATAGTAATACACTCCAGCTCTAGCAAGAGTAATTCCCGTAGTTGCTTATAAAACGTTAGGCTTTCTCTACTACGCTTAAATGTTTTGGTACCTTTCCAGTTGATTAGATTGGCATTCTGCATGGTTTCAAGACAGCCAATATATAATTCTGGCGCTTGCTGAACAGGTAAGTTTGTAGCGATATCAATGCGAGATAAAGTAGCTTGCTGCACAGGAAACCCCATTTGCTGAGTAAGCTTTTTCAAAGCAGCATCAATCTGATCTTTTGAAAGTGTCGATACATTCTCGCCCAAAAGGTATTTGCAAAGGCTGCCGTTGAATCTAAGCGTATTCCCTCTAATAAAAACGTGAAAGTTTTCAAGTTTACCAGTGAGGAAAGGTTGATTGAGGTGTGAGCTTATGCCTTCATCTATTATCTCAGTTAAGCCATCACGAATAGCATTATAAATATAGTTATAAGGTTTTTTCTGAGTGTCAATATTTGCCTTTGAATATATTGAGTCTATCATTACCGTTTTTTGTTAGTTTTTCTTCTTGTTATTTCGATGTAACCGCCCAATAGCTTTTTTGGCGGTTTATACTTTGTATAACTTCCCTGAAGATAAAAAAAAGGATTTTGCTCAATTTTTTTGGAATTGGTGGTACCAATAGCTGGATAACAAAAGATGCTATGCAAGAAATATACTGGAAGTGAAAGTGATTAGGTTCAAATGAGTTCAATTAGGTTCATTAAGGCTCATTCAAACTTTACCTATAGCTTTACCCATCCAACAAAAAACGCAGCTTTCGTGTAAGAAAACTGCGTTTCGGGTGACCCCGCTGAGGCTCGAACTCAGGACCCACAGATTAAGAGTCTGTTGCTCTACCAACTGAGCTACGGAGTCGGGTTTTGTTTATTTGTGTAATTACACAAATAAACAAAATATTTAGACTAATGCATACATTTCTTCGCGTTGCTTTTGCACGGCTTCGCTGTTGATATAGTCATCATAGCTCATCATCTTATCAATTAAACCGGCAGGGGTAAGCTCGATGATACGATTAGCTACGGTTTGGGTAAGCTCATGGTCACGTGAGGTAAACAGTATAGTTCCCTTAAAATCGCGCATGCCGTTGTTTAATGCCGTGATCGATTCCAGGTCCAGGTGGTTGGTCGGTTCATCAAAAACGAGTACATTGGGTTGTTGCAGCATCATGCGGCTAAACATGCAACGCATTTTTTCGCCACCCGATAGTACGGTGCTTTTTTTAAGTACTTCCTCGCCCGAGAAAAGCATTCGGCCTAAAAAGCTGCGGATAAACTGCTCGTCTTTTTCGCCCGGGGCATACTCGCGCAACCAGTCAACCAGGTTCAGGTCTTTGCCTTTAAAGTACTCAGCATTATCAATAGGCATATCGGCAGGGTTGATAGTAATTCCCCACTTAAAGCTGCCGGTGTGATCCGTATCCCGCCCGGTAATGATATCGTAAAAAGCTGTAGTAGCTAAACTGTTTTGTGATAAAATAGCAATCTTATCACCCTTGTTCACCATCAGGTTAATGTTGCTGAAAAATACTTCGCCGCTTTGTGTTTTACCCAACTTTTCGGTTTGCAGTATTTGGTCGCCTGCTTCGCGGCTTTGCTGGTTAAACATAATAGCCGGATATTTGCGGTTGGATGGCTTAATCTCATCCAGGTTGATTTTATCAAGCGCTTTTTTACGGCTGGTAGCTTGTTTAGATTTAGAAGCATTGGCGCTAAAGCGGCTGATGAACTCCTGTAACTCCTTGACTTTTTCTTCCAGTTTCTTATTCTGATCCGAACGTTGTTTTAAAGCTAACTGGCTTGATTGGTACCAGAACGTATAGTTACCGGTATAAATGGTCATCTTACCAAAGTCAATATCCACTACGTGGGTACAAACCGTATCCAGGAAGTGCCTGTCGTGCGATACAACCAGTACTATAGCTTCATAACCGGCTAAAAAGTCTTCCAGCCAGCTAATAGTATGGATATCCAGGTCGTTGGTAGGCTCATCTAATAACAGAATATCGGGTTTGCCGAACAGCGCTTGTGCAAGCAGTACACGTACCTTTTGTGTACCGTCCAGTTCTTTCAGTAATTTATAATGTAAATCTTCTTTTATACCCAGGTTACTTAATAGGGTAGCGGCATTGCTTTCGGCGTTCCAGCCGTCCATTTCCGCAAAAAGATTTTCCAGCTCTCCGGCACGTTCACCATCGGCATCGGTAAAATCTTCTTTTAAGTAAATAGCATCTTTTTCTTTCATGGTGGCATATAATTCTTTATGCCCCATCAGCACGGTTTCTATTACCGGAAAGTCGTCAAACTCATAGTGGTTCTGTTTCAATACCGCCATGCGTTCGCCGGGCGTAAAGCTTACTGATCCGGTGGTAGGATCAACCTCGCCCGATAAAATTTTTAAGAAAGTAGATTTGCCGGCCCCATTAGCACCGATAATACCATAGCAATTGCCTTGTGTAAACTTTAAGTTTACATCTTCAAATAATGTGCGCTTGCCATAGCGTAATGATAAATTAGAAACAGTAATCATGCTGCACCAAATAGTTTATGCAAAAGTACGTTAAATAAGGCAAACAAGGGTAATTGTGTGATTATAAATCCACACTGTAGCCGAATGTTCCCATTTTAATCAGTTGATTTGGGGCATTGTCAACCAAGCTGTTTTATAACAAATTGTCGCTTCGGTTAGTAGTTTAACAGGGTTATTTAGAGATTAATATAAATTACATAAAAATATAAATTTATTAATCTTCACTTAAAGTTTGGAACAGGGTTTGCGTTTAAGGACTGTAATCAATTATAAATTATTATGGTGTCGTTAATTGTGGGTTTGATTGTGGTTAATGTAGTTGTAGTACTTTACAATACCGAGCGTAACAAAAGCATACTCAAACATTAATCATCGCAGGGTGCACTTGATGAGAAGATGATCCCTGCCTTAACTTAGCTTCAATAGCTATAAATGATTCAAAAAAAAGGCCTGTAAGTTAAACTCACAGGCCTTTTGTATAACTAAATTATCTTATTACTATTGTTGCTGACCCCATGCAGAAGGGTTAGTACGCCATTGTTGCAATAGTTGGATGCTATCGGGTTGGATGTATTGTTTTTCTTCGGCAAACTTAAGCAGCGCATTGTAGTTAGACAGGGTTACAAAACGGCATTTTGCTTTTTTGAAGTTCTCGTCAGCAACATCAAATCCGTAGCTGAATATGGCTGCCAGGCCTGCCACTTCATAACCTGCACTACGCAAAGCGTCAATTGCCTGCAAGCTGCTTTTGCCGGTCGAAATCAGGTCTTCAATAACGGCTACACGTTGGCCGGGCATAATTTCGCCTTCAATGAGGCTGCCGGTTCCATGATCTTTAGGTTTTGAACGCACGTAAATAAACGGCAAACCCAATTCTTGCGCTACCAGAGCGCCTTGCGGAATACCTGCAGTAGCCACACCCGCAATACAACCTACCGAACCAAATTCTTCTTGTATCATTTGGCTCAACTTTTGCCTGATGTAAGTGCGAATGGACGGATAAGACAGCGTAACGCGGTTGTCACAATAAATTGGCGATTTCCAACCGGATGCCCATGTAAAAGGGTTGTTGGGTTGCAATTTTATTGCTTTAATTTGCAGCAGAAATTCAGCCACTTGCTGTTCAATCTCATTTTTATTAAACATGGCCCAAAAATACAGAATTTATATTAACCAAAAGGTTATTCTGCTCACAGAATCAACACCGGCAAGGGTTGAATTGTACGAACAGCTTGATCAACAATCGTTTGAGTTAAAAAGCTTTTTTTCAAAAGTATCCGGCAGCAGTTCGCCGCTCTACTATTACATACTTTGCGACGATGCCAAGGCTGTGCTGAAAAAGATTATCAAAAGCAATGTTTTGATTGAAGCTGCGGGCGGTTTGGTAAAAAATAGCAAAGGAGATTACCTTTTTATATACCGGAATGAAAAATGGGATCTGCCTAAAGGGAAGCTCGAAAAAGGCGAAAAGCCTAAAGAGGGCGCTGTGCGCGAGGTGGAAGAGGAATGTGGTATCCGGATTGGTGATTGCGGAAAAAAGATCATCAATACTTATCATGTATACACCCTTAAAGGCGAGGTTGTATTAAAGAAAACCTACTGGTATAAAATGAAATATAAAGGCAAAGCCAAATTAAAACCACAAACCGAAGAGGGCATTACCGATGTGCAGTGGTTTGATAAAGGGCGTATTGCCACCGTTACCGGTAACACATTCCCGTCAATTGTGGATGTGTTATGGAAGCGGGATCTGCTTACAGAAATTCCAGTGCCTCTTTCGGAATAAACTGGCTTACATCGCCCTGGTGCCGCAAAATTTCGCGCACAATGGTAGAGCTGATGGAAGAGTAGCCGGGTTTGCTCACAATAAAAATACTTTCAATATCAGGGGCCAGTGCGTGATTCATTTGCGCAATGGCCTTTTCATATTCAAAGTCGGATACGGTACGTATACCACGTATCATGTAACCGACATTAATGCTTTTGCAAAAATCGACAGTAAGCCCTTCATAAGCAATGATGTGGATTTTGGGTTCGTTGGCAAATACGGCGCGCAGCATTTGCTCGCGCTGGCTTATGCTTAAAAAACTTTGTTTGGAGCTGTTTATCCCAACGCCGATGTAAAGCTTATCAAAAAGCGCTACAGAGCGTTTTACTATATCAACGTGAGCTTTGGTAACCGGGTCAAACGATCCGGGAAACAGGGCAACTTTCATGGTATACGTGGCTTATGCCACAAAGGTAAAGTTAGATTTTGTATTTCAGTTGCCCCTGCGCTGTATTTTGATTCTTATTCTTTATACGCTTTTTTCGGATCAAAGTGTATGCCCGGAGTTAGCCAGTATAATAAAATCACCCTTGAATATCTGAAGTTTACCGGTGATAGCAAAAAGGCACATATCAATAGTATAGGCGTATACAGCCAAGGGTTTTCGCTGTGAGTTAATATATAAGTAGCAACGCCCAAAGTTACCAGCAGTGCTACATTCATCGCGTAGCTCACAAACATGGCTACATAAAAATAACCCAGCTCTACCTCAAACTCAAAGTTGCAATGCGGGCAGTTCTTGTGCATTTTCTGACCGCTTATATTGTACATGCTGTTAGCAAACATATTACCGGTGTGGCACACCGGGCACTTGGCATGTAAAGCAGCTTTGAAGTTTGATGCGATATATTTAGTGTTATTGTCCATGGCCTCTTTGTCGATAGTTAACGTTTTCATAATTTTTGCGTTTTGATTTGTTTCCTGAAATCTTCGGGCGTTAAGCCTTCCTGCTTTTTAAAAAACTTACTGAAATAAGAATTGTCGGTAAAGTTCAGGCGATAGGCTATCTCACTAATGCTCAACTCAAAATTTACCAACAGGCGTTTGGCTTCAAGCACAATGCGGTTGCGTATCACTTCGCCTGCCGGCGTGCCTAATACATCATTGCACAAGGCATTTAAATGGTTAGGGGTAATGTAAAGCAGCTCAGCGTACTCCTTCGGTAACCTGAGTGTGGTGAAGTTTTTCTCGATAAGCTTTTGAAAGTTCTTCAATAAAGTGAAGTTATAAGCAGTGGTATGCGGTGTTTGATGGTTGAAGCTAAGCCGCCCTATGCTGATGAAAAGCTGCAGCATTAATGCACGTACCATATCTGCACTTAATCGCTGGTTACTTTCGCTTTCGGCAACTATCTGCTCAAACAGATCAATTACGTGGGTATGTAATGATTCCGGAATATCAATTACCATGTCATCCAGTGCGCCGCTAAAAAACGGGAACTGTTCCAGGTAATCGGGTTTAAGTAAAAATGATTGTAAAAACGGCACAGAAAAGTTGATTACATAACCATCAACCTTGCCCTCAAAGCTCCAGCTATGTACCTGGCCGGGTATCATAAAATAAATTTGGTAGGGCTTAACGGTAAAGTTCTTGAAGTCGATAGCATGGCTTCCGCCGCCTTTGGTGAAAAGTACCAGGTGGTAAAAGTTGTGCTTATGCGGCAGATGCAGGTTTTTATGGATTTCCAAATACGGTGCAAACCGGCTGATCAGGATATCATCCTGTTTGTAATCAGAGAGTGTGCATATATCGTATATGGGAAATTCCTTTTTCATAACACCACAAAGTTAGTATGGAAATTCCACCTGTTGTGGTATTATTCGACCGAATAATGGTACTATTTACTGATTGTGATTTTAGCGAGTATTATAAAGCTTGATCAACTTGTGGTAATTGTATCCTGAAAACCGAGCCTTGGTTTTCCGTGCTGTCAACATCGATAAGTCCGTCGTGGTTTTCTACAATTTGGCGGGCAATGCTCAGGCCCAGGCCGGTTGATTGTTCGCCATGCAAACCGGTACGGCCCGCCTTGGTAAAGCGTTCGAAAACATATGGCAGCATATCCTGAGGTATGCCCACGCCATGGTCTTTTACTTCAATAAATATCTTATTGCTTTTGTGGCGTAAATGTACCTCAACCGGATGATCTTCCTTTGAAAATTTAATGGCGTTGCTGATCAGGTTATCAATTACCCGGTGAAAGCGCTGGGTATTGATGCGGGCATATAAAGGATACTCGGGCGCAAAAAACAGTATATGGTTGTGCACGTCAGCCTTATCCTGCCACTCCTGTACTATCTCTTTCACCAGGCTGTTCACTTCAACTATCATAGCCTGGGCCATCGTTTCGTTGCTGTTGTCATTGCGGGCTACATCCAGCAAATCGTTGATAATGGTACGCGCTTTCACACATGATGCTTTGATCATGTTTACGTTATCCTGCATGTCATCATCCAGTTCGTTCAATTCCATTAGCATGCTTATGGATTCGATAGCGGCAATGGGGTTGCGCAAATCATGGGCTACCATGCCCAAAACCTCAGTTTTAAACAAGCTTGCTTTTTCAATTTCCAGGTTTTTGGCTTTTATTTCAGTAAGTTGCTGAAAGTGGTTGGCTTTATAATCGTAAATAAAACGGGTAATAAAATAGTATCCGGTTAGCAGCACGATGCAAACCAAAGTATTACCCACCCGCTCAAACGGACTATTGGTAATGGCGAGTGAAACGCTGATGAAAACTGCTGCCGTAGTAAGGCTAATAAATAAGGCCTGCGTAAATTGCAGCACGAATACAATACCCATGGTAAGCAGGCTTATTAAAAACAGCGTTAAGGTATTGCGCATATTGTGCATAGCTATGAAGCTACCCGTCATGCCGCACAAAATAATGTATTGGGTAAAAGCAACGGTTAGGTAGTTAATGCCAGTGATACCAGCTTTGCTTTTATGGTATAGCTTGCCAAGTTTATAACTAATTAGGTGAAACAGTGGGGTGATAAAAAGATAAACCCAGTTTGATATATTATACTCTCTGATATGAGGCGATTGGTTCAGGCTGTCGGGAAATAGCCAATAATATAGTCGGAAACTAAAGTTGAGAAGAAAAAAAATAATGCTTGCGTTTTTTACACCAACCAGGTTTTGCAGGGTATAATACTTCCTGAAATCTATATGCTTACGCACAGATATCTGCCTAAAAAAGAAGCTTCTCAAATCAATTAGTTTAATTAATCAAATTTAAAATTTTTAATAAAACTAATCGATTTAAAGATGTGAATTTAGGTAATTGTTTATATTATTAATCTTTGGTTATTTCTTGGCTTATCATAAACTAAATAAATATTAAATACAGCGAAGATAACCTCGATTTATGATAAAGCCTTAGTAAGGTATTAGTTATGAATTTGCTGAATCTGTGCTGAATACATAAGTTAAAATAAAGAATATCAACACAAATAAAGAAACAACGGCAGTGAATATCTTTTTCATAGTTACGGAATTACAAGTGCAATATTTGAACTACATCTAAAAAAGAATATTGTTTTTTGTGCAGTAATACTTGACAATTTGTCGGTTGGAATTGATTTTAGATGACAATCTTGCATTTAAATGCTTGTGGCAAAGGATTTGAATAGTATGATACAGATTGTTGCTTTAAACAATATTAATAACCATGAATTTTAACAACTTTACCATAAAAGCTCAGGAAGCTGTCCAGAAAGCTTCCGAAATTGCAACCGGTAATCAGCAGCAGGCTATTGAGAATGCTCACTTGCTGAAAGGTTTGTTACTGGTTGATGAAAACGTGATCAGCTATTTGCTGAAAAAACTGAACGTTAATATCAGCCGCTTAAATGATACGTTAGACCAGCAAGTTGCCGGTTTTCCGAAAGTGAGCGGCAGTGAACTGTACTTATCATCAAACACCAACAGCGCTTTGCAAAAAGCGCAAAGCTACCTGAAAGAATTTAAAGACGAGTTTGTATCCGTAGAGCATTTGTTGCTGGGTATCCTGTCTGTAAATGATAAAACCAGCGCCGCTTTGAAAGATTACGGCGTTAACGAAAAAGATTTAAAAGCAGCTATTATCAGCCTTCGTGGCGACAGCAAAGTGACCGGGCAGAATGCCGAAGCTACTTACAACGCACTTAATAAATATGCCCGCAACCTCAACGAGTATGCGGAGTCGGGTAAACTTGATCCGGTAATTGGCCGCGATGAAGAAATACGTCGCGTGATCCAGATATTATCACGCCGTACCAAGAACAACCCGGTACTGGTGGGCGAGCCAGGCGTGGGTAAAACCGCTATTGCCGAGGGTATTGCTTTCCGAATCATTAAAGGCGATGCGCCCGAGAACCTGAAAACCAAAACCGTGTACTCGCTGGATATGGGTGCGCTGGTAGCCGGCGCCAAATACAAAGGCGAGTTCGAGGAACGCCTGAAAGCCGTTATTGGCGAAGTGATCAAAAGCGATGGTGAGATCATTCTCTTTATTGACGAGATACACACCTTGGTAGGTGCTGGTGGTGGCGAGGGTGCTATGGATGCGGCCAATATTTTGAAACCGGCCCTGGCCCGTGGTGAGCTGCGTGCCATTGGTGCAACCACACTGAACGAGTATCAAAAATACATTGAAAAAGATAAAGCGCTGGAGCGCCGTTTTCAACGTGTAATGGTTGATGAGCCGGATGCTGCTGATGCTATTTCCATATTGCGGGGTTTAAAAGAGCGTTACGAAGCACACCACAAGGTGCGTATCAAAGATGAGGCGATTATTGCCTCGGTCGAAATGTCGCAACGCTACATTGCCGACCGCTTTTTGCCCGATAAAGCTATCGACTTAATGGACGAGGCTGCCTCCAAACTACGCCTGGAAATGAATTCCGTTCCGGAAGCGGTAGATGAGCTGGAGCGCCGCATTATGCAACTTGAAATTGAGCGTGAGGCGATTAAGCGCGAAAATGACGATTATAAAGTTAAAAGCTTAAGCGAAGAAATTGCCAACCTTTCTGCCGAGCGCGACTCGCTGCGTGCTAAATGGCAAAGCGAAAAAGACCTGGTGGATGGCATCAACTTAAAAATTGAAGCTATTGAAGCCTATAAATTGGAAGCCGAGCAGGCCGAACGTGCTGGCGATTATGGTAAGGTAGCCGAATTGCGCTACGGCCGAATCCGCGAAACCGAAGCTGAGGTTGAAAAGCTGAAAGCCGCCCTGCGCGAAAATCAGGCCGACAGCCGAATGCTGAAAGAAGAGGTTACTGCCGACGATATTGCCGGTGTAGTTTCCCGCTGGACTGGTATTCCGATTACTAAAATGGTACAAAGTGAGCGCGAAAAGCTATTGCACCTGGAAGAAGAACTGCACAAGCGCGTAGCCGGGCAGGAAGAAGCTATTGAAGCCATAAGCGATGCTATACGCCGCAGCCGTGCCGGTTTGCAGGATAAACGCCGCCCCATTGGTTCGTTCATATTTTTAGGTACAACCGGTGTGGGTAAAACTGAGCTGGCCAAGGCTTTGGCCGAGTTCCTGTTTGATGATGAGCAATCGATGGTGCGTATAGATATGTCCGAGTACCAGGAGCGCCATGCCGTGAGCCGCTTAATTGGTGCGCCTCCGGGCTACGTAGGGTATGATGAAGGTGGTCAGTTAACTGAAGCCGTGCGTCGTAAACCTTACAGCGTAATTTTGCTGGACGAGATTGAAAAAGCACATCCCGATGTGTTTAACATTCTGCTGCAGGTGTTGGACGACGGCCGTTTAACCGACAATAAAGGTCGCGTGGTGAATTTCAAGAACACCATCGTGATCATGACATCCAACATCGGTTCGCACATCATCCAGCAAAATTTTGAAAACTTTGAGGATGCTGATAAAGAAAGCGTGGTTGCCAAAACCAAGAACCAACTGTTCGAGCTGTTGCGCCAAACCATCCGTCCCGAGTTTTTGAACCGTATTGATGAGATCATCATGTTTACCCCGCTGGGCCGCGATGAGCTTAGCGATATTGTAAAACTGCAATTCAAGGGCTTGCAGCAAACCCTGGCCGAAATGGGTATTCACCTCGATGCATCGGCAGAAGCTTTAGACTGGTTGGCCCAATTGGGATACGATCCGCAGTTTGGTGCCCGTCCGCTCAAAAGGGTGATTCAAAAGAAAATCCTCAACGAGCTTTCTAAACAAATACTGGCCGGCAAAGTGGATAAAGACAGCCACATTAAGCTGGATATGTTTGATAACCAATTTGTGTTTCTGAACGAGTAAAGATCAGAATCAAAAATATAGAGTTTAGATCAGAATAGGGGAGTTGCCGTAAGGCAGCTCCCTTTTTTTGTGACGATGGGTTTGGTTTTGAGCGGATAGCCAAACATTCATACCTTTGGCTTACCATGAACTGGATTTCCGTAAAAGAAAACTTACCGGCCGAAGGGCAACCGGTACTATTGTACAACGCTAACGCTACAGATAATACACCGCTGCAAATATACCAGGTAGCTGCGCTGGCTAACGCAAACGGTGTGCCCGCGTGGGCCATGCCGCAGGCTGCCCCGCAAAGCCTTACCGCCTACACCCATTGGATGGCGCTGCCCGACCCGCCCCTGCGCGAAGATGAACAGTTTGAGGCTATTAAAATGGTGGCCGATAGTATTGTGAGCCATCATATACCCGCAGGCGCAGGTTTGCAGGAATTTACCTTTCCGATTACAGTAGAGGGAACCGTGTATCAGGTAACTTACGAAAAAGATATTGAGGGCTACTGGGCATTCAGCCGGTACGAATAGCATACAGCAGCAATGGGTGTGGTTATTTAGAAAAGTTTTAAATATTATTTGGACTATTTCTAAATAGGTTTAAATTTGCAGTGTGATGATCGCTGCAAAAACTCAGAATGCTGTAAATTTTACCGAGGTGTTTTCTACCCGTACTGGTGCTGTTTACCAGTGCGACCGCGAACGTTGCTGGTATATAGATTTTGCCGGCAAGCTGGTTAAGTTTGATTACCGCGGCCTGATGAAGCTAAAAACTTCCATCTATAGGGTAAATATTGAAGCGTTGTTATTGGACAACAGCAAATCACCCGAAATTGAGATGGTGTTTATCTGTGCATGTAATCATTGCTACTTCTTAAATTTATTACAAATCATTGCACTTAAAGAACTGCTGGAAGGAACCTTTGTGATGCTGGAACTCAACCAGATCATTCATGACCGCCTGAGCAGAATCGTTATCTGATTGTAAATTATCTGCAAGTCAAGTTTTTCTCGCTATATCAGATTACCGCCAAGTTGGTGTAATTCACTAATTTAGACTTATTTCATATTGCTATTAAATTCTGTCATCAAAATTTATAGCACTATTATTGCATACAATCTTATTACAACAGCACTAAACTGTAAAGTATTATGAAAGATATTATGCGTATCAAGAGCTTACTGTCTACAGATATCGAAGCTCTTTTAAATCAACAAATAAAAAAAGAAGCTCATTCATCAGCATTGTACCTGGCAATGGCTTCATGGTGTAACCAAAACGGATTCGACTACTCATCTGATTACTTTTCTAAACAATCGGACGAGGAGCGTTATCACCAGCTGAAATTGTTTAAGTATGTGCTGGATATGGGTGGCAGCGCTATCTCACCAGAAGTAAGCGGCATTAAGCACGATTATACCTCATTGCGCGAAGTATTTGAAGATGCTTTGGAGCAGGAAGTAGCCATTACCCAATCTTTCAAAAACATTGCAGCTAACTGCATGAAAGAGCAGGATTTTGTAACTTTTGAATTCCTGAACTGGTTTATGAAAGAACAACGCGAAGAAGAGTACAAAGCCCGTCGTGCGCTGGAACTGTTCGAGGTTATTGGCGAAGAAGGCACCGGCTTGTGGGAAATTGACAAGCACGTTAACAAAATTAAATACGATAGCGAAGCTGCCGAATAATAAGGCGTGCTTTATATCTGCAATAAAAAGCCGGCGTATACCAATACGCCGGCTTTTCTTTTATAGTTCTTTTTGCTTTTTTTAAGTGCGTTTAGGTGGTAGTAATTAATATATAAAACCACCTGCATCGCAAACAACAGGTGGCTTTTAGCAGTTTAATAAATAAACACATTGCAAATACTGCACGCAACTTAAATAGATACTACCATGAAAAATTATGAAACCTTAGTGGATGCCACTAACGATTTATTACAAAGAGGATATACGGCCAACCTGAGCTTCGATGACGATGCGGATAACATTCAGGACAAGTCGCAAAATATACATTTAACCGCTGATGATTTTGAGGTAGACGAGTTTTACCGTTTTGAGGGTCCAAGCAACCCGTCTGATATGTCGATTGTGTATGCCATTTCATCAGCTAAGCATAACCTGAAAGGTGTTTTAGTTGACGCCTATGGTACGTATGCCAACAACAGTTCATCGGCCATTGAAGCCAAGCTGCACCACCACCAGGTGAGCGATAACCTGCACGGCAGCGACCGCCCTAAAGCCGACTAAGCTTTCTTTTGCTATCTAACTTACCAAGTAAACGGCGCCCTGTTGAAAGTATAGCAGGGCTGCCGTTATACATCAGCTTCTCTAATAATGGCGGCAGTTCATCATCTATCCAATTATAACGGTGCCGCAAATTGAATAGTACTTCTGCTGCCCTTGCTTTAACTGCCACTAATACCTGCTCGTCTATCAGCCAGTCAAAACATTGTTCAACCATAGGGTCTAAATCAGTTTGATTGAGCTGCTCAGCTGCAGCTTTAGCGCTGGTGAAATGGCCATAAATTTTGGCATAGTGCCGCTGGCAGCTCGGGTTTTTAATCCGTTTGCCATACGCCAGAATAGGTACTATATCTTGTGCATACAGATGAACATTGTGCAGTATCACGTTTTCCAATACCCAGGCGGCACGGAACGAAAACAGATGTTCGGGATGCAGGGTTATTTCTAATAAATCTTGTATGGCTATGTTCTGTTTGTGCAACTGGCTGGCTAAAGCCAAAATGCCTGTTTTGCCTTCAAGTGTTTCTATTTGTTGTAATAAATCTGGCTTGCTTTTCATGTTGGTTCATTCAAACAGGATGCATCACAGGGAAGTGTTCTGTAAATCCGGCAGGCGGTTACAAAACACGGGTCAAGATAATACAATTACTTCGATTGTTTAAAAACCGTACCTTTGCTGCCACTTTAAATTTTGTTCTGAAACTACATGGTTAAATTCAACCGTTTTACATTGGACAATGGCCTGCGGGTTATTGTTCATGAAGATCATACAACTCCCATGGCGGTGGTTAACATTTTGTACGATGTTGGCGCACGCGATGAAAACCCGGAGCAAACCGGTTTTGCTCACTTGTTTGAGCACCTGATGTTCGGCGGATCGGTTAACATACCGGTTTATGACGAGCCCCTGCAGCGCGTGGGCGGCGAAAATAATGCCTTCACCAGCAACGATATAACCAACTATTACATCACGCTTCCGGCCGTAAATCTCGAAACTGCCTTTTGGCTGGAGAGCGACCGCATGCTTAACCTGGCTTTTAGCGAAAAGAGCCTGGAAGTGCAGCGCAATGTGGTAATGGAAGAGTTTAAGCAACGCTACCTGAACCAGCCTTACGGCGATGTATGGTTACGTTTGCGTCCGCTGGTATATAAAACGCACCCTTATCAGTGGGCCACCATCGGTAAAGAATTATCGCATATTGAAAATGCACAGATAGAGGATGTAAAAGCATTCTTTAAAAAGCACTACAATCCGCAAAATGCTATTATGGTAGTAGGTGGCGATGTTACGCCCGATCAGGTGAAAGCGCTTTGCGACAAGTGGTTTGCCCCTATACCAGCCGGCGAAAAGTATAACCGTAACTTACCGCAGGAGCCGGAGCAGCGTGAAGAGCGCCGCGAAACCGTTACTGCCAAAGTGCCGCTGAATGATATTTATATCACCTTCCAGGTGCCCGGCCGTATGGACGAGCACTATTACGCAATTGACCTGATATCGGATATTTTATCACGCGGCCAGTCGGCCCGATTGCACCGTGCATTGGTTAAGGATACACCGGTATTTAGTGAAATACATGCTTACCTTACCGGTAGCCTGGATACCGGCATGCTGGTAGTAGAGGGTAAGCCGCTCGAAAATATCAGTATTGAAGAAGCCGAAGCCGCTGTTTGGCAGGAGCTGCAAAAGCTGTGTGCTGAACAAATACCTGTTGATGAGCTGACCAAGGTTAAAAATAAAACAGAATCGACCATGGTGTTTGCCGAAATGGCCCTGCTTGACAAGGCCATGAACCTGGCTTACTTCGAATTGCTGGGCGATGCCGATTTATTTAACCGCGAAACGGAAAATTACCTGGCCGTAACTGCGCAGCAAATTCAGGAGCAGGCCAAGGCCATCTTCCGTAAGGATAATTCATCTACTTTAATTTACCTGGCCGAAAAATAAACAGCTTATGTTAGATAGAACTATCGCGCCTGAATCAAAGGCTATTGATCATATAAATTTAATTAAGCCGGGGCATAAAGTATTGGCTAACGGCTGCCAGGTTTTCTGGTTCAACTCCGGCGATCAGGAACTGGTGCGCATTGAGTGGATTTTTGGTAACCTGCGTTTTAACCCAGCTAAGCCTTTGCTTAACCTGGCCGTAAACTCCCTGCTTACCGAGGGTACATCAAAGCTGAATGCCGCGCAGATTGCCGACCAGATTGATTATTATGGGGCCTTTTTACAGGCCGATTATGGTTACGACCAATCGCAGTTAACGCTTTACAGCCTTAACCGCCACCTGGGTAATACCTTGCCGGTAATTAAAAGCATCCTTACAGATAGCCAGTTCCCTGAAAAGGAGGTGGAAACATTTATACGCAACCAGCAGCAAAAGCTACAGGTGAGCCTGCAAAAGAATGATATGCTGGCCCGCCGTGCCTTTAACAAAGCGCTGTATGGAAATACCATATACGGATTAACTTCCGAGCTGAAAGATTTTGAGCAGTTGCAGCGTGCTGACCTATTGCAGCACTTTGAGAATATGTATCAACCCTCAAACTGTACGCTGGTAATAGCCGGTAAGGTTGATGAAGCAACTTTAAATCAGATTACGAGTGCTTTTGAAGCTGACTGGGATAATGCAGCTCAGGCCGCTGATACTGCGCAACCCGAATTACAGCCCGCCGCCGAGCGTTTCTACTTTACAGAAAAGCCGCAGGCTCTGCAATCGGCCATACGTATGGGGGTGCAAATGGTAAACCGTTCGCATCCTGACTTTCCGGCCCTGCAGGTACTAAACACGGTACTGGGCGGTTATTTTGGCTCAAGGTTAATGGCTAATATCCGTGAAGACAAGGGCTACACCTACGGCATTGGCTCGGGCATTACATCCTTGAGAGATGCCGGTGCATTTTTTATTGCTACCGAGGTTGGTGCTGATGTGTGCCGTAGTGCGGTTAACGAAATTGAAAAAGAGATCAATCTGCTTAAAACTGAACAAATCAGTGAAGAAGAATTGTCCCTGGTGCGTAACTACATGCTGGGTTCGCTGTTAGGTAGTTTGGAAAACGTTTTCTCGCATGCCGATAAGTTCAAGAACGTGTACTTCTCTGGCTTGGATCTGGATTACTACAACCGTTATACCGAGATTGTAAAAACGGTTACCGCCGAGCAATTACAACAGCTGGCTAACCAATACCTGCACTTTGATGATTTTTACAAGGTGATTGTTGGTAAATACGAATAACTGTATTCATTAAAGCAATAAAGGCGATGCATTATGCATCGCCTTTGTTATTTCAGGGCGCTTTGGTGATGAATTCCGTTGGCTCGTCGCTTGCCGCGTTAGTGAGTTGTGCAAAAACCTGTTCATTCAAATCGCGGTCGGCATAAAGCACGGCTGCATTATTCGGGTCGTTCAGGTTAAGGCGCAGTAATACATGGCTGCTTTTCCAATGGTATTTTTTCATCCTGCGGTTAGGTTGCAACCCGGCGCCGTAATTGCTTTTTAATTCGGTTAACATGCTTTTCCCACAGCTTGGGTCCAGGTACAAATGGATGTAGGTGATTTTCTGCTGATATACACCCAGCCATATTTTGCTGATCTTAATATTTTTGCCCGCCTTAAGCAGGTTGGTATCAATTACCTGGTAGTACTGCACGCCGTGCAGGTAGTTCTCATGATCTTTGGCCTGTTCCACTTTGTTGCCCAGATCAGTTATCAGGCTACCTACTTTCAAATCCTGAAAGCCGTGGTTCTTTTCCAGTATTTTAATGCAGGCGCGTGCGGGTTGCGCATGGCTAAAAAATGGGAGTGAAAATAGTACTGCTATCAACAGCAGTTTTAGGTTGATTGGTTTGTAAGTGTTTGACATTGTTAGACATAGTTAGGTATGTGTACAAAAGTAACCAATGCCAATAATTGATTTTTTGTTTTAATAATTAAATGGGTTAAATAACGGTTTATATTTCTGAGCGGTTGTGCACAGATGAATTGACATAAGTAATTATCATCCAAAACTCACAAATCCACACATAAATACTTCGCGTTTGCAGTAATGGGTAATTAATTCTATCTTTGCCCGGCAAATAATCAACACAAATATTATTTGCCATGCAGCTCGACCCCTCTAAATTTGTTGCCGAAGGTTTAACGTACGATGACGTATTACTCCTGCCGGCTTACTCCGAAGTTTTACCGCGCGAGGTTAACACCAGCACTTACCTGACTAAAAAAATCAGATTGAATATTCCGCTTGTTTCGGCAGCTATGGATACAGTTACCGAATCGGAACTGGCTATTGCTATTGCACAGGCAGGTGGTTTGGGTATGCTGCACAAAAACATGAGCATACAGCGTCAGGCTGATGAAGTACGTAAAGTAAAACGTTCCGAGAGCGGCATGATCCAGGATCCGGTTACATTGGATGAAAATGCCGTAGTGGCCGATGCATTCAAAATTATGCGCGAGTTTCGCATAGGTGGTATCCCGGTTGTAGATAACGATCACAAACTGAAAGGCATTATAACCAACCGCGACCTGCGTTTCCAAAAAGTAATGAGCAAGCCCATCAACGAGGTAATGACCAGCGCTAACCTGATCACTGCACCGCAGGGCACCACTTTATTGCAGGCCGAAGAAATATTGCAGAACTATAAAATTGAAAAGCTGCCCGTGGTTGATGCCGACGGCCGTTTGTGTGGTTTGATTACTTTTAAAGATATCCAGAAATTTAAAAACTACCCGATTGCCTGTAAAGATGAGCACGGCCGTTTACGTGTAGGCGCCGCAGTTGGCGTAACAGCCGATACCATGGAGCGTGTTGATGCCCTGGTAAAAGCCGGTGTGGATGTAATCGCTATTGATACAGCACACGGGCATTCAAAAGGGGTAATCAATCAGTTAAAAGCGGTAAAAGCCCAGTATCCCGACTTGCAGGTAATTGCAGGTAACATTGCAACCGCCGATGCAGCCAGAGCTTTGGCCGAGGCCGGTGCCGATGCAGTTAAAGTAGGTATTGGTCCGGGTTCAATTTGTACTACCCGTATCATTGCCGGTGTAGGTGTGCCGCAACTATATGCCGTTTATGAGTGTGCCAAAGCCTTGCAAGGTACCGGCGTACCGGTAATTGCCGATGGTGGTATTAAGCATACCGGTGATATTGCCAAAGCCATCGCTGCCGGTGCCAGCTCCATCATGGCCGGTTCGTTGTTTGCCGGTGTGGAAGAATCACCGGGCGAAACTATCATTTACGAAGGTCGTCGCTTTAAATCATACCGTGGTATGGGTTCAATCGAGGCAATGGAGTCTGGCTCAAAAGATCGTTATTTCCAGGATGTGGAAGATGACATTAAAAAATTGGTACCCGAAGGTATTGTGGGCCGCGTGCCTTATAAAGGCACCCTGGCCGAGGTTGCTTACCAGTTTGTAGGCGGTTTAAAAGCCAGTATGGGTTATTGCGGTGCAAAGGATATAGAAACCTTGCAGCAGGCCAAGTTTGTGCGCATTACTGCATCCGGTATTCGCGAATCGCATCCGCACGATATTACCATTACTAAAGAAGCGCCTAATTATACCCGTTAAGCAAGGGCATATAAATGGCAAATAAATAATACTTTTACTTACTCCGGTTGCTGCAAGTGGCCGGAGTTTATTTTTAATATATGAAATCGATCTGTGTATTTTGCGGAGCCAATTTCAATGGTGACCCGGTTTTAAAAGAATCAATTGAGCAACTGGCCCGTGTAATGGTAAGCCGGGATATAACGCTGATATTTGGCGGTGGCCGGGTAGGGGTAATGGGTTTACTTGCCGATGCCGTGTTGCAGCAAGGCGGTAAAGCTGTTGGTGTAATACCACAGTTTTTAATGGATAAGGAAGTTGGCCATACCAGCCTAACCGAACTGCACATTGTGGAGAACATGCACCAGCGCAAGCAAATGATGAACGATTTGTGCGACGGCATTATTACCTTACCTGGCGGCTTTGGTACGCTCGAAGAGTTTTTTGAGGTGCTTACCTGGCTGCAATTAGGCTTGCACCACAAACCCATCGGTATATTGAACGTAAATGGCTTTTACGATTTTTTGCTTAAGCAAATGGACGTGATGGTAGAGCAGCGTTTCCTGAAACCGGTAAACCGCCAACTGGTGCTCACCTCGGCTGATGCCGATGAGCTGGTAGCTACCATGGCCAGCTTTAAAGTAAAGCCCGACGAGGTTTGGTTTAAAGACCGCAACCTGACATAGGCGAATCTTAATACTTACTCCAGTATCTTATCCAAATCCAACTCGAAAGTGTCGGCCCATAAATCGAGCAGCAGGTTGATTTGGGTAAGGTGGCTGGCAAGCGTCCTGATATAAGAACTACGCTGATGCCTTCGGGTAGATGGGTTAACATCTAAACGTAGCTGCTGCATTTGATGGTCAAATGCAGCTTTTTTTATAATCTGTTCCTGCAGCATATCAACCAGCTGCTGCTCACTGATGTTTGGCATAGGTTTAAAGGTTAATTTTCCTGGGCAAGTTTTTAACCTGCTCGTTCGTTTCGGCTATTGGCCGGGCAATCCATGTAAAGTTTTGTAATTGGCCAGTGGCTAAGCCAAACAGCTTTTCCAACAGATCCACTTTTTCATGAGGTATATCCCGTTTGTCATTCTGCCTTATTTTTCTATAATTGGTAAACGTTCGCTCGCTTATGCCCAATTGTATAGGGATCAAGCGTATGGCTTTGCGATATTCATTAACAGATAGCTGATGCATAAGTTCATTTATGCGGTATTTATATTTAATATCAGGCATATTTTTACTTAATTCGGCAAATAAATTCCAAACTTTGTAATTCAAATTTAATACTAAACTAAATTTAAGTTTAGTAAAAAGCAATTTTGGCTAAACTTTTTTATATTTATTTAGTATAAATGCCTGGTAAACAATTAGATAGTTTTTTTGAAAATTTAGAAGTTAACATCAGGCAACAAGCTAAAGTAAAGGGTATAACCCTGGCTGAATTGGCTAAAGATATAGAGATGACCGAGGCTGGATTTTACAAAATGCTTTCAACGGATAGCATTAAGCTGAAAACACTTAAAAAGATTGCTGAAGTTTTGCAGATGCCTATAAGTTATTTCATAGAAAATAAGGCAAAGAAGTCGGCTGTTTATCAAAACGAGAGGTTCGAGACTACAGTTGCTGCCGAGCCAAATACCGTTTACCGGGTTGAAAAGGAAGGTTTGCTCAAACAGATCAGCTTACTGGAAAGCCAATTGAAAGATAAAGACCGCATTATTGAACTGCTTAGTAAAAAGTAAGCAGCATTATGCCTGCACGGTAACAGGCTTTTTCTTAAAAAAACTTACCACGTTATAGCGTTTACACAGATAAAGGATCGTCATAATAATCATAATCACTCGGCTTTTAATACTCTTACTCTCTAACAACTGCTTTTGTTGCATGTTTCGTTAAAATATTGAAAAATTAATTTTATGGAAACAAAAATAAGCAGCAATCAGTATCCCATATGGCCGCTGCTGGCGCGTAAAACCAACGTCAGTAAACAATGGCACACTGTTGACGGATAGCCGTTGGTGGTATCTGCATTTAATCGTACCTTTGTTGCATAATATACTACGCTGATGTCTCAAGAGCTAGAACATGTTCAATGTCTGATCATCGGATCAGGCCCCGCCGGTTATACGGCTGCTATTTATGCTGCCCGTGCTGATTTAAAACCCGTTTTATACACCGGTATGCTGGCCGGCGGACAGCTAACCCAAACAACTGATGTGGAGAATTTTCCGGGCTATCCGAACGGTATTATGGGCCCCGAAATGATGGAAGATTTTCGTAAACAGGCAGAGCGCTTTGGTACCGATATCCGTTTTGGTTATATAAGCTCGGTTGATTTTTCGAGCCTGCCGCACAAAGTGGTGGTTGATGAAACTAAAACCATACTTGCAGATACTGTAATTATCTCAACCGGTGCATCGGCTAAATGGCTGGGGCTGGAGTCTGAGCAAAAATATAACGGCTTTGGTGTTTCCGCCTGTGCCGTGTGTGATGGTTTCTTTTTCCGCGGACATGATGTGGCTATTGTAGGTGCCGGTGATACCGCTGCTGAAGAAGCTACCTATCTGGCTAAACTTTGCCGTAAAGTATATATGCTGGTTCGCCGCGATGAGTTCCGTGCATCAAAAGCCATGGTAACCCGCGTGCAAAATACCCCGAACATCGAGATCATTTATAATACCGAAGCGCAGGAGATTGTAGGCGATGGTCAGAATGTAACCGGCGTTCGTGTACTCAATAATAAAACTCAGGAAGAAAGCACATTGGATGTAACCGGCTTTTTCGTAGCTATCGGTCACCATCCTAACACCGATATTTTTAAAGGCTGGATTGATATGGACGAGACAGGCTATATCTTAACCAAACCAGGCACCACACAAACCAATGTGGAAGGTGTATTCTGCTGCGGCGATGCGCAGGATAACGTATACCGCCAAGCTATTACTGCTGCCGGTACCGGCTGTATGGCTGCTTTAGATGCAGAACGTTACTTAGCCGCTAAAGAAGCTGCCGAACTGGAAGTGCAACACTAAAATCAAAGAAATATTAAGCAAAAGCCATCTGTAAAGGTGGCTTTTTTTGTTGGTTGCTGAATTTTTACAATCAATATGGTTCCCAACACCCGGAAATCTTTTAACTTTCCGTTTTCTTACTATAAAAACCGATTATAAATAAATATGTCCTGTAAGCTTCGTTTACTTCTCTTTTTATTCGTTTTACTAACAAAGGGCGCTGTGCAGGCCCAAACCACCGATCTTAACCAAGGTATCATTCCGGCACCGGTATCTTTACAAAAGAATGCAGGTACGTTTACGCTAAGTCAGGAAACGGTTATACTGGCCGATAGTATTGACAATAAGGCCGTACAGTTTTTAACTGCTTATCTGCAAAATAAATATGCTTTAAAAAACCAGCTGAAAGCTAATACAGGTAGCCCTGTAGCTAATACGCTGATGCTTACATCGGCCGGCACCGATGGGCTCCCGGCCGAGGGGTACCGGCTTACCATTACGCCGCAGCAGGTAACCGTAGCCGGTAAAGGGGCGGGGCTGTTTTACGGCATACAAACTTTGATACAGTTGTTACCGCTTGAACGTGCCGCTGTTGCGAAGCTGCCCTGCCTGCGTGCCGAAGATTACCCGCGCTTTGGTTACCGGGGTATGCACCTGGATGTATGCCGCCACTTCTTTTCGGTTGAGTTCATCAAAAAGTATCTTGACCTGATGGCCGCTTACAAGCTCAATACCTTTCACTGGCATTTAACGGATGACCAGGGCTGGCGTATCGAGATCAAAAAATATCCGCGGTTAACCCAGGTGGGCAGCAAGCGCGCACAAACGTTAATTGGTAACTACCACGACCGTATGCCGCAGCAGTTTGATAATACGCCCTACGGCGGTTATTACACGCAGAATGAAATACGTGAAGTGGTGCAGTATGCAGCTGCCCGCTATATTACCGTTGTGCCCGAAATTGAAATGCCCGGCCATGCTATGGCCGCACTGGCTGCTTACCCCGAACTAAGCTGCGATGTAAACCAGGAATACAAGGTGGCCGAAACCTGGGGCGTATTCAATAACGTATTTTGTCCTACCGAAAAAACTTTCGGCTTTTTGCAGGATGTGCTTACTGAGGTGATGGAACTGTTCCCAAGTAAATACATTCACATTGGTGGTGATGAAGTGCCTAAAGTGGTTTGGAAACAGTCGGCCTATTGCCACGAGCTGATCAAAAGATTAAAGCTGAAGAACGAACACGGCCTGCAAAGCTACTTTATACAGCGCATGGAAAAGTTTGTGAACAGCAAAGGGCGCAGTGTTATTGGCTGGGATGAAATACTGGAAGGTGGATTGGCGCCCAACGCAACTGTAATGAGCTGGCGCGGCGAAGCTGGAGGCATAGCCGCTGCCCGTCAGCACCATAACGTGATAATGACGCCAAGCTCAAGCGGGTTATATTTTGATCATGCCCAGGCACGCTCTGATCTGGAGCCATTAAGCATCGGTAATTTTGGACCACTGCAAAAAACCTATAACTACAATCCTGCCTCGCCGGCATTATCGCCCGAACAGCACAAGTATATATTAGGTGCACAGGCTAACATGTGGACAGAATACATCGCTACCGAAGCCAAAGCTGAGTACATGCTGTTGCCCCGTTTAATGGCTTTATCGGAAGTGGTTTGGACGCCGCTGGCTAATAAAAACTATACCGACTTTGCTGATGTGCGTTTACCACGCCACTTAGCCTGGCTTGATAAGAACAATATTAATTACCGGGTGCCTACTGCTATTGGGGCTAAAGATACCGCATATACCGCAGCGCAGTTGACCGTAAACCTGAAATCGCCGGTTGAAGGGGCCAAAATTTATTACACCATTGATGGTTATACGCCGCGCGAAACTGATTTGGTTTATACCACACCGTTTACGCTAAATATTCCGCCCGATCAGTACCGCGAGCTGCAAACGCTGGTCGTTACACCATCAGGCAAACGCAGTTTGGTAACCCGTACCGTGGTAACCAACCGCACCCCCTTGCCACCGGTTAATTATACAGGTACGGCTACCGGCGTTCAGTATGAGCTGGTAACAGGCAACTTTACCGATGTTGGGCAGCTGGATGCAGCGCGAGTGATGGATACCGGCATTGTACGTACCTTCAACACCTCGGCCTTTAAAAAAGCCAATCGTACGTTTGGTATTACCTTCAATGGTTATATTAAAATTGATACCGATGGCAAATACCTATTCTCTACCCAATCGGATGATGGTTCGGTACTGTATATCGATGATCAGGCGGTTGTGAACAACGATGGTAAGCATAGCCTGTATGAGCAAACAGGCGAGGTGCTGTTGCAAAAAGGATTCCATACCTTTACGCTCAAGTACTTTGATGCCGGCGCGTTCAGTACCCTGCGCGTGTACATGACCATACCGGGCAAACCCAAAGGCGAGCTCTCGGCAGACTCCTTGTACCATTGAGCGGGCAATAAGTAAATGCGGCCTGCGCAGAATAAGATGCTGGTTGCATCAAAATAAGCAATGCTGTATTTTCGTTGCTATTTAAACGTTAGTTGAACTATTGATATAAACCCTGATTATAAATGATATTAAAGCATTATGCCTATTTGTTGCTGGGTTGCCTGGCAACAGCAACTGCCTGTAATAGCAGTAATGATGCCGGCGAACAAAAAGCTGCCGCCTCAGGCAAAGCAGCTGCTAAAGCGCCTGCGCTGATGTCGCCCTTTCGTTATCATAAAGCTATTGAGGTAGCACCCGGCCAGTATTATGATGTGATGAGCTGGGGCAGAGGAACGGACAGCGTTGGCGCGTTTCAGATACTGCGGTCTGATTCCACCGAAAAGAAGTTCACTACGACTACCGGCGATCTAGAAGGCCGTATTGTGGATGTGTTGAACCTGGATATGGATACCGATGGCGACCCTGAAATTTTTATCCATACGCAGGTGGCCGATACCACGCACAAGGCAGTTGTGTTTGGTTTTGAATATAATGGGGACCGCGCCCGTCAGTTAGACTTTCCAAAACTTACCCGTTCGCAACGTAAAGGATACCGGGGCAACGATAGTTTCTTCATTAAAGAAGGTAAACTGATGCGCGAATTCAATGTATATGATGAAGACGACACTACTAACGCCAAGCCTGTTCAAAAGCGACTGATTGCTTATGACCTGCGCGGTAACAGCATTAATGGGGAGCAAGTGAGCACAGATTCGACCCAGACCAGTAGCAAAAAAAATGATGTTCAGCCTGTAGCGGCACCAAAACAGGAAGCTAAGCAAGAGTCACGCAGTCATGCATCAAGTAACCGCCGCCATACATCATCCCGTAAAAAAACATCAAGTAAACGTGAGCGTACCCGCCATAAGGAAACGCATACCACAAAAAAGAAAAGACGGCATAGGTAGGTCTATTAAACCCTTCTGGGAGGTAAAGATTAATTTGTCACAGCAATGTGGCCATCTCATCGCTTGTTTAAGCATACGATGGGATGGCCACGCTACCGCTCGCCATGACAAATTAAATTTAAGGTCTTTTATTGAAGCACTTATTTTTAATCCATAAACAACAAATCAAGTAAAGCCTTCCCTACCGGTGAGGGTTGGGAGGGGCTTAATCAACCAGTACCAGTTTGTCCAGCTCCGTATTAATAAACTGAATTTCTTCCTGACTTAGTTTTACATCAATAGCCTTGGCGTTTTGCGTAGCCTGTTCGGCATTGCGGGCGCCTACCAGGGCAATGGTAATGCCCGGGCGCTCAATAGTCCAGCGGATTACCAGCTGACCTAAGGTGGCGTTCTTTTCGTCAGCCAACGGTTTTATCTTTTGCAAAAAAGCGTTGGTGCGCTCAATGTTTTCATCTTTAAAATATTTTAAACTTGCGCGGTGGTCGCCTTCGCCAAATTGCTGTCCGGCTTTCATTTTACCGGTTAGCAGGCCACGCTCCATTGGGCTGTAGGCCAATATGGCCTTGTTGTTCTCTATGCAGTACGGCACCAGGTCTTGTTCAATATCACGTTTAACCATACTAAACGGCACCTGGTTGCTGGCCAGCTTAATCGTCTTTTCGGCTTCCTGCATTTGTTGTACGCTGTAATTGCTTACGCCGGCCTGGCGTATCTTACCTTGTTCCTGCAGGCGTAATATAGCCTCCATGGTTTCATCAATCGGCGTAGTTTCATCAGGCCAATGAATTTGGTACAGGTCAATATAATCGGTGCCTAAGCGTTTCAGGCTGTTTTCACATTCCTGTATAATGCTATCTTTGGCAGCATATTTATATACGTCTATATCCTTGCCATCGTTATCTTGGCTTTTGAATCCAAAAGTGCCTTTGGCAATATCCCAGCGCATGCCGTATTTGGTTAATATCTGCACCTTATCGCGCGGCAGGTCTTTAATGGCCTGGCCTACCAGCTCCTCACTTTTGCCCTGTCCATAAACAGGTGCGGTGTCAATGGAGGTAATGCCTTGATCGTAAGCTGCTTTCATGGCACCAATAGCTTCTTGATCATCATTGCCACCCCACATCCAGCCACCGGCTGCCCAGGCGCCAAATGTAATAGCCGATACCTGTAAATCTGTGTCCCCTAATTTTCTGTATTCCATAAAATTAAATCAATAAACTTACTGAGATGAACATTGCAGAATACGTATTGTTCGGCTGGTGTTATGTAAAATAGCTGTGCATATTAACCGGCTAAAGGTTGCAGGTTTGCGTTATTAACCGGTATATTTGTTTTTAACCGTTAAGCTAACAAAGCGGTATTGCACATTATTCATGCAGTTTGTATATCCGGCTTTTTTATTCGCATTAGCTTCACTGGCCATTCCGGTACTGGTACATTTATTCAATTTCCGTAAATACCAGAAAGTTTATTTCAGTAACGTACAGTTTTTAAAAGAAGTTAATGAGCAGCAGTCGTCGCGGCGCAATTTGAAGGAACGGCTAATATTGGCTGCCCGTTTACTGGCGCTTGCATTTTTGGTGCTGGCTTTTGCCCGCCCATTTATTCCCGGCAAAAATTCGATCACGGCTGGTAAGCAGCAGGCGGTAAGCATATTTATCGATAACTCTTATTCTATGCAAACGCTCACACGCGAGGGTAGTTTGCTTGACGAAGCCAAGCGCCGGGCCAAAGAAATTGCATCAGCCTACAATATCAACGATCGTTTTCAACTGCTTACGCAGGATTTTGAAGGCCGTCATCAGCGCCTGCTCAGCCGCGAAGAGTTTAATAATGCAGTTGATACTGTAAAGATCAGCGCACAGAGCCGCAGTCTTCCGCAAATCATCAACCGGCAGCAAAGCCTGTTGCAAGGTCAAAACGCGGCTATACCGTCGGCCTATATTATTTCCGATTTCCAGAAGAGTGCTTATAGCCAAACAGCAGCTAAGCAGGCTGAAGGCATGCAGGTTAATATGGTGCAGCTTAAAGCAAACACACTACCCAACGTTGCAGTAGATTCGGTTTGGCTGCTTAACGCCCTGCACCGACCTAACGAAACCGAACGACTGGTAGTAAAGCTGCATAACTACGCTGCAGAGGATGCACAGGGTATTCCATTAAAATTAATGGTTAACGGTACACAAAAAGCCTTGGGTAGTTTTACCGTGAAGGCTCGCAGCATAAGTTTAGATACGCTCACCTTTTCGGGCCTGCAGGCCGGTTGGCAACAGGCCGAAATACAACTACAGGATAACCCTGTAACGTTTGATAACCAGTTTTACTTTACCTTTAAGGTACGCAAGCAAATGCCTGTACTGCTGGTTGATGGCGGTACGCCAAATGTTTACCTTAACGCTGCCTTTCGGGCCGATGCCTTTTTTAACGTTAATGGTATAAATGACGGCAATGTAAATTACTCTACGTTGGGTACCTACCCACTTGTTGTTTTGAGTGATGTAAAGTCAATTTCAACCGGTTTGGCACAGCAGCTAAAAAGCTATGTTGCAAAAGGCGGCACATTGCTGGTTTTCCCCGCTGCCGATGCGGATTTGGCCAGCTATCGTACATTACTACAGCCGGTAGGCGCAGCCTGGCCCGAAAAGCTGGTTGCCGAAGAAACGCGCGTAGCCTCCTTAAATCTTCAAAACCCACTGTTTAAAACCGTATTTGAAGACGTTCCGCAAAATCCTGATTTACCCAAGGTGCATAAGTATTATACACTTGCCGCCGCTACACGCAGTAGTACTCAAAGCTTGATGGAGTTGCCCGGCCACCAGCCGTTTTGGGCCGGCTATAACAGTGGCAGCGGCCACATTTATGTAGCAGCAGTTGCGCTTGATGATGCCTACAGTAACCTGCAACGCCATGCATTGATGTTGCCGGTTTTGTTTCGCATAGCATTGTTAAGCGGGCACGATCAGCCACTTTTTTATACCATTGGGCAGGATAATGCTATTGAAACCGAACCTATACAGCTGTCCGAAAAACAGATTATCAAACTGCAAAAGGGAACCTTAAGTTTCATTCCCGATGTTAGGCGGCAGGAGGGCAGCACGCTGCTTTATGTGGCCGACCAAATACAGCAGCCGGGTAATTACCGTGTTGCACGGCAGGATAGCACCATAGCCATAACCGCTTTTAACAACAGCAGGCATGAGTCTGATTTAACCTATTTAAATAATGCTGACCTGTCAAAATTATCGCCAAAAGGCAGCGCCGTAATACAGGCAGGTAACGGCTCATTGAAGGGCGCTGTAGCGGAAACAAATTTTGGCCTGCAATTATGGAAACTTTGTATAATTTTGGCACTGATTTTTGTGGCAGCCGAAATAGCGCTTGTCCGGTTTTTCCGGGTCAACAAGTCTCAGGTTTCAGGGCTGGTCTGATAGATCAATTAATCTAAGCATAAAGCCACTTTACATGAATTTGCTCATCCAATCTGCAACTATTCTACAACCCGGCTCGCCGTTTCATCAGCAACAGCTTGATATTTTAATTCAGGATGGTCGTATTACCAATATCGCCGCAGGCATCAGTGCCGATGGCGTTGAGGTGTTTAACGCCCAGGGCAAGTACGTGTCGCCCGGATTTTTCGATCTGAACTGTAACATAGGCGAACCCGGACTGGAAACTAAAGAAGACTTAACAACCGGCCTGCGGGCTGCAGCGGCTGGTGGTTTTACCGGCGTGGCCCTGATGCCCGACACCGAGCCGCCCGTACATTCTAAAACCGAGGTAGAGTACCTGATCAATAAAGCTAAAGGTGATCTGGTTGAGGTACATCCATTAGGCACCATTTCGCACAAGCGCGAAGGTAAGGACATGGCCGAGATGTATGATATGCACCAAAGCGGTGCCAAAGCATTTACCGATGGCAACCACCCGGTTAAAGATGCCGGACTAATGGAGCGTGCTTTACTATATGCGCAGGGCTTCGGCGGATTAGTGTTCTCTTACCCTGAAGATATGGCCATTGCCGGCAGCGCCAAAGTGCACGAAGGTGTTGTAAGTACCCTGCTGGGCATGAAAGGTATACCTGCACTGGCCGAGGAACTGATGATAGCACGCGATTTGTATTTGGCTGAGTATACGCAATCGCCCATCCATTTTAGTACCATATCGGCTGCGCGTTCGGTTGATTTGATACGCGAAGCCAAACGCAAAGGCTTGCCGGTAACCTGCGATGTTGCCGCGCACCACCTGGTACTTACTGACGATGCCCTGATGGGTTTTGACAGCAACTATAAAGTAAAACCCCCGCTACGCACCCAGGCCGATGTGGACGCCCTGTTGCAGGGTTTGTCCGATGGCACCATCGATGCTATTGTATCGCAGCACACACCGCATGAAATTGAGTTTAAAGAGGTGGAGTTTGAAATAGCTGCTTATGGCATTATCGGCCTGCAAACAGCGTTTTCGTTGGCTGTACAGGCAGGCTTATCTGCCGAGGCGATAGTTGAAAAGTTGGCTATCAATCCACGTAATATCCTGAAAGTGGCTTTGCCATCCATAGAAAATGGACAACCTGCCAACTTGGTGGTGTTTGATATGGATACAGAATGGACGTTTGATAAACAAAGCAATCGTTCAAAATCAGCCAACTCACCGTTTATTGGTCAGAACTTAAAAGGCAAAGTACTGTTAACCTGTAATAACCAACAGTTATACAGATCTTAAATTTATAATCATGATTGACTCGAAAGTACAACAAGCCATCGCCGCTGCATTACAGGCATTTGCAGCTTACAACCCCATCAATGTGGGCGCACTGCAAAGCAGACTGACCGAAGTATTTACAGCCGACGAAGACTTTTTAGATAAAGTAGACGCCCTGGATGAGGTATTTGATGAATACCCTCAGGCCGAAGGTTTACGCGAGGTGTTTTTTGACCTGTTGATGGTTAACTTTTTTCAGGCCGATGTACAGCGCCTGGAAGATGATTATCTGGATACACCGGAGTGGGAAGAGATTGAGGAGGAAACACTTGACCGTGGTACCGAACTGCTGAACCTGTTGCTGTATCTAAACGAGTGTAAAGACGAAGGTATTGAACCATCACTGGAAGATTACCTGGAAGAGTTTTTACTGGTAGAGGATGATGAGTTTCAGGATGAGCACCAGATTTATGAGCCGGTGATTGCCAACCAGATACTGGTTGAAAGCAGTCCGGCCGAAGTAAACCGCGTTGCACAAAGCCTGCCAGAAGATGAAGAGCTGAAGGAACTTTTTTATCCTATGATCACCTTCTTCCAAAATACCAAAGGTTCACAGACTGACGAGCAGGAAGTAGCCGAAAATGCGGTAGATAAAGAATTTGATATGGCCGTATACAGCATACTGCAAGTATTTGGCCGCGATTAATACGTTAAATGGAGAATTTAAATAACGTCATCAGAAAAGAAGGCACCTTAAGGGGCCTTCTTTTTGGTGGCATTTTGCTGGTGGTTAACATACTGCTGGTATATTGCACTGCTTATTGGGTTAGCTCGCCTTTAGTATATTTCTTTATATCATTTATTGGCACCTACGTTATACAGTTAGGCTTAACCTTATTTTTAACCAGTAAGTTAAGGAAAAAAATTGGCGGTTACTGGAGCTTAAAACAAGCGGCCACAGGTATCTTCTTTATTCTGCTGTTTACCTACTTAATCTCAACCGGCGGCAGGTGGCTGTATTTTAAACTGATTGACCCGCCGGCTATGGAAGCTGCCAATACAAACTCGGTTAACATACGCCGAGGCGCCCTGGAATTTGCCCATCGCCCCCAAAAAGATATAGACACTACCATTGCCGAAATGCAGAAAAGCATTGAGCAAGGCAAGGTGTTTACAATAGGTAAAACCATTCAGGACTTTGTGATTTCCATTATCCTCTTGTTTGCTGTAGCTTTAATCCTCGGCGCTTTGTATAAGCGCGAAGGGGCCGTAAATAAAGCTTGAGCGTACAAAGCGAGCCGTGATAACAACGGCTGCTATTATGGCTGTGCAGGATTAACAGGTGTAACCGATACCACGCTATCCACAACGTAGCGGCTCACGCCACGCCAGGGCAGGGTATGGAAGTATTCTTTGTAATGCAGCTTAAGGTAGGCGCCTGCATTGCTGTTCAGTTGCTGTGCAACGCGCTCGTCACTAACCGAGAACATAAATTCATTGGATTGTACCGAACCCTGCTGTTGAGTGCGGATCCCGCTTTGTATCAGACGACCTTCATAGGTTTTGAACACGTAACCCTTGTGCACAAAATAGTTCATGGTACCGGCTTTAACGCCGTCGCCAAAAACATAATAATAGCGGTAATACACTATGCCAAATAAGGCAATTAAAATTACAAGGGTAACTATCGTAACTATGCGTCGTCTCATTCCAATCAAATTTTTCTGTAGGTTTTAACAACCTAACAGAAAAATTGTGTACAAAACGCTGCCTAATAATTTCTTATAGTTCGATCAGCTTATTCTTTACTGCATAAAGCACTAAGCCTACACGGCTTTTAATGTTTAGTTTCTCGAAGAGCTGATCGCGGTAACCATCAACCGTGCGGGCACTGATGCACATGCGGTCGGCAATTTCCTTATAGGTCATTTCGGTACTGGCCAGTTTTAAAAACTCAATTTCGCGGCTGTTTAGCTTAACCTTGTCTGGCTCATTGTTATAGTTGGATACCAGATGTCGGGTTACAAATTGCGGAAAGTAAACTTCATTGCCCGATACTTTTTGCAGTGCCTGTTCAAAATCATGTGGTTCAGCATCCTTAAGCAAATATCCTTTGATACCTAAGCGTAGCATCGCCAATACTTTTTCGGCATCCTCAAACATGGATAGTACAATTACTTTTATGTCCGGGTAGTTTACGCGCAGCCACTTAGCAGTTTCAATACCATCCATCAACGGCATATTGATGTCGAGCAGTATAACATCGGGCTTGTTTTTGGGTGTAAGCTTACGACCTAAATCAACACCGTTTGAGGCTTCAAAAAGTATATTATAGCCCGGTAGGCTGTTAATCAATGAGGCAAGCCCGCTTCTGAAAAGGCGGTGGTCATCCACTAAAGTTATTTGTGTTGTATTAGGTTGCATTATGCTATTCAGGGAGTAAAAGTATCTAATGTTACAACAATTTGCGTGCCTTTACCTGGTGCAGTGTTAATGCTCATGTCGGCGCCAATAAGTACTGCACGGTTTTCCATGTTCCTGAGCCCCGAGCCGCTTTCCTGTATTTTATCGCTTTTAACAAAGCCTTTGCCATCGTCAATAATGGTTAACATTACTTTATCAAAATCAAATTGCAAAGTAACAACAAGATGTTCCGCGTACGCATGTTTTAAGCTGTTATTCAAAGCTTCCTGGAATATGCGGAACAATACCAGTTCGTTCTGCTCTCCGAGACTGTAGGGCTTACCATTCACCTTAACAGCCATATTAACTAAGTTGCTGCGGTTTATACGTTCAGCTTCGGCTTGTATGGTTTTGGTTAGCCCCAAATGTGACATGTTTTGGAAGGTAAGGCTTTTAGACATGTTACGCAAATCGGTAATAGCCTGGCCAACCAGTTCACGGCTCTCCTCAATCTTCTCTTGCTTGTATTCGTCGCTTTTGCCGGCAGTGGTACCCAGCGTAAGTTTAGTAAGTGACAACAGCTGCCCAATGTTATCATGCAACTCCCGGCTTATAGTTTGCCTTTCGTATTCAATAGCCAGGATTTTTTCATACCTAAGCTTTTGTTTATCCAGTAAAATCTTATGATAAAATTTAAAACAAGCGATTGTGAGCAGTACCAGTATCAGTAAAATCAATGCCATGAACCACCATTGCATCCACCAGGGGTCATCAATAATTAGATCAAACACGATAGGAGGGCTGGTAAGTTTGCCTTGCGTGTGCTGAGCTATGGCCAAAAAACGGTAGGTGCCAGGCATCAATGATGCATATTGCACGGTTTTGACGCCAGGCGGTAGGTATTGCCATTTACTGTCATTGCTACCAAATAGCTTATATTTAAAATAAACTTCGTTGGCGTTATCATAACTTACTGCCGATAGTGTAAAACCAATATTGTTTTTATGATAAGGCAGCCTTGCTTTATGCCCAAATACCGTATCATGGTTGTTTACAATAGAATAAAGCAAGTAGTTCTTTATATTAAACGTATTAGTTACCGCTCTGTAATCGATGGACTGGATGCCGTTTGCTGTGGTAACATACAATTTATTGTCATCTTCCAATATGTCATAAACAGCAATGTCATCTGCGGTGGGATAGTTAATTCGTTCAATAAACTTTTCTGTATCCATATCAAAAAGCTGCAGACAGTTGTTGCCTGCTACCCAGGCATGGTTGTTAAATAGCGCTATTTTAAATATGGTATTGGAAAGCAAGCCATTGTTACTATTATATGATTTGATGCCGGATGGGGTAAGCAGCAACAACCCTTGCGTATAGGTACCTATTAATACTTTGTGTCCGCGGCCAACGAGTGTTGATGCATAAATAGAGTTATTGTTGAATAAAACACGTGTAAGGCGGTTGTCATGCAGTTTGATCAAATCGTTTTTAAATGCGCTGTATAGCGTTTTTGATGCCGTATCATATACCAAAGCACGGCTGCGCTGCCGTTTGGGTAAAAGGGAAGTTCCTGGTAACGATGCTTTTAATTCTGATAAAGTAGAAGCAGGTGATACAAATGCATTAGTGGTTTGCGCTGTATATAACTTATTGGCTATTAAAACAGCATCTTTAAAAGTGAGTGTTGGCGATAACTGAGTTAGTTTTTTTTCGCCAGGCTGATATAAGAAGATACCCATTGAGGCACCTACTAAAAATGAGTTGCTATCAAACCGTTTTATGGTTTCTATAGCGCCACAGGTACTGGGTAATGATAAGTTATGAAGTATATTCGGGCTTAGGTGGTGTTTAAGTAATAAGTGACCATTTTGCGTACCCAAAAGCAGGTAATCACTATTCTTACAAATACAGCGTACATAGTCACCTTCATTCAATGGCACAATCTCATTTTGCCATTTAGGCGCTTTTGCATTAACGAGTAAGCCGAACTTGAGGCTGCTGTACCAGGTATTACCCATGCTGCCGCTTATAATGTTACTGATATTGTAGTTCTCAATTTTTTGCCCGCTTTCGGGGTTAATGCTTTCCTTCTTTGTATTGATCCATAACGAGCGCTTTACCTGGCTAAGCGTATTAATAAAGCTCGACATCTTAATCTTGCCAACTACTTTCACTGTATCATGCTCAACCCGCAGTTTATGAACCAAACCTGCTATATTGGAAATAACATAAATAGTATCCTGGTAGGTAATAGGCTGGAGCAGATAAGAGTTGTCTTTAATAGCATGCAAGCTGCTGTGTTTGGCCAGTGTTTTTACATGCCCATTGGTATCACATTTAAACCACTCGGCAATACCAAATGCAACACCATAGGCTATTACATTACTGCCAAGCCGGGTTATTGATGATGTAGGATGCTTTTTGCCCGCACTGCTTGTGCATGGTATGTATTTATATTTTTGGCTTTTAATGTTATAGATGAAAAGGCCCTCATCGGTAGTTGAAAAAAGGTGGTTGCGTACAAGTGTTATCCGTGGGTAGTTTTGTTCGAGGCGCGGATCATAGCTTTTTAATATGTGAAGTTTTTCATGCTCAATGTATACAATCTGGCCGCTGAAATTATGGCACCAGATGCGGCCTTGTGAGTCTTCGTTTAAGTCCGTCATGCTTAGGGATAGCAAGTCGGGAGAGGTGAAGGTGGTAAAGCTATGCCCGTCGTAACGGGATAGTCCAAGATTATGCCCAACCCAAATAAATCCCTTTTTATCCATCAGTATATCATAGGCCTCGGATGAGGGCAAGCCCTGAACCTTGCTAAGGTTAGCGGATTGGCCAGTAGCCGTAAGGTTACTGATGAGTATAAAGAGAGCTGTTAAGACCCATAGTTTGGTGAGCGTCAGCAAGTGCATAAAGGAGCTGAAATTATCTAAATAAGCTTAAAATAATATACCGTGAAAACACGGTATATGTACCCGTGAAATATACCCAATAATACCGTGTAGTTCACATGGTGAATGGTCAGGGGCTGCTATATCTTTGTATAAGTGAATTAAATATATTAATTGATAGTAACAAATATATTTAATTCAACAACCTAAACCTTATCATATTTATCCGTTTATAGCGGAAATAGAATTATCAGTAAATGATAGTTCTATTGTTTTTTTGAATACTTAACAAGTTTTGACCCGGTATAAGCCTGACGCAATTGTGTCGGGCTTTCCTATTTCAACAGCAACTCAACAATCAGAATTAGTTGAACAGGGTTCATCAGTAGCATTATAGAACCAACCTATAACATTAAAACAAAAGCCCGGCTAACTAACCGGGCTTTTGTTTTAATGTTATATTAAAATGCCTGATAGAGGCATTTATTAACTCACTACTTTTTAATGAAGTGTTTGAAGATATCGTTACCGAAAACAAACACCATTAACGTTACCAGGATAACGAAGCCCACAATCTGAGCACGCTCCAAAAACTTATCGCTTAGTGGTTTGCCTTTAATCATCTCAATGATCAGGAAAAGCGCATGGCCGCCATCCAGTGCCGGGATGGGTAACAGGTTCATCAGCGCCAGGGCCATAGATAGCAAGCCAACCAGGCTCCAAAAACGCAGCCAATCAACATGGCTACCAAATAACACGGCAATGCCAATAGGGCTCGACAGTGCTTTCTGTGGCTTTACCTGGCCGGTAAATACCTTGCCCAGCCCTTTAGCATTATCGGTAAATGTACCCCATGCTTTTGATGCACCCACGGGTAACGACCCAAAGAAACCAAAGGTTAACGTTTTTTCATGCGGCAGATCCGGATTTGGCATAAAGCCCAGCTGGCCTAAATTGTTTAACTGTGCGGTTAGCTGCATGGGCTCCTCATGGCGTTTCACGCCAATTTGAACTGTTTTACTTTTATTGCGCATGAGTTCATCATGCAACTGGTCGAAAAACTGGATGGGCTTATTGTTAACGCTTACAATACTATCACCTTTTTGCAGCCCTGCTTTTTGTGCACTGCTTTTAGGCTGTATGGCACCCACGCTGAATTTAGTACGTGGCATACGGCTGATAAACTCTTCAATACCTAAGTCAGATATATCATTTAAAATGCTGCTTGGTACCGTTACATTAAGGGTTTGGTTGCCGCGTTGAACGGTTAGCTCGCTGTTGCCCATTAACACCTTTGAACTGATCAGATCTTCAAAGCGCTCTATTTTTTGATTATTGATGGCTGTGATTTTATCGCCGGGTTTCAGGCCGATTTTTTGGCCTATGGTGCCCGGTACGATTCCATACTTTAAGCTATCGTTCGGGATGTAGCTTTCGCCGTATTTGATGGTTAGTACCCAAAAAATAAGAATGCCCAGGATAATATTTACCACTATACCACCCAGCATCACTATTAAACGCTGCCAGGCCGGTTTAGAACGGAACTCCCAAGGTTGCGGCGGACCAGCCATTTGGTCGGTATCCATTGATTCATCAATCATGCCGGCAATTTTTACATAGCCGCCCAGTGGCAGCCAGCCCATGCCGTATTCAACACCTTTGTAGTTGAACTTGAACAGGCTAAAGTTCCATGCATCAAAGAAAAGGTAAAACTTCTCGACTTTTATGCCGAAGGCGCGAGCCGCTAAAAAGTGTCCGAGTTCGTGTAAAATTACTAATATCGATAAGCCCAGTATCAACTGGCCTACCATAATCACTATATCCATTCTGTATGTGTATCGTCTATAAAACGGTTACTGCCTTTAACGGCATTTCTTTAATTAAATTTTGTGCTAAGATGCGGGTTTCTTTATCAGTATTCAAATAATCGGCTAAAGTAGGATGGGCAATGGCCGGTATTTTTTGCATGCACTGTTCAATTACCTCGCTCATGCCTAAAAAGCTTACTTGTTCGTTCAAAAAGCCTTCTACTGCAATTTCGTTAGCGGCATTGATGATGCAAGGCATGTTGCCGCCCAGTTTCAATGCTTCAAAAGCCAAGGCTAAATTACGGAACGTTTGGAGGTCGGGCTGCTCAAAGCTTAGGGTAGGGTAGGCCGAGAAATCGAAGCGTTTGAAATTGTTTTGTATCCTGTCCGGATAGCCTAAAGCATATTGTATGGGCAATTTCATATCGGGCAGGCCCATTTGTGCTTTTATCGAGCCGTCCTGAAACTGCACCATAGAGTGGATGATAGATTGCGGGTGTACAATCACCTCAATTTGTTCCAACTGCAAATCAAACAGCCATTTGGCCTCAATTACTTCCAATCCCTTGTTCATCAGTGATGCCGAATCAATAGTAATCTTGGCACCCATCACCCAGTTGGGATGCTTCAATGCATCGGCACGGGTTACCCCGGCTAAAAAGCCGCTATCCTTACCACGGAATGGACCGCCGGAGGCTGTTAAAATAATTTTTTCTATCGGATTGTGATCTTCGCCTGTCAGGCACTGAAATATGGCCGAATGCTCTGAGTCTACCGGCAGTAGCTTTACCTGGTGTTCACGCGCCAGTGCGGTAATCAGTTCACCGGCAACCACCAGGGTTTCCTTGTTGGCCAGTGCTATATCTTTACCCGCTTTTACGGCGTTAATAGTTGGTTCAAGCCCGGCAAAGCCTACCATTGCGGTAAGTACAATGTCAATTTCGGACAGGGTTACAATTGTCTTAACTTCTTCATGTCCTGCTAAAACTTTGGTTTCGGTACCGGCTAATGCTTGTTTTACCTGCTCATATTGGCTTGTATCGCAAATAACTGCGTAGGCCGGCTTAAACAGCAGCGCCTGCTCAATAAGCAAAGCTGCATTGCGATGGGCGGTGAGCACATGGGCCTTAAAGCGCTCAGGATTTTCGGCAATCACTTCGAGTGTTTGCGTACCGATACTGCCGGTTGATCCCAGGATGGCTATGTTTTTTATAGAAACAGATGAATTGTACATTTATTAACGGTCGCTTTAACGTATACGTAACTCACGCCTGAGCGGATGATGGTTAAAGCAACAAATTTAAAATTATGATTTAATAACGTAAGGTGCAAGCCCTTCGGCAATCTTACGGTCGTTGGCTAATCTCGGTACTTTATTTTGCCCACCCAGTTTACCCTGTGAACGCATAAAGTTAATAAAACTATCCGGTTCTAAACTTCTGACGATCAAAGGCTGTAAAATGTTACCGCTAATGAGGTCAAAGTAATAAATATTTTTTTTCTGCAACGCCTCATCCACCTTCCGGCTAAAGGATTGCATGTCTGCAGGTGCTTTGCCAAATTCTATAAACCATTCATGATAAGGCAGCTGCCCGGCAGGCGGCGTTACTTGCGGGGCCACGGTAAATTCAACAATGTCTACACCTTCCTGGTTGGCCACGCTCATCAGTGCATGCTCCACTTCCTCACCAATCACATGTTCGCCAAAGGCCGATATATAATGTTTGATGCGGCCGGTAACTACAATTTTGTAGGGATTGAGCGAAGTGAATTTAACTGTATCGCCAATACTGTATCCCCATAACCCGGCATTGGTGTTCAGGATCAGTGCATAGTTTTTATTCAGTTCTACCTCCTGCAAACTCAGGCGGGTAGGGTTTTCATTATAATACTCTTCGGCCGGAATAAACTCATAAAATATGCCCGAATCGACCAGCAGCAATAAGCCTTTATCTTTTTGCGAGTCCTGGAAAGCAATAAACCCTTCGGATGCCGGGTAGGTTTCAATGGTATCAATACCAAAGCCAATACTTTCCTCGATACGTGCACGGTAGGGTTCATAGTTTACGCCTCCGTAAACAAACAGCTTGAAATTCGGGAATATATCCTTGATCTTTTTACCGCCCGCTTTGGCCGAAAGCCGGTCAAAATACATCTGGCACCAGGGCGGTATGCCCGATATAAGGCGCATATCGGCATTATAAGTTTCCGCTACAATGGCATCTACCTTTTCTTCCCAATCCTCTATACAGTTTACCTCATAGCTGGGCAGGCGGTTTTTTTGCAAATAAGCCGGCACATGGTGGGCCACAATGCCCGAGAGCCGGCCGGTTGCAACGCCCGCTTTTTCTGAAAGTACAGGGCTGCCCTGTAAAAATATCATCTGCCCGTCTACAAAGTCGGCTTTGCCGGTTTCATGGATGTAGCTCAGTAAAGCATTGCGTGCCGCCTTAATATGCTCGGGCATGCTTTCTTTGCTGATGGGAATATACTTTACACCAGATGTGGTGCCCGATGTTTTAGCCAGATAGGCCGGTTTGCCGGGCCATATTACATTGGCTTCGCCTTGTGTAAGGCGGTCAATGTAAGGGCGCAGGTCTTCGTAATCTCTTACAGGTACCTGCTTTTTAAAGTCGGCGTAGGTTTTTATGGAAGCGAAGTGATGGTCGTTACCGAACGCTGTATTCGTAGCATGCCTAACCAATTGTTGCAGCGTTTTTTGCTGCAGCGCCACGCCCTGGCTGCGTATGCGGTTCAAATCGAGGTTTACCCATGCGGCAAATGCTTTGCTTAAAACAGATTTTAACCCCATGCTTATAACGTTTCAGATACGTCGTCGTCAATATCTTTGGTGCTGTACACCAGTTTGCGGTAGGTTGCTATAATCATTACCTGTACAGTAGGGAAAGCAATGGCAAACCAGCAAATGGCTGCTATGTCGATCATGTAATCAATAACATGGCTTTCTGCTGGTACCAAATAAGTAATAATAGCATTTATGAGCATCAAGACGAGAGCAACAAACACAAAAACAAGTAGAACCAATGCAATCAGCTTGAAAAAGTGATTGCGAGTAATAGTAAGGCTTTGCCTTAGTGATTCTATTGGTCCACAATTGTCATCAACAATAAAGCAAAGACAAAAAATAAACCTAATACTTAGGTATATCATTATACTAACCTCTACTGGATAGATATATTTTTCGAAAACTGGAACCATAGTCTCTTCATTATTTGCTACGATGCGAGAATTTATGAAGAATATTGTACCTACTACAAATATTACGATTATGCCAATAGTAACTGCGTTTATAGCCATTTTAAACGTTGGCCATATATCTTTGAATGAAAACTCGTAATACTCCCGGTCAATCAAAGTAAGTAATAGCTTGTAAAAAGCTAAGGTAAGATAGGCTTCTATCAACATAATGATTAACCTGTAAATAACCGAGGTATAGGCATTATCCGATGTCAGATTTTCACTTAAGGCCTTTATGGCAATATTGCACATAAAGGTAATTACGGTGTACACGATCAAGGAAATATAATTTTTCCTGATAACACCCCATGCTGACTTGATAGTTTCGGCAATGGAAAAAGGGTGATACATAGATGATTAAGATTTTTTTAGTATAACGCGTTTCCAATAATCCTGCATAAATCCTAAACCATATGCGGTAAGTTGAATAAAGGCTGCGCCTATGCTCAAAAATGCAACTTTTAACGATTTGTTTTTATATAGGGAGTGAAAAAATATCAACACGATAAACAGGCACACAAATGCGTTGCATAAAATGGCCACTGGCCACCTCAGCAAGTTGGCAATAACGCTAAACAACAAGCCCAACGTAAACACGGCCGGAAAAAAGTGGACGGCCTTTAGTTCGGAAGGGAAAAACTTATAAATGTTGATACGCGACCTGCCAAAGAAATGCAGCTGCTTATAAAACTGCCTGAAGCTGGTGCGGCGCTTGTGATAAACCTTGGCATCGGGTATTAGCCCTATCTTAAAACCGGCGGTGTGTATGCGGATGCTGTACTCAATATCCTCACCCAAACGGGTAATAATAAAGCCGCCTACCTTTTGCCATACCTCACGCGATACGCCCATGTTAAAACTGCGCGGATGAAACTGCCCGATTCCCTTTTTATTGCCACGGATACCACCGGTGGTAAAAGGCGACGTCATCGAATAGCTGATGGCTTTTTGCAGCGGCGTAAAGGATGGGTGTGCATCGTCGGGCCCGCCGTAGGCATCCAGGTAATCGGTAGTAAGGCGGTGGTTTACGATTTCGAGGTAATTGGCAGGCACCAAAATATCCGAGTCGAAAATGATGAAGTAATCGCCTTTGGCGCGTTCAAACCCGAAGTTGCGGGTAAAACCCTGGCCCTCGTTCGGCTTGGCGTAGTAGTGCAAATCAAGCTGGTTCGTAAAACCCGCTACAATATCTTTCGCATCATTTACCGAACCATCCTCAATTACCAGCACCTCAAACTGTTTGTAGGTTTGATAGGTGAGGCTTTCCAGCAGTTCTTTTATCTCCTGCGGGCGGTTGTATAGAGGTATGATGATTGAAAAAAACATGTATCAATTACGCCGATGTACGGACCTGCAAATATGCAGATGATTACGTGATGTGCAACATGTATTTTAGTAAATATTGAAAATATGTTAAGAAAGTAATCGCTTTGCTGTAAAAACAACAAACGCCGGTTAAAATATTAACCGGCGTTTGTTGAGTATTATAACTGTAACAATAAACTTATTTTTCGGGTGCTGCCCAGAAGGTATTTGGGTTGTTGGTGCCGTAAGTGGTATACGTAACCTTGCTTTTGTTATTGGTGCTAACGGCTTTATTGTCAGTTGCTTGTTTAAAGTACTCGAGCGGTAGCAGCTTTACATATTCAATTTGCTTGCCCGCAACAGAGGTTTCTGTATCATACTCGCTGCTTACGGGGCACTCCAGCATGTACAAGTTTTTTGACATATAGTAGCCTAAGTAATACTCTTTGGTTTGCGATTGTTTATGGTTCCAGTTGGCTTCCGGATTCAATATTAATGGCTTTTTCTCAATCAGGCGTTCACGCACCTCTTCTATGCCCAAAAATTGTCCGTTTTCATCACGAACGTAGGCAGCGAAGGTTGGATCAACCCATATCCATTTTTTAAGGTCATTGATATAAACCATGTTAATCACGTGGCAATCCGGATCTATACTTAAACTGTCTTTAGGCAGGCAGGTCACAAAACGCGATTTAATGCCCATTGATAAATAGCACTCATTCAGAACAGTTGCCAGTCCGCGGCAATTCAAGCCGCGGTTATCGCGCTTGCATTCGTTAATCATGCTCATGGCGTTTTTAACCACCGGATTCATGTGGTTGCCATCATGCGGAATCAGGTTGTGTATCCAGTACATCAGGTTCAATACTTTTGAAACCTGGTTTCCCTGTCCCGCTATCGAATCAAGGTTTAGTGCTTTACGCAATGTGACCAGGTTAGGGTTGCTGGCGGCCTGGTAGGCGAATTTAGGTACCAATCGGGTATCGTTGCGGTTATAGGCTGCAGCATGTTCCAAAATATAAGGGTAATCACTTATCCGTCGTAAGGATTGCGTAAGGGTAATAAAGCCGGGTTCAGTACGCAGGTTGTCAAAATCGGTGTCTTCCTGGATGTGCGCATAGTTGAGATAGCCTGCTTTAATAGACTTATCCAGATAAGTTATGGCCATATCTTTTTGATTAAGCAGCGCATAGGCACAGCTTAAATTGTAGTAGCTATTGGATAAGTAGCCGGCATACTGCTTTTGCTCCTGGGCTGATAACTTGTTGTAACGTTTCAGGAATGAAGTTAAAAGCTGGCTGTATGCTTTGGTATCTTTCTTTTCGTAAGCAACATGCATTAGGCGTGATTGCTCATTAGCAAAAGATTCAAATTCATGGTTATCAGCAAAAGCGCTGAATGATAAGCACCATAAAGCGAACAGGAGAGTAAGCAGTTTGATTTTCATGTATGACAAGTGGTTAAGTTTCGGATAATTCAGATACCGTAAAACGGATACCCGAGCTATCTAAAATTAAGCATTTGTCATAATAATTACAAAGCGTATTTATACCGTTTCTTCAATCTGGTACTTGTTGCGGTCGCTGGAGCTGCGGGCTACCAGTTCGGCAACAAAGCCGGTGAGGAACAGTTGTGAGCCGACTATGATGGCTACCAAAGCAATGTAAAACAACGGGTTATCCGTAGCATCGCGGTAACGCTCATTATGAGCAATATGAATCAGTTTTTCGGTAACGATCCAGATGGCCATTACCAGGCCTACAAAAAAGCTGAGTACACCCATAGAGCCGAAAAAGTGCATAGGGCGCTTGCCGAACTTGCCAACAAAAAAGATAGAAAGCAGGTCCAGAAAGCCATTGATAAACCGGCTCATGCCAAATTTGGTTTTGCCGTACTTACGCGCACGGTGCTCTACCACCTGTTCGCCTATTTTGGTAAAACCTGCCCATTTGGCAATTACAGGTATGTAACGGTGCATTTCGCCATATACCTCAATGTTTTTCACAACGGCTTTACGGTAAGCTTTCAGTCCGCAGTTGAAATCGTGCAGGTTATCAATGCCCGACATTTTGCGGGTAGCGGCATTAAATAACTTGGTAGGAATGGTTTTGCTCGGCGGATCGTAACGCTTAGCTTTCCATCCCGATATCAGGTCGTATTGCTCTTCTTTAATGCGGCGGTAAAGCTCGGGTATCTCGTCGGGGCTGTCCTGTAAATCAGCATCCATCGTAATTACCACATCGCCTTTGGTTGCTTCAAAGCCGGTATTCAGTGCTGCCGATTTACCGTAGTTGCGCCTGAACTTAATGCCCCTAATGGCCGGGTTTTGCTCATGCAGTTCACATACCACTTCCCAGGAGCCATCGTAGCTGCCGTCATCTACCAGGATAATTTCATAGCTAAAGCGGTGTTCATCCATTACCCGGGCAATCCATGAGGTTAGCTCCGGCAGGGATTCCACTTCATTAAATAAAGGTATTACAACTGAAATATCCATTCTGGTTAATAAAAAGCGCTGTTAGCTTTGATTTGCAGCAGGCAAAAATATAAAAATTGTTTGTTGTTGAGAGATAGAACCAAGCGTCGGTAAATAAAGCCGGTCGCTTATTTTATTTTGAAGTTACACACCATAAAAATCACTGAACCACGCTACAAAACGGTTTATGCCGCTTTGTATATCGGTTTTGGGCTGGTAATGAAAGTTCTGTTCCAGATCGGTCATATCCGCATCGGTGGACAGTACATCGCCCGCCTGCATGGGCAGCATGTTTTTGATCGCTTTTTTGCCTATGGCATTTTCCAGCGCCCCGATAAAATCCATCAGTTTTACCGGCGATGAGTTGCCGATGTTGTAAATACGGTATGGCGCGCTGGATGTAGCCGGGTCGGGGTTAGCACTGTCCCAGGCCGGGTTGGCAGTGGCCGGTTTGCCCAGCACGCGGATAATGCCTTCTACAATATCATCAACATAAGTAAAGTCGCGTTTCATTTCGCCGTTGTTGTACACATCAATGGGTTTACCCTGAATAATGGCATCAGCAAATTTAAAGTAAGCCATATCCGGGCGGCCCCATGGCCCATAAACGGTAAAAAAGCGCAGACCTGTAGTGGGTATATTGTACAAATGGCTATAACTGTGCGCCATCATCTCGTTACTTTTTTTGCTGGCTGCATATAAGCTAACCGGGTGTGCGGCACTGTCATGTACCGAAAACGGTGTATTGCTGTTCAACCCATAAACGCTGCTGCTGCTGGCATACACCAGGTGCTGAATAGTGCCGGCATTACGGCAGCCTTCCAAAATGTTCAGAAAACCCGAAAGGTTGCTCAGTGCATAATCGTGCGGATTGGTGATGGAGTAGCGTACACCTGCCTGGGCTGCTAAGTGGCAAACCACATCAAACTGGTGGCTTTGAAACAGACTTTCCATCTGGGCACGGTCTGCAATATCCAGTTTTATAAAGCTGTAGTTAGGATATTTGGTGCTTTGCAGCGGTTGGTTGTCCTGTAGCTGGTCAACCTCAATGCCCGATGCGCGCAGGCGACCGTGTTTAAGAGCAGTATCATAGTAAGTGTTGATATTATCCACCCCAACAATATCGTACTGCAATTCGGCCAGCCTTTGGGCCACATAAAAACCAATAAAACCGGCAGTGCCGGTAACTAAAATCTTCATAAATCCGGTACGCTGCTTAGCTAAAGCAGCAATGTGCAAAGGTACGTTAATTTAGTTAAATCAAATTATAAACGCATTGTCACAACTTATGGTATCTACGGGTAAATTGATCACTTCTCCTTATCCAGCACCCTAAACCTTACGCTTACCGTGTTGCCGGTAGCATCTACCAGGGTAAGTACATGGTTGCCCGCCGGCGGACTAATTGCCATTTGGTGAAAATCGTGCGTTTCGCCCGCGTAATGGTCGTCCAGGTGCCAGAATATTTTAGTGCCGGGCTGGCTGTGGGCTGCGTTACAAATCATCTTGCCGCGTGTGCCGTCGGCCTCGATGGGGATGTACACTTTTGCATCATTACGAGGGTAAATCACTTCCATAGGCTGCGCCTTATCCGCTACGGCACAATCATTTCTGAAAGGGGGCAACGTGTGATATTGATAATTTTTTGTTTTGTAATAATACTCTATAGAGGGGGGCAGTACAAACCATTTCCGGTTAAGGATACGGTCGGGCGATTCGCAATCGGCCGTTACCTGCCAGCTGCCGGTAGCATCCAGATGTACCAACTGGTGGTAGGGGCAAACCGGCGATTTGAGTCCGGCGGCAGGCACCCAGGCATCATCAGGGTGTTCACAATATTCACCCACGCGGTTACCGCTTTCGCGGCATACTTTTATTTTTACCAGTGCGCCTTCAGGTTCTGCAAACCACTCCCGGCTAACCGGCAAAAGGCGAAAGATTTCGAACAGCACCGGCGCTGCGGTATTGATACCTGTTAGGTTAGGGCGGCCTTCGCCGGTGGTGTTGCCTACCCATACGCCCACAACATATTTGGGGGTGATGCCTATGGCCCAGCCATCGCGAAAGCCAAAGCTGGTGCCGGTTTTCCAGGCTACGCGCTGGGTGGAGCCAAACTGCTGCCATAGCATTTCCTCGCCGGGGCGCATTACCTCTTCCATAGCTTGCAGGGTATAATATATCGATCCGGCATCTAACAGGCCATTCTTTTCAGGCTGATGATTTTTGGTTTTCAGAAGTTGATAAACGGGGGAGTGATAATCCGCCGCATCATACCCGCCTTTGTGCCGGTTGTAATGGTTTAGCACCCGGGCCATGCTGGCATAGGCCCCCGTGAGTTCCCACAACGTGTTTTCGCTGCCGCCCAAAATAAGGGATAAGCCGTAATGATCGGCAGGCTGGTTGAGGGTGCTGATGCCGGTTTTCTTCAATACATCATAAAAACGCTCATACTTATACTTTTGCAGCATCTTTACAGCAGGCACATTCAGCGAACGGGCCAATGCCTTGGATGCCGGAACAGCGCCATCGTAACCCAAATCATAATTTTCGGGATGATAGCCGGCAATCTGGGTAGGGATGTCGGGTACAAGCGTATTAGGTAAAATAAAACCGTCGTGTAGCATGGCTGCATAGAGCAAAGGTTTTAATGTGCTGCCGGGGCTGCGCGGTGCGTTTATTACATCAACATGGCTTTCCAGCTGCGCTTCGTCAGGGTGGTAAACGTTACCTGTATAAGCCAGCGCTGCGCCGGTTTCCACATTCAGTACTACGGCGGCTATGTTGTTGATTTGGTTTGCACGCAATACGCGGTGGTGTCGTTCCAGAATATCGCTTACCTGTTGCTGCAGCTCGGCTTTAAGCGTGGTACGTACGCGCGTACCGGTTTGCCCGTTGCCACGGTGTTCGGCCTTGAAACGCTCAAGCAGGTGGGGCGCTATCTGAGGCAGGGGCAAGGGCTTATCGGGCATGGGTTCCAGCTTGGCCAGTTGGGCAGTGCTCTGGTCTATCACCTTCTGCTCGTAAAGTTTATCCAGTAGCTGATTGCGTTTTTTTAATAACGTGGTACGGTTTTTACCCGGATGCACCAGCGCCGGCGAGTTGGGCAGTACCGCCATAGCGGCCATTTCGCCCCAGGACAGTTGCGCCGGACTACGGCCAAAATACCGCCACGAAGCTGCATTGAGCCCAATCACATTACCGCCAAACGGTGCATTGCTGGTATACAGCGCCAGTATTTCTTTTTTGCTGTAAGTAAGTTCCAGCCGCAGGGCCATTATCATTTCCAGCAGCTTGTTCCAGATGGTGCGGTTGTGGTGCGTAGCTAAACGTATTACCTGCATGGTAAGGGTGCTACCGCCACTGCTTACATGCCCCGCCTTTAGGTTTTGCCTGATGGCCCGCCCGAAAGCCAGCGGATCCACACCCGGATGGTATGTAAAACGTTTATCCTCGAAAGTGATAATGCATTGCCTGAATTTATCGGGCACGGAATCGTCATATGGAAAACGCCACTGCCCATCAGCCGCAATGGCGGCCCCCAGCAGCAGCCCCCGATCATCGTCAATTACATAAGATGTAGGTCGCTTAAACAAAGGGCGCGGCAAGCAAAGCCAAAAAGCAAGCAAGGCAATCATGATTATGATGATTGCTGCGAGCCTTTTCGGACTTTGATATAAGCGTTTTAAGCGTCGATGCATGATTGATGCGGCAAAATTAATAGAATTCAGGTACTGACAAGATCGTGTCACGAGTATAAATACCTGTACCGAACTGTACCGGGTGTTCCAAAGTGTACCATTTTTTTTGAACGGCCCCTGCGTGCTGCAAACAGCGTTTTGGGTGTACCAAAGTGTACCAACTGTTCCGGAGTGTACCGGTTTGTTCCGCTTTGTACCACTTTAAAAGTGGTACACCTAAGTGTGAACCGGAAATGCGGAATGAGAGATAACCTTATCCGTCATGCCGAAACCAGTTCGGCATGACGGGAGGCTTTTATAGAGTTAACATGATTTACTTCACCACCTCAACCCACAGGCCTTTTTGTAAGGCGTTGATGCTGGCATCGTACATGGCTTCGCAATAGGTGGCCGGCAGGTAATAGCGACCGGTGTAGGCCGCATTGAGCATTACATAGTAGGTAACCTGCTGGTGCTCGCCCAAACTAAAGTAAGTGTTCACCCGGTCGTCGCGAATACCGCGATAGTCGGACGGCGAGGATTTAAACACTTCATCGTTGTTCAGCATGCGGGTATTGAGTATCTCCCAGCCCGAAGGGAAGATCTGCGTGAGCGCCATGTTATCATAACGGCCGCGCTGTCCGGGGTTTTTCAGCGTTACCTGTGCCACAAAGTCGGTACCCTGTTTTAGAGTTGATGGATCGATCAGCTTACCGGTCATGGTATAATATTGCACGTCCATCTGTAATACATCTGGATTAATGCGCGATTCCACATCCTGTGTGGTTGAAGGCTGCCCCTGCTGTATCAGGCGCACATATAATACATTATTACCCTTGTTAGCCAGTTGTGCCCTGCCGCCATTCGCAGCCAGTGCCGATTGCCACAGGTACGATTGCGAGTTAACTGTCGTTTTACCGTTCAAATTGAACTGTAATTTGTTGCCGGCTTTATTAGCTCCACAGTACTGCGCAACCGCAAGCAATGAGTAAGCCGTGGTTTGCGTGCTGTACCAGCTATCCTGCGATAGGTGTGTAGCTACCGTGCGCAACAAGCCTGCAGCCTTTTGCCGCTGCCCAAGCAGGGTAAGGGTTTCCAGTATCATGGCCTCATCGCGCAGGTCGGAGCCGTAGGTGCCGTAAAGCTGGTTGTACGGTTTTAATTCGGTTGGCAGTTTGGCCACCATACGGTTGGCTACCTCGGGCTGGCCGGCCAGTTTGTAGGCGGCCGCCAGTCGCCAGCGGGCTTCGGGGCTCAGGTATTTAAACTCTTTGAGGCGGTTCATTGCCCCAAGTTCGGGTGCGCGGCCCAGTGCCAGCAGGTACAAACGGTAAGCCTGTGTCAGATCAGCGCCGTAAAAGCTGCGCGAATCGGGCGCCCAGGCAAGGGCTCTTTGTTTCTGATAGCGTTTCCACTGGTCTATAAAGCCAACCGGCAGGTTGTAGCCCTTGGCCTGCGCTGCCAGCATAAAGTGGCCGGCATAGTTGGTACCCCATTCATCCGCATCGCCCGAACCTGGCCAGTAGGTGAGCCCGCCGTTGGGCAACTGGAAGCCGTTGAGCCGGGCAATCGTGCTCTTGATATTACGGTCAGTTTCAGCTTTCTGACGTTGCGACAAATCGATCAGCTGGCCCAGATACAATTGCGGGAATGCCGACGAGGTGGTTTGCTCTACACAGCCGTGCGGGTATTGCACGAGGTAGCTTAACCGTTTTGACAGGTTAAGTGCCGGGATGGACGATACCTCCAGCGTGGCTTTGTTGGTGCCCGCCATGCCGATAGCAGCGTATGCTGTACTCCAGACTTCGCCGGGGCGCAGTTCTTTTTCTGTAATTCGGGTAATCGGCGGATTAGGGTTGCGCACGTTCAGTTCCACATCGTAGGCCGCGGTTTCGCTGCCACTTTGGGCGATGATTTTTACCTTACCAACACCCACAAAATCCTTCACATCCAAATCAAAAGAAACCAACTGATCACCGGGTTTGGCAAAGCTTACCGTTTTTTGGTAACTGCTGCCCGGGTTGCTGAAGGCGTTGGATTGTACCCGCACAGTTACATTTTTGATGTTGTTTTCCATCGCAAAAACGGTAACCGGCAATTGTACTTTTTCTGACGGACCCAGCACACGTGGCAGGGTGGCCAGTATCATGAGAGGTTTTTTAACGGCCACCTGTTTATCGGCAAAGCCATAGCTGCCGGCATGCCCTGCAATCACCATGGCCCTTACCGAGCCGATATACTGCGGCAGGGTAAACTTGTGCGTTTGCTTGTCGCCTTTACCCAGGCGGAACGGCCCCATGAATTTTACTACTGGTTTGAAGCGGTTTACCGATACGTTTTTATTGGTACCCGCCGTACCGTCACCACCAATGCTCAGGATGCGTTCCAGCCCGCCGCCGTAGGCGCCGATCACATAATCAAACAAATCCCAGGTTTTAACGCCCAGCGCCTCGCGGGCATAAAATGCAGAATGCGGATCGGGGGTTTTGAAGTTGGTAAGATCCAGCAGGCCTTCATCCACCAGGGCAATGGTATAGGTCATTTCCTTGCCCGATGCTTCGGATACGGTAATGGCCGATTGCGTTTCGGGCCTGATCTTATCCGGCATGGTGATCACCGGTTTCAGGATAGTTTCCGGATCTTCCACCTCTAACGGTATAGCGCCGTACATGCGGATAGGCAAATCGTTCAGCGTTTGCGCATGTCGCTGCAAAAGGCTTACGTTCACAAAAATATTAGGCGCCATGCCCGGTTCAATTTTGAATTGATAACGGGTTTGGCCTTTTTCGGTATTGATCCAGGCTGTTTTTAAAATATGGCTGCCATTCTCGATGCTAATCAACGCCCGGCCATTAGCGCCGGTAGGTATGGTCAGGGTAGCTTCTTCACCAACGCGGTACTTGTTCTTATCCGCAGTAAATGATATCATGGCTGCCTCGGTCGGGTTATCCTGCTGCAAGCGCTCCGACCAGTTAGGCCAGTCAACGTAAACGATTTTACCGGTTGAGTGGCCGGTTTGCAGGTCTTTTACCCGTATCAGGTATCGGCCCCAGTCTGCCTTGTTTACATGCAGGTTCCATTTGCCGCGGCCATTGGATAAGGTCAGGTTCTCAACCTTAATCAATTTGTTGTATTGGTCTTGGGTGAAGTTGCTCAGCTCGTCGCCGCTTTCGTCCCACCACCAGCGCCAGTTTATTTTATAAAGCTCAACTTGTACGTTATGTGCACCGCCCCATAACTGGCCGCGTGTATTCAATGCCGCAATATCAATACTATGGTTGGCATCGGTAGTGAGCATATTGTTTATGGTGCTGCTGCCTTCAGGTACCTTGATGCCTACATAGCCGCTGTAAACATTATAGGGCAGGGTAACCTGCTGTATGCTGAAATTGCCGCCCGGTTCAAACACCTTCACTACAAAGTTGGCCCGAAGCTGACCCGGAGCCTGCTTGTCAATATTAATATCGGCATTAACCGGGGCGTTGCCATTGGCATCCAGCCGGCCGTCAAATACGGTTTGGGTTTGCGTGTTAAAAGCCAGGGTAGGGTCGTCAAACTCGTATCCTTCAAAATGCTTAAAGGCCGTTTTTTGTGGTGATACAAACGCATCCACCTTGGCTTTGAGGTTCTGCGCAATACCGCCAAACAGCCAGCGGGCATTCAGATTGCCCTGCGTGGTGTTGCCTTTGGTCAGTTCAGCCTGTCCGTTAAAGCTTAGGTTCAGCTTCAGGCGGTTGGGCATAATGGTTTCCACCTTGATGTTTTTCTCAAATACCGCACCGCCCACTTTTACCTTGGCTGTCCAGTTGCCGGTAGGGGAGGATGTAGTTGTGGCGGTATGGAAACTGTAAAAGCCATCTGTAGCACTGGTGCGGGTAATGCGGCGGTACAGTTGCCCCATTGGGTTATACAGTTCAAATTCAACCGGGTGATCGGCCGGGAGCAGCTTCTGCTTATCTTCTAAAATAAACGAAACAAATATGGAGTCACCTGGGCGCCATACGCCTCGTTCGCCGTAAATAAAGCCTTTTAAGCCGTGCTGTACGGTTTCGCCACCTACATTGAAGCGAGACAGTGGCAAGCTGCTGGCATCGTCCAGTTTTAAATAGCCGCGTTCATCACCATTTTTAGCAACCAGCAGGTAAGGCTTGCGCTTCAGCTCGAAACGGGCCAGGCCATCGCCATCTGATGTGGTTTTAAAGATAACCTGTTTTTGGTAATCAAGCAGTTCAAGCGTAACGCCCGACATGGGCTGCGCATCCAATATATTGGTAACGGCCACCAGCATGCTGTTATCACTGCCGCGTTTGGCAATAAGGCCAATATTGGAGGCAATGATGTTGCGCGTAGCCCAGCGCTCCTTGGTATAGTAAGATGTATTGCAAGGGTTATCGCGCTCATCCCACTGGTAGCCTTCGGGATAGTAGTTATCATAACGCTGCCAAAAGTCATCATCCTCATCAATCTGCCCGCTGTTATCTTCGCCTTCATTACCCTCATAATACTCGCCCTCTTCGTTATCGGATTTGGCTGAACCTGATTGGCGTGCTGTACAGTTATATAAAGAATACTCCTTACGGAAACCGATCACCACCCGGTATATAGCGCCTGGTTCGGTGCGCATCAGGTGATCAATATCCAGCATAAAACGGTTTTTCTTATTCAGGTTCAAACCCTTGTCGTCATCCAAACGGATAGTTTTCTGGATGATGGGTTTACCTACCTGGCGCAGTTGGTAATTTCCATCGAAACCATTGGCCTGGAAGTATTGCGGAACGTTATTCTCATAAATCTTGATGATGCTTACATCCACAGCTTTAAGGTTCACGGCTTCAAAAGGCATCATTAACCGGCCCGAATCCGGCAGTATAACGCCCTTGCCCGGAATAACTACCGATGGCTGCCGGTTTTCAAAAAACACATTGCCAGTGTAACCTTGAGTGATCTTTTTCTGCGTAATGTCTTCAATACCTTCATTCACAAAGGCGGTGTAATTACCCTCTAATCTATCGGGTGCATAAATTTTAATGGTGCTGCCATCAATTGTATAGGCAGGGTCGGCCATGTTGCTGATGCCGGCAAGGCCGTTCAGTTCCTGCCCAACCAGTATCGGGTTGGATAGTTGTACCAGTACGTACTGTTCCTGGTCCTGCACGGCGCGGATGCCCAGTACTTTGAAATCGCCTACGGCAGGTATTTCCACCTTTTCGCTGCTGGCTTTGTTGTCCACGTTCAGTGCGTCGCCATTGTAGCTTACTTCCATTTCTGCGCCGGTTGCTGCCGGGCGTTTGATATTGTTGATGGTAAACTGGTGTGTGCGGGTAAGCTCGTTATGCTGCCAGGTAACAGGCGTAGCTGATGCATAACGTACCGAAATCAGTTTTTCGATCTTAGCATCATCCTCGGTGTCGGCAGTTTGGATGATGCCGGTAAACTTCATCTTATCTAACGATGTGTTGGTGGCCGATTGCAGTCCGTTGTAGGTAACGGTAAAATCGGGCTTAAGCGTTGCAAAGCTGAACTTAAAGTTCTCAAACTCGTCGGGCACTTTGGTTATTGCATCCAGATCAAAATCTACATCGTAATTTTTATCCGGACTAAGCTCCTCGTCAGGTCTAAACTCAATGGTCTGTGCATCTACCCAATAGGCCTTACCTTTTACCGAAGGCGAAAAATCGAATACACCATCTTTTACCGGTTCGTTTTTGGCATGGCTTGTTTCAACTTGGTTAGACAGCTTGATTCGGATCGGGCTCCGCCGGGATATGCTGCCCGCCGTGTAGGATTCTATGTATTTGCTAAACTCCGGGTTAACGTTGCCTTTGTGGCGGTTTCGTAACAACAGGTATGCACCTAATAAGCAAACAATGATACCAAAGCCAACTATCGTTGTTTTTTTAGCGGCTGGTGATAATGAATAGGAACTACTCATAGTGTAGAGGTTAAATATGGGGGAAAGGTAGGGAGTGTTTAACTTCTATGCAATACTTATATCATCAATTATTACATCGCGTGAATGAGAAGTGTGATTAGTGAAGAAACCTGCGCAACCAAACCATCATGGTTTCGTAAAAATGAAATCTTTAGGTTTTTGCCTGATAAGTTTTAATTACAAAAAGAGTTTAACGACTGTAGGTAAAATGACAGGCACATTGAGCCTGTCTATTTATCCACTGAAAACTGTTTGGAATTAATTGGACAAGTTGGGGAAGTACTGCTGCGGATTGAGATTGATATTGTGATTAATGCGGATTGCAATCGATATATAAGGCTATAAACCCATTATATTTTTTCGATAACGGTGTTTTTTAGAGCATTGATATACAGTGTCTTGTGTTTTGAAAAAGCTTAAAAAGCTTAAATTTTTGATAAAGAAGAATAAGCTGCTGTTTTTGTGAACTTAATTTGCATCATGTTTATTAAGGAGACGTGTGATGCTTGTCGCAGGTTTCAATTATAAGTATACCAATTAACCGAATTAAACTTACCGACAATTGTAAAAGTTAGGATTAAGCTCAATGCTTTACTGGCGGGGCTTTTTGCTTGATTTTACCGTTTGTGACTGGTGATATTGTTATTAACCGAATGAGAAGAATAATACTTTGTATTGTATTTGCCGTTAGTTTTTTGCAGACCAGAGCTGCAGAGATTACCCGTGTTGAGCCTGCCAGCTGGTGGACCGGTATGAAAAATACTACCCTCCAGGTTATGGTGTATGGTAAGGGCATTGGTAAAACACAGCCATCTTTTACTTATCCCGGTATTACCGTTAAGGAAATTGCCCGCACCGATAATCCCAACTATCTTTTTATTTACCTCAATATTGCGCCTGCTACCAAGCCCGGCACTATCAAAATGCAGTTTAAGCAAGGGCAGCAAACCCTGAGTTATAACTACCAATTACTGGCACGTACGCACAAAGAGGGTGCGGCCGGTTTTAGTCAGGCTGATGTTATGTACCTGATTACACCCGACCGTTTTGCTAATGGCAATGCAGGGAACGATGCTTTAGAAGATGTTCAGGTAAACCGCCAGGATCCAAACGCACGCCATGGTGGCGATTTAGAGGGTATTGCTCAGCATCTGGATTATATCAAAAACCTGGGCTTTACCACCGTATGGCTTAATCCGGTTCAGGAAAACAGAATGCCCGGCGGCTCATACCATGGCTATGCCATTACCGATTTTTACAACATTGACCCGCGCTTTGGAACCAACACGCAGTTTCGTGACCTGACTGCCAGCATGCACCGCAAAGGCATGAAAGTGGTGATGGATATGATTTTTAACCACTGCGGCAGCTCCCACTGGTGGATGAATGACTTGCCATCGAAAGACTGGATTAATAACAATAGCGGCAACTATGTGCAAACCAACCATGCCAAATACACACTGATGGACCCGCATGCGGCTCCTATTGATAAGGATATACTGATTAACGGCTGGTTTGTAAAAGAAATGCCCGATCTGAATCAGCGTAACCGCCACTTGGCTACTTACCTTATTCAGAATAGTATCTGGTGGATTGAATATGCCCGTATTGATGGCATCCGTCAGGATACCTATCCATACCCCGATTACGATTTTATGGCCCGTTGGTGTAAGGAAGTTCAGGCCGAGTATCCGCAGTTTAACATTGTAGGCGAATCGTGGTATGGCCGTTCTTCTGCATCATCATGGTGGCAAAAAGGTTCGGCACTTAATAAAACCGGAAATACTTACCTGAAAACAGTGATGGATTTTCCATTAACGTTTATTGCCAATAATGCTTTTGATTATACCAAGAACGATGAGGTAGGAGAGGGTAGTCCGCTATTTAAGATTTATGAGGAGATTGCACAGGATTTTATGTTTGCAGACCAGAGCAATATCCTGACCTTTCTGGATAATCATGATCTGGATCGTTTTGCCCGCAGCGATGATCCCGACCTGCGCCGGTATAAGCAAGCCCTTGCCTTTTTGCTTACTACCCGTGGCATACCACAAATTTATTACGGTACCGAAATTTTGATGGACGGCAAAAAAGCCAAAAGTGACGGCTATGTACGCACCGATTTTCCGGGTGGCTGGAACGGCGACCAAACAGACGCCTTTACCGCTGGTGGCCGTACGGCTAAGCAGAATGAGGCCTGGGATTATATGCAAAAACTATTGCAGTGGCGTAAAGGTAACCAGGCCATAGCCCAGGGCAAACTGATACACTATGTGGTTGATGGCACCGGCGTGTATGTGTATGCCCGTATCAAAGATGATAAAACCGTGCTGGTGATGCTGAACGGAACAAATTCAGACAAAACCGTGCAGATGAACCGCTTTGTGGATGTGATTAAAGGCAACACCCAGGGGCGCGATGTAATAACAGGTAAGCAGATGCCCGTAACCCAAAATGTGACTGTGCCGGCCAAAGGCGAGTACATTCTTGAACTAACCAAATAAACCCTGATTATATGACCCAATTATTCCCCATCCTAAAAATCAATACCACCTGAGAAAGTAAACAGTCAAATTTCAAATTAATGGGCAGTATGCACTGTCCAACAGGATCCCTATTAACCAATTATTTTATAACTACTAAGTTTTTACAGCAAAATTTAAGTTGTATGAAGCAAAACTATCTTAAAAAATACATGCTTGTTTGCGTGGCGCTTGTACTGAGCAGTATAGCCGCCTATGCCCAAACAGGTGCTATCACCGGTACAGTGCTCGACGAAAAAGGCGAAACTTTACCCGGTGTTAGCGTAAGCATTACTGGTACTACCCAGGGTGCAACTACATCTATTGACGGTGTTTACCGCATTAATAATGTTAAGCCGGGCACCTACACAGTGTCTGCCCAGTTTGTAGGGTATTCGGCATTAAAAAAATCAGTTACCGTAACTGCAGGTGCAGCCGTTACCGAAAACTTTCAGCTAACGCCCGAAAGCAAATCACTGAATGAAGTGGTGGTGATCGGCTACGGTACGTCTACGCGTAAAGAAGCTACCGGTGCAATATCAACCGTATCATCTAAAGACTTCCAGAAAGGGACCACTACCACCCCGGCCGAGCTTATCCAAGGCAAAGTGGCAGGCGTAGCGGTTACTACCAATGGTGGTCAGCCGGGCTCAGGTGCTACTATCCGTATCCGCCAGGGGGCTTCTATAAATGCCAGCAACGATCCTTTGATTGTGATTGATGGTGTGCCGGTAAGCAACAGCGGTATCTCAGGCGCGTCAAACCCGCTTGCTTTGATCAATCCCGATGATATCGAATCTTTCACTGTATTGAAGGATGCTGCATCAACCGCTATTTATGGTTCCAGGGCATCTAACGGTGTTATTATCATCACCACTAAAAAAGGTACATCAGGTGCGCCGCAATTCACTTTCTCAACCAAAAACTCAATCGGGACTATCCGTAATAAGGTGGATGTATTGAGCGCTGATGAAATACGCAACTATGTTAAAGCGTATGACGCAGCCAACGGTACCAACAGATCTTCTTATTTGGGTACAGCCAACACCGACTGGCAAGACGAAATTTACCGTAGTGCCTTCACTTCTGATAACAACTTCAGCGTATCGGGTACAACCAAAAAAGTTCCGTACCGTATATCAGTTGGTTACCTGGATGCTAACGGTTTAGTAAAAACCGATAATTTAAAACGTACCACAGCAGCAATCCGTTTAAGCCCAAAGTTTTTCAACGATGCTTTGAAGCTTGATTTCAACCTGAATGGTACTTATGCAAAAAGCCGTTTCGGTAATCAGGACGCTATTGGCGCTGCCGTAATTTTTGATCCAACCCAGCCTGTTTATAACGCTGCAAGTCCGTTTAACGGTTATACAGAGTGGTATACTACTGGCAGCAATGGTGTAATTAACTTAAATCCAAACGCGCCCCGCAACCCGGTTGCTTTGTTGAACGACAAACAAGATGGGGCTGATACTTACCGCAGCTTTGGTAACTTCACAGCCGATTACCGTTTTCCGTTCCTGAAAGCTTTGCGTGCTAACCTGAACTTAGGCTACGATTTGTCGAAAGGTGCAGGTAGCGTATTTGTGCCGGCTACTGCTGCACAGTCATATTCAACTGCCGGTTCAAGCTATCAATCGCACCAGAAAAATTATAACACCACCGGCGAATTCTACCTGAACTATACCAGTGATATTAAATCAATCAAGAGCAATATCAACGCAACTGCGGGTTATGGTTACTACGATTTCCGTACTGTTAACCGTAACTACCCACGTTACTCGGCAGCAGGTGCTTTAATTGACGGTAGCATGCCGGTTTTTGCATACGATATTCCGCGTAATACGCTTGAATCATATTATGGCCGTTTGATTTATACATTCAATACCAAGTATATCTTTGCCGGTTCGATCCGTACGGATGGTGTGTCTCGTTTTTCACCGGATAAGCGCTGGGGTGTATTCCCGTCAGCAGCGTTCACCTGGCGTATCAGCGATGAGAACTTCCTTAAAGAATCCAAGACTGTATCTGACCTGAAACTGCGTGTAAGCTATGGTGTTACCGGTCAGCAGGATTTGGGTAATGATTACCTGTACCGTTACCTGCCAACTTATTACTTGAGTAATAATGATTCGCAGTACCAGTTTGGTAATCAGTTTTACAACATGTATACGCCGAACTTTTTTGATAACAGCTTAAAATGGGAAACTACGCAAACCACTAACGTGGGTTTCGATTTTGGTTTCTTTAACCAGCGCATCAGCGGTAGCATTGATGCTTATTACAAAAACACCAAAGACCTGTTATCATACGTGTTGATACCAGCTGGTACCAACTTTACTAACGGTTTGGTAACCAACGTAGGTAACATGGTGAACCGCGGTATTGAGTTAAACCTGAATGCAGTTGCAGTTAAAACCAAAGACATTAACTGGACCGTTAACTATAACATTGCTTACAACTATAACAGAATCACTAACCTGGCTGTGAACGGTAACAACAACAGCTCGGTAGGTAACCTGGTTGGCGGCATTGCAGGTGGTACCGGTACTACTGTGCAAATCCAGTCGGTAGGTTATTCACCAAATGCATTTTATGTATACCAGCAGGTGTATGACTCTAAAACTGGCAAGCCGCTGCAAGGCGTGTTTGTAGACCGTAACGGTGATGGCGAAGTAAACAGCAGTGATCTGTACCAGTACAAATCGCCGTTCCCTAAATTTATTATGGGCTTCAACACGGCGTTCAACTACAAAAAATGGACATTAAGCACCCTTTTACGTGCCAACATCGGTAACTATCTTTACAATAACGTTGCCTCAAACTTAGGTACGCAAAACGTGCTGATCAGCACTGCGGGTAACTTTAATAACAATGCTAACCGCGACATTCTGAACACTGGGTTCACTAACAGTACTTACCTGTCTGACTACTATGTGCAAAACGCATCTTTCCTGAGAATGGACAACGCCGGTTTGGCTTATGACTTTGGTAAAGTATACAAAGGTTTAAGGTTAAATATTGGTGCCAACGTGCAGAATGTGTTTGTGATCACCAAGTATAAAGGTCTGGATCCTGAGATTTCAGGTGGTATCGATAATCGCTTTTATCCAAGACCAAGAACTTATACTTTAAGCTTAAACCTGGGTTTTTAAACTAATTAAAGATTAGAGAAGATATTATGAAAAAGAATATAGTAAGATTTTTAAGCCTCACTGCTTTATGCACTATAGGTTTAACATCCTGCAAAAAAGATCTGGACCGTATGCCAACCAATGCTACTACAAATGAAGCTGTGTTTAGCACACCGGTAGGATACAAGCAAGCGCTTGCAAAAGTATACGGTGCATTTGCGCTTACCGGCAGCACCGGTTCGGGCAGTTCCGATTTGGGTAACATTGATGCCGGTACGTCTGATTTTGTGCGCTTATTCTGGAGCGCGCAGGAGTGGACTACAGAGGAAGCTCTTTGCGCCTGGAACAATACCGATGTGCCTGATTTTCATAACCTGAGCTGGAGCAGTAACAACACCTTGCTTAATGGTTTGTACAACCGTTGCGTATACCAGATTACGGTAGCCAACGCATTCATCAAAGAATCAACTGATGAGAAATTAAGCAGCCGTGGTATTACCGGTACCGATGCCGAAAACATACGCCACTACCGTGCGGAGGCTCGTTTTTTAAGAGCTTACCAGTATTGGGTGTTAATGGATCTGTTTGGCAACCCACCGTTTATTGATGAAAACTCACCAATTGGCGATAAAAGCTTCTTTCCAGCACGCATTACCAGAGATAAGCTGTTTGCTTATATCGAATCAGAACTGAAAGCTTTAGAAACACAGTTAGTAGCACCCCGCCAAAATGAGTATGGCCGTGCCGATCAGGCTGCTGCATGGGCATTGCTAGCCCGTATGTACCTGAATGCAGAGGTTTACTTAGGTAGCGGTAATGCTAAATATACAGATGCTATTACCTATGCAAACAAGGTTATTGGTGCTGGTTACACCCTGCAATCAAGCTATCAGAAATTGTTTTTGGCAGATAACAATGTAGGCAACACCGAAACCATCCTGTCTGTAAACTATGATGGTGTAAATACACAAAATTATGGAGGTACAACCTTTATTATCAATGCTTCTGTAAATTCTGATATGGGGCCGGCCAACTATGGTATCCCTAACGGTGGCTGGGGTGGTAACCGCAGTACCCGCAATTTGCCGCTGTTGTTCAGCGATCGGAGCGGTAATACGGACAAACGTGCTATTTTCTATGGATCAAACCTGGAGATCAGCAACGTGAACGATTTTACCCAGGGGGTGGCCGTGGTTAAATTTAAAAACCTGTTATCTGACGGTAAAGCAGCACCATCATCAGGTGGTACCTTCTGTTCTACAGACTTTCCGCTGTTCCGTTTGGGCGAAATGTATCTGGTTTATGCTGAAGCTACATTAAGAGGTGGCACAGGTGGTAATAACAACACCGCTTTGCAATACATTAACCAGTTGCGTACCCGTGCTTACAATGGAAGCACCAACGGCAATGTAAGCAGCATTACATTAAACAGTATTTTAGATGAAAGAGGTCGTGAATTGTACTGGGAAGGTTTCCGCCGCACGGATTTAATTCGCTATGGCTTATTCACATCAGGTTCGTACCTGTGGCCATGGAAAGGCGGCGTGCGCGATGGCAGAGGTGTACAAGCTACCCGTAACCTGTTTCCTATACCCAACAGTGATATTACCAATAACCCTAATCTGCAACAGAACCCGGGATATTAATTGACCTGTAGCCTGCTTTGCGTAAGTAAGGCAGGCTACTAACCAAACACAGGCTTAATTATGAAAAAGATATTTATCTCCATTTTAGCACTGAGCAGTATCATGCTGCTCATGCTGTCATCATGCAAAAAGGATGAAACCAAAGCCTACTCCTCATTAGGGAGTACAGGTACACTTACGGCAAGCACTACAGCACCGGCTCTGTCATTAGAAACAGCAGCAAACACAGCAGTGACTTTTAGTTTTCCCGAAACCTCTGTTAGTGGTACAAAGGCTGTAGTAACCTATACGCTGCAGGTTGATAAGAAAGGTAATAATTTTACCCGTCCAACCGAAATTGCAGCAGCGGTTCCATCTACTGTTATTACTGTTGATGCGCTAAACACAGCCTTGCATAATTTAGGTTTAGCCGATGGTGTAGAAACACAGGTAGAAATAAGAGTTAAATCGGCAATAGCTGCCAACGCTGATGCTACCTACTCAAACGCACTAACTTTAACCGTTACACCGTATTCTAAAACATCGTACTTATATCTGCCCGGATCTTATCAGGGATGGAATCCTGCTTCTGATGATATTCAGACTATCAGTTCTCCTACCAGTAATAAAATTTATGATGGTGAGGTAACTTTTACAAGTAATGATGCTACTGTTTTGTTCAAGTTTACTACCGGTAAAACATGGGATGAAAACTATGGGGGCGTTGCTGGCAAACTTATCGCCGGCGGTGATACCAATATTCCGGTTGCACCAGGTAAGTATAAAATACATGTAGATCTTAACACCATGTCTTATACTATCGACAAGTTATAAAGCAGCTCTTTAATTTATTGTAGCCATCATGGAGAGACTGCCAAAAGCGAATGTCTTTTTATGATGGCTATTTTTTGTCTTAAATAAAAAATAAACTCATGAACAAACCATTGTTAAGAGCATTTTCTATATCATTCTTAACTGCTTTGTTAGCCGGAACAGCTTATGCGCAAAGCGGGGCCGTAAAGAGCGCGGGCAACGTCAGCAACGTTCAAATAAATGGGCAGCAGGTTAAAATAGCCACCCAAAATGCCTTTGCCGAGGTTACGGTGTACAGTCCGTCGGTCATCAGAATGCGTGTGGATAAACAGCCCTTAGCGGCCGATTTTTCATTCGCCGTGATTGCCAAGCCACAGCAAACCAAGGCTACCATCAACCAAAATGATAACGAGGTAAGCATCACTACCGACTCGTTAAAACTCATAATCAGCAAAAAACCTTTCGCTGCTACGTTTTACACGCTGGATGGTAAAGTGATCAGTCAGGATGAGAAAGGCTTGTCAACATCCTGGGTAAATGAATCGGTAACCACCTATAAGCACATGCAGGATGGTGAGCACTTCATTGGTCTGGGCGAAAAGACAGGCAACTTGGATCGCAAGGGTAACGGCTATACCAACTGGAACTCCGATACCTTCGGTTACCGTACCGATCAGGACCCAATCTATTCAACCATCCCGTTCTATATCGGTGTTCACCACAACCTGAACTACGGTATATTTATGGATAATACCTACCAAAGCGACTTTAACTTTGGCGCCAGCAACAACCGTTTCTCATCATTCGGGGCACATGGTGGCGAAATGAATTATTATTTCATTTACCACAAGCATCTGACTGACATCATCACCTCATATACGGCTTTAACCGGTCGCATGAAAATGCCGCCGTTGTGGAGCCTGGGCTATCAGCAAAACCGCTACAGCTACTATCCTGATACGGAGGTTTATCGCATAGCGCAAACCCTGCGCGAAAAGAAAATACCGGCCGATGGTATCACGCTGGATATCCACTACATGGATAAATACAAAGTATTTACCTGGGATAAAAATCGTTTTCCTGATCCGGCTAAACTGACTGCCAGGTTAAAAGATATGGGTTTGAAGCTGACCCTGATTGTGGACCCCGGCGTGAAAACCGAACAGGGTTACCCAGTATTTGAGGACGGCTTGAAAAACAACATTTTCATCAAATACAGCGACAGCACCAACTATACCGGCGAGGTATGGCCGGGCTGGTGCCATTTTCCCGATTTTACCGGCGAAAAGGGACGTAACTGGTGGCATACGCAAATAAAAAAATATGCTGATGTAGGCGTAAGCGGCATCTGGAATGATATGAATGAGATATCAACCTGGGGCCAGAAAATGCCGGATAACGTAATTTTTAATTATGAAGGGCAAAACGCATCTCACCTGCAGGCCCACAACGTTTATGGTTTGGAGATGGCTCGTGCCAGTTATGAAGGTTACCGGAAAGCGCTGAACAACAAGCGTCCGTTCATATTAACCCGCTCTGGTTATGCTGGTTTGCAACGCTACACCGCCATCTGGACCGGTGATAACCGTGCCGAAGATGACCACATGCTGTTAGGCGTACGCTTGTTAAGCAGTTTGGGTTTAAGCGGGGTGCCGTTTACCGGGATGGATATAGGCGGTTTTACCGGCAATCCAACGGTGGCTTTGTATACCCGCTGGATGCAGATAGGGGCCTTTAGTCCGTATTTCCGTAACCATACCGGGGTTAATACCAAGTCGGCCGAGCCGTGGGCTTTTGGAGAAGAAGCGCTGGAAGTCGCCCGTAACTATATCAACCTGCGTTACCGTTTACTGCCTTATTTGTATTCATCCTTTTATGAGGCTACCCAAAATGGGCACCCGGTGGTACGCTCGCTGGCTATTAACTATACTCACGATCAAAGAATATATAGCGCCCAGTTCCAGAACCAGTATGAGTTTGGCAACGGTTTTATGATTGCGCCGTTCACCAGTGCGGATACTTACGGCACCGTATACTTTCCGGAAGGCAATTGGTATGATTTATACAATGATGCCCTGATTACCGGCAAGCAGGAAAAAATGATGCGTGTTACTACGCAAAAATTACCGGTGTTTGTAAAAGAAAGCAGCATTATCCCGATGCAATCGCTGGTGCAAAGCACTGCTGAAAAACCTACTGATACGTTAACCGTACATGTTTACAAAGGCAACCGTAACAATAGCTTTGTTTACTATGAAGATGACGGTGAAAGCTACAACTACGAAAACGGTACTTTTTATAAAAGGACCATTGCTTATGATGCCGTTAAAAAGCAGATTGTATTTGCCAAAGCAGAGGGTAGCTTAAGCTCCAAATTCAAGTACATCAAAGTACAGTTACATGGCTTTGCTGATAATGATAAAATTGCGCTCAATACTAAATCGGCCAATACAAAAACCGAATTTGTATCCTTTTTAACACCCGTATCCTCGTTTGATCCGCAAGGCGTAATTAATGCGGCCGAAGGGCACAATGTTAAAACTATAACCATGAGCAACAGCAGCAACCAGATGGTATTATCGTACTAATCTTTTGCATAGCTATGCATTGCCCCCGGTGCTGATTGTTTTTAGCGCCGGGGGCTTTTCTGTTATTATTATTGCTTAATACCCATTACTTTTGCGCATGTTTAACTGCCAATTTATGAGATTTGTTTCTTCGTGTATTTTATTGATAATACTGTGCGGGCAAGCTGCTTTTTCATTTTCGGGCGACCCGGATCTGATAGACAAACTTAAAGCGGAGATCAATAAAAAAAGCACTTATGATCAGCAAAAAGAAACGGCAATTAAACAGTTGAAAAATCAGCTGCATCAAACCCCGGCAGCCAACGCCGAGCAGCAGTTTAATTTTTGCAACCGCATTTACGAAGAATACAGATCTTACCAGTATGATTCGGCTTACGTATATGCCGATAAAATGCAGGCGCTAAGCCAGCAAATGGACAACAAGGTACGGACTGATTATGCAAAGCTGAAAGTGACTTTCATCCTGCTTTCATCAGGTTTGTTTAAAGAGGCATTTGATAACCTGGAAGGGATTGATGTTCGCCGCATGCCCGACAGTGTGAAACTGGAGTACTATACATTGCTTACCCGGGCTAATTATGATATTGCCGCGTTTAATAACGACAGGCATTACTCGCCCAATTATGTGGTGCTGGCCAATAAGTATATCGACTCGGCCATTGCCATCAGCAGTGCCGGTTCTTTTGACCGTATATATTTTACAGGTTACAAAGCTTATAAAAACAAGCAATACGAGGTTGCCGAAATAGAGTTTAATAATTTACTGAAGCGCAAGCTTGATCGCCACCAGTACGCCATTGTTACATCAACTTTAAGTAAGTTGTACATGGATTCTAACCCGCAAAAGGGTACCGATTTGCTTATAGAGGCGGCTATCGGCGATATTCAGTCGTCCACCAAAGAAACGGTTGCCTTACTGTGGCTGGCCGAACTCCTATACAAAAATGGAGACACCAAAAATGCGTACGACTTTTTGCAGCAGGCAATGGCCGACGCGGAGTTTTACGGCGCCCGCCAGCGTCAGTTCCAGATCAGCGCTGTCTTGCCCATTGTGGCGGCACAGCAGCTAACGTATTCCGAAAAGGAGCGAACCCGTTTCCTGACCTACCTGGTACTGATCACTGTTTTGGCGCTGGGTGTAATTGCAATTACCATCCAGTTGTTTAAACAATTGAAAATGGTACAGGCTAAAGAAAAGATAATTGAAGATAAGAATACGGAGCTGGAAGCCATTAACGGCAAACTGCAGGAAGATACCCGTATTAAGGAAGATTATATTGGCTATTTCTTTAACGTAATCTCGGGCTATATATCTAAGCTCGAAAAGCTGAAGCACTCTATAGATACCAAGTTATCAATCAAAAAGTATGATGATATCCAGGTAACCATCAATAACATCAATATTAAAAAAGAACGCGAAACGCTGTTTTATACCTTCGATCATGTGTTCCTGAAGATATTCCCAAACTTTATCACCGCATTCAATTCCCTGTTTGCCGAAAAAGACCAGATATGGCCTAAAGAACACGAAGTACTCACCACTGACTTGCGCATTTTTGCCCTGATGCGTTTAGGAATTACCGATGTAGAGGCAGTAGCCAATATTCTGGAATACTCGGAGAAAACCATTTACGTATACAAAATGCGTATCAAGGCCAAAGCCCTGGTGCATGGCGAAGAGTTTGATGCCCGTGTAATGGCTATTAAAGCAGTGGATACACCACAGGCTGTATAAGTAATGATTGATTACAAAACAAAAGAGCCGGCCTTGGCAATCAGGTCGGCTCTTTCGTTTTACACTATTTTATATCAGTCATGATACAGCGTGTCATTAAGTGATTTGAGGCGGAAGGCCAGTAAGTCGTTAAACTTATTTCTGATGCCAAAGTTACAATCGTTTGATGAGTAACTTATGGGTAGTGCCAACGGTTTTATTTAAGTGCATATGGCATACATTGCCAGTTTAACAGGTTAAATAAAATTAATTAAAACTTTCAGTAAGTTTTGAAAGTTTAAGATAATATGTACATTTGTATATGGAATTACCGGAAGCTAAGCAGAAGTTTATAGAGGCTTGGGGAAAGTTAGGTTCTGAGTGGGGCATTAACCGCACTATGGCACAAGTACACGCCTTGTTGCTGATTACGCCTGGTGAACTGACCACCGAAGAGATAATGGCGCAGCTAAGCATATCGCGCGGTAATGCTAACATGACCCTGCGCGATTTGATGGGATGGGGACTGGTAGAAAAGAAGCACCGCCCCGGCGAGCGCAAAGAATACTTTTATGCAGATAAAGATACCTGGAACATTGCCCGCCAGGTAGCCAAGGAGCGGCGAAGGCGCGAACTTGAGCCTGTACTTAAACTGTTAGATGAGCTGAGCACGGTAGAAGGAGATGCAAAAAATGAAGAGTTCAGGACCTTTAATAAGACGGTAACCGATATCAATAAACTGGCCAAGAATGTAGACCGTACATTCGAAACCATGCTCAAGGCTGAAGAGAACTGGTTTTGGGGATCGATTTTAAAAGTCTTTAAATAGGCTTTTTTATTTGATAGCATATTTCAATAATTTCTGAAAATTCAATAATAATTAAAATGGCGACCTTGAAGAACTACCAGATATTATTTGATGCCGAGTGCCCCATGTGCAAATTGTACACCAAGGCATTGGTTCAAACAGGGATTTTGGATGAAGAGGGCAGGGCGGCTTACCAGTCGCTTGCGCCTGATGCCTGCCCAATGGTAGACCGTCAGCGTGCCGTCAATGAAATAGCACTCATTAATCAGCAAACAGGCGAGGTTACCTACGGTATACACAGCCTGTTCAAAGTGTTCGGCGAGGCCATGCCGGTTTTTAAACCCCTGTTCTCATTTGGCCCTTTTGTGTGGTTAATGAGTAAGGTTTATGCTTTTATATCGTATAACCGCCGGGTAATTGTACCTGCACCTGTCAACAGCGATGCTTTTGCCTTGCAACCAACATTTAAATTGCATTACCGGCTTGCTTACCTGCTTTTTACCTGGGCAGTTACCTCCTGTATTCTCACCCAATATGCAGCTCTGCTGCAGGGTGTAGTACCTGTCGGTAACAGCTACCGCGAGTACCTGATTTGCGGTGGGCAAGTATTGTTTCAGGGTGCTATTGTAGCGCTTATTGCTCCCAAAAAAGCATGGAGCTATCTCGGCAATATGATGACCATTTCTTTTGGCGGCGCTTTGTTGTTGCTCCCGGTGTGGTTACTGTCTGGCTGGATAGGGCATCACCCGGTTTTTTATGCAGGTTATTTTATGCTGGTAGCGGGGCTGATGTTTTTGGAACATATACGCCGTACCAAACTATTGCAACTTGGCTGGGCACTCACGTTAAGCTGGGCAGTATACAGATTAATGATTTTAGTTATCATCTTATTTTAATCTTAATGTTATGCAATACAACAAGATCGTCTTGGCCGGCGGTAACGGCTACTTAGGGCAGGTATTGGCTGCCCATTATGCCCCCCTTGCCAAAGAGATAGTGATATTAGGCCGTAGCGAAAAAGCTGCGCAAGGGAACATTGCCACTATAGTATGGGATGGCCGCAATGAAGGCGAGTGGGTAAACAGTTTAGAAGGCGCAGACATGCTGATAAACCTTTGCGGCAAAAATGTGAACTGCAGGTACACAGCCAAAAACCGTGCAGAAATTATCAATTCCAGAGTGGTGCCCACCCAACTATTAGGGCAGGTAATTGCCGGGCTGCAAAACCCGCCCCGGCTTTGGATCAATGTAACATCAGCCACCATTTACCGCCATGCAGAAGACCATGCACAGGATGAAGAAACCGGCCAAATTGGTTACGGTTTTTCTATAGACGTATGTCGCCAGTGGGAAGCCGCCTTTTTTAATTGCAGTACGCCCGCTACCCGGCAAGTAGCGCTACGTATGGGTATAGTGCTGGGCCGTAAAGATGGCGTGTTTCCGCGCCTGCTTAATCTGGTAAAGTTGGGTATGGGTGGTAGGCAGGGCGATGGTCAGCAATATGTGGCCTGGGTTCACGAACAGGATGTGGCTCACAGTACCGAATGGTTGCTACAACATTCCGAAATAAGCGGTGTGGTTAACTGCACCGCACCAGTAGCTGTTAAAAATACCGATTTGATGCAAGCCTTGCGTAAAGCCTACGGCGTCCCCATCGGCTTACCTACACCTGCCTGGCTGCTGGAAATAGGCGCAGTAGTAATAGGTACCGAAACTGAGCTGATACTGAAAAGCCGCTGGGTAGCGCCTAAACGTTTGCTGGACAGTGGTTATCACTTCCGGTTCTCTGAAGCCGATCATGCCATTAAAGATATATTAAGTCTCAGGGTTTAAGAAAACCAATACAACCTAAACCTTATCACTTCAACCATAAACACACTTTATCATGAAACAACTTTTTACGCCTAAGATCAATGGCTTTTTAGTGGCCAACCTGGTAGCTCTCACTATCCTGGGCATCACTATGGCAGTAGCATCCAGTTCTGATGGCATGTCGGGGAAATCGAACTTGTACATTTTTTCAGAGTTTGTTATTATTCCTATGCTCATAGGTATTATCAGCGCCTCGTTTTGGAGAAATCTGAATTTAAATAGCCGGAAATTAACCAGCTACTCATTTTACAATACTATGATAGCTGTCTTTTTAAGTGGCGTTTTTTTAGAAGAGGGAGTAATTTGCCTCATTATTGTATCGCCCCTGTTATGGGTATTTACCCTCGCCGGTACCTTTTTAGGGCGTAAAATGTTCAGAAAGAATAATCAAAAGCTCAATATTAGTATAGTATCATTAATGCTGGCTGTGTTTATTGCCGACGCCCGGTCTGAGCATCATTATGAAAATGAAGTTTCGGATGTGGTGGTGATCAACGCACCGGTAGCCGAAGTATGGCAGCATGTAGTAGCCTTTAAACGTATCGAAGAAAAAAACAAATACTGGCTGTTCAAGGCAGGTTTGCCAAGTCCGGTTGAGGCCACGGTAGATGGCTATCATGTGGGTGCCGGGCGCAAATGTATTTTCAGCAACGGCTATGTATTTGATGAAAAGATAGTGACGTACGATGAAAACCGTAATCTCACTTTTGATATTACCCGCCAGCCCCGTGATCCTGAAATAATGGGGCATATAGATATCTTGCGCGGTCAGTTCATACTGAAAGATAATGGCGATAATACCACCACCTTGATAGGTAACAGCTCGTACCGGTTATATGTATTTCCGGTATGGTATTATGATACTTGGGCACAAAGTATTGTGCGTAACGTACACCTGCGGGTAATGGCGCACATTAAGCAGCTGAGCGAAAATAAGTAAGTAGTGTTTTAAGTAGAAACAACAGCATGTTGTAAAAAGCCAATACGCCAAATCCTGCCAAACCAATTAGCCTCATCAGAGTTTTGTTTATTAAGTATGAATGAAATGATGCTGCAGGCCAACCCTGATTTTTATAAGATAGTTGTTGATAGTATTAAGGATTACGCTGTTTTTACCACCGATGCGCAGGGTGTGGTAACAAGCTGGAGCGCCGGGGCCGAAAAGGTGCTGTTATATATGGCCAATGAAATAATAGGCACGAGTGCAGATATTCTATACACACCAGAGGATATAGAACAGCATGCGCCGGCTTTGGAGATGGGTACCGCATTGAGAGAGGGCAAGGGTATTGATGAACGTTTTCATGTTAAAAAAGGAGGCAAGCGGTTTTGGGGCAGTGGCTTGGTGTTCCCGCTGTTTAATGAGGCGGGGCAGCATATGGGCTTTTCCAAAATCATGCGTAATATATCCGACGAGGAGCAGGCCCAGGCCAACCTGCGTGAAGAGCAGGAACTGGCTCAAACTATTGTATCAACTTACAACGAAAGTGTTGTTATATTAAATTCGCAACTGGAGGTAGTGAATGCTACACCAGAGTTTATCCGTTTTTTTAGTTTAAATAAGACTGATATTACCGGCAAGTTGCTTTTTGAAATATTAGATGGCGGTGTAAACCTGGCCGAGCTAAGAGCCGTACTGGACGAGATTGTAAAGGAACACCGCTTTCATCACGACTATGAGGTATCTTTTGAGCACCCTCAGCGTGGTGCAAGGAGCCTGCTTGTAAAGCCCCGGCGCATCTATCAGCCACCCAACCTGCTGTTCAGCTTAGAGTTTGCGGACCAGACTGATGACCGGGCTATAATGCAGGAAAAGGATATATTCATATCCGTAGCCAGTCATGAAATACGGACACCTGTATCGGTAATTAAAGCCTACGGCCAGCTCCTCGACCGCGAATTGCAGGAAGCCAAACCCATTATCAAAAAAGCGGTTGACAAAATTAACGAGCAAAGTAATTTTCTAAATTCACTTATTTCGGCCTTGCTCGATACATCTAAAATTACAACCGGTAAACTGCTACTGGATAAAGAAGTGTTTAACCTGTGCAGCCTGGTTAAAGAACAGGTGGAAAGTTTTGGGCTAACGGTTGCTCATCATAAAATTATACTTCAAAACGAGGCAGACAGTATGGTACTGGCTGATCGGGTGCGGACAGGCAGCGTGGTTACCAATTTATTATCCAATGCCGTAAAATATTCGCCAAAGGCCAATGAGGTGATGGTGAGTGTTGATGTTTCGGAGATGGAAGTTAAGGTGAGCGTTCAGGACTTTGGCCTGGGTATACCACAGCAGGATCAGCACAAGCTGTTTCAACGCTTTGGCCGAACAGAATCCATTAAAAAAACACGTATCCCCGGAACCGGCCTGGGCCTGCACCTGGCGGCCGAGATTATTAAAATGCAGGGCGGTACCATAAATTTTATTACAGAAGTAGGGCAGGGATCAACCTTTTACTTCACGCTTCCGCTTTATGATAAATAGTTGTTTTTACCTATAAGGCTTTTGCATGGCGGCACCAGAACCATTACGCCAGCTGTTGTGTTTTGTTGTACCGTTATTGTCACTGTTTTGCTGCTCTTACAAGCCGAAGGCTATGCAAGAGCAGCTGTGTTAAAAAAGCATCCTGATTTATCAAATCAAAACTCATCGGCAGTGCTTCGGCTATCAATGTATGGCGAAGCATAAAAGGTGACGGTATGCGTATCTTTATTTATCTCAAAAGTCCATTCTGAGGTTTGATCTGTTTTCTCGGTCCGGATATCTTCACAGGCAAAAGTGAAGTTGATATCAAGCACAACGCGAAAACTACCCTTGCCTGATGCTGCGTCAAACTTTACCCGGTCATACTTCATATTCGTGATATCCGGCGATCCGCTGAAGCGGTACTCGCGCTGAATTTCATATTTGAGCAGGTTATAGTTATCCGTGTTGGGTGCAAGTAGCTGAGTTAAATATGCGGTAACATCGTCCTTTTCGTCAGGCAAGGCATTGGCCTGTATAGTAAAGCTGTTCATGCTGTCAAAAGCTTAATTATGTTCAAATTTATACTTCAGCCAAATTACATCATTCTCTAATTGCTTTACTTCTTTTAAGTACAATTGCGTAGCCGGCTTTTTGGTAAGGTACTCGCTCACCTCAAACGTGGTAGGCGATCTTGGTGTGCCATCGGCAACCGGCAACAGCAATAGGCTTAGTTCATCAATCAACCCCTCGTTCAGCATGGAGCCGTTTACGTGGCCGCCGCCCTCAAGCATCAGCGTTTGAATAGGGAACAGGTCTGATAACTGGCTTATAGCCGATTTAAAATCAATATCACTTCTACCTGCAAAAATGTAGGATATACCTTTCTGTTGCAGGTACTGCAAGTACTCATCACTTACCTGCTCCGTAAGTACTTCAATAATGTGGTCGCCGCCGGTTTCGTTCTTTTCCCATCCCAGCTTTCCGTGTGCATCAATAGCAACGGCGAATGAGGCGGCATCTTTATTGCCAATAAAAGGTTCACGGGCAATGGGCTGCTCTGGCGTTATGAGTTGTGGTTGTATACCGCCCGAAAAATCGCGCTCCATGGTAACCCGCCCGCACATCCAGGCCTGGCTTTCAAAAGTTTCGTGGTACTTTTCAAAAAAGCCTGCATAAGTATCAATCAGTTGCTGGCTGCCCCAGTTTCCCGAAATGATGCGGCCATCTACGGTCGACATCATGTGGCAGATAACGTATGGTTTTTTCATGTTCATCAGTTAGTGTTTAGCTAAACGTTTGGATGGAATAATTGATTGAAAAACTATTGTTACAAGCGAGAGGCAGCTTAAATCTGTCAGCATGCATCTCAATCGAAATCTCAAAGCGTTAAAATTAATCATTCGCACGTAGGGGTAGGTTGCCAGAAGGGTGTTATGAGTGCAAAATCAAAAGATAACAACATGATGAAAAGTCTTTCCACATCCAGCAGATTCAGAAGTACAATTAAAAATACAGCATTCTTAATATTGGCTATAGCCGCTTGCGGCAATGCCTACGCTCAAAAGGAGGAGCCAAAACGTATCAACATCGGCCTGGTTTACCCTGTAAGTACCAACGGTATCAATGCAGCGCAAGTGAGTAATAGTTTCTCTTTGAATTTACTTGCAGGGCTTTCAAAAAATGAAAGTGGTGCTGCCATTGCTGGCTTTTCGAATGTAATTCTCGGAAATGCTCAGGGTTTACAAGTTGCGGGTTTTTCCAACCATATTGGTAAAGAAGCGCAGGGCGCTGCCATAGCAGGTTTTCTGAATACCTATGGCAGCAGTAATGGAATCAGCATAGCGGGTTTTGCCAACATAGGACATACCGCAAGTAAAGCGCAGGTAGCCGGATTTTTAAATACCGGCGGAAAAGTTTCCGGGCTGCAGGTAGCCGGCTTTATGAATGTAGCCCAAAATGTGAAAGGTTCGCAGGTAGCCGGTTTCATCAATCATGCGGCCAATGTAAAAGGCTTTCAATTAGCCGGCTTTATTAATCATGCAAAAACCGTACATGGTACGCAGCTGGCAGGGTTTATCAATATTGCTGATACTGCCGATGTGCAAATCGGAGTATTGAATTTTTCGAAGAACGGTGAAATGAGCATTGCTGCCACTATTGACGAAGTGCAAACAGCGCTGGTAAGTTTCCGGTCAGGCGGAAGGCTCATGTATGGTATTTTAGGAGCAGGTTATAATTTCAACAACAAAAAACAGGTTTATGCCTACCAGGCTGGTTTAGGGGCACATTTACTTAATGGCAGCCAGTTCAGGTTAAACGGCGAGCTTACCAATACTGGTCTGCTTAATTTCAAGGATAATGAATATTACAAGGTTTCGTTTGCCTTGATGCCTGCTGTGCGGCTGGGTGGCGTGGCCGAAATATTTGCAGGGCCGTCAATCAACTACATTAATTCAGATCCAGGTGAAGGCCCTGCTTTGCACAAAAAGTACATATCATCATGGGGTGGGCGCAACGGCAATAACTTCCAGGGCTTTTATGTGGGTTATACCGCCGGTGTTGCGTTTAAGCTATAAGTACTGGTTAAGTTAATACTATTCGTTGTTGAACAAAAAGCCGGGTTATGCCTGGCTTTTTGTTTAAAAAACAAAAAGGTGCATAAGGGTAAAAAGCTGCTGGGGTGTTTAACGGGAAATATTAAAAATGAAAAAGCATTTATACCTTATCATCTTAAGTATGCTACTGTTACAACAAGTAGTTTACTCACAAAGTGGCAATACGCCTGATGTAATTACACAAACAATTAAGGGTACCGTTACCGATAAAAATACAAAGCTAAGAATACCGGGGGTAACGGTTAGGCTAACCAGCACACAACCGGCAAAGGCCGCAGCTACCGGTGCCGATGGCGTGTTCCGTATAACCGGTGTGCCTGTTGTAGGCCGGCATAGCGTGGAAATTTCTTGTACCGGTTTTGAAACGCTGATAATAAGCGATGTGCTGGTTATAAGCGGTAAAGAAACCGAGCTTAATCTGGAGCTAAACTCATCAAGCCAACAGTTGAGTGAAGTTGTGGTACGGCATGGCGTTGTTAAAAGGCCGCTTAATACCATGGCTATGGCAAGCGGGCGGTCATTTTCGCCCGAGGAAACCAACCGTTATGCCGGGGCTTTTTTTGATCCGGCACGTATGGCGCAGAGTTTTGCAGGCGTAGTAGCGGGAGGTGATAATAACGAGATCATTGTACGTGGTAATTCGCCAAAAAGCTTGCAGTGGCGTTTGGAAGGTATCGAGATTATTAACCCCAATCACTTCAGTAATAATGGTTCGGCAGGGGGAGCCATCAGCATGATCAACTCTACCATGTTATCAACGTCTGATTTTTATACCGGTGCCATGCCTGCAGAGTACAATAATGCAACGGCTGGCGTATTTGATCTGAAATTTAGAAAAGGTAACACCGACCGGAGAGAATACAGCTTTACAGCCGGCGTACTCGGTGTTGGCGCTACACTGGAAGGGCCTTTTTCAAAAGGTAGCCAGTCATCCTACCTGATCAGTTACCGCTACTCATCGCTTGATTTGCTGATGAAGATGGGTGTAGATATATCGGATGGTGGTGTGCCTCGCTACCAGGATCTGTCGTTCAACTTTGTTTTCCCAACCCGTAAGGCCGGAACGTTCTCGCTCTTTGGCATCGGAGGTTCAGGCGGACTTAAAGAGAAAGCCAAGCATGACATTCAAGAGTGGGACGAGCGCAAAGATGCATTTGAGTACGATGGTAAATACACTGCCGGTAGCTTCGGGCTTAAAAATATATATGTGGCTAATGAAAAACTTTATATAAGCCATATTTTGTCTTACTCTGGCGATTATACCACATCTACGTCCGATTCTTTATCTCAAACTTATATACCCAGCCTGGTTTACCGAGGTGAATTTAACAACACAACCGTAAGGTATGCCGGTATGATTAATTACAGGCCCGATAACAGCAATACAATCAGGGCCGGCCTCAATGCAGGTTTGCTCAATTACAATATGCGTAGCCTGAGCTACAAACAGGAGTTGAAAGCTTTGGACGAGGTACTGAACCAAAAAGGCAGTGCGGCTACATTTGATGCTTACATTGAAAATAAGCACGATTTTGGTAACAGCGTATCGTTAAACACCGGCATACATACTAATTATTTTAACCTGAGTAAAAGTTTCACTATTGAACCGCGTGTAGGGTTAAACTGGCAGTTCAGGTCCGATCAGCAGCTATCATTTGCAGCCGGAACGTATAGCCGCATTGAGCCGCTGGCCTATTACTTTGCAAAAGGAACCGATTTGAGCGGGAAGAGAGCAGTAAATTAAAGCCGACTCAATCAGCCCAAGCTGTAATGGGTTACGAAAAGCAGTTCAACGGCCGGTTAAAGTTTAAAACCGAAGCCTATTACCAGTACCTTTACAACGTGCCGGTATCCGCCGACGTATCAAAGAATTTTTCTCTGCTCAATGTAACTAACACCGACGTCATCAATTCATCAAATTATACATCGCTGGTAAATAAAGGCAAAGGCTATAATTACGGGCTTGAGTTTTCACTCGAAAAAGCTTTGTCAAAAGGTTATTACTTTATCATAACGTCTTCCTTATTCGATTCAAAATTCAAGGCGTTGAGCGGGCAGGAGTTTAACACTACGTTCAATACCCGGTATGTAGGCAACCTGGTTGCCGGGAAAGAATGGGTGGCAGGGCGCAATAAAAAGAATCTTTTCGGCTTAAACGGTAAGCTGATCTATGCAGGCGGGCGCAAGTATTCGCCTGTAAATTTAAGTGAATCGCTGCGTTTGGATGAGCAGGTAATTGATGAAAGCCAGATAAATACACTTACTGCTGATCCTTATTTCAGGATCGATTTTTCGGCCAGTTACCGCATCAATAGCCGTGGCAAGGCACATCTGTTGCTGCTTGATATTCAAAATCTGCTAAGCAGGGAAAATAATATCGGCTATTACTACAGCAGTAATAAGCGCAGCCTGGAAAAAAATAAATGGATTGGTATTCTGCCATCTTTAACTTACCGAATAGAGCTTTAAATTAGTAACGAATTTGTTGAAAATTTTGGAAACCGATAACCAACACCAGCTTACCTTATTACTATCCGGAAACGAAGCGGTTTTCGAGCAGGTATACAAACAGTTTTTAAGGCCGTTACATATCTATGCAATTAATATCCTGAAAGATGAGGAGACGGCGAGAGAAAAAGTGCAAAACGTTTTTCTTAAGCTATGGGAGAGAAGGGAACACCTCAATATAGCAGGCTCAATACAGGCCTATCTTTATAGCGCCGTATATAACGAATGCCTTAACCACCTCCGGCACGAAAAAGTGAAGATCAGCCATCAGCAGCATATTATACATTCACAGCAGGATTATTATAACGGTAGCTCGGCAATGGAACTGCTGGATCTGAAAGAAAAGCTGCACCATGCCTTAAGTGAGTTGCCCGAAGGTTGCCGTACGGTTTTTCAATTAAGCCGCTTCGAGGAGCTGAAGTACCAGGAAATAGCCGATCGCCTAAGTATTTCCATTAAAACGGTGGAAGCTCAGATGAGTAAAGCACTACGTGTTTTACGACTTAAACTGGTGGACTATCTGCCGCTGATTGTATGGTTAATTTCTAAAATAGAAAACAAGTAATGGAGCAACAAATGGATGAGTTATTAACTAAATATATATTGGGCGAAGCCACCCTGAGCGAAAAGCACTGGGTTGAGGAGTGGCTTGCGGTAAGCGAAGATAACAGGCGCTATTTTAAGCATTTCAAGTTGATATGGGATACCAGCAAAGAGCTGAAAGTGCAAAGCAGCCTGGATCCTGATGTTTCCTGGCATGAGTTTAAACAGCTGGTTGCAAAACAAGAACCACAACAAGATGCGCCTGTAAAACAACTTAACCCGCTTAGGTGGGTGCGCATAGCCGCTGTATGGCTGATTGTAGCGGGCATAGCCGTAGGCATCTATACCTTATGGAAGCCTCAGAAAGAAGAAATGCTTACGCTGCAAGCTATTAATGAGGCGAAAACGGATACCTTGTCAGATGGTTCGGTAATTACTCTTAATAAGGGAACCGTGTTAACCTGCCCACGCGTTTTTGCCGGCAATGTTCGCAACGTTGAACTGAAAAAAGGTGAGGCGTTTTTTGATATAGCGCACAACAAGCAAAAGCCGTTTATTATCAGTATTAATGATGTGAAGGTGCGCGTGGTAGGTACTTCGTTCAATATCAAAAATATGAATGCCGTTACCGAAGTTATTGTAGAAACAGGCGTTGTACAGGTGATACGCAAAAAGGTGGTTGTAAAGTTAACACCGGCAGAAAAGCTATGGATTGACTCGGGTACAGGGAAGTACCACAAACAAGCGGCTAATGACAAGTTATATAATTATTACCGCACCAATGAATTTGTGGCGGATAAAACACCGCTATGGCGGGTAGCCGAGGTATTGAGCGCGGCATACCATGTTAAGATTACGGTACCCGATAAAAAATTAGCTAATATGCTGCTCAACACAACGCTGCTCTACGGAAACCTGGAACAAAACCTGGAAGTGATCCGTGAAACTTACCGTGTACGCATCAATAAAAAAGGCGATCATATATTTATACAATAGTAAAATCAACCTTATCCCGGAATGAAGCATCGCTTTTGGATACTGCTGGCCATATGCATTAGTACTGCATGTGGCTTTGCAGTTGCACAGCAAAACCTGCAAAGAAGAGTTTCTGTTAATGTAAGGAACCAAAAAATAGCCGACCTTTTGAAATCAATCGGGAAGCAGGGCTGCTTTTATTTTTCTTATACCTCCAACTGGGTAGCGGTAGACAGTGCTGTTACTATTACGGAAAACTACGTACCCATACGCCAACTGCTCGACAGGCTTTTTGAAGGTAAGGTAGATTATAAGGAGACACCTGGCTACATCATTTTGCGCCCGGCCCCTTACAGGCTTGCCGTTTTTCCGGATAATAATGCAGATGAGGATAAAAATTACATTATAACCGGTTATGTAACTGATGAAAGAACAGGATACAAATTAAGCGGAGCCAGCGTTTATGAACATCACGTACTATTGTCAACCCTCACAGATAAAAACGGATACTTTAAGCTCAAAATAAAATATAACGGGCCGGTTACTTTAACGGTTACCAAGGAGCTTTATAAGGATACGAGTATTAACATTCTGGGAGCTGTACGCATTACCAATGATCCGCATAGGCAGTATTACAGCACAGACACTTCGTTCAGGAGTATGGAAAAAAGCTGGCTCGGGCGCATGTTTATATCCTCCAGGCAACGGCTTCAAAGCCTTAATATCGGTAATTTTATAGCCACGGTGCCGGTACAAACATCCATTACACCGGGCCTTAGCAGTCATGGTTTAATGAGCAGCCAGATTGTAAACTCCTTATCATTAAACCTGATTGGCGGTTATACAGCCGGGGTTAACGGGGTCGAATTAGCAGGAATGTTTAATATTAACCGGCAGGATGTTAAGTACGTGCAGGCTGCTGGTCTGTTTAACCTAACCAGCGGTACCATGGTTGGTGTGCAGTTAAGCGGTTTAAGCAACACCGTTTTTAAAAGTGTAAATGGAGTGCAAGCGGCTGGTCTTAATAATTCTATCAAAGATAGTTTGAAAGGGGTGCAAATGGCGGGCCTTTTCAACTTTGTAAATGGTACGGCCAAAGGGGCGCAGGCAGCAGGTCTGGTCAATGTAGTGGGCAATACTTCTGAGGTTATACAATTTGCAGGATCACTCAATATCAATAACAGCCACAGCGCAGGTATGCAAGTGGCTGGTGTAGGCAACATTACCCGTGGCACGGCTAAAGGCGTGCAGGTTGCGGGCTTGTTTAACTATGCCCATCGGCTTAGCGGCACGCATTTCGGCTTATTGAATTTGGCCGATACGCTGGATGGCGTAGCCATTGGCTTGGTAAACCTGTCCCGCAACGGCTATCACCAGTTCGCCGTATATACGGACGAGGTTTGCAATACAAACATTTCATTTAAAAGCGGTAATTCCTTACTGTATACACGTATCATGGCTGGTCGGAATCTCGGCCCGGAGCAGGATCTGGTCATGTTCGGTGCCGCATTTGGCCACGATTTTATATTGGGTAAAAGCGCAATGATCGGAGCCGAGGGCGCTTTTCAGACACTGTTCTTTTCTGATTATCAGGAGCACCGCTATCTCAATAAGATTTCTTTGTATTATCATCATCGTATAAACAGGTGGGTAGGTCTCTTTGCAGGGCCGTCTTATGCTGTATATACCAATAACCAGAATGATTTTAATGATAGCAAGTTGCTGAATCATAAGTTGGCATTTGCAAATTTTAGTGATCGCACTAAAGGTTGGTTAGGGTGGAGCATCGGCGTTACGATCTTGTAGCCCTAAAAATCGAAAATAAAAGTTCTGTAGCGCCATTATGAATAAACCATAAACCGGCCTGCATAAACAAATTTGCATGATACCAGTTTTCATGGTATGAATGGGATAAAACTCAGAAAGCGCTACTGGATTATTATAGGTTTTGTTTTGCTGGTAATCATTGTACGGTTGGCCTTGCCTTCCATTGTGAAAAGCTACGTGAACCGCAAGCTGAACAACCTTCCGGGCTATACCGGGCACGTTGATGATATTGATATTCATCTGATACGAGGCGCTTACGCCATTGATGGTTTGGTACTGAAAAAAAATACCGATGCTGCAAAATATCCCACGCTTCAGATACGGCATACGGATTTATCTATCGAATGGAAATCGCTGTTTAAAGGGCGATTGGTAGGAGAGGTGATAATGAATGAACCCAAAGTGCACCTGCTGGCCAACACGCACGATCCGTCGGAAGAGCCATCCAAAGAACACTGGACGGAGACTGTAAAAGCGTTAATGCCAATGACCGTTAACCGGCTGCAAGTCAATAATGGGCGCGTGGCTTACCTGGATTTCAAAGCCAGTCCGGATGTAAACCTCCACATCGACAACATGCAGCTTACCGCACTTAACCTGGCTAATGTGGAAAAGGCAGCTACACCCTTGCCTTCTACCGTGTGGCTAACAGGCACTTCCATTGGTAGCGGTAAGCTAAAAATGGACATGAAAGTAAATGTGCTCAAAGAACTTCCTGATTTTGATTTGAATGCCCGGCTTACCGGTGTCAAATTAACCAGCTTGAATGATTTCATTGAGGCAAAGGGTAAAATAGACGTTGAAAAAGGCACACTGGATATGTACAGTGAACTGAAGGCTACCAACGGCCGCTTTAATGGTTATGTAAAGCCGTTTATTAAAAATGTAAAGGTACTTAACTGGAAAAAGGATGTAAAAAAGAAAGGCGGTATTTTCCAGGCAGCCAAAGAAGCTGTTGTTGGCTTGTTCACCAAGGCGGTTGAAAATCCTAAAACTAAAAAGATCGCTACCAAAGTTCCCATCTCCGGAAGCTTCAACGATCCCAAAACCAGCGGCTGGAAAACATTTATAGGCGTACTTAAAAATGCTTTCATTAAGGCATTTACACAAGGTATTGATAATACATTGGACTAAACTAACGCAAACACACTTGTGTAATATTTTAGATGTGCAGGCAGCAGCGTAAATCAATCGGCTATCTTTACCTTATGCCTTTGACATTAAACCGGTACTTAACGGGCGCTTTATTTGGGTTAGCTATATTGATAACCGTGCATGCAACTTATGCTCAGGAAGTAGTGCCACCCACGCCTTGGGATGATCGCGTGCTGCTCAATATTGCAAAAGGTCGTACACCCGAAAAAACGAAGTTTCTGAGGTTTATGACCAACACCCAGCTATACGGCGATATTGGTGTACCTGCCGGCTTGCTTATTGGCGGCATAGCTTCCAACAATCAGCAAATGCGTCAAAACGCTTTATTTGTGGCCAGTAGTACCGCGCTATCATATGGCTTAATGTCGGTTATCAAGCACTTTGTTAAACGTCCGCGACCTTTTATTCATAATGTGCATATTATACCTGTGTATCGTGCCGGGAGCACGTCATTTCCGTCGGGGCATACGGCATCTACCTTCTCAACGGCCACAAGCTTGTCTTTGGCCTACCCCAAATGGTATGTAATTGCACCGGCCTATCTGTGGGCAGGCACGGTAAGCTATTCGCGTATGTACCTGGGCGTACATTACCCAACCGATGTGGCCGGGGGCATAGCACTGGGAAGCGGGTCTGCCGCCTCGCTGATGTTCCTGAAAAAGTAAAAGCTCGGATGATGAACGCTTTCGTTCGGATGATGCTTAAAAAAGAATTTAACCATAAATGTCTAATTTTAATGCGGGCGGGGTAGCATAACTACTCCGCTTTGCGTTTATAGTAAAAAGCATACTTACTTAAATATGTATAAAATCAGTAAATACTTCATCGCATCGCTTTGCCTTATTTCGGCAGTTCATGTGAATGCGCAGAAAAAGCTCACCCAGTATGTGGATCCGTTTATAGGCACGGGCGGTCATGGTCATACCTTTCCCGGTGCTACAGTGCCTTTTGGAATGGTGCAGCTAAGCCCAGATAATGGCCGTGGCGGCTGGGACTGGTGCGGTGGTTATTATTATGGCGATAGTACCATCACCGGGTTTAGCCATACCCACTTAAGTGGTACCGGTATTGGCGACTGGTACGATATTTCGGTGATGCCGCAAAACGAGCTGAACACCGATACTACCGATCATGGCAAAACCACCTTTAAGCACAGCAGCGAAAAAGCCAGTCCTGGCTACTATCACGTACAGATGGATAATGGCATCACGGCCGATTTAACCACTACTGAGCGTTGCGGCCTGCATGCCTATACCTTTCCGGCCAAGGTGGCTCCGGTGGTGAAAATTAATCTGGGTTTTCATATCAACTGGGATAAGCCAACCGAAACCTATCTAAAGCAGTTGAACGATTCTACCCTGGTAGGTTATCGGTACTCCACAGGTTGGGCTGGCATACAGCGCGTTTATTTTGCAGTACGCTCTTCGGTGCCTTTCAAACAGCTTTACCTGAAGGCTGACAGGCAGGCGGTAAACGGTGCAGAAGCAAAAGCAGCATCCGTAGTTGGCCAGTTGCAGTTTACATCAGCAACGCAAAATAAGGTGATGCTTAAAGTAGCTTTATCCTCTGTGAATACTGATAAGGCATTACTCGCATTAAATGAAATTAAAAGCTGGAACTTTAATGGCGTAAAGCAGCAGGCCGAGGCTAAATGGGAGCGGGAGCTGGCTAAAGTTCAAATCACCACGCAAAATGTTCACTTAAAACGTGTGTTTTACACGGCCCTTTATCACACCTGTGTAGCCCCTGCATTATATTCAGATCAGGATGGCAGTTATCAGAATGCCAAAGGCGAAGTGCATCAAATGCCGGCAGGCATGCAGCGTTATACAGAGTATTCGCTTTGGGATACCTTCAGGGCCTTAAACCCATTACTTACCATCACGCAGCCCGAAAAATACAGCGGCATGCTCAACACCATGCTGGCCTTTTACCGCGAAAATGGATTGTTGCCCGTTTGGGATCTAAGTACTTATGAAACCAATTGCATGACGGGATACCATGCTGTACCGGTGCTGGCTGATGCTATTTTGAAAGGTATTGGAAATGTTAACGCGCAGGAAGCTTACCAAGCCATGAAAAAGAGCGCTATGCAAGATATAAGGGGTACCAATTTTTATCGCCAATATGGATATATACCGCAGGATAAGTTTGGCAGCAGCGTTACCATAACTTTTGAATACGCTTATGACGATTGGTGTATTGCGCAGGTTGCCCAAAAGTTGGGGTATAAGGATGATTATGCTTATTTCATGAAGCGGTCGGCCTCATGGGCGCAGCTGTTTGATAGCCGCATTGGATTTGCGCGTGCTAAAAATGCCAATGGTAGTTGGGTAACACCGTTCGACCCGTATTTCTCGGAACACGATCCTGACAAAGCCATGTTTACTGAAGGGAACTCGTGGCAGCACACTTTCTTTGTACCACAGGATGTAAAGGGGCTGGCTATGAAATATGGCAGCAACACCCGTTTTGTACAAAAGCTAGATTCCCTGTTTTCGGTAAGTTCCAAAATGACCGGAGCTAATCAGTCGCCTGATGTAAGCGGACTGATTGGCCAATACGCTCACGGTAATGAGCCGAGTCACCACATTGCTTATTTATACAACTATGCAGGTATGCCCTGGAAAAGCCAGGAAAGAGTACGAATGATTGTTGATTCAATGTATCATGACCGGCCCGATGGTTATGCAGGCAACGAAGATTGCGGCCAGATGAGTGCCTGGGGCGTGTGGAGCATTGCGGGGCTTTACCCGGTTAATCCAGCCAGCGGTAAGTATGTGTTTGGCAGCCCTTCGGCAGATGAAGTTATTATCACCACATCTAAAGGCAAGTTTACGATCAAGGCTAATAGCAACAGCAAAAAGAATGTATACATTCAAAGTGTTAAGCTCAATGGCAAACCTTATCACAAAGCTTACATCACTCACCAAGATGTATTGAGCGGCGGCAGGCTTGAATTTGTAATGGGGCCACGGCCTAATAAAGCCTACCAGTTAAGTATGGATAATTAACAAATAAAAGCTACTAAAAACCGGAAAGAGCCGGCGGTAATAACCGCTGGCTCTTTTGTTATATTTAACTATGTTCTTATAAATAGATTTATTAAGATAAGACTAAGCTGTGTTGTACTTTTGCCGGTGCTGTTTGTGATAGGTCATTACCAACAGGAACTTTTACAGACTTTAGCTATTTGAATTTACTTTTTTAGATAAAAACGATTTCACATGAAAGAACAATTACTCGCCTTACTTGAAAATTTAAAAGCAGGTTCAGTCGCTTTTAATGATGTTATTAAATTTATAGAAACGTACTATCAGCATCAGCCAACCGCATTTAAAAACGGCGATGCCTACAACGAGGCAACACAAAATCAAGGCAGTGCCAAGGTGTTTGCTTTTGCACAAATTAACGATTTGAGTAAAGATGATACCCTTCAGTTGTTTGCAGAGCATTATCAAGCTGTGCTGGCAAACCCGGATGGAGCAGACCATCAAAACATCAGGCAGTTTATGGCCCATGGTTGGCCCGGTATAGCTTTTGAGGGCCAGGCATTGCTTGCAAAATAGATTGCCGGTTTTAGATCAAAGTTTCACAAAGTAGTTTTGAAGCGGTGCACGCGCTCGTTTTATTTTGAAAAGTTAGCTGATGAAAGTACTGGTTACCGGCTCAGCAGGCAAGCTGGGCAAAGCAGTTGTGGCTAAGTTGAGGTCGACCAACAACGTGGTAGTTGGGGTAGATTTGCTGCCGGGCGCTACAACCGATCTTATTCTGGATATAAAGGACAAGGATGAGGTAAAGAAGGCCTGCATGGGTATTGATGCCATAATACATACCGCAGCCATTCATGGTAAACACTCTGATCTCAATTATCCAAGAGAGGCGTTTATAGATACGAATATCTATGGAACGTTAAATCTGTTAAATGCATCTGTACAACAAGGCGTTAAAAAGTTCTTGTATATCAGCACAACGTCGATCTATGGCACTGCAATGGTTGATCCAGACCAGGCGGTTTGGGTGAACGAGGATTTGGCCGCACAGCCAAGAGATATTTACGATATTACTAAACAAGCCGCTGAGCAACTGTGCAAAGACTTCTTTTATAAAGAAGGGCTGCAGACTTCCGTTTACCGCGTTGGCCGGTTTTTGCCGGAGGCTGCTAACCTACAGGCAAATCATCGCTTATACAGGGGGCTTGACGAACGCGATGGTGCCGAAGCTCTTTATTTAGCACTACAGCATCATTTCCAAGACTTCGAGATTATGAATATCGCAAGCAGCAGTACTTTTTCTAAAAGTGATCTGAAAACACTTAAGGATAACCCAGCAGCGGTTATCCTTAAGCTATATCCCGAAGCGGGGGCAATTTATCAGGCAAACAATTGGTCGTTCCCTGAAAGTATTGATCGTGTTTATGTTATTGAGAAAGCAAAAAAGCTACTGGGTTATTCACCTAAGTTCACTTTCGATTATTTAATCCATAACTGAACCGATTGTAGGAGCTACGCCACCTACTTACTTTTTCAAAATATAAAAGTTCATCTCGCTTCTGGTAACAAACCCTAAGTCCTGGTATATCTGGATGGCACGTGTATTATCGGCCCGTACATGCAAATAAGGTGTATTGCCTTGAGCTTGTATCCGGCGTATCTGGCTGTTAATTAACTGCCGGGCATAGCCTTTGCCCATATGGTTGGTGTGTGTGCATACCGCGCTGATTTCTACGTAAGGACCGCTATGAAATCGTTGCCCGGCCATGGCAACAAGTTCTTCTCCCGAAAAAATACCTTCATACCCGCCAAACCGGATGGTTTGCTTATAAAAAGGTCCGGGCGGTACCAGTTGTGTTAGTGCCAGCATGGCCGGCACATTAGTTTCTATAAGCGCAGTTATTTCTGTCTCGTTGTTGGGTAGGGGCGTTGCTCCCTCAAACAGCATTTGCAAGCCATCTATCCGGTTAATCAAACTCCAGGGCGCTGCATCAATATGCTTCTCTTTAGAAAAGGCAACTACGGTCTGATCATGTTCAATCATATTCCATAAGGCTTGATAAGCTTCGCGCTCATTATTTTTAACGGCTACAAAAAGAGCCACATCACTCTCAAAGTGCTTAGCTAAATCATTGCCCAGAGCTAAGTGTTTATTGCCGGTATTTAATGCCGACCAGATTGGATTATCTAAAGGGTGGACCATATTATAATAATTAGGTTAGCTGTGATAAGGTTGGTCGAAGCTATTTTCGATCAACCTTATCACAGCGCCATATTTTGCGATGTAAGTATGCTAAATTTAGTTTGTCGCAGGCATTTGGAAAGAAGGTGGCAAGGATGATGCGGCCGATGCCCAGTTTTTATTCGGATGAGCGCCCATTACCAGCTCAAGCTGACCGCCTTTCATCAACTCTGCATGTGCAAACCAGGACTTATCCCAAACTTTGCCATTAAGCTTTGCCGATTGTATGTACTTGTTTTCGGGCGAGTAATTTTGGCAAACAACCGTAAATGTTTTGCCTCCACCCAACTGGATGGTTGCCTTTTGAAACATTGGGCTACCGATAACATACATAGGCAAGCCTGGCGTAACCGGATAAAAGCCAATTTGTGAAAACACTACAAAAGAGGTCAAACCGCCACCATCTTCATCGCCAGGTATACCCATTAAATCATTTCTGAACCATTCTTTCAGTAAATTACGAACGCGCTTTTGCGTACGCCACGGCTGACCGGCATAAGCGTAAAGATAAGGTATGTGCATAGCTGGCTCGTTACCCATTGAAAACTGGCCCACATTGCCGGTATGATCGCCAAACTGGTGGTAAAAGTCAGGTCGGCCTTTGCCCAGCGGCGTACTGAACATGTTTTCCAAACCATCCACAAAGCTTTGTTTACCGCCAAGCATGTTTACTAAATCGCCAATATTGTGCTGCACATCCCACCGGTATACATAACCGTTGTTTTCATCGTAGGCTTCCCTGGCGCCAATGCCGCTCGAGTACCGGTAATCAAAGGGTTCTATGAATTTCCCTTGTGCGTCTTTGGGGTGAAAGAATTTAGTTTCGGGGTTGAATACTTTATGATAATTCAGGCTCCTTTGCAAAAAGTACTTAGCATCTTCCGTTTTACCAAGATTTTGTGCGATGTTTCCCAGGCACCATTCATCATAAACAGTACCTAAGGTTACGGCCACAGGTTGCCTTTTTTCCCAACCATGCACTTCGGGTGCGGTTTCTTTTTCGCCGCTTGCCAGGGCCGGGAAGTAGCCGTTATCTTTATAAAACTGATCCAGCACCCCTGCTTTTTTACCCGACCACGGTGCCAGCGTTTTTTCGGTTATGGCTGCCTTGCAATATTGGTAAGCTTGTTCCATATTGAAAGACCGCAAACCTTTATTGTAGGCATCAATCACGGTGGCAACAGCATGATTGCCATTCATGCGCCGGCTATCGCCGGTTACCTCCGGAAAAGTTGGCATCCAGTGATTATCCATCTGGCTGGCCATCCGAAGGTAAGAGTTGATCATATCCGACTCTTTTTTGGGCTCCAAAATAACTCTTAGCGGGTGTACGGCACGGTAGGTATCCCATACCCAGTCGTCGGTGTAAAAAGGCGTACCTTCGTCATTATGTACTTTGCCGTCGTAAGCGCTAAAGTACCGGCCGTCTTCCGAAATGCAGATCATGCGTTCATAAGTGCGGTACAGAGAGGTGTAAAAAATGGTTTTCGCATTTTCGTCTGTGCCTTGTACACTGATTTTACTTAGCGTATTGTTCCAAAGCTGTCTGCCTCGCGTTGCTACAGCAGCTACTTCATAGTTATTTATTTCGCGGGCCAGGTTTTTCTTAGCCTGGTCTGCACTGATAAAGGATACGCCATAACGCACATGTATCACTGGTGTTTTTGCCGGATACTGGAGTGCGATGAATGCGTTTTTACCCTGGGCAGCGGGCTTTTTAGCATCAATGGAGCCACCCTCTATTTGTCCGGACCGAACAGGTTTGATATCCGATTCGGCATAAATGTAAACCTTGGTATTGTTGTCCAAAAGCTGATAGCCGCTTATCGTATTGCCGCTGGCAGTAAGTCCACCGTCTTTGGTGTTCACAACCAGATAGGGTGCTGTGCTGTTGGCCTCGAAACGTATTTCATAAATGCCCGATTGCTGTGAAGGTGCGTACCGGACGTTAATGCCGTAATCATCCAGATCAACCTGGTAATAATAAGGCTTGATCACTTCGTTGTCATAGCCATAATCCATTACGTTGTGGATAGCGGATACGTCTCCCTGGTAGGGGCTAAGGCTGAATGCCGAACTTCCGCGGTGGCTCGTAATCATCAGTGGCAAACCTTTGATCGTGTTCCCGGTAAAGTTTTCACGTTCGGGATAAACGCGGAGCAGGCTGTTCGGTAAATGAACGGTTGGGTAAGTAGGCACCAGCAGGTGGCTGATATTGCCAATGTAGGGATTAACGTAATCAACAGGTTCCTTGCTGGTTTGTGCATTTGCATTTGATGCAGACAGACAAGCGGACAACAGGAATATACAAATATTTCGACCCGTAAAAATTTTCATGGTATTTTATAGATTGCTCATAGATAGTAAAGATTATCTGAATACGGTATGAAAAATTTAATTTTTAACGGTTGTGTTGATTTTTGTCTTGGTTAAAACCGGTTGTGCAGTTTACGTTGATGTGTATAGGTTTAATGTGTACAGATGAATTGCCATATGCTTGATCTTGAATTTGTCTACATATAGCCGAGTCATCAGATGTGAAATTAGATGAGCTGATTATTTTCCGTAGCTTAAAAAAATAGCGGTGAAAGCAGCTTCCCATGTTCACCTGTTTTGCAAGCAATGCGGTCGTAAACTTTCTAGGCTCCTAATTCAACTACTTTAATTTAAATACGAAAGGCGGCATGCCTACGCTTTTACATAGATAACTACGCAGGTAAACTCTCAAGGACACACAAGTAGCGCAGCGATATTTATTTTTTAATGCTTACGCTGCTCTTAACCGTTCCCCTACTTGCAACTCCGAAGTTGTTTACGCGTTGAATGCCCACAATTAGTTATCAAAAGCAGTAGCTACTATAAATCTAATTTTATATCAACCAAGAATTAGGATAACAAAATAGTTTTACCTGTCTTGCAAATTTTGTTACTGAGATTTAACAAGGCGAGCATACTTTATAGCGTGGAGGTTATGTAGGGCTTTAACATGCTTTTCATTTAGGTAGTGGTTGATTTGGTACATTACCTTCATCTTCCGGTTAAACATGTACTGCAGCATGATAGGGTGGGTGCCGTCACAGTAGGTCTTCTGTTATACAATGAAATTTAGACCTATCGGCATCGTGTAAGCGATGAAAATCGGTTAATGCAATTCGGTGTAAATAAAATATAATACATGGAACCTTTCTTAACCCAAAAGATATAGCTTTAAATAGAAACGGAAGTCTTTTTAAAGATGCCTTCCGTTCGTTCTTGCTTTCCAGTGGAGCTGGAGGGAACGTGAAAAATTGCGTTAAAGGTTCTCTTTCGATATTTTTTGTCGGTTAATAACCCTGCTCACCGGGTGCTCACCAAATGGCCACTAATTGACCCTTGAATTATGCTAATTAGCGTATTGACCTAAAGATACAAAAATTAATTAGAATTAATAAATTTTTTATGTGTGTTTGAGCTTCGACAAGTCTATAAGTAAATCTTAAAGGCTGACTAATAAAGAACAAGTATTGGCGTAAACGAATTGCGATAGTGAAAATTTAATAGCATTAATTTTTTTGATAACTTATCTCCATTAATAGTATTTTACTGACTTATACCTACAGCCTAAAAATGCTACGTCACAACAAAAATTACCACGAACTTATTCTCGGTTACATAAATGAAAATCATAAGACTTTTCTAATTCAGCCAGTAGGATTGTCAGTGATTTTCAAGGTGAAGAAAAACTAATAAGAGCTTACGATGGCCGCCAATTATTAGAGATGCTGCAAAATGCCGACGACACTGGCGCAGATAGAGTTCAAATTAACTTAGATACGGTGATACGGTCATCGAAAACTGACTTTCAGCAATACCGGTGAGCCTTTCAGCGGCCAAGGCATAAGATCACTAATGATTCGGGACCTAAGCACTAAGCGTGGCAAGAAGCAGATGATTGGCAATAAGGGCCTTGGCTTTCGATCGATTCTTAATTGGGCAGATCAGGTCAAAGTTTTCTCGAATAATTCAAAAGTGACCTTTTCCAGCGCAATAGCGGCAGAAGAATTCTATAAACTATTTCCTCATGAAACAGAGCTTAACGATTTTCTAAAACGCTTCAGCTATCCGGCGACAAGCTAAGTGGCGGTCAACTTTTTTGATTTTAATTTTGTAATTCAAAAACGGATTAACTGTTATCCAGCCGTTAGCCAAAGCAAATACGTACAATCTTGCCAAAATTCTTAATGTACTTGAATGCTGAATTGTTATTACACTTTCTCACAGACCGGAGGTGAAACTCAAACTCCGTAATAAAATGGTGATCTAACTGTTTAACTCGCATGTCTTTCTTATTGTACTTCCATTGTATAAAATCAATGGTATGTTTTAAGGTGGTTTCATACCGGGTAGCAGTTGCAGGAGCAAACTTACGATTAACCAGGGCCATGACTTTTCGGTTATGCTCTTGAAAAACCTCAACTACCATCATCGGTTTTTCAACTTTACCGTGAAATCTGTTTTTGATTTTCTCAGCCGTAATCTTTTCGTCGTAGTCCCTAAGATAACGAGCCGTGTCGTTAATCCTCATCTCAAGCCTGCTGAGATTTGAGTTAATTTCTTCAATGTTGGACGTTCTTCCTTTCGCTCGTCCTTCATTAGGATCCCATAACCTGGGCTCAATTCTTTCACCGGTTGCAATTTCAACACGTTGTCCGTCCACAGTTATTCTTATGTAAACCGGAGCTTTCTGCTCTTTGGCATTTGCTCTCTTTTTCAAATAAAAGAGAATAGCGACATTTTTAGTCATAAGAAAGCTGTTAAAGGTTAAACAAAATTAACTTCGCAGCATAGTTCAAACAAGGTGTTTGCTCGGTGAAATCGTTGATAGTCAATGATTTTATGATGTCCTGGTGAGCAGCTTAGTGTAAAGTGACCTGCTCACCAGAATAGTTACCAAAATGGCGGTTCAAAGGTGAGCAAATGAAACCAAAACGTAATAAAAAACCCCTCAAACATAACGTTTGAAGGGTTTTAGTGGTTTTGATACCTACTCAGTGGAGCCAGAGGTTTTTATGTTTTATTTGTAAATGGCTGATTGCTAATATCTTAAAGAGGTTTTTGGATCACCGAATTACTCACCTCTTATTTTTGCCTTACTATTGCTGCAAATGCTGCAACAAAAATAATTAAATAGCGTAAATTTAAATTAGGTGTTTGATGCTCTTTCAGGTTTTTTACACCAAAATCGGTAATGCACGAAATGATAGGCTACAATATTAATTATATAATGCGCCAACTCGGTGTTAACTTATGTTGTTTTGCCTCTGTATCAAATGGCGTGACTATAAGGGTAAGTTAATCTTTCGTGAAACCTGCTTGCTTCAAATCTCTGCCCATTTTTCGGTCTCGGAATTATTCAGTAAAGCGTAAATGAGCTAATTTGTATCTATGGGCATCCTAAATAATGGAAGCAATTTTGATATATCTATAGATACTTTGGCAAAGGTTCATTCCTCCTTACGATTTATAGCTGATTAATGATGTTAGCACCCAGTGTTAAGTGTAGCAAGATACCTAATGCTAAAATCATCATTGAAAAGATAAAACTTTATATCGCCTTCTTATTTGAATCGGCTTAAAAATGGCAATGTTTAAGAAGCCGGCAGCTATTTAGCCCCCAAGATCCTAAAAATGTAATGCAATTGCTCGCTAAATCTAAGTTATTAACAAAATATTAAAAAGTTATTAGAATTGTATTAGAATATTATTGTAAATTCATCAAAAAATTGTCGCTGTGGACTTATTAAGCAACGATCCTTGCTCTGTCCTTGTTAAACTAAGCCATCTATAATGGAATATAGGCTCTTTGGTGTGTGACAAATATCTATTTAGACATGAGAGCTGCTGTTAATGCTCACCTTTTAAAGATTTAGCTTTAGAGTAATGAATTTTGTATTAATATTTTTTGCTCCAAGTTTTCGTTAACTTGGTAAAACGTTTTATCAATTAAATAAATAATCTTTAACCTAATAAGTTGCATGAAAGAAATCCACTAACTTAAATAATGGCGGCACTGCCGCAAATCCATCGCTACTGATGAACTCTCATCAAATAACACTTATCATTAATTAAAACTTTATTATGATTAAATTTTTTTACAAAAGAAAAATCCTCTACTGCTCATCTGTAATCATTACTTTTTTTGTTTTAAACGCTGTAAAGTTATATGGTCAAAGTCTACCTGTTGCAGGTACTCAAGTGACGGTTTCCGGTATTGTCAAGGATAATAGCGGACCTTTACCCGGCGCCACGGTATCAATTGTTGGCTCCTCATCAGCTGTTTCTACGAATACTTCCGGCGCGTTTACCATCAAAGCCGAATTTGGCAAATCAATTTCGGTAAGGATGATTGGTTATCTATCACAAACTGTACAGGTAACAGGAGCAAAGTCAAATGTTATTGTCGTTTTAAAAACCGATCAGAAGAATTTAAAAGATGTGGTAGTAATAGGCTATCAGCAGGTATCACGTCGTACTTTAAGTGCGGCTGTAACATCTGTTGATCCTAAATCAATTGCAGATGTACCTGCACCTACATTTGATGCCTTGTTACAAGGACGTGTAGCAGGATTGAACGTGCAAAATTTTTCTGGCGAGCCAGGTGTACGTAGTAACGTAGTGTTGCGTGGTAACACTGCTGTTAGTCGTAACATTGATAATAATACGGGTAGTGCATCGGGGAAAGCCAGTTTAGCAAGGGCAATATCCGGTCCACTATATGTTATTGACGGTGTTCCGCAAAGTACGGAAGATATTGCAGCCATCAATTACGGTTCGGGAACAAGTACTGATGTACTTGCTGGTATCCCAATCGGCGATATTGGATCTATCGACATTTTAAAAGATGCATCTGCTGCGGCTGTATATGGTTCACGTGGTGCAAATGGTGTTATTATCATCACTACTAAAAAAGGCGTTGCTGGCAAAACTCGCATCAATTTTTCTACCTACCACGGTATTACCAATAGCCCCAACCTAGATAAAGTGCTTACCGGTGCCGAAGAAACCAGAGCGAAGCTTGATTTGTTAAGACACTACGGTAATTATGATAACCTCAAGAACATTCCTCAAATTCTAACGGATACATTAAACCCGGCTTTTAACAATGCTAATGATTACCGCGGTCAGTTATACCAGACAGGACGAGTTGATAATTATGAACTATCAGCAACAGGCGGGAATGACGTTTTAACCTACAGGTACGGCTTAAACTACTACGATGAATCTGGTATTATTAAAAAAACCGGATTAAAACGTTATTCAATTAACAGCACGGTAGGTATAAACATTTCACCCCGGTTAAAAGTCAGTACCCAGATAAGGTTTTATAGAGTTGACAGGCCAACTTCGCTTAGTGATATCAGCGGGAATGTAAATCCGTTTACAGGCGGATATTATGCAAACAGTCCGTTGCCGCCATCAAATCTATATCTTACGCAAGACAATAGAGATTTTCTATTTGGCAGCACAAACAAAAGTACAGATAACAATACGAACAACAGTATAACGATCAGCCCGACTATAGACTGGAAGATATCTGACCATTTCTTATTCAACAGTGTTCTTTCTTACGAAAGCGCCGGTAGCCGCCGGGATACTTATACCCCCGGAGTTGTTAGACAGAGTGGTTATGGCTATGCCTCAAGCTTTGTTGATAATTCGGCAAACTATTTACTTAGTAGCAATATTCAATATAATACCACGATAAATAAAGTGCACCATCTGAATGTATTGTTGGGGCAAAATATGGAATATCATAATTATAGAGCAACCAGCGCTACTGCAGATGGTATACCAAACGACCAGATTTCTATCGTAAAGGTGTTAGATAAAAATGGTTCCACCGCTTTTTCTGATTTGATTGAAAGCGGTATAGCAACAGAATTTGTGCGGTTGAATTATGATTACAAAGGACGTTACCTGATATCGGGCGTTATGAACGCTGATGCCTCATCCAAATTTGGCCCTGGTAATCGCGTAGGATATTTTCCTTCGGTATCTGCAGGCTGGATAGTAAGCGATGAGCCATTTATGCAATTCGCAAAAAGCTGGCTTACCTTATTTAAATTGCGTGGTAGCTATGGTATCACTGGTAGGCAGCCCGATTCTGGTGATAACTACTTATCTTTTAACTCTTATAACATTGGTGCAGGCGGTTTTGCCGGTAGCAGTAGTCCCCAAACTGGGGCAAACCTTTCAACCACTTATAATGGCGTAGCAGCAATAGCGCCTAATTTTAATGGTGGCCTAAGTAATAAGGATTTAACTTGGGAGCACTCGAAACAATTGAACGTAGGTTTTGACCTTACCATTCTTGATGGCCGTTTCAATGCTGTTGTTGATGCTTATGTTAAAAATACCAGCCAAGGTATATTTACCCTGAACCTGCCTGTTACTACTGGTTATCGAACTATTGTAACCAACTCTATCGGTACACAAAACAGGGGGCTCGAAGCATCATTTATTTCGCATTACTTTAGCCCTAAAAGTGCATTTCAGTGGGAAACTGACTTTAATATTGCTTACAATCAAAACGAGATTACTTCATTGCCTAACGGCGGACGTGACATTTATTTAGATAAATATCTTTTAAGACAAGGACAGCCCATCAATGAATACAACTTGTTTCAACAAACCGGTATTTATAAAACGGATAAAGATGTGCCCATAAACCCCGTTACGGGAGCGCCTATAAATTTTTACGGTTATCCATTTAAAGGCGGCGATCCTATCTGGAAAGATTCAAATGGAGACGGAACGTTGGACGCTACTGATTATGTACCCGCCGGAAACCCAAACCCTAAATTTACCGGCGGATTTAGCAATATTTTCGGCTATAAAAACTGGACACTATCTGTATTCTGTACCTTCACCTTAGGCCGCGACATTTATAACGATTATCTGGTGGGCAAGCTGTCGCACTTAGTGCCTAATGACGACCAGGATTCTGATCCGTACCACGCGATTACGAATAATGCGTTTCCTGATCTTACAGGTATTAACTATTGGAGGAACCCAGGCGATGATGCTACTTATCCATCTTTAAGCTCGGTAAGCGGCACCCATTACAAATATGCTGCGGTCAGCTCAGCCTGGGTTGAAAATGGGTCATATATGCGTATCAAGACGGTGTCACTTGCCTATACGTTTAAGCCGGCTGTATTAAGTAAATTACATTTAAGCCGCTTGAGAGTTTATGGCATGGTAGATAATCTTCACATATTCCAAAAATCGAATGTGCCTGACGCCGAACAAGTTGATGCTTTTGGTGTCTACAACGGCAGCGGTTATCCAATCCCTAAAAAGTTTACTATGGGACTAGATTTAAGCTTTTAATTAAGTTGATAAAAAGAAACAAAATGAAAATACGAATATTAGAATGCACAGCCGCACTCATGATTATAATCGGCGTAATAAGTGCAACGTCCTGTAAGAAGATACTGGACCTCAATCCTCATAACTCAACATTTACAAACGCCTATTTTACCAATGGAACCGATGCCAACACAGCCATAGCCGGCGCGTATGCACTTTTACGTTCAGTATTGCTTAATAACTCGTCATTCCATGTGTATGGCGATGCAACCGCTAAAGAGTTCAATATACTTTCCGGCAAGGATAACCAGAACTATAACATCTCAAATGGTGAGTTTACGGGATTGAACGTTGGTTCGGGCAATTGGAACTGGCAAAATTATTATCAGTTATTGCAGCAAATAAATTTGGTAATCAACAAAGTTCCTGATATTCCTATCAACACTTTTACTAACCAGGATGATAAGAAGAGAATAATCGGCGAAGCCTATTTCCTGAGGGCATATACTTACTTTTATATGAGTAGGGTATGGGGCGATGTTCCTTTAAAGTTAGCACCCGATTTAGATATAAGTCAAGCCAAAAACATACCTCGCAGCCCAGCTGCCGATGTTATGAAACAATGCCTAGCCGATCTAAAGATAGCTGAAGATAATCTTACCTTTGGTTATACAGATCAAAACCAGCGTGCAGTAAGGGCCAACAAAGGCAGCGCCTTTGCATTAGAAGCACACATACAAGCATGGACGCATAACTACAGCGCCTGTGAGCAGGCCGCCGCACAAGTAATTGACAACGGGGGCTACAGCCTTGTTACGGATACCTCGCAGTTCGGTAAAGTTTTTGTGGGCAAATCGGTTGAAGGAATTTTTGAAATAAATATCAATTATGGCCAAAGCGAAGGTATAGCTGTTAATAACGGTGGCTATACACCAACGCTCAAGTTTCCGTTTATTTATTCAAAAACCGATTTGCAATGGCCAACCAATAAAGAGTATGTAAATAAGCTGTACACGGATACTTTAGACATTAGGTACGCTAAGTACTTTTTTCAGGCCCAGTCTGAATCAAATGGCCAAACAATTAAATTTTCAAATATCACTTATGCAGATGGATCCGCCAAAAATGATCCAAGGGTATCTAATAACCTGATCATTTTTCGTTTGGCGGATATAATGCTGTTAAGAGCCGAAGCACTTAATCATTTAGGCCGCGATGGTGAAGCCTTATTATTACTTAATAAGGTGCGGCAAAGAGCGCATATAGCTAATTATAGCGGTACTGGTGATGAACTTAACCGCACTATACTTGAAGAACGCCTACGTGAGCTTTTTTACGAAGGACATGCCTTTTATGACTTGGTACGTATTAAAAAGATTGGTAATCCAACTTCAAGTTTTATTGCAGACTACAATTCAAGATTTGACGACACGAGAATTAATGCGGGCGGAAACTACTGGCCTATCGATCCTACGATGTTTAAAGATGACTTTGTATTAAAGCAAACACCTTACTGGCAAGGAAAGCTATAACCCTTAAAGATTATAAAATGAAAACATTAAAAATATTTATGCTAGCGCTGTTGGCTGCAACCGTTTTCTTTTCCTGTAAAAAGGACTCCACATTAGGCGGCAGTGTATTTAATGCAAAAGTGGATATGACCACTTATGATTATCTTAAAACCAACCACGCTTTTGATACGCTGGTAGTAATGATCGATAAGATGCAGCTTAAAGAGGAAGTAAACTCAAGCGGGACTTTCTTTGCAATGACCAATTATTCTATTCACAACTTTGTTCAGGCAAAGCAGGCGCAACTACGGGTAACTACCAATGATGAAAACCTGATTTTCACTTTCGATTCATTGAACTTCACAGCTTTAAAAGATTCATTAAGGGCTTACATGTTTAAAGATAAACTAACACTGGATAATTTAACCCAAACTGGTGTGTATGCATCAGCAAACGATGGCGAAAAAAGGCTGATAAACAAGCGGCCAACTACTAATTATGTCAGTCAGATTTTTACAACCAACCCGCAGTATATTTATCTTACCAAAGTTGTCCCCTTAAAGCCAGGGGGCCCGGTGCCTGTTGATATTGGTGGCGTAGGACAAGTAGACCCTAGTCAACTGCTTACCACGCTCTGTCAAACTACGGGTATAATCACAACTACGGGTATACTACATGTATTAAATAATAACCACACGTTTACTTATTTCAACGATACAAATAACTAATAATATCATACTTAAAAAATGAAAAGAAACCATATAATTATATTTGTTGCTTTTATAGCTACAAGTATTGTTGCCTGTGTGAAGGCTCCGCATGGCTTTTTAAGTACTCAAATCAGGTATCGGGATAGCCCCATTCAGGTCGTTCGCGGCAACGTAGTTGAAACTTCAGCTGTTGATAACGACGGCTCAAGTGCCCCTGTAACTTATAAGTTGTTAGATATAAGAGATGCTGTAACCCATAAACATGCCGATTCAATTTACAAAAGCAGGAACAGATACGTTTACATTTCACAGTTTGACCCAAACGTAGATACAACTGTAGCCTTGCTTAACAGCAGACGCAAAATTGTGAGTACACCTGCTTTTGAGTTTAATGAACATACAGGTGGTTTTACTTTTTATGGTACTACGGCAAATGTTCCGACAGGGCTTTATGAATTTGACATTAGCGCAAGTAACGAAAATGGCACAAAGACTTACAGCAATGTTGCAAATTTTAATTTGTACGATGGCCCGGTTGCACAAATTGACGCCGGGGGCGGCGCTTGGTTTAAAGATGGCACAACCACCAGCGGTGATATTGGCGAACCTAAAGTTACCGTTCAAAAATTGTCGCCGCGTGGTACATTAGCTATTTTAAAAATAGTTGATAAAAACGGCGTTGCTTTTAATCCTAAAAATAAAGAATATATAAAGCGCGGTGACCGTAGCGATTTTGAAACTTTTGCTAAGTTTCATCCGCTTATCGTTTCTGATACATCCTTGACCTGTAACTTCGAGGTTATTCCTTTTCCGTTCCAGGGTGCTGCACAAGGTTTTACAATTTACTATCGTATTCCGGGTAAATTTGCCAAAATTGATCCTGGTTTTACACCAACATCAGACCGCGGATACAGCGCAAACCCTCGATTTACCGTAAGGATATCTCAAGAAGGCACATATTTAATCACAGTAAAATTGCAGCACGTTACGCGCGACCCAATTTAAATCATATACTCAATGTATCCGGTACAAGGAGCTAATGCTTGTGCCGGATATTAAGTACTTAAACATCGTTTACTTTAATATCATGAAGAAGTTTTTATTGCTCATCACCTTTTTACTTTCATCAGGCCATGCCGTTGTTAACGCACAGTCAACAGAGGTAATTAATAAAAAAGGATATAGGCTCACTATTATTAACCAAGATCCGGAATTCAGCAAAGCAGAGATAGCCAAACTGGTAAAAACATTTTTTGAAGTGTATCCCAAACTTGAAAAGGAGTATAATTCAAAAACCTCAGAAGAGGTTACCTTTATAATTGATACAGCTTACGATGGCGTAGCAGAAACAGGTGGGGGAAGGGTAACCTTCAGTTCTAAATACATGACGAAACATCCCGCAGACATTGATGTGGTTACCCATGAGGTAATGCATATTATACAAGACTATGGCGATGGGGCAGGGCCTGGATGGTTAACAGAAGGAATTGCCGATTATGCCCGCTTTAAATTTGGCGTAGATAATAAGGGTGCTGGTTGGCAACTGCCAGACTATAAGCCAAGCCAAAATTATGATAACGCTTATCGTATTACTGCCCGCTTTTTGGTATGGATTGAAAAAAAATTAAAACCTGACTTAGTGAAAAGCTTTGATGAACAATTGCGCAGTCATACCTTTACGGATGAGAGCTGGAAAAAAGAAACCGGTAAAACTGTTGATGAACTATGGGTTTCTTATTCAGCACATCCCCAAATATAGCATAACCAATTCAACTGTAACTGATCATACAAACTTGTAATTATTATCACAAACCTTCAGAAGCAAGAAAAAAGATCAGCTGCGTAAACAATATCACAGAAGCAATCCATATGAACAGACGTCATTTTTTAAAACTTTCGGCTACTGCAACTGCCGCTACGTTATTTAGTAGACTAACTTATGCAAGCAGCTTAAATTTGGCTTTAATTAACCATCCGGATGAGGCGTGGGCCAAGGTAAATGAAAATTGGGTAAAGTTAACGAACTCCGGCGGTAACATATTTTCTTACCACGACCTTCGTGTGGAGTTTAAAGCTGGTAAAGGTAAAAAAGCTGTTTATATTCAGTCACCCACAGCAAGCTTGCAGGGCATTAGGCTGCAGTGGAAGTACAATACCTCTTCCTATTCTGAAATACTGGGCGACCACTGGGAGCGTTCTTATGGAGATCTGGCGTGGAAAGCCCCTCAGGCAGGCGTTAAACTGCCTTGGTACATGCTTTTGTATGATACCCGCCATACCGCCTGTTTTGGCGTAAAAACCGGTGCAGATACCATTTGCTACTGGACGGTTAACAATAACGCCATTGAGCTGACGCTGGATACACATTCCGGTGGGGTAGGTGTAATGCTTGGACAAAGAACGCTTCATGCTGCTGATATTGTGGTAGCTGATAGTAAAACAGGAGAAACACCTTTTGCAACGGCTACCCGCTTTTGTAGCATGATGTGCACTAAACCGCGTCTACCCAAAAGTCCCGTTTATGGTATCAATGACTGGTACGCTGTATACGGCAACAACTCATTTAACAGTATCAAAAGCCAAACGGCATTTATGGCCGAGCTGTTAACGGATAATTCTAATCGCCCATTTTCCGTAATTGATGATGGCTGGCAGGTGAGTGATGATTTTTCAAAAGCCAACGATAAGTTTAAGGATATGCACCTTATGGCCGAAGAAATTAAACGCTTGGGCATGCGCCCGGGTTTATGGACCAGGCCCCTGGTGGCAAAGGATAATGATAAACCTGAATTGCTGGCACCTAAAATAAAGGGCAGAAACGAAGGGGCAAAAGATTTCATACTCGATCCCACTGTACCTGAAACCATTGAGCGGATACAAAGTAATTTTCACACCTATCGTTCATGGGGCTATGAAATGGTTAAGCACGATTTTACTTCATATGATATATTCGGCCGCTGGGGATCCAAAATGGCGGATGAATTTACGACTCCGGGCTGGAAGTTTAATGACCAGACGAAAACCAATGCCGAAATCATTAATCATTTGTACCGTTCCATTAGGGAGGCTGCCGGAGATATGTATATCATTGGTTGTAACACTATGAGCCATCTTTCGGCAGGAATATTCGAATTGAATCGAACTGGAGATGATACTAGTGGAAAAGATTGGGACCGTACCCGTAAAATGGGTGTTAATACACTGGGTTTTCGCTTACCGCAGCACAATACCTTTTATGCAGCTGATGGCGACTGTGTGGGCTTAACCAAAGACGTGCGCTGGGCAAAAAACAAGCAATGGCTCCGATTATTAGCCGAAAGCGGGGCTCCGCTATTCATTTCAGCAGAACTGGATGCAATAGGCACTGAGCAAAAAGCTGCCGTTAAAGAAGCCTTCGCCCAAGCCTCAAAAGTGCAGCCCACTGGTGAGCCTTTAGACTGGATGGAAAATCCATTTCCTTCTAAATGGAGACTCAATGGCCAGGCAGTTGATTTCGACTGGCGCTAAGGCGACCTCGTTTTCAGTGAATCTTTCTGATCACTATTGTAATATTCTAAGTACTAAACTTAGAATATTCTCAATTTGCAGTACGCTTGCCGGACATAAAAATGTCTTGAAATACACAAAATGCTGCTCTTAAAGGAGAAGATTTTTGGTATAAATCTTTCCTTCAATGGAACAGCAAATTCATTTAAGTTCTTTTCAACATAGTTCTTTAAAATGAAACAAAAGTGGTGAATGTGTCATTTGCAACCATGATGTTTAATTAGTTAAATGTTACAAGGCAGGAATTTGGAAGTAATTTGGCTGTATTTGTAATACCTCTGCAGATGTTCATTATTGACTAATTTATTTTGATGATTGGCTGGATAAAATGGGATCTGAAGGCAAATAAAAAATCAAGCAAACAGTAATTTACAAATTATCCGGCATTTTTGCGGTAGCCCATTCTGTTAATGCTCGTCCTGCGGGTAGTCCTAATGAACTGGCAAAGCGTACCGGACCTATCTTTGCCGAACCCTTTGAAGTAAAAGAACAGGGCTCCTTAAAACAATTCGCAGCCTATATCCAAAATGTACGGCGCGAATATCCGAATGGCGAACATCGATTATATCCGAAATGGCAGCAAATGCAATACCTGTATAGCATGTTTGCGGCACATCATCACACGCTTGACAATGACCGTTATTCGGGCTTAACCTGGCAAACAGCCGAAGACACACTTAAGTTGATCAATAATCAACTGCACGCATAGTATGGAAGCTATATATCAAGACGAATAACTGATCAAGGACTGGCCTGGATTCACCAGTCATCATATCGAGGTAAACGGAACACAACTGCATTATGTGGACGGTGGTAAAGGGCCGGTACTAACTTGTCTGCCCGGATGGCCGCAAACCTGGTACTCGTACCTTCCGATAGCACCAAAATTAGCCGAGCAATTTCATGTTATTGTTATTGACATTCGCGGAATGGGTAGTTCGGCAATGCCAGCATCGGGTTACGACAAGAAAACCATGGCTGCAGATGTTTATGAGCTGACGTTAACACTAGGAATCACGAAAGCGCATGTATTAGGACACGACATCGGCGGCATGGTAGCCGCGAGCCTGGCGTATAATTTTTGGGAAGCGATAATAAGCCTGATCCTGGCGGATGGCTTGCACCCGAGTGAGGACATGATGCAAATGAAGCTGATGTCGCCCGCCGGAACATTTGGTGAAAAGACAGATCATCAGCAACCCTACACCTGGTGGATGGGTTTTAACCAGGTAAAGGAATTACCGGAGAAACTACTGGAAGGACGCTTTCGATACTTGCTCGACCGGTTATTCCGCTATGTAATGGTGGATGATAGCAAGATGCCTGATTTTGACAGAAGTGTTTACGCGGCAGTCTACGATCAACCCGAGCGTATTCGCGCTTCCAAAGCCTGGTATCAGACATTTAATCAGGATATCGAAGACGCCCAGCATTATTCAAAATTGACGATGCCGATCTTGGGTATGGCCAGTCACGTTTCGTATGGTTACTATCAGTATGCTTTGCCAACCATTGCAGAACAATATCAACTGTTGCATTTGGAAAATACTGGTCATTATATTTTCGAGGAAAATCCTGCCGCTGTCATAAACGCCATGCTCGAACACCTGATAACAAATAGTGAGTGAGATTTAACCAAGGCGTTGCTGATTTTCCCCGCTATCACTTGTTGGATAGCGGGCAGTTGCGAGTGATGATTAAAACAAAAATATTAAGCGCTTTGATCCTAATTGTAAAATTGGCGGAATTCCACCGGCGTTAGCTGAGTTTTGCTTTTAAATAACTTACTGAACGATTGCGGATAATCGAACCCCAAAGTGTAGGCAATTTCGCTTACTGACAAACCTGTTGTTGACAGCATTTCTTTGGCATGATCAATCAGCTTATCTTGTATATGCTGCTGGGTGCTTTTACCGGTCAGGGTTTTAAGCAAGCCGCTGAGATAATTGGGCGAAACATGAAGGGCATCGGCAACCGATATAACGGTTGGCAACCCCTTACCAACCATATTTTCAGGTGTAAAACAATGCTGGAGAACAGCTTCCAACCGACTGAGCATGTCGTGGCTATTGATGCCGCGGGTGAGGAACTGGCGCTGATAAAAACGCTGAGCATAAGATAATAACACCTCCAGATGGGCCACAATAATATTTTGTGTAAACGAGTCAATTATCCTTACATATTCTGTAGCTATATTCTGCATTATGGCGGTAAGGATTGCTTCTTCCTGCTCCGAAAGAAAAAGCGCTTCCTTAACCGCATAGTCAAAGTACTCGTATTGCTTAATGCCTTTAGCCAACGCCGTATTCCATAAAAAATCGGGATGAAAAATAAGCAGCCACCCGAAGTGTTCAATCGGCTGATCAGGATCTGACTCGATTCCGATCTTCTGACCCGGTGCCATGAAAGTCATGATGCCTTCGTCAAAATCATATACCTGCTGACCGTATTTCAGCTTGGCATGAAAATTTCTTTTCAGCGCGATGGCGTAAAAATCAAGCACCCAACTTGTAGGATGATCAGGGACTGATCTCATATCTTCAAACCGCACTACGCTGACCAGCGGATGCACCGGCCCCGGCAAACCCCGGAGCCGGTGAAATTCGTTAATGGTTTTGATATGTACAGGCTTGTTATCCATGATGGCCTAAGATACCTGTTTTTGATAGGCCAGCGCAAAGTCTTTGGCAAAATCGGCTATCTTGATCTTACCGAGCACCGGTTTGTGCTGGTAGTAATCTTCTGCAATCAAACCTTTATGATGCCCCTCTTGTAATTCTACCAGTAAAGAAGCAGATTTGGGCGGCAAGCCTGCTGCTTCAAGATTTTGTTGTACCTGTTCTGCCGAAATGAGTTCCCACCGGAGGCCGGGTTTACCAATGGCCTTGCCTAAAGCGCTAGCTACCTCGCTACAGCTTAGTTCGTCGCTGGCCACGTACCGAATGTTCCTGCCATCAGCCGTTTTCTCCAATTCCTCTGCTACGGCTGCTGCAATATCTTCAGGTGCTACCAGTACAGTGCGGTCATCACCGCCATAATTAGCTGCTATACGACCAGTGAATTTTATAGCAGGGATAAAGTCGAAAAGATTGTAGTAGAAGGAAGCCGGGCGAATGTGGGTAATGCTAACATCCGAAGGTAACCCGTTCATCACTTGCTCGTAATAATAGGTTCCAACAATCCCGCCGGTGCCATTACCGCGGTGCGCACCCCAACTGCTCAGGTTAACCACGCGTTTGATGCCTGTCTGTTCGATTGCAGTTGCATAGTTTTCGCCAATGCTGCTGAAATGGCCGATAGGGTCAAGATTAAGGTTCATGTAGCTCACAGGCGGCACCATCGTGTAAACGGCATCAGCACCTGCAAATGCCTCCCTTAAAAACGCAGCATCCTGTACCGACCCTATTGCTGCGTTAGCACCCATAGCTTCAATGGCTGCCCGCTTTTCCGGATTGCTGCTGATAACGGTTAGGGTATGTCCCTTTTCAATAAGAGATTTAGCCAGCGGTTTACTAATGTGTCCTAACGAACCGGATATAACGATTTTCATACTTATATTACTTGATACAATACAAAGGTCCTTATATAAACAAACGTCTGTTTAATCAAATCTATCCTTGTTGTGTTACTATCTCCTTTTATGTTTGAAAATAAGGTTTGATCGGCAGCTTCTATTAACCATATGGCGTTTTGACTAACACAAAGCGTATTTCAGCTAAAAAAAGAAGGCTATTAGTGCCCACCTTTGATTTATAAATTAATTATTATGAAAGCAGTAAGGATCAACGAATATGTTGGGCCAGAGGTCATGAAGATCGAAGAGATAGCGCGTCCGGTTCCGGCATCTAACGAAGTATTAGTCGAAGTATATGCAAGTGGTGTAAACCCGGTGGATAGAGAGCGATCAGAAGCGGCGAAAATGGAAGCCTGCGTTCGTTCCTGATACCGCCCATGACTTTAGGCTGGAATGCGGCCGGGGTTGTGGTAGAAGCCGGCAACGAGGTTACATCCTTAAAGGCGGGTGATGAGGTTTACGGTGTTCCTAACTTTCCGGACGACGGCAGTTATGCGGATTATTGTGTGAGCAAGGCGATCCAGTTTGCCATCAAACCGCAAAGCCTTGATTTTACGCAGGCTGCCGGTGTGCCTTTAGCTGCGCTAACCGCCTGGACCGGTATATTTGCTCATGGCGGCTCGAAACCGAGTCAGCGCATTCTGATCCAGGGTGCTTAAGGTGGTGTGGGTGGTTTTGCGGTTCAGTTTGCTAAAGCGAAAGGAGCTTACGTCATCTGTATGGCATCTAAAGATAACGTAGCATACGTAAAGGAATTGGGCGCTGACGAAGTAATTGATTACAAGACGCAAAACTATGAAGAGCTGCTCCGTGATGTTGATTTGGTGCTTGAAGCCTCACCAACCCGAAACAACAGCGAGCGGATAAAAGCGATTAGCGTTTTGAAAGACGGCGAAATCTTCGTCAGCGTTAACACAGACTTTCCTTTTAACGACGCGTTGATGAAAAGCAGCTAAAGTAAAAAATGTTAAAGCTGCATCATCGGCAAACCAACCTAAACAAGAATCGCCGGCAGAGATGGCTGAGCTCATTGAGGCCGGTAAAGTGCAGGTTTTATTCAATAAAGTATTTACCTTAGAAGAGGTTACTGAAGCACACCGCCAGATTGGCACCTGGCATGTACGCGGCAGACTGGTTTTAGACCTCAAAAAATAAGTAACACCTGTATGAAGCATTTAAAACTATCGCAGAGTTCCATCTTTTCGTGGGCTTACCGGCACCGCTTCACCCGCTGATCAGCGTAGTGGATGTTGCGACCGTGCCACACCGGGAGGTACTGGAACCGATGAACATGGCGATGGATTTTTATTCCATTGCTGTTAAACGAATGGTCAATTTTAAGGTGCGATACAGGCAGCGTCCTTTTGATTTTAACGGTGGCATTATGTCTTTTATGTCACCCAACCAGAATTTAGTTATTGATGTTAACGATAAAAGTAAAAAGACAGAAAAATCAGGATGGGTAATCTACATCCATCCTGATTTTTCTTGGAATGCGGGATTGGCCAAAACCATCCGTCAATATGATTTCTGGAACTATTCGCTCAACGAATCTTTTTTTCCGAAAAGGAAGAGACAAGGATCAATAACCTTGTTCAAAGTATTCATGAAGAATACCGGGCAAATATAGACAAGTTCAGCAAAAGTATAATCGTTTCGCACATCGAAGCCTTGCTCAACTATGCCGACCGCTATTACCATCGCCAGTTTATCACCCGGGAGAAGTCCAATCATCAGATATTGGAGCAGGTAGAAACCTTACTCGCCCGATACTTCCACAGCGATGCCCTGCTTTCAAAAGGATTACCTACCGTGGCTTATCTAGCAGGTGAGCTTAATCTTTCTCCAAAATATTTGAGCAGTGTGCTCAAAGTGCTCACTGGCCTAAATACGCAGCAGCATATACACGAAAAGCTAATAGAAAAAGCTAAAGAGAAATTGTCGACCACCGAGTTATTGGTTAGCGAGATCGCCTACGGGTTTGGCTTCGAGCATCTGCAATCATTCAGCAAATTACTTAAGGCCAAGACAAGCCAATCACCACTGGAATTTAGGGCGTCTTTTAATTAAATTGATATAGCGCGTAAGATGTTTTAACCAAAGTGGACTACTTGTTCTGTAATGTTTAAACATCTTTGAATTCTCTCTCCAAAAAAAATGCAATTATAATGAACGAGCTTGAAACCTAAAGTGATGGTAGTATTTTCCGAAGCGGCAATCTGATAGGCTTTTAAAAGCTTCGTCCAGATGGACCGAATACGACTGTTAATATGTTTCGCCGCTACAGAGGAGCCTTGATGGCGCCCAGCTTTGGGAGCCATTTGGTTGCGCTAATAAAGCAACCTGTCGAAAACTGCTTGCGTTTGCCGTCGATAGTAATTCCGCAGAAAATCGGCATCTGCTGTTTTTCATTGACTTTCGAGCGGTATAAAAAGAAAAGAATGTGTAGGTTGCTTTTCATAGGAACGGACTTGAAGTGAAACAAAAACTTTCCCCTTATTGGGTCTGTATCAATAACGTCACGAGCTGTCGTTTTAACATGAGAAATAGACGATGAAAGAAGTTGAATTATCCCGCGAGGCGCTTTAGAGATGGTCTGGACAGCGCCGCTGAGCACCATCGCCACCAAATACCAGATTTCAGATGTCGGTTTGCGAAAGATTTCCAAAAGGCTGAATATTCTCACCCCGGACTTCGGGGTCAGCGAATTTATTTATTAGGATTGCTGTTTGTGATAGTCTTAGTCGATGAATTGAACTTGTGCCGAAGCAAATCCATATCCTGTCTGACCTGACTGTCCAGAATTTTTGCGTAGTGTTGGGTGGTACGGATATTTTTATGGCCCAGCATTCTTGATACACTTTAATCGAGACCCCGTTTGCGAGCATAACCGTAGTCGCAAAGGTGTGACGGGCGATGTGAAAGTTAATTCTTTTTGGATACCACAGACGTCTGCTATCTCTTTCAAATACGCATTCATCTTCTAGTTCGTTAGTATCGGTAGCAGTTTAGATCATTGACACATTCCGGGTGATTCTCATACTTATTTAAGATTTCCAGCGCTACAGGTGGGAGTGGTATGCGCGATTCCGTGTCGGTTTTTTGTCGTGTGGTAAAGATCCACTTGTTGTTATTGATTCCCGTGTTGATCTCCGACCGCTTTAGTTTATTGACGTCTGCATAAGCTAACCCGGTAAAGCAGCTAACTAAAAACACATCTTTCACCTGGTTCAGCCGGTCACTGACAAAGGTTTTGTTTTGGATGGTCTCTAACTCTTCACTGGAAAGAAAGTCCCTGATCACTTCCTTGATCTTAGTTTTGTATTTACCAAACGGATTACGGTCAAGCCAGTTTTTGGCTAGGCAGAGATGCAAGATCTTTTTAACATTTTTGATGTACTTGACCGCCGAATTGTTGTTACAGTTTCTGACTGTCCTCAGATAAAACTCCAGCGAGGTCACGAATTCATGATCCAGGCGGCGAATATCTATATCAGCCATCTTATACTTCCATTTTAAAAATTGACCACATCTTTGAGTGTGGTTTGATAACGAACAACTGTAGCAGGTGCTTACTCTTTACCGACCAGAGCTTCCATCTGACGGTTATGATCCTGAAGATCTGGATAAGCATCCGCGTCGGGATTTCCGCATCAATACCATTCATTCGATCTCTGAATGCTTGTGCCGTAAGTGGCACTTTCCGTTCTAACATCTCGCGATAGATTTCATAAGCATTTTGTTCAAGCGTTTTTAAATGCTTGTTGACCGAGCGCGCCTCATCTGAATGGCCCGTCGCTTTCTGGGGCTACGGGGTTCCAGATCTCCTGGCTGATGGTGCGCTTGGTCGCGACCTCAACACGGCTGCTGTCGATGGTGATTATCAGGTAAATCGGTGCATTGCCTCCGGAATGCGCCTTGGTTCGTTTCAACTGGAGCGAAAGGGCAAAATTTTTAGTCATAATAGGTTTCTCAACTCGTTAAAAATCATGTTAAAAACCACTGACAATCTGTGGTGCTGGTTTTTGCAAGGCATTGAATGTTAGTTTGTTGCGGAGTTTTTCGAGACCTAAATTACAAAAGTGCTTACAGGTCTCGATTAGGTCTCCCGAAACATGCATTTATATAGACTCTTTTAGACTGGAATTCATAAAAAAACGCTATAAACCATCAGTTTATAGCGTCTTTTACTCATTTAGACCTTAATTTGTGGAGCCGGAGGGATTCGAACCCTCGTCCAAACATGGTATAAGGTAAGCTTTCTACATGCTTAGCTCTGTTAAATTGTCGGGAAGTGGAAGGTCAGTGGCTCACCTATACCATCTTCCGTAGGTGCTTTATCTCGTTCGCTTATCACACCCTAAGCAAACCAGTTTCATCTGTCGATGCCCCGTATGCCGATCCGATGAAACGGAAAACCGGCGGGACAAAAGCTATGCTAATTCTAAATTAGGCAGCTAAGGCGTAGTTGTTTTCGCCATTTGTAAGTTTGAGCGTTCAGATTATAGCGCTAATTCACCCAACGCGCTGCATGCTTACTTACTTATCTCCATCCTGTCAATTCCGGTCGACCCCATTGTTTTGGTTATCTTCCCAAGCATTGTTGTACTCAGATAAGTAGTTACAAATATACAAAATTTAAGCCAGGTTTGTTAATGCGATGTTAAACTGATATTTAGTCCGCATTGTTAACCATGTTTTAATTGACAGTCTGTACGTAGCATACAGACTGTCAGACAGTAAGTTGTTTTATGATTGCAGATTATCAGACACAGTAGGAGGGGTGGCAACACGGCCAGGGTAAACTTTTAGTGCTTCCTGTAAACAAATCATGGCGTTTTGCAGGTCGGTACTGTTCAGCACGTAGGCCATACGTACTTCATTCTGGCCGGCACCAGGTGTGCTGTAAAAGCCAGTAGCGGGTGCCATCATCACGGTTTGGTTTTCATAGCTAAAGCTTTCCAGCATCCATTGGCAAAATCTGTCTGCATTGTCAATAGGGAAGCGGGCTACAACATAAAAGGCACCGCCCGGGTTAGGGCAGTATACACCCTCCATCTGGTTCAAAGCTTTTACCAGCACATCACGGCGGTATGTGTATTCCTCATTTACAGTTTCAAAATAAGCGTCCGGTGTCTCAACCGCAGCTTCGCCGGCAATCTGCTCAATCATACCCGGACTTAAACGTGCTTGTGCAAACTTCAGAGCGGCAACCAAAACTTCCTTATTTTTGGTGATTAAACAGCCTAAACGTGCACCGCAGGCGCTGTAACGCTTGCTCACCGTATCCATCACAATTACGTTCTCATCCAAGCCGCTCAGGTGCATGGGCGATGTAAATTCACGGCCATCATAGCAAAATTCGCGGTATGCTTCATCCGCAAAAAGGTACAGGTCGTATTTTAGTACAAGATCCTTCAACGCTTCCATCTCCTGTTTAGAGTACAGGTAGCCGGTAGGGTTGTTGGGGTTGCAGATGATGATTGCCTTGGTTTTATCCGTAATCAGTTTTTCAAATTCACTGATAGCAGGTAGCGCAAAGCCGTTTTCAATGTAAGATAAAATAGGCTTTACCACAATATCACTCTGGCAGGCAAAGCCGTTATAGTTGGCGTAAAATGGCTCCGGTATAATCACCTCGTCACCTGGGTTAAGGCAGGTCATCATAGCAATGGTAATGGCTTCCGAACCACCGGTGGTTACAATGATGTTCTCTGGGGTTATATTGTAATTTAATTTGTTATAATATTCGGCCAGCTTTTTACGGTAAGATAAAGTGCCTTCCGAGGCTGTGTAGGCCCAAACTTTAAAGTCGATATTTTTGATTGCATTCAGCATGCCCTCCGGTGTTTCAATATCCGGCTGTCCAATATTCAGGTGGTATACTTTTTTACCTTCCTGTTTGGCTTTTTCGGCAAACGGCGTTAGCTTACGTATTGGCGATGCAGGCATGTGCTGCCCTTTTTGAGATATTTTTGGCATAAGGGCAAATGTAAAAAGATAAAACCCTATTCAACAAAAAAGGCGCATAATTTGCGCCTTTCCTTATTGGTTAAAATAGAGCTTCTTTTTACTTGGTAGGTTGGGTAACTACCTCGCCTACAATGTAAAGTGTTTTAGTTGGCGTTTTGGAGTTGGATGTTACTACAATGGCTTTTGAAAATGCACCTGGTGCTGCAGCACTGTAAGTGATTTTAATTGTGCCTTTAGCACCATTTTTTACCGGGGTCTTGGTGTAATCGGCAATGGTACAACCACAGGTTGGGCGTACATCAGTCAAAATAAGCGGTTCTTCGCCTACGTTGGTGTACTCAAACATGGTGGTTACCGGTTTACCCTGGGCAATTTTACCGAAATCATGTTTTTCTTCTGAAAATTTAAATTCGGCTTTTTTGTTGTCCTGTGCCGATGCGGTAATAGTAAATCCTAAAATCACCGCACACAATATCATCAGCTTTTTCATGTTCATATATGTTGTTATACGCAAATATAATCTAATGGTTTAATGTTCAGTAAAAAATATATTATTAGATACTATCGGTAACGAACCCGTTAAGAAAGATAAAATCAATATAGAATTTTTTATTTTTACGCCCTAAACGAATATTATATGCCAGAAAGCACATTACCGGCAAACGGAGACTTTACTTCAAGTGAGCTGAGTTTTGATGATTTCCGAAAAATCGTCATTCATGATTACCGTATTGGTTACGAGAGCAGGCAGGCCAGTATGATTGGCCGGCGTGAAGTACTTACCGGTAAGGCCAAATTTGGCATCTTTGGCGATGGTAAGGAGGTGGCTCAACTGGCTATGGCCAAAGTATTTAAGCCTGGCGACTGGCGCGCCGGCTACTACCGCGATCAAACTTTTATGTTTGCCACCGGTATGAGCACCATCAAGGAGTTTTTTGCTCAGTTATATGCGCATCCCGATGTGGAAAAAGACCCTGCATCTGCCGGAAGGCAAATGAACTGTCATTACGCTACACGTTTTGTTAATCATGATGGCAGCTGGGTAAATCAGGCCGAAACCATGAACTGTTCTTCCGATATATCAACCACTGGTGGTGCTATGCCACGGCTTTTAGGGTTGGCTTATGCATCGAAACTATATCGTGAAAATAAGGAATTGGAGTATCTGAAAGAGTTTTCGGTAGATGGCAATGAGGTGGCTTTCGGTACTATTGGTAATGGTGCTACATCCGAAGGATTGTTCCTGGAAACCTTCAACGCTGCAGGGGTACTGCAGGTGCCTATGGCTATTTCGGTATGGGATGATGCTTATGCTATTTCTGTTCCGGCCAAGCTGCAAACCACTAAAGAAGATATATCTGAAGCCTTAAAAGGTTTTCAGCGCGATGCCGGTAGTAACGGTTACGAAATATATAAGGTACGCGGATGGGATTATGTTGCTTTGTGCGAAACCTATGCGCATGCCATCAATTTATGCCGCACCCAGCATGTGCCGGTATTGATACATGTTACGGAAATGACGCAGCCGCAAGGCCACTCAACTTCCGGATCGCACGAGCGTTATAAATCTGCCGAAAGGCTGGCCTGGGAAGCGGAGCACGATAGTTTGTTGCAAATGCGGAACTGGATGATTGCCTCGGCAATTATTTCCGAGCAGGAGCTGGAAGAACTGGAAGATACCGCCAAGAAATATGTTCGCAATTGCCAGCGTGAAGCCTGGAATGAACTTTCGGCTGAAATTAAGGCAGAACTGAACGAGGCGGCCGCTTTAATAGAGCAACTGGCCGAACGTTCGGTTGTGTCAACAATTAAAGATATTGCCTCATCACTGCGTACCTGTATAGACCCGGGTCGTCGCGAAATTATTAATTCTGTACGTAAGGCTCTGCGCTTAACAGCTAATGAAAGTTTGGATGAGCGCCAGGCGTTATTAGAATGGCTCAACCGCGAAAATGAGTTGAACCGCGATCGCTATAATTCAAAGCTGTTTAGTGATACGCCGCAGTCGCCACTAAAAGTGCCTGTAATACCGGCGCAATATGTGCCTGATGCTAAAATGCTGGATGGCCGAGAGATATTAAATGCTTGCTTTGACGCTAACTTTGAACGCGATAAGCGCATTGTAGCCTTTGGTGAGGACGTTGGCGCTATTGGCGATGTAAACCAGGGCTTTGCCGGTTTGCAATCCAAGTATGGCGACTTGCGTATTACCGATACAGGTATCCGCGAAACAACCATTATAGGGCAGGGCATGGGCCTTTCTATGCGCGGCTTGCGCCCCATTGCCGAAATTCAGTATCTGGATTATTGGATTTATGCCATCACGGTTTTAAGCGATGATATTGCCAGTTTAAGTTATCGTACAAAAGGCGGACAAAAAGCGCCTATCATTGTACGCACCCGCGGGCACCGCCTGGAAGGGATATGGCATTCCGGTTCGCCAATGGGTTCGTTACTGAATGCCTTGCGCGGACTCCATATTTGTGTACCACGCAACATGACGCAAGCTGCCGGCATGTATAACACATTATTGCGGGGTGATGAACCAGCTATGGTGATCGAAAGCCTGAATGGCTATCGCCTGAAAGAAAAGCTACCCGACAATGTTGGCGAGTTTACCGTTCCGCTTGGTAAAGCCGAAGTACTGAATGAAGGAACGGATGTAACCGTTGTATCGTACGGTTCAACACTGCGCATTGTGCAAGAGGCTATAGAAGAGTTAAAGGCATTGAACATCAGTATTGAAGTTATTGACCCGCAAACCCTGTATCCGTTCGATCTGGACAGTACCTGTGTGCAATCCCTCAAAAAAACCAATAAGCTGCTGGTGGTAGACGAGGATATTCCGGGCGGTGGTTCGGCTTATATCCTTCAGCAAATACTCGAAAAGCAGGGAGGGTACAATTACCTGGATGTTGCACCTAAAACATTGTGTGCAAAAGAGCATCGCCCGCCTTATGGTTCCGATGGCGACTATTTCAGCAAGCCATCCGTTGATGATGTGATTGAAATGGTTTATGCCATGATGAACAATAGTAATCCGGCTAAGTACCCGGCTATATATTAAGCCCTAATTTTTAATGAAACAAAAAAAGCTTCGTGTCTAAAGCACGAAGCTTTTTTGTTTTAACTGATAAGCATAAACGGTTCCGTAGTAGGGATAACTTCTATCGGGCGGCTTGTTTCGCCTTGTTTAATCAATTAATCTCTTACTTTTGCGGCATACGCAATTACAATTTATGGATAATCAAACTTTCACTGCTATAGCTGATGTAATTAAAACCCGCCGTACCGTAAAACCGGGTATGATGAACGGTCAAAAAGTTCCGAACGAACAAGTACAGGAATTGCTGGTACTGGCAGATTGGGCACCAACACATGCTTACACCGAGCCTTGGCGTTTTGTAGTTTATGAAAACCCGCAGCAGTTTTGCCAGCAGCATGCCGAATTATACAAACAGCAAGCTACTGAAGAAAACTTTAACCAGGCCACCTACAATAACCTTATGAATATGGGCAACAAGGCATCGCACGTGGTGGTAGCTATTATGCACCGTAGCGAGCTGTCAAAAATTCCGGTATTTGAGGAGATTTCTGCAGCAGCTTGTGCCGTACAAAATCTTTTATTAGGCGCAACCGCATTAAATATCGCCAGTTTCTGGAGTACTGGTGGCGCTACCCTTAAACCGGTTATGAAAGAGTTTCTGGGCTTAGGGGCTGACGATCAGGTAATGGGCTTGCTATATCTGGGTTATGCAGATGAGTACCCTGCCGGCCAACGCAAAACACCGCTTGAAGAAAAAATAAAGTGGGTGCAATAATTAATATTTGTAGCGTTATAGTATTATAGCAACGTTACATTTCTTTAAAAGAAGGCATTTATATTTATCACGAAGTTTAACCAAAAATTAAATTTCGTGATAAATAGATGACTATCGGATGTAAAATCCTTGTTATATTTGTACTACAATCACACGGCAATTATAACCTAACTTAAACCTGTTGACTTTTAGCTTAATTAATTTTTTAAACTAATCAACGGACAATATGAAGAAGAATTTTTGGTGGATTACAAGTATCGTTTTAGTCTTATCAATTATCATCATCAGCTGGCGTTCTGCTGCTACCCATACTAATATTTCTAAGTCAAAAAACGACCCGGCAGCAGTTAAGAATGCACCTATTGTATCTGCTTACGGCACTTATGTAAATACAATTTACCAAAGCGCCAATTTGATGACATCTGGTTTAGATTATACAGTGTTTGAGAAAGCAGTAACCGGTTATTATAACCTGAAACAAAATCATAAGCTGAATGATAATAGCAGCATTATTACCATAGTTGACTTTAACAAACCAAGCCGCGAAAAACGTATGTGGATTGTGGATTTGGCAAAGAAACAACTGCTGTTAAATACATGGGTTGCACACGGACAAGGAAGTGGCAATGATGTAGCTACGCAGTTTTCTAATACTGCCGATTCACATCAAAGCAGTTTAGGTTTTTATGTAACTGATGGTATTTACTTTGGTAAACATGGCCGTTCTTTAAAGCTGGACGGTATGGATGCTGGGTTCAATAGCAATGCCCGCGCACGTGCTGTAGTTTTACATGCTGCAGCTTATGTATGCCAAAGTACCATTAACCAGTTAGGTCGTTTGGGCCGTAGCTTTGGTTGCCCTGCAGTATCGCCTGAGGTTAGTAATCAAATCATCGATCTGATTAAAGGTAAAAATATGTTGTTCATCAACGCCAACAGCAACGCTTATACCTCTAAATATCTGAACAATGCTTTTGCATCAAACTTTGCTGTTCCAGATACCAACAGCAGTCAGCAAGTATTAAGAGCTGCTTTATAATACTAATTGTATAACAAAAAAAGCCTGATGGATTATCCATCAGGCTTTTTTTGTTAAGAGCTTTTTTATGCAGTTAGCAATCTTTTCATGTGTGCAAACAGTACAATATCTAAACCGTAAACATCTGGTCTGAACTGTAAGGTACCATTACTATCTTGCCAGCAGGTTATATAGGTAAGGTATACCGGCATTTTGCGGGGCAGCGATAAGTCGGTTGGCTCAGGGTTGTTCTCGTTCATTGCTGTTTCAATGGTCTGATACTTGTTGCTATCGCCAAATAATGCATGAGCTAATTCCAGAGGCTTTTCTACACGTACACAACCATGGCTTACTGCGCGCATTGTTTTGTTAAAGGCCAGTTTAGCAGGGGTATCGTGCAGGTAAACACTGCTTTTGTTTTTGAACAGGAATTTAATTTTACCTAAAGCGTTATTATCACCAGGGCGCTGTTTAAAGGAGTAGCCATCGCCAGCTGATGCCCAGTCGATGGTTTCGGGGTCTTCTACCTTTGCGCCGTTTTTGTAAACATCAATATTTTCGTTTGATAGATAATATGGATCGGCAGCGGCATGTTTCATGATTTCTTTGCTGGCAATACTTTCCGGAATATTCCAAACCGGGTTTACCTGTGCCGAGTAAATCATGCTGTTTAGCTGTGGGGTTTCGCGTGAGAAAGGGCGGTCTACTTTATCGCTTTCGTCATACTCTGTCAGGTTATCTGTACGGTCAATATTACGGCCTTCGCCTACACAAACCTTCATAGTTAAAGCAGATTTGCCTTGTTTCATTACATTCAGGCTGTAGTCGGCAATGTTTACAATTACATACTCACTTTGTGTCGGCTTGTTTTTCCAGCGCAGGCGCTCTAAATTTACTTTCAGAATTCGATCCGATTCTTCGGTTGACATGCCGGGTACCTGTACATTGCTTTTTAAAGCTTTTTGCAAAGCCAGGTATTGTGGGTCTTTAGGCTGAATGCTGTCTAAAAAGTTTTTTAGCTGTGGCACTTTAAAAACCTGCAGCATAGCAGTACTATCCGGGCGTTTGGTTTCCGTGTAGTAACGTGCATAAATTTTACGCGGACTAATCAACCCGTACTGCATAGCGTTCGAGTAATTGATTATAGAATTTGCCAGGGTAACTTCCAGCTCGGCCATAGTTTGATAGGCTTCTTCGGTGGTTTTGATACCATCTTTGCTGTAAAATTTGTTCACCAGATCGGTTATTTGCTGGGCCTGAAAAATTTTAGGATCCAAACCATGATCGCTGGCATGCTGTAAATAATTGGTTATCGATTTCAGGTCATCGCCCTCCATGTGATCCAGTATTAAAACCGGATCATAGCCGTTACCTTCATAAAAGCCGGTAATGAGTTTCGGATTAGCCAGTTTGGCCTTTTTTTCGGCCAGTACTTTCTGGAAAACTGGCTCAAATCCTTCAGGTGTTACTTTGTTAAAAGCCTTGTTTTTGTTTACCTTATATATGGTTTGCGCCATATCAGAGCGTTTTTTCTTACAACTCTCGGCAGTAATAACTAAAAATGCACAAATTACCAGTAGCCAAGCTGGGAATTTTGTTTTAGGAATGCGAAGTGTATCAAGTATCATATGTAGATTTTAATATAAGTACGACTGTTATAAGCAATACCTATACCATTACTTTAACAAGTGGTAAAATTTAGCTAATAACCTGATGGTTATTTACCATTACGCTTACAGTCTGTGGCCTTTTCTTTTTGCATCGGGCTTTGTGCTGGTTGGCTTTGTCCGTTATCCTGACCGGCATAGGTAAACTCCAGTATAGCTCCTTTAATTTGTACCTCATCCGGGTTTTGCTTGGATGGGCCTGAGCTTACTGAGGAGCTGTCTGTTGCCAGGTAAAGCTTTTTACCATCAGGCGATATGGCTATATCACGGTATCTCACATCCGCACTGAAGTAGGTGAGCGTATCGCCAACGGTTTTGTTGCCTGTTGTATTCAGTTTTACGCGGATAAGTTTATGCCCCTTTAAAGTAGGTATCAGTAAGGAGTTTTGCCAGCCTGGGATTGCCGCTGATGTATACACATCTATACTACTTGGTGCTTCGGAAGGCCAGCCGCCGTTATCCTGATGAGATAAAACTTTGTTGAACAAATCCGTTAGCATAGTATGGTTGTTTGGATTCAAACTCAATATCGGATCGCGATAAACAGTAGCGCCAATACGTTTTGCATTTGCTTTCTCATCCTCAATTAAAGGATAGGTGGTATGCCAGCGATCGGGCAAGCTTTCGCGGTCAGACACACTCGCTGCAAGGCCATTGTAGTTACCATCTGCATAACCGATAATTAAAGGATGTCCATAGTTCTTTCCCTTTTCAATAATGTTAATTTCATCATCAGAGTAGGGGCCATGTTCCGAAGAATAGATGTAGCCTTTACCGTTAATAACACCATAGCTTAATCCCTGTGCATTGCGGTGCCCATAGCTCCAAACCGCATTTTGCCTGCTGCCGTTAAATGGATTGTCATCGGGTACCCATTTGTCGCCAGCATCGGTATTGGCATCGGGCGATAAATTGAAGCGCAGTACTTTACCCTCGTAAACGTTTTTTTCTTGTGCATGGTTAGGCCTGCCGCCGTTATCAAACTGGCCTGCGCCTAAATCACCTACAGTATAGAATAGGTAGCTTTTGTTACCGACAGGGGCAATCAGCAGGCGGCCGCTGTTGTGGTCACTGCTGTTGGGTATGGTATCACATAGTGTTATCGGGTTAAATAATTTTTGCGTTGACGCATTATATTCATATCGCACAATCTTGGTTTTAAAGAAACAGCCGCCGTAATTCACTTTACATCCGTCACCAGTGCTATCGGCCCCTTCAAAATAATACACATAGGCCAGGTAAACATATGGCTGTCCTTTTAACAATTGCGGATGCAGAGCCATGCCCATTAAGCCACCCTGCGGCCATGGTTTACGATTACTGCCCTTGGGCATGCGGTCATACCGTGGGAACTTTCTTTCGCCGTTCAGATCAAGCAAAACGGTTTTACTGCCCGTTGCCGGGTTAATGCGGCTTACGCGGTATCCCTTTGCTTCGGTAATCCACAAATAATTATCGGGGCCGTAAGTTATTTCCCAGGGGTCGCTTAATTTAGCGGCTACCACACGCATGGTGAATTTTTCGTGTATGGGGCCGGTAAGCTGCTGAGCTTTGCTGTTGGCAATGCATATAGCCAGCAAGCATATAAGTAGTAAATGCTTTTTCATAGATACATAGAAAAGCAGCTTGTTAATAAATGGTTTTATAAATTAATTAAAAAGAAATTACAGGCAATTGTAAAGCTTTACACGGATGGTATACCGGTGGCTTAGGATGGTTATGTTTGTAATGCCACCAGGCGTATTAAAGTCAGTAAAACAACAATTGAATATTAACCAATATTGATATGAGCAACAAATCTGAAGTATGGCTGCGGGGCCCGCTGCCTGATGTACCTGCCTTGCTGCAACCCATAGCGCATGCCTTGCTCCAGGCACGAGAAGAAGTGGTAGAGTTAATGCAGAATTTTCCGGAAGAGAAGCTTTGGCAAAAAGTAGCGGGAATGGCTTCGCCGGGTTTCCATTTACAGCACCTTACAGGCGTGCTGGATCGTTTGTTTACTTACGCCAGGGCAGAAGCCTTGTCTAATGCCCAACTTGCTGCTTTGCAAAGCGAGGGCAAGCCTTACGAGAATGCGCCAGGTAGGGATGCATTAATTGCCGCATTTGCCCACCAGGTAGACGTTGCCTTAGCGCAGTTAAGGCAAGCTGACGAACAACACTTAACGGATGTAAGAGGTGTAGGCCGCGCACAGGTGCCATCCACCCAAATAGGCCTGTATGTGCACTCCGCAGAGCATACTATGCGCCATGTAGGGCAATTACTGGTTACCGTGCAGGTTTTAAAAGCTGAGTCTTAGTTTTTAGACTCAGCTAATTTCAAGCGGTAAGGATTTAAGCTCAGTAAAGCTGGCAATTTTATAATCTGACTGATCGGTACCGTATTCGCCTTTACGGTCATATAAAACAGTTATCATACCCAGGTCCTTGCCTGCCTTTATTTCAGAATTTGGATCGTCGCCAATAACTAATACTTCGTTTGGCTGGTAGTTGTGTTTCTGCATAATATCCTGAAAAACCTCCTTTTTGGTGCCTTCTGTTGTTTCAGGGTCGTTTACTACAATTTCTATAAAGTCTGGTCTTAAATTCAGCTTATCAACTTTGCGCCATTGCATTTTGGTAAATCCCATGGTAACCAAATGTTTGTCGGTGGCCAGGTTTTGCAGTTCGCTGTAATCTTCAAAGGGCGTCATGTTGCCCTCATAGGTGAGGTCGCTTAACAAGGCCACACCTTTTTTCTTCAATTCTTCGGGGAACTGGTGCTTGTCTGCCACTTTCTGGAAAGCTACTTTCATCATTTCCTGTTTGGCTTCCTGCAGCGTGTCTTCACCAACCTCATCGCGGTACTGCTCCATCAAGTCGTACAGCGGTACAAACAGTTCGTCACTAATAGATTCAACCGGATAGATGGTGTTATCTAAATCTAATATCAGGGCTTTGATCATATTTACAATGTTGGTTCTGATACAACCGGGAGTTACTGTTAGGGTTTTAATATATTGTGTTTAACTGAAATCAATTGGCCAATTTGCCCGCTAAAGGTGTTTGATTCCGGAATTTGTATAACCATATAAAGCCAACAGAAGTCACTAAGCAGGTTCCGCCTAACACCCACCAAAGCAAATCGTATCCGCCATGTAAAATAAGCTGGCTGCCTAAAGCAGGCGCAATAATTTGGGCAATAGACCATGCCATCGAATACAATGCCGCGTACCCGCCACGGTTATTGTTGGTAGTACGGGCAATCCAAAACGCGTTCATGAAAGGCATACTCAATATCTCGCCCAGCGTGATTAACAGCACCACAAACAAAGCTGTCCAAATACCCGGCGGCATAGTGTTAAGTATGGCAAAACCAATTCCTGACACCAGCACACCGGCACTGATATAATTGAGCGCAGGCCTTCTGCCTTCCAATCGCTGCACCAGTATCATCTCAACTATAATAATAAGCACGCCGTTCAGCGCCATTAAAAAACCGATAAACTGTTCATTCAAATGCCACTGGCTTTTATAAAACACAGGCTGCATGGTAAACAACTGAAAAAAGCAGGCACCAAACAACGCGGTAAGGGCAATGAAGGTAAGGTACTCACCATCGCGGTAAGGTGATTGTACTTGTTGCGGCTCGTGTGTTTTAATGGCAACCGGCTTTTTATAAACAGATCTGGGCATGAGTATGAGCAGCAGTACTGCAGACAAGATATTGGTGCATCCATCCACCCAAAAAAGCAGGTGATAGTTTACTGAAGCCAAAAAGCCGCCTAACGCCCCGCCGCAAGCCCAGCCCAGGTTTACGGCAAGCCGGTTTAAAGAGTAGGAACGGGTACGTGATGCATCAGTACTATAATGCGCGATAGCAGTTGAATTAGCCGGCCTGAATGAATCATTACAAAGGCTCAGTATAAACGTAACAATGCATATTCCTGCAAAGCTTTGTTGCAACCCTAAAAGCATAAATAATAAACCGCCGCTTAGCAGCGCACCAACCTGCACATCGTAAAAACCATACTTATCGGTTATTTTACCACCTATAAAGGCACCGGTTAAGGCGCCTGCGCCGAACAGCGCCATAATAATACCGGCTTGTATAATGCTAAAGTGCAGCTGCTGCGTGCAGTAAATAGTCATGAACGGCACAACCATAGTGCCGCTGCGATTAACCAGCATTACCAATGATAGATACCAGCTGTTGCGCGACAGCCCATGGTATGCATCTTTATAGAGTTTTATGGTATAGGAAATCATAAGGTTTGTTATGTGTTCAGGTTTACATAAAAATAAAAAAACCACTGCCGGTTGGGGCAGTGGTTAATAAATACTGTTTTATTTATCATCAGACACGTACAATGTCTGCACCTAATGCCCTTAAGCGTTCGTCAATATGCTGGTAGCCGCGCTCAATCTGCTCAATGTTGTAAATGGTTGATTTGCCCTGTGCCGATAAAGCAGCTATAAGCAGGGAAACACCGGCGCGGATGTCAGGCGAAGTCATGGATATACCACGCAGCTGCACCTGCTTATCCAAGCCAATGACTGTAGCGCGGTGCGGATCGCACAGGATGATTTGCGCACCCATATCCAGCAACTTGTCCACAAAGAACAAGCGGCTCTCAAACATCTTTTGATGTATCAGTACAGAACCTTTTGCTTGTATAGCTACAACCAGTACAATGCTCAGCAGGTCGGGCGTAAAGCCTGGCCACGGTGCGTCAGCAATGGTCATGATGGAGCCGTCAATAAACGTTTCAATTTCGTAATGATCCTGAGCCGGAATGAAAATATCGTCGCCGCGCAGTTCCATTTTGATACCTAAACGACGGAACACATCAGGAATAATACCCAGTTCTTTGTACTGTACATCTTTGATAGTGATTTCAGAACCGGTCATGGCTGCCAGGCCAATGAACGAGCCAATCTCGATCATATCCGGCAACATGCGGTGCTCAGTGCCATGCAGTTCCGTTACACCTTCAATAGTTAGCAGGTTTGACCCGATGCCTGTAATTTTAGCGCCCATGCGGTTCAGCATTTTACAAAGCTGTTGCAGGTAGGGCTCACAAGCTGCATTATATATGGTGGTTGTGCCTTTGGCTAAAACAGCAGCCATCACAATGTTAGCTGTACCGGTTACCGAAGCTTCGTCAAGCAAGATATAGGTGCCCCTCAAATCGGTGGCATCTACACTGTAAAAGCTGTCCTCAGGGTTGTAGTTGAATTTAGCGCCCAGTTTTTCAAAACCCAAAAAATGGGTATCCAATCGGCGGCGACCAATTTTATCACCTCCGGGTTTCGGAATGGATGCTTTACCAAAGCGGGCCAGCAGCGGACCCACAATCATGATTGAACCGCGCAAGCTACCGCCCTTGGCCTTAAACGCTTCCGACTGGAAGAAATCGAGGTTGATGTTAGCAGCCTCAAAAGTATAAGTATCTGCCGAAAGGCGCTCTACGGTTACCCCCATATCGCCTAAAAGCTCGATCAGTTTATTGACATCTTTAATATCAGGAATATTGCTGATGGTGATTTTTTCGCTGGTTAACAGCACGGCCGAAAGTATTTGCAGTGCCTCGTTTTTGGCACCCTGCGGTATAATTTCGCCCTTTAAACGTTTACCACCATTTATTTCAAACGCATTTTTCATACTATGTTATAATCAGTAAGGGGCAGGCTGGTGCCTGCAGTAAAATTTATGCAAAGATTAAATAATAATTGCAAAAAACGATGAATGGTTTTAGATAGCTTGCAGAATACAAAAGCTATTAAGCAAAATTGTCATTAAGGGCAACGTTCTATCGGTTAAATAGCTACATGCCCGTAATGACAATTTGTAAAATGCTGCCAGCAGCTTAATATTTACGCGAACCACCGCCGTTGCTGCGGTTCTGGTTGTTATTGTTGCGCTTCTGGTTATTGTTGTTATTATTACGGTTTTGGTTATTGTTATTATTACGCGGATTGTTGTTGTTGCGCGGGTTGTTGTTGCGTGCCGCCTGCGTAGGGCTGCGGTACTCTACACGGTTCAGGTTCACATTATCTTCCAGCTGTAGTTCGCCGTTAGATAGTTCGCGCAAATCGGCCAAAATACTCTCGTCGCTTACCGAATCTTTATTCCATTGTACATAAGCCATCTTCATAAAGTTAGCTATAGCCTGCACCATGTGCTGGCGGCGTGCCGGTTCTTCAATGCTGCGGGCTTTATCCATCATCATTTCAATGGTTTTGCCGTAATGCTTGTACTTAATACGCTGATGCGGATATTTTAAAGGTTCCGGTTTTAAATGAACAGCCTCGGGCGATGGAACAGGATAAGGCGAATCCACATCAATCTTATAATCGGATATGATGTGCAGGTGATCCCATAATTTGTGTTTAAAATCGGCCACATCACGTAAATGCGGGTTTAAAAAGCCCATCAGCTCAATAACCACGTTGGCATAGCGGTTACGCTCTTCTTTAGTTGGCAGGTTAACAATGTACTTAACCATGTTTTGTACATTGCGGCCGTATTCGGATAATAAAAGTTTACTACGGGTTGAGTTATAATCAAATGAAGCAGGCATTTCTCTTTGTGCCATGTAGTTGTTTTAATAAAGTTTATTTATCAGCTTGCCTAACCGGTTTATATAAGTATAAAACAAAGGGTTAGCAGCCGTAATTGATAAGTTTTACAAAAAATATATCAGAGTAACGCAAATATAAGCGTTTTGTGTTAGCAAAGGTGTATCAAACAGGTATATTACTATTTTTTTTTACACAAGTAAGTACTAATATTTGTTAACGATAAAAACTAATCATGACCCAGCAGCATAAAGTTTATATTAAGCATATTGACATTTACCGGTTCAGTATACCTATGGAGCCGTTTACCATAGCTACCGGTACCATGCATTATGCGCAAAACGTGCTGATACGTATACATACCGATGCTGGCTTTGATGGTGTAGGCGAGTGCTCTGCCTTTCCCATGATTACCGGCGAGACACAGGAAACCTGCCTGGCCATGGCACGCGATTTTGCACAGTTATGGGTGGGTAAAGATGCTTTGGATATACCTGCCCGCTTGCAACAGTTACATGATTTTGCAGCCGGTAACTATACCATCAAAAGCGCTTTTGATATGGCTTTGTATGATATTGCTGCCAAAAATGAGAGATTGCCCTTGTATCAGTTTTTAAACGGCAAAAAGCGTGAGGTAGAAACCGATATTACCATTGGTATTGCCGACCCATCAGCAATGGCTCAAAAAGCTGTTGCATTTAAAGAAAATGGTGCCCGTATCCTTAAAATAAAATTGGGTAAGGATGCCCGGCAGGATGTAGAGCGTATATCCGAAATAAGGGCGGCTGTTGGCCCGGATATAAAAATACGTATAGACGCCAACCAGGGGTGGAGCTTTGATGATGCGGTATATGCACTGCAAAGGATGGGTAATGCAAATATTGAATTTTGCGAGCAACCCATGCGCACCTGGAATAATGACCGGCTGCCTGAGCTAAGGCGGTTATCTCCGGTAAAGATTATGGCTGATGAGAGTGTTTACACGCATCATGATGCGCGTTTGCAGATCATGAGCCAATCGTGCGATTACATCAATATTAAGCTGGCCAAATCGGGCGGGTTGCACGAGGCATTAAAAATTCAGGATTTGGCTGCCCAAAACCGCATTCCGTGTATGATGGGAGGGATGCTGGAAAGCCGTATTGCCGTAAGTGCCCAACTGCACCTGGTTTATGCCTGCACTAATATCCAATTTTACGATATGGATACCTGTATGCTGGGCCATTTGGAAGACCCCTGTTTAGGCGGTGTTACCTACAAAGGCTATTTTTTGGATATTGCAGATAAGCACGGCATTGGAGCCGATGCGGATCCGGCTTTCTTGAAAAAATGTGAGCATTGGCGAGTGTAAGCTCCTTTCAAACCCTCACAAGGAGGGGAGGTCTTCAAAATTACAAGAAAAAATATATACTATCCTGCCTTCAAAATGCATGCAAATCAACACCCCTCTCTACCGGGGGAGGTTGGTCCTAATGAATTGCCGGGAATGATATGCCCTTGATGTTTCGGTATAGCTCAACCGCATACAGATCTGTCATACCCGATATAAAGTCCAGCACGCTTTGGATTTTAGAGTAGGTGTCTGTATTGCGGCTTATAAACTGTTTTGGTATCAGTTCAACCAGCTTCTTATCATACTTAGAACTGTTATTAATGAGTGCCGGTATGAATTCCTCTAACAAGCCGCCCATTACTTTGTAGCCGGCAACTTCAATTTGCACTACCGACTGATAATTGTAAATCTTTTCATATGATATTTTCTGAATAGTTTTCCAGGGCGTTAAGAACGGTTCCTCCAATACATCGGTAAGGCCATGATTGAAGTTGCCGCTTAAAATAGCTTCCTGATTATCCATAAATATTATAGAACAGGCTGTAATCAGGTTGTTAATGGCTTTAGCACGTAGCAGACCTACCTTGGCGTCTTCATCTTCAAACTCGCTTTCCAGCCAGGGTTCTAAACGGGTACTGTTGCATATGGGCAGTAAAAGTTCTTTAATTTTATCGTATGACAGGATTTTGAGCCTGTGCGCGTCTTCCAGGTCAATAATGCTGTAGCAAATGTCATCAGCTGCTTCAACCAGGTACACCAGCGGATGGCGCTTGTAAATAAGCGGGTTCTCCTGTGTTTTAATTAAACCTAACTCATTAGCTATATCTTCAAATGATGCTTGCTCTGATTGAAAAAAGCCGTATTTCTTTTGATGTATGTTGCCCTTTACATGCCCGGCAATGGCAGCACAAGGGTACTTTACTATAGAAGCAAGCGTGGTATAAGTAAGTGCAAAAGCACCATTACCTTTACCTGTAAAGGGGTAGGTAAGTATACGAAAGGCGTTAGCATTACCTTCAAAGTTGATCACATCATGCCATTGCTCGTCTGTAAGTTCTGCCTTGTATCTGGCGCCATCGCCATCCGTAAAATATCTCGACATGGCAGCTTCGCCCGAATGGCCGAAAGCCGGGTTACCCATATCATGAGCCAAACAGGCGGCAGCTACGATGTTACCTACTTCGCTGATAAGCGGCAGGCGTTGATCAAGTTCTGCATCGTGCTTTTTTAAATTTTGATAAAAGATGGTTCCCATTGAGCGGCCAACGCTGGCAACTTCCAGGCTATGGGTAAGGCGGTTGTGTACAAATACACTACCAGGCAACGGGAAAACCTGCGTTTTATTTTGCAACCGCCTAAAAGGCGAAGAAAAGATCAGGCGGTCATAATCGCGCTGAAACTGTGAGCGTGCTTTATCCTGGTCTTGCGTATCACTATTGGCAACACCCCAGCGCCTGGCCGATATCAGTTTTTCCCATTGCATCATAAGGCCGGCAATTTACAACGAAATTATTAAAGCAAATGATGGTAAATGCTGAGGATAAGTATATTTAAAAAGTAAGAAGGCTGATAACAACGTTATCAGCCTTCTTACTTTTTGTTAAAGCTACTATTACTTGCTTAACTCCGCAAAATGTTTGTAAAACAGCGGAATGGTTTCAATGCCTTTATAATAATTAAAGATGTCATACTTCTCGTTAGGAGAGTGCAATGCATCACTATCTAAGCCAAAGCCCATCAGTACGGTTTTGATGCCCAGCTCGGCTTCAAACAAAGCCACAATAGGTATACTGCCGCCACCCCGGGTTGGGATAGGCTCTTTACCAAACGATTCGGTTATGGCGTTTTTAGCTGCCTGATAGGCAATGCTATCAGTAGGTGTCACTACCGGCTCGCCGCCATGGTGTGGGGTAACCTTTACCTTTACATAGGGAGGTGCAATGCGCAAAAAGTGTTCTGTAAACAACTGCGTAATTTTTTCAGAAGTTTGGTTTGGCACCAGGCGCATCGAAATTTTTGCGTTTGCTTTGGATGGCAATACGGTTTTTGCACCTTCGCCAATGTAACCACCCCAAATACCGTTCACTTCCAGGGTAGGGCGTGTACCTGTTCGCTCTAAAGTTGAGTAGCCTTTTTCGCCCCATACTTCGGCTATATCCAGGTCTTTTTTGTATTCTTCCTCATCATATGGTGCGGAGTTCAGCGCTTTACGCTCTTCTTCCGTTAACGCAACCACATCATCGTAAAAACCAGGAATAGCGATATGGTTATTTTCATCGTGCAGTGAAGCAATCATTTTGGCCAGAATAGTAGCCGGGTTAGCTACAGCACCACCATAAACGCCTGAGTGTAGGTCGCGGTTAGGACCGGTAACCTCTACTTCCAGGTAAGATAGTCCGCGCAAGCCGGTTTCCAATGATGGATTTTCCATGCTGATCATGGATGTATCCGAAATCAGTACCACATCTGCCTTCAGGCGTTCTTTATTATCTTTAACAAAGATGCCCAGGTTATTCGAACCCACTTCCTCTTCGCCTTCAATCATGAATTTAATGTTGCAGGGCAAAGTGTTGGTTTGCATCATCAGTTCAAAAGCCTTTACGTGCATGTAAAACTGTCCTTTGTCGTCACAAGCGCCGCGGGCATAAATTTTACCATCACGCACGGTAGGTTCAAATGGCGGCGTTTGCCATAGCTCCAGCGGGTCGGGTGGTTGCACATCGTAATGGCCATAAACCAGTACCGTTGGTTTTGACGGGTCGATAATCTTTTCGCCGTACACAATCGGATAGCCGGCTGTTTCGCAAACCTCAACCTTATCGGCACCTGCTTCACGAAGCTTAGCTGCGGTGTAATCGGCTGTTTTTAAAACTTCGGGCTTGTATTTAGGATCGGCGCTTACAGAGGCTAAGCGCAGCAAATCAAAAAGCTCATCCAGCAGGCGCTGTTTATGCTCATCAATATATTGTCTGATAATTTGCATAGTTACAAAATTAGAAAGGCAAATATATAACTTATGAAGTTTGTAAGTTCAAAACACAGATAATCTTCCGGTCTAAACAACAAAGGTCTGACTATATGGCCAGACCTTTGTTATTTAGACTTCTTAGTGTTATATGAATTAACCACCTTGGCTTGGTCTTGTACCATCGCCAGAGCCTAAAGTGCCCTTATCACCCGGGCCGTCAGGAGCTACAGATGAAACTTTACCTGGTACAGATGGTTTTGCATCGTTTTCTTTTGTGCAAGAAGACACCGCGCCTATGCTGAAAATCAGCGCTGCTGCAAGTATTACTTTTTTCATAAAATGTTAGCTTTAAGTGTTTTATGTAATGCGTTAATATAACATAACAAATGTAAATAAGTTTTTACACATTTTTATAGGAGATTAAAAATATTATATTTTCGTATGCTGGCAATCTTATATATATTTATAACATTTGCTATACTTCATCGTAATAAAGTTTTAATGAAAAGCTTGTTCGCCTGTTTTGTCACTTTCTTAATCCTAATAGCTAGTCAAGATAGCTTTGCTGACTTACTTGCTGAGCCAAAGCAGGATACAACAGAAGTAAATAATTTATTGGATCAGGGTTTTGATATGCGACTTACTGATGCCGCCCAAACGGTATCGTATGCAGATCGTGCCCTGCGTTTAGCCCGTAAACTGAATTATGGTAAAGGGGTTGCTATTGCCTACCGTATAAAAGGATTAGGCGAGCATTATTTAGGTAATGATCAGAAAGCTATTATCAATTACCTGCAGGCCCGTTCTTATTATCATAACCAACTACATAATACCTTAGGTGAGATTAATGTTATCAATAATATTGGTGCATTATATCTTGATATCGATTACGATAAAAGTTTGCAGTATTTTAACGAGGCAATGAACCTGTATCAATCGGAGAAATTGTCTAATAAAGCTTTACTGGCTACGATATATTTGAATTTAGGTAATGTTTACCAGCGCAAGCTAAACTTCTCCAAATCCTTAGTTAATTACGATGCTTGTAACAAGCTGGTTAAGGAAACCGGCGATAAAGTAATGCTGACTACCGTGTTGCAGAACATGGGGGTTGTGTACACTGCGGTTGGTAATTATGAAAAGGCAAAGTCTCTGTTATTTGAAGCTAATAAACAGGCTAAGGCACTTGATTTAAACCAATATGTGGCACGTACAAACTTGTCATTAGCCGAAATTTTTATTGCACAAAGCCAGTTCACAGATGCTGAAAAATGGTTGAAAGAAGGAAAGGCTTATGCATCGATTAGTAAGAATGAAAAACTTTTGGACGATTATCAGACCAGCTTCTACGAACTGGAGTTGAAGCGTAAAAACTTTGAGCAGGCGCTTCACTACCTGCAAGGTATTTATCGTAAGGATAGTATTCAGTACCGCGCCAGCAGCGCAGCCGCTTTGAATATTTATCAGGTAAAATTCAGACAGGATGAACTGCAGCAAGAAAATGAGGTGATACAGGCCAAGCAGCGTTACAACCGAAATATAACTATTGCTGTAGTGTGCTTAGCTGTGCTTTTATGTGTTGTGGTAATTTTGTTGGTAGGTAACGTAAAACGCAAAGCCGAAACTAATAAGAGGCTTACAGAACTGAATAATGAGATATCGGTTCAAAAAGATAATCTTGACCGCATTAATCATCATTTAGAGGAGATTATAGATGAGCGTACAAAAGATCTTCAAATCAAAAACAAGAAGTTGTCTGAGTACTCTTCTTACCTTTCACATCAAATCAGGGGGCCTATCGCTACCTTAAAAGGTTTAATGAACCTTGAAAAAGAAGGGCTTGTCAATCAGTCGGAATGCATTGCCATGATGGTGAAATGCGTTGGCGAAATCGACGACAAAATTATGGATATGAGCGATATGCTGCATAATCCTGAAAGAGCCGGATTGTAGTAGCTATGTACGCCTGTTTAGCAGGCAACCGGCAACTGGCTGTGTATTTGTGCTTCCATTAAACCCAGGTAAACGCAATACCAGGCAACCATCTCCAAAATAAGTAATTTACGGTGTTTGTTATAACCTTGTGTCTCAAACGCAAGCGTTTCGCTACCCGCGGTTACATAAAAACGTTTTTCGCCACGACGAGGCTTAAATTTTGACTTTAGCAGGTTATATACCTTTACCTTCAACTTCGATTCCGGATCGTGTATAATACCATCCTTAACAGTCGAATTCTGGGGTATTGATATAAAATAATTGGTCATCATAGCCTGTAGTTGTTTTACAACCTATGATTGGCAATTTTTACTCCAAAAGGTGTCTGCTAAAGCTTTTTAATAAAAAAAAGGCTATTATACTCACACAATAGGTATATATTTCTCTATGGTGAAATAATGTGAGTATGCATTAATTTAGGCAAGGGTAGAAAAAAGAAAGCTGCTTTTTGTGTGTATTTTTGCAACAGAAGTGTCACAAATACCAAACAGCAGCTTCTTTTTCAGACAGCCATTGGCTTTTTGTTGCGCAGTTCTTCGTAAAGCTCAATTACTTTACGTTGCAGATCCGCAATTTCACTTTCACGCTCGGTTAATTTTTTCTGTGCAGCGTTCATGCTCGAATATTGTTTCTCACTTTCGGTCAAGCCAAGGCCAATCAGTTGCACTACCGAAATTTCGAAGATAGTGGCAATTTGTTCTAACCTGGATAAGTTAACGTCGGTAATGCCCGTTTCGATCTTTGAAAAAGCCGGAATAGAAATACCTAAACGAGTGGCAACATCTTCCTGGCTCCAGCCACGTTGATGGCGCAATGTACGGATGTTGTTACCAACCGAGTTTACTGCTTTGTTGTTAATTAGGGCACTCATATATGTTTAAACGCCTGTTTAGGGGAAAGGGCGTTAGTTTAAAGGTTCAAAGCCTGTGCCATATAATGAAAGTGCTTGTTTATGAGTTAATTAAGCGATTTGAGTACAATTTTTAATTAACTCTGTTGAAATAATTCCACAATTAAGTAGAGCTTTAGGTTAAAAAATTACCCGCTTTGAGAATTATTTAGATAAGGAGCGTGTTTCTGCTTACCTTAAAATTAAGTAAGCATTTATGTAAATACTGCCAATTAATAATTGGCAGTATTAATAGTAGAGTAAGCACAAGGCTTACTCTACTATCCTTAGTTTGGCAAATTTTAACAGTAATTGCTTCTGCCCAATTTCTTTAAAAAATATGGTAGCCTTCACATCAGGCTTATTACCTTCCAGGTTTATTACTTTTCCAAAACCAAAGCGCTCATGCTCTACTTCCATGCCCACTTGCAGTTTATTGGTATCCGAAGGGGCAAAGCCAGCGGTAGGCACGTGAGCCTTAGCCAGCAACGATGTCGTTTTGGGCTTACTGGCTGGTGGTTTCGGCTTGGAGAAGGTGTCGTTATTACGGCTCCAGGCAGTGCGCTCCTCCTCAAAAAATGGATTGCCTTTGGCCTGCTTGGCTGTAAAATCAAGCTCAAGGTATTGCGAATCTATCTCGTCCAGAAAACGGCTCGGCTCGCAATTGATCAGCGTACCGAATTTAAACCTGGATGTAGCATAGCTGATGGTCAGCTTATATTCAGCACGGGTTACGGCTACATAAAACAAACGACGTTCTTCTTCCAGGTCGCTACGTGAGTTAAGCGACATTTGCGAAGGGAACAGGTTCTCTTCCAAGCCAACTACGTGTACCTGCGGAAACTCCAATCCCTTAGATGAGTGGATCGTCATCAGCGATACCGTATCGGCATTCGGGTTCTTGTCGTTATCGTCATTCGTTAACAAGGCCACATCCTGCATAAATACGCTCAGTGTCTTTTCTTCGATATCTTCCCGTTCCGAAAACTCTTTAATACCGTTCAATAACTCCTGGATGTTTTCATAGCGGTTCAGACCTTCAACCGATTTATCTTCGTAAAGGTCTTTCAATAAACCCGAGTGCTGTGCAATGTGCATGGCAGCATCGTACGCCGATTGTGTTTGCGTAATAACCTGAAAGCTTTGTATCATGGTGCCAAAAGTACCTACCGACCCGGCGCTGCGTCCGTCCAGATATTGGGAAGCATTGGTGATTACCTCCCAGGTACTGATGCCATTTTGATTGGCGCTTACAATAATACGGTCAACCGTGGTATCGCCAATACCCCGGCGCGGGTAGTTGATCACCCTTTTCATCGCCTCCTCATCATTTGGGTTGGAGGTAAGCCTGAAGTAAGCAATTAAGTCCTTAATCTCCTTACGCTGGTAAAATGATACCCCACCATATATCTTGTAAGGGATATTAAGCTTGCGTAAAGCCTCCTCCATTGAGCGCGATTGGGCGTTGGTGCGGTATAGAATGGCAAAGTCGTTCCATTTTAAACCGCGGGTAGTGCGTTCCTGCATAATGGATTCGGCAACTACCTTACCTTCCTCATTATCGCTAAAAGCGCGTATTACCTTAATTTTGTCGCCATTTTCTTTTTCGGAGAATACGTTCTTTTTAAGCTGCTCTTTGTTATTTGATATAATGCTGTTGGCAACATTTACAATGTTTTGTGTAGAGCGATAGTTTTGCTCCAGCTTAAACACATGCAGGTCGGGATAATCCTTCTCGAAATTGAGTATGTTTTGAATATTGGCACCACGGAATGCATAAATACTTTGGGCATCATCGCCTACCACACAAATATTTTCGTTGATAGAGGCCAGCTTTTTAACAATCAGGTACTGCGAAAAGTTAGTATCCTGATACTCATCCACCATCAGGTATTTGAACTTGTTCTGGTACTTGTATAATACATCGGGATACTCCTTTAACAGGCGATTGGTCTGGAACAACAAGTCATCAAAATCCATAGCGCCGGCCCGGTAGCAACGGGTGGCGTACATTTCATAAACCTTACCCATGTGCCCGCGGCCGCTCGAAAAGTCATCAGCCTGAATCTGCGCGTTTTGCTGGTATTCCTGAAACGAAACCAGATTGTTTTTGGCTGCCGATATGCGGTTATATACAAAGTTTGGATTATACAGCTTATCGTCCAGGTTCATTTCTTTCAAAATGGCCCTGATCACGCTTTTGCTATCGTCGGTATCGTAAATGGTAAAGTTGCTGGGATAGCCCAATTTGTCGGCCTCCACGCGCAAAATCTTGGCAAATACGGAGTGGAAGGTACCCATCCAGATATTCTTCGCTTCGGGGCCAACCACTTGCGTAATACGCTCGCGCATTTCCTTTGCCGCCTTGTTGGTAAAGGTTAACACCAATATGTTAAACGCATCCACACCAGTGTGGATGAGGTGCGCTACACGGTAGGTTATAACCCGGGTTTTACCTGATCCGGCACCGGCTATAATCATTACCGGACCTTTGGTTTGTTCAACCGCGGCCCTTTGTTGCGGGTTTAATCCCTTTAAGTAATCCAAAATCTTCTCCCTTTTTCTTAAGAACGACAAAATTAGATTTTTAAGGCGAAAGCTGAAAGTTAAAAAGTAATCGTGTTGCTAATAAAATTAGGAATGATAAGAGCGCCATGGTTATACGTAAGTGTTTGCGTGCCTCAGTGCTAACCGAACATTTGGTTACCTTTGGCAACACACAACCTGTAATTCATTGTTCAGTTTAGAACAAAACATGCTTTCTATGAATCGTTTGGCCAATTCCACCTCTCCATATCTTTTACAACACGCTAATAATCCTGTCGACTGGTACCCCTGGGGACCCGAGGCTTTACAAAAAGCACGCGATGAGGATAAGCTATTGCTGGTAAGCGTAGGTTACTCGGCATGCCACTGGTGCCATGTTATGGAACACGAAAGTTTTGAAGATGAGCAGGTAGCTGCTCTCATGAACGAGCATTTTGTATGTATTAAGGTGGATAGGGAAGAGCGCCCCGACGTGGATCAGATTTACATGAGCGCCGTACAGCTCATGACCAACCGCGGCGGCTGGCCCCTCAACTGCATTTGCCTGCCCGATCAGCGACCAATTTATGGCGGTACCTACTTTCCGAAAACGGACTGGATGAATGTGCTGATGAGTTTGGCCGACTTTTACACCAATAGACGCGATGAAGCCATTGAATATGCTGTTCGCTTAACGGAAGGCATACAGCAATATGAAGCGGTTGATCTCATACTGGAACAGCCCGACTATGCCAAATCGGACATTGAGGCCATTGTAAAAGGATGGAAACGTTATCTGGACAAAAAAGAGGGCGGTATGGCCCGTGCGCCTAAGTTTCCGATGCCGAATAACTGGCAGTTTATGATGCGTTATGCACATTTATTTAAAGATGAGGATGTAGCGCAACACGTAAAGCTCACGCTGCATAAGATGGCCTTCGGCGGCATATACGATCATATAGGCGGTGGCTTTGCCCGCTACTCAGTAGATGGCCGCTGGCATGTGCCGCATTTCGAAAAAATGCTATACGATAATGCCCAGCTGGTAGGTTTGTACGCCGAAGCATATGTTTGGAACTCCGAGCCGTTGTATAAAGATGTTGTAGAAGAAACGCTGGCTTTTGTACAGCGCGAGCTGATGTCGACCGACTTTGGATTTTACTCGGCGCTCGATGCTGATAGCGAAGGGGTAGAGGGTAAGTTTTATACTTTTACCAAAGCCGATATTGAAGCCATATTGGGTGATGATGCGGATCTGTTCAATATCTACTATCATGTAACTGAACCCGGCAATTGGGAAGAGGAAGAAACCAATGTATTTTTCCGTAAAGAGCAGGACGAGTTACTGGCTAAGCAACTGGGGTTAACTACCGCCGATTTACAAGATAAGATTGCACAAGCCAAACCGCGGGTTTTTGAAGCACGAAGTAAACGCATCCGGCCGGGGCTGGATAATAAAATACTGGCTGCCTGGAACGGTTTGATGCTAAAAGGGATTTGCGATGCCTACCGTACTTTCGGTAATGAAGCCTATTTGCAACTGGCCTTAAACAATGCCGCATTCATCAAAAATAACCTCATAAAAGCCGATAGCAGACTTACCCGTATTTACAAAAAGGAAGCAGCAGCCAACGAGCCGGTTATAGCTTTTCTGGATGACTATGCCAGTGTGGTTGAGGCTTACATTGCCTTGTATGAAGTTACTTTTGATATACAATGGCTGCAGCTGGCACAACAATTAACCGATAATGCAATACGCTATTATTATGATGATAACGAAGGAATGTTCTTTTACACAGCCAGCGATGATGAGCAGCTGATAGCGCGCAAAACAGAAATTATGGATGGTGTTATACCGGCATCAAACTCTATTATGGCACGCAACCTGCATAAGCTGAGCTTACTGCTCGAAAATAGCCATTATGAAGATATTGCTGCACAATTGTTGCGTAATGTAATGCCTTATATGGCCAAGTATGGTTCATCGTACTCCAACTGGGGCATGTTATTGATGGAGGAAGTATTCGGTACTTATGAAATTGCCGTTACAGGTAACCAAGTACATCAGGTAAGGCAGGAATTGGAACAGCACTATATCCCCAATAAAATTATGTTGGGCGGAACGCAAGAAAATTTACCTTTGTTGCAAAACCGGATTGCCGACGAAACACGGATCTTTATTTGTAAAGATAAAACCTGCGGATTGCCGTTAACCAGTGTTTCTGACGCGTTAAAACAAATCGAGCTTTCGTAGCTTATATATTAAACTTGTATTTAAATGAAAATTCAACCACAACACGTAGTATCCTTAACATACGATTTGTATGTGAACCAGGAAAGCGGCACCGAAGCATTAGTTGAAAGTGCTACCCTTGAGCAGCCTTTAACATTTTTGTACGGTGCAGGACAGATGCTGCCTAAATTTGAAGAAAATTTAAGCACCCTGTCAACCGGCGACAGCTTCGATTTCCGTTTGGCTGCTGAGGATGCTTACGGTGAATATAGTGAAGAGGCAGTAACCAGCTTGCCTAAAGAAATGTTTGCTGGTGCTGAAATTCCAGAAATAGGCGCTATTTTACCATTGCAGGATAACCAGGGCAACCGTTTTCAGGGCCAGGTAGTATCTGTAGCTGAAGATGCAGTGATTGTTGACCTGAATCACCCAATGGCTGGCCAGGAATTGCATTTCAAAGGAAATATCGTAAATGTACGTCCGGCTAATGCCGAAGAGCTGTCTCATGGTCATGCTCACGGTCCGGATGGCCATCACCAACACTAATAAAAATTTACCAAGTAAAAGGCCGCCATTTTTATTATGGCGGCTTTTTGTGTTTATTGGGATTGCTTAATCCAAATATTTCCATAAGTAAACGCTAAAAGATTTATTTTTGAGTACTCTATGTTAGCCGAATTTGAAACTTATCTTAAAACGCAAGCAAACTTTACAGATGATGAAGTGAAACAAATCTGTTCATCAGCAGAATGCAAAAAGCTGCGCAGAAAAGAAGTATTGCTGCGCGAAGGCGACGTTTGCCGTTACAAGATATTTGTTTGTAAAGGCTTATTAAGAACCTACAGTACCAAGCCAGACGGCAGTGAGTATATTATGGGATTTGCGCCCGAACACCGTTGGACTACCGATCCCGAAAGCTACCACAAACAGGTTCCGGCTGCGTTTACAATTGATGCGTTGGAAGACAGCGAAGTGCTGCTTTGGAATAAAGTTAATTTTGACGGGCTTTATGTCAGCGTTCCCCGTTTAAAGGAATTTTCCGAAAATATAATTACCCAAAATTTATACCGAAGCCAAAGGCGCATACTCAGCACCATCAGCTCCTCGGTTGAAGAAAGGTACGATGAATTTGTAAGCACTTATCCCGATATTTTTGCCCGTGTGCCGCTGCACATGGTGGCATCCTACCTCGGTGTTTCGCGCGAAACGCTTAGCCGTATCCGGCATGCCCAGGTTAAACGCTAATTTGAAAACGGTGACAAATGTCCTCGTTTTTGAATAGCGACTTAGCCAATTTTGTTCTGTTGAATTAATTAATAAAAGAACAGAATATGCGTGTATTTTTAACCGGCGCTTCGGGCTTTGTGGGCTCAGCCGTCGTTCAGGAATTAATTGGCGCAGGCCACCAGGTGGTTGGTCTTGCCCGCTCAGATTCGTCAGCCGAGCAGCTTTTAGCGGCTGGTATCGAAGTGCACCGAGGTGCGCTTGACGATTTGGAAAGTTTAAAAAGCGGAGCTGCGGCTGCCGATGGTGTTATTCACACCGCTTTTATCCATGATTTTAAGGATTATGAAGCCGCTTGCAAAACTGACACCTTAGCAGTACAGACCATAGCCGAAGCTTTAGCCGGCTCTGACCGTCCTTTCGTGATCACCTCCGGCATTGCCATGCTCAAGCCAGGTACTGTTGGCACCGAGAATGACATGCCCGACCCTAATTCTGCGGCATCGCATCGCATTGCATCCGAAAAGGCTATATTGGCTATGGCTGCTAAAGGTGTGCGTTCATCAGTTGTGCGCCTGCCTCCATCTGTGCATGGCGATGGCGACCATGGCTTTGTACCTGCTTTAATTAACATTGCCCGTCAAAAAGGCGTTGCCGCTTACGTTGGCGAGGGGCTTAACCGCTGGCCGGCGGTACACCGGTTAGATGCTGCGCGTCTTTTTCGCCTGGCGCTGGAGAAGGGTGCTGCAGGTTCCATATTTCATGGCGTGGCCGATGAGGGTGTGCCAATGCGGGATATTGTAGAAGTGATAAGCAGGCACCTGAATGTACCGGTTGTGTCTAAAACAGCCCAGGAAGCGGCCGAACACTTTGGCTGGCTCGCGTACTTTGTTGGCGTAGATTGCCCGGCCTCCAGTTTGCAAACGCAAACCCAGTTAGGGTGGACACCCGTGCAGACAGCCTTGCTGCCGGATATCGACCTTGGCACTTATTTTAATTCTTAAAACCAAAACAGGCTATTCTATACCATAAGGGTAGAATAGCCTGTTTTAATTATATAAAGTCAAGGCGTTCAATCAATATCAATCCGGTCTGCACCAACCAGGTGGCAGCGGATAATGACGCGGGTGGATACCAGTTCACCATTAACAGTTGCCGGAATAAAGGTTTTGTCTTCATCCGTAAGTAAGTTCAAATTCAGGTTTAATGCCACTTCTTCTTCGGGTCTTAATAAGGATCTGATGCGTACTTTGTATTCTGCCAATCGGCCAAGTGGGCTTACCAGTAGTTCCATCGTTATGGCAAAGGCATTGTCACTAATGCCTATCATATCGGGAGGCAGCTTAAACAAGTTCAGGTATCGCAAATAGCCATAATAGCGGCCGCCCACTTTTACAGGCTTGGTAATGCGGTCGGTATCTTTGAACTCTCTGTCAATAACATACCGGAAAGAAGATGTGGTATCTTCAGGGGCATCATAAAGCAACGTGTTGTTGTCAAAATTATAACGTTGTATCACTTCGCCTTTACGGTTAAAAAATGTCCAAGCGCCAACCTTTTTATTTTTTTCGTATCTGCCCGCGGCAATCATTTTCTTTTTCACATAAGCCGCGTAAGTGCCTTGCCGTGTATTATAGTCGGAACTTAACACATTGTACACTTCCTTTACCTGTGGTGTAAGCTTGGATTCGCGCTCTACTGTTTGCTGAGCAAAGCCAGTATAAGTAAAACCGATTAGTAAGATGATGAATAAGTGTTTCACTATTATAGATAATAAATCAGATTACTGTATGGCCGTAATCTCAGTACAAATCTGCGGATTAATTTGTTTAAGATGTGCCACAAATGTTGTTTGATCTTCGGGCGATAGCATGATGGAATCCACTTTGTTATAAAAAACTTCAATACGGTCGGCCGATAGCGCTGCTGAATTGACATTAAGCCGGCTGCTTATCTTCTTGATCTTTCTGATAGTCAGGATATCTATGGTAATCTGCTGATGAAAGCCGAAAGTAATATCAAGGATATTGCCGTTTATATTGTAATAAATGTTGCCAAAACCATACTTACCTGCAAATGCAAACAATATAAAGAGAGCGGCAACAAAAAACCATAACTGGTTTAAGGCCATAATCAGTATAACACCACATGCAACCAACGCGGTAGCTACCATAGGCCAGTTATCCCTCTTGGATTTATACCGATGCATTTCCTCCTTCATAAATATAAATCTACACAATGGTTTTATTTTTAATAACCATTGTGCTTGCAATGTATCTAATTTATTACCGTAGCGTTGGCTTTGGTTAGGGTAAATACGTTTAGATTTGGTAGGGATATTTTAACCTGTAACCAATTAACACGCTACCGGCTTTATCAATGGTTAAATTTTTACTGTTTTTTTTGCTAACTTTCTGTAGCTGCCGGCTTTTTGCACAGGTACCTGCTGCCGTTAAAGCGCCGAATAGCGCCAAAGCGGTTGCGTTGCGCGATGTAAGCGGCATGGTAAAAGACACTGCCAATAATGCTGTAATTGGTGCTACGGTAAAAGTTAAAGCCGGAACAGACAGCGTAAGCACCACTACCAATGCCGACGGGGCTTTTACCCTGAAAAATGTAAAATCGGCCACGTTTATTATTTCTGTAAGTAGTATTGGCTACCAGACTGTGGTAAGACGAATGCTCAATAACGATGCCGTACAGCGCTTGCAACTGGATCCCATTATATTGCGTACGCAGGCCAATGTATTGCACGAGGTAATCGTAAACGGTACACCAAGCATTTCCTATAAAACAGATACGGTTGAATATAAAGCCAGCGATTACAAGGTGCGGCCTAATGCCACGGTTGATGAGGTGCTGAAAAAAATGGAAGGTATGGAGGTGGCATCAGACGGATCGGTTACTCACCAGGGTCAAAAAATAACCAAAGTTAAACTGAACGGTAAGGAGTATGCTGGCGGCGATTTAGCCAAAGCCATACAGAACCTGCCGGCCGATATTATTGATAAGATACAGGTGGTTGACGATTACGGCGACCAGGCCGCTCGTACCGGTATCAAAGATGGCGACCCGCAAAAAGTGATCAATATAACTACCAGGGCTGATAGGTCTGTAGGTAACATTGCTCGCTTATCTGCCGGGGCCGGTAATGACAAACGGTATGAAGGACGAGTGTTTTTACAAAGGCTAAACGGCAACGAGCAGATAGCATTGATAGGGAACTACCGAAATACCGTCAACGGTGTAGCTTCAAGCGGAAACTCTGGTGGTGGCAATGGTGGCGGTAACGGCGGCGGCGGTGGAAGCGGTGGTACCACCACATCGGGCGGTCCATCAATAAACTACCGCAACCAGTGGGGCAAAAAGGTACAGATAAATGGTAATTATAACCTCAGTTATCGTAACGTAAATTCACTAAACAATAGCAATGGGCAGCAATTTTTTAGTGACTCCGCCGGTAACCGGATTAATGGGCAAACCATCAGTTTTATCAACAATAGCGCTAATCGTAATACCAGCAAAACGCACAACTTTAATTTTGAGTTTGAGTACACGCCGGATACGGCTAATTATTTGAAGATAGTACCCAACTTCAGTTATACCGGTTCAAGCAACACCGGCGATTCCAGAAGGTTCGAAACCGGTCTTCGGCATCAGGACACGCATACACAAAATAGTAGTGACAATACTGCACCAAACTGGGGCGGCTTAGTTTTTTATCAGCACATATTTAAGAAACCAAAGCGTAACGCATCTGTGCAATTGAGTTATAACAGCGCTAACCAAAGCAATGTTAACGATAGGCAAACGGCTATTCGCTATTATCAGGATTCTACCGATTTGGTGCGAAAAGATTCGCTGGTGCACAACTACATTAAACGTACCACACTTAACAAGAATTTCAGGGCAAGCGCTACTTATGTGGAGCCTCTTACGCCGGTTTCACAACTGGAGTTTAACGGCCAGATGAATTACCGGGCTTATGACAACAGGGCTATTACCGATAACATCGACTCGTTAGGTACCCGCGCACGGGTTGATAGCTTGAGCAATATTTTCAATTATTCTTTTACCGAAGTAAGGCTGGCTTTAAATTATCGCCTGAATAAGCCAAAGTACAATATATCTGTAGGGGTTACGGCAGTGCCTACCGTACTGGATGGCAGCCGCAGTAGTATAAGCAGTGTGTCGGTTCACCAAAATAACTTTAACCTGATACCGATAGCCCGCTTTCAATACATATGGTCGCGCGAGGAACGGTTTTCGGTTAATTACTCGGGCAGCCCATCAGAGCCAAGCTTTAACCAGATACAACCGGTTCGAGATGTATCTAGCCCGCAAAATCCGGTGGTAGGTAATCCGAACCTGAAACCTTCATTCAGGCACAGTATCAATGCCCAGTACAACAATTATCTGGTTAATTCTCATCTGAATATATCGGGCGCTATCAATACCAGCATTACCAGCAAGCAAATTGTAACCAATAACGTGCGTATTGCTGATGTGTTTAATTCCTTCAAAACCGAAACCCGTTTTCTGAATCTAAACGGATCTTATGGGGTAAATGGCTACTATAACATATCCAAGCAACTGGCCGACCGTAAATATAATCTGTCATTAAACGGTAGTGCAAGCTACAACCGCGGCGTATCCATGACCGATAATATCAAAAGCTTCACTACATCCTGGCATTTGAACGAGCGGTTGGGTCCACGCATTAATCCGAATGAAAGTATAGAGGTTAACCCGTTTGTATCTTATGATGTGGCGCGTACTTTTTTTGGTTTGAGTAATACCAGTACCGATGTACGCACTACGGCTTTGGCTATTGATGGGAGGTTCTTCTTTATGAAAAACAGGTCGTTGACCATTGGTTATGACGCCAGCAAAAATTACGTGAAAGGTATTTCAAGTAACCTCACACGTAATCCGCTGGTAATTAATGCTTATATCGAAAAAGACTTTTTTAAAAAACGTTTGTTGACTGTGAATTTGCAGGTTTTTGATATCCTGAAACAAAACAATTTTGTGAGCCAGACAACTACCGAGAATTCGTATACCAATACTTTAAGCAACGCCCTGAGCCGGTACTTTATGCTAAGCGTACGCTCGTACCTGCAAAAGTGGACAGGCTCGCCCCGCAAAAACGGCCATAACCTGAGGCGTAGGGGAGATGGTAGTTTTATTGAGCCTTAGTTCTAAATCAATTAATAATTGTTCAGTTGTGCCCCAATGCTGCTGATCTCGTCATTACTGAAACCTGCGTTATCATCGGCTGCCCAGGTGTACAACGTGTCTTTATAAATACTGATGGTGAACGAATCAGTTATAATATCATAATAAGTGGTTTCGCCTTCCACGTGCGGATGCACGGTTGCCGGTATTTGCTGGCCATTAATGGCTAAAGTCATTCCAAAATCTTCCATAAAGATAGTAACGTGAAAGGCGGTTTAGGGTTTGTGCTGGTAAAGTATTAAACCTTTAGTTAAACAATAGCGTTTGCAACCTGTTGTTATTTAAAAGGAGGAAAAGTTATGTTACTACCGGTTTTAGTTGTACTGATTTTACTATTCGTTATCCTGGCCATTTATATGGTTGTAAGGCAGAATAAAGGTAAAAAAGAAGTTAGAGACGATGTAAAAAACAGAGCCTGATTAGGCTCTGTTATATATTCTTACCCACTCCAGCAGGCGTTCTTCAATATCCTGGGTTAAATCTTCGCTCAATAAGCGCCAGCCCCAGTTACCTTCGGCTGATGAAGGGTTGTTCATACGTGCGCTTTCATCCAATCCAATCACATCCTGTATAGGCAATATAGCCAGTTTAGCGGTTGATGCATAGGCTACGCGCCCCAGCACTTCGTGTATATTGGATGCTTTGACCGATACACCAGTATACTGTTCTATCTGTTTGCGGATAGCCTTGTTAGCATCCTGATGGAACCAGCCTAAAGTGGTATTGTTATCGTGCGTGCCGGTATAAACCAAGTAGTTTTCCTGGTAATTGTGCGGTATGTACAGCGATGCGGCAATCTCATCACCAAAGGCAAATTGCAAAATTTTCATGCCGGGCAAACCAAACTCATCGCGCAACTGGAATACGGGCTCGTCAATCTCACCCAAATCTTCGGCCACGAATGGCAGATCACCTAAGGCATCTTGTACGGCTTTAAAAAAAGTACTGCCCGGTCCCGGTTTCCACTTACCATTTTTTGCCGTATCCTCGCCGGCCGGCACTTCCCAGTAAGCCGAAAAAGCGCGGAAATGGTCTAAACGCAACAGGTCGAACATTTCCATGTTTTTGCGCAGGCGGCCAATCCACCATCTGTAACCATTGGCTTTCATTACACCCCATTGGTAAACCGGCATGCCCCAAAGCTGTCCGTTTTCATTAAAATAATCGGGCGGCACACCAGCCACGCCAACCATGTTGCCTTCGGCATCCAGGGCAAAGCTATCCGGGTTAGCCCAAACATCTACCGAATCGTAGCTTACATAGAAAGGCAGGTCGCCAAATAGCTGGATGTTTTGCGTATGGCAGTACTCTTTAAGCGATTTCCACTGCTTATCAAATATAAACTGCAGCCATTTGGCTTTATTAATTTCATTGCTGTGCTTTTCAGCAAAACGTTTTAAAACTGCAGGCTTGCGCTGTTTAAACTCCCGTGGCCACTCGTACCAGGGTTTACTTTCATGATGGCGTTTAATGGCCGTGTACAATGCAAAATCATCCAGCCAGTATGCTTCCTGCTCGCAGAAGAGTTTAAACTGGTTGTTCAGCGTAGTAAATGAGCCGTTGCAGCAGTTTACGTAAGCCTGTTCAAATAAGGCATCTTTGATTTTTTTTGCTTCGGCATAATCTACCTTTTCGGTTGGCCGGATGTAGTAATCGTTTACATCATCTTCGTCCAGCAAGCCTTCTTTAACCAGCAGCATAGGGCTGATGAGTAAAGTATTACCGGCCATGCTGCTGATAGAGCTGTAAGGCGAGTAATTCTGCTCGGCCCCGGTAGGGTTAAGCGGCAACAATTGCCAATACTTTTGGCCGCAACGGCTCAAAAAGTCGGCAAATGTTTTAGCGCCCGGCCCCAAATCGCCTACGCCAAAACCAGATGGCAAGGATGTGATATGCATCAGAATACCGGCTCCACGGTTGCTGTTGGTTTGTTCTAACTTAAGCAAGCCAAGCGGTAGCGAGCTTAAAACGTCTTTAAGCTTGATAGCGCCTTCTTCAACTTTACCGTTGGTGTCAATCAGCAGATTTTGCCACTCGGTTGGTGCTTCGGCAGGAAGTATAATGCGGGTATTTTTCCATTTCAGGTTATGGATTTGCTTATCCTGCTCGCGGCTTAGTTCGCCAGGGTAAAGCGGCACTATGGCCACGTACCAAGTTTGCTCATAGCGGCGTGCATAGGCCATTACATAATCCTTGTAAGCACCTTTTACCTGTAATGGGATATAGCTGCCCTGAGCAAACAGGTTAGCATCCTTTTTACGGATATGGAATAACTGGTTAGTAAGCCAGAGTTTAATTTGCCCGTCAAAACGGTTTTGCCACAGTTGCTGTAACAGCTCGGGCGAGTTGGCATGAGTATCAAACTCATCCAGCAAGCGGCTGCGAAGGTTGTAATCCACTGGCCTGCGGTTATCCGGGTCAACCAGGCTCAGGTCGTATAGTTCACAACCCTGGTAAACATCGGGCACACCCGGACAAGTAAACTTTAACAATACCTGCGCCAGGGAATTTACAATGCCGAAATCAGCAATTTTAAGCTGAAAGTTTTGGAATGATTTCCAGAATTCACTTTTGGTATCCAGTATGCTGGCTGCAAAGTTTAGTGTAGCCTGTTCATACTCCTCGTTAGGTTCCGTCCAGTTAGAGTTTACCTTTGCTTCGCGCATGGCCTTGGTTAGGTACTCCTGCAGGCGGTTGGTAAAATCGTCATCAGGCTGGCCCGGCATAGGGTAGGCGCCTGCTATGGTTTGATAAATAAAATACTCATCATTGGCACTTGGCGCGTTGTTTTGCTTAAGATTGGCATTTAGCTTTTGCCACTGCTTTACGGTACGCAGCCAAAGTTTCGGTACGTCGCTCAAAACGTTTAAGCGGGCGCGTACGTCCTCGCCACGTTTTGTATCGTGGGTTGAGGTGCCGTTTATTGCCAGCGGCCATTGCTTTTGGCGCTCCAGCATCAGTTTGTGGAACTTCTTGGCGCTCATGCCAAATGCATCGGGCGCATCACCAACCTCGTTGTGGGCAATAAAACGATTGTAGGTATACATCAGCGTATCCTCAACGCCTTTTGCCATCAGCGGGCCGCTAAATTGCATTAAACGCTGGTAAAACTGCAACGCTCTCTGGTTATAATCTTCATTACCCAATTTAGGTTTTTCCAGAATGATAACTTCCAGCAGGTTCAGTGCAGCTTTTAAACCGTCTGTATTGGTTTTGGCTAAATTGAAAATTTCTTTTACTGCTTCGTATTCGTCTTTAGGCAGCGGCAGTTGGTTGCCATAGTAACGGTAAACTGGGCAGTGAATTAATACTTCGCCTATAGCTTTTTTAATATCTTCGGGCTGCAGGCCAGCACCTATTTTCTTATCAATGAGGTTAAGCTTGTTAAGCAACTGGTAAAGATTCTCCAGTTCGCCACCCATATGTTCATACAGGATGTAGGCTTTCTTTTTCCAGATTTGCTCCTGAACCGGCTGCTCGTCGTTTACCAGCTCTTCATAAAACCGGGTTAGTTTCTTCTCGGCCGATTGATTGGTAAGTAAATTATTTACCAACGCCAGGTAATCATAACCGCTACTGCCTTGTAGTGGCCATTGCGTAGCCAGCTCTTCGCCCGATTCCAGAATCTTTTCGGCCACGATGTAGGTGTCCTCGCCAGCCAGTTCGCGCAAGCGCTCCAAGTACTGGGCCGGATCGTACAAGCCGTCAATATGGTCAATCCGCAAGCCCTGGAAAACACCGGCCTCTACCAGATTTTTGATCATCTGGTGGAAGTGATCAAAAACGGCTTTGTCCTGAATGTTCAGGCAGATCAGGCTGTTTACCGTAAAAAAGCGGCGGAAGTTGATGCTTTGATCCGTTTCTTGCCAGCTGCACAGGCGGTAAGCCTGCTGGTTTGCAAGCTGTAATAACAAAACTTTATCGGCATTTATAGCCGATAACCGTTGGGTGAGGTAGTTGTTGGTATCATCTACCTTCAGCGCTTTAATCAGCTTTTGTTTCCAACCGGTCCATTGCACCGCATATTTACCGGTTTCCTGAACGTTGTTTAGGCCTGGGAGCTTGGTAATCAGTGCTTGTAATTCTTCAGGGACCTGAGTCTCAGTCTGTAAAATAGTACCGTAAGTATTGGGGTTTACCGGATAAATGTTGTCATAGTACTGCAGTACTAAACCTTGCTGTGCATCATAAGCAACTTTAATCTCGTTGTTATTGATGGCCTCTTCGAGTGAGTTGCCTAAAAAAGGAACCATCAGAGGCTCATCTTTAAACAGCGGGCTGGTCCAAGCCGCGTCAAAAAAACTGGCGTATAGCGACTGCTTGCCCTTTTCGAGCAGGTCCATCAGCCAGGGGTTGTTCTGGTGAAAACCCATGTGATTGGGCACAATGTCTTGCAGCCAGCCAATATTATTTTCTTTAAGCCGAGCGCTGATTGCTTTCAGTTGCTTCTCCGTACCAATCTCGGGGTTGATAAGGTGCGGATTTACGCCATCGTAACCATGTGTACTGCCGGGTGTGGCCTCAAATACCGGCGATGCATAAACCGTGCTTACACCCAGTTTTTGCAGGTAACCTATAATGCGCTCAAATTCATTAAATGTAAAAGCCGAATGAAATTGTAGTCGGTATGTTGCAACAGGGTTGTTCATTATTCGTTTATGTATATAATAAATGATTCGGGCTGTAACTCAACTGTACCGCCGCCGTTCACCTCGTCGGCTGCAGCTTGCGGGCCATTCCATTGCACATCAGCCGAATCAAATTGTTTTTTCCAGGATTGTGCCGTATCGGGTAAAGATAAACTTTGTTTGTTACCAGAAAAGTTCATCAGTATTAATGCTTCCTGCACGTAATGCTTGCGTCTCAGAATCAAAGTGTTTTGTTCTTCATTTACATCCGTCCAGATATGTTTACGGTTCAGGTGATGCAACGCAGGCAGCGTTTTACGCAGCTGGATCAATGCTTTATAAAAACTGAGCATAGTTTGATGCGGTTGCTGCGCGATGATGTCCCATTGCAGCTGCGAATCGATAAACGTTTTTTCATCTACCGGATCTGGTGCTTCGCCTTGGGCGTGAAACGCGGCAAACTCAGCCTTGCGACCCTTGCGCACAGCCTCGGCCAGTTCAGCATCGGTATGGCTTACAAAGTACATAAAGCGATGCGGTTCGCTGTACTCTTCGCCCATAAACAGCATAGGCAGGTAAGGTGCGGTAAGTACAGCACCGGCCATTACCTTTTGCATTTCGAAGCTGAACAGTTCGCTGCTGCGCTCGCCCAGCATACGGTTGCCTACCTGATCGTGGTTTTGTGAGAACACGATAAACTGCTCGCCCGGATTGTTCTCCGCTTTAATACCAAAATGCTTGTCGCGATGCGGCGAGTACTGGCCATCGTACACGTAAGCGTCCCGGTAAGATTTTGCCAAATCGGCTACGCCGCTAAAATCACTGTAGTAACCGGTGGGCTCACCGCCTGCAGCCAGGCGCAGGGCATGATGAAATTCATCGATCCACTGCGAATCCATAGCAAAGCCGCCTACCTCTTGTGAGTTCAGGAAACGGGTGTCGTTCAAATCACACTCTATAATCAGGTAGTGCTTTTTACCGGTTTGCTGCATCAGCTCGTTTACACGGCTACGAATTTCGCTCAGGATATGCTCTGCGCTAAAATCCTTAATAGCATGCACCGCATCCATGCGCAAGGCATCGATATGGAAATCGCGGAACCACATCAGCACATTCTCAATAAAATAATGACGCACGGCATCGCAGCCTGCATCATCAAAATTGATGGCGTTACCCCAAGGTGTATTATACTTATCAGTAAAATAAGGGCCGAACTCGCCGAAATAGTTACCCTCGGGTCCCATGTGGTTATACACCACATCCAGCACTACAGCCAAGCCTTTTTTGTGGCAGGCATCAACCAGTTGTTGTAAGCCCTTGGCGCCACCATAGCTGTTTTGCACAGCGTATGGGAACACACCATCATAACCCCAGTTGCGGTTGCCCGGAAACTGGGCCACCGGCATAATTTCAATGGCGTTAATACCAAGCTCAACTAAGTAATCAAGCTTGCTTTCAATGCCGGCAAATGTACTGTCGGCTGTAAATGTGCCGGCATGTAGTTCATATATAATATAATCCTGCAATGCAGTATTATTCCACTCGGTATCTGTCCAGTTAAACGCCTGTACATTTACCACCTCCGATGGGCCATGTACAGTATCGGGCTGGTGTAACGAAGCAGGGTCGGGCAGTTCTTTTTCGCCATCCAGTACAAACTTGTATCGGTCGCCTTCTTTTATTTCATCGGTTTCCAGTTGCCAGTAGCCGTAGGGCTGCTGTTCAAGTTGTAATTCTTTTTGTGTATGCTGTAATTTCAAGGCTACTTTGTTTGCTTTGGGAGCCCAAAGCAAAACAGTAGTTTTTGAATCAGTAATAGTAACTCCAGGTCTTTGATTAGCTGTTTTCATTCGGTGTATTATAAATTACAGGGTCATGTAATACAATAACTGACCGGCCTTCAACGGTTATAGTATCGTCGGCATTGTATGTTTCAGTATCAGCAACCTCATCTTTGGCGGTGTCAATAATTTTTGTCCAGGTTTTGGCGTAAGTATCACTTGGGAGCTTGTACTCCACCGGCTCGGTATGTGCGTTAAATATCATGTAAAAGCCATCGTCAATAATAGCTTCGCCCTGTTTATTGCGTGTACGCAGTGCCCGGCCATTAATAAATACGGCCAGTGATTGTGCATAGCCGGTGTTCCAGTGCTCGTCTGACATTTGTTCGCCCTCTGGCAGGAACCATGCGATATCCTCAACCCCGCGTACCTGTGCGCCTCGGAACCAGCGGCGGCGGCAGAAAGCCGGGTGTTCGCGACGCAGTTTAATCAGCTTGCTGGTAAACTCCATCAAATCTTTATCAGCAGCGGCCCAGTTAACCCATGATATTTCATTATCCTGGCAGTAGGCATTGTTGTTACCCTGTTGGGTACGGCCCATTTCATCACCGGCCACCATCATCGGTACCCCTTGCGATAAGAATAGCGTAGTCAGGAAATTACGTTTCTGGCGGGTGCGGATGTTGTTAATTACCTCGTCGTCGGTAGGGCCTTCAACGCCATAGTTGTAAGATCGGTTGTGGCTTTCACCGTCGTTGTTATCCTCGCCGTTAGCTTCGTTATGCTTTTCGTTGTAGCTTACCAGGTCATTCAGTGTGAAACCATCGTGAGCGGTAATGAAGTTGATACTGGCTGTAGGGTTTCTGAATTCGTCTTTGTATAAGTCGGCACTACCGGTAAAGCGTGAAGCAAACTCAGCCAGGGTACTGTGCTCACCGCGCCAGTAGTCGCGTACGCAATCGCGGTACTTGCCGTTCCACTCGCCCCATCCGGCCGGGAACTGACCAACCTGGTAACCACCCTCGCCAATATCCCAAGGCTCCGCAATCAATTTTACTTGTGAAATAACCGGATCCTGGTAAATAATCTCAAAGAAGGCACTCAAACGATCAACTTCGTGCAAGCCACGGGCAAGCGTAGCAGCCAGGTCAAACCTGAAACCATCTACGTGCATTTCGGTAATCCAATAGCGCAAGCTATCCATAATTAAGCGCAGTACGCTTGGCAGGTACGTATTGAGTGTGTTGCCTGTACCGGTATAATCCATGTAATAACGCTTGTTGTCGCCCACCAGACGGTAGTACGATTCGTTATCGATGCCTTTAAATGATAGGGTAGGACCTTGCTCATTACCTTCGGCAGTGTGGTTGTATACCACATCCAGAATAACCTCAATACCTGCTTTGTGCAGGTTTTTCACCATTTGCTTAAACTCGGTTACCTGTTCGCCCAAAGTACCGCTGCTGCTGTAGCGTACATCGGGTGCAAAAAAGCCGATGGTATTATAGCCCCAATAGTTGGTTAAGCCTTTTTCTTTCAAGTACCAGTCGGTTACAAAGTGATGTATAGGTAACAGCTCAATGGCGGTAATGCCTAATTTTTGTAAGTACTCGATAGTAACCGGGTGCCCTATGGCAGCGTAGGTACCTCTTATTTCTTCCGGAATATCCGGGTTTAACATGGTAAAGCCCTTTACGTGGGTTTCGTAAATGATAGACTCCTGATAAGAATATTTAGGTGAGCAATCATCTTCCCAATCAAACGCAGGATTAACTACAACACTTTTAGGAATATAAGGTGCACTATCTGTTTCATTATAGGTAACGTCTTTCTCCTCATCAAGCAGGTTGTAGCCAAACAATGCCTCGTTCCACTCAATGGTACCGGATATAGCCTTAGCATAAGGATCTATCAGTAATTTATTAGGGTTAAAGCGCTGGCCGTTGTTAGGGTCATAATTGCCGTGCACACGGTAGCCGTAAAGCTGGCCTGGTTTTAAATGTTCAATAAAGGTATGCCATATTTCATGCGTACGTTCAGTTAGTTCAATTTTAGCATATTCAATCTCGTCTTGCGGTGTTTTAAATAAACAAAGCTCTACTTTGGATGCGTTTGCTGCGTATATGGCAAAGTTTACGCCTTTGCCTGTGAAGGTAGCGCCCAGTGGGTACGGATTACCTGGATAACTGTTGATTCTCATGGTAACCAATCAATGATTTAGGAATAAAAAAGTTTGCGCTGAGTAGCAAATTGTTGATAATAAATCAGGACAAGGAAGATTATTATCGTAGGTGCTATTCATTTAGTTCGCCAGACTGGTATTAAGTTTAGAAAAATGGACCAAAATCCTGCTATCCGCTATATGTTGTAATCGATTGTATTGCCTGCGCACCTGTAATCCATAATGTGCAAAATAATAGTGTTTTTTCTACACTATCTTCCCTTAGCTATTGCATATTCATAAAATGAATTTATCTTTGACAATCGATTGCAAAAGCGAATAAATCACATATCTTCGCTTTTACAGACCAATTTATAAGCTAAGTACGATATACATTCACTTATCAGCATATGTTATTATTAGGCATTGATATTGGCACATCATCAGTAAAAGTTTCTGTTGTTGATGCCGGTTCGCAAAAGGCTATTGCATCGGCACAGTATCCCGATACCGAATCGCCGATTATCTCGCTCCAATTGGGTTGGGCAGAGCAGTCGCCCGAAATGTGGTGGGAGCAGGCGCAGCAGGCAATACAGTTGTGCCATAATTCGGGTACTTATAATCCGCAGGATATTGCCGCCATTGGTATTGCCTATCAAATGCACGGCCTGGTGTTGGTCGACAAGAATCAACAAGCGTTGCGTAACAGTATCATTTGGTGTGACAGCCGTGCAGTTGAATATGGTGACGAGGCTTTTGCAGCAATAGGTGAGGAGAAAAGTTTATCGCACTTGCTCAACTCGCCGGGCAACTTTACGGCAGCCAAGCTGGCTTGGGTTAAAGCCAATGAACCCGAGGTATATGCAAAGATTGACAAGATTATGCTGCCTGGCGATTTTATAGCCATGAAGCTTACCGGTGAGATCACCACTTCGGTATCTGCGCTTTCGGAAGGGATTTTCTTCGACTTTAAAGAGAATGGCCTGTCCAGGGATGTGATGAACTATTTCGGTTTCAATGAGGAGTTGATACCTGCTGTAAACCCAGTGTTCTCTATACATGGTACTTTATCACAATCGGTTTCCCAGCAGTTAAGGCTGAAAGCCGGCATTCCGGTGGCTTACAAAGCGGGCGACCAGCCCAATAATGCACTATCCCTGAATGTGTTGAATCCCGGTGAGGTGGCTGCCACAGCCGGCACTTCGGGCGTGATATATGGGGTAAGCGATCAGTTGGCTTATGATCCGCAATCGCGCGTGAACACCTTTGCGCACGTGAATTATACCGACGAGCAAAAGCGCCTGGGTATTCTGCTATGTATTAATGGTACAGGCAGCCTTAACCGGTGGACCAAAAACCTGTTTGGTGCTAACATTAGCTATGCGCAAATGAACGAACAGGCCAGGCAGGTGCCGGCCGGAAGCAACGGCCTGCGCATATTGCCCTTCGGTAACGGTGCGGAACGCATGCTGAACAACAAACTTGTAGGCGTGCACTTCCACAACATCGATCTGAATTTACATTCCCAGCAGCACATCTTCCGTGCGGTGCAGGAAGGTATTGCCTGTGCATTCCGCTATGGGTTGGATATTATGCGCAGCAACGGCATGAATCCAACGGTAATACGTGCTGGTAAGGCCAACTTGTTTTTAAGCGACCTGTTTGCCGAAACGTTTGTGAATGTTACCGGTGTGCCCGTAGAGCTTTACAACAATGATGGTAGCGTGGGGGCGGCTTTAGGTGCAGGAATAGGCGCAGGCCTGTTCGCGTCGGCAGCCGAAGCGTTTAAGGGTATGGAAAGAGTGCAGGTGATAGAACCTGCTACCAATCATTTTGAAGAAGTATACCAGGAATGGAAACTGCTGCTCGAAAAACAACTGATAGCCGAAGAGGCAATTAATGAAGTAAATAACTAATCTATCAAACCAAATAAAAAACGAAATGGCAACTATTTTAACAGGAGACAAAGAGTACTTTAAAGGCTTTGGCCAAATTAAATATGAAGGACCCGAAAGTGATAACCCGTTGGCTTTCCGGTGGTATGATGAAAACCGCGTAGTAGCTGGCAAAACTTTAAAAGATCATTTCAAGTTTGCTGTGGCTTACTGGCATTCATTTAATGGTAACGGTTCCGATCCGTTTGGCGGCGCTACCCACGTTTTTGAATGGGATCAGAAAGCCGATGCTGTGGAGCGTGCTAAAGACAAAATGGATGCGGCCTTTGAGTTTATGACCAAGCTGGGCTTGCCTTATTACTGCTTTCATGATGTTGACGTGGTAGATTACAGTGACGATATTAACGAGAATGACCGCCGCCTGCAAACCTTGGTAGCTTATGCGAAAGAAAAGCAAGCCGCCAGCGGTATTAAACTGCTTTGGGGTACGGCCAACCTATTTTCGCACAAACGTTACATGAACGGTGCCGCTACCAACCCCGACTTCCATGTGCTAACCCACGGCGCAGCCCAGGTTAAAGCTGCACTGGATGCTACCATTGCATTGGGAGGCGAAAACTATGTATTTTGGGGTGGACGCGAAGGCTACATGAGCTTGCTGAATACCAACATGAAGCGCGAGCAGGAGCACCTGGCTAAGTTTTTACATACAGCTAAAGATTATGCACGCAAACAAGGCTTTACCGGTAATTTCTTTATCGAACCCAAACCATGCGAGCCAACCAAGCACCAGTACGATTATGATGCAGCTACCGTGATTGGCTTTTTGCAGAAATACGATTTGCTGGGTGATTTTAAACTGAACCTGGAAGTAAACCATGCTACATTGGCCGGCCATACCTTTGCACATGAAATGCAGGTTGCTGCCAACGCGGGTATTTTAGGCTCAATGGATGCCAACCGTGGTGATGAGCAAAACGGCTGGGATACCGACCAGTTCCCAACCAACCTGAACGAGGTAACCGAGTGTATGATGGTATTGCTGCAAGCGGGTGGCTTACAAGGCGGTGGTATTAACTTCGACGCAAAAGTTCGCCGTAATTCTACCGATCCGGCCGATTTATTTTATGCGCACATTGGTGGCGTGGATACGTTTGCACGTGCATTGATTACTGCCGACAACATCTTGCAAAAATCAGATTACCTGAAAGTGCTTGAGGAGCGTTATGCTTCGTATGACAGCGGTAAAGGCAAAGAATTTGAAGAAGGGAAATTAACCCTGGAAGACCTTCGCGCTTACGCAATTGAACAAGGCGAACCAGCCACTATAAGCGGTAAACAGGAATATCTTGAAAATTTGATAAACCGGTATATTTAATATATACTTGTTGCAAGTTAAACCAATAAAATCCTAAGAATAAACAGAATGAATAAGTTAACCGCGGCTGACTACACCGTATTTATTGTCTATTTTTTAATTGTGGCCATTTACGGCTTGTGGGTGTACCGCCGTAAGCGTAACGCCGATGCTACATCCAAAGATTACTTTTTGGCCGAAGGTTCGTTAACCTGGTGGGCTATCGGTGCATCGCTTATTGCCTCCAATATTTCGGCAGAGCAGTTTGTGGCTATGGCCGGCAACGGTTTTACCATGGGTTTGGCTATTTCGGCTTATGAGTGGATGGCAGCATTAACGCTGGTGATTGTAGCGGTGTTTTTTATTCCGGTATATCTGCGTAATAAAATATTCACCATGCCGCAGTTTCTTAGTCAGCGTTACAACGGTACGGTGGCTATGATTATGGCTGTGTTCTGGCTGTTGCTTTACGTTATAGTTAACTTAACTTCTATTTTGTACTTAGGTGCAATTGCTGTAAATGGTATCTCTGGTATCAACTTCAATTTATGTTTGGTTGCACTGGCAGTATTCGCTGTAATTATCACTTTAGGTGGTATGAAAGTAATTGGATTTACCGACGTTATTCAGGTGTTTTTCCTGGTATTGGGCGGTTTGGTAACTACTTACATCGCCGTAACTACGGTATCACAGCACTTCGGCGGTAACAGCTTTACGCATGGTTTGGGCGTAATGTATGATAAGTATAACGACCATTTCCATATGATCCTTAAAAAGGATAACCCAAGCTTTATTGACTTGCCGGGCTTAACCGTGTTGTTAGGTGGTATGTGGATCGTGAACCTGAATTACTGGGGTTGTAACCAGTATATAACCCAGCGTGCTTTAGGTGCTAACCTGCCAACTGCACGCGGCGGTATCCTGTTTGCCGCATTCCTGAAATTAATGATGCCCCTTATTGTGGTACTGCCAGGTATTGCTGCTTATGTATTGTACAAGCAAAGCGTATTCCCGAGCGAAATGACGCAAAGCTTAACCGATAATCATGACAAAGCTTACCCTGTACTGTTAAACCTGCTGCCGGCCGGCTTTAAAGGACTGTCATTTGCTGCATTAACGGCTGCCGTGGTAGCTTCACTTGCCGGTAAGGCCAATAGTATTGCCACCATTTTTACACTGGATATCTACAAAAAGAAAATTGCTCCTGATGCACCTGATCGTAAACTGGTGAACGTGGGTAAAATTACAGTTGTGGTAGCCATGATATTAGGTGTGGTGATTTCTCCTTTCCTGGGAATTGACAAAAAAGGTGGCTTTACCTTTATTCAGGAATACACCGGCTTTGTATCTCCGGGTATCTTTGCGATGTTTATCCTTGGCTTTTTCTGGAAAAAAGCATCATCGAACGCAGCGCTATTTGCAACTATTGGTGGTTTCATCTTTTCGGTAATTTTCAAATTCTTACCGCAGTTTGTTGATCTTTCTTTCCTGTATCCATCCGGCTTTGCAGTTAAAAGTGCTGAAAGCGGTGTATATGAGATTCCGTTCCTGGATCGTATGGGCTTTGTATTCGTCATCTGTATCATAGGTATGTGGATCATCAGCACGATTGAGTATGCCGCAGGCAAAAGACCAAATGGCCTGGAAGTGGATACCAAAATGTTTAAAACATCAAATTCGTTTGCTGTAGGTTCATTGATTATTTGCGGTATACTGGTTGCTCTTTATACCCTGCTTTGGTAACAAATAGTAAACTATTATAGCAAAAGGCGGTTCATTACAATGAGCCGCCTTTTTTATTGCCTTACCGTGCCAAACTCGCCGATCTCGAAATAAAATATTAATATATAATCAATATAATTTGCAAAATGTAATAGGTGCAATAAGGTTTGCCGGTATTTTAGTATCAAAAATGTTACCGCTATGAATGACTTTTTAGCAGCCCGATCGCAAATGGCACTCTCCTTAGGGTTTCATATCATATACGCTTGTATTGGTATGGTAATGCCGTTTTTTATGGCTGTATCTCACTATAAATGGCTTAAAACTAAAAATGTGGCTTACCAGAATGTAGCAAAGGCATGGAGCAAAGGCGTAGCTATATTTTTTGCCACAGGCGCGGTGTCGGGAACTATCTTGTCATTCGAGTTGGGATTGCTTTGGCCTAAATTTATGGAACATGCCGGGCCTATATTTGGTATGCCGTTTTCGCTGGAAGGAACTGCATTTTTTATAGAAGCTATAGCGCTTGGCTTCTTTCTATATGGATGGGATCGTTTAAATCCCAGGTTCCACTGGTTTACCGGGCTGGTAGTGGGCATTAGTGGATTGGCATCAGGTATACTGGTGGTAGCCGGTAATTCATGGATGAATAGTCCGGCCGGGTTCGATTATGTGAACGGGCAATATGTCAATATTGATCCTATCAAAGCCATGTTCAACAAAGCATGGTTTTCTGAAGCCTTGCACATGACGCTGGCCGCCTTCGCTGCTACCGGTTTTGCAGTTGCGGGTGTACATGCCTTGATGATACTGCGTAAGCAAAACGTACAGTTTCACCGATCGGCATTTAAGATAGCTGCGGTGTTTGCCTGCGTTGCAGCCATCTTACAGCCCTTTGCAGGCGATATTGCTGCCAAAAGCGTAGCACAACGCCAACCGGCTAAATTAGCGGCTATGGAAGCTTATTTTCATACACAGCCCAATTCGCCTTTACTAATTGGCGGTATGCCTAACGAAAAAGAAAAGAAAGTAGATTATGCCATTGAAATTCCCGGCATGTTAAGCTTTCTGGTATATGATAACTTTCACGAAACGGTAAAGGGGATGGATCAGATACCTGTGGAAGACCAACCACCCGTTGCAATCACACATTATGCTTTTCAGATTATGGTAGGGTTGGGGATGTTTATGATGCTGGTTGCTGTTTTGTACTTTGTAGCTTTATGGTTTAAAAAGAACTGGCAAGGAAGCAACTGGCTCTACAAGCTGTTTGTTGCTGCTATACCAATGGGCTTTATAGCTGTGGAGGCCGGGTGGACGGTAACCGAGGTTGGCCGCCAGCCATGGATTATTCAAGGCATTATGCGCACAGCCGATGCAGTTACACCAATGCCCGGCATAGCCTATTCCTTTTATATTTTTACAGCCATTTATATATCACTTAGCATAGTGGTAATCTTTTTGTTGTACAGGCAAATTAAAGTTGTGCCTGTGGTATATGATAAACCGGCTCCGGCCTTAAACTTAAATAACGCCTGATATGCAATACGTCATCATTACTTTTTTATGGCTGGCTATTTTGCTATACCTGGTTTTAGGCGGGGCCGATTTTGGTGCCGGTATAATCGAATTGTTTACGCCAACTTCTATGCGCAGCCGCACGCGTAAGGCGGCTTACCAGGCAATAGGCCCTATATGGGAAGCTAATCATATGTGGCTTATTATTGCTGTGGTCATCTTGTTTGTGGGCTTTCCGGTTATATACAGTACCATGTCTATCTACCTGCATATTCCGTTGGTGATTATGTTGCTGGGCATTACCGCGCGCGGAACAGCTTTTGTGTTTCGCAATTATGATGCCGTGCAGGATAATATGCAGGCCGTTTATAACCGGATATTTCTGGTATCAAGCTTTATCACGCCGCTGTTTTTGGGCATTATTGCGGGCAGCGCTGTTTCTGGTAAAATCAATCCCGAGGCTACAGATTTCTTGTCTGCTTACGTGTTTTGCTGGCTCAATTGGTTTTGTGTGGCTATAGGTTTGTTTACAGTAGCGCTATGCAGCTTCTTGGCATCCATATACCTGATTGGTGAGGCGCAGGATGAGTACGACCGTAAAAGTTTTGTACGTAAAGCAGCTGTGTGGAATGTAGTAGCCGTTGTTTGTGGTGCTTTGGTTTTTATTGCGGCATATTTCGAAAACATTCCGCTTATTAAATGGGTGTTAGGGCAACCCATAGGCCTAACTGCAGTTATAGCTGCCAGTATTTCCTTAGTTGTTTTATGGCTGCTGGTGATTAGGGGCAAGGCAATGGTGCCGAGAGTGTTGGCAGGCTTTCAGGCTACGATGATTTTGCTGGCTATTACTTACGTACACTTTCCTAATTTCTTGATTTTGCAGGGCGGTGAGCGCTTGTCCCTATTCAAGCATCAGGCGCCCGATGCAACCATTAATGCTTTGGGGTGGGCTTTGTTGATTGGTAGTGTATTTATTTTGCCTGCATTGGTTTATCTATACTACCGCTTCCAAAAACTTAGTCATGACGGCGAAATAGAGCATTAATATAGCATAAAGCATCGATAAATAAACCTTACTTTTATTCTAATTAGGAGTTAAATAAATTAACTTTTAATCTGCCATAATAGCGTTTTTAAGTTATGATGGAACGGCATTTGTATCCCATACTGTTATGGAATTACTGACGGTGCTGGAACAGATTGATGAGGAAGCAAAAGTATTGCAAACGGCTACACCAAAAGGTTTTAGGCTGTGGATGCCAAAGCGTGTGGTATTTACGCCAGATGCTATGAACGAACCTTACGGGCAGCAGATTTATGAGCGGGCCAAGGCTTTGGACCTGAATGTGGAGCTGTTGAAAAATAACCGTATTACAGGTTTACGCGGTGCCACCGAACGAGAAACTTACAAAATAGCCAAAAATACTTTAGCCATTGTAAATGCTCCGCAAAGTGCGTTTAACCTGCGCCCTATTCCACCATCGGCCGACTGGCAATTTCACCTGGCCGAGGGCTGCCCGGCCCATTGCCAGTACTGTTACCTGGCAGGCAGCTTGCAAGGCCCACCGGCAATCCGGGTATTTGCTAACCTGCCTTCCATACTGCAAAACACAGTTAAGTACGAACGATTGAGCCAGGTAACCAGTTATGAGGCCAGTTGCTATACCGACCCTTTGAGTTTAGAACATATTACCGGAGGCCTGGCCGAAACTATTAAGTTTTTTGCAGACAGACCAATGAGCCACTTGCGCTTTGTAACCAAATTTGATGCGGTTGATTCGCTGATTGATTTGGAGCATAATGGGCATACCCGTTTCCGTTGTAGTTTAAATGCCGATGCAGTAGCCAGGCGATTGGAGGGTGGTACACCTAACGTTGCGGCACGTATACAGGCATTGCGTAAAATGGCTTTACCAAAGCAGCAGGGCGGCGGAGGTTACCCCATCGGTGTTGTTTTGGCTCCTATTATGCCCATTCCGGGTTGGGAGGAGGCTTATAGCGACTTGTTCGATCAGCTGCAACAAAATCTTGATTTTAGTTGTGATTTGACGTTCGAACTGATCAGTCACCGGTTTACGCCTGGTTCCAAGGATATTTTACTCAACTGGTACCCGAATACCAGCCTGGATATGGACGAGGCCACCCGTAGCACCAAACGCAATAAGTTTGGCGGTATCAAATATGTGTACGGCAAAGAGCAAATGCAGCGCTTAAAAGGCTTTTTTGAATATCAGATACAAACACGGTTTCCGGAGGCTAAGATTTTATATTGGACGTAGTACTTGGCAATACCGTGCTGTCGGGCAACTTAACACAGCAAAGTAATATCATATCAAGATGTCTATAAAACAAGAAAGCCCTCGTTTAAGAGGGCTTTCTTGTTTTATACTAATTCCAATACTTTACTGGTACGTTCGCGGGTTGCGTTGGCCAGTTCCGCATTTTTAGCCAGTGATTGTCCGTAGGATGGGATCATGCCTTTTAGCTTGGCTTGCCATTCCGGCGTTTTGGCTTTGTCTTTAAAGCAACGCTCAATCAGCTGCACCATGATAGGCACTGAAGTTGATGCACCTGGTGATGCACCCAACAAGGCTGCAATGCTGCCATCAGCAGCGGCTACCACTTCGGTACCAAACTCCAGCACACCGCCGCGTTTCGGGTCTTTTTTAATAACCTGTACACGTTGGCCGGCAATGTCCAGTTCCCAGTCTTCTTTACGTGCTTCGGGGAAATACTCGCGCAGGGCAGCCAGGCGGTCATCTTGCGATTGGGTTACCTGGCTAATCAGGTATTTGGTTAATGGAATATTGTCTATACCGGCTTTAAGCATCGGTGCGATGTTATTTAACCGGATGGAAGTGAACAAATCCATCAAGGAGCCCTTTTTAAGAAACCGTGTAGAGAAACCTGCGTAAGGGCCAAATAGTAATGAGCGTTTTCCATTAATCATGCGAGTATCCAGGTGAGGTACTGACATAGGCGGCGAACCTACCGAAGCCTTACCGTATACTTTTGCTTCATGGCGTTTAATTACATCGGAGTTGTTGCATACCAGCCACTGCCCGCTTACCGGGAAACCACCAAAGCCATTGCTTTCCGGAATGCCCGATTTTTGTAGCAGGTGTAATGCGCCGCCACCGGCACCAATAAATACAAACTTGGCATTCACGCTGCGTTTGCCTCCGTTTTTGTTGTCCTTAACGGTAATTTTCCAGCTTTGATCCTTATTGCGTTTTACATCGCTTACATCATGCTGCAGGTGCAGGTTTACACCCGGCTGCTGTTTAATATGGTTAAACAGGCTGATGGTAAGCGCACCAAAGTTTACATCGGTACCCAAATCCATACGGTTGGCCGATACTTTTTGGCTTTGTTCGCGACCTTCCATTACCAGTGGTATCCATTGCTGTAGCTGCGAAAAATCTTCAGAGTATTGCATACCTGCAAACAGGTGATGCTTTACCAGCGCCTCATAACGTTTGCGCAGGTAGGTAACATTATCCTCGCCCCATACAAAGCTCATGTGCGGAACAGGAACAATGAATGATTTTGGTGATTGGATAAATTGCTTATCGATCAAAAACGACCAGAATTCCTTCGAAATCTCAAACTGCTCGGCAATTTTGATCGCTTTCGAGATATCAACCGAACCGTCGGCAAGTTGCGGCGTATAGTTAAGCTCACAAAAAGCAGAGTGACCAGTACCGGCGTTGTTCATGGCATCAGAACTTTCTGCAGCCATAACATCCAGTCTTTCAAATATTTCGATAGTTAAATCAGGCTGCAGCTCCTTAAGCATTACGCCAAGGGTGGCGCTCATGATACCGGCGCCTATTAAAACTACATCAACCTGTGAATTCTGTTTATAATCGTTGTTACTCATTTTGGTTTTGAACGGTGCAAATGTACACGCAATTTGTATTGTACCTAATTTTAACGCACTATTTTATGAAAATCATCATAAAAATTACAATTTCTTTGATAAAAATTCTGGAAGCTTACTATACGCTTACAAACTAACACTTTTTAGTAAGTAAGAGTATGCGAAAATCATTAAAGTTTCAGCCCTCGCTTAGCTGTATTTATCAGTGTAATACTTCCTGTAGCAAATCTTTAAATGACTGCTTAATCAGGCCCATTTCCATGTTGTCGCCTTTAAGCAGGGCTTTGCTAAAGCTTACCATTTGCTGTGCCGTGATATGTGGCGGCAACGGAGGCACGGCCGGATCAACCACTACCTCAAGCAAGGCTGGTCGGTCGGCTGATAATACGGCATCCAAGGCTGCACCAATTTCATCAGGGTTTTCAACCCGGATGCCTTTTAGGCCCAGCAATTCGGCATATTTAGCATACTGAAAATCCATCAGTTCCTGAGAACCTACAAACTCCGGGTTACCATTGGTAACGCGTTGTTCCCAGGTAACCATATTCAGGTCGCGGTTATTTAATACCAGTATCACCATGCGCGGATCGGCCCACTTTTTCCAGTATTTGGCAATGGTAATCATGCCGTTGATACCCAGCATTTGCATGGCACCATCACCAATTATGGCAATTGGAATGCGGTCCGGGTAGGCAAACTTGGCAGCGGTAATATAGGGCACGCCGGGGCACATCGTAGCCAGCGTGCCTGATAAGGAAGCCATCATACCCTCCCTGATCTTCAAATTTCGGGCAAACCAGGTGGCTGATGAACCTGAATCGGCGGTAAGTATACAGCGGTCGGGCAGGCGGGGAGATAGCTCCTGCAATACCCGTTGCGGATTAATCGGATTGGCATCCACCATGGCTTTGGCCTCTACCACTTTCCACCAATCGGCCACATTCTTTTCGATGGTTTGTCGCCAGCTGCGATCTTCCTTATGTTGCAGCAGAGGGATCAACGCCTTTAGGGTTTCCTGTGCATCGCCAATTAAATTTACCTCGGTAGGGTAGCGCAGGCTCACCATTTTGGGGTCTATATCTATCTGCACGGCACGTGCTTGTCCTTCCTTCGGTAAAAATTCCGAGTAGGGGAAGCCGGTACCAATCATCAGCAGCGTATCACAATCCGACATCATTTCCCAGCTTGCACTGGTGCCTAATAAGCCAATGGCCCCGGTTACATAAGGCAGGTCATCAGGTAAAATAGCACGGCCTAACAAAGCCTTGGCAATGCCTGCACCTAAAACTTCGGCCACTTGCTTCAGTTCTTCCGGGGCTCCGGCGGCACCTACGCCTGCCAAAATAGCTACCTTTTTACCTTCGTTCAATACCGCCGCAGCTTTTTGCAACTCGCTCATGGGCGGCACCGGGCGCTCCAGGCTGTGCCCAATGCCGGTATGTACGCTGCCATGTTTATGTGGCGGTTCTTCAACGGCATCCAGTTCCTGTACATCATTAGGCAAAATAACGCAGGTTACCGTACGCTCGGCTTTGGCTATGCGTATCGCCCGGTCAACCACATGGCGTACCTGGTTAGGGTCGGTAACCATATGCACAAAGTGATGGGCTACGTCTTTAAAGAGCGTCACCAAATCAACCTCCTGCTGGTACTCGCCACCTAATGACATTCGCGCCTGCTGCCCTACAATAGCTACTACCGGTTGGTGGTCGAGCTTGGCATCATACAAACCGTTAAGCATGTGTATGGCACCCGGGCCCGAGGTGGAAATACAAACCCCTACTTCGCCGGTAAATTTGGCATGACCGCAGGCCATAAAGGCGGCGTTTTCTTCATGTGCTACCTGTATAAAATCTACTTTATCTTTCAACTTATCCAGCGCGCCCATTACGCCGTTTATACCATCGCCGGGATAGCCAAATACGCGCTTAATGCCCCAAGCGTGGATGCGTTCTATTATAAACTCACTTACGTTCTTGCTCATGATTTACCTGCTTAACCAAAACCACCAAACGGCAGCCGTACTTTTAACCCGAGCAATCGCTTATTTGTTTAATTTAATGAAAAGAATAGGCTGATGAACTAATTGGTATTGAAATGTTTAACCGAACATAAAAGAATGTATATTTATTACGAAAACCTTTTAACCATGAAATCGAAAATTTTGAACTCTTTGGCACTTACTTTTTGCGGTGCGATGATTTGTCTTTTTACGCTGGATATTACCGGTAAATGGATTGGCTTTGTTGATTATAACGGCAATGCAATTGACCTTGCTTACAATTTTAAGGCAGATGGCGATAAGCTGACAGGCACAAGCGAAACCCCTTACGGGCAAAGCACTATAGCTGATGGCAAAATTGATAAGGATAATATCAGCTTTAATATACAGCTTAACGGTACTTCTATACCGCATACCGGTAAGATCTATCAGGATTCGATTGTACTGAAGATGAATTATCAGGGTACTGAAATGCAAACTACACTGAAGCGTGCGAAAAAATAACATAAAAAGAAAGCGGGTCTTATTCAGAACCCGCTTTCTTTTTATGTTGATTTAACGCTTAATGGCTGTCGGCAAAAATGGTTGCCTGTAACAGCTTGTTCAATGCAAATACAAAAAACGGTGCGGCCAGCACGTCAATAGTATAGTGCACGTGCTGCACCAGCAATAATATACCAACGGCAACCGAAGCAATAATAGCGGCAATCCGTTCGCCTTTTTTAGGAAGGCAAAAATACATAGCTACCAGAGTAGCCGTATGTCCCGAAAAGAAAAGATCTTTTGTAATGGTAGCATGGCCGTAAAATACGCCGGTTAGCGGATCTACCAGCTCAACCAAACCAAGCGGAGCGGCCAGTGGTATCAAGGTAATGGTTAATATGCGTGCGGTACAAATGGCAATATAAAGCCACACATAGCGCGTGTAAATAAGCGGTTCCTTAATAGCGCGGATAAGGGTATACAACCCCATACCCCAAATAATCAGGAAAATATATATCGAAACGTTTACTGCAGGTATATGGGCCAGTACCACATCGTGTACCTGAATGCCTGGCCGGTGTTCAATAGCCTGGAAAAACGTAGGCATGGCCGAAAGTATAGCCGCAACAATAACTGACCCCAGCAGCATCAGTAACCGGTGTGACGAAGATGCCCATAAGGCCTTCCAGTTTTGCTTTAAAGAAAGGGATGAATTTTGGCTCACTATTAATTACTTAATCAGGGTTGGCAAAATTAATACTTTGTAGCGGCATGTTAAATATATTTTAGTTAAATATTAATTTGCTGTGATTATAGACCTTAAAAACCAATAAAGGATTAATGTAACTTTGCGTTGTAAAAACAGATATTATGAAATACAAACTGGGCGATTTTGTGCGCTTTGTTGATGAGAAGATAGAAGGCTACATAACCCGTATCATTGACGATCAAACCATAGGTGTTACCGATCAGGATGATTTTGAGATACCCGTGCTGGCCAGCAAAGTTACGTCGGTATACGGCCACCAGCCCAAAGAGCAAACCACTACCGGGAAGGCCCTAACTACCCCGGAGGTGCCATTAACCGAATTTCAGACCAAAGGTGTATACCTGGGCGTAATAAGTGATGCCAAAGCGGCATCGGTTGTGCACTTCCACTTGGTAAATGATACATCTTTCCAAATTCTGGCTACCTTGAGTACTGAAAAGCAGCAGGGCTATAAAGGCGAATATGCCGGCATCATTGCGCCTAAATCGTCGGCAGTTGTTTACTCGGCCCAACTGGCCGATATACAACTATGGCCTAAGTTTAATTTGCAGGTACTTTTCCATACGCCGCAAAACATACAACCTGCCGAGCCGATCATCTTTGCGGAGAAGTTTAAAGCCAAAGATTTTGCCGGCGCAAAAAAACAGGTACCGGTAGTGAACCAACAAGGCTGGCTGATTCGTTTGGACGAACCGGAGCTGGTGATTGATGCCGAAAAGCTGAAAGAAAGCTTTTTTAAACCTGCCGAAGAAAAACAACAGGTTGACCGCCCCGGCAACGAAGTTGACCTGCACATTGAAAAGCTGCGTAACGATTACCAGTTTATAGGCAGCAACGATATTTTGCGCATCCAGCTCGAGCATTTCAAAAAAGCGCTTGACGCAGCCATTGTACACCAGCTGCCCGAAATTACTTTTATACACGGTGCCGGTAACGGAACTTTACGCAGTGAGTTGCACAAGCAGTTGGGCAAACACCAGAAAGTGCAAACCTTTATGGATGCCCGAAAAGAGAAATTCGGCTACGGCGCTACCAAGGTAATTCTTAAATAATCATTAGCTAATCAGGTAAATACTTATTTACTTTGCGCCCTATTTGATGTGAGGAGCGGGCTTAGTAGCTTTGGCTCCCTCACATCATACAAACGCACATAAAATTTTATTCTCATTCATGAAAAGAGTTGTTGTTACAGGATTAGGCGTGGTTTCGGCTTTAGGAAATGACGTAGCTACATTCTGGAATAATATAGCCAACGGCCAAAGCGGGGCTAAGGCCATCAGCCGTTTCGATGCTGCTAAATTTAAAACCCATTTTGCTTCGCAACTACCTGCTGATTTCAGTGCAGCTCAGTTTCTGGACAAAAGCGAAATTAAGCGGAACGATTTATACACTCAGTATGCATTAATTGCCGCCAAGCAGGCCATTGAAGATTCGGGCTTTGATTTATCAACCATGTCGCCCTATGATGCAGGTGTGATTTTCGGTTCGGCACAAGGCGGAATGGTAACATTTGAGCAACAAATTCAGGAGTTTACTGCTTCTGGTTTTGAGCCGCATTTTAATCCGTTCTTTATTCCTAAAACGCTGGTAAACATGGCGGCCGGTTTAATATCTATAAAATACGGCTTGATGGGGATTAACTATACTACAGCATCGGCCTGTGCCAGCGCCAACAGCGCTATCATGGATGCCCTGAACTATATCCGCTGGGGTAAAGCCAAGATCATTGTAACCGGCGGTGCCGATGCGCCTATTACGCCGGGCTCAATCGGTGGATACAATGCCTTGAAGGCTTTATCTACCCGTAACGACGACCCGCAGGCTGCATCCCGTCCGTTTGATGTGGAACGCGATGGTTTTGTGATGGGTGAGGGAGCCGGTGTATTGGTTCTGGAGGAGTATGAGCATGCCAAACAACGCGGTGCACACATTTATGCCGAACTCGTTGGTGCCGCCATGACCTCGGATGCTTATCACATCACCGCAACACATCCCGAAGGTAAAGGTGCAATAAAAGGCATGGAATTAGCTTTGGAGGATGCCGGCCTGAACCGTGATGACGTACACTATCTGAATGCCCACGCCACCTCAACACCGGTAGGAGATATTAGCGAGGCCAAAGCAATCCATGCTGCTTTTAACGGCAGCAAAAATCTGCATGTAAGCGCAACCAAATCCATGACGGGGCACTTGTTAGGTGCTGCAGGTGCGGTTGAAGCTTTGATTTCTATCAAAGCCATTACAGAAGGTATTATACCACCTACCATCAATACCAGCAAGCTGGACGAGCAGATACCTCAGGCCCTGCAAATTGTAACCCAGCAGGCTTTAGAAAAGCAGGTAGATGTTGCCGTAAGCAATACTTTCGGCTTCGGTGGCCACAACAGCGTAGTTATATTTAAAAAAGTTTAAGTAAAACAGCTTTATACTAACAAAGGGAGCATGAACATCACATGCTCCCTTTATTATTTATGGATGACAATCGCGGCTAAACAAAGGGCATCTTACAAGCGTTTCTAAAATAAAAAGATATGGCAACATTTTCAGATATCATCAATAGTCCGCAACCTGTACTGGTTGATTTTTCGGCCGAGTGGTGCGGCCCTTGCAAAATGATGGCCCCGATATTAAAACAGGTTAAAGATGCTATGGGCGACCGTGTTAAAATTGTAAAGATTGACGTGGATAAGAATCCGGCTGTAGCTGATGCTTATCGTGTACAGGGCGTGCCTACCTTAATTTTATTTAAAAACGGCGAGAATAAATGGCGCCAAAGCGGTGTGGTGCAAGCAGGTCAGTTAAAGCAGATTATTGAGCAGTACGGGGCTGATTAATTCTTGGCAACAAAGCGGGCCAGTTGCGCGTCGTCTAAACGTTTAAACGTCATGGTGCGGCCAATGAATTTGAAGTGCCAGTAACCGGTTACTTTTAGGGTATTGTTATCGGTCATATAGGCCGATGAGTTCCATTTTTTTCCGGATTGTGCATCGTAAATCATGCCGTTTTCCCAACTGTTGGTTTTTGATATATACTCCAGATTCTCCAATACATTCATGCCGATGAGTTTACGGTTTCTGAGCGCGGTATTTGGATTCTTTTTGTCCACAGCTTCTTCCATGGGTACAGAAGGCTCAGTTGAATTATCAAACCACAACAGTTTGGCCTTAAAGTCATTGCCTTCACGATAAACCTGTACAACGCAATTCTTTTTTTCGGACATCCATTTGCCGCACACCTTATCGCTCGTTTGAGCAACAGCTGTTACGGCAAAACTGGTGATTATTAGTAAAAGCGCTGTGCAGCTGATTGAGGTCTTTTTAAGCATGTGTAGTTCTATTCCTGAGATATATAATTGAACAGGAATAAGGTACGATTTGTTTACGCAAATAACTACTGCATATAAACGAATAGGCGTTAAAATCTCATAATGTAAGCGTCATCTGCATCAATACCCGCATCTTTTTTAGTTTCAATAGCATCCTGGACAGATTTTGGCAATTTGGATAACAAATTGTAGCCAGTTGCTTTTTCAATATCCCGAACGGTACAGATGTACTTGGTCCAGTTTGCATCAACGCCGTTATTATTAGGGGTGTTAACAGCAATAACACGGGTGTTTTGGTTGATACGATGCAGATCGTCACTGCCATCGGGTATTACCACAATCACTTTCCAAATTTGTGACGGAACTTGTATATGGCCATTATCAATAGTGGTACGGTAGCCGCGTGTACCATAGCCGCCGGTACCGTAGCTGCCCATAATCACATAAACCTCGTTACCTTGCTTAACCAGCAGGCGTTCATAATTTTCGAGGTTACCCCAGGTATGCTGGTTGTTAGCTGGCGCTTGCGGAATCATGTTGGTCATCAAAAACGTAGCCGAGTTAGCCGCTGTGGAACTGGTTCTATCGGCCGACGGGCAGTTGTGGCCACGCTCAAAACCGCTTCCCTGGTAGCTGGTATTCAATACCAGATAACAGCTTTTCGGCAGCTTGGCATTGGGCCTGAAATCGTTTTCCCGCTCAGCATCGCCTAAAGTAACTTTCCCTACGTACCAGCTCACCCAATTGGGGCCTCCCTTGCTGCAATTATAGCTCAGCGTGTAATAAGGGGTAGCCATCAGGTAATTGTCTGTACTATTGGTGGCTGCATTGCTGGGGTTGCCTAACAGCAGGTTATCATAAGTGGTGTCTGTACTGGCGGTGTTGCTTGGTGCTATCGGTGTTGCCGCCGGTGTGTGCTGGGCATTGTACCGGTAAATAATAAAGTCATCAATATTGATGCGGCTCTTATTGCTTGCAGTTTTACGTATCTGGAACCGTACCGGCCCTTGCTGGTTTACAGTAAAAGTAGCTGTTTGCAATTCACGCCCGCTGGTTTGTACAGCATCGCCTACCTGTTTAAAAGTGCGCCCGCCATCAACCGACATGCGTAGCTCCCAGTTGGAACTGCCTTTGCCATAAGCGGCATGTTTGATGCTTACACTTGATGCACCATCCACATCAAAGCTCATCTTGAGCTGTCCTTTTTCGCGCAGGCGAACAGACTGGCTACCTTCTTTAGCATCAGCTGCCGATGTGCCTGTAAGCGCATCAGTAAGGCTCCAGGTGCCGCTGCTAAAGTTTACTTTGCCGGTTGCATACGTTTTCTTTGTAGCATTTTCAAAATCTTCCCTCAGCAGTATTTCGTTTGCATATTCACTTTGCTGGCCGGATGTAGTATTGCCGTTTTGTTGCCGGTTGCAAGAGCAGCCATTGATAATGATAAGGCAAAGTAGTAAGCAGTAGGTATAAAAGCGATTCAGTTTCATGTACAGGTGAATGTAAGCTTATAACGATAAGAATATTAGTTTTTGTTTGACAGGAAAGCAATTTGTAAGTTCTACTCTTCCTCAATTTTACTTACCATCCAGATCATGAGTCCGCCCAGCAACGCAATTAGGCCGAACGACCATTGCAATCCAGCCGCCTGTGCCACAAAGCCAACAAATGGCGGTACCACCAAAAAGCCAAGGTAACCGATGGTAGATATAGAAGCAATAGCAGCCCCGCTACTCAATGTAGCCGATTTGCCTGCAATGCTAAATACCAGCGGTACTACGCATGCTACGCCCAGCCCCACCAGCATAAAGCCTGCACCCGCAGTGATGGTATAGGGGAGTAATACAGCCAGCAGTAAACCAGCTAAAATAAGCCAGCCACTATAGTTAAGCATGGCTTTGATACCAATGCGGTTTACCAGCTTGTCGCCGGTTAAGCGGGCTGCGGTCATGGCTACCATATAAGCCACAAAGGCTGCGGTTGATGCCGCTTTGCTTGCATGTACGGCTTTCTCAAAGTAAATCGCGCTCCAATCGTACATGGTATTTTCGCAAGCCATGCTGGCAAAGCAGATAAGGGCAAATTTGAGCATGCTTTTATCGGGCAGCAGCAGTAAGGGTTTAGGGCCGGTATTTACCGGCTTCTGGTAAAAGGTATAAGGGTAAAAGTATAAAGATGCCACTACCAATACTGCGCCTGCAGCAAGCAAATGATAGGTGGCCGGTATATTCATTTTAACCATCAGGTAGCCTACCGCTGCCCCGGCGAAGCCCGCCAAACTCCAGATGCCATGAAAAGTGGTAATGATAGATTTGCTATAAAGCGACTGCACGCTAACCGATTGTGCGTTTACCGATAAGTTAAGAAGGTTGCGTGCCGATCCCAAGCAAAACAGCATAAGCACCAATTGCCAAACCGCCGTTGCAAAGCCCAAAAAGCATAGTACCGCATTAAAAAGCAGCGCACCTATAATCATGATGGTGCGGCTGGCATAATGGCTCAGCAAGCGCCCGGTAATGGGTAGGGTAAGCATCAGGCCGATAGGTAATGCAAACAACACCGCACCCAGCTGCGCTTCGTTTAAATGCAGTTGTTGCTGCAGGGTAGGGATGCGCGATGCCCACGAGGAATATCCAAAGCCCGAAATAAAAAAGAATACGGCACAACCTATGCGTAATGCCTGCGGTGATTTGTTGCTAACCTCTTCTGTCATTGATGGCAAAGGTAACTATTACCGCCTAAAGCTACCTGTACTATTCCGTCCTTGTCCGTCAAGCCGCAATTAGCTGTACCGCCTATTTGCGCTTTTTCTTCTGGGATGACTCGCGCACTACCAATTCAGATTTCAAAATTAGTTTGTTGCCAGCCGGAGGCGTATAGTTGTTGTTCAGCTTATCAACCAGTATTTGCGCAGCCATTTCGCCCATTTCGTAACCTTTGTAGTTTACGGTGGTTAGTCCCGGTTCTACAATGCTGGCTATCGAGTCGTTATTGAATCCTGCAAAGGCAATATCATCCGGAATTTTAACGCCCGCTTTTTTCAACTCTTTTATACAGCCTACGGCAGAGGCATCATTAATGGCAAAAACACCATCGGGGCGGTTGGGCATGGCCAGTATGGTTTGGGCCGCCTGCACACCGTCTTCAATGCCGAGGTGGGTGTAAATCACCAGGCTTTCATCAAACGGAATATTGTAATCTAAAAGCGCCTGCTTGTAGCCATTAAACCGGTCAAGCGCAACGCTGCTCAGGCGGTAGGCCGTAACGTGCACAATACGTTTGCAGCCTTGCTGTATCAGGTGCTCCGTAATTTCGTATGCCGCCTTCACGTTATCTATTTCCACACCAGGGCAGTTATTGTCTGGAAAAATACGGTCAAAATATACCAGCGGAATGCCGCGTTTTACGAAGCTCTCAAAGTGTTCAGCATTCTCGGTATCGTAAGCCAAAGATACCAGCAGGCCATCTACCCGGTTATTGTACATGGCCCGGGCAATTTTTATTTCCTTGCCGATATTATCAAGCGATTGACTGATGATGAGGTTATAATTAGCTTCACTCAATACCTTTTCAATACCTACAATAATGTTGGTCATGAAACTACTGTCCAGGTTGCCTACTACCAGGCCAATGATGTTGCTGCGCTTTTTGCGCAGGTTACTGGCCAGGTGGTTGGAGCGGTAACCCATTTGCTGAGCCGTTTCCTGTACCTTTTGTTTGGTATTAACGTTTACCGACGGGTGATCCATCAACGCACGGCTCACCGTAGCAGCCGAGATGTTGAGGTGCCGGGCAATATCATATATGGTAATTTCTTTTTCTGGTGTATCCATCAGCGCTAATTCTTCTGGTTTAAATTTAAAAGCAAAGGTAAAATACTAATCCTGCTTATTTATTTCTTAAAGTGGAACCGCGTATAATCAGTTCGGCCGGTAATATAACTTCTTTATCTGTTGTAGCATCATACTGGTTATTCAGGCGTTTAAGTAGTACCCGGGCTGATGCCTCGCCCATAGCATAACCATCGTAATTAACAGTGGTCAGTTTCGGTTCGCTAATGCAGGCCACCGGGTCATTGTTAAATCCGGCTACGGCAATATCATGTGGTACAGAAATGCCTTTTTCCTTTAACCCCATAATGCAGTTAACCGCACAGGCATCGTTAGCCGCAAATATACCATCGGGTTGTGTGGGCAGGTTCATAACCAGATCAGCTATTTCCGTACTACCCGATAAGGTAAGATCGCTGCCGAGCACCATATCGTAACTAAATGGCATGCTATTGTCAAGCAGGGCTTGTTTAAAACCTTCCAGCCTTTGCTTGTATACGCTATGCAGGTGCTGGGCCGTTACATGTACAATTTGCCGGCAACCCTGTTTAATGAGATGTTCTGTAATGGCATAAGCTGCTTTTACATTGTCGATCATTACACCGGGGTTATGATCATCTTTAAGCACACGGTCAAAGTACACTATGGGAATGTTGCGTTGTGTAAAGGCATCAAAGTGATTGGTATGATGGCTTTCATAAGCTAATGATACCAGCAGGCCGTCTACCCGGTTGTTGTACATGGCCTGGGCGTTGGTAATCTCCTTAGCTGCTGTCTCGAACGACTGGCTGATGATGATATTGTAACCAGCTTGGTTCAGCACCTTCTCCATACCGGCCAGTACATCCGACATAAAGCTGCTGTTGAGCCGTGGTACAATAACACCGATAATGTTGCTGCGCTTTTTGCGCAGGTTGCTGGCCATCCGGTTGGTTCGGTATCCCATTGCTTGGGCAGCTTCTTGAATTCTTTTTTTAGTTTTGATACTGATAGCTGCGTGATTGGCCAGGGCACGGCTTACCGTTGCCGGTGATAGGTCAAGCGCACGGGCTATATCGTAAATAGTTATTTCTTTTTCGGGTACGCTCATGAGCGGTATCAAAACGGATCTTTTTTAGAAGTGCTAAATATAGCTATAACCTTTTAGCTTATCGTTAGCGCAAGTTCAATAGCCGAATTAAGTAGTAAATGTATCAAAATTATTGCAATCGATTGTGAATGCTGAATATTGTTTGCATATTTGAAGCACAAATCGATTATAAAACTAAACTCAAGGTACCGGTGCTTACTGCGCCGGTACTTCTTTATAAAACCATTTACTTTTTCTTTAAGGATGAAACGCAGGCATGCTTTACTCTCCTTTTTGCTCGTAGCTTCGCTGTCAGCATTAGCCCAGGCACCCCGAATGATTTCGGCTGATGTAAATCAGGTTAAAGGCCGGTTAAATCAAAACTTTAAATTTTGTGTTGGGGCAGGGAGGGCGAATGAAGGTTTACGTGCCGATTGGCAGCGGCAATTACGGCAGGCTAAGCAGGACTGTGGCTTTGAATATATCCGCTTTCATGGTTTGCTGTCAGACGATATGGGCGTGTACCTGGAAGATAAGACCGGTAAATCCATTTATAACTGGCAGTACATTGATGAGTTGTTTGATTTTCTGTTAAGCATCCGCGTACGGCCTTTTGTGGAGTTGGGGTTTATGCCCCGTGCATTGGCCAGCGGCGATAAAACCATTTTTTGGTGGAAAGGAAACATCACCCCGCCAAAAGATTATGCTAAGTGGAACGGCCTTATCAAAGCCTTGACAGAACACTGGACCGAACGCTACGGCAAGGCCGAAGTAGCCAAATGGTACTTTGAAGTTTGGAACGAACCTAATTTGAAGGATTTATTTTTTGCCGGCACACAGCAGGACTATTTTAAACTTTATCAGGAGACGGCCCGGACTATCAAAAGCATATCGCCCGACTATTGTGTGGGCGGCCCGGCCACGGCAGGCAATGCCTGGATACCCGAAACAATTAACTTTTGTGTGCAGAACAAAGTGCCCATTGATTTTATAAGCACGCACGATTATGGCGTTACCCAAGGCTTTTTGGATGTAACAGGTAATGTAGGTACCATCATCAATCCCAATAAAAATTCGGTAGCTAACAATATGCACCACTCACGCAGGGAAATTGCCGCTTCGGCATTGCCTAAGCTGGAACTGCATTATACGGAATGGAGCTCCTCTTACACACCATCCGACCCGATACATGATACCTACCAGGAAGCAGCTTATATTTTAAATACCGTTAAGCTGGCGGCCCCGGCCGTCAATTCCCTTTCGTATTGGACGTTTACGGATATTTTTGAAGAAGCCGGTCCGCGTGCAACGCCGTTTCATGGTGGCTTTGGTTTGATGAACTATCAGGATATTAAAAAGCCGGCTTATTATGCTTTCTCTTTTCTGAATAAATTAAGCACTACCGAACTGAACAACGCAGATTCATCCTCCTATATCTGTAAAAATGAGCAGGGCGGGGTGCAGGCGCTGTTCTGGAACTGCACCATAGATCATCCCGGCGATTCAACTAACAACCAGGTATATTACAAGCGCGACCTGCCTGCTAAAACCTTGCCCGCTGTTACCCTTAAATTAACCGGTTTAAAAAATGGCAGGTACCGAGTGATGGTGTATCAAACCGGCTATGGAGTTAATGATGCTTATGGTACCTATCGTAAATTAGGTACGCCTTCGCAGCTAACGCGGGAGCAAGTGGCACGTATTAAAGCCGAAAACAGCGGTAGGCCGGTATCCATAGCTACTGTAGTAGTTGGTAGTTCCGGCGCCTTGCAAAAGACATTCTCAATGCGCCAGAACGATGTTTATCTGGTAACGGTTGATCCCATTAAATAATCGTAAACCATTGATTGTATACCACCATTCACCTGAAATAAATCTATGATCAGTAATTTAGAACAGACATTCCGCTGGTTTGGCCCGTCAGATCCGGTTACCTTGAGCGCCATCAGGCAAACAGGTGCTACAGGCATTGTTACTGCCCTGCACCATATACCAGCCGGCGAGGTATGGACACCCGAAGAGATAAAAAAGCGCAAAGCTATTATAGAGGCTGCCGGATTGCGATGGTCGGTAGTGGAAAGCGTGAATATACACGAGAGCATACGCATAGCATCTGCCGAGCGTGATGAATACATAGCCAAGTATATCGAATCCCTTAAAAATTTGGCTGCCGAAGGTTTAAGTGTGGTGTGTTACAATTTCATGCCTGTGCTCGATTGGACACGCACCAACCTCGACTATCGCCTGCCCAACAATGCATCGGCTCTCCGGTATGATGCTGCTGCACTGGCCGCATTCGATCTGTACATTTTGCAACGCCCGGAGGCTCATAACGAATTTAGCGCAGAGCAGCAACAAGCCGCCAAGGCTTATTTTGATAGTTTAAGCGACGACGAGAAAGACAAGCTCACCAACATTATCATGGCCGGGCTGCCGGGTACCGATGAGGTGTTTACGATAGCCGAATTTAAAGAGTATTTGAAAAAGTACGAGCATATTGATTCGCAGGTATTGAAGCAACACATGGCTTACTTTTTACAAGCCATTATACCCGATGCAGAAAAGTTAGGTATTAAAATGTGCGTACACCCGGATGATCCGCCGTTTTCTATCTTGGGGCTGCCGCGGGTGGTATCCACCGAGCAGGATTTGACAGATGTGGTGAACGCCTGCCAATCGCCAAGTAATGGCATTACATTTTGTACCGGTTCATTAGGTGCTAATCCCAGTAACGATTTGCCGGGTATGATAAAGCGCCTGGGGCAGCACATCCATTTTTTACATCTGCGCAACGTGCAGCGCGAGGCTGATGGCAGCTTTTACGAGGCCAATCATTTGAACGGTAGTACGGATATGTATGCCGTTATGAAGAATATTATTCTGGAGCAAAAAAAGCGTCAGGATAGCGGCCGGGCTGATGTTGCCATACCTATGCGTCCCGATCATGGCCATAAACTGCTGGATGATTATAATTACGATACTTATCCCGGTTACTCTGTAATTGGCCGCCTTAAAGGCTTGGCCGAACTGCGTGGGCTGGAAATGGGTATCAAGCGTACTTTATTTGACGGTTAAGATTGCAAAGAACGTCAATAAAAAAAGCCGCTTTCAAAGCGGCTTTTTTTATTGACGTTAGGTTGAGATTAACCTTTACGCTGAATTACTTTTTGTGCTGCTGCCACAATGTGCTTGGCATCCAGTCCGTATTTGGTCATCAGTTGTTCAGGCGTACCCGATTCACCGAATGAATCATTTACGGCTATGTATTCTTGCGGTGCTGGTTTGTTTTTAACCAGTGCTTGTGCTACCGAATCACCCAAACCGCCTAAACGGTTATGCTCCTCAGCAGTTACCACGCAGCCGGTTTTGGCTATTGAGCGTAATACCGCTTCTTCGTCAAACGGTTTAATGGTATGGATGTTGATAATTTCGGCCGAGATGCCCATTGCTTCCAGCTGCTCGCCGGCTTGTATGGCTTCCCATACCAGGTGGCCGGTAGCTACGATGGTTACATCGGTACCTTCGCTTACCATCCAGGCTTTGCCAATTTCAAAAACCTGATCGGCAGGGGTGAAGATAGGCACCACCGGGCGACCAAAGCGCAGGTAAACCGGGCCATGATGCTCGGCAATGGCAATGGTGGCAGCTTTGGTTTGGTTATAATCGCAAGGGTTAATTACGGTCATACCCGGCAGCATTTTCATCATGCCAATATCTTCCAGTATCTGGTGGGTTGCACCATCCTCGCCCAGCGTTAAACCCGCGTGCGAGGCACAGATTTTTACGTTTTTATCTGAATAAGCGATGGACTGGCGAATTTGATCGTAAACGCGGCCTGTAGAAAAGTTGGCGAACGTACCGGTAAACGGCACATGGCCGCCAATAGTTAAACCGGCTGCAATGCCCATCATATTGGCTTCGGCAATACCCACCTGAACAAAACGCTCAGGAAAAGCATTGATAAAATCCTGCATTTTTAATGAGCCCACCAGGTCGGCACATAAGGCTACCACTTTAGGGTTGCGTTTACCGGCTTCCAGTAAGCCTGCACCGAAACCCGAGCGGGTATCTTTTTTTTCTGTATATGTATACTTGGTCATTTGTTTCTGTTGTGTTATGGGGTGTCTGTTGTGAGTAGGTATGGTGATTATGAAGCAGGCAGCATCTGTAAAACACAGATAACTGACAACTCACAACGTATAACTAACTCTTAATAATCTCCCAGGCTTTCTTCCAGTTGGTTTAAGGCTTGCTCCAGTTGGGCATCATTAGGGGCAACACCATGCCATTTATGCGATCCCATCATGAAATCAACGCCGGCACCCATATCGGTCTGCATTAAAATAACTACCGGTTTACCGTTGCCGCTAAGGCCAATGGCTTTTTGCAGGCCTTCAACAACCGCAGCCATATCATTACCCTTCATTTCCATAACTTCCCAGCCAAAAGCCGCGAACTTAGCGTGCAGGTCGCCCAGTGAAAGTACCACTTTGGTAGGGCCGTCAATTTGCTGGCCGTTTACATCTACAGTAGCAATCAGGTTGTCTACACGGTTGTGCGGGGCAAACATGGCAGCTTCCCAAATCTGGCCTTCCTGCAGCTCGCCGTCGCCGTGCAGGGTAAACACCAGGCGGTCATCGCCGTTCAGCTTTTTGCTTAAAGCTGCGCCAATACCTACCGATAAGCCCTGACCTAATGAGCCGGATGCAATGCGTATGCCCGGTAAATGTTCGTGTGTGGTAGGGTGGCCCTGTAACCTCGAATCCAGTTTACGGAAAGTAGCCAGTTCGGCAACGCCAAAATAACCGCTGCGGGCTAATACAGAATAAAATACCGGCGAAATATGCCCGTTAGAAAGGAAGAAAAGGTCTTCATTAACGCCATCCATGTTAAAGGATGGATCGTGTTTCATTACTGAAAAGTAAAGGGCTACCAAAAAGTCGGTACAGCCCAATGAACCGCCCGGGTGGCCACTTTGGCTGCCATGCACCATGCGCACCACATCGCGGCGTACCTGCGAAGCTATGCCTTTAAGCTCTTGAATATCTTGTGTCATTGATTGAATTTAATTTTAATTGAGGAGGAGCGAAGAGTGCTTGATATACCGCGCCTTTTTCCTTGCTCTCCACACCTGTAACTATTTTCCCTGCTCTGCAGCTTTGGCATGATCGGCCAGGAATTGGGCCAGACCGTTATCGGTAAGCGGGTGTTTTAACAAAGCGGTAATGGCCGAAAGCGGACCGGTAATTACATCGGAACCGATTTTAGCGCAGTTGATAATGTGCATGGCATGGCGTACGGAAGCAGCCAGGATCTGGGTTTCGTAACCGTAGTTGTCATAAATTAAACGGATATCTTCGATTAGTTGCAAACCATCGGTTGATACATCATCTAAACGGCCAATAAACGGCGACACATAGGTAGCCCCTGCTTTGGCAGCAAGCAAAGCCTGACCAGCCGAAAATACCAGCGTACAGTTGGTACGGATGCCTTTTTGTGTAAAATACTTGATTGCTTTTACGCCATCTTTAATCATAGGCACTTTAACCACAATACGCTCATGCAGGGCAGCTAAAGCCTCACCTTCGGCAATCATCTCATCATAATTGGTAGAGATCACCTCGGCGCTTACATCGCCATCGGTAATTTCGCAGATGGCTTTGTAATGGGCAATAACATTATCATGGCCGGTAATACCTTCTTTAGCCATCAGTGATGGATTGGTGGTTACGCCGTCCAGCACACCCAGGTCATGCGCTTCCCGGATCTGGGCCAAATTGGCCGTGTCGATGAAAAATTTCATAATTAATTATTTGTTTATGAATGTGATAAACTGTTTGAACGTTGAAATAGACCCTTAGGCCCCGATACGCAGTAAAAATGCAATATTTTTTGAATGTTACCTAAACAATTTATACAATCGATTGCATTAACGTGTTCAGCTTTGATAGGTAACGGTTTGTAGACTGATAAGTCAAAAAGCCTTGTTCTGTCACTGAAGTATATCAGTTGATGGAACAAGGCTTTTGAAGTGAATTTTTACTGATTAATTGTAGTTACCCGATAGTTCTCAGGCGGACCTAAATAGCTGGCCGGTAAACGGTGGTTAATATTCAGAACCAACTTTTGCAATACTACACCTGGGCTTACCATCCAAAACTTAACTGTATGCATACCCGCTTTGGCAATGTGGTGTTCTGATACCAAAATGTTTATGTTTTCGGCCACGGCCTTACTCCATACTTGCTGGTTAGCGGCTGCATTTACGTTGCATATTTGCGGCTGCTCGTCATCAACAGAAATGGCGTATTGCAAGCTTTTATTATGCGTAAAATCAATAGTGGGCGATAGGTAGGCATGGATGTAAACCTTGCCGGTGTCGGCCAGGGTTACCATATATTCCAGGTGGGGGCTATTGCCGCCGGGTTTTTGTAACGGGGCGGTAACCGGGTAGGGGGTTACGCCGGATAGCGTGCGGCCATAGTCTGGTATGGTTAACCATTTAATTTGCGGTGTTGTGACGGCCTTATTGTAATGTTCTGCTTCGATTGATACATAACCGTTGTTTTGTAAAAAGCCAATGCCCGGTGCATTTTTGATCGTGCTAACAGGTACGTTAACCGATATGCTGCTGCCATCGGAACCTTTGATGGTAACAGTTCCGCTTTGGGTACCCACTGGTACCTTTTGCCAATTAATACTAACTGATAAGCGGTTCTCCTGATCTATAGTGCCGCTTTGTGGCGTAGCCGTTATCCACGGAGCCGTACTTACCGAATATTTTATTGGCAGTTTACCACGGTTAAATACCTCGATATATTGTGGCTGCTGCTGCAACAGGTTGAACTGCTGCAAAGCCGCTTGCGCTGATGAATTAGGCCACCACTCATTTAAGCCCTGTACAGCAACACCCATCGCGGCCTTTTGCGGAATGTTAATTGTTTTTACTTCCGGCATCTTATTCGAATCTGGCTGTTGCCAGTAAGTGTAACCAATATGGGTTTGATCCATCATGTGGTTCCATTTGCCACCCGCTAATTGGGTATTATAGTATCTGGATATTTCTGCATCGCGGACGTATAAATCTCTTACCTGCTGTGCCATATCATTTGTAGCCGCACGGCCTTGACTGGCATATAGGTGATTTTTGGCAGCGGCATAATACATGGCATTCAGGTTTGAACAAGCCTGTACCGGGTGCAGCACCAGTTGGTAATAAGCGTCTTTGTATTGTTTGGGTATGTCTTTGTATAAAGCTTGTGCCTGCTCTTCCAATTTATTATAGTCGTTTACAATTGTTTCAAACTCCCGGAAGTTTGCCAGGCTATACGTGTTCTGATCGAGCATTTCTGGCTTACGGCGGCCATTGTATTTGGTGTATTTAGACAGGATATCGGCAATTTGTATCGCGTATGTTGCACCAAATTGTTGCTTAGCCCACAGCCGGGTATACTCCTGCACCCGGCTTGCCGGCCATTTATTGGGGTTCCAGGCATAATCCAAAAAGAAGGAGATGGGGTATTCCATGGGTTTCAAATCCCCCACATTCACAATCCATACCTGCCGGGCGTTATATTCATAAGCCAGATGCATTTGCTCCCATACTTTGCTGATGGGGTTGGTGTTAAGCCATTTGTAATTTCGCGGATCGCCCACGTAATCAAAATGATAATAAATGCCGTAGCCTCCTTTACGTGGTTTTTCGCCCAGTGCGGGTAGCTTGCGGATGTTGCCCCAATTGTCATCACACAACAGTAAGGTTATATCGTCAGGCACGCGCATACCTTTGTCGTAATACTCCTGAACTTCTTTATAAAGCGCCCATAATTGCGGCGTTTGGTCAGCGGGGTTGCCGGTTACATCGGCAATAATTTTGCGCTGGTCGGCCACTATTTTTTCCAGTAGGGCAATGTTGGTGCCTTCTTCCATAGCCATATCGCCATCGCCGCGCATGCCTACAGTTACGATGGTTTCGGCAGTGCCCATGTTCTGTATACCTTTGCGCCAAAAGTTGCGCAGTACTTCGCCATTTTTATTATAATCCCATTCACCTTTACCGTAACGTTTCCATTCAGTTTGGGCGCGGTCCATAGGTTCGTGGTGCGATGTGCCCATTACAATGCCGTACTCATCAGCCAGTGGCCGGTTCAGCGAATCATCATCATTAAAGGCATTGCCCCACATAGCAGGCCAAAGGTAATTGCCCTTCAGGCGCAAGATCAGTTCAAATACTTTGGTGTATACTTTATGGTTAAAGCCGCCAAACTTCTCATTTGTCCATCCCGAAAACGCCGGCGCTTCATCATTAATAAATATGCCACGGTACTTTACAGCAGGTTCGCCCTGCGAATGGCGGCCAGGCAACACATAGAGGCTTTTTTGCTGTTTAACCGGTACATCTGCCCACCAGTACCAGGGCGATACTCCAATTTGGGCTGATAGGTCATAAATACCGTATATAGTACCCCGCTTGTCGCTACCGGCAATCACGAGTGCCTTATCAACCCCCGGCATTGGGTGGCTGATAGTTTGCAGTACAAAGGTTTCCCACTTACCCTTAATACCGGCTACATTCAATTTTTTCTGCTGAATAAGGCGGTCAATCAGCGTACTGTTTCCAATTGTACCAATCAGTACTACTTGCTTGCCTGTAATGGTATTTGTAGATAAAAGTGGCTCGGCCTGAGTTACCGAGGTAATGTCTGTTTGCAGATCCTTGGCTGCCCGTATCACACCTTTATAATCTGCCGGGCTTACAAATATAGGTGCCGATTTACCTGCCGCTGATAAGGCAAAAGCACCCGTGCTGGCCTTATCCGAAACATAAGGTTGCTCACCCATTGCAAAAGCCGTTGTGCAAATGCCTATCATGGCAAAAGCACTGGCTGCTTTGCAAACAATGCGATTAATAAATGGCTTGGTTAGTAGTTGTATCATCAGGTTTCTGAGTTGAGGTTTACCTTTTGAAGTTGACGACTTCATAATAAGCCTTTTTGGGTTGCAGGTTGGTATCAAATAATAGCGGGAAGTTTTTACGCCCCTGTACCGGATATTCATCCAGCCAGGTATAACGGTCGGATACGTTCCAGAAGGTAACCCCGGTGATTACCTTTTTATACTGCCGTAAAATATCAAACACCTCTTTATATTTAGCTATTTGCTTCTGCTCTAATTCGGACGTAAGTTCACCTTTTTCGCCGGGGTGCAATGGGCGGCGTTCCTTTTCCCAAGGGTAAATGGACACATCCATTTCCGTGATCTGTACCTTTAAGCCAAGCGAGGCAAATTTTTCAATTGTGTTGCGTAACTCTGTACCTGAGGGTTCCTGTAACGACCAGTGTGCCTGCAAACCCACTGCATGAACGGGCACTTTGGCATCCACCAGTTTTTTAAGGAGTTTATATACACGCTCCATCTTTTCGGGGCGCTCGGTGTTGTAATCATTATAAAACAAAACGGCCTTTGGGTCGGCTTCGTGAGCGTATTCAAAAGCTTTGGCAATGAAATCCTCGCCGCATATCTGGTACCACAGCGAGTTGCGCAAAAATTTATTGGGGTTATCGTCAATAGCCTCGTTCACAACGTCCCAGGCATATATTTTACCTTTATAGCGTTTTACAACGGTATGGATATGATCTCGTAAACGCTGAAGCAAAACCTGTTTGCTAACCTGTTTGCCGGTACTGTCTTTAAATATCCAATCCGGTGTTTGCTCATGCCAGCATAAGTTATGGCCACGTACCCGTAGCCCGTTATGCCGTGCAAAGCTGACAATGGAATCTGCATCCTGCCAGTAATACTGGTTTGGGCGTGGGTGTATTGGCCCCATTTTCATAGCATTCTCGGGGGTAAGGCTGTTGAATTGCTTTACAATAAACCTGCCTTCCTCGCCGCTAAGATTGCGCGGGGCAACAGCTACGCCAATAGGGAAATAAGATTTATAATAATCTTTCAGACCTTTGCCGGCAAGTTTTTGCGCTAATGCAGTTTGCGTGGTACAATAGCTTGCTATGGCACAGGCCACAAACTGAAACCCCAGTTTTAAGGCGCTATTTCTCATAATTCTATAGATTAATTGGTTTTGCAAATACTAGATATTTTGCAATCGATTGCAAATTTATTAGTAATACTGACTTTCGCAAGTATAACAAACTATAAAATGCAGTAATTTTCTTTGAGTAAAGAGAAGATCATGAGTAAAATAGTTTAATATCTTTTTGCTAAAAATATAATTATTACCAAGCTCTGTTACAGACATTAAATTGAAGATTTAATTCTGTTAGATTATGTTCAAACGAAAACCTTGTAGTAATGGTAAGATGAAAACGCATCGTATACAGAATTTTAAATAATTATTTGCAATCGATTGCATTTTTATTTTTTCTTTCTACTTTAGCCTTTGAAACCAATTAGATACACTCTTTGAAATAAATGAAAAGGTAGGTGAGCGATTTACCATGCCTTTTACAAACAACCAAAGTTGATATAACCAATTTACTAAACTTAAAATTTACCATTATGCTCAGGTATTTACTTTATCTATTCAATCTGTGTGTGTTTAATTCACTTATGCAATCGATTTAATAAATTTTTGAGTAGCCGCGTGTACAGGAAAATGGTGAGAATCTAATATCTGCTCAACTTAAGCATCATACTAAACTTCAATTATAACTCAGAAAATTATGCAGAAAACTAAACTTAAACATTTTATTAAAGTGTTTATGATGGTCGGGTTGATGATTTGCCCGGTCATCGTATTTGCACAAAACCGGAAGGTAACCGGTAAGGTACTCGATGAAAAGGGACTTCCGCTGCCTGGTGCCACCGTGAGATTAAAAACTTCGGGTAAAAGCGTAGCTGCTAACGTAGAAGGTGCCTACTCGATAGAGGTACCTGCAAACGAAAATACGCTGGTTGTTTCTTTTGTGGGCTATCCAACCCAGGAGATTTTGATTAAGCCTGGCGTCAATGTTTATGATGTGCCGTTACGGCCAGATGCCAAAAGCCTTACCGAAGTAGTGGTAGTTGGCTACGGTACACAACGCAGATCGGACGTTACCGGTTCTATAGCATCAGTTAATGAAAAAGCTTTGCGCGAGGTTCCGGTATCTAACTTAGGGCAGGCACTGCAAGGCCGTGCGGCAGGTATCAGTGTAACCAATACCAGCTCACGCCCTGGCGATCCGGGCCGCATACGTATTCGGGGCGAGCGTTCGCTTACCTCGGGCGCTAACGATCCTTTGATTGTGGTTGATGGTATCATTTTTACCGGCAGCTTAAATGATATCAACCCAAATGATATCAAATCAATCGATGTATTGAAAGATGCTTCGGCTACAGCTATTTATGGTTCCCGTGGGTCTAACGGTGTTATCATTGTTACTACGCAGCGCGGCCGTACCGGCGAAACTACCATCAGTTATAATGGCTATTATGGCTTTGGCAACGTGATGAAAAAGTATCCGGTGTTAAACGGCGACGAGTTCCGTGCTTACCGCGATTTGGCAAACTCCGTTCCTGCAAATGGCTCTACAACACCGAATAATAACTTTTTCTATCTACCACAAGAGCAGCAGTCGATTGCAAACGGCACCAGTACCGACTGGCAGGATTTGCTCTATAAAACTGCCCGCCAGCAGGATCATCAGGTTACCGTTAGCGGTGGTACCGAGCAGGGCCAGTATTCTATAGGCGGTGGGTATTTTGACCAGACTACCGTAGTGCCGGGCCAGGAGTTTCAGCGTTATGCCTTGCGCGCCAGTGTGGATGCAAAAATAGGCAAGCGCATTAAGGTAGGTTTAAGCACCCAAAACACATTTACACAAAACGATGGCGAAAATGTAAATCTGATGTTTGGCGTGCTTAGTTTAAGTCCGCTTGTACCGGCTTACGATGCCAACGGTAATGTAATTGCTAAACCTGCTGCTCCGCGCGAGGATCAGTTTAGCCCGCTATTGGTAAACAACAGAGAGAACTGGGCACAGCGCCGCAAAAGGATTAGTACATTCAACAGCTTATATGGCGAGGTACAAATTTTAGAAGGCTTGAAATACCGTATCAATATCGGTGCACGTTACGTTCAGGATCAGTACGGCAGTTTCCAGGCACCGGTGTCAGCATTTAGTCCGGCAACGCAAACTTATAGCCAGGCCACTGTATCTAATAATTCGGGTTACGATTATACCATCGAAAACTTGCTGTACTACGATAAAACCATTGCCGAAAAGCATAAGATCAATGTTACTGCTTTATACAGCTTGCAAGAGCAACACGGCGAGGGCTCATACATTCAGGCACAAAACATCCTGGCCAATTATCTGCAATATAACAACCTTGGCCAGTCTGATCAGCCTTACATTGTTCCGGCATCCAACAACAACCAATATACGCAGCGCGATATCTTATCGTACATGCTGCGGGTTAATTATAATTTCAACGAGCGTTTTTTGTTAACCTTAACCGGTCGTGCGGATGGTTCGTCAGTATTGGCTCCGGGAAAGAAATGGAACTACTATCCGGCAGTATCAGCTGGTTGGAACATTACCAACGAGAGCTTCATGAAAAGCCAGACCTATATCAGCAACTTAAAGCTGCGTGCAGGTTGGGGGCAAACATCTAACCAGGCCATTAACCCTTATGCTACATTGGGTTTGATCAGTCAAAATTACTACAACAGCGGTACAGCCGGGCAATACGGTTATTACCTGAGCAACCTAACCAACCCTAACCTGGGATGGGAGTATAGCAAAACCATCAACGCCGGTATTGATTTCGGTTTTTGGGACAACCGCTTGACCGGTTCAATTGACTTATATCGCCAGCGTACCTTTGATATCCTGCTGCCGCAACAGTTGCCGGCAACTACCGGTGTACCGGGCAGCTTTTTGAACAATATTGGCCGTACAGAAAATAAAGGTATTGAGATCAGCCTTTCGGCGCAGGTGCTGCAAAAGAAAGATGGTTTTAACTGGGGCGTTGACGTTAACTGGTTCCTGAACAGAAATAAAATTTTGGCACTGCAAAATGGTGTAACGCAGGATGTGGCCAACGGCTGGTTTGTTGGTCAGCCTATTGATGTGGCTTACGATAATAAAAAGCTGGGCATATGGCAAACTAACGAAGCCGCAGAGGCCGCTTTATATAACCAAAAGCCAGGCCAGATCAAAGCGCTCGACCTGAACGGCGACCGCAAAATTGATGCGAACGACCGTACGCTTATCGGAAACTATCAGGCCAGATTTGAAGGTGGTATTACCAACCGGTTTACTTACAAAAACTTCGACCTGTCGGTTGTAGCCAATGGCCGTTATGGCGGTTTATTGTATAGCGCTGTTTATAACCCGCAAAGCTATTTTTATACCATCAACGGTCGTCATAACGTACCGAAAGTAAACTATTGGACGCCAAGCAATCCAACCAATGATTTCCCGATGCCGGATGCAACGCAGGGCGACTTGCCTCAGATTGCACCATCATCATTAGCTTACTTTGATGCCAGCTATCTGCACATTCGCAGCATTAACTTCGGCTATACTTTTACCGATAAACTGATAAGAAAAATAGGCGGTAAATCACTCCGCGTATATGCTACCTGCAACAACGTTGGCTACTTGTTTTCGCCCTACATGCGAATGGGCGGCGTTAGTCCCGAGCCAAACCGTTCGGGCGGCGGAACCGAGGGTGCCGGTATTGCGGTGCAAGGCCGCCAGCTAACTGTGGGTGTGGACGTGCCGCCGGTTCGTACGTTCATTTTCGGTGTAAATGTTAGATATTAATTCAGAAACCAATTATGAAATCAATCAATAAAATATTAGCACTGCTTGTTGTGGCCGGAACGCTGACGGCAGGTTGTTCAAAAAAGCTTGAAGAAAATCCGCGATCAATACTTACCCCGGATTACTTAAAAACTGCAGCCGGCATCAACTATAGTTTAACTGCCGCCTACTCTGGTTTACGTTTTCAATTTGGCCCGGAGGGTGCGCTGGCTATCACGGTTCCCGGTACGGATGAATTTACCACCGGCGATGCTGCGAACAGCGAAACCATACAGCTGAATACCTACGCCATCCGGTCGGATAACGGGCAGCTGTTAACGCCCTGGAATAATGATTTTGTATACATCAACACCTGTAATGGCGTAGTTCAATATGCCCAGGCATCCACCGAACTTACCGACGCACAAAAGAACCAGGTTATTGCCGAAGCAAAGTATATAAGGGCCTTGTATTATTTTCTGCTGGTACAATCGTACGGTGGTGTGCCGCTTGATTTAGGCGCCGGGCCGCTGGGTTTCAATACAGTTCCTTCAACGGTATCCAAGCGCAACACAGTGTATGAGGTTTATGCTGCTATTATTGCAGATTTAACGGATGCCATATCTAAAATGCCGGACGCACGTCCGTCAGACGTTGCAAAAGCCAGCAAGGCTGCTGCATTGCATTTATTGTCAAAAGTGTACTTAACCCGTGCATGGTCCGAAAAGAAAGGTATTACCGGAAGTACTACTACCGCACAGGCCGATTTTCAGTTAGCCTATAACACCGCCAAGCAACTGGTTGATAATCCATCGCAATATGGTGCCAGCCTGTTCAATGATTTTGCCAATGTGAATAAGCCAGGCAACGAGAACACCGGCGAGAACCTGTTTGCCGTACAGCACACCCTGAACGATCAGTTCAATGAATCGAACACCAATGCACCGGCAAGCGGATTGAAAGAGAACCGTGCCTGCTTTTTGTTTACGCCCAATTATGAGGCACAAAGTGTAAATGGTGTTATTCCGGTTGTTAGGAGCGTGCTGTATCAGCGTCCGTGGCGTAGGTTCAGGCCTACCGGGTATCTGCTAAATACTGCCTTTGGTAACCGTACCAGCGATTCACGTTATGACAAGACCTTCCGTACGCTTTGGCTGTGCAATACCAGCGTAAAAGGCTTTAACATTGGCGATACGGCTTTGTACATGCCAGGCCGCGAGGTATTGGCCGAATTAAGAGCAGCCAAAAAGTACCGCATCTATGCACCGAGCGATTACACCAACCAGATGTATCCGCATATGATGAAATTTGACGACCCTAACCGCACGGCTGCCAACAACGCCTCAACGCGTCCGTTCATTGTAGCCAAGCTATCCGAAACTTACCTTATTGCGGCCGAGGCTGCGTTTGAGTTAGGTAATACAGGCGATGCTGCAAAGTATATCAACGTGATCAGGCAGCGTGCGGCCTACAGGGCATCAAACTCGGCTGATCAAAACACAGCAGCCGTTACGGCCATGACCATACAGCCAAGCCAGGTAACGTTGGATTTAATTTTGGATGAGCGTGCGCGTGAGTTGTGCGGCGAACAGTTACGATGGTTTGATTTAACCCGCACAGGTTTGCTAACCACACGCGTAAAAGCATACAACAACGATGGCGCAACTAATGTGAAGGAAACCCACATGCTACGCCCAATTCCACAAACCCAATTGGATTTGTTGTCAGACAAAACAGGATTTCCGCAGAATCCAGGATATTAACTGATGTACGAAATCATTGAAAAGGCCGCTTGCATGCAAGCGGCCTTTTTTGTTGAATTGCAGGCTTTGGGATAAGAGATACCTTCGATAAATCAAGTCCAAATAATCGATATACTAAATGTTATTACCGAGAGAAGAGACGAACAGCTTAAAAAGCTTCGCCCAGGTTTAAGCGGATGGATGAGAATCCTTTGCTGAAGCCATAATCAATAGCCATATTTGTGTTGGATGACTTGTTGAACTTGATGCGCAAACCGGCACCACCTGCTGGGTGAAAATACTTGAACTTGTTGTTTTCAGGCTCTGTAACCGAAGTGGTATTGGCAAATAAAACGAAGCCCAGTAAGCCATCGCGCGTTATGCCCCGGCGGTATTCCGTTTCAAAGTATACGAGGCGCGACCCGCGGTAGCGGTTTTGAGGTACGCCACGGCCTGAGCGATTATATACATCCCACCCAATGCTGGGCAAACTTAAATAGGGGGTACCGCGGTCAAATGTTGACCAGTAGTAGCTCCAAAAGGCCAGCGTATTTTGTACCGGACTATGGCCCAACGATACATATTTCCTTACATCTGCATATATGGAGTGCCAGGTACGGTTACTACCCAACAGCGGTGTGTTGTAGCGGTAAATAAAGTTGGCATAACATCCCGGCAACGGGTTGAGCGAGTTGTTGCGTGTATCGTACAAAATATTGAGCGTTGCTCCTGACGAGAAAGAGTTTTGGCCGGGAGCTGTGCCTATTGGGTAGCCCGATAAATCTGGCAAAGTAGTTTGCTCTTCATTCGTATTAATGGCAATGTGGTAATCCATCGCGTAGCCTACACCAACCAAAAAGTATGGTTTTATACGGCGCAGCACACTTTGGTATAAGCGGATGTACTTATAATCCACCCGCATTTTATTTTCATTGGGCTGATCGCCGCCAAGGCCCCAGGTATCTTGCGGGTAAACCATCAGGCGGGTATCGCCGGTTATGAACCATTTATTGTCCCTTAGCCAGATGCTTGATCTTAAAGGCAATCCATAGCGCCCCTGAAAGTTGAAGTATGGTGTAAAACTAACGCTGGACAGGTTGGTAGTTTCATGATCGCCCAAGTAAAAACCGGCCGTGGTAGAGGTAATAAATGCCTTGCCGCCACCCGGAACACTGGTAGCTGTGGGTAAAAACGAAAAGTAAACTTTGGAATCAGCAGGACCCATACTGGTTGATGGCTTTGCACGTGGTTTAAATACCGTTTTAAACACATCAATCAAGTCACGCTGGGGTACCGAATCTCTTTTAAATCCCGATCCAAACCCGCCCTCGTCCTGTGCAAGGGCACCTAATGGCAACAGTCCAAATAAAAGCAGCGCAAGTCGTAAATTTTTACCCATCAATTAAATTATGCTTTACACTACTTTAGCGTAATACGGTTGTTTAATCCAAACATTACTACGCAAGGGAACTTATTTTGTTTACATTGATTTGACAATTGTAATTAACAAAATAAAAAGTAATGTTGCAATAGCATAATTGTTTTTGCATCCCTGAATTCCTGATTTTTTAACATTTGCCTGGCCTGTTCAAAATCAAGTTCTATCAATTCAATATTTTCCCCTTCTTCTTCCAAACCACCGCCTTTGCTTTTTTGCAAGGATGGGTTGTAGGCGGCTAAATAAAGATGTATATATTCGGTAATGCCGCCGGCCGAAGTGTAGGCTGCTGCTATTTTCTTGACGTCGGTTATTTCATATCCTGTTTCTTCAAAAGCTTCCCGTATAGCAGTTTCTTCCGGTGTTTCGCCCTCATCGATAAGGCCGGCACAAACTTCAACCAGATAACCGGTATCGCTGCCGTTCAGGTAGGCCGGTAGCCTGAATTGCTTGGTCAGCAAAAACTTGCTGCGTTCTGTATCATATAGTAATATGCCCACTGCATCGGGCCGGAAGTATACCTCGGCCTTTAGACTTTGCATTTTATTATCGGCATCCGGCTTTTGGTATGTGAAGTATTTAAGCGGAAACTTGCGCTCTGATAACGTTTCGCGGTTGGTAATTTGTATCTCGGCCATGGTGTAATCCTGTTTTGTTAATTAGGCAACAGGTTTCAATAGCCTCGTGTTTTAACGTATGCAATTTTGTAAAAAAGGAAAGGCCTGAAACTATAATTCCAGGCCTTTCCTTTTTAAGAGCTATAAAGATTCTGATTAATATTTACGACGGCTGTAATAAGTGCTGCGTTTGTGGGTACGATAGTAAGCACGTTGTCTTTTAGCTTTGTTACGACGATGCTCGTTACCAATAATGTAACCACCACCAGCACCAATAGCACCACCAATCAGGGCTCCTTTAACGCCTTTGCCAATCAAACCACCGGCTACAGCACCACCTGCACCCCCAATTAAGGCGCCTTTGGCCTGATCGCTCATGCCTCTTTTGCGTTGTGCGTTGGTATAAGTAGTGCTTGATAGTAAAACTGTTATAATCAAGCTAAATAACAAAATGGTCTTTTTCATAGGTGTTCCAATTTATATTATAATAGATAAGATGCGAATATTTAACCATGGTTTAACGGAGTATGTAACATACGTATTACAAAAAGTGTTTCAATAGGTAATAGCATTTTGTATTACCTGTTGCTGTTACTTACTACCTGCAGTTGTATGGCTTGACAATTACACTTCGAGCAAATAGAACGGGCAGGCATAACCAGCCTTTACCAATATGGGCTTTGCCACATTAAATATCCGGATGTTGCCATTTAAAATACCTTCAAGCGTACCGGCATGTGCATGGCCATGAAAAGCCGCAATTACATTGTTGCGAATAAGTGGTTCCGCCAGGCGCGATGACCCCAGGAAAGGGAATATCTCTTCGGGCTCGCCAACCACTGTAGCTTTAATAGGCGCATAGTGTAATACCGCAATTTTTTTAGTTACCTGATGTTCGCCATCCAGTTTGTTCAGCGCGCGCTCCAGGTGCAGGGCTTCATCAACGGCTTCCTGCACAAATGCTTTGTTGGCATCTTCGCCAAACATGGTAAGCAGGTAGCGGTCAAACCCACCGCCAAAGCCTTTTACGCCGGCAAAGCCCACATCGCCAATTACCAGCGCTTCGCCATCCAGTATATGTACGTTTTGGTTTTGCAGCGTTTGCCTAATCAGTTTATGGCGGCCTTTCTCATAATCGTGGTTACCCAGCACGCAAATTACCGGTATGGTACAGGCTCTTAATTCTTCGGCCAGTATTTTAGCTTCGTCCTCATCACCAGTATCGGTCAGGTCGCCGCATATCAGCAGCACATCTGCCTTTGTTGATATCTCCCGAAAATAATCCACCCATTTGCCATGATCGGTTTCTTTGACATGGATGTCGCCTACTGCAGCTATACGGGTTATTTTTTTCTCGTCCATTACTAAAAATTAAACGGTTTTAATGGTGTACGATTTATAGTCCCAATCTTTAATATCCACACTGTATTGTGTCTGGTCAATCATCGGGCCGCGGCAAACCTTTTCGGTTGCTGCTGGTAAATCCAGTTGTTCGTGTGCACGGCGCAGCAATTCATCATAAACCCAACGCGGCACTTTCTGCTGATAATCGGCCGGATATACAAACTGGAAAGACATTAACTGTGCCAGAAGCAGTTGCCAGTGCTGGTCCATACGAAACATCAGCTGGTTCCAGTCCAGGTTGTCACCATACTGCACCAGCAGGTGATTAATATCGGCGCCATCATAACGTTCGCGGTTTTGTACGTATATTTTGCTCCAAATCAATTCTTCGGGCGGTAGTAATTTTACGTCTTTTTCAAAAAAGCTGGCATCCACGGCACGTTCAAACCAGCTATCGTCAACCGTACAAATGTTATTTACGGTGTCAAATATCAGGTCAATAAAATACTCGCCTTTAAATATTTTAGCCAGCCAGCGGGCATCCGTAAACTGCGTTTCATAGCCGCGGTCGCTAAAGTATTTCATAATCCGCGGACAATCTGACGATTTGCAGTAAACGTCCAGATCCTTGGTTTCGCGGTAAATGCCGCTGTAATGAAATATGGCAAAGGCGCCGCCCAGCATAAAAGGAATTTCACTTTCTTCCAGCAACACCAATGCTTCCTGGTAAAATGCATACGCATTCTTATCGTCGTTAATACTCATAAAATACAGGTTATATAGATAAAGCAGTGGGTGCAGGCAGTTGCACACATCGGGCTATATTTTCCTAATAACTAAGATTTGCTTAATCTGTTTTTAACATTTGTAAGCAGTAGTTTGCAAACGTATTTAAAGCGCCTGAACGATGGTTAAACATATAAATGCCTAAACAACTGTATAGTTAATGGGTTACTTATTAAATAATTGCTGATTCGCTTAACGTATTGTAAATGAAAAACAATGGGGCCGAGCCTGTATCGGGTACGGATATGGAGATAGATGAGGAGGTGAAGTTTACCCAAACCAGCTGGCGGCTGCAAAAGGTAGCTTGGGTAGCCATGTTTGTGCTGATAGCCATTGTTTGCACCGGCTTGTTTGGTGATGGCATGCTAAGCGATACCACCGGTAATAAACAGAACGTAAACATTAAGTATGAACGTTACCTGCGCTACCAGGCCGAAAAAATGGTGCTCATATCAGCCAAAGAAAATATACACACCATAACCATCAGCCAGTCGCTAGTTGATAATTTTAAAATCACCGAGTTTGTTCCGCAGCCCGAAAGCTCCTATGTGCAGGACGGGCACCGGGTGTATGTGTACAAGCCCGAAAAAAATCTGAGAGTACTGCTTTACATTATTCCCATGAAAGCAGGCCATGCCGAAGGGGACATCATTATTAACAACGTAGCCTTTCACCCCAAATTTTTCATCTATCCCTGATCGTTATGGATTTAGTTATCAGAGCAGCTTTCATGTACCTTTTTTTGCTGGTTATTGTGCGTGTAATTGGCAAGCGCACTATGGCGCAAACCAGTACTTTTGATTTTGTGCTGCTGCTTACCATAAGCCAGGTTACAGAACAGGCGCTGGTAGGTATGGATTATTCGCTTACAGGCGCTACTATACTTATAATCGTGTTTGTTACGGTCAATATCGTTTTTTCGATCATCAAACAACGGTTCCATTTTTTTTCTAAGATGGTGGAAGGTACGCCGCTCATTTTAGTTGATAATGGCGAGCCGCTGCCTGTTCGCATGCGGCAATCGCAGGTGGATTTGGAAGATGTGATGTATGCTGCACGCTCCATACACGGGCTGGAAAAGCTGGCGCAGATTAAATACGCCGTGCTCGAAAAAGATGGCACCATATCCATTATTCCTAAAAGCAAAGAGGAGTGACAGGCTTAGCCAATTTAATATCTTTGCAGGCTGATATGACCAACAATTTAAAGAAAGAATTGCATCACCTGTGTGTTGACCTTATACAACAACGTATTGACGCGGCCCGACAAGCCATTGAAGCCGCACAGCAGGCCGCAAAAGACGACACCAAAAGCAGTGCCGGCGATAAGTACGAAACCGGCCGCGAAATGATGCAACAGGAAACCAACCGCAACATGGCGCAGCTAACCGAAGCCAATAAATTGCTGGTTACGCTAAACCAGGTGAGCATCAACGGCCATTCTGCCCAGGCTGAAGCGGGTAGTGTGGTGGTTACGGATAGCGGTAGGTTTTACATTTCGGTAAGTGTAGGCACGTTTATACACGAAGGTCAAACCTATTTTGCTATATCACCCGGCTCGCCCATTGGTCAAAAAATGAAAGGATGTAAAGTGGGCGATGAGTTTAGTTTGAATGGTAAGGGGTATAAGGTGTTGGAGGTGATTTGAGATTATTAGCATTTTATGTTAATTAGTGCTGTTGAACTCCTGTTCTCTGCTTCGTTAGGATAGGTAGATGTCTATACCACAGCCTGTGGACGTCACTTTCTTTTTTACCGCAAAAAAGAAAGTAACCAAAGAAAAAGCTCCCGGGCGCACCTTCTTTCTACTCAAGCTGGTACTTCAACTTAATTAAAAGCTACCGAAAGAAGCTGAATGCCGATTTTTTTGAGGGCTTGTTTTGGCAGTGCGTTATCTTTCTTTTACTATTCATCATTTATCATAGATAATGCTTCCCACTTGTCCTTGCGAGGTACGAAGCAATCTCTCAGGACAGGTAAAGGGCTCAAGAAACAAAGAGATTGCCACGCTATCGCTCGTAATGACATGGGATCTTTGGATAGTATTATGAAACCTTATTTAAAAGAGCGCGGGGCTGCCAAAAAAGCGGGCCAGGGAGTTTGGCCTGTGCGGATGAACGCATTTTTTTGGCTAGGCCTTTTGGTTACTTTGTGGCTATGACAAAGTAACTGGCCTCCGCGGCCAAGAGCGGACGAAGAAAGTAAATCATCACAACAAAAAGTTCAAACGCATAAAAGCAATCTAATAAACGCAGAATATACGCCAAAAAAAAAGCGCACCTGCAACCAGATGCGCTTTCCATGAATTAAAAGTTATCTATTCCTCTCTACTATTCTCCTTCTGTAACTTCTTAAACATTTCACTACCAATCAAGGCATCAATCATGCCGCCATTGCCGCCGTCTTTGCCACTAACCAGAATTTCGGGAACCAGTTTAACGCCGTTGCTGGCCAGCGCTTCGGCTACGCGAACAATGGCATATTGCTCGGTACCCATGGCTTCAGTTTTTTGCTTGGTTACTTCAGCTTCGGCCAAACCGATGGCTTTAATCTTGCCTGCTTCGGCACTACCGTTTACCTCAGTAGCTTCGGCATCGGCTTTAGCTATGATAGTTTTAGCTTCAGCATCGGCACGGGCGTTAATGGTGCGGTTCTCGGCATCGGCACGGGCATTGATGGTTCTGGATTCTGCATCGCCTTTGGCTGCAGCCACTTTAGCGGCCGACATTTGCGTGTTGATCTCCACCTGCCGGGTTGATTTTACCACCTCGGGCTGCATATCGGCACCGGCTTTGGCGCTTTCAAACTCCTTACGCTCCAGTTGTGCGCTACGCTGTATTTCATAAGTATGGCGTTCCTCTTCGGCCAGTTTACGGTCGGTCATCGTTTTCATCAATGCTTCGGGCGGAACAATGTCGCCAATCAGGGTATCAACACCTACCACGTTATAATCGGCCAGCACCTGGCTAATGTGCCCCTTGGCATCGTCCTGCCGTTGCGAACGGTTGGTCAGGAAACCAATCACATCACTCTTTTGTGCGGCGTTGCGGAAGTAGTTGGCGATGGTAGGTTCCAGTACCTGCGATACCAGATTTTTCATCTTACCAAAGCGTGCAATCACTTTAGGCGCCTCATTGCGTGGCACGTGAATGATTTGGGCTACATCCAGGTTAAATGTAAATCCGTCAGACGAACGTACACTGATGGTGCTCAGGTTTTTATCAAGTTCATGCGCCTCGCTGCGGCTGTTGGCCCAGTTAAGTACAATGTTGGTGGTAGGTACCACTTCAACGCCATGCGTATAAATATTAACAGGATGCTTACCTGGGTCCAGAGGCTCAGACCATACACCTTTTTGCGGCTTTTGCACAATGTTACCATGTTTAAAGGCATCGCCGCTGGTATCGGTACCCTCGGGGCCTACAAAGGAGTTTACTACACCTACATAGCCAATTGGAATATGCATCATATCTACCTGTTCCACTATTACAAACCATGGGTTCAGGTAATAGGTACCGGCCAATATCACATCCTCTTGCAAGCCTTTTTTGCCGCCGGCATGTATAAAGGCCATCGGGTCCTGATAGTTGCGATGACCGGCTACTGAGCCGCCTGCAATTTCACCTTTATCTAAAGGCTCACCATCTAAAGTGGTTACAATGCCCACTTTGTTTTCATGTATCTGGGTGATGGGTACTTTCTCTATCTCAAATAAAAAGGTATTGATACGATAACTACCCGGCGTTAGAAATGCCGCCTGCGGACCTTTCTGGCCTTTAGTTTCCAGAAATGCCTCGGCATCCTGAAACTTATCACATTCTACCGGGCGACCCAGCACGCGGCCGGTATCCAGCGCAGCACCATCCTTGGCCTTAACCAGCCCAAGTTTATTTTGCTCGATGATGGTAAACGGTTCCATGATAATGCCGTACTGCCACGGCCACATGCGCCAGTAAAGGCCGGGAGCAAGGGGTTTTGCCTGCATACCTGCTTCGCCTTTAGTGGCAATGATACGACCATCGGGCAGGCGCTTGTCGCCATACAGGGTAAACTTTTTAATAACCAAACCAATACGGTCATCCGGAACGATAACCATACCAAAAAATACACGAAGTACAGATTTGTACATTACGAGCGCCACCATAACGGGTAGCACCCACCACAGTTTAAAAATTAAATCAGCCATTGTTTTGTTGGATTGTTTTAAAAGGGGCCCTTAAGGTTCGGGCTCTGGACGTTGCTTATGGCATTATTGTAGTACCTCGGCCATATAAGCAACATTTAGATTTAGATGCTCATGCTTTGTTACAGGTATTTTTAAGTATTTTTTAAATTATTGATATACAATAGTTTATTTTTGTATTTAACTGCTGGTATCTGTGCAATTGTAATTGTTGGTTATATTTGTTAGCGTAATCATCAATATTTCCCCTGTGGAGTTAAGAGTTGAGAATCAGAAAGTACTAACCGCAAACGACGTCACGGCTACCAGGGCGCTGTATGACCGTTATGGTAATTTACTGCTGGGCTACATTACTAAAGTGGTAAACGACCGGAAACTTGCCGAAGAGTATCTGGTAGATATTTTTAAAGAGATACCGTTCCGCTTAAGCGAATTTTCGCAGAACCAGGGCAACGCCTGGCTGCGTTTACAAATGATAGCCAAACAAAAGCTGGCAGGCTGTGCCCGGGCACAGCAGGAGCATGCTTTAACAAACAGCATAAAAGCCACCGGCCGCGGCGACGAGTTTTTGAGCCTGATGAATGAGCAGCAACGTTTTGTGTTTTGCGGCATCTATTATTACCAGCAGCCCGTAAGCTGGCTGGCCCAGGAGTTGGGCACCACTGCTAACGATATTAGAAAAATATTAAGAGAGGCTTTTAAAGTAATCAGGAATGGAAAATCATATACAGAACTTTATTGAAAGCGGCTTGCTGGAAGCTTACGTTACCGGATCAGCATCTGAGGCGGAAGAGAAGGAGGTGCTGTATATGAAAAACAGCTATCCGCAGGTAAAGCAGGCACTTAATGAGCTGGAAATTGATCTGGAGAAGATAGCCCAGCATATGGCCATAGCACCGCCACCCACATTATGGAATCGCATTGAATCTGATTTCAATGAAATAACGATAGCCCCACCGCAAACCCCGGCCAAAATAAACCGTGATGAGCGCCGCGAGCAGAGCAACGAAAGCAAGGAGCCTAAGTATATAGAGGTGGAGGGCGAAAGCACCCATATGCGTATACACAAAAGTTGGAAGTGGGTATTTGCTGCGGTGTTTGTACTGGGTAAAATATTTTTAGGCTTTGCTATTTACTTTTATCTGGAAAACCGCCAGGCGCAACAAAATATCCAGGAATTAAGACAAGAGATACGTGAAATTAAACGTATGAACAGTAAGTAGTAATAGATGGAGGTTAATAGCCGGTTATCAGCTATTAACCTCCATCTGTAAATTATAAGATTAACGGCCGTCGCCATCCAGTAAATTACCCAGGCCGCCTAATATACTTCCTTCTTCCTTACGGCCGCCTGGTGATGCATAAGTTAAAATGCGGCTGGCCAAACGGCTCACCGGTAGTGTTTGTATCCAAACTTTACCCGGCCCGCGCAGGGTAGCAAAAAACACCCCCTCACCGCCGAACAGTTTGTTACGTATGCCGCCAATAAATTCAATATCAAACTGCACGCCTGCGGTGTAACCCACCAAACATCCGGTATCAATTTTAACAAATTCGCCGTGTAGCAATTCGCGCTCGAATACGTGGCCGCCGGCATGCATAAAGGCCATACCATCGCCCTCTAAACGTTCCATAATAAAGCCCTCGCCACCAAACAAACCGGTGCCCAGCCTGCGTTGAAATTCTATATTGATGGCTACGCCTTTGGCTGCACATAAAAAGGCATCCTTTTGGCATATTACCGTACCGCCCAGTTGCTGCAAATTCAATGGGATAATTTTACCGGGATAGGGAGATGCAAAGCTTACCCGTCTTTTGCCGTGGCTAATGTTGGTAAAGGCCGTCATAAACAGGCTTTCGCCGGTAAGCAGGCGCTTGCCCGCGCTAAAGAGCTGGCTCATAAGGCCACCGCCACCCTGCTGCTGGCTGCCGTCGCCAAATATGGTTTGCATTTGTATGCCGTCATCCATCATCATAAACGCGCCCGATTCGGCAATGGCGGTTTCATTAGGGTCAAGCTCAACTTCTACGTACTGCATCTCCTCGCCAAAAATGCGGTAGTCTATTTCGTGGTTTCTCATGTATTGTGTTTTAGGTGTTGCCAATTTAACAATAGACTGCCTGTTTTTTGATTTGTTACAGTAGCAGGCGACTGATTTTATAGCTGGCGGGTAGTGGTTTTAGTGAAGCTTTTGTAGCAGTCTTTTACATACATAATTAGGTCGTACTGCGTCATGCTCTTTAGTTTCTGTGTGGTTGGCCTGTAAAGGGTCATGAATTGTTGCAACGAGTCGCCTTGTAAACCTGTTGCCCGGTTTACAAGTTGCTTAGAGAAGGTGCGGTCAAGGTAGTTGCTTTCTTCATCTTTCAATATCGTTTTTTGCAGCCGTGACGTTTCACTTTTCTTTTTTGAAAATAAGTTGAGTAATGACAGCGCATTGAAACTCACCATGGTGGTGGTATTATTGGGTGCGGTGAGGTTATCATATGGCGTATATTGATAGGGATTGCGTGTAATAAAACCTTCTTTTAGTATCGATGCTTTTTGCGCTAGTACGGATGAAAATTCCCGGCGCGTTTTCAAAGAATCGAGCGTAGCGTTGTGCTTGCCCGTAACGGTTACCGGCTGCAAAATGATAGAGGCCCTGTCCAGATAGAATTTAATCGTATCGCCTGGCGATCTGAAATGCAAAACCGACTGGTAAGGTTTGTAGCCCTTGCCGGTAATGTATACCGTATCACCTGCATGCGCCGTGGTTAAATGAAAGTAACCTGCGCCATTGGTACCCACTGTTTGGTAGCCGGTAGCTATACGGGCGCCTGCAACCGGTAGCTTGGTGTTTCGGTCAATCACCATACCGCTTATTGACTGTGCGCAAACCCGGGCTGTGAAAAACACAAGGACGATGACAATAGTAATCAGCTTCATGGCAAATAGATGGCTTAGATTAGGCTTTTGCTAATTTACAACTAAAAGGCATTAAGCTTCATCATTTAACTTTTATTAACACACTTGTTTAACAAATAAAAGCGGCATTACTTTAATTCGTAATGCCGCTTTTATTTTCATGCAATGGAGGTTCTTTTATACACCCTCAGAACCACTTAAGTGATTGTAGCGTGCAACCGGATGCAGGGCTTTGCCAATGGCATCCAAAAATTCGGGGTTGATGTCGGCATCATCCATCACATTCCATTGGCCGTTTTTCTCAACCATTACAAACGAATCTTTATCGGGCGATAATATGCGCCAGCCTTGTTCGCCGTTATAATCTTCTGGTTGTGCATCCAGTTCTATATCTGTATGAGTTGCCGGTTCTTTTACTGTAATTATCATAGCTCAATGTATTTAAGATGTACTTGGAATAACACCCTATAAATGCATTGGTTTATAAAAATTTCCTTTTGGTTAAATTTGGCTTAACAATTTGCATCCGTTGGGTGTTGCTATAGTGTATATGGAACACAAAGCTAATTTTACTTTCAAAGGAAGTTTAGGAGATATTTTGCCGATAACCGTTACCCCCTGCCAACATGATTATTATTTCAACGGCAAGCCATCCGTTAAAGATGCTATTGAGGCCATGGGCATTCCGCACACCGAGGTAGATGTGGTTTTGGTGAATGGCAACGCTGTTGATTTTCAATACCTGCTGCAAAACCATGACACGATAGAAGCCTATCCGCATGGTTCATCCTTATCCTCAAATTACAGCATAAGTGGTAGTGCGCCCGTGCAAAATGGTTTTATTGTAGATGCCCATTTGGGTACATTGGCGCGTATGCTACGACTGTTAGGCTTTGATGCCTGGTATGATAACCGCTATACCGAAGCCGTGATTGCGCCATTGGCCGCGTCCGAAAACCGTATTGTGTTAACCCGTAGCGCACATTTGTTAAAACACAAAGACATTAAATGGGGGCATTACATCTGCTCCCCGAACACCGAAGAACAGATAGGGGATGTAATGAGCAGGTTTGACCTGAGCCGGAACCTGCAGCCCTTTAAACGCTGTATGGTATGCAATGGCTTGTTGCAGCCGGTGCCGAAGCAGCAGGTGGCACACCAGCTGCAGCCAAAAACCCGCGAGTATTTCAATGAATTCTGGCAGTGCGACCATTGCTGGCGGGTGTACTGGAAAGGTTCGCATTATGAAAAAATGCTTTTGCTGATTGATAAGTTAAGGAATGTGCACGCAGGTGAATAGCCATTGATGTGTCAGACGGATGGTGCTGTTGTGGATAAAATGCTAAAACGTGTGTAAAACCTTTGCTAATATTTTTAACAAAATACCTTTACCTTTAAGGCGGTATAAAAATTTTGGTTAAAGTAATTTACCAGCAAGCAAAAGTATGGCTACAGAGGTTAAGTGTCCGAGTTGTAATCATCCCTTCCCGATTGAGGAAGTGATGACCGAAGAGTATAAGAAACAACTTCGCCTGCAAATGCAGCAGTTTAAGCAGCAAAAAGAGGAAGAAGCCCGCAAGAAGGAAGAAGAGTTCAGTGCTCTGCAGCGCAAGCAGCAGCAGCAGTTTGAGCAGCGCTTGTCTGAAGAAAAGCGGCAGCTGCAACTGGCCATGGAGCAAACCCTTCGCCAGTCCATCGCATCCGATTATGAAACCAAGATGCAGCTGCTGCAAAACTCGGTTGAAGAATCGAAAGAAAAGCTGCGCCAGTCGCGCGAGAAAGAAATGGCCTTTTTGCAAAAGGAGCAGCAATTAAAGCAGCGCGAAGAAGAACTGGAGCTGATTACCCAACGCAAACTGCAGGAACAACGCCTGGAACTGGCCGAGCAGATACGCAAGCAGGAGGTGGAAAAATTCTCTATGCGCGATACCGAATACCAGCTAAAGGTTAAAGAGCTTGAAAAGCAACTCGAAGACCAGAAAAAGCTGGCCGATGAAATGAAGCGCAAAGCCGAGCAAGGCTCCATGCAATTACAAGGCGAGGTGCAGGAACTGATGCTGGAAGAAATATTGCGCAGCTATTTTCCATTTGATTTGGTTGGCGAGGTAGGCAAGGGCATACGCGGTGCCGACTGTATACAAACCGTGCGCAACCAGTACGGGCAGGAATGCGGCCGAATTATTTATGAAAGCAAACGTACCAAAGAGTTTGGCGGCGACTGGATAGAAAAGCTTAAAAAAGATATGCGCCACATTGGCGCCGATACGGCTGTTATTGTAACGCAATGCTACCCGAAAGGGATGGATTGCTTTGGTGAAAAAGATGGCGTTTGGATCTGCTCTTTTGAGGAGGTAAAAGCCGTATCATTTGTACTGCGCGATTGTATCATCAAAACATCCGCTATTATGCGCGCCCAGGAAAACAGGGGCGATAAAATGCACCTGCTGTATGATTATTTGATGAGCAACGAATTTGGCGAACAATGGAAGGCTTTGCGCGAAGGTTTTATGAGCATGCGTTTATCTATCCAACGCGAGCGCGATGCCATGGAGAAGCTTTGGAAAACCCGCGAAAAGCAACTGGAAAAAGCCCTTATCAGTGCAGCACACATCAAAGGGTCTATTGAAGGCATTGCCGGCAGCGACAATATACAACTGAGCCTTACTGATGATGAAGATATGATTATGCTTAGCTAAACATTGGCCTGTTTGGCGGATAAATAAAAACAATGCAGGGCAGTTATTTGTCGGTATGAGGCAACCTCAACGGTTATCTATGCACAAAATTCTTGTTTTCATCCTGCTATTTAGCTGCTCGTTAACAGCTTCGGCTCAGTTTAGCGATACTACCCAATACCACGCGGTGTTTAATGGTACCGGTACTGTAAACCGAACTAAAGACGGTAACTCTTACCTGCTCAACAATGCTTTGGGCTTCGGTATGAAGAAAAAAAGCATTCTGCTGAATTTGAACAATAGCTGGATATACGGCCGCAACAACAGCGACTTAACCAATAACGATTATTCCACCTCGCTCGATTTTAACCTCTACCGCACCCTGCCGCATTTTTATTACTGGGGGCTGGCCAATTACAATACCAGCTTTTCGCTCAAAATTAATAACCAGCTATTGGCGGGTGGGGGTATTGCTTACAGTATTTATGACCGCCCCGAGGCCTACCTGAACATTAGCGACGGTGTTTTATATGATTTAAGCGATTTGTATGTGAATGATCAGCGTATCGATTATCATACCTACCGTAACTCTTTGCGCTTGCAGTTCAGGTTCATTATCAGAAAAAATGTATCTGTGGATGGGGGCGCTTTCTGGCAACCCTCCTTAACCCGCCGCAATGATACGAACCTGCGATCTACATTGAACCTCGGCTTTAAGTTAAGCAACTGGCTTAGCCTAACCAGTTCACTGGCCTACAACCGCATTTCGGTAACGGATAGCGAAAATTTGCTGTTGACTTATGGTTTGAAGTTAGAGCGGTGGTTTTGATAGCGCTTAATTCTCCTTATTGCTGCGCTTATGCAAAAGCAAAAAGGTCATTGCCACAGCACAGGGCTGATCTGTGCCGCTCGCCTTTTACCCAGAGCTGGAGATGACTGGAAGTTGGTAGAGTCAGGAAGCAAGAGCCAAGAAACAAGAACATCTCCTCGCTCTCCGCACCTCAAGCCTCATTCCTCAAACGAGCGTAGGGCTGCTTTCGCACCCGGCCGGGTGCAGGCTCTGTAGCGTTGGCAGGGATTGCGAAAGCTAGGCCTTTTGCTTACTTTGTGGCTATGACAAAGTAAGTAGCCTCCGCGGCAATGAGCGGACTGCAGAGCATTGAAAGCACTGACGATAGTAAAGAAAAGTAGAACCGCTATGTTATAGCTTATACAAAAAAGAGAGCGCTTGGCTAATCAACCAGGCGCTCTCTTTTTATCTCACCACCTTAATTACCAGATCTTAATCCGGTCTTCAGGTTTTTTGTACATTTTATCGCCGGCTTGTACGTTGAACGCTTTGTACCAAGCATCCACATTCACAACCGGTCCGTTGGTGCGGAAACGGCCTGGCGAGTGCGGGTCAGTTTTGATTTGCTGTGCAGTAGCCTCGGGGCGTTGCAGGCCTCTCCAAATCTGTGCAAACGACAGGAAGAAACGCTGATCAGGCGTGAAGCCATCAATCTTGGTATTTGACTTTCCTTCTTTGGTTTTCTTGAACGCTTCGTAGGCAATGTTGATGCCGCCTAAGTCGGCCAGGTTTTCACCTAAGGTTAAGCGACCGTTTACGTGCATGGTATCCACAGCAGTAAAGCCGTTGTACTGGTTTACTACCATATCCGCACGGCTTTTAAACTTGTCGGCATCTTCTTTTTTCCACCAATCGCGCAGGGTGCCATCAGCATCATACTGGCGACCCTGGTCGTCAAAACCGTGGGTCATTTCGTGGCCAATTACAGCACCGATACCGCCATAGTTCACCGCATCGTCCGCAGCAAAATCATAGAACGGGAACTGTAAAATACCAGCCGGGAACACAATCTCGTTGTTTACCGGGTTATAGTAAGCATTTACCGTAGGTGGCGTCATGCCCCATTCGGTTTTGTCAACCGGTTTACCCAGTCGGTTAATCATATCATTATAACCCCAGGCAGACACACGTCTGATATTACCAAAGTAATCGTTGCGGTCAATGTTTAAACCTGCATAGGTTTCCCATTTTTCGGTGTAGCCAATTTTAACGGTAAAGGCATTCAGCTTTTTGGTTGCACGGGCTTTGGTTTCGGGCGTCATCCAATCCAAACGCTGAATGCGCTCGCCCAAAGCAGTTCTTAAGTTGGCTACCAAGCCTTCCATATAAGTTTTGGCGGCAGGCTTAAAGTATTGTTCTACATAAAGCTGGCCTAATAATTCGCCTACGGCACCATCAACAAACATGGCACTGCGCTCGTTACGAGGTGTTTGTACTTTTTGGCCGCTTAATACACTGCTGTATTTAAACTGAGCCTGTACAAACGGTGAACTTAAAGAACCCGCCGAGTTACGCAGAATACCCCATTTTAGGTAGGTTTTCCAATCTTCAATCGGCGTAGCTACCAGTAAGGCATCCGCCGATTTATAGAAATCAGGCTGGCCAACCAATACGGTATCCTGGCCGTTTACTTTCAGCTTAGGTAATAATTGTACCCAGTTTAAGTGGGGGGTGGTTTTACTAAAATCGGCAACGGTGAACTTGTTGTAAGTTTTGTTTGGATCGCGCATGGCCACACGGCTCATTTGTGCCTGAGCCAGTTTACTTTCTATACCGAAAATGGTTGACGCATTTTTTGCAGCCTCTTCGGGCGAGCTACCGGTTAGGGTAAACAGATCGGTAATATATTGTTTGTAAGCAGCCTGTATACGCTGGGTACGCGCATCGTTATTCAAGTAGTAATCACGATCAGGCAAACTGGTACCGCCCTGGCCAAAGCTAACAATGTATTTGCTTACATTTTTAGAATCCTGGCGAACACCGAAACTGAATAGCGGACTGCCAATGGCGTTCGAGCGTTCGTAAACAATCTCGTTTACTACCGCATCAACGTTATTAATGGCATCAATGCGTTGCAAATCGGCTTTGATAGGGTTGTAGCCTAAGCGTTCGATGGTTACAGTGTCCATGGCACTGGCATACAAATCGCCCACCCGTTGTTTTATACTGCCTTTTGGCTGCGTGGCCGAAGTTTTGCTCACCTCATTCACTATACCTACAATTTGTTGCTTATTGTTGTCGCGCAGCATGATAAAACTGCCCCAGCTGGTTTCTTTAGCAGGGATGGTGTTTTTTTTAATCCAGCCACCATTGGCATACTCAAAAAAGTCGTCGCCGGGTTTTACTGACAGATCCATGTTGGCCGGATCTATGAATTTTTTAGACGGTGCGGGTTTGGCTTTCCCCGGTTTACCGCCATCAGCAGCCCAAGCACTGGCCGAAATGCAAACGGCAGCGGCAAGCATCCAATTTCCTAAATTTGATTTCATTTAATAGTTTAAATAATGATGGCTTAAAATAACCATTTTAAAATGATTGTTAGGAAATTGTAAGGCTTTTTTTACAGGGAGGGAGATCTTCAATAATTGCTAGAATTTGCTATCATAATTATAGTCATCTGCTGTGTGAAGCTATAATAATTATTCGATTCTATTCCAATCTATTGTTTCATGGTCATCAAAATAGCTAGCAATCGTTCTTATGTTATGTAATTTCGGGGTGTTTTTAAACCCTAATGCTCTCAAATAACTAAGATACGCTCGGTAGCTTCCAAAACCCTTCTCCAAATGTTGTTTTGGGATGATAACATACCATGCCTCTTTTACATCATTTCCATGAAGGATTGTATTAGTGCTATATAACAGAATTGTTCCATTTACTATACCAGCCATTTGAATGTTAAGTATTCCAGTATCTCCGTCTATTCCTTCTAAATTCATAATCCATCCGTATCTATCGTCTGATTTGATGGCTTCATAAGGTTTGATAAACGGTATGCGGGCAGAGTCCCATTCGCCACCATCAGTATAAAAGCTGTCCAGATTTTTATTTTTCTTTGTATTGCAGGCAATAGCAAGCATAGCAATGGTAAGTAGTAACCAGCAGACCAAGGACGTATGAATTTTCATTATGATTAAGGTGTTTAATTTGTTGAAGATAACATTAAACCTGTACCTTTCACCACCGTCAAACCCAAACCAATCTACAACCTAACATGAAAAAGATATTTAAAACATTCATTCTTGCTTTGGTGGCAGCCGTTATAACTTCATGCGCTGTTATGAAAGCCAATATGTCGCAGGTGAGCATAGGCATGAGTAAAGATGAAGTTAGGCAAGCGCTAAAAATTAAGCCTGACAATGTAATCTCTGCCGAGCGCTTACCTGGCACTAATAATCTGCTGGAAATTATACAATACACGATGTATGAAAACGGTACAGGTTTAAGGCAGTACTGTTTATACTTTTTAAATGGTAAGCTCGACAGATGGAACCGTTTAGAACCCGAGGTTGCGCCAACAACGGTAGTGCCGGTTGCTGTGCCGGCACATGGGCGTTAAGAAGCGTGTAGCTTAGGTTACAAAAGCTTTCTTTTATTAATGTAGCTGTGAGTGTTAACAACTAATTGGTACTGACAAGATCGTGTCACGAGTATAAATACCTGTACCAAACTGTACCGGGTGTTCCAAAGTGTACCACTTTTTATGAACGGCGTTTGCAGCTTGCAAATGCCGTTTTTGCTGTACCAAAGTGTACCACCTGTTCCGGGGTGTACCGGTTTGTTCCGCTTTGTACCACTTTCAAAAGTGGTACACCTATGGGGTTAAAGCAGCTTCGGTACGGTGGTATAGCACGGATTAGTTTGAGAAATAAACAAAAGCGGGCAAGCCCTTCACTATTAAGGGCAAAACATTATTTTTGTGGGCTATGAGTATTTCAAAAACCTATCAGTTTAACGAAGTTGAAGATAAATGGTACAGCTACTGGCTGGCACACAAGTTTTTCAAATCTGTGCCCGATGAGCGCGAACCGTACACGATAGTCATTCCTCCACCCAATGTAACCGGCGTGTTGCACATGGGCCATATGTTGAATAATACCATTCAGGACGTACTGATACGCCGTGCCCGCATGAAAGGCAAAAATGCCTGCTGGGTACCCGGCACCGACCATGCCAGCATTGCCACCGAAGCCAAAGTGGTAAATATGCTCAAAGAGCGCGGCATCAATAAAAAAGAGCTTACCCGCGAAGAGTTTTTAAACTACGCCTGGGAGTGGAAAGAGAAATACGGCGGCATTATCCTGGAGCAGCTTAAAAAGTTAGGCGCTTCCTGCGATTGGGACCGCACCCGCTTTACTATGGATCCTGAACTGTCGGAAGCGGTTATAGATACCTTTATACACCTGTACAAAAAGGGCTGGATTTACCGCGGCGTGCGCATGGTAAACTGGGACCCCAAGGGTTTAACAGCCGTGTCAGACGAAGAAGTAATCCGTAAAGAAGTTAACCAGAAACTTTACTATATACGCTATGCTTTAGCTGTGAGCGAAGCGGAAGGTGAGAAGAGTGTTGAAGATACCGCTCCTAATGCCTCGCACTCCGCACACCATCTCATCATTGCCACTACCCGTCCGGAAACCATTATGGCCGATAGTGCCGTGTGTATCAATCCGAACGACGAGCGTTATACACACTTGCACGGTAAAAAAGTATTTGTGCCCATAATTAACCGCGAAATACCGGTGATATTGGACGAGTATGTAACCATGGATTTTGGTACCGGTTGCCTTAAAGTTACACCGGCACACGATTTGAACGATTATGAACTGGGCCAGAAACATAACCTGCCGGTAATTGATATCTTAAACGATGACGGCTCTCTGAACGAAAATGCGCAGATACTGGTAGGCGAGGATCGCTTTGCCGCCCGTAAAAAGATTGCCGTAATGCTGGAAGAAGCCGGCGCGCTGGAGAAGGTAGAGGAGTACAAATCGCAGGTAGGTTTTTCTGAACGTACAGACGCGGTGATTGAGCCCAAACTATCTATGCAGTGGTTTTGCAAAATGCAGGAGATGGCTAAACCGGCACTGGATTACGTGCTGAACGGTGAGGTAAAACTGATACCAGAAAAGTTTATCAATACCTACCGCCACTGGATGGAAAACGTGCGCGACTGGAACATTAGTCGCCAGTTGTGGTGGGGCCAGCAAATTCCTGCCTGGTACAACGAGAAAGGCCAGTGGGTAGTAGCCAAAACCCAGGCCGAAGCCGAGGCAGAATTCCAGGCACAAGGCCAGGATGCTACCGGTATTTACCAGGACCCTGACGTGGTGGATACCTGGTTTTCATCATGGTTGTGGCCTATATCGGTTTTTGATGGATTTAAAGATCCTGATAATGCCGATATCAACTACTACTATCCAACCAATGATCTGGTAACAGCGCCTGAGATTTTATTCTTTTGGGTTGCCCGTATGATTATGGCCGGCCATGAGTTTAAAGGTGAGGCACCATTTAAAAACGTTTATCTGACCGGTATTGTGCGTGATAAGCTTGGCCGTAAAATGTCCAAACAATTAGGTAATTCACCTGATCCGATTGATTTGATTAAACAATTCGGTGCGGATGGGGTACGTGTGGGTATGCTGATGTGTTCTCCCGCAGGTAACGATTTAATGTTTGATGAGAGCTACTGCGAACAGGGACGCAACTTTGCCAATAAAATATGGAACGCATTCAGGCTGGTTAAAGGTTGGGAAGTAAGCGATAGTTTGGAGTTTGCGAATGCACCAGCCGTTGAGTGGTTTAAAAATCGTTTTAACCAGGCATTGGCCGAAATTGAGGAAAACTTTAACCAATATCGTTTATCAGATGCAATTATGGCTGTCTATAAACTCGTTTGGGACGATTTCTGCGCCTGGTATCTTGAGATGGTTAAACCGGCCTATCAGCAGCCGATAGATAAGCAAACCTATGAGGCAACGATTACATTTTTTGAACAAATATTGAAAGTGTTGCATCCGTTTATGCCGTTTATTACCGAAGAGTTATGGCATGATGAGGTGTTTGGCAACCGCACCGAGCAAGACTGCTGTATTGTAGCACAGTTACCAGTTATTGAGCAAATTAATACACAGTTGTTGGCGGAGTTCGAAGGCATCAAGCAACTGATTACCGAAATTCGTAACACGCGTAACAGTAAACAAATATCGCCTAAAGAGGCATTGAGCTTATTTGTGAAGCTTAATAACAGCACCGATTACAAAGCCTATTTACCGGTTATAACCAAGTTGGGTAATATCAGCGAGTTTAATGAAACTGCTGATAAAATAGCTGGTGCTGCTAACTTCATTGTGTCAGGGAATGAGTTTTTTATTCCGTTGGAGGGCAATGTAGATGCAGAAGCGGAGCGTACAAGGTTGCAAAAAGAAAAAGAATACCTGGAAGGATTCCTGAAATCGGTAAATGCAAAGCTGAGTAACGAGCGATTTGTTAATAACGCCAAACCGGAGATTATCGAAAACGAGCGCAAAAAGAAAGCGGATGCCGAAGCCAAAATTAAAATCATAGATGATAATTTGGATCTTTTGGCAGATTAATTGCAAGGTGATAGTTTAGCATAAATTCAGCTTTGTTTAAATCTTCTTAAACAGGTAATTTTAGCAGATGCTATCATTATAAATATTCGCAATGGCAAAAGCAGCAGGTTTTTTTAACCTTTCTATAAAAAACATATTAGCGAACGGGCGATCTTCATTAGAGAACGCCCGTATCCGTTTGTTGTACTATGGATTGTTGCTTATTTTAGGAACAGTATCTGTTATTTTTATTAACCAGCTTGTGCAAAATCAGGCTGTAATGGGTTATATAACCGGTACATTGCTGATATGCATAATTATTTTATTTAAGTATCTTACCTGGAAACCAGATTGGCGATTTGTATCACACGCGCTACTGGTTACAGGTACCATGATCAACATGGTGGATGCTTTTCTGATATTTCAGCAGGTTGACATTATATCAGTACAATTGGTTTTGCTGATCGTTATCTTCGGCTTTTACATGCTTGGGCAAAAATGGGGAATGTTGTATTCTATACTGAATGTAGTACCCATTATTCTGTTCATGATCTACTCTTCAAATAATTTATATATAATAAATTTCAGACCCTCGCATTTAGATCAGGCAACGCTTATTTTGGGTGTGCTTACCAATTTTATTTTATTGGTTTTTATACACAATCACTTCTATCAGGCCTTTCAAACCAATATGAGGCAACTGAAGAAGAACAGTGAAGAGCAAGGCAGGCTGAATAGTGTGTTGGAAGCTGCTATTGATAAGGCAGAGAAATCATCACTTGCAAAGTCCGAGTTTTTATCCACCATGTCGCATGAAATTCGTACCCCTTTGAATGCGGTTATCGGTATGAGCAATCTGCTTATGATGAGCAATCCCCGGCCGGATCAAAAAGAAAATTTAGAGATACTCAAATTCTCAGCAGGTAACCTGCTGGCTATCGTAAACGATGTTCTGGACTTTAATAAGATCGAATCTGGGAAAATTGTATTTGAAAACATCCGGTTCAATCTGGCCGAATTGATGCAAAACATCTGCGGCGGACAAAAGCCTAAAGCTATTGAAAAAGGGCTTAATTTTGTGCTGGATATTGACAGCCGGGTAAAAAACAAAGTGGTGATAGGCGACCCAACCCGCCTTACTCAGGTTATTTTTAACCTGGTAAGTAACGCCATTAAGTTTACACAACAAGGTGAAGTGCATGTGCTGGTTGAGTTGGTTGAAGACCGACATGACCGGGTTACTATCCAATTTTCTGTAAAAGACACGGGTATCGGTATAGAAAAAGAAAACCTTAATGCCATATTCGAGCCATTTACACAAGAGTCGGTTACCACTACCCGCCAGTATGGAGGTACGGGGTTGGGCTTAGCCATCGTAAAACGGTTGCTGGAGTTAAGCGGCGTGCAAATGCAGGTGCTTAGTCAACCGGGCAGAGGCTCCGAGTTTTCATTCAATATAGAATTCCCGGTATCAACCGAGCCTGTAGTTGAAAAAGTAATAAAGCCGCAGGAACCTGTTGCTACCGAACAGGATGGCGAAAGCGATATGAGCCATCTAAATGTTTTGGTAGCGGAAGATAACATGGTGAACACGATGCTTATGAAAAAGCTGTTCTCCAAATGGAAACTCAAATCATCCTTTGCTGAAAATGGCGCACTGGCGGTTGAGCAAGTGCAATACGGCAACTTCGATATTATCCTGATGGATTTGCAAATGCCGGTAATGAACGGTTTTGATGCCGCAACGGAAATACGCAAGCTCAAAGATCCTAAAAAAGCAGTTACACCTATCATTGCCCTAACCGCATCGGCGCTGATTGATATTCGCGAAAAAGTGTTCGACTCGGGTATGAATGATTATGTATCCAAACCGTTCAAACCAAATGAGCTGCGTGAAAAGATCATGAAGCTTACTTCAGGTGATGCCTTGCTAAACGATAATAGTCAGGTGGCGTTGTAAGGAGGCAATTGCTCAATAAATACGTAGCTGCGCTGCGTAAAATCAATGGTACAATAGTAGTGTTGCAAGCCGTTACTTACGGCAAGTAATGGTACCTGATGGGTGATATTATAGCGGGCAATCTGGTCAAAAACACTTTGGGTAATTTCAACCGCAGGCGCCTTGCATTCTACCATCAGTATCTTTTGGCCATAGGTATTAAAAACTACAATATCAGACCGGCGGGCTATGCCATTTTGCCTTAGGCCGCCCTCCAGCTTAATCAGGCTTTTAGGATAGCGTCTTTCTTTTATCAGGTACTGCACAAAATGTTGCCTTACCCATTCCTCCGGTGTCAGCAGCAAATTCTTTTTCCTTATCTCATCGAAAATGAAAAGCTGGCCGTTTTGGTCGGTAAGTTTAAAAGGGTAGGGAGGCAGGTTGAGCGGCTGCAACAAATTCATGGCGCTAAATTCATCATTATCGCTGCCAAATCCTAATGGCATATTTTGTAAATTGCACCCTGTAAAATGACCGCAAACGAGATACTGAAAGACCTGAAAAGCCGCAAGTTTAAACCCTTGTACTTACTGCACGGCGACGAGCCTTATTTTATTGACGAAGTAAGCGATTACATAGAGGATAAGGTGCTGAATGAGGCTGAAAAGGGCTTTAACCAAACGGTTTTGTATGGCAAGGATACCGACATTATGACGGTGATTAACGCTGCGCGCCGCTTCCCGATGATGGCCGAATATCAGGTAATTATTGTGAAAGAAGCGCAGGATATGAAATGGGGTAAAGAAGATGCGGATAAGAAAGGGCTCAACCCGGTATTGAGCTATCTGGAAAACCCGCTGCAAAGCACTATCCTGGTTTTATGTTACAAGTACGGAAAGTTTGATAAGCGGAAGAAAGCTTATAAAGCCATTGAAAAGAATGGCATAGTTATGGAATCGGCCGCTTTGTACGATAATAAAGTACCCGGTTGGATTGAAGGCTATACCACAGCAAAAGGTTACCGTATTAGTGCCCAGGCATCGGCTATGCTGGCCGAATATCTTGGTAACGACCTTTCAAAAATTGCCAATGAGTTAAGCAAACTGATGCTGAATGTACCCGCCGGCCAGGAAATAACACTAAAGCATATACAGGAAAATATTGGTATTAGTAAAGAGTATAATGTTTTTGAGCTGCAGTCGGCCCTGATTAGAAAAGATGTGCTAAAAGCCAACCAGATCGTTAATTACTTTGAAGCCAATCCTAAGGCCAACCCCATTGTATTGGTTTTAGGTAATATGAATAACTTTTTCAGCAAGGTGCTGTTGTTCCATTACGTCAAGGATAAAGCCAACGCTGCCCGTGAGTTGGGCGTTAGTCCTTATTTCCTGAAAGATTATGAACAGGCCGCTCGTAGCTTCGACTATTATAAAACCTTGCAAATCATCTCATTTTTGCGGGAGTACGATTTGAAAAGCAAGGGCGTTGATTCAAATGCCTCTCACGGTGAATTGATGAAAGAGCTTGTATTTAAAATAATTCATTAAGATAAAAAGCCGGTAGTAAAACCGGCTTTTTATTTATTCGCCTGTATCGGGCCGGTAATCTTCGTCAAACTCCAGGTCATCTTCACTGTACTGGTTTACAGCCCCCGATCCTTCAAGTGCCACCTCAACCGGATCGCCATCTTTCATCTGGTCAATATTTACCGTTCCCCTTTCATCTGTTGATGAAATAATAACCCGGTCGCCGTATTCAAATAGTCCGTTTCTCATGATAGATATTGTATGATTATAAGAGATAAACAAGGTGTAGTAGTAAAAGTTTAGATAAGATATATACCTGGTTTTTCTGGTACTGATGCAAGGAAGCTGCTGCATTATTATGCATTTGAATAACTCGGAAATGAACGAATACGCGGTCAAATAAAAACGGATATAAGTAAATAACTTGGCACAATACAAAAGTTGGACATAGTAAGTTAAGAACCAAATAAGCATAAATGCCCACAAGCGTCTTTACGACTGAGCAAATCCTGAGAGTTTAAGGCTGCGATTTAGTGTTTGAGTAGGTAACGTCCTTAATACCTTACTTACTATATGATTCATGAAACTCTATCTGATTGAAAATTTATAAGAATAGCTAAAGAGCAACCTTGCAAGTTTTATAAATCAGCGAAAATTTTAACCTTTACATTCGAATTCAAATAAAGCGATAGAGAAATTAAAATCATGAACTATTGGTTAGTCAAATCAGAACCATTCAAATATTCTTGGGAAAAATTCAACCAAGACGGACGCACCTTTTGGGATGGCGTGCGCAATTATCAGGCCCGCAACAACCTTAAAGCGATGAAAGAGGGTGATTTAGTGTTGTTTTACCATAGTAACGAAGGTAAGGCCGTAGTGGGTATAGCCAAGGTAGTTAAAGAGTTTTACCAAGACCCCACAACAGATGATACCAATTGGGTCGTGGTTGATTTATCGCCTATACAGGGCCTGCAAAAGCCGGTGACGCTGGAGCAAATCAAAGCCGATGACCGCTTAAAAGATATTAGTTTAGTACGCCAGGGGCGATTGTCTGTTATGGGCCTTAAGCCTGAAGAATTTGACCGCATTGTTGAATTGGGGAGTTAAGCAAACAATCGCTTATTTACATTGGTTGACAGATTATACAATATCATCTATAATGAAATTCAGGGCATTTAAAGACGTATCGGTAGCCGAGGTTGGTTTAGGTACATGGCAGTTAGGAAGTGCCGATTGGGGTAACGTAAACGAGCAAGAAGCGCTGCAGATACTGCAAAGCTATGTTGATGCAGGCGGCAACTTCATTGATACGGCTGATGTGTACGGCATGGGTGTGAGCGAAACAGTGATAGGCAAGTTTTTAAAAGCGAATACAGATAAAGAAATATTTGTAGCCACCAAGCTTGGCCGGCGAGGCGATGCAGGCAATGGCTGGCCGCAAAACTTCACGTATGATGCCATAAAACGCCATGCCGAAGATTCGCTGCAGCACCTAGGACTATCGCAATTGTTTTTGGAACAACTTCATTGCATACCTACCGATGAAATGCGTACCGGTAAGGTATTTGATAATCTGCGCAAACTACAGCAGGAAGGATTGATCCGTTATTTTGGTGCCAGTGTAGAAACGTCAGAAGAGGCGCTGATATGCCTGGAGCAGGAGGGGCTGGCATCGCTGCAGATTATATTCAACCTGTTCAGGCAGCATGTAGCCGATGAGGTTTTTGCCAAAGCTCAGGAGAAAGGCGTAGCGCTGATTGTACGTGTACCTTTGGCCAGTGGCTTATTAAGCGGTAAATTTAAAGAGGATACATCTTTCGGTGCTAACGATCACCGTAATTTTAATGCCAATGGCGATGCATTCAATGCGGGTGAAACCTTTTCGGGAATTGAGTTTAAGGAAGGGGTTAGATTAGCCGGCAAAATCAAAGCCATGTTGCCCGACGAGCGTATGGCACAATGGGCAATCCGCTGGATTCTGGACCACCCCGAAGTAACTACCGTCATTCCCGGTGCATCTAAAATTAGCCAGGTGCATAGCAATGTTGAGGCATCTGGCCTTCAGGCTTTGTCCGCCGATACACATCAGCAGCTGCGAAAATTATATGACGAAGAAATATACAATAAGATAAGAGGACACTTTTAGAGCCCTCTTATCTTATTTAAAGGGCTGGAGAGCTTAGCATTGCCTCATACAAGCCATAGTTTTCATCATCAAAGCAGATAAAAATTACTTTTTGGATGAAGGTATTATTTGCTAAAAAGTCGTTTACCGCTTTTATTGCAATTTCGGCGGCCTCATTTTTCGGATAGCCATATATGCCGGTACTAATATTGGGGAAGGCAACAGTTTTAATGTCATTTTCCACAGCCAGATTGAGGCTGTTCACATAACAATTACTCAGTAACTGCGACTCCTTCTTTTTACCGCCGTTCCATACGGGGCCAACGGTATGAATTACATATTTTGCCGGCAGGTTGCCGCCGCTGGTAATTACGGCTTCGCCTGTTTTACATTTGCCTTGGCGGGCTATTATAGCGCGGCATTCTTCGAGTATCTGGCTACCACCTGTCCGATGTATCGCGCCATCAACGCCACCACCACCCATCAGACTGCTGTTGGCAGCGTTTACAATGGCATCAACCGGTAGTTTCGTTATATCACCTTTTTGTAATTGATGCGATTATCCATAGGGTAGGCAGCTATTAGTATGTACAAAAATTGTTTCTACCTACGACTCCTGTTTGGCTGCCATAAACAGCGCTTTAAGCTCAGTAGCATCATTAGGTTCCATGCGTCCGCTTAGTATCAATCGTAATTGGCGGCGGCGCAAAGCGCCTGCAAATATAACTTCTTCTTCAGGCGTTTCGGGTGTTAGTTCAGGTACCTGTACGGGGCTGCCATCACCATCCAAAGCCACAAAAGTATAATAAGCTTCGTTGCTTTTTACACGGCTACCGGTAGGGATGTTTTCGGCCCATACATCCAGGCGCACTTCCATTGATTTATTAAAAGCACGGGTCACTTTAGCTTCTATAGTAACTGCATCACCCAGCTTAATGGAATGCTGAAAAGAAACGTTATCTACCGATGCGGTTACCACTAACCGATTGCTATGCTTTTGGGCCGACATGGCCGCTGCGATGTCCATCCAGTAAAGTAAACGGCCTCCCATCAGGTTATGCATCATGTTGGTATCGTTGGGTAATACCAACTCGTTCATTATTACCAGCGAATCTTTAGGCTTTTTGGATGTCATACGCATTTAATAAAGCTGCAAATATAGCGCATTGTACCTAATGGCGGTGTATAGAGCCGCAAGAATATCTAATTGGCAATTAGTCTAAATTACAACAGGTTGTTGAGCTTTGCCGCTATCGTTTTTGGGCATTGGTAAGCAAACGGTAACCAACCAATTCTTCCCACCGGGCGCCGGGCGCATGGTAATACACTAACAGTTGGTATTCATTCTCGGTTTCAAAGTAGCTGCCTTCTGTTTCTGTGGTTGATGCCAGGTTGGTATTACGTGGCACCCAAACATACTGATAGTCGTACACGCCTTGCTTTAACAGTAAGTTGGTTGTATAAATATTACGGCTGGCATCATATTGCAGTTTGCTGGATGCATCCAGGCGGTAGTCGTTAAACTTGCCTGTTATGTACACATCACCCTCAGTTGCGGGCAGGTTGATGTTTAAGCCGAAATAAACCTGTATATAGTCGGCATCTACACGTGCATCGCGGCCATCCTGGTTGCGGATAAAAAAGTTACCGTCGTTATCATACTGAAACAGGTAGGCAGATTGCCTGCGGCTCGCATCACCCAAAAGTAGTACGGTGTTGGCCGTATCCTTAAAAATGCGGGCTACCCGTTCTGAATTAAGTTTAAGGCTGCGGATATCAAAATGCCTGAACTCATTACCACCGGCAAAGTCATTGCTCTGATAGTCGTTATACAGCAGTTGTGTACCCCGAACATTTGTGGGCCTGGTATTTAATACGGCCGTTTCCGGACGGCTGTTCTGCATAATCAGCACCTTTATATCATTGTATGGGTTAGATACATTGATGCCGGCATAATCAACCTGAAAATTGATCTTCTGATTGGTTGGCCGCAGGGCAACGTTGTTCGAGGGTACCATCTCTGCATTGATGCCAGCACGGGTATTTACTACATAAATGCGCCGGGTTAAAGCTAATCTGCGCTGATCCCCATCCTCATAAACTTTTAATATATAATTGCCGCTCAGTTTTGGCGCAATGTTTTGGTTAGGCAGTTTAAGTTCGTAATGCACATACTTTTGCACAGTTCCGCTGGCATACCAGTAATTCAACAGGCGGTCTTCCATAAAGCTTTGCAGGTACTCTGCCGGCGATAGGTTGGATGGGGCCCATTGTGCATCACAATGCTGCAAGGTGTAATAGTAATTACGGCTTTGCCCGGTCAGGTCGTCAAAATTGAGTTGTATCTGTTCGTTTGAGCGCAGGTTGATGATCGGGAAGGAGCCTTCCTTTTCGGCGTTATAGCATTCTACACTCTTTATCTCGGGGCGATAAGTGTAGCTGTTGTATACGATAGCCTGCGCAAAAGACTTTACAGCCAGCAAGCTAATGATCAGCAAGATTGTCAAACGCTTATTCATGTACACTATTAGATATAAAAAAACGCCATGCTGTTGTGTTGAGCATGACGTTCTATATGTTTATCAATTTTATGCTTCCAGTTCCATAATCTGTTCAGCCAGGTTTTCCCATTGTTGCTGAACGCCCTTTAGCTGGCTTTGCTTTTCCTGGTAGCTGTTGTTGGTTTCTTTCAGTTTGTTTGGATTGCTGTATACGCCATCGTCGGCCAGTTGCACTTCCAACTGCTTTACTTCTTTTTCCAGATCGGCAATTTGCTGTTCCATGCGGTTTAAATCCTGATTCAGCTTTTTCAGCTGTTTGGATCTATCCTCGGTAGGTTCTTGTTTTACAACCGCCTTTTTCTCTTCCTTTTTAGGCTGAGGGGCGGCTGCTTTTGGTTGCAGTTTGCGTTTGGACTGCCACTCTTCGTATTCCTGATAAGTGCCCGGATATACTTTGATCTGTTTGTCTTCAATATACCAGATTTTGTTGGCAATATTATCCAGGAAGTACCTGTCGTGCGATACGGCGATAAAAGTACCTTCGTATTGCTGTAATGCCTGTATCAGGATGTTTACCGATTGCATATCCAAGTGGTTGGTAGGCTCATCGAGTATCAGGAAGTTAGCATCAGCCGTTAAAGCCTTAGCCAGCGCCACACGTGATTTTTCCCCTCCGGACAGTACGCGGATCTTTTTAAATACATCATCGCCTGTGAAAAGGAAGGATCCCAATATCGAGCGCAGCTCCGTATCGGTATGCTTAGGTGCAAATGATTGCAGCTCCTGTAAAATTTCGCTATCTAAGTGCAATGACTCCAACTGGTGCTGGGCAAAAAAGGTTTGGGTAACGTTATAGCCAGTTTCGCTTTTACCGGTGAAGTCTTTATCAGCGCCTGCAATGATGCGCAACAGGGTTGATTTACCACGACCGTTTGCACCAATCAAGGCTATCTTATCGCCCTTTTCGATCACGGCATGGGCATTATGCAAAATTTCCAGATTGGGATAGCTTTTGTTTAGCCCTTCGATGGCAATTACATTACGGCCTGATTGCTTGCTGAACTTGAAGTTGAAGTTAACGCTCGGGTTATCATCATCAACGTCGTCAATACGCTCCATTTTATCAAGCATTTTGATGCGTGATTGTGCCATTTTAGCTTTCGATGCCTTAGCACGGAAACGTTCAATCAAGCGCTCTTCCTGACGTATTTTGGCCTGTTGGTTTTTGAACTCGCCACGTTGTATCTCTTCACGAAGGGATTTCTCTTCCAGATAAAAAGTGTAATTACCCGCATAAACGGTCAGTTTGCCTTTGCGCGATTCAACCGTACGGTTAATTACTTTATCCAGAAACCATCTGTCGTGCGATACGATTACGATAGCCCCTTCAAAGTTTCTCAAATAATCTTCCAGCCATTGGATGGACGGTAAGTCCAAGTGGTTGGTAGGCTCATCCAGCAGCAAGATATCAGGTGCCTGTAATAATATTTTAGCCAGCATAACCCGCATGCGCCATCCACCCGAAAAGGTGCTGAGCTTACGTTGCTGATCCTCATCACTGAAACCTAAACCGGCTAAAATTTCGTGGGCTTTGTACTCGATGCTATAACCGTCCAGCGCCTCAAATTCCTGTTGCTTGTCGCTCAGCTTGTTTAGTGAATCCTCACTATAGTCGCTTTCCAGCTTTTGCAGCAGGCTTTCAATTTCGGAATGCAATTGGTTCTGGCGCTCAAATGCTTCCATGGCCACATGCAAAATCGACTTTTCGGATGCGTAGGATAACAGGTCCTGATTTAAATAACCAATAGTAAGTTCTTTAGACTTGGATATGGTGCCTGATGTAGGTTTGTAGTCGCCTACAATCAACTTCAGCAAAGTGGTTTTACCGGTACCATTAGCGCCTATAAGGCCAATTTTCTCTCCCGGTTTAATATGCCAGTTAGCTTCATCGTATAGCGCACGCGCACCAATCTCGAACGTCAGGTTATTTATCGCAATCATTTAACCACAAATATACCATTTTGAGGCGAAAGCGGGAAGGTGAAAGGATAAAGGGATTGTCAAAATATGACTTCGGCTACCTATACTGAAGGGTTGAATTTGATGAACACGCCTATTGCCTCGGAGCAGTCTTCATTTTGTAACTACGTCAAAAGAAAAGCCTTTGTTAAAAGAGCAGACTAACGCTCGTTTTAACAAAGGCTTATTTAACAGCTTAAGCCAATGCTTAAGATTTCACCGCCTTTAACCAGGCCTTAGCCATCAATGCCGCACCCGCTACGCTGGGGTGTACACCATCGTTGGTCCAGTAGGTACCGGGTGCAACTTTTAAAGCTTCGTCAAACAGTTTTTGGTAAGGTAAAAATATGGCGTCGTATTGGGTGGCAATTTCGCGTGCCGCCTGGCGGTATTCATCAAAAGCCGGGTACCATTTATCGGTAACCGCCTTTACATCTTTTATAGCAAACGGCTCGCCTATAATGAGCTTAACATTAGGCAGGGCTTGCTTAGTACGGTCAAGCAGCTTTTTGTAATCGGTACGGTAAGTTTCTATAGTGCCTTTGTAGTTACCGCTAAGCGTGTGCCAGTAGTCGTTTACACCAACCATAATGCTTAGTACATTTGGTTTAAAAGCAAGACAGTCGGCATCCCAGCGATCAGCTAATTGATAAACTTTATTGCCGCCTACGCCCCGGTTATAAATCTGCAGGTTTTTATCGGCGTGTTTAAGTAATAAATGTGCTGCCGATTGGTAAACATATCCGGTGCCCAGCATGCCAAAGCTGTTGGGGGTAGTTTCAGATTTATTGCGGCCCCAATCAGTAATAGAATCGCCTTGGTAAACTATCACATCGTTGGCATTCAACGTTACTTTAGGTGTCTTTTCAGCCTCAAAGGCAGCCGATACAATTTGCGGTAACGATATGGCGCCAATGGTGGCTACTGCCGTGCCGGTAATAAATTTGCGGCGGTTTAATGAGTTGCTCATGAATTATAATTGTAGTCCCTAATGTATGGGGTTTACATCAAATCTGCAAATACGGCTTTAAAGCCCTAACTTCGCAGCATGTATTTTATACTCAAGCCTATATTATTTAAGTTCGATCCTGAGAAGGTACATTATTTTGTGACCCGTAATTTAAAACGGGTAAACCGTTTTCCGGGTGGCGCAGCTTTAAGTCGCCAAATCTGGGATGTGCAGGATAAGCGTCTGGAACGCGAAGTGTTTGGTCTGAAATTTAAAAACCCAGTTGGTTTAGCTGCAGGTTTTGACAAAAACGGCGAGATGATTGCCGAAATGGCTAACCTGGGTTTCGGTTTTGTTGAGGTAGGTACGGTAACACCGCTGCCACAGCCGGGCAACCCCAAACCCCGTATGTACCGATTGCCAACAGATTCGGCTTTGATAAACCGTATGGGCTTCAATAACCTTGGCGTAGATGTGCTGGCATCGCGCATTGCTGCTTACCGTAAAAGCGCGGCCGCTAAAAAACAAGGCAATATTATGATTGGCGGCAACATTGGTAAAAATAAAAATACGCCTAATGAAGATGCCGTAAGCGATTACATTAAGTGTTTTGACCGCCTGTTTGATGTAGTGGATTACTTTGTGGTGAATGTTAGCTCGCCTAATACGCCCGGGTTACGTGCTTTGCAAGAGAAAGAACCGTTGATGAATATTTTAAATACATTGCAGCAACGGAATAACAAAAATGGAATAAGCAGACCCATACTGCTCAAAATTGCGCCCGATTTAACGAATGAGCAGCTGGATGATATTGTAGATATTGTAAAGCAAACCAATATCGCAGGTATCATCGCAACCAATACCACCATAAGCCGTGATGGGCTGCATTCGCCGCAACAATTAGTGAACGAAACAGGTGGTTTAAGCGGTAAGCCATTAACGCAACGCTCAACCGAGGTGATCCGTTATTTGTCTGATAAATCTAATCGCTCGTTCCCGATTATTGGGGTAGGAGGGATACACAGTCCGGAAGATGCAATTGAAAAGCTGGAGGCAGGCGCCTCGCTAATACAGCTGTATACCGGTTTTATATACGAAGGCCCCGGTTTGATAGGGCGTATCAACAAAAAAATCCTGTCAGTATAACTGACAGGATTTTTTTATGCTGAATAAATCAGTGATTACTTTGAAGTCAATTGAGCTAAAACCTCATTGTTTTTAGCAATCTGGCTTTTCTTAGGCTCTTGTGAGCGGCTTCCTGGTTCCAGGTTAGTAGCCAGTTTCAGGTGTTGTACTTCTAAACGAGAAACAGTTTTGTTTCTTCTGTCTTTTCTTTTTAAACGTGTTACGCCCATGGTAATTTATCTTTATCGGTTATCCCTTTGGAGGTCGAGAGCGGATTCGAACCGCTGTACGAGGTTTTGCAGACCTCTGCCTAGCCACTCGGCCACCCGACCGTTCTTATTTAACGGAGCGCAAAAATAATAATTATTTGTTATCCGCCAATAATTATTGCAATCTTTTTCTACTTATTTCCGAACAGAACAGCGCCGTGGCAATGGCAACGTTCAAGGATTCGGCCTGGCCAATGCGTGGAATCGTAATCTTTTTGTTGATGAGTTGCTGTATATCAGCCCGTAAGCCGTTACCCTCATTACCCATCACAATAAGCCCTTCGTTGCCCAAATCGGTAGCATAAATATTTTCGCCATCCAGCATGGCACCCAGCAAAGGCAGGTTCAGTTGGGGTAGCAGTTTTGTTAAATCGGCATAATGCACATTTATCCGCGCAAGCGAACCCATTGTAGCCTGCACTACTTTCGGGTTGTAAACGTCAACCGTATCTTGCGAGCAGATGATATGCTGGATGCCAAACCAATCGGCCGTGCGAATGATCGTACCCATATTGCCCGGATCCTGAACGCCATCAAGCACAAGTGTAAACTTTTTTAACAGCTGCTTGTTATCAAGCGCCGGCCACTCCGGAATACGGATTACGGCCAGAACTTCCTGAGGAGTTGTAAGGCTGCTTATTTTTTCAAGTTCGGTGGCTGTAATTTCCTGAAAATTGATTTTCTTTGATAGTTGATACAATTTAGAACTTGCAGCAGGCGTATGATATATTGTTTGGATAGCGTAAGAAGATGTCATGAACTCAGACACCGATTTAAGGCCCTCCACCACAAAGAGACTGTGCTCTCTGCGAAACTTTTTTTGTTGTAAGGATTTTAATAAACTGACCTGAGATTTTGAAAGCATTTCCCGAGATTAAGCATTATAGCCTTGCAATATTAACCATTCTTTTCATCTTTTTTGTCAGCAGTTGCAGTTTAACCCGCAGGCTGGATGATAATCAGGCCCTGGTGCGAACCGTAAAACTGGATAGTATCGACAGTGAATTTTCGGATCAGGCACTTACTTATATAGACCGCCAGCAGCAGCCCAACAACTGGTTTAACCTGCAGTTGTACTACCTGCTTAGCAAAAACGGTAAAAAGAACATCGGCGAGCCACCGGCTATTCTGGATAGCGGACTGGTAGAAAATTCCCGTGAACAGATCGAACTCTTTTTAAAGAACAAAGGCTATTTAAAAGCCCGTGTAGCAAGCCAGATAGAAGTAGCCAAAAAGAAAGCCAAGCTTACCTTTACAGCTAACGAGGGCCCGCTTTTCCGTATCCGTAATATTCAGGACAGTATCGGCGATCCGGCAGTGCAGGCGCTTTACCGGGTTAACCGTCGCCGCTTTTCGCACGTGCAGCCCGGCGGCCGTTTTGATACCGATAGTTTGGCTTATGACCGCGATGAGTTTTATCAGGTAATGAAACGTAACGGGTATTATGATTTTTATCGCCAATACATTAACTATAACTACGATTCAACCTTTAATAACGGCGTAGTTGATGTAAAGATGATTGTGGATAATCCCGAAAATAAATCGGCTCATCCTACCTACCGTATCAATAATACCTTAGTAACCATTACCGATAGCTACGGCCGTACTATTGGTAAAGCCGATACGATACAGGTTGACTCTCAATTAAGGTTTGTTGACTTCTCTCATCGGTTTAAACCGGGTGCTATTAACCGGTATATATTCCAGAAAAAGGGAGACTTGTATAATATCGACCAACAATCGCTAACCACGGCGCGCTTGTCTGAGCTTAATGTTTTCCGGAACGTGCCCAACCCGGCCTACCGGAAGCTGGCAGACAGTTCGAACCGGTTGGATAATAAAATTAATATGATACCGCTCAAGCGGATGTCGGATCGTGTTGAGGCGGAGTTTCTGTTTAGCGGCGGGCGTTATGGATACAACTTAGGTAACACATTTACCAACCGAAATTTGTTTAAGCAGGCCGAAGTGTTGCAGTTGAAACTGAACTGGAGTATATTGTTTGATACAAATGGCGGCAATACAGGCAGTATACAAAACCAGGACTTTAAAGCGGGTGTCAATTTGGTTTACCCGCGTATTATTGCTCCGTTTGATTTGCCTACACTGGGTAAGTACGGCGTGCCGCATACCACCTTCTCGTCCAACTTTCAGTTGTTTTACCAAAAGGGGCTTGTACAACGCCGTAGCTTTGTCAATGCCCTTACGTACGATTGGAATGAAACCAGCCGTAAGCAACACACACTAACTCCCATCAGTATCGAATTTTCGAGCGGTTCTATTGACCCGGTAGCGAAGGATACGTTATTGCGTGAAAACCGATACTCTTACATCTATCTTATCGGGCGTACCATATTCACTACCGGTAGCCAGTATACTTACCAGCTTAATGCCAACAAGCTGTACTCTTTGGAGAACTTTGTTTATTTCAGAGGTTTTGTTGATGTAGGCGGTAACTTCCTGAATTTGGTTAGCCGCACCTTTGACAGGCCCCGCGATACATTAGGTAACCGTACCATGTTTGGTTACACCTTTGCCCAGTATGCCAAGGCTGATATTGATTTACGCTGGTACCGTAGCCTGGGTCGTAATGAGCGCCAGTTTGTGTTCCGTATCAATCCCGGTATTGGTGTTCCGTTCGGTAACAGCAACCAGCTTATTTTTGAGAAAAATTATTATGCCGGTGGTGCTAATGACATTCGTGCCTGGTTGCCCCGTACACTTGGACCTGGTCAGTTTAACCGTGGTGCATTTTATGGAGGGGATACCACCCAGTTAAGCAGGTTCAGGTATCTGGATCAGTTTGGCGAGATCCGAATTATTGGGAATGCCGAGTACCGGTTCCGTATTACCAATGACTTTTACGGTACCAAGTTAAAGGGCGCTTTTTTTAGTGATTTTGGGAACGTTTGGCGATTAAAGAAAAATAGCGATAACCCGGGAGGCGAATTTAGGCTGAATAAATTGCTGCAAACAACGGCTATTGGCATAGGTGCAGGTTTGCGATTCGATTTATCTTACTTCGTATTCAGGTTAGATGCCGGCTTTAAGTTCAAGGACCCTCAGTTTACCGGTTCTGATCAATGGGTGCTTATCAAACACTTTGATGAGCTGTTCAAATCAGGAGAATTTAAGCAAAATTACAGAGAAGCAAATGGGGGAGAGCCCTACCGTTTTATGCAGCTTAACTTCGGCGTGGGCTTGCCATTCTAATTATGATATATAGTTAGATCCGGTAATTGGATTTAGACTTGGTTTTACCCCCGCAGTTTATCAAGCAAATCGCTTAACAGACCGGCCTCATCTTCAGTAAGATTACGGCTGATCAAATCGGCTGTTTTAAAGCCTTTATCCATTTGGGTAAGTATATCCAATCCTTTATCGGTAATCTTGATATCAACAGCGCGGCGGTCGCGGCTGCAGGTACCACGCGATACCAACTCTTTTTGCACCAACCGGTCAACAATGCGCGATGCATCCGACATTTTATCGAGCATCCGCTCTTTTAACATATTGATAGTAGCCGGCTTAGGATGCTGGCCACGCAGTATGCGCAGTACATTGAACTGCTGGCTTGTTAAATTATATTTTTCAAACTCGCTACGAAGTAGATTTGCCAGCCAGCCATACGTGTAGTTGACATTGACAACAGCTTTGTGATAATTATCCTCGAATTTGCTCTGTATCTCTTTGTCAATTTGCATACTGTAGTAAAATAACGAACGGGCAAATATGTTTATTTATTTTCAATTTGTTTACAGGATTTGACTTTGCCATTACGCCATGGGCAGTGCAGGCAATTGTTTTTGCAGCAATACCCCCGTTTTAAATGGTATTCGCGGGTAAAAACCCAGTTACCATCTTCATTAATGTAATAGTCAGTGCCTTCAATAAGCATATCAGTTCAATACTTTCACAAAGATACGGTCATAAAAATGCTTTTTAAGATGCGAACCATCACCATGCAGCGTCCATATTTGCTTTGGGGATACTTGTTCAACTGCTTGCAAAACATCGTTCCAGTCGGCATGGTCAGAAATAAACAGCGTATCCTGATCGTTTACCTGCAGGTTTTTCCAGCCCGATGCGAACAGTCGTTTAACGCCGGTTGCACGCAGGTAACTATCAAAAGTAAACGGCGGAACCAGGTAAACATACTCTTCCTGGTTTTTCATGAGCTTGCGACCATAGTGCTGGTAGGGACCCAACTGGTAGTCGTATTTTTCATAAATAGTGTTAATAGGTGCAATACGATGGTGTACCAATATCTTTTTTTGCGGTGCATGTTGGTTAATAAGCTTAATTAGCCGTTGTGCTTTACCTAAGCCGTAGGCGCCAAGCAAAATATTGATTTTGATATCGTTAAGCTTCCTGATCTCCGCAACCGGATCTGGGTGTGCAGTGTCAGGGTTGGCAAAGGTGCTTTCTGTAATCAGCACATCTGCTTTTAACCATGCAATGGGCTCGCAGGTTAGGTCAGGTTGCAGTTTATAATCACCTGTGTAAAGATATCTCACACCCTGGTATTCCATCATTACCTGCGCCGATCCAAGCATATGCCCGGCTGGAATGAAGCTGATAGTTACCGGGCCTATTGCAACGGTTTGCTGCCATTGCAGCAAAGTGAAATTACGGCCGGCGTTTTTACCATAGCGCAGTTTCATAAAGTCGGCTGTGGCGGGCGTACAGTACACGTCCAGGTTGCCGGCTATGGCATGATCGGCATGGGCGTGCGATATTACGGCCTGTTTAACCGTTTGTTGCGGGTCTAAATAAAAATCGCCGTAACGGCAGTATAAACCGTTGGTATCAAAAACTAAAAAATCGTCTAATATCATTATCGGGTACTCGCTTCCGCTAAAAACTGCTGGTGTAAGGCGAGTATTTGAGGTATCACCAGCTGGGTATTGTCATTAGCTATAATAAAATTGGCCAGGGCAGCTTTTTGCTCTTGTGGCATTTGTTTAGCATTGCGGCTTTCGGCCTCCTGCTGGGTAATATGATCCCGTTGCATCACGCGGTCTATTCGCATGGCGTCAGGGGCGGTTACCAGTATAGTGTAATTACAATCTTTATGCGATCCGCTTTCAAAGAGTATGGCGGCTTCCTTAAGTACATAAGGTGCATGGGCATGTTGCAAAACCCAGTTATCAAAAGCTCTGAAAACGGCAGGGTGTACCAGTGCATTCAGCTTCTTAAGTTCGGCCTCGTTATTAAAAACAATACCTGCAATATACTTACGGTTAAGTGTTCCATCGGCCAAATAGGCTTCAGGCCCGAAGGTTTCACGCAGGGCAGCAATCAGAATGGCATCAGCCGTCATTACTTTCTTGGCTTCGTTATCCGCATAAAAAACCGGGATACCCAGCAATTCAAATACCTGGCTGATGGTTGTTTTGCCGCTGCCTATATTTCCGGTGATGCCAATTTTAAGCATGTTATTTTTTAATTATAAAGTCGACGTTCTGGGGTACGGTACTTACTATTTTACAGTAGGCAGGCATATGCGTAATCTTAACCGGCAACACGCTGTAGCCTTGATGCCACAAACTCAAATCGGCGTTAGCTTCAAAAAAGTTTTCGTCAATCTCGGTATAGCGGCTTAGTGGTACGGTAAACGTTACCCTTACTTTCTGTGGAAAGATTCTTACCGCATCGTAATGTGTGTTGTTGCTTACTTTTACCGGTATATCCAGCGTTTTTTCGGTAAACTCCTCAACCGGTATGCGCACCTGAACCATCTTTGGGTATACATTCAGGTTGCCGGACTTAACCGGTTGCAGCCTTACAATGGTATTGATTGTTTGCCGTACATCGGTAAACTTAATAGAGTCGGTTAGCCAGTGGTTTACATTTTCGATAACATTGCCGGGTCCGTTAACAACTACATAAGCGGGCTGAACGGTCACTTTACCTGTAACCATATACTGTTTCTTGTAAGTGATAGCCTGAAGGGGTAGTACCGGTACTTTCTTGGTTAGCCGATTGGTGAAGTCAAAATAAAGCGTATCCGGGTTAAAAGCAATAATGCGATGGTTGAGGTCTTTGTTCCGGTTAATGCGCTCTAACTGGGTGTTAAGTGCAATATAGTCGTTGTGATCAAGCGTATGCAAATCAACCGGGATAGGGCGCGAGCCATGATCCATTTTTGAAAACAGCATCTGCCAGCCGGTGCCTTGCAAACTTATTTCTACAGTATCAGTCTGCAAAGGCCTGAAGGCACGCTTTTGCGGGGCGTTTTTGAACACAATGGCCTGCCGTGTGGTGTAAACATATTTTTCCGACAGCGTAGCAAATACCCAGGCTACTACAGCAAGTAACAAACAGGTTATGAAAACGGATAACCGCCTGCGTTCAGAAACAGATAGTTTGATGATGGGCATGCTTATGTATCGCTTTGCTTAACGGCTAAAAATAAAATGCCGCTCTTTTAATTACAAAAAGAAACGGCATTTGAAAAGGTAATGTTTTAGTTAAGATTTAGTAACAACCGGTGTGTTTAATGCTTTTGATGCATCTAATGAGATGGATGCTTTATCAAAACGGATTTTTACACCATTGTCTACCTCAACTAAAAATGTCGTATCGTTGATGTCGGCAATGCGGCCGTGTATACCGGCAGTGGTTACCACTTTGTCGCCTTTTTTAAGCTCTTCAACGTATTTCTTCTGGTCTTTCTGTTTTTTAACCTGAGGGCGAATCATAAAAAAGTAGAATACCACAATGATCAGGATCATGGGTACGATACTACCAAAGCCGCCGGCGCCACCGCCAAATTGTAATAGAATAGTTGCTGTCGTCATGTTTAAATTAATTATTTTTTGGTTACCTCGCCGGTTAAATGCACCACATTTTGCGGGTGAAATGTATTGGCGGTAATGGTTACCATTTTATCCTGTAAGCCGTCTTTGCCGGCACTATTGAATGTTACTTTAATTTCGCCATCCTGGCCGGGTGCAATGGGCTTGGCATCAAACTCCGGCTTGGTACAGCCGCAGCTGGCCACCGCATCGCTGATGATAAGCGGCGATTTACCGGTATTGGTAAATTTAAATGTGTAGCTTACTTTATCACCGGTTTTGATTTTACCAAAGTCGTAAGCTGTTTTTTGGAACTGCATTGCCGGGGCACTGGCCGAATCAACACTTGCTGCCTCGTGTGTGGTTGCTGTACTGTCGCTGTTGCCAGTTACGTTTGCCGTTTTGGTTGATTGGTTACAGGCGGCTAATGCACCTGCCAGGCATAATACTACTATAAAGTTTCTCATGTTTGCTGTTATTCAATTAATCCCCTGCCGGTTTTACGAATTTTGTTCTGGTCTTTCAGTTCAAACAAAATTTTATCAAGTATACCGTTAATAAACGAGTTGCTTTTCGGTGTACTGAATTCTTTCGCAATCTCCAGGTACTCGTTAATGGTTACCTTAACGGGTACGGATGCAAAGTTAACAAATTCTGTGATAGCCATTTTCATCAGCAGCGTATCCATCATGGCAATACGTTCCGGCTCCCAGTTCTGGGTTTTGTTGCCTATCAATTCCTGGTACTCGGCATCATGACGAATGCACTCTTCAAAAAGGTTAATGATAAAGTCGCGGTCTTCGGGCCAGTTACCTGTAACTTCGGCCAGCTTGTTCTCATGCGGATTATCGTTCGAGAAGTTTTTGAAGGTTTTTGCAATCAGTGCCTGCAATATTTCTTTATCAATAGGCCAGGCAATAAACTTATCTTCAAACACCTGTTCGGCAAGTGTCGATTTCAGAATTACTTTTTTGAAGATGTATTTAATGATGTCTTTATCCGTTAACAGCGTATCATCTGTTTTTTGCAGGTAAGCTTTATACTCATCCGAGTTTTTAAGTACCAAAAACAGTGATTTTGACAGTTCGGGCTCAAAATCCCAGGATACCTTGTATTTTTTGAGGGCTAAAATGTAGTCTTTATTAACGTGCAGTGAAGTAATAAAGCGGTTTTCGAGAATCTTTAAGTTGGGATTCAGATCTTCGGCGGTGGGCAAGTGTTTGTTAGCACGCTCTTCAGCGTCATTGCTGGAAAACTGTATCACTTCGTCAATCAGTGATAGCATCCAGATATACATCTCATATACCTGGTCAATGTTATGCAGTAAGTTTTTTTCATGCTGTTTAACATCCTTTTGCTCTGTTTGATGATATGCGTATAAAGCCTGCAATACTTTAACCCTGAGATGCCTTCTGTTTAACATGAATAAGAACGATTTAAGATGGTATTTCTAAAAAAATGTTTCACTTGATATACCCAAAACATCAGCAATGTGCTTTTGTTCGCGGTTACATCAGTCTCACAAGGTTTACCCGGTACAGCTTTTATAAGCAAAAGTACTGCACCGCTACAACGCCATGAAACTATAATATTTCGGTGCAAAAGTAAGTTTTTTTTGCTTGCCAATAAACATTAGGTCGGGTAAAATATTAATAAAAGGTAAATAAATTGGTGCTGCTGGTAAGCGGTACCTTTGTAGCTGTCAAATACATTACCTTTGTGCCGGTAGTATGAAAAGCCTTGCCTATTTAAATAAGTTTTTTTACAAGTACCGCTGGCGCCTGGTGCCGGGTGTGTTCTTTGTAATAATATCCAACATATTTGGTGTGTTGCCTGCGCAGGTAATACGGGTAGCCTTTAACTTGGTAGCCGAAAATATACAGATCTATCATCTGTATGCCGGCTTTAACCGGCAACAGGTTGTTTATGATATTTTCGGGTCGAGCCTGCTGCTTTTTGGTGTGTTGGTATTAGTGCTGGCGTTGTTGAGGGGCCTGTTCCTGTTTTTTATGCGGCAAACCATCATCCTCATGTCGCGGCATATTGAGTATGATCTGAAAAACGAAATTTATAGCCACTACCAGGAATTATCCCTCGCATTTTACCGCCGCCACAATACCGGCGATTTGATGAACCGCGCAACCGAAGATGTAAGCCGGGTGCGTATGTACCTGGGCCCTGGTATTATGTATGCCATCAACACCGTTGTGCTTTTTGTGCTGACGGTTTATGCCATGCTTTCGGTAAACGGCAGGCTGGCGCTGTTTGCCTTACTACCCATGCCGGTACTGGTGCTAAGCATTTATTATGTAAACAATATTATCAATTTCCGCAGCGAAAAAATACAGGAGCGGTTATCTGCGCTGTCGAGTTTTGTACAGGAAAATATATCAGGCATTAGGGTTGTTAAATCTTACGTCCGCGAATCGTATATCAGCAAGCGCTTTACCGAAGAGAGCGAGAATTACAAAATGCATTCCATGGCGCTTACCAAAGTGCAGGCGTTGTTTTATCCCATGATGCTTTTATTGGTAGGTATCAGTAATGTGCTTATCATATATATAGGTGGTGTAGAGGTAATGAAGGGAAGCATCACTTCGGGCAATATTGCCGAATTTGTGGTTTATTTGAACCAACTGATGTTTCCGGTAATGTCATTAGGGTGGGTAACCTCGCTTATACAGCGCGCGGCGGCATCTCAAAAACGTATCAACGAGTTTTTGCATGAACAGCCCGAAGTAAAATCGCCAGCAGTGCAACCCAAGCAGGTGAAGGGAAATATTGTTTTTGATGGGGTAAGTTTCGTATATCCGGATACCGGTATAAAGGCCCTCCAAAATGTGTCGTTCAGTATTGAACCCGGACAGATGCTGGCCATTATCGGCCGTACAGGATCTGGCAAGTCTACCATTGCCAACCTGTTGATGCGTATGTATGATACCACCGGTGGGCAGATATGTATCGACGGTACACCTATCAGTCAGTTAAACCTTAACAGCTATCGCTCACAGGTTGGTTTTGTGCCGCAGGAAGTTTTTTTATTTTCGGACACTATTGCCCGTAATATAGCTTTTAGTGCCGATGTACTGAATACACCTGCCGTTGAGCAGGCTGCCAAAGATGCTGCTGTTTATAATAATATCATAGAGCTGGAAAAAGGATTTGAAACGCTGATAGGCGAGCGGGGTATCACTTTATCGGGAGGGCAAAAGCAACGGGTTTCCATTGCCCGGGCCATTGTGAAAGAACCACAGATCCTGGTGTTTGATGACTGCCTTTCGGCTGTGGATACCCGCACCGAAGAAGAGATACTGCGTAATATGGGCCGAGTTATGAACGGTAAAACCAGCATCATCATAGCCCACCGTATTTCTACCATTCGCAATGCCGACAAAATACTGGTGATGGATAACGGTGTGATTGCTGAGCAGGGCAACCACGACGAGCTGATGCAGCAAAAAGGTGTTTATTTTGAACTGTACGAAAAGCAACTGCTCGAGGAACAAGAAAGCCCACAAACGTAGGCTTAATATACAAGTGTTAGATTGAGGGTGCGAAATACAAACAAGGATGTTAATAGTTTAAATAATTATCAACATTATTAATAAAAATACTTGCTATTTCAAAAATTGTTTATATTTATGCAATCATAACTATTACAACACTTATTTATCATGGGAGATTTTGATAACAGAGAGCGGGATGAAGTATTCTCGAAAAAGGTAAGGGCAGGTAAAAGAACTTATTTTTTTGATGTAAAAGCAACACGTTCAAACGACTATTACATCACAGTAACAGAGAGCAAAAAGCGTTTGGAAGATGGTGTGTTTGTGAAACATAAAATTTTCTTGTACAAAGAAGATTTTGAGAAGTTTGCCGAAGGCCTGAAAGAGACAGTTGATTATATCAAAGCCCATCAGGATGTGGTTGAAAAACGTTACGAATACAGCGAGCTGTCTGAAATCACCAAAGCAGCCGGTGTAGCCGAACCAGACGAAGACTTAACAACGTACTAATACAAAATAAAAATGCGCCCTTAGGCGCATTTCTTTATAAGCTTATTATTGAAGCTTCGTCCGGTAAGGGCGAGGCTTTTTTGTTTTGTATTTAGCATTAATTTGTTTTGGCGATAGTTATCTGAGGTCTCTATTACTGAAGACCTTATATATGCATAATGGATACTGCGATGGTAAAGTAAATAATAAGGCCGGTAACGTCAACCAGCGTAGCTACAAATGGCGCTGATGATGTAGCAGGGTCAAGCCCCAGCTTTTTAAGCATCAGCGGCAGCATGGAGCCGGCCAGTGATCCCCACAGTACAATGCCTACCAAAGCCAGACCAACTGTTGTACCTACCAGTACCCAATGCGGACCGTAGATGTCGCTAAAAAGCGTCCAGATGTAAATTCGGAAAAAGCCAATGATACCGAGTGTAACACCAAGCAGCAAACCAGAGATGATTTCCCGGCGCATTACGCGCCACCAATCGGCCACGGTAACTTCACCAAGCGCCATGGCTTGTATAATAAGAGTTGATGCCTGCGACCCGCTGTTGCCACCACTCGATATAATGAGCGGCACAAACAAGGCGAGTACTACAGCCTTAGCTATCTGATCCTCAAAAAAGCCCATTGCTGTAGCGGTAAGCATCTCACTTAAAAATAAGATAATTAGCCAGCCTACGCGTTTCTTAACCAGTTTTAGCAACGGGATGTCCAGGTAAGGCTCATCTAATGCCTCTGTACCACCAATTTTTTGAATGTCTTCTGTATATTCCTCGTTGGCTATCCACAAAATGTCATCCACAGTTACAATACCCAGCAAAATATCATTATGATCGGTAACGGGTAGGGCTACGCGGTTATTCATCCTGAAAGTGTTGATCACCTCTTCTTGGGGGTCGTTCACGTTCAGGGCAATCAGCCGGTTATCCATCAGGTCACTTATTTTAGTGGCCGGATCAACCAGCAATATTTCACGAATTCTGATATCGTCCAACAAAACGCCATGATCGTCAATTACATATATCACGTCTATGGTTTCGGAATTTTTACCATAGCGCCTGATGTGTGATAGCACACGTACTACATCCCAGTCTTTTCTTACGGCTACATAATCCGGTGTCATCAACCGGCCTACGCTGTCTTCTTCGTAGCCTAATAAAGCCAGGGCCTGTTTGCGGTCGTCGGGTGGGAGGTGTAAAATCAGATTTTTAACCGTATCGCCATGTAATTCACTGAATAATGAGGTACGGTCATCGGGCGGTAGTTCGTTAATCAGTTCGGCTGTTTTGTATCCCGGCAGCTTTTTTAGTAAACGCTCCTGGGTTGGGAAATCCAAAATCCGGAAAACGTTCACTGCGCGGTTAAGGGAAAGACTTTCAATAAAAACAGCTGCATGCTCGGGCAGTTCCCCGATCAGTTCTTCGACGTCCGATATGTTGAGGCTGTTCAAATAGTCATGCAATTGCGTTTTATCTCCTGTTTCCAGTAACATTTCTATTTGTTCAACCATTTCTTTCATATGCGGCCCTCTTTGTTTTACATCTTAAACTTAAATTGTCAGCAATCGTTTGATAACGCCCGCAAAAGTCGTTTATTTTTTCAAATATCAAGGCAGAAATTGTGTTATCTTTGCGGGAAATTTGACAGCGTATTTAGTATATTAATTTACTGAACAATACAACAAGTCACTTAGGTGGCTTATACAATATACATAGCGCCATTCACTTAACAATTTAATACACGCAATAACAACTAATGGGTTTACAATGTGGTATAGTAGGTTTGCCAAACGTAGGTAAATCAACACTTTTTAACTGTTTATCGAACGCCAAAGCACAGGCGGCTAACTTTCCGTTTTGTACAATTGAGCCCAATGTTGGCGTAATTACCGTGCCCGATGAGCGGCTAACCAAGCTGGCCGAGCTGGTAGTTCCGCAAAAGGTGGTACCGAACGTGATTGAGATAGTAGATATTGCCGGTTTGGTAAAAGGCGCCAGCAAAGGTGAGGGATTGGGTAACCAGTTTTTAGGTAATATACGTGCCACTAATGCCATTATTCACGTGCTGCGTTGTTTTGATAACGATAACGTAATTCACGTTGATGGTTCTGTTGACCCGATTCGTGACAAAGAAATCATTGATACCGAACTGCAGCTGAAAGACCTGGAATCGGTTGAAAAGAAGATTCAGAAAGTAGAAAAGATGGCCAAAACCGGTGGCGACAAGGATGCTAAAAAAGCATACGAAGTTTTAACCGTTTACCGTGAACACCTTATGAGCGGTAAATCTGCCCGTACAGCACAAGTTGCCGAAGAGGATAAAGAGCATATTGCCGACTTGTGGTTATTAACCGCCAAGCCGGTAATGTACGTTTGCAACGTAGAAGAAAGCGCCGTAAATACCGGTAACGCTTACGTTGAAAAAGTACGTGAGGCCGTAAAAGAAGAAAACGCTGAAGTACTGGTCATTTCTGCACAGATTGAATCGGAAATTGCTCAGCTGGAAACTTACGAGGAGCGCCAAATGTTTCTGGACGATTTGGGTTTGAAAGAATCCGGGGTAAATAAGCTGATTAAAGCAGCGTACCAGCTGTTGGATCTGAGTACCTACTTCACTGCCGGTGTACAGGAAGTGCGTGCTTGGACAATTACTAAAGGATTTACAGCACCGCAGGCAGCAGGCGTAATCCACTCCGATTTTGAGAAAGGATTTATCCGTGCGGAGGTGATCAAGTATGAAGATTTTGTGAAGTTTGGTTCGGAAAGTGCCTGCAAAGATGCCGGTAAATTAAGCGTAGAAGGTAAAACTTACGTTGTACAAGACGGCGACATTATGCACTTCCGCTTCAACGTGTAGTGAATTAAGCCAAGAGCTAACAATTAAGAGTCGGGAAAAATAGTTAGTACATAGCTTATTTCCTGGTTCTTGAAGCATAGTTTGCTATAAATTAAAGACTAATTGGTTTTCAGCTCTTGGCTCTTGATTCTAAAATAATATATTTGCACTCGCTGCAAGCACCCGTAGTTCAATGGATAGAATTTCAGATTCCGGTTCTGAAGATAGGGGTTCGAATCCCTTCGGGTGCACTAAACCCCTCCAAACAAGCGTTTGAGAGGGGTTTTTTAATGGTGTAAATAATCGAGCTTCTAAGGCTTTTTGTGCTTCGTTGCAGATGGTTCTCTGGTTAAAGCGAGTGCTCTGCTCTTTATGCTCTGTACATTATAGGTTAGCACTTCAGTGGTTGGTTTCAATTCTTTCATATCCGTTGCAAAGGTGTTCTTAACAGCTTCATAAATCGCTATATGTTCAGACTTACGAACAATATGTGTACGATCCTTTTACGAAGTATCTGAGCAAGATAAGCTAGTGCCAAACAGAGGTTCCGGATGTTTTAATTACAGTGATAATAGGGATGAATCTATTCAATATCCAGTATTTCAGTATTAGAGTATCAGTCAGGATCCAAACTCTTTTCAATTCGAAACTAGTATGAGAGTTAAGTGGTATAAACATCTCACAACAACCGATGGAAAGTATTTATTGGTTAAAACGTATGGTGAGTTGTTTCTATACAACACAGAAACATTTGCAAGTGTAAAACAACCACATCAAACAACGTAACTTGCCTACCGGCCACCAGTTGCCTGCGCTGACACCTCGGACCGTGGCCAGTTCGATTATGCTTATATTGATTCGTTGACTGTGGTGCAGTAGTGAAAAAAGAAACGGATAATGAAGGCAAATAAAAGCTACATTGATATATTCTCTAACGATCTTATAGTTTCATGTGAGTGGCGTCAAGCTACTGACCGTTCAGCAGAAAGAACCGGTTTTCGAACTTAGGTATTCAAGTGGCAGCAAATTTCAGCTTCGCGCAGCTTACTCACATTGGCCCAGGGTAGTTTGATATCAACCGGTTTAGTTTGATATCAAACTACAATTATAACCTTAATTTCAATAAGTTCCGGCCGACGATAGGAGCTAGGTGGGACTTAGTGAGGTTTTAATGTTTGTAATGATAAGGTGAAACTAAATTTTGGTTTCACCTTATCATTATGGGGTTAAAATATTATACCACCACTTTGGAACGGCGACAGAAGAATGCAATCGACGACATCTTTTCGCCCGTCTGTAAAGTTTGTTATGTTCCATATGGATTCTGGGGAATGGCTAAATCTTAGCTGGCGGTCTTTGTAAACTTGTTTCATTTCTTCTGTCAGCTTTTCGTCTTCGGGGCTGGGCCAGGATCCATACTGTAAACCGCATCCTTCATTATGTGTCAGTTGCAAAGGTAGAATGTATGTTCTTGTAGCCAATGTTCCGGATACCCGGATAGTAGCCAGTGGTTCAATAGCTTTGAATGCTTTAATAAGGGCTTGCTGAACAAAAACCGGGGTGGTTTTTGTGTAAGCGATGTTGGACAACTTCCCTTTTTTACTGATGTTGAATTTTACGAACACGCAGAACTCCTGGCAGGAGTTATTAACGGAATCTTTATCGGGGTGATAGTGGTCAATCATTTTAGAAAAAATATTATAGATATCGTCCGTTAAAGCTGCCATACGGCGTTGATGTTGGCTGAAACCGCTTAAGGTAAACGCGGTCAAGATGAGGGTGATAAACAATGCTTTCATACATAGTCGTTTTATGGGCATTTGGTGCCTTCCAGACCGGCACGCTGATATTCATAATCAACATTAATCTGGCTTTGAGTAGTGTTATGGTCTTTGAGGATCTGGTTGTAAGTGGTAGGATTCGACACAGAAAGATCTTTAACGCCGCCGAGGGCCAAAGACGTTGCGATATTTATATTTACCCCGAACACATTATTGAGAAGTGAGGCAATACCATTTACATATTTTGTTGCGATGTCGTAATGCTGTAACATTTGCGTATTCGCTTTTGACGAGTTTACATAGCTTAAATATCCGTGTAGCAGCTCATGAACAAAGATAGCAGCTTTAAATTCTTGGCTCGCATCCCTGGGCAACACGTTCGTATTTACCCTAATCAGAAAGTCATATTGCCGGGAGCCATCGGACTTGGTAACATTCTTCAATGGAAATGAGAAAGCCGGTCGGTTATAAGTTTCAGTGCTTTCTATGAACATTGCATTGACTTTATCGGTTGTACCAAAGGTGGTTTGTATGATCGACGCTACTTGTCCAACCATATTTTTGTTTTTTAATTTATCGACCACAACGCCATTGCATCCGGTTAGCTCGTTTTTAATATCTGTAAGGGCCGGGGATGTATTGTTGGCGGGAGGGCAAGGTGTATTGCCGCCTCCTCCAGGATCTCCGCCTATCGGTGGTGGTGGTGGCACATTTAATACCTGATTTTTGCCTGCGATAACCTTAATACTGACAACTTGTGGTTGTTCTATCACAATTATGACTTTGATGCAAATAAATTCCGGCCAACTATTGGTGCTAGGTAGGATCTAGTCAGGTTCTAATGCTTATTGAGGCTCAAATTATAGGTTTGCATTTCAAATGAAATGGAGCTTAGAATATGATCCCACCACTACGAAGTGGTGACAACAAGATGCAGTCAATGGCGTCAGTACGGTTCCCATCAGTAAAATGGGTAATATTCCATATAGATACAGGCGAATGGCTGAACCTTAGCTGACGATCTTTGTAAACCTGTTTCATTTCTTCTGTCAGCTTTTCATCTTCCGGACTGGGCCAGGATCCGTATTGCAAACCGCAGCCTTCGTTATGTATCAGCTGCAATGGTAGAATGTATGTCCTTTTAGCCAGTTGACTTGTTATCCGGATCTTCACAGCAGGCTCTATTGCCTTAAACGCCTTAGTAAGGGCTTGCTGAACAAAAGCCGGGGTGGTTCGTGTATAAGCTATATTTGTTAGCTTGCCTTTTGCGCTGATATTGAATTTAATGAATACACAGAATTCCTGACATGAATTGTCGACGGAATCCCTATTCGGATGATATTCTTTAATCATCTTTAATGACATTAGGTTTATATCATCCAATAAAGGGCCAATGCCAGATGTTTTTTGACAAAAACCGGCTAATGTGCATGCGGTTAGAATTAGGGTGATAATTATTGCTTTCATAGCTATTCGTTTTATGGACATTTAGTACCGTCCAAGCCGGCACGTTGAAATTCATAATCAAGATTTATCTGGCTTTGAGATGTATGATGGGCATTTAAAATTTGATTGTAGATAACCGGATTTGAAACAGAGAGATCCTTAACGCCACCGATTGCAAGAGAGACAGCTTTACCTTTATCAAGTCCAAATACATTGGTAAGCAACTGGGCAATTCCATCGACATACTTTGTTGCAATATCATAGTGTTGAAGCATCTGTGTGTTCGCTTCAGATGAATTGGTGAATGTTAAGTAGCCATGTAACAATTCGTGAATAAATATAGCCGCTTTAAACTCCTGACTTGCATCACTTGGAAGAGTATTTTTATTTATTCTTATCTCATAATCATAATAGTGTATCCCATCTCTCGTTCTGTCAGTCAAAGGAAGCGAGAATGCAGGCCTGGTATAGGTATCGGTACTCTCAATGAATACTGCGTTCACTTTATCTGTTGTACCAAATGTGCTTTGCATAATTCCAGCTACCTGTCCCTTTAAATCTTTGCTCCTCAACTTTTCAACCACCGCATAATTGCATCCGGTTAAATTATTTACGATATCTGTAAGCGGTGGGTTGCTCACTGGAGGGCAAGGTGGATTGCCGCCTCCTCCAGGATCTACACCTATCGGTGGCGGTGGTGGCACATTTAATACCTGATTTTTGCCTGCGATAACCTTAATACTGACAACTTGTGGTTGTTCTATAACAGGCACACAAGGATTAGGATTGGGAGTGGTCCCGCCGCCGCCACCGCCACCACCACCACCAACGGAACCGCCACCACCACTTCCGGTGCCTGTACAAACTGTAGTGGTGGTTGAATACATGTAGTCGCAGGTTACCTCTGATGAATAAGTAACGCCATTGCTTGTCCAGGATCCATAGTAGCAGTTATAAAACTTGGTTTCGTAAGTCTCACAATTGGGTGCCATGTTAAGCGGTTTACTTACTGAACCGGTTGAAAGTACTTTCGTATCCGTTGAATTACCGAGGGAGGGAACCAAGGTAGCCTCGGCAGTGAGCGCCCCGTTTTTGTACATCCAACCATTGATGAATTTGTGATCAAACGTAAAATAATAAACCATACCCGTAAAGCCTGCCGGAATATCGGTGTAATGAACGGCGTTGATCAGCGGCTTTTCCTTGTGTTCAGAAATATCTTCAACCACTTTCATGTAAAAGTTCATCCTCGAGCCATTGTGAAATGTTAGGAACACCGCATCTGTTTTATTGGCAAACGTTTTCTTCGCGGCTGTTGCAGGTGGGGCATAACAGATGATGGTAGAATCAACAACCATGGTAAACTCCGCAACAAGGCTACTATCGCTTCGCTCAAAAACATAGCCTTTATCCCACATAAGGTCTCTTCCTTTGATAGCATTAAATAATCTTTCGCCTAATGAAAAAGATTTATATGTTTTAAACGAGTTTTCATAGAGTATTTTATACTCGCTGTAATCAAATTTATCATTGGGGCTTCTAAGCTCGTTATGTTCTCCACGATTGTCTTTCCTACAGCTAAAAATTATAAAAATGAGTGTGAAAAAATACAGGGAGACAACACCGCGGCAGGAAGTAGGAATTTTTTTCATTTGTGATGGTTAGATTACTAGAAAAGTAGTAATTGTATTTCGAAAATCAAAGAAATTACATGAGTTTTTGTCTCATAGTTAAATAAGTTCAAAACCAAGATCAACTGTGAAAAGACGCTTGCTCTTAGCTATGTACAATGGCTTAACTAGGAAGAGGATTCGATATAAAATCACATTTCAATCAAGAAATGTTTATCACCCAAACGCAGTTTAGGTGCTGATTACGATTAAATTAAAGCTGTCAAAAATTAATATTCATTCTTACTGACAAATCAGCAACCGTCTGCACACTCTTTTAGGGTAAAAGCTAACCATAATCAATGTACATCTCTTTTTACCAAATTTTAACATAGCTATGTGATAAACTTTAAAAGGAAGTCAGTGCCAATGAGTCATTTCACCCAGACCTCTAATAAGATGCGTAATGAGCTGCGCTTTGTAAAATAGATTTTGCTATAACGGTCGTGAGCCGGAATCTAATATATCAAGAAGCACACGCACAATTACATAGCTATTTAGTCCGGTCGCGAAACCGACCCCGGATAATTCGCTCCCACGTGGATGACAAAAAATTGTTCATATCCAAACACTAGGCCGGGGCAATGCGCTTAATAAAATCAAAATGGTTTGAACCTTATGTTCGGCTTAACATAAAAGCTTCTAAATAAGGAAGCATAAGGAAGATAATAAAAAAGCCTAAAGCCAGTAAAGCTAACAGCCCTAAAACATCCTTAAATTTAGTGGTAAAAGTGATTTGGGTGATATCCTGATGAGCCATAGCAAAATTAATTTATACCAAGGTAGCATGGCAAATTTGTATTGTTGCAGGCATTTATAAACTGTATACCAAACTGTGTAGCTTTTATATTCAGCTGATTAATGGGGGTTTTTAAGAGAACGAATTATTGGTATAGGATTTCGTTAACTGTTCAATTTAGAAGACTGGCAGAATCATTATTATGATTAGCACACAAGTAATTAACATCAATTATCTTAACTGATGGCTCGGCGTCGTACTGATAATGTGCTACAATATTCTCAACAATCAAGCTTGAAAATAGGCTAATGTCCATAGTATCTCCATGTGGTGCTAATTAATACTTATGCAGCCGAGCTACCACGTATCCGACCAACTCTTTCGTATATATTTCCCAGGTATAAAGTACGTCGCTATGGGGCCAAAATGAGTTCAGGCTGATTTTATCTGTACCAGCTATGTAATGGCAAGTGTAGGGGATTACGTCAATTCCGGTATGCTTAAATATGAGCATTGCACGGCGCATATGAAAGTCGGACGTTACAAGCAGGTATGGCGGCTTCAGGTTTTGGGTTTTAAGTAACTGCCGGGTAAACAGCGCGTTTTCTATCGTGTTTCTCGATTTGCTTTCAATCAAGATACTGCTATCCGGAATATTCAGTTCTTTTAACTGCCTGCCCACCCATACGCCTTCGCTTGTAGTGTCGGGTCTTAAGCTGGCATTTCCGCTGGTAATTAACAGGTGCGATGCTTTTCCTGTTGCTTTCAATTTTAATGCTTGTATAAAACGGTCGGCCGCTCCATTGAAGTAGCCTGTCTTATCTGCCTTTCTGGATGAAAATCCACCCAAAATAATGGCGCAGCTATACGTTTTATGTAGGTTTAACGACGTGCTTGGATAAGACCATAGCTTGGCATAAACGTTCAGAAAAAACGGTATAGAAAAAGTATATAACAGTAATACGCCGACAATGCATAACCGCTGTTTAACGTGTGGCTTTTTTAAGATAATGGCGCTTATAAAAATGATGAATACCCAGGTGATCGGGAAGGTGATGAACAGTAGTACTTTCGATAAGACAAACATCATATTATAGCTCAAGCAGGCGAGGTAAATATATGGAAAGAGCGACGTAATATTCTTATTGCTTACATTGTAATGTTTTAACCTGCTCTTAGAGAAATGAAGCAGTTAGCTTTCCTGCATGTAATTGTTCAGTGTTTGCAGGTTTTTTACCGCTTCGCCCATGGTGTTGTTAAAGTAGGCATATACTGTTTTGCCATCCTGCATCCATTCCTGGATGTACTGGGCATACTCATATAAAAACTCATCAGCGTAGCTGCCGCGGTAACCGCCATTCGGCCCATGAAAACGCAGATACACAAAGTCAGCCTCGCCTATACGCAAAGGTGCTGCCGAGGCTGGCAAATCATGCAGTACCATACCAACGCCATGCTCGTCAAGTAAATCGTATACATCGTCATTATACCATGAGCGGTGCCTGAATTCGACGGCAAGGGGCCAATTGGCCGATACATCAGCATGCTTAATTTCGCTCAGCAGATATTGTAGCTGCGGCAGGTTAATATTTGTGCTTGGCGGAAACTGTATCAGCAAACAGCCTTTTTTATCACCGGCATAGCTAATTACATTCATAAAGCGTTGCACAGCTGCACTATCGAACTTTAGCCCGGCATTATGGGTGATATCCTGCCAAAGCTTAAAAGTGAACCTGAAGGTATCCGGTACTTCAATTGCCCATTTGGCAATGGTTGATGCCATCGGTACCTTATAAAAAGTGCTATTGATCTCTACACTATTAAACAACGATGCATAATAAGCAAGCCTGCTTTTGTTTTGAAATTCAGCCGGAAAGAACTGCTTGTTGGGCACAGGTAGTACCACATTACTGGTACCTGCATAATAACCGCCTTCACTATTCCATATCATGTGAATGTTAACAACACTTTAATCAGAACTGTTTGTGTTGCCGCGTGAGATGCGCTCAGCGTTGATTGCAATATGCCGTCGCGAATAGGCCGCTATTTGTCGGAATTACACATGTTTCACTACAAGGTTTAATGTTATGTTTGTATCGTAGATATTAATAATCAATTGTTTAACTAATTAGTAAATTTAAACTTATGCCGTCAATCACACCTTTTTTATGGTTCAATAATAATGCGGAAGAAGCCCTTACGTTTTATACATCTGTTTTTAAAGAAGCAGAAATTGGTAAGGTGGTCCGTTACGGCGATGCTGGCCCCGGCCCGGCAGGTTCTCTAATGACCGCTACGTTTACGCTTAACGGGCAAAAGTTTATAGCGCTAAATGGCGGGCCGCATTACAAATTTACGGAAGCAATATCTTTTGTTATCAATTGCCAAATGCAGGAAGAGGTAGATTACTACTGGGAAAAATTAGCTGATGGTGGCGAGCCGGGCAGGTGTGGCTGGCTTAAAGATCAGTTTGGCTTATCATGGCAGGTTGTGCCTGATGCGTTGGCTGAACTATTAAAGGGAGCGGATGCCGCAAAGTCGCAAAACGTAATGCAGGCCCTCATGCAAATGGGCAAAATTGATATTGCAGTTTTGCAGGAAGCTTACATGAAAGGTTAAGTAAATATTATTTATTAATAATTAAAAACAGTAATTTTCTGATGGTGTTAATTAAGCAATAAACAAACTAACATCAGGATTTATGAAAAAGATCATCGCCTATTTAATCGTACTAGGTGCAATCATTACGCAGGTTTCGTTTGCACAAAGTAAAACACCGGATCCGGCATCTGCCGATTTTATTACCAATGCTACCGTGGCCAACATGAAAGAGATTGTTACCGGTAAACTGGCCGGTACTAAAGCAAAAGATGCAGAAGTTAAAAAATATGGTGACCAAATGGTTGAGCACCACAAAATGGCTACCAAGCAAATGATGGCTTTAGTGAAAGCCAAAGGCTATAAACTACCAAAACCACCTGTTGAGGCAGCTGCACCAGACAGTATGCTGGTAAATGCTTCAGGCGCCGAGTTTGACCGCATGTACATGACCATGATGGTAGCTGATCACCAAAAAACTATTGAGTTGTTTGAAACTGCAACGCATACCGTTCCCGAACCGGATCTGAAAGCTTTTGCCGTTAAAACACTGCCTTTGTTAAAACAACACCTGGTTCAGGCACAGGCTATTGTTTCTAAATTAGGTACCACAGGTGCTGTTACTCAATAAAAGAATCTCTAAACATTTAACAAGAGCTGGTTTGCAACCGGCTTTTGTTGTTTTATAAGCCGGTGCTTTAACCATATCCGTTGTAATAAAGATTGTATAATGATTTTAGATAATATCATAAGGCAAGTTAGCCGCTTGAGCATTACAGCCTGTTTGCTGGCATTATTTTACAGTTGCGGTGGCAACAACACCTCGTCGAACGTGGAGGCCAAAGGCGGCGAGAAAACCGGCAAAGACAAAATGTTGGAAACCGGGGCCGACCTGATACAGGATAAAACGCCACTAAGTACCTTTAATACTTACCTGGATGGCTTTCACTTTTATAACGGCAACCTGCATGCCCAAATGGAGGCGCATCACTATGTATCGCAGTTAAATAATGATATGTATCAGGCCATTATATTTGATGGCAACGGTAAAGATGCCAAGTTAATGGGGGTAGAGTATATCATTACCGCTAAGCTGTTCAAGACGTTGCCCGAGAAGGAAAAGTTGCTGTGGCACAGCCACCATTACGAGGTAAAATCAGGCGAGTTAATTGCGCCGGGACTGCCCGAAAAGGCGGAGCATGAGTTGATGGAAAAGATTGTGTCCACCTACGGTAAAACCATCCATACCTGGCATACCGATCAGGACCGTACCTTGCCTATGGGGATGCCTATGCTGATGATGGGCTTTACCAAAGAAGGGCAGCTTAACCCCGCAGCCGTGGCCGACAGAGATAAGCGGTTCAACGTATCAAAAGAAGAAAAGAAGCGAAACCGGGCCGACATCCCTATGCCACAGGTTGACCCTAATGCCAATGCTTGGGAAAAGGGCAAAGTAAGGCAGTTCATAATCACAGATCAGGTTGATTCGGCCATGAACAAGCACATGATGAAGCCTTGATTAAAGTAAATAAGGGCCTGATGCTTAGCATAGGCCCTTATTTATTCCGGCGATTTACTTATATGGTTTTAGGTGTATATACTTTTATAACACCGTCGTTCTCGCTACTTACAACCAGCAGGCTCTTTTTGGTAGGGCTGTTTTTTGCCGGGATGATAAGCACACCTTCCGGCGCATCGCCGCATTTAAGCAATTGTAAAAATGCAGGTTTGGCCGGATCGGTAACATCATAAACGGCTACGGCATCGGCTCTTTCCAAACCTACAAAAGCAACGTTCTTTTTGCCTATTTTGCCAATGGTTATACCTTCGGGCTCTACAGACTTATCGTCGCTGCGGCCGTCATCATAGATACCGGCAGCAATGGCTTTAACGTCAACTTCGTTTTTGCTGTCAAATACTTGCTTGCCATCATTGCCGTTCCAAACGCTGAAAGAACGCGCACCGAAGGAATACAGCTCGTCCAGGTCACCGTCGCCATCAGTGTCGCCCAGTGTCGTCGTGATGTTTAAGCGGCCTAACTGCTCATCCTGTTTCAGCGTAGCTGCATTCGGGAATTTAGCTGCATCCAGTTTTACGTCTTTGTCTTTAATACGTTTAACCTCACTAAAGGCCGAATACTCACGGGCATCGCCCTCGTTGGCGGTAAATAAATAGGGGGTACCGTTTGATTCAAGTACGGCAATAGCATCGGGCATATAAACGCCTTTTACGTTCCATTTTGCCAGCGTCATGCCGTTATCTTTATCGCTTGGATCAATTTCATTGCCGTCGGTACTCGCCCTCGTTGGCTGTCAGAATATATTTGCCATCGGGCGAAAAGGTAACCATATCGGGCAATGCACCTACGTTAATCACCTTTATTTCGCTGTAATCGCTGGTTTTAAAAACGGCAATTTTACCATTGGCCTGTTTGTCGGTTGATTCGATTGCGGCAGCTAGCTTGCCATCTGATACGGATACACTGTTAACCGAGCCGCCATAAGGCGCCATGCTGATGGAAGTGATAACGCTCATGTGTGCCGAGTCTTTAAAATCAATGATATCTATCTTGTTCACCGTGCCATTGTTTACAACAAACAAACGGTTGGTAGTTGGGTCAAAGGCTGATATTTCGGCAGCACCGGCATCGCCAATATCAAGCGAACCTGTTTCGGCAAACGTAGCCGGGTCTTCGTTTACAAAAACTCGGTTTCCGGATCGGTAGGCTGATTGTCCTTTTTACAGCCTGCCAGGCTGGCAATCAGGAGAGCAGAAAGTAAATAGTGCTTCATAAAGTATTGGTTTATGTAAGCATCAAAGCTATCCTCGTTGTATTAAGGGAGATTAATCTGACGGTTAATCAATTATTAAATAGCATAGATATGAGCAGTCAGAGATCAATTGTATAAAGCTTTTATTACAACCCTGTAAATAAATCAGTAGCAGGTAAACGTTCATCGATACCGTTCATCTTTACCGCATCGCCAACGCTGATAATACCGCCTTGTAATATGCGCGCGGTAATACCGCCATGGCCACGCACGGCGTTGTAACCACCTGCACCTAAATTTTCTTCCATACGCGAGCATGGATGGCATTCGCCGGTGTATTCCAATAAAGTATTGCCCACCCAAAAAGTTTTATCTTTTAAAGCCAGCAGGTTGATCCCTTTAACTACAATGTTACGCCGTATTATGCCCGGCGACAGATCCGGCAGTTGCATGATAGACGCAATAGCATCCAGGTGTTCTTGTTGTATGAGGGTAACCTGCCGCTTACTGCCGGCTGAACCCGAAAAGTGATCGCCTGCAAGTCCTTTTAAAGTTAGCGCCTCTACCTCATTTAATGAAAGCAGTGGTGCCTTGCGCTGAGGGCGAATGCCTATCCAGCATACTTTGCCTTGTTGGGGCAGGGTATCCAGCAGCTTTTGCAATGGCGATGATTTGGTTAGCTTCATACAACGCTTATCACTTAGAGCACTTGCTGTGCGTGTAGTTTGGTTAAAGTTTGGTGCGCCTCGCAGTTGCACAAGCCGGGGTGTACTTTGGATGCCTGTACCACCGTACTGCGGGTAGCAGTAAGCCACCTGAAACGCGATGCGATATCCAGCATACCAATAGGCCCACCACCTTTTCCACCGTTACATATTTTCTCAAATGCTTCGATGTTACCTTTCAGTTCGTCAATATCCAGCACGGGTGCAAATGCACGTATGCGGTCTTCATTGATAGTGAACTGGCATTGCAAAAACTTTTGTTTGGGGCAATATAATATCACGCCGATATTTAAAAATTCCTCGCGCTCCACCCTGGGTACAACGCGTATTACGGCATACTCAAATAAGTGTGGCTCTGGCATTTTGCGCTTCTTTTACAAATGTTTCTGATGATGCAACCCGTATCTCTAAAAAGCGGGCATAAACCTCACGTCGCTCGGCAGCAGTTTCTTCGATTGAACCGCCTGTAAGCCATTCGTCGGGTACAAGGTTTACAATTGCTCTTATACGTTCTGATGTTAACAGCGTACGGAACTCCGCATCCACAGCTTCCAGTTCGCTGGCTTGGGGCAGCAGTACATGGTCTTTGATCAACGTAAATGGTTTTTTAGCCTGCTCTTCCCAATTTTGCCACGAGTGATGAAAGTATAGCGCCGCGCCATGGTCAATAAGCCAAAGCTCCTTGTGCCACATCAGCATATTGGTATTACGGGGTGTACGGTCAACGTTTGTCAGCAAGCAATCCAGCCATACAATCTGCGATGCCAGCTTTTCATCAAGCGTGGTCAGCACAGGATCGTACGTTATGGCACCCGACAGGTAGTGCAGTGCCAGGTTTAAACCTACACTGGCTTTCAGCAAATCCTGTATTTCCTCATCGGGCTCCGAGCGGCCAAAAGCTGTATCCAGGTTGGCAAACACAATTTCCGGTATTTTGAAGCCCAGCGTCCGGGCTATCTCGCCACCAATCAGTTCGGCAATCAAAGCCTTTACACCCTGCCCGGCACCCCGGAATTTAAGTACATATAAAAATTCATCATCTGCCTCGGCAATGGCCGGCAGCGAACCGCCTTCGCGCAAAGGCGTTACATAACGCATTACGTTAACGGTTCTGAGTTGCGGATTATCGTTCATAATATGATGCTAAACGAAACAGGGACGAAAATTAGGCAATTTGTTTGGCTTTGGACGTACTGCTTGCGTTTTTCACTATCGTTAGTGGTGTCAAACTTTTTGTTATCTGCTCACTGTAGTAAATCGGAGGCGATGTAAGTTTGGTGGTACTATGTAGGCCGAGAACTTACTACACTTCCTAATGTATAAACTGTTCTCATCAGCCCTTTTCACTCTTCATTCTTTCTAATCCCTTCTTTAAATCCTGCTTTTTTTTATGTAAGTCCTGCCAAGGGTCTTCTACGTTAGCCAAGCGGTCTTTAATTGTATGGATGGTGAAGTTGGCCAGCGATAGGCTGTCGTTCACTTCATGCCAGTGTAGCGGTGTGGATACCGTTGCGCCGGGTTTTGGACGTACGGAGTAGGGGGCTGCAATGGTTTGGCCACGGCGGTTCTGCAAAAAGTCGATATAAGTTTTGTTTTTGCGTTTGGCCGGGTTGCGTTCTACACTGGTAGTTTTGGGTAACTCATCATGTACCACGTTGGCCACATATTCGGCAAAGGTCTTTACAAAATCATAGTCGTATTTGCCGCCCAAGTAGCAGTAAATATGCAGGCCCTTAGAGCCGGATGTTTTGATAAAGACTTTTAGCTTCATCCGGTCAAAAATCTCTTTGGTTTTTAATGCAACTTCAACCGCCTCGGTAAACGGCACGTCGTGCGGGTCAATGTCAATCACCACGTAATCCGGGTTTTCGGGCGTTTTGTAATTGCTGAGCCACGGATTGATTTCAATACATCCTAAGTTTACCACATACAACAGGGTTGCTTCGTCCTGACCAATGATGTAATTAATATCCTTATCGTTACTTTCAGAATAAAGTTTCTCGGTTTTGATCCACTCTGGCAAATGGCTTTCATCCACATCTTTTTGGAAAAAGCCCGGATCATCAATTCCATTCGGCTGGCGGCGCATAGATAAGGCCTTACCTTTCAGAAAAGGCAGGATATGCGGCGCTATATCCTTGTAATAATGCAGTAATTCGCCTTTGGTAATGCCTTCTTTTTTCCAGAATAGTTTGTGCTGATGCGTGAGCTTTACTTTTTTGCTGCCATAGCTCACTATCTCCTCGTCTGGAAGCTGACCGCTATCGCCGGCTACTTCCTTTAACACATTGTTTGCTTCTTTGTCCATACGTAATCCTTTAAATACCGGGTGGCGCATAATGCCGTCGGCTGTCCACTCGGCATAAAACACTTCGCATACCAGTTCGGGCTTTACCCAGGTAATAGGGCCGTGGTAGCTTACTTTGTCTTTAAATGGTTTAAGGCCGGTTTCGAGCGGTTCAAGCCGCCCATGTAAATCTTTCAGTGTTTCGGTATCAAAGCCGGTGCCGCAGTTGCCTACATATTTAATTTCATCCCCCTGGTTGATACCCAATATCAGCGAGCCGATATATTGCCGCTTGCCTTTGGGTTGGGTATAGCCGCAAATAATGGCTTCCTGCGATACCTGAATTTTGAACTTCAACCACCGGTCAGACCGGCGGCCGTTCTCGTAAACGCTATGGCTGTCTTTACCAATAATGCCTTCCCAACCTTCTTTCTGGGCTTGCACCAGCAATTCCGTGCCATTACCAGTGGAATGGGATACATATTGCATCGGCGCATCAGCCGGGAAGGTATCCATCAACGCACGCAACAGTTCTTTGCGTTTAATGAGCGGCATACTGCGCAGGTCATGCCCGTCCAAGCTAAGCAGGTCAAACACGTAGTACCGTAGCGTAAGCTTGTTTTTTTCGGATGCATAGTTTTGCAGATCCTGAAAATCGCTGCGGCCATGCTCATCCTCCAGTACAATTTCGCCATCCAGTACGGCTTCGCGTTCAATGGCTTTTAAGCTGTTTAATACCTTTTCATACTTGTTGCCAAAATCGAGCCCGTTGCGCGATATCAGCGCAGCAGCCTTATTGGTGTAGCCAATGGCCCGGTAGCCATCCAGCTTAGGTTCATACAGCCAGTTCGGGTCGTCAAATACTTTTTCTTCCAGCTTGGCCAGCATGGGTTTGTAGGCGTTATCAGCTTTATCCTCATCCTGCTTTTTGGAAGATTTTGCCTTTTTTGCCGGTTGATTTACGCCAACAAGCGGGTGCTTGGGTAGCGATTTTACTTTACCCGTTTTATTGTTCTTCAGTTCCTTGATGTTGTCGGGTACAAAGGCTTCACTGTCAAATTTGCTGGTCACAGCAAACTCGTCCTTATGTTTAATAAGCAGCCAGGAGTTATCATCGCCATCGCGGTTGTGCAGTTTTACCAGCGCAAACTCACCCTGCAAAATTTGCCCGTGCAGCTTGAATTTTAAATTGCCCAAGTGCAATCCCGCGTGCAGGGTTTTAACATCCTGTTTGCGGTCTTCGGCCAACGATTCGTAAGTGCCATGATCCCACGTAATAACTACGCCTGCACCATACTCGCCGTTGGGTATCACGCCCTCAAAAAACTGGTAATCATACGGGTGATCTTCCACCATCATGGCCAACCGCTTGTCGCCGGGATTCATGGACGGGCCTTTGGGCACCGCCCAGCTTTTGAGCACGCCATCCAGCTCCAGCCTGAAATCATAATGCAAGTGCGATGCATGATGCCGTTGTACTACAAAGGATAGCGCCTTGCCTTTACTTTTGCCTCCTTTAGGTTCAGCTGTTTTATTGAAATTGCGCTTGGCCTCATACTTTTCCAAACTCATATTTTATGCTCCTTTCCGGGTTTGCAGGCTTTCCATCAATTGCTCGTACAGGTCGGTGCTGCTGGTTTTAGCCACCTTCATTTTCTTGATGGTTGGGCGTTTGCCTTTGGCTTTTGCACGGATGATTTTCAGCAGTTCAGTTGAGTACTCGTTTTTAAATTCTGATACATCAAAATCTTCGGTGTATTGCTTAATGAGCGCTAAACCCATGTCCAGTTCTTTCTTGGTTACACTCTCATCATCGGGTAGCTTCAAGTCGTCCTGGTTGCGCAGTTCCTGGGCAAACCGTATACGGGTGATAACCAGCGCATTTTCTACCGGATGTATTACGCACAGGTTTTCGGTATTGCGCAGTACAAAGCGACCTAAGCCAGCCTTGCCCGACTTTTTGAGCGCCTGTAGCAGCAGCGCATAGGCTTTGGCATTTTTGCCGTCGGGCTCGGCATAGTAGGAAGTTTCATAAAACATAGGGTTAATTTCTTCGGCCTCTACAAAATGCTCAATGTTGATAAGCTTGCTTTTTTCAGGACTGGCGTCTGCAAAATCCTGCTCTTCCAGTACCACATAATCATCGTCCATTTTATAGGCACGCACTATTTTATCATATGGCACTTCTTTATGCGTATGTTCATTCACGCGCAAAAAACGAATGCGTGAGTGATCGCGGCTGTCGAGCATGTCCAGATCAAGCGAGCTGCTTTGTACGGCCGAATATAATTTGATTGGAATGTTAACCAGTCCGAACCCGATAGAACCTTTCCAGATTGATCGCATAGCTATTTAGTTTTTAGTATAACCACTGGTTTTCAAAATCGGTTTTAACGGAACATTAGCGGTTTACAAAATGCCGTTAATAGATTTACTTGCAAGTGGCTGCTATGTAGTTGATAAATAGCTTATTGGTTTTTTGTTTTGTGGAATTCTCAACAGCAGTGTTAGTAACTTGTGTGCCGATGTAGAGAAATAGGCAATGCCTTTTGGCATGGCAGGCGTAGTTGTTGATACATTTGGCCTATACGTAAACACACTGCCACATGACTGACGAATTACAGCAAATTCAGCAAGCACTGAAAAATATTGTACTAACCTACATCGAGGCACAAAAAATCAATACCGAACCGGTGTACAACTCGCGCATTTATGGTGCCGAAACCAACATTAGGGTAATTGCCAATAAACGGGTACCGTACCTCATGTACGATATCATGAAACAACTGCATGTACTGGATGATATTGAATTTGAGCAGCCCGAGGCATCAGTGCATTATGTAATACAGATTATATCCAGCATAACCAGTTTTGAAAAGATCTGGGAGCAGTGCCTGGTTAAATGGGGGAGCTACTCGCGTATTCAGGTTGCCTTGCAGAACCTGTTTGACCTAGATAGCGAAATTCGTACAGAATTTGAAACGCTGCATTTAAACAACGATTGACTTAATAACGCCACAATTCCGGATGATCGCGGTAATGATTGATCTGTTCAATCAGTTGTTCAATATCTTCATTGCTGAGCTCGTAACTGCCGTTTGATGTGTAAGTAAACATCCGGCCCGGCAGCTCAAAGGTTATGTACCCAAAATAATCCGGGTTGGAGATGTTAAGATCGAGATTGGGTTGACGGGTAATATCGTCATTGTCCCGCTCGTCTTTAAATACGTGATAGGTGTGGGTAATTACCGCATGCCCGTCGGCATGGGCCTGGGTATCAGGTAAAATTTTAAAGGTTTGCTGGCCAATGGCAACATAAATCGGATTCATACGCTCGCTCTCCTAAATAGTTACTTCTAATTAAGTTTCGGCTACTAAAATTGTTTACTGATTATAGGAAATCCGCACAAATAAAAACGACCAACCTGTTTAAGGCTGGTCGTTTTTTATTGAATAGAGTTTTGAGGCGCAATTATTTTATAGCCGGTACCACCTGGTTGAGCGGAACAATGCTGTTCAGGTATACTTCTATATTGGTATAGCCGTTTTCTCCTTTGGCCTGCAAAACGGCGTCTGCAGCGTTACGCGGGTTTAGGCCATGCTTGGTTTCATAAACATCGGGCATGCCATCACTGTCGGTATCTTTGTAAGGCGTGCCTTTGTATGCCGGGTAACCGCCAACCTGTGCCGGGTCGGTGATGATGCCTTGTTTATAGGAATCATCGGGCAGGCGATGTTTCAGATACTGGCTGCCTTTGCTGTTAGCATAGCCCTCTGCATAGGTAATTTTACCGGTTCTTACTTCCTGTACTATGCGGCTGTCAACCGCATCACGTTTAGGCAGGGTAGCGCCAACGTTTGCCAGCACATATTGATAGGAATTGCTGGCAGTTAACATTTTGATCTGCGGCATTGGGAAGGGTTTGTCAGACCGGATACTATCTGTATAGCGACCGGCATCAGCCATATCACCAATTTGTATGCCGCCATCCCAGTTGTTTTTAGTAACGCGCTCGTTACCCTCAATGATATTGCCGCTGGCGTATACCCGCCCAAACAGCGTTGATTTATCCTTGGCGCGGCCCGATTCCGGTTTCAAAATGCGATGACCTATGGGTTTATCCAGCGGTGTAATGGGGCCGGGCTTGTAGTAGTTATTGATGAAGTTGAACAATGAGTTATTGTCGCCGCCATCGGCGCTGCGGTTCCACCAGTTAAATATTACGTTGTTTACAAAGTTGAAATCGCCGTACATACCTACTGATGGGTTACGGCTGATATTGTTGGCCCAGAGGTTGCGTACAAAGGCATTGTGCAAGCCGCCAATGGTACTGCCGAATGCATGGTTATAGGTATCCAGTGCTTCCGAAAAAATAGAGTTCTGGATGGTGACGTTTACCGTAGGCATCTTTTCCTGCTTGGCGCCATTACGGTCGTACACGTGGCGGTAAATTGACATATTCTCGTCTAATCCCCAGCTGGCCGAAACGTGGTCAATGATGATATTACCCACCGGGTTGCCACCCAGGGCATCATCGCGGCGGGCTACATCGGTAGCGCCCCGCCTAAAACGCATATAGCGTATCACCACATCATGGGTATTGATCCAAACAGATTCACCGGCTACACAAACTCCATCGCCCGGAGCGGTTTGCCCGGCAATGGTAATGTACGGCGCCCGGATGATGATCGGGCTTTTTAACTGAATAATACCCGCCACGTTAAACACAATAATACGTGCGCCACCTTGCTCGCAGGCCTCGCGCAGGGTGCCGGGGCCACGGTCGGCCAGGCTGGTTACCACGAATACCTTACCACCGCGCCCGCCAAAGGCGTAGGCTCCACCACCCTCAGCACCCGGGAAAGCCAGAATTTTAGCTTGCGGTAAATCGGACGGTTTGGCTGCCCAGGGGATAAACGGCTTGCCGTTCTTCTCATCACGCTGAATGATGGGCAGCGCTTTTTCCCATGCTGCATCCGAACTGCGCTGCTCGGCCGCCAGTGCAGAATCGGCCACGGCTTGTACTGATGGCGGAATATTAGGGTATTGAGCACGCGCGGTTTGGCATGCGGCCATACCGGCAGCCAGCGCCATAGTGCTTAGCAAGTATTTAGTCTTCATTGATGCGGTTTGTACCAATTGGTTATTCCAAGCATGTTTTTGTACCTTATTACATGCTTTATTTTAGGTTATCAGTAACGGCTTAGGCTATACCTACTTGTTCAAATATCCATTAAGCACAACTAAGTTTTATGTAGCATTTTTTCATGCTCTTGTACAATGTTTGCTTGTAAGCTAGTTGGGTGGCTAAATTACGTAACATCGTTGTGAAGAATACTATATAAACACAAGGGCGAATAGTGTTTTACTATTCGCCCTTGTGTTGGTCTGCGCTTGCTGCTATTTATCCAGTCCGCCTCGGCGGGTTGGCTGGGTTACAGCAGGCCATTTATATTGTTCGCCGGTTTGCGGGTTAACAGGCATCACCATGCGCTCGCGTGATGTTTTGTTTGGATCTTCGGATGCCATGTAAGCCAGTATAGCCGTTAGTATGGCGTTGTTGCGTACATCATCAAACACAATTTTATCATACGTATCGCGGTTGGTGTGCCAGGTATAGTTACCATATGACCAGCTGTTGGAGCTTAACGAGAATGCCGGAGCCCCTGCTGCTACAAACGAGGCAAAGTCAGACCCGCCGCCGCCAGGCATGCCCGGGAAACTGGTTTGGATCTGATCGCGTATGTTGGCGGGAACTTTGGATAACCAGCGGCCAATGTAATCGTACGCATGCACAAAGCCCTGACCTTGTATGCTTACCACGCGGCCGGTGCCATTATCCTGATTAAACAGTGCCTGCAGGTTATTTACAATTTCGGGATGATCTTGTACAAAAGCACGTGAGCCGTTAAGTCCTTCTTCTTCGCTGCCCCAATGGCCAACTAAAATAGTACGTTTAGGATTAGGGTAAATCTTTTTCAGAATACGCATCGCTTCCATCATCGTAAGAGTGCCAGTACCATTATCGGTTGCACCGCTGGCACCATCCCATGAATCAAAGTGGGCCGACAGTATTACGTATTCATCAGGCTTTTCTGAGCCTTTAATTTCGGCTATCGTGTTAAATGTTGGCACCACGCCCAGTTCTTTCGATTCGGCATGTACGCGGATTTGTGGTTTTTTACCTGCTTCGGTTAAGCGGTATAACAAGCCATAATCTTCCAGGGCAATATCCAGCGTAGGTACTTTTTTAGTATAGGCGCTAAAAATTTTATCCACGCCAAACCCTGCCGACCAGTTACAGGTAATAATACCTGCTGCACCGGCTTTTTCAAGCGCTACCGGAAGTGTACGTGAGTTAAGGCCGGTTTTCAGTATGCGGCTGCGCCATGCCTCGGTTTGTGCGGTACGCGCTGCTTTCATTTTGTCGAATGATTCTTTAGTAGCAAATTCCTGCCAGTTATAGTCAGGCCGGCCGGTAGGCTGGTTCATCGAAATCATTACAAACTTACCTTTCACCGTGGGCAGCCAGCTTTTGAAGGCTACAGAATCTGCCAGATCAGGTAAAATAACCATTTCGGCAGTTACCGTCCTTTTACCCATTCCGGGGCTCCAGGCCAGTTGTGTGCCTTCCAGCGATCTTACACGCGGGTAAACCATATCAATATGCGACACACCGCGTTCCCAGCCACGCCACTCACCCCATTTTTCGTTACGTGCGTTTACACCCCAGCTTTGGTATTTGGCTACCGCCCAGTCGTTGGCCTGTTTCATTTGCGGCGTGCCTACCAAACGTGCACCAATACCGTCAAGCAGTTCCTGAGCCAGTTTTTCGAGCTGGGAATTGTCTGTGCCCTCTTTTACAATCTGATCAACTATGGGGTCTTTGGTTTGCGCCCGGGATGTTGCCGATGCCATCAGCAAACCCAAAAGCAATGCTTTGGAGCCACTTTTAAGTGGCAAAAAGGATAGGTGAGTAGTATTAAATTTCATGAAGCCAATATAGTAAATTGCCCATTGCAGAAACAATGCAGCAGGTATTGTATCATGATTTATACGCATAAGCGCTTTGCCTGTTAATTAATGGCCGCAAAGCATAATGGCCCGCTGTAAAGCGGGCCATTAGAAATTTTTTATGCAGAAGGGGCCGGTTTATTATTCTGCGGCTTGTTTCCTTTACGTGCCGGTCCTTTCTTGTTATTCCAGCGGCGGTTTTTGTTTCTGTCGTTTGAGGGTGTGTTTTTAAACACTGGTGCCTCGCCCAATTCAGGCGGTAAAATACCTTCCGTAATTTCTTTATCAATAAGCTCCTGAATACTTTTTAGCTTACGTTGATCGCGCTCATTGATCAGCGTAATGGCAGTGCCGGTTGTGGCAGCACGTGCAGTACGGCCAATACGGTGTACGTAATCTTCAGGATCGGGCGGAGCATCATAATTGATAACCAAATCAATACCTTCCACATCAATACCGCGCGATAGGGCATCCGTACCGATAATCACCGGGAGTTGTTTGTTTTTGAATTCCAGCAAAATCTCCTCCCGCTCGTTCTGCTTCATGTCTGAGTGAAAAGCGTTGGCATTGATCTGCCTTGATTTCAAGTCTTTGTAAAGTGCTTTTACTTTTTCTTTGGTCGACGCAAAAATGATGGTACTGGTGTATAAACCGCTTTTTAGAAGATGTACTATCAGTTTGGTTTTTTGCTCATCGTATACCTTGTAAACGATCTGATTAATGCCTTCGGCAGGTTGCGAAATGGCAATATTAATCTGCTCCGGATCCTTTAGAATGGAGCCGGCAAGCTTGCGAATTTTAGGCGGCATAGTTGCCGAAAAAAGAAGCGTTTGCCGGTTGCCGGGCAGGTAGCTTACTATGCGCATAATATCTTCCTGGAAACCCATATCCAGCATACGGTCAGCTTCATCAAGAACCAAATATTTCAGATGGTTTAGTTTCAGCGCACCTGAGTTTAAAAAAGCAATGAGCCGGCCAGGAGTGGCAATTACAATATCCACCTTGTTTTGCAGGCCGCGCTTCTGGTTTTCATAAGCCATGCCGTCGCCGCCGCCAAAAATAGCTACCGAACTGATTTCGGTAAAGTATGCCAGGCCTTCCACCTGCTGGTCTATTTGCTGGGCAAGCTCGCGTGTGGGCGCTAAAATAAGTGTGCTGATCTGGTGGCTGGGCGTAGGGCCAATCTGGTTTAAAACAGGTAACAGGTAAGATGCTGTTTTGCCGGTTCCTGTTTGGGCACAGGCAATAATATCCTTACCCTCCAATATCACAGGTATGGCCAATTGCTGAATGGGCGTAGGGGTTTTGAATCCCATGCTATCTACACCTTCAGTCAGTTGCTCGTTAAAATTAAAATCTTTAAAGGTCAAAATCGGGTAAATGTTTCTGTATGTAAGTTATAACGGGCTAATATAGCAACAATCAGGCATTTACCTCAATATGCCGGTAAATAATTGATTAGCTGGCCGCCCGGCTCCGGTTAAGGCAATGAAATATCTTATCTTTCAAGGCATCAATATCAAACGGCTTCTCAAGATAATCGTCCGCTCCTGACTCTTGTGCCTTGCGGGCCACATCCATACTGGCCGATAAAAAAATAATCGGAATATCTTTGGTAGATGCCTGTCGTTTCAATTGTTTGCAAACCGCTACACCATCGTGCCCCGGCATTTGTATATCCAGCAATACCAAATCGGGCTGGGCCTTAATGGCTTGCAATACAGAGGTGCCGTCATTTACGTTCAAAACTTCGTAGCCCGACATATTTAAAATAGCAGAGATGGAATCAACTATAGCTTTATCATCGTCCGCAACTAATATCGTTTTCTGCTTAGTGTCCATAGTCAAATGGTAATCAAAAATTGCGCCTAATTGTTATATTTACGAAAAACGTAATTTTTTAAGTTTCTAACTATATAATTTTTTGCGCATGATGGTAAGACCCAGAAGTAAATGGTACCTGGTAATGATACAGCTATTTTCGAATTTCAGAAGTAAAATTTTAGGCCTTGTACAGGTAATTCTGGGTATACTTTCGGCAGGCATGGGCTTAAAGGGGTTCTTGTTGTCGAGCCATTTTATTGATGGTGGGGTAACCGGTATTTCCATGCTGGTAGCTGATATCACGCATCTGCCTATCTCCATCCTGATTTTCGTTATCAACCTCCCATTTATTGTATTGGGATACAAACGGGTAGGCATTGCATTCGCTATCCGGAGCGCATTGGCTATTGCTGGTTTATCTGTTTGCCTAGCCTTTGTGCATTATCCGGATGTAACGCACGATAAGTTGCTTACTTCGGTATTTGGTGGCTTTTTTATAGGCGTGGGTATTGGTTTGGCTATGCGCGGCGGGGCCGTGTTGGACGGTACCGAGATTGCTGCACTGGTGGTCAGTAAAAAAAGCCATCTGCTTAAAGTTAGCGATATTATACTACTGCTCAATGTAGTCATCTTTGGGGCTGCAGCTTTCTTTTTAGGTATTGAGTCTGCCATGTACTCAATTCTTACCTATCTGGCGGCATCAAAAATGATCGACTTTATACTAAACGGTATTGAGCAGTATACAGGTATTACTATCATATCGCTTAAAAGTGAAACCATACGTAAAGTGATCACCCACAAACTGGGCCGCGGCGTAACTATTTATTCCGGTAAAAGTGGCTATGGTAAAGATGGCCAGGTAAACGATCCGCGCGATATTGTATTTACAGTAGTTACCCGGCTGGAGATACCGGTGTTGAAACAAGAAATCCTTAAGGTAGATCCAACAGCATTCATCATACAACAAAGTATTGACGATACAACAGGCGGATTACTTAAGCGCAAGGCACTGCATTAATTTGTATAATTAATAATATTATAAATCTGTATAGCAAGTAATATCGTAGAGTTTTTGTAAATTAGTGCATTGCACTAACCATCGACAAACCCTTTTTACACACCATAATATTCGCTAATACGGCCTTTGCATGAGTGAACTTCCTACAAATTATACAGATGAAGTAAACAGCCTGTTAAATAATGCTTATCGTAGCCGTATTAATAACCTGCAAAAAAGCATTCAGCTTGCTAAGCAAGCTTTAGCCGTTAGCCGGCAACAAAACGATGTAGCCTTAGTTGGCAACAGCCTGAACAAGCTATCATTGTTTTACATGATCAGAGGCGCTTATAAACGCGCTGTGGCCATGGCAAAAGAGGCTATTAAAAGTTTCGAGGTATTGGGTGATGAAAAAGGTATAGCCGATGCCAAGTACTGTTTGGCAGGTGTTTATTATAAAACTGATAATTATCATTTAGGGCTGGTTAATTTAATCGATTGCCTGAGTACCTACAAAAGGTTTAATGATTATCACAACATTGCCCGCACGCATAAATCACTGGCTACCATTTATGAATACCTGTGTGATCAAAAAAATGCATTGCGCTCATATGAAAGTGCTATTGATGCCGCCCGAAAGGTTAAGGATACAGACCTGATCGCGAACGTTTATAACCCATTATCAGGCATATACCTTAAGCAGGGCAAAATTGTAAAAGCAACCCGTGTTATAGAGCAGTCTATAGCAATCAAGCATCGCACTGGCGATGTAAGAGGTATGGCCTTTGCACTGTATGGGCGTGGCAAGATAAATCTGAACCAGCAACGCTTTCCCGAAGCAGAGCAGGACTTTCTGAAGGCGATAGAAATTCATCAGCAAATGGGTGAGCGCCTGGGAACAGGGATGGCTTATTACAAACTGAGCAAGCTTTACGTAGCCATGGGCGAGGCCGAAATGGCTAAAAATATTTTGGCCGAAGCTTTACTGTTTAGTGAAAAGTACAATACGCTTATCATCAAGTTTAAGTGCAATCATCTGCTTTATCAAATACATAAAGGGCAAAACAACAGCTCGAAGGCGCTCGAACACCTGGAATATTATATGACCCAGCGCGAAGCTGTTATCAATACACAAACCCGCCAAGTGATTGAGAATTACGAGCTGATGCTCCAAATGGAGTCGGTAGAGAAAGAGGCCCACATGGAGCGCGAAAAGGCCGAGATGATAAAAAAGCATGAGCGGGCCGAACAGTCGGCTAAAATGAAGCAGGATTTTCTCTCCACCATGAGTCATGAAATACGCACGCCGCTTAATGCGGTTGTTACCATCTCATCGTTACTGAGTGACAGAGACAATGACGAGGAAAGGCAGCTTCTTGACTCGCTCAGGTTTGCCTCAAATAACCTGCTGCTGCTCATTAATGATATCCTCGACTTTAATAAGCTGGATAACGGCCGTATGCAGCTCGAGAACCGGCCATGCAACCTGCATGTGCTGATGCAGCATATCAAAAAAACGTATGTGTTTTTGGCTACCGAAAAAGGCTTAAAACCGTACCTGTTTATTGATCCGCTTATTGCCGAGGCATATGAGCTGGACGAAACTAAATTAGCGCAAATATTGGGTAACCTGATAAGCAATGCCATCAAGTATACTGATGAGGGCAAAGTAGTGGTTGAACTGTTGCTGATGGCATCGCATGATGAAATAGACACTATTAAGTTTAGAGTTACCGATACCGGCGTTGGTATACCAAAAGAATATTACGGTGAAATGTTCGAAAGCTTTTCTCAACCCAAATCTATCACCACGCGTAAGCAGGGAGGTTCGGGTTTAGGTTTGGCCATCGTAAAAAAACTGGTAGAGTTGCATGGAAGCCAAGTACATTTTAAAAGTGAGGTAGGTAAGGGGTCAGAGTTTTACTTTGAACTTCAATTAAAAAGAGCCAGGCAAAGTGAACAGGCACCAACCAAAACAAAGCAGCAATTGCATAATAGGGTGGCCCTGCTGGCCGAAGATAATATGATTAATGCTATGGTGGCCCGAAAGTTATTATCTAACTGGGGTATTACGGCCGAACATGCAGTGAATGGTTTGGATGCGATAGACAAGGCCTGGCAAAAAACGTTCGACTTTATTTTGATGGACATCCACATGCCGGAGATGAACGGCTTTGATGCTACTGCACACATCCGAAACAATGATAACCCCAATATTAAAACGCCGATTTTCGCCCTAACGGCTGATATTACAGCCGAAGGGCAGGAGCAGTATCTCAACTATTTTACCGGTTTTTTACGTAAGCCAATTGAGATTGACAAGCTTTACAAGGCTTTGTTAGAAGTATGTTAACGGGCATAAACTGAACTAACTAAAAAAGCTTACCTGTGAGGTAAGCTTTTTTAGTATAATATATAATAATAACTCTTTTAACTTAAGTCAAAGGCAACGCAAAAAGCATCGCTGCACTCTTCCAAAATGTTTGAATCCAGATCGGGGTTGTATTTAAGTTTTGGCACCCGGGTACTTAAATCCAGGTTGCAATCCACATAATCGCGTACTAAACTCGGGTGTTGCTGTCCGTTAACGCTTTCCCGCTCAGTAAACCATTGCAGGTACTTTTCCTGAATAGAGTAAAGTAAATCGTAAAATCTTTGCCGCTGCACTAGATAAGAGCTCAGCAAGTTGGTCTCCTCAATCATATATAGTTTAGTTAATTAGGCAATTGGTGCGTTTTTACGTTTGTATACGCAAAACGAAATTCAAAAGATATACTCCAAAACAAAAATTTCTGAACGAAACTGAAATTTTTTTAGGCTCCTGAATAATTATCTTCTTGTCTATAAAAATAATTAACCGTTTTTGAAAAGTCAATACTCTGATAACTTTTTCATTACAATTTTTTTACACGGCAAATAATTTTGATTAGCTCATATTTTTCGTTTCTTTATGCAACCGATTGCAAAACTTATTTAACCTATCAATTATGCTAAAAATTAAACATTTGCCAGCCTTGGCCTTAATAGGCGCGGCAGTTGCTTGTCAGGGTAACAAAAGCAGCCAGGCTAACAGTGCAGATAGTATTACTGCCACAAAAGATACTAACAAGACGGCTAAGTTTATTTCCAAACCTTTAGTGAGTCACATTTACACGGCCGACCCGTCGGCACATGTGTTCAACGGTAAAATATACATTTATCCATCGCATGATATTGATGCCGGGGTTCCGGAAAACGACAACGGCGACCACTTTGCCATGCGCGATTACCATGTGCTTTCTATGGATAGCATAGGTGGCCCTGTGAAAGATAATGGTGTGGCACTGGATATAAAAGATATTCCCTGGGCTGGCCGGCAGCTATGGGCGCCCGATGCGGCTTATGAGAATGGCACATACTACCTTTATTTTCCGGTTAAAGATAAGCAGGATATGTTTCAGATAGGGGTAGCCACCAGTAAGTCGCCCGTAGGGCCGTTTAAGGCGCAGCCGCAGCCTATTAAAGGGAGCTTTAGTATTGATCCAAGCGTTTTTAAAGATACCGATGGCAGCTACTATATGTATTTTGGTGGTATATGGGGCGGCCAGTTGCAACGCTGGGCTAAGGGTACCTACGATGCCAATGGCTCAAAAACAGATTTAGGTAAAGATAACGAACCTGCATTAACCGCCAAGGTTGCCAAACTGGGAAAAAACATGCTGGAGTTTAGCGAAAGCCCAAAAGATGTAATGATACTCGATGAAAACGGCAAGCCGCTGTTAACTAAAGATCATGACCGCCGCTTTTTTGAAGGATCGTGGATGTATAAGTATAATGGCAAATACTATTTCACGTATTCAACCGGCGATACACATAGATTGTGCTATGCCATTGGCAGCAGCCCTTACGGGCCGTTTACTTACAAAGGCGTTATTCTAAAACCAGTACAAGGTTGGACCACGCATCACTCCATTGTAGAAATAAAAGGTAAGTGGTACTTGTTTTACCATGATACCGAGCTATCAGGCAAAACCTGGTTACGTAATGTAAAGGTAACCGAACTGAAACACCGCCCCGATGGCAGTATTGAAACAATAGATGAATTTGTAAAGCCGTAAGTACGAATCCTATATAAATAAAAAGGCGGACTGATTAGTCCGCCTTTTTATTTATATACTTCTCATTAAGTAGTAAATATTATAATGCTGTTCCTGCACTTTCTTTACCTAACCGGCTATTTTTATAGCTATAGCTAAAGTAAATAACTAAGCCAATAATAAGCCATGCCAAAAACCGGAGCCAGTTGGTGTATCCAAGCTCGGTCATTAAGTAAAAGCAGCTCAATAGGCCTAAAACCGGTATTAAAGACAGGTTTTTAACAATAGCCAATACTGTTAAGGCAGCCGAAAGTATAATGAAAAGAATGTAAGGAAAATTATGATGGCTGTTTTCGCCCGAAAATAAACCCAACATCGGTTTCCAGAATATAACCACACCCGCAATAAAGATTACCGGGGCAATCCATTTGGCGTTAATGTAAGGTATTTTAAACTTACCCTTTACTGCTTCTTCCCTTGGTAATAACAATACGCCGCCACAAACCAGCACAAAGGCAAACAGGGTACCAATACTGGTAAGGTCGGTTACCTCTGTAAGATTCATGAAAAGAGCCGGTATGGCTACTACAAAGCCAGTAACGATGGTAGCAAAAGATGGCGTTTTGTGCTTAGGGTGAATACGCGAAAAAGCTTTCGGCAACAAGCCATCGCGGCTCATGCTCATCCATATACGGGGTTGCCCCAGTTGGAAAATAAGTAACACACTGGCTGTGGCAATTACCGCACTTACCGAAATAACGTAGCTGATTTTATTTAACCCAACTTTTGCAAATACAAAAGCTAATGGGTCGCCCACTTGTAAATCTTTGTAGCTCACCATGCCGGTTAGTACAAGGGCTATCAGTACATACAAAACGGTACAGATAATGAGCGAGTAGATCATGCCTTTAGGTAAGTCGCGCTGTGGGTTTTCGCACTCCTCGGCCGTGGTTGATATGGCATCGAAACCTATGTAAGCAAAAAATACGCCCGATACGCCTTTCATCACCCCCTTAAAACCATTAGGCATAAAAGGATGCCAGTTGGCCGGTGTAACGTAAAAAAAGCCAAGTAGTATTACGGCAATTACCACACCTATTTTAAGTAATACCATAGCGTTGGTAACCTTTTTGGTTTCGCGTATGCCAATGTATACCAAGTAAGTAATAATAGCTGTAATGAGCAGTGCAGGGATGTTTGCGATCAGTTTAAAACCGGCTACATCCGGGGCGGTTGCCCAGGCATGCGCGGCATGTTTCATGGTATCGGTAATATCGGTACCTTTGCCGGCTGCGGTTAAAGCCGTTATATCATTATGGGCCCGGTAGGCCGAAAAGTAATCCAGAGTAAGGTAGGCCGGTACGTGAATGTGAAAGCCTTCCAGCAGGTTCACAAAGTACTGGCTCCAGGATATGGCTACGGCTATATTACCGATAGCATACTCCATCAGCAAATCCCAGCCGATGATCCAGGCTATCAGTTCGCCAAAGGATGCGTAGGCATAAGTATAGGCACTGCCTGCTACCGGTATGCGCGATGCAAACTCGGCGTAGCACATGGCCGAAAATCCGCAAGTGATGGCTGTAAGTACAAAAAGGATGGTTACGCCGGGTCCGCCGTTAAAAGAGGCTTCGCCAATAGTTGAGAATATGCCTGCGCCTACAACGGCGGCAATACCCATCAGGGTTAAGTCTTTTACGCGCAGTTCTTTTTGAAGATGATTGCCGGAATGTTCACTGTCACTAAAGCCGCTTTGTACGTCGGCTAAAATCTTATCTAAAGATTTTCTTCGAAATATACTTTTCGACATCTAAGTTTAATCAATTACCAAGCATCAAACATACCAAATTTTTGAAGGGATTGCGCATAATATGTTTAATTTGTAGCATGAATACCCGCATAACTGATGTGTTGCACCAAATAAGGTTTCTTTTTGTGCCTTATCTGGTCATTTTAATACTTTGTTTGATTATAAAGCTTACTTATACCCGTGAAGCAATCTATTTTGCCGTAAATAAGCGGCACGATCTGTGGGCCGACGTGGTTTTTACCTATGCAACCGAACTGGGCGCCTGGATGATGGTAACCAGCCTGGCTATTATTTTCCTGATGTTCAGTTACCGTAAGGCCCTGTTGCTGGTGACCAGCTTTGCTTTTACAGGTATACTGGTGCAAATAGCGAAGAATATATTCCATGCACCACGGCCCAAGGTATACTTTGCTAGTGAGCTGAGTAAAATATACTTTGTTAAAGGCATTCATATCAACATGACCAACAGTTTCCCATCCGGACACACCGTTACGGCTTTTACGGCAGCTGTTGTATTGGCCTACCTGGCCATCAACAAGCGCCTGGGTTTTATTTACCTGCTTTTTGCCATAGGTGTGGGTTACTCGCGCATGTACCTGAGCCAGCACTTTTTTGAGGATGTAACCGCAGGTTCCATTATCGGTACTATCGGCACCATCATCTGGATCACCTGGCTGGATGGCCGTCCATTCATGAAATCGGAACGCTGGAGTAGGGGATTGTTAAGGAGGAAGTAAGTTTGATATTATCAGGTTTTGATTATATATTGTAGATATAATACTGTTCAAAATCCATGCAACGGAAAAATGCCATAATTATATTTTTATTGGGTTTGTTTTTTACTGGTGTCTTTTTTTGGTTTCTTCCAGCTAAGGACAAAACACTATTAAATGGTGCTTCGTTAATTGGAAGTTTTTTTTCTATTTATGGCATAGCTATAGGTTATATTCAAATATTATCATTAAAGGAGTTATCAAGACAGACGCAAGTTACCGTCAATGATGCCTTGATCCGATTAAAAAATATTATAGCTATTTCTGAATTATCAAAATCTAAGAAGCTAGTTGACGAAATACAATATTATTTGCATAATGCCAATTTAAATGGAGCATTAATTCGAATTAAAGACCTTAAGGAAACTTTGATTCAAACTAAATATAATGATGATCTGAGTAAACTAACTGCATCAAAAGCCTTCAAAACCATCATTCTTAATACCGGAATCGACATGGAATCATTAAATGATTCTATATTAAATAAAGTTGATAATGTTGACAAGCTGTTAATTATAAAGCATTTAGAATCTGCAAAATCCACTATTATAGAGTTTGAAAACGAATTAAAATTTAATAACAATGCTTAGTGAAAAATATATAGGTTTGATAAAAAAGCTCTTTGAGAAGACGAAATCGAAAGCTGCCATTTGGCAGAAATCTAGCACTCAAGGACAGTTTCAGCTTCAACTATCATCAGGAATAGTGACTGTGAGCAAGTATGATGGAGATTACAATAATAATCCAGCTGTATTTATAAGCATTTACAATGCTTCTGGAGATAGGATAGATACATTGAATGTTGAATCTGACGATCACGAGTTTGTTTTAGCAAACGAATTATATTCAATGGTTAGGCGTTCTTATTACAAGGTAGATGAAACTATAGATGGATTTTTTGATGAGTTAAACTCTGATAAAGTTATTGGTGAAACGTCATCTGCGCCTGATGATGAAGATCTACCTTTTTAAAATTTAAATCAATATGTTGTGGTATACCACAACATATTGATTTAATCGACTACTTACTTACAACTTATCCATCTCGCTCTTTACAAATTCGGCCAGTTCTTTAACATAGCTGGCGCTGAAATCGAACTGGATTCCGGCGGTTTCGTAAATTTCCTTAATGGTTTTGGTGTAGCCCAGTTTCAGTGCATCCAGGTATTGTTGTATGCCTTTCTCCGGGTTCTCCTTGTAATTTTTCCATACTGCTATCGCGCCCAGCTGAGCCATGCCGTACTCAATATAATAGAATGGCACCTCGAAGATATGGAGCTGTTTCTGCCATAGGTTTACTTCTGCTTCTTCCAGGCCGTTCCAGTCAATAAAGCCTGCGCCAAAGCGTTCATAAATCTGCTTCCAGGCGTCGGTACGCTGGGCATCGGTATGGTCGGGGTTGGTGTAAAGCCAGTGCTGAAACTGGTCTACCACCGCTACCCAGGGCAGGGTTTTCAGTACGTCGATCAACTGATCGCGTTTGGCGCGTTTTAATTCTTCCGGGTCGGTAAAATATACATCCCAGTTATCCATCGATATCAGTTCCATCGACATGGATGCCAACTCGGCCACTTCGCTTGGGCAGTGTTTAAAATCGTTAAGCTCCAAATCGGCAGTCAGGAAGGTATGCACGGCGTGGCCGCCTTCATGTACCATAGTGGTCAGGTCGCGGAATGTATTGGCCGAGTTCATGAAAATGAACGGTGCGCCGGTTTCGGCTAACGGATAGTTGTAGCCACCGGGGGCTTTACCTTTACGGCTTTCCACATCAAACAAGCCATTGGCTTTCATTATTTCCAACCGCTCGCCTAAGTAGGGGCTTATTTTGTGAAAGCACTGGATTGATTTATCAATCAGATCGTCACCATTCTGAAAAGGCTTTAATGCTGGTTTGCCGGTAATATCCACATCCATATCCCAAGGCTTTAGTGCATCCAAAGCTAAAGCTTCACGGCGTTTCTCAGCTTGCTCACGCAGGATGGGCACTACCTCGGTTTCAATAGCTTCGTGGAAATTATAGCAATCCTGCGGCGTATAATCAAACCGGCCCAGCGCCTGGAACATATAATCTCTGAAGTTTTCAAATTTAGCGTTCAGTGCTACTTTGTGGCGCAATACCATCAGCAGGTCAAACAGCTCATCGAGTTGCTTTTTATCTTGCAGGCGCCGACCGGTTATCTTTTCCCAGGCTTCCTGGCGTTTGCTGCGGTCGGTATCTTTTAAAATGGCGGCAGCTTGCTCTAAAGTAAATTCTTTATCGCTGATGTGTACAGACATTGCTCCGGTAATCGACTGGTACTTTTGCTGCTCTACCTGTATCTCGGTCTGGATAGGGATGTTTTCTTCACGGAAAAGCTCCAGCGACTTTTTAACGCTGCGCAGGTACACAAAATACTTGTCCTTATCCATTTGGTCAACATATTCGCTGCTTACCAGCTTTTTGTTAAGTTCGTTGTTGTAAGGGGCTATTTTGGGCTCAATTTCGGTAGCGAAGTACTGGAACTTTTGCAGCAGTTCTTCATTCGCGGTATCGCAGGTCATGCGGATGTAGCGCCAGGCAAAATCCTCTTCCAGGGCGGCTTCCAGCTCGCTGCGGTCGCGCAGCCATTGCTCAAGTTCGGCTACAGAACTAATCGGGCGGTTTTGTAGTTCCTGGTAAAGAGGCTCCAGGTTTTCCCATTTTATTTCCAGCTCGGTCGGAATGTATTTACGGTCTTTTTCTTTTATCATGGTTTATCATTTGCAAATAATGCAGCTATGCAAATGTGCGTATGTGCAAATGATAAACCAAATGAATTTGCGTAAATTGAAATTCAGATGTAATTACGCTTAAAGAAGGGTTTAAAGGGTATTAAGCTATTACCTGATCCAAATCCTGTCCAGCAGAAATAGTACGGCAAACACTACACTGGCAATGCCGTTAGTGGTCATAAAGGCAAAGTTCACCCGGCTTAAATCGTTGGGTTTCACCAAACGGTGCTGGTAGATGAGCATGGTGCAAAACACGGCAATGCCAATATAATACGGGATGCCAACAGGAGTAATAATTGCTGGTATAATGATAAACACAGCCGATAAAACGTGCAAAAAGCTGGATAGGTTAAGTGCGTTTACTTTGCCCATGCGGCTGGGTATGGAGTGTAATTTCTGTTCGCGGTCAAAATCTTCGTCCTGCAAGGCATAAATAATATCAAACCCGCTCACCCAGCATAAAACCGATAAGGAGAAAAATACGGGCAGCTTGGCAAATTCGCCGGTTACTACTAAATAAGCACCAATAGGAGCTAGCGATAAACCTAAACCTAATACCATATGGCATAAAAATGTAAACCTTTTGGTAGCGCTATAACCCAAAACTACCAGCAAAGCTACCGGCGCCAAGTAAAAGCATAGCACATTGATGAACCAGGTGGTTACTACAAACAGCAGGCAATTGATAATAGTAAAAGTAAGCGCTGCGTTGGCCGATATACGCCCAGCGGGTATATCGCGTACCTTAGTGCGTGGATTTAGTGCATCAATATCACGGTCCAGGTAGCGGTTAAAGGCCATGGCGGAGTTACGGGCAAACACCATACAAAGCAGCATCATCACCAGTTTAGGCCATTCAAAGGTATGCTCGGTGGTAGTTATGGCTAAAAAGAAGCCGATAATAGCAAACGGCATAGCAAAAATGGTGTGCGAAAAAGTAACTAACGAAAAGTATTTTTTCATTTAATTATTTAACAAAGTTCTTGTTCACGCTATCAATAAAACCCAACACTTCATCACGGCCCAGTTTATTATCGGATGATGTAACAAAGCATTGTGGTACTTCCTCAAACCAGGCTAATAAGGCTTTTTTGAATTTAGCAATGTTCTGATCTGTTTTAAGTCCCGATTGCTTATCGGCTTTAGTAAATACCAATACAAACGGCAAACCCTTTTCGCCAAGCCAATTGCAAAAATCAAGGTCAATTTTTTGTGGTTCCAGCCGGCTGTCAACTAAAACCAGTACGCATTGCAGGCTTTCGCGCTTATCCAGGTAAGTACGGATAAATTTATCCCAGTCTTCTTTTTTACTTTTGGAAATACGGGCGTAACCGTAACCGGGCAAATCCACCAGGTACCAATCGTCATTAATTAAAAAATGATTAATTAATTGTGTTTTACCGGGTGTTTGCGACGTTTTAGCCAAGCCTTTTTTATTCACCAACATATTGATCAGTGAAGATTTGCCCACGTTTGAACGGCCAATAAAAGCGTACTCCGGCTTCTCGGGTGGCGGTAGTTTTGATATTTGGGTATTACTACAAATAAATTCAGCAGATTTTACAATCATACTGCAAAGGTAATAGATGTTTCTGTTAAATTTGGTGTTTAAACATATAATTGATATGGCTGACTACCAGATACCCGCGCAGACCCGCATAGGGCATGTGCACCTTAAGGTAAGTGACTTGCAACAATCGCTCGACTTTTATTGCGGCTTATTAGGCTTTGAACTGATGATGAAGTATGGCGATCAGGCTGCATTTATATCGGCAGGTGGTTACCATCATCACATTGGCTTAAATACCTGGCACAGCAAAGGTTCGGCCCCGGCACCTGAGCGTGCACCTGGCTTATATCATACTGCAATTTTATATCCGGAGCGTAAAGACCTGGCTGCCATATTTAAACGTTTGGTAGACGCTCAGTACCCGCATATCACCGGCGCTTCAGACCACGGCGTATCGGAGGCTATTTATCTGGACGACCCTGACCGTAACGGCGTAGAACTTTACTGGGACCGCCCAAGAACCGACTGGCCAACAGATGAAAGCGGAGATTTCACAATGTATACCCGCAGGTTGGATTTGGAAGGGTTATTAGGGGAGTTGAAATAGGTTTTGAGTGAGAGATCAAGTTGCTCGAATGTAAGCTTTCTAACTCCTTTTAATAATACAAACTTATTCTCAATGCCGCAGGGGATCTCTTTTGTCATAGCATAAATAAAAAGCCTGGCTTCTGCAATCTCAGCCAACATAAAAGCCTTTGGTTACTTTTAATCAAGAAAAAGTAAGTAGCTATCCACAGCAATGAGCGGAATCCCTCAGATACTCACCAGCCAACGGCTCCCTTCAATCCATCAAAAATACTTTCAAAGAAGGTAGGAATGCTTAAGCCATTGTGGTGGTTAAAGTATAGGAACAGAATAAGCACAATGGCTGCAATTACAATAAAACGCTTAAACAGGTAGGCAATAAATACCAAAATAAGTGGGATGGCTACGAGCCAAATCACGCTTATTTTCCAGGGACTTAGTTTTTCGCCGTGTTTATAAATGTAGTAGAGCATGGAGTGCGTGCCGCTTTCGTTTTTGTGCTTTATGTACATAAAGGCTGATTTATCAACCTTATGCCGGTAAAATGCCGTACCGTTCTGGAAGCTAAGCTCGTTTTCAAACCCGTTGATGGTGAAGTTGAAGCGGCCGTTTACACTCTCCTGAATAGTACCGGCGGTATCGGTAGCCACAATGGCAACCTCATGCTGGGCAAACGGATTCTCCTTAATCACAAAATGGTTAATACTGATGGTATCTGCAAAGGAGGCAAAAGCGCTAAGCAGGCATATAGTCACTAAGAAAAGTATTTTTTTAATCATAACGTTTATAAAAAGATAAGGACAGATTATTGCTTAATTCAACAGGTAAATATACAGATTTAGCATCGAGGCAAAGCTTACCCATAATAAATAAGGCACCAGCAGCCATGCAGCCGTGCGGCTAAATTTACCGAACAAGTAAATATTGGCCACAATGCTGAGCCACAACAAGCCAATCACAACCAAAGCGCCTAAAACCTGATGCATGCCGAAGAACACAATCGACCATGAAAAGTTAAGCACCAGTTGTACAATGTAAACCCAGCGGGTTGTATGGTATACGGGTGCTTGCTGCCTGCGCTGCCAAACCATATAGGCTGCAATAGCAATTAAAATGTAAATCGTAGTCCATACCGGTGCAAACAACCAGTTGGGCGGGCTAAAGCTTGGCTTATGCAGGGTAGGATACCATGACGGTATTTGTGGCCGTGTAACCAGCGATGCCGTAATGCCTATGCCCAGTGTGATCAGCAAACTGATGAGTAACGCCAGCGGCTTGAATTTAATTAGAGTATGTACGCCCATATTTCTTATCAACACTACAAACATACAGCAGGCAGGTTTATTTTGTGCGCTAAAAAGTTTATTGCTTAATAAGTAAGCCGTAACATAAAGTTTAATTATGCGTAAAAGTTGTAATACATCCTCTTTTGAAAAAGCAGCTGCCGTTTTGAGATAAGTGCAACAACAGGAACTATAAAACAGCAATATGCTTAAAAACTTTTACAACACTTACGTATTTGTGTATGGTATGATATTGAGCTTTTTGTGCGCCATGGTTATATCATCGCCTGCCTTTGCACAAACGGAGCAGCGTATAAAGATCGTATCGGCCATACCAAGCGAAAACACCGGGCAAGACTATTCACCATGGCTTAATGATAATACCGATAGCCTGGTTGCCGAGGCTTGGGAAAATAATTTTAAATACGTGGATGTTACGCTGCAACTGCAGCAGCACAGCACCGTTAACCGTTTATCGTTTTACGATTATACCGGCGTGTTTACCGATAAGCCCGCCGAAATATACATACAAAACGGTACGCAAAAAACCTTGGTAGGCACCTTTACCGGTCCGGGATACATGACGTTTCAGGACCTGAACCTGCCGCAGCCCATGGATGCAGATGCCATTATTATTCATAAATACAGCAATAATATACCGCAAAAAGTTTTTGTTTACGGTTATCCGGGGCAAGGCTCGGCAACATCGCCAACTACGCCATCCGTACCACTGGTTACGAATGCATCTGTTGACACAGCCAAGCTGGTTAAAATACCTATCGAAACCAAACGTTGGTACCAGATCAATAGCGATAATGATGCGTTGGAGGACCTGTTTGACGGTATAATTGATGTGCCGGTACGTACCTCACACGGTAAGATTTTTAATAACTATGAGGCTTATTACCCAATCAATGCAGGCGAAAAAGTAACGCTATCAAAAATCAAGTTTTTTGATGGTGCTGGTATGCTGGGCGATTATCCGGTTACCCTCTATGCGATTACCAACAGCGGTAAAAAAGTTAAAGTAGCCACTTTTATAGGCGATCAGTATAATGGCTGGGTAGGCCCGTATCCCGACCGGCACCTTACCAGCGAAGCACAATACAAGCTGGATAGCACGCTTACCGATATCAAGTTCCTGGTACTTAACTGCTGGTACCAGTTCCCAACCGAAATGGAGCTTTATGGTACTTATCAGCCGGCACCAGTATTGGCAAGTTCGCCGGTTAAGCGCGATATCCCATTTAGTAATTACTTTGGTGTTAATGCCTTTGAGTGGGATTTTGAGGACGGCGTAAACCCTATGCAAATCGATGAGTCTCGGCTTAAAGCTATGAAAACCTTTACCCAGGTGCGCCATTACATGGATTGGCAAAAGCTGGAATCACAGCAGGGCAGTTATACTTTTAGTCCGGTGCATAGCGGCGGCTGGAATTATGATGCTATATACCAGCGCTGTAAAGCTGAAGGCATAGAAGTGCTGGCCGATTTAAAAACCTTACCCGACTGGATGCTGGTCACCTACCCCGAGGATATGCGCGATTCGGAAAACGTACCGGTACGTTATGGGAAGGATTTCACCGATCCAAAATCATACATGGAGCAGGCCAGGGTAGCTTTTCAGTACGTTGCGCGCTATGGTTCTAATACCGGTGTTGATAGCACCTTGGTGAGCGTTAATCCTAAACAACGCTGGACGCATGATGACGTTAACGTTGTGAAAAGAGGCATGGGGCTAATCCAATACATAGAGTGCGATAATGAGCGCGATAAATGGTGGAAGGGCCGCAAGGCCTATCAAACTGCTTATGAGTATGCCGCCAATTTATCTGCTTTTTACGACGGGCATTTGAATACCATGGGCCCCGGCGTAGGTGTAAAGAACGCCGACCCGGATATGAAGGTGGTTATGGCCGGACTGGCATCTCCAAATACCGATTATGTGCGCGCTATGGTTGACTGGTGCATACAGCACCGCGGTTATAAGCCGGATGGCAGCGTAAACCTTTGTTGGGATGTAATTAATTACCACCTGTATTCAAATGATGCGCATTCTACACAGAACGGATATTCAACCCGTGGCGTAGCACCTGAGGTGTCTGAGGCTGGTCAGGTAGCGCAAAATTTTTTGGAAACCGCACATCAGTATGTTGGCGATATGCCGGTTTGGGTAACTGAATTAGGGTACGATGTAAATCAGGGCAGCATTTACAAAGCTATCCCGATAGGAGATAAAACAACTTTACAAACGCAGGCCGACTGGATATTGCGATCGGCACTGCTATATGCCCGCGTTGGTGTGGATCGCATTTTCTTTTATCAGGCTTATGACGACAATGCTGCCAGCCCGATACAGTTTGGCTCATCGGGTTTAATTAACCCCGACCGTACCCGTAAGCCCGCTGCCGATTACCTTTATCAAACACAAAAAATTTTAGGCAGATATGTTTATAAACAGACGTTGAATGCAGACCCGATTGTAGACTGTTATGAATACAACGGAAGACCGGCTTACGCGCTGTTGGTGCCCGATGAAAAAGGCCGTACCGCAAAGTATACGCTTGATTTGGGTGGTGCAGATTCGGCCAGTATTTATACGCCTAAAATTGGCAGCGATAACATGGATGTTAAAAAGCTTAAGTTAACTGATGGCCAGCTGGAACTTACGGTGACTGAAACGCCACTATTTGTGATACCTTCGTTAACGCAGGCAGGTGATTCAGTTGCTGTTAGTTCCTTAAATCTGCAAACCGATAGCTTAAATAAGCTTATAACTAATCGTAACGGTATTATTGATAGTACGCTGAAGGTTTATCCTAATCCGGCATTGCAATCAACTACGGTAACATTTAACAATAATCTGAGCGGTACGGTTAATATCCGTGTATCCGACTCCACCTCGGGCCGTGTGTACAAGCAGCTTAGCGCTACAAAACAACCGGGCGATTTTTCTGAGTATATCGACCTTTCCGGGATGCCGCTTGGGATTTATTCCGTCGAAATAAGACAAGGAGATGCACTGGCAGTACGGCGTTTATCCAAAGTGAACTAAAAGCAAAAAGCATCCGTACTCAACGGATGCTTTTTGCTTTCAAGATGAAAGATAGCCTTTATAATACCTCACCCATAAAGGTGCCTAAAGCTACACCAACGCCCAGCAATACGGCTATGAGCTTTCGGCGGTTAAAAGTATGATCAGGGCCAGCCTCGAACAGAATGGTAGTCGAAATATGTAAAAATATACCGATCACCACGCCCATAATACGGTTAAAGTAGTGCTGTAGGTTGCCAATACCGCCATTGCTTAATGCATTGCTAAAAAAGTAACCGGTAGGGGCCATCACGGCAAACAGGGCAATAAAAAGCAGGGTTTTGTTTTTGGATTGATGATTGGCCAGTAGTACCGTACCCAGCGCAAACGCCGCAGGTATATGGTGCAGCGCAATGCCAAACACCAGTTCGGTTTGATAACCTTGCGCCAGAGGCATACCCTCCAAAAAGCCGTGCAGGCACAGGCTCACCATAATGCCAAGCGGAAAGGTGGCTTTTTCGTGCTCATGAGCATGCATGTGTCCATGTTCGATACCGTCCGAGAATTGCTCAAGCACAATCTGGAAGATAAAGCCAATGAGGATGAAAACGCCCACCCAGTGGTCGGCTCCATGATAGGCATCAGGTATAAGGTGCAGTACCGTGATGCTGAACAGATAAGCGCCGCTAAAAGATAATACCAGCTTTAACCGTTTGTGGTTACTTCCTTTAAACCAAAAAACAGCCGCACCACCAATAAAGGCACTTAAAAATAGCAATATAAGTTTCCAGTACATTAAAAATCAGGTTGAAGTCTTTTAAATAAATAGGCAAACAGTGTTCCGGTAAGTGCGCCGAATGCCGCGCCGCTCAATACATCAATAGGATAGTGTACACCTACATAAACCTGGGCAAAGCATACCAACGCAGCCCAGAGTATCGCCCATAGCCATACCCACCGGCATTTGCGGTAGTACACCAGGCTCAAAAATATTGACATGGCAAAGTGATCGCTTGCGTGGGTGGATGGAAAACTGTAACCTGTGCCGCAGGGTACACGGCTGGTAACGGTAGCCGTCAACGCCGCGTCGCGGCAGGGCCTGTCGCGCTTTGCCATTTTTTTGATGATGCTTGCACTAACAAAGTCGGCAACGCCAACGGTAAGTAGCAACAGCATAATAAGCCATATACCTTTGGTCCGGTAACGCCAAATGCTAAATACGATAATGAATACGTAAAGGGGTATCCAAAACAAAGGATTACGGAACCACGGCATTACCCCATCAAAAACCGGGTTGGTTAGCGTATGGTTAACAAAGTAAAACCAGGTGCGGTCTAGCTGAAGTAAGTAATCGGGCATTAGTTTGGGTGCAAATAAAAAATAAACCATTTGCTACTACTTGCTTTTAGCAGCTGGTTAGTCATTGCCACTCACACAAGCGAGACAATAAGTGGGCGCAAATATAGCCATATTCAGCTTGGCCCGAAAACAACATGCCCATTACAAAAGTATCCGGCAAGAATATGTATTTTTGGTGACTAAAATTTTAAGCTTTGACATTAATCAAATCAATATCAGGAATACGTGGTACAATTGGCGGTGCAACCGGCGAGGGCTTAACACCGTTAGATGTAGTTAAGTTTACTTCGGCGTTTGGTGCCTGGGCGGTGAAAAAAACAGGTATCAGCAAAATGGTGATTGGCCGTGATGCACGCCTATCGGGCGATATGGTGAATCGCCTGGTTGTAGGTACCCTACAAGGTTTAGGTATTGATGTAATTGATCTGGGCCTTTCTACTACGCCAACTGTTGAAATTGCCGTTCCCTTGGAGCAGGCTGCAGGTGGTATTATATTAACGGCCAGCCACAATCCAAAGCAATGGAACGCCCTGAAATTACTGAATGCTACCGGCGAATTCATCAGCGATGCCGACGGTAAGGAAGTTTTGGAAATTGCCGATAATAACGATTTTAATTATGCCGATGTAAATCACCTGGGTAAGGTAACCGTTGATGATAGCTACCTGCAGAAGCATATAGACCAGGTAATGGCTTTACCATTGGTAGATAAAGAAGCCATTGCTAACGCGAATTTTAAAATAGTTTTAGATGCGGTTAACTCTACAGGCGGTATATATGTGCCTGCCCTGCTGAAAGCATTGGGTGTCAAAGTTATTCACGAGTTATACTGCGAGCCGGATGGTCACTTTGCCCATAACCCTGAGCCGCTGCCTGAAAACTTGGGCGAGCTATCCAAACAAGTATTGTTTCAAAATGCCGACCTGGGCATTGCCGTAGACCCGGATGTTGACCGTTTGTGCTTTGTATGCGAAGACGGCAATATGTTCGGTGAGGAGTATACCCTGGTAGCTGTTGCTGATTATGTTTTAAAGCACAATAAGGGCAATACCGTGTCCAATTTATCATCAACCCGTGCCCTGCGCGATGTTACCGAGAAAGCCGGTGGCGAGTATCATGCCGCAGCGGTGGGCGAGGTAAACGTGGTAACCAAAATGAAAGAGGTAAATGCCGTAATAGGTGGCGAGGGCAATGGTGGGGTAATTTACCCTGAACTGCACTACGGCCGTGATGCGCTGGTGGGTATAGCTTTGTTTTTAACGCATTTGGCTAAGTTTGGCAAATCGGTATCGGTACTGCGCAGCACCTATCCCAACTATTTTATATCTAAAAATAAAATCACCTTAACGCCCGAAATGGATATAGACCGCTTGCTGCTGGAGGTAGAGAAGAAGTACCAAAAACAGCCGCATAGCACTATTGACGGCCTCAAAATAGAGTTTGATAAGCAATGGGTGCACCTGCGTCGTTCTAATACAGAGCCTATTATCCGTATCTATTCAGAAGGTGATTCGGAAACTGTCGCAAATAACCTGGCTAATAAGATCATTGCCGACATTAAGGAAATTTTAAATCTGTAAACACTGATATTCGTGAACTCTTGGAAAAGAGCCATAAACTATAAATAAACACTAAACCAGTATATATTATGACCCGTGTATATTTAGATAATGCAGCAACCACCCCGCTTGATCCGGAAGTGATGAAGCAAATGGTGCAGGTAATGGAAAGCCAGTACGGCAATCCCTCATCCATTCATGCGCATGGTCGCGAAGCCAGGTCTTTGGTTGAAAAAGCACGCAAAACCATAGCCAATTTGTTGCATACATCGCCTGCCGAAATATTTTTTACATCAGGCGGCACCGAGGCTGACAATACGGCTATCCGTTGTGGTATTATCGATCACGGGCTAAAACATGCTATCACCAGCCGCTTAGAGCACCATGCTGTAGTGCACACGCTTGAGGCTATGGAAAAGGCCGGGTATATTAAACTGAGCTTTGTTGAGGTAGATAACAAGGGTAACGTTAACTATGACCACCTGGAGCAGCTATTGCAGCAAAACGAGCGCAGCCTGGTATCGTTAATGCACGCTAATAACGAAATTGGCACGTTAACCGATATCGAAAGAGTAGGCGAACTTTGCGAAGCATACAACGCCTTGTTTCATTGTGATACGGTGCAAACCGTAGGGCATTATGCGCACGACCTGAGCAAACTGAAACTGCATTTTATGGTATGCGCCGGTCACAAACTGCACGGACCAAAAGGCGTGGGCTTTTTACATATCAATCATCGGGTAAAAATCAATCCAATGATTTACGGTGGTTCACAGGAGCGCAATATGCGTGGCGGTACCGAAAATATTTACGGTATTGTAGGGCTGGCCAAAGCAATTGAAATTGCTTACGCAGAAATGCCACAACATCAGGCGCATATACAAGGCCTTAAAACGCATATGATTAATGAACTGCGCCAGATACCCGGCGTGCAGTTTAATGGTGAAATAGCGCCCGAAAAGAGCTTATATACAGTACTGAATGTTTCTTTCCCTGAAATGGACATGAGCGATATGCTGTTGTTTAATCTGGATATTGCAGGTATATCCGCTTCGGGCGGCAGCGCCTGTAGTTCGGGTACCAACATTGGTTCACACGTGTTAACTGGTATTGGTGCAAATCCCGACAGGCCGGCTGTGCGCTTTTCTTTCTCCAAATATAACACACGCGAAGAGGTGGATTATACGGTTGCAAAGATTCGGGATATTGTGATGGTAAATGCTTAAAGCAGCAGTTAATTAAGCACTAATTACGTCTTTATAAATGCTTCCGGCTGGTTTTTATCAGAATTTTTGAAAACAAAGCTTTTGCCGCATAGGTTATACTATTAATTAAAACGAGGAACCTATGTTAGCATTTAATCAGGAGCCCTGGACTACGGAACAGGACATATTAACAAGAGAAGACGAATTGAATCATACCAGGATATCAAGGGCCGAAGCTCCTGATCCTGATGATGAGGAGGATTTAGAAGAAGATGACGATCTGGATTTAGAGGATGATGACCTGGATGCAGACGACGATATAGTACCGGATTATGATGAGGATCTGGACGAAGATGATCTGGATGATGAGGACGATGAAAATTACGACCGCATCACCGGCGAAGCTGACACCGATCCGTCAACAGGTATTCCGGAAAGCTACGATAACGACGACGAGCCTAACGAAATTCCTGAGCAGGGAGAGGCAGACAATGAGGATTTAAGATATCCTAACGAAGACGAAGTGCCGCCCGCTGGTCGTGACGATGAAGGTAACTTCAGCGAGCAGATAGACGTAACGCCACCTACACCGCATGAAATGCCTTCTGTAGGTCGTGCCGAAACCGACTTTACCAGCCGCCCGCATGGCCGTACCACAGGTCGTATGCTGGGCCATGAGCCAGGTACCGAAAACATTTAAGTTTTCTTTATTTGATCAGTATTTAATTGAAAAAGCCACATCCAAAGATGTGGCTTTTTTGTTAAGGCAAATTTTGTGTTTGGTTAAAACATCCCTAACGTATCCTTGGCTTTGTCCCGGTAGCCCCACTCATCGCCTTCAGCCAGTTCCGGGTATTTATAATCGTCTTTCAAAACGGTATAAACCATCCAAATCAGTAAAAACGGCGATGCCAAAAACATGTACGACAATATAGTAACTGATAAGCCAGTACTAAATAAAGCCGTATAAATAAAAAGAAACAGTGTTACGGTTATAACAGCGGTTTTAGTGTTTTTCATAGGAGAAGTTTATTGATTAACACTTGTTGGTAATATGCTGTTTTACTTTGAGTTGAATAACTTTCGCCTAATGGAATTATTTATTTTCAAGATATATGCAGAAACAAAAAACGCTCTGAACCAAAGGCGCAGAGCGTTTTAAATAGCTTCGAGATATATTAATTAGCCATCATTTTTAAGAATGACCCTAATTTTTCCTTCATTTCACGACGATCAACAATAAAATCTAAAAAGCCGTGCTCCTGTAAAAACTCAGCAGTTTGAAATCCTTTAGGCAAATCTTTCTTAATGGTTTCCTTAATTACACGCGGACCAGCAAAGCCGATCAATGCACCCGGCTCTGCAATGTTGATATCGCCCAGCATAGCATACGAGGCCGTTACACCACCAGTAGTAGGGTCGGTAAGTAAAGATATATAAGGAACGCCTGCCTGGCCCAGCAGCGCTAATTTAGCTGATGTTTTAGCCATCTGCATTAAAGAGAAAGCAGCTTCCATCATACGCGCACCGCCCGATTTGGAAATCATCAGGAATGGTACTTTGTTTTGGATGCTATAATCGATTGAGCGGGCAATTTTTTCGCCTACAACAGAACCCATTGAACCACCAATAAAGTTAAAGTCCATACAGGCCACCATTAAAGGCATGCCGTCAACAGTGCCGTGTGCTGCACGGATGGCATCTTTGAGGCCGGTTTTAGCTTGGGTTTCTCTCAGTCGGTCACTGTATTTTTTGGTGTCAATAAACTCCAGCGGGTCATCCGAGCGCAGGTTGGTGAACAGCTCGGTGAACTCGTTGTTATCAAACAGGATAGAAAAATATTCCTTAGAGCCGATACGCAGGTGGTAACCGCAGTAATGACATACATACTGATTTTCAACCTGCTCGGTATAATGTAAAGGTCTTTTACAGTTCGGGCATTTATTCCACAAGCCATCGGGGGCTTCCTTTTTATCTTCCGTACTTGTAGTTATCCCTTTTGATTCTCTTTTAAACCACGCCATTACTAAATACTTTCTTGTATAATCAGGTGCAAAGAAACAAAAAAATTAATTCAATTAATTGTTTGCTTACCGAATAGATAATTTGTTAGTCTATTTTGGTCGCATTAGGCTAAGTAACCAGAATAAGCACAACGGTTTATCGTATAAAGTATATTTTTCATACATTAGCCCCGAAATTTTAATTGCTCATGGAAATAAAAAACTATAAAGGCGTACTGCACGGCGAACAAGTGCAGGAGCTGTTTGAGGCTGCTAAAAAGCATCAGTTTGCTTTGCCAGCGGTAAACGTTATTGGTACTAACTCCATAAACGCTGTTATGGAAACGGCTAAAGCGGTTAATTCGCCGGTTATTATTCAGTTATCAAACGGTGGTGCGCAGTTTTATGCCGGTAAAACACTGGATAACTCTAAACTGCAAGCCTGCATTTTAGGTGCTGTATCAGCAGCTAAACACGTGCACCTGCTGGCTGAGCATTATGGTATAGCGGTAATTTTACATACCGACCATGCTGCTAAAAAATTGTTACCATGGATTGACGGCCTGCTTGAGCACGGCGAAAAACATTTTGCCGAAACTGGTAAACCATTATTCTCATCACACATGCTCGATTTATCTGAAGAGCCAATTGAAGAGAATATCGAAATATCTGCTCAGTACTTAGCCCGTATGGAAAAAATGGGCATGACGCTTGAAATTGAATTAGGCGTAACCGGCGGTGAAGAAGACGGCGTTGATAACAGCGACGTGGATAGCTCACGCTTATATACCCAGCCAGAAGAAGTTGCTTATGCTTATGAGCACTTATCAGCTGTTAGCCATCGTTTTACTGTAGCTGCTGCTTTCGGTAACGTACACGGCGTATACAAACCGGGTAACGTAAAATTACAACCGGTTATTCTGCACAACTCTCAGGAGTTCATCAAACAAAAATACAGCCTGCAAGCTGAGAAACCGATCAACTTCGTATTCCACGGTGGTTCTGGATCAAGCCAGGAAGAAATTCGCGAGGCTATCTCATACGGTGCCATCAAAATGAATATTGATACCGATATGCAGTGGGCATTCTGGGAAGGCATTAAAGATTACTATCAATCAAAAGAAGGTTATCTGCAAAGCCAGATCGGTAACCCTGAAGGTGAGGATTCTCCAAACAAAAAATATTACGATCCACGTGTATGGCTGCGTAAAGGCGAAGAAACTTTTGTTAAACGCTTAACTGCTGCTTTTGAGGACTTAAATTGCCTTGACGTACACAGCAAGCTTTAATCCTTATCTTTTTTGATATATTTAAAAGCGCCAATACCTTGTGTATAGGCGCTTTTTTTATTATAGCTAAAACTGATAGATATGTCGAAGAAAAACAGCGGAATTTTTGAACGTTTTGCCAACTGGGCTACCAATGCCACCGGCAGTTCAGCAGCCTTCATCTTAGCAGCACTGGTGGTAATTGTATGGGCTGTAACCGGTCCGGTATTTAAATATTCTGAAACCTGGCAGCTGGTTATCAATACAGGTACTACCATAATTACCTTTTTGATGGTATTTTTGATTCAGAAATCACAAAACAAGGATTCAAAAGCAGTGCATCTGAAGCTAAATGAGCTGATTGCAGCACATGAGGGAGCAAGTAACCGTATGGTGAATATCGAAGACTTAAGCGAAAAGGAATTGGAGCAGATACACCAGTTTTATGTGCGCTTATCGCAACTTGCAAAAAGCGAGGATAACCTGGGCTGTACCCATACCATTGATGCTGCAGACCTGAATCACGAAAATAAATCGGAACGAACTAAGCATACAACTATAAAAATCAATGAGTCAAAAAAAAATAGAAGTAAGGAAAGTAACAGCGCCGGCTGATCTGGAGCAGGTATTTGCTATCAGGAAAGAGGTGTTTGTGGTAGAGCAGGATTGCCCGCCTGAGCTGGAATGGGAATTTGAAGAAGAATCAAAGCACTTTTTAGCAACTGTTGATGGCGAGCCTGCCGGTGCATCGCGCTGGCGTAAAACAGAGAAAGGCTATAAGCTGGAGCGTTTTGCTGTATTAAAAGCATTTAGAGGACTTGGCGTAGGGCAGGCCTTGGTAAAGGCTGTTTTAAGCGATTTGCCGGCAGATGCTGATTACGTGTACCTTCATGCCCAAACAAAGGCGATGGGCCTTTACAGCAAGCTGGGATTCGAAACAACCGGGCCTGAGTTTGAAGAGGCGGGCATCAAACACTTTAAAATGATCTATAAAAAATAGAAGCAGACTTTTTTAATGAAAAAGGCTTCTGTAACGTTAGTTGCAGAAGCCTTTTTGTTTTTATGAGATTTACCGTTATGCTCTTGGCAAATCGGTAGGTACCGGTACCGGATCTTTCTTTGGTTTGGTTAAAATTAAGCGAGTGCCGCCGCTGTATGTAAAATAAGAGCCGAACCAGTTAACAAAGGCAACTACCTTGTTACGGAAACCGGCCATTAACAGCATGTGAACACCCATCCACATTACCCAGGCAAAAAAGCCTGCGGTTTTAAAGCTGCCAATGTCAGCTACGGCTTTATTTTTACCGATAACGGCCATAGAGCCTTTATCCCAGTATTTAAATGGTTCGGTAGGCTGTCCTTTAATAATACGCGCCAGGTTTTTACCTAATTGTTTACCTGCTTGCGATGCTACTGCACCTACCATCGGATGGCCTCTTTCCAGTTTCTCAGAAATCTCGGCAGCTACGTCGCCCACCGCGAAAACATTTTGATAACCTTTAGCGCGGCCAATGTTATCAACCTGAATACGGTTACCTCTAACTACCGATTCTCTGGCAATACCATCAGGTACCACACCGGCCACACCGGCCGACCAGATCACGTTTTTGGTTCTGATCACGCGACCACCTTCAAAGCTAATTTCGTCGCCGTTAAAGGTGTTTATTTTTACGCCGGTCATCACCTGTACACCCATGCTCTCTAATTGCTCCTGTGCCTTCTTTGAAGCTTTCTCTGACAACGGAGGTAGTACTCTTGGCATCATATCAACCAAATAGATGTTGAACTCATCTTTGTTTAAAGACGGGTATTCTCTTGGTAATACTTTATTTCTGATTTCGGCAACAGCACCAGCCAGCTCAACACCGGTAGGGCCTGCACCTGCGAATACAAAGTTCAGGTAAGGCTCACGCTCTTCGCGGGTAGTTCTTAAGGTAGCTTCTTCCAGGCTTTGCAGTATTCTTGATTTTAAGTTTAAAGCTTCAACGGTGCTTTTCATCGGCATGGCGTTGGCTTCAATCTCTTTATTACCAAAGTAGTTGGTATTGGCACCGGTAGCAATTACTAGGTAATCATATGTAATGGTGCCTAAATTAGTTTCGATAGTATTGGTTTCCGGGCTAACTTTTGTAACCTCGGTCATTCTGAACTCGAAGTTTTTCTGGCCCGCAAACATTTTGCGTAAAGGGTAGGATACAGTATCTGGTTCTAAAGTTCCGGTTGCTACCTGATACAGCAGCGGTTGAAAAATATGGTAGTTGTTTCTGTCGAGTAACAGAACTTCTGCTTCTGCATCTTTCAGACCTTTGGCAACTTCTATACCGCCAAAGCCTCCGCCTATGATTACTATTTTTGGAAATTTGGAATTTACGGGTGCATCCATAACTATATGAGTTTTTGTTGAAGTGATGTCTGTGTTAGTAACAAAAAAGGCTTCAAATGTTCTTTGAAGCCTTTTGTAAAAATTTATATATTCTTAATTAAGCTTCTTGCCGCCAAAATCTAACATAACAGGAGTAGCTACGCAGATTGACGAGTAAGTACCGAAGCATACGCCTACCAGTAAGGCAAACGAGAAACCACGGATTACATCGCCGCCAAAGATAAACAATACAATCAAAACAAATACAACAGTTAATGCAGTAATTATAGTACGGCTTAATGTGCTGTTGATTGCATCGTTAACCACTACAGCCGGATCGTCGGTTTTAGCGTGGCGTAAGTGCAGGAACTCACGGATACGGTCAAACACAACCACGGTATCGTTAATTGAGTAACCAATAACGGTCAGGATAGCTGCGATGAAAGCTTGGTCGATATCCAGTGCGAATGGTAATATGCCGTTAAACAAAGAGAAGAACGACAATACCAGCAATGCATCGTGTGCGGTAGCAACCATTGCACCTAAGCTGAACTGCCATCTGCGGAAACGGATAAGGATGTATGCCGAAATAACAATGATGGCAATGATTACCGTCCAGATTGCTGATTGTTTAATATCATTAGCAATGGTTGGACCTACCTTTTGTGAACTCAGGATTTTGTATTGCGGAGACACTTTTGCCAAACCTGAACGTAAAGTCGCTTCAACTTTATCATCAGCAGCTGATGAGTTATCATCAATCATGTAGTTGGTAGTGATACGTACCTGGTTTTTGCCACCGAACGATTTAACTTCTGATTTACCTTTACCTAAAGTTTGATCGATAGCATCGCGTACATTCTCGGTGCTGGCTGCAGTTTCATAACGAACCACGTAGGTACGGCCGCCCTGGAAATCCACACCGTAGCTAAAGCCGCGGGTAAACATAGATACGATACCAGCCAGGATGAAGATACCTGACAAGGCATAGAACTTAAAGCGGTTTTTAACAAAACCAAAGTTTGAATTTTTGAACAGGTTAGAGCTCCATGGGTTCGAGAATTTGATCTCCATGTTTTTGTCCAGCATCCACTCAAAAATCAATCTTGAGATTAACAGTGAACAGAACAGGGAGGTTGCAATACCGATCATCAACGTGGTAGCAAAACCCTGGATAGGGCCAGTACCAAACAGGAACAGGATTAAACCGGTTAAGAAAGTACTGATCTGAGAATCGAGGATTGATGATAATGCGTGTTTGAAACCATCGGCAATAGCCAAACGCAGCGTTTTGCCTAATGCCAATTCTTCACGTACACGTTCATAAATCAGTACGTTGGCATCTACCGATATACCTACCGTAAGTACGATACCGGCAATACCTGGCAGCGTTAATACTGCACCGATACTGGTTAATACGCCCATCAGGAAAAAAACGTTCACAAATACCGCGATGTCAGCAACGGTACCGGCACGGTTGTAATAGAACACCATGAACACCAGTACAACTGCTAAACCAACAGCACATGAAGTTAAACCTGCAGTAATTGCTTCCTGGCCTAATGAAGGGCCAACAATGGCTTCTTCAACAATGCGGGCAGGAGCAGGTAAGCGACCAGCTTTTAAAACGTTTGCCAAATCTTTGGTTTCATCCTGGGTAAAGTTACCGCTGATAGATGAACGGCCACCTGCAATCTCGTTACTTACACGCGGAGCAGATACAACGTTTTCATCTAACACAATGGCGATAGCACGGTTATCGTTTTCGTCGCCAGGGTTGCCAGCTGCCTCACGGGTAACGTTTCTCCAGGTTTTAGCACCGTCAGAATTCATTTCCATGCTTACTTCCCAGCCACCTTGAGTTTGGTCCATATCGCTTTTCGCGTCGGTAACCATTTCGCCGCTTAATACAGGGCCATTCTCTGCACCTGAAAGTTTAATGGCATACAGTGGGATAGATTTATTTTTTTCGTCTGCTTTAGAACCCCAAAGTAATCTTAGGTTTTGTGGCAACACGGCAGCAACCTCTTCGGTACGCAGCATGGCGTTGATTTTTGCAGTATCACTTACAGATGCAGAGCCTACAACCGGACCAGGTACTAACTGCGCCTGACCGTTCTGGCCTTGATAAATCGCCGGAGTAAGTACAGCAAATAACGGGTTTTGCTCAGCAGCTTGTGCTTTGCCTTTTAAACCGGTGGTATCTTTACCGGCAGTTTTAGCTTTGCTCAGTAATGAACCTGCTGATTTGGTAGTATCGTTAGCAGCGGTAGCTTGTGCAGCGGTGTCTTTTTTAGCTGTTTTGTTTTTAGCAGCCAGGATGCCGTTGATGTTACCTAACATTTGATATACTTCGCCGTTCTCGTAAGTAGCGTAAAACTCCAGCTTGGCCGAACCTTGCAACAGTTTACGAACACGCTCTTTGTTTGATTCAGATACACCTGGCAGCTCAATCAGAATGCGGTTGGTGCCGGTTTGTAACTGAATGTTAGGAGAGGCTACGCCAAACTTATCAATACGGTTGCGCAGGATGTTGAATGACTGGCCTACCGCAGTGTTAGCCTGGTTTCTTAAATAAGATTCAACCTGGCTGTTGCTGGCGTCAAATTTCAGTTGGCTTTGATTGGACTGGGTAGCGAAAACAGGAGCAAGCTTGCCGTTAGGGCTCAGCTTTTTGTATTCCCGCATAAAAATGTCAATGTAATTGTCCGGACTGGTGCGTGCAACTACATCAGCATTGTGCAGCGCCTGATTGAATGTAGCATCTGGATTGTTGTTGGCCAGTGAACGGATCAGCTCGCTCAACGAGATCTGCATAGTTACGTTCATACCGCCTTTCAAGTCCAAACCTAAGGCCAGTTCGCGATCTTTACAATACTGGTAGCTGTGTTTAAACACCGGGTACACCGGTTGGTTAGAAATGGAATCCAGATAAGCTGTTTCTTTTTCAGCGTTGCCTTTTGCATACGCTCTGGCATCTTCTTCAACGCTCCTGGTTACCCAGGTAAACGAAAGCTGATACAAGCAAACCAAAGCCAGCAGTACAGCCAAAAATTTAATAACCCCTTTACCTTGCATGGTAGTCTAAATGTAAATTAATTAGTTTATAAGCATTTTAAAATAAGACGGCAAATCTAATAAAATTTCGCAACCATAAGATTTTAATTAAAACAAAATAAAGTCGTTACCTGTTGCCGCGGTCGAGTATGATGAATGAATAGGGAAGCGGGTTTTTGTCGTCGGGTTCAGAATCTGTCCGGCTGGTTTCCTGCCATTCGTCCGGGTTTAGCTCCGGGAAAAAGGTGTCGGCATCAAATTCCTTATGTACTATGGTAAGATAAATGCGGTTAGTTAGGGGAAGGGCCTGCTGGTAGATTTCGGCGCCGCCACCAATAAAAACCTCTTCATCGTTCTGGCACAGGGCCAGTCCCATCTCCAGCGAGTTTACCACTTCGCATCCTTCAATTTTTATAGGCTGCCGGGTTACAATGATGTTGCGCCGTTTAGGCAGCGGTTTGCCTATGGAATCAAAAGTTTTGCGGCCCATAATGATGGTATGGCCCGCGGTGGTTTCTTTAAAAAACTTCAAATCAGCCGGCAGGTGCCAAAGTAGCTGGTTGTTTTTGCCAATAGCGTTATTTTCGCCTGTGGCTACGATAATGGATACGGTCATAGGTTAAGTAGTTTAATGGTTAATTGATAAGCAGACTGAATGTTGTTTCGAACGATAGAGGCTTTTAATGGAATCAAATTCTATCGTTCGAAACATTAAATTATCACTACACCGCTACTACACCTTTAATATGTGGCCACGGGTCGTAATTTTCCAGTGTGAAATCTTCGTACTTAAAATCAAAGATGTTTTTCACATCCGGGTTGATTTTCATGACAGGCAGCGGGCGGGGTTCGCGGCTTAGTTGCAGGTTAGCTTGCTCGATGTGGTTGTTGTACAAATGCGCATCGCCGAAGGTGTGAATAAATTCTCCCGGCTCAAGGTTGCAAACCTGGGCCATCATCATAGTAAGCAAAGCATAGGATGCAATGTTAAATGGCACACCTAAAAAAATGTCTGCACTGCGTTGGTATAGCTGGCATGATAGCCTGCCGCGTGTTTCGCCTTTGGTGACGTCCGGCGGCGCTACATAAAACTGGAACATGGTATGGCAGGGTGGAAGGGCCATCTGATTAACATCGGCCACGTTCCAGGCTGAAACCATGATGCGGCGCGAATCGGGGTTGGTTTTAAGCTGGTTTACAACCTGACTGATCTGATCAATATGACTGCCATCTGGCGTAGGCCAGGAGCGCCACTGGTAACCGTATACAGGCCCCAGGTTGCCGTCGGCATCTGCCCACTCATCCCATATACGCACTCCGTTATCTTTAAGGTATTTAATGTTGGTATCGCCCTGTAAAAACCAGATAAGCTCATGAATAATGGATTTCAAGTGCAGTTTTTTTGTGGTAACCAGCGGGAAGCCTTCCTGTAAATTAAAACGCAGCTGATGGCCAAATATGCTGATGGTGCCAGTGCCGGTACGATCGTGTTTTTGAGCGCCGTTTTCTAACACGTGGCGCATTAAGTCAAGATATTGTTTCATGGTATCAAGCCGGTAATAAAGGCCGCATTTTTAAATGCATGCAATTGCAAAGAAAATTAATCTAATTTTGGTTTCCTACTGATGTGTGTAAAATTCGGTAAACTGAATACTTTTTATGATTATCTTTCCTAACGCTAAAATCAATATCGGGTTAAATGTAACCGAGCGTCGTGCTGACGGCTATCATAATCTGGAAACAATATTTTATCCCATTCAGTTAAAGGATGCCCTGGAGGTGGTTGAAAGCGGAGAGGTGCAATTTACATCATCGGGTATCATCATACCAGGAAGTAGTGAACATAACCTATGCCTGAAAGCTTACCAATTATTAAAAAAGGATTTTGATTTACCACCGGTAAAAATTCATTTGCACAAACATATCCCGATTGGCGCTGGCCTTGGTGGTGGATCGGCCGATGCTGCTTTCTTTATAAGGCTCGTTAACCAGCAATTTAATCTTGAACTAACCAGCGATGATATGATGGGCTATGCCCGGCAGCTGGGTGCGGATTGTGCTTTCTTTGTTGATAACAAACCAACCTTTGCGTTTGAAAAAGGGGATAAGTTCGAACCCGTTGAATTAAATCTGTCCGCCTATCATCTGGTGCTGGTAATGCCGCCGGTACATGTGTCTACCGCCGAAGCTTATGGTGGCATTAAACCACAGCCCATTGCTGCCTCTTTAAAAGATTTGATACAGCTGCCCATAACAGAATGGCGGCATCATATTAAGAATGATTTTGAACAACATATTTTTCAAAACCACCCAGCTATAGCGGATGTGAAAACGGCACTATATAATGCCGGTGCATTGTATGCAAGCATGAGCGGGAGCGGGGCTTCTGTTTTTGGTATTTTTAGTGAAAAGCCGGATGTGGCATTGCTCGAAAAAAGTAACCAGGTTTATTATAATCTATAAGTCGTTGCTTAACTAATATATTCCCTATCCTCATCACTTAGTGTATCTGACCTGCGTGGGTCTGTGTTTTCTACATTACTAATAGGAGAGTTCTCATCATTGCTTTTTCTTCTTTTAGGGCGGCTCACTAACACGCCTACCAAAAATCCACCAACCGAAGCGGAAGTCAGCACTGCAACCTTCGCTAATTTAACCGGTACAAAAAAGATAGTAAATACAGCCTCATCCGTATTCTGTACAATCAGGATAGTAAGGCAGATAGTAATTACCAAGGATACGAGTGTTCGAAAACTCATCTTTAAATTTCTAATTTTTTCTGATACTAAGATGCAGGTTTTTTGGCGTTGCCCAAAGTCGATTCAATTTATATCTGCACTTCATTCAATCATTCTTTCTTGTCTTTTTATATACTCATTCAAGGTGCAAACAGATTTATCTTAGTGTAGGGTGGGTATTTATATTGATAGATGTATATACAATTATTATAAAATTCTGCTCACATACCATTACACTATGTCCGCATGATTCTAAATTTTTAATTAAAGAGAATTTACTTTAATAAAAGCAATTTATTATTCTGAAAAACAAAGATTTATAGTATTAAAATTTATTAAAAATTCCTATTTACTAATTTTATTAGTTTTATTTAACATGTAAGTTGTATTTGACGTATACCAAAATTTTATATGTTTATTTTAATTAGCTAATATTCAGATTATTGTATGTCAGTTTATGTAGCTTTCAATGTGGATGTGAATTGGTTTTCCTTGCTTTATATAGTGATCATTAATAAATTTTAGAAGTTTGTGTATAACACTAAGCAGATTTGCAAATTTATCGAAATCGACCTTTGGCTCTTGATTGTGTATTGGATCCGGAAAAATTTAAATACGCTTAGAAGGCATTTAAATTCATTTTACAAGGGGTGTGGTAGCGTTATATTGAGATTTAAATAGGTGTTGAATTTATGTCAACCGTTGCAGATGCCAGGTCATTCAATGATATCAATATTTAGATAAGAGTCCTTATTGTAAGTTTACTTAAGAATGTTAAGGACAAAAAAATACCGTATTCAATGGCTGTATAACTGCCTAAATACGGTATTCTTTAGAAGGTAAAAAGAGGTTATTATCCTAATGGGGTATTATCTATTGCTTTTATATTGTCTTATTTGCTTCTGAGCAACTGGGAAAAGAAAGATGGTTGACAGGATCAGTATGGCTCCACCCCAAAAACCTAAGCTCATGGTGTGCATATCGCCAAAGAACATAAATGCCATGATAATGCCGTATACAGGCTCCAAATTAGTGATCAGGGCTACCTTAAAAGCAGATAATTCGCGCATTACTGATACTCCTGCTACATAAGCCAGTGAGGTACAGATGGTTCCTAAGATGATCAGGTAGCCAATGTCAGTGTTTTTTGGGAAGGAAAGTTGGTTGAATCCACCCGAAAAAAGCATGTAAAGGGATATCCATATGAATGCGCCAATTAACTCATAAAAGGCTATTACCGGAGGCTGAAGCTTTTTAACCTGTCTGGAGTTGATTATAGAAAATAAACTGGCAAAGCAGGCGCTTAATAAACCCATAATGATCCCCAAAGTGTACTGAGTTTCAAATTTAAAGATCAAAACAATGCCTGCAATGATAAATATGCCTGCCAGTATCTCCAATTTAGAAATAGGCTTTTTGTTAATGATGGGTTCAAAAATTGCCGTAAAAAGCGTGATAGATGAAAGGCATACCAAGGTTACCGAAACGGTTGAAACTTTGATGGCCTGAAAGAATAAGATCCAGTGCCCACCCACTAAGGCTCCGGTAAAAATTAGCTTCAATAAACTGTTGCGGCTAATCTTAAACGCCGTTTTATTGAACTTAAAGTATAAAAACAGCGTGCAAAAAGCAATCAGTACCCGGTACCAAACCAGGTTAACGGCAGTAATAGTAATAAGCTTGCCTAATATGCCTGTAAAGCCCCATATAAAAACTGTAAAATGTAAGATCAGCAGGTTTTTATTAAGCTGACTACCTGCGGGTTGTTCCATAAAATGTAGTGAGTGTTGGTCGAAATATAATTTTGATAGGATGTAACTTTGCTTATTTAGGCGCTTTGCGCAGTAAATAATAGCCTAATAAGCCAAAAACAACATTAGGTACAAAGGCTGCAATGATAGGTGGAAGGTTGGCTTTCAGCGAAAAAACACTGGCAAAGCGGTCTACAACGATATATAAAAAACACATGAATATGCCGATACCTAAAGGCAGACCAATCCCTCCCCTCACCTTGCGGGAAGAGAGCGAGACGCCAATCAGCGTCAATACATAACACGAAAAAGGCGAAATAAAGCGGTGGTACAACTCTAGTTCCAGGTCAACAAGCCTGCCTGTGCCCCTGATTTTCTCTTTTTCAATGGCCTTGCTCAGTTCTGAGGTAGACATTGCCCGGTAAATATTGGTGTTGATATCGCGCTGTTCTTCAAAATCGCTTGGGCGCATGTCAAGCACCGTATCTTTTTTGGAGCCCGTAACCCATTGTTCCTTTAGTCCGTTCACGTACCTGACCTGGAAGTCCTGTATCGACCACACGTGTTTTAATGAGTCATAAACAATGGATTGAGCAGTTAATTTCTCTTTCATCTCATCGCCGTCAAACTTTTCAAGCGTAAAATTATAGCCCTTGTGAACGATGTTGTCATAGTTCTGCAGGTAGATAAACGTGCGTTTGTCCAGCTGCATATGTACCTCTTTAAGGGTAGGGTCGTTGCTGTTATTATACGTTCTTTCGAAGGTTACACTCAGGTTGTTGGTAAAAGGAATAAAGTAAATGTTACCAAAAAAGAAAATAACGAACAGTATACTGGATGCCAGGAAATAGGGCCACAAAAAGCGGTTGAAGCTCACTTTTCCGCTGAGTATAGGCACAATTTCGGTTTGATTAGCCATTTTGGCCGTAAAGAAAATAACGGCCAAAAAGTTAATGAGCGGGAAAAGTATATTGGCATAATAAGGCAGGTAGCCGCCATAGTACTGAAAAACAACCGCCCGCAGGGGTGCCTGTGTTTTTAAAAAGTCGTCAAGATGTTCGGATACGTCGAAAACCACGATGATAACCAGAAAGATAGACAGGGTAAACGCAAAGGTGCTGAGATATTTACCTATGATGTACCTGTCGATGGTTTTAACGAACCGGTTGATGAACTTAAACATTAAAGGCGTTGGGCTAATTGTTTAACCATTTTTTCTTTCCAACTGTAAAACTCGCCGGATATTATCTTTTCACGTGCCTGGGTAACCAGCCATAAATAAAAATGCAGGTTATGCAGGCTCGCAATCTGTGCGCCCAGCATCTCGCCCGATGTGATCAGGTGGCGTAGGTAGGCTTTGGAATGCTCGCGGTCAACCCATAAATCGCTATCAGCATCAATAGGGCTAAAGTCGTTTTTCCATTTTTCGTTACGCATGTTGATGATGCCGTTGGCTGTAAACAGCAAGCCGTGCCGGGCATTGCGTGTTGGCATAACACAATCAAACATATCTACGCCTAAAGCAATATTTTCCAGTATGTTAACCGGTGTACCTACGCCCATTAGGTAACGTGGTTTTTGCTCGGGTAGTATGTTGCAAACCAATTCGGTCATGGCATACATTTCTTCGGCTGGTTCGCCTACCGATAGGCCACCAATGGCGTTGCCCTCGCGCTCAAAAGAAGCAATTACCTCGGCTGATTTTACACGCAGATCTTTATAAACCGACCCTTGCACAATAGGGAACAAAGTTTGGCTATAACCATATTTAGGTTCCGTGCTGTCAAAACGGTCGCAGCAGCGTTTAAGCCAGCGGTGCGTCATCTCTATAGATTTGCGTGCGTAATGATAATCACAGGGGTAGGGAGTGCATTCATCGAAAGCCATAATGATATCAGCACCGATAACGCGCTGGATATCCATAGCCGATTCGGGCGTGAACAGGTGTTTGGATCCGTCGATGTGTGAGCGGAAAGTTACCCCTTCTTCCTTTATCTTGCGTACTTGGGTCAGCGAGTAAACCTGGTAGCCACCACTGTCAGTTAAAATGGGTTTATCCCAGCCGTTAAATTTATGCAGGCCGCCAGCTTGTTCCAATGTATTTAACCCGGGGCGAAGGTAAAGGTGATAGGTATTGCCCAAGATGATCTGGGCCTTAATATCGTCTTTCAGTTCTTGTTGATGTACAGCCTTTACAGTGCCTGCTGTACCCACGGGCATAAAAATGGGCGTTTGTATAACGCCATGATCTGTAGTGATTTCGCCGGCACGTGCCTTTGAAAGTTTATCTTGTGCAGTTAATTTAAATTTCATCTTTAATCTGCAAAATTAACAAATAAGCGGGTACACTGGTTGATAATTTTAGGTGCGGCATTTTTCGCTTAATTTTAACACCTTTGCAGCATAAAAATTCCCTGTAAAATTTGGAAGCTTATATACCCCAAGCATTATTTATTCTATTTGTAATTTGTTTTTTAATACAGCTATGTTATCTGCTAATCAGGCTGCGGCTGTTTGCTGCTTACACGGTGCCGGCCAAGGAGTTATCGACGGCTGTTATACCTGTTTCTGTAATCATCAGCGCACGTAACGAAGCAGAAAATCTGCAAAAATTTTTACCGGCTATATTGCAGCAGGAATATCCTGAATTTGAGGTAGTTGTAGTGGACGACTGCTCTGTTGATGAATCACATCATATCTTATTGGAATTCAGTAAAAACCATCCGCATTTGAAAATCGTTAGTGTAACAGAGCATCGCCGGTTTAAAACCGGAAAAAAATTCGCCTTAACGATGGGTATAAAAGCCGCGAAATACGAACATCTGCTATTTACGGATGCTGATTGCCAGCCAGCCTCTGCCCATTGGGTGGCCCGTATGGCCGGCAACTTTTCGGGCAATACCGAAATTGTTTTGGGGTATTCGCCTTATATCAAAGAGCGTGGGTTTATCAATGCATTTGTAAGGTTTGAAACCCTCCGTACAGCTATTAATTATTTTTCGGCCGCATTGGCACGTAATGCTTACATGGGTATAGGTAGAAACCTGGCTTATACCAAATCCTTATTTTTTAAAAATAAAGGCTTTGCGTCTCACCTGCATGTAATGGCAGGGGATGATGACCTGTTTGTAAACCAAAACGCAACGCCCGTGAATACTGTAATTGAGGTGCATCCAGATGCTTTTACCTTTAGTGAATCTAAGCGTACTTTCCGATCCTTTTTCAGGCAAAAAAAACGCCATATGGGGGTAGGTGGTTTGTATAAAAACAAACACCGCCGTCTGTTAAGCGCTGAAGCATTATCTGGATTTTTATTTTATGTAACATTAGGTATCTTGCTGTATTTCAATACTCAGTTGCTTGTTTTGGCAGGTGCCTATTTGGTGCGGTTAATAACCCAGTTGGTTATTTACCAGAAATCAGCCGGTAAGCTTAGCGGTAGCAAGCTATTATGGTTTTTGCCGTTTTTTGATTTGATATACTATGTGTATCTGAATGTATTTGGATTAGTAGGAACTTTTATAAAAACTACGCAATGGAAGTAAATGCCAACTTTACCCCGAACGCTAAAAATGATTTCATGCTGGTGCAAAAAGCCCGTGAAGGAAATCAGAAAGCTTATGCCGATTTGATGCAGCGTTATAAAGATTCAATATACTTTATGTCGCTCAAAATGGTGAACAACAAGGAGGATGCCATGGATATCACGGTTGAAACCTTTGCCAAGGCCTTTGAAAAGCTGGACAAGTACCAGCCCGAATATGCTTTCAGTACCTGGCTCTTCCGGGTGGCTACCAATAATTGCATCGATTTTTTACGCAAGAAAAAATTGAACACGGTATCGATCAATAACATGATGGATGAAGAGGATGACCGCCCGCTGCAAATCAAAGCAGATGTGCTGAACCCGGAAGAAACTTCCATCAAAAAGCAACAATCAACAGAGCTTAAACTGTTGATTGAAAGTTTGCCGCCAAGGTATCGTAACTTGTTAACTTTAAGGTATTTCGATGAGTTATCTTATGAAGAAATTGCACAGCAGCTCGACCTTCCTTTAGGTACGGTAAAAGCACAGTTGTTCCGTGCAAAATATCTTTTAGGAAACATCATCAATCGTATGGACAGATAATACATGGGTATAGAACTTTTACTTAAATACTTTCCCGAAATTACGGCAAAGCAACAGGAGCAGTATGCGCAGCTTGCCAGGCTTTATGGATATTGGAACAGCCAGATCAACGTCGTATCCCGCAAGGATATGGATTCGCTATATGAACGGCATGTGCTGCACTCGTTAGGTATAGCCAAGGTGATGAAATTTTTGCCTGGCGAACAGGTGTTGGATGTGGGTACTGGCGGTGGTTTTCCAGGCGTGCCGCTGGCTATTATGTTTCCGGAAACTAACTTCCATCTGGTCGATTCCATTGGTAAAAAAATCAAGGTAGTGCAGGAGGTGGCCAGCGCATTAGGGTTGCAAAACTTAAAAGCCACGCATAGCCGTGCCGAGCAGGTGTCGGGTAAGTTCGACTTTGTGGTATCGCGGGCGGTTACCCAGCTTAAAGATTTTTACCCTTGGGTGAAGGATAAGTTCAGTAAAAAATCAGCGAACAGACTGGCCAATGGTATACTGTACCTGAAAGGGGGAGATCTGCAGCAGGAGATTGCCGAATCGGGTTTAGCAGTACAGCAATTTTACCTGAAAGATTATTTTGCAGAAGAGTTTTTTGAAACTAAGCAGGTGATCTATGTAAAAGGTTAATGAGTGGTCAAAAAAGATAACTCAATATTATCCGACATGCTGAAAGGAAATGCCAGCACACAAATCTCAAAAATACTGACTTTAAATAAAGCGATATAAGGCCATAAAAATTAAAAGACGACCATTGAGTCGTCTTTTTTTGTTAAATGCATTCTGTGGCTTAAAAATAAGCCTAATCAAATATGATAGGATAATGCTACCAAACCTCACAAATGCCAGCATTGTTTAGCGCTGTTTACTTCTTACTTCGCTCAGCCAACAAAATTAATTCAGCCAGCTCCGAAATGTTAAGCTTCTGCTCTTTCACCAGATAGGATATAAGCTCTTTATACGAATTATTAAAGTAGGCTTTGATCACCCGCTCAAAAGCAAATTTTTTGTATTCCTCGGCGCCCACGGTAGGGAAGTATACGTGTGAATTACCGTAAGCTTTATGCCCGATAAATCCCTTGCCTTCCAGCACCCGCACCACGGTAGATACGGTATTATATGCCGGTTTGGGGTCAGGCATTTTAGCCAAAATATCCTTAACAATGGCTTCCTTAAGTTGCCATAAAATCTGCATTACCTGCTCTTCTGCCTTAGTTAATTCCTTCATGATTTTTCAAAGCAAAAATAAACAACTATTTCCATAGTTTTAATAAACTATTTATATAGTCTTAATACTATTTTTATAGTTTCAATAGTGTTAAATTGTACTATTTTAATAGTTTGATAACTGTTTTGATAGTTTAAAATAAATTAAGTTACTGATATAGTGCTACTTATAATATTTTGCTAACCTCGTTGCATGTAGTGTAGTAATTCTATGCTTACTTACTCATAATAATAGCTAAGAGACTTGATGTAGGATATATTATGTTAAATAGAGAAGCCTTGCTTTAATAACACTGAGTTTAATGGTTACTTATACACCAGTTTCTATCGATCAAAGGTCAAGTCATTACTATCTGTTCGCTAATATTATGTTAAGTAGTATCTATTTTTGAAGGTGACTAAAAATCCATATTTTTAATGCTCACTTATGTCTATTATACATCAGCTTGCACTTACCTTTATTAGAGGTATTGGCCCCTCATCATCTAAATCTTTATTAGCGTATTTTGGCAGTGCCGAAGAGATATTCAGCGTTCCCAAAAGTCAGCTTTCTAAGGTGCCGGGTATCGGTACCTATCGTGCCGATCTGCTTAATCTCAACACCGCTTTAGAGCGAGCGAAGAAGGAGGCCGAGTATGTAGAGGAGAATGGTATTGATGTTGTTTTTTACACAGATAGCCGTTATCCTAAGCGTCTGAAAAATTGCAACGATTCACCTGTTTTGTTATACAGTAAAGGCAACGCCGACTTAAATAATCAAAGGGTGGTAAGTATTGTGGGTACCCGAAACGCAACCGACTATGGCCGCACGCTTTGCAAACAGCTTCTGGAAGACCTGAAGCAGTATGGTGTTTTAGTAGTAAGTGGTTTAGCCTTGGGCATTGATGGGGCAGCCCATAAAGAAAGCTTACGGCTTGATTTACCTACTATAGGTGTATTAGGGCATGGGCTTGATCGCATATATCCCAGTCAGCACCGTGGCATAGCCGAAAAGATGCAACAAAACGGCGGTTTGCTCACTGAGTTTCCTTCCGGAACGGTGCCCGATCGTGAAAATTTTCCGCAACGTAACCGCATTGTGGCGGGCATGGCCGATGCTATAGTGGTGGTAGAAGCTGGTATAAAAGGCGGCGCTTTAATAACTGCCGAGATCGCCAACTCTTATAACAAAGATGTGTTTGCTTTCCCCGGCCGGGTGGATGATGAGTTTTCGGAAGGATGTAATTTCCTGATCAGGAATCATAAAGCTGGCTTGCTAACCTGCGCGGCAGATTTGGCCTATATATTAGGCTGGGATGCAGGGCAGCAACCAGCCAAGCCGCAACCAAAACAGTTTGCATTGCCTATTGATTTAACCGGGCAGGAACGCCTCATTTTCGAAACTTTGCAGCACCACGATGCGCCTATTGCCATTGATGATCTTAGCATAAAATTGAATCTGCCTACCAGCCAGCTGGCCATGAACTTGCTGAACATGGAGATGCAGGGCTATATCAAATCACTGCCTGGCAAGGCTTATACTTTGAACTGATCAAGGGGCAAAATAATGCGTAATTGTTCCTGTTCCACTGGTTATATGTGCCCACTCATCAACATCGAACGTAAGTATTAAAGCCGTACCTGGCATTACATCACGTATCTCGTTGCTTAGGTTATAGGATAAGTAGGCTATGCCGGGATTATGGCCAACCATGGCCATAAAGTTTTGTTGGTTGTTCCAGGAATTAATTACCTTAAGTAAAACTTTTTCGCTGGCTTCATAAATATCATCATTGAAGCTGACGGAGGAAAGGTGCAGGTGATCTGCAATGATTTGAGCAGTGGTTGCAGTACGCAGTGCCGGACTAATAACCATGCTTTCGGGCACAAAGCCATGCGATTTTAAATATACTGCGGTTTTAACAGCGTCTTGTTTGCCCTGGTCTGATAACGGGCGCGCAAAGTCGCCGCCTTTCGCATGGCTTACGGCTTCAGCATGCCGAATTAAAAGTAGCTTTTTCATTTCGGTCAAATGTAGCTAAATGGCAAAAGATCTGGTGAATTTGCCTCGTTTATAGCAATAGCCTTCAAACAAGAAATTGCTATAAACAAAAAAGAGGAGACGAGCTCCTCTTTTAATTAGTATTATTAATGAATGATTAGAAGCTATAACCTATTGACACACCAATTACGCGAGTTTTCATTTTGGTATCGTCACCGTTGTTAATATTGGCTAAGCCTAAGTCGTAATTTACGTTTAAAGACAGGTTGTTATTAAAACGGAAGCCTGCTAAACCAGTTATTCCATAATCCATACGTTTAATACCGCTATCTTTACCAATCTCAATTTTTTCATCCATATCTTCTCTTTGCTCTACAGTATTTTGGCCATCTGTCCCTGAACCATATACATAACCCTTGTAATGTGCACTAACGGCAACAGCAGCGAAAGGGCCACCACCAATAAAGAAGTTTCCTGCATTTGTTCTTGAATTATACAAGAAGTTAACAGGTACTTGTATGTAATTGAGCTTCGTTTTTAGCTTACTTTCGGCATTGACATTTACAGATTCAAACGTTGCTGTTGCAGTTTGACTAATTTTAAATCCCTTACCCGAATAGAGTAATGCTGGTTGAATAGAGAAACCTTCCGAAACTTGGACATCCGCAAATAAACCTGCGGAGAAGCTGGTCAAGTTGCCTGCGTTTGCACTGGTAGAGGAGCCTTCTGTACTTAGATGAACATTCGCGAAATTAACGCCGCCTTTGATACCGAATTTAGTTTGAGTTTGTGCAGATGCAACAAAAGAAGATGCGGCTAATACGATAGCCAGAAATACTTTTTTCATAAATTGTAATAAAGTTTGTGGCCGCGAAGGTACAAAAAAAGAGCTTATTAAAGTAACCAAATTAACTGCAAATTTTGGTGCAGTACATACAGGCGATTGTAGTATAAATAACAACAAGTTTAAAATTGCTTATTTAAATTCGTATCCAAATGAAATCCCCCACACCCGGTTCTTCATACTGATCTTTGGAGTATAATCCGGAGTTATATTACTCAGCCCCAAATCATAATTCACGTTTATTGAGAAACCGCTTTTTAATTTAAACCCTGCCAAGCCAGTTGCACCGAAATCAAATTTTTTGGTACCGCGCCTTAGGTCATTATCAGGCGGTATTATGTCAACAACATTTGAAACAAGTGCAAGTGAATAATCAATGTTTTCTTTCACATTACCAGATAAATTATAAGCCGCATAGGGGCCTACACCGAAAAAGAAAATACCACCTTTTGAAGGTATATTGTATACTATATTTACAGGGATTTGCAAGTAGTGTAATTTCGTTTTGGTGTCCTGTCTTTGCCTTATATATCCATTGGGGTATACGCTTCCGCCACCTTTCCCGGTAAAAAACAAACCAGGTTGTATGGTAAAGTTTCCACCCAGCTGTTGATCGGCATAGATGCCGAGTAAAAATGATGTTATATTTTCGTCAGATATAAATATGGGCGAAGTTGACTCAGTATTGAATTTTGCGAAGTTTACACCGGCTTTAACACCGAATACGGTTTTACTTTGAGCAAATGAGGCAAAGGTGGCAGCAGCCATCAAGGCAGTTACGAACAGTCTTTTCATAATTGTAATTGAGGTTTAGGTTATATACGTTGTGATGTATAATAGTGAAACAAACTACAATAAAAGTTCTGTATAAAAAATATAAAATCAACTATTGATGTCAATTTAGAGGATAAAAGGCAGTAGCTTATCCAAAATACTTTGTGGCTCAATATTGTACAAACAGGCATAATCTTTTCGGAAGCAGGGCTTGTTACCGTAAACCGAACACGGCCTGCAGGCTATATCATCTGCAATAATATTATTTTCTGACTGGCCATAACCCAAAAAGCCTGCATAATGATGCGTTGCCCCCCATACCGATACTACAGGTATACCTTTCAGGGAAGCCAGGTGCATGCCGGATGAATCCATACTAAGCATTACATCCAACTGGCTAATAAGCGCCAGTTCCTGCTGCATGTTTATTTTGTTGATCACTGAGGTGACGTTTTGGTACTTCTGTTCCCAATCTTCAGCAACCGCCTGTTCATTGGGGGAGCCGCCAAAAACAAAAATGCGAATGGATTCATGGTTCAAGAGTTTTACAACTTCTTCCATGCGCCCCAAGGGATAAATCTTGCCTTTGTGTTGGGCAAAAGGCGCAATGCCGATCCACTTGCCCGATTTTTCGCCCGTTAATTCTATAAAATTATCCGGGAGCTTGTCTGGCTGCGGTTGTATTCGGTTGTTAAGTGTAACAGGAAATCCAAGCTTTCTAAAAACGTCAGCATAACGCTCAATCGTACTTCTTAATGGTTTAAGTGCTTTGTTGGGAAACCGGACCAGCTTCTTTTTTTCATCCCGGCCTTTATCTACACGCTGGCCGTGAATACCCGAAAGCAGATATAAGCTTTGTAAAATATTGCTTCTTAAGTTGTTGTGCAGGTTGGCAACGGCATCAATACGCACGTGGCTTTTGAGGCGGTTAAATAGTTTAATGCTGCCTGTCCAGCCAGTATATTCGGTTTTAAAATCGGCCGGGAAAAAGTGCAGACGATCAATGCCGTCAAAAAAGGCGGCAAAGCCGGGGCGCGATACGTAGGTGATATGCAAATCGGGATGCTGCTGCAAGAGTTCTTTTATTACGGGCACCGTCATGGCCACATCGCCCATGGCCGAAAAGCGTAATACCAATATGTGCTTACCAGCGCTCATTACTGCTTATTACCATATAAAATAGGGTTTAGCAAGGGGTCGTTGTACATTTTCATCTGGCGGTATACCCGCATGTAACGGTCGCCGTTCTCAATATCTTGCAGTAATTGGTCGATAGCTAAGGTCAAATCCCGGCGCTGTTGCAGTAATACGGCCAGTTTGTTCTGGCACTTGAGTAATTGCTGTGCATCAGTATCCGTGCGCAAAGTTTCCTCGCGCATATGATAAATTTTGAGTGCCAGAATAGAAAGGCGATCTATAGCCCACGCAGGGCTTTCGGTATTGAACCGTGCTGAAGGTTTGGGTTCAATGTGCTGGTAACGCTGATAAAAATGATCATCAATCTGTTCCACAATATCCGTACGATCCTGGTTGGATTGGTCGATCATGCGTTTCCAGCTCAATGCAGCCACCGGGTCAATATCCGGATTGCGCACTTCGTCTTCCATGTGCCACTGCGCGGTATCAATCCAGCATTTTTGGTATAGTAAATACGATAGCGTACCGGCCGAATAAGGTACAACAGGTGTACTGTCAATCTTATTTAGTTTGTGGTAATCGGTTACTACCTGATCAAAAAGCTGATTAAATTCTTCGCTAACCATATGGCCCTATAAAAGGGCAAATATACGGATTAACCTTTTATCTTTTTTATGATTGCCGATGATGAGTAGCCCTCAACAAAATCTATGGTTTTCACTTCGCCGCCATTGGCCATTACTTCGGTGGCGCCAACAATGTTTTCAATCTGGTAATCACCGCCTTTAATTAAGATATCAGGCAAGAGGGTACTGATCAGATTGAGTGGCGTATCTTCCTCAAACACCACAACGGCATCTACAAAAAACAGAGTGGCCAGCAGCATAGCCCGGCTGTTTTGGTTATTAACCGGCCGGTCGGGACCTTTTAAGCGTCTTACAGAAGCGTCTGAGTTCAAGCCAATAATCAATTTATCACCCAGTTCGGCGGCTTTGGCCATATAGGTGATATGACCGATATGCAGCAAATCAAAGCAGCCGTTGGTAAAAACCACTTTTTGGCCTTGCTGCTTCCAGTTGTCAACCTGCTCTTTTAAGCCTGTCAGGTTATTTATTTTAGCAAGCAGCTCGTTTTCTATACAGGCTTTCATTGGAAGTAAAGGTTAAATAGTTTTGAATATTGAGTGATGAGCAATAGCCTTAAGCGTATTGCTCGTTCACAAAATTAAAGATTATTGGTTGCGAACCATATCATCCATTATTTCATCCAGGTTAGTAGTAGCACTGCCAACCCGACGTATTACAATGGCGGCAGCATGGTTAGCCAGTTCGCCGGCCTCCTCCAAACTCATGCCCAACGACATAAAGTAAGCTAAGGTAGCCAGTACCGTATCTCCGGCACCGGTTACATCAAAAACTTCTGTAGCTTTTACGGGCAGCATCTTGTAAGTTAGCTCGCTCATAATGGCCATCCCTTCTTCGGAAAGTGTTACCACTAAATAATCGGTATCTGTTTGGTTAAAGATGACTTTAGCAGCTTCCTGCAGATCCTCGGTTGTGCGGATCTTCTCGATCTTAGCCGCTTCGGTAAGTTCTTTGCGATTGGGTTTGATGATATGCGCACCTTTATACTTGGCGTAGTTTAAGCCTTTTGGGTCAACAATTACTTTTTTTTGCTGCTCAGTAGCCGCCTTTATCAGTTTCTGACTTAATGAGGGGGAGAACAAACCTTTATTATAGTCAGAAAATAGAACCATATCAGCGCGGGCGATGCATGAAGTTAGTTTCTCGAGTAGCTCATATTCCATGTTTTCGCTTACCGGCTCCGTCACTTCCCTGTCAACGCGTACAAGTTGGTGGCTGCCTGCCAGTATGCGTGTTTTTACAGTAGTTGGGCGGTTGCCGTCTTTTACAATGGCACAAGTGTTAATGCCCTCTTTTTCCAAAATGGCTGTTAACTGTCCGCCCGAAATATCGTCACCAACCACGCCGGCCAGGGTTACCTTGGCTCCCAGTGTAATGAGGTTTTGTGCTACGTTGGCAGCACCGCCTAAAGTAGTGGTTTCGCTTTTTACATTAACCACCGGTACTGGTGCCTCGGGCGAAAGGCGGGTAGCATCGCCCCACACATAATGGTCAATCATGAGGTCACCTATTACCAGAATATCAGGCTGCTCGCCCGACTGGCGTATGGCATGTACTTTATCTATTAACATTTATAATATCAAGTTTGGTTGAATACGATGCTATTAACATACTATGCCCTGATTTGCTTTTTTTGTTGAAACTTTTCTTTGATACCCTCCAGCGGCAGGGCGTTTAAACACATTTCTTTGGTTAAACCTCCTTTGCGTGCCGATAAGATACCGTATTCCATATCATGAAAACCTTCTACGCGGTGTGCGTCTGGGTTAATGGATAGCCATACACCTTTATCCAGCGCGTACTGGCACCAGCGCCAGTCCAAATCCAACCTTAGCGGATTGGCATTGATTTCGATTACCACACTGTTGGCGGCACAGGCATCAATCACTTTTTTATAGTCAAAAGTATACCCCTTTCGGCTTAGTAACAAGCGACCTGTAGGGTGGCCTAATATAGTGGTGTATGGATTTTCAATGGCTTTAACTAAACGTGCGGTCGCTTTGTCTTCATCCATCTTCAGGTTGGAGTGCACAGATGCTACGACGAAATCAAAACTTTGCAGTATTTCGTCAGGATAGTCCAGCGAGCCATCACTAAGGATATCTGATTCGATGCCTTTAAATATATGGAAGCCTTCCAGTTTCTGATTCAGACGATCAATTTCTTCATGTTGTTGCATCACGCGCTCAATACTTAAGCCTTTAGCGTAAAATGCACTTTTGCTATGGTCACAAATGCCGAGGTATTTCAGCATCATTTCGTCGCGGCAATACAGGGCCATTTCTTCCAGGGTATTGATGCCATCGCTCCAAGTACTGTGGTTGTGCAGCGATCCTTTCAAATCATGTAAATCAATCAGGTCGGGCAGCTTATTGTCAATGGCTTTTTGTATATAGCTATCGCCTTCGCGCAGTTCGGGTTGTATCCAGCACATACCGGCTGCTTTGTAAATGATTTCCTCGCTCGCTGGCTGGTCGGGTGATGCATCCATGTAAGATAGCACCGCTTTAATATGTTCCTCGCTACCGGTTTGCTCAAATAATGTGCTGTAATAAAAATGTTTATCTATCACTACAAGATGAACAGACAACCCATTGGCCGTTTTACCAGTAACAAGGTTATTGTCTGTTTGTATTTCAGTGAGGAGGGTGGTTGTCGACAGCGTTTGCAATGCCAATTGTGCGTCACGTGTGCCAATTACCATAACCAGTTTTTCAATTATTTCGCAGCAACGGCGGTATTCACCAGCAAAATCTATAAGCGCATCCGGAAAAGTTGCTTTCAGGCCAGTCATTAATTCATCAGCCTCTGGTTTAGATTGTGCGTAAAGCATTTTGCCGCTGCTGGCCATACGGAATTCGAGCAAGCGTTTTACTTCTTCCTGCGTTTTTAAACCAAAGCCTTTGGCCTCGGCCAATCGGTTTTCATTGCAGGCATAGTAGAGTTCGCCTATATTGTCAATACCCAGCTGATGCCAGATGGTGGCAATCTTTTTCGGACCAATGCCCTTTATACCCAGCATCTCAACCACACCGGCTGGGGTAGCCTGCAGCAAATCTTCCAGATCTTGGATGGTGCCGGTTTGCAGCAGTTCCATAATGTAGCCGGATATGCTCTTTCCTATACCTTCAATCTGGTTCAGTTGCTCAATGCTTTTGCCGGCAACCGGGTAGGGCAGCTTATCTATTTTAAAAACAGAATTACTTACAGAACGTACTTTAAAGGCATTTACTTCGTGCAGTTCCATTAACTGCGCTAACAACTTAAGTTTGCGGGAAATTGGTTTGTTTTCCATACTTGAAAGGCTGCAAAAATACAAAAGCCGTTTCAATGAACGGCTTTTGTGGATATTTAGTTTGTATGGGTTGAGCTTACTTAATGTCGAGTACAAATGGTAAACGGGCTTGCGGCACACGCATCATCTTTTGTATACTTTTTAGCTGTTGATAGTACTCGTAATTTTCACCCAGTTCTGATTTTACCATTTTAGCTTTTGCCTGGGCCACCATACCAGTATTTAGCTGGCTAAGTATGCCTTTCTGTTCGGGGTAGGCTACCAGTTTATAATCTTTACCCAGTTTGGCTTTGCGGGCTGCGCTGTTAATGGCGTCGTTTATGCTGCCTAAGCGGTCAACCAGGCCAATTTTCAAGGCTTGCTCGCCGGTCCATACGCGGCCCTGGCCAATATTGTTTATATAAGCCTGTGTTTTGTGGCGGCCACTGGCTACTGCCTTGGTAAAATCGTCGTAACCGTGGTTAACTTCATTTTGTAAAATTGCACGCTCCTCTGTTGTAAGCGGGCGACTCACGTCTCCCAAATCGGCATACTTGCCGGTTTTTACACCATCAAAGCTTAAGCCCAGCTTGCCATGCAAAAAGTTTTGCATATTAGGCAGAATAGCAAATATTCCGATTGAGCCGGTAATGGTATTGGGTTGTGCAATAATGGAATCGGCCGCGCAAGAAATATAGTAGCCGCCCGATGCTGCATAATCACCCATGGAAACAATTACCGGTTTAACCTTTTTGGTTTCGCTTACCTCGCGCCATATAACGTCTGATGCTAATGAACTACCGCCCGGTGAGTTAACACGCAGTACTATCGCTTTAACATTATCATTCAACCGTGCTTTGCGAATGGCAGCCGATATCCGGTCTGATCCGATGCTGTTATCGTCGCCTTCACCACCGTTAATTTCGCCTGAGGCATACACAATGGCAATTTGGTTTTTAACATCTTTCTTATCGCCATCCTCATCGTCGCCCTGCGCTGCATTTTGGGCATAGTCGCTCAAGTCAACGCTCTTCAGGTTCTTCTTCAGGCCGGTGCCGGTCATTTTCTTCAGCTCGTCCAATACCTGGTCTTTATACTTAAGGCCGTCAACCAGTTTATATTTAACTGCATCTTCCGGAAACTGGATTTTTAATTGGTTAACCATGCTGGCCAGACTGTCGGCCGGGATTTTGCGGCTGGTGCTGATGCTGGTTAAAAAATGGTTGTAAAGCGAACCCAGATAAGCATTAACCTGCATACGGTTGGCATCACTCATTTTATCCAGAATAAAAGGCTCAACCGCGCTTTTATAGGTGCCTACTTTAATTACCTGTGCTTCGATACCCAGTTTATCTAATGCACCTTTAAAGAAAGTGATTTGTGAGCTATATCCCCGGAATTCGAATATACCTTTTGGATTGATATATACCTTATCAGCTACGGATGCCAGGTAGTAAAAGCCCTGGCTATAAATTTCCGAATACGCAATGATGAATTTTTTTGATTTTTTGAAGTCGATAAGCGCATTACGTATCTCTTCGGTAGTGGCCTGGCCAGACAGCATATAGCTATCGTTCAAAAATATACCTTTGATATGATCGTCCGTTTTGGCTCTTTTAATACCGGCAAGGATATCATTTAGTCCAACGCTTTTATCTTTATCAAAACCCAGAAAGCTTAATCCCGACAGGGGGTTATTGGGCGAACGTTCGTTAATCTCAGATTTGAAAGAAACATTGAGGATGGAATTCTCAGCTACCTCTTCAGGCTTATCTTTGCTGGCCGATGCGATAATGCCGCCAATAAGCATGGCAAAAAGCAGGAATACCACAAACCCCGCTATAAAGAACCCAACAACCGAGGCGAGTACAAACTTGAAAAATTGTTTCATTAACTATTTTAAATATTATATCTATGCAAACTTAACGATTTGAAGTCTTATATAAATTAGAGCTTCATCTATAATATTTGTTACAACATGATAGATGTTTATTTGCTCTTAGGCAGTAACCTGGGCAACCGGCAATTGTTTTTACAGCAAGCCATTACACATATACAAGCGCAGGTAGGGCAGGTCATCAGGCAGTCGGCCGTTTATGAAACCGCAAGCTGGGGAAAAATCGATGCGCCTGCTTATTTAAATCAGGTGCTGCTGGTGCAAACCAATTACCAGCCTCGTGCGTTGCTTAACGAACTGCTGCAAATTGAATTGCTGCTGGGCCGGGTAAGGGAAGAGAAGTGGGGATCGCGAACGATGGATATAGATATATTATTTTATGATAATGATATCATTAACGAGCCCGGGCTTATTATCCCGCACCCTGAATTGCATAAGCGCCGGTTTACTTTAGAGCCCCTGGCCGAAATTGCACCGCATTTACAGCATCCGCTTTTGGATGAAGCTATTTTAGTGCTTAAAAACAAACTGAGCGATAATTTAGAAGTGAAAAAATTATAATTTTGATAAATATTTCATCGTTATGTCGAACGTTACACCCGATCTGGATCTTAGTTTTTTAGAAGAAATTGCTGATGGCAGCGATGATTTTATCATCGAATCAATTGATATGTTTATGCAGCAAACCCCGCAGCTGATGGGGGATATTGATAACGGCATTGCCGGGCAAAACTGGCCCGTAGCTGCAGCCGCAGCTCATAAGCTAAAACCAAATTTAGGATTTTTTGGTATGCTTACCTGCCAGGGCCTGATGCAGGATATTGAGCACATGGCTAAAACCGGCGCGCCTGATGTACAGGCAATTACCGGCAAGTTTAACAGTGTACGTGAAATTATAGATGCCAACCTAAACAGGCTGGTTGAGATAAAAGCAGAAAAAGGGGCGTAAGCCCCTTTTTTATATTGCTTGTACAGTTATTGTATAATCTTCCATAATCAGATTAGCCAGCAGGCTTTTGCAGGCTTGTTCTGTTTTGGCACGGGCAGCCTCTTCATTTTCGGCTTCAACTTCAAAAGATATGTGTTTGCCTATGCGCACGTTTTGAATTTCGGGAAGGCCTAAGTTTTTCATGCTGCCGGTTACTGCTTTTCCTTGCGGATCAAGAATTTCTTTTTTAGGCATTACGTCTATTTCGGCCTGGAATTTCATCATTTTACGAGTCTGAATTGTATTACGGATAAGGCGATATACATTATGATAATCGCCGGAACTGCGGCAAATTTAAAAAATAGTATCAGAATTGCCGAAATCATCAGCAAGAAATACCGATAAATATTTCCCTGAAAATCGCGGTTCTTGAATTTGAGCGACATGAGCGGCATTTCTATTACCAGTAGCATGCACATGATGCCCACAAACAAGGTCAGGAAGAATGGATTCAGTATAAAGTTAATAAAGAAGTCGTAATGGCTGGGATCTTTAATAATTAACGGAAAAGACCCGATCAGTATGGCATTGGCCGGGGTAGGCAATCCTATAAAGTTTTCCACCTGCCGGGTATCCTGGTTGAATTTTGCCAGCCTGAGTGCCGAAAATACAGGGATCAGGAAAGCAACAAAGTTTAGATAAGTACTTACATGGTCAATCTGCGGCGCTTTCAAAAACAGTTGGTACATGATAAGAGAAGGCAGTACGCCAAAGCTTACCATATCGGCCAGCGAATCTAAGTCCTTACCAATTACTGAGAATGATTTAAGTACGCGTGAGGCCAGGCCATCAAAAAAGTCAAATATGGCGGCTAAAAAAATGCAGTAAGCTGCATAAACCAGGTTATCCTGTAATGTTACAAAAACAATACCTACGCAACCGCTAAACAGGTTGGCACAGGTAATAGCATTAGGTACATGCTTTTGAACGCGTTTCCTCATTGTTGGCGATGAAGGTAGCCAATTAATGTTAAGGTTTTATAAAATTGTGAGGTTTTAATGGAATTCTAACCCCGCCAATCTTATAAAACCTTGAACAAAAGAGTTTATGAATTCATTGAAATCAGGAACTCTTCGTTTGATCTTGTTCCCCTGATCTGACCCAGCAAAAATTCCATTGCTTCTTGCGAATTCATGTCGGCCAGGTGGTTACGCAATATCCATATACGTTGCAATGTATCGCGATCCAGCAACAGGTCATCGCGGCGGGTGCTCGATGCCGTAATATCAATGGCAGGGAATACACGTTTGTTAGATAATTTACGATCCAGCTGCAGCTCCATGTTACCGGTACCTTTAAATTCTTCAAAGATAACCTCGTCCATTTTAGAGCCGGTTTCGGTAAGTGCCGTAGCAATAATGGTTAATGAACCGCCATCTTCAATGTTACGGGCAGCACCAAAAAAGCGTTTCGGTTTGTGCAGTGCGTTGGCATCCACACCACCCGACAGGATTTTTCCTGATGCCGGCGCAACAGTATTGTAAGCACGGGCTAAACGGGTGATGGAATCAAGTAAGATTACCACATCGTGTCCGCATTCAACCATACGCTTTGCTTTTTCAAGCACAATGTTGGCAATTTTTACGTGGCGTTCGGCAGGCTCATCAAATGTTGATGATACCACTTCGGCACGTACGCTGCGAGCCATATCAGTAACCTCCTCAGGGCGCTCGTCAATCAGTAAGATAATCAGGTATACTTCCGGGTGGTTTTTGGCTATCGCATTAGCCACATCCTTCAGCAACATGGTTTTACCTGTTTTTGGCTGTGCCACAATCAAACCACGCTGACCTTTACCGATAGGGGAAAAGAGGTCCATAATACGGGTGGAGTAGTTGCTGCCGTCGGTAAACAGGTTCAATCTTTCTGACGGGAAAAGCGGCGTTAAGTGATCAAAAGGTACACGGTCGCGTACTTCTGCCGGTATGCGGCCATTGATGGCCTCAACACGCACCAGCGGGAAATACTTCTCGCCCTCTTTAGGCGGACGGATGCTGCCGCGAACGGTATCACCGGTTTTTAAACCGAACAATTTGATCTGCGACTGAGATACATAAATATCATCAGGCGAAGTCAGGTAGTTATAATCTGATGAGCGTAAGAAACCATAACCATCAGGCATAATTTCCAGCACGCCTTCATTAACAATCACATTATCAAAATCCAGGTTAATTGGTTCCTGATTTCTTTGCGCTTGTTGATTATTGCCCTGATTCTGGTTGGTTTGATTCTGATTAGTACCAGGTCCGTTTTGGTTCTGATTACCGTCTTTGTTATTAGGACGGCGTTCACGCTGCTCAAAACGGCGTTCACGTTGCTCGTTGCCTTGTTTGGCAGGGCGGGCAGCTGGTGCCGCCGGCGCAGATGGTGCCTGCTCGGCAACTTCGGCAACAGGAGCTTCCTCAACAGCCGGTATTGGTTCGGCCGGTGCTTCGGCTGCCACAACCGGTTCAGGTGCGGCAAACAGATCAGCGCCTGCTTCTTCAGCAGCAGCTTTGGCTGTTTTGGTTTTAGTGGTACGGGTTCTTTTGCGCGGTTTTTCTTCTGTTTCGGCTGGTGCCTCAGCATTATTAGTGGCGCTATAGTTATTATCTAAAGTATCTTGTTGGGCTCGGGCAGCCTCAATTAACTTTTCCTGCTCGTTGATGCGGGTAATTAATTGTGGCTTACGTAGGTCATCCGCTTCAGCAATACCCAGGTCTTTCGCTATTTGACGTAGTTCGGACACAAGCTTGTCATTCAATTCGAGTGTTTCAGGCATGAGATGAGATATAATTCACAAAGGATTATTAGTAATTAAAAAGAAAATTGTCTTGCAGCTGTAAGGCGCTATCTGAAAAATTTACAAGTTTTAAGCAACGCGGGATTTTTTTGAATCTTTCTTTAGTGCAAGAAAAATTGTATTGGAAACGCTGCAATTATACCTATAATTTTTCAAAAACAAAAATCTTTAAAAAAGATTTATACCAGCCTAACACTTACGGCTATTTTTAGTTTTTTTGAAGCCTGAAATATTTTAAATTTTCTTAATTATGCTTACCCGTCAGCAGCTTATTGAACAAATAAAGCAAAAGAAGTCATTTTTGTGTGTTGGTTTAGATACCGATCCTGCAAAAATACCGTCCTTTTTAAACAATTATCCGGATCCGGTTCTGGAATTCAATAAGCGTATCATTGATGCTACGCATGATTTGTGTGTAGCCTATAAACCAAACGCTGCTTTTTATGAAAGCCGTGGCATAGCCGGCTGGCAAAGTTTGATTGGTACTTACCAGCACCTGCCTAAAAGTTGCCTGAGTATAATTGATGCCAAAAGGGGCGATATTGGCAATACATCCGACCAGTATGCCAAAGCCTTTTTTGATGAAGCCACCACCGGAATGGGTTTTGATGCCATTACCATAACGCCATACATGGGGCACGATAGCTTAACACCTTACCTGGCTTACGAGGGCAAGTGGATCATTGTGCTGGCATTAACATCAAACCCTGGCAGCCGCGATTTCCAGTACCTGGAAACCAACGGCGGACTGGTGTACGAAGCTGTTTTGAACCGCACCAATGAACTGGCCGGTGTAGAACGCGCCATGTTTGTGGTAGGCGCCACCCGCGGACCAGAATTTGAAAACATACGTAAGCATGCGCCTGATAACTTTTTGTTGGTACCCGGCGTTGGTGCGCAGGGTGGTAGCTTGGAAGAAGTTTGCCGCTATGGCATAACCAAAGATTGTGGTCTGCTGGTAAATGCTTCACGCTCCATCATCTATGCATCCAACGGCGAAGACTTTGCCGAAGCAGCCCGTGCCGAGGCGCTGGCGTTGCAACAGCAAATGCAGGCAGAGTTGGAAAAAGCCGGTATTATATAATATAGCGTACGGTAATAAAAAGCAAAGCGCCTGTACAATTGCACAGGCGCTTTGCTTTTTATATGTGATTATGTACTTACAAAGAAATGCTGTCGATAGCTTTATCCAGAGCGGTTGCTTGCAAATCGCCAATGGCAAAGCCTTCGGCACGGATAAAGGTAACATCAGTAAGACCAATGAAAGCCAAAAATGCTTTTAGGTATGGGGTTACAAAGTCATATGATGACGCATCACCAGAACTGTAAACCCCACCTGTAGCTACAGCTACGTAAACTTTTTTACCGTTTACCAAGCCTTCCGGGCCTGATGCAGTGTATCTGAAAGTGATACCAGCACGTGCAATATGGTCAATCCATGATTTTAATACTGATGGAATGGTGAAGTTGTACATCGGTGCACCAATCACAATTACATCTGCATCAAAAATTTCCTGAATAGCTTCGTTTGAGTGGCGGATAGCTGCTTTGTTATCTTCTGTATGTTGCTCAACCGGTGTAAAGAATGCGTTTAAGTGTGCTTCTTCCAGGTGAGGGAACGGGCCGTTGGTTAAATCTCTTACTGTTACTGCAGCTGCCGCATCATTTTCTCTTAAACGATCAATAATTGCGTTGCCTAATTTAATGCTGTTTGATGCCGCGCCTCTCGGGCTCGAAATCACGTGAAGAATTTTTGCCATGGTTGTATGTTTGTTATCGTTTAACACGAACATAGCACCTTAGTTTGAATATATGGTTAAACACAGATGTATTTACCGCTATATTGACATTATTATGGCAATTGTATGTTTAAACATGTATTTCTAACGCTGCTTCATTTATGCTTTGAAAGTCTACACGTTTCCACGGATGTTTTTCGGCATAATTGAGCACCATATTCTGCATATAATCGTTGCCGGGGTAGGGTACGATATGTTTTTTGATATGCTCTAAGTTTTCGGCTGCAAAGTACTGCGAAATATACCCCATGCCGTAAAAGCGACCTTCTTCAATTAAAATGCAACTATGCTCATCGTCCTTACGGCCTTCATCACGTATCAAAAAGGTAGGCAGTGTCTGCTTTAAGGTAGCTATAGCCTGATTGATTTTTTGGTTATAATCAGTTGGGGTTTCTTGGCCGGTGCAGGCACATGTTTCCTTTTTGGCACCGGTGCAAGCGTCGGTATTGGTTTGTATAAAGCATAGCTTAGGGCATAGCTCAAACTCATCAATCAAACGCAATAAAATATTCCGGCCATCGAGCAGTGAGCTGCAGGTATGTACCGGTACGGAGTATTTGCGGCGTTTATCAACCGCAAGGCGTAAATAACCGCGTTGGTCCTCGTAAGTATATAACCCAAAATTAAACTCCAGCTTTTTTTGTGAGCGATTGAATTTTGGCCACAGGCGTTTTATTTCCACAGCTTCGGTAAGCAGGGCCATCAGTTCGGTGCCGCATTCCTGGTAGCTGATGCGGTGTATATGCCGCATAAATTCCTGCCGTTGTGCCCCTGAGTTGTTACCAGCAAAGTGGCTGGCCACCCGTTTTTTAATGTTTACGGCTTTACCTACATATACCACCTTGCCCTTCTGGTCATGAAAATAATATACCCCCGGTGTAGGGGGCAGCTTTTCAATAAACTGCGTATGCAGGTTAGGGGGCAGCACCTGCTCTTTGGAGCGTTGCCTGGCAGCAAGTGGAATATGGTTGTCTTCGTCCTTACTTAAAAGGAGCGTAAACAGCTCCGCAGTGGCATCAGCATCACCACCGGCCCGGTGCCGGGCCGAATTGCCTATACCCAGCTGATGACATAATTTACCCAGGCTGTAAGATGCCATGCCGGGAATGATCTTGCGGCTCAGGCGCACGGTACATAGCTTGTTGCACTGCAAATCATATCCGGCTGCTGCCAAATGATGTTTAACGAAAGAATGATCGAAATTAACGTTGTGGGCTACAAAGATATGCCCCTGCAACAGGTTGTGAATTTCATAAGCCACATCCTTAAAATATGGTGCTTGTTGCACCATATCGTTGCTGATACCAGTTAATGATTGTATATAAACAGGTATTTCCCGGCCGGGGTTAACCAATGTTTGGTAGCGTTGTACAACTTCCTTCCCATCATGAATACATATCGCTATCTCGGTAATTCCGTTAGCGCTGGCATGCCCGCCCGTAGTCTCAATATCAACAATCGCATACATCTATTCCAAAAATAAATAAAATATCGGTGCTAATATTATTAGCGACAGTTTTTTATTTTATACTGACAATGCGCTGATGTCTCAACTATTTATCTGACGGGTTTTTCTTTCCGCTTAGTAACTTATCTGCTATTTTTTGCATCCTGTCGGTACGAGTTTTTTCCTGCTTGGCAGTGAGTACCCACAGCAAATATTCTTTACGGTTGGTGTAAGATAACTTTTCGAAGATACTTAAAGCCGGGGCATGCTGCTGCAAAACTTCATGAATGGATGCCGGCAGCGTAATGGTTTTATTCACTACATCAATATATTCGGCATAGGTAGTAGTACCTATTTCACTGTTGCTTGTGACCGATGTTTTTGTTTGTTCTTCAGGACGGAAGCGCAATGCAGTCCAGGTCGCATCTATGGCGGCGGAAGCCACCGGACGCAGCGCGTAGATGTCGGTTTCCTTCCAGTTACGTGTCATGACCAAATCAGTTGCAATACCCGATGTTTTTTTGGGGTACATAATCCATAATATTGTATCAGGCTTGAGTACCGGTTGTAAAGCTTGCAGGCTAATTCCTAATTCGGCAGAATTTTTAGCAAAAAGCTGTATGCCGTTCACCTCACTCTCAGGTACAAAAGTTAGCACAACGCCGTCGGGCAATGGCTCCAGTACCGACAAATAAGTTTCGGGCGCATTGTACAAAAGCCAGCGTTGCCCGGGCTTTACTAAGAGTTTTTTGGCAAGTACACTCATGCTATAAATTTGTTAAAAATTCAGCTTAGCAAAAAAGTCCCACAACACAATGCCGGCTGATACGACTATATTGAAGGAGTGCTTGGTGCCAAACTGCGGAATTTCCAGGCAGGTGTCAATGCGGGCCATAACTTCTTCGCTTACGCCATTTACCTCATTACCGAAAATAAGCGCGTACTTATGTCCGGCTTCGGGTTTGAAATTATTAAGCATTACGCTGTTTTCGGCCTGCTCAACGGCAATAATCTGGTAGCCTTCGCTACGCAATTGCTCAACGGCCTGCACAGTATCGGCATAGTAGGTCCAGTTTACGGATTGGGTAGCACCGAGCGCCGTTTTTTCAATTTCACGGTGTGGTGGCTGACCGGTTATGCCGCACAAACAAACCTGTTCCACTGCAAAGCCATCTCCGGTACGAAAAACCGAGCCTACATTATGCATGCTGCGTACGTTGTCTAACACCACGGCTACGGGTAGCTTTTCCTGTGCTTTAAACTCATCAACCGATACCCGGTTCAGTTCATCCAATTTTAATTTTCGTATATGATTATCTCCCTGCATGAGGCTAGTTACAAAGTATATAAATAAAAAAAGTAGTCTGTGCCCAAGGCACAGACTACCGTACAAAAATATTCAATAAAATTGATTTCAGGTATTTATTCGCCACTCAGCAAACGCACACCATCGTTAATTGAGGTGCGGTATACAGAAGGTTCATAGCCTACAATTTCCGTGTAATGCGCCGTAACCTTTTTGCTGTAATCGTCAAAAGCATCCGCTTTAACCAGGGCAATGGCACAGCCGCCAAAGCCGGCACCCGTCATGCGTGCGCCTGTAACGTTAGCATCGGTTTTGCTGTAGGCTACAATGGTGTCCAGTTCCAGGCCACTCACTTCGTACAAGTTTTGCAGAGATTCGTGCGAGGCGTACATCAGCTGACCAAATTCCTGCAAGTTACCTGCCGATAGGGCTGCCGCTGCTGCTTTTACGCGGTCATTCTCTTCAATTACGTGGGTGGCACGTTTTAAAACTACCTCGTTGGTGATCAGATGCTGGTGCTTGCGGAAGGTTTCTGCATCGATGTCGCATAAATAATCTATACTTAACTCCTTTTGCAGGTCGGCCAGTGCTTCCTGGCATTCCTTAACGCGTTCGTTGTATTTGGATTCGGCCAGTTTGCGGGGTTTGTTGGTGCTGATGATGGCCAGTACATGGTCGCCCAGGTTAGCATCTACAGCTTCATAATCAAGCGTATCGCAGTTCAGCATCAGTGCTTTATCTTTTTCGCCAAATGCTACGGCAAACTGATCCATGATGCCGCTGTTGAGGCCAATGAAATTATTTTCGACAGATTTGGCCTGTATAACCAGCTCCAGTTTGGTATAGCCGCTTTTAAAATATTCATTCAGCGCATAGGCGGTTACAATCTCAATAGAGGCAGAAGATGACAAGCCCGAACCGATAGGCAGGTTGCCATGGTAAAGCATGTCTAAGCCTTTAATTTCTTTGCCGTCCTGAACAAAATGGTGCATTACACCCAATGGGTAATTGTACCACTCGCGACCAGTTTTTTCATAAGCGGTTTGCACGGGTATTTCCAGCGTTTCATCAAAATTAAGGCTGCGCAACCGAAATACACCTTCCGTGTTGGGTGCTATCAGTAATGTTGTGCCAAAATCTATAGCGCAAGGCATTACCAGGCCGCCGTTATAGTCTATGTGTTCGCCTATAAGGTTAATCCTGCCCGGACAAAAAAATGTAGCCTGTGGCTGTTGGTTATAAGCTTGTTGAAATTCCTGAGATAGATGTTGGTTCATTTTAGGTGTTGTAGAGAAACAAATATTGTAAAAAAACGGCTGAAAGCAAGCACTGTTTCAGATTTTGGAAATTCAGTCTGCTCCCTTAATGGTATTTAACCTTAATCTCCTCCATTATTGACGATAATTTCTTATCTACCTCCGCCTTCAGTTCGTTTGATGATTGTGGCACAAAAAAATTGTTGAAGTCGCTTGTGATTACATATATCTGGTAATTGTCTGTGAAATCAACCATATAGGCGGTGGGCTCATTTTGATGGTTAACAGGTGCATGGTATTCTATAGGCAGGCTTTTGCTCAAATTACCAGTATAACATATACGCGTTTCGCTTAGTGTGGCTACAATATGTTCCGGCATTTCAAAACTGGTTTTGGCCAAGCCCCGGCTATCCGCCTTTATGAGGCGATAGCCATCTTGCCAGGCTTCATTGTTAACCTGGCCGTTTTCATAAGCTACAATAACAAGTCCCTCGTAATTATCGGGAATAACAATAAGCTGTTTAAAAGAGCGGTGATAATAAAGTTCAATACCTGTGAGGGTTAGAATGGGCAACAGTATTAAAAAAGCACTAAGAAGCCGCTTAGCCCATTTAGAAAGGCCCGGTAATATCGCTTCAACTTTAAAAAAGTATTTAGCTATGTAATAAGCGGCAAGTAATACCAAACCTACAACGCCAATCCAAAAAAATCCGAAAAGTGCAAATGTAACGCCGCATAGTAATCCCAATACAATATAATATATGGCAAGGTTGCGGAGAAATTTCATGTCAGGTGTTGCGGTTGTTTAACTATAACATGAAATCTGGTTGAATGTTTAAGTGCGTTGCATTATTTGCATGAAGCGGCTACAGGCATAGTGAAACTATTTGTATACTTGTTTACTTACTAAAGATATACTTATCAATATAACACACCATGAAACAGTATCTGGTTACCGCTTATGATTATAAAGATGAAGGTGCTTTGCAGCGCCGTTTAGATGTTCGCCCGCACCATTTAGATAATATCAAGAAACTACAGTCGGGCAACAACTTTGTGGTTGGTGGCGCAATTTTAAATGAGCAAGGACAAATGATAGGTTCGAGCATGATTGTGCAGTTCGAAACAGATGAGGAAATGGAGTCCTGGAAAAATAACGACCCTTACGTTCTGCAAAAGGTTTGGGAAACCGTAGACGTAAAACCGTTTAAACAAGCTATTGTTTAAGTGCTACCGAGTGATAGGAGCGGAGATCGGGGAAAGTAAAAACCTCGTTCTTCGCTCCCCACACTTTGCTATTATGTTTGCTTTTCTGTACTGTTGGCGTAAACACCTTCTGTATAGCTTACAATCTTTCTGATCTGTGTGTCAAGGTCGTTTACAGCTTGCTTCATTATCATCAGGCCTTCTTTTGATGCCGTAAAGCCTTCTTCTTCAAAAATATGCATCAAACCCATAATGGAAGCCACTGGCTTGCGCAGTTCATGCGATTGTACGTAAGCAATGTTTCTGAGCGATTCATTCTGGTCTAAAATCTGTTGTTTGTGCAGCTTGTGCCTGGTGATATCACGCGCGTTGTAGGATACGCCTATCACTTCACTATCAGCATTTAGGCAGGGTGTATAAGTAATAGCCCACCAAATATCTTCGCCGTTATAGTTCATTTTACGTTCCAGGCTAACCGGAACGCCGGTTAGCGCTAATTCGTAATTGCTTTTGAATGCATTCAGTTCTTCGCCTTCCAAAACTTCATTTATCGAAATACCCTGGTAAAGTTTAATGCCGTAAACCCGTTGGGTAAACTCGGCCATATTTTTATTGAAAACAATAACCTCGAAATGAGTACCAATAAGCAGATGGCATTCGGCTGAACTCTCAAAGAAAGAACGGAGTTTTATTGCCGAATCTTTTGCCTGGAAATATTGCTGGTTCAATACCTTTAAACTTAAATCAAACTCCATGATCTGTATCACCCTTTTGGCTGATACCCGGAGCAGTTTCTGATGCGCTGCAGAAAAGCTACGGGGTTGGGTATCCAATACGCTCAGGCAGCCTAAAAACATGCCATCGTGCGTAATAAGGGGAGCACCTGCATAAAAGCGAATGTTAGGCTGACCGGTTACGTAGGGGTTGTTACAAAAGTTGTGGTGCTGATGGGTGTCGGGTACAACCAGCATATCTTCCTGCTCAATCATTTCGTTGCAAAACGCAAATTCCCGGGCAATCTGCTCCAGATCGGTACCCACTTTGTATTTCATGTACTGAATATCCTCGGTGATGAGGGTAATCAGCGCGATGGGTGTTTCGCAAAGCTCGGACGCCAATTCAACAATCTCTTGTAATTCTTTATCCTTATTTAAATCCAGGCTCAAAAAACGTTTAACGGCTTGTAGTCGTTGCAGCTCATTATGCGGCATAGCATCCAGAAATTACAGTTTAAAATAGGTATTAGTGTCAGCTTATATTTTTGCTTTAGGCAATGCAGTAGTACAATACGGAATATTGAGTAGTAGTGTTACAAAAAATTATGAGCATACCTAAATTATTGAGACGGATTTTAGGATAAAATATTGCCTTTATTGATCACCTTTAACAGCTTGGGCAGGTTTGCTAAAGGCAGGAATATATAGATTTAGTTGGGCAAACATTAATATTATGCACAAAAAAGGCTTTAAAGAATATCTTTAAAGCCTTCTTTATTACCTGAGGTTTGTTATTATACCTGCGGAATGCTATCCAGTTCCTGCATGTCATTTTCGGTCAGCACTATTTCGGCAGCCTTCATGTTTTCTTCCAGGTGGGCAACGCTCGATGTTCCTGGTATCAACAAAATATTATCGGCATGGTGCAGCAGCCAGCTCAATGCTATTTGATGCGGTGTAGCTTGATACCTGTCGGCCACGCGTTTCAATACTTCCATAGCGCGAATATTACCTCCGCTTAGCGGGTACCATGGAATAAATGCAATGTTATGATCTTTACAATACTGCAATACGCTTTCCCATTTGCGGTTATCGGCGCTGTACATATTTTGTACGGATACCACTTCAAAATATTCTTGCGCTTTCTGAATATCCTCTACGCTTACTTCTGATAGGCCAATGTGTTTAATTTTACCTTCCTGCTGTGCTTTTTGCAAAAATGCAAAGGTGTCTTCGGCCGGTACCTGTGGGTCAATACGATGCAGCTGGTACAGATCAATGCGCTCCAGTTTCAGTCGCTTTAAGCTGCCTTCCAAGGCTTCCTTTAAGTGATCTGGATGGGCATTTACCGGCCATTGGTTAGGGCCGGTGCGTACTAAACCGCCTTTGGTGCCTATCACTAAGCCGGCAGGGTAAGGGTAAAGTGCTTCGGCAATCAGTTCTTCGGATACGTACGGGCCATAACTATCGGCCGTGTCTATAAAATTTACGCCAAGTTCAACAGCGCGCTTTAACACACTTATCGCTTCGTCATGATTTTTTGGCGGGCCCCATATACCTTCGCCGGTAATGCGCATGGCGCCGTAGCCCAAGCGATTAATGGTAAGGTCGCCGCCCAGGTTGAATGTTTTTTGAAATGAAACTGTGTTAGCCATAATTTGTGTTTTGATATTTATGTCAACAGTTGTGAATAGGGCAAAGTTTAACGGTTTATATCAGCGCAGTATCATTTTGACGGCGCTTTCCATTCATCCATCTCTTCGTTTTCGGTTAGGATAGAAGTAAGCAGACCCGTTAAGGCTGCGGCCATCACGGCATTGCGCGCACGTTTATTTTTAGAAAAACCCAACAACCACGGTGAGCCTAACGCAAATAAATTAGCCGAAAAATCGAGCAGTAAGTGTGCTTTGAAGGGTATGGTGCGAATTACGCCCCACTCAGCTTTAGTAAATAAACTGTATGCCAGTGCTCCGCCACCCAGGGCGCGGCAAAGTGTGGTAGCTTTTTTTTCTTCTGTAAAACCGGCCAGTTCGGGCAGGGCCGATACTAACAGGGCATATCCATAATCGGCTATACCGTGTGCCTGTCTTGAAATGGGTTTTTTCATAATGGTGTTATTTTTAGATAGATAACACCTGCGGGGGTATTGTGTTTAAGTTTTGGTTAAGTAAAATGCCGGATACCTGCCTGTAGAACAGGTAATATCCGGCACTATAACATTATTCCCAACCGCTTCCTTTTTTAGCATTACCTTTTTTGATATGCTCTTCGGCTGTGGCTTTGCCCATAATAGCAGCCATTTTGTTGCCTTCGCTGTCTTTACCGGTAGCTATATAACGACCTGATTTTACGTCGATAACCGGGTCAATCATGGGTACGTTTTTAGTTTTGGTTTTCACTGAATATGCGGTGATACCGCTGGTCTCTTCTTTTTTAGCCTTTGCCATGATGATGTGTTTTAAATTTAAGTGTATGGCTCTATAACCACTACATTGCTGGTTTGGTTTGCCATGGCTGCATTTTTAACGCGCTGAAACTATTTAGCAGGTAATATAGTTGGTTTATGAAAAGTAATAAAACTATGAAACTAGGAGAAGAAGTATTGAAAATTTTGAACAAGGTATACGAACCTGACCGGATGATTGAAACAACATTTAAACGTTACGATTTGGCCTTCAAAACAGACGAAGCTGGCCGCCCAATACTACTCTTTATGGGCCAACGGGATGAGAGCGGGCAGATCAAGGGCGAGCGCTATGCACGCCGTTTGAAGCTGGGTCCGGACGGCGAAATCATTAAAGACCACTGGGAAAACAAAGGAAAAGCAAGTTAAATGGCTTGGGGTTATAGCTATTGATAGCGTTTACAACAGCATCTATTTACCCTTTTAGACACTTTTGTAGCAAAAATCAGGCATTTTTTATACTCAGTATCACAAAAGTTGCTTGCAGGTTAAGTTGGCACAGTTTTGATACTGATACAGTGTAAATAATTAAATAACAAACTAAATTCTATCTACCATGAGATCACTATTGTATATCATCGCTGTTATTCTGATTATTGGATGGGCGATTGGCGTATTTGCTTATGCAGCATCTGGTTTAATTCATGCCTTACTGGTAATTGCCATCATTTCATTACTGATTGGCGTTATCAGAAACCCATCAACTGTGTGATAATATAATCAGACATCAATATAAAGCGGTTCCGAATGTTTTTCGGAGCCGCTTTCTTATTTGTAACAAGTTGTTTAGTGGGCATGGGTTCGCATAAGCAAAAGCTATCACCACCGTATTACACCGTATACAGACAATTCAAATACTCAAGCGGTTATAAAACACATGCAGTGTGTTTACTTACTCAGCATGTATTTTTCAAAATAAGGCAGAATCAGCAAAATAATAAGAAAGGCGAATGCCAGTAAAATAGACAGCTTGAAGAAGTTTTTGATCTTAGCTGTACTATTATTGTGCTCGGTAAAAGCGTGTTCTTTGTAAGTCATAACGGTGAAACTTTTATGATCAGTTATCATTTCCACATAAAAAAATAACTTACTGTGGTTGTAAATCAAATTTCGAAAAACCTTATGAATAAAGCAATTACAAAGTGTATAAATATTAAAAATATTTATTCTGTATATAATGTATATTAATTGTTAGGTGAATATTAAGATTTTAATAATTGTCAGTTTTGATGAGATAGGCAGTATCCAACACACGGGAGGGTTCAAAAACAAAACAGCCGGATGTGCTTAGCTTTGCTAAACCCATCCGGCTGTTTTTATAATATCGTTAAGCGTTGCTAACTGTTGTTAGTTTACTTCAATGCAATCGCACTGAACAAAGCTCCAGTAGCCATTAGCATCTTTTTTGTAAACCACTTTATAATCCTGACGTGAAATTGGATATGGAGAAACCGAATCACCTGCCGGCGTTTTTGACACCATGTGTAAACTCGCCACTTCTGTTACATTTCCCATCATTGGTGTTTCCGGAGTTGTTATGATTGATTTCATATTCGTTAGTTAATGTGTTGGTGTGTACTGTAAGCCTACAATACAAAGTGCATACCATGTATATGGAAAATGTATTTAAATAATAATAAAAATTATTAACTCGCCTGTGGTCTGTGTAATAGAAGGGTAGCGCCTACTAAATAATTTGAAACAGTATTTTACATACAACAATAAGTTGTATGTAAAATACTACACAAGTCCTTTATTGTAGGCGGTTGCAGTTGGTTGTGTAGCGTTTAATAGACTGTAAATATGGCTTTTACAACCCTAAGCTAAGGTGTGTTCTCATCAATCGGCTATGCCAATAGCTTTTATCATGATAGCACTCGCATGTGTAATGCCCAATGTTTTGCCCGGGGTAGCCTTAAAATAGTATGACAAGTACCCATCCACAATTCCCTTCATTGCCTTTAGGTGGCTTTCCTGTTCGCCGTCATCCATCATATAATCGAGCGATTTTATAAAGTGCAGTTTGCCGTTCTCGTCTACTACAACCAGCATGAAATGGTCAAAGTTGCTATACGATTTACGAATAGTTACTTCAAAAGTAGGCGACAGGTAAGCATCCTGCGGATAAATATTATTCAGCGGGTCAACGTTCACCGGCTGGCGTTTTACCGCTGCTTTGGTGTTTATGCTGGTTAACGTTACCGGGGTGGTTGCAGCAAATGCCTTGCTGTAGTCGGCTTTTGACTGCTTTACCTTTTCTTGTATAAAAAGCGTATCCCTGCGGCTGGGCCGTATCATCTCTGCCGGCGTTTTATGGAGCACGTTTTTTATGTAATCATTACTGTATAAGGTTAAAAAGATGGGTGGTTTGCCGTCTTCAATAATCCGGGTTACGTGCAACACTTTAAATACCAGGCTGTCTTTACTCATCTTCATTACCCGCAACCATGACCAGGCCAGGTTTACCACGTTGCCATGATCTACCATGGCCGGGGTAATTACAAAGCGCTTTAGCTTGGGGCTGTATATGCGCATAGAGTCTTTCGGTAAAAACGTAATTTGCCAATCGGGTATCAGCTGATAGCCTTCCGAGCCGAATGAAAGGCCGTTGTCATACACCCGTTTTACCTCGGTGTAGGGTATGCCTTCTATCTCTTTAAACGATATCTTTTTTATTACCGGTGGCTTGTCCTGTTGCACAACCGGGGCAGGCTTGGGCTTACAGCCTAAACCCAGCATAGCCATATACACCAGGGCAGTTAAACAAGGAATTGTCGGTAAGTAAAAATATTTATCTTTCATCGTTATTGGGCAGATGGATGCCAAATGCATCGGCTGGCTAATTTAAGCAGAATAATATATAAATGGCAATAACGCCTGTTTTAAGCCTGCTTTGCAGCCGGTCAAAAATCTTAAAATATTACTTACTGTCAGTTACATTTTTGCCTAATTTGGGCTGCCTTAAGTTCACGATTATGCATGCCGAAACTTTTCAACTTTTGCCGGTCATCAACAACAACGTGCGTACTTCATTGCAGTACCTTTATCACCGCCGAAGCGGCTTGCGTATCAATATTTATCCTTTGCACCAGCAAGCGTTTACACCGCGCACTGGCGAACTTCATTTTTACGGAAAAATATTCAGCTGGTGGATGGCGTTCGAAACGCATGGCTACCAAAACCAGCCGCTGGCCTTAGTAAAAAAAGGTTTGCGCTTTTACGCTGAATGTAAGCTGTATCCGCAAATGGAGGTAGTAGGCGAACTGCCGGTTAAAACCAATCGCTATTCTTAACTGAGCCGATATTCTTATAGCATTCAGGAATATATTTGGGGCTTAACACATCCAAACCCCTGTTGGTATCGTATAAGGCCATATATATGACCGATATTTTACTTCGCAACAACGTAAACATTGTGGGTAACGGCCCGCAAACCATCCTATTTGCCCACGGCTTTGGCGGCGACCAGAATGCATGGCGCCATTTAAGCAATGCCCTGAGCGAACAATACCGTGTGGTGCTTTTTGATTTTGTAGGCTGTGGTAATTCCGATTTTAGTGCCTACAGTGCTACCAAATATAAAACCCTGCGCGGCTATGCTGAAGATGTGCTGGATATTTGCCAGGCGCTGCAATTAAAAGACGCCATATTTGTAGGGCACTCGGTTGCCTGCATGGTCGGTATGCTGGCCGCTATTGAAAGCCCGGCTTATTTTAAACGACTCATATTTTTAGGTCCTTCGGCCTGCTACCTTAATGATGGTAACTATGCCGGTGGTATTAACCCATCCGAGCTGGATGCTTTGTTTGAGGTGATGGATAACAATTACCAGGGCTGGGCCCGTGCTATGGCACCTGCCATAATGGGCAATGCCGACCGCCCCGAACTGGGCGAGGGCTTTGCCAATGATTGGATAGAGTATGATCCGGCCATTGCAGCCAACTTTGCACGCGCTACATTTCTGTCAGACAACCGGCCGTATCTTTCAATGCTGCAGGTGCCCAGTTTGTCTATAATCTGCGAGGAAGATATTTTAGCTACAGCCAGCGCTACACAATACATTGCCGACCATACACCCGGCAATACGATGGTTAAGTTGAACGCCAACGGCCACTGCCCGCACCTGAGTGCACCGCAGGAAGTAATCAAAACCATTAAAAACTATTTACTCAATTAATAGTTTTCCGGGTACTAAACTATTGTTATGCCTCTCACCGATTTCATGTTCGAAAACATTCCCTGCGGATGTTTAACTTACTATACCGATGGCACCATCATCAGCATCAACAAAACGCTGCTGAACTGGATGGAGCTGGGTAAGGAAGATGTGATTGGAAAAAAACGCTTTTCTGACCTGCTGAGCGTAGGGGGTAAGCTATATTACCAGATGATCATTATGCCGCTGTTGGCCCGCCAAGGTTCGGTAAATGAAATCAATTTTGATATTGCCGTGCCGGGCGGTACCTACGTACCCTCTTTGTATAATGCCGTAGTTTTAAAAGCGCCGGGCGATGAGCGCGAGGTGGTCAATGCGGTATTTGTAAAAATAACCGACCGTAAAAAGCACGAGGCAGATTTGCTGCGCGGCAAACGCATGGCCGAAGAAGAGCGCAAGCGCTTTGAAACCCTTTGTAACGTAATTCCCAATATTATCTGGACGGCGCAACCGGGCGGCGATATTAGCTTTGTGAACAGCCGCTTTTATGAGGAGTTTCATGTATCAAAAATAAGTAACCAGCAGGTTGATCTTTTTGCACTTTTTCATCCCGGCGATCAGCCGCGAATGCGTAAACGCTGGGAAAGGGCCGTGTTAAAAGCTATTCCGTTTGATGGCGAGGTGCGCATATGCTGCGGCGAAAACCGGTACGACTGGTATCTGCTGCGCGCTACACCGTATATGGACGAGGGCGGTAATATTTCCCAATGGTTTGGTTCGTGCACCAATATACACGAGCGCCGCCTGCGCCAGCAAAAACGGGTAGAGAGCCTCAATGCAAGTTTAAACGAAGCCAGCCAAATGATAGATGAGCGCGACCGCACGCTACAGGAAATCAGCTACAGCCAATCGCACGTGGTGCGCAAGCCGCTGGCCAATATTTTGGGATTGATGCAGGTGATAGATACCGACGATATGACCGAACCACAGCAGGCCATGTTTGACATGATTAAGCAAAGTGCCGAAGAGCTGGATACGGTAATTAAGTCGATGATTATACGGGTATAATCTTATTTCCTGAAAAATTATTGCAACAGGCATAAGGGTAAGCTGGCTTGGCGGTGTCTTAAGGTGAAATTTTTGATACCATGATATACCAAACCTTTACCAAAGCCTGGAAAAACCGTATTTACCCGGCTACACAAAACTATTGCGCTATGCATTGGCTCACAATTGCTACCGGGCTGATTATGCTATGGCTGATAAGTCCTTCGTGCAAAAAAGTAGATGGGCACGGTCCCATTCAAACGGAGAGCCGTAATGAGAAGAACTTTACGGCAATTGACTACCGCCTGTCGGGCAAAGCCATTATTACCACCGGTGCTGATTATAGCATCACCATTGAAGCGCAACGCAACGTTTTGGAAGCCATTGAAACCTCAGTAAATAACGGCAAATTGAACATAAAGCCCGAAAGCGGCAAGCGTATAGGCGAAGAAGACATAACCGTACACATTACCATGCCAAGCGTGGCGGGCCTGTACACCGGCGGCATAGGCAGCATGGAGGTGCACAACGACGGTTTTACCACCAACGGTACCTTGAACCTGGGCGTATCCGGCGCGGGCAGCATCAGTATAGACAACGCAACGGCCAACAGGGTAGAGGCTGAAATAAGCGGCAGCGGCGATATCAAATTGTTAGGCGGCAAGAGCAACAGCCAGAAATTTAGTATAAGCGGTGCCGGTAACATGGAGGCCGCCAACCACATCAGCAAAACATCCGAAATAAAAATAAGTGGCTCCGGCGAAGCCAAGGTAAACGTACTTGACTACCTGAAAGCCAACCTATCGGGTAGCGGCACCATTTACTACCGGGGTACCCCACAAATAGAGTCCCATACCTCAGGTGCGGGTAAAGTGGTGAAATTGTAGATTAAAAAAAAGCATGGCGGGTTAGGCCATGCTTTTTTTGTTGAATAAACTGTACAGTTAAGATACTGCAAGTGTTTATCTACCTTCGTTTGGCCTATCACTGTCAGATTCGTTATCTTTCTCTGCAGCATAAGTTGATTGTCTTGTACCTGTTTTGGAACCAGAAGCATAAATTTCTTTCATGCTTGAATTAGATGGCTGCCAATTCCATTGATCTTGTGGTAAAATTTGTTCCGTCGCGAAATCCTCGAGAAACTTTGAAGAAAAAACTCTCATTGTGTATTAATTTAAATGTATCTTAAACCAGTTAATTATAGCTTTTGTAATATTCAATCCTGCTAAATCTTCTGTCCAAAGATATTGCCCCATAGAGTTGACTTCCAAAAAATACCAGTTTTGGTTCCTGTCGACTATAAAATCAAGTGCTCCATATTCAATAGATAATTCAGACATTAAAATATCGACTTTTTCTCTTATTTGCAAAGGCGGTTCTATTGCTATATGGGGAGTATTAGGTATGTCATATCGCCTCCAATCTACATTTGCTATTTTAGAACTCTGTGAATCTATTTTGCAAGCAAAGTGATTTTTGCCAACAACGGTATATCTTACTTCAAAAAGCTTATCTATATATCGTTGCAACACAATAGGGTTTTCTTGACAATCACCAAAAGATTTTAAATCATCTATGGAAAGTTTGTTAACGTATATGCCCTTAAATTTTCCATCTTCTGTTCTATAAAAGTCTTGGTTCATTAACTTCATTACGACTGAATCATGTTCAAGCATAAAAGACTTTAAAATATTAATATCATTGCTTGTTATCATTTCCGGAACATAGAATCCAAGCTTTTGAGCAATCTCAATTTGTAGATATTTATTTTCTGCTGCATATGCTTGCCTCCAGGGGTTCAACCATGGTAAATGTTTTAAGCTATTATATATACCTACTAATGTTTTATTCCATTCATTTTTCCACAGCTTGAAGTCATTACTTTGATCATATGTTTCTTCAAGATGAAGTTCAATGAATGTCCTTCTGCTCCATACACATTTTATATCGTTAAAGCTACAATTTCTACCATTTTGGCTAATCATGAATTTGCTGTTAACGAAAGTACAATGGGTTTTTGATATAGAATCAACGTCTAAATCAAATCTATAGTAAGGTAATCGTTCAGATATGATTTGTTTTATTACATGATTTGCATGTGCATCATTTTTGTCTGTTAGAATTAATATCATTAAGGTTTAGGTTTAAAAAATTTATGTAGTAGGTGTTTAAGTACAGTAATTGTTTACAGAATGTATAATATAACTTAACATGATATCTTTATGAATAAACACCCCAATTCCTTGCTATATTCCACTTTGGAATCCATCTAATATAGTCCGCCGGTTCAAATTTCGCGGGCATTAGATCTATAGTAATAATTTGTTGGGGTAATATAGATAGAGTATGAGACCCTTCAGGGCTATCTAAGTCGTAGAAATGATAGCGGTAAGCACCATCTTTGTACCTTTTGCTTACAGCATAATCAAAAGGTATACAAGTTCTGGTAATTGTGCCTTTTTCTATAGAATCAAAGCAAATTGTTAAATGGTTTTTAGAATGAATTGAGGCAATAAATATTTCATGATTTGCGTGTGTCATAATATTTAGATTAGAATCATAAATTTATAAATCAATAAATTATATTGTATAATATACTTATTAACAAATAGTTGTATTTATTAACATTGCTTAGGAGTAAATAATATTTTAATATATACAACATGTATTATGTTGCTAATGGTTAAATTTTATACAAAAGTAATTCCCTCAAGTCCCACACGCTTTCTGCTTATATCGTAAGCACAAAAAGTACTGACAAGATCGTGTCACGAGTATAAATACCTGTACCAAACTGTACCGGGTGTTCCACACTGTACCACTTTTTTCAAACAGCCTCTACGAGCTGCAAACGGCGTTTTAGGTGTACCAAAGTGTACCACCTGTTCCGCTGTGTACCGGTTTGTTCCGCTTTGTACCACTTCAAAAGTGGTACACCCGGCACAGGCCCGCTGTACGTTATGCCTAACCGGGTTATTAATCCCTCTGCTTTCCCGAAATTCGGGCTTACTTTCCTATCCACCACCTGTCCTGGCTCCTTAAAGCAAATTGAAAACTGCTGCACACAAAACGGCTGCTGACTGGTTTATACAATACATTTACCGATAAAAAATATATAATTATGGATAGCATCAACCAACAGCAGCCTGAGGAGAATTACAAAGATCTGTCAGGTACTGAAGCTTTAGACAAAGTAAGAGAACTGGTAAAAAAAGCCGAAACCTGCTTTTTTTGCTCCAATATTAAAACCGGCGTTCCGTTTTCAACCCGCCCAATGTCGGTACAAAAAGTAGATGATGACGGTTTCTTCTGGTTCCTGAGTGCCGATGATAGCCACAAGAACGACGAGATCAGTCAGGATCCATTTGTGCACCTGCTGTTCCAGGGTTCGGCCCATTCCGATTTCCTGAACATTTACGGTATTGCCGAAGTGAGCAAGGATAAAGAAAAGATCAAAGAACTATGGGAGCCCATCCTGAAAACATGGTTCACCGAAGGTGTGGATGATCCGCGTATTACCGTAATTAAAGTAGAGCCAACCGAAGGTTACTACTGGGATACCAAACACGGCAACGCAGTAGCGCTTATTAAACAAGCCGCTGGTGCCGTTATCGGCAAAACCCTCGACGATTCGATTGAAGGTAAACTGGATATTGAGAAAGACTAATCCAGATATTTAAATAGGGAAAGCCCGCCGTGCATAACGGTGGGCTTTTTTGTTACAGGTGGCAGGCATTTTTGGAGTTGCGCATCATTTATAGCTGCAACCGTATAATAATTATGATTGCCTACCGGCAAACCTATAAGCTATAAAGCTTGTTAAGCAAGCAAATAGTATACATGCCTGCATCAAAAACACCCATCTATACGGCATTTGCCGCAAACCTGGCTATAGCCATCACCAAAATAGTTGCCGCAGTTTTTACCGGAAGTTCGGCTATGGTATCCGAAGGTATTCACTCGCTGGTGGATACCAGTAATGAGGTACTACTGCTGTTAGGAATACGTAAAAGCCAGCAGCCGGCCGATGCCCAAAGGCCGTTTGGTTATGGTAAGGAGCTGTATTTTTGGTCGTTTGTGGTATCGCTGTTGTTTTTTGCGCTGGGCGGCGGCTTTTCGGTGTATGAGGGTATTGAGCACTTAATGCACCCCGAGGAGGTTAAGAACCCCATGTGGAATTATGTAGTATTAGGCATTGCGTTTTTATTCGATGGCTTTTCGTTCATAACCGCCATCCGCGAGTTTAACCGCCAGCGGGGAAGCACACCTTTCTGGCAGGCGGTGCACCAAAGTAAAGATCCATCTACCTTTGTGGTTTTGTTTGAAGATGCAGCCGATGTGATCGGTATATTGATAGCCTTTACCGGCATCCTGTTAGGCCAATTGCTGCATAATCCTTACATTGATGGTATTGCATCCGTAATGATAGGCTTGCTGCTTACCGTGGTAGCTATTTTGCTGGTACGCGAGAGCCGCAGCCTGCTGATGGGTGAGAGCGCCGATGCCGACGAACTGAAACAGGTAACGGCCATAGCCCTACAGAACCAGCATGTAGAAAAAGTAGCCCAATGCTTATCCATGTACCTGGCACCCGAGGAAATTATTTTAGTGCTTAAAATGCATTTCAAACCAAACATTAGCAGCGAGCAGCTGGCCAGCGATATTGAACTGGTAAGAGCTGGTATACAACAGCAGTTTCCGCATTATAAACAGCTCTTTATAGAACCCGTTAGCGGGTGAAGCAGAATGAAGCTCAACGGGAAGCCGGAATCCAACCGGTATTGTCGTTGTCGTCAATCACCAGGAAATAATTCTTAAACGCTGCTTTAATGTTTACCTGATCGCCAGCTGACAGGATGGTTTTCCTTGCGGCATTGGTGGTGTCGGGCGCGTCCCATAACGGCTGTGCGCTTTTTAAAGTCAATTTACGCAGGTTGCCAGCTAAAGCTACATCACGGCTGCTAATGTAGCCCTGCGTACCGTTAGGTAAGGCAGCTTTGTACCAGCCATCCGTCGCGGCTTCAACAGTAAGTGCAGTGCTCACAGGCAGGTTTTCTCGTACTACCGCTTTTTCCGAAGCTTCTGCATAAAGTTTGCTGCGGCCTGTGGTGCGGGCGGTTGCGTTAAGTAATTGGAGCGGGGCACTGATGGGCTTCGGTGCTTTGATCTCCCGGTTTACAAACGGCAGCGGATTTATTGCACCACCATTAGCATAAATACCAAAGTGCAGGTGCGGTGGGGTAGTGCGTGCATTACCTGTGTTGCCTACCAGCCCAACCGTATCGCCGGTGTGTACGGCCTGTCCGTTCTGCACTAATTGTTTATCGAGGTGGGCATAGTACAACGTATAGTCGGCATCATTAGGGTGCAGAAATACCACCAGGCCACCCAGTTTATTTTCGGTAACATTGGTTACTATGCCATCAGCCGCAGCAAGGGCGGGCGTATGCTTGCTGGCAAAAATATCAACACCTTCATGCCGGCGTGCGCCCTCATCCCGGCCATCACCCCAAAAGCTGCCTATGTTAGGTTTACCTGTTGATGATACGGGGAAGTTGAGCGATGGGCCTGCCGTGATAGTAAGCGTATATTCGCCACCCCGTAATAACTCGGGCTGCAGGCGTAATATATACCTTCCGGTTTGCTTCACTTCATATTCTATACCTGTACCTGTGGTATCTACCGAAGCTATAAGCTTTCGTTCAGTCGCGCTCAACTCCTGCAATAAATCTATATAGATATCAAAAGCAACCTGCGGTCGTTTTAAAACAGCGATGTGCAGCTTTTGCCCGCGTTGTGCATCGAAGCGCAGGGCGGTGGCCTGTGTTTTTTCTGCAGCAAAATAGCCGGTTTCTTTATAGGGGATGTTAATGCTTAACGCCCGGTTGATGCTGGCATTGCTGCTTTGCAGCCAGGCGCCACCCATAGCAGTACGGTCAAGCCCGGCATCTTTTAGGCGTTGGGCATAAGCATCATGCGGCGAAAGCTTTTTAAAGAGCGACATCGGGCCGTTTTTGCTACAAGCACTTACAAGCATGCAGCAAACGGCAAGTAGGTATGTATAGGGTAGTGTATATCGGTGTTTCATCATCAGTTTACTTAACACATAACTGATGATGAAACAGATGGTTTTAGTTGCCTTCTGTAACCGGCTCCACGGCTGGTTCGGCCGGTTCGGTAACTTTAGGTTTGGGAGCTTCGCCAGTATTATAGTAATGAACTATATCTTTGAGTAAATCAAAGCTAAAACTGTCCGCACTCTCATATAGCTTTAATACTTCCGGTTTGTCGGCAATCATGGCTTCAAAATCCGATTTCCGGTCTTTCTTGCTTCTAAAGTTAATTAGTTGATTGGTTTTTATTTTTAAAACCGGACCATCACCTTTTTGCATATACCAAAAAGTTACATTACTGCTATACGGCGTAAACATACCACCGGCAGGGTTGAATGAGCTCATAACCTGTTTAGATGCCTGTTCATAAATAGAGATGTTACCATCTTCAATTACACTAACAAATCGTGGATCTTTCTTACCCGGCAATACTACCGATCGATAAGGATATTTGTCTTTTTGCCGATAATACTGCTTTATGGTTGTCGGGCTTTCTTCCTGATACTCTTTCATCGTATCAGTTTTGAACCGGATATTGGAGCTTAATGTTACATACCGTACTTTACACTTGATAGTATCACCGCTATTGGTGATGATGTAACCAGTTTTTTGTGCATGTGCGTTAAAGGCTATTGCACTCAAAAACAGCAGTGCGATAGTTTTAAGTTTAAGCATGTGTGATAGGTTTAAGTCCTGTTTAATAAATTATTGTGGTAATTTTTGTAAATCCTCAGGCGTATCCACCGCTTGGGTTTCCAGCTCTGTTTCGGCTAATTTGATACGGTAGCCGTTCTCAATCCAACGTAGCTGCTCCAGGCTTTCGGCTTTTTCGAGCGATGATATGGGCAGGCGGGTTACGTGCTGCAAGACATCGGCCCTGAAACCATAAATACCAATGTGCTTAAAATAATTGAAATGCGACAGCCATTGCTCCGGCTCCCGCCCGCGGATGTGAGGTATGGCCGAACGCGAGAAGTAGATGGCTTCACCCAGTTTATTGATAATTACTTTGGGCGAGTTGGCGTTGTGCAAATCGTCAGGCTGAGTGATTTTTTTGATGAGCGTGGCTATTTCAACATCTTTACTGGTAAAGCAGGCGGCTACTTTGCTTATCTGTACGGGGTCAATATAGGGTTCATCGCCTTGTATATTGATCACCACATCATATTCGGGGTGATTGGCGGCTACTTCAGCGCAACGGTCTGTACCGCTTTGATGGTCGGCCGAGGTCATTACGGCTTTGCCGCCAAAGCTGTGGATGTGGTTCAGTATGCGCTCATCATCGGTGGCAACAATTACTTCATCCAGACTGGGGCATTTTACGCATTGTTCATATACGCGCTGTATCATTACCTTGCCGGTAATATCCACCAATGGCTTACCCGGAAAGCGGGTAGAAGCGTAGCGAGCAGGTATAATGCCAAGAATCTTCATGTGAGTTGTGGGGTTTTGTTGTGAGTTGTCAGTTGCAAGTTGTCAGAGTGATCCTTATCAAATACTATATACTGACAACTCACAACCTATAACTCACAACCATTAAAACAGGCCGTGTATTTCGGCTTCAATCAGGTTAATGATAGAACCTAAATCTTCGCTGTTGTTGGCGAAGTCGAGGTTATCCATATCTACAATTAGCAGTTTGCCAAGCTTATAGTTGGCAATCCAGTTTTCGTATTTCTCGTTAAGTTTTGATAGGTAATCCAACCGGATACCGATTTCATATTCCCGTCCGCGGCGATGAATGTTATTTACCAGTTTCGGAATGGAGGCCTTTAAATAAACCAGCAGATCGGGCGGTTTAATGAAAGAGGTGATGTTTTCAAAAATCGACTGGTAATTTTCATAATCGCGTGAGTCCATCAGATCCATATCGTGCAGGTTTTCGGCAAATATGTAGGCATCCTCATAAATGGTACGATCCTGTATAACGTCTTTCCCGCTGTTCTGTATATCGGTAATCTGCCTGAAACGACTATTTAAGAAGTATATTTGCAGGTTAAAGCTCCAGCGCTTCATGTCGCCGTAAAAATCCTCCAGATAGGGGTTATTATCAACCGCTTCATATTGCGGTTCCCATCCGTAATTTTTAGCTAATAAACCTGTTAAGGTAGTTTTACCAGCTCCTATATTTCCAACAATTGCAATATGCATGGGCCCTCCTAAACGGCGTAGCCCTCATGAGCGCCGCCTTGTTAATTTTATTGCGAATAATCCTCACCGGTTGAGAGGAATTCTTAATGTACTAATATATAATTGTTTTACTTAAAGCCCTCCCTACCTATGAAGGTTTGGGTAGAGCTTAGAAATTCCGGAAACCGATAATCTCCCGAACCTCCCGGATCGTTTTTGAAGCACTTTCCCGTGCTTTGGCAGCACCTAAACGGGCAACCTTGCGCAAATAATCCTGATCATTGGCTATATCGTTGATGCGCTCGCGGATTGGTGCAGTAGCCAGAACCATGTCTTCCGCCAGTTGCTTTTTCAGGTCGCCGTAGCGTATCTGGCATTTGTTGTACAGGTCGTCAAAGTGCTGAAGCGTATCTGGCGTTGATACGACTTTCATCAGGTCGAACAGGTTTTGTACTTCCGAAGGCTTTTCCTGGTTCTCTGTTGTCGGGCCGCCGTCTGTAACCGCTTTCATTACCTTTTTACGGATCACCTCCGGCGAGTCTGACAGGTAAACGGCGTTGTTTTCACCTTCAGATTTTCCCATTTTACCCTTACCGTCCAGGCCGGGAATTTTCACCAGGTTACTGCCGTAGCTAAAAGCATAAGGCTCCGGGAAATAATCGTTATTGTACAGGCGGTTAAAACGGTTGCCAAAAGTACGGGCCATTTCCAGGTGTTGTTCCTGATCTTTACCTACAGGTACTTTGGTAGCTTTATGGATGATAATATCGGCTGCCATCAGCACCGGGTAGGTAAGCAAGCCGGCATTAACGTTATCGGGGTTGGCGCGCACTTTATCTTTAAAAGAGGTGGCACGTTCCAGTTCGCCCAGGTAAGCGTTCATGTTCAGGTACAGATATAACTCTGCTACTTCCGGAACGTCTGATTGAATATATATGGTAGCGCGCTCCGGATCAATGCCTGCTGCCAGATACTCCACCAGCACCTGTTTTACATTGCCGTGTAAATCAGCAGGAGTAGGGTGGGTAGTGAGCGAGTGCAGGTCGGCAATAAAAAAATAGCAATTGTATTCATGCTGCATTTTTATAAAATTTTGGATAGCACCATAATAGTTACCCAAATGCAGTTTTCCGGTCGAACGAATACCACTAACAACAGTTTCCATAATGGCGCGAAAGTACGGAATTTTTATATTTTTGGAGCCGATGAAAAAACTATTGAAGAAAGTGCACAGTCATTTTTACCGCTACAGCGTGGCTGTTTTCTTCTTTTTATTTTACCCGTTCCTGTACTACTTTTCGCGTAAGCCCGGGCGGTATGCCCGTATGAACGTGTTCAGGCGCATTTGTGCCTTTTGCAGTTCATCTCTATCCGGTATATTTTACCGGTTCAAATACGAGCAACCTATTGATTGGAAGCGTACTTATATCATCTGTCCCAATCACACCTCCAACCTGGATATATCGGCCATGAGCCTGATGGTTAAAAATAATTTCTGCTTCATTGGTAAAGATGAACTGCTGAAAAATCCGGTAACCAAGCTGTTTTTCCAGACCATTGATATACCTGTAAACCGCGATAGCAAAATGTCATCCTTCCGGGCCTTCAAAAGTGCGGCTGAACGTTTGCAGCAAGGAATGAGCATGATAATTTTTCCGGAAGGCAAAATTCCGGATGATTATCCACCCAAACTTTACGAATTTAAAAACGGGCCGTTTCGTTTGGCCATTGAGCATAAGGTGCCTATTATTCCGGTAAGTTCGCTGAATACCTGGCAGGTATTATGGGATACGGGGCTGGAACTTGGCAGCCGTCCGGGTGTTTGTGATATATTTGTACATGCGCCCATCGAAACGGCGCACTTAACGATTGATGATGCCGATGCCCTGCGCGATCAGGTGTATGAATTAATTAACCAAAAACTGGAAAGCTATGCAAATAGATAAGGATACTGTAAATAAGATAGCCCACCTGGCCCGCCTCGATGTAACCGAGCAGGAAAGCCAGGAACTGATACAAGACATGAGCCGTATACTCGACTTTATGGCCAAGCTAAACGAGGTAGATACCAGTAACGTAGAGCCTTTAGTTTACATGACCAACGAGGTGAACGTATTGCGGGAGGATATAGTGAAGCATGAAGTTACCCACCAGGAAGGTTTACAAAATGCACCTGAGCACGATGGGCAGCACTTTTTAGTAGCTAAGGTGATTGATAAGAAGTAAGATTTATTTATCTTCAAATTACATAAAAACCTTCACCATGAAAAAAGTACTTTTCATTGCAGCCCTTTTTTGTAGCACCGCAACCTTTGCACAGCAAAGCACAATTACACCCGCTGCCCCCGGCGTAACTTATGGTAAAACGGTTACGGCCGACAAAGCCATTACTTTAACTAGCTTAAATAAAACGCTGAGCACCGATTCGGTTTACCAGGGCAAGGTATCCGGCGAAGTGGTGGAGGTATGCAAAAAGAAAGGTTGTTTTATGAAACTAAAACAAGCCGACGGCAACCATGTGATGGTTCGCTTCACTGATTATGCTTTTTTTATGCCGCAAAACATTGTAGGCAAAAAGGTAGTGGTTGAAGGTAAAGCTAAATCCACCGAAACCAGTGTTGAGCGCCTGCGCCATTATGCTGCCGATGCAGGCAAGACTGACAAAGAAATTGCCAAAATAACCCAGCCTAAAAAAGATATACAGATCATGGCCGATGGGGTGCTGGTAATGGAGTAGAGCCCATTCAACCCTCCCCGATAGGAAGGGCTTTAATTTACAGGTTCAATAAAACTAAAAATGTCATTTCGAACGATAGTGAGAAATCTTAGACGAAGCATAATCGCTTGCATAGGATCTCTCACTATCGTTCAAGATGACATTTTTATAAAGCCCTCCCTGCCGGGGAGGATTGGAAGGGGCTACTATTCATTCACCCCATACAGGTACGGTTGCATTTTGCCGCAGCTGCAGGCGCAGTTATCGTCTTTAATGCCCAGTTGGGCTAAAAAGTGCTGGTAATAACCAATTCGGTCTTTCATGTTATACATGTCTTCGCCTTTGTTGCATTCCACCTCGCCGTTAACAATGTTGATCGTCATACCGAAGCCGGGTGTGCGGCCTTTGGCTTTATCGCTGGCTTTGGGTTGCCACTTACCAATCATTACATCGTGTGCCGATGGTTTGTGGGTTTGCGGCATCATCCAAAAGTAAATAGCGGTTTCAAAAGCAATTACCGGGTCGGTTTCTACCAGGTCAGGATTGTTCAGCAGTATCTTGTCATCACCCAAAATACAATCCGAAGCATAACCATAGTTGCCGTTATAACTTAATTGCATTGGTCCACGGCCATAATATTTTTTGCCGGCAACCGGTGGGTATTCGTCACTTTCGCCTATGTACGGTGCCGAGGTGTTGTTCTCGTGAATCAGCATCAGGCCGTCGTCATACTTTTCGTTTTCGCCGTGGCGGGTTTCATGGGCAATGTGAGCAAAAAAGGCTGCCAGCTCTTTTTTGTTGGCAAGCACATCTTTTTCGGAGCAGAAGTTGCCAAAATCAACCACAAAAGTGCTGTCTGGTTTTTGCTTAGCCCATTCTTCATTCCAATCCACATCTTGCCGCACAATGGCCGTTTTACCGGTCAACTTATTCGTGCGCACAATCTGGTACACGGATACTGCCCTCCGGGTTATCTTAACCTGGATGTTGCTGAGTTGCTTAATGGCTTTAATAAATGCCTGATAGCTGTAAAAAGCGTTATGCTGCGGAAATAGTTCGTTATATTGCTTCTCCGTAAGCAGGTCGGCTGCAGTTTTTTTTACAGGAACTGTAATTTTAGCATGGGGTTTGCCAGTATTGCCGTTGCCGCAGCTAAAACTAAGCAGTGATAAGCTTAACGCGCCTACGGCTAAGAGTTTTATAGGGGAGCTGATGATCTTTATCATATAAGCAGAAGTATAGCGGATATTTAAATATGCCATATAATATGGAACGGTAAAATTTAAAATTTATTAATGGTGTACCAAAACATTCTAAAAATTGTTTACTTGCAATCCTAATGAAAATTTATACCAAAACCGGCGACCAAGGCTTAACCTCATTGATAGGAGGCAGCAGGGTGCCTAAATATCATCTCCGGATTGAGAGCTATGGTACGGTAGATGAACTGAATGCACACATTGGCTTAATTGCCGATCAGGATATACAACCAGTTTACAAAGACGTACTGAAACAAATTCAGAACCGTTTGTTTACGATAGGTGCTATGCTGGCTGCTGAGCCGGATAAATCAAAGATAATAATCCCGGATATAACCGAAGGGGATATTACCTTATTGGAAGAGCAAATGGATGTAATGAATACAACTTTGCCCGAACTAAAACATTTTATATTGCCCGGTGGTAGTACTGCTATATCATTTTGCCATGTGGCCAGATGCGTATGCCGCCGTGCCGAGCGCCTGGTGGTACAGCTGGCCCAGGAAAGCGATGTAGATGAAAAAGTAATCATTTACCTGAACAGATTGAGCGATTACCTGTTTGTGTTAGCACGTAAAGTAGCGCACGATCAGCAGATAGCCGAAAACAAATGGATTTCGCGCATTTAAAAATGTGAAAAAAAAATTTGATAAATCATTTGTAAATATTATACTTTTGCGAAAAATAGATATTAACCCAAACTATTAAATTATAACGTATGTACTGGACTCTTGAACTGGCGTCTCATCTTGAAGATGCACCATGGCCTGCTACCAAAGATGAATTGATTGACTATGCTATCCGTTCGGGCGCTCCTGTTGAGGTTATTGAGAACCTGCAAGCGCTGGAGGATGATGGTGAGCCTTATGAAAATATTGAAGAAATATGGCCAGACTATCCTACCAAGGATGACTTTTTCTTTAACGAAGACGAGTATTAAAATGATATAAAACCTGCATAAGCAGGTTTTTTTTATTTATAGCCAACACTTTTTGATGTTTTGGGTTTACTTAGATAATAAAACATTTATCTACTTTAACTTTAAAAAACAATCTTATGAGAGGCTTATTGTATCTTGTCGCAGTAGTATTAGTAATATTATGGGTAGTTGGATTCCTGTTCCATGGCTTAGGTTCATTTGGCGATGGCGGTATTATCCACGTTTTACTTGTTATTGCAATTATTGCTATCCTGTTGGGTGTTATCCGCAGGGCATAACTTATACAAACTGATCAATAGTTTAAGCCGCCTGTTTACAGGCGGCTTTTTTTATGCAGTAACAGTTCGGCCAGTGCTATATCTTCCGGGAAGGTAATTTTAAAGTTTTGATGGCTGCCCTCCACAATTTGAATGCTGTGTCCGGCTTTTTCGGCTACGCTGGCATCATCTGTAAAGCTATCCTGGTAGGGCAGTGCATATGCTTGCTTAAGTAAATTGGCTTTGAACGTTTGCGGTGTTTGTACCAGGTAAATCTCGTCGCGTATTAAACTTTCAGATCTGCTGCCGGTAACACGCCTTACCGAGTCGCGGCTCTTTACAGCAACCACAACAGCTCCTGTTACGGCGGCTGCTTGATATGCTTCATCAATTACAGCGCCGCTTACCAAAGGGCGTACAGCATCATGTACAGCCACTAGTGCGGTATCAGGTACCAGCGCCAGGCCATTTTTTACCGAATGAAACCGGGTTTGGCCGCCGCTAACCAATTTATGTGGTATGTTAAAGTTATGCTCTTGGCAAAGGCTTTTCCAGTAATCGTGGTAACTGTCGGGTAATACCACAATCAGCTCCGTGCTATTACTGCTGTTATAAAAAGCCTCCAGCGTGTACGTAAGCACAGGTTTGCCATTCAGCAACAAAAACTGCTTGGGTACTGCGCTTTGCATACGGGTACCCGAGCCTCCGGCTACAATAATGGCATAGTAGGATTTAGGCTGTGAAGTTGTGTCGATAGTATTCAAAATTATAAAAAATGGATCGTTCCAAATATCAGGAAAAAGTTACGGCAATAAAAAACGCCGGGAGTAACTACCCCGGCGTTTTTTATTGTGTATGGCAAGAAGCTGCTTACTTAGATAAGCAACATAGCATCACCGTAGCTGTAGAAACGGTATTTTTCTTTCACGGCAACTTCGTAAGCATTCATCACGTGCTCGTAACCACCAAAAGCACAAATCATCATCAGCAGGGTTGATTCTGGCGTGTGGAAGTTGGTGATCATGGAGTTGGCTATGCTGAAATCGTACGGTGGGAAGATGAACTTGCTGGTCCAGTCGTTAGCCGATTTTAAGGTTTTATTGGCCGATACAGCCGACTCGATAGTACGCATTGATGTAGTACCTACGGCGCAAACGCGGCGTTTGTTCTCAATAGCGCGGTTCACGATATCCGCTTGCCTTTGTTCGATAATGAATTGCTCTGAATCCATTTTGTGCTTGGTCAAATCTTCTACTTCAACCTGGCGGAAGGTACCTAAACCAACGTGCAGGGTAACCTCAGCAAATTCAACACCTTTAAGCTCCAGGCGTTTCATCAGCTCGCGGCTAAAGTGTAAACCTGCGGTTGGGGCAGCTACCGCACCTTCGTTTTTAGCGAAGATAGTTTGGTAACGCTCTTTATCTTCGGCAGTTGCCTTACGTTTGATGTACTTAGGCAGCGGGGTTTCGCCCAAAATTTCCACGTTACGACGGAATTCCTCATCGGTGCCATCAAACAGGAAACGGATAGTACGGCCGCGAGAAGTAGTATTGTCAACCACCTCAGCTACCAGTAAATCGTCGTCGCCAAAGTATAATTTGTTACCCACGCGGATTTTACGGGCCGGATCAACCAGTACGTCCCACAGGCGCAGTTCTTTATTTAATTCACGTAATAAGAAAACCTCGATGGTAGCACCGGTTTTTTCCTTGTTGCCGTACATACGGGCCGGAAATACTTTGGTGTTGTTCAGGATCATTACATCCTTGTCGTCAAAATAGTCCAAAACATCCTTAAATATCTTGTGCTCAATTTTTCCGGAGTCGCGGTGCAATACCATTAAGCGCGATTCGTCACGGGTAGGTGATGGCGTGTGTGCAACAAGTGAATCGGGCAAATTGAATTTAAATTGAGATAATTTCATGTTTTGTTAAAATAAAATTTCAGGGCGCAAATATACGGAAAATTTAGTTAAATTAAACGCGTGGAGAGGTGATTTGTGTGCAGTAAATTGCAATCGATATTTTTTTCTTTAATTTGCCGCCGTAAACAGACCAAGTAAACCCGTTCCGTTCATGAAAAAAATATTTGCAATTGGCTTATTGGCAGCTATAGCTGGCTTTGCAGCTTGCCAAAACCACAACCAGGCCAAAACTGCGGTTGCATCCACCTCATTGCATGTAACCGATACAGCAAAAGCTTACCAGCAGTACCTAAACCTGAAAGATAATTTGGTGAAAACCGATGGCAAGGCCGCCCAGGAATCGGCAAAGCAATTGGTTGAGCCGTTATCGAAAATAAACGGTTGCAGCGATGCTGCCCAGATGGCCGGGCAAATTGCCGCTACTGCAGATGTTAAAAAGCAACGCGCCGTTTTCATGACCTTGAGCCAGGATATGATTCCGTTGGTAAAAGGTATCAAAAGTAATAAAGCACCTGTTTATGTGCAGTATTGCCCTATGGCCGGTGGGGGTAAGGGAGGCTACTGGTTATCGGCACAAAAAGAGGTAAAAAATCCGTATTACGGGGATGATATGCTGGAGTGTGGCGAAGTAAAAGAAGAAATTAAGTAATTGAACCGTAATATTATTTAGCAAATCAACAAAGCTGCACCATCTGCAAACAAATAGGCGCAGTAACTATTAATGAATGATAAACTTCATGTTATAAAAACAATCCCGGCAAATGATTAATGGCAGATTTAATTACATTTGTTGCGGATACAACTATTATTTCTATGTCTGAAACAGCACAATTAAAAATCGGGGATAAAACGTATGATCTACCTGTTATAGAGGGTACAGAAAACGAAAAAGCAATTGATATATCAAAACTGCGCGACCTAACCGGCTACATTACGCTGGATGTTGGTTATAAAAACACTGGTGCTACCAAAAGTGCCATCACGTTTTTGGACGGCGAGCAGGGTATATTGAAATATCGCGGTTACCCGATTGAGCAGCTGGCAGAAAATTCAACCTTTATTGAAGTAGCCTACTTACTGATTTACGGTGAGTTGCCTACTGCCGATCAGCTGAAAGATTTTGAATATCAGATTAGCCGCCACACGTTGGTGCACGAGGATATGAAAAAGTTTTTTGACGGCTTTCCGTCAAAATCACACCCAATGGGTCAGCTTTCATCTTTAATTGGTGCGCTGGCTGCTTTCAACCCTGAGTCGTTAGAACCGGGATTGAGCACCGAGATCATCAACCTGGAGATTGTGAAGCTGATTGCTAAAATGAGCACCATCGTATCCTGGATCTACAAAAAATCATTAGGCCACCGCGTTAACTACCCACAAAATAAACACGACTACGTTACCAACTTCCTGTACATGACCTTTAGCCAGGTTACCGAGGAGTACGAAATTGATCCTGTTGTAGTAAGCGCTATGAACAAGCTACTGATTTTACACGCCGATCATGAGCAAAACTGCTCAACCTCAACTGTACGTATCGTAGGTTCATCGGATGCCAATATTTACGCTTCAATTTCGGCAGGTATTTCGGCACTGTGGGGCCCGCTGCATGGTGGTGCTAACCAGGCTGTGATCGAGATGCTTGAAAAAATTAAAGCAGATGGTGGCGATACGGATAAATGGATTGCCAAAGCAAAAGATAAAAACGATCCGTTCCGTTTAATGGGCTTCGGTCACCGTGTATATAAAAACTTTGATCCTCGTGCAAAAATCATCAAAAAAGCTTGTGATGATATTCTGGATAAATTAGGGGTGAATGATGAAGTACTGGAGATTGCCAAACGCCTGGAAGAGGTTGCCCTGAAAGATCCTTACTTTGTAGAGCGCAAACTTTATCCTAACGTTGACTTTTACTCAGGTATTATTTACCGCGCATTAGGTTTCCCAACCGAAATGTTCACCGTGTTGTTTGCCCTGGGCCGTTTACCTGGATGGATTGCACAGTGGAAAGAAATGAAAGAAAACAAAGAACCTATCGGTCGTCCGCGTCAAATTTATGTAGGCGCTACCAGCCGTGATTATACCCAGCTGGGCGATAGATAAGATTCTTGATAAATATTAACCAAGGGGCTGGCGCCATTGCATGTCAGCCCCTTCTTTTTGCACCGATACCTTAATTAACTCAATGAAACGCATATTTTTCTTTTTGCTGTTATTAGCAGCAACCCAAACTTTTGCTCAGCAAAACCCTGTGCTAACCGGCTGGTACGCCGACCCGGAGGGGATTAAATACGGTAATACGTATTGGATATTCCCAACTTACTCTGCCCGGTACGAGGATCAGATATTTATGGATGCCTTTTCGTCTACCGATCTGGTGAACTGGAAAAAACATCCACGTATTATTGACACCAGTGCAGTTAAGTGGGCTAAAAAAGCCATGTGGGCCCCTGCTGTTTTGCAAAAAGGTAAAAGGTTTTACCTTTTCTTTGGAGCTAATGATATTCATCCCGGCGAAGTAGGAGGTATAGGTGTAGCCGTGGCCAAAAAGCCGGAAGGCCCTTATAAAGATTTATTAGGTCATCCGCTTATTGACACCATTGTAAACGGCGCACAGCCGATTGACCAATATGTGTTTAAAGATAAAGACGGCTCGTACTATATGTATTACGGTGGCTGGGGCCATTGCAATGTGGTAAAGCTTAAATCTGACTTTAGCGGCATTGAACCTATGCCTGATGGTACCCTGTACAAAGAAATTACACCGAAAAATTATGTAGAAGGACCATACATGTTCAGACGCGGTAATAAATATTACTTCATGTGGTCTGAAGGCGGTTGGACCGGCCCTGATTATAAAGTGGCTTATGCCATGGCCGATTCACCGATGGGGCCGTTCACCCGCCTGTCTACGGTGCTGGAGCAAGATCCAAAGGTTGCTACCGGCGCTGGTCACCACTCGGTTATACATTCCAAAAAGGACGATAAATATTATATTGTATATCATCGCCGCCCGTTAGATCAAAAAGGTGCTAATAGCCGTGTGGTATGTTTGGACGAAATGTTTTTTGACAAAGAAGGTCATATTCTGCCGGTTAAAATGACTTTCAGCTGGAAGGCAAAGTAACTAATGTCAACATAGAAATATCATAACAAGAAAGCCCGGATCGCAAATCCGGGCTTTCTTGTTATAGCTCTTTATCTAAAAAGTTGGTGAAGATATCCAGTCGACAAACCGGGGATTATCTAATTGCAAGTGAAATTACAAAGCCGGCTGTATAAGATAAATTGTTTAAAATAATCACTTACTGATGCCCCCAATCTAAGCCAGCTTTTTCCGCAACCACTTGCGAACCGGCTCATCGTACCATTTTAAAGTGGCATAAGCCAAAAGGATTGTACCTGCTAAAATGATTAAAGCATAGGGCCATACCTGCGCAATGGTTATGCCTTTATGATTGCTGATCCAGGCAACGTAAAAATACACCAGCGGGTAATGTACCAGGTAAAGCGGGTAGGATATATCACCTAAAAATTTGCATATCTTGTTCTCTGTATGCGTTTGTATTACGCCGCTGGCACCAACGTAAATAATAAGCGGAAAAAGGATGATAATGCAAACAGATTCATAGATGCCGTTCATCCAAATATGTTCAGCGCCACCAATGCGGGGCATATAAAGTAAGATGGCTACTAACAAGCTGCACCATAAAAAAGCGTTCTTAATTTTCGTGGGTTTGGCTAGACGTGAAAGTAACAGCCCTGCAAAAAAAGGATACATGGTTCGGGTTAGCCCAATGCGTACTTGTGCCACATTCAATGTCCAGCCGCCGCTAACATCGCCGTTAGTAATGGCCAGGTGTGTCAGTGCAATAGCAGCAATGCCAACCAGAATACTTAATGCCGTTTTGGAGAACTTTCTAATCCAGATAGCATATAGAATATTGGCAATGTATTCAAAGAACAATGACCACCCTACGCTATTCAAGGGGTGCATCTCTTCCCAGCCCCGTATATCAAGCGATAAAGGCACTGGAAGAATTGTATAACCAATTAGCATTACCAATAGCATCTTCCAAACCGGAACGGTATGTATGAGCGGCCATAGCGTAGAATCCGTAAAGTAAAATCCGATAGCCCCGAGGGTCATCCCCAAAATCACCATGGGCAGAAGGCGTTCGATACGGCGTTTGAAAAAACTGCCAATGGTCATTTTACGCCAGCGGTCGTCATAAGCGTAGCCGATTACAAAACCTGATAACAGAAAGAAAAAGTCGACAGCCAGGTAACCATGGTTAACAAGCTTATCTAAATTACTGGTAGATAACGGCTCGCCCAGGTGAAACGTAACAACAATAATGGCGGCGACTCCCCGAAGGCCGTCTAATATCGGATAGTGTGGCTTGGTACCCAGTTCATTATTGGTCATATAAGTATGAATATATACAAACTATGAATTAAAACTGACGCAAATGTAAAGTGAATGTATTGCCTCTGTAAAATGATACGATAGATGCAATTCATGCTATCGTTATAATGCATCAATAAAAATCCCGATAGCTATTAAGCTACCGGGATGATGCAGTATTTCGAATTCTATCTTAAGGATGATCTAATTAATTTCCCTCTTCCACATTAAACAGATAGGTTTCCGTATTGCCAACTGGTACGTTGAACAAGTCGCCCCGGTTAAGCTGCCACCAGAAACGCATACGCGGCTTCTCGGTATTACCGGTTTCGGTCATGGAGTCGGAGTTGTACAGTCGGCCGTTAACCATCACATATTTGATGCTCTCGCTATTGCGGATATCATCCAGCGGGTTTTGATTAAGAACTACCAGGTCGGCCAGCTTACCGGTTTCCAGCGAGCCTATTTCTTTGTCCATGCCCAGATAAGCAGCACCGTTGATGGTGGCACAGCGCAGTGCCTGTATAGGCGACATGCCGCCTTGTGCCAGCATCCACAATTCCCAATGTGCACCCAGGCCCTGTAGCTGGCCGTGTGCACCCAAATTTACTTTGGTACCGCCATCGGCTATCTGTTTTACGGCTTTGGATACCTCAATGTGGCCGTAGTCGCCGTATTCGGATGTAGTGCGGCGGCGGGCGCGTGCATCAATAACGGATGGAGGGGTAAAAGTAAGCAAGTGCTCATTCTTCCAAACCTCGCTGCGGTCGTACCAGTAGTTCTCGCCAAACTGGGTACCATAGCTTACAATGAGGGTAGGCGTGTAGGCGGTTTTGCTGGCGTTCCACAAAGCTTTAACATCTTTATAAACAGGATAAACCGGTATGTTATGTTCAATGCCGGTATGCCCATCTACAATCATATTCATGTTGTTGAAGTAAGTAGAGCCACCTTCCGGCACCACTTCCATCTGCAAATCGCGCGCCGCTTCAATAATCTGCTGGCGTTGTTCACGGCGGGGCTGGTTATAGCTCTTAACCGAAAAAGCGCCTACTGCCTTTAACCGGCGCAGGTGCGATTTGGCATCTTCAAAATTGTTGATCACCGCTTTAAAATCGCCATCGGCACCGTACAGAATGGTACCGGTTGAGTAAACCCGCGGACCAACCATGCGGCCGGCTTTCAGCATTTCCGATTGGCTGAATACCATCTCTGTATTGCTCGACGGATCGTGGGCGGTAGTAACACCGAATGCCAGGTTGGCAAAATAACTCCAATCCTGCTGCGGCGAAATACCATCGGGACTGGTGCGCAGGTGCGAATGCACGTCTACAATGCCCGGTATAATGGTTTTGCCTGCTATATTATAAACTTTGGCATCGGCCGGTGGCTGCACATCTTTACCTATAGCCACAATCATATTGCGGTCAATCACAATGGTGCCTTTTTCAATCACCTCGTCGCCCTTCATGGTGATGATGCGGGCGTTGGTAAACGCGATTTTCCCGTTAGGCACGTCGGTTTTCAGGCGCAGGCCAATATCGGTGCCGATGGTATCTGCCGGCGGCACTTTTTCATCATTGCTTTCAATGAATGAGAAGGCGTTGCGTATATCGCGCACAAAATACTTAGGGCCCAGCGTCCACATCAGTTTCTGGCTGTCTTTGCTCCAGTGCAGGTAAGTACCGGCGTCGCGGGTTAAGCGGGTTAGCGGCAGGGCTTTGTTGCCGGCCGATAATTCCTGCGGGCTACCCGTCCAGGTTAGGGGAGTAATATAGCAGTTGTAAAGCTCGGTAAAAGCCAGCCATTTACCATCCGGGCTTGGTGTAAATTGCGTGGTGTAAGTTGAGGTGTATAAGGTTTTGCCGTTAGCGCCGGTGAGGTCAATTACTTTCAATGCCTTTTTACCGTCCTGCGAACTTTGATAATATATCTTAGAATCATCTGCCGAAAACTGCGGACGAACACCATTATCAATAATTAACTGTGGTGTGCCACCGCTTACTGGCAATGTGTAAATGCCGGGGTTTTTACCGAAAGCATAGCCCAGCACATCGTTGCCTTCGCCTTTACGGAATACGATTTTATCGCCCCGGTTCGAGAATACGGGCGAGTAGTAAAAGCCATGATCGGTGGTGAGGTGCGTTACGTGGCGGGTAGCCAGGTCAATCAGATTGATCGAACCTTTCAGCTCATCGCTCCATGTGGTGTAAACCAGTGAGCGGCCATCGGGGCTAAAGGCCGGTTCAAACTCAAAATCTGGCGTACTAGTGATACGTTCGGGTTTGCCGGATGGCAGATCCTTAATATAAATGTACCCGGCTGCATTAAAAGCAACGCGCTTACCATCGGGCGATGTGGTGAGCTGGCGTATCATTTTGGCCGCAAACTCGTCCTGGTAAACTTTTTGCGGAAAGTGCACAGCCTCAGCAATGGTTTGCTGCGTAGTTGCCTCGAACGGAATGTTCACGGCGTTGAGAGTATTGATGTCCAGATTCCAGATCTTACCCTTGGCGTAAAATATCAGGTGCTGGTTATCGGGTGTCCAGTCAAAGTTAGGGTATACGCCAAATATGGCCCAAGTTTCCTGCTGGTCATGCGAAAGGTCCTCGTACACGGGCCATTCTTCGCCGGTTTGCAAATTATGGATGTACAGAACCGACTTCAGTCTCACCCGTTTCACAAAGGCCATATAACGGCCATCGGGTGATATTTGCGGGCGACAGGCTCCGCCACTGCCGCCTGTTACCGTTTCTATCTTGCCGGTTTGCCGGTCTAATCTTTTAATGGCGTAAATGCCTTTGTAAGGGTCTTTGTTATATTCAAATACCGGGCCGGGCGTAATATCCTCGCTCCAGTAAACATACTTTCCGTCGGGCGATACGACGGGTTCGCCGGCATCCTGTTGGTCGTTTTTACGTTTGGTGAGTTGTACGCCTTCGCCACCGTTTTTATGGTACATCCACATTTCGCCGGCACCTAACGAGCGGCTGGCCGTAAAATGCTTGCGAGCCACAATATATTGGCCGTCGGGTGTCCAGGCAGGGTTATTAAGCAGTCTGAAATTCTCTTTAGTAACCGGATGGCGGCTGGCGCCATCGGCGCCCATCACCCAAATATTGTCGCCACCGTCACGATCGCTGGTGTAGGCAATGCTCCGGCCATCCGGACTATAGCGGGGCTGCACTTCCCACGAGCGGCCGCCCGACAGGAGCGTGGCCTTGCCGCCGGTGACGGGCATGGTATAAATATCGCCCAGCAAATCGAAGGCAATGCTTTTGCCATCAGGGCTTACATCCAGGTTCATCCAGGTGCCTTCATCGGTGGTAATAGTGACTTTTTTGCTGGGTGTGGGCGCATTTTCAACATTCCACTTTTGTGCATAAGCGCCTGAGGATAAGCAGAGCGCAATTAGGCAGGGGTAAAAAGCTTTCATGAAAAATCTTATGTAATAGCAGAAGTTCTAATTAGCTGGCAAGTTTAACGTTTTATCAACTTTATAGTAAATGAAACAGTTAATTATTGCATCGCAAATCTATCGATTTCGGAGTTGACGGGATAGGATTTAGATGATTGTTTTTTATCATTTGTAACAAATAAGCGATATGTATTGAAATTTATTGTATTGCTGTACATTTAGTTTAACAATTCCTCAACATCATTATAATGAATAGATTTTTACTCACTATGACCATGACGGCCATAGCGGCAAGTACTTTTGGGCAAGCTAAGCCGGATAGTGCTGCCCGCCGTACAGCCATGCCGGGCGGTTTTGCCGGCACAAATACGGCACAACGTACCCAGCCTAAAGCTTACAAAACCGTAATTACTGAAAAGGCATTAAGCCGTAACGGTTTATTTAAAACCCACAAGGTTGACGATAAATATTATTTCGAAATTGGCGATAGCCTGCTTAATCGCGAAATTTTGGTGGTAAGCCGTATTTCCCGAGCAGGTGCCGAAGTTCGTGCTGCTGATGGTTACGCCGGCGACCAGATAGGCAGCACGGTAATCAGTTTTGAAAAAGGTCCGAGCAACCGCATTTTTATGCGCAAGATATCCTACCGTGCTTACAGCCCGGATAGTACAAAATCCATGTACCAGGCGGTAAAGCGATCCAATATTCAGGCCATTGCGGCGGCGTTTAACGTAGCTGCTTACTCTCCGGACAGTAAAGGAAGCGTAATTGATGTGACTGATTACATCAATGGCGATAATGATATCTTCTTCTTCAGCTCGCCGATGCAGAAACAGCGTATACGGTTAGGTAGTTTACTGGCCGACAGGAGCTATATTGATAATATCCGCAGCTATAAAACCAATGTGGAGATTAGTACGGTTAAAACTTACAGCCTTACAGCGCCTGCAGCAGGCAGGGGCGGTGCGCCTGCACCTGCCGGGGGTGGTAGCCAGCCAAGCGGTTCGGTAACGGTGGAGTTGAATACATCGCTGGTGATATTGCCGAAAGTGCCCATGAAAGGCCGCTACTTTGATCCACGTGTGGGGTATTTTACCAGTAACTATACCGACTTTGACCTGAACCCGCAGGGTGTAAAGGATGTGCAACTGATTGCCCGCTGGCGACTGGAGCCTAAAGCCGAGGACATGGCCCGCTACAAACGCGGCGAACTGGTTGAGCCTAAAAAGCAGATTGTATATTACATAGATCCGGCTACGCCTAAAAAGTGGGTACCTTACCTTATTGCCGGTGTAAACGACTGGCAAAAGGCGTTTGAAAAAGCGGGTTTTAAAAATGCCATCGTAGCTAAGATGGCACCTACAGGTAAGCAGGATTCTACCTGGAGTTTGGAAGATGCCAGTCATTCTGTAATTGTTTACAAACCATCCGAAACTGAAAATGCAAGCGGCCCGCACATTTCAGATCCGCGCAGCGGCGAGATTTTGGAAACGCATATCAACTGGTATCATAATGTGATGAAACTGGTGCACGATTGGTACATGATCCAAACCGCAGCAGTCGATCCGCGTGCCCGCAAAATGACGTTCGATGATAAGTTGATGGGCGACCTGATCCGCTTTGTATCCTCGCACGAAGTGGGGCATACCTTAGGTTTACGTCATAATTATGGCTCTAGCTCAAGTGTTCCGGTTGAAAAGCTGCGCGATAAAGCCTGGGTAGAGGCCAACGGTCACACCCCGTCTATTATGGACTATGCCCGCTTTAACTATGTTGCCCAGCCCGAAGATAATATCACCGCCAAAGGCTTATATCCGCGCATTGGCGATTATGATAAATGGGCTATTGAGTGGGGCTACAAATATTTAGGTAACAAGGGACCGGATGCCGAGAAAGAGGAGCTGAATAAGATGGCTATCGAATCCTCAAAAAACAGGCGCCTGTGGTTTGGTACCGAAACTAACCCCGACGATCCGCATTCGCAAAATGAGGATTTGAGTGATAATGCTATGGTAGCCAGTACTTACGGTATCAAAAACCTGCAACGTATACTGGTTAAATTACCCGATTGGACACAGGAGCCTACCGAAGGTTATGATAACCTGGAGAATATGTACAACCAGCTTACTACGCAATTTGGCCGTTATATGGGGCATGTAGCTAAAAATATCGGTGGTATTTACGAAAACCCAAAAAGCGTGGAACAGGCCGGTGTGGTATATGAATATACGCCTGCAGCTACCCAGCGCGAGGCAATGGCGTTTTTGGATAAACAGTTGTTTACCACACCAACGTGGCTGTTTAACCGCCAGGTGTTGAGTAATATAGGTGCCAATCCATTACAAGTGGTTTATATCCGTCAGGAAGCGGTTCTAAATCGTATCATCACCCCGCGCACCTTTAACAAACTGGTTGCTTTTGAGGCAGCCGAAGGGAGCAAAGCTTACAAGATAACCGATTTGATGGCTGATATGCAGAACATCATTTTCCGTGAGGTGAAAAGCAATCAGGCTATTGATGTATACCGTCGCAATCTGCAAAAGCTGTATGTTGATAAACTGATTGATATGGTTAAACCACAGCCAGCCGGTGCACAACAAGCGGCATTCTCATTTGGCCGCCCAGCCGAGCTGGAGCAAACTGATGCCAAATCGGTAGCTAAAGCGCAGTTGCGTTCTATCAACAATCTCATCAAGTCAGCAAATATTTCTGATTCGATGAGCACATACCACTTACAAGATTTATCAGATCGTATTATGGAAGCATTAAATCCAAAAAGCTAATTAGGATATATTTTAATTGGAGCCACCTTGCGAATGCAGGGTGGCTTTTTTGTTCGAGGTGTTGCCCAAGTTACGGTTATATAGGAGTAAAACAGGTAACAATCAAAAAAAGACTCTTGGAAATCGCTGTATTAAATTGATTTTAAAATAGTGTTCCGTTAACCGGCAATAATTTGGGGCGTGCAACCTGCAAACCAAGCTCTTGGTTCAGTCGCTGAATTAAATAGTCACACAGTACAGGGGCCGTGCGCTCGTCAGATTGGTGCATGCCTACATAAAGGGATTGCAGCCCGAGATCCGCCCATTGTTTGATGCGCTCCACCCAGGCATCTATCCTCAAATAATCGGTAGGGTGCAGGGCATTGCCCACAAACCTGATGTAGGCATGAGGGGTAGGCAGATACATGTGCACCACATCGCGCCTGCCTGCCGTGTCGGTAATAATAGCGCCAATGTGTAGGTTATGCATCAATTCAAAAACGTCTTCGCGTATAGCTGGCTGTGCAAACCAGTCTTTATGACGAAGTTCGGTAAATACCGGTATATCGTGCGGTAAGCTTTGCAGATAAGCTTTCAGCTCCGTAAAGCTATTGGGCGAAAAGTTTTCATTCAACTGCAAAAACATGGGGCCTAATTTTTCTTCAAAGGCCAGCATGCTTTCGTAAAATGCAGTGGTTATTTCATCAGCTCCCTTAAGGCGGCGCACATGACTGATGATCTGATTAAATTTGGGGCTGAATTTAAAATCAGGGTTACCGGCGGCTTTATCTCTCCATTTGCATATAGCATCAGGTTCCCACATGCGGTAGTGGGTGGCATTAAGTTCAATAAAGTTGAAGTGCTTTACATATTCGGCTAAAAAATCGGCATCCTTAATTTTAGCCGGAAACAGGTTCCCTTTCCATACTTTTTGCCCCCAACTGGAGCAACCCACATGCACTTTCAGCTCCCCCTGGAGTTTAGCCGCTCTCAGAGTTGCCGTCGTCAGTTCCGGATCTGGTGGAAGCGTAAAATCCGTAGTAGCCAGATTGGATATGGGTACTTTGCCAAATTCCATAAATGCTATATCAGGTAATCGGCAAAGTATTTATTTTTTACTTGCGGCCACTCGCTTTGCAGTATGCTATAGTAAACGGTATTACGGATGTAGCCATTGTGCGTAATCATGTGCTGGCGTAAGGTGCCTTCTTCAATAGCGCCTATACCAGCAATGGCTTTCCGTGAGCGCAGGTTGCGTTCATCAGCTTTCAGTTCAATACGGTTCAGGTTCAAGGTCTCGAATCCGTATTGTAAAATCAAATATTTCATTGCCCGGTTCAGGCCGGTTCCACGGTAATGGGCACCCAGCCAGGTAGCGCCAATTTCGCCACGGCGGTTTTTCCAATCAATGGCAAAAAGGCGTGTGCAACCCGCTACACGGTCGCTTGCTGCATCCGTTACCAGCCAAATTGCGCAGGTACCGGCTTCGCGGGCTATGATAGCTTCTTTCATATAATTTGTAAGCTCTTGGGGTTGCGATAAATCTTGCAGGCCGTAAGTCCATAGTTCTTTTTCGGCAGCTATGGGCTGCAACAGGCTTTCATCCTCATACCGTAACGGAGTCAGGATAACCTTAGCATTGCTCAGTATAATTTGCAGCTTATCCATATCGCTTACAGGCAAATGCTTTCCAGCATTTTAATATATAGCTCAATTCCTTCCCGTATTTCATTCACATAAATAAACTCGTCGGCGGTGTGGGAACGGGCCGAATCGCCAGGGCCAATCTTTAAAGACGGAATATCCAACAGCGATTGATCTGAAGTGGTGGGAGAGCCGTAGGTAGTTCTGCCTAACGTAATACCTGCCTGTACAATGGGGTGGTTTTTATCGATGGATGATGGTTTAAGTCTTATGGAGCGTGGCTTTACCTCGCAGCTTACATGCTGACGTATTATTTCCAAAACCTCTTCGTTACGGTAAGCATCGGTTACCCGCACATCAACCGTGAAGGTACAGCTGGCCGGCACTACGTTATGCTGCGAACCGGCATTGATAATGGTAACCGACATTTTGATTGGCCCAAACACTTCCGACTCCTTAGGGAAACGGTAGGTTCTAAACCATTCAATATCCTGCAAAGCTTTGTATATGGCATTTTCGCCTTCCTCGCGCGCGGCGTGGCCTGCCTTGCCGTGGGCGGTACAATCCAATACCATCAGGCCGCGTTCGGCAATGGCCAGCTGCATCAGGGTAGGTTCGCCTACAATGCCAAATTCCAGTTTGCCAAGTTCGGGTATAATCAGTTCCAGGCCATTAACGCCCGATATTTCTTCTTCGGCTGTTGTAGCCAGGCAAAAGTTATATTTCAGGTTGGGCTGATCGTAAAAATGCAGAAAGGTCGCAATTAGCGATACCAGGCAGCCGCCTGCATCATTACTGCCTAAACCATACAGGCGCCCGTCTTCAATTTTGGCATCAAACGGATCGCGGGTATAGCCGGAATTTGGCTTTACCGTATCATGGTGCGAGTTGAGCAGGATTGTAGGCTTGCCGGCATCAAAATATTGATTACGAGCCCAGATGTTATTTAGTTTGCGTTGAGTGGTAATGCCGCGGCTTTGCAGAAAATGTTCAATCACATCCCCTGTTTTATCTTCTTCTTTGCTAAAGGAGGGGATAGTTATCAATTGCTGCAGCAGTTGCAGCACATCATTATATAAGGTTTTTGTATCAGCCATATAAATTTATGCAGCGGGCCACGCCCGACAGATATTATGGGCAAAGTTACATGAATTTTTGTACAGTATGGCGGCCGGGATAATACTACCAGTCCATATCTATGTCATCCTGATTATAATAATTTTCTTTCAGCACGTCCTGTACCCGGGGTTGGGTTTCGGTCATGGTAACAATCTGACGAATGCTGCTGTCCAGATCGCTAACGGTTTTCTCCATCATCACTAACAGTTCCTCATTATCGCCGTAGCCCTGCATTTTTATCAGATTCATGAGGCCGAGAATGGTGGCAACCGGCTTGCGCAACTCATGCGATTGCATGTAGGCAATTTTACGCAAAGCTTCGTTCTGTTCTAATATCCGTTGTTCGCTTATTTTGCGGTGGGTAATATCGCTTGCATTAAAAGATACACCGATGATTTTTCCCTCTTCATCGTAAGCCGGGTTATATGATATTCTGGTCCATATGGGGGGGCCATCTTTGAACTGCAGTATACGGTCGTGCTGAATCGATTTACCAGCGAGTGCATTCTGAAAGTGGGAGATAAAATCATCCAGGTAATTGGGCGGGATACATTCCATCACATTTATGCCTGGCTCAACCCGTATATGCATCAGTTGATAAATGGTTTCGAAAAAAGCTTTGTTGTAAGTGATCACATCCATATGCCTGCCTATAAGCAGGTGATTGGATTTAGAGCTTTCAAAAAAGGAACGAAGCTTGTTTTCAGAGTTTTTGGCGTCGATGAACTGTTCCTTTAAAATATGCAAACTGGTATCAAATTCAACCATATTTACGGCCTGTTGGGCCAGTATCCGCAACATCCCTTTACGGCGGGGAGATAGTGTTTTGGATTCGCCGTCAAGCACGTATAAAGCACCCAACTGGTCATTGTCGTGAGTAATGAGCGGAATGCCTGCGTAAAATCTGATGCCGGCTGGCCCTGTAACCAGTACATCATAAGCTGTGCGCTGGTCGCGCAGAGTGTCGGGTATAACCGTTACCTGGCCGGGAGGAAGCTGAATATAAGAAAAAATATTACGGCTGGTAACCTGCTCGGCTACAATGCCTGCCTTGTATTTGGCGATGAGTTTTCCTTGATCTAAAATTACAAGCACAGCAGCGGCAGCCTGGCAGGTTTCGGCTGCCAGCGTTACTATATTTTGCAGTTCATTTTCTCTGCTAATATTCAAGTCCAAGAACCTTTGCATCGACCGCGGCATACTATTGAATAAGGCAGAGTACAGGCTAAAAATCTACTATCAAGCACAATTGGAAACAATTGCACGTGATAAAAGTATAACTACAGCCCGACAATATCAAAATCTGTCCGAAATTGTTACGCTTGAAATTAAAAAGACTTTGAATATTCTTTTAAGATAAAAAATAATTAATTGATTTTTAAAATTGGGTGGTAATCATCAACTGTACAACGTTTCGTCGGAATGCATTATCGGTTTCCCGCTGGTACCAATACAGGTAGCCCAGCTCGGTATCGATCTTCTTGCTCCACCTGTAACCAACAGATACCATGCTGCGGTTCTGATCAAAAAAGTAGCCGTTAACCCGTTCTTTGTGTTGTATGTTAACGAACAGTTCATTTTGTATTCCCGCGTACCAACCGCGGGTAAAGGCAGTATCGGTAAAAAGTGGTATCTGGGCGCTTACAAAAGCCCTGGCGCGTTGTGAAAATTTTACCACTTCTTCTTTAACCCAGCGCTGCTCCAACCGGGCTCGGGCGTTAAGTTCAGTTTTGCCGATTGAGAATTTATACAGGTATTGTTCAAAAATCCGGTTCTCGAGGGTGTAAGCGGTGCCGGTACCTTCGTGATCCCAATCGCCTTTATAGGCGTAGCCTAAAGCAACCGAATGGTTATTTGTTAACTGGTAACTGAGGCCGCTACGTAGAAGGAGAGTGGTTAAGTAAGCGTAACGGTTGGCAGAACGTAGCTGAACATCGGCCAGTACGTTTACTTTGCTATTAACCTTTTGCTGGTGTGTAATAAACAGCCAGCCCATATTTTGCGTAAGCTGCGCATGGCCAAGTAAGGCGTTAAACAGAAATAGCAGAACGAGCAGCAGCTTTTTCAATGTATATTGGTTAGTTATCCATTCACTGAACTTATAAAGCTTCTTTTTGTTTAATTATACGACTGCCTATATTGGCGGCTTCAATTTAAAAGATAGTTATGAGTAAACTAAAAATAGGCTGGGCAGGTTTGGGCAATATGGGTACGCCCATGGTTAAAAACTTATTGAAAGCGGGTTTCCCGGTAGCGGTTTATAACCGCACCCGCAGTAAGGAGCAGGAGGTGCTTGATGCTGGCGCAACATCGGCCAAGGACTTGGCACAATTAAGTTTGGAAAGCGATGTAATACTGGTAATGGTATCGGATGATGCTGCGGCAAAGGAAATATTCACAGGTGCTGATGCGTTGTTAGCTGGCGATGTGCAAGGTAAACTGTTCATCAACGTGAGCACCGTATCGCCCGATACATCCCGTTACCTGCATGAGCAGTGCCGCAACAAGGGCGCTGAATTTATGGAAGCTCCGGTATCAGGTAGTGTTAAGCCCGCTCAGGATGGTACATTGATTATTTTGGCCGCGGGCACCGAACAAAATTATCAAAAAGCGAAACCTTTGTTTGATGCATTAGGTAAGCTCACTTTGTTAGTTGGTCCGGTTGGGGCAGGCGCCGCCGCCAAGCTGGCTATCAATTATTTTTTAGGCTTAAACCTGCAAGGCCTTGCCGAAACCGTATTATTTGCCCAAGCCAATGGCGTTAAAACTGAAGACATGCTTACCATCATTAATGAAGGTGCTTGTGGCAGTGGTATTACCAAACTTAAGTCTCCGGCAATACGCAACAATGAGTTTCCGGCTGCATTTGCCCTGAAGCATTTAAGCAAGGATTTGCGCCTGGCAAAAGAGCAAGGGTTGAATACCCCGCTTAGTACGCCGCTTTATGACAGCTTTAAGCAAGCACAAGATGCCGGTTTGGGAGATGAAGATGTAATGGCGATTTACAAGCATTTAGCCAACTTCTAAATAAATCGAGCAACAGCACTCAAGAGAAGCTGTACTTTCCCTAATATTGGGCATGAAAAACAGCTTCTCTTTTATCCGGATTTTCGCCTGTGGTTTGCTTACTATCGTGCTGTGTACTACAAAGGCTACTGCACAAAAAGATACGCTTCGGGCGGCAATCAGACAAGCTATTGACCATAGCAATGGTAAAGTAGGCGTTGCCTTTTCGATACTCGAAGATAACGATACGTTATCAGTTAATAACAACCGGCGTTATGTTATGCATAGCGTATTTAAGTTTCCCGTAGCCATGGCTGTGCTGCACTGGGTAGATGCAGGTCACTTAAAACTGGATCAGAAAACTCATATCACCAAGGCCGATCTGCCAGAAACCTACAGCCCCCTGCGCGATAAATATCCCAACGGTAATGTGGATGTCTCCATTGCTGATCTGTTGAGCTACATGGTGAGCCAGAGTGATAATGACGCTTGCGACATTCTGTTGAAAGTTGTTGGCGGCACACCGGCAGTTGAGGCTTACCTGCGTGAGCTTGGTGTGAAGCAGATGTATATTAAGGCTTCCGAGCGGCAAATGGCTTCGGCCTGGCCTGTGCAATACCGCAATTGGTGTAAGCCTGCAGAGATGGTTAAGCTACTGAACATTTTGTACACGGGCAAGGCATTAAGCAAAACGAGCAATAATTACCTATGGAAGCTGATGCTGGAAACCAGTACCGGACCCAACCGTATAAAGGGTCTTTTACCTGCCGGAACGCAGGTTGCACACAAAACCGGTACCGGACCAGTAAATGAAAAGGGAATGGCCTCTGCAACTAATGATGCCGGTATTGTTTTACTGCCAAACGGCAAGCACCTGGCTATAGCCATTTTTGTGAACGACTCTTATGATGATAGGGCTACACGCGAAAAGCTGATTGCCCAAATAAGCAAAGCTATATATGACTATGCGATCAAAAATTGATTAGAGTCGCAAAAGTTAAGATAAAAAAGGAAGTTGCATGTACTCCCTCTCATTTGATTTGGTAATCACATTTAAACAAATTAATTTAATTACAAAAAGCATTACTTTAACTCAATGTCTAATGTAAACGCCTGTTTACATTGCTTGGGAATATCTAAATCTTATTTTTGCATTACTAACGTCTTGTACGTTTTGGTTTATACAAAGCACTATGCTGCAAAAACATTTAAGGAATTTACGCAAAACTATATTCGGGTATCGCTATGACCTATGTATATGCTGTATCATCAAAGATGAAAATGATTATTTGAGTGAATGGATGAATTATCATTTAAAGATTGGTGTGAAGCACTTTTTTATTTATGATAATGAAAGTTCGATTGACATTGCAGACACTTTGAAAAAATTGCATTTGCAGCAATATGCTACAGTTATTCCTATTAGTGGTAAATCAATGCAGATGAAAGCATACCAGCATTTTTTGAAAAACTTCAAAATGTTATCCCAGTGGGCCGCTTTTATCGATACCGACGAATTTATTGTGCCTAAATCTACAAAGGGAGATTTGCCGTTGTTTTTGAAAGATTATGAACGCTACGGTGGCTTAGGAATTAACTGGCTTATTTTTGGGTCGAGCGGTTTGATAAATAAAACAAATCAATCTCAGTTGTCCAGTTTTACACTACGGTCAGATGTTACCTTTTCTACAAACAGGCACATCAAAAGTATTGTGCAAACAAAGCATGTAAGGTGGATAGACAACCCTCATTATGTTATTTACAAAAAAGGCTATTTTTGCGTTAATGAAAATTTGCAGAGAGTAGACGGGCCATTTTCTGACACGAGTGTAGAAAAAATTCAAATCAACCACTACTATTGCAGGTCATTAGAAGAGTATCAGGAAAAGATTAAAAGAGGCCGTTCTGATGATGGAGATATTAAGCGCAGACTCGAGGACTTCAAAAGACACGATGAACCATCAAACTGCATAAAGGATACTGCAATTTGTGAAATTTACGACTGCAGATAAAAATAATTTTACGAAGAGCTTATAAAATAAGACTACTCTATACATAGGCATTTCATTTCCTACAGTTAAGATTAAATACACCTTTAAATTTAGCTATAGCGCATTAGGTATCCATTAGTAATACAAATAATATTCAATTTGCATCACTGAAAGTAACAACCGATTACTTCAATAACAATAAATATGTTTAAAAAGCGAAGTCTGCTAAGTAAGCTGTGGCTTAAATACAGTGATAGGCCGAAGTATAAATTATACAAATGGGAGCTTGGCAATTATAAGGTAACGGAATACACCAACTTCCTTTTAGGAGCTGAGAGGCTTACCAGTATTAATGCGATTAAAGCATTAACAGATACTACGAAACAACTGAATGTAACACATAGCGGAAATGCAGGTGATATTATATATGCACTGCCTACTCTTAAAAAGATTCATGAAATTACAGGCGCAGCCATCAACTTGTATTTTATTTTAGGCAAGCCATTAAAGCTTCTTGATAATTATACTCACCCTCTTGGCAATGTAATGCTCAACAAGAACATGTCCGATATGTTGATCCCTTTAATTGAGCAGCAAGCATACATACAACATTGTGGGGTTTACACCGATCAGAAAGTACATATTGATTTAGACTATTTCAGAGCGGGCTTAATTCAATTAGATAAGGGCAATATTGCCCGCTGGTGCGGTTATATTACTGGGGTTAATCCAACATTGTGGCAAAGCTGGCTTACTGTAACACCTTTAACTGACTTTAAAGATACGATTGTTGTTGCCAGAAGCAGCCGGTATAGAAATAAGCTTATTGACTACAGCTTTTTGAAGAAGTACCCAACGGTAAAATTCATTGGAGTAAAAGATGAGTTTGAAGATATGAAACGCATCCTGCCTGATCTGGAATGGATACAGGTAGAAAACTTTCTTGAACTGGCAAAAGTTATTGCCGGGTGCAAACTCTTCATCGGGAATCAGTCTTTTCCATATTCTGTAGCAGAGGCCTTAAAGGTACCGCGTATTCTGGAAGTTTGTTTTGAAGTAATCAATGTCGTACCGGAAGGCGAAAACGCATATGACTTTTTGTTTCAAGATCACTTTGAATATTTAGTTAACTACCTCTACGAATTATCTTAGTGCAATGAGTATCATTAAGTCAAAAAGAAAAGTAGGTATTGTGATTCCTATATATAAGGAGTCCCTTTCCGCTTATGATACGATTGCTCTAAAACAGTGTGAGCTTATCCTTGCATCTTATCCTAAAATTATCATAAAACCGGAGAAAACCAACCTCCCACCGGTTTCGGATATTATTAATATCAATAATGTTGTATGTTTTGCTAATCATTACTTTGAGAGTATTGATGGCTACAATAAACTGATGTTATCGGCTGAATTTTATCAACAATTTGAGGGATTTGAGTACATCTTAATTTATCAGCTAGACGCATTTGTGTTCAGAGATGAGTTGTCACATTGGTGTAATCAGAACTATGATTACATTGGTGCACCATGGATAAGACCTGTTGCGGATAAAGGTGCTTTTAAAGTAATTAAATCCCGTTTAAGGCGCTTTTTACACACGCGTTATGATATGAAAAAGGATGGCCTCCCCAGCCCCAGACAATTCGAATATAAAGTAGGTAATGGCGGCTTTTCGCTACGGAGAGTAGATAAGTTCTTGGAAATCATCCGTACTTCTCAAGATAAAATTAACTATTACCTATCAAAGCCCGGCTTACATGAGTTCAACGAGGATGTATTTTGGAGCATTGAGGTAAATCGTAAAAAGAAAGTGATGAACATTCCTTCATACCAGGTAGGACTAAAGTTTGCCTTTGAACTTAGTCTGGAAAGGGCGTTGATGATTAATCAGTTCCAACTACCATTTGGTTGCCATGCCTGGGATAAATATGTTGATTTCTGGCGGCCTGTATTTGAAAAGTATAATTACAGCATTTGAAAGAATATACCATTTCAAATAACGATGCCGGCTAACCCTGTAAAATTTTAACAGCCAAATGGCTGCGTTAATTTGTAGATGCATATGGCCGTATTGGATAATTTGCTAAAACTCTCTTTTGTAAAAGCTTGCCTTTCTTAAATAGTTAATCTTACTCAGGCCTTTCTTTCGGCGGTGTATGAAATAAGTATACTGTGCTTTTAAAATAAGCAGGTACATTAATGTGAATGAATTTAGCCAGGTTTTGTGTTCAAGTAGGTTAATGATACGGCCTATATACTTTTTATAACGGCCATTGAAAGTATGGCATTTATATAGCCAGGATAAGTTGATTTCATTATATGGCGGGTTCTTTATCGCTAAAGATTCCTCTTTAACATTTTGTATGTCGGTAACTGAGTTTTGATGCTGCCTGTACTTTACTAATGGTAAATTCAAATACTTTATAGTTCCGCAATTGGCCGCCACGAAAGCTATCCACCAGTCATGATAAAAATGTTTCTCTAACGGAGCATATTCATTTAATACAGGCACTAACTTGCGGTTAAACATACATGCATGTCCGGATACGCAATTAAAAAAGATGAAGGCCAAAGGATTACTCCCCTGATACATATTAAACCATTCAGATGCTTTAACTAAATTCTTTTCGTCTTCACTTATTAGTTGTGAATCATGATAGATCAAAGTATGATCTTCAATGTTTTCAACCATTAGCTTTATCTTTTCATGATCCCAAATATCATCCTGGTCACAAAGAGCAATGTATTCACCCGTACAAAGATTAATTGCTTTTTCAAAGTTCCTAACCAGACCTAAATTACCTTCATTCTGATGTAGCTTGATACGTGTGTCTCTGTTTGCGTAACCCTGAAGAAAATTCAGTGTATCATCAGATGATTTGTCATCTACTACGATGATCTCTAAATTAGTATAGCTCTGATGAATTAAAGAATCCAGTTGTTTTTGTAAATACTTTATTCCATTGTAGGTGCATAATGCTATTGAAACTTTAGGGTCATTCATTTATTAAGAAATATCAAGGATTTGGTAAAAGTTAAATTTTGAAACGTTTAAATAACGTTAGCTATGGTCTATACGTATATGCTGACTGATTTGCGACAAAATAATGCGAGCAAATCAAAATTATCTAAGAAAGTATTGCAGCTTGCAGATTTTCTTTAGGTTATCAAAACCGTTAATATATAGAGTTGGCCCTGAAATAAAGCAAAACAGTATTATATCACCACTTGATTAGAGCAATTAGCATAGTTAGGCCAACCTGCAATTATTTCTTCAACACCTTTTTAGCAAGTGATTCATCACCATCAACCGGCTCGGTAATTGGTAAGCCCAGCAATTGCGCTACCATGGGATAGATGTTGACATTAGTGAACGGCTTTATGGTTTCGTGCTGCCCAAAGGCCGGCCCCCAGGCATAAAAGATGGCTTGCATATCCTTAACCTTTTTTGGGTCATAACCATGCACACCGGGGTTTGGTTTACGTTTCGGCATGGCAAATACCTGCGGCCAGTGTGGCACAAGCAAAATATCGCCTATACGGTTAAAGCGGTCGTTAGCAGCGTCATAATGCCAGCGGCCGGGCGTTTTGCTGCGTAGGTACACATCATACCCTTTTGCTTCTTTTTTCAACGCCGTATAGGTGCGCTGGATTTGAGTGGCGTCTTTAGCATATAGTTCCACCAAAATGTCCTCGAACGAAGTGATAAATTTTGAGGTGTCTGTTGCGATGGCAGGTAAGGCAAGCGGGCGCTCGGTGTCAATCTGCGTCATGCCGTGGTCAGATACCAGCACAAAGTTTACCGGCAGACCGGTAGTTTTTACCGCTTTGTTCAGCTCATTAACGGCCGAATCAATGAACAGTACCTGTTTGCGTGTTTCTGGAGCGTTTGGGCCATAAGTGTGACCCGCATGGTCAACCTCCGGAAAATAGAAGGTGATCAGGTGCGGGCGGATTTCGGGCGGCAAGTTGAGCCAGTTCACAACGGTTTGTATCCGGTCGTGTATGCTGATCTTTTCGTTGTATTTATAGTAATAGGTTGGATAGGTATTCTTGATATCCGCTTCTGATCCTACCCAGTAAAAGCTGGCTGTCAGCATTTGTTGTTGTTCGGCCAGTACCCATAGCGGCGTACCGCCATACCATTTACCTTCGGTGGTAGTTTTGCCTTTGTAACTGTAAGTACTTTTATAATTGCGATCATAAAAGCGGTTGCTTACCAGGCCGTGATGCGCCGGGTATAGCCCGGTAACCATGGTGTAATGGTTGGGGAAAGTAATGGATGGGTAGGAGGGAATCATGCCTTTGGCCGATACGCCTTCCTGTGCCAGATTAAGCAGGTTTTGCGCATGATATTTTTTGGCATAATCATACCGGAAACCATCTACCGAAATCATGATTACGTAAGGCTTTTTCTGCTGCTCGGCGCTGTTTTGCCGATTTTTTACAACCTGCTGTTCCGTATTTTCTGTTTGGCTATAGGTAAAGCATGAATACAATAAGCCTGCTACCAATAGTATATGTTTTTTCATATTAAAACTAATATGGCAAATGTACGCAAACGGTCTGTTGGAAAATTTATGCGGAAAGTAAATTTATGATTACGTCTCAGGTTTGGTAGTGCACTAACAAAAAAGGATGGTCTATAACCATCCTTTTAGATATCATATATCCTTTTTTAACTCATGTGCATACCGCCATTCACGTTGATGGTTTGTCCGCTTACGTAGCCGTTACAAGCCAGCAGCAGGGCTACATCGGCAACCTCTTCCGGCTGGCCAAAACGCTTTACCGGTAATAGCTCGGGCGTTATCTTTTCGTTATCCTTAATCATATCTGTTTCAACCAGTGCAGGGGCTATAGCATTTACCGTAATGCCGTGAGCTGCCAACAAGGAAGCATAAGAGTGCGTTAAGCCCAGCATACCCGCTTTTGATGCCGCATAATGCGGGCCTATCACGCCGCCGGTTTGAGCTGCAACAGATGAGATGTTAATGATACGGCCATACTGCTTTTGTTTCATGGCAGGTATTGCAGCTTTAATGGTTAAAAAAGCGGAGGTAAGGTTAATGTTCAATACCTCTTCCCAGTCATTCGGACTGATATCCTCATGCGGCTTTACCGGAGCAACGCCTGCATTATTCACCAATATATCTATCGAGCCAACCTGCTCTTCAATAGATTTAAACAAGCCATCAACCGCCTGAGCATTTGATACATCAGCCTGCAGGGCAATGGCTTTACCGCCTTTGTTGCTGATCTCTTCTACAATATCTTCCGCATTTTTACGGTTTGTGTTGTAATTTACAATCACAAATGCACCGGCTGCAGCCAGTATGCGGGCTATGCTTTTACCTATACCCCGGCTACCACCAGTAACTAATGCTATCTTTCCTGTAAGTTTGCTCTGATTCATAGTATGCTGCTGATAAATTATCCAGTAAATTTAACATTATTAAGCACTTATGGCTGCCTTATATAATAATATTGTTACAATATCAGCAATATTTTTTGTTGTTTTGGCTCAGTGCCGATATCCGCTCCATATGCTCGGCATCTAATTCAAAGTCGAAAATATTAAGGTTTTCCGACTGATGTTTTTCACTGGATGCTTTAGGGATCACCGATACGCCCGGTTGCTGCAATAGCCAGCGCAGCACCACCTGGCTCACGCTTTTACCGTAATGCGCTGCAACATCTTTCAAAGTGGCATCATCAAGCATATTACCCTGGCCCAGCGGACTGTAAGCCGTCAGGAACATATTGTTGCTGTTCAAGTAATCCAGCATCTCCTGCTGTGAATAATACGGATGATATTCCACCTGGTTGCAAACTATGGGTGCCTGGCTTTGGGCCTGTTGCAGTTGCGGTATGGAAAAGTTGCTTACACCTATCAGGCGCGCATACTGTTTGTGCAGGCACTCGGCTAAAATATCCACAGCCGTGCGGTTGGTTAACTCATCATCTGCAGGCCAGTGTATTAATAAAAGGTCAACATAGTCCAGTTTAAGTTGCCGCAGGCTTTCCTCTACCGCAGGTAAAAACTTGCTCTTGGTAATATTGGTAGGCCATACCTTAGTAGTCAAAAATATTTCTTTACGGTCAAGACCGCTATTGCGCATAGCCTTGCCCACCTCAGCTTCATTATGGTAAAATTCGGCAGTGTCCAGATGTCGGTAACCTAGGCGTAACGCTGTTTCGGTTGACTGTACGCAGGCATCGCCCTTCAGTTGGTAGGTGCCAAAGCCAAGCGCCGGGATGGATGTGTTATTTTGGTTGATGTATAACATGAAAAAGCTATTTCTGTAATAAATTCAAAGCAAACAGCCGCTTGCTGAGTAGCGGCTGTCTGTATATCAATCAGGGTTTAAAAATGAATTAACGGGAACTGTTATTGCTCATCATATTCTACACGCACTTGTACATGATGATCGTCAGATACCTTGGCGTACTGGTTGTAATTACGGGTAAACTCCGGGTCGGTATCCAGGTAAATATCGGTAATGTTCAGCGTTTCAGGTTTGCCGTTACTGCCTACATTATAACTAACGGAGCTTTCTGTTTCGAGTCGGCTTTTAATTTCCTGGTACTGTTTGCCCGTAAGCATTACCATTTTTTCTGATTTCATAGTATTCGGATTTAAAGGTTAAACACCTTAGCAGGTGATTTGATTGGTTAGTATGCAGCAAAGTTATAAAATCACAGGAATGCGATAATGCTTACCTTATATATTGTGTAGACATTTTTAGCTATGAAATATGTTGTAAATAAAAAAAGCTACCGCTGTAACAGCGATAGCCTTTTAAAACTATTAAACTTATAAGCAAAGCTGTAGGTAGGCTTAGCTCAGTATTTCTGCAATTTCTTCATAACCATTATCGCGGGCTAAATCCGCAGCCAACAAGCCATCTTCCATAGCTAAAGTTATATCGGCGCCATGTTCCAATAATGCGATCAGCATATCCGGATCGCCATGTTTTGCGGCGTAGTGTAATGGTGTGATACCGTTATTGTGCTGTACATTAATCTGAACATCATGTTCAAGAAGCATACGCACAATGTCCAAATGATTGGCCGCAACGGCTAAGTGTATAGGCCTTATATCCGAACCATTGTTTAACGGTTGGTTAATGTCAGCACCTTTTAAAACCAGGTAACGTGCTACCTCATAGTGGCCAAAATAGCAAGCCAGAGCCAGCGGGGTGAAACCATCAGCGTTATATTCATGCACACTTTCGGGCGATGAATACAGCAGATAAGCTACCATATCGAACTTACCGGCTGCTGCAGCCTCAAAGATGTCTAATTTATCTATATATTTTAGTAATAGCGAGGTTGCTGCTGGCTTTTTGTAAAAGCATGACAGCATCAGCGGCGAAACTTCGTTTTCTTCATCGCTTTTAGCCAGTGTTGGGTTTTGAGCCAACAAGGCATTCAGGCTATTCAAATCTTCTGTAGTAATGTAGTATTCTAACCGACCCATATTCAGTTGCTTATAGAATTAATAGATTAAAAATCATGCCAAAGCAGATTTTAAGTATTACTTTTATATTTGTAATTTAACTGTTGATAGAGATGCCGCCAAAAGGAAATCAGTTTAAATCAAATTCGTTTAAGGATGAGAACCGGCCACGCCAGAGCAATAGCGTTCCTACGGAGCGTGAGCGTGCGGTAAAGTTTCAGTTGAGGAAACTGCCTTCATTTGATTTAAGAAATGAACGGGCCATTAAAATAATTGGTTTGGTGTTCCTGGTTGTTTCTGTTTTTCTGCTCATCGCATTTACATCCTACCTGTTTACCTGGCAAAACGATCAAAGCTATGTTGGTAAGGCAAACGGCGGCTGGGGTAACTTATTTAAAACCCAGCAGGAACTAATGGATGGCGGCATAACCAATCCTGTGGTAGATAACTGGCTCGGCAAATTGGGTGCATTACTGGCTAATCAGTTTATGTACCAGTGGTTTGGCATTGCATCTTACTTTTTTGTAGTTGTATTTTTCGTAATCGGATACCGCTTATTGTTTAAAGTACGGTTGTTTGCTATAGGTAAGCTGTTAGGATATTCTTTGTTCGGGCTTGTTTTCGGTTCGGTAGCTATTGGTTTTTTCCATGGTTTTATAACCGACTATGCACATTACCTGGAAGGGGAGTTTGGCTTTTGGAGCAGCCGCTTGTTGAATGCCCAGATAGGGCAGGCCGGTACCGGGTGTTTGCTTATTTTTGCCGCTTTAACAGCACTCATTATTGCTTACAATATAGATTTTAAACTGCCGGAGCGCAAAGTTAAACCGGTGACTAAGCCAAGCGTAGTACCCGACGCTGTACATGATGACGACATGGAACTGGAAGGAGAAAATCCTTCGCTGCCGGTTGAGTGGCCCAGAAATGGTAATAGCCGTATGCGCGATAATATGCCGATTTCGCCAGCCGAGCATGCTGTACCAACTGAAAGGCTAAAACAGCATCCGCTTACCAAGCCGGTTGTTGCCGCGGTAGCCGAAACCATTGTGCATGATCCGGTAGTGCCGCATTCTGTATTGCAAAATACGGTTTTGGCAGACACCATGATACATGAGCCTATCGTGTTATCACCCGAGCCTGTTGCTCAGGCCGAAGAAGAAGAGATTGAGGAGGACATTGAAATAATCATCCCCGAGCCGGAACCCGAAGTGGAGATTACGCTAACGGTAGAAGAAAACCGCCCGCTGCCTGAACTGGCTATAGAGCAGGCCCCCGAAGTTTCGGCCAATGACTTGGTTGAAAAGTTTGGTACCTACGATCCGAAGCTTGATCTGGCATCTTATAAATATCCGGGCTTGGAATTGCTGGAAAACTATGGCAGTAATAAAATCAGTGTAGATGCCGGCGAGCTGGAAGCCAACAAGAACAAGATCGTTGAAACGCTGAATCATTACAATATAGAGATTGATAAAATTAAGGCAACCATTGGCCCAACGGTAACACTTTACGAAATAATTCCGGCGCCGGGTGTGCGTATATCAAAAATCAAAAATCTGGAAGATGATATAGCACTGAGCTTAGCCGCTTTGGGTATCCGTATCATTGCGCCTATGCCGGGTAAGGGCACCATCGGTATCGAAGTGCCAAACCAAAATCCTGAAATGGTTTCCATGCGCTCGGTGCTGGCTACCGAAAAGTTTCAGAACACCACAATGGATTTGCCTATTGCACTGGGCAAAACCATATCTAACGAAGTATTTATTGCCGATTTGGCCAAGATGCCGCACTTGCTGGTAGCAGGTGCTACCGGTCAGGGTAAATCGGTTGGTATAAACGCTATCCTGGTATCGCTGCTGTACAAGCGTCACCCGGCTGAATTGAAGTTTGTAATGGTTGACCCTAAAAAAGTAGAGTTAACCCTGTTCCGCAAAATAGAAAGACACTTTTTAGCCAAGCTACCCGATGAGGCAGATGCGATCATTACCGATACCAAAAAAGTAATTAATACGCTCAATTCGCTTTGTATCGAAATGGATCAGCGATATGATTTGCTGAAAGATGCACAGGTGCGTAATTTGAAAGAATACAATGCCAAGTTCATTAACCGTAAGCTGAACCCCGAGAACAACCACCGCTTTTTACCTTTCATTGTACTGGTTGTGGATGAGTTTGCCGATTTGATGATGACGGCCGGTAAAGAAGTGGAAATGCCCATTGCGCGTTTAGCACAGCTGGCCCGTGCGGTAGGTATTCACCTGGTTATTGCTACACAACGTCCGTCGGTAAACATTATTACAGGTACTATTAAGGCTAACTTCCCGGCTCGTTTAGCTTTCCGGGTATTGTCAAAAATCGATTCTCGTACCATCCTGGATGCGGGCGGTGCCGATCAGTTGATTGGTAGGGGCGATATGCTGCTATCAACTGGCAGTGATTTGATCCGCTTGCAGTGTGCCTTTGTGGATACACCGGAGGTAGAAAAGATATCTGAATTTATAGGCAATCAACGTGGCTATCCAAGCGCCATGATGCTGCCCGAATATGTTGGCGAGGGTGAACAGAACAGTCCGAAGGATTTTGATCCGGATGATCGCGACCCAATGTTCGAGGATGCAGCCCGCCTCATCGTATTACACCAGCAAGGTTCAACTTCCCTAATCCAGCGTAAGCTGAAGCTGGGCTACAACCGTGCCGGCCGTATTATCGATCAGCTGGAAGCTGCCGGTATTGTGGGTCCATTCGAGGGTAGCAAGGCCCGCGAGGTGTTATACCCGGATGAATATAGCTTAGAGCGACACCTGGAAGAACTACAGAAAGGTTCGGGCCGTTAAACCTTATAGGTGCCTGCGCGTTCTAACACAGTAAATTTACTGTATAAACGTACAGGCATAAGGCATACATATGAAAAAACTGATTTTTAGCATGCTGCTTTCGGCAGCTACCGTTACCGGTGCATTTGCACAAAAAGATGCTGCTGCCGGTAAAATATTAGCACAAGTAAGCCAGAAATACCGCTCATACGATGCGGTAAAAACTGATTTTACTATCGGAATATCCAACCCGCAGGCAGGGTTGAACGAAACGCAAAGCGGAACGTTGATCACCAAAACCAAGGCTGGTAAATACAAACTTTCCGTTTATGCGCCCGGCAACAAAACCACACCGGCGCAGGAAATTATAAATGATGGTAAAATACAGTGGACTTATGTGCCGAAAGACAAAGAGGTGCAGGTAAGTGATGCCGACAACAGTGCAAGCGGCTTGAACCCGGCTCAGTTGTTTAACTTATACCAAAAAGGTTACAAGTACTTATATACAGGTGATGTTAAAAAGGCTGGCAAAATATACCAGGGCATAGAACTTACGCCAACTGATCCGAAGCAGACCATATTTAAAATAAAGCTGCTGATTGATAAGGCCAAAAGCCAGATTTACAGTGCGGAGCTTTATGATAAAAGCGGTAGCCGTTATAATTACAATATCCGCAGCTTTACGCCAAACGTGCCGGCTGCTGACAATGTATTTACCTTTAACCCCAAAGCGCATCCGGGTGTAGAAGTGGTAGACTTACGATAGGCTAAAGCGTATACATAAACAAGAACGCCTCATTGAGAATATTCAGTGAGGCGTTCTTGTTTATCAAAAATGATTTATAGCTCCAACTTCAGGCCGTCATAAGCCAGCTTAATATTTGGCGGCAATTCCTTACACACATCGGCGTGCTTACCCAAACGGTGACTAATATGCGTTAAGTAAGTAGTTTCGGCGTCAATTTCATGGGCAAAAGCTATGGCCTCACCCAGGGTGAAATGGGATATATGGCTTTCCTTTTGCAGTGCATTTATTACCAATACTTTAGTGCCCTTGATTTTTTCTTTTTCTTTCGGACTAATGGTTTTGGCATCAGTAACGTATGTGAAGTCCTTTATACGGAAACCCAGCACCGGCAGCTTGTAGTGCAGCACCTCGATAGGGGTAAGCTTTACAGGGCCAATGTTGAATGGTTCAAGGCCAATAGTATGCAGGTTAAGTTCGGGGATGCCCGGATATTTGTACTCGGCAAAAATATAGGCAAATTCCCGCTTTAACGATTCCTGCACACGAGGCACGGCATATACATTCATAGCCTCTTGCTGAAAATAATTAAAGGCGCGTATATCGTCCAGCCCGGCGGTATGGTCTTTATGCTCATGGGTAAACACCACAGCATCCAGGTGCTTAACGCCCTCGCGCAGCATCTGATACCTGAAATCAGGACCACTGTCTATAACAATGGTTTTGCCTTCGGCCTCAATCAGTATAGAAGTGCGCAGTCGCTTATCGTGCTTATCTGTGGAGGTACATACCTCACAGCCGCAGGCAATTACAGGTACGCCCTGTGATGTTCCGGTTCCTAAAAATGTTATAATCACAGCTGCAGTTCGGTTTGTTTAATTTGTTGTAAAAGTGACAGCTGTTTATCGTCCAGTTGTTTATAATCAAACTCCAATTGCCTGATCAGCTCTAATACTGCCTGTATCTTGCTTTCCAGGTTCGAGAACTTGTTTACCACAATCATGCGGCTGTTTTGCAGCAGGCAGGCACCGGTTTTAAAGTTGCCTTTTTCGTAACGCACCTTGTACCCCGAGCATTTCAGCAGGTTTTCTAATTTTTCGAGCGAATGGTTGGTAATGGGTAGCATGGATATCAAAAATAGTAAAACCGGGCGTTAATCACACTAAATATTTACACCCGATACAGCTTTTACATTTGTTTAACCAATAAATTATCTGGATGTTTATGGTGATAACTATCAGCATTCATTCGTAAAATCAGTATATGAATCATTTCCGGCCCGTCATAATAATATTTATTTCTCTGGTTATTACCGTATTTAATTTTGCTTCTGTAAGTGCTCAGCAAAAGGGATTACTATGGCAAGTTACAGGCAGGGGCATTAAGCAACCTACTTACCTGTATGGTACCATACACCTGTTCGATACTACGCTTTACCGCGTGCCGCAATCCGTTTTAGCCAAGCTCAGCGAGACCAAACAGGTATACTTTGAGCTTGATTTTGGCAAAGTAAACCCGATGGAAATGATGAGCAGTATAATGATTACCGACAGCACACAGCGCCTGGATAAAGTACTGGATACCGCATCGTTGCACAAGTTGCAAGAAGTAATAAAAACATCGCCTATGATGCAGATGTTGGGTAATAATGCTTACCGGGTGAAACCGATTTTCCTTTCGGCATTTTTAATGAATAACGGTAAAGCGGTGGCTATAGATATGGAAATGTACAAACGAGCTCAGCAACTCAACGATTCTGTTGGCGGACTGGAAACGGTAGCGAAGCAGTTGCATGCTATAGATGCGATCCCTATGGCTACTCAGGTCAGAATGCTGAAAGATATGCTGCAGAGTTATGTATCGCCCGATATAGCCATACGTAAGATTACAGAAATTTACGTGAAGCAGGATATCGAACACATGATGACCGCAATGAACGAAAACCTGCCTATCGATGCCGACTTTAACGAGACACTGATTGTTAAACGCAACCTGGTAATGGCCAACCGTATGGTTAACCTGCTGGGTAAGCAAAGCATCATGATAGCAGTAGGCAGCGGCCACTTAGGGGGCAAAGACGGGTTGATAGCCCTGCTGCGCAAAAGAGGATATACTTTAAAAGCGGTGCCGTTTAGCTTTGTTAAAGTGGTCGGGAACTAATAGGTTGGTATTAATTATTTGATAACAAGTAAGGCAATACCTCCTGTATGCGATCTACACTCTTGAAGTTCTCATGCTCAACCTGACTGTCAATCATTTCATGGATCCAGGTGGTGTGATAGGGTACATGTATGGCGTGCCCGCCAATTTGAAGCACAGGTAAAATATCCGATTTGAGGGAGTTGCCGATCATCACCAGCTCCTGCGGCTGTATGTCCAGGTGGCGTATCAGTTTCTGATAGCTGGCCTCATCTTTTTCGGACATGATTTCTATATGATGAAAGTAATGCGCCAGTCCCGACTTTTTAAGCTTACGTTCCTGATCCAGCAAATCGCCTTTGGTGGCAACCACCAGGCGGTAGTGTGGTTGCAGGGCTTGTAACACCTGCTCAACATCCTCCAATAGTTCAACCGGGCGGTTTAGCATTTCTTTACCTAAGGCCAGTATGCGTTCGGTTGCTTCGGTACTTAACCGGCCGCTGGTGATGTTAATTGCCGCCTCAATCATCGAAAGCGTAAAACCTTTGATACCGTAACCGTATAATGACAGGTTTTTGATTTCGGTTTGCAGTAGCTCGCGCTCAATATTATGCTGCGAAAGGTACTCACCAAACATGCTGCAAAACTTCTCTTCTGTGTCTCTGAAGTAAGGTTCATTCACCCACAGGGTATCATCTGCATCAAAGGCTATTACTTTTACATTCATGGCAGTTCAGGTATTCTAAGTAACAATGATAAGGAAAATGAAAGATTTGAGGCAAATAATAATTATAGTATGGTTACAGTTGCCGGACCTTCATCCTAATAAAATTATTTATAAATTGCACGCATCTACACATCTATGGAAAAAGCAGACGTACTCATTATTGGCGCAGGTGCGGCAGGACTGATGGCGGCCTATACTTTGGCCAAAGCCGGTAAACAGGTAACCGTACTGGAAGCATGCAACCGTACCGGTGGCAGGATACATACCCTTGGTAATTCCTTGTTTTTTAAGCAGGCTGAAGTGGGAGCCGAATTTGTGCATGGGCAGCTGCCCGTTACGCTTGAATTATTACAGCAGGCAGGCATCGGTTACAGCCCCATAGATGGCGAAATGTGGCAGTACCGTAATGGTACTTTTACCAAAAATGCCGGTATGATTGAGGGGTGGGACCTGCTCATGAAAAAGCTGAACGCTTTGAAAGAAGATACTACGCTGGATGCTTTTCTGGAAACTCATTTTACCGATATCAAATTCGAGGAACTAAAAACCTCTGTACGCCGCTACGCCGCCGGCTACGATACCAGCGACCCGGCCAGAGTAAGCATGCTGGCCCTGCGCAACGAATGGCTACACGAGGACGACGAACATCAATACCGTATTGAAGGTGGTTATTGTGCGCTGATACAGTATTTAGCCAATGAAGTTAAAGCAAATAACGGGCAGATTTACCTGAACGAGCCGGTAACAGAACTGCATTGGCAGCAAGGCAATGCAAAAGTTATTACTGCGGAACAAAACAGTTACGAAGCTGATAAAGTAATTATAGCCTTGCCTTTAGGGGTACTGCAGGCACCGGCAAACCAACAGGGCGCCGTAACATTTTACCCGCCAATTGTTGCGCAGGCCGAAGCAATACAAAAAATGGGCTTCGGAGCTATCATTAAAGTTTTGCTGCAGTTTGATAATGCTTTTTGGGAAGATGAGATTACGGAGCAACTGGCAGGTGAGAGCTTGAAGGATATGCTGTTTTTGTTTTCTGATGAACAGATACCCACCTGGTGGACACAAGCTCCTGCGCATGTGCCATTACTGACTGGTTGGCTGGGCGGCACACCCGCGGAGGAATGGAAAGCATTATCGCCGGAAGAGGTATTGACCAACGCGTTACAATCATTAAGCAATATTTTTAACCGCAGCGTTGACGGATTAAAGGAGCAGCTTGTTGCCTGGCATGTTGCCAATTGGACAGCCGAACCTTACACCCGCGGGTCGTATGCTTATGATACTATAGATACTCCCGATGCATTAAAAGTACTGAGTCAACCCGTTGAGGACACCTTGTTTTTTACCGGTGAGTATATGTACAGCGGCACAGCTATGGGCACCGTAGAAGCTGCCCTGACCAGCGGGCAGAATGTAGCGAAGCAAATCATGAATTCATAGTTATGGTGGATAACCAGGAAAACTGTAGGTATGATTTGCAGTTAATATAATTAATCGTAATATTGCGATGTAATGGGAACCACAAAAAGTGAGATTTTTTCAAAACAGCAAAACCGGCTGGCCAACATGCTGAAGGCGTTGGCGCATCCGGCGCGGATTGCCATTTTGCAACATTTAATACAAGCAAACGCCTGCATTTGCGGCGATTTGGTGGAAGAGTTGGGCTTAGCGCAGGCAACTATTTCTCAGCATTTGAAAGAGCTGAAAAACGCAGGCATAATTCAAGGTACTATAGAAGGTACCAGTGTTTGTTACTGCATTGAACCTAAAGCATGGGCCGCCTTGCAGAGCGAGTTAAGCCAGTTCTTTAAATCTTATAAAGGCGGTAGCAACTGCTGCTAAAATTTTTTGGAATAATTAATCGTAATATTACAATAGATATGAATATATCAGCTATGAATTGGGAAACATTTAAGCAGCACCTGCTTTTGGAGCCGGAACTCACCTTACAATTTCAGTATGCGGAAAATATATGGGTAAATGCTGCTTATCACATTACCGAAATTAAGCAGGCGCCAATTTCCTCGGTTGATTGTGGCGGCGTGATGAACGCATGGACCGAAATTATTGTACAGCTATGGGAGCCGCAGAATGAAGAAAAGGAGGCTGCCATGAAAGTAAGCAAAGCATTGTCTATTATCGAACTGGTTGAAAAGTCATTGCCACTAAATCCAAACGGCATCGTAAAGATTGAGTTTGGCAACGCGGGGTTTGAGACACGGCATATGTTGCCTAAAGACATTATTGTATATGGTGAAAACTTGATTGTTGACCTGCGCCCCGACGCGGTTCAATGCAAAGCCATTGAACGCGGTGGTAGCTGCGGTACCAATGAGCAGGGTGAGGAGTGCTGCACTCCCGCAGTAGAAGTAAAGCCTAAAATTCAATTAGTTAATCTTGCTGTTAATCCGTCGGCATGTATGCCTGGTTCGGGTTGTTGTTAGTTGGTTTGAATATAATTTTTCATGAAAAATATTTTAGTGTTATGCACCGGCAATAGTTGTCGCAGCCAGATTGCCGAGGGGTATTTAAAGCACTTCGTACAGGGAAGAGCTAAGGTTTACAGCGCCGGAGTTGAAACGCATGGGGTGAATCCTAAAGCCATTAAAGTTATGGCTTTGGATGAAATTGATATATCGGCCAATACATCCAATCATGTAAACGAGTACGTGAATGTACCTTTCGATTATGTGATAACCGTTTGTGATAACGCTCAGGAGCGTTGCCCATACTTCCCTACAAAGGCCCAGCGTTTTCATCACAACTTCCCGGATCCAGCGAAGGCTACTGGTAGTGATGATGAGATAATGCTGGAATTTAGCCGGGTAAGGGAAATGATTAAAACCTATTGCCGGGAGTTCATTGAAAAGCATGTTCAGGAAGCATGAGTATTACCAACTGTGCTCCGGCCGCTAACCGCAGGCGGCTAAGCTTTCTTGACAGGTACCTTACCTTTTGGATATTTGCCGCCATGGCTATAGGCGTATTTATTGGCAACACATTACCTGCCATACCTGCGCTCATCAATTCTTACTCGAGCGGTACTACGAACATACCTTTAGCTATCGGATTAATACTTATGATGTATCCGCCGCTAATTAAGGTGCGTTATGAGGCATTAGGCGAGGTGTTCAAAAATACGATAATTTTAACTGCATCTTTGTTGCTCAATTGGATAATCGGTCCGGTGCTGATGTTTGGCTTGGCAGTTATGTTTTTGCATAATTATCCGGCTTACATGGTGGGTCTTATTTTAATCGGGATTGCCCGCTGCATTGCAATGGTAATTGTATGGAACGAGCTGGCCGAGGGGAACCGGGAGTATGCCGCCGGTTTAGTGGCATTAAACAGTATATTCCAAATATTACTGTATAGTTTGTATGCTTGGTTTTTCATTACCGTATTGCCCGCATGGCTGGGTCTCAAAGGAATGGTGGTTAACATCGGTATCGGCCAAATTGCGCAATCTGTAGGCTTATACTTGGGCGTACCGTTTTTTGCTGCCATTGTTAGCAGATATGGTTTGTTGAAGTTAAAAGGCAAAGAATGGTTTCAAGATAGATTTATACCCTTAATATCGCCCATTACTTTACTGGCTTTGCTATTTACAATTGTTTTGATGTTTAGCTTAAAAGGTAACCTTATTGTGCAAATTCCTTTTGATGTAGTGCGTATTGCTATACCTTTGGGCATTTACTTTGCCCTAATGTTTATAGCCAGCTTTCTTATCGGTAAGTACTTGGGTGCTGATTATGGCAGCAATACAGCCATTGCTTTTACGGCTGTCGGCAATAATTTTGAACTGGCCATAGCTGTCGCTATCGGCGTGTTCGGTATAAATTCGGGGGAGGCATTTGCAGGTGTGGTAGGTCCACTGGTAGAAGTGCCTGCACTAATCGCCTTGGTGAATGTAGCATTGTGGCTGCGGCGCAAATACCTTGTATCTGCAAAATAGCGATTGATAAAAATCGATTTACATTATTGGATTAGCTTCTTTATTTTCATACTGCCAACACCGCACTGTCCTGCTGCTCCAGCTTACCTGCAAAATGCAACTTGAGGCAATGCAAAAAGTTTTGAATGGCAGGCGTTTGCCGGCAGGTAGCCGCATACCAGGTGCGCTGGCTGATGGCCTCGGGGAGGGGCAAGGCTACCAGGTTGCTACCGTTTAAATAAGGTTTCACAATCCAGTCGGCCATTACGGTAACGCCCAGTCCGGCTTTCACCATTTCAATTACAGCATCAGTATAGTGTATACGGTGCATATTTTTCAGTTTCACTTGGTGCACCTGCAACAGGCTTTCAAACACCGGCGTGTCCTGATAAGAGGGGTCATACAAGGGCAAAATCAGCTCCTGGTTTTCGAAGTCTGTAACTTGTATGTTACTTTTCCGGGCAAAGGGGTGGTCATCGGGTACTACGATTGTAATTCGGTCGTCAAAAATAGGTTCGTAAATGATCTTGTTGTTTACCATCTGTGTGCGCACAATGGCTATATCCAGATCGCCACGCAACAGGTATTCGAGCGGCCGGCGGGTAGCATCCGACACGATTTCAATATTCACATCAGGCCACTGGGTCTTGAAGTGCTTGATGATGCCGGGCAGCCAATGATAGGCCGTATAGCACTGCATACTGATGTTTAGCTTGCCCGTTTTTCCATTCTTAAAATTGTGTATATCTTCTTCTAACGATTTGATTTCGTTTAAGATACGTTCCGCGCTCTTTAAAAAACGAAAGCCCTCTTCGGACAAGTGCAGCCGTTTGCCCTGGCGGTGAAAAACCTCCACTTCCAATGCGCTTTCCAGCTCTTTTAACTGATGGCTTAATGCCGATTGCGTAAGATGCAAAGAAGCCGCAGCCTTGGTTAAAGTGCCTTCTTTAAATATGGTATCAACCAGCCTAAAATGATGCAGTGCAACATTCATATTACAAATACTAATAAGTAGCACAAATTTAATTCATTTAATTCATATAGGCCTTACCTTTACTTTTGCTATCGGTAAAAAATCAACCCAATGTTTAACAGAATTTCAATTTCTGCGGTTTTTGCCCTCGGTATATCTGCACTAACTGTTCCTGCACACAGCCAAACCCAAAATCAGCAATTGGGAATGAAAGAGGCCATACAATTAGGCTTAGATAATTACCCGGCTATACAGGCGCGGCAAAATCAGCTCAAAGCTTCACAGTCTTACTTAAAAGAAACCAAAACCGAATACCTGCCCGACTGGAATTTTAGTGCCCAGCAGGATTATGGTACCATCAATGGGCAAAACGGCCCGTTGTACGGCTATCGTGGTTTGGCAGTATCATCGTCAGGGCCGGCACAGCCAAACCAAAATTGGAATGCAGCTTTTGGTGCATTGTATCTTACCAACGTAAATTGGGACTTTTTCACCTTTGGGCGTGCGCTCGAAAAAATCAAGGTGCAGCAGAATGTGGTAAACCGGGATAAAGCCGATCTTGGTCAGCAGCAATTTCAGCATGAAATAAGGATAGCTGCCGCTTACTTAAATTTGCTGGCCGCCCAGCGCCTGGTTAAGGTACAAAATGATAACCTGAACCGTACGCTCGAAATACGCCGCGTGGTGGTAGCTCGTGTAACCAATGGATTAAACCCTGGTGTGGATTCATCACTGGCCAATGCCGAAGTCTCCAACGCACGCATACAGCTTACCAACGCCCAGCAAAACGAGCAGGAGCAGGTAAATCAGCTTTCCCAGTATTTAGGTTTAGCCACACCGCCGCCGGATTTTGCTTTGGACAGTACCTTCATAGTCAAAAATCCTGCGGCGCCCGATCCGGCATCAAAAGTTAATTTGGATAATCACCCGGTGCTACAATATTATCGCAACCGCATCAATGTAAGCAACGAGCAAGTTAAGTATCTGCGTACTTTTGCTTTGCCAACATTCAGCTTGTTTGGTGTGTTTCAGGGCAGGGGGTCGGGTTTTCAGCCGGTGGTTACTAATGAGCCCATTGCTTATACCAGCAGCTATACCAGTGGTATTAATCCAACCCGCTATAATTACCTTGTTGGCGTTGCTACCGTTTGGAACTTTACCAGTTTGTTCCGTACAAAATATCAGGTACAGTCGCAAAAGTTCACCTCGCTGCAATACCAGGATGAGTACAATCAGGTAAGCCAGCAATTGCAAAACCAACAGGCCCTGGCCGAAACGCGCATCAATAATGCCTTGCGCAATTCGGTAGAAGCACCGCAGCAAATTAAGGCGGCCAGCGATGCCTATATTCAAAAAACAACCTTGTATCGTAACGGCCTGGCCAACATTACCGATTTGCAACAGGCGCTGTTTACGCTATATCGTGCCGAAACCAACAATTACATAGCGTATAATAACGTTTGGCAGGCCCTGCTTTACAAAGCAGCATCAACCGGCGACTTTGACCTGTTTATCAATAATTTTTAAGCATTCTCCATACTATCTATCATAAATGGGATTAATCAGATTTGCACTACGCCGGCCCATCACCATCCTGGTGCTGGTGGCCGGGATGTTCTTCTTCGGTCTTAACGCCGTTCGGAGCATCAAGATCGATATCTTTCCGGATCTTAATCTGCCGGTTATTTACATATCACACCCTTATGGCGGTTACACACCAAGCCAAATGGAATCGTACTTTGGTAAGCAGTATGTGAATTTGCTGCTGTACGTTTCGGGGGTTAAAAGTATCGAAACCCGTAACATTCAGGGTATAACATTAATTAAGCTAACTTTTTACGAGGGCACCAACATGGCCCAGGCCGCCGCGGAGGTTACAGGCTATACCAACCGGGCCCAGGCCATTTTTCCGCCCGGTACACAGCCGCCGTTCATTTTGCGGTTTGATGCCTCAACGCTGCCGGTGGGGCAACTGGTGTTAAGCAGTCCTAAGCGCAGCAATAATGAGTTACTCGATCTGGCTAACGTATACGTGCGTTCATCGTTTACCTCTATTCCGGGGTTAGTGGCACCGGCGCCGTTCGGTGGTAATACACGTACGGTAGTGATTAAGGTCGACCCCCAACTGCTACGCTCGCACAACCTTACACCCGACCAGATTGTAACCGCCCTGCGAGAGAACAACCAAAACAGTCCGGCTGGTAACGTGCGCATTGGCGATTACAACTATCTAACGCCAAGCAATACTTCTATCAAAACCATTCCCGATTTTGGCAATATACCGCTATACCGTAACGGTGTGCAAACCTTGTTTTTACGTGACGTAGCCACTGTGGAAGACGGTGCGGATATCACCAGCAGCTACGCTCTCATTAACGGCAAACGTTCGGTATACCTGCCTATCACCAAATCATCCGACGCATCAACCTGGGAAGTGGTTCAGAATCTGAAAAAAGCCATACCGCGCTTCCAGAGCCTGTTGCCAGAGGATGTGAAGCTGTCTTACGAGTTCGACCAATCAGTATATGTAATCAACGCCGTAAAAAGTTTGGCCGAAGAAGGCGCCATCGGCGCAGTGCTTACCGGTTTAATGGTATTGTTATTTTTAGGCGATAAACGTGGGGCGTTAATCGTAATCCTCACGATTCCGGCATCCATCATATCCGGTATATTGTTCCTGTCGCTGTTCCACCAAACCATTAATATCATGACGCTGAGCGGCCTTTCGCTGGCCATCGGAATTTTAGTGGATGAATCGACGGTGACTATCGAAAATATACACCAGCACTTTGATATGGGTAAGCCCAAGGCCCTTGCTATCTGGGATGCTTGTAAGGAGATTGCTTTCCCGAAATTATTGATTCTGTTCTGTATCCTGGCAGTGTTTGCACCGGCCTTCACCATGAAGGGTATTCCGGGCGCGCTGTTCTTGCCGCTGGCGCTGGCTATAGGGTTTTCCATGATCACCTCATACTTTCTGGCGCAAACCTTCGTGCCCATCATGGCCAACTGGATCATGAAGAACGAGCATGAAAAGAAAAACTTTGCGCTGGAAGATGAAGGCAATGAAGAGGAAGAAAAAGAAGAAATGATTAAACATGCCATGGAAGATCATGGTGGTAAGCAAACAAAATTTGATAAATTCAGGTTCCGTTTTATCCGCTGGATGGATAGCATGCTGCCGCACCGTAAGCTGATTGTAGGCGTTTATGCTGTGGTAGCAATTGGTTTAGCTTTGTTGCTGTTTACCACCATAGGCCGCGATGTGTTACCTAAAGTAAACTCAGGCACTTTCCAGGTGCGCCTGCGTGCGCCCGATGGTACCCGTTTGGAGCGTACCGAGGCCATCACTGTAAAAGCGCTGAAAGTGCTGGGCGATATGGTGGGCAAAGATAAAATAGCCGTTACATCAGCATTTGTGGGCGCGCACCCGTCGCAGTTTTCAACCAGTCCGATATATCTGTTTATGGCCGGCCCGCATGAGGCGGTTATGCAGGTAAACCTAAGCGAAGAATTTGAAGGTAATCTGGATGATGTAAAAGAAGATTTCAGGGCGCGTATGCACAAAGCGCTGCCTAACGTCAAATTATCGTTTGAGCCTATTGAGCTGACGGATAAAATCCTGAGTCAGGGTTCGCCAACACCGGTTGAGGTGGCTATATCCGGAAAAAACAAAAAGCAGAATGTGGTTTATGCTTACAAAGTACTTGAAAAGCTGAAACAAATTAACTACATGCGCGATGTGCAGATAGCCCAGTCGTTTAAGTACCCCTCTATCAACATCAATATTGATCGTGTGCGTGCTGCACAATTAGGGTTAGGGCTGGGCGATATCTCCCGCTCGTTAACCGCATCCACCTCATCGTCTCGCTTTACCGAAAAAAACGTTTGGCTGGATGAAAAAGTAGGTTTGAGCTATAACGTACAAGTGCAGGTACCCGAATACCAGATGGCGAGTGTGAACGATATACGCGAGATACCGGTAACTGCCAATCAGCGACGTCCGGTATTAGGAGATGTAGCCGATGTGAAAGTAGATACCACTTATGGCGAAAATGATGATATAGGCGCTATCCCAACTATTTCGGTAACAGCCAACTTGAACAAGATGGATCTGGGTACCGCTACGGATGATGTGCAGAAAGTAATTAAATCGTTAGGCGAACTGCCCCGCGGGTTAACTATTGAGCCGCGCGGTTTAGGGCAAACCCTTACCGATACGCTGGGTAGCTTACAGTCGGGCTTAATGATTGCCATTTTGGTGATTTACCTTATGCTGGCAGCTAATTTCCAATCGTTTAAAATGTCGTTTGTGGTATTGTCAACCGTTCCTGCAGTAATTTTTGGATCACTTCTGTTGGTAATGTCTACCGGCGCTACCCTGAACCTGCAATCGTACATGGGGATGATCATGTCCGTCGGGGTGTCTATCTCCAACGCGGTATTACTGATTACCAATGCCGAAGAACTGCGCAAGTTTAACGGCGATGCTTTGAAATCAGCCCGCGAGGCAGTGGCTCTGCGCTTACGCCCGATTTTAATGACCAGTTTGGCCATGATTGTGGGTATGATTCCGATGGCGTCTGGCCTGGGCGAAGGTGGCGACCAAACCTCGCCACTTGGCCGTGCGGTTATTGGCGGATTGCTGTTTTCCACCCTCGCATCGCTGCTTATCTTGCCGTTGGTATTTGCCTGGGTGCAAGGTAACACAACCACGCAATCGGTATCGCTTGATCCGGAAGACGAGGAAAGCAAATACTATGTACCTGCACATCACGGATCAACAGCAAAAGTTGTACAGCCGGCAGGAAATTAAATCGTAACAATTGCAATAAATAATCATTCATACCATCATCAGTTCCATAACAATGAAAGTTCTGAATCATACATATATCTGTTCTGTATTATTGGCTGCAGCTACGCTGAGTTTCACGGCCTGCCATTCAGATGAAAAAGAAAAAGAAGAAAAGCAAGAAGCGCAGCGCCAGCAACAGGATATTGAAGTGCCGCCCGTACAAGTAGTAACGCTTACCAAAGGCAAGCTGTCGTCGAACCTGCAGGTGCCCGGCGAGCTGGCCCCTTTTCAACAGGTAAACTTGTATGCCAAAATTAATAGCTATGTAAAGCAGTACCTGGCCGATGTTGGGTCGGAAGTGCGCAAGGGGCAGTTGCTTATCCAACTGGAGGCACCCGAAATTAATTCTCAGCTCAATTCGGCCAAAGCGCGTATACGCCAGCAGGAGGCATTGTATCTGGCCAGTAAAGCCAACTACGATCGTTTATACAACACCAGCAAAACGCCGGGTACCATTGCCCAGAATGATATTGACCAGGCCGAAGCCCGTAAAAAAGCTGACTATGCCAACCTGGAAGCCGCCAAAGCATCCTACCAGGAAATTGCATCCAACTTAACCTATCTGCAAATCAGGGCGCCATTTGATGGCGTAGTATCTGAACGTAATGCCAGCATGGGGGCTTATGTTGGCCCGGCAGGGCAGGGCTCGGCACTGCCATTAATGGTTATACAACAGCAAAAGAAACTCCGTTTGATCATTTCCGTGCCGGAGATAAATACCGGCGGATTAAGCAATCAGGGTGAAGTTGATTTTACAGTGCGAGCATTACCTAACCAAAACTTCAAAGCCCGTATCAAGCGTATGGCTGGTTCGCTCGATGCCCGCCTGCGTTCAGAGCGTTTGGAAATGGATGTGGAAAATAATAGCAAAAAATTACTGCCCGGTATGTATGCCGAAGTAAGCGTTCCACTTAAAACAAAAGACAGCACATTTGTAGTGCCCGGCAGTGCTGTGGTGCAATCAACCGAACGTGTGTTTGTGATCCGTATTGATGCCAATAGACGTGCACAATGGATTGATGTACAAAAAGGCCTGCAAGGTAAAGAAGGTATAGAAATTTACAGTAAAGAACTTAATGCCGGTGACAAGTTGGTTAAGACTGCAACAGATGAAATTCGGGATGGGCAACCAGTTAAGGAAACTGCTGCAGAAGAAAAGAAAGATTAAGCGATAACAACCTATTACACGACAGAGAGGCAACCCAATGGTTGCCTTCTTTGTTTGCAGTTGTTTCAAGAGTGGAAAGGGCCAACCCTACAAAAAAGGCTTAATAGTATGCTTACGTAAGCACATGCCATTAAGCCTTTGCCATGTTTCAATATAAAGATTATGCGCCCTGACCGGCCAGCAGGTACAGTACGGCCATACGCACAGCTACACCATTTTCTACCTGATCGAGGATGATAGATTGCTTGCTGTCGGCTACATCGCTGGTAATTTCCACACCGCGGTTGATAGGACCGGGGTGCATGATGGTGATTTCTTTATCCAGGTTATCCAGTATCTGCTTGTTTAAGCCGTACAGCATGCTGTACTCGCGCAGGGAAGGGAAGTATTTAATATCCTGACGCTCCAGCTGGATGCGTAGCATGTTGGCTACATCGCACCAGTTAAGGGCTTTAATTAAATCGTGTTCTACTTTGACACCTAATGAGCCAATGTATTTTGGGATAAGCGTAGTAGGGCCGCATACCATCACTTCGGCGCCTAATTGCTTAAGGCAAAGTATGTTGGATAAAGCCACACGCGAGTGCAATACGTCGCCAACAATCACAACTTTTTTACCTGCTACATCGCCATACTTTTCGCGGATGGAAAAAGCGTCCAGCAGTGCCTGTGTAGGGTGTTCATGTGCGCCGTCGCCAGCGTTTACAATTTGTGCCTTTACGTGTTTTGACAGAAATATGCCGGCACCAGCATAGGGGTGGCGCATTACCACCATATCCACTTTCATGGCCAGGATATTGTTTACCGTGTCAATCAGTGTTTCGCCTTTGCTTACTGACGATGAGGAAGCCGCAAAGTTCAGCGTATCGGCCGACAGGCGGCGCTCGGCCAGTTCAAACGACAAGCGTGTACGGGTGGAGTTTTCAAAAAAGACGTTGGCAATGGTTACATCCCGCAACGAAGGTACCTTTTTGATAGGCCGGTTAATAACCGATTTAAAGTTGTCGGCCGTTTCAAAAATCAGTTCAATATCATTACGGTTTAAATCTTTAATTCCTAATAAGTGTCGTGTGCTTAGCCCTGCCATTGTTTATATTTCGGAAATCGAATGTTCGATTGCGGAGTTAGTATATATAAGTTCGTTAATTCTAAAATTCAGTTTCAGGCATTTTCTGATACCAGTACAATTTTGTCTTCCTGATCGGTTTCTTTCCAGCTTACCACCACTTTTTGCGAAGCAATAGAATCCACTTCAATGCCCACATAATCGGCCATGACTGGTATGTGGCGCGAATAGCGACGATCAACCAGGGTAAGCAGTTCTACCTTGCCGGGGCGGCCAAATGCCAGCATGGCATCCATAGCGGCGCGAATGGTACGACCGGTCCACAGTACATCATCCATCAAAATCACTTTCTTGCCTTCAATTATAAAGTCAATACGGGTTTGATTGGGTACCAGCGGTGTTTCGCGGCGGCGGAAGTCATCACGGTAAAAGGTGATGTCCAGGTCGCCCTGCATAATGGGTTTGTTAAGTATCTTTTGAAGTTCTTCGGCTACGCGGCGGGCCAGGTAAACGCCCCGGGGTTGTATGCCAATAATTACGGAATCCGAAAAATCGTTATGGTTTTCGATGAGCTGCCGGCAAAGGCGCTGTATAGTGATCTGAAATTTCTGACCGTCAAGCAACGTTAAGTTTTGCATCGTTTCGGTAGGTTTTGGCAAAGGTATAAAAAATATCATTACCCATGCCTGTAGTTTGTAAAACCTTTGTAAGCGTTGAAAAGTGAATATTGTATTAATACATGTGAGCGTGTTCCTTGTTTTTTTATATGGTTTTATGAGGCAGCCACTTACGGTATGGGTTAGGTTCCTTGGTAACCTTTGTACGGGCTAATTCGGACCAGCAATTTAAAGAAGAATTTTTGACAATAAAAAAGGCCTGCGCAAAAGCGCAGGCCTTTAAAAGAGGAATTTATTTAATGACTATTTGTTTTCGTCGTTAGATTTGCGTGCTTGATTTTCAGCACCTTCCATCTGCTCTTTCAGTTGAGCCAATACGCTCAGATCACCTAAGGTTGATTTTTCAACTGATTCTTTCACTTTTTTCACAGCACTGTTAGCAGCTTTCGCTTCTTTTTTGCGGTTCTCAAAGTCCTGAACTCTTGCTTCAGCACGTAGATCTTCCCAGATGCGTGAGTGAGAGATAACGATACGTTTGTTATCTTTACCGAACTCGATGATTTTGAATTCAGCAGTTTCGTCAGCTTTTAACGATTTGCCGTCTTCTCTCACCAGGTGTTTGGTAGGCGCAAAGCCTTCAACACCGTAAGGTAAAGCTACAACTGCACCTTTATCAGTTACTTTCAATACTGTACCTTCATGAACTGAATCAACGGTGAAGATAGTTTCGAAAGTATCCCAAGGGTTTTCTTCCAGTTGTTTGTGGCCTAAGCTCAGTTTGCGGTTTTCGATATCCAGCTCTAAAACAACCACGTCTAATTTTTCACCTACTTTAGTGAATTCGTTAGGGTGATTTACTTTTTTAGACCAAGAAAGGTCAGAGATGTGAATCAGGCCGTCAATACCGTCTTCCAGTTCAACAAACACACCGAAGTTAGTCATGTTTTTAACGGTGGCTACGTGTTGTGTACCAACAGCGTATCTTTCGCCAGCGTTTTGCCATGGATCAGGCGTTAATTGTTTAATACCTAATGACATTTTGCGCTCTTCGCGGTCTAAAGTTAAAACTTGAGCTTCAACTTCGTCACCTACTTTCAGGAATTCCTGAGGGTTGCGCAGGTTTTGTGACCATGACATTTCTGATACGTGGATCAAACCTTCAACACCTGGAGTGATTTCAAGGAATGCGCCGTAATCAGCCACGGTAACAATTTTACCTTTAACGTGTGAACCTACTTGGATAGCCTCATCAAGGTTTTGCCAAGGGTGTGGAGTTAATTGTTTTAAGCCCAGAGCGATACGTTTTTTCTCGTCATCGAAATCAAGCACAACAACGTTGATTTTTTGATCCAATGCCAATACTTCTTTCGGATGCTCGATACGGCCCCATGAAATATCGGTAATGTGCAGTAAGCCGTCAACGCCACCCAAGTCGATGAATACACCGAAGTCGGTAATGTTTTTAACGGTACCTTCCAGTACCTGACCTTTTTCAAGGCGTGCAACAATTTCAATTTTTTGGTTTTCCAAATCGTCTTCGATCAGCACTTTGTGCGATACCACTACGTTCTTAAACTCGTGGTTGATCTTAACAACTTTGAACTCCATAGTTTTGCCCACATAGATATCGTAATCGCGGATAGGCTTAATATCAATTTGTGAACCTGGTAAGAAGGCTTCAACGCCCATTATATCTACAATCAAACCACCTTTAGTACGGCTTTTCACAAAACCGGTGATGATCTCATCGTTAGTTAATGCATCATTAATGCGCTCCCATGATTTTTGAGTTTTAGCACGTTTGCGAGAAAGTACTAACTGACCGTTAACATCTTCCTGAGATTCTACAAACACGTCAACTTCGTCGCCGATTTTCAGGTCAGGCATATCACGGAATTCAGACAATGATACCATACCATCAGATTTGAAGCCGATGTTCAATACCACGTCTTTGTTGTTGATGTTTACTACAGTACCGGTGATGATTTCGCCTTGGTTGATAGAGCTGAAAGTGCCATCAATCATTGCTTCAAATTTCTCACGGTCAGCATCGCTGTAGTTACCAAATTTTTTGTCGTCAGCATCCCAGTCAAAATCATTGCTGTTAGCTGCGATCTTAGATTTGATTTCATCAATAGAGATTGAATCAGCTTCTGACTCAATAGTTTCTTTTTCTGTTGACGCTGTAACTGTTCCCAGTTCAGCCTCTTTAGATTTTAATTCTTTTTCTGCTTCTTGTTTTTTTGCCATTAAATAAATTGTCTCCTTTTCCCAATACAATTGGGACTGCAAAGGTACGTAATTAATTTTCGTAAATAAAAATAAATAAATTGTTAAATGCTGATTTTGAAGCGGTTTTGCAGCTTTTTATTAAACCGGGCTGTATGTAATGTACATGCTTTGTCCAGCTGCAATCAGCTTTGTAAGTGTAAATCATTAACAATAATATCAAACCTAACGCTTCAGTTAAGTTGGGTAAGCTATTGATAGTTAGCTATTGTCATGCCTGTAAAATCTTCAGGTAATAAAGCTGATACAGGGTAGCATAAGCGCTTTTGCTTGTGCACATTTGCAGCGCTTTGTACAAATGCAGATTCGTGCAAACAGATTTAATATCTGCAGTTTTAATTATTATGGCAGCATTATCAGACACGTTCCGGTCGCTAAAATACCATAACTTCCGGCTTTATTTCACCGGGCAGTCTATATCGCTCATCGGTACTTGGATGGAGCGCATCTCGGTAAACTGGTTGGTGTATACTACTACACATTCGGCACTTATGCTGGGCGTGGTCAATTTTGCAGGGCAAATACCTACGCTATTATTGTCGCCATACGGCGGTGCCATATCCGACAGGCATAACCGCTACCGGGTGTTGCTTACCACTCAAATTGCGGCCATGATACAGGCCAGTATTATGGCCGTTTTGGTACTTACCCATACCTATAATCTCGCAGCCATTATATCCTTGAATGTTGTGCTGGGTATTATCAATGCTTTTGATACGCCCTCGCGCCAGTCGCTCATGATACGGCTTATCGAAGATAAAAAAGATTTGCAAAATGCCATTGCACTTAATTCATCCATGGTAAACCTGGCCCGGTTGCTGGGGCCGGCGGTAGCAGGCGTACTATTAACTACAGTAGGCACGGGAATCTGCTTTTTGCTAAATGCGCTCAGCTTTATTGCCGTGATTATTTCTTTGCTGCTCATGAAGCTGCCACCAATAGATGTGAAGAAGTCAGCCGAGAGCGTTTGGCAAAATCTGCAGCAGGGCTATAGCTATTTGCAACAAAACAGCAACCTTAAATTGATGATTTTGCTGATGGCTTCTACCAGTTTTTTTGTAATGCCTTTTACTACCCTGATGCCTGTGTTTGCCAAAGATGTATTTAAGGGTAATGCAGCTACTTATAGTGCACTAAACAGTATTTCAGGGCTGGGCTCCCTTATTGGGGCTATTTATATGGCCGGATTTAAAACAACCAAAAATATAAGAAAGGTTACGGTTTACGCCTGCGGTTTGTTTGGCCTGGGCATAGCCGTTTTTGCCTGGTGTGCCAATTTTTGGCTGGCCTTGGTGTTTATTATGATAGCCGGAGCGGGTACCATGATGCAAATAGCCGGAACCAACACCTATATACAAACTAATGTACGCGACGATATGCGGGGCCGTGTAATCAGCTATTACGCAATGGCATTTTTAGGTATGCAACCGCTAGGAAGCTTTCTGGCCGGCTTAGGTGCTCACCATATTAGTCCGCGTATGATTTTGTTTATTGAGGGATTGGCTGGTGTAGTTACGGCTGTTCTGTTCGCTATATTGTTCAAGCGGGATGCGGCTAAGCAAATTGAAGGAACTGGAGTTGGGAGAGTGATGAGCGAGGATGGAAAGCGTATGGAGATTGGAGAGTGAGGAGAAAAGGGTGATCAATATATGAGATTAGGAACCTTATATAAATAATATCCCGGATGCAGGCTTTGAATAGCCGTCATCCGGGATTATTATACTAACAATATAGCTTCTGTTTATGAACGATCCCAGAATGCGGGTGGTTCAATACCGAGCGAACGCAGGTATACATAGGCTTGCCCGCGGTGATGTATTTCATTATCTATTAAATAAAGCAGGGTGCTACATACGGTGCCTTCATACATTCCAAAAGCGCGTATTTTTTCCGAAAAACGATGGATGTCTATCTGCGGGCTCAGCTTATCAATCAATTCCGTTACCTCATCCCACCATTTCAAGAAAGCCGCTTTATCTTGCGGATGGTTGCCACTCACGTGCGATAGTTCCTGCAGAGATTTCCATTTTCCGGTTACAATACCTTGTATACCAGCTTCGGCCAAATCTGTAATTTCCAAAAGCAGATGCGCGAACGGGCGCATGCCGCCAATGGCGTAAGTGAAGAAATGCTCATCAGGATAGGCGGCAATAACTTTACGGGTAAGCCGGCGATGTTCCTGCCAGTGTGTAAAAAGTTGTTCGGGCGTTATTACGCTGTTGTTCGGAGTGATGGTATCTGCTGTTTGCATAATGTTGGTTGTTTGTTCTGGAAGCAAAGAAAAGGCAGCGTAGTGACAACCCTATGTCAGCAGTAAGAAGCTAATTGCAAAAATTTGTGTAGCCATACTTTCATAGTAAGCTTCTATTGAATAGAATTAAACCTGTTCTGTATAATGGAGGGCGGTAATACATCTTGCGCCTATTTCCACTCCATAATCTCCGCACCCCACACTTCTCGCGGTAGTAAATTTTCAACATAACCCCTTAAATGCTTGTTAAACGCTTAAATTTACACCTTTAACAAAAAAAGGATAACGCTTGGGCAAGACCGCTACTAAAGAAACGCCGCTGATGCAGCAGTATAACCAGATTAAGGCCAAATATCCGGGTGCCTTACTGCTGTTTCGCGTGGGCGACTTTTACGAAACATTTGGTGAAGATGCCGTGAAAACGGCTGGTATACTGGGCATTGTGTTAACCAAACGGGCCAATGGTTCGGCTTCGCACATTGAGCTGGCGGGTTTTCCGCACCACTCGCTCGAAACCTACCTGCCCAAACTGGTACGTGCCGGTCAGCGCGTGGCTATTTGTGATCAGCTCGAAGATCCTAAAACCACTAAAACCATTGTAAAGCGCGGCGTAACGGAACTGGTTACACCTGGTGTTGCCGTGAATGATAACATCCTGCAGCAAAAAAGTAATAATTACCTGGCATCATTATACTTCGAAAAAAACAGTATAGGTATTGCCCTCATTGATGTATCGACGGGGGAGTTCCTGACAGCACAGGGCAACGCTGGTTATGTAGATAAGCTGCTGCAGTCGTTCAGCCCGAGCGAAGTCATTTACCCTAAAAGCTGCAAGCAGGATTTTATTGAGCATTTTGGCGATCGCTATTATACCTATACACTTGATGAATGGCCTTATGGCGGTGACTATGCGCAGGAAACACTACTTAAGCATTTCGGCGTAAAATCGCTCAAAGGCTTTGGTATCGAAAAGCTTAGCTTGGGTGTTGTAGCAGCCGGGGTAACGCTGCATTACCTTAATGAAACGGAACACCGTAACCTGCAACACATCAGCGCCATCAGCAGGATAGAGGAAGACCGCTACCTGTGGCTCGACCGTTTTAGCATACGCAACCTGGAATTGGTAGGCTCTGCCAATGAGAACGCCCTCACCCTGGTTGATGTACTGGATCATACCTGCTCACCAATGGGCGCGCGCCTGCTTAGGCGCTGGATAGTGATGCCGTTGAAAGAGTTGAAGCCCATTCATGACCGCCTGAATGTAGTGGAGCACCTGATAGAACATGAAGACCTGCGCAATGAAATGCAAGCCTGCATAAGGCAGGTGGGCGATTTGGAAAGGCTGATCAGTAAGATAGGTTTGCAAAAGGCCAATCCGCGCGAGGTTTGCCAGTTGCGTAAAGCTTTACAAGCCATCGGCAACATCAAAATGATGTGTGAAGGTGAGGCCGCAAAGAGTGAAGCGTTGCGTGCAATAGGCAGTCAGCTTAACCAGTGCGAATACATCTGCGAAAAAATTGGTCGCGAGTTGAATGCCGAACCGCCGGTACAACTTGTAAAGGGCGGCGTTATGGCCGAGGGTATTCATGACGAGCTGGACCGGCTGCGCAAGATAGCTTTCGGTGGTAAAGGTTACTTGTTGGAGATACAGAAACGTGAAGCAGAGCAAACAGGCATACCATCGCTTAAAGTGGCTTTCAATAACGTATTTGGTTACTACCTGGAGGTTACGCATTCGCACCGTGATAAAGTGCCTACCGACTGGATACGTAAGCAAACCCTGGTTAACGCCGAGCGCTATATTACACCCGAGCTTAAAGAATATGAGGAACAGATTTTAGGTGCGGAAGAAAAAATATTAGCCTTAGAAACACAGTTGTATAATGATTTGGTATATGCTTTAGCAGAATACATTAAACCCATACAGCTTAATGCACAGCTGATAGCCCGCCTGGATGTGCTGCTCAATTTTGCTACCATATCAATAAAGAATTACTACGTAAAACCGCAAATTAATGATAGTTTACTGCTGGATATTAAAGGCGGCCGGCATCCGGTAATTGAAAAGAACCTTCCGCTGGGCGAAGAGTACATCACTAATGATGTTTACTTGGATTCGGAAAGCCAGCAGATTATCATCATTACCGGCCCCAACATGGCAGGTAAATCGGCCCTGTTACGGCAAACCGGCTTAATTGTACTGATGGCGCAGATGGGTTGTTTTGTACCGGCCAAGCAGGCACAAATTGGTTTGGTTGATAAGATATTTACCCGTGTAGGTGCATCAGACAACTTATCGTCGGGCGAATCGACCTTTATGGTGGAAATGAACGAAACGGCCAGCATCCTCAACAACCTGAGCAACCGTAGCTTGATCTTATTGGATGAGATTGGCCGGGGTACCAGTACTTATGATGGTATTTCCATTGCCTGGGCTATTGCCGAGTATCTGCATAATCACCCATCGGCCAAAGCCAAAACGCTGTTCGCTACACACTACCATGAGTTGAACGAATTAAGCAACTCTTTTAACCGGATTAAAAACTATAATGTTACCGTAAAGGAGATAGGTAACCAGATCATCTTTTTGCGTAAGTTGGTGCCTGGTGGCAGCGAGCATAGTTTTGGTATACACGTGGCAAAACTGGCGGGTATGCCGCCTAAGGTATTAGCCCGTGCTAATGAGATATTAAAGAAGCTGGAAGCCGAGCGTACCGGTGGCGAGAATATAAAAGAGAGCATCAAAAAAGTACAGAAGCAGGCTATGCAATTGCAAATGTTCTCGATTGATGATCCGGTGCTGGTCAAGATTCGTGATATGCTGAACAACCTGGACGTAAATACCCTTACCCCGGTTGAAGCGCTGATGAAGCTGGACGAAATACAGCGTTTGATCAAGGGATAAATCATTAACAAGACAAAAGGGCATCTTTTACGTAAAAGATGCCCTTTGCTATTATTTGAAGTTTGTGTTGCTTACGCAAACCAAGCCATTACGCTTTCTTTAGTCGGAATAGGCAAGTCCAGTTTTAACTTTTTGCGCATACCGCCTAAGTCGTTAAATACTTTGTTAGGGTTGGCAGCTTTCAAATCCTCAACGGTGTTAAAGCCCATTTTGTTGATAACCGGAACCCACTCGGCAGGAACGCCAATATTTACAAAGTCATCAATAGTAACCACTTTGGCTTTCTTTTCAGGGCGCATTTGCGGGAAGAACAATACTTCCTGAATCGTGCTTTGGTTGGTCATCAGCATCACCAAACGGTCAATACCAATACCTAAGCCCGATGTTGGCGGCATACCATATTCCAGGGCACGTAAAAAGTCGTCGTCCATCGCCATCGCTTCTTCGTCGCCACGACCCGCCAGTAACAACTGCTCTTCAAAACGCTCACGCTGATCGATAGGGTCGTTAAGTTCAGAGTAGGCGTTGGCAATCTCTTTGCCGTTCACAAACAGTTCAAAACGTTCTACCAGGCCATCTTTAGTACGGTGCTTTTTGGCGAGCGGCGTCATCTCGATAGGGTAGTCGGTAATATAGGTTGGCTGTATCAGGCTGGCTTCTACTTTGGCACTGAAAATCTCATCAATCAGTTTGCCTTTGCCCATAGTCTGGTCAACCTCAATGGCCAAGTCGCGACAGGTTTGGCGCAGTTGTGCCTCATCCATTTGTGATACGTCGATACCGGTATATTTCAGGATAGAATCGTACATAGATAGCTTCTCGTACGGACCAGCAAAGTTAATTTCATGTTCGCCTACCTTTACCACCGGGGTACCGTGTACTGCAACCGCAACTTTTTCCAGACATTCCTCTACCATGGCCATCATCCAGATGTAGTCTTTATAAGCTACATAGATTTCCATGGCGGTAAACTCCGGGTTGTGCGTACGGTCCATACCCTCGTTACGGAACATTTTACCAAATTCGTATACGCCGTCAAATCCGGCTACGATCAGCCTTTTCAGGTACAACTCATTGGCAATGCGCAAATAAAGCGGCATATCCAGCGTGTTGTGGTGGGTGTTGAACGGACGTGCTGCCGCGCCACCATGTACAGCCTGCAGGATAGGCGTTTCCACTTCCATCCAGCCTTGGCCGTTAAAGTAATTACGCATGGTGTTAATTACTTTGGAACGGTTGATGAAGATCTGCTTGTATTCAGGATTTACCGTTAAATCCACATAGCGCTGGCGGTAGCGCAGCTCAGGATCGGTAAAACCATCATAAATATTGCCGTCATCATCGCGCTTAACTACGGGTAGTGGTTTTAGCGATTTGGCCAGTACATTCAGTTCGTGAACGTGTACAGAAATTTCACCGGTTTGGGTTAAAAATACATAACCTCTAACACCTACGTAATCGCCAATATCAAGCAGTTTTTTAAACACGGTATTGTATAAAGTTTTGTCCTCACCGGGGCAAATCTCGTCGCGCTTTATGTAAACCTGAATACGGCCGGTCGTATCCTGTATTTCGGCAAAAGAAGCATTACCCATAATACGACGGGTCATGATTCTGCCAGCCAGGGTTACTTCCTTATATTTTTCGGGATCGGTATTAAAGTTTTGGATAATGTCCTGAGCCCAGGCGTTTACCGGGTAGGCTTCGGCAGGATAGGGGTTAATGCCCAGCGCACGCAATTGTTGTAACGATTCGCGGCGCAATATTTCCTGTTCCGATAAGGCTGCAATACTCATAATGAAAAAGGGTATTTTATAAAAGGCAAAGATATGGATTTTTAGTGAGCCATGAAGATCGGAACAGTTTATAAGCTATAGCTACTAGTAATATAATATAGAGGTGAAAATGTATTTGTTTAAATGTTCTATTGAAATAGCTTTATTATTTATAATTGGACTTAAAATATAAAGTAATGATTCCGGAAACAACCGTATTGTACAGGCCTGTTAACCAGGTTGAGTTGAAATTAATTGAAGATTCTGGATGGAAGCGCTTTCCACCACGATTGCCTGAACAGCCTATTTTTTACCCAGTAACCAACAAAGAATATGCTATACAAATAGCAAAGGAATGGAATGTTCCTGCTTATGGTTATGGATATGTAACTGCTTTTAACGTAAATAGTGAGTACTTAAAAAAATTTGACGTAAAGAATGTCGGAGGGATTATACACAATGAATTATGGGTACCTGCTGAGGAGTTAGACACTTTTAATGAAAATATAATTGGTGTAATTGAGGTTATAGACGAGTTTCACAGTTCATAATATCATACAAAAGAATATTAAGACATAAAACCCGCACTGTTTTGCAATGACGGGTTTTATTCTGTCTTCGGAAATCTTTTGAATGAAGATTTAGGTGCAGCTACTTAGTCAGCATCTACCTCCTGCATGTACATCTCATCAATAGCTTGAGCGTATTTCTTTTCAATCACTTTGCGTTTGGCTTTTAGGGTTACGGTCATTTCGCCTTCTTCCATACTGAACGGGTTGCGTTTTACCTTGAAATTTTTGATACGTTCAAACTTAGCCAGCTCATTGCTTAACTTGCGTAAGTCCTGATTAATCCAGTCGATGATCTGCTTGTCGTCTACAAAAGCTTCAGGCTTTTCAAACCAGGCCTCATCCAGCCCAAATGTTTCCTGCAGCAGTTCTTTTGGCGGAACAATGATGGCCGTTACATACTCACGGCGGTCGCCCACTAAAAATATCTGTTCTATTTTAGGACTTTTGAGATAGGTGTTTTCGACCGGAGTAGGATATATGTTTTTGCCAAAAGCATTAACCAGCATATTCTTCAGGCGGTCGGTAATTTGCAGGTAGCCTTTGTAGAAGCGACCTATATCACCGCTGTGAAACCAACCGTCGGCATCAATAGCGGTAGCGGTTTCTTCGGGCTTGTTCCAATAGCCTTTCATTACCGCTACACCACGCATAATAATTTCGCCTTCTTCTGTAATCAAATTAGGATCAAAAGATTCATGCGATTGGATGGTATAGATCTTACGGGTATCAATGTTTTGAATGGCAATCTCGGTACCGGGTAAAATACGACCGGCAGTACCATACACCTGGCGATCGAATTCGGTAACGCACACCGGACCGGTAGTTTCGGTTAAACCATAACCTTCTAAAACCGGTATACCGACATTGCCAAAAAATTCGCCTACGTTTTTAGGTAGCGCACCGCCGCCCGAAATAAGGAACTTTAAGCGTCCGCCGGTCTTTTCTTTGATTTTACTGAATACTAATTTATCTGCCAGCTTGTATTGCTGACTGAGTATCAATCCCGGATTTTTACCCTGCTCACGCTTTTCGCGGTATTGCTTGCCAATTTTAAACGCCCACAAAAAGATAGACGTTTTCATACCACCTGCCGTGGTGCCGTTTTTCATAGCCTTATCATGTATGCGTTCCAACAAGCGTGGTACGCAGTTCATGATGGTTGGCCTAACTTCGGTCATGTTACGGGCCAGCAGTTCCAGGCTTTGGGCAAAGGCAATTTTACAACCTGCACCTAAACAGATATAATAAGTAGCTGCGCGCTCAAATACGTGCGACAGCGGCAGGAATGACAGGAAGCTATCATTTTTGTCTACAATAGATGTCTGTTTTAGACCGGCCCATACCGTTTGCACAAGATTGCTGTGCGTAAGCATCACACCCTTTGGTGTACCTGTTGTACCCGATGTATAGATAAGGCAAGAAATGTCAGACGGGAGGATGGATTCACGTGAGGCGTTAATAGCTCCAGCATATTGTGTAATAAGCGTGCTTCCTTCCTCAATCAATTTATCAAAGCTGATAACACCAGCATTGAGTTTTACCTTTTCGGTATATTTCTCGTAATCGTCAAACACCGGAATAATGCGGAGTAATGAGGAGCAATTGTTGGCTACTTTCAACACTTTACGCAATAAAAAAGGATTGCCTACCAATATGGCTTTAGCGCCAGAATCGTTAAGGATATATTCAGTTTCGGCTTCGGTAAGGGTAGGGTAGATGGATGCATTAATGGCGCCAATCTGCTGCAAGGCCTGATCAAAATAAATATATTCCGGGCCATTTTCAATGACCAGAGCCAGCCGGTCGCCTTTTTGTATACCCATGTTCAGGAACCAGGCTGATATAGCATCGACTTTCTCGATCACCTCCCGGTAGGAGATGTCTACCCAGCTATCTTTTACTTTGTGTGAAAGGAAAGTATGTGTATCAGGATGTATATGGGCAACCACATGGCGTATCAAGGCAGGAACCGTGGTTGGTTTGTTGGCAGTAGTCATCAAGTTTAAATTTTTTGGCTTATAATTAACAAACTTATGCTATTTACTATAATAAACAAAAAGCACGCTGAGCGTTAATTGTTTGCAGTAAAGCATGGGTATTGCACATTAGCGTTTAATAAATTAGGGCGCAAATGTACAATCTAATTGCCAAACAATAAAAAAGGCGCTTTATAAGCGCCTTTGAATATCATATTTGTAATAGAAATTATACCGAGAAACTTTCACCACAACCGCAGGTACGGCTGGCGTTGGGGTTATGGAAGTTAAAGCCTTTACCATTTAAGCCGTCAGAAAAATCGAGCTCAGTACCGGCCAGATACAGGAAAGATTTCATATCCAGTGCCATGCGTACACCTTTGTCTTCAAAAAACTGGTCACCTTTTTTCTCTTCGTTATCAAAGTCCAGATTGTATGACAAGCCCGAACAACCGCCACCCTGAACCGACACCCGCAAAAAGTAAGAAGCATCCAGTTGTGCGTCCTGTATCAGGTGTTCAATTTTTTCTTTTGCTTTATCTGTTACGGTTACCATAGTATTAGAATCAAGAATTTAGAATCAGGAATTAAGAGCGGACTGTGTTATTTAGTCTTATTCTTAACAACCTGATGCAAATATATAGTAACAAAACAAAAGCCAAAAATCCGGATGAGACAAATTGTCGCAATCCGGACTTTTAGCTTTTGTTTTTACAAATTAATGATGTGATTTTTCCAGTTCGATAGGAGCCAGGCCGTTTTTAACGCGATAGTCGTTAATGGCAGCTTTGATAGCGTCCTCTGCTAATACCGAGCAGTGAATTTTTACCGGTGGCAGAGCCAGCTCTTCAACAATGTCCATGTTATCGATAGTGATAGCCTCGTCGATGCTTTTGCCTTTTAACCATTCGGTAGCCAGAGATGAAGAAGCGATAGCCGAACCGCAACCAAAGGTTTTGAATTTAGCATCAGTGATCACATTATTTTCATCTACCTGAATTTGCAGACGCATTACGTCGCCACACTCAGGTGCACCTACTAAACCAGTACCAACTTGCGTACTGCTTTTGTCTAACGTACCCACGTTGCGCGGGTTGGTGTAATGGTCAATTACTTTATCTGAATAAGCCATAGCTTTAAGTATTTTGTTGTCAGTTATCAGTTGTGAGTTGCCTGTTTTTGGGCAGGCAACCCGGTATTCTTTATTTATAGCATTGCGCTAATTTTAAAATCCGAAATTTTACATCCGAATTTCGAAATCAGTTCTTAGTGTTCAGCCCACTCAATAGAGTTCAGGTCGATACCTTCTTTAAACATTTCCCAAAGTGGTGAAAGTTCGCGCAGGTGGGTAACCGCTTTTTTAGTTACTTCGATAGCGTAATCAACTTCCTCTTCGGTAGTGAAACGGCCCAAGCCAAACCGGATAGAAGAGTGTGCCAAATCATCTGACAAGCCTAAGCTCTTCAGTACGTAAGAAGGCTCTAAAGAAGCTGAAGTACAAGCTGAACCTGATGATACAGCCAGATCTTTCATAGCCATCATCAAACCTTCGCCCTCAACATATTTGAATGAGATGTTAGCTACATGCGGCAGGCGGTGTTCCTGGTTGCCATTTACATAGCTTTCTTCCAACACGGTTAACGCATTTTGAAGTTTATCCCGCAGGGCTGACAGGCGGGCTGCTTCAGAAGCCATTTCGTTGTAGGCCAACTCGCAGGCTTTACCCAAGCCAACAATACCCGGAACGTTCAATGTGCCTGAACGCATACCGCGCTCATGACCGCCACCATCCATTTGAGCAGTAACTTTTACACGTGGTCCTTTACGGCGTACATATAAAGCACCTACACCTTTAGGGCCATACATTTTATGAGCTGATAAAGCCAGCAGGTCTATACCATCGGCATTTACATCTACCGGGATTTTACCTACAGCCTGGGTAGCGTCTGTCATGAACAGGGCACCATGCTTATGGGCAATAGCAGCAATTTCTTTAACAGGCTGAACTACGCCGATCTCGTTATTGCCGTACATGATCGAAACCAGGATAGTTTCAGGTGTCATGGCTGCTTCTAATTGAGCCAGATCAACCAAACCGTCTTCCTTAACCGGCAGGTAGGTTACTTTGCCGCCTAACTTTTCAACATGTTTACAAGCGTCTAAAACCGCTTTATGTTCGGTAACTGCAGTGATGATGTGGTTACCTTTGTCTTTATACATTTCAAACACACCTTTAATAGCCAGGTTGTCTGACTCGGTTGCGCCTGAGGTAAATATAATTTCCTTTTCGCTGGCACCAATTAATTTGGCTACCTGCTCGCGGGCGTAATCAACACCTTCTTCGGCCACCCAGCCAAAATGGTGATTACGGCTTGCCGCATTACCAAATTTTTGCGTAAAGTAGGGAATCATAGCTTCCAGCACCCGTGGGTCCATAGGTGTGGTTGCATTGTTATCTAAATATATCGGAAGATTCATATTCGTTGATTTAACAGTACAAAGATAAGTAAAGTTTTACTCTATAGTTAGTGTAAGCCGCTATAAAAGGCCTGTTTCCGGTCATGTTTATGCAATTTTACACTGTCGTTTTTAATACGTTACAAAAAGAGTGATTTATATCATATTTTTAAAATCGAAATTTTTTATGGGGCATAATATTTCCCGATCGCCACTCACCGTTGACATATAAAAGTTTTATAAAGATAAGCCTCATGGTTTTAATTGGTATTTTTGCAGTGTCATATTATACAATTGATAAAATTTTTTGAAATAGTATTTTATAAGTAATAGTAAATAACTATATTTGCGCCTCTTTTGAAAGGAAAGTACATTAAAAATGAAAAAAGACCTGCATCCCTCAAACTATAGATTAGTGGTTTTCAAAGACATGTCAAACGACTACTCTTTCATCACTAAATCATGTATCGAAACTCGCGAAACCGTTAAATGGGAAGACGGTAATGAGTATCCATTAATTAAATTAGAGATTTCTCACACCTCGCATCCGTTCTATACCGGTAAAATGAAACTGGTTGACACTGCAGGTCGTATCGATAAATTCCGCAGCCGTTACGCTAAAAAGTAATCGTTTGCATCAAAATATTTGTAAAGTCCCGGCTCATTGGCCGGGACTTTTTTTATTTTTGCCCATCTATGGCAATTATTCTATTTGACGATAACGCACATCAAACCCTGTTGCCTTTAACTTATACCCGCCCGGTGGCCAACCTCCGGATTGGTATACTTACCATAGCCGAGAAGTGGGCTAAGCATCTCGATACGTCTTATTCCTATCATACACAAGCTTACCTGCAAGCAAAATTCCCGATACGGATCGAGCAGCAAAACCTGTTTATTAATGGGGGAATTTGCCCGGATGATAATTTACTTGAGGCCATTGATAAGTTGCAAACTGGCGAAGCGCTAATGCGCTATAATCAGTTGCTGGCTGTTAAGCTGAATGAGAGCGATGCTAAAGCTTTCAGCTACACGCAATCATTTGACCGAATTATAAACTATGAAGCGGCTCTGGTAGCCATCCGTTACCCTGAAGATATCTTTAAAAAGAACGATATTGAGCTGCGCCGCGATTTTCAATTGCTAACGAAGGGCCGTACGAGTGCCGGCATTAGCTCAACCAATGCCATTATTGGTAACGACTTTTTTGCGGAAGAAGATGCCGTAGCCGAATGCTCTACCTTTAATACCAAGAACGGGCCAATATACTTGGGTAATAACACTGAGGTGTGGGAGGGTACCCACGTTCGCGGTGGTTTGGCTTTGTGCAACGATTCGCAGATAAAGATGGGGGCCAAAATTTATGGCGCAACTACTATCGGGCCTCGTTGCCGTGTTGGGGGCGAAATCAACAATGCCGTAATTTGGGGCCATTCATCAAAAGGGCACGAAGGTTACTTAGGCAATTCGGTGCTGGGCGAATGGTGCAACATCGGTGCCGATTCCAATAACTCAAACCTGAAAAATAATTATGCAGAAGTAAAGCTTTGGGATTACACCACCCAGCACTTCCGTAAAACCGGTCTGCAGTTTTGCGGTTTAATTATGGCCGACCATGCTAAATGCGGTATCAATACCATGTTTAATACAGGTACAGTGGTGGGCGTAAGCGCCAATGTATTTGGTGCGGGCTTTCCCCGTAATTTTGTGCCCGATTTTGCCTGGGGAGGTGCCCAAGGATTTGAAGAATACAAGCTTGAAAAAGTATTTGAAACGGTAACGCTGGTTTACAGCCGCCGAAACAAGGAGCTGGATGCCACGGAACGCCAGTTGTTGCAAGATGTTTTTAATTTAACCCAATCATACAGAAGATTTAATTAACAATCATGAGAAAAAAGATAGTTGCCGGTAACTGGAAAATGAACCTGGATTATAACGAAGGTTTATCCCTGTTTTCAGAAATTACCAATATGGTTAAAGATGAGATAACCGGCTCGCAGCAAGCGGTGGTTTGCTCACCTTTTATTCACCTGCATAGCCTGGTGCAAATGGCAAAAGGGTATGATAAAGTTGCTGTTGGTGCGCAAAACATTCACCAGAATGAATCAGGCGCTTACACTGGCGAGGTATCTGCCAAAATGGTAAAATCGGTAGGTGCTGAATACGTTATTCTGGGCCACTCGGAGCGCCGTCAGTATTTTGGTGAAGATAACCAGTTGCTGGCTGTAAAAACCGAAACTGCTTTAAAGAATGGTTTAAAACCAATTTTCTGTATTGGCGAAACTTTAGATGAGCGTGAAGCTGAGCAACATTTTGATGTGATCAGAACCCAGTTGAAAGAAGGTGTATTCAGTCTGTCAACCGAGCAGTTCAGTCAGTTGGTGCTTGCTTATGAACCTGTTTGGGCTATTGGTACAGGTAAAACTGCTACTTCCGAGCAGGCTCAGGAAATTCATGCATTTATCCGCGAAGAGATCGCAAATAATTACAGCCAGGAAGTGGCCGACAATACCACCATTTTATATGGCGGCAGCTGCAATCCTAAAAATGCACCTGAACTGTTTGCCCAGCCAGACATTGATGGCGGCCTGATTGGTGGCGCTTCTTTAAAATCCCGCGACTTTTTAGACATCGTTAAGGTGTTTAATTAATATCATTAGTGCAGGCATCAGGTACAAAACGTATGTTAAATACGCTTTATACCTGATGCCTGCTACTTTATACTCCATAAAATGAATTACTACGAGCTGCTTTTTACCGTTGTATCCGATCAGGACTATCAGCAGGATTTGTTAATTAATGAGCTGTCAGGCCTGGGCTTTGATACGTTTGAGGAAACCGATTTTGGCTTTAAAGCTTATATTCCTTCCAATGATTTTGACCGGGATGTAGTTGAAGATGCACTGGCCCTTTATCATGAGCAGTTCAACTTTTCCTACGAGATCAATCTTATACCAGAAAAGAATTGGAATGAGGTTTGGGAAAGCAATTTTCAGCCCATCACTATAGGCACACAGGTATATGTAAGGGCAACTTTCCATGAGCCAAAGCCGGAGTTCCCTTACGAGATTGTGATTGATCCGAAAATGGCTTTTGGTACCGGCCATCACGATACTACCAGCCAAATGATGCAAACCATGCTTGAGCATGATTGGAAAGGCAAGAAGGTGCTGGACATGGGTTGCGGCACTGGTATTCTGGCCATTTTGGCTGCCAAACTGGGAGCTACCGATTTAACGGCTATAGATTACGATATGCTTTGTTACAAAAGCACTATCGAAAATACAGAACTGAACCATGTGCCAGGTGTTCAGACTATTTGCGGCTCGAAAGAGGATATACCAGATGAGCAATATGATGTGATTCTTGCTAACATTAACCGTAATATTCTGCTCGACCAGATGGCGCGCTACGGCGAGGTGTTAAAGCCAGGCGGAGAAATCTACTTTAGTGGTTTTTACGAATCGCCGGACTTAGATATTATACGTGAAGAAGCGGCTAAACATGGTATGGTTTACAACAGTCATAAAACCAATAATAATTGGGTTGCGGCACGCTTTGTAAAACAGTAAGCAAGTTCTTCATAGCTTATTCAACAGTTATACAAAATGCCATCCTGTTTTAACGGATGGCATTTTGCTTTTAATAGTTTTGGGTAGATTAGTAGCCCAGCGTAAATCTCCTTTTAACGAATTGATTGTTTTCCAGTTCGTTGATCAAGGCAACGGCTAAATCTTTAACAGATATATCATTTTTACCGTGTTCGTTAAACACAGGTTGATCCGTACCCAAGCGGAATTTGCCTGTACGCTCACCCGGATGCAGGTTAATAGCAGGGCTTAAAAAGGTCCAGTCCAATTCTTGTTCCTGGCGCAGCTCGTTCAAATAATCACGGGCAGCAGTTGCGCCTGGTTTGTAGTCGGCCGGGAACTCCGCTGTATCTACCAATTGCACACCGGGCTTAATTTCCAGACTGCCGGCACCGCCAACTACAATAAATCGGCTAATGCCAGCTTGCTTAACAGCTTGCTGAATAGAACGCGAGCCTTTCAGAAAGTCGTTATAAAGATCAGGGTTAGTCCAGCCGGCGTTAAATGTACTGATTACGGCATCGTGGCCTATCAGTAGCTGGGCCAGTATTTCCGTATTATAAACATCGACAGCCTGTTTGATTAATTTTTCATGGCTTATCTCCAGTTTTTCAGGGTTACGGGCAAAGGCGGTTACTTCCTGACCGCGGTTCAATGCTTCGGTTACTACATGTGGGCCAACAAAGCCAGTTGCTCCTATGATTGCTATCTTCATAATTAATGTAATTTAGTTTGTTACAGTTTATGTTAAAAAATATATTATTGAAATTGTTTACTAAAGTCGGCCAACGACTGCATGCCCAACTTTTTATTAATCAGGTCATCGATACCTGTATTAATAGCGGCCATATGTTTATTGATGTTTTTACCTACCGCGCAGGCTGGGTTAGGAGCATTGCGGGCTTCGCCTAAAATGCTATCCTGTTTTACCGCCTGGTAAATTTGTGCCATAGTAATTTGTTGCGCTGGCTTGGCCAATGTATAGCCGCCTGCTTTACCCTCTTTGCTGCTTACCAGATTGTGCTTGCGCAGGTTACTTAGTTCTTTTCTAATTAACGCTGCATTGGCGTTTATACTGCCTGCAATATAGTCGGACGATAGCTGTTCGCCTTCGCTTACGGTAAGCAAGGTCATGATGTGTACCGCTATCTGGAATCGTCCGTTCATCTGTAACTATTTTTATTACAGTACAAAGGTGCAAATAATGAGTTAGATTTTTAACGAATTCGTACTTAATTACATTTAATTTACAAATATGTGTAGCATAACGGCTCATTACATCGTCTTAGGCAAAACACATTTTTGATGTATCAACAGTTTTGCGTTTATTTGCAGACTATTGCTTTAATGCTAATTTTTTTAAATGAGGGTACACTTTATTGCTATTGGTGGAAGCGCAATGCACAACTTGGCCATCGCCTTACATAAAAAGGGATTCCAGGTTTCAGGTTCAGATGATGTATTATTTGAGCCGTCTATTTCGCGTCTGAACAGGCACGGAATTTTGCCGCCGCAAAATGGCTGGTATCCCGAAAAAATTACTACCGATTTAGATGCCGTAATTTTAGGCATGCATGCCCGTGCTGATAATCCTGAACTACTGAAAGCACAGGAACTCGGTATCAAAATTTACTCGTACCCCGAGTATATATACGAACAATCGAAAGATAAGCTGCGTGTGGTAATAGGCGGTAGCCACGGTAAAACCACTATCACATCCATGATACTGCATGCGCTGCAGCATGCCGGTCAAAAGTTTGATTACCTGGTAGGTGCACAGCTGGAAGGTTTTGATACCATGGTGCAACTTAGCGATGCACCTGTAATTGTAATAGAAGGGGACGAGTACCTGTCGTCGGCTATTGACAGACGGCCTAAGTTTCACTTGTATAAGGCCCATGTTGCAGTAATAAGCGGCATTGCGTGGGATCACATCAACGTGTTCCCGACGTTTGAAAATTACATTGAGCAATTTGAGGTTTTTGTGCAAACTGTACAGCCTGAAGGCGTTGTGTACTATGCGCAAAATGATGCGGTGCTGCAGCAGATGATAAGCAATAACCATTCGCCGGTTAAAAAGCAGCCATACGGCTTACCAAAGTTTGAGGTAGAGCAGGGGGTAACAACCATTACGAGTGAGGGTAACCGTTATCCTTTGCAAGTATTTGGCGAGCATAACTTACTGAACATGGAAGCTGCCCGCTCCGTATGCAGCCAATTAAATATAGACGCCGATGCTTTTTATACCAGCATGACCACCTTTAAAGGTGCAGCGAGGCGACTGGAATTGCTGGGGAAAAATGAGCGTAGCAACATTTACAAAGATTTTGCCCATTCGCCATCAAAGCTAAAAGCTACCATACAAGCAGTAAAAGCACAGTTTCCGGACAGAGAACTGTTGGCTTGTATTGAACTGCATACCTTTAGCAGCTTGGACAAAAACTTTTTAAGTGAGTATGCGGGCTGTATGGACGAGGCTGACAAGGCCATCGTGTTTATTGATGCTAAAACATTCGAGCAAAAACGATTGCAACCTTACGATGAGGCTGCCGTTAAAGATGCTTTTAAAAGAACGGATTTAATATATTTTGATAGCCCTGAAAAGCTTAAAGCAGAACTTGAAAAAGAAAATACAACAAATAAGAATGTTTTGTTGATGAGTTCTGGTAACTTTGGGGCAATCAATTTGTCGGTATTAGCAACCGAAATGTTAAATACCGTTAATTAAATTTTGATATAGAAGAATTATTGTAACTTTATTAACTATTGCGCAATCCTTATCCTTGATTAACGATGAAAACACTTGGCAAAAAGATCAGATTACTAAGACACCAAAAAGGCTGGAGCCAGGAAGATGTAGCTAAGCGGCTGGACATCTCCATACCTGCTTTTTCTAAAATCGAAACCGGTATTACAGACATTAACCTTTCGAGATTAGAACAAATTGCAAACCTGTTTGAAATGTCTGTGGTACAGCTGCTCACGTTTAATGATGCCGAGTATGAGCAAAAGTACGTTAACGAACTGGAAAGTGTCAATAAGAAGTTGATGGATAGGGAGACGGAAGTAATTGACCTTCAGAAAAAAGTAATTGAACTGTTTGAGGAGTTGCGCCAAAGCAAAGCAACTGCCTGATAAATTAAAAGCCCGGCTTTTTATACAAGCCGGGCTTTTTGCTATTTGAATATATAGCGCATGGTAGCGTGCTTTTTGCCGAAGGTGCCGCCCATTGCCTCATGCAATGCCAGCATTTTATCATTAAAGTCGCCAACCCACGATAGTTCCATCTCGTCATAACGGTTAAGTGGCAATACATACTCTTTAACCTTGATGAACATGGCCGATTCAAGCCCGTGTTTCTGAAACTTGATTTTAGTACCCATTACCACAGCACGCATCCGGTTTACACCTTTCCAGCGGCGGTACAAAAATTTCAGTTTGCCAATCAGATCAAGCTTGCCGTTCAAAGTTTTGATCATTTGGTTGGCATCCGGTAGTATAACTACAAATGCAGCTGGCTCGCCATTTACATAGGCAAACCAAATAAGGTTGGGGTCCATAATGGCTTTCATTTTGCGGAAAGTTTCCAAAATAGTAGCCCGTTGTATAGGTACAAAGTTTTCGAAATGCTGCCAGGCATCATTATAAATTTCCATAAAGTCGGCAGCAAACTGATCTATTTTTGATGCATCCAGGTGCTTAAATTCATACCCTGGTTTTTGCATTACCCATTTGGCTATTTTGGTAAAGCGTTCCGGAAAAGGCTTATGTGCATCTACGTGATTTGTAATTTGCTCATACTGCGTTACAAAGCCATAATCATCAAAAAACTTTTTATAATACGGCGGATTATAGTTCATGCCGTACGATTGTGGTACGAAACCTTCAATCAGCAATCCCCAAAAAGTATCATTCTCGCCAAAGTTGATTGGGCCATCCATTGCCTGCATGCCATTTTGTGCCAGCCAGTTTTTAGCTGTATCAAAAAGCATAAAGGCGGCTTTCTCATCATCAATACACTCAAAAAAACCCATACCACCGGTAGGCTGCGGATTATTATGAGCTTTCTTATTATTGATAAAAGCAGCAACCCGGCCAGCCGGTTGGCCGGCATCATCGGTCAGTATCCAGCGGGTAACTTTGCCAAATTGATGAAATACGTTTTTTTGTGGATCAAAAACCGCTTCAACGTCATTGTCAAGCGGGCAAATCCAATTAGGGTCATTACGGTATATGTAACGGGCTGTATCTAAAAATGCTTTGCGGGTGGCTTTATTGGTAACCTCAGTTATGGTCATCAGGTAGTTTTTCATGAATAAACCCTGCTTTATTTAGGGGCAGGGTTTATTCACTTTGTTTAATTTTTATAATTAATAATCGTCTTCGTCATTATAACGATCAATGTCGCTGTAGTCAAGGTCTTCTAACGGCGCACCATACTCATCGTCGTCGTCATCGTCATCAAAACTCTTTTTTGTTTTAAGATCAGTTTGTTCTGTTTTTTTAGGGGCAATGTTCTTTGAAGCGATGTTCTTATTTGCAGTTTTTTTGGGCGTTTGCATAACGAATATTGCTTAAATGGGTTAATTAATTTTCTTGATTGTGTTAGTTTAAATTTAAGAAATCAATAGCGCTTGGCTTTGATATCTCAAAAATAACTAAAAATCGGCTTCGGTAAAAAAAAGCAAAAAATTAATCTTGTTGCTGCCCAATGGTGCTTGCAGATGCGTCTACCTCACTTATGCGTGGCAAATCTTTAATGTTGTTGATGCCCATATAATCAGCAAATAAATGGCTGGTTGCATACAAAAGGGGTCTGCCAACCGTGTCGGCCTTACCCGATATCGTAATCAGCTCCTTCTCCATAAGCTTCTGGATAGAGTAGTCGCAGTTAACACCCCGAATCTGTTCAACCTCAAGCTTAGTAACAGGTTGGCGGTAGGCGATGATAGCCAATGTTTCGAGTGCTGCCTGGCTCAGCTTCTTTTTTGATCGTTGCAACTGCAACTGGCTGATGACGGTGTGATGCGCTTTTTTAGTCAGGAACTGGTAACCGTTGTTTATTTTGATTAGTTCAATAGCTAAATCCGGATTTTGATAGCGTGAAGTAATGCTACTTATATGGTTTGAAACTGCCTCTTCGTCTATGTCTGTACCCAGCGCAGCCTGCAGGCAAAATATAATTTCTTCTACCCGGATACCCTGTTCAGAAGCAAAAATTAAAGCTTCGATATGTTGTTCAATCTCTGGCATTTAGCAAATATAGCTTAATGGAGTAACAAAGTTAAAAACTAAGAAACTTACAACTCCGTAGATTGTAGTAAATTAATCAATAGTAAATCTATTTTCAAAACAATTACAATTTATCTATGAAAACATCACAAGAAAACGTTGTGGGTGGACAAATGGCCAGAAGGTCGTTTTTGAAATTCGCCAGTGCAGGGGCTATGGCCGCTGGTGTGGTAGCAACCGCTGCTTCATGCAAAAAAAGAGAATACGTGGATGACGACCACGTGGATTTGGGATCAGGTGACATCGCTATCTTAAACTATGCTTATGCGCTTGAGCAATTAGAGGCAGCTTTTTATACCCAGGTCGCAGCAAATTTTTATGCTAATATTTCATCAGAGGAAAGAGCATTACTGACTGACATTCGTGATCACGAGATTTCTCACCGCGAATTATTCAAAGCGGCATTAAGTTCAAGTGCAATTCCAGCTTTAACACCAAATTTTAGCTCTATCGATTTTAACAATCGTAACAGTGTGCTTTCTGCTGCTAAAGCGTTTGAAGATTTGGGTGTAGCTGCTTATAACGGTGCAGGTGCTATGATTAAGTCAGCAGATTACCTAACCTTGGCTGGTAAAATTGTTTCTGTTGAAGCCCGCCATGCAGCCACTGTGCGTAACCTGTTGCAATTCAACTCTTTTGTTGATAACACGATTGTTGATATTGCCAACACCAGCTTAGAAAAATCTAAAACGCCTCAGGAAGTTGTGCCAATTGCAAACACTTTCCTTACTGGTAAAAAAATTGCAGCACCATCTTTAGGCATTTATTAATCACCTATCTAAAACAACAACATTATGAACTTACTGAACTTATTTGATGAGATAAATCAGGCAGATCCGGAATTTGCAGACAGAATTAGTCCGCGCCGCGATGCCATTAAAAATATTACCAGCTTTGGTTCAAAAGTGGCCGTTGCTGCTATGCCATTTGTATTCAGCACACTGGTAAAAAAAGCTTACGGACAGGCACTTTCACCACAAGTCATTGAAGTGTTGAATTTTGCACTTACCGCTGAATATTTAGAATCTACATATTACAATACCTATGGTCAACGTTCAAATATTCCTTCAGGCGATCGTCCGGGTATTGAATTGATTCGCGTTGATGAAAACAACCACAAGAAGTTTTTGCTGCAAAACTTAGGTAGTGCCGCAATTTCTGAGCCTAAATTTGATTATACAGCAGGCGGTACCTTTGCCGATTTAACCAGAAATGACAGTGTTGGTTATGATACCTTCCTGGCATTAGCTCAAGCTTTTGAGGATAATGGTGTTAGAGCTTACAAAGGACAGGCACCTGCCTTGATGAGTGCTCCGGCTATTTTAACAGCAGCCTTAAATATCCACTCGGTGGAAGGTCGCCATGCAGCTCACTTACGTTATTTAAGACAAAGAAGAGGTGTAGCGGTTAAGCCTTGGATTACTGGTGTAACCAGTGGTATTCCAGCGGCTCCGGTTGCGCTTGTATATGCCGGTGAAGATAATGTAACTCAAGGCGGCGTTAACTTAACCACCTTACCAGGTGCATCAGGTAATGCTACTGCTAACATGGTAACTGAAGCTTATGACGAGCCAAACACTAAGGAAAATGTAACAAACATTGTTAAATTATTCTTAGCTAAGTAAGCAAGATCATGTATAATAGAAAAGGGCTTTGCATTTGCAAAGCCCTTTTCTATTTTATAGCTATCACTAATAATTGATAACCTGTTCTTCAATCTGTACGGGTAGCTCCCGCCATTCGTATTTTTGATTACGCAGTTGGGGCTCAAAGCCGGCTTCTGCAATTGAATTTTGAATTCCTTTTGCAGTAAACCGGTGCGGTGCACCTGCTGCCGATACCACGTTTTCCTCAATCATAATGGAGCCAAAATCATTGGCGCCGGCGTGCAGACATATTTGTGCTACCTGCTTGCCGACCGTTAGCCATGATGCCTGGATGTTTTTAATGTTGGGCAGCATTATGCGGCTAAGCGCAATCATGCGGATATACTCATCGCCGGTAACGTTGTTGGTAATACCGCGTACTTTGCGCAAAAGCGTACCGTCATCCTGAAAAGGCCATGGAATAAAGGCGATAAAACCATGATGTCCTTCTGGTTTTTCTGATTGTACCTGGCGTATCCACACCAAGTGCTCAAACCGCTCCTGAATAGTTTCCACATGGCCAAACATCATCGTAGCCGATGTTGGCAAGTTTATTTGGTGAGCGGCACGCATTACATCCAGCCACTCTTTGCCGCCGCATTTGCCTTTTGATATTAAGCGGCGCACCCGGTCGTTCAAAATCTCGGCACCAGCGCCAGGTAAAGAATCTAAACCAGATTCTTTCATGGCCCTTAATACGTCAATATGGCTCATGTTTTCGAGCTTGGCTACGTGCGCAATTTCGGGCGGACCAAGCGAGTGCAACTTGAGCGTTGGATAAAGCTCTTTTAACTTCTTAAATAAATCAGTATAAAATGATAATCCTAAATCTGGGTGGTGGCCGCCTTGCAGCAGCAACTGATCACCGCCATATTTAAAGGTTTCTTCAATCTTTTGCTTGTAGGTTTCGATATCGGTAATGTAGCTTTCCTCGTGGCCCGGCCGTCTGAAAAAGTTGCAAAACTTACAGTTTGCAATACATACGTTGGTAGTGTTTACGTTACGGTCAATCTGCCAGGTAACCTTACCATGCGGCACCTGTATCTTGCGCAGCTCGTTGGCTACATACATCAGCTCTGCAGTAGGAGCATTGTGATACAGGTAAACGCCTTCTTCAATACTTAAAAAGTCGAACTGAAGCGCGCGTTGCAGTAAATCAGCAGTGTTCATACAGGCAAAGATACAGGTAAATAGTTAAATTAAGCGTGGCAACAGGCATCCGCAATGAATATGATAATGTGTTGATGAACGGATTAACTTACCACAATTCCTTTATCCAGCTTCAATACCTTATCTACGCAGTTGGGTATTTCTTGCTGATAATGGGTTACGTAAATTAAGGTTACTGAACTAACGCGGCAAATGGTATCTATCATGTTCTTGAATTGCAGGCGCTGATGCTCGTCCATTCCCTGACAGGGCTCATCCAAAATAAGCAATGCCGGGTTCTTAACCAATGCACGTGCCAGTAAGCACAAACGTTGGGCACTTGCGGGCATGTTTTTGAGTAGCTGCCGGGCATAGGGCTTGATTTCAAGAACCTCCATCCACTGCATAGCCAGCGCCTGCCTAGATGGTTGGCTGGGCCTGAAGAGCCCCAGCGTATCATAAAATCCAGATTCGATTACCTGCAACCCCGAGCTATCCGCCGGAAAATATTGGTATAGTTCGGGAGATACATAACCTGTTTTATTTTTTATATCCCATATGCTTTCGCCGCTGCCGCGTTTACGGTCAAATAAAACAATATCGTTAGCATAGGCTTGCGGATTATCGCCATTAATCAAACTCAACAAAGTAGATTTTCCGGCACCGTTAGGACCAAGCAATGCGCAGTGGTCGCCGGGTTTAATATGCCAGTTTACGTTGTCTAAAATTAAATTGTCGCCATATTTCACCGTTACATCCTTCATCTTCACAATATCTTGAAAGACAGGCGCAGGCGTTCGGTTTACCAAATCGTTAATCAGTGCTTCGTTAATTGCAGGCGTTTGATCTGCTTCTTTTTGCGGCCACACAAATTCACGGATAGGGTAGGTACCTGCTATGCTGCCGTTTTCTAAATGGGCAATCTGGGTAATACCGGCGGGCAGCTCAGGTGTGCTGGCGGTCATGATAACAGTAATACCCGAAACAATAATTTCATCTATGAGGCGGGTAAAAAATGCACGGGTTTGTATATCCAGCCCGGTAAGCGGGTTGTCTAAAAGTAGTAGTACCGGGTTTTTTACAATGGCCGCTGCCAGCATCAGCCGTTTAGTTTCACCGTTGGATAGTTTGATAAGCTGCTTGTCGAGCAAGTGATCCAGCATTAGGCGGTCAACCACTTTCTCAATCGTCCAAAAAGCTATCAATCGGCTTGTATCGCTTAATTCGGTTAAATGCTGTCTTACGGTTTGGCCTTCATCCGATTCAGAAGCGTTATAGCGCTGTTGATAATAAAAATCGGTAGTGTTCGAAGAATTTCGGAAATGATGCTTAGCATCAACCAAAGCAATGGGTTTGTGCCTGGGTTTGATGATGCCAGCTTCTAAATTGCGCTCAATAGTGCCGCCATTTATAGGCAAGCGGCCGGTTATGGTGTGTAACAAAGCCGTTTTACCAGAACCGCTAGCGCCCGTTAAAGCCCAGTTTTCACCAGGTCTTAGTGTAAAGCTTATGTCTTTCAGTATGATATTTCCGCCTTGTTTGACAATGGCATTTTTGATAGATAACAGTGGCATGGCAGTGATGTGTAAAAGCAAATGTATCAAGTACAACGAAAAAAGACACATATTATTAACAGGCATCGAACAAATTGAATGATTTAAGCATTTTAAGTAAAGAACTAATGAAAGTAACTATATGAAACTTTTGAATGCTATAGCAGGCGGTTTTACTGCAGCATGTGCTATTACCGCCCTGCACCAATATATAAAGCGTAGAGATGAAAATGCTCCGCGTATGGATTTACTGGGTATGGAATCGATCACCAAGATTTTGCAGAAAGCCGGTGTTGCGTCACCCCAGGAAGATAAATTGTATTATATAACTATGGCTGGCGATATTTTCAGCAATGGCGTTTATTACAGTTTGGCCGGAGTGGGCAAAAACAAAACCTGGCTTAAAGGATCGGCGCTTGGTTTGGCGGCTGGCCTTGGTGCAGTGCTTTTACCCGGACCAATGGGCCTCAACAAAAAGCATAGTAACCGAACTGCTGAAACCCAGTTGCTGTCGGTTTTATATTATTTTGCCGGAGGGTTGGTATCATCAGCCGTAGCTAAGCTGCTCGAAAAATCAACAGCCAGCAAAGGCGAGCAGGTAAAACAAAAGGTTGAGGACTTTTTGTAATTCGATATCTAAATAAAAAATTATCTGCAAGACATAATCTTTAAAACAAAAAAAGTGATTTAAACTTTATGTAAGCAGTTTATAATACATTATCTATCTACCTTAAAAACATCTATTCATGAAAAAAGTCCATTTATTCGCATTGGCCCTGCTGGTTACTACGTTAAGTAGCTGTGAGGCTATCAAAGGTATATTTAAAGCCGGCTTTGTAGTGGGTATCATCGCTGTTGTTGTTGTGATATTCGTTATCATCTGGATTATTAATATGTTCAGAGGGGGCGGTCGCTCATAAATATACGCCGCCTGGATATTTGCCAGGCGGATTAGTTTAGTAATTGATTGTTAACCGATACCAATAAAAATATCTATGGAAACTACGCAAAATACCGTTGAAACATTAAATGATCTGATTAAGATTCACAACGACCGGATACAAGGCTATGAGCGTGCTATCAAAGAAACGCCAGAAGAGCAAACCGAACTGAAACAACTGTTTACCAGCTTTATTGGCGACAGCCATCAGTTTAAACTGGCACTGGCTACCGAGGTGCAGGCGTTTGCGCGCGACATTGAGAATACCACCTCAACCAGCGGAGATATACACCGTACCTGGATTAATTTAAAAACTTTCTTTACCGGCCATACAACAAAAAGCGTGCTGGAAGAATGTGAGTTTGGCGAAGATGCAACTCAGAAAGCTTACAAATCGGCTTTGGCAGAGGAGCATTTGCCTGCTTACATTAAAGAAATATTAACCAACCAAGAGGTTAATTTGAAAGCGGCACATGATAAGGTGAAGCAATTGCGTGATCTGGCTAAACAAGAGTCGTAATCACTACTGCTTACATCCTATCAAAAAGGGCATGCTGATTCGTTTCAGGGTGCCTTTTTTGCTTTTACGCGTCAACAGCCTATATCTTATTCGTATATTAGCCCGTCAATAAGAACAAAGCATTTACAGCTGTTAATAAACAAAAAGTCACCAAACAAAAGCTTTAATGAAAAAAGTAATTTTTATAATGATGCTGGCCGGCAGTGCGTCACTGTTGCAAGCCTGCGACGCTGGTAATTCAAGCAAAGATGCTGTTGATTCAGTTAAAAATATCGAGGCTCCCAATCCGATAGATACTTCAAAAACCACAACTGAGTTAGGTGGTGCTACTGTAGTAGATAACAGCGCATCTGGCGGTACTACCATGATAAAAGGTAGAGCAAGCAGCAAAACCACTATGGAAACCCCTGCCTCAACCGCTGCTAAAACTGATACAGCCGGTGAAGCTCACCAAGACTCGCTGAAAACTAAACTATAAAATAAAAGTTACAGCAAATAAAAAAGCCCTGATAAAATATCAGGGCTTTTTTATTTGCTGTAACAGCGATATTACATTTTTTTAGTAGTATCGGTAGTAGTAGTTGAAGCAGCAGCAGTGTCAGTAGCAGCACCAGTTGAATCAGTTTTAACTGAATCAGTAGTAGTAGTGGTAGTTGAAACAGTAGTATCAGCAGTTGAATCACCACCGTTAGATGAACCAGAACCTTTGCAGGCAACCATTGACATAGAGATAGCTAAAGCTACGAAACCGAATTTGAATGCATTTTTCATTGTTAATTCCTTTTAATAAGTGATTAATAGTTTCTCTTTAATACCGGTATATTGAAAAGGTAACCCGGGTTTTTGAAAAAAAATTAAAAAAACTTTTAAATGCTATAAAAGTGATTGATTTACTGCTGTTTAGTTGTTGATTTTTTAACAACAGTTTTTTTAGTCACTGTCTTTGAAGCTGTATCAGTAGTCGTGCTGCTGCCCATAGCTGATGTATCGGCTTTCATGGTAGTATCCATCTGTGAGCTGTCTGTATGGGCCACGGTATCAATGGTGGTTTTCACAGAAGTTGATGAATCAACCGAGGTCGAATCGGTTATAGCTTTGTTGCCATCACCATTACAGGCTGCAAATGATGCGGCTGCAATGAGTACTAAACCAGCTTTAAAATAGTTTTTCATGTTTATAAAATGAATTAATGATATGTAGGATGAGCTAATAAAAATGATAACAATTACTCAGGCTTGCTGGTGCTGGTATCAGCCTGCATGCTATTACTGTCGGCACGCATGCTATCCATGTTTTTGGTAGTATCGCCCGAAGTAAGCGTGGTGGTTGAGTCAGAAGCAATGGCGGTTGAATCTGATACTGAATCAGATTTTTTGGCGTCACAAGATGCAAAGCTGATAGCTGCTACAGCTACAATAGCGATTTTTACGATGTTTTTCATGATTTTCAGTTAATTGATATAAATAAATGATTGTTATTTTTTGCCAGTGTCGGCCATGGCGGTATCTGTACGAGGCATGGTGTCCACTGTGGTAGATGAGCCGTTGCTATCGGTGCGGGTGGCAACGGAGTCCATGGTTCCACGGTTGCCATTGCCGTTTCCCTGGCAGGCAGTAAAGGTTGCAACTACAGCTGCAATACTCATTAGCTTTACAATGTTTTTCATAGTTTGTAGTTTAATTTCTTATTAATCCACTCGTAGTTTAAAAAGTAACCCATTATTTTTTATTTACGTTTTAATTTTTTTTTATCAATAATGGGTTACAATTTCGCATAAACAGTATTAAATAGTGAGTAAAGCGTTAAACAGTTCAGCACCAACAGATAGTGAGGTTGTTTTAGGAATACTTAATAATTCGGAAAATATTTTGAAGCGTGTATATGTTGCTTATTTTCCGATGGTATTGCAATTAATTATTAATAACAACGGAACCGCTGACGATGCAAAGGATATTTACCAGGAAGCGATTATTGTTCTTTATAATAAAGTAAAAGCCGGCAATTTTGAATTGAGCAGCAAACTGAAAACATTTTTGTATTCGGTATGCCGCAAGCTCTGGCTTAAAAGGCTGAACCAGATGAGCCGCTACGGTGGCGACATTAAGGACTTTGAAAACCATGTATTGGTTGAGGATGATACAGATCATCATACAGAGCGTGACATTCAGTTCTCGAAAATGGAAGGTGCTTTAAAATTGCTTGGCGAGCCTTGTAAAACAATAATTGAAGACTTTTACATCCATAACCATTCTATGCAGGATATCTGCGAACGGTTTGGATACACCAATGCGGATAATGCCAAAACTCAGAAATATAAATGCCTGCAACGGCTTAAAAAATTATTTTTTCAGCAGTAACAGGAGAAAGAGACAAAATGAGTACTGATCATCAATTGACCGAATTAATTGAACGTTACCTCAGCGGGGAGCTTAACGAAGAGGAGAGGCTGCGTTTTGAAACCATGCGCCGTGAAAATGCTGCTATTGACAGCCGCGTTGTGGAGCACCAGCAGTTTACAAACCTGCTGAAGCAATATGGTGAGCGTGTTGAGCTGGAAAAACGCCTGAATGCCATACACCAGGAAATTGACGTGCATGCGCTGGCCGAGGAGCTTACTGTACACCCAAGCTGGGTTGTGCGTATGTGGCGCAACCATCACTCCAAAATATCTGTTGCGGCATCTGTAGCCATATTTGCCATGCTGGCTACGCTGTATTCTACCGGCTATTTTAACAAAGGTACGTCTAACTACACCGAGCTGCGACGCGAGGTGGAGAAGGTAAAGCAAACTACCGAAAATGTAAAACGTACTACCAATGTGCTGATGAATCACATTGAAAGTAACGGCCGTATTGTAACGCCAAGCAAGTTTACCGGTACCGGCTTTGCTTTAACCTCAAACGGATATATTGTTACCAACTATCATGTGGTAAAAGATGCCGATTCATTATATGTTCAAAACGCCTCAGGCGATGCTTACCATACTAAGCTTATTTATACAGAGCCCACACATGATATTGCTATTCTTAAAATAGATGATACCACGTTTACCGGTTTAGGTGCTATACCTTACACCTTTAAAAAATCGAAAAGCGATGTGGGTGAGGACGTATATACCTTGGGTTATCCGCGCGATGATTTTTACTATGGCAAAGGTTACTTAAGTTCGGCAACCGGCAACAACGGCGATACTACGGCTTATCAGGTGTCATTACCTGTTTATCCGGGCAATAGCGGCGGTCCGTTGCTGGATGGCAAGGGCAATGTAATTGGTATCATCAGCGGTAAACAAACGCAAACCGAAAGTGCTGCTTTTGCAGTAAAATCAGCGTATTTATTTAAGGCCGCACAAAGCGTAAATGCCGACAGTACGGCACATAACATTAACCTGAAAGGTAAAAATGCATTATCAAACCTAAGCCGCCAACAGCAAATTAAAAAGCTGGAAAACTATGTGTTTATGGTAAAAGTGTATAATTGATAGATTAAAGACGAGTGTAAATTCAACCCTCTATTTATATATACAAATGACAAAGCCTTCCGAATTTCGGAAGGCTTTTGTTTTTATTTAAGCTTTTGAAAAGTGAAATTGAATCGGCATTAGTGTTTACTGAATTTTATATCATCACCTTATCGGTCTAACTCACCCAATACAAAGTCGATTGAGCCGATAATGGCGATGAGATCTGCGATCATGATACCTTTACCAATCTCGCCGATCACTTGCAGGTTGTTAAAGCTTGGGCCACGTGCCTTGGCACGGAAAGGTATCTCTGATTTGCCATCGGCAATAAAGTAGTAACCTAACTCACCCTTTGAGCCCTCACCACGCATGTAAAAGTCTTGTGCTTTCGGGATAATTTTACGGGGCAGTTTGGCGCGCGGATCAAAGTCAGGCGTACGTTTCAGCTCCTTTTGCAGCCGGTCAAGGCATTGTTCAATGATTTTTAGCGATTCGCCTATCTCATCAACGCGCACTTTGTTGCGGTCCCAACAATCGCCCACACTACCCATTTGGCCCTTACCTTCAGGTATATCAAAATCTATTTCAGGGTAAACCGAATAATTATCTATACGGCGCAAATCCCACTTCAAGCCCGATCCGCGCAACATAGGGCCCGAGCAGCCATAATTAATCGCTACATCCAGCGGCAAAATACCCACGTTGGCAGTACGGCTTACGAAGATCTGGTTGTTGGTAAGCAGTTCGTTAAGTTCAACCATTTTAGGTTTGAAATACTCTACAAACTCGCGGCAACGTTCTTCAAAGCCAACAGGCAGGTCATAAAATAAACCACCAATCCAAATGTAATTGTACAATAAACGCGAGCCCGACGCCCACTCCAGCATGTTTAAGATATGCTCACGATCGCGAAAGCACCACAAAAAAGGCGTAAAAGCGCCAATATCAATACCATACGTGCCGATAGAAATTAAGTGCGATGCTATGCGATTTAATTCCGAAACCAGCACGCGTATATATTCAACCCGTTTTGGAATTTCTTTATCAATACCCAACATCTTTTCTACACCCATAACCCAAATGTGTGCATTGGTCATGGAAGATAGGTAGTCCATACGATCAACAAACGGAATGGTTTGTTGGTACGTAAGCGACTCTGCATGCTTTTCAAAGCAGCGGTGCAGGTAGCCGGCATGTGGTATTACTTCTTTAATGATCTCACCATCCGTAATCAGCTCCAAACGTAAAACGCCATGGGTTGAAGGATGCTGCGGCCCCATATTGAGTATCATATCCTGCGTAGCAGCCTCCGCTATCTTTTTGTAATATCTCTCAAGTGCGTCGTTTTGCATAACTAATCAGATGTGAATTTGTCTTGAGGCGGATATTCTATCGCAATACCCTTGTAGTACGCTGCCGCTTTATAATCTTTTCTTACCGGAAAGCCCTCCCAATCGTCAGGTAACAATATTCTTCTCAGGTCTGCATGCCCTTCAAAAAAGATACCTAACAGGTCATACGCTTCACGTTCGTGCCAGTCGGCCGTGCGGTATACGTTGGATACTGTCGGGAAAACTGGCAAATCATCCGTACTCCGGCCATGCTCCTTACTTATTTTTAGTACTAATTGTGTTTGGTAGGGGATAGATGTCAGGTGATAAACCACGCCAAAGCGATTGGCCGATGTACCGTAATCCACGCCCGACAGGCACGAAAGGAAATCAAAATAAGTAGCCTCATTGTCGCGAAGCTCGAGGCATACGTCGGCAATGCGTTCGGGAGCAATAATTAAAGCAGGTTGCATACCGCCGGTTTCTTCACCAACAATAACATCCTCACCAAATTTATTGGCCAGTAATTGTTTGATTTCCTCAAAAATCATGGCGCTAATCTTACTTTTTTCCAGTTGTTTTTGTCCGACTTTTTGTAAAGAATACGATCATGCAAACGGCTTGAACGGCCTTGCCAAAACTCTACCAATTGCGGCTTTAATATATAGCCACCCCAATAAGCTGGTTTAGGTACTTCTTTGTCAGCATATTCGGCTTCCAGCTGTTGCTGCTTGCTTTCAAGCACGCTACGGTCGGCAATTTCCTGGCTTTGCGGAGATACCAAAGCACCAACCTGGCTGCCCTTAGGGCGTGAGTGAAAATATTGTTCTGATTGCTCTTTGCTCAGTTTCTCGATGGTGCCTTCTATGCGTATTTGCCTTTCCATCGGTCCCCAAAAAAAGGTCATGGCAGCCCATGGGTTTCTGGCCAGCTCTCTGCCTTTGCGGCTCATATAGTTGGTGAAAAAGGTAAAGCCTTCGGGGCCAAAGCCTTTTAATAACAGCACCCGTGCCGACGGGCGGCCATTGTTTGTAGCGGTTGAAAAGGTCATGGCGTTAGGCTCATAAATCTGCGCGTTAACGGCTTCATTAAACCACTTTTCAAATTGTTGTATCGGGTCACCGGCAGTTTCAGCTTCCGATAAAGTAGCTGCGCGGTAGTCCTGCCTTAAGTTTTGTATATCCTGTTGATCCATTTGTTGCAAACTTACAAATTGCTTGCAGTAATATAAGCTAAATGTTAGCGTTAACTGTACTTAATACATTCAAATGAACATATTTTTAACCTGTATGTTACATTACAAAATAATACTATGCTAAGTTCAATTTCACCTGCCGCAGGCCGATTGCTGATATCAGAGCCATTTATGATGGACCCGAACTTTAAGCGTTCGGTTATTTTTTTAACAGAGCACTCGGAGGAAGGCACTTTAGGATATGTTTTAAATCACCTGAGCGAGTACATGCTGGGTGATGTACTGCCCGATACCTCATACTCCGAGATGCCGGTTTATGTAGGTGGCCCTGTAGCCAACAACACTTTGCATTTTATACATCGCTGCCCTGACAAGATTGAAGGCGGCATTGAAATATGGGACGGTATTTTTTGGGGAGGTGATTATGAGCAGGTAAAGCGCCTGGTATCAGATTACCAGCTGAAGGAAGACGAGATACGCTTTTTTGCCGGTTACTCAGGCTGGACACCCGGTCAATTAGACGCTGAGATTGCCGAGAATACCTGGATTGTAGCTAATAATTTCAATCCCGAAATATTGTTTACGCATGATGAGCAAAACCTGTGGCGTGAGGTGGTGATAAGCCTGGGCCAACGCTATGCTCACATTGCCAACTTCCCGGAGAATCCGATGCTGAATTAGAAAGTTTAAGTTGTGTGTTGTAAGTTATCTGTGAATGTAATTCTGGGAAAACAGATAGTTCAAACATATAACTTACAACACACAACTTAAACTACTTGTCGTATTCAGAAGGATAACCTTCGTTTTTCATTTCCAGTGCCGATTCCTGTACTTTTTCGGCCAGTTGTTCTTTGTAGTTTATTAGGTTTTGAGCGATTTGCTCATCGGCTGTTGCTAATATTTGTGCCGCCAGTAAGCCGGCATTTTTTGCAGCATTTAACGCAACAGTAGCTACGGGAATACCATTAGGCATTTGCAGAATGGATAAAACCGAATCCCAGCCATCAATTGAATTGCTTGACTTTACCGGTACACCTATTACAGGAAGGTGAGTTAATGACGCTACCATACCTGGTAAGTGAGCAGCACCACCGGCTCCTGCAATGATTACTTTAAGCCCACGGTTGGCGGCCGCTTTGGCGTACTCAAATAAACGGTCAGGCGTACGGTGTGCCGATACTACAGTGATCTCATAAGCTACGCCTAATTCCTTTAAAATATTAGCAGCATCATTCATAATGTTCAGGTCAGACTTGCTGCCCATAATGATGCCAATTTTGGTTTGATTCATCTGGATTTTTTGGTAAATATTATTGTAAAGTTCAAATGCCGATGCTTAAATAGATACTACATCATGCATTTCAATTTTGCAATAATGATGTTCTGTAAATTTAGCTGATCACCTTAAGGGTGCTTTGCACATATCTTGCTTTTTCTATGGCTTTCTCTCGGTCAATATCCACAATGGTAACGTGGCCCATCTTGCGGAAGGGTTTGGTTAAGGCTTTGCCATATAAGTGAACGTAAACGCCAGAGCATTTCAATATTTTTTCGATGCCCTGATAAATTGCGGGGCCTTCGTAACCCGGTTCGCCCAGTACGTTTACCATAACGGCGTTAGTAGTACTTGCCGTATCGCCCAGTGGTTGGTTAAATATGGCACGCAGGTGCTGTTCAAACTGCGACACGATATTGCTTTCGATAGTTTGATGACCGCTGTTATGTGGGCGGGGGGCCAGCTCGTTTACCAGTACTTGGCCGTTTTTGTCAACAAACATTTCAACCGCCAGCAAGCCCACAATTTTTAGGCTGTCGGCTATTTTACGGGCGATATCTACGGCTTCCTGCTGTATATCGAACGATAAGGCCGAGGGAGATATCAAAAATTCCACGAGGTTGGCTTGCGGGTTAAACTCCATTTCAACCAACGGGAAGGTTTTTACCTCGCCGTTTTCATTACGGGCAACAATCACCGCAATTTCTTTTTCAAAATCAACCCAGCGTTCAATAAGGCTTGGCTCGGTAAAGGCATTTTCCAGGTAAGAATCGTCTACCACCTTGTATACACCCTTGCCATCGTAGCCATCGCGGCGCAACTTTTGAATGTAAGGGAATGGGATAAGGCTCTGCCTTAATTGTTGCGGCGATGATATGATCTGAAACTCAGCAGTAGGAATATCATTCTCTTTAAAGAACTGCTTTTGCAAGCCTTTATCCTGTATCAACCGGATAACGCGTGGCTGCGGGTAAACAATTACGCCTTCTTTTTCCAGTTGCTCCAGCGCATCAACGTTTACTTTTTCAATTTCAATGGTAAGGAGGTCTACCTTTTTACCAAAGTTATAAACAGTTTCGTAATCGCTCAGCGAACCCACAACAAACTCTTCGCACAGCTTGCGGCAAGGTGCTTCGCGGTCAGGATCAAGCACTTTAATGGTTACATTATAATTAATGGCCTGTTGTATCAGCATGCGTCCTAACTGTCCGCCGCCTAAAATTCCTAATCTTAAATCTCCGTAAAATGCTTTCATAATTTGACAATACAATTTTAGCGCAAAACTTTCAAAAAGCCTAAATCAATTTATATGATATGATGTTGCCACATTAAGCCGTATATTTGGCGCGTTATTTAATAAATAAGACTTTTCCTGATGAAGACAAAAATAGCTGTAGCTAAAGGCGACGGAATCGGCCCGGAAATAATGGAGGCCGTTTTAAATATTTTTGAGGCTAACGAAGTACCTCTGGCGTATGAATTTGTAGAAATGGGTAAATCCTATTTCGATGCAGGCCACTCTACCGGTATGACCGATGCCGCCATGCAAACCATCGAAAACTTGGGTATCCTGTTCAAAGGTCCGATGGAAACCCCTAAAGGAAAAGGCGTTAAAAGTATCAACGTAACTGCCCGTAAAGTTTGGAATACCTACGCCAACCAGCGGGATTTCAGAACACTGAATGGTGTACAAACCGTTTTTTCTAAAGCCGGTATTCCTATCAACCTTACTATCATTCGTGAAAATATTGAGGATACTTATGGTGGTATTGAGCATATGCTTACGAATGACGTAGCCGTAGGCCGTCGTATCATTACCCGTCCGGGATCGGCTCAGGTAATTCGTTATGCGTTTGAGATGGCTCGCCGCAAGGGTTTGAAAAAACTGGCTTGCGGTCACAAAGCCAACATCATGAAACTGACCGACGGTTTGTTTTTGGAAACTTTTTACGAAGTAGCTAAAGGTTATCCAGACATTCAGGCATCTGATATTATTGTGGATGACCTTTGTATGAAACTGGTTAGCCACCCAGAAATGTTCCAAGCCATCGTATTAACTAACCTGCAAGGCGATATCGTATCTGACCTGTGTGCTGGTTTAGTTGGTGGTTTAGGATTTGCACCATCAGCTAACATTGGGGATAATATTTCTATTTTCGAAGCTGTACATGGTACTGCACCGGATATTGCTGGCCGTAACATTGCTAACCCAACCGCCTTGTTATTATCAGGCATATCAATGCTGCGTTATATGGGCTTTACCGCCAACGCTGCTACTATTGAAAATGCGTTGCTTTACACTTTGGAAAAAGGTGTACACACCGGCGATTTTGGCGACCGTTCAACCAAATCGGTTAATACGACCGAGTTTGCACAGTGCATTATCGCTAATTTAGGTAAGCATCCATCAAGCGGTGGCGCGTTCTCTCAGCCAAATTTTGAGTGCAAAACTAATGTTGATTTCCGTCCAACTCAAAATAAAATCACGGTTACAGAATCAGGTATCAAAGAAGAAATCTTAGGTGCGGATATCTTTATCGAATCAGAACTGCAGCCTGCTGAAATTGCCGAGATAGCAAAAAGCAAGCTGAACGAAAAGTTTGATCTGATTATGATCTCAAACCGTGGTACACAGGTTTGGCCAACCGGATCGGTTTATACCGAGCTGGTTAACCAGTTCCGTATTCGTCTTGAAAAAACAGAAGGTGTGGAGTTGAGCCAAAAGGATATCTTTAACATTGCATCGGAAGTATCAGACGCAGTTAAAGTTTGTTCTGTGGAATTCCTGATGAAGTTCGGCGATAAGCTGGGCTACTCTTTAGCGCAAGGTCAATAATAGAACTGGATTATATATTTAATATGTTTAGGGCTGTCTGTAATAGGCAGCCCTTTTTTATGATGTATACCTGTTGTTTTTTTAAACTTTAACAGGTTGAGTGTTATTCTATATGATTATGGGTATGCAAAAAAAAGCAGTTGATTTTCATCATAAAGGCCAAAGTTTACGAAGCCGTTTGCTGCGGCTGGTTTTAAGGTTGGCAAGGTTAAAGAAACAACTTAACAACCCAAGTTTTTCTGACCGGATTGAGAAAGCTAATAAGCCCACGCCACCGGCACACTTGCTCGAAGGAATAGGCGTTACAACTCAGAAGGTGGAAGGGCGCAATGTTTTCACCCTGAAACCTACAGGCGTTAATACCAAAAAGCATGTGCTGTTTTTTCATGGCGGTGCATATGTGCTTAATTTTTCCATATACCACTGGAAATTGATTACGCAACTGGTTAAACAGGCCCGCTGTACGGTGATTGCTCCAGATTATCCCTTGCTGCCTGACTACAGCTACAAGGAGCGTATAAGCATGGGAGAGAAGGTATATAAGAATGCACTAATCAAAGCAAACGGAGCCGAGATTATTTTAATGGGCGATTCGGCAGGCGGAAATCTGGCTTTATCGCTGGCGCAAAAATTTAGCATGGAGCAAGTGCCGCAACCATCTAAAATCATTTTGCTTTCGCCGTGGCTGGATGTTTCCATGACCAATCCGGAAATGAAAGAAGTAGATAAGCGCGACCCCTTGCTCTCCGTAACCGGCGATAGTAAGCTGGGACGCATGCATGCCGGCGATAGGGAGATGACCGACTATTTGGTAAGCCCGCTATATGGGCCATTACAAAACTTAGCGCCGATCAGCTTATTTACAGGTACTGATGATATATTAAATCCTGATGCCCATAAATTAAAAGGACTTGCGGACGAGCAAAACGTGGCAATAAACTTTTATGAATATGAGCACATGATCCACGACTGGATACTATTCCCGATGCCCGAAGCCAGGCTGGCTTTCAGGCAGGTAGTGGAATTGATTAACAAGTAATGATAGCTATTAGACGGTAATGAGTTGCTCGCCTTCAATTTTTTTCTGCAATTCTAATATCGCACCAATCAGTGCTTCTGGTCTTGGCGGACAACCTTGCACATATACATCAACTGGTATCACCCGGTCAACACCTTTTACCACATGATAACCATGCTGCCAGTAAGGCCCGCCGCAGTTAGAGCACGACCCCATCGAGATCACATATCTGGGCTCGGGCATTTGTTCATACAAGCGTTTAATGCGCTCAGCCATTTTAAAAGTAACGGTACCTGCTATGATAATCACATCTGCCTGGCGTGCCGATGGGCGCGGGAAAACGCCAAAACGATCCACATCATAAGTGGAGGCATACATACCCATCATTTCGATGGCGCAGCAGGCAATACCAAAGCTAAGCGGCCACAGGGATGACATCCGGGCCCAGTTAAGCAGGTCGTTCAACTTAGTTACCACTACGCCGCCTGTTTCATTCATTGATTCCTGGTTCATGGGTTGGGTTTTTTAAATGATGGTTTAAACATAGGCTTTTTAGCGGTGGCAGGAGCGGTAGTATCAGTCACGGGAATTGCAGGTTCGGGGGCTGCTTTATGTTCGGCAGCAAAAGTTTTTACGGTGTAGTTGCTTTGTTCCAAATTGAGTTTATCATACAACGATAACGGCACTTTTACATCCACAGTTGGTAGCACCTGCTTCGGCTTGATGTATTCCAGGTCGCCTTTACACCATACATATACCAGTCCCAGAATCAGGATACCGGCAAATACAAACATTTCTATCAGTGTAAACACACCCCAGCGCGAGTCGGTGGCTATCAATTTCGAATCGGCATATACGGTAGCCCAAGGAAAAATAAATACCATTTCTACATCAAACAGCAAAAAAATGAGTGCAATAATGTAAAAGCGGGTATTAAAAGGCATCCATGCGCTACCTACGGGTTCCTCGCCGCACTCGTACGAGGTCAGCTTCTCATAGTTCGGTTTATTGGGGGCTAATATTTTATTTAAAAACAAAGTTAACCCAACCAAAAGAAACCCCGCTACCAGGAAGATAAATATCTTTCCAAATTCCGATATTTGCGAAACCTCGTTCATGTGTGCAAATTTAACAAAACAAACCCAATTTGATGCCATTATAATCGGTGCTGGTGCATGCGGTTTAATGTGCGCCGTGCAAGCCGGATTTTTAGGCAAGCGTACGCTTGTTCTCGAAAAAAACAATCGTGCAGGAGCCAAGATACTCATTAGTGGTGGCGGGCGGTGTAATTATACCAACCTGCATACTTCGGCACAGCAGTTTATTTCGGCTAATCCTCATTTCTGCAAATCGGCCTTCTCACAGTGGACGGTTGAAGATACCATCGGTTTTTTTGAAACCTACGGTATAGAAGGGCAGGAGAAAACCTTAGGGCAACTTTTTCCGACAACCAATAAGGCGAAAGATATTGTAGATGTTTTCACGGGCTTGTGTGCCGATTTGGATCAACCTATTTGGCTTAACACCGATGTTAAAGCGGTTGAACATACGGGGGAGAGTTTTACAATTACCTATGAGCAAAATGGTAGAACGGAGCGCATAAGCACGCCCAAACTGGTAATAGCAACAGGCGGGCTGCCCGTGCAAAAGCTGGGTGCTACCGATTTTGGTTTACGAATTGCCCGCCAGTTTGGCCTGGAGGTAATTAAACCAATGCCAGCCCTGGTACCGCTTACCATCACCGGTAAAGATTTGCCCTGGTATGAGCAGCTATCTGGTAACAGTATTTTTTGCCGGGTTTGGAATGATGAGATCAGCTTTGAGGAGAATATCTTATTTACGCATTGGGGATTAAGCGGGCCTGCCATTTTACAATTATCCTCTTACTGGAAGGCAGGGCAGGAGTTTTTTATGGATATGCTGCCGCAACAAAATATTGTGGAAGTGATTACCGAAGAACGGCTTACCAACCCTAAAAAGACACTGCTAAATTTACTGGCCGGTTTATACGCCCGCAAGTTTGCCGAGGCCTTGTCAGGATACTTGCCGCTATCTAAAAACTTAGCCTCCTTATCTAAGGCCGACTTAGAACAAATAAGCAACCTCATACATCAGTTTAAGGTTAAACCCGCCGGGGATAAAGGATACGATAAAGCCGAAGTAATGCGTGGCGGTGTAAGTACTAAGGAGCTATCATCCAAAACTTTAGAAGCTAAAAAAGTACCCGGACTGTTTTTTGGCGGTGAATGCGTGGATGTAACCGGATGGCTGGGCGGTTATAACTTTCAGTGGGCATGGGCCAGTGGGTTTGTTATTGCAAATAATATTTAATATTTGCGAATCATACTTCTTCGATGTAAATTCGTAACATTCTTGTTACGATGTTTAAAAAGTTCCCCTATTTAAGCAGTTACACCTGGGTGTGCCTGTTATATGCGCTGGTGAGTGTTTATTGCTGGCAGTTTAAATACTTTGGTAATCGATATAATAACTACAGTATTTTTGAGCAGGTTTATCATCACACACGTATTCAAACAAATTTATATGCATCATATCCCAGCCAATACTTTGATACCAATCATTATGGTCCGGCATTTAGTGTGGTGGTAGCGCCATTTGCCGTTTTGCCTGTTGCATGGGGCTTTTTGTTGTGGAATGTAGCTAATGCACTTGTTTTCATCTGGGCCATTAACTTGCTGCCAGTAAATAATAAATCGAAAGTGTTGCTGCTTTTATGCTGTAGTATTGAGTTTGCCAATGCACAGCATGCTATACAATTTAATCCCATCATTGCCGCGTTTTTGATATTCAGCTTTGTTTTGGTTGAGAAGAAGCGGGAGGAGTGGGCTACATTATTTATTGTATTGGGTACCCTGATTAAATTATACCCTGTAGCCGGATTAATGTTCTTTGTATTTTCCAAGCGGAAAAAGACATTCATAACCTGGTGCGTAATCTGGAGCGGGGTATGGTTTGTGTTACCTATGCTGCTATCCAGTCCGCATTTTATTGTGCAATCTTATGCTGATTGGTGGGAAGCGCTGCATACCAAAAACCTGCAGAACATGACGCTGTTTTCCGCCCAGGATTTATCAGTTATGGGCGTACTGCGAAGGGTAACCGATAGCTTGAATGTGCCTAATCTGCCATTCTTAATTGGTGCCGCTTTGTGTTTGGGCTTGAGCTTATTAAGATTTAAACAATATCAATATCTAAAATTCAGATTGTATGCACTGGCTGCAGCTCTTATTACCGTAGTTATATTCAGCACCGGATCCGAGCCGCCGACCTACATCATAGCTACAGCAGGCGCTATATTGTACCTCGTTTTACAGCCGCAACCATTCAGCAAAAATACCGTCACTTTTTTTATATTGATTGCTGTAGTAGCTGCGCTTATATCAACCGATGCGGTACCTTCATCAATACGTAAACCATACTTTAGCCGCTATGCGGTTAAAGTATGGCCCTATATTATTGTGTGGGGAATGCTGGTTTACGAGATGCTATTCAAAAGTTTTGCTGATAAAAGCGAACGTAAATCAGACGATGGTAAAGTAAGTGAACCCGAGGAACATATCCTGCTACCGGCTTAATACTTAGAAAAGTAATAGCTTAGTTGTTCGGTTTGTTGTGTGCTTTTAGCTGGCGATAATAGTTGATGAGCTGCGGCATTTTTTCCAGGCGGTATTTGCCGGTTTGGATAGCTTCTAACGCCAGGGGTTCGTCGGCCATAATGTCGCTCATCACATCAACAAAGTTTTGCGGTGTTACCTGGTTCATCTCGGCCGGCGTAGCACCAAAATAATATACTGTGCGCGATGAACCACCACCGCCGTTGCCCAAAGATATACCTACACCGCCGCCACCATAGCCACCAAAACTGCCACCGCCAATACCAAAGCCAACATCCGGGCGTATTTTAAAGCCACCGCTGCCTTTACTGCCGCCACCGTATACATAAAGTTTCAAGGGCTCGTCTAACTCAACTCTCACAAAATCAATTTCATGACGTGACCAAGTTTCATTTTGAGGGGCATGGGCAACCACAAAGCTGTCTTTACCGGCCACGTAGTATCTGATATCACTTGCGCTTAACTTAACTTCGTTTGCTTTTTCGCTGTCTTTGTAAACTATAAAGCCTTCGGTTTTTATAGGGCCTTTGCCCGATGGGTTGCTTTGAATCAGCCCGGTTACTTTATTGCCTTTGGTGTCATAAAAATAACCCGGCTGCCATTTTTGGGCAGATGCGATATGACAAATCGTTAAAAAAGGAATCAGTAATAAAAACTTGTATTTCATTTCAACACTATAACGTTATTAACTGGATTTACTTATTGAAGGTAGCTCTATTGCCTTTAATAAATGTCATCATTTTGCTTTTTCGGCATAACTCCCGTTTGGTAATACATTAATAAGTCAGGTAAGGTGCGGTACTTAAAGGCTTTATTTTTGACTTTTTCTACCACGTCTGGCTTGTCAGCCATCACCAGCGTCATAACTTCAATGAAGTTTTTGTTTGTCAATAACATCAGATTATCCGGATCAGAGCCAAAGTAATAAGCAGAGTTGCCGGGAGCGCTAATTGCAACGCCGGCTATGGCACTACCTGCAATAGCCAATGCCGGCCCGCCCACTATGGGTATTACACTTGGCGTAATGCCTGAGAAAAAAAGTTTAACCGGGCGGTTAATGACAACCTGTAAAAATGGAAATTTTTCTAACGGTTTAAGATGCGATACCGTAAAGCTATCCGCTCCGATAACAAATGCGCTGATGGAATCGGAATGTATTTTTACTTGTTTAGTGTTCTGATCGGCTTTGAAAGTTATATAGTCGCCTCTCTTTTTAAATACAGAAGCTTCGGGCTGGGCATGATGCAATAGTCCGCTGAATTTGTGCCCTGAAGCATCACAATAATATCCTTGCTGCCAGCTTTTACTAAACAGCTGCGCTTTAGCCGAAAATGTAACACTGAAAATACACAATAACAGTAAAAATGACCGCATAAGATTTAGATATTTGATGCAAAACTACGATTATAAAACACTACAGAAAATATGATGACCGTTGACTTGCGCAGTGATACTGTAACCAAACCCACGCCCGGCATGCTCGAAGCTATGTGGAGCGCTAAAGTGGGGGATGATGTATATGGCGAAGATGAAACCGTGAATGAACTGGAAGCCAAAGCTGCTGCGATGTTTGGCATGGAGGCCGGTTTGTTTTGCCCTTCGGGCACGATGACAAATCAGATAGCCATCAAATGCTTCACCCAGCCGCTTGATGAACTGATTGCCGACCAAACTGCGCATGTGTACCGTTATGAGGGCGGCGGCATTGCGTTTAATTCAGCAGTATCAACGCGATTGCTGAATGGGGAGCGTGGGATTTTGACTGCGGAAATGATTGAGCCGGAGATTAACGCCCGTGGCAACATTCATTACCCGAATACCAGTTTGGTGGTGCTCGAAAATACCGTAAACAAAGGCGGCGGTAAATGCTATACCCTTGAGCAAATTGCACCTATAGCCGAACTTTGCCAGCGCCATAGTTTAAAGCTGCACTTAGATGGTGCACGCGTATTTAACGCCCTTGTGCGCACAGGGGATAAAACGGTTGATTATGGTAAGTATTTTGATGGCATTTCCGTTTGCTTGTCTAAAGGATTAGGTACACCGGTAGGGTCAGTATTACTGGCCGATAAGGAAACTATTACTTATGCGCGCCGCATACGTAAGGTGTTAGGCGGTGGCTGGCGCCAGGCTGGCTTCTTGGCGGCTGCGGGCATTTACGCCTTGGACCACCATGTGGAGCGGTTGAATATTGACCATCAGCATGCGCAAATTATGGCCGATGAGTTAAGTAAATGCTCGTGGGTAACTGATATTGTACCGGTTGAGACCAATCTGGTGCTGTTTGATACAGAAGGCCCGGCTGATGCTATCGTTGCCAAATTAGCAGAAAAGGGTATTAAAGCTGGTTGTACCGATGCCAAACGTATTCGCTTTGTAACCCACCTGGATGTGCGCCCCGAGCAGGTTGAGTATGTGGTAGGTGTATTGAAGAGTCTTTAAATAAGTAAACGAAGGTTCATAGCCTATCTGCCATGAACCTTCCTATGTTTATCCTTTATTAATATTTCTGTCTTGCGATTGGCGTTCAACCATCCAGCCCGGGTATTCTTTGGGTAGGGCGCTAACCTCATCTATACGTTTCAGGTCTTCTGCAGATAGCTCAATACTGGTAGAGTTGATGTTGTCTTGCAATTGCTCAGGGCGTTTAGCACCGATTATGGTGCTGGTAATGCCTTTTTGCTGACGTACCCATGCCAGCGCTATGCCGGCAGGCGAGGCGTTGTGCTGCTTCCCAATCTCCGCAATTACATCAATTATATCATAAGTTTTATCTTTATTGATAGGTGGGAAGTCGAACTCATCGCGGCGCGAATCGCCGGCTTTTTCATTGTTACGGGTGTATTTACCTGATAAAAAACCTCCTGCCAACGGGCTCCATGGCATCACGGCTAGATTCTCTTCTGCAGCAAGCGGCAATATCTCCCGTTCAATATCACGGCCTGCTAATGAGTAAAAGTATTGCAGGCCGGCAAACTTGTTCCAGCCATGCTTTTCGGCAATGCCGATACCTTTCATTACCATCCAGGCCGGCCAGTTGCAAACGGCTACATAGCGTACTTTGCCGCTAAGTACAATGTCGTTTAATGATCTCACGATTTCCTCAATTGGTGTTTTTGGATCAACGCCATGCACGTATAGAATATCGATATGATCCATCTGTAAGCGCTGTAAGCTTTCATTTACGGATTGAAAGATGTGGTATCGTGACAGGCCAACATTGTTCGGACCTTCGCCCATGCGGCCACGAACTTTGGTAGCAATAACCAGCTCTTCGCGCTTCAGGCCTAAGTCTTTAATGGATTGCCCCAATAACTTTTCCGATTCGCCGAACGAGTATACATTCGCTGTGTCAATAAAATTGATGCCCGAGTCTACTACGGTCTTCATCAATTCATTAACCTCCTGCTGCTGAATCTGGCCAATAGCTTCCCAATAGCCTTTGCCGCCAAAGGTCATAGTACCAAAGCATATCTCAGAAACCACAAGGCCGGTATTACCTAAAAAGTTGTATTTCATGTTGTGTTTGTTTAATCAATTAAACAACTGTGAGGTAGGGGGCTTTGTTCGTGATTGATGGTCAGTAGATAGTAAAACTTAATATTGGCATTCTTGTTAAAGCTTACATTATGAACCGCCTCCTCAAAAAACTCGAAAAAATTGGCCGCGATCCTAAAATTACTGCAAAAGCAGCCGGACTGCGTTATGTATCGGATACTACGCCGGGTTACACGCGCAAGGCCTCGGGTAAGGGCTATAGCTATTATAGTCCGGATGGGGAATTAGTGCGCGATAAGGAGCTGATACAGCGCTTCAACAAAATGGTGATACCGCCTGCTTACACTAAAATATGGATATCGCCTCATGAAAACAGCCATTTGCAATTTACAGGCGTTGACGTGGCGGGCCGCAAACAATACCGCTACCATGCCGATTGGAACAAGATCCGCAATCAGTCCAAATATCACCGGTTGCAGGCTTTCGCTGCGCACTTACCTGCCATACGTGAACAGGTGGATAAGGATTTGCAGCGGCATAAACTTGACCATGATAAAGTGCTTGCCTTAGTTGTGCGGTTAATGGAGCTGACCAGTATTCGTATTGGTAACGAGTCTTACAAAAAGCTGTATGGTTCTTATGGCCTAACCACCATGCTGAACAAGCATGTACATGTGGATGGTTCAAAAATAAATTTTGAATTTAAAGGTAAAAAAGGCGTTTATCACAAGATAGACCTGCAAAGTAAAAAGCTGGCCCGACTGGTAAAACAGTGCAGAGATATACCGGGTAAAGAGCTGTTTCAATATTATGATGGTGATGGTAAACGCTGTACCATTGATTCGGGCGATGTGAACGACTACTTAAAACAAATAACCGGCGAAGACTTTACCGCCAAAGATTTCAGAACATGGGCCGGTAGTGTAAGTGCGCTGTATGCTTTTAAAGAGGCCGGTGAATTCGACAATCAAACCCAATGCAAAAAGAACATCATCAGCGTGCTGGATGAGGTGGCGCTAACGCTGGGCAACACCCGTACGGTTTGTAAAAAGTATTACGTGCACCCTACGGTTATCAAAAGCTATGAGGAGGGTACCTTGTTTAAGTATATCCAGAACCTGGATGAAGATAAAGACATTAAAGCATCGGAACTAAATACGGCAGAGAAGGCATTGCTTGAAATACTGGAAAAAGAAAAGCTGGCCGAAGCCAGCTGATCTTTATTTGTGAGTAAGGAGGAGGTTAATTATCTTTTTTACCGTTTTTAGTAGTAATTTCAATCACACCGTTTTTGCCTTTTTCGCCGTAAGGGGTAGTGGCTGATGCATCTTTCAATACATTTATACTCTTAATATCATCAGGATTCAAGCTTTCTATCTCTGCGTGTTCTTTAATTACACCGTCAATCACTATTAAGGGTTTAGGACCTTTGTTTGGCTCTCTTAATTGTATGCGTAGTTGCTTTGTGGTATCAGCATTGCCTGTAACAACGAACGTACCAGACGAATTTTTACTATGTGTTACTTGACTGGTAGTATCAGGGAATTTTAGGGTTACCACCTCAATAGCTTTTGAAGTGTTAGAATTGGGCAATGTTTTAAGCTTTCGTTGAAGCTGTAAAGCGGATGGTAAGTTTACCCCATCTTTAGTAATAAGGGAAATTACGCCTTTGCTACCGCTTTTGCCAAACAATTCGACCGATTGAGGTGGTTTAATAACATCCATCCTTTGAATATTGGCGGGTTTAATTTTTGTTAATACCAGGTTGCTGGCCGGTTTTCCATTAACGATGTATAATACCGAGTCGGTATTATCATTGAATTTAATTACCCTTACCGATACTTTAGTTGTATCTGTTTGCGCCTTTTTTGTATGCTCCGTTAAAGCTGTGGGTGGATTAGTTTTGATACCTTTAGCTGATTCCGTTGATGTAAATTGAGTTAGCAAGTTGACTTTAGCCTTTGCTCCCTCTAAAAGTGCAGCCTTTGATGTGCCAAATGCGGCCGATAGCAGCACTATTGCCGGTAAAATAAAGCCATACCTGGTAAGGCTGAATGTGGAAGATCTTTTTGCGTTCATCATAATTATTCGTTTTTTAATAGTTGATATGTTAAAATGGTTACCTATGGCGTTGGGGGAGGTGTTCAGGCTGGTGTATAATAAGCTGTATTGGTAACTTTTGGCGTCAGTGCCTTGCTGTAGTACTCGCCGGTCTGTTATGAATTCCAGATTTTCGCTAACTGCTTTTTTTATCAGCCATACACCGGGGTTAAACCAATAAAAAACAATGCTTAGTTCACTTAGTAAAATATCTAAAGTATGCCATTGCTTAATATGCACCTGCTCATGCGCAATTATGGCGGGCAGCTCTTCCTGCTTGTGTTGCCTTGGGTTCAGGTAAATGCTTTGCCAGAAGGAGAAAGGGTTGGTACTTTCTGTTATGATACGTATAGGCTGTTGCTCCATGCGTGTAAGCTTGGAGTTACGGTGTAGCCTGACCAGTGAGAAAAGATGAATCAGCAAACGCAAACTCATAATGCCCATACCCAGCCAATAAATTATAATCAGCCAGTTCAAGTACGCCGCCTGCGTATCCGGCTGGATTAATTCAGCTTGCTGGGAATTGAGTATAATTACTATGCGCTGAATGGGCTGAGCTATTTCCTGATGTCCGAACAGGCTCCATAAATTAATACATGGGTAGATGCTTGAAAAAAGAATAGCCACTATTAAATAAACTCTGTTTAAAGTGTAAAAAGTGAGCTGCCTTAAAATGGTATAATAGCCAATACAAAACAACACCAGGGCTATGTTCACTTTTAGCAGATAGATGAGTAAAGCTGGCATGGCTTTTAATTTTTAGGGTTCTCAATCATGTTGATAATCTCCTTCAGTTCTTCGGCACTGATCTTTTTATCGCGGGCAAAAAATGTGACCAGCTCTTTATAGGAGCTCTGGAAATAACTGTTTACTACACCGCTTAAAAAGCCTTTTTTATATTCTTCCTGCTTTACGGCAGGCATGTATCGGTAGGTGTTGCCTATTTTTTCTGCAGTCAGGTACTTTTTGCGTTCCAGATTTTTAATAGTGGATGCCAGTGTGGTGTAGGGCGGCTTAGGCTCGGGCATAACATCTAAAAAATCTTTAATAAACCCGCCGTTGCTATTCCATACAACCTGCATGGCTTCTTCTTCTTGTATTGTTAATTTTTCCATATCTACGATGTTTTCGTAAATCTACGAATGTTTCGTAACAATGTCAAGTGTTATTATGAAATATTTTAAAGAGAAGTTAGTCGTTGTTTATTGCCGAACGCTTTTATAGATAAAGTGTGTCAGACGTGTTGTTTCTAAATTGCTGGATTCTTAAATAATTCCGGTATTAAATATGAATTATTCGTCATAATAAAACATTTACTTAAAAAAGCTGATTCAACTCAATAACTTAGTAACCCATTAATCTCATTAATTTGCATTATGCCTTTCAGAACAACCGTAATAACAGGAGCAACATCAGGTATTGGTAAAGAAACAGCTTTAGCGCTGGCGCAAAAAGACCATGCCTTATACTTGCTGGTGCGTAATACGGAGAAAGGTGAGCAGCTTAAAAAAGAACTTGTACAACAAACCGGTAATCGCAGCATTTTTGTAGTGCATTGCGACCTGGCCGATTTGCAAAGTGTAAAAGATGCGGCCGATCAGCTGAAGGGCAAGCTGTTTGCAATTAATACCCTTATCAATAATGCAGGTGGCATCAATGCGCACAGGCAGGAGAGTAAAGATGGTATCGAGCTAACTTTTGCCATGAATCATGTTGGCCATTTTCTATTAACCTTAAGCTTAATGCCCCTGCTCGAGAAAGGGCAGGCACGTGTTATCAACGTCAGCTCTGAGGCGCACAAGATGGGTAAGGTGCTGATGCTTAATGATGTGCAATTTAAAGAGTATTCCGCATTTGGTGCTTACGCTTTAGCCAAGCTGTCTAATATATGGTTTGCCAAATCATTAGCCGAGCGTTTTGGCCCCAAAGGTATTACGGCGTATGCCTTGCATCCAGGTGTGGTTAAGACTGGCTTTGGCAGTGAGCTTGGCGGTTTGGGCAAAGTACTGATGTGGCTGGGGAAGCCTTTCATGATTACACCGCAGCAGGGAGCACAAACATCAATTTATTTAGCTTCGCAGGTAAAAATTAGTCCCAAGCTTAACGGACAATACTTTAAAAAGCAGCAGGTGGCTAAAACTAACTTGGCCGCTCAAAACGCATCAGCACGTAATAAGCTTTGGCAAATAAGCGAGCAACTGATTGCGCCATATTTGTAACATTTGTGATTCTTTGCTGCAAAGCTGGTGACATATTTATGACATTTTGATGTTGTTGCATATATTTACTTATTCAAACACCCTAAATATATGCTATTCGGTAAAAAAGCCCTTCTCACAACTGCCCTGTTGGGTGTTGTCGTTTTCGTGTCAACAACATCGATGCAACAAACTCAGCAACAGGCAGAAGAACATCAATTTAAAAACTTGAAAGTATTACCTAAAAACATTTCAGAACATCAGTTACACGATGTGATGGAGGAGTGGAATGCTGCCTTAGGCGTACGTTGTGGCTTTTGCCATGCCCGCAACGAGGATACTAAAAAAATGGACTGGGCATTAGATACCAAGCCTGAAAAAAGCATGGCCCGCCAGATGTACCGCATGACGGCCGATATCAACAAAAAATATTTTAAAGCAGGTAAAGATTCAATAGGCCGCGTAATGGAATTGAATGTAAATTGCAATACTTGCCACCGCGGGGTAGCACATTTGGAAGTAAAGCCGGCACATACGCCTCGTCCCGAAGGTGCACGCCAGCAGCCTCAAACACCAGCGCCACAGGCAGCTCCTGCTCAGTAAATAATATTTTAATATAGCAGCTCAGCCTGCATTGGTATTCAGTACTTGCTCCAGAGCAGTAACCAGTGCCGCCTGGGCTGCGTTTATTTTAGCCTTAGCCGTTTCTAAATCAAACCAGGCGGCTTTATCTACCTCAGGTACGGTAATCCATTTACCCGACTTGTAAGGGTACTCCATCCTGAACGTGTTGCTTACAACGGTTTCCGGATCAATGTTGCCCTCAACAGCCCAGGCTTGTACTACTTTGCCGCCTTTTTGCTTTATAGCGGGTAGCGGCAGAAATGTCCCGTTCACGGTTTGTCCTGTTTCTTCGGCAAACTCACGGCGGGCGGCGGTAAGCGGCTCCTCATCATCCGGGTATTCACCTTTAGGTATACTCCATGCACCCAAGTCCTTATTTAAAAAGTATGGGCCACCCGGGTGTACCAAAAACACCTCCGTTTGATTGTTTTGTATTCTGTAGAGTAAGATACCGGCGCTTTGTCTGGGCATAATGTATAATACAGCAATTAAACAAGCAAAGTTTTAACGGTCGGTAGCTACCCGATAGGTCGGATCTTCCATCACATTTACCTCAATCACCGCATCTGCATTTTTGAGCAGCAGTCGGCAATCCTCACTAAGGTGTTTTAAATATAATTTCTTGCCGGTTTGATGGTAGCGTTCGGTTAGTTTATTCAATGCTTCAATAGCCGACATATCGGCAATGCGGCTTTCTTTAAAATCAATGATGACCTCGGCTGGGTCGGCAGCTACATCAAACTTTTCATTGAATGCTGTTATCGATCCAAAAAACAACGGCCCATATATCTCATAATGTTTTATCCCATGCTCGTCCAAATACTTGCGCGCGCGGATGCGTTTAGCGCTTTCCCAGGCAAATACCAGTGCCGATATAACGACGCCTATAAGTACCGCCAGCGCCAGGTTGTGCAACCAAACCGTGATAACCGCCACCAGTATACCCACAAAAATATCAGCCTTTGGCATTTTGTTGATGACTTTGAAACTCATCCATTCAAAAGTGCCAATGGCCACCATAATCATCACACCGGTTAAGGCAGCCATTGGTACGCGCTCAATTACAGGAGCGCCGAAAAGTATGATCATCAATATGGTTAGCGCAGCAATGATGCCCGACAGGCGGGCCCTTGCACCGGCAGATAAATTAACCAGTGTTTGAGCAATCATGGGGCAGCCGCCCATGCCGGTAAAAAAGCCATTCAAGATGTTGGCTGTTCCCTGGGCCACACATTCGCGGTTACTGTTGCCACGGGTTGCAGTCATTTCGTCTACTAAATTAAGCGTCAGTAAACCTTCGGTAAGACCTACGCCGGCCATGATCAGCGCATAGGGAAAGATGATTTGCAGGGTATCCCATGTAAATGGTATTTGCGGGATGTGGAACGGAGGGAAGCCGCGGCTAACAGCTGCGATATCCCTTACTGTTTTGGTTGGTATGCCAAAACCGAATACAATCAAAAACACGGCAATAATTGCCACCAGCGATGGCGGAACAGCTTTGGTAATTCGCGGGAGTAAAAGCACAATAGCAATGGTTAGTGCCACTAAACCACCCATAATCAGCAATGGCGTTCCGCTAAGCCAAACCTGCTCGTTGCCAACCTTAGTTTTGAATTGCTCTAACTGTGCCGTAAAAATGATAACCGCCAAACCATTCACAAAGCCATACATTACCGGTTGTGGTACCAGCCTGATGAATTTGCCCAGCTTAAACACGCCTACCATTATCTGAATAACACCTGCAAGGGCAACGGCGCCAAACACATATTCGATGCCATGTTGTTTCATCAGCGCAATTAATAACACAACAGTAGCACCCGCACCGCCGGATACGAGTCCGGGCCGGCCACCAAGTATGGCAGTAACCAGGCCCATAATAAAAGCGGCATATAAACCTGTTAGCGGCGGGAAACCGGCTAATATGGCAAACGATAATGACTCGGGCATCATAGTCATGGCAACGGTAAGTCCGGCCAGTATTTCATTTTTATAATTGATTTTTTGTGAAAAGTCGAATAAGCGTAAAGCGTTCGGCATAATAAAGTAATGGCATCAGTATCGAACTGATGTAAGTTAATAACGCCCGTAAACAGCCGTTTACAGAATAATTTAAAAAGGAAAGTTGAGCACAACAAATGCATAGATATCAGGGGGCTAAACCTTAACTATCATTGCGTTTACAAAACGGCATTCAGGGTGGTGTAACCGGGCTATTGTAAATGGTGCTTTTCATTTTGATGCGGCAAAGATAAAAAAATCAAGATTAGCTTTAAACTCAGGTATCCAAATGCTGTGTAACGTTTTTATTTATTTTGTGATAATAAATTTGATCGTCTGCCCTCAATATCTATAATTGTACTCCATTATTAACGTTTACTAACCATACAGAACTTCCATACTTAATACTGTTATCAATGAAGCTATTTCATACTATATTGATTGCCATTCAATTTGTGCCATTAGTAATGAGCGCCCAAGTTGCCAGAGTGCGGGTAGCCAACGGCATGTTGGAGGGCACTGCCGAAGCGTCGGGCATTAAAAGTTTCAAAGGTGTTCCGTTTGCAAAGCCGCCGGTGGGCGATTTGCGTTGGCGCGAACCCCAACCGGCTGATAACTGGACCGATGTACGCAAAGCCGATCATTTTGGCAATAATGCCATGCAAAAAAAGGTATTTGGCGATATGAATTTCCGTTCATCGGGCATGAGCGAGGATTGTTTGTACCTGAATGTATGGACACCTGCCAAAACATTTAAGGAAAAACTACCGGTATTGGTTTACTTTTACGGCGGCGGTTATATTGCCGGCGATGGTTCCGAACCGCGTTACGATGGGGAGAAGATGGCTAAACAAGGCATTGTTACCATCACCGTGAATTACCGTTTAGGCGTATTCGGTTTTTTGGCTCACCCCGAACTGACCAAAGAATCGCCTAACCATGCATCAGGTAACTATGGCTTGCTCGACCAGAATGCCGCCCTGCGCTGGGTGCAGCAAAATATTGCAGCATTTGGCGGCGACCCGAAACGGGTTACTATTGCGGGCGAGTCGGCTGGTTCTATATCGGTATCGGCACAAATGGCTTCGCCTTTATCTAAAAATATAATTGCAGGGGCTATTGGCGAAAGCGGGGCCATGATCAATCCAACTTTAGCAGCCGTACCATTAGCGCAAGGCGAGCAAAATGGTGTTGCTTTTGGTCAGAAGGCTAATGCAACCACGTTGGCTTCACTGCGTGCTATACCGGCCGAACAGCTTTTAGACTTGGCTGCACAACCCGGCGCATTCAAAACCGTTGCCACTGTTGATGGGTACTTTTTACCAAAGCAGGTAACCGATATTTTTGCCGCGGGCGAACAAGCACGGGTTTCGTTATTAGCTGGTTGGAACTCTGCCGAGATGCCCTTCCAGGCACTAATGGGTGCCGATGCACCAACACCCGAAAATTATACCAATAAGATTAAGCAATTGTACGCCGACCAGGCCGATCAGGTGTTAAAGCTTTACCCCGGCAATACGCAGGATGAAGTAGTGCAATCGGCCACCGCATTAGCCAGTGATCGCTTTATTGTTTACAGTACTTGGAAATGGCTCGATCTGCATAGTAAAACCAGTGGCCGCCCGGTTTACCGTTATCTGTTCTCTAAATCCAAACCGCCTATGACACCACAGTTTGCCGGTGCAACGGCCGGCTTAGCCGGTGGTATCACCAAAAATGGAAACAGCACAGCAAGCAAACCGCCAGCCTCGGTTGGCGCACCGCATGCATTTGAAATTGAATATGCTATGGGCAACTTATCCACCAACGCGGTTTACGCCTGGACGGATGAAGATTATAAAGTGTCGGACATGATGCTGCACTATTTTGCCAACTTCATCAAAACCGGCGACCCTAACAAAGTGGGTTTACCCAAGTGGTTGCCTGTAGGCAGATCAAGCGATGTACCTTACATGAATATCGGCGTGGATACCAAGCCCGAGCTGGCCTATCATGATGACCGGTATCTGTTTTTAGATAAGATTTATACCAAGTAGAAAACAAAGTTTTTTTACAGCGGGATATAAAAGTGGTTTGCCAGTTAAAGGGGCAACGGCTTTTGTATCCCGCTTTGTTGTTTTGATACTGTGCTGATAAATCATCCGGCTATTATAGTTAGTTTTGGCAGTAAATCACATGCGCCAGTGGGGCGTACCAAAGTATTATGTTTACCGGAATTATCGAAACCTTAGGTACTGTAACCGAACTTAAACAAGATCAGGGCAACCTGCACATTACAGTACAATCAGCCATATCAGCAGAATTGAAAATAGACCAGTCGGTTGCGCACAATGGTGTTTGCTTAACTGTTGTAGCGGTACACGGCGATACGCATACGGTTACTGCTATTGAAGAAACACTGAACAAATCAAACATCGGTCACCTTAAAACCGGTGATTTGGTGAATCTGGAGCGCTGCATGCAAATGAATGCCCGCCTTGACGGGCATATTGTTCAGGGCCACGTAGACCAGACCGCTATCTGCACCGCTTACAAAGCACTGGATGGCAGCTGGGAATATACCTTTGAGTATGATGCAGGCAGAGGCAACGTAACTGTCGAAAAAGGGTCGATTTGCATCAACGGTATCAGCCTAACGGTAGTCAATTCAAATGCCAACAGTTTTTCTGTAGCCATCATCCCTTATACTTATGAGCATACCAACCTGCAAAATGTACGCGAAGGCTCGGTGGTAAACCTGGAGTTTGATATAATAGGCAAATACGTAGCAAGGTTAATGCAGCGTTAATTGCGTTTAAGCATGGCAAGGCGGCTTTTGCAATAAGCAACCAGTTCCTGCTGCTTTACCGGCGGATTGGTGGCTAAGTACTTTTTGTAATACCGCATGGCGTTGGCTTTGTCTTTCAAATCATCATCATACAACAGCGCAAGCGAGTAATATATCAAAGGGCTTTCATTAAACTGAAGGCCTTTTTGATATGCCCATAATGCTTTTTTATGCTGACGGGTATCTTGGTAGCTACCAGCCATTTCCCCGTAATAACTGTCAATAGCTGGCGAGATGCCATCGGCTATGGCTTTTTCCAGGTATTCGATCGCCTTTTTATGATTTTTGAGTGCCTTGTAACTCATTCCCATAAAATAAAAGGAGGTTTCATTGTGCTGGTTGTTTTCGAGGGAGTAGTAGCTTTCCAATGCACACTCATAGTTTTTGAGTTGGTAGTAAGCTTGTCCTAACTTGTTGAGGGTAGGGAAGCTGTTGTCGCCCATGGCAAGCAGCATAGTTCCGGCTTTTATCGTCTCGGGCCACTTTTTTTGTGCATGAGTAAGCTTAATAAGGCTTTGCAGCAATATGATGTTTTCGGGATCTTTAACAATAGCGCTATCCAAAACCTTTTGCGCTAAAGTAATTTGTTTGAGATCCAGATACTGGTCGCTCAAGTCTGATGCAACATCTGCATCCTGCGGATTCAATTTGTTGGCCCTCACCAAATAGTTCACATAACCCATAATATCATACTTTTGGCGACGGATGTTGGCCAGTTGCTTGTATACTAAAAAGTTGGTTGTGTCTTTGGCGATGAGTTGCAGGTAGTAGGGTTCGGCCTTGGTGATATTACCTCGGCGCATATTGATACCGGCCATGCTAATCAAGGCCGATTGACTGGTGGTATCCATGCTATAAATGCGCTGATAGTAAATCTCAGCATCGGTAAGCCGGCCAGCCATTTGCGAGGTATAAGCCAACTGCGATAGCGCTTTACCGTCGGTAACAGGTTCAGGATATATTTTCTTCAAGTAATCGGCTGCTTCTATAAACCGCTGGTTTTGGTAATAATCAAGCAGTAAAGCATTATCAATTTGATTGGGCGCCTGCGAAAAGCAGTAGGTGAAGCAAAGCAGCATAAACAGTACTAAACCTAATAATTTCATAAATTTTGATTTTGAACTAAGTTATTAGTTTAAAATGTTAAATCAAACTTTTAACGAAAAATTTAGTTATATAATTTGACGAATCAAATAATTATGGATAAGATCAGGAAGTTTGAGCTAATGGAAAAAATTGTCCATGAGTTAGAAGATTTAAAGAATAGTCAGCAAGCTATAGTGCAAAAGATTGGAAAAATTGAAGTAGATAATATTGATTTAGGCGATAAGCGCCTGGAGAAAGATTTACCAGACATGCATCAGCGCATTGCCGATAATTTGGATACTATTGCTTCGATATTGGAAGATTTTGCAGGTCAAACAAATACGTACAGCAATCAAAATCACATACAGGAATTAAAAGAGCAGGAAGCTATAGACAAACTGTCTCAATAAAAAAAGGCCCTCTTAATAGAGGGCTTTTTTTTATTCTATGCTTTTCCCTTTCATGGCCTGGCTGATGGCCATGTCCATCACGCGCTCGGCAAACGGGCGGGTATAGTCGTTTAGTTCGTCAACCTTTTTTAATATCAGGTCTTTATCACCGCTGGTGAGCGAATCTTTCAAAGCCTGGATATATTTTTGCGTTTCGGTAATTTCTGGAATACTCAGATAGGCGTTATTTTTCTCTAAAAAGCGTTCGGCTGTATAAACCATCTGTTCACCTTCGGTACGGGCTTCAATCAACATGCGTTGTTGCACATCGTCTTGCGCATAGGTTATGCTATCCATCAGCATTTGTTCTACCTGCTCATCAGTAATACCATAGGCTGGTTTTACTTCCACCTCTTGTTTGGTATTAGAGCGCAGTTCAATAGCCTGCACTTTCAAAATGCCATCGGCGTTCAGCAAAAAGTTGATGTCTACTTTTGGCAAGCCAGCCGGCATAGCCGGTATGCCTTTCAAATCAAACTCTGCCAGCTTACGGTTTTCTTTCACCAAGTCGCGTTCGCCTTGGTAAACCGAGATTTTCATATTCACCTGCCCGTCAACCGAGGTTGTATATTGCCTGCCGGCTTTGGTGGGTACTTTTGAGTTACGCGGAATAATTACATCCATCAGGCCGCCCATAGTTTCAATGCCTAATGATAGGGCGGTAACATCCAGCAGTAAAATATCTTTACGGTTGCCTGCCAATATATCGGCCTGTATAGCAGCGCCTAAAGCAACTACCTCATCCGGGTTTATATCATCGTGTACCGGGCGCTTAAAAAATTCGGCCACCTTGCGTTTTACCAGTGCTGTGCGGGTTGAGCCGCCTACCATTACTACTTCATCAATCTGCTCAACGGTTAAGCCTGCATCTTTCAGTGCGTTGGTGCAGGCGTTAATAGTTTGTTCTACCTTAGCCAGTATTAGCTGTTCAAAAGTATCGCGGTCAATAGTGCACCAGATATCGCCTACTTTTTCATTGAAAATACTTTGGTGGGAAAATGATTTTTTGGCCTCTTCTGCTTTTAAGCGCAGCTCCTGGGTTAGTTCGCGGTTTTCGGCCAGTTCGGCTGCGTTCAGGTTGTTCTGTTGTACCCAGTATTCGAAAATGGCACGGTCAAAATCATCACCGCCCAAAAAAGTATCACCATTGGTTGATAGTACCTCGAAAATACCATTTTGTATTTGCAGTATAGAAACATCAAATGTACCGCCGCCTAAATCGTAAACAGCAATCGTTTTTGTCTCTTCCTGGTTTAAACCTATGCCGTAAGCCAAACTTGCAGCGGTTGGTTCGTTAACAATACGTAGCACATCCAGTCCGGCAAGTTTACCGGCATCGCGGGTCGCCTGGCGCTGCGAGTCGTTGAAGTAAGCAGGTACAGTAATTACAGCACGTGTTACCGGCGTTTTTAATGCATGCTCCGCACGCTCTTTCAGCTCTTTTAATATCAAGCCGGATAGTTCAATAGGGGTATAAAAGCGGTCGCCCACCTTAACCTTAACCAGGCTCTCGGTATTATCGTCAATTACTTTGTAAGAGAATAAGTTTTTATAGTTCTCGATATCTGCATAAGAGCGGCCCAGCAAACGTTTAACCGAAAAAATGGTGTTCTGCGGGTCGGTAATCAGATAATTTTTAGCTTCGTTGCCTACGGTAATACCGCCGGTTTGGTCAAAATGCACTACCGATGGTACCAATACGCCTTTGCCGGCATCATTAATAACCTGGGGGTTTTTATCAGGATTGATGAAAGCCACCAATGAATTGGTAGTGCCTAAATCAATACCTACAATAATTTCTTCCTTTTGCAGTGAACCGGTAGCCAGATTGATGGAAACTTTAGCCATAATATGTAATTAACAAGGGGCAAATGTAGCAGGTTTTAACTAATGCAGTGTCATGCTTTTGTGAATTGACCGCAACATTGGTTTAATCAGTATTTCTGTATAATTTCACAGCAATGATGAAACGGCCGGTACTATACCTTTCTGCGATATTATTGTTAGCAACGGGCGCTGCCAAAGCACAAACGTTTGGCGGTAATCCGCCCTCGGTAAAATGGCGGCAAATTACCACACCCGAGGCCCGCATTATTTTCCCGGCCGGGCTGGATTCAACAGGCAAAAGGGTAGCAGCCATTATACAGCAGATCAACAAACCCGTAATGCCAACTATTGGCAGGCGGCAAAAGCTAATCAATGTGGTGGTGCAGAACCAAACACTTACCACCAACGGTTATGTAGGGCTGGCCCCGTTCCGGAGCGAGTTTTATGTAAGCCCAATGCAAAACAGCTTTGCATTGGGCAGCTTACCCATAGCCGAACAATTGGCCGTGCATGAATACCGCCATGTGCAGCAAGTAAACAATTTTGATGTAGGATTAACCCGCCTGCTACACATCATTTTTGGCGAGGGCGGACAGGCCGTAGCCTATTCGCTGGCAATACCCAATTGGTTTAGTGAAGGGGATGCGGTTTTTAACGAAACCTTGACTACCGGTCAGGGCCGTGGGCGTTTGCCCTGGTTTTTCAACGGCTATCGTTCGTTGTGGGCGGCTGGTAAGGATTATAGCTGGATGAAGCTGCGCGACGGATCGTACCGCGACTACGTGCCCGATTGGTACCCCATGGGCTACATGCTCGTATCGTATGGGCGTGATAAATTTGGTGCCGAAGTTTGGCGCGGTGTTACCCATGATGCCGCTGCCTATAAATCGCTGTTTTACCCTTTTCAGCAATCTTTTAAAAAACATACAGGGCAACAGTTTGGAGCTTTTCAAAAGGAAGCTTTCGGCTATTTTAAGCAACAAACTGTTTCTTCTGCACAGGTTAAAAAGCAGCGTAATTATCCTGCAACCCAGCATTATATAGCCAGCCGTGAGTTCCCGGCGTACATAGATGACAGCACACTAATTTACCGTAAAACCAGCTATCAGCACCGGCCGGTTTTCGTATTGCGTAAAAATGGGGTGGAGCAGAACATTCGTTTGAGCGATATCGTAAATGACAGCTACTTTGACTATCATGACGGGCAAATTGTTTATGCTGCCAATAGGCCAGATATACGCTGGGGATATCGAGATTACAACGAACTGAAAGTAATCGATATAAAAAGCGGCTTGCAGCGCCGGCTCACTACCAAAACCAAATACTTTTCACCAGCCTTTAGTGCCGATGGTAAGCAGTTGGTTGTAGTCAATGTGCCGCCTTCGGGCAAATATGAACTATTGATTTTAGATGCTGCTACAGGCCGGGTTGTTGAATCTGTGCCTAATCCCGATCACGTATTCTATACTTATCCGAAGTTTTATGCCGACAATCAGCTGATTGCTGCTGTCAGGCAGCCGTCGGGCAAGATGGCCATTGCACTGGTTGATCGCCAAACCGGCCGTAATGAATATCTGACCACACCGAATATTGCACCTAAAGCCTTTCCGGTTGTGTACCGTGATACCGTATATTTTACTGCCACTACCGGGAAAGAGGATCAGCTTTATGCACTGGCAGTCAAAAGCCGCAAACTGTTTCAATTGCAGCACGACTCTTTGAAAAGCAGCATAGGCGCATACCAGCCTGCGGTAAGTAACAACCGGTTGGCGTGGATGAGTGTAAGCGCTTTTGGTAACGAAGTACATAATGTAGAAAAAGCCACCGTTCAATTAAATCCGGTTGCCGAAGGTCCGCTGCTGCAAAATTTTAATATTGCGTCGTTACAGAATGATACCGCCGCGGGCATTTCAACGCAGGTTGAGCCCAAGGAATATATTGTAAAAAAGTACCCGAAGTTTACGCATCCATTCAACTTCCACAGCCTTATCCCGTATTTCGATGATCCCGACTATACCTTTGCTTTAACCGGCGAAAATATTTTGAACACGCTGCAAAGCGAACTGGCGTTTAACTACAATCGTAACGAGGGCTATAAGCAGTTGAGTTTTACAAGCACCTATGGCGCTTTATTCCCTTACCTGTTTGGCGAGGTAAGCTGTACGATGGATAGGCGTAAATATTTTTTAGGATCAAACAACAGTATCTTAGAAGCTAACTGGAATGAAACGAATATACAGGCGGGTTTGCAGTTGCCACTTAATTTAAGCAGGGGCCGTCATTTCACCAGCATAAATTTGCGAAGCAGTGTTTCGTACACCGTTACTGATGTAGCGCCTCTGTTTAATGCCGTAATTCCGGATAATACATATTTAACCAACAGTGTAACCTTCAGTAACCAGATAGCTAAACCGGTGCAGAATATCTATCCGCACCTGGCACAAATCATAACCGTAAATTTCAGGAACACCATCAATAGTTTACAGGCCAACCAGTTTTTGGCCTCCGGAACATTTTATTTTCCCAGCCTATCCGTTAATCACAATTTTGTAGTGAATGCAGCTTACCAGCAACGAGATCGTAACTATAGTTTCTTTTCCAATCAGCTTTCGTTTTCGCGCGGGTATACTGCCGATAACTTATATCGTTTAAGCAAAGTAGGAGTAAGCTACCATTTTCCGATTGCCTATCCCGATGCGGGCGTGGCTAACCTGATTTACCTGTTGCGCTTGCGTGGTGCCGTGTTTTATGATTACACACATGGGCGGGATTTTTATACGAATGGCACCGTGTTTAAAGCTGATTTTAGATCAGTAGGCGGAGAGTTATATTTCGATACCAAGTGGTTCAATGAAAACCCGATCACCTTTGGCCTGCGGTATACCCATTTGCTTGATCGGGACATATTTGGTGGTAACGGGCAAAACCGGGTTACCCTAATTTTACCGTTAAGCATTTTCTAAAATGCTTAACGGTAGTGTATTATCTATCTATCGCTCAAAAGTTAAGCGCTTGCCCAATTGCTGCTCATTGAACGTGCCTTGCTCATAAGCCAAATGGCCCGATACAATGGTATGGGTAATAGCCGAATGGAAAGTAGTGCCCTCAAACGGGCTCCAACCGCACTTATATAAAACGTTAGGCTTTGCAACTTGCCAGGGTTGGTTTAGGTTTACCAGCACCAGGTCGGCCCAGTAGCCCTCGCGTACAAAGCCGCGTTTTTCTATCTGGAAACAGGTAGCCACATTGTGTGCCATTTTTTCGGCAATCTGCTCCATGGTCATTTTCTGCTGATGGTACAGTTCCAGCAAAGCAGGCAGGGCATGCTGCACCAAGGGGCCACCCGATGGGGCCTGTAAGTAAGGTTGCGCTTTTTCATCGGTGGTGTGAGGTGCATGGTCGGTAGCAATTACATCAATGCGGCCATCCAATACGGCTTGCAGTATACCGTCGCGGTCGTGCGCAGATTTTACTGCCGGGTTCCATTTAATAAGGTTGCCTTTAGTAGCATAATCAGCATCCGTAAACCACAGGTGATGTACGCAGGCTTCGGCCGTAATCTTTTTATCCTTTAATGGGATATTATTATCGAAAAGCGCAGTTTCTTTCGCTGTTGAGATATGCAGGATATGCAAACGGGCACCATGCTTTTTGGCCAGTTCAACCGCCATGGATGATGACAGGTAGCAGGCTTCTTCAGTACGAATTTTTGGGTGGTAATCAATCGTAATGGCATCACCCAGCAAATCTTTATAATGAGCCAGGTTATTTTGTATCGTCTGCTCGTCCTCACAATGCGTGGCAATTAGCATGGGCGATTGTGAGAACAGGTTTTCGAGCGTACGCGGGTTATCCACCAGCATGTTACCTGTTGATGATCCCATGAACACTTTAATACCGCAAACGTTCCTGATATCCGTACGCAATACCTCGTCGAGGTTATCGTTTGATGCGCCCATGAAAAAAGAGTAGTTGGCTAACGAGCGTTGCGCGCCTATGGCATATTTATCAGCTAAAAGTTGCTGGGTTAATGTATTAGGAACCGTATTGGGCATTTCCATAAAGGAAGTGATCCCGCCGGCAACGGCTGCTCTTGATTCTGTATAAATTTCGGCTTTATGCGTTAAGCCGGGTTCACGAAAATGTACCTGGTCGTCAATACAGCCCGGCAGCAAGTGCAAGCCTTCGGCGTTTATTTCCTGATCGGCATTGGTATTGATGCTAGTGTCAATCCGGTCAATAATGCCGTCTTTAATCAATACATCACCGGTAAACTGCCGGTTTTCGTTTACAATGGTTGCTGATTTAATAAGGATGGATGCCATAGCGTGTAAAATTATAGCCCTTAATCAACAATCAAGAATTAAGATGAAAAAAGTATTTTCTGCTTAAAATTTGACAGGCAGGTTATTGAAAGCCAGCTTAGCTACCGGGTCATGGCTTCTATAACTCCCAACTAAAACGTATCTTTGCCGCCTATGGCAGTACCCTTTGATGATTTTAAGTTTAACCGGCAAATATTGAATGCGATTGCCGACGCCGGTTACACGGAAGCTACGCTGATACAGCAAAAAGCGATACCGCCTATTCTAAACGGGCAGGATGTAATGGGCATTGCCCAAACAGGTACCGGTAAAACCGCTGCCTACGTGTTACCCATACTTATGAAGCTAAAGTATGCACAGGGTGACGATGCACGGGCTTTGATTTTAGCCCCTACACGCGAACTGGCATTGCAAATAGAAGAGAACATTAAAAGTTTTGCTATTTATACCGACCTGCGGGTTGTAACACTTTACGGCGGTTTAGGCCCCAAAACGCAAATTGAAATTATACAAAAAGGTGTAGATATTATTGTAGCTACGCCGGGCCGCTTTTTGGATATTTATCTGGCTGGTCATATTCATCCCAAACCACTACAGGTTTTGGTATTGGATGAGGCGGATAAGATGATGGATATGGGCTTTATGCCGCAGATTAACCGCATACTGGAGGTTGTTCCGCGCAAACGCCAGAACCTGCTTTTCTCGGCTACCATGTCTGATAAGGTACAGCTACTATCGGGCAACTTCCTGGAATTCCCGACTGTAATTGAAGTTACACCACAGGCTACGCCGGCGCAAACGGTTACACAAAATTTATATCACGTACCGAATATCAAGACAAAAATCAACTTGCTTAAAAATCTGCTGGATAAATCGGAAGATATTACCAAGCTGATCATATTCTGTAAAACGCGTTTTGCTGCCGAAGATGTTTACAAGTTTTTGGTGCGTAAATACGACGAAAATCAGGTAAAGGTACTGCATGCAAACAAAGGGCAAAATACCCGCATCAACTCCATCAATGCGTTTAAGAATGATGAAGTGAAGATTTTGGTGGCTACTGATGTGGCCGCGCGCGGTCTGGATGTGAGTGATGTGAGCCACGTTATTAATTTTGACGTGCCTATCGTGATCGAGGATTATGTACACCGTATCGGTCGTACAGGCAGGGCATTCAATACAGGTGTTGCCATTACTTTCTGCAACCCGGCAGAAGAGTATTATATCGAAAAGATTGAGAAGCTGATTCGCCAATATATACCGTTAAAGGAGCTGCCGACCGAGGTTTTTGTTGAAGCAACGCCGTACGAAGAGCGGCAGGAGCAGGCACGTGAAATTGACATGCAGAAACGCCGGGAAGATCCCGATTTTAAAGGTGCTTTTCACGAGAAAAAAGAGCGGGCCGAGAAAAAGAAACCTGTGGGCCATAGTCAAAAGCTGGCAGCAAAATATGGCAAGCCTAAAACTACCCGCGGTAAATCCATCCGAAAAAAGTAATTCATGAAACTTAGAGTAACGCCGTTAAACTTTGCCGCTTTATTTTTTGTTGTGCTGGCACTCATCACCTGGATTTATAAACCCATAGCCATAACAGGGCGCGAACTGGCCAACTGGACAGGGACGATTGCGATCATATTCCTGTTTTTTGCGCTATCTACTTTTCTGTTAGATGGTATTTTTCGCAATTTCTTTCCTCAGAAAAAAACACTGTGGACCGTGGAGTTTAGTTTCCTGGCCATCACCGGTATTATATATTTATTAGTAAAGTAATTAAACAGATAAAATGAAAAGAGCCGAAATAAAACTGATAGTTGATTTGGACGATAATAACGTACCGCAAAACATTACCTGGGAATCAACCGACTCTAAAACACAAGAAGCCCTGCCTGTGAAATCTTTCATGCTGGCGCTATGGGATCATAACTATAAAAACACCCTGCGTATTGACCTGTGGACAAAAGATATGCCGGTTGATGAGATGAAGAAATTCTTTTTTGAGACGCTGCAAACTATGGGTGATAGCTTTTTACGCGCCACCGGCGAAAAGAACATTGTGGAAGACTTGCGCGACTACTGCGCCCATTTTGCCGAAAAAATGGAAATTACCCGTTAAAATATTTTATGCAACCTAAAGCTTTCATTTGTTTTGCCGGGTTTGTGCTGCTTATAGCAGCCACCTGGTGCCCGCTGCTGCGCCCTTTTGGCCTCATGAACTGGGATTTATACGACCTGAATAAGCCTTACGGGATGGTAGTATTGCTGATAGCCATAGTAGGTGTAGTTGGTATCGTACTCAAACAATATCCGGTAGCTCGCATAGCAGCCTGGCTGTCATTTGTATTGGTGGTACTGGTATATATCGCTGCCATTATGAAGGTGAACAGTTCTTTTAGTTTTATACCTTTTAAAGGGCTGGCTGGTTCTTTGACCAAGTTAATTAAGTTTAAATGGGGATGGTATCTGCTTTTTGCCGGTCCGCTGGTAAGCGTATTTTCAACTCCAAAAAAACAGATTACCGATACAAACGTATAAAGGTTTTGTAAAGCCTTTATATTATGATTTTTTCTACACAAACTAACATAACTGCAGGCTGCCCATTCAATGGGGCGGCTTGCAATGCCTTATATAAGACAATTACTTCCTTTATCCTGAACCAAAACAGGCATAGAGCTAAGCAACCTGCTAGATAATTGTCACTATTCTCGCAGCTATTTGTTTCGTATAACGTGTGTTTAAAACTTACCGGAATACCCTGTTAGTTTTCAATATAACGATATATTTATTAGTTTTGGTTCTTGTAGTATTACGCTTTCACAGCATAGCGTGAGCGAATAAAGTTTCTACCCGTTAACATGCTTAAATTATCATTCCGTAACCAGGTTCTATTAGGCTTTGCCTTATCTATTGTACTGGTTTTTGCCGTAGGCATTTTGTCTTACCAAAGCATCAATCAACTTCAAAATAACCAAAAAGAAGTAGAGCATAGCCAGCAGATTATTCAGCTATCGCGTGATGTGCTGCAAAACCTGATTGATGCCGAAACGGGTATGCGGGGTTATGTAGCTACCAACAAAGATAAATTTTTAGAGCCCTACAACCGTGCCGTTCCTAAAGTTGGCCAGGCTTTGCGCCATTTGGAGGATTTGACTGCTAATGATCCTGTTCAGCAAAATAATGTAACCGACCTTTCGGCTTTAAGTGATAGCCAATTGCAGATATTGAAAAACAATATCGAACAGCGCGCACAGTTGGGTCTGGATTATATGGTTCAGCATAACATGATATTGAATGGCAAGGCTGTAATGGATAGGATACGGGTAGTACTTGCTCGCATCAATTCTGTAGAGAACCAGTCTGTTAAGGCCGGCCAGGCCCGTACGCAACAGGCAGCAAGCACAACCATTGCAACTATCGTTATCGGTTCGGCTATTTTTCTGATTATTATTATTGTACTGTTTGTTTACATACAAAAAACATTTACACAACAAAAACGCATAGAAGAGGAAATTAAGCAAGCCAATATTGACCTTGAAAAGGTTTTAAGTGAAAACGAGAACAAAAACTGGCTGCTAACAGGTATAGGTAACCTGAACGAGAAAATGCAGGGGCAGCAAAGCGAAAAAGAGCTTACTGCCAATGTGCTTGCCGAGGTATGTCAATACACAAACGCCCTTACCGGTACGTTGTACCTGTTTGATCCGGAAGCGGAAGTGCTTGATTTGTACTCTTACTATGCATTTCACGATTTAGGCACAGTTAAAAATAAAATCAAATTATCAGAAGGGTGGCTGGGCCAGGTAGCACGTGACGAGAAAGCAGCTACTATTAAAGGTAAACTGAATGATAAGCTGCAATTGGAAACTTCGATTGTAAGCCATGAGCTTGCGGAAATCCTGATTGTACCCTTCTTCTTTGATAAAAAGCTGATGGGCGTTATGGAAATAGCTTTCCAGGATAAACTGCAGGAACGCGATCATGATTACATTCTGGCGGCGGCTGATGATATTGGCATAGCTGTAAATACAGCACAAGCCCGTACCATTATGCACGATTTGCTGGAAGAGGTACAGCAACAGGCCGAGGAACTGGAAGCGCAGCAAGAAGAAATGCGGGTAACTAACGAGGAGTTGCTCAACAAAACCGAAATGCTGCAGGCATCAGAAGAAGAGCTGCGTGTACAGCAGGAAGAACTGCGTACTATCAATGCCGAGCTTGAAGAAAAAGCCAGCTTGCTGGAAGAAAAGAACCAGGCTATTGAGGAAGCACGTCATGCTATCGACCTGAAAGTAAACGAACTGGAAACTACCGGTAAGTATAAATCCGAGTTTTTGGCCAACATGAGTCACGAGCTGCGTACCCCACTTAACAGCATCCTGGTACTGGCTCGTATACTTAAAGACAACAAAACTGATAACCTGAGCGAAGACCAGATTAAATATGCCAGCGTAATTTTCAATGCAGGTAATGATCTGCTTACGCTCATCAATGATATACTCGACTTATCAAAAATTGAATCAGGCAAGCTGGAAATCCAGAATGAAGATATCGGCGTAGCCGAGATACTTCGCGATATGGATATGCTGTTTGGCGAGGTGGCACGCAATAAGGGCATCAACTTCACTAACTCGGCCATTGGTGTACCTGAATATATCTTTACCGATAAGCAACGTGTTGAGCAGGTGATCAAAAACATGCTTTCAAACGCGTTTAAGTTTACGCCAGAGGGTGGAGCTATATCTGTTAGTGCTAAACCGGGTTTAAGACAAGATACCATCAGCTTCAGCATAAAAGACTCAGGTATTGGTATCGCTCCTGAAAAGCAGCGCGTTATCTTTGAGGCATTCCAGCAAGCCGATGGGTCTACCAGCCGTAAATACGGTGGTACCGGCTTGGGCTTATCCATTAGCCGAGAGCTGGCACATTTACTGGGTGGCGAAATTACGCTGAAGAGTGAACTGGGCCAGGGCAGCGAATTTATCCTTACCATTCCGCTTGTGGCACAAGCGGTAAGCACCGACACAAAAGATGAGCCTGTGCTGCCAACAGTAGAATCATTTGCACCGGCAAACAACTTCCTGCAGCCGGCTGCTGAAGTAAAACCTACCCGCCCGGGAAGGCAGGAACCATTGGTAGTGATTGTAGAGGATGACCGCAACTTTGCAGATATCCTACAAGATTACGCTCATGACCATGGCTACCAGGCTGTAATGGTGCATGATGGTACCACCGCTGTTGATGCGATTAAAGAAAACCAGCCTGATGCCGTAATTTTGGACATTATGCTGCCTGGCAAGGATGGCTGGCAGATATTGAAAGAACTGAAGCAGGATGCTGAAACTGCACATATTCCAGTTCACATGATGTCGGCAGGTGAGGCTGCAGCCAGCAAGCTGCGTCGTGAAGGTGCAATCAGTTTCATGAAAAAACCTATTAACACTGAAACGCTGGATAAGCTGTTTACTGACATGATGAAGCAAAGCGGTGTAAAGTTTAAGCAGATACTGTTGGTTGAGGATCATGAAGCCCAAAGCCAGGCCTTGAAAGACCTGATGCAAAAGCAGGGAATAGCAGTTGACCAGGCCTTTACCGGCGATGAGGCATTCAGAATGCTGCATGAGAATGATTACCAATGCGTAATCTTGGATCTAAATTTGCCTGATATATCCGGGCTTGATTTGCTGGATAAGGTAAAGGCCATTGATCGATTTGCAGAATTGCCTGTTATTGTAAACACGGCTATGGAGCTGGATAAAACATCGGTTAACCGCCTGATGCAATATGCCAACGCCATGGTAATGAAATCAACCAAATCTGCCGACAGATTGATTGATGAGGTAAACCTGTTCCTGCACAAAATCAGTGGTATGCCTGCACCGGTTCAATCTGCAACTGTGCCGGTAGCAGCGCCTAAGCCAATGCCGCAAAGTAAAGGGAAAGAAATGCTGAAGGGTAAGAAAGTGCTTATTGTAGATGACGATATGCGTAATATTTTCGCATTGAGCAGCGCCTTGCAGGGATACGATTTGCAGGTTGAAATTGCAAATGACGGCGATGAAGCGCTTGACAAGCTCGAAGCTACTGAAGGTATTGATATTGTGCTGATGGATATAATGATGCCTAAAATGGATGGTTACGAGGCTACCCGCCAAATACGTAAGCAAAACAAATGGGCTAAGTTGCCTGTAATTGCCTTAACAGCTAAAGCGATGAAAGAAGATCGCGAGAAATGTTTGGCAGCGGGAGCTAACGATTATATCACAAAGCCTATAGACATGGACCGCTTAATCGCCTTAATGCAGTTGTGGTTGGAGAACTAATAGCATGAATGGTATTGAAGCAGAAGGTATAACGGTAGTACAATTAGATGAATTGATTAATCTGATAAAAAAAATCCATGGATTTGATTTTTCGGGTTATTCTAAAGCTTCGTTTAAACGCAGGCTGGCAAGGGTAATGCAGCTCAAAAAGCTGAACTTTGTTGACCTGAAATATATGCTGGTTAACGAACCTGATTTTTTTCAGTATTTTTTGGAAGAGATTACGGTCAACGTAACCGAGATGTTCCGGGATCCGCTTTTTTATAAGGCCCTTAACCAGCAGGTGTTACCTTACCTGTCTACCTTTCAGCATATCAAAATATGGAGCGCCGGGTGCTCAACAGGTGAGGAAGTGTACTCGCTGGCTATTCTTTTACAAGAAGCAGGTTTGCGTAAAAAATCGTTCATTTACGGAACTGATGTAAATACGGAAGTGCTGAGGGAAGCCAAACGCGGTATTTACAGCTTGCGTAAAATAAAGTCGTATGCCGAAAATTATCAGTACTCCGGATTGCCAGGCACCATTACCGACCACTTTACCATGTTGTATGATGCGGCAACCATACATGCAGAGCTTCGGCAAAATACACTGTTCTCGGTACATAATTTAATTTCCGACAGTGTATTTAACGAATTCCAGTTGATTAGCTGCCGCAATGTGTTCATCTATTTTGATTCTGAATTGCAGGAAAAAATTCTGGATTTATTTTACCGGAGCTTATGCCCGTTGGGTTTCCTGTGCCTTGGCAGTAAAGAAGCCATCCGGTCAGACTCGTTCCGCAAGCGGTTTAAGGTAATCAGTTCAAAGGAAAATATATACCAAAAAATTGGCGCTTAATGCAGATATAATCGAACGCTGGCATCACTCGAAGGTGCTGCTGATGGCTGGCTCGGCCGGTTCATTTAAGCTGCTTTTTCGTGCCGTAAAAAGTTTTAAGCCTGACTTCGAAAAAACGGTTATCATTGTAATTCACCGCAAAAAGAATTTTTTTAGTGAAATCGAAAAACTGTTTTCTGAAAACAGTCGTATGTACCTGCGCGAAATAAGCGATAAGGACGAAATTAAAGCCAACGCGATATACATTGCGCCCGCCAACTATCATACACTGATAGAAAACGAAAAGCAGTTTAGCTTGGATGTTTCTGAAGCTGTGTGGTATTCCAAGCCATCAATTGATGTTACTTTTCAGAGCGCTGCCGATGTATTCCGGGAAAACTGTACGGCTATTCTCTTTTCCGGAGCAAACCAGGATGGTGCAGAAGGGTTGCTGCAATTGCGCAAGCAAGGCGCATTAACAATTGCACAGCATCCCGGCGATGCAGAAATGCCCGAAATGCCTAATGCTGCTATACAACTTAATGCAGCAGATTACGTATTGGGTACGGAAGAGATTTTTGATTTATTGCGTACCTAACGCTATTTTATTTAATTTTAGCCGTCACAGTATGGATGCCTTGAATATTCTAATAGTTGACGACAGGGAGGAAAACATCATTGCACTTGAAGCTTTGCTTAAGCGCAACGATATTCAAATCTTGTCCACAACTTCTCCAAATGATGCCCTGCGTATTGCGTGGGAAAACAATATAAGCATTGCCCTGATTGATGTGCAAATGCCTGGTATTGATGGTTTTGAATTAGCAGAAATGCTGAAAACCAATCCGCGTACAAAAGATATTCTCATCATATTTGTTACTGCTATTTCTAAAGAGTCAAAATACGCTGTAAAGGGGTTTGGGGCAGGCGCTGTTGATTACCTATACAAGCCGCTCGATCCGTTTATTACCTCAGCTAAAGTGGATGCCTTTATACAACTGGCCCGCACGCAAAGAGAAATAAAAGAAAAGAATGAAGACCTGCAGAACTATGCTATCGTAGTTAAAAATTCTGCTGACATCATAACAACGGTTGACGCACAAACCCTGCGCATACAATCTATAAATCCTGCTGTTGAAAAAATACTGGGCTACAAGCCCGACGAGGTTGTGGATAGCAGCATCGTAGATTTGGCCATTGATGGCGACCGCACAGCGTTCCGCAAAAAGCTATCTGAAATTGCCAACAACAACCTGAAGTTCGCAGTTGCCGAATACCAGTTCGAAACCTTTGATAAGAGAACCATCTGGGTAGAATGCCGGTTTACGTATCGTAACAAAACGTTGTTCATCAACATTAGTGATATCTCACCTCAAAAGAGCTTTCAGGCGCAATTGATCAAATCAAAAGAAGCGGCCGAATATGCAAAAAAGGTAAAGGAGAGTTTTTTGGCTAACATGAGCCATGAGTTGCGCACGCCGGTAAACGGTATTATTGGCTTAACCAATATATTACGCAAAACAGATTTGGATAGCCAGCAGGCAAACGTTGTGGATTTGCTGGAAGTTTCATCGCAATCATTATTAGGTGTTATTAATGACGTACTGGATATATCAAAAATTGAAGCTGGTAAATTCAGTATCGTCCGAGCGCCAAATAATATCCACAAAACAGTTAAGGCTGTTTATGATCTGTTGAAATACAAAGCCGACGAAAAGAACATTGAACTTATTATGGATATTGCCCCCGATGTGCCGGTGCATATCCTGTTTGATTCGTTGCGCTTAAACCAGATACTGATGAACTTGCTCAGCAATGCTATCAAGTTCACGGACCGCGGTTTTGTACGGCTGCAGCTTTCGGTAATGCAAAAGTTAAACAATACCGTAAAGCTCAAATTTAGTGTGGCCGATAGCGGTATTGGTATTCCAGCAGACCGTTTGTCCATGATATTCGATTCGTTCGAGCAGGCCGAAGATGATACCAGTGCTAAGTATGGAGGTACCGGTTTGGGCTTGGCTATTGTAAAAAAACTGATTGAATTGAAAGGCGGCGAGCTAACGGTAAGCAGCCAGTTAGGCAATGGCAGCACATTCAACTTTACCAACTGGTACACCCTGGTAGATGCGCCACAGCAAGAGAAAAGAAATGCAGATCGTTTGGTATCCAAGCTGGAGCCTTTCGGCGATATAAAAGTTTTGGTGGCGGAGGATAATTTGGTAAACCAATTTATGCTGTCCAAAATATTAAAAGATTGGGATGTAGCTTTTGATGTTGTAGATAACGGGCGTAAGGCCATCGAGAAACTGCAGAATCATAATTATGATCTTATACTGATGGATACGCACATGCCCGAGATGAATGGTTACCAAGCCGCAAAATGTATCCGCCTGGATTTTGAAGAGCCGAAAAGGAGCGTGCCGATTATTTCCCTGTCAGCGGCAAGTTTTGATCACGAACAACAGCAGGCATTATCTGCTGGTATGAATGATGTATTGGCCAAGCCATTCCAGCCTTACGAACTGCATGAAAAAATACAGCGTTTGCTGAATATAGAACAAGCCTGAGGTTTATAACAGCAGGCTTGTTGCTGTTACTTTGGTCGTTGTCTTGCCCTTTGCCAGCCGAATTTAATATTTCCTATATTTGCCTTGATGGATATTTTGCGCCAAACCGGCTACCTGCTTAAAAAAGAAATATTGCTCGAATGGCGTTCTAAATATGCCTTCAACGGGGTATTGCTCTACATTGTTTCCACCGTGTTTGTTTGCTATATATCCTTTAACCTGTCGCCCGGGTTTAATACCAGTAACAGTTATCCCGTGGTTTGGAATGTCTTATTCTGGATCATCATCCTGTTTGCGGCCGTTAACGCAATAGCCAAGAGCTTTTTGCAGGAGAGCCGTAGTCGTCTGCTTTATTATTATACCATAGCCAGTCCGCAAGCCGTCATTCTATCCAAAACAATATATAATGCACTGCTTATGACTTTGCTAAGCGTGCTGGCCCTTATTGTATATGTGCTGTTCTTTAACAATACGGTAGGGGATGCATGGTTTTATTTTTTATCCGTGCTGGTTGGCAGTGTTACGTTTGCAACAACATTTACTATGGTATCGGCCATAGCTGCAAAGGCAGGTAATGGCGGTACCTTAATGGCTATACTTAGTTTTCCTGTCATTATTCCGGTTATACTGCTGCTGGTTAAAGTAAGTAAAAGTGCTATGGACGGGGTAGATCGCAGCTTTACTTATGGTAACTTTGGTATATTGGCTACCATTAATATAATGGTTATCGGTGTATCGCTGCTGCTTTTTCCATACCTGTGGCGTGATTAATTGTAATGGCATTAAAATTATATAAGTCTTTCTTATCAATACTTTAGAATGCGCTTTCAAATAGTGCTCTTATTTACCCTGCTGTTTACGGTAACGGCGTGGGCGCAAACCGGCACCATAACCGGTAAAGTGGTACGTTTGAATACCAAAACACCTATGGCCGGGGCCAGCGTATTTTTAAGTAACGCTACGTTTGGCACCACTACCCGCGAAGATGGTACCTTTACATTAACCGGTGTAAAGCCGGGCCAGTATGAGCTGGTCGTGACCTCTGTTGGGTTCGAAGACTTTCAGCAAAATATTTTGGTAGGCGCCCAGCCCTTAACCATCACTGCCGAAATGATGCCCCGCGTAACCGAACTGCACGACGTGGTAATTACCGACGGTGCCAACTGGAAGCGTAATTACGAAATGTTTGTAAAAAGCTTTTTAGGCAGCTCGGCCAATGCCAAACAGTGTAAAATCCTGAATCCACATGATGTTAACGTCATCTACCGCAAAAGCAAAGACCTGCTGGAAGCCTCCTCTTACGACTTCATTAACATCGAGAACAAAGCATTAGGCTACCAGATAAAATTTCTGCTTAAATCATTCCGGGTAGATGGCATTAGCAACATTATTTCCTGGGAAGGAAAGATCTTGTATCAGGAATTGCATGGTTCGGCGGCACAAAAAAAGCTGTGGGAGCAAAGGCGGCAGAATATTTACTATGGATCGAGCATGCACTTCTTCCGGTCATTAATTAGTGGCCGTTTTAGTGATGATAGTTTCATGATGATGCGTTTGCTGCGCAAGCCCAACCCGAAGCGGGCCAATGAAGAAGTAATACGCACAAAGCTAAATTACTTTCGTAACATCAACCGCGATTCCATGAATTACTGGGCAAACCAGGCTAACCAATCCAGGTATATCGAAGATTTGGAAAGGCAGCCATTGGGTGTGCCGGATGTTGTACGCAGAACGGACGAGCCCGGCCTATTTGCTATTACTTTCCCTAATTATTTGTATGTGATATACACCAAAAAGCGGGAGGAGATGGAGTTTAAGGATATCTACCGCCCGCTCGATATGCCAAATTATGAAACCAGCGTAATTACATTATACAAGCCCTATGCTTTGTTTGACAGGAACGGTATCGTAATCTCAGGGCAGAGCACGCTGTTTGAGGGTACATGGTCTAAAAACAAGATTGCCGAGCTGCTACCTGTTGATTACGATCCGAACGAGGTAAAATGATCAAGTCTACACAATAGCGGTTTCAATCGTTATGTTTATTCATTAAAGCTATAGCAATCTGAAAGCACTATTACTTTATCTATTTTAACCAGTGCATCTTAGCGTTAGCATAATCATAAAATGCTTGCTAAGCATAGCGGTTTGCTGTAATTTGTATTACTTTTGCGCGTTCAATTTATGATGAAATTTATATATCAGTCCTGGTGGAAAATTGCAGCAGTATTGCTGATATTTTATACAATAATTGCGGGCTTACTACTTCCCGTACCTGTATTGCCTATTCTGCACGAAACCATACGCAACGTATACTTCCACGTACCTATGTGGATGGCTATGTTTGTCGTATTCGGTATATCCGTAGTTTATAGCATTAAATATCTGAGCAGCGGCAAAGAGCAGGATGATCTGGTAGCCATTGAGTGTGTAAATACGGGTGTGGTATTTTATATATTAGGCTTGCTGAGCGGTATGCTTTGGGCGCGATTTACCTGGGGCGAGTTCTGGAGCAATGATCCAAAACAAAACAGTGCGGCTATTGCCTTTTTATTGTACTGCGCTTATTTGGTATTACGCAACTCTATTGACGAGGAACAAAAACGCGCACGTATATCTGCCATCTACAATATTTTTGCCTTCCCGGTAATGGTGGTATTGCTGTTCATTCTGCCACGCATGACGGATTCCTTACACCCGGGTAACGGCGGTAATCCTGCATTTGGTAAGTACGACATGGATAATACCATGCGAGCCGTATTTTATCCGGCTTGTATCGGGTGGATATTTATCGCCATCTGGATAGCAACTTTACGCTACCGTATCCGTTTAATCGAAAACAAAAAACTTTCCCTGTAATTTAGATAATGAAGAAGCTTGTTAGTTTAGCCTTATTGCTGTTCTGTTTTGTTTGCGTACATGCTCAACCGGTTGACATGGCCGATCAGTTACGCAGCTCGGGTAAAATCTATGTGGTTATTGGAACCATTGCTATCGTGTTTGCAGGTTTAGCAGTGTATTTGTTTTCGATAGATCGCCGCCTTAAAAAGGTTGAACGCGAGGACTGATAATCGGTACAGGGAAATCCAACTTATTGATTAAGCCGTTGTTTACTAAAACATAAACTCAATTTTACCAATTATATACTTATATACATAATTATGGATCACATAGTAGCCACTGATAGTCAGGAGACACATTTTTTTGCCGATGTGTGTAAAAACTTTGACCATGCAGCGCAATTCACCAAGCATGATGCCGGTTTGCTCGATCAAATCAAATCATGTAACAGCGTTTACCGCTTCCGCTTCCCGATACGTAAAGGCAATGGTTTTGAAGTAATTGATGCCTGGCGGGTGGAGCACTCGCATCACCAGTCGCCAACCAAGGGCGGTATTCGTTACAGCGAAATGGTTAATGAGGATGAAGTAATGGCGTTGGCCGCCTTAATGACTTACAAATGTGCCATTGTTAATGTTCCTTTTGGCGGTGCTAAGGGTGGTATCAAAATCACGCCGAAAAACTATACTGTACAAGAACTGGAAAATATAACCCGCCGTTATACGGTAGAGTTAACAAAAAAGAATTTTTTAGGCCCCAGCATTGACGTGCCTGCACCTGATTATGGATCAGGCGAGCGCGAGATGAGCTGGATTGCTGATACTTATGCCACCATGAATCCGGGCCAAGGCGATGCTTTGGGTTGCGTAACCGGTAAGCCAATTGCCTTGCATGGTATTGCCGGTCGCCGTGAGGCTACTGGTCGTGGTGTGGCCATTGCAGCCCGCGAATGTGTAAACATCGGTGAGGACATGCAGCGTTTAGGCTTAATGCCGGGTTTGGCTGGCAAACGCGTTATTGTACAGGGCTTAGGTAACGTAGGTTATTATTCAGCTAAATTTTTAGCTGAGTTTGGCGCTGTAATTGTTGGCCTGTGCGAATACGAAGGTGCTATTTATAATGCCGAAGGTTTAGATGTAGAGGCTGTATTTCAGCACCGTAAATCAACTGGCTCTATTTTAAATTTCCCTGGAGCGCAAAACTTTGAACGTTCATCAGAAGGTTTAGAGCAGCCTTGTGATATTTTGGTACCGGCAGCGCTTGAAAACCAAATCACTGTTGAAAATGTGCGTAATCTGCAAGCTAAAATCATTGTAGAGGGTGCTAACGGACCAACTACGCCAGAAGCTGAAGCTATTTTCTACGAAATGGGTGGCATCATCGTTCCGGATATGTATGCTAACGCCGGTGGTGTAACCGTATCTTATTTTGAGTGGTTAAAAAACCTGTCGCACGTATCCTTTGGCCGCATGAACCGTCGTTTTGAAGAAAACTCAAACCTGAATCTGGTAAATATGGTAGAAGGTATTACCGGTGTGGCGTTAACGCCGCAACAGCGTTCAACCATTATCAAAGGAGCATCAGAGCTGGAACTGGTAAATTCCGGTTTGGAAGATACCATGATCCGTTCTTACCACGAAATACGTCAAACCTATGTGAACACGCCAGGCATCGACACCTTGCGTACTGCTGCATTTGTGGGTGCTATCAATAAAATTGCTGTTAGCTACCAAAACTTAGGTGTTTGGCCGTGATAAATTAAAAATCAAGACTTTAATATCAGAAGTTGAGATTTAAATTAAAGCCCTTACTTGTTATCGAGTAAGGGCTTTTGCGTTTCTAAGTTACGATTGTATAATCCTGACTTAACTTCTAATTCTTTTAATCACGCCTCATTAGTGGATAGTTTGCCGTCAAACGTTAAATGTACTTTCCGGACATTGGATGGTTGCGCAATTTTCCAGGGCGTTCTGCGGCAGGCAACCATGCGGGTCTTGGCAATCCAGGCGAAGCCTACGGCGTTTGATTGATTGCCGCCGTATACTAAAAAATTGTCCTGGTTTTCGCCAACATAAAAGCCCACATGCCCGCCGCCCGGCCGGATAAACACCAATACATCGGCCAGGCATTCATTGCCCTTTGATACCGGCGTACCCCAGTGCGCCCAACTGGCGGCTGCCAATAACTCGGCACTGGGTTGCGGGTACCCGATACGCCTGGCGCAAATGCCTACAAAAAGGCCACACCAAGGTATATCATCATCCGTATACCAGCCTGATACGCCTACTTCTTTAGCCCAGGTCATGATGGTAGAGTTGCTGCCTTTTCCCGGCTTTTCCAATACGCCGTAATGCTTTAGTGCTTCGAGCAGTATTTTTGGGCCTGTTTCTTTTGCAAGCCATTCGTATTTGCCGGGTAGTTTGTTGTTCGCCATAATCTTGGTTCTATGGTTATGGAAGATGATCGGATTTAATGATCTGTATATCAGATTAAGTATAATTGTAGGCGGCTTGTTTTAAAATATTATCAAGAATAATTCTAAATAATATATAAACGTTGTAATAAATCTATTTAGCGCTACGTTTTGTATTTTTGTATGCTGATTTACAGCACGTAGAACTTCATGAAAAAAAGCGCTATTTTAGGTATTATCGTTATAGCTGTTGCTATAGCCGTTATCATTAGTACATATTCTAATTCAAGTACTTACGGTTCGTTTAAGGATGCGGAAAAAACGCAGTCGGAACTGCATATTGTAGGCCATTTAAACAAGCAGAAGCCCCTGTATTATGATGCTACTAAAGATGCCAACTACTTTTCTTTTTACATGAAAGATAACAAAGGCGAGGAGTGTAAAGTGGTATTTACCGGTACCAAACCGCAAGACTTTGAACGCTCTGAGCAGATTGTTTTAACCGGTGCAATGCGTGGCAATGAATTTCATGCATCAAAAATTTTGATGAAATGTCCATCAAAATACACCGAAGATAAAGTAGAAGTCACCGAGGCTAACGCTAAGCAAGCCAGCTTATAACAATAATAGTTTTTTAATGGATACAGTTTTTAAAGGGGAGCACCTTTTACCGGGGCACTTAGGGCAGTTATTTGTCATACTTTCGTTCGGTACAGCACTGCTTTCAACCATCAGTTACTTTTTTGCAACTACACAAACCAATAAGCTCGATAAATCCTGGCAAAGGCTGGGCCGTATTGGTTTTTACATCAATACTATTTCGGTTGTAGGTATTGGCTGCTGCCTTTTCTATATTATTTACAATACGCTATTTGAATATCATTATGCCTGGGCGCACTCATCGCGCAAGCTGCCGGTTTACTATATCATTTCCAGCTACTGGGAAGGTCAGGAAGGAAGTTTTTGGCTTTGGACTTTCTGGCAAGCGGTATTAGGTAACGTATTGGTTTGGAAAGCCCGCTCGTGGGAAAACCCGGTAATGACGGTGGTTATGCTATCGCAAACGCTGATATCATCCATGCTTTTAGGTGTGGTAATCTTTGGCGAACGTGTAGGTAGCTCGCCGTTCATTTTACTTCGCGAGGCCTTGCAAGCGCCAATCTTTAGCCGCCCGGATTATTTGCAATACATCAAAGATGGTAACGGCTTAAATCCATTGCTGCAAAATTACTGGATGGTTATCCACCCGCCAACGCTGTTCCTGGGTTTTGCATCCATGATTATTCCGTTTGCTTATGCCGTAGCCGGCTTGTGGCAAAAACGTTATACCGAGTGGGTAGCACCAGCTATATCATACGGCTTGTTCGCCATTATGGTACTGGGTACCGGTATTATCATGGGGTCTTTCTGGGCTTATGAGTCGCTTAACTTTGGCGGTTTCTGGAACTGGGACCCGGTTGAAAATGCTTCGGTGATTCCATGGCTGGTATTGGTTGCTGCAGTACACGTACTTATCGTGTTTAAAAACACAGGTCATTCTTATTTTACAGCTACCTTTTTAACGCTGTTCAGTTTTGTGCTGGTATTGTATGCTTCGTTCCTTACCCGTAGTGGTATTTTAGGCGAAACATCAGTGCATGCTTTTACCGATTTAGGTATGTTCTGGCACTTGGTGTTTGATGTAGTGATTTTCCTTATTATCACCATTACATTATTAGTATGGCGCCGCAAAGAATTACCTGTTACTAGAAAAGAAGAAGAAACTTACTCACGTGAATTCTGGATGTTTGTAGGCTCGGCATTTTTGGGCTTGTCATGCCTGCAATTGGTAGTAGTAACCTCTATCCCGGTTTGGAATGCTATGTTTAAAACGCATATTGCACCGCCAACCAATCCAATACAGTTGTATAATGTTTTTCAGGCTGGCTTTGCCTTTGTGGTTACCCTGTTCTTAGGCTTTACGCAGTTCTTGAAATATAAAAAAACCGATACCACCCGTTTCTTCATTACTACAGGTGTATACTTGCTTTTCTCGGCTTTGCTTACCGCACTGGTTGTTTATGTAACAGGCGTGTATAAACTGAAATTTGTGTTTACGCTGGCCATGTTCGGTGCTATATATGGCGTTGTTGCCAATGCCAAAGTACTGGCCGATGCATTTAAAGGCAAATTCAAGCTGGCCGGATCTGCCGTAGCGCACATTGGCTTTGGTTTGTTACTGGTGGGTGCTTTAATTGCTGCTGGTACCAGCAAAGTCGTATCAAACAACAGTACCGGCGTTATTGAGGTGCAAGGATTTGATAAAGTAGCCGATGTAAAAGAAAACATTATGCTTTATAAATACCAGCCTGTTGATATGGGCGGTTATAAAGTAACCTACATAGGCGACTCTATTGTTGCGCCAAATCATTACTTTAAAGTGCAGTATCAAAAGTTTGATGAGGCGGGTAAGCTTACCGAAAGCTTTATTTTAAAACCGAACTCTCAGGCCAATGCCAAAATGGGGCTGGTTTCATCTCCGGATACCAAGCACTACCTGTTCCATGACTTGTATACCCACGTATCGGCTGCACCTATAAAGGATGAGATGCAAGAAGCGGATGCTATGGGCGGTGATGAGCAGCATAACCCGGCTGAGGACGCAAAGAAATATGATCCGCCAATTGTGCAGGAAGCAAGCCTGGGCGATACCATCCGTTTCCGCGAGGGTTATATTGTATTAAGCGGACTTAACCGTTCGCCTAAAGTGCAAAACATCCCAATGGGTAAGAACGATGTAATGCTGGGTGCAACATTGCAAATTGTATCACATGGGCGCAACTATAGCGCAGAGCCAGTGTTTATGATTAAAGATGGCAATGCATATGACTTCGCTAAGAAGGTAGATGATATTGGTTTAAAAGTACGCTTTACTAAGATCATTCCGCAAAACAATAAGTTTGAGATAACCTTGTATCAGCAACCTGAAAGCCGCAAACCATACATTGTAATGCGCGCTATTGAGTTTCCTTATATCAATTTCTTCTGGGCAGGTACTATCATCATGGTGATTGGCTTCCTGATGTCAATCTTTAGAAGGAATAAAGAACTGAAAGTGGTTTAAGAACAATGACCGATTTAGTTTCGCATAAACAAAACGTCATGAATAACGGATACACCGTTATTCATGACGTTTTTTCGTTTGCAGAGGTTGATGCAATCATAAGTACTATTGAAGCTGTTGATACTTCGAAAGCAACGTTCCGCAAAACGGACGACTTATTTGCCATTCGCCAGTTTTTAAAAGAAGTACCGGATGCAAAAGCGATGGCATTAACTAAAAAGCTGCAAAATATTATCAACCAGCTTTTTGGTAATGGCTATTTTTTAGTCAAATCAATCTACTTCGATAAGCCCGAAAAATCGAATTGGTTTGTCTCTTACCATCAAGATTTGACTATATCTGTAGATAGGCGGGTGGAGCAGCCTGGCTTTGGTCCGTGGACTGTGAAGCAAAACCAGTTTGCCGTGCAACCTCCCTTATCTATATTACAGCAAAACTTCACAGTCCGGATCCATTTAGATGATACTGACGAAACGAATGGTGCTCTGAAAGTAATCCCCGGCTCGCATGCTAAAGGTATTTACCGCCCCGAGACGATTGACTGGAGCCACGAGACAGAAGATATTTGTACAGTTCCGAAAGGCGGCATTATGATTATGCGCCCATTGCTTTTACATGCTTCAAACCGTACCACCGGCAATAAGCGCCGGCGAGTAATACATATTGAATTTAGCAAAGCAGAGTTACCTGAAGGGTTACAATGGTCGGAACTTAATCAATTGAACTGAGTATGAAAATCATCTTCATTGGCTCTGGCAATGTAGCTACGCATTTGGCTACAGCTTTCAAACAAGCAGGTCATCAGATAAAGCAAGTATATAGCCTGAATCACCATAATGCAGAACTGCTGGCTAAGCAAGTTGAAGCCGAAGCAATTAATAATTTACAGCAAATAACTGATGATGCTGACATTTTTATTATCAGCATAAAAGATGATGCGATTGAAAGTGTAGCAGCCGAGTTAGCAATACGTAAAAAATTGATAGTGCATACCTCTGGTGCAACACCGTTGCAAACAATTTTAAAATATACAGCGCAAGCCGGCGTATTTTACCCGCTTCAAACATTCAGCAAAGCAAAGGAAGTGGATTTCAAAAATGTGCCTTTATGTATTGAGGGTGCAAATGCTGAAATCACCGAACAACTTATCGAGTTGGCTCAAAGCATCAGTGATAAGGTTTTTCATGTAAGTTCCGATCAGCGTAAGGTATTACACCTGTCGGCCGTTTTTGCCTGCAACTTCCCCAATTATTTGTACTATGTAGCCCAACAGTTACTGGCACAACATAACTTAGATTTTGATTTGGTGCGCCCGTTGATAATGGAGACCGCGGAGAAAGTACAAGAACAATTACCACAAGCGGTACAAACCGGTCCGGCTATTCGCAATGATGTAAAAACTATGGACGCCCACCTGGCGTTATTAGGTAACAACACGGCGTTAGTGCAGTTGTATGAAATGTTAAGTCAGGCAATCATCAAAATGGGAGCAGACGGACATAGCTTTGAGTAATTTTGTTACTTTTGCCAAAATGGACATTTTTAAAGTTAAAATAAGCTTTGAGGAGGCAGGCCATGAGCCGGTAGAGTTACCGATTGCCGAAGGCGAATCGGTATTGGATGTGTGCCTGGAAAACGGTATCGAGTTACAACACAACTGTGGCGGCGTATGCGGTTGCAGTACCTGCCATATCTATGTTACTAAAGGCATGGATCATATTCAGGAAATATCAGATAAAGAAGAAGACTTTATTGATCGTGCTGTTAACCCGCGCATTAACTCTCGCCTGGGATGCCAGTGCGTAATTATTGACGGCGACATTGAAGTAACCTTGCCCGATCAATCTCAATTTTTAGGACACTAATAGCAAGATATATGTTGGTTGTGAAGTAGACTTAAGCAGTATCATTAAACGCCGCTTTGTAAGTACATGCAACCAATTACTCACAACAAAAATTATGAGCAACGATAACAAATTTGCGTTACCCATTCACTGGAACGATTACGAAGATATTGCCATGGGCCTTTATGAAAAGTTTGGCGATGATTTTGACGAATCAAAAATATACCGCATTCGCTTTACCGATTTGCTGGAGTGGGTATTGAGTTTACCCGATTTTGCCGGCAAGCGCGAAGAAGCCAATGAAGGTCATTTGGAGCAAATCCAATCTGCATGGGTATATGAGTGGCGCGACAACCAATAGTGAAGCATAGGTTTTGTTAAGTGAATTTCTTAAAATTGTATAATTTGTTAAAATATTTACAAAGCCTTGTTTAATAAGTTTAAAGATATCACTACGTTCATATTTGATGTGGACGGGGTACTGACCGATGGTTCGGTATATGTAAATGAGCAGGGAGAGCAAACCCGGTCATTTAACATTAAAGACGGTTATGCATTGCAACTGGCCGTAAAGCTGGGTTACAATGTATGCGCCATATCGGGCAGCCGGTCCAAAATTGCTATACACCGCCTGAACAGCCTGGGTATACAGGATATCTATCTTGGATGCAGTGTCAAAACCGATACCTTCAAAGTTTATATCAACGAGCGTGGCATTAGCCCCATGAACGTAATGTACATGGGCGATGACATACCCGATTTGGAAGTGATGAAACTGGTAGGTTTACCAGTATGCCCCGCTGATGCTGCTGAAGAAATACGAGCCGTAAGTGAGTATATTTCGCACTTGGGTGGCGGCAAAGGCGCGGCCCGGGACGTTATTGAGAAGACGCTCAAAATTCAGGGCAAATGGATGGGAGCCGAGGCTTATAGCTGGTAGCCGTTTAATCCATCGATTTGGTATACGTTAATTTATCTGAACGGTCAATCACCGAAACCAAACATACGAATGAAGCAATCAATATCTTTTCTATGAAAACCAATATCATTCCACCGATTATCCTGGCTTCTAAATCACCGCGCAGGCAGCAATTGTTGCAGCAGATGGATATTGATTTCAAATTGGTGCTTAAAGAGGTTGATGAATCTTATCCTGAAGGCTTAACTCCGGAAGAAGTAGCTGTATACATTGCCGAAAAGAAAGCAAAAGCTTATGACGGTAGCATCACCGATGAGGCAGTATTAACAGCTGATACGATTGTTTGTATTGATGACCTGATATTGGGCAAGCCCGAGTCGGCTGAACATGCTGTTGAAATGTTGAAGCTGTTGTCGGGCCGGGTGCATCGTGTAGTTACCGGCGTATGCATTTTTTATAAAGGCGAGTACAATAAGTTCTTCGATGTATCGGAGGTGTTTTTCCGTAAGCTGACCGACGAAGAAATTACTACCTATGTAGAAAAATATAAGCCTATGGATAAAGCCGGCGCTTATGGTATTCAGGAATGGGTTGGCGTTACGGCCATCGAACGCATTAATGGGTCATACACCAACGTCGTTGGCCTTCCTACCGAAAAAGTTTATCAGCAACTCATCAGACTGAAAAACTTATAAAAATTAAAGCGTTTCTCTATGCAGTGATATTTTTAGTATCCTACTTGCATGGAGAAACGCTTTAATTATTTGCTACTATTTCTTAGACAAGTACAGATTACCTCAATCTTTTTCGGCTATATAACCATCGTACGATATAGCATTACGGTTGGTGATAGTCATTTGTAGCGAGGTGCTGCCTTCGGATGAAACAGTAAAGACCATTTTGCGGAAATATCCGGCATCCTGCGGGGTGATAGTGATGATGGTGTTTCCTTTTTTACCCTGCTTAACATCATAACCAAATTTGGTTGAAGTGAATTTTACGCCACCTTCGGATGAGTTAATTGGCGGATCGAATGTGGTACGGCCAAAGTAGGGCAGGTAAGCAATCACCGAATCGGGGCGTACCTTCACGGCATAATTGTAATTCAAATACACATGCCCGCTGCTGCCTCCAATATTAGGGGTAATGTTAATTAGCCTGCCATTAAGCGAGGTTACACCACCACCAAGCGGGTTTGCATACTGCGCCTGGAATACAAAACGCTTAGCTTCCAATAGCTTTTTTATATCTGCTGCTTTGGCGGCTTTGCGCGCTGTCTTTGTACTATCCTGCGCCCAGGCTGCACTGGTAAAAATAGACAAGCCTATGAAGAGTATTAAATATTTAAACGTTTTCATTCTAATGTGTTTTACTGTTTTAACTAACGTATAACTGGTTATAGAATTATAAGACTAAATAAAAGGCAAATTGTTTAACGTTCAAATAGTTATAAAGCAAAAAAAGCTGCCCTTTCGAGTAGCTTTTTTTTGCTTTATATGTTTAAATGAATTAAATCAGGCTAACGCTGCGGTTAACAAACTCGGTCAGCTCTGCACCGGTTAATAAACCTTGTGAAAGCAGGGCCAAGTCAAACGCTTGTTTGGCTAATTGTGCCTGCGCGCTTTCGTCGGTTGTTTCAATAATGCGGCTAATTAGTTTATGGTTGCCGTTTACTACCACTTTATAGTTATCGGGCAGGTTACCGTAAAAGCCCATACCGCCGCCGCCCATAGCCGCCATATCTTTCATCCGGCGCATAAACTCGTCCATGGTCACGGTTACCGGCAATTCCTCCGGATTTAAGCTTTCCAGCTCTACTTTAAAGCCTGGTTTAGTAATCGCTTTCTCGAAAACTGCTTTTACCTGGTTGCGTTGTTCTTCCGTTAAAACAGTTTCAGGTGCATCATCTTTTTTAATCAGCTTGTCTGCCACATCGGCATCCACACGTTTCAATGAGGTCTTTTCCAGCTTTTGCTCCAGGTGGCCAACAAAGTGGTTGTCAATAGGCGAATTCATCAGCAATACATCGTAACCTTTTTTTGTGGCCGATTGGATGAACGCATCTTGCTTAGCCGGATCGTTGGTATAAAGGTATACCAGCTGGCCGTCTTTATCTGTTTGTACAGGCTCAACCTTTTCTTTGTATTCCGTTAGCGTAAAGTTTTCTTTAGCGGTGTTGGTTAACAAAGTAAAGTCTTTAGCCTTTTCGTAGAATTTATCATCGCTCAAGAAACCGTATTTTACGAACAAGCCAATGTCCGACCATTTTTCTTCATAAGCCTTGCGGTCGGCTTTAAACAACTCACTTAATTTATCAGCTACTTTCTTAGTAATATAAGTGTTGATCTTTTTTACGTTGCTATCGGCCTGCAAGAAGCTACGCGATACGTTCAGCGGAATGTCCGGCGAATCGATTACACCATGCAGCAGCATTAAAAACTCAGGAACTATATCTTTTACTTCGTCGGTAATAAATACCTGGCGGGAGAATAATTTAATTTTGTTGCGCTGAAATTCGAAATCGTTCTTCACTTTCGGGAAGTACAGCACGCCGGTCAGGTTGAAGGGATAATCCACATTCAAATGAATCCAGAACAGTGGGTCTTCCGAGAATGGATATAACTCTTTGTAGAAGTTTAAATAATCTTCGTCTTTCAGTTCAGAAGGTGATTTTGTCCAGATCGGGTTGGTATCATTAATGATATTATCAACCTCAACTGATAAGTATTTCGGTTTACCTTCTTCATCTTCGCCATCGGGCTCCTGCTCGGTTTTAGTACCAAACTTGATAGGGACCGGTAAAAACTTAGCGTATTTGTCCAGAATTTCCTGCAGCTTATACTGGCTCACAAATTCTTCCGATTCGCTGTTTACGTATAAAACAATGTCGGTACCGCGGGTGGTGCGGGTGCCTTCACTAATTTCAAATTCGGTGCTGCCGTCACAAATCCAACGTGCCGGCTCAGAACCTTCCTGGTAAGACAGCGTCTGAATTTCTACCTTATCGGCCACCATAAAGGCAGAGTAGAAGCCCAAACCAAAGCGACCAATGATCTCGTTAGCGTCTTTAGCTTCTTTGAATTTTTCCATGAACTCGGTAGCGCCCGAGAAAGCAATCTGGTTGATGTATTTCTTAATCTCATCAGCCGTCATACCGATACCATTGTCTGATATGGTGATGGTTTTGGCAGTTTCATCAAAAGCTACCTCTACCTGTAACTTGCCCAATTCGCCATTATACTGGCCGAGTGATGCTAGGCGTTTGATTTTTTGCGTAGCATCAACCGCGTTGGATACCAGCTCGCGCAGAAATATTTCATTATCAGAATACAGGAATTTTTTGATGATAGGGAATATGTTTTCGGTGTGGATCGAAATAGTTCCTTTTTCTTGCATATGCGTAGTTTTTTGGATTTAGTGTTTAGTTGCTGAACCTTGTTTATCAAGCCATGTTCCAAAGGCAAAAACCTTGTCAAATTGTCAGCGAAAGCATGTTTGCTTGTAGTAAGAAAACTGCCTGGCCTGTCATTTAGCGCATAAAACTAATTAAATTGCAAAGTAAACACGGTTCCTTTACCTTCAACTGAGTGTACCTGTATATTGCCCTTGTGCATCAGCATAATTTGTTTACATAGGCTTAGGCCAATACCACTGCCTGTTTTACGGGTACTAAAAAAGGGGATGAAAATTTTGTCGAGCAGTTCGGGCGGCATGCCTATCCCGTTGTCTGCTATTTTTAGTACAGCTTTATGGCTGGGCAACACTTCGGCCGATAGGGTTATTTGCGGCTCATCCTGGTCTTTAACCGCTTCAATTGCATTAACCAACAGGTTAATCATTACTTGCTCCAGCAAATTAATGTCAGCCTCAATAGCAAGATTGAAATCTTTTAGCACAATATCCAACTCGATATTTTTCTTTTCGAGGGTGGGCAGCATCAACGTGTTCAGGTTTTCGAACAGATCATAAACCAGGATTTTCTCAAGCTCCAGCTTAGTGATTTTATTGAGGCTGCGGTAGCTTTGGGTAAACTTCAGCAAGCCGTCGCTGCGGCGCTTAATGGTATCAATGCCCAGTTCCAGGTCTTCCAGCTCCGCACTCACGGCACTGTTGGCAATCTGTGGTTGTTGCAGCCGGTTTTTCAGAGTATCTGCCAGGGAAGAGATAGGGGCAACGGAGTTCATGATCTCATGCGTCATTACGTTCAGCAGTTTTTGCCATGCGTTTGATTCCGACTCGTCCATGGCATTGCTGACGTTCTGAAAAGCCACCAGCTTGTATATTTTGCCTTCATTGCGGATGATGCTTGCCGTCAGGAGCACTTTAATAACCTGTTGATCTCTGTTAATAGAAACCACCTTACTATCGCCCACTTTAAGATTGATGATCTCGTGATACAGTGCCGCATCGCGCAGCTCCAATGCATGAATGCTGCGCAGGTAAGGAATGCCCAGCAATTGTTTACAAGCATCGTTGATCCAGCCGGTGTCGCCACCGTTTTGCTCGTAAGAAAGGATGCCTGTACCCACCAGTTCCAAAATATTTTGCAGGTAGTGATACTGCGTTTCGCGCTCGCGGCGTATGGTTTGGTAGGTTTCGTTAATTTCATTAAAGCCTGCTCTTAACTGTTGCACGCTTGCCGGAGCAGTTTTGATAGCATAATGCCTGGAAAAATCGCGGTACTTAACCGCCTCAGCAAACTCGGCAACCTCTTTTTGTATTTTCTTTAAATATTGTATCAGGTTTGCAATCAGGTAAATAATGAAAGGTAAAAGCGCTATATCAAATGCATATTGTGCTTTAATAAAAAAATAAGCAGCAGCCGCTAATAATGCTGATAGCAGCAATACTTTTATAGTTAGCCACCACTCATATTGTTTAAATCTCATACTTGTTCAATCGGCGGTATAAAGCAGTTCGGGTGAGGCCCAGTTCTTTGGCGGCGCGGGTTATGTTGCCGTTATGCTTATCAATCACCTTCAAAATGGCGTTCTTTTCCATTGTGCTTAAAGGCACGTTATCCATATCAGGCGTTTCCGTAACTGATTTTTCCAATGATGAAAACAGCAGATCATCTGCGCCCAGCACAGGTGCATCAGCCATAATTACGGCTCGTTCAATGGTATATTGTAGCTCGCGCACGTTGCCCGGAAAGTTGTATTGCTTTAGCTTTTGTACAGCGGTATGATCAAAATCAATGGCTGATTTTGTGTACTTGGTTGCATATAGCTGCGCAAAATGGCGGGCCAGCAATATGATGTCGTTATTACGCTTGCGTAATGGGGGCATGGTAATCTCCACCGTATTTATACGGTATATCAAATCCTTGCGAAAACGATTTTCGTTTGCCAGTTCCATTAGCGGTACGTTGGTGGCGCAAATTAACCGTATGTCAATATCAACCGGTTTATTGGTGCCCAAACGGGTTACCTGCCGGTTTTGTAATACAGTTAGCAGCTTAGCCTGTTGCTGCAGACTGATATTGCCAATCTCATCTAAAAACAAGGTACCGCCGTGTGCTTCCTCAAAACGACCCATGCGGTCTTCGCGTGCATCGGTAAAGGCACCTTTTTTGTGACCAAACAACTCGCTCTCAAATAATGTATCGGTTAGTGCTCCTACATCAACCTTCACAAACGGCTTGTTTGCGCGCAGTGACCGTTCATGAATAGCCTTGGCCATCAAATCTTTCCCTGTGCCGTTTTCGCCCAGTATGAGTATGTTCGCATCGGTAGGTGCAATTTTATTTACCTTATAAAAGATATCCTGCATTACCTCATCGTCGCCCAAAATGGCCGTAGTGCCGGCCGTGCTTTTTACGCTAACTTTTGCTTGCTTAGGGGCTTCCTTTTTATCCAGTAAATCGGTGATGGTTTCAATCAGCTTTTCGTTATGCCAGGGTTTCACCACAAAGTCGTTAGCACCTTCTTTCAGCGAGCGTACGGCTAGGTCAATATCGCCGTAAGCAGTAATCATAATTACGCAAATATTAGGTTTCCACTCTTTAATTTTGCGAAGCCAGTATATGCCTTCGTTACCTGTATTGATAGCGCTGTTAAAGTTCATATCCAGCAATACCAAATCAACTGCATTGCGGGTAAGCAACGAGTTGATGTTCTCGGGATTTTTTTCGGTAATTATTTCACGAACTTCTGTTTTAAGCAGCAGTTTCACCGCCGTTAATACGTCCGTATCGTCGTCAACAACCAGTACAGTTGCTTTTTTAAGTATCATGTGGGTTCAGTTGTATAAAGTTAAGTTACCTATGATTTCTAAAAGTATAAAATATCTCTGGTTACATCAGCTTTCCTTACTAACCAGCTAACATGTCCTTACAATAGCAATTCAGTATCCATACAACTAAGTAATTGTACATCAGTTAAATGCTGTATTTAACTTGTGTAAGCAACTGTATCGTAAGCGAACACTTGTTGTAATGCAAGCGTACGGCTTTGTATAAGACAATGCTGTAATATGCTGTAAGTTAAGGTTTTAATGTGTGGCACAAGCTTTATATATGTTATTGCAAATTATATTTACACGTGGACAGAGTTATACAGCAAAAAAAATGGAACAGCAAAAGGCTGATGACTATTGGCGGTATTGCCGCCGTGGTAGCATTGGTAGCTGGCAGTGTATATTTAACATCCGGCAAAAGCAAGTTAAATGTGGATGTAGAGCGCATTACCATCAGCGAAGTAAAAAAAGGCCCTTTTCAGGAGTTTATACCGGTTAACGGAACCGTTTTACCTGTTACTACCATATACCTTGATGCAGTAGAAGGTGGCCGGGTTGAAAAACTGTTTGTTGAAGATGGCGCCACCATGAAAAAAGGCGACCCCATACTGAAGTTATCTAATACCGATTTGGAGTTAAATCTGGCTAATCAGGAAACGGCAGTGTTCAACGTACTTACGCAGATGCAGATATCACATGACAACTCGCGCCAGAACACCATCAGCAAGCTAAACCAGATGGCAGAGGTGGAAAGTAGCCTGAAAGAGGCCAGGCGTATTTACGAGCTGGATAAAAAGCTGTACGACCAAAAAGCTATTGGTTTGCAGGAGTTTCAAAAAGCAGAGAATGATTATCAGTATGCACAGCGCAGAAAGCGTCTTACAACCCAGATACTGAATCAGGACTCGACTTCCACTCAGCAGCAAAATTCGCAATCGAAAGAATCGTACGCACATATGAAATCAACATTAGACCTGATGCGCAAAAAGGTAGGAGACCTGGTAGTAAGGGCGCCGGTTGATGGGCAGCTAACTTCCATGGATGCCGAGATTGGCCAGAATAAGAATAAAGGCGAGCGCTTAGGACAACTGGATGTACTATCGGGTTTTAAAGTGCGGGCAGATATTGATGAGCATTACATTACCCGTGTTTTCAACGGTTTGATGGCAGATTTTATCCTGGCTGATAAAACCTACAAGCTCAAAATAAAAAAGGTATACACCCAGGTAAACAACGGCAGGTTCCAGGTAGATATGCAGTTTGACGGCCCCATGCCAAAAGATATTCGCCGTGGCCAAACCTTACAGATACGCCTGGCATTGAGCGATGAAACGCAGGCCTTGCTGGTACCCAAGGGCGGCTTTTACCAGCAAACAGGCGGAAACTGGGTTTACAAGTTAAGCGATGATGGCAAGACCGCCTATCGTGTTGATGTGCAACTGGGACGCCAAAACCCCGACTATTACGAAGTAATGCAGGGCTTAAAACCGGGCGATAAGGTGGTTACATCCAGCTATGATAATTACGGAGATATGCAAGAGCTGGTGCTGAAGCAGTAATATTGAAGTATAACTGAGGAGTGTAAAGCAGAGCGCGATAACGCGCAAACGATATAGATAGAAAATAACGAACAATCACAATTAAAACAATAAAAGCCCGCCCGGTAATTCGGAGGGGTAAGGAGGCCTAATGATACAGATAACAAACCTTGAAAAGTTTTACCGTACCGAAGAGGTAGAAACGATTGCCCTGAATAAACTGAATTTTGAAATTAAAACCGGTGAGTTTGTAGCCATAATGGGCCCATCTGGCTGTGGTAAATCAACGCTGCTGAATATACTTGGCTTGCTTGATGATCCGGACGGAGGTAGCTACCTGTTTAACGGTACAGAAGTGGCTCATTTTAACGAACGCAAGCGGGCCGATCTGCGCAAGCATAATATAGGTTTTGTATTTCAGAGCTTTAACCTGATTGATGAGCTTACAGTATTTGAGAATGTAGAACTGCCACTCATTTATACCGGCGTTAGTACATCAGAGCGCAAAAGCCGGGTAGAGGAAGTGCTTACTAAGATGCAGATTATGCACCGCCGCAACCACTATCCGCAGCAGTTATCGGGCGGCCAGCAACAGCGTGTAGCTATTGCACGTGCCGTGGTAAACAAACCTAAGCTTATACTGGCCGATGAGCCTACCGGTAACCTGGACAGCAGTAATGGCAACGAAGTAATGGAGCTGCTAACCGATCTGAACGAGCAGGGAACAACTATTATCATGGTAACGCACTCCGAACATGATGCCCGCTACAGCCATCGCATTGTACGCCTGTTGGATGGCCAAACCGTGATGGAAAACATAATGATGTAAGCACTTCAAACACATAACATTAAATCGATAATCATGAAAAACCTTTTCACAATCATATTGCTTTTGGGCTGCCTATATACAGCCGCCGCACAAAAGCGCGTACATCAGGAGCTGCATAAAAGCATTCATGATGACGGCGTTACATTGCGTATTGACATACATGGAACATCAGGTGACAAGGCCGTTAGCTACAACAAGAGTTTCGATGTGAAAGGGTGGAGCAAAACTGATAAGGATGCACTGGTTAAACGCATTACCGACTCGCTCGGGGTTGCAGATGCGCCCAAGCCACCTGCTCCGCCTACGCCGCCGACACCTATAAGTAGTTCCACCACGGGCAACCACGATGATTACCATTCTTCTATCAACGATAATGGGAAGACGCTCCACCTCAGCTTTAGCGGTAGCAAACAAGGTAAAGCTTTTAATTACGACCGCACATGGAACGTACAAGGAATGAGCAGCCAGAAAAAGAATGCACTAATCAAGCACATTACCGACTCGCTGGGCATCAGCGAGCATGTTAACCCGGGTACAAAATAAACGGCTATTTTTTTGAATTAGCGTACGCAAGGTATTGGGGGCATCGGTATTGCGCATCACGGCTTTACTCTCACGCGATTTCCTGATTTTGGTAATTATAGCATTTATCGTTGCAGTGCCGGTTGCCTGGTATGCCATGAGTGAATGGTTAAAAGGCTATGAGTATCGCATAAAGCTGGGTTTACCGGTGTTTTTGGTGGCGGCAATAGCAACGATTTTAATTGCATTGCTCACCGTTAGCTATCAAGCCATCAAGGCGGCTTTAGCCAACCCGGTTAAAAGCTTACGAAGCGAGTAAGCCAATAGTGTTCTGATCAATTGTTTAATTAGTAAACATCAAATGCTTTATGTTAAAAAACTACATTAAAACTGCCTGGCGCAATCTTTGGAAAGGCAGAATATTTAACGCCATGAACGTGGTGGGGTTATCGGTAGCCATTGCTTGCTGCACCTTGCTTTTTCTTACTGTTCATTATGAGTTTTCGTATGATCGTTTTCATACCAACCTGAAAGATATTTATCAGGTTTACAGCGTATCTCATCGTCCGCAGGGCGATGATGCCAGTACATCGATGCCGGTTCCTTTCTTGCCGGCTTTAAAGGCCGAATATCCGGAAGTGAAGTATGTAAGCCGCTCGGCAAATAGCGGCGTGGTAGTACGTTATGCCAATAAAGAACTGGACTTGGATGCACATTATGTTGACGAAGACTTTTTGAAGATGTTCACCTTCCCGCTGGCTAAAGGGAATAGCAGTAACGTATTATCTGGGCTTAATAACGTGGTACTTACAGAAGAAGCGGCCAAATCAATTTTTGGTAACCAAGAGCCGATAGGTAAAACTATCTTATTGAAGATAGAAGATAAGCCTGCCAGCTTTATGGTTACCGGAGTTGCTAAAAGCATACCTAGTAATTCGGGGATACTGTTTGATATGCTCATCCGCTTCGAAAACAATTCTATTTATAAGGACAACATTAACCAGTGGGATAACTGGACCCATCTGGTTTTTGTGCAGATGAAAGAAGATTTTGATCCGTCAACCTTTACCCGGCGGATGCAGCCGTTTACCAAAAAGCACTTCACCAGATCTATCGAAGCATTGAAAAGCGATGGTGCAAAACCGGATGCGGATGGTAATGTGTTCTCCCTGCATTTGGCTCCATTTGCCAATAATCACTTCAGCGTAAACATGGGCGGTACGGAAGGCAGCCCGGTAAGCAAAATTTACGTGATCAGCTTACTCATTGTTGGTTGTTTTATTCTCATTATAGCATGTATCAACTTCATCAACCTGTCCATAGCCCGGGCGTTTACCCGTTCGCGCGAGGTGGGCGTACGTAAAACTTTGGGTGCAGGTAAATGGCAGCTACTAACGCAATTCTGGATAGAAACCGTAATGGTTTGCCTGGGTGCTACTATGCTTGGCGTGCTTTTAGCCGGATTGACTATGCCGACATTTAAGGCCATCTTCAGAAGCCATATAACTATCGGTATGTTATTGCAGCCGGCTCAGTTATCGGGCTGTATAATGCTGTTTGCCCTTATTACTGTTATTGCCGGCTTTTACCCCGCATTGATCATGATTCGGTATAAAACGGTTAGCGTACTGAAGGGTAATATGGTAGCTGCCAAGCCGGGTAAATTGCGCAACAGTTTATTAGTGGTGCAATTCTCATTGTCAACTTTGCTTACTATTTGCACCATCATTACCTGGCAGCAAATTCACTATCTTCAAAGTAAGCCGCTGGGCTATAATAAAATGGAGGTTTTAAGTATCCCAACAGGCTATAATGAGGTTGGCTCCAACGTATTACAAATAATGCGTAACAAACTCGGCAACGATCCGGCTGTGCTATCGGTAAGCGGCGCATACAATAATATGGGACGGGGCACCGATGGCTCTATGCGGACCTCAATACAAGGCTTTAATTACAAAGGGCATGAAATACGTACGCATATTGAGCGTGTAGATTACGATTATCTACAAACGATGGATATCAAACTGCTTGAGGGACGCGATTTTTCGCGGACATACAGCGGCGATACCACGGCTATTGTGATTAACGAGGCGATGGCGGCTAAGTTAGGGGGCAAAAATCTGGTAGGTTCCTTCCTGCCAATGAATGACGACAAGAAGCCGGCCCAGATTATTGGCATTGTAAAAAATTACAACTTCCGGTCGTTGCACGAAGAAATTGAACCGTTGACGCTGACGATGAATCCAGAGTATTCCATTAATTACGTGTATGTAAAGGTAAAGCCGGCTAGTTTGGTACAAACATTTGATCGCATACAGAAAAGCTGGCATGCGGAGTTTACTAACACAGAGTTCAGAGGCTCGTGGCTGAATGAAAATACAGAACGGCAGTATCAGGGCGAAAAGCGTTTGTCGGGAATATTTGTAAGTGGGGCCATTATTGCCATCATTATATCGTGCATTGGCTTATTGGCTATTTCAATCATGATTGTGATGCAGCGCAATAAAGAAATTGGTATACGCAAGGTGTTAGGTGCCAGTGTGACACGCATTGTGTTCATGCTTTCGGGCGATTTTGTGAAGCTGGTACTGCTTGCGGCTTTTATTGCTTTCCCGGTTGCATGGTGGCTTATGGACCGTTGGTTGCAGGGCTTTGCTTACCGCATTCACCTGCAATGGTGGGTGTTTGCCGCCGCGGCCTTACTGGCCATGCTGGTTGCCTTTATCACCATCAGTTTCCAGGCTATAAAAGCCGCGGTGGCCAACCCGGTTAAAAGTTTACGCAGCGAGTAAATACAGTTATTAAATACCTAAACTAAATTCGCGCCGGTAAGCAATAGCTTACCGGTTTTTTTGTGCATACGGTGTATCAAAACCGCACAACCTTGTTTCGCAAACGGACAAGTTTAGTGTGTATGATTTGTTGTAAGTTGTTGACATATAATTTGTTATTACATTGGTATGCATTTGAATAGTGGTAGGGTATTAACACAGATATTATTCTAAAATTTCATCGGGGCAACTTAAACAATCCTATATGCTATCACTAAAGCAAATATCCAAATATTATCAAGCTGGCGGCAGCAAAACATACGTACTTAATCGCATCGATCTGGATGTAGACAAAGGCGAATTTATATCTATTATGGGCCCATCAGGCTCAGGCAAGTCCACTTTGCTGAATATCATTGGGATGCTTGATGAGCCATCCGAAGGGTACCATTACCTGCTTGGTGAAGCAGTACATCAGCTAAAAGAAAAACAGCGGTCGGCATTATACAAGCAGAATATAGGTTTTGTATTTCAGGCTTATCACCTGATAGATGAGCTTACCGTTTATGAAAACATCGAAACGCCGCTTATCTACCAAAATGTAAAAAGCAGCGAGCGCAAAGCACTGGTTGCCGATATACTGGATCGCTTTAATATCGTGGGTAAAAAAGACCTGTTCCCTTCGCAGCTTTCGGGCGGACAACAGCAATTAGTAGGCGTTGCACGTGCCCTGATTGGCAAACCTAAGTTGCTTTTGGCCGATGAGCCTACCGGCAACCTGAACTCAAAGCAGGGCGAGGAGATCATGGAGCTTTTCAGTAAGCTGAACAAAGAGGATGGTGTAACGATTATCCAGGTTACACACTCAGAAAAGAACGCCCAGTATGGTTCGCGCATTATCGAGCTTCTGGATGGTAAAATCGCATCATCAACCCTTATCTGATATGGCTATGCGTTATTTTTATCCTATCGCCATTTTGATTGCCATACTAACCGGCAACAAGGTATTTGCGCAAACCGATTCGGTTTACAGCTTACAACAATGTATTGATATTGCCGTACGTAATAATCTGGATGTTAAGAAGAGCGAGTTTGAGATGGAGCGAAGCCGTATATACTGGCAGCAGCAGCGGGCAAATTTGCTGCCTACATTAAACGGCACGGTTAATCATGGCTTAAGTAATGGTCGTGGTTTAGATCCGTTTACCAATACTTATCTTAATCAGAGCATCACATCGGCCGATTATAGCGCCAATGCGAGCTTGGTACTTTTTAACGGCTTATCTATTCAAAACAGTATCAAGCGCACCGCTTTAGCCTACCAGGCCGGGCAAATGGATTTCCAGCAGGCAAAAAATGATATTACATTAAATGTAATTACTACCTACCTGCAAGCCATCAGCAACTCGGATTTAATGATACAAGCTAAAAACCAGGCCGAAGTATCGCGCCAGCAGTTGCAACGGCTGGAAGTACTTAACAAAAACGGCGCAGTAAAACCATCAGATTATTATGATGTAAAAGGCCAGTATGCTACCGATCAGATCAATGTTATCAGCGCCCGTAACTCGCTTGAGGCATCCAAGCTTAATTTGTTGCAAATAATGAATGTGCCTTACAGCCGTTCCATAACCTTGCAACGGCTTACAGCCAGCGAGGTGCCCGGTAAATACACAGCTACACCTAACCAAGTATTTGACATTGCGCTGCAAGATTTACCTTATGTAAAAGCAGCCAGCTTGCGCAGGCAAAGTGCCGAAAGGCAGGTAAAAGCAGCAAAAGGAAGCCTGTTACCTATATTAGCGCTTAGCGGCGGTATTGCCACGCGCTATTCGAGCGCCGCCCAGCGTTCAACGCTTATTGATTCAGCAGAAGTGAATACCGGATCTTACATCAAAACACCTTCGGGTAACCAGGCCGTATACGCTACAGATCGTATTTATAGAAATGAAAAGATTGGCTATATGAGCCAGTTCAAAAATAACTACAACACCCAGGTTAATCTTGGTTTACAAATTCCGATTTTGAATGCGTTTCAAAGCCGTAACCGGGTGGCTTTAGCCAAAATTGATTTGCAGGAGGCAAAGTACGTAGAGGAGAGTACCCGTATAAAGCTTAGGCAGGATGTTGAACAGGCTTACCTGAACATGACCACCGCTTACGAGCGGTACCAGATTTCGACAGAACAGGTAGCTGCCTTTCAGGAGTCTTTTCGTACGGCCGAAATTCGCTTTAACTCCGGTGTGCTCAACTCGGTAGATTATATTGTAGCCAAAAACAACTTGGATAGGGCCAATAACAACCTGATCAACGCACGGTACGATTACTACATCCGTACCAAAATATTGGATTACTATCAGGGGCGCTTGTCGTTATAGTAGTGTTAGCTTACTTTGCAGCGGAAAGTCACTAACAAACCGCACAAAATTTAAATTGCGTTGTTAGGCCTATACACTTGAATACTTATGAAAAAACTATTTTACCTTTTGGCATTAAGCCTGCTAACGGCAGGTTCCGCATCGGCACAATTGTTACCTACCTTTCAATTTGGTGCAAAAGCTGGTGTCAATCTATCACAGTTTTCAACCGATAATACACTGAGCAGTGATAGCCGTGCCGGTTACTTGGCTGGTTTTTGGGCAAGAATAGGCGGTGCTGGTGTACACTTTCAACCAGAGCTATACATTACCGGTAAAAATGTAGATATTAAAGGCAGCGACGGCGCAGTTAACCGCGCTAAGTTTACCAGTATTGATGTACCGCTGTTAGTAGGTACCAAATTTGGTGCGTTGGGCTTTGGTGGCCGCTTAAATACCGGTCCGCTATTGTCTTTTGCCATAAATAAAGATCAGGATCAGAATTTTGGTACTCAGGTTGGTAACGCCACCCACTTGCGCTATAAAGACGCCAATTATGCCTGGCAGTTTGGTGCAGGCCTGGATATTCAACGGGTATCGCTTGATTTACGTTATGAGCTGGGTTTAAATAAAGTAAGCAACGATGTGGGCGATAAAACACGCATCAATATGTTTAATCTTACTCTGGGTTACCGCTTATTTGCGCTATAAGCTGCAAGCTTAATTAGCTAAATAAGAAAGGCCTCTTGTGCAATTGCGCAAGAGGCCTTTCTTATTTGCACGTTTAAACAGATAATGGAATTTAACTGAAACTATAATGATTTGCCTTTGTTGGATTTTTAGTGACTGATACTAACACATATCAAAATTAAAATCTATCATGAAAGCAGCAGTATTTCACAAACCCGGCGATATCAGCTATGATACCGTGGAAGATCCGAAGATTGAAGAAGGTAGTGACGTTATTTTGAAAGTAACCTCAACCGCAATTTGTGGATCTGATTTACATATTTACGATGGGGGCATCCCGCAAGCAAAAGACCTTATTATGGGTCATGAGTTTATGGGAGTAGTAGAAGAGGTTGGTCCGGCGGTAAAGAACCTGAAACGGGGCGACCGCGTAGTAGTACCTTTCCCTATCGCCTGTGGCCATTGCTTTTTCTGTACGCATGGTGCAAGTCCGCACTGTGAAAATTCCAATCATGAGCACTATGGCCCTAACGGTGATTTGCTCGACCAAAAAGGTGGTGCACTGTTTGGTTATACCGACCTGTATGGCGGTTACAGCGGCGGGCAAGCCGAGTACGTACGTGTACCTTACGCTGATGTGAGTCCGCGCATTGTGCCTGATAACATGACCGATGAGCAAGTGTTGTTCTTAACCGATATTTTCCCGACAGGATGGTCGGCTATTGACTGGGCGCAATTAAAAGGTGGCGAAGTTGTGGCAATTTTCGGCTCGGGCCCGGTGGGGCTGATGGCGCAGAAAGCAGCCTGGATCAACGGTGCAAGCCGCGTGATTGCTATTGACCCGTTGGATTATCGTTTAAAGCGAGCTAAAGAAGTAAATAAAGTAGATACCATTAACCCGAATAAGGTTGATCCGATCGAAGCCATCCGTGAGATGACAGGTGGCCGCGGCGCGGATGTATGTGTAGACGCGGTGGGTTTTGAAGCTGAACGTAACATGCTCGAAAAGCTGAAAGCAACGCTTAACTTTGAAAAAGGCAGTTCCAAAGTACTCGAAAACTGTTTTAAAGCAGTGCGCCGGGGTGGTACAGTAACCGTGGTAGGCGTTTACGGCACGCCTTATGATAACTTCCCGGTACACCGGATGTTTGATAAGGGTATCACCATCAAACAAGGCCAGGCACCGGTGCTAAACTATATTGATCACCTGATTGAGCTGGTAAAGCAGGAAAAGGTAGTGCTGGATGATATCATTTCACATAAGCTTCCGCTAAGTGAAGTTGCACATGCGTTCGATATCTTTAAAAATAAACAAGACGAATGTGTAAAAGTGGTACTGAAACCACATGGCATGTAACTCCAATTAACCAACAAAAAGGCGCTATGTATTATACATAGCGCCTTTTTGTTTACTACTACTTGTATAGTTTACGCGCCGGTTGCTACCGTAATAGCAAGCACTGTGATAAATCCTATCATAAATACGATAGCGTATGTGAGTGTAACAAATGACATTTTAGTGAAGGTACGGATACTGCTGCGATGGTATACTGTTTTAAGTGAACGGAACACATACCAGCCAATTACCCCTATAGCAAATAGTATGATAAGTCCTTCCATAAAACCTTCTGGCAGCGCCATCTGCAAAAGCATTAGTGCAGCTAAAAACAGAAACAGGAAGCAATGCAGGTGTATACTGTAAATTAAGTGCTCTACATAAAACTTTTTATTTTTATAAAACGCCAGTTTAAGCAGCAGCGCAAAAAGCGGCAACATAATAAACATCATTTTAGGAATGTTATGTAAAAGCGCTTCCCAAAAAGCTTCTTTTATTTCTTCCGAGCTTTTACCTTTTTTGCTCCAGGCGTAAGCTTTCTTTACAGCCATACGTTGTATCCAGCCATCACGGTCTTTGGCTGATAGCTTTTTTTGTTGTTCCAGATAGCTTTCGTATGTTTTCGGCGCTTTACCATCGCCGTCTATCACGTGGTCTAAAGTGCCGCCTTCGTCATTTTTAACTTTCTTGTCTTTTTGCTTGCTCTCAATGGTTTGCTGTATAGATTGCTTTTGCTTGGCAGACAACATTGGGTTAACGGCAATTGCTTCGTTGATTTCTTTTTGCTGCTCGGTAGAAAACTCGCTGTTACCTTCAATCTGAACTGCATCAGCGGAATGCGAAACTTTAAACAATAACAGGAAATACACAAGACTGATGAAGATATACATCTTTACCGGGTGCAGGTACTGCGCCCGTCTGCCTGCCATGTATTCGTTGGTAAGCTTGCCCGGTTTCAGGAACAGCGGCCGCAGGGTGTGGAAAAATTGATGGTCAAAATGGAAGTAATCGCTTACGGCATGGTTAAGCATGTGGCCAAAGCTTTCTTTGATCTGCAAATTTTCCTGGCCGCAATGGTGGCAAAACTTACCACCTAATTCGGTTCCGCAGTTCAAACAATCATTTTCGTGACGGTAGTGCTTTTTCATTCACTAAGGTTGAATAAATTGTGTTAAGGAATCTGCCAGGATTTGAATCACCCTGGCAGAAGTTAAATCATCTGAAATATATAAATTTTTAAGCGTGCTTTATAGCATTTTCTAAAGCTGCGTTTCGTTTATAACGGAATACAAACGGAAATACCAAAGCTATTACCAGTGCGTAGGCTGCAAAGCAAAGCCAGATGTTATGCCAATCCTTGCTCTTATCGGAAAAGGTGAAGAAATTGTCAATCAGGAAGCCACTGGCAATGCTGCCGAACATGGCACCAAAACCGTTTACCATCATCATAAACAAACCTTGTGCACTTCCACGAATAGCAGGCGTAGTTTGCGTTTCAACGAATAAGGAGCCGGATATATTAAAAAAGTCGAAAGCCATGCCATAAACAATGCATGAAAGAACAATCATCCATAGGCCACCTGCCGGATCGCCAAAAGCAAATAAACCAAACCGTAATACCCAGGCCACCATGCTGAACAACATGACGTATTTAATGCCAAACTTGCGTAAAAAGAACGGAATAGCCAGAATAAATAAGGTTTCAGATATTTGAGAAATGGACATGATAATAGCAGGGTATTCAACTGCTATTGAGCTTTTGTATTTATCTATTTTAGCAAAGTCGTGTAAAAACGTATCACCGTAGGCATTGGTTAATTGTAGCGCTGCACCCAGCAACATTGAAAACATGAAGAAGATAGCAAACTTGGGCTGCTTAAATAAAGCAAATGCATTTAGTCCAAGTCGGTTTCCTAACGATTGATTGTCGTTTTTACCTAACAATGGTGGGGCTTTAGGTAAGGTAAAGGCATACAGGCCCAAACCCAATGATACAGCTGATGCAATGTAGAACTGATTGGCAGATGTTTCGTTATGGGTTAAGCTAACAGTCCATAGCGCAGCAATAAAGCCTATAGTTCCCCATATACGGATAGGTGGGTAATCTCTTACTACATCGAGGTTGCACTGTTTAAAGGCTGAGTAAGCAACAGTAATAGATAGTGAAAGGGTAGGCATGTAAAATAACATATTTAACAGCATAACCCAGAAGAATGTGGCGGGATTTGTAACTAAAGGTAAACTGAACAGCACCAGTGAACCTAAAATATGCAAGATGCCATACAGCTTTTCGGCATTAATAAAGCGGTCAGACAGAATGCCGATTAGAGCAGGCATAAAAATAGATGAAATACCCATTGTAGAGAAAATAGCCGAAAACTGTGCGCTAGACCAATGCTTATTCTGAAACCAATAAGTTGCAATTGTGAGTAGCCACGCTCCCCAAATAAAAAATTGCAAAAAATTCATCAGAATCAAGCGAAACTTAATATTCATAAAGTGCCCGTTTTTAAAAACAAGTTATAATCAATGTTAAATTAAAAGACGAAAATTAGGGAAATAATGCGGGATTAGAAAACGCTATCTCAGCATTACGTAATAATACAAGAGCAGCCCCCGGGAGCTGCTCTGTTTATATCAGATTCATAATTTTAAGATAGGGTATATCATTAATGCGTTCAGGGAAACTGAAAAGGTTAAGATGCCTTACGTTTGTTTAATTCGTCACGTATTTTGGCTGCCTTTTCATAAGCTTCTTCTGTAAGGGCTTCCTGTAATTTGGCTTTCAGTTCGTCCTCACTCAACGAGGCATAATTAGCCGCACCTGATGCTGCCGGTTTGTCTTCAGCAGCCTCGCCAATATTTTCAAGGTATACAAAATCATTACCTTCAATCACAATACCCGCAGTTGAAAGTATAAACTCGTGGGTATATATAGGACAATCAAAACGTACAGCCATTGCAATAGCATCAGAAGTGCGTGCATCGATTTCCACATTCTTTTTACCATCCGAGCAGATCAGTTTGGCATAAAAAATTCCATCAACCAGATTGTAAATAATTACTTCCTGAATGGTGATATGGTAAGCTTGCGCAAAGCTTTTAAACAAATCATGGGTAAGCGGGCGGCTTGGCGTCATTTTTTCAATTTCAATAGCAATGGCCTGCGCCTCAAAACTGCCAATGATGATGGGCAGCCTGCGGCGTCCGCTCACTTCGCCCAAAACCAAAGCATATGCGCCCGATTGTGTTTGGCTGTAAGATAAGCCTACAATGTCGAGCTTGATTTTTTTCATGTTATTACCCATCACAACAAACCTTATTGTTTTAAGATTAACGGCATTATTCGTGCCGTAATCGGTTAGGATACGCTAAATGTATCTTGCAAGTATTTTAATTATTCAATAAACCCAGCACCGTGCCCTTTGTTGCGTTTAAGTGCATACTTTTAAATCTATTTTTGTCCTGCTCTAGCATTTTAAAGCAATAAGCTGCTTTGTTTGTAGGCGGGTTTACATACAAACAGTACATTTGCACCCATGTTGCAGCCGCATGTAATTGGACTGCACAAAATTAATCAAAAAAAACACAGTTAAAAATGCAGGCAAACCGGTTACAAAAATTGCTGGAATTTTTAGAAAATGAGCCTAACGACGAATTTTTACAATACGCGCTGGCTACAGAATATTTGCGCCTTAGTGAAACCGATAAGGCATTATATTATTATGAAAAGCTGGTAAACGAGCATCCCGGCTACACCGGTACTTACTATCACCTGGGTAAATTATACGAAACACTTAACCGTAAGGACGAGGCCATTGCTACCTATCAAAAAGGTATGCAGATTACCCGCGAAAAGCGCGATAACCATGCTTATTCCGAATTGCAATCGGCCTACAACCAGGCAAGCGGCCTTTTTGATGATGACGATGATGATTATTAAGTGAAGGCAACTGCTACAGGTGCATAAAATTCTTATCCATTGAGAAAGAGACAGCTGCTTTTTTTGCGTGATGCGCTCATATACGCGTTCACCACCTTTGGTGGGCCGCAGGCTCACGTAGCAATTTTGCTGCGCGAATTTGTTGAAAAACGCCATTATATTACCGAAGAAGAGCTGATGGAACTCAACGCACTCTCGCAGGTTTTGCCGGGGCCATCATCAACCCAAACACTGGTTGGTGTGGCCTGGAAAGTTGGTGGGTTAAAGCTGGCTATACTTACTTTCTTGATCTGGATTTTACCATCGGCCGTAGTAATGTGCCTGGCGGCTATATTTTATAGAACCTTTGCGGCAAGCGGCAGGGTTGATCAGGTGCTACGTTTTATACAACCAGCTGCCGTTGGTATAGTAGCTTACGCAGCCTTTACCTTCGGCCAAAAGTTTTTAAAATCGCAAGTAAGTAAGGTGCTGGCGGCAGGTTCGTTAATTGCCACGCTGATACTGCAAAACCCATATGCATTTCCATTGCTCATTTTGCTGGGTGGCATCATTTCATCGGCTCTTGAAACCCAGCCGGTTGAGGATGACTTGCGGGTGAAGCTATTCTCAAACGTAAATCCAAAAAAGGTAGGGTACTTTATAGGTATCCTGTTGTTTTTTGCCGCACTGGGCGCAGTTATTAATCGCACATCGCCTTTCAGTTTGCCGGTACGTTTGTTTGAGAACTTTTACCGTAACGGGATTTTAATTTTTGGCGGAGGCCAGGTGCTGGTGCCGCTGATGTATACTGAGTTTGTTGAATTAAAACATTACCTAACCAACTCCGAATTCTTATCGGGCTATGCCCTGCAACAGGCATTGCCCGGACCAACCTTTTCATTCACCTCTTTTGTAGGTGCAATAAGCCTGGGCAATCAGGGCTATGGCTTAGGCGGACAAATCATAGGCAGCATTGTAGCCGTTATAGGAATCAATTTGCCGGGGCTAATACTTATCCTGTTCATAGTGCCTTTTTGGGAGGATTTGAAAAAAATCGCCCGTATCAAAAATTCGTTGAGCGGCATTAATGCTGTGGCTGTCGGTTTCATGGTAACGGCACTCATCTTATTGATCAAGCCTTTTGGCGCTAACCTTTTAGCCTACGGCATTATGGCAGGGGCGTTTTCGTTACTATACTTCACCAAACTAAAAACGCCGATAATTATCATCATCGGCGTTGTATTAGGATTGATTTTTTAGTTCTTAGAATGGTGCTTCGTCATCCATATCGTCCATACGGGACGGGCGGATGATGATGTTGCCCGGATTGCTGTCAAATCCGGCTGATGGTGCAAGTCCGCTAAAGGCGTCATGTCCGCCACTGCCGCCTCCAGGTGGCATGTAGTCCATGTTTTGCTCTAAGTCGGCAAATTTTACGTACTTACCAATAAAGCGTAAGCGCACGGTGCCGGTTTCACCGTTACGGTGCTTGGCAATAATAACCTCGCCAACGCCTTTGGTAGGGTTGTTGTCTTCATCGTACTCCAAACCGTAATATTCCGGGCGGTACAGAAACAGTACCATATCCGCATCCTGCTCAATAGAACCAGATTCACGTAAATCGGACAGCATCGGTTTTTTTGAACCACCGGGGCGGTTTTCTACTGCACGGCTCAACTGCGAAAGTGCAATTACCGGTACGTTCAATTCTTTGGCCACCGTTTTCAATGAACGCGAAATGCTACCAATTTCCTGCTCACGGTTACCGCCACCTTTGCCATCTGTTTTGCCCGACATGAGCTGCAGGTAATCGATGATAATCATCTGAATATCGTACTGTGATTTTAAGCGGCGGCACTTAGCGCGAAATTCAAAGATGTTCAAACCCGGCGTATCGTCAATGATGATAGGAGCCTGTTCCAGCCGGCCAATTTTGGAGTGGAGCTGTTGCCATTCCCATTCCTCCATTTTACCTTTACGTATCTTCTCCTGCTCAATTTCGGCTTCGCCCGATATCAAACGATTCACTAACTGTACGGATGACATCTCGAGTGAGAACACTACCACCGGCTTGTTAAAATCTACAGCCGCATTACGTGCACACGTTAATACGAATGCGGTTTTACCCATCGCCGGACGAGCCGCAATAATTACAAGATCGGATTTTTGCCAGCCCGAAGTCATGCGGTCCAGGTCGGTAAAGCCGGAGCCTACACCGGTTAAGCCGTCGGTTTTTTCGCGTAGCTTTTCAATTTCGTTTAATGATTCTTTTACAATATCATCCATCTTGCGCGAGTCGCGACGCAGGTTGTTCTGGGCGATATCAAACAGGTTTTTTTCTGCCCTGTCCAGCATTTCCAGTACGTCGCTGGTATCCTCATAAGCGCTTGTAATTACATCCGTAGATATACGGATCAATTCGCGCTGAATAAACTTTTGGATAATGATACGGGCATGATATTCAATATTCGCAGCCGAGGCCACGCGCTCGGTTAGTTGCGTTATGTAGTAAGCGCCGCCAACCATTTCCAGCTCGCCCTGCTTACGCAGCTGGGCGGTTACCGTCAGGATATCAACCGGCGAGGTGTTTTCAAATAAGGTACGGATAGCATTGAAGATTTTTTGGTGGCTTTCCACATAAAAAACTTCAGGTTTTAAAACGTCAATTACGGCTGATAGCGCGTCGCGTTCCAGCATCAAAGCGCCTAAAACGGCCTCTTCCAAATCACGGGCCTGCGGTGGTAATTTGCCTAATGTACTCACGGTATTGGCAAAATTCTTAACCCGGCGATCACTATTAGCTCTGTTACTGTTATCGAAAATCATAGCTCAACAAAAATAGGCAAAAAGGCTGCTTACTATGTGAAAAAATCCTCCACATTGATGTTTATAACTTAAAGTATTGAAGGTTAATTAGATATGTATTTTATATGCGATGTGATCTGGTTTTTGGATAACTGGCATACAGTATACCACAAGCTAAATAATATACTTACTTTTGTTGCCTTAATTCAAAAAGATGTCAGGAGGTAACTTTAAGCCCCGTAGGGATAATAATCAGTTTGTTTTTGGTATCAGGGCTATCATTGAGGCCATTGCATCAGGTAAAGAGATCGAGTCGCTTTATATACAGCGCGGGTTAACCGGTGGCTTGTTCCACGAGCTGAAAACCATAATTACCGAATACCAGCTCACGCCGCAATACGTACCGGTTGAAAAATTGAACCGCATGACGCCGAAAAACCACCAGGGTGCGGTGGCTGTAATATCGCCTATCATTTATCAAAAAATAGAAAATATTATACCCGAGGTGTTTGAAAAAGGAGAGGTGCCCCTTATACTGGTACTGGATAGCATAACGGATGTGCGCAACATGGGCGCTATTGCCCGTACGGCTGAATGTGCCGGTGTGCATGCAATCGTTATCCCGGCTAAAGGTTCGGCTCAAATCAATGCCGATGGGATTAAAACTTCTGCAGGTGCCTTGTATAAAATTCCGGTATGTCGTCATGATAACTTTGTGCAAACCGTCAGGTTTTTACAGGAGTCGGGCCTGCAGGTGGTTTGTTGTACCGAAAAAACACAAGATTATATTTATAAGCCCGATTATACCGTGCCAACCGCTATTGTGATGGGATCGGAGGAAGACGGTATCCGTAACGAATTGATCCGCACGGCCGATTACCTGGCTAAAATTCCGATGTATGGTGAAATAGAATCGCTTAACGTTTCTGTATCGGCTGGCATTATATTATATGAAGCCGTAAGGCAGCGTACGCCAGCATCCAAATAACAAGCAACTAAAAAGCCCCGATCTTTTAGGTCGGGGCTTTTTTAATTGCTACAGAGTAGGTCTTAGATATATTTTGTGCCGAATTTCTGTTTTACATCGGCAACCACTTGTTTTACATTTTGTTCCTGATCGCGCGGGCAAATCAGCAAAGTATTATTCGACTCTACCACGATGTAATCATGCAGGCCTTGTAAAACCACCAGTTTTTCATCCGGTACGTTAACCATACAGTTCGATGAATCGTACATGATTACTTTTTCTGACGGAATTACTGCATTGCCTACATAGTCTTTCTCTGCCAACTGGTAAATGGAAGCCCAGGTTCCTAAGTCAGACCAGCCAAATTCTGATGGCAACACATATACGTTCTCGGCTTTTTCCATAATACCGTAGTCTATCGATATATTGGTACAGCGCTGGTAGGCAGCGTTAACATGCGTACGCTCGTCTTCGCCATTGTAAACGCTACGGGCTTCCGCAAATATCTCGAACATATCCGGCAGGTGCTTTTCGTAAGCGTCGGTAATTGCCTGGGCCGACCATACAAAGATGCCTGCATTCCACAAAAAGTCGCCGCTTTGGATGAATGTTTTGGCAATTTCCAGTGTAGGCTTCTCTGTAAATGTTTTTACTTTATGGAACTTGCCATCAATCACCTGGTCGGTATACTGAATGTAACCATAACCGGTGTCAGGTCTGGATGGCATAATGCCCAGTGTAATCAGGCACTTGTTTTTTTGCGCTGTAGCAAGCGATTGGTTAATGCTTTCTACAAAGCCGGCCTCATCTAAAATCAGGTGATCAGACGGGGCAACCACAATTACAGCATCAGGGTTAAGGCTTTCTATTTTAAAGCAGCCATAGGCAACGCAAGGTGCAGTATTACGCATAACCGGCTCGGTAAGAATCTGCGAGTCGGTCATGGCCGGCAGCTGCGCTTTAATCAGGTCGGTATAGTTTTCGTTGGTAACTACATATATGTTTTCTGCCGGGCAAATTTTCAAAAAGCGATCATATGTATTTTGAATCAGCGTTTTTCCGGTACCTAAAATGTCAATGAATTGTTTAGGATGAGAGGTGCGGCTAATTGGCCAGAAGCGGCTACCGATACCCCCAGCCATGATTATGGCATAATAGTTTTTATTCATATTAATGTAGTTAGATGTATCTTGCAATAATGCGGTCAAATTTGTGAAAAAAAAAGCTTATTCCGATAATAATAAATCCCAATATTTAGTTATATTCATACAAAGATCGAACTTAACAGCATAACTGCTATGTTAACATTAAAAATCATAATACTATAATAATTTGTTAACATTTTCGCGGGTTTCTAAAAAATTTTGTTATTTTGAACTTTGAAATCTGTACTTACATAGTCCCCTTAAAAGAAAATGATTGAGATAAAAAAATCGCTCTTTGATAACCTGCAAAATTTTTTCGGATTTGATAATTTTAAGGGTGAACAAGAGGCGATTATCACCAACATATTAGCCGGCAACGATACGTTTGTTATCATGCCAACCGGCGGTGGAAAATCAATGTGCTACCAGCTGCCGGCCTTAATGACCGAAGGCACCGCCATTGTAATCTCTCCTTTAATTGCCCTGATGAAAAATCAGGTAGATCAGCTCCGCGCATTTTGCAATTCCGACAGTGTGGCGCATTTCTTAAATTCATCTTTAACCAAAGCCGAAACCATCAAGGTAAAAGATGATGTGCTGAGCGGCAAAACTAAGTTGCTGTATGTAGCGCCCGAGTCATTAACCAAACAGGATAATATCGATTTTTTACGCTTAAACAAGCTTTCATTCGTTGCGGTTGATGAAGCGCACTGTATCTCCGAATGGGGGCATGATTTCAGGCCTGAGTATCGCAAAATACGCCAGGTTATAAGCAACCTTGGTGAAAATATTCCCATTATTGCCTTAACTGCTACAGCTACGCCTAAGGTGCAGCACGATATTCAGAAAAACCTGCAAATGAACAATGCAACGGTTTTCAAATCATCGTTCAACCGGGCCAACCTGTATTATGAGGTTCGCGCAAAGCGTAACGTGCTTAAAGAAATCATCAGGTTTATTAAGCAACACCAGGGCAAATCAGGTATTGTATATTGCCTGAGCCGCAAAAAGGTGGAAGAGGTTGCTGAGGCGCTTAACCTGAATGGAATTAAGGCCCTGCCTTACCACGCCGGGCTGGATGCCAAGGTACGTGCCGATACGCAGGATAAGTTTTTGATGGAAGATGCCGAAGTAATTGTAGCTACGATTGCTTTCGGTATGGGTATAGATAAACCGGATGTACGATACGTAATACACCACGATGTGCCTAAAAGCATGGAAGGTTATTACCAGGAAACCGGACGTGCCGGACGTGATGGCGGCGAGGGTATCTGCGTAGCTTTCTACTCTGAAAAAGATGTGGACAAGCTGCAGAAATTCATGAAGGATAAGCCTGTGTCTGAGCGCGAAATTGGTACCCAGATTTTAAAAGAGGTGATTGATTATGCCGAATCATCAGCATGTCGACGTAAACAGATACTACACTATTTTGGTGAGGATTACGATGCAACTGATTGTAACTGCATGTGCGATAATTGCGCATCACAACGCCAGTTTTTTGACGGCGAGGCCCAACTGCACCGCGCGTTAAGCCTTATCAAACTATTGGGCGAAAAGTTTGACGATCATCATGTTGTGAGCGTGCTTATGGGGCAGGATAATCCAAACGTACACCACTATGGTCATCACCAATTAGAGGTGTTTGGTTCGGGTAAAGAGGATGGCGAAAACGTGTGGAAATCATTGTTACGCCAAGCCCTGTTAGATAACTTCTTATCAAAAGATATTGATAACTATGGCCTGTTGCACATGACTGCAAAAGGGCATGAGTTTATAGACAATCCTTACAGCATTCGTTTTGTATTGAACAAACCGATTGAGGCTACTGATGACGAAGATGGTGAAGACGGTCCGAAACAAGGTGGCGGCGCATTGGATACCCAATTGTTGCAAATGCTGAAAGACTTGCGCAAGAAAATTGCTAAGCAAAAGAATTTGCCGCCGTTTGTTGTGTTCCAGGATCCATCACTGGAGGAGATGTGTACGCATTATCCGGTTAGTACCGACGAATTGAAACAAATATCCGGCGTTGGTGCCGGTAAGGCGGCTAAGTTTGGTGCGCCATTCATCGAACTGATCAAGAAGTATGTAGAGGATAATGATATTGACCGCCCGATTGATCTGGTGATTAAAAGCGCTGCCAACAAATCTGCGCTGAAAGTATATATCATTCAGAACATCGATCGTCACTTGGATCTGGAAGATATTGCAGCCTCCAAAGGTCTTACTTATGAAGAGATTTTGCGTGAGGTGGAATCAATCGTAAACTCGGGTACTAAACTGAATCTGAACTACTACATAGATGAGGTGATTGATGAAGACAAGCAGGAAGAAGTTTATGACTATTTCCGCTCTGCTGAGGTTGACTCCATTGATGATGCCTTGGTTGACTTAGGTGTAAACGATTACACCCGCGAAGAGATACAGCTGATGCGTATCAAATTCATGTCTGAATTAGGAAACTAATAAAATAAGCACTAATAAAAAAGGGAACTTCAATCAAGAAGTTCCCTTTTTTATTATGACCCTTACTCAGTTGTTTACTTAGCAATGATTTTAAATTCAGTACGACGGTTTTGGCTACGTCCTTCGGCTGTGGCGTTAGTTGCAACAGGTTGTAGCTTGCCGTAGCCTTTGTATACCAATTTAGCGGCCCCTATACCATGGCTTATTAAGTAATCATAAACAGCTTTTGCACGATTTTCGGAAAGTGTCTGGTTTATTTTATCGTTGCCTGCATTGTCGGTATGTCCGGATATCTCTATGCGTACGGTGGCGTTCATGCCCAAAAATTCAATCAGTTTATGTAATGCCGATTCCGACTCAGGCTTAAGGCTGTATTTATTGCTATCAAAAAAGATGTTTTTCAGGATGGCTTTTTTACCTACCTCAATGGGCTGTAGGTTTACGTTGATCTCGTAATCTTTCTTCGGTTCATGGCCAATAAGCGAAAAGTTTTCGGAGTAAAAGAGGTACCCGTTTTTAGATATTGTCAAACCATAATTGCGCCCAACAGGTAAAGTTGCCAGAAAGTCGCCTTTGGGCAGGGTAGTGCTATTTTGATAAACAGGTTTGTTCAAGAGCAAATCGGTAATCTCCACATTGGCATCAACCGGGCGCAATGTTACCGCATCGGTGACATTGCCCTTTACATAAATTACCACATGCGGGCGCATCTTTTCGGGCAATTCAAAAGTGTAAATATCAAAGCCACCCATGCCGTTCAATGTGTTAGATGCAAAAAAAGCATAGCTGCCGTTGGCTGTAATAGTAAGTCCGTTTTCGTCGCCACTGGTATTGATGGGATAGCCCAGGTTCTCCGGTTTCTGCCATTTGCCATTTGCCTCAAGCCTGCTCACAAACAAATCTTTATTGCCCATACCCGGCCAGCCGTTTGAGCAGAAGTATAAAGTGCTATCATCGGGGTGAATGTAGGGCGATTGTTCATCGTACGGTGTGTTGATATTAGGCCCCAGATTTTCTGGTTGCGACCAGCCTTTCTCGGTCACCTGGCATTTCCATATATCATAGCCGCCGTAACCGCCCGGACGGTTACTCACAAAATAAAGCGTATGCCCATCAGCACTGATAGACGGTTGTGATTCCCAGCCAGGTCCGTTTATAGGTGAGCTTAAATTGAATGGTTTGCTCCAGTCTTCACCTTTCTTTTGGGTAACATAAATATCGCATCGCCCTTGCCCGTCGGGCCGGTTACAGCCTGTAAAAAATAAGTATTTGCCATCCTGAGAAATTGATTGTGCACCTTCGTTATACTCAACGGTGTTAATCTGCTGGCTTAGGTAAACAGCGTTAGTCCACTTATTACTAAGCTTTTGGCTTTTATAAAAATCCTCGTTGTTATTAACCTTGCGGGTAAAAATCAGCGTAGCCTCATCTGCGGTTGATACCGGCAAATATTCATCATTGGCTGTATTGATCTCAGGCCCGAGGTTGACTGGCTTAAATGGTACCGGATGTTGCAACGCGGTAGTGGCAAAGTTACAGTCGGCAATAAGTTTGCGGGCATAGAACCGGTTCTCGCTGGTAATACCCGGGTAGGTAAGGTACTTTTCAAGGTGTAATTTCGCCTGGGTATAGTCAGCTGTATTGATCTCAGTTTCCCCAAGCTTTAGATATATGGCCCGGGTAAAATCCGGGTTAAGTAGAATGGCTTTACGGTAGTGTGCAATGGCTGGCTTGTACTGCATCTGCATTTTCAGCAAATCGGCCAGTTGGGCATGTGCATCAGTAAAATTTGAATCGGCCTCAAGGGCTTGTTCCAGTAATGCTGCGGCACCCTGATAGTCGCGCCTGTCAATACTGGCGTTCGCTTTTTTATAATAGGTAATGGCCGAGTTGCTTGTAGTGTTGTAGGGTTTGTTTTGCCCGCTGGCCACAACGGCCCAGGTGGTTAGTAAAAGTAGAAGACAGCGCCTCATTTTTCAAGGTAATAAAGCACTAAATTAGAATATATTATGGAATATTCATGTACTTATGCGTTTGTAACGACATTTCCCACTGCGGGTTGTTCATTACATAATCTACAATAAGCGGCATCATTTCTTTCGATTTTGACCACTCGGGTTGCAAGAATAATTTACATGCTGGCGATACCCGCTTAGCATGCTCTTCGGCCCAGGCAAAATCCGACTTGTTAAATACGATCACCTTCAGTTCGTGAGCAAAAGCGGCAACGTCAGGCATAGGAGCTTTGAATTTTTTAGGCGACAAACAGATCCAGTCCCATTGGCCCGAAAGCGGATAAGCACCCGAGGTTTCGATAAAGGTTTTGATCCCGTTTTGATGCAGCTGAGAGGTAAGATAATCCAGATTGTAGATCAATGGCTCCCCGCCGGTAACCACCACATTTTTTGATGGATAGCGCATGGCATGCTCAACAATCGTATCCGTTTGAGTAAGCGGGTGTAGCTCGGCATCCCAGCTTTCTTTAACATCGCACCAGTGGCAGCCTACATCGCAACCACCCAGCCTTATAAAATAAGCTGCTTTGCCGCTGTTGTAGCCTTCGCCCTGAATAGTATAAAACTCCTCCATCAACGGAAGAAGAGAGCCATCCTCTGGTATATTATGTGCCATAAAATTAATCGGCAAAGATAAGCAATTACGTGCAGTGGTAAGTTAAAATAACGCTTTATAAACTCTTATTTAATTCGTATAATTACTTGCAAATGAGCGTTATGAAAAAAGTTTACTTTTTGATTATAATAAGCTTATCGTTATGTTGCTCATCCTGTGTGGATATGGTAGAGCAATATACGTTCAAAGCCAATGGCGCCTGCACTGTTAGTTACCGTTTTGATATGAGCCGGGCCGTATCGGTGCTCATGAATCTGATGTCTGATTCCTTAACGAATACGCCGCAGTTCTCCATCAAAAAAGATACTTCCATGAACTTCTATAGCGCGCTTCCAGACAGTGCGCAGGCCCGCATGACGGCCGAAGAAGCCGCTATGGCCAAAAGCAGTAACCTGTCTATCCTGATGAACCTGAAACGCAGCCAAATGAAGGTAAGCATCGATCATGAGGCCAAATCACCGGAGGAATTGGAAGGCTACCTGCAACGTTTATCCAAAATGGCTGGCAACCAGCAGATTAGTGCGTCGCAAAAAGCAGATAAAACATTTAAAAGCGTAGATGTGCAGCAGCTAATTGCCGGACAGGATTGCTACTCATATCAAATTACACCAAACAAATTCTATCGTATCATTGACCTGAAAAAGTTTAATGCTTTTTTAAAGAAAACCCAATCTACCTTTGCCATGGCCCGCGCCATGCTTATTGATATGCCCTATAAGGTGGTGCTACGCTTTGCCAAGCCGGTTAAAAAGATAAACAACCCCAAAGCCGTACTCTCGGCCGATCGCAGGCAGGTAACATTACAAACCAATATGGATGATGTGATGAAAAACCCTACTCTAATGAATCTGAAAATCGATTTTTAATGGCGTGGTACAAAGTGGCGTCGCCGTTACAGAATGATGAATCTTTCATAAAGAAAGTAAAAGCCGGATCGCAAACTGTTTGCTTAATTAATAATGAGGGGGCGTTACATGCTGTAAGTGCCAAATGCCCACATGCCGGTGCAGATTTAAGTGCCGGCTGGTGTGAGCAAGGGAAACTTGTATGTCCGTATCATCGCTATTCTTATGATTTATTGACCGGCAGAGGTAGCCCCGGCCAAAATGATTATGTAAGCGTTTATCCGGTTGATAGTCGTGATGATGGTATTTATGTTGAAATAAATTCGCTTTGGGAAAAGATAAAACGCATCTTTCATTAGATACAAGATGAATAAGGAACATCAGTATACCTTGACAACCCAGTGGACGGGTAATAATGGAACCGGAACAAGTAATTACAAATCATATCAACGTAGTTATCAAATTAGCATCGCCGGTAAGCCTGATATAGCCGGTTCGTCCGACCCTCAGTTTATGGGCGATCCATCCAGACATAACCCGGAAGATTTGCTGGTAGCTTCGCTATCGGCCTGCCATATGCTTTGGTACCTGCACTTGTGTGCAGAGGCTGGCGTGATGGTGGTTGACTATGTTGACCGTGCAAACGGCACCATGGTTGAAATGCCGGATGGTAGTGGCCGCTTTACAGAAGTAACCTTAAATCCCATGGTTACCATAACTGACCACAATATGGCCGATAAAGCAATGGCCCTTCATGCCAAGGCTAACAAAATGTGCTTCATAGCCAATTCAGTTAACTTTCCGGTAAGGCACGTGGCTATCTGCAAAATAGCAGGAGAGTAGATATAATAAAAAAAGCATGCGTTGGAAAACGCATGCTTTTTTTAGTTTGAGAAAATAGCTTTATACTGTTTTTAAATCAGGATATACCTGACGGTTGGCAGAAGCTAAGGTGTTTTTTAACAGGCCTATAATCGTCATTAATCCAACGCCGCCCGGTACCGGGGTAATCCATGAGGCTTTAGGGGCTACGTTTTCAAAATCCACATCGCCATACAGTTTGAAGCCTGATTTGGTTGTGGTCGACGTTTCTCGGTTCATACCTACGTCAATGATAACGGCACCCTCTTTCACCATGTCGGCTGTAATAAAGTTCTTTTTACCTATAGCTACAATCAAAATGTCAGCATCCAGTGTAAACTTTTTGATGTCCGGTGTGCGGCTATGGCAGATGGTAACGGTACAGTTGCCCGGCTGTGTGTTGCGAGCCATCAAAATGCTCATCGGCGAGCCTACGATATTGCTGCGGCCAACCACCACGCAGTGTTTACCGGCGGTTTCAACACCGTATTCTTTCAGCATCAAAGTAATGCCGTAAGGGGTAGCCGGGATGAATGATGGCAGGTTGCGCTGCATGCGGCCCAAATTGATAGGGTGGAAGCCATCCACATCTTTGCGATGGTCAATCTTTTCGGTTACTTTCTCCGGGTCGATATGTTTGGGCAGGGGCAACTGAACAATAATGCCGTCAATATCCGGGTCGGCATTCAGGTCGGCTACCTTTTGCAGTAATTCTTCTTCGGTTACGCTGTCTTCGTATCTTACTAAACTCGATTTGAAGCCTACCTTTTCGCAGTTGCGCATTTTGCTGGCAACGTAGGTTTCGCTGCCACCATCATGGCCAACCAGTACAGCCACAAGATGTGGCTTGCGTCCGGTTTGCGCCAGGTATTGTGCAGCCTCTTCGGCTATTTCAACTTTTAATTTTTCAGATACGTACTTTCCGTCGAGTAATTGCATGTGTAATTATAGTATGGATTTTAAAAAGAAAAAGACAACATTGTTCGTGTTGTCTTTTTCTGTATGTGTACAGTTAGTCTAATTTCAATACGGCCATGAAAGCGGATTGCGGTATTTCTACGTTACCCACCTGGCGCATTCGTTTCTTACCTTTTTTCTGTTTTTCCAACAGTTTACGTTTACGCGAAATATCGCCACCATAACATTTAGCCGTAACATCTTTACGCAGGGCACGCACGTTTTCGCGGGCAATAACCTTGGCGCCAATAGAAGCCTGAATGGCAATCTCAAACTGCTGGCGTGGTAAAAGCTCTTTCAGCTTTTCGCAGATCTTTTTACCAAAGTCATAAGAGTTACTGCGGTGAATCAGGGATGATAATGCATCCACCGGCTCGCCGTTCAGCTTGATATCCAAACGAACCAAGTCAGACTGGCGGTAGCCAATTTGCGTATAATCGAATGAGGCGTAACCTTTAGAGATGGTTTTGAGCTTATCATAAAAGTCGAAAACGATCTCGCCCATCGGCATCTCGAAGATAAGCTCCACACGGTCGGCTGTTAAGTACGATTGGTTTACGATTACCCCGCGTTTTTGGATACACAATGACATTACCGGGCCTACAAATTCTGCCTTGGTAATGATGTTGGCTTTAATATAAGGCTCTTCCACGTACTCCATTTTACTTGGATCGGGAAGGTCTGATGGGTTGTTTACAATCAGTTCCTCACCTTTGGTCGTGTAGGCAATGTACGATACGTTGGGAACGGTGGTAATTACCGTCATATCGAACTCGCGCTCCAGACGCTCCTGGATAATTTCCATGTGCAGCATGCCCAGGAAACCGCATCGGAAACCAAAGCCCAGCGCTGCTGATGATTCCGGTTCAAAAACCAGTGAAGCATCGTTCAATTGCAGCTTGGCCATTGATTCGCGCAGCTCTTCGTAATCCTCCGTATCAACCGGGTAAATACCGGCAAATACCATCGGCTTCACTTCCTCAAAACCTTGTATACCTTCGGCAGCAGGGCGTTCAACCAGTGTAATGGTATCACCTACCTTTACCTCACGCGCTTCTTTAATGCCTGATATAATGTAACCTACGTCGCCGGTCTTGATAACTTCTTTAGGTACCTGGTTTAATTTCAGGGTACCCACCTCATCGGCGAAGTATTCGCGGCCGGTGGCCATAAATTTCACTTTTGTATTCTTGCGTATCTCGCCATTTACAACTTTAAAGTAAGCGATAATACCACGGAAGGAGTTAAATACCGAGTCGAAAATCAGCGCCTGTAGCGGTGCTTCCGGCTCGCCAACCGGGGCCGGAACGCGCTCAATGATAGCACGTAAAATATCTTCGATACCCATACCGGTTTTACCCGAAGCAGCCAGAATTTCTTCGCGCTTGCAGCCAATCAGGTCAACAATCTGGTCTTTTACCTCCTCGGGCATAGCGCCGGGCAAGTCCATTTTGTTGAGTACGGGGATGATTTCCAGATCATTCTCCAGCGCCAGATACAGGTTGGATATGGTTTGCGCCTGTATACCCTGCGATGCATCCACAATAAGCAATGCGCCCTCGCAGGCAGCAATAGAACGGGATACCTCGTACGAAAAGTCTACGTGGCCAGGCGTGTCAATCAGGTTTAGAACATAATCCTGCCCGTCCAGCTTGTAATCCATCTGGATGGCGTGGCTCTTAATGGTAATACCGCGCTCGCGCTCCAGGTCCATATCGTCGAGCAATTGGGCCTGCGCTTCGCGCTGGGTGATGGTTTTGGTATATTCCAGCAAACGGTCGGCCAGGGTACTTTTACCGTGGTCGATGTGTGCGATGATACAAAAGTTACGAATGTGCTTCATTTCAAAACGCAAAAATAACTTTTTAGGCGGATAATTTGCTATGCTGCAAACGATTTCGCTAATTTGGAAACATGCCTTTGCAAAAGCCTTTCATCACGCAGCTACAAAGCCGTTTAACCGGCGATTTTAATCAACCGGTTACTATACGGTCCGTCAGCCCGGTAAGTGGCGGCAGCATCAATTCGGCATGGTGCGTGCACACCGATAACGGTGATTTTATGCTGAAGGTAAACAGCAAAAGCGCATACCCAGGCATGTTCCGGTTAGAAGCCGAAGGGCTGGCCACTATCCGAAACACGCAAACTATTGCCGTACCAAACGTTATTTTGCATGGCGATTTTGACGACCATAGTTTTTTGTTGCTGGAGTGGATTGATGCGCAACGCGCTACCCCGCAAGCCTCGCAACAGTTGGGCCGGCAACTGGCCGCCATGCACCGGCATACAGCCAATCACTTTGGTTTTACTGCCAATAACTATATGGGCTCATTGCCGCAAAGCAACCGGCAGCATGCTAACTGGTCAGCGTTCTTTGTTGCTGAGCGCCTGCAGTCCATGGTAAAGCTGGGTGTTGATAAGCACCTGCTCAACTCGCAAGACGTGCAAAACTTTGAAAAACTATACCTGCGCTTGCCCGAGTTGTTTGCCGAAGAGCAGCCGGCCCTTATTCATGGCGATCTTTGGGGAGGTAATTATATCATTGGCACCAACGGCATTCCTTACCTGATTGACCCGGCCGTGAGCTATGGTCATCGTGAATTTGATTTGGCCATGACCACGCTATTCGGCGGCTTTGCACGTGAATTTTACGAGGCTTACCATGAGGCATACCCTTTGGCGCCTAACTGGCAATTGCGCACCGATCTGTGGAACCTGTATCCGCTGCTGTTACACTTAAACTTATTTGGTACCGGATATTTAGGGCAGGTAAGAGAGGGATTGCAACAATATGTTTAAGTTTACGAACTAAACCTTTTATATAAGATGAACGAACTTATAAATAATGCGGGTTACACCCCGGTACAATACTGCATACTTAAAGTGAGCGGAAAGTTTTTAAGTACCAAACTCGAAATTGAAGTTGATTTTGGTAAAGAAAATGCTTCTATCATTAACGACAATGAAGCGCTTGTTGCTCACACCCAAAAAGTGAGTAGTTATTACACCATTGTTGATGCCTTGAACTATATGTCGAGCTTGGGATGGGAAGTTGTGCATGTACATCATCGTGAAGTTAGCGGCACTACTTATAACAACCCGGAATATTTAATGAAAAGGAGTTTGGCTGGTAAATAGTAAATACGCCATGAGGCTATTGTAAGCGGTACAACCACAAGTGGGACGCTTACGGTAGCGAAGGAGTAGAATGGGTTAAATCAAGTCAAGTTCCTGCTTCAAATCCCGCATGTCGGGGTTTACAGATTGAATGAGGTTAATTTTCCAGTCGCGATGCCAGCGCTTAAGTTGCTTTTCACGATCTATCGCGTCTGTAATGCGCTCAAAGTATTCAGTATACACCAATTCAGTCAAAGCATATCTTTTAACAAAAGCCGAACCTTCTCCATTCAGATGTTGATAGATACGGGTTCTTAAATCAGCAGTTACCCCGATGTAAAAGGTTGTACGATACTTGTTGCTGAGAATGTAAATATGCCCCTGTTTAAATAGCATTTCGACGTATAAATTGAAATAATCGTGGTGTCGTTTCAGTCATGCTGAACTTGTTTCAGCATCCATCAGGACAGGTTGAACGTTTAACTACTTGACGTTGAGAATTGCATGAGAAGTGCTGAAACAAGTTTAGCATGACTAAGGTATCAAATTAATATCATAGTTTTATCTTTTATCAGTTGCTCCATCGAACAAATGTTTCGGAAACTTATTTGTTGAATTATGCTGAGCTTTAAATATGGTGCTTTCTAAATCAATCTGTTTTAACTGTCCTTTTAATTCCCACGTTTCTGCAAGTCTATATTTAGGAATAGCCTCCCAATGCTTATTAGAAATATAAAGCCTCTGATAAAGTTTTAGATATTTGGTTGTCCAAATTAATGCAGCTTTCTTGGTGACATTGTTTATATCGCTGTATAGCGATATGTAAGAATCAAACTTTTTTAAATAAATAGTTTCATCAAAATTATCATACTGTCTGATGTTAAAAAGTTGACGGATTGTATCTCTAATAAAAAGTAAACTTTCGTAGTTCTTTATAGAACTAACAATATTATTTTCATTAATAGTGAATTCACTTGATGCCAATTCAACAGGATGCAGCTTTTCTACAAGCTTAGTAAGTTTCTGCAATTTGTAGTTTCCAGTATTCTCATCATAACTTCTATTAAAAGATACTAATTTACAAAATGGCTTAGTGGGTAAAATCCAGTTGTTTTTATCAATATTTCGGATACGTTTTGTCATTTCCATAACAAAGCAAAGTTCCATTTGAGGCAATCCATAACTTCTCATTTCCCTCACATATAATCCAAATCACTCAAATCTTTTACAGATCCAAAACCAATCACATCTTTCACCACTTGAGTATCGGTTAGTTCCATTGCGTGGACGAGTTTATCGGGGCCGAACTTGTCTTTGATTTCGTGCATGGCTTTCAGGGCGGTTTCTTTGCGGTCCATATCCTCAAAAAGGCTGTACAGCATGTCGCCGTTTTCTACAAAGTTGGTTACGGCCACGCGCAGGCCGTTAATTTGGGTATTGAGTACCGGGGCCGACCCGGTGGTTTGCTCAAACTTTTCGATCCGTAGGCGTATCATGCGCATCAGGCTTACGGCATCTTGTATGGGCGTGGTGATGGTAAAACCATCATCCCAGCGGGTGCCATCGGTATACTTGGCCGTAAAGCCAATAGCCTTACAATAGAATTTGTGCTTTACCATACGCTTTTCGAGCGTGAGGCACAGCGTCATGAACAGCTGCTCTACATAGGCCATGCTTTGTCGCTTTTCGCCGGATATTTGTCGCTGGGCCTGCATGCCCCGGTAATCGTGCGACACAATATTGGTTTCAACAAAATTGAGGCGGTAATGCCAGTATACGCCTTCAATACTCTTAAACAAGGCCTTTAATCGTTGCGGATCGGCGTAACGCATTTCAAGCGGCGTGCGTATGCCACCGCGTTCCAGCCGGTAGGCCATGTTGGCGCCGATGCCGGGCAGGTCGCCCAGTTTAAGGGAGCTCAGCATCTGGTCAATATTCTGCGGCGTAATTACCACCAGTCCGTCCCGATGTTTTTTGCCCAGCTTGGAGGCCAGCTTAGCCAGAAAGGCATTGGGTGCCACGCCAACCGAACAGGTAAGCCAGTCGCCCACTTTTTGCAAAATATCTCTTTTTATTTTGTGCCTTATATCAACAGGGTCGGGGTACATATGCTGATAGTTGGTAAGGTTAATAATGGCTTCGTCGATACTTTTAGGAACTACATCCTGGCAGTAGCTTTTAAGCACTGCAATAATTTTGGTATGAAATTCCCTGTACCGCGCCGGGTTACTTTCCACCGGAACCAGATCGGGGCATACCCGCATGGCTTCATTCAGCCGCATGCCAGCTTTCAGTCCGGCTGCCTTAGCTTCTTTTGACAGCGATATCACACAGCCAAACTGCCCCGTGTACACGCAAACACCTACCGGCCGATGCCGAAGCCAGTAGTTTACCTGTTGTTCACATCGCGCAAAAAAGCTGTCCATGTCTACAAAAAGCACGCGTGCTTCGGTTTGTACTTGTAGTGAGTTTTGGTTCATGATTTCAAAAATGCTAATAATATTAGCAATAACAATGAGCGAAAGGGGATTGTTGGTAACTTTAAACGGCCAATATTTAAGTATAGTGGTGTGGCTCTTACAAATAAGCGCTTATGTTACAATGTGGAATAGATCATTATCTATCTCTGATTTTAAGGCAATTGAAATATTGCATTTTTATACTTATCTGTGTTAACAAAAAGTTCATACTTATCTATTAATTAATAATGGTTATTTTGGACCATGAAAAATCTAAAACCTTATTCGCTTATTTTGATGCTAACACTGGCACTATTTGCTTCCTGCAAAAAAGACAGAAACATACCGCAGCCTAAAGAGCCTGAGAAAATTGATCCGATGGAAATGGCGACAGATTCTGCTTCTTTAGTTATTGATGGAAATACGTACACCTTTAACAATATCTATGTGCGAAAAAATAGTAATACAGATGCAAAATGCAAAGTTGACTCCATTGTAAATGGATACCAGTATTATATATCCGGTCCTAAGGACTTAGTGTACTTCGGCAGAGAGTTTTCCTTTTCAGGGGATAAAACTGATATCACTTTAAGTCTTGGCTTCTATAAAGTATATAATAAAGCTAATGCTAAAAAAGAGGGCTTGCTTTATTACCCGATTGACAGAGATGCTTTTTTTGAACCAGGGGAGCGGAACTTTGCATTAGATCATCAGCGGGAAAATGGAACTGATGGCATAACTTTAACCATAAGAGGTTATGGCAAAAGCTTTAGTGATGAATCACTAGGAAGGCCTACAACAATTACTCAAGATAAACTCAAGGATGCTAGATTTGAAATTACCAACTTTACGAAATTAAAGAATGGTACTTATCTACTTGAAGCAAAGTTTGCTAAAGCCGTAGTTTTTGGTGAGCAGGAGCAACCAAAAACGATTGATAAAGGTTACGTTCGCTTGATTGTTACTTGGCTTATTTAAATATAAAAAGGAATTTGAATAAGAAATAGCATGCCGATTCCTTTTATGGTTGCAATAAAAAAGGGGTGATTACTCGCCCCTTTTTAATCCGAATTTCTCGATTTTACTATATAAATGGCTTCGCTGTATGTCAATATCATCAGCTGTTTTGGATACGTTCCAGCCATTTTTCTCCAGCTTGAATTTGATATACTCACGCTCGGCATAATCCTTATACTCCTGGAAATTTTTGAACTGGTCGAAGTCCGTTTGCGGAGCTGCTGTGGCGGTAGCGCCGGCAGTAACCGTTATCGGGGCCGATGGGTTGGCAAATATCTTCACGTCATTATCGGTGATAATCTTGTCGCTCAAAATTATCAAGCGCTCAATCATGTTGCGCAGCTCACGGATGTTACCAGACCATGGCAGGCTTTTCAGCGCGTCCAGGGCAGCATCACTTATCTTTTTGGTAGGCATGCCATACTCGTTGCAAATTTCTTCCAAAAAGCTTTGGGTAAGCAATGGGATATCTTCGCGGCGGTCGGCCAGCGGCGGTACGTGAATCAAAATAACGCTCAGGCGGTGGTACAAGTCCATCCGGAAGTTACCGTCCTCAATTTCTTTCAGCAGATCTTTGTTAGTTGCCGCTACTACGCGTACATCTACCTCAATTTCTTTTTCACCACCCACACGGGTAATGCGGCTCTCTTGCAAAGCACGTAATACTTTAGCTTGTGCAGAGTGGCTCATGTCGCCAATCTCATCCAAAAACAGGGTGCCGCCATTAGCTTGTTCAAACTTGCCAATACGCTGTTTTACTGCTGATGTAAAGGAGCCTTTTTCGTGACCGAACAATTCACTTTCAATCAATTCAGAAGGGATGGCCGCACAGTTTACCTCAATAATAGGGGCATTTGAACGGTTTGATTTTTCATGCAACCAGCGGGCAACCAGCTCTTTACCGCTACCATTTGCGCCGGTTACCAGCACACGGGCATCAGTAGGAGCCACCCGATCAATAGTTTCCTTGATCTTTAAAATACCCTGCGAGTTACCCAGTATCGGGCGAACTTTCGATACTTTACGTTTTAATACTTTAGCCTCGGTTACCAAGCTGCCACGATCCAGCGCGTTGCGAACGGTAATCAGCAGGCGGTTCAGATCAGGTGGTTTTGATATAAAATCAAATGCACCTTTTTTGCTGGCCTCAACGGCGGTTTCAACCGTACCGTGGCCGGATATCATGATAAACGGAAGATCGGGTTTGATGGCTAAACCTTCGGTCAGTACTTCCATACCGTCCATCCGGTTCATTTTGATGTCGCATAGTACCAAGTCGTAATCGGTTTTACCGATCATCTGTAACCCGTCTATACCATTGTCAACATCTTCAACTACGTAATCTTCATATTCCAGAATTTCACGCAGCGTGTTGCGGATTGCCCGCTCATCATCAATAATTAAAATTTTTGCCATGTTTTTCGTCAAAAAAGAGGTAGTAATGTTTTTCGCGTGCTAATATAGGTATGTTGTATAGAAAAACAAACACTTAGCCGATTTATTACAAAATAACCCTTTAAGGAATAATCCGAAAAGGGTTAAATACAGCAGCAAATCTGTAAGCCGGGTTCTGTGCTGCCTTGCGGCAGTTTCTATCATTAATCTTGGGCAGCCGTTGCCGGCTACCTCCAGCAACCTACCCATCCTGACCGTGCGGCCGAAGCCACACACAGAAGCGAGCAACTTCTTAATTCAGGACCTATTTGGTCTTTCAACTCCTGAGGTTTACCGCAGGCATAGTCGCCTATACCAGCCGTGAGCTCTTACCTCACGTTTTCACCCTTACCACGCACAAGGCATGGCGGTATATTCTCTGTGGCACTTGCTGTCACCCGCTGTATAAGAGGCGCCTTCCCGTTAGGAAGCAGGATGCTCTATGTTGCCCGGACTTTCCTCCGCCCGAATAATCGGGCAGCGATAGAACGTTTTGCAATTACAAAGGTAATGAAAATAGCCGGATTGCGGGTGGGTTTACCTGTATTATCAGCTAATGACTTCGGTAAGTTCTATTGTCAGTGTGTTTAAGTTCACTTGTTCGCCTTGGTCTTCTGTACTATTGAGCACATCCTTCTCCTCATTGTCGGCAGGGTATGTACGGTAGCCAAAGTCCTGCAAGGCTGCCAATTGTGAAGACTGAGCACAGGGTGTAGTATGATTGATCTGGTTATATTTTCCTTTAAAATGTTTGAAGTATGGCATGGCGATACGTGTTCGTTAATCTGTTGTAAAGGTCCATTCAGCTAAGGGTTTTTCGAGTGATCATTGTCAGGAAAGTAAATGACTTGCGGCATTAGGGTTTATTTTTATCCAACAAACTTATCGTCGATTACGGACGCGCCTATTGCTTAATTAAGTGTGTATTGGCCTAAATGTGATATTAATCACTTTTGAGGCAAACCGGCATCATTCCGCACGGGTGTGATAATGCTCACTTTTGGTACATAGTTAATTTACCCATATGGCTATTGATACCATTACCCAATCTACTTGTTACCACTGCGGTAACGATTGTACCGAGGGGCATTACGAGTTTGATCAGAAAAGCTTTTGCTGCGTAGGCTGCCGCGGTGTCTACCAGGTGCTGTCACAAAGCGGCTTGTGCAATTATTATACTTACAACGATCATCCGGGCGCTAACCGGGCTCGCATTGATAAGCGTTTCGAGTATTTGGACGAACCCAAGATCGTCAATGATCTGATTGATTATACCGACGATAAGATAACCGTAGTTACCTTATATATACCTTATATACATTGCAGCTCCTGCATCTGGCTTTTAGAGCAGCTTAACCGTATTAACCCTGCCATCTACTACAGCCGTATTGATTTTTTGAAAAAGCAAATCAACGTACGTTTCAGCAATGATGGTATGAACTTGCGTCAACTTGTGGAGTTGCTGTTTGATATTGGTTATGAGCCATTGATCAGCTTGCAGGATGTGGTTAAAAAGCAGGTTACCGGTCAAAAAGATAACCTGGTGCGTAAAATTGCTGTTGCTGGTTTTTGCTTTGGCAACGTAATGCTCATCAGCTTTCCAGAATATTTGGGGTTGTCGGAATACGAGCAAACTTTTCGTCAGTTTTTTGGATGGCTAAATATCCTTTTCTCGTTGCCGGTTGTTTTTTCTGGAGGTACCGAGTATTTCGTGTCGGCCTGGAACAACCTGCGCAATAAGGTGCTTAATATTGATTTTCCCCTGGCTTTAGGTATTGCGGTGTTATTCATTCGCACACTGGCCGAAATACTGTTACATACCGGCCCTGGCTTTGCCGACACACTTTGCGGCTTGGTGTTCTTCTTATTAGTGGGCAAATTCGTTCAGCGCAAAACCTACTATCATATCTCGTTTGAGCGGGATTATCGCTCATTCTTCCCGGTGGCCGTGCAGGTGATGGAAGAAGGAAAAGAAAGGCCGTTGCCATTATCAGAACTAAAAGTTGGGCAGCGTATCCGCATCCGCCACAACGAAATTATTCCGGCTGATGCCATTTTATTGCAAGGTGAGGCACTGATTGATTTTAGCTTTGTTACCGGCGAATCGGTACCGGTAAGCAAAACGCTGGGCGAGGTAGTTTATGCCGGTGGCCGCCAAACCGGCGAGGCCCTTGAGCTGGAAGTCATCAAACCGGTATCACAAAGTTACCTTACCCAATTGTGGAACAACGAAGCCTTTACCCGCCAGCAGGATAACCGCATGCGCACGTTCAGCGAAACGGTAAGTAAATACTTTAGTATTGTATTATTGCTCGTAGCATTCGGTTCTTTGTTTTTCTGGATATCTACTGATCTGGCCCGTGGCCTGTCAGCCTTTACGGCCGTATTGATTGTGGCCTGCCCATGTGCACTGGCGCTGAGCACGCCATTCACCATGTCGGCTGCGTTGAGCATATTCGACCGTAATTTCTTTTATCTGAAAAATACTGCGGTGGTAGAGCAATTAGCCCGCATCAATACAATTGTATTAGATAAAACCGGAACCATTACCACAGGTGGCGGCATCAATGCTATCGCCAAGCATGCCGAATTTACAGACTTAGAAAAGCAGATCATTTACAGCCTTTGCAGCAATTCTAGCCACCCGCTTAGTCGTCAAATTTGCCAGGTAATGGGCGAGCAGCCAAGATTAAACATTAGCTCTTATCAGGAAATACCCGGTAAAGGTATATCTGCCTGGGTAAACGGCCATCAGGTTAAAATCGGCAGCGCTTCTTTTATGCACAAAGGCGTGGATGTTAATGCAGGTACCGAGGTTCACATCATGATTGATGATAATTACTGCGGCGCCTTCATCTTCAAACAAAGTTTCCGCAACGGCTTGAAAGAAATATTTGGCCTTAAACCGCAATACAAGTTTTACCTGCTCTCCGGCGATCAAGATCATGAGCGCAAGGCAATGGCTGAATTTTTTGGCGAAGATGGTTACATGCACTTTAAAAAGTCGCCACAGGAAAAGCTCGACTTCGTTAAATCACTCCAACTGGCTGATCGTAAAGTGATGATGATAGGGGATGGTCTCAATGATTCGGGAGCCTTAAAGCAAAGCGACCTGGGTGTGGCTATTACCGACGATGTCAATAACTTTTCACCAGGCAGCGATGCCATACTCGACGGTAAGTCACTTTGTAAGCTGCCGGCGTTTTTCCGGTTCTCTAAAGATACGGTCAACATCATCCACATCTCGTTCCTGATATCGCTTACCTATAATCTGATTGGGTTAAGTTATGCGGTAACCGGCAACCTGTCGCCATTGTTCGCGGCTATTTTGATGCCGCTCAGTACCGCCACAATTATATCATTTACCAGTATTGCTACACATGTAGCCGCTAAAAAAAGAAAGTTATTATGAGTATTATTTATTTCCTGATCGGGTGCAGTATTATACTGGCGCTCGTTTTTCTGGGCGCGTTTTTCTGGGCGCAGCGCCACGGCCAGCACGATGACCTGTACACGCCGTCTGTGCGCATACTGTTAGACGATCAACCCGCCGAAGAAACCAAAAAGTGACGAAAGTCAGCTTTTAGGCAAACGGTCATCATTCTGTCAGCAAGGTAGCGGGGCTACTTTTGCTATATCTAAAAAGAAATAACCAACTGATTAATTTATGCAACCCGAAAAATTTTACTACGATAACAAAATTGTGCGCAACTTCGGGATAGCCACCATCGTCTGGGGAATAATAGGCATGACGGTGGGACTATTGGTTGCCATTCAGCTGTACAAGCCCGGTGCCAACCTGGGCAACCAGTACACCACCTTTGGCCGCATCAGGCCGCTGCACACCAATGCTGTGATTTTCGCCTTTGTGGGCAATGCCATCTTTATGGGCGTTTACTACTCGTTACAGCGCTTGCTTAAAGCCCGTATGTTTAGCGATGCGCTTAGCAAAATCCACTTCTGGGGCTGGCAGCTTATTATCCTATCGGCTGTAATTACCTTGCCCTTAGGCTTCACTACCTCACACGAATATGCCGAGTTGGAATGGCCGATTGATATTGCCATTACCTTAATCTGGGTAGTGTTTGGTGTGAATATGTTCGGTACTATCTTCAAACGTCGCGAGCGTCACTTATATGTGGCTATCTGGTTTTACATTGCTACGTTTGTTACCATTGCGGTACTGCACATAGTAAACTCTTTCGAGTTGCCTATCTCAGGCTTAAAAAGCTACTACCTGTTTGCCGGTGTGCAAGATGCACTGGTACAGTGGTGGTATGGCCACAATGCGGTTGCGTTCTTTTTAACTACGCCATACCTGGGTATGATGTATTACTTTCTACCTAAAATGGCCAACCGCCCGGTGTATTCTTACAAATTAAGTATCCTGCACTTTTGGGCGCTGATCTTTATTTACATCTGGGCTGGCCCACACCACTTGTTGTATACTACTTTGCCAAGCTGGGCACAGTCATTAGGTGTGGTATTCTCTATTATGCTTATCGCACCAAGCTGGGGCGGTATGATCAATGGTTTGCTTACCCTGCGCGGTGCCTGGGATAAAGTGCGTGATGATGTAGTGCTTAAATTTATGGTGGTTGGTTTAACCGCCTACGGTATGGCCACTTTTGAAGGCCCGATGTTGTCACTAAAACAAGTGAACGCTATTGGCCACTTTACCGACTGGATTGTTGCACACGTACACGTTGGCGCCTTGGGCTGGAATGGTTTCTTAACGTTTGCCATTCTGTACTGGTTGATACCCCGCATATACAAAACTAACCTGTATTCTAAAAAAATGGCCGCTTTCCACTTTTGGATCGGTACGCTGGGTATCCTGTTCTATGCTATCCCGATGTACTGGGCTGGTTTTACCCAGGGTTTGATGCTGAAAGAGTTTACAGCCGAAGGTATGCTGAAATATCCAAGCTTTTTGGAAACCACCATACGTATCATTCCAATGCACGTAATGCGTTCAGTTGGTGGTGGCTTGTATTTGGTAGGTGCTATTGTAATGGCTTACAACCTGGCTAAAACCATGATACAAGGTAGCCTGGTAAGCAATGAGGCTGCTGAAGCTTTACCGCTGGAGCCAGTTTATGTAAAACAAAGTACCGACGTATGGCATAAAGTGATTGAGCGTAAACCTATCCGCCTGATGGTGTTTGCCTTACTCGTAATCTTGATCGGTACTTTTGTAGAGCTGATGCCTACGTTTACCATCTCATCAAACGTGCCAACTATTGCCAGCGTAAAACCTTATACACCGCTTGAACTACAAGGTCGCGATATTTACATCCGCGAAGGTTGCATGGGCTGTCACTCTCAAACCGTGCGTCCGTTCCGTTCCGAAACCGAGCGTTACGGCGAGTACAGTAAAGCCGGTGAGTTTGTGTACGATCACCCATTCCTGTGGGGCTCAAAACGTACCGGTCCAGACCTGCAACGCGAAGGTGGTAAATATGGTAACGTCTGGCACTATAACCACATGATGGATCCGAGGCTGATGTCTCCGGGCAGTATTATGCCAAACTATGACTGGCTGATTTCACAGGAACTGGATACCACCACCACGGCTGCCAAGATTGATGCTATGCGCAAACTGGGTGTACCATATCCGACAGGATACGGGCAAAAAGCTAATGGCGATCTGAATAAACAGGCACAAGGCATTGCCGATAACCTGGCTAAAGACCATATTAAAGTAAAACCTAATAAAGAGATTGTTGCCATTATTGCTTACCTGCAACGTTTGGGAACCGACATCAAAGCCAATAAAACAGCTAATAACAACCAATAATTATGTTTAAGCAGTTTACAGAAAACATATCAGGTAACCAGGTTTACCTGATCACCTCACTGGCCATATTCTTACTATTCTTTATCGTAGTAACTATTATGCTTATCCGCTCGCGCAAGGAGTATAATGACTACATGAGCGATATGCCTTTGCAAGATAGTTTTGTTAAACCCGATAGTACCTTATCCTGATGAATCTGAAAAAAATAACCCTGTTGTGCCTGGCTGTAGCAATGCTGCAGCCGGCATTGGCAGCCGATGATAGCCTGATACCCGATGATATTAAAAACTACATCGGTTACGGTGCCATAATGGTGATGCTGCTATTACTGATTGTAGCTATGCTGGTATTGCTGAAAGCATTCCGGGTGCTTACCAAAGCCCTGCTTACTCCAGAGCAATATGCCGAACTGCAAGCCGAGGAGAAAGCTGCCAAAGTGAAAAAGCCAAAAGCCGAAGTAATTAACAAGCTGCTTTCACTTAAACCATTATCGGAAGAAAAATCAATATTGATTGAGCACGAATACGATGGTATTCAGGAACTGGACAACCCAACTCCGGCGTGGTTTATGGGCTTGTTTTATGTGAGCATTGTATTTGCTGTAGCTTACTTTTTAGGTTATCACGTGTTTGGCATCGGTCAGCTGCAGGATCAGGAGTATGTGACCGAGATGAAGATCGCAGCCAAAGAAAAAGAAGCTTATCTGGCAAAAGCGGCTAACCGGGTTGACGAAAGTACCGTAACCTTGTCAACCGATCCTGCTGCATTGGCTTCTGGCCAGGCGGTATTCAAAGCAAGCTGTATGCCTTGCCACGGCGATAAGGCGCAAGGGGTGGTAGGCCCTAACCTCACTGATGATTTCTGGCTGCACGGCGGCAAAATAAACGATGTGTTTAAAACCATTAAATACGGTGTAACTGCCAAAGGTATGCCTACCTGGGAAAAGCAGTTAACACCTAAGCAAATAGCCGATGTATCCAGCTACATCAAGTCATTGCACGGAACCAACCCGCCGGGTGCAAAAGAACCACAAGGTGAAAAAGAAGTAGATGATGCCGCTGCAAGTGCGGCAGCGAAAACAGCAATGGTGGTTAAGCCATAAGTTAACCAATGTTTATAAGTAAGTAGTGAATTGAGTTATGATGTTATCTGAAGCGAACAAGTTGGATATTGAAGAAGGGACCGGAAAGCGTAAATGGATGTATCCGCTTGTTCGTAAAGGTAAGCTGTACAGGTACCGTACCTGGCTCAGCTACCTTTACCTCATCCTGTTTTTTGCTGGCCCTTATCTGCGTATAAACGGCAATCCCATTTTCTTATTCAATGTTATAGAGCGTCGCTTTGTGGTGATGGGGCAGGTGTTTTGGCCGCAGGATTTTTTTTTGTTTGTGCTTGGTATGCTGGCTTTTGTGGTGGGTATTGTGTTGTTTACCATTGCTTTTGGCCGTATTTTTTGCGGGTGGATGTGTCCGCAAACCATATTTATGGAAATGGTTTTCCGCAAAATCGAGATATGGATTGAAGGTGATGCCAAGCAGCGTAAAAAGCTCGATGCCGGCCCGTGGACGAATGAAAAGATTGCGAAAAAAACAGGCAAACATGTGGCTTTCATCATCTTGTCATTCATTATTGCAAACACCTTCTTAGCTTATATCATAGGTAGCGAAAGCTTATTCAAGATTATTACCGAACCGGTAACACAGCACATATCAGGCTTTATCAGTATTTGGATATTTACCCTGATTTTTTATTTAGTATACAGTCAGGTACGTGAAATTGTATGCACGGTGATATGCCCTTATGGCCGCCTGCAAGGTGTACTTACCGACAAGCACACGCTCATGGTTGCCTACAATTACCTTCGCGGTGAACCTCGTGGCAAGCGGTCAAAAAAAGAAACCGATACACCTAAAGGCGATTGTGTAGACTGTGGCTTGTGTGTGGATGTATGCCCAACCGGCATTGATATCCGTAAAGGGCCCCAGCTGGAATGTATCAACTGCACAGCCTGCATTGATGCCTGCAACCAGGTAATGGAAAAAATAAACCGTGAGATTAACCTCATTGGCTTTTATTCTGAAGATACGATAGAGAAAAAGACCAAACCGGCATTTACCGCCCGTATGGCCGGTTACACCAGCGTAATGGTAATTTTATTCGGTGTGCTTACCTACTTCGTTTATCAACGCAGTGATATTGATTTGACCGTGCTGCGGTCGGCAGGGCTGCTGTATCAGGAACAGCCGGGAGGTTATATCAGCAACATTTACAATGCCGATCTGATTAATAAAACAAACCAGGCACAGCATATTCAATTAGTGGCCGACGATCCTTCTATCAAAATCAAATTTATACAAACGCCGGGTACATTGGCCAAAGAAGAGTCGGCTAAGATAACCTTCTTCCTGATGGTTCCGGCCAGTCACATTCACAGTGCAAAAACCGACATAAAATTAAATGTGGTACAGGGCAACAAAGTACTAGGCAGTACCAGCACCACTTTTATCGGACCGATTAACTAAGATTAAACATATGAACTGGGGAAAATCACTTGTTGCTGGTATGGCTACTTTTATGCTGTTCATTATTGGAATGGGCGTGTATATGTTTAGTCGCCCTACAGACGATTATGATAAACAATACTATGAAAAGGGCCTGTCTTTCGATCAGGACTACGCGCGCGAGAAGCAGGTAGTGAGTGATAAAGCACAACCGCTGATCACCTTTGCCAGCGGCGAGATGATCGTTAAATTTACTGAGCCCGCCGATGGCGTACTGAAGTTCAGACGATCAGCTGACCGTAGCATGGACAAAAGCTTCAGCATCGCAACCGATGCCGAAAATGCAATGCGCATACCGCTTTCACAACTTTCATCAGGGCAGTGGCAGCTACACTTTGAGTGGGCAAGTCGCCAAAAAGAGTATTTGTACGAACAGGAAGTTTACTTGCAATGAGCAATAACGAAATAGCTTTTTTTATTGGGTTGTTTGGTAGCATTCACTGCGTTGGCATGTGCGGCCCGTTGGCTTTTGCAGTGCCGGTTGCCGGCGGTGGTAAATGGATGCTGGTGTGGGACAAGCTGGTATATAACTTTGGCCGTACCATAAGCTATACCTTGTTAGGGTTGCTAACCGGCTTAATTGGTAAGCAGTTATGGCTGTCGGGTTTGCAACAGTGGGTAAGTATACTAAGTGGGGTGTTCATTCTTTTGGCGGCAGCTACCCGTATATTTAAGTTATCCGTTACCAAAGGTCAGCTGGCTGCCAAACTGCTGGCACCGTTTAATCGTTTGCTGGGATATGCTTTAACCCGCCATGCAGGGCATTTGGCAATAGGTATGCTCAATGGGTTTTTACCCTGTGGCTTTGTTTATCTGGCCTTGATAGGCGCGGTAAACACCAGTACGGTTTTAGGTTCAGCACAATATATGTTTTGGTTTGGCGTAGGTACTTTACCATTAATGCTGGCAGCTACCATTAGCTCGGGTTTTGCAGGACCTGTTATGCGGCGCAAATTCAATAACATAGTGCCTTACTTTATGATATGCCTGGGCCTTTGGTTTGTACTAAGAGGGCTCAGTCTGGATATTCCGTACCTGAGCCCTTCACAAAATATGGTAAACGGCGTTTGTAAATAAACGCCGTTTTTATTTTACTGCTTGTACATTACGTTATAGTATTCATCAGCCATCCGGCCCGACTCAAACGCAGGTACCACTTCCTGAGCTGCTGTTTTCAAAATCTGCAGCCATTGCGCCTGGTTGCTGTAGTAAATGGGCAATATGGTGTTTTCTAATTTGTCCATCAGGTTAATATTCTCTTGCCGGTCTTTATCATTTTGTGATAGATTGTCATCAGCCGGTTGTATCACAAAGCCATTTTCTTGGTCACGTAAAAATTCAGGTATCCAGCCATCGGGCAGCGACAGGTTGATGCTGCCGTTTATAGCCGCCGTCATGCCGCTGGTGCCCGATGCTTCGCGGTACATGCGCGGGTTGTTTAGCCAAACATCCGATCCTTTTTTGAGCAATGCAGATAAGCCCAGTTCATAGCCTGTGAGCACCGCACAGTTAGCAAACGGCTTGGCCTTGCTAATGATCTGGTTAAATAGCCCTATGGCGCCAAAATCTTCGGGGTAAGGTTTACCGGCCCATATTACCTGTACTGGCTTTTCGGTATTGGCCAGTAATTTTAAAAAGCGTTCCCAATCGTACATCATCAAATCGGCACGTTTGTAACCTGCAAATCGGCGCGCCCACACAATGGTCAGTACATTTTCGTCAAACAGCTTACCGGTTTGGTCGGCCACAAGTTTAAACAAGTCCCGCTTCATTTCTTTTTTGCGACGAATAATGGTAGCGTCATCGCCGGTGGCAATGGCTTCGTCTAATACGGTATCTTTCCAGTACCGTTTATTTTGGGCATTGGTGATGGAAGTTATTTCGCAAACTCCGGCGTTGCTACTCCACATATCACGGGCAACTTCGCCATGTAATTTGGATACGCCGTTGGCCTTGCGGGCAAATTTGAGTGCGCCCAGGGTGTAGTTAAAGTTGTCGCCATCCATACCCAGTAGCGATTTTACCTCATGCTCCTGCAGGTGGTGGAAGAAAGACATCTCTTTCAGTAAGCTGTAACGATGTTCTTCGTTGCCGGCCATTTCGGGCGTATGCGTAGTAAATACAACCCGTTTCTTTATCTCGTCGAGGTTTTTGAATTTGGAATGCAGGTAAAAGTTAAGCGATACCGAATGCCCTTCATTCATGTGGTAAACTTCGGGTGTTAAACCTATTTGGTCTAACAATATGGCGCCGCCGGTACCCAGTATAATGCTTTGCGCAATGCGGGTAGCCTCGTTAGGATCGTAAAGGCGGTGAGTAATGGTGCGCGATATAAAATCGTTTTCCGGGATATCGGTGCTCAGCAAAAATAACGGTGCCGAACCAAAGGTGTCGGGTTTAAGCAGGTAGGCTTTTACATGCACTGGTGCATCATGCACTGGTACGGTAAATACAATGCCGGTATCCTGTAAAAAAGCGTAGTCTTTTTCGATGAAAGTTGGCTTCATCAGCGCGTTGGCTTCACGAGCCTGGTCATAATAGCCATATTTCCATAGTATGCCAACGCCAATTAAATTCTGCTTTAGTTCATAAGCACTGCGCAGGTGCGAGCCGGCCAAAAATCCTAAACCGCCGCTGTAAATTTTCAGTGCCTGATCAATGGCAAACTCCATCGAAAAATAAGCTACCGGGGTGTTGTACTGTGGGTTGATTTCGTAGCTGAATACTTCTTTTTGTGAGATCATAAGGTAGTGCAATCGTATCTAAAAGGTGAAATTAAAATTGTGCTTAAGATCATTTTTTGACCTGATGCGTATCATGTGCCGCGTTGGCAAATACAGGCATCTTTGTATCATAAGAAACAAACAAAACATTAAACATCATGGCAACTCTAAAAACTATAGCTCCCGCAACATGGACCGTTGAAGATCATGCTGACACCTATAATAATATAAATCTGTGGAACAAGTTTACACAATTTGCAGATAGTCAAAAAAATAACCGCACTTTATGGTTTTTTATCAACCTGCTGGTGCATGGCGTATTCTTTTTACCTGTTCCGGCAGCGTTAATGTATTACTTTGATGCACCGATAGTAGTGCTGGCCATCACCATGGGCTGCTTTTTTACCAACCTGATTGCCAACATGGGTGGCGCAGGTATACGCAGCACACTGCTGTTCTTCTTTGCCAGCATTGCTATACACGTACTGATGGTTTTAATCGCTGTACTCTGATAATTTAAACTTTTGATAAAGAAGCGGTTTAACAAGCCGCTTTTTTTTTGATTATACTTTACATCATTTTTTATGAGCCATACATTTCACATTCCCGTACTGGGCCTTGCTTTTTCAGTTGATACACCTTTGAAAGTAGCACGGTATGGAATTGCCTCCACCGTATCTATTGTTGACGACGAATTGCTGGAACGCATGCGTAAGTACCATGCCGAAAAGCAAGGTTTAGAATTTGTTCCGATTTACAAAGGTGCGCCAGATAGCCGCGCTCGTCGTATTACAGCCTACCTGAATTTGCTGAATGATTTGGTTGATGAGCAGGTTGAACAACTTAAACGTATGCCGTTTGATCAGCAAACCGATCTGGACAGGTATTTCGATTTGCTGCCGCCATCATCAACCTTAAGGCAAGGTTACGAACTGATGCAGGAATATCCAGACGAGGCGGGTAAGCAAATTTTTCAGGAACTGCTACGCCAGCATCTGCAGAAAGGAGCTATCGATGTAAATATCATGTCCAAAGTGGACAAAATGAACTTTGATGAGGAAGGGCAATACACCGGCGATGAAAATACGGATGCGCTTGCTGCGTTACGGGGCTTTGCGCTAAGCAAGTTAAACTCTTCTATTATCCTTTCAGCCGGAATGAATCCGAAGTTGTACAGTTATCTGGAAAAGTTTCCCGACTTTTTCCCTAATGCAAACGGCAATCTCCGTAAAAAGGTGGTTTTGAAGGTTAGCGATTACCGGTCGGCATTAATCCAGGCAAAGTTTTTGGCGAAGAAAGGTTTGTGGGTGTCTGAGTTCCGTATCGAGTCGGGCCTGAATTGTGGCGGGCATGCATTTGCCACGGACGGCTTGTTGCTGGGCCCGATACTGGAAGAGTTTAAGCAAAAGCGCCAGGATATGGTACAGGAGCTGTTTAAAATGTACAGTGCAGCGTTAACCGACAAAGGTATAGCATGCACAGCTACACCGCCACAACGCATCAGTGTGCAGGGCGGCATCGGAACCGCGCCAGAAGATCGCTTTTTACTGGAGCATTATGAGCTTGACGCAACCGGCTGGGGGAGCCCGTTTTTGCTGGTGCCCGAAACTACCAATGTGGACGAAGGTACGCTTCAGCATTTAGCTGCCGCTACCGAAGATGATTATTATGTAAGTGCTGCGTCGCCTTTAGGTGTATTGTTCAACAATTTTAAAAGCAGTACCATTCAAGATCAGCGCCTGCAGCGAATTGAAAAGGGGAGGCCAGGCAGCCCTTGTACCAAAAAGTATTTGTGCACCAACACGGAGTTTACCGAGCAGCCCATATGCACTGCGTCCCGTGAGTACCAGAATCATAAAATTAAACAGCTGGACGCATTAGCGTTGCCTGCCGAAGAGTATAAGGAGCAGTTTGCAACCATAACCGAGAAGATCTGTTTGTGCGAGGGCCTGTGCGCATCGGCCTATATTAAAAACGATATGCTTAAGCCGCGTGAAAGTGCTGCCGTAGCTGTTTGTCCCGGCCCGAATCTGGCCTACTTTACCAGAACTTATTCGCTTGAGGAAATGGTTAAACACATTTACGGGCAGGTAAATTTACTGGAAGGCGTACAGCGCCCGAATCTGTTTATTAATGAGCTAAACCTGTATATTGACTATCTGCGTAAAGATATCAGCAACCACCTGAAAGGATGGAGCGATAAAAAGGAAAAGTATTTGGTGAAGTTCAGAGCACAGCTACAGGATGGTATCAATTACTACAAAGGCCTGTTGCCGCAGATACATAATCAAACCCAAGACTATTTAAACAAGATGTACAAGGAGCTTATTGTGGCCGAAACTCACTTAGAGGCCCTGGCCAGCGGTTTAATACCAGCCTGATGGTAAGTAACACCAAACAAAAAGAGTCGGAAGATTAATCTTCCGACTCTTTTTATTTAGGCACCGGCTGCTGTCCGTCTAATGACTACTTATTTAACTTGTTTTATTGTAATTGTTTGTTATTTTAATGGTTGATAAACAATAAGATACCGTAGTGATTTATAATCATCCCATCACCCTAAACAGCTCTCAGGTTTCATTCCCAAAGCACTGATAGCAGATTTATTCAAAACATAAAAATGGCCGGAATCTCTTCCGGCCATTTGCGGTTCAGGAACCGCTTTTTTGTGCCCGTTTATTTAAAACGGGCAACTTTCAACAAACAAACTAAACTTAGCTTTATCCGGCCATGCTAAATAGCTGGGTTGCCGGTTTATCAACCCAGAGGCGGGCATCCAGCGCCATACATATGTTGCGTAAAAAGCGCTTGCCTAATGGCGTTACGGTAAGCTGCCATGAATTCAGTTCCACTAATCCGTCATCGGCTAAGGCTTCCATGCGGTCCAGGCCGTCGCACAGGCTCAGGCAGGGTTGCAGGTGATGGTTCCAGTGCGTTTCGCCTTTGCACATAATATTAAGTATGTGCTTGCGTATAATTAAATCTTCCTCGGTTAATACGTGGCCTTTAAATACAGGCAGCTCCCCCTGGTTCACAATTTCAATATACTCTTCAACTTTCTTTACATTCTGGGCAAAAGCATACCAGGTATCGCTGATAGAAGATACACCCAGCCCGATCATTAATTGGGTATACTGATGCGTATAGCCCATAAAGTTACGGTGCAGTGTGCCGTTTAGTTCGGCTTGGTATAAGCTATCTGTAGGTAAGGCAAAGTGATCCATGCCAATCTCTTTATAGCCTAATGCAGTAAATAAGCGCCTGCCGGTTTCGTACAAATTACGTTTGGCATAAGCATCGGGTAAGTCTTTTTCGGTAAAATGGCGCTGACCGGGCTTAATCCATGGCACATGTGCATAGCTGTAGAAAGCAATACGATCGGGCATTAGTTCTGATACCATACGTATAGTATCAACCATACCTTCCATGGTTTGCAGCGGCAAGCCATAAATTAAATCGAAGTTTACCGAAGTATAGCCAATTTGCCGTGCCTGCTCTGTAACGGTTTTAACCTGTTCAAAGGTTTGGATACGGTTAATAATAAACTGCACCTTTGGATCAAAATCCTGAATACCTAAGCTTAATCTTTTGAAACCTAAGTTATACAGCGCCTGCAGGTGGGCTTCAGAAGTGTTACCGGGATGCGCCTCAAAGCTAAACTCTGCCTCTGGATGTACTAAGGCTTCGGCCAACAATCCGTTGATGAGCATATCAAGATTCTCAGGGCTGAAAAATGTTGGTGTACCGCCGCCTAAATGTATTTCGCGGATGACCGGCTTTTCTTGAAACATATCCCGGTATATAGCCCATTCTTTTAATACCGTTTGTATGTAAGGCTGTTCAACCGTATGGTTTTTAGTAATGCGGGTATTGCAGCCGCAGTAAGTGCACAAGCTTTCGCAATAAGGCAGGTGTACATACAGGCTGATGCCATCTGTAGCGTTGCTTTCGCGGAAAGATAGTTTAACAGACTCTTTCCAATCCTCAGCATTAAAAGAATCGGCATCCCAATAGGGCACCGTAGGGTAGCTGGTATAACGCGGAGCAGCTACATGGTATTTATCAATTAATTTTTCGGTGAGTTGCATAACAGGAGGGATTAAGATTTAACAACTGCTTTTTCAGCTTCTACCACACGGCAGTTTTTTGAACATACACAGGCATTACCTACACATTTTTTCAGTTGCCATAAATCCAGGTTTTTGATGGTTTGATCGGCAATTTGCTGTAACGCTTCCTTGGTAAGGTAGGCCTGGTGTGGTGTAACCAGCACATTTGGGTGCTGCATTAAATCCATCAGTAAAGTGTCTTTCACCTCGTCATGCTCATGATCTTCAAAAAATAAGCCTTTCTCATTCTCATAAACGTCTATACCCAGGTAACCTACTTTGCCAGTATTCAACCCGTGTATCACATCGCGGGTGTTCAGCAAACCACCGCGCGAGGTATTCAACAGCATAACGCCGTCTTTCATCAGCGCCAGGGATGATGCATTGATAAGATGATGCGTATCTGTAGTGAGCGGGGCGTGTAAGGAAATGATATCTGATTGCATGAGTAACTCTGCAAACGAAACCATTTCAATACTAGGCAGGCTCTCGGTTAAAAAGGCATCATAACCGATTACTTTGCAACCCAAGCCATTAAAAATAGCAGCTGTAGCCTGCCCGATATGGCCTAAACCAACCAAGCCTACGGTTTTGCCGTGAAAGTTGAAACCAATCAGCTCATCCTGCCTGAAATCAAAGTGCAGGCTATGTTCCTCGGCTTTAACAACCTGGCGGCTTAATGATAAGGCCAGCGCAACGGTATGCTCGGCAATGGCTTGCGGCGAGTATACCGGTACATTGGCCAGTTTAATGCCGCGCTCGGCAGCGGCCTGTTTATCTATATGATCGGTACCTGCAGAGCGGGTAGCGATGTATTTGATGCCCATATCGGCCAGCTGGTGCACCACTGGTGCTGACACATTATCATTGGTAAAAACCACCACCGCATCTTTGCCTTCGGCATAGAAAGCGGTTTCGGGGCCCAATGGGTTGGATATAAGCGTTATATCATGTTTCTTTTGATTGGCCTTCGCCAAAAATTCTTTCTCGAACGACTTTATACTGTAAGCTACCACTTTCATTTGTCAGAAGGCATTTAATTCAATACAAAAATACCTTCATCCATAGCGCTGCACCATGAGGGTAGTCAGCGCAAAAAGTGATCTTCGTCAGTTTTTCATTTTTATGAGCCGGTTAATGTCCAGAATTTGTATATGGCTGCCTTTTTTCTCAATCAGGCCTTCGTCTTTAAAATCGGTTAGCGTACGGCTTACCGTCTCGGTAGCTATGCCAGCCATCGATGCCAGTTCCTCACGAGATGCTTTATATTGCATAGGGTCGGCCGATTGTTTGCTTAGCCGTATAAGCGTTTGCGCCAGGCGCTTGCGCACGGAATGGTAAGCCAGTTCCATCAGCTGCTCTTCTTTTTCGCGAACATTGTTGGATAATATTTTAATGAACTGGTTACCCACATCGGGGTAGCGGTTAACTAAATTCAAAATGCTATCCTTAGGTAGCAGGCATATCGATGAATCTTCGGTTGCTTCGGCCGTTTCACTAAAGTTTTCATCCAGTAGCAGGGCTGTAACGCCTAAATAATCATCAGCTTTAAATAAGCCGGTCATCAGTTCACGACCATCTTCGGCCAGCTTAATGGTTTTTATGCTACCTTCCAGCACCAGGTAAATACCCTGCGGCTGGTCGCCATCATAATACAAAATCTGCTTCTTCTTGATCTGCCTTATCTTTCTGCTTGCCACTAACGATTTTAACTCCTCCATGCCGTTAGCCGAAGTGGCTGCCAGGCTTTCCAGGTTTTGCAGTGATTTGCTGTAGAATGCTTGTTGCTTTTCTTTTTTACCCAGCCGGCTTTCAATAGCGTTCAGCAGTTCTATATCGTCAAAAGGTTTGGTCAGATAGTCATCTGCACCCATTTCCATACCTTTTCTAAAATCTACACGCTCTGCCTTAGCTGTAAGGAATATAAATGGAATAGCCGCCGTTTCGGGATTTTTGTTGAGTAGGTACAAAACACCATAACCATCCAGTTCGGGCATCATAATATCGCATAAGATTAAATCAGGCTTGTATTGCTGTGCTATTTCGACACCGATTTTACCGTTGCTGGCTTCTTTAACCTCGTAGCCGGTTAATTCTAAAATTTCGGCTGTGCTTTCGCGGATATCGTTATTGTCTTCAATAATCAGGATCTTAGTTTTCATGCTGTGATAGGAAATGATATAGTGAATGAAGTGCCCTGGTTAACTTTACTTTCAAATTTAATGTTACCGTTCATCAATCCGGCATAGCGGGTTACGATATTTAAACCTAAGCCGGTACCCGGAATGTTACCGGTGTTATGTGCTCTGAAAAAAGCCTCAAACAGGTGTTTCTGATCACTGTCGGGTATGCCAATGCCATTATCTTTAACTACAATGATCAGATTGTCGGGCGTTAGTTCGGTATTGAACTCAATAAAGGTGTTCTCGCCCGAATATTTGATGGCGTTGCTGATGAGGTTGATGATACAGTTTTTTAGCAATGATTGATCGAGCGTAACCATACTGGCCGTGCCTGTATGCTGATAAATAATGTGCTGGTTTTGCTTGGCAATCAGCTGCATTTCTTCTGTAATCTCCTCAGCGAATTTTACAACGTTGAACTGTGTAAACACAGCTTCGGTTTTGCCTGCTTCCAATCTTTCTAATGATAAGAAATCGTTCAAGATACCGGTCAAATTGCCTACCGAATTTTTGATTTTACCAATATGCTTTGCAATGTTAGCACTCTGGAATTGCTGTGCATACTTCTCAATCAAAACTGCCGATAATTGAATGGAGCTCAATGGTGTACGGAATTCATGTGAAGCCATGGACACGAACCTGCTTTTAAGCTGGCTCAATTCCTTTTCTTTCTCGAGCGACTGGCTTACTTCTTCTTTTGCATGCTGTAGCGCATCCACTGTTTCGCGTAAGGATTGGGTACGTTCAGCAACCTGTTCCTCCAACTGACCGGCATATTCTTTCAGGCGGTCTTCGGCTTCTTTTTCGCGACTCAAATCGTGTATAAAGCCGGTATATATTTTACGGCCCGAATACTGCACCTCGCTCACGCCTAATCTGAATGGGAACACGGAGCCATCCTTGCGCAATCCCTGCACCTCACGACCAATACCAATAATATGTGCGCGGCCCGTACGCTGGTAACGCTCAATGTATTCATCGTGCCGGATTTGGTCGGGCGGAGGCATTAGTATGGAGATATTTTTGCCTATCACTTCATCCGGCTCATAGCCGAAAAGTTTGCAGGCAGAGGGATTGATGGTTTCCATGATACCCCTTTCATTGATGGTGATAATACCGTCGATGGCATTATCTATAATAGCATTTAACAAAGCAGCATTTTCCATGCTTCAGGAATAATAAAGCAATATAATGAAACAAATATCTGACAACAGACACTAATTAATGTTGTTGCGAATTAAACAAATAAGTGATAAGCATCACTTATTTTATACAGATATTTTTTAAAAGGCTCTTGTCTTTATATGTTCCTGACGTGGATTAAGTCTGTGTAAGATATTGCTATATAGATATTTATAGCGAATAAATCAGCTTACCGGTGCGGCTTATGCCGCCCGGTAAGCTGATGGTGAAAAAGAGGTATGCTTTTTAAAGAAGTTGTTAAAGTGTGATGGTTCCTCGAAACCCAGGCAATAGCTGATTTCGGATATATTCCAGTTGGTGCGTTTAAGCAGCACTTTAGCTTCGGTGGTCAGGCGTTCGGCTATATGGTGGGTGGTAGTTTTGCCCGTGGTTTCTTTAATAGCACGGTTAAGGTGGTTTACGTGCACGGCAAGCTTGTCGGCAAAATCTTTAGCCGAGCGGAGCGTAAACTGCTGCGCGGTTGATTCAATAGGAAATTGCCGTTCCAGCAATTCTGAAAATACTGATGTAATGCGTGCATTGGCATCCGTATGCTGGTGCAGCAATTCGGACGGTTGCAGTTTCAGGGCGGAGTGAATCAGCTCGGTTACATAGCTCCGGATAAGGTCATATTTAAAGATGTACTCTGAGTTGATTTCATCTACCATCTTCAGAAATATTTGTGCTATGCGCTGGTATTGCTCATCAGTAAGCATATATGCAGGTTTGCTGCCAATGGCAAACATAGGCAGGTCTTTAATGTTGCCGCGCAAATTTTCGGTAAAAAAAGCCTCTTTAAATATGCAGAAGTAGCCATTACTGCCCGATAGTGTTTCGACCGTGTAAGGCACATTGGGGTTAAAAAATATCAGCGTGTTGCCCGATACCTTAATGCTTTTATCTGCATAATGGAATACGTATTCACCTTTCATAAGGCTCACTTTATAAAAGTCGCGGCGGGCATACTGTATAGGTTGTTGAATATGCCGGTGACAATCTTCCATATCAAAAACATTAAAATGGCCAATGTCCTGACCCAGGTTTTCGGGAATATGGTTGAATTTTCTTTGGTAAAATTCTTCTAAGGTTTCAGCGTTTGCCATAGTGTGTGTCGGCTAAAATTAAATGCTCAGGTGTATGATAAAATTACATTAAAAATTCTGAAAAAGTTCAGTCAGCCTGATATAGCCATGTGGTACATAAAATCATCAGGCATACCAAGCTTTGGCTCAATTGGCTGAATGTTATCGTTGTCATATACTGGTTTTATATCTGCTTCAATGTACCATTGGGCGTTGCCCGTTCCTGTACATGATTTGCCACTTATTACTTTTGCCTGTACTGGCAGGTAACCGGCATTTATGCAAATGAATAACGTTTTCATAAGTTTTGAAAGAGTAAAAGGTTTATAATTATTCGTATCTAATCTCCGGTATCCCGGTACAGGATCATCCCGGCGTGGTAAAGTATACCATCCCGAAAGTCTCCATCGGCGGTAAAGCCGGTATCATCTATATAATCAATATGATTGCCCGTTATGGTGTAACGGCCCTGATAGGCGCTTTGGCGGTTGCCTCGCGCCTCATCATACCGTCCGTTGGGCAAAAGTTCATGGCGTATGTAACCATCGCTGGTTACCCACATGCCGGTGTAATCTGTATTAGCCGGCATGATCAAACCCTGTTGAAGTAATCACCGGTTTCCATTTTTCCAGGTCGTTTTTAATGACTTCCATTTTCTGGTAAGCCAGATCATAAGCATCCTGACCTAAAAACAAGTGTACCGGGGCTTCTGGTTCTGCAGCCATTTGCATAATTACCTGTATGGCCTTTTCCGGGTCTCCTGGCTGGTTGCCATTAATAGCGTTTTCATGCGCCTGTTGTACTTCCCGCACATTTTGGTAAGCTGCTATTGGGTTTTTAGGCAAGCCCAGAGAATCAGAAGTGAGGAAATTAGTACGGAAATATCCCGGATAAACCACGGTTGCTTTGATACCGAAAGGCGCAACTTCTGTTGCTAATGACTCTGTAAAGCCGGCAACTGCAAACTTGGTGGCACAGTAAATACCAAAGGCAGGAAATGCACCAGTAAAGCCGCCAATTGAGGCTATATTAAATATATGCCCGGATTTTTGCGAGCGCAAATGTGGCAACGCGTGGCGGATGATGTTTAATGAGCCGAAAACGTTAACTTCAAAGTTGCCGCGGGCTTCTTCATCGCTTAACTCTTCCAGTCCGCCTGCCTGGCCATAGCCAGCATTGTTAACTACTACATCAATTTTCCCGAACCAATCCACCGTTTTTTTGATTGCCTCTGCTACGCTTTCTTCCGATTTCAGGTCAACAGCCAATGGTAAAAACTCGTTGCCGGTGTAATTTACCGCCTTACTCAAATCATCCAGGTTACGTGAGGTGGCTGCTACCTGGTGGCCTTCATTTAATAATTGTTTTACGAGGGTTAGGCCCAAACCTTTTGAGGCTCCTGTTACTAACCAAACTTTGTTGTTACTCATAATGCTTATCTTTTTTGTTGATACAAAGGTAGCCTGACGGGTAGGGGCACCGTTTGCATATATCAAGCTGATACTTGCAAAATTCAAACAATCTAAGTTTTGAGCGTAGATGGTAGATAATTCAGCTCCTTTATTTACACTTCGTTTAAACTTTTATAGCCATACGGTGGTTAACTTTTACGAAATGCCTTGTGCTTATTTCACAATTAATTGTTCAGCCTTACTAACTATTTATAAAAGCTAAGTTAATGATTCAACCAGGTGGCAACAGACGCGTTATCATTACCAATGTATCCCCGAGTGTAGAGGGGGGCCTGTTTCCGGCAAAAGCAGTGATTAATGAAACCATAACCTTATCGGCAGACGTATTTGGCGATGGGCACGATGAAATTGCTGCCAGTGCTTTTATTAAGCACAGCAGCGATAAGCAATGGACCGAGCTGCCCATGCAGTTTATGCTGAACGACCATTGGCAAGTAACTTTCAAAGCCGAAAAGATGGGCTTTTACGAGTTTCGAATTGAAGGGTGGGAAGACCATTATACCAACTGGAAAAAAGGCCTGAAAAAGAAATACGCTGCCGGTCAGGACATCGGTGTGGAGTTGCAGATAGGTGCAAACCTGCTCAAGGAGGCCGCCGCAGCGATGCCCGAAAGCCAGAAGCAACTGCAGGGCTGGGCCAATCAGTTAAACAAAACCTCCAACCCCGAAGAGAACGTTACCCTTGCCTTGAGCGATGAGATAGCCAGTATCATGTACAGGCACCGTCATCCCGAGTTGGTAACCGTTTATCCAACAATATTTACTTTAGAGGTAGAGCGCAAAAAAGCGGCTTACAGTACCTGGTACGAGCTGTTTCCGCGCTCAACTGCCAGCGAACCGGGTAAGCACGGTACCTTCAATGATGTAGTTAGATTATTGCCGCGTGTGGCTAAAATGGGTTTTGATACCTTGTATTTTCCGCCTATACATCCTATTGGTGAAAAGAACCGAAAGGGCCGTAACAACTCCTTAACCACCGAGCCCGGCGATCCGGGATCACCGTGGGCAATTGGTAACCGTTTAGGGGGGCACAAAGCTATTCATCCTGAACTGGGCACACTGGATGATTTTAAGACGCTGATTAAAGAAGCTGAAAAGTGTGGCATTGAGATAGCTATGGATGTCGCTTACCAGTGCGCGCCCGACCATCCGTACGTAAAATCAAACCCGCAGTGGTTCATTTGGCGGCCGGATGGTACGGTACAGTATGCCGAGAATCCGCCCAAAAAATATGAAGATATTTTACCGTTCAACTTCGAAACTGACGATTGGGAAAACCTATGGCAGGAATTGAAGAGCGTAATCGACTATTGGGTTGATGCCGGTATTCGCGTGTTCCGTATAGATAACCCACATACCAAGGCTTTCCGCTTTTGGCAGTGGATGATAGGCGAGGTGCGAGCTAAAACGCCTGAAGTAATTTTCCTGGCCGAAGCCTTTACCCGTCCGCGCGTAATGGAACGTTTGGGCAAGGCAGGCTTCAATCAATCGTATAGCTATTTCACCTGGCGCAATACCAAACAGGAGCTGGAGCAGTACATGACGGAACTAACCCGTACCGAAATGCGCTATTTCTATCGACCAAATTTTTGGCCTAACACGCCCGACATCCTACCGCCGGCGTTGATACAAGGTGGCGAAAATGCGCACATTACCCGGTTGATATTAGCGGCTACGCTATCATCCAACTACGGCTTGTATGGCCCGGTGTATGAGTTTGGCATCAATACGCCGCATGGCACCAAAGAAGAATACGTTGATAACGAAAAGTATGAAATTAAGCACTGGGATTGGAACGCCTACACCCGCATAGGCGAGATCATTACCCGTGTAAACCGCATACGTAAAGAGAACCCGGCACTGCAATCAACCTGGAATATCGAATTTGCAGAAACTACCAATGATCAAGTCATCAGTTATGTAAAAACTGATGAAGATACAGGGAACAGCCTCATTGTGGTTGTAAACCTCGATTTTTTTAATACCCAGGCGGCACAGGTAAAAGTACCAATGCCAAAGCTCGGACTGGATTATGCCGACACCTATGTGGTAAAAGATTTATTAAGCGGCAGCAAATACCGTTGGGGAGAGTTTAACTATGTGGAACTGAACCCTTATCAAATGCCTGCACACATTTTTAAAGTAGAAAAACAATTATAAACCATGCCTCAAGATATAAATCAAATAGACGATAAATTACACTGGTATAAGGATGCCGTTATTTACGAGCTCCATATCAAAGCCTTTGCTGATGGTAACTGCGATGGTATAGGCGATTTTAAGGGCCTGATGGAAAAGCTGGATTACCTGCAGGATTTGGGTGTGACGGCTATCTGGCTGTTGCCTTTTTATCCGTCGCCTTTAAAAGATGACGGGTACGATATTGCCGATTATTACAACATCAACCCATCATATGGTGACATACGCCAGTTTAAAGCCTTTATGAAAGAGGCACACAAACGCGGCCTTAAAGTAATTACCGAGCTGGTTATCAACCACACCTCCGATCAGCATCCCTGGTTTCAGCGTGCGCGTAAAGCACCGAAGGGGTCAGATAAGCGAAACTATTATGTGTGGACCGATGACCCTACCCAGTTCAAAGATGCCCGTATTATCTTTCAGGATTATGAGCTCTCTAACTGGACTTGGGATCCGGTTGCAAAACAATATTACTGGCACCGCTTTTTCCATCACCAGCCTGATTTAAATTATGATAATCCGCTGGTACAACAGGAAGTATTCAAGATTTTAGATTACTGGTTAAAAATGGGTGTGGATGGTTTCCGACTGGATGCTGTACCTTACCTGTTTGAGCGCGACGGTACCAACTGCGAAAACCTGCCCGAAACGCACGACTATTTGAAAAAACTGCGTAAGTATGTGGACGAGAACTATCCCGGAACCTTATTGCTGGCCGAGGCCAACATGTGGCCCGAAGATTCGGCCGCATACTTTGGCGATGGCGATGAGTGCCAGATGAACTATCACTTCCCGGTAATGCCGCGTATGTTCATGGCATTGCAAATGGAGGATAAATATCCGATCACCGATATTTTTGACCAGACGCCCGAAATTCCCGCAACCTGCCAATGGGCAATGTTTTTGCGTAACCACGATGAGCTGACGCTTGAAATGGTGACCGATGAGGAACGCGATTACATGTATAAAGTATATGTAAAAGATCCAAAGGCAAGGATTAACCTGGGCATTCGTCACCGCTTGGCGCCATTGCTGGAAAACAACCGTCGTAAAATAGAATTACTGAATATATTGCTGTTCTCGCTTCCTGGTACGCCTGTGCTGTATTACGGCGATGAGATAGGTATGGGCGATAACTTTTACCTGGGCGACCGCGACGGTGTGCGCACGCCTATGCAGTGGGACTCGGGCCGAAATGCCGGTTTCTCGCAAGCCAATCCGCAGCGTTTGTATTTACCGTTGATCCTGGATCCGCAGTTTCATTATGAATCGGTAAACGTTGAACTGCAATCGCGCAACACCTCTTCGCTGCTGTGGTGGATGAAACGGATCATCGCTACCCGTAAAAAGTACAAGGCATTTAGCCGTGGCGACATGAAGTTCATTCAGAGCGAAAACTCGAAAGTATTATCGTTTACACGTACTTACGAAGATCAGACCATGTTAATCGTGGTTAATCTTTCGCGCTTCACCCAGCCGGTAGAGTTGGATTTGAATGCTTTCAAAGGTTACGTGCCTGTTGAGATTCAAAGCCGCAACCGTTTCCCTGCAGTAAAAGAGGATGCACCTTATTTCATCAGCTTAGGTGGGTATGGCAGCCAGATATTCGTGCTCGAAAATGTACAAACCGACATGGAAAACGAGCAGCGTCTGCGTACCATTGAGCTTTCGCGCTGGAGAGACCTGTTAAGCCGGGATGTAGTTGAGCAATTAGGTAACGACATTTTACCGGATTATATGATGCGCCTGCGCTGGTTTGGCGGCAAGGCCCGTGGTATGGAAACTGTGCGCGTGGTTGATTTTGCAAAAGTACCGCTGCAAGAAAATAGCGCCTACATTTTACTGCTTGAAGTTACTTACCGCGACGGTTTACCGGATATGTACCAGTTGCCTGTTGCATTTGCTACGAACGAGCAGGCCAGCAAGTTGCAGGAAGGTTGCCCGCAGTCGGTAATAGCCCAGGTTAAGCTTGAAGGGGTTGATGGTATATTGTACGATGCTATTTATGGTCTGGATTTTCAACAGGCTATTATCAACAACATGGCGCATCACCACAGTGTACCGCAAATCAATAGCGAATTGGTGTTTACCGGCAACCGTGAGCTTAAAACCCACCTTGCCGAAAATCCGGATACGAAAGTTAAAATGCTTTCGGCAGAGCAAAGTAATACATCCATCACTTACGATGGCGCTTATTATCTGAAGCTTTACCGTAAGGTTGACCGCGCCATTAATCCCGATATGGAGATTAGCCAGTTCCTGACCAGGGAAGCTGGTTTCCAAAACACACCGGGCTTTGTTGGTGCCATTGAGTGGCAGTTTGGTAACCAAACTATGGTACTGGGCATGATGCAGGAAATGGTTAAAGCCAACAGTGATGGTTGGGAGTATATGCTAAGCCGTCTGGATGATTTTAACGATAACCTTTTGTCATCAACCGATACGGATAATGTAGTATCAACCGCCCTGATTGGCAGCTTAACCGAGCCGGTAGCTTATGAGCAGGTTCCTGAAGGCGTTAAAGAAAAACTGGATGCAACGGTAGCCGAACTGGTACGCCTGTTAGGCGAGCGTACCGGCGAAATGCACCTGGCATTAGGTTCCGAACATGAAAATCCGGCCTTTAAGCCCGAGGATTATTCACTTCACTACCAACGCTCGTTGTTCTCATCATTACAATCGCTGGTACGGGTAGCATTCCAAACTTTGAACCGGACGATTAAAAAGCTTCCAGACGAAGTACGGAAAGAAGCAGAGGAAATTCTGGGCATGAAGGATGAGATCTTAAGCATCCTTAAAAAGATATACAGCCGTAAGATCGATGTAACCAAGATCCGTATCCACGGCGACTATCATTTGGGGCAGGTATTGTTCACCGGAAAAGACTTCCAGATTCTGGATTTTGAAGGCGAGCCGGCACGCAGCTACAGCGAACGCCGTTTAAAATATTCACCACTGCGCGATGTGGCGGGTATGATTCGTTCGTTCCATTATGCGGCTTACGGCAGCTTGTTCCTGGATAACCAGATACGTGTGGAAGATATTGAAAAACTGATTCCGCACGTGGAGCAATGGTACCATTACATGTCAGGATTCTTTATGCAGTCATACCTCGAAACGGTGAAGGATTCATCTTTTGTGCCGAAAAGTACCGAAGATCTGGAAATACTGCTGCAAACCTTCCTGCTGCAAAAAGCGGTTTACGAGCTTAATTATGAGCTGAACAACCGCCCGGCATGGGTGGTGGTGCCAATACGCGGTATCAAATCAATTGTAATGAAAAACAGAGTAGAGAAAGCTCAATAATCAACATATGGAAGCACACGAAATAGCAGATACCGCACAATCGCAGGAGACCACACCGTGGTTCTCCCTGTTTTCAGATTTTGATATTGAACTTTTTAAGGCCGGTAAGCATTACCGCTTGTATAACAAACTGGGCGCACACCAGGTAGAGCACCACGGGCAGCAAGGCACTTACTTTGCTGTTTGGGCACCCAATGCCAGCTATGTATCTGTAATTGGAAACTTCAATGGCTGGCAACGGCAAAGCCACCCGCTTAGTGTGCGCTGGGACCATTCCGGTATTTGGGAAGCTTTTATTCCAAACGTTGCAGGTGGCGAAGTGTATAAGTATTTTATCGAAGGCCAAAATGGGTACCAAGTAGAAAAGGGTGACCCTTATGCTTACCGTTGGGAAGAGGCACCGCAGACTGCAACCTTTACTGCCGACTTAAACTATACCTGGGCCGACCAAAACTGGATGAACGACCGCCAGAAGGTAAGTCCGCTTAAAAAGCCAATTTCAATCTATGAAATGCACGTTGGTTCCTGGCGACGGGTTATAGAAAATGGCGAGAGCCGTTTTATGACCTACCGCGAACTGGCAGCTGATTTAACCGGTTACTGTAAAGAAATGGGTTTTACTCACGTAGAGTTTATGCCCGTAATGGAGCATCCGTTTTACGGTTCATGGGGATACCAGCTTACCGGGTATTTTGCACCATCCAGCCGTTTCGGCACGCCGCAGGATTTTATGTACCTGGTTGATCAGCTTCATCAGGCTGGGATAGGGGTAATACTCGACTGGGTTCCCTCGCATTTTCCTACCGATGAGCATGGCCTGGGATACTTTGATGGTACGCATTTGTATGAGTATGCAGACCCACGCAAGGGTTTTCATCCTGATTGGAAAAGCTTGATTTTTAACTTCTGCCGTAACGAAGTAAGGGCATTTTTAATTTCGAATGCGCTTTACTGGCTCGATAAATACCACATTGATGGTTTGCGTGTCGATGCTGTAGCTTCTATGTTATATCTCGATTATTCGCGTAAAGAAGGAGAGTGGATCCCGAACGAGTATGGCGGCCGTGAGAACCTGGAAGCGATCAGCTTCTTGAAAGAATTTAACGATGCCGTACACACGCATCACCCGGATGCTTTTACCGTAGCCGAGGAGTCGACCGCCTGGCCGGGTGTAACCGCACCTTCCAATGCCGGTGGCTTGGGTTTTGATATGAAATGGATGATGGGATGGATGCATGATACGCTCGATTATTTTGCCAATCCGCCTATCTATAGGGGGTATCATCACGGGCAGTTAACCTTTAGCCTGGTATATGCCTTTACCGAAAAGTTTGTACTACCACTTTCTCATGATGAGATTGTTTACGGTAAACATTCCCTGATCGACAAAATGCCCGGCGACCGCTGGCAGCAGTTTGCCAATTTGCGGTTGCTGTACAGCTACATGTTTGGCCACCCCGGTGCCAAAATGATATTTATGGGTGGCGAATTTGCCCAGCACCATGAGTGGCAGCACGATTATAGTTTGGACTGGCACGAAAGCGACCAGCCCGACCATAAGGGTATTCAAAAGCTGCTCACTGATCTGAATAAGCTCTCTCAGAACTATCCGGCATTATACGAGCAGAATTTTTCACCCGAGGGTTTTGAATGGATAGATGTAAGTGATAGTACCAACAGTGTTATTTCCTGGATACGTAAAGGAAATAGCGATGATGAAAAACTGCTGTTTATTGGCAACTTCACACCTGTTGTTCGCGAGAATTACCGTATTGGTGTGCCGCAAATGGGTTACTACACCGAGGTGCTCAATTCAGACGATCTTAAATACGGTGGTAGCGATGTACTGAATGGTTCAGATATCGAAGCCTATCCAATTCCGATGCATGGCAAAACGCATTCTGTATCCTTAACCCTGCCACCTTTAGGGCTGGTGGTGTTAAAGTACATGAGGGATTTTGATTAACAAAAAGAGAAGGTCCTTGCCAAACGGTAAGGACCTTCTCTTTTATTATACTCATTTAATAACTGTTATTTCACCGGGCGCGGTTTCGGTGAAGCTATTACCGCCTGCTCAAATTCCGATGGCCGCATTTGTGTAAGCTGATAAAATGTGTTGCTGAAAGCAGAAAGGCTATTATATCCCGTAGCAAATGCAATCTGACTCAAGGTCATGTCTGATTGTAGCATCATTTCCACCGCTTTAACCATGCGCAACTGCTTCAAATATTGTAAAAAGGAAATACTCAGGGTTGACTGGAACAACCGTGATAGTGTGCGCTCACTAAAACCAAATTTTTCACTTACGCTTTGCAGGGATAAGGGCAATGCGGCATGGTCGCGCAGGTATAACAATACCGGTCTTATCCTTTCGTTGGTTGTTGTAGGTAAAACGATAGGCAGATTTTTATCACCCAGTAAAGGCAATATATTTTTTATAGCTGCCACAAAGGCAAAGGCTTTGTCATTTGGTTTGATATCGCCATTCCATTGCTCCGTGAACACAATCATTTCATACAACAGCGTATTTACCGGATAAATACCCATACGGGTATAGAATGGGTTGCTCTCGTCATCCATACTATAAAAGTATAGGTTTCGAATAGCAGTAGCCGAGTGCCCCACTTGCAGCCAGTGTTTAAGGTTTGAAGGTATCCATATATAGTGCCTGGATGGTATCACATATGTTTTTTCTTCCATATGTACATAAGTAATACCGCCCTGTACATAAGTAAGTTGCCCCTTTTTATGGCTGTGTACCGAAAACTTCCTTTCTACTTTTTCGTGCAGAACATATACCGAATCAGGGTGTTTATCTATAAGTTTTAGGCTCTCTTCTTTCATATTCAGCTGATAATGCCTTGGCCGGAATCATCAAATTTTCGGCAAGTTAAATAAAATTACACACAGCCTATAATGGTAATTTTGTGCATTATTTTTTATGTATTATTCACTTAAATATATATTAATCATATTAGCCACGGCCGGTATGGTTACGGCAGCCCGGGCGCAGCAGCAGCCAGCCGCGGGGGCACCGGTACAGCTTACCCTGCAAGAGATTTGGAACCGGGCCGAGCAGTACAATAAAAGCATACAAATGCAGCAGCTGAGCGTTCGCAGCAGCGAAGAAGATATTAAGGATGCCAAAGCAGAACGCCTGCCCGAAATTAACGCAACCGGTGAGTACGCCTATGTAAGTAACCTGGCTTTATATAAAAACGGCTTGCTTAATAGCCCGTCGCAGTTTCCGGTGCTGCATACTTATTACCGGGTTGGCGGTGATGCTTATCTGAATATTTATAACGGTAACAAAACCAATCTTAAAATTGAGGAGCAGGAAACGGTACGCCGCCTGCGCGAAGAGCAGAAAAAGCTAACCGTATCAGAAATCAAATTTCGTGCAGCGCAATATTTTTTGGAACTACGCCGCGCCATGACTTTCAAGGGCCTGATGCAGGCTAATATTGCTGAGCAGCAGAAGCAGCTCGACCGTATACGCGTATTGCAAAAAAACGGCGTGGTGTTAAAAAGTGACGCCTTACGTGCCGAATTGCAGCTATCCAGGCAAAAACTTACACTGGAGCAAATTGAAAACGATATAGCCATTGCCAATCAAAAGCTCAACATCCTGATCGGTCAGCCAGATCAGACCTTGGTTACGCCTTTAACACAAAAAGATAGCACAGCTTTAACTTTGCAATCCTATGAAGATTATCTGTTACAGGCGGAGCGTAATTCGCATCAAAGCAAGGTATCTGCGCAGGAAACCGAGTTGCGCCGTTTGCAACTAAAGGATGTGAAGGCCAACGTGTCGCCTAAGCTGGGCTTGTTTGCCAATTACGCTTATACATATCCGCAAATACAATTTTATCCGTACGAGGGTACCTTGTACGGCTTGGGGATGACAGGCGTGCGGGCCAGCTTTCCCATCTCAGCTTTTTATCATAACAAGCACAAAGTAAAAGCGTCTGAATTGGAATACGAAAAGCAGGAGCTGGAACATAAGGATACAGAAGATGCCATCAGGCAGCAGGTGAATGAGGCCTATCTGCGCTATAAGGAAGCGCTTGATCGTATTACGGTAGCACAAACCAACATACGCCAAGCATCCGAAAATGCCCGTATTGTAAACAATACTTATTTCAATCAACTCTCACTCGTTACCGATTTGCTGCAATCGAATACCGAAGTGCTGCAAACGCAATTTGATTTGGCTGCTGCAAAAATAGCGGCGCAAATGCAATATTATCAATTACAAAAAGTTATAGGCAACCTTTAATTTTATGAGTACCACCACCTCTAATCAATACACCCGTACCGATAAACTGATTACCCGCATCAGCGCCTGGATAGCCGGCGCTATACTGGTAGCACTGGCTGTATGGGGAGCCATATCTTTATGGCAGTTGTACCTGTACGAAGAAACCAACGATGCACAGGTTGAAGAATATATTAACCCGATTACCTCACGCGTGAGCGGTTACATACGCGAAATACGTTATGAAGAAAACCAGGACGTTAAAAAAGGAGATACGCTGATTGTTATTGACAACAGCGAATATGAATTGCAACAGGCCGAGGCCGAGGCAGCGCTTACAAATGCCCATGCTCAGTTAAAAGCTTTAGCAAGTAATGTGCAAACCACAGCCAATGCATCGCAGGTAACGCAATCGCAAATAGCGGCAGCTAAAGCCCGCTTGTGGCATCAGCAGCAAGAATATGCACGCTACAAGCGCTTGTATGAAGCGGAATCTGCTACCCAACAACAGCTGGAAAATGTAGAGACTGCCTTGAACGTAGCTCGGTCAGAATACCAGTCGGCGGTTGAAAACTATCAGACATCCTTATCACGCGTAAATGATACACGTGTGCAAAGAGCAGTTTTGGAGGCGGAGGTTAAAAGACGCCAGGCTGTTGTAAATCGTCACAAACTGGATGTTGGCTATACCATCATTACCGCACCGTACAACGGTAAAATGGGCCGCCGCACTATACAGCAAGGCCAAGCCATACAGGCAGGGCAAACGCTGGCTTTCATTGTAGACCAGGAGGCCGGTAAATGGGTCATAGCTAATTTTAAAGAAACCCAGGTACGCCATATGCGCATCGGCCAAGCTGCCGAAATTGAAACGGACGCTTATCCGGGGCGTAAGTTTAAAGGAACCATCATTTCGCTTTCGCCGGCTACCGGTTCACGCTTCTCGTTACTGCCGCCCGATAACTCAACCGGCAACTTTGTGAAAATTGTACAGCGCATACCGGTACGTATCCGGCTTACCGAAAGCACAGCGGTGATAGACCCACTGCGTGCGGGTATGAATGCGAATGTAATAGTGCGGAAAGAGCAGGGAGAAAATGGACAGTAAGCCGACACCGGTATTTAAAACATGGGCTCCCGAGTGGTTAATTAGGGGCGTTATTTTGATGGTAGTGATACCCTCAATGGCATTGTTTGGGCTATCTACCGCAAACGGTGCATCTGCAGCGGGCTACTACGGCATTGAACCCGCCGATGTACAATACTCCATGGTAATATTTTATGCTGCCGTAGCCAGCTTTTTTGCGTTGGAGCGGCGTTTCTTCATCTTTATTGCGGTAAGAGAGTATTTGATTATCAGTACTATTGTGCAGATTATTACTTCCTACATTTGCTACACCACGCATAATTTGCACGAGCTTTTTATATTCCGGTTTATACAGGGCATGGCCAATTGTGCATCAACCAGCATTTGCATTACACTCATATTTAACAGGCTGCATGGAGAACGTGCGCGTGAAATTGGCTACTCGGTATTTTACTGTATTTTGCTGATGATTTCTCCCTTGACAACGTTACTCACAGCGCCTATACTGGACGATTATGATTTTAACGTGTTGTACAAAGGCATTATCTTCTTTTACTTGCCGGGTACCCTGCTGTTGTTTTTAATTATGAACAACGTGCGGCTAAACCGTAAGTTTCCTTTATACCAGGTTGATTGGGCCAGCTTTATTATTTATGCGCTTGCATTATGCCTTATTGGCTATGTGCTTATATACGGGCAGCAATATTACTGGTTGCACGATACCCGCATTGCTGTAAGCGTAGTGGCTATTGTGTTGTTGCTTGCGCTGCATGTGGTAAGGCAGGCAAAATTGAAACGGCCATACTTATCATTAGAGGTTTTCAAGTATAAAAATTACGTTATCGGCGCATTTCTGGTATTTATCCTATATATCTGCCGCGGGGCGTTCAATATAACATCTGGCTACTTTGCCAGTGCTATGGGGATGGACCCTATACATTTAGGTTATATTTTGCTTGCCAATATGGCGGGTATCGTACTGGGCGTAATTGTATCGTCGCGCCTGGTTGTGATGAAAAAGCCGATGCGTCTGGTATGGTTATATGGCTTTGTGCTGCTGCTGCTGTTCCATTTGTGGATGCGGTTTTTGTTTGCGTCGCAAGCCAATGCCGAAACTTACATCATCCCGCTCATGGTGCAAGGGCTGGGTGCCGGTTTGCTCATGACACCGCTCATCGTTTTCATGGTATCATCTGTGCCTATGCATTTAGGTGGTGCAGCCTCGGCTACCGGGGTGTTTTTCAGGTTTACGGGCTTTTGCAGCAGCATCGCACTTATTAATTATTTTCAGTTAGAGAAAGGCAGCACGCACTTCAATCGTTTTCAACAGGAGCTATCTGAAGCCAATCCTATTTTTATACAAAGGGTAACCTCTTACCGCCAGCTGCTAATTGGCAGGGGCATGCCGCCCGATCAGGCCGCGCGCTTGGCAAATGGGTTGGTGAATCGCTCGGTAGCCGCACAGGCGCAGCTGCGGTATGCGATGGATTATTATTACTTAATCAGCTGGATACTGGTCATCGTTATTCTTATTATCGCATTGTACCCTTACATCAACCGTACCATTGTGAATGTAAGAGCCAACCAACCGGCTCCAGCATCATATTAAGATATGATACCGGCTTAACAAACCGCTTAATATTATAGCGCTTATTATCGTTACTTTGCGGCTCAGTTTCAACTGAGCCGCATTTGTTATTATGGATATTGCCGAAGGTTTATTTTTTGCCCTGTTCTGGGCTTCCGCTACTGTTGCTACCAAGTTTGCCATAAGATCTGTTGATCCGTTTTTGCTTTCGGTACTGCGCTTTGCTTTGGTAGCGGTAATATTGTTAACCTATACCTATGTAATTAAAAGGGGACAGGTACGTTTTCCAAACCGCTCAGAAATGGGTAAGCTGCTCATATTGGGAATTCTGAATATTACGGTATACATGACCGGTTACCTGATTGCAATCGAAACTGTTTCTGCCGGATTAATCAGCCTCGTATCGGCAGCCAACCCGCTGATTTTAATTTTACTTTCAGCCTTGTTTTTGAAGAAGAAGCCGTCTATGCATCAATGGATAGGTATTGTGCTTTGCCTGTCCGGACTGATATTAGCTGCCAAACCCAACCTGGAAAATAGCCATGCAACCTTAAAAGGACTTATCGCTTTGGTGCTGGGCCTTACCTCTATATCTGCAGGCAGCATCTGTTTTTCCAAATTCAACCTGTCGTTACCCAAAATGGCGGTCAATACCTGGCAAATTACCCTGGGCGGTTTACTGATGGCGCCTATCTTACTCATAAACAGCAAGCATAACTACCTGACGGCCGATCTTAATTTCTGGCTGTCATTCCTGTGGCTGGTTATACCGGTTTCGGTTGTAGCTTACGGATTATGGCTCAACCTGCTGCATAAAGACCCGGTAAAGGCCGGCACCTGGATGTTTTTAACTCCGGTGCTGGGATACATAATGGCCGTTACCATATTGCATGAACATGTAACGGTTTATGGTGTAATAGGGGCACTGCTGGTAATTACCGGCCTTATGTATTCGCGCAGAAAAGTAAAGTTAGCCTGATTAATAATTATAACGGTAATACGCGTCTTTAAAATCTTTGCGCATGTCGGCAAAGCGTGTGGCAACGGTTTTGTAAAACTCTTCATCCAGTATTTCGAAAACGCTGTTTATACCGTCGGTCAAATCCATATCCGGTATTTTATAAGTTTGCTCCAAAGCGCCTTGTTCTATCTTGATGATAAACTTATTGTTCATGCTCAGGATAGATACCTTGAATTCGGCGTGGGGTATTTCGGCAATTACTCTCATAACTTTTAAAACTTAATTCTTCCTTGCAGTGGGTCGGCACCGTTCAAAGTGCCCCAGGCTGCAATAGGTTTAAAACGTGCAAACAGCTCTTCGCTGTACCAGTTCTCGCTTCTTGTTTTTTTAATAACCTCCGCATGTTCGGGCGAGCGGTAGGCAAAGTTTTTTACATCCTCTAAACTTTCCCAAACCGAAAATGTGGCCTGCCGGTAAACCGGTGCTTCACCAATCCCTACTGAGGTAACGAAACCTTTCGAAGTAGCCATCATCCGGGCAGCCTGATCTACATGCGACCAAAAATTCTTTAAACGGTTAAGCCGGATAGTTGCCCGGGTCAAAACTGCAACCGGCCCTATATAATCTGTTTTTTCAGGCTTTCCAAAAGGTTCTTCACCATCCCATAGGCCATGCGCTTGCAGTGGCTCAGCCAATATGGTCCAGCTTTCTGTAGTCAGCTTTTTCCACCAGCTTTTTATAAATGATTTTTGGTAGAATTGGTCAAAATCATCGCGGCTGTTCCAGGTTGCCAGTACGCCCCATTGCTGCCAGTCGGGCGTTAAATCAAAGCTGCCTCGCTTGCCACAGCCCAATAATTTCCAAAAGCTGCAGCCTTTTTGCAGGGATAATGGAAGCCTATGTACAGCCATAGCCAGTAAGGCAAAAGGAATGAGCGATTTACGGTAGCGGACTATGGTTAAACTGACAATCATGTTTACAAAAGCGAAATAAAACATTAAATATGAGATTTGCCTTATTTAGTTTTTAGCAAACGTATTTACATTTGCTGCCATGGCCGAAGACTTAAAAATACTGCATACCACCGATAAAGCTGCACAATACCAATCACTGCAGCCCCAGATTGAAGCGCTGATTACCGGCGAACCCGATTTAACAGCAAACTTGGCTAACATGGCTGCTGCATTAAAAGAACAGTTTAAATGGTTTTGGGTGGGCTTTTACCTGGTAAAAGGTAATGAACTGGTACTGGGGCCATTTCAGGGTCCGGTGGCTTGTACACGCATTGGCTTAGGCAGGGGCGTTTGCGGCTCGGCATGGCAGCAGCAAAAAACCTTGATTGTGCCCGATGTGGAAGCATTTCCCGGCCATATTGCCTGCAGCTCACTTTCACGTTCAGAGATTGTTGTGCCGTTATTTAAAGATGGCGTTGTTTGTGGTGTACTGGATGTAGACAGCGAGGAGTTAGACCAGTTTGACGAGATTGACGCACAGTACCTAGAAGAGTTGGTAAAACTCATTCAGTTCTAATGGAGAAACTTTTTCTGATATCAGGGCTCGGTGCCGATAGGCGCTTGTTTGATAAAATTCAACTGCCCGGTTATGAATTTATTCATGTAGACTGGATTGAGTCGGAACAGAACGACTCGATAACTACTTACGCCAAAAAGTTAATTGAGACTTACCATATTACGCCGGGTTCGAGCATTATCGGCGTATCTTTAGGTGGTATCCTGACGGTAGAGATTAGCAGCATGATACCGCTGCATAAAGCGGTTATAATATCCAGCATTAAGTCGATTAATGAAATTCCGTGGTACTTCGCTTTGTTCAGGCGGCTACCCGTTTATAAAATATTGCCTATCGGTTTTTACACTTCAATGGGGGCGCTCATCAAACCTTTGTTCGAGCAGATGACCCGGCAGGAATGGGCTTTGTTTAAAAGCATGCTGGCTGGTACTTCGCCCCGGTTTATGAAATGGGCCATGCACGCCGTATTGCGCTGGCAACCCAAACCCCTCAGCTGCAAGATACATCATATCATCGGCACGCGCGATTTTATCTTTTCGCATAAAAACATTTGCGATGCAGATCATATTATACAAGGCGGAACGCACGATATGGCATATAAAAAAGGTGAGCAGGTAAGTGCTATCCTGCAATCCATTCTTAAAAATGAAACTGCCTGAAGAATATTATCTAAATAGCAACGTAGTAGAAGTAAGCCGCGATTTACTTGGTAAATATTTATTTACACGCATCAATGGTGTGGTTACCGGGGGGTATATTGTAGAAACCGAGGCTTACAACGGTGTAATTGATAAAGCGTCGCACGCGTACGGCAACAGGCGCACAACCCGTACCGAAACCATGTATCACCAGGGTGGTATTGCTTACGTTTACTTATGCTATGGCATTCATGAAATGCTCAATATTGTAACTTCTGTTGATGGCCAACCCCATGCCGTGCTGATCCGTGCCATTAATCCTACAGTGGGTATTGATGAAATGCTTTACCGGCGTAACATGGCTGTGGTAAAGCCCAATATCACTGCTGGCCCGGGTTCGGTGGGCAAAGCAATGGGCATTACCCGCAAGCTAAACGGAATCAGTTTACAAAGTGATGAGCTTTGGATAGAAGACCTGGGGCTTACCTTTGCCGATGATGCCATAGCTGCTGTACCTCGCATTGGTGTCGCTTATGCCAAAGAGGATGCTTTGCTGCCTTACCGCTTTTACGTTAAGGGCAACGTGTACGTAAGCAAGCCCAATCGTTAAAAAGTTCAATCAAAATCGGTTTTTATGGGTTATATAACTAATCAGCAATATAACATAAGCCATGGATTACGAAAACGACTTAAAGAAACTGGAAAATATTGAGAAGCTGCGCGGCATGATTGATAAATCTAAAACAGCCATGCTAACCACCTTTACTACCGATGGCGGTTTTCATAGCCGGCCAATGGGCACGGCACAGCTGGATGTAGATGGCAGCTTGTGGTTCTTTACTAAAGAATTTACCCCAAAAGTAGCAGAGATTTCTATCGATAATAAAGTTAACGTTACATACAGCAATGCTTCGGCATCTACCTATATCAGCATTAACGGCGTTGCCCAGATTGTTGATAACCGGATTAAAATGAAGGAGTTGTGGGATCCGTTCATTCAATCCTTCTTTCCGGAAGGGTTAGATGATATGAACCTTACACTGCTGCGTGTAGATGTGTCGGATGCGGAGTATTGGGATAACAGTGCAGGTACCGTAGCCATTGTGTTCAAGTGGATACAATCACAAATTACAGGCAAAAAGTTTGAAGAAGGTGAACACGACAAAGTCGAATTATAAGTAAAGGCAGCTTTTAAAGCTGCCTTTTTTGTAATATTGACTAATGAATTTTGAGAATACACCGGCCTTTGCCCGCCAACTGGATGAAAAAGATCCATTATGGCTGTTTCGCCAGCTTTTTCTGATACCACAGCATCAGGGTAAAGATGCTGTTTATTTATGTGGCAACTCATTAGGCTTGCAGCCTAAATCTTCAGCGCAGCACATTGCCGGCCAGCTAAAAGTTTGGCAGGATTATGCTGTAGAAGGCTGGTTTGAACCAGAGCAGCCCTGGCTAACTTATCATCAGCAATTAAAAGCGCCCCTTGCGCGAATAGTAGGTGCCTTGCCGCAAGAGGTTACGGTAATGAACTCGCTTACCGTAAACCTGCATTTATTGATGGTGAGCTTTTACCAACCAACAAAGAAAAGGTATAAAATATTAATGGAAGCCGGTGCTTTCCCGTCAGACCAGTACGCGGTGGAAAGCCAGGTGCGTTACCATGGTTTTGCGCCGGATGATGCCATTATTGAAATACATCCGCGTGCCGGTGAAAGTACTTTACACACCGAAGATATTACCGATGCCATCAATCGCAATTCGGATGTACTGGCATTGGTGCTTTTTAGCGGCATCAATTATTATACCGGTCAGTTTTTTGATTTAAAAGCAATAGCTCATGCAGGGCACCAGGCAGGTGCCTATGTGGGGTTTGATTTGGCCCATGCCGCCGGGAATGTACCGTTGAACTTGCACGATTGGGGCGTTGATTTTGCAACCTGGTGTTCTTATAAATATATGAACTCTGGTCCGGGTGGTATAAGCGGCATATTTGTTCATGAAAAGCACTTTCATGATGCTGAGCTTAACCGCTTTGCCGGTTGGTGGGGTTATCACAATGATACCCGTTTCCGGATGACGCCTGGTTTTAAACCGGAATTTGGCGCCGAGGGTTGGCAGGTAAGCACCAGCCCAATATTGCTGATGGCTGCCCATAAAGCAGCGCTGGATATATTTGAACAGGCGGGTAGTATACCGGCATTAAGGCAAAAAAGCTTGCTGCTTACCGCTTATCTCGAATTTTTGATTCAAGAGATTAACGCGCAGCAAGGTGACGATCTGTTTAGAATTATTACACCACATAACCAGCAGGGCCGGGGCTGCCAACTGTCGGTAATTTGTAAGCATAACGGCAAGAAGATATTCGATCATTTGGTAAGCCGTGGGGTGATTGGCGACTGGCGCGAACCGGATGTAATCAGGCTAAGCCCGGTTCCATTATATAACTCGTTCACAGATGTATTTGAAGCTGCACAAGCTTTGGCTGAAGCAGTAAAATAAACGCTATGATTACCTACAATCCTAAAGACTGGTTTACCTTCTTGTTCCGCTTTCACAAATCGGATACCCTGCGTGCGCTGTTTCCGCTCATTATAGGCGTTGGTATTTATGCTGCCGTAGTCACATACATTATGATAGACCACCTGCATGTGGCCGAAAGCAATGTGATACATAAAACCAATGTAGTGCATCAAACGCTCGGCTTTGTGTTGTCCCTACTATTGGCCTTTCGCATCAATTCTGCTTATGACCGTTGGTGGGAAGGGCGCAAGCTGTGGGGAAGTTTGGTGAACAACAGCCGCAATCTGGCTATTAAGGTCAAGCATTTGTGCGGCGAAGCTGATGTAGCTTTCTTTAATGACGCTATACCACTGTATGCTGCCGTTCTCAAAAATCATTTGCGCAACCTGCATCATGTAGATTACGAAACCAAGTTGCCTTTGGTGCAGGGCAAACATTTGCCTAATCAGGTTGCCTCCTTAATGATTCAGCGTGCATTTGACCTAAGTAAGGCAGGAAAAATTAACATGGAGCAGTTGCTTAGCATCAATGCAGAGCTTACCTCATTCACCGATATCTGCGGGGCTTGTGAGCGTATACGCAATACGCCTATTCCGTACAATTATGGTGTCTTTATTAAAAAGTTCATTTTCTTTTTTGTGATGACGCTGCCCTTAACCTGGTCGTTTGATTTGCATTATTATATTGTGCCCATCATTGCCTTTGTGTTGTATGTGCTGGCCAGCATGGAGCTGATTGCAGAGGAAATTGAAGATCCCTTTGGTCTGGATGCAAACGACTTGCCGCTCGACCAGATTAGCACCAATATCAAAAAACACGTCGGCGAAATTTTAGAAGCCTGATCTTTTACATCTCTTACATGCTGAAAATCGCTTTTGATCCCATATACGCCCATCCGTTGCCCGAAGGGCATCGCTTTCCGATGCTTAAATATGAACTAATACCCGCACAGTTACTGCATGAAGGTGTTATTAGTCAGGATAATATTTTTTCGCCTGAACCGGTTGACGAAGAAGTGATTTTGTGGACCCACGATCAAAGTTATTGGGAGCAGCTTCGAGATCTGACACTTTCACCTAAAGAACAGCGACGTATAGGCTTTCCGCTAACGGCCCGGTTGGTTGAACGTGAAATTCGGATTGCGCAAGGCACTATAGATGGTTGCCATTATGCTTTTGAGTATGGTATAGCCTTTAACGTGGCTGGCGGTACACACCACGCAGGCAGTAACTGGGGCGAAGGATTTTGTATGCTGAACGATCAGGCAATTGCAGCCAATTACCTGTTGAAACACGGGCTGGCAAAATCGATTCTGATCATTGATTTGGATGTACATCAGGGAAATGGAACTGCGCAAATATTTGAACGGGAGCAAAGCGTATTCACTTTTTCCATGCACGGGGCCAATAATTTTCCTTACCGAAAAGAAAAGTCAGATTTGGATATACCACTGCCGGATGGTATGACCGATACTGAATTTTTGGCCATAGTTGAAGAAACGGTGCCTGGGTTGATTAAACAGCAGCAGCCCGATTTCATCTTTTACTTATCAGGTGTGGATGTATTGGCATCAGACAAATTGGGCAAACTTAACCTGAGTAAAGAAGCCTGCAAAGCCCGCGACCGTTTTGTGTTGCAACAATGCAAGCAGGCAGGCGTGCCGGTGCAGGTAAGCATGGGCGGCGGCTATTCGCCACAAATACGGGATATTGTAGAAGCGCATTGCAACACCTATCGCACGGCGATCGACCTTTATTTTTAATTAGCGGAATTAATCGTCATAACGCAAATAAGCATTGCGCTGATTTTCCTTATTTACAATGTCTTGCAATATCATTTCGGCATGGATGCGTGAGTTTTCAATAAACCACAAATGCGTGTCCATGCCACCAACCACCACGCCGGCAAGGTAAACGCCCGGTAGGTTTGTTTCCATAGTGTTTGCGTTGTAGGTTGGTATGTACTTGCCGTCTTCCGAAAGGCGGATACCTATTTTGCTTAAAAAGTCGAAGTTCGGTTTATACCCGGTCATGGCCATCACATAATCATTGGGTATGGTTACTATGCCATCGGGCGTTTCAATATCTACTTCATATTCACGTATAGCTTTAAGGCTGGAGTTAAAGTAAGCTTTAATAGTGCCTTCCTTAATACGGTTTACAATATCAGGCCGTACCCAATATTTTACCCGCGTACCAATTTCATTACCTCTGACCACCATCGTTACCTCGGCACCCTTACGGTACGTCTCAAGAGCAACATCTACTGACGAATTGCTGGCCCCAACCACTACAACCTTTTGTAAGGTATAGAAATGCGGATCCTGATAGTAGTGCCTTACCTTAGGCAGGTCTTCGCCGGGGATGTCGAGGTTTACACAAATATCATAAAAGCCCGTAGCAACGATAACATACTTGGCCTCGTAAATACCTTTAGTGGTAGCAACGTGGTATTTACCATCCGAACGCGTTACTTCGGTCACTTCCTCAAATAATTTGAGCGGCAGGTTTTGCGATAGCGCTACGCGGCGATAATATTCTAAGGCATCGGCCCGGTTGGGTTTGGGGTGCGTAGTTGCAAAAGGGAAACCGCCTATCTCCAGTTTCTCTGAAGTAGAGAAAAAGGTCATGGTGGTAGGGTAGTTGTATAATGAATTTACCAGCGTTCCCTTTTCGAGTATTACAAAGTTAAACCCTGCTTTTTGCGCTTGCAATGCACAAGCTAAACCGATAGGGCCTCCGCCAATAATGATGATATCCAGCATTCTGATAGTTCGTAGTTTTAATCAGGCCAATACGTCCTGATATTGTTTGTTGCGGGCGAAGGTAACACGTGCAAAGCTACATGATGGTGAAATCTTGATATCATTTTCACGTGCATAATTTACACCGGCTTCAACCAGCTTTTCGCCCATGTGTTGTCCCTGCAATTCGGGGTCAACCTCGGTATGGTAAATATCCATTTGCTTATCGGGCATTATGGTATAGCGCATTTCGCCCAAACGTTTACCATGCTGCTCCAGGTAAAATATACCTTCGTCTCCGTCAATTTCTTGTTTTACCTGCATATGTCAGTGTGCTAATTTGAAAAAATAACATCACAAATGCAGAATTGATTAGCCGGGGCATAACTTTATTACAAAAGCTTAACATAACGATAGTAAAATTAAAATGCAAAATGAAAGAAAAGTATTAAAGGAGGCTTGGGTGAGGAGTTAACCTAAAAAAGAGAAAATAAAAATGGGTAAGCTACTCTTATCGCACCGCTCAACTCTCTACCCTTGCTGCGTTCCCACCCTGGGGGAGTTCAAGAGGAGCTGGTCGTAAAAGACTTACCCGTCACAAAGATAGAAAAAAGTTGAAGTGTGTGTAAACAAATGTTAAACAAATAACTAAAGTACTGATAAGCAATAAGAAAAATTATTAGGCTAAGTGATTTAACAATCACTTAGCCTTGTTTTAACCAACATTATCGTGAGTACAGTAAGCCTAAACATCTACCGAAATGCAATTTCGTCGTGGATTTTCCATCTGTCTTGCTTATTCAAGCTATCTTTTTCCAGTACAAATAATCGATTCACTGTGAATTTATCCTGGTAAGTTTGGGATTTAAAAAGAGGCCATACTTTATAAAAACTATCTATCGGTATAGTTTTCAGGATGGTGAGGTGGGGTGTAAATGGTTGATTACCGACTTTCAACTTCTTTTTCAGGCCACTAAACCAGTTATCCGTTTGATAGGTTGGCTTAATAGCCGCGTAAATTGTCATGGTTTCATCCTTATGCGTAAAAAACTGAAAACCATCAACATGTAAAATAATGGCTGGAGTACCAACTACGCCATGCCTGATCGTTTCCATAAACGGCTTGATGAAGTAGGGTTTCTGGCGATATAAGTGCATAACAGAAATGTGCGCTGTAGCATTCATTCCCGGATAGCTCCCAATCACGTTGCCGGCAAATTGCTTGTATTGGGCGATCTTTTCTTTAATATGTTCATTAGGCGGGAGCAGAAACAGGTAATCGGCATAATTCATATAAACGAAAATGCTAATAATATTAGTAATTGTCAATCTGTTTTTTGATTTTTGTTAGGCTATGCTAAAAAGATATATCGTACATATCGACCTCGATTCCTTCTTTGTATCCGTTGAGCGGAAGTTCAATCCTTCGCTAATTGGTAAGCCGGTAATTATTGGCGGCTCTGAAGACAGAGGCGTTGTTGCTTCATGTAGTTATGAGGCACGCAAGTTTGGCGTACACTCAGCTATGCCTACCCGCCAGGCGCTCCGGCTTTGCCCGCAGGCTATTGTAATACGCGGTACGCATGGTCGTTACTCACAGGCATCCCGGGAGGTAACGCAAATAATCCATGACGCAGTTCCCTTATACCAGAAAACGTCAGTCGACGAGTTTTATATTGACTTAACCGGTATGGACCGCTATTATGATCCCTACCAGATGGCTACTGATCTGCGCCAGCGCATTACGCATGAAACCGGCTTGCCTATTTCGTTTGGTATGGCATCATGTAAAACGGTTGCTAAAATGGCTACCAACCAGGCAAAGCCCAACGGGCAGCTGTTTGTGAAGCATGGAACTGAAAAGGAATTTATGGCACCATTCAATATCAGTAAAATTCCTATGCTGGGCGAAAAGGCTTGCGAAAAGTTATACCAATACGGCATTGAGAAAATTGCAGATCTGCAAAAGGTGAACGTGCGTTTTTTAGAAAGCTTGTTCGGTAAATCCGGAAAACACATTTTGGAAAAAGCAAATGGTATTGACGATAGCGAGATTATCCCACACAGTGAACGTAAATCCATTTCAACTGAACATACATTCGGTACGGATACAGCCGATCGACGCACACTTGAAACAATATTGGTTTCGATGACCGAGGAGCTGGCTTTTAAACTACGTAGCGAAAACAAGCTCGCTTCCTGCCTGGCAATAAAAATTCGCTATGCCAACTTTGAAACGCACACGCTGCAAGAAAAGATTTCTTTTACATCTGCTGAGCACATTCTCATCCCCGGCATCAAAAACTTACTTAAACGGGCCTGGAACCAGCACCGGCCAATAAGGCTGATTGGTGTAAAGCTGAGCCAATTGTGCTCGGGCAGTTACCAGATCAATTTATTTGAGGACAACGAAGAGCAGATAAAGCTTTACAAGGCAATGGATGCCATTAACTTTAAATATGGTAATAAAACGGTATGCCGTGCTGCCGGTATGGAAATAAACCAGCGAAATTTTAATCCCTTTTTTAATAAGTAGGTATACCTTAAAGATTATAAATTTTATCTATAGTTAAAACATTGTTGTGGTAAGGCGGTTGGTTGTGTAAAAGCATTTAGAAACAATGGCTTTTCATATTTGAAGATACAAAGGTGATATGCTGTAATATAAGTAATAGCTTGTCATTCATAATTGCCGATGATAAATAATTAATTAAGCAACTATTTAAAATCAAATTAACCAATTAAGTTATGTTTTATCACGACAAGAAACTACAGTACGAGGTACGTGTAGAGAAACCAAACCCGGCGTTTGCAAAACTATTACAACAAGCTATCGGTGGTATTGAAGGCGAAATCAGAGTTTGCTTGCAGTACCTGTTCCAGGCATGGGGATCACGCGGTCCAAACAAATATCGTGACATGCTATTGGATACCGGTACCGAAGAAATTTCACACATTGAAATGTTAAGTACTGCAGTTGCACTGAACCTGGAAGGTGCAACTATGGAGCTGAAAGATAAAATAGCTGGTGAGAATCCTATTGTAGGTAGCATTTTAGGCGGTATGGATCCTCGCCATGTGCTTTCATCGGGCTTATCGGCCATGGCTGTTGATGCAAACGGTGTTCCATTCAATGGATCATGGGTAGTAGGTACCGGTAACATTGCAGCGGATATGTACTGTAACGTAAATGCCGAATCAAGCGGCCGTGTACTGGCCACTCGTTTATGGGAGCTTACTGATGATCCGGGCATGAAAGACATGCTGGCATTTTTGATAGCCCGCGATACCATGCACCAAAACCAGTGGTTGGCCGTGCTTGAAGATTTAGGCGGCGTGAAAAACAACCTGCCAATTCCAAATACTTTCCCTGAAAGCCAGCAGGTAAATGAATTTGCCTACTCATTTGTAACCACCAACATTGAAGGTTTAGAAATACCTGAAGCACGTTGGGCAAGCGGTCCGTCAATTGATGGAAAAGGGGAGTTTAAATATGTAAAAGCACAGCCTTTGGGACAAGAGCCTCAACTGGCCCCGCCAGATCCGCAAGGTCATGCTCAAGCCGAGCAAATGACCGGTGGTATGGATAAAGGTATCATTGAAAACATTAAAGATACCATTTTACCATAAGGCCTGTAATAAAAAGCCGGCTGTCTTAATCGGGCAGCCGGCTTTTTTGTTGATATATAATTTCGAGAAGAAATACCAATCAGTGTTAAATCTGTAAAAGTCTTTTTTTAAACTTTTAGTTTAATGAGGGGTTGTATATATCTGACATACTGCATTAAAATTTATATGACTGCTTCAAAATACTTTACCGACTCACCTTTGTGTAAAAAAACAATTGTTATTGCTGGTGCTACCAGTGGTATAGGACGGGCTACCGCGCTGGAGTTTGCCCGGCATGGTGCCAAGCTGGTGCTGGCTGCACGCCAAAAAGACGTGCTGGACGAGATGGTTGATTTGTGCGACCGTTTGGGTGGTAAGGCTGTTGCTGTGGTAACTGATGTAACAGATGCCGAGGCAGTAAAGAAGTTAGCTAAAGATGCCTGTATTTTTGGTGGCAGCCTGGATGTGTGGGTCAACATTGCTGGTATCGGCGCATTAGGTGAATTTGAAACTGTGCCCATTGAGGTGCATGAGCAGGTTATTCGAACCAATTTAATGGGATATATCAATGGCGCACATGCCGCAATACCGCATTTCAAAAAGCAAAAGCATGGTATTATCATCAATATGAATTCTGTTGGCGGCTGGGTAGCATTTCCGTACGGGGTTTCATACACAGCCAGTAAATTTGGCCTGCGTGGTTACTCCGAAGCTTTGCGTGCAGAGTTAATTGATTGTCCGGATATTCATATCTGTGATGTGTTTCCCGGATTTGTTGATACGCCAGGGCCGAGTCATGCAGCTAACTATACTGGTAAGTTACTGAAGCCCGCACCACCGGTAGTGCCAACCTATAAGGTAGCCCATACTATAGTATCATTAGCTCAAAACCCAAAAGGGGCTGTTACGCTTGGCAGCGCTGCTTATTTAGCCAAATTTGGCCAGTGGCTATCGCCGAAGCTTACACGTTGGGCCGCAACCAAGTTTATGCGAACGTATCTAAAAAATGCCGAGCCTGCACCTGTTACCAACGGAAGTATTTTTGAGCCTACTGGCAGCCATAATCAAATATCGGGCGGGTATACCAATAAAAAGGTGACTAACAAAAATGTTGCTCGGGCTGCTGGCGTAATAGGTATTGTAGCAGGTACGGCGTTAGTACTCCGTAAGTTGCTTAAATAGCTTTTAAGGTTGATAGCAACGCATGAGCAGAATAGGTTGGTGTAAAGGTGACTGTTTAGTTGTCAACTAGCTTGCGGGCAAAAAGAACGGATTGATTTCGACATCTGATATAATATATATTGTAGAACTGCGCATACTAACGATTACTAATATATCGTCAGTATGTGCAGTTTCATTTTTGCATATATTGTCTTTAGCAAAGCATGTAGGCAATTTGTTTAGCGCTTCATTAACATTTAATAAGCTTACAGCCTTTAGTGATTCAATAGATAACCTGTGCCTGGCTACAATTGATGCGCAAAGAATTAATGAGATAATTGCATGGCCACAGAAAATTTACTTCCATTGCCTTCCTTACTTTCAAAGTAAATTTTGCCGCCTTGTAGCTCAGTAAATTCTCGGCACAACGTTAATCCCAGACCGGTACCTTTTTCTTGAGCGGTGCCGAACGTTGATTTTGCGTTCAGTGAAAAAATGGAGTCGAATTTATCTTTGGGTATGCCAATGCCGCTATCTGTAACCGATATAACACAGCAGTCAGATTCACAGTCGGCCTGCAGCCTGATGCTGCCGCCGCGATGTGTAAACTTGATTGCATTAGTCAACAGGTTTCTTATTACCAGTTGCAGCATATCTCGGTCGGCCAGCACGATAATACCTTCGTCGATATTGATGATTAAATCAATGCCTTTTTCTGCGGTTACATTCTTTAGCGATGATATTACAGGTAACAACGTTTGCAAGAGCGGCAGTTCCAGCAAATTTACCTTCAGGCTTTCCATCTGGCCCTTCGCCCAGGAGAGCAGATTAGCCAGCATAAGTGATGCGTCTTTAGTTTTGTGTAATAAACTGTTCTCAATTTCTTTACGTTCCGCATCTTCCAGCTCATAAGCTGATAGTAGTTCGAGGTAACCTTGTATAGAGGCTAACGGTTCCTTAAGGTCATGAGCTAAAACAGATAGCAGCTTGTTCTTTGTTGTATTCGTAATCTCAAGCGTAGCCGCTCTTAACGATAATTCTTTGCGCTGCTCGTTGTAAGATTTGCGGATATAGGATGCAACCAGCAGCGTGAATGCAGCAATTATAACGTACGACAATGCAAAGTCGAAAAAGCGGCTTTCACGGTCTTGGTAAGTTACCGTGATCCAACTCGGGTAAATGTACTCGAGGCCAATAAGCGAAAGCATCAGAATGATGTTTACAGGCAGCCATATCCAGTATTGCTTTTCGGGTATAATGGTTACAGTAACCAGAAATGAAAGCAGGAATATGGTAAATGTAGGGCCATTGATACCTGAATTAAAATAGTAATTGAACGCCAGTGCAAATTGCACGAATATCTGAAAGGCAATTATTGAGGCATTTAGTTTACGCTTAACTTTTGATACGTAAAAAAATGCACCGGCAATGAATACTACCGCTGATAATAGAACTACCAGCTCTGATATGCCCATCAAATAAGAAGAAACAACGTTTACGCCTATGCCTGCAATAAGTAAAATACAAACGGCGTGAAAAATTCTGGCTTCCAGAGAGTATTCAGTTTTTGAACCAATAAGTTTTGTCCAAAAGAAAATCAGGCGCATATCTGCCGGTTAGTGATCAATTAGTATGCGGTCAAAAGTAAGTAGGGTATGTCGGTTTATGAAAATAAGTTTCAAATATTATTTATACAGCAACTGCTGTTAGGCATAGCCTTTTTATCAAAAAGGCAAGTCTTTGAATAAAAGACTTGCCTTACGGTACAAATTAATATAGCGTTTACTTATTCGCCGAAGAAAAAATTAATTCCAGCCGCCGCCTAATGCATGGTAGATATTGACCATTGCATTCATTTGTTGCATTTTGGTTTCAATCAATTCAAATTTTGATTCCAGTGCGTCGCGTTGTGTCATCAGCACTTCCATATAATCGGCCCGGGCCGATCTAAACAGGTCGTTAGAAATGTCAATGGACTGGGTAAGTGCCCGTACCTGTTTCGATTTAAGATCGTAACTCTTCTCCAGGTTATCAATTTTAGCTAACTGGTTGGCTACTTCAATGTAAGCATTCAAAACCGTACGCTCATAATTATAAACGGCTTGTATTTGCTTTGCATTAGCACCGTAGTATGCTGCCTTAATCGCATTTTTATTTACCAACGGAGCTACCAAATCGCCACCCAATGAGTACAGGAGCGATTCCGGAGTTCTCACCAGGTAAGATGGGTTAAATGCTTGGTAGCCAATAGATGCCGAAATACCTAACGAGGGATAAAATTGTGCTTTAGCCACTTTTACGTCCAGTTTAGCTGCGGCTAAATCCAGCTCAGCCTGCTTGATGTCAGGGCGATTAGCCAGCAGTTGGGCGGGTATACCCGCATGTACTGATGCAGGTACGAGTTTGCCAAAGCTGTCATCGTTACGGGGAATAGGTTGCGGATAGCGGCCAAGCAAAAAATTAATTCTGTTCTCAGTTTCGGTGATATTTTGCTGGATGCTGTACTGCATGCTTTTGGTTTTTAACACCTCTGCTTCAAATTTGCGTACGGCCAGCTCGGTAACACGCGTAGCTTGTTTTTGCAGTTTAACTATCTCCAGTGCGTTGCTCTGAATAGCAATGTTTTGTTTTACGATAGCCAGCTGGTTGTCTAAAGCCAGTAGCTCGTAATAGGAATTAGCTATTTCGGCAATCAGATTGGTAATCACAAAGTTTTTCCCTTCAACGGATGAAAGGTATCGGGTTACTGCAGCCTTTTTAGCGTTGTGTAACTTATGCCATATGTCTACCTCCCAGTTGGCGCTGGCTGTCAGCAAATAGTCGGGCAGGGGATCGGGCATTTCTTTGCCGGGCTTAATTTCGATGTTTTTCTCAAGTGCGCCAATGTTGGTGTAGCGGGCTACCTTATCAATACCTGCACCGGCTTTTACACTTACAAACGGTAAGTACTCACCTTTGCGTGCCCTTATTTCGTTTTGGGCTATTTCAATCTCGTGTAAGGTAATATTCAGCTCCTGGTTATTTTTTAAAGCTGTGTCTATCAAATTAGCCAAATCAGGATCGGTGAAGTAGTCCTTCCATTTTACCTGTGCTGTGTTGGTCGTATCCTGCGAGTTATTGAAACTCGCAGGTACTGTTTTATTTTCGTTTCTGCCTACCAGTGCAGGAATTTTACAAGCGGCAAAGGATAAGGTTATACAACCTATGCCAATGTACTTATTTATGCTGTTTTTAAACATTATGTTCTACTTCTTCTGTTAACGGATTTTCTTCTTCATCTCTGATAAGCTTGCGTTTCTCGGCTATTTTACCAAAAATGTAATACAGGCCCGGGATGATAATTACCCCGAAAATGGTACCGATCAACATACCGCCTGCCGATGCCGAACCGATTGTACGGTTACCAATAGCACCTGGGCCAGTGGCAAATACCAACGGAATCAAACCGGCAATAAAGGCAAATGAGGTCATCAAAATGGGGCGGAAACGTGTTCGGGCACCTTCAATGGCTGCAGTAAGCAGCTGTTCGCCCGCGCGGTGTTTCTGAACTGCAAACTCAACAATAAGCACCGCATTTTTACCCAGCAAACCAATCAGCATCACCATACCTACCTGTGCGTAAATATTGTTTTCGAGGCCCATTACTTTTACCAATAAAAATGCGCCGAAAATACCGGCAGGGAGGGAGAGAATAACGGCAAGGGGCAGTACAAAGCTTTCGTATTGTGCGGCCAAAATCATGTACACGAATGCCAGACAGATAATGAAGATAACCGCAGCTTCGTTACCGCGGCCCTCTTCGTCTTTTGACATACCGCCCCAGTCAATACCATATCCTCTTGGCAGCGTTTTTTGTGCTACTTCCTTAATGGCTTCAAGGGCCTCGCCACTACTGTATCCTGGAGCCGGCGAACCTTTGATAGACGAGGAGGTGAACATATTGTAACGGGTAATCTCATTCAGCCCATAGTATTTCTCCATTTTTACAAAGTCGGAGATTGGAACCATATCGCCGCTTTCGTTTTTTACATACAGCTTTAGTACGTCTTTAGGCTCGGCACGATATTCAGGACCGGCCTGTACCATTACTTTGTATAAACGGCCGTAACGAATAAAGCTGGTTTCGTAGTTACTACCAAGCAGCGTTGAAAGGGTAGTCATCACGTTAGATATGGTAACGCCTTTCTGCATGGCAATATCATTATCAATCTTGATCATATATTGCGGATAGCTGGCGCTGTAAAAGCTGAACAGAGCAGTGAGTTCTTTACGTTTGCTCAGGGCGTTCACAAAATCTTTGTTAATAGCCTCAAACTTTTTGTAGTTACCGTCGCCGGTTTTATCCAGCAAACGCAAGTCGAAACCGCCTGCGGCACCGTAACCAGGTACAGCCGGTGGTTGGAAAAATTCAACAGTAGCGCCGGGAATGTCCTTGGCTTTTTCTTCCAGCTCACGGATTATCTCCTCCGCCGATTGTTTGCGCTCGGTCCAGTCTTTCAGGTTTATCAAACACGTACCTGCATTGGAACCTGTCCCTTCGGTAAGCACCTCGTAACCTGCCAACGCCGATACCGATTGTATGCCTTCCACATGCTCGGCAATCTTTTGCAATCTTTCTGAAATCTCATTGGTTCTTTCCAATGATGAGCCTGGCGGCGCTTGTATAACCGCGTAGATCATGCCCTGATCTTCGTTCGGAATAAAGCCCGTAGGCGTAGTGCTGCTTAGTAACCAGGTGCCGGCACAAAAAGCGATCAGCATACCCCAGGTTACAATCCTGCGGTTAACAATGGAACGCAGCAAACCGGTATAACGGCCCGTCAGCTTTTCGAACCCGCGGTTAAAACTATCCAGAAAACGAGTGACAACAGTTTGCTTTTTAGGCTTGCCATGATTGTTTTTCAGAATGATTGCACAAAGCGCTGGTGTAAGCGTTAGCGCTACCACACCCGAAAGAATAATGGCGGTAACCATGGTAATAGAAAACTGCCTGTAAAATACACCCACCGGACCCGACATGAATGCCACCGGAATAAATACCGCCGCCATAATGAAGGTAATGGCAATGATAGCTCCGCTGATTTCGTGAACAACGCTTTTGGTAGCCATGTATGGCGACAAGTGATCTTCTTCCATCTTGGCATGCACGGCCTCAATTACCACAATGGCATTATCCACCACAATACCAATGGCCAGTACCAGCGCAAACAAGGTAATAAGGTTAAGCGTAAGCCCGAAAAGCTGCATAAAGATGAATGTACCGATCAATGAAACCGGTACTGCTAGTGCCGGTATCAAGGTAGAGCGCCAGTCGCCCAGGAACAGGAACACCACAATACCTACCAGTATAAAGGCTTCAACTAAAGTGTGCAACACTTTTTCGATTGAGGCATCCAGGAATTTAGATACGTCGTAGCTGATCTCATAATCCATACCGGGAGGGAAGGAGGTTTTCTTGATTTCTTCCAGCTTGGCCTTCACTTCTTCAATTACCTGACTGGCATTACTGCCATACTGCTGTTTCAGTGTGATAGCTGCTGACGGTTTGCCGTTGAGGTTAGAATAAATATCATAAAACAAGCTACCGAATTCAATATCAGCTACATCTTTTAGCCGGAGCAATTCACCGTTTTTGTTAGACCGGAGAATAATTTTTTCATACTCTTCTTTGGTGCTAAACCTGCCAGAGTATTTCAACGTGTACTCGAAAGCCTGAGAACGCTTACCGGAGCTTTCGCCCGTTTTACCCGGCGATGCCTCCAAGCTCTGCTCGCCCAAAGCCTTCATCACCTCTTCGGCCGAAATTTTGTAGGCCAGCATGCGGTCAGGTTTCAGCCATATACGCATAGAGTATTCGCGGGTACCCAGTATACGTGCGTTACCCACACCCCTTAAGCGTCTTACTTCGGGTAATACGTTGATGTCGGCATAGTTGTATAAAAAGCGTTCATCAGTGTTTTTATCCTTGCTGTATAAGTTCACATACATCAGCATCGCCGGCTGCTCCAAACTGGTTAGCAAGCCTTCGCGTATTACCAGTGGCGGCAACTTATTTACTACCGATGCAATGCGGTTTTGCACGTTAACAGCGGCCTGATTGGGATCGGTACCCAAATCAAATATAATTTGGATGTTGGCCTCACCGGTGTTGGTTGCATCCGAGGTCATGTACTTCATGCCCGGAACACCATTGATAGCTCTTTCAAGCGGGATAATAACGGTTTTAACCAGCAATTCACCGTTGGCACCAGGATACTCGGCCGTTACCTTTACGGTTGGCGGCGATATAGCCGGGAATTGTGTAATCGGAAGCTGTGTTATGCCCAATATCCCCAGAAAAACGATCATCAGGGATATGATGATAGAAAGGACAGGCCTTTTAATGAAATTACTAAACATTTACATTATTTTAAATATCCTTAAACTATTCTGCTTTTAATCTCAGGTGAGAAATTACTTCTTTAGGCTCCTCATAATCGTAAGTGATTTTATCGTTATCTCTTACTTTCTGTACACCTTCAAGCAATATCTTCTCATCGGCGGATAGGCCATTGCTTATCACGTACAGGTCTGGCATTTCGGCACCGATGGTTATTTCTCTTGATTTAACCACGTTGTTTTTGTCCACAACAAAAACATACTTTTTATCCTGAATTTCATAAGTGGCTTTTTGCGGAATGATGATGGCATCTTTCAGTGCAACAGACATTAGCACCTTGCCGGTTTCTCCATGGCGCAATAAGCGGTCGGGGTTAGGGAACTTGGCCCGGAAAGCGATGTTGCCGGTTTCATTGTTAAACTCACTCTCGATGGTTTCAACAACGCCCGGCGATTTGAACACCTCATTGTTGGCCATTAACAGGTTTACGTTTACCTTGCCCTTGCTTTTAACACTTTCCTCATAGCTCAGGTATTCCGGTTCAGAAACGTTGAAGTAAGCAAACATCTGGCTGTTGTCGCTCAGGCTGGTTAGCAGTTCACCTTCATCAACCAAGCTGCCTAACTTTAAGGGCAGGCGGTCAATGATACCGTCAAAGGGCGCTCTTATGTCCGTAAAGCCAACATGAACCTTAGCCAGTGCCAGTTCTGCTTTTGCTTTATTTAATTTGGCATTGGCCATAGCCAGTTCATTTTTAGATACTACGTTCCGTTCGGCAAGAGGCTTGGTGTTTTGTACCTCAATAGCAGCTACCTCGGCTTCGGCCTGTGCTTTTTGCATTTCGGCTTCATAAACTTTGGGCATAATTTTAAACAGGAGCTGCCCTGCTTTTACAAACTGGCCTTCATCTACAAAAATCTTTTGCAGGTAGCCTCTTTCCTGTGCCCTGATCTCAATGTTGCGTACAGAACGTATTTGTGATACGTACTCTTTGGTAACAGAGGTGTCCATTTTTACCGGACTCGTAACAGAAAACTTGGTAGTTTCTTCTTTTTCTGCTTGTTTGGACTTGCAGCTTGTATAGCACACAATGGCGCACAAGCTCATAAACATGAGGAGTTTCTTCATAGTGATTTGCGTTTAAGCAATAAGAAATGAGTGAATTAATTATTGATGGGTTAGAATAATTCAACAGACGTGCACACGCCCTCAGCTGGTGCTGTTAAGGCAGGCATAAATAAAATGCAGGATTAGTTTGCCGACCATAGTAATAGGCCCTGCTGCTTTAGATCATATTCTGATCACACGAAGGATAATAATTCGTTGTAGGGAGCGAAGGGAGAAATGCTTAGCAGGAAGTAAGCACTTTTGTGCAAAGATGAATAAGTACCCGGGGAAGGCCTTAAAGCTTTGGAAAGAGGCAATAAAGATATTGCCCGTATGTTGTTTTTTTAGTGAGCTTGCTTCGTCATCCTCGTCATCACTATCAGTAGTGCAAACTTTATAGGCTCGCTTTTTTGATGCCGATGGAGCGGATTTATAAATCAGACGAGAGCTATTGAGTGCGGAACTCAACTTCGCTGCATCGGATTTTTTTACGGTTTGTGGTTGTTGGGAATAAGACGAATAGGAACTATGAATCTGCTGGGCCTGGGCACGCATTAAGCCTTGCCCACTCAACAGAAGTATACATAACGAAAGAAAAAATCTAATAAAGCCTTTCATCCCTGCGCCAAAATTATAATAATTTAATTATGGCGATTATATAAAAATTGTAAAATAATGGCTATAGTGATACAAATAATGTTTTTTGGCGAATTAGCTTTTCTGCTTACGCAGGTATTTGGTAAGTATCACAATTAGCTGCCCGTCTATTTTGCCCTCAACCTGGTCTGTATTATCAGCCACCAAGCGAATGTTTTTAACAACGGTGCCCATCTTTGCATTTAGCGAACTACCTTTTACGTCCAGCGAGCGGGTTAGTACTACGGTGTCTCCATTTTGCAACTCGGCACCCAAACTGTCTTTATGAACTTCGGCAGGTGCGCTATCTATATCATCTAATCCGGCTTTTGCCCAGTTAAGCGTTTCGTCATCCATGTAAAGCATATCTAAACTGTCGGCCGCCCACGTTTCATTTTTCAGAACAGAAAGTACGCGCCAGGCCATTACCTGTACGGCTGGTATTTCGCTCCACATGGTTTCCGTTAAAAAGCGCCAGTACTGGCTGTTGGTCTGTGTTCCTTTTTGCAATTCACTGAGGCAGCTTGCGCATATTAGAATCTCGTTATCCTGATGGTTTTCGGGTTTTACGGTATAAACAGAAAGTTCTCCGGCTAATTTGCACAATTCGCAACAATTGTTGCTTCGCTCATTCAATGACTGCATAAAATTTAATAAGGCGCAAATGTACACCTTTCAATAAATCTTATGGTAAGAAATGTTAAGTAGGTAAGGCTGCTCACCATAATTCCCATTCATTTGCCCAGAAGAGTCAGCAAAGCAAGTATAATATGTCTTTCAAAATGATGATATGAAATTTTTTCTGCCTGATTATCAATAATGAGTGTGCGTTTATTAATATTTATTTAATAAATAAGGGCAATATTTCTACTTTTGTCCCCGGAGAGTTGGCAGAGTGGTCGATTGCGGCAGTCTTGAAAACTGTTGACTGTAACAGGTCCTGGGGTTCGAATCCCTAACTCTCCGCTAAAGCAAAAAGGCGCTGTATAATTTACAGCGCCTTTTTTGTTATAAGCCGATATCTCATATCTCTACTTAGTGCTAATTATAAATCACAAATAGGAGAGGTTACCACGTGGCTAATCGCTTTTATCCCCGCACGGGCTATGCTATCCAAAAAAGGGTGTTTTGATTAACGGATCACCATAGCAAGCCATATTAGCTCAAGGCAGTGTAGAAGCATAGCAATTGGATAAAGTAACATTCAATAGTTTTTATATAGTAGTGTAGTATAGCTGGGAAATAATAGCCCATTGTTAATCAAGTATATAGGTATTCTAAAATTTAAAATTTTTACAAATTATTCTAAATTAAGTCCGTCCATCAATATAATTTTTCTGAAAAACTTTTAGATATTAAAAATTACGCTACCTTTGTGCCCACAAACGGAGGTATCATAGCTCAGTTGGTAGAGCAAAGGACTGAAAATCCTTGTGTCGCTGGTTCGATTCCAGCTGATACCACAGTCAAAATAAAAAGCCACTTTATTCTTAAAGTGGCTTTTTTGTTGTCTATATTTTCGGAGGCAAGGGAGGCCAATCAGCTGTGTCAATACACTGTATTCACCTAAAATAGGTACATTCATTGCCAATAACAAAAGTCATCAGGATGATTCAGCGCGAGAAAGAAAACTGGTTTAGAATGCTGTTTGTTTGGCGGGGCTCCGTGCTACCCCAGGTACTACCGCAGCTGCTTATACTATTGGTTATTTCTATAGCTATCGTTTACTTAAAAGGAACTTTATTTAGTTATAAGGTACCGCTCAACCCGGCTCCGTTTACGCTTTTTGGCATTGCACTGGCCTTGTTTTTAGGCTTTCGCAATAATGCCAGTTATGATCGCTTTTGGGAAGGGCGGCGACTATGGGGAGCGTTGTTGAACACAACCCGATCGTTGGCACGGCAGGCACTAACTTTAACAACGTACGAGGCAAAAAGCAGAGAACTTGATGATTTTATCCAATATCTGATTGCTTTTACCTATGCATTAAAACACCAGCTTAGATATACAGATGCGCAGGCTGATATGGAAAAGCATTTGCCATTAACTTTGGCTAACCGCCTAAAGCAAGTAAAATACAAGCCTATTATTTTGATACGAGAAATGGGACGGTGGTTGCAGGCCGCTAAGGCAGATAATAAAATAGATACCATCGTGCAAGCCGCTTTCGACGGTAATTTGAACGAGCTTTCGAACATTGTGGGTGGATGTGAACGTATAGCTTCTACACCTATACCCTATACCTACCGCGTACTACTGCATCGTACCGTGTACCTATATTGCTTTTTGCTGCCCTTCGGTTTTGTGGATAGCTTAGGCTGGTTCACGCCGCTGATTGTAATTTTTATTGCCTATACGTTTGTAGCACTTGAAGCGATTGCAGATGAGATAGAGGAGCCGTTTGGAACAGCTCCAAACGACCTAGCATTAAATGGAATGAGCCACATGATCGAGGCAACACTCCTGGAGATGGCAGACAAGCCGAAGCCCGAATCGCTATCACATAAACCATATTTGTTAGATTAAGTCAGCGCCGATCATTTTTGCAGAAATTCTTTTCCATAGACTTTATGCATTCTGGAAATCATCTAAAAAGGTTAATTTTGCCTCTATGCTAAAAAGTTTTTCTGCCGAGGTTGAAGGTGTAAGTTTCGATTTTAATACAATGAATATTCAACGCCCACAGCTATTCCAGGTTTATGTAGATCATGATGGGCAGAAAGTGCGCTTTCACATGCAGATCAATAATGAAGGTGTATTCCGTATAGCATTAAAAGAAGCCTGCCCCGAACCTTATAGGCATTTGGAATCTTTATTAAGCGCTACAATTCTCCAGCACGCACAAGAAGCCGAGCAAGCCTAATTGCTATAAGCTACCTAGGAGAGAGGTCTATTAAGAAAAGCTAATTCAGCGCTTTAACCATCCAAATATCGCAGGCAAAGTGCCCGGAGTTGCCCAGCGGGGCGGTTAAATGCTGAAAGCCCATCTTTCTATAAAGAGAGATAGCGCCCGAAAGTTCGGGCATACTTTCCAGGTATACGTATTTAAACCCAAGTTGTGCGGCTTTAATAAAACATTGCTGGATAAGTGCTTTGCCAATTCCTAAACCACGTGTTTGGGGAAGCAAATACAGTTTCACCATTTCGCAATATCCCTCAGGAAGGCCATCAGTAGGATAGATACCTGCACCGCCAACAATAACTCCGTTCATTTCCACCACCCAGTAAGCCGATTGAGGCTGCTTAAATAAAGAATACAGATCGTCGGTTGTAGGGTCTGTGTACACAGTTCCCGGTTTGTTTACACCAAATTCCGAAAGTACGGTACGAATAACCGAAGCAATGATTTTATTATCTCTTTCTTCAACCGGGCGAATGGTATAATTTGTCATTAAGTAGGTACGTGCTTTTGTATCGGCGCTAAAATAATGATATTACTCATTATTCAAATTCAACAACGCTTTTTAGCCTATAGTACTAGCCAGCAAACAATATCTTATCAAATCTTAAATGCCTGTTGCTTTCTATTTTAAAAAAGTAAATGGTAGCATATTCTCCTTCACTCACATAATTTCCCTGCTCATCAGTGCCGCCAGGGTAAGTTACGCTTAGTTGAAGCGTCTCAGTAGCTTTATCATAGTTCGCAACCATCGAAAAATTTTCCTTGCCCGAGGTAATCATTGGCGTAGTGTACTCTCCTTTTTTGAAAAGGAGTTCGCTCTTTACTTTGAGTATACTTTTTACAAAAGCATTGGTAAACAACTTTTTGTAATGCTTTTCAAAATCCGCTTCAGTAAAAGTGTTAGGGAAGGTTTCCGGTCTTTTCGCTTCATCCACATTCTCATAAACAGCCTCCCATATTTGGGTGGTGTCGGTATTTACCGGAAAGCTGAAGTAGGTTTTGATTTTGCTAACATCATTCTGATAAACAGCCGTCCGGAAGTTTTTAAAATCATCAAGCCAGGTTTTAACTTCATTGTATTGGTCTGCAGGCGATAGTGTAGTTGCGTTTTGCTGAGTACTTTTTTCGTTGGTAGCAGCTTGCTTGGATTTACTATTGCAAGCACATAATAATAGTAGCCACACTGTGCAGCAAGCACCGGTTTTTAACAGGTTGAGGTTTTTCATTGATGAGTAAGATGTGATAATAATGATTGTCTAAAACTGCATCCGATTAAACAGATTCAGCAATTAAATTAGCTAAACTTCTTACCTCAACAAATTCATCTGCAATATGTTGGGTGTTTACATGCGAATCGGTACAAATTAGCTTTTTAATATGTCCGCAACTTTTAAGCTTTTCAATACCATCATTCACAAACAACCCGTGGGTGGTGATTACGTATATGTCGGCAGCGCCTGCCTCGCTATAGGTTTTAGCCGCATTGATGATACTGCCGCCAGAACGGATCATGTCGTCATAGATTATCACCTTTTTACCGGCTACATCCGCATTAATGGCGGTAACTTCGGTATGGTCGCCCTTTAAACGGCGTTTCAGTATAAAAGCAGCATTAACGCCCATGTCATTCGCTAATGATTCTACCCACTTAGCCCGGCCAGCATCGGTACTGGCCATTACAAAGTTGTCGCCCCCATAATGTTTTGCGGCTTCAATTACGATGTCTTTGCAGTATACGTGTACAGGGTACAGTTCCTGTTCAAAATAATATTGCGTGCCTTCGGAGTGCAGGTCAAATAAGTATATTTTATTGCCTTTGTGACTGCGAGGAATAGCCGAAAGCAAACGGGCCCTGGTTTTAGCGGTAACCACTTCACGGGGTAAAACCGCACGTTCCATCGTTGAATAACCGTAATAAGGTACCACGAGCGTCAGGGAGTTAGCCCCGTAGCTCACTAATGATGAAGCCAGATCGAACAGTTCCAATGTGGCCTGATCGCTTACTGTACCACCAAGTAGCACAACATCGCGCCCTTCCACAACAGAAACAATACGTTGGTAACGCTCGCCATCGGTAAAATAACTTATTTCCAACTCGCCTTTTTCGTAATTACCTGCCGCCAGTACTCTATCGGCTAAGTACTCATATTCTTTAATGCAAAAAAGTATCTTCTTCATAGCAATCTTCTTAAATGTTATTTGCGTTTAGCTTCACTTCGTCAAAAGTAAAGTTCCTTAGGATGTGGCCATTTTCAAACACAGTATGTAACTCATCGGCCACATGTGGTAGCTCATCCTGATTAACTGTTTTGTAGTGACCGTCAATTTTAACTAATTTTAACCGGCCTGACTTACTTTTTTTAAAGCTTTCAACAATCTGTCCGTTCGCATCAATTTCTGTAGGGCTTTTTATAACGTTTACTTCGTTACCATTAATAACTGCAGCACTGCATTTTAAAGCAAACTTTTGGGTATCACGATCAACTTTTTGCAGCAAGGCACCACCCATACCCAGCACAAGGTTTTCTGCACCTATACCGTTGGTTTTTAAAGCATAGTACAAACCGATAATAGCTTCGTAGTTTACACCATCGCCCTGAATTACTCTTAATTGTGGTGGCAACACTTTAAAGCCTTTGCTGTTTACTGTATAGCCAAATTTATCAAACAATATCTCGAAAATGGCGAGCAACGTCATCACCGGATCACCACTATCTGGCCGTATTACGAGTGTGCCCTGGCGGTTTAAAATTTCGTTCTTTAATTCTTCGCCCCAGTATTCAGAACAGGCTTTGAAAATATTATAACTGTCAGATACGCAGGCAACTGTTCCGGTGGGGAAACTTCTTAATACGTGCCTGAAAATTTCCAGTTCGCCTTCGCGGCCGAGTAATGTGCAAATGCTATGTTCGGTTGCAGGGATGCTCAGGCCATATACTTTTTGCGCGTCATAATATTGCATAGCCATGCGTGAGCCGGCCAGATTATCGCTTCCGCTAAAGTTAACCAGGTGGGCTGCACCACCTAAACCGGCGCTTTCCATACTGCTTACACCTCGATAACCAAAATCGTTCAGCACAAAATCAATTCCTGCTTCGGCACCCTCGGTGGCAGTTTCATGGTAGTACTGATAAACCACTTTTTTGATCTGGCTACTTAAGGTTGCAACGGTACAAGGATACCAGATCTGCATCAGCAGGGTTTCCAAAAAATTGGTTAGCCAGTAACATTCGGGATCCGTGTTTTCAATCGTCATGAGCACATTACCATTCGGTACGGACGTGCCTTCGGCAACAGCTTTGATCCTCACAGGAAGGTAGCCCTCATACTTATCCAGTATGTACTGAAATCTACTTTTATCAAACACATCGTTACGACCAAAAACCTGCTGTAAAAAGCCGTCTGCCTCATCAAGATCAGCCTGTGTAAAAGCCGGGCCTTGCAGGTATGCTTTCAGGTAATACTGTAAACCGAAAAACATTGTTTCATTAAACAGGCCGCCCCGGCTTTCCAGGTAGCTGTAAATTTGAGTTGTACCCGGATAGTATAATTTGTGGTGTGCATATTTATAGGCATCAGCCAACAGTACAAAGTTTTCTCTTTTCATGGCTAGTATTATTTAAGGTATTTGTTAATCAAAGAATTTAGCAACGCCGTATGCTCTGGGCTGGTTAAGCCATCAGCAATCATTTGAGGCAAATGCTGTAGGTCAAACCATTGTAAATCTGCAATATCATCCTGTGCAATTGGTTCGCCGGTTTCATAATCGCAACTGAAAAGAAGCGTAATAATCTTGTCAGCTTCGTTACGGTAGCGCCAATCGTTAACATGGGCAGATGTTTCATAAACCATGCAACTAGTTTTCAATAAGCCACACTCTTCTGTAAGTTCGCGCATGGCCGCATGTTCAAAGCTCTCATCTTCGGGGTCGGCAAAACCACCAATTAGCCGCCATTTGTTGTTTATGGATTTTTTGCCGAGTAATATCTCGGTTTTATTATGACGAAATACAGCTACATCAACAGTCGGGTAAACTTTGGTGTATTGGTTATGATAGGCATACAATATTCCGGCCCTGAAATCTTTCGAATCGAAAACTTTGTCAGCATACTGTTCGCGCAGTTGCGTGGCATTGTAATCACCGTGGCTGGGTAGCTCTACTGTTTGCAATTTGCCGGAGTAGTAGGGGATAAAGCTATCACGACTGCCATACAGCCAAAATTCTTCATTAGGGAATACGCTTGTAAGCAAATTGTCCAGATTTTCAGACCATGCCTTGTCACTGGGATGATCACTCACAGGCAATACAATAACATCCGGATAGTCTTTCTTAAGCATCCGCTCGCGAGTATAGTAATCATACGGATTTTTTCTACTGCCCTTTATCGGGCTTACACCCAATAAAATAATGAGCTTAGTATGTTTGGTACTTACCTGTTCAATCAGTTTTTGATGACCCTCATGCAGGTATGGTGTTTGGAAACGAGCTATAATTACTGCGGTTGTCATATGTATTTGCGTTTTATATACGCAAATATAGTTAAGCGTAATTAATACGCAAATTATTTTTTACTTTTTTTCTAAATCTCGAAAGTTATGCCTTCTTTCTTCAACTGAAAGTACTTGACCTCGTTGAAGCGGTAAAGGTTGCCTGGGCGACCAGCGCCTGTCAAAGCTTGTTTTTCAGTTGTTTCCTCCAAAAAGCCAAACCTGGTGATTTTCTTTTTGAAGTTGCGGCGATCAATAGGGCGGTCTAATACAGCCATGTAAAGCTTCTCTAATTCAGAAAATGGAAACTTTTCATCCAGTAATTCAAAGCCTACGGGCTCATACTGCATTTTACCTTTTAAGCGGGTATGGGCTACTGTAATAATTTCTTTATGATCAAACGCCAGTGGGGGCAGGTGTTTAATGTTGAACCAGGCAACATCACTTGCGTCGGTAGCTGCGTGTATGTCAAAAGCATCGGGCTTTACCAAACCGTAGTAAGTAATTGATATAACACGATTACGCGGATCGCGGTTTGGGTTACCAAAGCTGTATAGCTGTTCCAGATAGTTGATACTTACGCCGGTTTCTTCCTTAAGCTCACGCTGAACAGCTTCCTCCAGTGTTTCATCATCGTTAACCAACCCTCCGGGCAAAGCCCACGTATTTTGAAAGGGATCAATTTTGCGTTTGATGAGCAGTACTGATAAGCCTTCTTTAGATGTATAGCCAAATACAACTGCATCTACGGCTACTTTGATGTTTTGATTAACTGGCATAAAGCAAAATTATAAATAAGCAGTTAGCACGCTATAATTGTTTAAACAAAGAAGGGCGTACTAAATTATAGTACGCCCTTCTTTATTAATTATAAATACTTTATGGTGTTATTTTACACTAATTGCAAAGCCACCACCAGGTGCCACCTGCTGTTTTAAAACAGTTTTGGATGTCACTTTCATTTTACGGATGGTATAGCTTTGCGGGTTTTTGTCAAAGCTGGCATCTTTGCCATCGGCATAAATAGTAGCTTCATAAGTTTTGCCTTTTGGCAAATAATTAAACTTGATGGTTGCTACCCGGGCATTCTCATCGGTTATACTACCCACATACCACTCATTTTTGCCTTTAGCTTTACGGGCAATAGAAATGTAATCGCCTGGCTCGGCTTCCAACACATAGCTATCGTCCCAATCTACCGCAACATCTTTAATAAACTGAAATGCGTCCGAAAACTTTTCATAGGTTTCAGGCAAATCGGCAGCCATTTGCAGCGGGCTGTACATGGTTACATACAGGGCAAGCTGCTTGGTAAGCGTTGTGTGAACGAATGAGTTGTTTGCCGGATTATAGGCACTGATGCGGGTTTGGAATATGCCTGGGGTATAGTCCATCGGGCCACCTATTAAACGCGTGAACGGCAATATGGTAGTATGGTCTGGCGTATTGCCACCAAATGATTCATACTCAGTACCACGGGCTGCTTCATTGCCAATCAGGTTTGGATACGTACGCGCCAGGCCGGTAGGGCGAATAGCTTCGTGCGCATTAACCATAATTTTATAGTCGCCTGCTTTTTTAATAGCATACATATAATGGTTAACCAGCCACTGACCATAGTGGTGTTCGCCACGTGGAATGATCTGACCAACATAGCCGCTTTTTACAGCGTTGTAGCCATTCTCAACCATAAATTTGTATGCCGTATCCAAATGGCGCTCATAGTTACGTACTGATCCTGATGTTTCATGGTGCATAATAATTTTTACACCTTTTGATGCCGCGTAACGGTGCAGTTCTTTGACGTCAAAATCAGGATACGGAGTCACAAAGTCAAAAACATAATCTTTGGTTTTGCCAAACCAGTCTTCCCAGCCCTGGTTCCAGCCTTCAACCAGTACAGCATCGAAACCGTTTTTGGCAGCAAAGTCGATATACTTCTTCACGTTTTCGGTAGTTGCGCCGTGTTTGCCGTTCGGTTTAACTTTAGTATAATCAGTTACACCTAACTGTACGCTTTCTAAATCTGTATAGGCCCAAGTACTTTTACCGGTAATCATTTCCCACCATACACCTACGTATTTTACAGGTTTAATCCATGATACGTCTTTATATTTGGTCGGCTCGTTCAAGTTGTATACCAGTTTCGACATCAGTACATCGCCAGCTTTATCGCTTACGATAACGGTGCGCCAAGGCGACTGTGTAGGAGCCTGCATGTAACCTTTATCGCCAATGGCATCTGGTGTCAGGAATGATTCCAAAGTGTAATTCTTGTCATCCAGGTTTAATGACATGCAAGAGTAATCAACCAGTGCAGCCTCATGAATGTTAATGTACAAACCATCCTGGCTCTTCATCATCAATGGGGTTTGCAAACCGGTAGGCGAAAAGGTAGTCTGACTCACGTTAGGCGTAACTGCCGATTTCATTTTACCGCGAACTTCTGATAACTTAGAGGTAACGGTTTCGTACTCTTGAGTATCAAAATCGCCAGGCAACCAGAAAGCTTTATGATCGTCGGCCAGGGCAAACTGTGTATGCTCTTCTTTGATAATAAAATAGTTAAGGTTGGGTTGTGAAGGGAATTCATAACGGAAACCCAAACCATCGTTAAACACGCGGAAACGGATGCGGATAAAACGGTCTTTAACCGCTTTTTGGGTTAAGGTTACCAGCAACTCGTTATAATGGTTGCGAATAGATTTTTGTTCGCCCCAAACCGGATTCCAGGTTTCATCAAAATTACTGGTTTCTGTTTTGCTGACAGTAAAGCCGTCCATAAAGGGTGGAACGTCTTTGGTTTCCAGACCCAGTTTGCTGGTTTTAATAACCGGCTTTTTTTTGTACGATAGTTTGTACGTGGGCACGCCGTTGGCCTGTAGCTCAAATGTCAGCGTCAGGTTCTTGTCCGGCGATGTGATGGACTGTGCTTTTACCACCACTGCACACAGGGTTACCAGCAGCATGGTAAATAAAGATTTGCGCATAGAATGTAATAATTGGTTAATTGATTTTTCTTTGGAATACAAAGCTGCTGATATAACATTTATTATACCACATGTTTAATGAAAATATAAAGATAATTAGTTTTGTTAATTCCTATATCGTTGTCTCATAATTATTTGGGTAAATTTAATCTCTATTTTTTTTAAGCCATTTGAGGGATATATGGTGCTTGGCCTACTACTTAATGTGCATCGGATGTACTGATGAGCAGGTGATTTCGTCATAATTGCAGCAACTTCTGTGAAGCAAGATATATCGAAATTCATGTATCCTAACTTTGCGTTTGCTACACTGAGGTGAAAAATCGAAGTTCCGCGATTGAAAAATTTTAATTCGTTAATACCACTTTGTATTCTGTTTATATTTATGAAATTAAACATGCCCGCTGTACATTTACCGCATGAACAAGCCGATAGAAATTATACGAAAAACACGCGAATATTTATTAACGCTGGTAGACGGTTTAACGTTGGAGCAGTTGAACACTGTACCTGCCGGTTTTAACAATAACATTATCTGGAATTTGGGTCATCTGGTTGCAGCGCAGCAAGGGGTTTGCTATCGCCGTGCAGGGTTTGAATTAAGAGTAGACGAAATATTTTTCAACCTTTACAAATCCGATACAAAACCTGAACGCCCGGTTAGCCAGGCAGAGTTTGAAGAGATTAAGATGCTGTTTTTCTCAACTATAGACCAGCTCGAAGCCGACTATAAAGAGAACTTGTTTAGCAATTACGAGCCCTGGACAACCCGTTACGGTGTTGTTATTCATAATATAGACGAAGCTATTGGCTTTTTGCCGTACCACGAAGGTTTGCACATGGGGTATATAATGGCACTGAAAAGAGTTATTACCGAAAACAAGTAGTTTGTAACAACAGGTGAGCATAATCATCTTAAGAAGAACACAACACAATCACGATGACAAGAACGATACGTTTTGTAATTCCGCTTATCGTGGTTTTGGCTACTGCTCCGCTTTCCGCTAAGCTGCAGCCAAAACCTGCTGAAACAGATAAAGCATGGATCAACAAATCCAATCAATATACGAAACAGCTTATTGATCTGGATAAGAAGTATTCGCCCGAGTATGGTTCATCACAGGGTTTGGCCGAATATGATAAACTGGTATCTGTACCAACACTGGCCAATCAACTGGCACATCGTAAAGAAGAAGAAGTTCTGGTAGGACGTTACCGTACAGCTTTGAAAACGGAGAAAGATCCATTAGTAGCTCAGGATCTGAATATACTAATCGGCCACCTTACATTGGGCTTCCGTCAGCAGGATTTTGAAATGCACCGCCAGGTACCATTCCTGAATGCCGCCCCAATGATTTATGGCGGATTGGAAACTTTGCTTGACGACCAAACACCAGCCTTGCGCAGAACATCGGCTGTAAACCGCATGAAAAAATATGCAGGTTTGGAAAAAGGCTACCGGCCCATTACTGCTATTTTGCAAGAGCGGGTAGCACAGCAAATTGCTGGTAAGGGTATGATCTATCCGTCAAGGCAGCAAATGGAAGTTGAGTTATCCCGCAATTCAAGTATTGTTGATGGCATAGCCGAGCTGTGTAACAAGTATAAATTAACAGGTTGGGAGCAAGCTTATAGTGTGCTGAAAAAGCAACTACAGGCTTATGATCAGTGGACCCGCGAACATGTACTCACCAAGGCCCGTACCGATTTCCGTTTGCCGCCCGAAGAGTATGCTTTAGCTTTGGAAGGATATGGCGTTGATATTCCGCCTGCGCAACTGGCGCAAATGGCTCATGCTGCTTTCACCGAGATACAAAACGAGATGAAGCCCATAGCCGAGCAAATTGCCAGGCAGCGCAATTTACCTTCGGCTGATTACCGGGACGTAATTCGCGAACTTAAAAAGCAACAGGTGCATGGCGACTCCATCATACCGCTTTACGAACGCCATTTAAAAGACATCGAAGACATCATTCGGGAACATCAGCTGGTAACGCTGCCCAGCAGGCCCGCTATCATCCGTCTGGCATCCGCAGCTGAGACAGCCCAGAGCCCAGCACCGCACATGGTACCGCCACCATTTTTGAATAATACCGGTCAGCGCGGTGTATTTGTGCTGCCGTTAAATATGCCATCGGCGCCAGGTGATAAGAGCGCCAGCAAGTACGATGATTTTACTTTTGATGCAGCCTCATGGACGCTTACGGCGCATGAAGCCCGTCCGGGCCATGAGCTGCAATTTGATAAAATGGTAGAAGAAGGCGTTTCCCAGGCCCGATCACTTTATGCGTTCAACTCCACCAATGCCGAAGGCTGGGGCTTGTACGCAGAATACATTACCCGCCCTTACATGCCGCTTGAAGGACAGCTGGTTTCACTGGACTATCGTTTACTGCGTGCCGCACGTGCGTTTTTAGATCCTGAACTACAGGCAGGAACCGTTACGCAGCAACAGGCGCTTGATGTTTTAATAAAAGACGTGGTACAATCGCCAGCATTTGCACAACAGGAGGTTGAACGGTATACCATTAAAGCACCGGGCCAAGCCAATAGCTATTTTTATGGTTATACCCGCATGATTGCTTTACGTAAAGATACCGAACAGGCGTTGGGCAACAAGTTTAGTGCACTGCGCTTTCATGATTTTATCTTATCACAAGGTTTGCTGCCACCGGCGCTTATTCGCCAGGCCGTAACAAAAGAATTTATACCAGCCGAACTGAAAAAATAAGAGGTTATAATATTTAACAAAGAAAAAGCCGTTGGTACGAACCAACGGCTTTTCCTATTATTTAGATGCTTCGGCTAAAAGCGGCTAATTTGTTTATCCAATTCAAGCGCTGCACTGATTAGCGCGAGATGAGTAAATGCCTGCGGGAAGTTGCCCAGGTGTTCGCCCTGCTTGCCCAGTTCTTCGCTAAATAGCCCTAAGTGGTTGGCATAGCCGCGCATTTTCTCAAAGTTTTCAACTGCGCGCTCTATTTGCCCAGCTTTAGCCAACGCTTCAATAAACCAAAACGAACACATGTTAAAAGTACCTTCTTCTCCGTCAAGTCCATCAATTTTCTCAATGGCATTGTGATAGCGGTAAATAAGAACATCCAGTCGTAACTTATCATCAATTACTTCCATGGTTGATAGCCATCTGGGTTCAATAGGTGATATGAAATGTACCAAAGGCATAAGGAGTACGCTGGCATCAACCACTTGTGCACCTTTATATTGTACCCAAGCTTTAATGTCTTCATTCCAAAAGTTATGGTAGATGTCCATGTAAATATCGTCCCGTACTTTTTTCCATTCTGTTTCGGGGAATGGGAAAGACCGGTGTTCGGCAATTTTTATGGCCCTGTCCATAGCTACCCAGCACATGAGCCGGGTATGCAAAAAGGCTTTCTTTTCGTTTCTGATTTCCCAAATGCCATGATCCGGTTCTTGCCATGAATCTATAACCACTTGTACATACTGGCTTACCACCGTCCAAAACTCATACGTAATTGGCTTGAATGATTTATTGTAGATGTAAATTGTATCAATCAGTTCGCCATAAATGTCAACCTGTAACTGGTCGCGGGCGGCATTACCAACTCTCACCGGTTTAGAGTTCTTGTAGCCTTCTAAATGGTCAAGTTCTTTTTCATGCAAGTCGGTATTACCATCAACTGCATAAATTAATTGCAGATGATTGTCTTTGCTAACATCAAAAATCCAGTTCAAAAACTCGGTTGCTTCTTCAAAAAATCCCAGACGCAAAAATGCATACATGGTAAATGCGGCATCCCTAACCCAAGTATAACGGTAGTCCCAATTGCGATTGCCGCCTATAGCTTCGGGCAAACCAAAGGTTGCCGCCGCCACTACCGAACCATATTTGTGCGAGGTAAGCAGCTTTAAGGTAATGGCTGACCGGTAGACCAATTCGCTCCAACGCCCGTTGTAAGTAGATTTACTGATCCACTTGCGCCAGTTACCGATTGTTTGCTGATAGGTATTTTGGGTATAATGATTAATGTTGTGAAAAGCATCCTCCTTGCCAGCTTCTACCGATTCGAGTACAATATGTACAACGCCCGATTCTTTGACGGTAAACTCTGCATAGCCGTCATTTTCGTTTACTTGTAGCGGAACATCAGCAATTAAACGCAACTTGGAGTTGCCATCGTTTAATGCCGTAAATATGATTTGGTTATCGCTTATTTCAGCAGTGTGCTCGTTTCGGGCATAATTGAAGCGTGGTGCACAGTGCATCTTGAATGTAATATCACCGCGTACGGCCTTTACTTTTCTCACTATGGTACTCACTGCATCTTTATCATCAGCATCCAGCGGCATAAAGTCAATAATTTCGGCTATGCCCATTTCAGAAAAAAAGCGGGTCAGTAATACAGCCGTTCCGGGAATGTATAACTGTTTGTTTTTATAGGTGCCCATTTGTGGCTCAATAGAAAAGAATCCACCTTGTTTAGCATCCAGTATGGACGCGAAGATGGTAGGGGAATCGAACCTTGGGAACGACATAAAATCAATAGAGCCGTTGAGAGAAACCAGAGCTACTGTTTTTAAATCGCCTATAATACCATAATTTTCGATGGGCTCGTATGACCGGAACTGATGTTTCATGTTGCCTTAACAATTAAAGTAGTAGGTTGTTCCGCATCATCACATAGCAGGCGTATATTCTACGCCTCGGTAAGGCGTGATTGCAAAAGAAAAGCGTTTAGAAAAACAAAATCAAGAAATTTTAATTAAATACTACTAATTATATAGACATTGTATATATTTGTTTCAGAGCTCTGTTAAAGCATTTAAGTTAACTATATCATTATGATACATAAACAAGACATTATTCAGCAAGCAGATAATTACATGAGCACTTCAATGCGAATGTGTTGCTGTTAAGCTATCATTCGTAATAAAGCCCATTAAGTATCATTTATGTTACGATCAAAAAATCATTTTATAGTTTATCAGTCCGCTTTATTTTACCGGATTGCTTACGGTTTACGTGATTGTTGTATTTGCCTGAGATTTTCATGCAATTCATCAATCCACCAAATTAAAAACTTACAGTTATGCTTAACCAACATTTGAATTTCCCAGCGTTCGACGCTTTAGAATATACACCAGAACTTGAATACACCGACCGCCGTTATGTGCCGTTAACTCCGCTTGGGTCCGGAACGGGTGTTGAAAACTTACATACAGGTGTTATAGCTGCTAAGCACCCATTTCTGCATCGCGGTTCACTGGATGGTTATAACCTGTCGTTCCGTTACGCCGATAGGAGCTTAGTGTTATACTTTTACTCCCCTGAGTGGGGAAGCGCCGGCATTGAGCATTTGAAACAGCTAAATAATATACAGCATGATTTAGCTGCCTACCAGGCTAATTTGCTGGTTGTACATTCGGCTAATGATACTGATGCTTTGAACCTGATTTTACGGGAACACAATTTATCGTTCGAAACATTGAAGGATGAAAGCCATGAGCTGTCAAAATTATTGGGCATCTATAGTGAGCATAGCCCGGCCTGGAATACGTATGCAGGTATTGAAAACAACATCCCGCTACCGGCATTGTATGCATTTAATGATCAAAGCAAGATAGTATTTGACTACCCGAACGCGGGTATCGAGCTGAATTTACCATTAGCTTGTTTAGAATCGACCCTATTGCAACAAACCGGATTTTTTGTTCAGCGAAAGTCGGCTTAAAAGTATTTTGATAATTTACATAAAAGGCTTGCAAATCTTTGCAGGCCTTTTTTATTAACCGCCGCTTAAATATTATTATCCACAGGCCTGGCACGTATTCATAAAAAGTGTAATTTGCACAGTCTGCAAAGCCAGGCCAACTATTTACCATTATAAACCCTTTTCCCGAATGTAACTTTATGTTGCACCGTTACCCTGTGTTAGGCCGTTTAGGTTTATTAATCTGCACTATGTTATGGCTATTGCCTATGGCAAAAGGGCAGCATCAGCAGTATCAATTCTCGCAATTGAATATCAACCAGGGGCTATCGCATAACCAGGTTAATGACATATTTAAGGATAGTCGCGGTTTTATGTGGTTTAGTACGGCATCAGGGCTAAACCGTTATGATGGTTACGAGTTAGAGGTTTATAAAATCCATCCGCATGATAGCTCCAGCCTGGGCGATGATTATGTAAGCCGTGTTGTTGAAGGCCCGGAAAATAAGCTGATTGTTTTTACGCAGAAAGGCATCAATATCTATGATCCGTTAACCGAAAGGTTCCAGCAAAATGCTACTGCCTACTTCGAGCACCTGAATGTAGATTTAGCAACCTGCCAAAGTGTGTTCAAATCCAATACATGTTATTGGTTCAACAACGGAATTAAGGGTTTGTATTGCTACAACCCATTAACCCATAAAACTAAGCACCTAACTTATGGCAAAAATAATGTCAGCGATGTAGCAACAGGCCGGGTAACCTCAATTACTGCAGACACTAAAGGCAACTGCTGGATTATGCATGATAGTGGCGTTATTGAAGAGATAGACTGCAATCTGAAAGTTCTAAAAAGCTATCACGTATTTGCAGGCAATGCTGCCTCAAAAGATTACCAATTGTTTGTAGATGCTGCGGGCGATTTTTGGATTTATTGCGCCAGCGAGGAATACGGTGTCGACTTTTACAGTCCGTCTTCGGGTTTAAGCAAGCATTTAAGTAAGGATACTCACAAACTCAGTAATGATTTAGTTACCGGAATTGTACAGGATAAGAACGGCTTGGTTTGGGTGGCTACCGATCATGGCGGTATTAATATTGTTGACAAGCAGAATTTCAATGTAAGATACCTAAGCAATAAGGAGGATGATGATAAAACAATAGGCCAAAATAGTATCACCAAGGTTTATAAAGATACCGAAGGTATTATTTGGGTAGGTACGTTTAAAAAAGGCGTAAGTTATTACCATAAAGATATCATCAAGTTCCCGTTATACCGCCATTTGTTTTCGGATAAAAACAGTTTGCCCGGCAATGATGTAAATTGTTTTATTGAAGATAAAGCAGGCAATGTTTGGATTGGTACTAATGGCAACGGCTTATTATGCTTTAACCGTAAGTCAGGAATTTATACCGTATATAAACATGGTACTGATAGGAGCAGCCTGAGTAATGATGTGATCGTAAGTTTATGCATAGACCATGAAGACCAGTTATGGATCGGAACCTATTTAGGTGGATTGGATAAGTTTGATGGCAAACGGTTTTCGCATTACACACATCAGGATAAAAGCAATAATTCTTTATCAGATGACCGGGTATGGGAAATTATGGAAAATACGGACCATAGTCTTTGGATAGGTACTTTGTCTGGCGGTGTGGATTTGCTTAGTCCGGATAGAAGACATTTTACGCATTATAATACCCGGGTGCCCAACACATTAAATTCCGACAATGTTTTTACGATCAACAGAGACCATCAGGGTAAGATTTGGTTGGGTACCTCAAACGGAGTAAATGTATTTGATGCGGTTAAAAAGAAGTTTCGCTACTACACCAGCACCGCTGATAATACGAGCTTAAGCAACAACAATATAATAAACATTATTGAAGATAGCCGACACCTTACCTGGGTTGGCACTAGGCATGGCTTAAATGTGTTTGATCCAGCAACGGAAAAGTTCACACGGTTGTGTTCTGTTGATGGCTTGCCGGATAACACGATACTAACTATACTGGAAGATAACCAGCATCGTATGTGGGTAAGTACACCAAACGGGCTGTCATCTATCATTGTAAGCGGCAACAAACAGCAGGGATACCATTTTAGATTTAAAAATTACAGTCAGGCCGATGGTTTGCAGGGGCGTGAGTTTAACGAAAATGCCGCGTACAAACTTCGAAGCGGTGAGTTAATTTTTGGTGGTGCTAACGGGTTTAATCTTTTTAATCCGGCTAACATCAGTAATTGCAGCAAGCTGCCGAGCGCTATTTTAACCGACTTTCAGGTGCTAAATCATAGCATTGCAGTAGGCGAAGCGGTAAATAGCCATGTGTTACTTTCGCAGGCTATCTCATCAGCCAAAAGTTTAACCTTGCATTATAATGAAAATGTTTTTTCGCTTGCTTTTGCCAGCCTTAATTTTTTTAATCCCGATAAAACCAAATATGCCTACAAACTTGAGGGATTTGATAAGCAGTGGCAGGTAGTTGCAAGCAATGCACGCAAAGCTACCTACACCAATCTCGATCCCGGCACGTACGTATTTAAAGTGAAGGCTATTAACGAGGCTGGTGTAATGAGTACTAAACCGACAAGCCTAACGGTTACCGTATTGCCTCCGTTTTGGCGAACACCCCTGGCATACGTGTTATATTTCGTTGTTATTGCCGGCGCATTATTTTATAGTCGTTTCCAATCCATCAAGAAGTTGAAGCTTGATTTTGCGCTTCAGCAGGAGAGGCAGGAGGCCCAGCGTATGCACGAACTAGACATGATGAAGATAAAATTCTTCACCAATGTAAGTCACGAGTTCCGCACGCCACTTTCTTTAATTATTACGCCGCTCGAGAAAATGCTGAAGTCTAAGCAGGACGGTAACCATCATAACCTGGAACTGATACACCGCAATGCTCGCCGGTTATTAAATTTGGTAAACCAACTGCTCGACTTTCGGAAAATGGAGGTGCAGGAACTTAAGCTTAACCTCGTTCCCGGCGATGTGATTAAGTTCATACATGATATATCTCATTCATTCACCGATATCGCTGAAAAAAAAGACATCTCTTTTGCATTTAAATCTGGTAAGGAAAGCTTATATACTTTCTTTGACCACGACAAGCTCGAACGCATTTTATTTAATCTGCTTTCAAATGCATTTAAGTTTACCCCACAGAGCGGGCATATCGGCGTGGAAGTAGCAACCGCAAACTTAAACGCATCAAAGCAGCACGAGATAGAAATAAAAATAAGCGATACCGGCATTGGTATTGAAGCCGATAAAATTGACCGGATTTTTGACCGCTTTTTTCAAAATGATCTTAATGGTTCTTTGGTAAATCAGGGGAGTGGTATAGGTCTTTCTATTGCAAAAGAATTTGTGCGTATGCATGGCGGAGGTATTAAAGTGGATAGCCAGCCTGGTTACGGCAGTACTTTTACACTAACCTTGCTGTTGACTGAGGCAGCTGTTCCGGCAATAAATCTGCCTCATAATCTGGCGCACCAGCCGTCCGCCAATTCGGTGCCAAAAAACGAAATTTTAGAGGAGCAACAAAAAGAACTTATACCACTGGATGGAAAGAAACCGCTTATTTTGCTTGTTGAGGATAATGAGGATTTTAGATTTTATTTGAAAGACAACCTGAAGGAGCATTATACCGTTGCTGAAGCTGTTAATGGGAAAGAAGGCTGGCAAAAAGCGTTGGCTTTGCACCCATGCATAGTAGTGAGCGATATCAGCATGCCTTACATGAATGGTATAGAGCTGGTGGAAAAAATGCGGCATGATAAACGTACGCAACATACGCCTGTAATTTTACTTACCGCCCTAACCGGAGAGGAGCAGCAGCTTGCCGGATTGGAAAGCGGCGCTAACGATTATGTAACCAAGCCTTTCAATTTCGAGATACTGCTCTCAAAGATTAAAAATCAGTTGCAGCAACAGCAATCATACCGCAAAACCTATCAAAAGCAGGTTGAAGTAAAAACGTCGGATATTGAAGTATTGAACGCAGACGAGCGCTTTGTGCAAAGAGCATTAGCCGTTGTGGAAGCTAACTTAGCGAATACCGAATTTTCGGTTGATAAGCTTAGCCAGGAAATGAACATGAGCAGGGTTGCTTTATATAAACGATTGCTGGCATTAACCGGACAATCGCCCATTGAGTTTATCAGAAACATACGTCTTAAACGGGCAGAGCAGTTGCTGATCAAAAGTAAGCTGACAGTTTCTGAAGTTGCATATGAAGTTGGCTTTGGCAACCCCAAAGCCATGACCAAGTATTTTAAGAAAGAGTTCAATAAGCTTCCATCTGATTATCTCAACAGCAGGACTTAAATCAGCAAATACTGTTTTTCTTAAGAAGCATTGAATGGCAATATTCAATGCTTTTTTGTTTGATATGTTCTGCGCTTTTGATAAACTATTGTTAATCAGTGAATTGATATAGGTTAACATTTTGATACCCAAACATTAACATTATCATACCCTGACGTTTTCCTACCGCTAATACATTAGCGAAATAAACCAATTGTATCATTTACCAAGCTGAAAGAAGCGTTCAAATTGTGCTGCTTGCTTGTATTGCATCGTCTAATCAAGTTAATGCCCAGCATTGCTGCAATCGATTAAATTTTATTCAGCTTAACCAAGTTAGCTAATTACACAATACCAATTATAGTAATATGAACCAATTATTTACTTACCTAAACTGAGCTTCAACAAATGGAAAAAAAAGTCAGACTCTTAAAGTTGATCGTTTTCCTGTTTGCTACACTTTGCATAAGCGCTGTACACACCGCATCGTATGCGCAAAGTAAACGGAAAATTACAGGTACTGTATTAAGTGCTACAGATTCTCAACCCTTGCCGGGCGTTGCCGTAAGAGTATCTGGCGGTACTGCCGGTGCCGCAACAGACGCTAATGGTGCTTTTAGTATTGAGGCGAAAACCGGCGATGTGCTTACCTTTTCTTTTATCGGCTTTCAGCCAAAAAATTTAACTGTTGGAGAGGGGAGCACTGTACGTGTAGCTCTTACTGAAGAATCCAAGGGCCTTAATGAAGTGGTGGTAGTTGGCTATGGTACCCAGGTAAAAAAACTGGTAACCGGCGCTACCGTACACGTGGGCGGCGAAAGCTTAACCCAAAACCATAATTTACAGGTTGAACAAGCCTTGCAGGGCCAAACACCAGGCGTTCAAATTACTTCCACATCGGGCCAGCCCGGCGAGGCTTTAAAAGTTAGGATCCGTGGCATTGGTACCACCGGAACTTCTGATCCGCTTTATGTGGTTGATGGCGTGCAAACAACCGACATTTCTTACCTGAACAGCGCCGACATTGAAAGCGTAGACGTACTTAAAGACGCTGCTTCGGCAGCTATTTATGGTACTCGGGCAGCAAACGGCGTTATCTTAATCACCACACGTAAAGGCAAGTCGGGTGCGTCGCGCGTTAGTGTGGATGGCTATTACGGTATCCAGAATATGGCAAAAAAGCTGCCGATGCTGAATTCCAAAGAGTATGCTGTTATCATGAACGAGGCAGCGATCAACTCCGGCTCGGCGCCGTATTTTACAACCGGTCAGATTAACCAGTTAGGCACCGGAACAGACTGGCAGGATGCCGTTCGCAACGAAAACGCGCCTACTCAAAATTATACCATCAATGTTTCGGGCGGTAACGATAAATCTACTTACTCCACATCGGCTTCTTATCAGTCGCAGGTTGGTATCATCGGGCCAAACGATGAATCAAAATTTGAGCGGATTACCTATCGCCTGAGCACCTCCACCAAACTGTATAAAGACGTTATCAGGATAGGCGAGGACATTACATTTAGTCATAGTAAAAGACGTGGTTTATCGGTAGGCAATATTTATGCAAACTCGCTTAGAGGGGTATTCAATACCAGTCCGCTATTCCCGGTATACAATGCAGATGGTACCTATGCCAAATCATCATTTAATAATGAAGAAGCAAACCCGGTTGCACTAATGGAGTACCAGAGCTATAATAAGCGGGTAACAGATCGTTTGGTGGGCAGTGCCTATGTAGAAGCCAACTTCTTAAAGTACTTTAAATTCAGGTCGGCATTAAGTCTGGATTTGGCGTATCCATCTACCAATTCGTTCACACCTCTGTATAACCTGGCAACCAACGTATATACGGCATACAATAGCGCCTACTATCAAACCGACAAAAACACCAGCTACAACTGGGATAATACTTTGACTTACGATCGGTTATTTGGCAAGCATAAGGTGAGTGCTTTGCTGGGTACTACCACTATGGAGCAAACGTACCACACGTTTTATGCAACCAAGCAAAACCTAACCATACCCGATTTTGAACATGCCGAACTGGTTAACGGTACCACTTTGGGTGCGGCTACAAGCGTGTCAAGTAACCGTACACCGTATGCCCTGCAGTCCTACTTTGGCCGGGTAAATTATAGCTATAATGACAAATACTTGTTTACCGCCATTTTGCGCAGAGATGGTTCCAGCCATTTTGGTCAAAATAACAAGTACGCTAACTTTCCTTCGCTCTCAGGTGGCTGGGTAATATCCAGCGAGGATTTCATGAAGAGTTCAAAATGGCTCGACTTTTTCAAGATACGTGCAGGCTGGGGTAAAAATGGTAACGACCGCATTATCGACCCGTTTGCTTACCTGGCAACGGTATCTGCAATAAATAAAGACTATTATTTTGGCAATACCGAGCTCAAAGCAATCGGCGCATCGCCCGATCGTTTGGCTAACCCCAACCTGCGTTGGGAAGCATCAGAACAAACCGATATTGGTTTTGATGCCACCATTTTCCGCGACTTTACCATCAACTTTGATTGGTACAACAAAACCACTAAGGACTGGCTTTTGGTGGCACCTATACCAGCCATTGTTGGCACCGGCGCACCATACATTAATGGCGGTGCAGTGAGCAACAAAGGTGTTGAATTTGCAGCGGCATTCAATCATAAATATGGCGACTTTAACATCGGCATAAATGGTAATATCTCATTCAACAAAAACCGTGTAACCGAAATTGCTAACAGCGAAGGTATTATTCACGGTAATACCAACGTGTTTTTTGTTGGGATGGACGAGATGTACAGAGCAGAGGTTGGTCACCCCATCGGTTACTTCTATGGATTGAAAACCAACGGTGTTTTCCAAAATGACGCTGAAGTTCAATCCTACAATAAAGGCGGTGCACTTATACAACCTGGCGCAGTACCGGGCGATGTGCGCTTTATTGATCTGAACAACGACGGCAAGATAGACCAAAACGATAAAACACAGATTGGCGATCCAAATCCACATTACACCTACGGAGGCAGCATTAATATGGGGTATAAAGGATTTGATTTTGCAGTATCCGTGTATGGTGTTGGCGGTAACCAGATTGCCAACGGTGTAAGGGCTTATGACAGACCGCGAAACAATTACACCACCGATATATTGGAGCGCTGGCATGGCGAAGGCACTTCTAATCGCTTACCGAGGGTTACGCTAAACAATGAGCCTAACCAAAATTACGCCCGCTTTTCTGACTTGTATATCGAAAACGGGGCCTTTCTGCGAATTAAAAGCGTAAACCTGGGATATGATTTTAAGCGGTTATTGCCTCCAAGCTTTCCACTACAGCAGCTCCGCTTATACGTGTCGGCTACCAACCTGTACACCTTCACCAAATATTCGGGATTAGACCCGGAGGTAGGGTATGGTGACCAGACCTGGGCTTCGGGTACCGATTTGGGCTATTATCCGCAGCCCCGTACTTACATTTTAGGTTTAAGTGTGAAATTTTAATTGAAAATCAACAATGAAAAAGATATTCATAGCAGCTGCTTTACTAACACTGGCCAGCTCGTGCGGAAAAGACTTTTTGAATAAAACGCCGATTGACCAGCAAACAGATGTTAACTATTACAAAACACCACAGGATGCATTTAGTGCTCTGGTAGCTACCTATAGTGTATTGGACTGGGGCGATTATGGGCACATTATCTTAACCTCCGAAATTGCATCTGACGATTGCTTTGGCGGTGGTGGCAACACCGATGGCGGATGGCGGCAGTGGGACCGTTTCCAAAATTATACCGACCTGAATGCGGCTGCATGGACTAAGTATTACACCGGTATTTTCCGTGCCAATACTTTGCTACAAAAAATTGCCAATATTGATTTTGGCGGTAATGCCGCCCTAAAAAACCGCTATACAGCCGAAGCAAGATTTTTGAGAGCCTACTTTTACTTTGATCTTGTACGCATGTTCGGTAACGTGCCATTACTCGATGCACCTCTTGAGCCGGGGCAATATGATCGTCCGCAAGCTAACCCGGATGATGTTTATAAACAAATAGCACAGGATTTGAAATTTGCAGCGGCTAATATTCCGGCTACGGCTTATAGCGCCATTCCGCAGAGTGAATATGGTCGTGCAACTAAATGGGCTGCCGAGTCGCTATTAGGACGTGTGTTTTTATACTACACCGGTTACTATTCCAAGTCGGAAATTACAGGCGAGGTTACCCGGCAGGATGCGCGCAACGCTATTGAAGATGTAATTACAAACAGTGGTTACGGTTTGGTTGACAAGTTTCCGAATTTATGGCAGGCAGCCCAAGCCAGCTTTGTTGGAGAGGATAATAAAGAAACCGTTTTTTCAATCAAATACACCTGGCAGGGCTTAGGTAACTGGAATTCGCAAAACGGCAACCGCTGGCAGGTAGATATTGCCATCCGTAACCAGACGCTACCGCCATATTACAAAGGCTGGGGCGCTGCAACTGTAAACCCCAAACTGTACAATGCTTACGAAGCTGGTGACACACGTAAGGGCGCTTCCATTATCTCAATCGAAGACGAGAACCTGACGGCATTCAGCCAGGGCGATCAGTATCAATATACCGGCTACTACTGGAAAAAGTATACACCCATCGTCGGCATGCTGGCCGAAGACAAAGGCGGCGATTTCCAGATAGATAACTATTACGATTACATTGCCATCCGCTTTGCCGATGTGTTGCTGATGGGGGCCGAGCTTAATTTGGATGCCGACTTAAGTAAGGCACAAAATTACTACAACATGATACGCGATCGTGCCTTTCAGGACATCCAGCATCGCAAAATGCTTAGCGGTGGTAGCAACGGTTTGCAGTTAATTATGCAGGAGCGCCGTTTGGAGCTGGCTTTAGAAGGCATGCGCTACTGGGATTTGTTAAGGCAGGGTATACCTGTAGCTAAGCAAGCGATAGATAACAGTGGTATGGGAGCCGACTTTGATGTATCGTTCAGAACCGAGACTAAAGGCCTGCTGCAAATTCCGCAAACGCAGGTTAGCTTGTCAAACGGTAGTTTGAAACAAAATCCCGGATGGTAACCAATTAACTTAATAACAAAATGAAAGCATTACATATATTTTTGTTTTTTGCCTTGTCTGTTGCGCTGGTGTCATGCGACCCACGGGAAGACAGGAAGAATTTGCCCGAACCCGTATTGAAGTCCGAACTAAAATTTTCGGTAACACAAAAGCAGGGGTATGATAACATCATCATGCTCGAAAGCAAAACGCTCGGTAGCCTTGCCTACTGGGATTATGGTACCGGTACAACTAATAAAATGAAAGATACCATTAATCTGCCGTTTGCGGGTCAGTACTGGATTCGCTATACTGCCTTATCGGGCGGGGGGCCGGTTACAGATTCTGTACAGGTAAAGGTATCGCAGAACGATCCTGAATATTTTAAAGACCAGCGGTGGGCGTATCTTACCAATGGCACGGCCGGCAAAACCTGGGTATTGGACATGAGCAGCCCAATTGGCTGGTATGGTACCGACTACCTTTTGCATAATGGCTCAAGCAACGACTGGTCATACCAGCCCGACTATGCCGGTAACACCTGGGTGATGGAAAATAAAGATTGGGGGTACATGAACTTCAGCCTGAATGGTGGCGCAAACTATAGCAAAGTAACTTATGATGCATCCAGCAAACCTGTAACATCAAGGGGGAGCTTTAATCTCGATCTGGTAAACCAGAAAATAAGATTTACAGGTGCCGATTTGTTTTTCGGTGGAGATTACCGTAGCCACGCCAGCAACTGGACCAATGTCTTCATTTTCTCTTTAACGGCTAACAAGCTTATGTTAGGCGTATTACGCGACAATGCAGCGGCAGGCGGACCTGCATATATTGTATTCAGTTACAAACCTAAACCGTAACCATTTTTTTATAAAAGGAGAGACTAATTTAGGTTTCTCCTCATCAATAGTTTATGGCCTATTCTAAAAATATACTAACTGCGCTATTGGCATTCGGCTTATCTGTATCCATTGTTCATGGTCAGCAACAGCCACGCGTGCAGGATTTTGACCAAAGCTGGAAATTCTTTTTAGGTGATGCACCGGCTGCCAGCCAGGAAAAGTTTAATGACTTGAAATGGCGAAGCTTGAACTTGCCGCATGATTGGAGCATTGAAGGTAGCTTCAGTAAGGATCACCCGGCAGGTACGGGCGGAGGCGCGCTACCAGGGGGGATAGGTTGGTACCGCAAAACCTTTACTGTGCCCGCAGCCTTAAAAGGTAAACAGGTGTATATTGATTTTGATGGCGTTTACCGAAATAGCGAGGTTTGGATCAATGGCCATTTGCTGGGTAAACGTCCTAATGGATATATTTCATTTGAGTATGAGCTTACGCCGTATTTGAAATTTGGCCAAAACAACGTGATCGCTGTCAGGGCCGATAATGCCGATCAGCCCAACTCGCGATGGTATTCCGGTTCTGGTATCTATCGTAACGTATGGTTGGTGACCACCAATAAGATAGCTGTCGGTCATTGGGGAACTTACGTAAATACACCGGTTGTTTCAGCTGATAAGGCAACGGTTAACATTAAAGTAGATGTTAAAAATGCTACGGGAGCAGGCCAAACTGTAACTGTAAAAAGCCGAATAGTAGACGCCGCCGGAAAAACCGTATCAGGTAGCGGGTCTGTTGGATTCAAAGTGTCTGGTAAAAATGCAATGGCTGATCAGCAGTTGACTGTAACCAAGCCAAATTTGTGGTCGGTTGATAATCCTTATCTCTACAAAGTAGTAACCGAAATTGAGCAAAATAACAAAGTGTTAGATACATATACCACCCCGCTGGGTATCCGTTATTTTAATTTTGATGCTTATAAAGGCTTTTCATTGAACGGCAAGCCGCTTAAAATTCTGGGCGTATGTAATCACCATGATTTGGGCTGTTTGGGTGCTGCTTTTAACGTACGTGCTGCTGAACGCCAGTTACAGATATTGAAGGCGATGGGCTGCAACAGTATACGTACCTCACATAATCCACCCGCACCGGAACTACTGGATTTATGCGACAAGATGGGCTTTATTGTAATGGACGAAGCCTTTGATATGTGGAAGATTGCAAAGACCAAACAAGATTATCACCTGTACTGGGATGAATGGCATAAGCGCGACTTGGAAGATCAGTTACTACGAGACCGCAACCATCCTTCGGTTATGATATGGAGTATTGGTAACGAGATCATGGAACAGTACAGCCAGACCGATACCAGCGGCCGCCCCATAGCCCGCGAGCTGGCCGCAATTGTTCGTGGTATGGATAATCGGCCTATCACTTCGGCGCTTAATGAGCCGCAACCGTACAATAATATCATTAAGTCTAATGCACTTGATTTGATAGGATACAATTACCATCATCAGGATTTTGCTTCGTTTCATGAGCGGTATCCCGGTAAAAAGTTCATCGCAACTGAAACCACATCAGCCCTGGAAACTCGCGGACAGTATGATATGCCATCAGACAGTATACGCCGCTGGCCGCATAAGCCCGAAGAGCAGTTAAAGGATGGTAACCCGGATAACACCGTTTCTGCTTATGACAATGTATCTACCCCATGGGGATCAACTCACGAAGAAACCTGGAAGATCATGAAGAAGTACGACCACCTGTCGGGTATGTACATCTGGACCGGATTTGACTATCTGGGCGAGCCCACACCTTACGAATGGCCATCCCGAAGCTCCTACTTTGGTATTATAGATCTGGCCGGTTTCCCGAAAGATGTATACTATATGTATCAAAGTGAATGGACCAGTAAAAACGTGTTGCATATTTTACCGCATTGGAACTGGCAGCCCGGCAAAACAGTTGATGTTTGGGCTTATTACAACAATGCAGATGAGGTGGAGCTATACCTCAACGGCAAATCGTTAGGCATAAAAAAGAAACAGGGTGATGACCTGCACGTAATGTGGCGGGTAAAATACGAGCCGGGAACCATTAAGGCCATATCCCGCAAAAACGGTAAAACGGTGCTGACACGCGAAGTGCACACGGCAGGTAAACCGGCAAAGTTGCAGCTCATAGCCGACCGGTCACAAATTAAAGCTGATGGTAAAGACCTGTCATTCGTAACCGTAAATGTGCTGGATAAAAACGGAAACTTAGTACCCGATGCTGCACACAAAGTTAGCTTCAAGGTTAATGGCGCTGCAAGTATTGCCGGTATGGATAATGGTAGCCAAACCAGCATGGAGTCATTCAAGGGTACGCAGCACAGCGTGTTCAATGGTGTAGGTTTGGCCGTAATACAATCACGTGGTAAAGCAGGGAATGTGGTTTTAACCGCCAGTGCTGCTGGTTTGCAACCAGCAAGCATTACCATCAAAACCAAATAGTGCCACATGAGATTATCAATTTATGCACTATTACTTTTGCTATTTGGAAGGCAGGTAGCCAGCGGTCAGGACAATACCGTTTTTAAGCATCCTGCCAGAGGATTCACCAGCTGGCAGCCCGCGGCTACCTGGGAGCAGGCACTTTTAAGCGGCAATGGCACTATTGGAGCCCTCGTAATGGGGCAGCCGCATCAGGAAACCGTAATCTTAAGCCACGCCTCACTTTATCTGCCTTTAAAAAAAAGCGGTAAGGATTTTGAGCAAGCCAGCAAGTTGGAAACCATCAGGCGATTGAGTTTGCAAGGAAAGTTTACCGAGGCTGCATCATTGACGGAAACATTGCGCCAAGAGCAAGGTTATACGGATGAACGCGATCCGTTCATCCCGGCGTTTGATTTGAAAATTGAACAACATGCCGGCAATATAAAACGCTATCAGCGTGCGGTAAATTTTGAAACAGGTGAGGCCATTATAAACTGGCAGGATGATAACGGCACGTTTACCCGCAGGCTGTTCGTTTCCAGACCGGATAGTATGGTGGTGCTGTCTATTAAAGGGACCGGCAAAATCAATACCTCTTTAGCTTTCAGACGCCGCCCTGTTGAGTGGCAGCAGTGGAAGTTTGTGAACGATAATATTGAAAGTGCGAACAGTGATGCAGTAGGACAATGGCTAACCTACAGCAGCACTTTTAAAAATACCAATCCCGGTGCTGTACAGGGGTACGAAGGGGTAGGGCGGTTGGTGTTAAAAGGCGGCAGCAGTAAGGTGGTGAATGGCAGCATACAGGTAACTAATGCGGATGAAGTTTTACTCCTCATTAATATCAAGCCCTTATATGATAAGCAAAGCTCTAATATACCAGCAATGAAAAGTGCTTTTGTTTCTGCACGGGCCGATTATGAAACCTTGCTGACATCACATGCGCAAATTCACGGGAGTATGTTCAACCGTGTGCAATTGGATTTAGGTGGAAGCCTGCAGGACCGAAATTTGAATTCGGAGGAAATATTATTGGCTGCCAAAAGTCGGATGCTGTTAGCTTTGGTTGAGAAGGTGTTTGACGCAGGCCGATACAATATCATTAGTTGTACGGGTACTAATCCGCCAAATTTGCAAGGCTTATGGAGCGGTACCTGGACGGCTCCCTGGGCAGGCGGCTTTACGAATGATGGCAACCTGCCGACTGCAATTGGCGGTTTGCTGGCCACAAATACGCCCGAACTCATGTTGCCGTACTTCAACTATCATGAGTGTTTAATTGGCGATTACCGTAAAGAAGCACGCTTGCTTTACAATTGCCGCGGTATACATATACCAGCGCAGGAAACAACCGCAGGCGTAGAAAGTGATTTTGGAAAAACATGGTGCCTTACGCTGTGGACCGGTTGCGCTGGCTGGGTGGCCCATTACTTTTACGATTATTACCAATACACCGGCGATAAAGCTTTTTTAGCCAACCGCGCTTACCCATTCATGAAAGAGGCCGCCCTGTTTTATGAAGACTTTCTGAAAGTGGGTGCCGATGGTAAACTAATTTTCAATCCTTCTTATTCACCCGAAAACAATCCGGCCAATAGTAGCTCACAAGCGGTAATCAACGCCACGATGGATGCAATGATAGCCCGCCAGTTACTGCGCAGCTGTATTGATGCGGCCGGGCAACTCCATACCGACAAAAACAAGGTTGTGCTTTGGAAGCGAATGCTTACCCAAATGCCCAGCTATAAAGTGAATAGTGATGGTGCATTAAGTGAATGGCTTTGGCCCAATCTGCAAGACAATTATAGTCACCGCCACGCGTCGCACCTGTATGCTTTGTATGATTATTTAGATCCTGACTTTGCCGCAAGCAATAAATTGCAGCAGGCTGCTAAAACGGCAATAGATAAAAGGATGCAATTTCGGATAAAAGAAGGGGGCGGCGAAATGGCTTTCGGTTTGGTACAGCTTGCCTTGGCCAGCGCTCACTTAGGTGAAGCTGAGAAGGCTAAACAGTTGGTAAACTGGCTGAGCAGCAAATACTGGTCAAGCAGTATGGCATCGTATCATAATGTAGGCGAGTTGTTTAACACCGATATCAGCGGTGGTTTACCTTACGTCATCACGCAAATGTTATGCTATAGCGAGCCAGGTGTGCTAAGGCTACTGCCTGCTTTACCCAGTGAGTGGCCGAGTGGCCGTATCTCTGGCTTGCTCGCACGGGGACAGGTAGAGGTTAAGTTGCTGGTTTGGCGCAACCATCATATCGATGTGGTGTTGCACTCCGCAATCAAACAAAAAATCAGACTCCAATTGCCGGGAAAAGTAAAGACAATTAGTGGAGCAGATAAAAGCCGTATATCCGGCACTAATTTAAGTTTGCCGGCCGGACAGGATATTAGCTTAAGTATTGATATACAGTAATAAGTTTAATATAAATAAACAATTAGTACAGCGCGAAATAATTAATTCATGAACCAATATTTTTTCTATTCATATGTTGATTCCAAACTTAATACTTAAACGCCTGAAGGTGCCGGTTTGTATGCTGGCCCTGCTGTTGGGAGGGGCTGTAGTGCGGCCTGCACAGGCGACGGTGAAGTCTTTTAGAAAGGATGCTGACGGTGTAACCTTTGTTTTAACCCAGGGCTTAATGAAGATCAGGGTATGCCAGCCTGACCTTATTCAGGTGAAATATACGGCCTTAAATGCTTTCCCTAACTTTACTTCGTTAGTAGTAAACAATTCGTGGGCAAAGGCGCAGGCTTTCAAAATAACAGACGCCGATGGTAAGATTACCATCAATACATCACGCCTGAAAATTTTGGTAGATAAAGCTACTGATGCCATTACTTATACCGATATGAGCAACCACGTTATTACTGCCGAGGCAGGCAAAAGCATGGAAGCGCAAACCGTGGCGGGTATCAACACCTATAGCTGTGCTACCCGGTTTCAGTCGCCGGTTGATGAGGGATTGTTCGGTTTGGGTTGCCATCCGCTCGATTCTTTATCTATCAACTACAAAGGCCGCAATCAGGATATGGCCATTAAGTACCTTACCGGTGCAATTCCGGTTATGCTTTCAACTAAAGGTTATGGTTTGATGTGGGATAACTATTCGGCCTCTAATTTTTATGGAGCTGAGAATAGTAATTCAGAATTTAGTTATGTGTCGGAGAGCGGCAAGCAGGTCAACTATTACTTTTTTTACGGGCCAGGTTTTGATCATATTATCAGCTTATATCGTACAGCTACCGGGAAAGCACCGATGTATCCGAAATGGTCAATGGGCTTGTTTCAGTCGCAAGACAGGTATTTGAGTCAGGACGAAATTATAGGCGTTAAAAACAATTATCGGAACAAAAATATTCCTGTTGATGCCATTGTGCAGGACTGGTACTACTGGGATCCGCTGCCCATTGGTTCGCACGTAATGAAGCCCGAACGTTACCCGGATCCCAAGGCGCTGGTTGATGAGTTGCACAAGGCGCATTTGCATGCTATGATATCTATCTGGCCGGTTTTCGGTAAAGGCACACCAAATTACGATGCACTCGACAAAGCCGGCTACTTAACCAGTATAACCTGGGACAATGTAGTAACCCATACTTTTGATACCTATTACGATGCACATAATCCCAAAGCACGTGCCCTATACTGGCAGCAAGCCCGTGATAGTCTGGTTAAGCGGTACGGCTGGGACGCCTGGTGGGTTGACCAATGCGAACCTGACAATGGTACGTTGCTGGATGAGCGCCGCAAGGCCAATTTTTCTGTAGGTAAGGGTATCGACTACTTCAATACATATTCGTTGGAGCATACCAAGGGTTTGTACAAAGGCTGGCGGGCAGATATACCAAACAAGCGGGCATTTTTCCTTGTGCGGCAGGCATTTGCCGGGCAACAGCGTAATGCGGCTACATTATGGTCATCTGATATTCCTTGTACTTTTGAATCATACAAAAAGCAGGTACCGCAGGGGATTAATACCGGTGTATCGGGTATACCTTTCTGGACATCAGATATTGGTGGGTACCATTACAACTGGGCCCCGGCCAATTGGTCGTTACCCGAAAACAGGGAGCTGTTTACCCGTTGGTTTCAGTTTGGTACCTTTTGCCCAATCTTCCGAATACATGGCAAAGGCGAGCGTGCACTTTTCTCAAACAACTGGGATGACCGCACCAAAGATATCCTGCTAAAATATGACGAATTGCGTTATCGCTTGCTGCCCTATATTTATTCATTAAATGCAAGAGTTCATCTGGATAATTATACCATAATGCGTTCGCTCGCATTTGACTTTAGGGGAGATAAAAACGTATATGGTATTCCCGATCAGTACATGTTCGGCCCTGCCTTTTTGGTAAATCCTGTTACTGAACAGTTGTATACAGGTACAGGCGCAGAAAGCAAGGAAAAAGCACGCCAGGTTTACTTGCCCGTTGGTACCTCATGGTATGACTTCTGGACTGGCGAAAAATTGCAGGGCGGGCAAACCATCATAGCTGCGGCACCCATACAAACCATGCCTTTATACATCAAAGCAGGTTCAATTGTGCCTATAGGGCCGGTAGTGCAATATGCAACCGAAAAACCTGCAGATGTTTTGGAGTTACGCATCTATCCTGGCGCTAATGGCCAGTTTAAATTATATGAAGATGAAAACGATACCTACAATTACGAGAGTGGCCAATATGCAACTATAGACATGAGTTGGAACGACGCTAAGCGTACGCTAAACATATCTGCAGTTAAAGGTCATTTTCCTGGTATGTTAACCCGTCGTAAATTTAACGTAGTTATAGTAAAAAGCGGCCATGGTAATGACTCAGTTCCGGCTACAGCATTTGATAAAACCGTTACTTATACCGGAAAAGCGATGAGTGTGAAGCTATAATTCGATAATTATAATAGATTTAGGTCGTATAATATCCGCATTAATGCGGATATTATACGACCTTTCGGTTTACATAGATGCACGGAAATATATTTCTATGCACAATGGTAATTGTAACAAAAAGATTGCTTAAAAAACAATTGAAATTATTGCTTCGATTAAAAAAATGAGTACATTGGCACAGTAAACCGATTTACTAACCAACACTACTTACCTCATTTTATGGCCAACAATACTTATGATGCTATTGTGGTAGGCTCGGGCATATCCGGCGGATGGGCTGCAAAAGAGCTCACCCAAAAAGGTTTAAAAACCTTGATGCTGGAGCGCGGCCGCAATGTAGAGCATGTTAAAGACTACGTTACCGCCAGCAAAGCCCCTTGGGAGCTGGAGCACCGCGGATCACGTACCCAGCAGATGGTTGACGATCATCCGGTGCTTAAGCGAGACTATGTACTCAACGAAGCCAATGTTAATTACTGGGTTAACGAAAAAGAAAGCCCCTATGTAGAAAACAAGCCTTTCGATTGGTTCAGGGCTTACCAGGTGGGCGGTCGTTCACTGCTTTGGGGCAGGCAATCCTATCGTTGGCACAATTCTGATTTTGAGGCGAACGCCAAAGACGGCATAGCTGTTGATTGGCCTATTCGATACCAGGATATAGCGCCCTGGTATAGCTATGCGGAAAAATTCGCAGGCATTTCCGGCAACCGCGATGGTGTTCCTATTTTGCCTGATGGCGATTTTATGCCGCCTATGGACATGAATATCGTTGAAAAGGATGTTGCAGCCCGCTTAAAAAAGCATTATAAAGGCGAAAGGCACATGATTATTGGTCGTACGGCAAATATAACCGTTCCGCACGAAGGTCGTACCAACTGCCAATTCCGTAACAAGTGCTGGTTGGGCTGTATGTTCGGTGCGTATTTCAGCACCCAGTCGGCCACTTTACCGGCAGCACAAGCTACAGGTAATTTAACGCTGCGCCCTTTTAGTATAGTAACCCGGGTGATTTATGACAAAGACACCAAAAAAGCAAAAGGGGTAGAAGTACTGGATGCGGAAACCAATAAAACTTACGAGTACTACGCAAAAATCATATTCCTGAACGCCTCAACGCTTAATACAGCGTGGATCTTGATGAATTCAGCTACGGATATCTGGCCAGGTGGCTTGGGTAGCAGCAGCGGCGAATTGGGCCATAACCTGATGGATCACCATTTTAGAATTGGTGCTACTGGTACAGCCGAAGGTTATGAGGATAAGTACTACTTCGGCCGGAGAGCCAATGGTATCTACGTTCCAAGGTACCGTAATTTAAATGGTGAGAAGCGCGACTATATACGCGGTTATGGTTACCAGGGCCGCGCAGGTCGCGAAACCTGGAGCCGGGATATACCGGAAATGAGCATTGGCGGTGATTTTAAAGATGAGTTGAGCGAACCCGGCAAGTGGGCAATGAGCTTAGGCGGATTCGGCGAAACCCTTCCATATCATGAAAACCGATGCTATATCGACAAGGATAAAAAAGATAAGTGGGGATTACCTGTACTGGCCATGGATGCCGAGATTAAAGACAATGAGCTGAAAATGCGCATTGACATGATGAACGATGCTAAAGAAATGCTGGAAGCAGGTGGTTTAAAGGATGTTAAAACATTTAACAATACCTATAACCTGGGCGGAGGCATACACGAAATGGGTACAGCCCGTATGGGACGCGATCCTAAAACGTCAGTATTAAATGAATGGAACCAGGTTTGGGACGCTAAAAACGTTTTTGTAACCGATGGTGCCTGCATGACGTCGGCCGCTTGTCAAAACCCATCTTTAACTTACATGGCACTTACCGCCCGCGCGGTTGATCATGCCGTGAGTGAGTCCAAAAAACTTAATGTATAAACCTAAATACTCATAGTAAAAACAACCATGACTGAGAAGACTTCAAATACACGCCGCAGTTTTATTAAATCGGCTTCGGTTGCTGCAGCAGGATTTATGATTGTGCCCAGATATGTATTGGGTGGTAAAGGCTATATCGCACCTAGCGACCGCTTAACAATTGCCTCTGTTGGCGTTGGCGGTAAAGGAGAGCACGATATTGCCGCTTTCCATAGCAGTGGCAAAGCCGAAATCGCTTTTTTATGTGACGTTGACGACCAGCGCGCAGCCAATACTGTTAAGAAGTTCCCTAAAGCTAAGTATTATAAAGACTGGCGCCAGATGTTTGAAAAAGAAGGCAAGCATTTTGATGCCGTTTCTGTTTCAACACCAGATCATAACCATGCCATCATCACCCTTGCGGCTATGCAATTGGGTAAGCACGTATATGTGCAAAAACCGCTTACGCATGATATATACGAAGCCCGCATGCTAACTGATGCCGCTAAACGCTACAAAGTGGTTACCCAAATGGGTAATCAGGGTGCATCGAGTGATGGCGTGCGCCAGTTGATGGAATGGTATGATAACGGCGTGATAGGTGATGTACATACCGTATACTGCTGGACCGACCGCCCGGTATGGCCGCAGGGTATTCCATGGTCGGCAAACAAAGCCGAGGTGCCAAAAACACTGGATTGGGATTTGTGGCTGGGTACAGCGCCTTACAAAGATTATGTAGATAAATTAGTGCCGTTTAACTGGCGTGGCTGGTGGGATTACGGTACCGGCGCCTTAGGCGATATGGGCTGTCACCTGCTCGAAGCACCATTCAGCGTGTTAGGTTTGCAATATGCAAAAGACGTACAGGCCAGCGTAGGCAGTGTATATGTGGATGAATTTAAACGCGGTTATTTCCCAGAAAGCTGCCCGCCATCAAGCCACATAACACTTACTTTCCCCAAAACCAGCAAAACACAAAAAGATGTGGTTGTGCATTGGATGGACGGCGGTATCCAACCTGAGCGCCCTGAAGAATTAGGCCCGAATGAGATATTTGGCGATGGTGGTAATGGTATGCTGTTTATCGGTACTAAAGGCAAAATGATTGCCAGCACGTATTGTACTAACCCGCAATTACTGCCTACTTCCAGAACAAACCAGGTGCAGGTTAAGCAAACCTTACCACGTGTAAAAGGTGGTATGAATGGTCATTATGCGCAGTGGATTGAGGCATCGCTTGCCGGGCATGGTAAAATGCCGGTAAGTTCACCATTCGAAAAAGCCGGACCGTTAACCGAAGCCTTGCTTATGGCTAACTTAGCCATACGTGGGTATGACCTGCGCACACCAAAAAGTGATGGCAAAGGATTTAATTATCCTGGCCGTAGCGTTAAGCTGCTTTGGGATAACAATAATATGCGTATTACCAACCTGGATGAGGTTAACCAATTCGTTAAACGCGAGTACCGCCAGGGCTGGAGCCTTAAAGCGTAATCAATTAACTGCTTATTACATAACCGACTAATCTGCCAAGTAATATGAACAGAAGAGAAGCCATTGAAAGAGTTGCCCTGCTAATGGGCGGAGCTGTTATCGGCAGCGAGTTCTTTCTATCGGGTTGTAAGCCTGCCGAAACGCAGGTTAAAGACCTGTTTGATGCAGAGCATGTGGCCTATATGAATGAAGTTGCGGATACCATTTTACCTGATACCAAAACGCCGGGAGCGAAGGCTGCCAATGTTGGTCAGTTCATGGCCGTAATGGTGCGCGATTGCTATACGCCCGAAGATCAGAAAGTGTTCGTTAAGGGGTTATCTAAACTTGATGATGCCTGCGATAAAAAGTTCGGAAAAAAATTCATGGCGTGCGATGCTAAACAGCGTACTGCTTTGTTAGTACAATTAGATAACGAGCAAAAGGAATACAATAAAGTTAAGAAGCCTGATGAACCGAATCATTATTTCAGAATGATGAAGGAACTTACTTTGCTGGGCTACTTTACATCTGAAGTAGGGTGCACTAAAGCCATGCGCTATGTGCCTATACCGGGCAAGTATGTAGGCGAAATACCTTATAAAAAAGGTGACCGCGCCTGGGCTTTGGTTTAATTTATAACGAATACATGAAGTTAAAACTTGGAATGATAGGCGGTGGCCAGGGCGCCTTTATTGGTGCCGTGCATCGCATAGCAGCCCGCATTGATAATGAATATGATCTGGTTTGCGGCGCATTCAGCAGCGATGCTGAAAAGTCAAAGGCAAGTGGCCTGGCTTTAGGCTTGCACGAGAGCCGTGTATACAGTTCTTATCAGGAATTGATAGAAAAAGAAAGCCAGCTGCCGCAACAGGAGCGGGTGCAGGTGATCAGTATCGTTACGCCTAACCATGTGCATTTCGAGCCGACTAAACTTGCGCTGCAAAACGGCTTCCATGTGGTGCTGGATAAACCCATGACTTTCTCCTTGGCCGAGGCAAAGGAATTACAAACAATTCAGCAAGCATCTGGTAAACGATTCTGCCTTACGCATACCTACACGGGTTATCCAATGGTAAAAGAGGCACGGCAAATTGTGCAATCGGGTAAATTGGGAAAAATACGCAAGGTGTATGTGGAGTATCCGCAAGGGTGGCTGAGCACGTTCTTAGAAGGATCGGACAATAAGCAAGCCAGCTGGCGAACAGATCCGACTAAAAGCGGAGCTGCAGGTGCCATGGGCGATATCGGTACGCATGCCTTTAATCTGGCTGAATACGTAAGTGCCTTACAGGTAACGCAACTTTGTGCAGATATTAATATTGTGGTTGAAGGCCGGCAATTAGATGATGACGGTGCCGTACTGTTAAAGTTCAACAACGGCGCAAGCGGCGTTTTAATCGCTACCCAGGTAGCCGCTGGCGAAGAAAACAACGTGAAGGTTCGCGTTTATGGCGAGCATGGCGGTTTAGAGTGGCAACAATCAGACGCTAACACGCTTCAGGTGAAATGGCTGGATAAGCCGATGGAAATATGGCGTACAGGCGGGGGCTATACCAGTTCGTATGCAACGCATAATACCCGCACGCCTGCTGGTCATCCCGAAGGTTATTTAGAAGCTTTTGCTAATTTATACCGCAATTTTGCATTGGCTGTTAAAGCCGACATAGCAGGTGAACAGCCTAAAGCTGAGTGCCTGGATTATCCGGGAATGGAAGAAGGTGTAAGGGGTATGGCCTTTATCGAGAATGTAATTGCTTCCGGACGTTCGGAGCAGAAATGGACAACATTTAACATCTAACAGCAACCATGGTTACTATAAAAGGACCCGCGCTATTTCTGGCACAATTTATTGGCGATACAGCACCATTCAATAGCCTATCGGCAATATGTGAGTGGGCAAGCGGTTTAGGATTTAAAGGAATACAGATCCCTACAACCGACGCACGTTTTATTGACCTGCAAAAAGCGGCCGAAAGTAAAACTTATGCAGATGAGATCAAAGGCATTGTAAATGAGCATGGTTTGGAAATTACTGAGCTGTCAACCCACCTGCAAGGGCAGCTGGTTGCTGTAAATCCTGTTTACAACGAGTTGTTTGATGGCTTTGCGCCAACCCAGGTTCGCAATAATCCCGCTGCACGTACGGAGTGGGCTATCAGTCAGCTAAAGCACGCAGCCAAAGCATCCCAAAATTTAGGGTTAAATGCACATGCTACTTTTAGCGGTGCTTTCGCCTGGCCCATGGTATACCCCTGGCCACAGCGCCCTGCCGGGTTAGTTGAAGATGCATTTACTGAACTGGCACGCCGCTGGGAACCGATATTGAATGTGTTTGATGAAAACGGCGTTGACCTTTGTTATGAGATACACGCCGGCGAAGATCTGCATGATGGAACTACTTATGAGATGTTTCTTGATAAAGTGAACCAGCATCCGCGTGCTTGCTTACTTTATGATCCGTCGCACTTTATCTTACAGTGCCTGGATTATTTGGAATACATTGACATCTATCACGAGCGCATTCGCATGTTCCATGTTAAAGATGCCGAGTTTTACCCTACCGGCAGACAGGGCGTTTACGGTGGTTACCAAAACTGGGTTGACCGGGCCGGCCGCTTCCGTTCACTGGGTGACGGACAGGTTGATTTCAAATCCATATTTAGTAAAATGGCGCAATACGATTTTTCGGGATGGGCCGTGCTGGAATGGGAATGTGCATTGAAGCATCCGGAAGACGGTGCACGTGAAGGCGCACAGTTCATCAAAGATCACATTATTCGGGTAACGGATAAAGTTTTTGATGATTTTGCGGCTTCAGGTATTGATAAATCGCTAAATAAAAAGATATTAGGCTTGTAATTATAATATATCACTTCACTCATGAAAAAAACTATTCTTCTACTTTCTTTAACTGTATTTTTAGCCGCCTGCGGTGGTTCCAGCGATAATAAGGTAAGCGGCGATAGCACTGGTGCTGCTAATCAGGGCGCAGCAGCCCGCCAATCAGAAGCCGAACACGATACCAGTTTAAGCACCGGTGCCGAAAAATCAGGCGGTGTATCTTCGGACTCAAAAGGGGCGCAATTAATTGCCAGCTCTGATTGCTTGAGCTGCCATAAAGAGAAAGAAAAGTTGATTGGTCCGGCGTATGCCGATGTTGCCAAAAAATATTCGGACAAAGACATTGATATGCTGGCCGATAAAATTATTAAAGGCGGCGCCGGCAATTGGGGTGATGTGCCTATGACCGCGCATCCATCATTAGCTGTTAATGATGCCAAAGAAATGGCTAAATATATCCTAACCCTTAAATAATCATAAAACATCAGTTACGACCATGACCATAATTACCCGAGTAAAATTATCAGCCATGATGTTCCTGGAGTTTTTTATCTGGGGGGCATGGTTTGTAACTTTAGGTACTTACCTAACTAAAACGTTGCACGCGACTGATGTGCAAAACGGGGTAGCTTACGCCACACAGTCGTTAGGCGCCATTATAGCACCATTCATTATCGGCTTGATTGCTGATAAGTATTTTGCAGCACAAAAAATATTAGGTATACTGCACTTAATTGGCGCCGCATCCTTATGGTATGCCACTACGCTAACCAATTTCGACAGCTTTTATCCGAACATCCTGCTGTACATGATCATTTATATGCCTACGTTGGCGCTGGTAAATTCAGTAGCTTTCAAGCAGATGACGAATCCCAGTAAGGAGTTTCCACCAATCAGGGTATTGGGTACCGCAGGTTGGATCGTTGCCGGACTGACTATCGGTTGGCTCGGTTGGGAAAAGAGCGGAAGTCTGATCTTAACTTTCCAAATGGCTTCAGTTGCTTCTTTATTGTTAGGTTTACTCAGCTTTGCTTTACCTAATACGCCGCCGGTAAAGAAAGGACAAAAAACTACATTTGGTGACATCATCGGCCTGGAATCAATTGGGCTTCTCAAAAATAAGTCTTACCTGGTTTTCTTTTTAGCTTCAGTTGCTATTTGTGTGCCACTGGCATTTTATTACAACTTTACCAATCCGTTCCTGAACGAAGTAAAGGTTGACGCTGCAGCCGGTAAGCAATCATTAGGGCAAATATCCGAGCTGTTATTTATGGCGCTGATGCCTTTGTTTTTTGTGAGGCTGGGTGTTAAAAAAATGCTGGCCTTCGGTATGCTGGCATGGGTGCTACGCTATGTGTTTTTTGCCTACGGCGATACCGGGGCCAATTATTGGATGTTAATTGCTGGCATTGTAATGCATGGCATATGTTATGACTTTTTCTTTGTAACCGGCCAGATTTATACGGATAACCTGGCAGGCGAGCGCTTTAAAAGTGCCGCGCAAGGCTTTATTACTTTAGCTACTTACGGGGTGGGTATGCTTATCGGCTCTTACATATCAGGGCCGATAGTAAATAACTGGAAAACGGCTGATGGCCTGCACAACTGGCAAACCATTTGGCTAATACCAGCCGGTATTGCCGCTTTTGTATTGCTGGCATTTTTACTGCTATTTAAAGACCGTAACCATGTTGAAACAAAGCCAGATTTGGACGCTACCGGTGCCGACAATGTTTTAGTAGAAGTATAATAGCTATGCCTAAACATAACCGACGCAACGCAATAAAAAATATACTGGCAGGTACTGCTGCCATAACAGCTTCAGGTATGGTTGCATCGCCTTTAAATGTATTAGCAAGTTGTAATGAGGTGCCCCAGCCCCTCAAAGGTAACATTAATCATTCCGTATGCCGCTGGTGCTTCGGGCAGCTTTCTGTTGAAGAGCTATGCATCGCTGCCAAGCAAATAGGTATTAAAGGAATAGATTTGGTAGGGCCCAAGGATTGGCCGACGCTCAAAAAGCACGGCTTGCATTCTACTATGTGCAACGGTGCCGAAATTAATTTGACGGATGGTTTTAACGACAAGCGCTTCCATGAAACGCTTATCAAAAATTATTCGGAGATGATTCCGCTGGTAGCCAAAGCCGGGTATACTAACCTGATTTGCTTTAGTGGCAGTCGTCGTGGTATGAGTGATGAAGAAGGCTGGAGCAACTGTGTTGCTGGGCTAAAACAACTGATGCCGTTAGCCGAAAAACATAAAGTTGTGTTGGTGATGGAACTGCTGAATAGCAAAGTAAACCACAAGGATTACCACTGCGATCGTACATGGTGGGGAGCAGAGTTGGCCAAGCGCTTAGGCTCTGAGAATTTTAAGTTGTTGTATGATATTTATCATATGCAAATTGATGAAGGTGATGTGATCCGAAACATCACAGATTACCACCAGTACATCGCGCATTATCACACAGCTGGTGTACCCGGCCGGAATGAAATTGATGATACACAGGAACTAAACTATCCGGCAATTATGAGGTCTATTGTTGCGACAGGATTTAAAGGCTACATAGCCCAGGAGTTTATTCCTAAGCAAGCCGATAAACTGGCATCTTTACAAAAAGCTATCCGTATTTGCGATGTATAACCAAAACGAACTGTGAATGATGACGACGAGAAGAAAATTTTTAGTACAGGCAGGCATGCTTTCGGCAACTGCCGTATTAGCACCTAAGCTGTTAAGTGCCAAAGGCACCAAAGGTGTAGGTTTACAGCTTTTTACTTTAAGGGAACAATTACCGAAAGATGTAAAAAGCGTTATTGCCAAGGTGGCCGGAGCGGGTTATCGGGAGGTAGAAACCTTCGGTTATTCAAAAGATCATGGCTTTTGGGGTTTGAAACCCAAAGAGTTCAAGGCTCTGCTTGGTTCGAACGGTTTAACCACGCCAAGCGGACACTATGCATTTGACAGCATTTTAGCGGGCAATAACTGGGATGAAGTAAAATTACATATTGAAGTTGCTAATACTGTAGGTCAGCGTTATTATACCATTCCTTACATAAATGACAGGTTCCGGAAATCGGCTGATGACTTGAAGAAGGTATCGGAAAATGTGAATAAAGTAGCCGAATTATGTAAGCAGGCTGGTTTAAAAACCGCTTACCATAATCACAACTTTGAGTTTATGCCGGTTGATGGTGTAACCTTATATGACGTTCTGCTTAAAGAGGCCGATCCTAAGCTGGTACAATTTGAGTTGGATCTGTATTGGGTTGTGCGTGCAGGAAAAGATCCTGTTGCTTTATTTAATGAGCACCCCGGCCGGTTTGCTATGGTACATGTAAAGGATATGGATAAAGAGAATCATGACCTGAACACCGAAGTAGGCAACGGCAGCATCGACTATCAAACCATTGTTGCTAAAGCAAAACAAGCGGGTGTGCAGCACTTTATTATGGAACAAGAAAACTTCAAGATAGATCCGTACACCAGTATCACAAAAAGCTGTAGCTACATGAAAAATGTTTTACACGTGTAACTACACTCCAAAATCTAATTATAATGAAATCAAAAGTTTTAAGTACTGCAATATTATTAAGCTGCTTTTATATGGCCCAGGCTCAGCAAAAAACAAAGCCCGAGGATACTGAAGTATGGGAACCCATACCCAAGGTGGTAACTGCAAAAAACGTAGTTGTGGAGCCACCGTCGGATGCTGTGATATTATTTGATGGAAAAAACCTGAATGAATGGGTAACGACCGAGGACCGGAATAAACCAGCACAGTGGACGGTAGCAAACAACGTTTTGACTGTAAAAAAGAACGCAGGTAATATCGAAACCAAACGAGCGTTCAAAAACTATCAGCTGCATATCGAGTGGCAAATACCTGCTGGAATTTCAGGAACTGGCCAAGGCAGAGGTAACAGCGGCATTTTTTTAGCATCAATTGGTAAAGGCGATGCTGGCTATGAACTGCAGGTGCTTGATTCATACAATAACAAAACTTATGTAAATGGTATGGCCGGCAGTATCTACAAACAATTTGCGCCGTTGGCAAACCCAACCCGTAAGCCGGGCGAATGGCAAAGTTATGATGTGATATGGACTGCACCCGAGTTTAACACCGACGGTTCGGTAAAATCAGCAGCCAGGGTAACCGTAATGTTTAATGGCGTACTGGTGCAAAATGATATTACACTGAAAGGCCCTACACAATACATTGGCGAACCAGGTTACCGTCAGCAACATGGTGCAGCGCCTATAAAGCTGCAGGCACACGGCGACCCGAGCGAGCCGATAAGCTTTAGAAATATTTGGATAAGAGAACTCTAATATCGGTCCTCTTTACAGTATTAGATTTTAAGCGCAGGCATTAATAAAGTTATTAATTGCCTCAAGGTAAAAGCAACCCCCGTGGTTGCTTTTATTCATTTTATGTACAGTTTCTTTAATTATTCCTTGGATTTGTATTTCTGCAATTAGATCAAATTCTTCGGTTGCACCTGCATCGACCAATTGTTGTATATAAATGTCGTGCAATAACTCTTTGATGGCACTTAAATCCTGTGTGTGCATACGCCGGTTATGCCAATTCATGAATTTTTCAATGTGTTGCCCGATTATATCTTTAGCAATGGGCACATCCGCTTCACGATCATGCAGGGTTGCATCCTGTAGTTTAGACAAGCTATCAATATTTACGAGTTTCAAATTTGGTAGTAAACTTGCGCTTGCTTCTACATTGCAAGGTACCGACAAGTCAATCACAAGTTTGTGATTTTCACCTTCCAGCATCTTAGTCGTTACAGTAGGTTGCTCAGCGTTGGTTGCAACAATAATTATCTCGGCCGCTATAACTTGAACAGCCAATTCGTTCATTGGTGCGTACTGTAAATTAAGTTCCCTGGCCAACTCAACTGCTCTTTCTTCCGTGCGATTGATGAGGGTAATATGTTTGGCGTTTAAGTAGTCGACTAGATTTTTACAGGTATTTATGCCGATTTTGCCAGTGCCTACCAGGATGATCTTTTTATCAAGTACTGATGGCACATACTGCTTAATATACTGTATTGCTGCAAATGATGCAGATACGGTACCACTGCTTAGCTTCGTGCTGTTTTTTATGGCTTTAGATGACTGTAGTACCGTGTTAAATAGTCTCTCCATAAAGCCACCTACAAAGCCGCGTTCTTTAGCGAATTTTACAGCCAACTTTAATTGTCCAACAATCTCATAGTCACCCAAAATCTGGGAATCTAAACCTGCTCCAACATTAAAGAGATGATTAACAGCATCAATCCCTCTCCTTTGGTAAGCAATGGAAGCGAAGCGTTCTGCAGATCCTTCGGTTTGAGAGCATAATAAATCTATTAACAGCGCAGCATTTTCTGCGAAGCCGTAAATTTCAGTGCGGTTACACGTAGATAGAATGAAAAGCTCATTTACATTCCAATAAGGAGCCAGCTGAAGAATTTGCTCGTATTGGTCGTTGTTGATAGAAAATAATCCTCTGCATGCAGTATCAGCTTTTTTATAACTAATACCAATAACGAAAAACTTCGACAGGTTAGCCTGTTGCTTAGCACTCGATCGGTTCATTGCTTATCAATCCGTTTAAATCTGCCGTAAATTTCTCCAAATGTTTGCGCCAAAAAGCTGATATCCATCACTTTTTTACGGGACTGTTATCACCGCCTTTTCATAGAATTTAGTGACGTTGCTCATATTTTATGCTATTTAAGAATGTGTTATTTGCGATTAATTCATGATGTTATCCAAGCGTAATGTCACAAACACTCTTAAATGCATGACTATATATAAGCAATTTGTATTCGATGCCGCTCACTATTTACCACATGTACCTGAGGGCCATAAGTGTAAACAGATTCATGGGCATACTTACCACCTAACGGTATTTGTGACAGGTGATTTACAGGACAAAGAAGGCTGGATTATGGATTTTACAGATCTAAAAGCAGCCGTGAAGCCGGTTATTGATCAGCTTGACCATGCCTTTTTAAACAATATAGATGGCCTGGAAAACCCTACCGCTGAACTATTGTCCAAGTGGATATGGGACAAAATTCATGTTCAACTGCCAGGACTCAGAAAAATTGAGCTGAAGGAAACACCAACATCAGGTGTTATCTATGAAGGTTAATAAGCATCAGGCTTTAACAATGCCATTCTTTACGGCAAACATTACCAGGCCGGCAGTATTACGTACGCCAACTTTTTCGATTAACCGCTGACGTATACCTTCCACTGAGCGCGGACTCAAAAATATTTTTGCGCCAATTTCGGCAGCAGTCTGTTCTTCGCAAATTAGGTTTAGTACCTCCAGTTCGCGCTCGGTAAGTTCAATGTTTTGTTTAAAAGTAGGCTTAACGTTGCCTTTGGTAATCAGCTTTTTGAGCAGGGCTTTACTTACCAGATCATTGAAATACACATCGTTTTCATGTACTGCATATATAGCCTGTAGAATTTCGTCGGGGTCAGCATTTTTTAGCAGGTAACCGTTTGCTCCGTTTTCCATCAGGTGTATAATGAACTTGTCGTCATCATACATAGTTACAATCAATACCTTTACGTCTTTGTACTTCTTTTTTACTTCATTGGTGGCTTCCATGCCGTCCATTCCAGGCATTTTTAAGTCCATCAAAATTACATCCGGCACAATGCTTTCCATGCCTTGCAGTAACTGATTGCCATCTTGCGCTTCTAAAACCACATCTAAGCGCTCGTCGCGGGATAAGCCAATTTTTAAACCGTCACGAAATATGGTGTGATCATCAGCAATTGCAACCTTTATTTTGTTCATTAATTATGCCTTTTGAGGCACAAAAATATCAATATAATAACAACCTTCCTGCCGTTTGTGTGAAAATTCAATGTTACCTTTTAATAAAATTATTCTGTTCTGAATGTTTTTTAAGCCAAGGCCGTTCTTTTTATATCTCAGGTCTTCGAACTGCTCTTGTGTAAGGCCGATGCCATTGTGCGTTACCGTGATCTGCAGCACGTTACTTTTGTAAACGGAGCGTATGTGTATTTTTTGCGGTTGCCCGTGTTTAATAATGTTGTTAGTCAATTCCTGCAAAATTCTATAAATACTGATATCATTCGGCGGGTTTGTAGTTATATAGCTGTCATCAAGGCTTACTGTGCTTTCCATCACATCGTCATGAGATAATTTTGCAGCAAAGTGCCTGATAGCCTCATTGAGTCCAAACTCCTGTAAAATGCTTGAATGTAAGCTATGTGAAATACCTCTCACTTTATGTATAGAGTCATCCAGCAACTCTTTTACTTTTGAATAAAAGGAACTGGCTTTTGAATGTTCGTCGGGCTTTAAGGCATGTAGGTGCAGTTTCGTAGCAGAAAGTAGCGCGCCAACTTCATCATGCAGTTCTTCTGCAATGCGGTGCCGTTCCGATTCTTCACTTCGCACAGCAGCTTCAATGAGTTGATTTTGCTGTGCTTCACGCATTTGTTGTAAATGCTGCCTGTACTGGTACTTGCTGCGTTGTGTAAAAATAAAGATGAGCAAAAAGCTTACAAACAGCAGCAGCATTACAGCTACGCCAACAACCAATAAAAGCTTTATGTTATTTACGTCCGGATTCATATAGGCCTCTCGCTATAAAAAGGTTAAATACAATGTATGAAATGTTATGAACGTTCCAGATTTGTACAGCAAATGGTGAAGCCAACCGGGTAAGTTCATTATATAATAGGAAGATAAAAAAGTTCACAGCTACATAAATGCCCAAACCTGTTACAATCCAGAATTCAGACTGGTGTACGTTCAGGGTTTCATTTTCATCCTTTACTTTATTAAAGTAGTAGAGTAAGCAATCAAACAGAAGTAAACCGGCCTCTATTGCCAAAAGCCTGCTGCTGAATTTCCAGTAATCAAAAAACTTTTCATAGAATCCGAAATTTACAATCAGAAAGACAACAAATACTATTGGTATAATACTTTTAACAACCTGCATAAACGGCTGCCTGAGCTTCTGGAAAAAGAGGGTGAATAGGATGAATGTAATTATAGCATTTAAGTTATACAGGTAATTGTTTGAATTCAGATTGGCTGGCAGTATAGTGCGCAGCTTCCAGGTTAGATCGATAAGTAGATTGATGGGCAATGAAATCGAGATGTAGACAATAATATACTTGTTGATAGGCGGCTGTTTACCAAAACGTAATAAAACAGCTAAAGGTATGAGCAACGCCCATACCTCAGCCCAGTCAAATATTAATGTCCAAATCTTACTCACTAATTTTCGTCCATAGAGTCAATAGTGGCAGGAGGAGATGGATTGGTGCGGATTGCACCATTCACACCAGGTATAGGCAGAAAAACATAATCCCCATTAATGATTTTTGCAGGCCATACCTCATAATATAACTGGCTGTATTGGTTAATAACTGGCGTAAAAGTTAAGGTTTCGACAGTCTCCGTTTCGTTGGTTATCAAAGTCAGTATATCTGTTTTAGAGATAATATTGGTAGTCAAAATTAGTGGCGCATCAGCCATTAGATCGTAATTGGCGTAAGGCGTAAGTGTATCGGGGTTTTCCCAATCGTAGTAGGATTCATGATAACCCAGTGTGCTGCCTTTGGAGTTTCCATGAATGTATGCTTTCAGCAAGATAGCTGAACCATAATCAACCGTGTTTTCGAACGATGGTAAAAATACAAAACCGTCAAGCTGCGGATAACTATCCAGCTTTCTTTGTATTTCTTGTACATCATACTTAAGCCTCGGAAATTGTAATGATAGTGAAGTTTCTGAACTCATTATTGTTTAGGATTAGTAATAAAGTATGTGACAAGGTTTAGTATTTAATTAACTTACTTGATTAACAACACTGCAAAGTAAGCAAATAGTAAATATTACCTTCAACAGTAAAAACACCTAACTCATATATTAAGTACTTCTACGCATTTTAGTGATTTAGATGTTTTTCTAATTTATGCAGCCTTTAATGCTTCAATCACGGTAGTCATGTATCTGCATATAATTGCGTAGAACTACGCAATTACATCCATCAGTAGTTTATCGCTATTACTCAGTTTAATTTTACTGTTCCTTTGTGGTGTCAATCTCTATTTAATAATCAACAAATACGCAAACAAGTGACTACCGACCATACCCCGCTAAATCCAAACTTTAATGATAAGCTTTTCCATTTGCTGGTGAATGATGTAAAAGACAGGGCCATTTTTTTAATTGACGTAAACGGCTACATTTTAAGTTGGAACCACGGAGTTGAATATATAAGCGGGTATCGTGAAGAGGAAGTTATTGGCAAGCAGGTGTCTGTGCTATATAAAGAACTAAATTCAGACCAATATTTAATGCAGTGTCTGGATCAGGCTTTGAAGAATGGAAAGTATGAAAAGAAGGACGTTCTTGAAAGGAAGAATAAATCACTATATGAAGTGCAGGTGGAGTTTACTCCTGTAAATGATGGGGATAATCTTATCGGATTTGCTACACTTATAAGAAATGTAGAAGTTGTTAATGGATATTTAAATCCAGATACTCAAAAGGGTATAAGTGTGCAAACGAAGCGATTCTCAGAAGCAAGCGGCAGAATTCATCACGGTATTGCATCAGCAGACTTAACAAAGCACAACAAAAATATGGAGCAGCAATGTACTTACATCGTTTCCCGGAACTTGCCTGCGCCTGTTGCCAACATCAAAGGTTTGACTGAGCTTCTGCAAGGCATGAAAGTGAATGATCATGAGTACGATGCCTTGCTGGATGCTCTGTCAGTATGCGCCAGTAATCTTGATAAGGTAATTGCAGACCTGACCCAAATCTTACACACAGGCCGGTAAATTGACCGTGGTTTAAGTTGCAGATGGGTAGAGCTGGAGACGGCTATTCGTATGAAATATAGTTCGCGTCCGTATAGGTCATAAAAATCATTCACATACCCAACCGCAATCAGTCCGCCTGCTTAAATTAAGTCAGGCTATTTCTCGTCTAAATTACTGAAGTAATCAGGTTCTGATGATGAATAGCTATTAGATGTATAATAGCGATCAGCTATGGCAAAACTATCTTCAGAAGGGCTGGTAAATTCTACCATTTTTAATAAGTTGCGTACAAAGGATACGTTAAACTTTTTACGATCCAGTTTTATTAAAAATTCGTTGTCGGTTATTTCTAATGTTGAATTCATAGGAAATCTCATTTTTATAAAGCTAATACACTAATATAAAAATGAGGTTACCCTTATTTTAAATTTTAATTAACAATTTATCGAAAAGCGATTTGTTGATTGCTAAAATGAAGTTTCTCTTCTTACTCTTATAGTATTTAGCTTATTCAAGGCGCTTTTAAACCTTTTTATCTCCAGCCGCTCTTTGCTGGCGACGTTTTTTGATCATTTTAATTACCCGGCGGCGCGGATGATAAATGCCATCGGTAAGTTCATCGCCCACTTTTTTACGCAAGCGGTGTCTGAAACGCATATGCATATGCACCACAACTTTGTCTTTATCTACTTCCCCATCTTCTTTAATCTTATTCAAAAACCGTAAAGAAAGCATGGCCAGTAAGCCGCCGATAATAAAGAAGTAATTCCAGCCCTGCAAATCAAGCAAAGTGAGGTTATTGGTGTCAGCAGCGTCTTTAAGCTGCAGGTTCCAGGTAAACTGGTGGTTGGCAAAATAATCAGCCATTAATCCGCCAAGCATAGGGGCTATAGTAGAAAAAAAAGCTACCAGCATGTTCTTGGCTGATATGTAAGCAATGGCCTCATCATTAGGCGCCAGTTTAATGCCTATGTTGTTTAATGCCAGGTTTATACCGGCAGTAGATATACCACTGATAATGTGAATACCGGTTAACAGCGCTAAAGTCAGCACATGGGAGCCAGGCATGTTGGTTAGCGCAAACATGAGTATGCAGCCTATGTACAATGGCGCACAAATGCGTAAGATAGTTTTGTTGCTGAACCAATCGGAGTATTTACCCCAAAGCTTTAGCGATATAATCCCGCTTATTTGACCTAAAATGCCCAGCGCAATAATATAGGATAAAGATATGCCGATAGTTTTAAGCATATAAACCGCAAAGAACGGCGTGGCCAGATTTAAGGCAAAAGCCCAGAATGAGTTAAATACCAGTAACGTTTTAAAGTTTTTGTCTTTTAACGGCTTGCTGATTAATGTAAATAACTTATCGTCAATTTTTCTCGACTCAGGTTCTGGCGTACGTAACAAAAAGCCAACGCTTGCCAACCCCAGCGCACCGCCAATCAAAAACAGAATATTATAAGTTAAAATCTCTTGCTGTGGGTAGTGCTGCTTAATATAATCTATACAAAGCGCCGTGGTTAAGCTCAGCGTTACATTCAGTATCTGCCCCATGCGGCTGCGGCGAGAAAAGAAGCTACCTAGCTTTTCTCCGGGTACCAAATCTTTCATCCATGAATTCCAGCTTGCACCGGCAATGTCACCAAACACATGCTGAAAGAAAAGCATCAGCAGCAAAATCTGTATGCTGGTACCTTTTGTAAAAAGAAATGGCAGTAAACCGATAACCAGAATAGGTACACGCGCCAAAAAATTAAACAGCGCTGTTATAACACGGCGGTTATTGAAGTGCCGTACCATCCATATCGAAAACAATTGAAATACAGTGGTAAAAGTAGGTAACGCAGCAAAAAGGCCCAACTGAAAGTTAGAAGCCCCCAAGTTAACAGCCATAGCTGTTAAAAATGTGCCGCTGGTAAATACCACCATCGCTTCGGAGGTAAGGCCATCGGCCAAAACCAGGTTTAAGCCGCGCTTTACCTGGTTTTCGGTAAGTTGTTTTGATGGGCGTAAAGTCATTATATAAAGCGCCCACTAAGGCAGGCTTAATCAATAGTTTAAATTAATAGTTAGGGGACGGCAAAGTTACCATTCTTTGGATGATATCAGACAAAAACATTGCCGAATGGTTTAATGATTTAATCAAAGATTTAATATGCCCTTTAACCAATAAAGGAGGCCATATAAACTTTTGTACGCGATTTAATGCGAAAAGATCAGATTATTTATGTGGAGATAGTGAGACAGAATGGGGAAGTAATGCAGTTAAAATTCCCCATTCAATTTAATATAAAAGGTGCAACAGCCAGATTTTAAATTGGGTTTTATTATCTGTATAAAGTTGATAACTACTTATTTAATCGTATGATCCTTTTTACCGGTTACCGAAACCATGATGCCGGCGATGACAAGTATACCACCTAAATATGGAGGCCAGTTGATTGAGCGCTGGCGGGTAGCGTAATTTTGCACGGCGTTCCCGTCAATCAGCTTTTCGCTATCGTTGTATGTTAACCTCGACCATATGATGATGATAATTCCAATCAAAATCAGGATTACGCCCGTATACTTTCTCATAAGCTAAATAAAGTATAGGTAATACTTTATTTAGCTGTAAAATGTTTTTACTTAACGCGTTTCGCTGACGAGGGTAAGATAGCCTTCTGCGGGAAGGTCAAAGTCCAATTTACCGCCCGCCACTTTTTGTAGCCCCATATTTTGGAAGGACTGCTGCTGATTAGTGATATATAAACGCAGTGCTTGTACTTTAGCCGGTAAGCCGTTGAGCACCACTTTACGGCTTGCGCCGTTATTTACCATGTGTATGGTATAAATACCTTTGCTATTATCACCTAACGCCGCTACGGATACATCTTCCTGATCCCAAGTAATGGGCATTGCATACAATCCGGCTGGCGTAGAGGCAAGTTGTTTGAGGTTCCAAAAACGTTGTGTAGGCCGTAGTGTACCATTGTCGCCAAAAATACCACCCCCGGCAAGCGGCGAGTAATCGGCAGTAAGCTGCCACTGTAGTATGGATACCGGCTGGCATATAGCAAGCAGGCGGGTGTACAAGTTAATTTCTTCGCGTGCGTAGGTTGGTTCCATAAAAATAGCTGGGTACTGCCAGGCAGATGCATCAATACTACCTTCGCCAACTACCAGGGGCACCTGCAATTGTGTAGCTGCATCGGCCCACTTTTGCAGGGTAGCGTCATCCCATCCACGCCAGGAGTGGAAGGATATAGCACCAATATATTTACGCGCTTCTGCATCAGCCATTGCTGCGCTTAAAAAGTTGAAGGTTGTGGCATCCGAATTATCGCCTAACAATAACTTGGTTTTTAATTTTTTAGATGCGAAATAAGCGCCCAGCCCTTTAATAAAATCAGCATGTTCCTGCGCCGTCATCCGTATATTGATACCCAAATCCGATTCGTTGAACGAAAAGAATGCGGCTTCTACGCCATATGCATCTTTCAGGTAAAGAATGTAATCGGTTATGGATTGGTAGATGCGCTGCATTTGCTCAGGATTAAGCGGGTTTCCCCAGATGCCATTTACGGGCTGTAGGTTGGCCTTGCCAACAATTGCCCAATCCGGTGCGTACCAGGCAGATAGTATGACAGGTATATTCAACTTGCCCAACCGCTGTACCATTTGCATAGCTTGTGCAACCTGCGGAGCCAACCTTCCGGCTTTTGCTTCTTTAATTGGATCAATGCTCAAGTCGGGTTGCCACAAGCGCCAGGGCATTTCGGCACGAGCCCATGCTACGCGCAGGTTAGCCAAACTATAGTCAATCACCTGCGGATCTGTAACCGGGTTTTGCAAGCGGAAGTTTCCACCAAACCCATCAAACTTGCGGCCCTGTTGTGCTGTATTCAGGCTCAAATGAACGGGATCTGTATCTATCGGACCAGATGCCTGTAGGTAGTAAGTTTTGCTTATGGATTCATACTTTTTTATGCTTTTTGTAGAAACAGGGAAGTAAACAAGGGTCTTTTCAATGCCATAGATCCAATCCTTGCGTATAATAATATCATCAGTGCCGTTGTTGGCTATCTTGAGTTTTAGCCCTGGTGATGTAAACTCAATGCCTTGTGCTGCAATGCTGGCTGTCTCTTGCACCGGTTTAGTGGTTAATGCAGTCAGGTCGATCGTTTTACCGCCAATTAACTGGAGAGTATCGTTATTAGGCACATAGGGGAGTGTAACCACAAAATATGCCCCAGTCAGGTTGGTGTCGGCATGCGAGGTTAACGAGAGCTTAACTGTGGCCTGGCCATCGCCTGCATTGTTGATGGTTTCTTCAAAATATAAGCTATCCAGATTGGTGTTGATAATTTGAGCAGCACCGTTGCGGCGATATTTAGGTCGTTGTCTTTCCCTGTCGGTTGCAAGGGTTTGCTTGCCATCATTTTTGATATATTGTAAGCTGGTTTCGAACCGGTATAACTGACCATGATTGCGTATGCCGGTTATGTTTCCCCATGGTGCCACCTCAACTTGTCCGAATGCCATACTGGTATACAATACTATACTTAACAAAAAGGTAAATATTCTTCTCATAAAATTCCCTGGCCTGTAGCCATCACGAAGTTAAAAATTTTGCACTACCAAGTATTTCAACGGCAATTAAATACTATAGTTTGTTAAATGTCTACCATGTTTGTCCAGCTATTAGCCTGTACAAACTGTAAATTGCATTTCTTATCATACATTAAGTTTTGCGGGCCGCCGTCACTTTACCTTTGTGATGTAATCAATCAACAATTACATAAAACAACTAAACATTATAATCATGGAAAATACAGTAAACGGCATACATCATATCACGGCCATTGCCGGCAATGCCCAACGCAACTATAATTTTTATACTAAAATATTAGGCCTTCGTCTGGTTAAAAAAACAGTGAACTTTGATGACCCGGAAACCTATCACCTGTATTATGGCGATAAAGAAGGTACTCCCGGTACCATACTTACCTTCTTTCCCTGGCAAAATATCATGACTGGTCGCAGAGGTTCCCGCCAGGCAACGGAAATAGGTTACTCTGTTCCGGAGAACAGCTTCGATTTTTGGCTGAACCGGTTTGAAAAGCATAACGTGGTTTATAATAAAGTGGCCGAAAAGTTTGGCAGGCCTTACTTAACGTTTTTGGATCCCGACGGATTAAAGCTTGAGCTGATAGCATCAGAAACAGCAGATGTACGCCTGCCTTGGGAAACAGAAGAAATAACAGCAGAAAACGCAACACGTGGTTTTTATAACGTAACAATTACTACCAACAAATTGCAACCCACAGCCGATATTTTAACCAGTGTATTTGGCTATCGCTTGCTGGAGCAGCACGTTAACCGCTACCGCTTCGTAACGGATACGGTTGAAAACGCCAACATCATCGATTTAGTGGAAGTGCCCGGTGAAAAACCCGGGCATGTAGCAGGCGGTTCGGTACATCACGTGGCATTCAGGGTAAAAAATGAAGAGGCATTAATGCAGTACAGGGAAAAAATAGCGGCATTAGGTTTGAACATTACAGACAAAATAGACCGTAATTATTTTTACTCTTTATACTTCCGTGAACCAGGCGGTGTTCTGTTTGAATTGGCTACCGATAATCCTGGCTTTGCCGTAGATGAACCTGTTGAGAGATTAGGTAGTGGCTTGATGTTGCCTCCGCAATATGAAGAGTACCGTAGTAGTTTGGAAACTACTTTACCTAAATTGGCTTAAACCATGTATACACATCAAAAACAAATCTTTAAAGCCGGGAAACCGGCTCATGAAGCTAAGGCTACGTTAATACTGATTCATGGTCGTGGCGGAACGGCTCAGAATATTCTGAGTCTGGCTCAGGAATTAAACGCGGGCGATATGGCACTGTATGCACCACAGGCAAGTAACCAAAGCTGGTATCCGTACAGCTTTATGGCACCGGATGTACAAAACCAGCCTGCGCTCGATTCGGCTTTGCAAACGATCAAGGAAACAGTTGATGAAGCTATTGCAGATGGCATTGCTGCCGAACAAATCTACTTTGCCGGATTTTCGCAAGGAGCATGTTTAACGCTGGAGTTTATTGCCCGTCATGCACAACGCTATGCCGGTGCGGTAGCTTTTACAGGTGGCTTAATTGGCAAGCAATTAGATATGAGCCGTTATAACGGAAACCTATCCGGTACACCGTTACTCATTACCACTGGCGACCCGGATGCACACGTGCCGCTGAGCAGGGTAGAAGAAAGCGTAGCAGCTTTGCAAGCGCAAGGAGCAGAGGTAACCCTTAAAGTATATGCCGGACGGCCTCATACCATCACCTATGATGAGATCAAGCTGGCAAATGAATTAATTTTTGTTAAGCAGGCTAATTTGTGATTAAGCGTTAAAACATTGTTTTATTATGAAGTATGAAAATCTTGAGCTGATCAATAATCAGCCTGTTCATAAATTCGAGTTGTTTGTAGATGGGTATCGTGCTTTTATTGATTACAAACAAAAAGGCAATAAGGTGTATTTGATACATACGGAAGTGCATGTGGCGTTGAAAGGGAAGGGTGTTGCCGAAGCTATTGTTGAAAAAACGCTAAACTACCTTGAAGCAAACCATCTGATACTTGTACCTTTATGTAGCTACGTGCAGCTGTTTCTGAAACGCCATCCCGAATGGAATCGTTTACTTATTGAACAACCTACAACTGATTAGTGCATACTTCATTCGCCCCAGGCGGTAATCATGATGTTGCGATTGCCGCCATAATTGCGATGCTCACACAGGTAAATACCCTGCCATGTACCTAAAGCCAGCCGGCCATTGCGCACAGGAATGAGTACAGAAGTGCCCAGCATAGCAGCTTTCAAGTGAGCAGGCATATCGTCCGGGCCTTCGTCATCATGCAAATAATCAGGATCATTTTCCGGTACGGCTTTGCTAAAGTACATCTCAAAATCTTTACGCACCGTTGGGTCTGCATTTTCATTGATGGTAAGCGAGGCCGATGTATGCTGAATGAATATTTGGCACATGCCCATTTTAAATTCACTTAATTGCGGCAAAGCCTGTAATATCTCAGTTGTTATCAAATGAAAGCCTCTTGACCTTGCCCTAAGCTGTAGTTGTTGCTGCATAAACCTCATATCACTATGCTAATTATTTAACGATTTCGTTACCGTCAATAGGCAAGGTAAACCAAAATGTACTGCCCCTACCTAACTCGCTTTTCACACCAATTTCGCCACCGTGTCGTTTAATGATTTCGGCACTGATATAAAGACCAAGCCCCAGGCCCGATACATGGCTGCCCGAACCTTCGGCACGGTAATAACGGCCAAATAAATGCGGAGTCTTTTCCTGTGGTATGCCCGGCCCGTAATCAATAACGCAAACCTTGGCCATGTTGCCAACCTGCTCAATGGATAGGGTAATGGCTAACGACTCGGGCGCATACTTTAAAGCATTATTCACCAGATTGGTAACCACCTGATCAATACGGTGCTCATCAGCATGCACTTTCAAGTTCAAGTCGCCCGTAATTTTCACTTTTTGTTTACCAATAATGCTGATAGGGTTACAAATCGTGTTGAGCAGCTGCGATAAAACAAAAGTGGTTTTATTAAGATTTACTTCTGCCTGCTGAAAACGGCTTACATTTAACAGGTCGTCTATCAGTGTGCTTACACGTTGTATGCTTTTGCGTGACTGCATAATAAGTTTAGGCAGCATTTCTTTTGATGGATGGTCTTTCATTTTATCCATCAATTGCAAACTGGCTTTGAGGCTGGTGATTGGTGTTTTTAGCTCGTGGCTGGCAACGCTGATGAAATCATCTTTTTGCTGCATCAGCTTAACCCGATTGGTAACATCAGTAAAGGTAGCTATACATCCGGTTAACTGGCCTGCTGCATCAAATTGCGGTGCAGCGCTTATGGATACATAAAAGCGTTCGCCATTTGGCGGATGGATTGCTATTTCCTCATCGTAAACCGGCTTCTTAGTAGCCAACGTTATAGCAACAGGGTGCTCATCATAGGGTAGTGGTTCGCCGCTGATGCGTTGGTTTTGCCACTTGCTATCATTATAAGTACGGGCTTTTATTTCTTCATCAGAGTAGCCCATTATTTTTCGCGCCATGCGATTGGCATATACCACTTTGCCGTCGTTATTTGTCATCACCACACCTTCAGCCATGGTATCCAAGATGTGCTGTAATCGCTGTTCATTTTCCTGCATCAACTGGTACTTGTGTGTGGTTTCATTACAAACCACTAATATACCCTCGGTTTTGCCGCCAACACCTCTGATTGGGTTGTAGCTAAATGTCCAATACACGTCATCCAGCTGGCCGTTGCGATAAATAGGAATCAATACATCTTCCTGGTATACCGCTTTGCCGGTTTCAAATACCTTATCTATAAGCGGACCAATAACCGGCCAAACCTCAATCCAGGCGGTTTCGCCTTTTTGGCCTAATGTTTTGGGATGCTTACCACCAGGCCCGGAACCAAGTATTTGCCTGTAAGCATCATTGTAAAACTGGATCTTTTCGGATCCCCACCAGATCAGCATCGGGAAACCGGAATCCAGAATGAGGTTTACGCTATTGAGCAGGTTGAGCGGCCATGCAGAAACAGGACCAACCGGGCTTGATGCCCATGCATGCGAACGAATCCGGTCGGCCATTTCGCCCGTTGCATAAATATTAAGCTCGTGATCGTTTCCTTCTGGTAGCATGGCTTGGAGTGATATGGTAATGTCGGCGCAAATATAAAATATATAGTATTAACGTAAACGGCAGCTTTTGTTGTCAAGTATTAGCGGATATACAGCTGTTGTGATATAATGTTTGTGAAACCGCTTAACTCTTTCAAATGTCCAACTATTCTCAAAAAGTGTAAACCATTTGTTTTAAATCTGTTAATACTAAGAGTGATTTAATTTATTAACTATTAAGAACAGGGAACATGTCAGAAACGAATCAAGACCCAACAAAGAAATACACGAATGAAGAGTTGCCCGAACAGCAACAGGATATACCGGGTACAGAAGCCGAGCTGGAGCCGAAAGCAGACCATGGCGAAACCTCTTATAAAGGCAGTGGTAAGCTGAATGGGCGCAAGGCAATTATTACCGGTGGCGATTCGGGCATTGGCAGGGCGGTAGCAATTGCCTTTGCACGGGAAGGAGCCGACGTGCTGATCTCTTACCTGGACGAACATGAAGATGCCCGCGAAACAGCGAAGTACGTTGAAAAAGCTGGCCGTAAAGCGGTGCTGGTTTCTGGTGACATCCGGGAAGAGGAACACTGTCAGAACATAATTGATACGGCAATCTCAGAATTTGGCGAGATAAATATTCTGGTGAACAATGCTGCATTCCAGATGTCAAGAGAATCATTACAGGAAGTATCAACTGAGGAGTGGGATCGTACTTTTAAAACTAACATTTACCCAATGTTTTATCTGTGCAAAAAGGCAGAACAACACTTGAAACCAGGTAGCACCGTAATTAACACCACATCGGTAAATGCATATAAGCCACGCCCAACTTTGGTTGCCTATGCTGCTACCAAAGGAGCAATACAAAACTTTACATCGAGCATGGCGCAGCTTTGGGCCGAAAAAGGCATACGTGTTAACTGCGTAGCACCGGGCCCTATATGGACACCGCTTATACCATCCACCATGAGTCCGGAAGAAGTGAAATCATTCGGTCAGGATGTACCATTAAAACGTGCAGGCCAACCGGCAGAACTGGCGGCAAGCTATGTATTATTAGCTTCTGAAGATTCGAGCTATATGACTGGTGCCACTATCCAGGTAACTGGTGGATCACCGACTATTTAAGCATTATCCTTAATTGATGACATGAAAAGGCGCTCTATATTTTAGAAGCGCCTTTTTTGTTGACGAACCTAAAATATTTTGATGGGCCTTTGGTGGATATAAAAGCTAATAATAAGGGTGTTTGTAACAATCACGAGTAATTGTCTAACTTAGCCCATATCATGGATAGCAAAAACAATCCGAAAACTATACAAGCCTGGGCCATGTTTGATTGGGCCAATTCAGCTTATAACCTGGTTATTACATCCACCATATTTCCCGCTTATTATACGGCTATTACCATCACCAAAGACAATAAGGATATGGTAACCTTTTTGGGGCACCGTTTTGTAAACACAGCCTTACTTGATTATGTAATTGCAGCTGCCTACATGGTAGTGGTTTTACTGCTGCCAATACTTACCTCTGTTGCCGACTATAAAGGGAACAAAAAAAGCTACATGCAGCTGTTCACTTGGCTTGGCGGCTTGGCTTGCTGTGGTCTTTTTTTCTTTAAGCTGGATACGCTTACGCTTGGCATGGTTTGCTTTGCATTAGCCGCTATTGGCTATTGCAGTGGTGCAGTATTTTATAATTCATACCTGCCTCAAATTGCTTCGATAGACAGGCAGGATGGTGTTAGTGCCAAAGGGTTTACTTACGGTTATATAGGCAGTGTATTACTGCAAATCATATGTTTTGTCTTTGTGTTAAGTCCGGATACATTTGGTATAACTGATCCAAGTTTGCCTGCCCGATTGTCTTTTTTATTGGTAGGCTTGTGGTGGTTGGGCTTTGCGCAGATTCCCTTTTTTAAATTGCCAAAGGGCGAACCAAATCAAACAAAAGTTCAGCAAAATGTAATAAGTGGTGGCTTTAAAGAATTAGGCCGAGTATGGCGCAATATGAAATCCATGCCGTTTTTGCAACGTTATTTGACGGCATTCTTTTTTTACTCCATGGGCGTACAAACGGTTATGCTGGTGGCAACCGGCTTTGCTGCCAAAGAGCTTCACCTGAAGGATACACAATTGATAGCTACTATTTTAATAATCCAGTTAGTAGCTATTGGCGGTGCTGCACTTATGTCAAAGCTGTCGTCTATATACGGAAACATCAAAGTGCTTATCGGGGTAGTATTTATTTGGATAGGTGTTTGCATAGCTGCCTATTTTACACAAACGGCAACGCAGTTTTACTTGGTGGCTGTAGTGGTGGGTTTGGTAATGGGGGGCATTCAATCGCTGTCGCGCTCAACGTATTCCAAATTTTTACCGGAGAATATTACCGATACTGCAGCTTATTTTAGCTTTTATGATGTAACCGAAAAGCTGGCAATTGTAATCGGATTGTTTACATTTGGCTTTGTAGAGTCGCTTACGCATAGTATGCGCAACTCGGCGCTGGTGCTAACTATATTTTTTATACTGGGACTGGTTTTGCTTTTTTCGTTGCTGGGCAAACAAAAAAAGCAGGCCGAAGTTTCGGAACTTAGCGCCGTTTAATTTTGAGTACAGCACATGAAGATTGAGTTATTTGTTCCCTGTTTTATTGATCAGTTGTTTCCCGATACTGCTTTTAATACCGTGAAGGTGTTGCAAAAGGCAGGCTGTGTGGTAAGTTATAATCCGGGGCAAACCTGTTGCGGGCAGCCGGCATTTAATGCTGGTTTTTGGGATGATGCCAAAGCTGTAGGCAGTAAGTTTTTGAATGATTTTTCGGAAGAGGATGTTATTGTGTCGCCCTCGGCATCTTGTACTGGTATGGTGCGTAATTATTATAATGATCTATTTACCAATACTATGGCGCATAATAAATGCCGTGCCATACAAGCCAACATCTATGAGCTGTCCGACTTTTTAATAAATATTATGCAATTCGACCATTTTGGAGCCGAATTGGAGGGGCGCGCCGTTTATCATGACAGTTGCAGCGGCTTGCGTGAATGCAAGATCAAGGAAGAGCCCCGCCGCTTGCTTTCAAAAGTATATGGACTGGATTTAGTGGAATTGAAAGACAATGAAACCTGCTGTGGTTTCGGCGGTACATTTGCTGTAAAGTTCGATGCTATTTCGAGTGCTATGGCCCAGCAAAAGGTAGATAACGCGTTGGCTGCCGGTGCCGATTATATTATATCAACAGATGCTTCCTGCTTACTGCATTTGCAAAACTATATTGATAAAGAGAAGTTGCCTATCAAAACAATGCACATCGCCGATGTGCTGGCAAATGGCTGGGGAAATGTATAAATGATGTGCTAGTTAAATTTGTGTTAATTTATATTAAATAACGGTTATTTATTTTGCTACTATAAAATTAGGTATATCTTTGCTCTATATAAAACTGTCATCATGCTTCACGTTAAAATCTACCGGCTTATCGTCTACTATATCTTAGGTATTCAGTAGTGCTGTATATGTTAGTTTGCTGATTATAAGTATTTATATTTAGGCATATCCTACATAATATTATCCTAAATCTTATCATACACAAAAGTAAAGCGCCTTAATATTGAGGCGCTTTTTTGTTATATTTATATATCAGTTAAGTATTATACTTGCGCAATAAACGTTTAATTCTATTTTTGCAGCATCAAAATATAATCACTTTTGTAGGTGATTGCTGTTTTAACACATTTTTTAACTTAGAAATCATAGTTGTAGATGATTAACATTACACTTCCTGATGGTTCCGTTCGTCAGTACGAAAAAGGAACTACCTCTATGCAAATTGCCCAATCCATTTCTGAGGGCTTAGCACGTAACGTATTAGCGGCCGAAGTTGATGGCCATGTTTGGGATGCCAACAGGGCAATTGAACAGGATGCGGCTGTAAAGCTGCTTACCTGGAATGATGCCGATGGTAAATCAACTTTCTGGCACTCATCAGCACACTTAATGGCCGAGGCGCTTGAAGCCTTGTATCCGGGTACAAAATTCGGTATCGGTCCGGCTATCGAAACCGGCTTTTATTATGATGTAGATTTTGGCGACCGCATTTTTTCTTCAGATGACTTTAAACAGATTGAAGATAAAATGATTGAGCTGGCGAAAGCCAAACAAGATTACATTCGTAAGCCGGTGAGCAAAGCGGAAGCTACAGAATACTTTACTGCGAAAGGCGACGAGTACAAACTCGACCTGATTAAAGATTTGCCAGATGGTTCAATCACTTTTTACACACAAGGCGAATTTACCGACTTGTGCCGCGGTCCGCATATTCCGAACACCGGCTTTGTAAAAGCTGTGAAACTGATGAGCGTTGCCGGTGCATACTGGCGTGGTGATGAAAGCCGTAAGCAGCTTACCCGTATCTACGGTGTTACTTTCCCTAAGCAAAGCGAACTGACAGATTACCTGAAAGTTATTGAAGAGGCAAAGAAACGCGATCACCGTAAATTAGGTAAAGAGCTGGAGCTTTTTGCGTTCTCCGAAAAAGTAGGTATGGGCTTGCCGCTTTGGTTGCCAAAAGGTACAGCTCTGCGCGAGCGTTTAGTGAATTTTTTACAGCGCGCACAGGCAAAGGCCGGATACGAGCAGGTGATTACTCCGCACATCGGTCATAAAAACCTGTATGTAACCTCCGGGCATTATGAAAAGTATGGTAAAGATAGTTTCCAGCCTATACAAACACCGCAGGAAGGTGAGGAGTTCTTTTTAAAACCTATGAACTGCCCGCACCATTGCGAAATTTATAAAACGAAGCCCCGTTCATACAAAGACCTGCCGGTGCGTTTTGCAGAGTTCGGTACCGTTTATCGTTATGAGCAAAGCGGCGAGCTGCACGGCCTTACCCGTGTTCGTGGCTTTACACAGGATGATGCGCACTTGTTTTGCCGTCCCGATCAGGTGAAGGAAGAGTTCAAGAAAGTGATCGACCTGGTGTTATATGTGTTCTCAGCTTTAGGCTTTGAAGATTATACTGCACAGGTTTCCCTGCGCGATCCGGAAAACAAGACCAAGTACATTGGTACCGAAGAAAACTGGCAGTTAGCAGAAAGCGCGATTATTGAAGCTGCAACCGAAAAAGCATTACCTACCATCATTGAATATGGCGAGGCTGCCTTTTATGGTCCAAAGCTCGATTTTATGGTAAAAGATGCTTTAGGCAGAAAGTGGCAATTGGGTACAATCCAGGTAGATTACAACCTGCCAGAACGCTTTGAGCTGGAATACACCGGAAGCGACAACCAAAAGCACCGCCCTGTGATGATTCACCGTGCACCATTTGGTTCACTGGAGCGGTTTGTTGCTGTATTGATTGAGCATTGCGCCGGTAATTTCCCATTGTGGTTATCACCTGAGCAATATGTGATTTTGCCTATCTCTGAAAAGTATGAAGATTATGCAAAAAAACTTTCAAATGAGCTGAATAATTCCGATATTCGCGGGCTGATTGATTTCAGAGATGAGAAGATAGGGCGTAAGATACGTGATGCTGAAATCAAAAAAATCCCATATATGCTGATTGTTGGCGAAAAAGAAGCTGCTGATGGCACGATTTCTGTTCGTAAACATGGCGTTGGTGATTTAGGTACCATCAGCATTGAAGAATTTAAACAACAGTTACTAAAAGAAATAACAGTATAACTTGGCATTAGGTAGACCGAATTTCAACAGAGGGCCACGGCCTCCTTTCAAGAAAAAGGAAGCAGAGCACAATATTAATAACTTCATCAAAGCTCCAGAGGTTCGCCTTGTGGGCGATAATGTGGAGCAGGGTGTTTATCCAACCCGCGAAGCGTTGGCAATAGCGCAAGAGCAGGAGCTGGATCTGGTTGAAATATCTCCGAACGCAGTTCCTCCCGTTTGCCGTGTGATTGACTATAACAAGTTTATCTACGAGCAAAAGAAAAAGCTGAAAGAGATTAAAAACAACGCTAAGCAAACGATCATTAAAGAGATTCGTTTCGGACCTAACACGGATGATCATGACTTTAACTTTAAGCTAAAGCATGCAATGAGCTTCCTGGAAGCAGGTGAGAAGGTTAGAGCCTACGTGCATTTTAAAGGCCGTGCTATTGTTTATAAAGAGCAGGGGGAAATTTTACTATTACGTTTTGCTCAGGCTTTGGAAGAAGTTGGTAAAGTTGAGCAGTTACCAAAATTGGAAGGTAAACGTATGTTCCTGATTGTTGGCCCTAAGGCAGCTAAAAAATAAGACAACATCACAGCCTATAAAGCTGGATAAAGATAATACGCTGTTGAAGCGTAGAAATTAAATTAATAAGTGTTATGCCAAAAATGAAGACCAATTCCAGTGCTAAAAAGCGCTTCAAGCTTACTGGAACCGGTAAAATTGCCAGAAAAAACGCATACAAAAGCCACATCTTAACCAAGATGTCGACTAAGCGTAAACGTGCCTTAGGTCAAACCAGCTTAGTAGCTGATGCTGACATGGGTAACGTGAAACGTATGCTTTGTATCGGAAAGTAATTCATTAATTTTTTAACCAGGTTTTCGAGTACCAAAGACCCCGTTTAGCGGAGCACTCACTACCAAAAAAGCAAAAAAATGCCACGTTCAGTTAACGCAGTAGCGTCCAGAAGACGTAGAAAAAAAATCATGAACCTTGCAAAAGGTTACTATGGTTCACGCAGCAAGGTTTACACCATTGCTAAAAACACAGTTGAAAAAGGCTTACAGTACGCTTACCGCGACCGTAAAACTAAAAAGAGAGAGTTCCGCGCTTTGTGGATTCAGCGTATCAATGCAGGTGCACGCCAGCATGGTATATCTTACTCTCAATTAATGGGTAAGCTAAATGCAAGCGAAATCGGTTTAAACCGTAAAGTTTTGGCTGATTTAGCTATGAACCATCCAGAAGCTTTCCAAGCTGTGGTTGATGCAGTAAAATAAGCTGTATTATAAAACTAACAGAAAAGGCCCGCTCGTTTGAGCAGGCCTTTTCTGTTTATATAACACCTTAGTTCTTTTAAGGAAGTTTTACTTTAAACACTTTATACGGTGAAGTACGCTTGTTAACGCCATTATTGTAGTTGGGCTGCTTGTTGATTTGCGAAGTGGTAAGGTACATATAGCCGTCTTTAGATATAGAATAAGTATCCGGCCAAATCAGATTCATATCTTTAAACCATACAGAAACTTTTAAATCTGGTGTCATGCGCAGCATCCGGTAGTAATCATATCACCCAGGTATAAGTTACCTTGCTTGTCGAAGATCATACCATCGGTAACCGCTACATTGCCTAAATCCTGTACCTTGCCGGCTAACTGCTGCGGGCTAAGTTTTTCATCCAATAAGGCACTGGTAGTAATTCGGTAAAGCTTTTTATCTGTAAGTGGCTTGTAATATAGCCAGCTACCATCAGGCGTTAACGCAATACCGTCAGAGCTGAACTTCATTGGTTGGCCTTGCTTCTTAAACTCTTTACCATCAATTACAAACTTAAAGTTGGAATCAGAGTGTACCGATTTGTGGTTTTGCAATGCTTGGCGGGATTTGCCCGACTTTAAATCCAGTATTACAATACCGCCTGTTCCCGAATTGGTTAAATAAGCTACCTGCTTCTTGGTATCTACACGTATGTCATTCAGGTAGCTGCTTTGGTCAATTGTTCCGGTAAAGCGGTAGGTGCGTTCAATCTTGTTAGTCTTTAAATTAAATTTGACCACTTTGGCGCTGTTACCAACTACTTTGTTCAACATTGGTGCTGCGGGATCTACAATGTATAGATAATCGTCAGCATCAACATAAGCAGTTTGCACACATACCCATTTGTTGCTACCATCTTCACCGGTCTTCCAACTGTTCATGGCTGCGTCTGGGAAAGGCTTGGCTGTACCATTCGGCATAACTTCCACCACGGCATATTTGTAAGTTTTTGACCACAGCGGATAAGTAACAAACAACCGGTTTTTGGCTGATACCGCTACGCCGGTAAACTGGTAAGTATTATCAGCATAAACCTGCTGTAATTTAGGCTGCTGTGCATAAGTTAAGTTGGAGACTGTTGCCATACAGGCAGCAATACCAGCTGCGGCAAATAATCGGGTTAGTATGTGTTTCATAACCATACTAACCCGCCGACTTAAAGAATTGTTTATAAGCTGTCTGCTTGTTTGACGTAAGCGCGCTATGCAGCCAAATGCTTTTCTGTATTTTTATTAAAACGGAGATATAACAATATGGATGCTACGCCTAAGCCGGCTACCAAACCATACCATATACCATTAGGACCGAAATGCAAATGTATACCAAGTAAGTAGCCCAATGGCAAGCCAATAACCCAATAGGCCAAAAATGTGATAAACGTAGGCACATTCACATCGCCCATACCGCGCAAAATACCCAGCCCTATTACCTGCGTTCCATCAAACAGCTGGAATACCGCAGCGATGATCAACAGGTGGGATGCTACTTCTATTACACTTTTATCTGAGGTAACGATCCATGGTAGCCATTGGTTACATACTACAAAAAGCAGGGCCGTAAACATCATAAAAAGGATGATGATGTGATAGCTCGCCATTGCAGACGCCCGTAGCTCCTGGTAGTTTTTTGCGCCAAAATGATTCCCTGACTTGATAGCGGCCGCTGCTGATACGCCGCTTGCCATCATATAAGTTAACGACGCCATACTGATAGCAACTTGGTGAGCGGCTTGTTGCACCGAACCCAATTGCCCCATTAAAATTGCAGCTGCACTGAAGGCGCTGATCTCGAAAGCGTATTGCAAGGATATTGGAGCGCCAATGCGTAATAGTTGCATACACCGCACTTTATCAATAGCCGTTAATACAAAGTTTTGCAGATACTTTTTGAAATTTGCCGACCGGAACACATAAGTACCCATTACAATTGCCATCAACGTACGGTCAATTAAAGTACTATAGCCCACGCCACGTATGCCCATAGGTGCAATACCAAACATGCCTTTTACAAAGATGATACCCAGGCAGATGTTTAAAATATTGCCCCAGATAGAGATCATCATGGCCTGCTTAGTGAAGCCCAATCCTTCGGCAAATTGTTTAAATGTGCTAAACATCAGCATCGGAATAATGGATAAGGAGAGCAACAGCATAAATGGCTTAGCTTCTTTTACCACCGCAGGTGTTTGATCTAACTGATCCATTAGTAAATTGGATCCGAAGTAGATCAATACAAAAAGCAAAACGCCGCTTATAATGTTCAGGAAAAAACTGTTGGATAACAACCTACCGCACTCTGCAAAGTTGCCCTTGCCATTGTGCTGTGCTATTAAAGGCGTGATACCGTAGCTAATACCTAAACCCAGCACCATGCCTATTACAAAAATACTGTTAACCAGTGATACAGCAGCCAGTGAAATTGTACCTGCAAAGTGGCCCACTATAATGCTGTCAGATAGTTGAACCAGTGTGTGGCCCAATTGGGATATGACCACGGGTATAGCCAGCTTCAAATTGGCGTTGTAATGTGGTTTGTATTTTTGATAGAGCTGATTCATAGCAATCCTTTTAAATAGGAGGGCTACAAAGGTAAGGTATTTGCTACGGATTGCCTAACTGGCCGTATAAAACTCTTCTTTCTCGGTGGTATGAACCCGTATTACACCAGATAACACAAGATTAACCAAAATCCGCTGAGCCCTGCGGCGACTCAGGTTGAGCAAATCACAGTATTGCTTAACGGTAATGCGCTCGTGTTGCTCCAGATATTCAAGCAGCGCTTTTTCCTTGGATGAGTATTCGATCAGCACACCTTCGTTCCTGTCTGATCGTTTCAGAACATCAACAACAATTTTGCTTGCCAGCACACTCTTGTCTTTAACACGTATATACACCCACCATTTGCCATCATCGCCCAAAGCATAATGGGGCTTAGTGTCGCTTTCCTCAATTTCAACCATCAGCACCAGCTTGTCATCAAAGTAAATTTCTTCGAAAGCCGGTTCCAATGCCGGGCGCGCAAAAAAGTGTGCAGCACGGTTAATCATATAGCGCTCTTCGTCTTCCGATTTTACCCCTTTTATGGTGCCATCATCAGCAACGCCTATCAGTAAGCGGCCGCCTTTGTTGTTAGCAAAAGAAACCATTGTTTTAGCGATCTTTTCGCAGCTGGTTATCCGGTTTTTAAAATCCAGTGAAACACCTTCGCCCTCCATAATCAGCTTTCTGATACTCATTTTATTCACAGTGCGTCTGCTGTTGTAGTGTAAGGGGTGAAAATCTCCATCCATCGCTCGGGTCTGTTAATCACTTTAAATCCGAATTGCTCGTAAAGGCCATGTGCATCTGCAGTGGCCAACGACCAACGTCTCAATCCTTTTAACTCCGGATGTTCACGAATAGTTTGTATCAACCACTTAGATAATCCCATACCACGGTAATTTTTTAATACAAATACATCGCATAGGTAAGCGAAAGTAGCCATATCGGTTACCACCCGTGCAAAACCGCATTGCTGCTTATCGTGATAGATACCAAAACATAATGAATTTTGAATGGCCTTATTTAACCTCTCGGCAGACATGCCCGTTGCCCAGTATGATTCGTTGATCAGAAAGTCATAAACCAAATTAATGTCCAGCTTACTATTGTCTGTCGATATCTCAAAGCCCTTTTTCAGGAATGCATCTGTATTCATTATTATTTTCATGGCAAAGCGTGTTGAGGCCGGATTGCGAATATAAGGGCATCAGGCACAAAAAGCTTATCGGTAATTGAACTTTTACCTAATAGTAACGTGTAAATGTAGCTTGAGGTATGTGCAAGTTTACGGGTTCATTTGGAACCAATACGCTTAAAATAGCTAAAATGGTAGCTAAATAGAACAATATCAGCTTATTTGATGTTCAAGAAGAAACACTTAAACTCAGATACCATGAAAAAGCACATTTTAGGTCTGGCCTTTATGGCGGCAATTATCGGTTCAGTAGCGGCGGGATGCAGCTCTGAAAAAGCAGCCAGCGGCAGCGGCGACAGCACCGTAGTAACGGATTCGGCCGCTACAACGACAACAACTGACACCTCAGCAACGAGAGATACATCTGCTAAAACAGATACAACCAAAACTAACCCGCCACAAAAATAACGGGGAAATAAAAAAGCTCAATCTTTAAAGATTGAGCTTTTTTACTTTATAAGCGAAATCACATAGTTGGTATGCGATTCGAATATATCTTTAAATTCATGCTCCACTTTGAATGGCAGGCTGTCAAGTTCATGAATATATTTTTCTCTTGTAATAATCACCGCTTTAGGGTGCGTTTTTATATAAGCCATTAAGCTGTCTGTCTGTTCTATTCTTTTCACTGGTTGCTTCAGGGCAAAGTTAAATGCCGCGTTATACATACGGTATGATACCAGTGGTTCGGTTACCGGTTGCAATTGCAAAATCTTTTTAACCGGGTTTTGCGCATATACTTTCGGATAAGCATAAGCGTGCAATTGCCAGCCTGTTATAATAAAGCAGATAAAAGTAATGTAGATAGAAGCTTTGGTTCTGTAGCTTTTAGTACTAAACTGATATACTAACGCAATCAGAATGCCGGCAGGCAGTAACAGGAAAGGTTTCCATATGCCCGGTAATTGCTTTAAGGTAACGTCTTTTTGTGTAAGCAAATACAAAGCTGTGGGTACAGCAATGCTTATAATGAATATGATAATGGCTTGTATGCGAATGAGTTTGTTCGATTCACAAAGCTGCCATAAGTAATAAGCCAACAGTATACTTAAAAAAGGATAACAGGGCATAGCGTAATTAGGTAACTTAGTTCGTGACAGTGTGAAAAATACAGTTATTACAAGAATTACAACAAATGAGAAACGAAACAATGGGCTTGTTTTAGCCTTGCGCCATAAAGGTTTGATAGCTTCAAATAAGAATATTGTTGCAGGCAGTAGGCCTACTATCATAAACAAAACAGTCTTTAAAAAAAAGCCGCCGTGCCCTTCTTTAGGATGTACGTACCTGCCGATGTTTTGGGTGTATAAAAATTCCCGCGTCCAGATACCGTTGGTGTGCTCATGTACCAAATAAAACCAAGGCAGGCTAATTGCCGAAATGATTAGCAACCCATATATCGGTTTGCATTTTTTAAGTACCTGGAAATTAATTTGCCTTTGTATAGCAAGAAATATAATTACAATAAGCAGGGTTAACAGCAGTGCCACGGGACCTTTGGCCAACGCGGCAAATCCTAAAACGATATAGAAGGTTATAAGCCGACTCGTTTTCGTATAGGATGAATTATAAAAGTCATAAAACTTGTATAACGCCAGCATCAGGAGCAAAATAAGGTAAGGGTCGGGAACAGCCATGCGCATTTCTAAACCCGTTTGCCACGAGGCGAGTAAAATTAACCCGCTTAAAAAGCCTACTTGCTTATTGATGTGCTTAGCTGCAAAACGATAGGTAAGCAAAACCACAAAAATTCCACAGATAGCAGAGAAGAAGCGGGCAGCGAATGCGTTTACGCCCAAAGCGCCATAAGCCGCCGACATAAAAAAGTAATGCAGCGGAGGCTTATCAAACCGTAGTGCCTGATTAAAAGTGGGCACAATCCAGTCGCGTCGCTCCAGCATTTCGCGGGCGCATTGTGCATTTTTGGCCTCATCCAATATATAGATAGGCGCTTTACCTAAGTTTAGAAAGAAGGTAACAGTGCACAGGAAAAACAGGAAAACCAGTCTGCGGTCTGCTGCAATAAACAGTTTAGAAAGATAGGTGCCCATGCAGCTCTCAAAACATTAGTTATGCTGTAATGTTTGCCGGCTTCATAACCAGTTTACCTGAATACACTTTACGTACCTGGTAAGTTTTTTTATTCTGAGATTCAAAGTAAGTACGCACATTTACTTCGGCCAAAATACCTAATGTAATTAACTGCACGCCGCCCAATAAGAATATCAATCCCAAAATTAATAAAGGCTTACCGCCAATATCATGACCGAGAAGCTTAAGTATGAGCAGGTACATATTGATAAGCACACCTAAAAAGAAGGCAACAAAACCTACGCTACCAAATAAGTGCATCGGCTTTTGGATGTACTTACGGAAAAATACCATCAAGATCAGATCGCTGATTACCTTGAAGGTACGGTTGATACCGTATTTTGATTTACCGAATTTGCGCGCATGGTGCGTTACATCTACCTGTGTAATGCGTGCACCTTGAAGTTTAGCCAAAACAGGAATAAAGCGGTGTAACTCACCATATAAACCTAAGTTTTCGGCTATCTCGCGTCTGAAAATTTTGAGGGTACAACCGTAGTCTTTAATGTATACACCCGTCATGCGGCGGATAAGTGCATTAGCGATCTTACTTGGAATTTTACGTAGCACCATACCATCCTGGCGGTTTTTACGGTTACCGGCAACTACGTCCCAATCCTCATCTTTTAGCTTTTTCAGCATAAAGGGGATGTCATTCGGGTCGTTTTGCAGGTCACCATCAAGCAGTGCCACGTATTCGCCGGTGGTATGGTCAATACCAGCCGTCATGGCTGTACTTTGCCCATAGTTTTTACGAAGCTCAACCAGTTTAATCCGATCATCGGCATGGCTAACAATTTCTTGCTGAGTGCCATCGTCCGAGCCGTCATCTACAAAAACAACTTCATAGTCAATAAGCGATAATGCCTTCCTTATTTCTTCAATCAAAGGCTTAATGTTTTCACGTTCGTTGAGTACAGTTATGACAACTGATAATTCGGGCATATATCTGTATATTTAGCTATGAGCCGGCAAAGATAGCTATTTTAGCCATTATACTAAATGACAGTTTTTAGTCGAGCCGCGCTCTGACATGAAATTAAAGTACTGAAGGGAGTAAAGGAGCGCTCCATGCATCATTTAAGTGCATCAAAGCTATACTTGGCTGTGCTCCAAAATTCATCCAGCGCAATTATGCGTGGTTTGAAGAACGAGATCAGTTTCGGCCAGTCATCGCGGTTAAATATACTCGCTTGCGGCAAATCTTTAAAAATGCGGCTAACGGTTTTGCCGTACTCATCGGTAGTGTGCAGTTCCCATTCCCATTCTTCTTGCAGGGTATCGTGCAGCACAAACTTCAGTTCTTTGAATTGTTCAAAAAACAGTTCCTGGATACCAGCGTCGGGGTGGCTAATCTCAATTGCTATCGATGCAGCACGATTGGTAGTTTGCATACGAAAGCTCAAATGCTTAATGCCGGTTTTGTAATTAACCCAGTTGATTTTTAAACCGTCGGCCGATAATTGCGGAGCGATGTACTGCCCGAAGGTAGTCCAGAATGATTGTTTTATTTGTGAGGCCTGATCTTTTGAATACATGTTATCATAAAAGCGAACATATATCTGTTTGTTTAAGGCAAATAATTTTCACTTTTGCACAAAACTAAATAACATGCTATCTATAAACAAAATTCTTGGCGCAGCATTATTAATATCAGCCTACAGTGTTTCATCTGTAGCTGGTAACACGCTTAATGTTTCGTCCATGTCATCATCAGAACATCCAACTACCGACAGCACTTATACTACCGCCAACTTATTTGAAAAGGGCACTCAACCGCAATTAGTCAGTAAGCAATTCGAATTTACCGAAGGGCCGGCTCCTGATAAAGAAGGTAATGTGTATTTTACCGATCAGCCCAATAACCATATATGGAAGTATGACATCAATGGAAAGCTGTCTTTATTTTTGGAGCAAGCCGGGCGATCAAACGGGATGTTTTTTGATAAGAAAGGTAATTTGATTACTTGTGCCGACGAGCATAACCAGATGTGGTCAATCAGCCCCGATAAAAAGGTGAAGGTTATTTTGAAAGATTTTGGCGGCCGTCATTTTAACGGACCTAATGATTTGTGGGTTGATGCCAAAGGTGGGATTTATTTTACCGATCCTTTATATGTACGTGATTACTGGAATGGTGCCCGACCTGATATTACCGGAGAAAAAGTGTATTACCTGGCACCGGGAAAAAGCCAGGCCTTTGTAGTGACCGATAATTTAAAGAAACCTAACGGCATCATTGGTACACCGGATGGCAAGCACCTCTTTGTTGCTGATATAGGCGATGGCAAAACCTATAAATTTGATATTGTAAAAAACGGCGTGCTTGGCAACCAGCAGCTTTTTACCGAAAATGGCTCGGACGGTATGACCTTAGATAGCGAGGGAAACGTATATCTGACCGGTAAAAGTGGTGTTTACATATACAACCCTAAAGGCCAACAGATCGGTTTAATTGCCATCAACGAGCCGTGGACTGGTAACGTGTGTTTTGGTGGAAAAAATAAAGATATGCTCTTCATTACCGCATCCAAAGCTATATACACGTTTCAAATGAAAGTGAAAGGCGCCCAGAAATAGCAAAAAAGCCCTGATGTATAATTTATCAGGGCTTTTTCATGATTAAGGAAATTTGCTAAAATCAATCAGCTTGTGCAGCCGTTTGTGGCTTGGCATTTTTTACATATTTATCCAGCCATTGATTTTGTTCCCACAATTTGTGCAGCAGGTTTTCTTTGGCGCGATAGCCATGCGCCTCGTAAGGTAAGTATACAAAGCGTACTGTACCGCCTAAGCCCTTAATGGCTGCAAACAAACGCTCACTATTGATAGGGTAGGTACCGGTATTATCATCGGCATCGCCATGAATCAGCAGCAACGGCGTTTTAATTTTGTCGGCATAACTGAACGGACTCATTTCATAATACAGCTTGGGTGCTTCCCAATAAGTGCGTTCTTCGTTCTGGAAACCAAAAGGTGTAAGCGTACGGTTGTAAGCACCGCTTTCGGCAAGGCCGGCTTTAAACAGCTTAGTGTGTGCCAACAGATTGGCTGTCATGAAAGAGCCATAGCTATGGCCACCAACGGCAACGCGGTTGCGGTCGCCCACGCCTAAGTCGGCAAGTTTATCAATAGCTGCTTTAGCATTCATCTCCAGTTGCGCTATAAAGGTATCATTTGGTTGTTTGCCATCCTTGGCAACAATCGGCATTGATGCATTATCTAATACCGCATAGCCCTGCGTAACAAAAAATACCGGACCGCCTGGATTAATGGTAATGAAGCGATCTTTAGAACCGCGTATCTGTGCCGCGTCATTAGCTGAATTGAACTCGGCAGGGTAGGCCCAGATTAGCACAGGCAACGGGCCGTCTTTCTCTTTGTTGTAGCCTTTAGGCAAATATAGATCACCGGTCATATCTACACCGTCCGAGCGTTTGTACTGGATTTTGGTTTTGGATACGCCCTCCATTTGTGGGTAAGGGTTGGTAAAGCTGGTAATTTGCTGGTCGCCAATTCTAAGTACCAAATTTTTTATAAAGTAGTTGGGCACCTGGGTTTGCGTTTCGCGGCGGGTAACCAAAACTAACTTTACAGGGTCAAGCACATCATAAACGTACTCAAACTGACCTTCCTGCGAACGCCAGATGATCTCGCTTTTTTTGCTGTTCAAATCAAACGTAGCCAAAAATGGCAGGTCGCCTTTTGGTGAAGAGCCCACCTGGTTGTTCATCAGTATTTTGCTGCCGTTTCGGATAGGCATAATAACGCTACGGCCAAACTTGTTGCGTTCAGTTACCGGTTCGCCCAGGTTACCGTAAACATCTGTTTGGTTGCGCTCCCACAAAGTTTCCAGTTTACCTGTGGTGGAATTAAACCGGCTCACCCTGGTGCTTTGTTTTGAGCGTAAGCCTTCGCTTACCAAGGCAATTTCAGCATTACCCCATTGTATGTTACGGAAACGCTGTTCTGTTTTGAACAATTCTTTTGCCTCACCGGTGAACGGTGCGCTCAAAGCATACACCGCATCATGATACGCTACTTTTTTACGGATCAGGCCGCTATCCAAAGGCATGGCATAGGTAACAGTAGCCGCTTCGTCGTCGCGCCAGTCAAAACCACGCGGCACATTTTGAATGTTGTCATAACCCGAGGGTTTTACTTCAGTAGATGGTAATTCCGCTACGTTCTTCACCGCTTTTCCTGAAATGTCTGCAATCAATACGGTAGATGGAAAACCTTGTGCTGGCACCAGGTAGGAGAAAGGCTTATGCAGGGTGCGTTCCAAAATATATTTTTTATCAGGCGAAACCTGTGCAGAAGCATAAATGGCAGGTTTACCTACAGGCATTTCAACGCCGCTTTTATTGATAACCAGCTGTGATGTAGCATAAAATTCAAAAAGCTTTTCGTCATAAGGCGTTTTGATCATATCCTGATAAGTAACACTTGGTGCCGATTTACCTAAGTTTTGCTGTACTACCGGTCCGGTTGGCGTAAGCGGCTTTGCCGGTGCCATTGTGGCTGCTTTGGTGATAACCTTATACAATAAGGTCGAATTGTCTACCCAGCTAATGTCGCCGCCGAGCACCATGTTGAGTGGTAGTTTATTTAACCTGGTTGCTTTGTGCGTAAGCACATTTATCTGGTACAGGTCAACACTTTTAGCATTGGTCTGGGTGAAAACCACCTTGCTTTCGTCGGGGCTCCAGCTAATGTTGGTGGCATTGAGTACGCCGGGCAAACCAGTTATAATAAACGTTTTTCCTGTTTTAACATTCTTTAGGCTTAAACTACTAAAAGATATAACCTGGCGGCTGGGCGCAAAATTGTTTGGGTTGATGCGCATACCCGCAATTCGCAATTCCGGGCGCGCCAGTTCTTCAACCGAGGGTAGGGAATTGCGTTCGCTTATCAGCATCCATTCACCTTTAGCGTCAATAGTAATGCTTGGGGTTGGCTTGGCCAAAAGCAAATCTGCTATAGCTTTGGGGGGCATTTGGTAGCTTACCGCATCCTGCGCCTTAACATACACGCCGGTTGCTAATAGCAGTGTACAAAGTAAAGTTCTTTTCATGCACAAAGGGTTTAATTAAAATATTATGCATGGAAAAGTACAGATAAATTAAGCGAAAGCATGGAGTACATTTAAAATCCATAACTTTTTTACACAGTTAATAGCACCCGGCTTTATTTCTTTAACGTCAATCTGGTCAGATACTGGCCATGTTCATCTTCATACAAAACGTCCATGTCCCAACCATCAGCTTCAACTATCGCAGTTAACCTTTTTTCGTCAATGTATAACCACTTAAACCACTCCGTTTTTTGATTCTTGTATTCATACTGATAGCTGATCTCGCCATAGTAAGGTTCGCCTGCAGGCACCTTACCCTCATATAGATAAGCGACGTCCGACGAGTCGAACAGCAACTGGCCGCCTGGTTGCAGTAATGTTTTCAGGTGCTGAAGCAGTTGCGTTAATCCGCTTAGCGTGCCAGCCAGACCGATGCCGTTCATCAACAATAAAATGGTATCAAATTGATGGCCGGAGTAGGTGAAAATATCCGCTTGAACCGCTTGCTTAACACCGCGTAGTTTCATCACTTCAACTGAATTTGCAGAGATATCTAAAGCCATTACCTCAAAGCCGCGTTCCTGCAATATTAAGGCATGGCTGCCTGCGCCTGCACCTACATCGAGCACTTGCCCACGGCATTCATTCAGGGCAACCCATTCCAGGTCGGGCATGTCATCCTCTTCTCTAAAGTAAGCTTCCACCGGCATTGGCTCCTTGGGGCCGTAAGTATTGTGTATCCACAGCTTGCCCGGCGTATTATTAAAGTGATAGTTATGTACCGCTTCGCCCAAAATATCTTTCATAGTGCAAAATTAACAAAAGCCGTGGGAGTAAAGGTTTGCATCCGGTTCAAAACCTATCTTTGGCATTAAAATAAGCGGATGTCATTAAACGATTATATTGTTATAAGTGTACTGCTAACGGGTATGGTATTAAGTGTCTTGTTAAAAAAGCTTACCCTCATGGCTGCAATAACCGGCGGTGTTGTCGGATTGCTGGTATACACCGGGGCTGGCTTTACCGGGATATGGATGATGGCTGGCTTTTTTATATTAGGCACCGTAGCTACCACCTGGAATGTTGCAAAGAAAGTGCAATTGAATGCTGCGGAGGTTAACAATGGCCAACGCAAAGCAAGTCAGGTACTGGCCAATGCCGGGGTGGGGGCGTTAGCAGGAGCGATTTGCTTACTTTACCCTGCATATCAGCCTGCTTTGCAGGTTGTAATTGCGGCAAGCTTTTGTTCGGCTACGGCCGATACCTTGTCGTCAGAGTTAGGAACCATTTATGGTAAAAATTTTTATAATATACTTACCCTGCGTAAAGACCAGCGTGGTTTAGACGGCGTAGTTAGCCTGGAAGGTACGTTGATAGGCGTTGCAGGCAGTGCTATTATTGCGTTTATTTATTGTTTGAAATTTGGCTGGCCATATTTCGGCTGGCTGATTGTTTGCGGTACTATCGGCAACTTAGCCGATTCCGTGTTGGGTGCTGCTTTAGAAAGGCATCACGTAATTAAAAACGATACCGTAAACTTTTTGAATACATTGATAGCAGGCGCAGCAGCCTTTGTGATCTATTTGCTGAGCAATGATTGGTAAATAAAATTCGAAATTAATTTGGTAGCACGAGTTCTTTTACTTTACTTTGAATTGCAAAGTACTTTAAATGGAACACAAAGACGTTTATGCCGAAATAAGCTCTATCAAAAATATGATGGAGCGGTCAACTAAGTTCATTTCCCTCAGTGGTTTATCGGGCGTTATGGCTGGCATTTATGCATTAATAGGGGCGGCTATTGGTTATAAGTTGCTGTATGGCGATTTTGATCCCTATGTACGCGACTATAATGAATGGCTTACCTGGCAGCTTTTAGCTGTAGCTTGTGGTGTACTTGTTTTATCGGTAGGTACGGGCCTGTTGTTAACCGTACGTAAGGCGCGTCGTAAAAGGCAAACTATCTGGAACCCTACCAGTAGGGCGCTGCTGGTTAGCGGCAGTTTGCCATTGTTTACCGGAGGTGCTTTTGCCATGATTTTAATTTGGCAGGGGCATTACGGTGTTATCGCTGCTACCTGTCTTATATTTTATGGCCTGGCGCTGGTGGCCGCCAGCCAGCATACTTTTGGTGATGTGAAATGGCTGGGTATATGTGATATTATACTTGGCTTAATTGCCGCCGCAATGCCGGGCTTTGGATTAATGTTTTGGGCTATGGGCTTTGGTGTACTGCACATTGTGTACGGTACCATTATGCATTTTAAATACGACCGTGAAAATATCGCTTAATAATTTTGATAAGGCTTTTGAAAACCGCATACGCCTGCAAATTATGAGCGTTTTGGTGGCGAACGAAAGCTATGACTTCAATTCTCTGAAAGATTTGCTTGAGGTGACCGATGGCAACCTGGCATCGCACTTAAAGGCTTTGGAAAAGGAGGAGTATATTACGGTGAACAAATCTTTTTTGGGCAGAAAGCCCAATACCCGTTATCTGGCATCTGATAAAGGCATCTCAGCGTTTAAAAAACACCTCGAAGCACTCGAAAATTTAATAAAACAACAAAAGCCATAATTTTTTTATCCAATAACTTTGAAATACAAAGTACTTTTAAAATATGAACACATTCGTCAAAACCTTATTTCAAGACAAACTCACCAGGTGGGGTTTGGTACTTACCAGTCTGTCTGCCATTGTTTTTTGTGTATCGCTTAACACAGCCACAAGAGTAAGCACAGGTATATTCTTTTTGAACTACCTGTTTTCCATAACCTATTTAGTTACCTTATTTATAGATACGGTATGGTATTCCGGATGGCGGCTTTCAAAGGCTAAACTATCGCATACTGCAATTTTATTGATGTTGTGGTTTATAAGTGCATTTGCTTTGAACCGGCAAATGAATGTTTTCAACGACTCGGCCGACTGGCTTTGCGTTTGGATTGTTATCTCGTCAGTTACTTTTTTGCTGGCGGCGTTCAGTGCAGCTATGCCGAAGTATTTACAGAATATGGTGTACTTCTTTTTGGGTGCTGCCTGCTTGCTGTTTGTTTATTATGCCATCTACCTTGTTCCGCTGTATGCTCTAAGTGTAGTTGCTATTATTGGTTTAGGTATATCGCTGCACACATTTATTCCAGCTTTTTTAGCAGTTCTAAGTATCATATTACTGATTCGGGTTGGTAGGGAAGATCGGGCTGTACTTTGCCTATTCGGGGCCGGTTTTACGGCACCGCTTATTGCCTTAATGGTGTTCCTGATTATGTGGAATAAAAGCAACCAAAAGATTGATTTATTAATGAACCAAGCCACCCTCAATGATGGTAAGCTACCTGCCTGGGTGGCGGTAAGCCAGGGGGTTGAAAAAACAGCTATTAATGAACGTATCCTGAAAGCCGGCCTGGTTTACCAAGAAGCCAATCCGCAGGGCGACTTTTTCTTTGCCGGTTTGCCATCACAATCTTTCGATGAGCGTAAGGTGCACGACCCGTTGGTGGTTATCGCCAGCTTGCTTTTCAGCGAACCTAATCTGGATCGAAAAGCGCGCATAAATATTTTGAAATCCATGTATGACGCACGCCACCATGCACAGGATCGCCTTTGGACGGGCGATCACCTGCAAACTTCAAGTGTGGTAAGCAATGTGAAATTATACCCACAATACCGCATGGCATATACCGAGAAAAGCCTAACGGTACATAACATTGCTGAGGGAGCGTGGAATCAGGAAGAAGCAATTTATACCTTCCATATGCCGGAAGGATCAGTGGTTAGTTCCTTATCATTATGGATTAACGGGCATGAGGAAAAGTCGCGGTTAACTACACAGGCTAAGGCTGATTCTGCCTACAAAACGGTAGTGGGCGTAGAAGTGCACGATCCATCCGTGGTACACTGGCAGGAAGGAAACACTGTTACGGTTAGGGTATTTCCATGCACACCACAAGAAAATCGCTTATTCCGTATAGGCATTACCAGTCCGCTGCGCTACCAAAACGGTAGTTTGTTTTACGAAAACAGTTATTTCGACGGGCCAACTGCAAAGAATGCAGTCGAAACCCTGCAGATCAGTTATGATGGTAATAAGCCTGGTGGCATTAAACTGCCGGAGGGGGCAAAGCAGGTGAACCTTGGTGTGTACCAGCTTAACCGCGATTTTAAGCCTTATTGGGAGCTATCCTGCTTTGCACCACAGCTGGCTACTACGGGTTTTACTTTTGCAGATACCACTTATCAGCTAAAAGCTTATCAGCCCCATGCAACGCAATTCAACCCGCAATCGGTTTACCTGGATTTGAATGCTTCATGGTCTAAACAGGAATATCTTACTTTACTTAACTTACTGAAAGGTAAAAGAGTTTATGCCTATTCAGGTTCGCTCGTTGGTATTGATAATAACAATGCACAGGATGTTTATGAGATAGCCACTGCACAGAACTTTAGTTTGTTTCCCGTATTTGAAATTGCACATCCCGAAGATGCTTTGCTCATCACCAAAAACAATGGTGCATCACCAGGTTTACAAGATTTGAATGACAGCGAATTCTCTAAAAGTCTGACTCATTATTTAAAAGAGCCTAAGCAAATCCGAATTTTTAATTTGGGTACAGAAACCACGCCATATCTGAAAGCGCTAAAAGAGTTGCGGGTACTTAACTACGAGCAGGGTACGATCACTGATTTAACCACCCGACTAAAATCACAACAGTTTGCTGGTGTGCAGGAGAATGACTCTACCGTGGTAATTGAGCATGCTGGTTTAATGATACAGCAAACAAAAAATAAGAAGACCGGAAATACAGCGCCAGATCACTTGATGCGATTGTTTACTTACAATGACATTATGAAAAAAGCCGGGGCTGATTACTTCAACAAGAATCTTATTCGCCCGGAGCTGATAGCCGAGGCAGAAAGAGGTTATATCGTTAGTCCAGTATCGAGCATGATTGTGCTGGAGAGCCAAAAGGATTATGAAAGATTTGGTATTGATGAGAATAAGAACAGCCTGAAAAATGCCTCCATGAAATCATCCGGAGCTGTGCCCGAACCTAAAGAATGGATGCTGATTATATTAACCGCCTTGGTAATAGCTTATAGCATGTTTAAACCCGCAATACGTAATTATGCTGCCTGATTTATTAATGGGTAATACCCATGCAAAATCGTTATCACAGGCGTGGCTTGCAGCATTAATCGGGCTGTTTTACGCAGGCTCTGCGGTATGGTTAGTTCCTGGTTATTTTGCATGGGATTGGAATGTGTACCTGGCACTCGCTATTATACCGGTAATAGTGCTAAGGTACAGAGGAGAGCGGTCCGTACGTTATTTGATACCGGCTATAGTAGCTGTGATACTGGCTATATTGTTGCCAGTAAAAACAGCGTTGTTTACGGCCATGCTGCTTGCAGTACTGTTACTTGTTGAAAGCAGTTGGGGTAAAGTTAATCCGGTAATTTTATTTCTGATTCTGCTTGTTTCGCCGGTGTGTAAGCATATTACCCGTTTATTTGAATTGCCTGTACGCTTATGGTTAAGCGAGCAGGCGGCAAATGTATTGAAAGCATGCGGCAAAACGGCACTGGCAGTTGGTAATCAAATAGCTGTTGACGGGTATGAATTTGCAGTCGACCCGGCTTGCGCAGGTTTAAATATGCTGGTTACATCGTTGCTCATCTGTTTTCTGGTGATCGCTATTTATCAGCATAAGCTGGGCAAGGCCTTGGGGTTCATCCATCTTTTACTGCTTACGATCATGACCATAGCGCTAAACATCGTATCCAACTTTTTAAGGATACTTATGCTGGTGCTTTTCAAAGCGATGCCAGATACGGTTATGCATGATGCCATAGGACTGCTTTGTTTAACACTATATGTTTTAATGCCAATATTATATATCATCCAGTTGGCGATTCGCCGTTTTGGAAGCGATGGCATTGCTGCTGCTGTTAGCCAGCAGAAGTCTGTCGGTTTGTTATATCCGCTATTGCATTTCTGCTTACTTATTGCATTTACATGTGCAGCTTATCACCGAACAACGGTAGATACGGTTTATCGTCCGGCACAAACAAGCATACAAGTTGCAGGCTACCAAAAGAGTGTCTTGCCGGGTGGCATCCTCAAGCTACATAATGCAAGCGCACTTGTGTATCTAAAACCAACAGCTTTTTATGCTCCCGAACACGACCCGACAGTTTGTTGGGTAGGTAGCGGCTACCGGTTCAAAAGTGTTAAGAAGGAAAAAGTTGACGGCGTAGATATATACACCGGCGTGCTTGAAAAAGGGCATGACCGCATTTACACAGCCTGGTGGTTTGATGATGGTACTTCAAGAAGCGTAGACCAATTGCATTGGCGCTGGCAGGCTTTAAAAAACGACAAGTTGTTTTACCTGATCAACGTTAATACAGCCAACCAAACTACATTACGCACAGCAGTAAAACAGCTGCTGGTTAAAAATATTTTCAATTTACAATTCTATGGAAACTAATCAAACACAACGCCTGTACAGGCGCATAAGAATCAATATCGCGATCATCATTTTTGGCTTAGTTATTAGTGGCGTAACGGCCTTTCCAATTGAAACTGAACTGGCCTTTTGGCTCAAACACCTCCCTGCAGGTGATAGCTTTATTTCAAATTGGGTTCATACCATATATATAGCCATACATAACACCAATGAGCTATACCCGTATCTTAGTTATGGAACCGATTGGTTAGCATTTGCGCATATTGTAATAGCTATAGTTTATGTTGGGCCGTATAAAGATCCTGTTCGGAACATTTGGGTGATACAATTCGGTATGATAGCCAGTGTACTTATTTTTCCTTTAGCCTTCATCGTCGGACCCATCCGTAATATCCCTTTTTACTGGCGGTTGGTTGATTGTTCGTTTGGTGCGCTATGCATGATTCCTTTGTATTTAAGTTATCGTGATACAAAAAAGCTGGAGCTTTTAACGGCGGCTAAATAAATTAAAAATAATCTACAAAATATATAGATTTTATAGATTATAGTTTTATATTTGATGCTGTTTAGTGAACGTTCTTTTTATACTTATCCAGAAAGACTGAGGGAAAGGCCCTGCGAAGTCTTAGCAACCTATGCCAGCTTTAAGCTGGTGAAAGGTGCTAATTCCTGCTCTTGTACATAAACACAGGAGGAAGATAAGATAACAAGTTAACCAACTTGTAAAGCTGGCTTGCCCGGCAGTCTCTCTGGCATAAGTAAATTCATTTAATCATTTATTTAAAAAATTTTAGCCATGAGAATTTACCTTGACAATGCAGCAACCACACCCTTAGATAAAGAAGTATTCGATGCTATGACGCCTTATTTGCTGAACCATTACGGTAATCCTTCATCGCACCATGAGCAGGGCCGGCAGGCACGTCAGGCAATTGAAGATTGCAGGGCCACAATAGCAGGTTTATTGAACGCATCCCCGCAAGAGATTATATTTACTTCGGGAGGCACTGAAGCCGATAATACAGCTATACTTTCTGCCGTGTATGCTGAAGGCGTTTCGCACGTTATTACCACCCGTTTTGAGCATCATGCCGTATTACATACGTTGATTGATTTGCAGGCGAAAGGACACATCAAGCTTAGCTTTATCGAGCACGATGAAAAGGGCAACCTTGATTTAGCACACCTCGAGCTTTTACTTCAATCACACAGCCGCAGTTTGGTTTCGGTAATGCATGCCAATAACGAGGTTGGTAATTTGAATGATATTGAGGTTATTGGTGAGCTTTGTGAAAAATATAATGCCCTTTTCCATACAGATACCGTGCAAACCATAGGTCATTACCGCCATGATTTGCAGAAGTTGAAGGTGCACTTTTTAGCTGCATCGGCGCATAAATTTCATGGCCCCAAAGGCATTGGCTTTCTTTTTTGCCGTAAAGGTGTGAAACTTAGCCGCCTGATTCATGGAGGCGGACAGGAGGGTAGGCTGCGTGCCGGTACTGAAAATATACATGGCATCATAGGTTTAACCCAAGCTTTACAACTTGCCTACGCCCATTTAGATGAGCATCAGCAGCAAATCCAAAACCTCAAAAATTATTTAATTGAACGTTTGCTTGATGAGGTGCCTGAGGTAAGCTTCAACGCTAATTCTGCCAATGCTGAAAAAAGTTTATATACGGTTTTAAGCGTAGCTTTCCCGGCACTGCATAATGAGCCAGGTTTGCTGCGATGTTTGGACGAACAGCAAATTTCCGTTTCAGGCGGTAGTGCTTGTTCAACCGGTTCGGCCTCGCATGTGCTGCAAGCCTTAGGTGCCGATGAGGATAAACAACACATCCGGTTCTCTTTTAGTAAGTTTAATACCAAAGCCGAGATTGATTTGGTTATTGGAGTATTGCAGCAAATTTATCAGAGTGTTGCCGCTTAATGCATTAAATATATGTTCATGAAAAAGCTTTTAACTGTCCTATCACTTACTGTTATACTGGGTATCAGCTCTCATACTTTACGTGCACAGGTCAATAACAACACAACTAAAGACACAACTGCTGATGATCGCGGTTATTTGGTAAAAGTAGGCGACAAGGCCCCTGACGATTTTGAATTGGTGCTGCAAAACGGAGAAAAAACATCCTTGAAGGAACTGCGGGGCAAAGTGGTGGTTTTACAGTTTACAGCAAGCTGGTGCAGTGTTTGCCGGAAGGAAATGCCGCATCTGGAAAATGATGTTTGGAAAGCTTATCAAAGCAAGAATGTAGTTTTGATAGGAGTAGATAGAGATGAGCCGCTACCGAAGGTACAAAAGTTCCATAAAGATATGGAGATTACTTATCCGTTAGCACTTGATCCGAGTGCGGAAATATTCGGCAGGTTTGCCGATAAGAAAAGTGGCGTAACACGTAATGTGGTGATTGACCAAAACGGAAATATAGCTTACCTCACTCGCTTGTACGACAAAAAGGAGTTTGCCGGAATGCTTAAGGTGATTGACCAGCTGGCTAATCAAAAAGGTACAGCATCGCTGTAACAATCTATAATAAGGCGGAGTGGCCGAGTGGTTAGGTAGGGGTCTGCAAAACCTTGTACGGCGGTTCGAATCCGTCCTCACGCCTCCAATAAAAAAAGGTGTACCCATTTTGGATACACCTTTTTTAGTTAGTAGTATTTCATCCTTCAATTTACGGCTGGCCGGCACCACCTGCGGCACCATAAACCTGGCCCGTAGCATAGCTGGCATCACTTGCCGCCAATTGCACATAAATGGAAGCCAATTCCACCGGTTGCCCCGGACGGCCCATCGGTGTTTGACCACCAAAGCTTTTCAGCTTTTCCTGGGTAGCGCCACCGCTTACCTGCAATGGTGTCCATATTGGCCCCGGTGCAACACCATTTACACGTATTCCTTTAGAGCCAAGCTGTTTAGCTAACGATTTTACGTAGTTCATGGTTGCTGCCTTGGTTTGGGCATAATCATACAAATCAGGTGAAGGATCGTAAGCCTGCTCAGATGTGGTACCAATAATTGCTGATCCTGGCTGCAGGTGTGGTAGGGTTGCCTTTATAATCCAGAAGGGGGCATAGATATTGGTTTTCATAGTGGCATCAAAATCTTCGCTGGTAATATCCAGGATTGACTGGCGGGCTTGCTGGCGTGCAGCATTGCTCACCACAATGTCCAAGCCACCTAAACCGCGCACCGCTTCTTCAACCAAATGCTTGCAAAAAGCTTCGTCGCGCAAGTCGCCCGGAATAGCAACAGCTTTCCGACCTTCCGCTTTTATCAACGCAATCACCTCGCGGGCATCTTGTTCTTCGGTAGGGTAATAGTTAATTGCCACATCGGCACCCTCACGTGCATAAGCAATGGCCGCTGCACGGCCCATACCTGAGTCGCCGCCGGTAATCAGTGCCTTGCGCCCCTTTAATCGGCCCGAACCTTTATAACTGGTTTCGCCATGATCGGGCTTTGGGTCCATTTGGCTGGCCAGCCCCGGCCACGGTTGGGACTGACCTTTAAAAGGTGGTTTGGGATATTTTGTTGTTGGGTCTTGCAATCCAGGTGCTGTCATATCATTGGGGTTTAATGTATCGCCGGCAGCAAAAACAGGCGACACGGTTGCAGCTGCTAAGCCTGCACCTAAGCCGCCAATTACCATTCGCCGGTTCATTTTATCTTTATCAGTCATGATTCAAATAGTATTTTAATGTCTACTATTAAAACCTGCGCTTACCTAATTGGTTTTGCCTATTTTACTTCATGTTAATTTATTTAACTTTAATTTGACGTATGCCAACATAAGTTTTGTTTTTAGGTGTGATGATGTCACACTCTAAACAATCAACTCATACCCGGCCTAATGGTATATCCCGATAAGGCTGAAAGCGCCCCTGATCATCTGGCTTTTGATAAATACGTATGTGCGTTGCCTCAAAGGTAATCGAGCCCGATGCCATATAATCATCAGCCAGTGCTTGCATTTGCCGGAAGGCATCCGGCGTGAAGCCGCACCAAGCCCTTCCTAGGGTCATATGTGGATGATACTGCTCAAACTTATGTGCTGTTGAAGTTGGTTCAAATAATTCAAGTGCCGGCACAAGTGCGGTATGCAGCTCATGCAATGGAGCAGACTCTATACTGATAAACAACACACCTTTGCCAAAACGGCCCGTACCACTTAGCTGAATCTGAAACGGCTGGTAGTTGGCAGCGATATTGGTAACTGCGGATAGCCATTTGTTGGTATCTGCCGGTGTTACGGGAGGCCTTAATGTTATGTGTGGTTCGAGCCTGTTGTCACCGTACGGGCGTTGTATGGCCAAAATGCTGTCGGCGATGTCTTGGGGCGGAATGATTCCTGCAAAAAACTTCATTCTTTTCTGTTTGCTAAATAAATAAGCAATTTTGTGAGCAAACAGTTGTATAAATTTGATAAAAGCTGCACTTTTAACCTCTGTTTGTAATTACATAGCATATGAGAATAGCCACCTATAACGTTAATAGCATCGGTGCCCGTTTACCCATTTTACTTCGTTGGCTGGATGAAACCAAGCCCGATGTGGTTTGCCTGCAGGAGTTAAAAGCACCGCAGGAAAAGTTCCCGGTAGATGTCATTCAGGAGGCAGGTTATAATGCTATCTGGCATGGTCAAAAAAGCTGGAACGGTGTGGCAATCTTATCACGCGGTCATGAAATTCAGGAAACTGGCAGGGGTTTACCCGGAGATGAAGAGGATACACAAAGCAGATACCTCGAGGCTATCATCAACGGCGTTACCATAGGTTGCCTGTACTTGCCTAACGGTAATCCGGCACCCGGCCCTAAATATGATTACAAGCTACAGTGGATGGAACGGTTGCAAAAGCATGCTGCGGGTTTACTGGCTCAAAATAAGCCAACCGTACTTGCCGGTGATTATAATGTTATACCTACCGAAGGCGACGTATATAAGCCGGAACGTTGGGTAGAGGATGCATTGTTTCGCCCGGAAACGCGCGCTGCATTTGAAAAGTTGCTTGCGCAAGGTTGGACGGATGCTGTCCGCAAGCTATATCCCGACGAAACGATTTATACATTTTGGGACTACTTCCGCAACGCTTATGGCCGCAACGCCGGCTTACGGATTGACCATTTTTTACTGAGCCCCGAATTAGATGGCCGTTTAACTGCGGCCGGTGTTGATCGGCATGTACGCGGCTGGGAAAAGTCAAGCGATCATGGTCCGGTGTGGATTGAGATTGCTGATTGATAAAAAGCAGTAACGGTAATTTATTTGCAGCTGTTAGGTGAGTAATAAGGTAATAATGCGGGCGGGGAATGAGGAAGCACAACATAGTCTTGTCTTCAGCAATATAACTGTTGCACAGTTATCAGAAATGCTGATTGCCCGTTATACCAGTGGTAATTATGATGCTGACAGCAAGAGCTGGCAACAAATAAAGCCGCTGTTTTTGGAGATTAACCAGGGCGCGTTCAGCAGTACGCTGATTACTGGCTTCCCTACCGTAACATTGGTACAGCAGGCAACACAATTACATATATCCTGCCAATGCAAGGCCGTTGCCGGTAACCTATGCGAGCATCAGGCCCTAGTGCTAACAGCCATAATCAGGAAGGATGATTACCGGGCGTTTTATGATTACCGGTTACGTCATGACAAGCTGCGGAAGTTTGCTGTTGATTACGGTTTACAGCATGAAAAGAATCTTGATGATTTCTTCAGTATCAGCATAACAAACAGTAGCCTTGTTATCGCCCCCAAATCACCAGCACTATTGCCTGTTACAAAAGAAAGCCTTACATCATTCAGAGAAATGATTGTACCCGAGGCTTTGCCAATAGCAACAGACGATCACAATACAGATATCATCAATTGTGTGGTAATTAAACAGTATAAATACTATAAATACCTGTTTGTTGAGCTGTACCAGGCAAAATCCACCAAAGATGGAAAAATTAAAAATCCGCTTACTTTGGTGCCGCCATTAGATAAGGTTTGGCAAACAGAAGATCACGGGCAGCTAAGATTTTTTACAGGTGTAAACCAGTTTCAGAACCATCTCAATATTAAGCGAAGTGAAACGGACATTGCAGCTTTGCGTGCTATCACAAAAAATCCGTTAGGCTACAGTTTCTTTTATCATAATAGTGATGTATCTGATAAGGTAACCGCTGCTTCCATTGAGCCTACTGTTGTTAAGGTTTTACCAGGTGATTTAAAACTGACTGTTACACTTCAAAATCAGTTTTATGAGGTTTCGGGTAGCGTTAAAATAAGCGGCAAGGTTGTATTGCTCAAAGATGTTCAGCTGTGTTTTACCTACTTTGTTAAGTATGATAAAGTGCTATATTTAGTTGATAGCTTACAAGTTATAAACGTTATTGAACTGTTTGCCAAAAAGCCCGACAATTTGCTCATCCACCAATCAAAATTTCCGGAGTTTAAAACGCAGGTACTTTCTAAGTTAGAAGACAAGATTAAGGTAGAGTACAGGCATATCAAACCGGCCAGCCAAAGTCAGCTGGAGCAGCAAGGTTTTACCGGGCAGGCAGAGAAGATCATTTATCTATCGGACTTTGGCGCACATGTAATGTTGATACCGGTGATGCGCTACGGTGAGGTTGAAATATCCATACGCACTAAAAGGCAAATTTATAGTACCGACGAGCGCGGAAGAGAATTCATGGTTTATCGCAATGAGGCCGAGGAGGATGATTTTACATCGCTGCTCATCCGGCAGCACCCTCACTTAGAGGAACAGTTGGAGAGCGACCTGCAATACTTTTACCTGCACAAAAAGTTCTTTTTAGATGAAGATTGGTTTTTAAACGTGTTTGAGGAGTGGCGCAATCATCATATTACCATATTAGGTTTTAACGAACTGGAGGGGAATAAATTAAACCCGCACAAAGTCAAAATCAGCATTAAAGTATTAAGCGGTATTAACTGGTTTAATACCGAAGTAGGTGTACGGTTTGGCCGTACGAGGGCTGCACTCAAGAAAATTTATCGGGCGGTAAAAAACAAGAGTAAGTACATACAGCTGGATGACGGCACACTGGGAATTTTACCAGCCGAGTGGATCGAAAAATTCAGTAAATACTTCAATGCTGGTGAAATAGCCGACGAACATACCATTCGTATCCCAAAGATAAATTTCACAGCTATTGAGCAGTTATATGACGCCGAACAGCTTGATGACGGCGTGCAGGATGAACTAAATATTTACAGAAACAAGCTGGCAAATTTTGATGCCATACAACACGTGGCTGTTCCACCTGATTTGTGTGGCGAATTGCGCCCATACCAGCGGCAGGGCTTAAACTGGCTTAACTTTCTGGATAATTTTAATTTCGGTGGCTGTTTGGCAGACGACATGGGTTTGGGTAAATCTATTCAGATACTTGCCTTTATTTTATTGCAGCGTCATAAAGTTAGCCATAATACCAATTTACTGATTGTACCAACATCATTAATTTTTAACTGGCAGCAAGAGGTTGAAAAGTTTGCACCCTCATTAAAAGTTTGTACCCTGTACGGATCTGAGCGTACCAAGCAGGTTGCTGATTTCGACAAATATGAAGTGGTGCTGACTACTTATGGTACCTTACTTTCTGACGTAAACTTTCTAAAAGACTATAATTTTAATTACATCTTTCTGGATGAATCCCAGAACATTAAAAATCCAGAATCGCAACGCTACAAAGCGGTGCGCCTGCTAAACTCGCGAAATAAGATCGTGATTACAGGTACACCTGTTGAGAACAACACTTTTGATTTGTATGCGCAGCTTTCGTTTGCCTGTCCGGGTTTGCTGGGCAGTAAGCAGTATTTTAAGGACATTTATTCTTCACCGATTGATAGCTTTAAGAGCAACAAACGCACGGCAGAGTTGCAGGAAAAAATTAAGCCATTTATACTAAGGCGTACAAAACAGCAGGTGGCTACAGAGCTTCCGGAGAAAACAGATATGGTGCTTTATTGCGAAATGAAGCCGCAACAGCGCAAAATATACGATGCTTACGAGAAAGAATTCCGGGAATACATTTCGGCAACAACAGGCGATGTGCTCAAGAAAAGCTCAATGAACGTGCTGAAGGGTTTAACCAGGTTGCGACAAATTTGCAATTCACCATTGCTGATTAAAGGAGAAAAAATGCCGGGCGATGCGTCTGCCAAAATTGACATGCTGCTGGAGCAGATTGAAGGTAAACAGGCGCACCATAAAATACTCGTGTTTTCACAGTTCGTAACTATGCTCGATCTGATTAAGGCTGAGTTAATTAAACGGGGGATAGGATACAGCTACCTTACCGGCCAAACCCGAAACCGAGAGGGCGTGGTAAATGCTTTTCAAACCAATGATAACATACGCGTATTCCTGATCAGCCTAAAAGCTGGTGGAACAGGCCTCAACTTAACCGAGGCTGACTATGTTTACCTGGTTGACCCATGGTGGAATCCGGCTGTTGAAAACCAGGCCATTGACCGCTGTCACCGTATAGGTCAGGATAAAAACATTGTAGCTGTACGTTTAATCTGTCCGGGCACAGTAGAGGAGAAGATGATGGTTATGCAGCAAACCAAACGGGATCTGGCCAATGATCTTATTCGAACGGATGCCTCAGTTATCCGGTCGCTCAATAAAGAGGACTTGCTGCAACTGCTTAATCATGAAAATTTACCAGAAGATCAGACGCAGTAAGATCAACTACTTGCTGTTCTGCTCCATTTGGTTAATGATGTGGTTTACTTCGGCTTCCGTACTTTGCAATTTGCTTTTACATAAAGTAACCAGGTAGGAGGCCCGCTTTACTTTCTCTGCCAGTTCATCAACCGAAATAGTTTCCGACTCCAGGGCTTCCGCAATTTCGGCCAACTCCTCGTAGGCCTGTTCGTATGTTAAGGTTTCATTCATAGTTTTCGTTTTTACTAATAACTTGGGCTGATAAGGTTTGATCGGCAAGTTTTATATCAACCACGTTTCCAATTTCAATGTTTTCTGCACTGTGCAATAGCTTACCATTATGGCTCAAAATAGCAAAGCCCTTCTTTAGTATGTTCTCTGGTTGCAGCATCCGTATACTGGCTTCAAACCTGTTAATAGACAGCTCTTCACTTTTAACTCGGTGCTTGCTGCATATTTTAATGCTTTGCAAGGCATAAGCTAAATCGCATTTCTTTTGATACAATAGCATTTCCGGGCGGCCGGTTATGTTGCCTGCCAGCATGTGTAAGCTGGTCCGGTGCTTGAATAGCAATGCTTGGCTATCCAATGCAATCTGCTGATTTTTTAATGCCAGTGCCTGCTGCTGATCATTTAAAGTGTCTTTAACAGCATTGATTAAACCGGTATTGAGTTGGGCTAACCCTTGATTACGATCGGCAAGCAGTTGTTGTGAGTGGATAATGATGCTTTTTTCGAGTGAAATTATTTCATCATAAAAATCCCGGTTTCTTGCTATAATAAACTCAGCTGCTTTTGTAGGCGTTTTTACAGAAGTATGCGCCATCAGGTCGGCAACCGTTTCATTTTTGTGGTGACCTATACCTGTAATAACAGGAATAGGGAAGCGGGCAATGGCCCTGCCTATGGCATACTGCTCAAAAAGAAGCAAATCTGTTTGTGCGCCACCACCCCGAATGATGATCACCGCATCATAAGGTTTACCGGAATGAAATATTTCAATCAGCTTTTCTACAATAAACTGTGCGTTATTTTCGCCTTGCACCACGGTAAAATATGGGTCAGTTTTAAATGTGTACCCATACGGGTTATGCTTAAGCGTATGCACAAAGTCTTCATACCCTGCCGATGAGCTTGATGAGATAACAGCTATACGCTGTACAACTCTGGGCAGTTCCAGCTCCTGATTAAAGGTAACATAGGTGCCGTCTTTTAAGCGTACATGCTCTGCATTGTCGGTAAGCAGGCGCTGCAAAGTAGCTTGCTTTTGCTTTTCGAGTGTGCCGAGTGTGAAATTGGTATCAATATCGTGCAGTATCAGCTGTAAGCCAAAAGCCGGGTGATACTGCAGGCTTACTAAGGCAAGCACATTAATATCATTTGTAAACCGTTGACCGGTGCTCTGTTCAAAAGTGGCTATCTGTTCTGCGCCATCCGTCCACGCACGTGCCGAAAAGCGGGCGATGATAGTACTGCTTTGCGAATCTTTCTCAACCAGATCAAAATAGTGATGGTTTTTGCCTGCCCTGTAACTATGGCTCGTTACATCAGCAATTACCCAAAATGCACGGCCAGAAAATACTTGGTCCATTACACCGGCTACAATGCCGGCCAGTTCAGATAAGCGAAATTGGGGTGCAGTACTCAAACGTTTCTTTAAAACTCAAATTTACGAATTAGCCTTCATGAACTCTCAGCGTAGAAGATGTAAACTTGGTTTAAATGGGAAGATGACCTCAATATGGCATGAAAATATTTTCTAAATATTGTTGGTTTTTTCAGACTCTATCTTCGTAAATTTATAATAACCAAATTATAAATTTCTTATGAAGTTGCTCACCAAAATTCAGCACTGGGGCGATTGTCATCACCCTAAGTGGTTAGACTATTTCAGGATAGCTTTAGGTATTGTGTTGATCTGGAAGGGACTCGCCTTTGCAGCCAACCTTGGTGCTTTTACCAAATTAATGATGGATAGCATGCTGGGTACAGCAGTATGTATCAGTATTTTGGCCCATTTAATTATTATTCTTCACATTGCCGGTGGCTTTTTTATAGCCATTGGCTCGTACACGCGTTTGTTTTGCTTGCTGAACTTGCCGGTACTTTTGGTAGCTGTGCTGTTTGTGAATGTACAGCAAAGCTATCTAAAGCCATATTCGGAGTACTGGCTATCGGTTTCCGTGCTATTAGGGCTTGTTTGTTTTTTGATTGAAGGCAACGGCGTGCTGTCAGTTGAACAAAAAAGCGAAGCAGTAGCCTGATAGGTTGCAGAAATTTATTGTAAGGCGGCTTTGTTAATTTGTAACAAAGCCGCCTTTTTATTTTCTAACAAAAAACGTTCAGCTGTTTAAAATTTATTTAATACTTTCATTAAATTGTCAATAAAATAAGTACTTGCTTATCATTCTTGCTGTTTTCAATTTTGTTTAACATTTTTGTCAAACAAATGGCATTAAGAGATACAGGTACCGAACAGTTAATAAAAGATACAGCCAAACGGATCTTTTTTGCAGAAGGCAAGCTTCATGCAACTACACAAGATATTGCAGATGCTGCAGGTGTAAACCGTACGTTGCTGCATTACTATTTTCGTTCAAAAGATATTCTGATTCAGCAGGTTTTTAAAGAAGCCATGCAAGGCCTAAATGCAAGATTAGACACCGTTATGGAGTCTGATTTGCCGTTCAAGAAAAAGATTGAAAACCTGATTGATGTTTTTTTAACAGAGGCTGTCGCATTTCCATATCAGGAAACGTTTCTAGTAACGGAGATACTGAATGATAGTTGCCGTATACATGACGAAAGTAAGCCTCAGAAAATAAAGAGCTTTTTGGCGCAGATACAGACAGAGATGGATGCCGGACATATAAAGCCCATGAACCCAGTACATTTTCTGATGAATCTGTTTTCGCTCATGGTTTATCCGCTCATTATGGCGCCTCTGTTTAAGGAAATGTTCAATTTTAGTGACTCGGGCTATACAGATATGATCAACGAGCGGAAGAAGCTCATCTGCGAAATGATATTCAAGTAAAATTCATGCCTGTTTAACAGCAGGTATACATCAGTAAGTTACCTTACATAATCAACCATGCATCATCACATCAACACATTGCATATCAACAAATTCATGAAAACTACAGCAAAACTATTAGCAGGCTTTGGATCGGCTATGCTGTTATTGTCGTCATGCGGCAATAAGCAAAATCAGGGCGGTGCAGCCGCTGCCGGCGGGCCACCACCGGTACAAAGCTTTCCGGTATTTAAAATAGAAGCTAAAAACACAACCTTAAACAGCGATTACCCTGCAACATTGCAAGGACAACAAAACATCGAGATCCGGCCAAAAATTGATGGCTACATTGATCGTATCTATATTGATGAAGGCAGCGTGGTTAAAAAAGGCCAGTTGCTGTTTCATATCAGCGCTCCTCAGTATACCCAGGATATTAACAATGCAGCGGCAGCAGTAGCCAGTGCAAAAGCCGATGTAAGTGCAGCGCAACTGCAGGTAAATAAAGCTAAACCACTGGTAGAGAAAGATATCATCAGCCACTACGAACTGGAATCAGCTCAATACACATTGCAGGCACGTAAAGCCGCTTTGGTACAAGCCAACGCTAATTTGGCCAATGCAAGAACCAACCTGGGTTATGCTTCAGTAACCAGCCCGGTAAACGGTGTGGTAGGTACTATCCCTTACAAATTGGGAAGCTTGGTAAACAGCAGCACAACGCAGCCGTTAACCACCGTTTCAAATATCGGTAATGTATATGCCTATTTCTCGTTAAATGAAAAGCAGCTGCTTGAGTTCTCAAGACATTATGAAGGTAAAACGCTTGAAGCTAAGTTAGCTAAACTGCCACAGGTATCATTAATATTATCAGATGGTAGCAATTATCCTGAAAAGGGCCGCGTAGAAACCATAAGTGGTTTAATAAATACCGAAACCGGTTCGGCCAGTTTCCGTGCTACGTTCCCCAACCCAATGCGCCTTATCAGGAGCGGTGGCAGTGCAACTATACGTATCCCACAGTCTTTAGAAAATGTTATTCTGGTGCCGCAAAAATCAACTTATGAGCTGCAGGGTAAACGCTTCGTATACGTGGTTGATGCTAAAGGCGCGGTTAAAAGTACCGAAATTCAAATCATGGACTTAGCATCGGGCCAATACTTTGTGGTAACCAGCGGTTTAAAAGCAGGTGACACCGTTGTGCTTGAAGGTACATCCAACATGCAGGATGGCATGACCATTAAACCTGACATGCAGGGTGAAGACAAAGTTTACCAGGATTTAAAGTAATTTTTCATATGTACAGTTCATGCTTGCTGAAAACAGTGATGCAGTAACTGCTCAACATAAATCTTAATTATGTTACGTAAATTTATAGAAAGACCGGTATTATCAACGGTGATATCGGTTATTATAGTGATACTGGGTATACTGGGGCTCACATCGCTGCCAATATCAGAGTATCCCGAAATTGCGCCGCCTACGGTTGTGGTTTCTGCATCATACCAGGGTGCCAACGCTGATGTGGTTATGAACAGCGTTATTGTTCCGCTTGAGGAACAGATTAACGGCGTGGAGAACATGACCTACATGACTTCAACTGCCAGTAACAATGGTAGCGCTACAATAACGGTATACTTTAAGCTGGGTACTAACCCCGATCTGGCAGCGGTAAATGTGCAGAACAGGGTATCTAAAGCTACGCCCTTATTGCCTGCCGAGGTTACCAAGGCTGGTGTAACCACTGCTAAACAGCAAAGTAGTATGGTTATGGTATTCGCTATTTCGAGTACCAACAAATCATACGATCAAACCTTTTTGCAGAACTATGCCAACATCAACTTGCTGCCGCAATTAAAACGTATTAACGGTGTAGGTGATGCCAGCGTTTTCGGTCAGCAGGATTACTCTATGCGCATCTGGCTTAAACCGGATGTAATGGCTACTTACGGATTAATTCCTGACGATGTTAATGCCGCTTTAGCAGAGCAGAACATAGAAGCAGCACCAGGTAAAATTGGCGAGAACAGTAATCAGTCGTTCGAGTATGTTTTGAAATACAAAGGACGTTTAAAAACACCAGGCGAGTTCGAGAACATCGTAATCCGCTCGGCTACCAACGGACAGATTTTGCGTCTGCGTGATATTGCCAAGGTTGAGTTAGGTTCCCTTAGTTACGCAAGTAATTCCGAAACCAACGGTAACCCCTCCATAGCAATTGCAGTGTATCAAACCGCCGGTTCAAACGCCCACGAAATGATTAAACAGTGTGAGGAAACAATTGCAGCTTCTGCAAAAACCTTTCCTCCGGGGGTAAAGCCTATCGCTATCTTCAGTGCCAATGAGTTTCTCGATGTTTCTATCGAAAAGGTAATTCATACACTGGTTGAAGCATTTATCCTGGTGTTTATTGTGGTATTCATTTTCTTGCAGGATTTCCGCTCAACCCTGATTCCGGCTATTGCTGTGCCAGTGGCTATCGTAGGTACATTCTTCTTCCTGCAAGTGTTTGGCTTTACCATCAACCTGCTTACCCTGTTTGCATTAGTACTGGCCATCGGTATTGTGGTGGATGATGCCATCGTGGTGGTTGAGGCGGTACACGCCAAACTTGATCATGGTGCACAATCGGCCAAAACCGCTACGGTTGAGGCCATGAGCGAGATTAGCAGCGCTATTATATCTATTACATTGGTTATGGCTGCGGTATTTATTCCGGTATCGTTCATTACAGGCTCAACAGGTGTATTCTACAAGCAGTTTGGTTTAACGCTGGCTATATCAATCTTGATTTCAGCTGTAAACGCTTTAACCTTGAGCCCGGCCTTATGTGCGCTGTTATTAAAACCGCACCCGGAAGGTGAGCATCACAAAACCGGCTTTTTACAACGCTTTTACTCTGCCTTCAATACTGGTTTTGATGCACTAACGGGTAAATACAAAAAGTCGGTAAGCTTTTTAGCTGCCAAAAAATGGATTGCCGTTGCTGGTATTGCGGTGTTTGCTGTGTTATTCTGGTTCCTGCTCAAAACAACACCAAGCGCTTTCGTACCAAACGAAGATCAGGGCTTTATCATTGGCGACGTGTCCTTACCTCCATCGTCATCTTTGGAGCGTACTACACAGATAGCCAACCAGGTTTCTGCCATGGCTAAAAGTTTGCCCGAGGTTGAATCGGCTACGCGTATTGCAGGTCAGGGTATATTGAGCGGCGCAGGTGGTTCTTATGCAGCCGTCTTCATCAAACTTAAACCGTGGGATGAGCGCAAGGGAGCGGAGCACGATGTAAATGCCGTTACAGGCAAATTGTTTGGCATGACGGGCGGCATCAAAGGTGCACGTGTGCTATTCTTTGTACCACCATCATTACAAGGCTTTGGTAACAGCAGTGGTTTCGAATTCCAGGTTCAGGATAAAACTGGTGGTTCTATCCAGAAATTTACCGAAGTAAATGGGAAATTCCTGGGTGCTTTAAACCAGCGTCCGGAAATTCAATACGGTACTACCTTCTTCAACACCAACTTCCCTCAGTATAAAGTAGATGTGAACGTTGCTAAATGTAAAGAGGCTAATGTATCAGTAAGCTCTGTTTTGGGAACATTACAAGGTTATTACGGTGGTTTATACGCATCAAACTTTAACGAATTTGGTAAGCAATACCGCGTAATGATACAGGCTGATGCCAGTTACAGAGGTACGCCTGAAAGCATGAACGGTATATTTGTACGAACCAACAATGGTGTTATGGCACCAATATCTGAGTTTGTTACTCTGACCAAAACCTACGGTCCGGAATCAATAAACCGTTTCAATTTGTTTACCTCTATTTCCGTTACAGGTGCACCTAAGCCAGGCTACAGCTCAGGCGACGCTATCAGGGCAATTCAGGAAGTTGCAGCGCAGACTTTGCCTGCCGGTTATGGATATGAATTTTCGGGCCTTACCCGTGAGGAGATTGCAGGTGGTAGCCAAACCATATTCATCTTTATGCTGTGTTTGGTATTCGTTTACTTCCTGTTAAGTGCACAGTACGAAAGCTACATTTTACCGTTTGCCGTATTGTTATCATTGCCAATTGGTTTGGCTGGTGCATTTTTATTCGCCAAAATATTTGGTGTGGAAAACAACATTTATCTGCAAATCACGCTCATCATGCTTATTGGTTTGCTGGCTAAGAATGCGATTTTGATTGTGGAGTTTGCCGTTTTACGTCGCCGTGCCGGCGAGAGTATTGTGCAAGCCGCTATTGATGGCGCTGTAGCTCGTTTAAGACCGATTTTGATGACCTCATTTGCATTTATCTTTGGTCTGGTTCCGCTGATGCTGGCAACCGGTGCCGGTGCAGCAGGTAACCGTTCAATTGGCACTGGTGCGGTAGGCGGTATGCTGATCGGTACAATATTCGGCGTATTTGTTATTCCGGCCTTGTTCGTCATCTTCCAGGCATTACAGGAGCGCATAGGCGCCAAGCCTGAGCCTGTTATTGCCGAGGCGAACGCTGCCCAAGTTGAATAATAGGATAAACAGTATTCACAATTTTGACAAGAGTTTAAAATGATTAACAGATATAACAAGCAAGTAATTACGGCGCTGGCGGCAGTGTCGGTACTTGCTTCATGTGTAACCAAAAAGTATGAGCGGCCTGCGGTTAATACCAATAACCTGTACCGCGATACTACGATAACAGATACGGCCAGCATTGCCAATTTGCCGGTAAGTACGTTGTTTAGCGACACTGTGCTGCAAGGCCTTATCCGGGAAGGCATTAGCCAAAACCTGGATTTGAAAACTGCCGTGCAGCGTATCAACGAGGCTCAGGCTAATTTACAATTAAGCCGTGCGGCATTCTTGCCGAGCTTGGGCGGTAATGCTACTGCAACACGGGCAAAGCAATCAGCCGCTGGCCTGAACTTTCCGCCTGAGTTTGCAAACTCGTTTAACCTGAAAACAACCACCTATCAGATATTCCTGAACACAAGCTGGGAAGCTGATATTTGGGGAAAGTTAAGTAGTGCTAAAAGACAGGCTTTGGCTGGCTTGCTGCAAAGCGATGCTGCCAAAAGAGCTGTGCAAACCCAACTAATTGCCAATATAGCCAACAACTACTACAATTTGTTGGCGCTGGATCAGCAGCTGGCTATTACAGAGCAAACGCTTAAAAACCGTATCTCCGACGTAGAGACCATGAAGGCGCTTAAAGAAAGTGCTATAGTGACTGGTGCTGCCGTTGTACAAAGTGAGGCGAACCGCTACGCGGCGGAAGTGACCATACCCGATTTGAAAAGGAATATACGCGAAACGGAGAACGCTTTGAGCATTTTACTGGCAAGGGCACCAGGCACAATCAAGCGTACATCATTAGAAGAGCAAAAGCCCTTTGATAATTTACAAATGGGAGTACCATCTCAATTACTAAAAAACAGACCGGATGTACAACAGGCCGAGTTTGCTTTCAGAAGTGCATTTGAGAATACTAATCTGGCGCGTGCTTACTTTTATCCATCGCTAACCATTACGGCGCAGGGTGGGGTATCATCATTACGTATACGTAACTTGTTTGATAACTCCATTTTCTATAACGCAGTGGCAGGCTTAACTCAACCTATCTTTAACCGTGGCCAAAACAAAGCGCGTTTAAGAACCACACAAGCGCAACAATTAGAGGCTTACTATAGCTTCCAGCAGTCACTACTTACTGCCGGTGGCGAGGTTTCGAATGCCTTGTATGCCTACCAAACTGCTGTTGAAAAGCAAAACACCCGTGCTAACCAGCTCAAGGCTTTAGAAAAAGCAGTTGATTACACCAAAGAGTTATTACGTTATAGTTCATCAACCAACTATACCGACGTACTAACTTCAGAGCAAAGTTTATTGTCTGCTAAACTCAGCAGCGTAAATGACCGTTTGCAAGAACTACAAGCAGTAGTTAATCTCTATCGCTCGTTAGGCGGGGGTTGGAAATAAACAGTTTCTGGGATTATAAAAAAGGCGCTTAGTGTTAACTAAGCGCCTTTTTTGTTTAAAGATATTGCTGATAATAATTATATGAATGTCTCATAAAATAGGCCGTGTTTTCTAAATAGTTATAACATATTTAAAGAAAAGTTAAAACAAGATGGGTGGATTGTTGTTTACGAGTTGATTCACCTGCCTTGTTATTGCCTATGAAGTTTTTACTTTTTAAAAAGTATGTACCGTTTGTTGCCGTTTCAACTGTATTAATATTATCGTCAGTAAAAGTTAATGCTCAGCAAAGTCCTGATACCATACCCAAGCAACCTCAGAAAGACACGGTGCCAACGGCAACCGTTAGTCCACCGCCGCCAACCGCGGTAGCGCCAAAGCCGGATACCTCAAAAGCTGACGGTGTACAAGGCATTGTAAAAGATGAAAAGGGGCAACCCGTTCCCGGAGCAAACATCCGCATCAGCGGAACGCGAAGTGGCGTTACATCAGGTGCAGATGGTCGCTTTACCATACGTTTGCCAAAAGCCAACAGCATTTTACAGGTAAGCTATTTAGGATATGTTACACAAACAGTAAGGCCGGGCTCTTCAAAAAGCATCACGGTTACCTTGGCACCGTCCAGCCGCTCTCTCAACGAAGTTGTGGTTACCGGTTATTCAGCTCAGCAGAAGAAAGACCTAACTGGTGCTGTAGCTCAAATAAGGTCATCAGATATAGATAATATGCCGGTTGGTGGTGTAGACCAGCTACTGCAGGGTAAAGCCGCCGGCGTTTCTGTAACGCAAGCTACCGGTGCTCCTGGCGAAGGTATAGCCGTACGTGTACGTGGTGTGGGTACTATCAATAACAATAACCCCTTGTATGTAATTGATGGTGTGCCTACGCCATCAGGCATTAACCAGATTGCACCCTCGGATATCGAAAGCATCAATATCTTGAAAGACGCATCGTCGGCATCTATTTATGGTGCCCGTGCATCTAACGGGGTTGTGGTTGTGACAACCAAAAAAGGCCGTAGCGGCCCAGCGCGTTTCAGCATCAACCAGTACACCGGCGTGCAAACACACGGTGATCTGATCAAGATGGCCAACACGCAGCAATATGTAACTGCATTTAACACGGCTGCTGCGGCCGATGGGCGCGAACAGATACCGGCCAGCCTTGCAAGCACCTTACCGGATGTGAACTGGCAAAAGGAGGTATTAAAACCTGCTATTATCAACAACACCAGCCTATCGGTAAATGGTGGTAGTGAAAGTAGTAACTATATTGTTTCGGCAAATTATTTTAAGCAGGATGGATTGATAAAAAACAGTGCATTCGACCGTTTAAACCTGCGCACGGGTGTTAACAGTACGCTTTCAAAAATATTTACGGTTGGTACCAACATCAATTTATCTTACTCCAAAACCCGTCAGGTTGGTTCCTCAGGCGATGGCTTTGGCGCGGGTAATCAGGGTGCAAGTGTAATGCGATATGCTTTGTTTCGCACACCGGCAACACCAGTATTCAAATCCAATGGTGATTATGTTGATCTACCCGAAAACCCGGCGTTTTTTGGTGATGGCTTAAATCCGGTTGGTTATGCCGATAATTTTGATAGAAACTATAACGCTTACGGCGTAATAGGCAATGTATACGCCGAAGCTAACATCTTAAAAGGTTTAAAGTTCAGATCAACATTTGGTGGCAATCTGGTTATCACCGACTTTAAACAGTTCTTCAAGATTTGGGGGAGCGACCGGGCTATCAACTCACCAGGAAGCTTGGCTCGTTCAAATGCCAATCAGTTTGATTACAACTGGACCAACACACTCACCTATAACTTCAACATCAACAAGGATAACGTATTTACCATATTGGCAGGTAGTGAGGCTATCAAGAGTCGCACAAACGGCTTATCGGCTTCGCGGTCCATCTTTCCAAACCAAGATCCAAATTTCCAATACTTAGATAATGGCATAGGCGTGCAGCAAAACGGTGAAAACGAGTCGCGCTGGGCGCTGTTCTCGTTGTTTGGTCGTGTTGATTACCAGTATGCCGAAAAGTACCTGGCCAGCTTTACTGTTCGTCGTGACGGTTCGTCACGTTTGGCGCCCAACAGCCGTTATGGTAACTTTTATGCCGGATCGGTTGGCTGGCGTTTGGACAGAGAAAACTTTTTGAAAGATGTAAAGTGGCTTTCGTTATTAAAACTTAGAGCCAGCATTGGGCAAACTGGTAATCAGGAAATCAGTAATTATGCCTATACCACGCTTAACTCATTTGTAGGTTTTTACCCGTTTGGCGGTACGCCGGTAATTGGTAACTCGCTTACGGCAAGAGGTAACAGCAATATTAAATGGGAAACCAGCACACAAACAAATTTTGGTTTGGATGCATCATTCCTCAATAATGATCTGCAATTCTCAGCCGACTACTTTATCCGCGATAACTCGGATATTTTGTTCGCCAACCCGTTACCACCAAGTGCCGGGGGAGGTGCCAGCCCCTATATAAACGCAGGCAAGGTGCGCAACAAAGGTTTGGAATTGCAGGTTTCGTACCGCAAAGCATTATCTCAAAACTGGCGTTTCGACGTATCGGGTAACTTGGCCACACTTAGTAATAAAGTGTTATCGTTGGCTGGTTCGCCAATTGTGGGTGGCCGTATAGATAATGAGTATTATGCTACACTTACCACGGTCGGTCGGCCGATAGGCGCTTTTTACCTATTGCCTATGGAAGGTGTGTTTCAAAACCAGCTCGACATATTTACGCATGCCTACCAGGGCGAAGGTATAAAACCCGGCGATGTAAAATATACAGATAGCAATGGCGATGGGGTGATTAATGAGAATGACCGTGTGATTGCAGGCAGCCCTATACCTAAACTTACCTATGGCTTTACGGGCAATGTAGCATTCAAACAGTTCGATCTAAGCTTGTTTTTTCAAGGAGCGAAAGGGAACAAAATCTATAACCAGATACGTACCGATAATGAGGGCTTTTACCGTGCGTTTAATATTACTGAGCGCGTGGCAACAGGTAGCTGGAATGGGGATGGGAGTACGAATGAGTTTCCGCGCCTTACCTGGGAGTCGGCATCGTCAACTAACAACCGCCGCCCTTCCACACGATTTCTTGAGGATGGATCTTACCTGCGTTTAAAGAATGTGCAGTTAGGTTACAACTTCAGCAGCAACTTGCTATCAAAATTAAAGATGTCGTCTATGCGGATATATGTAAGTGCTCAAAATTTGTTTACTATCACTAAGTATACCGGCCTGGACCCGGAGATTTACACCAGCAGTAACGCACAGGGTGACGGCGTAAGAGCCGTGGGGATTGATTGGGGTACTTATCCCTCAGCACGCATTTATACATTAGGGGTTAACGTGAATTTTTAAATAATGAGAATTAACTATATAATAACGCCGTTGTTTGCCTGCCTGCTGCTGGGCACGGGCTGCAAAAAGTTTTTAGACGAACCGGCGCTTGGATATTATTCAAATGAAGATTTATTCAGTAATGATGCAACCACCAAAACCGCGGTGAATGCCGCATATATACCGTTAACCTTTACCGATGCGTCAGCTAACCCCCTATGGGTACTGGGGGATGTTGCTACAGATGATGTAATAATAGGAGGGAACGCCGGTGAGCAGGCCGACTATACCAGTGTAGATCTTTATAACATTTTACCGGGCAATGCTGCTGTACAAGCGTTATGGGCACGTTATTATGATGGCATTAACCGTTGCAATGTAGTAACGGATGGTTTAAATGCAAGTAACACCCGCGTGTCTGATGAGGTTAAAAAGCAATCGCTGGCAGAAGTAAAATTCTTGAGAGCTTACTATTACTTTTTGTTAACCAACTTTTATGGCAACATACCTTTACGCCTAAAAGTAACAACTGCTGCGGATGCAGCCATGCCGCTATCGCCACAGGCGCAAGTTTATGCTCAAATAGAAAAAGACCTGACCGAAGCGGTAGCCGGATTGCCTGACAAGTGGCAGGCTGGTAACGATGCCGGGCGTGCCACAAAAGGCGCCGCGCTGGCTTTAATGGCTAAAACTGCCCTGTTCCAGAAAAAGTATGCAGACGCGGTAAAATATGCTGATCAGGTTGAGGCGTTAGGTTACCAGCTAACCGCTGATTACGGTGACAATTTCAATGCGTCGGCCAAGAATAATAGTGAAGCAATTTTTTCGGTATGGCATGTGCGTAGTGCACAGCCGTTGCAGGGCAATTCATTGAATTACTGGTTTGCACCCCGGGCTTTGAATGGAGCAGGCGTGTATTATCCAACCCAAAATCTTGTTGATAATTTTGAACCCGGTGACCCCAGATTGGATCGTACCATCGCTCGTGCCGGTCAGCCTTATTTTGATTCTGATTTTGATGCCTCATGGTCGTCTACTGGTTATTTATCCAAAAAACATGTGCAGCCTTTAAGTGAAGTACCGTCAACCACCAAAAACGATGCAAACCTTAATTATGAGGCTATCCGCTTTGCCGATATCTTGTTGATAAAAGCAGAGGCGTTGAACGAATCCGGCCAGAGCACAGCTGCGCTTGCGCCATTAAACAAAGTAAGGCAGCGTGCCCGAACCAATTATGATGGTACCGCACCTGCAGGTTTACTGGCAGATATAACAGTAACAGACCAGGCCCAATTGCGGGATATTATACGGCGTGAGCGCAGGTCTGAACTGGCTTTGGAATTTCAACGGTATTTTGATGTCATGCGCTATGGTCAAGCATATGCCGAAGCTGCTATTAAGCCAGGCGCCCCAAATTTCAGTTTCGCACAAAATCGCTTTTTTCCAATTCCGCAAACGGAGCGGAATACCAACGGCGGATTGTAAGTATTTAATAACGCACAGTAATGATTCGTAAACGTATATATACATCATATCGATATTTCGCAATAGTGCCTGCTATTTGTGCAATGATGGCTTCCTGTAAAAAAGATAAGCAGGAAGCTGATTATAACGCCAATAAGCAGGAGCTTAAACGGCTAACCGATTCTATAACTCAGGTTTACGCACAAGCACCGGAAGGTCGGGATATAGGCCAGTATCCAAAACAAGCACGAGCTGATCTGAAACAGGCGGTTGATATGGCTGCATCAGTAAACAATGGACAGTTTACCCAGCAGGAGGTTAATAATGCTTATGCTAGTTTACGCCGGGCAATTTCCGCTTTCAATGCCCGGCAAATTGCTGAGGTAGCTTCGCAGAATTTAATTGCTAAATGGTTGTTCAATGGCAACGCACAAGATGCAACCGCTAATCATAATGATGGCATACTGATGTCAGGCATTATAGGCACAGAAGGCAATCATACCGACGGCGGCACATTGCCCGTGCTCACTACCGATCGTTTTGGCCAAGATAATCGCGCTTATGAGTTGTCCAATGGGGCTTATATTGAAGTGCCATATAAAACCGCCCTAAATCCTGATATGCTGAGCATTAGCATGTGGATTAAGCCAAAAGAACAGTTTGGCGATAATTACATTATGTCGCTTAATCGTTGGAATGGTTTTAAGTTCCAGTTGCAGGCAGATAATTTTTTATTTATGACCTTGAAAACACCTGCTGCAACTTTTGATAAAGACAGCAATCCGGGTAAGATGGTTACCGGCGAATGGCATCATGCCGTAGTTACGGTAGGCAATGGGGCTATAACTTTTTATGTAGACGGTGTACAGGTAAAAACAGAAAGTTTGGCCGGTACCGCAGCGAAACTTGCCGCACCCGTAAATTTGGCGATAGGTCAGCAGTTACCCAAAGATCAGTTCAATTTTACAGATACAAGTAATCCTAATTACTTCTATAGCGGCTCTTATTTTAAAGGAGCATTAGATGATATTCGTTATTATAATAAGGTGCTTTCCACAACTGAAGTAACGAGTATCTATAACAATGAGAAACCTGATTAAGGTATGCTGAATTCAGAAGTTGCTAAAAGGTAGCAGTGCTAGTGAACGAAGTTGTTGGGGGATAGAAGTTGTTGGGGGATATAGTAATAATCCATCGACTCTTGACAGTACTGCTGTCTATAAAGTCGACATGCATTGTAGCACTTAATTGTGTCTAAGAATAGACTCAAGGAATGCAAATGTTATCTCACGAATAACAGTGGAACCATCAGTATGAACAAGTCATACAATATTTATGAGGCGCTCATACAAGCGCCTTTCTCACTTGGAGGAATATATAGTTAAGCTATCAAACCGGTAAAGGGAGCTTCAGGTAACGTCGCCTGAGCTTTGAAACGGTTATATACAGCTTTAAGTTCGCGCTTTTGTCTTTCAAAAAGTACTATGATATCTTTCTTAGTATCTTTTGATATTGAATTGATGTTCAGATGTACTATTTTCATGTTTAAGATTAAACCATTATCGTGCCAATTAAAAATTAAGTGCAGTTTAGCTGTTAATTCCCGATGGGTTTACACATACAAAATTGCTACTATAAGGTGAAAATTTCAGTTGGTATGATGTTGATTTAATGTGTGTTACCAATGATGATTGCAGTTATGAATATCGTTTTTCTTTGTCGAGAGGCGGGGTGCGTTGTTGAATTCTACTAGTTAATTTGTATGATAATTAGGAATTGACTTATGCTTTTTAGAACAGTTTGATTATTCCAAAAAAGTTCAAACCATTTAGCTATGTATTGTTTTAACTATAAGTTAACATGAAGTATGGTAGGGAGATTAACCTTATGTACTAATTATAATTTTTATACCAATTAATAGACAGAGCGATGGAAAATCAACAGAAGAAAGAAAACGGATTTTTGAAACCGACAGAGGGAAATGCAGCAGATACAAATACTACTAATCCAAATATTGAGAGCCATAAACAAAAAGAGGAGGAGGGGTATAAAATAGCTATGGAAGATACCATGATAGGCTATGACGGCCACGAGGATCAATTAGATGTTGATTTAGGCGACGGCAATTCAAACACACAGAATACGCGCGGTGTTGACGATAATGACTAAGATTATAATATTAGAGTCTATAGAGTAAACGACCCGCCATTGAGCGGATCGCTTACTTTATGTGAAAGAGTCATTTATTATTCTCTGTTACGTTTTTTAATTAATCGTAACGGGCAGATAAATAGTGAGTACTTCAATATAGCACACACATACATAAACGTCGTGCGCTAATTAAAAAGAGCGCTGTGGATGTCAACAGCGCTCTTTGTTTTTTACTTGACCCGAAAGCAAGATATATATCAATATTGCATTTGTACTGTTAAGAAACTGAACAAACTTTCTTAACAGTACAAGCAATTGCTTAAGCTTACTTAGCTGCTTTTTTTACTTTTATAGCATTTAGCCCTTTTGGCGTCTTCTCCACTTCAAAGGTTACTTTGTCGTTTTCCTTAATTTGCTCTACAATTCCGTTTACATGCACAAAAATACTTTCTTGTGATTGCAGATCGCGGATAAAGCCATAACCTTTTGATTCGTTAAAAAATGCAACTGTTCCATTTCTAACGGTTTCAACAGGACGGTCTTCTTGCTTTGGTACACCAAGCTGAATATCTTCCGACTGGACATTCTTTCTTTTTGTAGGGTCAGGTGGCGTAGAAGTGATGTTACCATTGTGATCTACGTAAGCCATCATGTCTTCCAGACTTTTGCCCTTATCAGAATTAGCCTTGCGTTCTTCGGCTCTTTCTTTTTTGTCTCTTTGCTTTTTAAGCCTTTTCTTTTCGTTTTCTTTTTTACTAAATGTTTCGGTTGATCTACCCATAGATTATTTATTTGTTTTTGAGAACCATCTTACAATTGGTTCAAGCCTTTTTAATTGTATGTGTAGCAAGGCTTCTTATTTTGCACCGCTATACAAGTGAATCAGTAAATTTAAATAACAAAAAAGCATTCCCATAAAAGAAGGGAATGCTTTACAATAAATTGGTATAGTGTGTTAAGCTAATTTTACATTTATTGCGTCAAGACCCTTTTTTCCTTCTTCCACATCGAATGTTACCAAATCATTTTCACGAATAGGGTCAATGAGGCCAGTTGAGTGTACAAAAACATCATTTCTGTTTTCACTCTGTGAGATAAATCCAAAACCTTTTTCGGTATTGAAAAACTTCACTGTTCCTTCTTTTTGCATTATAATTTATTTACTAAGTATGCAAGGTAAGCAATAAATTCGGCATTTTACTTATTGCTATAGATATTTATTTTCCTGTTAATATCAAGCAGAGCCTAAGATCACTTGATAGTGAAAGCATAATTCGTTCGGCATTCATTTTTCTATTAAGCTGGAACTATGTTATGTTCATTTTAGCTTAGTTAAGCGAGAATTCAATTTTCGCCATTGTCTTTTAGCGATGGGCCTGACAAATGAAGAGAACATTGGATGTAAAAAGAAAGCCTGCAATTTACAAAGCAGGCTTTTTTCTGATGAAAATTTTTTTGGCGGAGAGTTAGGGATTCGAACCCCAGGACCTGTTACAGTCAACAGTTTTCAAGACTGCCGCAATCGACCACTCTGCCAACTCTCCGGGGACAAAAGTACAAATCCGTGCTGAATTGCCAAATTTTAATTTCACTTTTTTTACAAAGTCGGCACAGTATTTGAAAGGTGCTGATAATCAGGCTAAAATACACTAATGAGCCCGTTGTTGCTGGTGAGTGCGGAAGCTGTTAACCCTCGGTTTTACAATTTTGATGCTCCTTTTAGACAAGTCGACGCTTGCATTGAGTTCAAATCCTATCAAAATTATAAGTGAATTGATGTATAACCAAATCATCATAACAATCAAAGTTCCTATCGAACCATATATTTTATTGTAGGAAGAAAAGTGATTGATGTAGTAAGTAAACCCTAAAGATGTAAGTACGGCTAAGGTTGTAGCCAGCATTGAACCCGGACTGATAAACTTCCATCTGCGCTTGTGCGCTGGGCCATAACGGTATAATGTGGATACAACCACAAAGAAGATAAGTACTACAATGATCCAGCGGGATAGCGCAATGAGATATAGCCATAAATGCCAGGTCGAGAACATGCGCGATTGTAAGAAGTTAATTACCGCTTGCCCGGCAACTAAAATGCCGATGGCTAATAGTAAAGAAAAACTGATAACTACGGTTAGCACTACTGATATCAGGCGACGTTTTAACCAGCTGCGGCTTTCAACAATTAATGATGATTTATTAAATGCCTGCATCAGGTTATATACGCCATTAGATGCAAAGTAGAGAGCCGATGCGAAACCAAAGGACAACAACTTGCCGTTCTGATTTTTCACGATGTCAAACATGGTACTCTTCAATGCTGAAAAGGCGTTGCCCGGCAGTATTACAGATAACAGATCCAGTAGCTTGTCCTGAAAATGAGATATAGGCACGAAAGGTATTAGTGTAAATAAAAAGATGGTGGCCGGAAATAACGCCAGCATAAAGTTATAGGCCAGCGATGAAGCGCGGTTTACCAGCGAACTTTTTTTTAATTCGCCTAAAAAGAAAGCAGCAATGGTATACAATGGCAGCGGACGGAAGCCGGGCAGTATAACCCGCTTGGTCCATTCAATAAAGCTCCTGTATAATCCCAACCTCAGCAGTACGCGGTGCAGCCATTCCATCCACCAAATTTACTCAAAATATGGCTTTAGTTGGTCTAAAAATTCTTGAGGGGCTAAACTTGGCCTGCCGGTTTTCATGTTAATGAATGCCAGCAGCGTTTCACCAACGTGTATCAGTTCTTCTTTCTCGTTAAACAATTCGTACTTAAAATGAATTTTAACACCCGGCATTTTTTCAATTGTAACCCTGACGCTGATCTCTTCATCGTACAAAGCCGGTTTCAGGTAACGGCATTTCATTTCGAGTACCGGCATCATAATACCTGTTTCTTCCATCCATCGGTAGGTCAGCCCCGTGCTGCGTAACATTTCTACACGGCCAACCTCAAAAAACTCGGCATAGTTGCCATAGTACATATAGCCCATCTGGTCGGTTTCGCCGTAGCGGACACGTAATTTGGTGGTATATTGAAACATTATCTTTTGATACCCCTTTCGTTAAGTGCTTGTTGGAAACGGCGTGCATTAGCCAGGTGATCGGCCACGTTGCTTGCATAGTTATGATAACCCGAAAAATCTTCTTTAGCACACATGTAAATGTAATCGTGCTTTTTGTAATTCAACACCGAATTAATGGCATTAACGGATGGCATCATAATAGGGCCAGGGGGCAGGCCGGTATTACGATAGGTATTGTAAGGTGATGGTGTGTTTAAATATTTATTCAATACCCGTTTGATGGTAAAATCGCCGGTAGCAAAAATTACAGTCGGGTCGGCTTCCAGCTTAATGCCACGCTTAAGCCGGTTCAGGTACAAGCCGGCAATCATAGGCATTTCATCATCATGCAGTGCTTCTGCATCAACAATGGATGCCAGTATGGAAACCTGTATGGGCGATAAGTTAAGTGCCTGGGCTTTTTGCTTGCGCTCTGCGGTCCAAAACTTTTCATATTCGCCGTACATACGCTTAAAGAACTTTTCGCTTGTTGTATTCCAATACATCTGGTAAGTATTGGGAATAAACATGGCATATATGTTTTCGGTATTGAAGCCGTATTTCTCGATAAACTTTGTAGAATCCAACAGGCTGATGATAGCGATAGAATCGGGCTCCAACTGCTTGGCTACAGACCCGGCAAATTGGGTTTTCAGGCGCAGATTATGAAATGACAGTTTCACCGCTTCCTGCGCACCCGACTTTAGCATGTTGATCAGCGCACGGTTGCTCATGCCCGATTTTAGTTTGTATTTACCGGGCTTTACGCGGTTTACGTAGTTCATGTTGTGTGCGGCCCAGTTAAAGGTGGTGGTATCTTTTACTATGCCTTGCTCACGTATGTTGGCGTACACTTCGTTATAGCCTGCATCGGTATGGATGTATAGATATTCTTGTTTGTCGGTTACGTTGGCGCCAAAATAGCGCAGGTAATATACAACACCGGTAATACCCAATGCGAGGATAACGATTACCACCAGTGCGATAATGAACTTTTTGAAAGTACCGCCAGGTGATTGCGATTGTTGATTCATGACAGGTAAATGTATGTTTATTCTTGTATTCTGCGTAAGGCCAGCAAGCCGCCAGTTAAGTTTCTTACATTCTCATAACCATTTTGCTGTAAAATGGATTGCGCCGTTTCACTTCTTAATCCGGCCTTGCATATAACAATTATTTCTTCATCAATGTTCCATGGTAATTTAACGCCTGATTCGGCGAGCTTATTTAACGGAATATTTAAGCCGCCAATGTTATGAGTATGATATTCGATCGGCTCTCTTACATCAAGAATGCGTAATTGTTCAGGGAGTTGCAACCGTTGTTGCAGCTCCCTTGCGCTGATATCAGGGTTGCTCGGGCTGAGGTTCATCCGTTTTTTTACCTTGTGAAACGGTTAAATTAATACGCGTGCCTATACTGGTTTTGCTGGTTGAGTCGGTAGGCATCGGGAACTGTGATACCACTACTACGTTTGTCGAGTCGGTAATACTTCCCTCATAGGTAATGGACCCTACCGTTAAGCCGGCACCGCGAATAGCAAAGCGCGCAGCATCCAGATCCTGGTTTAACAAGTCGGGTATATCAACTTCATTTGCACCGGCACCATCGCCCAACACTAAATTAACTTTTGATCCTTTAGGTAATTTAAATCCGGTTTTGATGATCTGACCACCAAAAGTTACTTCAAGTATCCGGTCACGGGCAATGTCAGAGCGGTAAGTGGTGTCGCCAACCTTCAATCCGTTGTTTGACAGAATAGCAACGGCTTCGCGGTAGGTACTTTGATCCAACTCTGGTAAAGATACTTCAGGAGCTTCTGTTGTTACCATGGTTAAGTAAATGGTACGGCCTTCCTTTACATTGGTACCAGCGTCAGGGTCCTGCTCAATGATAGTACCCGGAGCCTGATCCTGCACATAAACGGAATCAACCTGGTAACGAAAGCCCTGCTGTTCCATTATGGCGCGTGCCTGGTCAATAGAAAGTCCTTTTAATTTAGGTACAGGTACGCCAGATCCGTGGCGGGTATAATAACCTAAACTCAAATAAGCAATTAATATTACGGCCAGTACCGAACCAACGGCGGCTAAAAAGTTATTACGAAAGTCTTTGGTTTTTAAATATGTCCAGAATTTACTCATCTGTGTGGGCAATCAAATTTTAAAAGGCAATCAGCTATCAAACATACTTAATATTTCTGAAACAGAAATTTGTAAGCCAGTTCAAACACATTTACACAAGCTGCAAAATTAACAATTAGCTTCAAGAGTTTAGTATCCGTACGTTACGATTGTATATTACCCTAAAAACCAGTTATATACCAACGTCATTTAAACAATATGCTGTTAAATGCGCTTAAATACATTAATATTGTTACCGCGTACATGACCATACAGCAGATACTTAAGCATTATTGGAAGCACGAAGCTTTCCGGCCCTTGCAGCAGGAGATTATTGAATCGGTGCTGCAAGGACGGGATACACTGGCCTTACTACCCACTGGCGGGGGCAAGTCGGTATGCTACCAAGTGCCTGCAATGGCTATGGAAGGGATTTGTTTAGTCATTTCCCCATTAATTGCCCTGATGAAAGATCAGGTAGACAATTTGAAAAGCAAGGGTATACAGGCTATTGCTATCGTATCTGGCATGGGTAAACGGGAAGTGGATATTGCGTTGGATAATTGTATATACGGGCCGGTAAAGTTCTTGTATCTCTCGCCCGAGCGTTTACAATCAGATTTGGTACGCGAGCGAATCAAATACATGAAGGTAAATCTCATTGCGGTTGATGAAGCGCATTGTATATCGCAGTGGGGGTATGATTTCAGGCCGCCTTACCTGCACATTGCCGATTTGCGCGAACTCCATCCTAAAGTACCTGTACTAGCCCTAACGGCGACAGCTACAACTGATGTAAAGGAAGACATACAACAAAAACTACTATTTACAGCTCCAAATGTTTACCAGCAGAGTTTTGAGCGCCACAATATCAGCTATCTGGTACAGCATGAAGAAAACAAACTGCGCAAAATGCTGGATATAGCAAGGGGCGTTAAAGGAACAGGTATTGTTTATGTGCGCAGCCGTAAAGAAACGGTCGATATAGCAAAGTATTTTACCGACCATGACATGGCAGCCGACTATTATCACGCCGGTTTAACCGGCGATTTACGCTCGGCTAAGCAGGAGCAGTGGAAAAGTAATCATATCCGCATTATGGTGGCCACCAATGCATTTGGAATGGGCATAGACAAACCCGATGTACGTTTTGTAATTCATAAGGATGTGCCCGAAAGCCTGGAAGCTTATTATCAGGAAGCTGGTCGTGCAGGTCGTGATGAACAAAAGGCTTATGCGGTTTTATTATATAGTGCAGCGGATAAACTAAAGCAGGAAAAGAAATTTGAATCCAGTTTTCCATCAGTAGATGAAATAAAGCAGGCTTACCACTATCTGGCCAATTATTTTCAATTAGCATATGGAGCAGGCGAGGGGTTAAGCTTTGATTTGGATCTGGCCGATTTTTGCAGCCGGTTTAAGCTTGACGCATTGAAAACACTAAATGCATTGAAGTTTTTGGAACAAGCAGAACACCTGGCTTTCAATGAAAGTGTATTCCTGCCATCGCGTTTTCGTTTTGAGGTATATAATGAAGATTTGTACAAGTTCCAGATACAAAACGCAGCTTGGGATCCATTTATCAAAACACTACTGCGATCTTACGGTGGTGCGTTTGACAACTATGTGCGCCTGCGCGAATTTGATTTAGCACGCCGTACCAATTTAAGTGTACAACAAGTGACCGATGCTTTACAGCAACTGCAACAGGCTGGTGTATTAAGCTATTTGCCGCAAACGGATAAACCACAGGTTACCTATCTAAAGGCTCGTGTAACATCCGATCACCTGATACTGGATAAACGCTATCTGGAAAACCGTAAGTCGGTATACCAGCAAAAGATGGAAGCCATGCTAACGTATGCCTGCCAGCAACAATGCCGCAGCCAGATGCTGTTAGCTTACTTTGGTGAAACAGGCGCACCTAAATGCGGTGTATGCGATGTATGTTTACAGGAAAAGCGTCAAAAAAATGCGGCTCAACTGAATGAAAACATAGCGGAAGAAATTATGGAGTTGCTGAACCAGGAACCGGTTAGTCTTGATCAGTTAGTTACTTCACTAAAGCATGGCCAAAAATCAGAACGCCTTACTGTAATCAGGATGTTGCTGGATAGCGGTCGTATAAAAACCAGTGGCGACAAGTTTTACGTGTGATTAGCTTCTGAGATAGGATGCACCGTTCAAATCGATAATACCACCGCTGGTAAATTCGAATCCTGATGAGGCATATACCACCGCCAGTCGGGCCAGCTCTTCAGGTTCGGCTACGCGGTTGAAGGGGCTTTGTGATTTTATGGCTTCACCTGCAGGGCTGTTCAATAGGTCAGCGGTCATGTCGGTTTGTACAAAGCCCGGAGCTATGATATGAACGCTGATGTTGTGCGGCGCTAATGCTAATGCCAATGATTGACTCATGGCATTTAAGCCGGCCTTGCTTGCGCCATAGGCAGGGGCGTCGGGCTCGCCGCGAAATGCGCCGCGTGAGGATACGTTGATTATTTTGCCTCCACCTTGTGCAATCATTTGCTTTGATGCAAAGTAGCACATATTAGCTACGCCTGTAAGATTCGTGCCGATTGTTTCGTTCCAGCTTTGTTGCCAGTCGGCGTAGCTTACTTCTGCAATTTTATGATCCACGAAAACGCCTGCATTATTAATCAGTACATCCAAGCAGGAATACTTTTGAAGCAGTTCCTTATAAAATAGCTCTATAGCTGCAGCATTCGACTGATCTAACTGCCATGCGCTATGCTGGTTTTGTGTACCTAATTCGGATAGTGTTTGCTCAGCCTCAACCTTATTACTCTTGTAGGTTATAATTACCGTAGCATTTAGCGATGCAAACAGCTTTGCGCAAGCTTTGCCTATGCCACGCGATCCGCCGGTAATCAGTACATTCTTGCCGCTAAAATCAATAACCATACAGACTAAGGGAATATAAAAAAGGCCGGATCAAGTGAATGAGTCCGGCCTTTTTTTGTTAAGCTTAATTTTTGTTAGTTGCCTCTTGCGCTTTTTTCTGTTCTTTTTTACGCTTCTTGAAAAATCCGCGCAATAAGAAATTATGTTGAGCAGCCTCGAGATCATCATTCAACTTGATTGAACTTTGATTTAGATAGTCAAGTGTGCTTTTCAATTGATTTGCGGTAGGTTGGTCATTTAGCAACACACCAATTGCGTTGTCGGTAGTATTTAATTTACCACTGGCACGGTTCAGGTTATCTGTTAAAACGCCGGCTTTGGCTGTAGCCTCCTGCAATTGGTTGGCTGATTGTTGCAATTTGGCAAACACTGCAGTATCGGTCAGCATCTTGTCGGCCAGGCCGCCTTTGGTATTCATTTTACGACCGAAACGGTTTAATTCGATAGCCATTTGGTTTGTGCTGGCGGTAGTAGTTTGCAGGTTTGCAACAACAGCTCTGAAACGCATAGCCAGGCTTGAATCGGCAAGCAATGCGCCGGCTAAGCCTTTGCCCTCAACCATATTTTTGCTCAGTACTTTAAAATCGCTGGTGATGGACAATAGGTTCTCATTATTCTTTTGCAGTGTTTTCATAATATCATCAGTTGATAATATGCCACGTGTACTTAAAGAATCGCCATTCTGCACAACCGGTGCATCGGGCGTGCCGCCTTCGATGTTAATTGTTTTATTACCGATAAAGCCTTCCGAGCCAATAGTTGCCAATGCATTACGGTGTACGTACTGTTGAATGCTTTGATCGATATTGAACTCTACATCAACCTGATTGATACCGGTGAATGTGATGTTTTTAATGGTACCCACTTTAACGCCCGAAAACCACACGTTATTTCCTTTAATTAAACCCGATACATTAGTGAAACGGGCTTTAAGATGCAGGCCTTTCACAAAACTTTTTTGCTGGTTGCCTAAAGTGAATATGCCTATAATTAATATGACAAGGCCGATACTGATAAAAAGGCCCACCCACAATGCACGTTTATTTTCTCCTGAATCCATTATTACTGTATAAAGTTGTAGTTGTAAAATTGTTTAACCCGCTCATCATCGGTAGCAAAAACTTCATCAAATTTTCCCTGACGCTGAAACTGCCCGTCGAGCAGCATGGCTACGCGGTCGCCGGTTGCTTTGGCGCAGGTAAGATCGTGCGTGATAATGATGGACGATGTATTGAAATTTTCCTGAACACGGTTGATCAGATTGTTTATTTCAATACATGTGATGGGATCTAATCCGGCGGTTGGTTCATCATAAAGCATGATTTCCGGACGCAATATCAAGGTACGGGCAATACCAATACGCTTGCGTTGCCCTCCTGATAACTCAGCTGGCATTTGGTTAATAGTTTGCTTTAAACCAACGGCATCAAGCACACGTTCAACCATTTCGTCTATTTCTTTGCGGCGCAGGTTTTTGCGGTTACGCACCAGTGGAAACTCGAGGTTTTTACGTACCGTCATACTATCGTATAGGGCGCTGTTCTGGAAAGAAAACCCTATGCGTCTACGCAGTTCCTGTAAGTCTTCTGTAGTTATATTAACTACATCCTGGCCCAGCACATTTACGTCGCCACGATCGGCTTTGAGCAGGCCGGATATGATTTTTATCAATACAGATTTACCTGTACCTGACCGGCCTAGTACCACCAGGTTTTCGCCTTTGTACAAGTCAAGGTCAATACCACGTAATACATGGTAATCACCAAACGACTTTTCGAGGCCCTTGATACTGATAACCTTTTCGCTGTAATCTATTTCGTGTTTGTTTTGCTCCATAAATTAAAAACTAACGGAACCAGCCGGTTATCTGTACAATAATTACTTCTTCTATAAATACCAGGAACATAGCCGTAACCACCGCAGAGTTTGCGGCTTTACCTACACCAGCTGTACCGCTTGATGAATTCCAACCTTTATAAGAGCCTACAATTCCGATGGTAAAACCAAATACCATGGATTTGATTATAGATGATTCAAAGTCGATAAACCCTAAGGGCTGGAAAAATTGCTGCACATAAGTGCTGAAACTCGTGCCCTCGTTTACAGCTACATTGAGGTAGCCGCCCAGCATGGCAACTAAACCATTATATATAGCCAAAATTGGTATGGTGATGGTGGTAGCCAGCACGCGTACACATACCAGGTAATTGAACGGCTTGGTGCCGGAAACTTCCATAGCATCAATCTGCTCCGTTACGCGCATGGAACCAATTTCGGCACCGATGCTTGAGCCCACACGGCCGGCACTGATCAATGCTGTAACCAGCGGCGCCAATGCACGCATAATTGCGATCGACACCAGGGATGGTATCCATGATGTAGCCCCGAACTGGAGTAACGATGGGCGCGATTGCTTAGTAAAAATTAAACCAACAATAAAGCCGGTAACACTAATTAGCAGAAAGGAGCGAACCCCAATTTCATAACATTGCTTAATCAGTTCTTTGAATTCATATGGCGGAACGAATGCCTCTTTAAAAAAACGAACTATGAAGCGGTAGACATCATAAACGTCTGTAAAAAATTTGGCAAATCGCCTGGAGGCAGGCGGTTTGGCATTCGCTGCCAGAACTGATGTGCTATTTTTTGTATCCATTAATTGAGCGGGTAAAATTACAGCATAAAATTTACTAATGGGTACATTACTTAAAACTTATGCCTGCCCGTTTGTAAGCGCTTTGTAAAAACACAGGGGGTAAATAATATCTATACCAAAGTTTAATTAACCATGTACCTAACAGCTTGCCTGTAACATTGTTGTTTGTTTAGCAAACTTTTTGGCGTTAGGCATCTTTACTAACAAGACTAAAGAACTTATTCAGCTTAAGAAAACTCCGCTCGTATATCTTATGAGCTTGAATAAATTCTGGGCTTACTTTATTGCTTGTATTAGTTAGTTATTTTACACATTTTAGCCACCGCGTGTACATATCACAGAACCAATAACCATTATGAAAAATATAACCAGCAAAACCTTTTACGCAGCTATGCTTGCAGCCGGCATGTTATCAGTTACAGCCTGCAATCAATCTACCAACAAAACAAACACCAGCATGACAGACAGTACTGCAAATGGGCAGGTTACCATACCACCTGCAGCAAATTTTGAAAAAACCGTTGACGGGAAACAAACCAAATTATTTGTACTTAAAAATACCAAAGGCGTACAAGTTGCCATTACCAACTTTGGCGGCCGCTTTGTGAGCATTTTAGTGCCGGATAGTAAAGGTAAAATGACCGACGTTGTTGGTGGTTTTGACAGTGTTGATGGTTTTGAAGCAGGTAAAAGCAACTACTACAATGCCTTGATAGGCCGTTACGGCAACCGTATTGGCAATGCTAAATTTACGTTAGACGGTAAAGAGTATAAACTGGCGGCAAACGACGGCCCCAATACCTTACACGGCGGTAAAGAAGGGTTTGATGTAAAAGTATGGGATGCCAAACAGGTTGATGACCATACGCTGCAACTTAACTGTGTGTCAGAAGATGGTGAGCAGGGCTTTCCGGGCAAATTGAATGTGAAAGTACTTTATACACTGGGTGATGATAACTCAGTAAAAATAGATTACGAAGCAACTACCGATAAAAACACCGTATTAAATTTAACCAACCACGCCTACTTTAATTTAAATGGTTGCGGATCGGGTGATATCTTGAAGCATGTATTGAAGATTGATGCCGATAGCTATACACCGGTAGATGACAAGTTAATTCCTACCGGTAAAATTGCTCCGGTTGAAAATACACCATTTGATTTCAGAAAACCTACCGAAATTGGTTCACGTATTGAAGAAGGCGACCTGCAATTGAAAAGCGGCAAGGGTTATGACCATAACTTTGTTTTGAACAAGCACACGCTGCAAACACCGGTAATTAATGTACAGGGCAACATGAGCGGTATTGTTATGGAAGTATTCACTGATGAGCCAGGCGTACAGTTTTATTCGGGCAATTTTATGAAAGGTGATAACAAATTCAAAGGCGGCGTTAAGGATGATAAACGCACTGCGTTCTGCCTGGAAACCCAGCATTTTCCGGATTCACCGAACAAGCCGTCTTTCCCGACTACCGAGTTAAAGCCGGGCCAGACTTACAAAACAACAACCATTTATAAGTTCTCGGTTAAATAAAGAAATTTTTAAATATTTCATCGAAAAGGCCGGTTCCTCATGGAGCCGGCCTTTTCTATTATTAAATAGGTTGACAATTATTGGCCGGTATACATTTGGCAAAGCAATTAAAAACCTTTTGCTAGATTACGCCTTTTTAATAGCATGAATGCTTATCAACAAAAATGGATCGATTTACTAAGTAGCGCACAAATTAAAAATTGGAATATCAGCGCTATAGGAGAGGATATTTTAATTGAATTGTCGGATGATACACGGGTAACCAGTGTGCTTGAGAATTTACCAGAGGTTATTGCTGCAATGTCATTAGATATTACCGTTCCAAAAGAGCGCTTGAAGTTCGTTTTGCAAAATGGTCATGAGCATAACGAATACATCCTCAATCCAACCGACGCAGATTTGAACACTGCCCGCAACGACTAAGAGTTAATGCGGGCTCTGGTTGAGAGTAAGGTAACGCAAACGCCCATACCAACAACCAGCAAAAGTGCAATACGCAGGTTAAACGCTTGCGATAAAAAGCCAATTACCGGTGGCCCAACTAAAAAGCCGACAAAGCCAATGGTGGCCACCGCTGCTAATGCCATACCCGGCGACATGGTTTTTGACCGACCGGCCTCACTGTAAACCATAGGTACTACAGAAGAAACACCAGCTCCAACCAACACAAAGCCAAACATGGCTACAATTAATGATGGAAATAAAATTGCTATCAGCATACCCATTGCCGTTAGTATACCGCTTACCTGTAAGGTTTTTTTAATACCGTAGCTGGCAGCAAAGCTGTCGGCAATAAAGCGGCCCAAAGCCATTGCACCCATGGCGCAGGTATATCCGGCAGCAATCCAGGCATTATGTGCATGTACCACTTTTTTGAAATAAATCACGCTCCAATCAAACATTGCACCTTCACAAATCAATGAGCAGAATGATATGATGCCCAGCTTAATCAAAGCCCGGTCAGGCAGTACAAACGCCGGTCCGCTTTTGGCAGGCGACTGGTCATCCAATAAAAACCGCCAGCTAACAAGCAGTCCGATAATTACCAGTACAGCAACCAGGCTAAAGTGGTAAAAAGGAACAATATCATTGCCTATCATAAACGTTCCGATACCGGCACCTGCAAAGCCGGCCAGGCTCCACAGGCCGTGGAAAGAAGCCATAATGGGCGTATCATACAATTTTTCGATGGCAACTGCTTGTGTGTTCACTGCAATATTAGCCAGGTTGCTGGCAAAACCGTAACATAGCAAGCAGGCAATGAGTATAGGCAAGTTAGGCGCTGCGCCAAGGCCGATCAGGGCTACGGAGTATAATATCAGCGAAAACATGGAAAGCCTGCGGCTACCGATCCGGTTTACCAGCCAGCCTGCAACACTTAAGGACAGCATCAAACCTACAGGTATACAAAAAAGTAGGCCACCGAGGCCCGCGTCAGTAAGTTTCAGGTTTTGCTGAATGGTAGCTATACGTGATGCCCAGCTGGCAAATATCAATCCGGGTAAGAAAAATATGGCACCCACCGCTATACGCAGAATATTTCTTGAATAGGGTAGTGTAGTCTTTTGTTCGATCATAAGCGCCGATTTGATACTGTATAGCAGTATATGTGATGTGGCGCAAAAGTACCCTAAATACAGCGTTCATGAAAACATAATTGTAATCGTGACACTAAGTAGCTTATTTAGCTATGATCTTTTTGGTTTGCGTTGTATGTGCACTAAAATAACCCAAAGCATGGTTGCTGATGTTGGATGGCGGATTGCCCGGTGCTGTACCGCCGCCGGGGCCACCGCGGTATTGCTGGCGTAAAGTATACCAATATTTGAAAACATCCTTGTCAATGCACTGCATCTCCACTTCAATCTGATCACCCGGATTAATGTCTAAAAAATCATTGTCGTCGTTTTGCGGGTACAGGTTTTCCTGAATAGCGTTACCATTGGTTAGTCGGTCATCATCAGCATAAATGCTTCTGCTTAGTACACCGTTAATGCGCATTACATAACGGTACTGGTTGGCTATATCTTTCGGATCGTTATAATATGCTACAATGATTTTATGAGTGTCATTGCCAAATGTGATGTCTCGTATGTGAATAGAATCCAGGGGTACGCGTGCAGGCATCGCGGATACCGCAATGTACGACTGCTCGCCGTTCTTTACATTGAGTGTATAAGTACGTCCGGCAATGCCACGCAGGTTATTAAAGGCATATAAGCCCGGTTGTGTTTCGCTAAACTTCCAGGTATTACCCAGGTTGTCGGTTATCCTCACATCAGCACCGGTTACCGCTGGATAAGTATTAGTTTCAGTATAAGCTACAGATTGATTGATTTTGATGTATTGTATGCCCCGTACATCAGTTAGGTCGCCCTCAATCACTATTTGTGACGGTGATGTGTTTGCTTTAACATCAATCACTTTCTGGCAGGCGCTTAGTGAGGCAATGAAACCAACGGCCAGTATAACGAGGTAATATTTTGTGATACTCATACCTTGCAATTAGAATTTAAAGTTCCAGGTAATGGATGGAATTACACCGAACAGCGAGGTTTGTACAGCCTCTGTACGGGTAGGATCACCGGGTACATCCTGAAAATCGATTGAATATGGATTTTTGCGATTGAGCGCATTATACAAGCCAAACGACCAGCTTGAATGGAACCTGCTACCGGTGTTTTTTCCTTCAAGAGTAGCACTTAAATCCAGCCGACTTGTATAGGGCATGCGGTTGGCATTACGTTCGGTGTAGTAGAACGTGGTTAAGCCGCCTATCTGGTATTTGCCGGCAGGGTAAGTTACGGCGTTGCCGGTATTGTAAATGTAATTGGCAGAGAACGTCCATCGGTTATTCAGTTTATAGATACCAACAAGCGCTACATCATGTGTACGGTCATATCTCGCCGGAAAGTAATTGCCATTGTTTAACCCGGCAAACTTGCGCTCCGTGCGCGAAAGGGTGTAGCTGATCCATCCGGTTAACCGGCCGGTACGTTTCTTGGCGTATACTTCCAACCCGTAAGCACGACCAGAACCGAATAACAGCTCCGATTCAACTTCGGCATTGGCGATAAGACGCGCGCCATTTTTGTATTCTATCTGCCGTTGCAGCCATTTGTAATAAACTTCGCCTGATAGTTCATAAGTATTATCCTGTTCATTACGGAAATAACCCAAGGCTACTTGGTCCGCAATTTCCGGCTTGATGTTATTACTGCTCATTACATACTGGTCGGTAGGCGAGCCGGAATTGAAGTTAGATAAGATATGTATGTTTTGGGTGTTGCGGTTGTATGAAGCCTTAACCGAGTTTTGTTCATTAATCGTGTAACTTGCCGAAAAGCGTGGCTCGGGATTGAAGTAGCTCCTTGCCACTTTGCCGCTACCATATTGCTGGGTAGAAATCACATCGCCACCGGTATTATAAGTGTTGAAGGTGCCGGGCCCTAACAAAAAGAAAGAACTCAGGCGAACCCCGTAAAGCAAGGTAAGCCTGTTGTTCAGGTTCCACTCGTCTGATACATAACCTGAAAGTTCCGCACCGTAACGGTTTTCAATTGATTGTGTATTGTAGCTGGAATTTTCGTCAGCCGATACTTCGGAAGGAGCTATGCGGTGATGTGTACCCTGCACACCAAAGCGGATGGTATGGTTATTACTAAAATACTGCAGGTCTTCTTTCAGGTTGTAATCGCGTATTAGTGATGTAATGCCAAAATTGCCGGCATCGCGCAAAAGCTTCACTGTAAAGTTGTACTTGTTATAAATCAGGGAAGTGTTTGAAAAGAGCTTATTATTAAATATGTGGTTAAATCTAACTGTAGCCGTTGTATTACCCCAGTCGTTATCAAACAGGTTTTTAATGCCTATATTATCCTGCCCAAAATAGCCGGATGCATATATCGTGTTGCGATCATTGAATTTGTAGTTGAACTTGGCATTCAGATCGTAAAAATTCAGCGTATTTCCTTTTAAAGATGAATCGGGCGATGCCTTCAATAGTAAGTCGATGTAAGTGCGTCGCGCACTGATCATAAAAGAGCTTTTGTCTTTTACCAGCGGGCCTTCCACTTTAATGCGCGAAGCAATTAAGCCTAAGCCGCCTTGTACGCCAAACTGCTTGTTGTTGCCGTCGTTCATGGTTACATCCAGTACCGAGGATAAACGTCCACCATACTGGGCAGGCATACCGCCTTTGTAAAGGTTTACATCTTTAATCGCATCGGCATTAAAGGTAGAGAAAAAGCCAAGCAAGTGTGATGAGTTGTAAACCGTAGCCTCGTCGAGCAAAATGAGGTTCTGATCGGCTGCGCCGCCACGCACAAAGAAGCCGGTAGTGCCTTCGCCGCCCGATTTTACCCCTGGTAAGAGCTGTATGGTTTTTAAAACGTCTTTCTCGCCAAATAAAACGGGCACGTTATCCAGTAGTTTCATGTCTAACCGGTTAACACCCATTTGCGGGCTGCGCACATTCTCATTTTTGCGGTCGGAAGCGCGCACAACCACTTCATTCAGTTCAGCACCGGGCTTCATTTCCTGGTTAAGTTGAAGGCTTTGGGTTAACGAGATGGCCCTGCTAACGTTTTGATAATTTACGTAGGTAATGGTTAAGGTGTAGGTACCCTCGGCAGCGGTTAGCGAATAAAAACCGTAAGTATTAGTAGCGGTTCCGGCCTGACCATTGGCCCCCTGGATCTTTACGGAAGCTCCGATGAGTGTTTCGCCAGTGGCAGCATCACGTATGGTGCCGCTTATCGTATAGCGCTTCTGCGCAAAGGCCGAAAAAGTAAATAACGACAGGAGCAGTAATAGGAGTTTTAACTTCATTAAGGCTTGTTATGCCTTCAAAGTTAAATATTTAAACCAATCAGCCCAGATTTAAAGCTATAAATACTGTGGTGAGAATATGTGTTTAAACATTTATTTACTTAGCGAAAACATTCTTGTCTAATTACCTATTTAAATTTGTGTAACGATATATTATATGAGAACTATTAAAAAAATACATCAGGCCGTATATTCACCTATTGATGATCTGGTAACTTACCGTGCGCTGCCTACCCAGTATATTGACTATATAGATCCGTTTTTGTTCCTGAACCATCATGGTCCGCAGGTTTACCAGGCCAATAACCACGGGTTACCTTTTGGTCCGCACCCGCACCGGGGTATGGAAACGGTAACCTTTATACTGGAAGGCGATATTTCACATAAAGACAGCAGTGGACATGAAAGCGTAATTAAGGCTGGCGGTATACAGTGGATGCGTGCCGGTCGCGGACTGATCCATGCCGAAATATCTTCGGACGAGTTTAAACAAGCTGGCGGCCCGCTCGAAATTTTACAGCTGTGGGTTAATTTGCCTGCCAAATTAAAGATGGCTGACCCTTTTTACATTGGCAAACAGAAGGAAGAGATTCCCAGTCTCAGTTTAAATGAAGGGAAGGTGACCGTTAACCTCATATCAGGCGAAATGCAAAATGTGCAGGGAGCGTTTGAATCGTCAACCGGGATATTTTTGAGTACTGTTTACTTTAAGCCTGGCGCAGAGGTGACTATAGATATACCCGCACAACATAACGTTTTCTTTTATGTAATTAGCGGTGAGCTGAATGTGAATGGCACCGCAGTCAGATCCCTGCATTTGGCTGAGTTTAATAACGATGACGATAAATTAACCATTACCGCTGCAAACGATAGCATTTTGTTGTTAGGACATGCCCAACCGTTTAATGAACCGGTGGTATCACAAGGGCCATTTGTAATGAATACACAGCAAGAAATTATGGAAGCATATCAGGATTACCGCATGGGGAAGTTTGGTACATGGGACGAATAACTAAGTTTTTCGCTTTATTGGGCCATATCAATTAATGTTCTATTTATTGACCGAAGCTTTAGTACTTGAAACTTGTAAAACAAAAAAAGCGGCCTTTGATCAAAGGCCGCTCTTTTTGTTTTAGCTGTGTTGTTATAAATTATAATACAGCGCTGTTATGATTAATCCGATCAGCACCGGTACCTGCTAAGGTGTTTTCCGATGATTCTACATCCATGTACTGTTTAAAGTTGCGCACGTCTTCATCAACCATTCTTTTAAACACAGGGTTAAGCACATGGCCAAGGGCTGTGCCAACGCCACCGGCAGGAGGGGTGTAGCTAATTACCACATCCACGATGGTACCTTTGCCATCTACGCTATCTTTAAACCTTACTTTACCGGCGTTATCAATAGTTGATCCCGGCAGTGAGCTCCAGCCAATAGCTGCGCCCGGTTCATCATTCACTATCTCTGCATCCCAGCTTACGGTAGCTACGTTGGCTGGCAATTTCAATACCCAGTGTGAGCGTTTTTCATCAATTTCTTCAACGCTTTCCAGGTGTTTCATAAACAGTGGCAGGTTACTTAGATTACGCCAAAACTCATACACATCCTGACGCGGTTTGTTGATGGTGAATGACGAACGGATGTTTACGTTTACAGGCTCTGTACTGTTTTTGCCTAAGCGGGTATATAATTCGCAATGGCCGGTAATACCACGGTTTAACAGGTAGCCACCTGCACCAATCTTCAATATACTGGTAAACGGACTTTTAAATATATGTGTTAATCCGGACAGGCCTATTTTAACGCCTGCTGCTATGGATACATAGCGTTCTGGCCATTCCAAATTGGTGGCACCATGTTCTTCCGGACCTTTAAAAAATGTAGTTTCTTCTAATGCTGTAGTTGCCATAATATTGTTTTTATAGGTATTGTCTCAACAGCTGTTACAGGTTTATAGTTTGCTTTTAGTTAAAAAATATTGCCTTAAACACTCTATTTAAACAACTGATGTTGTATTTGTAAATGCATCTATTACTTTTGCACCGCTTTTTGGTTCCTGTAACGTGTTGTTATAGGATTAAAAGGGAATCCGGTGTAAATCCGGAGCTGTCCCGCAGCTGTAAGCTCTGTATACCACAGTCCATTCTAAAGCCACTGTGCCGTATATCGCACGGGAAGGCGGATTAGGGGAGTAAGCCAGAATACCTGCCATAAGCATTATATAAATTCATAGCTTTCGGGGATTGAAGCTTGAATGTGAATGCCTTTAGATCAGTGTGTTTTCATTCGTAACGTACTTCATTTTCGGTATGCTGTGAGGAGATATCTCTCACAACAACATGAAAAAAAACAAAATCAAAGCTGTTGCAGGCCTGGGGCTTGCACAGTTGGCGCTATTCGGTATAGCCGCCCATGCGCAGGACACCACCCGTGTACTGCAAGACGTAGCTATCAGTGCTACCAAAATCAACCAAAAACAATCGCAAACCGGCAAGGTAGTCACCGTTATTACCCGCCAGCAAATTGAGCGTAGTGCAGGCAAAACGTTACCAGAGTTGCTAAATGAGCAGGCAAACGTTGTAGTGAACGGCGCTACCAGCAATCCGGGCTTAAATAAAGGCCTGTTTTTGCGCGGCGCCGAAACACGTTACACTCTTATTTTGCTGGATGGCATTTTAGTTACTGATCCTACTGCCATTGGTGATGTGTACGACCTGCGCCTTTTGCCTATCGACCAGATTGATCATATTGAAATTATGAAGGGCGGGCAATCAACGTTGTACGGCTCGGATGCGGTGGCCGGCGTAATCAACATTGTAACAAAAAAGAATGCCACCAATCAAATTAACGTAAATGCACTTTCTACAGCAGGCAGCTATAATACTTATAAAGGTTCAATCGGAATCAATCAAAAAATTAATGACTTTAGCTATGATATAAACTTTACTCATTTCCGTACCAAAGGTGTTTCCGAAGCCGCGGAACCGGCAGGTAATACCGTGCCGTTTGATAAAGATGGCTTTATACAGGATGCTTTAAACGTGCGGTTAGGCTATAAAGTAGATTCACGTTTAAGCATCAATCCGTTCTTCAGATATTTCTACAACAACGGTAAGTTTGATAGCCAAGGTTTTGTGGATGCAGCTAACACCTATTTTAGTCGTAACCTCAATACCGGTACCAATGTGCTTTACCGACTAGATAAAGGCGCAATAAACCTGAATTACAATTACGAGAACATCAACCGTAATTACCTGCAATCATACGGCAGCATCTATTTGGGCCGCGTACATTTTGCCGATATGTATGTAAATCACCAGTTGGGCGATTACGTTAAAATTCTTGCCGGGATAGATAATCGTTATTCGGCGGCCAATTCGGGCGGTAGTAACGAAACGGATAAGCATGTTAACTTATTCGGTGCATACGGGTCACTTTTTTTTACGGATCCACACGCCGTAATTAACTTAGAGGCTGGCGGTCGCTTGTATAGTCATAATCTTTTCGGTGGCGCGGCAACCTACTCGGTAACACAGTCAGTAAACCTGATTGAAAATGGCAAACTACGTCTGTTCGGAACCGTATCATCATCGTTTAAAGCGCCTGATCTGTCAGCCTTATATGGCCCGTACGGTGCTAATCCCGATTTAAAACCAGAAACGTCACACGGCTACGAAGCCGGTTTTAGTTCTGATAATGTATTTGGTACTATATTCAATTTCAGGGCCGATTATTATAACCGCAAAATTAACAATCAAATTGCCTACGGTGCTAACGGTTACATTAACAGAGACGAACAAAATGCCGAAGGCGTGGAGTTGGAGTCGTCTGTTAATTTAAGTAAGTTAAATCTGCGAGGTTATTACACTTATTTACATGGTAACACGGTAAAAGCAGATGTAAAAGAAAACTACTTGATACGCCGTCCTAAAAATACGGTTGGCATTTTTGCAGGTTATCAACTTACACCGCAAGCATTTGTTAGCTTAAACTATCGTTATTACAGTAAGCGTAACGATGTTTACTCTGATCCGGTTAGTTATGCAAGTTCTATACAAGTGCTTAAAAGCTACAACCTGGTTGATGCCTATGCTGAATACGGTTTCCTTAACCGCCGACTGAAAGTTTTTGCCGATGTTAAAAATATCTTCAATGCAAAATATGCCGAGTTGTATGGTTATACCGCTTTGGGTACCAACTTTAACGCAGGTTTAAGCTATTCAATCCGCTAATTTTTAGTAAATTTGTATCTGTAAGATACCGCAATATGTCATCATTAAAAAAAATAAATCTGAGCATTCCGGCATGGCTGCTGGCCGTTGTTGCCGCTGTGATATCAACTGCTGCCATGCGCTATGTAAGCTATACTTACCCTGCGCTAAGTAACTTAACGCCTATGGGCGCGTTGGCCATTTTTGGCGGCGCTTACTTTGCCGATAAATGGAAAGCCGGCTTATTGCCTGTTATCACCCTGTTTGTTACCGATATTTTTATCAACTACCTGTATTTTTCTAAGCTTGTTTGGTTCAATACATACTCGCTATGGTTATATGCCAGCTTGATAATTATGGTGTTTATTGGTGGCATGATCAAAAACGTCAATGTTACCAGCGTGTTAATGGCATCGCTGGCAAGCGTTGTAGTGCATTGGCTGCTTACTGACATTAGCCCCTGGCTTAACAGTAACTTATACGATAAAGGTATAATTGGTTACGGCGAATCATTAATAATGGCATTACCATTTGAGCGTAACATGCTTTTGGCTGATGCGATATTCGGTGCGATACTGTTTGGCGGTTATGCCTGGTTACATTCTCGGTCTGCGGTAAAAGCGAGCGAGCCGGTATCTGCATAGTTTTTAAAATAAAAATGTTGAAAGCCGCTGTAAATCATACAGCGGCTTTCTTGTTTAATGGTTACTCAGTTTATGTTATGCGGGGCGTAATCTTGCAGTATCGGTAAATCAAAAAATTCTATCTTTGCACACCTATTTTATAATTAAAATGACAGCTCAACAGATACGCCAGGCTTTTCTGGACTTTTTTGCGTCTAAAGGACATACCATTGTTCCTTCAGCACCCATTGTGGTAAAAAACGACCCGACATTGATGTTTACCAATGCGGGTATGAACCAGTTTAAGGATTTGTTTTTGGGCGAAGCTGTAGCCAAATACCCGCGCGTTACCGATACACAACGCTGCCTGCGGGTATCGGGCAAACATAACGATTTGGAAGAGGTAGGTATTGATACCTATCACCATACTATGTTCGAGATGCTGGGCAATTGGAGCTTTGGCGATTACTTCAAAAAAGAAGCCATTGCCTGGAGCTGGGAATTATTGACCGAGGTATATAACCTGCCTGCCGACCGCCTGTACGTTACCTATTTTGAGGGAGACGAGAAAGAAGGTTTAGCCAAAGATCAGGAAGCATATGATTTATGGAAGCAATACGTAAGTGAAGATCATATTTTGCCTGGCAACAAAAAGGATAATTTTTGGGAAATGGGCGAAACCGGCCCCTGCGGCCCTTGCTCTGAGATCCATTTCGATGGTCGTAGCGATGAAGAAAGAGCTGCTGTAAGCGGTGCTACGTTAGTAAACGCTGACGACCCGAACGTGATTGAAATCTGGAACAACGTCTTTATGCAATTCAACCGCTTAAAAGACGGTTCATTGCAGCCATTACCGGCCCGCCATGTGGATACCGGTATGGGCTTTGAGCGTTTGGTGCGAGTGTTGCAAGGTAAAACATCAAACTACGATACCGATGTTTTCCAGCCCATGATTCAGTTTTTATCTGAAAAAAGCGGTAAAGTTTACAACGCTGAGGCAACCCCTGGAACAGAGGGTTGGAATGAGGCCGTAGCTATGCGCGTAATGGCCGATCATATTCGCGCCATAAGCTTTGCTATTGCCGATGGGCAGTTACCGTCAAACAACAAAGCGGGTTATGTAATCCGTCGTATACTGCGTCGTGCTGTACGCTATGCTTACCAATATTTAGGTTTTAAAGAACCTTTCTTCAACCAGCTGGTGCCTTTACTGGCCGAGCAGTTTAAAGGTGTATTTGATGAATTGTACAGCCAGAAAGATTTTGTACAAAAGGTAATTTTAGAAGAAGAAAACTCTTTTTTAAGAACTTTAGAAAAAGGCATTCAGTTATTTGATAATCATATCAATAGCTTTATCAATACTACCGGAGAGCTGAACGAAGCAACAACAGGCTCTATTGCCGGTGACTTTGCTTTTGAGCTGTATGATACTTTCGGTTTTCCGATTGATCTGACCGAACTAATGGCCCGTGAAAACGGTCTGACGGTGGATATGGCCGGTTTTGAACAGGAGTTGCAGCAACAGAAAAACCGCTCACGCGCTGCCACGGCAATTGATACCGGCGACTGGGTTGTGCTGCGGGAAGATGACAGTGTAGAATTTACCGGTTACGATGAAACCGAAACTGTAGCCCATGTGGTGAAATACCGCAAGGTAAAAGCTAAAGGCAAAGAACAATACCAGCTTGTGCTGGATAAAACGCCGTTTTATGCAGAGAGCGGAGGCCAGGTTGGCGATACCGGTGATTTGATTTTCCCGGATGGGGAAATTATACCGGTAACCGATACAAAAAAGGAGAATGGTTTAATTGTTCATTTTACCGATATGTTACCGGAAGCAATAAACGACGCTTTAACTGCCTATGTAGATCCGGAGCGCCGTTTAAGTGTAGAGAACAATCACTCTGCTACGCACTTACTGCATGCAGCTTTAAAACAGGTATTGGGTAGCCATGTGAACCAAAAAGGCTCGTTAGTAAATGCCGATAACTTGCGTTTCGACTTTTCACATTTCAGCAAAGTTACTGATGAGGAGCTGGCTCAAATTGAAGCCATCGTTAATCAAAAGGTTCGTGAAAACATTGGTCTTAAAGAAGAACGTAATGTACCTTATCAGGAAGCTATCAGCGGTGGTGTAACCGCGTTGTTTGGCGAAAAGTATGGTGATTTTGTACGTGTGATCACTTTTGATGATACATTCTCGAAAGAGCTTTGCGGCGGTACACATATCAAAGCAACCGGGCAAATCGGTTACTTCAAAATAGTATCAGAAAGTGCGGTTGCTGCCGGAGTTCGTCGTATTGAAGCCATCACGGGTGTTGCTGCCGAAAGCTTTATTAACGAGCAAAACCAATTGGTGCAACAGTTAAAAGAACTGCTTAAAAATCCGAAAGATATTTCAAAAAGTATTGAAAGCTTATTGGAAGAAAATAACAGGCTGAAAAAAGAAATTGAAAAATCGGTGCAGGAAAAAGCAGCCGGATTAAAAACCGAGCTGGCACAAAAGGCAGAACTGGTGAATGGTATCCACTTTATTGCACAACAAGTAGAATTACCAAACGCTGATGCTATCAAAACATTAGCCTATCAGTTAAAAGATATAGTTAGTGACCTGTTCCTGGTACTGGCAGCAAACATTGATGGTAAACCAAACCTGACGGTGATGATTGCCGAGAACTTGGTTAAAGACAAAGGCCTGAATGCCGGCACCATTGTGCGTGAACTGGCTAAGGAAATACAAGGTGGCGGTGGCGGCCAGCCATTCTTTGCTACGGCTGGCGGTAAAGATGTAGCCGGCTTGGAAAGAGCACTTGCCAAGGCTAAAAGTTATGTTGCTTAACTAAGCAATTACTGAAAAATAAAAGGACGTCTGGTTGCAGACGTCCTTTTTGCTTCTAAAATTTATTATAACTCGCCATATACAAATAAACTTTCCACGCTTCCGTCCATCTTCCCTGATCTGTGTTATTGTTGATTGGCCAAAGTTTATGCCGATAATTCCTTGATGTGTCGGCAATACCTTTATATTTGCCATAATCGGGGTAACTGTAGTTGCCTTTTTAATTGTAATGACAAATACGAATATCGAAGCATACGAAAAGTATGAGCTTGTTGTAGGTTTGGAGGTACACGCACAACTGTCAACACAGAGCAAAGTTTTTTCTTCGGATTCCGCAGCCTTCGGCGCCGGGCCAAACGAGCATATCAGCATGGTGTCTTTAGGGCATCCCGGTACGTTGCCGTTTTTGAATAAAAGAGCGGTTGAGTATGCTGTAAAGATGGGGCTTGCCTGCAATTGCCGCATCAATTTGTACAACAACTTCGCCCGCAAAAATTATTTCTATGCTGATTTACCAAAAGGGTATCAGATAACTCAAGATCAGGAGCCCATTTGTATAGGCGGGCATGTTACGGTTAAATTGAGCAACGGTACCACTAAAGATATAGCCATACATCACATCCATATGGAAGAGGATGCAGGCAAGAGTATGCACGATCAGCATGATACGCATTCATTAATTGACCTGAACCGTGCCGGCGTTCCTTTGATTGAAATTGTATCCGAACCGGATATTCGAAGCAGTGAAGAAGCAGGTCAGTACCTTACCGAAATGCGTAAAATACTGCGCTACCTGAGTATATGCGATGGTAACATGGAAGAGGGCAGTATGCGTTGCGATGCCAATATTTCTGTGCGCCTGAAAGGAGAAACCAGGTTTGGTAACCGTTGTGAGGTGAAAAACCTGAATTCAATCCGAAATGTGCAGCGGGCTATTGAACACGAGTTCAACCGTCAGGTAAATATCATCGAAGCTGGTGGTTATATCGACCAGAATACGCTAAACTTTGATGCCAATACCGGCGAAACATCCGTATTGCGTAGCAAGGAAATGGCTAATGACTACCGCTATTTCCCCGAGCCCGACCTGCAACCGTTGACGCTTACTGAGGAATACGTTGAGCAGTTACGCCGGAGTATGCCAGCATTACCTCACCAGTTACATCAAAAGTTTGTGGAACGCTATGGCCTTACCGACTATGATGCATCTGTAATTGTAGCCGAACATGAATTGGCTTTGTACTTTGAAAAGCTGGTTAGCTATACGCATAATCATAAATCGGCTGCGCATTGGTTAATGGGGCCTTTAAAATCTTATCTGAACGAGCACCACCATAATGTGGAGCAAGACGGGCCATCGCCGGAGCGTTTTGCTGCCTTGATTAACTTAGTTGATAGCGGAAAAATAAACCATACCGTAGCATCGCAGAAGCTTTTCCCAGCACTACTGCATAATCCAGGTAAGACGGCTGAAGAACTGGCAGTTGATTTGAACCTGCTGATCAGCGACAATCAGGACGAGCTTGCTCAGTTTATACAAGATGCGTTAGCAAAGTTTCCGGACAAAGTAAAGGAATATCAAAAGGGCAAAAAAGGCGTTTTAGGCCTGTTTATGGGCGAAATCATGAAACGCTCAAAGGGTAAAATCGACCCGCAAAAAACAAATCAGTTATTAATAGAAGCATTAAACAATAAATAATGAACAATAAAAATCTGTTTACAGCAGCACTGTTAGCTGTAGCAGCTCTATCTGCCTGTAAAGACAATAAATCATTTACAATTTCAGGCACTATAAAAAATCCTGAGCAGGCTAAAAAAGTATATCTGTTACAAGCAGATAGTACACAGATCAGCATTGTAGATTCCACTACGCTAAGTGAGGATGGTAAATTTAAATTCAAAAGGCAGTCGCCATCTGCCAACCTGTTTAAGTTACGGGCGGGCGGCGTGATATTTGATTTTATTGCCCAGAACGGTCAGGAAATTGATTTTGAAACCGACTTGAAAGATCAGGGGCATACTTACCAGATTGAAGGTTCTGATGAGTCGGACAAGATAAAGGAGTTTAACTCGCTCAGCAATAAATTTATGGAGCGTAGTACCAAAATCTCTGATGAAATCCAACAAAAAGCCCAGTACGTAAAAAATCAGGATTCGCTGATGATGGCTTACCAACCGCAGATCAAAGCGATGATGGGTGATTACAGCAAGGTGGTTTTGAAGTTCCTGAACGAAAACAGAAAGTCGTTGGCTGCATTTTATGCTGCTATGTCGCTTGATCAGCGTGAGTATGAGCAACAACTGGTTACCTATGCTAATGAAATTAAAAATGATTTTAAAGATAACACATCCGTTCAGCGCTTTGTAAAGCAGATGGAAAAGGTTAAGCCGATTTCTGTAGGTCATGCAGCGCCTGATTTTACCATTGGCAGTTTGGACGGTAAACAAATCAAGTTATCGGATTATAAAGGCAAATATGTGATGTTGGATTTCTGGGCTTCGTGGTGCGTTCCATGCCGCAACGAGAATCCAAATGTGGTACGTTTATATAACCAGTACAAAGACAAAGGGTTAAATATTTTAGGTATTTCGCTTGATGAGGATAAAGCTAAATGGCAAAGTGCAATTGCCGCCGACAATTTGACCTGGCAACATGCATCGGATCTGAAAAACTTTGACGGGCCTACCGAGCGGCTGTTCCAGATAGAGGCTATCCCGTCAAACTTCATCATTGATCCTCAGGGTAAAATAATTGCAAAGAACATAACAGGCAAAGATTTAGAAGACTTTTTAAATAAAACATTTGCTAAACTTTAATCCAATATTAAGTTTTAACAATTTATTAATATTGCATTAACCATTTTCTTTTTTTACGCTGTTACCTTTATACCAAAATTCGACCTGATGAGCACTACTGCTAAACAAAAAATTTTGATCGTAGATGATGAGCCCGATATTTTAGAGCTCATCGAGTATAACTTAAAAAAAGAAGGTTATCAGGTATATACTGCTAATAACGGACAGGAAGCTGTTGCCGAGGCCAAGAAAGTGTCGCCGGAATTGATTGTGCTGGATATTATGATGCCTAAAATGGATGGTATTGAAGCCTGCCGTATTATGCGCACCATGCCTGAATTCAAAAATACCTTTATGGTATTTTTAACTGCACGAAGCGAAGAGTACTCTGAAATTGCCGGCTTTAATGTTGGCGCCGATGATTACATTGCCAAACCAATTAAACCACGTGCTTTGGTAAGCCGTATCAACGCTATCCTTCGCCGTAATAATACGCCTGATGAAGTATCAGACAACAAATTGGAGGTTGACGATTTGGTGATTGACCGCGAGACTTATCTGGTTTACCAGAACGGTGGCAAGGTTGTATTAGCCAAAAAAGAGTTTGAGCTATTATATCTTCTGGCATCAAAACCAGGCAAGGTTTATACCCGTGAGGTGATCCTGAAAAACATTTGGGAAGACTCTGTAGTGGTAACCAACCGTACTATTGACGTACACATACGCAAGCTGCGTGAAAAGCTTGGCGAAAAATATGTAACTACGGTTAAAGGTGTAGGTTATAAATTTGAAGCTTAATAACACATAAAAAAGGCGCTGATACAAACAGCGCCTTTTCTTTTATCAATAACCAGCGTTTACCTGCTGGAGTTAGCTTTCTTTTTGGTAGTGGCTGATGTAACAGCCGGCTTTTTTTTTTGCGGCCTTTTTCAATGCAGCGCCTTCTGTTTTAGGATGCTTTAACATACTTGATGCTTCATTGGCAACCTTCGCTTTTGGCTTGGCCGAGCTTGGCGACTTTACCTTGGTTGCTTTAGTATTGCCTGTAGCATCAGTTACAGAGCTCTTTTTTTCGGTGATGCTACTTTTCAGATCATCAATTTTCTCTTCTGCTTTATCTTTTAGTTCTTCCACCTTATCGGTGGTATTTTCCCATATATCGCTGATCGCATTTTTAACCTTTTCAAACAAAGCTTCCTCCTTCGTTCTTACGGGCCTGGCTGATTTACCGCTCATATCCATCAAGTTTGTTTTTATTTTAACATTACTCTCTACCGATATGTTTCATAATGTTAAGCTAATGGGTAAACGACTGACATAAGCGATACACTGTTTTAACAGAATTACCGTATTTTTGCAGGCTATTAAGTAAATATGAAGATTCCAAAAATTGCCGACCTGATTTTGTATGAAGACGAGAACCTGTTTGTGGTTAACAAACCGGCTTTCATCAGCACTTTGGACGAACGGGGAGAAGGCAGTGAAATAAATATGTTGCGCTTGGCAAAGGCATATTCGGATGATGCTCAGATATGCCATCGTTTGGATAAAGAAACATCCGGCGCATTAATTATTGCTAAGAACCCCGAGGCGTATCGCCTGGTATCCATGCAGTTTGAACGCCGGCAGGTAAAGAAAGTGTACCACGCGGTAATTGAAGGTACACATGTGTTTGAAGATCTGCTGGTTGATTTACCTATCTTAAATACTGGTAAGGGTACGGTTTCCATTAGCCGGCAGGAGGGTAAACGTGCCGAAACATGGTTTCAATCGCTAAAATACTTTAAACATTATACACTGGTTGAGTGCCGCCCGGTAACTGGTCGCATGCACCAGATCCGTATCCACTTAGCTACGCAACGGGCATCAATTGCCGGTGATGAGATGTATAAGGGCAAACCTGTTTTCCTGTCTCAATTGAAGCGAAAGTATCATTTAGGGAAAGACCAGGAAGAGTTGCCGATTATGAAACGTTTTGCACTACATGCTTATGAAGTTACTTTTAAAGTGAGTGAAGAGAAGGAGGTAACTATCCATGCGCCTTATCCCAAGGATTTTGAGACGCTGGTGAAGCTGTTAGATAAATTTGATAGTTAATAAAAGCAAAAGCCACTTCCAATAGAAGTGGCTTTTGCTTTTATTAGCTCGCTTTTAATTTTTGCATAAAAGCTTTAAATGCCGGTTGCAATTCTTCAAACAAAGGGTTCGTTCTGTTTTTGATCATTACTTCACTAAACAGTTTTAATCCTACAGCAAACTCTGTTGCTTGGCCCTGTTGCTCAAATAAGTTCTTGGCATTGATCTTTTCAATAATGCTAAATATTTCGTCATGATTATCGAATTCGAACTGTATGGGAGCTGCGGTGCCCGGGTCGCCATTAGCAAGCGCTAACTGTTCAAGTGTTATTTTATATCTATTTGCTTTTTTATTCATGTGCTATCGCCCTGTGTTAAGACCAAAAGCCCTGTGCTTTAATCTGGTTTGAATTGAAGCCTTGCTGTTTCAATACCTTACGCAAGCCACTAACCATCGTACTGTTACCTACCAGGTAAAATATCGTATTTTCGAGGTTATATGACTGTTGCAGCAACCACTCCATCAGTGAGTGATGGCCATGTACATCATTACGGGCAATAGGTTGTAAAGGGGAGTTGAAATACTCCTTAAATAGTTTACGTCCCTCTTCGTCATTTATCACTACCGCGCCCGAAAAACGGCTCACAGGTTTTGACAACTGTTGCATGGCCAGCATGTGGCCAATACTGCTCTCATCGCCCAGGCATATTACAGATGATGTATTGACCGGTGTTTGACGGGTGCTGTTAGTGCCCAGGTAAGAGATGGTATCGCCTTTTTTCAATTGTTGTGCCCAGCGGCTTCCGGGCCCGTTGTGGCCTGCATCTACAATGATAGTGCAGGTTTGGGTATCCACATCCCAGCCCGATGGGGTATAATCGCGGTAAGTCAAATCGGCAACCTTGCATTTCATGTAAGGTACCTCATGCCAATCGTCCATCGTGGTGGCGGGTAAGTGCAGGTCTATTTCTATGATGGCAGACGGTCCCCATTTTCTCACATCTAAAACGGTACCCGTTTTAGAGAGTTTATTATCAATAAGGCCCGACGCTTTTTTCTTTAATTGATGAAATAAGTTTGTGCTCATTGCAGTAAGATTATTTGATACTGCAAAGAAACCGGTAATTACCGCTGGTTAAAATAGATTAATTGGGGTATAGGTTGGACTATTTACGGTAAAGCTCTTTGAAAGCAAGCGGCGTTACCTGATTTGCTTTTTTAAATAGCCGGGAAAAGTACGTATGATCATCATAACCTAAATGGTGGGCAATCTCTTTTACATTAAGTTGGCTATAATACAATAACCGCTTGGCTTCCAGCATTACTTCCTGCAATATCCAGTAGGTAACCGAAAAACCTGTTACTTTTTTGAGAGCCTCATTTAAGTAGGACTCTGATATATTGAGCAGTTCTGCATAAGCTGATGGGCTTTTTACCTGTTGTACATTTTGGCTCAGTAGCCGCTTGAACTCATAGGCAATTTCTACGGGGCGAGAGTGGTTTTTTACAACCGTTTTTTCATTACAATAACCACAGGCAACCATTGCCAGAAAAGAATTCAATAAAGAATGCAGTATGCTCACGTAAAACGCTCCGTTATTATCTGATTGATAGTGTTCGTACGTAAGTTGAAGCAGGCTTTGAAATTTGCCTAATAAGGCATCATCCAGTTGATAAGGCTGTTGCAATAACAAGCGATTTTCAAATGCCGGGCGCAGCTCCTTTGGAATTAGCGCTGTATCAACCGCTATAAACCAACCGCGTGTGTTTTCGCTCCAGGTACCATGATGCACCTGGCCTGGCAAAACATAGTAAATTGATTGTCCGGTTATTGTTACTTCGCTAAAATCTACCATGAAAGCTACTTCGCCGGACTCTATAAGGAAGAAAATATAATGATCGTCGCGATGAGCGCCCAAAATACCACCTTGCTTTTTTAGTCTGGCATCGTTTGTACGGTGAATTTCTAAACCGATATCGGCACTGCTGTTTAGCTTATGTACAGGAATGTGGTTCATTGGTGGTTACAAAGGTTGAAAATTGACAGCAAACAAAAAAGCCCTCTTTTTGAGGGCTTTGTGTTTTATGCGGTGTAACCTAATATTTTTAACACCTGTTTACTATTTTGCTCTTCGCCAAAAACTTCGTAATTAAAGGTTTCATCGCGGTTACGGCGTACCAGTACGTGTTTAGGTGACGGCAGCAGGCAGTGGTGTATACCACCATAGCCGCTCAATACTTCCTGGTAGGCACCGGTATGGAAAAAGCCCAGGTACTGCACCTTACGAGTTTTAGGCATGTACACACTGTTCATGTGCGCTTCTTGGTTGTAATAATCTTGTCCGTCGCAGGTAATACCACCTAAGTTTACACGCTCATATTCGGAGTCCCAGTTGTTAACCGGTAACAAGATGTATTTTTGGTTCAACGCCCAAACATCAGGCAGGTTGGTGATAAACGATCCGTCCAGCATCAACCATTTTTCACGGTCATTCTGCTGTTTACGACCTAATACTTTGTACAATATGCCGGATGCTTCTGCACAGGTGTATTTACCAAACTCGGTAATAATATCTGGTTCTTCAACATCGTTTTCAGCACAAATTTCTTTGATACGCTTAACGATCTCGTTAACCATGTATTCGTAATCAAAATCAAATACCAGTGAATCTTTAAATGGCATACCGCCACCAATATCCAACGTATCCAGATCCGGGTTTACTTTCTTGAACTTACAGTATAAAGTCACGTATTTCTCCAGTTCGTTCCAGTAATACGGTGTATCCGAAATACCAGAGTTGATGAAGAAGTGTAACAGTTTTACTTTAAAGTAGGGGTTCTTTTCGATTTTGCTGTTATAAAAGTCGATCACGTCTTCCATACGGATACCCAAACGTGAGGTATAAAATTGCGAGTCGGGCTGTTCTTCCGATGCAATACGGATACCTAAGTTACAAGGCGTGTCAAGCTCAATCTCATCATCATAGATGTTGAACTCTTCTTTGTTATCCAGTACCGGAATGATGTTTTTAAAACCATCGTGCAGCATATCAATAATGTATTGCTTGTACTGGTAAGTTTTAAAGCCATTACATATTACCGTAATTTCTTTGCTTACTACGCCTTTCTTCTCCAGCGCATCAAGCATGGGCATATCAAAGGCTGATGATGTTTCCAGGTGGATATCATTTTTCAGCGCTTCTTCAACTACGTGCTTAAAGTGCGAGCTTTTGGTGCAATAGCAATATTTGTAGCTGCCGCGATAGTTGTTCTTAACTATCGCCTGCTGAAACATCAGCTTAGCCTGCTGTATTTTTTTAGATATAATGGGTACATAAGTAAAACGCAGGGGGGTACCATACGTTTCAATCATCTCCATTAAGTTCAGATCGTGAAAGTATAATTCATCGTCTATGATTTCGAAGCCCTCCTGCGGAAAACCCACACTCAGGTCCAGAAATTCCTGGTAGCTTTGCATTCTTTTTTTGTCCTCAGATTTTCCGCAAAAATGTAATTTTTTTGATTAAAACAAGCCTAAAGTTTCCCACAATTTTATCGCTGTAATGTAATTTATTTTCAAACGGTTAAAGGTGGCTAAAGTTCCTGGCTGATGGTTGATCATTGATGGATTGTATTAGATTGTTCATAACATAAAACCAGTGATCAACCATACTCAAGTTTAATCAACTACAAAGCAGGTAGGTGCACTTCGGCCAACATGCAGCGTGCACTGCCGCCGCCAATCGTTTCAATGGTTGCTATGTCGGCAAATAGCGGCTTTGCATATTTTTCTATTGTAGCAACCTGCCCGGGTTGTAAACTATCATAGGCGCTTTTTGACATCACAAGATATTTATTGCCCTGGTCATTTTGTACCTCCAGCATGTTACCGGCAAAGTGTTTCAACTGCTCATTGCCTAAAGCGATGATTTCCTTATTTGTATTTTTCAATGACTGCTCAACCTGTTCTTTTTCAGCTTTATTCGCTATGCTATCTAAACCTATTATAGCATACCCGGTGCCTATGCACATCATCACATTGGTGTGATAAATAGCTTGCTGCTGAGCATCTACCGCTGTAAAGGTTACAGGTGTGTAGCCTGCGTATTCACAAAAGCTTTGCAAAACCTCGACATCTGTGCGGGGTGATAGGCAGGCATAAGCAAGTTTGTTTTCCCTGTCGAGCACCATGCTGCCGGTACCTTCTAAAAACTTGTTTTGCAGTTCAAACCGGCTCAGGTCAATGATGTGATTCACCTTAAAACGGTCTTCCAGCTTGCGTACAATATCCTCGCGGCGTTCAAACCGACGGTTTTCGGCTTGCATGGGGTAAAGTATCACATCGCCCGTTTCATGAAAAGTTACCCAGTTATTCGGAAATACGGCATCAGGTTTAACTGGCTGTTCAGTATCTTTCATTACCGTTACGTTGATGCCGTGCGCTTCCAGCAATTGCACAAAAGCATCAAACTCTTCTAAAGCTTTGGTATGCGCCTGCTCCAGCGAGGTATTATTTTGAAATGTATTGCTTTCAGCCGTTTGCTCATTATAACCAAACGCAGCCGGACGGACCATTAATATGTTTGAGGTAGACTGACTCATAATTTTATTTCTATTGCTATAAAATCCGGAAATGGAAGATATTGTTTGACTGTTAACCGTATTATATCCTATCGCGCAATAGTGGCAGGCTCATACAATGGAAACCACCTCGGGCTCTTGACAATTCAGACGATGGCATCAGGATTAGTGTGTTTTCCATTTGCTGCGGATTAATTTCATCGTTCTCGAATTTCAGCAGCAACTCAGTTACATGTATCACACTAAAGCCTTTTGCTTTAAAAGCATCAACCGTGTGGTCGTTACGGTCATATCCTAAAACAACACCTTCTTTCAAGGCCAATAAATTACATGAGTCGGTCCACTGCTCGCGTGCGTCAAACGGAAACTGATTGTTGCCCGAGTACACAAACTCAACTTTCTCGGTCGAATTTAGATCGTTCGTACTGATGTCGGTCAGTAAATCTTCTATGCAATCGAAAGTATTGGGTTTTGTCTGCCCTTTGATAAACTGAACAATCTCTGGCTTGTCTTTCAGTTTTTTATCTGCAAACCAACTGATCGGTTCTGGTTCAGGCGTGGGTGCCTCGGCAATGGCCAGCGATCCCAGCAACACCCACATATTGCGCTTCACCTGGGTAAATACGGTATCAATATGCATGTAATCGCGCTTGTGGGGAATTTTAAGCACAGTTACCTTATTAACCACATTATTCTGAAACAACAGCTTAATGGCCTCATTGGCGCCGCTGATAGAAGTGCGTTCACTACAACCTATAATCACATGATCGGCACTTACCACCATTACATCGCCACCTTCCAGGGTAGTTTTTTCGTCGTGGTTTTCCCCGGGGCGTAAAAAGTGTTGTACAGTCTCCGAAAGCTCCAAAATATTATCGCGATAGGCAGCAAACAATGGGTGGTTAAATAATATATATCGTGCGAGTAAGGTTTCGCGTGAGCGGGCTTTTTTAGCGGGTTTGTTCAACAGAATGTGTTTGTTGATGGTAATACCTATATCCCTCGAAAAAATGAGGTTAGGTATGGGAGCGAATATCATCTCATCCTTATGCAAAGCGCCTGAAATAAACACTTTGGCCAGTTCAACAGGAGCCATATCAATCAGCTGTTGTTGCAGTCGGTAACTACAGCCTTCAATAGCACATACTGAGGCGGTTAATTTTTTACGGATGGCATCGTCCTCTAAAATATCGGCCAGCAGGGTTTGCAGTTCAATTACTTTATCAGACGCATAAAAGTCGGCACTATCGGGCTTATAGAAGTTGCGGTCGGCGGCAGGTGCGTCAACCAAAACCAGCTTACCTTTTATCTTGTCAGGATCTAAAAAATATAAAAGCAGCTTTATGTAGTAGTCGTATTCGTTTTTTCGCATGGTATCCAGATGCACTAAATCTTCAAAAAGCCAATCCTGTGCTTTTGAAGGGACTACCTTTCCCAATCCGCTATCAGGGCTATGTATGAGCAGCGCACGTAACGTACCAATTTCTGATGTGACATCTAATTTCAGCTTAGCATTCTGTAATGTCATAGGATATTATAATAAGATTCAAATGTATTCAGAATTAATCAATATAATAATACCCGCAGGTTAAGCGCATTTTATTAATTTTGGCGAATGGATTTTATTATTAAAGCTGCCATAGAGGCGGTTAAAGCCTTATACCAAACAGATATTACCCCGCAAGACGTAAACCTGCAGCAAACCCGTAAAGAGTTTGAAGGTCAGGTTACCATAGTTACTTTTCCGTTCACCCGCTTTTCACGCAAGTCGCCCGAACAAACCGGCGAGCAGATAGGCGAGTACCTGAAAGCTAATGTAGCTGAGGTTGCTGGTTTTAACGTTATAAAAGGTTTTCTAAATATCTCCATAGCCGATACTTACTGGCTTAATGTGTACCAAACGCAGGTTTTGGCCGAGAACTTCGGCATATTGCCTGCTAACGGTAAAAAGGTAATGGTTGAGTATTCATCACCCAATACTAATAAGCCTTTACACCTGGGCCACGTGCGCAACAACCTATTGGGTTATTCGGTTGCCGCTATTTTGGAAGCAGCCGGTTACGAGGTAATCAAAGCCAACCTTGTTAACGACCGTGGTATACACATTTGCAAATCCATGCTGGCCTGGCAAAAGTTTGGCAACGGCGAAACCCCGCAGTCTGCCGGCTTAAAGGGCGACCATTTGGTAGGTAAATATTATGTGATATTTGATAAAGAGTATAAGAAACAGATTGACGAACTTAAAGCAGCAGGTAAAACCGAAGAAGAAGCCAAAAAAACAGCGCCGCTGATTTTAGAGGCCCAGCAAATGCTGCAAAAATGGGAGGCTGGTGATGAGGAAGTGATCAGCTTGTGGAAAACAATGAATGGCTGGGTGTACGACGGCTTTGCTGACACTTACAAAAAGTTAGGCGTTGATTTTGATAAATTTTATTACGAATCAAACACCTACTTATTAGGTAAAGATATAATTGAAGAAGGACTGGCCAAGGGCATTTTCTTTAAAAAAGAAGATGGTTCGGTATGGATTGATTTGACCGAGGATGGGCTTGATCAGAAACTGGTTTTACGTGCCGATGGTACGTCGGTATATATCACTCAAGATTTAGGTACGGCCCAATTGAAGTACAACGACTTTGGCATGGACGAGTCTATTTACGTGGTAGGTAACGAGCAGGATTATCACTTTAAAGTGTTGTTCCTGATTCTGGAAAAGCTGGGCAAGACCTGGGCTAAAGGTTTATTCCATCTATCATACGGTATGGTTGACTTGCCTTCGGGTAAGATGAAATCGCGCGAGGGCACGGTGGTAGATGCCGACGACCTGATCTCTGAAATGGAAAGCACTGCTAAGGAACAGACCGAAGCCTTGGGTAAAGTTGACGGATTCAACATTGAAGATAAGCAGCACTTATATCATATTATTGGTATGGGAGCATTAAAGTACTTTTTACTAAAAGTAGATCCAAAGAAACGTTTACTGTTTGATCCTAACGAGTCGGTGGATTTTCAAGGGCATACCGGGCCGTTTATCCAATATACGCATGCACGTATTAAATCTGTTTTGAGCAGGGCTGGTGTGGATTATAATTCAGCAAATGGAGTTGATACATTAGACGCTGTAGAGCGGGATCTGATCATACAGTTGACAGAATACACCAACATAGTAAGCATAGCAGCTAAAGAGTTCAACCCGGCAGCTGTTGCCAATTACATCTATGAGCTTGCCAAGGTGTATAACAAGTTCTATCATGAAAAATCAATACTGCAGGCAGAAACTGAGGATATCAAAAAATTCCGGTTACAGTTGTCAGCAGCAGCAGCTCAGGTGATTGCGAAAGGCATGCGTTTGCTGGGTATTGAGGTGCCAGAAAGAATGTAAAACCGATAGTTCGGTATAAGATATAAGCCCCGATTCAATTTGAATCGGGGCTTTTTATCAAAATTCAATAAGGCCGCTATATTTCAGTACGGTGGCTTTATCAACGCTGGCTAAAGCAGGAATTCGAACTATTTTACCGATGGGCATATAAGTATTTATAATATCTTCCGAATAGGCATCCCCATCACCGTTAAGCACCAAGGCCCTTATTTTGATATTTCGCTTTTTTAGCAATTCCATTGATAACAGGGTATGGTTAATGCTGCCCAAATAGTGTTTTACTACCAAAATAGCCTCAGCGCCAAGATGTTCAATTAAATCGATGATAAAAGCTTTATCATTTAATGGTACCATCAATCCACCGGCTCCTTCAATCAGTAATTGATTATCTGTCTCTGGCAAAATAATTTTGTCAAGTTCAATTTCGGTTCTGTCCAAATCGGCAGATTTATGGGGCGAAAAAGGTTGCGTTAAGCGGTACGCTTCGGGATGAAAACGCGTGACTGTGTTGGTAATCAGTCGCTGCACTTTCATCGTATCGCTGTTATCCAAATCGCCGGACTGCACAGGTTTCCAGTAATCGGCCTTTAAATGTTCGACCAGAATAGCCGAAGCTACTGTTTTGCCGACATCTGTTCCAATTCCGGTTACAAAAATAGGTGTATTAGCAGGCATTCAATTGTGTATTTATATGTTGTGTTAGTTGTTGTATTTCTTCTGCCGTATTAAAGCTATGCAGGCAAACTCTAATTCGCTCGGTACCGGCTGCAACAGTAGGGCTCAAAATAGGCCGTACGTCAAAACCATTTTGTTGCAAATATGCAGCAGCTTCAATAGCCTTTTTGTTGCTGCCTAATGGTAGAGTCTGGATAGCGCTAACGTTTGTTGATGATAGATGCTCAGCCATGGAACTGTTGTATAAGGCAATATTAGCATGCACTTGATCAACTATACTACCTGACTGTTCCAACAACTTGTAAGCCATCCGGATGGTAGCCAGCTGGTGCAGAGGTGCAGCAGTGGTATAAATAAAAGACCGCGCAAAGTTTATTAAATATTGGCTGAGCAGATCGCTCCCTAATACAGCGGCGCCGTGACAGCCCATGGCTTTACCAAATGTAACTACACGCGCAAAAACTTCATTTTGCAAGCCTAACTGATTAATTGATCCTTTACCGAATACGCCAATAGCATGTGCTTCATCTACAATCAGGCTTGCATTATATTGGTTTACCAAAGTAACCATTTGTTGTAACGGTGCTAAGTCGCCATCCATAGAGTATACGCTTTCTACGGCTACATAGCAGTGTCCTTTCGCTGTTTTGAGTTTGGCTTCCAACGCATCGAGATCATTATGCTTAAAACTGTAGCGATTGGCATGGCTCAATCTGGTGCCGTCAATGATGGATGCATGGATCAGCTCATCGTGTATTACTGTGTCGCCACGTTGCGGAAGGGATGAGAAAAGACCAACGTTGGCATCATAGCCGGAGTTGAACAGTAACGCAGTTTCACTTGAATGGTAACTGGCTATCCACTGTTCCAGTTCCTCCGCGTAAGCGGTGTTACCGGCCAATAAGCGGGAACCTGCAGAACCGTTTGCAGCAGGAGCAAGGCGCTGCATTTCATGTTCTACCATTTGGTTCAACGTGGTCGAACGGGTAAAGCCGAGGTAGTCATTCGAACAAAAATCAATCAGTTGATTTTGGCGGCGCAATTGGCGATACAGGCCCTCTGCCCGACGGCTATCCAACTTTTGCTGTATGTAATAATGCGGATCCAATATTATAATTTGAACAAAAATAAAAAAAGCGGCATTTAGCCGCTTCATAATAAAAATTACTTTTGAGATGGCGGAGCGCCGCCGCCCTGGTTTTGGCGCATTCTTTCACGTCTTTCTTCCATCCATTTTTTGTAAGCTGCCTTTTGCTCGTCAGTCAATACCGCCTGAATTTTGGTATTGGTTGATTCCATCAGCGGGCGCATAGCCTGCATCATGGCCTGGCGGTCACCATTGGCCGCATTAAAAATGCTGTCGCGCGATTTGGCCTGAGTCTGTAAAATGGTAGTAATTTTAGCAGTCTGATCATCCGTTAATTTCAGTTGCTCTTTCAATTGTTTGGCCTGCTCTTCCGGGCTTCTTCTCATACCGCCTTGAGCAAAGCTTACCGCACTGATTGCCAACAGCAAGCAGCACATCATCAAAATCTTTTTCATTGTTTGTTGTTTAAGTGTTTTGATAAAGTTAATGGCTTACCGTTTAATTACAATCATGTAACTTAATTGTTGCCTTGCTGCAATTTGGCTATCGATTTTTGCATAGAGGCCATCATACTGGTCAAGTTCTCCATGGTTGGCGCAGGTGCAGGTTCCGGTAGTTGGGTTGACAGGTAAGCCTTGGCTTTCCATATTTCCAGTATATCTTCGTTGCTTATCTCGTAAGGCTCATAAACCGGGTTATCAGAAATTAGCTTTAAACTACGGTTCTCTTTATACTTGTTACCGGCCCTTTTATAAACAACACCTTCTGTTTTTGATACCACAACATAGGTATCACCGGCTTTAACGTCGGCCCAGTTCTCTACGTACTCACCTATAATTACGCTTCCTGATGGTAGGGGCAGCATCGAGTCGCCTTTAATTTCAAAGGCGCGGTAAGTGCCCTGCTTAAACATAGGCAGGTAAAACTTAGGCAATGCAGCTACATATTCAGGATCGGCATAACCGTTTAAGTAACCGGCGCTGGCTTTAACCGGTACCATTTCTATATTTTCGTTATCTTCTTTATCTACCGATATACTAAGTACTCTTAAGTTAGCCGGATTGCCTTTAGGCTTAGGGGCCCATTTCTCATTAATGGTTTCGTTTATAAAATCATCCACACTAATCTCAAAATACAATGCTATTTTTTTTAGCAATTCATATTTCGGATCGGCTCTGTCTTCTTCATAAGCGCCAACCAGCGACCTTTTTATGCCTATTTCATCAGCAAACTGCTGTTGGGTTAGGCCTTTCTTCTTTCTGAGAAATTTAATATTTGATGAAATTATTGACATAAAATTTGGAATTGCTAATTTTGTTAGTAACTTTATGCTCATAAAATTAGTAAGAAATTTTAATTCAGCAAAATTTATTATCATTATGAAACAGTTCATTTATATCATTACCGACAGAAACCGCAATAACTTACATGTTGGACTTTGCTCTGATATGATGAAAACTGTGGAATTTTATAAGGAGATGCCTACTTTATTCTTCGACCAGTCGCAGCAGTTGAGCAGGCTGGTATATTTTGAAGAGATCAATTCAGAAGAGCAGGCTATGGAGCGCTTTAAATTTGTGAGCACATTTACACGCTTACAAAAGGAAAAGATGATACGTTCGGTTAATCCAAACTGGATAGACCTTACGCCGGGACTTAATTTTGAAAATGGCATGCGTACCCGTCCATACATGCGCCCGTCTGTTGCTACACGTCGCCGCGGCATTGCTCTTTAGTTGGTAAGTCAGAGTAGTGTTTAAGCGGTGTTAACGACCAGCTGTATTGGCCGGGTGGGCTTCAACACTGGCATATAGCTTACATAATTCAAACTCTGTATACAAAGGGAATTACTTACCACTCTAAAGGCGTTGTATAGGTATGTGTTGCAAATTCGTCTATGCCTTGCAAACAGGGAAAATATAGAGACCTGTAAGTCGGTTACATTATAGCGCCTTATCTTTGGGTATCAAAACGGTCGTTATACCATGTATAATGCCGTTGTTTTGTATTACGTCAAATTGGCCAACAACGCTTTGACTACCGGTTTCATCGTACAATACAATGTTGCGGTTGTTGTCAATGCGTACAATGAGCTTACTGCCTGATAACGTCAGGAATGAAGCCTCGCCATTTCCGTTTTTTATTTGCTTGCCTATATCTTTAGCTGTGTATCTGCCTGCTACGGCATGATAGGTTATAATGTTGGCCAGTTCATATTTATGTGCTGGCTTCAAAAGGGTATCTAACCGTGATCTGGTAAACTTTTTCAGGAAAGCGCTATCATTTGGTAAAAAGAAAGTAAGTGGCCCGCGGCTTTTAAATGTACCAACCAAAGTGGCCGAACGCATACATTCTATCATAATCGTGTGCTTTTTTGACCGGCTCAAGTTTTCATAGATGTCCATCACCGAATTCATCACGGTACCATCAATCATCTTTTCCTGATTTTTCACATAAGTCTGTGAGCGTACAGTATCCTGGTAGGAGGACCCGCGAGGCGTTGCAGGGTTTTGCGCGTATGCCATTTGTAAGCCGGCTAATGCAAAAAGTAATAGCAATAATTTTTTCATGTATATAAATGCAGCTAAACTACTAAACTCATTACAGCTTTAGGTGTTTGCATTGCACAAAAAAAGCGACCGGTTATGGTCGCTTTTTTTGGTTATGGATTTTCGCTGTTTACCAACCTGGCGCAAAATTAAATCCGAACACCGGCTTTTTTACATCGCTGCGTGTAAAAGGCACAGCTAAATAAGGCTCCAAAATGATATAGCCAAATAAATTCACCCGTAACGATACACCTGCACTGGTTACCGGGATGCGAGAGTATACAGACGTTGTTTGCTGATTGCCTTTTTCGTCAACTACAGGCTGACCATTATTATCAAGCGCGCCATCGGTACGCAACAGAGTCGGGTTCTTTTTAAACTCAATTTTATCACCTTTATTCCAGGCCAAACCAGCATCAAAGAAGAAGTTCAGATCCGAAAATAAAAATTTTGATTTGATCTGCGCCAGCTTTTCGGGACCGGTAAAAGGCAAACGAACTTCGAAGTTGGCAACCGCGATACGATTACCCGACAGCTGGTCAATAATGATATTGTCTTTTGATCCGCTGCTGCTGTTGTTGTAAAAGCTGCTATATTCATAACCACGTACCAGGAACGGATAACCGATAAACATAGGGTACAATGCATTCTGCGTATCGCCAAAACGTCCAACACTGTACAAGCGGCCTGCAAGCGTAACAGGTTTTAAGCGCACATATCTTCTCAAATCAATTGTTGGACTAAAGAAGTTAAATGTACCCATATTATACTGCGCATCCAGCCGGTAACGGAAACCGCTTAGCGGTGCAGCGATACCAAAATAAGAGTTATCACCAACTAAAGCTGTGTTAACGCTGAAGATGCCAAACGATCTTAAATCAATACCTGTCTGGTCGCGGTAGTCGCTGCGCGATACCGTATGCCTATCGCTGCCTAAGTATGCACTTGGAAATATCTGATTATCCTGAGCGGTATATTGGTAATAGTCGCTGTAACGTTGCACACGGTAAGCGTAACGTGATGCCCCTGTTCCGAATTCGATACGAGTTGATTTTGAGAAAGGGTAGTAAGCCAGCAAACGCCCTGACGTTTCGAAGCTGCGGATAATGTCGGTATACTGTTCTAATACCGGCGTTTCTGCTCCGTTGTTTTGTATGGAAGTTAATCTGCTACCGTAAGTGCCGTATTGGTAAGGTATGTGCGATAGGCCACCGCCAAAGCTCCATCGGCCACGCTGATTGATGTAGAGTACCTGTGCGCCGAAATCATAAATCTCGCCGTTTACCGCCGCGCCCGCATAAATTTGGTTACGGCCCAAAATATCACTGAATACGCCTTGAACGCCACTGGCTAAACCGGCTCCGTAATAACTGCTCACGCCAACACCTACACCACTACTTGCCAGATAATCCATTTTGAACTGTGGGCGGTAGGGGATGTTACGAATGGAATCAGCCGGGATGCGTTGGTAGGCCAGGAAATTGTTCAGGTTGGTGTTAATGAGATCGACACCAACGGCACCGGGCGGCGGTAGCATGGCTGCATTAAAGTTGGTTTCGGTACCTGATACTACTTTGGGTTTAAATTCCGATGCTTTAGCATTGTACAAAGCATATTTTTGAGAACGGTAGTAAGAGTACAAGATATCATCGTTTGCCGATACACTTAATGCCGGCGAAAATTCGGTGATACCACTAATACCGGTAAATAACTCCGTCATCTGCTCTACAACACCCGAACTGCGGTTATACCTGTACAAGTTACGGAAACCATCTCGGTTTGACAGGAAGTAGATCTGCGTACCGTCTGCCGAATACTGAGGGTTCAGGTTATTGGCGCCATCAAACACCTTAATATTGGTAACTTTCCCTGTAGCCAGATCCAGCTCGGCTAAATTAAATGATATGCTTTGAGATAACGACACATCATAAGTAGTACGATCACTTGAAAAAACAATCTTTTTACCGTCGCGCGAAAAGCTTGGCTGGTAATCGGAATATTTATCGTTAGTGAGCTGGGTAAGCTTTTTGGTACTGAAGCTGTATAAAAACAAATCGCTGTAACCATTTGAAAGTCCCTGAAAGGCAATTTGCGATCCATCGGGCGACCAGGTGAGGTTACTGAATTGCTCAGCATCACCCATCGCTAAGTTATTTAGAACTCTGCCGGTCGGTACCTCAACCACCATCAGGCGGTTTCGGCCACCACTAAATACACTGAATGCAAATTTCCGGCTATCGGGCGACCATGCACCTGTAGACTCAATAAAGTTGAATTCGTCAATATGTGTATTGGATGTTTTACTCGTTAGCCTTTTGATGACTCGCCCGGTTTTTGCATCAGCCAAAAACAGGTCAATAGAAAACAGGTCTTTTTCGGACAAGAACGCCAGATACTTACCATCCGGACTAATTGCTGGCGCTACGTTCATTTCGCCACCGTTTTTGCTGTCTATCAAACGACGCCCGGCAGGCACCTGTGACGTATCTTTTAAGAAGGGCTGGTAAGTGGATATAATTGAATTTTTCCACAGGTTGGACAGTGTTTTGTCGTCGTACCCAAATGTGCGCCTGATACCATATTCCAAACCAAACCTTGCGGTATTTTTAAAGAATGGTACAATGATAGTATCGCCATAAGTAGAACCCAGATATGACCAGAAAGCCTCGCCATAACGGTAAGGGAAGTATTTGGTGCTTTCTGTCAAATCACGTATAGTAGGAATGTCTTTATTCAGGTAAGCATCGCGCATCCACATGGCTGTGTAAGCATCTTTCTTGCCTAAAGAGAGGTACTCTGCCATACCTTCAATCATCCAAAGCGGCAGGTTGTTGATGTTGCCTAAGCTGGCAGTGTCATTTACCAATAGCATATGGTACTGAAACGCATGTACCAGCTCGTGACCCAGCACGTGGCGGGTTGTCTGGTTGGTTTCCATAATAGGCATCACCACACGGTTCTTCAAACCCTCGGTAACCCCGCCGGTACCTACGCCAATATCGCCATCAATGGCGGTTGTTTGCTGAAAATCTGGATGATCGGCATATAATATAATAGGGTTGGGGCGCTTGAAGGTATCCCTGAAAACCTGCTGGTGTAACGTGTACCACAGCTCACTTTCCTGCCCAAATCGCTTAAGCAGGCTGTCGTTTTTCAGATAATAGTATATTTCAAAGTGGGGCGTTTTGTAAACCTTAAATTTCAGGCTTTTGTAACGCACTTTATTTTGCCCGAAATATTGGGCCTGAGCACGGGTATTTATTAATAATGCGCTAATAGCACAGGTAATGATCACCAGGGCTTTACTTAATGTAAAGTAATATTTGCTCATATAGCTTATAAGGTGAATGTGGTTTTTGGCTTTTGCTTTTTATAAATATAGTTAGAACATTTTATTAATTCTCATCACCACTATCGGGTGGCGATTGCGGCTGCGGCTCGGGCTGAGGCTGTTCTGATGGTTCTGCCGGCGCTGTTGTGGTAGAGTCGCCTGACGTTGACAAACTGTCTGTTGAGGATGACGAAGTATCAACCGATATACGTGGCGATGCACACATATATTCTTTTGTGATTTTGACCCAGGGCTTAGGAAATGGCCCCGGTGCAAAACCCGATTTTGGATCGGCATATACCTTTTCCATAAAGGCACCGAAAATAGGCAAGGCGGTGTGTGAGCCCTCGCCACTTTCTGAAGAGTTGAAGTGCACGCTGCGGTCATCGGCACCAACCCAAACACCGGTTACTAGGTCTTTGGTGATACCCATATACCAGCCGTCCACATAATCGGATGAAGTGCCGGTTTTGCCACCTATCTGGTTGCTGGCCTTTTTCCAAAGCCCGGGGAATTCCCATAAGGCTTGTGAGGTGCCTCCCGGTTCTTCCATACCACCGCGGAACATATAAAGCATCAGCCAGGCTGTTTCCTCGCTCAGTACCTTGGTTGTTTTTAATTCAAATTCTTCTAAAACTTTATTGTCATGGTCGGTAATACGTGTAACCAACAGCGGGTCAATGCGCTCACCTTTGTTCAGGAACGTACTGTAAGCACGCACCATCTCGTACACCGATACGTCATTCGAACCTAATGACACTGAAGGTACCGACTTAAGCGGGCTTTCGATGCCGCATTTGTGGGCGTACTCAACTACTTTATCCCAACCTACTTCCTGGGTAATTTGTGCCGTAATGGAGTTTACAGATTTGCCCATGGCCCAGCGTAACGACATTTCGCGGTATGAAAAATGGAAATCAGCGTTGTTTGGTTCCCATACTTCCTGTTTACCATCTTCCATGTAACTGATAGACACACGCTTGTCGGTAAATTTATCGCAAGGTGTAAAGCCATTGTCAATGGCCGTAACATACGCAAACGGCTTGAATGTGGAACCGGCTTGACGTTTGGCCTGATTTACGTGATCGTATTTAAAGTATTTATGATCTATACCGCCCACCCAAACTTTTATTTTACCTGATGCCGGCTCAATGGACATCATTCCCGTATTCAGAATTTTAGCATAATACTTAATAGAGTCGACACTCGAAAATGTAGTATCCTGCTCGCCATTCCAGGTAAATACTTTCATGCGCTTCTTCGTATTGAAATAAGCCTCAATTTTTGCGGTATCACCGTTGTACTTCTTCTCCAATATCTTGTAAACAGGCAAGCGTTGTTCGGCTTTAGGAATAAAATCAACGATCTCGTTACCCTTTGAATCGCGCCAGGGTGTTTTGCCACGCCAGATGTTATTGAACCTTCGCTGCAGCATTTTCATTTTTTCGGCTACAGCTTCTTCGGCGTATTGCTGTAATTTGGAATCAATAGTTGTATAAATCTTCAGGCCGTCCTCATAAAGGTCATAATCATTTTCTTTAAGCCACTTAGCCAGCCATTTTTCTACGGCTCGGCGCAGGTAAGAATCGCCCTGGGCATCTTCTTCAACATAGCTCAAATCAAGTTTGATGGGTTGCTGCAAATTAGCTTTGTAATCAGCATCTGCTAAAAACTTGTATTTATTCATCTGGCTCAACACCACATTACGGCGCTCAAGTGTGCGCTCGGGGTTACGGATGGGATTGTAAGTAGAGGTAGCTTTCAGCATGCCAATCAGCATAGCCGCCTCGGCAGGGCTAACAGCATCCGGTGTTTTATTGAAATACTTCAATGTTGCGGTTTTGATACCGAAACTGTTGTTGCCAAAAGGCACCGTATTAAAGTATAGGGTTAAGATTTGCTGCTTATTGTATACGTGCTCAATTTTATAAGCAGTAAGCCACTCCTTCAGCTTGTAAACCACCGTACGGAACACAGGTATGTGCCTTACAAAGCCCTGCGATTTGCGCTTACGCGTGTTAAAAAGGTTTTTAGCCAACTGCTGTGTAATGGTACTGCCACCACGCTTATCACCTTTGGCAGTAGAAGCCAAACTGGTAAAAAATGAATAGTAATCGACACCATGATGCTTGTAAAAACGTACGTCTTCAGTTGCAACTAAGGCATTAACCAAGTTAGGTGATATTTTTTTTAAGTCGACCGGCGAGCGGTTTTCTTTATAAAACTTGGCTAAAAGCTTGCCATCAGCAGTATAAACTTCTGAAGCAACGGACATCACCGGGTTTCTGATATCATTCAGGTCGGGGGAGTAGCCAAACAGGTTGAATAAGTTTAACTCTATGGAACAGAACAGGATAATTACAAAGTAGATGAAAATAACAAAGTAACGCAGAAAGGGATTTCGGATACGTTTAAACATTGGATAAATATGTGAAAAATATATCGGTAGTTGATATAAATATCAATAACGAAAATCTATTCAGTAAATTTTAAGTTAACTAAGTACAAAGCTATTTTATCTATGGAAAATATAACCAACAAATTTAAAATTACCACCGACGCCAAAATTTCGCTGAAAGACTTTGATACTAAGGAGACTTTAGGTTATAAAAAAGAAGATGCAGCACAGATACTTGATGAACTTATTGAAAAAACAAGTGAACTGCACAGTAAATTATATGCCGATAATCGCCACGGCTTGCTCATAATTTTTCAGGCGATGGATGCGGCCGGAAAAGACAGCGCTATTAAACACACCTTTTCAGGTCTTAACCCACAGGGTTGCCAGGTGTATAGTTTTAAGCAGCCCAGTTCTGAAGAATTGGATCACGACTTTTTATGGCGGCATTACAAGGCATTGCCAGAGCGTGGCCGCATAGGCATACACAACCGCTCGCATTATGAAAATGTATTGGTTACCAAGGTGCATCCCGAATATGTGCTGAAAGAGAATTTACCAGGTATCAGCAGCGCAGATGATCTTGACGAAAAGTTCTGGAAACATCGTTACGACAGCATTCGCGATTTTGAAAAGCACTTAACCCGTAATGGTATTACTGTAATCAAATTCTTTTTACACGTATCCAAGGACGAGCAAAAAGAGCGCTTTTTGGCGCGTATAGATGATGAGGAAAAAAACTGGAAGTTCTCGGCAGCGGATATACAGGAACGCAAGCACTGGAAGCAATATATGGAGGCTTATGAAGAAGCTATTGCCGAAACTGCTACCGAAGACGCACCATGGTATATTTTACCTGCTGATAAAAAATGGTTTACCCGCATTGCTATTTCAACCATTATACATGAAACCTTAAAAGGCCTGGATATGCAATACCCGGTTTTGCCTGAAGAGGAAAAGGAGCGGCTGGCCGAAATAAAACGTATGCTGCTGAGCGAGGATTAACATTTTTACGGTTAAATAGCCATTAGGCTATTTAACCGTAATTTCATCCGCAAAGATATAGGAGGGGTTTCCTTTACTTTCATGCCAATCGGGCAACGGGCCATACTGTTTAGCTACAACTTTGATATACCGGGCTTTGGTATTTAAGTTAGCATCAAAGCTTTGTGTCTGCGCCGTTAGGTTATCTACGTTTACCTTGGTATCTACAGTAGCAACCAGTCGGTAATTTTTGCCATCGTTTGATACGAGGTATTGCACCTGTCTTGGAAATACGATCCATGAACCTACATCCTGCAAGGTACCTAAGCTAACCTGCTGAACGGGTTTGAGTACGCCTAAGTCAATCACCGCTTCCAAATCGTTGCCTTGAAAGCCCTGCCAGTTACCGGTGCGCCAATTGCTACTACCAGTAAGGCCATCAATTAAACCTTGCTGACCTTGTGCAGCATAATTTGGCTGATATTTACTCAGTTCGGTTATCCGAATATCTGTACGTATTCTGGTAAAAGTTCCAGTGTTTACTAAACTGCTTTTTCCATTCTTTACAGCAATCGCCTTTAGTGTGGTAGTTTGCTGTATGCTGATGGGTTTGCTATAAAGGGATGAAGCCGTTGTTGGCGTACTACCATCCAGGGTGTAGTAAAGCTTAGCATCCTTATCAGGATGTTTGATTTCTACGGAGACGGGTTGCTTAAATGTACGGCTTACGTTGCTGAAGTAGGGGTTTGAAATAATAAGCGAATCAGTAATTTGTGATGAAGATCTTTCTAAGCTTTGTAAAAAGAGCTGATTGGGCAACCTGCCCGTGTAGACATCAAACTGTCCACCATTATTAATATCATCATAATTAAGCGTTAACTTGTTGTATGGCTTTTTGTTAAGATCCATACCCTGTAGGTGAACATTAGTCAAGCTGACACCCACGCCCGAATTGGTGATGGTGAACTTTTTACCGTTTTCGAGGTTGATAGTAGCTTTCTCAAACTGCGGTATACCTATTTGAAATTGCTGTTGGCCGGGGGCAATGTTATAAAAGCCCAGCGCGCTCATTACATACCAGGCCGACATTTGTCCACAGTCTTCATTACCAGCCAGCCCGTCTGGCTTGTTACTATATTGCCCCAGTAGAATGTTACTCAACCGCTGCTGTGTTTTACCCGGGTTATTGGTGAAGTTGTACAGGTAAGCAATATGATGGCTCGGTTCGTTACCATGCGCATATTGGCCAATCAAGCCGGTAACGTCGGATACCTCTCTGCCGGTAAGTTTTGCGGTAGTGGTAAACAGTGTATCCAGCTTAGCTTCAAACTCATCTTTGCCACCCATGCTGGCAATCAATCCGTCAACATCCTGCGGTACAAAAAAGCTGTGTTGCCAGGAGTTACCTTCTGTATAGTTGCTGTTGATATCGGTAGGCTTAAAAGGGCTGTACCAACTGCCGTTGACACGGGCCTGCATAAAACCGGTTTCGGCATTGTAAACGTTTTTCCAATACTGTGCGCGCTTTATGTAGGTTGCATAGTCAGACGGTTTGTTCAGCATTTTAGCCATTTGGGCAATGCACCAGTCGTCATAAGCGTACTCCAGCGTTTTAGAAACCGATTCGTGTTCCGTATCGGCCAGCACAGCGCCAAAGGTGCGGTAGCTGTCCAAGCCAAACTGGTTACGGTTTACTGCCGCTTTCATAGCGGTAAAGGCTTTTTCAGCGTCAAAATCGCGTATGCCTTTTGCATATGCATCCACAATAACGGGGATAGAGTGATTGCCTATCATGCAAAACGTTTCGCTGGATGCCAGCGGCCAAACGGGCAATAAGCCGCCTTCATCATACATGGCTAAAAATGACTTTACAAAGTCGAGCGTACGCTTTCGATCAATCAGTTCCAGCAAAGGATGCTCCGCGCGGAAGGTATCCCAAAGAGAAAATACTGTGTAATAGTTGAATCCGGTTGCGGTATGAATCTTTCCGTCCATGCCACGGTACTGCCCGTCTACGTCATTGTAAACGTTGGGGGCCAGCATGCAGTGGTATAAAGAGGTGTAAAATATGGTTTGTTTAACTTTTGAATAGTCGGTTGGCGGTGGTAGTTTGGTTTTTGGCTGTGGCCTGCCGCCACCATAGCCATAACCGGCATTCTGTTGCTGTACAGGCGGGCCGCCTCCTTCTACATCAATTTTATTCAGCTCTTTGTTCCATAAAGCTTTCGCCTGTTTCTGTACTTTTTTAAAGTCAAAGTCAGGTATTTCAGCATCCAGGTTTTTAAGCGCCCCCTCGGTACTTACTGATGATATGCCAACCTTCGCCAACACTTCATTCGGTTTGCTAAACTGCACGTACATCTTTACATTTTGCCCGTCAGCCCGTTTTGCTCCTTGCTGAACCACATTATTTACAGCGATGCCATAACTTTTAAACGGCTTCGAAAACTTGGCATAAAAATATACGTACTGATCTTTAGCCCAGCCGTTAGACTGACGCATACCCCGTATTTCATGATCATTAACTACTTCAATCCAAGAGCTGATTACCTTATCGCGATGCTGTAGATCAATTATGATATTTCCCTGATCAACAGATGGGTATGTATATTGATGTATACCAGATCGGGTAGTTGCAGATAGTTCTGCCCGGATGTTATACTTGCTTAATACCGTTTTGTAATAACCGGGCGATGCACTTTCATTTACTTTTTTAAATCCTGAGCGATACTCCGTGTTTTTTAATTGAGGCTGACCGGTGGTTGGCATGAACAGGATGTCGCAGTAATCGGCCACGCCGGTTCCGCTCAAATGCGTATGCGAAAAACCATACACCGTTGTATCGCTATAATGGTAACCCGACGAGCCATCCCAGCCTTCCAGCCGTGTATCCGGACTTAGCTGTACCATGCCGTAAGGAACAACAGCGCCCGGGTAAGTATGTCCGTGTCCACCAGTGCCAATAAATGGATTTACCAGTGGGGTATAATCTTTATCTTTCTTTTTTTGTGCAGAAGCCGGTAAGGCAAGCGTTGCCCATAAAAGGCAAAATGACGCCCAGCAAGAGAAGTTTTTATGTAGATGCATGCAGAAAATTACCTGTTTTGGTTAGCAACGCAAAGTAACCAATTTAACCTGTACTTTCAATAGGATGCCATTGGGCAACAAGGCAACGTCTTAAACTAAGAAGCCCGATAGGCAAACATTTGGTTGTTGCCTATCGGGCTTTATCATGAATATTTAGTTGTTAACTATTCATTGATGTGGAAGCTGTCCATATCTTTAAGGAATGGCAGCGCACGCCGGGTTTTGATCAATTCTTCAGCATTGATAGTAAAGGTATATACATCTTCTTCATCGCGTTTGTAATACACAACGTTGCCCATTGGATCAATACAGGTCGAGTCGCCGGAGTGGTACACTTCGTTGCCATCATGACCAACACGGTTAACGCCTATTACATAGGCCTGGTTCTCCACAGCACGCGCGGGTATAAGTGTACGCCAGTGCAAAGCGCGGCGCTCCGGCCAGTTAGCTACAATAAGCAGCAGATCATATTGCGGCTCTACATTGCGTATCCATACCGGGAAACGAAGGTCGTAACAAATCATGGGGCAAATTTTCCAGCCATTCAGTTCAACCAAAAGCTTCTTGTTTCCCGGAGAGTATATGGTGTGTTCTTTACCCAAGGCAAACAGGTGGCGTTTATCATAACACTCATAACTGCCGTCAGGCCGCATCCAAATCAGGCGGTTGTAATATTTGTCGTTGTCTTTTATTGCCAGGCTACCGGTTATTACGCAGTTGTACTTTTGAGCCGTAGCTTCCATCCACTGCATGGTTTTGCCGTTCATCGGTTCGGCCAGGTGCTCCACATTCATGGTAAAGCCGGTATTGAACATCTCGGGCAATATAATAAGATCCGTTTTGGTTCGTACGGACGAGGATAAACGCAAAGCAATATTTTGCAGGTTTTTGTCAATATTTTCCCAAAACAGGTAGCCCTGAAATGTGGTAATTTTTAAGTTTTCCATAATGAAACGGCTTAAAAGGTTATAAAAGGGTTATAACGTCAGGAACGGCAATTATATTTTTAATAATTTTTCAATGGCTCTGTCAAGCGTCTCTGCTTTCTTAGCAAAGCAGAATCTTAATACGTGATGATCAATGCCTTTGTTATAAAAAGCAGATGTAGGTATTGATGCAACACCAAACTCTTTGGTTAAGCGTATGGCAAAGTCTGTATCTTTCTCATCCGTAATGTTGCGATAGCTCACGGATTGAAAATAGGAACCCGAGCAGGGTAGCAGCTCAAACTTAGTTTGCGCCATGCCTTGCCTAAAATAATCGCGTTTCTCCTCAAAAAACTTGGACAGGTTCAGGTAATAATCTTCTTGTTTCAAAAACTCTGCAATTGCTACCTGCATAGGTGTGTTTACGCTGAACACCATATACTGGTGTATCTTCCTGAATTCGTTCATGAAAGCGGCAGGAGCCATACAATATCCCAGCTTCCAACCCGTGCTATGAAACAGCTTGCCAAATGAGGCAACAATAAAACTGCGTTGCTGCAACTCGGGGTAGCGGGCCATACTACGATGGGTCTGTCCGTCGTAAATCAGATGTTCATAAACCTCATCGCTTAATATAAGTATGTCGCGGTTCTTCACTATTGCACTCAGCTGCTCTATATCCTCTTCGTGCAGTATGGTAGCGCTGGGGTTGTGCGGCGAGTTGAGGATGATCATCCGCGTATGCGCACTGATTAATCGCTTCACCATTTCCCAGGGTATGCGGTAATCAGGCGGCTCCAGTGCCAGTGATTTCACCGTTCCACCCATCAGTTTAATGGCAGGCGCATAGCAATCATAGGCAGGCTCAAATACAATCACTTCATCATTAGGATGAATAGTTGCACTAATGGCAGTAAAAATTGCCTGCGTGCCGCCGGCAGTGATGGTGATCTCGGTTTCCGGATTGTAAACCGCACCGTATAACTTTTCAGTTTTATTGGCAATGCGCTCGCGCAATGCCAGTAACCCAGCCATAGGGGCATATTGGTTATGGCCATTTTTCATGGCGGTATTTACCAGTTCAACCAATTCAGCAGGGCATTCATAATCGGGAAAGCCTTGTGATAAATTGATAGCGCCGACCTCGTTTGCCAGGGCCGACATCACCGTAAAAATAGTTGTTCCGGTTTGCGGAAGTTTAGACACAGGTATCATGCGGGGGCTAAATTAGTTAAAACAAGGTAAAAAATCGGCGCGGAGGCTAAACTATTGCCACGTTATTTATAACTATGCTTACTTTAGTGCAATGAAGTACATCAACCGTCTGTATCTGCTTATCAGTGCCTGCGCGTTTACGGCCTGCCAGTCATCGCATAAAAATAATGTGCCTGTTGTGGGCGTTGTAGAGGCTTTTGAAGATGCCACGGTATCACAAGCCAAAACCGGTTTTATTGATGCTTTAGCTAAAGAAGGTTTCAGCGAAAAAAAGAATAACCTTAAGATTGAATACAGAAATGCGCAGGGTAGCATACCTACGCTCACGCAGATTGTAAATTATTATGTAGCCGAGCCGGTTGATTTGCTGGCCACCAGTACCACATTATCGTCAGTAACTGCGGCACAAAAAACCAAAACCATACCTATTTTCATGATGGTATCACCAACACCGCAGCGTGCACACCTGGTTGATGCACAAGGCAAAGCCCAGCCAAACCTATTTGGTACTGTTGAGGACTTAAATTATATAGATACCTCATTTAGCCTGATACCTAAATTGCTGAAGCCTAAAAGTGGTAAACTGGTGGTGGGTATGATCTACAATCAGTCAGAACCGCAATCGGCCGATGCGCTGGAGCGCATTAAGCAACTTGCCGGTAAGCTAAACATTACCATTGAGGCATTGCCGTTAAATACATCAGCCGATGCACAGCTGGTTACGCAATCATTGCTTAATAAAAATATTGATGCATTTTTTGCCAATCCCGATAATACCGTATTTGCCGCTTTTGAAACCATCCTGAAAAGCTGCAACCAAAAAAACATACCGATTTTTACCAGCGAAGCCGGCTTGGTGCAGCGCGGTGCAGTGGCGGCGTTTGGTGCCGATATTTACCAATGGGGTTACCAATCGGGTTTACAGGCGGCGCAGTACTTAAAAACGCATAAAACCGACGGCCTGAAACCTGAGATGGTGAAGATACGCAAACGTGTTTATAATCCGGATGCTGCAAGAAGATACAGTATCAACGTTCCTGCAAATTTTGAAGCTGTAAAATAATGGATTTCTATTTAACAGCTCTGCTGCAGGGATTATGCTTTTCGGGAATTGCATTGGGGATATATATTTCCATGAAGATCTTTAATATTCCGGATATCACCACAGACGGCAGTTATACTTTAGGTAGTATGGTTACAGCAGTAATGCTTACCCATCAGCAATCTTTATACACTACATTAATAGCTTCCGTTGTGGCTGGCGCTGTAGCAGGGGCTTTAACTGGTGTGATTCATACCAAACTTAAAATTAATGCGCTGCTTTCGGGTATATTGGTCATGACGGCTTTGTACTCCGTTAACCTTGTGGTTGCAGGCCGGTCAAATATCCCTTTAATTGGTACGGCCTCGTTATATTCTGCCATTACCTTTGTAACTGACCTAAACTTAAATACGCTGATTGTATTATTAGGCGTTGTTGCGGTGCTGACTGCACTAATTGGGTATTTGCTAAAAACAGATTTTGGCATTGCCATGCGTGCTACCGGCAACAGTGAAACCATGATCAGGGCGCTGGGCGTAAATACCGACCGTATGAAGATCATCGGCCTAGCCCTGGCCAACGCTTTAACAGCCTTAAGCGGTTTTTTTATTACCCAGCAGCAAGGTTATGCCGATATCAGCATGGGGATTGGTATTGTTATCACCGGACTTGGTTCAGTGATAATTGCCGAAAGCTTAATTAATTGGTTGCAAATAACATCCGTATGGACGAGCCTGATGCTGGTGCTATTGGGGGCAATTATTTTCCAGATGGTCCTGGCTCTTACCTTGGCTTTGGGGGTAGATGCCAATATGCTGAAAGCTGTGACTGCTATATTTGTATTGATTATTGTAAGTCTGCCGCGCTTAAAGCTTTTGAATAGGTATGATTGAAGTAAATAACGTTACCAAGATATTTAACCGTGGCAAGGCTAATGAAGTTACCGCTATTCGCCAACTTAACCTGCATATTGCGGCACAGCAATATGTCGTAATTGTAGGCAGCAACGGATCGGGTAAAAGTACTTTGCTTAATCTTATTGCAGGTAATACGATGGCCAGCAGTGGTGATATCAAGCTGGATGGCCAAGTGGTAACCCGGTTACCTGATTACCGCCGCAGCGAGTGGATAGCCCGGGTATTTCAAAACCCGCTTAGCGGCACCGCGCCCGACTTAAGTATATTAGATAACTTCAGGCTTGCCGCTTTGCGTACACGGCCTAAAAGTTTACGAATTGGCACCACTGAAGCTTTCAAAAAACAGGTACAGGATAAAATTGCGGTATTGGGGATGGGCCTTGAAAATAAAGTGCAGCAGGCAATGGGAACATTGTCCGGCGGGCAAAGGCAGGCTTTAACCTTGCTGATGAGTGTAATGGATGAGTGCCGCGTGCTGCTTTTGGACGAGCCGACTGCTGCTTTGGACCCGCGTTCGGCCGATTTGGTGATGCGTACGGCAGAAGAGTTGATTAAAACCTTCAAACTGACTGCTATTTTAATCACTCATAACCTAAAAGATGCCTTTAATTATGGAAACAGGTTGCTTTTTATGAGCGAAGGCCAGATTTTGAAGGATTATAGCCGTGAAGAAAAATTAATTTTAACGCAAAATGATTTATTTGAACTTTTTGGTTAATTAACTTTAAATAGTGGCAAAGTAATTGTATAAGTGGTTGTACCATGAAAAACAATCTATTTGCACCCATTAAAGACGCATATCAATTAGTACAAGGCGCTAAGATCAAGAGTATTAAATACGAGGAAGTTTTTGAACTCGGCAGCTATGATCCAAACAAACGTGGTTATACGGTTTATCCTTTCGAAAATGGCGTTAAGTTTACTGATTTCAGCATTATTGTAAGCGAAAAAGAACTTAAAAACCACTACGTAATTGAAGGCGTTAATGTAAACATACCTATTGTACAAGCTGCACAAGCCACAGATAGCTTAAGCAGCCTGGGCATGGCAAGCTAATGCTGGCTTTTATTTAATTAAGATATCCGAGTAATAAATGTTACTAACCCGGCATCACTTACTTTAACAAAATTTCACTTCTTACTGATAAAGAGCATTTTATTAAAGTTTTGCTATATTTGCATAAACTTTAATAAAATGCTTACCCTTAAACATAGCTGCACGTTTTCTAAACAGCCTTTAGGCTTGTTGCAGAAGGGTATTGTCTTTATATAGCCTTTCTGGTTATTTAAAACATTGCTGTATGGCAGCAATATCACCTCCAATCTTATTAGTTGAATTAAGCGGCTAACCGTAAGGTGACCGTGTGAAATATATTGTTAATCATGGATATTTATTATTCTATAGAAGAGAAGTACCTGCATGCTGTAGAAGAGTACTGGTATGGCGAAACGCCTAAGAGCCTGCAATTACTCAATGAAATTATAGCTGCCGACCCATCATATGCCAAAGCCTACTATCATTTGGGGATGATCTATTATTACGAGATGAAAGACTACCAGGCAGCGGGTTATAATTTCAAAACCTGCATTGAGCTTGATTCCAGGTTTCCGGATGTATATGAGCATTATTTGCACTTATTATCTTTTTTAAAGATGGAAAAAGTGCTGCCCCAAATTACCGAGCAAGCGCTGTCAACACCCGGTGTTGACGGTGCCGTGATCTGGAACACACTCGGTTTACATGCCGAAAAAAACAGGAACTTATTGCAGGCAAGGCATTGCTATCAGGAAGCGTTTGCCATAGCTGTCGAAAAAACCCAGATAAGTGAGATTGATGAAAACCTTGAACGGGTTAAGCTTAAAATGCAGCGCAGCAGCAAGGTTTTATATAGTATGCAGGAATAAAAAAAGGAGCTTTAAGCTCCTTTTTTTATTTATTTAACTGGTCTAATTTTGTTTACATCAGCAACGGTAACCGTTGCTGCTTTGTTGCCAAAGTTGTTTCGGACGTAAGTGAGTACATCGGCAATTTGCTGGTTGGTTAAATGCGCAAATGACGGCATAGCGTTAGAGTAGGTCTCGCCATTAATTTCCACGTCTTCATTAAAGCCGTTCAGTACAATCTTTATTAACCGTGTTTTATCACCCAAAACATAGGTAGTCTTAATTAGTGGCGGATTCATATTTTGCACACCGGCACCATCAGCCTGGTGGCAGGTAAGGCAGTTTTGCGTGTAAATAGCTTTGCCGTTAGCAATGGCTGCAGCAGAGCCAGCAGACATAGGACCTTTTTTTACCGGCTTTTTTTGTGCTGATGCATAATGGCTAAACAAGCAAATTATAACACAAACAAGCCAAATGTGAGGATATTTCATGAGTTACTTTTTGTTGTATACAATGCGGTAAATAGTGCCTTTGTTGTCATCACTCACATATAATGAACCATCAGGCCCCTGTGCCAGTCCGCATGGGCGATGCTCGGCCCGGCCTGATGTTACGTTTGCTGCTGAACCGGCAAAACCATCGGCAAAGACTTCCCACTTACCAAATGGCTTTCCATCTTTAAACGGCTGAAACACCACAAAGAAACCAGCCTGCGGTTCGGGGGCTCGATTCCATGAACCATGAAACGCAATGAAAGCACCATTTTTATAACGCTCAGGAAACATGCTGCCTGTATAGAACAGCAAGCCATTAGGCGCCATGTGGCCGGGATAAGCTGCAGCCGGATCAATAAATTTATTCGATCCTTCTTTTTTACTATCACCGCCATATTCTGGTGCTACTATCTTTTTATGCTGATCCTGATCGTAATAAATGTATGGCCAGCCTGCATTGTCGCCTTTCTTTATCGCATACATACATTCAGCCGGGTAAATGGATGATTGCTGCACGGTATACAGATCGGGGAATAAATCGTGCAGTTGGTCGCGGCCATGCTGCATGACAAACAACTGGTTGTTTTGCTGGTTCCAGTCTAACCCAACCACGTTGCGCAAACCGGTGGCATAGCGTACGCCGTCGCCATAAGTTTGCTTAATCTTATTGGCTTTAAATTGCCATATACCACCCGCCGAGTCCAAAATAGGGCAGCCTTCCCGACCCAAAGATCCCTTGGTACGATCCTGCTGCTGGCAGGAGTTGGAGTAAGCGCCTACATTCACATAAACATTACCTTCATTATCCAACACCAGTGATTTTGATTCATGCTGGCGTCGGTTAATCAGGCCGGTTACAATATTTTCGGGTGCGTTTTGGTTAACAACCTTTTGGTTAGCATCCAATTTATAACGGTACACGTCGGTATTGGATGATGCATACAGATAATCGTTCTTAATATACATACCCGTACCCGGGTAATTTCCAAAGCCTTGAGTCTGGTCCATTTTGCCATCGCCGTTGTCATCATGCAGGTATAAAATACCCTTACCATCAACGGCCCTGTTAAGCTTTACATAAATATCACCTGCGGAAGTTACAGCCAGATGGCGGGCGCGCCCCAAGTTATCAGCAGCCTTTAAAGCACCAAACCCGTCGGGTAGTTTTAGTCCGGCGTTATCAGCATCGGGCGTTACTGTACTTGCATCATGTGAGCGCACATGAGCGCCATACCATATCATGCCGGCTGCGGCGATTAATGGCAGGAAAGATGAAAAAATAAGCTTGGTTCTCATAATTGTGTTTGAGATTTAAATTAACGCATTTCTATTGTCAGAAAGAAATTATTACTGTGCGTATGATGCATTTGTTACAATCGGTTATTGATTACGGAATGTGATAGGAAAACGACAAGACCTGCGTCTAACAATGTTCATATACTGCATTAAACCTTGTTTAGAAACTATCGTCATAATTACAAATTAACCAGATATGAGAAAGTTATTCGTAACCATGATATTAGCCGCAGGCAGTTTGATGTACAAAAATGCAGAGGCGCAGGTAGGGGTGAGTGTTGGTTTTAACATAGGCCCGGTATCAGTACAACTTCATAAGCCGGCCGCCGTGGTTTATGATGACTTTTATTACATGCCCGATGTAGAAGCTTATTACAGCGTACCCGAAAATGTATATTACTACATGGACGGTGATGAGTGGATTTCGGCACCATGCCTGCCGGGCGCCTACAGGGATTATAACTGGCGCAACGTGCGCCACTATGAGGTGCGTGCTGAGCGTCCTTTCAGAAATCACGATTATTACCGCTCAAGGTTTGGCGGGTTTGACCGCAACAGCAACCGTGGGTATGCATACCGTATGCCGCAAGGTGGTAACCGTGGCAGGTTCAATGGCTACCCGCAATCACCTTACGACTCGAACAACGACAGAGGCCGGGGTGGGTATTATAATCGCCCGGACATGCGCAATTACCCAAATCGTGGCAACTGGAATAACAGCGACAGGGGCAGAGGCGATTATAACAGGCCAGACAATGATAACCGTGGTAGAGGTGGCTTTGACCGCTCTGATAACTATAACCGGGACAATGGCCGGGGCAATTACGGAAGGCCAGAAAATGGCAACCAGGGCCGGGGTGGGTTTGGTAATGGACAGGGTGGCTACAATCGTCCGTCAAACAACCAGCCGAACCGCGGTGATAACAGCCAACAGCGCTTCACGAACAATGGCCCCACCGGCCGCGCAAACCGCATGATGTTTTAGTATTTTGCAGATCCCCCGATATATTAACGTAAAAAGGGCCGCTTTTTAAAGCGGCCCTTTTATGTTTGCAGAGGCTTAATAGCTGCTGGCCTGTGTCAAGGTGTCTACGGCTTCCTGGCTCAGGTTAAGCTGTACAGCTTTGGTGAGTTCATTCAACTGCTCAACACTGGTAGCGCTTGCAATAGGGGCTGTTATACCCGGCCGTGCAATTACCCAGGCTAAGGCTACTGCGGCTGGAGTTGCATTATATTCTTGTGAAATTTGATCTAAAGCACTTAGTATGCGGTGGCCTCGTTCATTTAAATATTTTTTAATTCCGTTGCCGCGTTTGCTTTTACTTAAATCTTCTTCGCTACGGTATTTACCGCTTAAAAATCCGCTTGCCAGCGAAAAGTAGGTGATTACGCCAATGTTGTTTTCACGGCAAAGGGGCTCAAGCTCTTTCTCGTAGCCTTCACGATCATATAAATTGTATTCGGGTTGTAACGTGTTATAAACGGGCAAGCCATAATCAGCGCTTAACTTTAAAGATTCTTTCAATCGCCCGGCTGAATAATTGGATGCACCAATAGCTCTAACTTTGCCCTGATTAATGAGCTGTGCATAAGCTTCCAGGGTTTCCTGTAATGGTGTGTTGGCATCATCGCGGTGCGATTGATACAGATCAATATAGTCTGTTTGTAAACGACGCAGTGAATCTTCAACCGCCTGTACGATGTATGCTTTAGATAAGCACTCCTTGCCTTCACCCATAGGGCTGCCAACTTTGGTAGCCAAAATCACTTTATCGCGCTTGCCTGTTTTTATGAGCCAGTTGCCGATAATGGTTTCCGATTCGCCGCCTTTATTGCCTGGCACCCAGGCAGAGTATACGTCGGCCGTATCGATACAATCTAAACCCGAATCTACGTAAGCATCCAGAAGTTGGAAAGACGTAGTTTCATCAATCGTCCAGCCAAACACATTACCACCAAACACAAAGGGATCGATACTGATGCCCGAATTTCCCAAACTTCTCTTTTCCATTAAATCATTGTGTTTTGTTGTTGCGAAAAATTAATCTGTTCCACCAGTTCATCCACCCAGCCGGAAAAATAAGGTTCTGATCCGGCAACGCGTGTCCAATGTCCTTCGGCATTACGTGCAATAATCAGGTGCAGTGATCCGTCATAAGAGGTGAACTCATAAGCCGGGTTATATTCGTCGTGCGTAATTGCTTTAACTTCGCCTTCAATCTGGCTGTCCGATCCGGTAAGTATAGCTTCAATAGGTTGTTGCATGATATTTTAAATTTGAAGTGTAAGACCTCTGTTTCATTACTAAATAACAGCGGGGATGAAAATGTTTTGCATGCGTTACAGATTACTACAAGAATGACTCTTTGCAATCTGGGGCAGATCATAAATCCATGCAGCGGTACTGACAGGATTATGTTATGCGTATATATACCTGTACCAAACTGTTCCGGGTGTTCCACACTGTACCACTTTTTTTGAACGGCCTCTAGGTGCTGCAAACGGCATTTTAGGTGTACCAAAGTGTACCACTTGTACCGGAGTGTACCGGTTTGTTCCACTTTGTACCAGCTTTAAATTGGAACAGGTATGCGGCTTGAATTCAATTAGTTGCATATTGTTAGATAAAGCTATATTGGTTGAGTTAAAACTTTTAACATGTAGTTGATGTTTACGAAATAATTATAACATCTACTACATCTGATATGAATTTTAATAACAACGTTAAATACTTCCAGGTAGCGCAAGGCGTATGGGGTATGCGCATATTTTTTGTTAACGTATACATTGTTGCCAATCGCCGCGGTTTCCCGAAAGGCTGGGTATTGGTTGATGCCGGTGTGCAGGGTTCTGCTGATAAAATTATCGCTTTTGCCGAATCTATTTTTGGTGCCGGAGCCAAACCTTCTGCCATCATTTTAACGCATGCGCACTCTGATCATACCGGTGCATTAGAGGAATTGCTGAAACGTTGGGATGTACCCGTTTATGCCCACGAGCTGGAAATACCATATCTTACCGGCAAGTCATCTTACGCACCGGCAGACCCAACGGTTGGCCGCGGCTTAATGAGCTTGATGTCGCCTTTTTTTCGCAAAAAGCCGCTTAATATTGACGCTAAGGTAAAGACTATTAATATAGAAGAAGGCATACCGGAATTGCCTGAGTGGAAGGTTGTACATACACCTGGACATGCTCCCGGTCATGTATCATTGTTTTTACCGCTCAATACAACCCTAATTGCAGGCGACGCTTTTGCCACAACGAAGGCAGAATCAGCTTTATTTCTGCTCAACAACATCAAGCGCCTTTCGGGTCCACCGGCCTACATGACCACTGATTGGAAAGCCGCTAAAGAATCTGTACGTAAATTGGCCGACTTGCAGCCTCGTATAGCCGCCGCCGGGCATGGCCCGGTAGTGCGTGGCCGTGAATTACAGGCCGAATTGCGCAAACTGGCCGATAACTTTGATAAGGTAGCCATGCCAAACAGCGGCCGCTATGTTGGCCATTCAACCCAGGCAGATGAAACAGGTACCTATTATGTGCCACCGTTCCGCTCAAGCACTAAGTTTAAAGTGCTTGTAGGCTTAGCTGGCGCATTAGCTGGTTTTGCAGTTACCCGTGCCTTGGTTAAATAAGCCGTATTTATCTTAGCTTTGTCGGGTGGAAAAAGCAACACCCGACTCTCGCATACTTATTGATATTGTGAAAATGCACATGCCTTTCGGCAAATACAAAGGCACACTGCTTTGCGACCTGCCGGTATCTTACCTGGAATGGATGTGTTCCAAAGGGTGGCCGGCGGGTAAACTGGGCATGATGCTGGCTACCGTTTATGAAATAAAGATTAATGGTATGCAGTCAATATTGTATGCTGTGAAGAATGCCGTAAACGACAAGTAATTAATTTTTCTTCCAAACCTTACAGCTTTTTGAACCAGCCTTTACGCCAAAAAAATATAAGTTGGCCAATTCCTATCAGAGCCATAATAGCCATGCAGTAAATGTATCCATGCGGCTGGTAAAGCTCGGGCATGTTACCCGGCAAGGGTTTGTTGGTGTAGGGATTGGTGGGGGCAAAGTTCATTCCGTAAACACCAGCCACAAAGGTGAGCGGAATAAATATAACTGAGATGATAGTGAGCACCTTCATGATTTCGTTCATGCGGTTACTTACCATCGATAGATACAGGTCGATGTTATTGGCGCTTATCTCCTTGTAACTTTCAATTAAATCTATGATCTGTATACAGTGATCGTAAACATCACGCAGATATGTTTTTACCTCATGGTTAATGAGCGCGCTTTCAGAACGAATCATGTCATTGATCTTGTCACGTTCGGGCCAGCTGGCACGCCGCAGCATAATAAGCAAGCGCTTAAGCTGCTGGGTTTCATACATAATGCTCTTATCGGCACTTTCGTACAGGCGGTCTTCAATGTTCTCCAGTTTGTCGCCAATTTGATTAAGCACTACAAAGTACCTGTCAATAATAGTATCCATCAAAGCATAGCAGATGTAGCCCGGCCCGGCACTACGTATGGCGCCCTTACCGGCTTTTAAGCGGTTTTTTACGGCTTCAAAGTTATCATCATAAAACTCCTCAAAGGTGATGATCAAATTATCTTTAATCAGTGCCGAAAACTGGGTGTTCAGGTACTCATGTTCATCATTTAAGTTAATAAGCCTGCCGGTCACAAACAGATAATCGTCATACTCATCAAATTTGGGGCGCTGGTGCACGTTCATGATATCCTCCAGCACCAAATCATTTATGCCCATGCGCTGCCCGATAGCCTCAATCAGCTTTGCATCACCCAAGCCATTGATCTTAATCCAGTGAAAATGATCACGGCAGGCATCCATCTGCTCAAATACCGTTTTTATAGTTTCTCCTTTTGATGCAACTACCTCTTTGGCATTGTAGGAGAACATATGGATGTGTGGTTTGAGTGCACCTTCGGGAACGTTGATAGTACCGGGGCGTTCACCCACATTCGGCAAACGCCGGTTCAACTTATGTAGTTTTTTCTTTTGAGGATTACTCATTTAAAGGTAATTAACCGATTGTGGCCCCTGGTTAAACAGCAAGTCAACAATGCTGAGGTTTTTTAGGAAGCCATTACGCTCTTCAAAAACCTGAAAGTAGGTTTTTTGTTCAAAGTCCGACTCTTTTTTAGAATGAATTTTACCACGGTAATCTGCCAACTGTTCATACTGTGCATGGTACTCCTGTGTGTAGGCTAACGTAACCGGTAGCTTTAAGAATTTGAGTATCATGGTCAGTAGCTGCTCATTGTAGTCGAACAGATAAGCCGGTTTGTCTTCATAAAATTTCACAAAGTCATCCTCGTAATACTCAAAATAAGCGGAGCGGCGGTAGCAGGATTGTAAGCTCATCCAATGCAAACGCTGCCAGTCAAAATCATAACTGATTTTTACATCCTTTACCTTGGTGTGTACTTTTGAGCCTTTTACAACAGGTACTACTAACTGCAGCAAGCCATCTGGCGAATAGATATGCGCACGGTTACGGTAGGTTTGTTTCGGGAAATGCTCTTCCTTTTCAATCCATATATCCGGTTTGTTTTTATTGAGTATAGTAAAGTACTCAACAGGAGGCAAATAAAACATAGGCAGTAAAGCACCTTTTTCCATCTTATATAATTATGTTTGTGGCTTTAAAATTTTGCAAAAGTAATGATTAGGAAAGGGTTTTCAATGCTGGGCACAGGTTTACTGTACCTTGTTTCGTTGCTTCCTTTTTTTATTTTGTACCGCATAGCCGATGTATTGTTTGTGCTGCTGTATTATGTAACCGGTTATCGCCGCAAAGTTGTGCAGCAAAATCTGCGCAATGCCTTTCCAGAAAAAAGCGATGCCGAGCGCAAGTCAATTGAAAAAAAGTATTTCCTGCACCTGGCTGATTTGTTTGTTGAAACGATTAAGCTACGTAGTATATCTGAAAAAGAATTGAACAAGCATTTTGCCACGGATGGATTTAACGAGGTGGTAGGAGCTGCCTTTGCACGGGGGAAAAGCGTAATTGGCGTTGTTGGTCATTATGGTAATTGGGAAATGGGCTCTATGCTTTTTAGCCTGCTTACACATAAAAAACGTATAGTGGTATATAAGCCACTATCAAATCCTGATTTTGACGACTATTTTAAAAGAATGCGATCCCGTTTTGGGAATACACTAATACCCATGAAAAGCATTATGCGTAAGTTGGTGGAATATCGTAACGAATTAACAGTATGTATATTGGCTGCTGACCAAACACCATCACGAAGCGAAATTAACTATTTTACTAACTTCTTAAATCAGCCTACAGCTGTTTTTTTAGGTGTAGAAAAGCTAGCGCGACTTACAGATAGCGCCGTGGTGTTTGGTGACATACGCCGAATAAGAAGGGGACATTATCATTGCCAATGGGTACCCCTGTTTGATAACGCTAAAACTACAACTGAATACGAGATTACCAACGCCCACGTGCAATATTTGGAAAACGTAATTAAAAATGACCCGCCGTACTGGCTATGGTCGCACCGCAGGTGGAAATTCAAGCCGGAGGATATGAATAAATGAGTAATGTACCTAAAGTAGCTGTCGTAATTTTAAACTGGAACGGCCTTAACTATCTGCAAAAGTTTTTACCCTCTGTATTAGCCTCTACCTGGTCCAATTTTGAAGTGATAGTGGGCGATAATGGCTCAACGGATAACTCGGTGGAATACCTGCAAAGCGTTTATCCCGATAAGGTGAAATTGATTATTAACGATCAGAATTACGGCTTTACCGGCGGTTACAACCGTGTGCTTGAACAAGTGGAAGCTGATTACTTTGTTCTGCTTAATTCTGATATTGAAGTTACGCCGAACTGGATTGAACCAATAATTGAATTGCTGCAAAGTGATGATCTGATGGCTGCTGCTGCGCCTAAAATCAGGGCGTATAACCAAAAGGAAGCATTTGAACATGCCGGTGCTGCCGGCGGTTTTATTGACCGCCTGGGTTATCCGTTTTGCCGGGGCCGCATGTTTTATGAAATTGAGGAGGACAAAGGGCAATATAATCAATCGGGCGAGATATTTTGGGCAACCGGCGCTGCGCTGTTTATTAAAAGTAAATACTGGAAACAATCCGGTGGTTTTGATGAGCGCTTTTTTGCACACATGGAAGAAATTGACCTGTGCTGGCGACTGAAAAACATGGGGCTTAAAGTAATGTACTGCGCACAATCAACCGTATATCATGTGGGTGGTGGTACGTTAAATGCCGAGAATCCGTTTAAGACGTACCTTAACTTTAGAAATAATTTACTGCTGTTGCAAAATAATTTACCAGCAGGCAAAGCCGCACGCATCATAACACTCCGCTTCTGGATGGATTTGTTGGCTTTGTTCCGCTTTTTGAATGAAGGAAAACGAAAAGATGCCTGGGCCGTAAGTAAGGCTCACCAAAGCTTTGTACGTAATTTGTTTAGCGGCAAAACCAAGCACGGTTCAAAGAACAAGAACATACCTTCAGGAAGTTCTTCCCGCAAGGCAAACCTCACCGGGATATATAAAGGCAGCATTGTTGTCGATTTTTTTGCCAAAAAGAAAACTCATTTTACTGATTTGAAGCAGGAGGATTTTTTTTAGCATCGTTAGTGCTGTTGGGCAAGTATACTTTCACATCGGGGCTATTTTTAGGTAATTCGATACCCTCAATCTCGAACTGCTTGTAAACGGCCGATAATACCCGGCTCTTTAGTTGTTGCCACATGCTGATATCAGCTGCCCAAAAGAATACCTTGAATTCAACCGAGCTTGATGAAAGGTTGTTAAGGTAAACAACCGGAGCCGGGTTGATCATAATATCATCGCGGTTGCTTAATAAATCACGCAGCAAGTTTTTTACGTGGTCAATGTCACAGCCGTAAGCTACATTGATATTCAACTCAACCTGGCGGTTGTTATCACTCAGTGTCCAGTTGATGACGTGTTGCGAAATTAGATCGCCGTTGGGAATGATAATTTCGGCACCGTTACCGGTAGCGATTTTACTTGAACGGATACCTATTTCTTTGATTGTTCCCGAACGGTTAGCCACTTCAATTACATCGCCAACCTGCACCGGCTTTTCAAAAGCTAATATTAATCCGGATACTAGGTTGTTGACGATATTTTGCAAACCAAAACCTACGCCCACGCCCAAGGCACTGATGATAATGGTTATTTTATCGAGCGGAAAGCCGGAAGCACCAACAGCCAACAGGAAGCCAACGCTGAATATGCCGATACGGATAAGTAAAAGCGAAGTTTTGGTTTTACGAGCAGTGTTACCAGTACGTGCCTTATGCTGCTCGGCAAAATCATAGATGTAACTAATTATGCGGGCCAGTACAGACGACAGCCATATTACACCAACAAAAATCAGGATACTGCCGAACGTAAACAGCGTACCACCTAAAGCGCGTGACTGATTAAGGAAGTTGCCGATAAAATCGAAGAAGTTTTCCTCGATACTTAAATTTTGCAGCAGTGTGATGAACCACATTACACAGGCCACTATATTCAAAATACTTTTGAACTTTCCTTGTAGTAGTTTAAAATCAAGATAGGAGCTGATATTGTTGCTATCAGATTTATTAGCCTCTAATTGTAAAAATAGGCTCTGAACCAAAATTTGAACAAAGTAATAAAGGCATAGGGCCAGCCAGAAATTATATAACGCAGTTACACCAATAACTTTGGCCAGGCTAAAACGGCCCGAAATGTTAAATATAACTGATAAGGTTTCGAGGATAATCAGTAACCATAAAGCTTTGCGTGCATGAGGTACATACTGCTCATGGCTGATTTTGATATGCCGGATGAATTGATAGCTAAACCAAACGGTTAAAGCGGCTAACAACAAAACAATTATGCGATCAGTGCTTGATATTTCGATAAATAAATTACTTACACTAAGCAAAAGCGTTATCACAAAAAGCTTAAGCAAATAATTAAACGGTGCGGAAGGGCAGGTACGTTTAACCAATATCAACGTAGATACTATCGAGATTAAAAATATCAGTTCCAGAAATACCACGGGCGGATGTTCGTAAAAGAACGGAACGATGAGAGAAGTGAGTAATAACGCTGAAGCAAGTGGAAAGCGAGCGGCATACACGGCTTGTATCATCACATCGTCCTGCTGTTCATGTACGGCCTGTACACGACGGCGATTGAAATAAATCCATGCAAATAGCCCGACAAATAAAAGTAAACCCAAAACATGGGTAAGTGCCTGGCCGTTTAACAGATTAAACAACTTGGTATTTACGCTTATGGTGCGATCAAAGGCAGCTTTAAAAGTGTTTCCGCTGCTTTTCATATTCCAGATATAGCCGTACTCGCAACTTAAAGCATTAATGCTAAAATCCCGGATCTTTTTATTAATAAGCTCTTTTTGATCGATGATGGATATATAGGCAGATGTTACCCTGTTTTGTAATAAGCCTACCCGCAAAAGCGACTTTTTGTTAATCGAGTCCAGCTTATGTCCCTTCTGTATCAGTGCTGATCGTTGCTCCAGAAAGCTGATCATTAATGTACTGTCAGTCGGAAAAACTTTGAAAACCGAGTCTTTATGTATCTGTACCAAATTGCTGTGTACATCTATCAGCTTGGAGTTTATATCCGCTAACTGATCCTGCCATACATCCAAATCATCCTGACGGTGGCTTAATATATCCCGTATGGCATATAAATAGCGGAGCGTACCGGAACGATCTTTCGATATAAGGTTGCGGATCAATTTAACAGCACGTTCAACCCGCGGCAGTTGGGTGCTTATTTCAACTGTATCCAAACCCCGGTTAAGCGTATTGGCTATCTGGTTGAACGACTCGGTGTAGTACTCAATTTTTTGTAGCTGGTTATTGGTCGATGTATCTGATGTTTTGTAATACCGCATCATCGAATCACGACGCAGCATGGCCTGCCGTAAGGAGTCGGCAACGGTGCGCGACGACTTTTTCTTCTTTTGGGCGGCTGCATCGTTGAACGGAAGTACTGCTAATAGCAGCAGGCAGGCTAAGGCAATCCTGAAGATTTTGAGCATCGGTAAAAACAATTGTTTGTCAACTAAACGATAATAACCAGCATTAAAGCGTACTGAGCGTCAATATGTTTTACAGATTGATAAAGTTTTCGAGCGCCAGGCGGTACGAGTCTAAACCAAAGCCGGCAATCACCCCTTTGCAATTAGCTGCCAGCATCGATTTGTGCCTGAAACTTTCGCGACGGTATACGTTTGATATATGCACCTCGATAACCGGCGTAGTGATAGCAGCTATAGCATCGGCAATGGCAATTGAGGTGTGCGTGTAAGCGCCGGCATTCAATACGATGCCGTCATAATCAAAACCAATTTCATGAAGCTTATCAATCAATTCACCTTCTTTGTTACTTTGAAAGTAGGTTAATTCGTGGTCTGGATAACGCTCCTTTAGCGTGTTGAAATAGGTATTAAAATCGGCGCTGCCGTAAATAGATTTTTCTCTTACACCCAGCAAATTTAAGTTTGGGCCGTTAATAATCTGTATCTTCATCAGCTCAAACTTAGGCATAAAACATTAAAGTAAAAAGGCGTGGATTGGCAGTCGGCAATTAAAGGTTTTCAGCAGTATTTAAAACTTGAAAAGTCACTTTCTGAAAACTCAATTGAAGCCTATAGCAGGGATATAGATAAGCTAAGGCAATATGCTGAAATACAGCCTGATTTGATAAAGCCGAATACAGTCAATCTAAATCAGTTACGGCTGTTTATTGTATGGCTAAATGAGCTGGGTATGATCCCGTCTTCGCAGGCGCGGATACTATCAGGAATAAAAGCTTTTTTTAAATATCTATTGATTGAAGATGAGATAAAAGCCGATCCATCTGAGCTGTTAGAAGCACCCAAGCTGCAGCGCAAATTGCCGGATACGTTGAGCTATGAAGATATTAACCGCCTAATTGCAGCCATTGACTTATCGCGACCGGATGGCGTGCGCAATAAAGCCATACTTGAAATGCTGTACAGCTGCGGCTTGCGCGTATCAGAATTAACCGAACTTAAATTATCCAACTTATATCTGGAAATTGAATTTATAAAAGTAACTGGCAAGGGCAACAAGGAGCGATTGGTGCCCATTGGCGCATCGGCAATAAAAGCATTGCAGCAGTGGCTGGATTATGTACGCGTGCATGTGCCTGTAAAAAAAGGAGAAGAAGATTTTGTGTTTTTGAACAGGCGTGGCAGCCGGCTTACCAGGGTGTTTATTTTCATGGTGATTAAACAACTGGCTGAAACAATTGGGTTGAAAAAGAAGATTAGTCCGCACACTTTCAGGCATTCCTTTGCTACCCATCTTATCGAGGGCGGGGCCGACCTGCGTGCCGTGCAGGAAATGTTAGGACATGAAAGTATTACCACTACCGAAATATATACGCATTTAGATCGCGATTATCTGAAAAGCACCATTATTCAATACCATCCCCGCAGTTAGGATGATTATGGCCACAAAGCTTTAATCATACGGTCCTTACCGAACATATCTTTGCGTAATTCAATGTCAGTAAATCCTTTACCTGATAACATCTCAACTGTTGCTTGACCATAAGCTTCATTAATTTCAAAAAACAGCAATCCCGATTTACTAAGTCTGGCAATTGCTAAATCAGCAATTGTATTATAAAAAAGCAGCGGATCTTCCTGCGGTACAAATAAGGCAGTATGTGGCTCAAAGTCGGTAACGTTAGTATGCATATGCTCCTTATCCAAAGGGGTAACATATGGTGGGTTACTTACAATAACAGATTGGTTGGGCTCAATCATATTTATCGTTTGTTCATTTAACACATCAGCTTCAATAAAAGTAACATTAGCTCCATTGGCAATGGCATTTTCACGAGCAGTTTGTAAGGCCGTTACCGAAATATCCATTGCAGTCACAATTGAGCCATTTATTGTTTTCGCTAACGAAATAGCAATACAACCACTACCCGTACCAACATCCAGAATTTTTGTGTCAGTTAAGGAAGTATTTGGTATAGTATTTACAATCCAATCCACTAATTCTTCAGTTTCAGGGCGGGGTATCAATACCGATGGATTTACTGAAAACTTCAATCCGTAAAATTCAGTAAACCCCAATATATACTGGATAGGCTTACCCGTTTTCAGCTCTGACAGTATATGGGTTACCGATGTTTGCTGATCTCCGGCCAAATCCACCTCGGGGAAGGCTTTTAGTTTGGCTCTCGAAAATCCGGTTAATTCGCTTAACACTAATTCCGTTAGTGCAGTAATTTCATTACTGTCATAAAGCGCTTGTAAATCCTGCCGATAACTGTCGTACACTTCTTTAACCGTTTTCATGTAACAAAGAAACATAAAAAGCTACTTTTGTAGCATGGCACAACACGAATTTTATATGCGGCGTTGCTTACAGCTGGCACAATTAGGCGCTGGTTATGTAAGCCCGAACCCAATGGTAGGCGCTGTTATTGTGCATAATAACAAAATAATAGGCGAGGGCTACCACCGCAAATACGGCCAGCCACATGCCGAAGTGAATGCCGTGAACCAGGTATTGCAAAACTATCCGGAGGCCGAAGCCTTGCTGCAACAAGCTACCATATATGTGTCGCTTGAACCATGTGCACATTACGGTAAAACGCCGCCCTGTGCTGATCTGATCATCCAGCATCGTATACCCGAGGTGGTTGTAGGCTGCCGCGATCCTTTTAACCAGGTTGATGGAAAGGGCATTGAAAAGTTGCAGCAGGTAGGAATTAAAATTATAGTAGGCGTGTTAGAGCAGGAGTGCAGGGCGTTAAATAAACGCTTCTTCACCCGCATAATGTACCAGCGCCCTTATATTATACTGAAGTGGGCACAAACAGCCGATGGCTTTTTTGCGCCCGATGATAACTCCCAGTTTTGGATTACCGGTAAAGCATCACGCCGTTTGGTGCATAAATGGCGAACCGAAGAGGATGCTATATTAGTAGGCAAAAATACGGCTCAAATTGATAATCCACAGCTCAACGTACGTTACTGGCAGGGCCAAGCGCCGAAGCGTGTGGTTATTGACCGCAGGTTGGAGCTGGATAAAAGTTTGCATCTGTTTGATAATAGTGTCGAAACACTGGTATTCAACGAGATTAAAACCGATATAGAAGACAAGATCAAATACATTGCGCTTGAAGACTTTAATTATTATGTGCCGCAATACATCATATATCAGTTATACCTGCAGGATATCCAGTCGGTAATTATTGAGGGCGGTGCAAATACCCTTACGCAGTTTATTGAAGCTGATTTATGGGATGAGGCGCGGATTTTTACCGGAAAGTCATTGCTTAAAAAAGGAATAAACGCACCTGTTTGCCGCGGAGAGCACCTGGAGGAGTTTATGGTGGAAGAAGATCGTTTACAAATTATTTATAACCAACCGTCAATTTAATGATATACATTTTTTTGAGCGTTTGCTGCAGCGTTCTGGTTTCGGTGATTTTAAAGTTGGCTCGCCGTTATCAAATTAATGTTGTGCAGGCCATCACCTGGAATTATTCCATAGCTGCTTTACTTACCTGGCTATTGCTTAAGCCCGATGTTTCCAAGATAAGTTATGAGCCTAATTTGGTTTATACTTCGTTAGGCATATTGCTGCCAGGTATATTTTTTATAATGGCGGTATCCGTCAGGATGGCCGGTATTGTACGCACTGATGTAGCCCAGCGATTATCATTGCTTATTTCTCTTTCTGCAGCTTTTTTGTGGTTTCATGATACGGCAAACATTTTTAAGATAATAGGCATCGTTTTGGGTTTTGGCGCTATTGCATGCCTGATACCCTGGCAAAAGCAGCAAAGCTATAGTGAAAGCCGAAACAAAAACTATTGGGTTTATCTGATTGCTGTATTTTTAGGTTTTGGCTTTATTGATATCCTGTTTAAGCAAATGGCGCTGAACAAAACCACGCCTTATACCACATCGCTACTTGTTGTCTATATCATTTCTTTTGCTGTTGCCTTTTTGGGATTATTATACCAAGTATTCATTAAAAAGCGGCGCTTTTATTTCCGTTATATTTTCTTTGGATGGATACTCGGTTTAGCCAATTTTGGGAACATCCTGTTTTATCTGAAAGCTCACCAAAGCCTGGCCCAGAACCCCGGCACCGTATTTACCGCCATGAACATTGGTGTAATTACTGCCGGTACGATCATAGGCGCTTCAATCTTTAAAGAAAAACTCAGCAGGTTAAACATTGCCGGTATCGTATTGGCCATTTTAGCTATAGTGCTGATTGCTTATTCCTCATTTTATGCTGTTTGACGATACCTATCTTACTATAAAGCAAAACGCCGAATCGCTATTTAGCGACAGGGGCAGTAAATTTATAGCTTACGCTTACCAGATACGGACCGAAACTGATGTTAAACCTTTAGTAGCTCAGTTAAAGGCCATACATCCCAAAGCTAACCATCATTGCTGGGCAGTGCGCCTGGGGCCTGATCGTACGGTTTTTAAAGTGAATGATGATGGCGAGCCGTCCGGTACAGCAGGGCGACCCATGCTGAATGTTCTGCTATCTAAAAACGTGACGGATACGCTGGTTGTGGTTGTTCGATACTTTGGCGGTAAGTTACTTGGTGTGCCGGGGCTTATTAATGCTTATAAAACAGCAACCGAACAGGTACTGACCGAGGCTGGTACGATTGAGAAAGTGATTACCGACGTTTATACACTCACCTTTGAGTACCCGCAAATGAATGATGTAATGCGCATCATTAAAGAAGAAGACCTGCAAGTTTTGGAGCAGACAGCAGATTTGCGCTGCGCTTTAAAAATTGCTATCAGGAAATCTAAAGTTAATCAAACAATTGGCCGTTTTGAAGGTATTAGTAATATCCATATTCAATATTATATCGGCGGCTGATTGCATAAAAAATTAATAAGCAAAAAACTTGCTTTTAATGATGCAATGCGTTAACTTAGTATACAACATTTACATCTTCTAACCTAATAAAAACATGAGCGGATTACCTATTGGAATCTATCTCGAAGACGAGAAAAGATTCGAGTTTGATTTTGTTAAGCATCTTTTGAAAATCAGCTTTTTTAAGGAAACCAAGCCGGCGGGTACTATCGTATCACCATTTCGTTTAATTAAAAATGAGGAAAGTCTGTATTTATTGATTCATAACTATGACCGTTTGGGCGAGCGTAAGATCATGATCGAGTCTATCGACCAAAATCAGTTAGTTATAAATCACGATAATACTTCTTATAAACTTCAGAAAGTAGCTTAACGAACAACACTTATACCAAAGATTAAAGGAAGGGCAATAGCAATATTGCCCTTTTTTATTGCCCTATTGGCCATATTTTGTTAACTTGGGCGTGTATGTCGTCTTTTGATATTGATAAATCAGACCTTTTGCGTGTTAAGGCTGCCTTGGAAAGTACAGAGGCAGAAGTGCAACAGGTTCTCAGTCAGTATCATGCCTCAGAGATTGCTATTCTTTTCGACCGGCTTGGTCCAGAAGAGCGTGAGCTTATCATCAATATCCTTCCTACTGAAATAGCTTCAGAAGTGATCTCGGAAATGGACGAAGAGAGCCATCCCGAAGAATTGCTGGTAAATCTTGGTAAAGAAAGACGTACCGAGATTGTAAAAGAGCTGGATTATGATGATGCCACTGACATCATTTCACAACTGGATGAAAGCGATCAGCAGGAGATTTTAGATGAGATAGGCCATGAGGATGCCAGCAACATCCGAAACCTGATGACCTACCAGGAAGATACGGCTGGCGGGTTGATGAACACCGAACTGATTAAGGTGAACGTTACGCTGACCAAAAATGAAGCGATAGAAGAGATCATCCACCAGTCGGAACAAATGGAGGAATTTTATACGCTTTACGCAGTTAACGAACAGGATGTATTGCAGGGCATACTCTCTATCAAGGATCTGATTAAAGCTAAAAAGCAATTACGCGTTCAGGACCTGATCAAAACAGATTTTGTATATGTAAACGCAGACCTGGATCAGGAAGAAGTTGCCAAGCTGATATCACAATATAACCTAACCAGTATTCCGGTTGTAGATACCAGCATGAAACTGCTGGGCCGCATCACGGTTGACGATATTATTGACGTATTGGAAGAGGAAAATACCGAAGATATCTTAAAAATTTCGGGCGTATCGGAAGACGAACAATTGAGCGGAACCTGGCAAGATGCCGTTAAAAGCCGTTTGCCTTGGCTTATAATCAACTTGGGTACAGCCTTTTTGGCTGCATCTGTAATACGCAGTTTTGATGATACAGCTAAGAGGCTGCCTATTGTTGCTGCCTATATTGTAATTATTGCGGGCATGGGCGGTAATGCCGCTACGCAGGCCTTAGCCGTTACCGTAAGGCGTATATCGTTAACCGACCTGACAGATAATCAAGCTTACATTACCATACTGAAAGAATTTTTGGTAGGCATGATTAATGGCGCTACCAGCGGAGCCATTGTATTTGCAGTAGCTTATTTTTATGATGCCAACCCGATGTTGGGTTTGGTGATGTTTTTGGCCATGACAGGCAATCTTATTATTGCAGGTTTAACCGGTGCATCCATCCCGATGCTGCTTAAACGGGTAGGTATTGATCCGGCGGTTGCATCATCTATTATTATCACTACTTTTACGGATTGTATAGGCTTTTTGCTGCCGCTATGGTTAGCTTCAAAGCTTTTATTATAAATTTGGCACTTCTTAACATTAAACACACGTATGACTGAAGTAAGACACGACTGGACCAAGGAAGAAATTTCAGAAATATATCATACTCCGCTACTGGACCTGATTTACCGTGCAGCAACCGTACACCGCGAAAATCATAACCATGCCGAAGTGCAGATTAGCTCATTAATCTCAGTTAAAACCGGCGGTTGCCCTGAAGATTGCGCTTATTGCCCGCAGGCAGCCCGTTACCAAACCGGTGTAAATGTGCACGCCATTTTACCTAAAGAAGAAGTTGTTGCCGCTGCCCAAAAAGCAAAAGCAGGCGGTGCATCACGCTTGTGCATGGGGGCCGCCTGGCGCGAAGTGCGCGACAACCGCGACTTTGATAAAGTAATTGAAATGGTAAAGGCTGTAAACGAGCTGGACATGGAAGTTTGCTGTACCCTGGGTATGCTGAACGAGCATCAGGCGCAACGCCTGGCCGATGCCGGTTTGTACGCTTACAACCATAACCTCGATACATCGGAAGAAGATTACAAACGCATCATCACCACCCGTACCTATGACGAGCGCTTACAGACTTTAGAAAACGTGCGTAAAGCTAAGATTACCGTTTGCAGCGGCGGCATTATCGGTTTAGGTGAAACGGTGGAAGATCGCATCTCGATGCTGAAAACACTGTCTAACTTACCTAAGCATCCAGAATCTGTTCCGGTGAACGCTTTGGTGCCTGTGCAAGGTACGCCACTGGCCGATCAGCCGCGTGTATCTGTATGGGATATGGTGCGCATGATTTCTACAGCACGTATCATTATGCCTAAAACTGCTGTGCGTTTATCTGCAGGCCGTACCGAGATGAGTATGGTTGAGCAAGCCTTGTGTTTTATGGCTGGTGCCAGCTCTATATTTGCAGGCGAAAAATTATTAACTACACCAAACCCTGATTTTGATACTGATATGGCTATGTTTGAGCTGTTAGGTTTAAAACCAAAGGCTGCGTTTAAAGACGGTCGCCCTAATCAAAAAGCAGCGGTACAGGAAGTAGTTGCAGAAATATAATTAAAAAAGCATTTGTTTTCACTGCGGAGTAAAGCTATTTCGCAGTGAAAACTTTATACATATGCTGTAGCATTTCTTGTCCCGGCCATTTACACAGCAACTACTTTTACATCAATATTGCCTCTAACCGCCTTGGAATATGGACATGCTCGATGGGCTTTATCAGCCAGTTTCTGCGTATCTTCCAAGCTTTGACCCGGTATGTGCACATGCAGTTCGGCTGATAACGCATAAGCATTACCATCTTTATTAAAGCTTACATGTACTTCGGCAGTGGCTTCGCTTACATCGGTACCCTCTAATTTAGCAACTGATCCTAAAGCGCCTAAATAACAGGCGCCATAAGCACCGGCAAACAACTGTTCGGGGTTGGTATAGCTGCCACCTTCTCCACCCATTTCTTTCGGCTTTCTTAAATCAAGGTCAACCACACTATCAGAAGATTGGATATGACCATCGCGGCCGCCTTTGGCAGTTACAACCGCCGTGTATACTTTTTCCATAATCACTTAGTTTTAGCTTTAAACCAATTGCAGGTTGTAAAGTTTTTTTCTTACCATATCTAATATGCTAAAAATATTAGTATTTTTGATTGGTATGAATGCAGATCGTATAACCGAAAAACTGAATATTTTAGCTGATGCTGCTAAGTATGATGTATCCTGTGCATCAAGTGGAAGCAAGCGTAAAAACGAAAATAAGGGGTTGGGTAATGCCAGTAATGGCATTTGCCATACTTATACAGAAGACGGCAGATGTGTATCGCTGCTTAAAATTTTGTTGACCAACCACTGTATTTTTGATTGTGCTTATTGCGTGTCGCGTAAAAGTAACGACATTAAACGAGCGGCCTTTACCGTGCAGGAGGTAGTTGATCTGACCATCAATTTTTACCGGCGCAATTATATAGAGGGCTTGTTTTTAAGTTCAGGTATTTTTTACAATGCCGATTATACGATGGAAAGGTTGGTACGCATTGCCAAAAAATTACGTACCGAGCATAAGTTCAATGGCTACATCCACCTCAAATCTATTCCCGGTGCCAGTGATGAGCTGATGCGTGAAGCCGGCTTATATGCCGACCGACTGAGCGTAAACCTGGAGATGCCGACAGAAGAAGGGCTGAAGCTGCTGGCACCCGACAAGAACCGCCAGGACATGATACAGCCGATGAACTTTTTGAAAAAAGAGATTATACAGCGAACCGAAGAAAAAGCGCTGTTTAAAAAAGCACCCCAGTTTGCACCCGCCGGGCAAAGTACGCAGGTAATTATTGGCGCCACGCCCGAGAATGACCAGCAAATATTGTATACGGCTAACCACTTTTACAAGAATTTCAATTTAAAGCGTGTTTACTATTCGGGTTATGTGCCCGTTTTAAGCGATAGCCGCTTACCTGCGCTCAATACCAGTGTGCCCATGGTACGCGAAAACCGCTTGTACCAGGCCGATTGGCTCATGCGCTTTTACGGCTTTCATGTGAGTGAGATTGTTGATCAGCATAATCCACATCTGGATTTAGATATTGACCCCAAATTAGGCTGGGCATTGCGCAATTTGCAAGCGTTCCCAATTGATATTAATAAAGCCGACTTGCAGTTGATACTTCGTGTGCCCGGCATTGGCGTACAATCAGCCCAAAAAATTGTGAGCGCACGTATGTTTGGTAAGCTTAACTGGGAGCAGCTTAAAAAAATCGGTATAGCGGTAAATCGTGCCAAATACTTTATCACTTGTAACAGTAATAGTTTTGAAAGGCGCGATTTGACAGGCACTGCCATTAAGCAATACATCCTTTCCCAATCGCAAAGCAAATACATTAAAGCCGCAACCACACAACTTAACCTGTTTTAGCCATGACTACTTTGATATATGACGGTACATTTGAGGGCCTTTTAACGGCAGTTTTCGAGATCTATGAGCGTAAACTGAGCTATGTGAAAATCCGGAAAGGAGAGTGGTTAAGCACTGCTTTATTTGAAGATGTGCTGCAAATATATACGGACAGTAACCGGGCTGCCCGGGTGCTGAAAGGTTTACAGCAAAAACTATCGAACGAGGGCATGAAGCGTTTATATATAGCACACCTAGCCGATATGGACGATGAGGACAGTATGTTGGTAGGCTACATCCGCTATGTGTTTGATTCGCCACATAATGTGGAAGAAGATTATGGCAATAAATATGTACTGCGCTTATCGGAAATGGTGCGCATGGTGCGCCGCGAAAAGCATAGGATGGAGGCTTTTATACGTTTTCAGGAACTGGCCGATACCACCTTTTATTCCGCTATTGAGCCCGATTTTAACGTGCTGCCTTTACTAAGCCGCCATTTTAAAGACCGGTATACCGATCAGAAGTGGATCATTTACGATTTGAAGCGTAACTATGGCCTTTATTATGACCTACACGATGTACAATGCATAGCGCTTGATTTTTCGACTTCCAGTCCCTCAAACGTTATATCTGCTTTTAGCGAGAATGAAGGCTTATACCAGCGCTTATGGCAAAATTATTTCAAAAGCGTTAATATTCCGGCGCGTAAAAATACTAAGCTCCACATGCGCCATATACCCAAACGTTATTGGCGGCACCTTACCGAAAAGTTTTAAATTTGGTACATGTAACAACCTTGTTCCGGGGCTTCTCTGTTTATTTTGGGTTCATGTATTTTTAATATCTTAGCCCATGTGTAAACAGCCAATGGCTGTTTGTATACATCAACTTGATAAAAATGAACAGAGAGCTTTTAGCAGAACTGGAAAAAGCGCTTGAAATTACCCCTGATAATGTGATTTTAAGAAAGCAGGTGGCCAAAGGATATTTTGCCATTAATGATTTTGAAAAGGCAAAAGAGCATCTTAATAGGGCCTTGTCTTTCGAAAACGCTGATGATACAAAACTATTACTGGCTCAATGTTATCTCAAGCTAAATAACTACTCTACAGGTATTATTATATGTGAGGAATTGCTGGGCCATAATCACGAGCCTGAGTTATTGTCTACTTACCTGCAACTGCTTATTAGTTCCGGCCATACAGAAGATGCAATTGCACAATATCAGGCCTATATAGTAAAATATCCCGAGTGGCATGATGCAGAAATTGAACGGCAACTTAAAATACCATCTTTCGAGGTAAATGAATATGAGCCGGATGTCTTCCTCGAAAAGCCGGATATCAACTTCTCTCAGGTTGGAGGTATGGACGATATTAAGGATGAGATTCGCATCAAGATCATCGAACCGCTTGCTAATCCGGATTTATTTAAGGCCTTTGGCAAAAAAGCCGGTGGTGGCATATTGATGTATGGTCCGCCGGGTTGCGGCAAAACTTACTTATCCCGAGCTACTGCAGGCGAAATTTCGTCTAAATTTATGGCGGTAGGTATTGAAGAAATACTGGATATGTGGGTGGGCAACAGTGAAAAGAACCTGCACGAAAAATTTGAGATCGCCCGCAAAAATAATCCCTGCGTGATGTTTTTTGATGAGATCGATGCATTGGGAAGTAAGCGCAGCGATTTAAAACAATCGGCAGGCCGTAATCTGATCAATCAGTTTTTAAAAGAATTAGACGGCATCAACGAGCAAAATGAAGGCCTGTTAATATTAGGCGCTACTAACTCGCCCTGGCATATTGATTCGGCTTTTTTACGGCCTGGCCGGTTTGATCGCATCATCTTTGTTCCGCCACCAGACTTAGCTGCCCGTACCATTATTTTGCAGTTAATGCTGCAAAGCAAGCCTGCTGAGGCAATGGATTATCAGAAGATCGCACAAAAAACAGATGGTTTCAGCGGTGCAGATTTGAAGTTGCTGGTTGATTTAGCCGTGGAAGACAAATTGCGGAAATCTATGCGGTCGGGCAAAATCGAGAAACTGGTGATGAATGATATACTGGATGCCGTTAAAAAAGTGCGGCCATCTACCAAAGAATGGTTTAACACGGCACGCAATTATGCTTTGTATTCCAATACATCGGGCATTTACGACGATATTAAAAGCTATCTGAACCTGTAGGCCAATGGATTATCAGCTTTATAATCGTATACAGGCACTCATTGAGCGCGATAAGATTGACTTGGCACTTGAAAAGATTGCATCCGCACTTGCTGAATTTCCAGATTCCGACGAATTGTATAGTTTGCAGGCATCTGCCTATTTGAAACAAAAGGATTACAAACGGGCACAAATTGCAGTCAACACAGGTTTGGGTTTAAATCCGGAGAATGACTTTTTATATTACCTCGACGCACGTTTAGCCGTACAACGCGACGAGTACAAGCTTGCTGAAAAACGTATTGACGAGGCTATAGGCTTAAACCCATACCAAGCCGGTTACTTCGGCTTAAAATCGGCTATGTATATAGACTTGGGCAGATACGACGAAGCTATAACGTATGCTACGGAAGGGTTAGACCTTGACCCGGAAAACACGATGTGCAACAATATGCTATCGATGGCTCAAACCAAGAGCGGCCGTGCCGAGGAAGCTTTTAACAGGCTGGAAAATATGCTGGCCGATGATCCTGAAAGTGAACTTACACAAGCCAATACTGGGTACTATTACTTGCGGCTGGGCGATGTTAAAAAAGCTAAAGAGCATTTTGCAGTTGCATTGAGTATTGATCCTGAATTTGATTACGCTCGGGCGGGCATGGTACAGGCCATTAAAGCTACCAATTTCTTTTACAGAAAGCTCCTGCAATTCTCTTACTGGATGGAAGAGAAAGGCGCTAAATTCAGGTTCGGACTATTTTTAGGAATATACGTGGTTATCCGCCTGGTTCCATTCTTATTTCCCTTGTACCTGATTCTGATTTTGTGGACATGGTTTACCGGTCCGGTTAGCGACATGGTGTTATATTTTGATAAATATGGCCGTTACTTGATGCCTCCTGATAAAAACAAGTTCACGCAAATCAATATTGGCATTATGTTATTGGCCACCATTGCGTTGATAACAGGGTTTACTGTAAATAGCGTTTTTTATGTGATTGCCTTTTCCCTGTTCTTAACTGTTATTCCGGTATACCTTTTCCGGGATGTAGTTAAAACAACAAAGCGTGGTGTTTTGGCCTTGTTTGCCTGTTTGTTTTTAGGTTCTGGCATAGTAGCGTTATATCTAACTTATATTGCACATAGGTCTACCGGACCGGCTGAGATGATTTTGTTGTTGTCGGCAGTGATATTTAGCTGGACGGTGGTACTGTTAAAGCGATAAGCTTAATAAATAAAGCTCTCTGCAGTTTTTGCAATGTCGTTGCTCATTTTGTGTATAAGTCCAAGTTGCTCTTTTAGCAAATTGTCATCCGGTGACGGTTCCTTAGTGATTTCTTCGCTGCCGTTTCTTTCGGCCGTATAGTCGATGGGTACACCGCCTAACTTTTTGGCACCTTCGTTCAAAACAGCAATACTGCGCTTTACTAGCTTTAAATTATCCAAGCTCGATTTATGTAACTCTTTACCTGATAGGCCGGAAGCTATCGTAGCAATGTATGATGACAGGATATGATTAAGTACCACAAACTTGTGCACGTCTTTGCTTTTGCGTTGCTTACTTTTTGGTTCAGACGTCATGCGTTCAAACGCAGCCGACAGGTTGGCCGACTTGATATATACATCTTTACGGGCCAGTTTATATTCTGTTACGCTAACCGTTTTACCACTTATGTTATCGGCTATTTTAACCAAATAGTTAACGTTGGCTGTAATTACATCTCGTAAGTTCTCGCGTAACTGTTCCGATTCCCAGGTCGGGAAAATAAGGTAAGTAGCCGCAAAAGCAATGATAGATCCTAAAGCTGTATCTGCAATACGTTCCTCGGCAATATCCAGTCCGCCCACGCCCAAAAAGCGAAACAAAATCAATACGTAAGGTGTCATTAAAATTACCATCACAATATAGTTTACCCGCTGAAAACTATAAGCACCAACCATTAAAAACGTCATGATGATAAATTGTGCAACGCTGCTTTTCACATAAAGCAAAATCAAAACACCGATAACGCCACCTATAATAGTTCCCACCAAACGCTGATAGTTGCGCTGCTTTGACAAACTGAAACCAGGTTTTAAAATAACAATGATAGTAAGCAACACCCAATAGCTATGGTGGCCAAAAGCCAGCTTGCGCCCCATTATGTCGCTTACAAGCTGCATTAGTAGTGAGCTTTTTGTGATGATGAAACCTAACAGACAAACAATAGCAACTCTTAAAGAGTATTTGAAGGTACTTGATTTTAGATTTAGGTTATCAACCAAAACGTTCGGACTAAAGTCCTGATGCCCTACAAATTTATCATACTCCACCTGATACGGATTTTCGAGCAGTTGCTTTGAAGAACGGGAGTTGTGGTAATAATTAATGCTGTTTATTTTCTTATTTAAATCGCGTAGGTTAACCAATACCTTTTTAAGCACGAGGTTGCTTATCTGTTCTGATTTGCCTAATTCATCAATCTTAGCTTTCAGTTCCTCAAGCTCCGGCTCGAATTTTTCGGTGGTTTTGTAGTAAGAGTTTGATAGAACAGCATAACCAACATTACCCAATTCATCGGCCATGCGGTGCAGCAACCGGCCAATATGATCTAATATGCCTGTAGCGCCAAATTGTTCACGTATGTAAGCATAATCATAGTGGGTTGCCATAATTTGCTCAAATAAATCTACCAGATCAACAAATGTGAGTACCAGCATCCGGCTGTAATTGGTAGATTCTTTAACAATCTGACGGCTCTTGAAAAGCAGTTCTCTTACCGCATCCTGATGCTGGCTTACCAGTATCTGCTTGGAAACCAAAAGACGGTAGTTATCATCAATATTAGTTTCAGTCAGATAAAAGTTCGCCTTTATACGCAAAAAATCAGCTACATCTTCTATGTTTTCGCCAATAGCCTGCTGTGCTGCACGGTAAGGACGTATACCAAAAAACACCAGGCTCATCAGCATATACCACAACCCGCCAGCAAGTATAGTAGCACTGTAGGGCAAAACCTCAGCTGGCGTAACCGCTTTATCCATCGTGAATATCATAGCTAATACACCGGCAGTACCTACAGATGCTGCACGGTTGCCGTAAACGATGAACATAGAAAATAGGAAAGATAAGACCACCACTTCAGCACCAAGTGCAATCAGGTTAAACCGTATCAGGCCGGTTAGCACGGCTACCAGAAATACAATCAGGTTACTGACGGCCATAGCGTTACGCTTATGAATAACCGGACCTGGATTGTCGGTAACGCAAATACAAATAGCACCTAATGACAGGGTGATACCTAACTCCAGCATGCCTAACTGTGCAAATACTAAGCCCGGCAGTAAAATGCCGAAAGTAATACGTAACCCGTCAGAAAAATACTGGCTAAAAAAAAAGCTTTTGATTTCGCGGGGTTGAATTGGCATGTAGAATATCGGGTAAGTTTATGATGCTGTAAAAATACATAATGTATCTACAAGGCATAAACTATTATTTATGCTTAGAGTTTGAATATTTAACATGAATGTGTGTATTTTGAGCCCCGAATCATGTACTTATACGATTGATTGATATACTCTACTATGCCATCACCACAAAATGCCCGCCACCGGGAAGCTGTTTTTAATCAGGAAGTAGTTACCCGGTTTGAGCTTTATAACAGTTTATTTTTAACGCTGCCGTTTTATCAGGTAAAAGATACTGGTATACTGCTGCCATTTTTTGCTTCCCATTGTGAAAAAGCTACTACGCTGCTAAAGTCTCCGACCGAAATTATTAAATCATTTTTTGAAGAGCATGTGCCTAATGTGGATGAGCAGGAGCAGATTAATCGCTTATTTCGTTTTATTCAGTATATAGAGCGCCAGGTGGTGCTTTTTGACGCTATCGAAGATTCATCTTTCGGTAAGCTCACCCGGTCTGACGATAGCGGAGGCCTGCAGAGCCTTATACAGCAGGCTGCCGGAAGCGATGATTTGCGTAGACGAGTAATTGAAAAACTGAAGAACTTTTCGCTCCGTTTGGTTCTGACAGCGCATCCTACGCAGTTCTATCCAGGAACAGTGCTGGGTATCATGACAGACTTAATTGAAGCCCTAAAACACAATGATATCAATGCGGTGAATGTATTGTTGCAGCAGTTGGGTAAAACGCCGTTTTTCAATAAAACTAAACCTACGCCGGTTGATGAGGCCGTGAGTTTGATTTGGTTTCTGGAAAATATCTTCTACCATGCATTAGCAGGCATTCGTACGCGTCTGGATGATGAATTTGGTGTTATTGACGATATAAACCAAGTTCTAGAACTGGGATTTTGGCCGGGCGGTGATCGGGATGGAAATCCGAATGTGAAAACAGAAGATACCAAAACTGTTGCAGCTACGCTAAGGCAAATTGTTTTCAGGTGCTATTACCGGGATTTTAAATCATTAAAACGCCGGGTAACGTTTAGAGGGGTGGAAGAGCCAATGCAACAGCTGGAAAACATGCTGTACCAAAATGCCTTTAATCCCGAAGCCCAGCCCAAAGATTTACAAAATGAACTTTTGGATCTTCTCAAATCTATACGGGAAGTACTGGCGCAAGATCATGATAATATATTTGTTGATTTGGTGGATGACCTTTCTCTGAAAATAAAACTTTATGGTTGTTACTTCGCAACACTAGATATTCGTCAGGATAGCCGGGTATTGCGGAGCGTTTATAGCTATGGGTTGCAGCAACCACAGATAAATACCGTTTTAACAGCGGAAGCTTATGAACAATTAAGTGAAGACGAGAAGCTGAAAGCGATACCTTTCAATGAAGTAGATTTCGTTTGCTCAGATAATGACACCTGTACATCGGACGCAATGATCAATGATACGCTGAGTACCATAAGGCTGATACATCAGATTCAACAAGAAAATGGTGAAAAAGGTTGCCAGCGTTTCATTATTAGCAACTGCCAGGAAGCTTCAGACATCTTACAACTTATGAACTTATTTTTATGGACAGGATGGAAAAAAGAGAGCCTGACCATAGATTTTATGCCGCTTTTTGAAACGGTGAACGACTTGAAGAATGCAGCAGGCGTAATGGAAAAGCTTTACACGCATCCGGTATATAAAGAACACCTGAAGCGTCGTGGCAACAAGCAAATGATTATGCTGGGCTTTTCTGACAGTACCAAAGATGGTGGTTACCTGATGGCCAACTGGTCAATTTATCAGGCTAAAATTGAACTTACAGCCATAACCAAGAAATATGATATTGAACTGGCATTTTTTGATGGGAGGGGAGGCCCACCGGCACGCGGCGGCGGTAAAACACACCGCTTTTACGCAGCAATGGGTAAAGAGATTGCAAATGACCATATTCAGTTAACTATTCAAGGGCAAACCGTTAGTTCACAATACGGCTCGATTGAAACAGCAAAATATAACATCGAGCAGTTAGTGAATGCGGGAATTACGTCAGCATTGCACCCGGATCATAGAGATTTACTGGATAGCAATCACAAACAGTTAATTTCTGAAATGGCTGATGCCAGTTATAAATTGTTTATGGATCTGCGCCATCATGATACGTTTACGGACTATCTGGAAAACATGAGCCCGCTTAAGCTATTATCAAACATCAATATTAGTAGCCGGCCAACCAAACGTAATGCCGGAGCACCACTAAAGTTGGAAGATTTGCGTGCCATTAGCTTTGTAACTGCCTGGAGCCAGCTTAAGCAAAACGTACCCGGTTTTTATGGCGTAGGTACGGCACTAAATAAAATGAAACAAGAAGGAAAGTGGGATGAAGTTAGAGATTTGTACCTGGCGTCGGGCTTCTTTAAAACGATGATAGACAACTGTATGATGTCGATGTCTAAATCTGATTTCCGGGTGACGGCACATTTGGAGCACGACGAACGTTACGGTGAATTCTGGCAGTTATTAAAGCAGGAATACGAGCTGACCAAGTCGCTGTTATTGGAGCTAACCGGCTGTAAGGAGCTAATGGACGATTATCCGGTTGAAAAACGCTCTATTGCAATGCGAGAGCGTATTGTTTTGCCTTTGGTAGTTACACAACACTATGCCTTGCAGCGCATGAAAGAAACAGAAAACGAGGAACAGAAAAATGCTTACGGCAAGTTAGTTATAAGAACGGTTTATGGCATTGTAAACGCAGGGCGTAATTTAGCCTAACGCTTTGATACCAATAGCGCTTGTGGATTTTTTTAAGCATTGTAAACCAGTTTGCCATTTATTTGTTAAAAAATAATACATCTGCTTAACTTTATTAGTTTACAATGAAAAGAATTTATCATGCAGGCGCTATAGCCTTGTTTTGCTTCGCTGCAGTTGCCTGCAACGACAACCGTAGAGCCAAAAATTATAATGAAAAAACCTTGGTTGATGACATGAGCCTGAATTTCATAAAAAAAGCCAGCGAGGCAGGATTAACTGAAATTAAGGCTGCAAACGTAGCGCAGTCAAAGTCAACCAACCCCAAGGTTGTTGAGTTTGCGAAAATGATGATTACTGATCATACCAAATCAAGTGCAGAACTTAATAAGCTTGCTGCTGATAAATATGCAGTGCCATCAACCCAAGTATCACCAATGCACCAAGCCGCGCTTGACAGCGTTGCTAAACTATCAGGTCCGGCTTTTGATAAGGCATATATGGACATGATGGTTAAAGATCATAGTGAAGCGGTACAATTGTATTACGATATCACACAATCTAAAAATAAACCGGTACGCGATTATGCCGAGAAAAATTTACCGGTATTGAAGATGCATTTAGAACATGCAAAAACTTTAGATTCAAGTTTATAATAAACAGGTTAATCTTGATCAAATAAAAACGGCCTTGCATAATCTGCAAGGCCGTTTTTATTTTGAAGTTATTTAGAATAAAAATATAAACTCATCTCTTCATGCCTTGTAATATGTTTCATATAATTAACATTATGTAAAGTAAGAATTCTTTTATTAAGGCCCTACTATGAGGGCCTTACTTATTATAATGCGTTGATCTTTTTGCTTAGTTCAGTAGCTTTAACATTATCCTTTTTTACCAGATAATAGTTTCTTAAGTTAGTTAAAGCACTTGCTGATTTTGGATCAAGCTCAACAGCTTTTAACAATTGTGGCTTAATTGCATCCAGCTGCGTGTTAACTTTGGCCATAGCTGCTGCATATTCTTTTGCTTTACTAGTTGGCAATTTATTTGCAGCATTAAACTCATCAACAATTGGTGTAATTAGCGCGTCACTTAAGCTAACTGCTGCCGGCGCATAGTTCGGATCAATCTCTAAAGACTTTTTGAACATATCGGTAGCTTTGGCCAAGTTGTCATTTTTTTGTTTTTGCAATGATGCAACCTCTGTGGCAGCTTTAGTCTGCTTTAGCTTTTTATCTACGCCGTTAGCAGATCCTACATAAGCAATACCTGCATAGTAGTACAAAAATTTGTTTTTAGGATCATTAGCAATCGCACCCTGAATTTTGTCCAGAATCTCGGCTTGCTTACCCATAGTAAGACCAAGTTCAATTTCTCTTGAACGTAATGCTGCACTGCTTGGGTATTTGCTTACACCTTCGGTTAAAGTACTTAAAGCGTTGGTGGTATCTTTGGTTTCCAGATAAATGCTGGATAAATCACCATATACACCTTCGTTTTTGCTGTATTTAGTGGTAAGCAGCTTTTTGTAGTTGTTTATAGCAACCGGATAGTTTTTGGTATTAACTGCTGCTAAGCCAGTGTATAAAATTGCTGTTGTATCTTCAGGGTTTATGCTGCGGTAAAAATCAAATGATTTGTATGCATCTTCAAATTGCTTACCTTGAAATTCTCTAACACCTTTGTTTAAAGAATAAACGCCTAAGTATTGATTAGCTGCATCGGTCAAGCTTTTGAACTCGCCGCTTTTGTCTGCCTCTTTTGCTTTTTGTAGGGCCTCAACACCTGCTGTATATAACGGGGCTGATGTGCTTACTACAGTATCCTGATACGCCATAGCTCCGTAAATTGCGGCTTTTAAAGCGTATGTACGAGGCATGGTTGCTGTTTTTTCGTTAGCAGCAGCCTTGTCGATTGATGTTTTGGCATTGGTGATACTGGTTTTAGCCACGCTTGCAAGGGCTTGCTGGCCTCTGGCAGTTTCATATGAACCAAACTCTTTCTGTGCATTGTCTAACTCGCCTTTTTGAGCGAATACCGTGACAGATGCTAAACTCAAGGCACCTGTTATCAAAAATTTAATTTTCATAGATTACTTAATTGTTTAACTGTTGCAATTTATCATTTATCTTCTGTAACTGAAGTTCGTTGCCTGTTTTGGCATAAACCTGTTGCAGTAGCTGTAATGGTATAACGTTTTTTGGCGACATTTCATATGCCTTTTGCAGCCAAAGTGCAGCTCTTTCCAGATTTTTCTGCACATCGTCATGGTTATTTCTCACTGTACTTTGTTTTAAATATAGTAAACCGAGGTTTAAAACCGGATCATAGGCGCTGTTATTTAGCTCAATAGCTCGTAAATACAAAGACTCAGCCCTGTCATACTGCTTTAAATGATCATAACAATTGGCTGCAACAAAAGCCACGTCGGCATTGGCTTGGTTCTCATCCAGTAGTTTCACCAGCATAGGTTCTAAAGCGCGGTAGTCTCCCCTATTGCTGTAAATATTGGCTTCTTCCAGCAAAAGGCTTTTCTCAGTAGGCAAAAATCTCCGACCTTTCTGCAATACGTTCAGCGCTTTAGCGGTATCTCCCATCGTTTTATATATGTTGGCGGTTGCCAACACATATTCTGTGCGGGTACTGTCAGCCGTTAGCAAAGTATTATAATACTTTACTGCTTCCTGCAAGTTGCCGTTTTTGCTGTTAGCATAGGCAATGTATGCGTTTAGTGGTGCAAAGGTGGGTGTGTAAGATTGTGCTTTTTTGAAGTTATCTACAGCTGTGGCAAACTCCATGCTCCGTATGCTGATAAAACCTAATCTTATATATACGTTTGATAAGCACCTTTTACAAAAGTCGAGTTCGGTGGGGTATTTGTAAATCTTCTTCTTTTCTCCCAAAGCATCAACCAGCTTGGTCGTTTTGGCCACAAAATCAGGCGGATTATTGAGCTGATTGGTAGAATCAACAAAAGCAATGCTGGAGTAAACGATTGCCTTGTAAATGTTCTTTTCAAGATTGGATGAGTCTGACTTGGTTACGATCAAACTATCTACCGACTTTTTTGCACTGCTGAGGTAGCGCAGCTCCCCTTTTTGCCGATAAAAAGCCAAGCTGTTTACCACAGACTTTAACGCTTCGGACTGGCCGAATGCTAAAGGTGCGGTAAACAGCAGTAAAAAACTAAATACGAGTATTTTACGGCTTAGCATATATTATTCATTTTCTTCGCTGGCAGGTGTATCAGTGCCTTCTACAGAGGTGTTATCCTCCGTATCTTCAGTTTCTGTTATGCCATTTTCTTCCAGCTTTTGTTCTAATTCTTCCTCTTCGCTATGCTCAATTTTGGCTACTGAGGCAATCTCATCACCTTCCTTAAGCGATATCAAACGTACACCCTGTGTTGCACGTCCCATTATCCGCAATTCATTCATGGCAATGCGGATGATGATACCTGAGCGATTAATGATCATCAGATCATCAGTATCAGTAACATCTTTTATGGCAACAAGTTTTCCTGTTTTTTCAGTAACGTTGATGGTTTTAACACCTTTGCCGCCACGGTTAGTTACACGGTAGTCTTCAATATCGGTACGTTTACCGTAACCTTTTTCTGATACAACCAACACCGTAGTTTCCGGATCATTGATGGCAATCATGCCTACAACCTCATCTTTTTCGTCTTCAAGGGTGATGCCGCGTACACCGGTTGCGGTACGGCCCATTGGTCTTACAGTTGACTCGTTAAAGCGAATAGCCCTACCTGACTTCAATGCCATTACTATCTCGCTATTGCCTGTAGTAAGTGTAGCTTCTAACAATGAATCACCATCATTGATATTGATCGCATTAATACCGTTTGAGCGCGGACGAGAATAAGCTTCCAGTGAGGTTTTTTTGATGGTACCCTTGGTGGTACACATAATAATAAAGTTGTTTTCCAGATACTCCTGATCTTTCAAATTAACAACTTTGATGTATGCTTTAATTTTCTCCTCTTTTGGAATGTTAATGATGTTCTGAATAGCACGACCTTTTGAGGTGCGGGTACCTTCCGGAATTTCAAACACACGTAGCCAGAAACAACGGCCGGCCTCGGTGAAGAACAGCATATAATTGTGGTTTGATGCTACCAGCAGGTGCTCAATAAAGTCATCATCGCGACTGTTGCTGCCTAAGGCTCCTTTACCACCACGGCCCTGGCGGCGGTACTCCGTAAGCGGTGTACGTTTGATGTAACCTTCATGCGAGATAGTAATAACCACGTCTTCATCTTCGATGAAATCTTCGGTCATCATCTCGGCAGTTGAGTGAACCATTTCGGTTTTACGCTCATCACCGTATTTTTCGTATACCTCCAGCAGCTCGTTCTTAACAATCTGCATTTGGAGGCTCTCGTCGGCCAGGATAGATTTTAAGTAGTCGATTTGCTTCATCAGCTCCGCATACTCTTCTTTGATTTTATCACGCTCCAGTCCGGTTAAACGGCGCAGGGTCATATCAAGAATTGCACGGGCCTGAATTTCGCTTAAACCAAAGCGGGTCATCAAACCGTCGCGGGCCTCTTCAGGAGTAGCCGAACTACGGATCAGTTGAATGACTTCGTCTAAGTGATCCAGTGCAATTAATAAACCTTCAAGAATATGAGCACGTTTTTCAGCTTCTGCCAGTTCATAGCGTGTACGACGTACAATTACTTCCTGGCGGTGCTCCACAAAGTAAAAGATCATATCTTTCAGGTTCAGCAACATCGGGCGGCCTTTTACCAGCGCAATATTGTTAATGCTGAAAGAAGTTTGCAGTGAAGTGTATTTGTAAAGATTGTTTAAAACAATAGATGCATTGGCATCGCGCTTGATCTCATATACCACACGTATACCTTCACGGCTTGATTCATCCCGTATGGTTGATATACCTTCAATTTTCTTATCATTCACCATATCAGCGGTACGCTCAATCATTTGCGCTTTGTTGATCTGGTAAGGAATTTCGGTTACAACTATACGTTCGCGGTCGCCATTGTAGGTTTCAATTTCGGCACGGGCACGCATCACAATGCGGCCACGGCCTGTTTCAAAAGCTTCGCGGGCACCTTCAAAACCATAAATAATACCACCGGTTGGGAAATCAGGGCCTTTGATGTGCTGCATCAATTCGCTGATCTCAATTTCGCGGTTATCTATATAAGCAATAGTAGCATTAATAACCTCTGTAAGATTATGCGGCGCCATATTGGTAGCCATACCTACCGCAATACCCGACGCACCGTTTACCAGCAGGTTCGGGATTTTGGACGGTAAAACCGTTGGTTCTTCCAACGAGTCATCAAAGTTCAGCTGATAGTCAATGGTGTCTTTATTGATATCGGCCAGCATCTCTTCGGCAATTTTTTGCAGGCGAGCCTCTGTATAACGCATTGCCGCCGGGCTGTCACCATCAAGCGAACCGTAATTGCCTTGTCCGTCTACCAGCGGATACCGCAAGCTCCAATCCTGGGCCATACGTACCATGGTATCATATACGGATGAGTCGCCATGCGGGTGATACTTACCCATCACCTCGCCCACAATACGTGCAGACTTTTTGAAGGGCTTGTTATTATTCAGACCAAGGTCGAGCATGCCAAACAACACACGTCTGTGTACGGGTTTCAAACCGTCGCGCACATCCGGCAAAGCACGTGATACGATAACCGACATTGAATAATCAATGTAAGCCGATCGCATTTCTTCATCAATATTTATAGGAATTATTCTGTTGGTTTGTTGTGAATTATCTTCAGCCATCAATTAGAATTTTTTGTAGAAAAAATTTGCTCAAATATCTTAGGTCGACATCTAATTTAACCTGCGAATATACGAAAATAAAGGCATAATACCGGGTTTTTTACCAACATTACGGCCGGTAAAGCACTTAGATAGCAGCAATAATCTAAAAGGAAAAATATTGTCTTTTCAGGCAAGCTATTTGAGTTTTTTCCAGTACTCCTCTACCACCATTCCGGTAGGCAATTTGCCATTAAGTATCAGTGTGTCGTTCTTGATTTTGTAGGCATAGCGCAAAGTTACGCCGGATAGTTTAGTTGCTTGCGCACTATAGGTTTCTGTTTCAAAACAACTATCACCTTTTAACTCATAGTTGCCCGCCTGAAACTTCTGTGCCTCAGTACCCTCCTCAAGCATAAAAGCTTCAAAGCTTTTTTCTTTGTAAGTACGCTGTAGGTTGTACCCTTCGGTACCACCTTCTTTCTTACCATTGTAGATACCGCCGCTATATTGCCAGGTTCCTTGCAGCGAGCTTTTGCCTGTACAACCTGATAGCGCTATTATGCCGGCCACAAATAGCCCGCTATATTTACCACGATTCATGGCGGCAATTTAATGTGTTTTGAGGTAATGTGAAAGTTTTTGTTCGCTATGGAACACTGGATGCGCTATTAGCGAAAAAATCCCAGCCCTCGTCTGTTAAAATAGACGAGAATTGGGATTGTATGAAAAAAAAGCAACCTGTATGCCTATACCCAGTTAATGCCTTTTATTAGCAGCGATTGTGTTTTTTCCTCTTCACTGCCAGCTTCCGGGGTGTGGTTGTAAAGCCATTTGGCCGTTGGTGGTAAGCTCATCAGGATGGATTCAATTCGTCCGTTAGTTTCCAAACCGAATTTTGTACCGGCATCATATACCAGGTTAAACTCTGCATAACGGCTTCTGCGGGCATACTGCCACTGTTGCTGCTGTTCTGTAAATGTTTCGTGGCGATGGCGGTTAACTAATTCAGTATACACCGGTGCAAAGGTGCGGCCCACTGATTTCGAAAACTCAAAGATATCATTCCAGGATACGTCTTCAGTAGCGGTTAGGCGATCATAAAATATACCACCAATACCACGGGTTTCCTGACGGTGCTTAATGAAAAAATAATCATCGGCCCACGCTTTAAAGCGGTGGTAGAAATCCTGGTTGTACCGGTCGCATACGTCCTTTAAGTTACCATGAAAAAAACGTGCATCCTCTTCGTATACATAATGCGGCGTTAAATCAATACCTCCACCAAACCAGCGCAGTGGCTGATCGGTATCGAATGAAGATGGCATTTCAAAATACCGGATATTCATGTGAATGATAGGTACCAGTGGATGATTAGGGTGTATAACGATAGATACCCCTGTAGCAAAAAAGTCATCCTGCTCAACCTTAAAGGCTTTTTTAACGGCCTCGGGCAAACGGCCATGCACAGCCGAAAAATTTACGCCACCCTTCTCAAGTATATTCCCATTCTGAATAACGCGGGTGCGACCGCCGCCGCCGCCATCACGTTCCCATATTTCTTCTTCAAAACGTGCTTTGCCATCCAGCAGCTCCAGGCTCTGGCAAATTTCATCCTGAATAGTTTGATAGTCGGCGCTTATTTGTTCTTTGCTAATCATCCTTGCAAAGATGCACAAATGCCAGCATTTAGCGTAATCCGATTTTTAAGAAGCGATAGTGGCATTGCTTGCTTCGGCCTCTTCTTCCAAATAATTTAAATCTTTGCTGAAGGTTTCTTTCAAAAAGCCTAAAGCAAGCAGCGCTACAACTGTTACAATAGCCATCATAATGTAGGCACTGTAAATCAGGCTGGTCTCTTTGTAGCCATGTTCTGCAAAGTACTTTACAAACATTTCGAACAAAACGGTTATAGGAATCAGCGCGCCTCTTACAAAGTTCGGTACTGTAGTAGTAACAGTTGAGCGGATATTTGTGCCAAATTGCTCGGAAGCAATAGTAACAAATGTAGCCCAATAGCCAACAGAAAAGCCAATAAATAAACACAGCCAGGTGAATTGAGTGTCTGTTATGCCGTGAGCATTCAGGTATAATATTACGCTAACTACGGATAGCAATTGAAACACCAGCATGGTTAACCTTCTGGATTTGGTTAATTGTGCAAACAAGCCGGCAAATATATCGCCGATTGAAATACCAATGTACGTAAACATGATACCAGTGCCTGCACTTAAAGGCTGAGCGGCATGCAGCTCTTTACCGATTTCGGGGGCCTGGCTTACCAGAATTCCTACCACAAACCACAAAGGCATCCCAATGAGTATACAACATAAGTACTTCACCAGGCGCGCCTTACTGGTAAACAGGATCATAAAGTTGCCTCTGGATACCTCGCTTTCTGCAGCCTGCTTAAACATGCCCGATTCAAACGTACCCATACGTAACAACAATAGCAATACACCCAAACCACCACCTATAAAGTAGGCATTTTGCCATCCGTATTTGGAAACCAGATTGGCCAATACGGCGCCAAACAAGCCAACTACGGCTACGATCATGGTTCCGTAACCCCTGTTTTTCTTGCTCATGGTTTCGCTTACCAGCGTTATGCCTGCACCTAACTCACCTGCTAAACCTATACCGGCTATAAATCTTACTATTGCGTAGGTATGATAATTTGTAACCAGGCCATTAGCAAAGTTTGCTATTGAATATAATAAGATAGAACCGAACAGTACCCGTATACGGCCGTACTTATCACCAATAATCCCCCACAGTAAGCCGCCCAAAAGCAATCCCAGCATCTGCATATTGATAATAAATTCACCTTTAGTGCGAATTTCGCTATCCGTTACACCTATGTCGTGAAGGCTTTTTACACGCACTATGGAAAAGATCAGCAGATCATAGATGTCAACAAAGTAGCCCAATGATGCCACGATTACCAAAAAGATTACGCTCTTGTTAGACTTAGCTGCTATGTCGTTCATTAAAATTTAGATTTAACGTTTTACTAATATGCACAAAAAAAGCCTCTGCGAAAACAGAGGCTTTAAATATGATAAATTTTTTGAATTATATTTTTTTCACTTTTATGGCTTGCGGGCCTTTTCTGCCTTCTTCAACCTCGTATTCAACACTATCATTATCTTGTAGTGCATTTACGCCGCCTTCGATATCTTTAAAGTGTACAAAAAGATCTTTTCCTTCTTCAGTAACGATAAAGCCGTATCCTTTCTGTGTATTAAACCATTTTACTTTTCCAGTTTTCATATTATAGTATCGTATATGTTTATTAAGATTTAGATTTTATGCCAAACTGAAAGTGTAAATGATTATAATTCAGAAAGGTAAAAGCAAATTAAATGAATTTTTTCAAATATATAAATTTATCTAAAAATAATATTTTTATTTATTGGGCTGCGGGGTTAAACGCAGATACGGCTTTACCTCTACGTGTCCTTTCGGAAATTTTGCCGGTATATCTTCGCTTTTTATAGCGGGTGATATGACTACTTGGTCGCCCTCTTTCCAATCGGCCGGCGTTGATACGCTGTAATTAGCGGTTAACTGTAGTGAATCTATCACGCGCAAAATCTCCTGAAAATTACGTCCGGTTGATGCCGGATAGGTAATAATCAATTTAATGGTTTTATCGGGCGCTATGATGAACAATGAGCGCACTGTTGCCGTCATAGAGGCATTAGGGTGAATCATATCATAGGCCTCAGAAATTTCCCGGTTCTCGTCGGCAATGATTGGAAAATTAACCTCAACATCCTGGGTTTCGTTTATATCGCTTATCCAACCTTTGTGCGATTCAACCGAATCGACACTTAATGCCGCCACTTTAACATTCCGTTTTGCAAACTCGTCTTTTAATGCAGCGGTGCGTCCTAATTCGGTTGTGCAAACGGGTGTATAATCGGCAGGGTGCGAAAATAATACGCCCCAGCTGTCGCCTAAAAATTTATAGAAATCAATTTCACCTTCAGAGGTTTGTGCCTTAAAATTGGGGGCTTTATCGCCTAATCGTAAGCTCATGATATTTTTATTTAATTAAATACTAAACTGAATTGTACCAAATAAAAGGATATGTTTTAAAATCTACAAATCCTATAGATAATATATTTATAACTTAACAATGGTCTGACACCTTTTTAACTCTTTATTCCTGATTAACCGTTGTACTAACCGCCAGTGCTTTCAATAAACTCCGAACCTCATCCGGGTTACGCAAAAAGAATTTAGCTGCTGATGCACCCGTGCCTACTTTAATAGTGGTTGCGCTATCTGGCAGTGCTTTGAATGTGTCTTCGTCTGTTAAGTCATCACCCAGGGCCATAATAAAGTCGTAATCACTTTCGTCGACCAGTGTAAGGGCAGCTTTACCTTTATTAATCTCCATGTTTTTAACTTCAACAACTTTATCGCCCGGCAGCAATTGTAATCCTTTGTCTGTAGCTAAAAATTTAAGGGTATTCATCAATTCATTAGCCCTTAATTCACCTAAACCATTTTGTGCCTTACGGTAATGCCATACCAGGGAGTAGGTTTTCTCCTCGATGAAAGATCCGGGCGTGCGGTCGATATATTTTTCAAGGATATCAGAGATCTCCGGTTTCCAGTTGGTGGACAGCCCTCCTACTTTATGCCATTCCATGCCGGGTTGCTTAAACCAGGCACCATGCTCTGCTATAAGGTAAATATTCGTGTTGCCAAACCAATCGCCCAAATTTTCGTGCTTACGGCCGCTAATTAATACCAGGTGGTTTGCTGGATCGGCCAGCAAGTCGTTCAATATTTCATACAATTCTGCATCAGGTGTGGCTTGGTTTACGTTTGGCTTAAAGTCAACCAGTGTACCGTCATAGTCAAGGAATATCAATCGTTTATTAGTGTTACGGTAACGATTAATGATAGATTGCTGTGTTGCCCCTCCCACATGGCGGGTTTGTAAAGACCGCTGCATGAATTTTACTTCGTCCAGCCTATCCATAAAGATTTTAACCCAGTGCGATACGTTGAACTTGCTCACAATTTGGCGCATTTGCCGCATGCGTGTGTTTTGCTCTTCGAGCGGCATGTTCAATGCCTGTATAATGGCATCTTTTACCTGAATTACATTGTTGGGGTTTACCAGTATGGCATCAATCAGCTCGCGCGATGCACCTGCCATTTCGCTTAATATGAGTACGCCATCGTCATTTACCCTGCTGGCTACATATTCCTTACTTACCAGGTTCATGCCATCGCGCATGGGCGATACCAGGCAAACATCGGCACTTGCGTAAAGGGAAGCAAGTGTTTCAAACGGCACCGAGCGATAAAAGTAATTGACAGGCGCCCAGTCCAGCGTTCTGTATAGGGCGTTGATATTGCCAACCTTCTTATCAATCTGGTTGCGCAGCTCCATGTATTGCGGCACCTTGTCGCGCGATGGCACCACTACCATATACAAAGTAATTTTACCTATGTATTCGGGGTTATCTTGCAGTAATAGTTCCAATGCCTGCAGGCGTTGTAAAATACCTTTGCTATAATCCAGGCGATCTACCGAAAGTATGATTTTAGTTTCCTTAAATGTTTCCTTGATTTGCTGTATTTGCAGGGCTACGTCTTCGCTACGGGCCATCTCCTCATACTTTTTATCATCAATTCCCATCGGGAAAGCTTCAGCAACCACATAGCGTTCCTGACAGGTAATAATGTTAGACGATATAGGTGTAGGAAGGATGCGCGAAACCGAACTCAGGAAGTGCCTTACATCATCAAAGGTATGGAAGCCAACCAAATCGGCACCCAGCATCCCGTTAAGAAGCTCTGCGCGCCAAGGGATGAGCCTGAACATTTCATGCGATGGAAACGGGATATGTAAAAAGAACCCAATAGATACATCCGGGCGCTCCCGCCTGATGAGCTCCGGCAAAAGCAATAATTGATAATCATGTATCCAAATGGTGTCGTTAGGCTCAGCAACGCTTAGTACCGCATCTTTAAAGCATTCGTTTACTAAACGATAATATTCCCAGTTGGACGGTTTGTAAGTAGTATAGGTAGATGCATAATAATGAAATACAGGCCACAGTACCGAATTGGAGAATCCCTCATAATATTCTTCAATATCATCAGTAGTAAGATATACCGGAACCAGGCTTAATTCTTTAAGCTGTTCGGCAACCTGTTTTTTCTTATCATCGTCAATAGCCTGACCGGGCCAGCCTATCCATACATTGTCGCCCTGTTTGTAGATGGAACCTAAACCTGTAGCCAGTCCGCCTTCACTTGGCAGTAGCTGATACTGCCCTTCATTCTCCTGAATCTTTACAGGCAGCCGGTTTGAAACAATAATTGTTTTTGGCATAATAGTATAAAGTGCTTTACCTATAAAGCCGCAAACGGGAGGTGTTGTTTTAAATTATTCTTTTTAAGAATTAGAACGCAGGCAGATGTAAAACAAAAAAGGCCGCATTTTGTAATGCAGCCTTTCGGTATTATTTGTTAACAGTGATTTGATTAGTTATTTACAACTTCTAATGAAGAGTAAGGAGTAACACGCACTAAAGCTTTTTGACCTTCTTTTTCTAAGCTAACAAAGTAAGATACTTCATCAAACGTACCACCTACAGCTAAACGTGAAAGTGAAGAACCGTTTGAATCACCAGTGCGGAATTTGATGATCTCATTAACACCGTAACCTTTGTATTTAGCAGCAATTTCTTTGCGTGCCGAAGTTGGTAAAGCTTTCATGCTTACTAACTGAGTATATCCTAAGTACTCGCCTTTGTTGTTATAATAAGCAGTAGTTTTAACATCATCCATTGAAAACTCCGCTTTCTGGAAATCTGCAGTTACTGTCCAAACTACATCTTCAACACCACCGAAGGTTGCATCAAATTCATTTTTTACACTGTACGATACTTTATTAGCATCGTCTTCTTTTTTACCACCTTCGTAAGCAAAAGTGCTTGCGCTAATTAATAATGAGGCTGCCAGGGAAAATATTAACTTTTTCATATCTTTAAAACTAAGTTGTGATCGTTTTTGATTACACAACAAAAGTAAGTCAAAAATGAAAATTCATAAAATTATCGGACATTTTTATAAACTTTTCATAACAACCGGTTGCAAAGATTGATAAGTTAATAAAGTACTAGCAAAAGCGCCCAGTTGTTTGAAATTTCTTAAAATTAACGCTATTCCTTTGCGTTAATAACATTTGAACTGCTTCCGAATTGTAAGTTCTATAATATTAATGACACAAAAATGACATAGTGTTGTATTTACACTATGTCACGCCATTTATTCTTTTTGTAATGCCTAAAGCTGCTTAATGTAATCAAGAAATAAATAAAGCGCTTTCTTTTTAGGTTCAGTTAACGGATAATCTATCCTATGCATTAAATAATCTTTTAGATCGAAATCATTGCGCATTGGCATTTCTTGGAACAGTTCGCTCCGGTGGTCAAGGCCGTATTGCAGCGACTGATTAAATTCATCAATAAACTCCTGTGGTATAGGTTTATTTGCAATCCATGCTGCGAAGGTAAATGGCAGCCCTGTGAACTTTATCCATTCTTCGGCCAGGTCATATACATATTTATATTGCCCTGTTTTGCCAAAGGTCCGGTCGCCTATTTGTACAAATGCTGTATGCGGATCTTGTGATTGGGCGTAATCTTCAGCGCCGGTGATCTGCTCGGGACTTAGCTTCCAATAATTCTTTAACAGGACTTTGGCCAAGTTATTAGACGAGCGCGACTGTGGGTCGAGCTGTAGATATTTTACTTCGTGGATATCACAATTACTGAATATAAATACGGAATTTACAGCAGCAACCGCCCCTATACAATAATCAGATACGATTTGCCATTCAGGCAAGTTTAGCGTTGCCGCAACCGGAATTAAGCCGATATCCACCTGATCGTCAATCAGCTTTTGGGCGCAATCTGAAGGGTTGTCAAGACTTAGTTCAATTTTATTGATAATGTCGGTATGTTCAATACCGTATAAAAAAGGTTTGGTGTTAGTATAACTAACAGCCGATATTCTTATTTTATTCAAGATCAGTGTACTTGTAGGTGGATGGAATTATTAAACTCGGCAATGTTAAATTGACTGCCATCGTAAGTAACTTTATATAAAACCAGATTTTGATGTGGGAAGGTTTCCATTTTAACAAGCGACTGGTTGGTAAGCAGGCACAAGAACAAACGCATTGCCCTGCCATGCATACATATAAGCACGTTTTGTTCTTCCGGGTGACTCATGATGGTAGCAAGCGCTCCTTTTTGCCGCTCCAATACCTCGTTGGGGCTTTCGCCATTCTCAAACTTACTGTCCAACCGGCCGCTGGTCCAGTCGCGCATCAGTTTTAAAAATGCGGATTTAGTTTCGGGTGTACTGCGTTGCCCTTCGTGTATGCCCCAGGCTAACTCATCAAGGCCGGACAGCTTTTCATAGGAAATACCTAAATCAATAAATGGCTGTATGCTTTGTTGTGTACGTTTGAGCTCCGAAATGTAAATTTTATCGAATGGTACATTTTTGTAGGCATCAAAAAATAGCTGAGCCTGCTTGCGGCCTTCGTCGTTCAAATCGGTATTCATGCCACGGCCCTGCACTATGCCCTGTTTGTTCAGGTCGGTTTGGCCGTGGCGAACTATATATAAAGTCTTTAAAATCATTTTTGATTTAAACAGTTGCGTTAATTTATAACCGGCAACTTGTAAAATTGTGGTTTAACCTCTTCCTCAAACTGGTAGTCCATATAATCGGTAACTACATTGTATAATGTGTCACGCTCAATCGGATGCCTGCCAACTTGTTTAATCAGTTCAACCAGCTCTTTAGTACTCATAGCCGGACGCTGTTCCTCAGCACCCGCCATGGTATAAATCTTCGTCGTATCATCAAGTGTACCATCAATATCATCAACACCGAAGTTGAGCGAAAGCTGCGCCGTGGTGCGACTAATCATAGCCCAATAGGCCTTGATGTGGTCAAAATTATCCAGGTAAATACGCGCTATGGCATAGTTGCGCAAATCCTCAATCACCGATGCCTCTTTAACGTGCGACATCTGGTTGTCTTTATTGCGGAATTTAAGCGGAATAAAGGTTTGAAAACCACCGGTACGATCCTGTAACTGGCGCAAACGTTCCATATGATCAACTCGGTGCCAGTACGCTTCAATATGTCCATACAGCATGGTTGCATTTGAGCGCATCCCTAACTTGTGCCACTCTTCATGAATTTGCAGCCACTGGTCGGCCGTGCATTTGTCTTTAGCAATCTGATCGCGTACCTCCGGATGAAAGATCTCGGCGCCTCCGCCGGGCATCGATTCCAGCCCGGCCTCTTTCATCAGGCGCATGCCGGTAGCATAATCAACTTTAGCCTTTTTAAAAATGTAATGATATTCAACCGGCGTAAGTGCCTTTACATGCAGCTCGGGGCGGTGTGCCTTAATCTGGCTAAAAAGCTCCTGATAAAAAGGCATATCGTACTGGGGCAACACGCCACCTACAATATGCACCTCGGTAACCGGTTCATTGTCGTACTTGGTTATAATATCCAGCATATCCTGCATGGTATACTCCCATCCTTCCGAGCGCTGTTTAATCAGCCTCGAGTAAGAACAGAATTTACAATCGTACACACACAGATTGGTAGGCTCGATATGGAAATTGCGATTAAAATAAGTTTTATCGCCATGGCGCTGCTCGCGGATATAATTCGCTAAAACACCGAGATAACTTAACTCGCCTTTTTCAAACAGCAGTACGCCTTCATCAAAACTGATGCGCTCGCGGTTTAAAACTTTTTGGGCGATATTTTTAAGATCGGCAGAAAGGTGAGCGTCATTTAATAACACTTGTATTGATTGTTCAGCGTTCATTAAATTACTTTTTTTTGCAAAAGTAATATAATAGCGCCTATACCATATCACCTGTGTGTAACAAATACAACCATCTACTTACACTACAGCGTTGATGGTACTAAACTGCATGTACCGAAGCAGTAAAATTAAAGACCAAAATTAGGCTATAAGGTGATGGCTCACTTATTTCATATAATCATATTGCTTTTTGTTGTCAATATGTATTTTTACCACCGGTTGTAACGCCAATTTTAATAGTAATGAAGATAGAAACACTGGCTATTCATGCCGCCAATCATACAGACGAAGCATCAAAAGCTGTAATCCAGCCGCTGGTATTGTCTACCACTTTTGAGCGCGATGCTGATGGTGGCTATTCCAAAAGCTACATTTACAGCCGGTCTGACAATCCGAACCGCCATATGCTGGAACGCGTGTTGGCAGTTTTGGAAGGCGGTGCCGATGCAGCAGCCTTTTCTTCAGGCAATGCCGCCGGTATGAGCGTGTTTCAATCACTCGAGCCTGGCACTCATATTATAGCCCCGGATGATATGTATCATGGGCTGCGCAATCAATTGAAGACCCTTTTTAAAGGTATATTAAAATTTGATTTTATTGACATCAACGATGAGCAGGTATTAAGAGATCACATCAAGCCGTCAACCGGTTTAATATGGGTTGAAACACCATCCAACCCGCTGCTCAAACTTACAGACATCAAAAAAGTTGTCGGGGTAGCGCAGCAGCATAAAATAAAAGTAGTTTGTGACAACACCTTTGCATCTCCTATCGGTCAGCAGCCCATAAGCTTGGGCGCAGATATCGTAATGCACTCCACTACCAAATATTTAGGTGGCCATAGCGACTTAACCGGTGGTGCGTTAATTACGGCCGCGAAAAATGAATGGTGGGAAAAAATACGTCAGGTGCAGCAGATGGGCGGCGCAATACCATCACCAACCGATTGCTACTGGCTGGTGCGTAGTATAAAAACCTTACCCTACCGTATACGCGGGCACGTGCAAAATGCCATGCAACTGGCCGAGTTTTTAGAACAGCAACCACAGGTTGAGCGCGTGTTATACCCTGGTTTGCTATCACACCCGCAACACCAACTGGCCAAAGAGCAGATGCTGAATTTCGGCGGTATGCTTTCCTTTGTGGTAAAAGGCGATAAAGAAACAGCAATGCAAATAGCATCACGTACGCAATTATTTACGCACGCTACCAGTTTAGGTGGAGTTGAAAGCCTGATTGAACACCGCGCATCGAATGAAGGGCCTGATACAAAAACGCCTCAAAACCTTTTGCGCGTATCTGTTGGACTTGAACATATTGATGACTTGATAGCAGATATATCTCAGGCAATCAATATGATATAAAGTTTTTTAAAAAAATACTTGCATTTTCCTTTTTAAGCACTCTATCTTTGTTGGCATAAAACAAGGTAGCAACATACCTTAATCAAATACCCCTCACAAGGTTTTGATTTATAAAGAAGCGGCGAGAGATCAGGCTCCCTGACCCGCTGGCAACCCTCCTACGGTTGGAGAAGGTGCCAATTCCTGTCCCGGAGAAATATTATAACCGGGGAATATAAATTTAACAACCATGACACAAGTAGTTATTTTTACTCAGCCATCTTTTGTTTGTACCTCAACAGGTAACGCTTCTTCCATTAGCACTACGCTTAGTTGTATGTGCATGTGTTGCTGCTAAATTCAAACAAGCGTCCGCTCACTCTCTAAGCGCATTGGCCAGATTGGGTAATACTAAGCCCAATTAATAATAACTTGACTATCAAACTAAATACAACCTTATTTAAACACTATAATTATGTCAACACCACCCCTAAAGTTTGAAACCCTGCAGCTGCACGCCGGTCAGGAAGTTGACCCAACTACCGGTTCAAGAGCGGTTCCGTTATATCAAACCACTTCGTATGTATTTAACAATGCAGAACATGGCGCCAATTTGTTTGCCTTGAAAGAGTTTGGCAATATATACACCCGCATCATGAATCCAACTACCGATGTGTTTGAAAAGCGGATTGCTGCATTGGAAGGTGGTGTTGCAGCACTGGCTACCTCATCCGGTCAGGCTGCGCAATTCATCGCATTAAATAATATACTACAGGCTGGTGACAACTTTGTAAGCTCCCCATTTTTGTATGGCGGTACTTACAATCAATTCAAAGTTGCCTTTAAACGCCTGGGCATCAATGTAAAGTTTGCTGCTAATGATGAAGCGGAAAGCTTTGAACCATTGATTGACGAAAAGACGAAAGCCATTTATCTTGAAACCATAGGTAATCCGGGTTTTAATATTCCGGATTTTGAAAAAATTGCTGCTTTGGCCAGGAAACATGATCTGCCTCTTATTGTAGATAACACTTTCGGCGCAGGTGGTTATCTTTTCCGTCCGCTGCAACACGGTGCAAACGTAGTTGTTGAATCAGCCACGAAGTGGATAGGTGGGCACGGCACCAGCATTGGCGGCGTTATTGTAGATGGCGGTAACTACAATTGGGGAAACGGCAAGTTTCCACAATTCACCGAACCGGCTGAGGGATATCATGGCCTGGTGTTCTCAGATGTATTTGGCGTTAATGGTCCGTTCGGTAATATTCAATATATCATCAGAGCCAGAGTTGAAGGTTTGCGCGATTTTGGTTCTTCTCAGTCGCCATTCAATTCCTTCTTGTTGATACAAGGCCTGGAAACGCTTTCACTACGCGTACAACGGCATGTAGATAATGCATTGGAACTGGCTACCTGGTTGGAGCAACATCCACAAGTTGCTAAAGTGAACTATCCGGGCCTGGCATCATCGCCACACCACAGTCTTGCCAAAAAATATCTTAAGAACGGTTTTGGAGCCGTGCTGTCATTCGAACTTAAAGGTGATAAGCTGAACGCCGGTAGCTTTATAGATAACTTGCAAATGGTAAGTCATTTAGCCAACGTGGGCGATGCCAAGACATTGATTATCCAGCCTTCTGCAACTACACACCAACAACTATCAGAGGTGGAGCAATTGGCGGCCGGCGTAACACCTACCCTGCTACGTGTTGCTGTTGGTATTGAGCACATTGATGACATCAAGGGTGATTTTGAACAGGCCTTTGCTAAGGTGAAGGATCTGGAACTGTCGTCATCATAATCTTCCGAACTTTTCTTTTTAGGTTAATTTGTTTAAATAGTGATAAAGCCCCCGCGGCTTTTTAAGTGCGGGGCGCTTTGAATTTTAGGATGCATACAAAAACGTTTACATACGACGGCTTATTTGAACTTGAATCCGGCGAGCAGTTAAAGGAACTGCAAATCGGCTATCATACTTATGGCCATCTTAATGAAGATAAAAACAATGTGGTGTGGGTATGCCATGCACTCACAGCAAACTCCGATGTGTTTGACTGGTGGAAAGGCTTTGCCGGTGAGGGTAGCCTTATTAATCCGCAGGAACATTATATAATATGTGCTAACGTGCTGAGTTCGCCTTACGGCACAACCAATCCATTAAATACTAACCCCATTACAGGCCAGCCGTATTATCTCGACTTTCCGGTGTGTACCATACGTGATATGGCCAATGCGCACCAACTTCTGGCCAATCACTTAGGCATTGAGCACATCAGTCTGCTAATTGGCGGATCACTGGGTGGGCAGCAGGCTTTGGAATGGGCAATACAACAGCCCGAGCGTATTGAACAGTTAATACTGATTGCCACCAATGCGTTCCATTCGCCTTGGGGAATAGCCCTCAATGAATCTCAAAGGCTTGCCCTCAGTGCAGATGCAAGCTTTTACGAAAACACACCCGATGGCGGTAGTGCCGGCTTAAAAGCAGCACGTAGTATGGCTTTGCTTTCTTACCGTGGCTATAGCGCTTATAACAAAACACAAAAAGAAACCGACGAAACTATTACAGATAATTACCGGGCAGCATCTTACCAAAGCTACCAGGGCGAAAAGTTAGTTAAGCGATTTAACGCTTACAGCTATTGGTACTTAACCAAAGCCATGGACTCGCACCATGTTGGCCGTAACCGTGGCGATGCTGAAAAAGCGCTCGCAAAAATTAAAGCACGTACGCTGGTGATTGGCATTACCTCTGATATGTTGTTTCCAATCAACGAACAGCAATATCTGTACAGCCATATTCCAAATGCTGATTATGCCGAATTTGATTCAATTTACGGTCATGACGGTTTTTTGATTGAAACCGGTATACTTACCCGAATCATCTTCTCTTTTTTAAACGCAGATACGCCTATACATAATACCGAATTACAAAAATTTTCTGAATGAGCACTAAACTAAACATTGGTTTATTCGGCTTTGGTGTAGTTGGACAGGGATTGTACGACATCATCAAAACCAAGAACCTCAACCTTGAAATCAAAAAAATAGCAATCAAAAATCCGGGCAAAATCCGTTCGTTAGCCCCGGAGATTTTCACTACAGACAAAGATGAACTGCTGAATAACCCAGAAATCAACACCATTGTTGAGCTGATTAATGATACGGAAGCTGCTTTTGAGATCGTATCAACCGCATTAAAGTCTGGCAAAAATGTAGTTTCGGCCAGTAAAAAGATGATAGCCCTGCATTTGCAGGAGTTATTGGATTTACAGCATGAGCATGGTACCTCACTTTTATATGAGGGCGCTGTATGTGGTAGTATTCCTATTATTCGCAATCTCGAAGAGTATTATGACAATGAGTTGTTGCACTCCATCAGCGGTATCTTCAACGGTTCCTCTAACTATATTCTATCAAAAGGCTTCCTGGAAAACATGGATTATGCCACAGCGTTAAAGCAGGCCCAAGATTTAGGTTTTGCCGAAACAGATCCTACTATGGACGTAGGCGGCTTTGACGCTAAGTTTAAACTAATTATTGCTGCAGCCCATGCTTATGGCATTATTGTAAACCCGGAGGATGTTCTGAATATTGGTATCCAGAATTTATCCGCTTATGATTTACAGTACGCACGCGAAAAGGGCCTGAAAATTAAGTTAGTTCCGGTTGCCAAAGAGCTGGATGCCCAGCATGTTACCTTGTTCGTGCTACCTAAATTTGTCAACGAATCTGAATTTTTATACAACGTTGAATACGAGTATAACGGCGTTACGGTACAGGCAGCCTTTGCCGATCAGCAATTCTTCTTCGGTAAAGGAGCTGGAGGCCATCCTACCGGGTCGGCCGTGTTGTCAGATATCGCCGCACTGCGTTATGGCTACGCTTATGAGTACAAAAAAGCGCATCAAAAATATAACCTGAACTTCACTAACGATGTGGAGCTAAAAATCTACCTGCGTTATGAAGATGAGCAGTTGGTTGACGATCTTAAATTCTTACATATCTACGAACGCTTCTATTCGGGCGACTTTAAATTTGTTACCGGAAAAGTGAATTTGCAGAATTTAATTGCCCAGCAGCAACGCATAGCAGAGAGCAAGGCATTTGTAGCCTTCGCCGATCAGCTTACCGGTGTAAGCTTAGCTACAGCATAATAAGCTTGAAGTTAGATACGATAATAACTAATAGCAAAAGGCTCTTGGAGCCTTTTGCTGTTTAAAAGATAAATACTTTAGGTGTAGCCTTAGGCCTCAACGGTATATTGTAAAGAGATTGTTATATTTGTAGGTAATTGACGCATGCGCTATTGATGTTGAAGTTCACTAAGCTATTTACCAATCGTATTTTCGTAACCTTATTATGGTTTGGCTTAAGCTTATTTGCAGTAATAAAGCAAGTACTTAATCATCATATCAACAACTACCTTATATATAAATATACTTTTATTGATCTCATTCATCAGTATAATTTATATACACCCCAGCCGCAGCATTTCGAAGATAGTAATCACTATGGGCCGCTGTTTGCAATAGTTATTGCACCATTTACGCTTTTTCCGGATGCCATAGCCGTTGTTTTGTGGGTGCTGCTGAATTCATGGGTTTTGTATAAGGCCATTATGATGTTGCCTTTTAATATACAGAGCCGTGTTGCCATGCTGCTTATTTGCGCACATGAACTCATGACTGCGTCTTACAGCGTGCAGTTTAACCCTTCAATGGCTGCGTTGATATTGCTAAGCTTTATCTTTATCAAAAAAGAGAAAAGTATCTGGGCTGCATTAGCCATAGTTGCCGGCACCTACATTAAGCTTTATGGTATTGTAGGTTTGGCATTTTTCTTCTTTGTAAAAGATAAGATCCAATTCATTAAGTGGTTAGTTATATGGGGCGTTGTTCTTTTTGCGCTGCCTATGCTGTTCTCTTCACCGTCATTTGTTTTGCAGAGCTATTACGACTGGTATGCAAGCCTGGTTGAAAAAAACTCGCTTAATGCAGTTTCGTATATGCAAGATATTAGCGTTATGGGCATGATCAGGCGCATATTTAATTACCAACAGCTGTCAAACTTATTAGTGCTTGTGCCGGGCGTATTTCTTTTTGCATGCTCGTATTTAAATGTAAAAAGCTTCAACAATACAACATACCAATTACTAATTTTAGCATCTACACTAATTTTTACAGTAATATTCAGCACCGGATCTGAGTCGCCCACTTACATAATAGCATTTGTTGGTGTAGCCATTTGGTTTCTGAACCTGGCAAAGCCCGTTACTAATCTGGAAATAGCATTGTTGGTATTTGCTCTGATATTAACGAGCCTTTCACCTTCAGACCTCTTTCCTAAGTTCATAAACAAACAGTATGTTAAACCTTACGCTTTAAAGGCATTACCATGCTTACTGATTTGGATTAAGATTGTATTTGAAAGCTTGACGCGTAATTTTAACCAGCAACCTTCCTATAAGGCCGTGTAATGAGAAGAAAAGTTTCTGTCGTGATACCTTCTTTCAATGAAGAAGGTAATATTGAAGTACTGGCAATGCGCCTGATACAGGTACTTAAAGCAACACCCTATGAATATGAGGTGATTTTTATTGACGATGGCAGTTCAGACGGTACGTTGCGGAAGCTACAATCAATTGGTGATATCGACCCGAACCTGTACTACCTGGAACTGTCGCGCAACTTTGGGCACCAAAATGCACTAAAAGCCGGATATGATTATGCTGACGGCGATTGTATCATCAGCATGGACAGTGACATGCAGCACCCACCCGACATGATCACCCAGTTTCTGGAAAAGTGGGAAGAAGGTTACGATGTGGTGTATACCTTGCGTGAATACCAAGACGAGGCTACGATATTCAAAACCAAAACCTCTGACCTCTTTTATAAGATGATCAATTCCCTTTCTGATACCAAGTTAGAAAAGGGAACTGCAGATTTCAGGCTTATTGACCGCAAGGTGGCTAATGTATTAAGCAGTTTGAATGAGAGCGGCTTGTTTATCCGTGGATTAATTAAATGGTTGGGGTTCCGTCAGTATGCAATTTCTTACCAGTGCGATGCCCGGTTTTCTGGTAAAAGCAAGTACAACCTTAAAAAGATGGTCAAGTTTGCTGTTCAGGGAATCACCGCTTTTAGTGTAAGACCCTTATACATGGCAACGGGCATCGGGTTATTCTTTTCTTTGCTGGCCACTTTATACATTCCGTATATTTTGATCAGCTATTTTACTGGTCATGTAGTGTCTGGCTGGACGTCCATACTTGCAACCATCGTTTTTTTTGGCGGTATACAGCTTATGGTACTGGGTATTATCGGGATGTACCTTGGAAAGTTGTTTATGCAATCCAAACAACGGCCTAATTATATTATCCGTTCCACTAACTTACAAAGGGTAAATAATGATTTTATTAAGTTTTGATATAGAAGAGTTTGATATGCCGTTCGAATACGGCAAAAGCCTACCCTTTGATGAACAGTTGGCAATTTCTACAGCAGGTACATTAAGTATTTTACAGAGTCTCAGAAAAGCCAGTGTAAAAGCTACATTTTACTGTACAGCCAATTATGCTCAGCACAAGCAAGACATAATCAAGCAAATTGTTGATGAAGGCCATGAACTGGCTTCGCATGGTTATTACCACTCAGATTTTAAACCGGAGCATTTGTTGCAATCCAGATTGAAGTTACAGGAACTTACCGGCGTAGAGGTAAAGGGTTACCGCATGGCGCGCATGATGCCGGTAGACGAAAAAGAAATTGAACGGGCTGGCTATATATATAATTCGTCTATCAACCCAACGTGGTTACCCGGTAGATATAATAATTTCAGCAAACCCCGTACATGGTTTTACAATGAGAATGTATTACAGTTACCTTCTTCGGTGTCTCCAGTAATACGTTTTCCATTGTTTTGGTTAAGCTTTCATAACCTGCCAATGCGTTTGATCAAGCTATTAAGCAGCGCTACGCATAGTAAAGATGGTTACCTGAATTTGTACTTCCACCCTTGGGAATTTACAGATCTGAACCAGCCTGAGCGTTTTGGCTTTCCGGGGTATGTAACGCGAAATACCGGCGATGCATTTATTAAAAGATTGACTGAATTTATAACTTGGAGCCAAGCTAAAGGCTATCAGTTTACCCGAACGATTGACTTTGTCGATAACATAATAAAAGCAAAAAGCCGGACTTAAGTCCGGCTTTTTGCTTTTATACTTCACGATTAATATCCCAGGCTTCCAGGTAATCAGCTACACGTTTCAGGAACATGCCACCCAAGGAGCCATCTACTACGCGATGGTCATATGATAAAGATAAGAACATCATATGGCGAATAGCAATGACGTCGCCGGTTGGTGTTTCCAGAACCGCTGGTTTCTTTTTAATTGCACCTATAGCCAAAATGGCTACCTGTGGCTGGTTAATAATAGGTGTTCCCATTACATTGCCAAAAGCAGCAATATTAGTAATAGTAAAGGTACCCTCCTGCGTCTCGTCAGGGCGGAGCTTGTTTTGACGGGCCCGGATAGCCAGATCATTAACAGCCTTAACCAAACCAACCAGGTTCAGCGTATCTGCATGTTTAATAACCGGAACAATCAAATTACCATTAGGCAGGGCCGTTGCCATGCCAATGTTGATGTTTTTCTTTTTAATAATTTGCGTTCCTTTCACAGAAACATTCACCATCGGCATATCAGCAATTGCCTTTGCCACGGCTTCTATAAATATCGGTGTGTAAGTGATCTTCTCACCTTCCCGCTTCTCAAACTTACTTTTGTTTCTTTCGCGCCATAGTACCAGGTTGGTTACATCAGCCTCAACAAATGAAGTTACGTGGGCAGACGTTTGCCTGCTCATGATCATATGATCGGCTATCAGCTTACGCATCCGGTCCATCTCAATGATCTCGTCACTACCGGATATCGATACAGCCGGTGCCGTAAATGCAGGCTGTTGTGCTGCCGTAGGCTGCTTCGGTGCTGACGTCTCCTGCTTCGCCTCAACAGTATTTGGAATAGTACTCGATTTTTGTCTGTTATTCAGATAAGTTAAAAGATCATCTTTCGTTAAGCGTCCATCTGCACCTGTGCCGGGAATGGCATCTAATTCTGTGACGTTAATACCCTCTTGGTTGGCGATATTGCGAACAAGTGGCGAGTAAAAGCGTACTGACGAGTTATTTACAGCAGACTGCACTTCTGGAGCGGGACGCTGTTGCAACTGCTCCATTCCGGGAACATTGGTTGGCTCGGCCGCCTGTGCTTCAGGCTCTTTTTCGGTAGTTGATTTTTCTTCAGGTGTAGCAGCTACAGGGACCTCTTCATTCTGCGCATTATCAGTTTCAATAATAGCTATAGGATCACCTACCTGTACTACCTCATCTTTTTGAAAAAGCTGCTCAACGAGTTTGCCGCTTACCGGCGATGGTACTTCAGAATCCACTTTGTCAGTCGCAATCTCCACCACGGCATCATCGGCTTCTATGTAATCCCCTGGATTTTTCAACCAGTTAATCACCGTTGCTTCAGCAACACTTTCGCCCATCTTAGGCAGCAACAGCTGATATCTTGCCATATTAATTCAATACAGTTTTTATAAATAAAGTGTAATGGCCCAAACTTACTTATTTCTTGGTTGAATTTTTAGACCGAGGCCAGTAAAGTATTCAACATTCCTAAGGCCGCAATGGCTGTGCGTTCTATATTTTGCTGTCGCTTATTGCCAAAGGTAAACTTTCGTACCACCAAATTACTGGATGAGGCAACGGCTATCCAAACCGTACCAACAGGCTTTTCTTCGGTTCCGCCACCCGGACCAGCTATGCCGGTTACCGCGATGGCATAATCGGATTTAAAGTTTAGCAAGGCCCCTTTTACCATTTCGGTCGCTGTTTCTTCGCTTACGGCGCCATGTTGCCATAAGGTTTCGTTTTGCACACCTAAAATACTTTCTTTTAGTTCGTAGGAGTAAGATACCGCCCCACCTAAAAAGGCTTGTGATGAGCCGGCATGCTGGGTAAACAGATGCGCAATATAGCCGCCCGTACAGCTTTCCGCCACCGATAGAGTTTTGTGAGTGGTGGTTAGTTTATTTAATATAGATTTTTCGAGTGGTATGTCATCCGTAGCTGCAACCACATTTCGTACCCGGTCTATAATCTGTGCCGCATAGTGGCTTATTTCATCAGTCAATTTGGCTTCGTTGTCACCGTAGCCACTCAATCGCAAACGTACCTGACCCAGTTTAGGTAGATAAGCAAGCTTAATGTATGACGGTAAAGCATCTTCTATATCGGCAATTCTTTCCGCCAGAAATGATTCTCCTTCTCCTACCGTCAAGATTGTTTTGTGCACAATGGCCGGTAGCTTAAATGTAGCTTTCAATTTCGGCAGCACCTGGTCACTAAACATGTACATCATTTCGAAGGGTACGCCAGGCATAGAAACATATATTTTTCCATCATGATTAAACCACATGCCTGGGGCAGTACCGTTATTATTAGGTACAACCTCGCAGTTGGCCGGTATCAGAGCCTGCTGTTTATTCACCTCAAGTAAGGGACGGTTATAACGGGCAAAAATGCGTTGCACATTTTCCAATGCGCCGGCATCTTCAACCATCTCTGCACCAAAATAATCAGCCAGTGTTTTTTTAGTGATGTCGTCTTTAGTTGGACCCAACCCGCCGGTAATCAAAACAATATCAACACGCGTAGCCGCTTCGGCCAGTGCTGTTAAGATGTGCTGACGATCGTCAGACACGGAGGATATTTGTTTTACACGGATACCGGCACTGTTTAGTTGTTGTGCCATCCAGGCCGAGTTGGTATCAACAATCTGGCCTATTAGTATCTCGTCGCCTATGGTTATAATTTCTGCAAGCATTTAGAAATTGTTATAATAATCGCTTCGCTTAGAAAGTTTTAAATCCTGTAAAATAGATGCTTTCACCCGCAAGGTAACATTGAATGATTTGTAATAACCAAATGGCAACCATCCAAAAGATAAATCCCAGCAATGCAAATCCCTATAAATGTTAAACTGGGTTGGGCTAAGCGCTTTGTTCTTCAAGTCATACCCCGACGTATATTGTACCTTCCATTTTGGGGTAATATTTACGTCGCCGCTTAAACTCAGGGTACTTTGAAAATCAGGTTGGATGCCCGTATTAAAATAACTGTAGTTGAAATTCACACTAACGTTATAAGGAATACTGAAGTCAACATAAGCGGCCGGATCATTATTTATCATGGATAAACGATTTGACTGTACGGGATCCAAATTTTGCAGGTTATTCAGCTGAGCATTGTTGCGTTTTTTCATGGTTGATGAATTCAACGAGAAGCTGGTAGAGAAAGATAAATTGCTCAGCAATGGCGCACGACCTTCCTGAAAAAAGTACCGGTTAACCCGCTGTGCATAGCGCCTAACCAAGCCATTAGAAATTGAATCACGCGCATAGGTAACATACGGATCAAAAGTTCCGTTCAAGCTAATGCTAACTTTCTGATTAAATATCGCTGTGTGTGCGTTGAAGCCTATTGGGCTAAGTCTGAAAGAGTCGGCTGCAAAATTGTAAAAAGTTGAAAAAGACAAACCCTGTAAGATGGTTATCTTACGGTCGGCGCCGGTTGTATCCGTGCTTTTAGCTTTCAGTTTAGCTTCAATCGTGTTATCAACAGTTAAGCCAATACCGGCAGACTTGCCCCTGCTCGGGCCACCAAAAGGCGATCCATCAAATATAGAGTAGGTTGACGATGTAACCGGGTAAGGCACTACGGCATCACTGGTTACCGTGCGATAGTAGCCATATCTTGGATCACCAAAATCAGGCGTATAGCTGAATGAAAGCGACGGCGTCATGACGTGGCGAATCGCTTTCAGGTTGCCGTGCTTAAATGCAATCGTGTTATAAACTTTGGTATTGATGCCGGTACTTAAATTATACTGTGAACCGCGAGTAAAACCAGCTACGGTGTCAGTAATCAATTTAGGTGTATTGCGAATACTTCCCCTATCAAAAAACTGCCTTCTGGATTGAAAATACCAAACCTCACGATAAGTACCACCTGCGTTAAAGTTGAAGTACTTTAGTAAATTAAAATTTACGCTAACAGGTATATTATGCTCAAAACCGTTTTGCAAGCGCTTGGTTAAGGTGTTACTCTTAAAAAGCTCGGATTCTTTGATATCTGTTAAGGTATTAGTACCACGTAAAGTATAGCCTAACGTAATCTTCTCATACCATTTTTGTTCGCCAAGTCTATCACGGGAGTCGAAAGGACTGAATGAGCTCGCACTCAAGGTAAATACAGGCAACTGGAGTGATACCGTTTTATTAGTGATATCCTGACGATGCTCGGCACTGGCGGTAAAGTTCATGGTTGTGGTACCTACATTAAACGTACGGCCATAAGCAATGGATGAACTTAAGTTATTTCGCGTGAGTGACTGCAAATTGTAACCGGTGGTAGCCGGGTTGTTTTGATAAAAGGTACCGGTTGCCACGTTGACCGAAGCACTGAATGTACTACCTGGATGAGCGTTGGCATCCTGACTATGCTGCCACTGTATATTGAAGTCTTTTTGTGCCGGATCGCCTTCTAAACCATAGTTATGTGAACCATAATTAAATGCAAAGCTACCCTGGTAATTATAGCGTTTTAAATACCGGGATATGGCATTAATCTCATATGCGCCTTTTGAATAAATAGTAGCTTGTGTAGTTAAATCGATATTATCGTTGATACCGAAGTAATAACCAAAGTTCCGCAAATAAAAACCCAGCTTAGCATCTTCACCAAAACTTGGCAAAATAACTCCGGATGCACGTTGCTCAGGTTTAGGAAAGAAACCAAACGGGACACCTATTGGTAAGGGTATACCTTCAATTTCAAGGTATGCCGGGCCTGATATGATACGCCTTTTTTCGCCAATACCTTTTGTGATTACCACACCAAAGTGCGTTTCGGGATAGGGTAAATTACACGTGCTAAATAAAATATTACGATAGGCAACTTCAGTTTCATTCAGTTTTTTAGCCTGACCACCTGTAATGTAATTACCATCCTGCTCGGTTGAGGTGTTGAAAGACTTTGCCCGCTTGGTCTGGTAGTTATAGTACATAGAGTCAGCCATTATGGGGCTTTGGCTACCCTGTTTTGCAATGGGCTTACCCACATAGCGATGGGTTTTAGGATCAACCCGGCCACTCGCAAAAATTAAATGCTTTTTATAATCAACACGAATATAATCAGCATCCAGTTCAAAATCTTCATAAGTAACCCTGGCACGGCCGAAATAATACAGGATATTGTTCTCGGCATCCGTATAAGTCGAGTCATCGGCAACACCTTTTACTTCCGACTGTAAACCTTCTTTCTTTTTCGGAGTCGTATCATTTACAGCAGTTTGGGGTGCGGCTTTACCCTTCCGGTTTTTTAGTACCGGTTTCAAAACTTTTTTGTCTTTAGCCGTGTCCAGCTTTATAATTGTATCGATAACGTGTGCTGGCTTTATATAACTGCGATTGCCGGCCAGTGCTATTATACTCACTATCAAAACTATGCCTGATAGAAAAAAGAACCTGATAAATTTCAAAATTAAATATGAATAGTATTTTTGCAGATAAACTTATTAACGGCGCTTCAAAAATAATGAAAAATAAGGCTTTAGAAAGACTGATTTACGGATTCCTTGCATTGTTTGTTTGCTTCATAAATTATTCGTTTCAAACTGATGATCCTATAAAAAGAGATTCAACGTCCGGTCCCGGATTCAGACTAAGAACAATTGTGATTGACCCAGGGCATGGTGGACATGACCCCGGTGCTTACGGCTCTTTTTCAATGGAAAAGAATGTAACGCTGGCTATAGGACTTAAATTGCAGAAGGCCATGCAAAAAGAATTAAAAGATGTAAATGTGCTTATTACCCGTGACCATGACGAGTTTATAGAGCTTCATAAACGGGCCGAGTTTGCTAACAAGGCGAAGGGTAATATCTTTTTATCCATTCACTGTAACTCTTTAGCCAGCGCACACGAACGGGTAATTGTAGACTATAACAAAGGCCGCCATGGCAAAAAAGTACCAGTTTACAAAACAGTTTCCATCCCTAACCGTTCTGGAAAAGGAGTTTTATTACTGGTATACGGTTTTAAACGTACAGGCGAACAGTTGGAAGCAATACGTGAAAATGCATCCATCCTGCAGGAAAAGAATTATAAAGATTACTATACCGACAGCGATGATCCAACTACTGCTATGGTGCTTAACGCTTATCGCGACAAGTATCGTAAACAAAGTATTCATCTGGCCAACCTGATGAATAACGAGTTTACCGAGACCGACGGTCGGTATAGCAATGGTGTAAAAGAACAAAGCTTACACGTTTTGGCAAACAGCGGTATGCCTGCAGTACTAATTGAAACCGGATTTATAAATAATTCACAAGAAGAAGAGTATTTAAACTCTGATTCGGGCCAAACAGAAATTGTAAACTCTATAATACGTGCTGTAAAACAATACAAAAGAGAATTGGAGCAAACAGCACAATAGTTAAAACTAAAATTGCATTACCTTGAAAATATCAAACGAAACTAAAATTGGCATTCTAACTGTTGTGGGTATTACCATACTTATATTGGGCTACAGTTACCTGAAGGGTAACGACGTGTTCTCTGGCTCAAAAAAATTCTATGCTATATACCAGAATGTTGATGGCCTTACGCTTTCAAAGCCGGTATTGGTTAACGGCTTCCCTATCGGCCACGTTTCAAAAATGCAATTACAGATAGCAAGCGGCTATACCGTGGTAGAGTTAAAGATTGATCCGAAGTACGATATCCCATCGAACACATTGGCCCGCCTGGAAAGTACCGACCTTTTGGGTAGCAAAGCGATTGTGTTTGAACTAGGTAATAGCCGGGAATTTGCCGAGGATCAGGATACATTACGTGCTGACATTCAAGGTAGCCTGGCTGAAAGCTTGCAACCGGTACAGCGCAAAGCGGAAGATCTGATTGCTCGTATGGATTCTACATTAAGTTCGGTAAATAAAATACTTAACCCTGAATTCAGAAAGAATGTTGATCGTAGTTTTGTCAGTATTGCCAACTCTTTGCAAACGCTGGAAGGTACCACTAAAAAGATCGATCACTTAGTTGGCTCACAAACAGGCCACATAGACAGAATAATGGCTAACTCAGAGGCACTAACATCAAACCTTCGTGCAAGTACGGTCAGATTAAATACCACAACCGCAAACTTTGAGCGCATTAGCGCCGACGTTGCTAACTCTAATCTAAGTGGTACTTTAGCAAGCGCAAACAAAGCAATGAGCGACTTGCAGTCGACAGTTAACCGTATTAATAGCGGACAAGGCTCATTGGGAATGTTATTGAACGACGATCAGATGTATAAGAATCTGAATGCAGCTTCGGCCAATCTTAACAACTTGTTTATTGACCTGAAAGCGCATCCTAAACGTTACGTAAGCTTCTCTGTTTTTGGCAGGAAAGGTGACTAAACCATATCCTGACCGACAGTATAAGTTCTTCCCTCGATAGCCAGTTCGGTTTCAGGGAAGACACTTTTTGCCTCATCTAACAATTCAATCAAACTCTTATAACGGGCCGAAAAATGGCCAATCAACAAGCTTTTTGCTTGTGTAATAGCAGCTACCTGCCCTGCCTGCCATGCTGTGGTATGATGGGTTACGTTAGCCCTATCTAACATATTATGCAAAAAGGTGGCCTCGTGATAAAGCAAATCTGCATGGCCTATTTGTTCAAAGTACCTTTCGTTGTACAAGGTATCAGAACAATAAGCATAACAACGAGGCCGATCCGGCTCAACCGTTAATTGATCATTTGGATAAAACTTGCCATCGGGTGTCGAATAAGACGCCCCTTTTTTTAAGGCTGTATACAACTCAACAGGTATGCGCAACTCTTCTATTTTAGCTTTGATAAGCTTCCTCAAGCGTTTCTTTTGCTTAAACAAAAAGCCTGTAGTAGCAATACGATGGTCTAATGGAATAGTTTCTACCACCACATCCTGATTCTCAAATATTACTTCGGGAACAGATGGGTTTGTGGCGATATATTCAATCGGGTAGTTAAGCTTGGTTTCGGAGTATTTAAACTGAACCTCTATGATTTCGCGCAATGGAGCCGGGCCAAACAATTTAAGGGGTTTGGTACGGCCATTTAAATGCATGGATGAGAGTAAGCCTACTAAACCAAGATAATGGTCGCCATGTAAATGGCTTATAAAGATATGATCGATACGGCTGGCTTTAATATCATAACGCAGCATTTGCAGCTGGGTGCCTTCGCTGCAATCAATCAAGTACAGGCGCTCGTTTAAATTAAGCACCTGTGCTGTAGGATTTCGATTAAATATAGGGGTGGCAGAACTGCTGCCGAGTATGGTTACCTCAAATTTCATAATAGGTAAACATACAAAATGTTTATTTTGCTTCTTTCTTTAGCTCTTTTTCTATCTCTTCCATAAATATATGGTCAATAGCTTCTTCTGTAGTTGGCACAACAGTAAGTACATTATCAAGTTGAGAGATATTGATTAAACGGGCAACTGCTTCATTTAAGCAAGTTAAGATAAAGCTGCCTTCCGCATTTTTACATAAACGGTGGCCAACCAACAAACTGCTTAAACCCGACGAATCAGCAAACTTTACCTGGCACAAATCCAAAATTATATTTCTTTGTCCCTCAGCGTTCACTAATATCAATTCGGATTTTAATTGCGGAGTAATCAATGAATTTAGTTTTGACTCATTTAATCTGATCAAAACATATTTTTCATGCTTATCGACGGTAAATTTCATTCTTATAAAAATTATAGAGCTAAGATAAAATTATTTTATGGATTACTAAAATTACAACTTCGTTAAAGCTTCTTTTACAGCACTTTCTACACGTTGTAAGATATTGTCATTATCTGATTTAACAAAAACCTCGCCAGTAATTTGTTCATATAACTCTATATAACGTTCTGAGATAGAATTAACTATTTCGGGCGTCATTTCTGGTATATGCTGGCCATCTTTACCTTGAAAGCCATTTTCTATCAGCCATTTTCTTACAAACTCTTTCGACAGCTGTTTCTGCGCTTCTCCGCTTTGCTGGCGCTCCGCATAACCATCACTGTAAAAATAACGTGACGAATCGGGGGTATGAATTTCGTCTATCAGGTAAATCGTACCATCAGCTTTGCCAAATTCATATTTGGTATCCACCAATATCAATCCGCGTTGTGCAGCTATTTCAGTACCACGCTGATACAGGGCACGTGTATAATTCTCCATCTGTTCGTAATCAGCAGCATCAACAATGCCTTTTGCCAAGATGTCTTCTTTCGATATATCCTCATCATGGCCTACTGCTGCTTTGGTAGTTGGTGTAATAATAGGTTCAGGCAGCTTGTCGTTCTCTTTTAAGCCTTCGGGCATGGTAACGCCACAAAGCGTACGTTTACCGGAACTATATTCACGCCAGGCATGGCCAGCCAGGTAACCACGTATAACCATCTCAACTTTAAACGGCTCACACATTTTACCAATGGTCACACTTGGGTCGGGTACACTCACTACCCAGTTGGGCACAATATCGCTGGTAGCTTTTAGAAATGTTGCTGCAATTTGATTAAGTACTTGCCCTTTGTATGGAATAGGTTCAGGCAGCACAACATCAAAAGCAGATATACGGTCAGATACAACCATTACCAGGTACTTATCCTCAATAGTGTATACATCACGAACTTTGCCCTTGTAAAAAGCTGTTTGGCCCGGAAAATTAAACTGTGTTTGTTTTATAGCGCTCATGTAGCTGTATCAGAAAAATGTGTAGACTTTTAAAGTCGGGTTGAAAAAAGTTGAATGATAATAGCTCCAAAAATAAAAAATCAGAAATCAAAACGGAATATCTTTCTCATCTTGATTTCTGATTAGGCTTAATGAAGTTCAAATACTACTGGATATCGCCGTAAGCTTCCAATATGCGTTTCACCAATTTATGGCGAACAACATCCTCACCGCTCAAGTAAACAATGTCGATGCCCTTAATATCAGTCAGGATGCGCAAGGCGGTATGTAAGCCTGACTGTTGCTTTTTAGGCAGGTCAATCTGCGTAACATCACCGGTAACGATGAACTTCGCAGTTGGGCCCATACGGGTTAAAAACATTTTTAACTGCATATCGGTCGCATTTTGCGCCTCGTCTAATATCACGAAACAGTTATCCAGCGTACGGCCACGCATAAATGCTAATGGGGCAACTTCAATAGTACGATTTTCCAGATAAGTTTTTAGCTTGTCAGGAGGTATCATATCATCCAGTGCGTCATACAACGGGCGCAGATACGGATCAATTTTCTCTTTCAGATCTCCCGGCAAAAAGCCGAGGTTCTCTCCCGCTTCAACAGCCGGCCGGGTTAATATGATACGCTTTATCTCTTTGTTTTTTAGTGCCCTAACAGCCAAAGCAACAGCTGTATAGGTTTTGCCGGTACCGGCCGGGCCAATGGCAAACAAAACGTCGTTTGTATTGATACTGGTTACCATGCGGCGCTGGTTGGCAGTGCGTGCCTTAACCATAACACCGTTATGGCCAAATACAATTACTTCCCCGGTGGTAGATTTGTCATTGGCTGGTTGCTCTGCCGGAAGTGCCGACGTTACTTTTTTGGCGCCAAATATTCTCTCCAGGTCAGTTATGTTCAGATTGTCAAATTTTTCAACGTGTTGAAGCAACTGGCTAAACTTATCGTTAAAAACAGTCAGTTCCTGCTCATCGCCCAATACCTTCACCTCACTCCCTCTGGCCACTAATTTAAGTTTGGGATATTGCTTTTTAATGATCTCAAAATGATCATTGTTGGGTCCCCACAAAACCGCAGGGTTAACCTGTTCAATTGAAATTTTTAGTTCGTTCAACAGTAAATGATTTTTTAGTTACAGATTATTTCTGGTTAAAAGCTGATATTTGCACCTTGCTAATGCTTATACAAGATTAGTAATAAATATTACAAAAAACTAATGGCTATAATAACTTTAACCACTGATTTAGGCGATAAAGACATCTACCAGGCTGCCCTGAAAGGCAGCATTTTAAAGATGATGCCTGCAGTGAATATAGTTGATATTACCCATACCGTTCCTGCTTTTAACATTCAGCAAGCTGCTTTTATTTTAAAGAACAGTTTTTATTATTTCCCCGACGATACCGTTCACCTGATTGGTATTGACACGGTATATAGCGAAGAAAACCGTTTTTTGGCTATACGCTACCGCAATCACTACTTTGTAGGTGCCGATAATGGCATATTCTCTTTAATATTCAATGATGAGCCCGAGGCAATAATGGAAATTAACATTATGCAGGACTTAAAGTTTTTACATTTTCCGCTGGCCGATATTTTTGTAAAAGCTGCTTGCCACTTAGCTAACGGCGGTGATATTAGGGAAATTGGGGTACCGGTAGATCATATTGAAAAGCGCACTACCCTGCAACCTGTGTTTGAGCGTGACCAGATACGGGGTATGGTGATCTATATTGACTCGTTCCAGAATGTGATAACCAATATCACTAAAGACTTTTTTAACCGCATACAGCAGGGGCGCAAGTTTGTGCTCTACTTTAAGCGAAACGAAACTATTACCCACCTAAGCTGGCATTACAACGAAGTGCCCGAAGGCGAAAAGTTGTGCATGTTCGGCATTAGCGACCACTTGGAGATAGCTATTAACAAGGGTAACGCCAGTGGCTTGCTGGGATTAAATTTGGGTGATAGCGTTATCATCGACTTTCAATAACAACCTGATAAGCTTATGAAAAGATTGACTATTGGATTACTATACTGTATTGTATTCTGGCAGGCCGAAGCACAAGTCAGGACGGATTCGTTGGCGTATGAACTGCAGCGTAAAAAGATTAACAGCATGCTTACCCAGCGTGAAACCAAATTTGATCAGTATGATCAGAGCCTTGAGGAACGCACTGGGATATTTGGGATGCAAACCAAAAAAGATATCCGAAGGTCAAACGAAATACTGATGGATATCATCAATACGGATAACGGCATCTTCAAGCAATTAAAGATATTGTTAGATTATCGTGCTTTTGAGCAGCAACAGGTACAAACTAAAGTAAACGAGGCCCAAAGCAGCAACCGTAATTTTGCCACTACTATTAACCAATTGCGTTCACAAAACGAAAAATTAGTTGATCAGCTTAATGAAACAGAGAATGCACAGGGAAAATCGAAAAATATCTACCTGATTATCATCGCCGTTCTCATAGTAACGTCAATTTTACTACTCATTACCCGAAAACGAACTACTAAAGCGTAAATTTACCCATTACTATTGAAATACTATGGCAAGAGCACGATTGAATAGTGGGAACGCAGCAGAGAAAGAACTACCAAAAGCTAAATTAAACAAACAGAGTCTGCAAAACGTTAGCAGGCTGCTTAGTTATATTAAACCTTATCAAGGCAAATTTATTGCCGGTTTACTTTTCCTTTTTTTATCAAGCCTGGTGGCGCTGGTATTTCCGGCCATACTTGGTGCACTTATAGATGCAGCACAAGGCATATATAAATACAAATTTTTACCACGCAGTTTAAATTCCATTGCCATTGCGGGTTTTATCCTGTTATTTGCACAGGCCTGTGTATCATTCTTTAGAGTGGTATGGTTTGTACAGGTAGCCGAAAAATCGTTGGCAGATATCAGACGCGATACCTATTTTAAACTGGTTACCCTGCCTATGAACTTTTTCGCCAACCGCCGTGTTGGTGAGTTGAACAGCCGTATCTCGGCCGACCTTTCGCAGATACAGGATACCCTTACCACCACTTTTGCCGAAGTAATAAGACAACTGGTGTTGATGATTGGCGGTGTTGTATTACTTGTTATCGTATCTATTAAGTTAACCTTAGCTGTTTTGGCAATACTGCCGGTACTGATAGCCTTCGCAGTAGTATTTGGGCGTTTCATCCGTAACCTATCGCGCCAGGCGCAGGATAAGCTGGCGGAATCAAACACCATTGTAGAAGAAACATTACAGGGCATTGCCAACGTGAAGGCTTTCGTGAATGAGGCGTTTGAGGCTGGTCGTTATGACAAAAACCTGCGTGATGTAGTAAACATTGCCGTACGTGGCGCCAAGTTTCGTGGCGTATTCGCTTCTTTTATTGTTTTCTGTATGTTCGGTACGTTTGTAGGCGTTATTTGGTACGGATCGGTTCTGGTTAGTAACGGCGAGATGCATACCGGTGATCTAACCACCTTCATTATGTACTCTATCTTTGTTGGCGCTGCAATGGGTAGCTTTCCAGACCTGTATGCCAACGTGCAAAAGGCTGTAGGCGCCAGCGAACGAGTTTTGGAAATATTGGCTGAACAAGGTGAAGAGGTGTCGATCAATGAAAGCGAAAATGCCATCAAACAACAAATACACGGCAATTTGTCGTTTAACAATATAAACTTCCACTACCCTTCCCGCCCTGAAATTGAGGTTTTGAAAGATGTATCTTTTGAAGCGCAGGCAGGGCAACGGGTGGCTATCGTTGGGCCAAGTGGCTCCGGTAAATCAACCATGGCATCGTTGGTATTACAATTTTACCATCCGCAGAGCGGCGCAATGCTGTTTGATGGTAAAGCAGCCAGCGAGTATGCGCTTACGGATATCCGTAACCAGGTGGCAATTGTTCCGCAGGATGTTTTGCTTTTTGGCGGTACAATATTAGAAAACATTGCTTACGGCAAGCGTAATGCAACCAGTGAAGAGGTTATACAAGCTGCTAAACGTGCCAATGCACACCAGTTTATCATAGGTTTTCCTGAAGGTTATGATACTGTGGTGGGCGAACGCGGCGTTAAATTGTCTGGCGGCCAGCGCCAGCGTATTGCCATTGCACGTGCGTTGTTGAAAAACCCTGCGATACTGATTTTAGACGAGGCCACATCATCGCTGGATTCTGAGTCAGAGCGTTTGGTTCAGGAAGCATTGGAAGAGTTGATGAAAGGCCGTACTTCTATCATCATCGCTCACCGTTTATCAACCATACGCGAGGCTGATAAGATAGTAGTACTTGAAAAAGGACGAATTGTGGAAAGCGGCACGCACGAAGAACTGATTACTCATGAGCAGGGCTTGTATCGCTACCTGAGCCATTTACAGTTTGAGAGCAGTGTTGCAGGCGAAAAAGCCCCATCAGCGGTAGCCGAATAAACAAATTATTCGTTTTAACGATTATAGATTATGCCTGATAGGGATGCATAAACCTTATCAGGCATTTACTTTACATACAAAAATGAAATTAACTATACACGGGGCAGCCCGTCAGGTTACCGGCAGCATGCATTTGCTGGAGGTTGACCAGTATAAGATTTTAGTTGATTGCGGATTGGATTATGAAAAAGACCGCAGCATACAAGCCAACGAAGAGTTTCCCTTTAATCCATCAGAAATTGATGTGGTTATATTGACGCATGCACATATAGACCACTCTGGTAATTTACCTACGCTTATACGTATGGGCTTCGACGGGCAAATTTTGTGTACCCCGCCTACAGCCGAATTAACCGAGCTTTTACTGATGGACTCGGTAAGCATTTTCATGAGTAAGCAGGATAAGCGTCGTAAGCACCGCGGCGGTAAAAAGCATCACCATCAACAGCAACCGTTGTACTTGCAAAAGCACGTGATGGATACTATGGAACGTATGGTAACCATTGGCTTCAACAAGCCTTTCAGGCTGAATGGCGATGTGGAACTTACCTTTATCCCTGTTGGCCACCTGCTGGGAGCAGCTGCCGCAATACTGAAAGTGAATGACCATGGTGCGGAAAAAACAATTGGTTTTACCGGCGATGTAGGCCGTTTCAATTACCCGGTGCTAAACGATCCGCAACCATTGCCTCAGGTTGACTATCTGGTATCAGAATCAACCTACGGTGGCCGCTTCCATACTAAAGATCAAACCGTTGAACAGGTACTGATTGAAACGATAGAGAAAGCCTGTATCAAAGAGTCGGGCCGTTTAATTATACCGGCATTCAGTATCGGGCGTACGCAAGCATTGGTTTTTTCGCTAAACAAAATATTTAGCAGCGGCCTACTGCCACCTGTGAAAGTGTTTGTGGATAGCCCAATGGCTAACGCATCTACACAGGTGTTCCGTAAATATCATGAGCTATTGAACGATGACGCACAGGACTTTTATAAAGCTAAAGGCGATGAGTTTGAGTTTGAGAATTTGACGTATATAGAAAATCTAAAAGATAGCCGCCAGATATCGAACTACTTCGAGCCATGCATCATCATATCTTCTGCCGGTATGCTGGAAGGTGGCCGTATACAGGATCACTTATACAATAACATACAGAATTATTACTGTACCATCTTGTTTATCGGGTATTGTGCTAAAGGCACCTTAGGTTATCGGTTATTACGTGGCGATCCCATTGTGCACATCAAAGATCGCGAGTTGGCTGTATACGCCACTATCAAAAAGACAGACCTATTCAGCGCGCACGGCGACCACGAGGATTTAGTAAATACGGTAAAACAAAACCCAGCCGACAAGCTGAAACGCGTGTTTTTAGTGCATGGCGAAACCGAAAGTATGCAGGCCCTGGCCGATGCATTAGAGCAAGACCGCTATCAGGTAACTATACCGGAGAAAGGTGTAGCTTATAACCTATAAAGTTTATGCCCCTGACAAGCACGTAAATTGCGAGTAAATACAAAGGCCCGTAAAATATTTTACGGGCCTTTGTATTTACTCGCAGTACTTATTATTTGTTAAAGTGATTTATGATCAAGCTTGCCAGCTCCACCCCTATACGTTCCTGCGCTTCGTTGGTTGATGCACCTATGTGAGGCGTAAGAGATACTTTAGGATGTTGTAATAGATCTGTTCGAGGCGTAGGTTCGTTGTCAAATACGTCTAAGCCAGCGAAGCTTAAGTGGCCACTGTTAAGTGCCTCAATCAATGCATCCTCATCTACAGTACCACCACGCGAACAATTTACCAGTCCGGCGCCGCTTTTCATCGCGGTGAATTCATCCGCGCCAATAATCGGCTTGTCGCTGAATGGCACGTGCAAAGAAATGAAATCACTTTGAGAAATCAGCTCTTCTTTGCTCACATATTTAACCGGTACCATTACCTTTACACCTCCACCTAAAACTAATTCAAGCTCAGTTACGGTTGGCGTTGGGTCAAAAGCTAAAACTTCCATGCCAACACCATAAGCAATTTTAGCTAACTCCCGGCCAATGCGGCCGAAACCTAATATGCCTAATGTTTTGCCCCGCAGTTCAGTTCCTTTTGCGTATGCCTTTTTCAAGTCATTAAATTTAACAGCGCCGTCAACAGGCATTTTGCGATTGCTATCTGCTAAAAATCGCACGCCTGTAAATAAATGACCAAAAACTAATTCCGCTACAGATGCTGAGGATGCAGCAGGCGTATTGTGTACGGCTATGCCTTTTTCGACAGCATAAGCCACATCTATATTATCTACGCCAACACCGCCACGACCAATAAGCTTTAAATTAGGGCAAGCATCGATCAATGGCTTGCGTACCTTAGTAGCGCTGCGTACGGTAATGGCATCGTACTCTTTTAATTTTTCCGGTAGTTGCTCTTGTGGTATGTGGGTGGTATCAACTATAAAGCCAGCTTGTTCAAGCATTTGCTTGCCAACCGGATCAATACCATCATTAGCTAATAGTTTTATCATTAGTGAAGGGTTATATAGTAGCAAAATAAAATGCTGAATGATGCTATATAATTGTAGTCATCCAGCATCTCATATTATTTGTTCTTTTCTGCAAATTCCTGCATCGCATCAATAAGCACATGAATGCTTGTAGATGGCAAGGCATTGTAAATTGATGCTCTGAAACCACCAACGCTACGGTGCCCTTTTACACCCACAATTCCTTTATCATCACACAATTTCAGGAATGGTTTTTCATGGTCCGGATTGTTCACTACAAAGCATACATTCATCTTTGAGCGATCTTCGGTCGCAGCAACACCTTTAAATAGTGGATTGCGGTCTATCTCGCGGTATAGCATGGCTGCCTTTGCATTGTTCTCTTCTTCAATAGCGGCTACGCCACCTTTTGCTTTCAACCAGTTCATGGTAAGCATAGATACATAGATAGCAAACACTGGTGGCGTATTATACATAGAGCCCCCGCCTATCAATGTTTGATAATTGAACATGGATGGAATTTTGCGGTCAATTTTGCCCAGTATCTCGTCTTTAACAATAATCAGGGTTACACCTGCAGGGCCCATATTTTTTTGCGCGCCTGCATATATTAAACCAAAATCGGCCACGTTAAACTTACGGCTAAATATATCAGAAGACATATCTGCAATCATTGGCACGGGTGATGGCTTGAACTCATGCAATTGTGTACCGTAGATGGTGTTATTTGAGGTAATATGAAAATACGCTGCATCAGCAGGTACGGTATAGTCTTTTGGAATATAGGTGAAATTACTTTCTTTGGATGTGGCCACTATCTCTGGTGTACCAAAGTATTTAGCTTCCTTAATAGCTTTGTTTGCCCATACACCCGACTCCAGATAAGCCGCTTTGCCGCCATCAGGCAGCAGGTTATAAGGTACCATGGCAAACTGCGTGCTTGCACCACCCTGTAAAAATAGTACAGAGTAACCCTCCGGAACTTCAAGCAGTTCCTTTACCAGCTTAACGGCCTCAGCAAGTACAGCTTCAAAGTCAGCAGAGCGATGCGATATTTCCAGAATTGACAATCCGCTTCCATTGAAATCAACCACAGCTTGTGAAGCCTGCTTTAATACTTCGTGAGGTAAGATGCCGGGGCCGGCACCAAAGTTATGTTTCATATTATTTTAAATAAATATAGATAACTAAGCGTTGCTGATTTGCAACAGGCCGAAGTTAAAAATTTACTCTATTAACTTAGTAGCTTATGTTAAGATTTTGTAAATAACCTTATGTGGAATTCTGCGGTATGGACCAAATTATGCCACAGACTCATTTGCTCTTTTAAGTGCGGCAATAGCGCCCGTTGGATCTTCGGCTGCAAAAACAGAATTACCGGCTACCAGCACATTGGCACCAGCAGCAATTAGTTGTGCCGCATTAGCAGAGCCAACGCCCCCATCCACTTCAATATGCAGGGTTGGATTGGCAGATGCAGCCATTTGTTTTAGCTGAACAATTTTACGGTAGGTATTGGCAATAAAGCGTTGCCCGCCAAAGCCGGGATTAACTGACATAATTAAAACCAAATCAACATCGGCAATTATATCTTCCAGTAAAGCTACAGGTGTATGCGGGTTAAGTGCAACGCCGGCCAGGCAATCCATATCCTTAATGGCATGTATGGTACGGTGCAGGTGGGTGCAGGCTTCGTAATGTACGGTAATGTTATCGGCACCGGCGTTTTTAAACGCCTGCAAATAACGATCCGGATCATTGATCATCAAATGTACATCCAGAGGTTTGGTAGCATTCTTTTTAACGGCCTCAACAACTGGAAAGCCAAAAGATATGTTCGGAACAAACAGGCCGTCCATAATATCAACGTGTATCCAGTCGGCCTGACTCTCATTTATCATTTCTATATCGCGCTGCAGGTTGGCAAAGTCAGCTGCAAGAATAGAAGGTGCAATCAAGTGCTTCATGCCTTCAAATATAGGCAGAATAGCAATACATGAGTTGTTAAACAAAAAATAGGTTGTGAAAAAGGCAAAGTGAGGGTATCAGTCGCAATTAAGCAACAGGTCATAATACTTTTTCATCAGGATGGTATCATAGTTCACCAATGATTGGTAAGCTTCTGAAACAAGTTCCTGCAGTATAGATGCGCCCAACTGGCCTGCGCCATTGGGAATGGATTCGTAGTACTTTATAAGTTCTTTGACCCTAATAATTTCGTAAAGTAACAGTTGTATTAAATCGGCCTGTGGCCCACCCGGCGAACTGCCAGGAACACTGTTACTCAAGAAATCCAAAGGATCACTATTGGTAGCAGATGTCATTTTTTCAATAGGATCGAGCTTAGATATCTAATGTTTCTTGAATATTCATTTAAAACTCGGATTCAATCAACAGCTTGTTTTTCAGGTTTACAAATTAAACGAAATAAATGAAAAAACCCTATACCTTTTTGATTTAATTTTAGGTATAGGGTTTAAAGACTAAGGTCTTTATGCCTTAAGCTTGATTCTCTTCTTTTTTAGGAGCGTCTGGCTTAGGTGGCTTTGGCAATAATGCCTTGCGTGATAATTTTAACTTGCCTTGCTTGTCGATATCCAGCAATTTTACAGTTACCATCTCACCTACTTCAAATACACCATCCATCGTTTCGATGCGGCGGTGGTCAATCTCTGAAATGTGCAGTAAGCCGTCTTTACCTGGCATAATCTCAACAAAGGCACCAAAAGGCATGATTGATCTTACTTTACCTTCGTAAGTTTCGCCTACTTCTGGTTTGGCAGCAATGGCACGGATACGTGATACCGCTGCATCAATTGCTGCTTTGTTGTCAGCAAATACCTGAACAATACCTTGGTTGTCTTTTTCTTCGATATTGATGGTAGCACCGGTTTCGCGTTGCATCTCCTGAATGATTTTACCACCGGGACCGATAACTGCACCGATAAATTCTTTATCAATTTTCAGGGTAACGATACGTGGCGCAAATGGTTTATAGTCTTCACGAGGTGCACTGATGGTTTTAGCCATCTCGCCCAGGATGTGTAAGCGACCTTCTTTTGCTTGCATCAAAGCCTCAGCTAATACTTCGTATGACAGGCCATTGATTTTCAAGTCCATCTGGCAGGCAATAATACCTTTAGTTGTACCGGTTACTTTAAAGTCCATATCACCCAAGTGATCTTCATCACCCAGAATGTCTGACAATACCGCATATTTACCGGTTTCCTCGTTAGTAATTAAGCCCATTGCAATACCAGATACAGGTGATTTTAATTTAACACCAGCATCCAACAGCGCTAAGGTACCCGCACATACGGTAGCCATTGATGAAGAACCATTCGATTCTAAAATATCAGATACCACACGGATAGTATATGGATTCTCATCCTCCGGAGGTAATACTTTTTTCAATGAACGCATAGCCAGGTTACCATGGCCAACTTCACGACGGCCCGGACCACGGTTAGGACGAACCTCGCCGGTTGAGAAACCAGGGAAATTGTAATGCAGAATGAATTTGCTGTAACCGTTGATGAATGCACCGTCAATCATTTGCTCATCATCTTTACCACCTAAGGTAACGCTGGTTAATGATTGCGTTTCGCCACGGGTAAATACAGCAGATCCGTGTGCCGCAGGCAGGTAATCAATTTCGCTCCAGATAGGACGAACCTGAGTTAACTGACGACCATCTAAACGCTTGCCTTCGTCCAGAATAAGGTTGCGTACGGCATCGTACTCAACATCGTGGAAGTATTTTTTGGCAAGGCTTTTTGTTACATCGTCAATCTCTAAACCTAAAGTAGCAATAAAGGCATCACGTGCTTCTTTCAGCTTTTCGTGACGCTCATGTTTAGATGAACCTGATTTAGCTACTTCGTATACTTTGTCATAAGTTGCAGCATAAACCTGTTTTTTCAACTCTTCGTTGCTATGCTCGTGTGAGTAAACACGTTTTTGAGTTTTGCCGACAGCTTCAGTCAGTTCTCTTTGTATACGGCAATGGTCTTTAATAGCAGCATGCGCAAACTTTAAAGCCTCAACCATTTCCTCTTCCTGAATTTCGTCTGCTTCACCTTCAACCATGTTGATGTCGTTTTCAGAACCGGCTACGATAAATTCTAAGGTAGCACGCTCCAAATCACTCAGTGTTGGATTGATTACCAACTGACCATCGATCTTGGCAACACGTACTTCTGAAATTGGACCATTGAAAGGAATATCTGAAACAGATAACGCTGCCGAAGCTGCTAAGCCGGCTAAAGCATCCGGCATAATGTTCTTATCAGCCGAAATTAATGAAATCATCACCTGGGTATCAGCATGATAATCCTCTGGAAATAACGGGCGTAATGCACGGTCAACCAAACGTGAAATTAAAATTTCATAGTCTGATAAACGTGCTTCGCGGCGTAAAAAGCCGCCGGGAATACGGCCTGTAGCCGCATACTTTTCTTGATAATCAACCGATAGCGGTAAAAAGTCAATACCTTCTTTTGCTTCGGGGGCAGATACTACAGTAGCCAGTAACATGGTGTCGCCCATTTTTACTACTACAGAGCCATCGGCCTGTTTGGCCAGTTTTCCGGTTTCGATCTCAATGGTGCGGCCGTCACCTAAATCGATTACCTTTTTAATTGCATTGTAACTCATTGTTTGTTGTATATGATGCGCTTTTCATCTTCGGGAGCGCACCTGTTTTATTGTGAAATTTTCTTTCAAAAATAAAAAAGCTATCCACAATAGGGATAGCTTTTTTTCAAAAATCGTAAAGCATTATTTGATGATATCTCTCAGCTGAAGAGCTTTGATGATAGCACGGTATCTTGCAATATCTTTTTTGTACAGGTAAGCTAATAAAGCACGACGTTTACCTACTAATTTTTGCAGTGATAACTGAGTGGCAAAATCTTTTTTGTTTTTTTTCAAATGCCCGGTTAAGTGTGCAATACGGGTAGTAAATAAGGCAATTTGGCCTTCTGCCGAACCTGTGTTGGTAGCTGCGCCACCATGTTGTGCGAAAATTTCAGATTTCGCTTCTTTACTTAAATACATTACTTGAATAATATTAAAGCTTAAATAATTTTGTTAATTAACGCACAAATATAATTAAAAGCATTGGCATAACAAAACGCTTAATTAACCGCAATTCATACTACAGCAAATATTGTTCGGCATGCCCATAAGCTGCCAGTTGGCGAATGCCCGTGCTGGATATATGCTCATATTCCCTATCACAAAATATAGACACGATATTGATGGCCGAGTTGCTCAAATCCTGCAAATAACGGTATTGGTTTAGCTCGTATTGCAAATCTGTACCATTGCGCAAACCACGTATAATGGTTACCGGGTAGCCTAATTGTTCCACAAAATCAGTGAGCAAAGTGCTATAGCTTTCAACTTGGTGGTATTGCAAAGCTGCGGGTAAGTTATGATTTGATTGCTCTTTTGCCAGGTTTACGCCACGTGCAATAATTACTTTATCAAAAATACGCTCGGCCTTTTGCAGTATGTTATAATGGCCTTTATGAAACGGATTAAAGCTACCGGGGTATACAGCAATATTAGGCTGGCGATGTTGTACATACGCTATCAATATATCAAGCGCCGGGTTATCGACTGTATTACGTAATTGTTGCAGCACCTCTACCCTTTTGGCCTGATAGGTTTTATAATCTACAAACTGAAATTCTTTAAAAATCTGATGCTCATAAGCGATTAGCTTATCAAAAGGCTGGCGCAAGATATTCAGATCAAGCTCACAAAAAACAGCAGAAAGTTCAGACGATGGCTGATGGGTTTTAGTATCCAATATGATCTGTGAAACTTCAGCCTTCAAATTTGTATCAGCTGCGTAATTATCGTTGAAGTAGCTAGCCGAATCCTCTTCGTTGGTGGATGATTTGGGGTCGTAAATTACATCGTGATAAACAGCCGCTAGTAATAACGCGTCATGGTCAGCAAGTTGCCGATCGGCAACTTGCTGAAATAAATCATTCAGGTGATCATTGCTGTGGTAAAAACGATGCGGCTCGTTATAACGGTCATACACTTCATTAGGTATGCCAAGTGCAGTTAGCCTGACCCGGATAGCAGATAAGTTCATGTTAAACATTTAAGTTTAAGATACCGCAAGGTATACATTAATCTTAACACCAAAAAGCGATGGAGAAGCTAAACATTAAGCGGCAAAATTACTTAACTATATATTTGCGCTATGGAAAAACCAAAATACAGCACTTTTGAAACCGAACACCGTGTAAGGCCCGACGATATTGACATGTTTCGGCACGTGCACAACAGCAAGTATTTTGATTACGTGCTGGCTGCCCGTTATGAGCAGATGGATACCTGCTATGGCATGGCGATGGAAAAATTCATGGAACGTGGTTTTGGCTGGGTAGTGCGCACCGCTCATGTAGATTATAAGCGCCCTTTGGTTATGGGCGATTATTTTTTAGTGCGTACCGGCATCGAAACTATTGACGACAAAGGTTGCCGTGTAGCATTTACTATCACCAATAAAGCTACTAAAAAGGTGTGTTGTGATGGTTGGTTTGATTACACGATGATTGACATGAAAACCGGTCGTGGTGCCCGGATTCCGGAAGATATTGTTGCACATTACCAGAAATAGCAATAGCAAATACAGCGTCAAGAATATAGCATAAAATATATTTTTGACGCTGTACTTCTAATTTACTAAAAAGCGCCCTCTATAATTTCGCCGTAAAAAGTTTTTACATCCATGCCTGCTGCTCTTACCTGTTGTGGTATCAAGCTATTGGCTGATTGGCCCGGCGTGGTGTTGATTTCTATAAAATAAAATTTGCCGGTGTCTTGCTGTAAAATAAAGTCAACACGAACCATGCCGCGGCAATTCAGGCGCAGGTATACTTCTTTTACAATGCTACTGATCACTTCATTCTGCTCAGCGGTTAGATCCGCAGGCGTAATTTCTTGGGTTACACCGGGGGTATATTTAGCTTCGTAATCGAAAAACTCCTTGGAGCTGATAATCTCGGTAGCCGGCAGTACCACTAACTGACCTTTAAGTCTGGCGATACCTATACTGAACTCGCGCCCGCTAATAAACTCTTCAACCAAAATCTGCTCATCTTCATGAAAAGCTTTGTCTAAAGCGGCAGGCAAAGCAGCTACATTGTGCACCTTGCTCATACCCACACTGCTGCCACCGTTGTTCGGTTTTACAAATAAAGGAAATTGCAGCGCCGATGCAATGGTACTTACATCATGCAGGTCCTTTTTTAACAAACGTAATGAATTAGCTGTGTGTAAATTATGGATACTCTTAACCAATGATTTGGTATAAGCTTTATTCATGGTGATGGCCGAAGTAGTAGCATCGCAGGTATTGTACGGGATGCCCAGCATGTCGAAATAGCCTTGCAGTTTGCCATCCTCGCCAGGTGTGCCATGTACGGTTATGAAAGCCATATCAAACTTGAGCTTAATTCCGTTAAGCGTCAGGCTAAAATCGTTTTTATCAACCTCAACATGTTCACCGTCGGCCTGATGAAACCAGTGGTCGCGCGTGATGAGGATGGTGTATACATTATATAAGTCGGCATCCAGATTAGCTGCTATATTTTTAGAGCTGTTGATGGATACTTCATATTCGCCGGTATAACCGCCGGCCAAAAGGGCGATGTTTTTCTTCGTCATACATGCCAAATATAAATATTTTGCTTTCCTGTTGAACTAAAACCATTCAAAACACAAAAGCGTTTATCTACTTTCATAATAAAGTTTAACTTTGCCTTATGCCATTTAAAGAGCGCGAAATCAGTAAGATGTATTATACCATGGGCGAAGTAACGGCCATGTTCGACGTAAACCATTCCCTGATACGGTATTACGAGAAAGAATTTGATATACTACAGCCCAAGAAAAACAAAAAGGGTAACCGCTACTTTACACCGGAAGATATTGAAAACCTGAAGATTATATTTCACCTGATACGAGACAAGGGATATACCATTCAAGGCGCCAAGGATCATTTAAGAAACAATGTAGATCAGTCTAAATCTCAGCAGACGGTAATCAACGCATTAGAAAATCTGAAAAAATTCCTACTTGAGGTTCGTGATGAACTATAATCGGGTTCAAACATTTCGCAGGAAATGGTAAGTTTATGCCGCCATATTTGTTCCGGCGCATATCAACAACCAAACCTGCATGCACTTCATTCGCAAAAGTGAAATTCCAGCTCTGATCTTACTACTGCCTTTCATAGCAGGTATAGTGCTTGGGTTGTATTTTCATAATGAAGGAGTTGCTTCCTTTTTGACTTATGGCTTTATCTGTTCAGCAACGGTATCCATAAGTCTGTATTTTCTCTACAATAAACTTAAGATATATCGCTTCCCAACCTTAGGCGGATGGTTATTGCACGTTACCCTTGCCTTAGCAGGCTGGCTTTGTTTGGTGCAAAACATACAAATTAATAGAGCCAACCACTTTTCCAAACAGAAGGCTGATTACCTGCTTGTCAAAGTTTCATCTGAGCCAAAACAGAGCAAGCAGTTTTTTAGATACACTGCCGAAGTTATTAAATGTATCGATCGCCATAAAGCAAAGCCGGTTTCCGGTAAATTGTTGCTGACTATTGTTGCCGACAGTAATAGCCGACCAGCTGATTATGGCGACTTGTTGCTGATACCGGCCAACTACAAAGCGGTAGATCCTCCTTTTAACCCGGCTGAATTTAATTATAAGCAATACCTCGCTCATCAAAATATTTACCAGCAAAGCTTTATTGTTAGCAAGCAAGCGGTAATTGTGAGGCACAATCAGGGCAATGCAATAGTTGCCTACGCGCTGCATCTGCGGCAGCAAATGGTCACAGTTTTCAAAACCTGCCTTTCAGATACCCAAGCGGCAGCAGTTGCATCTACGCTCATACTTGGTTACAAAGCTGATTTGAGTCCGGATGTATTAGCAGCTTATTCTAAAACCGGAACCATACATGTGTTATCGGTATCAGGGGCGCACGTAGCCATTATTTTCTGGTTTATTTCATTGCTGTTAGCCCCTGTTAAACGGCAAGCTTACGGCAAATGGTTTGGCACAACGCTATCCATTTTATTAATATGGGGCTATGCATTGCTTACCGGATTTTCACCAGCTGTTTGCCGCGCCGCATTAATGATCAGTTTTGTTATTATCGGAAAAGCAGCCAACAGCCAGGCACACACCTTGAATATACTATCCATATCAGCTTTTATTCTTTTGCTTTATAATCCGTTGTTGCTAACAGATGTGGGTTTCCAACTATCTTACCTTGCTGTTTTTGGCTTAGTTGTAATACACCCACTATTGATAAAACAGATACAAACAGATAATAAATGGCTAACTAAATTATGGTTCTGGTGCTCGGCATCTATAGCTGCCCAGTTAATTACCTTTCCGCTTAGCACCTATTACTTTCATCAGTTTCCGCTTTACTTTTTGATAAGTAACCTCTTTATTATCATTCCTTCCGAATTCATAATGGCTTGTGGCATCAGCTTATTGATGCTTTATAAAGTACCTTATATAGGTGTTGCATTGGGATGGTTACTACAGCATGCAATCCTGCTGATGAACAAGGGTTTGATATACCTGGAGCATTTACCTGCAGCCAGTATAGGTAAGTTATGGCTCACGCCTATTGAGCACGGTTTGCTATACTTATTGCTTGGTTTAGTAGTTGCCTCTTTCGTTGGCAAAAGGCAGTGGAAATTGCTTGGCGCATTTACATTAATTTCGATATTATGTATCAGCTTTGCTTTCAAGGTTATAGTTAAGCGCTCAGGAAACGAAATGGTATTTTTGAACTTGAAGAAACATACGGGTATCGTATTTAAAAATGGAGCCGAGGCGGTGGTGATAACAGATTTAACAGCCACCGAAAAGCATTACCAATACAGTGTACAACCCGGTTTGGACAGTTTGCAAGTTGATACTACCAGGGTCTTGGGCTTGAGAGAAAACCTAAGCACTGCGTTTGTACGTAAGCAAAGGAATCTTGTACAGTTTCGGAACAAACGCTTGCTTATAGTTGATAAGCATATTGATGAGGTTAAACTAAATCACAAACTTCAAGTCAATTATCTATTCGTAACGGGAAGCCCTCATACAAACCTTGCTTTCTTAAGCAAAAATTTTCGTTTTGATACTTTGATTATTGATGCTAACAACTCCAGGCAACGTATTGACAGCCTGACTAAGCAAGCCGATGCTAAAGGAATAAAATATTTTACCCTGAAGCGTAACAAAGCGCTTACTGTTGTATCTAACTAAAAAGTTTATAACTTTAAGGCAACTAATATTAATTGAACATAATTAAACATGAATACTAAATTTTTAACTGTAGCATTTGGCATTGCTTTATCGGCAACTGCAATGAGCGCCAGCGCGCAAAAAGTTTATTCGGAAGGTAAAGCTGTTTATACAGCCAGTGTTGGTGGTATGCAGGTAGAAGCAACTTCTTACTTTAAAGGCGATTCAAGCCTTACAGTAACCCAGCAAGGCCCGGCTACTATAAAATTGTTAAATAATAGCAAAACCGATTACTTTGCAGTACTTGTGGATGTGCCTGTTGCTAACATCAAAAAGGCAGCTGTAGCTACCCCGGCAGAAGTTGAAGAAATTCAATCTCAGTTACCTGAGCTGACTTTTACACCTACCAACGAAACCAAGCAGATCAATGGTTTCAATTGCAAAAAAGTAATTGCCAAAGATCCGAAAAGTGGTAAGTCATACGATACCTGGGTAACTACTGACTTTAAAGCCCCTCTGGGTTCTGCCGAAAGATTGTATGGTAAGGCGGGTGGTTACCCTGTGCAGTTCACCGCACTACAAAACGGACAGGAAGTAACCAACACGTTGAAAGCAATTGACGGTTCGAAAGTTGCTGCCGGTACTTTTGGTATCCCTGCAGGTTTCGATAAAATTTCATTAAGTGATTTGAAAGCTATGGGCGGCGGCAGATAGTTTTTGCACTGCCATTATACAGAACAGGCTGTTTCAATTACTGAAACAGCCTGTTTTGCTTTATAGAACCGCTACCTATCAGGCAGCTGTTTGAATTTCCACACGTACACTATTTACCCACTCGTTGAACAAGCGCGTTTCTATGGCCACGGCTTTTTCAGCATGCACCTGCCAGTCGTCCGAAAACTGTTGCAGCTGGTTGATCATTTCCTCTAAATGCCCCTCTTCTTCCAAGATGATGGACTTCACATTGATCTTGCTGCCAGCTTCGGTAAGTACATCCTGGTATACCGGATACAACTCATCGGCCCTTACCTCAATAGCATAAGTAACCAGCAGATAGGCGGCAAAGCGCAACTCTCTACCTTGTAAATCTAATTTTGATTTTAAGTAACGGCATACATCAATATCCAGCTGATTTAAATAACGCTTGCTATGATTAGCTGCCAACAAGTATTCCGGTGCATAGGTTGGGCAATCAACAGCTTCTATCTTTTCAATCTGCTTTTTCAGATAAAAAGCATGGCGGTGCTCTTCGGCAGCATGCTTTAATATAATATAGGTAACGGTAGCAGGATCTTCGCTTGCCGATATTTTACGAGCGCCGGTATTTTCCATTAACGAAAGCGTGTTCAGCCAGCGCGCATGCAATACATCATCATCCACTATTGCAGCAAAAAGTTCTTTTAATTCCATAGTTATATTGTTTCCAAAGCCTGGGTTATGGTGCGGTAAATATACTGGAGTTGATCGTTGGTAATGCAATAAGGTGGTAAAATATATATGATGTTACCTAACGGCCTTAAAATTATTCCGGCGTCTAAAAAGTAATTATACAACGTATCGCGTAAGTTACTAAAGTACGAAGTATCTGCGCCTGTTTCCCACTCCATTGCAATGATGGTACCGGTTTGCCTTACTTCCTTTACTCGGGGATGCGTTTTAATTTGTTCAGCAAATTCCTGGTGGCTTTCAATAATACGGTTAATATTTCCTTCTGTTTCGGGTGATAAAAACAAATCCATGCTGGCCAGGGCCGCTGCACAGGCAATGGGATTAGCCGTAAAGGAATGCCCATGAAAAAGCGTTTTCAACTTATCGCCGGACAGGAAAGCATCATAAATTTGCTGCGTACAAGTAGTAATACCCAAAGCCATGGTACCACCGGTTAAGCCTTTAGAAAAGCACATAATGTCAGGTTGCGGCTGCAAATGATAGCTGGCAAAGCGCTTACCCGTGCGGCCAAAGCCTGTAAAAACCTCATCGGCAATGGTAAACACGCCTTCTTGCTTACAGTGCTGCACTAACTGATCCAGGTATTCAGCCTCGTACATCAGCATACCGGCCGAGCCTTGCACAAGCGGCTCAAAAATAAAACACGCTAACGTTGATTTTAGACTGGAGATATGGTTTTTCAGTTGTTCAATGTTGCCGGCACTGGGCAGGTCAATAAATTCCACCTCAAACAGCAGGCTTTCAAATGCCGCCGTAAAGGCGCTACGCCCGCTTACCGCCATGGCACCAAAGGTATCACCATGATAAGCGTTATTGAATGCCAGTATTTTGGTACGCGGCTGCTCTTTATTGTTCCAGTACTGCAGGCACATTTTAAGCGCTACTTCAACCGCTGTTGAGCCGTTGTCCGAATAGAATACCTTCTGCTGGTTATCCGGCAATATGGCCAATAGGCGTTCAGCCAGCTCTACAGCTGGTTGATGGGTAAAGCCGGCAAAAATTACATGTTCTAAAGTTTTAAGCTGTTCGGCTACCTTGGCTGCAATATATGGATGTGCATGGCCATGGATGTTTACCCACCATGATGACACGGCATCTATATAGCATTTGTTGTTCTCGTCATACACACAGGCGCCTTCTCCCCTCACAATTCCTACGGGTGGGGCTGCTGTTAGCATTTGGGTATAGGGATGCCAGATTACTTTCTGGTCTCTTTCGGTTAAAGTCATATTTCTTTTCTTATCAGGTCGATCACGTATTGGTCTATCGGAAAGGTAACGTCCTGCGGTTGCAGGTCAGTCAGTTTCTTCCACCTAAATGCCTGCAACGGCTCTTGTGTACCATCAAAGTCGAATGGTTGCTCCTTGGTAACAAAGCCGATTGGTGCTAATGGCCTCACCTTATAATAAACGCTGACGATTTGCGAATCATTAAAAGCCGATTTTACAAAAAAGTCGGTTGTATAAAAGTGGTCAGTTATTTCGATAGGCAAGTTACACTCTTCCAGAAACTCCCGCTTCAGGCCGTCAATCAAACCTTCTCCATATTCCAAGCCACCACCCGGAAATTTAGTAAAGCGCTGGCCATACTCCTGTTCATCGCTCAGCAAAATTTGCTGGTTATCGTTAATAAGCAGGCCATACACTCTTACATTAAATATCTTCATTACTGCTCAAAGTGTTTTTTGTTACGGGTGATTTTCTCCATTGTCCACTCAATATCAACGCGCTTGGCCTCACTGCGTATGGGGCAATTCGGCATACTGCAATAATGACAGCATTGCGGCAAACACGGATCGGTGTGTATAAAGAGTTCGGTTTTAATACCAGCCTTTTCATTGATCAGCTTATCAACCAAAGCTACTTCTTCGTGCACACGGTTCAAGTCAAAATAATTTGGCAGCGTCATGTGACAATCAATATGCAACTCATGGCCGTACTTTTGTGCACGCAAATTATGGATATCAATCCATTCTTCTTTACGTTCCTCGTTCAGTACCTTAATTACATCGTTCACAACCGAAAAATCGGCCTCATCCATCAAGCCAGCCACCGAGGTACGTATTAGCTTGTAGCCGCTGTAGGTTATGTATAAGCCTACCGCTATTGACAAAACGCTATCGAGCCAAGCCCGGTCGGTAAAGTGAATGAGCAACAAGCCGAGCACTAGGCCACCACTGGTTACCATATCTGTAAGGAGGTGACGGCCATCAGCCTCCAGTGTGATAGATTTAAGCGCCTTGCCTTTATAAATCATGTAATAACCCAACGCGCCGTTAATCGCACCTGTTACGCCAATAATGATAGCACCGGTCAGCAAATCGCGAATGGTGGTCGGGTGAAATAAACTGTAAACCGATTTGATAAGGATGCCTAATCCTGCAATGGAAATTAAGGCCCCTTCAATAAAAACCGAGAAGAACTCGATTTTGCCGTGCCCATACGGATGGTTTTCGTCTTTAGGTCGTGAAGCCAGGTAGATGCTGAAAAATGCGAATGAACTTGCTACTACATTAACAATGCTTTCGGCGGCATCAGTGAGTACAAAGTTGGATGCGGTAATAAAATAAGCGCTGAATTTGGCCAGCATTAATACAACACTTACTACAAGCGCTATAATGATGATATTTCTTTTCTGTTGCAAGGTGTAAAAATGAGGTTCAAATTTAGTAATAACACAGCAAGTAGCAGAAAAGTTATTTTCTATATTTGCTCGAACTTGAATAATAATCATGAGTGTACTAAGCGACAGAATTAACAACTTGTCTGAATCACAGACCATTAAAATGGCCAAATTAGGCCGCGAACTGGCCGCCCAGGGCGTTGATGTAATCAGCCTTAGCTTTGGCGAGCCTGACTTTCATACCCCTGAGCACATTAAGGAAGCTGCTAAACAGGCTATGGATGATAACTTTACCTACTATACACCTGTTGCAGGGTACCCTGATCTGCGTAAAGCAATCGTTAATAAGTTGAAGGATGAAAATGGTTTGGATTACGATGCAAGCGAGATTGTTGTGTCAACCGGTGCAAAACAGGCTATTGCCAATGCAGTATTGTGCTTGGTAAATCCGGGTGAAGAGGTGATTATCCCTACGCCTTACTGGGTGTCGTATTCGGAAGTAGTTAAGCTGGCCGAAGGTAAAAGCGTTTTTATTGATACTTCCGTTGAGCAAAACTTTAAAATTACCCCTGAACAGTTAGAGGCAGCTATAACGCCAAACACAAAACTGTTCATGTTCTCATCACCATCAAACCCGACAGGCAGCGTTTACAACAAAGCAGAACTGGAAGGTTTGGCAAAAGTGTTTGAACGCCACCCACATGTATACATCCTGTCCGACGAGATTTACGAGCACATCAACTATGTAGATCGTCATGAATCTATCGCACAATTCCCTGCTATTAAAGACCGCGTGGTTATCATCAACGGCTTTTCAAAAGCCTATGCGATGACGGGCTGGCGTATTGGTTATACCGCATCGGCAAAAGAACTGGCTGTTGCTTTCGATAAAATGCAAGGTCAGATCACTTCAGGTACTTGTTCCATTACACAACGTGCCGGAACCGCGGCTTACAACGGCGGTTTAGAATCGGTATTGGAAATGCGTGATGCGTTTAAACGCCGTCGTGATTTGGTTTACAACCTGCTAAAAGAAATTGAAGGCCTAAAAGTGAATTTACCTGATGGTGCATTCTACTTTTTCCCGGATGTAACTTCATTTTTTGGAAAAAGCTATAACGGCCGCACTATTACAGATGCTGACGAGTTGGCTTTATATTTACTGCAAGATGCGCACGTAGCCGTTGTTGGCGGTGGATCATTTGGTGATCCGAAATCGATGCGTTTATCATATGCCGCTGCTGAGGACAAGCTTACCGAGGCAATGAAACGCATTAAAAAAGCCTTAAACCAGTTGCAATAGCACTGGTTTAAGGCTTTCAAGTTATAAAGTTCTTATTCTCTTCCTCTACAAATCAAACTGGTAAGCTAAACGCAGGCCTAAAGTATTCAGGTACTGCCCGCCCCAAGCCATCAACTCATAGCGCAAGGTACCATCAAAATGGCCCATCTCATAACCTATACTTGGTGAAAGTAAAATAGCTTTTTTGGTAGCGTAGTTTCTGAAAATACCAGGGCTGGCAAATGCACCACCTAATTCGGCACCTACATACACCTGAGGGGTAATGAACGCTTTTGCTCCGCCTTTAATCGGAATTAAGCCCACATCAGGCGTACGATCGTCACTGGTCTTATTTAAAAGCCGAAGATATCCAATTGAGCCGGTTAAAGACACATTCGTATTAATATCATACTGTACTTTACCACTCAGTCCAAAACCACCGTTAAAAGGGCTTTTGTTAAGATACTGACCTTCCAAACCAATACTGGCATGCCAGTCGGTTTCTGCATATCTGTCTGTTGAACGACCGAATTGGGCTTTAACGCTTGTAGCAGCGAATACAGCCATAACAATTACCAGGCTTGCAATAACTTTTTTCATATATAGACAAGGCATTATTTGATAAGGCTAATGTATTAAATATGATTGGATTAAAGCAATAATATATAAAAAAGGCAATAAAATTTAACTTTTATTTCACAATTGTAAATATTATTGAGAAATAATTATATTCTATAAACATAAAAAGGCCCTTCGCATAGCAAAGGGCCTTTTTATGTTTTATTTATATTAAATTACAGTTTAAAACCGTAAGCTAAACGGGCAGCAACCATACCGTAGTTATTGCTTTGTCCTGAGAAGTTTTCATAACGAACGCCTAAATCAACATTAGACCATGAATAACCTAAGCCCGGAGCTAAAATTAACTTTGTATTTTTCTTGTAAGCCTCCTCTGGAATTGGATCGTTTTTCACATCGCCAAAGCCAGAAGTTTCGAAGCCTGCACCTACTTCAGCTGAAAAATAAAATCCGCCACCAGCATAAGCTTTGATACCTGCTTTTAGAGGAACCATGCCAAGTGATTTGAATTTATAGTCATTATTGTCGCCTGGAAGTTTCACAGCGTCTTTTCCAAACATATTGTAATAACCAGAAGTAAGGGTTAATGCAACATTATTAGCCACACCGTATTGTAATCTTGCAGTACCACCCAACATCGCATTAGAGATATCATGAGCGTTACCAGTTGGTACACCACCTTCGATACCGATACCAAACCTCCATGCATTTGGAGGAGTTGTAGATTGTGCTTTAACGTTTGAAGCGAACATAGTTGCTACGGCAAATGATGCTACAGCTATAATTTTCGAAATGTGTTTCATAATCGTTTTTAAGATTTTAGTGAATACTTATTTGTTTAGTAACACCGACACTTGAACAAATACTTTGCCATTGGCACCCCTGCTATTGGCATATTACTTTTCTATGATGATTGCACTTTCGGCAGTTATAAGCTGAAGTTATAGGTTATTACTGACTATTTTATTGAGTTTCAGTACTTATAAACGCTGTTCACTATCCCCTAATGTTAAGATATTATTAACACAGCTCACTTATGCCAGTATGCCAAACTCATATGAAAACGATGTCAGTTATTATGGACAATGTAACAACCAGCATACAAAAGTGTCAGGGTAAGTAAACAAAAAAGGCACCTAACAGGTGCCTTTTTTGTTTAAACTTCCGGAAGCTTGTCTTTATCCTGCCTTTGTTTTTGCAGTTCGGCAAGCTTTTGCTTGCCATAAGCAAACTTGGTAATGCCGTAAAAAAGCACCGGCACAATAAATATAGCAAGTGATGTTGCTGCCAACATACCGCCAAACACCGTCCATCCGATAGTTTGACGAGCCTGCGCACCTGCACCTGATGCAAATACTAAAGGCAATACACCTAATATAAATGCAAGCGATGTCATGATGATTGGTCGCAAACGCAGCCTAACGGCTTCGAGCGTGGCCTCTTCCAGATCGTAGCCGCTATCTACCCGCTCCTTGGCAAACTCCACAATCAAAATCGCATTCTTGGCTGATAGACCAATCAACGTGATCAAACCAATCTGGGCGTACACGTTGTTGGCCAGCTTTGGCAGGAAGATCAGGAATAATATCGCACCGAAAGCACCCAATGGCACGGCGAGTAATACTGAGAATGGTACAGACCAGCTCTCGTACAAAGCCGCCAGGAACAAGAATACGAAGCCGATAGACAAGGCAAATATGTACACGGTTTTTGAACCCGACAAAATCTCCTCGCGACTCAGACCAGAGAATTCGTATCCATAACCTTCAGGCAAAGTTTTAGCTGCTACCTCTTGCAGGGCGGTAATAGCATCACCGCTACTAAAGCCCGGTTTGGTACTACCGTTTATCTCTGCCGAACGGAACAGGTTGTAGTGCGAGATCAAAGGCGCATTCTCGATGATTTTGTGCGTGGTTAGCGTACTCAATGGCACCATCGCTCCTGCCTGGTTACGTACAAAGTACTGCCCCAGGTTTTGAATGCTGGTACGATAGTTTGTATCTGCCTGTGCTACCACGCGGAAATTACGCCCGTAAATGGTAAAGTCATTGATGTAGGCACTACCCAGATAAGTTTGCAGTGCATTATTAATGTCCGATACCTGTACACCCAGTCGCTTGGCTTTTTCACGATCTACTACCAGTTGATAGGCTGGCGTGCGGGCAGTGAAGAAAGAAAATGCTCTGGCAATTTCAGGTCGTTGGTTAACTGCGCCTACAAAATTTTGCAATACACTTTCAAAGTTTTTGATATCACCCCCAGCCTGCTTTTCTTCCAGAATGAAAGAGAAACCTGCGGTGTTACCCAAACCCGGGATTGCCGGTGGTTGGATTACTACCACGTTAGCTTCCTTATATTTAGCTAAGCGTGCTTGTAATGTAGCAACGATAGATGTTGCGTCTTCCCCCTCGCCTTTACGCTCATCCCAAGGCTTTAACTGAACAAATATGGTAGCACTATTTGACTTTGTGGCAAAGTTAATTGCGTTCAAACCGCCCAACGCCGCATAATGACCAATACCCGGAACGCTATCCAACGTGTGCATCATTTGGTTTAACACCCGCACTGTTCGTTCAGTTGCCGAGCCTTCAGGTAAATCATAAGTAACATAGATACGACCCTCATCCTCAACAGGCAAGAAACCGGATGGCTTGCTCTTGAACATAAATACGGTGGCCACTATGATGAGGACTAACGCAAGCACTACAAACTTGCTGTGCTTAATGCTCTTATCTACTCCGTTACGGTAACGCCCCGTTACCCGGCCAAACCAATTGTTGAAGTGATAAAAGAACCGGTCCAGCCAGTTAGTGGATTTCTCATCTATTTTATGCGGACGCAAGATAAGCGTACATAATGCAGGTGTTAATGACAAGGCCACAAAAGCCGAAATCAATACCGAGATAGCAATAGTTATCGCAAACTGCTGATACAAGCGCCCTACAATGCCCGGCACAAAACCAACCGGCACAAACACCGCGGCCAAGATTAATGCAATAGCAATTACCGGTGCGGAAATATCGCGCATGGCGTGCTCGGTTGCTTCCCGCGGCGACATATCTTCCTCTTCCATATAATGCTGCACCGCCTCTACCACCACAATCGCATCATCCACCACAATACCGATGGCCAACACAAATCCGAACAGGGTTAAGGTGTTGATGGTAAAGCCTAATGGAATAAAGAAAATGAAGGTACCGATAATAGAAACAGGAATAGCCAGAATTGGAATCAGCGTAGCGCGCCAGCTCTGTAAGAATAGGAATACCACAATTACTACCAATAGCAATGCTTCTACCAGTGTATGGATTACCTCCTCTACCGATACTTTTACAACGGTTACAGACTCAAATGGAACCACATAATCAATATCTGCCGGGAAAGTTTTCTTCAACTGATCCATGGTGGCATATACACCCTCTGCGGTTTCAAGCGAGTTACTGTTTGGTGCCTGATAAATCAGCAGGTATGATGCACGCTTGCCATCTACAAAGGAGTTACCCGAATAGTTGAACTTACCTAACTGCACACGGGCCACATCTTTTAAATGTACAACGTCGCCGGTTTGCGGGCGGGTACGCACAATTATGTTTTCAAACTCTTCGGGTTTTACTAAACGGCCTTTAGTTAGTACGGTATACTCAAAAGTTTGTCCGTTCACTTGCGGCGGCGCACCTACGGTACCTGCAGCAACCTGCACGTTTTGTTCTTGCAGTGCACTGGTTACATCAGCTGCCGTCATGCCTAATGAGGCCAGTTTATCCGGCTTCAGCCAGATACGCATACTAAAATCGTCGGCACGGGTAAATACGTCGCCCACACCTTTGGTACGCAATAACGCATCGCGAATAAATACGTTGGTATAGTTATCTACAAACGTAACATCATGCGTTCCCTTTGGCGAGTACATGGCCACCAGCATCAAAATACTGGGGTTGCGTTTACGAACAGTTAAGCCCAAACGCTGTACCTCCTGCGGTAAAGTTGGCTGGGCTATACTTACCCGGTTCTGTACATCGAGTGCGGCAATATTGATATCGGTACCCACTTCAAAGTTAACCGTCATGCTCATTTGGCCGTTGCCGGTACTGTTACTTTGCAGGTAGGTCATGCCTGGTGTACCGTTTACCTGCACCTCAACCGGTGTGGCTACCGTTTGCTCAACGGTTAAGGCATCGGCACCGGTGTAGTTACCGGTTACCTGTACGGTAGGTGGTGTAATATCGGGGTATTGCCCTATCGCTAAACTTTGTATGGCAAGTATCCCCACCACCACAATCACAATGGATACGACGATAGCGGTTACCGGCCTTTTTATAAATACATCTGCAATCATTACTGCTTTATTATACTATAATATAATCTGTGCCTGATCTTTTATTTGCCTTGCTGACCTTGTGTCGGCTTTTCGGCGGGCTGACCGGCTGAACTTGTTGCCTGCTGTCCGTTTGCAGCTGGCTTACCGGCTGCACCTTGCTGAGCAGGCGGGCCCAGTGTAATTTTACCGCCGTCGCGCAGGCGTTGAAAACCTTCGGTAATTACTTTCTCGCCCGATTCCAATCCGTTTACCACAACGATATTGGCACCGATGCGCGGACCTAAGTTTATTTTACGTTGCCTGGCAATCGTGTCCTGCGCGACAAATACAAAGTACTCACCCATTTGCTCGGTAACCGCTTTGTATGGAATTTGCACACGGCTGCCCGACTCGGCATTCAGTACATTTAATACACCGCTCATACCGTCACGTAATTCATCTTTAGGGTTAGGGAACTGGATACGAACCTTAACTGTACCGGTTTGGTTGTTTACGCCCCGGTCAATCGCAAAAACTTTTCCTTTATAGGGATAGTCGGTACTGCCGTTGATCTGCAGACGGAAAGTAGTGTCCGTATATTTACGTTGTAAACGGTAAAAGCGGTCCATATCCTGCTCGTTGATCACTACATCAACCGCAATCGGGTTTTCTGTAGATATAGTGTTAAGCAAAGTTGTGCCCGGTGATACCTGCGCGCCTAAACGAACCTGAGATATACCTATACGCCCCGTAAATGGTGCCTTGATAATCGAATAAGACAAATCCGTTTGTGCAGATAAGATCGCTGCCCGTGCAACCGAAACCTGACTCTGGTTAGTGGCCAGTGTAGCCACCGCCTGATCGTAAGTTTGACGGGCAACAGCGTCTTGCTTTAGCAAAAAGCTGTAGCGGTCGGCATCTTTTTGGGCTCTTACCAGGTTAGCCTGCGCACTAACTAAATTAGCGCGAGCCTGTTCGTATGAAGCCAGGTATTTGCGGCGATCAATTTCATAAAGCGGTTTACCCTTTTGCACTACTTCGCCCTCTTTAAAGAAGATGCCGGTAATATAGCCCGAAACCTGCGGGCGCAGCTCTACGCTGTTCAAGGCAACAACTGTTGCCTGATATTTATCATAATAGGTTGCAGCCTCGGTATGTGCTTCGGCAATATTAACCGGTGTTGCAGCCTGTGCCGCTGCTGCCGCAGCATTTTGATTATCCTTATTTTTGCAGGCCGTCCATAATAAGGCCATTAATGGAACTGCCGAAAATATGTATCGTTTTTTCATGGTTTAAGTGTGTTTGTTACCTTACCGGTAAGGTGCCTAATGATCTTTGTAAATCTATTTTGCTGGATAAAAGCTGGAACAATGCATTGTAGTAATTCAGTTGCGCTGTTCGCAGGTCGGTTTGTGCTACAATTAAGTCCAAGTATGTTTTTATTCCCTCTCTGTATTGCAGGCTTACTACATTATATACATCCTTGGCCAGTTCAACATTCTGTTTCAGAAACTGCCAGTTGGTATAATTACTCTTATAACTGGCTAAGGCCTGTGTGTATTCTGTATTAATGGCGTTACGGGTATTGATCAGATCCAAATCGGCTCTTTTCACCTGCAGCCTCGCCTTGCTCAGGTTTTGTAAACGCCGCGTTCCCTGGAAAATGGGAATATTTAAACTGAGACCTACAAATGATGTTGGAAACGCATCTCTGTATAGGTTCGAAAACTTCTCGTTAAAATACAACATATTGTATGAACCCACGGCCGAAAGCGATGGCAGGAAACCGTATTTATAATAGGTAACGTTTAAATTCTGTAACGATTTTTGGGTTTCAAGCAATCGGTATTCAATACGGTTATTTACATCCAAAGCTTGGTTGGTGTCAATTACCGCCTCTGTTTCATAGCGGGTAGAATCGTAAGAAAGCTGTAACGGCCTTTGCGGAAAATAGCCCATTACCTGTTTCAAGTAAGATATCCGGCTGTTTACTGCTTCCTGCAATTGTTTGCGGCTTGCCAACGAGTTATTAAGAGCAATGGTGGCTTGCCTGTAATCGGTCTTATCAACTACCCCAGCTTGGTACCTCGATAAGGCATCCTTTTGGTTGCGCTGTAAACGACTGATGTCTTCGTTGATGATTTCCAGCTGGCGTTGTGACAATAATACATCAAAAAAGGCCTTGCTTACGTCAGATACTACATCGATCTGGGTACTCAGCGTATTCTGCTTATAATACTGTCGGGAATATTTGGACGCCCTTGATGCCAGATTTACATCATTATTATAAATAACCTGTGAAGCCTGTGCACCAATGGAAGAAACATTGTTTGCTAATGCCAGTACCGATTGTTGTGAACCTGTGCTCGGTATAGTACCGGGGTTAGTACCTGCACCATTACCCGGATTGTTTCCTGCGCCTGTTCCGCTGCCTGCTCCAGTGTTATTTCCTGTTCCGGCACCGTTATTTCCGGTACCTGTTCCGCCTGCGACTGAGGTGGTACGTTGCAGATAGCGCTGGTAACTTGCAGTAGAATTGATTTGCGGCAACCATGCCGATAAGCTAATGCGAATATCTCGTTCGTTAATGTCCTCATCTATGGTAGCCTGTCTTACAGCGGGCTGATTTCTCAGCGCAAATTCAACACATTGCCGCAACGTTAGCAGTTGTGTTAAACTATCGCGGCTATTTTGGCTCAAACCGATTAATGGAAAACTAAATAATGAGATAATTATAAGAACATAGTGTTTTTTCATATTGCAGTGTGTGCTCGCGCTAACAAAACGCCGTTATACGACATTAGTTTTTTATTAGAAAATTAGATGTTGCGCAATATGGGAACAATTGGGCAGACAGGTATAAAACGAATAAGATTTTTACACAAAGTTGGCACTAACACACCTAAGAAGCATTTTGTTTAAAAAAATTAGAATTTGATGATAGCGAATAATAAAAATTTTTGATTAATTTGCCGGATAGATAATATTGGGTTAATCGACAATATTTAAAAATTTTACATATCAAGTATAAGTTATTAAGCTATTGATAGTATTTTTACAAAAAATTTAAGCAGGGTTAATACATGCGTAAAAAATTACATGATAAAATTGCTCAGTTCACCGATGCAAAGGCGGCCAGAGACAAAGGGGTTTACCCTTTTTTCAGGCCCATTGAATCAGCACAGGATACTGAAGTAATTATTGACGGCCAACGGGTATTGATGTTTGGCTCCAATTCCTATTTGGGTTTAACTAACCATCCTACAATTAAAGAAGCTTCAAAAAAAGCAATTGATAAATATGGTACAGGGTGTGCAGGTTCAAGATTCTTGAACGGGACACTGGACATCCATATCGAACTTGAAAATCGCCTGGCTGCTTATGTAGGTAAAGAGGCCGCTGTTTTATTCAGCACCGGCTTTCAGGTTAACTTAGGTGTTTTATCATGCATCACCGGCCGTAACGACTACCTGATACTTGACGAATATGACCATGCTTCTATCATTGACGGTAGCCGCCTGTCTTTTTCACGTGTAATTAAGTATGCGCACAATGATATGCAGGATTTGGAACGCAAACTGAGCCTGCTGCCCGAAGAAGCTGCAAAAGTGATTGCTGTTGATGGTATATTCAGCATGGAAGGTGACATCGTAAAGTTACCTGAAGTTGCTGTACTGGCTGAGCAATATGGCGCTAATATTATGGTTGATGATGCACACAGTTTAGGTGTAATTGGCTATAAAGGCGGCGGTACTGCTTCTCACTTCAACATGACAGAAGATGTTGACTTGATTATGGGTACCTTCAGTAAGTCGTTCGCTTCTTTAGGTGGTTTTATTGCTGCAGATGCCGAAACTATCGATTACCTGAAACACCGCGCACGTTCATTAATGTTTAGTGCTAGTATGCCACCGGGATCTGTTGCAAGTGTTATTGCAGCTTTAGATATCATTGAATCTGAGCCTGAACGCATTGAAAAGCTTTGGGATAATACCAATTATGCCATGAAGCTTTTAACTGACGAAGGATTTGATTTAGGACCAACCGAAAGCCCTATCCTGCCGATCTACATCCGTGATAACGATAAAACCTTTATGGTAACTAAATTACTTCAGGATAATGGCGTATTCGTAAATCCTGTTGTATCACCGGCTGTTCCTTCAGATTCGTCACTGTTACGTTTCTCTCTCATGGCCACGCATACTTTCGCGCAGATTGATGAAGCTGTGGACAAAATATCGAGAGTATTCAAAGAAGTAGGTGTAAGCACCGTTAAAGAAAAAATATGATCAAAATAGTTGCGGTAAGTTCCAAAAAGGAGCTTGCCGCCTTTATAGACTTTCCGCACGATTTACACAACGGCGATTCCAATTACGTACCAGAACTGCACATTGCTCAAAAAGATTTGCTAAGTAAGCATCCGTTTTTTGAGCATTCTTCTTTACAGTGCTTTTTAGCTTATAACGATAATAACAAGATCGTTGGCCGTATAGCAGCTATCCTAAACAATAACCACAATAAATTTAACCAAGCCAATGATGGCTTTTTTGGTTTTTTTGACTGTGTGAATGATCAGAAAGTTGCAAACTTGCTTTTTGACAGTGCTGTAAAGTGGCTGAAAGAGAAAGGCGCCAATAAACTCGTTGGGCCTACTAACCCATCAACTAACGAAACCTGTGGCTTATTAGTTAAAGGTTTTGATAGCCCGCCGGTTGTGATGATGCCCTATAATCCGGAGTATTATATATCACTGTTTGAAAACTACGGTTTACATAAACAGGTTGATTTGCTTGCCTGGAGCTGGAAAGGTCAGAACTATAATGACAAATCATTGCAACTGCTTGATAAGTTGAAGGATCGCCTGCAACGTAACAGCAATATAGTTATCCGTAAAATAAACCTTAAAAATTTTAAAGAAGAGGCTAATAAGCTGCGCGAGGTATATAACCATGCCTGGGATAAAAACATGGGCTTTTTCCCAATGACGGATAATGAGTTCGACTACGTTGCTAAAGACTTAAAGCTGATATTGGATCCCGACTTCGCTTATGTTGCTGAACAAGATGGCAAGATAGTTGGCTTTGGGGTTGCAATTCCCGATATCAACCAAATTTTACGCACCATAAAAAAGGGAAGACTCTTCCCTACCGGTATCTTCAAATTACTGTTCAACAAAAAGAAGGTAAGAGGCATTCGTATTATGTTATTAGGCGTAATTGAAGGTTACCGTAAGCTTGGTATCGAGGCATGTTTATATGGTACAATTATAAAGGAATATCGCCGCAAGGATTATGATTATGCAGAAGCTTCCTGGACCCTTGAGCATAACGACATGGTGAATAAAGCTATAGAAGCCATTGGAGGCGATCCTTACAAAACCTATCGTATTTACGAGAAGGAAATATAAACCTTCAAAGCTAAGTTATTCACCAATTTGACACTTTTGTCAAAATTTAATCAAATGATTAACAAATGATAAAAGTCATATATAATATTCACTTATTGGTGTAACTTTGGCGCAAGCAAATTATAAGTCTGTTATAAAATACAGATAAAATCAACATTAAAAAAAATAAACAGTCACGCTGTCTATTATAATTTGAAAACAAAAGAATGATGGAAAATAACGTTAAACCTGCTAATGGTAAGCTGGGTATCCTGATTCCTGGATTAGGTGCTGTAGCCACTACTCTTATTGCTGGTGTTGAAGCCGTTAACAAAGGCTTATCACAACCTATTGGCGCCCTTACACAAATGGGTAACATTCGTTTAGGTAAAAGAACCGAAAACCGCTACCCTAAAATTAAAGACTTTGTTCCTCTGGCTCAATTAAACGATATCGTTTTTGGCGGATGGGATGTGTACTCTGATAACGTTTACGAAGCTGCCATGACTGCCAAAGTTTTGGAACCAGGCTTATTAAACTCTGTAAAAGCTGAGCTGGAAGGCATTGTGCCGATGAAAGCTGCTTTTGATAAAGATTACGCTAAAAATTTGGACGGCACCCACGTTAAAGCAGGTACACGTTTAGAAATGGCTAATGAGTTGATGGAAGACATCAAAAACTTCCAGGAAGCAAATGGCTTGGATCGTGTTGTTGTATTATGGTGTGGTTCTACCGAAGTTTACTTCGAGGAGTCAGACATTCACCAAACACTTGCTGCATTTGAGGCTGCCTTAGAAGCTGATGATAAACGCATTGCGCCAAGCATGCTTTATGCTTATGCTGCTTTAAAATTAGGCGTTCCTTTTGTTAACGGTGCTCCAAACTTAACCGTTGATATTCCAGCAATGGTTGAGCTGTCAAAACTGACTGAAACCCCAATTGCCGGTAAAGACTTTAAAACAGGCCAAACTTTAATGAAAACAATCGTTGCACCTGGTTTAGCAGCTCGCGCTCTGGGTGTTAAGGGATGGTTCTCAACCAACATTTTAGGTAACCGTGATGGTTATGTATTGGATGATCCGGATAACTTTAAAACTAAAGAAGTATCTAAATTAAGCGTACTGGAAGAAATCTTCCAACCGGAAATCAGCCCTGAATTGTACGGTGAGCTTTACCACAAAGTTCGTATCAACTACTACCCTCCTCATGGTGATAACAAAGAGAGCTGGGATAACATTGATATCTTCGGCTGGTTAGGTTACCCTATGCAAATCAAAATCAACTTCCTGTGCCGCGACTCAATCTTAGCTGCACCGGTTGCTTTGGATTTGGCTTTGTTTAGCGACCTGGCTAAACGTGCCGGAATGAGCGGTATTCAAGAATGGTTATCATTCTACCTGAAATCGCCTCAAACAGCACAAGGTCTGCGTCCGGAGCACGATATATTCAAGCAATTGATGAAACTGCAAAACACATTACGCCACATGATGGGTGAAGATTTAATCACTCACTTAGGACTGGATTACTACCAGGACTTAGTAGATGTGCTGTAAGCCCATTTATAATATCAAAAGAGAAAGGCCGTTAATCTTTGACGGCCTTTTTTTATGACTTGTATTTGAAAAGCCGTTGATTGGCAGCGGTTTTGACTTTAGAAAGATATATCTCCTAAGGCTTTTTTCTTAATTTTGAGGTGATGGTAAATAGCAGGTTAAAGTGTAACATTTTACAGACATATTTGTCTTACATTGCAATATTTACAGCATAAAGTGCAAAATATTAACAAATACATTAAATTGCTTAGTTAACATTTGTTACCGGCCTTATAACATTATGTACTTCAATCCTATTAGAACCATCCTTGCCCTGATACTGGTTATGCTGTATGCCACTTTGGCATCGGCCCAAAACACAATTGTTAGCGGCACCGTTACTGATGCATCAAACAGGCAACCGCTGCCCTATGTATCTGTGGGGTTTCCGGGAAGTTCAATTGGTATCAGTACTGATGCAAACGGACGTTTTACCCTACGTGGCGATAAACCTTATACGCAGGTACAAGCCAGCTTTGTTGGCTATAAGGCTGCTACAATAACGGTAAAGCCGGGTGTAGAACAAGAAGTAACCATTCGCCTTGCACCCGATAACAGGCAGCTTAGCGATGTTCTGGTACGCTCATCCAAAAAAAAGAGATACACGAATAAGGATAACCCGGCTGTTGAACTTATTCGTAAAGTAATAGCCAATAAGGAAAAGAACCGTCCGGAAAGCTATAATTTTGTAGAATACAGGCAGTATGAGCGCATGGCCTTGTCGCTCATGAATGTTTCAGCTACCATTGCAGACAAGAAATTTTTCAGGAAATATAAATTCCTGTTAGATAACCGCGACACGACCACCGTTCCGGGCAAGAATCTGTTACCGATTTATTTAAATGAAAAACTTTCGCAGGTTTATTATCGCAAAAGTCCTGAGAAGAAAAAAACGACGGTATTAGGCGAAAAGGGCGTAAACTTCGGATCATTTGTCGACAGCGAAGGCATTGGTGTTTACTTTAAGCACTTATATGCCGATGTTGATATTTACGCTAATAGTGCCGTATTATTCACCAACGAATTTTTGAGTCCCATCTCCGATAATGCCCCTAACGTTTATAAATTCTTTATTACAGACACGATAGTTTTTAACAACACAAAGCTCGTCGAACTTAGCTTCACCCCCCGCAACGTATACGATATGTTGTACGAGGGCAGCATATTTATTACGCTGGACGGAAACTATGCCGTACAAAAGGCCGATCTGACCCTGAATCGTAAGATCAATTTAAACTGGGTTAAAGAATTAAATATTAACCTGGAGTTTGAGCAAAATCCAGACGGGCGATTTCATCTAAGCCGTAATAATACCCTTGCCGATTTTGGGATCTCAAAAAATAAAAAAGGCGGTGTATTTGGGCAGCGCACAGTTACCTTTAAAAGTTATAAGGTAAATCAGCCCCGTCCTGACACTACTTATGAGGGCGAACTGGCCATTGCATCGGAAGAGGTAAAGCACCGCAGTGAAAAGTTCTGGCAGGAAAACCGCCTGGATACACTTAACCAGGCACAATCAAAGGTTTACGCTAACGTGGATAGTTTGTCGCGCATGAAATCATTCAAGCGCACAATTGATATTGCGTCTTTATTGTTAGCTGGCTACAAAGGCTTCGGACCGATTGAATTGGGACCGGCTAACACCTTTTATAGCTTCAACCCTATTGAAGGTTTCAGGTTGCGTTTAGGTGGACGCACGACGCCACAGTTCAGTAAGCGTTTGATGTTTGAAACTTACGGCGCTTACGGATTTAAGGACGAGAAATGGAAGATGTTTTTCAGCGGCACTTATTCTTTAAAAGACAAACAGATATATCGTTTTCCGCAAGAATATATTCGAGCGAGTTTCCAGCGCGATACCCGGATTCCTGGTCAGGAACTGCAGTTTGTACGCGAAGACAATTTCCTGCTTTCCTTTAAGCGTGGCAATAATGATAAATACCTGTATAATGACTTTTACAGGATTGATTATGTGCACGAGTTTCCCAGCCATTTCTCTTACACCTTAGGTTTCAGAAAGTGGACACAATCGCCTGCCGGTTCATTATATTTTATTAATCAGGTTAATAACGCACCGAACGTAATCGACAATCTGACGACCACGCAAGCTACCGTACAACTGCGTTATGCTCCGCATGAAGAGTTTTATCAGGGTAAGATATACCGTGTACAGTTTTATACCAAGTACCCGGTTATTACTTTGAACTATACAGCCGGCTTAAAAAATGTTTTAGGTGGCGAGAATAGCTATCAGAACCTGATGCTTAATGTCTATAAGCACACCACTTTAAAGCAATTGGGCTTTGTGGACATCACAGCCGAAGGTGGAAACATTTTTGGCAGCGTCCCCTATCCACTGCTAACTATTCATCGTGCTAACCAAACCTATGCTTACGATTTGTTGTCATACAATCTGATGAACTTCCTGGAGTTTGTGAGCGATCACTATGCAAGCATTAATGTAGACCAGCACTTTAACGGTTATTTCTTTAATCGTATTCCGTTATTCAAGAAACTGAAATGGCGTGAAACGTTATCTGTAAAAGCACTTTGGGGTGGTATCCGTGATGAAAATAATCCCGATTTACACCCTTCGTTATATGACTTTCCGAAAGAGTTGAATGGAGATCCTATCACCTACGCATTAGGTAACAAGCCTTATGTGGAAGGTAGTGTAGGTATCGAAAATATTTTTAAAGTACTACGGGTCGACCTCGTAAGACGCTTTAATTATCTGGACCACCCGAATGTTGCAGAATGGGGTGTCCGCACTCGGGTAAGTTTTGTTTTTTAATTACTTTTGTACCCTTAAACACATGGAAAAAATGGCGCAGCAAACTACATCTTTACGCACCAGTTTGCAGTTAGGAATTTATAAAGTGATCGACCCGTTTGTAAAACTGTTGATCAAAATCGGGCTTACACCCAATGCAGTTACCTCTATTGGCTTTATGCTGAACGTTGGTGTTGCAATCATTTTCATTTTTGGAGCCGAAGACAAGCAACGCGGCGACCTTTCATCTGTGGCCTGGGCTGGCGGTTTAATTTTGTTTGCTGGCTTGTTCGACATGCTTGATGGACAGGTGGCCCGCTTAGGTAACATGAAATCGGTATTCGGCGCTCTGTATGATTCCGTATTGGATCGCTATAGCGAGCTCATCATGTTTTTAGGCATCTGTTATTACCTGGTTGCGCAACACTACTTTTTAAGCTCAATTTTTGCATTTATAGCTTTAATCGGTTCCATGATGGTAAGCTATGTGCGCGCCCGTGCCGAAGGCTTGGGAGTTGAATGTAAAGGTGGTTTGATGCAGCGCCCGGAACGCGTAGTTACCATTGGCCTATGTGCGTTGCTGTGTGGCATTTCGTCTAATTATATCGGTGGAAATTACAAGCTGTACATTCCCGGTATTCCGTTTCATGTGTTTGAAACCATGTCGCTTTTTACAGTACCAATTACCATACTGGCCGTATTAACCAATATCACAGCTTTTAATCGCCTCATGGATGCAAAAAAATCTCTTTCTGCATCTGAAACAAAAAATAATTCCAACTAATGAAATTGATGCCCTTAGCTGGCTTAGCACTTTTACTTACTTTAAGCTTTAATGCGTCAGCAGCAAATACGGTGAATGCCAATGCGCCTGCTGATACGGTTAAAAACTTCTACCAGTTACCAGGTAACCCTTATCCGGCGTTGCCTGCTAATGTAAGCAGGTTATTTTACGTGCAACGCACACCTAACGCAAATACCATAGTATACGAATTAAAACTGGATAACAACGGCCTGCCTGATGAAGATGAACCGATACATCCCTACTGGATCAGGTACACTGAGAACGGCAAACATGAAGAGTTAGGTTTTATTCAGCGCAAGTTTGCCTACGGTTTAACGTCAAAAAGCCTGGGTAATGGCCGGTATGATATCAGATTTGTGTCATACAAAAAATTACCGCTTACCTTGATGAAGGGTAACGACGGAAAATATCATATCTTCGCAACAATTTCACAGAAGCAAATAATAATTAACCGTATTTTTGTTAGAATTGAAGGAGGATCGTTCTGGGTTCCCAATGTACGTTTTGTGGAAATAAAAGGAACTGACCCGACAACAAATAAAGAAGTTGTTGAACGTTTCAAACCCTGATTAGTGATGAAAAAGAATTATGTTTCAAACTCCAAAGAATCCGTAAGGATGTTTAAGAGTGATCTTTTGGAGGCCCTGTCTAAAGTCCATTTTACTGTTCCTTTATTTGTATATGTGCCGATAATCAGTTACCTGGTTTATCTCGCTGTTGCCAAAAGTACTTTGACTATCGCTGGTGTTGCCGGTATGTTTGCAGCTGGTTTACTTTTTTGGACTTTTGCTGAATACATACTGCATCGCTATGTATTTCACTTTGTGCCCAAAGCGGAATGGGCATTGCGCATACACTTCATTTTTCATGGTGTACATCATGATTACCCAAGTGATGCAAAGCGCCTGGTTATGCCGCCATCGGCCAGCATACCAATGGCTTTGATTTTATATATTGCTTTTAATGCGGTATTACCGGCCACTTATATCTACGCCTTCTTCCCTGGCTTTTTGTTGGGTTACCTGGTGTATGATATGACGCATTATGCCATTCACCACTTTAATTTTAAAGGAGGTTTATGGAAAAGAATTAAACAGCACCATATGTTGCATCACTACTCCGATCCTTCCAAGGGTTATGGTGTAAGCTCTCCTATCTGGGATAAAGTATTCAATTCCGATTTTCTAAATAAGAAGTAACCAATGAGCATCGCCCTCAGTAAAGGCACGCCAGTTACTTTAAAATCTGCACTAACGGTTGTTCTGGTTTCTGTTGCATACCTGATTGTTTCGTACTTTTTGGTGGGCTACAAATCAGATCAACTGGTACTGGTAGGCATATTCTGTTCTCTTTATTTCTCCTCAGGCATCACCCGTAAGTTTATACTGGGGTTTTCCATATTCATTGTATACTGGATCATCTTCGATTACATGAAGGCATTTCCAAATTACAATTATAATCCGGTACATATTGCAGACCTTTATAACACCGAAAAGCACCTGTTCGGCATTAAGAGCGGTAATCTCTTATTGACGCCTAATGAGTACTGGTGGATACATCACCTGTCCTTTTTGGATGTACTGACCGGTATCTTTTATCTATGCTGGATACCTGTTCCATTAGCCTTTGCTGCTTATTTATTTTTTACCAACCGTAATCAGTTTTTGCGTTTCTCGCTTACGTTTGTGCTGGTCAATCTGTTAGGGTTTGTGGTGTACTATACCTATCCGGCAGCACCGCCATGGTATGTACATTTTAATGGCTTTACCTTTCATGCGCATACCCCGGGCAATACTGCAGGCTTAGCTCGCTTTGATGCATTTTTTGGGGTAACTGTGTTTAAGTCTATTTACGCTAAAGGCTCAAATGTATTTGCGGCTATGCCCTCGCTTCATTCCAGTTACCCGCTTATTGTATTTTACTACGGCATCAAAAACCGCCTTGGTTTAATTAATGCGTTTTTCGCTATTGTGATGGTGGGAATTTGGTTTGCTGCGGTTTATACCAGCCATCATTATGTGATGGATGTAATGGCCGGCATTACCTGCGCTGCTATAGGTATTCTGTTATTCAACTACCTAAGTACCAAGTGGCGCTTTTTACGCGAAGCATTGCTCCGATACGAAGCTATCATCCGCTAAATAATTAATCATTTTTGCCCGACTTTGATACTTAAAGAATTACTTTAAGTAAACGGCACGCTATTTGTTTTAACAGAGAAGTACATATTAAGTACAGCTTTGTATATGAAAAAAACAGCTACACTTTATATATTATTCGCTATCAGCTTTTTAAATTTCGCCTATGCTGATTCAATTGACAGCCTGAAACAAAAGCTGCAGGTTACTACTATCGATTCGGCCAAAGCTGATATTTATACCAGGCTTGCCGGTTGCTACATGAATTTTGATAGCGCCCCTAACCGGTACACCAAGCGCATTTATTCAGAGAACGCCATTAACTACACAATGCTGGCGCTGCACTTATATTCTAAAATATCAGATACTACAGGTTTAAGAAACAGCTATAGCGACTTAGCTAAGGCATACCGTTCACAAAACAAATTCGCACAAGCAAAATGGTTTGTTTTACAAGCCAATTACCTGGCTCGCCAGCAGAAGGATACCAAATACATCATTTCTACTTTGGTTGATTTGGCAGGCATTAAAATGGATATAAAAGATTATAATCTGGCTAAAAAGGATTTGAAAGAAGCCTTGCGTTTAACCGTATTAAACAATTTGTTAGAGCAGGACACCAAAATAAAACCAGCTTTTACACGATTATATGCATCTACTAAGGTAGCCGATGATGAGAATATATTTATTAACAATAACTTACTTAAGGCCAGCGCCTATCCAACTGTTACCTTAGCTAAGCCAGCAGTTAAGAAAAGTAAGTCTCCAACTAGCAAAAAGAAATTCTATTCAGTAAGCAACACCCAAATTACTGCTGAACCTGCTATCGTATCTCTTTAATAATAATAGATATATTAAACAGAAAAAGCTACCTTATTTAGGGTAGCTTTTTTTATTTATGCCAATTTCTTCTTTAATGTTATAACGGTAATCTCGGGCCATATGCCTAACCTGCCAGAGAAGGCCAAAAAGCCAAACCCTCTATTGACATACAGATAGCGATTATTTTGTGATGCCAGTCCAGCCCAATCCAGATACCGGTATTTTACCGGGCTCCAACGAACAGAATCAGTTTCAACGCCAAACTGTGCACCATGTGTATGGCCTGATAAAGTTATATGAATATTACTTGGATGATATCTTATAACGTCTTCCCAGTGTGTAGGATCATGAGATAACAGTACTTTGAAATCATTGTGTTCAACTCCCTTTAATGCCTTGTCGAGGTCACCGACTTGGATAAAACCCCTTCCCCAGTTTTGTACACCAATTAGGACGATTTTTTGCCCGTCTTTAGTAAGTTCCACATTTTCGTCTAATAACAACCGGTAACCTAAATCTTTGTGATGCGTTTTTAGCTTATCTAAATTAGCGGCCTTTTCCTGTCGGCTATTCCATTCAATGTAATCACCATAATCATGATTTCCTAAAATAGAGAACTGGCCATAGGGCGCTTTAAGCTGACTGAACAGATGAATATATGGTTCTATCTCCCACGCGCCGTTATTTACTAAATCGCCGGTGAAAACAAAAAGATCTGACTTCTGGTCATTAGCCAGTTTAATACCCTTAGCAACGGCATCAGCATTGTCAAAGCTGCCCGAATGTATATCAGATAATTGTGTGATGGTAAAGCCATCGAAAGCTTCCGGAAGGTCCTCAAAATACAAAGTTTGACGGTGTACCTTATAATCGTATTTGCCTTTAAATATCGCATACAAAAACGAACCAAATGGAACTGCTGCTAACGCAAGTGCTGTTGTACTCACAAACTTCCTCCGGCCAGGTATGTAGCCCTCCACTCCTGGCTTATCCCTTAAAAGATTGACGGCACCTATGATTAGCCTGCTGATATCACCTATAAATAATACCTGTACGAATACAACTTTGGTTACCAGCAGCCCAAGAAAAATACTCAGGATCCACATATCACGTGGCGACATGCCTCGTGTACTCACCGATCCCGAAGTTACTGTGAATAATAAAAGTGTTACAATGATGGAAATAAGAAGGTATCCCCACAATACAATATTTTTGGTCAGCGTGCTTTTATCAGTAACTAAGGTTTTTAATCCATGATAAACATACCAATCAAGCAAAAAACTGATACCCATAAGTATCAGCATAAATTTAAATATACCACCGTGGCGCATAAAGTACAGATTGAGTGAGGTGTGCAATTTAAAACTACAGAAGTGCAATTTTGTTGCAGGGCTGTCACTTTATTGAATTGAAACACCTCCTGGTTAAATAATATTTTACTTTTGCCGCTGTAAAACAGACATATGCAACAAGACCTGAAACATAAATTCGACAGCATTATATTTGATCTTGACGGCACGCTTTGGGACTCAACTGTGACCGTAGCCAACGCGTGGCAAAAAGCAAAAAACGAAGTTGATTATATTACCAACGATATTACCGCCGACGATGTGCGCGGCATAGCCGGTATGGCCTACGACGCCATATTTGAAAAACTCTTTCCTTACCTCACTCCTGAGGTGCGTGAGGAATTTAAATCCCATTGCGCTAAGTACGAATTGGAGATGCTGAACGCTTACGGTGGCGAACTGTACCCTGATCTGAAGGCTACCTTACAAGACTTGGCCAGCCGCTATAAATTGTTTGTTGTAAGCAACTGCCAATGTGGTTATATCGAGTTATTTCTAACCCTTAATAATCTGGAAAGCACTTTCGCAGGCCACCAGTGCTATGGTACTAAAACTCAGCCTAAATACTTAAATATTATAGACATTATAAAGGACCACAACTTACAAAACCCCGTATATGTTGGTGATACGCAAGGTGACCTTGATTCAAGCACCAAAGCGGGCGTTCCGATGATATATGCTGCTTATGGCTTCGGCAAAACAGACGGCAGCCAGATAGCAGACATTGCAAAGTTTAGCGATCTCAAAGAGACGCTTTAATTGCGCTTATCTATATTTCCGGTAGTATCCATGCGGGTACTATCGGTTAATGCTCCACCCGCAGGCTTGTTCTCATCCTCTTTTGATGCGCCCGCACCAACATTCTGCAAGTCGTTAATATTCCGTTGACGGTCTTCATGCTGCTTTTTAGCCGGCGAACTGCAAGCCGCAGAGATAAGCATAGTTGATAGTGCGATGTAGTAAATTTTCTTCATAAGCCATTAAAGTTTAGAAATACACAATACCATAAGCAATTAAATTTCCTATTGTTTAATTTATTACACTCGCTTGAGTTGTAAAATGAATGATTGGTGAATTGGCTGGAAATGTGACGGACACAAAACAGATTTGTAATTTTAAATGCTGAATTTTGTATCCGTAATATGAATATTGATACGCAAGATACTATTGTAGCCTTAGCTACTCCTAATGGCAGCGGTGCTATTGCTGTAATTCGCTTGTCGGGCACTGACGCGATTATAATTGCCAACCAGGTGTTCAAGGGTAAGAATTTAACCCAGCAAGCCTCGCATACCATTCACTTTGGTACTATCGTAGATGAGGGCTTGGTTGTTGATGAAGTATTGATATCACTTTTTGTTGCCCCACGCTCTTATACGCGTGAAAATGTTGTTGAGATCTCCTGTCATGGTTCTCCTTATATCATTCAATCTATCATTAAGCTACTGATCAGAAATGGTGCACGTGCGGCTAAGCCGGGTGAATTTACCATGAGGGCGTTCCTGAATGGGCAATTCGACTTATCGCAGGCCGAGGCGGTTGCAGATTTAATTGCGTCTGACTCGAAAGCATCGCAACAAGCCGCCTTACAGCAACTACGGGGCGGATATAGCAATGAGCTGCAGAGTTTGCGTGAGCAACTGGTACAATTTGCCTCATTAATAGAACTGGAACTGGATTTTTCGGAAGAGGATGTAGAGTTTGCCAACCGTGCCCAACTCAAGCAACTGATACATGATATTACCAAAGTAATTGGCAGACTGATTCAGTCTTTTGAATTAGGAAACGCGGTAAAGCAGGGCATCAATACTGTGATTGCTGGTCGGCCTAACGCCGGTAAATCCACCCTACTAAATGCATTGCTTAATGAAGAGCGGGCTATTGTGAGCCACATTGCCGGTACCACCCGTGATACCATTGAGGAAATCCTTAACATCAACGGTATCAATTTCCGGCTTATAGATACCGCTGGTATACGTGAAGCTACCGACGCTATTGAACAGATAGGCGTGCAAAAGACGATGGAGAAAATCAGCCAGTCGGCTTTGCTATTGTATGTATTTGACGTGGAAAATCTACAAGCCGAAGATTTACAGCAGGATATTAATGATCTATATCGCCAAGGTTTGCCAACTATCGTTATCGCAAACAAAATTGATCTTCAAAATCAAGGCATCGACTACAGCCAGTTATTACCTGAGGCAGTTGCCTTAATACCCGTTTCAGCTAAAGATAAGATACATATTGACGATCTTAAACAGCTGATATATAACCATAGTATACAAGGTAAGCTAAACACAAATGAAACACTGGTAACTAATGTGCGCCATCTTGAAGCTTTGCAAAAAACCGAGCAGTCACTAATCAAAACACTACAAGGAATTGATTTCAATGTTACCTCTGACTTTTTGGCCATGGATATAAAACAAGCCCTGTATTATTTAGGAGAAATAACGGGTGCTGTAACTACAGACGATTTGTTGGATAATATCTTTTCAAAGTTCTGTATTGGAAAGTAAGGGAGTCATAACAAAGGAAAGTAAATCCTAATAAAGGAAAGAAAAACGGCTGTGGTTGAGAACCATGGCCTTTTTCAATCTGGGGTATATTGAGATTTGGTTGGATTTCTTTTGACGCTATTTGTCCCTCTTTTATCCCATGGCGAAGGACAGGTGAAACAGATAGTACATTGTATGTCAGATATCAGGGCGCTTAAATGCCCTTAAAACAGCTAAAATTACCTTATTTTGGGAGAAATTATGAGCTCAAAAATCCAGGTAAAACGACAGTGCCAGCACTGCGGAAAATGGCTTCATGACCCGGACAACGGTGACTAAATTCTGTTCACATGACTGTTCGCGCAAAGCATATAAGGACCGTCTCCGCCAGCTGAAAATCGCAGCCAGTCATGAAGAGACTACTTACCGGGAAACAAAGAAGAGAAAGGATACTTATTAGAAGCCTATACTTAGCGTCAACGAAGCTGCCGAGATGTTGGGCGTATCGCCGAAGATGATCCGCCTACTGATCCGCGAAGGAAAACTGCTGGCCAGCAATCTGTCTTCCCGCCTAACCAGAATCGTTAAAAGCAGTGTTGTGGATATGCTAGAATACACTCGTGTGGAAGCAATAAAATCGGAATCAACGACCAAGTCGCCTGAGCAGGTTCAGCCGGTGGCATTAACCCGCGAACGCTGTTACAGTGTAACAGAACTGACCACCATGTTCGGCATGGACCGCCAATGCCTTTATACCCTTTTATCCCGGAAGCAGATACCCAAAATCGAGTATCAGAAAACGGTGTTTTATGCGAAAGCTGAAGTGGACAAACTTTTCAGGGACCGGAAAAAGCCCAGGGCAGCTGCGCTCGATGCGATCAGAAAGGCTAACCAGAAAGACAGCGGTCCGCTCGAAATTAAATATTGCTATACCATCCCGGAACTCGAGGTGATATTCGGCAAGGACAGAGCCCTGCTTTATTCGTTTTTCAAGCGCAGGGCGGTACCAACACTAAAAGTCGGAACCCAGGTCTACCTGTCAAAAAAGGCGATCAGGAAATTATTGAATGAATTAAAGGTCGCCTGAAAGCGGGCCCTGCGGGGTAACAAATTGCAGTACCTTTCTTCTGGAGATTCAGATATAAAAATTGCTCTATATTAATTATATATGACAAATGTGAAGTTAAGAATGAGGACTGTGGCCAAGGGATTAAAGCAATCCAGCAGCCTATTCATCACTCCGAGGCTAAAGCCTTGTTTTTAACCCTATTTTTCGCTTTGTTAATATCCGGTTTAAATGATCAATCTGTTGTTGCTGCATTTTGTTGATACTTTCCTGAATTCTTTCTTTTAACTTTTTCGATTAAATAAAGTGTAAGTTTCTTAACCTTCTTGAGAAGCTTTTCGTTCATGACACCCAAGTTCAATTCTTCTTTTTCTGCCTGTTCAGCTGATGGTATTTCCGGTAAATGATGGTGTTTCTTTACATAAGCCTCAATACTGCTTAATGGTGCAAGTTTGTAATTTGGTAGGAATACATAATCCGCAACGGACCTGCTAAATCAACCTTTACCCCTCGGGCATGAATGTTGCCGTATACCGTTAACCGTTCATCAGCATTGTCCGTGCCAATTCCAACCTTATCTCCTACTATAGTCATTCGTTTATACTTATTTATATCATTGCTACTGATATATAATCTGAACCTCCAATCGTCACACCTGTATGGAAATTAATTGCGCCTACACTGCCGCCTGTTGCATCCATGCGAATAGCACCGAAGTAGTTACTTCCCCCCTCACCAACAACCCGATAATTTCCTGAGGCGTTTTCATATCGTATAGTACCGACCAGAAATAAATTAATATAATTATTATTCGCATTCCGAAAGGACGAAAGCTGGGCAAAGGGCCGCATAAAAAGTGTGCCTTCAACTGTAAGTCTATCATTTGGCGCACCGGTACCAATACCCACATTTCCACCAGGTGTGACAGTTAGCCGCTCCGCCCCCATCTGCCGCCGTAGACGCCGTCCGCACAGTCTTCCCACAAACTGAAATTATTAGAGTTACTGTAGCCGCCCAGCGCTTAATACCTGCCCGGTAACAAAACAACAGCCTGGGATCATCACCGTTTGTATCATCTGTTACCAAGTTCAATACATGGCCCCAAGACTGGTGCCCCGCTGAACGGAACAAACCTGATGACTGAGATACATTGTTAAGTGGCAAGCCTACTTCCAAACGAGCTCGTGGCGCTAGCGTGCCAATGCCCGGTGCACCTTAAAAAAAAATGGTTCCACCTATTTTGGCAGAAAACTTAACGTTAGCATCTATTGTATTCCAAATTGACATATAAAATATGTCACCATGTTAGATAGCCTTGATGCATTTGTATTAGACCACCACATGATGCTTGCATCATGCCTCGTTCCTGCATCGCTTCCAATGACAATATCTGCGGCTTTTGGATCAGATGTATTGATTATGTTAATACCATTAGTTATAATTTTTTCTTGTGCTTAAAAGAGTAGCCCGCAGCAAGATTGCTGATGAAATAATTTAAATCGTTTCATAATTGTGAAAAGAAGTTGCTGTTATCCTTTCGGTTTAATTTGCTTTTTTAATTGATTAATCTCTTTTTGCTGATACTTAAGCTGATGCCGTAAACCTTCCTGCTGTTTATTTTGCTCAATCAGGTACAATGTGAGTTCTTCCACTTTTTTAAGCAGTTTCATATTCATTTCACTTAAGTTGACACCTTCTTTTTCAATCGCTTTAGCTGATGGTATTTCTGGCAGGTGCTTATTTGTTGATATGTATTCTTCTAGATAAACTAAAGGCCTGATTTTATAGTCTTTATCGAATACATAGTCGGGGGCGGGAACATTAATATCAACTCTAACTTCAGATGCATGAATCGTACCTTTTACTGTAAGTTGTGCATCTGGATTTTGAGTACCTATACCTACTTTACCCGATGCCTTGATGATCATCTTTGTATCGGCAATAGTTGCGTTATTGTGATTGGCTTCTCCATTTAAAATGAAGCTCAAATCGGCAACTCCCCAACTACCGACTCCTGTCGCCATCAAACCAGTCTTTAATCTAGAATTGGTTGGGTCATCATCTGTTTTAAGAAATAGACTTGCATAATTTCCGTTATTTTTATTGGCTTGAACGATAGCTAACCGGCCATCGTTAGTATCAAATCCTCCTTGAATTTGTAGTTTTGCGAAGGTATTGTAAGTACCGATGCCAACATTACCTGATATGTAAGCGTTATCTGTACCATAGTTAATACCATATCCTGCATAACCAACAAGAAGGCTTGAATTGAAAAGTCTTACAGGTCTATCAGCTGCACCAGTTAAATTAAGCCCCCATGTCTCCTGAATGGAAACTTTAGTTCCGCCAGATGCAAAATACACCCATGAACCTGAACTATTCATTGGACCTCCGTTAGGGGATAACTGAGGAATTACAGTTTGTGCATTAGAAGTGTAACCAGCTATTAAGCCAGCTAACAAAGAGAAGCAAAGTTTTTTCATGAATGTGGTATGGAAGGTTGAATTAAGTATTTTGGTTCAAGCTTAACAGGCATGGCTATGCCATTCAGCTTTGCAGTTATTAGGTTTAGTATCAAGAAGAATAAGCAAATTACTTAAATAATTGATTACAATCAGCTCGTATGATAGGCATAAGGATGTGATAAAATTTATCAGTTAAGGAGGTTGTTATTTTTCTTTAAAAATAAATATTTTTTTCGGCAAAGCAATGGTTAACTATTGATATTTTTATATTCAACAGTCTGTTAAGGATTTTAACTTTGGATATACTAAAATTATAATTTATCAAAATACTTACACTTGCTCCCAACTTATCAATTTACTTACATATTATTTCTACCGACAACAGAACTCTTATTAGATATTGCGGCAGAATTATGAGTAAATATATAGTTGAATATTTCAGACAAGCTTAATTGATATCTTGTCTTATCCTTATTTTGGAAGAGGTATATATATATATATATATATATATATATGTTGTTCATGCCCTCAAATGCAAATCCGTGTGAATTGGATAAAAGCCAGCCCAATGAAGTATGCTAATTGACCATCAATTTTTACATACCATACATGTTTTAACCCTCCAGTAGTGATGGTATCTGGTGATGTTATTTTTTAAAATTTCTCACAGAGTTTATAGTTCCCTTATATGCTTTGGTCCCAGATACACTGCTTATAAGCTCGGTTAACCCACTTGATGACTAAGTCCAGTTTCCGGTATTCGAAGCTTCAAAGTCTGTAAAAGCTATTTGGCTTAAACTAGCGTTATTGGCCTCTGCTATACGAACCGTGTTATTATATCCAAAGGCGTAACTGATTACCGGTCCACCCTCTTTTTTAAAGCTGGCAGGATTTCCATATTTATCATAAGCCAGGTAACGTACCCTGGGCTCAAGGCTGCTGGATCCGCTTTTTGGTGTAAATCACCTCCGGTGCGATAATATCATTGCCCCAGTCTTTATATATAGTTTCACACCACTAAGTGCTACCCCCCACCTTTGCTAACCTCACTAACGACGTTGAAATCAATCATATTCCTTATAACCATTGACTTATATATATCATCAATGAAATCGAAAGGATATATAATAGCAGTTTTAATAGTATCACCATTGCTTTTTGCAACGCTTATAACATCTTTTAAAAGATGTGAGTTATAAGTGTAGTTGGTTGTTGTAACTACGCCATCGATTGACTCCGACGAACTTTTTAAATCAAGGTGTCCTGTGCTGACATAATAATCGGCATATTGATATGTGGGTAATTCAAAAGGACTGGTAGCAAATCTAAATCCATCATTTTGAAAATTATCAAACTCGATATACTTGTCGATTAGTAAGCCGCGGTAAGTTCCTGTTGATACAGGTTCATAATAGTAAGAAGAACTTTTTCTCAGTTTGTATTCAGATCCATTTCTTTCAAAAAGTTCTGTACCTACCAACTGGCTAGTGCACCAGTAGTTGTATTCTTTTATATAACGTTTTTGTAGATAGGGATCTGATATGGAGTAGGTGAACTCAGGCTGCTTAAACCTAGGGGTGGGCAAAGTTGATTCGCTATGAGGAACAAAATTACCATATCTGTAAATTGTTTTACCATTATTATTGTTTGGACTACCTTCATATACTGTAATTTTTGAGTAAAATACCGGCATATTCAGGTATTCGGCTATATCAGGTAAAAAGTTTCCAGTATAAGTTCTGATTCTTTTGCTTATCACTTGTACTCCGACTTTTCCCAATTGCCACTATACTAACCTCTTTTCAGAACTCAGGTACTGCATATAATTAGGGAAATCCATAACCGTGGCAGAATTCAAGCTTCCATAATCATCTTCATTTTCGCCATATTTATAGGTTTTATACGCAAAGTTTCCATTCCCGTCACTAGTTCTGACCTTTGCTATTCTCAATCCTGGTGCCTCGTAATGCGTCCCAGAAACAACTTTAACCTGATTTTGCTCAAAAAAGAATTCCGTTATTCCACCAGTCGGATAGATTATCCGCTTTATGACACCTGCTACCATAAATGACGGATTTTTATAATTTGCACCTGTAAAATTATAAGTGTATGGTCCTCCATGATCTGTGCTTGATAAAAGAATATTGTCATAGGTAGGAACATACCGAGAATTGCTGGCGCCAGAATTGAGATAGCCCCAAAGATCTTGTTGGGTAGCATTGAAATTGAAAGATGGCTGGTATTCGAATTTGTATTTATCCACCAGTTGATTATTTCTATCCTTGAATAAAATGCTATCCAATTTTAACTTTTCATTCACTCCAGTATTGGAAGGAGCATCCAATACTGATGTAACAAAGCTGACCGACTTTATAAGTTGAAGACTTTTATCATACACCTCAATGTTTTGCAGTTGTCCTGTATTTTGATTAAGATTGACCTTGAGTCTCCCTTGCTTTAAGGATATTTAAGTCAGCCTTTGTACGGTATAATTAACAACATTGCTTTGTTCCGAGTATGAGTAGCTAGGCTTCATATCTGACCAACCGCCTGGATCCGAACCATTTGTGTCATAATTGTCAGTAATAACAAGCGAGCCTGATTGCTGCGGATCTGTTACGCCGAAGGCTTTGTAAGCAAATAATACTGTGTCTTTTTTATTTGCAGATATTATGGAAGTCAGCAATTTGCTGGTTATAGGTGAATTTGCTGATTGAACATAACTTAACTCTTGACTAGTGAATGTATATTCTATTCCTTTTTCGTCAACAATCTTTTCAGGGAAACCATCGCCTCTTTCAATCAAAATTGGTTTTGGTTGTATCAAGATTGGTTGACTGTCAAAGAAGATAAATTTGCCGCTTGTTGAACCATAATTGTAAGAAAAGATATCATATTTATTATCCTGTCCTGTCATACCTATATATTCAAAATCACTTTGTATTCGTTGGTCAAGCTCAGCAGCACGTTTTAGATGAGCTGTAATATTTTCACCAGATTTGCCATGTATGGTGCGCGAAATCCGCCCGCCTGCATTGATGACCCACCCAATCGCTAACGGCCCAGTTTGGTCAAGAACTTTTCTACCGCCTGCATCATAGCTGATAGAAACAGGAACTGATAAAGAACCTGATTTAACCTCAAGTATAGGAATATTAACACCTGGCACACCGGTAGATCCGTTGAGGGGGAAAGTCTAACAACCTTATTAGTGCCGAGGACTCAGGTGATGGTGGTATTAATTGTGGTAGCGTAGCCTGCCCTACACATATCCTAAGGTTTGTAAAGAACAGCAGTAGGTAAGTTATATGAAAGACACATTTCATAAAATTGAGTTAATCTTGAAAATATTATATAATTATTTCTTTTTTGCTAGTAACCGATATAGTTTATTGATTTGTTGTTGCTGTCTTTTATTGACCTTCTCTTGCAAACCTTCCTTTTTATCCTTTTCAATCAGGTAAAGTGTCAACTCTTCAACTTTCTTAAGCAATAGCCTATTCATTTCGCCCAGGCTGATGCCCTCTTTTGCCACCTCTTGCTCTGACGGCATATCCGGCAGGTGTTTATTTTTTTCAATGTATTCCTTTACCTCAGTAAGTGACGGCAGCTTATAACTTGGCTTAAATACATAATCCGGCCATGGTAGCGCCTCCACTTTTATTTCAGTTGCGCGGATGTTACCGGCAACGGCCAGTTTATAACCCTTGGCATCTGTGGTACCAATAGCAACATTGCCATTGGTCTGGAACGTCGCAACAGCGCTATTGAAAAAAGTGCTGCCAATAGCGAAGTTCTGTCCGGTGCTGTAAACACCCGGCCCAATGGCCCATTTTGAGGTGTTATCGGTCTCTGATGCTTTTGTACTAAATTGTATACTGGCTTCTCCATTGTCTGCACTAGGATTTAATTTAATCAATCCTGGTGTTGGCCCCTTGATGTTCAGCGTTGCCTGGGGATTATTAGTACCAATTCCGATGTTACCTGTGTTTTTTATTATGAAATAAGTCTGCGGATTATAGTTTGTCGGACCAGAGCGTTGGATATAAAAGTTATCGGTTACCGAACCATGCCCCATAAAGAGGCGCCAGGCCGGTTTCGAGGCATCTGCAAAGGCCCATCCTGTACTGGCAGACCGGATAACGTTTGACGAAAGTGCTATACCAGCGTAAGTCGAACTTACTTCCGGCATAACGGAGGTTGCGTTAGGAAACCACAAGGAGGTATACCCTGAACCATGACCGACTGGAACCGAGGCATTGATGGTTACGTCTGTCGTGAAAGTTTGTGCATAAGAAGCATAGCCAGCCAACAGGCAGGTCAGTAAAGAAGAAAGCTTTTTCATTCTGGAATTGTAATAGTGATTAAATTGATATACTTAGTAAGTTGACCATGGTCAATCTTCCACGGCGATTTGTAACAACAGGAAGTTAGATGAGTTACTTAAGAATTGCGGGGTCAATTGCCCAAGCAACCGGATGAAAGTTAATGTCATTTTTGTGATAAGGTATTAAAATTAGACATGTGCTAATTCGCTATCAAAGTTATTATATAGCTAACAAAGTACCAACAATACAACGCTTTATTTAAAGCAAACACAAAATGCAACTTCTGGCTATTGCTATAAGCACATGCAGTATTAGGTCAACTAATTAGCCCCTGATTGCCTTAATACTATTTATTTATATATTATGGGATAAAATAAACGATTATAACTGCGTTACTTAAGGAGAATCATGAGCATATCTTCAAAGTAGTAGACGCTCTCCTTCCTTTGCTTTAGCATCTGCAGGTATGGCACAGATGTTTTTGCCCTAACGTCTTTCCAATGCAGTATGGCTCATCCACGGTGCCGAGCGTTCTGGGGCCTTTCCGGTTATTCTTATGTTGATGTTTTGGCCATTTATTTTTCTGCTTTTTTCCTGTTTTGAGACAGTACTTTCCTCGCATATACGAACCCTTATTGCATTAATAAACTTTTTCTTGGTAACAGCAAATGTAGTAGCGTATATGGGTGTTGAATAACCACCCAAAATAACCTGTATTCAGCGCAATTTGTATTAAGAGCACTGGAATTCAAGTTTATTACTTTTTCAAGGAAAAACATCGTAATCATACCATTTCTTAGGCTGGAAAGTAAAACAAAAGTATTGGCGTCATTCGTGGCGGCTTTGAATAACTTTCAAATAACACCTTGTAAATCGATGTTATTCAAGAAGATTCAATTACCTCCGGATACTTAACGGACCATGGCCTGCACAGACTTTATGGAAACAAATAAGGAACCGGCGAGGTCATTACAAAAGTGATATGCGGCCTAATCAAGATGTTGCTAGTTAAAGTAATTGGTAAAGCTTCACCATTATCAAGTGGAGCAATACGTGTTCATTTAGCTGATTTAACAGTATTGGTAAAGTGCAGTCCCCTATTATTAATTACATCTGGAAAGATATGCAGCAACACAGTTAGTATAACCCAAGAGAAAACGTCATATGATAGATGATTGCATCAACACTAATACCCAATATTTGACCTATGTCATTTATAAAGAGTAATGAAGGTATTGGAAGATACAAAAGAAAGCAATAACTTTAGTTCAAGGAATCTTAATACTTTCATCCTAAACCCTTTCGCCATGCCAAATACGTTTAACAGTGTCCAATACTGGGACACACAGTCATCAGACTTTGTTTATCCAGAAGTGGACTCTAAAAGTCCTTTATGTTACAGGCCTATTTTGAACCGCCCAAGTTCCGGCATATGCGTTTCAGGCGGCGGTTCGGTTTCTGCCTCGCTAATTGCAGGATATTACAAGGCGCTGTCACAACTAGGTATTATGAATAACTTACGCTATATATCGGGCGTTTCAGGTGGTACATGGGGCAGTGCACCATATATTTACCTGCCGGATGCAGATACCAATTTTTCAGGGGTGACCAGCTTACCGCAAAATGTTCAATTAAACGATATACAAACAACTACGCCTGGAAGTATGCAAGACGCGGCCACCAAAGCCGATATAGCAGATAAATGCCTGGGTAATTTAGCTATTGCCGAACTGGAAGGCAGCCCGATAAACCGTATCTACGAAAGATCTGTCGGTGCCATACTCCTGAACCCTTTCGGTATTCATTCCCCGGCTGATGCTACCCTGCTTCAGAAAAAAACTGATTCAGCCGCCAACGCTCAGTTCTTTACCTCAACAGCGGATGCGGTTGCAGATATACAAAAACGCAACCCCGACTTAAAAAATGGCTTCGTTACAATGGCTAACGATATGCCGTTTCTAATTATGAACACTACCATGTTTGTACCTCAACCAGGTAATGGTAACGAAAATTACATCTGTCCTTTCGAAATTACCCCCCTCTACTCTGGTATTAAGGCACCTCAGGCAGTAGGAAATGGCTTGGATATAGGCGGCTTTTTTGTAGAAACCTTTGGTTTCAATACAACACTTAATAGCGTAAACGATGGTGTTGCACAAGCAAGTGGTGATTATCCATTTGAGCTTTGCCAACCCGTGGGGGCCAGCGGATCGGCGTTGGAAGAATTGCTTGAAAAATATATTCCCAAAATGTTAGGCTGCTTTCCTCAGTTCAATTACTGGAACCCTTTTAATCTTCAGCAGGGCACACACCAATATGACTTTGGCGACGGTGGTTGTATAGAAGATACCGGTATTACGCCGTTATTAGCAAGAGGCGTACAGAATATCGCCACCTTCCTTACAGAACCTGTGTTTTTCCCTGGTACAGACATAGTGGGCTGTGCAGGCTTTGCCGAACGGGTATTTGGTTATAATCAAATTGCCGGATTATTTGGCCAACCGCTTATTGACAGAACCCAAAGCAAAAATACTGGCCAAGTGGTCTATGTGCAACCCGTTAGCAATGCCAACCAGGTATTTGAAAGCAATGAGTTTCAACCTCTCCTGACATCGCTTTTGAACACCAGGGCCAGTGGTGGGCCAATGGTGGTAAGCATGCAGATGACCGTTGTGGCAAATGGTGTATTTGGTATAACACCGACAACGGATTATCAGCCACAAGTTATTTGGTCTGTTGTTGATACCAGCACGAACTGGGCAAATCAATTGCCGGCAGCAGTAACCTCCTGGATTAAAAGCCAGAGCAGCTTAAGTGATTTTCCCGAGGTAGAGGTATTCGTTCAGAATTTTGGGGATATAATTAAACTGACACCTGCGCAGACCAATCTACTGGCAGATTTTGCCTATTGGATGGTTATGACCAACGAAAACCTTTTCAAAAATGTGCTTATACCTGCAAGTATTACATAAGCCGAATTAAAACAAGTATACTCATAAGCAATAGCTGTTCCGCACCTGCTCATACAAGAGGGTAGAACAGCCAACGCAAATGAAACTACCCGTAAAAACAAGGGCTTTCTTTAAGAGAGCCCCTGTTTTATGCCTGTTATTTTGGAAGTATCGGAGGATATACGAGCACACCTCCAAGCCAGGTTTCTTCCACTTTGATGTTACGCATATTCATGCTGATCTGATCAGCCGGCATACTCAATGGATCTTTTTCTAAGATAATAAAGTCAGCAAAGTATCCATTGGCTAACGATCCGGCCCACTGATCAGCATAACATTGCCATGCAGCATCGTAGGTAGCCGCCCGTAACGCTTCCTCTGGAGTTAAACACTCTGCTGCATTAAGAACCTTTTCTTGAGACCCTGGAGGGCGCGACTCCATTACACGGGTGATAGACTGCTCCATCATGCGTAAAGGCCCGGTCGGCGTCACGGTATGATCGCTGTGTAAAGTGATCCGCAGGTTCTCTTTCAATGCCGATTTACAAAGGTCTAACATGTCTGTCTTTAATTGTTTTCCAACTTTCTGATCTTGAAAAATAATCTTCTTAAAAGGATACCCCCAGTAGCCCACGTGCCCAATTAAAAAACTGGGCGATATACCCAATTCAGCCATTTCCCGGATCTGATCGATCCCCTGCTCTTCATCTATTCTTAATAGGGAACAATGTTCAATCCGGTTCCTTAAGGCAGGACCGTTGTAACGTTCCAGCGCTTTACGATAGGCGTTGATAGTCATAGTTACAGCCTCATCGCCATTGGCGTGGATCATTAGCGGCCATCCTTTTTCTATAATTACCCCGTCAATCAGGTTCTGATAGTTCTCTTTCGTGAAATCAAAAAGACCGCTGTTTTGCGGTTCACATGCGTATCCTGTAGATTGATATCCTGTAAGCCCCTGATTAGATCCGTCTGATACCACTTTCACATGGCCGTAATAAAGATCGCTGTAAGAAGCAGGTGCTGTATATTGGGTGAGGCTGGATACATCCGCAGGTGCTTCACAGTATCTGGCACCACCTAGCCTTATGCGCCGCAACTTTACTGAGTCCAGATAAGGGATAAGGTATTTTAGATATTCTTCGTTGAGCAAGGCATCATACATGGATGTTACTCCTCTTGAGTTGGCCTCTGTAATAAATGCATTAATATTTTCAGTTATATGTGCTGTTTTATCTGCAATCTCGTTCTGAAAGGTTCCAAAGGCCAGCAATAAACCCGCTTCTTCCTGCAGTAAACCATTAGTTTGTTTAACAAATTCTTTTTCACAACCGTATTGCGCTTGCAGTTTCGCCGTATTAGCTTTATAAACACTGACCAAGGCAGCGCTGTTCATATAAACGGTATGTCCCGAAGCACTAATCACCATAACCGGCACGGTTAGGCTTACTTTGTCTAGGAATTGATAGTTTATCAATAAAAAATTATTGTAGGCATTAGGTGTAAGTAATGCAGGATCAAGGCCATTGGCCAATACAATCTCGTCAACACCCTGAGGCAAAGCGCCGGTAAGCGTTTGCAGAACCCAATCTGCGGTATATCCTTCTCTGATATCTTGGCCATTAAAAGGACCTACATTTACCCAAGATGCCATGATACCCGAAAAAACAACGTGAATATGCGGTTCAAAAAGGCCGGGTAATAATGTTTGATGCGGTTCCAAGTGTCTTTCACTATACTTACCCTGGTAATATTCATCCATCAATGCTGCTACATGCTTCATCGTTCCTGTAGCAACAACCTTGCCTTCTGCAAACCCTACAGCCTCCACCCGCTCGGTTTTACCGTCGATCATAGGTCTCAATATACCTCCGGTAACCAGCATCGGTTCGGGCAAGGGAGCAGCTGCCATATCTTTTGGTAAAGTTGCCTTCATCCGGTCCAAGTTCTCCGGTCCAAAAATTTTGTCTTTTAATAAATTAACTACTGGGTTTTTACACGCGCAGATACACGTGTGCTCGTGGGGTTGAAAAATGTGCTCAGTCATAAATGTGAAGAAGTTTAGTACACCTAAAGTAGCGTTCTAAAACTTCAAAACCAATTTTCAAAATCTTTCTTTAAGTCTTCCAGAAACTGGTTCTAATTGTATCCAGCATGGGTACCTTCAAAAAAATTCAACCCGAGTATGGGTTTGTTCAAGGTCTTTTAGGAGCTTGATTATCTTCTGCGCATGCATTTTCGCGTTTCTTGTAACTTCCTCTATCGTGAAGGTTTCCACGTTCAACGAAGCGCCGAAGAAATATATAGGATCCAGGTAGTTCATCTGTGCATAGTATGTTGTATGTTCAAGGCTTTTACAAAATTCATGAATCCGCATATGGTGTTCGTCCGATAAATGGTATTCCTTTTCTGCAGCACCTACAGTAAATCTCGGGATCAGATTTTTACCTTTTAGCTTATCTCCCTGAGAGCCATAAGCAAATTGGTATGCAAACACCTCGTCTATCCAGTGCTTGAGGATAACTCCATTGTGCTCGAACCAAAATACGGATTTCTTATAGCTTAAATTACACGCTATAAACTCCAAAAATAAAGTCTGCCTTTAAGATACCATAACTACTATTTGTGCACCAAATTAGCTCGAACCATTTGCTAAGTGGCGAAAGGAGAATCTTTAGGCGGTCATTCATATCTTGGAATTTTCATCTGCTATCAATCAGTTATGCAAATTGGTACTCTGCAAAGCGGTACCTAAAAAAGCGGTTATCCTTGTAAATCTAAATGGTAAAATAAAAGGTATATAATTATCAATTAGAATAATAATTATTCCGCATCTATAAGCCTTACGCGAGCCAGTTAATGTAAATTCAGTTAGTGTGATATATCGCTGGAAGAGGTGTCGTTTGAGTCAGATGCGTCCTCCTCAATTTCTTGCCTGGCCGGCCTGATATCCTTAGTGGTATACTGATAATGTGAATCGAAGGTTTTAGTATGCCGGTTGTATATAAGCACATGTTTAGATGATTTGGTTTGCAATACCAAGCCATTTCTTGGCGCAGGAACCAGCTCCATTTTTTCCAGGTAAATCAGTTCTCCCTTCGAAAAACGTTTTATGGTTGGTAGCTCACCATCTATTTGCTTCCAGTAGATAATATTCCCTCTTTCTGTAATGATCCAGATGGCGCTACTGGAATAATCTCGTTTTTCCAGCAGGAATGCCATTTCTCTATCCCCATTCCCTGTGAAATCCCCGTACGCTATCACTTTCTTTGCGCGGTCCCTGATCTTAGTGAGAAAATATTCATTAGTGGAATGATATTTATTATCGATAAATATCTTAACGATTGCCCGCTGAAATGGCAAGGGGATCCCATTATACTCAGGAATAGTAAAAGTCCCATTTTTCCAATAATCGTATTCTTGCTCGCTTGCCCATCCGTTTACAACCACACTATCGATTGGTTGTGCCGTCGTGTCTGCAAGAACCACTGCCTTCCGTGCCCTATAGGTCCCGAATTTATAACCGAAAACAGCTGATATCATCATGCCGATGACAGTTAAGAGAATATGCTTCGTCTTCATTTGCTCTCTTACAATATTTTTTTAAATGAAAAAGTTAGCGTTTAACGCATACGCCGATAAAAGTAAAAATAGAAATTGATATATCGCTTATGTGAGATATATTTAACTTAGCTTTGTGGCTTGTAGATAATAAGCAGAGAGTTGTTTTTATCGAAGCTTTCTTGTGTATCAATTAATAGCTATAATTTCATATTTTAATGAAATGTGGGCGGGCCATAGTGGCTTCTCCAAAGTAAATAATGAATAATATGGTAAGGAAAGTCACTAATGGACCATTAAGGAGTAAGGAGCGTACCAAGGCTAATATAGTCAAGGCGATAGGTAAGATACTTAAGAAAGATGGGTTTTCAGGAATCAATGCAGCCAAGGTAGCCAGTGTAGCTAATGTGGACAGAAAACTAATCTACGATTATTTTGGAAGCTTGTCCGGATTGATCAAATATTATCTTGAAAGTCATGATTACTGGGAAATCAGTCCGGAGAATATTGAAGGTTCCGTTGAAAACGGCAGGATAGATAACGGGAAAGCACTAGCTTATAATGTGCTGGAACATCAGTTTGACAGTTTAATAGAGAACGAAGAGATGCGCCGTGTCATAACCTGGGGCATCAGCGAGAAACTTCCGGCCCTTAAAGACCTTGACTTAAGACGGGAAAATACGGGAGATGAGATTTTAAAAGCCTTATTTGACCCGCATTTTGAAGGAACGGGGAAAAACTTCCGTGCCATGTATGGTATTTTGATGGCAGGCGTTTATTACCTGACGCTTCACGCCAAAATGCAGGAAAACCCTTTTTGCGGAATCAACCTGCAAGAAGCCTCCGGCCAACAAGAGATCAAAAAAGCCTTAAAACAGATATTAGATTTAATTTACCAGTAAGCAATTTAACAGCATCGTATAAGCCTTTTAGTAAAGTTATCTGATTAAGTAGAAACGAGCATCGTATACATAACATACCGTGAATTTAGTTTTATTGGTTTATAATACATTATGAGAAATCTGCTTTTAGTTGTAATAATTATTGTTTTTACTGTGGGTTGTAATAGATCTCAAAAAACAGAAAAACCAGGTTCTTTAAAATTTGACACTATTACCTTGAAAGACAATGAGGTCCTTTTTATTTCTCCGAGTGATAAAAACATTAAAGAACTCAAAAAGAAACATGGAAAAGGATTTTATACTATAGCAGACGATGCTAATAATTATTTTTCTGAGGCCTCAAGCTATTTGGATTCGCAAAAAACACCTTACAAAAACTATGATGATGACAAGATAATTGTATTCAAAAAAAATAACAAAACCTATAAAATTCCGAAATATAAAAGCCCCTGGTATTTGATCTTTTATAAAGATGAAAAGTATGAATTACTGGATTTAATAAGCATCAAAGACAGATATCCGAAATTTTTCAAGGATAAAACTCAGATAAGCCCCAGTGATTTCGGCTCTAAAAAAATCATAGATTCTATTGCGGAATAGCGTGTTTACTTTTCAAACGACTTGCCCATGGAGCTAGATCTCTAATATAGAGCTGGAACTATAATAAGGCGGGTTGAAAATAGGCTGTTTTTTTAAGATGTTAAAACAATCACTTAGCAAAGAAGAAACCAAAGTTCAACGTAATCAAACTTTCCGTTTTTAAAGTAAAAGAGAAAGGCGTCGTCGTATTCAGGTTCAATTGAGATGCGGTATCTTACAGTTTCATCATCTTCCATCTTTTCCGGACGTAAATTGGGAAACAGCTTCTCAAACGTTTTAATGCTAGTGTGAGCCTTTAAAACTATCCGGTGTGAAGGAATAGAAACAGGGTTATGCACGGCATCTGCCTTAACTAAAAGAGCCATATGATCGTTGGTGGCGTACTCTGCTCCGTTAACATATAAGGTGGTTATTTGCCCATCGTAACGATCGAATGTTCCTTTCTGTTGATCATAGGGGCCATAAGTATGGATCATCCAATCCTTATCTAACACATCAAACGGACTCCCGCACTCCCAAAGTGTTTTACTTACTCGCTCAGGTTTAGGATACTGTTTTTGAAAAGACTGATACGGCAACATAGGTTTAAGCCCGTTGATAAGGATTGCATGTAACGGAAGTGACTTAACTGAATATACTTTTGCCCCAGGCTTTATAGCAAGAGTCTTGTTATTTGGAACTACAGCGGAAGGCGTATGACTGGCAGGCTTTGAAGAAGTCTTTTTCGTTGCCTGTTTGTTATCGGCATTACAGCTAAGTAACGCTAGCACAGCACCCAATGCTGCTATCCACGCTTTAATTTTCATAAGACTAAAGTACACACTATTTTCCGTAATGGTTCTTGATGCTTCGAAGCAAGGTACTTGGAGAGTTATTTTGTTAATAATGATTGTCAAATAAAATTTAAAACGCCTCATTTAATATATACTGTCAGGTACGTGTATAATCAAATTCTCATTTGCACCCATGGTGATATGTAAATCACAGCGAAATTACCTTGAGTATTATCTATGTCTTTATATTAAAATGTTCTGACCCTGCTTATACTCTGTAGCGTTTTCAAGCTGCAATTGGTGCAACAATGGCTACCTACTTGCTTAGCGGTCTCAAAATCTACTAACTGTAGAGGAAATATTTAAATTAGCGATGATACCCACTCCCATTCTCTTTTTTAATGAATGAACTGTAAGTTTTATTTCTGTTTCAGATCTGCTTTTCTATTCTGCGGATTAAAGCCGCGCATATGACATACACGTTTTCATCCTTCGAGCGATATGTACAGTTATTCGCTGATTCCTAAAAATTTCATCTGGTCAAGATGAATACTCAGGGAACTATGTGTATATGAAAGATCTTTAGATTGATCGGCATAGCTCCTGTTACAACAGAACCGATATCCGCTCAGCCGCATTAGCCTTGCATCCTGAGGATCATGCAACCTGTTTTCAAACCTATCAAAGGTGCGTTGCTGAGCCTCAAAGGTAATTCTCAGGTAAAAGACATAGCTAAAAGGTTGGAGCAAAGTTGCCGTAAGTTTAACAACGAATTTGAAGTGTTTTGAATAAGCGATATAATACCCGAGTGAATTACATCAAAATCAGAAATACAACCTTAACAAAACTTAAATCTATAAAAACGAACTGTTACTAAACGACAGTGCTTCACAGTCCTTTTTTCCTTATAATGCTTTTGAAGTTCTTTCAGCCTTTCAATATGGCTCTAACACTTAGTTATCTCATGCCTAAACTGGATAGTGACAAATTTATCCTTTCAAGTTTATGCTGCATTTTAATTCCAGTTTACTTTTAAATCATGCTCCCGCGCAAAAGCCTTACCGTTGTCTATTAAAGTGGTAAACAACTCTTCAAACCGTGCATTGTATTTTTCTGCTATAGATTTAATAATCTCATCTTTCTGCACTTGCGGAGCTTTGGCGTCACATAGTTTAGCGTAAGCCGTGTATTCATTTTTATAAATTGGAATAACGAATTCATAAAGGGCAATAGCCTGTGCCTTAATGGTTGCCCTACTTTTGTCACCAGCGGATAAAGCTTTAATATCTTTAAGGGATTTTTCCATGTAGAGAACACTATTCTGCACATGAATCAAAGCCTCATTACCTTTCTTTTTACTGGAAGGGATGTCGGGAAATTCAATCGTCTCGTCATTAATATGTTTCGCTAACAGTGGTGTCCCAAAATCATTAATGGTATTCGTGTTTAAGACAGCGGTACCAAAAAATTTATCTGCAGGCTCCGAACAGGATGCTAAGAATATCGTCAGCAAGATAATCGACGTAATGGATAGCCTACCGGCAAAAGATTTAAAGATATCAGACATGGGTGCAAAGGTATCAATATTAGTTTTCCCTCAAAAAATCTTTCGTCCACGAAGATAGTCGCAGCCCCTCTAAGCTGCACAGTAATTACGCTAATCGTTGCGGGAGACCTCATGGAACACCGATCGGTATCAGAACGATCAGCATTTACTTTGCGGCGAAGAACGAGACATGATAAAACCCTTAGAAGCGGAATGATGCCATCTAACTACCTAACTAATTTTACGTCAGGCAATAACATAAAATTACTATCCCTCGAATAACACAGGAATTGGTTTTAGCCAGAAGTATCTATAAATATTTCAGGCTAAGTTGATAAAGACACCTGATAAACGGCGCTGTACTCCTACCCTTTTTTGGACGCAAATGTTCAACAAAAAATCAGCCACAGCACTACTGTGTGATTCCGATAACACTATTCCACTGCTTTAAACCTTGCTAAAGGGGCCATTCGAGCTTTATTTATAGACAAGTTATTTCCATCAAGGCTGTAATTGTCTGCTATAGTTAAAGCTTTCGAGAGACCGTTCTCGATTTCCATGTTTTCACAATACATTTTAGTAGACAGACCTTGAGTGAATTTGATTCTTCCGTAGCCTGGCAAAGTAAAAGTTCCACCCAGTCCATTACAACCACTAGAAGCTACATAGCGACCATTATTCTGCTGAAGTAGAATGTATGGTATTTTGCCGTTTACCTGATTAGCTACCGGTTTACCAGCAAGTTCAACCAGTTGCCACTTACGGTCTGTAATCACGCTAGCTTGCTTAGATTCACTGTGAGAATTCTTGAAAATATTGCATGAACTTAAAGCCAGCAGGCATACAATCAAGGTTAAATAACCGGGATGTTTCATATATTAATAAGCGTTGATAGAATGCTTTTGACAAAGCTAAGCAAATTGTGCAAACAAACCTTACCCATTCTTAGGAGCGAGCTATTTGTATGCTGTTTACCCATGACCTACTTACCAAGCGAATGGACTTGCCTACTTGCCTTGCAGGCCTGCCAGGTTTGCAGGGTAACGTTCTCTCTTAAGACTAATATTATCCAAAGGTTTGTATTGAAACTAATGCAGATCTTAATTATTTTAACATAACGCTTTTTTAGTTACTTCTTCGGCGAGAAGAATGTCGTTAATCAGCAATATTTAGGAAAATAATAGCGAAGTCTTTTTTCCTATTATTATCATGATAGATACATTGAATTTTTTGAATGATAAATAATATGGCCTAGAATTTCGTTTGCAGAAATCACCCGGATAATCTTGGAAACGGCATCCTGAAATTAAAAACAACTCCATAGAGTATATCGCATTTGTACTGGGCGGTCTTCGGTCTCCGCGAGGCGGAGCCATCAAGCGCTTTAAAATCAACTGACGGTCCATTAAAAGTAATTTCGCGATATTAAATTCTAATGCATTGACCTACAATTAACTGACCACAGGGGATGTTATAATTATGACGGGTTTTAAAGTTATCTGAACAAGAGTTCAACGGCGGATTTGAATCTTTGGGTCTTCGTGCTTGCCTTGTTCCGTGTACTGTAATAAGGCATGTAAGAAAAGCAAGGCTCGTCATCAACAAGAAGAACAAGACCGAGAACGGCAATTTCAAGCTGCGTTCCTTCACGGAAGGCTGGAACTACAAGCCTCAACATGCTATCGACAAATTGGATATCGTCGGCATCGATGAGGAAGGCGAGTGTCACAAATTAATGAAATCTTTGGAGAATGGCAACTACCATCAGGTGACTGTTATGAAGGACGGTAAAGATGTTAAACTGTATCTAGAAGCCATTCCTGTAGAGCATCGTGTGAACCTGACCAATTATAACTGGGAAGCACAACAGTTCAAACGCTATAAAGGAGGGAACTTAAGAATGATACCAAGAAAGATCAGAAACAAGCGCAGACCGAGGAGGCTGTATAGGCAAAAAAGCAACGTAAGGGCGCTAAACAACGCATATAAAATTGCAAAGTGATTGGTTAACCATCATAATCAAACTTTTTGTTACTTTCTTACGTCAAGCTTGCTTCTACGTTTATACTTGGTTCTTTTAAATATCTTCTAGTATTTTAACGATAGGAATTCAGATAGTCACTGACGATATCGCATCTATTGGCAGGACTTATAATAGATTTTTTATCCCCCAATCCGAAATTTCCTTAAATACCGCCACAAGCCCCTTACTTTTTTCGGTAAGTGAATACTCAACTCGTGGTGGCATCTCTTCATACTGTTTGCGGATAACTAGTCCGTCCTTTTCGAGTTCTTTCAGCTGTTCTGTTAATACCTTCCGGGAAATGCTTGGAATCCGAACTGAAATTTCACCAAATCTCCTCGTTCCAAAAGTCAGATTAAATAATATGATCGGCTTCCATTTTCCGCCTATCACTTCCATTGTTGCCGTAATTGGGCATGCAGTAAAGTCCTTGCAGAGCTCTTCCTTAGTTACCATGTCGTTACCACTATTTACACAGTTACCTTTTGGTAACAAGTTACTTTAACAAACTTAAATAGTTTCTTTGCGAAACAAAGATAAATTTATTCATCAAAAATTTTTAAACAATGATTTTAGTTACGGGAGCAAACGGACATTTTGGAAGTTTAACTATTGATTTTTTACTAAAAGGAGGCATCGATGCCAGTCAGATCTCAGCACTGGTACGAAGCGAAGAAAAAGCCCAAGCGCTCAAAGTTAAAGGCATAAACATCATTTTGGGCGATTACAACGATTACACTTCACTGGTTAAAGCATTCAGCGGTATAGACAAGCTTTTGTTCGTTTCAGGAACAGATCTGCTTAACCGTACTTCTCAGCATCGAAGCATCGTAAAAGCAGCCAAGGAAGCGAGCGTAAAGCATGTTATTTACACAAGCGGAGCATTTAAGACTGTTACCGCAGAGTCGCCACTTTGGCTGTTTGCCGAAGCCCATATCAAAACGGAGCAATGGCTAAAAGAAAGCGGCCTAACCCACACTCTATTAAAAAACGGCTTGTACATGGATTACCTCCCTTACTTTATTGGTAACGTATTAGAAACCGGAATGATCTATTTGCCTGCCGGGGACGGAAAGATAAGCATGGCGTTGCGCTCTGAAATGGCGGAAGCGACGGCAACGGTTCTCTCTACTGAAGGGCATAAAAATAAAACCTACGACTTTGTTGGAACAGAGGCTTACGGTTATGAAGACATTGCACGTTACATTTCAGAAACAACCAAAAACACTATCAGTTATATCTCTCCTACAGAAGTTGAATTTAGAGACTCCTTAAAGAAAGTTGGTCAAAATATTCCGGAAGAATTTTTGGGCATTATACTAGCGCAGGCACAAGGAGATGCCGACATTCAAAGTGGAGATTTGGAAAAGCTGATCGGCAGGCCGTTAACTCCAATTACCTCCTTTTTGCAAGAAATATATAAAGTGTAATTACTTGTTTAACTCTCTTGCCCATAAACGCACAAAGGAAAAAATTGTAAACATATTAGAAAACGCTTAGTAATTTCAAACTATTAATAAATTGGTTTAGGTTATGTCCAGCCAGAGGACAAGATTAAAGAATTAAACTATTCTCCTCGACTGATTTTGTTTTAAGGTTTGGTTTAGACTTGGACAATCCTCAAAAGTGCTTGAATGTTGGTCACCAATCTTCGTTGCATTATTCATTTCTGTAACATTTTAACGACTTTTCGTTGCTATTTTTTAAAGGAGATGGGTATTTGCATCAACAATAAAAGTAAGAGTCATGAAAGTTGAGGATGTATATATCTAAATATGTTGGCTTTGAAATGCTAAAATTCCTTATCACCAAATTCGCTGTTTGGTAACTTTGCTTTTCCGGTCAGTTTATTGAGGTTAAAGCTAAAGTTAAGCAAGAAGACATTCGTTTCATAGATGTAATTGGTGGTGGTATAAAAATCTCGTCCCCTGGTAGTGATGCGTTGTTTGTTTGAGGCGTTCCATCCCAAATCCATGCTCTGCCATTGTAGCATGGCAGCAAAACGGCCATTCATAAAGGTCTTTTTCAGCGAAGTATTGGGCACCAGGAACCGTGAATCTTCGCCTTGTGCCGTTGGCCGGCGTGACAGGTAGTTCACATTGCCTTGCAGGTTCCAGGTAGCGCCGAGCTTAAAGTTCGTATTGGCGTTAATAGAATATACCCAGTTGGCATTAGTGACGTAAGAGCTTACACCAACTATGTTAAGTGTACCCTTAATCTTGTAATTATACACATTGCCCCCCAAATACAAGCTCCACCATTTTGCAGGTTGAAGGTTGGTTCCAATTTCTAATCCAATAGACCTTGCACGGTCTGCGTTGGTAAATACGCGGTTAAGAATAGTATCGGCGTATACGCTGTTTACCCGCTGAATAGGGTTCTTGATGTTTTGGTAATACAGCGTCGCAAAAAAAGACCCCTTGTCAAAGGCTCTGATCAATCCCAATTCTGCCAGGTCAACAAATTCCGGCTTAAGGTCAGGATCGCCTTGCTCCAGTGTTTCTGAGTGCTCGCGTTCGGGTATGGGGTTTAGCTCAAAATTAGTTGTGCGTTGTACCCGTTTGCTGTACCCGCCTTTTGCTTGCCAGCCCGTTTTGAAAGTATACAGCAAGTTGGCTGACGGAAATAGATTAGATAGATTAAGCTTATGCGGTATGGGATCGTAAGATAAGTTAACCGTACGGGCAGCATATTCATAACGCAAACCAGCAGTATATTCCAGCTTGCTTTGCTTACCGGAATACTGGGTATATAAGGAATTGATCTGGTTCTTGGCTTTGGCACTGCCCCGGAAACGGGCGGCATCAGGTTGTGAGATGGCGGGTGTAACAAAGTAATCAAATTGTCCGTCCTGCGTATCATACCTAAACTGGTAGCCGCTTTCCAATTTACCTCTGCCTATATTAGCCGCATAATCCAGCTTCATACGATAGCCGTTAATCGGGTTTTTGTACGGATTGTAGACATACTGGATGGTATCAGCAGTATTAGGATAATTTACGTTCCTGTTTTTGGTATCGCCATACAAATTGGCATGCTCATACAATGCCGAAGCGGTTAATGTAGATTTGTTGCTGAACGTATGGGTATAGTCCAGGTTACCCAGTGAAAAGTTTCCTTCTTTGCTTTGCAGGTTGGAGTTGAAATAGGTGGTTCTTCGCAGCACCGCGTTTGTTGTCAAATCAGCCGTGCTATTGTTGTATAGCAAGTCAGCTAACCGCGATTGAAATCGGTGGCCGATAAACAAGCCTGCTGATATGGAGTTGTTAGGGTCGGCGGTATAATTTACCGAAAACCGGCCCGCATAATTATACTTGTCAAAGCTGCGCTCACCGTTGGATGGGAAACGGGTTACGGTATTATTAGTAAAGTTTTGGGTGTATACATCGCCTTCACGATAGCCAGCCACATCTGTACGCAGGTAGTTACCACTGGCCGACATATCCCATTTGCTTTTACGATAATTCAGCGTCAGGTCACCACCAAAACGTTTTGGCTTTTCCTTATTGTCATGGTCGTCGGTGCTGGGCAAACCACCCTGAGCATTCGCGGTCAGGGTAAAGCCATCATTCGCGCCTTTCTTGGTCGTAATATTGATGATCCCTGCTTTTCCATCGGGGTCATACTTGGCCGACGGTGAAGTAATCAGTTCAATGTTTTGCAAACTGTTGGCAGGCAATTGACTCAACACCGTTTGCGCATCGGTGAGTACTGGTTTGCCGTTTACCAGCACCAGAAAGCCTGTAGATCCACGTACGCTAATATCGCCCTCACCGTTTACGGTAACGGATGGTAGATTTTTCAGCACATCTATTGCCGTACCACCCCGCGCGCTCTCAAACTGGTCTGCCCGATAAATTTGCTTGTCAACTTTATTTAATGCATCCGCTCGCTGACCGGTTACCCTCACTTCGCTCAGCAGCTTTTGGCTGGGAGAAAGCAGAATAACACCGGCGTTCACCTGGCCTTTATCTGTCAAATTAAAGAATTGCGTAAATTTTGTGTTATAGCCAATAAAGGCAACTTTTAACAAGTAGTTACCCGGGCTTAGTTTGGAGAATTCAAACGATCCGCCTGTTTTGGTAAGCGAACCAGCGACAATAGCGGAATCTGCGGATTTGAGCAGTGCTACACTGGCATATTCCACAGGCTGTTTAGTATGCGCGTCATTAACAACACCTTTAACGGAGGCATTCTGTGCATATAGCAACGGTGTGGAGAGTAAGCAAATAATGAGCGTAACCGCGATATTTTTCATAGAAGTTTAGCAATGCGCAAAAATAGGTTTGGCAAATCAGCTTTGCATTGTACAATACTTCGGAATGATTGTCTGTTACCCTTTTGTTACTACCAGCTCGCGGTAAGCACCAGGCGTAAGGTTGGTATTCTGCTTAAAAAACTTGATAAAATGCGGTGAATCGGCAAACCCTAAGTTTGTGGCTACTTCCTGTATGGATTTTCCGGTAACACTTAAAAGTAATTTGGCTTCTAAAAGTACACGCTCATTGATAATGACCGACGGCGTTTTACCGACCGCTTTTTTACAGGCTTCATTTAAAACAGCTGTTGTAATATGCAGCTGGTCAGCGTAAAAGCCCAGTTCGCGGGTTTGGGTAAAATAATCGTTGACCAACCGTTTGTAGCGCTGAAAAAGATGGTCGGCGCCGTTTTGGGCAGGCTTCCCTGTTTTAGACACATGCCGTAACTTTGTGATCAGCAAGTGCAGGTAGGCACTATAAGTATCTGCGTCAGGAACGGCTGATTTAAACTCGTTATAGAAAACACCTGCAACATCAAACAGCGTATGATCTGTTGCTGCCACGCTGATCTGAGCAGGAAATTTAAAGAGAATATCAACGTCTTGTTTCAACAGCAATTGCTCGCGGAAAAGGATCACAAACCCCTTGGGCAAGGAAGAAAAATTCCAGCAATGGGTCTGGCCAGGCCTCAGGTAGTAAGCCACAGGCGCGTTCACCTCGTATTGAAGTCCGTCTATTTCATGAAAGCCAGCCCCTTGGCTAAGCAGGATAAGTTCATGGTAGTTTGCATGGCGATGCGGTGTGGTCGGCTTAATGACCTCTTTCATCAAGCTGACCTTAATCACCTGCTCGGACTCTATTTTATCCTTTACCGGGATGCCATTTTTTAAGGGGATAGTGCTCATTTGTCTAAGCTAAGGTAACAACAAACGAATAAATTTCATGCATTCACTTACAGTTGCACGGCAGCCAATGTAAACCAAACAGTTTCGGTTTACGTTTATAGCATCGTACAAATTTAAACCACTATGAAAAAGTTATTTTTATTTACCGTTACAGCCATTACTTTGGCTTTTACAGCTTGTAAGAAAGACAATGACAGCAAATCATCTCAGGCTCACGTTACCGTCAGACTAACTGATGCACCGGGTGCTTATGATGCGGTTATTCTGAGCATTAAACAAGTAGTTATCCTTTCATCGGGCGGCGAGCGAACCGTTGATGTGAATGGTGGCCCGATAGACATTCTGCGTTTTCGCCAAGGCCGGGATACCGTACTTGCAGGCGTGGATGTACCTGCCGGACGCTTACAGGAAGTTCGCCTGGTACTGAATAATTCGGGTAACCGTGTGGTAATTGGTGGGGTATCCTATGATTTGAATACACCAAGCGGCCAAACTTCCGGCGTTAAGCTGAAGGTACAGGATAACCTGACCGGTGGAATAGAATACACCTTACTGTTAGACTTTGATGCGGCACAATCCATTGTGGTTACGGGTAATGGCAAGTATAATCTTAAACCAGTCATCCGTGCCATTCCTCAAGCGGTATCCGGCGCGATCACAGGAAGTGTGTCACCCATAGCGTCTTACCCTAAGGTATATGCAATCATGGGTACCGATACAGTGGGTACAGTTACCGATGCCAATGGCAAGTTCTATTTTCCGGGCTTGCCAGCAGGAACCTACCGCATTAACTTTGTTCCAGTAAGTCCTTACTCGGCCAAGACAATTGATGGTGTCGTGGTTACTAACGGTTCTGTAAAAGACATAGGCAGCACAGTGATACAGTAAGGGAGCGCTTATATCAACTAAAACAAAACAGCCTGCTAATTCCATTTGCAGGCTGTTTTGTTTTGCGTAGCACATGTGAATGCATATTAACAATTAGTTTAATAATTATTAATTTTAACCAAAAATAAAACACATTAACGTACAGGATGTTAGAAATGGCAAATACTAAATTATGCCATTACTGCTATTAGCCTCGATATTAACCAATTTATTAACCTGGGTATTTATTGGTTTAGATATTTATTTATGGCGGCAATGGTACCTCTATAAAGATATTATTGATGAGCAGAACCACAGCCATGACTATGCACAGCGCTGCCTGATTGGGGCTATCGTCATTTTGGCTTACCTGTTTTTGGGTAAATTTATCATGCGTTTGTTTCTGGGCAAAAAGCGGTCGGGAGAAGATGAACCTAAAGCAGAACGTTGTTCGGAACAAGAGAAAATCAAAAGGCCGGACGGCTCCACTATTCATATCGAACATTGCGGTGTGAAAGGTAAACAAACGCTAATCTTTATTCACGGCTGGAACTCCAACAGTATGCAATGGTATTATCAGAAAAAGCACTTTGGTGACCGCTATCACCTGATCCTAATGGATCTGCCGGGTTTAGGCCAGTCAACCAAACCGGCCAATAAAGACTTTTCACTGGAAAACCTGGCTTCAGACCTAAATGCCGTGATTGAACATACAAAGCCGGTTGATCCGGTGCTATGGGGACATAGCATGGGTGGCTTTACTATCCTTACCTTTTGCCGGCTGTTTAAAGAGAAGCTTGGCCGTACGGTTAAAGGCATAGTATTGGAGCATACCACCTATACCAACCCAACTAAGACGTCTATTTTAAGCGGTTTGTTAACATCGATCCAAAACCCGATACTGAAACCGATCTGCTGGATCATGATTGCGCTATCTCCAATATTCTGGCTCAGTAAGTGGATGAGCTTCCTGAACGGCAATACCCTGATCATGACGCGCTTCTTAACCTTCGCAGGTACGGAATCGTATCAACAGCTTAACTTTTCCAGTTATCTATCCACCCTGGCGCCACCATCGGTTACCGGGCGGGGCGTACTGGCTATGTTTGAATATGATGCAACGCATACACTTAACGATATATTTATTCCGGTGCTGGTGGTCGGCGCAACGTCTGACCGTTTAACTAAGTTTGTTGCAAGCCAGCATATGAGTGCGACTATACCTGCAGCAACCCTGCTTACCCTTGAGCCTGCGGGCCATATGGGCTTGATGGAAAGGCACCAGGAAGTGAATGAAGCCGCGGAGCGGTTCTTTGCTAACTTGGCGTAGAAATTGATTCAGCTGCATTTTTAGCTGCAGTCTCCATTTTCATTAGCTTTGAGTTATGAAATGGATTACCCGCGAACGCCCTAAGATAGACCGGATCGCCTGCCCCTGGCTTATCAAGCGCTTTGTCGATCCAGATGCAGAGATCATTTATGTGCCCTATGCCGAGGTGTTGACCGAAGCACATAGATCAGGTGCAATACCATTTGACCTGCCCGATGCTGAATATAGTCACTATGATGACCGGTGTACATTTGATTACATCATTAAAAAGCACCAGTTGAAAGATCCGGCACTACTGCGTATCGCAGCCATTGTTAGAGGTGCTGATACCGATCGACATGACTTTGCACCGCAGGCTGCCGGGTTGGAAGCTATCTTTTCAGGACTGGCTTTCAACATCAAAGACGACCAGGAGTTATTAAAAGTTGGTATGATTATCTATGACGGCCTGTACAGCTGGGCTACGCATTTGTTCAGGAAGAAACATTCGCAAGACGGGCTGGTAGAGCAGTTGTTATTGCAAGTGTACCATCAGAACCTCAAGCAGAGAAAAGGCAAGAAAGCGCCGGAGTGGGCGAAAACCTTAAAGGAGATGATTCAGGACCAATTGGATACTAACACATTCCTCAGCTTGCAACAGGCATCTAAAGAGCTGGAGATCAATCCCGCATACCTATCGCGGGAGTTTTCCAAATATTTTGATAATATCAGCTTCGGTGACTATATGCGTAAACTGCGCATTGAAAAGGCTTGTGATCTGATTAAAAAAAACACCCACAGTTTAACAGAGATCGGTTACCTGACAGGCTTTTCTGATCAAAGCCACTTCAACCGGGTATTTAAAAAGTTCACAGGTGAAAGTCCATCTACTTATAAGAAGTCGCTCAAAAAGTAAAATTCAGACCAATAGTTAAAAGGATACAATTTGCCGCTAAAATCTTAAATTACCTTGCATTATCAAATACAAGGTTTTATGAAATTTTTTATACTCTTAGTATTCTCCGTATTCTCTGTATTAATCTCATTAAGCGCCTATGCACAAACTGCCCCGGCACAGCCCTATCTAAAAGTTGCTGGTTATGTTGGTATCTTGCACCCCATTGTCACTTTTAGCAGCACAGGCACCGAAAAGAACTTTGGTGACCATTATGTAGTGAGCATACCCGTCGGCATCAATATCTGGAAAAGTCAAAAAATTGGCTTTTCAGCCGAATTCCAACCTTCCATCCGGGCGGAGAATGGTACCAGCAGAATGGCAAACTTCACCTTTCATCCCGGTGTACTCGTCGCTTTAGGTAAAGGCTGGACATTTGCCGGGCGTGCGGCATTTGAAACTTCAGGCCGCTATGGTGTCACGCCGGCATTGAACAAAACGGTGATCGGAGGCAAAAATAGCAGTCTGTTTGCTGTCGTACCGTTGCCAGTTCGCTTCGGCAATGATAAACCCACTTCGTTTACCATCGGTTTTCAATTCGGTATCGCATTCTGATTGGTTTACTATTATTTGGGGAGCATTGCTATCGCGAAGATAGCGAAGAACACCAGTATCAAGGCTTTTACAGATGGCATCACCGCAGCGGTGGCAGGCGCGTTGGCAGGTTCGGTGATCATTATTGCCAGCGTTCCATCATCGATCTGCCAACAGTCCTTATAGCAGTGACCGCCGGACTGGCACTGATCTACCTAAAGAAGCTACAGGAACCGCATGTTATAGCAGCTGCAGCGATCATCGGTTTCCTCATTAAAGATGCTGAGTTTGAGCAGAAACTTTCAATTTCATCAGTGAACGTATTAATACTTTTTAAGTTATCTGTTTCAAGCATTTTGTCCTTGCGTTGTCTTGTCAAAAAAATAACATTTGTGAAAGGCAGCCATTTAAGGGCTCCACATTCATTCTGTATACGAAAGTAAGGGAGTTATAAAAGACAAAAAAGTATAGATATTAGCATTAAAAACGGCTATGGTAAATTCCATAGCCGTTTTTTCTTTGGACATAAGTTGCATTCTGCTAAATTCATCATGACTAAATTCAGGGCAATTGATTACCCTTAAGCCAGACTACAAAAGCTAAAATCGCCTTATTTGCGTCGCCGTTAAAAGCTAACTTCCGTCAGTATTGGGAAATGATCTGAGGGATACTTGCCATGATAACTATCAGTAAGCACGCCCCATCGATTAACTTTGAAGCCAGCTGAGGTGAATATATGGTCAATAATATTATCTCCCTTAGTTACCCTGAAACCATTGAATGACCCATTATTGGCGTAAGGCCGGATAGCTTGCTGGTAAGTATCCTTTAGTATTCCCGAATTAGCTACACGTTTGTACCAGCTGCTTTCATGATCACCATTAAAATCACCTGTCAATATTACCGGCTCTTTACCTGCAATAGCAGCGATTCTTTGCAATATAAGCTTGCTGCTTTCCTCGCGGGCTATTACCGCTTGATGATCATAGTGTACATTAAAAAAGTAAAACTTCTTTTTAGACTTCACATCCTGCAGATATACCCATGAGCAGATACGATTACAGCAGGTAGCATCCCAACCTAAGGATGGCTTATCAGGGGTTTGTGATAACCAGAAATCGCCTTTGTTGAGCAGTTTGAATTTATCCTTCCTAAAAAAGATGGCAGAATGCTCTCCTGCATCCTTACCGTCATCACGGCCAAGTCCGTAACGCTGATATTCAGGTAAGGCGTTATTCAAATCTTCCAATTGATTTGGTAAGCCTTCCTGAGTACCAAATACGTCGAAGTTGTGAAAGCGAATCAAATTAGCCATAACAGGTACCCGGTTTACCCAAAGGTTGCCGGTATCGCGCGGATTGGCAAAACGCAAGTTGTAACTGCCAATGGTGTAGGTTTGTGCATAGGTGGCTATAGCCATACACAGGCACATTGTTAGTAATAAGCAGTGTTTAATTTTCATATTAGTGATGAATTAATGGATGGATTACCACCCCGGATTCTGGCCCAAATTTGGATTGCGTAAACGCTCAGCTTCCGGGATAGGGTATAAATAAAACTTATCGTTCCATTGTCTTGGCACAGTAGTAAGCCAGGTTAGCTCACCGCTGTTGTCGCCGGTAATTCTTTGCGGATTTGTGGTGCCATTGCTCAGTGTTGTGGCTACATTCACGTAGGTAACATTTTTTACAGCGCCCGGGGCGGTACCTTTGTAAAAGCAAACGTCGGGTTTGCCATCTTCATTTAAATCAAGCAGTTGATTTAAGGCTGGCACATAAAAACCGTTCCAGGTCATGTCCATCAGCGGTCCGCGTTTCCAGCGAACGATATCGTAAAACCGGAAACCTTCCAGCACCAGCTCTATTCCCCGCTCGCGTCTTACCTCCAGCAAAGCCGGGTCACTAATACCGGGGAAGTAATTTGTTTGCAGGTAGGTATCAACCAGAGCAGGTTTGGTATTGGTATTGCCGGTTATGCCGGCTCTTCTGCGCAATGCACCAACGCTCATGTTCCAGTCGGCATCCGTAAGCGTGCCTAATTCGGCTTTGGCTTCTGCAAAGTTTAAAAGTATTTCGGCATACCGAATAATCGGCAGGGAGTTGGTGTTACGTGTGCCGCCATCCATAGAGGCGTCGTCCTGCGTTAGCTTAATAGGCTGGTAACCTGTATAGGTGTAAGAGAATACCGGCGGCGCCGCCTCTTGCGTACCACCATTATTGCGAGTGTAGTTTCCCATCCTGATGGTTTGCTGTAAGCGCATATCCCGGCCCTTAACCTCTTCTGTAAAAGGCATGGTCTGGTAGCCGCTTTTGCTTGTGAACGGAGTACCGTCAATGTTCAGGTAGGTATTCACAAATGTACGGATCAGGCTTAGCCTGTCACCATAGGTAGCGCTGGTCCAATACCAGTTGGCATCACTGTAAACACTCAGTCCGGGATCCATCACCGCAGCCAATATGGTTTCATTAGCCACCGGTACCTGGCTTGAAAACAGCTGACGATAAGCCTGTGATGTGCCCCCCGAAGTATTAATGCTAAAACCGCCTTCGCTGATTACCTTCTGAGCAGCATCAACAGCTTGCTGCAGTAAGCCGTTTGCGCTGGATTGCAGCTTGTATTCATCATGATACTTTCTGAACGTACCTTCAAACAGGCAAACCCTTGATTTAAATGCATAAGCTACGTATTTCGTAATTAAGCTACGGTTGGCGTTAGTTTGGGTGATGTGCTGGCAAGCGTAATCCAAATCGGCAATCACAGAGTCCATCACCAGCGCGCGCGAATCCCGGCCGTTGTATAAGGCCTGGTCATTGGCATTTATCGGTTTACCAATCCAAGGCACATCGCCAAAGCGTTTTATTTTGTCGAAGTAAAACCAAGCTCTGAAAAAACGGGCCAAGCCTGTATAGTTTTCGCGAACGCTTTGTGATACCGCCGTGCTGTTATTGTTCTGTATAAAATAATTGATATTACGCAGGGGGCGCCAATCATCGGTACCCCATCCTGTACTTTGTTGAGGGCCATAGGCGCCCGGCCTTAAAAAGTCGGGCACAGTAGTACGGGCACAGTAGTCGGACATGGCATCGCCGCGTAGTATGGTACCAGCCGTAGGCAATATGTTGTAAAATGAATTGGCATACAGATCTAAACCATTCTGGCTACCAAATACAGGGCCTTGCAGGGCCGAATCCTTTGGTTCCTGATCCAGCTTTTTACATCCTGCTGTTACGACGGCCACAAGGCCAATGCCTAAGGCTATCTTTATAAAATTAATTCGTTGTAAAAACATATGTTTTTGTTTTTAGAAGTTTTATTAGAAGGTTGCAGTAATACCAACCGTTACACTTTTTAGCATAGGATAGTTATTCCCATTGCCACTGGTACCATCGGTAAGAATACGGTCTGAGCCATTGATACTTTCAGGATCTATATCCTTGGTAATTTTATATAGCGGTGACCAAGTCCATAAATTTTCGCCAGATACAAACAGCTTGGCATCAACTAACTTTACTTTCTTGATCCATTGCAGCGGTAAATGATAACCTAGCTGGATGTTTTTTAAACGGATATAAGCTGCATTTTGCAAATACTTGGTTTGCGCCTGTGACAATTCGCCCGAGCCGTTTTGCGCCACATAACCTCTGTAGCGTGGAAAGTAGGCGTCGGGGTTACTTTCCGACCAGATCTTATCCACCATAGATGCCGGGATTTTATTGTAAGGCCGGTTGTACTGCCCCCAGAAGATACTCGCTTCGGAACCAGGATACCAATCCCGCTTACCTACACCCTGAAAAAAGGCTGAGAAAGAGAAGTTGTTCCAGTCGGCATCCATACCCACGCCATAAGTATAGCGCGGCGTTGAGTTACCGATAATGCGGCGGTCGCCAGGGTTATTTACCGTTTGAGTACCATTGTTTATCACCCCATCACCGTTCAGATCTCTAAACTTGATATCACCGGGTAGCAACTGACTTGTTGTAGACGCTTTAATGAGCGGTTGCTTCGGCGAGCTGGCAATATCAGCAGCCGAAGTAAAGTAACCGGCAGTTTCGTAGCCCCAAATCTCGCCCAATTTCTGGCCAACGTAGTAATCGCTTAAGCTTTTATCAATGTTATTATACTTAGTAATTTCAGCCCGGTAATCGGCAAGTGTAGCCCGCAGGCCATAGTTAAACGGCTTACTGCCAACATTAAAATGGTCGCGCCATGCTACGGTTATTTCCCAGCCTTTGGTTTTTAAATCGGCATAGTTGCCTCTAGGTACATCGGTGCCAAATACGGCAGGCAGGGTCATGCCCACGGTGTACATGTCAGTAGTTTTACGAAGGTAAGCGTCGCCTGTAACGTTTAGTCGGTTATTGAGCATGCCTAAATCAAAACCTAGGTTGGTAGTGGTTGAGGTTTCCCATGTCAGGCCATCTGGCAATACACCTGGCTGACTTGTGGTTTGTGGACGTACCCCGTTTAGCACCAGATTAGATTGCGTGATATTGAATTTCTGCTGGAAGGCATAGGATGCAATGCTGCCATTACCTAATGAGCCATATGATGCCCTGATTTTCAAATCGCTGATCCAATCTTTTGATACTTTAAAGAACGGCTCATTAGACACACGCCATCCTGCTGAGAAAGATGGGAAAAACGCATAGCGCTGGTCGGCAGGAAATTTCGAAGAACCATCATAGCGACCATCAGCTTCGAATAAATAACGGTCTTTATAGGCGTAGTTTAAGCGATAAAAACCACCCATAATGGCCCATTGCTCATAACCACCACTTGTATTGATGGATTGACCTAATGCCAGATTGATATCGGTCGCATCTTCAAAAATTAAACCGTTGCGTACTACTTCCAACCGTTTCATGGTTGATTGCTCGTAGTTGAAGCCGCCCAAAGCTTTGAAGTAATGGTTGTTTTTCAGCTTAGGCTCATATTCACCGTAAATGTTGGTGGCAATGTACTGTGTGCGCTGATTGATAAACTGCAAATCATTTGTACTGGTACCCACGTACTCGATTACCCCTGGCTTGCGGCTATAAGGTACCGGTACGCGCTTACGGTTCTGGTTATTATCCGTGTTCTGGAACGTAAAATCGCCTTTTACCCGTAACTGGTCGTGAAGAAATGAGCTGGCCAAGCCTGTAGTGTTCCTGAAAACACGGTTATCAAAATCAATTCCGTTCTTTCCATAATAAAGGTCGCCTACGCTGTAAGCGGCAGAATAAGTTAAAGTACCGTCTGGGTTAAACAACGGTGCCATGGTATGCCCTTCATCGGCAATATTACGCCAGATACTGCCGCCTTCACCTACGTTAAGCGGGTTATGATATTTTATATTTGAATAATCGGCATTGTTGTACAAGCGCAGCCATGGAAATACCTGCAATGACCCTTTTGCCCGGAAATTATACACTTTATAATCATCGGAGTTGTAACGGAACAAACCATCTTGTGAGTAGTATCTTCCAGTTAATAAGAAGTCAGACTTTTCATTATTTCCGGAAACAGATAAGTTATGCTCGCGGGCACTGTTATGATCTTTGTAAAGCAGCTTGTACCAATCGGTGTTATCGTAGTATACATACTCGCCACTGCCATTCAGCTCCACTTTAGGTAACGATGGGTCATTATTACGGCGCTGGAATTCCGTTAAGTAGTCTTGCGAAAATTTAACGGTTTTATTAACGTTTTGTGGTGTTTGCGAATAATCGTTCCAAGCCGACCATGCATCATTGAACATGGTGGCAAACTGGTAGCCATTGGTTACAAACTTAGGTACCGTAACCGGACTTTTAACCGATTGGTTGAACGAGTAGCTCACGCTGGTTTTTTCCTTAGACGGGCTTTTGGTGGTGATAAGTATAACACCAAAAGCACCGCGTGCTCCATAAATAGCGGCCGATGAGGCATCTTTCAGAACTGACACGCTGGCCACATCATTTGGGTTAATACGGCTTGGATCACCTTCTACCCCATCAATCAAAACCAACGCATTACCGCCTTGACCAATTGAAGTTATACCGCGAATATTATAGGTGGGCGATTGTATGGGTTTACCATCTAACGGCACCAAATTCAGGTTGGGGATAACGCCTTGCAAGCCCTGGCTCAGGTTGGGTAGTGAGCGGTTTTCCAGTACTTTGGAAGTTACCTGATCAACAGCACCGGTCAGGTTTTCTTTCTTCTGTGTACCGTAGCCTACTACCACAACTTCATTTAAGCTACCCGACTCCGCAACCATGGTAACATTGCCCAAGTTAACCGACTGATTAGCCTCTACCTTAACACCTGGAATGCGACGCAGTTGATAGGAAATAAAACTAACCACAACGGTATAAGTGCCCGGATCAGCATTGATAACGAACACACCATTTGCATCAGCAAGCGCACTCTGATTAATTTCAACCAACCGTACGGTACTACCTGGTAAAGGCTCACCCTTTTCGTCAACCACTTTACCGGTTATACGGCCTGCTGCTGCTTTTGCAGATGAGCGTTCAATCGCTTTTTTGTATAGGGTTACTGTGCCAGCCACTTCTTCTTTAAAATCTATAGCTGTATTTTTCAGAAGGCTTTCGAGTACAATACCTAACTTGGTATTGGTGAATGAGGCCTGCTTTGCCGAAGTTTGTTGTAAGTGAAGGTAGTCGGCATCGTAGGCAAATTCAGTTCTGCTTTGCTGCTCCAGCTTTTTGATGGCGTTAGCAAGCGATTCACTTTTGCTGAAGGTAATGGTAATTCGCTTTTCGAAAACCTGTCCGCTTGAAGGAGAGGCGATCAGCAACTCTGTGCTTATAAAAATGATGGTGTAAATAAGAATGGAAATACGCATTGCCTGATGTAAGCGACGTAAGTTTATTTTCATACTTTTGAATACTTAGTAAAAATTAATTATGGAAACTAAGGGCAATAGTTGATAGGGCTCAATCTATTTTTAGCTACTGCCACCGGAGGCCGGCCTGCTACAGGCTGGCCTTTCAAACTTTAATTAGTAAATACTTATCTCATTATTACTCCTCCTATAAGTGTTTTGATGAACAGAGCAGATGATTTTCAATGTTTCGGACAGTGAGCGGGCCGGGTTGATATGCAGGTTATACCGATATTTTTCAACCTGCGGGTTACGTGCTACAAGCGATACACCGTAAGCATTTTTCATAGTTAAAGCCAGTTCATCGAATGGTGCCTGTCGCAGTACAAAATCACCCGTGGCCCATGATTGATATTCGGCTGCGTTAACCTGGCGCAGCACATGCCTATGTGTCTTTAAATTATAAGTGATTTGCTGATTCGGTGTTATTTTACCCAACAGGCGGTTGCTGGTATTTACCTGCACTTTACCGGTAGCTACCGTAACTTCTGCTTTGTTCAAGGCCTCATAAGCCTTTACGTTGAAAGAAGTACCCAACACGCGTGTGCGCAAATGTGGTGTAACTACAATAAATGGCTGGCTGGCATTATGTTTAACCTTAAAAAATGCCTCACCTTCGTCCAGGTATATGATCCGGTTAGGCGCTTGCGAAAACTGTTCGCTGATGCGCATTGTACTGCGGGCATTCAACCAGCAGGCAGAACCATCAGGCAGTAATAGTTTTTTGACCTCACCAACCTGTGTGTGGTAAGCAACAAGGGTTTGTGATTGGGACTTTAGCTGTGCTTTTTGTTTGGAGAAGAAGAGGACTGCCGCAGTTACCGCGGTAATTAACACGGCCGCGTACCTGTAGAGGCGTTTTATCTGTAATCTTTTAACAGGGCGTTCTTGCTTAAAAGTCTGAATATAATTGTAAATTTCCGATTTCAGCCTGGGGTCAACCGCATATCCATCCGACGTTTGGCGAAGCGACTGGTACCACTCATCCACAAGCTTGCGCTCGGCAGTAGTTACTTTGCCATTCAGATACCGGTTAATTAGATCTTTAAATTCGGCTGATTCCACTTTGTGCTTTTTATACTTATGTTGCACAAAGCGTCCTGATCTACTTCTATTTTAGGTTAACCTTTTATGAATTATTTGTTAACAAGACAAACCAGTGCAGCCAGGCCGGCCATATACCGTTCGGGATATTCGGTTTGAAGACGTTTGCGTAACTTCTTCATGACGGCGGTTAAATTATTACCTACTGTTTGCTCAGCAAGATTAAGAGTAGATGCAATTTCTTTAACTGAAAGATTTTCGCAACGAAGCAAAAAGGCGTGTTTCATATTATAGGGCATCACGTCTATTTCTTCGCTTAAAACTTTTTCGAGGTTATAGTAAGAGGAAAGTTCATCGGTGCTGGCAACAACTGCAGACATGTGTTCTACTGCTTTTTTAAGTACCTGCGCCCTAATGCCTTCCGAACGGTAAAAGTTCAAGACTTGTTTTTTTACGGCACCGAATAGAAACTGGTTTAAACTCCCTTGAATACTAAGCGTTTGCCGCCTATTCCAGATATCGATAAACAGGTTTTGCACCATGTCTTTTGCAGCGTCTTCATCCCCTGTCTTTTCAAAAGCAACGCGGTATAGCATTTCCCAATAGCGTTCAAAAAGGGTGTTATAGGCTACGCTTTCTCCTTGTACAAGCATAGCAACAAGCGTTTCATCGCTAAGTGACGACTTACTGATGAGCATGGCTCAAAAGTAACACCCTAAAGTAAAGTAAATGTTAACAATGATTTTTACTACGTAAAAATTCATAAAGCCGAACCGACTGACAATAAGGCGTTTTTTATAATGAATTTAAGTCAAGAACTAAAAAATGCGCCTTAAAAAGGATAAATTTGTGCCCCTCCGGGAATTTTTTTAAATCAAGATATGGCGTGGTTAGATAAATTGAAGCTAAAAAAAGGCTTAGTACAATCTTTAAATGAAGCAGGTTTCGCAGCTCCTAAAGAAATTCAGCAAAAAACATTGGCGCGTATTAACGGCGGTCAGGACGTAATAGCGGTTGGCCCCGAAGGTTGCGGAAAAACCACTACTTATATATTAGCCACGCTCAACAAGTTTAACTACACGCCCGATGGTGTGCCGAAAGTTTTGATACTGGTACCCGATAAAGAAAAAGTAGAAGATGTTATTGCCAAAATCAGTCAGCTCAACAAGAACAAAACGCTTTCCATCGTTCCGCTATTTGCTGCACCGGGCATAGAAGCACAGATGGATGCCATGGCGGATGGTGCCGATATAGTGGTTGCAACGCCCGACAGGGCGCGTGCCATTTATCTTAAACTTGGCCTGGACCTAAATAAGATAGAATTATTAGTTATTGATGATGCAGAACTGATTGTAAAACAAGGCTTGCAATTACCCGTTACCGAACTGGCTGATAGCATCACTAAATGCCAGCACCTTGTTTTTACCGAAGTAGTGCATGAGCGTTTAAACAAAATGATAGCGCCTTTTATGAAACAACCGGCCACTATTGAGGTTGAGGAAACAGGAGAGCCGCAGTTTGATACGCATCCGCAGATGTTATACCTGCTGCCTAACTTTGGTACCAAAGTAAATCTGTTGAACCTGTTTATGCAGGATGAAGAGCTGTTTACCAAAGTAGTGCTGTTTGTAAATACCCGCCCAACGGCTGAGAAGCTTTACAAAAGCTTACACGACCGGAAAAGTACAGTGGCTTTGTTGAACCCGTGGTTTTTCGAGTTAGATGGCTTTACATCGTTGCAGGAGTTTAAATATGCCGCCACCCGTATATTGATTGTGGTTAATGACGGAGAACAGAAACTGGATTTGGATGATATTCCATTCCTTATTCATTTTGAATTACCCATTGAAAAAGAAACGTATATTAATCGGATAATTAATCATTCGCCGAATGATGAAAATGAAACCATGGCCATTAGGTTCGCTACGGATTTGGAACTAACCGCGGTTAAAAAAATTGAGCAGGCTATCGGCCAAAAAATACCATTAGCCGAATTGCCGGAAGATCTAATTGTCGAGAAAGAACGCACATTTGCTGATCTTGCCGAAAAGAAAGCTGCCAAAGCAAAAGCAGACGATGATGCTCCCGGAGCCGCATTTCACGAAAAGAAAGCCAGCAATGCCAAAACCTACAATTACAGGGCTGGCGTAAAAGCTAAAATGAAGAATAAGAAAAAGTATTAAAAGCTTACAGATGATAAGCAGCATGGACCAGAATCCATTGTCCATGATCTTTTATCTACATATCAAACGAGGTGGAAACATAAAGGTCTTCCACCTTCTTTCTCGCCCAGTCGGTTTTGCGAAGAAACTTCAGGCTTGATTTAATGCTGGGGCTATCATTAAAACAATTGATGCGAATGCGAGCGCCCAATTCAGGCCATCCATAATAAGCCACCAGTTCATTTAATATAGTTTCTAAAGTTTTACCATGAAGTGGGTTATTGACTTGCTGTTGCATACTTTACAAAAGTAATATAAATATAAAAGTATACTTTTGACTGATGTGTTAAATACCTGCCAGCATCTTATCCTATATCTAATCATCCTGTTATATAATATCTGTCCATAATAATCTTGCCGAAAAGCTGATTAAAGTATACAAACCGAAGCTAGTCATTCCGGCATACATGCCTTTTTCCAATGTCCTATTGAAAGCTGCCGGGGATTTTCTTAGGTAGCCGTAAGGCTTTAGTTAGTTGCACTGATCAGAAAAAATTTAAATTGCTGCCGTGACTCAGAAATATGTTTAGCTGTTCAATATCTGCCGGTGTTTTTTGTTCGATAAGGCATTTGCTATAAGCTACCGTACGCCAGGTAAACTTTTTGGTGCATAACCGTACTGTTTCTTAAAAGCGTAAGAAAAGTGGGATAAGTTTTCAAAGCCAGCCTCCCGATAAACCTCCACTGGTCTTTTCTGACCGTCAGCAAGCAGGTAGTGTGCCAATTGCAACCGCTTCTCCGTAAGCCAGCGTTGCGGGGTAACCCCGTAAATTTTCCTAAAGTCGCGTTTAAACGTCGTCAGGCTTCTTCCTGTCAGAAAGCTAAATTTTTCTAGCGGCATATTGAACAAGTAATTCTGCTCCATAAAACCTACCAGATCAATTTTACCGGGCTCCGATAAGTCTGCTAAAAAGGTATCTACATGCACATCAAGGGTCCTTAAGATGGTAAGCGCCTCCTCAATCTTTAAAGCTACCAGCTTTTCGGGCAAATCCTGTTGCAGATCAAAATATGGAAGCAGAGAGGCAAAGTAGCTTTCCAACAGCGGATGCCGGTTATAAGCATGAATAACCGATGAACGGGCTATACTTTTGTTAGCCGGATTCCGGGCATAATAATCTTTCAAGCGATTATCTTTCAGAATAACCAGTACGCACTTGTAAGGTTGGTCATCCTTTGGGTATTGAATGATGGTGGACAGCTGACGCCGCGGAAAAAGGATCGTATCTCCCGGACCGAATAGTTGACTCGTGTCCGACTGTACAATCTTTACCTCTCCGGAAATGACCCGAACGAAGCAATGATGATCCAGCATAACTTCGTTTTTTAGATATCTTTCTTCTAAACAAGTCAACACTACTTCGGCCGAAGGATCTTTTAATCTTTTTTCCATCATTTAAAATTAATAGATACAGCTAATAGAATAATCACCAACTGCTGATTATTCAGAGCAATTAACTCTTGACTTTCGTTAGATGAGTCATTTGAAAAGCTTCGTATAACTTTTGATTGGCCTCTTCCAATTGTTTATTCAAAGGACTTACCAGGCTACCCATTATCATCGTGTCTACCTCGGTACGTACAGGCCGTTTACCATGCTGCATTTTAAGCAGGTTGATGACAGCCGCCGAAACCAGATCGGGGCTTTGCTCGGGGTTAGCTTTAAAAACCTCATCAAGTGATGCCAGAAATTCGGCCGGCAGATCTTTAATAGGGCCATAATCCAACGTTCGCTCTTTATCGCCAGCCTGTAGCAATGAACCGACGAAATGAGTGGGAAACGCCCCCGGCTCAATAATACAGCTTTCGATTCCCAGGTTTGATACCTCTGTGCGATAACTTTCGGCCAAGGCTTCGGCAGCCCATTTGGAAGGGCAGTAAGGCCCTGGGAAAGGAACCGCAAGCCTGGCGCTGAGACTGGAGATTAGCAGCAGCAAGCCTTGCTGCTTTTGTTTCATGTAAGGCAATACAGCGCGGGTCATGCGCTGCACACCGAATACATTAACATCAAATACCTTTTTCCAGTCATCAGCGGTAAATGATTCCTGGATACCAACCGTTCCTATGCCTGCATTATTGATCAGCACATCTATGCCGCCCATCCACTCCGCTGCCTGATGAACACCCGCTACTACGCTTTCATCATCGGTCACATCAATCTCGACCACATGTGCACCCTGTTGTTGCAACGTTTCAGCAGCTTGCCTGTTTCTGCCTTCTGCATCACGCAGTGCGCCGGTCACCGTGTAGCCTTCCTTAAGTAAGGCTTCTATAATAACTCTCCCGAAACCACCGGCCGCGCCGGTGATCAACACATTCTGTAGTTTACTCATTTTTGATCAAATTATTGATACAAAAGTAGGCCGCCTATAATTGCCAAACTTTGTTCAGAAGGCCTAATTCACTTTGCTTAAAAGTCCTGTATACATAGTTTAAAGCAGATCACGACTCGGTTTTTCCATTATTGATAAACATCAATGAGTTCCGGGGTGAGCGCAGATAGCTTTGTTCCATTCCATCGAGGATAACAAAAATCAATCTCACAACGAATGAAACTGAACACCCAAAATCTATCAGCACCCTATCCGCTGATCAAAAAAGCCGGCTTAGCTACCATCTTCCTGCCCATGGTTTCCCTTTTGATAACGTTACTTCCGGTATTGAGCTACGGCCAGGGCTATGTTGAAGGCGTAAACATCAGTTATGAACACATGCCCATGAAAATTGAAATGCCAGCCGACAAGCAGCAATTCACGGGTAACAACTTAAAAGTGAGCACAAGCCTACCTATTTTCCTTACACCAAATAAATCCAAATATCTGATTGTAGGCGGCAATCTGGAGGCTTTCAACTTTTCAGGAACACATCCTAATTTTGAGGTAAAAAGAGTCTACAGCATCTCCCCTACATTCGGTTACAGCACAATGGTCAGCAAAACTTTTAACCTCACCGCCTTGCTTACACCAACCATGAACAGTGACTATGAGAATGTTAAAAGTTCGGATATCAAGTTTGGTGCTATTGTACGCGGAAGCTGGAGGGCAAGTGATAATATTACATGGCGGGCGGTGGCAGGTTACCGCCAGCAGTTTTATGGTTCACAGTATGTTGCCTTGGTGGGCATGGACTGGAAGGTGAATAACAAATGGCAGTTATTCGGTGATATTCCGCACAGCTTTACCGCCAGCTATGCGGTGAACGAAAAGGTGAATGCAGGTTTTAATCTGTTTGTTCAGAACGCAACGTACAGACTGAATAACCAGGACCGGTACTTTGAGTACAACACGGTTAACCCAGGGCTTTTTGCCGAACGCTACATTTCTGCAAACTGGGCCATCAGAGCTACCGCTGCTTATACGCTGATCAGGAATATGGAGATATACAACAAGACGGACAAGGCCAAAGGGTTCATAGATTTTTATGAACTGGGCGACCGGGTTGCCCCTATCAATCCCGAAGTATCTACAGGGCTGTCATTCAAGATTGGATTGAGCTACCGCATTTTTCCGGGTAAAAAGTAAGCATCAAATATCTATATATCATGATCAGAATATTAATTAGTTTGACTGTTGGCGGAATGCTGACCCTGTTAAACACCTACCCTGCCTTTTCCGAGCCTTTACCTGATTGGGAGATACGCAAATCGCGCAAACAACAATTCAGCAGCAACAATAACATATTAGTTAAGGGGATTAATTCCGGTAAACAGGCACCTGCGATTAAAAGACCTGAAGAGGCGCTAACGCTGAGCCGTTTCAGCAAAGACGGACACGTTCATACACTTGCTGTTTTAGAAGATGACGGTATACATATTACCGGTATAGACCTTAGCGCTGAGCTAAAACGATACGACCGCAATTCATTTGATGTGATCAGGAATTTAACATTTGATGAGGTGGTGAAAATTATACGTACAACTTCAAATAAAGTAATCATAAGCCACAAAGACCTCTTACCCAGCGTTGCAGGAAGAGAACATTTAGCTATCGGTATTAATTATGCCGAGCATGGCAAAGAAACGGGACAGGTAAAACCATTTATGTTCCCGAAGTTTGTAAGCACGGACCCTGCTATTCATCAGTTGCCCTACACCAGGGGCTGGCTTTTAGACCATGAGGTAGAATTGGGCATAGCTTTCCCGACGGCCGTATGTTCAGTTGCAGATATTAACCACATGATGGTTGGCTTTTTAGTAGTCAATGATTTTACAGACCGGGCTACGCTTATGCAGAAAATGGACAGTCGGAACGTTACTGGCGGCAAAGGATTTCCGGACGCTAAAAGCAAGAAGGGCTTTTTGCCCACAGGCCCTTACATAGTAGTTCCAAAAGATTGGCGTGCATTTGTAAAAGAACTGCATCTTCAGCTTTCGGTTAACGGGCATATACGGCAGAGCGGAAGCGCGAAAGATATGGTCTGGAATATTGACAAGATCATTGAACAATCCCTTGCTGTAAAAGGAAAAATCAAAAGTTATTACCAGGGTAAAATGGTAAAGCTGTTTGAAGGCAACTGCATCCCGGCAAATAGTATTATTATTACCGGCACGCCGTCGGGCGTGGTATTTAATGCCCCAACTAAAGGTTTTATTTTTGGTGCCGTAATGAAATACATTTTTACCGGCGGGTTTTTCAGGGTAAAAATGCATCCTTATATTTTGCAGCAGTACCTGAAAAAAGAGTACACAAATCCACGTTATCTTAAACCGGGTGATTTTGTGGAAAGTTCCATTAGCTTCCTTGGAACAATAAAAACAAGCATTAAAGATTAGAGTGAATGTGATCGTAACAGAAAACCGGTATCTTGTTGGCGGGTTGGTTGGCGCTTGATGTCACCTACCCGCTTTGTCGTGAAATAATTTAAACGAAAATCGCCTGTTCATAATTAATACCACTCCATGAGCACCCCACAAAACCTGACCAAGATCGAAGCATTCATCAGACAGATCGTTCAGCCAAATGCGGAAGAATGGGAAGCCTTTGCCAATATTGTACAGGTTAAACAACTACGGAAAAAACAGTTGCTTTTGGAAAAAGGACAGACCTGTAATTTTATTGCTTTTATAAACACCGGTGTTATCAGGGAATATTCTTTCCAAAACGGCAAGGAGACTACCGTAGACTTTGTTTCTGATAATCAATTCATTACTGACTATCAAAGTTTTATTATGAAAACGCCCACAATACAATACCTGGAGGCGCTAACAGATGTAGATCTGCTGATACTCAGGAAAGAGGGCATCAATTCATTATTTGATAAGTATAAAGTGTGGGAACGCTTCGGTAGGCTGATCATTGAAAGGGTGTTTTGCGGTGTAGAAGCAAAACGCAAGAAAATCATTGCCACTACGCACGAGGAGCAGTATCGTGATTTTGCGGCGGCTTATCCGCAAATTGTTCAGCAAGTGCCCCAGTATTACATCGCATCCTATTTAGGCGTAACGCCTGAGCATTTGAGCAGGATAAGAAAGAAGGTTTGAATATTTAATCTTGTATGCTGATAAATAACTAAATAAGAATGTACGAGGTAATTACTGAATCATTGCGCACACTTGTTGATTTTTCTGATGAAGAGCTATTCTTGTTCATGCAGAAGCTTAAGCCATTAAGCCTGAAAAAGTATGATCTTTATTTAAAAGAGGGCCGGGTTTGTAATAACATGGTGCTGGTAAGCAAAGGTGGCTTACGTTATTTTTCTAAAAGTGAAAAAGGTGACCATACCATAGGATTCGCTTTTGAAGGCGAATGGTTAGGCGATTATGAAAGCTTTTTACTGCAAACCCCCTCCCCTGATTATATTGAGGCGCTTGAAGATTGTGAGCTTTACACGCTTAGCTATACAGACATGCAAACCTTGTACAAACACAGCCAGCGCTTTGAAAGGTTTGGCCGCCTGATGGCCGAAAAACTTTTCCTGGCCACGGCCAGGAGCAAGCGCAACCTGATGCTGCAAACCGCTAAAGAACGTTATATCGCTTTACTAAATAGCCGGCCACACATCTTTGAAAGATTGCCACAGCATCTGATCGCCTCCTATCTCGGTATACAGCCGCAAAGCCTCAGCCGTATTCGTGCCGAGGTTGGTAAAATGAAAGTTAACATAGGTTAATAAACTTTTATCGGTTTTTAACCCGGCAACATTTTTAAAGGGCTTCAATGAGTGCATTTTTGTGCTGTGCAAACAATCACGCACTTAATTAAACGCTCTATGCCCACTTCGCAAATATTTTCACTTGCCAGCACAATCGCAGCTTTGCAATGGTTGTTATTAATCATTTTTCCTAAATGGAAAGTAACACAATGTTCAATTAAATATCCTGTTGTGCCCATTCTTCTTTCCGTAATCTATTGTGTTTATATAGCCGGCTTTTTTCGCATTACAGGAGGTGGATTCAGCTCATTGCAACAGGTCCGCACTCTTTTTGCTGATGACCGCCTGTTGCTGGCTGGCTGGGTACACTACCTGGCGTTTGACCTGCTCATTGGCTTCGCCATTATCCGGTCGGCCAATAAAAAAGCCATTTCCATTGGCTGGTCATCCCCTGCCTGGTATTGACTTTTATGTTTGGGCCTTATGGTTTTCTGTTTTATCAAATCATCCAAAAAACAAAAACGGTATCATGAAAACATTACTCAACCGGATCAAGGTCATTAGTCCCGTATTATACTTCTTCGGTGTGGCGCATCTTGCATTGTTTGTGATACTAATTGTTGTTGCTTTATTTGACCAGCGGCAACTGTTGGGTGTAAACCTCTGGATAAAGCCTGTCAAATTCGCTTTATCCATAGCTTTATACTGTTTAACCTGGCCACTATTGTTGCAGTACCTTCCGTTTGAGCGCTTAAGGAGACGGTTTGCGCGGTTTACGGCATTTGCCATGAGCTTTGAGATGGCGGCAATTGCGTCACAAGCCGCCCGGGGCCAGCTATCGCATTACAACAACTCAAGCCATTACAACCTTTTAGTTTTTAACTTGATGGGAATAGTAATCGTTTCCCAAACTTTATTTGCGCTATATATAGGCATAAAATTCTTCAAGGTAAAAGCTGTGCAAATATCGCCAGCTATGTTGTGGGCCATCAGATTGGGGATCATTATGGCATGCTTTTTTGCCTTGGAGGGCGGTGTAATGGCGGCAAAAATGGCACACACCGTTGGCGCTGCTGATGGCAGCCCCGGTCTGCCGCTGTTTAACTGGAGCCGCATTGCTGGCGATCTGCGGATTGCGCATTTTATGGGAATGCATGCCTTGCAGATGATACCCTTGTTCGCGTTGATAAATGGGATGAAAAGCGCAAAGCCAACTATTGTTTTTGCATTGATTTACTTTGTGATCGTATTATTGCTGCTATTTAATGCGTTACAGGGGCGGCCATTGTTCTAGATTTTTATAAAGGAGGTAGTGGTTGACATTGTTTTTATCTGAGATATACATTCAAAAAACTTGGGAAATTACTCTGGTCAAAGGGTATTAAAATACCGTTTTCTTACTATCTAATTTCATAGTCAGTTTATTGGCTACTAAATCTCCAACCTTTTTACCATAAAAATGTGCAATCTGGCAGGAATTATGGAAGTGCAGTCCTCCGTAAAAGCGAGCCCAGTTGTTTTCCAGAGCTGCTGCCCGGAAAGACGGGAAAGACCGGCTTTCAATACCAAACTCCAGTTCTGATGTGTCTTTGTAGGCAACATGATCTCCGAAAACGCTGGTGAGGGCTTCTGCAGCCGAAGAAGATACCGTTGAATGGCCGCAGGTGTATTCCGGAAAAGGGGGCGTTTGCAGGTAGGGCCTCCAGTTGATGTCCATGTATTTATTTATAGCAGTTTCGGGCCGCATGGTGTTGTAGAGGTATTTTGCATCCCAGCAATGGATAAAACCGTCAAATAGGGCAATGGCTGTTTTGGCATAAGCACAAACAGTGGTTCCAAAGTCGGCATGTACCTTTTTAGCTGCAATACCGGTAATGCTCATCCAGTGGCCGGGTGGAGAAAACTTTTTAGTGATAAACTGAACATGGCCTGATACATTCATCTTGCCCGGATTATCATCCCAAAAGTCGGCAATATGTTTTTGCTCCGGGGTTAGATGCTCAACCGTGTTTTTGATATACATTACCTCCTGGTAGTATTTACTTTTCTTATCTCGCACATCAAATTTCGGCGGCGGCGGTACCCTGAACTGCGAGGCTCTGTCTAAAACCATAGGTCTTATTTCCATCCAATGTGGCTCTACAGCTTGTGCATACATGGGTGGCGTGGGTATCCAACGGCCCTCTTGGCTATTAACGGTAAACTTTGATGCGCTGCGCGTATGAAGATAATTATCACCCTTGCTCCATTTAATAACCGCACCTGCTATACTTTTAGCATAAGCTTTCGTGTTGGCAAGTTCATCATCGGGCATACCGTGGCTTACTGCAAGCTTATCAAGACTGTCTACATATTCCTTCATGCTTCCTTCCGGAAATGTTACCGCTTGCCCAACCTCGCAAAAGGCAAGTATGGCTGCGTATTCAAAGTCTATTGTTTTGCCTTTAGGGGCAGCCGGTACACCTTTAAATTCATTTAGCTGCCGGGCCAGTGATTGGTATTGCTTTGGGTATCCGGCTGCGATTACCTCATAACCGGCAATGTTAGCATAAGCATAATTTCGGGAAGCTACAACCGGGCTGAAATTATTCCCCATAACTACGCTGTTTAACTCATGTACGGTGTTGGCATACAGATCAGGGTTATGCAGCAATTGCCGGTAATCATTTTTTTTACAAGACGAAGTCAATATCCAAATGCCTGCAAATAGTATGATGAAACGGTTCATAATTTCGATAAAGGGTTAGTATAAAACAATTGGTTGTTCAGCCATGCGATAAGTGGTAATTGAACTTTATATTGTATTAGCAATTAAAAGCCACTGCACTACGGTTTAACGATGTAGGTTTTTCTGTCCGGACCAATACCCGTTAATTTTAATGACCGCCATTTGGGAGGTAACGTAGTTTTAATTTGTGTTATCCCCGCTGCCGTAATGTCAAGCCCGCCAAAACCCATTAAAATACTTTGCATAATGCCCCCGGCACCGGTAGCAAAGTAGGGATTGGTTCCGCCTTTCGTTTCTGCAATTACCCTGAACGGTTGGTTTAAATTGGGCTCATATGCATCCTTAAAAAAATGATAAGCCTTTTCGCCATTGCCTAATCTCGAATACAGTAATGAGAAGATGGCTTGCGTCATGGCGGGTGTGCCCTCGTTGGGTATACGTGTTTCGTAATACTCCAAATCTTTTTTTACCTGCTCCTTATTGGTAATTACTTTTAGAGGATAAGCCAGTAGGTTTACGTCAGCCTGCTTGATGCCTTCGCCTTTATAGCTTTCATGCTCTTTTGTAACGCCGTTGGGCAGCGTAAGCAGCGGAATATTTTGGGCTACGGTAGCCCACTCGGGGTTTTGATTTGTTCCTAACAGCTGTGCTGCTTTTATAGCGCATTCTAAATTCACTTTAGCAGCTGCATTGGTGTAGGCGTTGTTGTCTACGTTTTCCGCCCACTCATCGGCGGCTACTACGTTCTTGATATCATAATGCCCTTTTCCGTTCCGTTCAACTCGGCTTACCCAAAAATCGGCAGTAGCTGAAAGTACAGGCCAGCCCCGCTCTTTAAGCCATGTCTTATCCTGCGTTATACAGTAGTAGTTCCAGAATGCAATAGCTACATCGGCGGTAATGTGGTGTTCAAAGGGGCCGCTTAGTGCCCACACGGGGGTTTCCTCTACGCCTTTATCAGCACTTTCCCAGGGATACATAGCGCCTTTAAAGCCATTGGCAAAAGCATTACGCTTTGCGGCTTCCAGCCGTTCAAAACGGTATTCCAGCACGGAGCGTGCTATTTCTGGATGTAGCACCAGTAAGGCAGGATACATCCAAACTTCCGTGTCCCAAAATACATGACCATTGTAGCCTAAGCCGGATAAACCCATTGGCGAAGGCGAAAAAGAAGTTCCGGCACGTGAAAAAGAATACAAGTGATACATCATGCTGTGTATATCCTGCTGTGCCTGGTCGTCACCGTCAATCTGTACATCGCTCTTCCAAAGTTCATCCCAGGCCTGGTTGTGAAACTTGAGCAGCCTGTCGTGTCCTTCCAGCTTCGCGTAGATAGTTAAGCGTTCTGCTTCATTCAGCGGATCATCATGATGAGCAGATGAGATAGAGGTGCCTGCGATAGAGAAAGTATAAGTTTCTCCGCTTTTAAGCGCCTTTCCAAACCGCATCATGTGCATATTGCTATCCCATATCTCGTGTATTATCCTTGGCTCCTGGCCGTGTTTTTCATTAAACAGAAATGTATTGGATGAGCACAGCTGAAGTTTACCAGTCGGACTCTTACCTGTTGATGTTAACAGGCTGATAGTCGTATGAGGACGATCAATTTCATTATAATAGTTTTGTACCTCGCGCAAGGCATCCGGCGCTTCCATCACACTGGAGGCCGACAGGTTGATGTCTTTTTTGGCAGTTATGGTTACATCCATTAAAACCGTGAACGGAAGATGGCGTAACGAGTAGTAGGTATATTTAACTACAGCTTCGGTGCCATAATCAAAACTGGTAGTGAACGCCGCATGCTGCATATCCAGCTGTTGCCGGAAATTGCTGGCACCTGCAGCAGATACTCTTCTGCCGTTAATGTCCAGATTCATGTTCAGCAAATTGAAGCTGTTCAAAAAATTGCTTACCCGGCCCCGGCCATATTGGTCATACGTACCGGCTAACACTACGCTTTTTAACTTAAAGGGTTCGGGCGCAGATACTAACCCGATCATGCCGTTTGCTACCGTGATGCCATAATAGTTTGACGGATCTATTTTGTCGGCACTTATTATCCATGCATCTGTTTTGGATTGCGTATAAGCAGGCATTACGCATGCTGCCGTAAGCATAGCTGTTAGTAAGTATTTAAGTTTCATGATTGGTAACTAAATATATACAAAAAGTAATTATAAAAAGAAGGCCGCGAAATATTTACGCGCAACTACTTTATCGCTAACTTGTACAACCAAGTTATACCTTATTTAGAATGACAAGAAGATTGCTGTCACTGATCGTACTTATTAGTGTAATTGCTATTGCCGCTGTTTTTGTACTTATTCCGCCTTATGTAAAAATCTACCGTCAGGTTAAAGTTTATACACCCGAGCAAGCTGTTATAAAATATGTGATGCATACCAAAAAGTGGAGCAACTGGTTGCCAAACGCTAACCGAAAGTTTATCGTACAAAAAAGCACAATAAGCGAAATAACCGGCCGCTTACTGACGGGCAACGACACTGCTGAAAGTACAGTTGGCTATGCCGTGAGAGATGGGCGCACCATTTACCTAACCTGGAATGCTGTTGTAAGAACCGGCGTTAATCCGCTAAAAAGAGTTTTGCTTTACCAGTCGCGGAATAATGTGGTACGGCGTATAGATAGTATACTGGCCAATGCAAAGCAGTTTTTGGAAGATGACCGCCAAGTGTATGGTATTCATGTACAAAATGCGAAGATTGAAGATTCGATAGTACTTGCTACCAAACGCATGAGCAAAAGCGCCCTGCCTCTGGAAGAAGTTTACAAAGCGATAAAAGAGTTGAGAGCTTATGCCGTTAAAACCAAGGCTGATAAGGCGGGCTACCCAATGATGAATGTTACGCAATTAAATACAAAGGCATATTTAACAACCTTAGCTATTCCAATAAATAAACCGGTTAGTAGCAACAACGATTTCTTTATTAAAAAGCTCGTATACAACGCCAATTTGCTGACAGTAAACGTTAAAGGCGGAAATAGCCGTATCAAAACCGCACTCAATCAGCTATCACTTTATATGTTGGATAACGGTTATACTTCGCCAGCAATTCCTTACGAGGAGCTGGTAACTGACCGCGTTCAAACACCGGATAGCAGTAAATGGATAACCCGCATATGTTACCCGGTGTTGTAATGATATACGGCTTCTTACTCTGAGAAAAGCACCAACCTGCCATCATAAGTTACAGCCAGCAGGTTTTTCTTATCCTTGTTTTTGACGGGTTGAAGGCTTGCCAATTCCTGGAAGTTTATTTGCGAGTTTACCCAATAGGTTGGAGCGGAAAATGTTTGGGTTTTGGTGTTAAAGGTTGCACTGGCCAGCCCAAGCGCATCGTATCTGCCTTCAAATGGAATTACGCCAAAGAAGTTGCCATTGAATAAGACTTTTTGATGATCTATTTCGCTTATGCTTCTTACCGGTGCCTGCTGATACAACCATGGCAGCTCTGTAACTTTTGCTGCATGCATAATGTCTGACACGAATATCGTTTTAAATGTATTGGCTTCAAGCTGGGCATCAGGTTTCATCTTGTTACCAAAAATCTCCTGAGTGGTTTTGTTACTCATTTTGCGGAAACTTAGCCACTCTTTTTTCAAGTATGGAAGCTCTTGTTCCAGATCGTTTTTGGGCCTGAATGGATAGTACTTCCTAGCATAATTATATGATAAAATCAAATCGTTTTTCTGATCGTTATCCAAATCCTGATTGTAAGCGTAAAGCGATGCGCCAGGTGCTACGTTATATTTGTTATTGCTGCCCCAGTTACCGGCTATCAGGTCTTGCTTACCGTCGTGGTTTAAATCGGTAACTAATATTGATTGCCACCACCCCTTTAAGCCGTCCATGGCAGGCAGCTTTAATCTAACCAGCCTGCCGCTCTGGTTTAAAAATATCATTGGCGGCTGCCATTCTGCCGCCACAACCAAATCCTCGCGGCCATCGCCATCTACATCGGCTGCTTTTATATCGCTTATAAAAGAAATATCCCTGAGTTTTTGGTATAGATTATTAGCAGCAAGTTGAAACTGACCATTGCCTTTGTTAATTAATAATTCAGACGGGCGTTTGGCAGTATAATTACGGAAGGAAATGCTGCCTTGCAGTAAAATGTCTTTCAAGCCGTCTCCGTTAATATCTATAATTGTAATGCCCGCCGTTTGCCTATTTATTTTCGGTAGCGGCACATATTCAAACTGGTATTTGCCTTTATTAATAAACAACCTTGGCTGCAGCAAACTGCTGCTATCGCTAAATGGATGGTTAGCGCTTTGAACAATTAGGTCAGGCAAATGGTCATTGTTAAAGTCGCACCACTTTGCATCGGCATCGGCCGCTTCTTGATATGGCGCAAATGCAAGCGGGAAGGATTTTTGATAACTACCTTTATTATCTGCTATTAAAAGATATTTTTTGTCGCCGGCCATGCCGCCAACGTATATGTCATCATTGCCATCATTATCAATATCGGCTACGGCGATGGCTGGTGTGCGTGGCAGGTAGGTGTGCGGCAGTAAGTAAGCGTAATTAAAATCGGGCGTTTCATTAAGATTTAACTGCGCTAATTGCGAAACCATTACCGGCTTGCTGTTGAAACCGGCATTGTTGTTTAAAAATCGAGTTATAACACCTTCGATATCTGTCATATGGGAAACTTTATCATCCTTGTAGGTTATCGTATTAAGTTTATTCAAGTTGAAATTTGCCTCCAACTGATAAGAATTGTCCGGCCATACAATAAGTAGTTCTTTGGGGCTGTCATCATCAGCAAACGTAAATAATAACCTGTTCGACTGGTTGCTCTGAAAAGCCGTTGTGGTTTGAAATTCCTGATGGTCTACTGATTTTTGTGATTTTAGGTAAAGCTTTGCGCCTACGCCACCACGGTTATTATTTTTGTAATTTACTTGGTAAGTGATGTATTTGTGCTTTGATAAGCCTTTACCATTAATAGTTGTGTTTTTATAAATGAAAGCAGGCTCATTTAAGTTATTCGTTACAATCTCCAAATCTCCATCATTATCGAGGTCAACGGCAACCGCACCGGCAGAAGAAGCAGTATCCTGCATTGCATTAACCGATGATATATCAGAATAACGAAGGTTTTTGCTGCCCTTATATAAATAGCTATGCACTTTGCCGTTCGGCATATGGTTAATCTTGTCCTGATCGAAATTGCGGTTGGTACCCACCCTTTGAACGGCAGGTGTGCCCAGGTATTTAAGATAATCGAGGTCTGTGAGCCGTTTTTTGATACCGTTCGAAAAAAACAGGTCTTTGCAGCCATCCAAATCAAAATCATGCGAGAGTGGAGACCATGTCCAGTCTGTTGCAGCCACGCCCGAGTATAAGCCGATGTCGATAAATTTATGCCCGTTGCCAACGTTTAATTGCAAACAGTTTTTAGAGTACTGGTAATAAAAGCCGGCTTTTACCTCCTGGTTGTAAATATCCAGTGATTCATCATTGATGGAAGATTTCAATTGCTCCATATCTTCGGGAAGCATATCGGTTGTAATCACGTCAAGCGAGCCGTCTTTGTTAACATCACTAATGGTATTGCCCATCGAAAACAAGCTGGTGTGCCCAAAAGCGCTTTTAAGCTGTTCTTTAAAAGTGCCGTTGTGCTGATTAACATAGTAATAATCGTGCTCAAAAAAGTCGTTAGATACGTAGATGTCATCCCATCCGTCATTATTTAAGTCGCTGATGCTTACACCTAACCCATAGCCAATAGCAGATGCATAAATTCCGGCCTGTTGCGTTACGTCTGTAAAATGGCCATCGTCATTCCTTAATAAGTGATCGCCTGCCGCATAATCATATTTGTATCTTGCCGATGAGTCGCCATAAGATGCGTTGCTATGCACAGAATGCGTTAGGATAAAAAGGTCGAGATCGCCGTCTTTGTCGTAATCAAAAAATGCCGCCTGGGTAGAGAGCCCTTTAAAAGCAATGCCGTATTCGGCCGCACGCTCCGTAAAGGTCATATTGCCATTATTGATGTAAAGCTGGTTAGCTCCTTTAAAGTTTTTATAGCCCGATACGACCGAAAGGTATATATCCGGAAAGCCGTCATTGTTGATGTCCACTATGGTTACGCCGGTTTTCCAGTTGCCTGTACCTGCTACCCGTGCAGTTGGGGTAACATCCTGAAAAGTAAGGTTTCCTTTATTTAAGTAGAATTTGTTTGCCCCCTGGTTAGAAACAAAATAAAGGTCCTGTAATCCGTCGCGGTTAAAATCAGCAGTAGCAACTCCCGCACCATTATAAAAGTACAGGTAATCCATAATGTTTAAGGAGTCGGTTTCTGTAATGGTATTTGCAAAAGTTATGTGAGATACCGACGCTTCAACTTTTTCGAAAATATGCGGCCCTTGCTGTTTTTGTTTACAGGCACTCAATGCTGCTGCAAAAACTATTAATATAAGCTGCAAGCTGTTAAAAAAGCATTTCATTTTATCCATAAGTAGCTACTTAACCTTATATTATTTTTGTTTGTAGGCATACAGGCGATCATCGTTTAATCCAAAAAGGTAAGTCTTTTTACCGGATGGATCGTTGATAATTGCAGATGACCGTACCTGCCCTTTAATGCAAATGCCACTTTGCTGTGCCGGAATATATTTGAAATTACCGCCCTGGTAAGTATAGGTGCTGGTATAGCTGGCATCCAGCCTGCCCACCTCTGGTTTAAAACCGTAAAAGTTTCCAGCCAGTATGAGTCTCTTGGTTTTGGAAACCTCGTCGTGATCAATAATTATAGAATTAACAGGCGCTAGCTGCGCATTGGCAGGCAACTGCTTATAGGTATAACCAGAACCTTTTTTGTTGATAAAAACGGCCGATGCAAGTGTAGTGATTTCATGCTTCTCAGCATCTTTAAGGTCTTCTTCCGGAAACACCTCATTAAATAATTTGCCCGCATAATTTTCGTAGCGCAAATACTTCTTTTTGAAAGCAGGCATTTGAGCCACCAAGTCCGGGCGCATATGAAACACATACGGCTGGTGATTATTACGATAGATGGATGTAATGCACTCCTTGGTTCCGTTTGCATCAAAGTCCTTGATATAAATACGCAAAGGTTCGTGTGGTGAAGCTCGGAACTTACTGTTCAAACCCAGGTTCCCGGCGATAATGTCAGGATAGCCGTCATTGTTGATGTCATCAGTTTTCAGGCTGCTCCACCAGCCCTTAAAATTCGTCAGGCTGGTGTCTGCAGTAAAACGCCCGGCGTTGTTTTTAAAAATAAGGATACCCATCCAGTTACCGGCTACAATCAGGTCGTCGTATCCATTCTTGTCCAAATCGGCCCACTGGGCGCTGGTTACCATACCTAAACGGGTATTGCCTAAAACCTGAGCGCTTACATTTTTAAAGTTTGCTTGCCCGTCATTTTGAAACACGTATGATGCCGGTGAACAACCGTATAAACCTGGCAGGCTACGTCCGCCAATAAAAAGGTCTTCGTCACCATCATGGTCATAGTCGCTTTTAACAATTACAGATGCATTGAGCGAGCAGTTGGGCGATTTTTGCCTGTTCCAGCTAAATTTCCCTTGACCTTTATTTTCATAAAAGCGCGGTTTCATAACAGGCGAGCCGGCTTCTTCCTGATTGCCGCCAAACGTAATTATCAGGTCGGTATCGCCATCTTTGTCAAAATCTCCGGTAACAGCACCTGCACATTCCAGGTAACTTTGTTTTTTGAAGTCATCGGGAATGTAACACTTGAAACGGCCATTTTTTTGCTGAAAATAGATACAAGCCGGATGACCAGCCGAAGCACTAAAATAAAAATCTGTAAGCTTGTCGTTATTAAGGTCGCCGGTAGTGATATAAGGATTCTCCGTAGACAGCATTTGCAGGCTTAACCTTTCGCGATCAAAATCAATAAAATCATCTTCATGGTGGTGAGGTATGGTGTCAAAAAGTTGCTTAGACACATCTGTAAACAGCGCTGTATGCTTAAGTTGCATCTCATGTTGCTTTATGGAAGCATTTTTAATATCTACTATGGTCAGTTTACCAGCTGCCACATCGGTAAGTGTCTGTATTTTGCCGCCCGGCCATACAATCTTTACAGAGTCAGCCTGCGGAGCCTTGCCTACGCCTATAACAAGCCGGTTAGGGGAAGTACTGCTTTGGAATCCGCGGGCGGGTTGGTGATAATACAACAATTGCTGGCCTGCTGTCCATATCTTAATTGTTGCACCAATGCCAAAAATGTTGTTTTTTTCGCCTTTTAAGCTGATGGCTAACGAAGTACTTTTTAATGTTTCAGCATGATTCTGGTAAATGCCTGCAGGCATATTCACCCTGTTGATTATTAAATCCAGGTCGCCATCATTATCCAAATCGCCATACGCAGCTCCATTACTAAAAGCCGGTTTGTCTAAACCAAGTTCGGCTGTTTTGTCACTAAATGTAAGGTTCCGGTTATTGATAAATGCATAACTTGCTATTGGCGTAGAGGGTATTTTTGATACAAATTCCTGGTAGTTGAAGCGCTTACCGTCTTGAATTTTTTTTATGTTATCCTCACTTGCCAGATACTCTATATAATCTTGATTAGTTAGATCTTTATAAATGCCGTTGCAAATCAGATAATCCTTCCAGCCATCATTATCCATATCAAAAGCAAGCGCGCCCCAGCTCCAGTCTGTAGCGGCAATTCCGGCATAAAAGGCTACTTCGGAGAATGTACTATCGCCATTATTCAGTTGCAGGCAGTTTTGCATATACTGGTTATAGTAACCGTCCTTTTGCTTTAGTTTTACAACGTCATAAGATTCATAGGAGGTTACTTTCTTTAATCTTTCATCACTTTGCGGAAGCATTTCGGTGGTAAAGATATCAAGGAGGCCATCGTTGTTTATATCTGCAATATCAGAGCCCATTGAAGCTAAACTCAGGTGACCGGTTTGCCGTTGTATGTCTTCTTTAAAAGTGCCGTTATGTTGGTTGATATATAAATAATCGCGCTCGAAAAAATCGTTAGATACATAAATGTCCGGATAGCCGTCCTGGTTAATATCAGCAACCGAAACGCCGAGCCCAAATCCTATATCGCTTGAATAGATGCCAGCAGCTTTAGTGATATTAACAAAGTGGCCGTTATCATTACGGTATAAATGGTCTCCGCCTAATTCATCCGTTTCATCCCTTAAATTATCGGCAAAGTTGAATGTGCCTATTGGTCTGAAGGAGTTGTTCAGCACGTAGCAATCCAGGTCGCCGTCCAGATCATAATCAAAAAATGCAGCGTGTGTAGATAGTCCTTTATCATTCAGGCCGTACCGGGCTGCTTCTTCTTTGAACGTTCCGTTATGTTGGTTAATAAATAATTCATTGTCGGTTTTTTGCCCGTTTTTGTTCCCGCTGTTGCAAACGTAAATATCAAGCCACCCATCGCCATTTACATCGGCCATGGTTACGCCGGTGCTCCAATACTTGCTTCCCTTAACCCCGGCTTTTTCAGTTACATCCTCAAACTTCCATTTGCCTTTGTTAATAAAAAGCTTGTTGTCGCCCTGATTAGCTGTAAAGAAGATGTCATTAAGGCCATCATTGTTAATGTCGCCAATGGCAACGCCGCCACCATTGTAATAGTTGCGGTACGAGAAAATGTTGGTTGTGCTATTATCGGTAAGGTTGTTACTGAAATTGATACCAGTAGTACCTCCATCTAATTCATGGAAGAGTGTATCCGGAGCGTGGGAATGACAGGCGCTTAAAATTACAGGCATTAACACGCCAAGCCATCTTAAATACTTAATCATCAATAGCAGATTAATAAAACAAACGTAGCGATGGTGAATCGCTACGTTTGAAGGTCAAATGAAAGTGCTATTCAATTTTAATAGCCAAAGTTTTGCTTAAGGTTAGGGTTGGAGTCAACGGCACGTTGAGGAATAGGGTAAACAACCCGGTAGCCGGCCGATTTCGTCTCTCTCTGATCAACCGGATCGTTGAACTTTTCAAAGCGAATCAGGTCATTACGTCTCCAGGATTCCCAGTACAGCTCCCTGCCTCTTTCTGCCAACAAGGCTGTCAGGTCAAGAGAGGTAAGCGCCGTAGCGCCACGGTTGGTACGAATTTGATTTACCAGCGTTAATGGCTGGGTCGCATCAGTTCCGCCACGCAAAATGGCTTCCGCTTTCATCAACAACACGTCTGCATAACGGAAGAAAACATAATCATTGCCGCTTTGTCCATAGTTAGCCGGATTAAGTGCGAATTTAACCACGCGGATGCCTTCTGCCTCAGTAGCGTAACCGATGTTCACGTTGGGGGTGAAAATTAAGGGTTTGCCACTTCGGTCGAGCACGTTAACCAAATTGCCTTGTGCATCATATTTCTTTTGCTGGCCAACCAGGAAACCTACGTTGTGACCTGTTTTGTCGGTATAACCTGGCAGATTATATTTTTTGCGGATATCATTATCCTCAAAACTATTATAAAAAGCAGCAAGGGTAGTGAAACCGTTCCAACCATCGGGCGTAGTGTTGTAATGCATGCCCATACGGGTACGGTTTTCCAGACTGGCATTCTGACCAACGTTTGGCTCATTCTGACGGGCAAAGATGATCTCTTTGGAAGCCGTAGTATTATCCCATTTAAAGTTGTCATAATAGTTGGGCGTTAACGTATAACCACCCGCGTTAATGATGTCATTTAAATAGCCCAGCGCCTTATCCATGTCTGCCTTTTGGAAGGTGTAAGGCCCGGCCGGACTTGTAGGGTCTTGGTAAAATACCGCTTTATTCAAATAAATTTTAGCCAGCAAAAACTCTGCAGCATATTTATTACCCTTACCCGGATCTCGGCTGGTTTGATTGGCTATGGAAAACTCCAGATCTTTGATCATGAAATCGGTAGCCTCTTTACGGGTCATTACCCGTGGGTTGGCATCCGGGTCATCTGTAACTTCACGGAAAGGCTGCTGACCATAATAGTCAACTATCCAGTACATAAAGAACGCCCGCAAAAAACTTGCTTCTGCTTTGGTTTGATTGTCTCCTGCTTTAGCTATCACCGCAGTAGCACGATAAACACCAATGTTCAGGTTATTCCAGGTATCATAGATTTGGTTGTGAGAAGGATCCCAGGTATGCTGATGCAGTTTACGCCAGGTACCAAAGTCGTCCCAGTCTGTTCCGCGGGTTGGGCCCATCATTTCATCTGTTGAATGCTCGGAAAGTGCATACCAGTTCGCCTGATCGCTAAAGCCATTCAATTGGGAATAGACACCTCCCAGATCTGCACTGGTGGCTGCGCCGCCTTTATCTACGTACTTGCTTCCGTACAGATCTTCGTTTAGCTTGGTGCAACTGAAATTAAGTATAGCTAACGCCCCCGCACTTATTAATAGTTTCTTTTTAAGTTTTTTCATGTCCTTTTAAATTAAAAACCAGCGTTAATACCCAAAGTGAATGTACGTGCATTTGGATAAGCGGTGTAATCTATCCCTCTTGAAGGTACGTTATCTCTTGATTTATTCGTGTTAACTTCCGGATCCAAGCCTTTGTATCCGGTAATCAGAGCCAGGTTTTGTCCTGTTACGCTTAAGCGTAGTGTTCTGATACCTTTCACAGAGCCGGTTGGAAAAGTGTAACCTATATTAGCATTGGAAATACGTACAAAGTCGCCTTTTTCCAGGAAGCGTGTTGAAACGCTTCCAGAGTTCAAAGGGTTTTCGTTGCTGGTTGCGGCATCATAGCTTACGTTACGACCGTTTTTCAAACTTCCTTTAAGAAAATAAGCGTTGGCCGTATTATTATAAATTACAAAACCAGTACTGGCATTTATAAACAAGCTTGCATTCCATCGACCGTAGGTAAAGTTATTGGTTAACCCTTGTGTGAATTTAGGCAATGCACTGCCAACAATTGAAGACAGACCGTCATTTGCATAAGTAGATATACCGTTAGCATCATAGCCTGTCCAGGTTGGCAGGTAGAAAGAACCCAATGGATACCCGTCGCGAATAACCTGTGAGTAAGCACCAGATAAACCCTGACCATTAATATCACCAGTAATAATTACACGGTTTCCAAAATTTTTAATGGTATTTTGCGTATAGGTGCCGTTGTAGGCGATTTCCCAATTAAATTTTCGACCCTTAATGGCCTGGAAGTTTAAGCTGTAATCAACACCTTTATTAATTACGTTACCCGGCAGGTTAACCCAACGTTGCGTGGATGCCGAAGGTTGTGCATATACCTGCAGAAACAATACGTTTTTCAATGAGTTGTGGAAATAATCTACCGTACCGCTTAAACGGCCACCAGCAATCGTGAAGTCCAAACCCACACCGTACTGTGTTTTGGTTTCCCATTTTAAAGTAGGGCTGGCATTACTTATGATAGTTGTGCTACCATTAAGTTGGTATTGGCTAACTGCCAGTGACGCATAAGGCGGAAACTCCTGGTTACCTGTTAAGCCATAATTTAAGCGAAGGCTTAGATCATCAAATACCTTTTTAGGAGCCCAGCTTTCATCAGAAACTCTCCATTTAAAAGCACCCGCTGGGAAGTATCCATATTTGTTATTGGCGCCAAATTTAGATGAACCATCTGTACGGAAGGTAAAGGTCAAAAAGTATTTGTCTTTATAAGTATAATTTGCACGACCAAAGTATGATTGCAATTCATACTTAGAACTATCGCCAAAAGCAGCGAACGGACGAGTATTAAAATCGTCAAGGCTGCTTGCCTGCGCAGTCTTGTCTTTCTGGCCGTAGGCTAAATTGTTAAAGCTATAGTTTTTAAATTGCTGGTAAGAGTAACCGCCTAACAAGTTTAATGCATGTGAACCGAATTTTTTATCATACGTTAAGGTATGTTCTATAATGGTTGAACGCAGTTTTAGGTTTTGTTCTATACCACGTCCATTACCTGTAACCTGCGGAATACTCGGACTATTGCGGATGCTTTGGCTACCAGTATAACCAATTAAACGGGCGTCCATAAAGGTTTCCCGTTTGGCAGTATTATTATCGTAACCAAAGTTCACCTTATAGGATAAGTTTTTGATGACCTTCCAGGTACCGCTTAAGTTAGTTAAATAACGGTTTAGATTGTCGCGGTCATTAATGTATTCTAACATATTGGCCGCATTACGGAAATTAGCATCGCTGTTATTGAAGTAACTGCCGTCGGGGTTTTTAATTGGATAAGTAGGGTTTGATAACAAAGCTGCACCAATCAAGCTGCCTTCAAAACCTGCGTTATCACTAATAGGGGCATAACGGTTTTTAACATTGGATGCAGTAAAGTTCAGGTCAATTCTTACTCTATCACCAAACAGGTTTTGAGAAGCATTTAAACGGCCGGTTAATCTTTTCAGGCTCGAGTTTTCAACGATACCTTGTTGGTTATCGTAACCAAAGTTGAAACGGTAGGTTGTTGATTTACCTGCATCGCCATAACCCAAATTGTAACCTTGAGAAACAGCGGTACGGAAAATCACGTCCTGCCAGTCGGTATTACCCTTTTTGTCAATCACTGCCGGATCAGCACCTGCAGCGGTGGCATATTTCACATAGTCTGCAGCATTCATTAAGTCATACTTTTTAGCAGGACTTGATACGCTGGTATTTGCAGTAAACTGAATGCCTTGGCCTTTTGAGCCTTTACGGGTGGTGATTAATATAACGCCATTAGCACCTCTTGAACCGTAGATTGCAGCCGCAGAAGCATCCTTTAATACGGAGATGTTCTCAATATCGGCAGGATTCAAGAAAGATAAAGGGTTGCGTGCAGAAGAAGTACCTGCACCGGCATCCAAACCGCCGGAAGTTCCGCCATTGTCTAAAGGAACGCCGTCAACTACGTACAATGGGTTGTTACCGCTTCGTACAGATGATGCACCGCGAATGTTGATAGAAACACCGGCACCTGGCTCGCCGCTTGCAGGTGTAACCTGTACGCCAGATACCCTTCCCTGTAATAACTGTTCGGGGCTGGAGATAACGCCTTTGTTAAAATTTTTAGGTCCTAATGAGGCTACAGATCCAGTTGCATCTTTTACTCGCTGGGTTCCGTAACCAATTACTACCACATCACTCAGGTTACCGGTTGTGCCTTTAAGCGATACATTGACCGCAGTTCGACTTCCCAGGTTAATCTCCTGCCTTTCATATCCTACTGAGGATACAACAAGTGTACTACTGCCGGGTGGCACAGACAATCGGAAAGATCCATCCACCTGAGTAACCGTACCGACAGAGGTGCCTTTTACAGTGACGGAAACACCCGGCAATGTGCTACCATCCTTACCGTCAGTGACTTTCCCTGTAATCGTCCGGTTTTGAGCAAAAGCCGGGAGAAATAGCAGGCAGCACAAAATAGATACTGCTGCACAAAGTAAACTTTTTGCATACATGATTTTTGGTTTAGAAACTTAGGTTATAGAAAACTTAATTGGTACCCCAATATAGGAATTTGTAATAGTAATATTACAATAGCATAATTAATTTATTTAAAAATATATTAATTGAGCTGTTACTGGTTTACTGCTTACTATAATAATTGCTTTTGAAGAATTTTTGGGATGGCGTTATTGCAATTAAAGAAAGTATTTGATTGAAGATAGCCAAACTTACTTACACGTACAGCGGCTTTGAGTTTTAAACTTAAGATTAGGACTTGTATAGACAGCGTGAGCCTAAAATCACATATGACCGAGGTTCCGTATGGTAGATGCGTTTGCGCATGTTACACCTCCCTCTTAGTCATCGCCTATTTGCTTCAATCTCAGTGCGAGAAAGCCATTGCAATATATTGTCGCTTATGTATTATTCTGCCGTCACAACATCCTGAGCCTTATCGGGGCCATTGCACAAGATATTAGGATCTGCGATAGTCACAATTTTACAAATCTTCTCATCTATCTCGTCGATAGCAAGTTGTATCTCGGACAATACTGGAAATGTGGTATGATGCCCATTTATCTCGAGCAGATTAAGCAGGCCTTTGATTGTTGCTACAGGTCTGCGAAATTCGTGGGATTGCATATAAGCGATACGATCAAGCTGTACCTGCTGCTGCATAGCAGCCTGTTGTCTGGCAACCCTTTCTGTGACATCACTGGAATTATAAGAGATGCCTATGATCTCGCCTGCTGCATTCCGGGCCGGACTATAGGTAAGCATACACCAAACGGACTGGCCTCCAAAATTTAATAGCCTCTCCTTTCGTATGGTTTCTCCGGCCAATACTAAAGCACAGTTTTTCAGAAATTCAGCCATATAAGTTTCATTGATGAAACGGGTAATATCCATGCCGGCTTGTATATCTACCTGATAGGCTCGACGAATAAAAAGCTGAACAGCCTTATTAAAAGCCACAACCTTGAAGTTGCGGTCAATGAGGATATAGCTGCTGGCGGTACTTTCGAAAAACGAACGCATTTTGAGTTCGCGCTGCTTAGCTTCCAAAAACTGTGATTTCAGGAAGTGCAGGTTACTTTCAAATTCAAGCAACTGAATTACTTGCGTAGCCAAATTTTGCAGCATATCTTGCTGCAGAGCGGTAAGTTCGCCAGGTCGCTGGTCGATTACACATAAACTGCCCAACCTATGGCCATCATGAGTTGTTATAGGTGTGCCGGCATAAAAACGAATACCAGACTTACCGGTAACAGCGGGATAATCTTTCAATCGTTGATCTGCCTGTGCATCAGGCACAATCATAACGACATCGCTTTCCAACACATAATGACAAAAGGAATCAGCCCGGGAAGAACTGCGGGTGAAGGTATTTTCAGAAAGCACATATTCCGTATCCTGATCAATTAGCGTGATCAACCCACGGGGCGTTCCGCAGATGTCAGCCGCTAGTTGTGATATAGCTTGCAATTCCGACTGTTTATTTATACGAATACCTAAAAAGCGGTTGACTGCGTTCAACCTGCTTGACTCCTCCTTTGACATGTGTAAAGATTGAATTTAGACTATGTACCTATACGGGCAAAGCACCGCCCATGTTATTACATATTCCTGTTAATGTTTTGTATCTGCTATGATTGTTCTTTTTTGCTCAAGTTCGACAAAGGCGGCTTCCAATAAAACCACTTCTTCCACTTCTCTTGCACCTTTCTGCAATTGGAGACGATTCATACCATTTCGGGCTAAGATCAAGGGCTGCTTTATTTCTGCTGATAAAATACGTTCAATCTCTCTAAAAGATTCCTCCTGACGGCTGATGGTCTCCTCCTGCCGTGCCATATCTGATACATCAGTGCCACTATAGGATACGCCAATGATGTTACCTTCTGCATCAAGAGCAGGCTCATATGTAACATAGGTAGGTATTTCGCCGCCTGGCGTCACAATAACAGTTTCTGTGGCTATTCTTTCACCCGTTAGTGCTCTTTCACAATTTAATATAAATTCGTTCACAAAAGCCGGGTGCAGGTGTTCGCTTATTTTCACACCCTCGGTAACCGAGGTTCTGTAAAGCGTAGCCATAACATCGGCCAACGCCTGGTTAAAGGCAAGGATACGCAATTCTTTATCCAACAGCAGATGACAGGAACTGGAACCCTCAAAGAACGAACGCAACTTGGTTTCTTCTTCCATTGCGAGCTCATATTGCTCTTTCAGTAAGCGCAGGCTGGCATCCAATTCAAGCAATTGAATTGCCTGACGGGAAAGTTGATTCAGCATTTTTTCCTGCACAGGCGTTAATGATTTTGGCGCAAAGTCATACACACATAGTGTACCTAAGTTTAGCTCGTCATGCGTGGTTAACGGAGAACCCGCGTAAAAACGAACATGTGGCGCCTGTACAACAAAGCGATTGTTAAAAACGCGTTCATCTGTAGCTGTATCCGGGATCACAACCAGTTTGTTTTGCTGAATGGTGTGCCGGCAAAATGTGTCCTGGTACGGAACTTCCTGTAGGTCTGTCCCAACGCGAAACTTAACGTATTGGGTTTTATTATCCATGAACGTAAGCATGGCAATTGGTGAATTGCAAATTTTGGCAGCCAGTTCTACAATTTGCTGAAGTTCTTTTTCTTTGCTGACATCCTGTTGCAAAAAACGATTGACCGTATATAATCGTCTTAGCTTTTCTCCCGACATACGCTTGTATTATGATGATATTTTACTTCAATGATATGGCTATCAAGTAGCCGGATAAACTCTCGTTACAAACAGTCTCTTATACCTTAGATTTTAAGGAAACAATTACCTTAGTAGCTCATGGGCAAGAAAAAACTGCAAATCAGTTTGTTTAGCTAGGCATTATCATGGGATCTGCCATACCTTTTGATGGCTATATACGGTTTGCAACAAACGATGGTTTCGAAAATGCGCAACAGGGTTGTTAAAAAATCAAAATCTTATTTGTTCACTAGTTGACAAGAATATCAAGAGCTTATAGAGCGGAGTTCATGCGCAAAAAATGCTCGCGCTCTTTTATCGAGTGGCAAAGAAATATCACGGTAGCCAGGAAGTGAAATTACTTTACCGGCCTAGCCATAGTTAAGTATGCTTTTTGCATGTAAGTAAGCAGGCTGGTTTATTCTATTTCCAATGCGCTTAACAACAATATTTATATTTGGATTTTTGGGACGAGCAGTATAAGCACGTTGCCCGATATTGTATATAAAATTATTGTTATTTGTATCATTAAGTTTCGGGTGGTTGTGTTAATATTCGAAATGAATACACTTTGTTAATCAGAGAACGCCTTGAATGCCATCAAAATATAGGCGGCGAATTTACTTTGATCACTCCCCTCTTAATAATCTTAAGTTGCATTACTTCTGATGTCTGATGATATTTATTGAGAACGTAAGCAATACGAGTAAAAACGCCATATACCGGTGAGCCGTACAAGCTGAATATTTGAGCCATTGAAGAAACTAAGATCTGTTTTGATCTCCCGATCTTTGTATCATGAAAAACATCACAAAAATTCAGCTGGGCGAAAATGGCCCCTTTGTTTCCAAACTCGGTTTGGGCTGTATGCGTATGTCATCTATATGGGGCGGTTCTACCCCCGACCAAACAGAAAGTATCGCTACAATCCATGAAGCTTTAGACTGCGGCATTAATTTTTTGAACACCGGTGATTTTTACGGTGCCGGTCATAATGAACTACTCATAGGGAAAGCGATTAAAGAAAGGCGCTATGATGCTTTCATCAGTGTAAAATTCGGTGCCATTTTTCACAACGGTCAGCCGCTGGGAATGGATCTGCGCCCCATCGCTATTAAAAATTTTATTAATTACTCGCTCACGCGTTTAGGTATGGACACCATTGACCTTTACCAACCCAGCCGAATGGATAACAGTGTGCCGGTGGAAGACATCATTGGAACAGTTGCCGATCTGATTAAGGAAGGTAAAGTGCGTTACATCGGTGTATCAGAAATTACGGCCGATCAGCTGCGTAAGGCTAACAGCATTCATCCTATTAGTGCGCTAGAAATAGGCTATTCACTGGCCGACCGCCAAATTGAAAGCGACCTACTGCCAGTAGCAAAAGAATTAGGTATAGGCGTAGTAGCTTTCGCTAATACGGCCGAAGGTTTATTAACCGGTGAGATGACAGCACCGCTTCCGGCAAATGATTATCGCAACAATTTTTCGCGATTTCAGGGCAAAAATCTGGTTCATAATCTAAGAAAAGTTGAAGTTTTGAAGCAGCTAGCCAGCAAAAAAGGTTGTACACCAACACAAGTGGCCATTGCCTGGGTAAGAAAACAGGGCGATCACATTATGCCCTTGGTAAGTATGAGCCGCAGGTCGCGCTTGCCGGAAAACCTGGCAGCCCTGGATATTATTTTCACGCCGGAAGAATTGAATACCTTAAACACTACCTTTGCACCAGGTGCCATACTCGGCGGCACTTACTTGCAACGTTAAATAAATGACCAGTCCGGATGAAATATTGTCAGGCGTAATTTTTTATTCCTACCTCTCCGCTGAGCGCAGAGAGAAAGTATGTTTTTGGAACGACCATACCTTGATATTACAAGTTTCAGGACAGTTTACTATTGAAACCTCCGGACAAAAGATTTCGATGGCCGGAGGAGAAATGCTGCTGATCAGCAAAAACCAAGTAGGCACGCTTAGCAAAACACCCCTACCCGGAGCCTATTATGAAACGATTATAATATCCTTGCAGGAGGATTTGTTGCGTAAAATTGCGTTGGAAGAAAAGCTTGAAGCCGACCGAAAATATACAGATACGCCAAACATATTGATTCCAGCTAACGAATTTCTGCAGGGATATTTTCAGTCCGTTATTCCATACGCCCGGAGTGCGGGATCAGCCATGACAGACGAAATGGGCCTACTGAAGGTAAAAGAAGGCGTAAAGCTATTAATACTTGCCCTGCCGGAACTTCGCGATATTTTATTCGACTTTTCTGAACCCTACAAGATCGATTTAGAAAAGTTCATGCTCAGTAATTTTCATTTCAACGTTCCCGTCGAAAAGTTTGCGCAGCTAACTGGCCGCAGCCTGGCAGGCTTCAAACGCGACTTTCAGAAAACCTTCGGTTTCCCGCCGCGCCAATGGCTCCAAAACAGGCGACTGGATACAGCAAAATACCTGATCGAGAACAAACAACAGAAGCCCTCTGCTATCTACCTTGAACTGGGCTTTAAAAGCATGTCGCACTTTTCTTATTCTTTCAGGAAAAAATTTGGCAAGTCACCTAATGAGCTGGCATATTCAACTTCTCCGCAAACCTATCCGTAAATAGCTTTACCAATTCGGCTACACATTTGTAATTAACGGCTACACTAACAACCCATGCAATCAGCAACTTTGGTATCTCTAATCCAAAGTTTATGAAAAATGAAATTGAAGGTAAAGTGGTCGCTATAACCGGGGCTAGCAGCGGTATTGGCAAAGCCACAGCTGAGTTATTAGCTGCACAGGGTGCCACGGTTGTATTAGGTGCCCGCCGGGCCGACCGGCTTGAAATGATAACAGATGCAATTCGATACAACGGCGGCGAAGCCGCTTATATGGAGGTGGATGTCACCCGTCGTGAAGAGGTAGAAAGGCTAGTTGCTTTAGCAATAGAACGGTATGGCAAACTAGATGTAATGATCAACAATGCCGGTGTAGCACAGCTAGGCAGAATGGAGGAACTTGATATAGAAGGTTGGGAACAAATGATTGATGTTAACATTAAAGGAACGCTTTATGGCATTGCCGCAGCGTTGCCTGTATTCAAGAAGCATGGGTCGGGCCACATCATCAATATAATTTCAACAGCAGGAATTGCAATTGTACCTACAATGGCCGTTTATGCCGGCACTAAAAACGCAGTACGCACCATTAGCGAAGCATTACGTCAAGAATCTGAAGGACGTTGGCGGGTAACCGGTATTTCGCCCGGCTATGTTAAAACAGAGTTTGTAAGTAATATTAAAAATGAGTCTGTCAGGAATGCCAGCCAACAAAAGGCAGATGAGATATCCATCCCGGCAGACGCGATTGCCCAGGCTGTTGCTTATGCTATTGCACAACCAGCTAACGTAGATGTTGGTGATATGGTGATCCGGCCATCTGTTCAAGCATAAACCACTATCTTTACATCAATTGATAATTGAAGAGTTGCAATGAGGTCAGCGGTGAATAAAACATTAAAGTTCAGTAGCATCACCGATCTGATGCATAGGCTAAGACTGCCACCACCCCTACATCCGCTAATCACCTTAATTGATTATAGCCACGTAAAGATTGATCTGAGTGATGCGGGCAGCTGGTTTCTGCTGGATTTTTACAAAATCACATTTAAGAATAATTTTAGAGGCAGCGTAAAGTACGGCCCTGGTTCTTATGATTTTAAAGAAGGCGGTATGGCCTTCCTGGCACCCAACCAGTTAGTGGAAATGACTGCCGATGTCAATGATTATCAGGGCTATGCCTTGTATTTTCACCCCGACTTATTAATTAACCATACATTAGCGCAGGGAATTCATAGATACGGGTTCTTCTCCTACGGCGTTGCAGAAGCGTTATTCCTGTCTGATAAAGAAAAGCAGACGGTGAAAGCACTTCTGCAGGCCATTGGTGTAGAATTAGAAAACAATATAGACCAATTCAGCGAGGATGTACTGGTATCACAGCTTGAATTGCTGCTGAATCATAGTAACCGTTTTTACAACCGTCAATTCCTGACACGAAAAACGCTGTACCACCACCTGATTGGCCGGATGAACACTTGGCTAAATGAGCATTTTGACTATGCAAATACCCTGATCAGTGGCTTGCCGTCACCGCAGGATATAGCCACCCATTTAAACGTATCGCAACGTTACTTATCTGACATGCTGAAAGCACTTACCGGTAAAACCACACAGCAGCATATACATGTGGCGCTCATCGAAAAAGCGAAAACATTATTAAGCCATACAACCTTAACTACCGCAGAAATAGCTTATCAATTGGGGTTTGAGCACCCGCAATCGTTTAACAAATTGTTCAAGAGCAAAACCCGACAAAGCCCTCTGGAGTTTCGACAAGCACTTAAGTGATTTTTGGTTCGCGGCGACAAAGTATTGAGAAGCCGTACACTTAGCTTTTTATACAGGTCAGAAATTAGACATTCAATTTTGGCTGTACGCACATTGCGGTGGCCCCAATTTACAATATAGTGTCCTTTATTAAGTCGTATCAAACTGAACTTGATATCGCTTGTTGCTTTCAGAGCATATAGCAAACTATCAAAGTAGCATCAAATAAATGGCATTTAAATTTTTAAAACATACCTGGCAAAGGAAAATGCTTATTGTCCTATCAGGTTTAGTTCTGCTATTTATTGTATGCTTTTTTGCTATCACATTGTTTGGTCCGGGTATAATTAAAAGGGAAGCAAACAAGGCAATAACCAAAGGCACTGACAGCTTGTACCGAATTGAATTTGACGATGCTAGTATCAACTTGCTTAAAGGGCAGATCACCTTGTCCAACCTCAAATTGATTGCCGATACCAACCTTTTTAAAGAAAAGCAGAAGAACAAAAAATCACCAGGCACCTTGTTTTCTTTGCAGGTAAACAAAATGGTATTGAGCCATACACATCCGTTTAAGTTGTGGTTGCAAAAAAAATTGGATATAGGCTTGATACAAGTGGATTTACCGGATATAAGAATGGCAGCCTACAGCAATCCGGAAAAAGGCAAGAAAAAAAAAGATAACCAGACGATTTACCAGAAAATATCTAAGACTTTTAAGGAGGTACGCGTTGAAAAAATTGCCATACGTAATGCTCAACTTCACTACATAGATTTCAAAACCATTAAACCAGCAAAATCAAGCTTTAAAGAACTTGATATTAATGTACATGACTTACTGATCGACTCGGCCAGCCAGTTTGATGACAAACGCTTTCTGTTTTGCCGTAAAGTAGAGTTGAAGCTTCATAATTACAATGGACGTTCAGCTAAAGGGCTTTATGCCTACAAGGCTAAACTTGTCCAGTTTTCGACAACATCCAAGCTGTTACAAGTTGACGGACTATCGTTATCACCTTTGTTAAACCCTCAAAAGTTTTTTTCTAATACACACAGCGACCGGTTTTCCATCTGGACCAAGACTATCAAGTTTCATAATTTCGACTGGGACGCTTACAGCAAGACGCAACTTATACAAGCTTCAAAAGTAAGTTTATTGGGTGGCTACATAGGCGTGTTCAGCAATCCCAGATTCAATCCTGAAGGTATTAATAAAGATAAAGCCAGTACCTTCCCTAACCAAATACTGCGTACCCTTCCTGTTCGAATTAAGGCTGATACCGTTTTAATTAATCGGTATGCTATTAACTACCGGGAATATAATACGAAAAATAAGCGGACCGGGGTGCTTGACTTCAGTGAGGTAAATAGTCGCATGGCTAACGTCACGAACGACTCCTCTGCATTAGCTAAGCAAAAGTGGTGCTATGTTAAGCTAAACGCACGCTTCATGAAAAAGGCTGACCTGCATGTGGCTTTTGCTTTCAATCTTCGCGACAGTCTCTACTCTTACAGTTACCAGGGATCGTTAAGTACGATGAACATGTCGGCATTTAATGCTGCAACAGTTCCATTAGCATCGGTAAGTATTAAATCAGGCAGGCTTAATAAGCTTGCATTTGATATTAATGCAAACAAGATTGCTAGTAAAGGTCGCGTTACCTTACTTTATAATGATTTGAAGGTTGAATTACAGAAGGCAGATACTATAGAAGGCAAAATGAAGAAACGCCCGCTCATAAGCTTAGCCGTCAATTCGTTTTTCCTGAAAAACAACAACCCGGATAATCAGAATGCCCCACCCCGGATAGGTAATGTAAATTATGTAAGGCCCAAAGATTACCCTTTCTTCAAAACCATATGGCGTACGCTACTGATGGGCATCAAACCCTGTGTTGGCTTCAATATGAATAATAAGCCTGATGCCGATGTGAAAAAAGCAAAGAAAGATAAGCAGAAAGCTATCAAAAAGCACCAGCAGGGCAAAGCAAAGTAGCAAGTCAAAACCTCATATACTAAGAAAGGCTCCCTACTTTATGTACGGAGCCTTTCTTATTAATATTAAAGGAATTATACGCCTAAATCCTGCATAATTGCATCAATTTTAGCATCCATTTGCTTGTCTGCTTCTTCGTAAACGTCTTTGCTTGGCAGTGTGCCTTTTACGCTGCAATAGAATTTGATTTTAGGCTCAGTACCTGAAGGGCGGGCCGATATAATGCTGCCTTCTTCGGTAACAAACTGCAACACGTCCGATTTTGGCAAATCAGTCGGTTTTGTTGTATTGCTGGTTAAGTCTGTTTCTATACGCAGTTCATAATCCTTTAAGGCAATCACTTTAGATCCTCCCAAAGTAGCCGGTGGGTTAGTGCGGTACTTTTCCATCATGGCCTTAATCTCTTCCGCGCCAGTTTTACCTTTTTTGGTAATGGAAATTAACTTCTCTTTAAAGAAACCGTATTGCAGGTAAGTGTCCAGCAAGGCATCAAATAAGCTGCTGCCTTTGTCTTTATAAAATGCAGTCATTTCGGCAATAAAAGCGCTTGAAACCACAGCATCCTTATCACGAACCAATTCGCCAATCAGGTAGCCATAGCTCTCTTCGCCACCACCAATAAAGGTCTGCTTACCTTCAAATTGGGTCATCAGTTCGCCAATGTACTTAAAGCCGGTAAGTGTATTGTAACACTTCACGCCTTTTTCTTTGGCAATGTTATCAATCAGGTACGAGGTTACAATGGTTTTTACAATGTACTCGTTGCCGGTAAGCTTGCCTTTTTCCTGCCATGCAGTAAGCAGGTAGTTAATTAATAAACTACCGGTTTGGTTACCATTAAGCAGAATAAATTCGTTATCGTTATTTTTAACGGCAATGCCTACGCGGTCGGCATCCGGGTCGGTAGCCAATACTAAATCGGCATCTATTTCCTGCGCTTTTTTAAGCGCCAAGGTAAGCGCCTCTTTTTCTTCCGGGTTTGGATAAACAACGGTCGGAAAATTACCGTCAGGCTGTACCTGCTCTTCAACTAAAGTAACATTCTCGAAGCCGAATTGCTGTAGTGCTTTAGGCACTAAGGTGATACCCGTACCGTGTATAGGCGAATAAACGATCTTTAAATCTTTTTGGCGCTGAATAGCATCCGGAGAAACAGAAAGTGCGGTGATTTTATCTAAATACAGCTGATCTATCTCCTCACCAATCATTTCGATATTCGCCTCTTTGCGCGTGAAATTAACCTCATCAATGCTGGTGATAGCTGCAACTTCCTGCATTACCTCTTTATCGGCTGGTGACACAAACTGGCCACCATCATGACCGTAAGCCTTGTAACCATTATACTCTTTAGGATTATGCGAAGCTGTAAGCATAACTCCGCTTTTACAACCCAAGTGACGGATAGCAAAAGACAGCTCCGGTGTAGGACGCAATGCGCTGAAAAAATAAACGTAGATGCCGTTTGCCGAAAAAACGTCGGCCGTGATACCAGCCAACAGGTCGGAATTATTACGGCTATCATGTGCAATGGCCACTTTTACCTGTTCGCCGGGGTAGGTTTTCTTTAAGTAGTTGGCTAAACCTTGTGTGGCAGCGCCAATGGTGTATTTGTTAACACGATTTGAGCCCGGCCCCATGATACCGCGTAAGCCACCGGTACCAAATTCAAGGTCTTTATAAAAGGAGTCGGTTAGTTCGGTGTAGGCTTTGTCATCAAGCAGTTTCTGAATACTTTGTTTTACATCAGCATCATAACTTCCTTGAAGCCATGTATTTACTTTTTGAAGAACGGATGGTTCTAATTCCTGCATAGGTAATTATATTTAAAAATGTGATTGCAAGTTTGATTACTTCCAAATATGGCAATAAAAACTGTTTTGGCAATATGAGCTCTTATTATAAGATCGTTAATTTATTACAGCCAGCGCCCTATCAGATCTTCGTATTCAAACGTATGCACGTAGGCTTTCACAACAGTTATTTACCTATAAGGTTTTGGAATTTAAAGGATATTTTGAGAATTAAACATCAGCTTAATATGGCTAATATTTAATTTACACATTTTGAGCGTCATACACAACAACCTTATCCCAAAGATGGCTGTAATTTTTAATAAATTCTAAGTGAACAGGATGCGATTGATAGGTTTCCTGGCCAGCCAGATCACTAAAAAAGATGAGTTCAGATACGGCCCAGCTTTGATCAACTACATCACGTTTTTCGGTACCGGCAACTATGCCTACATGTAACTGGCGCACAGATTTGATTTTTGCAAGCGTTTTTACACCGGCTACCAGCTTATCCCGATCTGATACAGATTGCGGATTTTTGAGCCAGAAGAATACGTGGTGTACAACAGGATAATTGACAGGCGCTGCAGATGACAATAAAGCACTACCTGTAAGCCAGGAAGCTTTCTTTGTAAATTGCCGACGGTTAATGTTTTTCATGTAAGCAGGTTATTTGAATAAGGCCTTAAATTAATTAAAAGCAGCTAAACAAAAACACTTTCAGCTAAAATTACGCATTACAACCCTACTTAAAGAATTGGATAGTTGTAGTAGCCCCCTTACCTGTTCCTGCGCTTGCAATTTCGAAACTACCAGCATGGCTTTCCACTATAGAGCGGCAGTTGTATAAGCCAAGCCCTGTGCCGCTTTTTTTAGTCGTAAACCCACGTTCAAACAGATGTTCACCGGTTTCGCTATCAAACCCTTCCCCATTATCATTAACCACTAATTTGATGCGTTCAGTTGTTTGGTTTAGTTGAACATTGATCTTTTTATCAGTAGCGTCTACCTTTATGGCTTCCACGCTGTTTTTAAGCACGTTAAGCATCACCTGCATTAACTTAGTGTGATCGCCTTTAATCACATAACTGCCGGGCTCTGCATTAATGGTAATGCGAATACCTTTTTTCTCGAACGATGCCATCAGCATAGAACGGCAATCATCTATAATGCTGATAAGGTTTACAGGCTTGCGCTCATGCACCTCGCCATGTTCGCGCACAAATTGCCGCTGAATGTTTAAAATTTCCTGAATATGGGTAATGATGTTAACCAGTTCCCACACAGAGTTGCTTATCTCATCCTTGTTGGTAACCTGCGTTTTGGAAATGCCATCGGTTATGGTAATCAGCGCGTTTGTTTTATCTGCACCTATAGCACCTGCAATGGCTGTTTGCTGGCTTGCCAGAAACTGATTTAAGCCCTTTATGGTATCAATGTTACTTTTGTCAAGCGTGCGGTTGATTCGGTTTAGGTAAGAACCAAAGCCAACCAAAGCATTGCCTATATCGTGCAATACCTCCGATGCAATTTCGAACTTACCCTGCGCTATAGCTTTTTCCATTTCCTGTTCCTGCTGCATAATCATCTGCTCATTGAGCACCTTCAATTCTTCGGCCTGCTCGCTTAGCTCTTTTGATTGCTGATTCAGTTCGGCGTTCAGTTTCTTTAATTCTTCCTCTGCCTTTTTGCGTTTGGTTATATTATGACCGATACCCAGTAAACTGATAATATTACCGTTCACATCACGCACCGGTACTTTTGATGTGAGCAACCAGTTTTTGTTCCCTTCTTCGTCCCAAAAAAATTCCTCCCGGTCTATAATGGGTTCTCCTGTGCTAAGGACCCGCATATCATCAGCGTACCCTCGCTTGCCAATGTCTATATGTTCTGTATAAAGTTCCAGATCTGTTTTACCCAGCACTTCTTGCTCTGCAGTTGCACCCAGCACCCTAACATCTGCTTTATTTGATATTACCTTACGTGCAGCCTCATCTTTAACATAAATGGTATCCGGCAAATTATCAATGAGCGTACGCAGCAAAATACGTTCCCGTTGCATCTGCTCCTCGGCCAGTTTATGGCGGGTAATGTCTACATGTGTGCCAATAATGCGATTGGTATTATTGCCGGATGAATCTTTAATGTAACACCCCCGCGACCAGATCCAAACCCAATGACCGTTTTTATGCCGCATCCGGAAAGCATTTTCATACCTGCCTACGGGCCTGTGTACATATTTTTCAAACAAACGCATGGCCAGTGCCAGATCATCTGGATGCAAAAAATCAACCCAAGTGCGTTGTATATTATTCCCTTCCAGGGCAACAAAATCAGCCAGATCATAACCCAGCAGTGAATAATAGACATGATTGCAATTTAAGTGCTTACTATCTGTAAAATATTCCCATGCACCGGTATTAGACGCCTCAATAAGCGCGCGGTAAGTGGCTAAACTATCAACCAGCTCCTCTACTTGCTGTGATGTGTACTGAATATTTTCATCAAAGGTATCTTTTGGTTCGGTGGCGTTCATTGCAGGTTCAGTTTCGGTAAAGGTCACTTGTTTTTAGTCGATTGGCAATGTGATAGTAAACACCGCACCACTATCATTGCTTACTTCAATATTACCACCATGTGCCGTGATGTACTGCTTAACAATAGCCAAACCCAAACCCGTACCATTGCTTTTGTGCTTTGTTACAAAAGGCTCAAACAGCGTTTTGATGATATCACGCGGTATACCCGGCCCGTTATCGCGAATGGTTAACAAGGCTTTATTGTCATTAACTTCCGCCTTGATAGCAACCTGTGCGTTTGGTACGCTATAATTATACAATGCATCAATCGAGTTATTGACCAAATTACTGATGGCACGTCGTAGCTTGCTTTCGTCAGCAGCAATGGTAAGTGTTTCTGGTATGTCTATATGTATAGAAATCGATTCTACACCCTCACGCCCCTCAGCCATTTTCACGGCTTCATTAACCGCAGCGAGCAAGTTCACCGGCGATTTATGTACCGGCGTATCCTTTATAAAATCCAAAAAGTCATCAAATATTTCGGAGGCTTGTTCGGCTGAACGGTCAATAAGATCTATCAGTTCACTACCGTTCCCCTCTTCACGTACCAGGTCTGTAATAAGCCTGATGTTTTTGATAGGCGTGCGTAAGTCGTGCATCACCATACCAATTACCTGCCCTACGGCCGAAAGCTTTTCCTGTTGCATCAGCTTTTCATTCAGTTCGGCATTCCGGATGGCTTGCGCGGCATTCTGAACAAATAGTTTAAGCAGGTACATCTTCTCGGTTTTCAGCCGTTCCTGCTTCTTTAATATGGCGAATACCGAATAACTATCTAAGCGTGCCAGCACCAGCTCATCAATCTGAACAACCTCATTGTTCCCGATAGGTGTATTCTTGACGCGATTGATCAGTTCCGACAGGTTTACTTTTTCTTCCAGCGCACCGATCGACAATACTTTTTCATACGTAAAATTATCATGCAGCTTGCCAATCAGAGCCATATCGGTATCAATAGAGCCGGCCAACTGATCCAGGATATTTTTCAACAGCGAATCCAGCTGGTTTCTTTTCCAGCCAATGTTTGAAATGGATTCGATTAACCTTTCAAGGTTTCGCAACCTGTTATAATCCGTTACGGCCTTGGTTGCTAATTGTATAATCTCTTCGGGAGCGTATGGCTTGCAGTGATAACCCACGTTTTGCCCGGCCTGCTCCACTATATCATCTATAGAGCGATCACTATAAGCTGTAATAAAAATAATTTCGGCTTTAACATCATATTTCCTGATTTCCATCGCCGTTTCCAGGCCGCTCCAACCGGGCATACGCATGTCCAAAAATATTACAGCATAAGGTTTGCCGCTTTGTACCGCTTGCTGCACTTTTTTAACACCCTCCATTCCATTGGATGCTTTCTCAACCGTGAACGACGGGAAATTACGCGTACGCGTAAGCAGCGGCTTCTGCGTATCAAACAAAATGTCCATTGCGCTATCTATATAGCTTTGTTCTTCTGACTGGTGCTGAGGTACTAAAATATCTTCAATATTATCCCTCACCATCTCCTCGTCATCAATAACCAGGACGGCGGTATTCAATTCGTTCATAAAAAGTGTTTAATCAATAGTTTAACAGGCTGTTAGGGCAGCACCAGCGCAGCTATAATAGCCAGGCTATATAGCATTACTACGTTAAATAAAGTGATAAGTTGTGGTAATTACATAGCAGTTAGAAATTAATTTTTCAATTAATTGTAATGATATATTTCCTTGTATCAATACTTAATCCACGCAGCCATATTTTCTTAATGCGCTAAATTATAACGCTATAGTTTAAAAGGGATCGGGAAGTAAAACTTTATGGTAAACAGGCTGTTGGTGATATTAAATAAACATACGGTTAAAAACTTAAATTAATAATACACCATTATGTTAGCAATGAATTACCGGGGCCCGTTCAGGGTCCGTGCCGACCAAAAACCTTATCCCGAAATTCTGCATCCTAATGACGCCATAGTACGTGTAACACGTTCTTGCATTTGTGGTTCAGATTTACACCTGTATCATGGTTTGGTGCCAGACACACGTGTAGGCACAACCTTCGGCCATGAGTTCATTGGTATTGTTGAAGAGATTGGCCCTTCGGTTACCAAGCTGAAGGTTGGCGATAACGTATTGGTGCCTTTTAACATTGCCTGCGGCCAGTGCGCATTTTGTAAGCAGGAATTATATGGCAACTGTCATGAATCGAACCCACAAGCTACGGCTGTAGGTGGTATATTCGGCTATTCGCATACTGCCGGTGGCTTTGATGGCGGCCAGGCCGAATATGTGCGCGTACCATATGCTGATGTTGGCCCTACCATTATCCCGGCTGATATGGACCCAGACGATGCGGTGCTTTTAACCGACGTGGTACCAACGGGTTATCAGGCTGCCGAAATGGGCGGTATCAAAAAAGGCGACACCGTAGTTGTGTTTGGTGCTGGTCCGGTTGGTATAATGGCCGCAAAATGCGCCTGGTTATTTGGCGCAGGCCGCGTAATTATTATCGATCACCTGGAATACCGCCTGGAATTTGCCCGCAACTATGCACAGTGTGAGGCCTATAACTTCCGCTCACTGGAAGATCCGGTTTTGTTCATCAAAAAAACAACCGATTGGTTTGGTGCCGATGTGTGTATTGATGCGGTAGGCGGCGATGCTGCCGGAAGCGCTATGCAAACTATTACCGGCCGCAAAATGATGCTGCAGGCCGGTTCGGCTACTGCATTGCATTGGGCAATCAATTCTGTTAAAAAAGGCGGCATCGTATCCATAGTTGGCGTTTATGGCCCTACCGATAACCTGGTACCAATTGGTAACGTGGTAAATAAGGGTATTACCATCCGTGCTAACCAGGCATCAGTAAAACGTTTGCTGCCGAGGTTGATTGAACACATACAAGCCGGTCGACTTGATCCGAAAGGCATCATCACCCACCGCATTCCGCTGGAAGAAGTGGCCGATGCTTATCACATTTTTTCGGCAAAGCTGGATAACTGTATCAAACCAATTCTGATTCCACCAACTGCAGTTTTTAACAAAGGAGGACAAACATCATGGAAAATTCAGTAAACGAAAACGACTATTCGCATATAAAAGGCTGGGGTGTGGATGCCGACCCGACCAATGAGCCTACGCATCCAATGAAAAAATACACCGGCGATGACCATAACCGCATTAACTGGGTAAGGCCTGAGCTACAACCGGTAACCGTTGAGGTATTGCACTCTAACGAGCGCCCTAACGTTACCGCCGTGTTTGGTACGGTAGCACCGCCTTCGGGTTTAAGTGGTGCTATACGCCGCTATGCATTTAAGTATAGTGAATCGAGCTACGGGCACTGGCTGCCGCTCTTACTGGCCGACCGTGTAAATGTAGTGGAGGGTATTTTTGACGACTTTAAACGCGGGCATATACCTAACATACTGGCCGAAAAAGGCTGGAAAGCCGAATTAAAACACAATCCAAAGGGCTTGGCGCAAAAGGTATTTGTAACTGCGTTTGTAACCGCAGCAGCAATTACCTGGTTGCGCAGGAAGTAGATGATGATGGGCCGGCTAATTGCAGTAGCAAATAGCCGGCTTTTTTTGTGTACCTATTTATTCATGGCTGCTGCCACGACTGCGTTTTATAATTAAACGCCCGCTTTTAATCAAGCTTTTTTCCTTATCCGAAAATGCTATGCGTCCGCCAAAATCCTGCACCCAGTAGGTTTTATTTTCAGCGATACCAATCTCTCTAAAATCCGGGTTCATCAGGTTTTTACAGTGGCCTACACTCTTGAACCAGCCATTTGATACCTCTGCAATACTAAGTTGCCCGCGTGCAATGTTTTCACCTACGGCGAAGCTTTTATAACCATTGTATGTATAACCGGCTTTCATGATACGATCGCTAATGGTGCGGCCATCCTGGCTGGTATGACTAAAATAATCGTTCCGGGCCATGTCTTTGGCATGGGCGTTGGCTGCCTGTTCCAAGTCATCGTTCCATACCAGCGGTGCTGCCGGCGGCATATAAGTGCTGCCACAATTGCACCCACGGGCGCGTACGCGGTTAATACGCGATAGAAATTCATCTTTAAATTGGTCTTTGCTACCCCACTCCTGCGCACCCGCTATATAAGCTGCACCAAGCAACAGTATACAACACAATATCCATTTCTTGTTCATCTGTTCTTCTTTCTTACTTTATCCAAAGACTGTGAATTGCACATAATGTTTAATCAAATTTCATGCGGCAGTCCGAAAATTGTCATAACGAGGTAGGTTTGCACATTTTTTCAGGAATGATAAACTATATGCGAACTTTTTGCGTATAGATATTAAAAACAGACTATCATGATCGCATACTTAATTATCGGCTTAATTTTTATATTGGCTATTGCCGTATATGTAAGCAAACAACAAGGCAATGTAAACGAACTGATGCGCCAAAATAAAGATGTATTGCCGTTGTTAAAGCAAAAGGCAACACAGCTACAAGCAGTGAAAGTGCCGGTTAGAAATAACCAGTTTGGTAACAGATAAAATAATTTGACTTTATAACCAGGCAGCCGCAATATTTATTGCGGCTGTTTGTTTTTTACCGATTATAGCTATTATTGCATAAAATAAGTGCTGCCTTATGTCTGATGATGCTATAATTAAGAGGCTGAAAGTAATCGTGAAAGAGCATGGCGGCCAGTTAGGCCTGGCCAAGGCTATTGAAGTTGACCAAGGCTTCATCAGTAAAGTAATCAACAGAAAGCAGGAAATAAGCTATTACCTGATACGCAAACTTTGCTTCCAGTTAAAGTACTCGCCTGAATGGTTGATATTGGGTACCGGCGACCGCAAAATCAACAAATCGGATTCGCCCAAACTGATAACCGAAATACAGATGCTACGCACCGAGGTAGATATTTTACATGCCCGAATGCGCGCCTATGAAATTCAACTAAACGATCTGCGCGAACCAAAAGAGCACCAACCACAACAAGCCTGAGAAAAGAAAAGCTGACCAGGCCCTGCCATTGCACGCAAAATTATTTGTTTCTTTGCTGGCTTAAATTATGGTAACCTTTTTCGACGCCTCACTCAACACAATATCGGTACACCACGTAGGTAATCCGCTACAGAATGAAATGTATGCCCTATCGGATGCACCACTTTCACTTAAAGATGAGATTATCCCGAAGCTGTTGATGCAGTATTTTTTGACGCCGTTTGAGAAAACGAACGAAGTGTACCACCTGATGCACGTGAGCGGCGATACCAATCTGAACGAGATATTTCATTTTTGTACGGAAGTGTTTGATGATAATGAGCGCTTTCATGACGTGTCGCAGCAAATAGCTAAGTATCTGTACAGTGTTTCCAGTCACCCTAAAATTAAACCGGGCGAAGTATACATTACGCTGTTTAACCAGGTGCAGCTGGAGGGCGAAATGCTGGATGCCATAGGCATATTCAAATCAGAGACCAAAGAGACCTTTTTGAAAGTTTATCCGCAGGATGGTGGTTTTGAGGTTGATTACGAAGAGAACGCCATTAACATCAATAAGCTGGATAAAGGCTGCCTGATTTTTAATACCCAGAAAGAAGATGGCTACAAGGTGGTAGCGCTTGACCAAACCAACCGCAGCCAGGAAGCCGCGTACTGGAAGGACGAGTTTTTGCAGGTTAAAGTACGTAATGACAACTTTAACCAAACCAACACTACCCTGAGCGTTTACAAAAACTTTGTAACCCAAAAGCTCGACGATGAGTTTGAGATGAGCAAGGCCGACAAAATTGACTTGCTAAACCGCTCAATGAAGTACTTTAAAGAAAAGGAAACTTTTGAGATAGACGAGTTTACCGGCGAGGTTTTGGGAAACGACCAGGCCGCCGAATCGTTTAAAAATTACAAGCAGCAATACGAAGAGGAATTTGATACGGTAATTCCCGATAGCTTTTCGATATCAGATAATGCCGTTAAAAAGCAGGCTCGGGTTTATAAAAGTGTGTTAAAACTGGATCGTAACTTCCATATTTATATTCATGGCGATAAAGACCTCATTCAGAAAGGCTTTGATGAAGACAAATCCATGAACTACTATAAAGTATATTTTAGAGAAGAGCAGTAATTTATCACAAACAATAAGCTCTGCCAAACTATTTATTTAGTATGCAGAGTGTGTATTATGAGGTGAATGGAATAAGGCTGCATGCCTTAACAGATGGTGACGACGCACAGGAAACTATTCTGTTTTTACACGGGTTCCCGGAATTTAGTTATGCCTGGCATGAGCAACTCCCCTTTTTTGTTCAAAAAGGCTTCCGGGTTTGTGCACCCGACCTGCGCGGATATAACCTGAGCAGCAAACCCAAAGGAAAAAAAGCTTACGTAATAGACCACCTGGTGGCCGATGTTGTTGGTCTTATCAACCAAATTTCTTCCGATGGTGTGATTGTGGTTGCGCATGATTGGGGCGGCGGCGTTGCCTGGGCATTGGCCATGCAACACCCTGCGGTTGTGAAAAAACTAATTATCCTGAACATGCCGCACCTACAGGTAATGCTCGATAACTTAAAACGCAATCCGAGGCAAATGCTTAAAAGCTGGTATGCGGCGTTTTTTCAGGTACCGCTACTGCCCGAACTGTTATGCCGGATATTCAATTTCCGTTTCCTAAAAAATAGCTTGCTCAAAACATCCAACCGTGGCACCTTTAGCCGTGAGGACTTGCAACAATATCGCAGCGCATGGCGGCAGCCGTACGCCTTAACTGCCATGATTAACTGGTACCGGGCGTTTAAGCAGGATGCACTGAAAAGCTATCCAAAAGTAACCGTACCTACCTTAATCATCTGGGGTAAAAAAGACGCTACTTTAAGCGCCGAAATGGCATCACAAAGTGTAGCACAATGCACCAACGGCAAATTAGTAATGCTGAATGATGCTACCCACTGGCTGCATCACGAAAAACCGAATGAAATTAATCAACTGATATGGGGATTTGTGAAAGGATGATGTTAAGGGCTACTATAAATTATATAATATTGAATATTAGTTTATGCAGTATTTAAAGGTTACATTGTATAACTTATAAAAGCACATCAACTCATTGCGCATGAACTTAGTAAAAAAGCTTCCCTTATACTCCATATACCTGCGCCTGGCTTTTGCCGGTTTGATACTTGCGGCTGCTATAATACAATTTGATGGGTCCCGGTGGTTTATCAATACTTTAATTATTGCCGGCTTGGTAAGCGATATCTATGACGGCATTATAACCCGCAGGCTACAGGTATCTGCCCGCAACTTGCGCAGGCTCGACTCGCACGTTGATCAGATATTTTGGGTTGCTATTGTAATAGCCAGCTTCATTATATATCCGTTGTTTTTTAAACAGCACTGGTTGTATCTGATGCTTTTAATCGGCGCAGAAATAACCTGCTACCTCATTAGCCTTGTACGTTTCCAAAAAGAAGTTGCCACACAAGCATTAGCATCCAAGCTTTGGACGCTGGTTTTATGTGCCACTTTGATACAAGTTATAGCAACCGGTAACGCTACCATACTTTTTCAGATCTGTTTTTATCTGGGTATAATATCCCGACTGGAAATTATCTGCATGGTATTCATCATCAAACAGTGGACACATGATATCCCTACCGTATATCATGCTTATCTACTCAGAAACAACCGGCCTATTAAGCGATATAAATTACTTAACTGTTAATGTAGCAAGTTTGAATACTTGGATAACAGAAGTCATGAAAGTACAGACAAGATCGTGTCACAAGTATAAATACCTGTACCAAACTGTTCCGGGTGTTCCAAAGTGTACCACTTATTTTGAACGCCTTCTGCGCGCTGTAAACGTCGTTTTAGGTGTACCAAAGTGTACCACCTGTTCCGGAGTGTACCGGTTTGTTCCGCTTTGTACCACTTTAAAAGTGGAACACCTGTTACCTAATAACAGACGGGAGTATTGTATCTAATCCCCATCGCTCCTCAATTCCTAGTCCAAACAAAGCAAAGTCGTACTTAACCGGGTCAAGCGGATCAAAGTCGCGCAGGTGTTCGGTTAGTTCTACGGCGGTTAGCCAGTCGGTTTGCCTGCGAGTAATGAGTTTAAGTTTGCGAGCTATACGGTCAACGTGCAGGTCGCACGGGCAAATCAGATCAGCCTGCTGCAGCCTGTTCCAAATGCCAAAATCTACACCTGCGTTATCCTTACGCACCATCCAGCGCAAAAACATATTCAGGCGTTTGCAGGTAGATTTTTGTGATGGTGATGAAATGTGTTTTTTAGTACGGTGCGGATAATCGGGCAGTGAAAAGAAATATTGCCGAAAGTGGTTCAAGGCCAGTTCAGCCCCCCAGCCCCCTAAAGGGGACAAAAAGGCATCCTCTAAGCTGTCAAACCGTTCATAATGATATCTAAAGAAGGTGATGAAGTACAGGGTATCGATATCGTTAAACGTACGGTGCTTGAATTGCAGCAGTTTTTTCAAGTCGGGCTCTTCATGATTCATGATAAAATCATAGGGAGCGCCATCCATTAAAGCAATCAATTCCCGGCACTTTTTTATGATGGTTACCCGCTGGCCCCAGGCTAACACAGCAGCCCAAAATCCCATGATCTCGATATCCTGCTTTGAAGTAAACTGATGCGGGATAACAATCGGATCAGTTTCAATAAATGCAGGCTGATTGTATTGGGCAACTTTGGCGTCGAGGAAGCCTTTAATGTCGGTAACCATGTTAAAGAGTATAGAATCAATTTTGAAACAAGAGCTAAGAACCAAGAGCCAAGTATTCGAAGCTGACAATGCCCCATTAATTCTTGGCTCTTGGTTCTTAGCTCTCGGCTCTATCTATATATTTACGCCAAGGCGTTTTTCAGGTCTTCCAAAAGGTCCTCAATATCCTCCACCCCAACGCTTAAACGCAACAGGTTATCTACTACGCCGGCAGCTTCGCGCGTCTCTTTCGGGATGGAAGCATGGGTCATGGTAGCCGGGTGATTGATCAGAGACTCCACACCGCCCAATGACTCGGCCAGCGTAAACACCTTAAAGTTGGAAGCAATGCGGAAGGTTTCCTGCAGATCGGCATCCTTTAATACAATGGAGATCATCCCGCCAAAATCGCGCATTTGTTTAGCGGCAATATGGTGGTTAGGATGATCGGTAAACCCCGGCCAAAAAATACGTTCGACTTTGGGATGATCTTTTAAAAACTCAGCCACCTGGCGACCATTCTCGCAGTGCGCTTTCATTCGCAAGTGCAGGGTTTTAATACCCCGAAGCACCAAAAAGCTATCCATAGGTCCTGGTGTGGCACCGCAGGAGTTGTATATGAACCACAAACGCTTGTACAAATCTTCATCGCTCATCATTAACGCCCCCATCACAACATCGGAGTGGCCACCAATGTATTTGGTAACAGAGTGCATCACAATATCGGCACCCATATCCATTGGGTTTTGTAAATATGGGGATGCGAAGGTGTTATCAACCACCAGTGTAAGGTTCCTGGCTTTGGCAATTGATGAAATGGCTTGTATATCTACTACCTGCATGGTTGGGTTGGTGGGTGTTTCAATCCAAACCATTTTGGTGTTTTCATTTACATATTCATTGATGATTTCCGGCTCGTGTAGGTTCAAAAAATGGAACTTGATGCCATAGTTCGCAAATATCTTGGTGAAGATACGGTATGAACCACCGTATAAATCATTACCAGTAATTACCTCATCACCGGGTTTCAGCAATTTCATTACGGCATCGGTTGCGCCCATACCACTGGAAAATGCCAGGCCAAACCTTGCATTTTCTAAAGCGGCCAAACAATCTTCCAAAGCCTTGCGGGTTGGGTTGGTACCACGTGAGTACTCATAACCCTGGTTATCGCCCGGCGCTTTTTGCCAATAGGTTGATGTTTGATATATCGGCGTCATTACGGCGCCGGTGCTCGGGTCAGGCTCCTGCCCTGCATGTATGGCTTTAGTTGCGAATTTCATAGTTCAGTTGTAAGTTATGAGTTGTAGGTTGTAAGTTGCGTACCGTTGTCCGATACGCAACTTACAACCTACAACAGTATTAGTATGCCCTAGCAAATAACACCCTCTGGGTAGACGGGTTACCGGTAAGGATACACTTGCCTTCTTCCTGTTCGTTATTTAATGGTATACAACGAATGGTAGCTTTGGTTTCCTCTTTTATGCGCTGCTCTGTTTCGGGCGTACCATCCCAATGGGCTAACAGGAAACCTGGTTTTTCGTCCAGCAAACGTTTAAATTCTTCGTAATCATCTACCTTCGTGGTATTTTCTTCGCGGAAAGTCAACGCTTTGGTGAAGATGTTTTGCTGAATTTCTTCTAATAACTTTTCGATATGATCAACCAAGCCGGCTTGCTGTACGGTTTCTTTGGTTTTAGTATCACGGCGAGCCAGCTCAACTGTTCCGTTTTGCATATCGCGGCTACCAATAGCCACACGTAATGGCACACCTTTCAACTCGTACTCTGCAAATTTGAAACCCGGACGCTGGGTATCGCGGTTGTCAAATTTTACGGAAATGCCTTTTGCTTTAAGTTCTTTACTTAAGCCATCAACATAAGCTGTGATATTTTGCAGCTCCTCATCGTGCTTATAAATAGGCACAACTACCACTTGTATAGGTGCCAGCATTGGCGGTAAAACCAAACCTGCATCATCAGAATGTGCCATGATAAGCGCACCCATTAAACGGGTAGACACGCCCCATGAGGTAGCCCAAACATAATCCTGCTTACCTTCTTTGCTGGTAAATTTCACATCAAATGCTTTTGCAAAGTTTTGCCCCAAAAAGTGTGAAGTGCCCGCTTGTAATGCTTTACCATCTTGCATTAACGCTTCAATACAATAGGTATCTAACGCACCGGCGAAACGTTCGTTAGATGTTTTTTTACCTTTTACTACGGGTACAGCCAGCCAGTTTTCGGCAAAGTTTGCATAAACCTCCAGCATCTGTTCAGTTTCTGCTACAGCTTCTTCGGCAGTGGCATGTGCTGTATGGCCTTCCTGCCATAAAAATTCACTGGTACGCAAAAACAACCTTGTGCGCATTTCCCAGCGTACAACGTTAGCCCACTGGTTAACCAGAATAGGTAAGTCGCGGTATGATTGTATCCAGCCTTTATAGGTATTCCAGATAATAGTTTCGGAAGTTGGGCGAACAATCAATTCTTCCTCTAATTTCGCATCCTCATCCACAATAATATTACCTTCGCCATCGTTCTTCAAGCGGTAATGTGTTACCACAGCACATTCCTTAGCAAAACCATCCACATGGCTTGCTTCTTTTGAGAAGAAAGATTTTGGTATGAATAACGGGAAATAAGCATTGCTGTGACCGGTGTCTTTAAACATTTTGTCCAGCACGGCCTGTATTTTTTCCCAGATAGAATAGCCGTAAGGTTTAATAATCATGCAGCCTCTAACCGGTGAATACTCGGCCAGATCAGCTTTTATAACCAGGTCATTAAACCATTGCGAATAATCTTCGTCTTTACTGATAATCCCCTTGCTCATACTAAAAATTTGTGGAATAGATTTTGACTATTGTATTAATAAAATTACGCCCAAATTTATAAATTTATACGTTATTTGAACTTTTACTTTTAACTCTTCATAGGATCCATGAAAACTACTATACTTAAGGGAGTTATACTTTGCAGTGCACTTGCACTGGCTTCCTGTTCAACCCCAAGTCAGCTGGCATCCGGTAAAAAAGCGGATGATGACGTTTACTTCAGCGAGGCTAAAGCGGGTGATCAACCAGATTACCGCATGCCAATCAGCGAAGATCGCTATGTTAATGCCGATGAAATGGCAAATGATGATGACGAGTACTATTATTATGATAGCTATTCATCTCGCATCAACCGATTCGGTTACACATCGCCTTTCGGCTATTATGATGACTTTTATTACGGTTACAGTCCGTATGCTTATGGCGCTTACGGTTATGGCAGCCCTTATTACGGCGGCGGCTGGGGCTTAGGCGTAGGTCTGGGCTATGGTTACGGCTCTTACTATGGCGGCTTTTCGCCGTTCGGATACGGTTATTATGGCTATTCACCTTACTCCTACTGGGGTACTGGCTATGGCTTAGGCTACGGTGGCGGCTATCCTTACTGGGGTGTTTATTCGGCCTATGGTAGAGCAGCAAACCCAAGACCATACCGCGGTCCAGGCATAGCAGGCACCAGCTATGGATCAGCCACCAGACTATCCCGTCCGGCAACTGGTTACAATGGCGCTTATCCAAACACCATGAACTACCCCGGCAGAGCTGTTTACAGCAATGGTTCAGGCAACTACGGCCGCAGAACAACGCCAAGAAATGGAAGCAATGGCAATTACGTACCACCTTCACGCCCGCAGCGTGAGGATATGGGCCGCCCTACTTACCAGCCGCGCAGTACTGGCTCAAGCTTCGGCGGCGGCGGTATGTCATCAGGTGGCGGTGGCAGCAGAGGTGGCGGCCGTCCTTCAAGACCATAATTACTTTCGCATTCAACTAAATGAAAATCAAATATTACTTATTGGTAATGGCTACAGTAGCCATTACCAAAACAAGTTTTGCACAATACTCACAAGACGCTATCCGCTTTTCTACTTTCCAAACCGGTTCTACCTCCCGCATTAAAGCTATTGGTAATGCCCAAATGGCAGTAGGCGGTGATTTGAGCTCGGTGAGTGGCAACCCGGCTGGCTTGGGTTTCTTTACTCGGTCAGAGTTAAGCATTACGCCAGAATTTAACAGCACCAAGGTAACGGGTAACTATTATGGCCAAAGCAGTACAGGTAAAAGTAACCAGCTCAACTTTAATAATGCTTCGGTTGTATTTTACTCTCGCATCAATTCCCCGCGTGGCGAGGATAAAAGCAAAGGTTGGCTGAGTGTAAACTGGGGTGCATCTTACAACCGCACAAACAACTTCTATCAAAACTCTTTTTACGGTGGTCTAAATGATAAAAGCTCTATAACCGACTATTACACCAGCCTGGCTAACCAAGCATTGGATAACAATTACAGCTTGGATGGTTATCTGGAAGGTTGGGCTGCTGGTCAGGGACTAATTCGATACAATCAGCCACAAGATCAATACGAATCCAATGCTAAATACAAAGCTTTACAAAATAGTAACACCAGAACGGAAGGCGGCCAAACAGCATACAGCTTTTCTATGGGTGCTAACTACAGTAATAAACTGTATTTAGGTTTAGGATTTGATGTTACCGATTTGCGCTACAATTCAACCAACGCCTTTACAGAAGATAATGCAACACTTGCGGACTTTAGCTACAATACCACCTATGGCCGAAATCAAGTAACAACTGGTACCGGCTTCAATATCCGTGCAGGCTTTATTTATAAACCGGTGGAGGCCGTAAGATTTGGCGCTACCGTGACCACGCCTACTTGGTACAATGTTTCGGATGTTACGGAAGAATATTTAAATACGACCTATGAAGCAAGCGGCCAGCCATCAGGCAGAAACGGCGATACCTACAATGCCTCTTACGATTTAAGAACACCATTTAAAGTTGCAGGAGGTTTAGCTATATTCATTAAAAAATATGGTTTCATTACCGGCGATGTGGAGTACCTTAACTACTCGACCACAAGGCTCTCCAGTCCCGATTTTGATGTAACAGATGACAATAATGACATCCGCAAGCTTTATGGCACTGCGGTAAATGCCCGCGTTGGCGCCGAGGCACGGGTAACCAGCAGCTTTTATTTGCGTGGCGGTTACGGCATACAAGGCTCACCGTTAAAAAACGACGGCAAAGATATTAAATCTGTATCGGGTGGTTTAGGTTACCGCTTTGGTTCCTATTATATTGATGCCACGTATATGCACAACAGCGGTACGCAAAACGTAACGCCTTACTCCATAGGCCCACAATTTTCACCTGTGGCAGCATTAAAAACTAACAGTAACAATGCATTCTTAACTGTTGGTCTGCGATTCTAATCCAGAAATTGTATATAAAAAAAGCCCGCTTAATTCATAAGCGGGCTTTTTTATACGTTGAGAAACTGTTCAATTAGTCTTCGTTAACGAATGAACGCAGCATCCAGGTGTTTTTCTCTTTATATTGCATAAAGCCGTTTACCATATCATTGGTACCGTCATCACCAGCTTCCGCAGAAATTTCCAAAATTTCACGTTCCATTTCAATCAAAGTAGCCATATCCTCAATCAGCGCTTTAACCAGGTCGGTATCCTGGCGACCAATGGTATTAATCTCTTTGATTTTGGATATTTCAATATAATCAGCATAAGTGCTGTATGGCGGTTTGCCTAAGGTTAAAATACGTTCAGCAAGATCGTCGATAGTTTGTACAGCAGTAGTGTACAACTCCTCAAACTTAGCATGCAGGGTAAAAAAGTTTGAACCTTTGATATTCCAGTGGCAACCTCTTATTTTTTGATAATGAATATGGTAATTGGCCAATAGTTCATTCAAATGGTCAACAACGGGTTTTACTTCAACTTCGTTAAGGCTTATTTCTTTAGCGTCCATGGTAAATATATTTGTAATTTGTCTACAGTCTCAACACTATGTATAATTAAGTGTTTCAGCAAAGCTAATATTTTACACAACAATCAAAAAGGTTATATTTATCCGTGATGAGCTCATTGAAACTACTGGTTGCCGAACACTTTGAAGGTCAGGTTTGGCGGATGGAAATAGATGCCGTTAGCCATACACTTTTTGCCGAAATACGCCACGTGGAAAACCGTACGGTAACTTTTGCAGCAATTGGCTTGCGCGATGGTAAAACCTATTTTAAAAACCACACGGTAGACGAACGTTGGCTAACCGGAATTGAAACTGCTTATGACGGCGTTTTGCTGCTGCACTTCTACGAATCAGCAGTAAGTCCATCGCATAAAGGGTTGGCCGCTATTGATGCAAAAACAAGTAACCTGTTGTGGAATAATTTCAATTACACGTTTAATCATTTAAGCGCAAACGGTCCCATATTTTATGACAGCCGCCTGCAGCCAACCAAATACTATCTGGCCGATATAAGAACCGGTGTTTTAAAACGAGCTTATGAGCCGGCGCTTGATAATGATTTTGATAATCAAATTCTTGTTCCGCAAATTATTCCTCTCCCGCCCAACTTACCTGCCTTACCGGTAGAAAGCTATAGCAACAAAGTACATTATCTGGAATACAATAGTGTAAGAATTGTATCTTTGCACGCGCTTTGGGCAGGTCAGTTAAAACAGTACTTGTTTATAACAGAAGGTGACCAGATAATTTTTGAAGATATATTGAATACGAACATACAAAAGTTGCAGCCCGAGGCGTTTGTGTTATACCAAAATCAGCTGATCTATCTGAAAGAGAAATCAGAAATACAGGTATTAAATTTGTAACTGTTTAAGTTTTCGTATGAAATTAAAGAACTTACTGTTTGCCGTTCCGCTCTGTGTAATATCTACATCCGTATTGGCCAACTCACTTACCGACTCCATCGGTATTGAAAACCAGGATGGTAAAAAAGTAATATTGCATAAGCTGGAACCTAAAGACAACTATTACGCTATTGGTCGCCGCTATAATGTTGCACCTAACGTAATTATACAATTCAACAACAACGCGTCGCTGCGTGTAGGCCAAATTATTAAAGTACCTACCAACCAGCCGTTTGTGAGTGCAGCTCCGCAGGCCGTTAATACCAGTATTACTCCATCCGCACGTAATCAGAATAACAATAGCATTGCAGGTAACCAGCCTGCACAAAACAATGATAATACGGTTACGGAGTATAAAGTATCAGCAGGTGAAACGCTGTACGCTATATCGCGCCGCTTTAATGTGAGGGTTGAAGAGATTATGAGTTTTAATAATCTGAGATCCAGCAGCCTTTCTCCCGGCCAAATCATTAAGATCAGATCGGCAGCGCCCGCAGCACAGCAACAAAATCCAGTACAACAACCTGCCGCTACGCCGACGCCAGTTCAAGCTAATATGCCACCCGTTTCATCGCCGGAAATTCCAAGTTCTAAACGGGATAGTACCACAGTCGACTCAGACAGCGCATCCGTAGCACGCCGCTTGCCGGCCAACCGTTATGGCCTAACCGAACGTAACGAAAATGGCGTGGCAACGTTTATGGATGAAGCCGGTTTAGACCCTAACAAGAAACTGGTATTACACCGCACGGCACCCGTAGGCACCGTAATAAAAATTACCAACCCCATGACTAACCGTACTACCTTTGCCAAAGTTGTAGGCCGGTTTACGGAAAACGAAATGACTAAAGATGTTGTTATCGTGATGACTAAAAATACAGCCGATGCGCTGGGGGCTTTAGATAAACGTTTTCGTGTAACTATCAGCTACGGTGTATCGAATGAATAAACCTTATATTATTGGCGTTGCCGGCGGAAGCGGTTCTGGTAAAACTTTCTTTTTGAAATGTTTTTTGGAACACTTCAGTGCTGATGAAGTGTGTTTGGTATCGCAGGATGACTACTATTTTCCGGTGGCGGATAACATGACACCCGAAGAAAATAAACTTTACAATTTTGATTTACCCAACACCATCGATCATGAGCATTTTGAGGCCGATATTGAAAGCCTGGTAAATTATAAAACCATTTACAAAAAGGAATATACCTTCAACAACCCCCATGCCGTACCCAAGATAATGGAAATCAAACCAGCTCCTATCTTGATTGTTGAAGGCTTGTTTATTTTCCACTTCCATAAAATTGCGGAGCAATTGGATATGAAAATTTTCATTGATACGCATGAAAACGTTGCTTTGGAACGCCGCCTTAAACGCGATTTGGAAGAGCGTGGCTACTCTAATGAAGACGTGATGTACAAATGGGAAAACCATGTTGTTCCGGCTTACCAAGAGTTTTTGCTCCCTTACAAAGATAGCTGTCACAAGATTGTAATTAACAACACCAACACGCCCGAAGATATTATTAAAGTAACAGATGATATATCGGACGAGTTACGTGAAAAAGTATTAAGCTAAGTATTATGATACATAGCTAATGAAGGCGCTGATGCAACAATGCATCAGCGCTTTTTTGTTGATACCAGCCGGTTAAACTTCGTAACTATAAAAACAAATTTGGGTGCTCATTCCTTAATTAGTTATACATCTAATTGCAAAATCCTATGGAACCCTATGATGATGAACCAACAAAAGACTACCCGCATCACACCGAGCAAAGTGCTGAAGCACCGGCCGGTGGCTATAAGGTAGAAGACGATGATAATTTGGATGAAGGCGATTTAAAACGCTCTTATATATTTGGCGACAGCCATGATGCCAATCCGGATCAGCCCGGATTTGAAAGCCATGGTATGGGCGGCCAAAAACACGGTGAGAGTGTAGAAAACCGTTCGGGTGATGATTTAGCTAACCCATCGCGCAATGCAGGCTACAGTAACGACTATTTTAAACGTACCGAGCCGCTGCAAGAGCATCCTGAAAACAATAATTTTAAACCAGCAAACCAAGAAGGAGAACCAGACGTGAACGAAGGAAAAGAAGAAGTTCCAGGCTACCGTGAAGAGCCGGATCAGCAAAAAGTAGGTGGCGTTGATGCCCCATCAGGCGATCATAGCGCCGATTCAAACAGCGAACAATACCAGGAAGGTACTGTCGATAGTGACGGTGACCGCCAAAAAGTAGGCCAGGACGATTCGGATACCGAAGGTAAGGCTTATTACAAACCAGAAGACGATGCCGGCACGCCAGACTATGGCAGCAACAGCCCGGAAAATCAATAAAAAAAAGCGCCTTGCATAATAAGGCGCTTTTTTATTAAACAACCGCCGTTATTTTCGGATATCTCACCACTTGATCTTCTTATCAATAAAGGCAATCAAATCATTGGCCATGGCCTGCTGTTCTTTCGCATTCGGATGCCCCCCGGTGTTTTTGTATGGGAAGAACAGGGTATAAATTTTAGCGTCATTTATGTTCTTAACCGCTTGTGATACATAACCGGGCCATGGCGCTCCTTCCCGGGTGGCATCCATATTACCTAAGGCGCATATGATATGTGCTTTAGGATAGGTTTTGCGGATTATTTGTACAAAGCGCTGATACGCCTTTACGATGTAAGCCGAATCGGGAGCTGTAGTACCGAACCGGGCTTTGAACTGCTCGTGGTTAGGTTGCTTTACAAGCCAGGAGTCGTTTTGAAAGACGTTGATCACCACTACATCGGGTGTATATTTACTAAAATCCCACTTACTTCTGGCATCTGTGGCATCCAGGCGATTATACATTTCGGGCATGATGAGCGGAAACCAGCTTACCATCATACCGATGCCACTTTTGGCGGTGCAGTAATATTCCGCATCAAAATGACGTGCGGTGATGGCAGCGTAGCTAATATAGTTATTCTCGTACGGACCTGATCCCCTATCTTTACCCGAACTGTCTTCCACAGCATAGCCGCACGTGATAGAATTACCAAAAAATTCTATTTTTCGCTTTTTGGTTACAGGTGCTTTTAATACTGCCGCTTTTTTACCCTCTATGTTAAAACCGTAAAACCAGGTTTTACCCTTATCCCATTCGGTGCGCTTAAACAATTCAAGGGTATGCTTGCCGGCAGGCAAATCAGTTGCTAATGTATACTGCTGCTTTTGTAATGTGGGATGCAGCTTAGCCGTAACTTTGCCATCAACAATAACGTTGTAAAAGTTCTGATCGCCCTCATCTTTTAGCAATGCCTTAACACCTGTACCTGTAAAATTGATTTTAACGCTGGTACCCGGCCATGACAATTGGGCTGCACTATCCTGCATCGCTATTCTACCCATGTAATGTATACGGCTGTCATTACTTTTTATCTGGATAGATTGTGCCCAGCTGGATACCTGTGTACCTATAATCAATAACAAGGGGTAAATTACTTTTTTCAAAGCCTGGTTTAATTGGTGTAAGCTAAAAATAACAACAATCGCTGATGCAACAAGGTGTAAAAGCATTATTGGCTGATTTATTTATTAACAACCCTTTTATTTAGATTTATTATAAATTACCTTTGCGTAGAAATTGAATCAGTGAAGTGATGACAAATAATGCTACCGAATACTCCGCACAGGAGCTACAGATATTAAAGACATTCAGCTTTCAGTTGGATTGTGTAAACAAAAAATGCTGCAAAAAGTACCAAAAAGGTAAACGCTGCAAAAAATGTCCTGAACGGTAGTCTCCCATTATCTATAAAAAAAGGCCTCATACAATTGTAGCATAAGGCCTTGAAAGTAATAACTTAAAAAGTTTATTTAAGGTATACATAAGTGATACCATCACCTCCCCTGTCTGGATGCTCATCTTCCATACGGCTCACCTGATCATACTTTTTCAAATAGGCACGTATAAGCTTCCGCAAAATGCCATCGCCTTTGCCATGAATAATTTTGAGCGTTCCGAAGCTCATCATCAGTGCCCGGTCAATCAGCTTTTCAATAGCATGCAGGGCATCTTCACCACGCATACCACGTACATCAATTTCGGGACTAAAGCCAGCTAAATCAGATGTTGATGAGGAGCTGAATGAGCGGCGTATATCCTTCGGTACGTCCTTACGGGATATTTTTTGTACGCGCTTGCGCTTGGCAACGGTACGTAAATCGCCTATGGCAATAATTACATTATCCTTGGCTATCTCCATTACTTGCCCTGTAGTATCCGAATCAGTTAGTTTCACCCAGTCGCCGGCTTTAAGCTCTTCACTGTCAGACGATGGCTTAGGTGCTGCACTCTGCGTTTTCACTGTATTCTTTTCCGCTTCGCGAGACAAATTTTCACGCAGTGCACGGGTTTTCTCCTTATCGGCCTGGTTGCTCTTAATTTCAGCAATTGTATTTTCAACCAGTTTATTGGCATTGGTTATGATGTCTTTAGCCTGTTGCTTTGCATCACGTATCAGGGCTTTCTGGTTTTCTTCCAAATAGGCTTTCAGCTTCTCATTTTCGGCCAGCAAATCGTTCAAGCGCTTCTGTTGACGGTCGAGCTTAACTTTTGAATCATAAATTTCTTTTTTATCGCGCTCCAGATCTACCAACAGTGTATCTACCTTTTTCTGGTTGGTGCCAATTTTATTTTTGGCCAGATTCAGCACATTTTGTGGTAAACCAATTTTTTGCGCAATTTCAAAAGCATAAGAGCTGCCTGGCTTACCAATGTCCAGTTGGTAAAGCGGCTTCATCTGTACGTTATCAAAAAGCATCGATGCATTTTCGATGCCTTCTGTATTGCTTGAAAATACTTTTAGGTTGGAGTAGTGCGTAGTTACCATGCCCCTCACCTTTTTGTGATTTAACGCCTCCAGCACAGCCTCGGCAATAGGACCGCCAAACTGCGGGTCGGTACCGGTACCAAACTCATCAATCAGAATCAGCGTTTTGCCGTTGGCATTCTCAACAAAGTGCCTCATTTTTGACAAGTGAGCACTATAGGTACTCAAGTCACTTTCAATGGACTGATCATCACCTATATCCACAAAAATCTGCTTAAATACACCTGCGGTACTATGCTCGTCTGCCGGTATCAGCAAGCCGGCCTGTACCATCATTTGCAGCAAACCAACGGTTTTCATACAAACAGATTTACCGCCAGCGTTGGGACCCGATACAGTGATAATGCGCGTGTGCTCCTCAATCTGCATGTTTAAAGGCACCACCGTTTTTTGTTCTTTCTTGAAACTCAGAAACAGCAACGGATGGCGGGCATTGATCAGCCTGATACGCGCTTCATTAACTACTTGCGGCATATCGGCCTCAATGTCAATAGCAAAAAGCGCTTTTGCCCGCACAAAATCAAGCTTGGTAAGCAAGCCGTGATACGAGAGCAGCAGTGGCACGTATGGCCGTAGCTCATCCGTAAGCTGGGTGAGTATCCGTACGATTTCCCGACGGCGTTCAAATTCCAGATCGCGGATGCGGTTATTCAGGCTGAACACCTCCTCCGGCTCCATATACACCGTTTGCCCGGTTGCCGATTCATCATGGATAAACCCCTTTAGCTTTCTTTTATTTTCGGCCAGTAACGGAATACATAAACGACCATCGCGCACGGTAAGGGTTCCGTCGGCAGTCCACCCGTTCGAGGTGGCACTTTTAAAAATCTGGTCTATCTTGCGGCGGGCATCCTGCTCTGCTTTGGCAATGCCTGATGTAATCTCCATCAAATCGCGCGAAGCATTAGGCCTTATCTTCCCTTTCTGATCAATTACCTGATCGATCTTTTTTAAGATTGCTTTTTCGATAGGTAAGTGCTCGAACAACGCTTCCAGATTTGGATACTGCCCCTCACGCTCATTGAAATAACCAATAACGGCAAATACCGTTGCCAGCGATGTTTGTATCTGGAAAAATTCATCCTCAGATAAAAAAGCACCTTCTATGCGTGCCTTGTTCGCGAGCGTTTTAATATCAAAAAAGTTATTAATGGGCAGCGCGGCATCATTAAGCAGAATGTTCTTAAACTCTTGGGCCTGACTCAGAAACTTATGTATCTGGTCAAAATTATTCATTACCTGTATCTTATCCACCATCTGTTGGCCCATGGTGCTCAGGCAATGCGCTTTAATAAGTTCCTTAACTTCATTAAAGCCCAGTTTATCGGCACTATTTTGCGGGTACAGCATTAGGCACTTTAGATACTACTTTGTTAACGGAATCAGTTTTTTGGTTTAACCGGTTAATCACATCATCATAAACAGCATCAAGCTGATCGGGTTTGTTGACGTAATATTTAAAGCTCTTTTTAAATTGAGCGCTATCGGTATGATGTTGTTTAAACACATTTAAATATTTGCCCATACCATATTTGTATAAGGTATCCGGAAACTGCGGCACTGTAGCCAATGCACCGTCAATGGTATGTACGTCTACCAGTAGGGCGGCCATTTGCTCCTTGTCGAGTATGCCCGGCGGTGTTTCGTTTCCTTTACAGGAAAGCAAAATAACCGGAGCTAAAAAAAACAAGATGATATATATACGCATTCTGTAATTTAGCGACTTTAATTAGACTGCAAAATTACGCATAAATGAGCATTACCGATAATATTAAACGCCTTAAAAGCGAGATGGACGGAATTAATGTAACGCTGGTTGCCGTATCTAAAACCAAGCCGGTTGAGGATATACAAACCGCTTACGATGCCGGGTTACGTGCATTTGGCGAAAACCAGGTTCAGGAACTGGTTGAAAAGTATGAACAACTGCCCAAAGATATTGAATGGCACCTGATTGGGCACCTGCAAACCAACAAGGTAAAATACATAGCACCGTTTATCAGCATGATCCAGTCGGTTGATAGTCTGAAAGTTTTGCAGGAGATTAACAAGCATGCTCTAAAACATAACCGCATTATTGACTGCCTGCTGGAAGTTTATATTGCCGATGAGGAAACCAAGTTCGGTTTAGGTTTTGATGAAGTGATTGAACTGGTGCGTTCGGAAGAATTTGCGGCATTAAAGAATGTACGTATACGCGGTTTAATGGGTATTGCTACCAATACGGATAACGAAAAACAGATCAAAGAAGAGTTTTATGAATTGGACAGCTTTTTTGACGGCTTGAGCCAAAGCTATTTCAAGAATGACGATGATTTTGATACGCTTTCTATGGGTATGTCATCCGACTACAAGATAGCCATTGAACAAGGCAGCACCATGATTCGTGTGGGTAGCACTATTTTTGGCGAGCGGGTAATAAAGCACTGGAAAAATAATTGATATGCAGGTACATTTAAGATTAGCAAAAAAAGAAGACTGCCCCCGCCTGCTCGACCTGATACACGAGCTGGCGCTATATGAAAAGGCCCCGCAAGAAGTTACGGTAACTTTGCAGGAATTTGAAGACGCCGGTTTTGGCCATCAACCTGTTTGGAAGGCGTTTGTTGCCGAAGTAGATAACTTTATTGTAGGCTTTGCTTTATACTATGTGCGTTACTCCACCTGGAAAGGCAGCCGTTTATACCTCGAAGACTTAATTGTAACCGAAGGTATGCGTGGCCGTGGCATTGGTAAGCAACTGTTTGACCGCCTGATTCAGGAAGCGCAGGAAATGGGCTTTAGCGGCATGGTGTGGCAGGTGCTGGATTGGAACCAGCCTGCGCTCAACTTTTACCGAAAATACAACGCATTGATTGACACGGGCTGGCTAAACGCTTCGCTATCCAAAGAACAATTGTTAGAACATCAAAGCTATGAGAAATAAATATTTGCCCTTGCTTGGGTTAGCATTTGCCGGACTGAGCTCTTGTTTTAATAACAAAGCCAAAACGCCGCGTGCCGATATCTGGTCAGATACCCTTACTTACCAGTATTTGAACGTGAAAAGCAAAGCTGACGATTGCGGAACCAAACCAGACAGCAGTTGCACCACGGCAGAATTCAAGTATCCCAAGTTTGAAGGCCAGCCGTTGCTAAATGATAGTATTATGGTAAACGTAGCAACGCATTTTGACAGAGCAAAGGGTGCTGCTGGCCTGCAGCGTTTAACATGGTATTATTTGGAAGATTATAAGGTCTATAAGAAAAGTAATCCTGATTGGAAAGGCAAGTTTGAATTAACAACCCAAGCCAATATTGTGGTACAGGATTCGAGCCTGCTGGGTGTAGAATTTAGCGGTTATGAATATATGGGTGGCGCACATGGTACCTCGCGAACCACCTATTTAAACTGGAACACGCAGGCACGTAAAAAAATCACACTTGCTGATATTCTAAAACCAGGTTACGAAACAACACTAACTACTGCCGCTGAAAAAATTTTCAGAAAGCAGGAAAACTTAACGCCAACCGCTACGCTTAGCAATGATTACTTCTTTGCTAATGGTAAGTTTAGCCTGAACAACAACTTTTTGATCACGCCTATCGGTCTTAAGTTTTTCTACAACCGCGGAGAAATCAAGCCGAATGCTGCAGATGTGACAACTGTGGAGATACCATATGAGCAGATCAAATCCATTATTCAACCTAATACAGTTTTAGCCCGATATACTAAATAAATGCTGGTTTTTAAATTCGGAGGGGCATCAGTTAAGGATGCAGCAGGTGTAGCCAACCTGGCACAGATAGTAAGCAGATATAAAAACGAGCAGTTGCTGATCGTTGTATCCGCCATGGGTAAAACTACCAATGCGCTTGAAAAGTTGACTAAAGCTTATTATACGCAAGCTGACGATGTAAATGAAATTTACGAAGACGTTAAAGCATACCACTATCAAATTCTTCACGAGCTTTTTGATAACGGCGATGTGGTTTTTGACGAAGTAGCCAACACATTTGTGGAGATTGACTGGATGCTGGAAGACGAACCGCAGGATAGCTACGACTTTATTTACGACCAGCTGGTTTCTATCGGCGAATTATTGTCTACCCGTATTGTAAATGCTTACCTAAATAAGGCAGGCGCTAAAAGCCAGTGGCTGGATGTACGCGGGTATATACATACCGACAATACTTACCGCGAAGGGTTGGTTGACTGGAGCAAAACAAAGCAATCAATACAGCAGGATATCCCCAGCATGTTGGCCAATAACATCGTGGTAACGCAGGGTTTTTTAGGTGGCACATCAGAAAACTTCACGACGACACTTGGACGTGAGGGTTCGGATTATACCGCTTCTATTTTTGCATCGTGCCTGCAAGCGGAATCGGTTACTGCCTGGAAAGATGTTCCGGGTATATTGAATGCAGATCCTAAGCTGTTCAATGATACGGTTAAGTTCGAAGAATTATCGTATACCGAAGCTATTGAAATGACCTATTACGGAGCAAGCGTTATTCACCCCAAAACCATTAAACCGCTGCAGAACGCAAATATACCGTTGTGTGTAAAATCATTTAATGACCCGGATGCGCCGGGTACGGTGATTAAAGCTATGGGTAAGCAGCAATTTGAAAAAGCTATTGTAATTGTAAAAGACAATCAGGTGTTGCTCTCTATCTCGGCAAAAGACTATTCATTCATTAATGAGAACCACCTGAGCGATGTATACCGGCTGTTTGCCGAAAACCATATCAAGGTCAATGTGGTACAAACATCGGCCCTAAGCCTATCTGTTTGTTTTGATTACGATGAGGAGCGCTTTAAGAGCTTGGTTGAACCTTTAAGTTTAAATTATAACTATAAGTATAACAATAACTTAAAGCTGGTTACCTTGAGGCATTATCAATCGGCCGCGTTAGATGAAGTTACACAAGGACACACTATTCTTTTGGAACAATTAAGCCGTAATACAGCGCAGGTAGTATTAAATAAAGCTCTATAGTTTCACCATGTGAGTGATATATAAAGTCAATAAGAAAGGCACATTGATAAACAATGTGCCTTTCTTATTAAATTCTGTAAGGCAAGGTAAATTTAAACACCGATCCCTTACCCAGTTCACTCTCTACCCAAATGCTTCCATCGTTAGCTTCAACAAACTCCTTACACATAACCAAGCCAAGTGCGGTACCTGTTTCATTATTCGTGCCGGGGGTACTTACACTGGTTATGTTGAACAAGTTGGTCATACGCTCCGGCGCAATTCCAACGCCGGTATCGCTAACCCAAAATTCCAGCTTGTTATTAACTTGCACTTCACATCCCACGGTAATAGTGCCGCCCGTTGGCGTAAACTTAATGGCATTAGACAGCAGGTTGCGTATTACAAATTCAAAATGATCGGGGTCTGTTAACAGTTTTGTGCCTGCCGGAATCTGCTCCTGAATATTTATCTGCTTTTTCTCGGCAGCGGAAGACAATAATGCCAGGCTTCGTTCAAATACCATCTGGGGTTTTACCTTATCCGGGTTAACTTTCACACCCTTAATTTGCATCTGTCCCCAGCGCAGCAGCATATTAAGCGTCTCGAGAGAGGCGCTGCTGGTTAGAGCCAGCTTATCAATCATACCGCTACGTTCTTCATCAGTTATATCATCGTCGTTAATAAAATAAAGCATATCAATAATCGATGCAAAGGGCGCGCGTAAATCATGTGCCAATACCGAAAACAGCTTATCCTTAACGGTGTTGGATTCCTTCAAACTAACGTTTGCTGAATTCAAAAGCTTATTCAATTTGTTACTGCGATACAGTGACAAGCACACAATGATCAATATCACCAGGCAACTAACCGTAACCAGTAAAATCAGGTTTCGCTGTAGTTCATCACGACTGTTAATCAGCTTCAGCTCTTTAACTTTAGCTTCAGAACGCTGTAGTTCATACGCTGATTGTAAGCTGGTTATCTGTCTTGACATATGCTGATAGTAAAAGCTATCAGCTATGGTATGCTCCTGCTCTTTGGCCATAAGCGCATCCAGGTAATTCTTTTGCGCTTTGTATATAGCAGCTAAATCATTGAGCACCTCCATCTCCTGCTTGCGCGATCCTTTTTCTTTTACCAGTTCTTGGGCTTGTTTTAAATAAGCGATTGCCTTTGTCGGATTGAGCTTGCTATACGTATCGGCCAGCCCGGTAAGCGTTTGCAGCTCACGCAAATAGTTGTGGATTTTGCGTGCCTTGGCCAAAGCTGCTTCTTGGAGATCAATGCTCCTATTTCTGTCTCCTAACTTACTGTATACCTTTGCCAAATTATTGGTTAACGTAATATTAAGACCCTGATACTGGGGTAAGGTGCTTAAGCCAATCCCTTTTTGCAGATAAGCTATAGCCTGTGGATAATCACCGGTTTCGCGATAAATTACACCATAGTTATTATAGATATTGAGCGATAAGTTAGAGAATGGCAACGTTTCGTTCAATGCTTCTGCTTTATTCAGATAGGTTAACGCAACATCGTATTTACGCTGGCCCATATACCCCTCGGCCAAGGTTAAATAGGCCTCCATCTTTCCGGTTGCATTCTTTCCTTGTTCGCTTACTTTAAGTGCATGCAGGAAATAGCCTATGGCCTTATCATAGTTCCCCTTACGTAACTCCACCACGCCCAGCCGAATAGTTTCAACACTGATACCTTTTACGTTGTGTGCCCGCTGGTAAATAGCCAGTGCCTGCAAATATTTATCGCGCGATTCTTCAAAACGGCCAAAGTTATCGTCGATCATGCCCAGTTGGTTGAGCATTACTGCTACGCCACTGTCATTACGGCATTGCCGCGAAAATATGATACCTTGCTTAGCCAGGTAAACGGCAGAATCGGGCTTGTAATACCGGTAGTAGCTTATCAACCGGTCATAATCTTTAATAGTAAGCTTCTTGTGGTTTAGCGTATCGGGAGGATAGTTAAAAGAAGACATTGTAGCGCACCAGCCTGGCAGACAAATAAGGAGGGAAAGAACGGCTATAAAAAATCTCCGAAACATCAGGGACAAGGCGCTTGCTTTATTTATTAAGTTATACGTTGTAAAAGTTCGTGAAGTTATAATTATAAAGCCGCACTTTCAAGGCTATAGCACCATTAAACTTATATTAACAACGTACTTATTTCCATATTAAGCCGTTGAATCATAACTGTGCATACAGCTTATCAGATGTTTATCATCATTTTCAATTGTAAAAAAGTGTTAACATTTAGCCGCAAACCCTTTTTAATGAAGCGCAATAATTAAATTAGCCGAGCTATAATATTTACTCATTTCCATGATCGTTCGTAACTTGTTATCTTCATTTATACTGTTCATTTTTGCAGGTGCATTGTCGGCATCTGCACAAACTGATAGTGTAACCATCAATACCGTTGTTGATAAGACCCAAAAATATTTAGAGGCGCGACCAACAGAAAAGGTTTACCTGCATATGGATAAGCCTTACTACGCCGTTGGCGATACCATATGGTTTAAAGCCTATGTAAGTGCCGACTTGCATCAGCCCTCGCCTATAAGCAAGGTGGTTTATATAGAGGTTATTGCCAGGGCCGACTCATTGGTACAGTTAATTAAACTGCCGGTACGCAACAGTATTGCCTGGGGTAATATTGCCTTAGCCTCTGCCAACTATCAGCAAGGTAATTATCGCATTCGGGCTTACACCAAGTGGATGACCAACAACGAGCCAAGTTACTTTTTTGATAAGACCATCACGGTTGGTAATGCTATCGAAAATAAGATACTTACCAATATTACTTACAACACTAATAAAAGCGGCAAGGTGAATGCCCGCATTCTGTATAAAGATCAGCGCGATGCCCCCTATGGTAATCGCAAGGTTACCTGGACCGTTCAAAATGCAGATGGCACACTGGAGAAAGGCAAAGGCACAACCGACGCCAATGGCTATCTTACGCTTAGTATTTCCGAAAAAAACGCACCGCAATTAAAATCGGCTTCTTTGGTTACGGTGATGGATGTTGAGAATAAACATGCTGTTACTCGTACTTTTCCGCTCAAAAATGCTGCGGCTACTAATGATGTTCAATTTTTTCCTGAGGGCGGTGATTTAGTGGACGGCATAAATAGTGCCGTTGCTTTCAAAGCCATCAGGCCGGATGGTTTGGGAACCGAAGTTAAGGGTACCGTAGTAGATAACGAAGGCAAAACAGTAGCCAGTATCACCTCCCAGCACTTGGGCATGGGCATATTTACCTTTACGCCCGAAAGCAATAAAACCTACAAAGCAAACGTCAGCTTCCCGGATGGCACGCAGGCAACCTATAACCTGCCCAAAGCTAAACCATCGGGCTTAGTTCTGAGTATCGATAACAAAAATGCCGCAAGCATGAACTTGAAGATCACGGCCAATGATGCGTTTCTGCAGGCTAACCGCGGTAAATCATATTACATAATTGCGCAGAGTAGCGGTGCTGTTTGCTATGCGGCGCGTGCCAGTTTGTACAAATCAGAAATTGTTGCTGCTATTCCGAAAGACAAGCTGAGAAGCGGTACCGTCCAGGTAAGCATCCTGAACACCAGCGGCGAGCCGCTCAGCGAAAGGCTGGCCTTTGTTTGGAATGCCGGTGAGTTGATGAATCTATCACTAACCGCTGATAAGCCAACTTATGCCCGCAGGCAAAAAGTGAAACTCAACCTAGCGGCTAAAGCGCAAAGCTTGCCAGCTGATGCCAACTTTTCGGTATCTGTTATTGATGAAACTAAAACGCCATTTAACGATAACGCATCAACAACTATTTTAACGCATTTGCTGCTGCAATCAGATGTAAAAGGCTTCATTGAACAGCCCAATTACTATTTTACAAAAACAGACGAAAAGAAGCTTAATGAACTTGACCTGTTGATGCTGACGCAGGGCTACCGTCATTTTACTTACAAAAGCATTATCACAGGTGCTTACCCGCCGTTGTATGCTTTACCCGAACAAGGCATCGAACTTTCGGGCACCTTACGTACGTTAAATGGTATGCCGATAAAGGGCGGTAACGTGCGTTTGCAGATTCCAAACCGCAGCTATAATGCCAACGCCATTACCAATGCCGAAGGAGAATTTAAATTCGAAAATCTGCTGTTTGAAGACTCCTCGCAGGTAACATTAAATGCCCGGAATAACGTAAGGGCAAATAACCTGATGATTATGGTAAGCCCGTCAGGCTCAACATCCACCCTGCCGCCTAACCCGAATTATCCGAACGAAATATTAAATATAGACAGTACCCTATCACCATACTTGCAGAACAGCAAAAGGGTTTATGATAATTCCCATCAGTTGAAAGAAGTGGTTATTAAAAGCACCACGATTCCGAAGACAGTTACTCATAAAGACTATGCCGGTCTTTCGGGCTTATCATCCATTGCCGACCATCAGGTTAACGGTTCACAATTATCTGCCTGCAATGATCTGCTTACCTGCATAAGAGGCTCATTACCGGGAATTACTTTTGATAATAATTTCTTTTACGTTACCCGCGATTATAATGCAGGTAACAGAACCCCTACCCAGGTGTTTGTACGGGGAATGCCGGTTGATAACAATTACCTGAGTAATATCAATCCAAGCGAGGTCGAGTCTATCGAGATATTTGTGAAGGACGATTTAGGCACCGTTAACCGTACTTATAATACCAACGGCGCCATCGTGGTGAATATGAAAAAGATAGAAAGCAAACGCATAACACTTGCCGAATTACAGCAGCTTTCACCTCCGCCATACATTGTAAACCTGATGCCGAAAGGTTATGATGCAGTTAAGGAGTTCTATTCACCAAAGTATGATGTAAGCAAAACGAACACAATAGGTCTTGATTTACGCACAACCATTTATTGGAACCCTGCAGTTTATACCAACAAAACTACAGGCACTGCCAGCGTGGAGTTTTTCAATGCCGACAGCAAAGGCACCTACAAAGTAATTGTAGAAGGTTGGGACAAAGACGGTAACCTGGGCAGATATGTATACCGATACAAGGTAGAATAGTTAACAAATTAACATCTCCCAAATCATTGAGCCTGTTTTAGCTGTTATTACCACAGTTAAAACAGGCTTTTTTATGATGAATATATTTAAAACCACATTAGCAGGGGTTACAGGAGCCAAAGGCGTTGGTGCCGAGGGCATAGGCGCATTAGGTTTGGGAGCTGCAGGTATCGGGGCATCGGCTACAGGCGCCGCTGCAATAGGTGCGCTGGCCATAGGCGCTATTTCCATAGGTGTATTAGCTATTGGTGCTTTGGCCATTGGCCGTGTAGCCATTAAGCGTATGGTTATTAAAGAACTGGAAGTAAGCAAGCTTACCGTAGGCGAACTGGTGATAAGGCATACAGGAGATCAGTCCAAATAAGCCACAGCCGGTTTGATTTAGCGATCCTGCATAAAAAAAGCGCCTCTTAATCAGAGGCGCTTTTTTTATGCATTGGGTTGATGCTCATCAGCTGGTGGAGCTTCAACAGTTGGTTCAGGCTCCTCTGCCGGTTCTTGTTTACGGCCAAACAGCTTTTTGCGAATAAAGCTGCCTACAGATACAAAAGCCAGTGCTATCAATTTCCAAAATTTCACCAATAAGGCAAAGAATCCTACTTTGGCCAGAATTTTACCCGCAACCAGGCCGCCAATAGTCCAGGCTGCAACTTTATCTACACCCGGATCAAAATCTTTGTACTTATAACCGTCCGAGAAATGAACGATGTTCAGTACGTGCGGAACACCAGCTTTCACGGCACTTAAATTCTGCATGTTTGATATGGCATTTAATATCAGCACACCTTTACGGCCCAGTACACGTACATTGTAATTAAGTGTATTGACACTGTCTTTGCCGAACTTGATTTCTTTTGCCCAGTGCAATATGTTGTGATTAGCATCGTAATATGGTTTTGCGGCCCAACCAACTATATTTATTGGCTCGTACCCTTCTTTCTGGCGTTCTTTATTCTCCTCTTCCGCATCTTCCTGCATTTTAGTGAGCAGGTCATCATAATTAATGTCATTGGCATCATCATCTTTCACATAGCCAATTTCATCATACTGTATATTAAAAACGTAACCATCCGAATCTAAAATACCTTGCTTTTCAGGCATAATAAAACCGAGGGTCATGTTTTCACTTTTAGGATTGTTCCAGATCTCTGTGAGTACCCTTTCAGCTTGTACAGGTTCAAGGTATTTAAATCCGGGTGGAACAGTAATAGTACCTACGCCATTACGGATCGTTACCGTACCGTGCTGGTAAGTGAATGATTTTTCGAGGGAGTCAATTCTGGACGAAGTTTTTTGGGAGAATGCAGTGTTTGCAAACAACGCTATCAAAAGGATAGCAAGCAGCTTGTTCATGTAATAAGTGTTAAGTCGCCCAAAAATACAGGTAACAACCCTTATCTGCAAAAACAAACAGAAAAGTTTATAACTACTTTACAATGCGTTATTGTTGCTTAGCATCGGCAGCATACTGTATCCCGCCCAAAATGAGTTGCAAAAATAAAGGATCGTTATACGACTCATCGGTATGGCCTAACGCCGTATAAAACGCACGACCGCCGCCGTATGCATGGTACCAGGCCACCGGATGCTGGCTACCGTTTTCGCCGCCGGTATAGCTTTTTTCGTCAATGGTAATCAGTATATGCAGGTCGGGTGCTATAGATTTAAAGTTGTACCATTCATCAAACTTTGACCATTTGGCCGGTAATTTACGCGTAGCTATAAATGACTGGTCCACTACATTCAGCATTGCCTGCTGCGGCTCGGGATGCGATTTAAAATACGCGCCAACCAATTTACCATACCACGCCCAATCGTATTCCGTATCGCTTGCGGCATGAATACCTACAAACCCTTTCCCGCTTTTAATATATTGCTCAAAAGCAACTTGCTGTGTGGCATTTAAAACATCGCCTGTGGTATTTAAAAATATTACTGCGTTATAGCGTTCCAAATTGCTTGATGTAAAAAGCTCGCTGTTGGTTGTCGTGTCTACCTCAAAATTATATTGCTTACCCAGCCTTTGAATACCAGCAATACCCGCCGGTATAGAGGCATGATGAAACCCGGCAGTTTTGCTAAAAACCAATATACGCGTAACGCTGGCTACCGTTTTATTTACACAGGAAATTAAAGGAACCGTTAAGGTCAAAAAGTATATAAAGAGCTGAAATTTTCTTTTCATACCAAAGAGTTTTATAATCACTTAAAGTTAATCTTCATCACTATACCGGTCATTTCGCCAGGGGTAGGCTGTGTTGGAGTAACCCCGATCTTCCCAAAAGCCAGGTTTGTCTTCTGTTAAAAACTCGATGCGTTTAATCCATTTGGCTCCTTTCCAGGCGTAAAGCTGCGGCGTAATCATACGTACAGGTCCGCCGTGCTCAATGGGTAGCGGTTGCCCTTCATAGGTATGTACCAGCAGTACATCCGGCTTCAGGGCTTCTTCTAAAGATATATTGGTAGTATAAGTATCATAACCGTAACACAAAACATGCGTTGCATTATCATGCGGGTGCACCAAGACGGCCAGATCGAGCAGGCTCACTCCTTTCCAGTGCATATTGAGTTTAGACCATGTAGTTACGCAGTGAAAGTCTGACACATCTTTGGTTTGCGGCAAATCCATAAATTGCTTCCAGGTAAGGCGTACCGGATTTTCAACAGCACCATCAATGGTAAGCCGCCAGCGGTCAAGCGGTACGTTGGGCTGATAACCCAGATCCAGCACCGGCCATTTACTCGTAGCGGTTTGCCCAATAGGTATCGCAGGCATCCCGTGCCTGTTCACCGGCCCCGATCCCTTGGGACTATCGTCGGCAACTGACGGTGTGAGTTTCATCTTTTCCTCAAACCGTGCTTTCAGCTTCATGCGGGCTTCAACTATACGGTTCAATTTTTCCGAATCGTCCATAGGTATGTCTTCATAAATAAAGATAACAATAAACTACATACACCTGCGGTAGCTCTCATTATTTTGCAACAACCGGCTCTTCTTTAACCACCGTAAGTTTAGTGCCTGCCTTGAGCAGCTCCTGGGTTATGGTGCGCGTATAAGTTTTAATCTCTTCCTGAAAATCGGCTACGGATGCGCCCGAGCGAATTTCTTCCAGTCGTTTTTCCCAATTACCCGTCAGTTCGGCCTGCGCAATTTTATGGTCTTTCACTACCTCGTAAACGGCCATTCCCATACCGGTAGGCACCAGATTTTTCTTTTCGCGCTTTACGTAGTCACGCTTTATCAGCGTTTCTATAATGGCAGCCCGGGTGGCAGGTGTACCCAGTCCGCCATCTTTCATAGCATAGCGCAGCTCTTCGTCCTCAATCTCCTTACCGGCAGTTTCCAACGCTTTCAGCAAACTGGCCTCGTTGTATAATGGTTTCGGCTTGGTTTGCTTTTCCAGAATCGCCTTGTTAGTTACCGGCAGGTTCTCCCCTTTTTGCACTTTAGGTAACGATGCGTTCTCCTCGTCCTTCTTGTCCTCATCGGGCTCGTTGAAAACAGCGCGCCAGCCCGGTGAACTGATTACCGTACCACTGGCCGTAAACTTGGAGCCCGACTCCACAACAATTTTGGTGATCTCCTTAATACACTCCTGATGAAAAGCTTCCAGCATTCGCCCTACCACCAAATCGTATATGGCCTGCTTTTCTGGCGATAGCTGATGCGCCGTTTCGCCGGTGGGCAGGATAGCATGGTGGTCAGTAACCTTTTTAGCATTCACGCTTCGCTTATTCAGCTTGGCTGTAGTTAGAAAAGTAGCCTGCTTACCGAAATCAGGATGATTGGTAAACTTGTCTATAAGTGCCGGGATACCTGCATACACATCATCGCCAATATAGCGGCTGCCTGTACGCGGATATGTTACCAGCTTGCTTTCATACAGGTTTTGCAGAATACTTAAAGTCTGATCGGCCGTATAACCTTTGCGTTTGTTGGCTTCCTGTTGTAAGCTACTCAAATCGTGCAGCAAGGGTGGCGGCTCTTTGCGTGGCTTGGCTTCCACAGTCAGGATGTGCCCGCCTTGCGGTATGCCCGAAGGTAAATCTTCAACTTTATCCAATACATCCTGTGCATCTTCTTTGGTTTTGAAGTTTTCGGCAGAAATAGCTCTGAAGGCTTGTCCATTTTTATCAACCTGAATAGCCACCTGGTAATACAGTTGCGGCACAAAATTTTTGTTTTCCTGGTAGCGAGAGCAAATCATGGCCAGCGTAGGCGTTTGCACCCTACCTAACGACAGCACAGAACGCTTACCGGACGAGATACTGAGCGCCTGTGTAGCATTCATACCCACCAACCAATCCGACTGGGAACGGCAATGCGCGGAATTGAACAACGTATCATATTCTCCACCGGGCTTGAGGTTACGAAAGCCATCCTTAATGGCTTCATCAGTTTGGGAAGATATCCAAAGGCGCTTGAAAGGTTTTTTACATTTCAAATAATAATAAATGTACCTGAAAATCAGCTCGCCTTCCCGCCCGGCATCCGTTGCAACAATGATCTCAGTAGCTTCGTCAAACAGTGTTTTGATAATTTCCAGCTGCTTTTTCACGGCAGGATCTTCAACTATGCCATCCTTGGTTTTAACTTTGCGAATGGATAGTTTAAACTTTTGCGGAAGCATGGGCAGGTTTTGCACACTCCAGCCATAATAGCCATACTCCTGCGGCGGGGCAAGCTGCAATAAGTGGCCAAAGGCCCAGGTAAACGTGTAGCCTTTTCCTTCTATATAGCCTTCCCGCTTGGTGGTGGCACCAAACACTTTCGCAATTTCACGGGCTACTGACGGTTTTTCGGCAATAATAACTTTCATGAGGCTAACACAAATAAAATGCTGAACAAGCTGATAACAAACACACGCAGGCTTAGTTTAAGGCAACCGCTTCGTTGCTGCGGTTTCGTAATTTAAACACAGCTAACATTACAGCAACCGATAAAACAATCAAAATCAAATAACTAAGTGCCAGGTTGTGCTCATCTTTAGCCGGAAACAGGCTAATTACACCATAACTCAAAAACGATACAATTACGTAATTAATGCCGCCGGTTAAACCCCCGGCAATACCGGCGTTTTTAGGAAACATACCCAAACAGTATGTAAAATAATTATTGAAGGTAAACCCTGCCGCAACATGAATCAGAAAAGCAAAAAATATAATTGAATACAGGCTCTCCACCCACTGCAGGCTAACAATCATTATTGCCACAAACACCATTTGCAGCGTTAAATTAATACCCAACCGCTTATAAAACGGACGGTTGATGGTAGCTTTACCGATAAAACCGCCCACCATCCAGGCAAAGCCCAATATCAATGAGCTATAACCCGTAACTACTGATGAGAGATGCAGCTTATGCTCTATAATGAATGGCCCTGTCATATTATAAATCATTACCATACAGTAGGCCAAACCCAGCATTACCACACCTAAAGTGAAGCTCGCCGTAGTAAGCATTTCCTTATAGATAGTGACTATATTTTTCAGTTTAAACTCAGTAACATGCACCAATGTTTCACCGCTGTAAATCAGTTCGAGCACAATAAAAATTATAGCCAGCCCAGCCAGGCAATAAAAGTTTGACTCCCAACCGAAAGCTTCTTGCAAATACCCGCCAATAAAAGGCGCCACAATTGGGCCGGTTGACCAGATGATGGAGAATAAACTGAGGTAATGTTTTAGCTTCTCTCCCTTGTACACATCTACAAAAAAGGCACGTTTGGCCACAATGATAATACCTACCGTAATGCCATGGATAATGCGCATAAGGTAAATAAGGTATATGTTGTGCGTAGTTGCTACAACCAGACTGGCCGCTGCAAATATAATGAGTGAAATGAGGCTTGGCTTATACCTGCCAAAGCTATCCAGAAAGCTCCCAACAAAGAGTTGCGATACACCATAACTAATTAAAAATAAACTCAATGTAAGCTGTACCTGAATATCGCTTACATGTAAGCTGCCAGCCATATTAGGCAGCGAAGGTATGTAGATATCGGTGGCAAAGCCGGATAAGGGTAGTAAGCCGAATGCCAGAATAGTGGCAACGCCTTGATTTTTTACTTGCATAAGGCCGCAAAGCTATCACTTATCGGCAATAAGGCGGTCATTTAAAATTCAACATAAACAAAAGGGCGATACTTGTTTCTGGTATCGCCCTTGTATGGTAAACATTTGATGATTACTTGGTGGTTTCCACTTTGGGTTGAGCCACTATCTTCTTAATAAAATCTACTTCTTCCGGTTTGTAAGGCGTGCCGTCTTTACGGAAAATATCATGGAACCATAATTTAGGTTCGCCACCTTGCGGCATTGGCGTATCCCAGGCATACATGGTATTGGTTTTTCCGGCTACCAAGCCCCAGTTAATGGCACCCACATTGGCTTTTTTCAGTATGGGTAATATTTTCTGGAAAGTGCTTTGGCGGGTGCGTGCCATGTATTCGGTACAGATCATGGGGCGGCCATGTGTTTTCAAAAGCTGTAATACACGGGTATGCGCCGTGTCGGGCTCATACTCATGATAAGTGATGATATCAGAGTTTAACGCCTGGAAAGCATTCAACTTTTCAAAATCCCAGGCCCACAAACCGGCAGAGATGGGTTGATCGGGATTAACATCCCGTGCCCAGGTAAATACCTTAGTAAGCAGGGCCAGCGAGGTATCGTGCTTGGTGCTGTTACCAGGCTCGTTATACAAATCCCAAAGCAAAATACGTTTATCGTGCTTAAACGTTTTCATTACATCCTGAAAATATTCTTTCAGTACATTGAATTGTTTAGGATCTTTTACTTCGCGCACGCCCGGATCCTGTACCCAGCCCGAGTTATGTATACCTGGTTTGGGCTGTGGTTGTTTACCTGCTTTAGGGTTAGGGTTCCAGCAATCATCAAAAAATACAAACATGGTTTGAATATGATGTTTGTTGGCTATAGTCAGATACTGATCAACACGTGATTTAAACCCTTTAGGGTCTGCCCCATAAGCCACACTATGCAAAAACACGCGCATGGTATTGAAGCCTATACTTTCGGCGTAGCCCAGTTCCTTATCAATTGTATTCGGGTCAAATGTTTCGGCCTGCCACATTTCCAGCTGGTTAATGGCTGTGCTGGGAATAAAGTTAGCGCCAATTATCCACTGATGCTCGTTATACCACTGATTGGCTTTTTCGACCGACCAGATTTTGCTTTCCTGCAGTGGAACCACGGCGGGCTTAGGTTCCTGCTTACAGCCTGTGAGTACCGTAAACACTACAAGCAAACCTGTTAACAGGTGATTTATTCTTTTCATACTTTCTGAGATGTTATTTGTTCTTCTTGTTTTTTAGAATGATAGTTTGGTTGCGAATATCTTTAGTTGCCGGTTTCTTTTTGTTACCGGGAGCTTTAGGCGGCTTAGCCGTAATCAGATTAGATTCGGATGGAATGGGGATTGGTACGCCTTCTTTAACAGGCAAACCAAAGTTAGGTGTACCATCCTTTTTCCAGGTAAACATTTGCATGCGTGGCGAGCGTTCGCCACCGCAACCCAAGCCCGGCTTTGAGTTTGCATGGTACAAAATCCAATCTTCTTTGCCATCGGGTGATTTAAAGAAAGCATTGTGCCCAGGTGCATACACGCTGTTCTCTTTATTTTGGGCAAAAACCGGCTGAGGTGATTTTTTCCATGATTTAGGATCCATTATATCGCTGGATGCCGTGGCTGTAAGCATACCCAATGCATAAAAATCTGTCCAGCAGCCGCTAGCCGAATAAATCAGAAATAACTTATCGCCATGTTTCAACACCTCTGGTCCCTCGTTAACATCAACATGGGGTGGATTATTGGGATCATGCAAATCGCCGTAACGCTCCCAAGGCAATTCCGGTGATGATATTTTTACGCGCTTGCCTTCAACCGTGTATGGATTTTTCATTTTTGCGATATAAATATCCTGACGACCATTTTCATCGCCTTCCCAACCTGCCCAAATCAAATAAAGCTGGCCGTTGTGGGTAAATACAGAACCATCAATAGCCCATTTATTGGATGCTTCTGATAACATACCTTTAAATGACCATTGGCCCAACAATGGGTCGGGCGAAGGATTTTCAAGTACATACAGGCGGTGGTTCCTATTCTTACCATCATCGGCAGCAAAATACATATACCATTTACCTTCCAGGAAATGGATTTCCGGCGCCCATATCTCGCTCGAATAGGTTTCGCCTCTTGGCGGTATCCAGATTGTTTTCTTGGGCGAGTTTCGCAGGTCGGCAATATCTTTTGTTTTCCAGATGATGAGACTGTCGCCTAATGTGTTGGTGTAATAATAGTATCCGTCTTTATAGGTGATCCATGGATCGGCACCGGACGGCAGAATGGGGTTGGTAAAAGTTTTGATCTTCTTTTTTTGTGCTTGTGATGGATGCCAAATAGCCAAAACACAAAAACTCATTATAAATATTCGTAAGTATCTTTTTGCAGGCATTAATGAAACGGTTTGGATTTTTGAAGTTATGAAGAGTTAATTAATTTAGTGCAATAAACGTTATAAAATTGAATTTAGGAGGGTAACAACTGCTACCCTCCGCTTTTATACATTAGTAATTAGGATTTTGCTTAATATTAGGATTAATATCAATATCCTGTTGTGGTATAGGCAAGAATTCGTGCTTGCCTTTGATAAAGTTTCTGAACCCGGCATCTGTAGCAGAAAGGTTAGTACCTAAATCGCCCCAACGGGCAAGGTCGTTGAAACGATGCCCTTCGCCGGTAAGCTCCGTAATACGTTCATGCTTAATTTGAGCCAGGAACTGATCATGTCCCAAATTAGGCCGTGTGGTTGATAGGGCTACTAAACCGGCGCGCTGCCTAACCTGATCCACATACTGGTAGGCCTGTGAGGTTGCACCCGTTTCATTTAAACATTCGGCATACATCAGCAACACATCGGCGTAGCGTATGAAGCGATAGTTGTTAGGCGAATGGAAACTATCGCCCGTAGCCGTACCATTATTATCATTAAGCATTTTCCTAAACCATACATCCAGCTTCTGGGCTGAGCCATAGCGCTTGGTGAATGTTTCACCATAAATCAGCGTATAGTCGGGTCCCCTTTCATCCGTGTAATCGAACAATAAGCTGGCCGCCAACCGGGGGTCGCGTTTGCCATCTGCCGCTTGTTCCTTTTGAAACTCATTCACAAGCCACCTTCTGGCCTCGCCATCGGTAAAGCCAATTGGCCTTGGCGCAAAAAATGGAGGCAAAGATGAACCGTAGTTCAGGTTATCCTGACCGGAGTTTTGGGTATCGTCATCGTGATTATCGTTAGGGTTTAGTGCAAAGCCATACTCAAAAACCGACTCGGAATTAAATTCGGTGGTTGACAGGAAATTATTCTGATAGTTACTTACTAAACTATAAGCCCCGCTTTGAATAACGGCCTGCAATGGCGCAAGGGCTGCTTGAAACTTACGCTCCTGCATGTAAGCTTTGGCTAACAGGGCATTGGCAGAGCCTTTGGTTGCCCTACCGATATCATCGCCTGTGTAGTTTTGCGGCAGCGTAGTGGCAGCTTCTGTCAGATCTTTTTCAACCTGGGCCCAAACATCACTCCGGTTAAAGGTTGGCGTTACATCATTTGTGGTAGATGATTTGAGCTGTAGCGGCACATTGCCCCATAATGAAGCTAAATGAAAGTAGAATAAGCCGCGCATAAATTTCGCTTCGCCTAATAAACGGGCCTTTAAATTGGCATCCATATCGATGTTAGGCACGTTGTCCAACACTTGGTTTGCACGTGATATACCAATATATAAATCACTCCAGATAGCCGTGTAATTACCGTAGTTATAATCGTTGTTAACAAACAGGTCGAAGTTGTTTTGCAGGTTTGCATCAGGGCTGCTGCTCCAACCTTCGTCAGACCGGATAATGGTTGCAAAAAAGAACCAGCGGCACAATCCGGCACGGTGAAAAGTGCTGTACATAGCATTAACGCCCTTAACAGCATCGTCGGCTGTTTTCCAGTATATAGCCGTGGTTGGCGCGTTGGGCGACTGCACGTCCAGGCTTTTTTTGCAGCCGGCCATACCGGTGGCCATTGCTGCTATGAATATGATGATAAATTTTTTCATGATGATAAATGCTTTGAGTTAAAAACCGCAGTTTAAGCCAATAGAAAATATGCGGTTTGATGGCCACTGACCAGCATCCACTCCCCTTTGCAAAATTCCGTTGCCGGTCACATCAGGGTCCAACCCTTTGTAGCTGGTAACGGTAAGCAAATTCTGGCCGCTTACAAACACGCGGGCACTTTCTAAACGCAGCTTACCTAACAGGCTTTTGGGCAACATATAACCTATTTCGAGGTTACGGATGCGGCCGTATGATCCGTTTTCCAGCCAGCGTGAGCTTTCGGGCGTGTTGTTGGTTGCTATACCGGTATCACCATTTGCTATACCTAAACGCGGATCGGTGCCACCGGTGTTGGTTGGTGACCAGGGATTGATGCCTTGACGGAAGTTTGTATTTTGATAGCTATCCAGCACACGACGCACATCGTTATATAAGGTTACGCCAAATATCCCTACCATTTGCAGATTGACGCTGAACTGTTTGTAGGAGCCATTGAATTGCAAACCGGTTTGCAACGTAGGCCATGGCGAACCATTGTATACCCTATCATTGTTATTAATGGTACCTTTTCCATTAGGGTCGGCACCAAACTTAATATCACCAGGTTTTGAGAACGGTTGAATTAGCGAGCCATCGCTACGTTTGTAATTGTTAACTTCTTCCTGCGACTGGAAGATGCCCAACTCTTTCAGCACATACCACTGCCCCATCGGGTAACCTACCTGAGAGCGCGCACTGCCTTGCTGAATGTAGTTGATACCTACACCTTGATTCCCGATAGAAAGCACCTTGTTTTTGATGGTAGTAAAGTTTCCGGATACGCTCCACTTAAACGGATTATCATTATTACGGTATGTAGCCTCAAATTCAAAGCCCCGGTTGCTGATTGATGCAGCGTTTTCCGGCGGGAAATTGCGGTAGTCACCGGCTGGGTAATCGCCACCAGCGTTACCCGAAATTAGCGGCAGAACCCGGTTTATCAATACATCATCAGACTTGTTGTAATAATAGGCTGCCGATATTGTCAGCCTGTCACGAAACAAACTGGCATCAAACCCTATATTGGTTTCCTTACGTTCTTCCCATTTTACATTCGCATTGTACAAACGGGCCTGGTAAGCGCCGGTATATAGCCTGTCGCCGTTAAAAACAGCTCGTGGCGAGATGTTGATCAATCCCACATTTTGGAATGAGCTTATTGTGTTGATACCCAATACACCATAAGATGCATTGATTTTCAGGTTATCTACCCAGTCAACCTTAAAAAATTTCTCTTTGCTCAAGCGCCATCCTAAGGCTACTGAAGGGAAAAAGCCGGTGCGGTAATCGGGTCCAAACCTTGAATCTTTATCTACCCGGCCCGATGCTGTCAACAGGTACCTGTCATCATAATTATAATTGATACGTCCTAAAAAGCTTCGCAACCTGTCATCGCGCACAACCTGTCCCGAGGCTGATGATGTACCTGTGGCCGCGTTGATTTCGGTCAGGTAAGAGCCGTTGTAGATTTGCAGGTTAGTTTTACGGGCCTGGGTTTGGTCACGGTAAAACGTTTGCTGCGTATACCCCACCACACCGTTTATATTGTGAACGCCAATGGTTTTATTAAAGTTAAGCGTATGCTCAATAAGCACATTATAGAAACGCTGGCGGTCTTCATCAATATAGCTTAATTCCGGCTGTTGCGCGTAGGAGAAGATACCATCTTTGCGAAGGTCTTCATTGTAATCAAAGCTAGCTTCCAAGCCTACATTTAGCTTGTAATCCAGCCAGTCGAACAAACGCAGTTGTGCATAGCCGTTACCTAATAAACGAGCGTAATTATTGTATCCCTGGCTCAGGTCTCTTACTGCAACCGGGTTGTAGGCATACGTCACATCGCTGTTATCAAGTGTACCTGTACTATATCCCCAGGGATTGGTTTTGCTGCCCGGCGTAATAAAGCGGGGATCCTGCACAGGAACAGTAGGTAACAGCTGTGGTAGATCGTAAAACGGATTCCCTCTGTTAGGATGATAGTTATTGGTGTTGGTAAACAGCGCATTCTCGCCGAATGTAAGCCGTCCCTTTTTTGTTTCTGTATTGACGCGTAAACTTGCCCGGTTAAAAGAATAGCCTTTCAGCACCCCTTGATTTTGAAAGTAGCTTCCTGACACGAGATAAGATGAGTTATCGGATCCGCCGGATATACTTACGTTATAATCCTGATTGTTGCCTGTCCGCATAGCCAGATCCTGCCAATTGGTATTAATAGCCGGATTAAATTCTGTACTCACACTTGGCGGCGGTGTAAGGCCGGCGTTGGTATATTGCTGCCTCCTCGTGTCAGCATATTCTGTGCTGTTCATCACATCCCATCGTTTAGGAATGTGCTGAGAGCCGTACTTGGCAGATACCGAAATCTTTGGAGCTCCTTTTTTACCCTTGCGTGTGGTGATGATAATTACACCGTTAGCTGCCCTTGAACCATATATCGCTGCGGCTGATGCATCTTTCAGCACCTGTATCGACTCAATATCCTGCGGGTTAACCGTCGTTGTGTTAGGGTCTTCCAGAATCATACCGTCAACCACATACAAAGGCGCTGAACTGATAAAGCTTGCTACGCCCCTGATCTCGATATTCGATTGCTGCCCGGGTGCCCCGCTGCTGCGCACGGTTACACCAGGCGTTAAACCTTGCAGTGATTCACCTACAGAATTGGCTGTGGTCCGGCTTGCTTCTGCCGGACTAACGGTTGATACAGCACCGGTTAAATCCCGTTTACGTACTGCCTGGTAGCCAATTACCACCACTTCGTTTAATGACTTGGCATCATCACGCAATTGCACGTCAATTGTTTTTTGGTCGTTCACCCGCACTTCCTGCGTTGTAAAGCCCACAAACGAGAAAACCAGTGTACTGCCAGCAGAGGCTGTGATCTTGTAACGCCCATCAACATCCGTAACAGTTGCTGCTGTAGCATTTTCCTTAGTGCGAACAGTTACGCCGGGTAAGCCTTGTCCGGTTGCATCGGTAACCCTGCCGGTAATGGGTGTGCCAGTGCCCTGAGCAAGCACCGGATTGCCAACCAGCGTGAGTAGCAAAAAGCTTAATATAAAGCTCGCATTAAATAATAAGCGCCAATTACCTGAAAAGCATGGCGGGCGGCAGGTTGTGTAACCTAACCTTTGGTGTAAATGTTTCTTCATAGTTTTTCAATTGGTTTGCAGATGTTAAGCCATCGGGGAACAGGCTTATAGGTTATGTATGGGCAAATATGACGTTATTACTTTATTAGCCACATACTCATTTGTTTCAATATATCATCAAATCGTCTCAACTTATACTTACTGATAAACAGCGTGTGACAATATTTTGGTTTGAAACAGAACAACACTTAGTGTACTGAACAAAACCAACTTCGCGTGCTTTTTCTACGCCAATTGCCAACAAAAACAGCTTTTATAGAGTTATTAATTTACAATCGTTACACGCCGTACTTTCCCTTTCCACTGTCTTTTAGCTATAACTCTACCTGCAACGATTAACGCTATTATTTTAAAACGATTAGTGAGATGAAAACTTCAGTATTACTGGTAGACCAGCACATGGAAATTGAGAGCTCAATTACCCACAATTTAAATAAAGACTATGATTTGATTTATACTTCCAATACTTACGAAGCGTTAAACCAACTAAAAAAGAGGCATATACAACTGGTGGTTTGCGGTTCCAAGGCACCAAACGCAGATGGGTTAGAATTATGCACCCTGTTAAAGCGTGATGTTTGTTATAACCACATACCGGTACTCTTACTCATGTACAGGTGCAACCTGCAGTACAAGATTAAATGCCTGGAGTCGGGAGCTGATGCCTGTCTTGAGAATCCGATTGCATACAGCTATTTACATGCTCAAATCAACAACCTGCTGGTCAACCGGCAAAGAATGATGATGCAATTTGCCGGTTCCAAACTCATCAATATTCAAAAAGGCGCAGTGAATAAAGCTAACGAACGTTTTTTAACCCAGCTTGGGAACGTTATAGACAACAATCTGATCAACAAATCTCTGGATGTTGAACACCTGGCTGTATTGATGAACATGAGCAGACCTACCTTATACCGCAAAATCAAATCAATTTCCAATACTACACCAAACGAATATATCAACACCGCAAGATTGAAACGGGCGGCCGAATTGCTCACTGAATGCCAGTACAAGATGTTTGAGATAGCCGAGATGGCAGGCTACACCTCGGTTACTCACCTTGGCCGGAATTTCCACAAACACTTTAAAATGTCGCCTACCGATTACCTGACTGCCGTCCGGATAAAAGCGGCCAACGTTGCTTAATGAAACAGCCGCCAATAGAAGTAACAGAATTACTCATGGCGGCTGTTATCTAAACAAGTGCAGCTTTTAATTAGCAAAGTTATTTATCAATTGTATACGGTAGGCTGCCCGTATAACACATTTGATACGTTGGACAAGTACGAATGGTAATCGCCATCAGCCAGGTTATAATACAGGTAGATACCATAAGCATTATTAACCGTTTGCGTAGCCAGTGAAGCTGCTGTTGCACCGCTTGTAGTGGTGATATCAATTGCCGCAGGCCCCAAGTTGGCCTTGCTTAAGCCGGGAACATTAGGTACAGCATAGCTGCCATAAATCGCGTTCCAGCTATAATTAATTTTTGAGCCTACTGTTACCCCATTGAATGACAAGCGCGAAGCCGCAGGGCCATAATAGTAAAAGGAGATGATTTTATTAGGCATTAATTGTCTCAACGCGCTTACTAAGTATACAAACGAACTGGAATTTGGCTGACCAGTTCCATTGGTACCGTAATCGGCATACTCATCATCAAAATCAATACCATCAAGCCCGTACGTTGTAACAGCATTACTTAGCTGCTGGGCAAAAGCCTGAGCCGCAGCTTGGTTCGGGAAGTTGCTGATACCCGCTCCCTGATGATTGCCCAATATGGAAAGCAGTACCTTAATACCCTTACTCTGCAGCGATTGTATGTAGGTAGCCTTGTTGTTTAGCACATTAGCTACATTCTGATTAAAGTACAATTCGGCTTTCTGAGTACTGGTGTTGTAGTTGATATTGGCGGCAAAAATGATAGCGATGTCAAACAGCTGCTGTCCGCTCGCCAGTTTGTAACGGCCCACATTGCGCAGATCAGAGTTATTTACTTCTACATAACATACGCCTTTGGGGCCACTAACGCCTATCGCATTTGCTTTAACGGCATTAGCTGATGCTGTTTCTCCAGATGCCAGTTTATTATCGTCTTTTTTACAAGCTGCGGTAAATAATAGTAAAGCAAATACCGATACCGCTTGGGCTGTTTTAAGCCAAGAGTTTAGTTGTGTTCTCATTTTAATTTTTCTTAGGTTTTTTAATTGGATGATTTAATTGGTTAGTACAATTCTCTTTATTTCTCCATAGGCAAGCTGATTGGGGTTAAGTGAACGGAATTGATTGATTGCATATAAGGAAAACTTAGGTGCATAGAAGTAACTGCGGCACATACAAGTGCCTGCAAAAAGCTGGAAAGGGATATAATGAGAACGGACTTGGTCATATCCGTTGATAATTGGTTTAAAATGAACAAAGCCGGCTGTAAGGGGAACTAACCGGATTCGTTTCGCTAATATAATATTAACTTATAAACAAAACAAAGAATCGTTTTAGTTATATTTTAATAACTATTTGAAACAGGAGAATTTTAAACAAGCACATGATTTGGAGTGATGATGAGTTTACCAAGCGACCCCCCAGAGAAGAAATGCCACGGTATTTTCCATGGCATATAAAGAAAGAATCACTGATATAAATATACCACTACATAGAAGTACCGGCCAGCGTTTGCTTAGTGCCCAAAGCTGTGCGGTTACGGTATATAATGAAAGCCAGCGTGGCAGCAATACCTATAACACCTTCAATAGCTACGGCCTTTTTAGGACCAACAGCGCCGGCAAGCAGGCCTACAAGCAAGCTGCCTATCGGAATCATTCCTTGATAAGCCATTACAAAGTAGCTGATTGCTCGGGCCCGCATGTGCGAGGCTGAATGTGTTTGGATAAAGGTATTAATGGATGAGGTTTGCGCCATCATACCAACACCTGTCATGCCCATAAAAATCAGCGCAACAGGCAGCTCATGAGCATAGGAAAGCAGCAATACGCTCACACCAAAAATCATGCTGGCGGCAATGGTGATTCTGACCAGGCTTTTATAGCTTTTTAGTTGTGCCATGTAAACGGCACTTACCACCGAACCCAACCCCGCCATACTTTCAAACCAGCTGAATGTTTTAGCGGTACCATGAAACAGGTCTTTTGCAAAAATGGGCATCAAAGTATTAAACGGAATGACAAATAAACTGCTTAGCGTAAGCAATATAATCAGGCTGCTCATTTCCCTGTCGGCAGTAACGTAATGAAAACCGTCTTTCAATTCGGTCCAAATGTCTTTCTGTGGCTTTATTTCCACCGCTGTGTTCAATTTCATCATAAATAAGCAGCTCAGCACTGCGATATAGCTCAAAAAGTTGCTGATAAAACAGACGTCCTCACCCAAAGTACTTAATACAATACCAGCCACGGCGGGACCAGCAATACGGGCCAGGTTAGTCATGGTAGAGTTTAGTGCAATGGCATTGGGCAAATCATCCTTATTATCAACCATTTCTACCATCAACGACTGCCGGCAGGTTACATCGAACGCATTGGTGATACCCTGAACCAGGCTGAGGAGGATAATGCCCGACATATTATAAAACTTGAAGTAGATCATGGCAGCCAGTGCCCCGGCTTGTAACATGGATACTAACTGGGTATTTACCAGTACTTTGAATCGGTTGTGCCTGTCAATATAGCTACCCGCATAAGGCGAAAGGATAAGCGACGGAATTAAGCTCACGAAAGTTACGATCCCCAACAATACTGCAGATCCGGTTAAGCGGTAAACCAGCCAGCTTACTGCCGTTTTTTGCATCCAGGTACCAATTAGCGATACGGATTGGCCGTAAAAAAATAGTTTGAAATTGCGGTATTGTAGTGAGCGAAATATATTCATGAGGATTGCCTTTTTGTTTGGTAACAGGGTTGCGGCTTGAAACCGTGGAGCTACCAGATATTTACCGCTACAAAAATCGGCATAATTAATACATTTGTAAAATAGATTGTTTTAATGATATTGATAGATAAAAACGATTGATTATGGAGATTAGGCAATTAACATACTTTGTAAAAGCAGCTGAGCTTTTACACTTTACTGAAGCAGCTGCAGCGGTATACATAACACAATCCACCCTATCACAACAAATTAAATTATTAGAGCAAGAGTTAGGCATGCCGCTTTTTGACCGCCTGGGCAAACATGTAAGGCTCACTGAGGCCGGTAAGGTGTTCCTGAGTCACGCACGCAAGATTTTATTAAATGTTGAGAAAGGCCGGCAGGCTATTGCCGATTTGAACAACATGGTAACCGGCGAACTACGCATAGGTGTAACCTATGCATTTACATCCATGATTTTGCCGGTACTGCCTGAGTTTACCAAAAGATTCCCAACACTAAAAATCAACCTGGAATACGGTGCGCCCGAGATATTAGAGCATAAGTTAAAAGAATCGGAATTGGATCTGATTCTGGCTTTTCACAACCAGGATAATGACCCCGAACTGGAATTACAGCCGCTATCAAAATCAAATATAGTGCTGGTTGTAGCCAAACACAACAAGTTGGCCAAGCTCAAAAAAATCAGTCTGAAAGAGATTTTGAACCTTAACCTCATCTTACCAGCTAAGGGTTTCAGTTCGCGCAATTTTGTAGACGAGCTTTTTGAACAGCATAAGATCATTCCATCTATCAGAATGGAACTGAACGATATGCATTCGTTGCTATCCCTGGTGCAGCACGGCGAACAGGTTAGTATCATAAACGAAAAAGCGTTGCTGGGTTGGAACGAACTGGTTGCAGTACCTATTATTGGTAACCGTTTGAGCCGTCAGTCGTACATCATCTGGCACCGTGGTGCTTATCGAAAAAAAGCTGCAGAACTGTTTGCCGATGAGTTATTAAAAATTGGCAATGCGGCTCATAATTAGGAATTGATTTTAAAGGGCCACTCCTTGTTCACCTTTGCTTTAATAAAATAAACCACCGTACCTGTAGCTATGGCGATAAGACCGCCAAGTACCATTTTTTGACCAGTTGAAACCAATATACCGGCCCACATAATAATGGCAAGCACAGCAGGTAATGGAAAAAGTGGCATTTTATAAGGAAACTCGGAGGCTGCCCGTTTGCGGCGCAACAGGATTAACCCGAAAGCCTGCGATATAAACTGTATCAGAATACGCATAGCCAATATAGCGCTGATTACATCACTCAATTTGAATAACAAGCTGAATACAAAAGCAATACACCCTAATACCAGCAAGGATACATAAGGAAACCTACCTGTTGGGTGCAATTTGGCAAATACTTTAAAAAAGGCACCGTCAGCAGCCGCAGCATAAGGTATGCGACTGTAACCCAATGTGGCAGAAAAAACAGAAGCAAAAGCCACAAGTAAAATCAAGCAGGTTACAATTTTAGCGGCGGTATGCCCGGCCAGCTGCTGCATAAAATCACTGATCACAAACTGACTGTCTTTGGCCTGATGCCAAGGCACTACACTCACTACGCTGATATTCATAGCCAGGTATAGCACCGCAATACCTGCAATAGACATGAACATGCTTCGTGGTATATTGCGCGATGGGTTGATGATTTCCTCACCTAAATGGCATACGTTATAATAACCTAAATAACTGTAAACGCTTTTTACACTGGCAAAGCCAATCAGCGTTACAAAACCATAGTTTACATTGAGCCCATCATTGATGTGCTTGATTGGCTCCATGAAATTACCATGCGCAATACCACCGCCTATAATCCAAAACATGGTGAGTAAAACAGCCCCCCAAAGCAGCACGCTTATTTTACCAATATCTTCTATTTTGCGATACAGCAATGCTATAATACCTATTACAACTCCACCGCTAATTAACTTGGACTGTATATTACTTAACGGTACCAGGTAGGAAAAATAGGAGGCAAAGCCAATGGCCGCAGATGCAATAACCAACGGCGCCTGTATCATGGTTTGCCATACAAACAAAAAACTCATGAACCGGCCGCCTTTGTCTTTACCATATGTTTCTTTCAGGAAATTGTAAGAGCCGCCGGCCCGCGGAAATGCAGCGCCCAATTCACTCCAAACCATAGCATCAACCATTGACAGCACCGCTCCGGCCAGCCAGGCATACAGAAAGTACGGGCCGTTCATCATCCCAATTACCATAGGCAGGGTAATAAACGGGCCGATGCCTACCATATCGGTCATGTTAATAGCGGTTGCCTGCAATAAGCTCAGGCGCCTTTGCAATGAGGTTTCTGACATTTGTGGTTGAATGTATTTTATGCGTATGCCGAAAGCTATTTTACAAGCTTGTTTTTTAGTTAGATGCTTTTCATTACATCTGCAAAGATTTCGTAAGATCGAAGCCTTGCAGTATGTTCAAATATATGAGAAGTTACCATTACTTCATCTACCTGTGTTTTGGCAATAAAATTCTTTATATCCTGCTTAAGTTTTTCAGGTCCGCCGGTGAACAGATAAGTAAGCATCTGGCCTACGGCATGTTGCTCATAATAGCTCCATACATCTTCCATACGTTGCACCGGCGGTTGCAGTAATTGACGCTTACCGGTAACCACACCCATAAAAAACTGCTTTAATGAGGTAGACTGGTATTCGGCTTCTTCATCGGTATCTGCCGCTATTACGTTTATGCACGATAATACATACGGGCGGTCAAGAAACTTTGAGGGCTTAAAATTTTGCCGGTAAATATCGATAGCCGTCAAAAAATGCGTGGGTGCAAAATGGCTGGCAAAAGCATAAGGCAAACCCATAGCAGCAGCAAGATATGCACTGTCAGGACTTGAACCCAGTATCCATATTGGGATGTCCAATCCTTCACCAGGTATGGCTCTAACTTTTGAAGTGCTGTTTTCTGCCGAGAAGAACATTTGCAGCCTTTGCACATCTGCCGGGAAATTTTCAGCGGCATGGATATTTTCGCCACGGATGGCAAGCGCCGTAAGCTGGTCGGAGCCGGGTGCCCGGCCCAGGCCCAAATCGATACGGCCCGGATATAAGGATGCTAACGTACCAAACTGCTCGGCAACAACCAGGGGTGCATGGTTGGGCAACATAATACCGCCCGAGCCAACGCGAATACTGTTTGTGCCGCCTGCTACATAACCTATCAATACTGCCGTTGCAGAGCTGGCTACGTTTACCATGTTGTGGTGCTCGGCAAACCAGTACCGGGAGTATCCCAGCTGTTCGGCATGTTGTGCTAATTCCAAACTATTCTTAAACGTATCTGCCGGAACCTGTCCTTCGGCCACACTGGCCAGGTCAAGTACAGCATATTTTATATTGTTTGCTGAATTTTCCATATTAAAACTTCCCAAGAGGTATTTCCTCCCATAAAAGTAACCAAAGGTAAATCCTCCAGAGTTTATTCGCTAGCTACGCAACATTATATGACGTTTATACCACATTCAATACTTCATAGCTGCATAGGGTTAAATTGAATATCTTTTACTTGCATGTCAATCCATTATTGACTGGAATTTTTAAAAATTAAAAACAAACATCTGATGTTTAAAATAAACATCGTATGTTTGCAGAAATATTTGAATATGGACAGTAAGGAAAAACTGGGCGATAAAGTAATCAAGCTGATTCAAAGTGATATTACACAAGGCAGGTTTAAGCTGAATGAGAAAATTCCGGCCGAGCCGGAATTGATGAAGCTATATGGGGTTGGCCGTTCTACCATCCGCGAAGCCATTAAAACACTAGCTACAGCTGGCATTTTAAAAGTGCAGCAAGGTTCGGGTACGTTTGTCAATTCGTCCGTAAATACCGAAACTATCGACCAGCGCCTGAAGCGGGCCGACTTTGAAGAAATCAACGCTGTCAGAAAGTTGCTTGAGATAGAAATTGTTACGCTGGCTACCCAGCATCACTCAACCAACCATATAACGGATATTGAACACAGTCTCGAAAAAAGAAAACAAGCCATTATGGCCGAGCAGCGACAGGCCTGCATTGATGCTGATATTGAATTTCACCTGGCTATTGCACGGGCTTCATCAAACTCTGTATTAGCCGATTTATACCAAAGCTTTACACTTATTATACGCGATTTCTTTTCAAAGCGCGAGGCGCAGGGCATCAGCCATTTTGCTATGAGTCATCACCTACACGAGGCCCTTTTCACCGCAATAAAAAACAAGGACGTTGAACAGGCACAGCAAATCACTAAAAATATTCTGAACAATAATTATTAATCATCATGACTATACTTACATTTTCTATCATACTGCTGGTCGGCGCTTATCTGGCTGGCCTGGTTGGATCGCTTACCGGACTGGGTGGCGGCGTTGTTGTCATTCCCCTGCTTACACTTGTTTTTCAGGTGGATATTCGTTATGCCATCGGCGCAGCATTGCTGGCTTCTATCGCCAACTCATCGGGTGCGGCAAGTGCTTACGTTAAGGAGGGAATCACAAATATCAGGCTGGGTATGTTCCTGGAAATTGCAACAACGGTTGGAGCCGTTATTGGTGCAGTAGTGGCAGTATATACACCTACCAATACCATAGCCATACTATTTGGCGTGATCTTGCTGTTCTCGGCAGCCATGACCTTGCGAAAGAAAAACCAGGAAGCACTAACAGAAGGCAGCAAGCTGGCGGATAGGCTAAAACTCAATAACAGCTACCCTACTAAAGATGGTGAAGTAAGCTACAAATTAAAAAATGTAGGCGCAGGCTTTTCAATCATGACGGTGGCCGGTGTTCTTTCCGGATTGCTGGGCATAGGCTCGGGTGCATTAAAAGTACTGGCCATGGATACCACCATGCATATTCCTTTTAAGGTAAGCACTACCACCAGCAACTTCATGATTGGTGTTACAGCTGCGGCCAGCGCCGTGGTATACCTTCAACGCGGTTATATGGACCCGGGCATTGCGTTTCCGGTAGTGCTGGGCGTATTGGGCGGCGCATTTACCGGCTCTAAGCTCCTTACCCGTATTGATCCTAAAGTGTTGCGCTACATATTTTGTATAGCCATCACATTTGTAGCAGCCGAGATGATTTATAACGGCATCAATCACCAATTTTAAAAAGAAACGAACATGAAAAAGATTTTATCAAAAGGCTTTTGGGCCGATCAGGATATTGAGCAGTTAATTGGCCAGCTGTTGCGTTATGGCGTTGTTACGGCCAGTACCATTGTGTTACTTGGCGGTATTATCTACCTCATACAGTTAGGGCAAGCTCCTCGCCCCTCTTATCATCAATTTGTAGGTGAAACCGCCGGCTACACTACTTTTAGTGGCATTATCACCAATGCATTTCAATTTAACGCCAAGGGCATTATACAACTTGGTGTAATGGTATTAATTGCCACACCTATATTACGTATTGTGTTCTCCCTTATAGGCTTCACACTCGAAAAGGATAAATTGTACATTGTAATTACGTTAATTGTATTAAGCGTTATGCTCTTTAGTACGATAGGCGGCTTAAAAATATAAGCCACCTAACTATGATAAGCCATCCCAAAAAGGAAATTTAACTTTTATTTTAAAATGTGATTTTCTTTTCCTTATGTTTACCGCAACTTTAGGGGTGTCCTTTAATGGACTGAGATAATACCCTTTGAACCTGATCCAGGTAATGCTGGCGAAGGGAAAAGTGATGGCATCGCTATATGCGCTGTTTTTTCTTTCCTTGTACGGGGACATTCCTACAGTTAGCTTTTTTAAATGCAACGCAATGGAAGTCACCGTTAATCAGCAAAATTATATTGTTCCGGATGATTGCAATGTGCAGGTACTGCTCAGCGATGTGCTGCACCAGTATGCACAGGGCCTGGCTGTAGCCATCAACGAAACCATCGTTCCCAAAACCCAATGGGAAACGCATAGCCTGCAATCCAACGACAATATCATTATCATTAAAGCCACCCAGGGAGGTTAAAACACAAATAGCGCCATCATGAAAACAGAAAAAATTCCTACGGAACAAGTTATCACCACTACCCCGTTTCCCGGATCACGTAAAATTTATGTAAAAGGGCAATTGCATCCTATCAGCGTAGCCATGCGCGAAATAGCGTTGAGCGACACCAAACTGCATGGCCGCTTCGGCGAAACGGAGCCCAATGCACCGGTAACTGTTTATGACACCAGCGGTCCGTATACCGATCCAAACGCTGAAATAGACGTAAAAAAAGGCCTGCCCCGCCTGCGCGAGAGCTGGATTACGGAGCGTGGCGATGTAGAGCAACTCGACCTTATATCATCCGACTATGGTCGCCAGCGGCTGAATGATGTAGGTTTAGATCATTTACGCTTCGCCCATCAAAGTGCACCCTACCGGGCCAAACCAGGCATGAACGTTTCGCAACTGCACTATGCCAAAAAAGGAATCATTACGCCTGAAATGGAATACATTGCCATTCGCGAAAACCAACGCATTGATTTGCTGAGGGAGCAACTGAACGGACAATACGCAACGCTTGGACAGCAACACGCCGGGCATAGCTTTGGTGCCAATACCCCCAAGGGGTATATAACGCCCGAATTTGTAAGAGATGAAGTGGCAGCCGGTCGTGCTGTAATTCCGTCCAATATCAATCACCCCGAAAGTGAACCGATGATTATCGGGCGCAACTTCCTGGTAAAAATCAACGCCAACATTGGCAACTCAGCCGTTACCTCGAGCATTGAGGAGGAAGTTGAAAAAGCCGTATGGGCCTGCCGCTGGGGTGCTGATACTATTATGGATTTATCCACCGGTAAAAACATTCACGAAACCCGCGAATGGATTATACGTAACTCACCTGTGCCAATTGGTACCGTGCCTATATACCAGGCGCTGGAAAAAGTTAACGGCAAAGCCGAAGACCTGACCTGGGAATTGTTCCGGGATACGTTGATTGAGCAGGCCGAGCAAGGTGTAGATTACTTTACAATCCACGCCGGCGTGCTGTTGCGTTACATTCCGTTAACCGCTAAAAGGGTAACGGGTATTGTATCACGAGGCGGCTCTATTATGGCTAAATGGTGTTTGGCACATCATAAAGAAAACTTTTTATATACGCATTTTGAGGAAATATGCGAGATTATGAAAGCTTATGACGTAGCCTTTTCTTTGGGCGATGGCTTACGCCCCGGCAGTATTGCCGATGCCAACGACGCGGCACAATTTTCGGAACTGGAAACCTTGGGCGAACTTACTAAAATTGCATGGAAACACGATGTACAAACGATTATCGAAGGCCCCGGCCACATACCCATGCACATGATTAAGGAAAACATGGACAAGCAATTAAAGCATTGCGCCGAAGCTCCTTTTTATACTTTAGGCCCACTTACTACCGATATTGCTCCGGGTTATGATCATATCACATCGGCCATTGGCGCAGCTATGATCGGCTGGTTTGGCACAGCCATGCTTTGCTACGTTACACCGAAAGAACATTTAGGCTTACCCAACAAGAAAGACGTTAAAGATGGTGTAATAACCTATAAAATTGCAGCACATGCCGCCGACCTGGCCAAAGGCCACCCGGGAGCGCAATACCGCGACAATGCTTTGAGTAAAGCGCGTTTTGAATTCAGGTGGGAAGACCAGTTTAACCTGGCGCTTGACCCGGATACGGCACGCGAGTTTCACGACGAAACCCTGCCGGCAGATGGCGCCAAAGTAGCGCACTTCTGCTCCATGTGCGGACCAAATTTCTGCTCCATGAAAATTACGCAGGATGTGCGCGACTACGCCAAAGATAACGGTCTGGATGGCGAAGACGCCTTACTGAAAGGTATGGAAGCCAAGTCAAAAGAATTTGCGGCCAAGGGCAGCGAACTATATCTGTAAGCCATGCAATTGATTGTGATTTCGAGCGCGGATAACATTGCCGGGGAAGCGGCTATAATAAATAGCCTGTTTAATGCAGGGTTAACACGCTTTCATTTGCGTAAGCCCGGTAACAGCATCGCGGAAACATGTGCATTGCTTAACGGAATCAATCCTGTTTTTTATGACCGTATTGGATTGCATCAGCATCACGCATTGGCACCAACGTATGGCATAACGCGGCTGCATTACACAGAGCAAATGCGCATGCAAACAACGGCAAGTGCGCTGAAATCACAACAAAAAAACGGTTATAAGCTGAGCACATCGATACACGATGCTCAGCTTATTCCTTCGCTTACAGCTTTCGACTATGTTTTTATAGGACCGGTGTTCGATAGCTTATCCAAGCCGGGATACCGAAGTAGTATGAGGCCGGACTTTCAGTTGAATAACAAACCGGCAGGTCCGCAGGTAATTGCCTTAGGCGGCGTACAGCATCACCATCTGCTAACAGTAAAAGTGATGGGCTTTAATGGAGCCGCAGTATTGGGAGCTATCTGGAACCATCCGGAAAAAGCTATACAAACTTTTGAACAGTTACAGGCCAGCATACCTGATTAATAACAAAACACATGATTGACAGACTTCATTATATTTCACAACCTGCTAAAGATGGCTCACATCTCACAGCCATACAAAACGCTTTGATAGCCGGCTGCCAATGGGTACAACTGCGGGTAAAAGATGAATCGGCAGCTGATATTTTAGCCTTCGCTACCGAAGCAGCGGCGCTGTGTAAGGCCTATAATGCCAGGCTTATCATTAATGACCATCCCGAAATAGCGCTTAAAGCCGGGGCCTACGGCGTACATTTAGGATTGGATGACATGCCTATCAGCCTGGCCCGTTCCATTGTTGGCGACCAATTAATTATTGGCGGCACCGCCAATACGTTTAATCACGTGACTCAGCGCGTAGCCGAAGGTGTGGATTACATAGGCTTGGGGCCATATCGTTTCACCACAACCAAAAAGAAACTGAGTCCAGTTTTGGGCTTGGAGGGTTATGATGCAATTATGGTGCAAGCCAGGCAGGCTGGCATCCAAACACCCATCATCGCTATTGGTGGTATAGAAGCAGATGATGTTCCGCTTATTATTCAAACTGGTGTATATGGCGTAGCCGTATCGGGTGCCATTACCCATGCTATAGATCGCGCTGCTGTGGTAAAAAGCATCTATGAACACTTAAGTATTAGCCATCAGGCAGATTCTACTGTTAATCTTTAATCTATCAAAGTCATGTTTCAGATAGCAGACACTACTTTCCACTCCCGCCTGTTTACCGGAACCGGCAAATTCAGTTCATCTGCCCTTATGGAAGATGCATTGCTGGCTTCAGGGTCTGAGTTGGTGACCGTAGCTTTAAAACGGGTTGATGTAAAAAACAACGATACAGATGATATTTTGAGTCATCTTAAACACACGCATATTAATTTATTGCCCAACACCTCTGGCGTGCGCAACGCCCGGGAAGCCATATTTGCAGCACAACTGGCCCGTGAAGCGTTGGAGACGAACTGGATCAAGCTGGAAATACATCCCGATCCCAAATACCTGATGCCCGACCCTATCGAAACCCTGAAAGCTACAGAGGAGCTGGCTAAACTTGGATTCATCGTGCTACCTTACATTCATGCCGACCCCGTATTATGTAAACGGCTGGAAGATGCCGGCACCTCGGCAGTTATGCCGCTGGGCTCTCCCATTGGCAGTAATAAAGGGTTAAAAACAATCGACTTTTTGGAGATCATCATTGACCAAAGTAACGTGCCAGTAGTGGTGGATGCAGGTATAGGTTCACCGTCCGATGCGGCCAAAGCGATGGAGATCGGCGCCGATGCTGTGCTGGTAAACACAGCCATAGCCGTATCAACCAACCCGGTGCAAATGGCTGCCGCTTTTAAGCTGGCTGTTGAAGCCGGCCGGATGGCCTTTGAAGCTAAATTAGCAAAAGCAGTATCACATGCGGTTGCCAGCAGCCCGCTAACTTCTTTTTTGGATGAATAGCTTTACCAACCTTTTCGAAACCTACAATTGGGATGAGACGAAACAAAGCATCTACGCTAAAACCAGCGACGATGTGTTGAAAGCCTTATCTGCCAGGAAGCGCACGCTTGAAGATTTTAAAGCGCTTGTATCTCCGGCTGCCGCACCTTACCTGGAGCAAATGGCACAGTTAAGTCAGCAGTTGACATTGAAGCGCTTTGGCAAGGTGATACAAATGTATGTACCGCTTTATCTATCCAACGAGTGCAACAATATCTGCACCTACTGTGGCTTTAGCTATGATAACAAACTGCGGCGAAAAACACTTTCGCCCATCGAAATTATGCAGGAAGTTGCGGTAATTAAAGATATGGGCTATGATCATGTGCTGCTGGTTACCGGCGAAGCCAACCAGACTGTACATGTAGATTATTTTAAGAAAGTACTGGAGCTGATACGGCCACACTTCGCCCATATATCCATGGAAGTACAGCCGCTTGATTTGGAAGATTATCAGGAACTAACGCCTTATGGTTTAAACACGGTGCTGGTTTACCAGGAAACCTATCATCAGGACGATTATAAAAAGCATCATCCAAAGGGCAAAAAATCGAATTTTCAATACCGGTTGGAAACGCCCGACCGGTTAGGGCAAGCAGGCATACATAAAATGGGTTTAGGGGTGCTAATTGGCCTGGAAGATTGGCGTACCGACTCACTCTTTACAGCATTGCACCTGAATTACCTGGAAAAGAAATACTGGCAAAGCAAATACAGTCTGTCCTTTCCGCGGTTACGCCCTTTTAGCGGCGGGTTGGAGCCTAAGGTGGAGATGAATGACCGGGAGCTGGTGCAGTTGATTTGCGCCTACCGTATTTTTAATGAAGAAGTAGAATTGTCCATCTCCACACGCGAGTCGCCCAGCTTTAGGAACCATATTGTAAAGCTGGGCATAACTTCGATGAGTGCCGGGTCGAAAACCAATCCGGGCGGTTATGCGGTTGAACCCGAATCGTTAGAACAATTTGAGATATCGGATGAGCGAAGCCCCACTGAGATTGCCCGCGTTATTCAGTCCCAAGGGTATGAGCCGGTTTGGAAAGACTGGGACAGTTGTTTGACCTGATAATTGATAACCGATGTTTGAAAAAGAAGAACTGAAAAGGTACAGCCGTCAAGTGATATTACCAGAATTAGGATTGGACGGGCAGCAAAAATTAAAGCAAGCCAAAGTGCTAATGGTGGGCGCCGGTGGTTTGGGATGCCCTGTTTTACAGTACCTGGTTGCAGCTGGTGTTGGCACCATAGGTATTATTGATGATGACGTGGTCGATATAAGTAATTTGCATAGGCAAATATTATATTCGGTTAACGATGTTGGCAGCAATAAGGCCATTGTGGCAAAAGAAAAGCTGCAGTTGCTTAACTCATACGTACAAATAACCGCCTGTACAGAACGCCTAACCGAACACAATATCAGCGAAATTATAAAACGATATGATTTGGTAATAGATGGTTCGGACAACTTCCCTACCCGCTACCTGGTAAATGATACTTGTGTAGCATTGAATAAGCCATTAGTATTTGGTTCTATCTTCAAGTTCGAGGGGCAAGTATCGGTATTCAACTGTCAGAACGGCCCGAATTACCGCGACCTTTTTCCAGAACCACCCGGCGCTGGCGAAGTACCTAATTGCGCAGAGATTGGTGTAATTGGCGTATTGCCTGGCATGGTAGGCACCTTTATGGCTAATGAGGCAATCAAAGTTATTTGCGGCATAGGCGATGTACTATCCGGAAAGCTATTAACCGTTGATGCGCTGGACAGTTCCGTTAGAACGTTTAAGTTTGCCCGAACGCAGGCACAACCTATACCTGTCACAAAAGCGGTTGACATAGCCAAACACTTTCAGGAAATTGATATGAAGCAACTGGATGCATGGCGAGTGAGCGTACCAGAACAAATAATCCTTGTGGACGTACGCGAAAACTACGAGTTTGAGAATTTCAATATAGGCGGCATCAACGTTCCACTGTACGAACTCCCGGAAAAGTTTCAAAGCCTGCCCACTAACAAAAAGCTGATTTTCATATGCGAAACCGGCCAGCGCAGCAAGATGGCTATCCATCTGCTGACACCACTTTTAAAAGCCGAAATGTACAGTTTATCGAATGGTATCAGGCAACATACAGTTTAACCGGATGACATCGTTACTACATCAATATTTACCAGTACTCACCATAGCCGGATCAGACAGTGGCGGCGGTGCCGGCATACAAGCCGACATGAAAACTTTTGCTGCCTTAGGCTGCTATGGCACATCAGCAATAACTGCGATTACCGTGCAAAACACGTTGGGTGTAAGCGCTATTCACCCGGTACCGGCAGAGATTGTTGCAGGTCAAATTGCCGCCGTTATAAATGACATTAAGCCAAAAGCAATTAAGATAGGTATGTTACCTAATGCGGAAACAATCCGGGCTGTAGCCCGCCTGTTAAAGTCCTACCCCGGTACACCTGTCATACTTGACCCTGTCAGTGTAGCTTCAAGCGGATATAAGTTAATGAATGAAGAAGCGGTTGGAATCTTACAACAGGAGTTATTCCCGCTGGCTACACTCCTTACGCCTAACCTGCCCGAAGCTGCTATGCTTACCGGATTACCTGTAGCTAATTTAGCCGACATGTATAGTGCAGCTTCAAGAATATTAAAAAGTGGATGCAAAGCAGTATTACTTAAAGGCGGCCATTTAACAGGCAATAAATTATACAATGTATATGTTGATGAAAGCGGTTACCGGCAGCAATTTGAGTCTGACTATATAGCATCAGTAAGCACACACGGAACGGGTTGTACATTGTCATCTGCCATAACCGCATACCTTGCCCGCGGATTGGGCTTAATACAAGCCATTGAACAAGCCGGCACTTATGTAAACAATGCCATAGCGCATGGAAAAGCGGTTAAAACCGGTGAAGGGAACGGCCCACTAAACCACTTTTTTGCGCCGGAACCAGCAATTAAAGTTAATCTGTCTTAAGCAAGTCATCCTAAGTCTATTAGTTGGCTTAGCGTGAGTATTGCTTAAAAAAGCGCCAGATTTCTTCGCAGGCATTTAAGTTGTTGGATACCATGCCCACAAAGTTTACGGGTGCATATTGCGGTCGGCCCGGCCAGGTATGTCCTCCGTTTACCACGGTATAACCGATCACCTTAACGACGTTATCTGGGTTGATATATTCGTGTTTGATGATTTTCGTACCATCACCTGCTCTATCGCCTATCTCAGTAACTTTAGGTTCATCTACACAATTATTTACATTGACCCATAGGTGTAGCAACTCCTCGTGGCCAAATACATTTCCGCCGGCAGCCTTGGTTGGGCCGCCTGCAAATGGCACTATATTGTCTTTAGTACCATGTATGTACAAAACAGGCATACTTTGTTCGGGCCTTATGTACGATGCTTTATCCAGTGTGGCGGCAACAGCGGCAATGGCTGCTATGCGCTCCGGTATTTCGCAGGCAAGCCGCGAAGCCATAAAGCCACCGTTAGACATACCGGTAACATAAATGCAGCGCTCATCAACAGGATATTTCTTGATCAGATGACTAATTAGCTGATCGATAAACGAAACATCATCAATACCTGCTTTATTGGCTTTGGTAGCCCGGCCGTCATTCCAAGTTTGCGTGATACCTTCAGGGCAAACAATTAAGAACTGGTCCCGATCAGCCAATGGTCTGAAATCGGCGAAACCCATCATCTGCTCGGCACTTCCCAATGTACCATGCAGTGAAATTATTACAGGCACTTTCTCAGTTTTATCAACCGAATCCGGTATGTAAATCAAATATTGCCGATCCAAACCATATACCAACAAGTGCTCCATTAGCTGCATAGCCACAAAGGTAGAGGATAAAGCTTATTTAAAAAACTTGCTACAGTTTACCTTTATAAAAGACCGTAATACCTATGCACATTGATTTTAAAACAAGAAAGCCCCTGAATTATACTGGGGCTTTCATATTCTTCAATTACAAATTCGCTATTGATGTGCAATAGCTTAATTCAGCTTCTGTGCTTCTTTAACTAATATATTCACTTTATTTTCCAGGTGAATCGTATCGCCAGCAACCCGCACCCGGTCGCCAGTTTTGAACTGAATGTACTTTTTTTCCAGGCGCATAACGCTTAAAGTAGTCATATAGCTGTTTCCATCATCAGCTTTCAGTTCAGCCATATAACCATCTTTCCCAGGGGTAATTTCTCCGATTGTTCCGGTTGCGGTAACCGCATATTTGGTTTGACTCGCATTGCCATCCGGCTGTTTGCTTTCTTGCGGTACAACGGTGGTTGCGGTTGAGTCTTTCGTGATGTTGCCCTGTTTAGTGGTTTGACATGCCGCTAAGGAAAACAGCGTCAGGCTTAAAGCGCCCAGTTTAAATGCGTACTGATTAAGTTTCTTCATGTTATAGTTATGTGTGTTTAAAAGCTAAATTGTCATGCTGTGTAACTTCGGCTTCCGTTAATTGTTTTATAAGTTGGCACGAACGCATCTCCATAACAACACTACGTAATGATAGACGTAAGTATTACAGAAAAGTAAATTTTCAACGATGATTTATAAGATCTCGGAGATGCAGCCAACAAACATTTTCTTAACAATTAACTAACGGTATTTAAAATTTCAGGTAATAGCAAAGCCGAACCTTTGCGGAACATGGAATACATCAGCGCAATTAAGGACGGATGTTTAACTACGTTCAAAATAGTGTACTATCAGTACCATCCTAAATTGTATGCTTATATCTTAAAAAAAACATCATCTGCTTACATTGCCGAAGAAGTTGTGCAGCTTACTTTTATTAAGCTTTGGAATAACAGGGCATCGCTGGCAGAGGAATATGCATTGGATATTCAGATTTTCAGAATTGCCCGTACAACTATGATTGATGAGCTCAGGAAAGATGTAATCCGGAACACTTACCTGAACCGGATTGAACATACCACTGCAAATAACCCTACCGACCAGTTTGCCGACCGCGACACGCTAAAGCATGTTACCAATGCTATTGAGCTACTGCCGCCCATGCGCAAAATGGTTTTTAAGCTTAGCCGGTTCAATCATCTATCTAATGTCGAAATTGCAGAGATGCTTTCCATCTCAACTAAAACGGTAGAAAATCATATTAGTTTAGCGATCAAGGAGCTGCGTAATTCAACACTGCTATCCCTTTCCTTCCTCTGCGTAAGCCAAGCGATATTAAGTAATTGTTAACCATTAGGGGCTACTGCTGTATGGCGCGTATTGTAAGTATATGCAGCCTACAGATGAGCTTATAAAAAGATATTTGAACCGGGAATGCTCACCCGAAGAAGCAGAACAGGTTCACGAGTATCTTAGTAAACATCCTGAAGTTTTAGATGAACACCTGAAAGAGCAGGAATGGAAAAAATTCACTCATTATAAAAACCTTCCACAAGAGCGCTCCGATGCTATCCTGAAAAACATTCTGCAACGGATAGAGCATGTACCAGCAGTAAAAGTCTTCACATTGAACCGCGTATGGATAAGTGGCATTGCTGCATGTATTGCATTAGCTATCGCTACCATATTTATGTACAGATACTTGCAGCCGTCACCAGTAACTACGCAGCCAACCATTGTACATAACCCAACTAAAGTATGGCAGCATACTGTTAATCCAAGCAGGCAAACCCTTTACCTGCGTATGGATGATGGTTCGAGGATTGCCTTAGCTCCAAAATCCGACATACGCTATACCCTGCCGTTCAAGGCTAAAACACGGGATATCTATTTAAATGGTGTTGCTAAATTTTATGTTGCCAAGGATAAAACCAGGCCGTTTACCGTTTATGCCGGCCCACTGGCTACCACAGCGTTGGGTACAGTTTTTAAAATCACTGCATGGCCGGGCAGCACCCGTACCAAGGTTCGCTTACTGAGCGGAAAAGTTAGAGTTGCACAATACAACCACCCGGACACTAATCCTGCATTTTTATTACCGGGTAAAGAACTTGTTTTTGACCAGCATAAGCATACGCTCGAAATCGCATCATTCAGCACAAAACCTTCAGAGTCACCAAAGCCTGCCATTGAAGGTAGCATGCTAATCAGAGGAGATACGGTAACTTTTACCAATCAGCAACTCCCTTTAGTAATAGCCAAGCTACAGCAGGTATACATGGTGCGTATCAAAGCGCAAACCAGTTTGAAAAAGTATTACTTCACCGGCGAATTCAACACCCGAACCGAACAGGTTTCCAACATACTAAACACCATCACCTCCTTAAACAAGCTTCGTTACACTTTGAAAGACAGCACTTACATTATTTCAAAAAATTAAAATCACCTAAGTAAATACAAACTCAACCCAACACAAATCATGTTAAAAATCAACGAAAATTATTTACAAAAGTGTATCCGTACCATGGCTATGCTTTGCGCCCTGCTGCTAGGTACATTAGCAGTACAGGCGCAAACGCAATCGGCAACCGGTATTGTTAAAGACACTACCGGAACGCCCCTCGCCGGTGTAACCGTTAAGGCCGAGAACACCCAAACCGGCAAGGCGGTTAATACCATTACCAGCGGCAGCGGGATATTCACCTTGAACAACCTGCAATCAGGTGGCTCTTACAATTTCACTTTCTCCTACATGGGTTTCGTTACCAAAACCCTTACTGGTTATCAGGCTTCTGCAGATAGTAAGATTTCTGTATCCGTAATATTGAAAGAAAGTGCAACGGCCCTATCGCAAGTAGTTGTAACCGGTTACGGCCGCTCAAGCAAGGCTGAGGTAACAGGCGCTATCTCCTCCGTACAGGCTGAAGATTTTAACCGGGGGGTAATTAGCTCACCAGCACAGTTACTGCAAGGTAAAGTAGCAGGATTAAACGTAACCCGTAGCGGTAACCCTAACGATGCAGGTACCGCCATTTTGCGCGGCCCTTCTACCCTGCGCGATGGCGCACAGCAACCATTTTATGTAATTGATGGCGTACCGGGTGCTTCGATTGACCTGCTTGCACCAGACGATATTATGAGCATTGACGTATTGAAGGACGCGGCATCAACCGCTATATATGGTTCGAGAGCAGCCAATGGTGTTATCATGGTAACCACCCGTCGTGCTAAACCGGGGCAGTCACATTTGAGCTACAGCGTTTATGGCGCTGCTGAGGAAGTATCTAAACGCATTGAAATGTTATCAGGCGATGAATTGCGTAGCTACCTACAGGCAAACAACCGCAGCCTGAACCCGACTGATAATAACGCAGGCGCTAATACTGACTGGCAAAAAGAAGTAACCCGCACCAGTGTTTCACAAAACCATAACCTGTCTTTCAACGGCAACAGCAACCAAACGGCTTATAACGTAAGTTTAAACTACCTGAACAATCAGGGCATTATCAAAACCTCGTCTTTAGAGCGTTTTATTCTGCGTGCCAACGTGGATCAAAAGTTTTTTGAGAACAAGCTGCGCCTTAATGTTTCGGCGGTAAACAGCATCACTGATCGGCAAAATGTGGCCGATCTGGTATACCAGAACATGCTGACTTACCTGCCTGCCGTTAATGTAAAGCAGCCCAATGGAAGTTATACAGAAGATTTTTCAAGAACCCGGAACTATCTGAACCCGGTATCGTTGATTGATAACAACACCTTAAAAAGCAAAACCAAAACTTTTTTGGGCAACGCCATGGCGGAAGCTAACCTGCTGCCCGGATTAAAGTACACTCTTAGTGCTTCGTACCAGGATGAACAAACTAATAACAATACTTATTACAACCGCTTTTCGGGCTTGGCCCAAAACTTTAATGGTTACGCCATCCGTAACACCTATACCAATACGCGCACAATAATTGAATCTTTCTTTAATTACGATAAAACTTTTGGCCGCCACGATATCAAATTACTTGCGGGCTACTCCTGGCAGGAAGATCGCTTGAATGACGGTTTTCAGGCCACTAACCGCAACTTTGTTACCGATGCATTAGGCAACAATAACCTCGGGCTGGGCGACCCGCCGGCAGGAACAGTGGTTGATTATAACCAAACTGTAACCATCTCCACCCTACGCCTCATTTCGTTTTACGGTCGTGCCAATTACAATTATGGCGGTAAATACCTGTTCCAGGCATCCCTGCGCCGCGATGGTTCCTCGGCCTTTGGCGCCAACAACCGCTGGGGCTATTTCCCGTCGGTATCGGCCGGCTGGAACATCAGTCGTGAAAGCTTTATGCAAAATGTGCATTTTGTGGATGATTTGAAACTACGGGCGGGTTATGGCATATCAGGTAATAGCCTCGGCTTTAATCCTTTTACGCGGATATTTTTATATAACACAACCGGGCGATTTTACAACAACGGCAACTACATCAACGCCATCGGCCCATCACAAAACGAAAATGCCGACTTAAAGTGGGAAAGTACCAGTCAGTTGAACATCGGTATTGACTTTGCATTATTCAAGAACATTTTAAGCGGCTCTTTGGATGTTTACGATAAAAGAACATCCGACCTCATCTGGACCTACCCGGTATCAACCACGCAGTATTTTGTGAATACGCTTACAGCTAACGCCGGTAAAATCAGTAACAAAGGCATTGAGGCCACCTTAACTGTGCGCCCGCTAACCGGCTCAAAATTAAAATGGACCAGTACCATCATCCTGGCCCATAATAAAAACAATGTAGAGTCATTATCGAATGACAGGTTTACACTACCTTATGTATACACAGCTTACCTGGGCGGCAAGGGCCAATCGGCCAACTCATCGCAAATTGTAAAAGAGGGTTCGCCTATCGGCACATTCAACATTTGGCAATATGGCGGCAAAAATGCGCAGGGCGTAACGCAAATACGCAAACCGGATGGAACATTAACTACAGCCCCAAGCTCTAATGATTTTATGGTTGCAGGCAATGCCCAGCCAAAATTGCTTTACAGTTGGAATAATACCTTTACATACAAGAACTTTGATTTGAGCTTCTTTGTAAGGGGCGTAGCTGGTAATAAAATTTTAAATGCTACACTGGCCAATTTAAACAGCCCACTGGATGCTACCAATGTGAACATACCCAAATTTACACTGGATGAATCGCCCACAGATAATAATGCATACTTGCTATCTGATCGCTACCTCGAAAGCGGCTCTTATTTACGCTTAGATAACGCAACACTGGGCTATAACTTTCTAATCAAAAACAAAGCTATAAACCGCCTAAGGGTTTATGCCACAGGTAACAACCTTTTTGTAATTACCAAATACCGCGGTATTGATCCTGAAATTAATATGGGAGGCTTAACACCGGGTATTGATAATAATAATTTTTACCCAAAAACACGCTCATTCTTATTAGGCTTAAACGTAACCTTCTAAAAGCATACAATCAGCATGAAAAAAATATTTATTACAGCAGCACTTTTATCCGCTTTTGCAGTAAGCTGTACCAAACTGGATGTTAATGTTGAATCGCAACTTACACCATCCAACTTTCCTACCAGTCCGGCCAGCTTTTTGGCGGCAACAGGACCCGTATATACGCAGTTACGCTCTATTTATGCGGTTGACTACTGGCGTATGCAAGAGCTATCAACCGACGAGGCTATTATACCGGCACGAGACGGCAATTATGACGATGGCGGCCAGTACCGCTTTTTACACCTGCATACCTGGAACCCCGACCACCCGAACGTAAAATCAAACTGGGAATGGGGCTTTGGCGGCATCAACACCTGTAACCGCATTATCAAATTATTTGAAGAAGCGCCGGAAAGCGACAGCAAGAAAACCTCCATTGCCGAAATGCGGGCCATGCGGGCGTTGTTTTATTATTTTATGATGGATTTGTATGGCAACGTGCCAATCATATCTTCTTTCCCGGTAAATGCGCCACCGCAAACAGCGCAACGGCCGCAGGTATTTGCCTTCATTGAAAAGGAACTAAAAGAAGCTATACCTAACTTGAGCACCGTAGCAGGCCAAACCACCTACGGCCGGCCAACCAAATGGATGGCTTTTGCCCTTCTCGAAAAATTGTACCTGAACGCCCAATATTACACTGGTCAGCCCCGCTACACAGAAACTGTAGCCATGGCCGATAGCGTGCTTGACCGAGCTAAAAGCACCTACTCGCTCGATGCCGATTACATGAGCATTTTTGCTCCCGAGAACGGGCCGCAAACCAAGGAAACCATTTTTGCTGTTCCTTATGATCCCAACGTGGCCGAGGGTAATCACTTTACTCGTTACGGCTTGCATACTGCAGTGCAAAACAAGTACAGCATTCCGTTCCGCCCGAGTATTGCTATGAGTACTATTAAGGAGTTTTATGAGAAGTTTAACATTACAGGCGATTTGCGTAATAATACCTGGCTGGCCGGCAAACAATATGAAAATGACGGCTCGCCAATCATTATCAAAACCACTAAAAAAGGTTTAGATGCATCTTACGCCGGTGCTGATGGTACCGCTGCTGTAAACTACCAATTAGACTTTACACCCGACATGCAGCTGGTAAAGCCTGCCACTATGGATGTTGGTAACGATGAATTGGGCAAGGCTAAAGGTGTACGCTCCATCAAATTCTACCCGGATAAAAATTCGAACCCAAGCACCCGTTATCAAGGCAATGATATGCCTGTTTTGCGACTGGCTGATGTGATGATGATGAAAGCAGAAGCAATATTACGAGGCGCTACACCAACTACGGTGGGTGGCGAGCTGCAAACAGCAGACGTACTGGTTAACAAAATCAGAACAAGGTCAAAAGCACCAGTGGTTTCTGGCATTACCCTGGATGAGTTGCTTAACGAACGTGCACGTGAGTTTGCCTGGGAAGGTTGGCGCCGTAACGATTTAATACGTTTTGGTAAGTTTGAAAACGCCTGGGGCTTTAAAACCAATACAGATGTGAACAAACGTATTTATCCCGTGCCAACCAGCGAAAAAGCGCTAAATCCAAACCTCGTACAAAATCCTGGTTATTAATTTGCATTACTTATTGCGTTGCCTGGCTTGTAGCCGGGCAATGCTCATTTATAAACTGTATGTTTCGTAGATACCAAATTGTGTTGACCTTTCTGCTATTTACTTCAGAACTAATTGCGCAGACCAAAGATTACAAAGCCGAGTACATAAAAGGATACCGGGGCGGTTATATAAAAAATCAGGAATCCATAGACGGCGCTTTGGAATTTGCGGTGGTTGGCGATTTTGGCCGCGGCGGCGAATATTATCAGAAAGATATGGCAGCAAACCTGGCAAAAGCTGTAACGGGTATCAATGCCAGTTTTATTATTTCAACCGGTGATAATATATATCCCGATGGCGTAGCTAGCGTGCATGATCCTTTGTGGAACCTCTCTTTCGAAAACGTGTTTTATCAGTATCCGTTGCACCGGCCATGGTATGTGGTGCTGGGTAATCATGACTATCACCAAAATCCGCAAGCCGAAGTTGACTATTCGCAGATAAGCGGCCGCTGGAATATGCCGGCCCGTTACCATTCATTTAAACAACGAATAGGTACAAACGCCGAAGCATTATTTGTGTTTATAGACACCAACCCGCTTGAACCCAGTTCTTATAACAGTTCTTACCGCGATGAATTGATACGCCAAGACAGTACCAGGCAAAAGCAATGGCTGGAAAAAGTATTATCCGACACCAGTTCTACGGTTAAATGGAAAATTGTGATCGGGCATCACCCGCTGTACACTGCGGGTAACCGTGCATTGAATAAGCCCGAAATGCGCTATACGTTAGAACCGCTGTTCGAAAAATATAAGGTGAACGTTTACATATCGGGGCATGAACACCACTTGCAATATTATCATCCACCACAAAAATTCACCCACCACTTTATCTCAGGCGCAGGTTCAGAGGCTAATGAATCATTACAGCCACGCGGCCCAGTGGATTTTTTTGCCCCCATACAGGGTTTCATGACCTTTTCAATAACGCCCAACCAGCTGCTTATGCAAGCTATCAACCGCAAAGGGAAGGTTTTAAAGAAATTAACGGTAGCTAATAGCAATAAATAAGCATTCGTAACTGGTTTTCCGCACCGGTAAACAAATACAATATTCATATCCTGATTGCATGAAACTACTAACATTCATTTACCTGCTTTGCCTGTCAAGCTTGTGTTATGGACAAAGCAATCACATTAACCCCTGGGAAACCGGTAAGCCTGCCGCCCTGCCGCCTGTTGCCGGGTTAAGTAGTGGCGTTTGGCTGAAAGGTGATTTGCATTTACATTCCCGTCACAGCAAGGAATCATCTAATAACGCTGTCGCTAAAATTATCAGTTTTGCCAAATCTGTAGGCATGGGCTTCATTTGCATTACCGATCATGATAACCATGTACAAGGTGATGTAGCCCAACATACCTGGCTCGATCCAGAATTTAAATCAGATTCACTCCTGTTACTTTACGGTGCCGAATGGACTACCACCCGTGGGCATGGCAACGTATTTTCTGCCCAGCCTTATGATCACCAACGCTTGTTTGATGTGCGCGACCAGCGCGATGTGGTGATAGGTGCAGTGAAGAAAAATCTGAACATCCACCTTTCGGCCAACCATCCGAGCGGTAAAGATCATTTTGGTTACTCTTATGACCTGATCGAATCGATGGAAGTATGGAACTCATCCACATGGGCCAAAAATGAAAGTGCACTGATGATTTGGGATGATATGCTTTCATCGGGCCGTAAACTTACTGCCAGAGGCGGTAGTGATGCCCACCATGGTTTGCCTGACAGACCTGAACTGGCAACAGCCAACAGCAAGCTGGTGAAAACGAACTATGTTGGCACACCCACTACCTGGGTGTATGCTACGGAGAAGACACCGCAGGGCGTGATAAACGCATTAACCAATGGCCGTGTTTCAATTAGTGCCAACCCTTATGCACCACGCGTTGAATTTTATGCCGACATTAATAGCGATGGAAAAATGGACATGATGATGGGCGACAATACAATGGCTACCGGCAATGCGGTAAATTTTAGTATTAACCTCAGTGGAAACATCCCATCAGGAAATACTTATACTATTAAAGTGATAAAAAATGGCGGTGAATTTGGCACCTATAAGGTAGACGGGAATAAACCAGCTATTGGGTTTGTAGATGCACCGGCTATTAGTGGGCGCACTTACTACCGTGTTGAAGTGACGGGTACACCTGCTCCGTATCCGCAGGTTCCCGGCTCAACGGCACTTAGCGATAATATGATTGCCATATCTAATCCAATATATTTCAACTTTGATCCAAGCTTTTGAGAGTTTGCAGCCTTGTTATTGAAAGCAGGCATCAGGTGGCTGTTGATAAACAATAACGCATTTGCATCTCTATTGCTTACTGTTATGAGGCGGCACATAAGCCGCTTTTGGAACGGAATTAACACAATTATGTTAACTTTACAGTTTAGGAACCAATAGTAAGGTACTGTTTAGTGCCTCAATAGTTGAAAGGGAACGACATACACAGAACGCGTAAAAGTTGAACAACAAACACTTTTTTCTGTTTGATTGTAGATTAGCAGAGGTAATGGATTTTTGTATCCTCCCTTTTCGTTTTAAAGTGTAGTGCTTCGTTGCCTTATTATTTAGTAATCTGCCCATGACCAAATCCCCTATAGATCATCTCATAAAACCCGTAAGTAAATTCATCCAACTGGAATACACCAGCGGCGTTGTGTTATTAGCCGGTGTGCTGATTGCTATTCTGTGGGTAAACTCACCTTTTGCTGATAGCTATCATCACTTATGGGAAATTAAATTTTCACTGGGGTTCGACAATGAAGTACTAAACCACCCCTTACACCTTTGGATCAACGACGGACTTATGGCCGTCTTTTTCTTCGTTATCGGGCTGGAGTTGAAGCGGGAGTTCCTGGCGGGCGAGTTGTCATCGATAAAAAAAGCAGCGCTACCGATGGTTGCAGCGGTGGGCGGCATGCTGGTACCCGCTGCAATATATACGTTGCTGAACCATGGCAGTGATGCGGCGCACGGCTGGGGCATTCCCATGGCTACGGATATTGCTTTTGCGCTTGCTTTGTTATCTATTGCAGGCAAGCACGTACCTTCCTCCGTCAAAGTATTCCTTTCAGCCCTTGCGGTGGCTGATGATTTGGGTGCTGTTCTGGTAATTGCCTTTTTTTACAGCGCTGATTTACACACTCAACCGCTATTAATTGCAGGAATATTTTTACTGGCTCTTGTTCTGGGTAATGCATTAGGCATAAGGCACTCTGCTTTTTACCTGATTTTAGGTTTCGGGGTTTGGGTAGGTTTTCTGCTATCGGGCGTACATGCGACTATAGCCGGTGTATTGGTGGCATTCACCATTCCTGCCCGTACCAGAGTTAACGAAACCCTGTATGCTGACCGATTACGAGAACTCTCTTATGAATTTGAAGAAGAGATACCGAATTGCAGCACGCTAACCACACCACGCCAGCATGAAACCATTGAACGTATTAAAAAACTAAGTTTGGCGGCACAAACACCGCTTCAAAAAATTGAACATACGCTGCATCCCTGGGTAGCATTTTTAATTATGCCTGTGTTTGCGCTGGCCAATTCAGGTATTGTAATTGGCAGCAACTTTTTCTCGGCACTTTTAAACCCGGTGAGTTTGGGCGTGGTATCGGGATTAGTGATTGGGAAGTTTATCGGCGTTTTATTTTTTACCTGGATTATGATAAAAACGCGCCTGGCCGATTTTCCGCAAAGCGCCACATGGCGGCATATGTTTGGCGTTGCAGCGCTAGCAGGTATTGGTTTTACCATGTCGCTGTTTGTTTCGGCACTGGCGTTTGATAGTGCAGCAATGATTGAGCAAGCGAAATATGGTATTTTACTGGCCTCTTTAATGGCAGGTATTATCGGCACCCTGATTTTGAAACAATCTGCAAAACCAATTGAGCAGTAAATGCCAATTGCACGGAAACCTCCTTTAATTTTTAAATAGTCTGCCGGTAATTGCTTAAGCGCGCTTAGCCGTAGCCAATAAAGCGACACCACCAATCAGCATTATACCGCCTGCATAAGGTGGCCAGTTCACCGATTTCTCTTTATCGGCGGATATTTGTATAGGACCAGCATCAACTATCTTTTCTTTTTTGGTATAAGTAAAACCGGTCCAAATAAGCATAATTACCCCGATCACAATAAGTACTAATCCGACTGTTCTTTGCATAATTTTCAAGTTGATATCATTAAAGCAATAAAACAGGGAATTAGTTTTGATAGACTTTACAGCACATCAAAATTTAGTCTAAGGCAGTCGTAAAAGTGACGGTTGTAAAACAAGGAACTACATCAAAGCTCCAGATGCATGCGATAAAAAATGTTACGGCCTTTTTATACTCTTGAAAAATCTCACAACTACCGCATCAGCTTCCCGAGGGTAGGTATGACCGCCCGGGTGTTGATAAACAACCACTGGTGCACCAACTGCCGAAGAGTAAAATGTAGCCCAATCACCGTAGGGTTGTCCTGTGATTTGGCATTCATTTAATTGCTGCAGTCGGCGTACCGTCATCATTTGCCAGCCGGGTTTCACTAATGGGTCTTGCGTACCGATAATTTGTAAAACAGGTTTCGGCGTCAACTGACCAACGCTTTGGGTGCCAGCGGCCGCGGATGGAGCCACGGCGGCCAACAGTTCACCGCGTGTGGCCCAAAGTAAGTAAACAAAGCTGCCACCATTTGAATGCCCGGTTGCAAAAATACGGTTACGGTCAATTTTATACTGTTCCTGTAAGTCGGCAAGCATAACATCAAAAAAGTGGAGATCCCGGTCTTGCTGATCGCCCGCCCCTTGTTGCCAGCCGGTTAGGCGCCCCTTTAGATCGACTATTTTACCGGGAGTATTTAATCCCTGCGGTACAATGATGATAGATTCGGGCCATAGCTTTTCGAATTCATGTTGGCTAAGCATTTCCTGCATGTTGCCGCCATGCCCATGGAACACAAAAATAACGGGCGTAAGCTGCGTTTTAGCAGTGCCGGGTAGGTAAACCATCGCCTCACGTGTGGTATCACCTACTTTCCAATGCCTTATTTGTGCGACACTATTAGTTTGTGCCAAAGCAGTACATGGCAACGCAAAGAAATAGCTTATGAGAGAACCTATTACGAAAAATCTTAGAAAAGTCCGTTGCATAAGTTTGGTTGATATCAATTACGCACGTAGTCAACTATGTTGCGCTATAATGAGTTTGAACAAAATATTTTCTGGAGGTTTAATATCAGGGATCAAATCAGCACTATAGGCATAGACATGCATTAAAACTTTTACAAAGAAGAATCCCGATCTTGGTGAACAGAAGTACTTGTTTAGGTTACAATGTATATGAGTGTTGTCAAATTCAAAAAAAGAAGCCCCTCATTGAATTGAGGGGCTTCTTTTTTTGAGCACTAACTTTGTACGTTTTTATGGGAAAACCAGTTGGAATCGCCTCTCCATATCAAGTTTTAGGTTGCAATAGTATCCTTAAATTCTAAAGCATTTTCCATAATTACTGCACAGATGGAGGAGGAACTTTGGTTCCCCAATTGATATTTGGCTTACTTCCCATTACCAGTTCCAACTTGCCTCCTTTCATGAGTTCATCCCGGTACAACCAGCAGTTATTTAAGGGTTTACCGTTAAACTTAGCCGATTGAATGTAGGTATTCTTAGCTGAATTATTTTTAGCCTGAATTGCGAGTTGTTTGCCGTTGCCGAGCTGTATAGTAGCTTTGTTAAATACCGGGCTGCCAATTTCAACGATGGGTTTCAAATCGGTAAATCCCTTAACATCAAACAAACCCAGCGCAGCCATTACATACCATGATCCCAATTGTCCCTGATCCTCATCCTGGCCATAGCCATACCCATGTATGCTTTCGGTACCATAAAATTCGTCACAAATAGCACGGCTCCATTTTTGGGTTAACCAGGGCTTACCAGAAAAGTTGAAGAGCCAGCTGATATGTAAATTAGGCTGATTACCGTGGTTATACAGTGATTTTACACCGGCAAAAGCATCAATTTCTTTACCGCCGCCAAATCCGTTTTTCTGCGCGGTTACAAAAATATCATCCAGTCGTTTATTAAACTCGTCCTTACCGATCGCCGCTATTAAAGCTTTAGGGTTTTGAGGAACAAAGAAAGTATATTGAATTGCATTGCCCTCCTGAAATCCGCGCCATGCTTCATAAGGATCAAATTTATCGATGAATGTACCATCTGCACGCTTAGGGCGTATCAGTTTCTGTTCCTTATCAAACAACAGTTTCCAGCCGTTTGATAATTTAATCAGTTGCTGGTAGTCGGCCGTTTTACCCAAGGCCTTGGCCATTTGAGCAGCAGCAAAAGTGCTATAGCTGTATTCAAGCGTATGGGAGGCCGAGAAATGCGCGCCTTCTGCATCAGCTTTATCCTCGTCAACGTATGGCGAGTAACCATACTTTACAAAGGCTTCTACATCCATTTTGCCCGCGCCGGTTTTACGGTTTTTACCGTTCAGCTCATTCGCTTTAATTGCTTGATAAGCCTCTTGCACATTGTAATCGCGGATACCTATGTTATAAGCAGCAGCTATGGCCAGTCCAACAAAATTGGTTCCTACGCCCGATACAAAATTACTATTGGCAATACCATCTCCAAACCATCCGCGCTCATTGTAAACCTGCAATTGGGTTTGCACAAAGTTGTTGTAATGCTGCGGGTATGACAGAGCCCATAATTGGGTTAAATTCCAGTAACCGCCCCAAATAGCATCGGTATTGATGAAATCGGCGTGGTACTTTCCCTGCCCTGCAGGCAGATGGCCAATTGAGCCATCATGCTTAGGGTAAGTACCGTTTACATCGCTGGCAACACCACGCCCCAATAAAGCATGAAATAAGCCGGTATAAAACTTCACCTTATCGCTTTCATTGCTGCCTTCTACATAAAGCTTGCTCAGTTCACGTTGCCATATCTGCTGTGCCTGCTGCTTAGCCTGATTAAACGATAAACCTCGCGCCTCTGCCTGAAAGTTAGCTTTGGCATTTTCAATAGACGTGTAAGACTGACCAACCTTTAATTCAATTGCTTCCTGGTTATTCGTTTTATAATTCAGGAACACACCAGCGCCTTTACCTTGCGATGCGGTAGCCCCTTGCGTAATCCCGGCATCATTAAATGCACCAACAGTTTCGGGTTTCTTACTGATCTCTCCCCAAAAATACATGGCCACTTGCCCATCCGGATCAGAGCCTTTTAAATATTTTGGATAGGTGATCACATAGCCCTGAAAATGCGTTTCATCAGTCATGCTTACTTTAGCATCCTTAACATCGCCGCTTTCGCCCTGTACGTTTCCAATGTCCAGAATTACCCTCGACTGCTTGTTTTCAGGGAATGTATAACGATGAAAGCCTACATGTTTGGTTGCGGTTAATTCAGCCGTGATATGGTAATCATCCAATAGTACTTTGTAATATCCTGGTTCAGCTGTTTCGTTTTTACGGTCAAAGCGGGAGCGGTAACCGCCGTCCGGGTTCTCCAGATCACCGGGCTTTACCTTCAATTCGCCTGTTGCCGGCATTATACTAACGCCGCCCACCTGCCATTCATGAAAATGAACAAAGCCTTCAATAGAATTATGACGGGTATCATAACCAATAGCCTCCCAACCCTGCTTATTGCCATAGTGCCCATTGGTAGACGGGGCAAGTTTAGCCATACCATAGGGAACGGCAGCAGGCGTGTAAAAAAACCACCGGCTATGTGCTGTTCCAATATTGGGGTTTACATATTTTAATACGTTTTGGTTTTGTGCTGACAGATTGTTTGTAGCAAGCAAACCTGCCAGCAAAACAATACAGGTCTTAAATTTAATTCTCATAATAGATAGTTTGCGCCGCAATATATCAGCAAATAATGAATTGCGACTGTTTAAATACATTTCGAATATTATAACATTTAGGCTTGGTAGTTCTGCTTCCAGTAGTTTTCTATTTCTTCGAGTGAGCGGCCTTTGGTTTCGGGGATAAGTTTCCAGGTGAGCCACAAAGCCGGCGAGCAGCAGATTGCAAACAGCCAGAACGTCCAGGAGGCGCCAACCCCTTCCAACATCACCGGCGTTAGCTGACCTACTAAAAAGTTGCCTACCCATAAGGATAAGGTTGCCAGTGCCATCGCTTTACCGCGAATTGCGTTGGGGAAGATCTCGCCAACCACCACCCAGCAAACCGGGCCGAATGAAAAAGCAAAGCAGGAAATAAAGGCCAGTATGGCTATCAGTATCCACGGGCCGGAGGTAATGCCAAGCGAAAACAAGGCACCGATGACCACCAGGGACACCACAGCGCCGCCCACACCTAAAAAAAGCAATGGCTTGCGCCCCCACTTGTCTACCGTAAAAATGGCTACGAAGGTGAATACGACGTTCACCAAACCGATGGTTACCTGTCCGCCCAAGGCACTATTTAAGGTAAAGCCCGCCTGCTCTAATATGCGCGGGCCGTAATAGATCACGGCATTAATACCGCATACCTGTGATAAAAACGGCAGCAGCAAACCTATCCATAATGCTTTCCGGTACACCGGTTTAAACAGTTCTTTCAGGGAGGTGTCATCATTATCAGCTTGTGCCTTAAAAGCTTCCACTTCCTGCGTAGCGGCCAATGGCCCGTCTATCCTGGTCAGAATCAGTTTCGCTCTTTGCTCCTCGCCTTTTAACAACAACCACCTTGGCGATTCGGGTACCAAAAACAGGGATACCAGGAATACAGCCGCCGGCAAGGCGCCTAAGCCCAGCATAGCACGCCATACCTGGGCAGATAAGATGAGCTGCGCACTGCCTGCATCATGGTTATCAGCAGCATGATTTGCCAGCCAGGCATTGGAGAAGTAGGCCAGAACGATGCCTATCGTCAAAGCAAGTTGATAAAGCGATACCATCATCCCCCGGTACCGGGCCGGGGAGAACTCGGATATGTATAATGGGGAGACCATGGAGGCAACGCCAATTCCCAAACCGCCAACCAGGCGGAAAATGATCAGCACGTTGAACGAGCCAGACCACATACAACCCAGTGCCGATGCCAAGAACAGCACAGCCGACAAGATGAGCACGATTTTGCGCCCGTACTTGTCGCTTAACTTGCCCGAGAAAGCTACGCCCACAATACAGCCCAGTAAGGCACAGCTTACAAACCAACCTTCACTTACGGCATTCAACGCAAAGTCGTGCTTAACCAGACTAACCGTACCCGAGATCACCGCTGTATCAAACCCGAACAAAAACCCGCCCAGGGCGGCTACCAGGCAAACCATATACAGGTACAGGCTGCTCTTTTTCAATTCAGTGCCGTTTGTTGCATCTGCCATATTGGTTATTTTAAAAAGGCTTTAATCACTTTTGCACGGGCGTGGCCCAGGTTAGTTAAACTGTAGGAACCGGCAGCAGCGGGTATAACAAATGTTTCTGCGTAGGCAAAGCGCTGTTTGGTACCATCTGCTGTTTGCAGCATAATGGCCTCTCCTTCTACCAGCATCAGTACGTGGCATACGTTGGCTGTCTCAACTACTGTGGTGTTGTCAAACTCGATGCGGTGTACATCATAAAAATGGTCAGCATGGGTAGGTAGGTGAACCAGCTGGTAATCTGCTCTGCTATCGATTACCTGAGGCATCGAGATCAGTTCTTTCTGCACCTGCCCGCCCTTGCGGTTAAAGTCGAGGTTGTTGAACGCATGTTCTATATTGATCGGGCGCGGGTTACCATCCAGATCCAGGCGCACCCAATCGTACATCTTAAACGTGAAGATGTAAGGTGTGGCACTTATCTCCAATACCAGGTTGCCAGCGCCTGCGCTGTGTACCGTACCGTTAGGTATCAAAAACAAGTCATGCTTTTTGGCAGCATGAACCTGTACATATTGTTCGATGTCTATGGCTTTGCGTGATGCCTGGCTTTCCTCCAGTACCGCTTTGAATTCATCAGGGTCAATACTGTCCTGAAAACCCAGGTAAACGCTTGCCTCGTCCTCGCAATCCAGAATGTAATAGGTTTCGTCCTGCGTAATCGTTTCGCCGAAGTTTTCCTGTATGTATTGTAGCCTTGGGTGGCATTGTATGGACAGGTTGCCGCCCTTAACCGTATCCAGAAAGTCGAAACGGATGGGAAATTCATCACCGAAGCGATCGGCGTGCTTACCTAATATATCGATGCCGTTGCTGAACATGATCGTATCGAAAGATATTTCCAGCAGGTTCCCGTCACTCTCGAAAACCAGGCCATTCTCGGGTACAATCAGCTCGAATGACCAGGCCAGGTTTACCACATCGGTGTTCAGGTTCTTGATGTGCTTTTTCATCCACTGCCCGCCCCAGGCGCCCGGTTCAAACCACGGCCGCACGCGCAGCACGGATGTGCTTAACTGGTGCAAACCAGCAGCCAGATCTGCTTTATGCATCCAGTTAACAGTATCCGGCCATTGACCATCGGCCATGATTGCGATTTTATCCAAAAGCGCTTTTTTGTAGTTGTTGAGCATTACCCAATCCACAAAGTAAAACCGCTTATACATCTGGAAGGGTTCTGCCGGCGCTGCAGCGCCCAGATTGGTGATGCTGCCGGCCCGCATTCGAAACTGTATCTCATTCTTGGGCATATCGAAATAAATGACCGGTGCGGGCCAGCCGGATAAAGCAGCACCTGTGCCTATGATGATATTGATATCGCAGCTTTCGTCGGCAGTTTGTGCGGTCAGTTTAGGCTTAAACAGGTCGGCTAACGCCAAAGTGGTCTTGGTTCCCCATACAGAAGTATATTCGCCTAAAAAAGGCGCAACGAGTGTATCTATCTGTTCCGAAGGTTTCAGCAGACCGGCTGTCTCTATCCAGTTTACACTTAGTCCTGCTTCTTCGAAGCACTGTTGCAAGCCTTTTTGAATCCTATCCCAAAGTACGCCTGCATAACCATCTATCAAAACCGTTTTTTGTTCGATGATGTATCTGGCTAGGGATCCGAATCCATTGAAGATTTTTCCTGACCCTAAGGAGGCAGCCGGGTAGACATTATACGTATTGTCAGTATCCGGTATGCCTGCTGCTTGGGCCGGCATCAAAAACTGCGAACTCTTCCTCACTCCAGAGTTGAGCGTTAATGCCTGCTGGAAATCGCTGATGTTGTTATTCATAATTGGTTAAAGTAGACGCGTGGTAATGATTAGATATAGCATTTTAGCTTCTATTAAGGGGCTATGATATTCACATCTATTATGTACAAACATATGAACATATTCTATAATTGCAAATTTAACTTTCACTGAAAACAAGTGATCGATGTGCGCTTATAAGCCCGTTACTAATATGTATGTACAATTGGCTTCGGCCATTTTTATCATTATTATTGCATAGCAATTGTTTCTTATGAAATACACTATCGATCATAAAAGTCCCATCCCCCTGCATATGCAGGCTGAAGAACTTTTGCGAAAACTCATTGCGGAGGAAGATTTCCAGAACGGAAAATTGTTACCTAATGAGGTAGAGCTGGCTAAAATGCTGGCGATATCGCGAACCACCTTACGCCAGGCACTCAACAAACTTGTATTTGAGGGGCTGTTAGTTCGCAAAAAGCGGAAAGGTACCAAGGTTAGCCAGGCAACTGTTAGCTCAAAATCCAACAACTGGCTCAGCTTTTCGCAAGAGATGAAATTGCGGGGCATCACCATAAAGAATTTTGAACTGCATATTACTTGGGTTTACCCGGACCAACACTTGGCAAACTTTTTTGAAATCACGACGGATAGAAAAGTTTTGAAGATGGAAAAAGTTCGTGGTAAGGTGGATGATCCTTTTGTGTATTTTATATCCTACTTCCATCCCAGGATTGGCTTAACCGGCGATGAGGACTTTAAACGACCACTGTATGAACTACTGGAGCAGGACTACTCTACGATTGCCACTTTATCAAAAGAAGAAATCAGCGCTCATGCGGCAGACCAGTCAATTGCCGACAAACTGCACATCAAAACTGGCGAACCGGTACTTTTCCGCAAACGCTTTGTTTTTGATCAGGGAGAACGCCCGCTTGAATATAATCTTGGATATTATAAAGCGGATAGCTTTGTGTATACCGTAGAAAGTAGACGCTAGATTTAACGCTTACTATCAAATTAAGAGCAACCGAAAATTCAGTTCGAAATAAATTCCACTTTAAATTTAAAATCCAGGTAAGGAACCTTTCGAAGAGTTCCTTACCTGGATTAATTAGCTTCTGCCGAGTATATCAAAACAACTCAAGCAGTAGGCCAAAACATGAATTTACCAGCCGTAGTTTTGTACCAGAGCGGGATCTATATTGAGTTCTGTTTGTGGAATTGGCATCAGGTAGTGCCTGTCCAGGAAAACCCTGGTCTGATCTACCACCACTTTATAAAATACGGCTACACCGGCGGCTTCGCTATTCGGATCAAACCCGGTGCTGTTAAGTTCAGCAGGCGTCGGTCTGGCATTTAAACCGTGCATGTTGCCGTTGTCTACCGTTTTGGCAATCAGCCAGCGACGTACATCCCAAAACCGCTGATTTTCAAATGCGAACTCTACGCGTCTTTCATTTTGAATTCTCTTACGCATACCTTCTTTGGTATTGTCGCCTGTTAGTATGGGAAGGCCGGGCATGGATACTCTGCTCCTTACCTTGTTTATTGCATTATATACATCACCGTTAGGTGCTGCCAAATACTCGTTCATTGCCTCTGCATAAATCAAGTACATTTCGGCTAAACGAATGATCGGGAAGTTCCGGTTAGCGTTGCCCCCACCTTTCAAATTTACTTGCGGATCGGCCCATTTACGCCAGTTATAACCTGTTTCACAATTAGTACCAGGTTTTGGCCAGCCATCAGCAGCACCACCATTGTTTCCAAACCAGGCAAATCTTAGCGGACGGCCATTATTTGAATAATTCCATACATCGTATTGGAAAAAGATACTTGCATAAAAGCGTGGATCTCTGTTTTTAAATCTGTTTGAAACCTTCGTTACCGGCGTATTCCGTACGCCATCCCATAATGTGCCATCCCAAAATCCATCCTCTTGGTAACCCGATTGCGGATCGGCAATGGGGCGGCCATTGTTCATCTCATAAGAGTCAACCAACTCCTGGAACACACTCATTTTACCATTGCCGTTAACTGCATTTGCATCCCGGCCATTAGGCATGTAATTCCCTTCAAAATCGCGGTTGCCGCCCATAATCAGCGGCAATATCATCTCATCAGAATTTCTGGTAAAAAACAGCTGTGCATAATTATCAACAGGATTTCCAGGATTAGGGTTTGATAATGAGTATGCATTAAGATCCAAAACGGCTTTGGCAGCATTTGCAGCCAGCAGCCACTTATTATTATCGTACCCTTGCGGAAACAACTGCTTGCCATCGGCATTTTTAACACTTGCATACATAGGATTACCGTTAAACAACGGACTTGCCGCATACAGTAACGTGCGTGCCTTTAAAGCCAGGGCCGCTCCCTTCGTAATACGGCCATAATCGCTTGAACCGGCAGGGTAAGATAAAGGCAATATCTCTGCAATAGCATCGCATTCTGACGTGATATAGCCTACCACCTCGTCAATTGAATTCCTTGCCGTATTGGTCGCTGCAGGATCGGTAGGAGTTAAAACTGAATTAAGTAAAGGCACGGCACCATACCTTCTGAACAATTCAAAGTACTGATTTGCGCGTAAAAACCGTGCTTCGGCTTTGTACTGAGGGATACGTGGCTGGTAGTAATCGAGCCGGGATGCCGGAAGCGGCGTCCTGTCTATATTTGCTAGAAAAAGATTGGCAGAACGGATATATTGGTAAGCACTGCCCCACATATCCAAAGGGTTACTGGTTGCGTTCCATGCACCGGAATTGAAAGCCAGTTCGGGCACATTCTCCCAGTGATTTTTACATTCATCAGTACAAGCTCCCAAAATTGTTCCACCTCCTCGTACAAACTGAACATCATTATTATTGAGTGATGCATATAAATGCGCCCAAGCCTTTTCGGCATTTTGAATATTGTCAAAAACGGCTTTCTCTGTTACAAGTTCAGTGGGTACTACATCCAAATATTTTTTGCATGACGCTGCCAGTACACATGCAGCAAACATCAGTAATAAAACTTTATTCTTTTTCATGTAAATCATTTTAAAAAGTAAATCTCAAACCGGCATTCAAAACCTTTTGCTGCGGATAGGTGCCTGTACCATTGTTTCCAATCTCTGGGTCAAAATTGAAGTCCTTAAGTTTGCTCCAGGTCAGCAGATTGATACCATTTACAAACAGGCGTGCATTGTTGATGCTGATTTTTTTCATCCAACGCTTTGGTAAAGTGTAGCCTAATTCAACTGTCTTTAACCGAATGTAATTAGACGAGTAAATCCAGAAAGTTGACGCCTGCTGATTATTAACATTATCGTTAGCTGAGATACGCGGGAACATGTAATCGCCATCGGGGTTTGATGGCACCCAATGGTTGTCCACTACCTGCTCCAATGCACTTGCAAATCTGGAGAACGGAAATACGCCTGATCCGGAAAGCAAGGTAGATCCACCCAAGCCACCTTGTAACAGCACACTCACATCAAAATTCGAATAATGATAACCTAATGCAATACCAAACTGTGAGGTTGGGTTAGCAACCTTGCCCGGCAGATAGCCGGCATCCAGGCTGTTGATTATACCATCCTGGTTTAAATCCTGGTATTTGATATCACCCGGCCTAATAACGCCAAAACTTGATTGCGATGGACTGTTGTTAATATCCTCCTGGCTTTTGAACAGGCCTACAGCCGTGTATCCGTATATTTCATTGATACTTGTACCTTTTAGAGCCTGCCATTCTCGCCCCGGATAATCTGGCTGTGCGAAGAACAATATTTTATTGCGGGCATAGGCGTAATTGATAGTGAGACTGTACCCCTGCTTGCTATTGAAGTCGTGCCGGTGTGTGAGGGATATTTCGTAACCTTTATTTTCCGTGATGCCTGCATTTACAGCCGGAACTTGTGGAAGACCGATGAATGACGGGATAAGTTGTGAGGTTGCCAGGATATTGGTACGGCGCTCCCTGAAAACATCTGCCGTTACAGAAAGGCCACCCCGCCATAAACTCAAATCAAAACCGATGTTCAATTTGCGGGCCTTTTCCCAGGTTAAAAGCATATTACCTGCTTGCCCCTCCACGTATCCATCATAACCGTTTCCATTATTATTCAAACCGAAGGTATATCCACTACCCGGTACCCAGGTGCTCAGGTATAAAAATCGTAACGGGTTATTCGGGTCGGGTGCAATTTTATCGTTACCCACAATACCGTAAGATCCTCTGATCTTTATTTGGTCAATAAAGGTGAGTGCTGTGTTATTCTTGATGAAGTTTTCATTGGAGATCAGCCATCCTGCCGAAACAGCCGGGAAGAATCCGAATCTGTGGCCGGGTGCAAAGTTTTCTGACCCATTGTATCCAAAGTTAAATTCGGCCAGATACTTATCATTATAAGCGTAAGCTACCCTTCCTAAATATCCCTGGTATTTATAGGGCAAGCCGTTTTTGGCATTGCCAGCACCCCCTCCTACATTATTGAAAAAGCTGGTTTGGTTATATATACCCATTGCTTTTACAGAGTGCTTTCCAAAATCCCGGTCGTAATTAATATAAGCCTCAAATACCGTCCTGCGGCTTCCGTTGGCGGTTACCTGGTAATCAAGGGTTCCGTTACCATTATTTACGGTAACATAATGTCCATTTTTAATCAAATCTGTTTCCGTATCGGGCACACCGGGATTTAACAAAAATTGATAAGTACTGAAAGACAATGCCCTGTTAACGTTCCTATAATTTTGATTGTCAAAAGAAAGCCGTACACGCGAACTTAAACCTTTTGTTAGCCAGCCCATATCCCATTTGAAACCGGCTGTGGACTGAAGTTGGGTATCAAACAATCGCTGATATCCGGTTTGTGTTAAATCCACATATGGCGACCTGTTAGTATTTGGCGCTGCTCCGGGTGATCCATCTGGGTTAAGAATAGGATAATACCATGCGGGCGTTTGTTTAATGTCATTAAATATGTCAGAGGCACTAACGCCAGGATAATTCCTGTCAAGCACAATGGCACCCAGATTCAGTTCCATCGACAACCTGTTGGTTAGCGCTAAATCAATATTCGACCGGAAGTTGTATTTCTTGGTTATAGCCTGTATATCATATTGGCTGATGGTTTCTTCATAATTGTATAAACCGTTTTGCTGGAGATATGATAAAGAAATAAAATACTTGGCTTTATCACCGCCACCTGAAACATTCAGGTTGGCTTGTGACAGGTAGGAAAAACGTTTAAGCATAGCCTTAGTCCAATTTACATTGGGGTAGAGATACTCATAAGCGGGCGATGTGCGGTCACGATACTTGTTGAGCATAGCATCGGTATAGGCACTGGTATCAGAAAAACGGCCGTCATTTATAAGCCCCTCTTTGTAAAGTTTGCGTCCGGTATAAGAATCTACATATTGCGGCAATGAGGTGGGCGACTGCCAGCCGTTCTGCGCTGTAGCCGCGATGGTTGCTACGCCATTCTTACCTCTTTTAGTGGTTACCAGTATTACACCATTAGCACCCTGTATACCATATATGGCGGTTGATGCCGCATCTTTTAAAATGCTCACGCTCTCCACCTCGTTTGGATCCAGACCGCTAAAGTCTCTCTGTATACCATCAACCAAAACAAGCGGTGCCGCATTGTTTGTGGTACCGAATCCCCTGATGTTGAGGTTTGAGCCATCTGCTCCCGGTTCGCCGCTATTTTGCACGGTTAAAAGGCCGGGCAACCGGCCAGCCAAAGCATTACTTAAATTAGCCACCGGACTTTGCTGCAATTCCTTAGTGCCAACTGCTGCAATTGCTCCGGTAACACGTTCCCTCTTTTGTGTGCCGTAGCCAACAATCACCACATCACTCAAGGCATCCAACGGCGATAACCGAATGTTGCGCAGGTCTTCCTTCACAGAAATTTCTCTCGTTTTAAAGCCGCTAAAAGAGATGACCAATGTGGCACTATCCGGTACATTTGCAATGGTAAATTCACCATTTTCATTAGTAGTAACGGCTCTGGTACCGCCTTTAACCCTTACCGTTGCACCAGGCAGCGGCAATCCTTTTTCATCATTTACAGTTCCTTTAACTGTAATGTTTATTGCCGAAACAGAAGGATTTACTGTAACCTGCTGCTTTGCTGAGCCTTTAATTACAATGATTTTACCGGCAAATTCATAAGAAAGCGATTGTCCTTTAAAGCACTGGTCGAGCACATCTTTAATATCAGCATCTTTAACACTGATAGTTACCGGCCTGGTATTTTTCAGAAGCTTATTTTTATAAAAGAAGGTATATCCGCTTTGCTTTTTGATTGTTTTGAACAGTTTATCGAGAGATGCTCCGTTTTCTGACAGGGTTATCTTCTGCGCATATACTCCTGCCCGAACTTGAAGTGTGAAAACTATTGTTAACAGAAATATTAGTTTCATCAATAAAAATGATCTTCGAGATAAAAATGAATAGACATAGAAAATTCTACCACGTAAATAAATTTTCATAGTTTCGTTAGGTTTTGGTTTGATAATAAGTTAACGCACGAGGTTTTCTGAAATCTTAAGGCCAAAACCACTGCATAAGCAGTTCGGCCGGTTGTGTTGGCGCGCTTCCGGCTTTTTTGTTGGCTAAGATTTTTGAGGCAGTTAAGTAAGGTTTTTCTTCATCATTTACAGGTTTGGGTTTAAAATCGGTTAGTTAAATTGGTTTGGTGTAAGTGTTGTGATAAGGTTTAGGTTGTTGAGTAAATATTTTGCTATGGTAAAACCACTATGCTTTTTCCGCTTACCTGGAGATTGATATCATTTAGCTTTAGCGCCTTCACTACCTCGTCGAGATCAGCATTTCTGGATATTTCTCCGCTGTAGGTGTCATCTGTTATCTGCCCGCGGTAAAATACATCTACGTCATACCACCTGGCAACCTGGCGCATAATCGATTTTACATCCGCATTTTTAAATAGCATTGAACCGTTTTTCCAGGCAATGATATCATCAGCATCTACAGTTGCTTTTGAAAACGTGTTGTTTTTAAAAGTTGCTTGTTCATTCGGTTTAATGATTAACGCGCCTTTTTTTGTAGACGATAGAAAACTGTTGCTGAATACTTTAACGCTACCCTCAAGCAGGGTTGTTTTTATAGCATCTTCATCGGGATAAGCGTTGATATTAAAATGTGTACCTAATACCTGTACAACCTGGCCGTTGCTCAATACTTTGAAAGGTTTTTCTTTATTATGAGCAACTTCAAAGTAGGCCTCGCCAGTTAATTCCACAACACGCTCTTTCCCCGCAAAATCAACCGGGTACCTTAAGGATGTGGCTGCATTAAGCCAAACTTTAGTACCGTCTGATAAGACAAGCTCATATTTTCCGCCTCGTGGGGTTGTCATGGTATTAAAAGCTTGACCGGTTTCAAATCCTGTCGATCCGTCTTTTTTATAAATCACCCGTGCGGCATTATCCTTATCAACCAACACATTGTTTTCGGTAGATAATATGCCTTGTGCGGAATTATTCAGCATTATCTTCCTACCATCTGACAAGGTAAGCGTTGCCTTATCTGTGCCGTGCTTAACACGATTGCTGCTGGTAAGCTTATAGTTGGTGCCGGCCAGATAGTTTAAATAAAACAATCCCCCTACTATGAGTATAATCGCCGCTGCTGCCGACCAGTAAGGGAAGCGAATTCTCTTAACTTCTGTGGTTTGATGCAACCTTTTATAAAAATCTTTCTTGAGCTGTTTTTCAATCGACTTTTGATTGCCAAAACCTTCCGACCAGGGTGTATCTGACAGATTGAAGCCGTCGTGGTACGCTTCAAATCGCTGTTGCTCTTCGGGCGTGCAATTGCCCGTGGTACAGCGTTCGTACAGATCTTTATATTCCTGGAAGGTCATAAGTGTAATTGGTACTTATAAAGACAACCATAGTTAGGGAAACTCACATACTTTTTAAAACTTTTTTTTCAATTCATTTTTTTAGAGAACCAATCTTTAAAACGACGGCAGTCAGTTGCTTTGAACAAAAAAATTTGTTGTTAACGATTTAATTACGTTACATTTAAATTCCAATTATATAAACGATGTTCCTGCCCACCGATGACGAATTGTTTGCAGCAGTTAAGCTTCATGACAGAAAAGCTTTTAACTTGTTGTATGATAGGTATTGGGCAATAATTTACAAGAAAGCTTTTATTTATCTGCATGATACCGAAGCATGTATGGGTATTGTAAACGATATATTTATAAATATCTGGGAGAAAAGAAGCGTGCTGAATATTATTAGTTTCAAAAACTACTTGACTGCTGCAGCACGTTACCGGGTATATAATCACATTAAAGCAAGCAGTACCTCGCGCCTCACATACATCGAGGACTACGAAAAACTGACTAATGTAGGTACAGACCACAACGATGGCGAAGGCAACATTTGGAAAGTTGAGCTTAAAAAAGATTTGGAACGGGTGTTGGATAACCTGCCAGCGAGATGCAGGGAAATATTTGTACTGAGCAGGTTGGAACATTTAACTAATACCGAGATTGCCCTCAAACTATCTATATCTCAACGGACGGTTGAGAACCAATTATCGTACGCATTAAGGTATTTGAAGCCTTTTCTTAAGCAGTATGTTGCAATGATGCTGCTGATTGAGATAACGTTTAAGCATTTGAGTTAAGATCACGATGCAACCAGTTGCCCCCGAAAAGCAAAGCATGTGAAGCTACTTTTAATAGTAAAGCATGTGAATGAACATGCTATAAATACAGAACCACTAAAACAGAATCTTTATTGAACCTAAAATGCCTACCCTCCTTGCAAGTCAGGCTAATAACGATTTAATATATTTATCTGATACCTTATCTATATGGATGTTAAAGAACTTATACCCAAACACAAACATGATCACAAATCAATTGCTAAGCTTAAAGAACTACCTTTTGAGCAAATACGTCCTATTGTTCCCGACTTACTGGAGTGGCTGCAAGATTTGAATTGGCCAATCGCTAAACCTCTGGCAGATACTTTAAAACCATTTATCGAAAGGTTCATTCCCGAGTTGATCGGCATTTTAAATACAAATGATGTGATGTGGGAATATTCTATATTGATAAGCCTTCTAAGAAATACAACACATCCTCTTTTGTTGGCAGAAATTGAAAGAATTGCGCAATACCCGACTGAAGATGAAATAGAAAACGAGGTAAATCAGGAAGCTATCGATATTTTAAATGGTGATTATCGTTGAGAACATATGCAAACATCAAATATATCCGGAGAAAGACGAGGCCCATTTAACTCCTATTCAGTAAAAAAACTGGAATTAAGTTTCTTCAATTATATCATAAATATATAGCGAAAAGTTCGCTATAATTATTCACTATCCACTAATTCAAACACAACCTTATATTCGTTTAACCGTAAACAGAACCAGTTCAAAACCCCTGCTTTGAACCTCCAACAATTATATATATTAACCCTAATGGATATTAAACTATTACTAACTCAACTTATTGCAACTGAGGCCGGACTTCCTGTTGAAGAAATATCCGGTGACGAAAAATTTGAAAGCTTCCATCTCGACTCTTTGTCTTTGATCTCACTGGCATTTGAGGTAGAAAATATAACCGGTATAGAACAAATAGATCCTACCATATTTACGGAGTACGATACAATTAATAAACTTACTGCATGGGTGGAGAGTCAAAAGTAACATGGAATCCATATAGTAAAGGGTATTTCGAGGATCCGTACAAGCATCTGAAAGAATGCAGGGAGCAAAACCCAATACATAAAGGCTCTCACGGTGCCTGGATGTTTTTCAGACATAAGGAGTCGTATGAAATTCTTCGCTCATCGAAGTACCAGGTTTCCGAACTCAGTCAGTATTTCCTGGAAAAGGAACCCTATATTTTCAAGGAAAGTGCCTGCCCTTATTTATCTGCCGGAACCAAGAAGTGGGCAATGTACCTGAATGGCGAGGATCACAAAAATGCAAGACTTGTGATGGGAAAGGCTTTTAAAGAATTTGATTTGCCGGTAATTCTCTCCGAATCTGTAGAAGAAGTGAACCAAAAATTCAAGAACGAACAGGACTTTGATCTGGTCACCTATTGCGCTTACTTTATCTTTCAGGTAATAAAACGCTTCTATTCGCTGCCGGATAACTATAGCTTCAGTCAAATTAAGAAGTATTCTAACATGATAGCGAGAAGCCAGGACCTTTTTGTGCCCAAACAGGTTTATCAGGAGATTAACAAGTGGTTTCTTTCCGGGAATGAAATGTTTAACAACATTAATAGCAAGCAAGGCTATAAAGAAAACCTTATGGCCATAAGCAATAAGCTGGGCATTAGCTATGATAATGAAGATATACTTTCCATTTTAGCCGTTTCATTAATGGCCGCCTTTGAAACCTCTAAGGACAGTTTATCTATGGCGCTGCTTGAGCTTATAGATAAACCCCTATTAATGGAAGCTGTATTAGCCAGTGATGAAGAACAGCTGTCAGCAATAATTGAAGAACTTTTTCGGTTCACAGCTCCCTTGCAATATACGGTTAGGGTTAACAAAGAGCCTGTTGAATATGAAGGCCATACCATTGAAGCTAATTCCAAATTGTACTTGTGTATTGCGAGCGCCAATCGCGACCCAGCTGTTTTCCAGAATCCGGATCAATTAATATTTTCCAGGCCGGGCACCAATCATCTTGCGTTTGGAAGCGGCCCCCATGTATGTGCAGGCGCAAACATTGCACGCCAGGAAATGAAGTACTGTCTGAAACATATGCTGGAATTTTTAAAGGATTATGAGATAAATAACTCCGAACCTATTACCTATGCCAAGCAGATCATGATGCGAACAATAGAATCAGCAAGATTAAGAAAAAAACAACATGCCCTCTCTTGATCTATTGCTTTTACTGCTATACTTACTTTTTTCAATCGCTATTGTTTCAATAATCCCTCCGCCCCATAAGTGGAAGGGATTATTATCTTCCAGCTTGCTTTTTTATTATTTTTTGGCTGGCGATAAAATCATTTTTCTGTTACTGTTTTCCTTTACTATTTATTGCCTGGGTTTTCTTATCAAAAGATATCCAGCAAAAACCTGGCTTTTTATTAGCCTGGCACTTGCTCCGCTTATACTGATAAAAGTAATTACTCCCGACTTTCACTTCCGGCATCTTACCTCTGTTAAGAACAATTATTTAAGTGAAACCAACAGTTCCATAATACAGGTACTTGGCATTTCTTACTTTACTTTTAATGGTATCAGTTACCTTATTGATATTAAAAGAAAATACATACAACCCGAGAAGAACTTCTTGCTGGTATTAATTTATCTTATCTACTTCCCCTGTATACTTTCAGGTCCGCTTCACCGTGCAAAGTATCTTTTCAGTCAATTCAGGCAGATTAGTATAACAGACTCTTCCATATCCTCGGGCCTGCGTTTGATACTGATCGGTCTTTTTAAAAATATTGTAGTAGGAAAAAGGCTTTCGGCGTTACTGCAAAATTTAGTAAGCACCGAAATAAGCGGACCGTGTTATTTAATAGCCGGACTGCTTTTCTTTTTTTACCTCTATTTTAACTTCAGTTCTTTCATAGACATTTTTCAGGGGATTTCTAAAATCTTTAATATTAATTTAAAAGACAATTTCCGGAACAGGATATACCTATCATTTTCGCGGCAACATTTTTGGCAAGGATGGCATATAACGTTAAATGAGTGGTTTAGAGATTATTTTTTCTTTAACCTTGCTAAACAAGATCGCAAAAGAAGATATACCAACGCTATTTTGCTGATCACTTTTTTGCTGATTGCATTATGGCATGAAGTATCTCAAATATTCCTGATTTGGGGGTTAATGAATGCTTCCTGGATCATCATTGAGAAAAAAGTCAATTTAGAAGCTTTACCATATCCTGGTGTAAGACGAAAGCTTGGAGTTGTATATCACTTAATGCTGGCGTCTGTTCTAGCATTGGTATTTGTTTCTCCCGATTTAACTTCCCTTATACATCGAGTATTTCTTTCACCCGGAAACTTTCCTGATTATTTTTTCAGAAACAACCTTAACAATATAGCTATAATTATCGGTGCGTTTCTGCTAGTTGATTATCACTATTCAAAGGCCGGCACTATAAAGTTTGATGAATATGTGGGTAGTAAGCCTCTAATTTCGCGTTGGTTTATATATACGCAACTGGCTCTTTTAATTATTGCTTTCGGTATCACAAACGGGGTGGATAATTATTATGTACAATTTTAATAAAGGATACTATGCGCGTTAAAAAATCCGTTTTTAAACTTATCCTTTTCACATCAATTATAAGTCTGATTGCCTTTTGCTTTATTCGCCAGTACGCCACTTCCAGAAAGAACACATTAATTTATACTTTTTTTAGGCAGTCCTTACAGGCCACTGATACTTCTTATTACTTTATAGGTTCGAGCAGGGTGCAGACAAGTATTGATCCTGAAGTTTTAAAGCAGACATTAGGTAATAAACACATTTATAATGCTGGCATCAGCGGTGGTACGTTATTAAGTAATTGCATTATCGCCAGGCGTTTAATGCAAAACAAATCGCCAAAAGTTTTATTTATCGAACTCACCCCCATGCTGCCCGAAGTACCTGACTATCTCCTAAAACATCAGGACGACCTTAACCTTGAAATATTTGGAACTGCAAATCAGCTATTAAGCCACCTGAATTTTTTAAGTAAATGCAGACTCTTACTACAACTCGCCAATAAATATGTAACCAGTAAATTATTTATTGTAGATGAAGTAAGAAACTTAATGCGTATTAACGTGGAAAAAACGGAAGGCCATTTTGGATTTCAACCCATAAGCGAAAATAAATATCACTCGGTTACGCCTTTTTTAAAGTTTCAGGATTTTAATAATTATAATGATAAGGGCTCTGTTGCCAGGTACCAACAGTATATTAATGAACTTTTAAAGCTTGGACATCAATCAAATTCTAAAATAGTTTTCTTCCTTCCAGTTACGTTCCGGAGCGAAGATGAAAAGGAAACTACAATTCCTATATACAAATCTCTTCCAGATAGTACAAAACTACAGATGCCTGAAGTGCTATTGAAATCAATGGAAAACGCCAGTTATTTAGCAGATAATAATCATCTTAACTTAGCTGGAGCCAAGGTGTATTCACATTTACTTGCAGTGCAGCTTCTGCCTTTTATAAAGAAGGAATAGCGCCGGTGCCGCTAATCTTTCAGTTCTAAACCATTCATTACGGCACTATTATTTTTTAAAAAGCATGGGTATAAATCATAAAAAGAAAGGCTAATTTATCCAGTAAAAAACAATGCACAAAAACGCCGCTCAATTCCTGTAAATACATTTGGTGACGAGTCTGATGCGGCGATCAGCATCGAAAAGTTTGCTTTTGAAAATCTTCCTGGCCTCAACGTATGGGAACAGCCCGAACAGCACTACCGTCATACTTTCTTTTTGCTTGAAAAAGGCAGTGTTACTATTGAAATTGATTTGTAGCAATATGTAATGACGAGGCCAACATTAATATATATGCACCCCGACCAAGTGCATCGAATTATTGGGGTTGATAGTGTTAGGGGGTGTGCCTGGGTAATAACTAATGATAACCTAAACCCGGATTATTTGAAATTACCGGAAGACATATCTCCCGCTACGCCGATACCATTAAATCAGGAAACATTTGCTTAGTAACTAAAGCAGTATCACTTTGTATCAATATTTCGGAGCAAAAAAGTAAACACTTTTATCATTCTCTGTTCAAAGGTTATTGTAATGCCCTGATTGCACTAGCTATCTCCTTTACCTGGAAAGATCATCAGTTACCCCTTAACAATATGTTACTTTACCTAAGGGTTTAGTTGCTATATGGAAGCTGTTATGTAAATTTACGACTTATGGAAACTGTACCTGTTCCTGACCTGTTTTTGAACGGTCAGCCAAATAATGATGCTGTTGTTTTTGTGCCCTACACTTCGTCTGTCCCTGTTATTAAGGGCAGAGCGAGTCTTGGCAAGCACATGATCAGTTTGATTACCGAAGGTGAAAAAGTACTACATATAGAAAACAAAACGATTAACCTCACGCCAAATCATATACTGCTTTTGGCAGCTGGCAATGTGCTTTTCACCGAGCGATTGGGACCAAATGCTCAAATTAAAAGTACTATGATTTTTTTTGACGGCCAGACATTGCATAACGCACTTGAACAGTTTCAGGAGCCTCGTGCAATGCAGGATACCAGGACGCCATATCTTTTATTTAACCGGGATAATTACCTGCATAGCTTTATTGAAAGTGTAAATACACTAATGGACCAGGAACTGATGAATAGTCCTTTAATGCATGCCAAGTTGAACGAATTGCTGGCCTATTTGAATAGCAAACACCCTGGCCTGCTCGCTAGCTTGCGTTCGGTATCTGCCCGTCCGGAAGAGGAAAGATTACGCCAGGTGATAGAAGCACACCTAACGGAACAACTAACGCTGACAGAATTGGCCTTTCTTTGCCACATGAGCCTGGCAACATTCAAAAGAAAATTTGAGCAGGTGTACCATGAAAGCCCGGCACGCTGGCTGCAAATTCAGCGACTCACATTAGCTGCTAACAAGCTCCGCGCAAAAGCAGCAAAGCCGGGCGATGTGTATGTAGAAGCGGGTTATGAAAACCACTCAAGCTTTTCCAAAGCATTCAAGCAATATTTTGGTGTTCTACCCAAAAATTACGTTCCTTGAGCTTTTCAGTGCCTTTTTTGAGCTTTAGACACTAAGGTAACTTCGCCTCTGTAGGTAACTTTGTCTAAAAGAAATAATCATGAGTACAGAAGCAAACAAATCACTTATTACCCGTTACAACAAGGAAGTTATTGAAGGTGGCAACATGGAGTTGCTGAAAGAAATGGTAAGTCCGGATTTTGTCAACCATTCTGGCGTACCAGGCATGCCTGAGGGTGTGGATGGCCTCATTTACTTTTTCACGGGCATTTTACATGGTGCATTTTCAGACATCAAGGTCGAAATCAAAGACATGTTTGCTGAAGACAACAAGGTGGCCACCCGCAAAGAGATTACCGCAATCCACACTATGGAGCTCATGGGTATTCCAGCAAGTCAAAAGCATGTTATTATCAAGGTGATCGATATCTTAGCAGTAAACGATGGCAAGATTACCGATCACTGGGGTGAAAATAATTTCTTTACTGTTTTGCAAAGCCTTCAGGCCTAAATGTTACTCGGAGGCTATATTAGGAAAATCCATACAGTTTAAATGACCTTGGCTGTCAAATTTGAATTAATCAACACTTCGGAATGGGAAACGCTATGAAAGAACAGCAAACTTACAATAACGGCCGCTTTAATAATGGGTATTTATTTGCGCTAAAGCCTTTAACATTTTTGGTCTCGAAATAAGAATCTATGATCGCTTATATCAACACCGCATCGATCCTATTCGTTCATCAAAACCTTTTGGATGAGGCCTAACGGAATATTGAGGCGGCCGTTCCGGAGTTTAACAGGTTGAGCAAAGACTGATTATTTGAATTTCTCAAATATCCGATTGAATTTACCAAACACTCACCTTGCCAGTCGGTCTAACTTTGTGTAACAATTTAGATTTAGCAGTAGAAACACAATGGCAACAAGAGAAAGTAAAATTGCACTCATAACCGGCGGAAGCCGCGGACTTGGCCGGGACATGGCCCTGCGTATTGCTGAAAAAGGTATTGACGTAGTTATAACCTACAACACTAATGAAGCAGAAGCAGACAAAGTTGTAGCTCAGATTCGGCAAAGCGGCAGAAAAGCTTCCAAACTACAGTTGAACACTGGCGTAGTAAGCAGCTTTGGTCTATTTAAAGAACATTTGAAAGAAAAGTTAATCGAAGATTTCGGTACCGACCATTTCGATTTTTTGGTTAATAATGCTGGTGTTGGCGGTTATCAGCTGATTGGCGATGTAACAGAACAGTTTTTTGATGAGTTAATGAATATTCACTTTAAAGGTGTTTATTTTTTAACCCAAGAATTGCTTCCGTTATTAAATGATGGCGGCGGTATCGTAAACATTTCCAGCGGCCTTACCCGTATCACCTACCCTAAATCATCCGCTTATGCGGCCATGAAAGGTGCTGTTGAGGTTTTTACCCGTTACCTGGGTAAAGAACTCGGTTCAAGAGGCATTAGAGCTAACACGGTAGCACCCGGAGCAATCATGACTGATTTCGGTAATGCACATTTACGCAACAGCGAGGAATCTCAAAAAGCGGTTAGTGCCGTTACCGCATTAGGCAGACCTGGTGTAGCTGAAGACATTGGCGGCGTGGTAGCATTCCTGTGTACAGAAGATGCCCGTTGGATAACCGGACAACGAATTGAGGCTTCAGGCGGTATGTTTATCTAAGTTAATGTTAACAAAATTAAAGCGGATAGTAAAAGCTATCCGCTTCTTTTGTTAATCCTTTAATTATATATCAGGAAGAACTTTATAATTGCTGTTTAAGCTTATTTCCTAAGAACATTTCACCTGACAGGCAGCCGCAAATTATTTTGCAGGCAACGGTTGGATATATTACATTAGGTACTTTAAAATAAGCAATTCCTCGTCCGCGGGAAACATCTGCTATAAAGTGTTAGCAAGGGTTAAATTAATTAAAATAGATTTCGATTAAGTGAACAAGAAGATAGAAAAGGTAGCCAGCTCAACACTGCAGGATTTCTATCAGAGAAACGGTGCGGCCTTGCCTGATCGTATCCTTGAAGAAATCGGGCATTTCAACGTATTTGAAAGCGAAAAGCTATTTAATAAACACGACGGAACCCGGCAAATGCCCTACAGCCGCAGAAGTTATTATAAGATCGCCTGGCTTAGAGGTAAGAGCAGCGCAGACTACGCCGATAAAACCATTCAGGTTGATGGCAATGCTTTGCTTTTTGCCACACCAAGAATCCCTTATAACTGGAATCCGGTAGATGCTAATCAAAACGGTATGTTCTGTGTTTTCACTGCAGATTTCTTGTTGCCGTCCAAGTCTGGCGTTGTGCTGGAAGATATGCCAATTTTCCAGCCTGGCGGTACGCCTGTGTTTCAGCTTAATGAACAGGAAACGAATGAAATTGAATATATTTTCCGCAAAATGCAGAAAGAAATAATTGCAGATTACAAATTTAAATATGACCTGCTACGGAACTTGGTGATGGAGCTGATTCACTATGGGCAAAAGCTGACACCCATGGCAGTAATGAGCAACACGCAAAATGCATCGGAAAGAATATCGTCGCTGTTCATTGAACTGCTGGAACGCCAGTTCCCATTGCAATCTGCCGACCAGCGTTTAACGCTACGTACAGCTCATCAGTATGCCGAACGGCTGGCCATACACGTTAATCACCTGAACAAAAGTTTGAAAGATTCGACTGGTTATACTACCACAAATCTGATCGCCATGCGCGTCACCCAGGAGGCGAAGATTCTGTTGCGGCAAACCGACTGGAGTATCGGTGCAATTGCCTGGACATTGGGTTTTGACGATATAGCCCAATTCTCTAATTTCTTCAAAAGAAATACATCTTATTCGCCTACAGCATTTCGGCCTAACTAACTTGGAAGGAGTTCAAAGCATCCAAATTTATTATTCGTATCAACTCATATTTGGTCAGCTTTTAAAATTAACGGCTCCCTTGTGATGGAGAGCAATCGCATCGGTTCGGGTTTTGCAAATCTGCATCAGCGCTATTAACATCCCCGCAAAGACTGTAGATCGTTTGTAGTCAAACCATTCTTGAGCAACCGGCTCATCTTCCACGGATTAGTATCGTAGAAGATAAGCGGGTTATTGTACATGAGCTGGCGCATGTATTTTTAATGAATTTATAAGCGACTACTGACTATAAAAATAGCTTTGAGCCCCTATTCAACTTTATTATTCATTAAACTTTTGATAATTATCTCAATTACGGCTTCCGGGTTTTCCTCGAACATATAATGCCCTGTATCTGCCAGGTGAATCAGTTCATACTGCTCTGCTAATGCGGGAAGCGCAAACTGATAAAATCCGTAAGATACATTACTGGCGATGCCGAGTACTGGCATGCTTAGCCGGCTATACTCCTTGCTGTCTTCAATATCCTGGTTAAATGCCTGGTACCAGGCATTGGAGGCACGGATGCGCTCAGGCTGGTTATAAACAGCGGCGTAAATTTCCTTCTCAAAGTCCGATATTCTGCTGTCATCAACCATCACGTAGTGGAAAAGCCAATCCAGCAGGTAGCGGTAACGCCCTTCCAGCAGCTGCTCAGGCAACCCTTTAACCTGATTGAAGCCCATCCACCAGGTGTAAGGCCGTCGGGTATCAATTTTGTCACCAAATGTATCGGCAGCAGGCATCAAAGGCATTTGCATCATACCCTCGCTGGGATGAAGGCCGTCTGCTACGATCAGCTTCGCCACCACCTGCGGATAGTTAAAAGCCAGGCTCATGGCTACCATGCCGCCGATATCATGACCGAATAGGTACACCTGTTCTAAACCAAGCTGCTGAATTAGTTCATATATATCTGTAGCCATCGTCTTCTTGTCGTAGCCGTCCGGTGGCGTAGCCGAGCTACCCATGCCCCGGATATCTACCACGATTACGCGGAAATATTGCGCTAACGCAGGCGCTAAGTTGTGGTAAGAGTACCAAGTTTGCGGCCAACCGGGCAGGCAAACAAGCGCAGGGCCACTACCACCATCTACATAATGTAAGCTTATTCCGTTTACTTCAACGTAATGATTAGAGAAGCCCGGCCAATGAAGAATCAGTTCTTCGTCGGTATATTTGTTTTGCATAACTGTAGGTACTATCAGGGTTATATTTGTTGTAGTGCTTCGTTTGCAGACGACCAGGAAAGATCTGGATAGCGGTTATTGTCCAGGCCAGTGTGATGAGCTGCAAACATACTGTACAGGTATTGTGCCTGTTGCCATCTTGGGTAAAGTTCCTTTTCCCCTTCCGGGTTTTCTGCTCTAAGTTTTTGGTTATATGCAGAGAACTGCTCCATCGTACCGCTGTTTACCAGCCGGAACGCCTCACCATACAATTGCTGGCTTAAGGATGCCAGGTCATGAGGGCTTACCTGGAAACTGGCTATGCGCAGATATCGCGGTGTCTCGTCATCGAGCGCGGCAGCTGCAGTAAAAGCGGCAGTATCATCCAGTGTGGTAAAATCAATTTTCCAGTCCTGTTTACCCTCATAATAGGCAATTGTATGATCCTTGGGATTGAACAGCGGTATGCCGTATTGCAGCACATAAGAAAAAGCACCGTTAAAGATGGAGGTCGGTTTGATGGCACTATTATCTACTAAGTTTTTGAACGTTTTACGCAGATCAAAATTGCGGTTGTCACCTTCGGATAGCTGCGTATAATCGGTACAGAAGTCGGATGGAATAAAACGGGGCACGCCAGCCTGCACGGCAGCATTTAATAACTGCGATTGTGCAGTAACAATAACATCGTGCAGCCCAGCTAATGCAGATACCACGCAGGATATGTCGGAACAGGTTGCCTCTAAATGTGATGCATCGGCAAAGTTTGCCTTAATGATGGATACACCAAGCTTTTGCAAAGCTTCAACCTTAGCTGGCTCACTTTCGTTACGGACAATGGCCCTTACCGTAGCTCCTCTTTTTATTAACTCCCTGCAAATTTTTTCTCCTAAGTTGCCTGTTGCACCTGCAACCAGTATTGTATTTTTCATAGTAGATATTTTTGTATTGATGCAACAAAAATACCCACTATGAAAACGCCAAAAACTACCATTTGGTAGTAATTTAAACTATCGCAGATTTTTGCGGATACGGCTCAGCGCGTTAGGTGTTATACCCAGGTAAGAGGCCAGTTGCTTGACGGTAACATGCTGCATGAAGCCCGGCTTTCGCAAAAATTCGAGGTAGCGTTCCTCGGCACTTAAGGTCTGGAAACGGATAATTTCGTCGATCATCCGTATCGCCATGGCTTCCCATGTCTTGCGGCCAAATTCCTGCCAGGCAGGTAGTTGCTGGTAAAGCAGTTCCATGTCGGCTTTATCGATGCAAAACAGCTCAGTGGCTTCAACCGCTTCCACGTTAAAGCGAGTTGGCTGCTGCGGATTTAAACTGGAAATCTCCGCAAAAAACTCGCCCGGCAGCACCACCCACGCCGTCAGCTGCGGCTCGTCACCGTAATAGAAGCGCAGTGCCCCGCTGTTGATGTAATAGTACTGGCCTGCAATTTGCGCGCGCTTGAGAAGCAGTTGGCCTTTCTTCAGCTCTTTTATGCGAAATTTAGAGATGACAGTTTGTAAGTCACTTTCACTGATGACCACTTGTTTGCTGATTAATGTTTTAAGATGCTCCATCTTTATTCGCTGTATCTCATAGTATTTCGTAAGAAGCGGATATCATGTTACAATTTTCGTACTTGCAGCTTTTAAAGTTACAATTTCAAAAAGCTTCACAGGCATTCTATCAACTATCTTGTATTCAAAATACTTTATTGTGATTAACAGGAGATAAATTACGTTGAATGATAACCTTTAGATTCATTGGCTTGTGATTGCCCGTTGTTGCATGTGTGCAAACAAACGTTTTGATATAATAAGATATAAAGGTTTTATTGTAAAGAGTCATGATAATCCCAATATCAATATTAAACAAAAAAGCCTCTCATAATAATGAGAGGCTTTTGGGTAAATGATGGGGCTCGAACCCACGACCCCTAGAACCACAATCTAGTGCTCTAACCAACTGAGCTACATCTACCGCGTTTTGGAGATTGCAAAGGTAGAAATATGTTCCTTGTTTGCAAATACTTTTTTAAAAAAATATAAAATTCTGCCTGCACCCTGCTAAATGCCTAATATTGTGCAGAATTTTATGATCGAGATTTTTACAGACGGAGCTTCCAGCGGCAATCCTGGTCCGGGTGGATATGGCGTTGTGCTAAGGGCTGGCAAACATTATAAAGAGCTGGCAGAGGGTTTCAGAAAGACGACTAATAACCGCATGGAGCTACTGGCCGTAATTAAGGGACTGGAAGCGCTCAAAAGCCCTAATCAGCAGGTAACAGTCTATTCCGATTCAAAGTACGTAGTGGATGCGATTGAGAAGCGCTGGGTACATGGCTGGTTGCAAAAGGGCTTTGCTGGCAAAAAAAATAAAGATTTATGGCTGCGCTATTTGCAGGTAAGCAAGCTGCACAACGTTCGTTTCGTATGGGTAAAAGGCCATGCCGGTCATCCCGAAAATGAGCGATGCGACCGGCTGGCTGTGGCTGCATCACAGCAAAAAGAGTTATTAATTGATTCTGTTTTTGAATTAGAGCATCAAAAGCAGAACCTGATGTAGCAGCGAAGCAACACAGCCTACTTCAGCTCAATTACTTCCAGGTCATGAATACGGCTGCCTGTAATTGAAAATCGCATGAGGGTTTTCACTTTATGCCAACCCTGTTTACCCGCTGCTCCGGGATTTAAATGCAGGCAGTTGATTTTCTTATCAAACAGCACTTTTAAGATGTGCGAGTGTCCGCTGATGAACAGATTTGGCGGATCGGTATAAATTGTTTTTTTTACCGCCTGGCTGTACCTATCCGGGTAGCCGCCAATGTGTGTCATCCAAACATCCACATTCTCGCATTTGAAGCGTAAATTCTCAGGGTATACCGCACGCAAGTCCTTATCATCAATATTTCCGTAAACGCCCTTTAACGGCTTAAAAGCAGCAAGCTTATCGGCCAGTTCAAGCGTGCCGAAGTCTCCCGCGTGCCATATCTCATCGCACTCTTTAAAGTATTCAAAAACGGCTTCGTCCAGGTAACTGTGCGTATCAGATATCAAACCTATGCGGGTCATAGTAAAATTGTATTTTAATAATAGCTGAACCTTAAAGAGCTAAGAGCTTAACAAAGCGACACATCAAAAGATGGTAAAAAAGTCTTTCAATGTTTGCTCGTACTGCTGGCTATACTTTTTGGGCTCATTATAGATAATAAAACGTTGGCTGGTTGGTTCTGTTTGCTGAAGGCCAAATGCTAACAGTTCGCGATGCGCATCGCTGCCGGGATACGAATGTATGGTAATTATTTGTTGGAGAAACAACTTCTGCCCGGTTGCTATCTGTTTAACTGCCTGGGCTGTGGTTACAGGCAGTATAAGCCATAGCTTACCTGCAATATGCAGGTGCTTTACTGAAGCACAAATCAGGTCATTAAAAAAACTTAAATCAGCATGCTTGGCCAGCGTTTTGTTTGCCGTGGGCGAATGTAGTGACTGGATGTAAAATGGTGGATTAGATATGATGACATCATACTTTTTTTCAGCATTACCTTCAAAATAGCTTTGAAAACTTTCTGCATATAATTGCAGCCGGTCTGCGAATGGCGACTGCACAAAATTTTGCCTGGCGGTTATAGCTGCCGTTTCATCCAGTTCAACTGCATCTATATACGCATCTGTAAATCGTTGCGCCAGCATCAAGGCAATAACACCTGTACCGGTACCAATATCGAGTATGCGAGCATTTGAATTTGCTTGAGCAAGTGCACCTAAAAGCACGCCATCGGTATTGATTTTCATGGCACAGCCCTGCTGATTAATCGCAAACTGCTTGAAACGAAAAACGCCCGACATGTTTACACCTGATAAAACTCCAGCGGTAAACCGTCTGGATCGGCAAAAAAGGTAAACTGCTTGCCGGTAAGTTCATCAATGCGTATATCTTCAGTTTGCACCCCCTGGCTTTGCAAGTAGGCAGCCGCTTCGGCTACATCATCAACCTCAAAAGCTAAATGGCGTAAGCCTGCTGCCTCCGGGCGCGATGGTCTTGAAGGTGGGTTGGGGAAAGAGAAAAGCTCGATCTGGTAGTGGTTGTCCACTTCCAGATCAAGCTTGTATGATTGGCGCTCGGCCCGGTATACTTCCTGCACTACTTTTAAACCCAGCACCTGGGTATAAAAATGCTTCGACTTCTGATAGTCTGAGCAAATAATGGCAACGTGGTGTATCCGGTTAAGCTTTAGCATCTTAGTTATTCGCCTAAGGTAACGTGTAATACGTTGTCGTAAACTAATTTAATATCGGTGATGTGGCCGTAAAGCTCTTCATCTACATTTAAAAAGCCGTTGGTTACGGTACCCAGCAAAGTGTAATCCACATCGCCGCTGGTAGCCATCATTTCCACAAAGCGGTCTTGCTCTTCCGGCGCAACGCTTACCACTACCCTGCCCTGAGCCTCACCAAATAGGAAGGCATCTTTGCGGATGTCGCTGTCGGTAGCAATATCAAAGCCCAAGCCTAATGGCATAGCTGCTTCTAACATGGCGATGTACAAACCACCATCAGCAACATCATGTGCAGACTGGATAGCTTTATGCTTGATTAGCTCTTTCACAACCTGTTGCATAGCGTATTCCTTTTCCAGATCAAAATACGGCGCAGGTGATGCTTGTATTTTGTGGTATGATGCCAGGTATTGTGATGATGCGATATCATTTTGCGATTCGCCGATCAGGTAAATAAAATCGCCGGGCTGCTTAAAGTCGGCAGTCATCATATTATCTATGTTATCCATCACACCTAACATACCAATGGTTGGTGTGGGGAACACAGGACCTTCATCTGATGACTGGTTATAGAAGCTCACATTACCACCGGTAACCGGTGTATCAAACTTGCGGCAGGCTTCGCCCATACCTTTTATAGCGCCTACAAACTGCCAGAATACCTCTGGCACGTAAGGGTTACCAAAGTTTAAGCAGTTGGTGATTGCCACCGGCTCGCCACCGGCGCAGGTAATATTACGTGCAGCCTCGGCAACAGCAATAGCCGTACCTTTTTGTGGATCTGCATTTACATAACGTGAGTTACAATCAACCGTTAAAACAATGGCTTTGTCGGTGCCTTTTACGGCAACCACGGCTGCATCGCACGGACGGTTGGTGGTCATGGTACCAGTGCCAACCATCGAATCATATTGGTCGGTTACCCAGCGTTTTGATGCAATGTTAGGATGTGAAATCAAGTGCTCTGCAACATCTTTCAGGTTTTCCGGAACCGGCACATCGTTGATGTTGAATTTTTGGTATTCCTGATAATAAGCAGGCTCACGGTATTCGCGCTCATAAACCGGCGCGCCGCCACCCAATACCAGGTCTTCGGCAGGTACATCAGCTACCAGTTCGCCATCCATATAGTAATGCAGGCGCTTGGTGTCTGTTACCTCACCTATCTGTACGCAGTTCAAATCCCATTTTTCGAACACCGCTTCCACATCAGCCTCACGGCCTTTTTCAATCACGATGAGCATACGCTCCTGTGATTCTGAAAGCAGGATTTCAAATGGTTTCATATTTGCCTGGCGGGTTGGTACCTTATCCAGGTCAATACGCATACCATGCTCACCTTTGGCCGACATTTCGGAATTGGAGCAGATAATACCGGCTGCACCCATATCCTGCATACCTATTACGGCACCGGTTTTAATAACCTCAAGTGTAGCTTCCAGTAACAGTTTTTCCTGGAACGGATCGCCTACTTGCACAGCAGGTAAATCATTTACTGAATCTTCAGTAATATCTTTAGAAGCAAATGCCGCACCATGGATACCGTCCTTACCGGTGGCTGAACCCACGATATAAACCGGGTTACCTACACCATATGACGTAGCCGAAACCGTTTCGCCAGCCTTAACAATACCGGCCGACATGGCATTTACCAGCGGGTTTACATTATAGCACTCATCAAAAAACAGCTCACCGCCAACGGTTGGTATACCAAAGGCGTTACCATAATCGCCAATACCTTTTACCACACCTTTAATCAACCATTTGGTACGGTCATTATTCAGGTCGCCGAAACGCAAAGAATTTAACTGCGCAATAGGGCGCGCGCCCATAGTAAAAATATCACGGTTAATACCGCCAACACCTGTAGCAGCACCTTGGTAAGGCTCCAGCGCTGATGGGTGGTTATGTGATTCGATTTTGAAAGCACAGCCAATGCCGTCGCCCAGATCAACCAAACCGGCATTTTCCTCACCTGCTTTGGCCAGCATACGAGAGCCGTCGCGGGGTAAAGTTTTTAACCATTTGATAGAGTTTTTGTAAGAGCAGTGTTCGCTCCACATTACGGAAAATATAGAAAGCTCGGTAAAGTTGGGGGTACGACCCAGTATTTCTTTGATACGTTCAAATTCATCAGACAGTAAGCCTAAATCTTTGGCCGTTTCAACGGTGGTTAATTCGTGTTGCTCCAATGTATTGTGTTTTTATGGATGAATGCCCAAAATTAGAAAAATGCGTTGAAACGCGCAGATAAATATTGCGTTTTGCGTTAAAGATGTTTGCAGTAGTACCAAAACCACATGGTTGCAAACAAAACAAGCGCCCTTTTGAGGCGCTTGTTTACTCTTATATATAAGGTATACTTATTGTTCGCTTAATTGAAACACAATAGGTACGGTAAATTTAACACGCACCGGACGGCCATTTTGCATGCCCGGCTTCCAGGCGGGTGATAATTTTAACACGCGCAATGCCTCATTATCCAGTTCTGGTGATATGCCTTTAAGCACAGTGATATCAGTTAGATGACCGTCTTTTTCTACTACAAAGCTGATTGTAACACGGCCCTGGTTTTCTGTTGAAGGGTAGCGCAGGTTTTTTTGCAGAAACTTGCTCCATGCACCGCTGCCACCAAGCGGCTCAGGTAATACATCGATTCCATTTGGTGAATAAGGTGCGTTGCTCTCTGCTTCGCCCACTCCGTTACCTGGACCCGTATTAGTAGGTGCGCCGCTGTCAACATTCTGCTGTACTTTACCATCGCCTTTAATTGTTTCAGGACCAATTGCAGTATGTTGTAAATCACTGATTGTTGGCGGATCAACGGCAGCCGGGCTGTTCGTAACTACAGGTGGTACAAATCTGGTGGTAGCCACCTTTGGTGCTGATGAAGTTGCAGCCGGCTTGCTAATTGCAGGTTGCTTAGGATGACTCAATACAGGGTCTTTCGGTTTCTCAACTTCAGGTTTAATTTTCGGAATAGGTATATCAGGGATGACCTGTACTGGTGGTTTTTCCTGCACCACATTAGGCTTATCCAATAAACTAATTGTTACAAACGTGGTAGTAAACCCTAACATAGCAATAGCCAGAGCTTTTAAAACATAGTCCCCATGGTGAACGCGTAAATCATAAGCGCCATAGGCTTTGTTGCGGTCTGCAAATACAAGGTCGAGCCACTCGCGCTTGTACAAATCGAATTTTGAGGTAAGCATGCTGATAAAAATTTAGTTTTACATTTTCCAATTTAGACTAAATTTTATTTGGAAGTTTAAACATGCTTGTGATTTTGTAACACTTTTGCTATACTTTCATTTAATTCATTTCGATGTTATAATGATGATAAACTTTTCAAAACTTAATTATTATAATTTCAACTAAGTTGCAGCCATTACAATGTTATATTATGGTTAAGAAGCCTTTTAATGTTAAGTTATTCATACTTTTGCTACGTTTCTTAACTAAACAACCTAAAAAAAGATGGCAAATATCCGATTTCAGGCATTGCAAACGGTAGCAACCCGTACCATACAAGAGGTTAACTTTCCTTCTAATAAAATTTCCGAGTACTTTGGCGCAAATGTTTTCGATAAAAAGAAAATGCGCGAGTATATTTCTAAAGAAGCTTACGATAGCATCATCAATTCTGTTGAATACGGTGAGCCGATTGGCCGTGATACTGCCGAGCAGATCGCATCAGCCATGAAAGCATGGGCTATAAGCAAAGGCGCAACACATTACACCCATTGGTTTCAACCGCTAACCGGTACCACCGCCGAAAAACACGATGCTTTCTTCGAACCCACGGTTGATGGCTCGATAGAAAAATTTACCGGTGATGCACTGGCCCAGCAAGAGCCAGATGCATCAAGCTTCCCGAACGGCGGTATTCGCAACACGTTCGAAGCCCGCGGTTATACGGCCTGGGATCCGTCTTCGCCGGCGTTCATCATGGGCCGCACGCTGTGTATCCCAACCGTGTTTGTATCCTACACCGGCGAAGCGCTTGATTATAAAGTACCTTTATTAAAGGCGTTAAGCGCACTGGATAAAGCGGCGGTTGATGTTTGCCAGTACTTTGACAAGAGCATTGAAAAGGTATATGCTTCATTAGGTATTGAGCAGGAATATTTTTTGGTTGATTTGGCATTATTTAATGCGCGTCCTGATATGTACTTAACCGGCCGTACGCTGTTTGGTCACATGTCGGCCAAAAACCAACAGCTGGAAGATCATTACTTTGGCTCTATTCCGAGCCGTGTATATGCTTTCATGCAGGATTTTGAAACCGAAGCGCTGCAGTTAGGTATTCCGCTGAAAACCCGCCATAATGAGGTTGCGCCTTCACAGTTTGAATGCGCGCCTATTTATGAAGAGATTAACCTGGCTATTGACCACAACCAATTGCTGATGGACGTTATGGACCGTGTTGCCAAGCGCCATAACTTTAAAGTGCTGCTGCACGAAAAACCATATGCCGGCGTTAACGGCTCTGGTAAGCACAACAACTGGTCGATGATTACCAACACCGGTAAAAACTTGTTGTCGCCAGGCAAAACGCCGAAAAACAACCTCATGTTCCTTACTTTCTTTGTAAATACCATCAAAGCAGTTTATGAACATGCCGACTTGCTGCGCGCCTCCATCGCATCAGTAAATAACGATCATCGCTTAGGTGCTAATGAAGCTCCGCCAGCTATTATCTCCATTTTCCTGGGTAGCCAGTTAACCGAAGTTCTGGACGAGATCGAGACATCGCGCATCAGCCGCAAAGCCAAAGAAGAGTCTTCATTATGGCAGGGTATCCCTAAAATTCCTCAGATATTAAAGGACAATACCGACCGTAACCGCACCTCTCCTTTCGCTTTCACCGGTAATAAATTTGAGCTGCGTGCAGTCGGCTCATCGGCTAACTCGGCTAATCCTATGACTGTGCTGAACACCATCGTGGCCGACCAGTTGCGCAAGTTTAAAGTGGATGTAGATAAACTGCTGAAAAAAGGCGAAAAGAAAGACGTTGCCCTGTTAACCATCATTAAACGTTACATCAAAGAATCCAAAATTGTGCGCTTTGAGGGTAATGGCTATGGTGAGGAATGGCAGCAGGAAGCCGAAGCACGGGGCTTAACCAATATTAAAACCACACCGAAAGCATTGGACGCGCTGGTGTCAGAAAAAACACAGGCGTTATTTGAGTCAACCAGCGTATTTACCCGCCGTGAAGCACATGCCCGTCATGAAATTTTGTTAGAGGAATTTTACAAAAAGCTGCAGATTGAGGCGCGTGTAATGGGCGAACTGGTAAACAGCGTAATCATCCCAACGGCCATCAACTACCAAAGCAAACTGGTTGAAAACGTAAAAGGTTTAAAAGATATTGGCTTGCCTGAAAGCAGTTATGAGGCACAACTTTCCATCATTACCAAACTTTCGGAGCATATTAATTTCATTAAATCCAATAACGACCAAATGGTTGAAGCACGTAAAAAAGCTAACGTTATTGAAGACGTTCGTGAGCGTGCCATTGCATATGATGAAACGGTTAAAACCTTCTTCGACCCTATTCGCTACCATGTAGATAAACTGGAGCAGCTGGTTGATGATGCGCTTTGGCCATTGCCTAAATTCAGAGAATTGTTATTCTTGAAATAAAAATCCCGCTTAAAAGTAAAGCCCCGATAGCAGAAGCTACCGGGGCTTTTTTTATGTATTGGTTTAGAAATCAATGTGCATCATCGTACCGTGCAAAAAAATCGGCGTTACGGTGTTGCTGGATAAGCGCCTGGCGGTATTTGGTTAACAATGCTGATTTGGATATAAAGCCAATAAACTTACCATCGTCCACTACCGGCAACTGCCATACGTCCAAACGGTCAAACAATTCCATAACGTTACTTACCGACTGATCTTGTTGCACAATTGCCGGTGGATTGACCATAAAATCGCCAACCGTTGCACTGGCAGTCTGGTTGTCAAAAAGCCGTTTGCGAATTTCATCCATCCAGATCACCCCTTCCAGTTCGCCGCTATCGCCAACTATCGGAAATATATTAACATTGGTAGTTGATAGTGCTTTAAAAAACTCCGTCATTGGCGTACTTTTCTGTAATAATGTATACTCGCGGTTTATCACCTGATCTAACCCTATTGTACTTAGCATACTATAATCCTGGTCCGGATAGATGCGTTTTTCGTGGATCAGGTGCGTCCAGTACATATTGTGCGGGTTGTACATACGTGCTATGATGTAGGATATAGACGAAACAATCATGAGCGGAATAAAAAGCACATATCCACCGGTAATTTCGGCTATCAAAAATATAGCAGTAAGCGGTGCGTGCAAAACGCCGCTTAAAGCGCCTGCCATACCCACTGCTATAAAATTACTGGTATTTAAATGTATGATACCCGTCTGATTAACACCATAAGCGAGCAGCAAGCCCAGAAATGCACCGGTAAACATGGTTGGCGCAAAGGTACCTCCATTGCCACCAGATCCCAGCGTAATACCGGCTGCTACAACCTTAATAAGTACTAAAGCGGCGATGAACAGGAGCATCAGTACAGGTTGCGATAACCAGTCGGCATAGAGTGATTCCTCTTTTAAAGCCTCCATGTTACCGTTCAGTGCTTCTTGAAGGTAATGATAGCCTTCGCCCAACAACGGTGGAAATAGTAAAATGATAATACCCAGCAGCAAGCCACCTGCTAAAGCCCTTACATAACGATTGTATTTTTTAAATATTCCTTTCTCCAGCCTATCAGCTACATTGGTAATATATAAAGCAACAAACCCGCTCAGTATACCCAATAGCACATAAAATGGCAGGGCACTAAAAAGCCATCCTTCCGTAACGAGGTGAAACAGCTGGCGCGAATTCAGCATTTTACCTACAACAACACCTGTTGCCGAAGCAATAAGCAGCGGGATAAAAGTTGGAATGGTAATCTCTCCTATTAAAATCTCTAAAGCAAATAGTACACCAGCAATCGGGCTGTTAAAAACCGCTGCAATACCTGCTGCCGAACCGGCTGCCAGCAATATCGTTTTTTCATAAGCGCTCAGGTTAAAAAAACGACCTGTGTTTGAGCCTATCGCAGCACCCGTACATACAATAGGCGCCTCCAAGCCCGATGATCCGCCGAAACCTACTGTAAGCGAACTGCTGATGAGATGCGAGTACGTGTTATTTATCCCGATATTAGATTTGTTTTTTTTGATGCTGATCAGCAGATTACCGATGCCTTTTTGTATATGATCGCGATTGATCAGGTGTTCATAAGCAACAGTAAGTAAAATACCTAAAGCAGGTAAAAACACGTAAATGATATGGAAAGGCAGATGCTCTGCAATATGCCGGCTCAATTCTTCCATAAAATGCACCAGGTATTTGAGAGCCACTGCCGACAGGCCGCCCAACAAACCTACAATCACACTGCAAAAAATTAAAAAATTGCGCTGTGAAGCCTGCCTGAGTCGCCATTGGGTAATGTAACGTAGTACTGTTTTAAACATAAGGAACGTGATATTTGGCAAAGTAACGGTTTTATTGTTTAAAGCTAACTGTAAGCTTTATATTTGACCATGATTTCTCAGCAAAGATATGATCAGCGGGGCGTATCAGCTTCGAAGGATGACGTGCACAGCGCCATCCAGAACATTGACAAGGGCTTATTTCCAAAAGCATTTTGTAAAATCATTCCTGATATACTTACCAACGATCCGGATTACTGCAATATTATGCATGCCGATGGTGCAGGCACCAAATCATCGTTGGCTTACGTGTACTGGAAACAAACCGGCGACATTTCGGTTTGGCGTGGCATAGCACAGGATGCTATAATTATGAATTTGGATGACCTGCTTTGCGTGGGTGCTACTGACAAGATCCTGCTATCCTCTACCATAGGCCGTAATAAAAACTTGATTCCCGGCGAAGTAATTGCTGCTATCATCAACGGTACGGAAGAAATTTTGGAAGAGCTGCGCAGCTTTGGCATCGGCATTCATTCAACAGGCGGTGAAACAGCCGATGTTGGCGACCTCGTGCGTACCGTAATCGTCGACTCGACCGTTACCTGCCGTATGCGCCGCGATGAAGTGATTTCTAACCATAACATTCAGGCTGGTGATGTGATTGTAGGATTGACCTCATATGGGCAAGCAACCTACGAGAAAGAATATAACGGAGGTATGGGCTCCAATGGACTGACCTCAGCCCGCCATGACGTGTTCAACAAGCTGGTAGCGCAAACCTACCCCGAAAGCTTTGACCCAGCCGTACCGCAAGACCTGGTATTTTCTGGCAGTAAAAACTTAACCGATCTGATTGATATTGGCAACGGCCAAACTGTAACGGCCGGTAAACTGGTGTTATCGCCTACCCGCACTTACGCACCGGTAATTAAGGCTATACTGGATAACTACCGTAGCCAGATACATGGTATGGTACACTGCAGCGGCGGCGCCCAAACTAAAGTACTGCACTTTATTGACAACCTGCATATAATTAAAAATAACCTGTTCCCTGTTCCGCCATTATTCAAACTGATACAAGAGGAATCGGGTACCGATTGGCAGGAAATGTACAAAGTGTTTAATATGGGTCACCGCATGGAACTCTATGTACCCGAAACCATAGCCCAAGACCTGATCCAAATTTCAAAAATCTTTGGTATAGATGCCCAGATAATTGGCCGTGTTGAGGCTGCCGATAAAAAGCAGGTAACAGTGCAGTCGGAATTTGGAGAGTTTGTGTATTAAAGTTTTACATTTACAATACCAGTTTAAATGAAAAGCCACCGCAAAGAAGCAGTGGCTTTTCATTTGATACGAAACTAGTGGTGATTTATCATTTATCAAAAAAAAGCCCTAAGCTAAATAGCTTAGGGCTTTTTTCATTATGTATTGATTAGTTAAAGATATATCTTAACCCGAACTGCATAAAGTAAGTTGAGTTTAAGCTTACATCATCTCTAAATGTATTGGTAATTAGGGAACCTCTGTCTGTAGCTAAGTTAAAGGTTGGTTTAACAGTACCTGTGGTACCCAAGCTTGATACATTGGTTGGAACCAAGATTGAATTATTGTTAATAAGCTTGTATTTACCCCATTTGCTGTTTAACAAGTTACCTACGTTAAATACATCAAATGAAAACTGTATGGTATTCCGTTTACCACCTACGTTAACAAATAAATCTTGTAAAAATTTGAAATCGAATTGATTTCTCCATGGATACTGTGCACCATTACGCTCTGCGTATTTACCCATACGTTTGCTTAAGTAATTATCCTGAGCTATGTATGCAAAGAAAGCATCGCTTTGCTGTTGTGCTGTGTAAATAACAGTTCCATTTGTTGCCGTAACCGGTGAAAAAGTAATTTCGCTTGCATCTTTAGGTACATATATCAAGTCATTTCTTTGACCATCACGATTAAAGTCCTGAGAATAAGTGTAAGAGAACCTACCTGTGATTGAACCTTCGTAAAACATAGATACAGTAGTAGCTAAATGTTTAAGGTATTCTTTACGATACTGAATACTTGCGATCACACGATTAGGAACTACATAACTAGCATAGCTCAAAGGTGGATTATTAGGGTTATTTACTACTTGAGTACCAGACCAAGTATTGATTAATTGGTCACCGCTGCCATCATAAATATTTTTAGCACCACTTCTGCTGTAAGCTAAACTTACTGATAAACCATTGCTGAACGGCTTGTCTAGTTTAGCAGTAACGTTATAATAATGACCAGGATTACCATTAGTTAACACGATAGCATTAAATGCGCCACCACCAGTAGTACCATTTGCTACTGGAAGACCACCTACAAGTGGATTAACAAACTTGTTTGCATTGGAGCTTGGATATAAGTCCCTGTGGTCTGGATAGCCAGAAACATTCATTGTTTGAGGATTAACTAAGTTAACGTTGGTACCGTAAACGTTGTTAATATCCTTTTTATACATTCCTTCTAAAGTACCAATCATGCCGAAAGGTAATTTAACATCAACGGCTAAGTTGCTACCCCAAACTTGCGGAAACTTTAAGTTCGGATCCATAGCACTGATAGCACTTGGAATAGTAGTACCCGCTTTAGGTAATGTTGTTGGACGGTAAGCTGTTGGATCTGGGTTGAACGGACCTGGAACATTCGCACCAGAATAGGTTTGTGTAAATTGTAATAATCCAGAGTCACCAGACTGAGACACGATCCAAACAAAAGGAATCTGGCCCGTGAAAATACCGGTACCACCACGTATTTGTAAGGAGCGATCACCGTTAACATCGTAATTAAAACCGATACGCGGAGAGAACATTACTCTTGTTTTTGGCAATACTCCAGTGTTTACATTATAACCACCATTGAAAGCCAAGGTGTTTACCAGATCGTGAGTTCTAATCTCATCAACGCCAGGGAACGTAGGTAAATCCAATCTTAAACCTGGAGATACTCTAAATCTATCTGATAAAGAAATGTCATCCTGAAAGTAAGCAGAGTATTGTGCAAACTTAAAGCTTGGATATGCTTGTTTAAAGCCCTCATTCAATGGATAAGTAATAGCAAATTCTGTAGGATTAGCGCCGTTCGCAAAATCATCCCACGATGCAAATGTGTAATAGCCTGTTCCAAAACGTTGGAAACCATTTTTGGTTTTGCTAAACTCAGCTTGTAGACCAGCAGTAAAATTATGTATACCTTTAATCCAAGTTACATAATCATAAACCGTAGTGGTTTTTACATCTCTTAGGTTGCCATAAGTAAATGGTTCATACCCAAAAGAGGTAAGAGGGTAGTTTGGAGAATTTCCCTCTGCTTGTAAAATATCAACAAAAGGAAACACTTGGCTATCCGAGCTACGTGGATCATTTTGGTGATCATAAGTAACACGCAATGTGTTTGCAAGCTTAGTATTGAACAAGTTAAAATTTGAATTCCATTCAGCAGACAGAGAATACAAATTTTGGTCCTGATAATAGTTGGAGTTTGCAAAGTTTAAAGCATATTGGCTTGTACGGCTTTGTGCAAAATCACCTAATGGACTGCGAGAAGTACTCACAAAGCTTGGTGCAGAACTTTCAACCTGACTGTAACGAATATTAAACTTGTTATTATCGTTAATATTCCAATCTAAACGAGCCAAAAATTTATTGTTCTTGCTTTTGAAATCATAACCTTGGTATGGTCCTGTTTCGTAGCCATATTTGGTACGCAAGAAGTTGCTTATATCGTTTAATTGAGTTTCAGTTGGCCTTTTAACGTTTTGATTGTTACCGACAGTAAATGGATTAGTTGCTGATGATGCGGTAAATTGCTGGCCAGGAGATGTCTGGCGCATAAACTCACCGTTGACAAATAAAAATAATTTATTTTTGATTATTGGGCCACCGATCCTAAATCCAGTTTGGTTTTGTTGTAGCTTTTGTTTTATAAAAGTAGCATCACCAACTTTATTACCTTGTTGATTATCACTTCTCCAATAAGTATAAACAGAGCCTTCAATATTGTTTGTGCCGGAACGAGTAACGGCGTTAACAGCACTACCAATAAAACCACCTTGTTTTACATCATAAGGAGTTACGTTAACTGAAATTTCAGACAATGCATCCAACGAAATAGGTGCGCCATTAGCCGGCAGATTGCTTCCTATACCAAAACGATTACTAAAATTAGAACCATCAACCGTAATTGCATTCTGACGATAATTACCTCCACCGATCGCGCCATTGCTTGTACTGCTTGCTTGCGGAGTCAAACGGGTTAAATCATTAATGTTACGTGTAATGGTAGGCAGAGTTGCTATTTCACGGGTGCTAATGTTAGTTGAAGACCCCTGCCTGTTGCTGTTTAACAAACGTGAAGCAGCAGTACCCTTAATAACAACATCACTTAGCGCTGTACCAGTCTGACTCATGACTTCATTCAATACGAATGATTGTCCTAAAGACAAACTAATATTAGGAATGCTTTTAGGTTCGTAACCGACGTAAGTGATTGTTACGACATATGGACCGCCAGTACGCATATTCGGAATAGTGTATCTTCCGTCAGCGTTGGTTGTTGTGGCGTAGTTTGTACCACTTGGCTGGTGTGTCGCTCTGACGGTTGCTCCAATCAATACGTCACCCTTAGCATCTTTCAATGTTCCTGTTATACTACTGGTAGTAACCTGTGCAAAGGTTACCGCTGTAGAGAACAGAAACAACATTACGAGAAGTAAATTTTTTCTCATGCTTTTGTGTTTAATGAACGTTTAAATAGTTTTAAAAATTTACTGCAAATATAGATAATGGCTTCTGTTTCAATGTTAAGTTAATGTTAATAATTTTCAACATTTTTAAATATCTCGCAACATAATTGTTGATATTTTTAATTCAGTTATGGTATTTGGATGATTTGTTAAGTTATGCGCAAAAAACGCCTCATATTTTCCCTCTGCCGCCTCATTTTGTAGAAACCTCTCCTACCTCACAGAAAAAATATTGCACTACATACATTATTGATAGAAACCTCAGGTTTTAAGTATCGCCGTTTTTACTTAGTTTTGGCAGCAAACTGATAAAGTAAAAAATAATGAACTACGATGTAATTATTATTGGCTCAGGTCCCGGTGGTTATGTTGCCGCTATCCGTGCCTCACAGCTGGGCCTTAAAACAGCCATAGTTGAAAAAGAGTCGTTAGGCGGTATCTGCCTTAACTGGGGTTGTATTCCAACCAAAGCTTTATTGAAAAGTGCACAGGTATTTGAATATATAAACCACTCTACCGAATATGGAATTAACATTGAAGGGCAAGGCGTGGTTGATTTTGAAGCCGTTGTTAAAAGGAGCCGAGGCGTAGCCGAAGGCATGAGCAAAGGCGTTCAGTTCTTGATGAAGAAAAACAAGATTGATGTGATCATCGGTTTTGGTAAACTGAAAGGTAAAGGCAAAGTTGAAGTTAAAACTGCTGATGGCGCAGTTACCGAGCATACTGCCAAACACATTATATTAGCTACCGGCGGCCGCTCACGCGAATTACCTAACCTGCCTCAGGATGGCAAAAAGGTAATTGGTTACCGCCAGGCCATGGTACTGCCTAAACAACCTAAATCGATGATCGTGGTTGGTTCGGGTGCTATCGGTATTGAGTTTGCTTACTTCTACAACTCTATCGGCACACAAGTTACTGTAGTGGAGTTTATGGATAACATCGTTCCGGTTGAGGACGAGGAGATTTCAAAAGCATTGTTCCGCAGCCTTAAAAAGCAGGGAATTAACATCCTTACCAAATCAACTGTTGAATCGGTTGATACCACCGGCGATCTTTGCAAAGCAACAGTAAAAACTGAAAAAGGCACCGAAGTTTTAGAAGCTGAGATCGTACTTTCTGCAGTTGGTATTGCTACCAACCTGGAAGGCCTTGGTTTGGAAGAAACCGGCGTTAAGTTTGATAAAGGCAAAGTACTGGTTGACGATTACTATCGTACCAATGTAGAAGGCGTTTATGCCATTGGCGATATCGTTAAAGGCCAGGCGCTGGCTCACGTGGCATCTGCCGAAGGCATTACCTGCGTAGAGAAAATTGCCGGCTTACATGTTGAGCCTATCAATTACAACAACATCCCGGGCTGTACTTACTGCTCGCCGGAAATTGCTTCTGTTGGTTATACCGAGAAAGCAGCACGCGAAGCCGGTTACGAAGTTAAAATTGGTAAATTCCCATTCTCGGCATCGGGTAAGGCAAGTGCTGCAGGTGCAAAAGACGGCTTTGTAAAAGTAATTTTTGATGCCAAATATGGCGAATTCCTGGGTGCGCACATGATTGGCAGCAACGTTACCGAAATGATTGCCGAAGTAGTAGCCGCCCGCAAGCTGGAAACTACCGGTCATGAAATCATCAAAACCATACACCCTCACCCTACCATGAGCGAGGCCATTATGGAAGCTGCTGCTGATGCTTACGGCGAAGTAATACACTTATAATATATAAGGCGATTTCATTAAGTCCACAATATCAGCTAATTTACTTGGCTGCTATTGTGGACTTTGCTTTTTATTTGCTATTTTCATCGCTAACCCAAAACATCAACCATCCAACCTTGGAACTTTATACTATAGACACCGGCCTTTTTAAGCTTGATGGTGGCGCTATGTTTGGCGTGGTACCGAAATCCATCTGGCAAAAAACTAACCCGGCCGATGAAAACAACCTTTGCACGCTGGCTATGCGATGCCTGCTGGTTAAAGACGACAACCGCCTGATTTTGATTGATACCGGAATTGGCAACAAGCTAAGTGAAAAGCTTTCGGGACTCATGCATTTGCAAAATGATGGCATCCTGAACCAATCGCTGGCCAAACATGGCTTTACGCCCGATGATATTACCGATGTGTTTTTAACTCATCTACATCTTGACCATGTGGGCGGTGCAGTAAATCGTGAGGGAAACCAGTTGGTTCCGGCATTTAAAAACGCGCAATACTGGACTAACCAAAAACATTGGGACTGGGCAACGATTGCCCCAAATGAGCGCGAAAAAGCCTCATTCTTAAAAGAGAACCTGCAGCCATTGCATGAAAGTGGTCGGCTGCGTTTTGTTGATGAAAGTCCAAACGGAACACAGTTTACAACCCATATGCAAATCCGGTTTGTATCAGGGCATACCGAATCTATGATGCTGCCATTATTACAGTACAAAGGCAAAAAAGTGTTTTACGTGGCCGATTTGGCACCTACCATTGGGCACTTACCCATCCCCTATGTAGCTGCCTATGATGTATTTCCATTACAGGCCATGCAAGAAAAGAAGGCCCTGCTGCAGGAAGCGCTGGATAACCAGTATATTCTGTACTTTGAACACGACGCAGTGCATGAATGCTGCACTTTGCAAAACACCGATAAAGGCATACGTGTAAAAAATGTGTTTAAACTGACAGACATTTAATGCAATTAAACTGCATTGGTATGATTGATGCGGGATAACAACGAACACTGAAAAGACTGAAAAAATTTATTTTAATATTATATTGCAATTATCATTTTAAGTAATATAATTCGATAACTTTTTTTACCTTTGCACGTTCAATTCTAAAACAAGAATCGAGGTATAAAAGTAGATGAGACAACTCAAAATAACACAATCCATTACCAATCGTGAGTCACAATCACTTGATAAATACTTACACGAAATTGGTAAGGTTGACCTAATCACTGCTGAAGAAGAAGTAATTTTAGCTCAAAAGATCCGCGAAGGCGACCAAGCCGCGCTGGAACGTTTAACCAAAACCAACCTGCGTTTCGTAGTATCTGTTGCTAAACAATATCAAAATCAAGGCCTTACCCTGGGCGACTTAATAAACGAAGGAAACTTAGGTTTGATTAAAGCAGCTAAGCGTTTTGACGAAACTAAAGGTTTTAAATTTATATCCTATGCCGTATGGTGGATCCGTCAGTCCATCCTGCAGGCTATTGCCGAGCAATCCCGTATTGTGCGTTTGCCATTGAACCAGGTAGGTTCATTAAGCAAAATCAGCAAGGCTTTCTCTAAACTAGAGCAGGAGTATGAGCGCGAGCCATCACCTGAAGAGCTGGCTGATATTTTGGAAACTACCGTTGACAAGATTTCAGACACGCTGAGCAACTCTGGCCGCCATGTATCTATGGATGCTCCTTTTGTTCAGGGCGAAGAAAACACCTTGCTGGATGTACTGGAAAACCAGGAGCCAAATACCGACTCTATCCTGATCAACGAATCGTTATCAGAAGAGATCAAACGTTCACTATCTACGCTAACCGAGCGTGAGCGCGAAATCATCGTATTGTTCTTTGGCCTGGGCACTAACCACCCGCTGTCATTAGAAGAGATTGGCGAGAAATTTAACCTGACCCGTGAGCGTGTTCGTCAGATTAAAGACAAAGCTTTACAGCGCCTGCGTCATACATCGCGCAGCAAAATTTTGAAATCGTACTTAGGTTAACCTATTTTATACAAAGCCCCCGGTAAACAACTGGGGGCTTTTTTGTTTATATCAGGTATGATGATACCTGCCAATTATGAACAGCTAACCGCCGAGCAAGCCATTGCCTACCAAAATGAACTGCGCAGCCAGATCAAAATACAACCGCTCGAAAAGCACATCAGCATTATTGCCGGTTCAGATATATCGTTCAACAAGTATTCAGAAATAGTATACGCGGGTATTGTCTTGTTCAAATACCCGGAGATGGAAATTATAGGCCATGCCACAGCTGTAAGCCAAACAACATTCCCCTACATATCAGGCTTGCTTGCTTTCAGAGAAGTACCTGCCCTGTTGGAGGCTTGGAACAAACTTGAAACGAAGCCTGACCTGCTGGTGTTAGACGGCCAGGGCATAGCACACCGGCGGCGCATGGGCATCGCATCACACTTTGGCGTTATAACCAATACGCCCACTATTGGCAGCGCTAAAAGCCGCCTGTTTGGCCGGTACGAAGAACCAGCCAACGAGCCATTTGCCGCAAGCCCGATGTACGACCGCCAGGAAGTGATTGGCGTCGCTTTAAAAAGTAAAAGAAATTGTAATCCAATCTTTATATCGCCAGGCCATAAGGTAAGCCTGGACCAGAGTGTAGATATTATCAAGAACTGCATTAAAGGTTACCGCATACCCGAGCCCACAAGGCAAGCACATATATTAGTTAATCAGGTAAGAGTTGAACTGGGCGGTAAAGACAATTCGCAATTAAGTATGTTTTGAGTTATTGCTTCATCTTGCAACCTCAATAGCCTGCATTTCTTCAAAAGAAGCACAATAAAAATCAGCTAACAGAGTTAGATGAGAACACCTTCACTTCACAATGAATCAGTTACTTATGCTATTATGGCAATTCGCAAAACGCTTATGGCTGTATAACTTTATTTTCACGCTGATAAGTATCTCGCTAATGCTACGTACCGGCTTATTTTTCTTGCCGGTAATTATAGTTTTCAAATTAGCTGGTTATGCATCGGCTGCATTTTTTCAAAAGTATTTTTCCTATCAAACTTATTACTATTACCGCAACGCTGGTTACAGCATAGGCCGGCTTTATAGCTATACATTTAGTATCGACCTTCTTTTATTCATCTTGTTAGCCGTAATTGCATTGTTCAGCAAATCTTTTTTATATGCTTAAGGTTGATAGCGTGCAGTTAACCTTTAATGGCCGTAAAATTTTACAGGATATTTATATTGATTGCAGGCCCGGACAAGTAACCGGTTTGTTAGGCCGCAATGGAGGTGGGAAATCAAGTTTACTCAAAATCATTTTCGGTACATTAAAACCAGAGTTTAAGCACATCAGCATTGATGATGAGTATGTAAACAAGGGTTACCTGAACAACCGTGTTGCTTACCTGCCCCAGCATAATTACCTGCCCAATAGCTTAACTATTGCAAAAGCAGCTTCAATGCTGGTTGACGAATATGCATGGCGTGAGTTTACCGGCTTTGCTATTTATCAGCAACATCAAAATAAAAAGCCGGGACAACTCTCGGGAGGCGAACTACGCAAACTGGAAACCTTGATGATTTTATATAGTAAGGCCGACTATATATTGTTGGATGAACCTTTTACCCACGTTTCGCCGGTGCAGGCGGAGGAAATTAAGCAGATTATTGGTGAGCGGTCGGCACATAAAGGATTTATAGTTACCGACCATCAATACCACAACATTCTGGAGATTAGCGATAAACTTGTGCTGCTGAACAACGGCTGTACAAAATTGATTAAAGACAGAACAGAGTTGGTGGCGTACGGTTATCTTAGCAAACTATAACGACTACTACCATGACGATACCCATCTATCAGGCTGATGCTTTTACCAACCAGCTGTATGGCGGCAACCCAGCTGCCGTTTGCCCATTAACCGAATGGCTGCCTAACGAAACCATGCAAAAGATAGCGGCCGAAAATAACCTGGCCGAAACGGCTTTCTTCATTAAAACGCCCGAAGGCTATCACCTGCGTTGGTTTACACCTGAGTTAGAAATTGACCTTTGTGGCCATGCCACACTGGCTACCGCCCATATTTTGTTTACTGAATTAGGCCATAATGAACCGGCCATACATTTTACTACAGAGAAAGCAGGTACATTAATAGTAACCCGAAACGGCGACCGGTATACGCTTGATTTTCCATCGCGCCCGCCCTACCCGGCCGAGCTGCCCGAGGGATTGATTGGCGCACTCGGCTTGGGCGATAAGTTACCAAAACAGGTACTACGCTCGCGCGATTATTTTTTAGTGTATGAAGACGAACAGGATATTCTAAACATAGTGCCCGACCATAGTGCTTTATCCAAAGTGGATGCTATTGGCATTATTGTAACTGCCCCGGGAAAAACTGTTGACTTTGTATCGCGCTTTTTTGCTCCGGCAGCTGGTGTTGCCGAAGATCCGGTTACCGGCTCGGCACATTGCAACCTTATTCCTTACTGGGCCGATCTGCTGGGCAAAAACGAATTGCATGCCTACCAACTATCGGCACGCAAAGGCGAGCTTTGGTGCGAACATAAAGGCGACCGTGCCCTGATGAGCGGCAATGCCGTAACCTACCTGAAAGGCGAAATTTACATTTAATATCGCATAACCGGGTACTGACACGATCGTGTCACGAGTATAAATACCTGTACCAAACTGTTCCGGGTGTTCCAAAGTGTACCACTTTTTTTGAACGGCGTTTGCATACTGCAAACGCCGTTTTAGGTGTACCAAAGTGTACCACCTGTACCGGCGTGTACCGGTTCGTTCCACTTTGTACCACTTCAAAAGTGGAACACTTATATCTGATCCTAATTTATGTAGTAACCGAACTATCAGAATTCTTATAAGCTAATCTCATCTGCTAATTCCGTTATACAGAACTTATTCCTACATCATCCAAGATAGCTGAACGCAAAAGCATTACATAAAAAACGCACTGCATAAAACGGTATTAGGCACGCTTACGCCACTACCGAAAAACCTTTTTTTTCATTACTTTTGAAGGTTGAACTATTGATAGGTAAAGATTGCAGTTAACTAAGTTAGAAGTAAAAGGCTTTAAGAGCTTTGGCGATAAAATAACCATTAATTTTAATGAGGGTGTTACCGCAATTGTTGGTCCTAACGGCTGCGGCAAATCCAATGTGGTCGATTCCATACGCTGGGTATTGGGCGAGCAGAGCACCCGTGCCTTACGGTCCGAAAAGATGGAGAACATCATCTTTAATGGTACCAAAAATCGTAAGCCCGCCAACCTGGCCGAGGTTTCCCTTACTTTTGATAACACCAAAAACGTACTGCCTACCGAGTTTTCGCAAATTACCATCACCCGCAAGCTATACCGTACCGGCGAGAGCGAATACAGGCTGAATGATGTTCAATGCCGTTTGAAAGATATAACGGACCTGTTTCTAGATACCGGCATCGGGTCAGACTCCTACTCCATCATCGAGCTAAAGATGATTGATGAAATCATCACCAATAAGGAAGGCTCGCGTCGTAACCTGTTTGAGGAAGCATCCGGTATATCTAAATATAAGCTCCGTAAAAAGCAGACGTTTAATAAACTAAAAGATACCGAGGCCGATCTTGAGCGGGTTGAAGACTTGCTGTTTGAAATTGAAAAGAACCTGAAAACGCTGGAGAACCAAGCCAAAAAGGCCGAGCGCTTTTACCGCTTAAAGGAGCAGTACAAAACGCTGAGCATTATGCTGGCATCGTTCCGACTGGCCTCGTTCAGCGATTCGCTGATTAGCATTGAGGAACAGGAACAAAAACATCTGGCCAACAAATCGGGCATTGTTACCCAGATTGATACCCTCGAAGCCTCCGTTCAGCAGCTGAAGCTGGATAACCTGACTAAGGAAAAAAATCTGTCGGTACAGCAAAAAGCCACTAACGAGTATGTGGCCAAAATAAGGGCTTACGAAAGTGAGAAAAAGATCAAGAACGAGCAGTTGAAGTTTCAGCGCGATAAGGAAGCGCGTTTAACCGAAGAACTGGAACGTGATCGCGGCCAGCTGAACCATGTGCTGTATAACATCAAGCGCCTTTCGGAAGAAAAGCTGCAGGAAGAAGATAACCTGGAAACCATACAGAACAAGGTTGCTGATTTAAAAGATGCCGTAGATGAGCTGCGCCAGGAACAAACCGCTGCCCGTGCAGAATTAACTGAGCTGACCAACATCAACAACCGTTTACAAAATCAGATATACAAAGCCGAAAAAGACCTGGATATCCTGCGCATACAACAGCAGGCGCTTGAACAGGAAAGCCAGCGGAACATGGAGGATGCAGCCAGCCGCGAGGTAGAGCTATCGCATTTTAACAAACTGGTGGCCGAGCTGGAATACCGCACCGAAACTACCGAGAAAGAACACCAGACGGCTGTCGATTTTGAGAGCAAGCTGCAGGAGCAAATCAAGGAAACGGAAGCGGGCATCAGCGAGATTAAAGATACGTTGGTGCAGCATACCCGTAAACTGGATGCTAAGCAGAACGAATACAACCTGACCAAAAGTTTGGTAGACAACCTGGAAGGCTTTCCCGAATCGATACGCTTTTTGAAAAAGCATGCCGACTGGGCTAAAACTGCACCATTATTCAGCGATGTGTTGTTTTGCCGGGAAGAATACCGCGTGGCTATTGAAAACTACCTGGAGCCGCTAATGAACTATTACGTGGTAGATACTTATAGCGATGCTATTAACGCAATCAACCTGTTACGCAGTGCATCCCGCGGAAGGGCCCAGTTCTTTATTCTAAGCCACTATCAGCAAATAGCCGCACAACCTGTTGCCAATCCTAATCCGGGGCAGTGGCTGCCTGCTTTGGAGGCGGTAGAGGTTGATGTACGTTATCAACCACTATGCAATTACTTACTGCGAAATGTTTACCTCGTAAATGATGCTGGCGAGAATGATTTGAACAATTCCATGGTACCTAATGGCATCGTGCTTTTGGGCAAAAGCGGCAAGTTCAGTAAATCCATATTGAGCATGGCCGGTGGTTCGGTAGGTTTGTTTGAGGGCAAACGTATTGGCCGGGCTAAAAACCTGGAAAACTTAGCCAAGGAGATCAAGCAAGCTGAAAACGAAATTGCTGCACTGAAGAGTAAGCAGGAAGAACTGCAAAGCACGCTTACTGCTTTAAAGGCATCAGGCAAAACCTCTGAGATACAGCAACGCCAGCAGGAACTGAACCGGCTGCATACCGAGTTGGTAACCGTTACTACACGCCGCGAGCAGTATCAAACGTTTATTACCAATAGCCGCAACCGCAAAGAGGATATTGCACTCAAAATTGCGACCATAAAGGAAGAAGAGCAAACGCTGCAACCGCAACTGGCCGAACTTAAAACACAGAAAGAAATTCAAAGTGACCTGCTGCTGGACAAGCAGCAAGCATTTAATGAACTGAACGAGTATACCACCGTACAATCCAACGCCTATAATCAGGAGAATATACGTTTCCATCAACAGCAAAACAAGGTGTCGGGTCTGGTGAAAGACCTGGAGTACCGGGAGAGTCAGCAGGATAGTTTGGAGGCCCGTATTCGCACCAACACCACCGAGATGGAAAAGGTACAGGCCGCATTATTGGAAACCGTTCAGCAAACCGATTTTTCGGACGAGGAACTGTTGGAGATGTATAGCCAGCGTGATGCCCTGGAGCAAGCCACCCGACAAGCCGAAATGGAATACTATTCGGGGCGCAGCGAGGTAACTGAATTAGAAAACGAGATTACACAATTGCGTCGCAGAAAAGATCAATCGGACGTTATTGAAAACGAGCTGAAAGATCGCCGTAATAATTTGAAGTTGGAGCTCAACGCACTCAAAGAGCGTTTAGCCGTTGAGTTTAATATTGATATGCAGGATTTGCTGGAAACCGAAATGCCGGCAGATGAGAACGAGCATGACCTGCGCGAGAAGACGGAAAAGCTCAAAAAGCAGATTGATGATTTTGGCGCCATTAACCCCATGGCACTGGAAGCTTTCAAGGAGATGGACGAACGTTACCAGTTCATTCAGAATCAGAAAAAAGACCTGATGGAAGCCAAAGCTTCTCTCCTTTCAACCATACAGGAAATTGATGATACCGCACGCGAAAAGTTTATGACCGCATTTATTTCAGTGCGCGAAAACTTTATCAAAGTATTCCGCTCCCTATTTAACGAGGAAGATTCTTGCGACTTAATTCTGACCGATCCTAACCGTCCGTTGGAGTCGGATATTGATATTATAGCCAAACCGAAAGGTAAACGCCCGCTATCTATCAACCAACTATCAGGTGGCGAAAAAACGCTTACGGCTACGGCTATACTATTTTCACTGTACCTGCTTAAGCCCGCGCCTTTCTGTATTTTTGATGAGGTGGATGCACCGCTGGATGATACCAATATTGATAAGTTCAATAATATCATCCGTAAATTTTCGTCCGGTTCGCAATTTATCATTGTATCGCACAACAAAAAAACCATAGCCAGCACCGATGTGGTTTACGGTGTGACTATGGTTGAGCAGGGAATATCCCGTGTGGTTGCGGTTGATATGCGCGAAATGGCCGACTAACTACCGGCGGCGTGCTGGCAATAGCCGGCTATCAATCAAGCCCTTGAATTTATTTGCTTCGAACTTGCTGTTCAGCATGTTCAGTCTGCCCCTGTCTGATCCGGCAGAAACGCTCAAGGTTTTAACACTGGTTGTTGAATAGTTACCTTTATCAATATAATTTAAAGCTGTAGCCAAATAGCCTTCCTGCGGATCGCCAAAATCTTTAGTTAAATCATCATAGATGGCCTTGCCTGGAAAATTAGCGCTACCCGGAATCATGCCCTGATAAAAATCGGCCTGATTAGCGGAGTTGCGGCTTTCAAACATAGCCAGATACACATCATACGGGCCGTCCGGCAAACCGAAAAAGCCTACCGGTTTACCATAGGTAGTTTCGCCGATTACCTGCACATTCATTGTTGGCTTCAGGTTATTGATTAACAATTCACTGGCTGAAGCCGTATTACCTGTTACCAGAAAAAACACACGGTTCAGGTTCAATGATCCTTTTTTGCTAAAAGTGTAGGTGTTTTTAGCTATTGAAAAATCATCGGCTTCTATGCTGCTACCGTACTTTTTGCGTAGCAAAGGAATATCATTTTTCTGCATACGGCTATTAAAGTTTTCAGTAAACATAACGGCGCCGTTTTTAGCTGCCGGCACAATGAGGTTGGCCAGGTACTGTGAAGTTTGTACGGCACCGCCCCCATTATAGCGCAAATCAACCACAAGTTCGCTGATATTTTGTGTTGCAAAATAATTGAATGCAGCATCAATGTAAGCTTGTGCATTGGTAAGCAACGTAAATGTACCAAACGCGAAATAGCCTACTTTTTTACCGCCAGCTGTTGTAGCAACTGTATATTTTAAAACCGGGTTGATGGTATAGCTTGTCCGGTTTACGTTTACACTAAAGGTACTGAAATCCGGGCGTTGTAAAGTCAACTTAACCGACTTACTGCTTAAAGCCTTACTCACGTTCATCCAGGCCGGATCGGAGCTATTGCCGGTAGTAAGCGCTACAGACTGGTCATTAACCGCTGTAACACGGTAACCGCGCACTACATTTTGTGCAGCTGCCGATGAGTTGGCATATACATAACGAATACGCAAATCATTAAGCGCAATGTAAGTAAGCCCGAAGCCAAAATCGCCTGCTGTACCACCAATTTCGGTAGCTGCTGTGCCATCATCAACGTACGAATATTTGGCCTCTCCCGGATAATCCTCCGTGTATTCAAAAGGCTTATTGGTTGATGGGTTGATTTTGAATTGCGATATTGCATTTACTTCCTTTTGCAAAGCGTCAAGATCGCTGCTGCCTGTGTATGATCGGGGATTGAAGCTGCCAGGTATGGCATCATTCCATAAATAAACTTCTTTTGCGTATGATGCAATGGTATCCCGGTATAAATCTAACGCAGAAGCGGGATCTGATTTCTTGTCTTTTTTACAAGAAGTGAAGGCTACGGCAAATAATACAATAGCCGGTAAAAATCTTTTCATATAATAAAATTAAGGTGCTTGTGTGTGTGTATTGTGTGTTTAGGAGCAATTTAATAATAATTAACTGGTAAAGAAAGTACTATTCTACCGGCTGATAGGTGATGCCACTGGCTTCGGCACATAACTCATCTTCCTGGGTATTACCAAACATAATTAATTCCCGCCGTTGTAGTTGATGATCACCCATAAGCTGGTGTATTACATCGGGCTCAGGCTTAGGAGCAATTTCGTTAGCAAAATAACAGATTAAATACGATTCCAGTCCCTGCCAATCGGTATGTTTTATTTTATTGAGCTGCAGTTGCGGATCACCATTGGTTACAATGAAAATCTTTTTGCGGTCAACCACTATATCCTGCAACAGCTTAAGCATATCATCAAACAAAAGCAGTTTTAAAGGCAGTTGGGCATTTTTATGTAAATGCTCAAAGTTGAACCGGTACTTTTCGTCTATTTTAAAACGTTGCTGCAGCCGGTTAAACACCTCTTCTTTACCCTCCTGTTCATAGGTTTGTACCATCAGGTTTACCAGCACCTTGGCATCCAGCAGTTCGGTATATTCCATAAAACCGGCAAACAGGTAATAAACCTGAAAAAGGTAATCTTTCTCGGGATATAACACATTGTCGAGCTCAAAAACATAGGCGTTCAGGCGCGGATCAAGATCAGTATACTTAACCATGAGCAGGGATCAGCTTAATTCCGTATTCATCAAATAATTGTTCGGCAGGCTGCAACTGTACAGCCTCTGTAGCGTTAAGCAGGTAAACGGTGTCAATATGATTGTCCAGGCAAAAGGCCAGCATTTGGTGCGGGTAAGTATCAGCTTGTGGGCTGGGCAGTTTCAACATTCTGCCCGATTTTAGCATCACATCCGGCAAGTCCAGGTAATCGCCCAAAAGTATTTCAGTAGAATTCAGCTCGCGCTTTAGTTGGTGAGCTTTAGCCGAACTGGCTGCAGTTATCAGGATATTCACTATAAATAAATGGTATTGTTAAGAAACAATCAGGCCGTCTTTCATCGTCACCTTACGGTCCGAAAGGTTGGCCAGTTCTTCATTGTGCGTAACAATGATAAACGTTTGGTTAAACTCATTACGCAGGTCAACAAACAGCTCATGCAGTTCGCGTGCATTTGCCGAGTCGAGGTTACCAGATGGTTCATCAGCCAATATTAAAGCCGGCTTATTGATCAGTGCACGGGCTACGGCAACACGCTGCTGCTCCCCTCCCGAAAGTTGATTAGGCTTATGGTGTACCCGATCGCCCAGGCCAAGCTTTTTCAATAGCTCTTCTGCACGGGTTTCCGCTTCTGCCTTTGCAACACCGGCAATAAAGGCTGGTATGCAAACATTCTCGATTGCGTTAAACTCGGCCAGCAGGTGGTGAAACTGAAAAATAAAACCAATTTTTGTATTGCGAAAAGCACTCAGTTGCTTACTGTTAAGGCGGCTTACCTCCAGATCATCCAAAAAAATCTGTCCGGCATCGGGCTTATCCAGCGTACCGATAATATTTAGCAAAGAACTTTTGCCAGCGCCCGAAGCGCCAACTATGGTAACAATTTCGCCCTGCGCCACCTCAAGGTCTACCCCTTTTAGTATTTGCAGCTTGCCGTATGATTTTTGGATAGACAGTGCTTTAAGCATATGCAAAAATAGGAAAAAAGTAGGCCTGCCCAAATGACCTGTATAATGCTTACTTATTGTTCCTTGCATCCTGAGCTTCCCTGCCTGTTATAGTGACCAGCCATAGCTATTTGCATAAAAACGGCATTCGGATTTTTTTAATAAAACTGAAATTGTAGATTTACCGCAAATTCTTCACAAGACATGAATATTCACGAATATCAGGGTAAAGCCATTCTAAAAAGCTTTGGCGTAAGAGTACAGGAAGGCATTGTTGCCGACACTGTGGAAGAGGCTGTTGCAGCCGCCCAAAAAATGAAAGAAGATTTCGGTTCAGACTGGGTTGTTGTTAAAGCCCAGATCCATGCCGGAGGCCGCGGTAAAGGCGGTGGTGTTAAGCTGGCCAAGAACCTGGATGAGGTTAAAGAAAAAGCAGGCGCTATTTTAGGCATGCAGCTGGTTACGCCGCAAACCGGACCTGAAGGTAAAAAAGTAAACAAAGTACTGGTTGCTCAGGATGTTTATTACCCAGGTGCAAGTGAAACCAAAGAGTTTTACATGAGCGTATTGCTTGACCGTGCAAAAGGCCGTAACATCATCATGTACTCTACCGAAGGCGGTATGGATATTGAAGAAGTTGCACACTCTACCCCGCACTTAATTCACAAAGAAGAGATTGATCCTAAAGTAGGTTTACAAGGTTTTCAGGCACGTAAAATTGCCTTTAACCTGGGCTTATCAGGCGATGCTTTCAAAGATATGGTGAAATTTATCACCGCGCTTTACAAAGCTTACGATGCTACCGACTCCTCTCAGTTTGAAATCAACCCGGTTCTGAAAACATCAGATAATAAAATTTTAGCTGTTGATGCTAAAGTAAACCTGGATGACAACGCATTGTACCGTCATGCTGATTATGCTGCCATGCGCGATGAATCAGAAGAGGATCCGATGGAAGTTGAAGCCAGCCGCTCAAACCTTAACTACGTTAAATTAGATGGTAACGTAGGTTGTATGGTAAATGGTGCTGGTTTAGCAATGGCTACTATGGACATCATTAAGATTGCCGGCGGTGAGCCTGCAAACTTCCTGGACGTAGGTGGTACTGCAAATGCACAAACCGTTAAGGCTGCTTTCAACATAATTCTGAAAGATCCTAACGTAAAAGCTATCCTGATCAACATCTTCGGTGGTATTGTACGTTGCGACCGTGTTGCACAAGGTGTAATTGATGCTTATCAGGAAATTGGTAACATCCCGGTGCCTATCATCGTTCGCTTACAAGGCACAAACGCTGAGGAAGCTAAAGAATTGATTGATAACTCTGGTTTAGAAGTATTCTCGGCTATCCTGTTAAAAGAAGCTGCAGAGCGTGTTAAAGAAGTTTTAGCATAAGCTTACTTAACAGCTATTATAAAAAAAGGGAACCTTTATGGTTCCCTTTTTTGTTATTTGACCAGATTAAAGTCCTCCTTAAACTTAACTGGTTAAAATAATTACCATTATTGAATCAGATATAAGTTGTACTACGAAGAAATACATTGATTAAATTCATCAATTTGAGATGCCTGGATAAAACTCATTACTAATTTTATCGGTTATGTGGTGAACAATTTCATCAAGCTCCTCTGCACATTCATTGATCATTCCTATAATATCGTCTTTTTCAGCTACAGGTGCATCCTTTGCCAGGTAGGCCAATCCCAATATAGAAGCAACCGGCTTGCGGAATGCATGCGAGCTTAACCACGATATTTCCTGTAGTATTTTATTCTGTATATATATTCTTTCTTCGCGTTCTTTACGAACGGTTATGTTTTCGTGTACCGCTATATAACCGGTATGCTGTTCGTTATCATTAAAAAGAGGCGTGAAAGCTACGTTTACCCACTGTGTGGATCCATCTTTAAGGAAATGTTGCAAGTCGGTAGAAAAGCTTTCCTGACGATTGATTCGCTCATTCATATTAGCGGCATCAATGGCAGATAACTTATCGCCGCCTACCAAATCAGCAACACACTTACCCAGCATCTCTTCAAAAGTATAACCTGTATATTCTTCAAAGGCTTTGTTAGCCCATGCTATTTCATGGTTTCCATCCAGCACCACAATCATATTATTAACCTGTGTAATTATGCTGGCCAAGCGCTTGTTTTCTTCGTTCGAGCGGTGCAGCTCGTCTACATCCCTTATAGAGCCGATCATCCTTACCGGTTTACCGGCAGCATTGTACACGAAATACCCCTGCGCATAAACATATTTATAGCTATCGTTAAAGCGAATGCGATGCTGACATTGCCACCGGGTTTCCCGCTTCTGGTTAACTTCTTTTTGGCTTTGAAGCACTACTTCCAAATCATCAGGATGAATTAAAGACAGCCACCAAGATATACTGTTATTGTGGTTCTGTGCATTTTGCCCTATTAACAAGTGCAGGTTTGTATTGAATGTTATGGTATGCAGCTCAAAATTATGATCATATATAACATCCTGTGTTGCTTTGGATACGATACCATAACGGTCCAGCGCTTCCTGCAGTTGTGCATCCTTTTTCTTTTCTTCGGTAATATCCCTAAAATAAACGGCAAGCCCTTCTTCGGTCGGGTACGCCGACAAGGCAAACCAGCGGTTAAAATTCTCCCAGCAAACTTCAAAGTTCACCGGCACTTTCTCCCGAAGCACTGTAACTAATTGCTGATAGGTGATTCGCCTTTCCACACCGGGAAAGATATCTTCTAACTTTTTACCAATAACCTGACTGGCTGTTAAGCCGGTTTCCATTTCAAACTTTTTGTTGATTTTAACAAAAACCAACTCCTTGTTTAGCGCATAAAACCCTTCGCTTATACTTTCAAGCGTATTTTCTAATCCCAAAAAATAACTATTGCGTTCAAGCTCTAACTGCTTAAACTCGGTAATATCCTGCATGGAGCCAACTAGTCTGTGCGGCTTACCATTGGGCCGATACTCAATATGAACCAATTGCCTTACAAAAAGCACCCGGCCACTTATTAGTGCTATACGGTGCGTCATATCAACTGGTTTTCCCCTTTGTATGGATGCTCTGACGGCAGCAATCAGTGCGTCTCTGTCTTCTTTATGAATAAGGTTCAGGAAATGTTGATATAGCTCAATGGTCGGATCAGCGGGATCGGTTTCTGTTATTACATACATCTCATCTGACCAAGCCAGGTGCTTGTTTTCAAAATAAAAATCCCAGCCGCCAATTTTAGCAATTTGCTGTGTTTCGGTTAAGCGGCCTTTTTGCTCCTGAAGATCTTCATTCACTAATTTAAGTTTTTGCTCAAAATATACTTTAGTGGTTACATCCTGTGCGGTAACCATTACTTTGAGTTTATTATTAAATAAAATTTGCTGTGAGCTGATATCCACAAAAATAGGTGTACCGTCGGCTTTGTAATGCACCCAGTTGCTGGAATGCTTTAAGTTCTTGGAAACAGACTTTAATCCGTCCAACACCTTTTCTTTATCGCTGGGCGGCCTGATATCCATAATGGTCATCTGCAAGAATTGCTCCCTGCTGTAACCATAATGCTCAATAGCTGCATCATTTACAGATACAAACTTGAGGGTTTGCAAATCATAAATCCACATTGGCAACTTATTCCCCTCATACATATAACGGTACTGGCGTTCACTTTCGCTCAGGTGCTTAAACTTGATACGCATCAACAACCATAGTAACAATGCCGTAACGGTTACAAATATCACCCCCTTTAGGGTACTTACTGTATGCAGTTCATTGGCTGCCGTAACATCAGGGTAACCAAACAGCACCTTGTCACTTAATGTAATCCACAGCACACTTACTAATACATAAACCGCAGTAATACGCAACGGACTCAACTTCATTTATAAACTATTATATATAACGGAAAAATATCAGTATTAAATAAATGCCGGCATGCTACTACACATCAAGCACTTACCAAATATCAACAACTTAAATAAATATAAACACAAGCTAATTAGCGGTTATATATTGGTATCATGAATTAAAACAATTTATTATACTATTCAAAATATTAATTATTCGGGAAATTAGCTGACTATGTAAAACCATCGTTACCCTATATTTGCTATTACTACCATGCTAATTAAAATATATCCCGAAAATCCTAACCCTAAAGCCATTGAGCAAGTTGTACAAGTGTTGCGCAAAGGTGGCCTTATCATCTATCCAACAGATACCGTATACGGCCTAGGCTGTGACATTACCAACCAGAAAGCGATTGAGGCCATTGCGCGTTTACGCCATATCAAGCCCGAAAAAGCTAACTTTTCTTTCATATGTTATGATCTGAGCCATATTTCGGACTATATAAAGCCTATCGATAACAGTACCTTCCGGATCTTGAAAAAAGCGTTACCCGGACCTTTTACCTTTATTTTTAACGCCAGCAACAACGTACCTAAACTATTAAGCTCTAATAAAAAAACAGTGGGTATACGTGTGCCCGATAACAATGTTGCACGAGAGATTGTAAAACAATTAGGTAACCCTATTCTATCAACCTCCATACGGGATGAAGATGACATTATTGAATACTCCACCGACCCGGAACTGATCCATGAAAAGTATGAAGACCTGGTGGATTTGGTGATTGACGGCGGCTATGGCGGCAATATAGCATCAACCGTTGTAGACTGCACCACAGGCGAATTTGAAATAGTGCGTGAAGGCAAGGGAGATTTAGAAATATACTTATAAAATGTAAATGCCATATCGTGAGGCGATATGGCATTTACATTTTGAAGGAAGTGTATACTTAGCTTTTTATTGACTGTATAAACTCCGGAATGCGCTCCAGATAATTTTCCGTTCCTAAAAATTTTACAAAGGCACTGCCTACAATGGCGCCATTGGCATATGCTGTAGCTTTTTGGTAAGCTGCTTTATCGGCAATACCGAAACCAATAACCGTTGGGTTTTTAAGCTGCATATCCTTTATCCGCTGAAAGTAGCTTTCAATAGTGTCTGATATAGTAAGGCTTCGGCCAGTGATGGATGCAGATGATAAAAGGTATATAAAGCTATTACTCAGCTCGTCAATTTTACGAATGCGTGCTTCGGCAGTTTGCGGCGTAACTAAAAATATATTGCTCAAGTTATGCTTTGCAAAGATGTCTTTATACAACTGTTCGTACTCATACATAGGCAAGTCGGGCACAATTACACCATCTACGCCTACTTCTGCCGCCTTAGCGCAAAAGCGTTCTACACCGTATTGCACCATCGGGTTAGCGTACCCCATCAATAGCACAGGTATGCTTATGCGCTGCCTTAATTCTTTTAGCTGCTCGAACAGCAGGTTTAGCGTCATACCGGCGTCGAGTGCTTTTTGAGAGCTGTGCTGAATGGTTGGCCCGTCTGCCACGGGGTCGGAGTATGGAAAACCGATTTCCAAAAAATCGGCACCTGCTTTTTCGAGTGCCTCGGCTATATCTAGCGTGGCGTTTAGCTCGGGGTAACCGGCTGTAAAGTATACGGATAACAGGTTGTTCTTTTTTTCCTCGAACATGCTGTTCAACCGGTTCGCAACAAGAGATTCGTGACTCATGGTTGGTTTATTTCTTTTTCATCGTGATACTTATAAGGGCATCACGATGAATGGTAATATTAAAAATTAAAGTGTTTGATGTAGGTGCTCAAATCTTTATCGCCACGGCCTGACAGGCAGACGATAACATTATCCTCTTTACGGAACTGCATTTTTTCGAGGTGGGCAAAAGCATGTGCCGATTCAATGGCTGGAATAATACCTTCCAGCTGTGAAAGCAGCAAACCGGCATTTAGAGCTTCGTCATCCGTAATGCTTACATATTGTGCCCGCTGTACTTTGTGTAAATGCGCATGCTGCGGCCCAATGCCCGGATAATCCAAGCCGGCCGAGATAGAGTACGGTTCTACAACCTGGCCATCATCCGTTTGCATCAGAATAGTACGGCTACCATGTAAAATACCCTCCTTGCCTAAAACTGATGTAGCGGCCGAATGCCCGCTATCCACACCCTTACCGGCTGCTTCTACAGCAACCAGCTTAACTTCTTCATCATCCAAAAAATGGTAGAACATCCCCATGGCATTGCTGCCACCACCCACACAGGCCAGTACATAGTCAGGCAGTTGTTTGCCGGTATGCTCCTGTAATTGCTTTTTAGCTTCAAGCGATATGATAGACTGGAAACGGGCAACCATTTCAGGGTAAGGGTATGGCCCTACTACGCTGCCGATGATGTAATGGGTATCTTCGGGATTGTTGATCCAATCGCGCATGGCTTCGTTGGTAGCGTCTTTTAAAGTTTTGCTGCCTGAAGTGGCAGGAACCACTTGAGCACCCAGCATTTTCATGCGGGCCACGTTAGGTGCCTGGCGCTCCATATCTACTTCGCCCATGTACACTACACATTCAATGCCCCGTAGCGCGCAAACAGTTGCTGTGGCTACGCCATGCTGCCCCGCACCCGTTTCGGCAATGATGCGTTTTTTACCCAACCGTTCGGCTAAAAGTATTTGGCCGATGGCGTTGTTGATTTTGTGTGAGCCGGTATGGTTCAGATCCTCACGCTTTAAAAATATATTAGCACCGTACTTTTCGGACAGGCGTTTGGCGTGATATAACGGCGACGGACGACCTACGTAATCCTTCAGCAACTGTTCAAATTCGGCCTTGAAGCCGGCATCTTCCGTAATGTTCAGGTATTGCTGGCGCAGCTCTTCTATATTGGGGTACAGCATTTCGGGAATGTAAGCCCCACCGAAGTCGCCGTAATAGCCTTGGTCGTTAACTGTGTATTTCATGTATATCTTAATTTCTTAGTATGTCAAATGCCTGCTTAAGCTTTTCTACGTCTTTAAATCCCGGCTCGGTTTCAAACCGGCTGTTCAGGTCAACACCATAAAAAGCAGGATGTTCGATGCATTTTACTTCGGCCACGTTATCGGCACTTAAACCGCCGCATATAAAAAAAGGCACGTTTAACTGGTAGCTGTTTAATATACCCCAATTAAAGGTTTTGCCAGATCCGCCATGAGCGTCAGTTTTGGTATCAAACATAAAATAATCTACACTGTCGGCGTAAGCTTTCAATTGACTAAAATCAAAGCTATCATCTACGCCGAAAGCTTTTAAAACGGTAACCTCCGTTTTTAGCTCTTTGCAAGTTTCCGGCGTTTCGTTGCCGTGTAGTTGTACTGCATTAAATTTATACTTAGCAATCAGCGCCTTTATTTTTTCGGGCTCTTCATTTACAAATACTCCGGTTTTTATCAGCTTGCTGGGTAGCTCATGCAGCGTATCAAAATTTAAATCAGCCATATATCTTGGTGATTTGCTATAGCAAATAAAACCCATCAAATCCGGGCCTAAACCTGCAACATCCCGGATATTTTCGGGTACCTTCATGCCGCATACCTTGATCTTCATATGCTTAGCTGGCTAACAACTGTTTAAAGCTTTTCAATGCATTGCCACTTACCAACGCCTCTTCTGCCTCATAAAAACTATCGGCAAAAGTTTTGGTTGAATCAATGGTTTTAATAGCGAGGGCAGCGTTACACAATACTACATTTTGTTGGGCGGCGGTACCCTCATGGTTCAGCACTTTCATGAATATACCCGCCGATTCAGCTACGGTATGCCCACCGGTAATTTCGCCTGCATCCAACTTTTCAAAACCTAAGCTTGCCAGTGTATTAATGCGTTCCCCATTGTTCGAGAAAGTTTTAAAATCACCGGTCAGCGATATTTCGTCATAACCATCCAACGCATTCAATATAGTATAATTAACCGATGATTTTTGATATAAATAAGCATATAACCGAGCCAGTTCCAGGTTGTATACACCAACCATCTGATTATTTGGTTTAGCCGGATTTACCATTGGACCCAGCATATTGAAAAACGTTTTTACCGCCAGCTCACGGCGTATAGGCGCAACGGTTTTCATGGCCGGATGAAAAAGCGGTGCATGTAGAAATGTAATATTCGCTTCTTCCAATCCCTTATTTAATTTGCTGATATCATTGGTAAACTGGTAACCCAGATATTCTATTACGTTGGATGAACCGCAACCTGACGACACCCCATAGTTACCGTGCTTGGCTACTTTGTAACCGGCACCCGCTACTACAAAAGAGGCCAGTGTAGATATATTGAACGTATCCTTACCATCCCCGCCTGTACCGCACAAGTCTATCAATTGGTCGGCTTCCAAATCGGCAGGCAGGCAAAGCTCCAGCATCGCATCCCGAAAGCCTTCCAGTTCATCAACAGTGATGGATCGCATGCAATAGGCAGTCATGAAGGCAGCCATTTGCGAGGTATTGTACTTGCCCTGCGCAATATTGGTCAGAATATCTTTCGACTGCTCGCGGCTGAATGTTTTGTGTTCAAATAAATGGTTAAGTATCGCTTTCATGCTCCTTAGTCCCTTAAAGGGAATGTATGTTAAATTTTATTTGGGTCCTTAATTGCTTAATGTATTCACTCCTCAACTGAGTTTAAGCGCAAAAAGAAAGGGTTGCCTTGCGGGCAACCCTTTTAATATTCTTATATATAAAAACACAACATGGGATTGCCTTACGATTACTCGTTAAGCCACCACCAATTGTTGTTTTGTATGTTCATTATTTTGTTGTTGAAGCAAATATGAATATACTTTTTTCTAAATGCAAATACTTAGTAATATTTTTATGGCCTCTAAACAGCAGCAGGGCTTTGATAAAACATGGCAATTGAAAAAACAGCGATTAACCCCGAAGATGACCTCGGCTTTGGCAACCAGGCTATTTCACAACGCATTGTTAATCGCGACGGCACAATCAACGTAAAGCGCAAAGGGCTGCCAGCACTCAATACGTTCGATAATTATAATACACTTATTACCATGAGCTGGCCAAAATTTTGGTTGATGGTGATAGGCGCTTACCTTATCACTAATATATTGTTTGCTACTATCTACCTGCTGCTCGGTATCAATAACTTAAACGGTGCCGACGGCAATACGCCGTTGCATCACTTTTTTGATGCCTTCTTTTTTTCGGCACAAACGCTATCAACCGTAGGTTACGGGCACATAAGCCCTAAAGGTATAGCCACTAACTTTGTGGCGGCTTTTGAATCCATGATCGGCTTGCTGGCTTTCGCCTTGGCTACTGGTTTGCTTTACGGCCGTTTTTCCCGGCCCTCGGCCAAGATCAGTTACAGCGATCAGATGCTGGTGGCGCCTTACTTAGGCACGGGCCGGGGATTAATGTTCAGGATGGCAAATAAGCGCCGCAACATATTAATTGATGTAGATGTGGAAGTAATTTTCTCTTATAACGAGATGGTTGACGGCAAACCAGTACGCAAGTTTTTCCCGTTAGAACTGGAACGCAGCAAGGTAAGCATGCTAACCCTTAGCTGGACGGTTGTGCACCCGCTGAACAACAACAGCCCGATAAAAAACATAACACTTGAAGAATTACGTGCTACCAACGCCATCTTTACTATATTAATAAAGGCTTACGATGACGCCTTTGCCCAAACGGTTCATTCGCGCACATCCTACCAATATGATGAGGTGATTTGGGGCGCCAAATTTACGCCTGCTTTTTATCATGACCAGGATGGTAAAGTGGTACTCGACATTAACAAGATAAGTGACCACATACCTGCTGAGCTCCCCATTGGTTAAGTATTTTTACTTTAAGTAAACCCAAGCACCATACTTGGGTTACTAAAGAAACGATTAACTACCATGGAACAAAAACCAACATCATTCTCGGGCGAAAAGCAGGATAGCCAGCCGGGCAGCGAGCAAGATATGAATATCAAGCCTGAGTATATCAGCGAAGATTATAAAGCATCAGGTAAATTACAAGGCAAGGTTGCCCTGGTTACCGGTGGCGACAGCGGTATTGGCCGTGCTATTTGCGTACATTATGCGAAAGAAGGCGCCGATGTAGCTATCGTTTATCTGGACGAGGATCAGGATGCCGAAGAAACCAAAAGACTGGTTGAAGAAGCCGGCCAGCGTTGCCTGCTGCTTAAAGGAGACATTAAGCAAAGTAACTTTTGTAAAGAATCCGTTGAGAAAACAGTAGCCGATTTTGGCAAGCTCAACATACTGGTAAACAATGCTGCTATGCAATTCCCGGAAAGCGAATTTCAGGAAATTGACGAAAATCAGTTAGATACTACCTTCAGAACCAATATCTTCTCACAGTTTCATTTCGCATCTGCTGCGTTGAACTATCTGCAAGAAGGCGATTCTATAATTAACACGACTTCGGTTACTGCTTACCGCTCATCACCGCATTTGATAGATTACTCATCAACCAAAGGTGCTATTGTAACCTTTACCCGCTCGCTGGCTAAAAATCTGGCTGAAAAGAAAATCAGGGTTAACGGTGTTGCGCCAGGTCCAATCTGGACACCACTCATTGTATCTACGTTCGACGAAGAAAAAATCAAATCATTTGGCCAGGATGTGCCGCTGGGCCGGGCAGGCCAACCGGCGGAAGTTGCTCCCGCTTATGTTTTTCTGGCTTCACAGGATGCATCGTACATCACCGGGCAAATTATCCATGTCAATGGCGGTGAGGTTGTAAACGGATAAATCCAAGCCCCTCCCAAACCTCCCCCGGTTGGGAGGGCTTTGAAAATAAAAGGTGTTGTCAGTTGCTTACACCGTTAAGAAGGGAAGAGATCTCTTATTTTAACAGCGGATCTCTTTCTTTGGTAAATACGTTATATACCAGCTTATCCAGCCATGCCGGGAACAGCTTGCTCAGGGTAACAGTCAGTTTTCCCTGCCCTGTCATAATCAATGTGCGCGAACGGTTTTGAATACCGTCGGTAATGATCTTAGCCACTTCTTCGGCAGTCATCATTTTATCTTCCTCCAGGCTGCTTTCGCCTTGTTGCTTGGCTTCTTTGTTTAAAGCGGTGTTGCGGATATTGGATGCGGTGAAACCCGGACAAGCCGTTAACACGTGCACGCCTGTTTTCAGATTTTCGACCCGCAGGGCGTCCAAAAAGCCGTTCATGGCAAACTTGGAAGCCGAGTACCCTGTACGACCGGGTAAGCCCTTATATCCGGCAATTGAAGATACGCCAACTACCGTTCCTTTTGATTTAAGCAATTCGGGCATTGCATATTTGGTACAATAGACCGTACCCCAGAAGTTAACGTCCATCAGGCGTTTAATTACCTGCAGATCGAGGTCCTTAAACAAGGCGCGCATGCTTATACCGGCATTGTTAATCAACACATCAACGCGGCCAAAGGTGAGCACGGCTTGTTTAATCAGTAAGGCACAATCGTCCTCAATGCTTACATCACATTGCACGGCTAACGCCTTTACGCCATACTGCTTTTCTATCTTTTCGGTAATATCACAAAGATTAACATACTGGCGGGCTGCCAAAACAAGGTTAGCACCACGACTGGCACATTCATGGGCCAAAGCCTTACCAATACCAGATGAAGCACCGGTAATGACAACAATTTTATCTTTCAAATTCATATGATGGAGCAGTCCATCCGCTTGGGCCTTTTATGCGCAGCTCTGGCATCCGGACAAGGTATTTGCCGGCAAAAGTAAGCATTGCTCCATAAAAGTTTTTGATATACTGCCAACTATATTTATCGGCTTTTTTTGACTGCTGATGAATGACGAACGTTTTAGCGAAATAGTAATTCATGAAACCCGCCAAACGGATGCGGTAAGAAAGATCAATGTCCATTCCATACATCTGGAAGCGTTCGTCAAAAAAACCCGTTTTATCCAGCACACTTTTATGCATCAGCATAAAGCTGTTGCAAATAATATCTGTTTCCGTAGTTTCAAACTCCTCGTCCCAGCCCGGTTTAAAGCGGCGGCTAAACAAGCGGGATTTAGGAAACAGGCGGCTTAAGCCACTAAATTTAAAGAACTGTATCCAGGCCGAAGGAATGCAGTTTTTAGAGGCAGGTATAAAATTACCTTCCGCATCCAGCGCACGTACAGTTAAAGCACCTGCATGCGGGTGCGATTCCATAAAGCTTAATGCTTTATCAAGCGTATCTTCTCCTGTTATGGTACAAGGGTCAACTAACAAAATGTATTCTCCGGTGGCTGCTTCTATTCCCTGGTTGGCCGCTTTGGTGTAGCTCAATTCTTTTTCGTTTCCAAGAAGCTTTACATGCGGAAATTCAGTTTGAACCACTTGAACGGAGCGGTCAATTGAGGCATTGTCAACTACTATCATCTCGTAATCAAAATGCCTGGCGGCTTCGTTCACTGAGGACAAAGCCTGACGAAGAGCCCTGCATTGGTTTTGATTAACGACGATGATAGATAGCTTCATGTTATTTAGCGAGTGAATTTTCGTAAGGTACCCTGGTGGTAATGGAACGGCCCAGGGTTATCTCGTCCACATACTCCAACTCACCTCCAAACGCTATGCCACGGGCGATGGTAGAAAGCGTTATGTTAAAATCTTTTAGCTTTTTATGCAAATAAAAGATAGTTGTGTCTCCTTCCATGGTAGCACTGAGGGCAAAAATGATTTCTTTCACCTCATTTGCCCGCAAACGCTCCACTAACGACTCCACTTCAAGGTCTGACGGGCCAACTCCATCCATCGGCGAAACCAATCCGCCGAGCACATGGTATACACCAGTGTACTGATTTGTATTCTCTATAGCCATCACATCGCGCGTATCTTCAACCACGCAGATGGTATTACGATCCCGTTTATGTGATGAACATATCTCGCAAACGGTATAATCTGAAATGTTATGGCAAACACGGCAGTGCTGAATTTCATTGCGCAGCTTAGTCATGGCGGTGCTAAAACGCTCCACGTCAGGCCGGTCCTGATTAAGGAGATGCAACACCAGTCTAAGTGCAGTTTTTTGCCCGATACCCGGCAGCTTCGAGAATTCAGTTACAGCATTTTCTAACAGTTTAGAAGAAAAATTCATACATCAAATTTACAAAAAATAAGCCGTTTTTGCTGTCAATGCAGGGTAAACAAGCAGCGCCGTTGCCATAAAATGGAATGAAATATTTATTGGTTTTGCTATGCGGTATAGTGCAGTTTTACTTGTTTTTATTAGCTTGCAACTGCTAACCATTTAAGCACAGCTATATACTATGTCGCCTGGAATTTTACTTTTATTTATCGCCGGTTACTTTTTGGTATTGATTCTTATCTCCTACTTAACCTCGCGGCAATCGTCAGACAATGACACCTTTTTTGTGGCTAACCGCAATTCAAAATGGTATTTGGTAGCCTTTGGTATGATTGGTACCGCATTAAGCGGAGTTACCTTCATTTCGGTACCGGGCAAGGTAGGCGCTGCCAGCGGCGACCAGTTTGCTTACTTTCAGTTTGTGCTGGGCAATGCGGCGGGCTTTTTAATTATTGCGGGCTTATTGCTTCCGCTTTATTACCGCATGCAGCTTACCTCCATTTACAGCTATATTGAAAGTGCGTTAGGGAAGTGGAGCTATAAAACGGCTGCAAGTATATTTCTGGTTAGCCGCACCATCGGTTCGGCATTCCGGTTGTACCTGGTGGTAATTGTACTGCAAAAATTCATTTTCGATAGCTACGGCATACCGTTCTGGGCTACGGTAATGATTTGCTTGTTGCTTATATGGTCATACACCTTTAAAGGCGGCTTAAAAACCATTATTATAACCGATAGTTTGCAAACCCTGTTCCTGGTATCTTCGGTTTTTTTGTCTATTTACTTTATATGCCGCAGTTTAAATTACAATGTATTTGAAGCCGCAGAGGCCATCAAAAACAGCAGCTACTCTAAAATCTGGTTTTGGAATGATTTTCTGAGCAGTAAGTTCCATTTCAGCAAGCAGTTTATGGGCGGCTTGTTTATCACTGTTGCCATGACGGGGCTGGATCAGGATCTGATGCAGAAAAACCTGAGCTGTAAAAACATCGGCGAGGCGCAGAAGAACATGCTCAGCTTCACCACCGTTTTTTTAATCATCAATATATTTTTCCTGAGCGTTGGTGCGTTACTGTATATATACGCCGCAAAAAACGGTATCAGTGTCGAAAAAACGGATTACCTCTATCCTACTATTGCATTAAAATACCTGGGTACTTTGCCTGCTATTGTTTTTATGCTGGGACTAACAGCCGCCACGTTTGCCACAACCGACTCGGCCCTTACAGCATTAACAACCTCGTTCTGCGTTGACTTTTTAAACTTCAATAAACGCAATGACACCAATAGCCCAAAAATGGTAAAGTTGCGCCATTACGTGCACGTAGCCTTTTCGGCGCTGATGTTTTTAACCATCATCTTTTTTAATTCGGTTAATAATGATGCCGTAGTAAGCGCTATATTCAAGGTAGCAAGCTATACCTATGGACCACTGCTGGGCCTGTATGCTTTTGGTTTGTTTATGAGCGGCAGGCAGGTAAATGATAAGCTGGTGCCGTTTATTTGTTTAATATCGCCGGCAGTGTGTTATTTTTTAAGTACGGAGTCAAAAACAATATTGGGCGGATACGTTTTTGATAATGAGCTTATCATTGTAAATGGTTTAATTACCTTTGCCGGCTTGCTACTTACCTCCCGTGCAAAAACGAAGGTAATGGCACTTTAATTACTACATTCATTTTGAAAAAGATTATATATGACAGGTGAAGAAAAAATAAGAAGAGCGTTCCAGAACCAAAACTGGCACGAAATAAAAGTAACCGACTCCTGGTCTATCTTCAAGATCATGGCGGAGTTTGTGGATGGGTTTGAAAAACTGGCTAAAATTGGTCCGTGTGTATCTATATTTGGCTCGGCACGTACCAAAAACGAAAATCCATACTATAAACTGGCCGAAGATTGTGCCCGTATGCTTACCGAACGCGGCTTCGGTGTAATATCAGGCGGTGGCCCCGGTATTATGGAGGCGGCCAACAAAGGCGCATATGAAGCCGGCGGCAAATCAGTAGGCTTAAACATTGAGCTGCCGTTTGAGCAGTTCCACAACAAATATATTGACCGTGATAAACTACTGGAGTTCGATTATTTCTTTGTGCGCAAAGTAATGTTCATGAAATACTCACAGGGCTTTATCGTGCTGCCGGGCGGCTTTGGCACCATGGATGAATCATTTGAGGCGATTACCCTGATACAAACGGGTAAAATTGCCCGCTTCCCAATTGTTTTTGTAGGCCTGGATTACTGGAAAGGACTATTTGACTGGGTGGAAGAAAAGATGCTGCATGCAGAAAGCAACATCAGCCCGGATGATTTGAATTTATATCGTTTGGTAGATACTGCTGAAGAAGCTGTGGAACACATCTTCCGCTTCTATAACAAATACTTATTGAAGCCCAACTTTTAATAGGCCCTTACATCACATATTAAAAAGGGACGCTAAAAATCAGCGTCCCTTTTTAATTGAAATCAATAGTTGTTTTTACTATTCGTTCTTTGTAACCTTTTGTGCACCGGCAACTGCCGCATCTGGGTTTAAAGCCAAATCTACCATAGCCGAAACCTCATCCAATACGCCTGAAGTGCTACCTGAGTAGCCAACATGTTTAAAGCGAATATTACCATTGCCATCAATAACAAACTTAGTTGGTATACCATCTACATTGAACGTGGTTACTACTTTGGCCTGGCGGTTATCTTCGTTTTTCTCATCTATCAGTACATGGAAAGTGTATTTATTGTCGGCAATAAACTTCTTTGCGCCGTCGATGTAATTGTCGCCATGTTCCCAGGTATCGATAAACAAAAACTTCACATTCGGATTATCTTTATACTTGTTTACGGCCAGTTGCATACCCGGAAATGAGGCTTTGCAAGGACCACACCATGTAGCCCAAAAATCAACCACTACCACTTTGCCTTTCAGGCTGGCCAGTGATACTGCATTGCCGTCAAAATCTTTCAAAGTAAAGGCTGGTGCCGGCTGGTTGATCATCTCTTTAACCAACTTAGCTTTCAAGGCAGCATCAGATGCGCTTTTGAGCGACGCATAATAAGTATCGAAACCACTATCTGAACCTTTGGTCTTCGCGTACATTTCTTTTAGTGCGGTGTCAATTTCACCCGAGCTTTTTCCTTTCTGAACTGCTTTTTCTAACACCTGTTTAGCTTTTGCATCCTGGCCATTAGCTTTCAGTATCGTAGCATAATTATAACTTATTTCGGCATCTGGCTCTGTTGCTTGCTCATAAACCGGTTGTTCAAAGCTTAAAGCCTCTTTGTGTTTACCTTGTTTATAAAGTATAAGTGCATACGTATCGGCATAGCTATCGTAAGCCGACTTGTAGTTCTTTTTCAAAGAGGCTTTGGAGTAATATGGCATAGCAGGCGGATTATTAATCTGAGCCGATACATAATCTAGCGATTGTTTGGATAGAGCAGCAGCCTCGTCCAGCTTTTGCCCGCTTTTGGCCAGTTCATAAGCTTTACCGTTCAGGCTGCCGGCCAGCCGGGCTTTATCTTTAACCTGGGCTGCCAAGCGGCTAAACGCTTCCATCTTGTCGGCTTTCAAATAAGCAGCCGCCAACTGAATTCGCATATTGTCGTGCGGGCTCCGTTTGTCGGATGCATTTTCCGGATAATACTGGATATAGTCTTTATAAATAGCCTCTTTCTTATCCGGATCCTGCTCCTGGATGAAAGACATGAACTTGATGTTTTTCACCGATTCGCCATTTGGATATTTAGCTTTGGTAAGTGCTAATAGGGAGTCAGCCTGAGCGTTTCTCTTCGTAGCATAATAAATATCCTTGGCCAGCATCAGATCCTTCTCCTCGGTACTTTTACTCAAACTATTAAGCTTTTCATTCAGCAAAGCAGCAGATGCCGGATCCTTTTTACCAGCAAGCAACATGTAGTAATTGCTTTGATATTCTTTATCAATACCAGGGTTCTCTGTTATATCCTTTTTATATAAATCAATGCTGCCGTCAATATCCCGTTTGATGTTGGCAAGCGCACTGCCCATACCGGTAGACAGGATATAAGCCTTTGAAGCATATGCTCCCGGTACAGGCTTTTTACCGTTATGAACCAGGTAAATATACCCCTTATCACTATTGTTATCTACCAGATCATCTTTGCCAATGCGAATCATAAATGACTTGGCTGTTGCCGGAATAGTTAGCTGGCCTTGCAAGCTCTTGCCAACCGGTTTCAAAGCAATATCATCAGTTGGAAAATCTTTATTATCGATAAAATAAACCGTTGCGCTTAAACCTTTTTCGCCTGCTAATGGCGTACCTTCGGGATTGTAAGTAAGCGTCAGCTTTTCACCGGGCTTAGGGTAAGGATCGGACAGGGTGAGATGTGAGGTAGATTGTGCAATTGCGGTTTGCATAGCCAGTACACCGGGCACGGCAAACAAAAGGTTAAGTTTTTTCATAGCTTACTGATTTTGAGACAATTTATATTTTTTTATTTGATAACTATAAATTAATATAAAAACGCGTACTTTACAGGTTATGGACAATATAGTTCAACCTAAACGAGAGCCTGCCTTAGGTTTCATTTTCATTACGCTTTTGATTGATATTACCGGTTTCGGCATTGTTATCCCGGTATTTCCTAAATTAATAGAGCACCTCATTCATGGCAATTTGAGTGATGCCGCCAGGTATGGTGGCTGGCTCACCTTTGCCTATTCGGTAATGCAGTTTTTATTTGCCCCGGTGCTGGGCAACCTCAGTGATAAGTATGGCCGCAGGCCAATTCTGTTAGGTTCCTTATTGGGATTTGCTATTGATTATACCTTCCTGGCGTTTGCACAATCCATTTGGTGGTTGTTTGTTGGGCGCATCATTGCCGGCATTACCGGTGCCAGCTTCACTACTGCATCGGCTTATATTGCAGATGTAAGCACACCCGAAAAGCGGGCGCAAAACTTTGGTATTATTGGAGCAGCTTTTGGTATTGGCTTTATCATAGGGCCGGTGTTGGGTGGCGTATTAGGTAATATTGATACCAAACTGCCGTTTTTAGCTGCGGCAGGCCTGGCATTGCTTAATGCAATCTACGGGTTCTTTATTTTGCCCGAATCTTTGGCACCCGAAAACCGCCGTTCTTTTGAATGGCGCAGGGCTAATCCGGTTGGTTCGCTTTTACAGCTTAAAAGATACCCGGCCATCAGCGGACTGGTTGGTTCATTGATACTGATCTACATTGCCGCACATGCGGTGCAAAGCACCTGGACTTTTTTTACGATGGAAAAGTTCAGCTGGAAGGAAGACATGGTAGGTTACTCGCTTGGCTTTGTTGGTATCCTATCCGGCCTGGTGCAGGGCGTTTTAATCAGATACACTATTCCTAAATTTGGTCAAAAACGCAGCATTGTATACGGGCTGATACTTTACAGCATTGGCTTACTACTATTTGCCTTTGCCAGCCAAAGCTGGATGCTGTTTGCCATACTGATAGTTTATTGCCTGGGTGGTATTGCCGGCCCGGCATTGCAGGGCCTCATCAGTTCCCAGATACCATCAAATGAACAAGGCGAACTGCAGGGCAGCCTTACCAGTCTCATCAGTGTTACATCCATTATAGGTCCGCCGTTGATGACCACACTTTTTGCCTGGTTTACAGACAAAAAAGCACCGGTTATCTTTCCCGGAGCACCGTTTCTTACCGGCGCAATTTTAATGTTGGTGAGTACCATCCTGGCCGTCCGCAGTTTTAAACGACCTGAAAAGACGGCCTAATAAGTTTTGAACACCCCAAACAATATATTGCCTGCAAGCTTTAAATGTTGGCTATTGGCCGCCTGTTAAAAATCATGAATCAGCCCGCTCCCACAGCAAAACGCCCGGCCGCTTTAGGCTTTATATTTATTACCATCTTTATTGATGTGCTGGGTTTAGGCATTATCATCCCGGTATTGCCCAAGCTATTAATGATGTTAGGCAACATCAACAACAGTACGGCAACGCAATATAGCGGCTACCTTACCTTCGCCTATGCATCTATGCAGTTCCTGTTTTCGCCGATATTGGGTAACTTAAGCGATAAGTATGGCCGCAGGCCTATCCTTTTGGGCTCTCTGCTGGGCTTCGGTATTGATTATGTGTTTATGGCTTTTGCCCCAACCATTTGGTGGCTTTTTGTGGGACGTATTATCGCAGGCATTACAGGCGCCAGCAACACCACCGCCACGGCTTACATTGCCGACGTGAGCACGGGCGAAAACCGGGCAGCTAACTTTGGACTGGTAGGCGCAGCCACCGGCCTGGGTTTTATTTTAGGTATTGGCTTGGGCGGATATTTGGGTGCCATACATATTAAAATGCCGTTCATTATTGCAGCGGCCCTGGCCTTGTTGAATGCGGTGTATGGTTACTTTGTGCTGCCGGAATCATTAAAGCCAGAAAACCGCAGGCCCTTTGAATGGAAGGGAGCCAACCCGGTTGTATCTCTAAGGCGCTTAGGTATGTTCCCGGCTATTACCGGCCTGGTTAGCGCTTTTACCCTGGTTTACATTGCACAAAAAGCAATTGAATCGGTGCTGCCGTTCTTTTTGGTGGAGAAGTTCAACTGGAGCCTTAACAGCATCAGTAGCCTGGGCATATTTATCGGTGCGCTGCTTATCACCATACAAGGCTTTTTAATACGGATTATCATCCCCAAAATCGGGCAGGAACGGAGCATCGTATCCGGTCTGCTTTTTTATGGTGTGGGCCTGGCGCTGATAGCCTTTGCCAGTAAAGGTTGGATGATGTATTTGTACATGATACCATATTGCCTCGGCGGCATATCAGGGCCAGCGCTGCAGGGCATTATCACCAGCCAGGTACCAGCCAACGAGCAAGGCGGCTTACAAGGTGCGCTAACCAGTTTGGTTAGCGTTACAACAATCATCGGCCCCCTTCTCATGACCTCTCTCTTCTCGCATTTTACCAATCGTAATTTATCAGCTATATATTTCCCGGGAGCCCCTTATCTGGCCGGCGCTGTTCTGATGTTTATCAGTACAATAATAGCAGTGCGTAATTTCAAAAAGGGATCCTTATTGGCTGATAAAAAATCAGCGTAAAAACACATCGCCATCGTTAGGTACAAAGCACCGATTAGTTAGGTTGTGCTGATGTAATGCCAACGCAATTGCTGCACGATTTTCCGTTCCGTGATTAACGGCTTCCAGATGCGCCACATAGATTTTAGCTCCGGCTGTATACCCACATACCGAGATGATATCCGGTATGTTCATCACAATAGGATCACCTTGTAAAAAGCGTGCTGCGCCACCGTTTACAATAATATGATTGGGTTGATATTTATCGATGGTGTCTTTTACATCGTTACACCATATGGTATCACCTGCGATGTAGACTACCTGCTTTCCGTCGTCAATAATATAGCCTGATACTGTGCCCATTCGCCTGCCAATTTCACCGGTGCCGTGTTGCCCATTTGTACGGATAATTCGGATGCCGTGCCACACCACTTCATTGTGTACAGGCAGTACATTACTGAAGCCTGTAGCTTTAATTGCCGCCTCATCTTCATTCTGGCATAAAATGGGCACGTGTTTGGGCACCAGTTGCTGAGCCGCGGTATCCCAATGATCAAGATGGATATGGGTAAGCAATACAGCATCAGTTTGGGAAACAATTGCAGCCAGCTCCTCCTGGCTAACAGGCAGATCAATAGTTGGATTTCTTTGATTGCCGGGTGTACCGGGAAAAGCATTATAGCTACCTTTAGCAGCAAGCATTGGGTCAACTAAAAGGGTTTGATTATTGGCTTTAATAACAAGTGTAGCGTTACGCAAAAGTTGTATCTTCATGATCTGACCATTAATTTTGGTATTGCAAAAATGACATCCATTCTTTGCCCCGCCAAGAAGTTTACTTTTTGGTAACCAGTTCACTATTTAGTAACCATGGATTACAACCAATTCAGGCATTGCGGACTTAACGTTGCGCTAAACATCTTATCAGGCAAATGGAAGCCCATTATCCTATATCATTTATTTCATCAGGAAGAAATCCGCTTTACTGAACTTTGGCGCATTATACCTAAGGTGGCCAAAAAAGTATTGCTGGAACATTTAAAGCAAATGGAAAGCAGCGGATTAATTATACGTGAAGAAAAGCACACCTTTCCGCCGGAAGTCTATTATGGAATATCCGATAAAGGCCGTGCTTTAGGCCCTGCACTTGCCGCATTGGAAGAATGGGCAAACACTTATGCCTGCGAAGAAGTAAAAGAGCTACGCGCCAAACGTAAAGTTACAGCTTAGCAACCTACTCCAGGCCACTTACCCCACCTGATATGACGAACTTCATCATCTCGGCTGCGCTGCGGTCAATCGGTTTCACTTTATCGGCCTTTACAATAACCACCTGGCCTGCAAACGAGTAAGAATATGGAAAATATACGGCTACTTCGCCAGGTAGCCCCATCAGGCTTAAATCTTTCTGGGTAAGGAAGCCTATCTTTTTCAGCCCTGTTTCATTGAACTCAACAATCACAGGTTCATTGAATTTCTTTTCTTCACCTACAAAGGCCTCGGTAAGGTCTTTTATAGATGAGTACAGAAACTTAAACAGCGGCAAGCGGTTTAGCCAGCGGCTAAGCCAGTTTTTTATCGGATCGGTAATAACGTTGGTAACCAGTATGCCGGCTATCATGATAAGTACCAACACGCTTAAAATTCCTAAACCCGGAATGTAGGTGGTTTTCCCTGTTTTAGGATTCACCCAAAAGACATCACTCAAATTCAGCGCCTTATCTACACTGGATACGGCCCAGAAAATCAAAAATATAGCAGCTCCCAGCGGTACAACCACCAGTAAGCCTTTAATAAAGTAATTAAATAATACGCGGGCTACCCTGTTCATAAGCGGGTGCAATTTTACTCATAAAAGTACACTCTTTTTACTCGCTGCGAAATATTGGTTAAAATTTCATACGGAATAGTGCCGATTTGCGTGGCTAAGTCTTCAATACTCTGCTGTTCGTTAAAAATGATTACCTCATCGCTTTCTTTTACATCGGGTACTGCACTTACATCAATCATACACATATCCATAGCAATGTTACCTACTGTAGGCACCAGTACACCTTTCACCAGCATCTTCCCTACGCCGTTGCCAAAGGCCCGCAAATAGCCGTCGGCATAGCCAATTCGTACGGTAGCTATTTTGCCATCTTTCAGCAAGCTACCGTTACGGTTGTACCCTACGGTATCGCCGGCCATAATGCTTTTCACCTGCGATATACTGGTTTTAAGGGTAGCAATAGGCTGCAGCCCGTTCAAATGATCGGGCACGGCTGCATCTATACCATACAAACCTATACCAAGGCGCACCATATCAAAGTGCGCATCGGGCCAGCGGTTAATGGCTGAGGTATTACAAATATGTTTAATAACCGGATAATCGAGCGCTTTTTCAATCAAAGTGAAGGCTCGTCGGAACAGTTTTATTTGCTGGCGCGTGAACTCATCATGCTCCTGCGCATCACTGGCTACCATGTGAGAAAATACGGTTTGCACGTGGATATAAGGGTTTTCTTGCAGCAAATCATACAGCACCTCAATTTCATGGTCTTCAAAACCAAGACGGTGCATACCTGTATCAATTTTAATGTGAACAGGATAGGCTTTGATATTTTGCTGTTGAACAAACTTAATGAAGCGATCAAGCAGATTGAAACTGTAAATCTCGGGTTCCAGTTTAAATTCCGTCAATTTATCAAACGCTGCAGGCTCAGGATTGAGCACCATAATGGGCAGCTTAATACCAGCCTGGCGCAGGGCAATGCCTTCGTCTATATACGCTACAGCCAAATAATCAACCTTATTGTATTGCAGTATATTGGCAACCTCAAACGTACCGCTCCCATAACTAAAAGCCTTCACCATAGCCATTAGCTTTACTCCCGGCTTTAACTTGGATTTATAAAAGTTCAGATTTCCCAGCAAGGCATTCAGATTAATCTCGAGCATGGTTTCGTGCGCCTTTTGGGAAAGCGCACGGCTGATGCGCTCAAACTCAAAACTGCGTGAGCCTTTGATCAGAATTGCCTCGTTATTGAAATTGAGCTGCTTGCGGTAACGCAGCATTTCCTGGGTATCTTTATAAAAATGCTTATGCTGCAATTCAAAATAATGCTGATGCCGGTATAGGGCCTCACCTACCGCAATGAATTTATCAACCCGCTTACTTTTTACTAAATCGGCTACCTGACGGTATAAGACATCCTCATGCAAGCCTGACTGAAAAATATCTGATAAGATTAAGGTTTTAACCGGATGCTGATTTTGCTGTTGTAAAAAATTCAGCGCTATTTCTAGTGAACGGATATCTGAATTATAGGAATCGTCTATTATGGAACAATCGTTAATTCCTGTTTTCATTTCCAGGCGCATGCTTACGGGGGTCAATCGCTCCAGCTTGATATCTGCCTCTACCGCGCTGTATCCCATCGCCAGCAGCGTTGCCCAGCAAACAATCGCATTCTCAACCGACGCCTCATCCAAAAATGGAATCAAGGCTTCAATTTCATAACCTTTGTACACGGCACGCAGGTAAAAGCGCTTGGAGATGATCGTTTCACTAAATACATAAAGATCAGCTTCGTTAAACTTCATGCTCCAGGTAAAAGTGTTTACGCCGGCAGGCATATCAGTTTTGTATTCCACCATTTGGTCATAATTGTGCACCAGTAAGCCCACGCCTTTAAACAGCTTAAGCTTTTCTAATACCTTTTGCCGGCGATTGTCAAAACCTTCATCATGTGCGGAGCCAATATGTGTTAGTATGCCAACCGTTGGTTGAATGATAGCCTCCAAAGCATCCATTTCATTTACGGTGGATATACCGGCTTCGAAAATACCCAAGTCATTATCTTCCGTAATTTGCCATACAGACAACGGCACACCTACCTGCGAGTTGTAACTTTTGGGATTACGCACTATATTTTTACCTGCCGACATTACCTGGTACAGCCACTCCTTAACGATAGTTTTACCATTACTACCTGTAATACCAATTACTGGTATGTTAAACCGGCTCCGATGATAAGCAGCCAGCGTTTGCAATGCTTTCAATACATCAGCAACCAATAAAAAGTTAGCGCCCTGAAAATCACCTGCAGGCTGATATTGCACTACAAAATTGCGAACGCCTTCGTCATATGCCTCAGATATAAACTCGTGTCCATCTCGCCGACCGTTTAGGGCAAAGAACAAACTTTCGGGTGCGTTGCTTATTTGCCGGCTATCGATAGCTAAATACGAAATGGTATTTTCACGAACGATGGTGCCTGTTGCATTAATAATTTGCTGAACGTCTTTGATAGAATATTGGCTGCTGAGCATGGGTACGAAGTTGGCTATATTTATGTAAAGAGAAGAATTTTCGGTAAATTTGGTTTGCATGGAGGAGCCGAAAAAGAAGAAAATTACTGATGAGAAAACCGCTCTGGCCAAAGCCGAACATTATTGCGCTTACCAGGAAAGATCCCAGCAGGAAGTACGCGATAAGCTTTACGAAATGGGAATGTACCCTACCGGTGTGGAAAGCGTGATAAGCCAACTGATAGCCAATAACTTTTTAAATGAAGAACGCTTTGCCAGAGCCTATGCACAAGGTAAGTTTAACCTGAAAGGTTGGGGACGTATAAAAATAAAGCAAGGATTGAAGTTGAAGCGTGTATCTGATAAGCTTATCACCAAAGCATTGCTAAGTATTGATGGCGATGATTATATACGTACACTACAAAACATTTTAGAGCGTAAGAACGCCAAAATGCAGGAGCCGGACAGCTTTAAACGCCGCTATAAGCTACAGCAATATGCCATGAGCCGGGGCTTTGAAAGTGATTTAATAAATGATGTTTTGAAAACCAGCGGATTACAAAAAAGTTAACGAAGTTTTAAAAAAATAATTTGGAGCAATTGTTTTTGTGTCTATATTTGCATCACCAAAACGCAAGGGGGTATGTTAAAGTATCCTGAACGTTAAATTGCGAAAGTAGCTCAGTTGGTAGAGCACGACCTTGCCAAGGTCGGGGTCGCGAGTTCGAATCTCGTCTTTCGCTCCCAATCCCTTCCGAAATATCAGGAGGGATTTGTTTTTGAAAAGGTTAATCACCTGCTCGGGTGGTGGAACTGGTAGACACGCAGGACTTAAAATCCTGTGATCCTTAAAGATCGTGCGGGTTCGATTCCCGCCCCGAGTACAAAGCCCTCCTGATTTTTCAGGAGGGCTTTGTTGTTTTTATAAGCTTACCCCTGCTCTGGGTATATCAAGAAACTTGTGCTTGGCCCAACCACTCCATCCTATTCTTTTAAAAATTGATAATAAAGCTTCTCTATTATTTGTACTTACGCCTTGTCTCATATAGGCGCATATGTGCCAATGAATTTATCGCCACTCTATTCCCTTGTCGACAAGTATTGCTTAAATGATTCATTAGAAACTGATATTGAACAGTTAATCTTTTTATTATGCATAATAAAATTGTATAAAAACTTGACAAATACTTTGCAATTCAAAGTACTTTTATCTTACTTTGCACTACAAAGTAAATTCGTTACACAACCTTGATACCATGACACCAAAAAGCACTTTATCCCTTCAATTATTTTTCCCGGCGTTGCTGAGTAAGCAAACGTTAGTTGGCGCTACAGTTGCATTAACACTGATGGCATTCTTTATAGCCGGTGTTAAGCACCCTGACCCTACGTGGGGCAAACTATGGATGATTAGGCCGTTAGTATTTGCAATGTTAGCCGGAGCAGCAGGCGGCACATTAGGCTACTTCATGAATATACTGCGTAAACAGAAAGGCTGGAACAAAGCCCTAACATTTACAGCATGCCTGGTAGCATATGTTATTGCAATTTGGATGGGAAGTGTTTTAGGTTTGGATGGCACCCTTTGGAACTAATCACCAGAACTTAAATATTACTCTCTATTTAATAGACTTTAATCTTAAAAATAAATACCTAAACCTACATAAACAAAAAGCCGTTAACTTTTCAGTTAACGGCTTTAAACCTGTGCGGAAGAAGGGACTCGAACCCCCACGCCTCGCGGCGCCAGATCCTAAGTCTGGTGCGGCTACCAATTACGCCACTTCCGCGGTTAGGATTTGTTGAGCGCAAATATAGGCTTAAATCAACAACTATAAAATTAATTTGCGCTTTTATTTTACATTCTGTTTAAGCTATTGTAACTCAGTACAATAATTTTCAATTAATTAGAATGCGTTTTTATCGCCCTTAACCGTATTCCAAAAAGTAAGGAAAATAATTTTCAAATCAAGTAAAAACGACCAGTTCTCCAAGTACCAAACATCAGCCTCAATACGCCCCAGCATGGCTTCTGTAGTACGCGTTTCTCCCCTGTGTCCATTTACCTGCGCCCAGCCGGTGATGCCGGGCTTAAGGAAATGACGTACCATGAACTTATCAATCAGTTGAGAGTACTGCTCGGTATGCGATAACATATGCGGTCGTGGACCCACTACCGTCATCTCCCCTATAAGTACATTGAAGAATTGAGGCAACTCATCCAAATTAGTGCGACGCATAAAGGCACCTATTTTGGTGATACGGCTATCGCCACGGGTGGCCTGCATTTTGTCCGATTCTTTATTCACCTTCATACTCCTAAACTTGTAGCAGTTAAATGGTCTGTTTTCACGCCCGGAACGGCTTTGCACAAAAAACACAGGCCCGGAAGACTCACGCTTAATTAATAAGGCCAGGATGGGGAAAAGCCAGCTGAATACAAATATGATAATGAATAAAGAAAATACGATATCAAATAACCTTTTGAAGAAACGGTTAAGCATGTTCTCCAAAGGCTCCGGCCTTATGGATATTACCGGTATATGTCCAAAGTTTTGGATAAATGTAGGCTTGTGGATATAGAAAAACTCGGGCACCAGCTTGAACCGTTTCAGGTTCTTGTCTGCATCTAACATCAACTGCTCAATTTTTGTTGCCTCAGTATTTGGTAACGTACAAAATATCTCTTCGATGTTTTTATCCAACATGTATGGTATGCAATGGTCTGTTGACCCGAGGTATAGCTTTTTATCTACTACCTTCTCCGGATCATCATCAAATATGCCCAGTATCTTGTATCCACGTTCGGGATTATAGGTTACAAAGTTATACAAGTCATGCCCTATTCTGCCCCCCCCTACAATTACTGCATTCCTATAATCAGCCAGCATGGCGCGGTCGCTTTTCCTTATGCTCAGGAATATCAACTTCCACAAAAAAAGTAAAAATCCAAACAAGGCTAATGCATAAAATAAGAACTCTCTTGTAATGTAGTACGCCTTAGTACCAATAATAATAAGAACGGTAAAACAGATAAGACTTACAAAAAGCATGTAGGTATTAAATAAGCCACGGTAAGTTTTTACCGAATCCTTATTTAATACATGCTCATATATACGTGTAATATTGGCCGATAAAAGCCATATTAAATTAAACACTAAAACTATGGGAAGATAGTTTTTATTGCTGATCCAGGCAATATAGGAGTGATCTACAATCAGATAGGCAATTATCATACTTATATTAAGTATGACATAATCAACAGATAGATTAATAGCTTTAATAAAAGTAGCGTACCTGTGACTCATAGGTAATTAGCGTTTCAACTGTTTTAAAGGCAGATTTTACAGATACGCTAAAATAGCAGATATTTTTTAATTATAAAGATTAAAACGATGTTATATTATTTATATTAATATCCTACTTGCGAAAGCTTAAAATTAACAAAATGACAAATTAATAAAATCTATTAAAAAGAAAAAAGGGAATTACTTCCCTTTTCCTTGAACCATTACTTTTACAGTTCTTAGTATGATGTTTAAATCTGAATTTAGACTCATGTTTTGCAGGTAAACTAAGTCGAACCGCATCCGGTCGCACATCTGGTCTACACTCTCGGCATAACCATAATGTACTTGGCCTATAGATGTTAATCCTGGTTTAACACGAAGCAGTTTTTTATAATCTGGCGTTCTTTGAACGATCTTCTCAATAAAGTGCTGCCTTTCAGGACGAGGGCCAACTACTGACATATCTCCACGCAGTACGTTCCAAAACTGAGGTAATTCATCCAAACGGGTTTTGCGGATTACACGCCCCCATTTAGTAATACGCGGGTCATTGTCTTTAGATAATTGTGGGCCAGCTTGTTCAGCATCTATATACATGCTCCTGAACTTATAGATATAAAAAGGCTTGTTATTACGGCCAATTCTTTCCTGCTTGTAAAACACAGGACCTTTTGAGGTAAGTTTAGTTATAAGTAATAGCAAGGCAAAGAAAGGCGCGCCAAAAAGCATAACTACCGCTGAAAAACCAACGTCGAAGCTTCTTTTTAACAACCTAATTTTTAAACTGATTTCAGGATGGGAAGTGATATGCAAAACCGGCACATTGTGATAATTTACCAGCTGTGCATAGTTATTGCTTAAAATCAAATCCGAAACTACTTTGATTTTGATAAAGTTTTCATCACCAACACAAATCAAACGCTTTAATAATTCAGTATCCAATTGCTTGTAGCATATAAATACTTCGTCTGGCTTCTTGCTTAATAAATTCTCAATCAGCTTTTCTTCCGGCATGTTTTGGATCTGATCTTCAGAAATAAAATCAGCCAAATCATAACCGTATTCCGGGTGATGCGAGAATGATGTTACTAAGCGTGCTGCAATGTTTTCATCACCTATTATGATAATTTGACGGTGGTTGTAACCTTTCTTTCTAATATAATCCAGGAAAAGGAACAAACCAGAGCGTGATATCAGTATAAAGACAAAGAATAACCCATAAGCAGCGATGTTGCTTGTGCGGGATATATCGCCAATTTTAAGGAAATAAATAGCGCCAAAAACAACCAGTAAGTGATTAAATAAGGTAATCAAAAACCGGTTAATGTTATCTTTCAATACAAGTGGTCGTACAACCTGATAGTTTTTGGAAACAGCTGATACACCTATCCATACAAGATTTACCAAAAGAAAGTAATCGCGTGTATTGGTGTTGTATTGAGAATCTGAAAAGATAATCAGTGAAAGATATAATGCTATATTAAGCATTATTAAATCGGATATAAATATTAATCCTGATAGATAGCGGGAGTAGCGAACAGACATAGGATGATATTTATAGATTAAAGTTTATCAGATAAATTATTAAGCACGTATTCATATATTGATAATTTGTTATCAATTTTAATACCAAAACGTTATTTTATTAATTAAACGTTTAAAGTATTAACAACTTCATCAACATAAGATTTGAATTCGCTTTTAAATCGTGCCGTAGAATACTTATCGGCATGTTCCGCTATTTTAACTGGATCAAAAATATTTTTCATATTTTCGAAATATTGAACAGCATTGATAATTGCTTCAGAACTTTGTTCACTAAAATAAACACCTGTGTAGTTTTCCACTACAGTTTCAAGTGCACCGCCTTTCCCAAAAGCTATAACGGGCGTGCCACATGCCTGCGCCTCAACCGGAAGTATGCCAAAATCTTCTTCTGCTGCAAAAACAAAAGCTTTTGCACCGGCCATATATTTTTTCAGTTCAGAAAAGGGTTGATATCCTAATAATATCGTATTAGGTGCGGCCAGCTTGCTCACTTTTTGAAAGTCCGGACCATCACCAATAACGTATAGTTTTTTGTCGGGCATTTTTGCAAAAGCTTTCACAATCAGGTCTATCTTCTTATAGGGCACAAATCTCGAGCAGGTAAAATAGTAGTCCTGCTTTTCGGTAACCAGATCGAAATCATCAACCGCTACGTTGGGATGTATTACAACGCTACTGCGGTTATAAACTTTTTTTATCCGTTTTGCTATGTAGGCCGAATTAGCCACAAAGAAATCCACCCTATTCGTACTGATGATATCCCATATCCGCAAGCGATGCAAGATGGATTTCGCCAGCCAGCCTTTTATGCCTTTATTCAACCCCGACTCCGTTAAGTATTGATGGTATAAATCCCATGCATAACGTACCGGCGAATGGCAATAGCAGACATGCTTTTGGCCAGAATGGGTAAGCACACCTTTGGCCACAGCGTGTGACGAAGAAATAATCAAATCGTAAGATGACAGGTCAAAATCCTCGATTGCCCTGGGAAACAAGGCTAAGTAATTGCGGTATTTAGACTTGGCTAAAGGCAACTTCTGTATAAAAGAGGTAGTTACCCTATGCCCCTGTAAACCTAATTTGGTTATTGTTTCAGGATCGGCAACTAAAGTGTATATGTCAGCCCCCGGATATAGCGAGGCTATCTCTTTAAAAACATTTTCAGACCCGCCAATAATGGTGAGCCACTCATGTACTAATGCAACTTTCAAGGTAGATAGAATTAAGTATATTTATTTCGCAGTAATGTTTTATATATGTGCAAACATCTGCAAGTGCTGTTTAATAGATTCCTGCCAGGTGAACAACGCCGTGTGCTTATTTCCTTTTTCAATTAGAGTTTGCCTTAGCGATGAATCTGTTAAGCCTGATTGGATTTTTTCACTTACATCTTCAGGCTTCATAGGGTCAAAATACAAAGCGGCTTCACCACAAATTTCGGGCATACACGCTGCATTTGACACAGCTACAGGACATTGGTTTAGCATGGCCTCAAGCGGTGGCAAGCCAAAGCCCTCATATACAGACGGGAATACAAACAATGACGCATATTTATAAATAGCATCCATGTGCTCGTCTGCCACAAATCCTGTAAATATTAAACGGTCAGATAATCCAGGGTTTTGGTCTATCCAATTGAATAATTCCGGGTCTCCGGTAATGAAACCGTCTTTTTTGCCCACAATTACAATCTTATATTCCGACCGTAGCTCCTCGCTCAACAACAGGTAAGCCTGTAAAAGTGTTTTCAGATTTTTGTGGGGTTTTACATTACCCACAAAGAGTAGATATTTTTGAGGTAAATGATAATGATTTGCCAACTCATTAAAGGTTATATTTACTGATGGCGTATCTTTTACACCGTTGTATATTACACTTATCTTACTTGCATTGCACCCGGTATGCTTAATAATTTCGTCTTTTGAAAATTTCGAAACGGTGATAACTTGTTTACTTAACCGAACGGCACCATTAATCACAATTTTAGCATATATCCTTTGAGCCATGCTCAACTGGTTGTAGTAAGCCAAATGGTAAACATCGTGTATGGTTACAAATCGCCTTTTTGCTTTGATGGGTAACAAGGGTATATTGTAATGCGGCGACCAAAAAATATCACAGTCAGGAATCAGCTTTCTAAGTTTAACCTGTTCTTTGATGCTGTAAATAGGCTCTAAAAATGGAATAACGCCGTAATCCCTAAACTCAGAAAGTTCGGCCGGGTTTCCTAACAAGGTTACTTTACCTAAGTTGGCAATGCCGTGTAAGATATTTTTCAGGTAAACGCCTATACCTGATGCATTAACCATGCGCGCATCAATAACAATATGCATAATTTATATTTTACCTGCATAATGCAGCTTTATATTACCAGCTATGCGTCTTTTTGTATGGATAGCTGATTAGTATTTCCTGTATCTGACTTTAAGAAGCGCATACACAGTGAAAGCAAAAACAAAACAGTGAAGATGATGAAAGATATATAAAACCCGAAGAAACCGGCTGTGATTGCCAGGTTACCTATTAAAGCGCCAGACTTGCCTGACACCAAAGCAGACATGACATTCTTGCTTTTAGCCGCATCTTTAACTTTCCGGTCAATATATCTGGTACTATAGCCCATTAAAATACCCAGTACAATTACCCCTACTATACCAAAGTTCAAATAAACCTCACCAAAGGTACCGGGCCTAACACCAGGGTGTTCAGCCGGGCTATAGCCCGCCATTCTGGCTGTCACTTTACCGATTGACCACTCCATACGGAATGCAGAAAGGCTACTTGGTACAAAGGACATAAACGCGGCTAAGTAGGTTTTGCCGTAAAAATAATTACCGTCCCACACAGATATAATCCATGACATATCGCGCAAGTCAGAAAAAGAGTTACCGTATAGTATTTCGTTTAAAACACCTGCTCCGCTACCGCCCTGTCCTGATCTGAAAAAGCTTAGAAATGCTACCAGACTCAATATACCTAGAGCAACAAACGCCAATGTGAAAAAGCTTATACGGCCTTGTTTCTTAAAATATAACCAATTGGTAAATAAGCTTAATAATGGACCAACAGCACCGCCCCTTGAGCCAATAAAAAAGGTTAAAAATATGAACAGTGCTAATAAAATCTTATCATACCGCTGATTATAAACAAATATTCGCGCTATAATTAAGCCACTCGCTATACCACTGATAGAGTTTGTTAAATTAAATACAGGACGCAGACTGTCATTTTTAAGAAAGAAACCCCTCGGATTGTTACCCATGCCGGCCTTAAAGGCCAGCATCAGCACAAAAAACATTAAACTTGCATAGAGTGCGAATACCAGCGTTGTTACTATCCTGCTTCCCACGATATATGAATACATGGTACCAAGTGTTTTTTTAAATGGCATCATCAAAAACCAATAAATTGGTGTTTGGGTGTTGTTAGTTCTGTAAATAAGACCACCGATAAAAAAGCACATAAACCCCGTGAGGGTTATAAAATAAGCAGTAGTAATACTTTCACGAGCATGGGCCAAGTTGAAAGGCCCTATAGTTAATACGTTTAATTCTGCTGTTGCGAAAGGATACATCAGCAAAAACGTCATAAAGTAGCTCATGAGCAGTGTAAAGTGCCACAAGTCAATCAACCAGCCGGTTCGCTTATAAGAAAAGTACCATGAGGTAAAAAAAGCAACAATCAGTATGCAATTCAGCACCAGAATAAGAGGATTGATCCTCATTATTCCGTATAGTATATCATAATGCTGCATACTGTTTTTCTAATATCAGATTATACATTTAAAAAAGCACCTATTAAACTTTCTATATGGTCAGTATTTTTTAAACTGCCAGGCGCAAACAATAATCCAGACTTAGATAACTTTACAATCTGTTCGGCAAATGCTGTTCCATCCTCCGGATTGATATAAACAGCCTGTTCGTAGGATGCTTCCCTAAGCTCGGGCATATCTGTGGCTAATACATTAGTACCACATAACATCGCCTCACGTGCGGGCATACCAAAGCCTTCATAGCTGGATGGAAATACAAAAAGTTTAGCGCCGCTGTAAATATACGGCATTAATTCATCATCAACATAACCTAAACTTAACACATCCTGCTTATGAGACTGGATGAGTTGCTGTATGTGATCTGCTTTCCACCCCTTTGAGCCCACCAAAAGCATTTTATAATCAGCCATTTCGGGGGATTTTTTTGCTTCGATGAAAGCCTGGATAGCCTTATCCATATTTTTTCTTGGCTCCTGAGTAGAGACCGTTAAAATGTAGGGATAATTGATACCCCTGCTTTGTAATCGTTCATTCACCAACACCGGATCAACAAGGCGGTACTGCTTATCCATGATGGGATGAATTACCAAGGTTGTATCGATATTGTAGTACTTTTTCAGCTTATCGGCCGTACCGAACGAGTTGCAGATTATTGCCGATGCCTTTTTAATGTCCGATTTAAAAAAAAGCTTATCGGTAATTAAACGCAAACGGCTCATGGTTTCGGGAGCAATGATGGCATTAAAATCGTGCACTACCGCTACCACTTTTTTACATTTGCTAAGTAAGGGAACAAACGTATCTCCTGCCAAAAACACATCTGGCAAGTTGCGATTAATGAGCCTGTGCATAAAAAGCTTCGACCAAACCATAGGTTTCACCTTGGCCATCAGGTTACTGTCTTGCACTACTTCTACCCTACCGGAGCGTAATTTACATTCCAAAGGCCGGTTGGTGTAAATAATAAAGTTTATGTCAGATGAGTGATCGCAAATATAATCGAGCATGTTCAGCACATACTTACCTACACCGGTAAGCTTGCCCTGAAGTAACCTGCCGTCTAAACCAACTTTTAACATAAACTTTTTTTATTGAAGCAACTGCGACTCAACACCAGCTAAGGCCTGCGTAAAAAAGTCGCCGTTAATTATTTTACTTTGTAATACCAGGCAATTACTTTTCAATACCTGATATTCTTCCGGTGAAATCTTTAGCGTATTTAAATCAGCCAAAGTATCAATCAGCACGCCCACTTTCAATTCGTCGAGCAATTTCCCGATTGCCGAATTTTTTGGTGCTATAACAGGCAAACCTGCAGCTAAATACAAGGATGCTTTATGAGGGTTATTGTATAATAGATAATTACCCAGTACGCTGTCTAACTCGTTAATGTCTTCACCATCCCAAATCAATCCGAAGTCGCCGTCAAGGCGGTACACAATTTCATCAGGAGAAAACACGCCGCACCATTTAGTATTTTCGGGCTGCTTTTCGTCGGTTAACAGATTGGGGCCATATACATTAAAGCGGTATTCCTTAACTGCATCAAGCTTATAAATAAACTTACTTTTACTTAAGTTACCTGCATAAACTATGGTGTTTAACTGCGGAGAGTGAGCTGCGTGTACGGGTGGCTTATCAGCCAGGTAATCAAATATACCCAATGGCAGCATCCGGGTTGTTACGCCGTTGTTCTTAAGCCACTGCAACATAACTGGATTATGCACAATCAAAAAATCGTAATAGCTTAAATTTGCAGTTTCTTTTTTGATTAATCCGGGATCTTTTGCACCCAATCGCAACGATTCAACATCGTGTATGATGCAAAAAAACTTAATGTCTTTTATTCTGGCAGCTTTAATAAAGTACTTAAAAACATTATTAAGCATCGGGTATTGTATGCCAACCAATGCGCCCTTCTCAATTTGAAGAAGCAGTTTTGCAATACCTTTAAAAGCTGCCAGATAAAAACGCCATCCGCGCTTTGAGTTGTTATGAAATGTTAAAGTATAATCTGTATAGCCATTGCGTTTAAAAATCTTATTGCAATCGCTTACAGCTTTTGTAGCGGCAGAATTATTAGTTGCATCATTGTACTCAAAAATGCAGAACTGGTATTTATGCACAGACAGACGAAGGTTACTTAAGTGAAAAGTTTGATTTATTAAGCGCCAAAATGATCTTTTACTTTTTTAAGTGCCGACCCAATGATCTGGTGCATATCGTAGTACTTGTACTCAGCCAGCCTTCCGCCGAAAATAATTTTCTCTTCCTTATCGGCAAGCTCTTTGTATTGGCGGTAGGTCTCGTTGTTTTTATTATCATTAATTGGATAATAAGGCTCTTTCTCAGGCGTCCAATCGGCCGGATACTCTTTGGTTACCACAGTTTTAGGCTGCGTACCGAATTCGAAATGCTTGTGTTCAATGATCCGGGTGTATGGTATTTCGCGCTCAGTATAGTTTACTACGGCATTACCTTGATGGTTTTCCTCATCCAGCACATCGTGTTCAAATTCTAAGCTGCGATATTCAAGCTGGCCAAACTGAAAGTCATAATACTGATCAATTTTACCTGTAAATACAACGTTTTCTGCTTTACTTTCCCACTCTTCACGATTTTCAAAGAAGTCGGTATTTAAACGAACTTCAACACCTTCAATTAACGCCTCAGTTAGCTTATTGTAACCACCAATTGGTATGCCTTGGTATTTATCGTTAAAATAGTTGTTATCAAATGTAAAACGCACCGGCAAACGTTTAATAATAAACGCAGGTAGTTCTGTAGCCGAGCGGCCCCATTGTTTTTCGGTATAACCTTTTATTAACTTTTCATAGATATCGGTACCAATTAAGGATAAAGCCTGCTCTTCCAGATTTGAAGGCTCTTTGATACTCAACTGATCTATCTGCGATTGAATTTTCTCCTTCGCTTCCTTAGGTGTTTTAACCTTCCACAATTGATAAAAGGTATTCATGTTAAAGGGCAGATTATACAGCTCGCCTTTGTAATTAGCTACCGGAGTGTTGGTGTAACGGTTAAACTCAACAAATGAATTTACGTATTCCCAAATTTCCTTGTCGTTGGTATGAAAGATATGGGCACCATATTTATGTACGTTTATGCCTTCAATATTTTCACAATAAATATTACCACCGCTATGTGAACGCCTATCAATAATCAGGCATTTCTTTCCTCTCTTTTTAGCTTCATGTGCAAAAACGGAACCGAACAAACCGGCGCCCACAATAAGATAGTCGTATTCTTTTTCTGTTTTCATTAAGTATGATGTTTTGGTAAGATGTTTTTAAGTTCCTAAAATGTTTGAGCTTTGGCTAACTTAACCTTCGCCCTGCTGGTAAAATACGACCAGAAATCGCTCGGTGTAAACAAATTGCCAAACGTTTTGAGCGCCAGCCTGAATGCAGGACCCGACGGTTTGGCTTTTTTTACTACATACAGCACGTAAGAAAGGATCACATTTTTAAAATGTTCCCTCTCAAAGTACTTTACCCGATTATTTTGATCAACCAGCTTTTTAAGCCACTGCAAATATTTTTCTAAACCGACCAGGTCTAACGCCTCTACTTCTACTAACCCCAGTTTGCGGTGAAGTTGAAGCTCGTCATCCGTATAGACTAAATCCAATTTAGACAGGAACTGCTTATAAACGTCGTAATGTATCTCATCAAGCACGGCTCTGTTGCTTGCTTTTATTACCGATACATTGTTATTATGCACCCGGTATTTCAGTAAAATTTCGGGTACGTTGGCAAATTTAAGTGTATCTATAGCCTTTACCCACATTCCATAATCCTCGGCATTGGTAAAGCGCTCGTCAAACCTGTAACCGTTTACATTGAAACTTTGTTTTTTGAACATTACCGCGGGATGGAAAATCGGGTTCAAAAAAAAGAGCCTGACCTTAATGTGATCATGTTCGGTTGCGGCTTTCATAACATTACTTTCGGAGCCGAATGTTTGTACCCAACTACCCACAAAGTCAACATCGGGATTAGTTTCAAAGAAACGCAATTGCTTTTCAAACCGTTGCGGATGGGCAATATCATCAGCATCCATTCTGGCAATGTACTCACCTTGTGCCAGGTCCAATCCTTTGTTCAATGATTTTACGACCTTCAGATTCGTTTCGTTATTAATAATCTTTAAGCGATCATCATTAATCTGCTGTAAAATGTGAAGTGTATTATCGGTTGAAGCATCGTTGATAACAAGTAATTCGAAATCTTTAAAAGTTTGGTTGAGGATACTATCAACAGCTTCTTTGATGTACAGTTCTGTATTGTACACAGGAAGGATAACACTGATTTTCGGCATTTAAATAAAACGGTTGCTAACTTGCGATTACAAACTTATTAATTTTCGGCTAACTCAACTGTGTTTTATAAAGCAATAGCATAAGGTAGCTGCCCGGAACACATAATGAAAAGCGATTACTAAACATTTTGCAACACATTTTGTTTGCATTGCAGTTTAGTAAAAACTCTGCATTACCTTTGAGCATATTTACACTTATGGATACATCTGCCCTGGTTTCTATTATTATCCCATGTTACAATTACGGAAAATATTTATCGCAAGCGCTTGATAGCGTTGCCAGCCAAGCTTATGCGCATTGGGAATGTATTATTGTTGACGACGGATCGACAGATAATACTGCAGACGTAGCCAAGCCTTACACTTTAGCCGACAATCGTTTTAAGTATATCTATCAAAAAAACGCGGGCTTGTCTGCCGCCCGTAATACAGGCATTGCTGCCAGCAAAGGCAAGTACCTGCAATTGCTCGATGCTGATGACATGCTGGAAAGCAATAAACTTAAGTTGCAGGTTGCCGAATTAGAATCAAATCCGGACATTGACTTACTATACAGTGACATACGATTATTCGACGATCAAGATTCTGACTTTACACCTGTACTACCAGCTATATTTAGCAAACCGCGTGTAAGCGGCAAAAACAGCAGCCTGATTGAGCACTTGCTTGATGATAATATTTACCTGCCGGGATGCCCTTTATTTAAAAGAAAGATATTTGATGTTGCCGGCGGGTTTAAGCCCAGCTACGGCTTTGAGGATTGGGAGTTTTGGTATCGTGCAGCCATGTGCGGCTTTGCATTTAAACACTTTGCACCTGAAGGTACTGCGCTTTTAGTTCGCAACCATAACGACAATATGTCCAAAAAATTCAAGAAGATGATGGAGGCAAAAGTTGTAGTCAGAACCGAAATGGTTAACTATACAGATGCTGCCCTAAAAGACGGGTTTAATCATCTTGACAGAAATTACGTTAAGGCACTAAAAAAGAAACAAACCCACTTGCTGGGTTTGGACAGTGCATTCTACAACCTTCGATATGGCAACATAGCAAAGGGAGCCGGACAGCTACTCATTCATGCTTTCCCATCTGAAAATGCCTATAAGGCTATTTATGAAGGCATGCACTTAGTGAGAGGACGCATGAAAGATAAGAACTAGCCTAACAATAAAACATATCATACCTAAAACGCCGATTAATGCGAATTGCCATACTAATCCTCGCACACAAAAATATCAATCAATTAAAAAGGCTGGTAAGCAGACTAAGTGAAGATTTTAATATTTACATCCACATCGATAAAAAAAGCACGCTAGATGTGGCCCAGTTAGAAGCATATCCTAATGTAAAGCTTATTGAAAGACAGGACGTAAACTGGGGAAGCCATCATCAGATCATTGCCACACATAAACTGTTCCAGGCTGCATACGCCGATGGAAATGACTATTTCATGCTTATTAGCGGGCAAGATATACCTATTAAGTCAAACCAATACATTAAAGATTATATACAAAAAAATGCCAATGTAAGCTTTGTAAACCACGAAGCCTTGCCCAAACCTGCCTGGGCTGAACAGGAAGGTGGCTACGGCCGGCTACATTACTACTGGGGTGACGATTTCAAACAAAACACATTCGGGTTGCTATTAAAAAAAGTATTTGCAGTTGTTCGCAAAACACAAATACGTCTTAAAATGAGGAGAAAGTTATACCCGATAAAATTTTACGGCGGCTGGAACTGGATTAACATGAACCGTGAAGCAATGGCGTGTGTTCTTGATTACGTAGAAAAGAATCCCGCCTTTTTGGAACACTTTAAATATACCCGTTCAGGAGACGAAATATGGGTTCAAACCATTCTGGCTAACACGCCGTCCATCAACATTATGAACGATGATTTACGGCTGGTTAAATGGGTTTATGGAAGCGAACACCCTTTATATATCACGGCAGATGACAAAGAGCTAATCAGTAAATCAGACGCGTTGTTTGCCAGAAAAGTTGACGAGAACGTAGACGGAAATATCATCGACCATATTTATGAAGCAACCAGAAGTGAACGCTTAGCTTAAAGGCATCACCTTTACTCCATTTTGAATAAAGCCCAAATGAAAAGGCGTTAAAAGAATTTATCTTTTAACGCCTTTTTTATAAGAGCCAAACTAACTTTATTTTATGATGCAGTTACTTTAACTAAAAACTTTCTGGTTACTAAAATAATTACACAGAAAAACATGGCTAAAATACCTGCTATAACAGCACCCTTAATAGGGCTCAGTTTTTTAACCGGCAACGGGTAAACCGGTCCGTCGATCACTTGTATGATAGGTCTTTCGTTTTTCAGCGCCATTTTTGCCAGCTCCAAGTTATGAATCACTTCAACGTATATGGCTTGGTTAGACTGTACGTCTACCTGCCGGCGCTGTGAAGTGATACGTAATGACTGCATTGCCGGGTTTGGATTAGGATTGGCATCCTGAGCCACAGCAACCCTACCCATTGAACTGTTTAGCGACGTGCGTATACTATCGGCCTGCAATTGCAACATCCTAATGTTTTCCTGTGAACGTTTAGTCCTGGTATCAACATAAAAAGCATTAACATTCTCCACAATGCGGTCTGCAAATTCTTTGGCGTAATACTGGTCAGGGCATGCTACCGAAACATCAATGATATTTAAAGATTTATCCGGCCGCTCTACAGTCAGGTAATTTCCTTTAATATCATCCACAACTTTGCTTACAATACTGTCATGTTTCAAAGTAAAATTAGGTTTACCAATTTCAAAAGAAATGTTCTTTAGATCTTTGTCTTTTACCCACTTTTCTCTCAGCTTATTGATATCAATATACCGATCAATAAGCAGCTGCTTTTTACCTTCAATGGTAACAGGTGACAGCAGTGTCTTCTCGATCATTAACCTTGACGTATATAACTCAAGTATATTGTCGCCCTGGAAAATGCCGGTATTACTTGTAGCGCCACCGCCTATCAATGATGCAAATCCTGATAAAACACCAACATTAGTTTTATTGCTGTTATCTTCTAATACAAATGAACATTGAGCGGTGTAAACGGGCTTTTTGTAATTAGCGTAAAAAACACCAAGCACCGCTCCGATTATGGTTACAACTAAAATAATTTTCCATTGGCGCAGCAGGAACGAAAAGGCACTGTTAATTTTTACAATTAGCTCTTTTAGCGTAATGTCGTCCTGATCTCTAACAACGTGTTCTTGCATTGATGTTACTTGGTAATACTGATTAAACCTAAAATTACTGCGATTAAACCTGAGAAGCTACCACCTACAGCTGTAATCTCAGCTAATGACAAACCTCTGCGTTGTTGTCTTTCTGGTACAAAAATTTCGCTTCCTGGCCTTACATCAGGTCTGATGTTAAAGAATATAAACTTGCGGGTACCCTTAACTGTTCCGTTAGGATATACCACATAGGCACCACGTCTGGAAGCTTTAGTTGTGAACCCGCCTGCGTTGATTAGATACCCTTTAAAGGACTTTCCTGAATCATATACAACAACGCTTGGATATAATACCTCACCGTTTACTCTAACTACCTGTTGTAATTTAGGTATTCTGATTACGTCACCGTCTTCAATCAACAAATCGGTTTTTGAACCTGGTTTATCAATGATTTTTTTCAAGTCAATACCTACATAATCGTTACGGAGTTGGTTCTCATCAACGTTTGATGAACCGTTGGTATTTTCCTGTAATGATTTTAGGCGTTGTATGCGCTCTTTTTCCAAAGCATTGGTATCAACTCTGCTTTTATCTACACCTAATATAGCCGCATTGGTTCGCTTAAGTGTACCACCTTCTGCATAACCAGATGCGGTAAGACCACCAGCTCTTTTAAGAATGTCAGAAATTCTTTCGTTTTTCTGCATGATGGTATAGTTACCAGGAGATACCACCTCACCTTCTATCCTAACGGTTTTCAACTTCTCGAAACCAGGTAACATGTAAACTGATACGATATCGTATGGCTTCAAGGCAAAATGAGTTCCATTCAAACCTAACTGATCATTAACATCCACACTGAAAACCTCAGAAACAGGCGAGTTAGCTGATCTTGGGTCTGCCGTGTTGATACGTCTTGCTACGGCGATACGTTTAGCATTAGCGCTAAGCGTAAAGCCACCGGCCTGCTCAATTGCATCTTCAACGGTCATACCTTCTGCAAACTGCAAGTCTCCGGGCGTACGCACCTCGCCGTTAATGGTTACGGTATATTGATCACGTAAATCGAAGATGGATTTAATGCTGATAACGTCTTCGCGTTGTAACGCAATATCAGGCGCAGTTTTATTTACTATAGCGCGTAGATCGAAGGGAACAAGCTCTGTAGTATTATCAGATTTCAAACGGGTGATATATCCCCTATCCATAAATGCATCTTCTTTTAAGCCGGCAGCCTTTGTAATCAGTCGGCCTAATGTCAACCCATTTTCGAGCTCATACTCTCCGGGTCTGAATACTGCACCATTAATAGTTACGCGGTTTTCATAACGGTCCAAAATAGCATCAACCGTAAACTTGTCTCCTCTTAATGGAATATAATTTTTGTAATCATCTTCGGTGACATCCGAAATACGAAGCTGCTGGTTGCTTATCTGGGTTACTTTTACTTTGGCAGTGTAAGCCCTGTCGGTAAAGCCACCGGCAAAAGTGATAACGTTTTGCAGCGTCTCGCCGGGCAGCACCTCAAACAAAGCCGGCTTTTTAACCTCGCCAAGCATTTCAACTCTCACACGATAGGTAGGAATACGAATAATATCCTGATCGCGCAGGGTAATATTGTCTTTCTGATCTCCTTTTAACAAGAAATCATAAATATCCAGTCGTCTGATAATTCTGTTGTTACGGATAATTTCAATCTGACGGAACGAACCGTTTACATTTGGGCCTCCAGCTGCTGACAGGGCATTGAATGCACTTGCCAGTGAAGGTAACGTGTAAGTACCCGGGCGCTCAGCCTCGCCGGTAATAATAACTTTAATACTACGTATATTACCCAGGCTTACATTAACATTAGTGCCCCTGCCAACAGCATAACGGTTAGCAGCCAACCGGCTTTTTATAATAGCAGTGGCCTGCTCTATGGTTTTACCGCTAACGGCAACCACACCTACGCCAGGAATGTTAATTGTACCTTCGGGAGAAACTACCAGTTTCCAATCCACCAATGAATTACCATAAACATTGATGTTAACCTGATCATCCGGACCTAAAATATAATTTACAGGAGTAGCTATCCGCAAATTGGGTTCGAAGCTATTACCTGCTCTGAATAAATCAGCGCCGAAAATGCGTGCCTTTAAACCTTGTGGTCCATCTGCTAAAGCTGTATCCGGTGTGTAGTTCAACCTGCGTCCGCTGGTATCCGGAGCTGGTGATGCAGCTCCAGAAGTGCTGGCTAAGGCCCTGATACGATTTTGCAAATTATTAATCTGCTCATCGGGCATGCCTTTAGTTTGTAAAAGCTGACGCAGTTGCTCGTCAGTTAAACCTGTGTTTTTTGCCTGATCGGCAATCTGTCTGATTTGTGCATCGGTAAGAGCAGCTACATTGATATTTGATAAATCGGCTGCACTTAAACTCTGCGCTTGGGTAACCTTTAATCCGGTTAAGAATAGAAAAAGTAGAATTGTGAAAAGACGTAAAATGTATTTCATGTTTGGTAGAACTTTTAGTCCCTTGGACGGACTAATCTGATGCGTAAACGTTATTTTATACAATATGTTTTATATGGTTGAAATTTATTGACCAAGTGCCGTGCAATATACCGGCTTTTAATCTTGCTTGTTATTTTAGGTATTAATCAAATTAATCTTTTTTTATCAATTAAACATCTTTTTTGATTAAAATCCTACTAAAAAATCACTTAGTGTATTCGTTGCTATCAACGCAGTCCATAAATCGTCTTTAAGTTTGTTAGCGAAGGTGTTGTTAGGGGATTCTATTTCTAACAACTGTTGATGAGACAAACTAAACATTTCTTGTATTCATAGAAAGATAAAGCGCAAATATATGGTTATTTTTAAGAGAGTATTAAATTTAAATAATCTGTTAAATTCAAATTCCCTCTATTGTTATTTGTCTGAATTATAGAGGATAGTTATGTTACTTTAATCGATTGAACTAATTTTCACATTAGGATAGTGTGTTTTTTACATCAAAAAATTCTTTTTTGAACGAAGTAAATCATACATTTAACCCGTTAAACAACATATATCAATGAAATTAATTGCTGACGGAGGTTCAACAAAAACCAACTGGTGTTTGGTTACAGATGATGGTAAAAAAGTATATTTTAATACCGAAGGCTATAATCCGTATTTTGTAAGTCCTCAATACATTATTGAATCTTTACGTAAAAACTTACCAGCTGATTTGGAAGTTGAAAAGCTTACCGAAGTAAATTACTATGGTGCTGGATGTTCAACAGACGAAAAACGCCAACTTGTGCATAACGCCATGAGCCAGGTTTTCGTTAATGCCAAAGTAAACATAGGGCATGATTTGTTAGCCGCAGCCCGTGCACTGCTGGGCCGCACCGAAGGCTTCGCTGCTATTTTAGGTACCGGTACAAATACCTGTATATATGATGGAAAAGATGTTGTAAACAACATCGATTCAGGTGCCTACATTTTAGGCGACGAAGGCAGCGGTTGCTACATTGGCAAGAAATTACTGGTTGACTATTTGAGAGGTTACATGCCAGAAGCTGTACGCAAAAATTTCTGGGACACTTACCAGTTAACTCCTGATGATGTAAATGAAAGAGTGTATTCTCAACCATTAGCTAACCGTTTTTGTGCACAGTTCAGTAAATTTGTGTACGATAACAATGTACATCTGGAATACACCAGAAATCTTGTAAAAACATCTTTTGAAGACTTTTTCAAAAACCTGGTAACGCAGTACCCTGACTATCAGAAATACACCTTTAACTGTATCGGTTCTGTAGGCTATAACTTCAGAAACGTACTGGAAGAGGTAGTAACTGAAAACGGCATGACTATAGGTACCATCATTCGTTCTCCTATAGATAACCTGGTTAAATTTCACTTAGAGCTTGAGCCAAGCAGTATCTAATATGAAGACTTACATATTCATATAAAGAAAAAGGCCTGTTCAAAAAAACAGGTCTTTTTTATTTACAGGCTCGGCAACTTAATATTAAAGATATCACTTAAAGCCCGCTTGGCCGCGTAATAGCCACACATACCATGTACCCCGCCACCCGGCGGCGTTGACGACGAACAGATATATAGACCTTGATGCGATGTTTTATAAGGAGACATGCGCAGAGCAGGCCGGGTAAACAATTGGGTGATATCCAATTTGCCTCCATTGATATCCCCACCTAAATAGTTGTTGTTATACTCCTCAATCTGTGCAGTATTGCTTGTTGCTTTCGCTAATATAATATCTTTGAATCCGGGCGCAAATCGCGCAATTTGATTTTCAATAGCATCAGTCATATCCTTTAAAGAGCCATTTGGTACATGGCAATAAGCCCATGCCGTATGCTTACCTTCTGGCGCTCTGGTGGCGTCAAATAAACTTTGCTGTGCTAACAACACAAATGGTTTCTCGGGATGCTTGCCGGTTGAACTTAGGTATTCCGAACTGGCAATTTCCTCAAACGTATTTCCAATATGCACCGTTCCTGCCTTCCTGCAGTCGGGGTTGGTAAATGGAATAGGTTCATTTAAAGCCCAATCTACCTTGAACACTCCCATGCCATATTTAAAGCGCTGCAACTGCCACTTGTATAAAGGCGAAAACTTATGACCGGCTATTTTGAGCAGTTGCTTAGGTGTGACATCAAATAGTACCGCCCGCGACGGCGGTAGCTCTGAGAGTGCGTTTACATAAAAGTCGGTTTGTATCTTTCCGCCAATTGACGTATAGTAAGAAACTAATGAATTGGCAATACTCTGAGACCCTCCTTTGGGTATCGGCCAGCCATACAGGTGACCAGCTACCGTTAACACCAAACCAATGGCTGATGTGGTTAGACTTGATAATGGCTGTATTGAATGCGCAGCCATTCCGGCCCATAGGCCACGGGCCTCTTTAGTTTTAAAATTATCTGCAAAGCTTTTTGCCGAAGTTAAACCCATTAAACCAAAGCGTACCATGTTAAGAGGATGCTTGGGAATACGCAGGGGGCCGAGTACATCTACAGCTATGGATGGCCAATACTTTGCCAGCGGCTCATAAATACGGGTATAAGCATCTGCATCCGCCCCTAAGGTAACAGCTGTTTTTTGAATAGATCTATATAAGGCCGCTGAGCTGCCATTATCCAGAGGGTGTGCTGCTGCTACCTCAGGGTATATAAAGTCGAGCCCATGCTTTGCCAGCGGCATCTGTTTAAAAAAAGGTGAGCTAACCGCCATCGGGTGAACGGCTGAACAGATATCATGTAAAAAGCCGGGCAACGTTACCTCCGCTGATCGCAACCCTCCTCCTATTGCCTTACTACCTTCAACAATTAAGGTTGATAAGCCTTGTTGCTGCATGGTAATAGCGGCAGCCAAACCGTTGGGGCCGGAACCTACAACGATGGCATCATACTCAAATCTGTTATTCACCATATTTTGATAGTTATAAAGCGTTTTGTTTGCAATGATTAAAGGCGGATAACTTTTTTATAGTGATAATGACCTAATCGAGGGTGATAGCAAGATCAGCGTGGATTATAAGGATATATTCGACTGGCATAATATTTTATTGACATGATTTAATTATCAATGCACGTGCAACCAAATATAACCTTTAAATATATTGAAGAAGCAAATGAAGCATACCGAGTAAATAAAATAAGTGAACTGCCATTGAAAAGAGCTATAATTGCTCTGCATTATTAAGTCAAGAAAAACTTTCTCAAGTAAACTTAGTTTGTGCTATGGCTTATTCTATCTACTTATAAAACTGATACTAACTTATGTTCCAAGTAAGCGTGGTTGTACCCACATTCAACAGAGGTAATTTATTAATTGAGTGCATTGATTCTATCATCCAGCAAACCTACCCTAACTGGGAATGCATGGTTGTTGATGATCATTCAACCGAAAATATAGAGGCATTGGTGACGGGCATAACAGAAAAAGAGCCACGCGTTAAGTACTTCAAGAATGCGCATAAGAAAGGTGCCCAAGGCGCAAGGAACACTGGCCTGGACAATGCCTTAGGCGATTATGTAATCTATGTAGATTCAGACGATCTTATATCACACGAGTGCCTTGAAAAACGGATACGCTTCGCACAGGCTAATCCTGGTAAATACTTCTATGTGTTCCCTACTGGCGTATTTGTTAAAAAGGCTTTTGATACGCCGTATGTATGGAATTATCTGAACAAGAGCAAAGATGACTTAGTTCGATTCTTCAGTATTGACGCCCCGTGGCATACTTCGGGAACCTTATGGAACAAAGATTTCTTGAAACAAATTGGCGGGTGGGACGAAGACTTGCGCCGGTGGCAGGATTGGGATACGCACATCAGAGCAATTTTAAATGCTAACAATAATTATTTAAAAGTTGCCGACAAGAAAGAGAACATCGATTCATTTTACCGGAGAGACCCGGACAATAGCGGTATCTCCAGCACAGAAACTGAAAATACAAGCGTTGAAGAAAAAATAACAGCGGTTATGAAATTTATGCCTGTTGTTATTGAATTAAACAACAAACAACTAACGTTTGGGATGGCAAAACTAATCTTCAATCTGTCAACCTATATGGTAGAAAGAGACAGATCGAAGGCAGCTGCATTTTTACAGGAGAACTTAGAAAAGCTAAAGTTTTCAAAGAACTTCATTAAAGCCTGGTCGTTCTTCTTACTTTATCGGTACAATCTGGCTTATTCAAGGGTACTTAGAAAGCTTTTGGCAATGAGCTACTCAACATTATATGCTCAGAATGCATTACATAACCTTCAAAGCACGCACTTAAATGTTCAGTATCAAAACTAGTTACCAATCATGGAATGATAATAGTTTTCAAGCAACTCCCCTAGTTTGATGTAATCAAAGTTTTCTGTTACGTATTCCCGGCCACGCTTTCCCATTTTAAGCCTGAGTTCTTTGTCATTAATCAGCAACTCCAATTTATCGACAAAGGCAGGGATATCTTTTTCCGGCAAAACGAAAGCTGTTTCTGAATCAATGACACCATCGGGAATACCACCAGCATTTGAAGTAACAACCGGCAACTCCATAGACTGGGCTTCCTGCAATACGAGGCCCTGATTCTCAGCTCTGCCGGTTTTCATATCATTCACACCCGGGTACAAGAATATATCCATTGATGACATGATCTTGATTATATCATCCTGCGTTTTAGCACCGTACAGGACGATACTATCTGCTAAATTATATCTTGAAATTGCATCATTAACTAACCCTTCTAAAGGCCCGCTGCCGATCATATGGAATTTGATATTTTGATGGGTCTTAACATTAATTAAAATGTTGGCAATTTCAATAACAAGCTCGGGCGCTTTAAATTCTATAAATCTGCCACAAAATAAGATATTAACTTCCTCCCCTGTTTTAAATACTGTTCTATCAGGTTTGATAAACGAAGTATCAAGCGATTCGCGAACTTTAATTAGCTTACTGGCAGGGCAATTTGCTGCTTCTAAAAGTTTGGAAGTGAAGTTTGAATTTGAAGTGATATAAGTAGCGCAGCCAAACAATCTTTTGTAACTTTCTTTATAAGTTTCGATATATAATGGATTGATGTCGTATCCATGAAAGCTCACAATCAAAGGTATATCCTTAAACAATCCAAGCTCCTTGATATCCATGATCAGATTACCGTAGGGACCAAAATGAGCGTGAATAAGATCAAATTCCGTATAGTTAGTATAATTATAGTACTTGTAAAACACGGATAAGTTCAGTGCGCTTTTACCAAATTTTTTAAAGTCAAAGGTTTTAAGAAGTGCTTTCTTCTCTTCGGATTTAAGAAACAAGGAAGCTACCTCAATTATCTTTTTAAGCTTTGTTTTCGCTTTATAAGGATAAACCACCTTGCTTAGTAAATTACAGGAAACTACTTGTGGATGCACAGGTTTATTATCACTACTATCAGCAAAAATGGTAACGTCGTGCCCCTGTTTAACTAAATAAACAATTTGGTTTAAGATAAACGTTTCCGATATACAAGGAAATGATCCGACAAAGAAAGCTATCTTCAACTTTTTTAAATTTTTCAAAGCCATATTTTAAGTAGAATGTATGGTATACATTAAGCCTTACGCATACTTGTATTTAAATATTTGAGAATTTTCACCAACTCAATTCTTGATCCTATCAGCATGTTGACAAAAAACGCGAAGAGAAGACACATTTTTAATACATCCATGTGATAATAGCAACTAAACCAAAGCCCTAATGATAACAAGATGTTTGGTCCCCAAAAAAATGTCATGGTTTTAGCAGAAAATCCAAGAGCCTTGATATATACATAAAACAAGTTAACCGGAAGTACTACTACAATAAAAGTTAACGAGTAAAATTGCGCTATTGCCACCATAGAAATTGAAGCACCGTAGCATATACCGCTAATCATGGCGGCAGCTCCTATCCATCCGCTAATCCGTAGCACTTCTTCGCGCTCTACCAATACCAACATGTTACCCACTGTCGATAGCAGTGACTGGCTTAACAGTAATAACCCGAAATAAGGCAGCAGTTGTGCTACACCAATCCAAACCGGCCCCCAAAGCAACATCACCAACTGATTATAGAACATCAGCAGAATAAAAGCTACCGGGAATGAAATGAAGTTGATCATTTTTAATATAAAGAGATATTCAGAACGTATAGCGTCCATTGATCCCTTTAGTTTATTTAAGCTTGGATATAAAACCGTTCCTATTAAGCCGGTTATTAAATTGAGCGGTACGGTTAGCAAGTTGTATGCACGATTATAAATACCCAAATCAGATGCCCCGAACATTCTGCCAACTAAAAGGTTATCGGAGTTACGGGCCCAATAGTTAACAATGTTAAAGCCCATTATATTACCAATTGTTCTTTTGGTGTATCTGTAAGCAACTTTTACATGTGCCCAGGAATATAATTGGAAACCAAACTTGAGCTTTCTTTCTTGTAGTATAAGGTTAATTAATCCGGATAATACCTGCGGTATAATTAACGACCAGTAGCCTGCCCCCGCATAAGCCATAACTATCGTAATTAGAATCGTAATGATGGTGGTTACTAGGTTAACAAAGCCTGTAAACCCAAAATTCATGGCTTTTGAGATCAGCGCACCTCTAACTAAGGTTATACTCCTGAATATAAAGCTTAGCGACATAACCATCATTGGTATTGTAAGCTCCGTGTTTTTAAAAAATAGCGAAATAGGAAAAGCCAAAATGCTCGTAACTACACACAAAACGCAGCCGATTATCAGAGCAAGTGTATCAACCGACTTGTGGTAGGTATGTTGGTAATCACTACGTATTACAGCTAAGGATATACCGCTGTCTGAAAATATGGAAAGGAAGCCGGTGAAAATGGTTATGATACCTACAAATCCGTAGCTTTCAGGTGTTAAAAGCCTCGAAATAATTACCGTTGAAAAGAAAGATATGGCTTGTGATAGGTAGTTGTATCCCCCGCTGACTAGTATGCTTTTAACAAAATTCTTTTTGAAACTCATTTTTATAAATTACCGGAACACCGAACTATATGATATGGCTATATATTATTATAAACAACAATTACCTATATCTGGAATTGATTTGTTGAGCGCAAAAGCTATTGGATGATATGATTTAACACTAATTACTTTTGTATAATCCAGATGTATATGACAAACCTATACAACAAATTCACTGACGACTCATGCAATCGCATCAAATGTTGTTGTTAGATGATAACACAGGCTGCATAACAGCTCATAGGTAGAATTGTTGGCAAACATACAACTAATTTAATCACAAATGCCAGCATTAGCTTTTCGCTTTATCCTACACCTATCAAACCTTTACTATAAGTTAATATTCTTATCGAATCTAAATAACTGACTTATAACCTATCATAAAGCAGCAATATAATTTTCCAATAAATTTTAACAGATAACTTAATATTCAGTTAAACAACAATTTATATCAGAATTTTTCATAAAAAATATATCAGATCCTGCTATTTTGGTATTGGTATACCTGTGCATAATTATTAAATTTGACAAGCAATCCCTAATTTAAATGCGATTAACCCCCTTACTCATCTCAGCGCAAATACTTGCGCTTATTTACACGACTTCGTGCAAAAAATCGAACGGTTTTCAGGATACGACTTTACCAAACACCCATGTTCCGGATGCTTTGGTGCCGCATCTTGCTGCCAGCATAAGTGTAGATGCTGATTCAACCTACCAAACGATCGACAACTTTGGTGCCTCAGACGCCTGGGTTTGCCAATACGTGGGCAATTGGTCGGACAGTAAACGTAACGCTATTGCTGATGCACTGTTTTCGTTAGACACGCTGGCTAACGGACAGCCCGTAGGTGTAGGCTTGTCGCTATGGCGTTTCAACGTTGGCGCAGGTAGCGGACAACAGGGTGATGCCAGTGAAATCAGAGACCCTTGGCACAGGCAGGAATCATTCTTAGAACCCGACGGAACCTACAACTGGAACCGGCAAGCCGGCCAGATATGGTTTATGAAAGCAGCTAAACAAAGAGGCGTATCTAAATTTTTGGCTTTTTTGAATAGTCCGCCTGTTAACTACACGGTAAACGGCAAAGCGTTTTCGCCAAACGGCCAGGCTAATATTCCTTCAGCTAACTACCCCAAATTGGGCGATTACATTGCCAATGTAATTAAAGGCGTAAACTCACTTACCGGCGTAACTTTTGACTATATCAGCCCAGTAAATGAACCTCAGCTCGACTGGAGCAACAAGGTTCAGGAAGGCTGCCCTTTTAACAACGACCAGATAGCCCGCATTTCCCGTGCAATAAATACCTCACTGGTAAATGCTGGTTTGTCTACAAAGATAGTGATCCCGGAGGCTTATAAAATCAACTCGCTTGTTACAACGGCCAATTACGGCGGCCGCGAAAGCCAGATTGATGCTTTTTTTAAACCCGGATCAACCTATTTAGGCAATCTTTCAAATCTGGAAAAAGTTGCTGCAGCACATGCCTACTATACCACTTCACCATACGCTACGGGCGCAACAGTAAGGCAGCAGTTAAAAGCCAAGATCAAATCGGTGCCTAATTTAAGATACTGGATGTCGGAGTACTGCGTTCTAGGCGACAACAATGGTGAGATAAATGGAAACGGTAAGGACTTAGGCATCACTACAGCTCTTTATGTTGCCCGCGCCATCCACAACGATCTGGCTAATGCCAACGCTTCGGCATGGCAGTGGTGGCTGGCCTTATCGCCTTACAATTACAAAGATGGTTTGGTTTATGTGAGCGGACGCGAAGATGGCAATTACCAACTTAGCCAAACCTTATGGGCTTTGGGTAACTACAGCCGCTTTATCAGGCCGGGTGCAGTGCGTATAAAAGCATCGCTTGAAAACATAAGCGCCAAAGACAATGATTTATTGGTATCATCTTACAAAGATGACGTTCAGCGTACCTTAACTACCGTACTGGTGAATTCAAAAGACTCAGTTATAAATTTAGGAATAAAGCTGAAAAACGTAAAAGTAAACTCTATTCGGGCTTATGCTACGTCAAACAATTACAGTTTGAAACCCATTTCAAACACAAAGTTGAACTTTGTATCTATTCCGGCAAAATCAATTGTTACGCTGGTAGGTAAAATGGATTAAGAGGTTCGGATTCAATATCCGAACCTCTTCGTGTTATGATTCTTCTATATTCAGGTCGTTCTGAAATATCTTAGCATATTTCCGCCTGTCGAATTTGTAAAGCTTGGCAGCACGGAATGAAACGTTTTTTTGCTTTTCATCAAGTTCTTTCAAAAAGCCGTAGCTCAACATCTTTTTTCTGAAATTTCGCTTATCCAGCTTTTTATTCAGTATAGCTTCATATAACTGCTGAAGCTGGGTAAGCGTAAATTTTTCGGGTAGCAATTCATACGCAATGGGCTGATAATGAAGGCGGCGGCGCACCTTATTAAAACCGGTTTTAAAAATATCGCTGTGATCAAAAGCCAGTTTAGGCAATTCACTAACCGGATGCCAGAATGCTTTCTTTGCAAATTCAATCAGTGGCTTCACCTCTTTCTGGCTGTTAATTCGTATCAAAGCGTAATAGGCCACCGTGATAACCCGCCCGCTTGGGTGACGGTTTACTTCGCCAAAGGTATGGAACTGCTCCATGTGCAGGTCGTTCAGTCCGGTAAGCTCATGTAATATCCGGCCGGCAGCTTCCTCAATACCTTCATCCTGCTTTACCAGGTTACCCGGTAAGGCATACCAGTCTTTAAACGGATCGGCACTACGCTCAATCAAAAGGATCTTCAACTCACCGGCATCAAAACCAAAGATTACACAGTCAATGGAAATAGCCGACTCAAATTTGGGTAGATTTTCTTCCAAAATTTAGAATGTTTATAATGTGATTTTTTAAAGATAGTGGTAATTTATTTACTTGCTAAATATACCTCACAAACACTAAGTGTAATTTATACAATAACGCAAACGTTTCCGTATCAAATCCACAATAAATAATATTGATATTTAATAATTACCTAACCTAACTGCTCATTAAATGAAATTTATTAAATTTAACATTAGGTGTCAACTTTCATAATTACCTATAAGCGATTAAAGTTATTATATTTGCTCGCCGTAAAGCTTACAGGTATCTATGGTTGCAGTTATTTATAGCGGGTCAAATTATGCAGAGTGGCGTCTTGCCGCCAAAGGGCGTACAGTTGCCTCGTTCAAAACCAGCAGCATCAACCCTTTCTTTACAGACGAGAAACACATCCTGCATACACTGAACAAAAACATTAATCTGATACATCATGCCGAAGAAATAAAGCGAATTTATTTTTTTGGTGCAGGCGTATTAACGCCGGCTTTGAAGCAGGTTGTTGTTAATGGCTTATTATCCTTTTTTAAATATGCCAAAGTGTCTGTAGAGCATGACATTGTGGGGGCTGCAATTGCCTGCTGTAGAAATGAACCTGGGATAGTTTGCATATGCGGAAGCGGATCAAATGCAGCCTGGTTTGACGGGAAAAAGATAAAAGCTAACAATTATGGCTTGGGCTACATTCTGGCCGATGAGGGCTCCGGCAACTGGCTGGGCCGCCAGCTGGTCAAAGCTTACATCAATGAAACGTTGCCCGATCACCTTCGGCGTAAGTTTACGAAACGTTATGATACAGACCGTAAGTTACTGTTAGATAAGGTATACCGGCAACCACAACCCGCACTGTTTCTGAGCAACATAGGCGAATTCTTTTTAGATAAACAGGATGACGAATATGTTCAAAACGTGTTGCTAAATGGTTTCAGTAAGCTTATCAACACGTATGTGCTGCCACTGAAAGAGCAGTATCCGGATGCTCAGATATACTTTGCCGGATCAGTTGCTGCTGGCTACAAACCTTTTTTAGATAAGGCGGCCGAGCAAGCTGGTATCAATATTGCACTTGTATTAAAAGAACCTATAAATAATTTATTAACCTTCTATTCAAGTAAAAACTAATAAAAAGATGAAAATAGGAATTAACGGATTCGGCCGTATCGGTCGTTTAGCTTTCAGAGCTGCCATTCAAAGACCAGATGTTGAAGTGGTTGGTATCAACGACCTTGTAGAGCCTGATTACATGGCTTACATGCTGAAATATGACTCAACTCATGGTAAATTTGAAGGCACCATCGAAGTTAAAGATGGTAACCTGGTAGTAAACGGCCAAACCATCCGCGTAACTGCTGAGAAAGATCCTGCTAACCTGAAATGGAATGAAGTAGGCGCTGAAGTTATCATCGAGTCAACCGGCTTGTTCTTAACTCAGGAATCTGCACAGAAACACATTGATGCAGGCGCTAAAAAAGTAGTAATGTCTGCTCCTGCAAAAGATGATACCCCTACTTTCGTAATGGGTGTTAACCACAAACAACTGAAAGCAGATCAAAACATCGTATCAAACGCTTCATGTACTACCAACTGTTTAGCACCTGTTGCTAAAGTTTTAAATGATAAATTTGGTATCGAAGAAGGTTTAATGAGCACTATCCACGCGGTAACTGCAACTCAGAAAACAGTTGACGGCCCTTCGGCTAAAGACTGGAGAGGCGGACGCGGTGCTTACCAAAACATCATCCCTTCATCAACCGGTGCTGCTAAAGCAGTAGGTTTAGTTTTACCTGAATTAAAAGGTAAATTAACCGGTATGTCATTCCGTGTTCCGGTTGCTGACGTATCTGTAGTTGACTTAACTGCACGCTTAAAAACTCCTGCTACTTATGAGCAGATCAAAGCTGCAATGAAAGAAGCATCAGAAGGCGAACTTAAAGGCATTTTAGGTTACACCGAAGATGAGGTTGTATCAGAAGATTTCAAAGGCGATTCACGCACTTCAATCTTTGATGCCAAAGCTGGTATCGCACTGAGCGACAACTTTGTTAAAGTTGTATCTTGGTATGACAACGAGTGGGGTTACTCAAACAAACTGATCGATTTAGTTCAGGAAATTGGTAAACTGTAATCTCAGTTACTGCATAAATAAAAGAGCCGGGCATTTGTCCGGCTCTTTTATTTATAAGCTTATACCTCGCTAAGTTACATAATCTCACTATCCTTCTTCTCGTGGTATACTTTATAAGCCAGGTAAAATAATATAATCACCGGTATCAGATAAAGAACAACAACACCAAAGTTTACCGGCGATGTGAGAAACATCAGTTTGTAAATAAACCAGATAAGAGCAAGGATCCCTCCTGCCAAATACAGATAAAAGAATTTATAGGCCATGGCTAAGTCTTTATCTTATATCAACCTATCACTAAGCATTTCTGTTTGCGCCAGCACTTAGCTGAACCCAATCTCATCAAAATTTCGTATATTGCATGTTGTCTTAAACGATACGAACATGCATAACTGGGAAGATATATATCTTGAAGCCGAAGAGGCAATACGCAATGCCAACTATTTACAAGCTAAACAACTACTCGAAAATATAATTTTAGAAGAGCCGGCCACCGCGCAGGCTCACAACTCATTAGGCTGGTTGTACCGTACACAGTTTGATGATTACCCTCGTGCCGAGAACCATTACCGGGCCGCTATACAAAGTAACCCAAACTACCCGCATGCGTACATTAACCTGATGGTACTGTACACCAACATGGAGCAGTGGGACAAAGCCCGCGCCATAGCCGAAAAAGCACTTAAACGCCCACTGGTGGATAAGGCGCTCATCAATTACCGTTTAGGCATCCTCGAAGAATATGCACAAAACTATGATGAAGCTATTAATTACTATAAAAAAGCCATTAAGCTTTGCCTGAACTTTGACTCAATTGAGGATTATAAGCGGGCCATTGCTAATTGCGAGTATAAGGCAAGTTTGTAAACCATTGCGTTCACTTACAATCAACAAAAAAGCCGGTTAAATAACCGGCTTTTTTGTTGATTCGTCTTTTTTATGAGATTCGTTTAAACACAACTGCTCCCAAAGGTGGCAGTGTGATATTTATGGACTGGTTACGGCCATGCCACCCTTCATTTTCCGTTTCAAGCGGGTATGGGTTATTTATGCCCGATCCCCAAAACTCCTTAGCATCGGAATTAAAGACCTCCTGCCACTGCCCGGCATGTGGTACTCCTACACGGTAGTTGTCATGTACCTTAGGCGTCATGTTCAGGGCTATCACAACATCGTTGGCAGCGTCACGGCCTTTACGCATGTATACCAGTATAGAATCTTCTACGTTACCGCCGTCTATCCATTCAAAACCGTCCGGCTCAAAAGCTTTTTCATATAAAGCCGGTTCGCTCCGGTAAAGGTGGTTCAATTGCTTTACAGCTTCTTTGATGCCCTGGTGGCAATCGAACTGAGTAATCCACCAGTCGAGCGATTTACCGAAATCCCACTCCGCTACCTGCCCAAACTCCGCGCCCATAAACATCAGCTTAGTGCCCGGATGGGTAAACATGTAACTGTAAACCAAGCGCAGGTTGGCATACTTTTGCCACTCGTCGCCTGGCATTTTATTAATCATGGAACCTTTGCCATATACAACTTCATCGTGCGAAAAAGGCAGCATAAAGTTCTCGTTGAATGCGTATATCAAGCTGAAGGTAATCTGGTTATGATGAAATTTGCGGTATACAAGGTCTTTACCGAAGTAATTGATCGTATCGTGCATCCAGCCCATCATCCATTTCATGCCAAAACCTAAACCACCGGCATCTACCGGGCGACTTACACCGTAAAATGAAGTTGATTCTTCGGCGATAGTTTGTACATCCGGGAATGTGCTGTATACGGCAGAGTTAAACTCTTTCAGGAACTCTATCGCCTCTAAGTTTTCATTACCACCATACTGGTTCGGAATCCACTCTCCATGTTTACGGGAGTAATCCAAATACAGCATAGATGCCACACCATCAACGCGCAAGCCATCGGCATGGTAGCGGTCCAGCCAGAAAAACGCGTTACTGATCAGGAATGCTTTTACCTCATTGCGCCCGTAATTGAAGATGTAAGAAGTCCAGTCAGGGTGATAGCCTTTGCGCACATCCTCGTGCTCATACAGGTGCGTACCATCAAACTTGTAAAGGGCATTTGCATCACCAGGGAAGTGTGAAGGAACCCAATCTAAAATTACGCCTATCCCCTCCTGGTGCAAACGCTCAATTAAGCTCATCAATTGCTGCGGGGGTCCCCAGCGCGATGCTGCTGCAAAGTAGCCGCTAATCTGGTAACCCCAGCTTGGATAAAACGGATGCTCCATAACCGGCATAAACTCTACGTGAGTAAAGCCCATTTCCTTTACATAAGGCACCAGCTTATCTGCAATCTGCTCATAGGTTAAAAAGTCATTGGGGCTTTCTTCGCTCCGGGCCCATGAACCCAGATGCAATTCATAAACCGAATACGGCTTATCCAACGCATTATGCTGATAACGGTTGGCCATCCAATCGTTGTCTTTCCATTCGTAATACGTGTCAGCTACGACAGAGGCTGTGTGCGGCGGCTCCTCCCAGCGCAGGGCAAACGGATCGCCTTTCTCCAAATCTTCATTACTGCTGGAACGGATGTAGTATTTATAAACCTCGCCGTTACCCACATTCGGAATAAAACCTTCCCAAATACCTGATGAGTCCCAGCGATGATTAAGCTGATGCGTGCCCCGGTTCCAACCATTGAAATTACCAATAACCGATACGTACTGCGCATTAGGTGCCCAAACAGCAAAGTAAGTACCCACAACATTGTTATGTGTTACCACATGCGATCCCAGCTTTTCATACAAGCGGTAGTGACGGCCTGATTTAAACAGGCTGATATCGAAATCGGTGAGGCGTGAGTAAACTTCAACGGGATTAAGCGATACTGTTATTGGATGTGATGATTCGCTGGTATCAGGTATAACCGGCAGACTTTGTGCCGTTACTGAAAGGGTATCATCTGCCTGTGCTTTTTTTGACTTTGCAGCCCTGGCTTTTTTCTGCGGTATTTCGGTCAGCAGCGTGTTAATCGATACTTCTCCGGCCGGCATTTCGTCAGGTGCAGCCGTCGTGTTTGCTTTACGTGTTTTGATCGTTTTTACAGGCTCCGACTCCGGGAAGGTATTCGCTTCGGGCGCAACCTTTTTTCGGATAGCTTTCGGCTTAGCGTTTTTTACCGGTTCGGATTCAGGAAAAGGCGTTGCATCCTGCGGTGCCTGTGAAATGTTGGGTTCAGGTAACTCAGGTTTGGTTTTGGAGGTTCGTTTTGCCATAGTCAGATAGCCTTTTTAAGGCTCTTTTTTCATAAATACAGTAGATAGAATTGCGTAAAAAACCACAATTACGGTTATACATTGCTGAACACCGTAAGCTATTGGTTGTTTTACGTAATGCAATACTAACAATTTACCCGGCAACATCACATAAAAAAAGCGCCATTGTGCTGAAATTACTTCCAAACAATGGCGCTTATGATTGAGCGTTATTAACGCTTAAATAATTTCGATCTGCTTAAAGTTTTTGGTGTATCTAAACTCCAGGCAGTGATCAGCATTTACTGTAAACTCTGCTACTTCTTTACCGTCAATTATGATTTTTGAAGGTTTGAACGGCAAACCAATTACGTTAAAGCGATAATATTCATAACGCGGCGTGTATAAACCTTCCATACTTTGCTGTATGGTAAGAACGGTTTCTTTACCGGTTACTACAAACTTTTTCTCTGAGTAGATATCCTGCTCGTAGGCAAAGGTTTCGCCGTAATCTTCAAAAAAGAAGGAGTTAGACAGCACATCGCTGTAGTAAACGTTCAGTTTTACTTCTTCCAGTTCTTTTTCGCCAACATATTGCATTACCGGGTATTCAGGTATAACCGAGCCTGCTTTTATAAACAGCGGTATAGTCTCTAACGGTGTAGCAACTTCCACTTCGCGGCCGCCCTCTACCATCTGATTATCCCAGTAGTTATACCAGTCGCCTTTGGGCAGGTACACATGCCGGCTAAGCTGACCTGGCTCCATTACCGGGCAAACCAGTATTTTATCGCCGTAAGTAAACTCGTCCTGGCGCGCCTGGTTGTTGATTTCCTCCTGCTCCTGCATTACTACCGGGCGCAAAATTGGGAAACCATAACGGTGATGCTCCCAGAATGTTGAATATAAGTAAGGCAACAACTTATACCTCAGCTCTATAAACTTACGGTTGATTGCTGTATACGGCTCGCCAAAGCTCCAAGGCTCACGCTCTTTGGTATCACCGGCAGAGTGTGCACGCATAAACGGCGAGAAAGTACCCATCTGAATCCAGCGGGTAAACAGCTCACCGTCAGGTTCGCCGCTAAAGCCACCTATATCCGTTCCACAGAATGGTATGCCCGACATAGATAAACGCTGGCACTGTACGTTACCTAAACGCAGATGTTCCCATGAAGCTACGTTATCGCCAGTCCAAACCGATGTAAAGCGCTGTACGCCTGAATAGCCGGCACGGGTGATGGTAAACGGACGCTTGTTTTTCATGATCTTGCGCATACCCTCGTAGGTCGCACGTACCATTTGCATACCGTAAACATTGTGCGCTTTACGGTGCGAACCGCGGTAGCCATCGTACTGGTGGCGCACATCGTCGGGGAAAGTTCCGGAACCGAATACGGCCGGTTCGTTCATATCGTTCCAAACGCCTGCAACACCCATCTGCACCAGCTCTTCAAACAAGGTGCCCCACCATTCGCGCACCTCGGGGTTAGTAAAATCAGGAAACTGGCAACGGCCCGGCCATACATGGCCTTCCATAAAGTAATCATCAGACCGGCGGCAGAAATAGCGTTTCTCCTTCCCTTCTTTAAATACCCAGTAATTATCATCCACACGGATACCCGGGTCAATAATTACTACGGTTTTAAACCCATCGGCCGCCAGTTCTTTGATCATTCTTTTTGGATCAGGGAAATACTTTCGGTTCCAGGTAAAACATCGATAGCCGTCCATATAATCAATATCGAGGTAGAGGCCATCACATGGAATTTTATTTTGACGGAAGCCCTGGGCAACCTTTTTTACTTTTGATTCCGGATAGTAGCTCCAGCGACATTGGTGATAACCCAGCGCCCACAGTGGCGGCATTGGGTGTGTACCGGTTAAGATATGGTAACGCTTAACCACATCCATCATGTGCGGACCGTGGATGTAATAATATTGCAGTTCGCCGCCATCAGCCCAAAAGCTGGTTTTGGTATGGTCTTCACGACCGAAGTCAAAGTAACTTTTGAATGTATTATCGAAGAAGATACCGTGCGCTATGCCTTCATTTAAACTGATATAGAATGGTATACTACGGTAAATCGGATCCTGGTTCCAGTTATAGGAATAGGCATCGGTATTCCAGTTCACCAAACGTTTGCCGCGCAGGTTCAGGTCGGTCGGTTTATCGCCCAATCCAAAAAAGGCTTCATCTGAGTGACAAACTTTGGTACCGAATACATAATAACCACCAAATTGTACGTTCTCCTCCCAGTGCATTTGTACAGCATCCTGGCTGGTGATATGGTTTTGGCTATCAGAAAATGAAATAAAGAAATCTTTTTTGTTGATGTGGCAGTTTACCGTATTGGTCGATACCCGGTATTCATGCTCCTCATCGTGCAAATGAAATACCGAAACTTTGGCATCCAGCTTAGGTACCGCGTATGAAAACTCTTCGAGGAATACGCCATGTGGTGCCATCCGCACACGGATTATCTCGTCGGTAACGACAACCACTTCTACCTTAGCTTCGCCGTCGGTGAAATAAAACCGGTTACCTTTTTGCTCCACATTATTGGGGGCACCCAGGTATTTTTTTACAATAGGTTTTAAACTGGCAACAGGATTATTTACGTGGTGAAATACTTCCTCTTCCTCTTCAATCAGTTTGGTAGCAGGCACTTCCGGAGGTGTAAGATCTGCTTGGGGTATATTATCTTCCATTTAATATAATTAGGGTTTTTGCACAGCACTTCTTGCAAAGTTCTGACGACATTATAACGTGTTTCTCTGTTATAAGGTTACCAATTATCAAGCCACGGCGCATTGTATTTTAATTAATCGTTTACTTTTTAGTCAACCGCCGAAAATAAGAAACAAGTGTATACTTACAATACCGAAATAAAAATTAACCGGTACAGTGCTTACAAAGTCAAATAAATTATTGATAAACCTATACTCATCAAAAATTTATACGTCTGATAGGTAATCGGGCGATTGAATTTCGACACGTTAAGCAAACACTTATTTCCGATAAGTTAATCATCAAAATAGCAGTAGCATTCCGCTTATTGCCTTCAAATTAACATACAGACCTTCAGAAACATCGTCTGTTTTTAATTCAGTATTACTTAACAAGTCTGTAAAGGTTACAGGGCCATTTACTGACAGTTGGGTTAGCAGCTCGGTCGGAAGTTTAACGTTCATATGATGGTCATGGCGGTTGAAGTTTACCAGCACTAAGATGCGCTCGCTTTCGGTATAGCGCAAATACATATATACTTTCTCGCTAAAACCGGGACTTTGCTGATTGGCAACCATCAGTTCATAAAACTTACCGTTGGTTATAGCTTCATGCTTTCCTGTTATATTTAACAATTTCGCGTAGAAGCCACGCAACTGCTTTTGGTCTTCGGACAACATTTCCCCATCAAATGCCCCATTATTTACCCACTTTTGATGTTCGGCCACACCCCAGTAATCGAATATGGTGGTACGGCCATCATCACCGCTAAAGCCTGATGCCCCTGCGGCCGGCTCACCTACCTCCTGACCAAAGTAGATCATAACCGGCCCGTTTGCCAGCGTAGCCGTTACAATTATGCCCGGTACGGCCAGCCACGGGTCGGCAGCAAAATCACGGGAGGCAATGCGCTGCTCATCGTGGTTTTCCATAAAACGCAACATGCGCTCGTCAAAGCCACGGCAGTGATGGTTCCATACCGCATTGATTTCCCAGGTGCTTGCACCATGCTCATTACGGGTAAGGCGCTTAATGGCATCATACAAACCTACTTTATCGTAAAGATAATCGAAGTTGCCTCCGAACAGGTAATTGCTATACTCATTCGGATTGTATGCTTCGCCTATAAAAATCAAGTCAGGGAAGCGTTGCTTCATCTGGGTGGTTATCCAGTTCCAAAATTCAATAGGTACCAGCTCCACCATATCACACCTAAAGGCATCAATCCCCTTGGCTGCCCAGAATGTTAGGATATCAAGCATTTTATGCCACACGGGAGGTATGGGATCAAAATGCGTATGATACCCATTCCGGAAATCTGCACCATAGTTAATTTTTACGGTTTCGAACCAGTTGTTAATTGATGGGCTGGCCGTATGCACATCATCGCCGGTACCCTTGGCCGGGTATTCATCAAACCGCCTGTCTTTCAGCGGGCTTTGAAACTCATCTCCGCCGGGATTGTATCCGCCTGGTACAACAAAGGGATGCCCGGGCACATAATAAAAATCATTCTGGGGACTAAAAGCTTGATTCGTGTCGTCATCCTCACCAAAATCGCGAACCCCTGCTGGCTTGGCGTCTGATTGATAAGTACGGGCCACATGGTTAGGCACAAAGTCTATAATTACTTTCAAACCTATTTGATGTGTACGTTCAATCAAGGCTTCGTATTCGGCCATGCGGTTAGGCACGTCAACGGCCAGATCCGGCGCTACGTCATAGTAATCCGTAACTGCGTAAGGAGATCCGGCACGACCTTTTACCACGTCGGGGTCATCGGGCGTAATACCATGGGCAGAATAATCGGTCATGGTAGCATGCTCAATTACACCTGTGTACCAAACGTGGGTAAAACCCATGTGCTTTATTTCGGTGAGCGCTTTCCCGGTAATGTCGTTAAACTTACCGCAGCCGTTCTCTTCAATAGAGCCATAGAATTTATTAGTGGTATTTGTGTTACCAAACAGCCGTGGGAGCAATTGGTAAATGATGAGTTTATGATGGGGTGATGCGGGTGCCATAAAGGTATTTTGTGTGCTGTTTTTATAAAAACTTCAGGAGCCTAAAGTAGTTTTTTTAAATAAAAATGATAACATACCGGCAAGCTATTGGTTGATAGATTGGCTATGCAAAGCCGCTAATCGCTTAAAAATTGTATGCAAACGTTTTTATATCTTGCATCGCCTATACGATACTCCATGAAAATAGTAAAAGCATTGCTTGCCATTGCTGTAACCATATTACTTATATGGGCTCTGCAAACCCAATTTGATCCCATACCGCCGCTTGGCAAATTTTTAAACCCTGTTGGCGGCTTTTGGCAAAATGCAGAAAGCCGCCAGTCTGAAAAAGCGCATGAACTAAAACTGGATGGCTTGCTGGATAAGGTAATTATTCAGTATGATGAAAATCGTATACCGCACATTTTTGCCAATAACGAGCATGATCTTTACTATGCCCAGGGCTATATTACCGCTACCGACCGACTTTGGCAGATGGACATCCAAACCCGTAGCGCATCGGGCCGATTAGCCGAATTGGTTGGATCTAAAGCTCTGGAAATGGACCGATACCACCGCCGTATGGGTATGGTTTACGGCGCCGAAAACACATTGCGCGGCATGATGAAAGACCCGCAAACCAAGCTAGCCATTGAGGCTTATACGGAAGGTATCAATACCTACATACACACCCTTACGCCAACAACCTACCCGCTTGAATTTAAACTACTCAATTACAAGCCCGAAGAATGGAAGCCGATTAATTGTGCATTTTTATTAAAGCTAATGTCAGAAACGCTTGCCGGCGGCTCGGACGAACTGGAAATGACCAATGTACTGAACAAATTCGGCTGGAAGGTAACGCAGGATTTGTTTCCGGATCGCAACTTTCAGCAAGAACCAATCATTCCGGCAGGTACGAAATGGAATTTTAAGTCTTTGCCTGTGCCGCAACCTTCAGCAAGTTTTAAGGCCCAGATGCGGGGTAATAACAACAAGCCCAAAGAACGTATTGAAGGTATTGGCAGCAACAACTGGGCAGTGTCGGGCAGTAAAACGGCAAGCGGATATCCTATTTTGGCAAACGACCCGCATCTGCATCTTACTTTCCCATCAATATGGTACCAGATACAGTTGCATGCACCCGGCATTAACGTTTATGGTGTTTCGCTACCCGGATCGCCTCACATCATCATCGGTTACAACCAAAAAATAAGCTGGGGCGTTACTAATGTGGATGCGGATGTGCTGGACTGGTACCAGATAAAATTTAAAGATGCCACCAAAGAAGAGTACTGGTATAATAACCAATGGCACAAAACTACGCGGCGTGCTGAAGTGATCAACGTACGCGGAAAGCAGCCGGTTGTTGAAGATGTTATTTACACCCACTACGGGCCGGTAGTATATGAAAGCAACCAGCAAAAGCCCGAAAAAACACCACAATCGGTGCCGGCCGGTACCGCTTTAAGATGGGTGGCGCATGATGAATCGAATGAGTTGCGCACGTTTTATCTGCTTAACCGGGCTAAAAATTACGACGACTACCGTATGGCGCTTAGTTATTACAGCGCCCCAGCACAGAACTTTATTTTTGCCAGTGCAGACAATGATATTGCTATAACGCCAAATGGTAAATTGCCATTGAAGTTTAAGGATCAGGGCAAGTTTATATTGGACGGTACGGATGCGGCAAACAGTTGGCAAGGCTGGATACCCTACGAGCAGAACCCAACAGTTAAGAACCCGGCTCGTGGCTTTGTAAGCTCGGCCAACCAGGAATCAACTGATGCTGCTTATCCCTACTACATCAACTGGCAGTTTGGATCGTACCAGCGCGGCAAACGCATCAACGACAGGTTAAGTGCAATGAACCATATCACCGCCGATAGCATGCGCCTGCTGCAAACGGATAATTATAGTATTACTGCACACGATATACTACCCACCCTGCTCCATAATATTGACGAAAGCAAACTGGATGCTACGCAGCACCAGGCTTATAACCTGATAAAGAGATGGGATTTGCGATACGACGCCACATCAATTGGCGCCAGTATTTTCAATAGCTGGTGGAGTTACATTTACAACCTTACCTGGAACGATGAGTTTGGCACTGCCAACCGCGAGTTACGCTGGCCCTCACGAGACCGTACCATACAACTCCTGCTAAAAGATCCCAAAAGCAAATGGTTTGATAATAGCCAGACTGCCGGAAAAGAAACGCTTGCTGATATTGTAAGTCAGGCATTCAACACCGCCGTTAACGAGTTGGCCAACCAACATGGCAAGCCCGGCGATAATTGGCAATGGGGCAAAGTACGCCTTACAGAAGTTGAACACCTGGCCGGGTTAGATGGCCTGGGGTCGGGCAAATTTGCATCGGGCGGAACGGGCGGCGTTATCAACGCCATTACCGGAGGCAATGGCCCGTCGTGGCGAATGGTGGTACAACTGGGCCCAAAGGTGCAGGGCTATGGTATCTTCCCCGGAGGCGAATCCGGTAACCCGGGCAGCTTTTATTATACCGACATGCTGCAAACCTGGAAAAACGGCCAACTAAACCCATTGCTGTTCCTGCAATCGGCTAATGAAAAATCAACCAGAATCAAATCTATCCTAACCTTAAATAAAAAGTAATCATGCTTTTCTTATTCATATTTGCTTTTACCACACTTTGCGGGCTTGTTCCATTTTTACCCTGGTATGTAATGCCGATTATTGCCTTCGTTAGCGCTATATTATTCGGCAAGAACACGTGGCAAACCGTATGGTCGGGGTTTGGCGGCGTATTTGCGGCATGGGTATTACTGGCACTACTAAAAAGCATACCGAACGAAAATATGCTGGCCGGACGAGTAGCTGCTTTGTTTCACTTACCGCACTGGACACTTTTACTTTTAATTATGGGATTGCTTGGCGGACTTGTTGGCGGCTTAGCTGCCTTATCAGGTTTTTTAGTAAAGCAGGCGTTCGAAAAACCTACATCAGTACGCCTGTAACAAAAAAGCGCATCCTGTGATGAGGATGCGCTTTATATATATCTAACAAATCGCTTTTTTATAAGCCCTTAAGTGCTTCTTTCAATGTTACTACAGCAGGCTTGGTGCTTTTGCCTGTTTCGAAAATTTGCTGGGAGGTGATATCAGAACCGTAAAACTTAGCATTCGCAGTTTTATCAATAGCGAGGTTAGTACCATTAACACTGATACCTGCAAATAAACCACGGCTACGGGAATATGAATACACTTCAGCTTCCAGCTTATGGTCGGTGCTGGCAGTAGAGCTGCGGCCAACCGGTCCGGCTGCGGCAGAGATATCGCCACCAATGGTAAAGTCACCGTTTTTAACTTCTGTCAACACCCCCTTGTGACGGAAAACCAATACCAAATCTACTGACTGTACGCCTATCTGGAAACCAAAGCTACCACCTGTAAGGGTAACAAATACCGGATTGCTCCAGCTGCCATCGGCTAATTTTACCATAGCCACGCCCTTACCGCGTTTGCCGCCTACTGCAAAACCAGCGTTTATCATACCCGGAATAATTACGATACCTTCCGTCTCTTTCAACAGCTCCTGCGGAATGCTTTCACCCGAGGTTGAAAAAGCGTGTAATACTTTAACGGCCGATTGTATCTTGTCATTTTCTTTTGTAGCGGTTTGTGCCTGGGTATTTAAGGTTGCGGTAATCAGCAATAACATACTCATCAGCATCGGCACAAATAGTGGTTTCATTTTTTTCATCATGGTAATATTCAATTTAATAGTTGGCATTTATAAGCAGCAATTGCAAGCTTCATAAATGTATCACCGAAGTAACGTATAAATAGGTGATTTGATTGTTTTCAAAATGTAATCAATTCTTATTAACGCATAGCCAATGGCGTAAAGCTGTGTATCTTTGCCTATGCAAAAGCCGCAAAAGCAGCAGATATTTTCTATTCAGACAAAGGATCAATTTTCCGAAGCCGCGCTACAGGTGTTTCAGTATCAGGCAAAAAACAACGCTATTTACCGGCAATTTATTGGCGGTTTAAATGTAGACCCGCAACAGGTGAAACGTGTTGAGGACATTCCTTTTTTACCGATAGAATTTTTCAAGCAGCACAAAGTTTTAAGCACACCTGGTGAGCCGGAAGTGACCTTTACCAGCTCGGGGACCACCGGCATGATTACCAGCCGCCACCTGGTGAGCGAGGTAAGCTGGTATACAGAGAGTTTTCGTAAAGCATTTGAGCTGTTTTATGGCGATGTAAAGCAATATTGCATTCTAGCCTTGCTACCAGCCTATCTGGAGCGGGCTGGTTCATCACTGGTTTATATGGCCGATGATCTGATTAAGCAATCGGGCAATCCGGATAGCGGCTTTTACCTGTATAACCACGACGAGCTTTACCAGCAGTTAATTAAACAACAGCAGGCCAAGAAACCTACCCTGCTGATAGGCGTTACCTTTGCCCTGCTGGATTTTGTGGAACGCTACCCGATCAACTTTCCTGAACTGATTGTGATGGAAACCGGCGGTATGAAAGGCCGCCGCAAGGAAATCATACGCGAAGAACTGCACGACATATTATGCCGCGGCTTTGGCGTAAACGCTATTCACTCCGAGTATGGCATGACGGAGCTGCTATCACAGGCCTACTCCAAAGGCGATGGCATATTCAATTGCCCGCCCTGGATGCGTATCCAAACCCGGGACACTAACGACCCAATAAGCCCCGTTACAGGTGGCAAAACAGGCGGCATTAATATAATCGACTTGGCCAACATCAACTCCTGCGCTTTCATTGCAACGCAGGATTTAGGCAAGGTACATGACGACGGCTCATTTGAGGTATTGGGCCGGTTCGATTTCTCAGATATACGTGGTTGTAACTTGCTGATTGCTTAATTAACCTGCTGGGTGTACCACTTTTAAAGTGGTACAAAGCGGAACAAACCGGTACACGCCGGAACAGGTGGTACACTTTGGTACACCTAAAACGGCATTTGCAGCATGCAGAGGCCGTTTGCAAAAAGTGGTACAGGTTGGAACACCCGGAACACTTTGGTACAGGTATTTATACTCGTGACACGATCCAGTCAGTACTTTTGGAAGGATAAGGCATTCATCAAAAATAAATTTTTGCCCGAACAACTACTGCCTGCCGAAACTTTATAAGTGGCAGATTATTATTACATTTGATAGCAAATACTTATCATCATTTTATGATCGAAAAATTTTTGAACGACCAGCAGGACCCAAAAGCGGTTGAAAAAGTATATAGCCGCTTGAAAGAATTGCTGCCTCAAGGAGAGGAAACCTTATACATAGCCTGTCAGAAAAAACCGGTAGTTAATATAATGCCGGATTGCATTGTGGTAACCAACCGTCGTGTATTGTTCTTTACCCCTGCCAATCTGGGCTTTTCCATCAAGTTTGTTGACTTTGTTTGGAAAGACATTGCCGACATTACGGTAAATGAAGAATTTATAGGCGCGGTATTTATGGTTAAAACAACCAAAGGCGCCGAAATGGGTGTAGATTACTTACCTAAAGTACAGGCCCGTAAGTTATACCAATATTCGCAGGAGTGCCGCGAGAACGAGCGTAAGCGCGAAGAGCTGCACCGCGTGCAAAACCTGCCGCCGGTTTTGGAAAAACCGCTGGCCCAACCCGCAACGCCTCCAACACCACCGCCTGCACCGGTAACCGCAGCACCAACACCGGTTGCACCTGCGGAGCCAGCACCAGCCGCAACTCCGGCTCCTGCACCGGTGGCCGAGCAAAAGCCGGATGAACTTACCGAGAAACTCAAAAAATTAAAAATGCTGTTTGATAACAGCCTTATCTCGCAGGAAGAATACAATCAAAAAAAGATGGAATTACTTAGCGAATTGTAATTGGCAAATAGCTAACCTGGTAATAAAAAAGCACCTCTTGGCAGGTGCTTTTTCTGTTAATTAGAGTGAAATTGTACCACTTTTAGTCAAAAATGTACAAGCATCTAAATGGTTAATGCGCTACCTTTGGCAACAGACAGCGTTTACTAACCGTTAAAAACCTGGTAAGCATATTTTCAGGAAAAACAGTGACTAAACAGAATTTAAACATCTAACATCATGATCCATATTACAGCAGTAATTAAAGCCAAGCCCGATACCGTTCAGGCGCTAACAGATATTTTTAAGCCACTGGTTGAAGCAACACGAATGGAAGAGGGTTGTAAACGTTATGACTTACACCAGGTTATGAACGAGGCCACTACCTTTATAATGATGGAAGAATGGCAGTCGCAGGAAAGCATTGACAAACATAACCAGTCGGCACACTTTCAGCAATTTGTAGCCGACGCCAAGCCTTTGCTGGCAGAACCATTGCAAGCTTACTTTACAGAACAAGTACTTTAATACTTACATCACTATATTACATAACAAAGCCGGACGTTCACTTGCTGTGTGTCCGGCTTTGTTGTTCTATGTATTCGTCATTACTTACTAAAAGTACCTCTCTTTTAAGTGGACAGTAACCGGTTTTGCAGTCAGTAAGCAGACAGGTTATTTTAATTAGCTCACCAATTGCTTTTTAAACTTCATGGGGCTCAGGCCAACTTCCTGCTTAAACAGGCGCGAGAAATACGACAGGTTTTCGAAGCCTAACTGGTACGCAATTTCGGCTACATTATGTTCGGCGCCAGCAAGGAGGTTTTTGGCCTCCGAAATCAGGAAGATGTGAATCAATTCGATAGCTGTTTTGCCGGTTTCCTGCTTCAGCAAATCGCTTAAATAGCGGGCCGATATGTTCAACTGATCGGCCATCATGTTCACCGTAGGCAAGCCTTGGGTATGGATGCGACCATCGCCCAGGTAGGCCGATAATACATCATTGAACCGGGATACCATTTTGCCCGACATGTCCGTACGGTTAATAAACTGTCGCTTATAAAATCGTTGTGCATATTTAAGCATAGAGCTGATTGTAGTGAGCATCAGTTCGCGGCTAAATTCATCCAGATTATTTGCATACTCGGTTTGCAGGTTGCGGTAAAAGTTCCAGATAATCTCTTCTTCTTTTGGCGACAAGTGCAAAGCCTCATTAATTTCATAATCAAAGTAATGATACTGCCTGATTTCGGTATGCAGCGGGTGCCCGTTCAAAAAATCTTCATGCACAAAAATCAAAAAGCCGTTTTCTTCAAAATGCAGATCTTTGAGCTCCACAACCTGGCGCGGTTTAATAAACATCATCGACCCGTTTTCGTGATCGTAGCGAGTACGGCCGTATTTAATAATACCTGCTTTAAGCTTTTTCAAACCGATCATATAAAAATCGCTGGTAAACTCCCGGTCGCCTATGCTGCAGGTTTGGTTACACTGATACATACTGATCAGGGGATGTTCTGGCTGCGGAAAACCATTATCGCGGTGCAGGGCGCTCAGCGTTTTGTAATGCTTCATGCTTTTCATATAAACAAGGCTGCTTTGCCGCTAATATAGCGCAACGCAGCCTTCTTGAAACAGTTAAATGAATTTATTATTAATGACCGTGCGCGGCTATCGATACGTCTTTCCATTCTTCAACAGATGCCAGGCGCTGCGCATAGGCATCTTTTACGCCATGGTAAGCCACCTTGCCCAACAGTAAACGCAATGGTGGGATCTGACTGTCAACCACCTGCAGTATAGGCGCTACTGTTGCTTCGGGCTTACCCCAGGCATCCGGACCTGCACCTTCGGCAAAAGCTTTTTTAACTGGTTCATAGGCTTCCATCGCTTCTGTTTGTATAGCCGAAGCGCCCGACCAATCGGTTGAAAAGCCGTTAGGCTCAATCAAAGTTACATGGATACCAAAATCTTTTACTTCCATAGCCAGTGTTTCGCTCAGGCCCTCCACTGCAAACTTGGAGGCATTGTATAAGCCCAATACAGGCAGTGTTACCAAACCTAAAAAGCTCGATACCTGAATTATATGGCCGCTCTGCTGCTCACGCATAATGGGCAGCACGGCCTGCGTCATCCACAATACGCCAAAAAAGTTAGTTTCCATTTGGGCCCGTGCCTGCTCTTCGGTGGTCTCTTCAACCGCACCAAATAAACCATACCCAGCGTTGTTGATTAACACATCGATACGCCCAAAATGTGCTTTTGCTTTACTTACCGCATTAAGGGCCGCATTGCGGTCGTTTACATCTAATTGCAGAGGCAGCACGGCATCCCCATATTGCTGCACCAAATCATTCAGCGCGCTGGTGTTGCGGGCGCTGGCTACCACTCTATCACCACGTTTTAAAAAGGCCTCGGCCCACAATTTACCGAAGCCTTTAGAGGCTCCGGTGATGAAAATTACTTTTGACATGCTATTGAATTAGTTAAGGTTACTTACTGTATCAGCTTTACGGTGCGCAGCCACTGCTACTTCGTTCCACTCCTCCCACTCTGCAATGCGCTCGCTATAAATGCGGCGGGTTTTAGGCAAGCCAACTTTGCCCAGGAAAAAGCGCAGCGGCGGTTTTTGTGCATCTATTAGTTTTAAAATAGCATCAACGGTAGCTTCCGGGTCGCCGTAATCATCCGGCTGTAAACCTTCGGCACCGGCCAAAGCTGCTTTTACCGGCTGGTAATCGGCAATAGGCTGGCTTTGCACAGCCGACGCACCGCCAAAGTCGGTTGCGTAGCCATTAGGTTCAACCAGGGTAACATTAATGCCTAAGTGTTTTACTTCCTGCGCAAGGGCTTCGCTTAAACCTTCAACGGCAAACTTAGTGGCGCTGTAAATGCCCAGTGTTGGCAACGCCCATTGGCCCAACACGCTTGATAATTGGATAATATGACCGCTTTTTTGCTCCCGGAAGATGGGCAGCGCTGCTTGTGTTACCCAAAGGGTACCTAAAATATTGGCATTTATTACATCGTGTGCTTCCTGCTCGCTTACTTCTTCAACGGCGCCAAACAGGCCGTAACCGGCATTGTTGATCACCACATCCAAACCACCAAAATGTTGTTTGGCTTGGTTAACTACTTCAAAGGCTTGAGCACGGTTGGTGATATCCAGTTGCAGCGGTAAAAAGTTGTCGCCGTATTGTGCGGCAATGTCTTTGAATCCGTCTATGTTGCGGGAAGTGGCTGCTACTTTATCGCCACGTTTTAGAAATGCTTCTACCCATATTTTACCAAATCCTCTTGAGGCGCCAGTGATAAAAATTGTTTTTGACATGATATTTTTGTTTTTGTTGATATGTCAAAGGTAGAGTGGCTGCTTTCGGGATTTTTGTACAAAAGCGGGAATAAATGGTACAAATTTACCTAGCCTTTCTATCCTCTAATCATTACGCCCGCTTTTAAGTGAAAAGCTAATTTTTAATTATTAGTTGCGTTGCGCTTTAGAAGTAGTAGTTTTGCGGCGCTTAAGGTTTTTTTGGCTATGCCGAAAAATTAAAAGGGAATCCGGTGTAAATCCGGAACTGTCCCGCAGCTGTAAGCTCTGTATACCGAAGTCCATTCCAAAGTCACTGTGCCGCGTTGAGCATGGGAAGACGGATCAGGAGAGCAAGTCAGAATACCTGCCTCAGGCCTTGATAAATTCATAGCTTTCGCGGATTGAAGCTGGAATGAGATACTTTTCTTGTTTTTCATTTTAGGTGTACAGTTTCCGGGTTGCTGTGGGGAATTAACTCACAACACACATGGAATTCAACATGCTTTTTGCGCCTGTGCGTACAGGCCGGCATTTGCTTTATCAAAAAATTGCGCTTTGTTTAGCCGCAACGCTTTTGTGCTGCCCCAAAGTTTGGGCACAATCCCGCCGTGCAGATACTGCCGCAACAGCGAAAGTGCATGAATTGCAGCAGGTAAACATCAATGCGGTAAAAGACCGCATTATCCAACCATCCATCACCCCTGTGCAACGGCTATCCTCTACCCGGCTGGAACGCATGAGCAGCTTTTCGGTTGCCGACGCCATCCGGTTTCTGACCGGCGTTCAGCTGAAAGATTATGGCGGTATAGGCGGCCTTAAAACAGTTAATGTACGCAGTATGGGCACCAACCATACAGCTGTGTTTTATGATGGGGTGCAATTAGGCAACGTACAAAACGGGCAGGTTGACCTGGGCCGGTTCTCGCTGGATAATATAGAAGAGATTAGCTTATACAACGGGCAGCGCAGCGAAATTTCACAACCGGCCAGGGCTTTTGCCGCAGCAAGCGCCATATACCTGCAAAGTAAAATTCCCACTTTTAGACCCGGCGAACACACGCACTTACGAGCAGGGTTCAAAACGGGATCATTCGGCCTTTGGAACCCTTCTATATTATGGGAGCAAAAGCTGACGAACCGCGTATCGGCCAGCGTAAGCAGTGAATTAGTACAGACCGATGGCCGGTATAAATTCAGATCCAGTAATGGAGTGTTTGATACTACCGCCAGCCGCAGTAACACCGATGTAGCCAGCTACCGTGTTGAAGGTGGGCTGAACGGTACCCTGCCCGACAGCAGCACCTGGAGAGTAAAAGCATATGCTTTTGTTGCCAACCGCGGCTTACCGGGCCCTGTGGTATCCAATAAATTTGACTATCCACAGCGGCAATGGGACCGCAACCTGTTTTTACAAGGCAGTTACAACAGCAACGTAAACAAGCGGTTCAGCTTCATACTGAATGCAAAATATGCCAACGATTACCTGCGTTATTTGGATCCAGAAACTGTAAAGAAAACGGGGTTTTCGGATAATCACTTCTATCAGCATGAGTTTTATTTCTCATGGGCAAACCGTTACCGGCTTACCGGCGCGTGGGATGTGGCCCTATCGTCCGATTACCAGTGGAACAACCTGGATGCCGATCTGTACCGCTTTGCTTACCCTACCCGGTATATGCTGCAAACCGTACTGGCTTCCGAGCTAAAACTAAAGGACATTAGTCTGCAGGGAAGCTTATTACACACTTGGGTTAATGATGTGGTAAAAGCTTTTGCCAGCGCCGGCCGCAAGCAAAAGCTCACCCCAAGCCTGTTAATGAGCTGGCAACCCGGCGGCCAACAGGATGTTACCTTGCGTGCCTTCTATAAAAATATATTCAGGCTGCCCACCCTCAACGATTTGTATTATACCACTATCGGCAACACACAACTCAAACCTGAGTGGGCAAAGCAGTATGATGTGGGTATAACCTATAATCATACTTACCAGCAACAGGCTTTTGCTTACTTATCGGTACAAGCAGATGTTTATTACAACCAGGTAAGGGATAAGATTGTGGCCATACCAGGCGCAAACCTGTTTAGGTGGACGATGTATAACATTGGTAACGTAGCCATCAAAGGCTTTGAAACCACTATACAATCAGCATGGAACACCGGTTCGGAGATTGTGCTGAATGCCGGGGTTAATTACACCTACCAGCAATCGCGCGACGTAACCGACGGGCAAAAGAGCCGCTACAATATTCCTTACATTCCGACGCATAGCGGCTCGGTAACGCTTGGTGCGGATTATCGTCAGCTTTCCATCAACTACAGCTACCTGTACGTTGGCAACCGATACGATCAGCTCAGCACTGATCAAAACCAGGTATATAACTACATGGAACCTTACTATACGCACGATGTTACACTCGGCTATCATACGATGCTGCATCGAAAGCCGATTAAGCTTGGTTTGGAGATCAACAATATCTTCAACCAAGACAGGGAGTTGATCACCAATTTCCCGTTGCCCCGCCGCTTTTACCGCATTAAAATCAGTTATACTATTTAATCATGAATAATTTACTCGACCGACCGTCGCTAATGGTGACCAGCATATTGCTTGCCGGCTATATGCTTTTCGGCTCCTGCCGTAAAAATCCGTCTGTGATTCCCGAACAGCAGGAAACTGTTTTCACCGGCGACCCTTCGAGCCCGATACAGGGCCTGTACCTGCTCAACGAGGGCAACATGAACATGAATAAGGCCTCGCTTGATTATGTAGACCTGCGTACAGGCGTTTACCGCCGCAATATTTACAACCAAGCCAACCCCGAGGTAGTGAAGGGCCTGGGCGATGTGGGTAATGACATCGGCATTTATGGCAGCAAGCTTTATGTGGTGGTCAACGTATCCAATAAGCTGGAAGTACTGGATGCCAAGTCTGGAAAACGCCTCAAACAGATTGATATTAACAATTGCCGTTATGTTACCTTTTATAAAAACAAGGCCTACGTGAGCGCCTACCTCGGCAAGGTGGGCGACCCAAAGGCGCCGAATGGCATTGTTACCGAAATAGACACGGCCACATTGCAACGGGAACGTACTGTAACCGTTGGCCGCCAACCCGAGGAGATGGCCGTGGTAAACGGTAAGTTGTATGTAGCCAATTCGGGTGGCTATAGTCCACCTGACTATGAGCGTACCTTGTCGGTTATTGACCCTGTATCGTTTCAGGAGATTAAACGAATTGATGTAGCCATCAACCTGGACAAGGTAAAAGCCGACCGGTACGGTGACCTTTACGTAACTTCAAGGGGCGATTATTATGATATACCCTCGCGCCTGTATGTAGTTGATACCCGCACCGACCAGGTAAAGAAGGTGTTTAACATCGCCGCATCAAGCCTGTGCATTGATGATAACCTGGCCTATATCTGCGCCACAGAATGGAATTATCCGCAGCAAAAGAATATCATCTCCTATACCTTAATCAATGTGCGGGATGAAACGCAGCTCAACCGGTCTTTCATTACCGACGGCACCGACCAGCAAATTAAAGTTCCGTATGGCCTGGCGGTTAATCCATTTACCAAAGATGTTTACCTGACCGATGCCAAAGAATATGTAACGCCAGGCACGCTGTATTGCTTTGATGCCAACGGCAAAAAGAAATGGCAGGTAACTACCGGCGATATACCTGCCCACATCGCTTTCAAGTATTAAATCACCTTAAAGATATGAATAAACCATTTTCAACACTCCGAAGAGGAAGAAACCTAATGCTGATGGTAAGCGCTATAGCCTCTTTATATTCCTGCAAAAAAGATAGTACCGTTGAACCGGATAAAGAAGCTGCTATACGGCCGGTTACGGAGCAAAGTAAAACCTACGTCACCCAGTTGTTTGAGTATCAACCCGCACCGGGGCAATACATTAACACCGATCTGGCATCTGAAACCGCAGCACGCAGCGTTTTGTTGAGCAACAGCGGTTTAGTATCGTTAGGCGGCTTTGGCGGTTATGTGGTGTTTGGCTTTGACCATACGGTATTGAACCGCGATAGTCAGGACGACCTCGTAATTTACGGCAACGCCTTTAACGCCTTCGCCGAACCGGGCGTGATTTGGGTGATGCAGGACACCAATGGCAACGGCAAGCCTGATGATACCTGGTATGAACTGGCCGGCAGCGAAACGGGCAAACCGGGTTACGTTAACAATTACTCCGTTACCTACACGAGGCCAAATCCGTTAACCGGCGATGTGCCCTGGAAAGACAGTCAGGGTAAAAGTGGTGTGGTGAAAACCAACGCGTTTCATACACAAGCTTATTATCCTGAATCATTAACCGCTAATACGTACACACTCTCGGGCACGCTGCTGCCATCAAGCAATATCGACGACAGTAACCCCAGCTACATTACCAGCGCAGCTTTTCCCTTTGGCTATGCCGACAATACGCCCGGCGGCGACAAGGCCGATATTGCACGCGCCGTTGATGCCAGCGGTAAGCCGGTTAGCCTGAAGGGTATCGACTTTGTAAAAATCCAAACCGGTATTCAGTACAACATGGGCTGGCTGGGCGAGTGTTCAACAGAAGTATCGGGCATTGCCGATCTGAGCCTGCTTAAAAACTAATCTTCATTTATATATACAAATCATCACATTCTATTATGCACAAAAAACTTACGATTAAAAGATCTTTAACCATTTTCGGCATATTGCTCATTGGAGGGATTTCCTCCTGTAAAAAGGATACGGCTTTGGAAATTACGCCCGAACCACCGGTTGCCCAGCAACCGGCCGGCAATGGTAGGGACACCATCACCGTTGGGCAAAGCGTTAGCTTACATCCTAAGCTGGCTACAAAAAGTGGACTTACCTACATCTGGACGGTCAACGGCGCACCAACGGGAACCGATTCAGTACTGGCATTTAAACCTGATGCCAGAGGCGATTATCAGATTGCCTTTAAAGCCAGCAATGCAGGTGGCAGCACGGCCGTTAACTACAACATACATGTATGGGGTAAGTACGAGAATGGCTTTTTCCAGATCAACGAAGGTTGGTTTGGCCATGGCACCGGTACAGTTGGCTTTTACCGTTACGATACACAAAAACTTGAAGACAGCGTTTATACGAAAGAAAACCCAGGCAAAACGCTCGACCCGGTATCATCAACCTTAGAGTATGGCACCATCTTTAACAACAAGCTGTTCCTGGTATCAAAAGTAGGTGGCCCTATTGTGGTTACCGATGCTTACAGCCTAAAAGAAACCGGCCGCGTAGCAAGCGCTGGCGGTAACGACTGGCGTGCGTTTGTAGGCATTGATGCCAATAAGGGTTTAGTGAGTTCGCAGAAAGGTGTATTTCCGCTTGACTTAACTACATTAACAATAGGTGCGAAAATCGACGCAATCAGCGGTCAGGCCGGTGATATGATTAAAGCCGGTAATTATGTATTTGTTTTGGCCCAAACAGGCGGCGTTATCATACTAAATGCGTCAGACTATAGTGTAGCCAAAAAGATAAGTGGCATGGTAGTTGGCTTTGCCCGTACACCCGACGGCGCTGTGTGGGCCGCAGGCGGTACGTCGCTCGTTAAAATAAACCCAACCACACTTGATGTGCAAACCGTAACCGTACCATTTACGGTATTTGGCTCATGGGGTGCATGGCATCCTGGTTCTATCACGGCTTCAACCAAAGAGAATTTAGTATACTTAGCTCAAAATAAATCTTTCAGTGGCGGCAAAACAATTTATCGTTACCTGGATGGCGATGCTGCTTCGCTGCAAAATGCATTTATCACCCTACCTACTGGTAAAGAATTGTATGGTGCCGGTATAGGTTATAATCCTCAAACCAACCAACTGCAAGTAAGCACCGTACAATCAGGTTATGGAACTAATTATAGCTTCAATAACCTATACTTCCATGACGCCGTAACCGGCCAACTGAAAAAGGATGTGGCTTACACAGGTTATTACTTCCCTGCTGTATCCGTATTTCATTAATTGAAATACAGTGATTTAAATAAATACTGCATTTATTTGAATTACAAACGTATTAAAAACAATAAAGGCTGCCAAGTGCAGCCTTTATTGTTTTTAATGATTAAGAGAATTTGAGGAATAAAACACTTTAGCAAGTTCAACTATATTATAGAATATGCTCTCCCTGAAAAGTCAAGAACGCGATTTTGTAAGGCACTTATCAAATTATTAAATAAATACTACCATTTCTATAGAGTTTATATTATATTTGCTGCATTATTACGCGTCCTTAAATTGTACAGGGTATAATATTGAACATAGACAATGGAAACAACACCTAATTTTTTAAATCAACACATTTGGTTTAACAGCCAAATCACCCCTTCTCTCTCCGCTCCTTCCATGTGCTGTTGCTGCCAATAGCTCAAATACCATCATGGATGTTGCATCCGTAAAACCATCTTTTTTTTGAACACCTATTACCGGCAGTAAAGAATTACTGACAGAAATGAGTATGTCTTTACCGCTGAAAACCATACTGCAATCAACAACATGAATCAACTTTACAAGCTATTATTAGTCATATTTCTGGCGTTTACATTTACAGAAACAGCCTCGGCACAATCAGTCCGGCTAACCGGTACTGTAACCGGCAAAGCAGACGGTGTACCCTTACCCGGCGTAACCGTTGCCGTAAAAGGTACTACTAACGGTACCCAAACTGCTGTTGACGGTAAGTTTACGCTGACCGTTAAAAAGAGCGACATCGTTCGTTTTACCTATCTGGGCTTTAACCCTTTCGAAATAACAGTTACCGGAAATGAATCCAACATTCAGGTAGCACTCGAAGAAACACGCAACTCACTGAACGAGGTTGTAGTGACGGCACTGAACATTTCTAAAGACAAAAAATCTTTAGGCTACGCCGTACAGGGTCTTAAATCTAAAGATATCTCTGAAGCTAAAGAAACCAATTTCATCAATGCCCTTGCAGGTAAAGTTGCCGGCGTGCAGGTTACCAGCAGCCAGGGTGATATGGGTTCTTCGCGCGTCATTATCCGGGGCGAAACATCCATTGGTAATAACAACGAGCCATTATTTGTGATAGATGGTGTAATTGTTGACAACCGCCAGTTCCAAGGTAGCAACGGGTCACGTGATTTTCCTAACGCTTTGGCATCCATAAACCCGGAGGACATAGAGTCGGTAAACGTTTTGAAGGGACCTAATGCGGCAGCGCTGTACGGCTCTCGTGCAGCTAATGGTGTGATACTAATCAAAACCAAATCGGGTAAAGGAACTAAAGGCATTGGGGTTGACATTAACTCTAACACCAGCTTTTCTAGCCTTAAAGTTCTACCGGATTTCCAGAACGAATATGGACAAGGCTCAAACGGCCGGTTCAGTTATGTAGACGGTAAAGGTGGCGGCATTAATGACGGAGTTGACGAAAGCTGGGGCCCACCGCTGGACGGCCGGTTAATTCCACAGTTTTTTTCAAACGGCGAAGCTGTACCTTTTGTAGCCCATCCTGACAACGTTCGCGATTACTTTAGAACAGGCGTTACGTTAAATAACAGCGTATCCATAGCGGGTTCTGGCGATAAATTCGATTTCAGATTATCCTATAACAACCTGCATCAATCTGGCGTAGTGCCGAACAGTTCGTTAGGTCGCAACTCCTTTATGGTGAATACCACCTTCCGGCCTACATCTAAATTAACGGTAACTACTATTGCCAATTATATCAAAGACGACGCACCGAACTTACCGGGTACATATGGCAGAAGAGCCACCAGTACCATGTTGCAATTCATTTGGTTTGGCCGCCAGGTAGATGTTAACCGCCTTAAAAACTATCGTGATGCCAACGGCAATACCTTTAACTGGAATAACAGCTACTACTCTAACCCGTACTTTGTAGCAAATGAAAATACGGCAAGCCAATACAAAAACCGTCTAATCGGCAGTATCGAGCTAAACTATAAGTTAGCTAAAGGCCTTTCGGCAAACTTCCGTACCGGAACGGATTATTATAATGACAAACGAAAAATTAAGGTTGCCTATGGTACCAACGGCACCCCGTTTGGTTCTTATGAGGAGGATTCGTATTTGGTAAATGAAACCAACACAGAAGCCCGCATACAATATACCGGAAAACTTAATACCGATTTTTCTATAGACCTTTTAGGTGGCGGCAACATAAGCAGTACATTGTTTGAGCAAAATGATCAAATTGCACCTAAGCTTGCTGTACCCGGTTTATATACCTTGAGCAACTCCCGCGACCCGTTGATTTCATCAAACAACTATCTAAGAACTAAAACATACAGTTTGTTCGGGTCAGCCCAGATTGGGTACAGAAATTATGCTTTCTTAAATATTACCGGCCGTAACGACCGCTCTTCAACCCTGCCAATCAACAACCTTTCATACTTCTATCCGTCAGTGAATGCAAGTTTGGTATTGTCAGAAGCACTGGACATTAAAAGCAATGTACTGACCTATGCTAAGCTAAGAGGTGGCTTGTCAAGAGTTGGTAAACCTACGTTAACTCCCTACCAGTTGATAAACACCTATAACTTTACGGCTCCATTTAACGGCAATCCGCAGCAAAGTGCTTCTACCATCAGTCTTAACCCTGACCTGAAACCCGAGACCACAACCTCTGCTGAAGCTGGTATCGAACTAGGCTTTTTCCAGGACCGGGTTCATTTGGATATAACTGCTTATAACACCAACAGCTTTGACCAGATTTTAAATGTAAATGTGAGTACTGCTACGGGTTATACACAAAAGCTGATTAACGGCGGAAAATTGAATAACAAAGGGCTTGAGGTGCAACTTGGCGTTACGCCAATAAAAGCAAGGGGTTTTACCTGGGATATTATGACCAACTTCTCGTCCAACAAAAGCAAAGTAATATCGCTGTTTGACGAAGGCAATTTACAAACCTACACACTGGGCACTAACAGAACGGTAGACGTACTTGCTGCTGTGGGCCAGCCATATGGTACCCTATTTGGTACAGCTTACCAGCGCAATGCCAATGGCGACATTATTGTAGCGGCTAACGGTACACCGGTTGTCAACCCAACCAAACAATATTTAGGTAAGTACACGCCAAAATGGATGGGTAGTATCAACAATAGCTTTAATTACAAAGGTATTTATCTGAGCTTTTTGGTTGATGCCAGAGTGGGCGGATCCATTTACTCAAACACCAACCGTACGGGTACTTACACCGGCGTATTGGCCTCTACCCTGCCCGGTCGTGGAACAGCAAATGGCGGTTTAAGCTACTACTATCCGGCTAATAACACATCCGGTACTGCAGTTCAGGTGAACAATGGCGGTGCGGCGCCTAACGGCGAAACGGTATATACCGATGGTATGGTATTTAAAGGCGTTAAAGCTGATGGTACACCCAACAACACTATTGTTCCGGCACAGGCTTATTACAAAGGTTTTACCAACGTGGATGAAGCATTTGTGTATGATGCATCATACGTAAAGCTGCGCGAATTGAAACTGGGTTACACCCTGCCCACAAAATGGATTAAAAGTGTAGGCTTGCAGGCAGCTACCGTTTCTATAGTGGGCCGCAACTTATGGATTATCCACAAAAACGTGCCGAACATTGATCCCGAAGTAGCCTTTAATACCGGCAATGCCCAGGGTTTGGAAGATTTGACATTGCCTACCGTTCGCAACATTGGTTTTAACATCAACCTTAAATTCTAAAAACGCCATGAAACTCAAACATATATTTCTTTTAGTAGCCGGGGGCTCCGTGTTATCATTTACGGCTTGCAAAAAAGATTTGGCCGAAATTAACCAGAACCCTAACGCCTCTCAAACCGCACAACCCGATTATTTGCTTACAGCAGCAACCAAAACAACAGCAGATACTTATTGGGGTACCACCAACAATATGGATGCCGCGCTGCTTTTTGTACAGCACTGGGCAAAAATACAATACACCGATCCCGACAGGTACATTTATACCAACACGGCCATGCAAGAACTGTGGAATGTGGGCTACTCCAGAAGCATCATTAACCTTAACCAAATCATTAAACTGGCAGATGCACAAGCTAACACCAATTATAAAGGTGTTGCATTGGTGCTGCGCTCATGGGTACTAACACTGCTTACAGATGCTTATGGTGATATACCCTACAAACAGGCAGCAAGCATTGATACTTACCTTACGCCAGCGTATGACACGCAAAAGGATGTATACTTTGCCGTGCTTGATGATTTGAAAGCAGCACAAAGCGCGCTCGATCCTTCAGGTAAAGCCATTGCCGGCGATGTTATTTACAGCAATAATATCTCTAAGTGGAAAAAATTCGCCAACTCATTACGCCTGCGTATTGCGCTGCGCATTGCCGATCGCGAACCTGAAAAAACCAAGCAGGTATTGGCAGAAATGCAAGCAGAAGGCAGCGGCTACATCAGCTCAAACAACGAGCTTGCACAGCTGGTTTACGCTGACTCACCCAATCAAAATCCTATCAGCAACTTGTTTGATACGCGCGATGATTACCGTATCAGCAAAACCATTGTCGATAAGCTTTTTGCCTTGAACGACCCTCGCCTTCCTATTTACGCGGCTAAAACAAAAGATGCAACGCCTCAGAATTATGTGGGCATACCTAACGGCTTATTGGTAGGTGATGCCAGTAACCTGGGCTTCAACAAAACATCTAAACCCGGCACTTACTTTACCGCACCGCGTGCACCTGCCGTAATCATGAGCTATGCCGAGGTACTGTTTGACCGTGCCGAAGCAGCCGCCAGAGGTTTTACTAATGAAAACGCTGCTGATTTATATACCCAAGCCGTGAAGGCATCCTTAAGCCAATACGGAATTGCCGATGACGCCATTACAGCTTATACCTCATCAAATGCGGTGAAATACGATCCATCCAATTACAAAAAATCAATAGGCGAACAAAAGTGGATTGCACTGTTTGGCCAGGGACTGGAAGCTTTTGCCGAGTGGCGCCGATTGGACTACCCTCAACTGCAGCCGGCCGTAGCGGGTACGCTGAACGGCAAGATGCCGGTCCGGTTCATTTACCCCGGAACCGAACAATCGCTTAACGGCGCTAATTATAGAGCCGCAGTTGGCCGCCAAGGCCCCGATTTGCTAACCACTAAGCTGTGGTTTGATGTAAATTAAATTTTTAAAGAGGCATAACATAAAGTTATGCCTCTCTTGTTTTTAGCCTATCCCAACTACTCGCTTAATTAACTAAAAGCGTTCAATTTTATCAACTCGTTAAACATTTATAAACAATTTTATAATAAATATGTTATAACACCCGTTTGATGAGCTACGTAGAAACCCTATATTTGCAGATACGAATGAGCGTTTTCAGGAAAAATATACTGACAAGTTTGATAAGCATAATACTGCTAAGTGTTTTTGCTTTCAAAACTGGCGCTCCTTTTATTCATCATCTCAGCAAGGCTGAAACGGATCCTATCTCTGTAGAAAAGAATACAGAGGATGGTAAAGACACCAAGGAAGATCTGTTTGACAAAAGCGAAAAGAAGATATTTTCATGTGATTATTATACCGATTTACATGTACCGCTGGAAATGATCAGCGATATGGAATCGAAGTTTTCGTGTGATAGTCACCCTCCTGTTCAGGCCCCTCATCGAACAGTACCCACACCGCCTCCCGACTTTTTAGTCTAATAAGCAATACCTTTTTAATTGTAAAAGCAATTTGCTATGCTCTGCATAGGCAAAAACCGTTCGGTTCGAAAAACTGAACTTACGTGCTCTAGCCATTCCATAAGGTATTTCTGAAATTCATGTTGCCTGGAATTTTTACTGTTCCGGATACGGCAACGTCTGTACTTTCCTGAATTAAACTTTGATCTCCCATTTATTACTTGGCTAAGAAATGAAAAAGAAACATGCTGCCAATGCCCCCACGCCGTGGCAAAGGCTTGTGACCATGCTCCATTATGAGCGTTCAACTATCAATTATATCTTAATTTATGCAGGTTTGATCGGCCTTATAGGTCTCACCCTGCCACTTGGAACCACTGCCATTTACAACCTGCTGGCCAATGGCGCCATGTATAGTTCTACCTATATCCTCATTGCCGTCGTATTAGGCGGTATTGTATTGGGCGGTTTGTTGCTCATCGGGCAGCTTACTTTGGTTGAGGTTATTGAACAAAAACTATTTGCCAAAGCCGCGATGGAGTTTGCCTACCGCTTGCCCCGCATCAAAAAAGAAGAGCTGGCGGGCGAAAACCCGCCCGAATTGGTTAACCGCTTTTTTGATATCCTCACCATTCAAAAAGGATTGACAAAATTGCTGGTTGACATTGTAGCTGCGGCCGTTCAGATTTTGTTCAGTGCCGTACTTCTCTCCTTCTATCATCCGGTGTTTATGGGCTTTGGTTTACTTACGCTGCTTATTATTGCTTTAGTATTGTTCCTGTACTTTAAAGCAGGCGTACGCACCAGCATCCAGGAGTCGGAACATAAGTACGAAGTGGTAGCCTATCTGGAAGAGGTTGCTGACAAATTAGACGCGCACCGCAACGAGCCAGAACGCGCTAAGGTGATTAACATAACAGATGATATTACTTCCAACTACCTAAGGGCACGTAATGATCATTTCGGTATACTAAAAAGGTTTTTTGCAAGCGCAGTGGCCCTGCGCACCGTTTTAATGGGCGGACTGTTGCTGTTGGGTTCTTACTTTGTGGTAGAGCGCCAAATGACTTTCGGCCAGTTCGTAGCGGCTGAGGTGATCATTGTACAGATCAGCTACGCTATTGAAAAATTAATGACCAACATGAACACTGTTTTTGACATGGTAACCGGCAGCGAAAAACTGGCCGTGGTAACCGATCTGGAACTGGAGGAAGGAGAAGCACAACATGGCTAATACATCAAATCATACAGCACAGTTACGCAACTGGGAGGCATTGGCCAACCAGTCGAGTAAAGAACTTTTAGTAGCCAAGGGGCCACGCATTCTGGGCAAAATTATGCTGATGCTGCTGGTGGCATTCATCATTATTTTATTACTGCCCTGGCGGCAAACCATTCCGGGCCGTGGCACCGTAACCGCATTACGTCCTGAAGACAGACCACAAACGGTACAAAATCAAATTGGCGGCCGTATTGAACGCTGGGCCGTACGTGAAGGCCAGGAAGTAAAGAAAGGCGACACCATTTTGGTGATCTCCGAAACCAGCCAGTCGTATTTTGACCCTGAACTGCCAACACGCCTGAACGAGCAGCTGGATGCCAAGCAAAACAGCGAAACCGCTGCTGCCCAAAAAATAGAAGCAACCAACGCCCAAATTAAGGCCATGACCAGCGGCTTACGTTTCCAATTATCGGCGGCTGAAAATAAAGTGCGGCAGGCTGAAAATTATGTACAGATTGACAGCGCCGATCTGGTTGCCGTTCAAAACTCATACGAAACGACCAAGGCCCGTTTAGTGCGTTATGAAACCGGTTACAAAAATGGTCTGTTCTCATTAACGGATATTGAAACCCGCAGGTTAAAGCTGCAAGACGATAAAGCGAAAGTAATCAGTCAGCAAAACAAGCTAAACAACTCGCGTCAGAACCTGCTTAACGCACAGATTGACCTGGATAATATTAGGGCCAAGTATCAGGAATCGTTAGCCAAAGCACAGTCCGACCTGAGCTCGGCCGTGTCCAGCCGTGCCAGCGTGCGCGGTGAGATTGCTAAGCTGCGTAACGATATTACCAACATCGGCATCAGGCGCAGCCTATATGTGGTGCGTGCACCACAGGATGGTTTTGTTGTAAAAACGTATAAGGCCGGTATAGGTGAAAACATCAAAGAAGGTGAATCAATCGCCACGCTGCAACCCAAATCGCCGATGGTTGCGGTTGAAATTTATGTGGACGCCATGGATGTACCGCTGATATTGGACAGCAGCGATGTACGACTGCAATTTGAGGGTTGGCCTTCGGTACAATTTGCCGGCTGGCCATCAGTAGCAGTGGGTACGTTTGCCGGTAAAGTGGCCGTGATTGACCGGGTTAGCAGTGCTGGCGGCAAATACCGTTTGCTGGTTAGGCAAACCAATCCTGTTCCAAGCAAAGACGAAGCGTGGCCTGAACAGCTAAGACAAGGATCGGGCGCGTTTGGTCGTGTTATTTTACGCTCGGTGCCGCTTTGGTACGAGATATGGCGTCAGCTGAACGGCTTCCCGCCGAGTTTGGAAAAAGAGCCTAAGGAGGGTAAAACAGGTGATAGTAAAGATAAAAAGGCTTAATACAGGTAACAACGCAACAATAACATGAAGTTTAAATTAATATGTTATGGGGTTATTGGCTGCCTTTTACTGCTTGTATGGGGAGGAAAAGTATCAGCCCAGGCCAAAAACAATAAAGCTCAGGATACAAGCAAAACTTTTGCTTTAAAGGATTTTGAGGAACTGGTTTTTAAAAACCACCCAATTGTGAAACAAGCCGCCTTGCTAAGCGAAGCTGCAAGAGCTAATGTGCTGCAATCGTTGGGTTATTTCGATCCTGCTTTAAAGGCGGCCTTTGGCCGTAAACTGTTTGGCGAAAGTGAATATTACAACCACTGGACCAGTGAACTGAAGGTACCCCTTTGGGTTGCCGGCGCCGATTTGAAAGTTGGTTATGACCGTAACGTGGGCGAATATACCAACCCTGAAACGCACACCAGCTTATCCGGCCTTACCGGCATTGGTCTGAGTATACCTTTGGGTCAGGGGTTAATTATTGATGCCCGCCGCAGCACGTTAAGGCAATCCAGAATTATGGTAGGCTATGCCGAAGCCGAACGTGTAAAACAAATAAACGGCGTATGGTACAATGCCATTAAAGACTACTGGAACTGGTATTACATGTACCGCCAGTTTGAACTGATTAATGAAGGCGTGCGCCTGGCCGAACAAAGGTACCGGGCAGTAAGCGGCCAAACCGAAGTTGGCGACAAGCCGGGGATTGATTCTGTAGAGGCCAATATTACCGTGCAGGATCGCCGCATCCAGTTAGAGAAGGTGAAGATTGAGCTGCAAAATGCCCGCCTGGTGTTGTCTAACCATTTATGGAACGATCAGGGTAACCCGCTGGAATTACCTGTAGATGCTGTACCGCAAAGCGCCGCACCTTTAAAGGTTGACCGCCAGTTGGTAGATACATTAGTAACACAAGCAGCCAACCTGCATCCCGAACTGGTAAAGCTTAGGGCCAAGAGCGGACAACTGGCCATTGAGCGCAGCTACCGGCGTGAAATGCTTAAGCCAAAAATCAACATCAGCGGTTCGCTGCTTTCTAAACGGCGTAGCTTTAACACCTACGTTCCCGATTATTATGATTTTGGCTGGAGCAATTACAAGGTAGGACTTGAGTTTTCGTTCCCGCTGTTTTTAAGGGCCGAACGCGGTAAACTGCGTGAGGTAAAAATTAAGCAGGAACAATTGGACTTCGACCTACAGCAATCGGGCCGGGTAATTCAGAACGAAGTGCTGGCATCGTACAACGATTTAAAGGCTTACGAATCGCAGCTGGCCATACAAATTAAAAACATCGGCAATCAGCAAATACTGCTTACCGGCGAATCACAAAAGTTCGATTTGGGCGAAAGTACTTTGTTCCTGATCAACAGCCGCGAATCCAAACTCATAGATATGAAAATAAAGCGAGAGGAAATGATCGCTGGATTTCAGAAAGCACTTGCCGGACTTTACTATAAAGCCGGAACAAGGCAAAACGTGGAATAATAGCGTAGCTTTTTAGTTGATGGTTATATATTAAAATAGCCCGTTGAACAAATGTTTAACGGGCTACTTTGTATTTGCACAATTCACTAATCACTCGGTGCCTGGCTTAGGTCGATCATCCACCGGCTTGCGATGCCAGTAGTTCGCCAGGATAGATCCAGTTATATTCATTAACGGGCCGAATATGGCTGGTGCCAAGCCGACCGTTGCCATTTTACCCATCTCTTTGGCTAAGCCTGATGCCAGTCCGCCGTTTTGCATACCCACTTCTATAGCCATGGTTCGGCAGTCCCGCTCATCCATTTTAAATAACCGGCCGGCCCAGTAGCCAAACGTATAGCCCAACAGGTTATGCGCCAGTACCAGCACAATCAGCATAAAGCCAATGTTGAGCAGGCTGCTTCGCCCGGCAGCTGTGATAATGACGATAATGAAAGCGATACCAAACATAGATACCAAGGGCATAGCAGTTTCCAGCCATTTTGCCCTTTTAAGCAGATACTTATTAAACAAGATACCAGCACCAATGGGTACAATAACCATCTTGGTTATATCCCACATCATATCTACCACATCAATTTTAATAAAAGCGCCACCCAGCAACTTCATCAATAACGGTGTAAAAAGCGGCGCCAGCATGGTAGATACGGCTGTTAGTGTTATAGACAAAGCCAGATTAGCCTTTGCCAAGTAAGATACCACGTTTGAGGCCATGCCGTTGGGCGAGCAGCCTATCAAAATAATTCCGGCGGCAATTTCGGGCGGAAAACCACTTAGCTTGGCAAGCGTAAAACCAAGTAACGGCATAATGATAAAATGGCTGCACACGCCTATAACTACCCCTTTGGGCATTTTAATAACACCTACAAAATCCTGCACGCCCATGGAAGTTCCCATACCAAACATAATGAGCTGAATTAGCGGTGTAATTAGTGTTGCCAGCTTAAAGCCATTGATCTGTACAAAGTAATTTGGATAGTACAAGGCCGTTGTAATGGCAGCAAAAATAATAAGCGTGAAGGAAAACCCCTTGAGGGAAACAAAGCCGCGGAAAGCCACGGCCAGCAAAACCAGTGAGGCAATCAGAACCGGCCCAGCTTGCGCAATGAGTCCGCTTATAAACAGTATGGCAGCAATCAGTATGCCCGCTGCTGATATGCCCGTTAAAATTTTATACATAGTTGCGATGGTTAATTAGTTTGATACCATAATATTTACCATGTCCGTTTTTCCATAAAGGCGTCTAACTGAGCACGGGTCATTTTCACCTTTTCGCCACTTTGCGCCAGCCATGTCAAAAAGGCCTCTCTAATTTGGCTGGTCCACTGGCTGTCAATTTCACCCGTTGTAAAGCGGCCGGATTTGAGCATGGCCTGTCCAAACTGGTCGCGCAGGGCAATAAACTCGGCTGTGGCAACCACCTTTTCGGCCAAGTGGGCCGGTATGAACAGCACCCCTTCTTTTTCCGAAATCACCAAATCACCAGGTAATACAATAGCGCGGCCTATACGTATAGGCGTATTCAAACCCATCAATACCATCTCTTCCAAGTACGAGGGGTCAAAATCACGCACAAAAGCGTTAAAGCCTTTGATTTTACTTAGCCCCTGCAAATCGCGGGCAGAACCGTCAAAAATCACCCCGTTGCCCGATTTATTATAGATGGAGTTACCCAAATTGTCGCCTATTAGGGTGCCGCCTTGTATTTTACCAAAGCCATCAGCCACATACACATCGCCAGGCTGCAGTATATCAATGGGCCAGGCGTTGGTATTGCCTTTGCGGCCCTGCTTAACACCCTTATCCTTGATATTCTTCTCCACATCAGGCCGGGTAGGCATAAACATAGCGGTAACTGCTCGGCCCACTACCGGTACATCATCATGTACCAACTTCCAGTTACCCTCAAACTGGTTGTTGTAGCCTTCGTTTCTCAGCACAGTCCAGGCTTCTTCAATACCGATATTCTTCGCACGCTGAATAAGATCATCGCTTATTTTGGGCCGGCCGTCGGGAAAGCGTTCTCCTTTCCAGGCAGATGTATAAAATATCAGTTCATCTTTAGACAGGGTTTGTGCCCTGGATGTATCAGCTTTAGTAAGCACAAATAGCAGCGCAATTAGTAAAATAGCTTTAGGTTTCATTGGTTTTGAGATAGTCTTTAACGCTTAATGATCATTCACAGCTTTTTGTGGTGCGTAAACCGGATCGGCAATGCCATTCAGGTCGTAAACTATTCTACCTGCTCTGATGGTTAGTTCACACTCCAGTTTATGTTTAGCTTCGAGCTTGTAACCGGTATAATCAAACAAACCGAATTTGCCGTCGCGTACATTCAGTACCGCTACATCCGCATCAGCGCCTACTGATAAGTTTCCTAATTCTTCGTGTTTGATCTCCTTGGCAGGGTTTGCTGTTGATGCCTGAATAACGCTTTTTAAATCCATACCTAAGGCTAAGAACTTAGACATGGTGGTGAGCATATCTTTCATGGCGTTGTTCATACTGCCGGTATGGATATCGGTACTGATAGAGTTCGGATAAAAGCCCTCTTTAGTGGCCGGTATAGCCTGTGCGTAGGCAAAGCTGATACCGCCATAACCTACGTCAAAATAAATACCCTTTTTACGGGCTTCCCATACATAGGGCTTTACTTTTTTGGTTTGGATATCTACAATAGGTTCCCGGCCGTTTACCTGACCAAAGCAATGCGTAAAAATATCGCCCGACCTGAGGTGCTGCATAAACAGTTCCTCAATAGGCAGTGGCGGGTTACTACCGCCAAAGTCAATCATCACCGGCAGGTTTCCGGCCAGCTTGCCGGCTTCCACAGCACGGTCAACCGGTGTCCATTCGTGCCCTTCGTAATGCGCAACCTTAAAGCCTACTACGTTATTTTTATACTGCCGGGCCACCATAGCCGACATTTTTGCATCCATATCGTTTGCATTCTGCTCATATCCCGCACGCATGCCCTCGCCTACTATATTGATAAAAGCCAGCACCCGGGTTTGCGACTGATCGATAGTTTGGGCCTTAAAGGTTGGGAAAGTACGCCAACCAGAGCTGCCTGCATCCACAACGGTTGTTACGCCGTTGCGAAAAGTAAACCCATCGGGCGGCAAGGCCAGGTTACCGTTCTCATACTGATGATCGGGCTGTGTACCAAAAAAGTTATGTGTGTGAATATCAATCAGCCCCGGCGTTACATACAAGCCCTTGGCATTTACAACCTGCACAGCCTGCTTGCTATCAATATTTTTGGCTACTTGTGCTATCTTACCATCTTTGATGGCCACATCCATTACACCGTCTATGTTATTCTTCGGGTCGATAACGTGCCCGCTTTTGATAACGATGCTGTACGTTTGCGCCCTCGCTGCCTGGCAAAACAAGCCAAAACCGGCCAGCAGTATAAAGAGTTTATTTTTCATTCAGATAGGTTTAACTGCTTTGAAAAAGACATAGCATGCCCATGCCTGTTAAAAAGCGTTTTCAAATTTTTCAATATTTAAGCTGTTGAATTTCCTTTTTAAGGCAACCTTGAATTGTTGATGTTATGCCATAGCTTGTTGCAATACGGCTTTTACCCGGTTGGCCACAACATCTATTTGATCTGGCCGGAGCAGCACTACGCCAACTATTAAACTTTCGTTCCGGCTGTTGGCAACAATGCTTGGCGTTCCTGTTTTAAGGGCTACCAGCACATCCTCGGGCTTTGTTTTAATTTTGCTTTGATCCCAGGTTACAAACAAGCTCGGGAAAGCGTTGGCCGGCCCCGGATCAACCACGGTTTTGGTTTTAACGGTTTGCAAGGTTTCCAGTTTACCGCCAATGTATTTGGTACGTTGCAGCCAGTCTTCCCATTCTTTTTTATGATCCCTTTCCAGGTAAGCCTTTAATGCGGCATACATACCAAACATTTCTTCTTTGTTAACCTTCATAGGCCGGCCAATGGGAGCCTCATGCGGACTATGATTTAAGCGTGCTGCGGCAATCAGATCCTTACGGCCAAAAAGCAACCCTGCACTTTGCGGCCCGCGTATCATTTTACCGCCTGAAAAGGTGACCAGATCAAAACCCATCTTTTGGAACTTAAACAGGTTTTCTACCGGCGGTACATCGGCAGCTGCGTCTAAAAACGTTGGAATGTTATGCTTTTTAGCTACGGTCAAAAACTGCTCGTGTGTGATGCTGCTACGCTCGGCAGCGTTAAAGAATAGAGCCATCACGGTGTTGCTGTTAATGGCCTGCTCCATTTCAGCTGCACCTTCTACTTCAATCATTTTAGCTCCGGTGGTAGTTACTGCCTGATCAAATAGATACCTATGCGATTTTTGCATTATCACCTCAGGTCGCGGCCCCGGTAAATTGGGCAGCATTTTAATTTTTTGCGGATCGGTACCGGTTATAGCTGCCGCTGTGCCCAGTAACATAGCGCAAGCCGCGCCCGATGTTACCATAGCCGCCTCACAATGCAGCATTTCGGCAATTTTGGCGCCTACTTTATCCTGCAGCTCATACATATTGGCAAAGTCATGTGCGGTGGAGTTAATTGCCTCCAGCACCTCTGGTTGCATTAATGAACCTGAGAGGAAAGTCATGGTTACGGATGCATTGATTACCGGCGTCACCCCAAGCTCTTTAAAAAAGTCACGCTTTGGAGCAAGTGCAGGCTTAATTGGCGTATGGAACGAAGCGGCTTCAGCCACTATGCTGCCGCTAAACGGCAAAATGGATAGCCCCTTGATGATGTTTCTGCGTTTCATAATTTGGTTATAATTGTTACCACAGTTTGTATTTTGCGTACTGCTTCTACACGTAAGCAATACAGTCCATCTCTACCAGCGAGTTACCGGGTACGCCGCCTTTGGCAACTGCAACGGTGGTACGCACGGGGGGCTTTTTACCAAATCGGCCTTTATAGACTTCATTCATGCTCTGGTAGTCGGCAATATCATTCAGGTATACGTTTACCTTCAGCACCTTTTCCATTGATGAACCGGCTTTTTTCAATTCAGCCTCCAACTCTTTGAGTACAATTTCGGTATGCGCTTTTATTTCAAAAGGTTCAACGTGGGCACCTTTGCCGGCTATAAATATCATATTGCCCATCCGGGTTGAGCCAGAGAATAATGGCACATCCTCATAGTTAGTCACGTTGTTAACTTCCTTTTCTTCGATTTGTGGCGTACTTCCTTTTGCCATACCAAATACGGATAAGGCACCTACGGAAGCGATTAGCTTTTTTACGATTGATCTTCTTTCTGCTTTCATAATGTATTTTGTTTTGACGTATAGTTTATTTCAGCCAAGTAATCACTGATAATAAAGCGATAGGCTTGCCTGCTTTTGCAATGCGCTACTCGCAGGAAAGCTATCTGTATTAACTGATTAAAGTTTTATGGCTTGTCCCACCACATGCGGGTCATAAAATCGTCCGCTCCCTGGCGGGCAATAGCCGCCTGGTAATTCTGACCGTTCAGGTTTTGCTCGGTATTAGGGTATTGCATCCGCCTGAAAATTTTACCACCTGTAGCGTTACCTACATAATTATTAGGCGTAAGCGCCGGGAAACCGGTACGACGGTAAGTGGCAAATACCTCCTGCGAGTTAGGGAACACCCCTACCCAGAATTGCGTATAGATTTGCTCCATCTGGCTTTCAAAACCACCAGCGGTGTTTAACTGATGATACCGGATATAAGTATCAATTTGATTAGTGCTGATATTACCTGCTGCACCATACAAGGCCCACTGACGCATAGACGCGCGAATGCCATTCTCATAGGCGGCGCCAACCGATGTACCATTGTACCAGCCACGCAAGGCTGCTTCGGCCAGCAAAAAGTTAGTTTCTGCATTGGTCAATAAAAAGTATGGGCTTTCGAATTTGAGCAGCGTGGCCGGATTTGGTTCCGAATAAGTGGCAAAATCGGCAGGCTTGGTACCTAGCGTTGCCGACATACCTTTTTGAAGCGCCGCTGCAGTATCAACCTTGGTACGGCTTGTCCACACTACCGCCAGCACACCCAGGCGCGGATCTTTGTTGTTTTTAAGGTAGTTGATGAATACATCCTGAAACTTGCCGCCTTCGGGATTATTAGTACCAAAATTAGCCGGATTGTAATCCGAATTATACATCCATAAAGCCAGCGGGTTTTTGTTGATATCCTGCCCGGCCGGTACATAACCATTTACTTTGGCTATATCTGCATCCTCTAAAATTACGCCGCCTGCTATTGCTTTTTGAGCCCAGGTTCGGGCTGCGGTAGCATCAACCTTGGTCATGCGCATGGCCTGGCGCAGCATCAGGGAGTAAGCAAACTTTTTCCACCTGGTTACATCACCAGCGTAAATCAAATCTGCTGCGCCGAAGTTTACTTTGCTGGCATCAAAGCTAGCGGCAGCTTCATCCAGTTCCTTCAATATGTCAGCATAAATATTCTTTTGCTCATCATAAGCCGGTTTGTAGTTTGCCTCGGTATAACCTTTAGCCGCCTGTGCATATGGTACATCGCCATATAAATCAGTAACCCGGCTAAAGCAATATGCCCTCCATACCCTGGCAGCTGCCAACTGGTTAACCAGCTCGGGTTTACCTGATACCGCTGTGATTACTTGGGTTATCTCATTAATCTCTTTAGGGTAAGCATTGTTAAAAACTGTCCATGATTGCTGGTTTTGGCTCAGAACATACTTGGCGCCAAAGCCTGCCACATCATTATAGCTGGTAGTATATTGCATGGTGCCCTGTAAAAGAGTAAGCACGTCGCCTGCCCCATCCAGCAATGCCTTGGTGAAAACATAAGACGGCGTGGGGTTGCTGGAGGCATTCGGATTGGTATTCATATCTTCGAACCCCTTATCGCAAGCCTGTAAAGCCAAACAGGCACTTGCCAACAGCACCGAGAACTTTTGGAAATATCTTTTCATGTTAATTACATTTAAAAATCATTCTGTCAACTGAGTATTCGTTTGCTTGCATTTGGCGCTGATTAAAATCTAACCATAAAATTTAGACCGAAGCTGCGTGTTCTGGGCAAGCCGAGAGATTCAAAACCCTGGCTTGGGCCATTATTGAAACTCGCTTCAGGGTCAAAATTGTCGGTCTGTTTATAGATGGTTAGCAGGTTACGTGCAACAAATGAGATGGATGCACCTTGAATATTCATCGCCTTTAGCTTCTGAACGGGGATAGCATAGCTCAATATGACCTGACGCAGTTTTACAAACCCTGCATCATGCAAAAAGAGTTCAGAATACGACTTATAATTATCGTAATAACTTCTCAGGTCGGATACAGGCACTACTCTTGAGTAGGGCGCGCCGGCTTGGTCGACACCGTTTAGCTGCAGACCGTTCTCACGTCCGGGCAGCGTCGATTTCATTAAACCCAGTCGCGTACCATATACTTCCATCAACGAGAAAATCTTATTACCGAACTTGCCGTCCAGAAGCACATTCAATGAAAATCTTTTGTATTTGAAATCGTTGGTTAAACCCATGGTTAGCGGCGCAACGCCGTTGCCTAACATCTGCAAGCCTGTGGCTACCGGCAGGCCTGTAGTACGGTTATAGACTACATTGCCGTTACCATCGCGCTGCATACGTGTGCCTACAATGGTACCATAGGGCTGGCCAACAATATTGTTAATGTATGCCCAACCGTTTACAGTTGACGCACCTTGTAATTGATTGATACCCTCAGACAGTTTAACTACTTCATTCTTATTGTAGGCTACGTTGTAGCTCGCATTCCAGCTAAACTTGCTGCCCTTAATGGGTGTACCGTTAATCAGGGCCTCAATACCTTTATTGTTCAGTTCACCCACGTTCAGGATCACATTGTTATAACCGGTGGTGCCCGAAATTGCTGTGAGTACGATATCTTTAGTGGTTTTACGGTTGTATACTGTGATATCAAAACCTAAACGGCTTTTCAGGAAACGGGCCTCGATACCCGCCTCGGTAGTGGTAGAGGTATATGGCCGCAGGTTATTGTTGGTGATCGTTGTGCTTGATACATTCTGTAACGGCTGCCCTGAACTTGGCTGCATAGTGAAAGCCTGATTTATTTGATAAGGTGTAGGTGCACCGCCGCCCACCTGTGCCCATGAGGCCCTTACCTTGGCATAACTTACTGCAGCAGGCATTTTAAATGCTTCGGATAACACGAAACTACCACCTACAGACGGGTAAAAAATGCTGTTACTTTGCGGGCTCAAGGTCGAAAACCAGTCTTGCCGGCCGGTAACAGTCAGGTAAGCATAGTTTTTAAAGCTTAAATCTGCAGATCCCATCAGCGAGTTAATGGCCGTTCTATTATTAGTCGGCGTATTGGAAACGGTAGACAAGTTGGTGGAGCTGTAGAAGTACGGAATAATGAAATTGCTACCGGTTATATTGGTTTCATTATAAACCGAGCGCTGCTGATTGCCACCCACAAATGCTGTTAAAGCCAGGTCTTTGCTTATTTTACCATTATAGTTCAGTGTTAGCAAACCATTGGTTTCTGATGCATCAACTTTCAGTTCAGTATACTGTCCGTTCAGAAAATACAGCGTACCAGTCGGAACGATGTATTTGTAATTGTAGTAGTAAAAATCACGGCTTACTACCGCTTTTACCGAAAGGTTTTTTATGAACTCATAAGTAACACCAGCCTGACCAATAAACCGGTTCTTGGTATCATTTTGCTGAAGCTTATTTACTACAAAATATGCGTTGGTAGCAATAGAGGCATCGTTCCACGGTGTTTCATTTCCGTTCGCATCATGCCCCGGATTCAGCCATCTCACATCTGCCGTATTGGCTATCATATAAGGGCTCCAATTGGGGTTGCCGGACGCATCGCCTGCGGTAGGGCGGTTTTTAGCACGTTCAATATTATACTGGGCTAACGCTTCAAAAGTAACTTTGCTACCTAATTTACCGCTTACATTCAGGTTAGCCGTTTTGCGGTTGTAGTTACTGTTTGGCAAAATGCTTTGGCTGTTTAGATCAGCTACCGAAAAACGATAAGTAACGGCCTCGTTACCACCTGTTGCAGCCACCGTATTGGTAAAGGTAGAGCCCGTACGGTAGAAGTTTTTGATGTTATCTTTTTGTGCGGTGTAAGGATGCTGCAAGCCATCTGCACCGATATAAGTGGAACCGTCAATTTTAGCACCGAACGACCGGCGACCTGTTTGAATAGCCGCAGCCTGTGTGGTAGGTTTTACACCGCCATCACCCTGACCATACTCATATTGCCAGTCAGGAAATACGGCAGGGCTTTCCATAGTATAAGTACCGTTATACTCAACACCTATTCCTTTTTGTGCACGGCCTTTTTTTGTAGTTATTAGGATTACACCATTGCCTGCCCGGGCGCCATAGAGCGCCGCTGCTGTACCACCTTTAAGCACGCTGATTGATTCTATGTCGTCGGGGTTGATGCCGGCAATACCATCGCCGCGGTCAACGTTGCCCGCACCGCCGTTGGTAGTAGCACTACCGCCAGGTACGCTGTTATCAATAGGCATACCGTTTACCACATAAAGCGGCTGGTTGTTACCCCCAAATGATCCGTTACCACGAATGATGACACGGCTTGACCCGCCCGGACCGGTGGATAAGCCGGTGGCATTTACACCTGCAACTTTACCAGTTAGTGCATTAGCCACGTTGTTTTCACGTGCCTGGGTAAACTCATCGCCTTTAACCTCCGTAACGGAATAGGCTAATGCTTTTCTTTGGCGTGATATACCTAAAGCGGTAACCACCACCTCGTTCAAATCTTTTGATGCCTCCTGCAGCTTTACATCTATTACACTGCGGTTTGCCACAGGCACCTCTTGGGGCACAAAACCCATAAAAGAAAACACCAATACGGCATTATCATCTGGTGCAGCTATGGTGTATTTACCATCTATGTTGGTACTGGTACCACCTGTAGTACCTTTTACCTTAACATTTACACCGGGCAGCGGCGCACCGGCGTTATCGGTAACTTTACCACTAATTGCTATTTGTACAACTTTATTTGCAGCGGCCTCGGGTGTGGCAACCGGCTTTTTATCTATCAGTATAACGTTACCCGATATGGAGAAAGCCATGCCCAGCGGTTCAAAAATCTTTTTTAATACGGCGTTCAATTCTTCGTTTTTCACATCAATGCTTACCGCCTGGTTGGTAACAATTGCGTTACTGAAAACAAAACTTATTTTGGTTGCTTTATTGATTTGCTTAAGTACGTTTTTGACAGGCATATTGACCACACGTAACGAAATCTTGGGGTTTAGATCCTGAATGGAGTTCCCTTTTGCAAAAACCTGAGCGTAGAGTAAAGAAAAAATAAGGCTAATAATAACTGTCCGGCCTAAAGCTTTGCGCATTAAGCGACAGGACAATGATTTTTTTGTCATATCTTTGGTCAAAATTTATAGTGATGAAATGCCCTTTACGGGATGTACTATGAATTCAGCCGGGCCTGGCCCGGATTACAGGGTTGAGTGTGCTGGAACCACATTCAACCTTTTTTTTGTATCCTTTTATATCTATAGGCAGTACGGGTTAAGTTTACACATTAGTTAATTACTTATATAACAGGTAGGCATGCTCTTTTTGCATGTATTTTGAATGCGTAAGCTTAGCCAATACATTCAAAATATTGTTTAAATGCTGGTGCTGAAAAATTGCGGTAATGTGCTGCTGCGCCAACTTCTCGTCGGCAACCTTCACCTCCACGCCATACTTATTGTGAAGTGCTGTAGCAACTTCTTCTAAACTGGCATTTTCAAATATCAGCTTATCTTCAGTCCAGGCAATAGCATCCTGTGGGTCGGCCATCATGCCGAGTGCGAGTTTATTTTGCCCCGGTCGACTGGTGGCAGATTGGCCGCGGGTTAGTACGGCCACGGCTTTTGACGATTCATCCTTCACGGCTACTTTACCTGTAAGTACGGTTATTACCATGGGCTTTTGCGGTGAATAAGCGGCTACCGTGAAAGAAGTGCCCAGTACATGCGTTTTTAACTTGCCGGCGCGTACAATAAATGGTTTATTATCATTATGCACTACCTGAAAATAAGCTTCGCCCTTTAAATATACCTCGCGGCTATTGCTTGTAAACTTTTCAGGGTAGCGCAATTCGCTATTAGCATTCAAGGTAATCCGGGTGCCATCCTGCAAAACAAGTACCTTTGTTTGGGCAGCTGGTACGCGATGCGTTACATATACTGTTGGGACAGGTTGCTTTTTGTAAAGTATAACACTGCCAATCATCAAAATCGCTACTATGCAAGCTGCATATTTTATAAATTTAGAATGCCTACCTAACCATCGGTTACCAATTGCTGTACGGTATATGCCATTCCAGTTTACTGTATGTAACAAAGGAGTTTGCCTTGCCTCTTCCCAACTTTTACGCATAGAGGCGTCGAATGCATCAAAGCTGTCGGCTTGTTTCAGCATCTCCAAAAGCTCATCGAACTCGGCTTTGGTACACGAATTAGCCATATATTTATCTAAGAGCTCGGACTGACGCTGATATTTTTCCATCTATCTTACTGATTCTATAACTAAAGACACAACAAAACCTCTAACAGACTAATCAAAAGTGGACTTTTTTTTCACATCAAATTTAAATAATGCGGAATTTAGTGATTCTAACAATAAAATAAGGCACTAATAATGAATAAATAACAATAACACAATCTATTTAATGTTATTTAATCAATATTTTCAATGAATTATTGATATATACCCATCAAAAACGGTCTGAAAATAAAAACTTCAACCATAATTTAAGAAAAACCAGTATATCAACTATATAATTAAGGTTAAAACAAATTACAAAGAGTGAACACAACTACCAGGGTTGGATTTACGCCGTTTCTTGTAAGATAGGAATTGATAAAACTTAAAGCTGCCATGAGATGATTTTTGACAGTGTGTTTGGAAAGGTTTAATTGCGCAGCTATCTCGTCATAATTTAAACCATCTTCTTTACTGAGACGGTAAACCAATTGGCGTTGCGGTGAAAGCTGATTTACAGCCTTAGATATAAGTTGCCTGCACTCCGTAACCTGCATTTCCTGTTCGGTGTTATTGAAGCCGGTAACAGCCACGCGTTGCAACTCATTTACCAGCCTGGCATTGCTTGCAATTTTTCGAAGATAGTTTAAGGAGTAGTTGCGTACGATGGTGTAAATATATCCATCTAAATTTTTAACCTGCTGCAAGGCATCCTGACTCAGCCATAACTTAATAAAAATTTCCTGCGTTATTTCTTCAGCTGCGTACTGCGACTTAACTATAGTATATACCTGGGTATAAATTTGGCGCTTATAGCGCTCAAAGATAGACTTGAACTCAAGTTCTTGCGGCCGGGTTAAGTTAAAATTAAGCATTTAATAGCAACTATCTTTAATGATTCACGCAACAATCTGGCTCTGTTAGTATGCTGCCCGGATGAGCAGCCAATTTAAGGACGTATTTAAAAACAGAACAAAATACTAATAATTGAAAGTTTTCCTATACAAAATGAGAATTAAATTCATATTGCCAAAATATTAATTTAAAACAAGGAATAAATAGATGTTTGGATAGGACATTGTAAATAAAAAAGCCTCCTCGCTCTTGCAGCTTGGAGGCTTTCAACCTAAACCTTATCACAATTGCAGACAGAGTGTCTGCGTTACAAATATGCACCAAGGATATCGTTTTAAAAAAATCGATATTTTTAATGGTGTATAGATTATGTTAATAATGTCTTTTATCAAGTGCTATATACAGCAAAACAAACCTCATTTAATGAGGCGACCATGAGAATTTATGCTTACAAGGGGTTGCGAAGACGAAAAGCTGTAGCTAACACTTTATAAAGTGATTTTAAACAGAAGGATAAAGCGACCAAACAAAATCTGGAAGGCGTATCTTTGTATGGATATGGACGAACGTTTTTTATTAGAGCTAACTTATAAAGGCGAATTATTGAAATACGATGCGCAGCTTCGGCAGTATGGTTATATACACCGGATAGAGGTAGATTTGGACGGCATACCAGTACAGTTTGAACCTGATGAAGAAGGAAACTACCGGGCGTTAGTAAGTCCGGAACAGGTAGCCAGTAAAGAAAACAACCTGGAGGTAGGCTTATTACAGGCTATCGCCCAAAAGATAGAAAGTCTGCATCAATCCTAATTAACAGCAGGCACAACAAGAGCCAGCATGCGTATAAAACTGGTGTTGGCTTTTGTTATTTTAAGTGGTTTATTTTGCACAAAAAAGCTTGTATTGCTGATTGATCTGGTCGCTCGAAATTGTGCCGGAAACGATAGATAATCTATGTTTGAAGGTCACTGATTTACCTGCGGGTAAGGTATAGTTAAGCTATTTCTTACCCATACTCATTGCTTTTTGCCCAAACACCTGGCCTGCGCTTAACAAATAAAGGATTAAGCCCCATGCGCAATGCCATTTTTTAGCATTAATTCTTAAACGTGTTTTCATACGGATGCAGATTTTGATAGATGTTTATAGTTTTGCCATTCCTGATCTTAAGTTTTCGGTTGCTCAAGCAACCGGTAAAATCCCGTTGTGGCGGTATCGGCAACGGTACCGTCCGGCTTTCTATAGATGAAAAAGGCTTCGATTTCATGACTTGCCTCTGCAAAAGCTTTCGCTTTGGTTAGTCCCATCAGCATCAAAGCATTGTCATAGGCATCGGCCGTAATGGCGTTTTGCGCATATACGGTTACACTTATCAAATCATTATCAGCAGTATAGCCAGTTTTTGGATTAATGAGATGGGATATAGTTTTGCCACCCGACTGGTAGAATTTGCGATAACTGCCTGACGTGGTAACCGCACCCCGGCTAAGGTGCATAATCCGCTGAAATGATCCATCAGTAAACTCGGATTGCTGGGGTGCTTCAATACCGATACGCATGGATTTTCCAGTTAGCGGATTATTACCTTTTACACGCAGTTCGCCACCTATTTCCACAAGATAGTTACTAACTTTTCTTCCATCTAAATAGCTACTCAGCACATCAACGGAATAACCTTGCGCTATTCCGTTTACATCAATACGCACACATGGCTTTTTCTTGATAAGCCGGCTGTCTGATAAGGCAATAAGCGACGTTCCTACACAAGGCAAAATAGCTTTTATGGTTGCCGAGTCGGGTTGGCTGTTTAATTTCTTTATCCCAACCCCCCAGGCGTTTACCAGCGGTAGTACAGTAATATCAAAAGCGCCACTTGTTTTTTGATAAACCTCTATGGATTTAGAAACAACTGATCTTAAGAGTGTATCTATAACAATACCACCTTCCGACTGGTTGAACCGGCTGATTAACGAATAAGGTTGGTAGATAGAAAGAGAACTATCTATATGCGTCAAAACACGATCAATCTCATCCTGTTTGATCATGCTATCTGCTGCATAGTAAGTAATATGATAGGTAGTACCCTGCGCAAAACCACTGATGTGGTAAGCCCGTAAAGGTGGCGCAGGCCTAAGCCCTAGAAACAGCAGACAGCCAACAATTAGGATGAGGCATCTCATGTATCTATTTCAATTCTTTTAACTTGATGCTCCGGAAGCTGACCTGGTTCCCATGATCCTGTAAGAGAATGTGACCTTTGGGCGCTTCGCCAAAATTTTTCCAGTCTTTGTATTTGCTGATAGCAACTAAATCCCTAAACGCTTTAGAACCACGGGTATACTCCACCACTTTTACACCGTTCAGGTAATGCTCTACGCGGTTGTCGGGATAAACTACTACCCGCCCCCGGTTCCACTCACCAATTGGGCGTATAAAGCGCTCGGGTTTATTGGCTTTTATCAGATCATACAGTGAAGCCAGTGTGCGGTTGCCATCGCGGCCCAGCTTGGCATCGGGGTGCAGCTTATCATCAAGTACCTGGTATTCCAAGCCAATGGCCGAACCCGTGTTATTTTCGGTTAGCGTTACAAAATATTTAACGCCGCTATTAGCGCCGGGCGTTAATTTGAACTCAAAAGACAGGTCAAACGCGCCATATTCCTGCTTAGTTACAATATCGCCACCATTGGCCGATTCTTTACCCTCCGAAGATAGTACCGTTAACTGCCCTTGCTCTACCTTCCAACCACTTTCGGGGAAAGCAGGTTTGTAAGCACCTTTCCAACCGTTCGTAGTTTTACCATCAAACAGCAAATTCCAACCGGTGCTTTCTTCATAAGGACTTAAATAATTCGGAACCGTGTTTACTACAAAAATACCAGCCGGGAAAGGCATTGGCTTAAGTCCGCTGGTTTTGATATGGATATTTTTAAAGTACACCTTTTTACCGGCTTGCTCCTGTTTACTAATACCATGCACTTGTAAAGCAATAAAACCCTTCTGGTCAACGGTATCTACCACATAGGCCACCGGGATATTATTGATCCAGGTTTTCGTTTCATTGCCTATACATTCTATCCGCAGGTGGTTGTACTCACCTACTTTGAATGCACCTTGCGCCTTCGGATTTAGCGCTCCGGTATAAAGCCAGTCGCGTCGCCCCTCATCATAAATAGCCCCGCTCCAATTACGGTCAGATGGGTCAATCTCCAATTGCCGGCCGTAAACCAAGCCTTTGCCGTTATGCCCGTCAGGATTGTAATGGCTGCGGGTTTGCACACCGGAGTTACTTACGGTACTTTCTATCTTGGCATCCAGCTCCAGTACAAAATCGCCGTACTCCTTTTCGGTTGCCAGGAAGGTGTTACCCGAGTTCATAACGGTTGTGCCTACTATAACACCATTCTCAACCTGATAGGTAGCATCGCCGGCAAGCTTTTTCCAGCCGGTAAGTGTTTTGCCATCAAATAAATCCGTCCAGCCCTGTTGCTTTTGCTGGGCGTGGCTGCGGCCTGCAAATGCGCCAATTAAGGCTAATCCGGTAATTAAAGTGCGCAACGGTGTTTTAGTAATCATGATTGTCTTTGAAAATTATAGGTTGATTTCCAGGTTTCGGGCGTATTGGTATATAAAGCATTGTTAGCCAAATGAACACATATAGCTGTTGTGGCACCGGTATACACATTAGATACCGGCTGCTTTTTTTGTGCTATGCACTGATAAAAGTCGGTTAAGGCGTACCAGCTTCCATCACGGGTTTTTTCTTTCAGGATGGGAATGCCGCCATCTTTGTTCCAGGTAATTTTTGTAGCGCCTGTAACGCCGTCTACCGTTTCCAGTTCCTTGCGGGCATCTCTTTCGGGATAGTAAATACCTTCGTCCATCAGCAGCGAAACCATGCCCTTAGTGCCTTTTATCCGAAAGATGTAACCATCGTGCGCATTGCCGCAGGTAGCGCCAAAGTTGCCTATCATGCCGTCTTTCGCATACCTGAACAGCACCTGTACGTTATCAAAAGTTTCGCGGCCATCTTTGTAATAGTCAATGCCACCGGCGGCCAATATCTGGTCGGGATGCGTATTAAACGCCCAGTTTATGAAATCAATCTGGTGCGAAAGCAATTCGGCCACCAAGCCTCCAGAATATTCTTTATACATCCGCCAGTTAATCTTTTTCTCAAGCGAGGGCTCCGGCACGGCACGCCGCCAGTTCCAGTTACGATCCCACCGGCAATCTATTTGCACCACCTTGCCCAGGTACCCTTTTTCAATCATTTCCTTTACCTTGAAATACAAGGGCGTATAGCGATACTGGTGCCCCACCTGCAGTATTTGACCTTGATGCTTGGCCGCCAGTGCAACTAAGTTTTGCGCCTGCGGTATGTTGTAGGTCATGGTTTTTTCCAGGTAAATATGCTTGCCCGCCGCCAGGGCATCGGCAGCAATTTGATAGTGCATATTCAATGGCACTGCTATAATAACGACATCAATACTTTTGTTATCCAGCAGCTGCCGGTAATCTTTGTAAGCGGTTGGTTTCTCGTCAGGTATCATTTTACGTGCCTCATTAATCCTGAAATCCAAAACGTCACAAATACCTGTTATTCTGAACTGATCTTTAGCCTCGTTCATAACGGCCATCAGCCCCTTGCCGCGGTCGCCGCAGCCAATCACACCTACATTCAGTATACCCAAAGCCTTAGGCACAGCAAATGCATTGCTTAACTCGCTATGCAACAATAAGCCCCCGGCAAGTACCCCTGTTTGTTTTATAAAAGTTCTTCTACTCACTACTTATAATTAACTTAATATTTAAACGGCCTACCACCAGCCATTACTTCCTGCGTTTGTTCGTTGAAGGTTGCCTTAGCACCTGTGCGAACGGCCGCGTTGGTCATAATGGTAGCGATAGAATGGCTGTAGCCTGCTTCTACCGGCGCATTGGGTTGCTTACGGCTACGAATGCACTCCATCCAATTGCGCATATGATTGGATGTAAGCTGGTCGGCCCCGGTGTTGGCAGATGCAACAGCCTTTACGGATGGATCGGCCAAGGTTTCTTCACTCAGCAATACCGGTTTCATACCCATGTCGGCCGCAGGCTTTTCTTGCAAACCGCCAGCTGGACTAACCTTATTGGTAATTAAGTTGAGCTCGCCGCCTACAGAATAATATATCTCGGCCGGCTTTTCATCGCCATTGTGCATACGCGAACTGAAAACCACCTGAAAGCCGCCTTCCTTATTATCCAACGGGCCATACTCAAACACCGCTGTTGTGGTATCCCAATTACGGCGGCCATCATTCCACTGATAAATACCGCCATTGGCCACTACGCTACGCGGATGCTTAAGCCCGCTAAACCAGTGCACGGTATCAATCTGATGACTCATCCATTGCCCCGGCATCCCGGAAGAGTATGGCCAGAAAAGGCGGTACTCCAGATACTTTCGCGGGTCCCAGGCCTCATAAGGCCGGTTCATTAAAAATCTCTTCCAGTCGGTGTCTGATTCTTTGATCTGGCCTACCAATGCGGGCCGCCGCCACCTGCCGGGCTGGTTTACATTCCAAGTTAAATCAACCATCGTAATGTTACCAAACTTACCCGATTGGATATACTTTGCTGCAGCGTGATAGTTAGATCCGCTACGGCGCTGCGAACCGATCTGCACGATTTTATTGGCTGCTTTAATAGCTTTAAGTGCAGCCCGGTTATCTTCCATAGTTTCGGCAAATGGCTTTTCAACATAAGCATCGCAACCAGCCTTTACGGCTTCAATGGCATGTTGTGCATGCTGAAAATCGGCTGTACTTATGATTACGGCATCCAAATCTTTCAGCTTGTACAGCTCATCATTATTATGGCAAACCTGAACATCATGACCCAATTTATCTTTCAGAAAAGCCTGCCCTTCATCGCGGCGGCGGTTCCAGATATCAGATACAGCAACGATGTCATAATTCAACTCTTTATAATGGCCTTGAAAAGCCGGGAACAGGGCTTGCCTGAAACGGTCGGAAAAGCCTACAACGCCTACCCGAACGCGGTCGTTTGCACCTATAATATTTGCATAACTTTTGGCACTCATACCGATAGTGCCCACGTAGGTTCCAGCGGCTGCCACAGCAGTCTGGCGGATAAAATCCCGTCTGGTTGGTTTCATAGATTTGGCGATGTAGTTTGGTTTTAATTGGCGGTTTAAAATAGGAATTTTATAATTAAAAGAGAGATAACTATAAATAAAACGCGAAGCGTTTACTTGGCGTGCATACGTTTACTATTACATACTAAATTATAGATGTGCTTTGGCAACGCGGTTATCTGCTCATATAGAAGCGAAGGAATCCCTGCTCCCCTTTAACCAGAAATTTAATTATACAGAAATAATAAATTTACTATCTTACCTCCGCGTTAGCGCCCAACCAATTTATAAAACCTAAAATAATCTATATGGTGACCCGTGCTTTATGCCTGTAAAATACCTATGGATAATCAATATGCTGTTGGAAGAATTATTAACCATCTATTTATAAATATTAATTATCAACCTTAGCGGCATTCACCGCATAAATTTACATTCTATACTAAAATGAAAAAGTTTATCTTAAGTACTCTTGCTATCGGAGCAATGCTACAGTACACGTCGTTTGCGCAAAGCAAAAAAAGCGGGCAGCAACTTTTTGACGGTAAAACCACCAACGGCTGGCATGCCTATCTTAAACAAGATGCCGGCGCATGGAAAGTTGTTGACGGCGCTTTGCAACTTGATCCTAAATTGCCCGGTCAGGCTGATTTGGTTACTGATGCAGAATATGAAAACTTTGACCTATCGTTAGACTGGAAGATTGCCGAAGGCGGCAACAGCGGTATTATTTTCGGTGTGCATGAAGACCCGGCTTTGGGTGCTACTTACCTGTCGGGAATTGAAATGCAGGTATTGGATAACGAAAAAGCCGAAGACAATAAAAAAGCCAATCACCTGGCGGGCTCACTATACGATTTAAAGGCTGCCCCTGCCGATGCTGCAAAACCTGCCGGCCAATGGAATACCGCCAGAATTCGCAAACAGAACGGCCACCTTACTTTTTGGCTGAACAACAAAGAGGTGATCAATGTACAGATGGACAGCCCCGAATGGACTGAACTGCTGAATAACAGCAAGTTTAAAGACTGGAAGAACTTTGCAAAATATCAGAAAGGCCACATCGCCCTACAATCACACGGTGCCGTTGTATCTTACAAAAACATTAAATTGAAACAGCTGTAGAATCAGCTACCATACAAAACCAAAAATGGCCGAACAGTTAAGTTCGGCCATTTTTGGTTTGTTGATATAGCCTTAGGCTATATCAACAAGTTAAGATGCTTGTTATTTCTGTTCCATCTTATTTCGTAACACTTTCATGAAATACCCCCCTACCACACTACGTGCCTGGAAACCGATCATTCTGCCGTCAACAGTTTCGTGCCAATCGGTAAGTGGTACGCGCGAAGGTGTTTTTATAGCAAACTGATACACCGGATTTACCAACGCATTAAAATCGCTGGCGTTATCGGCCATGGCCGCTGTCCACAAAATCCAGTCAGACTTGGTGTAGGTTTTGCGGCTGTCCAACGGTAACCCAAATTCGTTTTGCCTGGTTAGGTAATATTTCAACTCAGTATCATATACTTTTTGCGGAAACAGGTTTAGCTTCAATACCTTATCCCAAACCATATTGTATTTCTGGCTCCAGGTTTCGTTGTTTTTGAATACCAGCGCGTAGTGATCGCCTGCATTGGCTATCTGCTCCCACTTTTGTGCCATTTCTTTAGCCATGGCGGTGTATTTAGCGGCTGTTGCATTGTCGCCCAATTGTGCTGCCATTTGCGCATATGCGCCGATAGCCACTATAGCTTTAACCGAAAGGTTTGCATTGTGTGCCAGGTGACCGGCAAAGTCATCGGTACATAACTGGTTTTCCGGATCAAAACCGGCCTGTGCTAAAAAGTTAGTCCAGGTAGTTAAGGTGTTCCAGTGCTTTTTTGCGTAAGCCGGATTTTTTTCGGCTTTTACTATGGCTGCAGTCAGGATAATCATATTACCACATTCTTCAACCGGCATATCTTCACCATAGGTTTGTCCATTAGCAATGGGATAGGTACCTAAATCGTGCGCAGCGAAAGGCTTGGTCCATTTACCGCTTTCACTGTAATAGAAAATACCGTTCAGCATTCCCTTCAATAATTCGGGATTATACAACAGATAAAGTGGTGCAGATGGATAGGTTACGTCTACGGTATTAATTGAACCGTTACTGAAGTTTTCTTTAGATAAGAACAGCAGTTCGCCCTCCGGGCTTTTTACTAACTGATGCGCAGCTACACTCTGGCGATAAGCCAATACACCCAATTGTGCATATGATTCGCCACCGGCTGCTTTTGCATCCTGGTAAATTTTGCTATCTGTTGCACGGCATTGCGCCAGCACGCTGTTATAATCTTTAACAGACTGGCTCAGCACGCCATCCATTGTTGCACCCTGTGAGTTACGCCACCAAGGCTTTAAGTTGTTGGTGAAATACTGAACAGAATATAAATCATCGTAACCAACGGCGATGAATTTGCTTACCGGTGCTTTGCCCACAGCCCCTACAGGGATTACCGTATTCAGCATTAATTGTTTCCCGGTTCTGTTGGTACCAGAACTCAGCTGACTTTTGTAAAAAGATTGCTCAGCATCTGAAGATGAGGAGATATACTGCTTAGCGCCGGCTGCGGCCACGTATACGTAACCCCAGTCAATCCGCAGGTTATCGCCTCTCTTTTGCAGCAGTGGCTGCTCGGTTGTACCTGCTTTTAAAATATTAAAGCCGTTTTTAGTATAGGCATTAGCCTGTACTTCCTGATACGGACGGTTAACGGCCAAATTTGATGATACGCCTTGCAGAATGCTCACCTGATGTTGCCTACCGTCGTTACTTGACGCCTGATAGGTAATATAAGATACAGGATTGGCCAATAAGGCCAGGTTATTTAATACCAATGGCGATGTAAATACGACCTTCATATCTACTGCACCGCACTTGAAATTATAAGTGGTTTGGGTAGCCGATACATTCACGCCGGTTTGCGAGGCCAGCTTTACGTCAATTGGCGACTTGCTGATTACCTGGTATTCTAATCCGGCATCCAGCCAACTGCCGCCACCGGTATTTTTGCAATGAATTGCCAAAACGTTGTTCCCGGTTTTCAGAAACGATTTTGCTTCTGCTGTTAACGGGAAAGGCTCGTAATCGCCGTTTGCACCTTGAATAGTAGAAATTAAGTGACCGTTCAAGTACACCTCTGCGCCATCATCATGAAAAACACGTAGCATCATTTGCCCCTCGGGCAGCTTATCTAAAGTAAATTTGCGGCGCATCCACAAATCTGAGCCGGTCCAGGCTGTACCCGCCTTGGCACGGTCATCACCAAATGGTGCTGCACCTGATTTCCAATCGGCATCATTAAAGTCTGCATTTTGCCAACCGCTTGCGGGTTGCGCATCAATCAGGTATTGGCAGCTGTATGGTTGCTCTTCGGCAATGGACAATACAGGCTTATACTGTATTTCGGCCTGACCCATGAAACGGTAAAATTGGTTGTCAACTTTTACAACCCCCAATAAAGATTGCTCCTGCCCTGTCCAATGGTGCGTTACCGATTTGTTTAATGTATCGGTGTTTGACCAAACGCTAAAGTAAGGGTTGTGCGTAATAAGCGGATAAGCAGGCGCCTTGCTAACTTGTGCCTGTGCACTTGTTGCCAGTGCCAGCGACAGGCTAAGTAATTTGACATACCTGTTTTTGAAAGTAGTGCAGATACGATGGACGGTTGATGTTTTCGTCATTATTTATAAGTAATATGTTAAACGGTAACTATTTTGTAATGAGATAAGATTTATATTTAAGTGATGTTATTTAGAAGCCGGTGTTACTAAGGCAGCGTCATATAGTTTCATATGCTCTTTGTGCAGTAGATCGACTGGCATTTTAGTAACCTTGCGGTCATAGGTCATAAATCCGTTTACTTCCCCTTCCACATCGGTGGTTTGCGTATATACCGCAGCCGAAAGGCCTCGTTTAATGAGCTCTTGTAAGCGATCGGTAAAGGTGATATACTTTTTCAGTAGCGTTTCGGGTTTTTTGAAGTTCTGGTACCCCCAGTTACGCGTGCTTTGCCATATATGGTCTTCTACCGGCCAGCCCAAGCCGCCAAATTCACCCAAAACCAAAGCTACATATTTACCGAAAAGCTCAGGCCGTGGCATAGCCGGGTGCGGATAATTATGCAAATCAACCATATGGCCGGTCATGAAATAATTACCGCCACTGGCGCTGTTTACTAACCTTGATGGATCTTTTTTCATGGTCCACTCGGTTATTTCTTCGGTCTTGAATTGCCCCCAAGCTTCGTTAAACGGTGTCCATATCACAATGCATGGGTTGTTATATAAGGTATTAATAATAGCGTTCCACTCTTTACGATAGTATCCTTCTGACTCAGGCGTGCGGTCTTTATCGGTGGCCTGGTCATATACACCTGGGTTGTTGCCCCAGCCGTTACCTAAATCACCGCTTGGCATATCCTGCCATAAAAGCATACCTTGCTTATCGCAATAGGTATAATACCTGGCTGGCTCTACCTTAATATGTTTGCGGATCATGTTGAAACCCATTTTTTTGAGCTGATCAATATCATACACCATTGCCTCCTCTGTAGGCGGCGTGTACAAACCATCAGGCCACCATCCTTGATCGAGCGGGCCATACTGGAACAGAAACTGATTGTTGAGCATTAACCGTTGAATACCTTTTGCATCAGGAGCCATTGAAATTTTGCGCATGGCAAAATAGCTTTGTATTTGATCAACCGGTTTTTTATTACGCAGCAGGGTAATGCGCAAATCGTACAAAAACGGACTTGCCGGCGACCATAATTTCTGATCCGATAGTTTAATGGCCGCAGAGTCGCTTGCATCAATCTGCGTTTGTGCTACACGCCGCTGCCCGTCCATCACTTCTATACTAAGTTTATCGCCGGGTAAAATATTTTTTACGCTTGCCGCTACCTTAATGGTTTGCTCATCAATGTTGGGCGTTTGTTTGGTTGATACAATGTAGGTTTTAGGCACAGCTTCTAACCAAACAGTTTGCCATATGCCGGTAACCGGCGTGTACCAAATGCCATCCGGCTTTTTAACCTGCTTGCCCCGCGGCTGCGGGCCGTCATCGGTCGGGTCCCATACACGAATTTTAATTTCCTGCTTAGTGCCCTTAGCTAAATAAGGCGTAATATCTAAGGTAAACGGATCAAATCCGCCCTCATGCTTTCCGGCGCTTTTACCATTTACAAATACTTCAGTTTGCCAGTCAACCGCCCCAAAGTGCAGCAATACGCTTTTGGACCGCATGGATGATGGCACGGTTACGGTATTTTTATACCACAACAAACTATCTTTCCCAACCGGTCTGCCTACGCCCGACAAGGCTGATTCTACTGCATAAGGCACCAGTATCTTACCATCATATTTGGCCGGCTCGTTTTGTGATTTCGGCACGATTGCATAACTCCACAATCCATTCAGATTTTTCCAGTTATTGTTCCTGACCAACATCGGACGCGGATACTCGGGCAGTGGTGCCTGCGGATTAACTTTGCCGGCCCAAGGCGACATGATGCGATCACCAACGGGTTTCCATTGGCCTTGCTGGGCATTTACTGTACCAAAGCTTACAATTGATAAAAGAGAAATAAGCAGGCTTTTTTTCATTTATATAGAGTTAGAATTAAAAGCAATTTAAAACAAGGGCCGTCAGTTGGACGGCCCTTAGGATTATAGCTGAATTTTTTGTACCGGACTGAAAATCATATCCTCAATACCTTGAACTTTTAAACCTATACGCGCAAATGCATAATTTTGAGTGGGTGCAATGGCGGGTACTGTTGCACTCATAGATACACTGTTCAGATTTGATATGGCACTTCCTGCCAAATCAGTGGCAACAATACTGTAATCCGAACCTCCTGATACAAATTGCGTTTTGTTTACATATAATGTTACACGCTCAATATTGCGGGCGTTAGCGTCAGTTATTACTTTGTTTATACCGAATGTGGCAGTCACCACCCTGTTACTTACAGCCATTTGCGGATTGCTTATTAGATAGTAAGGCGTTACGTTCAAATCCAGCGTCTGGTCGCCGTTGATACTCACATTCATGGTATCTCTCCTATTGGTTGTTGCATTCTCACTCCAACGGAATGGCCCCTGGCCATTAGGGATAATTAGCTTATAATCGCCACTAAACAATAACATTGAGTAGGTACCATCCTGGGCAAAGGTAGCGGTGATAGCTCCGGTTTTACCAAAACCGGGCTGATAAAGTTCTAACGGAACCTGATTATATTCAAGGTTGATGGACTCTCCATTATAAACCAAACGTCCTTTCAATGTTATTTTAGGCGCATCATAAGTATCTTTTTTACAAGAGGTAGCCAGCCACATAATTGCCACCAGAACTAAATATTGATATTTAAATTTCATAATCTTTGATATTATTGATTGGGTTGCTTAACAATCTTAGGGTTGTTCGATAAGATGTTATTATCTATTTGTGAATAATAGTTACCAAGCTGAAATCTGTTTGCGCCTGTTACTAAATTCGGCTTTACTTCTTTGAACAGCCATTTGCCGTTATTAGGGTTTCCCGGATTGTAGTATTTATAAGGCCATAAACCCCACGGCTGCGTATTGCGCTTTTTGGCACTGCCTATATTGCTTTTTAAATCGGCAATGGTGGTTTGGTTGCCGTCCCATACAATATGGGCAAGGCGCCATCTTTTCATGTCAAACAAAGTATGTCCTTCAAAAACAAGTTCAACTCTTCTTTCATGAACAATACGATCGAAGTTTATTTCGGTTAACGGCGTTGTTAAACCGGCACGAGACCTAACCTGATTCATATAATTAAGTGCCACTCCGGGTTGGTTTAACTCAAATGCAGCCTCGGCAGCATTAAGCAACACTTCGGCATAACGGTAACGGATAAAGGCTACATCGCTACGGCGGCCGCGTCGGCCAGAACCGATTACCGGATCCAGATACTTGCGGATGTAAAACCCGGTTTGTGTTCTGAACTCCTTACCATTGGCCGGCCCATCCCGGCCAATAACCTGGATATTTTCAGTAGTGCCCGGTAAAGCTCTGAAGGCCGTAGCATCCGAACTGCTAAAAATGCTACCATCTGCTAATTGATAACCTGCCCAAATATCTACCGGCTGGCTTTTAAACAATCCGCTTGGTATAATTACAGTGCCTTCCAAACGTGCATCTCTGCCTGCAAAGATGTCTTTTTGATTAGTATAAAAAATTGGATTACCACTTGCATCAACCGTAGGAAGCGGCGCATAAGTATTATCCAGTTTTTCAAACGCTTCAACAATATTCAATGACGGATTTAACCTGCCAGCGTCGCCCCCTTCCTCAGATAAAGAATAAGGCTGATTGTTAACCGTATAAGAATGTGTTTTTGTGGTACCTGTTTTGAAATCTTCAACCCAGATCGACTCCTTGTTCTTACTGCTTTTATCGTAAAAAACAGCGGCAAAATTTTCGGACAAATCAGGTATTTCTTTATATAAGGAGTAACTACCCGCGCCGCCATTGATGACTTGTTGTGCAGCGGCAAGCGCTTTGGTGTAATAGCCGTTTGCCATGCCGGCAGGTATGCCTACTTCATTGCCAGGAAGCGAAACCTGCGGCGTGTTAGCTCCGTATTTAGCAATTGAGCCAGCATACAAAGCAGCCCTTGCTTCCATAGCCAGTGCAGCCCCTTTAGTTACCCGTGCCTTTTCATCAGGATTAGTAGGTAACATATCTTTTATCGCTTCGGCCTCACTAATCACAAAGTCGTAAATTTCAGACTCCTTCGATCTCGGAAATTGTAAACTAGTTACATCTCCGGTAAACTCAAGTGGTTGAGTAATAAGAGGCACCCCTCCCATTCTTTTAACCATCTCAAAATAATAATTGGCGCGAAGAAAGCGTGCTTCGGCAAGAAACCTTTTTTTATCATTTTCATTCAAACCGGTTGATGCATTAGCCCGTTGAATAAAAAGGTTCAGCTCGCGTATGTAGGTGTAATCCCAGGTACCCCAGTCGCCGTAACCCCATCCATTTCGCTGAACAATACCGGCGCTGCCATTTTCTGAAGGGAACGCCTCACTAAAATCTACAAATGATGCCCAGCCGTTATCCAGCCCTGAAAAATCGAGCTGACGATCGTATAAATTAGCCAATGCTGATAAAACTAGTACAGGGTCAGAAAACAATGTTTCCGTTGGAACTAGCTGTCTAGGACGTACATCCAAATATTCTTTATCCTTCTTGCATGCGCCCGTACTAAGCAAAGCTGCAAGAATAAATGCTTTATATGTTTTTTTCATGGAAAATTTGCTAAGAAGTATTTATTAAAAAGTTAGGTTGACACCAAAATTGAGCACCCGGCTTTGAGGGAACTGCAGCCCGTTATCATCAATAGTCTCAGGATCAAGACTATAATCTTTCATGTTGTCAAACGAAAACATATTATAACCATTCACATAGAATCTGGCACGTTTGATTCTTACCTTAGTTAAAAGTTTTGCAGGTAATGAATAACCTATTTCAATAGTCCGGGCTCTTAAATAAGTAATATTATGCAGCCAGTAGGTTGAATTCCGGTTATAGTTTGAATGACTTGTACCCGGATTATAGCGGTTTGCGGGATATTTTCCCGGAACCCATTCACTGTTTACATCAAACGGGTCTGCACGGTGCCATCTATCTTCAAATATGGTATTCAGGTTACCATCGTTTTGGAAAGCCCATCTTGTTTCCCAGTTTTGGAACCATGTGTAGCCTGATGCACCCGAGAAATCGGCTCTGAAATCTACATTTTTGTAAGTTCCGCCTATCGTGAATCCAAAATTTATATTAGGCTGCTGACCATAACCAAAGCCGATAGGACGATCGTCATAGCCATCAATTTTACCGTCTCCATTTTGATCTTTGTATATCAAATCACCTGGTATCAAGCTGCTATTTCCCTTACCATCAATATTTACAGGGTAATTATTGATTTGCTCTTGTGATGTAAACTGACCTATAACCTCTTGTCCCCAATCAATGTTTCTAAACCGATTCTCTTCCGAATTACGGTACTTATCCCACGAATTGAAGTAGGTAGGATTATATCTGTCAATGGTTCTGGCACGTGTATAACCAATGTTACCACCGACATTGAACCTTACTTTTCCAATAGTACCATTATAATTTAAAGATAGCTCTTCACCATATTGGGCATCACTTTCTAAATTCTCGTCTGGCAAACCATAACCGAGTTCAGACGGAACTAACCGGTCAACTCTTCCTTTAGGTAAACCTGTTCTCTTACGATAAAAATAATCAACCGTACCGGTCAGATTGTTGTTAAATAAAGCAAAGTCAGCTCCAATATCAAAAATTCTACTTTTCGTCCATGATAGTAGCGTAACAAGCGGTCCTTGATCACGTGAACCTACAATATTATTCCCGTTCAAAACAGCTGAACCTTGATTATAGTTATATCCAGGCAAAAATTTAAATGGATCTACTACAGTTACGTTAGCATCATAAGGTCTTCGATAATCACCCAAAACGCCATAGGATGCTCTCAATTTTAAATCGCTTAAGGTATTCTTGTCGCCTAAAAAATTTTTTACAAAGTTCTCCTCGGTAATACGCCAGCCTACAGACCCACCAGGAAAATACCCAGCACGTTGATCTGGCGCAAATAAATAAGATGCATCCCGACGCCCTGACAACTCTAAATAATATTTATTGGCATAATTGTAATTGAAGCGCGCTATGTAACCGGCACGTCTGTCTGTATTGTCAGTATCGTCGTAGGTATCAATATTAGCAAAATAAATAAGCGGCAAGTTGTTAGATACAGGTATTGCATGCAGCCAATTTCTTAAATTATGCAATTCCATCCTTTCGGCTACCAGTAAGCCGCCGATAGTGTGCTTTCCGAAAGAATTATTATAAACCAACTGCAATTGCGCAGTTGTATTGATATTTTTTACCTGCTCGCGCTCGCGCCACGGATTGTTACTGCCACCAGTTCTTAAGTAGGTGTTAGTATTTGGCTGATAGGTATAAGTATCGTATGTATACTCGTGGTTGTTTACTAAGTTATCAGCATAGTAATAAGAATATACACCTTTAGCCACTAAACCCTTGATTCCTGGAATTTGGTACTCGGCATTAAAGTTGGTTTGAACCACGCGCCAGTCGCTACGATATACGCCCGATGTCTTTTTATTCAGAAAAGCGTAATTTGACTCATTATTCGAAATAGTGTTTAAATATTCAGGATTATCATTAGCGTAAGGGCGCTCAGTCGGTTTATTTCTTAACACCGCAAAACGGGCTAAAAAGTAATCATCTCCGCCTGGTACACCGGGGTTTTCGCGACTTTCTATACGGCCGTTAATGTTCAAGCTTACTTTTAATCCGTTAGCTACTTTAGCACTTATGTTCGACTGAATATTGTTACGTTTAAACTCATACTCCTTACCCAGCTGCGAGTTTTGGTAAAAACTTGTAGCCGATACATAATAATTAAACTTATCACTTCCACCTGTAAAATTCACGTTGATGGTAGACAGTGGAGCATTGTTGTTACTATTAAGAACATACTCTCTCCAATCAAAGCTTTGATAACCACGCTCTGTACCAACCCGGTATTTATCAAGTTCTGCTTGTGTGATATTGGTACTACCAAAGCGGTTAATTTCCGCCTCGGCACGATAGCGCATATAATCATAAGAATTATTTACTACGTGCGGAAAGCGGGTCCAATTTTGCATGCCATAGTTCGCATCCACATTGATACGGGTTTCTCCCGATCCTTTTTTGGTAGTTACTACAACAACGCCATTAGCTCCCAAAACACCATATATAGCAGCACTTGCATCCTTAAGCACAGATATATTTTCGATATCATTTGATGCCAGGTTGTTGAATTGACCTTCATCTTGCTGTATACCATCAATTACATAAAGGGGGCGTCCCATGTTACGTATCTGTATACTGGCTCCTGATCCTGGTCTGCCTTCGGCCATTCGGAAAGTTACACCCGGTAATTTACCAGCCAAAGTAGTACTCACTGTAGCGCCAGCATGTACCCGCTCAATGTCTTTACTGGTTACTGATGATATAGATCCGGTTACTGATTCCTTTTTTTGCGAACCGAACCCCGTAACCACAACATCTTGTAAAGTGGAGTTGCTGGAACGTAACCGCACAGTGATATTGGTTTGCCCGTTCAGCGGCACGCTCTGTGCATCAAAACCAACGTAACTAAATGTAAGCACACTGTTGTTGCTGGGAACTGTAATGGTAAACTTACCGTTAATATCCGTTGTAGCGCCTCCAGAGCCCGACTTAACCTTTACAGCAACGCCAATAAGAACCTGCCCGGTAGTATCCACAACGGTACCGCTTACTTTAACCTGGGCTGCAGCCTGCTTGGTAAAAGCCAGGCAAGCTACCAGTAAGAAAAAAAACATTAATGTTTTAGACCACCTTATGGTGTTGGGCGGCCATTGCATACGGAAGTAAATCCCATGCCTGAGTTGTAAAGCTTTTCTCATAAATTAATAATTGATTGGTTTTTGTTTCTCAATTAAGGCCAATTGGTGGTGCCTTAATCAGGGGGTAAATTAAATTGATTTAGCAGGGTATCAGTTAATCAAATCGTATCAATAATTGGTTAAAAAGTATCATTTGTTATCTATCAGGTAAAAAAATATATTTGTGGAAGTAAACCAATTTGAAACCAACGTACTTCCTATACCTGCTCCTGTTTATTGTTCCGTGTTTTATCTGTAATGCGCAGCCTTTTTATTTTAAGCATTACCAGGTAGAAAACGGGCTGTCCAACAACACCGTTTATTGTAGCCTGCAAGACAAGCGTGGCTTTTTGTGGCTGGGTACCAAAGATGGGCTTAACCGCTTTGATGGCTATACTTTTAAAGTTTTCAGGCACGATCCTAAAGATCCGAAAAGCATATCCAATAATATGGTGCATACGCTCAGCCTGGATGCGAAAGGAAATCTATGGATTGGCACCGATAAGGGGATTGACAAATACGATTTTAGCAGTGAGGGTTTTACGCATTTGCGTATCAATAAGCAGGATGTAATCAGGAGCATTGCCCATGATAAGCTCAACAATACATGGTTTATTTTTGGTTCGTCGCTATTCAAATACAACGTATTTGATGGAAAGCTGACGGATTATGGTTCACTTCAGAGTTTTGAAGCCACCTCCCTCCTTTACCACAAAGGCGTATTCTGGCTGTCAACCACAGCGGGCACTTTGGAAAAATTCAATGAGTCTAAGAGATCGTTTGAGAGTTACAACCTGTTCAAAAACTCAAAGTGGGTAGCCTCTAATGCTATTGAGAAAATCTATCCAGCCGGAAATGATAAACTATTGGTGGGGACTACCAATCAAGGCGTGAAAGCATTTGATATCGCCACAGGCACTTACAAAGACCTGCTAACTTACAATGAAGACCATACCGAGATATTTGTTCGTGACTTTTTGAAGTATAATGATCACCAGATATGGATTGCAACCGAATCGGGCATATACATTTACAATACGGAAAACGGATCCACAATCCATCTCAAGAAAAATTATAACGATCCCTATTCGCTTTCCGACAATGCCGTTTATACGCTTTATAAAGATACAGAGAGCGGCGTGTGGGCGGGCACTTATTTTGGCGGTTTAAATTATTACTCGCAGCAATATTCCATATTCACCAAATACTATCCCGGTACCGATCATGAAAACTCGCTAAAAGGCAATGTTGTACGTGAAATATGTAAGGATACGTACGGCAACCTGTGGCTCGGTACAGAAGACAACGGCTTGAATAAGCTTAATCCAGACAAACGTACCTGGACGCACTTTTGCCCTAATGGTAGCAGCGGCTTGTCCAACACAAACATTCATGGCCTTTTACCTAATGGCAACGAACTTTTTGTTGGCACCTTTGAGCGTGGTCTGGATGTTCTGAATATCAGTTCGGGAAAAGTTGAGCGCATATACCTTGCCGGTAAGGAGCGTAATAAATTAAAAAGCAACTTCATCATCGGTTTTTGTAAAACCAAAGCCGGCGACATCTATACCGGTACAACGAAGGGTATGTATAAGTATCAGCAAACCACTAAAGATTTCACACCTATTAGTGCAATACCGGTAAATGCTTTTATCTACTCCATGCACGAGGGCCACAACCGCAATATTTGGCTTGGCACCGTAAATGATGGCTTATATAGCTATCATATTCCTACAAACCAAGGTGCTAAAATTAAATTTGGACCGGAGGCGCATGTGCTGGAAACCAGCACAATAAATGGTGTGTTTGAGGACAGTAACCAAAAGCTTTGGCTGGCTACTGATGGTATTGGTTTGTGGCAATATGATCCTGCCATTAAACATAGCAAAGTGTACAATTTAGATAACGGTTTTCCAAGCAATCATGTGTACCGCATATTGGAAGATGACAATAAAAACCTATGGATCAGCACCAGTCATGGCTTGGTATGCCTTAACCTTACCAACGGTAATCAACACATTTATACCAAATCCAACGGCTTACTTAGCGACCAGTTCAATTACAACTCAGCCTATAAAGATGCAGACGGTACACTATATTTTGGTTGTGTAAAGGGAATGATAAGCTTTAATCCCGCTGCATTTAAACAAAGAAATTTATATTATCCGGTTTATATTACAGGCTTTCAGGTACATAACCAGGAAATCTCTGTCAGGGGGCAAAATACGTTATTACAGCAATCTGTTTTACTTACCAAAGAGGTTAACCTGAACCATAACCAATCATCTTTCAGTATAGATTTTGCAGCATTAAACTTTTCGGCTCCCGAAATGATCCGCTATAAATACATGATGAAAGGGCTGGATAAAAACTGGATTGAATTAAAACGCAACCGGAAAGTATATTTCACGCAATTAGCTCCCGGACATTATACCTTTATAGTAAAAGCGATCAACAGCAAGGGCCAGTGGAATTTAGCCGGAACTACACTTGAAATTAATATTGCGCCCCCATTTTGGGCAAGCGTATATGCGTATTTTATTTATGCGGTGTTAGCGGTGGTATTTGTTTATTTTCTGTTGAAACGATACCATGCCAAAACCCGCCAGAAAAACGAACGGATTATTGAATCATTAAATCACGATAAAGAAAAACAGATCTATACCGCTAAAATTGAATTTTTTACCAATGTTGCCCATGAAATCAGAACGCCGCTGACTTTAATAAAAGGGCCAATGGAAAGTATTATGAAAAGCACCGGGCAAAGTCCGGCTATTCAAAACAGCCTGAAGGTCATGGAAACGAATACAAACCGGTTGTTGGAGCTTACCAACCAACTGCTCGATTTCAGAAAAGCGGAGCAGGACGGCTATCGCCTTAACTTTGTTAAAACCAACATTAACCAACTTTTAACAGACACATTCTCACAGTTCAGATCTTTAGCCGAGCATAAGGAATTGGCATACAAACTCAAGCAGCCCTTTGAAAGTGTTTATGCCTATGTTGATAAAGAAGCCTTTACCAAAATACTGTACAATTTAATTGGCAATGCAATTAAGTACAGCACTACCACGGTTGAAGTTGAACTATTAGCGCAACAGCCAGAAAAAGATACGTTCAATATTGAATTTAGAAATGACGGCGATGCGGTACCCTTTGAGATGCGGGATAAGATATTTGAGCCTTTCTTTAGAATGAAGGTTTCTGAAAGACATACTGGTACAGGCATTGGTTTGCCGCTTTCGCGCTCGTTAGCGGAACTGCATAAGGGTAAGCTGGAACTAAATGAATTAAAAAGGGACCGGAATACATTTACACTTTCAATCCCTATACATCAGGATCATGAATTTGATTTCTCATCGGGCATTTCAACATCCGATCAACCGGAAGCAGATAACGAAGGTATTGTACAAGACACCAATAATCCGGTAGTTCTTGTGGTAGATGATAATCCGGAAATACTCGAATTTATTTCGCAGGAACTGAAAACCCGTTATACAGTATTAAAGGCACGGAACGGCCAGGAAGCCATTTCCAAAATTGAATCAGCCACGGTCCAGCTAATCATCAGCGACGTAATGATGCCGGTTATGGATGGGTTTGAACTGTGCAAAAAAATAAAAACAGATTTAGCTTACAGCCACATTCCAATCATTCTACTTACCGCTAAAAATAGCCTCCAGAGCAGAATTGAAGGTTTGGATATTGGCGCTGACGCTTATTTAGACAAGCCATTTTCGCCGCAACATTTACACGTACAGATAGCTAACCTGCTCAGCAATCGTAGCAAGATAAAGGAACACTTTGCCAGCTCCCCGCTAACGCCTATCCGATCAATGGCAAATTCAAAGGCCGACGAAAAGTTTTTGGAAAAATTGGGCAGCATTATATGCAACAATATGCAAAACACCGAACTGGATGCAGAGTACATTGCTAACTTAATGAATATGAGCAAGCCTACTCTATATCGCAAAATAAAAGCTATTTCAGACCTTTCCCTGAATGAACTGATTAACATCACCAGGTTAAAGGCTGCAGCAAAATTACTCGAAGCAGGAGAACACAAAGTGTATGAAGTTGCCGCGCTGGTAGGTTACAGCTCACAATCGCACCTGGGCAGAAACTTTCTGAAACAATTTGGAACCACGCCTACGGAATATCAGCAAAGCAAAGGGGCAAAAAAAGTAGTTTCAAATTCATAACACTACGTATTCCTTTGTTGAATAATGATTAATTGAAATAGCACTTATTAAAGTATGGCTCGCGGTTAGCACTACGTAAGTAAAAGCCGATAGATAATTCATGCGATCCGTAACTGTAATTCTGCAATGGCGTTAATGAGTAGTCGAACGCATAGCCTATACGAAGCCTGTCCGTAGCAAAAAACTCAACCACTCCAATCATTGCGTTTGATTTTTGCAGACCGTTTTGCAGATGCGGTTTATTGTACAAACTAACAGCCGTACGGTAAGTACCTCCTATCCACACACGTTCGCCCAGCAGCGCAAATAAATTAATATCGAGGCTGGTTGGTCCCTTAAAATCATCCTTAATTAAAAAGGACGGCCGTATTTTCACCTGATCATTTGCATCGAATATCGTTCCGCCGGTAAGATAAAAATGTGGTATTGGTACCGGTGTCATGATGGATTTATCTTTAGTTGCACTGACAACACGCGACAGCACATTATCAAGCGAGATACCCGCAAAGAACCGCTCGTTGGTGTATAATGCACCTAATCGGGCATCGGGCAATATAACAGTTTGATTACCTACGGGCACATAGCTATCATCTGATTGTACGGCATGAAGCTTAGTACCATCCAGTCCATTCTGCACAAAGCCTGCACCTATACCAAAAGCCAGGCGGCTGTTTTCATTATCGCCAATCTGTAACCGATAGGCATAATTGCCATACATCGCAAAGCTGCTTTGTGCACCTATCCGATCCTGCAACACTAACATCCCCAACCCTACTTTGGCATCGTTCACTGCACCGTCTGCTGCCAGCGAAAAAGTTTGTGGAGCACCCTCCAAACCGGTCCACTGTGAACGGTAGAAAGCATTCAGATATACATCTTGCTTGTATCCGGCAAAGGCTGGATTGATGTACAAGCCGTTAAACATATACTGGCTAAACTGCGCATCCTGCTGGGCTTGCGCCCGATGGCACACACCCATGCAAAACACCGTGAACCAGACAATCATCATCAGCCTGTATGCTTTGCTTCCCTTATATCGAACAGCATCAAAAAATTGCATCTCTTTCATCTTTCTATTTTGTCCGGAGCAGGGTTACATATCCTTTGTACACTTCCCAATTACCATTTGCAGTTTTCACTTTTAGTATATAGAAGTAAGTTCCCTCGCTCAGCCCCTCGCCTGTCCATTCGTTCCGATAGTTCTTTTTCTCATAAATGCTGTTACCCCACCGGTTTACAATCAATAGTTCGTTCTCGGCAAAGCTGCTGAGTTCCGGTATTTCGAACACGTCATTTTTACCATCGCCATTGGGCGTAAAAATGTTTGGTATATCCAACCCTACAATGCTTTTGGTATCTGACGACTGGTTATTGGCTATATTCCGATCCTCTTCCGTCGCATTTACCGATGCCGAATTAGTCACCGTTCCGCGCACGGTAGTTTTAACTAACAGGCGCAGTTCTGCTTCTTCGTTCAACTCCAGTGTACCGATATTCCAGGTAAGCACACGGGCACCAGCATCATAATCGGGCATGCCAGTTGTATGCGTTTTTACCGATATAAACTCCATTCCATCGGGCAAGGCGTCTTTTAGCTGCACGTTGGTGGCCTTGGCCGGACCTTTGTTGGTCACCGTCAGTAAATACTCAAACGGTTCGCCCGAACGTACCTGCCGGCTTTCCGACTTTTTGGTTACCACCAGATCAACTCGCTTTTCTTCCGTCAGCATCACAACTATTTCTTGCGACATAGGCGACGGGCAGCTCTCACTATTAAATGCCTGAACCGTGTATTTTCCAGGGGTTGTAATCAGATAATGACTGTTTGTAGCACCCGGAATAGGAGCACCGTCCTTGTACCATTGATAAGCCGCAGCGTTCGGCTCATTGATACTCAGGTTTTTTGACTCACCTGCTGATAGCGTATATACCTGCCCCACCGCTTTGTTTGAAAGCAGGGCAAAGCCTGCTACTGCCCAAAGCAGTAGCAGGCATAAGCGATATTTACGATGCTTTTGCGTCAAAAACCAATCCTCCTGTCACACAGCTTAAGCGATTATGCCCGAGCTATTAGTTTCCGAAATTGATTGTTGGAGCACCCGGAACCAGAACCACAGTAATTGCTTTTGGAGCTGTTGTCTGGGTACAATCAGGATTTAGTTTATATGCTATTTTAACAGCATAATTTACAGTACCCTGGTTTTGCTCGGCAACGGTATAGGTGCTTGAGGTGCCATTATTGGTTATGTTCTGGCCATCTCTGGTCCACTGATAAGTATATTCAAAACGGCTATCCAGCCCTTGAATGCTCAAATCTGAAGTGGTTTGTGCGCCCGAACATACCCTGTCTTTAGTAGCCGCAATGGTAGCATTCAACTGTGGCAGCACATAAACTTTTAACGGGCTCGACTCCGGCGAGCTACAACCGTCAGCATTAGATACAACCAAATGGTAAGTGTAGTAACCCGCCCCTTGGGTATTTTCCTGGTAAGTGTTATCGCCAATGGCCTCTTTAACCAGTACTTTCTGTCCGGATGTATTGACCTTAAACCATTGGTAAGTATTGTTGGCAACCACAGCGTCGTTACCCTTGAGCGTAACCGTTCCGCCAAAACATAGCACTTTACCTACATCAGTAGCCGCATTTGGCGGAGCTGATGTAGCATCGCTTGGCGTATAAAATGGACTTGCTGCCGTAGGGGTTTGCGATTGTGCCGCTGCCAATAAGGAAAAGGCAGAAAGAAAAGCAACAATAGCAAGTTTAATCAAGGTAAATTTTTGCTTCATATTAATTAATTAATTGGGGAATGTATATTGATAATCTTTATTGTGTAATTATTGATGGCTTTAGCGGGTTCGAATAAAACTTGACATTATAAGTGTTGCGGCACACAGGTGCAAAAACCAAATCATCCAACGCAAAATCATTCCCGCTGGCAATGGTATTCTGGTTTACGATACTGATTACAGCACTCATTGCATCCTTTGAGTTCCAGCGCACCGTAAAATTCTGCCAAGTTGAGGTTTGGTTTGATAATACAATGGGATTGCCAAGCGGCACGTTATTAATCGAAAAGTTCAATCGCCCGGGGTTTTCAGCATTTACGGAGGTAAACCATACAGAAAATATATAATCGGTGTTTTTTCCTACGTTTATGGTTTCTGTCCAAACTGTAACATTTGCCTGTGATGCTCCATTTACCACCATCATATTTCCATTACCGGAATGATCGGTAGACGGATCAAAATTGGAGTGAACGTTTCTGGGGTTTGTGGTGATGGAATAAGTGCCTTCGGGATAAAGAACCCTGTTATTTGTTGGCGCAGCGTAGGTATAGCTACTGGTAAAACCTGTTCTTCCATTGCTGAAATTACCGTTAACCACCTTGTTGTTGTCCATATCAATAGTTTCCCACCAATAGGTTCCCGTCGAAGTAACCGTTATGGCCGAAGAAGTTTCGCCCGTGCTCCAGAGGTAATTGGTTTGGTTAGGCGCAGCATTTAACCGCATACTGGTGCCACATACGCCGGTATCAATGATGGTACCGCAAACGGCAGGATAAAGAACTGCCGTTGATGCACCTTGCTCATTAAAGGCCTGTGTGTTGCTTAATCTTCCAGCAATACCCAATCCGGTATAAACATAAAATACCACACATAAAGCAGTACCGAATGCAAAGAAGTGATAATAATTACAAAATACCTTTTTACTATAAAACATTAACTTACACCCGTTTAAACCAACACCAGCATAATCAAAAGACGTTCAAACGTGCATTTGTACGTAAAAAATGGTAAGAGGTTACTTTTTGGTTCAAGCTAAAGCAGCGAAATAGTATGTTTATTGGTTCACTTACTTGAAATTGAGAGTAATAGCCGTTTCAAACAGGTTCACAGTTATTAGATCTATTTGCTCGTTTTTATATCAAAACTTTAGAGTTACTAACCAAGTTCATGATCACGACCCTCGCTCTCAGACTAACTTTTAATTGGTCAACATAAACCAGTAATCAGCAACTATGCTTGGACATGTAACTGACCTTTGTATGGATTTTAAGAAAACATCAGATGCGATGAAAATTGCAGTTACAGGGTCATACGAAAGCTGCCAGACGCCACTACGGCTCCTGTAGTATCGATACTACCTCCTAGCCATGCACCTTGGGGCATATTAAAGTGGTGCGCAATAATAGGCATAAAAATAATCATGGGTATAGCGGTTATCAACACCAATGAAATCACATAAGATAGTTTTTTGAATCTCCTTTAATTGCTCCTGCTGTAGCAATAGCGGCCGAAACACCGCATATGAATACAGCGCTGGAAATCATCATGGTGATATCGTCATCTATCTTAAGCCTGCGACATACCCAACAGGCAAAGTACCACACTGAGGTAACTACCACCAAAGACTGAATTAGGCCCAAGGAACCCGCCTTCAGAATATGTAAAAAAAATAACGCTGGTGCCCAGCAACACCAAACCAATTTTAACAAACAACTCGGTAGACAGCGAGTTGCGCAACCATTCGGGTAAATAAAAAACATTGCTAATAAGTAAGCCAATTATCAAACTAAATATAACTACCTCCAGGTTTGATGCCTTCGCCTGACTGCTGCCGGCCATCATCAGCGCAAAAATAGTAAGCAGGTATACCGCAGGATAGCCGCGCAAAAAGTCGTTAAATTTTTACCGCTTGGCCACACGCCTATTAATCCAATAACCCCCACAAACAAAAACATTAATCCAATAAGCTTCAGGTTACCGGCTCCTAAAACTTTAATCGATAGTTCATCGCTTGTTTTCCAAGCAAAAGCAGGTATTGCAAGCAGCACACCAGGACAAGCAGTATAATAAGGGAGCCAAGTATAACTACTACCCAGTCTTCATGTAACTTGAACTTTGCAAAATTTGATGACATATAATTTAGTATATTTTAAGGTTAGTTTATAAAGGCGCAACCTTGATGTGAAAAATATTTTGCAGCGCGTGTTTAGCGGCGTGATAGCCGCACATACCATGCACCACTCCTCCAAGCGGCGTTGATGATGAACAGAGGTACAAACCCGCTGATGAGGTGGTGTACGGCGATCATCGCAGCGCCGGACGGGTAAACAACTGCCGCAAATCAATAATGCCACCGTCAATATCGCCCCGATAAAATTAGGATTATGGTTTTGCAACTGCGCTGTATTGAAGGTATGCTTGGCCAGTATGCGTTCTTTAAAGCCAGGCCCAAATCGCTCAATCTGACTTTCAATAGCATTCGTCATGTCGAAAGTGGAGCCATTGGGCACATGGCAGTAAGCCCAGGCGGTGTGTTTGCCTTCGGGAGCACGGGTTGGGTCAAATATGCTGGGCTGCGACAACAATACAAACGGCTTTTCTGGATGATGCCCTTTGGCGGTTTGCAATTCATTCTGCGTTATTTCACGCAGCGAACCGCCCAGGTGTACAGTGCCTGCCTGCTCTACGGTATGGTCTTTAAATGGTATTGGGGCATCCAGCGCCCTGTCTACTTTGAATACACCATGCCATATCGATATTTTTGAAGCTGACTTTTTTAAAAGTGCAAAAGCTTTTCGCCGGCTATTTGCAATAGCTGATGAGGTGTTATGTCAAATAGTACCGTTTTTGCTGAGGGTAGCTGTTTAAGCGAACTGATATAAGGGCAACGTTTGCAAAAATGGTGAATCTACAGCCAAGGGATGAATAGCCGAGCATACATCACGCAAATAGCCGGGCAGGGTTAACGCCTCACTTGACAAACCCACCACCTATCGTGTCCTTTTTCTCGAGCAGTAAAACCGATAACCCGTGCTGTTGTAATAGTATAGCTGCAGCCAGTCCATTAGGCCCGGAGCCTACCACAACAGCATCATAATCCATTGATAAACCCATTCTTTTAATCCTTGCCAGCGTGCAATTTGCTATTTTTCAAAATGTACTCTTTATACCGTCCAAGCACTATCTAAACCGAATCTTTTTTATCATCAATCCCGGATAAAACAACCCGCGAGCCATTTTTTGTGGCATATCTCAAGATCATACGGTTACGTTTACGTGTGTCCTGCTTTTCTTCAGCTATACCCTTAATGCGCCTCCCCTAAACGCGGCGGCATTTATACGATACACCTCGTCGCCGATGTTAGCTTTTCGACTGCTTGTGTATCAAAGTGTTATCATCTTTTTTTGCCTTATGCCTTTCTTTTCCGCTTTTTGGGCCGCGGGCTAACACGTATTTATCCTGCAGATACAATATATGGTTTATCGTATCAGCATCATAATAAAAACACACGTTTACCAACAACGGTGCCCATAAACTCAAATGTGCAATTGATATCACGCATTGGCTAACCACCGCCATTAGACATATCAAGCTTAACTAATTTAATGAGATTATAAGTCACAGTCGACTATTCTTCAAATGTTACATCCCGCCAGCGTACCGAGTCGAGCGGCGAGTACAGCACCATTTTTATTACTGATTTAAAATACAGTAACATAATAGTTCCCACATAAAACAGATACGCCTTTCATCGTCGGCTGCTTATGTTACAAATCCAAAAGCGGGTTGCTATTACCATAGCAACCCGCTTTTTTATTGCTTGTAAAAATGTTTAAAAAGAAGATGGCACTGCGCCGAAATAAGCGTCGAAGATATCAGTATAGCCGGAAGAAACTGATTTTGTACTACCATCATTATACCAAACGTAGGTATGGTCATTGCTTCCTGCAATACCGATGCCCACTACGTTACTGATCGTTTTGCCGGCTGCAACGGTATAAGGGTAAGGGGCTCTGATGGCACCTAAACTTGTTGAATTGCCAACAGACGCTGTTCCGTCTTTATACCAGGTATATACATTGTTGTTACTTTTGGCTATAGAGATAGCCAGGATATCGGCAGGTGTTTTACCTGAAGGTAGCGCATAAGGCTTAGGAGAAATATACGCTGTTGCATTATTGCTGTATCCTACGGACATTGTACCATCCGAATACCAGAAGTAGCACCAGTTTGTATTAGCAATAGCAATTGCCACTACATCTGCAGGCGTTTTACCGGAGGGTAGTGAATAGTTAACTGGTGATCGGTAATAAGTAGAGTTTGTTGAAGTACCTGAAGATACCGTTCCGGATTTAGTCCAATAATAACAAGTATCCCCACGCGAAATGTCAATCTCGGCTATATCACCAAAACTTGCAGAAAGGGTGCCTTTTTTGGACGACGCAGCCGCGTCAGCATCTTGAGTTTTAGCGTTTGGTAGACTTTTGTCTTTGGTACAGCTACCGAATAAAAGCGAAGAAGAAAGAGTAGCCAGAAAGGCAAAGGTTTTAAATTTTTTCATGATAAAGGTAGTTAGATAAAGGTTAAAATAATAAGTACTTAGGTGAATGGATGCTGAAGTCGGCACTTTGCCAAATGGAGCAGGGAGGTTGACTATCTCATAGGCATTAATTGGTTATATAATGACAAGGTTGTTTTGTTAATTGTAAGTTACAATAATATTACACAATAAGCAAATTATATTAATTAACATTTCCTTCTTTATTAAAAATTTGAGTCTCAGGTGTTAAATTAGTGAGTGAACCTTTCAAATCGGGTTCACAGTTTACTATTGATGTTACTTCAACTCACAATATTTGGAATAGTAAAGACTTTCAAGGGGACACATGCTACCAGACTATTTTCACAAGAGCAAAAGGTATATTTAAGCGTATCCTGTAATTATAATGGCAGGAAAATATATTTTATTAGCTATTGGTCGATGATTCATTTAACCGTGCAACTGCATAACAGGCATAGTTACCTTCAATAATAAGGTTTATGCGAAAAGTTGACTGGAATACTTCTTCGGTTTTACACCGATGTGCTGCTCAAACACCTTAGAAAAGTGACTTAGATTGGTAAAGCCTAAATGATAACCTACTTCAGAGACAGTAAGCCGTTTTTCTTTAAGCAAACCAGCAGCCTTTTGCATGCGCGTGAACTGGTAAAATTCAAAAACCCCTTTTCCGAAAGTTCGCTTAAAAAGCCTGCGTAATTTAGGCTCACTCATGCCTGCTTCTTTCGCCAAGGAAGCGATATTTGGCGGTAAGTCTACATCTGTTTGTAGATGGATCTTAATAGCATATATAGCTTTGATATCTTCAATATGCATGTTACTCATGGGCAATGACGTTCGCTGCATCAGGATCGAAATAATATGGCATAGTAGTTCTTCGCACTTTATAGCTTATAAAACAGCCTTTCCAAACTTGCAGGAACAGGCTGGTTTAGCATTTCGCTGGCGCTATTGATGATATGCGGAGAAACGCTGGTTTCTAATATAAAGTTTTCGGGTACCTCTATAATGCTTTAACCACAGGATGATCTATTTCTCCGAATAAGCCAAGCAAATGCTGCCTGGAAGCCGCTATGGTAACGCTCCCGAAAAGGGTATTTCGGGGCATAACCATAGTAGAAGATACGGCGTGCCTGCAGATTAGCATAGTTGCCAGCTCTGATAATAATTGTGCGACCGGGTTAACCAATGCCGGAAATATTCCGCTTAATAGAAATATTATGTCTTACTCCCCTTCTGCTAATTCATTAGTTCGCTCGATAATTACATCCTCCTTCAAATGATAATGCCGGATCATCATACGCAAATCATTTCCCCAAGAAAAACCGGTGATGTATGCTGCCCCATACTTTCCAGAATATCTATAAAACGGCCACGTATTGTAGCACCCAATAATCGGCCAAATTCAAGAGCAATGCCTGAGCCTTTGTCAATGATCGATTTTTTCATTTACGGTTATTTTAATATCAAATACAGCTATTTTACCTATAAAAGTAACAAGAGTTTTGTATGCAGATATAGAAATTCAAAACAATAAACATTATGTTATTAGAAAACGAACAAATAGCCATTATAGGTGCCGGTTCGGGAGGATTGACATTGGCCAGACGGCTTCACAAAGAAGGGGTAAATATAAAAGTATATGAACGCGACACAAACCAGCAGATCCGTCAACAAGGTGCTACGCTTGACTTGCATTATGAGTTTGGACTGAAAGCATTAAGGGCAGGCGGCCTTATGGAGGTATTCCGAAATAATTACTGACCTGGCGCAGAGATAATTGCCATTACCGATAACAACGGCATAATGCACTACACAGAGCAAAACCAAACTCCGCTACAGGATTTAGATAAAACGCATGCACGACCAGAAATTGACCGAGGTCCGCTTCGTGATCTACTTATTGCATCGTTGTATGATACCACCATAGTATGGAATTCCAATTTTTTGGAATTACACAAGGAAGGCAAGGGTTGGAACCTCATTTTTGAAAACGAAACTACTGCCTACGCAGATATAGTCATTGCTGCCGATGGCGCAAATACAAAAGTCAGAAAATACATCACTAACACCAGTCGTATCTATTCTGGTGTTACCATTATTGAGGGTAATATTTACAACGCTGTATCAAATGCACCTAATCTCTGGAAATTGACAAATGGCGGAAAAGTTTTTGCTCATTGGAATGGCAAGACAATTGTATTAAGCGCCAAAGGTGAAGGATCGCTATCATTTTATACGATTACTAGAGAGCCGGATCTCTGGGTAAAGAGTTCGGGCATTGACTTTACAGATAAAGCATAAGCGTTCAAATGGTTCAGAGAGCGCTTTTCTGACTGGAGTGATGACTGGCACGAAATATTCCATACCACTGAGTCCTATTTCGTTGCACGTCCGCAATACTACTTTCCTGCGGACCAATCCTGGCAATCCCTTCCAGTCCTAACAATGATTGGCGACGCTGCACATCAAACGCCTCCTTCGCGGGATGGCGTAAACCAAGCCATGCTGGATGCTCTTGAATTGTCTCAGGCACTCTGCGCTAATAATTTCCTGACTATAGAAGATGCCATATCATCTTATGAAAAGAATATGCTCGCTAGAACATCCAAAGTAACGGCGGAAGCACTACAGCTGGTAGAAGCCATGCTCGCGGAAAACAATTTACAGGAGATGGTAGACTTTTTTAAACCAGAAAGATACGCTATGAGTAGGCAGAATAACTGCATTGAATGTAACTAAAAAAACGGAGCCACACTTGCAAAACAAAACAGCTAGTAAAATCTAAAATGCTATAAAAAGCATTGCGGACATTGATACCAACAGCTTTTTAACCTTTTCCTGAAGTTCGGTTATCATAGTATGTGCGTTTTGCTACTCCGGTATTTTGGCAACCTGAGCAGCTTCTTCGCCAGTAGAAATTTTGTTGATCTGCCTTTCAAAAATTAGTAGCATCGTAATTAATATTGGAAGTAAGCTGAGCCATGCCGATACTGTTTCTCGGCCTTATAATCGACGGTCCCTAAAGCCTGTATATGTAAGGACTGAGCGAGGTCACAAAATAGACTTTTAAGCACGCCCAGCTAAGCTCGAGCGTATTATATTAGCATAAAAATCTTCAAAGAAAGTCAACTTCAAAGTGCCTAGGTAGGTGCCTACTTCATCGACTATTCCAAGTAAGTTTTCAAAGATAATCATTCACAAACAAAGCGGCGTGGACTAGCACCGAGTAGCAGTTTCGTTAAGCTTCAATTAATTTAGTTAACTTATTAATTTTTGCCGTAAATTCGAGCGTGATAAAACTTAAGCCTTATTTCTTATTAGTTGCCTTATCTAGCCTGCTTTTCGGTTGTAAAGATTTCATTGAACCTTCCATTAAGGAGCGGCAGGTAATGCTCAATGCGCCTGGAAATGACTATAAAAGTACGAGCTATACCTTGAATTTCTGGTGGAACCAAGTAGAAGATGCATTGCAATACCGCCTTCAAATTGTTACGCCAAAATTTGACTCTGCAACTGTTATTGTTGTTGATACAGTGGTTAAAAGTGATAAGTTTGCTTTCAACCTGAGCCCAGGTACCTACCAGTGGCGTGTACGCGCTGAAAACGGCAGTTCTGAAACCGCTTATACCACACCGCAGCAATTTTCGGTTCTTTTTTCCTCGATCAAGCAACAAGTGGTGCAAGTAAATACCCCTGGTAGTAACCTTTTGACTACGCAAAGTAACCTCAACTTCAGCTGGGGAGAATTATATGGTGCCACGAAGTATCGCCTGCAGCTGGACACCAACAGTTTTGCTGATGAAACCAAGCTTGTGCTGGACCAGGCCACACCGGCACAACAGTTTACTTACAAATTGTTAAAAGACCAGACTTATCAATGGCGCGTCCGGGCAGAAAACGATACCGCACAATCCCGGTGGTCGGTTATCCGCAACCTGACATTTGACAGCACGCCGCCTGGTCAGGTCAGCCTAACGGCACCTGCTGCAGATCAGTCTGTCAGTTCTCCGGTCACCATGCGATGGAGCCAGGTAGCCACGGCATCAAAATACCGTCTTTATGCTTTTAAAGCCGATGGTACCACCCGTTATAATGACAGCTTTCCGATGCTGATTAATACAACATCTTACACGCTGACCACAGGAACTTTTGGAGAACGCATATACTGGAAAGTGACTGCTATAGATGCTGCCGGTAATGAAGGGACAGCCAGTACGGTTAGAAGCTTTACCTTACAATAAGCAGGCCTTATGAAAAATAAAGCATCTGTGTACTTTTTAGGGCTGATAGTTGCCGTGGTATGGGGCCTGATTATTTATCGTATTGTTGCGGCCGTCAATAATGACGACGAACTGCCAGTAATGCCAAAAACATCTGCAAATTATCCGAAAGAGCCCCTGAACGACTATGAAGCTATCAAAGACACAGTCTCTTTGAAATTAAATTATCGGGACCCTTTTGCCATGGCTAAAGCACCCATAAAAAAAGATACAGCACAAATTCCGGTTAGGCAAATAATCAGTAGCACAACACGATTATCGCCGCTAATACATCAGGCATCAGGAACGCGTAAGCAAGCAATGAACTGGGGTTTTATCCGCTATTCCGGCTACATCAGAAACCCACATACTAAAAAACTTTATGCGCTCATGACGGTGAGTGGCAAAAGCCTGATGCTAAGCGAGGGTGAATCCTCGGGAGGCGTTAAACTTTTAAAAAACTTGAAAGATTCTATTCAAATCAGCTATCAACATCTCACTCATTATATACCTACCAGTAACGAAACGCCATGAAAAGATATGTGTATATAATATTTCTGCTCGCCAGTTCCTCCCTCCAGGCACAACGGATACCCAGCTTTGGTCTGAATAAGGTACGGATTACGGCGCCTGGTCGTACAATTGTGACTGAAATAACCCCTTCGGCAGTAAGTTCACTGCACAGTGACCGGATTTACTACTGGTATGGTGGCAATACAATTCATAACACGCAGGGCGGATACAGCGGTAAATTACTGCATGGTAAGTACGAGGAGTACTATACCGATAAAAGCCTGAAAGAACAAGGCGAGTTCGACAGCGGACTGAAAGATGGACTTTGGAGAAGCTGGCAGGAAAGCGGTGCCCTGGCCGAATTAGTAAACTGGCAACACGGTATAAAAGAAGGGGATTTTACCTTTTACGACGAGCAAGGGCAGCCAAGGCAATCCGGACGTTATGCAGACAACTTGCTTGAAGGTAAGGTACTAATCTACCATGGTGGCGATTCTGTTGAAACCGTTAGGTATAAACATGGGCAAATTGTTTCAAATACACTCAAAACGCCATCGCTGTGGCAAAAAGTAAAAGCCATTCACTGGCTGCACAAAAGAGATTCAATTCAGAGCACCACAGCTACACCGCCGGCTGTTAAGCCGAAAAAGATAAAAAAGCAGAAGAACGAGGCATCAAAAGTTAATGCCAGCTAAATAGCCATGCTCAAAGCTTCCGCCTTGTATATGGTTATTGTAATAGCGCTGGTCATTGCTGTGATTTGCTCGTCGTTAATTACAGCGGCTTATTTCTATAAGCTGCAGTACCAAAAAACGTTTCGGTACACAATGTTGCAAAACAACCTGGCCTCTGCCGTTAACATACTGCTGGAAAGCGATGCTGACTATAACGAACCTAAGACTATCAGTTTATTCCATCAGGTAAATGACTCCGTACAGCTGATGCGTAAGCCATGGGGCCTGTTTAATATTGGTGTGGCTCGTGCTTTTATTCAGAAGGATACACTGACTAAAGTATTTACAATGGGGAATCAAATTGACTCCACCCAATGGGCTGCCTTGTATATTATTGATGAAGACCGGTCTTTATCTGTAAGTGGCAAAACAACGATTAAAGGAGATGCATATTTACCCAAGGCAGGTATACAGGAGGCCTACGTTAACAATCATGCTTACCAGGGTGATAAGCGGATTGTTATTGGTAAAAAGCACAATAGCGATCGCCGCCTTCCTAAGCTGGATGAGGGGCAACTACAAATACTGAAAAGATACTTCATAGCGGATTCTATGCTACGCAGACAGCCGTTACCTGAAGGATCACTTACACAATCCTTCCTCCTTCCTGCCATGACCTTCGTTTTCGGTAAAGAGCCGCAAAACATCACTGAACAGCTGAGCGGCCATATCGTTTTGCAGTCGGATACTTCGGTTACCCTGGATGGATCTTGCCGTCTTAACAATGTATTGGTATTCGCCAAATCCATTATGGTAAAGAGTGGCTTTACAGGCACTTGTCAGCTCTTTGCTACGGATTCAATTACTGTCGAAGATAAATGCAGTTTTGGTTACCCTTCCGTTTTGGGCGTGCTTAAATTCGACGACGAGGACAAAGGCCAGGAAAAACTCAGTATTGGTGATAACGTTCGGATTGACGGAACGGTATTTACTTATGAAAAAGCACAAAATGAAGTAAAACCCCTGATCGAATTAGGGAAGAACGCCCAGATTAACGGGCGCGTTTATGCCCAGGGTTTGTTGAACTATAAAGACGGCGCCTCCATCAACGGTAATGTTTATGCCGGCAGGTTTCTTTACCAAACGGCTTACACGCGCTATGAGAATTACTTGATTAATATTCGGATAGACGCACCGGCATTATCGCCTTATTATCTAACGAACCGCCTTTTACCTGCTTCCCAAAAAACTTACAAAATACTACAATGGCTCGAAGCAAAATAAGATCCGTTAAACTTACTGCTTCCAGCATATTGGAGGTTGTGGTATCTATGGTGGTAATTGTAATGGTGCTGGGCATTGCCATGATGATTTACACGAATGTAATGCGCTTATCGCTTTCCGAAAGACGGCTTCGGGCACAAGTCAGGCTGCAGCAGGCTATGCTGGAGTTGGAGCACCCGCTAAGTTATGGCGCTAAAGAAGATAACAACGAAGACTGGACCATAGAAAAAGATATCCTACCCTATGAAGGTAATGCACGGCTACAGGAGGTTCATTTGGTTTTGTATGACGAGCGTCATGAAAAAATCAGCGAAATCAGAAAGATCGTTATCAATAATGAGGATAAGTAAGAAGCGCCTACCGGCTTTTACCATTATGGAACTAACAATTGCTATGTTAATTTCGGCCATTGTTATTGCTATGACGTACACAGCGTATAGCATGATGAGCAAGGCATATGCCGGATTCACCCGCAAAAACGATAAGATGGCAGTTGTTGTAAGATTAGATGAGTTGCTTCAAAAAGATTTTGAGCGGTCTGAAAGTATAATGTATAAGCAAGATAGCCTGATTTTCACCAAACCAGGGCAACAGGTCAGATATCACTTTGATCAAAACCATGTGATCAGGGCTGCAACCGTACCCGATACGTTTCAACTCCAAACCACAAAACCACTGCTTTATTATGAACAGACACCTGTGGTTGAAGAAGAGGCTTCGCTGTCAATACCAATTGATGAACTTACGCTAACGGTGATTCTCAATGATCAACAGTTCCCCTATCGCTACCGCAAACTGTACAGCTCCGAAAACCTGATTAAATTAAACGCCCATGCCATCCATTGATTTATCGAGATACGAAACAAAGAAACCGCAGCCCCAAAAGAAAGTATCAGCAACCGCCGATAAAGAGACCGGCGGCCTGCTGGCGTTCCTCAACAAAGACATTAGTTTCGGCAGCCGTGAACTTCCGGATCGAAAGAAAGAAGCGTTGTATCTGGAGCTTAGCTCCCTGCTACAGGCGGGTATTAATTTGAAAAGCAGTTTTGAACTGATTACTGCTGATCTGAAAAAAGAAAAAGACAAAGCGTTGTTCGCCTCTATAGAGCAGGCTGTGCTGGGCGGCACCACTTTCTCGCAAGCATTGCAGCAAAGCGGGCGTTTTTCCATGTACGAGATTTACAGCTTACAGATTGGCGAGGAAACCGGAAAACTGATCGAGGTATTGCAGGATCTGGCTAAGTATTATCAGAATAAGATCAAGCAGCGTCGTAAGATCATTTCTTCGCTCACCTATCCTTGCATTGTCTTGTCCTCCTCGCTCGCGGCGGTATTCTTTATGCTAAAGTTTATTGTGCCGATGTTTGGCGATGTATTTAAACGCTTTGGCGGCCAACTGCCCTGGATTACCGAAAAAATCATTGGCATATCACAAGCGCTGGAAAATAACTTCTTTAATGCATTCATTCTGTTGGTAATTACAGGTGGCATCCTGTTTAGCTTGCGTAAAACCGAAAAGTTCAGGATGTGGTCTACCCATATTTTACTCAGGTTGCCGATAGTGGGTAATCTGGTGCAAAAGATTTACCTGGCCAGGTTTTGCAATGCCATGCGCCTGCTCATCAACGCGCGTTTGCCGCTGCTGCGTGCAATAGCCCTCATCAGGCAGATGATTGATTTTTACCCGATTGAAAGCTCTTTAAAAAAGGTGGAAGACGATATTATGAATGGCCGCTCCTTACACCAGAGCCTGGCAGCTTTTAATGTTTACCCAGCCAAAATGATTCAACTCGTGAAAGTAGGAGAAGAGACCAACCAGCTTGATTACTTTTTTGCCCGCATCTCCGACCAGTATGTGGAAGAAGTGGAATACAAAACATCCTCACTATCCAGTGCCATGGAGCCGCTCATCATCATATTCCTCGGGCTTATTGTAGGCGTAATTTTGATTTCGATGTATCTGCCGTTGTTCCAGATGAGCAATAGTTTGCAGTAGGATACTGTCCTTTTCGAGTGTTACTATTTTGGTAGACTGAAGTCTAGAAGATACAAAAGTCCGTAGTCTTAGAATACTACAGACAGTAACTTAATCTCACAAGCAGAACGCTTGCGGTAGCAAAGGGCAATAGTTTTCAGCAAGTGCTAGAATTCCTTCATTGTTACAATATGGTAGACTGATGGTTACAAAACAAAAATGTCCGTAGCCTTGGAAGTCTACGGACATCGCGGAATTAACTTCAAGAAATGATTATACCTAGCTTATTGTTCAACAAATTTAAATGGTCCGTTACCAATTAATTCTATCATTATGTTGAAAATCTTTGTTCACTAGATGTATGTCTAAAAGTTTCGGTTCTTGTAGTATTCCCAAACTATCTAAATAACTTGTATAATCTTCATGATTTTTGAATCCTTTTTCTATTCGCCTTGCAGGGAGTATAACATACCAAGACTGTTTAGTAGGTAGGCCATCTAACAAAGTGTTTTTACTATAAAGTATGATTAAGCTATCCCCAATAATGTTTAGGCTTTTTACGTTCGGCACGGTCCCGTCATAACTTGTTGAATCAAGTCTTACAATCCAATTGTCAAAGCCGGCGACGAGTCGAGCCTCATATGGTTTAATCAAAGGGAATCTTGCGTAATCCCACCCACCTTTGCCAGTGTAAAACTCATCTTTTTTTACGGTAGTAGTCATTTTCTGCTCACATGAGACTATAGTTAAGCACAGTAGTGCTATTGAAAATGATATTGCTTTGTGTCTCATCATTACTTAATTTCTTCAACCCAATGTCCCCAAACTTTCATATCGCCTTTTCCACCTAAGAGACCGTGATAAACGAGGCCACCGATTCCGCTAAGATTATTGTAGGTATCGGATCTACCATCTTGAGAACTTAAGTCAAATGTATCTTGGATTTCATAATTAATTATGATTGTTCCATCGGCTTTCAGTGTTGCATCTGCACTAATATTAGCATTTCGCATTGCCCACCCTGTTTCATCAGTTAAACCCTCTTGCGAAAAAAATTGTTTGCCTCCAAACTGGACTTGGCCACTTCTGTTCAGGAATTTCAATTTTCTGAATTTAGAATTTTTTCTCAGGATCTTTATCAAATCATTTCTAAATCTTAAAAAATCTTCGTCACGTTTCATTTTATCTAATAGCTGACCATTTATTTCAACGTCTTTTCTGTGCAGCATCGATTGTACTAATAACCCATTAAAACTATAAACGTTATTAGTCGTTCCAACTCGATCTAAGTATTTTCCATACAAATTTCGAAAGAAAGTACCTGAAAGATACATAATCTTTGTCACATCTCGGATAGCTGTTACTGTCACCGCTTGGAGGTGAATTCCTCCCGAATCGGCAGCTAGCCCGAGTGGATCGGTTAATAAAACAGGATTATTGTTACAATAATTATACCCTGAGAAATTAAATGCCATCTCTGCGAGCGGATCTACAGCATTCCATCTACCGATCACGGGGTCATAGAATCTAGCGCCATAATCGTATTGGTTAGCCAAGTCCGTTTGCACCTCCTTACCATTGTAAAGATAGCGGTTGTTGTTGGATAAGTCATAACCACCCGTTGGTTTTCTAAGTCCAAAGCTGTAGTACTCATCCTCTTGGATGATCCTCGGCGTATTGCCCG